>CAVZHA010000014.1:0-4576 GCA_963774945.1 uncultured Actinomycetota bacterium | reverse complement strand
TCTTATCGGTGGGCTCGCCGCGGTGCAGCTTGCCGGTCGGGGCGCCGCCCGCGTAGGACTGGGTCCAGACGTAGCCGTCCTTGTAGATCTCCATGTCAAGCCGGACCGACAGCGCGTTCACGACCGACAGGCCGACGCCGTGCAGTCCGCCGGAGACCGCGTAGGACCCCTTGTCGAACTTGCCGCCCGCGTGCAGCGTGGTCAGCACGACCTCGACCGCCGGGCGGTGCTCGACCGGGTGCTCGTCCACCGGGATGCCGCGGCCGTCGTCGACGACCCGGACGCCGCCGTCGGCCAGCAGCGTCACCTGGATGTCGGTCGCGTAGCCGGCCAGGGCCTCGTCGACCGAGTTGTCCACGACCTCGTAGACGAGGTGGTGCAGTCCGCGCTCGCCGGTCGAGCCGATGTACATGCCGGGACGCTTACGGACGGCCTCAAGACCCTCGAGTACCGTGATCGACCGCGCATCGTAATCGTTCGACAAGTTCGACAATGAAAACTCCATCCTGCTGCTGGCAGTGACTGGTTCCCGGCGACCGGTGCCCCCTGTTAGCCAGAAGGTCGGTGGTCTCCAGACGATCGGACGAGCACTCGTGCCCGGCGCTCGCGCGGCCTCACGCAGCCCCAGCCACCGGCCAGTCTTGGCCGCGTGACTACCCTTTATTTTACCTGTGGTTAAGGACTATCGCGGTTGGTTGGGGCTACGTGTTGCCGCCTCATCTGGCCCGGAAACGGCCTGATTGTCTGGGCGGGGCAGCCGGACCGCGCACGCGGATTCTGGTTACCGTCCCGTGGCCCAGTTCTTGCGCAAGGCGCTTGACGAGTTGCGGCGCCATCAGGCGGACTTGAGCCGCCCAGGCGTCTGAGTCGGCGGTTACGGTGAGCTCACCATTTTCGAAGCCGTCGGGCCGTGTGTGCAGTGCCAGCTGCGGGCCGACGATCTGGGGCCAGTCGCCGAAGACGGCGCCGACGGCTACTCGCTGACGCCAGCCCCGGGCCGACAGCAGGCCGCCGACGGCGGCGTTGAGCGACTGGGGGTCGTCGCGTCGAGGTCGGGCCGACCAGGCGGCCGACTGCGTGCCCGGGGGAGTCGCCGCGGACCGTTCGATATCCGGATTTTGATTTTGCTGGCGGGAAGTGGCGGCCACGCCGGGCCGATCGCCCCTGGCCCAGGCGTCCGCCCGCGCTCGGGCCAGCGCCTCGGCCGCCAGCCGGGCGCGCTCCTGGTCAGGGCGCATCGGTCAGCGCGCCGGCGGCGACGGTGTAGTGCCGCCCGGTCAGGATCGGCGGGACGTCGGCCGGGACGGCGGCGGTCACCAGGACCTGCTCGGCGGTGGCGACCAGGGTGGCCAGCCGCTCGCGGCGGCCCTCGTCGAGCTCGGCGAACACGTCGTCGAGGATCAGCACCGGGTCCTCCCGGCCGGACCTGAGCAGGTCGAAGCTGGCCAGCCGGAGTGCCAGCGCGAGCGACCAGGACTCGCCGTGGCTGGCGTAGCCGCGGGCGGGCAGCGCCCGGATGCTCAGCTCGAGCTCATCGCGGTGCGGGCCGGCCAGGCAGACGCCCCGGTCGAGCTCGGACGACCTGACCTCGAGCAGGGCCGCCCGGAGCGATCTCTCGGCCGCGCGCACGCGGTCCCCATGACTCTCGGTTGCGCGTTCGGTGTGGATAACGTCCGGCGTTTCTGCCAGACCCCCGTCGGTGGCCCCTTCCTGGCGTTCACGTGCCGCTATCTCGTCCGGCGGCTCGAACGAGCGCCGGTAGGCGATCTCGGCCGGACCGCGGCCGTCGCCCGCCACCGCCAGATAGGCGCGCTCGACGTGCGGGCGGAGCGCGTGCACGAGGTGCTCGCGGGCGACCAGGAGCTCGGCCCCGGTCCTGGCCAGGTGCGCGTCCCAGACGTCGAGGGTGGCGGTGACCGCCTCCCTGGACTGCCGGTTGCCCTTAGGTCCGCCCTTCGGGCCGGCCGATTTGAGCAGCGCGGTGCGCTGCTTGACGACCCGCTCGTAGTCGGCCCGGACGGCCGCGTAACGCGGCGCCATCGCCACCAGCAGGTCGTCGAGGAACCGGCGGCGCTCGCCCGGGTCGCCCTTGACCAGGGCGAGGTCCTCGGGCGCGAACAGCACTGTGCGGAGCACCCCGAGAACATCGCGCGGCCTGGTCAGCGGGGCCCGGTTGAGCCGCACCCGGTTAGCCCGGCCCGCGTTCAGCTCGATCTCCACCAGCGCGTCGTTCGAGCCGGTGGAGATCGCCGCGCGGATGATCGCCTGCTCCGCGCCCGCCCTGATCAGCGGTGCGTCCTGAGCGGCGCGGTGGCTGGTGAGCGTCGCCGCGTAGCCGACCGCCTCGACCAGGTTGGTCTTGCCCTCGCCGTTCGCGCCGCCGAAGATCGTCACACCCGGCTCAAGCGGCACGTCGACGGCCGCGTAACAGCGGAAGTCCGTCAGCGCGAGTCGGGTCAGGTGCACGTCTCTGAGCGTATCGGCTAACACCGACACTGACCCGCGCCGCGCATCCACGCGGGTGTGCGACGGATTTGTAGGTAGCCAAGATCGTTTTCGGTTGGGGGCTGATCAG
The DNA here is from genome assembly GCA_963774945.1 of uncultured Actinomycetota bacterium. GTDB lineage: Bacteria > Actinomycetota > Actinomycetes > Streptosporangiales > Streptosporangiaceae > Trebonia. The sequence goes on along the minus strand of CAVZHA010000014.1, from coordinate 2,001 downwards.
GCGGCTCCTGTCTGGTTGTGACGGTGGTTGCAGATGGCTTCCCACTGGCTGCTGGCCTCTTTGCAGCGCAGGGCGATGATGGCGTCGGCTCCTGCGACGGTCCAGTGCATGCCTGCCTGCTTGAGTCGCTGGGCGACGACGGTCTTGCAGCTGGCCTCGACGACGCCGGAGCCGACGAACAGGCCGCGTGAGCGGAACCAGTGGTAGCGCATGCGGGGGGCGTTGTTGAGGAAGTAGCCGAGTTCCTTCTCGACCTCGTCTTTCTTGACGCCTTCCAGGGGGTATTCGCGGACGGCGGCCTCGATGCCGCCGATGTCCCCGTAGTCGAGGTCCTCGAGCCGGGCGGCGAGCCAGTCGTCTTTGCGGTCGCCCAGCATGAATTCCAGGGACCTGGTGAGGGAGTGCAGGTGCTCGCGGGCGTGGTAGAGGTCGACTATCTGGGTGGCCTCGGGGAACTTATCGGTGGCGATGCCCCAGATCCAGGCGGCGCCGTCGCCGAGGACGGTGAGCTGGCGGACGTGGTCGGCGCCGCGGCGGATGCCCTCGGCCCGCACCAGTTTCCCGAACGTGGCGGCGGGCTCGAAGGTGGCGATGATGCTGGTGGTGGCACGGTCGCGGACGGGGTGCCCGTCCTTGTCGAGCTTGTCCTGGGTGAAGAAGACGCCGAGCTTGACTTCCCGGGTGCGGGCGCGGCCGTCCTCGCGCTTGCCGTCCCGCCCGGCGGTCTCCCTGCCGGTCATCGGGACGCCGGTGCCGTCGATGACGGCGTAGAGCTTGTCCGGCATCGGGGACGGTGGGAGAGGGACCAGCTTGCGGGAGACGATGAGCGCGGCGCGGCCGCGGCCTGCTGCCGCGACGGCGGTGCCGCTGGCCTCGGCCGCCCGCCCGACCCGCCTGGCGGTCAGGGCGACCCCGGCCAGTTCCTCCAGGAGCCGCGCGGCTCCCGCGAACGGGACGGCCGCGGCGGCCAGGTCGTTCATCGCGGCCAGGCCGGGCGACATCGACGCGCCCGCGACGCCGAGCTCATCGTCGCGCGGGGCCAGGCCGTGCCCGCATTCCGCGCAGTGGTACCAGGCCCGCCGCAGGGTGACCGGCCCGAGCGCGGTGTCGGTGACCTTCTCCCGGTACGCCGGCGAACACGGCCTCGTGGCCGTGGCCGCACGGCACCCGGGGGCCGCGGTGGCCGGGATCGGCGGACAGCGCCTCCCCGAGCATGGCCCCGCCGAGCCTCAGCAGCCCGGCCCGGAGCACCGCCTCGGCCGCCTGAAGGCCATTCCCGCAGCCCAGCGCCCTGGCGGCCTCGGCTGCCAGGCGGCCTACCTCGGCGGACTTCTCCGCCGCGAGCGCGTCCCGGAGCCCCCTTTTTCCCCTCCCGTCCCGGAGGGGTCCCCGTCGGCGGATCCGCTCGCCGCGGGGCGGGCCTCGCAGATCTTCTCGTTCACCTCGATGATCTGCTCCACCGTCGTCGCGAACTCGGCGTGCCGGGCGATCTCGCGGCGCACCTTCTCCACCTCGGCCGCCGCCAGCTGACGGGCGACGGTCTTCCGCCGCCAACCGGCACCGGGTCCACAAGAACCTCGGCCCGTGACCGGGATGCCCCGGGGCCGCACATGCGCAGTTCGGCTTCCCGCACCTGCGCCAGTTCTCGCTCACCGACCCCCGCCGGAAGTCGCCGACCACGCTGAGCTGCGCGAACAGCCGGTCCCGCTCGGCAATCAGCTCCGGAAGCGACGGCTCGGACATGGGCACTCCTCATCTGGTTTTGACTGTCAAAACCAGACTCCCATCATAACTAGGGAAGATGTGGGACCCCTACATATGTGTCGCACACCCCATCCACGCATCCGCATCCACCCCTGGCATCCACCCCTGTAGGCCCAAATGCGCCTTTGGGCCGGCAAGAGTGAGCCCAAACGCGCATTCGGCACATTGGCATCGGGGTGGAGGCGCGATCAGCCCGCCGAGCGGATGGGCATGATCACGTAGCGGTAGTCGGGGGTG
>CAVZHA010000013.1:0-92106 GCA_963774945.1 uncultured Actinomycetota bacterium | reverse complement strand
AGTAGGCCCCGCGAGACGCCTCGCAGGGCCTACTGCTGTATCTTGCTGCTGTACGCGTGGCCCAGGTCTGATCTGCTGGATGCGTTCGGGCTGGTGGATGTATGGAGCCGGTGAGCGGATTCGAACCGCTGACCGTCCGCTTACAAGGTCAATCGCGCTAAGCGCTGTGCATCCCTGCAAAAACGTAAGTCACTGACGAGCGGAACCGCGCTAGGCGGAAGGTGCAAGGTCGACGCTAACAGGGCTCGATGCGACCCGTCTACCAGGCAGAACCGGCAGCGCTTCAGCGGACTGCAACGCCTGGACCTCGGCGTGGACGCGTATGTCGTGTGCGGGCACTGCGGTCGTGAGAAGCCACGGAGCGCGCCCTAAATGAGGAATTGGACGAGATCAGTGCGTGGTGACCTCTACCGACTGCGCCCCGCCAAGGACGCCGCCGGCCACGAGCAGTGCGGCCCGCGGTACGCAGTCGCGGTCCAAGCGACGCCGTCCTGCTCTTCACCCTCGTCGTCGCCCCGACGTCCACCAGCGCGCAGCCCGCGATCTTCCGCCCCGAGATCGAGATGGACGGCACCCGCACCCTCGTCCTAGTCGACCACCTGCGAGCCGTCGCGAGTTAACTGCGACGCTGTCGGTGTACGACGCCCGGATCTACTCAGTAAAGACCAGAACTGAACAGCTAAATCCTCACGCGAGAAGGATGATTCCTTCAACAGCTAGGCACAAGAATACAAACGCGTGCAGCGTGTAAGTATTTGGCTGCTTAGCCTCACTCCACAGCGAAGAAAAGAAATTGTAGTCGAACGTAAGAACATACGTTCCCACGGTTTCGGTACTACCTTGACCTCTAAGGAACTCCATAATGCCCGTGGCCTTTAGTTCCGAGTCAAGCACCTGGTAGCGTTTAATGAAGAATCGTTGCAGTATCTTAAACTGCGAGTTCAATCCCCAAAAACCGACAACTGCCGCCAAGCCCACTACTATTAGAGCCGCAGCGTTATATACCACCGCAGCCCCACCTACCGCTAGGGCAACTGTAACGCACCAGCCTTTAATTTGAAAAGTAATCGAATCAAAACTTATTATGGAGCTTTGAATTGCATTAAGCTCGGTTTGCAAAAGCGCAAGCCTAGCCTCTTCTTCAATCATCTTTCGACTCATCTCGATAGTTCGTCAACCATGAATCAGTGTAATGGCCCTGATGATTCCGGTAAATACCTGAGCGAGTCGACGTCAGTAACCCTTGGCGGTGACCTGCCCGCGCCTTCCCTAGCGACCTAGAGTTCTCCTCGTGGCCGAGACAGCGGGCCGAGATCTTGTGCCGCCTCGTGCACTCCGCCCGGCGCAGCTCGGGGTTGTCTTGGTCGGCCGGGTGACACTTCGGCGCGACGGTCGTGGACCTGGCCGAGCGCGGTTACCTGCGCGTGGAGCTCGTCGAAGACGACGCTCGCGACTGGCAGATCACTGACCTGGACGCGGGACCGGATGGGCTGCCGGGCTATGGCAGCAGTGTCAAGTCGAGGTTGGCACTGAAACGGCGATCGCATAGCCCCGCATACGCGTGGCTTACTGGGCCACCTACGGGGAGCCGCCGTGCAGTCTGCGTGCAGCATGGAGTCGTGACGAGTGGCCACAATGTGGCTGTACCGGGCGTGGACTGTCATGTCGCCAAGTCGATGAGCGACCCCCGTATCCGCACTTGAAACGGGGGTTTTCGCTGATACGAACGTGGAGCCGTTGAGCGAACCGCTGACCGTCCGCTTACAAGGTCAATCGCGCTAAGCGCTGTGCAGACCTGCAAAAACGTAAGTCACTGACGATCGAAACCACGCTAGGCGGAAGGTGCAGATTCACGCTAGCAGGGGGCGCATGCCGTGTCTATCAGGCGGGATACGCGACCCGTGGTCTCTGGCGACACGCCGAGGAGGCCGGGACCCACCGTCCCTGGAACACGGCGCCGAACAGCCGCATCCAGTACGGCCGCGTCGCCGGGATCTTCGACCATATGGACGTCCTCAGATACGCGGCGGGCATCTGCAAGGATGCCTTCGAGCCCGGAGCAACTAAACGGAGGCTAGTCGAACAGTTCGCAGCCGAGGAGCGCTCGCGCTAACGGTGTCGTCTGAGGCTTAGAGCGGAGGGCGCGGGCGTCGCCCCTGATCGTGACGAATCTGGGGGCGCGGGCGCTCTTGTCGCCGGCCACGACGTCGCGGGCGCGGTTCTCCTGGGCGGTGGGGGTCAGGTTGTCGCGGGCGGCGCGCTTGGCGGAGTGCGCCCACACCGCCCGCCACGAGCCCGGGTGGTTCCCGGCTCCCAGACGGGCCCGGCGCGCACCGCGGGGTGGTTCTCGGTGCTGCGCCCGGCTCGCGGGGTGACGGTGTCGATGATCTGCCCGTCGGTGAACGCGTCCCCGTGCCAGCGGAAGTGCGACTCCAGGTCGACCGGCGCCTTCGTGGCGCGCGAGCCGACGATGAACCGGAGGCCGGCGTCGTCGAGCGCGCGCAGGTTGCCCGCCGACAGCATCCCGGCGTCGGCGACCACGACCATGCTCTCGATCCCGTGCCTGTCCTGGAACTGGCGGATGACCGGCAGGATGGTGGCGGTCTCGGCCTCGTTGCCCTCGAAACAGCCGATCTCGAGGGGAACCCGTGACGGTCGACCAGCAGCCCGACCACGATCTGCGGGTCGACCCGCCGTTCCTTGGAGTACCCGACCTTGCGCAGGCCGTCTTCCTTCTCGGCCTCGAAGTACAAAGTCGTCACGTCATAGAGGCAAAGAGAGACGTTCCCACTGGTCAGGGCATGCCGGAAGCAGGCGGCGGCGATCAGGTCGCGCCAGGATCCCTTCTGGCACCGGGCCAGGGTGCGGCGCATCGTCTTCTCGCTGGCCGGCTTGCGGCCTAGGTCGGCCAGCACCCTGCCGGCGTCCAGGATCGAGGTCGGTTCCACGATCCGGGCGACCACCAAGTCCCGGAACACCGGGTCAACGAGAGCTTCGAACCCGAGAGCGGTGAACACGCCAGACAGCGCGTCGAACAGCACTCGCGAGTCGGTCGAGATGACCTGCGGCGCCGCGACAACCGGACGCCTGCTCACCGGGGCGGCCTCCCCCGCGAAGAGCGCGGGCTGTGCGGGCGTTCCGATCAACCGCGCCTTCGGTGATGCCGACTCGATCCCGAGCCCGAGCTCGCCCTGGTCCGAGTTGTCCAGCAGCTGGCGCGCCCGCTCGACCAGCAGCCCGAGCTCGGCCTCGCTATGCGCCGAGCCAACGTGCGCGACGATCCGCCGCCGCCCGCCGACCGACTCGGCGATCTGCACGGCCGTCGCCCCGGAGGCCGTCCGCACCCGCCGAATCCATGCCACGCACACACCGCAGGGCACAAATTAGTGCCTCAGACAGGCCGGAAAGTAACCATCACCCCAGATCAGCGCGCCGGACTTCGCCAGGGCGCGCCTCCGTGACCAAACTCAGGTCACAGAGGCGATGGGATTCCGTCTCATAAACCTTGATGTACTGACTCGCTAGATGATCAACGTCTAGTCAGCCGCCCCGAGCAGCCGTCGTTGCGGTTCTGGTGCCGCGAGCGCGGCGGGACTGGCGAGCATTCCTCCGCCCAAGACGAATAACCGCGGTAGAGCGTATCAAACAGATCCCGAACCCGCGTCGCCGGCTAGACATAGAAGCCTGGTCGTATCCGCCACGACCATCCTCGCCCAGGTCGGCGCAACCCGAATTCCTGCTGTTCCCCAAAATAATCTGCACACATCTATCCGATGAGCACCGCCAGGGAAGCGACCGCTGTCGCTCGAGCCTGTCACCGAAAGCGACGGAGGCGATGGCCGTGAGCTGCCGCGCGGTGGTGATGATTTCATCGTGAGTTCGATTATGAGGTCGAGAGGAAAGGCCTTCAACCCACGAACGGTCAGCAATCCTCAGAATTGATCAATACGGATCACTTCGCCGGTCTCGGCGGCCTTTCTCGACGAGCGTTCTGCCTTATTTGCCATTTTATGTGTTAATCTCTAACCGTCCTGGGGAGGACTGAGGCGGCTCTGGCCGCCCTAGCAAGGGGGACGGCCGTGAGCGTCGTAGAAACCGGAATACCGAGGGTCAACTACGGGCCGGGTCGGCTCCGCAGCGCCAGCAATAAGCGTCGGCACCCAATCTGGCGGCTGCCCAACGTCATCCTCGAGCCACGGGGCACCTTCCAGCCATACGATGACGATTTCCTGAAGAGGCTCGACTGGATCCGCTCGGTCGCCGGCATCTTGCTCACGATTGCCTTGCTGCTCCGTTTCGGCGGGAGCCCTTCCACAGCCTGGCACGAATTCCTGTCCAACTCCGACGGCTGCGACTCCTTCTGCGACACCAACACCTTCTGGGGCTCCTGGCTGACCGCCGTCTTCGTAGCCATCTGGGTCGCCACGGGCGTCCTACTCGCGCTGGGGGTCGTCATCGGCCTGAGCTGCGCGAACCGCTACCGCTGGGTGACGGTGCGGCGCTTGTGGCGGCCGGTGCTTTCGATCATCGGCGGATTCCTCCTCCTATATCTCTCCACCGGGGTCGTCGTCGGCATCGGCCAGGCCGTCCCACTGGGCCCCTCCTATGACGACATAATGAGCGTTGTCTTGGTAGTGGTGGCCGTCTACATGGTGAAGATCCTGCACTTGGCGGCAAAGAACCTGTTCCGCGCCGACGACGTCCACCCACTGCTCGCCCCTCTCGCCACGATCCCCATCGCCTGGGCGGTCGCGATCGTCATGTTCAGCCTCGGCGGAGACGGCGGCGAGCACATCCCGATCTCCCCCAACCTGCACGTGCTCACCTATGTCCTCGCCTACGGCAGCGCGGTCATCGATACCGCGATGGGTCTCATTGCCTGGCGTCGGATGCAGCGAACCAACCCCTGGTACGCCTTCCGCAACGGGCCGGGCCGGCCGGGCGTGCCGCCGCTGCGGCAACCGATGCCAAGGGCCGTCCTTATTACCCTGCTCGTCGCGACGGCCCTAGCGGTCCCGGTGGCGACCGCCTGGGGCAAGGCGGCGCTGCCGGTGTACCGGTCGGTGATGTCGGACTACAACTCCGCCAGCCAGGCCTCTGGCATCGCGAGCACCACGATGATGCCCACGATTGTGAGTTCAATCGCCATCTCGCCCAACGGGACGATGCTCGCCGCCGGCGGTGTCGACGGCTCCGTCACCTTGCAGACGCTCACCGGCCCGGGGGAGTCCGCTTCGACCGCTTACTTCATCGGCGATGGGAGGCAAGGGGCCGAGGTCTTCCAGGTCTCGTTCTCTCCCGATAGCCGCACCCTCGCCGTGGCAGTCCAGGGCACTGTCTACTTCTGGAACGTCGCCGATCCGGCGCACCCGGTGCCGTATCCGCACCCGATCGTCACCGGCACCGACCAAGACCACGCGGCGACCTACTCGCCGAAGGGTGCCCTGCTGGCCGTCGCGGGCTGGGACGGGATCATCCGACTCTGGAACGTCGTCAACCCCGCGCACCCGGTCCTGGTCGGGCAGCACGCCGGTGCCGGGGGCACCGACACGCTGGCCTTCTCACCCGACGGCAAGGTGCTCGCCAGCGGCTACGGCAACGTGCACCTGTGGAATATCTCCGACCCGGCCCGTATCGCCCCGCTCAGCCAGATCCCGGTCGGGGGGGATCAGATCAAGTCCGTGACCTTCTCCCACAACGGCAGGATCCTCGCCGTCGGCTCCGCCTCCACGTTCAGCAACGGCACGGTTGACGGCTTCCCGGTCACCGGCCCCTACGCCAAGGACTACGACCAGGGCTACGACGCCCCGGTCGTCCGGCTTTTCAACGTCTCCGACCCCGGTCGCCCGGCCGAGCTCGGCCCGCCGCTGCTGGCGCCCACGGCTATCCCCAACTTGGAGGACCCCAGCAGCCCGGTCATGAGCCAATTTGTCTTCTCGGTCGCCTTCTCCCCCAACGGCCGCACCCTAGTCGCCGGCACGGACGGCAACGTCGTCTATCGCTGGGACACCACCAACCCGGACAAGCCCTTCTCCCTGGGCCCCCCGCTGACCGGTCCGACCGACTGGGTCACCTCGGTGGCGTTCTCCCCCGACGGCCAGACCCTCGCCGCCGGCAGCTCCGACGGCAGCATCCGGCTCTGGACCGCTCCCGTCTACCGCGCCGGCCACTGACCGGCGCGGCTCCGGCAAGCCTGGTCGCCCGATGAACAGGCCGCCCGCTGGTCGCGCACGAGGGACCCGGAAGATCGCCGCGGAAGCTCGATAAGCGCTGTCCGCGCCGAGCAGACGGCGCCCCAGGTTCCGTCTGGTCACGTTTGCGCATGTCAAGGAGATTGTGAGCCGGTGAGCGGATTCGAACCGCTGACCGTCCGCTTACAAGGCGGATGCTCTGCCAAGCTGAGCTACACCGGCCGGCTCGTCCGCGTCACCTCCGACGCGGAACCCCTGCCAGGCTACCGGTTCGACAGTATCTCGGCTAACAGGTTGCCGCCGTCTCGGAGGCGCGCATCGAAGAGCCACGCCTGGGACCACCTCCGCCCGGTCCCGCCGCTGAGCCCGACGGACCGACGGACCGACACAGGGCCGGCTGCCAGGTGAGACTTGACAGCCGCCCCGTGCTCCGTCCACGCGCTACTTGATGTCAGCGCCCAGATTCCCACCCCCCGGTACGTACGCCCGGACGTCGGCCACGCTCCACCAGTCGTTCGGGTCCGCCGTGGTGAGGGTCAAGCGAACATACTGGATCGGGTTGCCCGGCAGGTCCGACGGTGGTGAACTGGCCGGTTCCCTGTCCGTCGGCCACGACGGTATTCCACTCCGTCCCGTTGGCGCTGGTCTGCACGGCGTACCCGCGCGGGTAGTCGCCGGTGGAGACGCCGGTGTCGAAGACGACCTGCCGGGCCGGGATGGCCCGGCCGAAGTCGACCTGAAGGTACTGGCCGGGTGCCTGCCCCTCACCGGTCGAGTACCGGGTGCTGGCGTCGCCGTCGACGGCGTTGGCGGCGACGTCACCGGTGCAGCAGGAGTTGGTCGGCCCGCTGGGGTCGGCGGTAGCGGTCCAGCCGGTGGGGTCGACCTGCCGGAGCGGATGGCGCCCGGCGAGGTTCGCCATCCCAGACGAAGGTGGCCAGCGAGTCGCCGGGCAGCGTGTAGGTAAACCGCTGATCCCCTTCCTGGACGGCGAACGCCTGCGCGTTGTCGTTCTCGTTGTGAGCCACCAGCACGGTCGACCCATCCGGGTTCCGGAACGCGACGTCCATGACCTCGCCGTTCCATCCGGTGGTGCCGAAGGAGGTGCTGGCGATGCGCACGGCGCCCGGCTGGACGAACCGGGACAGCTGCCCGAGCGCGTAGTACTCGGCGTCGGGGGTGACGGTGTCTCCCGGGCCGATGGTGACGATGCCGGTGCAGGTGCCGCATCCCCCGACGTGCGGGCCGCCAGTGGGATCGAGAGCCAGGTTCCAGTTGATCACGGTGCTCGACCAGTTGCGGGTGGAGCCGATCTCCAGGTTCCTGGCGTGCCACTTGAGCGTGTCGGAGAAGGTGTCGGCGGGATCGGCGGACTGGCTGCCCGAGCACTCGTCCATGAAGATCTGCAGCTTCGGGTACTCGTTGTGGAACGTCGTCATCGCGCTTGGGTCGCCGTAGTAGCAGTGGAACGCGACACCGGAGATCCATCGGGCCGCCGGGGTGGCCAGGACGTTCTGCGGGTAGTCGTTGATGTCGCCGACCTCGTCGGGCGGGGTGGAGGCGATGTCGTTGGGGTGCTCCGACCAGTTGTGGTCGTAGGCGAAGATCTCGGTTGGCAGGTGGGCCGCCCTGAGCATCGGGCCGAGGTCCTCGATGACCGCGGCTTCCTGCCACGACGGCATGTCGGTGCCCGGGTAGCTGCCGGGGGTGCGGTTCTGCGGCTCGTTCTGCACGGTGATCGCGTTGACGTCGACTCCGTTGGCCCGGTACGCCTCGATGAACTTCAGCAGGTACCGGGCGTAGGCCTGGTAGATCTGGGGGGTGGCGATGAGCCGGCCGCCGATCAGGCTGTCGGTGGTCTTCATCCACGCGGGCGGGCTCCACGGCGAGGCGATGATCTGCAGCCGGGGATTGAGGGCCTTGGCCTCGCGCAGCAGCGGCAGGATCTGCGCCTGGTCGTGGGCGATGCTGAAGTGCTGCAGGCCGTAGTCGGTCTGCCCGGCGGGCAGGTCGTCGTAGGTGTACGGCGCCGTGGCGACCATGTCCGAGCCGCCGATCGGCTGGCGCAGGTAGTCCAGGCCGTCGCCGGTCGTGGGGCTGAACAGGGACGCCATCACCTGCGCGCGCTGGGCGGCGGGCAGCGTGTAGAGGACCGTCGCCGAGGAATCGGTGATGGCGCCGCCGAATCCCTGCATGGTCTGGTAGGTCAGGGTTGGGTCGACGACCACCGTCGGGGCGGTGCTCGGAGCGGTGGAGAAGTCGACCGTGCCGAGATCGCTCAGCTTGTCGGCTCCGTTCGCGGTGGTGATCCAGACGTGGGCCGAGGTCGCCCCCGGCGCCGGGGCCGCGGCGGCGGCCGCCGCGTTGAGCCCTCCCGCGCCGGCCGCAGCCACGAGGACGCCAGCCGCGAGCGGCACCGGCCGCGAGCCGGCCGTCGCGCCGTCCATCGCAGCCGCGGCGGCCTGAAAATTCCGGTTGTATTCCGCATGTAATCGAGCCTCCGATTCAGGTGATGCCTGCGATGGCTGCCTGGCGCGGAGCGGGAGACTCCGCGCCGGCGCTCAGCCGATGACGTCAGGACACCGGGACGAGCTGGAACGTCTGCGCAGTGTCGCCGGCGGTGCAGGCCCACTGCTGGAGTTGCGTGCCGTTGGATGTCGAGCGGTTGGTGACGTCCAGGCATTCGTTGCCGCTGTTGCGGGCGGTGAAGGTGTAGGTGCCGTTGGACTGCAGCGTGGGCAGCCACTGCTGGTTGGTGCCGCCGCCAGCGCTCCACAGCTGGATCAGGGTGCCGTTGCCGGTGGCGGACGTCCCGCCGGTGACGTCCCACACCTCGCTGGTGTTGTTGCGGGTGACGACCTGGTAGTAGCCGCCGCTGGTGGGCTGGAACTGCCACTCCTGGTTGGCGTTGCCGCTGCCGCACGCCCACTGCTGCACGGCGGTGCCGTTGGCGGTGCTGCCGCTGGTGTCGTCCACGCAGTCGCCGCTGTTGGTGTTGACGACCTGGTACCAGCTGCTCGAGCTGATGCCGCCGCCGGTGCTGGTGGAGCCGGGGGTCCAGGTGAAGGTGGCGACGGCCCTGGCCGGCAGGGTGTAGTTGAAGTACTGGCCGTTCTCATCCACCCCGAAGGTGTTCGCGCTCGAGGTGTTCGAGTTCAGCACCACCAGCGCGTCGGAGCCGTCGGGGTTCTGGAAGGCGACGTCCTCGATGTTGCCGGAGCCGAAGGTGTTGGAGCCGATGCGCACCGCGCCCGGCTTCACGAACTTGCTGACCTGCCCGAGGCTGTAGTACTCGGCGTTGTAGCGTCGCGGTGTCGGCGGAGTTGTTGACCGTGACCAGCGCGGTGCAGGTGGTGCAGTTCATGCTCGGCCCGCCGCTCGGGTTCAGCGCCATGTTCCAGGTGACGACCGACTTGCTGTAGTTGCGGATCCCGTCGACGACCAGGTTCTCCAGCTCCCAGTCGAGCGTGTCGGCGAAGGTGTTCGACACCGGGGACGACTGCGATGCCGGAGCACTCGGTCTCGTAGGTCCCGTACGACGGGTACAGCGCCTCGACCGTGGACTGCGCGCTCGGGTCCCCGGCGTAGCAGTGCCAGGCGGTGCCGGTCACGTACTGCGCGGCCGAGGAATCGCCGAGGATGGTCTCCGGGAAGCTCGGGTCGTTCCAGTTGTGGTCGTAGCCCAGGATCCCGGTGTTCAGCCCGGCCGCCTTGATCGCCGGCCCGAGGTTGTTCGCGATGAAGTTCGCCTCCTGAGTGGAGGTGAACGTCGAGCCCGGGTAGTTCGACGGCGAGTACTCCGGCTCGTTCTGCGCCGTGATCAGCGAGACGGGCACCCCGGCCGCGTCGTAGGCCTGGATGAACTTGACCAGGTAGTTGGCGAAGACCTGGTAGTCGGCGGTGTTGAGGGTGCCGCCGATCATCGAGCCGCTGGTCTTCATCCAGCCGGGCGGGCTCCACGGCGTGGCCATGATCGTGGTGCTCGGGTTGATGCTCAGCGCCTGCTGCAGGATCGGGATGATGTAGGCCTGGTCGTGCGCGATGGAGAAGTGCGGCCAGCGTCGGGTCGGTCTGCCCGGCCGGCATGTCGTCGTAGCTGAACAGCGACTGCGAGAAGTCCGAGGCCCCGATCGGCTGCCGCAGGAAGTCCAGGCCGATCCCCTGGTTCGGGTCGAACAGCTTGGTCATGATCTGGTTGCGCAGCGGCGAGTTGTAGACCAGCCAGGCCGAGGAGTCGGTGAACGAGGCGCCGAAGCCGGTCATGGTCTGGTAGGTGGTCGAAGGGTTGACGGTGATGACCTGGCTCTGCGAGCTCGACCCGGGCGCGAACGACGCTCCGGCCTGCGGCGCGAGCAGCTGGCTCTGGTTGGTCGGTGGTCTCCGTGACAGAAACGGCCGGCCCGGACGCGGCGTGCGCGCGCGCCGGAGCTCACCGCGGCGAGCCCGGCGGTGATGAGCGCCACCGCGCCCAGCGATGCCGTCATGCGTTTGATGCGGGACATGGTCCTCCTTCGGAATTCAGCCGCCCATGAAACAGAATGTAACAATCTGAAACGTCTCTCGATACCACGATGCAAGCAGTCCGGAATAGGCCTGTCAATAAGGAAGCGCGCGAAATGTCGGCCGTCAGGCATGAGCGCTATGCTGCCCTTCATGAAACAAAATCGCGTAACAGAATGAGCAGACCGCGCGGCCAGCGTGTCACCGTCCGGGACCTCGCCGCGGAGACGGGCGTGTCCATCGCCACCGTCTCGCGAGTCCTCAACAACCAGGCCAACGTCGCCCCGCACACGCGCGAACTCGTCCAGCGGGCCGTCGAACGGCTCAGCGAGCAGGCGCCCGGCCCGCGGACGGTCCCGGCCCGCGCGACGCAGGGCGCCGTCTACCTGCGCTGCCCCTACCTGCTGACTGACTACTTCGGCCTGATCGTCTCGTCCATCGCCGAGACGCTGGAACTGCACGACCGGCCGGTGCTGCTCAACGCGGGAGAAGCGGCGCAGCAGGCGGCGGTCCTGCCCGCGCTCGCCATCACGGCCCGGCATCGGCGGCGCCATCATCGTGCTGCCGCCGGAGCCCAGCGAGCAACTGGTGGACCTGCGGGCCCGCGGGTTCCCCTTCGTCGTGGTGGATCCCCGCGCCCCGATGCCGCGCGACATCGCCGCCGTGTCGGCCGCGCACTTCGCCGGCGCCCGCAGCATCAGCACGCACCTGGTCGACTTGGGGCACCGGCGCATCGGCGTGATGGCCGGGCCGCACAACTGGCTCGCGAGCGACGCGCGCCTCGCCGGCCACGCGTCGGCCCTGGCGAACGTCGGGGTGCTGCCCGATCCCGCGCTGGTCCGCAGCGGCGAGCCGACCACGCAGTTCGGCTACCACGCGGCCGGCGAACTGCTCGACCTGCCAGCAGCCGCCCACCGCGCTCATCGGGTTCAACGACAAGGTCGCCGTCGGCGCGCTGGCCGCCGCCGCGCAGCGCGGACTGCGCGTACCCGAGGACCTCTCCGTCGTCGGCTTCGACGACATCGACCTCGCCCAGGCCACCCGCCCCCTGCTCACCACCGTCCGTCAGCCGCTGCAGGAAATGGGCCGCCTCGCCGTCAGCCTCCTGATCCGGCTCATGGAGCGCCAGCGGCTCGACGCCCTGCACATCGAACTGGCCACCGAACTCGTCATCCGCGACTCCACCGCCCCAGCTTCGCCGCGATAAAAGCCAGGTCAAACCCACAAATCCATCACCTCGAACGGACCGTGCCCTCCGCGCCGACTGTACATAACCCTATACAGTGGCCTCATGACTGTATAGGATTCAGTACATGTGAGAGGAGGCTCGGGATGCGCTCCGACCTGCCAGCGAGTTTCACCGCTGCCGACGCCCCCCAATACGGCGTGTCCAGGCGCGAGCTGCAGCGGATGCTGGCGACCGGCGAGGTCGAACGGATCGGCCGGGGACTGTACACGCGCACGGACGCCGCCCCGTTCGACTACGACCTCCTCGAGATCGCGGTGCGGGCCGACAAGGCGACGCTTTGCCTGCTGTCGGCCCTGGCGAGACACGAGCTAACCGACATCATCCCGGCGACCCACGACATCGCCCTTCCTCGAGGGGCGTGGCGGCCCCGAACCTCCGCCCCTGTGCGATGGCATACCTTCGACCACGCCACGTTCGATCTCGGCCGCAGCGAGATCCCGGTGGACGACACGCACGCCCTCGGCCTGTACAACGCTCCCCGCACCATCGCGGACGCCTTTCGCCTGCGCCGCGAAGTCGGCCCGGAGGTTGCCAATGAGGCTCTGCGTCGCTGGTTGCGTCAGGGCGGCGAGCCTTCCGAGCTGATGCGCCTTACAAACTCCTTTCCTGCCGCCAAGCCCGCCATCCTGCACGCGCTCCAGGTCCTACTCTGATTCATGTAGCATGATGAGTAGTCAGTAGCACCTGAGGTGAGACATGAATCGGCCCACGAAGGCGACGATCGCCGGTCAGGCTTTTCTGGCCCTCCGCAGCAAGGCCCTGTCGGCCGGACGCACGACGGCCGAGTATCTGCGGCTATACGCGCTGGAGGGTTTCCTGCTTCGGCTGGCCCACTCATCGCACAAGAACAGGTTCGTGCTCAAGGGCGGGGTGCTGTTGGCGGCGTATGAGCTGCGCCGGCCCACCGCTGACGTGGACCTGGCGGCTGTTGCGATATCCAGCGCGGCCAGGCGAACACCCGCTGGCGCGACTTCGGTGACATCTATCAACTCGCCCGGCGTTATGGGTTCCGGGCGAGCGACATCGGGCGCGCCCTGCAGACCGTGGCCGAGTTCCGCGACGTCGAGCTCGCAGCCCTAGGTGAAGTGCTGGACGGGTACGCGGAGATCGGCCAGCCGAGATGGGCACCGTGGCGGGCCAAGCTGCAGCTGACCGAAATTCTCCCGGCCGACTTCGGTGATGCGCTGAAAGTCCTACTAGTCTTCGCCGACCCAATCCTGACCAGAGTCGCCCCAGACTCGGCAACGTGGAACCCGGAACTGGGAGTCTGGGAGCATGCGGATTCCGACCGATGACGAGATCCTCGGCCTGCACGAGAAGCACGCGCCGACGGCAAAGGCGCTTGACCTTGTGCACACGCACTGCCTGATCGTGTGCGGGATCGTCGAGCAGCTCCACGCCCGTCCGGGCGCCGGCCAGGAGATCGACATCGACCTCGCCCGGGCCGGCGCCCTGCTGCATGACGTCGGCGTGTACCGGCTGTACGACGAGGCAGGGAACCTCGACGGCGCGAACTACATCCGGCACGGGATCCTCGGGTACGAGCTCCTCCGGGAGGAGGGACTCCCCGAGGCGATCTGCCGGTTCGCCTCGCACCACACCGGGGTCGGGCTCACCCGCGCTGACGTCATCGCCCAGCGGCTCCCGCTGCCGCCGGCCGACTACCTGGCCGAGACCGGCGAGGAGCGGCTGGTCATGTACGCGGACAAGTTCCACTCCAAGAAGACGCCTCCCGTTCTCCTCACCGCCCCGGCCTACGCCGCCAGGGTCCGCCGGTTCGGTGCGGCGAAGGTCGCCGCCTTCCAGTCGATGCGCGCCGCATTCGGCGAGCCGGATCTCGAGCCGTTCAGCGTCGCCTACGGCCACCGCATCATTCACGACTGAGCTAGGTGCCGTGCGGCTGGTAGGGCATCACGGCCGGGTCCTCGGGCGGCGCGGCGAGGTTGTCGCCCGGCCACAGCGGACGTCGGGGCAGGTCCTCGGCCAGCATCTGCAGCAGCTCGTCCCGCTCGGGGATGCCGAGGCCGGGCGGGACCGGGGCGAACGGCCCGGTGGCCAGCAGCGCCGCCTCGATATCGGGGAAGGCGAGCGGCCTCGACTCGCACCGTCCGGGCGTCCTGGTGAGGGCGACGAGCGCCCGGATGACGGCCCTCCAGTCATCGGCGATCTGCGGCCACAGGCGGCCGTCGTCGAGCTCGTAGTTGAGCGTCGACAGCGGGATCAGGCAGTTGGGAGTCCGGCCGGGGAACTCGGTCAGGCACCGGTAGATCCGCCCGGCGTCGGGCTGCGGCAGGTCCCCGTGCAGCAGCGTGCGGGCGTGCACGATGACCCCGTTGACCGGGACGGGGGCGCCGGGTTCGTCATAGGGGTCGTGCATCGCCAGAAGGTAGACGTCCTTGACCATGAAAGTGGGCCTCTATCTAATAATCGACACTAGTCGACTGTTTGCTAGTAACCGTAGCGTACTCATCGCGCCGCCACGGCCGGGGAGCAATCCGCCAGACCCGGCCAACGCGGTGACTCGCGACGACGCCGTACTGGGATGATGGCCGCATGTCAGTTCAGATCATCGTGCTGAACGGCGGCTCGAGCTCCGGCAAGACCGGGATCGCGCGCTGCCTGCAGGCGGTCCTGCCGCAGCCGTGGATGCGCCTCAGCGTCGACGACCTGGTCGACGCCCTGCCGCGGTCGCTCACGGACTCGGGCTCCGGCATCGCCGTCGGGCAGCACGGCGAGGTCCTCGTCGGCGGCGGCTTCCGCGAGCTCGAGGCCGCGTGGATGGCCGGCGTCGCCGCGATGGCCCGGGCCGGGGCGCGCATCATCTTCGACGACGTGTTCCTCGGCGGCGCCGCCTCCCAGCAGCGCGTTCGGGCCGCCCTCGAGGGCCTGACGGTGCTATGGGTCGGGGTGCGCTGCGCCCCCGAGATCGCGACCGGCCGGGAGATCGCCCGCGGCGACCGCGCCGCCGGGATGGCCGCCCTGCAGGCCGAGACGGTCCACGAGGGCGTCGTCTACGATGTCGTGATCGACACCAGCCGTACCGAGTCGCTTGACTGCGCCCGCGTCATCGCCGCGCGCGTGGTCTGACCGGAGGGATCGCGATGGCTAACGCCGACGACGTGCGGCGACTGGCGCTTGCCCTGCCCCAGGTCGAGGAGATAGACAGCGACGGGTTCGACTTCCGGGTGGCGGGAAGCGGATTCGTCTGGTCCTATCCTGAGCGCAGGCAGGGGCAGCCCCGACGCATCAGGACCGACATCGCGGTGCTCTACGTCGGCGACGAAGCGGAAAAGCAGGCGCTCCTGCTCGGTGAGCCCGACGTTTTCTTCACCGCCCCGGAGTACAAGCACTGGCCGCTCGTCCTGCTCAGGCTGGCAGCAGTCGACGACGGCCGGCTGACGGAACTGATAACCGACGCCTGGCGCATGCGCGCACCAGAGCTTCGATGATCCGACTGGGCAGGCCGGCCGACCTTGTCGCGCTGACCGGTATCTACCGGCGGGCGTCGCTGTCCAACCCCGGCGACCGCGACCGACTGCTGGCCCACCCCGAGTACCTGGTGCTCGAGCCCGACGGGCTGACCGAGGGCCGCACCCACGTGGCGGAGGAGAACGGCTCGGTCGTCGGCTTCGCCACCTGGGCCGAGACCGATAACGGCGGCATGGAACTCGAGGACCTGTTCGTCGATCCGAAGTGGATGCGGCGCGGAATCGCCACCGCCCTCGTGAACTGCGTCAGCGACGTCCTCCGGGCACGGGGCGCAGCCACCCTGGAAGTCACGGCCAGCCCCGACGCCCTGCAGTTCTACCGTGCCGTCGGGTTCATCGACATTGGAATCACCCAGACCGTGTTCGGCAGCGCACCTCAGATGCAGCTCAGATTGCGCTGACCGACGCCCGCGGCTGAGTGCCGACCCGGGCGGGCGCCATGATCGTGTGCTGTTGGGGGCCGCGATTTCCGGCCGCCGACGTCAGCGTGTGCTGTCGGGGGTAGCCCGCGACCCGAAGTCCCCACGATGACCCCAAAATCCAGCCGGCCAATTGCGCGTGGTGACGGTGTGAACGATGTGTCGATGCCCGGCCGCCGACCGAGGCTTTCGCCACCTACTGAGGATGTGCCGACGGCGTGGCCGGCCGCCGACCGAGGCTCTCGCCCCGTACTGGGGCTGTCGGCTACGCCGGCGACGCGCGTCAGCCGCGGCGGGCGCGTACGCCGGCGATCTCGTACAGCGCGATCGAGGCGGCGATGCCCGCGTTCAGCGACTCGTTGCCGGAGGCCATCGGGATCCGGACCAGCAGGTCGCAGGCGGCCGCCACCACCCGCGAGAGCCCGCGTCCCTCCGACCCGACCACGAGCACCATCGGCCCGTCCGCGATCGACATGTTGCGGACGTCGTCGGCGCCCTCCGCGTCGAGCCCGGCGACGAAGAACCCGAGTGACTTGTACCCCTCGATCGCCCGGGTCAGGTTCACCGCCTGAGCCACCGGCAGTCGCGCCAGCGCGCCGGCCGAGGCCTTCCACGCTCCCGCGGTCACGCCCGCGCTGCGGCGCGACGGCACCACGACCCCGGTCGCGCCGAAGGCGGCGGCCGACCGGATCACGGCCCCCAGGTTGCGGGGGTCGGTCACGCCGTCGAGCGCGACGATGAGCGGGAGGGAACCGCCGGGCCCGTCCGACGCGAGATCCTCCGGGTGCGCGTACTCGTACGGCCGCACCCGCAGCGCCACCCCCTGGTGGATCGCTCCGCCGGTCAGCCGGTCGAGCTCGACGACGCTCGATTCGAGCACGGCGATGCCCGCCTCCGACGCCAGCTGGACGGACTCCGCGACCCGCTCGTCCTCGTGCGCCCGGCCGGTGACGTAGAGGGCCATCGCTGGAATCCCGGCCCGCAGTGACTCGACAACCGAGTTCCGGCCTGCGACCATTTCCGGTCCTTCGCCGCTGCCGCGCGCGGCCGGGTTCTCTTTCGAGTATTCCGAACGGTCCCGGCCGACTCCGGCGCGTTCATTGCCCCGTCCGGCTGGCCGGCCGGTCCGCTCGGCCCGGGCCGCCGCGGCCGCCGCGCGCTGCGCGGGGTGACCCGGGCGGGCGGAGGCAGGCGGCGTCGGGCCCTTGCCCTCGAGCCTGTCCTTGCGGTATCCGCCGGTGCCCGGGCGGGGCTTGCCGCGCTTGGTGTATCCGCCGCCGCCAGCCGATCGGCCGTCGCTGCCGCCCTTTTTCTGCCCGCTCATCGCCTGCTCCGCCAGTTCATCGCTTAAGTTCCCATCGCGGGCCCTCGGGGGTGTCATCGACAGCCACCCCGGTGTCTTCCAAAGTGTCCCTGATGAAGTCCGCCGAAGCATAGTCGCCCCGCGCCCGCGCCGCCTCCCGCTGTCGCAGCACCAGCGCGACCAGCGCGTCGACCACCGAGTGGAGCCGGTCATCCGGGTCGCTGGTCCGCCAGGCGGGATCGAGCGGGTCGAGGCCGAGAACGCGGAGCATGGCCCTTGTCTGGGCCAGGCTGGTCCGGATGCTCTCGATGTTCCCCGTACTTAGAGCGTAGTTGCCGTCGTGCACTGTGGCGTGCACGGCGGCCAGCGCGGCCGGGACGCCGAGGTCGTCGTCCATCGCGGCGGCAAAGGAGATCGGCAGCGCGGCTGAGTGCGCGGTGCCGGGCATGTCAAGCAGATGCGGGGCGTGGCCGTCCCTGGAGACGACTGCGTGCTGCGCCCGCGCGACGAACCGCTCGATCCGCTGGTAAGCCGCGACCGCCTCGTCGAGCGCGTCGCGCGAGTACTCGAGCGTCGACCGGTAGTGCGCCTGGCCCAGGTAGTACCGCAGCTCCTGGGGCCGGACCTGGGCGAGCGCCTCGGCCGCCGCCAGCGCGTGCCCGGCCGACTTGCTCATCTTCTGCCCGCCCAGCGCGACCAGGCCGTTGTGCAGCCAGTAGCGGGCGAACGGGTCGCCCGCCGCCGTCGACTGGGCGCGCTCGTTCTCGTGGTGCGGGAAGACGAGATCGATGCCGCCGCCGTGAATGTCGAAGGCGGCCCCGAGGTAACCGGTCGCCATGGCCGAGCACTCCAAGTGCCAGCCCGGCCGGCCGGGACCCCACGGCGCCTGCCAGCACGGCTCGCCCGGCTTCGCGCCCTTCCACAAGGCGAAATCACGAGGATCTCGCTTACCGCGCCGTCGCCGCCTCGTCCTCGGGGTCGGCGTCCTCGGCCGGGCGCATCTCGTCCAGTCGCTGTCCGGACAGCGAGCCGTATCCGGCGGCCGTGCGCACGTCGAAGTACACGTCGCCGCCGGCCTCGTACGCGTGGTCCGCGGTCGAACAGCCGCTCCATCAGCGCGATCATGTCGGGGATGTGACCCGCGGCGCGAGGTTCCACGTCCGGCAGCCGGCAGCCGAGCAGCCGGTAGGCGTCGGCAAAGGCTGCGCGCGTTCCGCTCGGCCAGCGCCCACCAGGCAATCCCCTCGGCCGCGGCGGCGCGCAGGATCTTGTCGTCCACGTCGGTGACGTTCCGGCAGTAGGTCACCGCGTAGCCGGAGGCCTCCAGCCAGCGCACCAGGATGTCGAAGCAGATCGCCGAGCGGAGATGCCCCAGGTGCGGCGCCCCCTGAACCGTCGCGCCGCACACGTACACCGTCGCTCGCCCCGGCTGTCAGCGGCTGGAACTCGCGAACCTTCCTAGCTTCGGTGTCATGGAGGCGGAGCGTCACCCGGCCTACGGTACGGGATCCGACCCCGGACCGCTCATGGAGCGACACAGTTCGCTAAGCCTTGAAATCGTTCCAATCCACGATCAACGCCGCTACCGTGGGCAGCGCATATTCAGGAAGTTTTGCGCAAACCGCCCCTCATTGCAGACATACGAAGAGATCACCAGGTAGTCAGGCAGATGGAACGACACCCCGATTCAGCTTCTTCTCCCGGCCTCAGGGCCGATCTCCCTCAACCGCAGACCGCGCCCGGGCGCACCTGGCTTCATCGCCTGGCCAACGTCGTGGTCGCGATCGTGGTCCTCGCCGTGGCGGCGGGCATGTTCGTCTTCTCCTATCCCGGCGTCCACGCGATCGCGCGCCAGGGCGGAGTGTCCGGGCAGCTCGCCCGCTTCTACCCCGGCCTGTTCGACGCCCTGCTGGTGATCGCCTGCGTCGCCGCGGTCATGCTCAGGGACGCGCGCTGGTGGGCGCGGTGCTGGGCGTGGCTAGTGGCGCTCGTCGTCCTGGCCGCGATCGCGGTCACCGACGTGCTGCACGCCGCGAGCTACGGATTGCGGCAGCGGCCGACCGAGGGCGTGGTCGCGGCGGCCCCGGTGGTGGCCGTCCTGCTCGCCTTCAGCCTGCTTCCTGACGATGCTGCGCCAGTCCCGTCCGCAGCCGCCGGAGGCGGATCTCGGCCAGCGGCCTGCTCGCGAGCCGGCCGATGACCGGCAGGCCGGGGAGCCCACCGCCCCGATGATGTTGTCCACCATCGATACCGTTCCGGCGCTGGCCGCGGGCACCGTGCCCCGCCCGCCCGCGCCTCCCATCGCGCTGCCCGCCGTCCCCGCCGAAGCGCCGGCGGCCGACGTCCTCGGCGACGCGCCTGCCGACGCTGCCGCGGACCGTGGCACCGCCGTCACCCGCGAGCAGCCGGCGCTGTTCATCGGGGCCTCAGCCGCGCCCGGCCCGACGCACCCGCCGACGGAGGAGGCGTCGGCGGAGGAGGCGTCGGCGGAATCCGCCCAGACGGCAGCGCCGTCGGAGTCGCAGGAGACGCCGACCGCGACGGCGGGCACAGCGGCCGAGACGCCAGATGCATCAGCAGACCCGGCCGACACGGAAGGCGACACGGCAGACACGGCGGCGGCAACGGCCCAGACCGAAGAAGCGCCCGCAAGCACGGAGGCGGAGTCAGCCGAGACGGCCGCCGAAGCGCCGGAGAACGCATCGGGCGACGCACCGGACAACGGGTCAGCCCAGCCGGACTCGCCGACGGCGCAGTCGCCTGCGTCAGACCCGGCCCCGGCCGCGCACGCGATCAGGTACGCGAGCAGCGCCGCGACGGAGCAGTTCGCCGATGAGGACTGGGAGGCCGAGGTCGACCCGGCGCTGGCCGGCCAGGTCTATCCGGTGCTCACCTCTGACCCCGACATCGAGGTGCCACCGCACGAGCCGGGGCAATCGCAGGACCTCGAGGACGACGCGCCGCCCTTTGCCACCGCCCCGTTCGCGTCGGTCCCGCGGCTCAACCGGGTGCGC
This sequence comes from uncultured Actinomycetota bacterium, assembly GCA_963774945.1. GTDB lineage: Bacteria > Actinomycetota > Actinomycetes > Streptosporangiales > Streptosporangiaceae > Trebonia. The sequence continues at coordinate 71,942 of CAVZHA010000013.1, read as the reverse complement.
GTCACCCCGACCCCGCCGACGCGAAGACGACCGACCAGGAGTAATCCCGGGGCCTAGGCAGGCAGGACGAGGGCGGTGGCCATCGCGGCCACCCCCTCGCCCCGGCCGGTGAGGCCGAGGCCGTCGGTGGTGGTCGCCGACAGGGACACCGACGCACCGGACAGGGCCGCGCTGAGCACGGCGATGGCCTCGGCCCGGCGCGGGCCGATCTTCGGCCGGTTCCCGATGACGTAGACGGCGACGTTCCCGATGACGAACCCCGCCTCGGCGACCAGGCGCGCGGTCTCGGTGAGCAGCGCAACTCCGGACGCCCCCGCCCATTCGGGCCGTGACGTGCCGAAATGCGCGCCAAGATCACCGATCCCGGCCGCAGACAGCAGCGCGTCACAGGCCGCGTGGGCGGCAGCGTCGCCATCGGAATGCCCGGACAGCCCGGTCTCCCCGGGCCACTCAAGCCCCGCGAGATGCAACGTGCGCCCGTCCTCGAACGGGTGCACATCCACTCCAAGCCCGACCCGCGGCAACTTTTCCACCGCGGCAGACTACGCCTCGGGGGCTTGGAGACAGTCGTGAGCACTTCGTCGAGGAGGGCCTCGGCCTTGTCCTCGTTGGTCTTCTCGGCCAGGGCGAGCTCGCTCACCAGGATCTGACGGGCCTTAGCCAGCATCCGCTTCTCGCCGGCCGAAAGACCGCGCTCCTTGTCCCTGCGCCACAGATCCCTGACGACCTCGGCGACCTTGTTCACGTCGCCGGAGGCGAGCTTCTCCAGGTTGGCCTTGTACCGACGCGACCAGTTTGTGGGCTCCTCGGTGTGCGGCGCGCGAAGCACCTCGAACACGCGCTCAAGCCCTTCGGCGCCTACCACGTCCCGCACGCCGACGAGCTCCGCGTTGTCCGCGGGAACCCGAACGGTCAGATCGCCCTTGTCGACCTTCAGGACCAGATAGGTCTTCTCCTCGCCCTTGATCGTGCGAGTTTCGACGGCTTCGATGCGAGCAGCCCCATGGTGAGGGTAAACGACGGTATCGCCGACCTTAAAAGACATCTGGCAAGTACCCCTTCCGCTGAAGGCTATCTTACCACGCCTTGGACCACCGATAAAATGCCCGTCCTGGCGAATATGCAGGTCAATACACCAATTTCGAGCACACGCAAAAAAGCTCAACGGGCATCTACGACGGTCGGCACGGGTACTAGCGTGCTCTGCGCGTCCACCAGTGAGCATCGCGCGGGCGCGTGAGCCAAGATCGTGGTCTGGTACGTCGCCGCTGACGGTAGACCTCTAGTCTACCTGAGGATTCGCGCCCCGCTCCGGAAATCGCTTCGCGAGGCGGCACGCAGGGCCGGGTCTGGCTCATACTTGAAGTGATAGGGCCCGTGGCCGCAGCCACAGCCGGAAGAGGTGCCTGTGAGCTTCGCCAGCGAGCCGGAGCGGGATGACGGCAGCCTGCCTCCGGTGAACATCGTGATCCCGGACGACGCCCGGGAGCTCGATCGCGACGTGCTGGCCTACCGCAGGGAGATGCGCGCCCAGCGGCGGCGGCAGCGCCGCCGTGCGGCTGCTGCGCCCGTTCAACGGGCCGGGCCTCGGCGGGCCGGCCGCGCTCGTGCCGCTGATCGCGCTCTGCCTGGCGATCGCCCTGGTCGGCGGCGCGCTGCTGTCGGTGCTGACGATCAGCCCGGCCGAGCAGGACACCGCGCTCACGCACGTCGGCGTCGCCGCGGGCCAGCCGCGCCGCCCCGGCCCCCTGACCACCCTGCCGGCCGGGAGCGTGCGGCTGGACGGGAAGACCAGCGTGCCGGTGCGATCGCTCGTCAGCTCCGCCTCGCCCTCGTGCCCGCGGACTGCGGGTGCGGCCAGTCGCTGGCCCGGCTGACCGATCAGGCCTATAACGGCGGGCGCCCGCGTCTACTTCGTCGGCACCGGCGTGCCCAGCGCGCAGCTGATCGACGAGACCGCCCGGTACGGCGACGGTCACGCGGTCGCGGCGGACGACGCCGACGGCGTGCTCGCCGACGCCTACCACCCGACCGGTCTCACCGTGCTGCTCGTCTTCAGCGACGCCACCGCCGAGGTCCGCAGGAACCTCGCCGGCGACTTCCAGCTGGACCTGACGCTGGGCGAGCTGAACGTCGCCCGGCGCCAGGTCGGCAGGTCACGCCGAGCGCCCGGGCCAACCCGACCGCGGGCCCCAGCGCGGCTGAGCTCAGTCGCTCACCCCCGCGTATCCGGCGCGGAGCGAGCCGATACGATTTCTACGGCCTGTAGTGGACTGCCAGGCCACTACAGACGTAGCGAGAGTGCTCATACCTCTCGTCGGCATTGAACGAGGAGGCATTTCGCCGTGATCCGCGCACGCTTCGGCAAGACCGCCGCTGGCCGCCTGCTCCTTGGAGCAGGCGCGCTGGCCCTGCTGATGCCGGCCATCGCCGGATGTGAGGCCGGCAACGGCGCCCCGACGCTTGAGTTCCACGCCGCGTCGGCCGGGACGCAGACGGTCGTCAACGGGATCAGGATCACCAACGTCTTCGTGCTCGGTGCCCCGTCCGGCTCGACGCTGCCCGCGGGCTCGTCCGCGAGCCTGTTCATGTCGCTGTTCAACGACGGCGGGACCGGCGACACGCTGGAAAGCGCCACGGCGGCCGGGGCGGCCAGCGTGGCCCTCGACGGCGGCACGGTCGCGCTCCCGTCGGAGACCCCCGTCAACCTGACCGGTCCGCAGCCGTCGGCGGTGCTCACGAACCTGTCCTCGCCGCTCACCTCCGGCGGCTACGTCACGGTGACGCTGCAGTTCAAGAACGCGGGCCCGGTGACGCTTCAGGTCCCGGTGCAGCCGCAGTCGTTACTACTGGTCGACCTACTCGCCGGCCCCGAGCGCGCCCGCCAGCGCGCCCGCCGCCACCACCACGACCGCGGCCGGCTCCACCGGCGCGGCGACCGGGTCCGCGAGCCCGTCGCCGTCTGCGTCGTAACCAGGCAGGCAAAAGCCGCTGCGGCCGGTCCCGACCGAGCCGCAGCGGCTTTTGCCTTGCGTCTCGTATCGGGGCGGTCAGCCGACCGACTCGAACTTGTACCCGAGCCCGCGCACGGTGACGATGTGCCGCGGCTTGGCCGGGTCGGTCTCGATCTTGGCCCGCAGCCGCTTGATGTGCACGTCCAGGGTCTTGGTGTCGCCCACGTAGTCGGCGCCCCACACCCGGTCGATGAGCTGCATCCGGGTGAGCACCCGGTCGGCGTTGCGGAGCAGCACCTGGAGCAGCTCGAACTCCTTCAGCGGGAGCTGGACCTGGTCGCCGCGGACGCTGACCACGTGCCGCTCCACGTCCATCCGGACCGGCCCGGCCTCGAGGGTGCGCGTCGGCCACCTCCTCGACGTCGCCGCGCCGCCGCAGCACCGCCCGCATCCGCGCCACCAGCTCGCGGGACGAGAACGGCTTGGTCACGTAGTCGTCGGCGCCGAGCTCAAGGCCGACCACCTTGTCGATCTCGCTGTCCTTGGCGGTCAGCATGATGACCGGCACGCTCGACCGCTCGCGCAGCGATCGGCACACCTCGCTGCCGGGCAGGCCGGGCAGCATCAGGTCAAGCAGCACCAGGTCGGCGCCGGTCCGGTCGAAGGTGTCGAGCGCGTCCGGGCCGGTGGCGCAGACCGCCACCTCGAAGCCCTCCTTGCGGAGCATGTACGAGATCGCATCGCTAAACGACTCCTCGTCCTCCACTACCAGCACGCGTGTCACCGAAGTCCTCCTGACGGGGTAGCCGAAATCCAGGGAAAAGGGTCTAGGCGTGGGCCCGGTCGGGGCTGGTGCCGTCATGATCGCTCCGCAGTGGTAGCCACAGGGTGAAGGTGGATCCGGCGCCCTCCACGCTCCGCACCATGACCCGGCCGCCGTGCGCGGCCGTCACGTGCTTCACGATGGCGAGCCCGAGCCCGGTGCCGCCGGTGGCCCGCGAGCGGGCCGGGTCGACGCGGTAGAAGCGCTCGAAGATTCGTTCAAGGTCACGCTCGGGGATGCCGATCCCCTGGTCGGTCACGCTGATCTCCACGCCGCCGTCGCCCGGCTTCTTGACGCACACGACGACCCGGGTGCGCTCCGGGCTGTAGACGACCGCGTTCTCGAGCAGGTTCCGCACCGCGGTGACCAGCAGGTCCTCCTCGCCGAGGACGCTCAGCCCGCGCACGCCGATGGACGCCAGCGTGATGCCCCGCGCGTTCGCCTTCATCCGGCACCGGTCGAGCGCCTCGGCGACGACCGCGTCCACCGGCACCGGGCGCGGGATCGGGGACCGGCTCGGCCGCCTGGATCCGGGACAGCGTGATCAGGTCCTGGACCAGGAACGTGAGCCTGGCCGCCTCCTGCCGCATCCGGCCCGCGAACCGGCGGACCGCCTCCTCGTCGTCGGCGGCGTCCTCGATCGTCTCCGCCAGCAGCGCGAGCGCGCCCACCGGGGTCTTCAGCTCGTGGCTGACGTTGGCCACGAAGTCCCGCCTGACCTGCTCGACCCGCTGGCTCTCGGTCCGGTCCTCGGCCAGCACAAGGACCAGTCCGCCGCCGCCGACGGTCCCCGACAGCGGGGCCACCCGGACCGCGAACGTGGTGGTGCGGCCGCCGAAGCGCGTCACCGGCACCTCGAACTCGGCCTCGCGGATCTCGCCGTCCCGCCGGACCTGCCGGGCGAGGGCGGCCAGCTCGCTCACCATGAGCCGGTCGCCCTTGACGATCCCGAACGCGCGGGCGGCCGCGCTCGCGCGCAGCACCCGGTCCTCGCTGTCCACGACGACCGCGGACGAGGAGAGCACGGACAAGCACCGAGGCGATGCCTGGCGGCAGCTTGGCGGGCTGCTGAGCGGCCCTGAGCCGGGCGCTCTTCTGCTGCCGTACGCCGCTGCCCGCTCGCGTCCTTATCGCCATGCCGGCCACTCCACGCCGGGTGCCGAGCGCCCTGACGTTTGCCGCCCGAGCGGCGCGCACCGGCGTGACCAGTCCATACTCACGTATCTGATGGTATGCGGACCAGCCGGGGCCGCCACAATCCGGAGATCGCGCGAAATGTCACTCTTCTCCGGAAGTTCACTTCGCCTCTACCCACCGACACTTCCCAGGCCCGCGTCGTTCACGGATTGGCGGCTCTTACCGACCCTGGTTCTTAACGGCCTCGGCCGCCGTGGCGGCCGCCTCCGGGTCCAGGTAGCGCCCGCCGGGCGACGGTGGGCCTGAACGCCGCGTCGAGCTCGTAGAGCAGCGGGATGCCGGTCGGGATGTTCAGCTCGGCGATCGCCTCGTCGCTGATCCCGTCCAGGTGCTTGACCAGCGCGCGCAGCGAGTTGCCGTGCGCCACCACCAGCACCGTCCGGCCGGCCGCGAGGTCGGGCACGATCGCGTCGTACCAGTAGGGCAGGAACCGCCCGAGAACGTCCTTGCAGGCACTCGGTGCGCGGCATGAGCTCGGGCGGCAGCGTCGCGTAGCGGGGATCGCCGGCCTGCGAGAGCGGGTCGTCGTCGGCGATCGGCGGCGGCGGGACGTCGTAGGAGCGGCGCCAGGTCATGAACTGCTCGTCGCCGAACTCCTCGCGCGTCTGCGCCTTGTCCTTGCCCTGCAGCGCGCCGTAGTGCCGCTCGTTCAGCCGCCACGAGCGGCGGACCGGCAGCCAGCCGAGCCCGGCCGCCTCAAGCGCGATGTTCGCGGTCGAGATGGCGCGGGTCAGCACCGAGGTATGCACGACGTCGGGCCGCAGCCCGGCGTCGACGAGCATCCGCCCGGCGGCCGACGCCTCCTGCACGCCCTTCGCGCGCGAGCCCGACATCTACCCAGCCGGTGAACAGGCCCTTCGAGTTCCATTCACTCTCACCATGGCGCACAAGCACGAGGGTTCCCATGCCGCCAAGCCTAGCTTGGGCCGCCGCGCGCCAACATAGAGGTATCAACGAGCGACACGGTCGGCCGAACCCGGGCGGCGAGCGGATGCCGCAAGTACAGGGAAGGAAATCAGCATTCGTGCGGTTGGTTACATCTGTGTCCACGCTGCCCCTTCGCGTTCCACGGCGGATCGCCACGCTCAGCGTCCATACGTCCCCGCTCGACCAGCCGGGCACCGGCGACGCGGGCGGCCTGAACGTTTACGTGGTCGAGGTCGCCAAGCGGCTCGCGGACCGGGGCACCGAGGTGGAGATCTTCACCCGGGCGGTCTGCCGTGACACCCCGCCGCTGGCCGAGCTCGTTCCCGGGGTGCTCGTCCGCAGCGTCGTGGCGGGCCCGTTCGAGGAGCTGGACAAGACCGACCTGCCCGCCCAGGTCTGCCAGTTCACCCTCGAGGTGCTGCGGGCCGAGGCGGCCGCCGAGCCCGGCAAGTACGACCTCGTGCACGCGCACTACTGGCTGTCGGGCAAGGTCGGCGCGGCCGCCAAGGAGCGCTGGGGGGTGCCGCTGGTGCAGTCCATGCACACGCTCGGCAAGGTCAAGAACGCGGCCCTCGCGGTCGGCGAGACCGCCGAGCCGCAGGAGCGGATCAGCGGCGAGCTCGACGTGATCGCGGCGGCCGACCGGCTGATCGCCAACACGGCCGAGGAAGCGCGCCAGCTGACCGAGCTCTACGGCGCCGACCCGGCCAAGGTGCAGACCGTCAACCCCGGCGCCGACCTCAGCGTCTTCCAGCCGGGCGACGCGCAGTCCAAGCGCGAGGCCAGAAGGCGATTCGGCCTCGCCGAGGACGCGGTCGTGCTGCTCTTCGTCGGCCGCGTGCAGCCGCTCAAGGGCCCGGACGTCGCGCTCAAGACGGCCGCCAAGCTCATCGAGGCGAGCCCCGAGCTGCGCCGGCACGCTGCGCGTCGTGCTCGTCGGCGGGCCGAGCGGGCGGCAGCAGCGGGCCGACCCGGACGGGATGCGCGAGCTGGCCGCGCACCTCGGGATCAGCGACAACGTGCGCTTCGAGCCGCCGTGCCCGCAGGCCGAGCTCGCGCAGTGGTACCGGGCGGCCACGATGGTGCTCACCCCCTCCCACTCGGAGTCGTTCGGGCTGGTGGCGCTGGAGGCGCAGGCCTGCGGCACCCCGGTCGTGGCGGCCCGGGTGGGCGGCCTGCGCACCGTCGTCAGCGACGGCCACTCCGGCGTCCTGGTGGACGGGCACGACCCGGCCGACTGGGCGCGGGTCGTCAGGCGCCTCATCAAGGCGCCCGGGCAGCTCCAGGCCCTGTCGGAGGGCGCTCGGCGACACGCGTCCGCCTTCGGCTGGTCCGCGACCGTGGACCGGCTGGCCAAGGTGTATACCGGTGCCATGGACGAGGCGGTTGTCTCCCGCGCGGCCCGGGTAAGGGCGTTAGCCGCTGATGGAGCAGAAGCAACTCCGCCGCCGCCGACGTCCTCGGCGGCGTGCTCGACGGCCTGGGCCTGAGCTACGAGCGCCAGCCGCCGGGCGCGTACCTGGTCCGCCTCGAGGGAGAGCATAAGCTCGCCACTATGACCTGGCTGATCGCCGGGGACCACAGCCTTCAGGTCGAGGCCTTCTTCTGCCGCCAGCCGGACGAGAACCACGCGGCGTTCTACCGCTTCCTGCTCGAGCGCAGCTCCCGCATGTACGGCGTGCACTTCGCGCTCGACCGGACCGGCGACGTCTACCTGACCGGACGGCTGCCGCTGGCCGCCATCAACGAGGCGGAGATCGACCGGCTGCTCGGCTGCGTGCTCAGCTACTCCGACGAGGCGTTCAACGAGGCGCTGATGATCGGTTTCGCCTCCGCCATCAGGCGGGAGTGGGCCTGGCGGGAGAAGCGCGGGGAGAGCCTGGCCAACCTGCGCCCGTTCGCCGCCCTGCGCCCGGACTCCGACGGCCAGTCCGACGGCCGAGACGGACAGCCCGCCGTGAACGGGCTCAACGTCGGGGCTGACCGAGGCCGGAATCCAGGTGCACCTCCATCCGATCGCCGTGCACACGGTCGTCTGCGTGTTCTTCGCGCTGCTCACCGCCGCCAGCAACGCGTGCGCGTCGGTCCTGCAGCGCCGGGCGGCCGCCCAGGTGCCGAACGACCGGTCCATGCACGTGTCGCTCATCGCCGACCTGATCAAGCGCCGGGTCTGGCTGGCCGGCATCGGCATGGTCATCGTCGCCGCGGTCGCCCAGGCGGCGGCGCTCGCGACCGGGCCGATCGCCCTGGTGCAGCCGATCTTCATCATCGAGCTGCCGGTCACGCTGGTGCTGGCCGCGCTCGCCAACCACAACCGCGAGGCGCTGCGCCGGCTGCCCTGGATCGCCATCGGGACCACCACCGCCGCCCTCGGCGTCGGGCTGGCGATCGCCCAGCCGAGCGGCGCCAGCGACAGCGCCTCGGACCACGAGCTGGATCATCGCGCTGATCGTCATCGCCGTGCTTCGAGGCCGTGCTGATCATCCTGGCGACCGGCACCAAGGGAGAGCCCCGCGCGGCCCTGCTGGGGCTCGCCGCCGCCTGCGGCTACGCGCTGACCGCGGCGCTGATTAAGAACGCGATGGCCGACCTGAGCGGCGGGCGCGGTCGATTTCTTCACCAGCTGGCACATCTACGCGGTCGCGGTGGCCGGCGTCGGGTCGCTGTTCCTGTTGCAGAACGCGCTGCAGGCCGGCTCCCTCGTCGCCTCGCAGCCGATGCTCACCGTCGGCGACGCGCTGATCAGCATCGCCTTCGGCGTCACCCTGTTCAACGAGGAATTGCGGGGCGGCTGGTGGCTGCTCCCGCAGATCGTCGCGCTCGCGCTGATCATCGTCGGCTGCGTGCAAATCGCGAAGTCCCCGCTGGCGGCCGACCCGGGGGGACTGGTTTCGGAATCCGCCGTCAACGGTACAGTTATCGTGTGAACAGGCTGGGCGACCTCGAACGTGCCATTATGGAAGTCCTCTGGCAGACGGATTCAGCGCTGACCGTCAGACAGGTCAGTAACGGGCTCGACCAGCGCGAACTGGCTCACACCACCGTGATGACGGTGCTTGACCGGCTTGCGAAGAAGGGTTTCGCTCGCAGGGAGCGGGACGGCCGGGCCTGGCGGTACCGGCCGGCGGCGACCAGGGAGGCCTACGTGGCCGAGCTGATGCTGACGGCGCTCGACCAGACCGGCGACCGGGTGGCCGCGCTCGCGCGGTTCGCGCAGAGCGTGTCCGGCGACGAGGCGGAAGTACTCCGCGAGGCGCTGGCGGCGCACGGAGGGGCACGAGCAGGACTCCGGCGAGCTCCGCGTAGAAGGAGATATCGGGATCGAATTATGAGGGCACTGGCCGACGCGGTACTACTAGCCGCGGTCGCCGTGGGAAGCGTGCGGAGCGCACGCGCGATGTTGCGCGCCTCCTGGCCGCGCAGGTCCCCGGCGGCCGCGATTTTGCTGTGGCAGGCGCTCGGCCTGGCCGGCGGCCTGGCCGCCGTCGGCGCGCTGCTCGCGATCGGCGTCAGCGGCCCCGGCAACCACGTCGGCGTCATCGGCGGGCTGGCCGTGCTGGTCGGGCGGGTCGAGTCCGGCCAGCTGATCGCACCGCACCAGTCGCCGCTGCTGACCGCCCTGCGGCTGATCTTCCTCACGGCCGGCTTCGCCCTGCTCGCGGTGCTCTACTCGGTGCTGGTGGTGGCGTTCGCCGACGCGATCGGCGCGCGACGCCGGCAGCGCGAGCTGCTCGCGCTGCTCGCGCACGGCGATCCGAAGGTCCCCGGGGCGCTGGTGATCGACTACCCGGCCGCGGCGGCCTACTGCCTGCCGGGCATCCGCTCGCAGATCGTCGTCAGCGTCGGCACGCTCGACCTGCTCGCCCCGGCCGAGCTGACCGCGGTCCTCGCCCATGAGCGCGCCCACCTGCGCGCCCGGCACGACCTGGTGCTGATCCCGTTCACCTCGCTGCGCCGCGCGTTCCCGCGGTCGGCCGGCGTGGCCCAGGCCCACCGGACGGTCGCGCTGCTGGTCGAGATGATGGCCGACGACCGGGCGCTGCGGGTCCGCGGGCTGCTGCCCAAGGAGCTGGCCACCGCGCTGGTCCGCTTCGGCACCGCGGGCGCCGACGTGCGCCCCGGCCGGGGCCCTGCGCGGTGGCCGAGGGCGAGCTCACCGCCCGGGTGCTGCCGGCTGCTGACCCCGCCGCCGCCGCTGTCGCGGGCCGCCCAGGCGGCGGTCGTCCTGACGGCCGCGCTGGTCGTCGCGACGCCGCTGCTGCTGCTGGTCACGCCGTTAAGGCCAGATCAAGATCAACATCAGCAGGTCGAACGGACCGCTGTTTCACCCGTTCGGCCGACCCGAGTCATCCGGGAGCTGGCGGTATCAGGCGGAGCAACGGTCCGTTAGGAAAAACTTAGACTTTGAATTTGATTTACCAGGGACCGTACGGGCCGTTGTGGGTCGAGCTGCCGCGCTTGAACTCGCGGACCTTCGGCCGGACGTCGGCCAGGTAGACCGCGGCGGCGACGAAGGCGATCACCGACAGGATCCCGGTGACGCCGCCGTACGCGGCGGTGTAGAGCCCGAGCACGAAGGCCACGCCGAGGATGATCAGCCAGATCGGCTTGGTCTGCTTGCCGGCCGCGACGAAGGCCGGGGCGGGCCTGATGATGGCGTCGATAAACGCCCACGCCTCGACGACGAACGCCGCGACCGCGAGCGCCACGAAGAAGTAGGAGAGCGGAGCGTACGCGCCATTGCCCACGATTGAAAGCACGATTCCACGCTACCTTGTGTCGCGGCCAGTTAGACAGATTCGCCCGGACCGTCGGTCTTCGACGGCTCCGAAGGCTGCCGCGGCGTCAGCCGCGGCGGCGGTCGGCGGCGGTGTCAGCGGCCGTGCCGGCGGCGTCGGTCCAGGTGGCGTCGACCGGCTCGGCCGGCGTCGCGGTCTCGCTCGGCGTCGACTGGTCGCGCGTGATCGCGACCACCTCGGCCGTCGGCGGCTTCTGCGACTCCTTGGTGAAGGACTCGTAGATCTCGATCAGCACCTGCTTCTGCCGCTCGGTGAGCTGCGGGTCGGTCAGCAGGGCCGACCTGACGCCGGAGTCGCCCGGCCGGTCCTCGAGGATGCCCGCCTGCACGTAGAGCGCCTCGGCCGAGATCCGCAGCCCCTTGGCGATCTGCTGCAGGATGTCCGCTGACGGCTTGCGCAGCCCGCGCTCGACCTGGCTCAGGTACGGATTGGAGACGCCGGCCTGCTCGGCGAGCTGGCGGAGGGAGATCTTCGCCTGCTCGCGCTGCTGCCTGATGTACTCCCCGATGCTGTTCATGTTCGCCATAGATAACATTTTAGCTCGCCTGCTTGCAGTTGCAAATCCTCGAGCAAGCGCGGGCTCAGCGGACGGCACCTGGGACAGGTGGGTTCTGGCGAAGGCGAGCGTCTCGACCAGGTCCGCCCGGCGGACCTCCCTGGACGGGGCGTGCCGGGTGTTCACCTCGGCCACCACCATGCCCTGGTAGCCGGTGGCGGCGATGCCGCGCAGCAGCTCGGCGCAGGGCTGCTTGCCCCGGCCGGGTACCAGGTGCTCGTCGGGGACCGGGCCGCTCGACACGCCGGTGCCGTCGGCCAGGTGGATGTGCGCCAGCCGGGTGCCGACGTCGTTGGCCATCACGATCGCGTCGGAGGCGGAGGCGGCGGTGTGCGACAGGTCGAGGGTGACGTTGGGCACGTCGAGCTTGGTCGGATCCCAGTGCGGCGCGTAGCCGGAGATCTCGGTCGCCCCGGACCTGATCGGGAACATGTTCTCCACCGCGAAGATCACGTCGGTCTCCTCCGACATCTTCGAGATGCCCTCCTCGAACCCCTTGGTGTACTCGCGCTGCCAGCGGAACGGCGGGTGGACGACGACGACCTTGGCGCCAAGCCGCTCGGCCAGGTCCTTGGCCCGCAGCAGCTTCGACCACGGCTCGCGCCCCCAGACCAGCTGGGTGAGGAGCAGGCCGGGCGCGTGCACCGCCAGCACCGGCACCTGGTGGTAGTCCACCAGCCGGGCCAGGGCGTCGCCGGACTGGCTCACCGGGTCGGTGTAGACCATCACCTCGACCCCGTCGTAGCCGAGCTTGGCGGCGGCGTCGAAGGCGTCGGGCGTCTTCTCCGGGTAGACCGACGAGGAAGACAGCACAACGGGTATCGCGGGCAGCGCGGTCATCGCGTTCTCCTCCCGTCGCCGCATCGTTCACCAGCCTCAGCTTACGCGGCGGGTCGCGCGGGCTGTCGAATGTCGGACCCCGCCGATAGTGGTGCGGGCATGGCGAAGTCGACGGCGGCGTTCCGGTGCAGCGAGTGCGGCTGGCAGGCGCCGAAGTGGGTCGGGCGGTGCGGCGAGTGCCAGGCCTGGGGCACGGTCGCCGAGGCGGCGGTGCCGCGGCTGGTCCGGGCCGGCATCCGGGCGGCCGCCTACGGCGGCGGGGCGGGCGGCGCCGGGCGGCTCGGCGGCGGGCCGGTGTCGACCGCGGCGATGCCGATCGGGCAGGTCGACGCGGCCCACGCGGCCGCCCGGCCGACCGGGCTTGACGAGCTCGACCGGGTGCTCGGCGGCGGCCTGGTCCCCGGCGCGGTGCTGCTGCTCGCGGGCGAGCCCGGGGTCGGCAAGTCCACCCTGCTGCTCGAGGCGGGCGCGCTCGTCGCCGCCGAGGGCCCGGTCCTCTACATCACCGGCGAGGAGTCGGCCGCGCAGGTCCGGCTGCGCGCGGACCGGCTCGGCGCCATCCACGAGAACCTGTACCTGGCGGCCGAGACCGACCTGGACGCGGTCATCAGCCACGTCGAGGCGGTGCTCGCCGCGGCTGCTGATCATCGACTCGGTGCAGACGATCGCGGCGGGCGACGTCGACGGCGTGCCCGGCGGCGTCACCCAGGTCCGCGAGGTCGCGGCGGCGCTGATCGCGGTGGCCAAGCAGCGCGGGATGTCGACCATCCTGGTCGGCCACGTGACCAAGGACGGCTCGGTGGCCGGCCCGCGCACCCTGGAGCACCTGGTCGACGTGGTGCTGCACTTCGAGGGCGACCGGCACTCGCGGCTGCGGATGGTCCGCGCGGTCAAGAACCGGTACGGCCCGACCGACGAGGTGGGCTGCTTCGACCTCGGCGAGTACGGCCTGATCGGGCTGGCCGACCCGAGCGGCCTGTTCCTCTCCCGGCACAGCGAGCCGGTGCCTGGCACCTGCGTGACCGTCACCCTCGAGGGACGGCGGCCGCTGCTGGCCGAGGTGCAGGCGCTGGTCGGCGCCGTCCGTGCTCGACGTGCCGCAAGCGGGTCACCTCCGGGCTCGACGCCTCCCGGGTCGGCATGGTGCTGGCGGTGCTGCAGCGCCGGGCCGACGTCAAGATCGGCAAGTCCGACGTCTACGCCGCGACCGTGGGCGGCGTCCGCCTCACCGAGCCGTCGGTCGACCTCGCGGTCGCGCTCGCGCTCGCGAGCTCGGTGGCGGGCCTGGCCCTGCCGCCCGGTCTGATCGTGGTCGGCGAGGTCGGCCTGGCGAGCGAGGTGCGCAACGTCGTCGGCGTGCCGCGCCGGGTGGCCGAGGCCGAGCGGATGGGATTCCGTCAGGCGATCGTGCCCGTCGGCTCGGCCGGCAACGGGTACCCAGCCGACTCGGCGATGGAGGTCTGCGAGGTCAGCGACGTGCGCGAGGCCATGAGGGCCGCCTTCCGGGGCTAGCCGGAGAGCGTGAACGAGCGGACCGGGCTGGACTGGCCGTCGGTCAGCGCGACCGCGTCGAACGTGCCCGAGGCGCCGGCCGGCAGCGTGCCCGCGCACCCCGAGGGCCCGCTCGGCCTGGCGGTTCCAGGTGATCGAGAGCACCTGCGGAACGCCGAGGGTGAACCGCACGGCGGCGGCGGCCTGCGGCTTGCACGCGGCCGAGTCCCACACCACCCGCCCGTGCCTGGTCACCACCACCTGCACCGAGCCCGGCCCGTAGCTGAGCGTGCAGGCGGCGGACGAGGTCGACACCGCGTAGACGTCGAACTTCGGCGACGCGCCCCGGCCGTAGCTCGGCTGGCCGGTGAACAGGCTGAGCACGATGTCCGCAGGCGCGCAGCGCGGGCCCTTGGCCGGCGACCGAGGCGGACGCCGACGGCGTCGGGCTCGGGCTGGCGGTCGGATAGCCGCGGGTCGGCGGCCTTGCGCCGGTCAGCGCTCTTGGCCGGCGTGCGCTGGCCGCGGCGTTGGCGTCGCCGTCTTCTTCGGCGTCGGGCCGGGCCAGGTGCTGCCGTACGCCGCCGGCCGGGAGCTCCCTGCCGTTGGTCGAGCGCCGCCATCGACGCCTGGGCGGTGGCCGAGGCCAGCGGCGTCGCCTGGTGGCCGCCGGGGAACAGCCAGACGCACAGCCCGACGACGGCGATCCCCGCCGCCGAGGATGAAGAAACGCCGCCGCCAGTAGGCGTTGGGGTCTCCGGACGGCCCCTGGGTCAGGTCGCGCGTCGTAGTCGTCCTCGCCATCTTCGTCACGATCCGAATCCATCCACATACGGAAAGTATGCGACTGGTATCGGCCCGATTCGCCGACGCGCCGGCCGCGCCTGTCGGCGGTCAGGCCGGAAGGGCGAAGCGGCCGTCCGGGAGCGGGTCGACCAGCCCGTCGGTCACCAGGCCGTCGAGGGCGCGGGCACGCTGGGTGTCATCGGGCCAGACGAGGTCGAAGCGGGCCAGCGCCACCGGCTCGCGCGAATCCCGCAGGACCGCGAGCAGGCGGCCGCGGCACTGACGGTCGGTGCCTTCGTAGCGCTGGCCGACGGGCCTGACCTCGGCCGCCGGGCGGCCGCGTGCGAGCCACGCGCACTGGGCCGCGACCGGGCAGTCGTCGCATCTCGGCGACGCGGCCGTGCAGGTGAGCGCGCCGAGCTCCATGACCGCGACCGACCAGCGGGCGGCGATCGCCGCGTCCGGCGGCAGCAGCGACTCGGCGAACCGGTACTCCGCCGTCGACGGCTGCGGACCGGGGAACTCGCGGCCGGATCCCAGCCGGGTCAGCACCCGCCGGACGTTCGTGTCGAGGACGGCGTGCCTGCGGCCGAACGCGAAAACGGCGACGGCGGCGGCGGTGTACGCGCCGATCCCCGGCAGCGCCAGCAGCTCGTCGCGGGTCGACGGGATCTCGCCGCCGTGCCGCTCGGTCACGATCGTGGCGGTCTCGTGCAGCCGCAGGGCCCGGCGGGGGTAGCCGAGCCGCCCCCACTGCCGCACCGCCTCGCCGGCCGGATCGGCGGCGAGCGCCGCGGGCGTCGGCCACCGTTCGAGCCAGGCCTGGTACGCGGGCAGCACCCGGCTGACCGGCGTCTGCTGCAGCATGATCTCGCTGACCAGCACCGCCCACGGCGGAGACGCCCGGCGCCCGCCACGGCAGATCGCGCGCGGGGCCGCGTACCAGCCGAGCACCGGTTCGAGGTAGGCCGAGGACATATCGAGCATTATCCGCGACCCGGTGCCACCCGGGCGCGCGGAAACGCGAAGCGGGGCCGGGAACATCGTTCCCGGCCCCGCCTGCTCGATCCGAACCGCCTAGCTGAGCGCGGTCGCGGTGCCCGGGCCGTCGGAGGACGATCGCGCTGGGCGGGTTGGTGCCGCTCAGCGGCTCGCTCGCCACCGCCGCGCCGACCGCGATCGCCTCGGGCGTCGATTCCGGCTTCGGCTCGCTGAGGAAGGTGAACTTCGCCTCCTCGCCGGTGCCCTCGGCATCGACGATGACGTTGGTCCCCGGCCGCAGCTCCCCGAACAGGATCTTCTCGGACAGCATGTCCTCGATCTCGCGCTGGATGGTCCGGCGCAGCGGCCGCGCGCCGAGCACCGGGTCGTAACCCGCGCTCGGAGAGCAGCTGCTTGGCGGCCGGGCGCAGCAGGATCCCCATGTCGCGGTCCCGCATCCGGTCGTCGACCTTGGCGATCATCAGGTCCACGATCTCGAAGATCTCGTCCCGCTCCAGCTGGTGGAACACGATGATGTCATCGACGCGGTTCAGGAACTCGGGCCGGAAGTGCTGCTTGAGCTCCTCGCCGACCTTCGCCTTCATCCGGTCGTAGGACCCGCGGGTCTCGCCCTGCCGGGCGAAGCCGACCGACACGCCCTTGGAGATGTCTCGCGTCCCCAGGTTCGTGGTCATGATGATCACGGTGTTCTTGAAGTCCACCGTCCGGCCCTGCGCGTCGGTGAGGCGCCCGTCCTCGAGGATCTGCAGCAGCGAGTTGAAGATGTCCGGGTGGGCCTTCTCGATCTCGTCGAACAGGACCACCGAGAACGGCTTGCGCCGCACCTTCTCGGTCAGCTGGCCGCCCTCCTCGTAGCCCACGTAGCCGGGCGGCGAGCCGAACAGCCGGGAGACCGTGTGCTTCTCCATGTACTCGGACATGTCGAGCTGGATCAGCGAGTCCTCGTCGCCGAACAGGAACTCCGCCAGCGTCTTGGACAGCTCGGTCTTGCCGACGCCGGACGGCCCGGCGAAGATGAACGAGCCACCGGGACGCTTCGGGTCCTTCAGCCCGGCGCGGGTACGCCGGATGGCCTGCGACAGCGCCTTGATGGCGTCGTTCTGGCCGATGACCCGCTTGTGCAGCTCGTCCTCCATGCGGAGCAGCCGCTGCGACTCTTCCTCGGTCAGCTTGAAGACGGGGATGCCGGTCGCGGTGGCGAGGACCTCGGCGATGAGCTCCTCGTTGACCTCGGCGACGACGTCCATGTCGCCGGCCTTCCACTCCTTCTCCCTGGTGGCCTTCTTCGCCAGCAGCTGCTTCTCCGTGTCGCGGAGGGCGGCCGCCTTCTCGAAGTCCTGGGAGTCGATGGCCGACTCCTTCTCCTTGCGCACCTGGGCGATCTTCTCGTCGTACTCGCGCAGGTCCGGCGGCGCCGTCATGCGGCGGATCCGCATCCGCGACCCGGCCTCGTCGATCAGGTCGATCGCCTTGTCCGGCAGGAACCGGTCGCTGATGTAGCGGTCGGCGAGCTGCGCCGAGGCGACCAGGGCGCCGTCGGTGATGGACACCCGGTGGTGCGCCTCGTACCGGTCGCGCAGGCCCTTGAGGATCTCGATGGTGTGCGCGATGGTCGGCTCCGCGACCTGGATGGGCTGGAAGCGGCGCTCGAGGGCGGCGTCCTTCTCCAGGTACTTGCGGTACTCGTCCAGCGTGGTGGCACCGATCGTCTGCAGCTCGCCCCGGGCCAGCATCGGCTTGAGTATCGAGGCCGCGTCGATCGCGCCCTCGGCCGCGCCCGCGCCGACGAGGGTGTGGATCTCGTCGATGAACAGGATGATGTCGCCCCGGGTGCGGATCTCCTTGAGTACCTTCTTGAGCCGCTCCTCGAAGTCGCCTCGGTACCGGGAGCCGGCCACCAGCGCGCCGAGGTCGAGCGTGTAGAGCTGCTTGTCCTTGATCGTCTCGGGCACCTCGCCCTTGACGATCTTCTGCGCCAGGCCCTCGACCACCGCGGTCTTGCCGACGCCGGGGGCGCCCACCAGGACCGGGTTGTTCTTGGTGCGCCTGGACAGCACCTGCATGACCCGCTCGATTTCCTTCTCCCGGCCGATCACCGGGTCGAGCTTGCCCTCGCGGGCGCCCTGGGTCAGGTTGCGGCCGAACTGGTCGAGCACGAGCGAGGTGGACGGCGCGGCCTCGGCGCTGCCGGCCGCGGCCGGCCCTGGCTCCTTGCCCTGGTAGCCGTGGAGCAGCTGGATGACCTGCTGGCGGACCCGGTTCAGGTCGGCGCCAAGCTTGACCAGGACCTGGGCGGCGACGCCGTCGCCCTCCCGGATCAGGCCGAGCAGGATGTGCTCCGTGCCAATGTAGTTGTGGCCGAGCTGCAGCGCCTCGCGCAGCGAGAGCTCAAGCACCTTCTTGGCTCGGGGGGTGAACGGGATGTGCCCCGACGGCGCCTGCTGACCCTGGCCGATGATCTCCTCGACCTGCTGGCGGACCGCCTCAAGGCTGATCCCTAGCGACTCGAGCGCCTTGGCCGCCACACCCTCGCCCTCATGGATGAGGCCGAGCAGGATGTGCTCAGTGCCAATGTAGTTGTGATTCAGCATCCTGGCTTCTTCTTGCGCCAGGACTACAACCCGCCGCGCCCGGTCGGTGAACCTCTCGAACATGTCGTCGCTCTCCTCACAGCGGGAATCCCGGCAGGTTTCGGCGTGCCTGCCTGCTTCCGCATGGTAGCCGCGTGCCCGACCCTGTGCTTAACGCGTTATGCGCCAACTATCAGGAGACGTTCCCCGGACTCCGCGTCTTCATCCCATCCAACAGCGTGAAGTCGCACCATAGTTCCAAGTACGCCGCAAGCGAACGAGCTGGCTACGCCAAGGAGCGGCTACACCAGGCGAGGCCGTCACCGCCGCGCCGAGGGAGGGCTCGGCGACGGACGGGCGGCCCTCTAGTGTGCGGCGTCGTACTCGGCCACGATGTTGGCCGGGATGCGGCCGCGCTCGTTCACCTTGAACCCGCGCGACTTAGCCCACTCGCGGATTCGCGCGCTCTGCTCGCGACCCGCCCCGTTGCGCTGACGACGCCGCCGGGCCTGCGCGTTGCCCGCTTTGCGAGCGTGCTCCACATACTGGGCGAGCTCTTTGCGGATGCGGCCGGCGTTGCCGGAACTCAGGTCGATCTCATAGGAGACGCCGTCGAGACCAAAGGTCACGGTCTCGGTCGCTTCACTACCGTCGAGGTCATCGAGCAGTAGTACCTGCACCTTCTGTGCCATGGAGATTCAGCCCTTCTGCGGAGTAAGTATTATCGCAATAACATATACCCAGCCCATGGCCCAGCACAATTCCGGGGGGTGGAACTTCTGGGTGAACTGAATAAGCACTCAGCGAAACCGCAAGCGCGCCGCGACATCCGCGCTACGTCACGTGACAATAGGTGCACAGTTAGCATATCGCCCAAGCGCACGTTGTCATGACGGCAATCCGTTGTCATCGACGCAATCGGATGATGCGCTCGGGGCTTCTCAAACGGCAGCGCGGAAACAGCGCGCATAGCCGCGGCGACGAGTCTAGATAAATCGCCGATGTCGGGAAATATAAGCTTCTGCCGTGCTCGCGGTCAACTGCCCGCTCCTCGTCGCGCGGCCACCTCCGGCCTCGGCGCGTTCCTTGCGCTTTGGCGCCAGCTCACGGCGCACGATGGCCCAGGCGCCGATCAGAACGGCGGCAGCAGACAATCGCAGGCGGTGTAAGTGCGGCAAGATCCTGCAACATAACGCTACCTCGGCCCATGGTCAGCAGCGGCCGGTCGCGACCGGCACGGGCATCCGCGGCGACCTGACCCGGCTGGTGAACTGCCCGCACCTGGCACTCTACCCGCCGCCGTCGGCCGATCGGGCGGCAGCGCAGGCGCGGGCGAGCCGCCGACGCGCAACATATCGCCGCCAAGCGGCAGGTATCGGCGAATTTCCTAGAGCCGGAGCAGCATGCGCGTGTTTCCCAGTGTGTTGGGCTTCACACGGTCCAGGTCGAGGAACTCGGCGACGCCGTCATCGTAAGAGCGCAGCAACTCTGCGTAAACCTCGGGCGCCACCGGCGTGCCGCTGATTTCGGTGAAGCCGTGACGGCCGAAGAAGTCGACCGCAAACGTCAGCACGAATACCCGCGATACGCCGACCCGGCGGGCGCGGTCGAGCAAGTCGTCGACGATCAGGTGCCCGATGCCCGCGCCGCGCATGCTCTGGTGAACGGCGACGGTGCGCAGCTCCGCGAGGTCCTCCCACATAACATGCAGCGCCCCGCATCCGACGACGGCGCCGTCGTCGGAACTCTCGGACACGCTGAACTCGAGGATGTCCTCGTATAGGTTCACCGTGTGCTTGTCGAGCAACCGCCGCGAGCCAACGTTCTCGTCGATCAGGGCGCGGATTTCCGGGACATCCCTGGTGCGCGCCTGCCTAACTATGTACCCCATCGCGGCACCACTGTAGCGCCTCAATGCCATCGGGCGAGCCAACCCGACGCGGAGCCGCTCGCGCGCCGTACCACATCTTCGCGATCGCGCCGGGAAACGCCGAATACCGTTAGAAAGGCAAAAATTCATGCGAGTCGGTCGCCAGCGGCAGTTGCATCTAATAACGTGCATCGACGTGCGTACAGTCAGCCGAGTTCTACCGCTTGTCGTGGCCGCCGCCTCCGTCGCCGTCCTTCTTGCAGGGCAGCGCGAGCCAGGCGCAGACGGTCCGCGTTCAGCCGTCTCTCAACGCGCTGGTGGCGGAAGCCAAGCAGCTATCCAACCAAGTGGACTCCCTCAGCCAGCAGTACGACGGCCTCAAGATCGAGATCTCGCACGCCAAGAGCGAGGAGCACTTCGCCAAGCAGGCGGCCAAGCAGGCGGACGCAGGCGATGGCGGGCAGCCAGGCCGCGGTCGCCCAGCTCGCCGCCATGGGCTACATGAACGGCGGGATGGACCCCACGCTGCAGCTGCTCACCAGCGGCGACCCGGGGCAGTTCCTGAGCCAGGCGTCCACCGTCCAGGAAGTCGACAACCAGGCCGGCGTGCGGCTCGTCCACGCTCCAGCGGGAGCAGCTCGCCGCGGCCAGCGGGCCCAGGAGGCCGCCAAGCAGGAGATCGCCACCGTCAACGCGCTGACGAAGCAGATCAACAGCAAGGTCTCCCAGATCAACGCCAAGATGGACGTCCTCGACAGAGCTCGGAGATGTCGGCCGCGGTGGTCGTCTTCGATCAGACCGGGAGCTACCCCAACTACCCGCTGCCGATCGGCAACACCGTCGGCGAGATCGCGCTCCGGGCGGCGCTGACCCGCGCATGGGCGACCCGTACGTCTGGGCCGCGGCCGGGCCGAGCGAGTTCGACTGCTCCGGCCTCGTCGTCTGGGCCTTCGCGCAGGAGGGGATCTCGCTCCCGCACTACACCGGGGACCTGTGGAACCTGGGCGTGCACGTCTCCGAGACCGACCTTCAGCCTGGTGACCTGGTGTTCTTCTTCGGACTAGACCACGTGGGCATCTACATCGGCGACGGCCTGATGGTGGACGCGCCTGCCCCGGGCCAGAACGTGCATGGTCCAGCCGATCAACAGGACCCGTACGACGGGGCCGTCCGGATCTCCTAGCGGGCCAAGCCGAGCCCGCGTCAAGCAGACCCGTGCGACGGAGGACGTCGTACGGGTTCCTTGACGGTTCGCGCCCGCTTACGAGGGCCTGACGAACGGGAACAGGATCGTCTCCCTGATGCTCTCGCCGGTCAGCATGATCATCAGGCGGTCCATGCCCATGCCCATGCCGCCCGTGGGCGGCATCGCGTACTCGAGGGCGAGCAGGAAGTCCTCGTCGAGCTCCATCGCCTCCGCGTCGCCGCCCGCGGCCAGCAGCGACTGCGCGGTGAGCCGCTCCCGCTGCACCACCGGGTCGACCAGCTCCGAGTAGGCGGTGGCGAGCTCGGTGCCGAACACGACCAGGTCCCACTTCTCCGCCAGCCGGGGGTCGGACCGGTGCTGCCGGGTCAGCGGCGACACCTCGACCGGGAAGTCCCGGTAGAACGTCGGCTCGACCGTCTTCTTCTCCACCAGCCGCTCGTACATCTCCAGGAGCACCTGCGCCCGGTTCCACGCCGGGCTGCAGCGGCACGTCGAGCTTCGCGCACAGCTCCCTGAGCACCGCCTCCGGGGTGTCCGGGGTGACCTCGCTCGCCGACCGCCAGCGAGATCGCCGTCGTGCACCGTGATCGACCGCCACTCGCCGCCGATGTCGTACTCGGACCCGTCGGCCCGCCTGATCACGGTCGAGCCGAACGCCGCGATCGCGGCCCCCTGCACCAGCGCCTGGGTCAGCTCCGCCATCGAGTTGTAGTCGCCGTAGGCCTGGTACGCCTCGAGCATGGTGAACTCGGGGTTGTGGGTGGCGTCGACGCCCTCGTTCCTGAAGTTCCGCCCGATCTCGAAGACCGACTCGATCCCGCCGACCACCAGCCGCTTCAGGTACAGCTCGAGCGCGATCCGCAGGTAGACCTGCGCGTCGTAGGCGTTGAAGTGCGTGCTCGAACGGCCGCGCGTTGGCCCCGCCGTGGGTGCCGGTCAGCACCGGCGTCTCGACCTCCATGTAGCCGCGCGCCACCAGCTCGGACCGCACCGACTGGATCACGGCCGACCGCATCTCGGCCAGCTGCCGGGCGCGCGGGTTGACGATCAGGTCCACGTACCGCTGCCTGACCCGCGACTCGGGGTCGGTCAGCCCGGCGTGCTTGTCCGGCAGCGGCCGCAGCGACTTGGCGGTGATCGCGAACGAGTCCGCCAGCACCGAGAGCTCGCCCGACCGCGACGTGATGACCTCGCCGGTCACCCCGACGTGGTCGCCCAGGTCGACGTCCCGCTTCCACGCCGCCAGCGCGTCCTCGCCCACCCCCGCGAGCGAGATCATCACCTGGATGTCACCGGTCCCGTCGCGCAGGGTGGCGAAGCAGAGCTTGCCGCCGATCCGGGACAGGATGACCCGGCCGGCGACGCCCGCGATCGTCCCGGTCGCGGTGTCCGGCGGCAGCGATCCGTATTCGTCCCGCAGCAGGGCCACCGACGTGGTCCGCGGGTAAGCTCACCGGATAAGGGTCAATTCCGGATGAAAGCATCCGGGAACGCTTCTCCAGCCGGACGCGTACCTGCTCCGGGACCGTCTCTTCAGTCACGCCCGAAGGTTACCGGCGATCGCGCCCTTGGGCACATCGGTTTCCTGACGGCTGGTTTCCTGACGGCCCGGGCCCGGGCCGGCACCGCCGCGCCCGCCGCCGCGCCGCCGGCGCTGACGTTCCGCTCCCAGACCAGCCGCAGGCCGATCAGCGTGAGCCACGGCTCGTGCGCGTCGATGATGGGCACCTCGTCGATGACGAGCGCCGCCAGCCCGCCGGTGGCGATCACCGTCACGGCCGACGGGTCATCGGGCGCGAGTTCGGCCGCCATCCGCCGCGCGATCCCCTCGACCTGTCCCGGCGAACCCGTAGACGATCCCGGACTGCAGCGCCTCCACCGTGTTCTTGCCGATGACCCGGGGCGGCCGGGTCAGCTCGACCTTCAGCAGCTGCGCGGCCCGGCGCGACAGCGCGTCGACCGAGATCTCGATCCCGGGCGCGAGCGCGCCGCCCACGAACTCGCCGCGGGCGCTGACCGCGTCGAAGTTGGTCGAGGTGCCGAAGTCCACCACGATGGCGGGCCCGCCGTACAGGTGAACGGCGGCGAGCGAGTTCATGATCCGGTCGCTGCCGACCTCCTTGGGGTTGTCCATCCTGATCGGCACCCCGGTCTTCACCCCCGGCTGCACGACCACGGCGGGCAGCTGCGGGAAGTACCGGCGGCAGACCTCGCGCATCTCGTGCAGCACCGAGGGCACGGTCGAGCAGAGCGAGATCCCGTGCAGGTCCCGCTCCTTGACCGTCGCCGACCGCTGCAGCAGGCCGTAGAGCACCACCGCGATCTCGTCGGCGGGGCGGTCGGGGACGGTCGCGATCCGCCAGTGCTCGACGATCGTCTCCCCGTCGAACACGCCGAGCACCGTGTTGGTGTTCCCGATGTCAATCGTCAGCAGCATGCCGTTCCGTCCCGAATCGCACAATGACGTTGTCGATGAGGCGGGTGGTGCCCACCCGGGCGGCGATCGCCAGCACTGCGTCCCCGGCGCAAGTCGCCATCGGGCTCGGCCGGAACGGGCCGGTAGCTGCGCGCGTCCACCAGGGCCAGGTAGTCAACCCGGGGCGTCGCGTCGGCTGCGGCCGAGGCCCGCCGGCGGCGTCAAGCGCCTCCGGCGGCGGCGGCGAGGACCGCGGCGGGCCCGGCCGACGCCGCCGCCGCCCCCGCGGCCAGCGCCCGGTGCAGGACCGGGGCCACCGCCCGTTCGCCCGCCGACAGGTACTTGTTCCTGCTCGACAGCGCGAGCCCGTCGGCCGCCCGCACCGTCGGCACCGCCTCGATCTCGATCCCGAGCGCGAAGTCGGCGACCATCGCGCGGACCAGGGCCAGCTGCTGCGCGTCCTTCTGCCCGAAGACGGCGATGTCCGGGCGAACCAGGCTGAACAGCTTGAGCACGACGGTCAGGACGCCGTGGAAGAAACCCGGGCGGAACTCGCCCTCGAGGATCTCGCCGGCCGGCCCGGGATCGACCATGACGAACTGCCGCTGCGGGTACATCTCGCGCGCGCTCGGGCGCGAACACCAGGTCCACCTGCTCCTGCTCGCAGGCGGCGAGGTCCGCGTCCAGCGTGCGCGGGTACTTGTCCAGGTCCTCGCTCGGGCCGAACTGGAGCGGGTTGACGAAGATGGAGACCGCGACCGCGCCGCCCGGGCCGGCCAGCTCGCGGGCCCGCCGCAGCAGCGCCCGGTGGCCGTCGTGCAGCGCGCCCATCGTCGGCACCAGAACCAGATATCCCCCGGGGGGACGACCCCCCGTACCCCCGAGGGCAGGCCCGGTGAGAGGCGAGGATACCGGGCCTGCGGCCAGGCCAGCTTGTCGCGCGCGGCAAACAGCTCGGCCCGGGTATTGGCGACGATCATCGATGATCTCCAAGCACGTCGAGGAGGCGCTCGGCGTCGCTCGCGCTGAGCCGGCCGGCTGCGAGCGCGCGGTCGGCCGTCAGCCTGGCCAGCGCGAGGTAGGCGGGCAGCGCGCCCGGGTCGGCCGCCTCGATGGCGGCCAGGTGCGAGGCCACGGTGCTGCTGTCGCCGCGCGCGACCGGGCCCGGTCAGGCCCGCGTCGCCGAACCTGCAGCGCGTTGTCGAGGGCGGCGCCGAGCAGCGGGCCGAGCATCCGCTCGGGATTGTCCGCGCCGGCCTGCCCGAGCAGGCTGGCGGCCTCGGCCACGAGCGTGACCAGGTGGTTGGCGGCGAAGGCGAGCGCCGCGTGGTACAGCGGCCGGTTCTCCTCGGCGATGAACACCGGCTCGCCGCCCATCTCGATCACCAGCGCCTCGGCCGCCGCGCGGAGCGGATCGGGCGCGGTCACCCCGAAGCAGACGCCCTTGATCCGGTCCACGTCGTCCTCGCGGCCGGTGAACGTCATCACCGGGTGCAGCGCCAGCGGCAGCGCCCCGGCCCTGGTGGCGGGGTCGAGCACCCGGACCCCGTGCGCGCCGCTGGCGTGCGCGACCAGCCGCCCGGCGTACGGCGCGCCGGTCGCGGCCAGCCCCTCGACCAGGCCAGGCAGCACGTCGTCGGGGACCGTCAGCAGCACCAGGTCCGCGTCCGCGAGCACCTGCGCGGGTTCGGTCAGCCGGCGCCAGCGGGAAGTTGTCGCGGGCCCGCTGCTTGGACGCCTCGGAGACGGCGGCGACGGCCGTGATCTCATGGCCGGCCCTGCGCCAGCGCCCGTGCGAGCGCCATCCCGACCCGCCCGGGCCCGATGACTCCGACCCGCAGCCGAGCGGGATGCTCGCTAGCTCCAGTTTCCACCAGTACCGAACAGCCCCCTTACCTGGCAAACGCCCTGACAAGGATAGCCCGCGAGCCAGGGGCCTCAAGCGCCCGGCGGCGAGCGGGAAAGCAGAGCCGCGTGCGGGGAATGTCAATGGTCGAAGGGGGACGGGCGGGGCGGCGGGGGCGTCTCCTCGTCGCGGTCGCCGCCGCGGGTCCCTCGGGACGCGGCAGCAGTACTCGAGGAACAGCGCCGCCGCCAGCAGGACGAGGGACGCGCCGAACGAGACGCTGGCGTCGACCAGGTCGGCCCGCGGCGTCGGCGCGTCGGTCATCCCGGACAGGTAGCCCACGAACCCGGCGCTCACCCCGGCCAGCAGCGCGGCCGCCTGCGAGCTGGCCTTGGCGAGGGCGACCATCCGCGCGACGAACAGCAGCGGCACCGGCCGGGCGCCCGCGCCGCCCCTGGATGCGAGCGCGCAGGTCGCGGCCCGTCCAGGCCTCAAGCGCGGCCCCGATCAGCAGGGCCGGCACCAGGGTCCAGGTGAGCGGGGGCAGGCTGGCGTAGACGACGGTCAGCAGCGCCCAGGTCACCCCGAGGGCGATCACCCCGATCAGCACGAGCGTGCGCGGCCTGGTCGGGGTCATGACATCCCCTCCGGAAGCACGAGATTCAGGCTGGAGCGGCGCAGGCCGGCCGGTCGGCCTGCGCCAGGAGCTCGGCGACCGGGCCGTGCCCGGGCAGCTCCGCGTCCGGATCGACGTCGTGCCAGGGGGCGAGCACGAACGCCCGCTCGTGCGCCCGCGGGTGCGGCAGCGTGAGCTCGGGGTCGTCGCTGCGCTCGCGCCTCGAACGTGATGATGTCGATGTCGAGCGTGCGCGGTCCCCAGCGCACCAGGCGCACCCGGTCGAACGCGGCCTCGATCTCGTGCAATCGGTCAAGCAGGTCGCGGGCCGGCCGGGCGGCGTCCGCGAGGACGACGGCGTTGAGGTAGTCGGGCTGCGCCGGGCCGCCGACCGGGACGGTCTCGTAGACCGGCGATACCGCCGTCACCCGCACCCCGGGCAGGCCGACGATGGCGTCCACCGCCCCCTGGAGGATGTCCTGCCGGTCCCCCAGGTTGCTGCCGAGGGCGAGCACGACGGCGGTCATCGGGCGGGCGGCCCGGTAGGCGGCGGCGACCCGGACCGCGTCCGCGTTGGCCGGGACCTCGTGGACGCGGACGCACCAGGCGCCGGCCGCGGCCGACAGCGCGGTGATCGCCACCGTCGCCGCGTCGTTCTCCGGGTACGCCCGCTGCCCTCCCCCTGCCTCGTCGAACAGCCTGCTCAGGTACCGCTTGCGGGAGGCGCCGACGAGGACGGGGAAGTCGCGGCCGCCGATCCGAGCCAGCTCGGGCAGGCCGGCCACCAGCTGCCAGTTGTGCGCGTCCGGGCCGACCGGGGCCGGGTTCTTGCTGAACCCCAGACCGGGGTCGAGCACGATCATGGAGGGGTCGACGCCCTCGGCGATCACCGCGCCGACCCGCTGGGCCAGTTCGTCGTGGACCTCGCGGACCACGTCCGCGTAGACGGCGCGGGAGTACATGTCGTGGCTGTGCCCGCGCCAGTGCACGACCACGTAGGGCACGCCCGCCTTCGCCACCAGCCGGGGCATGTAGGGGTCGGCCAGGCCGCCGCTGACATCGTTGACCAGGCTGACGCCGGCCTCCAGGGCCCACTCGGCCACCTGGGCCCGCATGGTGTCGATGCTGACGACGAGACCGGCCGCGACCAACTCGGTGATGACCGGCTTGACCCGGCGCAGCTCCTCGTCGGCCGGCACGCGCTGCGCGCCCGGCCTGGTCGACTCGCCGCCCACGTCGACGATGTCCGCGCCCTCGGCCACCATCCTGAGGCCGTGCTCGATCGCCTCGGCGGCGCCGAACCAGCGGCCGCCGTCGGAGAACGAGTCCGGCGTCACGTTGACCACGCCCATAACCAGGCAGCGGCCCGCCGGCGGCGTCCCGGCCAGACCAGGCACATTCACCATAACGGGAATCGTATGTCAGCCGCGAGCGACGTTCCCCGTCGAACGCGCCGACCTGCGGTCGGCCATGCGGGCGCGGTAGCGGCGGCGTACCTTGTGCAGGCCCAGCCGACGGCCCACCCGCCTGGCGTACCGCTTCACCTCGAACGTCGGCCAGACCAGGAACGCCTCGGCCTCGAGGGCGGCGAACGCGATCCGCGGCGCGTCCCGCCCGCCCGGGTAGACGAAGAACCTCGGCTCCCAGGTCGGGCTGAACTTCGCGTTGAACTTGTAGAGCGACTCGATCTGGAACCACCGGGACAGGAACACCAGCAGGTTCCGCCAGGCCTTGAGCACCGGGCCAGCGCCGATCTTCTCGCCCCGCTCGAGGGCGGCCCGGAACATCGCGAAGTTCAGCGACAGGCGCTTGACGCCGAGCTCGGGCGCGGCCTTGATCGACTCCACGATCAGGAAGTCGTTCAGGCCCGCCTGGGCGTTCCTGTCCCGCCGCATGAGGTCGAGCGAGAGGCCGTCGTGGCCCCAGGGCACGAACTGGAGCACGGCCCGCAGCACGCCGTTCTCCTCCGCGGTCACCAGCACGCAGTCGTCGTCGCCGCGGCCGCCGAGGCGGCCGAGCGCCATCGAGAATCCCCGCTCGGTGTGGCTGCCCCGCCAGTGGTCGGCCGCGCTGATGATCCGGTCGAGCTCCGGTCTCGGTATGTCGCCGACCCGGCGGACCTCCGCCTTGTAGCCGCTCTTGGCCACCCGGTTGACCATCTGCCTGACGTTCCGCATGGAACGACCGGACAGGCTGAAGTCGGCGACGTTGACGATCGCCTCGTCCCCGAGCTCGAGGGCGGACAGGTCGCCCTCGCTGCACCACACCTCGGCGCCGAGCTCGCTGCAGCCCATAACGGCCGGTCGCCAGGCGTGCCTGGCCGCGTCGGCCAGGAACTCGGTGATGGCGCCGGGCCACGCCTCGGGGTCGCCGAGCGGATCGCCGGAGGCCAGCATCACTCCGGAGACGACCCGGTAGCAGACGCCCGCCTTGCCCGACGGCGACCAGATCACGCTCTTGTCGTCGCGAAGCGCGAAGTACCCGAGCGAGTCCCGGTCGCCGTGCCGGTCGAGCAGGTCCTTGATCCGCTCCCGGTCAGACTGGGTGAGCCGCGGTCTCGGCTGGGCCGAGCGCAACAGCAGGTAGAGGGTGACGACGAGCGTGAACAGGCCGAGCGCGCTGGTCAGCAGGTGGTACAGGTCGCTGCGGCCGTCCGAGGCCCACTGGACCGGGCCGTAGACGCCGACCAGCTCGTAGACAACGTCCTGCAGCCGCTCGGATGAGCGAGTAGTTCCCGGCCAGCGGGCCGACCGAGAGATAGCCGAGGCCGATCGCGATGTCCGCCACGACCAGCACCACGAACACGTTCAGCACGCTCCACCGGGTGCGTGGATCGCCGATCGCGTAGAACTCGCGGTGGAAGAAGAGCAGCGCCACCAGCAGCACGATCGCCACGATCGAGGAGACCGAGATCGAGATCTCACGGGGCAGGTGCGGGAAGTGAATGAAGTGGATGACGATGTCGAACGCGAGCAGCGCCAGGACCGCCTGCCAGGCCCGCCGCTTGCGCCGCCGCAGGCCGAGCGCGAGCAGGATCAGCAGCAGGCCGACGATGACGTCGGAGGTGCGGGTGACGTTGGCCAGGAAGCCGGGCACGAACGGCTTGATCTTGTGCAGCCGGCTGACGACTGTCGGCTTGAAGACCGTCAGGATGTCGGATAGGCCGATGAGGAAGACCAGCAGCGACGCGACGGCAGGGAGCCACGCGAGCCGCTTGCCCCCCTCTCGCCACGGTGGGCACGGTGCGGCAGAGTCGGCCCTGCGGTCGCCATGATCGGCAGAGTTACTCTCGCTCATCTCAGATCTCTTGTCAGGCCCCGAACCACGGAGAAGCATCGTACTCATGGCTTACCCGCCACGGGCCGAATCCGCGGTCTGCTGAAGATAGTCGTAACCATTGCGGCAGCCTTCTCCACGACAGGCGGCCCGCACCGCCACCGCGTGTTCTCCTGAGACACGGTACCTCCAACAACCGGCGCATAACCTAACGACTGGTTAAGACAGGTCACACCCATAGTTAGACGCCCGCACGAGGGTACCGGTTCAAATAATGCCGCGCTAAATCGGGAATTAACTCCGCGTGTAAACGGAGAACATTTCCGAATAATTCACCGGTTGCCAAACAGGAGGCTCATCGCCTCGGCCCGGGTCCTGGCCTCCTTGCGGAAGATCCCGCGGACGGCGGACGTCACGGTCGTCGCGCCCGGCTTGCGCACCCCGCGCATGGACATGCACAGGTGCTCGCACTCGATCACCACGATCACCCCGCGCGGCTCCAGGATCCGCATCATCGCGTCGGCCACCTGGCAGGTGATCCGCTCCTGGACCTGGGGGCGCCTGGCGTACACGTCGACTAGCCGGGCCAGCTTGGACAGCCCGGTTATCTCGCCCTTGACGTTCGGGATGTAGCCGATGTGGGCCTTGCCGAAGAAGGGCACCAGGTGGTGCTCGCACATGCTGTAGATCTCGATGTCCCGCACCAGCACGATCTCGTCGTACTCGGCGTCGAAGACGGTCGTGAGCACGTCCTCGGGGCGCTGCCGGAGCCCGGCGAACTGCTCCGCGTACATCCGGGCGACCCGGGCCGGGGTGTCGAGCGAGACCATCCCGGTCCGGATCCTCGCCGACGGCGATCAGGATCTCGCGGACCGCCCGCTTGATCCGGTCCTGGTCGACGGGCGCCTGCTCGCCGATGGGCTCAAGCTCAGCCGACAGCCCTTGCGCCGACGCCTCATCCAGGTCCGGGTGCTCGGGGGTCGGCTGTTCGGTTAGCGCCACGCCTAGTCGTTGCCCTCGGCGCCGGGCCCGTAGCCGAGCACCTGGCCGTTGGCCGGACCGGGGATGCCGTCGATGCCGGACCCCGAGCTCGCGGCCAGCGCCAGCTCCTTGGGCGACATGACCGGCGGCTTGTCGGACGGCAGGCGCTTGCCGTAGCCGGTGTAGGAGCCGCGCGACGGCCGCTTCTGCACGGTGGCGAACAGCTCGAGGACCTCTTTCCTGGCCACCGTCTCCTTGTCAAGCAGGCGCAGCACGAGCGCGTCGAGGACGTCGCGGTACTCGACGAGCACCTCCCACGCCTCGTCGTGGGCGGCCTCGATCATCCGCTTGATCTCCTCGTCGATCGCGGAGGCGATCTCCTCGGAGTAGTCCCGGCTGTGCGACCGGTCCATGCCGAGGAACGGCTCCGCGTCGCCGCTGCCGAACTTGCGCGCGCCGAGCCGCTCGCTCATGCCGTACTCGGTGACCATGGCCCGGGCGATCTGGGTGGCCTTCTCGATGTCGTTGGCGGCGCCGCTGGTCGGCTCGTGGAAGATGATCTCCTCAGCCGTCCTGCCGCCGAGCAGCATGGCCAGCTGGTCCTGCATCTCGGCGCGGGTGGTGAGGAACTTGTCCTCGGTCGGCAGCGCCATCGTGTAGCCGAGTGCCCGGCCGCGCGGGATGATCGTGACCTTGTGCACCGGGTCGGCATTGGCCATCGCGTGCCCGACCAGGGCGTGGCCGCCCTCGTGGTAGGCGATCAGCTTCCGCTCAGCCTCCGACAGCAGCACGCTCTTGCGCTCGGGGCCGGTCATCACCCGGTCGATGGCCTCCTCGAGCGCGGCCATGTGGATCTGCTTGCCGTTGCCGCGCGCGGTCAGCAGCGCCGCCTCGTTGATCACGTTGGCCAGGTCCGCGCCGGTGAAGCCCGGCGTGCGCCTGGCGATGATGTCCAGGTCGGCGTCGGGGGCGATCGGCTTGCCGCGGGCGTGCACCTTGAGGATGCCCTTGCGGCCGGTCAGGTCGGGCTGGGCCACGACGATCTGCCGGTCGAACCGCCCCGGGCGCAGCAGCGCCGGGTCGAGGATGTCGGGCCGGTTGGTGGCGGCGATCACGATCACGCCGCCCTTGGTGTCGAAGCCGTCGAGCTCGACCAGCATCTGGTTGAGGGTCTGCTCGCGCTCGTCGTGCCCGCCGCCGAGGCCCGCGCCGCGGTGCCGTCCGACCGCGTCGATCTCGTCCACGAACACGATCGACGGGGCGTTCGCCTTCGCCTGCTCGAACAGGTCGCGAACCCGGGAGGCGCCGACGCCGACGAACATCTCCACGAAGTCAGAGCCGGAGATCGAGTAGAACGGCACGCCCGCCTCGCCTGCCACCGCGCGGGCGAGCAGCGTCTTGCCGGTGCCGGGCGGACCGTAGAGCAGCACGCCCTTGGGGATCTTGGCCCCGATCGCCTGGAACTTGGCCGGGTTCTGGAGGAACTCCTTGATCTCGTGGAGCTCCTCGATCGCCTCGTCCGCGCCGGCCACGTCCGCGAAGGTGGTCTTCGGGGTGTCCTTGGTGATCAGCTTCGCCTTCGACTTGCCGAAGTTCATCACCCGGGAGCCGCCGCCCTGCATCTGACTCAGCAGGAAGAAGAAGAACAGCGCGATGATGATGTACGGGATGAACGTCTCGAGGATGGACACAAACGTGCTCGTCTTGGGGATCTGCACGTTGTAGTTGCCGGGCAGCTTGCCCGCCTGGTACTGGGCCTGCAGCTCCTGCTGGAGCGCCTGACCCTGGCCGGCGATGAAGTCCGCCTCGTACTGCTGGCCGCTCTTGGTGGTGACCTGGATCGTCTGGTTCTTGTCGGTGAGCACGGCCGACTTCACTTGGCCCTGCTGGATCAGCGTGACGATTTTCCCGGTGTCTACCTGCTGATAGCTGCTACCGGAGTTCGCCCAGCCCAAGGTGATCGTTATGACCAGCACCGCAAGCAGCACCAGCAGTAGCGGTCCGCGGAAAATTCGCTTCAATTCCATTGCGAGCGACCCCCAGGGCCCGGGGCCGTTCCCTCCTGACCAGCCTCACGTCCCGCCGACCACCGGCGGCACTGCTCCATGCCTGCTCCGCACCGTCGGCAAGCACTACCGACCGTACCCAACACAGCAACAATGATCCCTTGACGGTACATCAACGCTATGTTCAACGGGTTGTGTTCCCGCCGTAGACCTCGGGCGCCAGAGTGCCGATAAATGGAAGGTTACGGTAACGCTCCGCGTAGTCGAGACCGTAGCCGACCACGAACTCGTCGGGCACGTCGAACCCGGTGTAGGCGACGTCGACCTCCATCTGCGCAGAGGACGGCTTCCGCAGCATCGCGCACACCGCCACCGAGGCCGGGTTGCGCGACTTGAGGTTTCCCACCAGCCAGGACAGCGTCAGGCCGGAGTCGATGATGTCCTCCACGATCAGCACGTGCCGGCCGCTGATGTCGGCGTCGAGGTCCTTCAGGATGCGCACCACGCCCGACGACTTGGTGCCCGATCCGTACGACGAGACCGCCATCCAGTCCATCTGGACCGGCAGGTGCATGGCCCGGGCGAGGTCGGCCATCACCATGACCGCGCCCTTCAGCACCCCGACGAGCAGCGGGTCGCGGTCGGCGTAGTCGGCGTCGATCTGCGCCGCCAGCTCCGCGGTCCGGCGGCCGAGCTGCTCGGATGTGATGAGGACCTCCTTCAGCCCAGACCCCATGTCAGCGGCGTCCATGCACCACGCTCCCATAGCTACGCATCGAGTAAACGATTATCTATTCCGTTAATTATTTGGCCAATTCGAAAAGGACCTGCCCCGACCGGCGCGTCGCCCGGACGCCGCCCGGCAGGTCGATCCAGCGCTGTCCGCGCCAGTCCGTGACCAGCTCGCTCGATCCGGGTGACGTGGGCCGAGGTCAGCGCGGTGGCCGGGCAGCCCGCCGCGAGCGCGGCCGAGCGCAGCACCCGGCTGCGCACCGCACCGGGCAGCCCCGCCAGGGACGCGGCCGACATCAGGCGGGGACTCGCGGACCGTTCGGAGGAAGCGATTTGGTCCAGTACCTCGGCATCATCCCGCAGCTGATCGGCGGTGCGCGCCAGCGCCTCGGCCACCCCGGGCCCGAGCGCCGCCTCGAGCGCGGGCAGCGCGTCAAGCCGGACCCGCACCCGGGCGAACCGCCGGTCGGCGTTGTGCGGGTCCGCCCACGGCGCGAGGCCGAGCGCCGCGCAGGCGTCGCGGCCGTCCCTGGCGGCGCAGGCCGAGCAGCGGCCGCAGGAAGATGCCGCGCCGCGGCCGGCATGCCCGCCAGCGACCGCGCGCCCGAGCCGCGCGCGAGCCCGAGCAGCACGGTCTCGGCCTGATCGTCGAGGGTGTGGCCGAGCAGCACCGCCGCCGCGCCGAGGTCGGCCGCCGCCGCCTCGAGCGCGGCGTAGCGCGCCGTCCGCGCCGCCGCCTCCGGTCCGCCGCCGCCGTCGACCGTCACCGCGACCGCGACGCACCGGGTCGAGCCCGAGGCCGCCGAGCACCGCCGCGACCGCCGCCGCGCGGTCGGCCGAGCCGTCCTGGAGCCCGTGATCGACGGTAACCGCGCCGGCCCGGAGCCCGGCCCGCGGCGCCACGAACGCGAGCGCGGCGGCCAGCGCGAGCGAGTCGGGACCGCCCGAGCACGCGGCGAGCACCAGGTCGCCCGGCGCGAACCCGGCCAGCGAACGCGCGCACCGCATTGCGGACCGCGGCGACGGCCGGGGAGAGGCCTCCGCCCACCCTCAGCCGATCCGGGCCAGCCAGTCAGCCGGCTTGGCCATCTCGGCCGCGGGTGGGCAGCGTCTCCGGTGAGGTCCAGACCCGGTTGAACCCGGCCATCCCGGCCTCCGCCACCACCTCGGCGACGAACTTCGAGCCCTGCTCGTACTGCTTCATCTTCAGGTCGATGCCGAGGATGCGGCGCAGGATCTGCTCCATCCGGCCCGCCGATCCGCGCCGCTGCGAGAACTTCTCCCTGATCTCCGCGACCGACGGCACCACCCGCGGGCCGACCGCGTCCATCACGTAGTCGCCGTGCCCCTCGACCAGGGTCATCACCGCGGTGAGCTTGTCGAGCAGCTCGCGCTGGGCCGGGGTCTGCATCGCCTCCATCAGCGACTCGCCGTCGCCGCCCCTGACCGCCCCGGCGACCGCGCCCGCGGCCGACCGCAGCCGGTCCACGATCGCGCTCGCGTCCAGGTCCGATGCGAGCAGGAACTCGGTCATCATGCCCTGCACGTAGCCGCGCAGCCACGGCACCGAGGTGAACTGGACCCGGTGGGTCTCCTCGTGCAGGCACACCCAGCGCCTGAAGTCGTGCGGGTTGACGCCGAGCTCGCGCTCGACCATGA
Source organism: uncultured Actinomycetota bacterium (assembly GCA_963774945.1). Classification (GTDB taxonomy): domain Bacteria; phylum Actinomycetota; class Actinomycetes; order Streptosporangiales; family Streptosporangiaceae; genus Trebonia. The sequence goes on along the minus strand of CAVZHA010000013.1, from coordinate 37,388 downwards.
CGATGTTCGGCGCGACCAGGGTCAGGCGGCCCACGCCGGCCCCGGCGGCCGCGCCGTTGGCGGCCGTTCCGTTGGCGGCCGCGGTCGCCCCGTTGCTGCCGTTCCGCGCCGCCGGCGGGCGCCTCGCCCTCGCCTGGCGGCAGGAACAGCTCGTACTGGCCGAGCACGCGCGACGACAGGTACGCGAGGATGAGGCCGGCCTGCACGCCGGTGACCCGCGCGCCGACCGAGCCGATCACCTGGCCGCCGGGCATCGAGGTGCCACGCTCGGCCAGCTTGTCGGCGAGCGGTTCGAGTACCACCTGGAACCCGCCCACGTTCGCCTTGATCCAGCCCGGGGCGGTCCACCACGGCCACCGGCCCGACCGAACCCTGGCTGGTCAGCTGGGTGACCTCGCGGACCGGCTGCTGGACGACGGTGGTCAGGCCGCGCAGTTCTGCTACCACCGCGCGGGCGTCGGCGAGGCTGACCTGCGGCCCTTGCCTGGCAAAGCGGACGCCGGTGGAGATCGCCGTGTCCCAGTCGATCATCTGTGTGCTGCTCACAGTCCTACCGTACGTGCTCGCCGGCGGTAACGGCAGATGCGGCGGCGGTTTCCCCGCGCGCCGCCTACCGGCAACCGCACCCGGCCAGCCCGGCGGCGGCCGAGTCGATCGCGTCGGCCGCGCTCTGCAGCAGTGCCTGCCCCGGGCACCCGCGGTGCCATGATCGCGAAGATCAGCAGCGTGCCGCCGCGGTCGTACGCGAGCCCGGCCAGCGCGGCGACCGTCGACAGGTTCCCGGTCTTGGCCCGCACCACCCCGCGCGCGGATCCGCCCGCCAGGCGGCCGATCCCGCCGAAGTCGCTGTCGCCGGTCGAGAGCGTCCCGACGAAGCCTGCCACCGGCAGGCCGGTGACGACCGCCCGCAGCTGCGGCCTGCTGGCGGCGAGCGTCGAGCGCACGCACCAGCGTCTCCGGCGCGATGCCGTCCTCCGGCGACAGGCCGCTGCCGTCGACCAGGTGAATCGGCGTGGTCACGCCCAGGCGGCGCGCCTCGGTCATCACCGCGTCGGCGGCGCCGCTGAACGTGGCGGGCATCCCCAGCGCGATCGCCACGTGCCGGGCCAGGTTCTCGGCGATCACGTTGTTGGACTCCAGCAGCATCTGCTCGGCGATCGCGGCCACCGTGGGCGAGGTCACGCTCGCGAGCAGCGTCGACGAGGCGGACGCGGTGGCGGGCGCCGGGCGGGCCGGTGACCGTGATGCCGTCCCGCTTGAGCAGGCCCGCGAACGCCGCCGCGGTCAGGCCGGCCGGGTCCATCGTCCGGGCCGAGTAGTTGACCGGGTCGTCGGAGTCCTGGAGCGCGCCGTTCGGCGTCAGCCGGCCCTGGTCGGCCTCGAGGGCGACGATCGGTGTGACATTTCCCGTACTGACGTCGCCGTCTGTCCAGCCAGGTGCCATGTCCGGCCCACGGTAAAGTGAAGCGTCGTAGTCCAGCCGCACGGAATCGCGCCCCTGCGCCCTCAGCGCGCGTGCGGCGCTCGCCGCCAGCGCGGCGAGCGTGGCTGGCTGCGGGTAGTCGGAGGAGGGGTACTGATTCACGGCAAGGGTAGGGTCACCGCCCCCTACCAGCACGATAGTGCCCTTCTGCTGCCGCACTGCGGTAGTGAACCGTGCATCAGGGCCCAGCATCGCGAGCGCGGCCACGCGCCGTCATCAGCTTGGTGGTGGACGCCGGGGTGGCGAGCGCGCTCGCGTTGTCCTGGTACAGCACCTGGCCGGTCTGCGCGTCGGCGACCTCGATGCCGACCCCCGGCCCGGTGTCGGCCGCGGGCAGCGCGCGCGCCGAGCATCGCGGTCAGCCCGGCCGCGGTGGGCAGTCCGGCCGCGTGCGCCTGCGACTGAGCGAGCGCCGCGCCGGCCGGCCGCGATCAGCGGCCCGTTCGCGGTGCGCGGGGATGCGCAGGGCCGCGAGCCTGGGCGGGAGCATGTGCGCCACCGCGGCCCCGGCACCGAGCGTGAACACGTTCAGCAGGGCCAGCGTGGCCACGGCCATGGTCCGTGTGCGGTGCACGAACATACCTTTCGCGGGAAGCGAGTCGTGCCCAGCAGCTTAGGGCTACATCGCCGGTCGTCGATGGACCCGCCGTCCGGCCGCGCACATGCGACCGGCGACAATGGAGTAAATCAGTAACTAACGTGTGGAGCGAACATGGACGTTGAAGTAGTCATCGAAATCCCCCGGGGCCACCGGAACAAGTACGAGGTCGATCACCGTACCGGCCGGATCAGGCTTGACCGGATGCTGTTCACCTCGACTAGGTACCCCGCAGACTACGGGTTCATCGACGAGACCTTGGGCGGCGACGGCGACCCGCTTGACGCCCTGGTGCTGCTTGAGGAGCCGACCTTCCCCGGCTGCCTGGTGACCGCCCGGGTGATCGGCATGTTCCAGATGACCGACGAGAAGGGCCCCGACGACAAGATCCTTTGCGTCCCCGCGAGCGACCCTCGGCAGGCTCATCTGCAGGACATCGATGACGTGCCCGAGTTTGACCGGCTGGAGATCCAGCACTTCTTTGAGGTCTACAAGGACCTGGAGCCTGGCAAGTCGGTTGAGGGCTCGCACTGGGCCGGCCGCGCGGCCGCCGAGGCCGAGGTTGAGCGCTCGCGCAAGCGCCACGTGGAGCACGAGGGCCTGTAACCCGCCGCCGCGGAAGATGACCTCCGCCCGCGCGGTGATCGCCGCGTGCGCGTCCCGGAGCGTCTCTCCGCCGAGGCCCGCCAGGCCGCCTGAGATCAGGACCGCGGCCTGGGCCGAGATCGCCGCCCGCTGCCATCGCCCCGCGACCGCGTGCCCGGTCATCGACCGGACCGCCGCCGCCGACCAGTCCGGGGCCGCCAGCTGCAGGTACCTGGGCGCCGAGTCGAGCCAGCCGGGATCGTCGGCCGGCAGCGCGAGCCGGTCGAGCACCTCGGCCGCCAGCTCAAGCCCGGTATCGATCTCCGCCAGCCCGTCGCCCGGCTGCCCGGTCGCGAGCAGGCAGCGGCCGAGCTGGAACCGTGCCCTCGCCAGCCCGATGTCTCGTTCCTCGGGGTCGGCCGCGGGCGCCTTGAGGTACATGCCGACGACCTCCCGCAGCAGGCCGATGGCGGCCGCCGTGTTGCCCGCCTCGTCGGAGGCCAGCGCCACTCGGGTGAGCACGTCGATCCGCGCGACCTCGTAGACCGCAGGGTCGGCCTCGGCCAGCTCGGCGTAGTGCCCGGCCGACTCGGCCAGCATCGCGATGGCCTGCCAGCCGGCCCGGTAACGGGCGTGCGTGCAGAGCGCGGCCGCCAGCTCCGGCTGGTGCCGGGCCGGATCGGGCGCGACCGCGTAGAGCTCCCGGCTGATCGAGAGCGCGGTTCCCGAGTGCTTGGTCGCCTTGTCATGGCTGCCCTCGATCGCGGCCCTGATCGCCTCGCCGAGGTGGAAGTCGTATCTGCGCTCAAGCGTGTTCACCCACAGCGCCTGGCGCCCCGATACCGGGCCGGCCAGCCCGTTACCGGACCGACGAGCCGCGCGCCGACCGCCTATGCCGGGCCATGAACATGCCGCGAGCCTCTCCAGGTAACCGCGCCTTCCGGCCCTAGAAAGATCGTCTCATAACACCGTGTAACAGACAATACACGCTGCGATACTAACTTTGCGTAATGCTCCGAGTCTAGCGGGCTTCGTCCGCGCCTCAGGCGCCGAGGGCGGTGGCGCCGGCCTGGGATGCCACCAGCGTCAGGAAGGCGGAGGCGAGCGCGAAGGTCTCGCCGATCGGGCGGCCGGCCAGCCGATCCTGGTACGCCCGGTACCGGCTCAGCTCCCACTCCTGGCCGCGGGGCGGCAGGGTCTCCAGGGTCGGGGCGGTCAGCGACCGCCAGGTCCACTCGGTGATCGGCGCGTCGCCGCCCTCCACCTCGTCCGGCCGGGGCTGGATGAAGTCGGCGTGATCGGCGTAGTAGCCCATTCGGTTCCGCACGAACCGCAGGCCGCCGAACGTGGCCTCGGTCACCCGCCGCTGCCACCCGGGCAGCCCGGCCAGCGCGCTGTCGTACTCGTCGGGGTAGTACCGCACCAGCGTCGCGTCGACGATCGTGACCCACCACACGGCCTCGCCGATCACCGCGAACGCCTGCGCGCGGTCGCTGGCCCTGACCTTGCCGAGCCGTTCGGTGGTGTCGCGCATGGCGACCAGGGCCCAGCCGAGGGCGCTCGGCTCGGTCCCGGGACGGCGGTCACCGTCGTCCCAGTTCTCGCTGCCCCATTTCTGCTGGTCCCGGTTGACCAGGTTCCAGTTCTCCCGGTTCCAGGCGACCCGGCAGCGGGCGGAGCAGAATCGGGCATGCTCGCGCTTGGGCATGAACTCCATGCCGCAGCGCTCGCACTGCCTAGTCTCCGCCATCTGGTCAGGTTACGCGTAACACGCATCGCCACCCACCGTTAGCGGCCAAACATTTAGCGAACACTATGTAGCCACCGCGCAACCTGACCAGGCTCTCAGGCGGCGGGACGGGTGGCGCCGATCAGGCCGGGAAAGGCGTAGATGCTGTCGATCCGCACGAACGACCCGGTGATACGGGGCGTCGACCATCAGGCCGTGGCCGAGGTAGATCCCGACGTGGTGGATGGTGGCCGGGTCGGCGATGTTGAAGGCGTAGAACACCAGGTCGCCCCGGCGGAGGCCGGCCAGCGGCACGTGCGGCCCCGACACCCACTGGTACCCGGTCCAGTGCAGCAGCCGGACGCCCGCCCTGGCCCATGCCTGCAGCGCGAGCCCGGAGCAGTCGTAGGAGCCGGGCCCGGCCGCACCCCACTGGTAGGGCTGGCCGAGCTGGGTGAGCGCCCAGTTGGCGGCGATGTTCCCCTGGGCCGCGCTCGCGCCGGCGTCCGACGCCCAGTCGGGCGCGAACACGCCCGGGGCGGCGCCGCTCGGGCCGCCCGCGAGCACGCTGGCGGCGACGTCGGCGGACCCGACGCCAGCTGACGGCGCGGCGGCCGCCTCGGCCGCCAGCCGGGACCTGGACGTCGTCGGCCGCCCGGACCAGTCCGGCCTGCCGGCCGACCGCCGCGACGACGGCCGCCTTCAGGAACCGCGGCCGCCTGGGCGGCCGCCCGCCGCTGCGCGAGCAGGCCTGCCGCCTGGACGCCGAAGAGCCGGGTAACGATCGCGTCGGCCTCGGTCGCCGCCAGCAGGTCGGCGCGCTGATTGTCCATCGCCTGCTGCAGGCCGAGCGCGCCCAGGTAGCCGCGCGGATCGGTGATGCCCGCGAATACGCGCCGCCGCCATGCTCGGGCCGCCATCGGACTCGTACTCGGCCGCGGCCAGCTGGGCGAGCCGGGCGGCCGCCCGCCGCTCGGCCGCCCTCGCGGCCGCCAGCCGGGCCTCGCGCCGCCTGGTAGGCGGCGGCCGCCTGCTGCGCAAGCGAGACCTCGTGGTCGTAGCGTTCGGTCAGCGCCTCGGCCTGCGTCCTGAGCCCGGACAGGGCCGCGTTGAGCGTGCGCGCCTTGGCCCCGGCCGCGGGCCAGCGCGGCCGCCCGGGCGGCGACCAGGTTCTGCGCGGTCGACAGCTGGCCGGCGCCCGGCGGCCCGTCCGCCTTCGCCCGCGTCGCCGTCAGCGAGCCGAGCAGGCCAACCGCGCGACCAGCCCGAGCACGGCGCAGCCGCAGGCCGCCCGCAATGGCCAGATGACGCCAGCCAGAACCCATCCCGCCCTCCAAGCGCAATCACATCGCTACGTAGCGTAGTCCGCAGATCGCAGGAATGCTGGGGAGATCGATGCACTTTGTCAACGTAGGCGGGAATACTTTGGGTGCCGGGCGCAGAGCACGGCACCGCATGATTCACACTTGGTAATGGCCAGGTTGGAAGCGAGGAGGACCGGTGGACAACACCGAAAGCGTGCTGAGACGGGCACCGCTATTTGACGGACTTGACGATGAGGGCGCCCGCGCTCTCCGCCGCCAGATGGCGGAGGTGAAACTCTCGCGCGGCGAGCACCTTTTCCTTGAGGGCGATGACGGCGACGCCCTCTACGTGGTGATCGACGGCAAGATGAAGCTCACCCGCGCCGCCGCCGACGGCCGCGAGAACCTGTTGAGCGTGATCGGCCCGAGCGAGATGTTCGGCGAGTTGTCCCTGTTCGACCCGCGGCCGCGGACCTCCTCCGCCAGCGCCGTGACCGACGCGGTGCTGGCCGCGCTCAAGCACGAGGCGCTGACGCCGTGGCTGCGCGAGCGGCCCGACGTGTCGCTGCACATGCTCCGCGCGCTCGCCCAGCGGCTGCGCCGGGCCAACGACGTGACCGCCGACCTTGTGTTCACCGACGTCCCCGGCCGGGTCGCCAAGAACCTGCTCGACCTCGCTGATCGCTTCGGCACCCAGGAGCCCGACGGCCTGCACGTGCACCACGACCTCACCCAGGAGGAGCTGGCGCAGCTCGTCGGCGCGTCCCGCGAGACGGTGAACAAGGCGCTGGCCGACTTCGCCGCCCGCGGCTGGCTGCAGATCTCGGCCCGCTCGGTGCTCATCCTCGACGCCGAGCGCCTCCGCAAGCGCGCCCGCTAGCGGCCCGCCGCCGGGTTAGGCGCCGGCCAGGTAGTCGAGCTGGGCGCGGACCGACTGCTCGGCGGCGGGCCAGAGCGCCCGGTCCACGTCGGCGTAGACCACCGCGACGATCTCGGCGGGCGTGCGCGCCCCGGCTGCCAGCGCCGCCCGCACCTGGTCGAGCCGCTCCCGGCGGTGCGCGATGTAGTAGTCGAGGACTCCCGCCGGGTCGGCCAGCAGCGGCCCGTGGCCGGGCAGCAGCACCCGCAGGCCGGCCTCGTCCGACAGCGCCCTGAGCTCGTCGAGCGTCCGCAGGTAGTCGCCGAGCGAGCCGTCGCCCGCGATCACCGTGGTGCCCCGGCCGAGCACCGTGTCGCCGGTCAGCAGCCCGCCGTCGGCCGTCAGCAGCAGGCTCAGCGAGTCGGCCGTGTGCCCCGGGGTGGCGACCACCCGCAGCTCGCAGCCGCCGCTGGTCAGCACCGTGCCCGGCCCGAATCCCTCGCTGCCGAGCCGGAAGGCCGGGTCGAGTGCGCCGACCGGCGCGCCGCTGAGCTCGGCGAAGCGGCCGCGCCGGCCGAGTGATCGGGGTGCCCGTGGGTCAGCACGATCTGCGCCACCCGCCGGTCCCCGGCGCAGGCGAGCTCGAGCACCCGCCGCAGATGGCCCTCGTCGTCGGGCCCCGGGTCCACCACCACCGCGGTCGGCGAGCCGGGTTCGGCGATGATCCACGTGTTGGTGCCGTCGAGCGTCATCGGCGACGGGTTGGGCGCGAGCACGCACCACGCGCGGGTGGTGCCCATGCCGTCGGCCGCCCGGCTGCCGTCGGCCGGGCGGAGACCGGATTCTGCGTTCACAGCGGGTACCCCACCTCGTCGGGGACGTGCAGCCAGGCCTGGCCGTCCTCGAGCACCAGGCGCGGCATGACCGGCTCGATCACCGGCGGCGCGGCCGAGAATCGCGGCCACCGCGTCGGCGCCCGCGGCTGCGGCGAGGACGCGACGGCGAAGTCGTGCAGCGTGGTCGCCGTCGGCGGGAGCACCGACATCTCGCCCGGCCCGCGCGGACTCGATGGCGTCGGCCGGCCGCAGCCACGCGATCGTGGTCGGACTCGGCCGCGTGCCCGGTCGCCAGCTGGCCGGCCGGGCAGCGCGGCGGCGAAGAACCGCGCGTCGAACCGGCGCGGCTCGCCCTCGGGGGTGATCCAGCGCGCCCACGGGACCAGCAGGTCGGCGCGGAGCACCAGGCCGCGCCGCGACAGCAGCTCGGCCAGCGTCATCTGCGCCGGCCGTCAGCGCCGCCCGGTCCGCCTCCCACGACGGCCCGGACGGGTCGGCCAGCGGGCCGCCGCCGGGCGCGCCCGCCAGCAGCACGCCCGGCCTCCTCGAACGTCTCCCGCACGGCCGCGCAGACCAGCGCGCGGGCCATCTCGGCCGACGCGCCGAGCCGGGCGCCGAACTCGGCCGGGTCCGGCCCGTGCCAGCCGATCTCCGGGTCGGAGTCAGCCGGGTCGACCGAGCCGCCGGGGAACACGTAGGCGCCGGGCGCGAACTTCATCGCCGCCACCCGCCGCAGCATCAGCACCTCGACGCCGGCCCCGGCTCCGGCCCGGCCAGCGCAGCAGCATCACGGTCGCGGCGTCGCGAGGGGTCGCCGGGGCGATCCGCCCGGCCTCGAGGTCGGCCAGCCGCTGCGCGAGCTTCTCGCCGAACCAGTCGAGCCGTATCCGCACGCCGCCCGGCGCCCTACGCGACTTCGACGATCAGCTCGACCTCGACCGGGGTGTCGAGCGGCAGCACCGCCATCCCGACGGCGCTGCGCGCGTGCCGCCCGGCCTCGCCGAAGACCTCGATGAAGAACTCGCTGGCGCCGTTGATCACCGCCGGCTGCCCGGTGAACGACGGCGCGCTGGCGACGAAGCCGGTGACCTTGACGATCCGGCTGATCGCGTCGAGGCCGCCCGCCACCGAGGCGGCGGCGGCGAGGCCGTTGAGCGCGCACAGCCGCGCCAGCGCGGCGCCTCCTCGGCGCTCACCGTCTCGCCGACCTTGCCGGTCGCCTGCAGCTTCCCGTCCACCAGGGCAGCTGGCCCGACACGTAGACGTAGTTGCCGGTCCGGACGGCGGGCACGTACGCCGCCTGCGGCGGGGCCACCGGCGGCAGCGTAAGCCCGAGCGCGGCGAGCCGCTCCGACGGGGTGCTCATGCCTTCGGCCGCTTCATGTAGGCGACCAGCTGCTCGGCGGTCGGGCCCGGCACCACGGAGACGAGTTCGTATCCCTCGTCACCCCAGTTGTCCAGGATCTGCTTGGTCGCGTGCGACAGCAGCGGCACGGTGACGTACTCCCACTTGGTCATGTCGCTCACATTATCGGTCTGCGGCCGGAACTTCCTCGCCGGGCGCGAGCTCGGGCACGCCGGCCACGCCGGACACCGGCGGGACGGACGGCACCGGCGGCACCTCCGCGCAGCTCGGGCACCGGCGGCGGGCGCGGCCACGTGCGCGATGGCCGCCTCGGCCGCGGCCACCTCGGCGTCGCCGAGGTCGGCGTTGGCGGCGTCCTCGGCCTCGGCGTCCGCCAGCGCGGTCGACCCGGTGGCGGTGACCGGGCCGGGCGCCATCTTCTCGAAGAACCGCAGCAGCTCGACCGGGACCGGCATGACCAGCGTGCTGTTCTTCTCGCCGGCCACCTCGACCACCGTCTGCAGCAGCCGCAGCTGGAGCGCGGCGGGGTCCTTGGCCATCACCGACGCCGCCGCCGCCAGCCGCTTGGACGCCTGGTACTCGCCGTCGGCGGTGATGATCCGGGCGCGCCGCTCGCGCTCCGCCTCGGCCTGCCGCGACATCGAGCGCTTCATGCCCTCGGGCAGCGACACGTCCTTGATCTCAACCCGCTCGACCCGGATGCCCCACGGCTCCTCGGTCGGCTCGTCGATGGTCTGCCGCAGCTTCTTGTTGACGGTCTCGCGCTCGGCCAGCAGCTGGTCCATCTCGGACTGGCCGATGATCGACCGCAGCGACGTCTGCGCCTGCTGGGAGACGGCGTTCATGTAGTTGTTCACGTTGACCGTGGCCTTGATCGGGTCCACGACGCGGAAGTACACCACCGCGTCCACCCGGACCGACACGTTGTCGCGGGTGATGCCCTCCTGGGCGGGCACGGTCATCGCGATGATCTGCATGTTGACCTTCTCCACCCGGTCGCCGATCGGCCGGATGAAGACGAGGCCGGGCTCAAGCAGCTGCGGACTCGCACCCGGCCGAACCGGTACAAGACGCCCTTCTCGTACTGCTGGACGACCTTCATCGACCGCCCGAGGGCGATCACGCCGGCGACCACCAAAAGGACGATGACCACGATCAGAGCTTCCATAGCTCCGCCTCCTCATTAGCGGCGGCCAACGCTTTCAGGAACGCCGCGCCGGCCTGGTTTCAGACTAGTCCGCGACGGCCAAACAACACAGCGATCAGTTGGACCGTAAGAGTCGCCCGGGTCCGTTCGATACTCATGCTTTTCGTCACTACGCATCGGACCTGCGGGGACTGGCACGTACCGGTCGGCGCGCGGCGATAGCCTCCATAGGACGCATCTTCCGGGCACCGTCGTCAACGATCAGGGATAGAGCATGACCGCGAGGGACACGGACTGGGACGGCGTGCGGCTGCACGTCGTCACCGGCAAGGGCGGCACCGGCAAGACGACCGTCGCCGCCGCGCTCGCACTCGCCCTCGCGCACGCCGGCCGGAAGGTGCTGCTGATCGAGGCCGAGGGCAGGCAGGGCATCGCCCGGCTGTTCGACCGCCCGCCGCTCCCCTACGCGGAGCGCAAGATCGCGATCGGGCCGGGCGAGGCCGACGACGGGCGCGACGCCGGGCGGCGACGTGTACGCGCTCGCCATCGACCCGGAGGGCGCGCTCCTCGACTACCTGCAGATGTTCTACAACCTCCGGGGCGTCGGGAACGCGCTGAACAAGCTGGGCATGGTCGACTTCGCGACGACGATCGCGCCCGGCCTGTCCGACGTGCTCGTCACCGGCAAGGCGACCGAGGCGACGCGGCGCAGGCAGCCGGGCTCGCCGAGCGGCTTCGCCTACGACGCGGTGGTGCTCGACGCGCCGCCGACCGGGCGGATCGGCCGCTTCCTCAACGTCACGGCCGAGGTGTCCGGGCTGGCCAAGGTCGGTCCGGTCCGCGCCCACGCCGACTCGGTCGCCAACGTGATCAAGTCACCGCAGACCGCCGTGCACTTCGTCTCCACGCTGGAGGAAATGCCGGTCCAGGAGACCCTCGACGGCATCGCCGAGATCCGCTCGATCCCGGGCATGCAGGTCGGCGGCATCGTGATCAACATGGCGCAGCCGGCCGTGCTCAGCCGCGAGGAGCTGAAGGCGCCGCCGGACCTGGCCGCCATGGCCGACGGCGCTGACCGCGGCCGGGCTGCACAGCACCGACGCGCTCGCGGCGGAGCTGGCCGACGAGCTCGCCGGGCACGCCCGTCATATCGAGCTCGAGCCGACCGCGAGCGGACCGACATCGAGGCGGCCGGGCCAGCCGGTCTACGAGCTGCACGCTGATCCCCGAGGGGATCGACCTGGCCGCCCTGCACCGCCTCGCCGCCGAGCTCCGCGATCAGGGGGCAGCGTGACCACGACACCCGCAGCTCGACATCGACCGGATCATCGACGACCGGCGCATCAGGATCGTCGTCTGCTGCGGCTCCGGCGGCGTCGGGAAGACGACCACGGCGGCCGCGATCGGGCTGCGGGCGGCCGAGCGCGGCCGCCAGGTCTGCGTGCTCACGGTCGACCCGGCCCGCAGGCTGGCCCAGTCGATGGGCCTGAGCTCCCTCGACAACACCCCCCGGCTGGTCGAGGGCATCGACGACGAGTCGGGCGGCAGCCTGCACGCGATGATGCTCGACATGAAGCGCACGTTCGACGAGATCGTCGAGGCGCACTCCGACCCGACCCGGGCGGCGCAGATCCTGGCCAACCCGTTCTACCAGTCGCTCTCCTCCAGCTTCGCCGGCACCCAGGAGTACATGGCGATGGAGAAGCTCGGGCAGCTGCGGCGGTCGGACGAGTGGGACCTGATCGTCGTCGACACCCCGCCGAGCCGGTCGGCGCTCGACTTCCTCGACGCGCCCGAGCGGCTCGGCCGGTTCCTCGACGGACGGCTGATCCGGCTGCTGACCAGCCCGGTGAAGGCCGGTCGCCCGTTCGGGCGGGTGCTCAACGCCGGGTTCTCGATGATGACGGGCGCGATGACCAAGGTGCTCGGCGGCCAGCTGCTGCGCGACGCGCAGACGTTCGTCACCGCCTTCGACACGATGTTCGGCGGGTTCCGCGAGCGCGCCGAGGCCACCTACCGGCTGCTGCAGGCGCCGGGGACCTCGTTCCTGGTGGTGGCCACGCCCGAGCCGGACGCGCTGCGCGAGGCGTCCTACTTCGTCGAGCGGCTGGCCGAGGAGCGGATGCCGCTGGCCGGGCTGCTGCTCAACCGGGTGCACAGCGCAGGCAGCTGCCGGCTGAGCGCCGCTCGCTCGGTCGGGGCCGCGGAGACTCTGGAAACCATGATCTCGAACGGGCCGTTGGCGACTGATTCCGCCGCCCGTGACACGATCACCGCGCAGACCGTGTCGGCTGCGGCGTTGCGCCTGCACGCGTCGAGGATGAACCTGGGCGAGCGAGAGCGGCGGGTGGCCGGCTCGTTCATGTCGGCCCATCCCGCCGTTCCGGTGGTCGAGGTGCCCGCGCTGCCAGACGATGTGCACGATCTCGCCGGGCTACGCCGCGTTGGCGAGTTGTTCGCGGTTCAGCGATAACTGGCTGGTTCGGCCGGCCTCGTTGCCGGCCCCGGCGCCAGTGCCGTCCAGGGCGACGATGCCTAGCCGGCGGCCACGAGCTCGTCGATGCCCTGGCGCTCGTAGTTGTCGCGGGCCTTCTCGAGCAGTTCACGCCATGACGTGACGTCCGGCCTACGGCGAAGCAGCGCGCGCCGCTCACGTTCGGTCATTCCGCCCCAGACGCCAAACTCGATGCCGTTGTCGAGCGCGTCCGCAAGGCACTCGGTACGCACCGGGCAGCCCCGGCAGATGAGCTTGGCGCGGTTCTGGGCCGCACCCTGGACGAACAGCTCGTCCGGATCGGTCCCCTTACAGGCGGCGCGTGTGGTCCAGTCGGTGATCCACATGTGCCCAACTCCTCTTGATCGCCGGGTACACGTGTGCCCGGACGGTCTGCGATGACGGATTGCATGGGCCGTGAGGGTGTGCGGCCACCCCGGTCACGGTTACCGGTTCGTGATAAAGGAACTTACGGAAGTCGGGGCATCCCTGCCAAGACCCGGTATGGCCATTTCAGAGATAGTCCTAATGGGCTATATACAGCCCATGGGGTAGTCACCGACTGGTTCGCGGGTACACCCCCAGCGTGACGAAACCGGCTGCATGCCGACCTAGCCGCCGGCATGACCGCAGTAGTACCGTGCTCGCCCGCGTACGCTATGACGCGTGCAGATCTTGAACTGGATCTTGGGTAAGACGAGCGCGGTCGGACGCCTGATCTATCTTCTCGGCGCTCGGCGGCGTGCTGGTGGCGGCGATGGTGGTGCCCATCGTGGCGGCCACCGGCATCGTCGTGCGGAATACGGCCGACAAGTTCAGCACGATCGCGGTCGACTCCGACAGCCTCGCCCAGCGGTCGGCGATCTACGATCGCGAAGGCCACCTGATCACGTACGTCTGGAACGTAGACCTCGGCGCCCAGATGACGTACGAGAACGGCATCGACCGGCAGCCGGTGAACTACAACCAGATCTCGCCGAACATGCTCACGGCGATCGTCGCGATCGAGGACGACCGGTTCTGGCAGCACGGCGCGCTCGACGTCAAGGGCACCATCCGGGCGCTCGTCAACGACATCGAGCACAAGCCGATCCAGGGCGGCTCCACCCTTGAGCAGCAGTACGTGAAGAACGTGCTCGTGCTCCAGGCATCTGGACAACCCGGCCGCGCAGCAGGCGGCCATCGCCGACAACCTCTCCCGCAAGCTCGACCAGCTGCGGATGGCGGTCCAGGTCGCGCACACGATGACCAAGCAGCAGATCCTGGCCGGGTACCTGAACGACTCCTACTACGGCAACGGCGCCTGGGGCATCGAGGCGGCGGCCGAGACGTACTTCAACACCACCGCCGCCAAGCTCACCCTGCCCAGGCCGCCACGCTGGCCGGCATCGTGGAGAACCCGACTGCGTACGATCCGATCAACAACCCGGCCAACGCCCTGGCGCGGCGCAACATTGTGCTCGCCCGGATCGGGCAGACCAACCCGACCGCGCTGTCCCCGGCGGCCGCCACGGTCCTCATCGGGAAGAAGCTCGGGCTGCGCCCCGGCGCGAAGCAGAGCGGCTGCACCGCCAGCACGGCCGGCCAGGACGCCTTCTTCTGCGACTACGTGGTCCACGCGGTGCTCAACGACCCGCAGCTCGGCGCGACCACCGAGGACCGCGCCAAGCTGCTGTCCACCGGCGGCCTGAAGATCTACACCACGCTCGCCCCGCAGGACGAGTCGGCCGCGACCCACGCGGTCAACTACGTCGTCCCGCTACGGCGACAACTACTACAACCCGCGAACCAGAACGTCGACACCACCGCCCTGGTGCAGCCGGGCACCGGGAAGATCCTCGCGATCGCCGAGGACCGGCAGTACGGGCCCAACCCCAACAAGGGCCAGACCGAGGTCGACTACGCGGTCAACTCGGAGTACGGCGGCCAGTCGGGCGTGCAGACCGGGTCGTCATCCAAGCTGTTCACCCTGCTCACCGCGCTCGAGCAGGGCGTGCCTTTCGGCTTACCAGGCGACGGTCCAGAACTCCCAGACGGTCTCCGGCTACTACGAACTGCGCAGGCGACCTCGCTGAAGCCCTACCCGGTCGTGAACTCCAGCGCCAGCGACAAGGGCACGTACACGCTGTACACCGGGACGGCCGACTCGATCAACACCTTCTTCGCCGAGCTCGAGCAGAAGGTGGGGCTGTGCAACGTCGTCCACACGGCGGTCGCGCTGGGCATGACCCGGGCGGACGGCGTGTCGCTGCTCAAGGCGTGACGGAAACCCGAAGTCGCCGAGCTACCAGTCCCCGGCCGACCAGATCACCTCGTTCACGCTCGGATCGGTCAACGTGTCGCCGCTGTCGATGGCCGAGGCCTACGCGACGGTGGCCTCGGGCGGCATCTACTGCGCGCCGACGGCGATCAGCAAGATCACCGACGCAGGCCGGCAAGTCGCTGCCGGTGCCGTCGGCCGGCTGCCACCGGGTGCTGTCGAGCGACGTCGCCAACGCGGCCAACTACATCCTGCAGGGCGTGTTCACCTGGCACGGGGCGACCGGAGCCGGGCTCGGCCCGCTGCCGAGCGGCTACCCGATCGCGGGCAAGACCGGGACGTCCAACGTGGCCAGCGGCGACGGCACCCCGTACGCCGCCTTCGCCGGCTACACCACCACCTGGTCAGCTACACCTCGGTGTTCAACCCGATCTCGCCCACGGTGCACGCACACGATGGGCGGCACCCGGATTCCTGCTTCCGCAATTTCGGTGGCCAACTGCAGTGCCCGGGCGAGATGTTCGGCGCCGACGCGCCCGGCTCGACCTGGCGGCTGACGTTCGACTCGGCCAACCTCGACCGGGTCGCACGCCTTCGGGACGGTCTCCCCGGGCAGCGAGCTGTGGAGCAAGGGCAACGGCCAGTACGTCCCGCCACCGCCGAAGCAAAGCCGGGCAAGGGCGGCGGCAAGGCGGCGGTAACGGCGGCGGCACTGGCGGCGGCAGTGGCGGCGGCGGCGGCGGTGGCGGCGGAACGCCCGCCGGCCATCCATAACCCGCACAAGCGCCAGTAACCGGCAACGCCACCAGCGGATAACGCAGTGACCGTCGGACATCCCGGATGTCCGACGGTCGCTTGCTTTCGCGGCGAGCCCGCTGGCTAGTCCTCGGTCTCGTCCTCGATCGTGTCGGTCGCGGCGTTGCTCTGCACCGACTTGATGCCCTGCCTGGCCGACTCTTTCCTCTCGTAGTGCTGGCTGGTGGCGATGATCTCGCCGTTGCCGGCCACCAGGTTGAAGTGGAACTTGCCACTCTCGCCCTTTTTCAGCACGTACTTAGCCGCTCATCGTGCCCCCCGATCAGGCTGCCCCCCATTGACAGCCGTGTATGTTACGTAGCCGACTCTACTCAGCCGGCGCCGAGCTGGCGGCGAACCTCGGCGGCGACGCGGCCGCCCTCGGCCCGCCCCGCCACCTGCGGGGTCACCGCCTTCATGACCTTCCCCATCGCGGGCATCCCGGCCGCGCCGGTCTCGGCGATGGCCGCCGTGACCAGGGCCGCCAGCTCCTCGTCGGGGAGCTGCGCCGGAAGGTAGGCGGCCAGCACCTCGCCCTCCGCCCGCTCCGCCTCGGCCTGGTCGGCCCGGCCGGCCGCCGCGAACGCCTCGGCCGCCTCGCGGCGCTTCTTCGCCTCCCGGGTGAGCACCCTGCAGGATCTGCTCGTCGGAGAGCTCGTGCACGGAGTCGCCCGACACCTCCTCGTTGGTGATCGAGGTGAGCGCCATCCGCAGCGTGCGCAGCCGCACCTGGTCGCGCGCCCGCATCGCGTCGGTCAGGTCGGTGCGGAGCTGTTCCTTGAGTTCGTTCACGCAGTCCATCCTGCCCCACACCGCCCGACGCTGCCCGTTAATAAGACTCGGCCCGCGCCTGCCGGCCGCCGGCGACGGCCACGGAGCGCGGATCAGCGAACACGGACCGCGCATAGCGGGAGGCATGGCACCATGGTTAGGTGCGCGCACGAACAATAACCTCCCTTGCGGCCGTCGCTGGCGCCGCGGCCATCGGCTACGCCTCCGTCATCGAGCGCAACTGGTTCGCGCTCCGCCAGGAGACGATCCCTGTGCTGCCGCCCGGCGCGGACCCGCTCCGCGTGCTGCACATCTCCGACATGCACCTGACCCCCGGCCGGCACCGGCTGATGTCGTTCGTCCGGTCGCTGGCCGCGCTCGACCCCGACCTGGTGATCAACACCGGGGACTCGATCGCGTCGCCGGACTCGATCGGCCCGCTGCTCGACTGCCTCGGCCCGCTGCTCGACAAGCCCGGCGCGTTCGTCTACGGGTCGAACGACCTGTTCTCGCCCAAGCCGAGGAACCCGGCCCGCTACCTGTGGCGGACGAGCGCGGGCGAGCACGACGGAGTACGAGCCCGACCTGCCGTGGGAGAAGCTCGGCGGCGAGCTGGCGGCGGCGGGCTGGCTCGACCTCAACAACCACCGCGGCCGGCTCGCGGTCGGCGGCCTCGACATCGCCCTCGCCGGGGTGCACGACCCGCACGCCGACCGGGACCGCTACGACCAGATCGCGGGACCGGCCGACCCGGCCGCCGACCTGCGACTCGGCGTGCTGCACTCGCCCGAGCCCGGCGGTCATGGACCTGTTCGCGGCCGACGGCTACGACCTGCTGCTGGCCGGGCACACCCACGGCGGCCAGCTCCGCGTCCCCGGCTACGGCGCCCTCACGACCAACTGCGGCATCGACCGGGCCCGGGTGAGCGGACTGTCCATGCACCCGCAGATCGCTCCCCCGGGCGGCCACACGGCCTGGCTCTACGTCTCGGCCGGCCTCGGCACCTCCCCGTGGGCGCCCGCCCGGTTCGCCTGCCGCCCGGAGGCGACCCTGCTCACGCTCGTCCCGCGCTGGGCCTGAACCGACTGCGTGAGTTGCTCGCGGCACCGTGCGCGGGACCTCAAGTTATCCGCTAAACTAGCGGAGGTTCGTCCGGGAGGCCCCCTCCCGGGCACCGGGGTGTGGCGCAGCTTGGTAGCGCGCTTCGTTCGGGACGAAGAGGTCGCAGGTTCAAATCCTGTCACCCCGACCACCAAAACCGCGGGTCACCGGCTAGCCGGTGACCCGCGGTTTGCGTTTCACCTCGCAGCCCGGGTGACTTCCTCGTCCCTTGTCTAGCGGTACGTGGGATTTTCATTTCCGCCAAGGAGCAACTCACGCCCGGCTCAATAAGAAAAACTGGGACGTACCGGCCATGTCCGGATGGGCGGGCATTGAAAATGCGGCCTAGGGTCAGTTTAAAGCGTTATCGGCTACGCCCTGCTCTGTGGCAAGATCTGCTGATGCTGCACCTCTTGGGTTTCATCATCGACTGCCCTGACCCGATGAAGCTGGCGACCTTCTACTCCCAGGTGACAGGCCGTGCCATCAGGGAGGGCAGTTACGAGGACTTCGCCTGCATCACCATCGGCGAGGTCGATCTGGCCTTCCAGCGAGTGGCGGACTACCGCCCTCCGCGCTGGCCCGACGGCGAACATCCCAAGCAGTACCACCTCGACTTCGAGGTGGACGAAATCGAGCCAGAACGGCGCCGCGTCGTCAAGCTCGGCGCGACACTGCAGAAGGACTTCATCGGACCCGAGGGCTACGGCTGGCAGGTCTACACCGACCCGGTCGGGCACCCCTTCTGCCTGTGCCGCCACGAAGCGGTCACGTGGACCGACCAAGGGGTGGTGTGGCCCTAATCGCGCTCCAGCCGGATATGCCTAGGTCGGGTTGCATTGGCGGAGATGTAACGGCCTGCGTGGCGGGGGCGTTTTATTGGGTGAGAGCTCTACTGTGGTGGTCCGCGACGATCACTGTTAGCACTCAGTCGCATACGAAGAGTGACCTTTTAAATAATTGTTAACGGCGTAGTACACCGGGAAGGCGAATCACGCGTCCCTCTTTGAGAGGGAGTGATTACCCGGCGGGCGCGCAGGCGGGACCCCTCGGTCCTGTGCGCCGCCGACCGGAACTCCGGCCGGGCCGGGCAGATCGGGAGAGGAGGCGGACGGCGACACGATGGGTAGATTCAGCCTCGGGGATTTCCTCGCGCATGCTGCGCTTACCGTCTCCGGTCACCTCAGACGCCGCCCGGACCCCGCCTGCGAGAGCACCCTCCGCGCCGCATTCGCCGAGCTCGACTCCGAACTCGCGGTGATCCTCGGTAATCGGAACGCGCCGCATTTTATCCGTTAACGGGCCGCCCTTACCTGGCCGACTACGTCGCGCCGAGTTCCATTAACCGCGCGGAAACCGCCCGTCCACGCCGCCCGCGTACGTTCGCAGGCATGAGGCTGACGGTGATCGGATGCGGGCACCTGGGTGCGACGCACGCCGCCTGCATGGCCGAGCTCGGGCACGAGGTGCTCGGCGTCGACATCGACGCGGACAAGGTGGCGCTGCTCAACACCGGCCGCGCCTGGTTCCTCGAGCCGGACCTCGACGACCTGCTCGCGCGCCACGTCAAGACGGGGCGGCTCGGGTTCACGACCAGCTTCGAGGAGGCGGCCCGCTTCGGCACCGTCCACTTTCTCGGCGTCGGCACCCCCGGGCCTGCCCGATCACTCCGGGTACGACCTGTCCCAGGTGTTCGGGGCGGTCGCCGCGCTCGCCCCGCACCTGACCCGACCCGCGCTGATCGTCGGCAAGTCCACCGTCCCGCCCGGCACCACCGCCCGGCTGGTCCGCGAGCTCCGCCGCCAGGCGCCGGCCGCGGGCGCGGTCGAGGTCGCCTGGAATCCCGAGTTCCTGCGCGAGGGCCGCGCCGTCGATGACACCCTCCGCCCGGACCGGATCGTGGTCGGCGTGCCGAGCATGGCCGCCGAGGCGACCGTCCGCGAGGTCTACCGGCCGCTGACCGAGGCCGGCATCCCGCTGCTGACCACCGACCCGGTCACCGCCGAGCTGGTCAAGGGGGCGGCCAACGCGTTCCTGGCGACCAAGGTGTCGTTCATCAACGCGATGGCCGACGTCTGCGACAAGACCGGCGGTGACGTCGCCACGCTGGCCGACGCGGTCGGCATGGACGCCAGGATCGGGCGGGCGTTCCTGACCGCGGGCATCGGCTACGGCGGCGGCTGCCTGCCCAAGGACGTCCGCGGCCTGGCCGCCTTCGCCGCCGCGGCCGGCGCGCGGGACCGCGGCCGGGCTGCTCGGCGTGGTCGACGAGATCAACTCCGGCCGCCGCCAGCGGGTGGTCGACCTCGTGCTGACCCTCCTCGGCGACCTGTCCGGCAAGCGGATCGCGCTCTGGGGGGCGGCGTTCAAACCGGGCACCGACGACGTCCGCGACTCACCCGCCCTCGACGTCGCCGACCGGCTGTCCCGCCTCGGCGCGCAGGTCGTGGTCTACGACCCGCAGGCGGCGGGCAACGCCCTGGTCGAGTTCCCGCACCTGGACCAGGCCAACAGCCCGCTGGCGGCGGCCCAGGACGCGGACGCGGTGCTCGTCGGCACGGCCTGGCCGCAGTTCGCCGCGGCCGATCCGGCCGCCGTCGCCGCAGTCGTCGCCCGTCGGCTGATCATCGACGCCTGCCAGGGAATACCGGCCGATCAGTGGCGGGCCGAGGGCTGGACGGTGGCCGCCCCGTTCCCGACTCCCGCCCGTCTGCTTGACGCCGCGGCCGACCCCGCCCGGTAGCCTGCCGGACCAGAAGGAAGTGGCCCTGTGGCCCACCGGGCCCGATAGAGCGGGCCCGTGGCCCCCAGGGCCACAACGAAGCCGGGTCCGTGGCCCCCAGGGCCACAACGAAGCCGGGCCCGTGGCCCCCAGGGCCAGAACCCAAGAGGGTGGGCCCGCCGGCTAGCCGGCGGTGATAGACCGCCGGGTACCGCCGAGCAGGCCGGTGCGGGCGGCTGGGGCGGCGACCGGGATCGGGCCCGTCTTGCGGCCGCTCGCGGCGCCGCGCTTCCTCGGGTCGGTGTCGAGCCGGAGCGCGAGCGCAGGGCACATCTGCACCGCGTGCCGCGCTTCCTTCTCCAGCCACGGCGGCACCGGGATCGGCAGGACGACGGGAAAGCCGGTCTTGTCCAGGTGGATCAGTTCAGGCACCAGGTGAGCGCAGAGCCCGTGCCCCTCGCACCGCACCCAGTCCACCATTAGCTGCTTGGCCTCGGTCACCTCGGGGCCGTCCGGCAACGGCAGCACGCCGCGGACGGGCCGACCGCAGGAGGAGTGGAAGACGTGCGCGGCGAGGTCCTCGGTGAAGACCTCGAGCGCGGAGAGCACGAACCGGGTCGTCCCGTCCGGGTGCCCGCAGGCACCGCGGCCGTTGATCGTCGCCGCCGCCCGCCGCGCCACGTCGAGCGCCTCGATGCCGCCGGAGCCGTCGACGATCGCCGCCAGCGCGCGGGCGATCGTCGGCAGCCCGAGCTTGCACGGACCGCACTGGCCGGCCGACTCGCCGGCCAGGTAGCTGGCGATCCTGGAGACCTCGCCCAGCGGGCAGGTGCCGTCCCCGATCGGCAGCACGATCCCCGAGCCGAAGGCGCCGCCGGCGGAGGCGAGCCCCTCGCGGCCGATCGGGACCTGGTAGGCGGTCTCGGCGTCCAGCCACATGCCGTGGTACCCGCCGACGAGCACGCCGTCCCCGGCCGGCGCCTGGCAGATGTCGAGCACGGCGCCGAGCGGGATCCCGGTCGGGCACTCGACCACCGCCGGGTTGGTGGCCGAGCCGCTGACGCTGAGCAGCACGGTGCCGGGCTCGTCGGGCACGCCGACGGCGGCGAACCGATCGGGTCCGAGCAGCGCCAGCACCGCGATCTGAGCGAACGTGGAGGCGTTCGAGAGCAGCGTCGGCAGGTCGGCCACGCCCTTCTCGGCAGCCAGCGTCTTGCGCCCCGGCGGGACCGGCTTCTTCCCGTTGATGCCGCGGACCAGCGCCCCGGACTCGCCCGAGATGAACCGATCGGGCTGCTGGACCACGCGCATCATCGAGTGCAGCCCGGGCTCGGCCGCGATCGCGGCCTCGATCGACCGGTTGGCGAGTTCGTTGCCCGCCACCCCGATGATGACCTCGTCGGCCCCGAGTGCCTCGGCCACCAGCGCCGCGCCGCTCAGGATCAGGTACGGCGACCTGATCATCAGCATCTTGTCCTTGAACGACCCGGGCTCGCCCTCGGTGGCGTTCACCACCACGATCGTCGCCTGGCCGGTCTTGCTGGCGGCGTCCATGACCGCCTTGAGCTTGCGCGCGAACGGGAACGCGGCCCCGCCCTGACCACGCAGGTCGACCTGGGACGCGATCTCGATCAGTTCCTCGGCCGACAGCCGGGGCAGCGGGCCGAAGATCTCGTTGTGGCCGGCCAGGTCGATCCGAGCCAGCCGGTCCAGGCCGGCCGTCATCCTGGCCGCCCCGATCCGCATGATCGTCGGAACGTCGAGTTCTGTCGCGTTACTCGGATTCATCGGAGCTGGTCACCGCCGTAGCGGGCATCACGGGACCCTCGGTAGCCGGGCATCCCCGGACCGGGCTCGCGGTACCTGAGCGTCGGATCGGGCTCGGGCATGGCAACATCCCATGGCGCCTGGTAGTCGGCCTGCGGCGGGTAACCGGGCGGTGACGGGTAGTCTCGCTCCGGCTCGTAGTACCCCTGCGGGGCGCCGTCGGCCCGCGATCCGCGGCCGCCTTGCTGCCTCGGGCTCGGCCATTCGGCGGCGCGGGGCTGCGGGCGGCTTCCGCCGCGCTGACCCCCCTGCCCGGACCCGGCCCGCGGCATCGGACCGGTCCCCGGGCCGGCCGGGGTTCGCGGCTGCGAGCGCCGGCCGGACGCTGCCGGCCTCGGCCCCGATCCGGGCCAGGGAGCCGGCCGGTGGCCGGTGCCGGCCTCCGGCAGCGGGCCGGTCGTGGCGCGCGGGAACGGACCAGAGGCGGGACCGGACGTCGGCCAGGCCTGCGGACCGGTGGCGGGGCGGGGCATCGGGCCGGGGGGCGGACCGGAAGGTCGCCTGGGCTGCCGCCCGCCTGCGGCGGGCATCGGGCCGGTGGCAGAACGCGGGATCGGGCCCGTTCCTGCCTGGGGCATGTGGCCCGACCCGCGCGGCATCGGGCCGGGACCCGGGCCTGCGGCCGGCCGTGGCCGGCGACGGCCGTCCGTCGGCCCGAAGTCGGCTCGCGGCATCGGGCCCGTCCCCGGACGCGGGAACGAGCCGACTGGCGTTCTCGGCTGCGATCCCGTGCCGCGCCCGGGCATCGGCCCGTCCGCCCTCATCGGCCCGGGCTGGGGCCGGGCAGGCGGCCACGGGCCGCTGCCATTCGGCGGCGTGGGATCGTCAGCGCGCGGAATCGGCCCGGAAACCGGGCGAAATGAAGGCCACGACTGCGGTCCACCGGCCGGGCCGGCCGGCGCACTCGGGAACGGGCCGGTCTCGGCCCGGGGCATCGGGCCGGACGGGTGACCAGCCGTCGGCCACGACGACAGACCGCCCGCGGCCGCCATCGGACCAGTCGCCGCCCGCGGCATCGGACCGGTCCCCGCACGCGGGAACGAGCCGGTCGGCAGCCGCGGCTGCGAGCCGGTCCCGGCTCTCGGCATCGGGCCGGTCTCGGCCCGGGGCATCGGGCCGGACGGGTGACCAGCCGTCGGCCACGACGACAGACCGCCCGCGGCCGCCATCGGACCAGTCGCCGCCCGCGGCATCGGACCGGTCCCCGCACGCGGGAACGGGCCGGTCGGCAGGCGGGGCTGCGAGCCGGTCGCCGCCCGCGGCATCGGGCCGCTGTCGGCGCCGCGCGGCGCCCCCAGGTAACGGGGCGGGCCCTCGTAGCCGGGCTCGTAGGCCAGCTGACCGGTCCCGGCCGGCACCGGCGCGGTCAGCATCGGCGTGCCCGGATACCCTCCGGACAACGGCCCCGACTGGACCGACTCCTGGACCGAGGAGATCATCAGGCGGGGCTGTCCGCCGGTGTTCGCGCGGGCCGCGCCCAACTGGGCGAACATGGCCGCGGCGCGCATCGGGGCGGAGGCGGAGTCACCGGACATCGGCACCGGCGGCCCGGACAGGTTCTCCTTGGGCCGCAGCGAGTTCGACACGATCCGCACCACCAGCGCGAGCAGCACCAGCGCCACCAGGAGCCCGTAGCTCCAGTCCACGTAGGGCTTGCCCGGGCGGCCGCCCAGCAGGCCGTGCCAGACGCCGAACACGAACGAGGCGTAGGACGTGTAGTGGATCGCCCGCCATCGCCAAGCTCGCCCGTGCGCATTGAACCGACCGCGCATGATGCCCGTTATAACGAGCAGGATGATGAGGTCGGAGGCGATCGTGCCGAGGCCGATGTAGAAGGTACGGAACGGCGACAGGAACGGAACCACCGCGTCGAGCACGTGGACGCGCTGCGCGAGGATCTCGGTGACGATGTGGATGATCAGGAACGTGACCGCGCCGAAGGACGCGGCCCGGTGAGCCGACTGCGCGAGCACCCGGTGCCCTGCGCTCAGGAACACGCGGTCGGTCGCGACGAGCCCGAGCCCGGTCGACGCGCACAGCGCGATAAGCGCGAAGACGCCCGCGTAGAACAGCATGAAGTGCTGCGTGGCGGCGTCGATGACATGGCCGATGCTGGTCAGCGCCAAGAACGCCACGATGATGACGATGCCGGCGATCGCGGCGGCATAGATCTTGGTCGCGTGCTCGGCCGCCACGCCTCCAGCGGCCGGACGTGCGTGCTCACGGCCGTGCGGGCGGCTGCGAGTAGTGGCCAACAGGTACCTCCTCGACAATGGGTGCAAGCGATACTTACTGCTTCGCGCGGCCGCCCCCGCGTCGAATTGCGCCACCAAGCCTGCGCCACTCAGCCGTCTGACAGTATCAGCGGGGATAACCGTTGGGACACGAAACGATATAGATCATCAGGGTTAACTAGGCAATGATCTGCTTCATCCCACGAAAGCGGACTTATCGCTCCATATGTACACATAGCAACAGCCCGCCGGGCGGACGCGCCCGGCGGGCTAGTTACTACTGACCGCTAGAACTCGGTCGCGACTAGTTCCGCGATCTGGGCGGTGTTGAGCGCCGCGCCCTTGCGCAGGTTGTCGCCGCAGACGAAGAACTCGATGCCGTTCGGGTCGTCAAGCGACTCGCGGACCCGGCCGACCCAGGTCGGGTCGGTGCCGACCACGTCGGCCGGCGTCGGGTACTCGCCGCGCTCGGGCTCGTCGTTCAGCACCACGCCGGGGGCGGCGCGCAGCGTCTCCCAGGCCGCCTCGCGGCCGACCGGGCGGGAGAACCGGGCGTGCACCGCGACCGAGTGCGTGGTGACCACCGGCACCCGGACGCAGGTCGCGTTGACCCGCAGCGAGGGCAGCCCGAGGATCTTGCGCGACTCGTTGCGGATCTTGAGCTCCTCCGACGACCAGCCCTCGTCCTTGAGCGAGCCCGCCCACGGGACGACGTTCAGCGCCAGCGGCGCCGGGAACGGCCCGAGGTCGCCGACCACGCTGCGCACGTCGCCCGGCCGCTGGCCGAGGGTGCGGGTGCCGCCGACCTTCTCCAGCTGCCCGTAGAGCGTGTCGATGCCCGCCTGCCCGGCGCCGGAGGCGGCCTGGTAGGAGGCGACGACCATGCTCCTCGAGGCCGAACGCCCGGTGCAGCGCGCCGACCGCCACGATCAGCGACAGCGTGGTGCAGTTCGGGTTCGCGATCACGCCCTTGGGGCGGCGCAGCGCGTCGTCGGGGTTGACCTCGGGCACCACCAGCGGCACCTCCGGGTCCATCCGGAACGCGCCCGAGTTGTCCACGCAGACCGCGCCGCGGGCGGCCGCGACCGGCACCCAGGCCGCCGACACCTCGTCCGGCACGTCGAACATGGCCACGTCGACGCCGTCGAAGGCCTCCTCGCGACAGCGCGATGACCTCGACCTCCTCGCCGCGGACCGTCAGCCGGCGGCCGGCCGAGCGGGCCGAGGCGATCAGCCTGATCTCTCCCCAGACGTCCGCCCTGGTGGAGAGCAGGTCGAGCATGACCGTGCCGACGGCCCCGGTCGCCCCGACGACCGCCAGCGTCGGGCGCCGGCCCGCGCCGGCGCTCATCGGCCGGTCCCCCCGTAGACGACGGCCTCGATC
Source organism: uncultured Actinomycetota bacterium (assembly GCA_963774945.1). Taxonomy (GTDB): domain Bacteria; phylum Actinomycetota; class Actinomycetes; order Streptosporangiales; family Streptosporangiaceae; genus Trebonia. The sequence continues at coordinate 11,892 of CAVZHA010000013.1, read as the reverse complement.
TCGTCGGCGTCCAGGCCGAACGACTTGTGGGTCGTGTGCACCGCCACGTCCACGTCGGACTGGCCGACCACGACCGAGATCCGGATCTCCGAGGTGGTGATCATCTGGATGTTCACCCCGGCCTCGGCCAGGGCGGCGAAGAACTTGGCGGACACGCCCGGGTGCGAGCGCATCCCGGCGCCGATCACCGAGACCTTGCCGATTCTGTCGTCGTAGAGCAGCTCCTGGAAGCCGAGCGCCTCCTGGGCGGAGCGCAGCATCTCCAGCGCCCGCTGCCCGTCCGCGCCCGGCAGCGTGAACGAGATGTCGGTGCGGCCGGTCGCGATCGCCGACACGTTCTGCACGATCATGTCGATGTTGATGTCCGCCTCGGCGATGATCCCGAAGATCCGCGCGGCCGTGCCCACCCGGTCGGGGACGCCGACCACGGTGATCTTCGCCTCGCTCCGGTCGTGCGCGACCGCGGAGATAATGGCCTGCTCCATCCCGGCTTCCTCCGACTCGTTCTCAGCGTTCTCGCTGACCCAGGTGCCTGTCTTGTCGCTGAACGAGGACCGCACGTGGATCGGCAGCCCGTACCGGCGCGCGTACTCGACGCAGCGCGGGATCAGCACCTTCGCGCCGCACGCGGCCATCTCCAGCATTTCCTCGTAGGAGATCCGCGGTATCCGGCGAGCGCCCGCCACCAGCCGCGGGTCCTCGGTGAACACGCCGTCCACGTCGGTGTAGATCTCGCACACGTCCGCGCTGAGCGCGGCCGCGAGCGCGACCGCGGTGGTGTCCGAGCCGCCCCGGCCCAGCGTGGTGATGTCCTTGGTGGTCTGCGAGACCCCCTGGAAGCCGGCCACGATCGGGATCGCGCCGTCCTCGAGCGCGCTCGAGATCCGGCCGGGGGTGACGTCGATGATCCGGGCGAAGCCGTGCACCTCGTCGGTGATCACGCCCGCCTGCGATCCGGTGAAGGACCGCGCCTCCATGCCGAGGGTGGCGATCGCCATCGCCAGCAGCGCCATCGAGATCCGCTCACCGGAGGTGAGCAGCATGTCGAGCTCGCGCCCGGGCGGCGCCGGGGTCACCTGGTTGGCCAGGTCGAGCAGCTCGTCGGTGGTGTCGCCCATCGCGGACACCACGACCACCACCTGGTTCCCGGCCTGCCGGGTGGCGACGATGCGTTTGGCTACGCGCTTGATGCCCTCCGCGTCGGCGACCGAGGAACCACCGTATTTCTGCACGACAAGGGCCATCTGGACGCGCCGCTCCTCCCAGGTATCTGTAGGCGGACCGCCGCCGAGTCTATCCGCGCCCCGGCACCACGCCCAATCCTTAAACGGCCCGGACGGCGAAGCTCACACGCCGTGAAAGTCGTACCTCCCGGGGACGACCCCCCAAACCCCCCCGAGCAAAACCTCACACGTCGAGCAGGCGTCGGCCCTCGAAGGCGCGGCCAAGCGTGACCTCGTCCGCGTACTCCAGGTCGCCGCCCACCGGCAGCCCGCTGGCCGGGCGCGTCACCCGGATGCCCATCGGCTTGACCAGCCGGGCGAGGTAGGTCGCGGTCGCCTCGCCCTCCAGGTTCGGGTCGGTCGCCAGGATCAGCTCGGTGACCCGGCCGTCCGCCAGCCTGGTCATCAGCTCCCTGATCCGCAGGTCGTCCGGGCCGACCCCGTCGATCGGGCTGATCGCGCCGCCGAGCACGTGGTAGCGGCCGCGGTACTCGCGGATCTTCTCCACCGCGGCGACGTCCTTGGGCTCCTCGACGACGCAGATGACCGTCTCATCGCGCCTGGTGTCCAGGCAGATCCGGCACTCCTCCGCCTCGGCCACGTTCCCGCAGGTCTTGCAGAACCGGACTCGCTCGGTCATCTCGATCAGCGCGCGCCGCCAGCCGCCGGACGTCCTCGGGGTCGCCCGCCAGCAGCGCGAACGCGATCCGCTGGGCACCCTTCGGCCCGACGCCCGGGCAGTCGGCCGAGCTCGTCGATCAGGTGCTGGATGACGCCTTCATACATGCGCGGCCGTCAGTTCTCTTTGTGCCTCGGGGCCGACTTCGTCGTCGACGTCATCGTCGTCTTCGTCTTCGTCGTCTTCGTCTTCGTCATCTTCATCGTCGTCGTCGTACTCGTCGTCGTCGAGGCCGACCGGGCCGCCGAGCCCCGGCAGGCCGAGGCTGGACAGGTCGAAGCCGCCACCGCCGCCGAGCGCGTCGCCGAGTCCGGCCGGGAGCCCGCCGCCGAAGCCTCCGCCGAGCGCGCCGAGCTGCCGCTGCTGGAGGTCGATGGCGGAGTCCCAGGCGTCGCGCACCGCCGCGAGCACCAGGTCGGCCACGGTCGACGCGGTCTCGGCGGGGTCGGTCGGGTCGATCACGCTCGGATCGATCGTGACGTCGAGCAGCTGGCCCACGCCGCTGACGACCGCGCGCACCGCGCCGCTGCCCGCCGTGCCGATAACCTCGGTGTTCGCCAGCTCCTGCTGCGCGCTCATCGCCTGCTGCGCCGCAGCGAAAATCTGCTGCATGTCAAAGCCGCCAGGTCCCATAAATGAGAGCCTACTCGGTTTTTCCCGCTCGCTGCCGCGCGCTCGAGGCCGCTGGGGATTAGTCCGTGTATTCGGCGATTACCTGGCCGCCGAGCTCGCGCTGGACCAGGGCCATGCCGCTGAGGTCGTTGGCCATCGAGACCGACATGTCCTCGTCGTCGAGGTCGAAATCCTCCTCGTCGTCGGGTGACGGCGGCGGCGGCAGTGGCGGGAGGTCGGCGCTGGGAAAGGCAGTTTTCCCGAACGGTCCCTGGGTGCCGCTCGGCGCCGCCAGCCGATCCGGCATCCGAGGCGGACGGAGCCTGGCGGGTAGGACACCGGCGGCATCGCCGACTCGGGCGGCGTGGGGCGCGACGCTGGCGGTTCCTGGGGTGCCGCGGGCGGCGCGGCGGGCGGGACGGGAGCGGGTCCCGGCGCGTCCGCCGGGCGGCGTGTCCCCGCCGGTGACGGCCCGCACCACGATGTTGATGCCGAACATCGTGTTGATCACCTGCTTCAGCAGGTCCTCGTAGCGGCTGTTGACGAACCCCTTGACGTCGCCCTGGCGGGGGAAGCGGAGCGTGAGCACGGCCTCGTCGAGCGAGACCACGCTCGCGTTGCCGATGACGATCGCGGCCACCCGGCCCTTGGCCTTCACCGAGTCGAGGACGTGCGGCCAGGCCTGCACCAGCGTCTCGGTCGTGACCGCGCCGCGCGCGACCGGCCCGGCCGCGGCCGGCGACGCCGTTGGGGCGGGCGGGGGCTGGGGTGCCTGGCGCTGGGGGCTGGCCGGGGCTTGCGGCGGGGCTAGCCGGGGCTTGCGGCTGGCTCGCGGCCGCCTGAACCACAGGCGGCTCGGTCGGCTGCTCCACGGACGGCTTGGCCGCCGGAGGCGCGCTTGGCGGCTGAACGGCCGCCGGCGGCGGCGCCGACTCCGGCTGTCCGCCACGGACCGGAGACGGCTGGGGGGCCACAGGCGCCTCGGACCGTTCGATATGAGCATTTCCGCCGCCGCCGACCGCCCGCGGCTGGGCCGGGAGAGCGGCCGCGCCCGCCTCCAGCCGTTCCAGCCGGGCGAGGACCGACCGCTCGTCGGTCGCGGCGGCGGGCAGCAGCACCTGCGCGCACATGAGCTCGAGCAGCAGCCGGGGCGAGGTGGCCCCGCGCATCTGGTCGAGACCGGTCGAGACGATGTCGGCCGCCCGGGTCAGCGCGGCCAGCCCGTACCGCTCGGCCTGGCCGGTCAGCGCCTCGACCCGGTCCGGCGGGGTGTCGAGCAGGCCGGTGGCGATGGCGTCGGGCACCGAGGCGAGCACGATCAGGTCGCGGAACCGGTCCAGCATGTCGGTGGCGAACCGGCGCGGCTCGTGGCCGCCCTCGATGACCCGGTTCACCGCGCGGAACACCGCCGCCCCGTCGCCGCTCGCGAACGCGCCCACGATCTCGTCGAGCAGGCTCGCATCGGTGTAGCCGAGCAGCGCGACCGCGCGGTCGTACCTGATCCCGGCCTCGTCCGAGCCCGGCCAGGAGCTGATCGAGGATGGACAGCGTGTCCCGCGCGGACCCGCCGCCCGCCCGCACCACCAGCGGCAGCACGGCCGGGTCGAAGGTCACGCCCTCGGAGTTGAGTATCTCCTCGGTCAGGTCGCGCATCACCGAGGGCGGCATCAGCCGGAACGGGTAGTGGTGCGTCCGCGACCTGATCGTCGCGATGACCTTCTCCGGCTCGGTGGTCGCGAAGATGAACTTCAGGTGCGGCGGCGGCTCCTCGACCAGCTTCAGCAGGGCGTTGAAGCCCTGCTGGGTCACCATGTGCGCCTCGTCGATGATGTAGATCTTGTAGCGGCCGGCGACCGGCGCGTAGAAGGCGCGCTCGCGCAGGTCACGGGCGTCGTCGACGCCGCCGTGGCTGGCCGCGTCGATCTCGATCACGTCGATCGAGCCCGCGCCGGACGGAGCGAGCGCGACGCACGAGTCGCAGACGCCGCACGGGTCCGGGGTCGGGCCCTGCACGCAGTTCAGCGACCGCGCGAGGATGCGCGCGCTCGACGTCTTGCCGCAGCCGCGCGGGCCGCTGAACAGGTAGGCGTGGTTGATCCGGCCGGACCTGAGCGCCTGACGGAGCGGCTCGGTCACGTGATCCTGGCCGCGGACCTCGGCGAAGGTAGCGGGGCGGTACTTCCGGTACAGGGCCAGGCTCTGCGTTGTCCGGCTTGGTGTAGCCCGGGTTACTTCAGAGTCTTCCGCCATGGGGTCATCCTCGCCGGCCAGGTCGATCGCTTTCACCGGAACGGGAAAGGACCCCCCGCGCACCCGTCAGAGCCCGCGTACCCTTGCTGCCTTCCGGCCCTGGGGGGGTTGGCGAGGTAAACGCCGCACGGGGGGTCGATCAGTAAGTCTAGTCACTCCGGGCACCGCTCGCGCCCGTCGCCCCCGTCCGACGGCTGCACCGTCCGCCCCCCGAGTCCTGTAAGCTTCTCGGCGGAGGACTCGCCTAGTGGCCTAGGGCGCACGCTTGGAAAGCGTGTTGGGGGCAACCCCTCGCGGGTTCGAATCCCGCGTCCTCTGCCGCTCTGACCAGGCATTATGTTCCGATCTCCGGAGCGTGATCTTGGCGTCTTCTGGTGTCTAGTCTCATTTCCAGGCCACGCAGTCGGCTTCTTTAGCCCGTTGAGCAGCAGATACTCGGCTACGTCGCTATTCCGACGACTACGTGCGGGTCCTGGGACCCAACCATCCCCACACACTTACCACCCGGGACCAGCTGGCCCATGTTGGTGTAGACACCCGGTCTGGTCGAGCAGGGTCGCTCCTGGTTCGGCATAAAGATCATCTGATAAGGCACTCGTTACCGCATGTCCTATAGAGGCCGGAATTGGTAGCGTGCCAGGCAGGATAACGCTGTCAGGCTGCCAGGGTGGGAGTGAGGGTGCGGGGTCGAGGGGGTTGGCTTCCTGGACTGCTGGCGGCGGTGCTGGCGGTGCTGGCGGCGCTGGTCGCCATTCCGCTGACGGTCGTCGGCGGCTATTTCCCCGTGGCGGTCACTGGTCACCGCGTGGCTTGGGTCGCGAGCCTGGCCGGGATTCTAGTCGTGATCGGGGCGTTGGCGTGGCTGGCCGCCCAGCCTGGCCGTCGGCAGGGTACGCGGTTGCTGGGGGTGCCGCTGGTGGCGGGCTGGGTTGACCGCGGGGAACTGGCGGATCTCGTGGCGGCGCTGACCGCCTCGGGCGGCGCGACGGTGGCGCTGACGACGGGGCTGACGGGCGCGGGCGGGTTCGGGAAGACCACCCTGGCTGCTAAGGCATGCCAGGACCAGCGAGTCTTGGACTGGTTCCGGGGCGGGATCGTCTGGATCACGGTCGGCCGGGACACCAACGGCGCCGCGCTGGCGGCCAAGATCAGCGAGGTCATCGCGGATCTGGGCGCCAGCGGGCCGGCGTTCACCAGCTTGGAGCACGCCGCCAGCGCGCTGACTGCGGCACTGGCGGGCCGGGGGCGGACGCTGCTGGTCGCTGACGACGTGTGGACGGCCGCGCAGCTGCGGCCGTTCGCCGTGGCCGGGCAGTCGTACCGGCTGCTGGTGACCACCCGGCGCCCGGCGGTGCTGCACGGCATCCCGGCGCGCCAGATCACTGTCGATGCGTTGCCGACCGGGGCGGCCCGGCGGCTGCTAACCCGGGACATGACGGTGCCGATGGCGCCCCGGCTAGAGGGGGAGCTGGTGGCCCTGACGGGCGGGTGGTCGCTGCTGCTGAGTCTGGTCAACCGTCGGCTGGCCGATGACGTGCAGCGCAGGGCCGGCATCGACGCGGCGGCCGAACTGGCGGTGCGGCGGCTGCGGCAGGGCGGGCCGACGGCGCTGGACGTCGCCGACTCGGGGATGCGCGAGGACGCGGTGGCCGCGACGGTCGGCTACAGCCTGGAACCGCTGGACGTCGCTGACCGGCAGCGGTTCCTCGAGCTTGGCATCTTCGCCGAGGACGCCGAGGTCCCGGTGGCCGTGGCCGCCATGCTGTGGCAGGAGACCACCGGGCTGGGCGAGGCCGCGTCGCATTCGCTGTGCGACCGGCTGGACGGGCTGTCGCTGCTGGCCCTAGCCTGGGCCGGCCCTGTGCGGGTGATCGTCGTCCACGACGTCATCCGCGACTACGCGCGGCACCAGCTCGGCCCAGCCGGGCAGTTGGTCGCTCACACCGCGTTGGTAGCCGCCGCCCGCCAGGTCACCAAGCTGCCCACGGCCGACGGGACCGCGCTGGGCGGCGGGCGCGGCCTCAGCGTAGAGGACGGCGGGACGCAGTGGTGGCGGCTGCCGCGGACAGCCGACCACGGGTACCTATGGCAGTACCTCACCTACCATCTGCGCGCTGCCGGGCTGGACGCCGAGCTTGACCAGGCATGCACAGACCTGCGATTCCTCGCGGTCAAGCTGGAAAGCTCAGGCCCGGCGGCTGTGGAGACCGACCTGGCCCGCTCCGCCTCCCCGCTCGCCGGCCGGCTGCGGCGCATCATCGCCCAGGACGCCGACCTTCTCAGCCCGCTACAGCCCTCCGGCGCGCTGACCACCACCCTCACCACGCGGCTCAGCGGCACCCCGGAGCTCGCGGGCCAGATGCCAGCGCTCCGCTCCTGCTTGCACGTGTGGACCGCCTGGCCAGCATGGCCGGCACCCGACCTGCCCCCCCACACGCTGCTCCGCACCATCACCGGCCACATAGGCGCGGTGAGCGCGGTCGCGATCGCCCCCGACGGAACCTGGCTCGCCACCGCCAGCGACGACGGCACCGCCCGGACCTGGAACGCCGACGGCACCCCCCGCACCACCCTCACCGGCCACACCGGCGCGGTGAGCGCGGTCGCGATCGCCCCGGACGGAACCTGGCTCGCCACCGCCAGCGACGACGGCACCGCCCGGACCTGGAACGCCGACGGCACCCCCCGCGCCACCCTCACCGGCCACACAGGCGCGGTGAACGCGGTCGCGATCGCCCCCGACGGAACCTGGCTCGCCACCGCCAGCGACGACGGCACGGCCCGGACCTGGAACACCGACGGCACCCCCCGCGCCACCCTCACCGGCCACACTCGGACGGGTGACCGCGGTCGCGATCGCCCCCGACGGAACCTGGCTCGCCACCGCCGGCACCGACAGGACGGCCCGGACCTGGAACACCGACGGCACCCCCCGCGCCACCCTCACCGGCCACAACGGCGAGGTGAACGCGGTGGCGATCGCCCCCGACGGGACCTGGCTCGCCACCGCCAGCGACGACGGGACGGCCCGGACCTGGAACACCGACGGCACCCCCCGCGCCACCCTCACCGGCCACACCAGCCGGGTGACCGCGGTGGCGATCGCCCCCGACGGAACATGGCTCGCCACCGCCGGCACCGACAGGACAGCCCGGACCTGGAACACCGACGGAACCCCCCGCGCCACCCTCACCGGCCACAAAGGCGCGGTGAGCGCGGTCGCGATCGCCCCCGACGGAACCTGGCTCGCCACCGCCAGCAAAGACGGCACCGCCCGGACCTGGAACACCGACGGAACCCCCCGCGCCACCCTCACCGGCCACCAGCGCGCGGTGTTCGCGGTCGCGATCGCCCCCGACGGGACCTGGCTCGCCACCGCCGGCGGCGACTGGACAGCCCGGACCTGGGACGCCGACGGAACCCCCCGGGCCGCGGTAACACGGGTTGGCGGATCGATCTCAGGCTGCGCGTGGTCACCTGAAGGCAGCGACCTGTATCTCGCAGGCGGAAGGGGACTCTACAGATTCACGCTCCGGCCGCCGGACGAGTGACCAGGGTCCAAGCAAGAGAGAGGCGCGACAGCGGCCGGGGGCGAGCCTTCGTGGTTGTCTCACATTCGAGCCAGGCGCCCCTCGACGACCCCGCGTGCTCGACGACTTCCCGTTGTTCGTCGTCTTTGCCGTAGTCTCACTTCTAGTCTCATTCGCCGGCGTTCGGCGACGTTCGCGGCGTGCCAGCGCGGTCCTGTGAGCAGCGGCATGTACGGGTTTGACCTAGCTCGAACACACGTAAGCAGACTTGGAAAGCGTGTTGGGGGCAACCCCTCGCGGGTTCGAATCCCGCGTCCTCTGCCAGCGCTGACCTGCATGGACACCATGTGCGGCTGAGTAGGGTACGCCGTGCTAGCCCCCGGTGGTCTCATTTTTGTTCTCAACTGGGGCCTCAGCTTTCGTACGGAGGCTGAGACGCCAGGGGTGCGCAGCGATGGACCTCCGCACAAGTCGTGGAGAGCCAAGGTCGCAGCAGTCATGCGGAGTAGCTTGGGCGATGATTCCGGAACGCTGCAAGCCTTTGAGAAGGTGCGCTATCACGTAGGCATTTGGTCGGGAGCACCCGGGAAGCGAGCGGGATGCAGTGTATTTTGCCCGACGCGTCGACGACGCCGCAGCGCTTATTGATGCGGCGATCTACCAACTGGAACTCCAATCCGGCCCAGGCAAAAGGGGAAGCTTGGGCACTCAAAGCCGGACTTCCGACGGCCCCATATTTGTGGTTCACGGCCGCAATGATGCGCGCAAGTATGAGCTAACGCGCCTTTTGGACAGAGCGGTCGAGCCCGAAGCGATAGTGCTTCATGAACAAGCTAGCCGAGGGGCAACCATACTGGAAAGTTCGAACGCCATGCACAGACTGCGAGTTTTGCCGTCGTATTGCTAACAGGGATGACGAAGGTCGTCTACGCGACAAAGACGCCCCCTTGGTACCTAGAGAGCGCCAGATCGTAGTTCTGGAGCTAGGCATGTTCATCGGATTGCTTGGTCGGTCGAATGTAGCGGTTCTGAAAGATCCTGATGTCGAAGTGCCATCCGATATCGATGGCCTCGTCTACATATCTTTGGACGAGGCAGGAGCCTGGCGGCACTGCCACCGAGCAGCTTTTTTACACAACTGCCAGGCTCCAATATGTAATTTCTCCTCCAGACGCGGGAGACGCCAGCAGGCTTTTGATCGAGGGTCCTGCGGCGATCGAAAACACAGACCAGCCATTGCTAGGGCAGCGAGCAGTCATCGAAGTGCTAAATCCGCCTTACGTCGCCCATCCCGACAGCGACATAGACGTCGCAGTCATAGATGGCGAAGGATTTTTGCTAAAGACAGAGCACCCGATGTTCGTGAAGCCCTTTCCTTTTCACTACCTGACGAACACGTCCGAACTTGACACATTAGACGCTATCGAGCAAGTCACGTTCGTTGGCTACCCCAACGGCATGTATGACTCGGCCAACCTGACCCCCATTGCTCGCCGGGGGTGGACAGCGACACTGGTATCTCTCGATTATGACGGGAAACCTGTATTCCTAATAGACGCAAGCGTCTTTCCTGGCAGCAGTGGAAGCCCTGTACTTATAGTAAATCAGGGGAGCTACACACGCCGATCCGGCGAGACTATCCTCACTAAACACAGAGTAATCCTGCTAGGAATAATATCCACGGTCTACCTCCAAGAGACGACGGGTGAACTCGTGTCTGCCTTGCACCATCCCCAGGTCAGAGTTAACCAAATGATAGACCTGGGGATGGTATACAAGACTCGAACGATACTAGAGGCTGTGGATCAATTCCTTGTCGCGAAGGGATTGGTACGTGCTGAGAGTCCGTCAACAGATTCAACGTCCAGCAATGTCCCGGCGACATCATCGAGCATTGCTACGACCCCACCCATTCGGATCACTTAGCCTCTAGCCTTTGCTATCTTTGACTGTTTACTCATCTGATTCGGCGTCGTCCCATAGGAGCTCACCGACTTGGTCGGCGACGCCCTTGCGGATGCTGTCGAGCACGTGCTGATAGCGGGCGGCCATTTCCGCGCTCGACCATCCCATGATGGCCATCGCGTGCGTCGTCGGCACGTTGAGGATGGCGAGCACGGTTGCCGCGCGGCGAACTATATCTGCCCTCAATCCCGGCCGATTAGTTCGAGTACGCGCGACAGCGATACTGGCGACGACGGCGCCGGTCTCGAGCGAGACCAGCCCCCTCCCGGGCCGACCGATTGGTCCATCGCGACTTTCAGTCGCTGCCGCCATTCCGCGAGCATGTCCAGGCTGACCGGACGCAGGCTCAGATCGAACAAGTACAAATTGTCAAACCACAGGCCTATATCGAACTCTTGGATGGGGACTTCATCTTGAAACAATTCCATGAAGTGCTTCTGACTGTCGCCCCACTGCAGATCGAGACTGATCTTGTCACGCCATTTGAATCGCTGATTCACGGGCGGGTCGATCGTGTCCCAATCCTCTACTGTCCGGTATGAGAACCCGCGCAGAGCGTCGTTGATCATATCGAGATCGAGTGACTGAAGCTCTCCTTCGACGACATGCGATGCCGCTATCCGACTGACCGGATGAACGGCCACGCACAACGGATATTCTTCCTCGAGGAGGCCGTCGTCGGGCAGGATACGATAAACGTTCAGAGTGACAACGGCCAGCCTCGAATCCGGATCGACGACACAAGAGACTAGATAAGAGCCCTCGAGGGCGGAATTGAGCGATTCGACCGCTTGTGAATCAAGCGGAATGCCCGCCACCTTTTCTGGCATAAACTACTACTTTCATTGAAGTTTGACACTCAATAGACTAGAAGAAGCCGAAATAGAAGATCCCCATCGTCCCCAAACGGCTCGGATCCGAACCGCCGCAAGCGCATGGTCCGCTGTCGTCCACACCCGAACCGCTGCCATCCCCACCTGAATTCGGCGGTGGCGTTACTGAATCCGATGCTGGCGAACCACCGCCATTCATTTCATTGAGGATTTCCTCCGGAGTTCCAGGCTGATTCCAATAGGCGGACTGCGGCGTCGGGTAGCCCTGATCGTTCGGGCCGGTGAATTGTGGCGTCCCTGTAACTGAGACCTTCCAGTTGGGCAGCTTATAGCGCCCTTCGCCCGGATACCAGCGCAGCATCGTACCGGTCTGCCCGATCCTTCCCCTCGCCGTTTCGAACAGCTCTCGCAAGACGAAGCCCGAACCTTTGTGGCCGCCCTTCCCGAGCCGAGTGATGGTCCACGACGAAGGGGTCCCTCCGGCCCATCCAAGCTGGATGAGCAATGCCTCGGGTGTTAGGCCTGTCAGGAGGGCGGGATCGTTAAGATAATCGCCGATCTGAAGCGGTTCAGAGGACGCACCGAACGGGCTCATGGGCGAAGCACCAACGCCAGGTCCGGCGATTACCGTAGGCGGGTGATTGGTGGAGCCCGACCCTGGGTTCGTGCTGCATAACTGAGTGTAAGGATCGCATCCGCTGCCAGTGCCGCTGCCGCCGCCGGTCCTACTGCCCGTCCCGCCGCCGCCCTGCTTCTGCCCTGGACGACCCCCGGCCGGTCGAGGCGGTGCCGCTCGACGG
>CAVZHA010000012.1:0-330015 GCA_963774945.1 uncultured Actinomycetota bacterium | reverse complement strand
TACCAACACCATTTCAGGGGCCTGGTCATTTGCCACCGGCGGGGGAGTAGCCGGCTGGTCTTGGGCCAAGCCTGGACCGATAAGACCCAAACAGCCAGCCGAGCACAACAAAGCCACCCGGAGGCCGACACCAACCTTCGGATTGCACGGACCAATACGCAAAAATTACCCCCCAATCCCCAGCTAGGTCTAAGCCCCATACGCCGGTCGAAGCTCCTTCCCTCGGCCGGAAGGGACAATATCTGACCGGAGCGCCGAGTTCGGTCGTTGACTTGGATCAGACCTAATGGAGAAGAACGACTATGGATTTGAACTTGAAGGGGCGTCTTGCCCTGGTCACGGGATCGACCGGCGGCATCGGCTATGCGACGGCGCGCGAGCTTGCCCGCCTCGGGGCGTCGGTCGCGGTCAACGGCCGCGCCGCGGAGCGGGTCGATGAGGCGATCGCGCGGCTGCAAGGGCGAAGTGGCGGGGGCTGCGTTCATCGCCGCGCCCGGCGATCTCGCGAGCGCCGAAGGCGCGGACGCCGTCATTCGCGCCGTGCCCGACGCCGACATCCTGGTGAACAATGCCGGCATCTTCGAGCCCAAGCCGTTCTTCGACATCCCGCGACGAGGATTGGCTGAAATTCTTCGAGGTGAATGTGCTGTCCGGCATCCGCCTGGCGCGCCATTACACGCCGCGCATGGTCGCCAAGGGCTGGGGCCGGGTGGTGTTCATCTCGTCGGAATCGGCGCTGCATATCCCTGCCGAGATGGTCCATTACGGCATGACCAAGACCGCCCAGCTTGCGGTGGCGCGCGGGCTAGCCGAAACGGTCGCGCGGCACCGGCGTCACGGTCAATTCCGTCCTGCCCGGGCCGACGCTTTCGGAAGGCGTCGAGACCTTCATGCGCCAGATGGCCAAGGGCGTCGCCAATCCGGACCTCGACCAGATGGGGCGCGATTTCATCGCCGAGCATCGCTCCACCTCGCTGCTGAAGCGTCTGGCCAGCATCGAAGAGGTGGCGAACATGATCGCCTATGTCTGCAGCCCGGCGGCAAGCGCGACGACCGGGCGCGGCCTTGCGCGTGGATGGCGGTGTGGTGCGCATCCATTGTGTGAAGCGTTCGGCAGCCGATTGACTCTCGCATTGTCGATGTCTTATGAACGGTTCCACACAAGACTAATCGGGAATTGGGAGGGACTATGGCGGCGCCGCAATTGTTGGTGCACGACAAGAAAGACACGCGTCGGCGTGGTGGTGGTCGAAGGGCTGAAAGCCGGCACCGACATGCTCGTGCGTCGTGACCGCGGACAATTCCCAATTCCATCTGACGGCCAAGATGGACGTGCCCATCGGCCACAAGATCGCGCTCGCCGACATCAAGATCGGGCGACACGGTCTGGAAATACGGCCACGATATCGGCAAGGCGGTCGCCAACATCGCCAAGGGCGAGCACGTCCACGTCCACAATCTCAAGACCAAACGGTGGTGAGCGCCATGGCGCAAGCGAACGGCAAGTCCAACGAAGACTTTCACGGCTGGCGGCGCGAGAACGGCCGCGTCGGCGTGCGCAATCATGTGCTGATCCTGCCGCTCGACGATCTGTCGAACGCGGCCTGCGAATCCGTCGCCAACAACATCAAGGGCACCATGGCGATTCCCCACGCCTATGGTCGGCTGCAATTCGGCGAAGATCTGGAGCTCTTCTTCCGCACCCTGATCGGCACCGGCGCCAATCCGAACGTCGCGGCCGTCGTCGTCATCGGCATCGAGGACGGCTGGACCAAGCGCGTCGTCGACGGCATCAAGAAGACCGGCAAGCCCGTGGAAGGCTTCGGCATCGAAGGCACCGGCGACATCATGACGGTCGCCAAGGCGTCGCGCGCGGCGAAGGATTTCCTGCACTGGGCATCCGAACGCCCGCGCGAGGAATGCGACATGTCCGAGCTGTGGGTCTCGGCCAAATGCGGCGAGAGCGACACGACCACGGGCCTCGCCTCCTGCCCGACCGTCGGCAACATGTATGACAAGCTGATCCCGCAAGGCATTTACGGCGTGTTCGGCGAGACCTCCGAAATCACCGGCGCCGAACACCTCGCCAAAGCGCGCGCGCGACCCCGGAAATCGGCGAGAAATGGTATCGCGTCTGGCAGGCCTATCAGACCGACGTCATCGAAGCCATGTCGCCGCCGAGGCCGTCAGCGAGGCCGAGGAAGACAGCGAGCTGCCATGATCCGGCTCGGCTCGCTCGCCGGCTACCCGTTCGACGGCCCGCGGCTGCTCGGCGGCTGGACCCCGCCGCCGACCGCTGCGGTGTACGCGGTCATGTACAAGCCGGAGCCCGCGACCAAGCCGGAGAACTACGCCGTGATCTACGTCGGCCACGCCGACAACCTGTCGACGGAGCGGTTCCCGTTCAAGCACCAGAAGGCGCCGTGCTGGATCAGCCGGGCCGGGTCGAAGTGGAAGGTCTACGTCTGCACCTACGAGGTGCCGGGCGGGTCCGGCGCCCATCGCGAGCAGATCACCCGCGAGCTGATCGCGGTCTACCGGCCGAGCTGCAACGAGCAGCAGTACGACCACGCGTGGAAGGACGAGTGGATCGGCGAGTACTCGGCCGCTCCGACCACGTCTCCGGTGACCCGGCGCGGCCCGGATCAAAGGCCAAAGAACTAAAACCCTTATCCCGAACGGAAGCGGCTGACTCTTGACCGGAGATAAGACGTGCTGGTTGGAGACGGCGGCAGGGTCCCTCGCCGCGAGCCCGCCGTTGCGGTCGGCCCGCTCCCACTCATCGACCGAGCGGGTAAGCGATTCCATGTACGCGCGCAGGTGGGTGCGGCATACTTCGCTGAACGTCCGCAGGTAAGCCAGTTCGGCCTGGAGTTCCTGCTGCTGCGACGCCTGGGGCAGGTCGCCGGCGGCACGGGCGGTGTCGGCGGCCTCGCTCGCGCTCGTGTGCGCCGCCTCCAGGATCATGCTGGCGCGCACCTTCGCCTCGCGCATAATCTCATCGCGGCGCATGCGGGCGTCCACGGCGAGTTCCCGGCTGTATTTCTGCGCGTCGGCCACATAACGGTCGGCGGTCTGCTGCGCGTTCGACAGCAAGTTCACCGCCTGGATGTGGGCGTCCTCCGGCCGGGCGCCAATTCCCCTGCCCCCGAGCAGCCGCTCACGCAACCGCAGGATCTCCGCCTGCAGCATGCTGTTGTCGTTCAGCAGCAGCCGGAGTCCATCGGAAACCCACTCACAGAAAGAGCGGACCTCCGCCTCGTCGAGACCGCGGCGCCCGAGCCGGGTCGGCGTGAAAGCCGCCGACCGCACTCGCTCCGGCGTCAGCAGCTCGCTATTCGCGTGAGTCATGATTCACTCCAACCAAAATCCTCGACGTAGATATGGTCCTGTGGCATGCCAAGCGAGTGCAGCCGGTTCACCGTCGCCGCGACCATCGCCGATGATCCGCATATGTAAGCATCCCGGTCGGTCAGCGGCACCCGCAGGCCGATGATGTCCGCGACCGTTCCCGTCTCCCCGCGGTAGTCGGGCTCCTCGGACACGGCGGGCGTCACCGTCAGCCACGGCCACCGTCCGGCCATCTTCTCAAGGTCGGCGAGGTCATAGAGGTCGGCGGCGGTACGCGCGCCGAAGACCAGGTGCATCCGCGGCGGGTCGCCAAGGCCGGCGGCCTGCTCGATGATCGCCTTGAGCGGTGCCAGGCCAGTGCTCCCGGCGGCGAGCACGACGTCACGCCGCGCGTCCGGATCGAGCTTCAGCGCCCCGACCGGGGCCCCGAGCCGCAGCCGGGAGCCGACGCTGACGCCGCTCGCGAGGGCGGAGCTGACCGAACCGCCGTCGATGACGCGCACATGAAAATCGATGGTTCCGTCGCGCCGCGGCGCGTTGGCCATCGAGTAGTAGCGCCACAGCCGGGGCCTGACCTCGCACTCCACCGCGACGGACTGGCCGGGCACGTAGCTGAGCGGAGCGTCGGGCGCGATCCGCAGCACCGCGATGTCCATTGTCCGCCGTTCGCGGCTCACCACGGTCGCCATCCACCACGGTGGGTTCCAGGTCCCCTCCTCGGTCGCCGCCTCGGTCATCACCTGTGCGATGACCGTGTACGCCTCCGTCCACTCGCGCGCCAGGTCCTCGTCCCACTCGGTGCCGTTGAAGTGCGCGAGCGTCGCGAGGAGACTGGCGCCTACCGCAGGGTAGTGCTCGGCCAGCGTCCCGAACTTGCGGTGATCGCGGCCGAGGCCCTGCAGGAACGGCACCAGGGTGTCGTGACTGGAAACCTCGGCGACGATCCGCCCGAGGGCGTCGAGCAGCCTGTCCCGCTGGACGGCCATGGAAACCGGGAACATCTCGCGGACCTCGGGGTGGCCGAGAAAAAGATGCGAGTAGAAGAAGAGCGCCGCGTCATCGCCGTACGCCGCCGCACGTGCGAAACTCTCTTTCAGTCGCCGTTCATCCACTGCCTTTCCTCCGCCTACTTGCTGCTTATACCCAGCAGTCATGATCCAACATGTATTAGCTCGCTAAATGATCTTCCTGCGATTCGCTACTACTTTATCGCCACATGATCCGCACGTCCGTAAAAGGGCAGAACTTGTAATTCGGCCTCGCGACGTAAGTGATTTGTCCGGTAAGTACGACATACTACGATATTCCGGAAGATGTCAGCGTCCGGCACCCAATGCGACCCTAGTTGGCACATCAACATCGCCACATTCGGCATTACATGGTGATATCGTCCCACATTGACCACGGAGAGCGAATGAGAGGAATGCGCGATAATGACCGCTTCCGATGAAGTCAGCATCTACGAATCGATAGGCGGCGGATCAGCGCTCGCCGCAGTCGTGGACGACTTCTACGTGCGAGTTCTCGCCGACCCGCAACTCACCGGCTTTTTCAGCGGCGCGAATATGCCGAAGCTCAAGGGCAGGCAGGTCGAGTTCTTTGCCGCCGCGCTCGGCGGTCCCGATTTCTACCAGGGCGCCAGCATGCGGAAGGCACACGCCGGCCGCGGCATCAGCCAGGCCGACTTCGACCAGGTCGCCTTCCACCTGGCCGCCGCCCTCGCCGCAGCGGGGGTCCCGGCCGGGACCATCGCGCAGATCGCCGAGGCGATCACGCCGCTCGCGGACGAGATCGTCTCCCGCGGGCTTTCCTGAAGCACGCGGGCGTGGCTGACTCGCACCGGGTGACCCGGGCCCGTCCCCTTCCCTAGGCTTTTCTACCGCGCTTCACGGATGCGGCTCGAAGCCGACAGCGGCGAGCAGGCGCGAACGGCGGGTGCCCGAGGCAGGCCGCGCCACTTCAGGGACCTCGGGCTCAGGTACCCGGGGGGTGACGCCGGTGACGATGCCCTCGGCCATGCCGTAGAGCAGCGGCAGCGCCCCGGCGACGACGCCGCCGGTCCGGTTGATGTGATCGACGCCCGGCATGATCAGCCCGGCGTCGGCCTCGATGCCGTGCACGATCTCGGCCGCGCCCTCGAGCTTGGCGCCGATCCGGTCGAGCAGCGTGCCGGCCCAGTACAGGTATACGGCCAGGCCCGCGATCAGCGCCGCGATGACGATGACCGTCAGGACCACGAGCACTGTCATGATTTGACCTTTCCGAGTACCCGGCCGAGGAACAGGTGGTGCTCGAGCCCTTCGGCCAGGACCGCGTCCACGCCGGCGGCCACCTGCGGGATCAGCACGGTGTCGGCGGTGTTGGCCTTCGCCGCCGTGAGCGTCCCGCCGATCGTGTCCACCCGGTGATCGATCCGTTTGATCAGGTAGATGAGCAGGCTGAGCAGCGCCGCGACGGCAACCACGACGACGAAGCCGACGATGATGACGGACACCCACAGGGTGTGCTCGGTGGGGTTCATCGCTACCCTCCTAGCCGGGCCCGGCCGCGCTGCAGCCCGGCGATGATGATGGTGGCGTGCTCGATGGTGGTGCGCAGCGCCGCGAGCGGCGCGGTGTTGCGGACGGCGCCCTCGAGCGCGGCGTTGATCTTCGGCTCCTCGTCGCCGATCTGCTTGGCGAGCACCAGGATGGCCGCCACCAGGACGACCACCGCGAGCACGACGACGCCGCCGATCACGTAGCCGATGGTCCAGTCAGTGGTCATCGCCTACACCGTTTCGCAGAAGTCGCGGACGGGCTTGAGGTTCGCGTTGACCGAGGTCAGCCGGGCGGGCACGGTCGACGTGAGCTGGTCGACGACCTGCACGCCGCCGGTCAGAGCCCGGAGGGTGGTGCGGATAGCGTAGAGGTGAAGCACGATCCTGATCAGGCCGACGGCGGTGAACACGACGATCAGGCCCGCGACGGCGATGGTGAACCAGGCTGCTGCTGGCATGTTGTCCGCTCCTTCGCTAGGCGAGTAGTTTGGCGACCGAGCCCGCGTAGCGGACCGCGCCGACCTTCACTTCTTCGATGGTCTTGTCCGTGACCGCGAGGCCCTCGGGGACTGGTTGGAGCTCGCCGATCAGGCCGACCCCGCCGGCCAGGATGTCGTCGCTGGCCGCGCGGATCCGCTCCAGCGCCGCCAGCACCCGGTTCAGCAGATAGATCACCACCGGCAGGACCACCGCCAGCAGGATCGCGTTGCCGATCCACCACAGGACCATGACTGGCCCTCCTTTCGCGTTCGCCTTTCGCGCTTCGCTTTCGCTCAGCTCGCTGCGGGCTGGTAGGGGAGGAAGAACCGGCGGAAGACCCGCATCAGCGCCATCCGGGTGGCCCGCAGGGCGATCGCGAAGCCGCTGACCGAGCTGCCGCTGCCGGCCGCGGCGATCTGCTCGGCCGACTCGCCGCGTTCAATCCGCTCGATCCGGTCCTGCATGTTCACCGCGAAATCGCGCATCAGGATCGCGGAGACGTCGGAGATCATGCCCCGGCCGTACTGCGCCGCCGCCCCGGACAGCGCGAGGTCCTGGGTGACCGCGACCTTGGTGCCGCGTCCCTTCGGCGACAGCGTGGCGCCGACCATCATCGAGGCCTGGCCGCGGCCCTTCTCGTCGGCGCCGGCCGCGTGCACGACGATGTGCTTGGCCGCGTTGTCGCGTTCGGTGATGTCGGCCGTACCGACGAACTGCATGCGGACCGGCCCCATCCGGATCGCGACCCGGCCCTCGTACTTGTCGTCGCCGAGGTCCTTGGTCAGCTCCGCGCCGGGCAGGCAGGACGCCACCTGGGGGATGTTGTCGAAGAACTTCCACACTTTGTCGATCGGCTCGGCGACCTCGAAGTCGCTGGCGATTATCACTTCAGCACCGCCTTGATGTAGGCATCTGGGTCTTCCTCGAATGTCCGGCGGCAGCCGGCGCAGCAGAAGTAGTAGGTCCGCGCGTCATGCTCGAGCGGCAGCCCCGACGCGCCCGGCATGACCGTCATCCCGCAGACCGGGTCGACGGCCTCGGCCAGTCGCGGCTCGGTTCTCAGCGCGGCCCGGGGTTCGGGCGCGTCGGTGAGGGCGCCGGACGCGCGCAGCTGCACCAGCTCCGCGAGGATGGCGACGGCCATCTCCTCGTGGGTGGTCTTGCCGAGGTCGAGGCCGGCCGGCGCGTGGACCCTGTCCAGCCGGTCTTTCTGCACGCCGCGCTCGGCGAGATAGCCGAGCACCGCCTCGCCGCGACGGCGGGACGCGACCAGTCCCGAGGTAGGCCGGGTTCATCGCGACCGCTCGCTCGATCATGTCCTCGTCGCCGTGTCCCTGGGTGGCGACGAGGACCATCGACCGCTCGCTCGCGCAGCCCGCCCTGAAGTCCGCCGCGGCGACCAGGTCGGTGCTCCACTCCAGGGCC
This sequence comes from uncultured Actinomycetota bacterium, assembly GCA_963774945.1. Classification (GTDB taxonomy): domain Bacteria; phylum Actinomycetota; class Actinomycetes; order Streptosporangiales; family Streptosporangiaceae; genus Trebonia. The sequence continues at coordinate 322,220 of CAVZHA010000012.1, read as the reverse complement.
CGGGCCAGCTCGGCGAGAGTGCGCGTCATCGGCGAGTCGCCCACGATCACCAGGTGCGGGACCGGGAGCACGGCCTCGATGTAGATCTCGAGCGCGCCCTCGCTCTGGCACGAGATCGGCACCACCGTCATCCCGTCCGGCACGACCGTGCCGAACTGGTCAGGGGCGCCGAGCAGCAGCAGCCGGGCGTTCCCGTCCGAGATGACCTGCTTCGCCTCGCGGATCACGACCGGCTCGGCGCAGGCGCCGCCGATCCACCCGTCCAGCTGGCCGTCGGCGGTGATGATGGCGCGCGAGCCCTGCTTGCTCGACGACGGTCCCTGCCGCCAGACCACCGTGGCCAGCGCGAAGGTCTGGCCGCTGCGGGCCAGCTCGCCGATTCGCCCGAGCACTCCCAGACCGTTCATCTCTCCTCCTCGTCCCCTCGCCTGGCGGGCCCGCCGCTAGTCCTGCCGCACCGGCGGGAAACCGGACACGTCCCGGCGATAGGTGAGCGCCTCCCAGACCCGGTCCGGCAGCAGCGGCATGTCGATGTTCCTGACTCCGGTCTCGCCCAGCGCGTCCATGACCGCGTTCACGAAGGCGGCGGGCCCGCCCACGGCGGCGCACTCGCCGATGCCCTTGGCGCCGATCGGGTGGTGCGGGCACGGCGTCACGACCTCGCTGTGCAGCTCGAAGCCGGGGGTCTCCCAGGCGGTCGGCAGCAGGTAGTCCATGTAGTTCGAGCCGACGCAGTTGCCGTCGGCGTCGAACGTGATGAACTGCATGCTGGCCATCGCGTAGGCCTCGGTCAGCCCGCCCATGATCTGGCCCTCGACGATCATCGGGTTGATCCGGACCCCGCAGTCGTCGACCGCGACCATCTTCAGCACGTCCCACACGCCGGTCTCCGGGTCCACCTCGACGGTGACGATGTAGACGGCGAACGGCCAGGTCAGGTTGGGCGGGTCGTAGTACGCGGTGTTCTCGAGGCCGGGCTCCATGCCGTCCGGCATGTTGCTGTAGGCGGCCATCGCGCATTCCTGGATGGACACGCCGCGCTGCGGTGAGCTGCGCACGTAGAACCGGCCGAGCTCCCACTCGATGTCCTCCTCCGACACCTCGAGCAGGTGCGCGGCCAGCTTGCGGGCCTTGGCGCGGATCTTGCGGGCGACCATGGCGACGGCCGCCCCGGCGACCGGGGTGGACCTGGACGCGTAGGTGCCCATGCCGAAGGGCGCGGTGTCGGTGTCGCCCTCCTCGACGATGACGTCGTCGGCCGGGATGCCGAGCTCGTGCGCGATGATCTGCGCCCAGGTCGTCTCGTGCCCCTGCCCCTGGGACTTGGCGCCGGTGCGGAGGATCGCCTTGCCGGTCATGTGCACCTTGAGATCGGCCGAGTCGAACATCTTGATGCCGAGGATGTCGTACTCCCGGCTGTTGCCCGCGCCGAGCGGCTCGGTCATCGTGGAGATGCCCAGGCCGAGCAGGCGCCCCCGCTTGCGTGCTTCTGCCTGCTCGCTCCCTGAAGTTCTCGTAGTCGATGGCCTTGAGGCCGACGTCCAGGCACTTGGCGTACTGGCCGGAGTCGGTCAGGAAGCCGAGCGGGGTGCGGTGCGGGAAGTCGTCGTCGGCGACGAAGTTCATCCGGCGGAACGCGGCCTGGTCCATGCCGAGGTCGTCGGCGGCCGCCTGCACCATGCGCTCCTGGAAGAACATCGCCTCGGTGACCCGGAACGAGCACCGGTAGGCCACGCCGCCCGGCGCCTTGTTGGTGTACACGCCGCGCGCGGTCAGGTGCGCGACCGGGACGTCGTAGGCGGCGAACGTGGAGTGCATCAGGCCGATCTTGAACTTGCTCGGCTGCGCGTCGGCGAAGAACGCGCCGTGGTCGGCGTCGGTGTGCATCCGGAAGCCGAGGATCTTGCCGTCGCGGCGCAGCGCCATCTCGCCCTTGAGGTAGACGTCGCGCGCGAACCCGGTCGAGATGAGGTTGCCGGTCTTGTCCTCGATCCACTTGACCGGGCGCTCGAGCAGGATCGAGGCCAGGATCGAGCAGACGTAGCCCGGGTAGATCGGCACCTTGTTGCCGAAGCCGCCGCCGATGTCGGGCGAGATGATCCGGATCATCTGCTCGGGGATCTCGGCCACCATCGCGACCGCGGCCCGGATGATGTGCGGCGCCTGGCTGGTCATGTAGACCGTGAGCTTGCTGGTGGCCCGGTTGAAGTCGGCGACCGAGCCGCAGCACTCGATCGGCGACGGGTGGCTGCGGGGGTAGTGCAGTTCCAGCTTGGAGACCACGTCGGCCCGCTCGAAGGCCCGGTCGGTGCCCGCCTTGTCGCCGACCTCCCAGTTGTAGATGACGTTGTCGGTCTGGTTGACCTTGTCGTCGCGGATCACCGGCGCGTCCGGGTCCAGCCCCTGCCACGGGTTCACGATGACCGGCAGCGGCTCGTAGTCGACGTCGATCAGCTCGCACGCGTCCTTGGCGATGTACGGGTCGTCGGCGATGACGCAGGCGACCTCCTGGCCCTGGAAGCGCACCTTGTCGGTGGCGAGCACCGCCTGCGTGTCATAGGAGAGCGTGGGCATCCAGGCCAGGTTCCTGGTCGCCATCATCTCGCCGGTCAGCACCAGGCGGACGCCGGGCAGCGCCCACGCCCTGCTGGCGTCGATCGACTTGATCCGCGCGTGCGGCAGCGGGCTGCGCAGGATCTCCATGTGCAGCATGCCGGGGAGCACCACGTCGTCGGTGTAGTTGCCCTTGCCCCGGATGAAGCGGTCGTCCTCGACCCGCTTGCGGCTGGAGCCGAGCCCGCCGATCTTGATCTCGTCGAGTGCCCGCGACTCGTCAGCTGTAGTAGTCACCGTCTATCCCTCCGCCCGCAGCTTCTCGGCCGCCCACAGCACCGATTTCACGATGTTCTGGTAGCCGGTGCAGCGGCACAGGTTGCCCGATATCGCCCACCGCACGTCTTCCTCGGTCGGGTCGGGGTTCCGGTCGAGCAGCTCCTTGGCGGCCAGCATCATGCCCGGGGTGCAGAAGCCGCACTGGAGCCCGTGCTCCTGCTTGAACCCCTCCTGGATCGGGTGCAGCTCGCTGGCCGTGGCCAGGCCCTCGACGGTCGTGACCTCGCGCCCGTCGACCTGCACGGCCAGCATCGTGCAGGACTTGATCGCCCGGCCGTCGACCAGCACCGTGCAGGCACCGCAGTTGGTCGTGTCGCAGCCCCGGTGGGTGCCGGTCAGCCCGACGCCGCGGCGGATCAGGTCCGCCAGCAGCAGCCGGGGCTCGACCTCGGCGAGCTTCTTCCTGCCGTTGACGGTGAACTTGATCCGGCGGACCGGGAACTCATCCGGCGCCTCGTCGCTGAGGTCGTCCTGGACCATCGTCATGATCACGCCGCCCTTTCCGCAGGTTCTCCGGTTGCCGCGGCGGGCTGGCTGCCCGCCAGGATGCGCTTGACGAAGACCCGCACCAGCTGCCGCTTGTACTCGGCGGTGCCGCGGTGGTCGGTCCTCGGCTGGGCCGCGGCCGCCGCCAGCTCGGCCGCCTCGGCGATGCCGTCGGCCGTGAGCGGCTTCCCGGTCAGCGCCTGCGCCGCCTCGGTGGCGCCGATGGTCGACCCGCCGACGCCGGTGAGCGCGATGCCCGCCCGGACCACGGTGTCCGGCTGACGTCTCGATGGCGACCGCGACGCCGACGGTCGCGAAGTCCCCCACCCGCCGCTCGAGCTTCAGGTAACCGCCCGACCTGACCCCCTTCGCCGGGGGCACGACCGCCTCGATCGCGATCTCGTCGTGCTCGAGCACGGTCTCGAAAGGCCCGGTCGACGAACTCGGCCAGCGGGATCGCGCGCCTGCCGCCCGGGCCCTGCGCGATCACCGAGCCGCCGAGCGCCAGCATCACCGAGGCCCAGTCGCCCTGCGGGTCGGCGTGGCACAGCGACCCGACCAGCGTGCCCCGGTTCCGCACCAGCGGGTCCGCCACCAGCGGCGCCGCCGCCGCCATCGTCGGCTGGGTGCCCTTGAGCAGGTCGGAGCGCTCCAGGTCGGCGTGACGGCAGAGCGCGCCGATGCGCAGGCTGCCGTCGGGGTCGGTCCGGTGGTAGGCCAGGCCGGGCAGGTTGTTGATGTCGACGATCATCTCCGGTGAGGCGAAGCGCAGCTTCATCATCGGCACCAGGCTCTGGCCGCCGGCCAGCACCTTGACGTAGTCGCCGCCGTGCAGCAGGCCGATCGCCTCGTCCAGGGAGTGCGGCGCCTCGTAGCGGAACCGCGATGGGAACATTCAATTCCTCCGCTCAGCTGGCGTGTCGTCGCCGGGCAGGTCGCGGCGGCCCGGCGACGGAGTGGGGGTCGGGGACCGCCTGCGGGCCCGACTCGTAGTCGGGGTCGGGCCGTGGGCTCCTGGTGCGGCGGCCACGGGCCGGAGACCGGCTGGCCCGCGATCTTGAGGTAGTCGACGAGCTGCGGCCAGGCCCACACGGTCGGGCTCTTCCCGGTCTTGGGTGCGTCCTCGATCAGCTCGAACAGCCGCGGATTGTCCCTGCTGTGCCCGTCGGACTCGATGGCCATGCAACGATCTCCCTCCGTCGCAGCAGTGCCACCCGCGCTGGCACGGGCGGTAACGGAATTTAGACGTATGGTGACGCGCGCTTAACAATGCCGCAACAGCCAAATAAGCTCGTCGCTTAATCGACGAGTTCACCGGGTGAACATGGCAGACAAATCGGCAGATTCAGCTCCAGATCGTGACGTAAACCGGGGGCTTGAAGCGGGACGGCGGGACGCCGGCGGCGGGCGATCGAATCAGGTGCATCGCCTCCGGGGTGCCGAGGAACCTCCGCAGCGCGCTCACCGCGGTGCTGCGCCGCTCCCGTTCGAGCAGGGTCACATGCCAGCACTCCTCGGCCGGGAATCCCGGCATGTCGACGAGGGACAGCTCGCCGCGCCGCAACTGCTGGGACACCAGGTGCTCGATCGCGGGTGCGACCCCTGCGCCGTCGGCCGCGGCCGCCCAGGCGGCGGTCTGGCTCTGGAAGACCCCGATGTTGCTGTCGGCGATCCCGAGGCGGCGCAGCAGCCTGGCCGTCTCGCTGCCCGGATCCGTTCCGGACGGGTCCACCAGCCACCGCCACTGCCGGGCGGGCCCGCGCGGCCGCGACCGCGTCGCGCTCTCCCCCGGTCCGACCACGACCAGCCGGTACTTGAAGATGGGCTCGCTGACGATCGGCAGCTCGTGCTCCCCGCTCACCTCCGGCGCCGAAGGCGACGTCGGCGAGCCGGTTCGCGATCAGGACGGCCTGCTCGCCGGAGGCCGCGACCCCGGTCGTGATCTCCACCGCCCCGGCGAACCGGCGGCGGAACGCCTCCATCAGCGGTCCGGCCACGAACTCGGCGAAGGTCGACGTGGCGACGACGCGCAGCTGCTCGGGGGCGCCCTGCGCGGCGCGGACGGCGGCGTGCGCGTCGGCGCCGAGCATGACGATCTGGGACGCGATGCCGACCAGCCGGGTACCGCCCGGCGTCAGGGTCATGCCGGCCTGGCTCCGGGTGATCAGCTGGTCCCCGAGATCCTGGCGCAGGGCGGTGATCGCCTGCGACACGGCCGACTCGCTGACGTTCAGCGCGCCCGCCGCGGCCCGCACCGACCCGAGCCGGGCGACCAGGACGAACGCGTTCAGCTGCGTCAGCGTCATCGCACACTCCATCGCGAGCATCAGCGCACCGGGAAGGCCCGCACGCATCTTCGTGCACTTAGAACGTAACGTACGACATCAGATGGGCCCGCACACGAGAAGTGCAACGCCCTCGGCTGGGAGGTGGGCTTGCAGGTTCCCGCGCAAGTCGAATACGAGAAGGCTGCCAGCGTGGAGCAGGCTCTCACGCTGCTGGCCAGGTACGCGCCGGGGGCCAGGATCCTGGCGGGCGGCCACAGCCTGATACCGATGATGAAGTTGCGGCTTGCGCAGCCCGAGGTGCTCATAGACATCAACGGGATCCGCGGGCTGCGCTATATCGAACGCGTCGGCGGCGAACTGCGCATCGGCGCGCTCGCCAGGCACGCGGACCTGCTGGCGGCGCCGCTGGCGGGCGAGCACTTCACGATCCTGCACGACGCCGAGCGAGTGATCGCGGACCCGATCGTCAGGAACTGGGGCACCATCGGCGGGTCGCTCTGCCAGGCCGACCCGTCGGAAGACCTGTCGGCGGCGTTCGCCGCGCTGAAGGGCTCGATGATCGTTCACGGGCCGGGCGGCAGGCGAGAGGTGTCCGCGCGGGCATTCCACACCGGGCCGTACGAGACCGTCGTCGGCCCGGCCGAGATGCTGACCGAGATCAGGCTGCCGATCAGGCCCGATAGCGGCAGCGCGTACCTGAAGGTGGCCCGCCGGGCGGGCGACTGGCCGATCGGCGCCGCCGGGGCGGCCGTCTGGCTGGCGGACGGCCTGATCACCGACGTCGGCATCGGCCTGACGGCGGTCGGCGCGGCGCGGTTTCGTCGCGGCCGAGGCCGAGGAATTCCTGCGCGGCCGGCCCGCCGACGAGCAGACCCTCGCGCAGGCGGGCGAGATCGCGGCCGAGCACTGCCATCCGGCCTCCGACCAGCGCGGCCCGGCCGAGTACAAGCGGCACCTGGTGCAGGAGCTCACCGCCCGGGTGCTGCCGCATCGCCGTCCGCCGGGCCAGCGAGCTGGCGTCGTGAAGATCACCGTGACCGTCAACGGAACCGACTACACGCGGGTGGTGGAACCGCGGCTGCTGCTCATTCACTTCCTCCGCGACGAGCTGCGGCTGACCGGCTCGCACTGGGGGTGCGACACGTCCAACTGCGGTGCCTGCGTGATCTGGCTGGACGAGACGCCGGTCAAGTCCTGCACGGTGCTCGCCGTCATGGCGGACGGGCGGCAGATCGCCACCGTCGAGGGCCTGGCCCGCGGCGGCGCGCTCGACCCGGTGCAGGAGGCGTTCGCCACCTGCCACGGGCTGCAATGCGGCTTCTGCACGCCCGGCATGCTGATGACCGCCCGCTGGCTGCTCGACCACAACCCCGATCCGACCGCCGACGAGGTCCGCGAGGCGATATCCGGCCAGGTCTGCCGCTGCACCGGGTACGAGAACATCGTCAGGTCGGTGCTGTGGGCCGCCAAGCACGACGGCGGCGCCGAAGGCGAGGGTGACCAGCATGAGCCACGCTTACGGGTCGCTCCCGCGCAAGGAGGACGCGCGGTTCATCAAGGGGCAGGGCACCTTCATCGACGACGTCGCGCTGCCCGGCATGCTGCACGGCGCGATCCTGCGCAGCCCGCTCGCGCACGCCAGGATCGTCTCGGTCGACGCCACCGCCGCCCGCGCCCACCCGATGGTGGTGGCCGTGCTCACCGGCGCGGACCTGGCCGAACGCGGCCTGGCGTGGATGCCGACGCTCTTCGGCGACGTGCAGTCGGTGCTGGCCACCGACAAGGTGCGGTTCCAGGGCCAGGAGATCGCGTTCGTGGTGGCGACCGACCGGTACGCCGCGCGGGACGCGCTCGAGCTGATCGCCGTCGACTACGAGCCGCTGCCGCCGCTGATGGACGCCCTGACCGCGCTCGAGCCCGGCGCGCCGGTCGTCCGCGAGGACCATATGCCAGGCGGCAACCGCGTCTTCGACTGGAGCGCCGGGGACAAGGCGGCCACCGACGCGGCCTTCGCCGCGGCGGACGTGGTGGTCGAGTGCGACATGCTCTATCCGCGCTCGCACCCGGCGCCGCTCGAGACCTGCGGCGCGATCGCCGAGTACGACGCCACCAGCGGCAGGCTGACGCTGTGGTCGACCAGCCAGGCCCCGCACGCCCATCGCACGATGTACGCGACCGTGACCGGGCTGCCCGAGCACAAGATCCGGATCGTCTCGCCCGACCTGGGCGGCGGCTTCGGCGCCAAGGTTCCGCTCTACCCGGGCTACGTGTGCGCGATCGCGGCCGCGATGGAGACCGGGCGGCCGGTGAAGTGGATGGAGGACCGGTCGGAGAGCCTGATGTCGACCGCGTTCGCTCGCGACTACCACATGCACGGCGAGATCGCCGCGACCGCCGACGGCGAGATCCTCGGCCTGCGCGGCGCGGGTGCTGGCCGATCACGGGGCGTTCAACGCGGCCGCGCAGCCGTCCAAGTTCCCGGCCGGCTTCTTCCACATCTTCACCGGCTCCTACCAGGTAAAGGCGGCGTACTGCGAGGTCACCGGCGTGTTCACGAACAAGGCGCCGGGCGGGGTCGCCTACTCGTGCTCGTTCCGCGTCACCGAGGCCGTGTACCTGGTCGAGCGGCTGACGGACATGCTCGCCCGCAAGCTCGGGATGGACCCGGCCGAGCTGCGGATGCGCAATCTGCTGCGGCCCGAGCAGTTCCCGTACACGAGCCCGACCGGCTGGCAGTACGACTCGGGCGAGTACCCGAGGGCGCTCGCAGCTGGCGCTGGACATGGCGGGCTACGACAAGCTCCGCCGCGAGCAGGCGGAGCGGCGCGCCCGCGGCGAGTACATGGGGATCGGGCTGAGCTTCTTCACCGAGGCGGTCGGGGCGGGCCCGCGCAGCAAGATGGACATCCTCGGCCTCGGCATGGCCGACGGGGCCGACCTGCGGGTGCACCCGACCGGGAAGGCGGTGCTCTCCATCTCGGTGCAGTCCCAGGGCCAGGGCCACGAGACCACGTTCGCGCAGCTGGTCGCCCACGAGCTGGGCCTGTCGCCGGATGACGTCGAGGTCGTGCACGGCGACACCGACCGAACGCCGTACGGCCTCGGCACCTACGGATCGCGATCCACGCCGGTCTCGGGCGCGGCGGCGGTCGTCGTCGCCAGGAAGGTCCGCGACCGGGCCCGGCTGGTGGCCGCGGCCATGCTCGAAGCGGCCGCCGACGACCTCGACTGGCAGGACGGCAAGTGGCGCGTTCGGGGCGACCCCGACCAGGCCCTCGGCATCGCCGAGATCGCGATGGCGGCGCACTCGTCGCTCGAGCTGCCGGCCGGGATCGAGGGCCACCTGGACGCGTCGGCCGTGTACAACCCGCCCAACCTGACATTTCCCTTCGGCGCGTACATCTGCGTCACCGACGTGGACCCGGGCACCGGCGAGGTCAAGGTCCGCCGCTTCATCGCGGTCGACGACTGCGGCGTCCGCATCAACCCGATGATCGTCGAGGGACAGGTGCACCGGGGCCTGGCCGACGGCATCGGCATCGCCCTGATGCAGGTCATATCGTTCGACGAGATCGGCAACTGCCTGGGCGGTTCCTTCATGGACTACCTGCTGCCGACCGCGCTCGAATGTCCCTCGCCCGAACTCGGCGCGACGGTCACTCCGTCTCCGCATCACCCCATCGGCGCCAAGGGAATCGGCGAGTCGGCCACCGTCGGCTCCGCCCCCGCCGTGGTCAACTCGGTCGTGGACGCTCTCGCCCCGTTCGGCGTGGTGCACGCGGACATGCCCCTGACGCCGGCCAACGTATGGCTCGCCATCCAGGGCCGCCCGGTCCGGACGGACCTGTCGGTCAGCTGACCCCGCTCGGCACCGCCAGGTAGGGCCCGATGTTGCGCATGGCCCGCGCGACGTACTCCTCCTTCTCGCCGACCGGGGCGACGTAGTGCAGCGCGCTCTCGGCGGCGTCGTCGCCCTCGAGGCGGGCGATGATCCAGGCCGCGAGGTAGTGCGACGCCAGGCAGCCGCCGGCGGTGGCGACGTTGCCCTGGGCGAAGAACGGCTGGTTGAGCACCTCGACGCCGGCCGCCACCACCCACGGCTTGGTGATCAGGTCGGTGCAGGCGGGGATGTCGTCGAGCAGGCCGAGCCTGGCCAGCACGAGCGTGCCGGAGCACTGGCGGCGATCAGCTGGCGGGTCGGGTCGAGCCGGCGCAAGCGGCCCCATGATGGCCGGGTCCTCGACGACCTCGCGGGTCGCGTGCCGCTGCCGACGATGACCGCGTCCGCGGCGCACGCCTCCTCGAGGCTGGCCATCGACTCGATCACCACGCCGTTCATCGAGCGCACCGCGGGCGTGGGGGTCGCGATCGTCACGCGCCAGCCGGGCCGCCTGACGCGGTTGAGCACGCCGAGCGCGATCAGGGAGTCGAGTTCGTTGTAGCCGTCGAAGGTGAGGATCGCGATGTGCACGGCGGCGTTCCTTCCGCTCGGATGCAGGTCACGGTAGATTCGCCTCATCCATGACAGTCAAAGAATTGTCATGCATACAATCGGCGGTGGGGATCTCTCGCTACAAGGCCGTGGTCGACGCGCTCGCGGCCGACATCCGCGCGGGCCGTCTGCCCGCCGGCGACCAGGCCGCCGACCCATCGTCAGCTCGCCGCCCGCGAGGGCATCGCGGTGGTGACCGCGTTCCGGGTGTACGCCGAGCTGGAGCCGTTGGGCCTGGTCAGCGGGGAGCAGGGCCGCGGCACGTTCGTCCGCGACATCGCGCTGCCGCCCGGCCACGGCATCGACCAGCGGGCGGTGGCCGCGGACGCCGTCGACCTCAGCTTCAATTACCCCGCCCTCCCCGGTCAGGCCGACCTGCTGCGGCAGGCTCTGCGAGAGCTGGCCGGCATCCGGCGATCTCGAGGCGCTGCTGCGCTATCAGCCCCATCGCGGTCGGCCGCAGGACCGGGCGGCGGTCGCCCGCCACCTGCGGCTGCGCGGGCTCGCGGTCGGCGCCGATCAGGTCCTGATCGTCAACGGCGCGCAGCACGGGCTGGCCATGACGGTGATGGCGGCGCTGCAGAGCGGGGACGTCGTCGCGGTCGACGCCCTCACCTACCCCGGGTTCAAGGTCCTCGCGCACACGCTCCGGCTCGAACTCCGCACCGCTGCCGTCGGCCCCGGGGCGGAACCGATCTCGACGCCCTCGAGCGGTTGTGCGCGACCCGGCCGGTCCGCGCCGTCTACGCGATGCCGACCCTGCACAACCCGCTCGGCTGGGTGATGGACGCCCGCCGCGCCGCGGCTGGCCGAGATCGCACGGCGGTACCGGCTGCTCGATCATCGAAGACGCGTCCTACGCCTACCTGGTCGAGGACGCGCCACCTCCGATCGCGGCCCTCGCACCCGAGATCACCGTCTACGTCTCCGGACTGTCCAAGAGCGTGGCCACCGGCCTGCGCGTCGGCTTCGTCTCGGCCCCGGCGGCGCTGGTGCCGGCGATCGAGCGCGCGATCCGGGTGACAACGTGGAACACGCCCGCGATGACCACCGCGATCGCCTGCCGCTGGCTGGACGACGGCACCGTCGACCGCCTCGAGGCGGAGAAGCGGGCCGACGCCCGGACCCGGCAGTCCATCGCCCGCGAGGTCCTCGCCGGGCTGCGCCCGCTCGGCCACCCGTCGTCCTACTTCGTGTGGCTGCCGCTGGCGCAGGACGCTCGCGCCGACCGGATAGCGGCGCTACTCGCGCGCAAGGGGATCTCCGTCGCGACGGCTGAGCCGTACGCAACGTCCGCGCCGGTGCCTCAGGCACTTCGACTGGCTCTGGGCTCGGCCGACCTCGGCGCTCTGCGTCAGGCGCTGGGCGAGGTACGGGAGGTCGTCGAGGCCGACCCCTTCTGGTAGAAGACCTCATCCGCCCCGGGCCGCAGAGGGGTGACCTGCTGTCCCACAGGAAACACCTACCGGATGGAGCACTTCACTACCGGGAAACGGGACTGGCCGGATCGGGTCGCCGCACGGCTACCTCCCGATCGAAGAGCACGGCATCGTGGGCGACCTGCGCACGGTGGCCCTCATCGGCACCGACGGCACCGTCGACTGGTACTGCCCGGCGCGTTTCGACGCCCCGAGCCTGTTCGGCGCCCTGCTGGACAAGAACAAGGGCGGCTACTTCTCCATGACGGCCCGTACCAGCTACGCCAAGCCGAAGCAGCGCTACCTCCCCGACACCAACATCCTGCTCACCAGGTTCCAGGGCCAGGACGCGGTCGGCGAGGTCATCGACTTCATGGTCCCGGAGACCAGGTCCACCGGCAAGGCGCGCGACCTGCTGATCAGGCAGGCCCGCGCGGTCAAGGGCACGGCCAGGTTCGAGGTCGCCTGCCATCCGGCGTTCGACTACGGCAGGCTGGGCCACGGGCTCGAGATCATCCAGGGCGTCGGCGCGGTCTTCACCTCGCCGCTCGGCCGGGTCGTGCTGCGGACCGACGTCGGCCTCAAGGTCGAGGAGACGGGGTCGCCGCCACGTTCACCCTGGAAGAGGGCGAGTCCGCCGACTTCCACCTGGAGTGGAACGGCGACGTCCACCCGATCGCCGACGGCGAGACCCGCAGGTGTTCACCAGGACCCAGGACTTCTGGCGGACTGGGTCGGCCAGTGCCGGTACCCGGGCCGCTGGCGGGAGATGGTGCAACGGTCCGCCCTCGCGCTCAAGCTGCTCGTCTACCACCCGACGGGCGCGCTGATCGCCGCGCCGACCACGTCGCTGCCCGAGGAGCCCGGCGGCACGCGCAACTGGGACTACCGCTACGTCTGGCTGCGGGACGCCTCGTTCACCGTCTACAGCCTCATGCGGCTCGGCTTCCTCGAAGAGGCGGCCAGCTTCATGGACTGGCTGCAGAAGCGCTGCGAGACGGCCTCGGCCGAACGCGACGTCTCGATCATGTACACCGTCGACGGCCGCGATCACATCCCCGAGGAGACGCTCGACCACCTCGAGGGCTACAACGGCGCACGGCCGGTCCGGATCGGCAACGGCGCGGCGGCCAGCTGCAGATCGACGTCTACGGCGAGATCATGGACTCGGTGTACCTCTACAACAAGGAGGCGCCGATCTCCTAGGACCTGTGGACCGCGCTGTCCAAGCGCCTCGACTGGCTCAGCAGCCACTGGACGGAGCCGGACGAGGGCATCTGGGAGATCCGCGGCCCGCGGCAGCGGTTCACCTACTCCGCCCTGATGACCTGGGTCGCCTACGACCGGGCGCGGGCGGCTGGCCCGCGACCGCGGGCCTGCCCGCCCCGGTCGAGCGGTGGCGCGAGCTGGCCGCCCAGGCGTACCGCTTCGTCCAGGAGCAGTGCTGGGATCCCGGCCTGCAGAGCTACGTCATGCACCCGGGCAGCCAGCTGCTCGACGCCTCGCTGCTGGTCATGCCCCGGGTCAAGTTCGCCTGCCCGACCGATCCGCGCTTCCTGGCCACCCTGGAGCAAGATCAGCGGCGAGCTGGTCTCCGACAGCCTGGTCAACCGCTACGCCATCACCGGCCACGACGGCATCGCCGACGGCGAGGGCACCTTCAGCCTCTGCTCGTTCTGGTACGTCGAGGCCCTGACCCGGGCGGGCCGCGCGCACGAGGCCAGGGGCGTCTTCGAGAAGATGCTCACCTACAGCAACCACCTGGGCCTGTTCGCCGAGCAGATCGGCCACTCGGGCGAGGCGCTCGGCAACTTCCCCCAGGCCTTCACCCACCTGGCCCTGATCAGCGCCGCCGTCAACCTGAACAAGGCCCTCGACCGCCGGACGGGCTCGCAAAAACGATAAGACGTCGCCAAACCGGCCGGGATAGCCTGCCGACATGCCACGCGCCGTCAAGCTCATCCGGTCGGCGACCCTGTCCGGGGTCGCCGAGTACGCCTACGCCGCCACCGCGCCCGCCGAGTCCCGGCTGATCTTCCTGGCCGGCGCGTGCCCGCTGAACGACGACGGGTCCACCGCGGCGGTGGGCGACTACCCGGGCCAGGCCGCCAAGGCGTTCGAGAACCTGCGCACCGCCCTGGCCGACGCGGGGGCGTCGGTGACCGACGTCATCAGCACCAGGGTCCTGGTCGCGTCCAGCCGCCAGGAGGACCTGGTGGCCGCCTGGCAGGTGGTCAGGGACTCGTTCGGCGCGCACGACGTTCCGAGCACCCTGCTCGGCGTCACCGTGCTCGGCTACCAGGACCAGCTGGTCGAGATCGAGGCCGTCGCCGCGGTGCTTGATTCCTGATCGGCCGTCTAGCGCGTCACACCCGCCCGGTGTACTCCCACACGTAGAACACCGTCGTTCCCGAGCGCACCTTCGACGCCAGCGTGTACCCGCTGGTCGGCCGATAGTTCCAGGGCTATCGCGTAGTCCGTGCTCAGCGTCTGGTTGAAGCCGAGGACGATCACCGCGTAGTAGTGCTGCCTGATCCGCTGCAGGTAGTACTGCGGGCTGTTGCTGGCGGTGTCCGACCACTGCTGCCAGGTCGTGTTCGGCAGGTAGTACTGGAGAACGTCGGTGGTCTCGACCAGGAAGTGCCCGCCGTGGCCGTCATCGGCCGGACGACCTTGACCAGCCCGGCGGCGTCGGGCCAGTCGATCATGGCGCGCGCCTGGGCCGTGCCCACCGCGGTCATCGGGATCAGGGCGGCCAGCGCCGCCGCCAGCACGACCCGCCGCCTGGACAGCAGGCTGAGCAGGTAGCCGGCCGCGATCGCGGCGAACCAGGCGCCGAAATCGACGTGCTTGTCCAGCGACGTCGTGGTCTGAAATGCGCGCCTGATCGGCCGGCGCCAGCAGCGCCGACAGCGCCAGCACGGCCAGCAGCAGCGCCTGCGGCCACCGCCGGCGCACCGCGCAGACGACGCCGCGGCGACGGCCGGGACCAGCACGACCGCGGTCCACGACCACGCGTCGGCCAAGACCACGGACGCGGCGTCGGTTCCGTCGACCCGCCCGGTCGTGGTGACGCGAATCCCGGTGAGATAGCCGGGCCCGCCGAGAGCGAGCAGCACGCCGACGAGAGCCGCCGCGATCCGGCCAGCAGCGCGCCGCGCGCCGAGCGCCCGCCTCCACCCCGACCTCCGGCCACGAGCTCAGGAACGCGACGCAGACCACGGTGGGGTCGTACAGGGCGGTCGCGTACTTCGTCGCGTTGGCCAGCGCCGAGCAGAATCCCGGCCGCGATCATCCACCGCGTCGCGCGCCGCCCGCTCCGGGCCCCGGCCGCGCACCAGGTCGCCGCGGCCAGCAGCAGCAAGGCGGCCGCGTCGTAGGTCGCGAACGAGCCAAGGTGCAGCGTCGGCGCGAGCACGGCGAACGTGGCGGCGGCGAAGAAGGCGGCCCGCTCGTCCGTCAGCAGCCGGTTCGCGGTGCCCCAGACGAAGGCGCGTCACGCCGAGCATGAAGACCAGCGACAGCAGCCGCGCCGCGGCCAGCCCGCCGAGGCTGTCGGCGATGGCGCCGATCGGCGGGTAGATCACCGGGGCGCCGGAAAAGTAGGTCTGATACTCCGGAATCGGGGTGCCGTGCAGCCAGTGCGACCACTCAAGGTGCCCGGCCGACAGGTACAGCGCCTCGTCGCCGAAGGCGGTGCTCGTCCGCACCATGCTGGCCGACAGCGCCGCCTGGACGGCCAGTACCGCGAGCAGCGGCCACGGCCGCCGCACCGCCCGAGGTATCCGCACGTCCCGAGGGTAGTCACGTTTTGCCACCAGGCCGGAACATTTTGGACGTTCTTTCAGCCAACCCTCAGGTGACTGCGGCGGGCCGCGACGACTTACTTCTTGTTGGTGAAGCCCGCGTCGACCGGGAGCGTCACGCCGGTGACGTAGCGGGCCTCGTCCGAGACCAGCCACAGGATCGCGTTGGAGATGTCGACCGGCTCGACCATGTCGACCGGGAGCGCGTTGGCCATCGCGTTGCCCATCTGCGGGTCCTGGGCCAGGAACTCAGCCATCACGTCGTTGACGATCATGGGCGTGTTCACGCCGGTGGGGTGGACGGTGTTCACGCGGATGCTGAACGGGGCGAGGGTGTTGGCGTAGGAGCGCATCAGGCCGACGACGCCGTGCTTGGCCGCGGTGTAGCCGAGGCCGCCGCGGGTCGGGCCGCCGATGCCGGTGATCCCGGCGGTGGAGCTTGTCAGCACGATGGCGCCGCCTGCGCCGCGCTCCTTCATCGACGGGATAGCGGTCTCGACGGTGTTGAACACGCCCGTGAGGTTGACGTCGATGACGTCCTGCCAGGCGCTGTGCAGCTCGGTAAGCCCCATCGGGGCGATGCCGGCGTTGGCGAGCACGATGTCGACCGGGCCGAGCTCGGCCACGCCCCGCTCAAACGCCTGCTTGAGCTGGGTTTCGTCGCGCACGTCGGCCTGCGCGCTGAAGATGCGCCGGTCGAGCGCCTCGACCTCCTTGGCGGTCTCGGCCAGATCCTCAGGGGTGGCCATCGGGTAGCTCACACTGTCGATCTGCCGGCAGATGTCCACCGCGATGATGTTCGCGCCCTCCTGGGCGAGGCGGATGGCGTGGCTGCGGCCCTGGCCGCGCGCGGCGCCGGTGATGAAGGCGACTTTGCCCTCGAGCTTTCCCATGACCGTTCCTCTCGGCTCTCCGACGACCCGGGCCAGGCCCCGGGTATTGCGTCAGTAGGTGACGTAATACCCGAATATTAATGTCACTGGATGCCATAAGCAAGGAGCCGGGCGGCTGCGGTCAGCCCGGACCGGCGGCGTAGCGGCTCGGCGGGACACCCAGGGTCACGCTGAAATCCCTGGTCAGGTGGGCCTGATCGGCGTAGCCGAGGTCGGCCGCGAGCGCCGCCCAGTCCACCGAGCCCGGTCCGTCCGCCTCGACCCGGAGCGCCGCCTCGTGCAACCGGGCCCGGCGCATCACCCACTTGGGCGAGACGCCGACGTAGTCGGAGAACAGGCGCTGCAGCTTTCGCTCCGACAGCCCGGACAGCTTCGCCAGCTGGGCGACTCGCTGCAGCCCGGGGTCATCGGTGATCCGCTTCACCAGCCCGGCCGCCTGCTCGACCACGGGGTCCTCGGCGGCGCCGAAGGAGCGCAGCAGGCCGGTCGCGGCCGCGATCATCTCGTCGTCGGCGCCGGCCGCCATCACCGCCGTGCACGCCTCGTCCGCCGCCGGGCCGAATACGCGAGCGGCGGGAACCACGCGATCGTTCAGGCTGAAGATCGGCCGTGCGTGAAAGGGACGGAAGCCGCCGGGACGGAACCGGATGCCGAGCGCCTTCCCGGTCCCCGACAGGCGCCGGGTGAAGATCTTCCTGTCGACGCCGTACACGCACGGCCCGCTCGCCTCGAAGGCCAGGTTCACATTGGGATGCGGCAGGATCTGCTGCTCATGCGGCGGCTGCCCGCGCAGGTCCCAGCGGATGACCCAGCTGAAATCGACGAACAGGGCGAGGTCATCGGGCGGCGGGTAGCGCTGCAGGGTGAACCTGGTCGCGGCGGCCCCGGCGTGCAGCACGCCAGCGCCCATCGGCCCCGTCGTGGTAACGGAAGGCGAGTCCACCCCACTAAGGGTAGCTGTCGCGTTTGTTCAAGACGCTCCGGAGGGCGGCCGCTAGCGTCGTCGGCATGACACTGCACACCGAACTGACTGACGCGGCTGAGGCGACCGCGCTCGTGGTCGACCGTGTGACGCCGACCGAACTTGGCGGTCCCACCCCGTGCGATGAATGGGACGTCCAGGCCCTGCTCAACCACGTGATCTTGTGGAGCTCGTACTCGCTCGAGCGCCGGGCTCAGGGCGAGTCCGTGGCACCGGAACTGATGGAACGCGACTTCGCGGCGGCGCCCGACTTCGCCGCCGCCTACCGGGCGCAGCTCGACCGCGCGCTGGCCGCGTGGGCGGACCCGGCCGTATGGGACCGCGAGCTTGACGTGATGGGGTCCAAGACCCCGGCCGCCGACGTCGGCGCGCTGATGATAGCCGAGCTGGTGCTGCACGGCTGGGACCTGGCCGCGGCGACCGGGCAGGACTACGGGGTCTCCGATCGCGCGGCCGAGGCCGCGCTGAACGCGGTCGAGGCCAACGCCGAGCTCTTCCGCCAGTACAAGGGGTTCGCGGACCCGGTGCCGACGGCGGCCGGCGCGCCGATCCTCGACCGCGTGCTCGCGCTGTCCGGACGCAACCCGGCCTGGACGCCCGCCTGCCGCTGAGTGTCGGCCGGGTAGCGTATGGCGTTTCGGTCGCCAGGACGACCGGAGCGCCATACACAACTGCGGCCTGAGCCGGGCTCAGTGTCCGGGCGGGCAGGGGGCGAGGAGCGCGTAGTAGGCCAGGGGAACGCCGGTGCGCCGGACGAAGTGCAGGCCGGCGTCGTTGGCCAGTGCCACCAGCGTGGTCAGGGTCAGATGATGCCGGTCGGCGAACTCGCCGATCACCAGCCGGCCGCTGGGCTTGAGCACCCGCCGCAGTTCCGCCAGGGCGGCGGCCTGCCGCGGGACCTCGCCAAGGACCGTCACCAGGTAGGCCGCGTCGAAGTGGCCGTCGGGGAAGGGCAGCGCCTCGGCGCTGGCCAGGTGCGGGGTGATGGTGCCGATTGACCGTCGGGCGGCGCGGGCCATGACGTGGTCCAGCATCTGCTGCTGGACGTCGACGATGGCGAGCTCGCCGCCCGCCCCCAGCTGCGGCGCCACGTGCAGGGACTGCAGGCCGGTGCCGGGGCCGATCTCGAGTACCCGCTCGCCCGGGCGCGGCCGCAGCAGGACGTCCAGCCGCCGAACGGTGAGCAGCGGCAGCGGGAGGTCGAGCACGCGGCGCTGCGCGTAGGGGTACGGCGCCTGGTCGGTGAGCACGACGGCCGCCCCGGCGGCCACAGCCGCGAGCGCCCCGGCCGCCGCGATCGCGAGCGACGTCGCTCTCACCGGGTCTCCCGGCTGAGCACGATCGCGACCCACCAGGCGGCCGCCGCCAGCGGCAGCTCGGCGCAGCCCGCCTCGGCCAGCGCCATCGCGTGCCCCGCGCCCGGGGCCGAGGTGCAGACGTCGAGCCAGGCGTCGATCAGCAGCAGGGTTCCCGCGGCCGCGGCCGGCAGGCTCGCGCGGCGGTCGCCGCGGGTGAGCAGCACGGCCGTCACCAGGGCGGCGGCCGCCTCCGCGACGTCCAGGCCGGTCCAGGCCAGTGCCCAGTGCTGCGCCTGCGCCGTGGCCGGGAGGGTGATCGCGAGCAGCGCGCTCCAGGGCAGCAGGAAGCCGCCCACCGCGAGCGCGACCAGCCGCGCGCGCCGGAGCAGGACGGGCTGTAGCCGGAGGCCGGATCGCGATGCCGCCTGGTTGCTCACGCCCGGGCGCCGTTGCTGCTGCCACGGCCTGTTTCCCCCGCTCAGGGGCCGGAAGCGGAGTGGCGGGAAGCGGAGCGCCGGGAGCGCGTGTGTCTGCATGAGATCGACTCTAGAATTGCAGAGAAAATTTTGCAAATGAATTTCTGCAGAATCTCGTCTGCGATTCCTGTACGCTGCTGGCATGGCGATAAGCCCGCGGCCGGTGACCGGCGACGCGAAGCGCTGGAAGGCGATGTCCCACCCGCTGCGCAGGGAGATGCTGCGCCAGATGGCCGAGCACGGCACCGCCAGCTCGACCACGCTGGCCGCGGCGCTCGGCGAGAGCACCGGCACCACCAGCTACCACCTGCGGGTGCTGGCCGATGCGGGCGTCATCGAGGAGGCTCCAGGGCAGACCAACGGCCGGGAACGGTGGTGGCGCGTCCCCTCAGTCGACCTGCGCGAGCCCGACTACGACAGCCTCGACGGGCCGGACCGGGCGGCGCTCGACGAATGGCGCGCCACGCTGATCCCCGGCGAGGTGGACCTGTTCAACCGGTACATCCGCGATTTCCGCAAGCACGGGCCGTGGGCCAAGTCCTCAAGGGCCGCCGGCTACTACACCGCGGCCGACCTCGACGCGTTCATGAACGAATACATCGGCCTGCTCAACAAGTATGGCCACACCGCCGAGACCGCACCGCCGGACGCGCGGCTGATGCTGCTGCGCATGTTCTACATTCCTGATGAGCCAGCCGAACCGGAAGAAATCGGCCAGTAACGAGTCGCGACTGCCGATTGCGAATGTGAGAGTGCTCACGATTTCACAAAGCGGTCGATGAAAACGGACAACGAAGACCCCTATTTACCGGCGGCGCAGGTCAGGTGGTCCAGACCTTGCAGCGTAGGGGCGGGTTGGCGAGTGATGTTGCGCACTCAACAGACAAGCGTTCTCCTGTCAAGATGAATCACCGAAGCTTTTTCAAGCGTTCAGCTTGACTGACGAGAGGACCGAGTTCGTGGTCGATGTTGATGCCATCCTGGAAGCCGCTCAGCTGAAAAACGAGGCCGTACGCGAGTACGTCAAGTACTGGGCGGGGATCACGGGCGCCGACAACATCGAGGTCGTTAGCGCCGATGACGACGCCCGGCTAGTCGCCGAAGCACTCGCGGCAGGCGAGATCTTCCCGGCCGGCGAGGGCCTCTACTACTCCCGCAGCTACTACAAGGACACCGCGCGCTCGGAGGAGCGCACGATCGTCGCGACGGGCAACCCGGCCGACAAGGGGATCTACAACAACTGGTACCCCGCCGCGGAGATGAAGGCGAAGCTCACCGGGCTCATGCGCGGCGCCTCGGCAGGCAAGACGATGTACGTGATCCCGTACCTCATGTCGCCTCCCGGCGCTCCGCTCGAGCAGTACGCGGCCGGCGTCCAACTGACCGACAACCGGGCCGTCGTGCTGCACATGAACCGGATGTCGCGGGTGCACGTCGACTTCATCAACAACCTGGCCGTGCCCGACAGCTTCGTCCGCGCCGTGCACGTGACCGGGGACCTGGAGAACCTGGGCCAGGGCACGCCGGAGGACAAGCGCTACTTCGTGACCGTGGCCGACGAGCGCACCATCCTGCACTTCGGCTCGTCCTACGGCGGCAACGCGCTGCTCGGCAAGATCGCGCACGGGCTCCGCCAGGCCGCCTACGACGGCTGGGCGTCCGGCCGGTTCCTGTCCGAGCAGTTCATGCTGCTCGGCATCACCGACAAGCAGACCGGCAAGAAGTGGCACATCGCGGGCGGCTTCCCCAGCGCCAGCGGCAAGACCAACCTGGCCATGACCCTGTCCCCCGATGCCCTCGGCGACCGCTACTACGTCGACTTCTACGGCGACGACATCGCCTGGATGTGGGTCGGCGAGGATGGCCGCCTGTACGGCATGAACCCCGAGTTCGGCGTCTTCGGCGTGGCCAAGGACACCAACGAGCGCACCAACCCGACCGCGATCGAGTCGATCGCCCCCGGCACCAGGGCGATCTTCACCAACATCGCCTGGAACGAGAAGACGCACGAGGTCTGGTTCGAGGGCCGGACCAAGAACCCGCCCGCCGACCTCGACGGCTGGCTCGACTGGAAGGGCAACCGGATCACGGACCGCTCCCCCGAGGAGCAGGACGACCCCTGGGCGCACCCGAACAGCCGGTTCACCACCACCCTGGCCAACGTGCCGAACATCGCCAAGGACTACAACGAGCCGCAGGGCGTGCCGATCGACGGCATCATCTTCGGCGGCCGTACCAGCGACCGGGAGCCGCTGATCCGGGCGATCACCGACCTCGCCGAGGGCGTCTACGACGGCCTCACGCTCGGCGCCGAGGCCACCTTCGCCGCCGACGGCCTCGACGGCCAGCTCCGCTACGACCCGATGTCAATGCGCCCGTTCATGTCCTACCCGGAGGGCGCGTACGCCGCGCACTGGCTCAAGATCGTCGGCGAGGCCGCCGACCAGCCCATCTTCGCCCACGTCAACTGGTTCCAGCGCGACGCGAAGGACGGCCACTTCCTCTGGCCCGGCTACCGCGACAACCTCCGCGCCCTGCTCTGGCTCATGCAGCTCAAGGACGGCGAGGTGACCGGCGTCAAGACCCCGGTCGGGATCCTGCCGACCAAGGAAGAGCTGAACACCGTCGGCCTCGACATCGACCCGGCCGACCTGGACACCCTGCTCACCATCGACACCGCCCGCTGGAAACAGGAAATGGACTTCCGCCAGGCCCATCTCGAGCAGTTCGCCAACCTCCCCGACGAAATCTGGTCCGCCCACCGCCGCGTAGCCGCCGCCCTCGGCGAATAGCCAACCGCCAGCGCGCCAAGTGCGCTTTTGGGCTCACTCTTGCCGGCCCAAAAGCGCACTCGGCTCGCTTAGGCGAGGTAGGGCTGAGGCAGCCGCGCCGGGCGGGGCTTGAGTGAGGCGGCCGCGCCCGGCGGGGCTTGAGTGAGGCGGCCGCGCCCGGCGGGATAGGGGTGAGGCAGCCGCGCGCGGTTGGGCGTGAGCGGGGCAGCCGCGCCCGGCGGGATAGGGGTGAGGCAGCCGCGCGCGGTTGGGCGTGAGCGGGGCAGCCGCGCCGGGCGGGGTGGGGGTGGGGCAGCCGCGCCACGCGGGGCAGGAGTGGGGGCAACCGCGCCGGGTGGGGCACTGACACCTGGACCCGCTAAGGCGCGCGCCAGCCCAAGAGAGGGGCCCCTGAACCGGACACGCCCGCGTCAGCCCAAGAGAGGGATCCCTAACGGGTTACGTCCGCGTCAGCCCACCCACGGCAACCGTGGTTGAGCCCCCGGTGGTTAGAGAAGCGGGCGCCGCCAGTGTCCGCCGCGCCGTTCCTCCCCTGCCCGAGCGTTTTTCCGGGCAGGGGAGGACTTGGCGCGCCGGACACTGGCAAGCCCAGCGACACAACAACTACTCGTGAACTGGCAGCACAGCCCACACGCGCTTGCCGTGCCAGCCAGGAACTGCTTCCCAGTTCCAGTCATCCGAGAGCGCCTCGATCAGTTCCAGGCCGCGGCCGGATTCCTCGTCCTCGTCCGGGTGGCGCATGGCGGGCGCGCCGAGCGCGGCCGGGAGCGTGTCCCAGACCTCGACCATCAGCCGGATCCGGTCGGAGGACAGCCGCACCCACAGCAGCGGCAGCTTCCCCTCGGCGTCGTACCTGAGGCTCCCGTCGGCGCCCGTCACCGCCTGCACGACGTTGGTGGTCAGCTCGCTGACCACCAACTCGGTGGTCTCTATGAGCGGGTCGAGGCCCCAGCCGTTCAGCACCACGCCGATGAACCCCCGGGCGAGGCGGGGCGCGGTCGGCAGGGCGCCGAGCGGACCCAGATCTGAGGTCAACGGCCAGTCAGCCACGTGCCACTCGCTGACTTCGACCCCGGCGGAACGGCTGCGCCGAGCAGTCTCCTACCGAACGGGAGATTAACCGCACGGCACGTTAGCGTAGTCACCCCGGTGCGCACCGTGTCCCTGTTACACCTGAACTGTGACGGATAGTCACAGTGAGGGCAGGATATCCTGCCGCGGCCCCGGATCACGGCTGTTGTTAGGCGGGAGTGCCCGGGCGGAACGGCGCCCCATGGCCGGGAATTATCACGTCCGCGAACTCAAGCAGCAGCTTTCTGCTCGCGGTCAGGGCCGCCTGGTCGGCGCCGAGCGGATCCACCTCCGGGCCGTCCGCCGACCACCAGGCGTGGGTGCAGACGTAGACGCCGTCCGGGGCGGACGCGACCGTGGAGATGTCCTCGCCGGTGTGCCCCGGGGTCCGCAGCAGCCGGACCGAAGGGCCGAGCTGCGCGCCGTGCGCGTCCCGGCCGAGCCATCGGTCGCCCTCGTAGACCGCCCAGTGATCGTGAATGCGCGCGTTGCCGAAGAGCGCGGCGTTGACCGTGTGATCGGGGTGGTGATGGCTGAACACCACGTCGGTCACGTCCTGCGGCGCCGGGCCGTGCGCCTTGAGGGCGGCGAGGAGGGCGTCGCGGTCGGCGACCATCCCCGGGTCGACGATGATGACGGCGTCGCCGTCGCGGATCAAGGTGACCGTGCCGCTCACGCGCTCATCGTCGCCGTCGAGGCCGACGTATCCGTTGTGCAGCACGTGCACCTCGGCGGAACCAGTGGCTGGAATCCCCAGTGATGTCACATCACAAACAATAGCGGCATAACGGCAACTCGATCGGTACCTGTATCCCGTCGAGCGCGTGGGCGCAGAGATCGTCTTCCCGATCGACCGGGAACGCGGCGATGACCTTCGCCACCAGGTCTCGCAGCCGGGTCATGTTCTTACCGAACACCTCGAAGACCTCGGCTTGCGTTACCCCGTCACCCTCGTCCACGCCGGCGTCGGTGTCGGTGACGAGCGCGAGGGTGGTGTAGCAGAGCGCGAGCTCGCGGGCGAGCACCGCCTCCGGGTGGCCAGTCATCCCGACCAGCGTCCAGCCCTGGGCCGCGTACCACTGCGACTCCGCCCGGGTGGAGAACCTCGGCCCGTCGATCACGACCAGCGTCCCGGTGCCGGCCGGCACCCAGCCGTTCTTGCGCGCGGCCTCGACCGCGTGGGCTCGGCCGGACGGGCAGTACGGGTCCGCGAACGGCACGTGCACCGCGAACTCGTCGTAGAACGTCTGGACGCGGCCCCCGGTCCTGTCCACCAGCTGGTCGGGGATGACCAGGGTGCCAGGACCGTAGGAGGCGGTGAGCGATCCGACCGCGCTTGGGGCCAGGATGCGGCGCACGCCGAGCGCGCGCAGCGCCCACAGGTTGGCCCGGTAGGGGATCTTGTGCGCCGGGAAGCGGTGGTCCCTACCGTGTCGCGGCAGGAACGCCACCCGGCGGCCCGCCACGTCGCCGACCAGGACCGGCTCGCTCGGCTGGCCGAACGGCGTCTCGACCGGCACCTCCTCGGCGTCGGTCAGGAACTCGTAGAAACCGGAACCGCCGATGACCCCGATGTCCGCGACCGGCATCATCGGTCAGGCAACCTTTTCCGCCGAAGACTTCGAGGGCGATGAAGATGAAGACGAGGAGGACGACGACGAGGCCGTGCTCTTGTCGCCCGACGAGGACGAGGACTTGTCGCTGCTCCCGGACTTTTCGCCGCCAGCCGAGGAAGACGACGGTGAGTCGGCCGAAGACCCTGAGGCCGCCGGCGAAGCCGACGCGGGCTCCGAGGCGGTCGACCCCTTGCGGCTGTCGGTCCGGTAGAAGCCGGACCCCTTGAACACGATCCCAACCGGCGAGAAGACCTTGCGCAGGCGGCCGCCGCAGTCCTGGTGGACCGTCAGCGGCTCGTCGGTGAACTTCTGCACCGCCTCGAGCTCGCCACCGCATTCGGTGCAACGGTACTGGTAAGTGGGCACGCATTCCTCCCGGGCGGAACCAAAAATCGGTGAGCTAGATTAGCACTCGCACTAGCTGACTGCTAAGGATAACCGCGTCAGCGGGCGGCTCATTCCGCGGTCCGCCCGCCGTCGGCGGCGGGCAGTCGCGTCAGCCCCGTCCCCGGCCTCGCGGCCAGCCGAACCCGCTGGTCATGGGCCTCGGTCGGCACTGTCGGGAGCAGCTCGTCGTCGTACAGCAGCGCGATCGTGGGCACCTGGCCGCTCACCCGGGCCAGCGCCCGGTCGTAGGACCCGCCGCCGCGGCCCAGCCGGTAACCGCGCGCGTCGACCGCAAGGGCGGGCACGAGGACGACGTCCGCCCGGGCGACGGTGGCGGGCCCGCGGGCCGGCTCCGCCGGCTCGAGCAGCCCGCGCGGACCCGGCGCGACCGAATCGGGCCCCTCGTAGGAGGCCCAGTCGAGGTCGCCGTCGGGCAGCAGGACCGGCAGCACGACGTAGCTGCCGCGCTTCCAGAGCGCGAAGATGAGCCGGCGGGTGTCCGGTTCCGTGCCGATTGAGTAGTACGCCGCGATCGTCCCGGCCGCGGCCACCTCGGGCATTTCAAGCACGTGGTCCCGGATAAGGCGGCTCGCCTGCGCGCGGGCCGAATCCGACATTGCCGCGCGAGCCGTTGCAAGGCGTCGACGCAGGCTGGCCTTATCGGCGCCGGCGGAGCTCTCAACGGGCGCAGAGCCGGGTGTGTCGTGCACTTTGCCCCCTAGGAAGTCACTACTGTAGACGCATGGTCGATACCGGCAATGCCAGGACGCCAGCAGTGACCAAGGCCGTGGTGCCCGCCGCTGGGCTGGGAACGCGGTTCCTGCCAGCGACAAAAGCGACGCCCAAGGAAATGCTGCCTGTCGTCGACAAGCCAGCGATTCAGTATGTCGTCGAGGAGGCCGTCTCCGCTGGCCTCAACGATGTGCTGCTGATCACGGGCCGGAGCAAGCGCTCCATAGAAGATCATTTTGACCGGAACTACGAGCTCGAGGAAGCCCTCACCGCTAAGGAAGACTGGGACAAGCTCGCCCTTGTGCGCGAGTCGAGCGACCTCGCGACCATGCACTACGTCCGCCAGGGCGACCCTCGGGGGCTCGGTCACGCCGTCCTGCAAGCGGCGCAGCACGTGGGCCACGAGCCGTTCGCGGTGCTGCTCGGCGACGACCTCATCGACCCCAGGGACCCGCTGCTGACGCGGATGATCGACGTCAGGAACGAGTTCGGCGGCAGCGTCGTGGCCCTCATGGAGGTCGATCCCGAAGAGGTCTACCTCTACGGCTGCGCGGCGATCGAGCGGACCGGCGAAGACGATGTGGTGATGATCACAGACCTGGTGGAGAAGCCGTCACCCGAGGACGCGCCGAGCCGGTGGATCATCATCGGGCGGTACGTGTGCGACCCCGAGGTCTTCGACGTGCTGCGCGACACCCAGCCCGGGCGGGGCGGCGAGATCCAGCTCACCGATGCGCTCAAGGTGCTCGCCGCCAAGGGCGAGCTGCGCGGGGTGCTGTTCAGCGGCCGTCGCTTCGACACCGGTAACAAGCTGGATTACCTTCGGACCATGGTGATGTTCGCGGGCGAGCGCCCCGACCTGGCCGAGGAGTTCATTCCCTGGCTGCGCGAATACCTCGAAGAGCACCGGTGACGTCGGGCCGGATACCGGCCCACCCGGTGGTGGACAGCTCGCAGAGCACGGTCGAGGCCTACCAGTCGGCGATCCTGTCCGCCATCAGCCCCCTCGTGCCGACCAGCCTCGAGCTTTCCGACGCCGAGGGCTGCGTGCTGGCGGAGGACGTGACGGCGGCGGTATCGCTTCCCTCGTTCGACAACTCGAGCATGGACGGCTACGCGGTGGTGGCGGCCGACACCGAGCACTCGTCGCAGGAGTCGCCGTCGACGCTCCGGGTCACGGGCGAGATCGCGGCGGGCGACATCGGCGTCTACCGGCTGGTGCCGGGCACTGCGATCAGGATCATGACCGGCGCGCCGATGCCGGCCGGGGCGGACGCCGTCGTCCCGGTCGAGTGGACCGACGGCGGCGTCGCCGCCGTCGAGATCTACCGCCGCGCCGGGCCGGCGCCAACGTGCGTTACACCGGGGGCGACGCGGTCGCGGGCGAGACCCTGCTGACGGCCGGGAACCCGGATGCGCCCGATGCACGTCGCGGTGGCGGCGTCGGCCGGGCGCAGGCAGGTGACGGTCCGGCCGAGGCCCCGGGTGGTGGTGTTCTCGACCGGCGACGAGCTGACCGAGCCGGCACCCCGCTAGTGCCCGGCCGTATCGGGACTCCAACAGCCACATGCTGACGGCGGCGGCCAGGGAAGCGGGCGCGCTGGCCTACCGGCGCGCGGTCGTCCCGGACGACCCGCACGCCGTGCTGCCGGCGCTCGAGGATCAGCTCATCCGGGCCGACCTGCTGATCACCACCGGCGGGGTGAGCATGGGCGGCGAGCACGACGTGGTCAAGGAAGTGCTGTCGCGACTCGGCACGGTGCACCTTCGCAAGGTGGCGATGCAGCCGGGGATGCCGCAGGGGTTCGGCGTGATCGGCGAGGAGCCGGATGCCGATCTTCACCCTGCCCGGCAACCCGGTCAGCGCCTACGTGTCGTTCCAGATCTTCGTCCGGCCGGCGCTGGCGGCGCTGCAGGGAGCGTCCGACCTCGGCCTCCCCGTCCCGGCGACGCTGAGCGAGGCGGCGGTCGTCGTCCGGACGGCGGTCCGACTGCGCGGGGTGCTAGACGGAGCAAGGTCGCCCGCTGTCGGGACGGCCTCGCACCGATCGCCGACCTCGGCCGGGCCAACGCGCTCGTCATCGTCCCCGAGTGGGAGACCAGCCTCGGCGGCCTGGCCACAGGTCGACGTGCTCGTGCTGCCGTACGTGCCGGCGGGACCGTTCGACAAATTGATCTTGATCTGGGGCTTGAATCCGAAGCGATCAGCTACTCGACGCGTACGCTGCTCGTATGAGCGATGCTGCTCGCGCCGAGGCTGACCCACCTGGACGAGGCGGGCCGGGCGCGGATGGTCGACGTTTCGGCCAAGGACGTGACTGTGCGGACCGCCACCGCATCCGGCCGGGTGCTGCTGTCGGCCGAGGCCGTCGCGGCGCTGCGCGACGGCACGGTGCCCAAGGGCGACGCCCTCGCGGTCGCCAGGATCGCCGGCATCGCCGGCGGCCAAGCGGACACCGGACCTGATCCCGCTCTGCCACCCGCTCGCGATCCACGGCGTCACGGTCGATCTTGAGGTGTCGACGACGGGGCGTCGAGATCACCGCCCAGGTGCGAACCGCCGACCGGACCGGGCGTCGAGATGGAGGCGCTGACCTCGGTCGTCCGTCGCCGCGCTGACGCTCATCGACATGATCAAGGCGGTCGACAAGAGCGCGGTGATCACCGACGTCCGGCTCGAAGCCAAGGACGGCGGCCGCTCGGGCGCCTGGCGGCGGGCATGATCAAGGCGATCGCCATCACCGTGTCCAACCGGGCGGCGGCCGGGGTGTACCCGGACCGTTCCGGCCCGGTGCTGATGGAGCTGCTTCGCTCGGCCGGGTGCGACGTGGTGGACGGGCCGCTGGTGATACCGGACGGCGAGGCGGTCGAGCAGGTTCTCCGCGACTCGGTCACGGCCGGCGTACGACGTGGTCGTCACCACCGGCGGCACCGGCCTTAGCCCGACCGACCTGACCCCGGAGATGACCAGGCGGGTACTCGACCGGGAGATTCCCGGCATCGCGGAGGCCCTGCGCACGGCACGGCGCCGCCGCCGGGATCCCGTCGGCGATCCTCTCCCGAGGGCTCGCGGGCGTGGCCGGTCGGACGCTGATCGTCAACCTGCCGGGGTCATCGGGCGGTGTTCGGGACGGGATGAGCGTGCTGCGGCCGATCCTGGTGCACGCGGTCGACCAGATCCGCGGCGGCGATCATCCGCGGGCCGACACGGCCCCCGGGACGGGCCAGATGTCCGATACCGCATAAGGTTGCGCCTACGCTAGATCGGATGGCATAAAGCGCCTCTCAAGGGAATGATTCGACGCCGTGGGACGCATCCAGGGGTGGCCGGCCACCCTAACCGAGCCAGACCTGCTCGATGCACCGGTCGTGCTGCGCCCGGTCCGGGTCTCCGACGCGCGCGCCTGGCGCGAGATCCGGGTGCGAAACGCCTCGTGGCTGCGCCCCTGGGAGCCGTCCAACCCGGAGACCCCGCTGCACCGCTCGTCGATCGGGCCCTACGTCTCGATGGTGCGCACCATGCGGCGCGAGGCCAGGCAGGGAATCGCCCTGCCCTGGGTGGTCAGCTACGGCGGGCACTTCGCCGGGCAGCTCACCGTCGGGTCGGTCGTCTGGGGGTCGTCGCGGTCCGGTCAGATCGGCTACTGGGTCGACGAATCGTTCGCGGGCAAGGGGATCATCCCGACCGCGCTGGCGATGGCAGTCGACCACTGCTTTCGGGTGATGGGCATGCATCGGCTGGAGGCGTCCATCCGGCCGGAGAACGCCGCGTCCCGGCGGGTGGTGGAGAAGCTGGGGTTCCGCGACGAGGGGATCCGGGTCAGGCAGCTGCATATCAACGGCACCTGGCGCGACCACATCTGCTACGCGATCACCGCCGAGGAAGTGCCGACCGGGATGCTGCCCCGGTGGCGGAGCTCGCTCGCCGCATCGCGCTCCGGCGCCTAATAGCTTCGGGGAAGGGGATGGCAGCTTCGGGAAGCCGGGACGGGCCGCGAAACGCTCCCGCATAACGGATCTTTGCCTTTGATCTTCGCGACACGCCGCGCAGGTACTCGTTATCAAGCGGGCGGTCCCTTTACGCTGCGTTACATGCCAGGTGCCGAAACGACCGAGGGGAGGCAGCCCGATGAGCAGCGCAATCCTTTACCTGGCGATCATCGCGATCTGGCTCTGCGTGCTCATCCCCCGGTGGCTGAAGCGCGACTCGGCCCGCGGCGCGGTCATCGAAGCGAACATCGCGGCCGACGGCGAGACCCCGGTGACCGGGGCGCCCGACGCCGACCAGGCCGAACTCGCGGATGACGGCACCCCGCCCGCGGCCGAGCCAGGCGTCACCGCGCGCCCGGCCGCCGCCCCCTCAAGGCCGCTGAGCGCCGAGGAGGCGCGACGGCGGATCCTGACCGGACGCCGACGGCTGCTCGGCATGCTGATCCTGCTCGAGATCGCGGCGATCGCGCTCGCGGTCGTCGGCCTGGCCGCCCTGTGGGTCATCATCCCGCCCACGATCATGCTCACCGGGTACCTGCTGCTGCTGCGCGAGGCGGCGCACGCCGACGCCGAACGGGCGCAGCGCGCGGCCGACGCGGCCGCGCACGCGCGGGAGCGGGAGCGCGCCCTCCGCGCCAAGGCGCGGGCACGGGAGCGGGCCCGGACGGCCCGGCGCAGCGCCCCGGCCGAGGGCGCGCCCATCGACGGCACGACCCCCGAGGAGGCGACGGCCGCGGCCGCCCTCGCCGCCAAGTTCGCCGCTGCCCCGGTCCCGGCCGACTACGAGGACTCGGGCCGGGACTTCGCGCCCGGGCTGGCGGGCAAGTACACCACCTCGAACGCTGACCCGGAGCCCGCGGCCGAGGACTACGTCTACGAAGTGCCGCGACTGCGCGCGGTCGGCGACTAGCTGGCTATCGCCCGGTGAGCGCCCGCTGAACCTCGTCCGCGCGTTCCCAGGCGCCATCGCTCATCGGAACCCAGCCGAATACCGCCTCGAGCATGCGGCGCCTCGACGACCGGGCCGCGACATTGGTGGCGCGAGCAGGAGGCAATGTTTGCTACGCTGGCTTTCGTTCCAGGGGCTATAGCGCAGTCCGGTAGCGCACCTCGTTCGCATCGAGGGGGTCAGGGGTTCAAATCCCCTTAGCTCCACCCAGTTTCGTGAGATCAGCGGTGGTCTTCGGACCGCCGCTGTTTTGCTTGGGGGCCGTTGCGGAGCACTTCGATCACCGGACGGATTGCCGGGATAGCGCCCACCACAGGACGTGTGACGGGCGCTGGCGTGGTGTGGCCTCACGGGCTACTGCCCATCAGCTCCATCATCTCCTCCTTCGACATGCCGTGCCGTTCGCAGAACGGCACGATGTCCGCGGAATCCACAGGGTCAGGCAACGCCTGCAGGGCGTCGGCAGCCGCGTCATCCATCCCGGCCCGGCGAAGCGCATTGACGACGCCCTGACGAGACCATTGCATCGAAGTCCCCTAACCCAAGGATCCTGGCTCTCCGCTTCCCCAGGTCTTCGAGCGTAAGTCCTCGGCTGCCCGCTGATGTGCTCGGGAGGCCGTCATGAGAACGAACAGCATCTTCATCGCCCACGTGGCGGAGGCGACCGGCAGCCCGCTCGGCGGCGGACGCGCTTGGCCGGACCGAGTCACGTCGTGCTGTTAGTTTCCGAGCTCGAACGCGGGAATCACGCCGATCTGCTGGAAGACGTCAAGCAGGTTGAGCTCGTCCCAGTGCTCGACGAACTCGCCGTTCTCGGTCCGCCAGATGTCGATGGAACGCATCTCGATCCGGTTCCCTGTCGCCGGTATTCCCCAGAGGGGACCGTCGTGGGTGCCGCGGTAGGTGAATCGCCCGACGACCCGGTCTCCGGCCACCACCAGGTCGTCCATGGACACTTCGACGTCTGGAAACGCAGTGAAGAAAGCTCTCCAGAGGATCCGGTTGCCTTCACGTCCGTCGTCCACGAGCGGATTGTGGTTGATGTAGTCAACCGCCACAAAGGAATCGACGCCGTCGGGGTTGTGCTGGTTCATCATGGTCACGTACCGCTCCGCAAGGGTGCGCCCGTCGGCCTGGCTATCTGCCATGGCGATTCTCCTTTGATTGTTGTAATTAATTCGGCCCCTCGGCATCTGCGGGAGCCAGGGCAAGAGGCCGCATGTCTTGCTCGCGATCGCGAACCGGATCGAAGCGCTGCCGGCTCTTGCATCACCTCGTCCGCTAGCAACGCTAGATCTTCTGCCAGTGAATGTCAACATGCTAGATCTTCTAGCAGTGATAAGCTAAGGACATGACGAGACAGGAGCGCCGCGCACGCGAGCGACAGCTGCGACGCCAGGTCATCCTCGACGCCGCCAGGGAACTGGCTGAGACTGAAGGCTGGGAGTCGGTGACCACCCGCCGGCTGGCCGATCGCATCGAATACAGCCAGCCGGTCCTGTACAGCCACTTCGAGGGGAAAGACGCGATCGTGAGCGCCGTGGCCCTCGAGGGGTTCGGCGAACTGTCAGCCATACTGCGCGACGCCCGCAAGAGGGCCGGTTCACCCAGCGTCGAGCTGCGGGCGGTCGCGTACGCCTATATGGACTTTGCACGGGCGAACCCTGCCCTCTACGAGGCCATGTTCGCACTGACCGTCGATCTGAGGTTCCCGGACTCCGACGCACAAAGTCCGCTGCTTGCGGCCTTTGTCGAGGTTCGTGATGCGCTGGCCCCCTTGGCCGGCGACCGCGACCTGGAGACATTCACCGAGATCACCTGGAGTGCGCTCCATGGCCTGGTGACCCTCTCCCGGGCCGGCCGACTGCGCGCGGACTACCAGGATCAGCGTCTGGCCATGATCGTGGACCAGCTAGGCACCACAGCTGATTGAGACGAGAGTCGAGGCCGGCTAAAGCGAGAGACCTACTCTCGTGTGACGGCGGGCTCAGCTACCGGTCGAGATACGCGGCCAGGTTCGCGAGCGAGGAGGCCATGCCGGCCGCGTGGTCTTCCGCGGAGATGCCGGCAGGAACGCCGTCGGCGCGAATGTCCACGCGGGTCCCGACGTCGGCCGGGGCGAGTTCCCACGTCATGGTCATGGTGCCAGCGTTGGCTGGGTCATCTGAAACGAAGTCGACGGCCTGTACGACCCGCACGTCAGGGACGAGCTCCACGAAAACCGCGTCGACGACGTCAGAGTTAGCGGTCGCCTTACCTCGGGCCGGCGACGCGTCCGCGTAGGTGAGCACGAGCCGGTAGGACCCGCCCGGCCGGGCCTCGAATCGCTCGAATCGGCCGCGCATGCCTTCGGGTGGCAGCCACGTCACGAGCGCCTCCGGCTCCACTAGTGCCGCGTAGACGCGGTCCGGCGGTGCGGCGATCACCCGAGAGGCGGTGTCAGTCCGGCTCATCTCATCATCCCTGTGCCGGCCAGTCCCTGACCGGCGAGCACCGACGTGCTAATCGCGGCAGCGTAGAGGCCGAATCTCGCGTTCCGATCGACCCTGGCCCCCAAGGTTCTCGACATGACGTACTCCTTCACCACGCGAGAGGACGATAGCGGGGCCGCACGGCTCCGTTTCCGAATTGGCGCTCGTCCAGGAGTTCTAGATCGGCGCGGGTGTCGGTCGGCAGGGCCGGGGGACTGCGCGCCTAGGGCGTCGTCGGTTTCCCAGACGGCCATCGTCTCGTACAGACGACGCCGTATTGATCCTCGATGTAGCCGTCGAGGGATACGTTCGTCACGTAGATCAGCTTGGCCACGGCGCTATCCCTCGATATCGGCCGCAGCAGCCTGGGCACTTGCCAGCGTGGCGTCCAGCTTGGTGAACGCCTCAAGCCAGCCCTGCTCGCTGGGGGCGGCCAGGCGCTCGGGAAGCCACTGGCGGATTTCGAGTCGCGTTCGGCCGTCAGGCTCGTCGTGGAATTCGACGCGGAATCTGGTCTCGAATGGCTCGATGCCCTCCTGCAGTCGGCCGCTTGCTTGCATGACGCCCTCGAGCAGTTCGCCGGGAGCGACGTCCGTGAGGTCGATGTAGATGTGAACCCGGAGGCCGGGTTCGGACGCGTTGACCTCGGTCCACCGTTGGTGGCCGCCGGGGCGCACGTCGAACTCGATCTCGTCGCGCGGCAGCGAGTTGCCGATCGGCCCCCACCAGGCGGCCAGCTGGTCGGGATCGGTGAAGGCCCGGTATACGAGTTCCCGCGGCGCGTCGCACATGTGCGAGATCGCGAGCTGCGGAGTTTCGGGGTCCATCAGTGCTCCTTATCCGAGACCTCGTGGTCTGCCACGTTGTGTTCATGGGCCTCCCCCGCCGTTGCGCGTCCGGCGGCTTGCAGCGCGGCAAGGTGGGCATCGAGTCGGCTGAGGGACGAGTCCCAGAACCGCCGGTAGCGCTCGATCCAGTCGGCCGCTTCGCGCAGCGGGGCGGCCTCGAGATGACTCGCACGCCACTTGCCCGACCGCGTCCGCGAGATCAGCGCCGCGTGTTCGAGCACCTTCAGGTGCCGCGACACCGCTGGCATCGAGATGGGGAGCGGAGCGGTGAGCTCGGTGACCGTGGCGTCGCGTTCGGCCAACTCGGCGAGGATCGCCCGACGAGTCGGATCTGCGAGCGCCGAGAACACCGCGCTTAGCGGATCGGTGCAAATCACGGGCGATCCCTTCATTTAACCTCTGTGTTAAATGTAGTGAGACGCGAGTGCTGTCGTCAAGGGCGCCTTGAGACGCAAAGGCTGGCGAGAACCGCCAAGCCCTGATCGAAACCGGCGCACTCGCGGCACGCGCACGAGGTGTAGTCAGCGCTCGAGGATGCAGGTCGTGGTCGGCCGGTTACGGCCGTTCGCGGAGTCGTCAGAGGCCGCGTCGCGACAACGCACAGCCAGACTGGGAGCCAACGGCCGCAGCCTCCAGGCGACGCCAGGCCATAATCAGCTCACATCAGTGCAGTTAGATGGCTCATCTCATTGAGCGCACCAGGCAACACAGCGATGCTAGACGGTGCGAGCCCCGCGGTCCTAGGACTTGCGCCCAAGGCCGCAGTAAGCGGCGACCTCGCCCTCGGCGTCGCGCGCTGGCTCGCCGGGATGCCACTGGTGGTACTGCACGACGCCCGGTGGCAGCAGGTCCGTGCCGGAGAAGAAGGCCGAGATCTGCGCGTGGGTGCGCAGCGTCGCCGCGGTCGTGACCCGCTGGTTGTAGCGGTCGGTCATGGTGGCGACCTTGTCACGCGCGACGTCGCTCGCGGGGTGCGCGACGGCCAGCCAACTGCCGGCGGGCAGCGCGGCGATGAGCCGGGCGACGATCCCGGCCGGGTCGTCGGCGTCCGGGATCAGGTGCAGGATCCCGATCAGCATGACTGCGACCGGCTGGCCGAAGTCAAGCAGCCCGGACGCGGCGCGCAGAACATTCTCCGAGTCCCTGAGGTCAGCGTCGAGGTAGGCGCACGCACCTTCTGATGTACTGGTGAGCAGCGCCCTCGCGTGCGCCAGGACCATCGGGTCGTTGTCGACGTAGACGATCCGGCTATCCGGTGCCAGCGACTGGGCGACCTCATGGGTGTTGTTCGCCGCCGGCAGCCCGGTGCCGATATCGAGGAACTGGCGGACGCCCGCCCGCGTGACCAGGTAACGCACCGCCTCGGCGAGGAAGACGCGCTGCGCCTGCACCCCGCTGACGATGCCGGGATAGGCCGCCTTCGTCTGCTCGCCGACCTCGCGATCGGCCTCGAAATTGTCCTTGCCACCCAGCCAGTAGTTATAGACCCGGGCGGGATGCGCGACCGTCGTGTCATACGGAGAAGGGGCTTGGGTCAGATCACCCGCGTCTGTTATGAGTTCATCGGCCACTCCCCTATTGTGACGCACACGCCGGTTCTCCACGAATCTGCGGGCCGAGAGCCGGGGCTGCGATCGGGGTACTGATCAACGACCTTCCTCGGAGACCGGGATGCGGGGTGATCGGTAGGATTGTCAGGGCAACGATTCTCGCCCGGCCGTTCCCCTGGAGGCTCTGACGGTGGGTACTGGCGAGCTTGACGAGCGGCGGTCCCTGGCTGAGCGAGAGCGGGCGCTGGCGTACGGCGCGGAGTTCCGGCTCGGGTCGCTGGAGCGGGTGTCGCGCGGCCGCCAGATGCACCGCTACACCGGGCTGGGCGTCGTTTTCGGCGGCTTCGCCCTCGTCGCCGGGCTGCCGACGCTGATCGGCATCGACGCCGGGCCGTACACGGGCGTGACCAAGGCGGTCGTATCGGCAGTGGTCGGCGCCCTGCTCGCGGGCTGTATCTGGCTGCTGGCCGAAGGGCGGTCGCGGACCAGGCTGACCAGCCGGCTGTACCGCTACTCCGACGGGCTGGCCCAGCTGGTGGGGGACGAGCCGGAGCCCAGGGTGGCACGGTGGGCGGACGTGAAGGACTTCACCGTCGACTACTACGAGGCCGACGAGGTGACGCCCCGGCTCAACGGCTTCAGCCTCACCACCAGCACCGGGACGCGGCTGCCCGGCCTGAGTAGGCAGGTGCACCGCCGTGAGCTGCGCGACCTGGTGGCCGAGGCCGTGCGCCAACTGGCGCCGCGCCTGGTACCGGCGCTGACCGAAGCGTACGAGTGCGGCGGCACGGTGTCCTTCGGCCGGGTCCTGGTCAGCCAGCAGGGCATCACGCTGTCGGCCTGGTACCCGCCCGGCGAGCTGGTCCCGTGGTCGCAGGTGAAGTCCGTCCACATGACCTACATCAACTCCAAGTACGGCGACTACGTCCACGAGATCGTCGTCGGCCGCAACGGCCGAGAGACCGAGGAGATCGGCGTGGCCGGCCTGCCGAACGGGATCTTCCTGCCCGCCCTGCTGCACCACGCGGCCGGGCAACACGGCGTGATGGTCACCGGCTACCACGGGGACGGCGGCGGCATCCCCGCGTGAGCGCCGCGCGACGCAGACCCAGCCAGACCGTCTCCGACAAAACTGGCGCGCATGGCGTGCAGAAGGTCAGGGGCAGAAGTCCCACCCTGCCCTTATCGGCACCGCGTGCCACCGCCTCCTTGAGCAGCGGCAGGCACTCCTCCTGCAGGTCCGGCGGCGCGTACTGGGCCAGCAAGGAAGGACGCGCGCCTGGCCGGCCCCAGACTCGCTGGGGCCGGCCAGGCGCGCGGGATGTTCGCCGCGTGGCGCGACGGTAGTAGCTGGCCGGCGAGATTACATGCCGGACGGGTTGACGTGTCGGTTCCTGCGGCCGCTCTTGGACTGCGTGCCAGTCGTCTGGCCGGCCGCGGGGTTCGGCGCGGTGGTGACCGGGGTGGTCGTCGGGGTCGTGGTGGTGCCCGTCGCAGCGCCCTTCGCCGTCTGCTGTGCCAGGTTGTAGGAGACCGCCGTCGCGACGCCGTTCCCGTCCAGGGTGACGTTGACCGGGTTGGTCAGGCCGTAGTTCGAGCAACCCAGGTTGACGAAGGACATCGACAGCCGGTTGCCGAGGAACGTGGCCAGGTTGTTGCCGATCGCCGCCACCGGGCTGGCGAAGGCGGCGTCCGCGGTCATGTCCAGATTGTTTCTGGTCGCGCCGATATTCGCCATATTCTGGCAGTAGCTGGCCGCGACGATCGCCGGGTTGGTGTTCGTCGCGAGCAGCGGCTGGTCGACGAGAGAGCGGTAGACGTTGGTCTTGGCGATGCTCATCTGGCCGCCGACCAGCGTCATCTCGTCGTTCGGCGGGATGACCGCGATCGTGCCCTTCTGGTCGGCCCGCGCCTGCAGCTCGTTCAGCGCCTGCGACGGCCCGTCGGCCTTCGGGTAGGTGGAGTCGGGCGCGGTGAACGGCGTGCACCCGTTCGCCGGGTCGACGAACTCGCTGAGCAGCGCGTCGTCACTGCCATTGATGAGGAGCGTAGCGCCCGTGAGGGTCGCGTTGTTCGCCGGCGAGTTCTGCGCGGTCTGCCCGCCTGCGGTGATCAGGTACTGGCTGACCACGTTGTCGCTCTGGTCCTGGTCGATCAGGGCGAAGTCACGCGTGGTCTGGCAGGCCTGACCATCGGTCGCCGTGCCAGCGGCGGGGATGGTGAGCTTCCCGTCGGCGATGTCCGCGTTGGCGGCCTGGTAGAAGGCCACCGAGTTGCAGGTCGACACCTGTCCGATGATCGACTGGCCGAGGGCGTCGACGCACTTGCCCCCGACCGCGCCGGCACCAGTCAGGTACAGGTTGGTGCCGTTGAAGCCGACGCTGATCTCCACCACAGAGCCGGCCGCGATGGCCGGCGCCACGGGCGTCACTGCAGGCTGGGTGCCCGCGGTGACCACGAGCGGGCTGTAGACCGACAGCTGCCCGCTCGGTGCCAGGATCGTCGCCTCGACGAACGCGCCCTCCGTGCCTGCGTTGGCCATCGAGCAGCCGTCGCCGAGCTGCCACGGCGTCGCCAGGCCGGCCGCGCTAAGCGGGTTGGCCGGGACGCTAAGCGAGCAGTTCATCGAGGTCGCGGCCTGCGCCGCGGTCTGCCTGGTGTTGATCGCCGCGCCGGTGCCGTCGACTGGCCTTGTCGCGACGTCTCCGAGCTGGGCGGTGGCGACCGCGCCGCCCGCGAACGAGTTGGCGGGCGCCACCGCGGCTCCCGTGCCGGTGCTCGTGCTTGGGCTCGCGCTGGCGGTTGCGCTAGCGCTCGCCGTGCCCGATGCCGATGTCGTGGGAGACGCCGATGGCCCGTGATGGTGCCGGGCGAACGACGAGTCCGCCACGTTGATCGACCCGCCGTGTACCGCGATGACCGCCGCTGCGATCGCGACGCCAGCCGCTACCGGAATGGCGATCACGGCCGCTATACGAGCGCGACGCTTAGCTCGCGAGCGCTGACGCACTGTGTGCCTCTGGCCGGTGAGCATTCCTTCACCTCCGTGTCCGCATTGACTGTTAGAAGTGAGTGCCGGTGATCGTCGCCCCGACGCCGGTCGGCGCGGGAGCAGGAGCGGTCACGGTCGGCTTGGCCGTCGGGGTGGCCATCGGCATGCGCTTGGTCATGGCCGGCGCCGCGAACAGCACTAGTTGCGCCTTGAGCGTGCGGCCAACGCGCTCGCCGAAGACGAAAACGAGGTCACCCTTCGCGATGCGCGTGACCCTGGTGTTCATGGTCCACCGGGAGGGCACCTTCATGGTGCCGCCGGTCATGGCGGACATCCCGGTCGCGGTGCCTCCGACGTTCTTGGTCTTCGTGGCGCCGTTCACGTTCCACACTTTGATCGTGCCGTTCGCGGACTTGACCGCGAACTGGTTCTTGCCTACCGCAACCACGGTGCCGCGCTGGATGAAGATGATGGCGTGGTGCCACGACTGGGTCCAGTAGTTGTTCACCGGCTTCATGTGCGAAATGGTCGTGAGCGACGTACTCGGCGACTTGCTCCAGTCCTTGACCGCCGAGGACAACGCGCTGGTGTAGCTCATCGTCCGGCCGCTCGCCTGGGAGAACCCGGCCGACACGGCAGTTTCCGTGCCGCCGTGGCTGGCACCTACCGCCACCGCTGCTGCCGTCGTGCCGCCCGCGAGTACCACTGCGGCGGCCGCCAGGCTCATCCGCAGGGATACCCCGCGGATTCCGCGCTTGATCATGGATGCCTCCTCACTGGGGCTGCACCCGCCCTGCACGCCCGTTCGGTTCTGACGGCATCGACATTGCCCCGCCTGCGGCCGGAACAGCGGCGATTTGAAGGTCGCGTAATAGGCCCGTAGGAGTGATAACGCGTCGATTAACAATTGATCACGACTGATTGCGGTCGAAAATGATCGCCTAGGCGTGTACGGGAAAGGGGATTCGCGCAGGTCGCCGCCCTTCGGGCTCAGCCCTCGGCGGTGGGGGGTTCCCCAGGCCGGTAAGGCCCGAGTACGTCGAAGGCTTCCACAACGGCCGCCGTCGCCACAGTGCCCTCGGGTGGGTCAGCCCGCTAGAGTTCGAAACAGAACACCGTCACCGGGCCACAGATCCTCAGGGCCGATACCCCTAAACCGGGGCATGATCGCGAGCTAAACGCGCGCCACCCAGTCAGCGCTGTCTCGCCTGAGCGGCGTTCGCCAGCGTGGTTCCTATACGCCGCCAGACTCAGAGGGTCAGGGGCTTCGAACCGCTGCACTGGCATCCCGACACCGGCACGCAGCCCACCAGGCGCCCGCGTCCTAGCGCCGGGTACCTGTTACGCGGGGTGGACGAGACGCTCGAGCACGTCGCGGCCGACGGAGGCATCTCATTCCTGGCCCGTTCGGCGACCGTGTTCTACTCACATCCGGAAGTCATCGACGTGCCCATCCCGGATCTGGCGTCCGACCAGGCAGGGAAAGCTGGGAGCGTCATTTATCCGTAGTTGGCATCTGATGTCAACCTACGCCTGGTTCTGTGCGTCCTCATGTCGTGATCTGACGCAAGTACTGCCGACGCCGTTACCGTCGCCGCCCCCGGCTGAATGCTCATGTGCCCGAATGCGGCTACGTAGGACGCTGCATCCCGCTGCTAGTGGCGCTTGCAGGCGCCATGGCGACTGTGGCCTTGCTCGCGGTCTCAATGACAGGAGAGACGGGCCATGATGAAAACGAAGCGCATTCTTGCCGCAGTTGCGCTGGTCGCCGGACTGACAACTGGCACCGTGGGGCTTGCCCAGATCGCGCATGGGGACGAGGTGACGATCTCGGCCAACCAGCAGCGCGACGGCTGGGACAGCAATGAACCGGATCTGTCCCCGGCCGCGGTTGGCAGTGGCACGTTCGGCCGGCTGTTCTCGACCGCGGTGAACGGCCAGATTTACGCCCAGCCGCTCGCGGTCGGCGGCTCAGTGATCGTGGCGACGGAGAACAACTGGATCTACAGCCTCAACGCCGAGAAAGGCACCGTCAACTGGTCGCTGCGCCTCGGCCCGGCCTGGCCGTCGACTGTGGTCGGCTGCGA
Source organism: uncultured Actinomycetota bacterium (assembly GCA_963774945.1). GTDB lineage: Bacteria > Actinomycetota > Actinomycetes > Streptosporangiales > Streptosporangiaceae > Trebonia. The sequence continues at coordinate 281,704 of CAVZHA010000012.1, read as the reverse complement.
AGACCTGACGCCGAATATCGGCGTCACATCAACTCCCGTCTATGACCCGTCCACCGGCACCGTGTACGTCGCTGCCGAGCTGGACAATGCCGCCAACGCCTACGCGCCGAGCGTCGACCTGTTCGCGGTCAATGCCGTGTCGGGCACGGTCGACTGGAAGGCGCCGGTGCAGGGCGCGCCGGTCAACGAGCCGACCCGGCCCTTCGACCCGCTCACCGAACGCCAGCGCGCCAGCCTGCTGCTGCTGAACGGCACCGTCTACATGGGGTTCGGTTCCTACTGCGACTACCAGCCCTACGTCGGCTATGTCGCCGGGGTGAACACCGCGACCCAGGCGCTGACCATGTGGACCGACGAGTCAGGGACTACCGACAGTGAGGCCGGCATCTGGCAAGCCGGCGGCGGCCTGATGTCGGACGAGGCCGGCCGGATCTTCGTGGCGACCGGCAACGGCGTCTCGGCGGCGGCCGGCCCTGGCACGTCCCCTCCGGGCGAGCTCGGCGACGCGGTGGTGCGGCTCGGCGTCCAGCCGGGCGGGTCGCTCGCCGCACAGGACTTCTTCAGCCCGGCCAACGCCCCGACACTGGCGGCCCACGACACCGACTTCGGCTCCGGGGGGCCCAGCGGGCTGCCGTTCGGCACGTCCGCTCACCCGAACCTGCTCGAACAGGCGGGCAAGGACGGGCGGATCTTCCTGCTGGACCGCGACAACCTGGGCGGCCGCAACGCCGCAGCCGACAAACCGGTGTATGTGACGCCGACCGCCTACGGGGGCCAGAGCGGGCAGTCTGCGGCCTTCGCCGGGTCCGGCGGCGCCAATTACCTCTACTACCACGGCGGTAGTGACTACCTGCGCGCGTTCGCGTTCAACACCACCACCGCCGCGCTGACCGACGCCGGGCACACCCCGAACACGCTTTCCGGCAGCTCCGGCCCGCCCGTCGTGACATCCAACGGTACGGACCCGGCGAGCGCGGTGGTGTGGGAGGTGAACAGGGGGTCGAGCGCGACATCCGCCACGCTCGAGGCGTTCGACGCGATTCCGAACGCGAGCGGCCTGCTGCCGATCATCTGGTCGGCGCCACTAGGCACCGGGACCAAATTCAGCGTCCCGGCGACCGACAGCGGCCGGGTGTACGTGGGCACCCTGGACGGGCATGTGATCGGCTTCGGCTCCCCGGACCAGGCGCCGCTGCGCGGGACGCCACTCGCCTTCAGTCAGCTGGCCGTCAGCTCATCCTCGTGCACCACCGCGACGGTGACGGCGACGGCGTCCGTGACGGTGACCGACGTCACCGCGAGCTCGGCGTCAGCGACGGACCCGTTCACAGTCAACCAGCCGAACGGATGCGCGGCGGCTGTCACATTCCCGCAGACTCTCGCGGTGGGCCAGACGCTCACCGTGCCGGTGACGTTCGCGCCCACCGCGCCCGGCGGCGCGATCGGAGCGCTCGCCTTCGCCACTACCACGCAGAACTTCTCCACGGTCAACGTCTCCGTCTCCGGCACCGGAACGCAGACCGGATTGTTCGCGTCCCCCGCGTCGCTTCAGTTCGGCACGGTGCCGACCGGATCGAGCGGCGTCCTGCAGACCGTGATAACCAACGGCGGCACGGCCGCCGAAACCGTGACGAGCGTGACCGGGGCCACCGGGCCGTTCAGCGCCAGCGGGCTGCCTGCCAACGGCGCGACGATCCGGCCAGGCCAGTCGGTCACTGTCACCGTTACCTTCAAGCCGACTTCGGCGACCGGGGATACCGGCTCACTGAGCGTGACCGGCAGCCTCGGCGGCGCGGTGGCGACTGTGAGCCTCGGCGGCACGGGCGCGACCGGGCAGGGCACGCTCACCGCCTCGCCGGCATCGGTCAGCTTCGGGTCGGTGCCGCTGGGGCAGCAGTCCACCCAGACGGCCGTCATCACCAATACCGGCAACCTGCCCATGGTCATCAGTGCCTTCTCGACGCCGACGGTGCCGTTCGGCACGCCGGTCCCGGTGTCAACAGGCATCACGCTGGGTGCCGACGAGACCGCCTCGCTTCCGGTCACCTTCACCCCGCAGAGCCTGGGCGCGATGAGCGGGACGTACACGCTGACCGCCAACGACGGCCACAGCCCGCCACAAAAGCTCGCCATTCCGGTCACGGGGACGGGGACGACCCCCGTGTCCGGTATCAGGGTCCCCTCGCCGGGCGGCGGCTGGACGGTGAATGGCAGCGCGCGGCTGATCGGCACCACCCTGCAGCTCACCCCGGCGGTCAAGAGCGCCAGGGGATCCGCTGTCTACTACCAGCCGCTGGCCAGCAACGGGCTGCACGCCCAGTTCACCACCCATATCGGGGGCGGCAACGGCGCGGACGGGCTGACGTTCGCGATGCTTGACGCCAGCCGGGCGACGACGTCCAGTCTCGGCTCGGCCGGCGGTGCGCTTGGCTTCGGCGGCTTGCCCGGGGTAGCCATCGCGGTGGACACCTATCCCGTCAGTTCGGTCGGAATCGTCACCGGGCAGACGACCGCCGACCTGGTCTACGCGGCGACGAGCACCAAAGTGCCGAACCTCCGCAGCGGCACCCACGTGATCGGCGTGACCGTCACCGGCTCCAGCGTCACGGTGACCGTGGACGGCACACGCGTCGTGTCCGCCTCGGTGACGCTGCCGGCCACGGTGCTGCCGGCGTTCACCGGCGCGACCGGCGGCCTGACCGACGTCCATGCCGTGTCTGGCGTCTCCGTCTCGTCCGGCCCGGTCACGCTGCCGCCGCCGGGTGGCGGCTGGTCCTACAACGGCGGCGCCGTCATGGCTGGGTCAGACACCCGGCTGACCAATGCCGCCAATAGCCAGGCCGGCTCGGTGGTTTATCCCGCCGCGGTCGTCTCGAACGGCCTGCGGGTACGGTTCAACCTGCAGATCGGCGGCGGGAGCGGGGCCGACGGCATGACGTTCGCGCTGCTAAGCCCGACCACGACGGCCAGCACGGCCCACGGCTCGGGGGGCTCCGGGCTCGGCTTCGCGAAGTTGTCCGGCGTGGCCGTCGTTTTCGACACCCACCAGGTGGCCGGCTATCCGTCGTCCAACTTCGCCGGCATCGCCACTGGTGCCGACAGCAACGGCACGCTGAAGCTGACAAGCTCGGTCAATGAGATCGGCCAGCTGCGCGCCGGCACCCACAACGTCGAGGTCACCTGCGCCGGCGGCGTGCTCACGGTGTTCTTTGACGGGGCACAGATCCTCGCGCAGCATGTGCCGCTTTCCGCCACGGTCAAGCTCGCGTTTACTGGCGCGACTGGCGGGCTCACCGACGTGCACGAGATCCGGGATGCCGCGATCAGCGTGGGAGCCCCGGCGTTGTCAGCCGGAGCGGCCGGCCCGAGCAGGACGTCAACAGCGCCAGCGGCCACCACTGCGGCGCCGGTTCCGACGGTCGAGGTGCTGACCAGCAATAACTACAGCGAAGTGCTCACGGATTCGGCCGGGATGACGCTTTACCGCCAGATCGCCGCATGCTCCGCGTGCACCGCCCAGTACCGTCCGCTGCTGATCGCCAACGGGCAGCAGCTGCTCATGCCGCCGCTGTTGCCCGGTCACCTCGGCACCGTCCAGTTGCCCGACGGATCCCTGCAGCTGACCTACAACGGCGCGCGGCTGTTCAGCTACTCAGGCGACCACGTCCCGGGCGACACGAGCGGGGTCTCGCTCTCTTGGAATGTGGTACAACCCGACACGTAACGGTCGGCATCATCACTCGGTGAAATCCACGGCAGTTCCTACACCGGACTTGCGGATGAGTGCGCCGACGGCGGCGTCGATACTGTCGGTGCGAACCCAGATGAGTGATTCCTGATTTGGGGGCGTGTGCGGCGTGTCGGATTGATCCGGGAACGAGGAGAGGGCATCCATGGTCGGTTGTGACCCAGACCTGGATACCCTCTTGATCGCACTGTACGTGGAGACCGGCGACCACGTGATCGTTCCGGCCGGCTCCGTCCTGGCCAGCCGAAACGACTGCCGGACGCCGAGCTGGCGTGCCTGGCGGCGGCCCAGGTGCTGCTGGGCGCCCGCAGCGAGCATCACTGGCTGCGGATGTGCTACGGGCGGCTGGGGCACCTGTTCCCGTACCTGCCAAGCAGCCCGGTTACCACAAGCGGCTCAAGGCCGCCGGGCCGCGGGAAGACTCAAAATTTTGACTTAACTGGTGACTACTGCATCAGTCTCCGCCAGATTCAGCGCGACCACCTCAGACTGTCATATCGCCCTGACCCGCACAAAGCAGACTCAGCCAGACCACCTGCGACAAAAACTGCGGTGCATGGCGGGCAGAAGGTCTTCGGGGCCTCGGTGCCCGGCGCCTAATCGGCTGGCACCGGACCGCCTAGCGGCATTACCGTGCCAGTCGTGCCCATCCATGATGACGAGATCCGAGCCACCGCCGAGCAGGTGCGCCGCCTGGTGGCGGCCCAGCGCCCGCAGTGGGCCGACCTTCCGGTGACACCCCTGCCCGGCGAGGTGGAGGGTACCGACCACGTCCTGTTTCGGATCGGCGACGAACTCGTCGCCCGGATGCCCAAGATCGCCTGGGCCGTCGACCAGGCCGATTCCGACGCACGGTGGCTGCCCGTGCTGGCGCCCCGCCTGCCGGTGCGGATTCCCGTTCCGCTGCATCTGGGCGAGCCGGGCGCGGGGTACCCGTGGCGGTGGACTGTGGTGCCGTGGATCGCGGGGAGCACGCCGCCCAGGCTCGGTTGCGATGACGTGCCCCTGGCCCGCGATGTGGCAGCCTTCGCTCGCGCCCTGCACGGGGCGGATCCGGCCGGAGGCCCGGTCAAGCCGCCGGGTTCGCGCGGGTCGGCGCTGCGTCACGCCGATGACGGCGTCCGCCGGGTGCTGCCCCGGCTCGCCGGGCATGACGACGGCTTCGACGTGACCGCGGCCGAGGCGGCCTGGGACGCCTGCCTGGCCGCTCGCGACTGGGACCGCGACCCAGTGTGGATCCATGGTGATCTGCAGCCGGGCAACCTGATCACCGACCGCGGCCGGCTGGCCGCGGTCATCGACTTCGGCGCGCTCGGCCTCGGCGATCCGGCGCCGGACGTGGCTCCGGCGCTGTGGACCTTCACCGGCGCGGCCCGGGACGCCTACCGGGAGGCGATCGGGTACGACGACGCTACCTGGCGCCGCGCCTGCGGCTGGGCCCTGGCACCGTCGCTGACCGGCATCGACTACTACCGGCACACCTTCCCGCGCATGGCCGAGCACGGCCGCCGCATGGTCCGCGCGGTGATCGCCGAACTGGCATGAGCGCCTGCGCTGCTACCGGCTGCCGGCGGGCACAGCGGCGAACTCGGTGTGGGCTTGCCGGAGGGCCATCATCCTCGGCGAGGACACGCCGATCAGAGTGGATGTGACAGGGAACCGGCGATTCCCTGTCACATGGCCTCAGCCGATCTTGGAACTGGCCTTTTGATCTCGGCGCAGCAGCCGAGTGCGGCGACGAGTCAGCCAAGCGGGTCGCCGAGTTGGATGATCTCGCTCACCGGCTCGGGGTCGCCCACGCTCGTGGCAGAGGTGCCGCGGCGGATGAATTCCCGGCCTGGCGGCCACGTGGCCACGTGCTGGTCGCCGCTGCCGTTCGGATCGTAGGCGATGAAGGTGACCTGGCTGATGTTGACGTCGAACAGGTGGAACCGTCCTGGCTGCGGGTTCCAGCCGAGGCTGGCCGCCACCGCGTCTGCATAGCGGCGCTGTACCGCTTGGTCGTTTTCGACACCGGCGGTACCCCGGATCTTGAATTCGCCCTCGGCTCCGTCACGGCTGCTGATCACGCTGTGCACGAGGATCCGCGGATCGCGCAGTAGATCCCGCGCCTTCCTGGACTGCCACATCATGGAGAGCCACAGCTCACCGTCCAGGACGTAAGGTTCGACCGGACTGAGCCTGGGCGTGCCGTCGTGCCGGATAGTCGCCACCAGAACTACGCCGGGGTCGATCAGGCGCTCCTGGGCGAGCCGGGCCAGGCCTGGCTGGGTCCTCTCGATGTCCGACCAGTGCATGGTTCCTCCGTTGAGCCTGGGTTGACCCCCCTCTCCTGCCTATCACCGGGTACCGACAAAACGCGTGGTCGCCGGTATCCTGCTTAAGCGTCGCGTGCCGATGACGGACTGCGTCAGGCATGGAGGCGCCGGATGTGGAAGGCGGTCGCAGTGGCCCTTTCCCCGTTCCTCGCTCGTGAGTGAGGACGAGAAGAACAGGCTCATTGCCTGGAACCGCGAGCTAGCGGCCGCTCATCAGCGGCTGCGCCGGGCGTTGCGCGTCACCAGGGATGCGCTCGGCACGAGAAATGTCGAGTCGGCGCGGGCTGACCTCTTGCTCTACTGCCACGGATTCTGTGCCGCGCTCAGCGGGCACCACGTCAGCGAAGACGCGGCCCTGTTCCCCGAGCTGTCAGCGCGCCATCCCGGACTGGCGCCGACGGTCGCGAAGCTCGTACAGGACCACGAGATGATCGCCGGGTTGCTCACCCAGTTCGACCGTGCGCTCACGACGTCGGCCACGCCCGACGAGTTGGCGCGTCACTTGGACGGGCTCAGCGCGATCATGGAGTCCCACTTCAACTATGAGGAATGTCAGCTGCTCGACGCGCTCTCGGCCCTCCGTTTGGAAGCAGACCCGCGTACCTTCCTTGGACTGCTTTGACCGCTCACCTCGGTGCTGGTCAGTGTGGTCGGATTTCCCACGCGGGGCGCCGGGGCTCGTCGTTGCGCACGATGATGTCGGCGTGATCGGCCGGGCGGGCAGCGGCGAAGTAGAGCTCCTGGGCGGGGATGTAGCGGGTGCGGAAGCGCCGCTCGACTTCGGCGGTGGATCCGAGTAGGGCCAGGTCCCGGATGCGGGCGCGAGCCACCATCTGCTCGAACGGGGCGGACACGAAGATGCTCAGGTCCCACCGGTCGATTAGCTCCGGGCGCAGGAGAAACACCCCGTCCAGGAGGAGCACTGCGTCCACGCAGGCGGTTGTCACCGGCGGGGACAGAGCTGTGTCGGTGTCGATGTCGTAGACCGCGTGCTGGTAGCGCCGGTCGCCGTCCGGGCCTAGCGGGTCGAGCAGGACCCGGCGGAGCGTGTCGTAGTCGAAGGAGTCGTGGTAGTTGGCTTCGGGTGAGAATTCGCCGCGCCGGTAGCGCTGCGCCCGAGGCAGGTGGAAGCTTTCTGTCGTGGCGCGGATGACCTCCCGGCCCCGGCCGCGAAGGAGCAGCGCGAGCTCGTCGGCCAGCGTGGTCTTGCCGGCGGCGGGTGGGCCGTCGACGGCGACCCGCAGCGGGTGCGAGGTCGAGACGGACTCGATCGCCCCGGTCAGCCGCTCAAGGAGCGAGCCGCGAGTTCCTTTGTCCATAGCCTGTCACCCTCCCGGCTCCAGCCAGCTTGCGCTCATGCTCCCGCCGGACCACGGCCCGGCGTCAAGGTCATGTCGATGTGAGAGATGCCGTCTTCGAGGTAGGCCTCGCCCTCGGGCTCGAAGCCGTGCGAGACGTAGAAACGCTCTAGGTACGCCTGTGCTTGGATCCGGTGGCCGTGCCCTGGGTACTCCGCAGCAGCTTTGCGCAGTGCCTCGTCCACGAGCAGGTGGCCGGCGCCAGTGCCGCGAGCGGCCGGGGTGACGATCACGCGGCCGAGCGATGGCTCCTTGTACTTCTCGCCCGGCGGAAGCAGGCGCGCAACCGCGAGCAGGCGGCCCGAGGCGTCCGCCCCCGTCAGGTGCCACGCGACCAGGTCGTGATCGTCCATGTCGGGATAGATGCAGCCCTGCTCGACGACGAATACGTCGCTTCGCAACCGCAAGTACGCGAAGAGGGCTAGTGGCTCAGCATCGGCGAGCCTCCACCAGGACCAGCTAATCGAATCCTCCATCGCCTTCATTATCTCGCGCACCACGCGTAGGAGACGTCTATTCGGCTAGGCGGCGGACCTGGATGCGATCTGGGCGGCGCGGACGGGAACGCTCTCGAAGCCGCGCAGCACGAGCTGCGAACGCCTGGTCGGCGGGCCGGCCAGCTCAAGCGCCGGGTACCGCCGGGTCAGCTCCTCGATGGCGATGCGGCCCTCTAGCCGGGCCAGCGCCGCGCCGAGGCAGTGGTGCAGGCCGAGCGAGAAGGACAGGTGGCGGCCAGGATCGGGCCGGTCGATAAGGAACTCGTCTGGCCGATCGAAAACCTCCGGGTCGCGGTTGGCGCCGCCGATGGCCACCAGCACGGCCCGGCCAGCGGGGATGACGCGGTCGCCGAGCTCGATCTCTTCGGTGGCGATGCGGGAGGTGAGCTGAACCGGGCTGTCGTAGCGGAGCATCTCCTCGATCGCCGTCGGAACCAGGGCCGGATCCTGGCGGAGCCGGTCCCAGCTGTCGGGGTCGCCGATCAGGGCGACGGTACCGTTCCCGATCAGGTTCACGGTGGTTTCGAACCCGGCGATCAGCAGGAGGAAAGCCATCCGCACGACCTCGCCGGAACTCAGCCGGTCGCCCTCCTCCTCGGCCGCGATGAGCGCGGACAGGATGGTGTCGTCAGGGTGGGCCCGGCGGTCGCGAACCAGGTCCTGGAGGTAGCCGGTCAGCTCAGCCTCGGCCCGACGGCTCTGTGTCCGGGCGGCCGCCGCGGTCTGGGGGTCAAGGGTGGCGGCGACGTCATGGCCCCAGGCCCGGAATTGGGCCTGATCCTCGGACGGCACACCGAGCAGATGGCAGATGACGGCGATCGGGACGGGGAAGGCCAGCGCGTCGATCAGGTCGAACCCGGCGGCGCCGTCCGCAGCCGTCAGCAGCCGGACCGTTACCTCGCGGATCCACGGCTCGAGCTCGGCGATGGCCCTCGGGGTGAACGCGCCGGACACGAGCCGGCGCAGCCGGGTGTGATCGGGCGGGTCCAAGTTGAGCAGGTCACCGTCGGGTAGTCCCGCCCGCGGGTCGTCCGGCGGGTAGGACGGCGGCCGGTAGCCGCGCTGATGCGTCGGGGAGCTGCTGAACCGGCGGTCTCGCAGGACGCTCGCCACCGTCGCGTGGTCGGCCGCGATAAACGCGCCAAGCGGGCTGCGCACCAGGCCGCGCTGTCGCACTCCTGCGTACAGCGCGTACGGGTCGGTTCTGGTCGCCGGGAGCATCAGCCGGGCGATCGGATCGCCTCGCCACTGGCACACCCGCAGTAGAGCCGGCTCGACGGCGCGGCTCATGACTTGCTCTCCGAGGCTCATCCTGCGCTCCCACGTTCGCATACCATCGGTATCTGAGTTCCGACGGTATTCGTTTGCCGTCGGTATGTCAATGAGGGAGCATGAGAACGTGGCCAGAGTGACCAGAGCGGAGTCGAAGGAGCGCACGCGGCAGCGGCTGCTGGCGGAGGCGCAGCGACTGTTCCGCGAGCGCGGCTACGCCGCTACGTCGCTTGAGCAGATCGCGGAGGCGGCCGAGGTGACCAAGGGCGCCATCTACGGCCACTTCGCCAGCAAGGAAGACCTCATGCTGACCGCGATGGAGGCGGCCCCCGCCCCCGACTACTCGACCACGCTGGGCGACGAGTCCCGGCCCCTGTACGAGCGAGTGGCGGAGTTCAGCCGCGCTGTCTCTACCGACCAGCCCGGTGACGACGCCGAGCTGGCGGTGATCCTGGAGTTCTGGGCCGCGTTGCTGCGCTCCCCGGACGCGCTGCAGCGCTACAGCGCCAGGGTCGAGGGCCGACTGCGGGCAATGGCGGACCCAGGCGCCGACGTCGACCCGTCTCCGACCCCGACCATGGCGGTCCAGGACTGGGCCATCGGCCAGGCGATGCTGGCGGGCCTGCAGATTTACAAGCGCCTAGCCCCCGGCATCGTCACGCCGGGGGTGTTCGAGCGCGCGTTCCTCCTGCTGGCCGATCTTTACCAGGAGCAGTAAGGACCGCCGTTGGGTGAGGGGTGCGGCTGTCAGCGTCGTCTGCTCACTTGTGTGGCTGTCTGCTCGGCGGATCAACGCGAAGCACGCGACCGTTCGGGATGATCGGTTTTCGAATTTCCTCTGCAGCGAGCACGCTCGAGAGGCAGCCCGGGGTTAGGAAAGTGTATCCCTTTAGTAAGCCACTACCGCAGCACAAGGAATTTAAACGGAGTAATATTCGAGTAACAGATATGTACGGCGATCATCATCGAACGGGGACCGCGATGGACGGGCAGCCGGGGCAGGACGACGGGGAGGGCGCGGACCGCGACCGCGATCCCGAGCCGCCGCCCGCCCCCGGCGGGAGCCCGGGCCCGGTCCCGGCCCCCTCGGGTCCCGACCCCCGGCTGGCGGCCTTCGCGTACGACGACTCGCAGGACGGCCCGGCGCCGTCCGGGCCGGTGGCCCTGCTGATCGACGAGCTGTCGGGGCCGGGGCGGCGGTGCCCGGGCGCCACGGGCGACGAGCTGGTCGGGCTGCTGCGCGCCTGGGCGGCGATCGAGTCGTGGGCCGCGGCCGGCAAGCTCGGGGTGATCCGGGAGATCATGCGGCGCGAGGCCCCGCCGTCGCCCGGCGCCGACCACGGCGACCTCCCCGAAACCTGGTCGGCGTCGCTGCGCTACGAGCTGGCCGGGGCGCTGGCCTGCTCGACCCAGTCCGCCGAGACCACCGCGTCGCTCGCCTGGCAGCTCGGCGCCCGGCTGCCGGCCATCGCCGCCCGCCTCGGCGACGGGACGCTCACCAGCCCCAAGGCCCGCGCCATCACCGAGACCCTCGAGCAGCTGGCCGACCCCGACGCCGCCGCCGCCGAGGCCCTCATCGCCGACCAGCTCGCGGGCAAGACCTACACCCAGGTCCTGCGGCTGGCCGAGCAGGCCGCCCTGACCATCGACCCGCACCTGGCCGAGCGGCGCCGCGAGCACGCCCAGAAGAACGACGCCCGCGTCTCCTTCTTCCGCGAGCCGGCCGGCACCGCCGGACTGTCCGGCCGCGACCTGCCCCCGGACGAGGCCCTCGCCGCCATGGCCGCCGTCAACGCCCGCGCCGACGAATACAAGGAATCCGGAGCGTTCGGCGACACCCCGATGGACGTCCTGCGCGCCCGCGCCTACCTCGACCTCATCAACGGCCTGCCGGCCGCAGACCGGATCGCAACCGCGGAAGAGCAAGACGGCGCCGCGCAGGATTGGGCGGCCGCCCAGGCGGGATCAGGGCGCGAAGCCGAGCCCGCCCCCGGCGATGCCCATTCCGACCCGGACGGTACAGCCGACCCCGACGACTGCCCGTGCACCGCGTGCGACGGCAGCTGCGTGACCCCTGACGACGACGACCCCGACGACAGCGGGCAAACCGATGACGACGACCCCGACGACGACGACCCCGACGAAGGCGCCCGCCCCGATGACGGCGGCGACGGGGGCGGCGATGGCGGTGCCCCCGGTTCCGGCCGTCCCGATTCCGGGCGTCTCGGCGGCTCCGGCGGCTCCGGCCCTGGCGGTTCCGGCGGCTCCGACGGTGGCGGCCCCCGGCCCGGGTCGCCGCCGCCGGAGCGGCGCATGAGCGGCGGCCCGCCGATCTGATCGTGCCGCTGGCGACGCTGCTCGGGCTGGCCGAGCGGCCCGGCGAGATCCACGGCTTCGGCCTCCTCGACCCGACCCTCGCCCGCGAGCTAGCCGCCGCCGCCGCAGCGAGCCCCCGCACCGAGGTGTGCGTGACCGTCACCAGCCCGCAGGGATACGCCGTCGGCCACGGCTGCGCCCGCCCCCTCCGGACAATGCGCCCGGCCCGCCCGCCGACAGCCCCAAGGCTGCCCGCCCGGCTGAACCTGACCATCCCCGCCGCCACCCTCCCCAGCCGTCCCGCCAGTCACACCGGCCCCTGGTCCCTCACCCCGCGCACCCCGCGCGGCAGACCACCAGCCCCCGACGGCCTCGGCACCTGGACGCTCACCCTGCCCGGCGGGCGCGAGCTCACCGTCCGCCTCGACCCGGTGCCGGTCTTCGAATGCGACCACCGGCACCAGACGCACGGCTACCAGCCCAGCGACCGGCTCCGCCACCTCGTCCAGATCAGAGACGGCAACTGCACATTCCCGCCCTGCAACCGGCACGCCCGCGAGTCCGACTTCGAGCACGCCCTGCCATACGACCAGGGCGGCAAGACCTGCGCGTGCAACGCCGGCGCGCGCAGCCGCGCCTGCCACCAGGTGAAACAGTCACCCGGATGGCACGTCACCCAGCCGAAGCCAGGCTGGCACCGCTGGCAGACCCCAGCCGGCCGCGCCTACACCCAAGAACCCAAGCGATACCCCGCCTGAGCGGGGCGAGGCACCCCAGTCCCTTCGTCCTGGCGCCTCGGGTAGCCCAACGCCAGCCGCTAGCTGGCAAGGCCCCGGCTGAGCTCGAATACGGCCCGGTCGCCCGGGCGCAGTTCCCGGACGTCGCCGGGTATTCCGACTCGTATCTCGTGGCTGGCACCCTCGGGCTGAACGTCTAGCGTCAGCTGATCGCTGTCGAGCGTGACTAGGATCGGCGCCTCCCGGAACTGCATACGGAAGGACAGGCCGCCGAGCCCGCTGGGGAGGCTGGGATCGAAGTACAGGATGCCGTCACGGATCTGGACGCCCGCGTAGTACCTCTGCACGAGGTCGAGTGTCCCGGCCATGACGCCCAGGTGGATCCCCTCCTTCGTGGTGCCTCCCTGGAGGTCGTCGACATCGCTGCGGAGCGCGACCAGGAACCGGTCCCAGGAGCTTTCCGGGTCGATGGCGGCGAGCACTCCCGCGTAGGTGACGAAGCTCAGGGTCGAGCCGTGCGACGTGCGCTCGTCGTAGTACGCGACGTTTCGCGCGGCGGTGTCGGGATGGTAGTCGTATCCGAGCCGCTCGAAGATCTCGCGCAGCTCCTCGTCTGAGAACAGGAAGAAGAGCATCACCGTATCGGCCTGCTTGGCGATCTTGTAGCGGTCAGGCTCATCGCCCTCGGCCCGCAGGATCCGGTCAAGCCGCTGGATGTTCTCGTATTTCCCCCGGTAGGCCGCCCAGTCGAGTTCTTCGAGGTCACCCCAGCCTTCGAACTGGCTGATGATGCCGTCCGCCTCGAACGGGACGAACATCCGGCGGCTCATGTCCTGCCACAGCGCCAGCACGTCGTCTCCGATACTGAGTCGTGCGCGCAATCCTTCGGCGCTGCTCGCCGAGAGCAGCGAAGGCAGTTTCGCCGCGATGCCGAGCAGCCACGCCACCATGACGTTGGTGTAGGCGTTGTTGGCCAGCCCGCCCTGCTCCGCGCCCGGGTACTTCTCGTGGAACTCGTCCGGGCCCATCACGCCGTGGATCTCGTAGCGTTCCCGCGCCGGGTTGAAGTGAGCGATGGACGCCCAGAACCGCGCGATGTCCAGCATCATCTCCGCGCCGTAGCTCTCCAGGAACGCGCGGTCGTCGGTGGCCTGGAAGTAGTTCCAGATGTTGAAGAAGATCGCGGCGTTGACGTGCCGCTGGTTGCGGCTGAGATCGGGCTCCCAGCGGCCCGACATCGGATTGAGGTGGACGCGCTGGGTTTCCTCGATGCCCTCGCTCCCGCTCTGCCAGGGGAACATCGCACCCAGGAACCCCGCCTCCCGCGCCGCCGCCCGTGCCTCCCCGATCCGGCGGTAGCGATACATCAGCAGCCCTCGCGCGACCTCGGGCAACCGGACGCTGAGGAACGGGAACGCGTACATCTCGTCCCAGAACACGTGCCCGCGGTAGGCCTCGCCGTTCAATCCGCGCGCGGGCATCCCGGCGTCAAGGTCGGCGGTGTGCGGGGAGCAAACCTGGAGCAGGTGCGCGGTGTGGAGCCGAAGCAGAAGCTGGACCTGCTCGTCACCCGACACGCGTCCGTCGCACCTCCGCCACAATTCGTCCCACGCCGCGCAATGGCGCTGGAACGCGGCGGAAAAGTCGCTGTGGCGAGCCGCCGACCTGGCAGCCCGCACCAGCGTGTCGCTGACAGCCGGGTCGCGTGATGTGTAGAAGGCGATCATCTTCTCGACCCGCGTCGCCTCGCCCCGGCGCACATCGAAGGCCAGGACCTGCTGGATGTAGTCCTCCATCTGGTACAGCGTCCGCCCGGCCGCAAGCGGCTCGCCGGAACGAAACACGCGGGTGCGCGTCGCCTGGCTGATGTACAGATTCGACTGCCTGGTCTCGGCCTTGAGCGCGATGACCTCCGGCCCGAACGTCCGCGGGGAAACGGGGTTCAGGTGACGGCCTTCGAGTTGCCGGTAGCGCGCCACGCCGGCGTTGCTCACCCGGGCGTCGAGCGCGGAGATGACCTCGACCTGCCCGGACCAGTTCTCCGGGACGAGGGTCCACTCGATCCCGGCGTGATGCTGGTCTGCCATGCTGACGAACCGCCGGCTTGTCAGCGTCGTCTCCCTGCCGCCGCGGTCACGAAAGCGGAGACGCCGAACGACGGTCGCGTCCCGGATGTCGTATTCGTGACGGTAGTCAAGCAACTCGACGTCGTCGAGCGTTACCGCCTCCTCGCCTTCGATGCGCAGCTCAAGGACCAGCCAGTTCGGCAGGTTGACGAGGTCCTCGTTGAGGACCGGCAGGCCGCCCATCATCGTCGTCTCGCGGTTGTAGCCTCCGTGCGCGTACGTGCCCGGGTAGTGCACGCCGTCGGCGTCTTCCCACTCCGCCGCGCCGCGCGTGCACAGGTACCCGTTGCCGGTGGAGGTCAGCGCCTCCCGAAGTCCCTCGGCTCTCGGTTCGAAGCCGTCATAAGCGAGCAGGAAACCGTCCACGGCGCCTCCATCCTTGCCGTTCATGCGCCTGGACGGGAGGGTCCAGGGCCGTAAGTCGCGCGGATCTGCCGCTCGGTTTCCTCTCGTGACAGGTAAACGTTCAGGTCAGTACCGGCTCCGGTACAGCGCTGAGCGCCCATCGCGTTCCCGTACTGGCAGGCCGCGACGTAATCCCGGTAGGCGAGATAGCCGTAAGCCAATCCCGCGGCGAACGAGTCGCCAGCACCGGTCGTGTCCACGACGTGCTCCACCGGAACGGGATCGACGAACTCCTCGGTGAGCCCGCCAGAGCCGTCCGGGGAGAAACACACGCAGCCATGCTCGTCGAGAGTCACGCATACCGCCCCGACACCGCGGCCCAGGCAATAACGCGCCAGGTCGCGCAGTTCGTCGGTGATCTGCTTTTCTTCAGTAATCTGCTTCGGCGGATCAGCTCCCATCACCGCTGACTCACCGACCCACATTGAGCGCGCCTCGTCCAGGTTCATCTTCAGGATGTCAACGTACGGAAGCCAGATGTCCTGGTCGGCCCAGACCCGTGGCAGACGCTCGCCGCTGCGGGTCAGCGTCGTCGTCGGGCCGTGGGCATCAAGCACCACGGTCGCGCCGCTGTGTTCCTTGATGTGCCGCAGCGTCGCCTGCCCCACCTCGTAGTCCGTGATCGGGACACAGACAAACGCGTCCGCGTCGAGCAGCGAGGCGACGTCGGCCGGCAGGATCGGGTTCATGAAGCTCGTCTGCCGCTCGACCCGACGGTTTTGCTCGATATACCGCAGCTCGACACCGTCCCCTTGGTCGGCCGACGATGTAATGCCGGAGGTGTCGATATTCGGGAACGATGCGAGGATCTGCCTGAGCGGACCTTCGTCTTTGCGGCGAACGTGTGTTACCGGGGCGATCGTGTCGCCGGGATCCAGGAGCGCGGAGAGGGCAACCGCCGTATACAGCGCGCATCCGTACTTCTCGAACCGCTCGCCGTCATCGGTGACGATCTGGTCGAGAGGCATCGGCCCTAGCACTGCCACCTTGCGGCTTTTGTGGGTCTTCGTGTCCGTCGCCATGAACGCCTCCCGCTCTCGTCACCATTGCCTCTGCGGGGGATCACAACACTACAGGGTCCGGTCAGCGGGGTCCGCAGCGGTGAATGCCGAGCCGGCTGAGCTGAACCGGGCTGCACCCGCCCTGCAGCGGGGCTGAGCCCCACAGTCACGGCTGTTTGCCGGCGACGCCCTCGGCCGCCTCGTGCTGGACAGGCGGGTCCGCTACGTGCACCCGCGAGGTCATGATGATCCCGACCGTCAGCAGCAGGAACGAGATGACCTCGCCGGCGATGGCGGCCGGGCTGCTGCGCAGGCGCACGTCCAGCCAGGCGATGCCGAGGGCGATGGAGATGACCGGGTCGGCCACGCTGATGATCGCCTGCACCGGTGCCAGCAGCGTGCCCTGCTGAAGGGCGTTCTGGTTGAGTACGAAGCCGGCCGGGCCGACGACGATGAAGACGTAGATCGGCCAGTTAGTGAAGACCGCGCCCAGCCCGCCGCCGAACTCCGACGTCAGGAGCTTGATCACGAAGGCGGCGACCCCATAGCTGACGCCGCAGCCCAGCGCCAGCGCGAGCGGCTGCAGGTCCCGGTTCCGGTTCGCGACGACCAGGCAGGTGCCGACGACCAGGACGTACCCGATGGCCAGCGGCGCCAGCATGCTCAGGCGGGCCTGCGTATGGCCGGGCGTCGGCTGCCCGATGGCGAGGAAGCCCGCCAGGCCGATGGTGGTGACGCCGACTCCCGTCAAAATGAGCTTCATGCTCGGTTGCGGCTCGTTCGCGTTTCCCCTCAGGACCCAGGCGATGAGGACCGCGAACAGCAGGTCGCAGACCAGCAGCGGCTGCACCAGCGCGAGGCTCCCGTAGGCCAGCGCCACCACCTGGAGAACGAACCCCACCACGTTGGCCCCGATGGCGATCAGCCACAGCGGCTGCCGGGCCAGGTCGAGTATCAGCCGAGGCGACAGCGGCTCCCTGGTCTTGACCTTCTTCGTGCTGCGCTGATCGATGGCAGCCGACAGACCCAGCACCGCGGCGGCGGCGAGGGCGGTCACGATGGCGACCGGCGTGTTGTTGTTCAAAGGGCTAGTTTCCCCGGCACCTTGGCGATGGCTACGCGTCGTCGTCCGCGGGCGCCGCGAATTGGAACTTGATGCCGTGCTCGCGCAGCGTTGACCGGAGCCACATGACCGAGATGGCGATCCCCGCGCCGATGAGCACGATCGTGGTCACCAGCCAGATCGGGACGTAGATACCGACCGGGACGAAGGCCAGCAGCACCCCCAGGATGACGGCGAGCAGCAGGAAGTCGGCCGCCCAGAACCAGGTCACCCGCTGGAAGAAGCCGTGCAGCTTCGACTCGTGTTTCTTCGGGTAGCGCAGCCCGATCACCTCCCCGGCCAGCTCGGCCGCGATCGGGCTTGACCCGCGAGCGGTCCGGGCGAACACGATGCACAGGGCGAGGTTGGCGAGCGGGAAGTGGATCAGGAAGATGAACAGGTTCCCGGTGGCGATCGAGGTCGCGGTCTGCACCGTCAGCACCGCCAGCGAGATCAGCACCAGGCTCGGGACCGACCCGGTGAAGATCAGTGCGGACCGCGGCCGTCAGCCAGATCGCGCCGAGCACCGCCCACAGGCCGGCGTCGCGTCCGCCGAACGCCGTGCCGAGGACGTAGCCGATGGTGGGCAGGCCGAACGCCTCGCTCAGGTTCCAGCCGACGGTGCGCAGCAACCCCAGCGGCCGGGGCAGCTCCAGGCACTCGTTCGGGGCGTCGGCAGCCGTCACGGTCAGGGCCGGCGGCGCGACGGGACATGAACGTACAGCTCCTTCCGGTCCGGCGGCTCCGCTGTCCATTCGGCCGCGGGCGGCAGCAGGTAACGGGGCTCGCGCAGATGGTCGGCGTACTGCCGGTCGGCGTTGTAGACCTGGTTGAACTTCCAGATCATGCGGGCGAAGTTGGTCTGGCCGTGCAGCAGCTGCCGGGCGATGATGCCGCTGGTCTTGGCCAGCGCCGCGACCCCCAGGTGCTTGCGGGCCAGCACCGCCTGGGTCCTGACCAGCTCCATGTAGAACCGGTCAAGCGGCAGCCGGGTGGGCAGCACCGCGTGCTGCACGTCGAACAGCCGATAGTCGAGCGTGGTCAGCCGGCGGGACTCGGTCAGCCAGGTCTCGGTCCCCGGGTAGGGCGTCTGGACGGTGATGTTCACGATCTCCGGCACGCTCATCGCCCACTCGCGGACGAACGCGAACCGGGCCTCGTCCCAGTCGGGGTCGGCGATGATGTTGATGGCCACGCTCAGCCCCATCGACCGGGCCACCTCGAGCGCCTTGTTGTTCACCTGCGGCGTGGTCCGCTTGCGGAAGGCGGTCAGGCCCTCCTCATCGAGGGCCTCCAGGCCGAGGAACATGTAGTTCAGCCCGAGCCGGCGCCAGCGGCGGAACACCTCCTCGTTGCGGAGCAGCACGTCGCAGCGGGTCTCCAGGTAGTACTGCTTGCGGATGCGGCGGCGCTCGAGCTGCCGGGCGATCTCGTCGCCCTCCTCGGCCTTGATGAAGGCCACGTCGTCGACGATGAAGACGCCGGGCTCGGCGATGCGGGCCATGTCCTCAACCGCCGCCTCCGGCGACAGCCTGCGGTAGCTGCGGCCGTAGAAGGTCCAGGCCGAGCAGAACGAGCAGTCCCACGGGCAGCCGCGGGTGAACTCGATCGAGGCGGCCGGGTCCATCACCCCGATGAAGTACTTGTTCCGCCGCCCGCCCAGCTGCCGGGCCGGAAGATGGTCATCGAGGCTGTGCACCATCTGCGGCGGCCGGCCCGGCGCCGTCCACGGTGACCGCCCCGGGAACCTCGGTCAGGGCCCGATCCGGCGCCGCGGCCAGCAGCGCGGGGGCACCGGTCTCGCCCTCGCCCTTCAGCACGACGTCGATCGCGCCTTCGGCGTGCCCGAGGACCTGCTCGGCCACGAACGAGACGCTGTGCCCGCCGACGAAGACCAGGCAGTCGGGGAGCACGGTCTTGACCCACTTGGCCAGGTCCACCACCTCGGGCACGTTGGCCAGGTAGTTGAGGCTGAAACCGACCGCCTCGGGGCGGAACTCGGCCACCTGACGTTCCAGATCCGACCTCCGGTAGACCTGCAGGTCGACCAGCCTGACGTCATGGCCGTCGGCCAGCAGAGCCGCCGCCACCCGCTCCAGGCCGAGCGGCTCGAGCCGCAGGAAGATCTCGGAGTACATGAGCGCGCTGGGATGGACGAGCAGAACTCGCATGGGATCAGGCCTCCCTGGCCCGCCGGCCAAGGAAGCGCACGAACTCGGTGCCCTCGCGCAGCCGTCGTGACGCCATGCCGGGCTGGAACATCTCGGCCGACATCTCGGCCAGCTTCCCGGCCCGGAAGTAGAACCGCCGGTAGAACGCGTCGACCGAGTCCAGGATCTCGGTGTGCTGCAGATGCGGATACGACAGCGCCGCCAGCTGCGTCCCCTGCTCGCTGACCAGCGCGGTGCCGTCGTCGTCATCGGGCAGCCAGCCGTTCTCCACCGCCTGCCGGTGCAGCTCGGTCCCCGGGTACGGCGCCGCGATCGAGACCTGGATGGTGTGCGGGTTGACCTCGCGGGCGAACCGGATCGTCTCCTGGATGGTCTCCTTGGTCTCCCCGGGCAGCCCGAGGATGAAGGTGCCGTGCACGGTGATCCCCAGGTCCCGGCAGTCGGCCGCGAACTGCCTGGCCCGCTCGACTCGCAGGCCCTTCTTGATGTTGATCAGGATCTGCTGGTTCCCCGACTCGTAGCCGACCAGCAGCAGCCGCAGCCCGTTGTCCCGCATCACCTGCAGCGTCTCCCTGGGGACGTTCGCCTTGGCGTTGCACGACCAGGTCAGGCCGAGACGGCCGAGCCCGCGGGCGATCTCCTCGGCCCGCGGCCGGTCGTCGGTGAACGTGTCGTCGTCGAAGAACAGCTCCTTCATCTGCGGGAACAGCTCGCGGACGAGCGCGGCCTCCTCGAGCACGTTCGCCACGCTGCGGGTCCGGTACTTGTGGCCGCCGACGGTCTGCGGCCACAGGCAGAACGTGCACCTGGACCGGCAGCCGCGCCCGGTGTAGAGCGACACGTACGGATGAAGCAGGTAGCCGATGTAGTAGTCCTCCGATGCGCAGATCCCGCTTGTAGACCGGCGTCACGAACGGAAGGCGGTCCATGTCGGTCAGGATCTCCCGGTCGGCGTTGTGCACCACCTGCCCGCTTCGAGTCCTTATAGCTCAGGCCGTCGACGGATGCCAGCGGGCGCCCCTCGGCCACCTCGGCCACCGTGAAGTCGAATTCCTCCCTGGCCACGAAGTCGATGGCGGGCGAGGCCTGGAGCGATCGCTCCGGCTGGACCGCGACCTTGGCCCCGACGAAGCCGACCAGCAGATCCGGGTTCTTCGCCTTGAGCGCCTCCGCCACCTTGACGTCGCCCGCGAACGTGGGCGAGCTGGTGTGCAGGATCATCAGATCATGCTGGTCGGCCGCGGGTGACGATGTCGTCGAGGGTCAGCCCGGCCGGCGGGGCGTCCACGAGCGTGCTGCCCGGCACCAGGGCGGCGGGCTGGGCCAGCCAGGTCGGATACCAGTACGAGCGGATCTCCCGCTTCGCCTGGTACCTGGCGCCGGCCCCGCCGTCGAAACCCTCAAAGGACGGCGGATTCAGGAATAGCGTGCGCAACGTGGGCACTTGGCTCCTTCCAGGATTGCAGGTCGAGGCCGATCCGCCGCAGGGCGGCAATGTAGGCGGGCTCCCAGCGCGGAACCCGGCTGGGAAACGGGCCGACGGCTTGGTCGCGCAGGGCAAGCACGCTGGCGGTCACCCCGCCGGGGGTGGGCACGCACGCGTCGGCGTCGCCCAGCTCGAGTTCGTGCTGCAGGTTGTCCCGCCCATGGCCGGGCATGACGTCGAGCAGCAGCAGGTGACGTCCCACCACCCGGGCCTCGCCGCAGGTCACCGCCCCGGGCAGCGCCACGATCACGTCGGCCGCGGCCATCAGCTCGGGGACCCGGTCGGTGAAGCCGAACGGAGTGATCCTGGGCCGGCCGGCGGCCAGCTCGCGCAGCCCGCGCTCGATCTTCGCGGTCCCGGCCCGCCACCGCCAGCACGTGCACGCCGGCGTCGGCCAGCTCGGACACGGCCCCGAGCGAGCGGACCGAACCCCCAGCCGCTGTCGATCACCAGCACGCAGAAGCGCGTCGGCGGACACCCCGAACGCCTTCCTGGCCTGCTGCCTGCGGCGGGGCCGCGTAGAACTCGGGCCGGACCGGGGGCGG
Source organism: uncultured Actinomycetota bacterium (assembly GCA_963774945.1). Classification (GTDB taxonomy): domain Bacteria; phylum Actinomycetota; class Actinomycetes; order Streptosporangiales; family Streptosporangiaceae; genus Trebonia. The sequence goes on along the minus strand of CAVZHA010000012.1, from coordinate 260,622 downwards.
CACCACCGCGACCGGCGCCCGCGGCAGGTACCGACGGACCGACGCCTCGGCCGCGGCCGAGGTCACCAGGAACAGATCGGTGCCCTCCGCCGCCCAGATCCGGTGCACCGACACATCCGTGCACAGCACGACCGACCGCAGGCCCGGCATCTCGGCCTTGAGCCTCCCGGCCGCCGAGGCGCCGGTGGCGAACACGCTGAACAGCAGGTCGGCCGGATGTCGCTCGAGCTCGGACCGCAACGCGGGCACCAGCCTGGCGTTCGACGCCCGGTCGATGCGGTTCGCCAGCCTGCTGCCGGTCCGCAGATGGGCGAAGTGCAGCCCGTCGTACAGGCCGGGCACGGCGACCAGCCCCTTGAACAGCCGCTCGCCGGCGCCACCGCTCCAGGGTCCGAGCAGCGACATGCTGTCGAGCTGGCGGACCCGCCAGCCTGACCGCTCGAACAGCCGACCGCAGCCACGCGCCATCATCTCGTGGCCAAGACCCAGCGGCCCGGTCAGGATCGTCGCGGTTTCCGTCATCTGTTCCTCCAGCTCACGGCCCGGCCGCGAGTGACTACGCGCGACCGGGCACGCAGCGAACGAGCTGGCTATTGCGCGGTTCAGGTCCTCGATAACCCAGTCGACCATGACCGCCAGCAGACAGGCGGAAGCGCCAAGCAGCAGACCGATCCGTGCTTCCTTTCCCATGACCTCCCCTTTCGTAAGCGACTCTGACGCCCTAAGCCTGCGCGTGCAGTCGGGCGACACTGAATCACCCAGGCCGGGTGATTCCGTCTCACCGGGCCGGCCCTGAGGCTGGTGCCAAGCACTCGAGGGAGAGGCTTTCAGCATGGGCATCATCACCGCGGGGGCCAGCTCCCGCACTCCGGCCGCAGCGGCGTCGGCCAGGCCAGCGCGGCGCCTGGCCCGGGGGCGTGGCCCTGGTGACCGGCGCGTCTTCCGGGATCGGGGCGGCCGTGGCGGACTGCCTGGCGGCCGACGGCTGGCGGCTGCTGGTGTCCGGGCGGGACGTCGCCCGCCTGGACCAGGTGGCCGCCCGCACCAGCTCGGTCCCGCTGCCCGCCGACCTGTCGTCGGTGGCCGGCGCGGGCGAGCTCGGCCAGGCCGCGCTGGCCGCCGCCGGGCAGGTGGACCTGCTCGTGGCCTGCGCCGGAGTCGGCTGGTACGGGTCGTTCACGGCCATGCCCGCGGGCCTGGCCGAGGAACTGCTGATGGTCGACCTGATCTCGGCCATCGAGCTGGTCCGGGTGCTGCTGCCGCAGATGCTGGCCAGGCGCCGGGGCCAGGTCGCCCTGGTCGGGTCGATCGCCGGCAGCGTCGGGGTGGCCGGGGAGGCGGTCTACTCCGCGGCCAAGGCCGGGCTCGGCGCCTTCGCCGAGGCGCTCCGCTACGAGCTGCACGGCACCGGGGTGGGGATCACGCACGTGACCCTGTGCGTGGCCGACACCCCGTTTTTCGTCCGCCGGGGCGCCCCGTACGCCCGGCGCCGGCCGCGGCCGCTGGCACCGGAACGGGTCGCCCGCCTGGTCTGCGAGGCGGCGCAATGCGGTCGCGAGGATCTTTACATACCCGGGCTGGACGAGGCTGCCGGGCATCGTCCGCGTGGCCGCGCCGTCGCTCTTCCGCCGGCTGGCGGGCCACGCGGTCCAGGCCAACGGATCGCGACAAGCCAGGCCGCGCCGCACATCCGCGCCGTCGGTCAGCTGATCGTCGACGCCGCCGACCGTAAACCACGACAACACCTGACACAGCGCCCGTAGCTCGGGACGAAGTCGTAATCATTTCGTGAGGTTTCCGCGAACCGGTTGAGATGCGCCCGTTACCTTCACTACCGTGATCCACAGCCTCTGGCCGACTCGCCAGGCATGGAGAACGGAGCGTGACAGCATCGTGGCTAAGCGCCTTATGGCCAAGCACCTTGCCAGCACAACCCAGATCCGGCGTGGCGCCGTCCTCGCGGTCGCCCTCACCGCCGCCACCGGCCTCGCCGTCTACACCGGCACCACCGGGGCCGGAGCCGCCGCCGCGCCGACCATCAGCCAGGTTCAGGCGCAGGTAAACAGCCTGCAGGCCAAGATGGACAAGGTCGGCCAGCAGTACGACGCCAACAGCCAGGATTACAGCTGCGGCGCAGGCCACGCTCGCCCGGGTGCAGAAGCAGGCGGCCAACGCGCAGGCGCGCTACGACACCGCCCGCGCCCAACTCGCCGCGGTGGCGGTCTCGGTCTACGAGAACGCCAACCAGACCTCGGTCCTCGGCCTGCTCAGCTCGGGCAATCCGCAGAGCGTGCTCTCCCAGGCGTCGCTCGTCCTCGAGGTGGCGGGCACGCACAACGAGGAGGCGACCCAGCTCCTCACCGCCGCCCAGACGCTCGCGTCCGTCAGCGCGCAGCGGCAGCGCACCGAGCAGGGCATCGCGCAGATCCACGCGCAACTCGCGGCACAGAAGACCTCGCTGAACAAGCTGCTCGCCAGCAGCAAAGCGACGCTCGACAGCCTCACCACCGCGCAGCAGGCGCAGGTAGAGGCCAACACCATCGGCGGCACCACCAGCAGCAGCAGCGGGCAGTCGGGCACGAGCGCGATAGCGTACACCGGGCCGACCGGCACGCAGGCGGACACAGCCGTCGCGTTCGCCTACGCTCAGCTCGGCAAGCCCTACGTGTACGGCGCCACCGGCCCCAGCTCCTACGACTGCTCCGGCCTGGTCCAGGCCGCCTGGGCGGCAGCGGGCGTCGCCATCCCCCGGACCACCTACGAACAGTGGGACAGCCTGCCGCACATTCCCGTCTCCGAGATGAAGCCGGGCGACCTGATCATCCTCGACGGCGAGGGACACGTCGCCATGTACGTCGGCGGCGGCTACATGATCGACGCCCCGCACACCGGCGCCGTCGTGGAGCGGGTCGCGTACAACGAGCCCTGGTACGTCGACAACATGGACGGCGTCCTGCAACCCTGATCGGCCGGGGAGAGTCAAGGTCAAAATCCACCGCTCATATCGAACGGACCGTTGGCTCCAGCGGCAGTGCCAGCCGTCTTCTGGTCCGGGGAGGACGAAGCGGAGTCCCGCGTCCCGCGACCGAACCATGCGCCCACTGTGTGGACTGTTGCGAATTAGTTAACATGCGTCTCCTCCTGTATCAATTTTACCGATATGGCCATATAACGATGGATAACTTTCGTTATGAGGAGGTTTGGCATGCGATTGCTCCATCGGCCATTCAGAGCCGGCGGTGCCGCCGTGCTCGGGCTGGCCACGATCGCGCTCACCGGCGCCTTCGCGGCTAGCGGTGCCCAGGCGTCGACCGCCGCGCCGGCGGCCGCGTCCCCGGCCCTGGTCGCGCTCAGCGGCAGCCTGCCGGCCACGTCCGACGCGCAGACCGGCGCCTACACCGCATCCAGGATGACGGTTGAGGTCGCGCTGGCGCCACGGGACGAGGCGGGGCTCAACGCGGAACTGCGGGCCGTCTACACCAAGGGCAGCCCCCAGTACGGCCAGTTCCTGCGCGCGGGCCAGTTCGACGCCAAGTACGCGCCGACGACCGCCACCCGGAATTCCGTCGAGGCCTACCTGCGCGGCGCGGGCCTGGCCGTTTCGCCCGGCAGCTCGCCGTTCGTGGTCGAGGCGACCGGCTCGAGCGCGAAGATCACGGCCGCGTTCCACACCACCCTGCGCAACTACGTTGACCCGCACCACATCCGCTACTTCTCCAACTCGACCTCGGTGCGGCTGCCCTCCTCGATCGTGTCCGGCATCGTCGGCGTGGTCGGCCTGTCGAACACCGTCCGCCTGAAGTCCCTGGCCGTCCGGCCCGCCAGCGGCAAGACCCCGGCCAAGGAGACGCCGGCGGCGAAGTCCTCCTCGTCGTCCGCCAGCTGCGAGACCGGCTACGTCAGCGCCGCCGAGCTCTTCGACTTGGTCACCAACAACGTCGGCTTCGACTACGGCTACGGCGGCGGCCCCGGCTGCGGCGGCCTGACCCCGTCGCAGACCAACTCCATGTACGGGGCGCCGCACGCCAGCCCGAGCACCCAGGGCGCCGGCGTCACCGCGGCGGTCTTCGAGCTCTCCGCGTACCAGGCGTCGGACATCAGCACCTGGGCCCAGAACTACTACGGGAAGCGCTACACCGCGCCGCTCGAGAACGTCACCGTGGACGGCGGGCCGCTGGCCCCCGTCTGCCCGACCGGCGACACCTGCCCGGCCGAGTACAACGGGTACTCGGGTGACGTCGAGGTCGACGCCGACATCGAGGTCACGCTGGCGGTCTCGCCCGACGTCAAGCACCTGATCGTCTACAACGCGCCGAACGACTACACCGGCCAGACCGAGCTCGACGAGTACACCGCGATCGCCAACCAGGACGTCGCCTCCACGATCAGCTCCAGCTGGGGCGAGTGCGAGAACGACGCAGGCGCCGCCGTGGTGCAGGCCGAGAACACCGTCTTCGAGCAGATGGCGCTGCAGGGGCAGTCGATCTTCAGCGCCGCCGGCGACACCGGCGCGTTCGACTGCATCCGGTCCGACGGCACCTCGGTCGTCAACGCCAACGACCCGTCATCCCAGCCGTGGGTGACCAGCGTCGGCGGCACCTCGTTCGAGGGCGACAACCCCGGCGCCAAGTCCTACCCGGGCACCCCGGCCAAGGGCACCGAGACCGTCTGGAACGTCGACAACCTCTGCAGCGACCAGGCGGCCGCCGTCGGCAACGACGAGCAGGGCGGCTACTTCTGGTGCGCCGAGACCGGCGCGGGCGGCGGCGCCCCCAGCCAGTTCTGGGGCCGTCCGTTCTACCAGCGCGGCCCGGGCGTGAACAGCCAGGCCGAGACCTACTCGGGCGAGACCGTCGCCAACAGCGAGACCGCTTGCACGCTGGCCAAGGCAGGGACCCCCTGTCGCCAGGAGCCCGACGTCTCGGCCATGGCGGACCCGTACAACGGCTACTCCGAGTACTGCACGGGCAGCGCGAGCACGCCCTACAGCGGCTGCGCCACGTTCAGCGGCGGCGAGCCGGCTCCCGGCTGGTTCGCGATCGGCGGCACCAGCCTGTCGTCCCCGCTCTGGGGGGCGCTGATCGCGGACCGCGACAGCTTCCAGGGGCACCGCACCGGCAACATCAACCCGTTGGTGTACTCCTGGTTCGACACCGACCCCGGTAAGTACTTCAACGACATCACCGGCAACGGGAAGCTGCAGCAGGCCGCGACCAACAACGGCCTGTTCCCGACCACCCCCGGCTACGACGAGGCGACCGGCATCGGGTCGCCGAAGTTCGCCGCGATCATCACCACCCGGTAGCGGACGCCACCGCCCGACGGAAGGGGGGCGACGGGGTTTCCCGTCGCCCCCCCTTGTCGTCGTCGGCTCTCTAGCCGCTAGGCGGCTACGGCCCGGGGAAGGTCGAGGTAGACCACGTCCTGAGCGGCCCGGGCGAGCACCGCCGCGAGGCTGCCGCGACGGCTCACCACGGTGACCCGGACGCCCCGCCCGGCCAGGCTCACGGCGGCCCGGCTGAACCGCCAGTCGCCCGACCCGATCACCACGTGGCTGAAGCGCGCGGCGACGTCCTCGTGCTCAAGGACGTCAAGCAGCTCCAGGTCGGCGCCGTTCGGGGCCCGACCTGACCCGGTAGCGGGCGTGCGGCCAGCCGAGCGCCGCGTTAAGGAAGCCGAGGTGGCTGGAGGCCATCACCACCTGATCGTCCGCGCCGAAGCCCAGCCGGGTCATGTACCAGTCCTGGACCTCGTTGACCTGGACGAGGGACGGAATCGGGGCGCCGGCCAGGTTCTCGATATCGACGACGTGCAGCGCCCGTTCGGGGAACCGCGACCGGTCGCTGGCCTTCTGGCGCAGCCGGGTGACCTTGTCGATTCTCGCCGTCGTTCCCATGGCGCAGCACCTCCTGGGCGATCCCCCGCGATCTGGTGTTATTGGCAATCCCCTCGGTGTAATTCGGTACCCACAAGATCCATGCGCCAACCGCATGGGGGCCATGGATACTCGCCATGGTTGCCGGGTACAGTCCAGGTCGTGCCCTTGACTGCGGTCCGCGACGAGCTCGTCGCGGCACTAGAAGAGACACTCCAGCTCGCCCGGCGGCTGGCGGCCGACGCCCGCGACGGCGAGGTCCCTGTCGCCGAGCTGGTCGCTCAGGCCAGCATGCTCGGCCGGCTCGACGAGCGCCGCGAGAGCCTGATCGGCCAGCTCCGCCGCGAGGCGAGCGCGGGCGTTCGCGCGGCCCGGCCGGGGCTGCCGGTCCGCGCCGTCGTCCTCGCCGCCCTCGACGAGCTCGGCTGGCCGCAGAACGCGCGGTTCCTCGAGGAGTACCTGTGGGCCAAGCGCGAGCTGCAGGTTGACAGCCGGGCGTTCGCCTCGCTCCGCCGCGACGAGCTGCGCGCCTGGCAGCGCTCACCCGGCGCGCGCTCCGCCTACATCGTGCCGGCGCTGAACCCGGACGGATCGGCCAATCCCCGCTGGCTCACCAGCTCCGCCTGGGACCTGCGCAGACGGGTGGTGGCCTCGCCCGAGTCCGAGCGCCTGTTCGACCTGCACAAGATCCACGCGCTGCGGGTCCGCGGCTCCCGCGGCCCGCTCGGCACGCTGCTCGAGCGGTACGCGACGCGGATCCTGGCCATCGACCCGCCCCCGGTCTCCGCCTCGGCCGCCGCCACCGGCGCGTGGCGCGCGCACGTCAGCGCGCACACCGCCGCGCTGATCGAGACCATCCGCGGCCACGACGACCCGGACCGCGACCGGATCGCCAGCCGAGCTGGCGGGCCTGTCCCGGCCGAGGACCTGGTCTGGGGCCGCAAGGCGCTCCTGGTTATGTGAGCCGCCGCTCGGCCGCCCAGCGGGTCAGCTGGTGCCGGGAGGAGAGCTGGAGCTTGCGCAGGACCGAGGAGACGTGGCTTTCGACCGTCTTGACCGAGATGAAGAGCTCGCGGGCCACCTCCTTGTAGGTGTACCCCTGGGCGATCAGCCGCAGGACCTCGCGCTCGCGGGTGGTCAGCTGGTCCAGTTCGGGGTCGAATGACGGCCGGACGTCCGCCGCCGCCGGCGCGGTGGCGAACGCGTCGAGCACGAACCCCGCCAGCCGGTGCGAGAACACGGCGTCGCCGCCTGCCACCCGCCTGATGGCGTCGGCCAGGTCGGCGGTGGAGATCGTCTTGGTGACGTAGCCCCTGGCCCCGGCCCGGATTACCGCGATCACGTCCTCCGGCGCGTCGGAGGCCGACAGCGCCAGGAACTTGACCTCGGGGTGCGCCTTCTTCACCTCGGTGATGACCGCGTGACCGCCGCCGCCCGGCAGGTGCACGTCGAGCAGCACTACGTCGGGGAGCTCGCGCTCGATCAGCTCGATCGCGGGGGCGACGTCATCGGCCTCGCCCACCACCTCGACCTGCCGGCCGAGCTCGGCCCGGACCCCCGAGCGGAACAGGCCGTGGTCATCGACCAGGACGACCCGCGGCGCGCTCTTGTCGCCGCCGTCAGCCGCGCTCATCGCCGTCGTCCGTCGGCCGCCGCGGGCCCAGCCGGAGCGAGGCCGCGCGCCATCGTCAGCGTCACCTTCGTCCCCTCTCCAAGCGTCGACTGCACGGTCGCCTTGCCGCCGTGCCTGAGCATCCGGCCGCGGATGGACTCCGCGACGCCCTGGCGATCCGCCGGGACTGAGGAAAGGTCGAACCCGCTGCCCCGGTCCCTGACCGCCACCTCGACCTTATCCGGCTCGACCTCGGCGAAGAGCGAGATCACGCTGGCGCCGGACCACTTGGCCGCGTTCACCGTCGCCTCCCTGGCCGCCGCCAGCAGCGCGCTCAGGTGCTCATCGAGCGGGCAGTCGCCGACCGTGACGACCTCGACAGGAACGCCGTGCCTGGCCTCCACGTCCCGCTGGATCTCCCTGATCCCCTCGGCGAACGAGGTCACCTCGGTGTCGCCGGGTGCGCGCCCCTCGAACAGCCAGGACCTCAGCTCCCGCTCCTGCGCGCGGGCCAGCTGCACCACCGTCTGCGGGTCATCGGCGCTGCGCTGGATGAGCGCGAGCGTCTGCAGCACCGAGTCGTGCACCCGGGCGGCCATGTCGGCCCGTTCCTCCGCCCGCGCCCGGGCCTGCCGCTCGAACAGCAGATCGCGCGCGATCCGGAGCCACCACGGGCCGAGGAGCACGACGATGGCGGCGGCCACCAGCAGGAACCCGCCCATCGGTGCGAGCAGTGCCAGCCCCCCGCGCAGGCTGACCAGCACCCCGATGCCCGCGATGAGCAGCACGGCCGACACGACGAACCTGAGCTTGCTGCCGCGCCGCACGTTGTCAGCGCCCGCCGAGGCTCTCGAGCGGCTCGACCAGGTGCCGCATCCCCGCCTTCTCGTCCTCGGGCGCGTTCCGCCAGATCAGCGTCAGGCAGGCGACGCTGACCACCTGCGGCCAGCAGTAGACCTCGATCGAGCCGTCGTTCAGCACCCCGGCCAGCAGCAGGAACACGGCCAGCAGGGACGCCAGGCCGACCGCGAGCGCCACTCCCTGCGAGTCGTGCCTGGCCTTGGCGGCGATGCTGGTGGTCGACCCCCGAACCGGGATCACCAGCCAGCCGATGAAGTAGAGCGGCACCCCCCAGCCCTGGGTGACCAGCGCGGCCACCACGAAGGCGATCCGCACGGTGATGGGGCTGAAACCGCGCCACGTCCCGACGCCGGCCGCGATCCCGCCGCCGATCCGGTCCTCCGGGTCACGGCGGAGCGGGTTGCCGTCGCCGTGGCCCCGCCGCCTGAACCGCGGCTCCCCAGTCCGGGCGGGCGTCCCCGTCCGGCCGGTCTTGCCAGCCGGGGTCGTCCTGCCAGGGGTGCCCGTGGTGACGGGAATGGCGACGGCGGCGCTCCGGCTGATCCTGGAACCGGAACGGCGACCACGGCGGTTCGCTCGGTTCCTGCTGCATGCAACCATCATCACCCGACCAGACCCCTAAACGGTATCCGGGCCTTCCCCGATGTCGGGGAAGGCCGCCTAGGGGTGCGGCGGTCGCGGGTCAGGGTCGGGCCAGGGCTGTTCCCGATACCGTCGGGCGGCGCGGGGGCGAAGACTTAAGCCATGAACACTTTCGAAGACACCACCCAGGAACAGACCCCGTCCAGCCACTCCCAGACCCGATCCGGCCCCTCCGGCCGGCCTCCGCTCCGGCGCGCCTACGACGGCCGGATGCTGGCCGGCGTGTGCGCCGGGCTGGCCGACTACCTGGCGATCGACGTCACCATCGTGCGCGTCGCCTTCGCCGTCTTCACCTTCCTCGGCGGCGCCGCCATCCCGGCCTACCTGGCCTGCCTGCTGCTGATCCCCGAGGAGGGCAGCGACCAGTCCCTCGCGAGCTCCCTGCTCGACTCGGTGCGCTAAGCACCGCGCCCGCGCAAGAGCCGACCTACTTAACCGTGCGATTAGGAGCACCAGCATGTCGCCTTCCTCAACCCAGCAGTGGACGCGCCGCATCCGCTACGCCGACCAGCACATCCGCGTCTCCGACGCGGACCGGAACGCGGTCGCCGAGCAGCTGGGCGTGCACTACGCCGACGGCCGCCTCGACCAGGCCGAGTTCGACGACCGGATCAGCCGGACCATGGCCGCCAAGACCCGCGGCGACCTCGCGGGCCTGTTCGACGACCTGCCCGACCCGGGGTCCGCGGCCGCCCCGGGGGCGTCCGGGCCGGGCGGCCCGGCCGCCCCGTACATCCGGCCTCGACGCCGCAGCGGGTTCTTCCGCTCCTTCGTCCTGCTGGCGATCGTCATCGTGCTCTGCTCGACCGCCTGGCACGCGATGAACAGCTTCTTCTTCTTCAACATCCCGTGGTTCCCGATCGCGGTCATCATCGCGATCGTGCTGCTCGTCACCCGGCATCACCGCCGGTAAATGCGCGACCAGGTGCTGCAACGATGGCCCCGGTCCGCCATCCATAAGATAAAAAGTGTGCATGAACTTCTGCGCGAAGTGCGGCCGCGAGCGGTCCGGCGACGCCCGCTACTGCGGCGGCTGCGGCACCGAGTTCGCAGCCGACTCGGCGGCTGCGGGCACCCCGCCGACGGACGACTCGGGCGGCGGTGACCCGCAGCCGTCGCCCACCGTCGAGGCGGAGGGCGTGACTCCGGCCGCAGAAGAGCCCCTGCCTGCGGATGCCACCCGGGTAGAGCGGCAACCGGACGCCACCATGATCGACCGGCCGCGGACGGCCGAGCCGGCCCGCGCGGCGACGCCGGCCGCGGCCGAGCCCGACCCGTTCGCGGCCTGGTTCGCACCGGACGCGCAGGCCGCCCCGCGGACCGAGCCGGGCGGGCAGTGGCAGGCGGCCCAGCCGTGGCAGTCGGCCGATACGGTGTACGCCGGATCGGGCCAGCGGCCCGCGGCCTACCCGCCCCCGTCGCCGCCCATGCCGGGCTACCCGCCGCCCTACGGGGCGCAGCCGGGGCCGCCAGCGGGCCGCCAGGCGATCGTCGGGCGGCCGCCGGGCGGCCTTCATCGTCGCGGTGGCGCTGGTGATGCTGGCGGCGGGCGGCGGCGCCTACGCGCTCGTCTCGAGGTCGAGCAAGCACGACCGCCCAGCCGCCCGCCAGCCCCACCGCCGTGTCCTCGGCCACGCCCGACCGCGCCGTCGTCCGCGAGCGCGAGCACCTCGCCCGGCGCCGCCAGCCCCGCTGCCTCCTCTGCCCCGGCCACCGCGTCGTCGATGCCGAGCCTGGTCAGCGTGGGCGCCGGGGTCGCCTCGACCGGAGCCGAGCCCGCCGTGGAGACGACGCTGAGCCGCTACTTCCAGGGGATCAACACCCACAACTACGCGGAGTACCAGAGCGCGCACAACCCGCATGAGCAGGCGATCGAGTCCGAGTCCGCCTTCGACTCCGGCTACGGGTCCACCCAGGACTCCGGGATGACGCTGACCTCCCTGGTGAGCACCGCCAGCGGCGAGTCGGCGACGGTGAGGTTCACCAGCCATCAGGACAAGGGCACGGGCATCGACGGCAGCGCGTGCAACAACTGGCAGCTCACCTATTTCCTCGTTCCCCAGGGCGCCGGCTACCTCATCGGCCCCGCTCCGGCCGGCTACAAGCCCATTTACTCGGACTGCTGAGCCGATGGTCGTACCGGTTGCCGCCCGCTGGGTCGCGGCGGCGTTCGGCGTGCTGCTGGTGCTCTCCGGCTGGCAGAGCGTGATCGGAACGCTGATCGTGCCCCGCCCGCTGGCCTCCTGGCTGACCCGGCTGGCCGACCGGGTGGTGGTCGCGGTCTACCAGATGGTGACCGCGCGGATCGACGATTACAAGCACCGCGACCGCATCCTCGCCACCCAGGCCGCCGCGATCCTGATCACCCAGCTGGTGGGCTGGCTCGCCATCTTCGTCGTCGGGTACACGCTGGTGCTCTGGCCATGCAACGGCGCCAGCATCACCGCCGCGCTGACCGACGCGGGCTCGTCCATCTTCACCCTCGGCTTCTCCGAGCCGAGGGGCACCGCCCCCGCCGCGATCGTCTTCGTGGCGGCGGCCACCGGGATGGTGGTGGTCGCGCTTCAGGTCGGCTACCTGCCGACGCTCTACTCGGCCTTCAACCGGCGCGAGACCGAGGTCGCGCTGCTGGTGTCGCGCTCGGGGGCGCCGTCCTGGGGACCCGAGCTGCTGGCCAGGACGTACTACGCGCTCGGGACCGGGGTATCGTCGATCGACACGCTCCCCGAGCTCTACCGGACGTGGGAGCGCTGGGCGGCCGACGTGGCCGAGAGCCACACCACCTATCTGCCGCTGGTCCGGTTCCGCTCACCGCTGCCGTACTCGTCGTGGGTGATATCGCTGCTCGCGGTCCTCGACTCGGCCGCGCTGATACTGGTGCTTGCGCCGGAGCAGGCGCCGGTGGTGGCGGCCAGGCTCTGCCTGCGCGGCGGCTTCTCGTGCCTCGGGCGGGTGGCCAGGGCGATGGGCCTCGACGTGCCCGAGGAAGCGGACCCGGAGGCCGGGATCACGCTCACCTACGAGGAGTTCCTCGAGGCGATCAGCCGGATGGACGAGGTCGGCTTCAAGATCACCCGCGAGGCGGCCGACGCCTGGCCCGACTTCGTCGGCTGGCGGGTCAACTACGAGCGCGCGGCCTACCAGATCGCCGCGGCCATCGACGCCGTCCCCGCCCTCTGGTCCGGCCCGCGTCGGCACAGCGAGGCGGAGATGGCCCCGCGCCGCCCGCCGAGCGGCCGCCAGCGCCAGCGGCAGCGGGGGGCAGCTTACGACGGAACGATCGGCGAGCATAAATGATCCATCATCAACCTCGGGTTATGCTGGCAGGATGACCGGGGTGTGGCTCAGCGAAGACGAACAGCAGGCCTGGCGTACCTATCTCCGGCTGGGCTCGCTGCTGCCCGCCGCCCTCAACCGGCAGCTGCAGCAGGACTGCGGGCTGACCCTGCCGGAGTACGAGGTGCTGGTCGCGCTCAGCGAGGCGGCCGAGCAGCGGCTCCGCCCGTTTCAGATCTGCGACGCGCTGAACTGGGAGCAGAGCAGGCTGTCGCATCAGCTCACCCGGATGGAGCGCCGCGGCCTGGTGAAGCGGCAGGAATGCGCCGCCGACGGCCGAGGCGCGTTCATCGCGCTCAGCCCGGCCGGCGCCGACGCCATTCGCGAGGCGGCGCCGCAGCACGTCGCGGCGGTGCGGCGACTGGTCTTCGACCGGCTGACCGACGATCAGCTGGCGGCCTTCGAGCAGGCCTGCACGGCCATCCTCGACGCGCTGGCCGAGGAGGCCTGACCGGGCCGAACGCGGTGGCGGTGCGGCTCAGGGCCGGGCGCCGCCGGCCGCCGGGTCCATGACCTGACCAGAATCGGCCGACCCATTCGCCGGGCTGACGGTCCCGCCGCCCTGATCGGTCGTCCCGCTGCTCTGGTCACCCCGTCCGCTCCCCACCGGGCCACCGGTGTCGGCTCCGATCATCGGCCACCCGCCCTTGCCCGCGAGCGGGTTGTCCAGGTACCGAAGGCAGTACCCGTAGATCCTGAACGAACCGCCCGCCAGCTTGCTCAGCTGCCGGCCGAGAGCGAACCAGGCGGCCGCGCCGCCCGGCAGCGGGTGTTCGGGGTACTCGAAGTACTCGCGGCAGAGCGAGCCGGGACCCGAGGTCGGACGCAGGGTGGCATGCGCGGACGCGGACGTCGTCTTCGGGCTCGGAGTCGGCACCCGGGCCGCCCCCGTCACCAGCGGCCCCTGGGAACTCGGTGAGTGCGCGGTCGCGCGGGCGGACGCGCTGGCGCTGGCGGGCTGCCGCCCAAACGACGTGAGCTCCCCGATCGAGCCGGTCACGGCGCCGGTGACCGCCGACCGCGACCACGATCAGGGCGGTCGCGGCGACGCCGGTCACCGCGAGGCCCGGCCTGCGCGCGCCCCGGGCGGCCGGGCGGCGGTGCCGGTGCCTGCGCCGCGGCGCGGCGCCCCGGCCGACCGTCGGCGGCGGGCGGAAGGACGAGCGTCATCGCAGCGGTAACGGCCGCGGGCGCGAACGCGCGGAACGCCGCCCTGGCGGCCGCCTCGCGGGCGAGCTCACGCCCGGTCGCGTCCGCGCGGAGCGCGGCCAGGGTGCTCTCGACCGGCCGGAGCACCGCCGGGGTGCTCCCGGTCTGCCCGGACAGCAGCGCATCGAGGTCCCGCTCGTCGTACGCGGGACCCCAGAGCGGTGGCAGCTGGCTGTCTGGCATGTCACCGTCCGGAACGCCGTTCCCGAGCAAAGCGTTACACCCCTGCCCGCGACGTGACCCCGGGGCCGGTGAGCATCGCCTCGAGCTTGCGCAGGCCGCGGTGCGCGGCCACCCGGACGGCGCCGGCCGAGGTGCCGAGCATCTCGGCGATCACCTCGGTGTCAAGGCCGGCCACCACCCGCAGCAGGATCACGTTGGCCTGCTGCTCGGGGAGCCGGGCGAGCAGCGCGATGGCGGACTCGGTGGCGATGTTGTCCAGGGCGAGCTGCTCCGCGCCCGGTGCCGTCGGCACCTCGGCCACGCCGATCTCGTCGAGCGGCTCGGCCGGATGCCGCCGCAGGTGCCTGGCCTGATCGAGCATCCGCCGCCGGGCGGTGGTGAACAGCCAGGCCCGCCAGGCGCCCTCGTCGCCGATGAACGACGCAAGTCCCCTGACCACCGAGACCCACGTCTCGGCGGCGATGTCCTCGGCGGCGTCGGGGACGAGAACCCGGAGGTAGCGGACGAGCGCGGGGTTGGCGTCGCGCCACAGAACCGCGAAATGCTCTTCGCTCCCGCTCTGGGCAGCCGCAAGTACGGCCGCGAAGTCGTCGCCCACCACATGCTGAGTATCGACACACATGCCACTTCCGCGCAGCGAAATCACTCAGGCAGGTGTTACCACAAACTGACGTAGGCAAAGGTCGCGAAAGGTCACCGGACCGCGCGGACCGGGCACCGCGTCGATGTTGATCCCGGTCTCCGGCAGCTCAAGCAGCTTGAACCCGTCGAGGAGCCTGGTCGTCGCGTTCCAGAACGCGCCCGGTGCCGGTGTAGGCGGCGAGAAACTCGGCCGCCGCGCCCTCGTCGGCGGCGGCGATGCCGGCCGCCAGGCCGGAGGTCTCGTCGTTGGCGATCATGGCCGCCTCGGCCGGGCCGTCGGCCGGCGCGACGGTCACCGTGGCCTCGCGCTCGGAGTCGAGCGCCCACTCGTAGCCGAGCGGGTGGTCGTGCGGCGGCAGCGAGACCCCGATGCCGAGCCCGGCCAGCTGCCCGGTGATCTCCGGCAGCCAGGAGTCCCACAGCTGCCGGTCGAGCAGGAGCAGGTTGAGCCGGTTGCAGACGCCCAGCCGGTCCAGGCTGGAGCTGATCAGCCGGGCGGCCTCCGCCCGCTCGGCCGACGGGTGAATGTAGAGCACCCCGCCGCCGTCGGCGTGCGCCAGCGTCCGCACCCCGTGCGCCGCCCCCTCGGCCGCCAGCGCCCGGGTCGAGTCGCCGCTGCCGCGCAGGATGACCAGCGGGATCAGCCTCGGCTCGCGGACCAGCGCGTACGCGGCGGCCTGGCCGGGCACCCGGATGAGCTCGATCGCGGCCGGGTCGAGGCCGGCCGCGGCCAGGGCCGGGGCGATCACCTCGTCGGCGAGCGCGATCGCCGACCGCAGGGCCGCGCTGCCGGTCCGCAGCACGCCCGCGTTCCGCGACTTGACCAGCTGCGAGGCGATGTCCACGACGACGTTCGGCCTGGCCTCGAAGTTCGCGCCGATCACGCCGACCGGCCTGCTGCGCTCGGTCAGCACCAGGCCGCCGGGCAGGTCGCGGATCTTGCGGGCCGACGGCTCGGCCTCGACGCCGGCCAGGATCTCGAGCTGGGCCGCGATCGCCTTCAGGCGATCGGCGTCGAGCCTGAGCCGGTCCCGCACCCCGGCCGCCAGCCCGGCCTCGGCCGCCGCCTTCATGTCCGCCTCGTTGGCGGCGAGCACGGCCGGGGCGGCGTCGGCCAGGCGCCGGGCCATCGCCCCGATCGCGGCGTCGATCGCGCCGTCGGCGGCGCCCGCCAGGGTGGGTGCCGCCGCCCGGGCCGCGCGGGCAGCCGTGCGCACGGCCTCGGTGGCCTGCGTGTCCTCCGCTGTCATGACCCCGAGGGTACCGGACCGGCAGCGGGGCCATGGCCGGCGTCAGGCTCCGGGCGCAGCGGCGGGGCGTCGAGCGCGCAGTGCAGGCCGCCAACTGCCTCGCCGCCGGGTTCGGCCGACGGCTCGCCGCTGGTGCCCTTTGACGGGTTGCGGATGGTGGCGGCGGCCAGCACGCCGCCGACGGCGGCGACTGCGGCGGCGATCACCACCGCCTTGTGGAAGCCGCTCGTCAGCGCGGCCGGATGCTGGTAGATGTCGCCGGTTATGCCCGCCAGCGGCGGCAGCACCGCCACCGCGATGAGGCTGGCCGCCCTGGCCACGTCGTTGTTGACGGCCGAGGCGATGCCCGAATGCTCGGCCGGCGCGGCCGACAGCGCGGTCGAGGTGAGCGGGGCCACGTTGATCGCCAGGCCGAACCCGAACACCAGCACGGCCGGAAGCACCTGGGTCAGGTAGTCACCGTTGCCGTGCACCCGGGTCAGCAGCAGCAGCCCGGCCGCGATCACCAGCGGCCCGGCCGTCATCTGCAGCCTCGGGCCGATCCGGGCGGCGAGCGCGGCCGACCTGGCCGACAGGGTGAGCATGATGATCGTGATCGGCAGCAGCGCCACCCCGGCCTCGAGCGCGCTGTAGCCGCACACCTCCTGGAGCACGACCGGGATCAGGAACAGGGCGCCGCCGAGGGCGCCGTAGACCACGAAGGTGACGGCGTTGGCGCCGCTGAACTGGCGGGAACGGAAGATCGTGAGCGGCAGCATGGCATGCGGGCTGCGCGATTCGATGACGCAGAAGCCGACCAGCAGGGCCGCCCCGGGCAGCAGGGTGCCGAGCACGGTGGGCGACGTCCAGACGCCGTCCGACGCCGCGATCAGCCCGTAGGTGATGCCCGCGAGGGCCAGGCTGATCGTGGTCGCGCCGGCCACGTCGAGCGGCTGCCGCGGACCGGGGGCGCGTGATTCAGGAACGTGCCGGGCCGAGATGGCGACGACGGCCGCCGCCGCGGGCAGGTTGATGAAGAACACCAGCCGCCAGGACACGGCGCTGATCAGCCAGCCGCCGAGGAACGGCCCGATCGCGGTGGCCACGCCGCCGAGCCCGGACCAGGCGCCGATGGCCCTCGCGCGGTCCTGTTTCGAGAACGACGCCTGGATGATCGCCAGGCTGCCGGGGACGAGCAGCGCCGCGCCGGCCCCCTGCACCGCGCGGGCCGCGATCAGGAACGCGGCGTCCGGCGCGAGCCCGCAGGCGAGCGACGCGATCGCGAACCAGACCGTGCCGATCACGAAGACCTTCCGGCGGCCGAACGCGTCGCCGAGCGCGCCGCCGAGCAGCAGCAGCCCGGCCAGCGGCAGCGTGTAGCCGTCCACGACCCACTGCGTGCTCGACACCGAGGCGTGGAAGTCCTTGGCGATGGCGGGCAGCGCGATGCCGACGACGGTCGCGTCGAGGGCGGCGACGCCCGACCCGAGCACGGTGGCGGCGAGCACCCACCGTCCGGCCGCGGTCGCGTACCTCAGCCCGGGGGCCGGGTCCGTCGTCGCGCTGTCGACCATTCGCCGTCGCCCGGGCCCGGTCAGACGCCGGGGGTCGCGGTCGGCCGGCCGATCACGGTGGCGGTGAAGGTCTGGCGGCGGCTGCGCAGGTCGTCCCGGATCTGGCGGCCCAGCCTGCGGGTCTCCCGGCGGTTGAGCAGCGCCCCCGCGAGCGCGCCGGTCAGCAGCGGGCTGAGCGAGAAGGCGGACCGGCGCACCCGCGCCGCCAGCCGCCTGGTCAGCTGCCGGGCCAGCGGCGAGCCCGCGATCAGGAGCAGCCCGCCGTCCACCTGGTACACGCCGCGGCGGCTGGCCCAGGCGCCGACGTAGGCCCGTGCCCGGTCGGCGGCGCTGCCGGAGGCGGGCAGGCCGTAGATCTCGTGCAGTTCGGCCAGCAGCTTGATCTCGATCCCCACCACCGCCAGCGTCTCCGCCGCGACCTCGACCGGGAACGCGGGCAGAACCGGCAGCGCCGCGGCGGCGCCGGTCGCGCCGCCGACGGTGGCGGTCGCCCGCGCCGCCCGCTCGACCAGCAGCCCGGCGATGTCGTCATCGGTCCGGCCGGGGAACTGCGCCCGCAGCGTCGCCTGGTCGCGGATCTGCAGCCGCGGTCCCATCGCCACCACCTGCCCGCTGAGCCAGGACAGGCCCGAGGTGACACCGCGACCGGCCGAGCCGGCCCGCTTGCGGGCGCCGCCCGTCGTCCTGGCGACGGTCCCGCTGGCGGTGCCGGCCCCCCGGCGGGCCGCGCCGCTGCCGCGTCGCACCGCATCCGCGCCCCGGCCGGCGACGTACTGCAGCGTCCCGATAATCCGCTTCTTGTCCGGGGGACCCTCCGCCTCGGACAGCTCGACGGCGACCTCGGCCGCCTCCCGTGCGGCGGCGTCGTCCTCCGCCGCCTGCCCGCGCTCCACTCCGGCCATCTGAAGCCACCCATCCGTCGACGTGCTTGCCTTACCCACGCTCCCCGTGTCTCATGTAGCAACGCTACCCAGACTAAAGCCGACTAACTGGACGTGCGGCGGCAGGCCAGCGGACTCCGGGTCGCGGCCACCCCCGGCATCGCGCCGAAGCAGACCCGCGCCGCCCGCGGCCGCCCGGCCGAGCGCGTCCCGCGCAGCCGGCTGCCCCGATCCCAGACCCCGGCCGCCCGGCCCGATGCCGTCCAGCCTGATGCTGCCCGGCCCGATGCCGCTCGGCCGGATATCGCCCGCTTCCATGGCGCCCGCGGGACTGGGGGCGGAGACCGGGCCGCCAGTGCCGCCGGCGCTGGCGCCGCTGTGGACGGTCGACCCGAGCCCGGTGCCCGACTGGGCCGCCGCCAGCGCCGGACGCCCGGCCGACACCGGCCCGAGGCCGGCCGAGACGAGCACGAACAGCGTCATCACGGTGGCGACGAAGGCGGCCGGCAGCAGCGTCGTCCCCGGGTGCAGCCGGACGGCCGCCGCCGCGAGCCCGAGCGCGCCCCGCACCCGGTCAAGCAGGAGCGCGACAAGCAACCGCGCCAGCGGCAGCTCGGGACCGCAGCCCCGGCTCGCCTCCTGCCGGAGCCGCCGGATCACCGCCCGGCGCTGGCGGCTGGTCAGGCCGGGCAGCAGGTAGATCGTGACCCCCCGCGGAACACGCTCGGCAATGCCCTGCAACCCGGCAACTTTGTGCGATCCAGACGCGAAGTCACGACGGCGGACGCGGATCACGGCTGCGGCCATTCACGCAGGTCAATCCGCACACGTACACCAAAAAACCACACCGGCTCCCCCCGTCGCCGTATTAGCAGGACTGAATATAACGCAACGGTTTGCCATGTTCACGGTAAATAGCGAAGTTGCCCGCTTCGCGTCGCGACCCCAATCCCGTCTACCCTGCGTAGATGATCCCAGGGCAAACCGACGCGGACCCGCAGGACGCGCCGCAGCCGCGCGAGCCGGCCATCGCGGGCCTGCCTGACCAGCCCGCCGGGCCGGTCGACGGCCGTCGCGGCGGGCTCGCGCGGCCCCGCCCGCCCGCCGCTGCGGTGGCGCCTGGCGCTGCCGGTCAGCCTGCTGGCCGGCCTGCTGCTGGCGGCGGCGTTCCCGCCGTTCGGACTGTGGCCGCTGGCCTTCGTCGCCCCGGCGCTGCTGGTGGTGGCGCTGTCCGGGCGTTCGCTGCGGGGCGCGTTCACGGTCGGCCTGGTCTTCGGCCTCGCCTTCTTCTTCCCGCTCGTCGCCTGGGTGATCAACCTGGCCTGGTTCGCCTGGGTCGCGCTCGCCATCGCCTCGGCGCTCATCTTCGCGGTATTCGCGATCGGGCAGCGGCTGCTGCTCAACCTGCGCTGGTGGCCGCCCGCGGTGGCAGGCTGGTGGGTGGCGGCCGAGGCGTTCAGGGACCGCTGGCCGTGGGGCGGCTTCCCCTGGGGCAGGCTGGCGATGAGCCAGGCGGGCGTCCCGACCCAGGGCTGGGCCGCGATCGCGGGACCGCCGGCCCTGACGTTCGCGGTCGCGCTGGTCGGCGCCACCCTCGGCTGGCTGCTGCTGACCGCGCTGACGGACGCAAGGCGGACGCGCTGGGGGCTGCTGCTGCCGTCGCTCGCGCTGGCCGGCTCGGCCGCCCTCGCGCTGCTGCCGGCCGCGCTGACGCTCGATCCGGTCCCGGCCGGCGCCAAGACCGGTGTCGTCGCCGCCATCCAGGGCGACGTGCCCCGTGCCCGGTCGCTCGCGGCCGAGCTCCAGAACGTGGAATTGGAAATCACGCTCAACCACGTGACCGCCACCGACAAGCTGGCCGCGAAGGCCGCGGCGGGCCAGGCGGCCAAGCCCGACCTGGTGATCTGGCCGGAGAACTCGACCGACATCGACCCGCTGCTCTACCCGCCGCTCTACGAGGAGATCAGCAGCGCCGCGGCCGCGATCGGACGCCCGATCCTGGTCGGTGCGGTGCTGCAGAATCCGCAGCTCAACGCGGGCGTGCTCTGGCTGCCGGGCAAGGGGCCGACGAGCATCTACGCGAAGCGGCGGCTGGTGCCGTTCGGCGAGTACGTGCCGTTCCGCAGCCTGATCAGCAAGATCACGTCGCTGACCCAGCTCCAGCCGACCGACTTCGTGCCCGGGAACAAGACCGTGGTCTTCAACGTCGGCCAGATCAAGCTGGGCGACGTCATCTGCTACGAGGTCGGGTTCGACGATCTGGTCCGGTCCGAGGTCGCGGCGGGCGCGAACCTGCTGTCGGTGCAGAGCAACGACGCGACCTTCGAGCGGGACAGCCCGACCACGGCCGAGAGCAGCCAGCAGCTCGCCATGGCGAGGATCAGGGCGGTCGAGTTCGACCGGGCGGTCGTGGTCGCCTCCACCACCGGCTACAGCGCGATCGTGGCGCCGAACGGCCAGCTGATCGCGCGCAGCGGCATGTGGACCCAGGCGGAGCTCGAGGCGCGCGTCCCGCTGCTCACCTACACGACGCTGGCCGAGCGGCTCGGCGCGTGGCCGGAGTGGGCGATCGTCGCCGGCACCACCATCGCCCTCGGCCTCGCGATCGGCCAGGCCGCCGCCGCCCGGCGTCGCCGGACCCGAGCGGACGCCGCCCCGGCCAGGGGGTTAGCGGCCGGGTGAACGCGGAGCAACGGACCGTTCGAGATAAAGAATTTGAATTTTCCCGAACGGTCCGGGGCGACTCAGGGACGGGCCGAGTGGGATGTGGCCGGCTGGTTGACCCGCGCGGTGGGGGTGGCGACGGAGGAGACGGCCAGGATCACCCCGAGGGTGAGCGCCAGGGCGAGCGGGATGAGCAGCGGCGCGGCCGCGCGGGCAGTGCGACGGCCTCGCGTTCGGCGAGCAGCCTGTGCACGGCGCTTCTCGCTGCCAGCACGGTTGCCGTAGCCGCCCTCGATCAGCGTCACGATGGCTACCCCCGCTCGGTAAAGGTGAGGTAGTCAGCCTAACTCTGTTACTCAACAGTTATCGAGTAGATAGCGAGACTTATCCGTTCCGTCACGATTGGTTAACAGGCTTCCCACAGGGTGGCGATGCCCTGGCCGACGCCGATGCACATGGACGCCGCGCCCCTGGCGGCGCCGCGGCGGCGCATCTCGTGCAGCAGCGTGGTGACGATCCGCGCGCCGGAACAGCCGAGCGGGTGGCCGATCGCGATCGCGCCGCCGTTCACGTTGACCCGCTCCGGGTCGAGCTTCAGCTCGTCCACGCAGGCGACCGACTGGGCCGCGAACGCCTCGTTCAGCTCCACCAGGTCGAGGTCCTCGACCCGCCAGCCGGCCCGGCCGAGCACCCGGTTCATCGCGGGCACCGGGCCGATCCCCATGTAGTCGGGGTGCACCCCGGCCGCCGAGGCGCCGACGTACCGGGCCAGCGGGGTCACGCCGGCCCGCCTGACCGCCCCCTCCGACATCAGCAGCAGCGCGGCCGCCCCGTCGTTCAGCGGGGACGAGTTGCCGCCGGTGACCGTGCCGCCCTTGCGGAACGCGGGCCGCTTGGCCGCGAGCTCTTCCAGCGTGATCGACGCCTTGATGCCCTCGTCGCTGGTGACCTCGCCGCCCGCGGTGGCGACCGGGACGAGCTCGGCCTCGAACCGGCCCGCGTCCCTGGCGGCGGCGGCCAGGCGGTGGCTTCGGAGCGCGAACGCGTCCTGCCGCTCGCGGGTGACGCCGTACTTGTCGGCCACGTTCTCGGCCGTCTCGCCCAGGCTGATCGGCGGGTACAGCTCCTGCATGCGCGGGCTCACCAGGCGCCAGCCGAGGCGGGTGTCGGCGGTCTCGAGCGAGCGCGCCCAGGCGTCCCCGCTGCGCTGGACGACGAACGGGGCGCGGGTCATCGACTCGCTGCCGCCCGCGACGCAGATGTCGGCGTCGCCCGCCGCGATCGCCCTGGCGGCGTCGCTGACGGCCTCCATGCCCGAGCCGCAGAGCCGGTTCACGGTCGCGCCGGGGATCTCGACCGGCAGCCCGGCCAGCAGCACCGCCATCCGGGCGACGTTCCTGTTGTCCTCGCCCGCCTGGTTGGCGGCGCCCCAGTAGACGTCGTCGATGGCGGTCACGTCGAGGTCGCCGTTGCGCGCGATCAGCGCCTTGAGTATGTCGGCGGCGAGATGATCCGGGCGTACCTCGGCCAGCGCCCCCTTCACCTTGCCGATGGGCGTCCGACAGGCATCCACCACGAATACCGAGCTCACCTTTGACCTACCTCTCCGCTGAACCTTCAGCTTCCAACGATAAGACATGTGAGCCGGCCCGAACGGGCACCGCTGGCCGACGCTCGTTACCCGACCGTAACCACCAGGTGGCGCGGCCGGCGCAACCAGTTGGCGGTCGCGAACGTCGTGATAGGTATAGATAAGACGAGCCGTGATGTGATGTTTCCCGATTTGATGCAAATTTCGCCTAGACTCTGAACGTTGCCCGCTCACCACGCGTTGTGATCAGCCTCGCGTGACACGTGCGCCCAACCACGCTCAGGTGCACCGGGATCATCCATCTTGGCCGAACGACGAGGAGAGCCGAGCTGTGTCGTTTTTGGGGAGTGCGAGTGGCGTTGGCCGCGCCGGGCGGGCATTGCTGCAGCATCGGGTGATCGCGGCGACGGCAGGCGCGGCGACCGCGGTGCTGGTCGTCGGGGTGCGCGTTCGCCGCGACGTCGTCGAATGGGTCCGGCCACGAGACGCTTGCCAACGTCAGCAACAACAAGCCCGCCGCGACCACGACCCCCACCCACCCGTGACGACGACCAAGGCAAAGGTGGCGGCGCCGGTTCTCCCGCTGAAGGTGGTCTCGGTGAGCCCGGCGGGCGGCGCGCACGACGTCAATGGCGCCGCCCCGATCACGGTGAAGTTCTCCGACCGCGCTGTCGCCGCAGACCCCGCTGCCGACGCTCTCCCCGTCGGTCAAGGGCAGCTGGCAGGTATCGGGTGACACCGCGACGTTCACTCCCGCGACCGGGTTCCTGGCCGACACGACGGTGAGGGTCAGCGGTCCCCGGCGGCGCGAACGGCATGCTGCCGGCGACCGCGTCGGCCGGGACGCTCAAGAAGACGTCGGTCACCTCGTTCACCACCGGCTCCTACTCCACCCTGCGGCTGCAGCAGCTGCTCGCCCAGCTCGGCTACCTGCCGCTGACCTGGACGCCGAGCGACCCGTCGACTCGCGCGATCGCCGTCTCCGACGCGCAACGCCCAGCTCGCCGCGGCCTACGACGCGCCTGCGGGCACGTTCACCTTCAAGTCCGGCTACCCCAGCTCGCTGACCAGCCAGTGGTCCGTCGGGACGGACAACGTCCTGGTCGACGGGGCGGTCCGCGCGTTCGAGAACAACGTCGGCCTGACCATGGACGGCGACGCAGGCCCGCAGGTCTGGGCCGGCCTGCTCACCGCGGTCGCCAAGGGCCACTACAACCCCAACGGCTACAGCTACGCGCTCGCCATCCAGGGCTCGTCGAACGAGTCGCTGCAGGTCTGGCACGACGGCAAGCGGGTCCTCGTCCACCCCGGTCAACACCGGCATCCCGGCCTCGCCGACCGTGGACGGCACCTTCCCGGTCTACCTGAAGTACACGGTCACGCAGATGAAGGGCCTAAACCCGGACGGCACCCCGTACGACGACACCGTGTACTGGGCGTCGTACTTCAACGGCGGTGACGCGGTGCACGCCTTCCCCCGCCCCGGCTACGGGTGGTACCAGTCGCTCGGCTGCGTCGAGCTTCCGTACAACGGGAGCGGCTCCGGCGTCGCCGAGAGCGCCTACAACTACCTCACCTACGGGTCGCTGGTCACCGTCACCGGCGCGGTCGCCTGACCGGAACCTGACGACAGCGAAACCGCTGACCCGATCTACCCGGGGTCCAGCGGTTTCGCTTGCTTCAGGCCACGCTCAAACCGCTTCGCGGACGCGGAGAACGCGGCCGCGAAGCGCGAGGAGGGGCACTGCCCGGCTACCTGCTCGGCCGTCTCGAACGTGCTCACCTCGGTCAGCCGGGGGGCGAGGGCGACCCGCAGCCCGGCCCCGGCCAGCCGCTCGAGCAGCATCCGGCCCGGGTCCCGGCGCTGACATCGGGACCCCTGCGAGCAGCGACCGATCGGGTCGGCGGAGGCCGAGCATCCAGAACCCGCCTTCGGTCGACGGGCCGAAGACCGCGTCCGCCTCGCCCGATTCAAGCGAGGCGACCGCGTCGCCGATCATGTCCGCCGTCACCTGCGGGGTATCGGTGCCGATGAGCACCATCGGCAGCGGCGCGAGCGCGTAGGCGTCCGCGAACGCGGCCGCCAGCCGCTCGTCGAGCCCGTCGCCGCGCTGCGCGAACACCCGGAACCCGGCCGGCAGCCAGTCTCCCGGCGGGCCGTCAAGCGCCAGCAGCCGCCTCGTCACCGGCGCGGCCGTCACCACGTCGAGCGTGTCCGCCAGCGCGGCCTCGGCCACCAGGGCCGCCTGCTGCGGGCGCAGCGGCGGCGACAGCCATTCCTCGACCCGGTCCGGCGCCGGCGCCTCGGCGACGACGATGACCTGGCTTCCCTGACCGGTTTCGATGTCGGTTTCCATGGCGCCGACGCTAGTAGCGCGTTACCTGATTCACCCGATTTCGGCGCTTACGGAGTTGTGACGGCCGGCCGCGGGTCAGGCGACCCTGATCAGCGACCCGCCTGGGCCGCCCACGACGGCGCCTGGCGGAAGGGGACGGGCTGGGGCACCCTCGCCAGCGGGAGCGTGATCAGGAACTGGCAGCCGGGCCCGGTGTTGAGCACGCTGATGTCACCGGAATGCGCCTCGACGATGCCGCGGGCGATGGACAGCCCGAGCCCGGCCCCGCCGGACGGGTCGGGGGTGCGGGCGCTCTCGCCCCGGAACGCCACGTCGAAGACCCGGGGCAGGTCCTCGAGCGGTATGCCCCCGCATTCGTCGGACACGCTGACGCACGCCACCCCAGACCGGAGCTCGCCCAGGATCTCGATCGTCCCGTCCGGCGGCGTGTGCCTGATCGCGTTGATCACCAGGTTCCTGACCGCGCGACCGAACTCGGCGCTGTCGATCAGCACCGGCATCCCGCGCATGGCGGACCCGGTCAGCCTGACCCGCTTCGCCCGCGCGACCGGCGCCGCGCTCGCGACGACATCGGCGATCAGATCCTCGAGGCCGACCACCCGGGGAGACAGCCGCAGCGCCCCGGCGTGGATCTTGGACAGCTCGAACAGGTCGTCGATCATGGCCGCCAGCCGCTCGGTCTCGATGCGGATCTGCGAGTGGTAGTGGTCAACCTCGCGCGGGTCGACCACCACCCGGTCCTCGAGCGCCTCGGCCATCGCCCGCAGCCCGGCCAGCGGGGTCCGCAGGTCGTGGCTGACCCAGGCGACGAGCTCGCGGCGGCTGGCCTCGAACGCCTGCTCGCGCGCCCGCGCCTGGCCGAGCCGCTCGTGCGCCTCGGCCAGCCCCCGCGACAGCCCCTCGAGCTCGGCCGGCAGCGGCATCGCGGGCGGGGTGTAGATGCCGCTGTCGCCGACCCGCCGGACCGAGGCGAGCAGCGCCCCGCTCGCCCGGACGACCCCGCGGCTCACGAAGTACGAGGCGACCAGGCTGGCGATGCCGGAGACGCCCATCAGCTCGAGCATCACCGCCCGGTCGTCCGGCGACAGCATGATCACGGAGATCTCGCCGATGGTGATCATCGCGGTGATGACGCACACCGCCGCCACCAGGGCGACGTGCAGGCGGATGGACCGCCGGGCGAGTAGCCGCAGCGCGCCGAGGCCGAGGAAGGCGGTGCCCACCACCGCCACCGCGACCCATGCGACCACGCTGACGAGGCTGACGGTGCCCATGCCCGCATCCGCCAGGTCCACGGTCACGATGGCCCCGGCTCGTAGCGGTAGCCGACGCCCCAGACGGTGACGATCCGGCGCGGGATCGTCGGATCGGACTCGAGCTTCTCCCGCAGCCGCCGCACGTGCACGGTGACGGTCGAGGTGTCGCCGAACGTCCAGCCCCACACCTCGCTGAGCAGCTGTTCCCTGGTGAACGCCTGCCTCGGGTTGCGCATCAGGAACAGCAGCAGGTCATACTCGCGCGAGGTGAGCTGGATCAGGTTGCCGCCGATCCTGACCTCGTGAGCGGCGAGGTCGACCGAGAGCCCCTGGTTGGCGATGACCCCCTGATCGGGGATGTCAGGCAGCCCGCTGCTGCGGGCCCGGCGGAGCACCGAGCGAACGCGCATCGCCAGCTCACGCGGGCTGAACGGCTTGGTCACGTAGTCGTCGGCGCCGATTTCGAACCCGGCCAGCCGGTCGCTCTCGTCGCCGAGCGCGGTCAGCATCACGACCGGGATCGGCCAGCGCTCGCGCAGTCGCCTGCACACCTCGAGGCCGTCGATGCCCGGCAGCATCAGGTCGAGCACCACCAGGTCGGGCGGGCGCTCCTCGATCAGCCGGAGCGCCTCGTAGCCGTCGCGGGCGCTCTGCACGCTGTGGCCGTCGCGGATCAGGTATCGCCCGACCACGTCCGCCACCGTCGGGTCGTCGTCGACCACGACGATCCGGCCGGGCTGGTCAAGCGGGCTGCCAGTCATGACGCCATCCGATCGTAGAGCCTGGTGAAACTTGTCGGGTACTACCGATACACGGTAATTCGGGTGGCGATGCCGCCGTCAGCGAACAGCACGAAATGGTCACAAGACCGTAAGGCCGGTGACGAAACGGTTAGGAGGCCTGGGTCCGGGCCGCCCGGCGCGCCGGCTCAGTGAAACTGGACGCGTACTTGGCTGGCTTTCTCTGCACTGGGGGAACTCCGTGTGATCGGCACACTGTACGGCGAGGCGCTCGCCGGGCGGACGGGCGGACGTCCGCAGACCGAGATCGAGCACGCGGACGGGAGCATCACGCCGCTGTGGGCCGACGACTGGCGGCGGCTGCGGCCGGGGGACGCCTCGCTCATCGACCGGTGCGGCGGCCCGACGCTTGACGTGGGGTCGGGACCCGGGCGGCTGGCGGTAGCCCTGGCCGAGCGCGGCGTGCCCACGCTCGGCATCGACGTCGCCCCGCACGCCGTCCGTATCGCCCGGTCGGCGGGCTCGCTGACGCTGCTGCGCGACGTGTTCAGCCGGGTGCCAGGGACCGGCCGCTGGAAGATCGTGCTGCTCGCGGACGGGACCATCGGCATCGGGGGCGACCCGTCGGCGCTGCTTGGCCGGGTAGCCGAGCTGCTCGCGCCGTCCGGGCGGGCGCTGGTCGAGGTGCAGCCGCCGGGCCGGGAGCTGCGACGCGAACGGGTCAGGCTGCGGCACTCCCGAGGGTGCGGCCAGCAGGCCGGCGACTGGTTTTCCTGGGCCCAGGTCGGCGCGGATCAGCTGTCCGGGATCGCGGCCGAGGCCGGCCTGCCGGTGGCCGAGACCTGGTCCTCAGGCGGCCGCTGGTTCGCGACGCTGGCCAACGCCGTCGAGTCATGAGGGCGCGGCCGCCTCAGCCGAGCATTTTCACCCAGCGGCGCCACTCGTCCTGGCGGCGGTAACCGCCCGCCCGCCACAGGCTCTGGCCGAGGCCGTTGTCATCAAGCACCATCGCATCGGCCCGCGCCGCCCCGGCGGCCCTGAACCGATCCTCGGCCGCCTGCCGCAGCGCTGAGGCGACTCCCCGGCGTCGCCAGGCCGGGCGGACCGCGAGCCGGTACAGATGGCAGCGCCAGCCATCCCAGCCCGCGATGACCGATCCGACCAGCTCGCCCGCGTGCTCGGCCACAATCAGCGCATCTGGATCACGGCCGAGCAGGGCCGTCACCGCCTCGCGGGTATCGGGCGCCCGCTCCGCGTTCTCCGCCGCCTCGGCCCACAGCCCGAGCAGCGCGTCAACGTCAGCGGCGGTGCCCGCCCGCAATACCAGCGACATCCGCCCATCGTGTCACAAACCCGGGCGACGATTTTCTGGGATGGCTCACCCTTGTCCGGTCGGCGATGTAGCTGTACGGTGATCACCGAACAGCAAGTTCGTGTGCGCGGGGTTTGACGCCGCCGCCGGGGGTAGGCGGACGGCCTGGTTTCTCGTCGAGTGGAACTGCTCATGCAGCCGATGGTGCGTCGTGTGGCTCTTCGAGCAATGCAGGCTGCACTGGCGGCGGCGGGCATCTTCGTGATCATGCTGCTGTTCTCCCGCCCGGCGCACGCGGCGACGGCGGCGCTGCCTCCGCTGACGTCAACGCGCACGGCTGCGGGCTCGACGGTTGCCAGTACGGCGACCCCGATCGTGGCCACCGTCGGTAAGACCCTGGCCCCCGTGACCAGCACTGCGGCCCCGATCGTCAGCTCCGTCGCCAAGACCCTGCCCCCAGCCACCGGTAGCGCGCCCCCGATCGTCACGCCGGTCGCTAAGACCGTCGCTCCCATCGCCGCCGCTGCCGCACCGGTCGTCAGCACCACAGTCAAGACGCTCGCGCCGGTCACCAGCGCCGCCGCCCCCGTCGTCGGCAGCACCGTCAAGACCTTGGCGCCTGTCGTCCGCACGGTGACTCCGATCGTCACGACGGTCGTCAAGACGATGGCTCCGGTTACCCGCACCGTCACCCCGATCGTCACCACGGTCGTCAACACGCTGGCACCCGTTACCCGCACGGTCAGCCCGATCGTCACCACGGTCGTCAACACGCTGGCACCCGTTACCCGCACGGTCAGCCCGATCGTCACCACCGTGCTCAAGACCGTCGCGCCGGTGGCACCGGTGATCCAGGTGGTGGCACCGATCAGCAGCGTCACTACCCCCGTGACGCAGGTATTGGCCCCGGTCAGCACGACCTCGGTCCCGCCGCGCGGGCCGGGTACGAGCAGGGCCGCCAAGCCCGGTGCCGGCCCGCAGAGCGCGCCCCGGTCCCGTCAGGTCGCGGGCGCGCCCGCGACCGGCTCCGCCGTCAGGTCGGCGGCGTTCGCCGTGGGGACAGGCGCGTTCTCGCGGTCATCGAACGCGGCGGGCGCGCCAGCGCTGCCCGCCCCAGTGCTCCCTCGCCCGGTGACCGCGCCCGGTGGCGCGGGCGGGGCCGGGGGCTCGGCCGGCCTCGGCGGCGGCGGCAACGGCGGGAGCGGCGCTCAGGGCGCGGTCTGCGCCGCGCTGCTGGCGCTGCTGACCTTGATCTCGCTGCGCCTGGCGCGCCGCCCTGCCGTCGCGTCGGTGTGGCGTTCCCTGCTGCCCGAGGTATCGCCCGCTTAGTTTCGCTTTCCTTCCCGCTGGTCTCGAGCGTTCGGCGCCGGGCCAGAGCGTTCAGCGCTTATTTCCCGGAAGGAAAGTGACGGCATCATGCGCGTGCGGACGAGGTCCGCGTGCGTCGTGCTCGCCTGGGGCATCCTGCTCATCTCGCTGGCGGCCGGACCCATCGGGTCCTTCCGCCCGGCCCAGGCGAACATTCGCATCGCGAGTAGTACCAGCAACACCAGCAGCAAAACCACCATCACCACTCAGGCCACCCTCACCACTCAGGTCACCCTCACCAGCAGCGTGACCGCCACTCGGGCAGACCTAGGCACTTACGTCGTGAAACCGGGCGACACCCTGTCTGGCATCGCGGCCGCGCTCGGGGTCCGGGGCGGGTGGCCCGCGCTGTACGCGGCCAACCGGTCCGCAGTCGGCCCGGATCCGGGACTCATCCGTCCCGGGACCGTCCTGACACTGCCCGGCCCGGCAGCGCCCACTCGGTACGTGGTCGCGGCCGGCGACACTCTCTCCGGCATCGCTTCCGCGCTCGGCACCGCGGGCGGCTGGCCCGCGCTGTACGCGGCCAACCGGCGGATGATCGGCACTAACCCGAATGCACTTCGCGTTGGAGCGGTGCTCGTGATCCCCCGCCAGACGCCGACCCGATCGTCGCAGGCTGCATCCGGCCGGACACGGTCGGGGTCGCCCGCTCCACGGCCGGTCCCGACGCCGGCCAAGGCACCGGCCCCGGCGCCGGCGCGGCCATCGGTATCGGCTCCGGCATCGGCATTCGCATCCCCATCGGCATTCGCATCCCCATCGGCATCAGGTCAGCCATCGGCATCGGCGCGGTCAGCGGCACCAGCGCGTCAGCCGGCTGCCGCCGACGGGCATCCCCGGACGGCGCAGGAGAGCCCGTCGGCCGTCGCCGGACTGCCGCAGTGGCTGGAGATCGTGCTGGTGGCGGCCGGACTGCTCATCGGCACCGCGTTCCTGACCGAGCCGACGCTGGCCATCGTTCGCCGCAGACGGGCCGCTCGCCCGGGCGCAGCGGGCACGCGCATCGTCCTGGCCGACTATGACCGGCTCGTCGTCACCCACTGCGGCCGGGACGGCACGGTCTGCGTACTGCGGCCGCCCGGCGCCGATCCCCAGGCGATCCTGCTGGCCGCCCGGCTGGTGCTGGCGCAGGACCGATACGAGGAGCTGGCCGGCCATCTCGGGGTGCCGGCCAACTGGCCGAGAGAGTGAGGGTTTCCCGGCGCCGGGCGCCGGATAAGCTGCGCAGCGATGGCGAAACGAAACGTTCTCGACTGGATGCGCCGCCCGGTGATCGTGGCGCCGATGGCTGGCGGGCCGTCAACCCCCGAGCTCGTGATCGCGGCCGCCGACGCCGGGGCGGTGGGCTTCCTGGCCGCTGGATACAAGACGCCAGCGGCCATGGCGGCCGAGATCGCAGCGGTCCGGGCGGCCGGCCCGGACCGATTCGGGGTGAACCTGTTCGTCCCCGGCCTTCCGGCGACCGAGGCCGAGTCGATCGCGGCGTACGTCGGCTCGCTGGCAGTCCACGCCGAGGCGGTCGGCGCGCCACTGGGCGAGGCGATCTGGGATGACGATCGCCTCGGGGAGAAGATCGCGATCCTGCTGGCGGATCCTCCCGCGCTGGTCAGCTTCACCTTCGGCTGCCCGCCGGCCGGGGTGATCGAAGCGCTGTCAGACGCCGGCTGCCTGGTCGTGGTGACCGTGACCGAACCGAGCGAGGCCGCCATCGCGGCGACCGTGGGCGCCGACGCGCTCTGCGTCCAGGGCTCGGAGGCGGGCGGCCACCGGGGCACGTTCGACAACGACAGCGCTACCGGAGAAGGGCACCGCCTGATACCCCTGCTTGGCCACGTCGCCGCGGTCACCGACCTCCCGCTGATCGCGGCGGGCGGGATCATGGGGCCGGATCAGGTCGAGGTCGCGCTGGCGGCGGGGGCGGTCGCGGTCCAGTGCGGGACGGCGTTCTTGCGCTGCCGGGAGAGCGGCGCGAACCCGCTGTACAAGGACGCGCTCGTCGATCCGCGCTATACGACGACGGCGATGACCAGAGCCTTCAGCGGCCGGTGGGCCCGGGGTCTGGTCAACCAGTTCATGCTCGACCACGGCGATGCGCCGGCCGGCTATCCGGAGATCAACAACGCCACCCGCTCGCTGCGGGCCGCCGCCGCAGGCAAGGGCGACACCGAACGCATGAGCATGTGGGCCGGCCAGGGCTACCGGTCGGCCCTTGACCGGCCGGCCGCCGAGATCATCGCGTGGCTGTGCGGAGAGGAAAACGGCACCGATCCGGCCGGGATCGCCCGGCGCCTGCCTTGATCGGCACCAGCGGCTCCGCCAGCCATCTGAGCGGCGTAGATCGCCTGGCGAACACGTTCAGCATCATGCGGCACGGGCAGAGCAGGGCGAACGTGGCCGGCATCATCGTCAGCCGCATCGAAAACGACCGGGGCGGCGATTACGGGCTATCGGAGCTCGGCCAGGCCCAGGCGCTCGAGGCCGCGCGGGCCTGCGGCCTGTCGAGGGACACCATCATTTTCTCGTCCGACTTCTCGCGAGCGCGGCAGACGGCCGAGATCGTGCGCGAGCACCTGGACGCGCCGGAGGTCAATCTGAGCGAGGCGCTCCGGGAACGGTTCTTCGGGGACTGGGAAGGGTCGGCGGCCGACAACTACGCCCGGGTCTGGGCGGCCGACGAGACGGACCCGGACCAGGTCGGCAGCGGGGTCGAACCGGTCGCCGCGGTGCTTGACCGGACGACCGGGCTGATCGCTGACCTGGAACGGCGGTACTCCGGCGAGCACATTCTGCTGGTCTCCCACGGAGACACGCTGCAGATCCTGCAGGCGGGCTTCCTGCGGCTGAGTCCAACCAGCCATCGGCGGCTGCCCGCGCTCCGGACGGCCGAGATTCGCCAGCTGCGCCTCGAGGAGAGGGCGGCCAGTCCCCGCTGAGCGGGCATCGCCCCGCAGCGGGTCGCATCCCCGGTGACGTTCGAGGATCACTCGCAAGGCTGCCCTGGACCGGGCTGTAGCGCGTCAGTCGACCCCGAGGGCCTCGCGGACGACCGGGTCGTCGTCGGTGCCGAGGCCGCGCCAGTCCTCGCCGGGCTCGAGGATCTTCTCCGCCCCCCGGATTGACGCGTAGTCGAGCCCGGCCGCCACCGCAGGCGGCTCCTTGCCGTCGGCCAGGCCCTTGGCGGCCGAGATGAGGATGTGCCGCATCCGGCTGATGGCCCGGTCGGTCGAGCCGAGCTGCTCCTGGGTCCGGTCGTAGATCGGGCCCATCGACTCGGTCACCATGAGGTCCTGGCTGACGAAGTCGGAGACGCCGCTGAAGATGCCGCTGCCCTGAGTATCGCGGTCGATCAGGTAGTCGTTCTCGGGGGTGTGGCGGCGCGGGATGATGCCGTCGGTGAAGGCCGAGATCGGCGTCGAGAACGGGGCGACCGAGAACAGGTTCGCGCCGCCGAGCTCGCGCGGGTTCGGCCTCGACTTCGGCCCGACGAAATAGCGCCAGCAGTTCTCGTCGTCGATCGGCACGAACAGTCCGTGGCCGACGCTGAACGGGATGCTGGCGACCATCGTCGAATACGGCAGCGCGTAGGCGGTGACGCGCACGTGGGTGTTGCCGTTGGGCGTCGTCCTGACGCCGGCGTACCGGTACCCGTACCAGGTTTCCTCAAGTTCGAGCCGCGGGGCGCGGTCGTGCCGCCAGAACTTCCAGGACATCGCGTTGGACGGGTAGCCGGGCTTGTCGGAGCCGTCGTCGGGAATGTCATCGATCCCGTCGAACTGATGCAGGTGGGAAATGTGGGCCGTATCGAGGTTGCCCTCCATCGCCTGCACCCAGTTGCAGGTGGTCAGCTGCTTCGTCGCCACGAACTCGGCTCCGTCGTGCCCCTCGGTACCGAAGTCCCTGAACGGCGTCATCGTCTCCCGGGGACCGAGGTGGGCCCAGACGATGCCGCCGGACTCGTGGGTGGGGTACGACCGCATCCGCACCTTGTCGCAGAACGGCTGCGGCTCGCTCGGCATGTCCACGCACCGCCCGTCGGCGTCGAACGCCCACCCGTGGTACACGCAGCGCAGGGCGGCGCCCTCGTTGCGCCCGAAGTAGAGGGACGCACCCCGGTGCGGGCAGTTTTCCTGCAGCAACCCCACCCGGCCGGAACTGTCGCGGTAGGCGACCAGGTTCTCGCCAAGCAGCCGGACCCGGGCGGGCGCGCCGCCCGCCTCGGGGACCTCGGCGGTGAGGCAGGCCGGCGTCCAGTAGCGGCGGAGCAACTCGCCCATGAGCGTCCCCGGACCCACCCTGGTCAAGATCTCGTTCTCTTCCGCCCGCAGCATGCCGCACCTCCGCTTGACCCCGACCAGTTCGACCTTCGACCTCTTTCGAACGGTTTCATCGCGGTAACAAGGTTGTCAATCGGCAAGCAACCAAAGACTCCGGTGTCAGTTTGTGGCGCGTATCCGGTGGGCGGGTGCGGGTTCTGAGACTGCGGATGCCGGCCAGCCGCCCTGGGCGGGAGCCATGATCGTGTTCCGTTGGGGGTTGCGTTTTCCGGCCGCCGGCGTCAGCGTGTGCTGTCGGGGGCACCCCGCGACCCGAAGTCCCCACAATGACCCTGAAATCCATCCGGCCTGTTAAGCGTGGTGACGATGAGGAGCGTGTGTTAATCCCCGGCCGCCGTCGGCCGCCTTGCCCATGAGGACCCTGGCATTGTTCGATTTCTGTCGACTATGCCATCGACAAGACGCTGAGATGGAGGGAGTCACGCACGGTCCGTTCGATAAAATGGTTTTGATCTGGCTGAAACTAACCGGTGATCTGGCTTTCCACCTTGCCTTTAGCGATGGCCCTGACGAGCTGGGCGTGGTCTCGCTCGTTCTGGTCGGCGTACTGGCGGGCGAACCGGCCGAGCGCGGCCGCGAATTTGGGGCCCTTCCCGATGTAAGCGTCGATGGCCACCGGGTCACCGGACCGGGCGTGGGCCCGGGCCAGCGTCTCGCCGCAGGCGGTGGCGAACTCGACCAGACGGGGGGCGATGAGCTCGGTGCTCGGGATGATCTTCATGTCCCTGAACTGCCTGACGTAGTAGTCCTTCCCGTGCAGCGAGCCCCAGCCGACGAAGATGTCGGTGGCGCTCTGGATCAGCCGCTTGCCGCTGATTACCCGGGCGCCGTGATTGTCGTGGCGGCTGCTGCGAGTGTGCGCTCTCGTACACGGCCGGCCCGGCCTGCTTGACCTGAAGGAACAGCGGGTCGGCGCCGGTGCGGCCCTCGAGCAGGACCAGGTAGACCTGCATGCCGACGCTGCCGACGCCCACCACCTGACGCACCACGTCGACCACCGTGAACCGGTCGAACAGGCTTCGGCGGTCCTCCTGCAGGGTCAGCCGGTACTCGGCCAGCAGGTGGTCGGTGAGGTCGTCCTGCTCGGCGTCGCTGATCGTGACCCGGATCGGGGGTTCCTCGGTTATCCGCGGCCGCCCGTGCACCATCGTGGTGAGCTTGGCGAACGCGCCGCGGCTGGTCCGGCGCTTGCGTTTCTTCTCGATGTGGACGGAGACCCGCCCGCGGTCGGCCGGCTCGAAATAGCTGATCAGGCTGTCGACGTGCATGTTGTCGTACCAGGTGTCGAGCTCGGGCATCGTCCGGTAGAGGCGGATGCGGCGGCAGTAGGCCTCCACCCCGGCCGCCACCGCCGCGTTGGCCACCTTCGGCCTGAGCCCGTTCTCTCGCGCCGCCACCACCAGGCTGGCGGCGAAGCGCTTGACGTCCCACTCGAACGGTCCCGGCAGCGTCTCGTCGAAGTCGCGCAGGTCGAACGACAGGTTCCGCTCGGGTGTGGCCCACAGTCCGAAGTTAAGGACGTGCGCGTCGCCGCACAGCTGCACGATCAGCCCGCTGTCGGGCTGCGAGGCCAGGTCGCCCGCCATCACCGCCGCCGCGCCCCGGTAGTAGTTCCACGGGGAGACCGCCATCCGGTAGTGCCGGAGGGGAACGAGCTCGGGAACCCGGATCTTGTTCTGCGCGAGGATCGTGCCGAGCGCGTCGTGCCCCCGGTCGCGTTCGTCCCAGTGCCCGAGCCCGCGCCGCTTGGCTCGCTTCCTCGCCGCCCGGCCGCGGGCGCGTCGGTCGCCGATCGTGGCGGTCAGATCGTGCACGACGGCGGGCGGCTGTGACCTTCGCGGACGGGACTTCGTCATGGCGCCTTCATGCCCCGGCGGCATCAGCCGGACGCCCGGTTTCAGCAAATTGCCAATGCACGTGCAGAAACATCGAATCGGGAAAGCCCGTCTATATAGTTATAAATCCGGGCCTCTTCCAGGTAGCCTCGGGGGCAGGCACCGAGAGGGGCGAGATGGCTTACGACATTCCGGATCCGCCTCTGCGGAAGCCCGGGTTTATCGGCATCTTCTCACCCGATCGCAACGCGACCTCGGTTATCGTCGCCGCGATCGGCACCCTGCTGTTGATAACGGCGGACGCGCAGCCGCTGGCGCCGCGGATAAGCAATCCCGTCGACCAGGTTCTCGTCTACGGGCATCCAAGCCTGATGAGCAAGACCTGGCAGGCGGTGATTGTCGCCGTGCTCGTTTCCGCCTGCATGCTGGCGATTATTCGCGCCTGGCGCAGCATCACCGTGCCGGCCGGCATCGTGGTCGGCATTGTCGGTATCGGCGTCCTGATAGCGAACCTGGTTGTACTAAACCCGGCCCTTTCGCTGCTTGACATCATGACCACGCGTCTGTACTGGGCTGGTTACGCGGCGATGTTCGTGCTGCCGTTCTTCGCCGCGGCCGCGACCGTGCTGCTCGCCGGCGCCCGCGGTCCGGGCGGCAGCCGGGTGGCCAGCGGCGTCTTGCTGGCCACGGGCGCCTTCGGGTACCTGAACTATCTGGAGCTGCTCGACATATTTCTGGACGCGCGGCTGCCGGGCGCCCCCGGGCCCGGTCGCGCGATGTTCATCGGCATGCTCGGGTCGGGGGTCGTGCTGATCGCCGGGGTGATGGCGCGGGCCGAGAACCGCGCCCCGCGAACCGCGCAGGCCGACCCCGGCGGCCAGTCTGCGCGGCCGGGCGCGGTCCTGTTCGCGAAGCTCGCCGCGGCCGCCGCCGTCATCGCGGTCGCGATCGGCACCTGCTACGCGTACGCGTTCACGTCCTGGGCGGCCGGCCCGGTCAGCCTGGTGCTCAGCGCCGTGTCGAACTTCCTGCTGCTGGTCGCGGGGCCGGTAGTCCTCGTGCTCGGGGCCGGCCTGACCGTGCTTGGCCGGCGGCGGCCCGATCGCCACTTCGCGGCCGGCGTGCTCATCAGCGGGGGCGTGCTCTGCCTCATTTACTTCGGCTACTCGAACGTGTTCGGGTGGCTGTTCCCGCTCCGCGGCTATGACGGATGGCTGCTTGACAGCGCCAACATCGGCGTCGGGGCCGGGCTGGCGATGGCGGCGGCCGGGATCGCCCTGCTCCTCGGCCGCGAGCTCGGCCTGGTGCCCGACGGCCGGGCGCCCGGCCAGGCGGCCTGCCCGGAGGCCGCGCCCGACCAGGGCCC
Source organism: uncultured Actinomycetota bacterium (assembly GCA_963774945.1). GTDB lineage: Bacteria > Actinomycetota > Actinomycetes > Streptosporangiales > Streptosporangiaceae > Trebonia. The sequence continues at coordinate 223,752 of CAVZHA010000012.1, read as the reverse complement.
GCGGGCACGGCCGGCCCAGCCGGAGATGACCCGCTATCTCTGCACCGCCCCGCACCTGGATGACCGCTACGCCCGCCGCGTGGTCGACGAGGTGGTGATGGACCCGCATCGCGCGGTGGTCCCCTCGCTCGGGATAGACATGGCAAGCGTGCTCGCGCACTGCTTCGCCGCCCGGCGGCGGCAGAACATCAGGGACGGATTGATCGCCGCGATCCTGATCTCCATCCTGCCGGTGATTTTCGACTACCGCCGGCTGACCGGCCTGCGCGTCATCGTCATCCTCATCGCCCTGGCCGGCCTGGTCGCGTTCGCCGAACGCTGGGTCAGCCGCTACCTGATCACCGGGCAGCTGACCAGGGAGAGGTTCGATCGCGACGATCGGCCGTGGCTCACCGCGGCCGAGCATGCCCAGGTTGCCGACGCGCTGGCAGCAGAACAGGGCGACATCAGCGTGTACGGAACCTACAGCCCGTTCGTCGGCAGCGGCGTCTCCCGGGGCGGCTGGTCGTTCGCGATCAACCTGGCCCGCGGGAAGGAGGCGCCTGGCGGCCAGGTCCGGCTTGAGCCGCTGTCATTCGAGGTTGAGGAGTTCTACCGGGAAATAGAGCGCGACATGGCGGCGATCGGGCTGGCCGACCTGACGATCGAGAACCGCCTGCTGGTGGACGGGCAGCATATCAGGGACGACGCGAGATTCCTCCCCGACCCGGAGGGACGGCCGGTGGCCGGCGTCAGCGCCGAACGGCTGGCCCAGCTGACGCGCGAGCCGGAATTGGCCAACCGTCCCTATCAGTGCATACGGCTGCAAACGTGGGAAGGCGATCTGGTTCTTTCCGTCTTCGTCAACTTCACCAGGCGGGGCACCGCGCTGCTGGCCGAGGTCCAGCATTTCCTGTTGGCGCCATTGCAGCCCGAATACCGGCAGGCCGACCGGCTGGCCTCCTGGCCGTTCGGGAAGAAGCTGCGCACCGAGCTCCGGAGCGTGCCGACGGCGACCGCGGGCACGGTGATCCGCGCGCCCTTTCGTATCAGCCGCCTGCTGCTGAGAACGGGCCTGGGCTGGCACACCGAACGCGCGGCGCTTCGCCAGATCAGGACCGACCCTGAATATAACTTCGGCGCGATGACGAGCGTCCGCGAACTTGCCCAGGCGCGCCATTACCGAAGATACTTCCAGCAGGTAGATCGCGATCTGAGCACGAAGTTCATCGATCGCCAGGTGCTTGACACGATCGTGGATTTCCTCGAATCTCACAACATCGACACGTCCCAGTTCCAGGACCAGCGGTCGATGATCCTCAACAACGGACTGCTGGTCTCCGGCGGAGAGTTCAAGGCCGGCAGCGTCGCGGTCGGGGACCAGGCGCGGGCAGGCATGACGCAATTCGCCCAAGGGGTGCAGTCGCTCTTGAGACAAGGCGGTGAATCACAGTGACGCAGCCACCCGAGCCGAGGGGCATCGTCATCAGCGGCGGCACCGTGCACATCGGGGCGCTCGCCCAGGGACCGGGCGCCCGCGCGTCGCAGGTGGTCAGCCAGCCGACGGTCGAGCCGGACTCCGGCCTGGAGCGGGCGGAACTAGCCGGCCTCATACGCGACCTGCTGGCGGCCATCGGCGACCACACCGGCGAACTGACCGATGAGGCGGGCGCGCAGGCGGCGGCCGAGGAGGCCGCCGCCGAGATGGGCAAGGACCGCCCCGACGTCTCCCGCGTGCGTCAGCTGCTCTCCAGGCTCGCGCTCGCCGCGGGCCCGGTCTCCGAGATCGCGTCCGCGATCATCACCGTCGAACGGGCGATCGCCGGGCTGGTGTGACGCGTCCGGGGCGCCCGGAGGGCGGCCAGCAGCTCGTCCAGCGACTCGAAGTTGTGCGCGCTGACCACGGCGTCGCAGTACGGCCAGGCGGCGGCCATGCCGCCGACCTCCGGCCGGTACCGGTCGCTCTGCGTCCGGGGGTTCGCCCACACGATCCGGTAGGCGACCCGGTGCAACCGTGCCATCTGAGCGCCGACCAGAGCCGGGTCGCCGGTTTCCCAGCCGTCGGAGATGATCAGCACGACGGCGCCGCGGGCCATGCCGCGGGTGCCGTAGCGGTCGTTGAACTCGCGCAGCGCCGCCCCGATCCTGGTCCCGCCCGCCCAGTCCGGGGCGGCCTGGCCGGCCCGCGCCAGCATCGTCTCCGGGGTGGCGGCCGCCAGGTACGGCGTCAGCCGGGTCAGCCGGGTCGCGAACGTGAAGACCTCGGTCCGCGGCCGGCGCGGCGTCCCTGGTCGGGCCGGAGAACCCGGAGCCGCCCCCGCCTGACGCGGCCGCCGCGCGGGAGGCAACGTACATCAGCTGCAGGATCGCCCGCGCGTAGGGCTCCATCGAGCCGGAGATGTCGCACAGGACGACGAGCCGCCGCTGCCGGACCCGCACCGCCTGCCGCGCGATCGCGATCGGCTCGCCGCCGGTGCGGATGGCCTGCCGCATGGTCCGGCGCATGTCGAGCCTGGCACCGTCCTTGCGCGGCCGGTAGCGCCGGGTGCGACGCGGCGGCACCGCGATCACGAGCTGCCGCATGAGGGTCGCCAGCTGCGCCAATTCCGACGGCGAGAGCTGCGCGAAGTCCCGCTGGCGGAGCCGCTCGGTCATCGACGCGACCCGCCGGACGGCCGGCTGGCCCTGCTCGGGGTCGGCTTCGGAGTCCGGGTCGGCCGAGGCCTCGGAGGCCTCCGCCCCCGCCAGCGACTCGTCGAGCCCGCGCAGCTCCTCCGGCAGCTCTTCGGCCCCGGCGGCCGACGGGTCAGAACCGTCGGCGGGAGCGTCCGCCCGTTCCACCGAGTCGACCACCATGCTCGGCTGCGGGGCGATCACCTCGGGCCGCCGCGATCCGCCCGGCCCGTCCGGTCCGAACAGCTCCCTGAACACCCGCTCGAACACGTCAACCTGCGCGGGTCCCGACACCATGGTGGCGAGCGCGCAGGCGTGCAGCTCCGCCAGCGTCGTCGCGTGCATCACGGTCAGCGCGCCCGCCAGCCGCTCGCTGCGATCCGGTCCGGCCTGCAGCCCGGCCGACCGCAGCGCCACCGCCAGCACGGCGGCCAGCGCCGCGTAATCGGCGCTGCGCCGCACCGGCCGGGGCCTCGTCCCGTCAGCCATGCCTGATGACAGACGCCAGCCCGGCCTCCCGCACCGTCTGCTCATCCTCCGGGTACTTGACCACGACGCTCATCGTGGCGTCGGCCGCGTCGGCCGACAGCGTCGGGGCGCCGAGCACGGTCAGCGCCCGCGCCCAGGTGATCGCCTCGGAGATGCCCGGCGACTTGGTCAGCTCGAGCGCCCGCAGCCGCGCCACGGCGGCGGCCACCTCGCCCGCGAGCGTCTCGCTGGCGGCCGGCACCCGTCGCCTGATGATCGCGGCCACCCGGGCCGGGTCGGGAAAGCCGATCCAGTGGTAGAGACAGCGCCGCTTCAGCGCGTCGTGCAGGTCCCTGGTCCTGTTCGAGGTGAGGATGACCACCGGCGGCACCACCGCGTGCCGCGTCCCCAGCTCGGGAATGGTTACCGAGGACTCGGCCAGCATCTCGAACAGGAATGCCTCGAACTCGTCGTCGGCCCGGTCCACCTCGTCGATCAGCAGCACGGCGGGCCGTGGTCCGGGGTGGTCGAGCGCGGTCAGCAGCGGCCGCGAGAGCAGAAACTCCTCGCGGAACAGGTCGGTCTCGCGCATCTGCTCGTGCGTCGCCTCGGCCAGCCTGATCGCGAGCAGCTGCCTGGGGTAGTTCCACTCGTAGAGCGCCTCGGCCGACGAGATGCCCTCGTAGCACTGCAGCCGGACCAGCACGGTGTCGAGCGCCTCGGCGATCGCCTTGGCGGCCTGGGTCTTCCCGACCCCCGGCTCGCCCTCCAGCAGGATCGGTTGTCCCATCCGCACCGCGAGGAACAGCGCCGCCGCCAGCTGGTCCCCGGCCATGTAGCCGGTCTTGTCGAGCGCCGCCGCCAGGGCCGGCACGTCAGGAAACTGCTCGCTCACCTCGGCCGAGACAACACTGCTCACAAGGTGGGAGTTTATCGCCCAGCGGTCAGCGGCGAGTGCACTGCGACCGTCAGCGGCCGCCGATGTCCTCGCTCCAGACGTGCGGATAGCGGGTCTGGAACTCCTCCATGGCGGCGATGCAGGCCGGGTCGTCGAGCAGGACGATCTCGACGCCGCGGCCGCGCAGGAAGCTCAGGTCGCCCTCGAAGGTCCTGGCCTCGCCGACAACCACCCGCGGGATCTGGAAGAGCAGGATCGCGCCGGTGCACATCTGGCACGGCGACAGCGTGGTGTAGAGCGTGGTGTCGGCGTAGGAAGGCCGCCGGCCCGCGTTGCGGAGGCAGGCGATCTCGCCGTGCGCCACCGGGTCGCCGTGCTGGACCCGCTCGTTGTGCCCGGCCGCGAGCACCTCGCCGCCCGCCGCGAGCACCGCGCCGACCGGCACACCGCCCGCCTCGAGGCTCGCCCGCGCCTGCTCAAGCGCCAGCGCCATCAGTACTCGGTCCGCAGCAAGCACATCGCTCATGACCGGATACGTTACCGAGTTCAGCGCGCTCCCGGCCCGCCGGGTACTGTGGCCGTTCGTGGCTACCCGAGGCACCACGGCGACGATCGCCCTCGAGCGGGCGAAGATCCGGTTCGCCCTGCACGAGTACACGCACGATCCGCGGGCCGACTCATTCGGCCTTGAGGCGAGCGCGGCCCTCGGCGTCCCGCCCGAGCGGATGTTCAAGACGCTGGTGGCGACGGTGGACGGCGGCGCCCTGGCGGTCGGCGTGGTGCCGGTCAGCCGGCATCTCGACCTCAAGGCGCTCGCCGCCGCCGTCGGCGGCAAGAAGGCGGTCATGGCCGACGCCGCCGCCGCCGAGCGCGCCACCGGCTACGTCGTCGGCGGCATCTCCCCGGTCGGGCAGAAGCGGCGGCTGCCCATCGTCATCGACGCCTCCGCGCTCGAGCTCGCCGCGATGTTCTGCTGCGCCGGCCGCCGCGGCCTGCAGATGGAGATCGCCCCCGCCGACCTGATCAAGGCGACAGGGGCGAAGGTCGCCGGCATCGCGGCGGCCTTAAAAAATCATTCGTCAGAACGGACCGTCGCGACTGTGGCGTCGTCCGCCCCGGCCTGCTCCGGCGGCAGGCGACTCGGCGGCCGTCGCGTCTGACTGCGGCGCTCCGCGCCCCATCGGAACCGCGCGTCTGAACGGCTCGGCGGCGTCCTCCGGGTCGGCCGTGACGGCGGCCGCCTCGTCCGGCTTGACGTCGTCAACCGATCCCGCCGCGCTGGCCGGGAGCACGGTGAAGGGCCGCTCGGGACGGCGCTGGGCGAGGGCGAACCAGACCAGCCCGACCACGGTCAGGGCGATCGCGACGAACATGTTCAGCCGCAGGCCGAGGAAGTACTCGGAGGAGTCGATCCTGATCGTCTCCTCGAAAATGCGATAGGCCGAGTAGCCGGCGACGTACAGCGCGAAGAGGCTCCACGGCTTCATCCTGGCGTGGTGCCCGAGCCAGACCAGGAACGCCGCCAGGGCCAGATCCCAGATCAGCTCGTACAGGAATGACGGCTGGAAGGTCGCGAAGTGCAGATCCTGCGGCCGGGATACCGCCCGTCACCCGGTAGGAGTACGGGATCTCCAGGCCCCACGGCAGCGTTGTCGGCTTGCCGAAGAGCTCCTTGTTGAAATAGTTGCCGATCCGGCCGACCGCCTGGGCGACGAGCAGCGCCGGGGCGATCGCGTTCGCGAACGGGCCCACGGTGATGCCGAGCCGGTGCAGCCGCCAGGCCCCGACCGCGGCCGCGAGCGCGACGCCGCCCCAGATGCCGAGGCCGCCGGTCCAGACGGCGAACGCCCCGTACCAGACGTGCGGGATGTCGTCGGGCGTGGTGATGTCGAAGTAAATGCGGCCGCCGATGATGCCCGCGGGCACGACCCAGAGCGCGATGTCGTTGACCAGGTCCGGGTTGCCGCCGAGCGCGCGCCAGCGCCGCCTGGTGATCAGGATCGCCAGCGTGATCCCGATGATGTAGCCAAGGGCGTAGAAGTGAATCTCCAGCGGGCCGACGTGAAATGCGTTAATCGGCGGGCTGGGGATGAACTCCGGGAGCGCGGCGATGCCATGGGCCATGCCTCCGAGACTATCCGGCACCGGGGCCGGCTGGGACCCTGGTGCCGGAACCGCCGACCGGGCGACGACGGCCTTACCGCTACGAGTCAGACGTCGAGCCGTCGGCGCTGGCAATCCCGGTTCCAGCGGCCTGCGCATCGGCCGGGTGCGGGGCGACCACCATCGGCGGGGCCGCCAGCCCGGCCGACTTGTCGGGGCGGCCCGCCAGCCGGTAGACGTCCTTCGCCGTCGACCGTCTCCTTCTCCTGCAGGAGGCTGACCAGGGCGTCGAGCTCGGCCCGGTGGTTGGTGAGCTCCTCGACCGCGCGGGCCTCGGCCTGGCGCAGCAGCTTGGAGACCTCGCCGTCGATCGCGGCCTGGGTCGCCTCGGCGTAGGGGCGGCTGGACATGCCGGGGCCGCCGCCGCCGAGGAAGACCGAGCCGCCCTCGGGGTAGCCGACCGGGCCGAGGACGGCGGACATCCCGAACTCGCGGACCATCTTGGTGGCCAGGTCGGTCGCGCCCGGCCAGGTCGTTGCCCGCCCCGGTCGAGCCCTGGCCGAGGACGACGAGCTCCGCCGCCCGGCCGCCGAGCCGCACGGCCAGCGAGTCGTAGCAGGTAGTCCTCCCCGTACATGTGCCGCTCGACCAGGGGCAGCTGCTCGGTGACGCCGAGGGCCTGCCCGGCCGGCAGGATCGTGACCTTCGCGACCGGGTCGGCGTGCTCGGCCAGCGCCGCGACCAGGGCGTGGCCGGACTCGTGCACCGCGACCGCGTGCTTCTCCTCGGGCAGCAGCACGTTCGATCCCTCCCGGCGGCCGAGGATGACCCGGTCCCGGGCGGCGAAGAAGTCGTCGGCGGTGATCACGTCGCGGTTGTCGCGGACGGCGAAGATCGCGGCCTCGTTGGCCAGGTTGGCCAGGTCCGCGCCGGAGAACCCGGGGGTGCCCCGGGCGACCACGGTCAGGTCGACGTTGGGCGCGAGCTTCTTGCCGCGGACGTGCACCTTGAGGATCGCGGCCCGCTCGGTGACGTTCGGCAGCGGGATCGTGACCTGCCGGTCGAACCGGCCCGGGCGCAGCAGCGCCGGGTCGAGCACCTCGGGCCGGTTGGTCGCGCCGAGGACCACGACGCCCGCCGACGGGTCGAAGCCGTCCATCTCCGCCAGCAGCTGGTTGAGGGTCTGCTCCCGCTCGTCGTTGGAGACGACCGCGCCCGACCCGGCCCGGCGCTGCCCGATCGCGTCGATCTCGTCGATGAAGATGATCGACGGCGCCCGCTTGCGGGCCTCGGCGAACAGGTCGCGGACCCGGGCCGCGCCGACGCCGACGAACAGCTCCACGAAACCGGACCCGGACACCGAGAAGAACGGCACGTCCGCCTCGCCCGCCACCGCCCGGGCGAGCAGCGTCTTACCGGTGCCGGGCGGGCCGACCATCAGCACCCCGCGCGGGACCACGGCGCCGGCCCGCGCGAACCGCTCGGGCCGTGCGCAGGAAGTCGACGACCTCGCTGATCTCGGCCTTCGCGCCGTCGTAGCCGGCCACGTCGGCGAACGTGGTCGACGGCCGCTCCTCGTCGAACACCTTCGCCCGGGACTTGCCGACGCCGAGCACCCCGCCCATCGCCCCGCCACCGGCCGCGCCCCGCGACAGCCGGAACCAGAACCAGCAGAAGCAGCGCGAGCGGCAGCGATCAGGATCAGCCACGACAACAGCTCAGAACCGAACCCCGACGACGGGGCGGTATAGGTCGTCGCCGCCCCGGACGCGGTCAGCTCGGTCGCCAGCGAGTCCGGCTGCGGCGACGGGAGGGTCACCGTGAAGTTGGTGCCGTTCTTCAGCGTGCCGGTCGCGGTGCCGGTGCCCTGCGGGATGTTCACCGTCTTGACGGTCTTCGCGGTCAGGTCGTTCTGGAACTGCGTGAAGGTGAGGTTGGTCGACGACGACCCGTGCAGCGGCGACAGGAAGATCCAGAGGAAGAACGCGACGATGATCGCCAACGGCAGCAGCGAGTGCCGCCACGCGCGGCGGCGGCGGCGGTGTCTTCCCTGGCGTCGGCTTATCGCCCGGCGGCGGGGTCGAGGCTTGCTTGCTCATCGGACGCACCCTTCTGGCCGGCCGACGAGCATCCGCAGCCGACGGTGTCCCAGTGCTTGGCTTATTTCCCTAGCGGCCACTTTTTGTACCCAACACCGGGTAAACACCGCGCTCGTGCCCGCCTCTTCCTGCCGCGGCGGCCAGCGGCTACGCCCTGGGCGATCAGGCCTCGCGGGATCGGAATTTACTCACTGTAAGTAGGTGAGATATCACCCAGCGTGGGTGTAGGCCGGTTGACCGGCGTCAGCTAGGGGTACCTTCCCCGGTCACGGGAGCCGATGCGGAAGTGAATGCAGAGGATGCAGGGGGATAAATGGCGCGTGCGGCCGCCGTTATAGGTGATACCAGGATGAACCCCGGGCTTCGGGGTGACAAGCTGCGGGTGCCGGCGCTGACCGCCGACGTGCTGAACCGGCCCCGCGTTACCGGCCTGATCGAGCGGGCCGCCGCTCACCCGGTGACGGTGATCACGGCGCCGGCCGGCGCCGGGAAGACCCTGGCCTGCGCGATCTGGGCCCAGTCAGCGGCCCGGTCGTCACGGGTCGCCTGGCTCACGGTCGATGAGGGCGACCGGGACCCGTCCAGGTTCTGGGCCAATGTGGCCGCCGCGCTAGCCGACGGGTCGGCCGCGCCGCCGCCCCCCGAGCCCGTCCTGGTGCCCCGCAGCCGCGCCGCGTCCGACGACCTGTCGGTCAGCCTGGCGGACGCGGTCCGGGGCTCCGGCTCCCTGATCACGCTGGTACTCGATGACGTGCACACGCTGGCCGGCGGCAGCGTGCTGCCCGAGCTCAGCTTCCTGGTCCATCACGCCCCGGTCGGCCTGCGGCTCATCCTGTCCGGACGGTACGCGCCCGGCCTGCAGCTGGCGAAGATGCGGATCGGCGGCGACCTGGCCGAGCTTGACGCGAGCGACCTGGCCTGCGCAAGCGTCGAGGCGGACGCGTACCTGGCCAAGCTCGGCCTCCAGGTCGCGGCAGCGGAACGCGACGAGCTGCTCCGTTACACAGAGGGCTGGATGGCGGGGCTGCGGCTGGCCGCGCACGCGACCCGGCGGGGTTCCGGCACCATCAGCCATGTCGGCAGCGATCCGGCCGCCGCCGACTACCTCCGCGACGAGATCCTGGACCGGCAGCCGGCCGGGATCCGCCAGTTCCTGCTCAGGACGAGCATGGCCGAGCGGCTCACCGGCGACTTCGCCGACTGGCTGACCGGCGGCTCCGGCGGCGCGCGGGTGCTCGACCGGCTCGTCCGCGAGAACAGCCTGGTAGCCAGGGACAGCGCCGGTCAGTACCGCTATCACCCGTTCCTGCGTGATCTGCTGACGGCCGAGCTCCGCCGTCAGCTCCCGGCCGAGGTGCCGGTGCTGGCAGGCCGGGCGGCGCGGTGGCATGCCGCGCGCGGGGAGGCGGTGGCGGCGGTCCGGTGCTCGGTCGAGGCGGGTGACTGGGACTTCGCATCGCGCGCGCTGGCGGAAGTGGGCATCGCGGCCGCCCTCGGCGGCCGGGCGGCCGAGCTCGAGGCGGTCATCGGCCGGTTCCCGGCCGATCGCCGGGCGGATGACCCGGCTGTCGCGACGGCGCTGGGGGCGGCCCGGCTGTGCCGCGGCGGCCCGGAGTGCGCCATCGCCTACCTGGACCGGGCGCAGCAGACGATGGGCGGCTGCGCGCCGGCCGTCCGGCCGGTGGTCGAGCTCTGGCTGGCGGCGCTGCGGGTGATGCACACCGCCGACGAGCCGACCCTCGCCCGCGGCCGGATGCTGGCCGAACGCGCGCAGGCGACCGCGGGCACGCTGCCCGCCCACCGGGCGCTCGGCACGCTCTGGCTCGCCCTGGGCACCGCCCGGCTGCGCCGCTGGGAGATAGCGGACGCGCGGCGCGAGCTGAGGCACGCGGTCCGGCAGCTCGAGGCGGCCGGGCTGGCCGGGCTGCTGGCCCGCGCGCACGGCTGGCAGGCGCTGGCGGAGGCGCTCTACGGCGACCTCAGGGCGGCGGCCGAGATCATCGGCCGGCAAGAGCGCAGTGCGGTCGACCCCGACGCCGCGGGCTTGATCGTCCTCGCCGCCGCGCAGCTCGCCCTCGACCGCGATGATCTCGCGTCGGCCGGGCCGACGCTTGACGAGGCCGGCCTCGCCGCCGTCGGACGGCGGCCTGCCGAGCCCGACGTCGAGGCGGTGGGCGCGCTGATCAGGGCGCGGGCAGCGCTCGCGGGGGGCGATGTCACCGCCGCCCGCAGCCTGGCCCGGCTGGTCCGCGAGCGCGGCCTCGATCCGGTCGCGGCAGCGATCCTCGATGCCGACATCGAGCTCCGGGCGGGCGATGTCGCGCTGGCGGCGGCGGCGCTGGCCAGCACGGCCGTCGAGATGCCGGGCGACGCCGACCACGAGACGACATCGGATCGGCAGCGAGCGGATCAGATCCTGGCCCGAGCGCGGCTGCTGCTGGCCGACGGCGACCCGGCCGGCGCGCTCAAGGCGGCGGGCGAATGCCTGGACACGGCCGGGGTCACGCTCAGGGACCAGATCACGGCGCTGCTCGTCGCCGCCGTCGCCAACCGGCGGCTCGGCACCGCCGACGATGCGGCCGCGCTGCTCGAGCACGCGCTCGCGCTGGCCGAACCGCACGGCGCGTACCGGCCGTTCCTCGAGGCCGGCATGGGGGTCCACTCGGCCATCGCGATCCTGATCCCGCCGTCCAGCCGCGCGGTCGCCTTCGCGGCCCGGGTCCGCGAGCGCTTCGTCTGCCAGCTGCCCGCGAGCGGCACCCGGGCCGACGTGGAGTCGCCGCCGCTCACCCTCAGCGAGCTAGCCGTGCTGCGGCTGCTGCCCTCCTACCTGACCAACCAGGAGATCGCGGACGCCCTGTTCCTCTCGGTCAACACGGTCAAGACGCACCTGCGGTCGGTCTACCGCAAGCTCGGGCGTCACCTCCCGGCGGGCCGCCATCGCCCGCGGCCGCCGTCTGCACCTCGTGTGATCGGGCTGCGTCCCCGGCGCGCTGTCTGGCTCGCCGGGACGACGTCACCCATCGGGAGTGAGCGCGGCCGGGGGCTGCGCAGGTTCACCCGTCGCGGGTGAGGGCGACCACCGCAGGAACGGGCACATGCTGCTCGGGCGACGGCCGTTACGACGGCTGCGCTGCGGACCAACGAAACGGAGTCGAGATGTCATCCCTTACCGTCTGGAAGTTCGAGACACCGTTCGGCGCCGACGCGGCGCTGGACAAGCTGAAAGGCCTGCAGAACCAGGGACTGATCCAGGTCCTCGACGCGGCCGTGGTCAGCTGGGAAGCGGGGCGCAAGAAGCCGAAGACGGAACAGATGCACGACATGAAGAAGGGCGGGGCGCTCGGCGGCGGCTTCTGGGGCCTGCTGTTCGGCCTGATCTTCTTCATCCCGATCCTCGGCCTGGCCATCGGCGCCGCCACCGGCGCGCTGCTCGGCTCGCTGGGCGACGTCGGGATCAGCGACTCGTTCATCAAGACGGTGCGAGACAAGGTCACCCCGGGCACCTCGGCGCTGTTCCTGCTCAGCTCGGACGCCGTGTTCGACCGCGTCAGGAACGAGTTCCAGAACAGCGAGGCCGAGCTGATCACCACCAACCTGTCCGAGGACCAGGAAGCCAAGCTTCGCGAGGCCTTCGCGCAGGAAGACTGACGAGGCTTACGCCCAACGGGAGCGAGCGGTGTCAAGCGACAGCCCCGGGTCCGGCGCGATGGCCGGGCCCGGGAACGCGGAAGACGAGCACGCCGAGCTTGAGCGGCTGCGCGCCGAGGTCAGCTCGCTGCGCGCGCACCGGGCGGGCGGGAACGGCACCCCCCCGCTCGCCACGGCCGGCCACCGATCGCGTCGCGGCCGCTGGCGGGCTCCCGTCGCGGCGGTGGCGATCGTCCTCGGCTGCGTGCTCGCCCCGATCTCGGTTCTCGGCGTCTGGGCGGCTAACCAGGTCTCCAACACCGACCGGTATGTGGCGAACGTAACGCCGCTGATCGGGAACCCGGCGATCCAGGCGGCGCTGAGCGCCAAGATCACGTCCGCCATCACCAGCCAGCTCGACGTCAATGCGGTGGTGAACCAGGCGGCCGGGCAGCTCTCGAAGAGCAACGTGCCGCGCCTGTCGGCTCTGCTGAAGAATTTCTCCGGTCCCATCTCCAGCGGAATCAACGGGTTCGTGGGCACCGCGGTGGCCCGGGTGGTCGCCAGTCCGGCCATGGCCAAGGTCTGGGTAGCGGCGAACAGGACGGCTCACGCGGGGCTGGTGAGGGTGCTGTCCGGCCAGGGCGGCGGCGCGATCGACGTCGTCAACGGCAAGGTGACGATCTCGCTCGGCCCGTTCATCGCCCAGGCGGAGCAGGCACTTGCCAATCAGGGGTTCTCCCTAGCGGCGAAGCTTCCGGCCGTCAATCCCACCTTTGCCCTGTTCGAGGCGCCGGACCTGTCCAAGGCGCAGTCGGGCTACCGCCTCCTCACCACGCTGAAATGGGTACTGCCGTTTCTGTCGCTTGCGCTGCTCGCGGCGGGCATCTACATCGCCCGCAGTCGGCGGCGCGCGCTGCTTGGCGCGGCCCTCGGGCTGTCGGCCTCGATGCTCGTCCTCGGCGCCGCGCTGGCGATAGCGCGCGGCATCTACCTGAACAGCGTGCCGCAGTCGACGCTCCCGGCCGACGCGGCCGCGGCGCTGTACGACACGTTTATCAGGTTCATCAAGGACGGGCTGCGGCTGCTCCTCGTGGTCGGCCTCGTGGTCGCCGCCGGAGCGTTCCTCACCGGCCCGTCTAGCGTCGCGGTGCAGACCCGGCGGGCCGTGACGGCTGGCGTCGACTGGCTGCGCACCCGGATCGAGAGTAGGGGCCTGCAGGCCGGCCCGGTGGGCGCGTGGACCGCCGCGCATAAGCGGGTGCTGCAGATCGGAGTCATCGCGCTCGCCGCCCTGATCTTCGTCTTCTGGGGCCAGCCGACGCTGGCGGTCGCCATCTGGATCGTGATACTGCTACTGGTGGCGCTGGGGCTGATCGAGCTGATCGGCAGCCGGGCGGGTGGTGCCGAGACGGCAGCGCGATCATGACCGTGCTTGCCCAGGCGGCCGGGTTCGCCGTGCTTGCCAGCGTCTCACCCACCGCCCTGCTGGTCATGGCGGTCTACCTGAGCTCAGCCAACCCCAGGACGATGGCGCTGCTGTACGTAGCCGGCGCGGTGATCATGACCGTGGCGACGGCCGTCGCGCTACTCGTCGTGATCCGGATCACCGGCCTCAACCTGCCGCGCGGTCACGACCCTCGCTTCGGGCTGCGGCTCGGTCTGGGAGTTCTCGCCCTGATCGGCGCCGTTTTCTACACCGTCCGCAAACCCCGCGAGACCGATCCTGGCACCCAGCGGCGGCCGGGGTTCATGGCCAGATTGATGGCCCGCCCGTCGCCGCGAATCGCCTTCATGACCGGTCTCCTGGTGTTCGCTCCAGGGGCTACCTTCATCGCGGCAGTCCAGGTCATCGCCACGTCCGACGCCAGCGTGCCGCTCATCGTGCTGGCCCTGGTGATCGTCGTGACGATCACGGTCATCGTCGTCTGGCTGCCCTTGGTCGGCTACCTAGCCGCCCCTGACGCCACGACGCAACGACTCGCGGTGCTCAACGGCTGGCTGCGCGCGAACGGCAGGACCGTCGTGGTCTACGCGCTGGGTGCCGGGGGGGCCGTGCTCATCGTCAACGGCGCCCTGGGACTGGCGGGCGCGCTATGAGCCGGGCCGCCTCACCCGCACCGGATGACCTGCCCTTCACCCACCCACCGGGTGACCGTTCTCGATCATCAGCGCCGCGCCGCGGACCACGCAGCGCAGCGGGTCCTCCGCCACGACCGCGCTGATCTCGGCGATCGACTCGATCCGGTTGGCCAGACCCGGCAGCAGCGCTCCGCCGCCGGTCAGCCGGACCTTGCCCCGCATGACGTCCTCCGCCAGCCCGGCCGGGATGTCCGACAGGACCTGCTGCACGGTACGGCCGATGGCGGACACCACCGGCACGAGCGCGGCCGCGACGAGCTCGCCGGGCACCTTCTCAAGCCGCGGTGTCCGGCGGGCGGCGTCGAGGCCGACCGCCTCCGCCCAGCCGTCCTGACCGCCGGTGAGGCCGAGCTCGACCTTGAGCTGACGCGCCGCCCGCTGGCTCAGGATCAGGCCCAGGCCGCTCCTGGCCGCGTTCACGATCGCCTCGTCCATCGCGTTGCCCGCCATCCGCAGGCTTTCCGCGCGCACCACGCGCCAGCCGGCGACCGCCGCGACCTCGGTCGTCCCGCCGCCCACGTCGACGATGAACCCGCCCGCGCCTGCCGTCGAGGTCGAGGCCGGCCCCGGCCGCGGCCGCGACCGGCTCGTCGATCAGCTCCACCGAGTACCGCCTGCGCGCCTCGAGCGCGGCCGCCACCGAGCGCCGTTCCACCCAGGTAGCGCCGCTCGGCACGCACACCAGCGCGTTCCTGCGCAGCGGCCCGCCCGACCCGGCCTTGCGCAGGAAGCCGTGCAGCATCTCCGCCGTCGCGTCCAGATCGGCGATCACGCCGTCCCGCAACGGGTGGATGACGTTGATGTCCTGCGGCTCCTTCTCGGCCAGGGCGTCGGCCGCGGTGCCGATCGCCACGACCCGCCGGTCCCCGAGTCAACGGCGATGGCGGACGGCTCGTCGAGCACGATCCCGCGGCCGGCCACCCAGATGAGCGTGTTGACCGTGCCCAGGTCGATCGCCACGCTGCCCCGGATGCGCATCATCGCCTACCTCTTATCCCCAACTGACGCCCGTGCGCCGGTTGTGCAGGTATAAGAGTACGGGGCGTAGTGTTTCCCGCGCTGGCAGTCCAGTCCCGGGGACACTCGGCGGGCCGGACGGTCAAGGCACCCCGGGAGCGACGGAATTTACTGTGCGTGATCCACTGTTAACACAGTGGAGTACCTGCGAAACGTGAGAACCAACGGGCCTGTTCTCACGTTTTATTCAGTGAATGCGCGGTGCGGCCGTAAGGTTCGTGGACTTCACTTGCTACCGAAGCCGGGTGACACCCGTTCCGAGTTGTGGCGATTTGAGACGAGGTTGGTGCGAACAGACCGTTTGGTTCACTACGATCTGGAAGGGGACATTTTGATGGGAAGCGTGAGCCGAGTCGTGGGGAACCAGGCCGCGCCTGCGGAGAAGAACGGGGACATGGGGGCAACGGTTGACTTTCCGCGCACGCTCCAGCTTGAGCTTGCCTATCAGGTCGCGACCGATGGAAAGGCGACGGTCAGGTTTACCGGGGAGCTTGACATCGCGACGGCCGACCAGGCCTACGCGTACCTGCGCGACGTTGTGGACAGCCAGAACGGGCCGGTGACGATGAACCTGGCCGAGCTGACCTTCTGCGACGCGGCCGGCCTGGGCGTGCTCGCCCGGGTGGCGGGGTACGCCCGGCGGTCCGGCCACTCACTCAAGCTGACGGCGGCCCGCCCGTCGCTGCTGCGGATCATGCGCATCACCGGGATGGACGAGGCCTTCCCGGAGGTTCGCACTCCGACGCTGGCCATGATCTCCTGGCCGCGCCAGGCGCCGGCGACCTCCCTCGGTTGATCCCGCCGCGTGCGCCAAGGCCCGCACAGCCGAAACACCGGACACACTGGGCCATTGACCCATGGTGAGAGCCGGCCTGGAGCGTTAAGTTTGGATTACGCCCGCGGTGAGTCACCCGAGGCGCTAACGCGATCAGTATCGGCGCCGCAAGGCGCGCCAACGCAGGGACGCGGAGGAGATAGACATGGCTGACGATCTCAACGACGTGACCGACGACGACGACGAGGTATCTGAATCCTCCGAGGCGCTCATCGCGGTGCACTGGCGGGACGAAGGCTACTACCCGCCCCCGCCCTCGTTCGTCGCCCAGGCCAACGCGTCCGACCCGGCGATCCGCGAGCAGTTCACCGAGGACAAGTTCCCCGACAGCTTCACCGCCTACGCGGACCTGCTGACCTGGTTCAAGCCGTGGGACACGGTGCTCGACACGTCCAGCGCGCCGTTTTGGAAGTGGTTTGTCGGCGGGGAGCTGAACGCCTCCTACAACTGCGTCGACCGGCACCTCGCCGACAAGGCCAACAAGGCCGCGCTGATCTGGGTGCCCGAGCCGGAGAGCGAGGCGCACCAGGCCATCACCTACCGAGAGCTCTACGTCCGGGTCAACGAGTTCGCGGCGGTGCTGAAGGACCTGGGGCTGAAGGCGGGCGACCGCATCACGTTCCACATGCCGATGGTCCCGGAACTGCCGGTCGCGATGCTGGCCGCGGCCCGGCTCGGCATCGTCCACTCGCAGGTGTTCGCCGGATTCTCAGGCACCGCGGCCGGGCACCGGATCGCCGACTCCGGCTCGACCGTGCTGGTCACGGTCGACGGGTACTACCGCAGCGGCGAGCTGCTCGACCACAAGGTCAAGGCGGACGAGGCGGTCGAAGCGGCGGCGAAGGAAGGCCAGCAGGTCGACAAGGTTCTCGTCTTCCGCCGCTACCCCGGCCAGTACTCGGCCGCCACGCCGATGGTGGAGGGCAGGGACGTCTTCGTCGACGACCTGCTGGCCGCGCACAAGGGCGAGATCGTCGAGCCGGTCGCGCTGCAGGCGACCGACCCGCTGTTCCTGATGTACACCAGCGGCACCACCGGCCGCCCGAAGGGCTGCCAGCACTCCACCGGCGGATACCTCTCCTACGTGGCCGGCACGTCGAAGTTCTACCAGGACATCCACCCCGATGACACGTACTGGTGCATGGCGGACATCGGCTGGATCACCGGCCACTCCTACATCGTCTACGGCCCGCTCGCCCTCGGCACCACCAGCGTCCTCTACGAGGGCACCCCGAACTACCCGGACGCCGGACGCCCGTGGCGGGTCGCCAAGCAGCTCGGCGTGAACATCTTCCACACCTCGCCCACCGCGATCCGGATGCTCCGCAAGGTCGGCCCGGACGAGCCCGCCAAGTACGACTACCACTTCAAGCACATGACCACGGTCGGCGAGCCGATCGAGCCCGAGGTCTGGCGCTGGTACTACGAGAGCGTGGGCAAGGGCGAGGCGGTCATCGTCGACACCTGGTGGCAGACGGAAACCGGCGGCTTCCTCGGTTCCACGCTGCCGGGCATCGACCCGGCCAAGCCAGGCTCCTGCGGCCCGGCCGCCCTCGGCATCCTCCCGGTCATCCTCGACGAGGACGGCAACGAGGTGCCGGCGGGCAGCGGCAAGGCCGGCAACATCGTCATCCGCAACCCGTGGCCGGGCGTCTTCCAGACGATCTGGGGCCAGCCTGAACGGTTCGTCTCGACCTACTACGCCAAGTACAACAAGGACCCGAAGTCCACCGACTGGCGCGACTGGCCCTACTTCGCCGGCGACGGCGCCACTGAGGCGGCCGACGGCTACTTCCGCATCCTCGGCCGGGTCGACGACGTGATCAACGTGGCGGGCCACCGGCTCGGCACCAAGGAACTCGAGTCGGTCGCGCTCACGGTCAACGAGGTCGCCGAGGCGGCCGCGGTCCCGGTGGTGGACGACGTCCGCGGCCGGGTGGTCGAGATGTACGTCTCGCTCAAGCCCGGCTTCGCCCCCTCGGCCGAGATCGAGGCCAAGGTCAGGGACGCGATCGTCAAGGACATCGGCAAGATCGCCCGGCCCAAGAACATCTGGATCGTGCCCGACATGCCGAAGACCAGGTCCGGCAAGATCATGCGCCGGGTGATCGCCGCGACCTCGAACTTCACCGACACCGGGGACATCACCACGCTCGCCAACCCGGAGATCGTGGAGAAGATCCGGCAGCAGGTGCAGTCGGCCAAGCACGCCAAGGGCGAGGTTCCGCGCGAGCTCAGCGAGGCCGAGCTCAACGAGATCAAGTCCTTCGGCGCCGAGTAAGCCAGAACGGCAAGGCAGTCAGTGGCGGGCCGCCGCGTCCAGGTGGCCCGCCACCTCCATTCCCCGCTCCGTCATCTCGAACGGACCGGGCCGACTCTGGCGGGCGAATTCCCCCGACCGTAACGCTGCCCGCCTTGTGCGGTAGCGCGTAGTGCGATGTGCTTTGCCCATGTCTGATCAGTCGCCTGCGGTGCGCGTGCGTGGCCTCGTCAAGTCGTACGGCTCGGTGCGGGCGGTGCGCGGTATCGACCTGGAAATCAGGTCAGGGGAGATCTTCGCGCTGCTCGGGCCGAACGGGGCGGGCAAGACGACCACCGTCGAGATCCTCGAGGGGTACCGGGACAGGGACGGCGGCGAGGTCTCGGTGCTCGGTCATGATCCGGGCCGGGAACGGGCCAAGATCAAGCCCCGGGTCGGCATCGTGCTCCAGCAGCCCGGCGTGGACCAGTACCTGACCGTGGCGGAGACCGTCGCGATGTACGCCGGCTTCTACCCCAGGCCCCGCTCGTCGCAGGAGGTGATCGACCTGGTCGGCCTGGGCGGCAAGCGCAAGAGCCGGGTCAACACGCTGTCGGGCGGTCAGGTTCGGCGTCTTGACATGGCGGTCGCCCTGGTCGGCGACCCCGACCTGCTGTTTCTCGACGAGCCGACCACCGGCTTCGATCCGTCCGCCCGGCGCGAGGCATGGGAGATCATCAAGAGCCTGGCCTCGCTCGGCAAGACGGTGCTGCTGACCACGCACTACATGGACGAGGCGCAGTACCTGGCGGACCGGGCGGCCGTCATCGCAGCCGGGCGGATCGTCGCCGAGGGACCGCCCGACACCCTCGGCGATCGGAACGTCGCGCCTGCTTTCATCCGATACCGGTCGCCAGGAGGCACCGCTGCGCCGGACGGGCTGGCGGCGACGAGCACCGCCGACGGGGTCACCGAGATCGCCAGTTCGGACGTGGTCGCCGACCTGCACACGCTGACCGGCTGGGCGCTCGGCAATCACGTCGCGCTCGACGGACTCGAGGTGACCAGGCCGACCCTTGAGGACGTGTATCTGGCGCTCACCGATGGAACCGGGGACCACGCATGACCACCCTGCGGCTGACCGGCGTCCAGTTCAGATACGTGAACAAGGCGTTCTGGCGAAATCCGGCCTCGGCGTTCTTCACGTTCGCGTTCCCGCTCATGTTCCTGGTGATCTTCACCGCCCTGCTCGGCCACTCCACCGTGCGGATTGGCGGCCGGACGATCGACACGTCCACCTACTACGTGGCCTCGATGGCGTGCTTCGCCGTCATCTCAGCCTGCTTCAACAACATCGCGATCTCCATCAGCTTCCAGCGGGAACGCGGCATACTCAAGCGGATAAGCGGCACGCCGCTGCCGGCCGCGTCGTTCCTCGGCGCCCGCATCCTGCACGCGATATTCGTCGCGGTCCTGCTGGTGGTGCTCACGGTCGCGTTCGGCAGCGGCCTCTACCACGCGTCGGTTCCCACCGGGGCGACCCTGCTGCGGGTCGTCGTCGCGGTGCTGGTCGGCTCGGCCACGTTCTGCGCGCTTGGCCTGGCGCTGAGCGCCGCCATCCCCAACGGCGACGCGGCCGCGGCGGTCGTCAACGCGGTCATCCTGCCGGTTGAGTTCCTGTCCGGTATCTTCATCCCGTTCGACGATAAGACGCCGTCCTGGATCCTCTGGCTCGCCCGGATATTTCCCGTGCGCCACTTCGTCCTCAGCATGCAGGCCGGCTTCATCGGCACCTCCTTCAGCTGGACGGATGTCCTGGTGGTGGCGGCCTGGGGCGCGGCCGGGCTGCTGGTCGCCATCCGGTTCTTCAGCTGGGAGCCACGTCGGGGGTAGGCCTGCCGCGCCCCGCGCCACGCGGGCGCTCCCCGGCTCCGGCCGCGCTGGCGGCCCGGCATACGGTGGAGGTGGCTTATCGGCGACGCTCCCGAAGGGCGGACTAGCGCATGGGCGAGCCGTTCATGAAGCCCGCCGGAGTGTACGCGCTGCTGGCCGACGGGCGGACGGTCGAGATCAGGCCGGCCGGGGCGGCCGACTTCGACGCCGTCCAGGCGATGCACCAGGAGATGTCGCCCGGCAACGCTTACCTGCGCTTCTTCAGCTTGAGCAGGACCGCGGCCGAGCTCGAGGCGCGCCGCGTCACCAGGGAACCCGGCCTCGACCACGCCGCCCTGCTCGCCCTCTACGGCGGCCAGGTCGTCGGCCTGGCCAGCTACGAGGTCGAGCGGGACAGCGGCGGCAAGACGGCCGAGGTCGCGTTCGCGGTCGCCGACACCATGCACCAGCGGGGCATCGCCACCCTGCTCCTCGAGCACCTGGTCTCGCTGGCCCGCGCCCGGCAGGTCGAGACGTTCGTGGCCGAGACGCTGTCGGAGAACACCGGCATGCTGCGCGTCTTCTCCGACGCCGGCCTGCCCGTCCGCACCAGGCGCGAAGACGGCGTGATCACGATCACCATCCCGCTGCCCCCGGACGACGACGGACTGCAGTTCGACGCGTACCTGGACACGGTCGCGGCCCGCGAGCGGGCCGCCAACGTGGCCAGCCTCCGGCCGGTGTTCCAGCCCGGTTCCGTGGCGGTGATCGGCGCGAGCAGGCGGCCGGGCACGGTCGGCCGGTCGGTACTCGAGAACATCAAGTCCGCCGGCTACGCGGGCCAGCTGTACGCGGTGAACCCGAATGCCCAGGAGATCGCCGGGGTGCCCTGCTTTCCTGATGTCGCCAGCCTGCCTGAGACGCCCGACCTCGCGCTCCTGGCGGTGCCGCCGGCCGAGGTCATCGACGCGGCCGAGGCCTGCGGCCGGCTCGGGGTGCGCGGTCTGGTGGTGTTCGCGGCCGCCGTCGACGCCGCCGCCGGGGCCAGCCTGCTCGCCGTCTGCCGTCGGTACGGGATGCGGCTGATCGGCCCGAACTGCTTCGGGATCGCGGTGCCTTCGATCGGCCTCGACGCCACGTTCGCGGCCGCCAACCCGACGCCGGGCACGGCGGGCCTGGTCATGCAGTCCGGCGGTCTCGGCTTCGCGATGGTCGACCATCTCACCCGGCTCGGGATCGGGATCTCGTCGTTCGCGTCGGTCGGCAACAAGCTCGACGTGTCGAGCAACGACATGCTCATGTGGTGGGAGCGGGACGGGCAGACCCGGGTCGCGGTGCTCTACATCGAGTCGTTCGGCAACCCCCGCAAGTTCGCGCGGACCGCCCGCCGGGTGGGCGCGCGAATACCGGTGATCACGGTGCACGCCGGACGGAGCGAGGCGGGCCAGCGCGCCGCCGCGACCCACACCTCGTCCACCGCCACCCCGCTGGTCACCAGGGAGGCGCTGTTCGAGCAGGCCGGGATCATCGCCACCGCGAGCTTCGGCGAGCTGATGGGGGCGACCGCGCTGCTCGCCACCCAGCCGCCTCCGGTCGGCCGCACGGTGGCGATCGTCTCCAACGTCGGCGGCGCGGGCGTGCTCGCGGCCGACGCCTGCACCGACCTGGGGCTCACGGTGCACCACCCGCACGGCCAGACGGAGCAGCTGCTGCGCGCCCTCGTCCCCGACGGCGGCTCCGTGAGCGGGCCGGTCGACACCGTCGCCACGGTCTCCGCCGACGACTTCCGCCAGGCGCTCGAGGTGCTCGCGGCCGACGAGGAAGTGCACGCGATCATCGCGCTGGTGCTGCGCACCGGCGCGACCGGCGACCTGCTCTCGGCCATCGAGGACGCCGAGCTCAGCGTGCCCCTCGCGGCGGTGGTGCTCAACCAGCCGGAGGCGGTCCGGACCCTGGACACCCGGCGCGGCAAGGTCCCCGCCTACGCCTACCCGGAGGCGGCGGCCCGGGCGCTCGCCCGCGCGGCCCGGTACGCGCAGTGGCGCGCCACGCCGCACGCCGTGGTGCCCGACCCTCTCCGACGTGGACGCGGAGCAGAGCCGGGGACTGGTGCACGCCTTCCTGGCGGCCCGGCCCGACGGCGGCTGGCTGCCGCCAGTCGAGGTCGCCACCTTGCTCGGGCACTACGGGCTATCGCTGGCGCCCGCCGCCGAGGCGCGGGCGGGCGACGACGTGGTGGCCATCGGGGTCACCGACGACCAGATGTTCGGGCCGCTGGTGATGCTCGGCCCGGCCCGGCCCGCAGCCGATCCGCCTGGCCACGCAGCCCGACTTGCCCCCCTGACCAGCGCCGACGCCGACATGCTGATTAACTCGATCCGTCCTGGGCCGCTATCGCAGACCCGCCCGGGCGCACCCGCCCGCAGCCCCGCCGCGGTCGACGCGACGCTGCGCGACGCCCTTCTGCGGGTGTCCCGGCTGACCGACGATCTGCCGGAGATCGCAGAACTGGAGCTGAACCCCGTCATCGCCCGCCCCGAGGGCGCCATCGTCGTGGATGCCCGGGTGCGCGTGGCGCCTCAGCTTCCGCAGGACCCGTTCCTGCGACGGCTGCGGTTACGAACGGCACCGCACCTCAGCGCATCGTCAGCCCGGCAGGAGGTCCGCTGTCACTCGGAGCGCATGTCGGCCGGGATCGCGAACGCCAGCAGGCTCGGCCTCGCCCGGGGCGGTGTCGGCCCACGGACCGGGCACGCGCCAGAACCGCGACCGCGGCGGTCGGGAAGGCGGACGGCGGGTCGGACGACGGGTCGGCGAGGCCGCGCGGTGAGCTCCGCCATGCCCGGGTTGTGGCCGACCAGCAGCGCGGTCCGCCACTGCGGCGGGAACTCGCGGACCAGCATCAGCAGGCCGAGCACGGTCGCCTCGTACACCCGGGACTCGTAGCGGACGGCCGGGGCGGCGCCGGGCACCGCCGTCTGCAGCCCGGCCGAGGCGAGTTCCCAGGTCTCGCGCGCCCGCAGCGCGGTCGAGCAGATCACCGCGTCCGGCGCGTACCCGGACTGGCCGAGCCAGCGGCCGACCGCGGGCGCGTCCCGACGGCCGCGCTTGGCCAGCGGGCGGTCATGGTCGGCGACGTCCGGCCAGTCCGACTTGGCGTGCCTGAGCAGGACCAGCCGCCGACCGCCGTCCGGCGGACCGTCGATCGCCGCCCCCTCGATATCCGCCTGGTCGCTCACGGGACCACCGTCACCGGCCACTTGCCCGCCCGGACCAGGCGCACCGCCAGCGACCCGAGCAGCCGGTGGCCGGCCTTGAGCGAGGCGCCGACGACGATGGCGTCGGCCCGCGTCTCCTGCGCGATGCGCGAGATCTCGTGGAACGGGTCTCCCTGGGTTGTGACGAAGGTCATCGAGATGCCCAGCTCACGGGCCCGCTCCTCGGCCAGGGCGGACAGCTCCTTGGCGATCTCGCTGTGCGCCTCGGCCTCCGCCGCGAGCACGCTCGCCCCGGCCGAGCTGGTGATGACGTACGACCCGGGGCTCTGCACGTACACGGCCACCACCCGCGCGCCCTGCCTGCGGGCCAGCCCGGCCGCGTACGCGCCCGCGCGCGAGGCCGTGACCGACTCATCGACGCCGACCAGGATCACAGAAGGACCGTCAGTGCCTAGCTCGAACTCCCCGGGGGTCACGGTCAGAAGTCTACGTTTCCGGTCCGCCGATGTCCCTCCGCAGCCGCGCGTTCCGCGTGGCGCACGCCCCGGGCCGAAGCAACCCTGCGCGACCGGCACCTGCTTTATACACCGGCAGTAACCAGAAGCGATTAGGCTGGACAGGATGCAACGGGTGGCGCTGCGGGACGTCGATCTCGCGTCCTTTAAGACGTCGGTGGGAGCCGATGGCTTCGCCGACGGCACCGCGGCCGTCACGCGCGGCGCGATCGTGCAGATGGCCTGGGAGGCCTCGCAGCAGCTGCTCACCGGCACCGTCAAGGACGGCGGCGGTGAGATAAGGACGGTATCGGCCTCGTTCCGCGCCTCCAACGGGTTCCCGCTCCGGTTCCGCCGAGGGTACTGCAGCTGCGCCGTGGGCACCGACTGCGTGCACGTCGCCGCCCTGGTGCTCGCCGCCACCGACGAGACCCTGCTGCCCGCGAGCGCGCAGGCGGGCGGCACCGCCCGCCGGTCCACGCTGCCGTGGGAGCAGTCGCTCGATTCGCTGCTCGGCACCCCGCAGGGGAACTCCGCCCCGCCGGCCGACGAGGCGCCCGCGATCGCGCCGCTCGCGGTCGAGCTCTCGCTGGTGCAGAACTCGTCCGACAACAGCCGCTACCCCAGCTACTCGACGCACGTCCGGCAGCAGCAGCTGGCCGACGACGCCACCCGCAAGCTCAAGCTCCAGGCGCGGCTGGTGCAGCCGGGCCGGGTCGGCGGCTGGGTGGCCGGCAACCTGTCCTGGTCCCGGCTCGACTACATGCTGCTGCGGGACGAGTTCCCGCCCGGCCCACGTCCGCCTGCTGCACGAGCTGTTCGCGCTCTACCGGGCGAGCACCACCCAGCAGGGCTACTACGCCAGCTACTCCTACGGCGGGTACGGCGGCGACCAGAAGTACCTGGACCTCTCCAGCTGCGAGTCCCACCAGCTCTGGCCGGTGCTCGACCAGGCGCACGAGCTCGGGCTGCCGTTCGTCTACCGCGGCAAGCAGGGCACCGTGCCGCCGCCGGGCACGGCCGAGCTCACCCTGGACGTCACCAGCGACGAGACCACGCTGCTGATCGCCCCGGTGATCAAGACCTCCGACGGCGCCGACGCGGTACCGCTGCGCTTCATCGGCAGCGAGGGCCACGGCGTCATCTACACCGACCGAGGGCAGGCCAATCACGGCGAGCTCGCCCGGTTCCGGCTGGCCCGGCTCGCGCACCCGGTGCCCGCCCAGCTTCAGCACCTGGCCCTGGTCGACGAGCGGCTGGTGGTGCCCGAGTCGGGGCAGGCCGCGTTCCTGTCCAAGTACTACCCGAGGCTGCGCCGGATGGCCGCGGTGACCTCCTCCGACGGATCGTTCACGGCGCCCGAGATCTCCGACCCGGCGCTGGTGGTCCGCGCCGCGTACGCCCGCGGTCACCGGGTGGAGGTCCGCTGGGAGTGGGCGTACCAGGTCGGCGGGACCGAGCTGCGGGCCGGACTGGGCTCCGCGCCCGACCCGTTCCGCGATTCGCAGGCCGAAGCGCGGGTGCTCGCCGGCCTCGGCCTGCCGTCGGCCTTGCCGGGGGTTCCCCGCGGTCAAGACCAGGCTCGGATCGAACGGTCCCGGCCCTCCGCCTTCACCCTCAACGGTCTCGACACGATGACCTTCACCACCGAGGTGCTGCCGCTGCTGTCCGGCCGCGACGATGTGCGCCTCGAGGTGACCGGGCAGGTACCCGACTACCGCGAGGCCGGGGACTCGCTGGAGATCGAGGTCTCGGCCGACGAGCGCGACGGCGACCCCGACTGGTTCGACCTCGGCATCGACATCACCGTCGAGGGCAGCAAGGTGCCGTTCGCCGAGCTGTTCGTCGCGCTGGCGAGCGGCCAGTCGCACCTGCTGCTGGCCGACGGCGCGTACTTCTCGCTGGACAAGCCCGAGCTCGCCGCCCTCGCCCGGCTCATCGACGAGGCGCAGGACGCTGCAGGACCAGCCGGACGGCGCCCTGCGGATCAGCCGGTTCCAGGCCGGGCTGTGGGAGGAACTGGCCGCCCTGGGCGAGGTCAGCCACCAGGCGGCCGCGTGGCAGCGGCAGGTCAGCGGGCTGCTCGACATCGCGGAGATCGAGGCCGCGCCGATCCCGGCGTCGATCTGCGCGCAGCTGCGCCCGTACCAGCTGTCCGGCTTCCAGTGGCTCGCCTTCCTGTGGGCGAACGGGCTCGGCGGCATCCTCGCCGACGACATGGGACTCGGCAAGACGCTGCAGACGCTGGCGCTGATCCAGCACGCGAAGGACGTCCGAGCGACGGCGCAGGCGCCCGGGACCGTTCGACTCCCGGCCTTTTCTTATCGTGGCGCCGACCTCCGTGCTGGCGAACTGGGCGACCGAGGCGGAGCGGTTCGCCCCCGACCTGAAGGTGGTCACGGTCTCCGACACGCTCGGCCGCCGCGGCGTCTCCCTGTCCGGCGTCATCGACGGCGCCGACGCCGTGGTCACCTCGTACACGCTGCTGCGGCTCGACTTCGAGGCCTACGGGGCGGCGGAGTGGGCCGGGCTGTTCCTCGACGAGGCGCAGTACGTCAAGAACCACCAGTCCAAGGCGTACCAGTGCGCGCGACGGTTGGCCACCCCGTTCAAGGTCGCGATCACCGGCACCCCGATGGAGAACAACCTGATGGAGCTCTGGTCGCTGCTGTCGATCACCGCGCCCGGGCTGTTCCCGAACCCGGAGCGGTTCAAGGACTACTACGCGCGCCCGATCGAGAAGGGCGGCAACGCCGAGCTGCTCGGCCCAGCTCCGCCGGCGGATCAGGCCGCTGATCATGCGCAGGACCAAGGAGCAGGTCGCCGCCGATCTGCCCGAGAAGCAGGAGCAGGTGCTCGAGGTCGAGCTGCACCCGAGGCACCGCAAGGTGTACCAGACCCACCTGCAGCGGGAGCGGCAGAAGGTGCTCGGCCTGCTCGACGACGTCAACCACAACCGGTTCACGATCCTGCGCTCGCTCACCCTGCTGCGGCAGCTGTCGCTGCACGCCGCGCTGGTGGACGAGGAGCACTCGGACGTGCCGTCGGCCAAGATCGACTCCCTCATCGAGCAGATCGAGGACGTGGTCGGCGGCGGGCACCGGGCCCTGGTGTTCAGCCAGTTCACCCGGTTCCTGCGGATGGCGCAGGTCCCGGCTCGAGGCGGCCGGGGTGGAGTGCTGCTACCTGGACGGGACGACCACCAACCGCCCGGCCGTGATCTCGTCGTTCAAGGAGGGCACGGCGCCGGTCTTCCTGATCAGCCTCAAGGCGGGCGGGTTCGGCCTCAACCTGACCGAGGCCGACTACTGCTTCCTGCTCGACCCGTGGTGGAACCCGGCGACCGAGGCGCAGGCGGTGGACCGGACCCACCGCATCGGCCAGACCAGGAACGTGATGGTCTACCGGCTGATCGCGTCCGGCACCATCGAGGAGAAGGTGATGGCGCTCAAGGCCCGCAAGCAGGAGCTGTTCTCCAGCGTCATCGACAGCGACGGCGCGTTCTCCTCGGCCCTGTCGGCCGACGACATCCGCGCCCTCTTCGCCTGATCGTCAACCTCGGGTTGACTTTTACGAGCAGCGTCAACCTAAGGTTGACCCATGGCTGAATTCCCTGTCCCGCTGGACAACCTCATCGCGTACGTGAAGACCCTGCACCCCGAGGGCGGGCCGCTGGAGAACGTGTCGGACGCGTTCGCCGTCTCCGAGCAGCTCGACGAGCAGTCGGACGCGCTGCTCGGGTACTTCGTCGACCAGGCCCGCCGGTCCGGCCTGCCCTGGAGTCAGATCGGCGCCGCCATGGGCGTCTCCAAGCAGGCCGCGCAGAAGCGTTTCGTGCCCGGCCAGGCGGGCGATCACCTCCGCGCGGGCGGCTTCAAGACGTTCTCCCGTTTCACCGATCGTGCCGTTCGCGTCCTGTTCGCCGCCGACCACCTCGCGGCCGTCAGCGCCGGGGCCGAGCAGGCGGAGGGCGCGCAGCACCTCCCCATCGGCGCGGCCGCAGCTGTCGGCCGCGTTCCTCTCCGAGCCGGAAGGGCTGGCGGCGAAGGCCATCGGCAAGGCCGGCCTGACCCCCGAGCAGGTCTACGCGGCGGTCGGCTTCGGGCCTGCCCCGCAGCTGCCGAACGCAGACCGGGCGACGCTGAGCGAGCTGGCCTTCGACGATTCCACCAAGGCCGCGTTCAGGGAGGCGCTCAAGTGGGCGCTGCGCATGGGCCACAACTACATCGGCACCGAGCACCTGCTGCTCGGGGTGCTGTTCACCGGCGGCCCGGTCGCCGAGGCGTTTCACCAACCTCGGCCTTACCCCGCAGCGCGCCGAGGAGCTGATCACGGCCGAGCTCGCCGACTACGTCGCGCGGCTGGAAGGTCAGCTCGAGCTCGATGGGACGCAACCGCCCCGCGGCTCAGCCCGGCGAGTTACGGCTCGCGGGGGCGGCTTGTTTGCTTCGCCCTGCACGGGTAGCAGAAGGGAGCACTAGCCGCTCAACGGGAGGGATCCCACCATGTATATCGGTATCGGAACCGTGGTCGTCATCGTCATCGTCGTGCTCATCGTCCTGGCCCTGCGCCGATAACGGACCGGCGGTAATGGTCCGGCACCGGCGGGCGGGCGATCCCACAGCGTGGGCGCCCGCCCGTCGTGAAGGGCCCCGGCCAGGAGGCCGTCCGGTAGTTGCAGTGTGACTACATTAGATTGACCGAGTGAGCATACTCGGCACCCGGGTCCTGCGGACCGAAGACCCCGGCTTCCTGTCACGGGGCGCCATCTACACCGAAGACGTGCAGGACGAGCGACTGACCGGCGCCTGCTACGTGCACTTCGTCCGGTCAACCGTCGCCCACGCGAAGATCAGCGGCATCGACACCAGCGCGGCCGCCGACGCCGAGGGCGTCATCGCGGTCTACACCGGCGCCGACCTCGCGGCGGCCGGGATCGCGGCGGCCAAGCCGATGATGCCGAACATGAACCAGGCGATGCTCGCGCCGCTGCTCGCGGTCGACGTGGTGCGGTTCGTCGGCGAGCCGGTCGCGGCCATCGTCACCGAGGAGATGTACCAGGGCGAGGACGCGATCGAGCTGGTCGACGTCGATTACGACCCGCTGCCCGCCGTCGTTGACATGAACGACGCGCTGTCAGGCGACAAGGGCCTGCTGTTCCCTGACGCGGGCACCAACGTGGTCTGCACCTTCGGCGATGCCGCCGGCAGCAACCCCGACCTGTTCGCCGGGTGCGAGGTCGTGGTCAGCGAGGTCATCCAGAACACCCGGGTCGCCGCGGCCCCGATGGAGTCTCGCTCCGCCGCCGCCGCGTGGGGCGAGGACGGGCGGCTGACCGCCTGGATCCCCAACCAGGGCGCGCAGGGCACCAAGGGCGCGATCATGGGCATGCTCGGCCTCGAGCCGGATCAGGTCCGGATCATCACCCCCGACGTCGGGGGCGCGTTCGGCGCTAAGTTCGGCGCCGACGCCGAGCACGCGATCACCTGCTGGATCGCCCGCGAGCTCGGCCGGCCGACCCGGTGGTCCGAGACACGGATGGAGAACCTGCTGGTCATGCCGCACGGCCGCGCGCAGCAGCAGAAGATCACGATCGGCGGCATGAGGGACGGCACCGTGCTCGGCCTACCGGATCGAGATCCTCCAGGACTGCGGCGCGTACCCGAAGGCGGGCGCGTTCCTGCCGTCGCTGACGATCCTGATGACCCCGGGGCCCTACCGCATACCGCGGGCCGAGTCGTGGTCCACGTCGGTCGTCACCAACACCACGCCGGTCGGCGCGTACCGGGGCGCAGGCCGCCCGGAGGCAGCCGCCGCGATCGATCGCGCGATGGATCTGCTCGCCGACGCGGCCGGGGTCGACCCGGCCGAGGTCCGGCGGAGGAACCTGCTGCCCAAGTTCAACGAGCCGGTCACGACCGCGTTCGGCGCCAAGTACGACTCGGGCGACTACGTCACCGCGCTCGAGAAGGCGCTCGACGCGGCCGACTACCCGGGGCTGCTGGCCGAGCAGGCGCGCCGCCGCGCCGCGGGCGACACGCTCCAGCTCGGCATCGGGCTTTCCTCCTACGTGGAGATCACCGGTCCGGGCGGCGAGGCCGGCGGACCGAACGAGAACGGCACCGTCGAGGTCCACCCGGACGGGACCGCCACCGTGCTGACCGGCACCTCACCGCACGGCCAGGGCCATCAGACGGTGTGGGCGATGCTGGTCAGCGAGGAGCTCGGCATTCCGATCGAGAAGATCACCGTCAAGTGGGGCGACACCGACCTGGTGCCCAAGGGCGGCGGCACCGGCGGCTCACGCTCGCTCCAGCTCGGCGGCGCGGCCGTCCAGCAGGCGTCCCGCGAGCTGCTCGACGTGGCCCGCGAGCGCGCGGCCGCCACCCTCGAGGCCGCGCCGGCCGACCTGGAGTACAACGTCGAGACGAGCACCTTCAGCGTCAAGGGCGACCCCGACGTCTCGGTGCCGCTGACCAGCCTGGCCGAGTCCGAGCGGCTGTTCGTCCGCAGCGTGTTCACCGCGCCGGGCCCGACGTTCCCGTTCGGCACCCACGTGGCGGTGGTCGAGGTCGACATCGACACCGGCAAGGTGTTCTTCCGCCGGATCGTGACCGTCGATGACGCCGGGACGGTCATGAACCCGCTGCTGGCCGAGGGCCAGCGGCACGGCGGCATCGCCCAGGGCGCCGCCCAGGCGTTCCTCGAGGAGGTCGTCTACGACGAGGACGGCAACCCGCTGACCGCGACGTTCGCCGACTACCCGTTCCTGTCCGCGACCGAGGTGCCCAGCTTCGAGCTGGTGGACATGGAGACGCCGACCTCGTACAACCCGCTCGGCGCCAAGGGCATCGGCGAGGCCGGCTCGATCGGCGCCACCCCGGCCGTGCAGAACGCGGTCATCGACGCGGTCTCGCACCTCGGCGTCACGCACATCGACATGCCCACCTCGTCGCAGCGGGTCTGGCGGGCCATTAACCTGGCCCGGGGCTCGGCCGCCAACGGTTCGAAGGAGGCCTGATCCAAGCATGGAGATCAAGCTCACGGTCAACGGAGTCACCCGCAGCGACGAGGTCGAGCCGAGGCTGCTGCTCATCCACTACCTGCGCGAGACCCTCGACCTGCGCGCCGCCAACATCGGCTGCGACACCACGTCCTGCGGTGCCTGCACGGTGCTGCTCGACGGCGAGTCGGTCAAGTCCTGCACGGTGCTCGCCGTCCAGGCCAACGGCCGCTCGGTGACCACCGCCGAGGGCCTCGTCGCCGCCGACGGCACGATGAGCGTCGTCCAGCAGGCGTTCCGCGAGAACCACGGCCTGCAATGCGGCTTCTGCACGCCCGGCATGGTGATGGCATCGACCAGCCTGCTGGCGGAGAACCCGCACCCGTCCGAGCAGGAGGTGCGGGAGGGCCTGGAAGGCAACTTCTGCCGCTGCACCGGCTACCACAACATCGTCCGCTCGGTCCTCGCCGCGGCCGACAAGCTGTCCGGTGCTTCCGGCGACTCCGCTTCGGCCCGATCCCCGACCGGCGAGGCCGAGGTGATCGCATGATCCCCGCGTCGTTCGACTACGAGGTCGCCGACTCCCCCGCGCACGCGATCTCGCTCCTGGCCGAGCACGGCGAGGACGCCAAGCTGCTGGCCGGCGGCCACTCGCTGCTGCCGATGATGAAGGTCAGGCTCGCCCAGCCGGCCGTGCTGATCGACATCGCCCGGGTGACCGAGTTGTCCGGGCATCAGGCTCGAGGGCGACGAGGTGGTGATCGGGGCGACGACGCGGCACGCCGAGGTCGCCGGATCGTCGCTGCTGCAGGCGGAGGCGCCGATCCTGGCCTACGCGGCCGCGCAGGTCGGCGACCCCCAGATCAGGCACCGGGGCACCATCGGCGGCTCGCTCGCGCACGCGGACCCGTCCGCCGACCTGCCGATGACGCTGCTCGCCCTCGGCGGCTCGGTCGAGATCACCGGCCCGTCCGGCGTGCGCGCGGTCGGCGTCGACGACTTCTTCGTCGGCCCGTTCGAGTCCGCGCTGCAGCCCGACGAGCTGCTCACCGCGGTCCGGGTGCCGCGCGGCGGCTCGGTGCGCTGGGGGTACCAGAAGTTCGTCCGCCGGGCCAACGACTGGGCGATCGTCGGCGTCGCCGCCTACGACGGCCGGGTCGCGCTCGCCTCCATGGGCGGCACCCCGCTGCGGGCCTCGGCGACCGAGCAGGCGCTGAGGTCGGGGGCGTCGATCGAGGAGGCCGCCGCGCTGGCGGCGGACGGCACCTCCCCCGGTTACGACTTCCACGCCGACGCGGACTACCGCGCGCACCTCGCGCGCGTCCTGACCAGGCGCGCCCTCGAAGGCAAGACCGGCTGACCGGTCGCCGGACGCTCTAGCCCCGGGTGGCCGGGGCTAGAGCGATCCTCGGCTTCTGTGCCCCCAGTCGGCATGGCACGATCCGAGCGGTATACGTCACCTAGGGCACTGTGCGCGGCGGCGGCCCTCTCCTAGCTTTTAGCCATGAGCTTCTCGCTTGACGTGCCCGCCGGCCCGCTGGCCGAGGCCGCGCTGACCATGGTCCGCAGTTCCGAGACCGCCGCCGTCGCCAATCACAGCCTGCGCAGCTTTTACTTCGCGGAGCTGGTGGCCGCTCACGAAGGGTGCCACCAGGACGCAGCCTACGACCCTGGCCTGCTGTTCGCGGCGACCGTCATGCACGACCTCGGCACCGGCGATCTGGCTAAGGGCGAGGCCCGCTTCGAGGTGGAAGGGGCGGACCTGGCGGCCGCGGTGCTGCGCGAGCACGGCGTCGCCGAGCCTGACGTCGACCGCGTGTGGGAGGCGATCGCCCTGCACACGTCCCCGGGCATCGCCGAGCGGCGCGGGCTGCTCGCCTACCTGACCCGGGAGGGCGTGGGCATCGACTTCGGCCGCCGCCCGGAGATCGTCGTCGGCCTGGGCGCCGCGGATCCACGCCGCCTACCCCCGCCTCGCCATGGTCCGCTCGCTGGTCGACGCGATCGTGGAGCGAGCCGCCGCGCTCCCCCGCCGCCGGCGCCGCGCTACTCGCATCGGCGGTGAACTGCTCCGCGAACGCCAGGCCGAACGGCGCCACCGAGATGGAGCGCACCGCCGCCGCGTCGCCGTGGGGGAGTGAGCCCGCTCGATTGCCCGCGCCCGCTGCGCCGGGACCTCAGCCCAGGGCGGGCGAGACCGAGGCCGACGGCGACGGGGTCGGCGACGGCAGCTGCACCGGGGACGGCGACAGGGTGGGGAAGGCCTGCTCGTCGGCGAGCGCGATCGCCAGTTCGCCGGCCGCGTTCGGGTGCAGCGGCGCCGGGTCGGACGGGCCCTGCACCCACGGGTCGGCCGTGCAGAGCTCGTGCCCGGTGAAGCGCGGGCGCGGCCACGCCGAAGCCGAACAGGCCGGCGCCCTGCGCGAGCACCGTGTTCAGCCGGCCGAGCCTGGCCAGCAGCACCTTCGCCTTGGCCGGGGTGATCCCGTACCGTCCGAGGCACCCGACGTCGGCCCCGAACGGCAGGTAGTACTCGTTCACCAGCACCGCCGGGTGCGCGGGGAGCCGGTCCAGGTCGCTCAGCAGCTCGTAGTAGTTCCTGGTGAACGTGTCGAGCAGCTGGTCGAAGTAGGCGGTGGACACCTTGTCGTCGCAGACGGCCGAGGCCGCGCAGAGCTGGGTGAGCACCGACCACGACAGGTCGTCGGCGCCGACGCTCACGATGATCACCTTGGCGTGCGTGGCCGCCTCGGCGCGGGGCAGCTGCGGCGGCGCGATCTCGCCGTTGTACAGCACCTCGGGCCCGATCAGGCCGTTCTGGATCGTCGCGCTGCCGCAGGCGAGGTTGAGCACATTCCACTGGTTGGCGGCGGCCAGGTCGGCCGCGTAGGACTCGGGCGACCGGCCGCACGCCTTGTCCTCCGCGCTCGGGTTCGACCCCCAGGGCAGGCCCCAGCCCGCGGCGGTCGAGTCGCCGATCACCACCGCCTGGACGCCGGGCTGCGGCCCGCCGATCGGGCCGGGCTCGGCCAGCGGGTCCACGCCCACCAGGTCGTCGAGCGTCTTGACGCTGCGCAGCACCCTCGGCGTGCTCGCGGCGGTCAGCGCGATCCCGCCCACGTTGACCAGGCAGACCACCGCGACGCCGGCCACCAGCATCTTCCAGAGCGCGGGCCGCCTGCGCACCGCCGCGACCGCGACCAGCGGGATCACCGCGAACCCGATCGCGATCAGCGTCTCCCAGACGAAATACCGCTCCCAGCCGGCCGCCAGCTGCTGGCTGAGCGTCAGCTCGACCTTGGCCGGCCCCTGGGCCCGCAGCATCTGCACCACCTGCGAGTCGATGGTGACGTGCTCGAGCGCCAGCTTGGGCCTGATCACGCCCGGCGAACTGCGGTTTCGTCGCCATCACCTGGCCGAACAGGTCGAGCTCGCCCGGCCCGCGCAGGCTGGCGTTCGGCAGCGTCGCGCCGACCTGGGCGGTCTGCCCGGCCGCCGAGACCGTCTGCAGCGGGGTCACCCTCAGCGCGAGCCAGATCGCCCCAGCCGTCACGATGACAAATACAGCCACGTAAAACGCGGCCGTCCGAGTACGCGACAGAACCCGCGAAATCGTCCGATCCTCTCCTAGGCAGTCAAAGCTGCGTAGATACCCATCGAACTAGGACCTATTCAGCAATTCGCGGTCGGACGAGATGCGGCGGCGGCCAGTCGAGGCAGGCGCGACGCAAAAGCGCGCGGGGAGCGGCCAGTCGGCTGGCCGCTCCCCGCGCGTTAATTGGCGGGCGGCAGAATCTGCGCGAGGCGCAATTGCCTAGTAAGAGCGGGGGCCGCCCGGGGCCTTGCGGCTGTCGAGATAGGAACGGACGGCGGGTCCGACGACCGGGCCGGCCGCCGCCAGCGCGGCCAGCAGGCCCGACGAAGGCGCCCCAGGCCCAGCCCACGCCGTCGTTTCCGTAGGGGATGTCGATGAACGCGATCAGCACCAGCAGCAACTGCAGCGAGGTCCCGAGCGATCAGCAGCGGCGCGTGCGCGACCGGCACCGTGAACGGCAGCTGGTCCCAGGCCGCGCGGGCCGCGAGGTAGCGCGATCAGCGCGAGCGCGACGAAGAACTCAAGCCAGAGCCAGCCGTGCCCGGTCGTCCCGCTGATGCTCGCGCTCCCGGCGTTCTGGAAGGTGCTGCTCCCCCAGGAGATCGAGAACCACGGCAGCCAGATCGAGATCATCGCGATGAACGTGCCGCCCGCGACGATCTTGTCGACCCGCGGTCAGCCGGTTGTGGTCAAAGTTGACGGGCGGCAGGCTGGTCGCGCGCGGCGGCCGCGGCCCGCCGCCCGGCGGCTGGTACTGCCCCTGCGGGTACCCGGGCTGCTGCGGCCAGGAATTGTAGCCGCCGGCGTTGTAGCCCTGGGGGCCGTCGTGGCCCGTCGGCGCGCCAGGAGCGCCGTAGCCAATCGGCATGGTCTCCCCCGGCGGCGGAGGATAGCCGGCAGTCGCGGCGGTCTGCGCCACCGTCATCCGGGCGCCGCAGTTACCGCAGAAGGCCGACCCCGAGCCGTTCGCGGTCTGGCATTGAGGGCAGTTCATCGCATTGACCTCCGCAAGTCTCCCGTGGGAGCTTCTTTTTGATTCTTCCCCGTTCGGCCGAGCTCGGGGGGACGGGGGGTCATCCCCTGGAAATAGCTACGGTCGTGCGCCAAATCGTAGAGCAAGTGGTCGCCACTGCAATACCTGCTTTCCCCAATACCTCTAAAGCGTTACCGTTGATTTCAGAACACGGGGTACCACATCTCACACAAAAAGCATCATTAGCCCTCGTACGGTTCGCTGCGGGTTGGCGGCCGCGGCCAGCGGGCGCGGTTGCCGTTTGTGCTCAGCCGAGGGTTCGGCCGCCGCCGCGCTGTGGCCATTCCCGCTTACCGCCGACGCCGGTCCTGGCCGATGATGACCACATGGAGACGGTGACCACGCCCGAGGTGCGCAAGTCCGGCGGCCTGATCGGCGCGGAGGTCCGCGGCCTGGACCTCACCAGGCAGTACCCGGACGAGACCTATCGGGCGATCCTGCGCGCCTGGGCCGAGCACGGGGTCATCTTCCTCCGCGACCAGCATCTGAACGCCGAACAGCGGGACGCGTTCGCGTCGAGGCTGGGCGAGATCCGGGTCCGGCAGGAGCTGCGCAAGGAGCCGGAGCAGACCAAGGCGATCGGCGAGGGCTGGCACACCGACATGACCTGCTTCGACGAGCCCCCGAAGGCCACCCTGCTGTTCTGCCAGGAGGTGCCGCCGTGGGGCGGCGACACCCAGTGGGCGGCGATGGGGCCGACGTTCGAGGCGCTATCGGCCGGGCTCCAGGCGACCCTGCTCGGGCTCGGCGCGATCCACGCGAACGTACGCAAGCTCGGCTACAGCTACGCCCAGACCGACCCGCCGGAGCCGTCGATCGCCGAGTACGACGCGGCCGAGGGCCCGGTTCACCCGGTGGTCCGGCTGATCCCCGAGACCGGGCGCCGCGTGCTGTACGTGAACCCGGAGTTCACCACCAGGTTCCACGGCTGGACCCGGCGCGAGTCGCTGCCGCTCCTCAACTACCTGTTCGCGTTCGGCACCCGCCCGGAGTTCACCACCAGGTTCCGCTGGGCCGCCGGGTCGATCGCGATGTGGGACAACCGGCAGACCTGGCACTTCGCGGTCAACGACTACCAGGGCCAGCGCCGCGTCATGCACCGCATCCTGCTAGCGGGATCCAAGCCCGTCCCCGCCTCCTGATACCGCTCCCGCTGCACCGGTACCAGAACCGCAAGACATCCCGGGGGCTTCGCTTCTCAACCGGCGGCTCGCAGGCTGGGCGGGGCAGTGACCGTGTGCAGTTGGGGGTCGCGTTTTCCGGTTGCGGGCGTCAGCGTGTGCCAGTGGGGGCCACCTCGCGACCCGAAGTCCCCACGATGACCCCAAAGTTCGAACGGCTTGTTGCGCGTGGTGACGATGAGGACGCTGGGTCGATGCCTGTACTTGGACCGAGGGGTGGAGGCCGACAGTCAAATCGGGCTGGAAGCTGGAGGCGGGCACATTAGCGCGCGCGTCGGCCGGGCCTAACATCCTTAGCGATGGAAACTTTTGAGGGTTCGACTGCTGGTCAGGTGGTCGAGCTGGCCGCGGTGACCGCGAAGCCAAGGGGCCGGCTGGGGATGCTGGCGCTGCTTGGCGCGCTGTCCGCGTTCGGGCCGCTGTCGATGGACATGTACCTGCCCTCGACTCCGACGATCGCCGCGAACCTGCACGCGTCGCAGCCGCTGGTGCAGCTCACGCTGTCCGGCTGCCTGGCCGGGCTCGCGGTCGGCCAGCTGGTGGCCGGGCCGGTCAGCGACGGGCTCGGGAGGCGGAAGCCGCTGCTGGCCGGCGTGGCCGCCTTCGCCGTGCTGTCGGTCGCGTGCGCGGCCGCGCCCGACATCGGCGCGCTGATCGCGTTCCGCTTCCTGCAGGGCATGGCCGGGGCCACCGGCGTGGTGCTGTCGCTGGCGATCGTCCGCGACCTGTACGCGGGCAGCGAGCTCGCCCGCGTGCTCGGGTCGCTGATGCTGGTCTTCGGGCTCGCGCCGGTGCTCGCCCCGGTGATCGGCGGCCAGGTGCTCCGGTTCACCAGCTGGCGCGGGGTGTTCGGCGTGCTCGCCGCGATCGGGCTGGTGCTGCTGGCGGCGAGCTGGTTCCTGCCGGAGACGCTGCCGCCCGGACGGCGCGCCCGCTCGCGGCTGCGGCCGGCTGGCGGCCGACTCGCGGACGCTGACCAGGGACCGCCAGTACGCCGGCAACGCGGTGGCGGTCGCGCTCGGCAACGCCGCCCTGATCACCTACATCTCGGCTCTGCCGTTCATCGTCGAGGATGCCTATCACCAGTCGCCGCAGCTGTTCAGCCTGTTCTTCACGATCAACGCGATCGGCCTGACGTCGATGTCGCAACTCGGGGCGCGGCTGGTCAGGCGGCTCCCGGTGACGCGGGTGGTCCGCATCTCGCTGCTGGCGATGGCCGTTGGCGGCGGCGGCTTCCTCGCGGCCGCGTTGACCGGGCACCCGCCGCTGGCGGCGCTGCTCGTCCCGCTGTTCGTCTTCGTCGCCGCGTTCGGCATGATGCGCCCCAACGCGACCGCGATCGCGCTCGCCCGCCAGGGCGCGATCGCGGGCACCGCGTCGGCCTGGCTCGGCGCGCTCCCGTTCCTGCTCGGCGCGCTGCTCTCCCCGCTGGCCGGCCTGGGCGGCCAGGGCGCGGCAACCGTGGCCGGGCCTCCTGATCGGCATCCTCTGCCTTGGCGGCCTGGTCAGCCAGGTACTCATCACCAGGAAGAGATGACGGGCGAAAGTTCATACGCCGTAGGGCGAGCCGCCGTGTTGGCGGGGAAAACACACTGGCAGGATGTGACCATGAGTGCTGATCAAGTCGACGCGCTGGTGATCTTCGGGGCTACCGGGGACCTGGCCAAGCTGGAGACGTTCCCCGCGCTCGTGGGCCTGGTCGAGCGCGGCGTGCTCGACGTGCCCGTCCTGGGGGTCGCCAAGAGCGGCTGGGGCGTCGAGCAGTTCCGTAATTACGCCGCTTCCTCGCTAATGCTGAACAAGATGGACCCGGCCGCGCCCGCCGCGGTCAAGATGCTCGGCCAGCTGAAGTACGTCGACGGGGACCTGGACGACCCGCAGACGTACGAGTGCGATGAAAAACGAACTGGGCGACGCGAAGAAGATCCTGTTCTACCTTGAGGTCCCGCCGTTCCTGTTCGGCCGGATCGCGGAGGGGATCTCCGGGGTCGGGCTGCGCGGCCGGGTCGCGGGTCATGGTCGAGAAGCCGTTCGGCTACGACCTCGCGAGCGCGCAGGCGCTCAACGACACCATCCACAAGTACTTTCCTGAGGAGTCGGTCTACCGGGTGGACCACTGGCTCGGCCTCGATCCGGTCGAGTCGCTGATGTTCGCGCGGTTCGCGAACTCGATCATCGAGCCGCTGCTGAACCGGAACTACGTGCGGTCGATCCAGATCACGATGGCCGAGGCGTTCGACGTCGCCGACCGGGGCAGCTTCTACGACAAGACCGGCGCGATCAAGGACGTCATCCAGAACCACATGCTCCAGGTGCTCGCCACCGTGCTGGCCGACCCGCCGGACGGGTCGGGAATCGATTCGTGGATCTCGTCCAAGGCCCGGCTGATCGGCGCGCTGCGGCCGCTGACGGCCGCCGACGTGGTCAAGGGGCAGTACGACGGGTACCTGGCGGTCGACGGGGTCGCGGCCGGGGTCGAAGACCGAGACCTTCGCGGGCGTGCGGCTGGCGGCCGACACCTGGCGCTGGGACGGCGTGCCGATCGCGATCCGGGCGGGCAAGTGCCTGGCGGTCACCGCGACCGACGTGTTCATCGACTTCAAGCGGCCGCCGCGCGACGTGTTCGAGCTGGGCCACGTGCTGACCTCCAACGCGCTGCGGTTCCGCGTGTGGCCGGAGAGCCAGGCGGCGCTGACCCTGGTCGGCAAGAAGCCTGGCGGCAGCTGGGCGCCCGAGGTCCAGGACCTCACGTTCAACCAGCACCCCGGCGCCGACATGCGTCCGTACGACCGGCTGATCGGCGCGGCTCTGAGCGGCGAGCGCTGGCTGTTCGCCCAGCAGGACACGGTCGACGCCGCCTGGCGGGTGGTCGACCCGATCCTCGGTGAGGTCGGCCCGCTGGTGCCCTACGAGCGCGGCTCCTGGGGCCCGGACGCGACGTCCCTGATCCCGGCCGACGAGACCTGGTACAACCCGGTCGTGTAAGGCGTCGCTCGCGGGTTGGCCGACCCCCTCTGCGTTGTCGGTCTAGGTGCCGGCCGGGTTGCCGAGGTTCCTGCCTGGGCGCGCTGCCGTGAGCAGATCCGCCGACGGCAGCGAACCGCGCCGTACCGGCCGGTCGTCGCGCACGCTGGAGGCATGTCTCAGGAAGCAAAGATCCCCGTCTTCACCGAACGATTCCGGCTCACCCTGCTCGAGCGGCGCGTGCTCGTCCTCGACGGCGTGCTCGACGACGACAACGGCACCCTGCTCGCCGCCCAGTTCCTCACGCTCGCCGACGAGGACCCGGCACGCCGACATCGCGCTCTGGATCAACTCGCCCGGCGGCTCGGTGCCGTCGATGCTCGCGATCCGCGACGTCATGCGGCTCATCCCGTGCGACGTGGCGACGCTCGCGTTCGGCATCGCCTGCAGCGCCGGCCAGTTCCTGCTCTCGGCCGGCACGCACGGCAAGCGGTTCGCGCTGCCGCACGCCCGCATCCTGATGCACCAGGGGTCGGCCGGGATCGGCGGCTCCGCCGTCGAGGTCGAGCTGCAGGCGGCCGACCTGCGGCAGACCAGGGACACGGTGCTCGGCCTGATCGCGGCCGACACCGGCCAGCCGGAGGACCGGATCTTCGAGGACTCCAGGCACGACCACTGGTACACCGCGGTCGAGGCGCAGGGAGTACGGCTTCGTCGACGCCATCGCCGAGACGTTCGGCCAGCTGATGCCGTCGAGGAAGCGGCCGTTCGGGCTGCGCCCGGCCAGCTCGGCAACCGGTGCCGCCACGGGCAGCCGTCACCGCAAGCACCGTCGCTGGGAGCGCGTCATGAGCAGCTACACCATCCCGAACGTCATCGCCGAGCACCCGCGCGGCGACCGGATCATGGACGTCTACTC
Source organism: uncultured Actinomycetota bacterium (assembly GCA_963774945.1). Taxonomy (GTDB): domain Bacteria; phylum Actinomycetota; class Actinomycetes; order Streptosporangiales; family Streptosporangiaceae; genus Trebonia. The sequence continues at coordinate 183,390 of CAVZHA010000012.1, read as the reverse complement.
GCACCTGCTCACCGAGCGGATCGTCGTCCTCGGCACCGCCGATCGACCCGGGCGTGGCCAACACGCTGACCGCGCAGCTGATCTACCTGGAGGCGCACAGTCCCGACCAGGAGATCAACCTGTACATCAACTGCGAGGGCGGCGACATCCCGTCGATGCTCGCCATCTACGACACGATGCAGTACATCCAGGCCCCGGTGGCTACCATCTGCGTCGGCCAGGCGGTCGCGGCCGGAGCGGTCCTGCTGGCGGCCGGGCGCGCCCGGACGGCGGGCCGATGCTGCCGCACGCCCGGGTGATCCTGCACCAGCCGGCCGCCAGCGGCCAGGGCGCGATCCCCGACCTGATCCTGGCGGCCGACGAGGTGGTCCGGCTGCGCGGCCGAGTTCGAGTCGGTGCTGTCCCGGCACACCGGCCAGTCCGTGGAGACGCTGCGGGCCGACACCGACCGGGACCGGATCTTCACCGCCCAGGCCGCGCCTCGACTACGGCCTCATCGACCAGATCCTCACCGACCGCACCTGACAGTCACGGCCTCTGGCCTGAGCGATGCCGCTCGGGTCGCCGATGCGGCCCGTCCAGCGCGCCCAGGGGGCACGCTCAGCCAGGCGAAGCGGCTCAGGCGGCCATGGCGAGGGCGACGGGGGCCCGGGCACGCGAGTTCGCACCTGGGCGGTTGACGCCGATGGCTGGGGCGCCCGCGGCCCGGGTGATGGTGGCGCGCGTGCCGACCCGCACGCCGCCGAGGCGGCGCAGGTCCTCGGTGACCGCCAGGGTCAGGTCGGCGAGGGTGGTGCCGAGCGCGCCGGCCAGGGCGGCGATCATCTCGCTCGACGGCTCCTTGCGCCCGCGCTCGATCTCCGACAGGTACTGCGGTGAGATCCCGGCCCGCTCGGCGGTCTGCGCGAGCGTCTCGTCGCGGTCGGCGCGCAGCGCCCGCAGGCGGCTGCCGAGCACCTCCCGCCAGAGCGGCTCCGGCGCCTGCCCCAGCTGCGGGTAGATCCCGATGATCTCAGCCATGAATCCCACAGTAGAGAGCGCACGCCGGCGGCGAAAGCGCCGTTCACCGTGAGCAGAGCCGGAGGAGGCGAAGCAGGGTCCGTTCGAGATGATGGATTTGATCTTGCCGGCGACGCGGTCAGCGCGGTGGCCGTGCGTGAGCAGGAGGTCGACCGGAACGGCTTGGCCAGCAGGGCGTCCGGCTGGCGCCGTATTCCGCCGCCGTCAGGATGGGCGCGTCCTGCGGGTAGGCCGTGACCAGGACCACCGGGAGCCCGGGCGCCATCTGCCTGAGCGCGGCGACGAACTCAAGCCCGGACATGAGCGGCAGATCGAGGTCGGTGATCACGAGATCCCATGGCCTGGTCACGCCGCCAGCGTGAGGGCGACGGTGGGGTCGGCGATATGGGTGACATCGAACCCGCCCCGCTTCTGCCAGCACGTAGCGTGCAGAAGAGGGCGAACTCTGGATCGTCCTCGACCAGGAGAACCCGCCCTCGTGAGGCAGGCTTCCCGGCGGTCCTGGTGCGGTGGTGGTGAATCCATGAAACGAGAGTCGTGCCTGGTCAAAATGTCGACCTGGTGGCTTCTGTGGTGCGGGACGGTTGCCATGTTGCGCGGCCTGTCCAGGACGGGCTGCCGGACCGGTACCGGTAGCCGAAGCCGCGGACGGCCTCGATGGAGCGGGCCGCGTCGGCGCTCGGGCAGAGCTTGCGGCGCAGCCGCATGACGCTGTACTTGACCCGCTCCGGGCCGACCCCGAACGGGTCGCTCCAGGCCAGTTCCAGCAGCTTGACCGGGCTCAGCACCTGGCCGCGATGCCGGATGAGCGCGGCCAGCAGCCGGTACTCGGTCGCGGTGAGCTCGACCGGGACGCCGTCCACGACGACCTCGTGGGTGCCGAAGTTCACCCGCACGCTGCCGTCGTCGTAGACCTCGGCCGCGGCCTGGCTCGGCGCGCCTGCCGGCGCCGCAGCAGCGCCTGCACCCGGGCGACGAACTCGGCGTTGCCGAACGGCTTGGTCAGGTAGTCGTCGGCGCCGCCGCGCAGGCCGCGCACCTTCTCTGCCTCCTGGCGGTGCGCGGTGAGAATGAGGACGGGGACGTCGCTGAGGTCGCGGATCCGCTCGAGCACCGTCCAGCCGTCCATCTCCGGCAGCCCGATGTCGAGGACCACCAGGTTCGGGCTGGCGGGCGTGGAAGGCGCGCAGACCGTCCCGTCCGTCGCTGGCCGCGGCCACCTCGAACCCGCTCCGGTCGAGCACGGTCTTGATGCCGAGCGCGATGTCCGGGTCGTCCTCGATGACGAGCACCTGGTCGGTCATCGCGCCCCCACCGGCGCCTGAACCGGGAGGAACACGCTGAACGTGGTCCCCTCGTCGAGCACGCTCTCCACCTTCACATCGCCGCCGTGCATCTCCACCAGCGCCTTCACGATCGACAGCCCGAGGCCGGTGCCCGGCAGGCCGGCGATCCGCGCGTTGGATCCCCGGACGAACGGGCCGAACAGCTTGGCCGCCTCGTCGGGCGGTATGCCGATCCCGGTGTCGGAGACGTCGATCCGCCAGGTCGACCTGACGCACCTGGTGACCACGCGGACGAGCCCGCCGGAGTTCGAGAACTTGACCGCGTTGCCGATGAGGTTGTCGAGCACCTGGAGCAGCCGCCGGGGGTCGGCCGGGGTCGGCGGGCCGTCGCCCGCGTCCAGGTGGATCGTGACGCCGACCTTGGCCGCGCGCGGCTGCGGCGTTCCGGACCGCCTCGGCGGCCAGGCCCGGGATGGAGACCTGGCTCAGTTCCAGCGGCAGCGCCGCCCGCCTCGAGCCGGTTCAGCATCAGCAGGTCATCGATCAGCGTGAGCAGCCGGTCGGCGTTCCGCTCGATGATGCTCGAGGAAGCGCATTGCCGTCGGCCGACAGTCCGTCCGCCTCGCCGCGCAATAGCTCGCTGAACGAGACGATCGAGGTGAGCGGCGTGCGCAGCTCGTGGGAGACGACCGCGAGGAACTGCGCGCGCTGCTCGTCCAGGTGCGGGTGCCCAGCGCTGGGCTGCGACCGGTCATCCGCCGACTGGTCGCCCCGCGACCGGCCCAGCTCAGACCTGCGCCCGAGGCACTCCGCCCATAACTCTCTGTTTTCCCTCAGATCACTCACAGTCAAAACAATTTCGGTTACTCGCCGCAACTGACCTGCACCTTTACGGCAAACCCGCTGGCCACTGGGGTCGCAGAGCCTTATGTGCATGGCGATCACTGAACCTCACGGTTACACCGAGCACGGTCAAGTGCGTGGGCACGCGGACGTTCCCACCATTCCCAAGCAGACCGCCGGTCACTCGGCGGAAACGGCAGAGCCACCGGCGCGGACCGCGCAGCCGAGGGTCTCCGTCGTCATCCCGACGCTCAACGAGGCGCGGAACCTTGATCACGTCTTCGCCGCCCTTCCGGCCGGCCTGCACGAGGTCATCCTGGTCGACGGGCACTCGGTGGACGGCACGCCGGATGTCGCCCGGCGGCTGCGTCCCGACGTCCGCGTCGTGAAGCAGACCAGGACGGGCAAGGGGAACGCGCTCGCCTGCGGCTTCGCCGCCGCGACGGGCGACATCATCGTCATGATCGACGCCGACGGATCGACCGACCCGGCCGAGATCCCGCGCTTCGTCGAGGCACTGACCTCGGGCGCGGACTTCGCCAAGGGCTCACGGTTCGCCCCCGGCGCGGGCAGCACTGACATCACCCCGCTGCGCAAGCTCGGCAACCGAGCTGCTCGGCCTGGCCGTCAACCTCATGTACGGCACCCGCTACTCCGACCTCTGCTACGGCTACAACGCGTTCTGGGCCAGGCACGCACCTGCCTTCGGGCTGCAGGCGGAGTCGCCCGGGCAGCGGCAAGGTCTGGGGCGACGGGTTCGAGATCGAGACCGTGCTCAACCTCCGCGCCTCCGCCGCCGGGCTGGCGATCACCGAGGTGCCGAGCTTCGAGCACGCGCGGATCCACGGCGAGAGCAACCTGCGCACGCTCCGCGACGGCCAGCGCGTGCTCCGCACCATCCTCACCGAGTGGCGGCGGGCATGACCGCGGCGCGGCCGGCCGCATCCGGCCGGGGGCACCGGCCCGAGCGTGTCGGTGGTCATCGCCGCCTACGCGTCACGAGCGCTGGACCCAGCTGCGCGACGCGGTCGCCTCGGTCGGCGCCCAGCACCGCCCGGCGCTCGGAGACCATCGTGGTCGTCGACCACAACCCGGAGCTGCTCGGCCGCGCCCGCCGCGAGCTGACCGACGCCGTGGTCATACCGAACGCGGGCCAGCGCGGCGCGTCCGGCGCGCGGAACACCGGCGTGGCCCGGTCCCGCGGCGAGGTCGTCGCCTTCCTCGACGACGACGCGTGCGCGACCCCGGAACTGGCTGGCGGCCATGATCGTGCACTTCGCCGACCCGGCCGTGGCGGGCGTGGGCGGCCGGGTGGACCCGCTGTGGGCCACCGCCCGGCCGAGCTGGTTCCCAGGCGAGTTCGACTGGACCGTGGGCGCGTCCTACTCCGGCATGCCGGAGGCGACCGCCCAGGTGCGCAACGTGTGGAGCAACAACATGGCGCTGCGCCGGTCCGCGTTCGACGCGGCCGGCGGGTTCCGTGAGGACTTCGGCAAGGTCGGCACCGCCTCCCGCCCGGAGGACACCGAGCTGTGCCTGCGCGTCACCAGCGGGAGCTGGCTGTACGAGCCGGCCAGCGCGGTCGGTCACTGGGTTCCCGCGCAGCGGGCGACCCTTCGCTACTTCCTGCGCCGGTGCTACGACGAGGGCAAGGGCAAGGCCGAGATCGCCGTCATGGACGGCGCCGCCAACGGCACGTCGGCGGAGCGCTGGTACACGATGCGCGTGCTGCCCGGCGCGGTCGGCCGCGGGCTCCGCGAGGCGGCGACCGGCGACTGGTCGGGCGCGCTGCGCAGCGTCGCGATCATCGGCGGTTTCTGCCTGGCCGCGGCCGGGTTCGCCGTCGGCTGCCTGTCGGCGGCCGCGTCCCGCCGGTCAACGTCGCCCGCGGCGACCGGCGAGCTGGCGGTGACACTATGAGCTTGTATCCCGTAAAGGTCTGCGAAGTTGAGCTGAGTGAGCCGATGAGCGGCATCACCGCGCCGGGCCACGAGTCCGCCCTGGTGCTTGCCCGCTGGTACTGCGAGCCGATTGCGGTCGTGGACATTCCGCTGCGCGACGGCGCCGCCGACGCCGGCCAGGTCGCCCGGGCCCTCTGGCTGTCCGTCGAGCAGCAGGTCGAAGCCCGCTGTTCGGTCGCGGGGATGCCCAGCGCGGCGGCGCCGACGCTGGTCGCGGCGGGGCCGGCCGGCGCCGGCGGCATCCCTGCCGCGTCGGCCTACGGCCCGCAGGCGCTACGCGACAGCGGGCTTCGGCTGCCCTGGCCGCCGCAGTACCTGATCGGCCGGGCGACAACGCTGCTGAACGCGCCGCCGGCCAGCGTGGTGATCTGCACCAGGGACCGCACCGAGCGGCTGGGCAGCTGCCTGACGGCGGTGCTCCGCCAGGACTACCCGGACTTCGAGGTCATCGTGGTGGACAACGCGCCAACCGACGACGGGGTGGCCGATCTGGTGGGCCGCCGCCAGCGCGGCCGGGACGAACGGCGTTCCGCTGCGGCACGTCGTCGAGGAGCGGCCGGGGTTGTCCTGGGCGCGCAACACCGGGCTGCGCGCCGCCTCGGGGCGGATCGTCGCCTACCTGGACGACGATGAGCACCCGGACCGGCACTGGCTGGCCGAGCTGGCACGCGGGTTCACCCTCGGCCGCGGGGTCGTCGGGGTCAGCGGGCTGGTGCTGCCGGCCGTGCTCGACACGCCCGCGCAGCGCCTGTACGAGCAGTTCGGCGGGCACAGCAAGGGCCGCGGCCTGGCCGCCGAGGTCTTCGACGTCGCCTCGCACACAAGGCAGCACCCGCTGTACCCGCTGCCGGCCTTCGGCGTCGGCGCGTCCATGGCCTTCGACCGGGAGGCGCTGCTGCGGATCGGCGGGTTCGACGTGGTGCTCGGCGCGGGCACGCCCGCTCGGGCGTGCGAGGACACCGCGGCGATCTGCGACCTGATGCTCGCAGGCGGCACGTTCGTGTACTGGCCGGGCGCGGTCATGTGGCACGAGCACCGCAGGGAGTTCGCCGAGGTCGAGCGCCAGCTCCACGGCTACGGGTCCGGCCTCACCGCTTTCTACACCCGGGCGGTCCTGCGCGACCCGCGCCGCCTGCTCACGCTGGCTCGGCTGGCTCCCCGCGCGGTCCGCGACCTGCGCGGCAAGGACTCGGTCCGGACGGCCACGATGACCGACAACTACCCGGCCTCGCTGCGCCGCGCTTCGGTGCGGGGGATGCTCAGCGGCCCCTTCAGGTACCTGCGCAGCCGTTGGGCGCAGACCCGGGTGGGGACACCCGGCCGCTGATCCGGCGGCTCGGCCGCGGCGCGATCCGCAGCCTAGCCGCGGTGACCGCAACGGTCACACCGGTCACTTATTGCAACCATCACTGTACAATGAGTCATTAGGCGGGTTCTGGTTTCCGGGACCAAGGGCCGACGGGGGCGCACATGAACGGATGGAATGGGTCGGCCGTGAGAAACCTAGCCTGCCTCGCCGCTGCAGGCCTGGCCCTATGCGCCTGCAGTGCGGTGACGGGCGGCACCGGCGCCGATAGCCCGTCCCCGAGCAGCCCGGCCGCCGCTTCCCCCGCCCCTTCCCCTTCCTCGACCCGTCCAGGTTCCAAGTCCGTTGAGGCCGTCGGAGGCCCGCTCTGGCGGCTGAAGTGGCAGACCGACTTCCCACAGGCGGCACCGCTCGGCTCGTTCTCCGGGTGCGACAACTACGACCGCACGCCCGCCGCGTTCTGCAGCGGGCTGCCTGCGAGCGTGCGGTCTGCGTGGTGGGCGTACCCGACCGGATGGCCGGACACCGCCACTGAAAACCACCTGCGGCTCGGCGGCTACTACGATCCCGCCCGCACGATCTCGATCGGCGGCGGCCAGATGCATGTCAGGATGTTCCGCGGCGCCGGCCCGGTCCATTCGGCGGCGGTGGTGCCCAAGGCGGCAATAGGGCTGATGTACGGAAAGTACGTGGAACGGTTCCGCGTTTCCGATCCCGGGTCAAGCACCGGCTATAAAGGCTCTCATCTGCTCTGGCCGACCGGCTACCCGCTCAAGTACGAGGTCGATTTCCCTGAGGGCGAGTGGGACAGCGGCTTCTGCGGCCACGTGCACAGCTTTTCCGAGGGCGACGCCACCAAGAACGTCTGCCCGGCCGGCGCCACGTGGGCGACGTGGACCACCACCGAGACCGAGTGGTGGCCGGGAAATGTGGCGTTCTACGTGAACGGCGCCGAGGTCTACCACGTGACCGGGAAATGGGTGCCTGACCAGCCCATGTCGTGGATCATTCAGAACGAGACCGCGCTTAACGGCGAGATGGCGCCGCAGAACTCCTCCGCCCAGCTGAACATCTCCCATGTCGCCGTTTACACGTACGCGGGAAAGAAGACCTGACGATCGCTCAGAAGGTCACCCGGTAGATCACGACATCGGCGTCCCGGTGCACGACCTGCCAGGCCGAGTCCGCCGCGACGGCCTTCGCGAGCTGCTCGTAACCGGTTGGATAGCCGAAATAGCTGGCGTAGTTCTCCATGCTCTTGCTGAACACGACGTACGCGCTGGAGTGGCCGAGCGAGCCGATCCACTGCGTCACCTCGCCCAGGTTGGCCTCGTCGAGCCAGGACGCCCCGCTCTGCGGGTCGGCGGGCATTATCTGGAGGTCGTAGGCGGCGTAGTTCGCGGCCTCGAGCCCGGGGAAGTCGTCCGCCGGGAGGATCAGCAGCGAGCCCGGCGGTGCGTGTCCGTACAGCCACAGGCTCGCGGTCAGCTCCGGGGGGGTGAAGGCGTACACCGCGGTCGGCCCGTACAGGCCCTGCAACCCCGCCAGCAGCGCCGCCGCGCAGACGACGACGCTGACCAGCGACCGCAGCGCGCCTCGGAGTTCCGCGATCATCTCGGCGATGAGCAGCGCGCACCACGGCGCCGAGAAGAGGAAGACGCGGTAGATCGCCTCCCCGCCGTAGCTCTGCACGCCCAGGATCACGAAGGGGCTGAACGCGAGGGCGGCCGGGAGCGCCACCCGGCCGAGCGAGCGCCACCGCAGCGCGATGGCGGCGACCGCGCCGAGCCACATCAGGGCGGCGAGCACATGGACGACCTCACCGGTCCGCTGCTGTGCCGCCTTGTGCAGTATGCCCTGCACGCCGGAGGCGTTCTCGAACACGTTGCCGCCGCTGAAGACCCCGCCGAACTGCTGCGAGATCAGGCCGTAGTGCGGCACCAGGAAGCCGACCGCGATGACCGCGAACAGCAGGAACGCGAGCCAGCCGCGCCACACCAGGCCAAGCACCACGAGTGCGGCGATCCCGAGCAGCGAAATGTAGGGGGTCAGCTGATGGGCCGCGACGATCGCGAAGTAGATCACGGCTACCAGCGCGACCGCGATCCAGCGCATTGCCGTGCTGGCGTCGGCCGGCGCCGACCGGCCGCGCAGCAGGAACCCCCGCGTCGTGTTGACGAACCGCAAGCGGGAGTGCGCGGGGGACGGGGCCAGCAACCAGCGGATGACGATCGCCATGATGCCCAGCCAGAGCAGGTAGCCGAACGCCTGCGGGGACAGGTAATCCTGGCCCACCCAGGCGATCAGCCCCTCGTACAGCAGCACCGCCAGGTAGGGAAGCCGCCGGTCCCCGGTGAGCAGCCGGAAGATGCCGAGCAGCAGCAGCGCGTCGGCCAGTTCGAACGCGAGCGGCCCCCACGCGGCGAACGTCAGCGGCCCCGCGCTGCCAAGCGAACTGATCGCGGCGGCCGTGGTGAACAGGGCCGGCCATTCCTGGTAGATGTTCGATGTGTCGGTCACCCGGTGGTACTGGCCGAACGCCTGCACCACGCCGACGTGCTTGTAGACCCAGGCGTACTCCGGCGTCCCGCCGTACAGCAGCGGCACGGTGGTGTGAATGGCGACGATCAGCGCGACCAGGAACGCGCCGAGCAGCCAGGTTCTCGGACGGGTGCGGCTGAGCTCCGCCACCAAGCCGACCACCAGCGCCGCCAGGCCCAGGAAGAACCAGGCGTTGGCGCTCGCGAGCACCCCGTACGGCCCGATCGCCTGCCGCTGGATCTGACTCACCCCGAAGGCCCAGGCGCCCATCCCGGCTAGCAGCAGCCCCGGCTGAAGGACCAGGATTCGCCTTACTGGCGCTCCGCGCAGCACGGACGCCCCCCACGCACCAGCCGGGCGGCGCAGGAGACCACCCCGATGACCGCGAACGCGTACAGCGCGGGCGGCTGCCAGGCCGTCAACCAGATCATGGCCGCGCTGAGGATGGCGGTCACCGCCAGGCTGAGTACCAGCGTGAGCCCGGCCTGGACGAGTCCCTCGCCGCTGTCCACCCAGCACATCACCGCCGCGCCGACGGGCACGCAGGCGAGCAGGAAGGCCCCGGCCAGCTTCGGCCCGCGACCGGGCACGGCGAGCAGGACCACAGCTGCGGCGCTCGCGGCGATCCCGGCCCACGCGGTCAGCCCGGTGCGCGTCCGCGGCTGCCGCAGGGCCAGCGAACGCATGCTCATCGGACTCGTTTCGCGGGTACCCCGACGTACACCGCACCCGGGTCGCAGTCCTTGGTCACCAGCGCGCCCGCCCCGATGACGGTGCCTTCCCCGATCGTCACTCCGGGCATGATCATCACCCGGGTGCCGATCCAGCACCGGTCCTTGATGTGCACCTCGCCGTAGGTGGGCGTCCGCGCCACCTGGCCGTCGGGGTCGATCGCATGATCCGAGGTCAGGATCATCACCTGCGATCCGAACAGGCAGTCGCGGCCGATGACGATGCGGCCGTGTCCCTCGAACCAGCACTCCGCGTTCACCGCACAGCCTGGTCCGATGCTGACATTCTCGGACTCGAAGTAGCAGCGCTCAAGCCCCCAGATCACCGCGCCGAGCTGGACGCCGCCGAGTCGCAGCAGTGCGCGCCTGACCGCGGTGGGCAGCAACGTCGAGGTGGCGGCGTGGCCGCGCAGCAGCCACCGCAGCGACACGCGCGCGTCGTGCGGCAGGAAGGCGAAGGCCATCCGCACCGGGTGCTCTGTCTCCCTGGCGGGAAGCGGCGTTGCTCCCCGCCGGCTCTTTGCCACTGGCGGACTCGTTTCATTTGCCACTGACGAACTCATTTCATGCCCTCCCGAACTCGGCTCGTCGAATGTGCCGGACGGTGAATGGTGCTACCGCTGCCGCAAGCACCGCCTGGGTGCCGAGATAGGACCAGCCGACGGCGGTCAGCCCCAGCCTCGGCAGCAGCGCCAGGGTCGCGCCGAGCAGCAGGATCCCGGCGATGGCCTGGAAACCGGCCAGCAGCCAGACCCGCTGGTCCAGCCAGACCAGCGTCCCGTAGATGATCACCAGGGCGGTGAACGGAGCGCTCAGCCCGATCAGCCGCAGCAGCGGCACGCCGTCCGCGACGTACTGGGCGCCGACCAGCTCCATGAGCGGACGGGCGCCCACCACGCAGACGATCATCGCCGCCGCCACAATCCCCGACCACAACAGCAGGCTGCGCCGGAGCAGGGTGCCCGGGTGCCCGTGCGATCCGGCGGTCTCCACCACGAACGAGGCCGAGACGTTCCACAGCACCAGGCTGATGCCGGAGGCGATCAGCCACGGCAGGGTCAGGAAGGCGGCCGCCGCGGGTCCCAGCCGCCACACCACGATCAGGGGCATGACCTGTGCCGACGCGAGTGCGCAGATGTTTCCCGTGTACTCGGCGGCGACGAAGGAGAGCAGCCGGCGTCGGCCAGGAAGCGTACCGGGAACGCGGCCGTGGGCCGGCAGCGCCCGGCCGAAGAGCAGCGAGTTCACCAGCAGGGCGGCGGCCAGCGCGGGCAGGACCCAGGACCAGACCGCGCCCATCGCGGTCAGGAACAGTACCGGCAGCAGCGCGATCCGGGCGATCGCGGTGGCGATGTTCTCAGCCGCCACCCACGGCGGCATCCGCAGCGCGGTGAGCACGGAGTCCTCGAGCATGAAAACGGAGAGCACCGGAACCGCGACCGCGAACCCCACGTACTGCACCCAGCCGCCGGTCACGACGTGGCGGCCAAGACCGCTGAAGCAGTACACCAGGCCGGCCACCACGGAGAGGAACACGACGACCAGATAGGCGCGCCGCACCAGGTAAGTGCCCAATCGGCCGGCCGCAGGCAGCAGCCGGATGATGACGTTGGTGAGGTTGAGCTGGGCGATCGTGGACAGCAGCGTCAGCGCCGCGATCGCGGCCGACGCCTGCCCCACGATCGCTGGCGGCCGCAGATGCGCCGCGACCGCCCAGAACAGCAGGCCAAGCGCGTTGGCCCCGATGGTCGCGGTCATCAGCGCCAGCGCGTTCATCGTCAGCGACTTCGGCAACCGCGGCAGCCTGATCGCGCGCGCTGCCGTCATCGCCGCCACGGCGGCGACCCAAGCCGCGTCACCGGAGCGGTCATGTTCAGCAAGGGACGCCGTTCCGCATGGTCTTCGCGAGTCCCCCCGGTTCGGGCGGCGCCGCGTGCGCCAACGTCGCCCGCAACACCTAGTTACTTTAGGTAATCGAACAACTACCCTCAGCGTCTTGCAATCATGCACACTCGCACCAACCGGCGCGCTCCGAGAGTTAGGTCTCGTGCGGCCTAGATCACGGGCGCAACTGCCGGGCCAAGTGGTCAGCAAGCCGAACCGCGAAGGCCACGATCATGAAGGTCGAGTTCGCCTGCCCGGCGGTGACGAATGTGGAGCTGCTCGCCACGTAGACGTTCGGCACGCCGTGCACGGCTAGGTTCTGGTCCACGACCCCGTCTGCAGGCGATGCGGACATCCTGGTAGTTCCGGCCTGGTGAAATCCGCCGCCCATCCGCTGGTCCACGGCCTGTTCAAGATCGTCGTGCTGGTACTCAAGCTGACCCACCCCGCGCGTGCGGAAGTACCGGTCCCAGTGCTTGTGCGCCCGGATGATGCCATCGACATCCTCTTTGATAAACCGCAGGTCAACGGCGAGCCTCCGGCGGCCAAGCCGATCGGTCTCGCTCGTCAAGGTGACCTTGCTTTCCGGGTTGGGCAGTTGCTCGCCGTGGTACTGGAACGGGTACAGGTTGTCCTTGCTGTACATGAAAAACCCGGGGACGCGACGAGTGCGGGCGAGGAAGCGCCCCCCGCCGAACCGAGCGGCGAACATCCCTGTTGCGAGCGGGTGCCGAAGGATGTTCTGCAGATGCGAGCCGCGTGATGTGATGGTCGCCAGGCCGTACGGCGTCCCTGGGATCTCTCCCCCGGTCATCGAGAGCCGCTGTACCTCGGGCGCCAGGCTACGGCCAAGCGGGGAGGTCAGCGCGAGGTAGATAAATGAGAGCTGGCCGTACCCGTGACGCGCGTCCGGTAGTTCCCAGTTCCCCAGCCAGCTAACGACGTTGGGCAATCCATGCTCGCGCTGGTATCCCTGGGAGAAGCTGAACCGCCGCCGGATATACACGCCGTCAATGTCGCGTTCGTAGTCGTACACCGTCTGGCGCGGAGGGGTGCTGAAGCGGACGTTGGCGATCGAGCCTTCTATATGAGCCAAGTACCAGCGGCCCAGGTGGCCGCCGAGGTTGCCCAACTGCTCTCCTGCGGGCCCGGTTGAGGACATGAGCAGGCGCGTGCTCTCCAGCCCCCCGCACGCGACAACGAACGCCTTCGCGGTGACTTGAACGCGACCACCGACGTTCGTCCGGCACTCCAGGTGCCTTGCACCAGCGCTCTCGCTTGGGCAGACGATCTCGGTGCAGGTGACACCGGTCAGCAGCCGAACCTTAGGCGACCGCTCCAGGCGCTCGCGATAGACGGCGCCGTAGTTCGTCGGGAGCGACCACCGTTCCAGGCTTGACCCGAGGACGCCGTCATCGACGAAGCCCGGCACGATCGCGTCCGGAACGTTGGGTACCTGGGCTGCGTCGAAAACGGCGCGTCCGCAAACCATCCAGTCGCACGCACGCTGGAAGTAGCTCTGGATTTCCTTGTACCCGACCGGCCACGCCGGAGTGCCCAGGTACGGGCGTGCTATGAAGTCGACCGGGTCGAAGGGAACGCATTTTCCGCCCCAGATGTTCGACGTCCCGCCCACCTGCCGACGGGTAGACAGCGAGAGTGGGGCGTGCCGACGGCGATCCCACTGGGCAGCCTCGGCAAGTTCCTGCACGCTACGGTCGAAAGCTCGCCCCCCACTCTCGATTAGCACCACAGAGATCCCCTGCTTCGCCGCCTCAAGCGCAACGACAATTCCGGCCGGACCGGCCCCGACGACGGCAAGATCTGCCGCTATGCCAACGTCGTCCCTTAGCGCACCGAGATCCTCTATCATGCCGTTCCAATCATCTCCGTGCAGGCCCGGCGCACCGCCACGGCGAACTCGCTGATCGTCGCCAGTTCAGTATCTGATATCTGGGCGCTCAGGATCGCCGCCTCCGCGGCCACCTGCGCTCGCTCAGGGCGAGTGCTGCTAAACAGCACTGGACCGGCGAGGTTTCGTCGAAGGGCGGCAGACAACAACATTTTGGCCAGACTCGCTGCATCCGCGAGATCAATTCCGAGCCGCTCACTCCAAACCCTCGAAGCTTCCGGGGAGTCGTTCAGGAACCGCCGTATGAGCGGGAGCGCCTGCGCCAGCGCACCGTAGGTGATCACTGCTCTATCGGATAGCTGTCCGTCGGTTATTGATGGGGCGAAGATGTCGTCTCTAAACTGGGCCACGGCGGCTTTACCCAGGATATTTATGACGTCAGGAATCTCGGCGGGCGGGCCGGTGACGCCCCAGCACCGGATCCGCCCGAGACGGCGTTGGTCCTCCAGGTATTCGACGAGGTTAGGTGCCTCCTTAATGAGGCCGCCAGCTGGATCGTGCAGCAGGAAAATGTCAATATAGTCCGTTTTAAGTGCACGTAGACTCCGCTCTAGGCTCCGCTGCGCAGACTGGCGATGATAGCCAGAAGAGGCGTAGATAAGGCGCCCGACTGTCCCCGAGCGAGGTCCTTTAGCTACGGCCTTCATTTCCTCGCCAATTGCGGGACGCTTAGCGAGGAACGCACGTACCGGCCGCTGGACTCGAGCAATTGCCTTGCCTGCGGCCGTTGGCTCAATCCCGAACTTGGTAGTGACGGTCACATCGGCCCGCCGCCGACTCAAGAATGGTGCCAGCTCGGCCTCGGCCAGACCAAGTCCGTACATCGGGGCCACGTCGAAATGGCGTAGGCCGGCGTCATAGGCAGCATCCAAGGCCAACCTTCGGAGATTGCGCTCAGGAATCCGGAAGAGGCCTGCGCAGCCAAAGCCGATTGCGGAGGTCTTGACGGCTGTTCCGGCTAGCTCACGTGTGGGCAACATCACTCGGAACGTCCTCCCTGGCCGAGGTGCCTTCTGTGACAGCGGACGCTGGCTGACGTCGATCCTTCATAACCTCGTAGATGTACATAAAGGCGCCCTCGAGAAGGCCGCGGCGAGAGGCCTTCTGAAGGTCAGCGGGGAAATCTTCCGGCAGGTGACCGGACCGCAGATTCTCGCTGCCATGCCGGAGATCCCGGAGCGCGTGCGGGGTCAGTCGAAGGACTTCGAAAACTGCCATCGGCCGCGATCTGATCATGCTCGTGTAGAACGCCGTAGTTCCCGCACTGTATCCGTAGAACTGCTTCCGAAGTGCGGGCATCTCGCGCCGGTGCGTGTGCCAGGTTATTGCGGTAGGCCAATGGAGAACAGCGTGGCCGGCCGAGAGCAGCAAGGACAGCGCCCTGATCTCCTCGCCGCCGTGGGTCCGGGTACCCGCCCCGAGATAGGGATCGAAGCCGCCCACCGCACGCAGTGCCTCGGTCCTGAAAGCCATGTTCCCCCCTGCGCCGAAGGCGGGCAACGGGTACAACGGGCTCACCACCGACGGAGTGCCCGCCCGTAGCACTTCCGGCGCCATCCCGCGCCCCTTGTTGAAGCCGCCGTACTGTTCGAACCGCACCTGGGCCTCGAACTCAAGCTCGGCCGGGAACATCCCGCCGCACACGGCCGCCGGGTTTGCCTCGTGTGCGAAGCCCTGCTTGAGCCTTCGCACCCAGTCAGCATCGGGAATCTCGTCGTCATCCAGCCAGGCGACCAGCTCGGTACGGACGACCTTGAGCCCGCGGTTCCGAGCGCGGGAAAGACCGGCCCGCGGCTCAACCACGTACTCACAGCGAGCCAGTCCGAGCCGCTTGACCAGGTCGGCCGATTCCGATGAGCTCGGCGCGTTGTCCACGACAACGACCTGGAACGTGGAATCGGTCTGACGCTGCAGGCCAAGAAGCGTTGCGTGCAGTCCGGCAGGCCGGTCGCGGGTGCAAATCACCACCGTCATGTCCGGGTTGGTCGTCCCCGGTGGAGACGGCTTGAGGACTATGCGCTCGTCCCCGGTCGTGCGCAACTGGTCGCGCAGGGCCGGGATGGAAATGGTCTCGTCACCGGTGACGTCCCAGAACGAGATCTGCTGGGCGACGCCGTCGATCCTGGACAGACACCAGACGGTGTCGTACTGCTTGACGACCGCGAACTCCTCGTCGGCAGCATCGGCCGCTGTCAGCTCAAGATCCAACACGCGAGCTGGCGCCCGCAGATCTTTTCGATCTATGCGCAGCATTCGTATCTTCTCCTTTAGCGACCAGCCGCAAACGAACGGCCCACCGCGCGGCAACCGACAGACAGACTTACGCCAGATGGTGCGTCGACTGCAAATAAGATTTACCTTCGACGTGCAATCGATAAATATTCACATTTGGTCGCCGCTGGCTGGCATATCCCCACCACGACTCCGGGTGAAAGATCGGTCAGATCCCCTTTATATGAGCCGACTAACCTTCGCCTTGACTAACCCTTGCCCGAAGCGCTCACCTCTGAACACACGAGTTGAGACTTTTTCCAACCCGACTCATCATCATCTCCAGATCCTCTAAAATCGGGTCAAACACCGACAGAAGCGTCGATAATTCCGACCCTTCGGGCCGCCCAGGGCGTGCATGATTGTGAGATACGTAGGGTAGTTGATTGATTACTAATCGTAATTGACGGTGCGGGCGACGTTGGCGCACGCAGCGCCGCCCGAACCGGGGGGACTCACAAAGACCATGCGGAACGGCGTCCCTTGCTGAACATGACCGCTCCCGTGCGCGTCGCCGTGATCGACGTCGCCGGGCCCCTTGCGGACCTCGACTGCGGGCGCGCCGAGCAGCCGCCCTACACGGCCGCGTGGATCCTGGTAGGCCAGGCCGGGCGTCCCCTCGGCTCCATCGAGATTGCCCTGCGCGACCCGGTGATCTCCGCCGCCGAACTAGAGCGCGAGGTGCGTCGCCAGCTCGGCGACGGATGGGACCGGGGCCCGCAGCCGACCCCTGAGCCGCCGGCGCCGCTCTCCCGGGCGAGCGTCGTCGTCCCCACCAACTTCGCGCGCCCGGCCGAGCTGCGCCGCTGCCTCAAGCGACTGGGGGAGCTCGATCACCCCGACTACGAGGTGATCGTCGTCGATAACCGGCCCGCTGGCGCGCCGACCGCCGATATCGAGGGAGCGCGCGTGGTGCGGGAGCCTCGGCCGGGCATCTCGGCGGCGCGGAACCGGGGGGTATCCGTCGCGACCGGCGAGATCGTCGCCTTCACCGACGACGACGTGCAGGTCCATCCCGGCTGGCTCTCGGCGATCGGCCGCCGCTTCGCGCGCCAGCCGCATGTCTCGGCCGTCAGCGGCCTGGTGGTCCCGCTTGAGCTCGAGACGCAGGCGCAGATCCTCTTCGAGCAGTCAGGCAATGGCCTGGACCGTGGTTACGCGCCACTGACGTTCGAGCGCGCGGGGCGGTTCCGCGTGCGGCGTCGCGACGAGCGGTCCGGCCTAGAGGAGGTCCGCTCGCTGTACCTGACCGGCGAGTTCGGGCTCGGCTCCAACATGGCGTTCCGCACCGCCGTGCTGCAGGCTTCGGGCGGGTTCGACGAGGCGCTCGGGATCGGCACGCCGACGCGGGGCGGCGAGGATCTCGCCATGTTCGTCGAGCTGCTCACGGCCGGGCACCAGATCGGGTACGAGCCGACCGCGATCACCGAGCATCAGCACCGCGCGACCATGGACGATCTTGACCGGCAGATATACGGCTACGGGCTGGGCTTCACCGCGATGCTGACGGCGGTGGCGTTGCGCGATCCGTGGCACCTGCTGGGGCTGGCGGCGATCGTGCCCGCCTGGGTCAAGTCGCTGCGGGCGGAATCGTCGGCCAAGAGCGTCAACCGGGCCGACGACTACCCGCCCGCCCTCGCCCGCGCCGAGCTCCGCGGCATGGCCGCCGGGCCGATCGCGTACCTGCGCGGCCGTCGGGGACGCCCGCTGTGGCGGCGATGACGGCAGCCCCTCGCCAACGAGAACGGCCGCTGGCTCCGCTAGTTGACTGCACGAACCGGGACAAGCTGCGAATCGGCTCGTGCCACGAGAACATCCTCGTTCCGGTGCAGTTCGATCGGGAAGTCCTGAACAGCCATGAAGAACGACCTACTGCACCCGATTTTAAATCGGTCGTGAAGTTCGATGCAGATGGCATCGACGGAGGAGATCCAGGAGTCCGCCGTGGAGAATATCTCCTTCTCGCTACCCTCGACATCGACCTTCAAGAGGTGGATTCTGTCGAGGCCGAACTCCTGCCTGATCTCGTCGATAGTGACTGCACGGATGAGATCGCCGCCCGTAACGGGAGCGTACGACTCCGAGACTTGAAGACCCCATGCACCGAACCCTGGATCCGTGAGCGATATGGTGCCGCTCTCCTTCCAGACCGCCGCGCGAACGGCATGTACGTTCGGGAACCGCGCCGTGTTGAGCATGAGCAGTTCGTAGTTCCGCGCGTCCGGTTCGATGGCTATGATCATCGCCTCTGGATATGTGTGCGCGAAGAATGCGGCGGACAGTCCAATGTACCCGCCGACATCGACGATCACGCTTGGTGATGTATTGAACACCCAGCCGTACTCAAGATCGATAAATATCTCCTTGAACACACTGATATCGGAGGTCCCAAGTCGTAGTGTGAGCGGAATGTCGGTGCCGGGAAGCATGACCTCCATCCACTGCCCCAACTTGGACGCTCGGCGGCTCGTCAGCAAGAGCGAGGCGCCTCGTGTATACCCGAATATAGCAGCGTATGCACCGTAATAGTCGGCTGCGTTGTTGAAAGCAGACCGCACGTCGTGAACCCAGGGTTGGAAACCTGATTTTTCTCTCAGGAAGTACTAGTGGTGACATTTCGCCTCCAGTTGCCCTCCCAGCACGTAGCACACTAACGTTAATTACTTTCAGCAATAACACAACTACCCTCAGTATCCCATAATTATGCACGCCCGCATCATCGGGCGCTCGGGCGGACGACGCGTCCGCTTCCGAGCCCGGGCTGGCGCCCGACGTGCAGATATCCTGCTCGCATGGGAGACGGGTCGGTCGGCATCGCCAGTGATCTTGCGCCAAGCGGCGCGCTGCGAGCCGCCATCAACCTGGGCAACCCGGTGCTAGCCCAGGGGACTCCCGCCGCGCCGACCGGCGTGACGGTCGATATCGGGCGCGAGATCGCCGCCAGGCTCGGCGTCGGTGTCGAATTCTGCTGCTTCCACGCCGCGCGCGATTCGTTGGCGGCGCTGCTGACCGGACGGGCCGACATCTGCTTCCTCGGGATCGAGCCCGCCCGGGCCGACGAGGTAGCCTTCACCGCGCCGTACGTGCTGATCGAGGGCGTGTACGCGGTGCCCGACCGGTCGCCGCTGGCCAGCGTGGCCGACGTGGACAGCCCCGGTGTGCGCATCGGCGTGAAGCGCGGCTCCGCCTACGACCTGTTCCTCAGCCGCACCCTGCGGCACGCGGAGGTGGTGCGGGGCGCCGAGGGAACCGAGGTGTTCCTGGCCGAGAACCTAGAGGCGGCCGCCGGAGTCCGCGAGCCGGTGACCGAGTTCGTCGGCTCGCACCGCGGAATCCGCCTCATCGAGGGGCGTTTCATGGAGATCCGGCAGGCGGTGGGCACCTCGCAGGCCAAGCGCCCCGAGACGATCCGGTTCCTGCACGGGCTGGTCGAGGATCTGAAGGCCTCCGGCTTCATCGCCGACTCCCTCCGCCGCTCCGGCCAGACCGCCCCCGTCGCCCCACCCGCATAGCCAGTTAAACTGCGCCAATGCCTGGCGCCACAGACGACGGGGATGGTCGCCCCGTCGCGAACTGCACATTCTGCGCGATCGTCGCGGGCGACGTCCCCGCGACAAGGATCCTGGAGACCGAGAACCTGGTCGCCTTCCTGGATATCCGGCCGTTGTTTCCCGGGCACACGCTGCTGGTGCCCAAGGCGCACTGGCGCCTGCTGTCGGATCTGCCGGCCGCGCAGGCGGCGGAGTTCCTCACCACCGCGCAGCGGCTGGAGCGGGCCGTCGAGGACGGGCTCGGCGCGGCCGGGTCGATGATCCTCGTCAACAACGTGGTCAGCCAGTCGGTGCCGCACCTGCACCTGCACGTCATTCCGCGCAACCCGAAGGACGGGCTGCGCTTCTGGCTCGGGCCCCGACACCCGTACACGGCCGAGCACCCAGCCGAGGAGTACGCCGCGAAGATCCGCGCCGCCCTCCCCGGCTAGGAGCCTTGGGCCGCGACCGCGACCGCAGCCGTTGAGTAACGCTTAAGTTCGGGCTCAGCGACTGATAAGCCGCCTGCCTCCCGGCCGCGCCCGGCCCGACGGCGAGCCAGCGGCGCGCCGGTCCGCAGCCACAGCTGGACCTGGGCGCCGCCGAGCGACGACCGGTCGATCTTCAGGCCGCCTCCGGTCGACTCGGCGACGCGGCGGGCGATGTCGAGGCCGAGGCCGGTCGAGCCGCCGCCGCTGCTGCCGCGCCGCAGCGCGGAATCCGGATCGCCGATTCCCGGCCCGGCGTCGGCGAAGAAGATGAGCACGACGTCATCGCCGGCATGCAGGGTCACCGCGAACCCGGTGCCCTCGCCGGTGTGCTGGAACACGTTGCCGATCAGCGCGTCGGCCGCGGTCGCGAGGTCAGAACGCGGGACCGGCACCCGGGCGGGCCGGTCCGCGCCGGTCAGGTGACAGGGCCGTCCCTGGTCCTCGGCCAGCGCGGACCAGAAGCCCATCCGGTCCGCCGAGCACCTCGGCCGCATCGCAGCCGGCCGGCTCTTCCGGCGCGGGCCGCCGCGCGGCCCGGATGATCAGGTCGATCTCCTGCTCCAGCCGGCTCACCGCGAGCCTGGTCTCGTCGGCGGCGTGGCCGGGGCCGAGTCCGGCCGCGTTCATCCGCAGCGCCGTCAGCGGCGTCCGCAGCCGGTGCGGAAGGTCGGCCGCCATCACCCGCTCGGCCGTGATCAGCCTGGTCAGCCGCTCCGCCATCACGTTGAAGGCGTCCCCCGCCGCCACCAGCTCGGGCGGCCCGGCGGGCGTCGCTCCGCGCGGTGAGATCACCGTTGCCGAGCGCGGCCGCCGCGTCCGCCAGAGCGCGGGCGGGCCCGGTGATCCTGGTCGCCAGCCGGTCGGCGACCAGGACCGATACCCCGATCAGGGCGACCGCCACCGCCGTCATCACCGCCCACGACGCGGCGACGCCCTGGAGACCTCGGCCGCGGGCAGGTAGACCTCGGTCACCGCGAGCCCGGCCGTCGCCGAGCGCCACCGGCTGGAGCACCACGTAGCCGCCGGGAACCGGCGCCGATGAAGGACTCGCCCGCGGTCACCGCCGCGCGCAGGTCGGCGTCGCTGGCGTGCTGCGGGCCGCCGACGAGCGTCCCGCCGCGCAGTCGCTCGGCCGGCTGCGGGCCGGCCAGGTAGACGGCGAGCTGCCCCGCCTCGCCCGCCTGGGTGCTGGCGATGGCGCGCTCGAGCGTCGCCCGGCTGGTGGTGACCGCGAGCACCGGCTCGATCGCCGCGCCGGCCAGCTGCGCGGACGTGAACGCGCGGTCGCGGGCGACGTCGCGCACGATGACCGCGAGCGGGATCAGGAACGCTATCGCGACCATCGAGGTGACGGCGGCGGAGACGAGCGCGAGCGTCCTTCTCATGGCTGGTCACGCTCTCCTCGCTCGCGGTCACTGCGGCGGGTCGAGCATCACGCCGATGCCGCGCACCGTGCGCAGGTACCGCGGCCGGGCGGCCGTCTCGCCGAGCTTGCGCCGCAGCCACGACACGTGCACGTCGATGGTCTGGTCGTCGCCGTAGGACTGGTGCCACACCTCGGTCAGCAGCTCCTGCCGGGATGACCACCACGCCGGGCCGGGCGGCCAGGTAGGCGAGCAGGTCGAACTCGCGGCGCGACAACTCGAGCGCGGTTCCCTCCAGCACGGCCTCCCGTCCTGGCCAGGTCGATCCGGAGCCCGCCCGCGCTGATGACCGGGGGCCGCGCTGCCCGGCCCGGCCCGCCGCAGCTGCGCGGAGATGCGAGCCGCCAGGTGCTCGCAGGAGAACGGCTTGACCAGGTAGTCGTCGGCACCGGCGTTGAGCAGCCGGATGATCTCCGCCTCCTCGTGGCGGGCGGTGGCGATGATGACCGGCGTCGTGGTGACCGCCCGCATCATCTTCAGGGCCTGCTGGCCGTCCAGGTCGGGGAGGCCGAGATCGAGCACGATCACCTCCGGTGAATGCTGGCTGACCTCCCTGATCCCGTCCAGCGCGGTGCCGACCGTCCGCACCGCGTGCGCCCGCTGGGTGAGATCCGCCGCGATCGCCGACCGGACAGACGGGTCGTCCTCGATGATGAGCACACGGGCCATGAGTCGGAACGCTATGCATTTAAAGCCCGGTATGCGGCATTATTGCCGACATGACGCGGGTCCTCACCGGCCTGGCCGCCTGGCTGGCCGGCACTGCCCTCGCGGTCGGCCTGGCCTGGTTCGGCGCGAACATGGTGGTCAGGGACGCCGGGATGAGCCCCGGCGTGCAGGTGATCAACGTCGCGCCCGCATCCCCGACCGTGCCAACCGCCGACCCCGCCCGCTTCGCCCGCGCCGGCCGCTTCCGCCGCTCCGCGCCGGGCACGCCAGTCCGGCCGCGAGCCAGCCGCGGCCGGAGCGCCGCCACGAGCAGCCCGTCGCCCTCGGCGACGACGTCAGCCAACGACGTCGGCCACCGGCGGCCGGCACCGTGCGCAGCTACACGCTGGCCGGCGGCCGGGTGGCGCTGCTCGTCACCGGTGACTCCGCGGCGCTGGTGACCGCCGTCCCCGACTCCGGCTTCTCCGTGCAGACCTGGTCGGGCACCGACTGGCTGCGGGTCGACTTCAGCTCCGGCGCGCAGGTGTCATCGCTGATCGCCAGCTGGTACGAGCACGCGCCGACCGTCACCGTCACGAACTGACCCCCCCGCCTTGGTAAGCGAGATCACCGTCTCGCGCCGCACCGCGCCGGGGCGCGCGCGATTACCCTTGGGCTCATGCCCGAGCAGTCGCGCTCCACCGCCGAATTGATCGTCGAGTGCCTGGAGAACGAGGGCGTCACGCACGTCTTCGGCATCCCCGGCGAGGAGAACATCCGCCTGATCGAGGCGCTGTCGAAGTCCTCGATCGACTACGTGCTCACCAGGCACGAGCAGGGCGCGTCGTTCATGGCCGAGACCTACGGCCGGCTGACCGGCAAGGCCGGCGTGTGCTCGGCGACCCTCGGGCCGGGGGCGATCAACCTGCTGCTCGGCACGGCCGACGCGACGACCAACTCCACCCCGCTGGTCGCGCTGTCGGCCCAGGTCGGGATGGACCGCAGCTACAAGGAGTCGCATCAGAGCGTCGACCTGGTCTCGATGTTCGCCCCGGTGACCAAGTGGTCGGCGCTGATGGCCACCCCCGGCGCGGCCCCGGAGATGATCCGCAAGGCGTTCAAGCTCGCCCAGACCGAGCGGCCCGGCGCCGTCTACCTGGCCGTTCCCGAGGACGTCGAGGAGGCGTCGGCGTCACCGACGCTCGCCCCGCTGCGGGTGAACGTGCCGCGGCCGGACGACCCGTCGGCCGAGCAGGTCTCCCGGGCGGCGCAGATCCTGCGCGAGGCCCGCAACCCGATCGTGCTGGCCGGTCACGGGGCCGCGCGGGCCGACGCCAGCCCGGCGCTGATCCGCTTCGCGCAGGCGCTCAACATCCCGGTGGCGACCACCTTCCACGGCAAGGGCGTGTTCCCCGACGACCATCCGCTCGCGCTCGGCTCGGTCGGGTTCATGCGCCACGACTACGTCAACTTCGGCTTCGACCGGGCCGACGTCATCGTCGCGGTCGGGCTATGAGCTGCAGGAGTTCAACCCGGTCCGGATCAACCCGAACGGCGACCACCAAGATCATCCACGTCCACCGGTTCCCGGCCGAGGTCGACGCGCACTACGACGTCGCCGTCGGCCTCACCGCCGACATCAGCCACAGCCTCGACGCCCTCGCCGCGGCCGTCTGGCGCAAGGCGCCCGCGGCCGGCGGGGAGCGGATCCGGGAGCTGCTGGCGGACGAACTCGCCCGGGGCCAGCAGGACGACCGGTATCCGCTGGCCCCGGCCCGCATCGTGGCCGACACCCGGGCCGCGCTCGGCCGCGAGGACATCGTGCTGGTGGACACCGGCGCGCTGAAGATGTGGATGGCCCGGCTGTACCCGACCTACGCGCCCAACACCTGCCTGATCTCCAACGGCCTGTCGACGATGGCGTGGACCGTGCCCGGCGCGATCGGCGCCAAGATCGCCCGGCCGGACGCGAAGGTGCTGGTGGCGACCGGCGACGGCTCGTTCCTGATGAACTCGCAGGAGATCGAGACCGCGCTCAGGCTGCGGCTGCCGATCGTCATCCTCATCTGGGTCGATGACGCGTACGGGCTGATCAGCTGGAAGATGGACCTGGAGATCGGGCACAACGTCGACACCCGGTTCGGCAACCCGGACTTCGTCGCCTACGCGGAGAGCTTCGGCGCCAAGGGCTACCGCATCTCCTCCGCCGACGAGCTGCTGCCGACCCTCACCGCCGCGCTGGCCGACGACACCGTCTCGGTCATCGCCTGCCCGGTCGACTACACGCGCCAACACCGAGCTCATCCGCAGCCTCGGCGACCTCGACGAGTCCCTGTCCTAGTGCCAACTCGTGCCGCCGTGCCTTAGTCGGCGGCGACGTCGATCGGGTCGCCGACTGGCGCGCTGTGCCTCCGGTTCCGCCGGCCGGGCAGGGCCAGTGCCGGCCAGCCCTGCCGGCCAGCGCCAGGCCCGCCGCGGCGGCGAGCGCGGGAGCGAACCCGTCGCTGAACGCGCCCGCCGAGGCGTAACTCCCGGCCGAGGTGAACACGGCCGCCAGGATGGCGACCCCGAACGCGCCGCCGAGCTGGCGCATCGTGCTGAAGACGCCCGACGCCTTGCCGATGTCACCGGGCGGCACCGAGCCGACCACCGCCTTGGTGACCGCCGGGATGGCCAGCCCGAGCCCGGCCCCGGAGATGAACAGCGGCGCGACCAGCGCGGCGTAGCTCACGTGCGGCGCCGCGATGACGGCGATCCAGGCCAGCGCCGCGCCCTGCAGCGGCCAGGCCGGAGACGATCAGCGGCCGGTCGCCGATCTGGTCGGCCAGCCGCCCGGCCCGCGGCGCGATCAGCAACGGCGCCACGCCCCAGGGCAGCAGCCGCAGCCCGGCCTCGAGCGGGGCCAAGCCCAGGCCGACCTGCAGGAACTGCGCCATGAAGAACACCGCCCCGGTGGTGGACGCGTTCAGCAAGAAGGTCACCGCGTTGCCGGCGGAGAAGCCGCGAGCCGCGAACAGGCGCATCGGCAGCATCGGCGCGCGCGCGCGCAGCTCCCATCGGGTGAAAGCCACGATCAGCACCGCGCCGCCCGCCAGCGCCCCGGCCACCTCCGGGCTCCCCCAGCCGGCCGAGCTGCCGCGGACCAGCCCCCACACCAGTCCGAGGGCCGCGCCGGTGCCGAGCCCGAGGCCGGGAAGGTCCAGGGCGGCCCGCGGCCCGTAGCTCTCGTCCAGTCGGCGCAGCACCAGCGCGATGCGCGACCAGGCCGATCGGCACGTTCAGCCAGAAGATCCACTGCCAGGCGATGCCCTGGGTGATGGCACCGCCGAGGACCGGCCCGACCACGACCGCCAAGCGAGGTCACCGCGCCGAAGATCCCCATCGCCCAGCCGCGGCGCTGCGGCGGGACCGCCGCGTTCAGCACGGCCAGCGCGAGCGGCATGACCATGGCCGCCCCGGCCCCCTGGACCGTGCGCGCCGCGATCAGCCAGCCGACCCCGGGGGCGACGGCGCAGCCGGCCGATGCGACCAGTGAACAGCGCGAGCCCGGCGGCGAAGACCCGCCGTCGGCCGAACCGGTCGCCGATGGCGGCCGCGGTCATCAGCAGCACCGCGAAGGTCAGCGTGTAGGCGTTGACCGTCCATTCCAGGTCCGCGATCGAGGCGCCCAGGTCGCGGCGGATCGTGTTCAGCGCGGTCGCGACGACCAGCATGTCGAGCACGACCATGAACGACGCGACCGACGCCAGTGCCAGCGCCCACCCCTGCGCCCGATTAAGGTCCTGCCCCGTCGCTCTGGCTCCGCCTGCTCGTGGTAGTCACGTGTCCTCCGGTGATCGATGTGTCCTGCCGCTCGATGTGACACCGTGGCCGCCGCGAACTGACCGGTGACTTATCGCGTCCGGTCGGTGTCGGTACCTGCGAGAGACGATGAAGGGCATGCCGATGAGAGGATCCGATGGTGGCAATGACAGCGCTCGTTCGCGCCCGGGCGGGCGACGGGGAGGCGTTCCGCGAGCTCACCGACCCCTACCGGCGGGAGCTGCAGTTGCACTGCTACCGGATACTCGGGTCGGTCCAGGACGCCGAGGACATGGTCCAGGAGACCCTGCTGGCGGCCTGGCGCGGGCTTGACCGGTTCGAGGAGCGAGCCTCAATGCGCGCCTGGCTCTACAAGATCGCGACCAACCGCTGCCTCAACTCGCTGCGCGCCACCGCCCGGCGGCCCGCGCGGGCGACCGCGCCCTGGCCGGGAGCCCTGCCGCCCGAGCCCACCCGCCGGGCCGAGCCGCTGTGGCTGCAGCCGTACCCGGACGCGCTGCTTGACGACCTGCCCGACGCCGCGCCGGGGCCGGAAGCCCGCTACGAGTCCAGGGAGGCGCTGGCGCTCGCGTTCACCGCCGGCCTGCAGCGGCTGCCGCCCCGCCAGCGCGCGGTGCTGGTCCTGCGCGACGTGCTCGGCTACCCCGCCGCCGAGGCCGCGGACATCCTCGACACCACCGTGACTTCCGTCAACAGCGCCCTGCAGCGGGCCCGCGGGACGCTCGGCGGGCAGCTCACCACGGTCGGCCATGACCCCGCGCCGGCACCGGGCTCGCGCCGCGAGCGGGCGGTCATCGACCGGTTCGTGGACGCGTTCGAGGCCGCCGACACCGCCCGGCTTGTCGCCCTGCTCACCGACGACGCGTGGATGTCGATGCCGCCTGAGCCGCTCGAGTACCAGGGTCACGCCGCGATCGCCGAGTTCTACCTGACCCGCACCTGGTGGGGCGCGCAGCCGATCCGGCTGGTGCCCACCCGCGCGAACGGCCAGCCTGCGTTCGGCTACTACCTTCAGGATCCGCACGCGGCGGTGGAGCGCGCCAACGGGCTGATCGTGCTTACCCTGGCCGGCGACAAGATCTGCGCCATCACCCGGTTCGGCGACAACAGCCTGTTCCCCCACTTCGGGCTGCCGCGGACTCTTCGCGACTAGGGCATGTCCTCGGGCCGGAGCCGGGATAGCCAGGCAATCAAACCCATCATCTCGAACGGGCCTAGCCTCTTGCTGGCAGCGGGCTTATACCCATTTGAGGGATGGTCGGGCGCCATGCCGCGTGGCAAGATGAATAGTCGATGCTCGCGGTGAATGAGGGGAACAAGATGAAAAGGTTTTTGCGCGTAGCCACCGTGTTCACAGGGTCGTTCGCGTGCGCCACGGGGCTAGCACCGATGGCTGGAGCAGCGACGACGACAGTTCGGCCCGACACCCTCACAGCGGGAAATTGCGCGGACAATTCGGGGCCTGCGGTCCATCTGTACTATTCGAAGAACGCTCATCATTCGCTAGCTGCGTGCATTAAAGGCACACATTCCGGGTATTTCAGTTTTCCCGGAGGGAAAAAGTTCGCAGGCATCTGCGGCGGCGCATGGTCGGGTACGTTCTACTACGGCGTGCCGGGAACTAGCATTTCCGGTTCTGCCAACTTCAGTCCGGGCTACTTGCCGAGCTTCTGGAAGCAGACTGACATCATTTACGGGGTCCGCCTTGATCGGTACGACTATATCCAAGGCTTCACGAGCTGCCCCAATCACGGTTCCTGAGGACAAGTGCGCTTGGCCTGACCCGGTCCGGGACGATCCCGGACCCTAGCCGATGCCCAGGACCGGCAGGCACTCCCCGACGCCGATGAGCTCGATGTCGTCCCGCCGGACGCGTTCCCATACGTCCCGGGTGAGCCGCCACTGCTGGATCATCGCTGGCTCGCCGCGGCGGGTGTCCCAGTCCGTGCCGTTCGGTTCGTAGCCCAGGGCACGGGAAACGCGATTGGACGGTTCGTTGTCGACGAAGGCGTCGCTGCCGGCCTCGCGCGCGCCCAGCCCGGCGAACGCCAGTTGCAGGATCGCCGCCCGCATTTCCTTGCCGAGCCCCTGTCCGCGGCGGCCGGGGGCCAGCCACGAGAAGCTGGTCACCGTGCCGAACCGGGTGAAGTTCTTGGCCGTGAGGTCTTGCATGCCGACCGGTTCGCCGTCGACGAGCACGGTGAAGTACAGCCGCCACGAATCCGGGCTCACCCGGCCGCGGCCGGTCCAGATGCCGCGCAGCCATTGCCATTCGCGTTCGGGGCTGTCGGCGTAGAACGAGATCGGGTCGTCGAACGGCCACGGCTCGGCATCTGCGATCCCGCCCCGCACCAGCGGCACTAGACGTTCCAGCAGCTCGTCGGACGCGCCGGCCAGCGTCAGACGCGGCGTGCGGATTTCGACGTTCAGCGGAGGATAGGTGTGAGCCACGCCCGTACGGTAGTCAGCCCGCCCGGCCGCCGCATCTGGTTTTCCGTCGTCAGGGTCGGTGACCGGCCATCTCAGGGCTGCCGAAGCGGGCGACGTAGTGCCAGACCCGCTTCAGGGACTGCTCGTCGTGGCGGCCGGCCCGCGATTCGTCGCCGATGAGGCGGGCGGTGAGCGCTCCGCCGCGGGCAAGCGACGCGCCGAGGCGTGCGAACTCGGCCCGGCGGGCTGTCGTCGTAGACGGCGCCGAAGATGCGGCTCTCCCACCGCCACCGGTCGCCGCCCGGGTAGGCGGTGAGGCCCCCGTTACTCACCCGCGTCTCGAACTGCGACCGGTACGCCCCGTCCCGCGCCATCCGCTCCAGGATCGGCACGCCGCCCACCAGCCGGTCAGGATGAAAGTGCAGCGTCACCCGCCAGGACAGGTCCCCGGGGTCGCCGTCCGCCACCGCGGTCACGTGCTCAAGCGCCTCCTGATACAGCTGCCTCACAGGACCAGCATTCACGAACAAGCGCGCAGACCGCCACCCGAATACCGGCCGGTCGGGCGGCCGGCGATGCTAGACGGTAACCGGCGAGCGGGGAAGAGCCGCGGGAGGGATGACGCACACCGTTAAGGGCGCATATAAGCGGATCGCGGCGCTATCGGGGGGAGTGAGGGCCGTCATGGCCAGCCTCATTGCGGCGGGCATCGCCGCGCTTGGTTTCTTTTCTGCGGGCGGCTTCAACGGCCCCGCCTTGGTGGCGCCTCCGTTCCCGAATTCCGTCAGCGCGCCCGCGGGCTACCAGGTGACCTACGCCCACGACTTCACCACGCAGGGCATGGGCGACTGGGTGACCCAGCCCAAGGCGCGTGCCACGGTCTCGGTCAGCTCGCGTTACGGGCTCGGGGTTGAGGTCACCGCCGAGGACCAGTGGGCGGAGGTCATCTCATCGGATGCGGTGCTCGGGCCAAACTCATTCGTTCAAGGGCTCGTCTACATCCCCCCGGGCCCGAACGGCTACACCGCCAACTGGCCCGCGTTCTGGTCGACCGGCTCGCCGTGGCCGAACAACGGCGAAATCGACATGCTGGAGGGGCAGGCTGGCCGCTCGTGCGAGCAGACGCTTTACGGGGAACTGCAGCCAAATGGTCACGCCAGCGTTAATTCGGTCAGCAACTGCGGGCCGCTCGGCCCCGGTTCCACCGGCTGGCTCACGGTCTCCATGTTGCGGACGGGCGAGCAGGTCGAGGTCTGGTACAACGAGACTTTCATCGGCAAGGTTCCGCTGCCGACAACGGCCGATCACGAGCTGATCTTCCAGAACCAGGACGGCCCCCACACCAGCTGCCCCTCGTGCAACGGGCCGCTGGTCTTCCCGTCCACCGCGTGGCTCTCGCGCGTCGCCGTCTGGAGCGCGGGGTAGCGGCGCAGGCGGGCCGTGCTACACGCCGAGCAGGTACTGCCGCTCGCAGCTGCGGGACAGGTCGGTGACGCCGGGCAGCGCGAGCAGCTGGCTGGCCGTGAGCGGCGCGGTTTCCTCGCGCGGCGCCCACCGGTCGGCGTACACGCCCGCCGGCAGCCAGGAATCGTCGGAGTGCAGGCGCTCGGTCACGACCAGGCGGCCCACCCGCCGGCCGCTCACCTCATCCACCCCGGGCACCCAGAACACCCGCCCGGCCTGGCGCGAGACCAGCGGGGTGAGGTCGGTCAGCTGGCCGCGCGCGATGTACTCCCATAGCTTCCCGTCATCAAGCGGGCGTCCCGTCAGCGGCGGGCGCTCGGCCGGCTGGCTGCCGACTCGGGGCATCACCAGGGTGCCGGGAGCGACGGAGGCGTCGTCCCACGGCTCGGGCAGCCGCCCGTGCGCCGCCAGCACCGCCCGCACCTGCTGACCGGCCACCCAGCCGAGCAGCACACCGTCGCGGAGCACGGGAACAGCGGACCCGATCAGCCGGCGGACGCTCTCGTCGACGGGTTCGCGCGGGCGGATCTCTACCCGCGCCCAATCACGCCGGTCCCACGGCCGGATGGCGAACAGGTCGTCGCGCTCCATGATCAGGACGAAGAAACTGGCCGCCGCGGCCTCGGGGCTCATCATGACCATGGACCCGTACCGGTGCTCCGCATAGTGCCGTCGAACGGCCAGCGGATAGCTATGGAAAAGCCGCAGGCAGGCCGCGAACACGGTCTCGCCTGACTGTGCATGAGCCAACACAGCGCGCTCCTTAGTAGAGGTGAGCGACACATGCTGGCGGAGGACGCACGGGGCAGACATCGGCCAGGTGACGTAGTCCGGTGTCATGTACATGAACGATGTTCATACGAACATCGTTCATGTACATTTGCATCTATGGATACATCGCAGCGGTTGACCGTGTCCGACCCGGCCCGCCGCCTGCTGGTCGACTACGGCGAGGTCCTCAGCGCCCCGCTCGCCGAGGAGGCCATCGCCGACCTCGCCGCCTTGGCCGGCCAGCCGCGCGCCGCCTTCCTCGATCGGTACTGGGGGTTCCGGCCGGCCTACGATCTCGGCCAGCCGCCGCTGGAGTACTGGTCGACCGTCCTTGACCGCGACCTGAGCGGGTCGCCCCGGCTCGCGGACCGGCTGACCCGGGTCGACGTCCGCGGCTGGCTCAGGCGCCGCCCGCTCACCCTGCGCGTTCTTCTCGGCCACGCGCACCGCACCGGCGCCCGGCTGGCGCTGCTGTCTAACGCGCCAGAACCGCTCGCCCGCGCCATTGACCGGCACCACTGGTCGCGGCACTTCGACCACCGGTACTACAGCTGCCGCCTCGGCGCCGCCAAGCCTGCCCCGCAGGCGTTTCAGCTCGTGATCGGCGACCTCGGCGAGCGACCGGACGAGATGCTGTTCATCGATGACCGGGCCGAGAACACCCGCGCCGCCCGCGAGCTCGGGTTGCGCACGATCACCTTCACCTCCGCCAGCGATCTCGACCGTCAGCTCCGCGCTCCCACGGTAAGCCAGACATGAGCATTTTGTTCACGTCCCGTAATCAGATGTATACTTAACGTGTAACATCCTCGGGTGCGGCCTACATCGGGAAACTGAACGTAGCCGGTGGCCCGCAGAACGCTACAGGTGGAGGCAAATGGTATGAGCTTCATGGACAAGGCCAAGAACGCGGCCCAGAAGTTGATGGGCGAGGGCAAGCAGGCCGTCGGCGAGCACACCAACGACCCGAACATGGCCGCCGAGGGGCAGAAGGACCAGGTCGCGGGCGACCTGAAGCAGGCGGGCGAAAAGGCCAAGGACGCCTTCAAGGATTGAGGGTCACAGCTGAGGAGGGTCGTCCTCGGCCCCCGCGAGCCGCCCGTAGACCGGGGTTAGCAGGTCGCGCAGACTCTGGCCGCGGACCTCCACCGGGGGCGGGTCGGAGAGACGGAGCAGCAGGTCGGGCGGGGTGACCGGGCTGGGCGGGGCCGCGCGCAGCCGGGCCTGGCTCAGGCCCGGCGACCAGAAGTCCGCCAGTGACTCCTCGAGTGCCCGGCCGGTCACGTCCGACAGCGCCGCGAGGGCCGGGCTGTCTCCCTCGAGACCGCGGGCCGGGCCGTCGGACGGTGCCGGGCCGGCGACCCGGCCCGCTCCCCGGCCCCGCAGCGCGGCGAGGAGGTCGGCCCGGGTCTTGCCCCGCCAGGCCAGCATCGCGAACGGGTCGTCGTCGAACGCCTCGGCCAGCACGTAGCAGACCGCCGCCAGGTGCTTGCACGGAACGCCCCAGTCCGGGCAGTTGCAGTCCATCGTCAGGTCTCGCGGCGGACTCGGGGAAGAGCGGGGTGCCCGCGTCGGCGAACACCTGCTCGATCTCGGCCGGCATCTCGCCCGCCAGCAGCCGGGCCCGGAACAGCGCCTGGGCGGCCAGCCGTGACTCGACCTCGGTCCACTGCGCGACGGTCAGCGGCGGCACCGAGATCGTCACCTTGTACGGCTGCGGGCGCGACCCTTGCACTCGCGCGGCGACCTTCCCCGCGGCCAGCGAGAACTCGATGACCTGGCCGCGCCGCGCGTAGTTCTTCCCGCGATTGCAGCCGGCCGCTCATCCCGGCCCCGTAGGACTCGAGCACCGCGATGAACCGGCGCGACCACCACTGCTCGCCGATCGCCCCGCGCTTGCTCCTGGCCTTGACCCCGCCCTCGACCGCGATCGGCCCGGACGAGTCGGCCCAGCGGAACGTAGCGCTCGTTCATGACGACACCGCGTCCGGCGACAGCGCCAGCACCTCGCGCAGCGCCGCCGTGGACAGCTCGGTGAGCCAGCTCTCGCCGGTGCCGACGATCTGCTCGGCGAGCGCCTTCTTCTGCTCGATCATCGCGTCGATCCGCTCCTCCAGGGTGCCGACGCAGACGAACTTGCGCACCTGGACGTCGCGGCGCTGCCCGATACGGAACGCCCGGTCGGTGGCCTGATCCTCCACCGCCGGGTTCCACCACCGGTCGATGTGGATGACGTGGTTGGCCGAGGTCAGGTTGAGCCCGGTGCCGCCCGCCTTGAGTGACAGCAGGAACAGCAGCGGCTCGTCCGCCTCCTGGAACCGGGCCACCATCGCGTCCCGCTGCTTCTTGGTCGTGCCGCCGTGCAGGAAGAGCACCTGGCAGCCGGTCCGCGCGGCCAGGTACGGCTGCAGCATCCGGCCGAACTCGGCGTACTGGGTAAAGCAGAGCGCCCGGTCCCCCTCGGCCACGATCTCCTCGCAGATCTCCTCGAGCCTGGCCAGCTTGCCCGACCGGCCGGCCAGCCGGGAGCCGTCGCCGAGCAGGTGCGCCGGGTGGTTGCAGACCTGCTTGAGCCTGGCCATGGTGGCGAGCACGAGCCCGCGCCGGCCGATGTCGTCGGACGCATCCTCGATCCTGGACATCATGTCGGTGACGGTCGCCGCGTACAGCGTGGCCTGCTCCTGGGTCAGGTTGCACCAGACCTTCATCTCCTGCTTCTCGGGCAGGTCGGAGATGATCGACTTGTCGGTCTTCAGCCGGCGCAGCACGAACGGCTCGGTGATCCGGCGCAGCTGCCGGGCGGCCTCGGCCGAACCGTGCCGCTCGACCGGCACCGCGTACCGCTCGCGGAACGCCTTGGCCGATCCGAGCAGGCCCGGGTTGGCGAACTCCATGATCGACCACAGCTCGGAGAGCTGGTTCTCCACCGGTGTGCCGGTCAGCGCGATCCGCGACGCTGCGGGCAGCGACCGGACCGCCTTCGCCTGCTGGCTCAGGTGGTTCTTGATCGCCTGGGCCTCATCGCACACCACCCGCGCCCAGCGCACCTGCGACAGCGCCGCGAGGTCCCTGGCCGCCGTCTGGTAGGTGGTGATCACCAGGTCGGCGTCGGCGACCGCCGCCGTCAGCTCGGCGCCGGCCAGCCGGTCGGCGCCGTGGTGAACGTGCACCGCCAGGCCCGGGGTGAACCGCTCCGCTTCCCGCTGCCAGTTCCCGGTCAGCGACATCGGGCAGATGAGCAGGCTGGGGGTCGGAAAGATCAAGATCTGAATTTTCCCGAACGGTCCCTGTCTCCGCCTGGTCCGCCCATAGCAGCGACAGCAGCTGGACCGTCTTCCCCAGGCCCATGTCGTCGGCGAGGATGGCACCGACGCCGAGCCGGCCGAGGAACGACAGCCACGAAAGCCCGCGCTGCTGATACGGCCGCAGCTCTCCGTGGAATCCATCCGGGGTCTGCATCGGGTCCAGCCGCTTGTCGGCCTCCCCCGACAGCAGGTCGCCCAGCCATCCGTCGGCCTCGACCGAGGTCAGCGCCAGCGCATCGGAGTCGGCGCCCGCGCCGATGGCGGCCGTAAGCACCTCGGCGGCGGTCATCGTCCCCGACCGGCCGCCCTCGAAGAACTTCAGCGCCGCCTTCAGGTGCCGGTCGTCGAGCTCCACCCACTGCCCGCGGATGCGGACCAGGGGCACCTTGAGGCGGGCGAGTTCGGCTAGCTCTTCCGGCGACAGAACCTCGTCGCCCACCGCCAGCTCGTACCGGAAGTCGACGAGGTCCTGCATTCCGAACCGGCCCGGCCGGGCCGAGGGGGACGAGCCGCTGGACGACTTGGCGGTCAGCTTCAGCCCGAGCCGCGCCTTGCGCGCCCAGTCCGGCAGCAACACGCCGAACCCCGCGCCGGACAGCAGCGGCCCGGTCTCCCGCAGGAAGTCGAGCGCGCCCGCGGTGTCGAGCGTGAGCCGGGTCGGCGCGGCCTCACGCAGCGCCCCGTCGAGCGCCGGGAACAGCCGCGCCGCCGCGCCGAGCCCGGCCAGCAGTTCCTCCTCAGGATCGGCGTCACCAGCGAGCCAGCCGAACCCGGCCCCGTCCCACACGTCCGGCGCCGGCAGCATCAGGCTCGGGTCCTCGGCCGACTGCAGCGAGAGCTCGACCAGCCAGCCACCGTCGCCATCGCCGCCAGCGCCGGGTCCGGGGGCCTCCCCGCATGCCGCCGCGCCGTCGGCGCCCGGCCCGGGCGGACTGGGATCGGGCGGCTCGACCAGCCGGAAGCAGGTCCGCACCGGTCCGGCGGGCCGGGCGGCGGCGGCCAGCCACTCGGCGAACGCGGAGGTCAGGTCCCGTGCCTCACGCTCGTCGGCCGCGCCCTCCACCTCAACCAGAGGATCGGAGGCGGTGAGAGACGCCACGGTCCGTTCGATAATCGGAATGTGGGCGGGCCGGCGACCGCGCCTCGCCGGCAGCAGAGCACCCGGCAGCCGGGTGCGCGCCGATCGCGTCCGCCAGCGCGTCGAGCATGCCCGCCAGCAGCGGGCCCGGCGGCGGCGTCGGCGGCCGCGCGGCAGGCGGGCGGGATCGCGGCGGCGAGCTCGCGGGCGCGCTGCGCGTCGGCGGCCGACAGCACCGGCCGCCAGCGGGCCGCGTACCCGTCGTCCTCCGACGTCAGGGCCGGCAGCACCCGGCCCCGCGAGACCAGGTCGTCGGCGAACCGCGCGACGGCGGCCAGATACCCGACCGACCCGCCGACGGCCAGCTCCCCGGCCATCGGGTCGGCCGCGGCCACGTCGGCTACTACCGGATCGACGGTCGATAGGTCGCCGACGGCCAGCTCACCGTCCGGCCGGTCGCCGGCTGGCAGATCGGCGAGGGCGGGCAGCAGCGTCATCGCGGCCGAGGGCTCGAAGACCAGGACCGGGACCCGCCAGGCGGCCAGCGCGATGCGCCGGGCGGCGGTGGTGGCTTCCGGCTCTTCGGCCGGCGGGCGGACGAGCTCGGGCGAGGCCAGCGGGCCGTCGGCGACAGACGGCAACCGCAGCGTGAGCTCGTCGTCGACGGCCTTAGCGGCCAGGTCACCGACCCCGGCCCCGGCCAGCCGCTCCGCCAGTTCGCCGGGCCCGACCGCGAAAGGATGCGGGCGGGGCGCACGGGACGGCCGCCCGACGCGCGGCGGCGCCTGCGCGGGCCGGGCGGAGTCCTCCGCCCACACCTGCAATGCGCCGTACGCCCAGATCCCGTGGATGACCAGCATGAATGAATGACACCCCTTAGCCAATTCAGGCTAGCAGCGCCCGCTACCCGTCCCAGTCGGCTTCGTCCAGACCAGTCGGCGCTCCCGGTGGCCAAGGCGAGCCGGCCATGCCTCGCTTATCCGGCCTGCTTACCTGCGGATGTCATGATCTCGCGGAGCTTGGCCAGCAGCGATCGTTCCGTGAACGGCTTCTCGATGAGGTTGATGCCAGTTTCGATGATGCCCTGGGTGTCCAGGACTCCCTGGGTATAGCCGGACATGAACAGCACCTTGACGGCCGGGTAAAGGGCGCGGATCCTCTCGCTGGCCTCCTTGCCGAGCATTTGCGGCATCACGACGTCGGTGACCAGGATGTCGATGTCGCCTGGGTGCGCGGCTGCGACCTCGATGGCATTGAGTCCGTTGACGGCGGTGATCACCTGGTAGCCGTTGCGGGCGAGGATCCGGCGGGTCACCTCGCGCATCGCCGCCTCGTCCTCCACCACGAGCACGGTCTCGCCGGAGCCGCCCAGGGCGGCCCCCGACGGCGCCGACGGCCCCTCGTCGGGCTGGCTGGTCTCCGGCAGCAAGATGGTGAAGGTGGTGCCGAGCCCCGGTTCCGAGTAGATCTGCACGTAGCCGCCCGATCTGGGTGACGATGCCGTACACGGTGGCCAGGCCGAGGCCAGTGCCCTCGCCCTTGGCCTTGGTGGTGAAGAACGGCTCGAAGGCCCGGTCGATGACATCCTGCGGCATCCCGGTGCCGGTGTCGCTGACCTTCAGGCTGACGTACGGGCCGGCTGACAGCCCGACCCGGCTCGCGGCGTGCTCCTCGTCGATGCTGGTGCTGGCGGTGGTCACGATAAGCTTTCCGCCGCCCGGCATCGCGTCGCGGGCGTTGACGGCCAGATTGACCAGGACCTGCTCGATCTGGCCGGGATCGGACAGCACCGGTTGCAGCCCGGCGGCCAGGCGGGTGGACAGCTCCACGTGCTCGCCCAGGGTGCGGACGAGCAACTGCTCGACTCCTTCGATGACGCGGTTGAGGTTCAGCGCGCGGGGCTGGATGACATCGCGGCGGGCGAAGGCCAGCAGCTGGTGGGTGAGCCCGGCGGCGCGCTCGGCTGCCCGCTGGACCTGCTGGATGTCCTCGCGCACGGCCTGCCACTCCTGCTGCGGTGTCTTGGTGTCGATCTCCTCGGCGACGAACGCGGCGTAGTTGGAGATAACGGCGAGCAGGTTGTTGAAGTCGTGCGCGACCCCGCCGGCGAGCTGGCCCAGGCTCTCCAGCCGCTGGGACTGATGCAGCTGGCGCTCAAGGCGGTCCCGTTCGGCCTGGGTCTTGAGCCGTTCCCGCTCGGCCTGCAGCTCCAGCCGCTCCCTGACATCGCGGACCGCGGCCATGACCAGGATGTTCTCGCCGGTGTCGATGGCGGACAGGGAGATCTCGGCCGGGAAGGTGCTGCCATCGCGGCGACGGCCGGCCAGATCGATCCCCTCGCCCATCTGCCGGGGCCGCGGGTCGGCCATGTAGGCGGCCCGGCGCGCGGGGTGCCCTGGCCGGATCGCGTCCGGGACCAGGATCTCCACCAGCTGGCCCGCCAGCTCCTCTCGCCGGTAACCGAAAAGCCGCTCGGTCTGCGCGTTCACCAGCACAATCCGGCCGTCGGCGTCCACGCACACCATCGCGTCAGGCGCCGCCTCAAGCAGCCCGCGGAACCGGGCATCGGCCCGCTGCTGTCCGGTGATATCCCGCGACACCGTAGATACTCCGACGATCACCCCGGCGCGGTCGGCGATGGGAGACAGTGTCGTCGACACCCTGACCGTGGTCCCGTCCTTGCGTACCCGGTCAGACTGGAACTGCTCTACCTGATCGCCGCGGGTGATCGCGGCCTGGGTCTCCTTTTCCGCCGCGCGAGTCTCGGGCAGGATCAGCACCTCAATGTGGCGGCCGATCATCTCAGCCGCGGAATAGCCGTAGAGCCGCTCGGCCCCGGGGTTCCAGCTGGTGATGACCCCGTCGAGCGACTCGCCGATCACGGCGTCATGCGACGACTGGATGATCGACGCCAGCCGCGCCGCCGTCGCCGACGCTTCCCGCCGCTCGGTCACGTCGCGGACCGCGGCCATGACCAGGATGCTCTCGCCGGTGTCGATGGCGGACAGGGAGATCTCGGCCGGGAACGTGCTGCCATCGCGGCGACGGCCCGCCAGCTCGATCCCCTCGCCCATCTGCCGGGGCCGCGGGTCGGCCACGTACCCGGCCCGGCGCGCGGGGTG
This sequence comes from uncultured Actinomycetota bacterium, assembly GCA_963774945.1. GTDB lineage: Bacteria > Actinomycetota > Actinomycetes > Streptosporangiales > Streptosporangiaceae > Trebonia. The sequence goes on along the minus strand of CAVZHA010000012.1, from coordinate 145,550 downwards.
CCCTGGCCGGATCGCGTCCGGGACCAGGATCTCCACCAGCTGGCCCGCCAGCTCCTCCCGCCGGTAACCGAAAAGCCGCTCGGTCTGCGCGTTCACCAGCACAATCCGGCCGTCGGCGTCCACGCAGACCACCGCGTCGGGAGCCGCCTCAAGCATTCCGACCAGCAACTTATCCGTGAGTTGCACCGCGCCCCACATCCTCAGATCGGCGATCACCTGCCGCTGACGGCACTCCATCAGGCAGAATAGATTACCCTGCGTAGTTAAACAAATATCGACACAGTTCAGCATTACATAACGGTTCGGGTTGGCCGTCGACCGATCAACTGCCGGGCGTCCCGCGCAGCGGCAGCCGCAGGTTCCCTCCGCCTCGCGCGACTGGCCGCAGTGCGCCCGGTTTCTCATGATCAGCCGCCCCACGCCCCGGGGCGGGCACGCGCCCGAAGCGGGCGTTTTCCCGCATTTCCCGTATCGGCGTAAATCTGCGCCCCTATGGCGCATTTCGCGCTCAGGTTCAAATTAATTGCTATTTCGCTCGGCCCGACGAGCCGACTCGCCAGAATTTGTTGAATGCGTTGGACACAGGCGGCCGGCTGTGCAAGCATACGCATGCCAGGAAAGCATGCTCGATTCTTGGTTTACTTTGGCGACGCAATTCAGCATGTGATGTGCTAAGTCGAGGGGGGCTTGGTGCAATTCTTCGGACCAAATACATCAACGACCACGACCCTGGGGAGTGACATCCCGTTGACCCACCGCGCCTGGCGGGACCAGGCTGACAACGGAAGCCAGCATGCGTCGACGGACCGTCCGCTCGATGTGCTGATCGTAACGTCTGAGGCCCCGCCCATAATTTCGGGAATCTCTACCTGCGTCGCGCGACTGGCGGGCGGGCTCACGGCCAGGGACCATAACGTCCGTGTGATCTCGTCCGCGCAGATCAGGCGAGTCATGTTCGGCGAATGGCGGTTTTCCTCCTTCGTGGCTCATTGGCCGCGGATAGCAAGGGAACTTCGGAACTACGACGTAGTGAACGTGCATGGGCCAGTGCCGACCATAAGCGACGTTTTTCTTGGTCTGTCCAATTTGCTACCCGATCACTCGCGTCCGGCCATCGTCTATACCTATCATTCGCCGGTCGATGTCCCGGCCGCGGCCCGGTGGACGAGAATGTATGACAAGTTCCACGTGCAATTGGCACTGCGGGCTGATCGCATCATCGCGAGCAGCCAGCACTATGCCCGACAGCATTACAGCCGGTATGGGCCGGTGGTCCAGGCGATTCCGTGGGGCACGGACCCGAGGGTGGCGTCGGTCCCTGACCGACCGGGGGAACGCGATGAGCTGCGGGTCCTGTTCGTTGGGCAGATGCGGCCTTACAAGGGCGTGCAGGTGCTGCTCGCCGCCGCCGCCGAACAGCCCTGGCTGCAGGTCACATTGGTCGGCGCGGGACCTGAGCTGGCTACGTACCAGCGGCTCGCCGAGCGCCTGAGGGTCACCAACGCCCGGTTCACCGGGCGGCTGTCTGACGCCGAGCTTCAGGCTTGTTACGCGTCACACGACGTTGTGGTTCTCCCGTCGCTCACCCGCGCGGAGGCCTTCGGGCTGGTGCTGCTCGACGGCATGTCGGCCGGGTGCGTCCCGGTCGCGTCCGACTGGCCGGGCGTCAGCGACGTGGCCGGTCCTACCGGGATGCTGGTGCCGCCGGGTGACCCGGTCGCCCTACGGGAAGCGCTGCGAACGCTGGCGCGGGACCCGCTTCATCTGGAGCGCTTGCGGGTCGCGTCGCTGCAGCGGGCCAAGACCCTGACCTGGGAGCGCTGCGTGACCGCCTACGAACGGGTCATGCAGGAGGCCGTCCGTGGCCGGTACGCACGGCTGCACGGGCTTCCGACGTTGCCGGACCGGGCGCCGACCGGGCCACTGCGGGTGGTGCCAGCCCAGCGCGTCGGCGCCATGAGCGAGCGTTGAGTGCCGCGGTTGAAACGGCACGGCCTTCTCGCCGACGTGCGGGCCGAACGCACGGCCGCCGCAGGCAGCGTGATCCTGGTGAGCCGCTTCGCGGCCACCGCGGTGCTGAACTACGTCGTCGGGCTCGCGCTGGCGTGGCTGCTCACGCCGGCCGCGTTCGGCTTGGTCAGCGCCGTCCAGAATGTCCTGCTGCTGGCGGCCGGCCTGCTGACCGCCGGTCTGCCGTGGGCCCTCGCGCTGCGCATCGCGCAGACCCACGGCGCTCCGGCGGAGTCGCGGCCTGAGTTCCGGACCGCGCTGGTCGTCAATTTCGGTTTCGGAGCCATCCTCGGGGCGGCGTTCCTGGGCACGCAGCTCTTCGCAGTCGAACTGGTGCCCAGCCAATCGCTGATCCTGTGCCTTATCGTGGCGGCCGAAATGCCCGTGCTCGCGGTGAACGCCACGCTCGCGGGCGCCGCTCAGGGCAGCAGCAGGTTCGGTGGCCTGGGGGCCATGCAGACGACGGAAAGCCTGGTCAAGTGCGTAGCCGCCGTATTCATGGTAAGCGTCCTGCACGCCGGACCGACCGGCGTCGCGCTGAGCTTCCTCATCGGGACGCTGGCATCGGTGCTGCTCGGCGTCAGCGCGAGCAAGGGGCTGCTGCCCGGGCTAGGCCCGATGGCCAGCCTAGGTTTCCTGCGCGCCGCCACCTCCATCTGGTTCGCGTCCGCCGCGATGACCTTCCTCATCACCGCGGACCTGCTCGGGTTGGAGCTCTTCGGTCGGACGGCGGGGGTGACGGCCGCGGTGCTCGCGGGCTACCAGGCCTGCGGACTGCTGGGCCGGGCGTGCTACTACATCGGTGACGCGCTAGCGGACGCGGTCTTCCCGTTCATGGCCCGCAGCGGCGACGCCGAGGACAGGAATCGCTGGTTCATGGCCCCCATGCGGTGGGTCATGCTCCTGATCGTCCCGATCCAGGTGGGGTTTCTCCTGGCGCCTGGACCGGTGCTGCGGCTGTTCCTCCCCGCGCACTACGCCGGCGCTCAGACGCTGCTGCGATTGATCGCCGCGGGCACGCTCGGGGCGCTCATGACCGACATGCTGATGAAGGGGCTGTTCGCCGGCGGACATGGCCGCCAAGTCGGACGACGGATGTCGATCGCGGTCGCGGTGGAGGTCGTGGGACTGGCCATCCTGGTGCCCCGCTACGGCCCCCTCGGGGCCGGCATTTCCTACCTGCTGGCCAGCTACACCGGTATGGCGCTGCTCGGGTTCCTGTACCTGAGGGTGAACCTGCTACAGCCGCCCTCACCGCGGCAGGCCGCAGTCTACGTCGGGGGGATAACGCCCACCGCGCTCGCCTTTTTCCTGGCCGGCCGTGCGGCCAGTCCCGTCGCGTGGACCCTGATCACGGTAGGAGCGGTCCTTTTCATCTGGCCGGCCCGCCGGATGGGCTTGATCGGTGACACCGACCTCAATGCGCTACGGGCATGGGGGGCGCGGCTGAGCCGGACGCACGCGGGATCGCTGATCGCATCGTTGCTCGGTGAGTGGTGGCTCATCGCCGTCTGCGTCGCCGTTGCGGCCGGCGCCCTCGGGTACAACCTGTTCAGCAGCCCCGACGTGCTCTACGACGAGGCCGCCTATACGTGGGCCGCCCAGCGGGTGGCGCAGGGATGGCATCTGACGCTGGACAACCAGCCGTTTTTCGTCCACCCGCCGTTGATGTTCCTGCTCCAGGCAGGCTGGCTCCGGCTGACCGGTCAGGCGACCGCCGCCCTGCCGTCGGCCATCCGGTCAGCCCGTCTGCTGGCCGCCTCGGCCGGGGCGGCCGATGTGCTGCTGATCGCGGGCATGGGGTACCGGCTGGCCGGCACCGCCGCGCCGAGGCGGCGCCGGGCGCTCACCATCGTCGTCGCGTGCCTCGCGGCGCTGGATCCTGTGCTGACCCGTTACGACCGGCAGAACGTGATCGAGCCCTACGCGCTGGCCGCCGGCCTGCTGACGCTGCACGCGGCCTGGCATCTGGCCGACCGCGGAGCGTTGCGGTACGTGTCGGTTACCGGCTTGCTCGGCGGTCTAACCCTGCTGACCAACGAGATCGCGTTCGCCCTGGTCGTGGTGCCGCTGCTGGCCGCCATCTTGCAGCGGGACTGGCCGCTCATCCGCCGCTCGGCGGGCGCGCTCGCGATCTCGTTCGCATTCGCGCTCGCGTTCCTGGCCTGGGCGGCCGAGCTCGGCCTTTCCGGCTCTTTCGTGACCGTGCAGACCAGCGTGCTGCAGCGGCTGATCGGCCTGGTCCAGATCACGGGGCTCAACGTCCCCGGGGTTTCACTGGTCGGCTCACTGCGCCAGTCGGTGAGCCAGTACGCGAGCAGCTACATCGTGCTGGCGATCGGGCTGGCCGCTCTCGTGTGGTGCTGCCTGCGGTCGAACAGCAGGGGCGGAAACTTTCTTACGGCGTGGCTGATAGCGAGCTACGGCCTGGGTGCGTACATCGTGGCGGCCGGAACGCTGAACGAGCAGTTTTTCGTCTACCTACTCCCGGCCGGGATGGTCGGCAGCGTGCTGTTCGCCGACGCGCTGATCGTCGGCCGGGGCCGGGGCCGACGGCGGCGGCACCGGCTCGGCGGCGTCTGGCTCCGGCTCGGCGCCGGCCTCGCCTGCTGCGCGGTGGTGCTTGGCCTTTCCACCGTGAGCTGGGCCGCTAACTACATCGGACCGGGAAACGGCGCCGTCCGCGCGAGCCAGTTCATCGCCGCGAGGCTGCCGGCCTGCGCCGTGGTCAACGCCACCGGGGACGCGCAAAAATTCTCCTACATGCTCGGCGGGCGCAGCTTTCCATCGTTCTACGTCGGGCCTGCGGCCCTCGCCGACGGCGTGCACTACTTCCTGCTTGCGCCGAACGACGCCACCGAGCGAGTAGGCAACATGAGCCCGGCACTGGCCGCCTGGATCAGGGACAACGGCCAGCGGCTGGCCGACTTCCCCAGCGCCGTCTACCGAACGGTGCAGCTCTGGCACGTCCCCGCCAGTCCCTACGATCCGGTGGCGGACATCATCGACATCGCCGACGGCGTGTTCATCAACGCGATCGGCTCGGACTGCGGCGGATACAGCGTGACGGACGGGGCGACGGGCGCGTTCTACTCGGGGTATCAGGCCCTCGGCGGCAAGGGCGTCGTCGGGGAGCCGCTGAGCCGAGTCACCGGCTCAGGCGGTGCGCGGCATGAGCAGTTCTTCGACGGCGCCGTCCTCGCGTCGGCGGCCGGGAGCCCGCAGGTCGACCCGGTGCCGGTGGTCGCGTTGCTGGCCAGGCGTTTCCCTGCCGCGTACCGGCGGGCCGATCTTCCCGCGGTAACGGCAGGTCCGCGCGCTACTACGGCCGAGCGACGCGGCTGGCTGTCGAACGGGCTTATCAGGCGCGCCTACCTGGGCGGAGCGGCCGATACTCTGGCCGCCTACGCGGCCGCCGTCAAACGCTACGGCGTTCCGCTCGGGCCGCCGCAGGAGACGGCCCGCGCGGGCGTGAGCCAGGCCTTCGCCAACGTGGTTCTCACGACGCCGGCACCGGGCGCGAGCGTACGGGCGGCGGCCGTGACCCCCATCGCGCTAGCGGCGGGAGCGCTCAGCCTTCCGCCGGCGGCCCGCTCCCCGCAGATTCCGCCGGCGTTGCCCGACGTTGCTTCACTCGGGCAGCCGGAACCGACGTCGGTGGAGCCGTTCGCGCTGACGCTCGGGGCCGCCCTGACGCTTTTCTCCGGGGCGATCGCGGTGGTCGCCTTCGGCTTGCGGCGCCGACGGATGGAGGACCGATGACCGGTATCGCGCCTGGAGCGAAGGCGAGCAGGCTCAGCGTGCTGGTAGACGGCCGCGTGATGCGGGATTCCTATCACGGGATCGGCCGGTACGCATTCGAACTGCTGTCGGAGCTGAAGCGCCGCGAGGTGAATCTCACCATCCTGTACCAGCCGGGCGGCGGCAGGCTGCGGGTGGAGGAGCTGGTAGCCGACCCGGCCGTCCGCGCGGTGCCCTCTCAGGTGCCGGTGGCGTCTGCGCGCTCGCAGTGGGCGCTCACTCGCGCCATCCGGAAGTTCCGCCCGGACGTGGTGTTCGTTCCTTATCACTTGGCCACGCCCGTGCTGCGCTGGGGTACGCCCGTCGTCTCGGTCGTGCACGATTGCATCTTCGAACGGGATGCCGCGGCGATCGGGCGCTCGTCCTTCTCGATCGCCTACGGGCTGGCGACCAGGCTCGCGGTCAGGTCCGCGACTGCGGTGGCGACCCCTTCGCGGGCCGCAAGGGATGACATCCGGCGCTTTTACGGCATTGACCTGCCGGCCGGCGCCGTCCTGCCGCACGGCGTCGGTGAACGGTTCTTCACCGCGGCCGACTGTCCCCGGCCGTCGGACATCGACCTGCCCGGGCGCTACATCCTGCATGTGGGGGCGCAGCGTCCGCACAAGAATCAGCGTGTTCTGGTGGAGGCGCTGGCGGCTCTGCGGGTCGACCACCCCGATCTCGGGCTGGTCCTGGTGGGCCAGCCCGACCGCCGATTCCCTGACGAGGTCGGGCCGCTGGCCGAGTCCCTCGGCGTGGGCGACCGGGTCCGTCGGTACGGCGATGCCGATGACAAGACGCTGCTCGGCTTGTACGCGAACGCTGCCGTGTTCGCGTACCCGTCCCTGGTCGAGGGGTTCGGGTTGCCCGTCCTTGAGGCGATGGCGGCCGGGCTCGCGGTCGTTGCGAGCGACGCCGCCGCGGTCCAGGAGGTGGCGGACGGCGGCGCCCTCATCGTGCCCGCAAGCGCCAGCGGGCGCTGGGCGCACGCCCTGGGGCTGGTGCTGTCCGACCCGGCCCTGGCGGCGGAGTTGCGGCGCCGGGCCGGGGAGGTCGCCGCGAGGAGCACCTGGGCGCGGGCCGCCGATCGAACCCTTGATGTGCTCGCCGGCGCGGCCCGCGGGCGCGCCGGAGACGGAGCTGGCCATGCTTGAGCCACAGGGCCGGAGATCGGTCACGGGTCCCATGCCCGCAATCGGGCCGGGCGGGGCGCTGCCGCCTCGCATCAGGCGTCGGCGGTTTGCGGCGGCCTTCGTGCTTCTCCTTCTGCTCGGCGTGGCCAAGTTCGAGATTCCCCGGGCGGCGGAGGCGTCCTTGGCGGCGGGCCCGGGCCTGCCCGTGCGAGTAGCGCCGGGGCTGTTTGTCGGGCCGGCCCCCACCGACGGTGACCTCCAGCAGCTGGCCGATTCCGGTCAGATCGGCGGGGTGGTCAACCTGGGCGCGCCGAGCGTCGCCGAGCAGGTGACGGCCGGCGCCCTGCACCTGGCGTACCTGCGCTTGCCGGTTCCGCTCGGCGGCGCGCTCACGTGGCGCCAGCTTCGCGTCCTGGTTTTCTTCATGCGAATTCACACGACTAAGGGAGATTCGGTGTACCTGCACGATACGGGCGACGGGCGAGCGGCGACGGCCGCGGCGATGTTGCTCATGCTCCGCGGCGAGTCCCGCTTCGGCACAGTTGACGGGGTGGGTTCGACCGGCTTCGGCGCCGCCCAGCAAGTGGCGATCCGTCAGCTGGGCTCGGCTTTGCGCCCGGGCCACGGCCCGCTGCCCGGCAACCCTTACTCAGCTGCCCGGAGGTACTCATGGTGACCATGCCGGCGCGTGTTCCTTCATCTCGCCTCCAGGACGGCCGTCCGTTCCGGGTGATCATGGCCACCCGGCGCGAGCCCACCGAGTGCGGCGGGGTCGAGCGCGTCGTGGCCGGCCTGATCGCGGAGCTGGAGCGGAGCAGGCCGGACTGGCAGGTGGAATGCATGCCGGCCTTCCCGGCTGGCAGCCGGATCGAGGGCGTGGACCTGCTGGCGGATGTGATCGCCGGCCTGCGGCTGGGCTGGCGGTTGCGGCATACCTCAGCGGAGGTCGTCTACGTTCACTGCGCAGAGGTGCTCTGGGGCATTCGGCTGCTGCGGCGCCGGCGTGGCGCGCCGCCGCTGATCACGGTCTGGCACGGCGCGGGCCCGGAGGCCTACCTGGCGCTGCGCCGCCCTGGACACCCGATCGCCAGTCTGCTCGCCCGGCTCCGCACCGTCATGGAGCGCGGCGGCCTGGCGGCCGACGCGCATATCGCCGTGCACCACGCCGTGGCCGACCGCCTCCGCTCCCTGTACGGCTATACCGGTCCGGTGACCGTCGTCGAGAACGGGCTCGATCCCGTGATGGCCGATCAGCTAGCCCGGCCGGCCCCCGCGCACGAGGGCGACGGCATCAACGCCGTCTGGGCCGGCCAGACGGCCTATCGGAAGGGGCTCGACGTGGCGCTGGCGGCGGTCGCGGAGGCCCGGCGGGATCTGCCCGGGCTGCGCCTGACCGTCGTCGGGGTGCCCCCGGGCGAACCAGTCGACGGTGTGGACTGGCTCGGAGTCGTGCCGCCGTCGGCAATGACCGACGTCTACCAGAGCGCCGACCTGCTGTTGTTCCCGACCCGGAACGAAAGTTTCGGGATGGTGGTGATGGAGGCCATGGCGGCCGGGCTCCCCGTCATCGTGTCGGACGACATCAACGTGGACGTCGTCCAAGACGGCCGTAGCGGCGCCGTCATCAGCGGTCATGACCCGGCCGACTACGCGGCGGCGCTGCGGCGGCTGGCCGATCCCCGGATCCGGGCCGCGATCGGCGCCGCGAACAAGGAGGATGTGCGGTGCTACTCCATCGAGTCGTTCGGTGCCGGCTACGCGGCGGTCGCCGAGTCGCTTGCGGCCGCCCAGTAGACCTCGGGACGGGTCGGTATTACCCCGCCGGCGAAAAGACCGCCGACCTGGGACCGGTATCCCGCGATCCTGCGCGCGTTCTCCGCGCGGCCGGCCAGCCGCGCATGAGGGACCAGGCTATGCCGCCGTATAAAGCCAGCGTCGGGAAGAGCGGTCTGCGAATAGGGGAAGTCGCTGTAGTAGAGGGTGCGGGGTGCCAAATCCGGCGCCGCGGCCCGGGTTATGAGGTGGTCGACATGGCGCCCGACGCCGAGCGGGGCGAGGAGCAGCCGGGCGTCGGCGTTCCGGACCACGACGCCGACCTGGTCGGCGATCTCGTCGGTCAGCCGGGCGTCGGCGGCCGCGATTCTGCCGCGGGCGGCGTCGAAGCGGAAGGTCGGATAGGCCGGCCGCCGTGGTCGCCCCGGCAGTCGGCCTGGTCCCGGGCCGACCCGGCGGAACAACGCGTCGGAGAACCCGAGATGGACCCGGCCGACGCCCATGTCCGCGAGCACCGCCGAGTCCTCCGCCTGCCGCTGGCGGTAAAACCGCTCGGCGTCGGGCTCGCCGATGGACCGCATCTGCCGGCGAGCGGGCAGCGGCCAGGGCCGCGGGCTCGCGACGGTGAAGACGGTCACCACCGTGACCGGGCAGCGGCGGGCGAGATACTCGAGCAGGGCGCCGCAGGACAGCACCGCGTCATCGAGGTGGGGAGAGACCGCCACGACAGGCAGGCCTTCCCCATACACCTCATGCAGCAGCCGGTCGAGCTGGCCAGGCATCATGATCATCCCCCCGTCGCTGGCTCTTCACCGCCAGCCTCGCGCCCCGTAGTCGGCGGCCGATCCCCTTACCGGCACCGCGCATGAGCAGGATTGTAATCTCATGCGCGCACCTGGGCCCAGCATCATGGCCGGTCCCGCTCGAGGCGTCGTGAGCGAGAATTCCCCGGCCTCGGGCGAGGGCGGGCACATATTGTTTCTCGGCCGCGTCGACGTGTACCGGTCCGGGCTCGACCTGCTGCTCGCGGCGGTGGACCTGGTGCCGCCCCCGTTGCCCGTCATCTTGGCCGGGACCGGGCGCCGAGCGGAGCGGCGCAAGCTCGTGCGCCTCCTGGGCCAGACCAGTGGGCCGGTGGCGTGGGTCGGGGACGTGGCTGCTCCCGCACGGGGCATCCTGCTCCGGGAGTGCGCCTTCCTGGTCGACCCGGCCCGGTTCGGCGGCACCGGGCGCTCCGTCCTCGAGGCCATGGCGTGGGGAAAGCCGGTCATCCGGTTTGATCTCCCCGGCGCGCGATGGCCGGAGAACGAGGGGGCCATCCGCGTGCCCGCGGCCGACGTCAGTGCCCTGGCGGTCGCGATCACCAGGCTGAGCGCCGACAACGGCTTGCGGGCGAGGATGGGGCGCGCCGCTGGCCTGGGGCCCGGGCGGGCCAGCGTGGGGCTGGCCCGCCCGGGCGGGTCGGTTTAGTTGTCGTAGACCTGGAATTCGGCAATCTGGGGGGCGCCCATGACGGTGTTTCCGCTGATGTCGAGGCGAAGGTAGTCCTCGGTGCCGGCCGGGAAAGGGATGGCGACCGCGTCACTGGCGGTGAACGTGTAGGCGGTAGCAGGCACGAGGGTGGTCCAGGTGATGCCGTCGGCGCTGCCGTCGACCTCGATGGTCTGCTCGCGGGTGGGCCAGTCCGGCGGCAGTTCCAACAGCACGCGGTCGACCGGGCTCGGCTGCGCGAGCTGAAGGGTGAGGTCGGCGGTGGGTTCGGCTGCCTGCCAGTAGGTACTGAGGTCGTTGTCGTTGCCATTGCTGGCCGGGAATCCGCCCTGCGTGTTGCTTGCGGTGAGGGCGCCGGCGAGCCCGAGGTTGTCGGGAGCGGCGGCGTAGCGGGCGATGGAGTCGGCGTAGAGGGAGAAGGGCAGGGTGCCGTCCCACAGGTGGTAGTCGTGGGCCCAGTAGAAGACCTCGAACCCGCAGCTCTGGGCCTGGCCGAGCGCGTCGGACATCATGCCGGTGGACGAGGTGTTCAGGTAGTCGAAATCGAACGTGGCGGGCATCCCGTAGCCGGGGTTCTCGCCGCCGACCAGGAGGCCGTTCTGGTGGGCGATGGCGCTGATCCAGCGGGTCGCGGACCAGGAGTCCATGGCGGGGGAGGTGAGGGGGATAGAGGTGTCGAAGGACCGGCAGTCGTCGTTGCCGCCTGAGTTGTCGGCGACCGACGAGATGTAGGCGATGACGTTGGTCTTGTCCGGGAGCATGGCGTAGTAGCGGTCCCAGACCGCGCCCATGCCAGTGGTGCCGTCATCGGGGAGGTTGAACTGCTCCTCCAGGGCCAGGCCGTCCGGGCGGGTGCCTGAGCCGGGGGTGACGGTCTCGTAGTAGCCGTTGAAGCCCAGGCCGTTCAGGGTCTGCATCTGCCAGTTGGTCACGTCGTCGAGGCCGCCGACGTACCAGTTGACCCACGCGTCGATCTGGGCCTGGCTCAGGCCGGGGTTGCCGGGGGTCCAGTTCGGGTCGGGGTTGGGGGTCATCCCAGCCGCCAGGCCGTTGCCGGTCAGGGCAGCGTTGTCGAAGGCCCAGTAGGTGCCGTGGCCGGGGTAGAGCATCTCCGAGTCGCCGCCGGAGGTCAGCCGGATGGCCCAGAAGCTCGACAGCGGGATGTCGGCCGCGATCTGGGCCAGGTAGCCGGCGGCGGCCTGGCGGACGGCGGCGCTGAAGACGAAGTTGGCCTCGTTGGACTGGGCGCCGTACTGGTTGACGTAGGTGGCGTCGGACAGGGAGAACACCCACGACGGGGGGTCCTCCAGGCCTAGCCCGAGGGTGACCTTCATCCCGGCCGCCTGGTAGGCCTGCAGGTAGCCTTCCATGGTGGCCAGGTAGGAGGAGCTGAACACGCCCTGCGAGGGCTCGAAGCTGGCCCAGTCGAACTCGAACATCGCCACCGAGACATCCGACGAGCCCGCCTCGGCCGCGACGGTGGCCGGCTGGGTGTCGAGCGTGCCGAACAAGATCGTGCCGGTCTGCAGCGCGGACGTATCAGCCGCACTGGCTGTGCCGAGGGCCAGGGTCAGCCCTAGCGCCGCGATCCCCACCATCGCTACGCCGCCGCCAACACGGCCGGACGTGGGCCGGCCAGGGGCGCCGGACGCGCCTGCGCTCTTCTTGAGTAGCCGATTGAGTGCCATGATCATTCGCCCCTATTCGCAGGAGCTGTTCTCCTTGTCTCTAATCTCGAGCTCACCAAGCAAGCCCTTCAGCCGACCATGGCGGCTGGTGTGGTCAGGTTTAAACCGCTGAGGATTCAGTGAAGTTTGTTGCGCAAGGTAATTTCGGAGAATGATTTCCAATTACGGGCATGCCGGGGTCAAGCACGCATTGCCGGCTTAGCGGGCCCCGGGGCTTAGCCGGACGTGAACACGGCCCGGACGCCGGGTCGAAGCTGCGGATCCTGTCGCCGAGTCCTCGCCCAGTTCCATCCGGCCCACCGCATCGACGCGAAGTGTCGCGTCAAGACCCGCTTCCGACAGCCCGCGAACCGGCGATCCTCAAGACGCCCCACGGCCATTCATTCCCCCACGCACTCAGTCGGCTACCCGGAGCTTGATTATCACCCATGAACACTAAACGTTATTTTGAACTAACAGAATGTAACACGCCGGATCAGAGTGCAGCCCGGCCAACCCCGAACTTTCACGGGGCTGCCGACTGCCGCTGGCCGAGCACGGTCCGGCGGGGAAGGGGGTGCCGTCACGACGGGCGGGCTGAATCTGGCCCGGTGTCAGCGCCGGCGCCGGCCGTCAGCATCTGAGAGACCTTGGCCAGCAACGCCGGCCGGGAGAATGGCTTGCTGATGATCTGCGCGAACGGATCGATCCCGCCTGCCCCCGCGACATCTGGCCGGTCATAGCCCGACATGAACAATATCGGCAAGCCCGGGCGCATGGCACGGGCCTGAGCGGCGAACGCCGCACCCGTCATGCCCGGCATGACAATATCCGTCAGGACCATATCGAGGCTCAGATCCGGGTCCCCGAGAAGCCTGATCGCCTCGTCACCGTTCGAGGCCGTCACGACCTGGTAGCCAGCGGTGGTCAGGACCCGATGGGCGACGCTCCGGATCGCGAGCTCGTCGTCGACCACCAGCAACGTGCCGACGGATCCCCTGGCCGACCCCTGGTAAATCGCTGGGGAAGCGGACCCGTCGGCGGCGGGCAGCACCACGGTGACCGTGGTGCCATTGCCCGGCTCGGATCGGAGCCATGCGTTTCCGCCTGCCTGGGTGGCGAACCTGCGAACTACCGGCAGACCGAGTCCGGCCGCCGAGTCTCCGCCTTTCGTAGTGAAGAATGGCTCGAAGGCGCGTCCCGCGGTATCCGCGTCCATGCCGGTTCCTGTGTCGGTAACGCGAAACGCGACGTAGCGGCCGGGAAGCAGTTCGGCTAGCTCAGCAGTGCCCTGCCAGTCCGCCGGAAGGTTCTCCATGTCGATATTCGCGGTGTCGATGATGACCTGACCACCCCCCGGCATGGCGTCACGCGCGTTCAGGGCGATGTTGACAATGGCCTGCTGAAGCAGCCCAGGATCGGCTTGCACCCCCCACAGGCCATCGGCCTGCCTGGTGACGATAGGGACGTGCTCGCCAATTACCTCGCTCAGGAGACCGGTGGCGTCACTGATCATCTGGCCAAGGTCCACGAGCACCGGCTCGGTTTCCTGCCGTTTAGCGAATGCCACCAAGTGCCTTATGAGGCTCTTGGCGTGGTCGGCCGCCTCGGCGATCTGCTCCACGTCCCATCGGACAGGTCCCCACTTGGCCGCGCTTTCCGTTGCCTCGGCGATGACCAGCTCATCGCGGATCAGGCTCGCGTAATTGGCGATCACCGTGAGCGTGTTGCTGAAGTCATGCGAGATCCCGCCCACAAGCTGTCCAAGGCTCCCGAGCCGGCGCGACCGCTGCAGCTCGCGCTCCAGCCGCTGTATCTCGGCCCGTGCCTGCTGGGAAGCGGTGATGTCCTCGATGAAGGTCGCCAGGTATCGCTCGCCAACGGCCGGACGGATCACGGAACCGGTCAGCCGGACCCAGGCGATCTCGCCGTCTTTGCGGATGAGGCGCGCATCCGCCCCTATCTGGTCGGTCGCGCCCGATAGAACATCCGCAAGCAGCATGTCGAGCGTGGGCTGGTCTTCCGGGTGGAAAAACCCGAGAAAATCCGCCCCGCTTATTTCCCCTCGCGAGTAGCCCGACAGCTCACAGTACGTTTCGTTGACCGCGACGCAGACGCACCCGTGGTCGGTGGTGAGGCCAGCCAGCATCAGTCCGACGGGCGCGCGGCCGAACTGCCGCCAGGACTGCTGCTCACTGGCCCGCAATGCCTCGCCCAAGTAGCCAGTGGTCAGGGCGGCAGCGGTCGTCAGTCCATCCGAAGCAGGTTTGCCGTCACGTGTCACAGGAGTCCCTCCGGACCGGGCTGCCACTAACTAAACATCGACCTGAGCACATCTGACCACTACCCAACATTTCGAAGAGCAATCGAACATCGACTCAAGGTGGCCTGAGCGGAGGTCGTAGACCTGTCCAAAACACCATCTTCTCGACCCGGTCCCCTGTTCGGCCGCAGCCGAGGGGACCCGCTGCCGTCCAGGCCGGATGACCCAGGCCGAACGGCCCGGACCGAAAGACCCATCGCCGAATTGCCCGGGCTGAATGACCCTGGGCGAAAGCCATGACAATGAGGTGCCATACCTGAGGAATGCGCCTCTAGTGCGCACCACCGGCAAACACGGAGAGTGGTGATTAATTCACGGAACGAATGCGAAGTGAACGCGAGAAGGGAACAGCTCGTGAGGCTCGACTGGAAATCCGCGACAACAGTAAAAACATCTCTCGCGCGGACGGTACGCCACCACACCCGACTCGTGATCGCGACTGCTGCGGCCTTGGTTCTGGGCATCGTGGCCCTGGTGGCAGGTCTGCAAGCCCATGCCACGCCCGCGACCCCGACCTTGTTCGGGACGCTCGACACCCAGCCGGCCACCGTCGCGGCCGAGGCGGGCTCCTCGGACGTGTCGATGGCGATGCTCGAGTACAACTGGGGCAGCTTCGAGCCCTCGTCTGGGGTGTTCAGCTCCTCCTACCTAGCCACCATGAAAAGCGAGCTTGCGGCGTACAAGGCGGCCGGGATGAAGGTCACCCTCGGGCTAGGCCTGCAGAACGCGCCCGCGTGGGTGCTCGCGCTGGCCGACGGCAGCTACGTCGACCAGACCGGCGCCCACTCCACCGAGGCGAACTTCGTCTTCAGCGCCGCCGTCCGCCAGGCCGCCGCCGGCTACCTCAAGCAGATCGCGGCCTACATCCCGCTGTCGAACTTCTACGCGATCCGGCTGACCTCCGGCGGCAACGGCGAGATGCTCTACCCCGGCGGCGGCACCTACTGGGCCTTCGACAACGCCGCCCTGACCGGCAACGGCCTGGCGGCCGGGATGACCCGCAACCCCGACCCGAAGTGGAAGCCCGGCACCTCTGGCCTGAGCCAGGCCCAGATCAGTTCCTGGGTCAACTGGTACGTCGGCGGGCTCGACAACGTCACCAACTGGCAGATGCAGACCCTGGCCGGCCTGGGCTTCAACGGCTACTACGAGACCGTCACCCCCGGCTCAGGCACCCGCCCCGACGGCCTGGCCCAGACCGAGCAGCAGAACCTGTCCAACGACGGCACCACCGGCGTCGGCGCCGTCTGGAACCTGTATTACAGCATGCTGCCGACCAAGACCAACGTCATCGCCTACATCTCCTCGGTCGCCGACAACTCCGGCGGCAACGACGACTGCCAGCCCGCCGACGCCACCACCTCCCTGACCTCCTCGACCATGGACTCCTGGTCCGCGACCCGCTGGATCAGCGCCATCGCCCACCACGACGGCCTCGCGGTCGGCGGCGAGAACCCCGGCTACGGCATCCCCGCCAGCATCGACTCCTTCTACGTCAACACCTCGTCCAACGGCATGATGGCCAGAGCGATCAGCCAATCCCAAAGCTGCGGGTTCCAGGTCTTCTACTGGGCCCACGACATCCACCTGTGGGACGGCACCCTGCCCTTCTCCCTCTACGCCAACTCCATCGCCCCCTACGCCACCGCCCCCAAGAACCTCGCCCAGGGCGGCACCCTCGCCACCAGCAGCGCCTTCCAGGGATACCCGGCCGCCAACGCCAACGACAACGACATCAGCACCTACTGGCAGGCAGCCGGAGCCAGCGCGACCCTCACCCTCCACCTCAGCCAGGCCGCCCCGGTCGACCGCGTCATCCTGGGACTCCCCGAGGGCTGGGGCACTCGCAACCAGACCATCGAGGTCGATGGCAGCGCCAACGGCACCGCCTGGACAACGCTCGCGCCCGCCGCCGCCTACACCTTCACCGCCGGCAGCAACGCGGTCGCCATCCCGCTCCCGGCCGGCACCCAGGACTACCTCCGCCTCGTCATCAGCGGCAACACCAGCCAGGGCGCCCCGCAGGTCGCCGAATTCGTGGTCTACGACAGCTAGCTCCTCTACCGCCAATCCTGTGCCCTCCCCGGCATCCCGCCCGGGGAGGGCATAGTCGAGAAGCGTACGGGTTACACCCCGTAAGGTAAACGTGTGATATCGTCACTCTTAGTGATGACCGAGGTGGGTTTCGACGGCGGCTCGCCGCCGCCGAGGCGCCTTTCTGAGCAGCAACTGGGGATGACTGCATATGGTCGATCCGGGCATCAAGCACCTCGAATTCCAAGACCTGTCCGAAGTCAGAGCCGGCGCCGAGAGCCGGGAAGGCCAAGAGTCTCAAGAAGAGCGCTGGCGAGCCGAGTTGCAGCAGACTCAGCACCTGGAAAGACTCGGCCAGCTCGCGAGCGGGATCGCCGAGGACTTCAACAACCTCCTCGATGTGATCCTCAGCTACGCATCCTTTGTCTCGGCGGAACTCGCCGCCCCATCAGGACCCGATTCGCCCGATCGCCTGGAGTCGGTGCGCCGCGACCTCGAGCAGATCACGCTCGCCGCCGAACGGGCGGCGAACGTCACGTGCCAGCCGCGCGCCTTCGTCCACGCCGACGGGCTCCATCCGCAGGTCCCCGACCTGGACCATGTCGTCACCGACGTCCAGGAAAAGCTCCGCCGGACCCTCGCCGAGCACGCCGAGCTGGTCACGACCCTCGCCGGCGACCTGTGGCCGGTCCTGGCCGACCCGGCCCAGCAGGCCCTCCTCGGGGCGATCATGGCAGGCGCCGCCGACTACGTAGCGAAGCAGACATGCGAAGCCGACCTCGTCGAGCGCCGGGCGGACGGTCGCGTCCGAACCGCCGATGCCCGACCCGAGCGCGTCCCGGCAGGCTGCGGAGCGTCTGCAGGACCGCGTGGCCAGCGAGGACCCACTGGCGGCGCTAACCGCGCAGGAGAAGCGCGTGCTCGAGTTGATTGGCCAGGGACTGACCAACCGCCAGATCGCGCAGCACATGTTCCTGGCGGAAAAAACCGCGAAAAACTACGTATCCTCACTGCTGGCCAAGCTTGGCATGCACCGCCGCACGGAGGCGGCCGCCTTCGCCGTCCGGCACCCATCTGACCCGGAGGGCTTTAGCCCTAGCGCGTGACCGCGGGCCGCACGCGCCGCCTCTGCCGTGGGTCGAATGGCCGGGAAAGGCGATGGGCCCCGGGGCCGAAAGCCCGGGCCGAAAGGCCCGGGCCGGAGGGCTGGAAAAATAGGTCCTTCTGCTCTCGCTCCGTAATCATTACGTCACTTATAGTGATCGATTAGCTGCATGAAATGGCTCGCCTCAAGGAGGAGATGTCATGCCTGCGACGAGGAACACCCAGACCGGCCCGAGTGGCCACCGCAGCGGCGGTCATGGCGGACGGCCGCAGTCCGGGACTGCTCCGCACGGTCCTCCCGATGTGGGCGTGCTGGCGAGGGAGGCTGTGATCGGCTTCCTGCGAGAAGCGTCAAAGGCCACGGCAGAAAGGGAAGCCGCGCGAGCCAGCGCCCCGGCAGCCGACGTGCAGGCCGCCGGCTCGGCGGGAAGCACCGAGACCGGCGCAGCAACGTCGGAATCGTCGGCGACGCTCGGGGATACCGTTCCCGCCGCCAGCCCCGTCGCCATCCACTCGGACGACCGGCGCCTGGCGGCTGCCAGCGCCGCCGCGCTCGACCGGATTGAGGCAGCGGCCGCCAAGGTGGAGGCAGATATCGCTGTCGCTCACCGAGCGTATGAAGAGCTGCAGTCCGGGGCCGGAGAAGCCGCCGAGGCCGCCGTCCATGCAGCGCAGTCGGCCATGTCATCGGCCGGCACTGCCGTGGAGGCCGAGCGGCAGGTCAAGATCGGCCTGCGCCTGGTCAGGCAAAATGTGGTGATCACCACGGCCCTTGTCGCCGTCGTGATCATCATCCTGGTGGTGATAACGTCTCCCGTGCGCTGAGACAGCTCCCAAATCGTCTCCCCGTTGTTTCTGGCATGATTTCCCGACAACCGGATTAATCATTGCCGGTTGGCATTAGGAGGTTCTCATGGCGATAAACGCGGACGATTCATCAGAAAGGCCTGTCGGCGCGCCATCGGTCGAGGCCAGCAGTGCGCTGGCCGCCTCTGGCAGTGTCGATTCTGAACGACAAATACGAGAGTTCGCTGAAGCTAAGGCATTCCTGGATAACATCCTGGAGAGCTCGACGAAGTACTCGATCATCGGGATGGACCTCGACCACCGTATTCTTTCGTGGAACAAGGGAGCATCCTGCAACTACGGCTATGCCGCGCAAGAGGTCGTCGGCAAGGACTCGATGATCCTGCACACACCGCGGGACGTGGAATCTGGTGCCGTCAAACGCCTGCGGACTGCGGCTTCCGAGGACGGTATAGCCGAGGGCACGTTCGAGCGAGTCAGGAAGGATGGCTCCCGGTTCACCGCCAGCGTGGTCGTGACCCGGCGCGACGACACGCTGGGGCACCCGGTTGGCTTCCTCGTGATGAGCCACGACATCTCGGAGAAGCAGCTGGCCGAGGAGCAACTCCGTTCCTCGGCTGCGTACTCCCGCAGCCTGATCGAGGCCAGCCTGGACCCGCTGGTGACGATCAGCCCGGAGGGCAAGATCACCGACGTCAACGAGGCGGCCATCCGGGTGACCGGGGTAGCGCGGGAGCGGCTGGTCGGCACCGACTTCTCCGACTACTTCACCGAGCCGGACAAGGCCCGCGAAGGTTACCGGCAGGTATTCGCCCGGGGCTTCGTCACCGACTACCCGCTGACCATCAGGCACACCGACGGCGGCCTGACCGACGTGCTCTACAACGCCTCGGTGTACAACGACAAGGCCGGACGCAGGCTCGGCGCCTTCGCCGCCGCCCGCGACGTCACCGCCCAGCGGCAGGCTGAGCGCGAGGTAGCGAAACAGCGAGCACGGGAACTCGAACGACTCGCCGAGCTCGAGCGCTTCCAGAAGCTCATCGTCGGACGCGAGCTGCGCATGATCGAGCTCAAGAAGGAGATCGAGGACCTGCGGGCTGCGGCCGGAGGTCAATGACGTATGGACGCTGTCGAACCGACGGGAGCGGTCCCCGGATATGAGCTCAATCCAGCGGACCAGGCCCGACCCGCCTTGAACGCCCACGATGACATCGCCAAGGAGGGGCAACGGCTCAAGGACATGCAGCGCGCCCTCTTCAACATTCTCGAGGACGCCACGGAAGACCGCCTCAGGGCGGAAGCAGCGGCCAGGGCCAGCCTGAACATTCTCGAGGACCTCAACGACGCTCGGGCCGAGATCGAGATGCTCAACGCGGAACTCGAGGGCCGCGTCCGGCAGCGCACGGCTGAGCTGGTGGTGGCGAATAAGAATCTGGAGTCGTTCGCCTACTCGGTCGCCCATGATCTGCGTTCCCCCCTGCGGGCGTTGAGCGGCTTCAGCGAGGCGCTCGCGGAGGACTATGGCGACCGTCTCGACGAAACGGGCCGCTTGTACACGGACAGGATCCAGGCCGCCACCGAGCGGATGGGCGCGCTCATCGATGACCTGCTTCTTCTGGCACAGGTATCGCGCGCGAAAATGAGCCTGGGACTGGTCGATCTCAGCGCGGAGGTCGCCGCCCTCGCCGTCGAGCTGCAGTCCCGCCAGGCCTGCCGCCGGGTTCGCTTCGTCATCGACGCCGGCGTCCGGGTTACCGCAGATCGAACTCTCATCCGCACCGTGGTGCAGAACTTGCTCGAAAACGCCTGGAAGTTCACTGCCCAGTGCGATCACGCCATCATCGAATTCGCCACCACGGCTGCGGAGGACGCAGAAATCTGCTGCTATGTGCGCGACAACGGCGCCGGTTTCGATCCCGCCTTTGTGAACAAGCTGTTCCAGCCGTTCCAGCGGCTTCACTCAGTCACCGAGTTTCCTGGTACCGGAATCGGCCTGGCCAGCGTGCGGCGGATCGTCGAACGCCACGGCGGGCACGCCTGGGCCGAAGGCGCTGTGGGCTGCGGCGCCACCTTCTACTTCACACTGAATGCCAAGGAGACACACCGTGACGTCGTGTTATTACTCTCAGTCACTGATACTCTACGGACCGTGAGTGAGATGATCCAGCTCGCCGATGGCGTGTTCGTCGCGCTTTTGGAGGCCGCACCTGGCGCGATGGTGTGCATGGCCGCCGACGGCCGGGTCGTCCTTGTCAATGCCCAGGCGGAGCGGTTGTTCGGCTATGAGCGCGGCGAGCTTATCGGCCAGCCGCTGGAGATTCTCGTCCCAGACGCCGGCCCCGTGCACCCGGGGCCCGGGGCCGGTGCCGCTGACCAGCGGCACCGGCCAATGGGCGCGGGCGTATTGCTTGCCGGGCGCCGCCGCGATGCCAGCACCTTCCCGGCCGAGATCTCATTGTCCGCAATCGACACCGATGAAGGCATCGTCGTCGCCGCGGCCATCCGAGACGTGACCGCCCGGCTTCAGGTGAAAGACCTCGAGCGTTCTAATCGCGACCTGGAGAGTTTCATCTACACGGTTTCCCACGACTTGCGCGCCCCGCTGAGGGCGCTCAGCGGCTACAGCGAGCTTCTGCTCGAGGAGTACGGGGAGGTTCTTGGCGAGGAAGGCCACGGCTATGCCGAGAGAATCGTCTCCGTCAGCCAGCAGATGGGCGAGCAGATTGACTACCTGCTGCACCTTTCGCGCATATCTCGGGCTGAGTTGCGCCTGCAGTCGGTCGACCTCGGCCAGGAGGCCGCCAGGATCGCCGAGGAAATGCAGCGCCGGGAACCGATTCGGCCCATCTGCTTCGCTATCCAGAGGCAAGTCCTGGTCATGGCAGACCGTGGGCTTATCCGCACGGTCCTGCAAAACCTGCTCGACAACGCCTGGAAGTTCACGTCCGGCCGCGACGACGCGTCGATTGAGTTCGGAACGGTACCCAGCAGTGACGCCGCCGTGTGCTGTTACGTGCGAGACAACGGCGCCGGCTTCGATCCGGCCTACGCGAGCAAGCTGTTCCAGCCGTTCCAGCGGCTCCACGCGGCCCGCGACTTCCCCGGCGCCGGCACCGGCCTGGCGACCGTGCGGCGGATCGTGGAACGCCACGGCGGCCATGTCTGGGCCGAGGGCACCGTCGGAGCGGGTGCGACCTTCTACTTCACCCTCGACAGGAAGGAATGCGCGTGACAACTAAACCTATCTTGCTGGTAGAAGATAATCCCGACGACGAGGCACTGACGCTCCGGGCCTTCAAGAAGAGCAACATCAGCAACGAGGTCGTCGTGGTGCGAGACGGGGCCGAGGCTCTGGCGTACCTCTTCCCCGCCAGCGGCGACAGCGACGGCCTCGACGCCCCGTGTCCGGCTCTCGTCCTCCTCGACTTGAATCTCCCGAAGGTCGGCGGGCTTGAGATTTTGCGCAGGATGCAGGCCGATGCCCGGACGCAGCTGATCCCGGTGGTCGTCTTGACCAGCTCCAAGCTGGAAGAAGACATCCTGGACAGTTACCGCAGCGGGGCCAATGCGTATGTGCGAAAACCGGTTAAATTCTCCGAATTCGCCGATGCGGTCCGGGCCGTCGGCGTGTTCTGGCTGCTCTTGAATGAGCCCGCACCCAGCCGCGCGCCGGAATCGAATTGAGGCGACAGCCATGAGCGGCGAACAACAGCGCAACGAGCCGGAGACGGGCCAGCCGGAGCCGATCACCGTCCCGAAGCAGCCGAACGACCAATCCGCCGGCGAGGCGGACTCGGCCGGACGCAGCGCGCGCATCCTGATCCTGGAAGACGAGGCCTGGGACGCCACCCTGGCCCAGCGCCTCCTGGCCGACGCCGGCCTGGACTTCGTGGCCGTGGTCGTCGACACTAAGGCGTCGTTTATCGAGCAGATGGCGGCCTTCGAGCCAGACATAATCCTGTCCGACTACCACCTGCCCGGCTTCACCGGCCAGGAGGCTCTGAAGCTCGCCCAGGAGGGCTACCCGGACATACCGTTCATCATCTGGTCCGGGGTGCTCGGAGACGATGCGGCGGTCGAGCTCATCAAGCAGGGGGCCACCGATTACGTCCTCAAGGACCGGCCCGCCCGTCTT
Source organism: uncultured Actinomycetota bacterium (assembly GCA_963774945.1). Taxonomy (GTDB): domain Bacteria; phylum Actinomycetota; class Actinomycetes; order Streptosporangiales; family Streptosporangiaceae; genus Trebonia. Next base: position 123,290 of record CAVZHA010000012.1, on the reverse strand, counting down.
CCCTCAGTCATCATGCGGGCGCTGGCCGAGGTCGAGCAGCGGACGCGGCTAGCCAACCTCGAGGGCCAGCTGCTTCAGGCCCAGCGCCTGGCCAGCCTCGGCCAGCTGGCAGCGGCCGAACAGGCGATGAGCCGCATCCGTCAGCTACTCACCGCCGCCCGCGGTGAGGTTAAAGCCACAGAACGACAATCCTGAAGGCCGTGCGCCCTCGGGACGCAGTAAGGAGACAGGTTATGCACACACGGGAGGGCCATCACGTAGTCGCTGATTATCTCGGTCGGGCCGCCCCCCGCTGGCAGCCGGCGGTCGCGGTGGCCGCCGCAGCCATGCTGGCGCTGACGGTCGGCGCAGCCGCCGAGCAGCCCGCCTCGGCGCCGGGCGGCTATGCCGTGACCGCCAGCATCGAAGTGGGCGCCGGCCCGGACGGAGTGGCGGCGGACCCCACGTCGCACACCGCCTACGTGACCAACATCGATGATGACACCGTGTCGGTGATCGACGAGGCGACCAAGACCGTGACCACCTCGGTCACGGTCGGCGGCGGCCCGCTCACGGTGGCGGCGGACCCGACCGCTCGCATCGTCTACGTCACCAACGGGGGCAACGGCACGGTGTCGGTCATCAGCGAGGCGACCGCCACCGTGACCGCCATCATCACAGTGGGCCACGGTCCGGACGGGGTGGCGATGGACCCGAAGTCCCACACGGCCTACGTCGCCAACGGGGGCGACAACACCGTGTCGGCGATCAACGAGGCGACCGGAACCGTCACCGCCACCATCCCCGTAGGCGCCGACCCCGACGGCGTCGCGATAGACCCCGCAGCCCACACCGCCTACGTGGCCAACGGGGGCACCAACACGGTGTCGGTCATCAACGAGGCGACCGGAACAGTCACCGCCACCATCCCCGTAGGCGCCGACCCCGACGGGGTCGCGATAGACGCAGCATCCCGCACCGCCTACGTGGCCAACGGCGGCACCCACACGGTGTCGGCCATCAACGAGGCGACCGGAACCGTCATCGCCACCATCGCAGTAGGCGAGAATCCGGCCGCGGTGGCGGTGGACGCCAGCCTCCGGACCGCCTACGTGGCGAACCTCGGCGGCACCGTGTCGGTGATCAACGAGGCGACCAATGCCGTGACCGCCACCATCCCCGTGGGCGCCGATCCAGACGGGGTCGCGGTAGACCCCACATCTCACACCGCCTACGTGGCCAACGGGGGCGGTTCCACGGTGTCGGTGATCAGCGTGACCCGGCCAACTCCGGTTACCAAGGTGACCTCGTCACGGAACCCGAGCACCTTCGGTCAGAAGGTCACCTTCACTGCGACCGTCGGCCCGGCCGACGGCGGCACCTTGACGTTCAGCATCGGCTCCAAATCGCTGTGCAGGGGTGTGCGCCTGGCCCACGTCAGCGGCAGCACCTACCGCGCCACCTGCGCCACCGGGAGCCTGCCGACCGGACGCGACACGATCACCGCCGTCTATCCCGGCGACGCCAGTTACGCCGCATCCACCGGCAGGCTGATTCAGACCGTCGCCCGGGCGCCGACGGCGCTGGCCGAGCGCACCGACCGCGGGCCGCATCAGAAGTTCACGCTCGTCGCGAAACTCACCGCGTCCGGCCGCCCGCTCGGCGGCCAGCCCGTGTCGTTCAGCACCGGCCGCACTCACCTGTGCAGTTCGCGCACCAACAGCCTCGGCTCGGCCAGCTGCGTAGTCACCGAACCCAAGACCCGCCCGACCTGGCTGGACAGCGACATCGTCGTCCGGGCCAGCTACCCGGGGAGCGCCAGCTACCGACCATCGTCGGCGACCGGGGTCCTGTCGAGGTTCCAGCCGATTGACCACGGGGCGGATCCGGCTCACCGGAAGGTACCGGCACCATGAACGAGGTCGTGCTCTACATCGACGACAACGAGGACAACATCTTCCTCCTCAGGCGCCTGTTCAAGCGCAAGCGCCCCGACATCCAGCTGCGCACCGCCATGACCGGCGACGCCGGCGTCAGGGTGGCCCTCGACGACCTGCCGGCCCTCATTCTGCTCGACAACCGCCTGCCCGACGGCAGCGGCGAGCAGGTCCTCCGCCAGCTCGCCGCCGCCCCGGCCACCGCCGCGATTCCGGTCGTCATTCTCAGCGGCGACTCGAACCCGGCGACCGTCGATGAACTCCTCGCGGCGGGCGCCGCCGACTTTCTGGGCAAGCCGTTCGACGTTCACCAGCTCTTGACCATCATCGGCCGCTACCTCAACTGACTGTCACCCACCGCCTGTGGAGCCACCCCGGACCGTTCGGGATAATGGGGTGTCTCCCACTGCCCGGCGAGGTCCGCGTACATGGCAGAGCTGGCGAGCAGGGACGCGTGGTCGCCGACTTGGGGGCGGGCGCCGTCGAGCACGAGGGTCCGCCGGGCGCGGCGCGCCGAAGAGATGCGGTGCGCGATCACGATGAGCGTGCCGCCGCGGCGCGAGAACGCCGTCTCCGCCCGTGCTTCCGCGGCCGGGTCGAGATGGCAGGTGGCCTTCGTCGAGGATGACGAGCCGCGCGGGCGGCAGGTACGCGCGGGCGAGCGCGATGAGCTGACGCTCGCCCGCAGACAGCGCGGCGGGGTTGATAGCAGCGCCGTAGCCGCCGAGACGGGTGATGAGAGTGGTAAGGCCGATGGCCTCCGCGGCCTCGTCGAGTTCCGTTTTCGTGGCGGAATAGAGGTACGTGAGGTTTTCTTTCATCGTGCCGGTGAAGACATAGGCCTCCTGGGGGATCAGGATCCGCCAGCTCCGGCCGAGCCCGGCCACGGGCAGGCCATCGAGGAGAACCTCGCCTTCGGCCCGGGCTGAGCATCCCGGCGAGCAAGCCCGCCAGGCTGGACTTGCCGATGCCGCTCGGGCCGACGACCGCGAGGTGGTCGCCGGGCGGGATCGTGAGGGTGAGGCCGGAGATGACCGGCTCGGCGTGCGGGCCGTAGGCGAAGGTGACGTCCCGGAGCTCAAGCGTGCCGTCCTGGTCCTGGTTGACGGCGGGGAGGCGGGCGGGGGCGGGGGCCGACGGCGGTATGGACGCGGCTTCCGGCGGCGTTTCTGCCGGGGTTTCCGGCCGGGCGCTGGTCTGGAGGATACGCTCCAGCGTCACGTTGAGCCGGACCAGGCCGGCGCCCATGCCCTGCGAGAGCGTGTAGAGGACGCCGCGCAAGCTCCCGGTGATATAGGTGATCGCGCCGACGATGTCGCCGGGAGACGCGCCGTGCCGCAGCATTCCGGGGGCGGCGGCCAGCACCAGCAGCAAGGGCAGCCAGCCGCCCACCGCGAGGCACAGCAGGCGCGCCGACCCGGCGACGGCGACGCGGCGCGCGGCCTTCTCCTGGCGGGCTATGTGCCGGGCGAGGCCGTCGACGACGAGGTCTTCGGCGCCGCACGCGGTGATGTCGCGCGCGGCGCTTGCCGCCCGCGCCACTTCGGCCGCCACGCTCTCCTCGGCGAGGACGGCGGCGCGCTGGCGCGCGGCGTACGGGCGGAGCAGCAGCCGCAGCAGGATCACCGACGCGAGCAGCGGCGGGACGACGTACGGCAGCGTGGCGGGCAACAGGGTGACGAGGCCGGCCAGCGTGCTCACCACGGTGCACGCGAACGTGCAGGTGATGAGCGAGCACGCCGGCGACGGAGTCCCTGACGATCTCCGCCTGGTGCGTCATCCGCGCGACGGAGCGCGGGTCGGGGCGGGCGAGGGCGCCGTCCACGATGGCCGTGACAAGGTCGTCGCGGAACGGCTCGACGATCACGCCGATTCTCACGTACACCTGCCGGGTGCCGAACGCCCCGGCCAGCGCGGCCGCGGCGAGGACGCCTAGCCAGGCGAGGCCCAGAGTCGGTGCGGCCGACCAGGAACTGGGTGGTCGCCTGCGCGAGCGACCAGCCGGAGGCGACCGCGGGGAGCGACTGGACGAGGGACCACGCGGCGAGCCACGCGACGTCCTTCCGGCGCCGGCCGGAGATGACGGATCAGCACGCTTCGCCTGCCCCGTCGGCCGCGCCGAAGATCGCGCGGTACTCCCGGTCCGCCCACAGCTCGCCGTGCGGTGCGAGGGCGCGGATCCGACCGCCGTCGAGCCAGGCGACGAGGTCCGCCCGGGCGGCCGTGGTCGCGCGGTGCGCCACGATGAGCCGGGTCAGGCCGCTCAGCTCGCCTGTGATGGCCCGGGCGACGAGCATTTCTGTGACCGTGTCGAGGCTGGACGTGGCGTCGTCGAGTACGAGCAGGCGCGCCGCGCCTGCGTGCGCGAACGCGCGAGCCAGCCCGAGCCGCTGCACCTCGCCGCCGGACAACGGGGTGCCGTCGAGCGAGGTGCTCATCTGCCGGGGCAGGCGGGCGATGAAGGCGGCGGCCTGGGCTTGCCCGGCAGCGAGCAGGACCTGCGCGTCGTCGGGGCGGCGCAATCCGAACCCGATGACGTCGTGGGGGGTGTCGCCGACCAGTTCGGGGCGTTCGAAGGCATAGACGACGGATTCGCGGAGGGACGCCCTCGTGAACTCGCGCAGGTTGATCCCGTCGAGGAACACCGTGCCCGCGTCGGGATCGGCCAGCCGCCCGGCGAGCCGCGCCAGGGTGGACTTGCCGGCCCCGGACCGGCCGACCACGGCGACGGCGACACCAGGCGCAACGGATGAGGTCGAGGTCGCGCAGCACCGCCTCGCCGCCGTGGCGTACCGTGATGCCGCTCAGCCGTAGTTCGCCGCGACCCGCATGGTGCCGCCCGGCCGGCAGGTCTTGCGTCCCGTAGCGCGGGCACGGCCGCGCGAGCAGTTCGGCGGCCCGCCTTGCGCCGCCGCGCGCGCGGCCCAGCCGGCTGACCAGCCCGACGCTCGCGCCGATGCCGACCGCGAGCACCGCGTACTGGCTCGCGGCGACCAGATCGCCCGGGCTGATCCGGTGCCTGGCGAGCTCCACGCCGGCGACGGCGACCACGATGACCTGCAGCGCCGGGGCGATGGTCATCGCCTGGGCGGCGGCCCGCGCCTGCACGCGCCAGGAGGCGTAGCCGTGTTCCCGCAGCAGCGGCAGCGGGGCGAGGACGCGCTCTCGTTCGCGGGCCTGCGTGCCGGCCGCGGCGATCGTGCGGGCACCCGCGAGCGCGTCGAGCAGCCGGGCGGCGATGGCCCCCTGCGCCCGGCCGTACCCGGCGCTGACGGCGGAGGAGTCGCGGACCAGCCGTCCGCAGGACGACGGCGAACGCGGGGAAGCCGACGGCGAAGGCCGCGACAAGCCAGGGGTCGATCAGCCCGAGTGCTATGACGCTGCCGAGCGGCGGTATCACCGCGATGGCGGCCAGCAGCAGGCTGGCGGGCGCGGTGCCCGCGTCGGCGGCACCGGCGACGACGCGGCTGACGGTGTCCCCGGCACTGAAGTCGGTGTTGCTGTTGCTGCCCGTGACCGTGCTTGCGGCTGGGTTCGAGGTCGTGTTCGTGTTCGTCGCCGCGCTGGTGAGCAGCCGCGGGCCGACGGCGACGACGTGCCCGGCCAGCAGTCGGCGCAGCCGCGCGGTGGCCGTCGCGCCGGAGACTCCGGTCGCGAGGTCGGTGACGGCGCCGCAGCCGACGATGACGGCCACCAGGATCGCGCAGGCCGCCAGGGGGCCGCCGGGTTTGCCGACCGCAAGGTTGCCGGCCGTCGCGTTCCTGGCGAGAATCGCGTCGATGGCGTGCCCGACCGCCGCGGGAAGCAGCACCTGCGCCGCGGCCGCGGCCAGGGACGCGGCGCCGAGCAGCGCGAGCCAGCAGCCGCCCTGGCGGGCGGCGGCGAGCAGCAGTCGGTCGCCGTCGGTCCCGGTACTCGTGATGGCCACTGGGATTCCTGTGGGTTCTATGAGGTGATGATCCGGCGTCGGCAGGAAACGTGAAAGCCAGGTTCCCTGCCGACGCCGGGTGCTCAGCTTGCTGAGCGAGGGTTTGCTAGCAGAGCAGGATGCTGGCGATGCTGTCGCAAAGAAGAACGCTCAGGTCGCTCGCGACGCCAAGCCGCCGCCGCCACCACCACCGTCGCACTTGTCGTCACGGACGGTGTTCATCGCCTGGATGTCGAGGAGTGCCATTCAGTTTCACCTCCTTTCGATGCCGAGGGAGCCGTCAGTTTCACCTCCGTGCCAGCGCTGGCTGGCTGGAGGCTCCCCGGACGAGCCGCCGGGGAGGACCCGGGAACCCGAACAGGGAGGCTTGCGGGCCGGGCGAAGAACGGCAGCGCCGCGCCACTCGGGGCGAGCGCGGCGGCCGTGCCCAGCAGGACGCCGGCGGTGCCGGTGCCCAGGTCCATTGACAGGCGCAGCAGCATGTCCCCGGGGAACGCCAGGCCGCCCGCGTACCGGACGGCGTGCCAGGCCAGCCGGTCGACCTGGGCGCCGACGGCGCGCCCGGCCGCGTCCTGCTCGCTCTCGTCGCGTGTGCCGGACAGGTAGGCGATCATCCCGGCGCGGCCGTTGAACAGGCCTGCCTGCGCGTAGAAGCCGGAGCTGGCGGCGAGCCTGATCGCGCGCGCCGCGTCCGCGAACGCCTCGTTCCGACGGTGCGCCGTGAACTGGTCGATCACCATGCCGATGCCGACGCTGCCGCCGGCGAGGTACGGCAGCGTCCGCCAGCCGTCGTCGACCTGCAGCGCGCCATTGCCGTCGGTGACGCATCGTTCCAGGTCGACGGCTATGGCACCCTCGGCCGCGTCGAGGTAGGCCGGGTCCCCGGTCCGCTCGTACAAGCGGATGAACAGCAGTGCCTTCCCCGACGCGCCGTGCAGCAGGCCGACGGCGCCCCGGGACCTGGCCGCCGTGCCATGGCCGACCGCGCCCCCGGCGGCCGCAAACGGTGCCGCGACGATCTCCGCGGCCCGTATCGCGGCGTCGGCCAGCCGTGGCTCGCCGACCTGGTCGCCCACGGAGATCATGGCGAGCGCGAACCCGGACAGGCCGCCGTAGAGGCCGTGGCCGAGCCGGTCCCAGTTCTCGCCGAGGCAGCATGAGCGCCGCCCGCGCCGCGGCGTCCAGATGGCCGAGCCGTGCCAGCGTGTACGCCACCCCGGCCAGCCCGTCGTAGAGGCCGAGGCGCATGCCCTTCGGCGGTTCGGCGGCGCGCGTGACGAGCCATTCCTCGTATTCCGGCACGCGCACGCCGGCCGCCTCGGACAGCGCGTACAGCACGCCGGCCGCGCCGTGCGCGAGACCGAGACCGCCGCCAGGGAAGCGGAACTGGTCGATATCGCCGGGGAAGAGGCGGTCCGTGCGGTCCGGGGTCGCGCTCGCCCGGATCGCGCCCACCATGTCCGCCGCCAGCCGGTCCCAGCGCGCGCGGCCGCCAGCGTCGCCTGGCGTCGCCGCCGCCCGCCGCTCCGTGGTGCCGCGGTCGGCCTGGTGGCGTCCGCGGCTGGCCGGATGGTCGTCGCGGGTAATTTCCCGCACCGCCTCGTCAAGAAACCTCTCCGGGACCGGGAACAGCCCGGCGATCACCACCGCGAGTTGCGCCGCCTTGTCACGGTCCAGCGCGAACAGCGTCGTCAGCGGCATGAACATCGCCAGTCGCAGGCACGCGAGGCTGTAGGCGTCGACATCGAACCCGGTCCGGTCGCGGGGCGCGGCGAACCCGGGGTTGCCGACCGTGCGGACCCGTCCCTCGCTGATGTCGCTCGCGGCCTCGAAGTCGATGAAGGCCACGGTGTCGTCCGGCCGCACGATGATGTTGAACATGTGCAGGTCGTTGAAGACCACGCCGCGCTCATGCATGGCCGCGGCGGCGCGCTCGACCTCGCCGCATATCCGGAGTGCCCATTCCGTGTACGCTTTCGTCTCCGCCGGGTCAGGCACACGTCCGCTGAGCGGGTAACGCTCGGCGAAGAATGAATTGAGCGTCCTCCCCGGGATGAATTCCTCGGCGAGGAAGTGATGCTCGCCGACCTGGAAGAAGCCTCGTAGCTTCGGGGGCGATGCCCAGGCCGGACAGGCGCAGCAGGACGTCATATTCCCGGTGCAGCCTGGTGACCGCGTCGGACTCGTCGGCGGCCAGGCCCGCGTGCGGCCTGGCCTCTTTCAAGATCACTCGCTCGCCGGTCCGCTTGTCGGTTGCGGTGTAGACTCCGCCGCCGTTCGAGAAATGCAGGGCGCCGGTCAGGTCGTATTCCAGATCCGTCATCGCCACCGAATTGCGCGCGGCGAGGTGAGGTGCCAGGAATTCCGGCAAGCGGACCCATTCTGGCGTCGTGAACACGGGCGACCGCAGGTCGGGAACGAGATCACCGGCCGGGTTCTCGATCGCGGGCGCCATCTCGCCGCGAGAATCGAGGCAGAAGCGCTCGACGAAGCTGCCGTAGCGCACGTATAGCGGGCCGGCGCCGTACCGGAGATCGCTGAGTATGTACGGTCCCGCGACGCCGGCCAGCTCAGTGTCGAGTTCGCCGAGAATCCGCTCGCAGGCGGCCTCGTCCGCCGGGTATATGGTGACGGCCTTGCCGCTGGCCGACCGCGACGCGTATTTCGCGTTCCGCATGAGCACTGCCAGCCGCGAGCCCAGGAACTTAAAGGAAACTCCGCGCGGCACGCAATACTGCCATACCCGGGTGATGACCTCATCGGAGTTATCGAGACATGTCGATACGTGGATCTTCCAGCCCTGCGCGGGCACCGGCGGCCCTGGCGGGATGTTGATAAGCCAGTCGCCCTGGCACGCGCGACTCCAGCCATCAGGCAGCGGTCGCCTGGAGATCGGGAATAGCGTCTGCGGGTCGCGCTGCCGGGGAGAATCATAAAAAATCGGATCAGTCAGGCAGTACTGTTCATACTGCTTATCCATGACTCCTCCTGGCTGCCAGTGCTAGGTGATTATACTTATTGACCAGCTAGGTGATTCTACTTATGCGATCACACTTAGACGACGGCGATCAGCAGGGAAAGCATGTCACCCAGCGACCTCGCCGCATAGTGACTTCTGTCATCAATTCCGAGCGGTCCTACGGCTGCTAATACGACCGTTTTGTGCGGCTGTCATATTTATGTCCTCGCAGAATCATCCGCTGTCTAGTCCCGCTACCCGTTTTCACGCGCCCGGTTTCGAGTCCGCCCCCGTCTTGGCGCTACTCTTTGTCGTGCAGCCATACCCTCTTGATGCCTGGCTGCCATTTCCCCTGCACAGGTCGGGTACACGGGAGGGTTATTCCGATGATTCGGATACTCATCGCGGAACCGATGACCCTCACGCGCGAAGGACTTGTCGCCCTTCTCGAAAGGGAGAGCGACATCGAGCTCGCCGCCACCGTGCGGCACCGCGAGGAGGTCGTCACAACGGCGCGGGCGGTGCGGCCCGACGTCGCGCTGCTGGCGGCGACATTCCCGGACCGTGACGGCATCACCGTCGCGGCCGGGCTGCACGCGGCGGTGCCCGACTGCCGCTGCGCGATGCTGAGCTCATCGCTGGCGATCCAGGGACCTGCGGCGGGCGGTTGCGGCGGGCGTGCGGGGTTTCCTGGTCTGGGACTCGCCCGCGCAGTTCCTGACCGATGCCGTCAGGCAGGTGGCCGTCGGCCGGCAAGTCGTCGATCCCCGCCTCTCGCTCAGCGAGCGGTGCCCGCTGACAACGCGGGAAGCGGACGCCCTCCGCGCCGCTGCGGAGGGATCGACGACGGCGGAAATCGCGACGGTCCTGTGCCTTTCCGAAGGGACGGTGCGCAACTACCTCTCCCGCGCGATCGCGAAGACCGGCGCCCGCAACCGAGTCGGCGCCATCCGCATAGCAGGCGAGTCTGGCTGGCTCTAGACGCCGATTTCTGTGCTCCAACTCGCGGCCGTGCGAGGCGCCTGCCGGTGCCGGCGGCGTTCAGGGCCCCGGCTCCGTCGGGGAGGCCGGGCCAACCTGGTTACGCCCTTCGGCGGCGACGGAGTCGAGTAGCCGGCCAAGCTCGGCGAGGTCGAGCGGCTTGGTGAGGTAGGCGACTACGCCCCTGGCGCGCATCTGACGGATGACGGTCGGCCCGGCCTCGGCGGACAGGACGGCGACGGGGATGCCGGCCGTGGCCGGCTCGTCCCTTAGTCGGCTCAGGACCGCATCGCCGTGCAGGCCGGGCAGGTGCAGATCCAGGAGGATGAGGTCGGGGATGTCCCGGGCCGCGGCTGCCAGGCCGGCCTCGCCGGTGGTGACCGATTGCAGCCGCACGCCTGGCCTGGTCTTGACGAACCGGGAGACGACTTCGATGTTCGCGGGGTTGTCCTCGATGTAGAGGATGCGGGTACCGGTGCTCACGAGGTCGTCCGGCGCGTCGCGCTGGCGCGGGATCGGCGGCCGGCCGGGGCCCGGATTATGTCCTGCGCCCGGGGCAGTGTGAGGGTGAAGGTTGTCCCCTCGCCCGGGACGCTAGCGGCGGTGAGGTGCCCGTGCATGGCCTCGGCGAAGGCCCTGGCCAGGGGCAGGCCGATCCCGGTGCCCTCGACCGCCGTCTGCTCGGCGCCGAGCCGCTCGAACGGGTCGAAGATGCGTCCCAGGTCAGCGGCCGGTATCCCCGGCCCGGTGTCGGCCACCGCCAGGCTGACCTGACTGGGGCCGACCGGCTGGCAGGTGATGGTGATCGACCCGCCGGGGCGGTTGTACTTGATCGCGTTGGAGAGCAGGTTCACCAGTACCTGGCTGAGTCGCTGCCGGTCGGCGCTGACGGCCAGGCCTGACGACGAACTCAGCTGGCTGATCGTGATCGAGCGGTCGGCGGCGAGGGGGGCCATGAGCTGGCAGGTTTCCTCGACTACCGGCTGTACGCTGACCGGTTCCACCGACAGGCTGAACTCGCCCGACTCGATCCTGGCGATGTCGATCAGCTCGTTGATCAGCGCGAGCAGATGGCGTCCGGCGGCGAGAATGCGCTCGACCGCGTCCTGGTCCTCCTGGCCGAGGTCGGACATCTGCAGCAGCTGGGCGAAGCCGAGGACCGCGTTGAGCGGGGTGCGCAGCTCGTGGCTGGTGCTGGACAGGAACGTGTTCTTGGCGTGGGTCGCCTTTACCGCCGTGTCCCTGGCGCTGACCAGCTCGTCGGTCCGGCTGGCCAGCACCTCTTGCGCGCCCACCAGGGAGTCTGCCAGCCGGCCGAGCTCATCGGCCGCGTCGGGCACGGTCTCGAGCGGCTCTCCCTCTCCCAGCCGGGAGGCGTTCGCGGCGGCCATCGAGACGCGGCCGGAAATGCCAGAGGTGAACAGCGCGACGCCGATCAGGCCGGCCAGCAGGCCGAGCACGAGGCCGGCGATGCTGACCGCATTGATGACCGACTCCAGCCGGTTGATATCGGCGCGATGGGCCAGTGCGATCGCGGCCGGGCCCCTGGCCAGGGCGGCGATCTGGCTTCTGAGCGCGTCCATCGTGCTTTTCCCGTTCTGCAGCGTCGGCTGCAGCGCCGCGCCCGCGGCGCCCGCCCCGATCGCGGACCGCAGCCCTGCCAGCTCCGCCATCTCCCTGGTCAGGGTGGCCGCCGCTGTCCGCTCCGCGGGACTGTCGTGCTGGGCGACGGCGGCCGCGCTAAAGGTGGCGACGTCCCCGGCGAGACGCGTCAAGGACCGCTCGTACGGCTGGAGGAACAGCGGGTCCCTCGTCGCCGCATAACCCCGCACGCCCGTCTCGGCGTTCACCGCGTCGGCCAGGACCTGCTGGGCGGAGGTGTTCACGGCGGAGGCGGTCACGGCCACGCTGCGCTCCTGCCGCTCGTTGTACTGCAGGATCAGGTTCGCCGAGCTGACCGCGATCAGCGCGATCAACGGGATCGCGACCACGATCAATCCCTTGACCCGCACCGACCGGTCCAGCCACCACCGCTTCACCAGGCCGGAGTCAGCGGGCGCGTCAGGCGATGAGCGCGACTCGCGTGCCTTCACAACTCCTCCGTCGACAACAAATTCGAACATTGAAAGTGAACAACATTGAACAATAAGCTACTCCCTGTGTCAGGCCTCCGGGTAACTTAGGGCCCTAAAACTGAGCAGGTGCTGGGTTAGGCGCCGACGTAGGCGGCGAGGTGCTCACCGGTGAGGGTGGAGCGGGCGGCGACCAGGTCGGCCGGGGTGCCTTCGAAGACGATCTGGCCGCCGTCGTGCCCGGCGCCGGGGCCGAGGTCGATGATCCAGTCGGCGTGGGCCATGACTGCCTGGTGATGCTCGATGACGATCACCGACTTGCCCGACTCGACCAGCCGGTCGAGCAGGCCCAGCAGTTGCTCGACGTCCGCGAGGTGCAGGCCGGTGGTCGGCTCGTCGAGGACGTAGACGCCGCCCTTGTCGGCCAGGTGGGTCGCCAGCTTGAGCCGCTGCCGCTCGCCGCCGGACAGCGTGGTGAGCGGCTGGCCGATGGTCAGATAGCCGAGCCCGACGTCGGCCAGCCGCCTGAGGATGGCGTGCGCGGCCGGGGTGCGCGCGTCGCCCGCGCCGAAGAACTCCACCGCGTCGCCGACCGACATCGCGAGCACCTGGCTGATGTCACGGCCGCCGAGGTGGTACTCGAGCACCGAGGCGTCGAACCGCTTGCCGTCGCACACCTCGCACACGGTGGCGACGCCCGCCATCATCGCCAGGTCGGTGTAGATGACGCCGGCGCCGTTGCAGTTGGGGCAGGCGCCCTCGGAGTTGGAGCTGAACAACGCCGGCTTCACCCCGTTGGCCTTCGCGAACGCGTTGCGGATCGGGTCGAGCAGCCCGGTGTAGGTGGCCGGGTTGCTCCGCCGCGAGCCGCGGATCGGGGCCTGGTCGACCGTCACGACCCCGTCCCGCCCGGACACCGAGCCGCCGATCAGCGAGCTCTTGCCCGAGCCGGCCACGCCGGTGATGACGACGAGCACCCCGAGCGGGATGTCGACGTCGACGTCGCGCAGGTTGTGCAGCGCCGCACCGCGGATCTCGAGCTCGCCGGCGGGCTCGCGCACCGTCTTCTTGAGCGCGGCCCGGTCGTTGAAGTGACGGCCGGTGATGGTGCCGCTGGCCTGCAGGCCCTTGACCGTGCCCTCGTAGCAGACGGTGCCGCCGGCCGCGCCTGCCCCCGGGCCGAGGTCGACCACGTGGTCGCCGATCACGATCGTCTCCGGCTTGTGCTCCACCACCAGCACCGTGTTCCCCTTGTCCCGCAGCCGCACCAGGAGGCCGTTCATCCGCTGGATGTCGTGCGGGTGCAGGCCGATCGTGGGCTCGTCGAAGACGTAGGTGACGTCGGTCAGGGAGGAGCCTAGGTGCCCGACCATCTTGACCCGCTGCGCCTCGCCGCCCGACAGCGTGGCCGACGGCCGGTCGAGCGAGAGGTAGCCGAGCCCGATCTCCGCGAACGAGTCGAGGAGCTGCCCGAGCGCCGTCAGCAGCGGCGCCACCGACGGCTCGTCGACGCCGCGCACCCACTCGGCCAGGTCGGAGATCTGCATCGCGCACGCGTCGGCGATGCTGACGCCCTTGATGCGAGACGAGCGGGCGGCCTCGCTGAGCCGGCTGCCCTCGCACTCGGGGCAGCTGGTGAAGGCGACCGCCCGGTCCGCGAACGCCCGGATGTGCGGCTGCATCGCGTCGGGGTCCTTGGACAGGATGGATCGCTGCAGCCGCGGGATCAGGCCCTCGTAGGTCTGGTTGATGCCGGCGATCTTCATCCGGACCGGCTCGTGGTAGAGCAGGTCCTGCAGTTCCCTCTTGGTGAACTTGCGGATCGGCTTGTCCGGGTCGTAGAAACCCGACTCCGTGTAGAGGCGGTAGCCCCAGCCCCCGGTCGTGTAGCCGGGGATGGTGAGGGCACCCTCGTGCAGCGACTTGCTGTCGTCGTAGAGCTGGGACAGGTCGATGTCGGAGACCGTGCCCCGGCCCTCGCAGCGCGGGCACATGCCGCCGGTGACGCTGAAGCTGCGCCGCTCCTTGACCGTCTTGCCGCCGCGCTCGAACTTGACCGCGCCCGCGCCGCTGATCGAGGCCACGTTGAACGAGAACGCCTGCGGCGAGCCGATGTGCGGCTGCCCGAGCCGGCTGAACAGGATGCGCAGCATCGCGTTGGCGTCGGTGACGGTCCCGACGGTGGACCGGGGGTCGGCCCCGATCCGCTGCTGATCGACGGTGATCGCGGTGGTCAGCCCTTCAAGCACGTCGACGTCGGGCCGCGCCAGCGTCGGCATGAAGCCCTGCACGAAGGCGCTGTAGGTCTCGTTTATCAGCCGCTGCGACTCGGCCGCGATCGTGCCGAACACGAGCGAGCTCTTGCCCGATCCGGAAACGCCGGTGAACACGGTCAGCGCGCGCTTCGGTATCTCGACGCTGACGTCCCTGAGGTTGTTGACGCGGGCGCCGACCACCCGGATCACGTCGTGGCTGCCGGCAGCGGTCGTCCGTGTCTTCATTCGCCCACGCTACCGGCGGCCGCAGGGCGGCGCTTCTCGATTCCTGACCGGGTTTCGCCCACGGCAAAGTTAGGATAGCCTAACCGCACTAGCCCGGACGAGAGGAGTGGCGACGGCGTGTTCGCATGTATCTGCCGTGCGGTAACGAGTGACAGGGTAAGCACGGCGATCGACAACGGCGCCGCCACGGTCGAGGCCGTCTCCACCGCCACCGGGGCCTGCACCGGCTGCGGGACGTGCCGGGACCGGATCGAGAACATGATCGGCGAGCGCGCGCGGCAGTGCCCGCTGAAGGCACTGCAGAACGCCTGACCGGCCGGAGCGCCGAGCTCCCGCCGACGTGTTGCCGCACCCGGCCAATTACAGACGGTTAGGGTATTGGGTATGCGCGGAGACGATCGGGTACTCGAGTTCCTTAACGAACAGCTGACAGCCGAGCTCACAGCCATCAACCAGTACTTCCTGCACTACAAGATGCAGGAGAACTTCGGCTGGGTGAAGCTCGCCAGGCACACCCGGGCCGAGTCGATCGACGAGATGCGGCACGCCGAGACCCTGGCGGACCGGATCCTCTTCCTCGACGGGCTGCCGAACTTCCAGCGCCTGTTCCCGCTGCGCATCGGCCAGACGGTCGGCCAGATGTTCGAGGCGGACCTGGCGGTCGAGACCGAGGCGGTCGACCGGTTGCGGCGCGGCATCGAGTACATGCGCGGCATAGGCGATGTGACCAGCGCCAACATCTTCGAGGCGATCCTCAGTGACGAGGAAGAGCACATCGACTACCTGGAGACCCAGATCGGGCTGCTCGCGCAGCTCGGCGAGCAGCACTACGTGGCCCAGCTGATCGAACAGCCGCACGACGACTGACGCCGACGGCGATGCGCTGCCCGCGTGCCGGTCGCCCGCCCGCACACTGGGCGCGGGCGGGCGACGACCGTCAGCGACCGATTAGGCCGGGATCATGCCGTGCGGGTCGATGACGAACTTGCGCGCCGCTCCCTGGTCGAAATCCCGGTAGCCTTCCGGCGCCCGGTCGAGCGGGATCACGGTGGCGTTCACCGCGTACGCGATGTGCGCCTTGTCCTGCAGGATCGACATCATCAGCCCGCGGTGGTACATCATCACCGGGCACTGGCCGGTGACGAAGTAGTGCGACTTGGCCCAGCCGAGCCCGAGCCGGACCTTAAGCGAGCCGATCTTGGCGTCGTCGTCGATGCCGCCGGGGTCGCCGGTCACATACAGGCCCGGGATGCCGATGCCGGCGCCGGCCCGGGCCACCGTCATGACGTCGCTGAGCACGGTCGCCGGCGCCTCGCCCGCGCCCGCCCCGTGCCCGCGCGCCTCGAACCCGACGCAGTCGACCGCGGCGTCAACCTCGGGCTCGCCGATTATCTGTTCGATCTGGTCGGCGATCGAGGCGTCCCGTGTCAGGTCCACGGTCTCGCAGCCGAAGCTGGCGGCCTGCTTGAGCCGGTCGGCGTTCATGTCCCCGACGATGACGACCGACGCGCCCAGCAGCTGCGCCGAGTACGCGCAGGCCAGGCCCACCGGCCCCGCTCCCGCCACGTACACGGTCGACCCGGTGGTGACGCCGGCCGTGTAGGCGCCGTGGTACCCGGTCGGGAAGATGTCGGACAGCATCGTCAGGTCACGGATCTTGGCCATGGCCTGGTCCTTATCCGGGAACTTGAGCGCATTGAAGTCGGCGTACGGGACCATCACGTACTCGGCCTGCCCGCCGACCCAGCCGCCCATGTCCACGTACCCGTAGGCGGACCCCGGCCGGTCCGGGTTGACGTTCAGGCAGATGCCGGTCTTGCGCTCCTTGCAGTTGCGGCACCGGCCGCAGGCGATGTTGAACGGGACGCTGACGAGGTCGCCGACCTTGATGAACTCGACACCGGGTCCGGCCTCGACGACCTCGCCGGTGATCTCGTGCCCGAGGACCAGCCCGACCGGCGCGGTGGTGCGGCCGCGGACCATGTGCTGGTCACTGCCGCAGATGTTGGTCGAGACGACCTTCAGGATCACCCCGTGCGGGCACTTGCGCCCGATGTTGGCCGGGTTGACTCCGGGCCCGTCCTGGAGCTCGAGCTTCGGGTAGTCGATCGTCTCCACCGTGACCCGTCCCGGCCCTGCGTAGGCGACCGCGCGGTTTCCTGCCATGGCGCTACCTCCTTGTATCGACATGTGTATTCAAGGTCACGCTAGGCTTTCCGTCGCTGCCGGTCACCACGCCGGCTGGCGCGGAGATCCGGCCCGGATGAAGAGCGAATCTGCCCGAACGGACCCGGCCGACTGTCCAACCGGACAGTGCTCCCGACCCCTGGGCAGGCGTCCTGGCTGGCGGATCCGGGTCAGAGCAGGCCGAGCTGGCCGGCCTTGAAGACGAGCTCGGTGCGATCCCTGGCGCCGAGCTTGCGCATCGCCGTCCGCAGGTGGTACTTGACGGTGGACTCCGACAAGTACAGCTCCCGGGCGACCTGCGGGTTGGTCGCGCCCCGGGCGACCGGCCTGACCACCTCGAGCTCGCGGTCGCTGAGCAGGCCGGCCGGGGGCGCGGGCCGGGCCATCAGCGAGCGGGCGGCCAGGTCGGCACTGCGCGCGTCGAACGCCGACTGCCCCCGGTGCACGGCCCGGACGATCCGGGCCAGCTCGACTGCGTCGACGTCCTTGAGCGCGTACCCGCTCGCGCCGCGCCGCAGCGCGCCGACCAGCAGTCGCTCGTCGAGGAAGGTGGTGAGCACGACGACGGCCAAGTCCGCGCGCTGGCCGCGCAGCGCGGCGCATACATCCAGGCCCTCGGCGGGGGCGGCGTCGCTGAGCTTGAGGTCGAGCAGCACCACGTCCGGGCGCAGCCGGGCGGCCTGCGCCACCGCCTCGTCCGGCGTCGACGCCTCGCCGATCACGGTGAAGTCGGGCTCGAGCTCCAGGATCGAGCGAAGCCCCTGCCTGACGATCGTGTGATCGTCGACGAGCAGGATCCGCACCGCTGCCGTCATGCCGGGTCCGGAGACGGGATGGACACGGCGATCCGTAGGCCGCCGCCGCGCCGCCGCTGCGCCCGGATGACGCCGTCAAGTTCCGCCGTCCGCTCGGCCATGTTCCGCAGCCCGTGCCTGCCCCGGGCCACCGCAGTCGGACGTCGTCAAATAGCGGGCGGCCTCGGCCGGATCGCCGGTTCCGTCGTCGGCGACGCTGAGCCGGACCTGGCCGCCGCGGTAGCCGAGGCTGAGCCACGCCTGCGAGGCCTGCGCGTGCCTGACTGACATTCCAGAGTCCCTCCTGGGAGATCTGGAACAGCGAGTGCTCGACCGCCGCCGGGAGCTGCCGCTGGCACCCGGACACCCGGACGGACACCCGCAGCAGGCGCGCGGCCTGAAGTCGGCGGCGAGGTCCCGCAGCGCCTGCCCGAGCCCGGTGCCCGGATGCTCAAGGCCGGACAGCTCGTCGACGGCCGAGCGGACCCAGCCGAGCCCGGCCCGGGCCAGTTCCTTGGACGCCACCAGCCGGTCGTACTCGGGCGCGTCCGAGTCGGTGTGCCGCTTGCACCACTCCAGGTGCATCCCGATGCCGACCAGGGCCTGGGCGACGCCGTCGTGCAGGTCGCGGGCGATCCGATGCCGCTCGGCGGACAGCGCTTCGGCCTGCCGGACCCGGGCCAGCTGCTCCCGGGCCCGCCGGAGCTGGTCGTTGCGCCTGGCCATCTCGTCGGCTCGGCGCTCGGCGTCGTCCCAGCCTGCCAGCGCGCGTTCCAGGTCGGTGGCGGCTCCCCGCCAGCGCGCGTAGTACCCGGTCTTCGACGCGCGCACGCCGACGAGCTGGGCGAGTCGGGCGTCGTCGATCTCGGTCATCGCCGCTACCAGGCGCCCTCGCAGATCGCGCGGGCGTCCGCCTCGCTGACCTCCCTGGGGTTGGTGACGATGTAGGCGTCGTCGAGCGCGTTCGCCGCCGCCAGGTCAGAGGTCGCCTCGGCGGACCCCGATCTCGCGCAGGGTGGCGGGCAGCCCCGCCTTGGCCGACAGCGCGCGGACCAGCTGGATCGCCGCGTCGGCGGCCTCGGCGCTGGTCATCAGCCCGGTACGCAGCCCCATCGCGCAGGCGACGTCGGCCAGCCGGTCGGCCGCCACGGTGGCGTTGAACTCCATCACGTGCGGCAGCAGGATCGCGTTGAGCAGCCCGTGCGGCGCGTCGGTGAGCCCGCCGAGCTGATGCGAGATGGCGTGCGTGGCGCCCAGCAGGGCGTTGGTGAACGCCAGCCCGGCCTGCAGGGACGCCCGGGCGAGCCCCTCGCGCGGTCCGACCTCGGCCGGGCCGTCCAGGGCCGGGAGCAGCTGCTCGCAGACGCCCCTGATGGCGGTGATCGCGTGCGCGTCGGTGAGGAAGCTGGCCGCCTTGGACAGGTACGACTCGATCGCGTGGCTCAGCGCGTCGAGCGCGGTGTAGGCGGTGATGTCGTGCGGCACGGTGCTGAGCGCCCGCGGGTCGGTCACCGAGATGTCCGGCATCAGCGCCCGGGCGCCGATCGTGACCTTGATCCGCCGGATGGTGTCGGTCACCACGCAGAACTGCGAGACGTCCGATCCCGATCCGCCGGTGGTCGGCACCATGACGGCCGGCGGCAGCGGGCCCTCGACCCGTCCCACCCCTGCGTAGTCGGTGATCGCGCCGCCCCGGCTGGCCAGCACCGCGATCGCCTTGGCGGCGTCGATGCAGCTGCCGCCGCCCACCGCCACCAGCACGTCGCAGCCGCCCGCCAGGTAGGCTGCGCAGCCCGCCGCCACCTCGTGGTCCTTGGGGTTAGGGGTCAGCTCGTCCCACAGCTGCGCGCGGACGCCTGCCGCCTTCAGGTGGCCGAGCGCCTCGGCCGTCCAGCCCGCCTCGGCCACTGCGCGGTCGCTGACCACGAAGACGTTGACCCCGCCCTGTCGGCGGGCCGCGTGGCCGACCTCGGCCAGCACTCCGACCCCGAAGATCACCTCGGGCACCAGGAACTTGGCCACGTGGCTGGGAGAGTTCGTGCCGACCACCTCCACCCCGACTCGGTCCGCCGGGGTGCGACGGAGCGCGCCGGCGCCGGCGGGTTCTCCATCCGATACTAAGAGCGGTCGGCCGGATTGCCCAGACCCCCCGCTCGGCCAGGCCGCAGAAACGCGTTGCCGTGCGGCAACCACCGTAAGTACGCTGGCCGACGTGGCTGCTGCGCGGGTGCTGGTGACGGGGAGCTCGGGGCATCTGGGCGAGGCCCTGGTCCGGGTGCTGCGCGACCGCGGGTTCGACGTGACCGGGCTCGACGTCCGGCCGTCGCCGCACACCACGGTGGTGGGGTCGGTCGCGGACCGGGCCGTCGTCCGGGAGAGCATGGACGGCGTCGACGCCGTCCTGCACACCGCGACGCTGCACAAGCCGCACGTCGGCTCGCACGGCAAGCAGGCGTTTGTGGACACAACCGTCAGCGGCACGCTGACGGTGCTCGAGGAGGCCGTCGCGGCCGGCCTGAGCAGCTTCGTCTTCACCAGCACGACGAGCGCGTTCGGGCGCGCGCTGACCCCGCTGCCCGGGCAGCCGGCCGCCTGGATCACCGAGGACGTGACGCCTCGGCCGCGCAACATCTACGGCGTCACCAAAACCGCCGCCGAGGACCTGTGCGAGCTCGTCCACGCCGAGCACGGCCTGCCCGTCATCGTCCTGCGGACGTCGCGGTTCTTCCCCGAGGGCGACGATGACGACCAGGTTCGCGCCGCCTACGCGGACGCGAACGTGAAGGCCAACGAGTACCTGTACCGCCGGGTCGACGTGGCCGACGTCGTCGACGCGCACCTGCTGGCGATGGAGCGGGCGGCGCGGATCGGGTTCGGCAAGTACATCGTCAGCGCGACGACGCCGTTCACACAAGCCGACCTGGCCGCGCTCAGGAACGACGCGCCCGCGGTCGTCGGCCGGCTGTTCCCCGACTACGAGGCGGAGTACGCCCGCCGCGACTGGCGGATGTTCCCGTCCGTCGGCCGCGTCTACGTCAACGCCCGCGCCCGCGCCGACCTGGGCTGGACGCCCCGGCGCGACTTCCGCACGGTGCTTGACGCGCTCGAGGCGGGCGAGGATCCGTCGAGCCCGCTCGCGCGGGTCATCGGCGCGAAGGGCTATCACGACGCGCCCACCGGCGTTTACACCACCTGACCGGCGGACCCTCAGCCACCCGCGGCCGGCCGCAGGCGACGCTTACCGCCGCGCCGAGCGGAATCTGCGATGCAGCTCGCGTACCCGCGCCGCCAGCTGCGGGGCCGGGCCCGCGACCGCGAGACCGGGAACGACCTCGGTGATGGCCAGCGGCAGGACCGGCGACGGACCGACTCCCAGTTCGGCCAGCCACCCGGTCATCTGCTCGGAAGAGGTCGCGTAGACGATGCGCCCGAGTCCGGCCCAGCCGTGGGCGGCGGCGCACATCGGGCAGTGCTCGCCCGATGTGTAGACGGTCGCCTCGGCTCGTTCCCCCGGCGTCATGTTCAGGATCGCCCACCGCGCCAGCGCGAGCTCGGGATGGCTCGTCGGATCCCCTTCGGTCTCCTCGCGGTTCCGGTCCTCGGCGGCAACGGTCCCATCGGCCGCGACCAGCACCGATCCGAACGGGAAATCGCCCGCCGCAACCGCCTCTTCCGCCAGTTCCAGGCAGCGGCGCAGGTGCGCCAGGTCGGCGTCGGTTACCTCGTCTGCCATGCTGCTCCCTCCAGGTTGCCGGTGCTGCTGTGGCGTGGCTGCCGCACAAAGGTACCCTCCGGGGTTTCCTATAGTGTGGATTGTGCGTACCAGGAGCCAAGGCCAGCGGAAGCTCGTGGTCGAATCGGTGGCCTTCGGTTTCGGCTACACCGCCGTGCTGATCTGGGCCGGGACAGCCCTCGTGGCCAGCTTCACCGGCGGTGAGGCGGAACCGTACTGGCCCGCCATCCCCGGGCTGCGGACCGATACGACCGGTGCCCTCGCGTTCGCGGTCGCCGTCGTCGGCCTTGCGCTCAGCAAGTACCTGCAGCTCGAGCGGCGCGGCGATCCGCCCGCCGAGCAGACCGAGGCACGGCCCGCCAGCGTCAACCTGGTGCAGGCGGCGGCCGAGACTGCCGCCTTCCTCGGCACCGGGGTTGTCATCTACCTGTCGCTGAACGCCGTCACCCATCCCTTCACGCTGCGGCTTCAGCTGACGCATCTGTGGCCGTGGCCGAGCG
This sequence comes from uncultured Actinomycetota bacterium, assembly GCA_963774945.1. Classification (GTDB taxonomy): domain Bacteria; phylum Actinomycetota; class Actinomycetes; order Streptosporangiales; family Streptosporangiaceae; genus Trebonia. The sequence continues at coordinate 101,719 of CAVZHA010000012.1, read as the reverse complement.
AGGGCACGGTTCGGGTGATCGCGCTGGCGGTCTGCCTGGCCGCCGTCGCCGTCACCCGCTACCTCCGGGCCAGCGCCGGGCCGCCCGGCCGGTCCGCCGCCGTCGCCGAGAACACCGACGCCGCCGCGTAACAGGCGGGGGTGCCCGCGGTACCCTGCGGCTACAGCCCAGTTCGGTTATGCAGGTACAGATCACGCAGGACCCCCAGCTCGGCCCCGTGGTGGATCTGTTCGTCAAGCTGGTGCAGCACCAGCGACGCCTTGTCGTCCTCGGCGTACGGGCCCGCGATCGGGCCCAGCGGCTCCCACCAGGAGGCTGCGGGCAACTCCTGGAGCACACCCCGCCAGAAGGCGTGCGCGCGCTCCAGGGCGGCGATGGCCTCGGCGGCGGTGGCCGGCGCGGGGTCATCCCGCTCGAACCCGCCGGGCAGCCGCCGCACTCCCAGCCAGCGCGGATTCCGCTCGCCTGCGTAGGTCTCGGCGAGGTGCCACAGCCGCCAGGCGATCGTGGTGAACGGCGGGCGGCCGACCCCAGTGTCAGGACGCAGGATCGCGCTGGGCCGGTCCGGGTCATCGGCGCGATAGGCCCCGGACTCCGTCCGGCGGATGGTGCAGCAGCCTGCTACCGGTTCCCAGAAGTATTCGTCGTCGGTAAGCGCGGCCAGCCTGCTTCTGGTGCGCTGGTACACGTAGTCGGACAACCCCATGATGTCGGTCCTGGCGTCACCCACACTGGGAGCGTACCAATGCGTCGCCGGCCTAACCTTGAGGCACGCGACTGGGTGACCATCCAGAGGGAGACACCGTGAACGGACTGGGCGCCATCCGGAGCTCGCTTGAGCAGTGCTACGACGCGATCGAGGCGCTAGCCGGACGGATGGACGCCGCCCAGTGGCACGCGCGGTCGCTGTGCCCGGACTGGGACATGCGTGACGTGATCGTCCATCTCGGGATGATGGAGCGGGTCATGACCGGCTGGCTGCCCGAGTCTGCGGGCGATCCGCCGCCGCTGGACCGGATCGGCCCGTACCACGAAGAGATGGCCGCGCTCGACGACACGGCGTTCGCGTGGCGCATCGGCGAGATCTTCGCCCGCCGCCGGGCCGATCTGGCCGCCCTGACCGAGGCCGACCTGGCCAGGCCGTCGTGGTCGCCGATCGGGCCGCGCAGCTACGGGGGGTTCCTGGAGATGCGGATCTTCGACTTCTGGGTGCACGAGCGCGACATCAGCACGCCGCTCGGCTGGGCGCGCGACGACACCGGGCCGCGCGCGGAGATCGCCCTCGCCCAGGTGGAGGGGTCGATCGGCTACATCGTCGGCAAGAAGATCGGACTGCCCGACGGCGCCAGCATCGTGTTCCACCTCACCGGGCCGGTGGCCCGCGACCTGTCGGTCGTGGTCGACGGCCGGGCCAGGGCGGTCGACCACGTCGAGCACCCGGACGTGGAGCTGACTACCGACACGGTGACCTTCGTCCAGCTGGCAGCGGGCCGGATCGACCCGCAGCGGCAGATCGACGACGGCCGTGTGACCTGGGCCGGCAACGCCGAACTGGGCGACCGAGCCGCCCGCAACCTGAGCTTCACCATCTGATCCCGACCGGCTAGCCGGGGTCGCGGGAATCCGCCAGGAGCGTCAGCGCCCCGTCCACGGTGTCGGTGAGCGGAATCCGCCGGTCGACCCCGGTCAGCCACAGTAGCTTGCGGGTCTGCGGCCGGGAACAGACCGCATGCAGGCTGCCGCCGCGCAGATCAGCCCGGCGGGCCACGCCGACCAGGGCCCCGAGCCCGGCCGAATCGATGAAGCTGACACGGTTCAGATCGACGATCAGCGGCTGCCCGCTGTCTGCCAGCCCGAGCAGGCGCTCCCGCAGACCGGCCACCGTGGACATGTCGATATCTCCAGCGACCTCCGCGATCACGACGCCGCGCTCGTCGCGGACCGCGACAGACAGCTGTTCACTCATGGGCACCCGTACTGCCCGCGAGCGCGCCGATTATGCCGGCCAGGGCGCAGGAGCCCCAGGAGACACGAGCCGGAAACTAACTAGAAAGTTTCCTAATAATAAGTCTTGACGACCCTACGCTCCGGACGTACAAAGTGACCACACCGCTTTGCCGGCTCCGGGGGGGAGCCAGATCGTCTCAGTTCCTCTCACCCCAGGAGGGTCCATGCAGGTCGGACGACGGATTCTGCGCACTGCTCTCATCGCTGGATCGGCACTCGGCCTAACGGCCGGCGGGTCGGTCCTCGCCCTGGCCTCCGGCCCCGCCGCGCAGGCAGCCACTACATGCGCTGCGGCGTGGAGTTCCACTGCCGTCTACACCGCCGGCAACCAGGCCAGCGAGAACGGGATCAACTACACCGCCAACTGGTGGACGCAGGGCAACGACCCGGCCACCAACAACGGCGGCAGCGGCTCGGGACAGCCGTGGACGTCCAACGGCGCCTGCACCGGCGGCTCGAGCGGCGGAGGCGGGGGCGGCGGCGGGGGCGGCGGGGGCGGCGGCGGGACGGGCACCGGCTCGGTGAGCGGCCTGCTCTTCAGCCCCTACAAGGACGTCACCATCAACATGAACTGGAATACCTACCAGATGCAGTCGGCCGTGGAAGGGTCGGCCATTCCGGTGGTGGGCTCCGGCAGCGTCGTATCGAACTATGTCCCGAAGCTGCCCGCGATCACGCTCGCGTTCGCGACCGGCGCCTGCGGCAGCGAGACCTGGGGCGGTGCCCCGGCTGCGACCTGGGCGGCCGAGAACGTTCCGCAGCTCAACAGCGCCGGCCTGAATTACGTGGTCTCGACCGGCGGCGAGGCCGGCACCTTCACCTGCACCTCGGCGTCCGGCATGGAAGCGTTCATCGCCCGCTACGCCAGCCCGCACCTGGTCGGCATCGACTTCGACATCGAAGGCGGCCAGTCCCAGTCGGACATCCAGAACCTGGTCGCCTCGGCGGCAGGAGCGCAGGCGCAATACCCGAACATCCAGTTCTCCTTCACCCTCGCCACGCTCGGAGCATCCGACGGCAGCTACGGCGGAGTGAACTCCCTCGGCAACGAGGTCGTCCAGGCGGTGCTCGGCTCCAGCCTCAAGAACTACGTCATCAACCTGATGACGATGGACTTCGGCAGCGCCTCCAGCAGCGTCTGCGTCGTCGTCTCGGGCAGCTGCGAGATGGGGCAGTCGTCGATCCAGGCGGTCAAGAACCTCGAGCACACCTACGGGATCGCGGCCGGCAAGATCGCCGTCACCCCGATGATCGGCCTCAACGACAACACCAGCGAGACCTTCACCGCCGCCGACGTGGACACGCTCACCTCCTACGCCAAGAGCAACGGCCTGGCCGGGCTGCACTTCTGGTCCTTCGACCGGGACACGCCCTGCTCTGACGATTACGCCTCCCCCACCTGCAACTCGATCTCCAGCACGACGCCGCTGCAGTACACCAACCGGTTCCTGAGCGACCTCGGGATCTGAATCCGCACCTAGCGCGACCAACCAAATCGGCCCGCCTAACCGCCAGCTGGCGGTTAGGCGGGCCGATTCCCGTCGCGCTAGCCTCTCTGGGCGAGGCCCTGGAGTTGCCGCGCGTGCACGCCGGCCACCCAGTCCCAGCCGTCCTTGGCCGACGGGCCGATCCGCGGGTCGGCGACAACATCGGCGTCCCGCACGGCGTGCACGTACCCGCGGTCCCGGTGGATCCGCGCGCGGGCCTGATCAGCTCCGCCGACCGACCCGTGGCCGGGGACGAGGACGTCGACGTCGCCAGCCGCGTTCTCGAGCAGCCGCAGCGCGGCGAGGTAGTCCTCGATCGGGTCGGCGGCGGGGTCCAGGTCGAGCATCGGAATCAGGACATCGGACAGCATGTCGCCGACGACGAGAACCCCGCGCTCCTCGATCAGCAGCGCCGCGTGGCCCGGGGCATGCGCCTGATGCTCGATAATCCTGACGTGCGGGCCGTCCCAGGGAATCCGCGCAGTTTCGGCGGGCAGGCCGGTGATGAGGCCGAGCAGATCCCACGATATCTGCACGGCGATGTCCGGCGGTATCCACTCGGCGACGCGGGCCTGCCAGCCCGCGCCCGACCGCTGATCCCGGGCAGCGGCCGCGCAGCGGGCCGTGCCGTAACGGGGCGCCGCGCCGAGCCGCGCGTGCCAGAGCAGGTGATCCCAGTGCGGATGGGTGGAGAACCCGGCCACCACGGGCTGGCCCAGCTCGCGAAGGTCGTCCGCGAGGGCGGCCATCTCGTCACCAAGCACCCCGGGGTCGATGAGCAGCACGCCCGCCCGCCCCTGGACGACAACGGCGTTGCTCTGGCAGAACTCGCTCTCGTGGATCAGCACACCCGCCGCGACCTGCCTCAGCACGGGGGCTCCTTCCGCTGGTGGTGAAACATCGGTCCGTTCGGGCTGATGTCTTTGATTTTCTCGAACGGCCGCTGGTTTCACCCCGCAGGGAAGCCTGGGCGGTCAGGGCCGGGTGGGCTGCAGGCGGCCGACGGGTATCACCTCAGGGAGCGCGGCGGCGCAGGCCTCGGCGAGCGGCAGCAGGACGTCGGCGACCTCGGCCAGGCCGACGACGCCGATCCGGCTCCAGGGCCGCGCGGCCGCCTGATCGGTGGCGGCCTCCACCGCGTCGTGCACCGCCCGGCCGGCCGCGGTCAGCGCACCGTCCTCGCCGACCCAGCCGCGCTCGACCAGCCGGGCGCCGGCGGCGTCCCACTGCTCGTCGGTCCAGCCCCGGACGGGCTGCATGAGCTCGCGGGAGATGGAGATGTCCTTCGCGCACCGCAGCACGACCGCCTCGCAGCCGTCGATGTCGGCGGCAGCCAGCGCGGCGAAGTGACCATCGCCGCGATGCTCGCGCAGCACCGTCGTCGCCTGCCAGAGCCGGGTCAGCGGATCGGCCGAGACCGGCAGCTCGGCGTTCGCGGCCGAGAGCACCCGCCCGGCGAAGTCGAGATCCTGCACCGCCCGCCACAGCAAGTCCGCTGCCTTCGCCGCCTCGGCCTCCCGGCCGTCAAGCAACCGCCGCAGCGCGGCGGCCGCGCCCGCCTCGCGCACCGCGATGGCCTCCTGCGGCGTGATCAGGTCCCACACGCCGGGGATCGCGCGGCCCACGAAGGCCGGCGCGAAGTTGTAGAACGAGGCGGTGACCACGGCCGGTCGCGCGCCGCCGAGCGGAGCCGCCCGCCCGGCGAAGTAACCACGCCAGTAGCCGCGCAGCCCGGCCTCGGTGAACGCGCTCAGTGCCTCGGGCACGAAGTACGTCACATCGTGGACTGGCTCGAACATCGTCCACATCGCCCGTGCCGCGCCCATCGTGTCCGCCACGACCGCTCCCTTCGCTACATCGCCAAGCCTAGGGGAACGCGCGCCTGGCGGCGATGGTCACATTCCACTGGTCACTGCCGTCATAGAAGAGTGGGACCAAGTCGAGTCAAGGTCACCGGCTCCCGCCGCGGGCCGGGCCGAAGGTGAGAGAAGACCCGTGACATCCCCAGTCCTCGTCACCGGCGGCACCGGCCGCCTGGGAAGATCCGTCGTTGCCCGGCTGATCGAGGCCGGCCGGGAGGTGCGCGTGCTCGCCCGCCACCAGCGCGACATCGCGCCGGAGGTCACGTTCTACCTGGGGGATCTTCGGCGGGGCGAGGGGATCGACGCGGCCGTGCATGGCGCCGGAGTGATCATCCACTGCGCGACGAGCGCGAAGGGCGACGCGGAGGCGACGAGCAACCTGGTGACGGCGGCGGCCAGAGCCGGTTCCCCGCACCTCGTGCAGCCGTCCATCGTCGGCATCGACGCGATGGCGGCCTGGGGATACGTGAAGGCCAAGCGCGAGGTCGAGCGGATCGTGGAGAACAGCGGCCTGCCGTGGACGATCCTGCGGGTCACGCAGTTCTACAACTACTGCTTCGAGAACTCGCGCAAGCTGGCGAAGTTCCCGCTGGTGGCACCGGTGCCCGGGGGTTTTCTGGTCCAGCCGGTCGATTCCCGTGAGGTCGCGGCCCGCCTCGTCGAGCTCGCGCTCGACGCGCCAGCCGGCCGGGCCCCGGACATGTCGGGACCGGAAGTCTCGAGCTGGGAGGACCTGTTCCGCCGCTACCTAGCGGCTACCCATCAGCGCAAATGGCTGGTCCCGATACCGCTACCCGGGAGCAAGGCCGTGCGCCACGGCGCTCTGCTCCCACCGCCAGATCACACCGAAGGGGTCAGAACCTGGAATCAGTTCCTGGCCCGAGAACTGTCGGAGCCGACCGGTCGAGCATGGTCAGGTCGGCTTGGGCGATGCGACCAGGGTCGTCGATGATGTCGATCGCGGCGATCTTGTCGCCGATGATCGTGAACGTGATGAGCGTAATCGGCCTGCCGTGGGCGGCGGTCACCATTCCGATGCCCCCGTCTATCACGGCGGGCAGGGTGACCTGGGCGAATCGCGCAAAGCCGGACGTGCGGCCGGCCACCCCGGCCGCACCGCGAACCGCCTCGGCGCCATTGGACCGCACCACGACGTCCGGGTCGAGCGCCGCCAGCAGCGCCTCGAAGTCGCCGTCGCGGGCAGCGGCGAGGAAGGTCTGGACGAGTGACCGCTGCCGACTCGGCTCGATGCCGAGCACGGGGACCACGCCCTGGACCCGTCGGCGGGCACGACTGGCGAGCTGCCTGGCCGCAGTGGGCGAGCGCCCGACGATTGCCGCGATGTCGCCGAACGGGACGGCGAAAATATCATGCAGGACGAACGCGAGCCTTTCTGCGGGCGGCAGCGTGTGCAGGATCACCAGCAGCGCGGGGCCGATCGAGTCGGCGAGCAGCGCTTCCTCTTCCGGGTCAGTACCGCCGGAGCCGTTCATGGCCGACTCGGGCAGGTCTATCCCGACCGGCTCTTCCCGGCGCGACTGGAGCATGTCCAGGCACACCCGGGAGACAACCGTCGTCAGCCACCCGCCGAGGTTCTTGATGTCGCTGGATTCGGAGCGGCTGAGCCGCAGCCAGGCCTCCTGAACAGCGTCGTCGGCCTCGCTGGGCGAGCCAAGCGTGTGGTACGCGACCGCCCGCAGGCGGGCTCGGTGAGCCTCGAACCGATCCGCGAGCTCGGCCTCTTCGTCCATCGGTCACATTTCCTTGCCGTCGTCCTTTATATATGTGACTGATCAGACCCCGCCGATGTGACGAGGACCAAGATGGGAAGCCGGTGCTGAGGAGTCTGGAGGTTCCGGACGAGCCGAGCCTGGCTCGAGCGCTCGAGCTCGAGCTGGCTGACCAGATGCCGCCAGGGTCGCGGATCATCCCGTGGCGACGCGGAGCGGACTTCTTCGCGCTGCGGGTTGCGCCGCCGCGCGGGGCGACCGAATGGGTTCTCCGCGTCCCGCTGCGCGAGGTCACGACCTCGGTCTATGACGGCACGGTCGACTTCGGGGACGTCGTGGAGCGGGAGGCGTTCGTGCACGGGCTGCTGTCCCGCCATGGCGTCCCGGTTGCCCCTCTGCTCGGCTGGGGACGCGCGTCGGGAACCGATGACCACTCGTGGATGATGTTCGAGCGCGTCGACCACGATGACCGGACAAGTCTCTCCCCGCCCGCTCTGGCCGCGCTCGGCCGGGTCCTGCAGCGGATACACGCCATCGCCTGGACCCCTGACCTAGAGGCGGCGGTTGGCAGGCAGACCGCTCCGGGGAAGATGCTCGAACGCGTGCGGACGCGGGTGTCGGCGCTGGCCGAACGCGTCGGGTACCCGCCGTCGGACGAGCTGCTCGGCCTGGCCGAGGCGGTAATCGGCACGCGCGCCGGCCTGCAGGACCTTCGCCTCACGCACATGGATCTCCGGCCAGAGAACCTGTGCTTCCACGGTGATGACCTGGTCGCCGTGCTTGACCTGTCGAACTGCACACTCGGCGATCCGGCGGCCGAACTCGGCCGGATGGCCGCCTACGGCACGCTGACGCCGGACCTGATCGAGACCTATGCCAGCGGCGAGCGGCTCGACGACCGGCTCATCGCGGCTTACGCGGCCGATACCTACGCCCTCCTGGGCCTGCTGGGGGCGGAAGAGTTCGCCGACCAAGACCTCGTCAACCGCGGCCTGCAGGGTCTGGACGACTGCTTGCAGCGCCTCCGAGCGGCCTCCGGCTAGGGGTTGAACAGCTTCCATTGCCCTTCGGAGACGACCTCAACGGTGCCGTCGATCACCGTGACGGCCGTCGCATCGTCCATGGCGTACGACGGCACCGGCAGCCGCCGGCCCATTTTTCTGCGTTCGCCACGTCTAGGTGATCGTCGAATTCCACGTGCGGAATGATCGCGAAATCAACGAGTCCCACTCCCTCGGCCATGACCAAGGTCATCGTCATCTCACCCTCGGGTCCGGTGAACACGATCTCCTCCGACGACAGCCTTTCCCCGCTGCACCTGGGCTGATCAGAATACGTCTCACCGAACCGGGAGGCCATCGCGATACTTCCGGCGCTCACCCCTACGTACACCATCTCGGGCCGCAGGGACGGCAAGAGATCGGCCAGCCCCGAATGCTTCATCCAGTAGGCCAGGTACACCGGATCGCCGCCCCAGACCAGCAGCGCGTCCGCCTCCCGGACGGTTGCGGTCCAAACTTCCCTGTCGATGCTGGGCAGCGCGGTGAGCTCGAGTACTCCCACCGACTTCCAACCCAAATCGACCAGCGGGCTCTTGGCGTTTCCTGAGATCGCCTGCCATGCCCCGACCGCACCGCCAGGGAAGGGGTAGATCGCGGTCGGGACGACGAGGGCGCTGGACTCGGCGATCGGCTTGCCCAGCAGGCCGACGAGCACGTCCTTGATGCTCGGGTTACTGATGCCCGAGGAAGTGAGAAGAAGTTTCATGGCAGCCTTCCCTCCGTCAGCGGTGACGAACGCCGCGGCTCGCGCTTCGACATCATCCCCGTCAAGACGGATGAGGCGGACGAAACTCATCGCGCTAGGGCCGGGGGTGCGCGGCGGCGAAGTCGAGGCAGGCCGGCATCCGCGCCATCGTCTGGCGGGCGGCTAGGCCCGGAATACCTCGTGGCCGTCGACGAACGTGGCGGCGACTCGCGCCCGGTGAATCTCTTCCGGCGGCCCGGCGAACGGATCACGGTCGAGCAGCACCAGGTCGGCCCGCAGGCCGTCGGCGATCCGGCCGGTCTGGTCGGCGTGGTTGATGCGGGCGGTGCCGGCGGTGTAGGCCGACAGGGCGGCCGACAGCGCCAGCCGTTCCTCCGGGACGAGCGGCTCATCCCGTCCGCCGGGCGCGATGCGGTTGACCGCCACGTGCATGCCCTGGATGGGGTCGGGACTGCTGACCGGCCAGTCACTGCCGGCGGCGATCCCGGCGCCGGCGGCGGCGAGCGACCGGAACGGGTACTGCCACTGCGTCCGCTGCGGTCCTAGCAGCGGGATGGCGAGCTTGTCCATCTGCGGTTCGTGGCACGCCCACAGCGGCTGGATGTTGGCGGTGGCGCCGACGGCGGCGAACCGCGCCACGTCCCGCGGGTACACGACCTGCAGGTGGGCGAGGTGGTGCCGGTTGCCGAGCTGGCCGTTGGCGGCCAGCGCCGCCTCGACGGCGTCGAGTGCCTCGCGCACGGCTCGGTCTCCGAGCGCGTGGAAGTGCACCTGGAAGCCGCGGCGGTCGAGTTCGGTCACGTACCGGCCGAGCTTGCCCGGATCGATGAAGCTCATGCCGCTGGTGCTGCCGCCGGGCTGGGCTCCGTCTCCGGGCCCATGGTCGCCGTCGGCGCAGGGCTGGAAGTAGGGCGAGTTCAGGGCAGCGGTGCGGTTCTCGATGATGCCGTCCTGCATGATCTTGACGGTGCCGGGGTCGAACCGGCCGTTGCCCGCCGCCCGGCCGGTCTTCCGGCGTTCTTCGAAGGCCTCGATCTGCTCGGCGCCGCAGTCGCGCTCCCACCACAGGGCGCCGCGCACCCGGGCAGTGAGCCGTCCCGACTCGGCCGCGCGCCGGTAGGCATCGAAGTTGTCCGGACCGCCGAGTCCGGCCCCGACCATCGCGTCCTGCCAGCCGGTAATGCCGAGGGAGTGCAGCAGCGCCTGGGCCCGGTTGAAAGCCGCGTCCAATTCGCCCGCCGAGGCGGCGGGCAGCAGCGACTCAACCAGGCCGATCGCGCCCTCCTGCAGCATCCCGGTCGGCTCGCCCCTTGAGTCGCGTTCGATCCGGCCGCTGACCGGGTCCGGAGTGTCCCGGGTGATACCGGCCAGTTCCAGAGCGCGGGTGTTGACCCAGGCGCCGTGGTGGTCCCGGTTGGGCAGGAACACCGGGCGGTCCGGGACCACCGCGTCGAGGGCGGCCGCAGTCGGCAGACCGCCAGGGAACGACTCGAGCGACCAGCCGCCACCGGAGATCCACGGGAGCTCCGGGTGGCCGCGGGCGTAGTCGCCGACCGCGGTCAGGTACTCCTGCACGCTCTTGAGCGCGCTCAGATCGCACCGGCTCAGTTCAAGTCCGCCGAAGACCGCGTGGATGTGCGAGTCCTGGAATCCGGGGGTCAGCAGCCGCCCGGCCAGGTCGATCCGCTCGGTCCGCGGGCCGGCCAGGTCCCGTGCCCGCAGGCCGACCGCGAGGATCCGGCCGTCTCCGACCGCCACCGGCTGGCAGACCGGCCCGGACCCGCCGTCGGAGGTGAACACCGACCCGTTGTCGAAGAGCAGGTCCGCCTGGGGAGTACCGGTCATCATGGGCCTCACTCCGCCGCCATGGCGGTGTCGGCCGGGCTGAACCGGTTCGCGGTGGCGTCCGGGATGTCGCCGATCGTTGAACCACCTGGGGCGAAGTAACGGGAGCGGCGTCCCCACTTGGCCCAGGCGGATACCGCGATCCCCGTCACGACCACAGTGGCCGGCACGAGCGTGAGAAACCGCCCGTTCAGCGCGCTCCAGGCGAAGCCGGGGCTCTGCTGCCAGTTGCTGATGGCCAGGAAGGCGCCCAGCCCGAGCAGGAGCAGCGCGCTGATGGCGGGGATCACCACGGCCGCGAGGGCCGAGCGCGCCCCGGCTCGCAGTTCGCCGCGGAAGCGCCAGGCACAGGCCAGTCCGGCCAGGCCGTAGTACCCGGACACGAGAATCCCGACCGAGGTCGCCATCGCCAGCACGAACTGGTTGAGCGTGCCGATCCCGATGCCGAGCACCGCGATCAGGGCGGCGATGCCTGCGATGAGCAGGCTGCCGACGGCGGGGGTGCCGTACTTTGGGCTGACCCGCATCCAGATGCGGCCGAGGGTGCCGTCGCGTCCCATCGCCAGCGCCGCCCGGGCGTTCGGGACAACGCCGGTCTGCAGGGACGCGACCGAGGAGAAGAGCATGGCCAGCAGCGGCAGCGCCGCCAGCGGCTGCCTGGCGATCGCGGTGCCGAGGAACGGCAGCAGCTGGGCGCCGTTGGCGCCCATGGTCGGCAGCGAGAAGTAACGCTCGAAGGCGATGGCGGCCAGCAGGAACATGCCGAGCATGAGGAAGATCGAGCCGAATCCAGCGCGGGCGGCGTCGCGCGGGTTACGGGTCTCCTCGGTGAGGGTGAAGGCGCTGTCCCAGCCCCAGAAGCAGTAGACGCACAGGATGATGCCGGTGGCGGCCAGCTTGGCCGAGGGCGCGGTCAACGGGTTGAACCACGACAGCTCGACCGGGTGGGTGCCACGGACCGCGGCGTAGCCGCAGAAGCCGATCAGCACCAGGTACTCGAAGGTGATCAGCGGTGTCTGCAGCCGCGCGACCGCGCCGGCGCCGCGCAGGGCGAGGTAGGTCAGGCCGATCAGCACCACCAGTCCGACCACCGTGGTCAAGGCGATGGAGGTCGGGTTGAGGGCAAGGCCGTAGACGCTGTGCCAGTGGCACTCGTTGGCGAAGGTGAGCACCAGCGACCCGCACACCTGGCTGCCGTAGGCCAGGTAGATCGTGGTGCCCGCCAGGTTTACCCAGCCGCACTGAAAGCCCAGCCACGGGCTCAGCGTGCGGCCGACCCAGGTGTAGCTTGCGCCCAGGTTGCGCTCGGCCCGGTTGAGTCGGCTGAAGGCGACCGCGACCCCGAGGATCGGCAGCACCGCCAGCAAGATCATCGCCGGAACCGCGGCCCCGGCATCCAGGCTGATCAGCCCGAGGCCGATCCCGATGCTGAGGGTGGGAGCGGTGTTCGCCATCGCGATCACCGCCGTCCCGGCGATCCCTACGCTGGGGCGCAGCCGCTGCGGCGCACCGTCGATGGCTTGACGTGCGGACGGGTCCGGTGGCTGATCTGGGCTTTCGTTCATCGCATGTCCTTCGCCGAAGAGGGCCGCGCAGCAGTTTCGTACATCGTGCGGCCTTCAGGGTCATCCGTCAACACTGTTGACGTAACTTTTTCTTGTCCGGCCGCACGCCGGTAGGCCATTGGCCGACGCGTGCCCGGCCAGCGAAACGCGTGGTTGAATGAGCGCTTGACGAGAGCGAGGGCGACAGTGGCGGACAACCTGCCGGCGGCTAAGGCGTCCGGCCCGACCGCGAACGGCGCTGCCGGAAGTCACGCGGAACCGGCCGCCCGGGACCGGGTGATCGCCAAACGGACCCGCAACACGCGAACGAGAGCCGGCGCGCTGCTCTCGGCCGACTTGATCGCCGATACCGCGATGAACCTGGTCAGCGAGCACGGCGCGGCCGAGCTGTCAGTCCGCCGCCTCGGCGCCGCGCTCGGCTGCGACCCGACCGCCGTCTACCGCTACTTCGCCAGCATGGACGCGCTGATGCTGGCGGTGGCGGACCGGCTGATCGGCCAGGCGCTGGCCAGCTACCGGCCCGGCCCGGACTGGAAGGAGAACCTGCGCTCCCTGGCCCACTGCACCTACCAGGCTTACCTCGCACATCCCAAGGTGGCGATCGCCGTCGCGTCGCGGGTGACCGGCGGCGAGAACGAGACCCGGATTATCGATCTGGTACTCGGCCAGCTGCGGGCAGCCGGATTCCAGGGGGAGCACGCGGTGCGGCTCTACCGCAGCTTCGGCGACTTCATCCTGGCCTTCACCGCCGTCGACGCCGACTTCCTCTCCCGGCCCGAGCAGCAGCGGGAGGCGGACATGCAGCGCTGGCAGGACGCCTACGGCGACGTTGACGCGGCCCGGTATCCGAACCTGGCCGCGCTCGGGCCGACGGTGGTGGAGCATGCGGGGATGAGCTCCTTCGAGTCCTGCCTCACCCTGCTTCTAGACACCTTCGAACGCCTGGCGCCGAGCTGACCGGACAGCCCAAGGTGGACGGCAGCCACCGGGCCGCCTTGCCGTGCCGCTACGGCTACAGCTTGCGACATTGCGGATGCGCCGCATTGCCCTCGATGGGAAGATTCAGGCGCTGGATCTACGCGGCGGGGAGCGCGGCGAGCGGAAACAGCCGGCCAGCCGGCGGGAGGGCGACGTCATGACCGATATCCGTTATGTAATCGTTTCTGACCTGCACTTCGGGGCCGAGAACAGCGTTTTGACCTCGCTGAACGAGCGCCCAGCGAGCGTGACCGACACCGGCTTCTCGACGGACACCCAGCGGGCCAGCCCAGTGCTGACCGGGCTGGTCAACGGGTTGCGCCAGCTCACCAGGGAACAGGACCGGCCGCCGACGCTGATCCTGGCGGGTGACATCCTCGACCTCGCCCTGTCGCCGGACGAGGCCTCGGCGATGGTGTTCCGGCTGTTCGCGCACCTCGCGTTCGCTGAGGCGCCGCCGGTGTTCGACCCGGTGGTGCACTACGTGCCGGGCAATCACGACCACCATGAGTGGGAGATCGCGCGGGAGAGCCAGTACGTGACCTATGTCTGCGGCCAGCCGGCCCAGGCCCCGCTCACCGCCCCCTGGCACACCACGAAGCTGATCGCGAGCGACGAGCGTCCCGCCGCGAGCTCGGCGCTGCTCACCGGGCTGACCCGGGTACAGGCGGGCGGCGGCAGCAGGATCGAGTTCAGGGTGTCCTACCCGAACCTGGCCCTGCGAACGGCGGACGGCCGCCGTTCGCTCGTGATCAGCCACGGGCACTTCACCGAGTCGATCTACACGCTGATGTCCCGGCTGCGCGGAATCCTGTACCCCGGTCAGGGCCAGGAGCCGCCAACCGACATCGAGCGCCTCGAGGAGGAGAACTTCGCCTGGATCGACTTCTTCTGGTCCACCCTCGGCCGGTCCGGCCAGGTGGGCACGGACATGGGGATGATCTACGCCGACCTGGTCAACCCGCAGGACGTCGATGCCTTCGTGTACAACCTGATCTCGGCGCTGCTGGCCAAGGGCAAGGGCAAATCGTGGCTGCACCCGGTCGAAAGCCGGCTGCTGAACGGCATCTTCAAGCGCGAGGCGAACCGGGTAGCCCGCAGCGAGCGCGGCAACCCCGCGGTCACGCTCTCCGCGGCCGGCCAGGCCGGGCTGCAGGAATACCTGGAGGGCCCGGTCCGTAACCAGTTGCGACAGGAATGGGGCGACGTCCCCGAGGAGTTCACCTTCGTCTACGGTCACACCCACAAGCCGTTCACCGAGCGCCGGGCAGTCGCCGGCTTCCCGTCCGCGGTCAGCGTCGCCAACACCGGCGGCTGGGTGGTGGACACCGGGACCCCCGCACCGGTTCAGGGCGGCGTCGCAGTGCTCGTCAACGACGATCTGGAGACCGCTTCGCTGCAGTTCTACCGGCAGGGCGACGGGCCGGTCCCGGTCCAGTTCCTGCCGCCGCCCGGCGGCGGGCAGCCGTCCGCATGGCAGTCCGAGCTCAAGTCCCGGGTTCACCCGGCGGCCGAGCCATGGGCCACCCTGGCCCGGGAAGCGGCCGGGATCACCGCCCAGCGGCACCGGCTGCAGACGGCCACCGTCGCGCTGCGCAACATGATGCGGCCGGGCAATACCTCGCGGACTGGCACCATGACCAGGCAAGGGACTATTACCCGCTAAGGCCATCTCGGTCATGGATGAAGAGCCTGAACGATGAGAGGCCGCGTATTGCCGCGTCCGCGCGGCGGTGAGCCTCGTGGCGCCGGACGGTCAGCCGGCACCAGACCGCGCGCCATAGCGTCCACCGGTCCGCCCGTGCGCGGGGCGGACCGGTGAGCGCTGGTTTCTCAGGGCTCCGTCACGGCGTCGCCGGCCGGAGCGCGGGGCGGGTCGGGGTCAGCTGTAGGTGACCACGTTGATGGGTCCGATAGCGGTCGAGCTGGTGGGCCCGCCGGTTCCGTTGATCACTGATTCGATGCCTCCGAAGTTGTTGAGCCACTTGGTGAAGACGTCGTGGAACACGACGCCCGGGGTGGACGGCGCTTGGAAGCCCATCGCGCTCTCGATGGCCGGCCCGACGTCGAAGTTGGAGTAGACCCCCATGCCGTAGCCCTGGAACGTGGTGACGCTGTTGGGGATGTAGAACGCCGGGTAGCCGTCCTGGGTGGCGCTGGACATCCAGGCGGACTGGCTCGGCACGTCGTAGGGGTTCTCGTTCTGGTAGAAGATGACCGTGCCGCCCTGGCCGTTCCAGACTGTCTCGTACTGCTGGTAGTGCTCGACGGCGAGGCCGTAGGCGGTCACGTTGTTGCCGTTGACGGTCAGGCCGGTCGCGGCGGTGTCGGAGGTCCAGGAACCGCCGCCGGCGCCGTGGTCTGCGCGCCAGGACCAGATGTCGTCGAGGATCGAGTTGTTGCTGTTGTCGATGAAGGCGTCGGTTACCGATCCGACCTCGGCCCCGCCGACCCGGAAGAAGACGTCGTCGATGCTCACCGGGTCGGACGCGTGGCTCACGGTCGAGCCCGGCGTTCCGACGGTGAGCAGGGTCGGCGAGTTCACCGGCCCGGCGTCGAGGATGAGGCCGGAGATGTTGACCCCGCCGACGTCCGCCACGCTGATCGTGGTCTGGCCCGCAGTCGGGATGATGGTCGCGAACCCGAGGCCGATGATCTTCGTGTCCGCCTTGGTCACGTTGATCGTCGAGGCGTAGCTGTAGACGCCGGGCGTGAACAGCAGGTTCTCACCCGCGGCGAGGGCCGCGTTGATCGTGGCGATCGTGCTGGAGGAGTTCACGATGTAGAAATTGCTGTTGACCGAGAGCGAGGTGCCCGGGGTGTTGCCGCTGGCCCAGGACGGTCCGCTGGAGTTGGTCCGCACCGAGGGAACGAACACGTTGTAGTTGCCGGACGAGTCGGTGTACAGGTAGGGCTCTTCCTGGGTCACCGGGCAGGTGCCGAGCGTCGTGTACGGCTCCGGGCCGCCGGATTGCAGGGAGGTCGAGCCGAAACTCTGGGCCGGGGCGCCCGGATCGCCGCAGAACACCTGGTTCCACACGCCGTTGGTCCACGAGCCGATGTCGGTGTTTCGGGTGACGTACTGCTGCTGGGAGCCGTTCTCCACCGTGCCGTTGAGCTCGGAGTCGGCGATGAAGCCGCCGCTGGCCCAGTCCGGCGACCCGTCGCAGTAGTCCATCAGGGTCGTGTTGCCGTTGATGTCCACCCGGCGCATCGGCGAGGCCTGCGAGGCGGCCCACACCTCCTCGCCGGCGAAGCAGCCGGTCAGGCCCGCGACGTTGATCGTGAGGTTGGAGACCGAGCGCCAGAAGTTGTCGGTGGCGTAGCACTCCGTCTGGACGCCGTTGGTGCACTGGTTCCAGGAGTCGATCGTGCCGTTGATCACGACCTGGCTCGGGTTCTGGCCCAGGCCCTCGACGCTCTCGTAGTAGCCGATCTGGAAGTCCAGCGGGTCGGCGGCGGAGCCGTAGGTTCCCGGGCTGGAACAGGATCTCGTAGCGCTGGGTGCCGAACTGGTTCGGGTTCTGCTGGGTCCCGATCGCGTTGAGGGTGCTCGCGATGGTGGCCACCGATTCGCTCGGGCTGATCACGATCACGTTCGCGCCGAGGCTGCCGCCGGTGGGGGGCGCGCCGCCCGCCCCCGCCGCCGCCGCTGCTGCTGGTGAAGTCGAGGTAGTTGATGTTCCAGCCGGCGTTGTCCTGGTCCACGGTCAGGGTCTGGGTGCCCGCGGGCAGGGTGACGGTGGCGTTCACCGTCGTCCAGGTCTGCCAGCCGCCGGTGGCCGGGACGTTCACGTTGCCGCTGAGGTTGGTGCCGGCGCTGTTGGCGATGTGCAGGCCGTCGGTGACCGCGCTGGGCGCCGCCAGCGCGCAGGCCGACCGTGTAGGTGCCCGCCGTGGCGACGTTGACGGTGTACTTGAACCACTGCGCCGGCCGCGGTCCAGCCCAGGTCGTTGGCGCCGCCTCCGGTGTCGGTGGTGGCCTCCAGGTCGACCCCGTCGGAGCGGTAGCCGTTGGCGCTGCCGTTGACCGAGGTGACGTTGTAGGCCGTGCCCTGGCCGCCGGTGTCGTAGTTCTCCGCCAGCACGTTGCCGGGAATGGCCGCCGCGGTCCCGCTGTACGGGGCCTCCCCGCCGCTACCGCCGCCACCGCCGCCGCCCGAGCTGTTCAAGCCGAAGGCGAGGAAGTTGATGTTCCAGCCGCCGCTGTCCTGGTCCACGGTCAGGGTCTGGGTGCCCGCAGTCAGGGTGACGGTCGCGACGACGGTGGTCCAGGTCTGGTAACCGCCGGTCGCCGGGGCGGCGACGTTGCCGCTCAGGTTGGTGCCGGCGCTGTTGGCGATGTGCAGGGCGTCGGTCACCGCAGTGGGCGCGGCCAGCCGCAGGCCGATGGTGTAGGTGCCGGCGGTGGCGACGTTGACGGTGTACTTGAACCACTGCCCGGCCGCGGTCCAGCCCAGGTTGTTGGCGGGGCCGCCGGTGTCGGTGGTGGCCTCAAGGTCGACCCCGTCGGAGCGGTAGCCGTTGGCGGTGCCGTTGACCGAGGTGACGTTGTAGGCCACCCCCTGCCCGCCGGTGTCGTAGTTCTCCGCGAACACAGCACCGGGCACCGCCGCCGCCGTCCCGCCGTAGGGGCCCTCGGTGGCGGCCCGGGCCGCTGAGCCCGCGGCGCTCGCGCCCGTCAGCGCCAGGGCGAACAACGCCGCCACGACGATGACCACGCGGACCTTAGGACGGGAACGCGGCCGGGATCGGGATCGGCCGGGCCAACCGCGCACGAGCGCAGGCAGCCGCAGAACCGGCAGGTTTCTCATCATGGTCTCCTTTGACTCTCTCGGCGCGGCGCACCCGGATGCCCCAATGTCAGCTCCGGCGCCCGCGCTCGCCCGGTAGCAAGGGCTTAAGATCTGCGGTCAAAGAGACGCCCCGGTCCGTTCGGAGGAAAAAAGATCTTATTCCGAACGGACCAAGGCGACTCATCTACCCGAACCACGGACTCGGTCCCCGTGGTCAGCCTGGCAGGTTAGAAGCCGACGGCTACCTGCACGTACTGCGCGTCGGTGCTGTTGAAGTCGGAGGACTGGCCGTTGTCGTCGTCGTAGGCGAAGCCGTACGCGAGGCCGTTGACGGCGACCGAGTGCCAGAACGCGGAGTAGTAGTTGCACGGGGCGTTCTGGTAGTAGTCAGACGGCGTGTTCTGCACCGTCGTCGAGAACTGCGCCACGCAGCGGTTCAGCCCCGCGCACAGGGCCGCGTTGCCGTTGAGGGCCGGGCTTCCGCCGCCCTGGCAGCCGAAGACCTGCTGCGTGGTCTCGGTGTCTCCCAGCGAGGCCGCGTACGAGGTCATGTAGCTGGCGTCGGCGCCGCCCGGCTGGAACGCCGCGACATCGGTGGGCGACGGGATGTTGTAGGGCGCGTTCACGGTGGCGAGTTGCTTGAACGCCGCCGGGCACGTAGTTCTCGAACTGCGTGAACAGGGCGGTCCTGCTCTCGGCGAAGACCGAGTCGTTCTCGCCCACCACGGTGTCGGTGCCGTCGGAGTTGTGCAGGTGGATCGCCAGCGGCAGGCCGAACGCGTCGACCCGCGAGGTGTCGGCGTTGATCGTGGTGCCGCTCGAGTTCAGCTCGATGAAGTCGTTGTACTGGCTGGTGGTCGATCCGAGGTAGAAGTAGACCCGGCAGGAGTTACACGAGGCCATCGAGTAGTACGGCGATTGGGCGATCGACTCGGTCGACGCCGTTGACGTTCCAGTAGACCTCGCTGTCGGGGTACGCGCCGTTGGTGGCGTTGATGAAGTCGAACTCGATGCGCGTTCGACGAGCTCGGGATGCCGCTGGTGTTGCCCCAGAACCCGGCCGGGAACCCGCCGTAGCTGCCGCCGGTTCCGCCGCCGCCGGAGGTGGCGAACGCCAGGTAGTTGATGTTCCAGCCGGCGTTGTCCTGGTCCACGGTCAGGGTCTGGGTGCCGGCGGGCAGGGTGACCGTGACGGTGACGGTGGTCCAGGTCTGGTAGCCGCCGGTGGCCGGGGCGGTGACGTTGCCGCTCAGGTTCGTGCCGGCGCTGTTGGCGATGTGCAGGGCGTCGGTCACCGCGGTGGGCGCGGCCAGCCGCAGGCCGACGGTGTAGGTGCCGGCGGTCGCGACGTTGACGGTGTACTTGAACCACTGCCCGGCCGCGGTCCAGCCCAGGTCGTAGCCGCCGCCGGTATCGGTGGTGGCCTCCAGGTCCACCCCGTCGGAGCGGTAGCTGTTGGCGGAGCCGTTGGTGGAGGTGACGTTGTAGGCCACGCCCTGTCCGCCGGTGTCGTAGTTCTCCGCCTGGACGGTGCCGGGCACCGCCGCCGCGGTTCCGCCGTACGGAGCTTCGCCAGGCGGCGGCGGAGTCCCGCCGCCCGAGCCGTTCAGGCCGAAGGCGAGGAAGTTGATGTTCCAGCCGCCGCTGTCCTGGTCCACGGTCAGGGTCTGGGTGCCCGCGGGCAGGGTGACGGTCGCGATGGCGGTGACCCAGGTCTGCCAGCCGCCGGTGGCCGGGACGTTCACGTTCCCGCTCAGGTTCGTCGCCGGCGCTGTTGTCGATGTGCAGGCCGTCGGTGACCGCGCTGGGCGCGGCCAGCCGCAGACCGATCGTGTAGGTGCCGGCGGTGGTGACGTTGACGGTGTACTTGAACCACTGCCCGGCCGCGGTCCAGCCCAGGTCGTTGGCGGGGCCGCCGGTGTCGGTGGTGGCCTCCAGGTCGACCCCGTCGGAGCGGTAGCCGTTGGCGGTGCCGTTGACCGAGGTGACGTTGTAGGCCACGCCCTGCCCGCCGGTGTCGTAGTTCTCCGCGAACACGGTGCCCGGCACCGCCGCCGCCGTCCCGCCGTAGGGGCCCTCGGTGGCGGCGCGGGCCGCCGAGCCCGCGGCGTTCGCGCCCGTCAGCGCCAGGGCGAACAACGCCGCTGCCACCATGGCGAGGCGGACACGGAACGGGAACGGGACCGGACGGGCCAACCGCGCACGAGCGCAGCCAGCCGCACCACGGGAAAGTGACTCATCATGGTCTCCTAATGTCAGCGGTTACATCCCCCCTCTGCTGCGGACGGTAGATAGGTATGTAACCGCTGTCAATAGGTCAATGTCGGTGCCGCCCCGGCCGTTCTGGTCCTCCGGTGGCGGGGCAGCCGCAGGAGGTGCGGATGACGACCCGGGTGGGCAGGATCTCAGCCCGCGGGGCTAGGCCCGGGCTGGCGATCCTGGCCATCAGGCGGTGCGTCGCGCGGCTGCCGAGCTCGTGGATCGGCTGGCTGACCGTCGTCAGCGGCGGGTCGATGATCCGGCTTGGGTACAGGTCGTCGAATCCGGTCACCGCCACCTCGGCCGGGACCCGGACGCCCGCCCGCTGCAGCTCGCGCACCGCGCCAATCGCCATCTGGTCGTTCGCGCACGCCACGGCCTGCGGCAGGGCCGTGCGGCCGAGCAGCAGCCGGGCGGCCGCGACTCCGCTGTCCTCCGAGAAGTCCCCGTGCAGGACCTGGTCGATGACGCTGTCCGGGGTGGCCGCGACGGCCTGCTCGAACGCCGCCTGCCGGGCCACGGCATCCGGAGCGTCCTTGGGGCCGGCGACGAAGCAGAGCCTGCGGTACCGGTGCTGCGGCCCGGTCAGGTGCGCGGCCAGCGCCGTCATGCCGCTGGCGTTGTCGCTGAGGTAGGTATCGGCCACCGCCTGGCTGGGGCTTCCGGCGATGACGACCACGGGTACGAGCGCCGTCAGGGACCGCAGCTCTCTCGGATCCAGGATCCCCTCGGCGAGGAGCAGCCCGTCGGCCTTGGCGGCGAGGGCGCGTATGCGCTTGTCGAACTGCTCCCCGCGGGTGCCGAACGTCAGCAGCAGGGAGTACTCGGTCCCGCGTAGCACCTGCTCGGCCGCGTGCACGATGTAGTCGATGAACATCAGGCTGCTGCGCTCGACGTCGATCTCATCGGTACCGCGGGTCAGGCCCACCAGGGCGATGATGTTCTTCCGCCCCCAGCTCAGGCCGCGCGCCGAGGCATCGGGGATGAAGCCGAGCACCTCGATGACGCCGAGCACTCGCTGGCGCGTCTCGGCGCGCACGAGGTCGGAGCCGCGCAGCACGCGAGACACCGTGGCGGTCGAGACGCCGGCCACGCGGGCGACATCATAGATAGTTGTCACGGATGTCCTAATGTCAGCGGTTACACAACCTCGACAGTGCCCGAAAACAACGGGCTCGTCCACCGTAAGCCACGGAACTGCGACCCGCATCAGCGGCGCATATGCCAACGCGGAACGTGCCCCGGCGGGCCGTGTCCGTGTAGCCGTCCGCCTGCGAGGACCTCGGCGAGCCGGTGGCAGTCGCTTGGGGATCACCACGCCGGCCGGCCCTCCGGGTCCGGCGCCGTTATGGCCCTGGGGGCCACGGGCCCGCTAGATGTGTGCCGGTGGGCCACAGGGCCAATACCGTTCGGGCCTGGTGGGCCCCAGGGCCCGTTCGGGGAGAGACAGAGAAAACGGCCCGCCGAGCGCGAGAATTCGCAGCTAGCGGGCCGTTTTCGCAGGTGGTGGCAGGTGTTGGGTTCGGGCCGACGTAGGCTGAGCCGACGGTTTTACAGACCTATCCTCCTGTTCAAGTCTTATGCCGCTGACCTCCTTTTATGTCATTCGAGGCGGGATTTGGGACGGCCGCCGTCCGCTATACGTCCGTGGACACCGGGTTCCGGGGTCCGAGCGGTCCACGGACCGTGGGTGAACCGGCCACGGACGGGCACGGACCGGCCCACGGACGGCCACGGACCAGCCCACGGACGGGAGCGGAAAAGGCCACGGACGGGGCCGGCAGGAGCGGTTATGTCGACCGTCCGCCTCGGGTTTGTGTCTCTGACCTGCTATTTCATGATTCTAGACTCGCTGCCGTCAGAGGGGCCGCGACGCTGTGCCCCGCGCAGCGGGCGACTCGGTCTCGGATACCTCGGCGTTCAGCCAGAGCAGCGCTTGACGCGGGCATGGCACTGAGCTGAGCGAGGCCGACACTGGCAGGCAACGCCCGCCGGATTCAAAGCCCCTTCCCTGTCTCGCGCTGAGCGGTGACGAGTTCCAGGAACTGCTCCCCCAGCTCGACGATCCGTTGCGCGGCGGCGATGCCGTCGGTGACTTCGTTCGGTGTGGCGGTCGGCTTATCGGGATCTGGGTACTGGGTGTCGTTGCGCTTCTGGCGCATCCAGTCAAATTCGCGCAGGGTGCGCCTTAGCTGCGGGAGCTGCGCCTGCATGAGCTCGCTGAGTAAGCCGGGTTCGGTTCAATGCGCTCGATCTGCCCGCGGCCCAGGAGGAACCCTGTGGCAGGAGCGTCAGGCAGCCAGCCGAGGTCGGCCGCGGGCGGGTTGCGTTCAGTCACCTGATGTCCCGCGGGCCGACGAGGGCGATGAGGGGACGGGACGCGACCGTCATCAGGAAGGGCTGATCTTTCGCGGCCCACGCCTCGGGCGTGGTGGTGTGGATGTTGACCTCAGTGTGCAGCCGCTGCCGAGCCGCGTCGGCGGCATCAAGCAGGTCGGTCCGGGACGGGTTACCGACGACTTGGACGTCGATGTCGCGTGGTGGCGGGCCGGGCTGCCCGGCGCGTCGGCCTGCCCAGGAGCCGTAGATGTAGGCCTCGCGGATGCCGGGCAGTTCGGCGAGCAGGTCACGCAGCAGCGGGGCCGGCCCGTAGGTTTCCACTACGATCTGCGACATGAGTGGCCATAGCGGGTGCTCCGTGTTCGCGCGCACCAGCCGGTTGTTGCCTTCGCGCGCGTGTCACCCGGTTGAGGCGGTGCCGCCAGCGGAAGGCTGGCCATCGTCGGTGGTGCTCTCCGTGCCGCTCCTCGACCACCGATGGCGATGATGGGAACGGGTACATCGACCGCTCTCACCCGAATTCCCGCTCTGAACTGCCATTTCAGGATGCCTGCTCCATGTCGCCGTCGCCCTCGTCACCGGGGTCTTCCTCGGCGGCCTGGGTGCCGAGGGCCTCGGCGATGCGCTGGTTGGCGGCGGTCGCCCGGCCGTCGATGCAGTGGGCGTAGATCTTCAGCAGGACAGCGACGCCGTGCCCGGCGCGGCGCGCGACCTCGGTCGCGGGCACCCCGGAGTTCAGCCACAGCGACACCGCCGCGTGCCGCAGGTCATAGGCGCGTTGGCCGAGCGGTGACCGGTACTGGGCGGGGGTGAGCGCTTCCCTGCGGGCCTCGTCCCAGACCTCGTTGTAGCCGGAGTCCTGCAAGATGCCGCCCCGGGCGGTCTGGAAGACCCGCCCGTCGGGGGTCGTGCCGAACCGCTTGATGTGCGCGCGGAGCAGCCCGACCAGGACCGGGGGAATGGGGATCGTGCGGTCTCGTTGTCGGCGCGGTGCTTCAGGCCGCGCTCCTGCCGGGCGGTCCCCTCATCGGTCCAGGCCCCTCCAGGCCCGGGACGCCGAGGCCGATCCGCCCCCACCCGGTCTTGGCAGGTGCAGGTCGGCCTGGCGGAGCAGGACCGCCTCCGACGGGCGCAGCGCCGCGTAGTAAAGGGTGGCGAAGAACGCCTTCAGGTGCTCTCCCCGCTGCCCCACAGCGTTCAGGAGCCTCTCAGCCTGGGCGGGGCTAACAACGACCCGCCAGCCAACGCTCTGGGCGGCTTTCCGCAGGCGGGCTTGGCTGCCCCGGTGCGGAAGCCGCAGGTAGGTACCGTCGGCTGGAGCAGTGCGGCAGTGGCAGGAGAAACCGGTTGTCGGCGACGAGTGGAGAGGCCGGGTCCTCAGAGCGCGTCGATCCACCGGGTGAGACGGCGAGCCTCGCGGGTGAGGATGCCCGGGTCGCGGAGGGTGTTGGCGAGCAGCGCGCTGCCCTGGTAGGAGGCGAGAAGACTCATGGCGAGATCGCGCGCGTCACGGCGGCCGAGTGCCCAGAACTGCTGCTCAGCCCACTCAATCGGAACGAGGATTAGCTCCCCCAGCGCGAAGTCGGTGCCGCCGGGCCGCTTGTCCAGTTCGGAGCAGAGGCTGCCGCGCCTGGGGCGGCGTGAGCTACGTGCCCGGCGGCTTCGAGCCCCTTGCCCTTGCCGCGGCAGGCTAGGACTACCCGGACGCCTTACCCGGCGGGCAGTTCCGCGGTCGCGAGCCCGACGCCGCTGTTCGCGCCGGTCACGACCGCTGTGCGACCGTGCAGGCTGCCGACGGCACCTTCGCTCCACGCCTGCCTAGTTGCCGTCACGGCCTGTTCACCTTGCCCTGTTCAGATTGCCGTCGTGGCCATGCGGGACGGCCCGGGAGCGTTATCCGTGCTGACCATGACCAGCGGCGCGGCGGCCCGGGTGTTGCCTGTCCGCACGGCGATCAGTGCGGCCGCCGCCATCAAGATGCTGCCGACGAGCAGCGCCCGGTGGTAACCGGCGTCGGACGCAACGACGAGGGACGCGTGAGCGGCGAGCAGGCCGTTGGTGCGCGCGGTGGCCACGGCGGACAAGATGGCCAGGCCCAGGGCGCTGCCGACCTGCTGGGACGCGTTGAGCAGCCCGGCCGCCAGGCCTGCCTTGTCGCCGGGAACGCCGGCGTTGGCAGCCGCCGCGATCGATACGAACACCGAGCCGGCGCCCAGCGACATGACCAGGAACCCGGGGAGCAGATCATGGACGTAGCTGGCGTGCAAGGGCAGCCGCGACACGTAGTAGATCCCGGCGGCCGCGGTCAGGCAGCCCGCCACGACCACGGGGCGGGTGCCGATACGGGTAATCAGCTGCGAGACGATGACGCCTGCCAGCACGAAGCCGGCGGTGATCGGGAGGTAGGCGGCCCTGCCTTGAGCGGCGAGTAGCCTAGGACCCGTCTACATGATGCCGCCACCGGGGTGGGTTCGCCAGCGGATCGCCAGTGATTCACCAGTGGCGTCCGATACAAGTGGGTCGTGCGTACTTCAATCAAGAAACTCCTCAACTGGCGCGTCATGACTGTCCCGTTCGTGGCAGCCGTCGCCTTTATCGGTATGGCCATGCCGGCCAGCGCTTCCACCGGCATCGACGGATTCACGATTCTCTCGGCATCGCACGGCGGATACGTGCATAAATGCGAGGTCGTCGGCTCGGCAGACGGCTACCAGGCCGTCGTCTGTGTCGACGTCGAGACCTACTACCTCGGCACCGACGACTATGAATCCGGTGGTGCGATGGAGGTCCTGTGCCAGACGGACGCGGGCGTCACGGTACGGTGCGCGAATATCTACGCGGAGGGCGTGCTCGCGAACGCGGCCGGCGGCCGGGGCTATGCCGGCTCGTACGCGTGCGGTCATACGTACGGTCTGTGCCCGAGCGGACGCGCGACCATCGGCGCCAATGCCATCTACAAGTACACGAACGGCAGCCCGTCCTGCTATGAGACCGCCAACTCCGAGAACGAGGTGTGGATGGTCGCCTACGCGTACAACACTCAGATCGAGCTTCCCGTGTCCGGTAAGACCGTAGAACTCAACTCCAATTTCTCCTCCGGCCACTACCTGATCTGCCCGTAGCACCCTAAATCTCGGCAACACCTCCACGGCCCTCCCGGGCGCACTCGGCCAAGAGACACCGGGAGGGCCTCCGCATGCCCCCAAGCCAGGGCCCCCCGGAACAGGAACCCCCGTCAAGCGGCTACCCACACCGCTCCCTGGCCCCGATTCCCGTCCGCTTACCTGCATCGGCGTGTGACCGCAAGTGGTTCCGCGGTGGCCAAGTGACGGTTTTGGGGCGTGCTTCGCTGTGCTCCCTTGTCCTGATAGCTGCCGGTTTCTGCGAGCAGCCGGACGGGTCAGGGGGGCGCGGAGCGCCCGCGCAGCGGCGCCGCAGGCGCCCTTGACGCGTCCGGCGGGGAGCGGATCATTGCCGGCGGGGGCGACGGGAGCGAACCTCGGGTCGGCGGTTTTCGAGCTGGCGTGGTCCTTTCGCTGGAGATCGGGGTGGCCTTGATCGACGGCAGGGACGGGGACGGCGGGGAGGCAGCCAGGCTTACCTAGGCCCGCGGGCGCTTGCTGCGCCCAGTGACATGATGATTGATTGGGCGTCCTCCCGCCTGCGGGGGATGCGGCCGCTCAGTCTATGCAGGCCGTCCGCCTGGCGCTGCACGGCAGGGCCGGTAGCGGCTGACAGCGGACTGGCGGGAGCTGACCGCGGTTGTGCCCCATCTGGTGAAGTTCGGCTCCGGCTCGCCGGCCCGGCCGGCCGCGTCACGATGGCCACTGTGAGGACCCGGGATGCCGCGCTCAGGCGGCGCTGAGCGCGTCGTCGCCGAGCTCGGCCAGGATGTGGCACGCCTGGCGGATGATCTTGCGCGCCTCCGACAGCGCGGCGCGCTTGCCGTCCTTGCGGTCTTTGACCTGCGCGTAGTAGGCGTGGTCGGGGGCGGTGCCGCGGGCGTGCACCTTGCCGGCCTCGAACACCGCCCAGCGCAGTACCGGCGGTCCCTGCCGGGACAGCCGCCCCGGCGAGCGCTTGCTGTCGGAGGAGTAAACGGTGATGTCCAGCCCGGCGAACCGGACCGCCTTGCGGGAGGAGGAGAACCGGCCGGCACCGCCCAGCCAGCAGGTCATGGCCAGCGCGGTGACCGGCCCGACGCCGTACAGCTGCGCGGCCAGCACCCTGGCGCCGGTCAGGTGCCGGGCGGCGTCCAGCAGCTCGCGCCGCAGCTCGTCCAGGCGGGCTTCCAGGGCCGCGAGCACCTCCAGCGCGACAGCCACCTGCAGCTGCCCGGCCGGGGACAGGCAGCAGGCGGCGGCCGCGCGCAGCGCCTCAAGATCGCAACGGCCGGCGCGCAGCGCGCCGTCGGCCAGGGCGGGGGCGCCCTGGTGGAAGAACACCGCGTGGACGCGCTGCACCCAGGCGGTGTGCTCGGCACGCAGGTCGTGGTAAGTCTCCAGCAGCGCCCGGCAGTCCAGGATGCGGGACGGCGGGATCCAGCACTCCGGCAGCCGGCCCTCGGCCAGCAGCTCCCGCAGGTGCCGCGAGTCGGTCTTGTCGGTCTTCGCGTGCCGCTTTCGGCCGCGGGCCGCCGCTGTGTCAGCCGGCTCAGCCAGGTGCGCCGCGATCCCGGCCGCGGCCAGTTCCTCGGCGACGTACCGCCAGCCGGTGCACCCCTCGAGCGCGAACGCGACGTCATCACGGCCGGCGAACCGCGCCAGCCACGCACGCAGGTGCGCACGGTCGGCCGGGGCGACCTGGCCGCGCTTCACCTCCCCGGTCGCGGTGTCGAGGTAGTCGAACGTGAGCTGCTTCCGGTGGATATCCAGCCCGCCTACGATGGGCATCGGGACCTCCTCAAGCTCCAGCGGGGCCAGCACCCCGCGCGAATGCCTACGCGGTCAATCGTGACGCGCCTGAGCTGAGGAGGTCTCCCTGCAGGAGCCAGCGGCTTCAGCTCAGCCCGACCCGATGCATGTCATCTATGTGTCCGTGGACCCCGCAACACCCCGCCCTACAGCGACACAAGATGACACACCACAGGACAAAGCAAAACGGCCCGCATAGCCGAGATATCCCAGCTAGCGGGCCGTTTTCGCAGGTGGTGGCAGGTGTTGGGTTCGAACCAACGTAGGCTGAGCCGACGGTTTTACAGACCGTTCCCTTTGGCCACTCGGGCAACCTGCCGTGCACCGCCGCACTGCGGCGGCAGCAGAGAGAAGAATAGCGGACATCGCGAGCGGTTGCGACGCGGACGGCCCGGCGCCCGTTGGCGACCACGACAACGATGTACGCTCGGCCACGACCGCGTGGCCAAGGTGACGAGCGGCACCATACCCGTCTACCCTGTGGTCCATGCCAAGCGAGTCAAGCTTCGACATCGTGTCCAAGATCGACCGCCAGGAAGCCGACAACGCGCTCAACCAGGCGGCCAAGGAGATCAGCACCCGGTTCGACTTCCGCAACGTCGGGGCGTCCATCGCCTGGTCGGGCGAGAACGGGGTCGAGATCCGCGCCAACAGCGAGGAGCGCGCCAGCGCGATCCTCGACGTGTTCAAGGAGAGGCTCGTCAAGCGGAGCATCTCACTGAAGCACCTTGACGCCGCGGAGCCCAAGGTCTCCGGCAAGGAGTACCGGATCGCGATCGCGATCAAGGAGGGCATCACCCAGGAGAACGCCAAGAAGGTATCCAAGATCATCAGGGACGAGGGCCCGAAGGGCGTCAAGGCCCAGGTCCAGGGCGAGGAGCTCCGCGTCTCGTCCAAGAGCCGGGACGACCTGCAGTCCGTGATCAGCCTGCTCAAGGGCAAGGACTTCGACTTCGCGCTGCAGTTCGTCAACTACCGCTAGCGCGGCCGCGACTGCCGCTAGCGCGGGCCGGTCCCCGCCACTCCCGCCAAGCCCTCCAGCCTGCGCACCCGCTCGCCGGTGGGCGGGTGGGAGCGGAGCAGCCGGCCGAGGCCCCGGGGCGGGAACGGGCAGGCGATCATCAGGTGGCTGGCGGCGGCGAGCGGTCCGCAGCGCCGCAGCGGCAGGATGGCCACCCGGGAGTCGATCTTGCGCAGCGCGCTCGCCAGCGCGAGCGGCTCCCCGGTCAGCAGCGCCCCGTCGAGGTCAGCGCCGTACTCGCGGGCCGGCGGCGACGCGATCTGCAGCAGCGCCAGCGCCGTCAGCGGGCAGATCGCGACCAGCGACGCGAGCCCGGCCGACGACGACGAGACCACGACGTCACGCCGGGTCACGTGCGCGAGCTCATGCGCGAGCACGGCCCGCAGCTCGACCGGCGAGAGCTCCTCGAGCAGCCCCTCGGTGCAGCACACCGCCGCCGACCGCGGACCGTAGCCGACGGTGAGGATGTTCGGCTGCGCCGCCGGGGACAGGAACAGCCGGGGCATCGGCAGCCGGGCCGAACGGGCGAGCTCCCGCACCAGTCGGTGCAGCTCGGGCCGCTCCACCTCGCTTACCTGGCGGGCGCGCAGGGCAGTAAGCACCGCCCGTTCAGAATGAAAATAAGTGATCCACCCGAGAGCGACGATTAGCGCGCTTACCAAGGCCGCGCCGACAAGCCCGAGCCACACCGATGCGATCGCCACCAGCGCCGCGCACAGCCCGGCCGCGAGTAGCGCCGCGCGCAGTCCGTAGCAGCGCACCGCGGCTCCCTCCCCAGCTTCGGCCCAGAGTCTCCGCCCCACGGCGAGGCCGCCGTGAAACAGCAGCTCACCCACGTAAACGGTCGGAGCCGACCCGGAGGTTCCCATACCGACACGACAGCCTACGGTGAGTGCTGCCGGGGGTCGCGTGACAACCGGTGAAACACCGGCGACATTATGGACAAATAACAATAACTTTGTTGGTACGCAGCAGAAAGGTGGCGTGTCCCACACTCGGGTGGGCAGCCACGCGGCGCCAGAGTCCGCATAGAATTTATCCCGTCCCGCACTGACACCCCGACCGTTGGGCTGGTGCTGCACGAGGGGCGCCCAGTCCCGGCGTGCGGAGGAGGCTTTGAGCTGTGACCAAGCAGGTCCAGGAGCTAGACCACGTAATCATTCGTTTTGCAGGTGACTCCGGTGACGGCATGCAGCTCACCGGCGACAGGTTCACCCAGGAGACCGCCGTCTTCGGCAACGACCTGTCCACCCTGCCGAACTTCCCGGCTGAGATCCGCGCTCCGCAGGGCACTCTGCCCGGCGTGTCCAGCTTCCAGCTGCACTTCGCGGACCACGACATTCTCACCCCCGGGGACGCGCCCGACGTGCTGGTGGCGATGAACCCGGCCGCGCTCATGGCTAACCTGAAGGACCTGCCGAGGGGCATGGACCTGATCGTCAACACCGACGAGTTCACCAAGCGCAACCTGGTCAAGGTGGGCTACGCGAAGAACCCGCTCGAGGACGGCTCGCTCGAGGGCTACAAGCTGCACCCGGTCCCGCTGACCTCGCTGACCGTCAAGGCGCTTGAGGATCAGAGCATCTCCCGCAAGGACGCCGAGCGGGCGAAGAACATGTTCGCGCTCGGCCTGCTGTCCTGGCTCTACGGCCGCCCCTCGGAGGGCACGCTCTCCTTCCTCGAGGCGAAGTTCGGCAAGAAGCCGGAGATCTACAAGGCCAACGTGACCGCCTTCCAGGCCGGCTGGAACTACGGCGAGACGACCGAGGACTTCTCGGTCCGCTACGAGGTCAAGCCGGCTCCGATCGCGCCGGGCAAGTACCGCAACATCACCGGCAACACCGCGCTCGCGTACGGCCTGATCGCGGCCGGCGAGCTCGCCGAGCTGCCGCTCTTCCTCGGCTCTTACCCGATCACCCCGGCCTCCGACATCCTGCACGAGCTCGCCAAGCACAAGAAGTTCGGTATCCGCACGTTCCAGGCCGAGGACGAGATCTCCGCCGCCAGCTCCGCGCTCGGGGCGGCCTTCGGCGGGGCGCTCGCGGTCACCACCACGAGCGGCCCCGGCATGCTGCTGAAGGCCGAGACCGTCGGCCTGGCCGTCTCGGTCGAGCTGCCGATGCTCATCGTCGACGTGCAGCGGGCGGGCCCGTCCACCGGCATGCCGACCAAGACCGAGCAGGCCGACCTGCTGATGGCGCTGTACGGCCGGAACGGCGAGTCGCCGGTGCCGGTGATCGCGGCCGCCACGCCGTCGGACTGCTTCTTCGCCGCGATCGAGGCGGCCAGGATCGCGATCACCTACCGGACCCCGGTGATCCTGCTCTCGGACGGGTACCTGGCCAACGGCTCCGAGCCGTGGCGCATCCCCGAGGTTTCCTCGCTGCCGGACCTGAGCGCCCAGTTCGAGTTCGCCACCGAGGCCGACCGGCCCGCCGACGGCGGCGACTTCCTGCCGTTCAAGCGCGACCCGAGGACCCTGGCGCGGCCGTGGGCGATCCCGGGCACGGCCGGCCTCGAGCACCGCATCGGCGGCATCGAGAAGGCCGACGGCGCCGGGACCATCTCCTACGACCCCGACAACCACGATCTGATGGTCCGCACCAGGCAGGCCAAGATCGACGGCATCGCCGCCAGCATCCCGCCGCTCGAGGTCGACGACCCGTCCGGCCAGGCGAAGGTGCTCGTCCTCGGCTGGGGCTCCACCTACGGCTCGATCGGGGCGGCCGTGCGCCGCGCCCGGCGCGACGGGCACGCGGTCGCGCAGGCGCACCTGCGGCACATGAACCCGTTCCCTGCCAACCTCGGCGAGGTGCTCCGCCGGTACGACAAGGTGCTCGTCCCCGAGATCAACCTCGGCCAGCTCGCGCTCCTGCTGCGCGGCAAGTTCCTGGTCGACGTGATCTCCTACAACCGCGTCAGCGGTCTTCCGTTCCGCGCGGCCGAGCTGGCTGAGGCGATCGAAGAGGTGCTCGCACATGTCTGAAATTCAAGATCAGCTTTCATCGAACGGTCCCGGGCGACTCCAGTCCCTAACGCTCGTCCCGCACAAGGGCGGCCTGGGGACCAAGGACTTCAAGTCCGACCAGGAGGTCCGCTGGTGCCCGGGATGCGGTGACTACGCGATCCTGGCTGCCTTCCAGGCGTTCCTGCCCGAGCTGGAGGTGCCACGGGAGAACGTGGTCGTGGTCTCCGGCATCGGCTGCTCGTCCCGGCTGCCGTACTACGTGTCCAGCTACGGCATGCACTCGATCCACGGCCGGGCGCCCGCGATCGCGTCCGGGCTGGCCGCGTCGCGGCAGGACCTGTCGGTCTGGGTGATCACCGGGGACGGTGACGCGCTCTCCATCGGCGGCAACCACCTGATCCACGCGCTCCGGCGGAACGTCAACATCAAGATCCTGCTGTTCAACAACCGGATCTACGGGCTGACCAAGGGTCAGTACTCGCCCACCTCCGAGCAGGGCAAGGTCACCAAGTCGACGCCCTACGGCTCGCTCGACTACCCGTTCAACCCGGTCTCGCTCGCGCTCGGCGCGGAGGCGTCGTTCGTGGCCCGGTCGGTCGACTCCGACCGCAAGCACCTGCAGTCGGTGCTGCGGGCGGCGGCCGACCACCGCGGTTCGGCCTTCATCGAGATCTTCCAGAACTGCCCGATCTTCAACGACGACGCGTTCGCCCCCATCAAGGAGCCGAACGCGCCCGGCCTGATCCGCCTCCAGCACGGGTCGCCGGTCCGGTACGGGCCGGACGGCTCGATGGGCCTCACCTACGGCCCGTACGGCGCCCTGACGCCAGTCGAGGCGGCCTCGGTGCCCGAGTCGGAGCTCGTCGTGCACGACGCGACCAGGACCGACCCGTCGTACGCGTTCGCGCTTTCCCGGCTCGACAGCTTCGACTTCGCGCACACCCCGATCGGCGTCTTCCGCTCGGTCGAGCGCCCGGCCTACGACGACCTGATGGCCGCCCAGCTCGACCAGGCCCGCGCCGCCGGCGCGGGCGACCTGGCCAAGCTGCTGGCAGGCAACGACACCTGGGAAGTCGAGTAACCGGCGGCCGTTCGGCGCGGAAGCGCGCCGGACGCAACGCCCCCGGGTAAGTGCACTACGCAACGAGTCCGTCACACCGTGCACAGCGGTCAACCCGCCGCGCCTTGCTACATTCCCGAGTATTCTGATCTCGCTACTAGGGAAAGCCATAGAACTCGGAGATGCAATGCTCGGACCATGGTCGAAGGACGTACCGGCGCTCGCCGAAGAATACAAGCACGGTGACCCGTTCCCGCTGGTGGTGATCGACGGCTTCCTGGACGAGGACTTCGCGAACCAGCTGGTGGCGGAGTTCCCGACGGTGGACGAGATGGCCCATTCGAAGGACTACATCTTCGGGGACAAGCGGGAAGAGGCCGATTTCGCTAAGGCGGGCCCCGCTGCCAAGGCCTACCACGATTACCTGCTGTCGCCGGAGTTCGCCGAGGTCGTGAGCACGATCACCGGCCGCGCGCTGTTCATGGACGCCTCGTTCCACGGCGGGGGTTTCCACCAGAGCGGCGACGGCGGCCATCTCGACACGCACGTTGACTTCAACATCCACCCGAAGCATGACGACTGGCTGCGGGTGCTGAACGTGCTGCTGTACCTGAACAAGGACTGGCCGGCCGAGGGCGGCGCCGGCGACCTGCTGATCCGCACCGACCCGAAGAACGAGCCGCGGGCCATCGCGCCGCTGTTCAACCGGGCCGTTTTCATGCTCACCAGCGACAACACCTACCACGGGTTCCGGAAGATGTCACTGCCGCCCGGCGTCACCCGCAAGTCGATCGCTGGCTACGCCTACGAGCTGATCGACGTCGGCACCCTCAAGCCGCGCACGACCTCGTGGGCGCCCGAGGACGGCGGAGTGGTCAAGCAGACCCTGGCCAAGTACTGGACAAGCCTGTCGGCCGCCAAGAACAAGGTTCGCCCGAGCTAACACACCCTCCGGCCGGCCGGCGGTCAGCCTGGCCGCGGTCATGCTAGACGGCGCGGGTGATGACGAAGTCGCACAGGGACTCGAAGGCGGCGCGGGCGGGGACGTCGGGCAGCTTAGCCAGTCGCGCGGTGGCGCCGCCG
This sequence comes from uncultured Actinomycetota bacterium, assembly GCA_963774945.1. Lineage (GTDB taxonomy): Bacteria > Actinomycetota > Actinomycetes > Streptosporangiales > Streptosporangiaceae > Trebonia. The sequence continues at coordinate 68,038 of CAVZHA010000012.1, read as the reverse complement.
ATCCAGGACCGCACCGTGTCTCCTGGCCTCCTCGAGCGCCGGAGACTCGCGCAGCAGGCCCAGGGCCTCGGCGTGAAGCTCGCTGTCGGCCAGGTCCTCGCGGCCGAGCAGCGCCCGCAGCCGGACCTCCGACGGATCCTGGGAGGTGCTGCGCAGCGCGTAGAAGACCGGCAGGGTGCGCACCCCCTGGCGTAGGTCAGTGCCCGGTTCCTTGCCCGACTGCAGGGACGTGGACGCGACGTCGAGCACGTCGTCGGAGAGCTGCCAGGCGACCCCGATCCGCATGCAGGCGTCGGCGATCAGGTCGGTGCTCTCCTCCGACAACCCGGAGAACATCGCGCCGAATCGGCCCGAGGTGGCGATCAGCGAGCCGGTCTTCTCGGTGACCACGTGCATGTAGTGCTCAAGCGGGTCCTCACCCGGCCGGACCCCGACCGTCTCCCGCAGCTGGCCGTCGACCAGGCGGCCGAAGGTCTCGGCCTGGATCCTGATCGCATCCGGGCCGAGGTCGGCCAGGATGCGGGAGGCCCGCGCGAACAGGTAGTCACCGGCCAGGATGGCGATCGAGTTCCCGAACTGGGAGTTAGCCGATGGCTGGCCGCGCCGGATGGCGGCCTCGTCCATGACGTCATCGTGGAACAGCGTGGCCAGGTGGGTGAGCTCGATGGCGACCGCGGCGGGCACGATGCGCTTGTCGCGGCAGTCGCCGAAGCGGGCGGCGAGCAGCACCAGCATGGCGCGGAAGCGCTTGCCGCCGGCCGCCATCATGTGCCGGGAGACCTCGGCGAACATCTCGTCGCCGCCGAAGTTGGTGTCACGCAGGGCGGCTTCCACGGCGGCGAGATCCTCCGCCATCTCGGCGGTGAGGGTCGCGTCGGCGAAATCGACGGGAACAGCGATGATCACTCGAACTCCATGTCGTCGGCGCATTTAACCCGAGCGTACGAACACACCAGCATACGCGGTCGTCTATCAGGTGGCAGGGGCAGCCTGTCCCGATGATGTCATCCCGAAAGCGCTCCGGGCAGCGCCATGGCCGCCGCCGCGCTCAGCGAGCGCAGGGCGACGGCCATCGTCAAGGGCTGCTAACCGCGGCATTAACGGACAAACAGCTGGGTCGCCGCGTGGTTGGCGAGGGAGAGCACCGGCTCGGGGAAGACGCCGAGGACGACCGCCGAGAGCGCGCCGACGCCCACCGCGATGCCGGTGAAGACCGACGGCACCGCCACCACCGGGCCGTCGGGGACCGGGTCGCTGAAGAACATCAGCACGATCACCCGGGCGTAGAAGAACGCCGCGATGGCCGAGGACACCACACCGACGACCACCAGCGCCAGGTCGCCGCCCGCGATCGCCGCCTGGAAGACGGCGAACTTCCCGACGAACCCGGACGTCAGCGGGATGCCCGCGAACGAGAGCAGGAACAGCGCGAAGATGCCGGCCACCACTGGCGACCGCTTGCCGAGTCCGGCCCAGCGCGACAGGTGGTCCGCCTCGCCGCCCTTGTCGCGGACCAGGGTGATCACCGCGAACGCGCCGATCGTGGTCAGCCCGTAGGTGGCGAGGTAGAACAGCGACGAGGACAGCCCGTCGACCGACGACGAGACGACGGCGGTCAGGATGAACCCGGCGTGCGCGATCGACGAGTAGGCGAGCAGCCGCTTGACGTCGGTCTGGGTGATCGCGATCACCGCGCCGATGACCATCGTGAGGATCGCGACCGTCCACATGGCCGGGCGCCAGTCCCAGGTCAGCGTGCCGAACGCGACGTAGAAGACCCGCAGCAGGGCGCCGAAGGCGGAGACCACGGTGCAGGACGCCATCAGCGCGGTGATCGGGGTCGGCGCGCCCTGGTAGACGTCGGGCTTCCAGGCGTGGAAGGGCACCGCGCCGATCTTGAACAGCAGCCCGAGGCCGGTCAGCGCGATCCCGGCGTAGAGCAGCGTGTCGCTGCCGGTGCCGGCCGAGACCGTCGACGCGATGGTGGCCAGCGAGACCGACCCGGAGAACCCGTACAGCATCGCGATGCCGAACAGGAAGAACGCCGACGAGAACGAGCCGAGCAGGAAGTACTTCATGGCCGCCTCGTGCGACAGCAGGCGGCGGCGGCGGGCGAGCCCGCACAGCAGGTACAGCGGCAGCGAGAGAACCTCGAGCGCGACGAACATCGTCAGCAGGTCGTTGGCGGCCGGGAACAGCAGCATGCCGCCGACCGCGAACAGGGTCAGCGGGTAGATCTCGGTGTGCACCAGGCCGCGCAGCAGGCCCTCGCGCTCCTCGGTCGACCCCGGCACCGCCGCCGCCTGGCCCGCGAACGAGGACACGTCGTTCGAGTCGTCGGCGATCAGCAGCACCGCCACCGCGGCCAGGACCAGGATCGTGCCCTGGATGAACAGCGTCGGCCGGTCGACCGCCACCGCGCCCTCGGCGGCCGAGCGCCCGGCGCTGCCGTGCGCGAAGATCGTCGAGGAGGCGGCGATCACGCAGGTCCAGACGAACGCGGCCACCAGCGCCCCGAACGTCACCAGCAGGTGAATGGCGCGGCGCAGATCGCGGGGCGCGAACGCCTCGACGAGCACGCCCGACGACGGCCGCGCCGAACACGACCAGCATCGGCGCGAGCTGGCTGTACTCAATGCTCGGGGCCGCGATGGCGCCGGGAACGGCAGCAGTGACAGCGGCGGCGGCGAGGCTCACGGCTGGTTTCCCTTCTGGGCTACTGCGGGGTGGGCGGGCACCGGATCGTGCGCGCCCACCTGGGTCATCGTTGTGTTGACGGCCGGGTTGATCACGTCAAGGACCGGCTTGGGGTAGACGCCAAGCGCGATGATCAGCGCGACCAGCGGCACCACCGCGAGCAGCTCGCGCGCCTTGAGATCGGGCATCGCCGACACCGACTCGGCCACCGGCCCGTTCATCGTGCGCTGGTACATCCACAGGATGTAGATCGCGGCCAGGATGATCCCGGCCACCGCGAACGAGCCCGCCACCTTGTACCGCGAGAACGTGCCGACGAGCACGAGGAACTCGGACACGAAGGTGGACAGCCCGGGCAGCGACAGCCCGGCCAGACCGGAGACCAGGAACAGCCCGGCCAGGACCGGGGCGACCTTCTGCACGCCGCCGTAGTCCGAGATCTTGTCGGAACCGCGGCGGACGATGAGGAAGCCGGCGATCAGCAGCAGCGCGCCGGTCGAGAAGCCGTGGTTGACCATGTAGAGCGTGGCGCCCGACTGCCCCTGCGAGGTCAGCGCGAATACGCCGAGGACGATGAAGCCGAAGTGCGAGATCGAGGTGTAGCCGATCAGCCGCTTCATCGAGGTCTGCCCGATCGCCACGATCGCGCCGTAGATGATCGAGATCACCGCGAGGACGAGGATGAGCGGCGTGAAGTAGCGGAACCCGTCCGGGAACAGCTCCAGGCAGTACCTGATCATCCCGAACGTGCCGACCTTGTCCATCACGCCGAGCATCAGCACCGCCGCCCCGGGCTGGGCGGACGCGGTCGCGTCGGGCAGCCAGGTGTGGAACGGCCACAGCGGCGCCTTGATCGCGAACGCGATGAAGAACCCGAGGAAGAGCCACTTCTGCACGGTCGGGGACAGCGCCACGTGCGCCAGCGAGTAGAACAGGAACGTCGGGTGCTGTCCGTCGTGCCCGGAGTAGACGTACAGCGCGATGACCGCGACCAGCATCAGCAGCCCGCCGAGGAGGCTGTAGAGCAGGAACTTGACCGCCGCGTACTGTCGCGCCCCGACGCCGAACGACCCGATCATGAAGTACATCGGGATCAGCATGGCCTCGAAGAACACGTAGAACAGGAAGACGTCGGTGGCCGCGAAGACCCCGATCATCATCGTCTCGAGGACCAGCATCAGCGCGAAGTAGACCTTGGGGGACCGCTTTGCCTCGTCGGCGTCGTGCCAGGAGGCGAGCACCACTACCGGCATCAGCACTGCGGTCATGCCGATCAGCACCAGCGCGATCCCGTCCACGCCGAGGGCGTAGTGCACGCCGAACTGCGGGATCCAGGAGTACTCCTCGGTGAACTGGAACGTCGGTCCCGAGGTGTTGTACTGGGCGGCCATCACGATCACCCAGACCAGCGTGATCAGCGAGAACGCCAGCGTCATCCACCTGGTCAGCCGGGCGGGCCCGAACGAGACCAAGATCGCGCCGACCAGGGGGATACCGCCGGCCACGGTCAGCCAGGGGAAACCAGTCCCCGCCACCGTGATAGCCGAGGTAGCAATCATCAGAGCCTCACCACCAGAAGGCCGGCCACGATCAGCACGGCGCCGATGAGCATGGAAAGCGCGTAAGAGCGCACGAAACCGTTCTGCAGCCTGCGCAGCCGCGACGAGCTTCCCCCGATGGTCGCCGCCGTCGTGTTGACGAGACCGTCGACGCCGCGGCTGTCGAAGAAAACCGAGAGCCTGGTCAGCCACTGGCCGGGGCGCATCAGGACCGACTCGTTGAACGCGTCGCCGTACAGGTCGGCCCGGGCGGCCCGGGTCAGCACCGACCCGCGCGGGGCGAGGGCCGGAATCGTCACCCGCCCGTACATCGCCCAGGCGACGCCGACGCCGAGGACCACCAGGATCAGCGCGATGATGCCGGGCCAGGACCAGATGCCGTGGTCGGGGAACGGCACCCCGACGACCGGCGCGAGGAAGTTCTGCAGCCGCTCGTTGATGATGAAGAACGCGCCCGCGCCGACCGAGCCGATCGCCAGCAGGATCATCGGGATCGTCATGGTCAGCGACGACTCGTGCGGGTGAGGGATGTGCGGCTCGGTGTAGGCAGGGTTCGCGCCGGCCCCGCCGAGCACGCCGTTCTCCTCCCACCGCTTCGGGCCGTACCAGGTCATCAGCATGACCCGGGTCATGTAGAACGCGGTGATGGCCGCGCCGACGATCGTGCAGGCGGCCAGGATCCAGCCGTCGGTGCCGCCCTTGGCCCACGCGGCGTCGATGATGCCGTCCTTGGTGAAGAACCCGGAGAACGGCGGGATGCCGATGATCGCCAGGTAGCCGAGCCCGAACGTCGCGAACGTGATCGGCAGGATCTTGCGCAGGCCGCCGAAGCGGCGCATGTTCACCTCGTCGTCCATGCCGTGCAGAACCGAGCCCGCGCCGAGGAAGAGCCCGGCCTTGAAGAACCCGTGCGCGAGCAGGTGCGCGATCGCGAACACGTACCCGGCCGGGCCGAGGCCGGCGGCCAGGATCATGTAGCCGATCTGCGACATGGTCGACCCGGCGAGCGCCTTCTTGATGTCGTCCTTGGCGCAACCGATGATCGCGCCGAACAGCAGCGTGACCGCGCCGACGACCGTCACCGCCAGCTGCGCGGTCGGCGAGGCGTTGAAGATCGGGTTGGAGCGCACGATGAGATAAACGCCAGCCGTGACCATTGTCGCCGCATGAATAAGGGCCGACACAGGCGTCGGGCCCTCCATCGCGTCGAGCAGCCAGGACTGCAGCGGCACCTGGGCGGATTTACCGCACGCGCCGAGCAGCAGCAGCAGGCCGAGGGCGGTGGTCACGCCGGTGCCGCCCGACTTGGCCGAGTCGAACACCCCGGAGAAGTTGAACGTGCCGAACTCCGAGAACATCAGCATGATCGCCAGCGACAGGCCGACGTCGCCGACCCGGTTGGCGATGAACGCCTTCTTCGCCGCCACCGCAGCCGTCTGCTTGAACTGCCAGAACCCGATCAGCAGGTAGGACGCGAGACCCACGCCCTCCCAGCCCACGTAGAGGCCGAGGAAGTTGTCCGAGACCACCAGCAGCAGCATCGCGGCGATGAACAGGTTCAGGTAGCCGAAGAACCGGCGCCGGTCGCTGTCATGGGCCATGTATGCGATCGCGTAGATAAGGATCAGCGATCCGACGCCGGTGATCAGCAGCACGAAGCAGATCGACAGCGGATCGATGAGTATCCCGATGTTGGCCTGGAACCCGTTCACCGGGATCCAGGAGTACACGTGCAGGTCCTGGCTGCGCGCGGCCCCGGTCTGGCCGAGCAGCGTGAAGAACGCGATCACGCCGTAGACGAACGACGCTAGCGACATCAGCACGGCCAGCAGGTGGCCCCACTTGTCGGTGCGCCGTCCGCCGAGCAGCAGGACCGCCGCGCCGAACACCGGGAAGGCGAGCAGCAGCCACGACAGGCGGAACACGCCGGTGGCGGCGAGCGTCGTCATCGAGTCAATCCCCTCAGTTCTTGAGCAAGTTCGCGTCGTCGACCGACGCGGACTTGCGAGCGCGGTAGATGGCCATCAGGATGGCCAGCCCGACCACTACCTCAGCGGCGGCGACGACCATCACGAAGAAGGCCACCACCTGGCCGTCCAGATTGCCGTGCAGCCGGGAGAACGAAACGAACGCCAGGTTGCATGAGTTGAGCATCAGCTCGACGCTCAGGAAGATCAGGATCGCGTTGCGGCGGACGAGCACGCCGATCGCGCCGATCACGAACAGGATGACGGCCAGGAAAATGTACCCAGACGGGTTCATGCTCCACTCTCCTCGGTGCCCCGGTCGCCCGACTCGATCGCCCGCTCCGTCGTCGATCCGCTCGCCGGTGCCGAGGTCGACGGTGACGACCCCCTGCGGGTCGCGGCCGAGCTGGACGTCGCGGCCGACGACGGCGTGCGACACCGACCGGTCGGACAGCGTCCCGTCCGGCAGCATGGCCGGCATGTCGACCGCGTTGTGCAGCGCGTAGACGCCGGGCGGCGGCTCGGGCTGGACCTGGCCGCTGTCGATCTTGGCGCGCGGACACCTCCCGCTGGGTCGGCTTGCGGGTCGTGCGCTCGCGGTGCGCGAGCACCATCGCGCCGAGCGCGGCCGTGATCAGCAGGGCGCTGGTGACTTCAAACGGGAACACGTAGGTGGTGAAGATCAGCCGCGCCAGCCCGGTCAGGTTGTCGGTGCTGTTGGCGGCGGTCGGCGGGGCGGGCGACCCGATCGCGGCGTGCCCGATGCCGACGATGAGCAGCACCGCCAGGCCGATGCCGGCCAGCGCCGCCCACAGCCGCTGGCCCCTGATCACCTCGACCAGCGACTCCGACGAGTTGGTGCCGATCAGCATGACCACGAACAGGAACAGCATCAGGACCGCGCCGGTGTAGACGATGACCTGAACGAAGGCCAGGAACGGCGCGCCCTGCATGGCGTACATGACCGCCAGGCAGAGCATCACGATCGCGAGCATCAGCGCGCCGTGCACCGCGTGCCTGACCAGGATCATGGCGACGGCGGCGGAGACCGCCAGCACCGCCAGGATCCAGAACAGCGCGGTGTTGTAGAGCGGGTCGAGGTTGGTTCCGCCCGCGCCGCCGTTGGCGAGGAAGACGTGCATCATTTCTCGCTCCCCAGACCCACGACCCCGGCGCCGCCGAGGCGGTAGTAGTCCTTCTCGTCATTGCCGAGCCGCATCGGGTGCGGCGGCGCCTCCATGTTGGGGAGCAGCGGGAGAAGCAGCTGCTCCTTGGTCCAGATGAGGCTCTCCCGGTTGTCGTCGGCGATCTCGTACTCGTTGGTCATCGTCAGCGCGCGGGTCGGGCACGCCTCGATGCACAGGCCGCAGAGGATGCAGCGCAGGTAGTTGATCTGGTAGACGTGGCCGTAGCGCTCGCCCGGCGAGAAGCGCTCCTCGGGCGTGTTGTCGCGGCCCTCCACGTAGATCGCGTCGGCCGGGCAGGCCCAGGCGCACAGCTCGCACCCGATGCACTTCTCGAGCCCGTCCGGCCACCGGTTGAGCTGGTGGTGCCCGTGGAACCGGGGCGCGGTCGGCCGCTTGTCCTCCGGGTACATCACGGTGTCCACCTTCCGGAACATCTCGCGGAAGGTGACCCCGAACCCCTTCACCGGGTTGAGGAAGTCAAGCACCGGTGACCTCCTTAGTCGTAGTGTCGTCCCGGGGAGCGATCCCCCGTACCGCCCTGCACTGGCGGTCAGCCCCCGTCCCCGGTCGCCGAGCTCAAGGCCGTGATAGTGCGGCAGGTCGAGCGGCGGCACCGGGTACCTCGGCTCAGGCGGAGCGGGCTTGGCCACCTTGACCAGCTCGCCCTGATCGTCGTAGTCCCACTCGTCTTCTTCGCCTTCGTCGGCCACCGGCTTGCCTGGCTCCATCCGCGCGAGCCACTTGGTGTAGCCGTTGTCCCAGAAGGTGATCAGCGCGATGAACAGCACCAGGACCACGCCCGGCGACCGCGTAGACGACCGGCGAGTGGTTGTCCTCGCGCAGCGCCCGCACCGTGGCCACCAGCAGCAGCCAGACGATCGAGAACGGGATGAGGATCTTCCAGCCGAGCGCCATGAGCTGGTCGTAGCGCGTCCGCGGCAGCGTGCCGCGCAGCCACACGTAGCAGAACAGCAGGAAGAAGACCTTGATCAGGAACCACAGCACCGGCCACCAGCCGCTGTTGGCGGACGGCCAGAAGGTCGAGATCGGCACCGGAGCGCGCCAGCCGCCGAGGAACAGCGTGGTCGCGAGCGCCGAGACCGTGGTCATGTTGATGTACTCGGCCAGGAAGAACATCGCGAACTTCATCGACGAGTACTCGGTCATGTGCCCGGCCACGATCTCGCCCTCGCCCTCGGGCAGGTCGAACGGGATCCGGTTGGTCTCGCCGACCATCGTCACCAGGTAGATGAGGAACGAAGGGAACAGCACCCAGAAGTACCAGTAATGCTGCTGGGCGGCGACGATCTGGCTGGTGGAGAGCGACCCGGCGTCGAGGAAGACGGCGACGAAGGACAGCGCCATCGCGATCTCGTAGCTGATCACCTGGGCAGTGGAGCGGAGCGCGCCGAGGATCGAGTACGGCCCCCGGGAGGCCCAGCCCGCCAGCACGATGCCGTAGACGCCGACCGAGCTCGTCGCCAGCACCAGCAGGACCGCGACCGGGAGGTCGGTCACCTGCAGCGGGGTCTGGTGGTGGAAGATCGACACCTCCGGGCCCCACGGGATGATCGCGAAGGCGACGAAGGCCGGCGCGCAGGCGAGGATCGGCGCGACGAAGAAGATCAGCTTGTCCACCCCGGTGGGGACGATGTCCTCCTTCAGCGGCAGCTTGAGCGCGTCCGCGATCGGCTGCAGCAGCCCCCAGGGACCGGCCCGGTTCGGACCGGGCCGGTTCTGCATCCTTCCGATCACCCGCCGCTCAAACCAGATCATGAAGATCGTGGTGAGCAGCAGGAACACGAAGACAATGCCGACCTTGAGCAGCACCAGCCACCAGATCTGCTGGTTGAAGTCGCTCAGCGTCGGGTCCGCCGCGGCGAGCGCACCGCTCATTCGGCCCTCCTCAGGGTTACCCGGCTCCCATGGCCAGCGCCGAGGTCGGCCCGGACCGCGCTGCCCGGGCTGTTAGTGGGGAGCCATACCACGCCATCGGCCATCTTCTCGGTGACCGTCAAGCGGCACGGTCACCGAGCCCAGCGCGGACTCCACCGTCACCTTGTCGCCGTCGCGCAGGCTCGCCTCGGCCGCGCTGACCGGGGAGACCCGCGCCACCACCGGCCGGGCGGTCGCGGCCAGGTACGGCTCGCCGTCCTGCATCCGCCCCGCGTCGACCAGCTGGTGCCAGGTCGCCAAGCGGTAGTCGGTGTCGGCCGGCCGCGCTGCCGCTGCCGGTGAGAACTTCCGGCGCCGCCGGGCGGGCGCCCTTCCAGGCGCCGAGGGCGGCCAGCTCCGCGCGAGCGGCGGCCGCGCTCGGCAGGCCGAGGTGAACGTCCATCTCGTCGGCGATCGCCCCGAGCACATATAGGTCGGTGCGGACGCCGGGCACGCTCAGGGCCGCGTTGAAGGTGGCGCCCCGGCCCTCCCAGTTGACGAACGTGCCCGCCTTCTCCGCCACCGCGGCGACCGGGAACACCACGTCCGCGCGGTCGGTGACGGCGCTGGCCCGCAGCTCGAGGGCGACGATGAACGGGGTCTGGTCGAGCGCGCGCAGGGCGGCGCCCGGGTCCGGCAGGTCGGCCGGGTCAACCCCGGCGATGACCAGCGCGCCCAGCCCGCCGTCGGCGGCCGCGGCAAGCAGCGCGGAGGTCGAGCGGCCGGGAGTCGAAGGCAGGGTGGCCTTGTTCCAGGCCAGCGCCACCTCGGCCCGGGCCTTGGGGTCGCCCACCCAGCGGCCGATCGGCAGCAGCCCGGGCATCGCGCCGGCCTCGATCGCGCCGCGCTCGCCCGCCCGGCGCGGAATCCACGCGAGCCTGGCGCCGCTGGCGTCGGCCAGCCTGACCGCCGCCGCGAGCGCGCCGGGAACCTCGGCCAGCCGCTCGCCGACCAGGATCACCGCGCCCGGGCCTGGCCAGCAGGCCGGCCGCCTGGGCGATGGCGTCGTCGCTGCCGCCGCCCGCGGCGAGCGCGGTCAGCGTGGCGGGCTCGGCCCCGGGCACGGTCGGCAGCAGCGTGCCGTTCACCTTGGTCAGGCCGGGCGTGCGGAGCGCGCCGACGGAGAACACCCGCAGGGCGGTCTTGCGGGCCGCCTTGCGCAGCCGCAGGAACACGATCGGGGATTCTTCTTCCGGCTCGAAGCCGGCCAGCAGCACGGCCGGCGCCGCCTCGAGGTCGGTGTAGCTGACCTCGATGTCACGGCCTGCCACCCGGGCGGCGAGGAACTGCTCCTCCTCGGCCGAGTGCGGCCGGGCCCGCATGTCAATGTCGTTGGTGTTCAGCGCGACCCGGGTGAACTTGGAGTACGCGTACGCGTCCTCGAGCGTCAGCCGCCCGCCGGTGAGCACGCCGACGCCGGACGGTCCCTCTACGGCGTCCCTGGCGGCGGCGAGCCCGCGTGCGGCCGCCGCGTAGGCGGCCACCCAGGAGGCCGGACGGAGCACGCCCGCCTCGTCGCGGACCAGCGGGGTGGTGAGCCGGTCGGACTCGCTGGCGTAGGCGAACGCCCAGCGGCCCTTGTCGCAGTTCCACTCCTCGTTGACCAGCGGCTCGTCGCCGGCCAGGCGGCGCAGCACCCGGCCCCGCCGGTGGTCGGTGCGCTGGTGGCAGCCGGCCGCGCAGTGCTCGCACACGCTCGGCGTCGACACCAGGTCAAACGGGCGGGCCTTGAACCGGTAGGCCGCGCCGGTGAGCGCGCCGACCGGGCAGACCTGCACCGTGTTGCCGGAGAAGTAGGAGTTGAACGGCTTGCCCGCGGCGGTGCCGATGTACTGGCCGGGCCCGCGCTCGAGGAACTCGATGAAGTCGTCGCCCGCGATCTCCTCGGAGGTCCGCACGCAGCGGGTGCAGGAGATGCAGCGCTCGCGGTCGAGCAGCACCTCGGCCGAGATCGGCACCGGCTTGGGGAACTCGCGCTTGTCCTCGAGGAAGCGGGACTCGCCCTGACCGTTGGCGAGCGCCTGGTTCTGCAGCGGGCACTCGCCGCCCTTGTCGCACATCGGGCAGTCGAGCGGGTGGTTGACCAGCAGCAGCTCCATCACGCCGCGCTGCGCCTTCTCGGCCACGGCCGAGGTGAGCTGGGTCTTGACCACCATGCCCTCGGTGCAGACGGTGGTGCAGGAGGCGAGCGGCTTGCGCTGGCCCTCGATTTCCACCAGGCACTGCCGGCAGGCGCCGATCGAGTCGAGCAGCGGGTGGTCGCAGAACCTCGGGATCGCGACGCCGATCATCTCGGCCGCCCGGATCACCAGGGTGCCCTTGGGCACCGAGATCTCGTAGCCGTCGATCGTGACCGAGACCGTGTCGGTCTTCTGCTGGCCGGTGGTTGCCTCAACTGTCATCGGTTCACACCGCCCACGCTGTCGATGCGGCCGGGTCGAACGGGCAGCCGCCATCCTTCTGATGCTGGATGATCTCGTCCCGGAAGTACTGGATGGCCGAGGTGATCGGCACCGGGACGGCGTCGCCGAGCGCGCAGAACGCCCGGCCGATGATGTTGCTGCCCACGTCGAGAATCGTCTCCAGGTCGGCGTCGGTGCCCTCGCCATGCTCCAGCCGCTCCAGGGTCCGCACCATCCAGTAGGAGCCCTCGCGGCACGGGGTGCACTTGCCGCAGGACTCGTGCTGGTAGAACTCGGTCCAGCGGAGCGCGGCGCGCAGCACGCAGGTGGTGGTGTCGAAGATCTGCAGCGCCCGGGTGCCGAGCATCGACCCGGCGGCGGCCACGCCCTCGAAGTCGAGCGGGACGTCCAGGTGCTCCTTGGTCAGCAGCGGGGTGGACGACCCGCCGGGGGTCCAGAACTTCAGCTCGTGGTTCGGCCGCAGCATGCCGCCGGCCAGGTCGATCAGCTCCCGCAGGGTGATGCCGAGCGGCGCCTCGTACTGGCCCGGGGTCTTCACGTGCCCGGACAGCGAGAAGATGCCGTAGCCCTTGGACTTCTCGGTGCCGAGGTCGGCGAACCAGTCCGAGCCGTTGGCGATGATCGACGGCACGCTCGCGATCGACTCGACGTTGTTGATGACGGTCGGGCTCGCGTACAGGCCCTCGACGGCCGGGAACGGCGGCCGGTTCCTGGGCAGCCCGCGGTAGCCCTCGAGCGAGGTCAGCAGCGCCGTCTCCTCGCCGCAGATGTACGCGCCCGCGCCCGCGTGCACGACCAGCTCGAGGTCGAAGCCGCTGCCGAGGATGTCCTTGCCGAGGTAGCCCGCCTCGTAGGCCTGGGCCACCGCGAGCTGCAGCCGCCTGATCGTGTGCAGCACCTCGCCCCGCACGTAGATGAACGCGTGGCTGGCCCTGATTGCGTAGCAGGTGATGATCGCGCCCTCGATCAGCACGTGCGGGTTGGCCATCATCAGCGGGACGTCCTTGCACGTGCCCGGCTCGGACTCGTCGGCGTTGACCGTGAGGTAGTGCGGCTTGCCGTCGTTCTGGGGGATGAAGGACCACTTCATGCCGGTCGGGAAGCCGGCGCCGCCGCGGCCGCGCAGCGACCCCGCCTTGACCGCCGCGATCACATCGTCCGGCGCCATCGCCAGCGCCTTCGGCAGCGCCTGGTAACCGCCGGTGCGCTTGTACCCGTCGAGCGTGAACGAGTCGGGCTGGTCCCAGTTCGCGGTCAGGACCGGGGTGAGGGTGTCCGTCATGCCTGTGCCTCCGGCTCCGGCGCTTTCCATCCGCGCTCCTTGGCCAGCTTGAGACCGACCAGGCTGGCGTGCCCGGCCGACGGGCCCTCGGCCGCCTGGCCGTCGCCGTAGCCGGCCAGGATCCGGTTGGCCTGCTTCCACGTGCACAGCCGGCTCGGGCCCCGGGTGGGCGCGACGTGCGCGCCCGAGCGCAGGTCATCGACCAGCCGCTTGGCCGACTGCGGGGTCTGGTTGTCGAAGAACTCCCAGTTGACCATCACCACGGGGGCGTAGTCGCAGGCCGCGTTGCACTCGAGGCGCTCGACCGCGACCTTGCCGTCCGGCGACTTGACGTCGTGGTGACCGTTGCCGTGGGCGGCGTCCTCGCCGCCTATGTACGCGGCGAGCTCGGCGTAGATCTGGTCGCCGCCCATGATCGCGCAGGTGGTGTTGGTGCAGACGCCCATCTGGTACTCGGCCGCGGGCTCGTGCTTGTACATCGTGTAGAAGGTCGCCACGCCGAGCACCTCGGTCTCGGTGATCTCGAGGACCTCGGCGCAGAACTTGATCCCGTCTTCCGAGACGTACCCTTCCTCCGCCTGCACGAGGTAGAGCAGCGGCAGCAGCGCGGACCGCGCCTTGGGGTACCGGCCGATGATCTCGGTGGCGTCCTCCCTCAGTCGAATCGAGGGTTTCCGTACTGAACGGCATTATCTGTCTACGCCTCCAATCACCGGGTCGATCGACGCGATCGCGGGGATCACGTCGGCGAGGTTGCCGCCTTCGCACATCACGGAGACGGCCTGCATGTGGTGGAACGAGGGGTCGCGCACGTGCGCGCGGTACGGCCTGGTGCCGCCGTCGCTGACCACGTGGCAGCCGAGCTCGCCCTTGGGCGACTCGACCGGCGACGTAGGCCTGGCCGGCCGGCACCCGGAACCCCTCGGTCACCAGCTTGAAGTGGTGGATGAGGGCCTCCATGGACTGGCCCATGATGTGCGCGATGTGCTCGGGCGACGGGCCCATGCCGTCCGGGCCGAGCGACAGCCTGGCCGGCCAGCCGATCTTGGCGTCCTGGATCATCCACGGGTCGTTCGGCACGCCGGCGCGGTCGGCGAGCCGGTCCACGCACTGCTCGACGATGCGCAGCGACTGCTCCATCTCGGCCATCCGGATCTGGTACCGGCCGTAGGTGTCGCAGGTGTCGACCGTCGGGACGTCGAACTCGTAGGTCTCGTAGCCCATCACGGCTGCGACTTGCGCAGGTCCCAGGGGAGCCCGGTGGCGCGCAGGATCGGCCCGGTCACGCCGAGGGCCATGCACCCCTCGAGGTCGAGGTAGGCGATGCCCTTGGTCCTGGCGATGAACACCGCGTTCGAGTCGATCAGCTTGCGCAGGTCGGTGATCCAGGCGGGGGCCTTGCGGAGGAAGTCGCGGATCGCCTCGAGCCCGCCGGCCGGCAGGTCCTGCGCGACGCCGCCGGGGCGGATGAACGCGTGGTTCATCCGCAGGCCGGTGATCAGCTCGAACAGGTCGAGGACGTTCTCCCGCATCCGGACGCCCTGCAGGAAGATCGTCGTCGCCCCGAGCTCGAGGCCGAACGGGCCGATCCCGCCCAGGTGCGACGCGATCCGGTTCAGCTCGAGCATCAGCACGCGGATGATCTGGGCCCGCTCCGGGATCCTGTCCTCGATGCCGAGCAGTCGCTCGACCCCGAGGCAGTACGTCGCCTCGTTGAACAGCGGCGTCAGGTAGTCGGCGCGGGTGATGAACGTGGTGCCCTGCGTCCACGTCCGGTACTCCATCGACTTCTCGATGCCGGTGTGCAGGTAGCCGATCGACGCGCGGGCATCGGTGACCGTCTCGCCCTCGAGGGTGAGGATCAGCCGGAGCACGCCGTGCGTGGACGGGTGCTGCGGCCCCATGTTGACGACGATCTGCTCGTTGAAGCCGCGCTCGTTGTCCTCGGTGACGATCTCGTCCCAGTCGCCGCCGGAGACGTTGTAGACACGGCCCTCGGTGGCGTCCGCTTCCGCGTCGGTCGCGCCCGGGGTCGCGTGGGTGTCGGTGCTCACGAGTACGACCTCCTTTCGTCCGGCGGCGGCACCTTGGTGCCGCGGTACTCGACGGGGATGCCGCCGAGCGGGTAGTCCTTGCGCTGCGGGTGGCCCGGCCAGTCGTCCGGCATCTCGATCCGCGTCAGCGCGGGGTGCCCGTCGAACACGATGCCGAAGAAGTCCCAGGTCTCCCGCTCGTGCCAGTTGGCCGCGGGGTAGACGCTGGTCACCGACGGGATGTGCGGGTCCGCGTCGGGCGCCGCCACCTCGAGCCGGACGCGCCGGTTGTGCGTGATCGACACCAGGTGGTACACCGCGTGCAGTTCACGCCCCAGGTCGGCCGGGTAGTGAACGCCGGACACGCCGCCGAAGATCTCGAAGCGGAGCGCCGGATCGTGCAGCAGCTTGTCCATCACCGCGAGCAGGTGCACGCGGCGCACGTAGAAGGTCAGCTCGCCGAAGTCGATGGTGACCCGCTCGACCGCGTCGGCGAAGTCGACCCCGTCGGCCTGCAGCGCGCTGCCGAGTCCCTGGGCGATCACGTCGAAATAGCCGCCGTACGGGCGGCTCGGCGGCCGGCAGCGGCGGCCGGTGGACCACCAGCCGCCCGTAGCCGGACGTGTCGCCGGTCGTCGTCACGCCGAACATGCCGGTCCGCGCCACCGGCTCCTCCAGGCGCTCCTCGCCGCGCCGGGCGGGCAGGTTGCGCGTTCTCCTCGGCCGGCTCGCCGCGGCTCCCCGGCCGGGCGGCTCCGGGGGAGGTCGTCACAGTTCGCTCCCGATGTCGTTGATCCCGGCGCTGACCCGCAGCGGGAGCATGTTCAGCCGCGCCTCTTCGAGCTCGGTGATCTCCTCGTCGCGGTCCGGCCCGAGCTTCATGTTCAGGATCTTGTCGTGCAGCTTGAAGATCGAGTCCATCAGCATCTCCGGCCGCGGCGGGCAGCCGGGCAGGTAGATGTCGACCGGCACGATGTGATCGACGCCCTGCACGATCGCGTAGTTGTTGAACATGCCGCCGCTTGACGCGCAGACGCCCATCGAGATCACCCACTTGGGCTCGGGCATCTGGTCGTAGATCTGCCGCAGCACCGGGGCCATCTTCTGGCTGACCCGCCCGGCGACGATCATCAGGTCGGCCTCGCGGGGCGTCGACCCGGTCTTCTCCATGCCGAAGCGGGCCAGGTCGTGCCGCGGGCCGCCGGTCATCATCAGCTCGATCGCGCAGCAGGCGAGGCCGAACGTGGCCGGCCAGACCGAGCGGGCCCGCGCCCACCCGGCGATCTTCTCCACCGAGGTCAGCAGGACGCCGCTCGGCAGCTTCTCCTCAATGCCCATAACGCTCTAGTCCCATTCCAGGCCGCCGCGCCGCCAGACGTAGGCGTACGCGATCAGCACCGTAAGTACGAAGGTGACCATCTCGACCAGGCCGAACGTGCCCAGCTTGCCGAAGGTCACCGCCCACGGGTAAAGGAAGACGATCTCGATGTCGAAGACGATGAACAGCATCGCGGTCACGTAGTACCTGACCGGGATCTTGACGCCGCCGAACGGGATCGGCGTCGGCTCGATGCCGCACTCGTAGGCCTCCATCTTGGCCTTGTTCCACCGCTTCGGTCCCGCGACGTAGGTCCCCATCGCGACCGAGAACGCGGCGAAGCCGAGTCCGAGCAAGGCGAGCACCAGAATCGGGATGTACGGCTTCAACATGGTGATTTCGCCCCCTTCCTGTGGTCATTCATCCTAGGCATCACGTCACCTGTCACCTGGAGCTGGGTGCGAGTCGGGTTATGGCGCTGATCAGCCGGTCGCCGGCGTCGCCGCCGCGCGGTTCGCTGAGGTTGGCCATGAGCTTAAGGGCAAAGCGCATCAGGGCCGGCTTCGACATGCCCGCGCTGGTCGCGTACCGCATCAGCTTGGGACGGCCGATCAGCTCGACGAAGACCCGGCCGAGCGTGTAGTAGCGGCCGTAGGCGTCCTGCAGCGCGTCCGGGTAGCTGCGCAGCACCCGCTCCGTCTCCGCGCGGGTCGGCCGGGCCAGGGCCTGGGCGACCACGCGGGCCAGGATCTCGCCCGACTCCATCGCGTAGGCGATGCCCTCGCCGTTGAACGGGTTCACCATGCCGGCCGCGTCGCCGGCCAGCAGCAGCCCCCGGTAGTAGTGCGGCGTGCGGTTGAACCCCATCGGGAGCGCGGCCCCGCGCACCGGCTCGGTCCGGTTCTCCTCGACGTAGCCCCACTCCTCGGGCATCGAGCGCAGCCACCGCTTCAGCAGCGCCCGGTAGTCGGTGTTGCCGAACGCGGTCGAGGTGTTCAGCAGCCCGAGCCCGACGTTGGAGGTTCCGTCGCCCATGCCGAAGATCCAGCCGTAGCCGGGCAGCAGCCGGTCGCCGTCCCACAGGTCGAGCCACGACTCGAGGTAATCGTCGTCGTGCCGGGGCGACGTGTAGTAGGTGCGGACGGCGACGCCGAGCGGCCGGTCGTCCCGCTTGCGCAGGCCCATCGACACCGACAGGCGCGACGAGTTCCCGTCCGCCGCGACGACCACGCGCGCGCGGTACGTCTGCGGGCGCAGCAGCGGTCCGTTCGACATCGGAGTCAGTTGATTTTGACTCTTGCCCTCCCTCGCCCGTGCCCTCCCCGCCCTCGGCCTCGACCGTGACGCCGATGATCTGGCCGTCGTCGTCCAGCAGCGGGCCGGTGACGTTGGCGCCCTCGATGAGCTTGGCGCCGGCCGCCTGCGCGCGGCGGGCCAGCTGCTCGTCGAGCGACGCGCGGGTGCGGACCAGGCCGTAGCCCGGGTAGCTGGACAGCTCGGGCCACGGCAGCTCGAGCCGCAGGCCGCCGCCGATCACGCGCAGGCCCTTGTTGCGCAGCCAGCCGGCTTCCTCGCTGACGTCGATGCCCATCGCCACCAGCGACTTGACCGCGCGCGGGGTAAGCCCGTCGCCGCACACCTTGTCCCTGGGGAACCGGGACTTCTCCAGCAGCAGCACGTTGAGTCCGGCCTGCGCCAGGTAGTAGGCGGTGGTGGAACCCGACGGGCCTGCGCCGACCACGATCACGTCGGCGTCGTGGTCCCTGAGTACGGCCGGGCGACCGCCCTTACTGCCAGGGGCGGTGGCGTCGGTTACGTGCTCGGTCACTTGATCAAATCCTGGGTTTCTTGTGAACGGCTTCACAAATTCTTTGCCGTTAGTTTAATCCTCGCCCGGTTCGGGGCTTTGCACGGCCCTACCCTAGCGGTCCCCGCCTCTGGCCTGCACTACGGGTTCCGGCCGACGTGGATCGACACCACGCCGAGGGAGAGGTCGCGCCACTTGACCGCCGACCAGCCGGCCGCCCGGATCACGTCCGCGAGCTCCCGCTGCGAGGGCCAGTCGTTGATCGACTCGCTGAGGTACTCGTACGCCTCGGGGTTGCGCGCCGCGCGCCGGGCGATCGCGGGAAGGACGCCGGTCAGGTAACGCCGGTAAAGCATATCGAGCGGCTCAACCGTGATCGTGCTGAACTCGCACACCACCAGTCGCCCGCCCGGCCGGGTGACCCGGCGCATCTCGGCCAGCGCGTCGCGGGTCCCGTGCACGTTCCTGAGGCCGAACGAGATCGTCACCGCGTCGAACGTGCCGTCCCGGAACGGCAGGTTGCAGCGCGTCGCCCGCGGCGAAGGCGACCCGGCCCCTGGTCCTGGCCTGCAGCGGGTCGCTCTTGGCGAGCCGGGCCTGGCCCGCCTGCAGCATGCCGAGCGAGAAGTCACAGGCCACCACGTCGGCGCCGGACGCGGCGAAGGACACCGACGAGGTCCCGGTGCCGGCCGCCAGGTCGAGCACCCGGTCGCCGGGTCCCGACCTGCAGGATGCGCTGCACGCTCTTGCGCCACAACCGGACCTGCCCCATCGACAGGATGTCGTTCATCAGGTCGTACCGGCCGGCCAGGGCGTCGAACATCGCCGCCACCTCGGCGGGCTTCTTGTCAAGATCAGCGCGCGTCATGCGCCCACGCTATAGCAGGTCGGGGCGCGCCCAGGGTTCGCCCAGCACGTGCTGGCCGAGGAACGCGAAGACCGTCTGGTACCAGGCCTGGACGTTGCCCGGCTTGAGAATCCAGTGGTTCTCGTCCGGGAAGTAGAGGAACTTGGCCTCCTTGCCGTGCAGTTTCAGGTCCGACCACAGCCGCAGCGCCTCGCCCACCGGCACCCGGTAATCGCGGTCGCCGTGGATCACCAGCATCGGCGTGGTGATCTGCTCGATATGCACATGCGGCGTGTTGTCGGCGTACTTGCGGTTATCGGCCAGCGGGGCGCCGAACTCGCGCCGCCAGAACTGCGGCGCGTCGGTGGTGCCGAACATCTGGTCAAGCGCCCACAGTCCGGCGTGACTCACGATCGCCCGGAACCGGCCGGTGTGCCCGGCGATCCAGTTCGCCATGTAGCCGCCGTAGGAGCCGCCCATCATCGCCGTCCGGTCCGCGTCGATGTCGTCCCTGGCCTCCACCGCGTCGGTGATGGCCATGATGTCGGCGTACGGCCGGGGGCCCCAGCCCTGGTAGCCGCGGGCGATGAAGTCAAGCCCGTAGCCGGTGGACAGGGCCGGGTCGGGCAGCAGCACCGCGTAGCCGCGGGCGGCCGCCAGCCACGGGTTCCACCGCCACTGCCAGCCGTTCCAGCTGGACATGGGCCCGCCGTGGACCCACAGCAGCAGCGGCGCGGGGCGCTCGGCGCTGGCCCCGTCCGGCAGCACCAGCCAGCCGCGCAGCGGGTGGCCGTCGTCGGCCGCCGCGGTCACCTCGGTGACCCGCCCGGGCAGCCTGGGCGCGTCGGCCGGGGCCAGCAGCCGGATGACTTCCCCGCTCGCCCGGTCGATCCGGACCGGAGCGGGCGGCTCGCCGATTGCGTCCCGCAGCGCGTACAGGGCGGTGCCGTCCGGAGCGACCTGGACGTTCGTGTAGTGCGCGTCGTCGGCCGTCAGGCGGCTGACGTCACCGCTGGCGACGTCGACCGCGAACACCGGCCTGCGGCCATTGTCGTCGGCGGTGAAGTAGATGACGGTGCCCGCCGGGTCCCAGGACGGCTCCGACGGCCAGCGGTCGAACCCGGGCAGCAGGTCGGTCCCGCCGGGAAATAGCACCAGAGTGCTGTCGCCGGGCCGTTCCGGGGTGTCGTGCTCCCCGCGCACGCAGGCGATCCGCCCGCCGTCGGGGGCGAACGCCGGGTCGCCGTAGTCGAACTCGCCGTCGGCCGAGATCACGGTCCGGCTGCCGCTGGCCACGTCGATGGTGACCAGTTCCGAGTGCGCCTGCACCCCGTCCCGCCACTGCCACCAGCCGGATGCCACCGTCGTGCCGTCCGGGCTGAGCGCGGCCGCCTGCTCGGACAGGGCCCGGCCGGCGTCCGGGGTCAGGTCGCGCGGCGCGGGTTCCCCGGCGACGTCGGCGACGAACAGGCGCGGGTCGTCGGGGCCGAGGTCGTGATCCCAGTAGCGCACCGGCAGCGTCTCGTGCAAGATCGCGGAGACCCCGGCGTCCTTGCGCGCCTGCCGCCGCTTCTCGTCCTCGGCCGCGTCGCCCGGCAGGGCCTCGCCGGACAGCAGGACCGCGGGCGCGTCGACTGCCGTTTCCACCCCCGCGACGCCGCCCGGCAGGCTGATGACCAGGCTGGCCTCGCCGCCGTGGGCGGGCAGCCGCCACAGCGCCGGCTTCTCCCCGCTCTCCTCGCCGTCGGCCGCGTCGGGGTCGGTTCGCTTGGACACGAACAGCAGCGTGCCGTCGGGCAGGAACCGCGGGCTGCCCTCGCCGTCGGCCGACCGGGTGAGCCGGGCCGGCCGGCCGCCCGCCGCGTCGATCCGCCAGATGCTGGTGACGTACTTCTTCTTGTCCGGGCTGAGCGACTGGACCGTCGCCGCCAGCCAGCTGCCGTCGGGCGACAGCCGCAGGCCGGTCATCCGCGGGATGGCTACGTAGTCGTCCAGGTCATGGAACGGGGAGTGCGCGTCCGCCATCACGGAACCATCCTTCTCTGCTCGCGCCGCTAGCGGGCGTCGGTGATCATGACGGTGCCGACGGTGGTGTTGCTGGCCTCGTCGATCAAGATCATGCCGCCGGTGAGCCGGTTGCGCGAGTACGGGTCGGCGAAGACCGGCTGGGTCAGCCGCATCCGGACCCGGCCGATCTCGTTCAGCCCGAGCTGGGTGGCGGTCTCGTCCCGGTGCAGGGTGTTCACGTCGATCCGGTAGTGCAGGTCGGTGACGATGGCCTTGACGGTACGGGTGGTGTGCTTGACGACCAGCCGCGACCGCGGCGCCAGCGGCCGGTCGGCCGACATCCAGCAGACCATGCCCTCGATGTCCTGGGCGGCGGCCGGGCGGTTGTTCGGGCGGCAGATGAGGTCACCGCGGGAGATGTCCACGTCGTCGTCGAGCAGCAGCGTGACCGACATCGGCGGGAACGCCTCCGCGACCTCCTGGCCCGCCAGCTCGATCTTCTTGATCCGGGTGCCGAAGCCGGACGGCATGTGCAGCACCTCGTCGCCCGGCTTGAGCACGCCGCCGGCGACCTGGCCCGCGTAGCCGCGGTAGTCGTGCAGCTCGGGGTCGCTGCTCGGCGTGCGGGCGGATCACGTACTGCACCGGGAACCGCACGTCGATCAGGTTCCGGTCGGAGGCGATGTGCAGGTGCTCCAGGTGGTGCAGCAGCGACGGGCCGTCGTACCACGGCATGTTCGCGCTGCGGTCCACCACGTTGTCGCCGTTGAGCGCGGAGATCGGGATGAATGTGAGGTCCTGGACCTCGAGCTTGGTCGCGAACTTGCTGAACTCCGCGCAGATCTCCTCGAAGACGCTGCTGGTCGTAGCCGACCAGGTCCATCTTGTTCACCGCGAGCACCAGGTGCGGCACCCGGAGCAGGGTGGTGAGGAAGGCGTGCCTTCTCGACTGCTCGGTCAGGCCGTTGCGCGCGTCGACCAGGATGATGGCGAGGTCGGCGGTGGAGGCGCCGGTCACCATGTTCCGCGTGTACTGGATGTGGCCGGGGGTGTCGGCGATGATGAACTTCCGCCGCGGCGTCGCGAAGTACCGGTAGGCGACGTCGATCGTGATGCCCTGCTCGCGCTCGGCGCGCAGGCCGTCGGTGAGCAGGGCGAGGTTGGTGCCCTCCTCGCCGCGGTCCCTCGAGGTGCGCTCGACCGCGGCGAGCTGGTCCTCGAAGATGGCCTTGGAGTCGAACAGCAGCCGTCCGATCAGGGTCGACTTGCCGTCGTCGACCGAGCCGGCGGTGGCGAACCGCAAGATGTCCATGTCTAGAAGTAGCCTTCCCGCTTGCGGTCTTCCATCGCTGCCTCGGTCACCCGGTCGTCGGCGCGGGTCGCGCCGCGCTCGGTGATCCGGGTGGCGGCCACCTCGGTGATCACTTCCGCCACGGTGGCGGCGCTGGACACGACCGCGCCGGTGATCGTCATGTCGCCGACCGTCCGGTACCGCACGGTCGCGGTGAACGGCTGCTCGTCCTCGGTCCTGGTCAGGAACTCGTTGTCGGCCAGCAGGATGCCGTCGCGCTCGAACACCAGCCGCTCGTGCGCGTAGTAGATGGACGGGATCTCCAGGTTCTCCCGCTCGATGTAGTCCCAGATGTCGAGCTCGGTCCAGTTGGACAGCGGGAACACCCGGATGTGCTCGCCGCGCTTGATCCGCGCGTTGTAGAGGTTCCACAGCTCGGGGCGCTGGTTCTTCGGGTCCCACTGGCCGAACTCGTCGCGGAAGGAGAAGACCCGCTCCTTGGCCCGCGCCTTCTCCTCGTCGCGGCGGGCGCCGCCGAAGAGCGCGTCAAACCGGTTCTCCTCGATCGCGTCGAGCAGGGTCACGGTCTGCAGCCGGTTCCTGCTGACCCAGCGGCCGGTCTCCTCGATCGCGCGGCCCGCGTCGATGGACTCCTGGACGCTGGCGACGACCAGCCGGACGTTGAGCTCGGCCGCCCGCCGGTCGCGGAAGTCGATGACCTCGGGGAAGTTGTGCCCGGTGTCGATGTGCATGACCGGGAACGGGATGTTCGCCGGGCGGAACGCCTTCTCGGCCAGCGCCAGCATGACGATCGAGTCCTTGCCGCCAGAGAACAGCAGCGCGGGCCGTTCGAACTCGGCGGCCACCTCGCGCATGATGTGGATGGACTCGGACTCGAGCACGTCCAGCTGGGACAGGAGGTAATCAGATCGCATGCGTCGCTTCCCTGATGGCATTGAGCAGCAGGCCAGCAATTGCGGGCCGGCAAACTAGGATATCCGGCAAGCAGGGGTTGTCCTGGTTGTAGGCGACATCGCTGCCGTCGATGCGCGAGACGTGCAGGCCGGCTGCGCGGGCGACGGCGACCGGGGCGGCGGTGTCCCACTCGTAGAATCCGCCGCGAGTGCAGGTAGACGTCGTTCTCGCCTTGGATCACCGTGGCGGCCTTGGCGCCTGCGCTGAGCCGCAGGGTACGAGGTCGGCGTTCAGCAGTGCTGCGACGTCCTTGACCAACTGGGACGCTCTGTTCGGCTGACGACCATCCGGAGCGGGCGCTGCGCGCCGGACGTGGAGGGGAAGATTTCCGCCGACACTCCTTCGGAAGGCCGGCGGAATCTCCCCTCCCGCCCGGTCGCTCCGCTGCGTTCAGGGTGGAGAGGGTGAGTGTTCCCTGGGCGGGGAGGGCGACCGCTCCTGCGGTTAGCTCGCCGGCTGCGCCGGCATTGCCGCTGTCGCTCGCGCCTTCGGCGCCTCGCTGCCAGAGGGCTACGTGGACGGCCCAGTCGGTGCGGGGGGGTTCGCCGAACTCGCGGGTGCCGTCTAGGGGGTCGACTATCCAGACTCGGTCGGCCGTCAGGCGGGCTTTGTCGTCGATGCCCTCTTCTGAGAGGACGGCGTCGGCGGGGCGGGCCTTGGCTAGTTCGGCCATGAGGAACTCGTGGGAGGAGCGGTCGCCGGCGTCTTTGAGCGCGGCGGGTCTCCGCCTTGGGCGCGCAGGTCGAGTAGCAGGCGGCCGGCCCGCTCCGCGAGGTCGTGCGCGAGCGCGTGGTCGTCGGCTGTGGTCAAAGCGGGGGCTCCTCATGCTGGTCCGATACGCGCTAACGGCGTCGGGCGCCTCCGCAGAGGCTACCTAGAGTGGAGGACCTCCTCAAACCGAGGCGGTCGCGGAAGGGGTCTCCGGGCTGCTCATCAGGGGTTTGCGGGCGACCCCGCCGTAGATATTCACCTCGGCAGGCGCCGGACGGGGGGAGTCGTCGGACGGCCGCCACTCGGACACCAGCACCACGCCGGGCGGGACAAGTTCGAGGCTGGTGAAGGCGATCTCGGCGAAGACGTCAGAATCGCGCTTTTGCATGGTGATCCCGGCGTCGCGCATGACCGCCTGCCCGGCCGCCGTCCGCTCCCGGTCGTGCTCGGTGGTCAGGTGGGAGGCGACCAGGTAGCTGCCCGACGGCAGGGCGTTGAGCAGGGTGGCGACGATCTCGGTCGGCTTGTCGGCATCGGCCAGCAGGTGCAGCAGCCCGACCAGCAGCAGTCCGATCGGCTGGCTGAAGTCCAGCAGCTCGACGGTGGCGGGCGCGGTCAGGATGGCGTCGGGATCGCGGGCGTCGGCCTGGATGTAAGCGGTGCGGCCGCGGGGGTCAGACGTGAGCAGGGCGCGCGCGTGGACCAGCACGAGCGGGTCGTTGTCGACGTAGACGATCCGGGACGAAGGCTCGACCGCCTGCGCGACCTCGTGCACGCTGTTCGCCGTCGGCAGGCCGGTGCCGATGTCGAGGAACTGCCGCAGGCCCGCCTCGTCGGTCAGGAACCTGACCGCCCGACCGAGGAACGCCCGGTTCTCGCGTGGCGCGATGCGGGCGTTGGGCGACTTCCGCAGCACCCGCGCGACCGTATCGCGATCGGCCGGGAAGTTATTACTGCCGCCGATGAGAGCGTCGTAGACCCGGGCCGGATGCGGTCTGCTTGTATCGATCTCGGGGGGTAGATCGGACATGCTCGAGCCTCTCGGAGCGCGCGGATAACTCGGGCGGATCGATGTGGTAAAGGTTCTGGGCCTCGGTCAGGCCCTTGGTGATCAACGTCTCCACCGCGTCGGCGCAGCGGTCAAGCGCGAACGGGAGTTCCTTCCGCTCGGCAGCGGAGAAGTCCCTGAGCACGAAGTTGGCCGCGTCCATCCGGCCCGGCGGGCGGCCGATGCCGAACCGGACTCGGTAGTAGTCACGGGTGCCGAGGGACGCGGTGATCGAGCGCAGTCCGTTGTGGCCGTTGTCGCCGCCGCCCAGCTTCAGCCGGACCCCGCCGAAGGCGACATCGAGCTCGTCGTGCAGAACCACGGTCCGTTCGGGCGAGACCTTGTAAAACCCGACCAGCGCGGCAACCGGGCCGCCCGACAGGTTCATGTACGAGTGCGGCCGGGCCAGGGTCGCGGGCTGGCCGGCCAGGCGGCCCTCCGCGATGTCGTTGCGGGTGCGGTTCGCCTTGAAACGGGCGCCCATCCGCTCCGCCAGCAGCGACAGCACCATCTGGCCGACGTTGTGCCTGGTGCCCGCGTACTCGGGACCGGGGTTACCGAGCCCGACAATGATCCACCGGTCGTCAGCCATATAAGCGGTGCTCCAACGTGCTTGCCAGGGGCGCGGCGCGACCTGCGCGCCGCGCCCCCGGTCAGCTCACGGCTGTTGTTACTCGGCCGCCTCGGCCGCGCCCGGCGCCGGCGGGACCTCGACCGGGGTCCCGGTCTCCTCGCCGCCCTCGCCGATCTCCTCGTCGAACTGCGCCTGGCTCCGCGGCTCGATCACGTGCAGAACCAGCGCCTCAGGGTCGCCCGCGAGGGTGGTGCCCTTCGGCAGCGTTAGGTCCTTGGCGAACAACTGGGTGCCGACCTCCGCGCCCTCGACGTCGACGTCGACGCCGTCGGGGAGGTGGGTGGCCTCCGCCTCGACAGAAAGCTGAACCATCTGCTGGTCGAGAATGCCACCGGAGAACACCTCGCCGGTCACCCGGATCGGGATTTCAACCGTGACCTTCTCGCCGCTGCGGACCTCGATGAGGTCGACGTGCTCGATCACGCCCTTGATCGCGTGCCGCTGCACCGCCTTCGGCAGCGCGAGCGTGGCCCGGCCGGGCAGGCCCTCGACCCGGATCAGCGCGTTCGGGGTCTTCAGCGCGAGCATGAGCTCGTGCTCGGGCAGCGTGAAGTGGCGGTTCTCCGCGCCGTGCCCGTACATGACGGCGGGCACACGACCTTCGCGGCGGATGGCGCGGGACGCGCCTTTGCCGAACTCGGTGCGCGGCTCGGCTTCGATACGGACCTCAGGCACGGTCAGTCACTCCTCATACGGATACATGGATGCGCGTCGCGAGTCTAGCCGGCAAACAACGTGCGCGCGGCTGCGAGCGTTTCGCATCCGCACGCACGTCAAGGGTCAGTTCGCTGGCCCGGCGCGTGATTTCAGGCCTTGTGGACCTCGGGCGCCGCCGCGTCCTCCGGAGCCGCAGCATCCTCAGGAGCCGCAGCATCCTCGGGAGCCGCCGCGTCCTCCGGAGCCGCAGCATCCTCAGGAGCCGCCGCGTCCTCGGGAGCCGCCGCGTCCTCAGGAGCCGCCGCGTCCTCAGGTAGCACTTCACTCATTTTGTTTCCCGTCCTTTCCCAAAACCCCGCCGCGAAGAGCGCCGGGGGCCGTCAATTCCCTATAAAAAAGGAATATGGTGCATGAGCCCGCGCCGCGATCTTAGCGATTTCGTACGCCGTTAATAGCGCTAATGCCGGGAGAAGGTGGCCTTAATCCTCGGCCAGGGAAGCGAGCAGCGAGGCCGTTTCCGTCGCCTCGGGCTGATCGGCGACCTGCTCGAATATCTCAACCGCCCTGGTCAGCGCCTCCCGCGCAGCGGCCGTGCGCCCGATCTCGCCGCGGACCTCGCCCAGGTGCTTCAGCGCCCTCGCCTCGGCCCGGAGCTGTCCGGATGCCCGGTGCTTGAGAACCGACTCACCGAAGCTGGCAATCGCGTCGTCTGGTCGACGAAGATCGCGATATACGCAGCCGAGGCCGTCAAGGGCGTATCCCTCGGCATGCCCGCCCATCTCGCGAGACTCGGCAAAGCACTTGGCCGCTGAATCCAGGTCGCCAAGCCCGTAGTAAAGATCGCCGAGGTTGTTGAGCGCGACGCCGAGGAGCGATGACGCGCCGAGCGGCCGCAGCAGGTCCACCGCGCGCCGCACATTCGCGAGCGCCGCCTCCCCTGGCCCCTCCATGCTCCGATGGGCCTCGCCGAGCGCGATCGCGGTCTGCGCTTCGCCGAGCGTGTCGCCGAACTCCCGCCGGATCTCAAGCGCCCGCTCAAGATGGCCGAAGGCCTCGGCCTGCTGCAGCTTGACCAGCGCGAAGCCGAGCTGGTTGAGGACCCACGCCTCACCGAGCCGATCCTCGGCCTGGTGCGCGCTGTCCGCCGCCACCCGGTGGGTGGTCACGCAGTCGGCCCAGTTGTTCCATCGGTTGAACACCGGGAAGAGAGTCGGCGGCAGTCGCCAGGCGATGCCGTGCAGACCCGCCGCGGCGGCCTGGCGGGTGGCGACGACCACATTGGCCCGCTCATCCCCGTACCAGGCCAGGGCGTCTTCGATGCTGGCGACCTCGAGCCGGGGGTGGTCTGCGGTCCCCGGTTCGCGCGGCACCTGGTACCGGCCCGGCGAGACCGCGTCGGCGGCCTCCTCGGCCGTGTCCAGGTACCAGCGGAGCAGCCTGCCCACCGCCTCGCTGCGAGCGGACTCGACCTCCTCCGCTGCTGCGCGCTCGGTGGCATAGACCCTCAGCAGGTCGTGGAAGCGGTACCAGTCCGGCGCGGGCGACTCGAGCAGATTGGCGTCGACCAGGGTCTCAAGCGCGTCCGCGGTGTCGTCTTCCGCCGCCCCGACCAGCGCCGAAGCGGCCGCCAGGCTGATCGACGACCCCTGCCACAGTCCAAGCAGCCGGAACACCCGGGCCGGATCGATGCCCCGGCCGGGCGACCTGAGGCTGTCGTAGCTGACCTGGAACGACGCCCGGACCGCGAGGTCGCCGATGCTGAGCTCGTCGAGTCGGCGGTGCTCGTTGCGGAGCCTGGCCGCCAGCGTGCCGACTCGCCACTGCCTGCGCGCCGCCAGCCGCGCCGCGCAGATTCTGATCGCCAGCGGCAATCCGGCGCAGGCGACGAGCACCTCGGCGGTGGCGTCCGGCTCCGCCGCTGCCCGCTCCGGGCCGACCACCCGGGAGAACAGTGCCAGCGCCTCGCTGTCCTCGAGCACGTTGAGGTCGACGAACCGGGTGCTCACCAGGTCCGGGGTTCGGTTCCTGGTGGTCACGAGGACGGCGCACGACGAGCTGCCGGGCAGCAGCTGGCGGACCTGGGCCGCGTCCCTGGCGTTGTCGAGCAGGATGAGCACCCGGCGGCCGGTCAGCCGGGTCCGGTAGAGCGCCGCCCGTTCGTCGTCGTGAGCCGGGACCTTGTCCCCTTCCAGGCCGAGATCGCGGAGGAACCGGGCGAGCACCTCGCCCGGCTCGAGCCGGCTGGGCGCTCGCCCCGAGCAGGTCAACGTAGAGCTGGCCATCAGGGAACTGCGCGCGGACCCGGTGGGCAGCGTGTACCGCGAGCGTAGTCTTCCCTAGCCCGCCCGCGCCGTTCACCACGGCGATCGGCACCGCGCCCGGATTGCTCGTGGCGTCCGCGCCGAGCAGCAGCGCGCACAGCTGCTCGACCGGCGTCTCGCGGCCGGTGAAGTCCCCGATGTCGGTCGGGAGCTGACTGGGGCGCGGAATGACCGGCCCCGACCCGGGAGCAGGATCCGGCGCGCCCAGCCGGGCCGGGGCGGCCTCGGAAGAACCCGAGTCGGCAATGGTGCCGATCGCGATCGAGCCAGGCGAATCGGCCCGCGACGCGGCGATGCCGCCGCCGACTGCGTCGACGCCGGCATCGGCAGCGGCGTCCGGGACGGCTGCGGTGGTCTGGCCCAGTGCGCCGACGGCGTCAGGCGGCGACGTCGCTCGGCCGGCGTCTGCCCTGCTCTTGCCCGAACTCGCCGCGTCGGCCGGACCGGGGCCACGCGGAACGGCGGTCGGGCGTCGCGCCGCGCTGGTCGACGTCGGCGATCCTGACGCGGCCGCCGACGACGCATCCGCCGCCAGCAGCTCCGCGTACAGCCGCTGGAGCTCGCTTCCAGGCTCCACGCCGAGTTCCTCGGCGATCGTCCGGCGCGCCAGCGCGTACGCCTCGAACGCCTCCGCCCGCCGTCCGGCCTCGTCGAGCGCCCGCACCAACAGCGCCCACAGCCGCTCCCGCATGGGATGGTCCCCGACCAGGCCGCGCAGCTCCGCCACCACCTGGGCGGCCCGGCCGCAGGCGAGGTCCGCCTCAATGCGCAGCTCGGTCGCGTCGAGCCAGAGCTCGGTCGCCCGCTCGGCGGCGGTGACGAGCGCCGGGGACATCGTGACATCAGCCAGCAGCGGCCCGCGCCACAACCCGAGCGCCTCGCCAAGCAGTTCGGCCGCGCGGTCGTCTCGTCCGGCCGCCAGCTCCGACCGGCCCTGACCGACGAGCGCTTCGAACACCTGGATGTCAACATCGCCGGGTGCCACCCGCAGCAGGTAGCCGGGTGCCCGGCGGACCAGGATCCGCCCCTCCGCGTCGCCGATGACCTCCTTGCGCAACCGGTGCACGTAGATGCTGACCATGTTGTTGGCCGTGCTCGGCGGGCTTTCGCCCCACAACTCGAAGATCAGGCTCTCGGTCGACACGAGCTGGCCGGGCCGCACCAGCAGGCAGGCCAGCAGCAACCGCCACTTGGCGGCGCTGATCGAGGTCCAGCCGTCTGGGCCCTGCACCTCGAGGTGCCCCAGGATGCGAAATCGCATCAGGCCAGCCCGTCCGAACGCACGCTCTCCTCCGCATCGGGGTAAACGGCAAAGGCCGGCTGAGGCAAGCATCGCCAGCCGGTAACTAGGCGCCTCGGATGGAACTCCGGGCTGTTGTCGTCACCCACTTAATCACGACTTAAGCGCACCGTAAATCGGACACGGCACGATTGACTCGCTTGCATCTGGTCAAGTGCGGAGGGTAGCGAGCCGGGCAAATTGGCTTAATCGCCGCTCAATCGCTGCCTGCGATGCTCATCTCAGCGCCGGAAAGCAGCAGGGGCCGCGCGGACCGTGGAAGCACGAGCCGCGCGACGCAGGACGGCACCAGAGCTGGTGGTCGGGACCGAGGGGTGGCCGGTCCCGACCATCGAAAAGCCCCCCGTCCCGCCAATCCGGGGAATGGCGGGACGGGGGGCTGGCTAGCGACGGGGGCTAGCTAGCTTTGGCCGTCGAAGAGGCTGGTTACTGAGCCGTCGTTGAAGACCTCGTTGATCGCGCGGGCGAGCAGGGGGGCGATCGAGAGCACGGTCAGCTTGTCGAACGTCTTCTCCTGCGCCACCGGCAGCGTGTTGGTGATGACCACCTCGCTGATCCGCGAGTTCTTGAGGATGTCGACGGCCGGGCCGGACAGCACCCCGTGCGTCGCCGCCACGATCACCCGCTCGGCGCCCTGCTCGAACAGCGCGTCCGCCGCCTTCGCGATCGTCCCGCCGGTATCGATCATGTCGTCCACCAGGATGCAGGTCCGGCCGACGACATGGCCGACGACCTCGAACACCTTGACCTGGTTGGCGACCTCGGGGTCGCGCCGCTTGTGGATGATCGCGAGCGGCGTGCCCAGCCGGTCGGTCCAGCGTTCGCAGACCCGGACCCGGCCCGCGTCCGGCGCGACCACGGTCACGTTGCGCACGTTGAGCTTGCTCTCCAGGTACCCCGCCAGGATCGGCAGCGCGAACAGGTGGTCAACCGGCCCGTCGAAGAAACCCTGGATCTGCGCGGTGTGCAGGTCCACCGCCATCAGCCGGTCGGCCCCCGCGGTGGCGAACAGGTCGGCGATCAGCCGGGCCGAGATCGGCTCACGGCCGGCGCTCTTCTTGTCCTGCCGGGCGTAGCCGAAGAACGGCATCACCACCGTGATCCGCTTGGCCGACGCGCGCTTGAGCGCGTCGACCATGATCAGCTGCTCCATGATCCACCGGTTGATCGGGGCGGTGTGGCTCTGCAGCACGAAGGCGTCGCAGCCGCGCACCGACTCCAGGAACCGCACCATGATCTCGCCGTTGGCGAAGTCGTACAGCCTCGAGGGCGCGAGCTCGACCCCCATGCAGTCGGCGACCTCAGCCGCAAGCTCAGGGAAGGCTCGCCCGCCAAACAACATCATCTTCTTCTGGCTGGGCGCTGTCATACCGCTCACCTGCTACTGCTCTCCCTCACGCCGCGCTGATAACCAAAAAGTCAAAATCTCTAAGTCTGATCTTCCGAACGGACCCGTTGCGCTGCGTCCGCCGACCGTGTCTCCTTGCGGTTGCGGACCACCCAGCCGTCGGAATTGTGCTGACGGCCCCGGGCGACGCCGAGGTCCCCGGCCGGCACCTCGTCGGTGATCGACGAGCCCGCCGCCGTGTAGGCGCCGTCCCCGAGCGTGACCGGCGCCACCAGCACGGTGTTGCTGCCGACGAACGCGTGCTCGCCGACCGTGGTGTGGTTCTTGGCCACCCCGTCGTAGTTGGCGAAGATCGTGCCGGCCCCGATGTTGGCGCCGGCCCCGATGGTCGCGTCGCCCACGTAGGTGAGGTGCGGGACCTTCGCGCCCGGGCCGATCGACGGCCTTCTTCAGCTCCACGTAGGTGCCGACGTGCGCGTCCTCGGCGATGCTGGCGCCCGGCCGCAGGTACGCGAACGGGCCCACCGTGGCCCGGGGCCCGATCTCGGC
Source organism: uncultured Actinomycetota bacterium (assembly GCA_963774945.1). Lineage (GTDB taxonomy): Bacteria > Actinomycetota > Actinomycetes > Streptosporangiales > Streptosporangiaceae > Trebonia. The sequence goes on along the minus strand of CAVZHA010000012.1, from coordinate 36,142 downwards.
CTGCCGGCAGACGGCGTGCAGCACGACGGCGTCCTCGCCGACGACGGTGTCCTCGAGCAGGCAGCCCGGCCCGATCTTGGCGCCCTCGCCGACGACGGTGGCGCCCTGGAGCTGGGTCTGCGGGCCGATCTCGGCGTCCTGGCCGATCGTGACCGTGACGTCGATCCAGGTGGACGCGGGGTCGATGATCGGTGACCCCGGCCCGCATCCAGCCGTCGAGTATCCGGTCGTTGAGCTCCCGCCGGGCCTGCGCCAGCTGCACGCCGGTCGTTGACCCCGGTGATCTCGCCCGCGTCGGCGGCGAGCATGGTGCCGACCTGGTGGCCGTCGCCGCGCAGGATGTCCACCACGTCGGTGAGGTACTCCTGCTGCTGCTCGTTGTCCGTGGTCACCCGCTTGATCGCGTCCGCCAGCAGGGTCCCGTCGAAGGCGTAGCAGCCGGAGTTGTACTCGTCGATGGCCCGCTCCTCGGGCGTGGCATCGCGCTCCTCGACGATGCGCAGGAACGCGCCGTCGTCGTCCCTGACGATCCGGCCGTACCCGGCCGCGTCGCCCCGCGCGGTGAGCACGGTGACCGCGTTGCCCGCCCGGTGATGCCGGTCGACGAGCTCGCGCAGCGTCTCGCCGCGCAGCAGCGGCATGTCACCGTAGCTCACCACGACCGTGCCGGGGACGGCGCCGATCGCCTCGGTGACCATGCGGACCGCGTGCCCGGTGCCGAGCTGCTGGTCCTGGCGGACGATCCAGCGCCTGCGGCGTGACCGCGGCCACCTCCGCGCCCGACCAGTTCCCTGCCATGCCCGACGACGACCACCAGCCGGGCCGGGTCAAGCTCGTCGGCCGCCGCGAGCGCATGCCCGAGCAAGGTGCGGCCGCACAGCGTGTGCAGCACCTTGGGGGTGCGGGACTTCATGCGCCTGCCCTCGCCCGCGGCGAGGATGACGACTGCGGCCGGGGAAGTTTCGCTCACGAAAAAGCATCTCCTCGGATATCGCGCCGAATATCTGCCAGGGCCATCATCCCCGCGAACCCCATTGCGCGGAGCGACGGAGATTTTGTTTACTCGCTCCTCACCGGCAGGATACCTGCCCGTCGCCAGCGGGCAGCGACCGGATGCATGCCCTGAGATGGAACTGCCCCGTGCCGACGGTGCCGGCACGGGGCGTCAGCCAGCGTGCGGGACGGCGTCTGCAGGACCCGCATCCAGCGCCGCGCTCGCGCCGCACCGGACGTGCCTCAGGGGCAGGATGCCGCCCGCCCAGCTTGTTGAAATTTTAACCGGATATTCCCCGGCTTGTCCGCTGCTTCCGATGTGCCGTGGACCACGCCGTCGCGGGCGTCCTCGACCGCGTCGTCGTTGACGACGAGCTCGCTCGGCTCGAACCCGGCGTCGCCCGCGACCGCCGCGAGTTCGCCGCCGAGGAGTTCCTTGCCCGGCTTGGCCGCTCGGCCGGTCAGCGCCGAGGCGATGGCGGCGATCACGCAGGCCGCGATCGCGAACGCGAACGCGATGATCAGGCCGCTGTGGAACGGAGCGGTGATCAGGTTCGGGAAGAACACCCGGCCGGACAGGTAGGCGGCGTGGGCCGGGTTCAGGTGGGTCAGCACCGGGCCGAGCAGCTGCTGTATCGGGTTGTAGCCGAGGAAGGCGGCGAACAGCACGCCGATCGGCGGCAGGTGCGAGATGGTCGACGCCGACGCGGCCGGCACGCCCTGCGCCGTCAGCCCGGCGAACATGGTGTGCGGCAGCTTGCTGGCGAGCCCGGTGACCATCAGCGAGAAGAAGATGCCGATGGACAGCACCGAGGCAGAGTTCATGAAGGTGGCGATCATGCCGCCGGCGGCGCCGCGCGCGTCGGCCGGGACCGAGTTCATCATCTCGGCCCGGTTCGGCGAGGCGAACAGGCCGGTGCCGAAGCCGTTGAGCGCGATGATGAGCCCGAACTCCCAGTACGAGAAGTTCACCGGCAGGAAGGCCAGGAAGAGGAAGGTGACCCCGGCCATCAGGCTCCCGCCGACGGTGAACGCCTTGGCGCCGAACCGATCGGACAGGATGCCGGAGAGCGGCGCCGACAGCAGGAAGCCGATGGTCAGCGGGATCAGGTAGATGCCGGCCCACAGCGGGGTCTGGCTGTAGCTGTAGCCGTGCAGCGGCAGCCAGATGCCCTGCAGCCAGATGATCAGCATGAACTGCATGCCGCCGCGGCTCATCGCGAGCGCCAGGTTGGCGATGTTGCCGTACGCGAACGGCCGGATCTTGAACAGCGAGATCCGGAACAGCGGCTCGGCCACGCGCTGTTCGACGAACACGAAGATGACGAGCAGGATGACGCCGCCGATCAGCCCGGCCAGCACCTCGGGGTTGGTCCAGCCCATCGCGCTGCTGCCGTACGGCTGCAGGCCGTAGGTGATGGCGACCAGGATCGCGATCAGCCCGACACCGAACAGGATGTTGCCCCACCAGTCCATCTTCGCGTGCTTGCGCACGCCGGTGTCGTGCAGCATGAAGTACGCCCAGACGGTGCCGAAGGCGCCGATCGGGGCCGAGATGAGGAAGACCAGGTGCCAGTTGGCCGGGCCGAGCAGACCTCCGAGGATGAGGCCGATGAACGAGCCGGCGATGGCCGCGATCGAGTTCAGGCCGAGGGCGGTGCCCCGCCGGTTAGCCGGGAAGGCGTCGGTGAGGATCGCGGTCGAGTTGGCGAACAGGAAGGCGCCGCCGATGCCCTGCACGATCCGCCAGATGATCAGCCACAATGCGCCCGCGACGCCATGCTGCCAGGTGATGGTCAGGAAGATCGACGCGACCGAGAAGATCGCGAAGCCCATGTTGTACATCCGCACCCGGCCGTACATGTCGCCCAGCCGGCCAAACGACACCACCAGCACCGCGGAGACGACCATGAAGCCCATGAACATCCACAGCAGGTAGCTGGTGTTCCCCGCGCCGAGCGGGTTCAGCCCGATGCCGCGGAAGATGTCCGGCAGCGCGATCAGCACGATCGACTGGTTGATCGTCACCATCAGCACGCCGAGCGTCGTGTTGGACAGCGCGATCCACTTGTAGTTCGGCCCGAGCACGGGACCGGGGTTTGCGGGCGCGCCCGCCTCGGAGTGAGCCGTCACGGTGGGAGTTGCCCCTAGCTAGTCAGGAAGCCTTCAGTACTTGCATTAACCAAACTAACCTTAACTCACTATCCGCCCCCGCCGACTCCCGCTGGGCTCCACGGCCACTGGCTGCGGTCCGGGCGGTCGGCGACGGTGCGGTGGCTACGGCGCGGTCGCCGTCGCCATGACGCGGCGGAGCGCGGTGGAATTCTCCAGCGAACGGACTGCCTCGTCGTGGAAGGAGAGCAGGGCCGGATCGTCGCCCGGGTCGAGCGCGACCGCCTCCTGCCACACCGCCACCTCGCAGCGCCAGCCACTGCGGGCGGTCGCTGACCTCGACGTCGATGAAGCCCGCGGCGCGCAGGCCCGCGTCGAGATCGACCCGGCGCATCCGCTCGGAGAGACGTTCGTCGCCCGGATCGACGGGCTGCCAGCTGGTCAGCACCACCCGCCCGCCGGGAACGAGGACGCGGCGGAGCTCGCGGTAGGCGGCTTCGGGCTCGCTCAGGGAACTGGATCGAGTCGGTGCACAGGACCGCGTTGACGCGAGCCGTCGGGCAGGCCGCTCGCCGTCAGGTCACCGGTCTGGAACTCGGCGTCGTCGCGATTGCCGGCAGCCTGGCCTGCTGGCGGGCCTGCCGCACCGCCTCGGCCGAGAAGTCGACGCCGATCAGCCTGGCGCCGGCCGCTGGCCGTGATCTCCAGCCCGTACCAGGCGCGACCGCAGGCGAGGTCGAGCAGGACGTCACCCGGCTTCAGCCGCAATTCCGCGGCGATCTCGTCGATCGCGACTCGCGGGCACGATGCCGGCCAGCGCATCCGGCGGCAGGCCCAGGTTCCGGTTCATGATCTCGGCGACCTGCGGCGAGTCGGACTTGTTGGCGTACCAGCCGTCGAAGTACTCGGCCGATCGGGGCTTCGGTGTCGTCATGGCCCCATTGGACCAGACACGACGGGAATCGCCCTAGCGTGTTTCGCCCTCAATGTACCTTGACGGTTACGTAACCATATCGGTACATTCATCTCATGGGAGCTGTTCCGCGGGAAGACTTGACCGAAGGAGAGCATCAGATGGCTGGCAGTGAGCGCGCGGGCAACCGCCTCCTGGGCACCCTGCGCTCGGCGGACGGCCGGGGCGTCGTCCGTATCGAGGACCGCTACGACACCGACATCGACGACCTATGGTCGGCGCTCATCGATCCCGCCCGGCTGACCCGCTGGTGGGGCCGGGTCGAAGGCGACCTGCGGCTCGGCGGGGAGTTCCGCTCGAAGAACGCCGACCTCGAATCGGCCGGGCGGGTGGAAGCGTGCGAACCCCCGCGGCGGCTGCTGGTGACGAACAGGGAAACGGACGAGTCGTACCGGGCCGGCGTCGGCGCGCCGCCCTCCGACGAGACCATCGAGGCCACGCTGACCGCCGACGGCGACCAGACCATCCTGGTCATCGAGGTCAAGGGCATGCAGCTGGACAAGGTCGCGTTCTACGGGGCCGGGTGGCAGATCCACGCAGAAAACCTGGCCGGCTACCTCGCCGGTCGCGAGCCGGGCGACACCGAGGCGCGATGGGACGAGCTTGTCCCTCCCTATCAGGAGCTCGCGGCCGACGTGATCTAGCCGCCGCCGGTCACGGCCGCCAGCTAGGACGGCATCGCGCGGGTGAGGATGTCGCCGCCGGTCACGGCCGCCAGCTAGGACGGCATCGCGCGGGTGAGGATGTCCGCGGCGGGCGCGCCGGACGGGAGGGTTCCGTAGGCACGGCCCCGGTCGCCGGCCAGCCGGGTGGCGGCGAAGGCGTCCGCCACCGCCGGGTGGCCGTGCCGGACGAGCAGGGCGCCCTGCAGGACGACCGCCATCGACTCGGCCAGCCGGCGGGCGGTGGCCTCGGCCGGGTCGGCGACGTCCTTGCGGAGCCGGGCGATCGCCTCGTCGAGGCGGCGGTCCGCGCCGGCCGCGGCGTCGAGCTCGGCGAAGAACGCCTCCGCCGCCTGCGGCTCCCGGGTCAGGGCGCGGAGCGCGTCGAGCGCCGCCACGTTGCCCGATCCCTCCCAGATCGACTGCAGCGGCGCCTCCCGGTACAGCCGCGGCATCCCGGATTCCTCCACGTAGCCGTTGCCGCCCAGGCACTCCAGGGCCTCGGCGGCGTGCCCGGGCGCCTGCTTGCACACGTGGTACTTGGTCACCGCGAGGGCCAGGCGGCGGAACGCGGCCTCCTGCTGGTCGCCGCGGGCCGCCCGGTCGGTGGCGCCGGCCAGCCGGAGCGCGACGACCGTCGCCGCCTCCGACTCGATCGCGAGGTCGGCCAGAACGTTCGCCATCAGCGGCTGGTCGATCAGGGCGCGGCCGAACGCGCTCCGGTGCGCGGCGTGATGGGCCGCCTGGACCACGCCGACGCGCATCCCCGTCGCGGCGGCCAGGACGCAGTCCAGGCGGGTCGAGTTGACCATGTCGAGAATGGTGCGGACGCCCCGGCCCGCCTCGCCGACCAGCCACGCTGTCGCGTTCTCGTACTCGACCTCGGCCGAGGCGTTGGACCGGTTGCCGAGCTTGTCCTTCAGCCGCATCAACCGCATCCCGTTGCGCGTGCCGTCGGGCAGGACGCGGGGCAGCAGGAAGCAGGACAGACCCGCGCCGGGCACCTGCGCGAGGACCATGAACAGGTCGTTCATCGGCGCCGAGGTGAACCACTTGTGGCCGGTGATGCGGTAGCTGCCGTCGCCGGCCGGGATCGCCGTGGTGGTGTTGGCGCGGACGTCGGAGCCGCCCTGCTTCTCGGTCATCGACATGCCCGACAGCAGGCCGGTCTTCTGCTCCGGCGGGCGCAGGCCGGGATCGTAATCCCGCGCGGCCAGCAGCGGCTCGAATCGGCGGGCAAGGTCGGGGGCGTGCCGGAGGGCCGGCACGATCGAGTAGGTCATCGATATCGGGCAGCCGTGCCCGGCGTCCGTCTGGCCCCAGACGTAGAAGGCCGCCGCCCGGGCGACGTGCGCGCCGGGCCGGTCGTCCCGCCACGGGGCGGCGTGCAGCCCGCTGGTCACCGCGACCCGCATCAGCTCGTGCCAGGCCGGGTGGAACTCGACCTCGTCGACGCGATGGCCGTAGCGGTCATGGGTCCGCAGCCGCGGCGGGTTCTCGTTCGCGAGCCGCCCGTTCTCCTGGGCCTGCTCACCGCCGGCCAGCCGCCCGAGCCGGCGGACTTCCTCCAGCGCCCACCCGGCGCCCTCCCGGTCCAGGGCGGCGAGCATTGCCGGGTCTTCTGAAGCGTCGTAGCCAACCAGCGGCGGCGGCTGGTTGGTCACCTCGTGCGTGGCAGCCATACGGCCAGCATGCCAGCGGTCGGGCGCCAAAATCCAGGGCCGCGGTCGTAGGCTGGCAGCCGCATCAACGGCCGTCATCCCGAGAAGGAGCCCGCGCATGAACGTCAGCAGATTCGGCGTGACCGAACTGGATGAGCTGCCGGCGGACCTGCAGGAGCGAGTCGGCGTGATCGCCGAGAAGTCCGGCTTCGTCCCCAACGTCTTCCGGGCCCTCGGCCGCCGGCCGGCCGAGCTCCGCGCGTTCCTCGACCAGCACGATGCGCTGATGGACCGCTCCGACGGCCTGAGCAAGGCCGAACGGGAGCTGGTGGTCGTCGCCACGTCGGGGGCGAATCACTGCGGCTACTGCGTGGTGGCTCACGGCGCCCTGCTGCGGATCCGCTCCAAGCGCCCGGAGCTGGCCGATCAGGTCGCGGTCAATCCGTGGGAAGCCGAGCTCCCCGATCGCTGGCGGGCGATCGTCGACCTGGCCCTCGCGCTGACCCGCACCCCCGAGCGCTTCGGCGAGCGGGAGCTGACCGCGGCCCGCGCGGCCGGCCTCACCGAGGACGAAATCTGGGACGTCGGCGCGATCACGGCGTTCTTCGCGATGTCGAACCGCCTCGCTCACCTTTGCGCGCTGACGCCTAACGCGGAGTTCTACACCATGGGCCGCTGACTCGCGCCGACGGCCGGAGATCGCGCCTGTCCCGATTTGCGACTTTCATCACAGAAATGGATATAACGGGCAGCTGAGATGGGTACGTCTCCGATGCCCCGCCCCGGGTGGCTACGCACGATTCCTTGCTGCCCGAGGAGGACTTTTGATCACGGCCAGCCGCGCGACTGATCTACCGCAGACCCCGGCCACGATCGCTGACGAGCAGATCGGGCTGAACGGGGTCATCGCGGTCGCGCTGACCCGATCGGTGGGCTCCATGCAGGCGCTGTACGCGGCGCTCGTCATCGTGGGCGGGTGGGTGGCGCTGGCGACCTGGGGCCCGCTGCACCAGGCCGATCCGTATCCGTTTCGCTTCCTGCTCTTCCTCGACAACGTCGTGCAGCTTGTCCTGTGCCTGGTGATCCTGGTCGGCCAGCGCGTCCTCGGCGTGGCGGCCGACCACCGGGCGGTGCAGACCTACGAGAACGCCGAGGCCATCTTTGAGCAGGTGGTCGACCTGCAGGGACATCTCGACCGGCATGACCGGGCGCTCAGCCGGGGGGTCAGCCTGCTGGAGTGGAGCCCGCATCCCTGGATCGAGCGGCACCGGGTGGAGCCGCCGCCCCAGGCAATCGACCAGGCGGTAACGCTCAACGGGCGGATCGCGGCCTGGCTGACGAAACGGCTCGGCACCATGTGGGCCTTCTACCTGGCGGCGGGGACCCAGATCGCCTGGGTCGGGCTGGCGGCGGCGGGCGTGCAGCGGTTCGACCACTATCCGTTCGCCTTCATGTCGTTCCTGTCCACCCTCGCCCAGCTCATCTTCATGATCGTGATCATGGTCGGCCAGGACGTGCTCGGCCGGGCGGCCGACCGCCGCTCCGAGCAGACGTTCCTCGACGCCAAGGCCATCCTCCACGAGTGCAGGCGGATGAAGGCGCGGCTCACCACCCAGGACCGGATCCTCGCCAGCCTCACCAGCTACGTTGCGGTTCAGGTGACCGAGCGCCTGGCGCGGGCCATCCACGACGACTACGGCTCCATCCGCGAATCAGGCGCGGACTCGGCCGTGACCGGCCGCCAGGTGCCGGCCGACGCGGCCGCGCTCGGGCCCTGGGACGAGCTGCCGGAGGAGTTCAAGGAGTCCAACCGGGCTCAGGCTCGGCAGATCGGCGAGAAGCTGGCCGTCATCGGCTGCCTGATGGTGCCCGCCTTCGATCTGACCCTCGAGTTCACCTTCGACGACGATGAACTGCAGTTGCTTGCCCGCCTGGAGCACGAGCGCTGGGTGCAGGAGCGCACTGCCCAGGGGTTCGAGCTCGGGCCCGCCAGGCACGGCCGGGTCCGTCCCGACCTGGTGCCCTGGGAGCGGCTGTCGGACGAGGCCCGGGCGATGAACGTGCAGGCGGTTCGCCGCATTCCCGGCATGCTGGCCCGGGTGGGCTTCCAGGTGCTCAGAAACAGCGACGCCTAGGCGGTCAGAAGTTGCCCCGGCGTTCCTGCTCGCGCTCGATCGCCTCGAATAGCGCCTGGAAGTTCCCCTTGCCGAAGCCGAGCGAGCCGTGCCGCTCGATGAGCTCGAAGAACACCGTGGGCCGGTCGCCGGTCGGCTTGGTGAAGATCTGCAGCAGGTAGCCGTCCTCGTCGCGGTCGACCAGGATGCCCCGCTTCTGCAGCTCCTCGATCGGGGCGCGTACCTGGCCGATGCGGGCCCGCAGCTCGGGGTCCTCGTAGTAGGAGTCCGGGGTCGACAGGAACTCGACGCCCTCGGCCACCATGGCGTCCACCGAGGCGATGATGTCGCCGGTGGCGATGGCCACGTGCTGCGCCCCCGGGCCGCCGTAGAACTCCAGGTACTCGTCGATCTGCGACTTCTTCTTGCCGACGGCCGGCTCGTTGAGCGGGAACTTCACCCGGTGGTTGCCATTCGACACCACCTTGCTCATCAGGGCGGAGTAGTTGGTGGCGATGTCGTCGCCGATGAACTCGGCCAGGTTGGTGAACCCCATGACCCGGTTGTAGAAGTCGACCCACTGGTCCATCGCGCCGAGTTCGACGTTGCCGACCACGTGGTCGATGGCCTGGAATATCCGCCGCGGCGCGTCCGCCCGCCGGGTGCGGGCGGAGGTCTTCTGCACGTAGCCGGGGAGGTAGGGGCCGTAGTAGCGGGACCGGTCGACCAGCGTGTGGACGGTGTCGCCGTAGGCGGCGATCGTCGCCAGCCGGACCGTGCCGTGGGAGTCGCCGACGTCGTGGGGCTGCTCGAGCACGACCGCGCCCTGGGCGGACGCGTGCGCCACGCAGCGGTCGACGTCCGGTACCGCCAGCGCGATGTCGACGATGCCGTCGCCGTGCGCGCGGTGATGGTCGGCCAGCGTGCTGGCCGGGTCGTAGGCGCCCTTGATGACGAACCGCGCCGCGCCGGACCTCAGCACGTAGGCGTGGTGGTCCCGGTTCCCCGTTTCCGGACCGGAGTAGGCGACCAGCTCCATCCCGAACGCGGACTGCAGGAAGTGGACGGTCTGGACGGCGTTGCCGACGATCCAGACCAGGGCGTCCCAGCCCGACACCGGGAACGGGTCGGCCGACGGGTCGTACTCGACCAGGCCGACCAGCTGCTTGAGCTCGTCGAGGCCCAACCCGGCCAGACGTTCGTTGTCGTTCAGCAGCGTGTTGGCATCCATCGTCGCTCCTCCGGGTGTTCGGCTCGCTCTGTCGCGAGTAGATCAAAATGAATTGGAGGTGCGCAACCAGCCCATTATCTGATGAGCGAAATGACCATCTGGGCCACTGATACTGTGATCTAAATAGGCACAGAGCATAGTTGATTGGATTCCTGGAGGCGGACGACGAGATGGCTCCCCGACCAGTCCTTGACGCCCTCGACGTCGCTCTGCTGACTGCTCTCCGAGAGCGGCCGCACACCGGTGCGCTCGAGCTGTCGCGGATGCTCGGCGTCGCGCGAGCGACCGTGTCGGCCCGGATTGAACGACTCGAGAGCGACGGCATCGTAACCGGCTACGGGCCCGATATCGACGTCGCCGCCGCGGGCTTCGGCATCCAGGCCTTCGTCACCCTCGAGATCGCCCAGGGAGCGATCGAGGCAGTTCAGCGTGACCTCGAGGCGATACCCGGGGTGATCGAGGCGCACACCATCACCGGAAGCGGCGACGTGCTGTGCCGGATAGCCGCCAGCTCCCACGACGGGCTGCAGCAGGCGCTGGTGGACCTCAACCGCTCGAAGGTCGTGGTCCGGTCGACCAGCGTTATCGCCCTGACCGAGGTAGTCCGGTGGCGGACGATGCCGCTGCTCGCCTCGGCCGCCGACCCGCGCGCGGGCCGGTCGTCCATGTCGCGTCCCGCCCCCTCGAGCTAGATCTGCACCGGCGACCGCCGCCGCCATGGCCATCCGCAGCCGCACGCTGCCGCTGCCGCGCTGGCTGTCACCGCTGGCCGCAGTCCTCGCCATCGCGATCGCCGTCTCGGGTGTCGGCTACCTGACGCTCAGCGACACCGCCGCCTCCGTCGCCTGGGTTTCGCTGCCGCTGCTGATCGTCTTCGTCACGGCGGCGGGGGTGGCCGCCGCCCGCCTCAGGCGATGATCAGCCAGGGCTGCTCGACCAGGCTGGTCAGCGCCTGCAGGAACCTCGCGGCGAGGGCGCCGTCGATCACTCGGTGGTCGACCGACAAGGTGTACCTGAGCCGGTACCGCGGCTGCACGGTGTCCCCGACCACGGTCGGCTCGCGGGTGGTCGCGCCGACGGCCAGGATCGCCGACTCGGGCGGGTTGATGATGGCGGTGAAATGCTCCACGCCGAACATCCCGAGGTTGCTGATCGTGAACGTCCCCCCGCCGGTCTGGTCCGGGGTGAGCTTCCGCTCGGCGGCGAGGGCGACCAGCTTCTTGGCCTCCGCGCCGAGCTGGGTGACGGTCTTAGCGTCGGCGTCCCTGATCACGGGGACGATCAGGCCGCTCTCCGCCGCCACCGCGACGCCGATGTTGACCCGGTCGTGGATCAGCATGACGCCGCTGTCGTCGCCGCCATAGGAGACGTTGACGGCGGGATGCTCGCGCAGCGCCAGCGCGCACGCCCTGATCAGCAGGTCGTTGACGCTGATCTTGGCCCGGCCCGCCTCGGTCAGCTGCGCGTTCAGCGTCGTCCGCAGGTCCATCAGGGCCTGCGCGTCGGCGACCGCGGTCACGTAGAAGTGCGGGATCTCCCGGGCGCTGGCGGACAGCCGTCGGGCGATCACCCGCCGCACCTGGCTGACCGGAGCCTCGCGCGACCCTCGCACATCGTCCGCCGCCGGCGCCGCCGTCGCGGCCGGAGCGGGGGTGAACGCGGCCGACGCGGGCGCGGTCGCGGTCGGGCCGACGGCGGTCTGGCTGCTCGCGGGTGCGCCGGAAACGGCGGCCGGGGACGGCGCCGACGCGGACGCGGGCGCGCTCAGCAGGCCGGCGATGTCGGCCCGGATGATGCGACCACCAGGTCCGCTGCCGGTGACATGCGAGAGGTCGAGGTGATTCTCCCTGACCAGCTTCCGCACCAGGGGCGACGCGATCTGGCGGCCGCCGCCGTTGGCCTGCCCGCTCGCGCTCGCGCCGGGCTGGGCGGAAGCGGAGCCGGCCGGGGTCGGCGGCGAGGCGGCCGGGTCACTGGGGCCGACCAGAGCCGGCTGGGACCGTTCGGCGGAAGCGGTTGATCGTTGGAGCCGGCCGGGGCGGTTGCCGCGGGACCGCCGGCACCGTCGTCGAGCAGGGCGATCGGGGCGCCGATGTCGGCGTTGCTGCCGTCCGGTACCAGGATCTCGGCCAGCGTGCCGGCCTGGTAGGCCTCGTACTCCATGACCGCCTTGTCGGTCTCGATCTCGACCAGGACGTCGCCGACCGCGACCGTGTCGCCCGGCTGCTTGCGCCAGGTCGAGATCGCGCCCTCCTCCATCGTGTCGGACAGGCGCGGCATCTTGATCTCAATCACGACTGCGGGACTCCTAGCGCGAGCGGCGCGGCGCGGTGGCCGACGGCGGCGAGGGTCTGCCGGATGGCGGCGGTGACGTCATCGCGCGACGGCAGGGCCGCCGTCTCCAGCGTTTTCGAGTAGGGCATCGGCACCTCGGCCATCGCGACCCGGCGGACCGGCGCGTCGAGGTAGTCGAAGGCGCCGTCGGAGATGGAGGCCGCGACCTCCGCCCCGATCCCGTAGGTCAGCCAGTCGTCTTCGAGGACAACGGCGGCGTGCGTCTTCCTGACCGAGGCGACGATCGTCTCCCGGTCGAGCGGGCGCAGGCTGCGCAGGTCCACGACCTCGATGTCGAGGCCGTCGGACTCCGCCAGGGACGCGGCGACCTCGGCGGCGACGTGCGCCATCCGCGAGTAGCCGATCAGCGTCAGGTCCTTGCCCGGGCGGGTCACCAGGGCGCGGCCGATCTCGGCCGGGACGTCGTCGTCGGGGACCTCGCCCTTGGTGTTGTAGAGCGCGAGGTTCTCCAGGAACAGCACCGGGTCGTCGTCGCGGATCGCGGCCAGCAGCAGCGCCTTGGCGTCGGCCGGGTTGGACGGGGCCACCACCTTCATGCCGGGGATGAAGGCGTAGAACAGCTCGATGTTCTGCGAGTGGGTCGCGCCGAGCTGCTGCCCGCCGCCGCCGGGAGTGCGGATGACCAGCGGCACGCTCGCCTGCCCGCCGAACATGCCGTAGATCTTGGCCGCGTGGTTGATGATCTGGTCGAGCGCGAGCATGGAGAAGTTGATCGTCATCATCTCGATGACCGGGCGCAGGCCGAGCATTGCCGCGCCGATCGCGGCGCCGGCGAAGCCCTCCTCGGCGATCGGGGTGTCGCGCACCCGCTTCTCGCCGAACTCCTTCAGCAGGCCGGCGGTGATCTTGTAGGAGCCCTCGAAGACGCCGATCTCCTCGCCCATCAGGAACACGTTGTCGTCCCTGAGCATCTCCGCCCGCAGCGTGTCGTGCAGCGCCTGGCGGTAGGTCATGATCGTCATGCGCTGGCTCCGAGTGCGGGTTCGGGGGCGGGCAGAAGAGTCGCGGCGGGGGCGGGCAGCGGCTCGAACAGGGGCTGGCCCGGCAGCCGCCGCGAGTCGTTCGGCACCGGCGTCGCGTAGGTGTAGTCGAACAGCGTGGAGACGTCCGGGCTGGGGCTGCCGGCGGCGAAGTCGGCCGCCGCGGTGACGATGGCGGCGACCTCTTCCTCGATCGCGGCGATGGCCGCGGGGTCGAGCGCGCCGTCGGCCGTCAGCTTGGCGGCCACGAGATGGACGGGGTCCTCGTCCTTGAGCCGCTCGACCTCAGCCGCCGAGCGGTACTTGGCCGGGTCGACGACGGAATGACCGCGCAGTCGCTCGGTGACGACCTCGAGCAGGTACGGCCGGCCGCCGCGGGCCGCCTCGACGGCCGTGACCGCCGCCTCGCGCACCGCCATCGGGTCGAAGCCGTCCACCCGCGCTGACTGCATCCGGTAGGCGGCGCCCCGCTTGTACAGGTCGGGCTCGGCCGACGACTTGGCGACGGTCGTGCCCATGCCGAGCCCGTTGTTGATGATCACGAACACGACCGGCAGATTCCACAGCGCGGCGATGTTCAGCGACTCGTGGAAGGCGCCGATGGCGGTGGTGCCGTCCCCGAGGGTGCACATCACCACCTCGTCGCCGCCCCGGTAGTCGATGGCGAGCGCCGCGCCGGTCGCCAGCGGCAGCTGCCCGCCGACGATGCCGTACCCGCCGAGCAGCCGGTGGGTGACGTCGAACATGTGCATCGACCCGCCCCAGCCCTTGGAGACGCCGTCGACGCGGCCGTAGAGCTCGGCCATCACCCGCTTCGGGTCGATGCCGCGCATGATCGCGTAGCCGTGCTCGCGGTAGTTGGTGAAAAGGTAGTCGGTGGGCCGCAGCGCCGACATGAGGCCGACTACGGCGGCTTCCTCGCCCAGGTTCAGGTGGCAGTAGCCGCCGACGAGGGCCTCGGTGTAAGCGCGAGCGGCGCGCTCCTCGAAGCGGCGGATGAGCACCATGTCCCGGTAGAACTGGCGGAGCTGCGCGTCCCGTTCACCGGGGGCTGCCTGCGGCGTGCGCCGCTGACGGGCCTGAGTTGCCATCGCGTGGCCTTCCCCGGCCTCGTGGGCCGCACAGGAAAATAATGACACTGTTTCGTATCATTCTATGCAGAACCAGTGCTGGCCCCGCAAGGCGGCAGGCGGCAGAATTCGGGGAAAGCGCAGGACTAAGCGGCGCGAGGAGGGAGGGGTGATGGCCGGGCAGCCCGAGATCCAGCCGCGCAAGCGCGGACGGCCCACGGCCGAGGAACGCCGCGCGCGGGAATCGGAGATCCTCAGCAACGTCCTGTGCGTCTTCCTGCTCTCCGGCTACGGCGCCAGCACGGTCGACGAGCTCGCCGCCGCGGCCCAGGTGACCAAGCGCACCCTCTATACCTATTACGGCGACAAGGCCGGGCTCTTCGCCGCGATGGTGACGGACCTCGCCGCCACCGTGAGCCTGGACGCGACCAGCGACGACGACACGCTCGAGGTGCTCGCCGCGCGCATCGTCAGCCGGGTCCACTCCGACGAGCTCGTCGGACTGCACCGGCTGGTGATCGCCGAGTCCGCCCGGTTCCCCGAACTCGCCCTGATCCTGCACAGCAGCGGCGACGCCAGGCACATCGCCCGGCTCGCCGAGCACATCCGGGCCGAGTGCGGCCCGGCCAGCGAGCCGCTCGCGGAACCGCTGTTCTCCCTGCTCCTCGGCGAGAAGCACCGCCGCAGGCTGCTCGGCATCGACCCGGCGCCGACCCCGGCCGAGGCGGCCGGGCACGCGCGGGCGGCGCTGGCGCAACTCGGCCTCAGGTTAGCTCCCGATCGTTTCTCGCATTGCCGCCTGCGGCGGCAGGACAGCCCGCGGCGGCAGGACGCCCGCATCGGCCTCTCGTTCCTCCGTGCCCGCGACGGCGACGCCGGCCACCTCGTCCGGGCCCGGTGCCCCGGCAGGGAAAAGTCGTCTCGGGAGCCGATGGCATCGTCAGTCCTCCAGTCGTGCTTGACCTATGTTGTTCGTCCCGGATTCGGCCTTCTCGCGTTCAGGGCTGGCCGCGCGCTGGTCGATCCGGGAGAGGATCCGGTATGCGAGAAGGCCGGCGACAAAGGTAGGCACCCCTCCCACGAGCAGGGACCAGCGAGCACCGAGCTCCTGGCCGGCCCAGCCGACGATCGGACCGCCCACTGGCGTCGAGCCCTGCCAGGCGACCGCCCACAGCGCCATGACCCGGCCGCGCATCGCCGGCGCGGCCGAAAGCTGCAGCACCGTTTTAGCGAGGGAGTTGAAGGTGACGCTGCCGTACCCGACAAACAGCAGGACCGCGAACTCGGTCGCGATGCCCGGGGCCAAGGCGGCCGCGGTGATCGCGATCCCCCAGCCGATGGCCGCCACCGCCAGGCCGCTGCGCCGCACGCGGCTGCGAGAGGCCGTGATCAGGCCGCCGATGACCGCCCCGGCGCCCATGAACGCCGTCATCGTCCCGTACGTGCCGGCGCCGCCGTGGAATACCTGCTGCGCCATCAGCGGCAGGCTGACAGGGAATTCCCATGCCAGCCCGCCGACCAGCGCCACCATCACCAGGGGGACCAGCAGTTCAGGATCCCGGCGGACATACGCCAGCCCTGCGCGGAGCTGGCGGGGTTCCGGCGCCTCGCGCGGGGCGGTGAGGATCTGCCCTGGCCGCATCAGCAGGAGGGTGACGACCACGGCGACGAATGAAGCGGCGTTCAGGTCGAAGCACAGGGCCAGGCCGAGCAGCGAGGCAATCCCGCCGCCTACTGCCGCCCCGAGCACGCGGGCCACGTTGACGGTCACCGAGTTGAGCGAGACCGCGTTCCGCAGCAGTTCACGGGGCACGAGCTCGGAAATGAAGGACTGGCGCGCGGGGACGTCGAAGACGTTCACGAACCCGAGCGCAAGTGCCAGCAGGTACACCATCCACATGGTGATGACGTGCGCGCCGACGAGCACGCCGAACGCCAGTGCGAGCACCCCTGACAGGGACTGCGTCACGTACAGCACCCGGCGCTTGTCGAGCCGGTCGGCGATGACCCCGCCCCACGGCCCGAAGAGAAAGATCGGAACGAACCGGGCGGCGGTGGCCAGTCCCAGCTCGGTGCCCGAGTTGGTCAGCTGCAGGACCAGGAACGACTGGGCGACCCACTGCATCCAGGTGCCGCAGATGGAGATCAGCTGCCCCCAGAAGAACAGCCGGTAGTTCCGCGACGACAGCGAGGCGAAGATCCGCTCGCCGGCGCCCCGCCCCGCCCCGTCAGTGGTCACGGCGTGCGGGGCGGGGGTGGCGGCCAGGGATCGCCATCAGCTGTCCGGGATCTCGATGTCGAGCAACGGCGCGTGCTGCTGCTTACCGTCGATGTCGGTGTCGTCGGGGCTGCCCGCCACCACCTTGCGCGGAATCACGATCTTGATCGCGTTGGCCGGGGGAAAGCCGAAGATCTGCACGTCGTCGACGGGCACGGTGTAAAGCCGGGCGATGAGGGCGGCGGTGATCGCCCCCGACTCCCAGACCCGGGTGAAGTCAGCCACATCGTCGAACATGATGTCGAACGACCTGCGGGTGGCGCCGTTGTTGGTCGCCCGGATTGAGTTCGCTACTTCGCACAGCCGCGGCATGTGCGCCTCCTTCGACCGGATCTGACGCGGCCGGGGGCCGCCTGGTGAACGGGCCCTGTCATCAAAGATCGACCAGCTCGACCCGGAACATCTGCTCCCACTCGTCCCAGGTGTCGAGTTCGAGGATGTGCCACACGCTCCAGTCGTAGACCGGGCCAAGCGGCACCGCCCCCAGCCGGAAGGGCTCGCTGACGTTGTTGTGGCTGAGCTGCCCGGGGAAGCGCGTGTGCCCGGCCAGTGCCTTGTGCCGCGCCGCCGCCTCGTTGGCCGCGTCCTGGGTCGTGCCGATCGCGTCGATCAATATGGCCAGCTCGTGGCTGCGGGGCTGCTTGACCGGCTCGTCCTCCCCCATCACGCCGTTGATCCCGTAGACGTGGAACCGGACGGTGTACTCGTCCTTCTCGATGCCCTGCAGGTGCAGGTTGCGTTCGGCATTGGCCCGGGTCTGCGCCAGCCACTCGGTGACGTGGGGCATGATCATCGGGTCGCGGACCGCGAAGAAGGTGATCGCCCGGTAGCCCGCAAAGCGCGCGCCCTCCAGCTTGACGGTGTACTTCTCGGCCGCCTCGAACTTGCTGCCCGCCACCTTGACCCGCCCGTCCCCGATGTCCTCGTAGGTGGCCTCAGAGGTGTCGATTACACCGGAGGGCATCACCGTGCGGTACGGGCTGTCGTTCTCGTACAAGGTGACCGCCGCCACCGACCGGGGCGTGCAGTAGGTGCCCTCCTTGGTCGAGCTGGCGACGAAATGGTCGGGCCGGAAGTGGATGAACCCGAGCGAGCCGGTCGCCTCGCCCGGCACGGTCATCATGACCCCCTTGTCCATCGTGCGGGCCGCGTGCCAGGCGACCCCGGCCGGGATCCCCGCCCGCAGCGGCGGCCCGGCGAACACGGCCGGGTCGGTGGCCCGGCCGCCCAGGATCACGTCGGCTCCGTTGTCCAGCGCCTTGGTGAACGGCTCGGCCCCCATCATCCCGACGATGGCGGCCGACTCGTCGATCGCCTCGGTGGTCAGCTCGGGGAAGGCCCCGAACGGGCGGATCTTGCCCGCCGCCAGCTTCTTCTTGAGGAACTCGGGGTCCAGGTCAGTGTGCAGCGTCGCCAGCTTGAAGTGCAGGTCACGCTCGCGGGCGATGCTGGTGACCAGCTCGGTCACCTTAGCCAGGTTGCGGTCACCGCCGGCCATGCCGGCCGACCCGATGATGAACTTGGCGCCGATGCCGCGGCTGCCGGTGATGAGCGTGTCGAGCTGTCGTCTCATGGGGCCGAGGGACGATACCTCGCCCGAGCCGAGCGGGCCAGGCCCGTGGTCGGAGGTGCCCGCGTCGGATGCCACCACGTGCGGGTTCCAGCTCAGGCCGCGCTGGAACGCGCGGTAGGAGAAGCCCGCCCCGATGTTGCCGACCGACATCATGCGCAGTTCTGCTGGGTCACTCATTGGTGCCTCACTTTCTCCGATCGCGCCGGGGCCGGCCCCGGCCGCGTTACGCGTACTCGACATCGACCCAGCGCCGGCCGACGACCGACTCCTCGGCCGCGTCCCAGATGCGGTGGATCTTGTAGGTGGTCTGCAGGCTCGGCGCGCACTCGCGCTGCTCCCTGATCGCCGCTGCCAGCTCGGTCCAGGCGGGCCGTACGCTGCGGGCCGAGCTACCGTGGCCGGGTCCCCCGGGCGCGGCCGGCGGGACGGGGATCGGCTGGAACGCGCCCAGCTTCTCCGGCGGCCGCCGCTCGGCCACGATCTGGGCGACGTCGGCCTGCCCGCCAAACAGCTGGAACTCGCCCGCGCCGGGGTCACCGGGACCGCCGAGGGCCCGCACCGCCGCTTGGTCGGCCAGCAGCAGCATCCCCTCGGTCCCGTAAACCGCCAGGTGATCGCCGGTGCCGAACCAGGCGGTGTTGGACACCTGCAGGGTGCCGACCGCCGTCGAGCCAGCCCGCAGCAGGTAGTTCATGTTGTCGACTTGGTCGCTGCGCAGCACCTCGTCGGGCTGGTCGAGCGCCTGTCGTTCGGGCACCTGGATGGTGAAGTCGGCGCAGACCGCGGTGATGTCCTGGCCGAGGACCGCCAGGATCCGCTCGAGGCTGTGGCCGCTGCGGTAGGCGGGGCGCCCGCCCGCCCGGACGTCGAACAGCCAGCGGTGGAACGTGGGGCGCGGGGCGATGTAGTTGGCACCGAAGTGGGTTGCGCTGAATGCCAGCGGCTCGCCCACGTAGCCCCGCGCGACCAGGTCCGCCATGTGCAGGGTGGCCGGGTCGAAGTGCTCTTGGTGGCCGGTCAGCGAGCGGAGCCCGCCCGCCTGCGCGACCTGCCACATATCGCGTGCCTGGGTACTGGTGATCCCGCCCGGGTGCTCGCAGTAGACGTGCTTGCCTGCCTTCAGCGCCGCCATCACCACGCCGTGGTGGGCGGCGGGCCTGACCGACACGCACACCACGTCGAGGTTGGGGATCTTCTCCAGCATCGACTCGACGCTGTCGAAGGCGTTGGCGACGCCGAACCGCGTGGCCGCCTCCTGAGCGCTTTCCATCCGGGTGGTGCAGACGGCCGCGACCTCGTAGAGGTCACCCAGCGCGAGCAGGGCGGGCAGATGCGCCCGGATGGCGAAGTTCTCCCGCTGGTCGACGCTGTGGGCGATACTGGCCCCGACGACCCCGACCTTCAGCGGCCGGTCACTGGCCGCCACCAGCGTCACCCCCCTGGCCGGACGCCACGGGCGTGAACGGGTAGGGGACCGGCCGTCCGCCGCGCAGCGGCAGCACGACGGTGGCGCTACCGGGAACGGCGACCGTTCCGTCGTCACGGCGCAGCCCGATCTCCAGCTCGACGTAGCCGAGTCCGTCGGCCTCGAGCTTGCCGGTGACGGTGCCGAAGAAGGTGACGGCGACACCAGGGTGGACCATGCGCGCGTTCTTCTGCGCGGCCTTGAGCACCCATCCGTTCAGGCCGGCCCAGTTGAACAGCAGCTGCCACAGGTAGGCCTGGGAGAACGAGCCTGACATCACCGCGTTGGGCAGCCCGTCGTGCTCGATGGCGTACTTGGCGTCGTAGTGGTCGCGGCGGAGCGTCTCGCTGCTGGCGACCCAGCGCTGCATGACGGGGACGGTGATCTTCTGGGTAACCTCGGGCAGCGCATCGCCCACGGCGACATCCTCGTAGAACTCAGGCATCGGATTCCTCACTCGCTGCCGGACGCGTGGCCGGGCATCCGGCGCGCGATGTTGGTCCCGTGGTTGATGATCAGCACGTCGCCGTCCTGGTTGGTGAAGACCGAGTCGACGTGGACGATGGCCAGCGGTCCGCTGCGGCCCTGCTTCTCCTCGATCTGGACCAGCGTGTCAACCACGGCGATCTGATCGCCGACCCGGGCAAATTGGAAATACTCGACCTCGTTGCCGGCGTGGAATGCCCCGACCCCCTCGGGCCAGCTGATCTTGATGGCGGGGTCGTCCAGGGTCTCGTCCCCGTACCGGAAGTCATCGTCGTAATCCAGCTCGCGCACCGGGTCACCGGTGCCCAGGCGGCGCTTCCAGTGCCCGACCGCGCGCATCGGGAACGGGCCGGGCGCGCTGTCTGGCTCGAAGCGGGACGCGCTGATGACCGCGTCGTCGTACCAGAAGGGGCTGTCGTCCATGGTGGCGATGACCCAGCGGCGGATATCGCTGGCGGCGACGATGTCCACCGCGTGCCGCGGGCGGGACGACTGCCCGACCATCTTGCGTATCTCGGGGGTGACAACTGTGTCCATGCTGCTCTCCTTCGGCTAGCAGGTCGTTAGATCGTCTTGTCCTGTTGCAGCCGGGCCAGCTCGTCAGAATCGAGGCCGAGCAGGTCACCGAAGACCTCGCCGTTGTGCTCGCCGAGGTAGGGCGCGTAGGACGGGACCGGGTTCGGTTCCCCCACGTAGTGGATGCGGGGAGAAAGCACCATCATCGGGCCCAGCCGGGGGTCGTCGATCTCCTGCAGCATGCCCCGTTCCCGCAGGTAGGGGTGGTGCGCAACCTCAACCAGGGTGTAGGCGGGACTGCACGGCACCCCGGCCCCGCCGAGGATCTCGAAAGCCTCCTCCTTTGTCTTGGTGGCCAGCCAGGCGGAGAACATCTCGCCCAGCTGGTCGCGGCGGTCGCTGCGGGCGGACTCGGTGGCGAACCGGGGGTCATTCAGCAGTTCCTCGCCGCCCATCTCGCGGGCCAGCCGCTCCCACTGGGCGGGCAGGTCGGCTTGGACGTAGAACCAGCCGTCGCTGGTGCGGTAGCACTCGTGGAAGGCCGGCCCGGCCTTGGTGGTCGAGTGCCCGTCACCGGCGCGCAGCTCCCTTTCGGGCGGCGACCCGCCGGTCAGCAGCACGAACATGAGGTCGTAGGCGACCTGGCCGACCATGCAGTCGACCATGCTCACGTCCACGTGGCGGCCTTCGCCGGTGGCGGCCCGGGCGTAGAGCGCGGCCAGGATGCCGATCGCCGCGTGGGTTCCGGCGGCCACGTCGGGGGAGGCACCCGGCGTCGGGGTGGGCGGGCTCCCGCCGAAGCGGTTCATGTACTGGATGCCGGTGAAGGCCGAGATGACCGACGCGTGCGCGGTGTACTGGGAGAGGCTGGTGTCCTGCCCGAATCCGGTGATGGAGGCCATGATGATGCCGGGGTTGAGCTTCTTGAGGTTCGCGTAGTCGGCGCCGGCCTTGGCCATCACCCCGGGCCGGAAGTTCTCCAGGACCACATCGGATTTAGCGGCCAGGTCCTTGAACAGGCGCAGCCCCTCCGGCTGCCAGATGTCGAGCGTCACGCTCTTGCGGTACATGTTCCAGGCGAGGAACCGCAGCCCGGTGTCACCCGGCCCGCCCCGCGCGCGGCGTGAGTGATCGCCCCGGCCGGGCTTTTCGATCTTGATAACCTCGGCGCCAAGTTCGCCGAGCAGCAGCGCGCAATACGGCCCGGACAGCACGCGGGTCAGGTCGAGTATGCGCACCCCCTCAAGCGGCCTCGGTTGGTTTGCAGGTGCGTCACCCATGTACTGCCCTTTCGTTAATGACTGCGGCTCACGGCGGGGGGCATCGCCCGGCGGCCGTGCGGGAACGTCGGTGGTGAGGGTGGAACTGGCGCCGTTAGCGCCCGGCCCAGCGCGGCGGGCGCTTCTCGGCGAACGCGCGCGGTCCTTCCTTGGCATCATCGGATTCGAGCAGCCGCCGGTAGATGTGGCGGGTCAGCGCGTGCAGATCCATGTCGTCGAGGTCGAGCGCGCGGATGATCAGCTCCTTGGCCGCCTGCACCGACAGCGGGGCGTTGGCCGCCACCTGCCGGGCGGTCGCCAGCGCCTCCTTTAGCAGCTGGTCAGCCGGGACGACCCGGTTGACGAAGCCGATCTCGCAGGCACGCTGGGCGCTGACCGGCTGAGCGGTGAGGATGAGTTCGAGCGCCGCCGCCGCCGGGATCTGCTTGGCCAGCAGCGATCCGAACGGCGCCATGAGCCCGACGCGGGCCTCGGTGATGCCGAGGCTGGCGTCGTCGGCGGCGATCCTGATGTCGCACAACTGGGCGATCGAGAAGCCGCCGGCCAGGCAGTTGCCGTTGATCGCGGCGATGAGCGGCTTGCGCGGGCGCGGGTAGCTGTGCAGGCTGTGCTCCGACATCGCGTCCTCGGGGCGGGCCTGGCGGCCGGCCGCGTTGTCGGCCGCGCGCTCCTTGAGGTCGCGCCCGGCGCTGAAGGACCGGCCGGCCCCGGTGACGATCGCCGCGTGGGCGTCGTGGTCGGCGTCGAACCGCTCAAACGCGGCGATCAGGTCGGCCCGGAGCCGGCGGTTGACGGCGTTGTGCGCCTGCGGCCGGTTCAGCGTGATCACGGTGACGTTGTCGCCGGCTGCTTCGTATTTGACGGTCGAGCCGTCCGGCATGGGTGGTTCTCCTTCGTGGGATGGGCGGTGGCCGTTGCGCGGGCAGCGGAAGCTACGGGCTGGGTCCGCGGGTCAGGGTCATGCCGGGTCTCCGTCGCCGGGCCACGGTGCCCCCGATGTGGCCCGCCAGCGGGCCGGGCCGACCCCGTCGGCCGCTTCCACCACGCCCTGGGCAGCGAGGTGGACCAGGTGTCCGTAGGTCTCGGCCATCGCGCTGATCCGGGCGGACCGGGTCAGGCTGTCCCAGGTACTGGAGCGGGATATACCGCTGGTGACCTCCCAGACGGTGCCCGGCCGGGTCCGGACCAGCTCCAACGTGGCAGCCAGACGGGCGCGGTGGTGCTGTTCGAGAACGTCGAGCCGGGGAGCGAGGCCGGTGAACGGACGCCCGTGCCCGGGCAGGACGCGCGCGGGCTCGAGCCCGCGCAGCCGAGGGAACGTGGCGAGGTACCCGCCGACCGGGTCAGGCTCGCTGAGTGGGCGGTACGCGGGACTGGTGTTGATCCGCGACAGGACATGGTCACCGGTGAACAGGGTGCCGGTGGCGTGGTCGTAGAGGCACACGTGGCCCGCGGTGTGACCCGGCGTGTGCAGCACCTCCAGCTGCCAGTCGCCGTGCACCAGGCGCTGGCCGTCGCGCAGCTCGGTATCCGGCTCCACCGGGTTGACGAGGTCGGCCCGGAAGACGTGCATGGAGGCGTCGTCCACTGCCACGCCGGGCACGCCTGCCGAGGCCAGCCAGTCGTCGGTCAGCCGCCCGAAGCCGGCCGGGTCGACGTAGCGCTGCCGGAAGCAGGCCGCATCGGCTGCGTGCATGGCGACCGATGCCCCCTGCTCCTGCCTGAACGTGCCCCCCAGCCCGCAGTGATCGGGGTGCGCGTGGGTGGCGACGAGCCGGGTGACGTCGGTGACGGCCAGCCCCGCCTGGTGCAGCAGCTCGTCGAGGGCGGCCCAGGCGACCGGGTGGCGCCAGCCGGTGTCGATCAGCAGCACGCCCTCGGGGGCGGTCAGCGCGTAGACGTTGACCTGGCCGACGCTGTGCCCAGGGAGCGGGACCGTCATCCGCCACAGGCCGGGCAGCAGCTCCTCGACCGACGGGCGGGCGCTGCCGCGCTGCGCCCGGACCCGCCAGTGCTCAGCCGGAGGAACCTCGGTCACCGCTGTCGCCCTCCGCTCTCGTCGCCGAAGAAGTGCCGCCGCGTCGCCGCCCCGGCGAACTGGGTCAGCGCGATGAACAAAGCGCTGATCACGGTGCCGACGGCCAGGGTCGCCCAGACGCCGGAGGCGCTGAACTGGTCGGTGTCGGTGTTGAGCAGCCCGCCGATCCCGGTCGTGGTGCCGAAGAGGATCTCCACGCCAATCGCGATCGTCACCGCCCGCGGCAGCGCCACCGTGACCGCGGTGACAAGGTCGCCCGAGATGTGCGGCACCAGGACCTTGCCCGCCACATGACGCCAGTTGCCGCCGTACAGCCGCAGCGCCAGCACCACGTCGGTGTTGACGGTGCGGATGCCGCCCAGCGCGTAGATGGCGATGACCGGGAAGACGTCGGCCGCCACCAGCACCACCCGTGGCGCGAACCCGGCCCCGAACCAAATGAACAAGATCGGCGCCAGGACGAACTTGGGCGAGGTGTAGACCGCGGTCACGACCGGTTCGAGCAGCTTCCCCACCAGCGGGACCATTAGGCCGATGGCCAGCGCGAGGAACATCCCGATACCGAGGCCGATGGCAAATCCCGCCAGCGCCTCGGCCAGGGTGGTGCCGACCCCGGACCACAGCGAACCGTCGGCCGACATCGAGCCGAGCTCGTGCCATACGGCGCTAGGAGCCGCTACGAAGACCGGTGAGCTGTGCGGCACCAGCAGCCACTGCCAGACTGCCAGCAGCAGCCCGAGCGAAACCACCCAGCGCAGCACCTCGGCCGCGCCCCGGCCTGCCTTCCGCAGCGACGCGGGCGCCTTGCCCGACGGGCGGCCAGGCCAGGATCGGATGGCCGGCAGCGCCCGCGGGGTCACCTGGTCACCCCAACGCCGATGCGCCGGGCGTAGGACGCGGCCAGGTAACCCAGCAGCGCGTCGATCGCGCAGGCGATGACGATGATGAACACCAGCACCGCCATCGCAGGCCCGGGCTGCAGGTTCTGCGTGTACTGGTTGAGCATCACCCCGAGGCCGGAGTCAGTGGGCACGCGCAGCTCGGCGAATACCTCGAAGCCGAATGCCATCGGGATGGCGACCCGGGTGGCGACGACCAGGTTGGGGGTGATCGCCCGCAACACGTACAGGTAGCCGATCTGCAGCCAGGACGCGCCGAACAGCCGCAGCGAGCGGACAACCCGCTGGTCGAGGTCTCGCAGCGCCTGCTGGAAGCTGTAGTAATAGACGAACAGCACCGTGGTCGCCACCAGCAGCACATGGGTCTTGGTGCTGAACCCCGCCATCAGGATGAACACGGTGATGAGGCCGACCTTGGGCACGGCGTACAGGACGGTCACAATCGGTCCCAGGAGCCACTCGCCGGGCCGGGTCATGGTCACCAGCGCCAGCACCACCGCGATCGGGATGCTGACCACCAGCGCGATGGCCAGTGCGGCCAGGGTGGAGCCGAGGGCGCCGAATACGGACCCGTCGGCGATCAGGTGGCCGAGCGAGGTGGCGACGTCGGACGGCCGGCTCAGGGCGATCTCGGGAATCACCGCCCCCTTGCCACCACTGTAGGCCTGCCACAGGCCAAGCAGCAGGGCAGCGAACAGCACCCGGGCCACCAGGACGTTTTGCCAGCGGGCGTCCGGCTCCCAGTGCAGGGCCCGGCGCCGGCCGGTTGCGGGCGCGGAGATCACGGTGCCGGTCACTGAAGCTGGCTTTCTAGCACCGACCACAGCTCGGCGTAGAGCTGCTCGGCCTCCGGCATGGTGCGCACGCGGGCGACGTCGCGCGGATGGGGGATGTCAACCTGCCGCTCCAGCAGGATCCGGCCAGGGTTCGAGCCCATCAAGATGATCCGGTCGCCGAGCGCGATCGCCTCGTTCAGGTCGTGGGTGACGTACAGCAGCGTCTGCTGCGACTCGCGCCTGATCTCCAGCAGCAGCTGCTGGAGCCGGACCCGGCGCAGCGCGTCAAGGGCGGCGAACGGCTCGTCCATCAGCACGATGTTGGCGTCGCTGAGCAATACGCGGGCCAGTGCCAGGCGCGACCGCATGCCGCCTGAGAGCTGGTGCGGGCGCCGCTTTTCCGCGTCCGACAGGCCGGTCGCCGCTAGCGCCTCACGCGCCCGGCGGTGCCGCTCGGTCCGGCCGACACCGCGGATCTCCAGTGGCAGGGCGGCGTTGTCGAGAGCGGTCCGCCACGGCAGCAAGGTGTCACGCTGAGTCATATAGGTGACGCGCTTGTTCAGCCCGCGCACCGGCGCCCCGTCGCACAGCAAGCCGCCGGCGGTCGGGGCCGAGACCCCGGCGACCAGGTCAAGCAGCGTCGACTTGCCGCACCCGGACGGGCCAATCAGCACGACGACTTCCCCTGGGCGCACGCTCAGGTCGACGTCCTGCAGGGTCACCACCCCGTTGCCATAGTCGAAGCTGACCTTGGCCAGCTCGACCGCGGCCGGGTCGGCGGTGCCGCCGGCGGCGGGGCCGGTCAGCCCGGAGCCGGCCGTTCGGTCTCGTTTCAACTCAGCCACACGCTGGCGAGGCTTACCGATCATGATGGAGGCTGGCTCCTTTCACCGCCGCCGGGGCGGGGCCCGCGGCCGTGAGCCGCGGGCCCCTCCATGGGTCGGTCATGAGGCCGACGGCGGCGTCAAGCCCAGCGTCTTGACCGCTTGGGCGGCGTATGACGGCTCAGCGAACTGGGCGTACGGCACGGTGACCTTTTCCTTGCTCGAGCCCGACAAGTTGATGATGTTGATGACGTTGTTGTAGGCGCTTTCCGACAGCAGCGGCGTCGTCCAGTACTTGGCGAGGTCCTCGTAGGCCTTCTCCACCTGGGCGGGTTTCGTGACCCCGTTGATGGCCGCGAACTGGGTGAAGTACTGCTTGGCCGCGGCGGTGTTGCTGTGCGCCAGCTGCCAGGCCTTGGTCGTCGCGGTGACGACCGCCTGCACGGTGTCCGGGTGAGCCGAGATCATGCCCGACGTGGTGAGCAGGTAGAGACCTGTCGCGTCGGACACCGGGCTGATGTTGCCCATGTTGATGGCGACCGTGTCGTCCGACTCGACCTGGGACACTGCCCCGGACTCGATGCCGGCGATGGCGGGGACCCGCCCGGCCGAGAAGGCGGCGCTCATCGCCTGGTTGGTGCCGACCGGGTCGATGTCGATGTCGGCCGACGAGTCGTTGGCCTTGCAGGTGAGGCCGTGGGTCACGCAGACGGCCACCAGGTCGCTGTAAATCTGCGAGGTGACGGTGGTGAGAGCCACCTTCACATGCGATCCCTTGAGCTTCATCAGCTGCGCGACCGAGTCCTGCGGGGTTGAGGCGGTCAGCGGAACCCCGAGCGAGGTCGCCAGACTCTTCGGCAGCACGATCACCTGCTGCTGGCCGACGTCGGTGGTCATCACCGCGCGAACCGACCCGCTGGACTGCGCGGTGATCACGCCCTGGGCTGCCGTCGACTCGAGGAACTGGTAGGAGTTGCCCACGAGCCCCGCGATCAGCACCGCCGATCCCGGGCTGACCTGATCATCGAGCGTGACGTTGAGCCCGGCCGCCTTGTAGTAACCGGCCTTATCGGCGATGTAGGTGAACAGCGAGTCCGAGCCCGCGCCGCCGTTGATCGTGATATTCGTCAGGCTGAGCGGCTTCCCGCTGCCGCCGCTCGCGGCGCCGGAGGGGCTGGACGAGCTGCCACTCGATCCGCACGCTGCGAGAGCCAGCCCCGTCAGCGTTACCGAAACTGCCCACATGATCCTTGATCTGAACTTCATCGTTCGCCTTCTCTGAACCGCATAGCGTGTGCACGTCGTAGTGGGGAAGGGCGATGCCGGGGCCTTGCCGTCCCGAGTTCTCGGCAGCAGGCACCGTGGCCGGGCAGCGTCCCGGCTGCCCGTGTGCGGGCCGGCGGACGCTGTCGCAGTAAGTGGGCGCGCGGGAACCTGGTCAGACGCACGCCGTCCGGTTCGGCCGCCGGGCGTCGGGCCGAAGGCCCTTCGCGCCAGGTGGCGGCGCATGTGTGTCAGCAGGGTCGGCGCGCGCTCGACCCCGATCGGAACAAGCCGCGGAAGCGGCCCGGTCTGGCCAGGTGCAGTTCAGAGTGCAGCACTGCCAGGGGAGAAACCGGCTACGGGCAGTCGCCCGGGGTGGATCGCAGTGACGTCGGGATTCGCTCCTTCCACGGGTACAAACCGTCTTGGTAGACATCTGGGCCCAGGGCGAAGTGCCGCGCCTGGGTGAAGGTCTCGACGAACGGCATGTTCGGGTCGTACCAGGAGTCCGGCGTGACCGGCCGCGGGCCCGCTTTGGAAACGTGGCCCATCGTGGGCCGTCCGACCATGCGTTCCAGCAGCCATTCGCAGCGGATCAGGCGGTCGAGGTCGACCCCGGGCGCGATGCCCATCCCGTCGAGCATGTGCATGACGTCTTCGGTCGCCATCATCCCGGTGGCGCGGCCGTTCCCGCAGTACGGGCAGCCGCCGATGCCGCCAAGGGTTCCTTCGAGCTGGACCGCGTCATCGGGCCCGAGGGTCCGCAGGGCGGCGTACGCGGACACCAGCGCCATGCCGCGTGCATCGTGCAGGTGCAAGACGAACCGGTGAACCTGGGGGAAGCGTGCCTTGACCGCGGTAAGCAGGGCCTCGGTCTGGTGCGGGGTGTTCCAGCTCATCGGATCGCCGAGGTAGACCGAGGTGACCGCGATGCCAGCCGCGCTCCACAGCCGCTCGGCGTCCTCCAGCGCCGCCATGACCTCGGTGACGTCACGGCCACCGGAGAAGTTCGAGCCCCAGGCGGCGTGGGCGCCGATACCGGCCTCGACGACGCCGCGTTCGGCCGCCCGGGCCACCGTCGCCGACCAGGAGTCGGCCACCTGGGCCGCGCTGCGGTTAATGTTCCGCCGCGCGAATACGTCGCAAAGGTGGGCGGCCAGCCGCGGCGGCTCATGGTCGAGGGTGAGCGGCGGCGAGAAGTCACGCGCCCGTTCCGCTGCCCTGGAATTGAGCAGCAGGGCAGTGTAAGTAACGCCATCCTTCGGGGTAAATTTCCTGAGTACTTCTTCGATCTGGGCCATCTGCGGCGTGTATTCGGGCCGCACAAAGGAGCCGACTACAATGTTGGTAAGCCCGGTTTCACCGAGCTCGTCGAGCAGCTGCACTTTTTCAGCCACAGGGATGTCAGCGGACTCAATCTGCATCCCCTCGCGCATCACCTCCTCTTTGTAAATCACGTGCGGCCAGCTGCGTTCCATGAGATGCCCTTCGCGCTGCGAGCAGAGGCGGGTTCGGGGTGGGCCGCGACCAGGACAGGACGCCTCGGCGGCGGTCTTACCTCTGCACTGGTGCGACCGTAGCACGAGATTGGATCCAATCTCAAGTGCTGATTACCTGCGATTTTTCATCAGATGGCTGGAGGTTGAGCCAGGCCGGGGCGACACCGGGGGAACGCCTCGGCCCGGGTCCGCCGTCCGGACGGCGTGATGCCGAGCGGATCCACGGCGGCTCTTTCGAGAAGGATCCGGCCGGACCGGGGCGCGGTATGATAGATAACCATGGACGGATTGACCCGCGCAAAGGGCGAGATGACGAAAAGGCAAGCCGCCGCCTCGAAGGATCTCTTCGAAGGGTTCGGTACTAGTCTCAGAACTCGTTCGGCTTTTAGTCGAGGGTAATGAGGCTTGGACCGTCAGGTGACTAAACACTGTTACCTGCCGACGAAGGGCGACGACAGTGTGGCGTCGATTATTATCTGGTTGGTGGCGAGGCGGTAGGACTATATGATAAGCGCGGATTCCCAGGACACGGCCAAGGCCGCTGTATTGCACGAATTGCGCAAACGGATTCGCCGCGGCGAACTCGTTCCCGGTGCGGCGATCCGGCAGGAGGCCGTGGCCAAAGCGCTCGGCGTCAGCCGCAGCCCCGTCCGCGAGGCTCTGCTGATGCTGCAGTCCGAGGGGATGGCGACCTACGAGCGCAACAAGGGGTACGTTGTCGCTGCCCTTGACTCCCGTGACATCCGCGAGACCTACCAGGTGCGGGGCCTGCTCGAGGCCGAAGCGATCCGCCAGGCCACCGGACGCATCGGCGACCGCGAGGAAGCGGCCATGAAGGTGCTGCTCGACAAGATGGCAGACCGTACCCCCGAGCACGAAGACGAGCTCATCAGGCTTAACACCGACTTCCACTTCGCGTTGTTCGGGGCGGCGGAGAACCGTCGGCTGACCACCATGCTGCGTCAGATCTGGGACTCCTGCGACCGCTACCGGGCACTGTACTATTCGCGGCAGCGCGTACTTGATCAGGTGAAAATCGAACACGGCCAGATCTACGAGGCGTGCCTGGCGCGCGACGCGCCCGCCCTTACCCAGCTACACGAAGAGCACCGCAACGGCTGTCTGGCCGTAGTGGAGAAGGTGTATGACTTGGGTGGGCAGGAACCGTAGTCGTCTGCCTTTCACCAGGCGGGTGAGACTGGGACCAGCGCGGCAAAGTGCTCAGGTCCCCGGCGTTCCGCGAATTACCACCACGGGGCAGCGGCAGTGGGTGACGCAGTGCTGGCTGACCGAGCCGAGGAGCGTGCCCGCGAACTCTCCGTGGCCGCGACTCCCCACGACGACGAGATCGGCGGTCTTCGAGGGCCTGGAGCACCGGTGCCGGATGCCCCTCGATAACTGATTGCCGGGCCTTAATCGCGTCACCGGGGGTCAGGACGGCGCTGACGGCCTGGTCGAGTTGCCGTCGCGCCTCGTCGGCCGGGTCGTAGTCGGGCGGCTTGTCATGCTGTCCTCCTCTCACGGCGAAGCTCGTCGCTCTGCCTCACATAAGCATGCAACTTGTACAAGTTACTTTAGTAGTTTATCGTGGCGGGCATGGACAAGTCGAGATCTCACGATGAGGCCAGCGACGCGGTCCGCCTGGCGCTGGCGATCTCCCGGCTGCGGTCGCGGATCAGGACCGAGGCCGGGATCCGCTCGACCGGCATCCCGATCTCGCAGCTGGCCGTGCTGGGACGCATCATCGCCGAGGGTCCCACGACGGCGGCGGCGCTGGCGGCCGGCGAGCACGTGACTCAGCAGGCGATCGCCCAGAGCCTGGCCACGCTCAAGCAGCGCGGCCTGGTGGAGAAGCAGGCTGATCCCGGCGACGGCCGCAAGAGCCTGGTGACCGCGACCGCGCCGGGCCGAAAGCTCATGGAGGGCATCGCCGCGTCGCGCGAGGAATGGCTGACCCAGGCCATCGACGCGGCCGTCAGGCCCGAGGAGCGTCCCCTGCTCGACGGGGCGATCGAGCTGCTCGAGCGGATCGCTGACGTGAAGCTGCAGCGCGGGGGTGGGATCCGATGACATCGAAAACTGAAGCAGCGCAGACCGGATCTCAGCACCGCGCGGCCAACCCGTTCGGCTGGAGGACCGTGACGCCCCTGGTGACGGGGTCAGCGCTGAATCCGGTCAACAGCTCGGTGATCGCGACGGCGCTCGTGCCGATCGCCGCGGCCCTGCACGTCCCGGTCGGGCGCACCTCGATCCTGGTCTCCTCGCTGTACCTGGCCTGCGCGATCGCGCAGCCGACCGCGGGCAAGCTCGCCGAGGAGTTCGGCCCCCGCCGGATCTTCCTCGCCGGGATCGTGATAGTGCTGGCCGGCGGCCTGGTCGGCGGCCTGGGCGATAACCTGGCCGTCCTGGTCGTGGCCAGGGTCCTGATTGGCGCCGGGACGTCGTGCGGCTACCCCACCGCGATGCTGATCATCCGCCGCCGCTCCCACCAGGCCGGGCTGGGCGAGCCGCCGGGCAGCGTGCTCGGGAGCCTGGCGATCGCCGGCTCGGCCACCGTGGCGATCGGGCCGCCGATCGGCGGCCTCCTGGTCGGCGGCCTAGGGTGGCGCTCGGCGTTCCTGCTCAACGTCCCGCTGGCCGCCGCCGCGCTGGCGATGGCGCTCGCGTGGATTCCCCGCGACGAGAAGCCGGCTGCCGGACGGAAGATCGCCGAGGTCGCAACCCGGATCGATCTGGTCGGCATCGCGCTCTTCGGCGGGACGCTGGCCGCCCTGCTGGTTTTCTTGATGTCGCTCCCGCACCCAGGCTGGGTGGCGCTCGCCATCTCGGCCGTCCTGGCGGCGCTCCTGGCGGCCTGGGAGCTCCGGGCCGCCCGGCCATTCATCGACCTGCGGCTGCTCGCGTCGCAGCGGGCGCTGACCCGGACGTACCTGCGCCTCGGGCTGACCCTGCTCGGCGTCTACACCGTGCTCTACGGCATCACGCAATGGATGGAGGCGGCCCGGGGACTGTCCCCCGAGCAGGCCGGCCTGGTGCTGTTGCCACTGGGCGCCGTCGCCGCCCTCGTGTCGCATCCGGTGTCGCGCCGCAACCTCGTCCGCGGGCCGCTGCTCGCCTGCGCGTTCTTCATGCTTTTGGCATCGGTCGCCACGCTGTTCATCACCGTTCACAGCCCGGTGATCGCGCTCGTCGGGGTGATGGTCCTCTTCGGCGTGGTCGTGGGCACGACGTCGGTGGGCAACCAGACCGCGTTGTACGTCCAGGCACCGCCGGAAAGCCTCGGGACCGCCTCGGGCCTGTCGCGGACCTTCGGCTACATCGGGTCAATCGCCTCGGCGACGATTACCAGCATCGCCTTCCACACATCCGTCAGCGACGCCGGGCTGCACGACATGGCGCTCATCCTCGTCGGCGTCGCCGCCGCCGTGCTGCTCTTGACGCTCCTCGACCGACAGCTGCCCAGGGGCTCCAAGGCGACTGCGGCGTTAGGAGGCTTATGGAGAAGGCGGTCCTGCTCGCCCTTGCCGCCAGCTTCTGCACGGCCACGGCCTCGGTGTGCCAGCGCTTGGGCGCCAGGAGCTATGAGAGGGCGGGTTTCGGTGTCTGGCTCGTCTTCCGCCTGACCGGCGGCTGGCCTGGCTAGCATGATCTGCGGGTTCATGTTCCATGTCGGCCGGAATCGGGCTGTTCCTCGGCCTGGCCGCGCCGTCCGGCGGGCGGCCGCAGGCGCCGGCCTCCTCGTGGTCCCGCCGCACACGCGCTGCGAACGGGCCCGCCGATGACAGATCTGCTGGACCAACCGGATGCGGGGAAGCTCGAGCGGGGTGCTCTGTGCTGCGTGGCCGCGCCTGTATAGGTAAGACCGCGCTGCTACGGGAGATGGCCGAGCGCGCGGCGAGCGTGGGAATGCGGCGCGAGCATGCAGCAACTCGAGGCCCGCCCAGGAACTCAGCGACCGCCTCGCCTCATCTGAGCGACTGATGCACTTCGCTGCTGCGCCAAACGAGGAGATGCCGGTTCCAGAATCGGAACCGGCCTGTGAACTGCGGTTTTGGAGCCCCGTTACGGAATCGAACCGTAGACCTTCTCCTTACCATAGAGAAAACTTCCTGTCTGGAGCATCGCGTTCTGATCCTAAAACCGCTGTCTAGCTTGACGTTTGTCGCCGTACGTGGCTAGCTGAGGCTAGACGTAGTTGACAGTTGGCTCCCTAGATTGGCTCCCGTTCATTGCTATCATGAAGCGTATGAGCGCACGCCGAAGCTGGGGTCAGGACAGCATCTTCTTCGAGCACCTAGGCGATGCTCCATGCCGTGACAGCGAACGGCATCGACGCTGTTCGGGGCGGTGGGTAGGCATCGTCAGCCAGGGATTCGGGCCCGACGGAAAGCGACTCCGGCGCAAGGTCACCGGTAGCACTAAGACCACTGTCCAGGACCGGCTGAAAAAGCTCCATGAAGAGCTCGACTCCGGCGTGCGGACAACCCCGAACTACACCGTCCGGCGCGCCGCGGAAGACTGGCTGCGCGAGGGGCTCGCCGGGCGGTCGCCCAAGACGATCAAGACGAACGAGAACGTCCTTGCGCCGATCCTGACCAGCATCGGCGGCAGGAAGCTGCGCGAACTGACTGCCCGGGACGTGCAGCAAGCACTGGCCCTCATGGCTGAGAAGTACTCCAGTGCCGCCGTCACCATGGGACACAACGCGTTGACCCGGACGATCCGGCATGCAGAGGCGCGGGACCTGGTAGGTCGGAACGTCGCCACGCTCGTGGACACGCCCAAGGGTCAGGCCGGACGACCGAGCAAGAGCCTCACCCTCGAACAGGCATCCGCGCTGTTGGCCGTTACCGAGGGCACACGAATGAACGCTTACATCGCCTTGTGTCTGGCTACCGGGATCCGCACCGAGGAAGCTCGGGAACTGCGCTGGGACCATGTCAGTTTCGGCGATCCCAAGGCCAAGCCGCCAGTGCCGGCGAGCGCGGCGGTGTGGCGGTCTGTCCGGGCCGACGGGGACACCAAGACCGAGAAGTCCCACCGGACGCTAGGCCTCCCCCATATGGCAGTCGACGCGCTCCTGGCCCACAAGGAGCGGCAAATAAAGGAACGGGCCGATGCGGCCGGACAATGGAATGATCACGATCCCATCTTCGCCACCAGGACAGGCGGCGCCTTGGATGCCGCCAACGTCCGGCGGGAGTTCAAGGCCGCCTGCAGGACAGCAAAGATCGGGGATCAATGGACGCCGCGGGAACTGCGGCACTCGTTCGTGTCGCTAATGTCAAGTTCCGGGGTACCGGTTGAGGAGATCGCACGGCTGGCTGGGCACTCCAATACCAGGACAACCGAGGTGGTCTACAGACGAGAGCTGCGGCCCGTTCTGACTACCGGAGCCGAGGCAATGGACAGGCTCTTCCAAAAACCGTCAGTAGATGCCGCCAGTGGACGTCGACGACGTAAGAGCTCTGGCCGACAACCGTCACCGGCCGCCTGATAGAAGTCGAGGTGGTGGCGGCCGGCCGTCATTAGCTTAATAGGCTATCTCAGCCGGCGGAGCCGTTCACCGTAGGCGTCGTTGTTGCGCCAGATGATGTACCGCCGGATCATGCTGGCCTGCTCCCAGGCCCGACCTGGCCATCTTTGGCGGGGGTCAGGCGCGGGCTGAAGTTGTCGCAGATAATCACGATACGCACTGCAGGCGGGTAGGGGTCTCTCCGTCACGACCAGCGATCATGCACCGAAACAGACGCCCCAGCAGCAGGAACACGAAACCCGGATCAACCCGCCAACAAGCTAAACGGCATGGGCTGCTGCGGCGGGCTTGTTCGGCATCACGCTGGCACTCGCTATGAGGTCAGCCGTGCGGTATCCTCAATAAATGAGTGGTGCTACGGCTGTCGCGATATTTGTGCCCCTCGCATGCGTTGTATTGGCCGCAGTAATTGGCGAACTTATATGGCTCCGCCATCGCGAGAAGGGAAGATCGGACGAGGCGGAGGACGAGGCGACTCGGTCGGTAAGAGAAGCCTTTAGGCAACTTTCGATCTATAGTAGATGGCTCATTGCAATAGAGCACAATAGGCTCAGTCAAGAAGATAGGAAAATCGGCGCAACACATGGGACGAATGCATATTCGTCCATCGACGAAGCGCTTCAGAAGGTTGCCGACCCCGAGGTCGTTGGTGCTCTTGGGAGAGTCAAAGATGAGTCCTGGGAAATAACGACTGCAATAATGCAGGGCAAGCAACTACCTGATCTTGGATCCCTTCAATCCGGGCGGGATGAACTTAGGCGCGTTGTTGAGACTCGCATGCAGATCAAAGTCTGAAGGCATGTCAATATCAACGCATCCAGCGAGGCTGCGCCTCTAACCGCCGAAGTTGACCAGCAGTCGGGCTCCGGTAGTCACGACAGACCGGCCGCCCGCAGAGGTCACCGACTGTAAAACCGTTTTCCACGGTTCCCACGGCCCTGTGCAGCCCGATAGCTTCATCGAGTACGCGGTCCGCGTCAGGGCCGCCGGCACGCCACTCCCTCCGCTCATCCTCGACGCCAAGCGCTGTCTGCCCTTTCATGCCGTCCTGACTGACGAGCAGGCAACGGCCCACTAGCGCCGCTCGAACTCCGCGGCGCGGGCGCGCAGGTCGGCGGTGATCGACTGCCGGCGCGAGGAGAACAGGCGCATCATCTCCCCCGAGATCCCGCTGATCTCGAACCCGTTCCCGTCGTCGCGGGCGACCCACTCCAGACCGAACCGGGCAAACAGAGCCTCCTCCAGGTGCTGGCCGGTGATTGCCGCGACCGCGCCGACGTGCTCGTTGTAGCCGAGCGAGTCCGGGGCGCGCCACTTCCCGTCGGAGGCGGTCCGGGCGACGTGCGCGATCTGCGAGTGGACGTGGAGCTGCAGGTCGCCGTCTCGCGAGGTGTGCTGCAGCCAGTGCGCCACCGCCAGGTCTGCCTCCCGCCACTGGCCCGTCTCCCGGCCGCCGACCCGCCTGCCGTGCGACCCGGTGCGGGTGTAGCCCGCCTCCCGCTGGAAGTACTCGAACCCCGCCCGGACCGAACCCATGATCATCGCGTCGACCCCAAGC
>CAVZHA010000011.1:0-50403 GCA_963774945.1 uncultured Actinomycetota bacterium | reverse complement strand
GGGCAGGCGAAATCAGCCAGCTACCGAACCCACAGGTGAAGGACGCGAATGCGAAAGCGTGACTGTAACACCGCCGGGCGACGCAGGGAGGACTTGCGATGCGCCTGCCTCGGCTGACGAACCTGACCGACGACCAGACGGAACTGAGCACACGGCTCCCGGCGCTACGCGCCGGGACAGGCGGCCCGTTCGGCATCTGGCTGCGCAGTCCGGAACTATGCGAACGGGTGGAAGCCCTGGCCGCTTACTGCATCGCGGAATCCGCACTGCCCCTCAGACTGCGCGAACTGACCCTGCTCATAGTCGCGCGCCACTTCGACGCGCCCCACCCGTGGCTCGCGCACGCGGACAAGGCCGTCGCGGCAGGCATCGACCCGCAGGCGCTACGCAGCCTGGCCGCCGGCGAAGACCCGGAATTCACCGACGCCGACGAGCGTCTGGTCTACCAATTCAGCACCGAACTGCTGCGCGGCCACTTCGTTGCCGACGGCACTTTCGCCGCCGTACTGGACCGGCTCGGAGAACGCGGCCTCGTCGACCTGGTGGGAGCTATCGGAAATTTCGCCATGTTCGCGATGCTCCTCAACGCTGTCCAGGCCGACTTGCCCCCGGACCGCGAACCACCCTTCCCCGACCTCCGCGGCTACGGGCGATGACCTCGACCGGGCTCTACGCGGGGGCCGGGCGGGCAGACATACAGTTCCTCGGTTCCGTCTTCCCGGTGGACGGTTTCGCCGGCGAGCACGACAAACTTGCTGCGCGCGTGCTCCTGCTCGACAGCCGGGGCCAGCGACTGGTGCTCGTCGTGGTTGACCAGACGTCCATGTCCGCCGATTCCGTGACGAGGCTGCGCAGTGTCGTCGCAGCGGAATGCAGGGCCGAGCAGAACAACGTGTTCATCTCCGCGGCTCACACCTTCTCCGCACCGCACGTGTCGGATCCCAGCGCGGGCACGACCGCGGAACGCGCGAAGAACGACTCGCTGCGGGCCGCGGTTCAAGACGCCGTATTGCAGGCCGCCGTGGCCGCCCGGCGCTCGCTGCGACCGGCGCTGATCGGGGCCGGCCAAGGAAGCAGCGACGTCAATGTCAACCGCTGCGTCCCAACGGCGGCGGGCTGGTGGCACGGCGCCAACCCGGACGGCGTTTCCGACAAGACCCTCACGGTCATTAAGGTCGTCGGCCGGGATCAGGATGTCATCGCCGTCGTTTTCAACTACGCAGTCCAGTCCTCGATCATGAGCGAGTCCGTGACCACGGATGGCCGAAGGCTCGTCACCGCCGACCTCGCGGGCGCTGCCGCTCGGCACATCGAACGCGAGTACGGCCAGGGAAGCACCGCCCTGTTCCTCGTCGGGGCCGCAGGCGATCAGGCGCCGTACCTGGTCGCTAACCGCTACGTCCCTTGCCGGGCGGGGACCTGGCCGCGCACCGACATCCACGAGGCGGGCTTCATGCTCGTCGACCTGCTCGGCGAGCGACTAGGCGCAGACGTCGTCCGGGTCAGCGAGCAGATCCAGGCGGCTGACGCCGACCCGAAACTCCGGTTGGCCGCCAGCAGTGTCGTTGTCCCCGGCCAGGCCGTGCCCGCGAGCATCCACGACATTCGCCCGACGCGCACGTACGACTACCGCACGGGCGCCCAGGCCGACGTGCCGATATGGGGGATGCGGATCTCCGACACCGCCATCGTCGGTCTCCAAGCCGAACTCAACGCAATGACCGGTCTCGCGATCCGGCGGTCGTCTCCGTTCTCTCGCACGATGGTCACCACCATGCTCAACGGCGGCGCGAAGTACATGCCGGACGAGGCCAGCTACGCGCGGATCACCTACCAGGCGATGAACTCCCGGTTCGCCCCAGGCTCGGCCGAGATGGTCGCATCCGCACTGGGCAACCTCCTGGCGCCGCTGTACAGGTTATGGGTTGTCGGTCATGACGCGGTCGTAGGTGCGGCGGGCACGCGCGCTGCGGGCGCTGGCGCCGTAGCGTCCGAGCATCTGCGGTGAGGACCAGCCGTTGAGCTCCATCAGGTCCCCTTCCGGGCCGCCGCGCTGCAGCCACGTGTGGCTGAAGTGATGGCGGAACCGGTGCGGCCACACGTCCACCCCGCACTGCCGACCGCGGCGGACGACCGCCTGGTAGATGCCGCTGGCCGTCAACGCCCCCCGGTCTCCGTCGCCGAGCCACAGCTGCGTCCGCCAGCCCTGCGGGTGCCTGGCGCGAGCGCGCAGGTAGCGGTCCAGGACCCGGGCGGTGTCGTAGCTGATCTTCACGATGCGGGGCTTGCCGCCCTTGCCGCGCACGGTGATCTCCCTCTGCCACACGTCGAGGTCGCCGCCGCGAGGGTTGTGCGGGTCGTAGCGGATGCCTGCCAGCTCCGACAGCCGGATGCCGGACGCTCGCAGCACCGCGATGATCGCCGCGTCCCGCCGCTCGGCGAATCCCCGGCCTGCGCAGGCACCTTCCAGGCGGGCCAGCTCAGCGCCGGCGAAGACCGGGACGAGCTTGCCGGCGACCTTCGGCCGGCGCAGCCCGCCGAAGGTCAGGGACATCTTCCTCGACGGACAGCCATTTGAAGAACTGCTGCAGCGCCCGGTACTGATTGCTCGCGTAGGCGTCGCTGCAGCGGCTCAGCAGCCACGCCATCCACTCCTGCACGTCCTGCGCGTCGGCCTGCTGCCAGCCGGTCTTGCCGGCCTGTCCGAGCAGCCGGGCGGCAGCGAACCAGGTGACCGCCTCGGTGTAGAGGCGGATCGTCTTGGGCGACTTGCCTTCGGCGGCCAGATGCAGCCGGAACGAAGCGATCTCGGCGGCCAGAGCCCCGGCGTCCATCTGTCGGGGCCGCCGGGAACGCGTCCGCGGTGCGGCCATTGCCTTCTCCTCTTAATCACGGCGCACCATCTGCATATGGGCGTTCCCGGATTTCAGTGAGCAGACATCATCGTCGGGCGGCACAGCCCCGGCGCCATGCGCTAGGCGGCAGCGCTATCCCGTCAGGGAGGGTCGCTCATCACGCGGTCGTAGCTGCGGCGGGCGCGCGCGCCGCGGGCGCTGGCCCCGTACCGTTCCAGCATCTGCGGGGAGGACCAGCCGTTCAGCTCCATCAGGTCCCCCTCGGCGCCGCCTCGTTCCAGCCACGTGTGGCTGAAGTGATGCCGGAACCGGTGCGGGTAGACCCGCACGCCCGCCTGAGCGCCGCGCCGCTTGATCATCTGGTAGATCCCGTCACGGGTCAGCGGCCCGCGATCGCCGGCCCGAGCCACAACCGCGAGTGGTACGCCCGCGAGTGCCGGACCCGGGCACGAAGGTAGCGGTCGATCCGGCGGGCCTTCTCGCGGTCGATCCTGACGATCCGGTCCTTCCCGCCCTTGCCCCGGACGTAGATCTCCCGCCGCTGCAAGTCCACGTCACCGTGGTCAGGGTCGTCGGGGTGGTGGCGGATCCCGGCCATCTCCGTCAGCCGGATACCCGTTGCCCGGAACACTGCCAGGATCGCCGCGTCGCGCCGCTGCGCGAACGTGCTGCCCTGGCAGGCCTTGTCCAGTTTCGAAAGTTCTACGCTGCTGAAGAACGGCACCGGCTTGTCGGCCACCTTGGGCGCCCGGAGCCTGGCCATCGGGTCGGCGATCTCGTCCTCGGCCGCCAGCCAGCGGAAGAACTGCTGGAGCGAGCGGTACTGCTGGTAGGCGTAGCTCTCGCTGTAATGCCGCAGCAGCCGCACGACCCACCGCTGCACATCCGGCGTGCTCACCCGCCCCCAGCTGGTCTTATCCGTTTCAGGGAGCAGGTAGGCGGAGGCGAAACCAGCGCGGCGCCTCGGTATAGATCCTGATCGTCGCGGGCGCCTTGTTCTCGGCGCCCAGGTGCAGCTCGAAGGACGCGACATCGGCCGCGAAAGACCCGGGGTTCAACCGTCCCGGACGCCGCAGCCGCGGCGACCCAGACGGAAAAGTTTTACGCTCATAAGCGGGGTTCGGAGCTGCCCGGGTCTTCGTTACCGGGACGCGGGACCGACGCAGCCTAGTAGATTGCATTTTCGATAATGCTCGTCTTCCTGACTCAGTGCAGGCGTGAGAGCCAACAATCCCGGACTGTTGCGCGCCCCGACCGCGACTCGAACGCGGGACCTACCGCTTAGGAGGCGGTCGCTCTATCCACTGAGCTATCAGGGCCTACAAGCCCCTATCTTACCCCCGGGCGATACGGCACCGAGGCCGCAGCGAAGCTATCGATGTCCGAGCGCCCATGCTCGGGACGCCGATAGCCTTGGCAGCATCGACGGCAGGGCTGATAGTGGAAGCTCCGCACCCCCTACCCCGACGATCTCGTGATCGTCACCAAGGGCTGACTGGCCCGGCCCGGCCCGGCCCGCACCACCGGGTACGCGACGTTTGCTGAGCCGATCAGCGCGCCAGCCAACCTCAACGCACACAGGCAAGGTCCTTCGCATCGGCAGCTCCACCGTCACCGAGACCCAGCTAAATCGTTCTAACGGCGCGCCAAGCGACTGACATATTCAAAGGCCATCATCTCGAACGGTCCCGTGCTCCGCGTCCTACCCACCAGCTGACACGATGGGCCGACCCGGCTGATCTGCGGCCCGGTTACCGCAGCCGTTGACCGAGGCGTCGCGCCGGGGCGGACGATCTGCCTTCGGCTGGTCGTCATCGGGGGAACGGGGCGGCGTTCTCCTTGCAGACAGTTCGCGGCGGGGGGAGGGAGCCGGTCAGCAAATAGCGGATCTCGTAGTTGGTGGCGCAGGCGCTCGGGTTGCTGGCCTCGGAGTGCCCGTACCCGTCGACGGTCAGCAGCCGGGCGCGGGCCAGGTCCCGGGACATCGCGATCGAGTTCTGGTAAGGCAGGATCGGGTCGCCGGTGTTGCCGAGGACGAGGATGGTGGTGGCTGTGGGCCGGTTCCACGGGCCTGAGTAACGGTCCTGGGCCGCAGCGGCCGGCCAATCCGCGCACGCCTCCGTCTTCCACGGCTGCTGCAGGCCGAATGCGCCCGACCGGGCGTAGGCCCTGCGCCCGGCGGCCAGGTAGGCGGCCGGGTCGCGCGGGTTCGGGCTGTCCGAGCAGAACACGGCGAGCGTCTGCTCCCAGCCGGTGTAAAAGGCCGGGAGCACGCTCGCGGCGGTGACGGGGACGCTGGCGGCCGCGGCTGGGCGGCCGGCGTTCGAGGCCGCCCAGAGCTGCTGCAGCCATCCGGCGCCGGCCGGCCACTCGGTCACCGTGGCCAGCGGCACGGAGCCCACCACCTCGGCGTACGTGTAGGTCTGCCGCGGGGGGCCGATAGTGACCGGATGCCGGCCGAGCCGACGCAGCAGCGCGGCCCACTTGGCGCGGGTCGCGGCCGGGGTTCCGGCGGAGAACGCGCACGCCGACTTTGTCGTCTTGCCGCACAGGTCAAGGAAGGCCCGC
Source organism: uncultured Actinomycetota bacterium (assembly GCA_963774945.1). Lineage (GTDB taxonomy): Bacteria > Actinomycetota > Actinomycetes > Streptosporangiales > Streptosporangiaceae > Trebonia. The sequence continues at coordinate 44,980 of CAVZHA010000011.1, read as the reverse complement.
ATGCTCGCCGCGGCGGCTTGGCCCGTGCCCTGGCTGAGAAAGGTCGGCACGCCGTCCGGGTGGGTCCAGGCGACCGGGTTGAGGTTCGAGTCCAGGATCATGCGCCCGGTCGCGCCGGGGTACAGGTTGGCGTAGGTGGCGCCGAGCCCGGTGCCGTAGGACACGCCCAGGTAGTTCAGCGCCCGGGCGCCGACCGCCCTGCGCAGCTGGTTCAGGTCACGGGCAACATCGGCGGTGGTGTCGTGGTCCAGCAGGCTGCCGTTGCGCTGAGCGCACCGTGCGTCGAACCGGGCCCAGGTCCGCACCCAGGCCGCGTACTGCCGGGCGCCGACGGGGAAGACGGGCAGGCCGCCGAAGAACACGCCCCCGAGGAACTTGCTCTCCGCCGCCATGGTCGGGAAGCAGCGCACCGCGGTGCTGTAGCCGAACCCGCGGGGGTCGAACGTGATGATGTTGAACCGAGCCGTGAACGCCGCCGGGAGCTGCCCGAAGCCGGTCACGAGGGTCTCGATCTGCTCGGCCGGGCCGCCGGCGTTGAAGAACAGCGTCCCCACTCGGCGAGCCGGATCGGTCGCCAGGTGCCTGACCACGGCGAGGCTGATCGCCGCGCGGCGCGGGTCGCGGTAGCTCAATGGCACCCGGGCGGTGGCGCACTGGAACCCGCCGTAGCAGGAGCGCCAGTGCAGCACCGGAACCGCTGGCGCGGCCGGCCCCGGCGCCACGGCCGACCGAGCCGCCATGGCCGGCGTAGTCGCCGGAGCCGCCATGGCCGGCGTAGTCGCCGGAGCCGAGAAGGCAGCGGGCGCCAGCACGACGGCGAGCAGAACGGCCGCAGCTGACACGGCGGCTGGCCGCGGCAAGCGGCTCGCCGCCCTGGCCGCCGTGAACATGGCTGAGAAGGCGGCGGGCAGCCCGCCGGCTATCTGCTCGGCGATGTCAGTGATCCGTCTGCGCGCAATCATCTGATGTGATCCTTGCGTGTGGTTCCCCCGTCAGGCCCGAGTGTTCCAGGGGTTGACCCCCGACCCGCGGCCGCCGCGCCGACCGGACATCACCTAAAGATCCTGGTCACAGGCATAAACCTGATGAGAATGCCCGTTTCTGGTCTGGGATGCCGCCATCACCGCCGCCATCGCCTTCGTGGTCGCGCTGTCCGTGCCGGCCGGCGGCCGGGTCGACGGAGTGGATGCCCCGCGCCCGGCCGCCTCCTGCCGTCGGCTACGCAGTGGGCTACCCGGGCAACCCGGGGGAACGCCAGGCCAGGACGGGCTTGTGCCCCGGCTCGAACAGCTCCAGGTCGGTGAGGTCGGTGCCGCAATAATGCCGCCAATCCAGGCCGAACTTGAGGAACACGCCGATGTCGCCGCCGCAGACGGCGCAGAACGGGGCGGGGTCCTCGCTGCCGTCGCCGGCGAAGGGCTCCACGGCATCGGCCACCATGTCGAAGACATCGGGCGCGTACCCCGCCAGCCACAGCGGTTTCGCGCCGGTCCGCGAAGGGCAACGCATCATGAAGGCGTGCGGCACCAGGCACCAGGCACCGCGAAGGGAACCATTCAATGAGCTGGCCTTCTCTTCCGCTGGAGCAGTGGCAGCCGACGCGGGACACCGTGCACCGGTGGACCCAGATCGTCGGCAAGACCCGGCTCGGCCTCGAGCCCCGGTCGAACCACTGGTGGAACTCGAGCCTGTACGTGAATGCCCGCGGGCTGACCACCTCGCTGATGCCGTACTCCGGCAGCGGGGTCGAGGTCGAGTTCGACTTCACCCGGCACGAGCTGACGATCACCACCACCAGGGGCGAGGTCCGGCGGATGACGCTGGCGGCGCGCTCGGTGGCCGACTTCTACGCCGAGTACCGCGCCCACCTGGACAGCCTCGGCATCGAGGTGGCGATCAACTCCACGCCGTGCGAGATCGACGACGCGACCCCGTTCGAGTCCGACACCGCGCACGCCGCCTACGACCCGGACGCCATCCACCGGTTCTGGCTGTCGCTGGTCAGCGCCGACCGGGTGCTGAGCCGGTTCCGGGCCGAGTTCCGGGGCAAGGCGAGCCCGGTGCACTTCTTCTGGGGCGCGTTCGACCTGGCCGTCACCCGGTTCTCCGGACGGCCCGCGCCGCGCCACCCGGGCGGGATTCCGAACTGCCCGGACTGGGTCATGGAGGAGGCCTACAGCGACGAGGTCTCCAGCGCCGGCTACTGGCCGGGCGGGGCCGACGAGGGCGTCTTCTACTCCTACGCCTACCCCGCGCCGCCCGGCTTCGCCGAGCGTCCGGTCGAGCCGACGGCGGCGTACTACGACCGCCAGCTGGGCGAGTTCGTGCTGCCCTACGCCGAGGTCAGGAAGGCGGGCGATCCCGATACCTACCTGACGGAGTTCCTCGACTCGACCTTCCGGGCCGCCCGCGACCTGGCCGGCTGGCCGGACGGGCAGTAGAGGCGAAGCCACGCGACCGTTCGGAAATCCAGGATGTTGACCTTGATTTTCAGCCGTCGGCCGGGCCCGCGTCGGGGGCGGTCGCCTCGGACGCAAGCAGCGCGGCGACGGCGGCCTCGGCCTCCGCGTCGGCCGGGAGCGCGGCGGGCAGCCTCGGGATGGTCGCCAGCCCGCCGCCGGAGTACCGGCTGATGATCCGCGGGTCGATGTACGAGCTGCGGGCGACGGTGGGGGTGTCCCCCAGCCAGTCCGCCACCCCGCGCACGGCGGCGTTGATCGCGCTCTTGCGGGCTCGTTCGGTCGGCGCCGGGTCCGCGTCGGCCAGCAGCAGCGCCATCAGCACGGTGGCGTTCCAGGTGCGGAACTCCTTGGCCGTGTAGTGGCCGCCCGCGCGGCTGGCGATGTAGGTGCTCACCTGGTGGGAGTGGAGCGGACGCCAGCCGCCGCCGTCGGTGAAGACGAACAGCGGGTCGAGGTCGCTGCCGCTGCGGATCAGCGCCCGCACGGTCGAGCTCACCCCGGGGTCGGTGACGGTGATCGTGCGGCGCTTGCCCTCCTTGGCGATGTAGTCGAACGCGACCCCGCCCCGCACCAGCTTCACGTCGCTCTTGCGCAGCGTGGTGGCGCCGTAGTGATGGTCGAGCTCGGCGTACTTCTCGCCGCCGATGCGGAACAGGCCGAGGTCGATCAGCCGGACCGCCGCCGCCGATACCCGGTCCCGGTCGAGCTGACGCCCGCCCAGGTCGCGCACCGCGGCCGACCGCAGCACCGGCAGCGCGCCTGCGAACCGGAGCATGTGGCTGAACTTCTGGGCGTCGCGCTGCTCGCGCCAGACCGGGTGATACCGGTACTGGGTGCGGCCGCGGCTGTCGACGCCGGTGGCCTGGATGTGACCGAGCGGGTCGGGCGAGATCCAGACGTCCTGCCAGGCGGGCGGGATGGCGAGCGCGTGGATGCGCAGCAGCTCCTGCTCGCCGATGATCTGCGCGCCGGACGGATCGCGGTAGCGGAAGCCGCCGTCGGCCCGCTCCCTGGTGATGCCCGGGCCGTGCGGGTCGCTGCGGGTCAGCCCGGGCACGGCGGCAGCCTGGAACAGTGTCTCCGCGGTCAACGTCACCCCCAGAAGTCTCGCTGCGCAACGGCGAGTTTACCAGGAGCTATTACGTCCCCTCCGGGCCAGCCGCGGCCGATTAAGAATTGCCTTAATCCTGGCTCGTCCGGTTCCCCGATCCGGAGTTACAGTCACGTATACGCTTCAGCTCGAGACAGGGGGTGTCCGTCAATGGGCAAACCGGGCGCGGACGCGCTGGAAGTACTCCGGGATCTATGGCGGAGCCAGGCGCAGACCGACATCGACCTGGGCGACGACTGCGAGACCAAGGCGTGCAAGAAGATGTCCGACGCGGGCGTCGGGTTCGACGACTTCGCCGGCGCGGACGAAGCCGACCGCAGCGCCGCCTGGCGGGCCCGGCTGGAGCGCGAGGGCAAGCTCGGCCCGGCCGGGAGCCTGCGCGATCTCATCTTGCCGCCGGACTCGACGGACGCTGGCTGAGACCGTCGGCCACGTGGATTACCCCGGAACCGTCCCCGAGCTCACCCAGCGCCTGCGCGACGGCGGCTACCTGGCCGACCGCGGGCTCGCCACCACCCTGCTGATGTCGCTCTCGCTGCGCCGCCCGGTGCTGCTCGAGGGCGAGGTCGGGGTGGGCAAGACCGAGGTCGCGAAGGTGCTGGCCGACGTCTTCGGCCGCACGCTGATCCGGCTGCAGTGCTACGAGGGCATCAGCGTCGGCCAGGCGCTGTACGAGTGGGACTACGCGCGCCAGATGCTGCAGATCAGGGCGCTCTCGCCCGACCAGGCGGCCGACGAGCGATCGGTCGACCAGCTGTTCGGTCCGAAGTTCCTGCTCGAACGGCCGCTGCTCGAGGCGATCAGGCAGGGCGACCGGGCGGTGCTGCTGATCGACGAGGTCGACCGGGCCGACGACGAGTTCGAGGCGTTCCTGCTCGAGATGCTGTCCGACTTCCAGATCACGATCCCGGAGCTCGGCACGATCAGGGCGGACACGCCACCGGTGGTGATCCTGACCTCCAACCGGACCAGGGAGCTGCACGACGCGCTCCGCCGGCGCTGCCTCTACCACTGGATCGGGTACCCCACGGCCGCGCGCGAGGCCGAGATCGTCGCGATCCGCGAGCCCGCGGCGGCCGGGCGGCTCATCGGCAAGGTCGTGGCGGCCGCGCAGCGGCTGCGGGAACTGGACCTGGCCAAGCCGCCCGGGGTCGCCGAGACGATCGACTGGGTCCGCACGCTCGGTGTCCTCGGCGACATCGAGCTGACGCCGGAGACCGCCAGCGACACCCTCGGCGCGGTCGTGAAGGACCGTGACGACCTCGACCTGGTGCGGGAGAACCTGGCGGAGATCATCTCCGGTGGCTGACCCGTTCACCGGCGTGCTCGTCGGCTTCACCGGCGAGCTGCGGGCGGCCGGGCTGACCGTCGGCAGCGGCGACGTGCTCGCCTACTTCGCCGCCATGACCCCGCTCGACCCGACCGACCTGGTCGACCTGTACTGGGCCGGGCGGGCCACCCTGGTCAGCCGCCATGAGGACGATCCCATGTACCACCAGGTCTTCCGCCGGTACTTCCTCGATGAGGAGGGGCCAGGCAGAGGCGAGCTGAAGTTCAGCGCGGACGCGGTCGCGGAAGCCGAGGCGGCGCTGGTGATGCCGGGCACCGAGCCTGGTCCCGAGGAGGAACAGCAGCGGCCGGTCCTCGGCTGGATGGCGTCCGACGTGGACGCGCTCAAGCACCGGTCGTTCACCGCCTGCACGCCGGACGAGCTGGCCGCGCTGCGCAAGATCATGGCCCGGATGCGGCTGACCCCGCCGCGCCGCCGCACCCGCCGGACCAGGCCCGCGTCCGGCCGGGGGACCGAGCCCGACCTGCGCGCGACGATCAGGGAATCGATGCGGATGCACGGGGAGCCGCCCGGCCGGCTGTTCTTCCGGCAGCGCAAGACCAAGCTCCGGCCGCTGGTGCTGATCCTCGACGTCTCCGGGTCGATGGCCGACTACTCCCGGCACCTGCTCCAGTTCGCGCACACGGCCAGCCACGCGGCCGGGCGGGTGGAGGTGTTCTGCTTCGGGACCAGGCTCACCCGCATCACCAGGGAGCTGTCCCGCCAGCGGGTCGACGCGGCGCTCGAGGAGGCGGCGCGGGCGGTGGTCGACTGGGAGGGCGGCACCCGGATCGGCCAGTCGCTCGACGCCTTCGTCCGGCAGTGGGGCCGGCGCGGCCTGTGCCGGGGCGGGGTGGTGGTGATCTGCTCGGACGGGCTTGACCGGGGCGATCCCGAGGTGCTCGCGCTGGCGATGGAGCGGCTGGGGCGGCTCTGCCACCGCATCGTGTGGCTGAACCCGCACAAAGGCGACAACCGGGATTTTCGGCCGAGCACGCTGGGCATGATGGTGGCGGCGCCGCACATCGACCTGCTGCTGTCCGGGCACGACCTCGCTAGCCTGGAAGAGCTGGCGCGAGCGCTGCCGGCGTTGAACTAGGCGAGTTGAAGGCGATGAGGAGGATGCCGTGAGGTGGAGCGTCGGCCTCGAGGCGGAAGGCGACCGCGTCTTCAGCCGCGAGGAAGTAGTCGAGCTGGCCGACGCCGTCGCCGCCAGTGACGGCATCGCCTCCGGCATCGGCACCAACCGGTACGGCGCGCGGATGGTCGTCGTGGCCGACAGCCGTGAGGACGCCATCGCCGCGGCGACCGAGGTCTTCGTCGCGGCGGCGGCGACGGCCGGGCTGCCGGCCGCGCCGATTGTCGCCGCCGAGGCCGTCAGCGAGGCCGAGGAAGCCAGCGAGCTGCGATGATCCGGCTCGGCTCGCTCGCTGGGTATCCGTTCGAGGGCCCCCGGCTGCTCGGCGGCTGGACCCCGCCGCCGACGGCTGCGGTGTACGCGGTCATGTACAAGCCGGAGCCCGCGGCCAAGCCGGAGAACTACGCCGTGATCTACGTCGGCCACGCCGACAACCTGGCGGCCGAGCGGTTCCCGTTCAAGCACCAGAAGGCGCCGTGCTGGATCAGCCGGGCCGGGTCGAAGTGGAAGGTCTACGTCTGCACCTACGAGGTGCCGGGCGGGTCCGGCGCCCATCGCGAGCAGATCACCCGCGAGCTGATCGCGGTCTACCGGCCGAGCTGCAACGAGCAGCAGTACGACCACGCGTGGAAGGACGAGTGGATCGGCGAGTACTCGGCCGCTCCGACCACGTCTCCGGTGACCCGGCGCGGCCCGGATCAAAGGCCAAAGAACTAAAACCCTTATCCCGAACGGAAGCGGCTGACTCTTGACCGGAGATAAGACGTGCTGGTTGGAGACGGCGGCAGGGTCCCTCGCCGCGAGCCCGCCGTTGCGGTCGGCCCGCTCCCACTCATCGACCGAGCGGGTAAGCGATTCCATGTACGCGCGCAGGTGGGTGCGGCATACTTCGCTGAACGTCCGCAGGTAAGCCAGTTCGGCCTGGAGTTCCTGCTGCTGCGACGCCTGGGGCAGGTCGCCGGCGGCACGGGCGGTGTCGGCGGCCTCGCTCGCGCTCGTGTGCGCCGCCTCCAGGATCATGCTGGCGCGCACCTTCGCCTCGCGCATAATCTCATCGCGGCGCATGCGGGCGTCCACGGCGAGTTCCCGGCTGTATTTCTGCGCGTCGGCCACATAACGGTCGGCGGTCTGCTGCGCGTTCGACAGCAAGTTCACCGCCTGGATGTGGGCGTCCTCCGGCCGGGCGCCAATTCCCCTGCCCCCGAGCAGCCGCTCACGCAACCGCAGGATCTCCGCCTGCAGCATGCTGTTGTCGTTCAGCAGCAGCCGGAGTCCATCGGAAACCCACTCACAGAAAGAGCGGACCTCCGCCTCGTCGAGACCGCGGCGCCCGAGCCGGGTCGGCGTGAAAGCCGCCGACCGCACTCGCTCCGGCGTCAGCAGCTCGCTATTCGCGTGAGTCATGATTCACTCCAACCAAAATCCTCGACGTAGATATGGTCCTGTGGCATGCCAAGCGAGTGCAGCCGGTTCACCGTCGCCGCGACCATCGCCGATGATCCGCATATGTAAGCATCCCGGTCGGTCAGCGGCACCCGCCGGCCGATGATGTCCGCGACCGTTCCCGTCTCCCCGCGGTAGTCGGGCTCCTCGGACACGGCGGGCGTCACCGTCAGCCACGGCCACCGTCCGGCCATCTTCTCAAGGTCGGCGAGGTCATAGAGGTCGGCGGCGGTACGCGCGCCGAAGACCAGGTGCATCCGCGGCGGGTCGCCAAGGCCGGCGGCCTGCTCGATGATCGCCTTGAGCGGTGCCAGGCCAGTGCTCCCGGCGGCGAGCACGACGTCACGCCGCGCGTCCGGATCGTACCCGCCAGCCGCTTCCGCTCCGCTTCTGCTAAGCCCCTCGCGAGTGCGATCCGTAGCCGACGGCGGCGAGCAGCCGGGAGCGGCGGGTGCCGGAGGCGGGCCGGGCGGCTCGGGGACCTCGGGCGCCGGCTCCCGCGGGCGTGACCCCGGTGACGATGCCCTCGGCCATGCCGTACAGCAGCGGCAGCGCCCCGGCGACGACGCCGCCGGTCCGGTTGATGTGGTCGACGCCCGGCTCGATGAGCTCGGCGTCGGCCTCGATGCCGTGCACGATGCTCGGCCGCGCCCTCGAGCTTCGCGCCGATCCGGTCGAGCAGCGTGCCCGCCCAGTACAGGTAAAAGGCCAGGCCCGCGATCAGCGCGGCGATGACGACAACCGTCAGGACTACGAGCACCGTCATGACTTCGACCTTTTCCGAGTACCCGGCCGAGGAACAGGTGGTGCTCGAGCCCCTCGGCCAGGACCGCGTCGACGCCGGTCAGCCACCTGCGGGATCAGCACGGTGTCGGCGGTGTTGGCCTTCGCCGCCGTGAGCGTCGCGCCGATCGTGTCGACCCGGTGGTCGATCCGCTTGATCAGGTAGATGAGCAGGCTGAGCAGCGCCGCGACGGCCACCACGACGACGAAGCCGACGATGATGACGGACACCCACAGGGTGTGCTCGGTGGGGTTCATCGCTATCCTCCCAGCCGGGCCCGGCCGCGCTGCAGCCCGGCGATGATGATGGTGGCGTGCTCGATCGTGGTGCGCAGCGCGCGCGAGCGGCGCGGTGTTGCGGACGGCGCCCTCGAGCGCGGCGTTGATCTTCGGCTCCTCGTCGCCGATCTGCTTGGCGAGCACCAGGATCGCCGTCACCGAGGACGACCACCGCGAGCACGACGACGCCGCCGATCACGTAGCCGATGGTCCAGTCAGTGGTCATCGCCTACACCGTTTCGCAGAAGTCGCGGACCGGCTTGAGGTTCGCGTTGACCGAGGTCAGCCGGGCGGGCACGGTGGACGTGAGCTGGTCGACGACCTGCACGCCGCCGGTGAGGGCCCGGAGCGTGGTGCGGATCGCGTACAGGTGGAGCACGATCCTGATCAGGCCGACGGCGGTGAACACGATGATCAGGCCCGCGACGGCGATGGTCAACCAGGCTGCTGCTGGCATGTTTCCGCTCCTTCGCTAGCCGAGTAGTTTCGCGACGGAGCCCGCGTAGCGGACCGCGCCGACCTTCACTTCTTCGATGGTCTTGTCCGTGACGGCCAGGCCGTCGGGGACACCCTGGAGCTCGCCGATCAGGCCGACCCCGCCCGCCAGGATGTCGTCGCTGGCCGCGCGGATCCGCTCCAGGGCCGCGAGCACCCGGTTGAGCAGGTAGATCACGACGGGCAGGACCACCGCGAGCAGGATCGCGTTGCCGATCCACCACAGGACCATGGCTGGCCCTCCTTTCGCGTAGCTCGCCGTGGGCTGGTAGGGGAGGAAGAACCGGCGGAAGACGCGGGTCAGCGCCATCCGGGTGGCCCGCAGGGCGATCGTGAAGCCGCTGACCGAGCTGCCGGCTGCTGGCGGCGGCGATCTGCTCGGCCGACTCGCCGCGGTCGATCCGCTCGATCCGGTCCTGCATGTTCACCGCGAAGTCGCGCATCAAAATGGCGGAGACGTCGGAGATCATGCCCCGGCCGTACTGCGCCGCCGCCCCGGACAGCTGGAGATCCTGGGTGACCGCGACCTTGGTGCCGCGTCCCTTCGGCGACAGCGTGGCGCTGACCACCATGGCGGCCTGGCCGCGGCCCTTCTCGTCGGCGCCCGCCGCGTGCACGACGATGTGCTTGGCGGCGTCGTCGCGTTCGGTGATGTCGGCGGTGCCGGCGAACTGCATCCGGACCGGCCCCATGCGGATCGCGACCCGGCCCTCGTACTTGTCGTCGCCGAGGTCCTTGGTCAGCTCCGCGCCCGGCAGGCAGGACGCCACCTGCGGGATGTTGTCGAAGAACCGCCACACCTTGTCGACCGGTTGGGCGACCTCGAAGTCGCTGGCGATTATCACTTCAGCACCGCCTTGATGTAGGCAACTGGGTCTTCCTCGAATGTCCGGCGGCAGCCGGCGCAGCAGAAGTAGTAGGTGCGCCCGTCGTGCTCGAGCGGCAGGCCCGACGCCGCCCGCCATGACCGTCATCCCGCAGACCGGGTCGACGGCCTCGGCCAGTCGCAGCTCGCTCCTGCCGCGCGGCCCGGGGCTGCGGGCACCTCGGTGAAGGCGCCGGAGGCGCGCAGCTGCACCAGCTCGGCGAGGATGGCGACGGCCATCTCCTCGTGGGTCGTCTTGCCGAGGTCGAGGCCGGCCGGCGCGTGCACCCTGTCCAGCCGGTCCTTGGGCACGCCGCGCTCGGCGAGGTAGCCGAGCACCGCCTCGCCGCCGGCGGCGGGACGCGACCAGTCCGAGGTAGGCCGGGTGCATGGCGACCGCGCGCTCGATCATGTCCTCGTCGCCGTGCCCCTGGGTGGCGACGATGACCATCGACCGCTCGCTCGCGCAGCCCGGCCTGAACTCCGCGCGTGCCGAGCAGGTCCGTGCTCCAGTCCAGGGCCCGGGCCAGCTCGGCGAGGGTGCGCGTCATCGGCGAGCCGCCCACGATCACCAGGTGCGGCACCGGGAGCACCGCCTCGATGTAGATCTCGAGCGCGCCCTCGCTCTGGCACGAGATCGGCACCACCGTCATCCCTTCCGGCACGACCGTGCCGAACTGGTCAGGGGCGCCGAGCAGCAGCAGCCGGGCGTTCCCGTCCGAGATGACCTGCTTCGCCTCGCGGATCACGACCGGCTCGGCGCAGGCGCCGCCGATCCACCCGTCCAGCTGGCCGTCGGCGGTGATGATGGCGCGCGAGCCCTGCTTGCTCGACGACGGCCCCTGCCGCCAGACCACCGTGGCCAGCGCGAAGGTCTGGCCGCTGCGGGCCAGCTCGCCGATTCGCCCGAGCACTCCCAGACCGTTCATCTCTCCTCCTCGTCCCCTCCGCCTGGCCGGGCCCGCCGCTAGTCCTGCCGCACCGGCGGGAAACCGGACACGTCCCGGCGATAGGTGAGCGCCTCCCAGACCCGGTCCGGCAGCAGCGGCATGTCGATGTTCCTGACTCCGGTCTCGCCCAGCGCGTCCATGACCGCGTTGACGAAGGCGGCGGGCCCGCCCACGGCGGCGCACTCGCCGATGCCCTTGGCGCCGATCGGGTGGTGCGGGCACGGCGTCACGACCTCGCTGTGCAGCTCGAAGCCGGGGGTCTCCCAGGCGGTCGGCAGCAGGTAGTCCATGTAGTTCGAGCCGACGCAGTTGCCGTCGGCGTCGAACGTGATGAACTGCATGCTGGCCATCGCGTAGGCCTCGGTCAGCCCGCCCATGATCTGGCCCTCGACGATCATCGGGTTGATCCGGACCCCGCAGTCGTCGACCGCGACCATCTTCAGCACGTCCCACACGCCGGTCTCCGGGTCCACCTCGACGGTGACGATGTAGACGGCGAACGGCCAGGTGAGGTTGGGCGGGTCGTAGTAGGCGGTGTTCTCGAGGCCGGGCTCCATGCCGTCCGGCATGTTGCTGTAGGCGGCCATCGCGCATTCCTGGATGGACACGCCGCGCTGCGGCGCGCTGCGCACGTAGAACCGGCCGAGCTCCCACTCGACGTCCTCCTCCGACACCTCGAGCAGGTGCGCGGCCAGCTTGCGGGCCTTGGCCCGGATCTTGCGGGCGACCATGGCGACGGCCGCCCCGGCGACCGGGGTGGACCTGGACGCGTAGGTGCCCATGCCGAACGGCGCGGTGTCGGTGTCGCCCTCCTCCACCACCACGTCGTCGGCCGGGATGCCGAGCTCGTGGGCGATGATCTGCGCCCAGGTGGTCTCGTGCCCCTGCCCCTGGGACTTGGCGCCGGTGCGGAGGATCGCCTTGCCCGTCATGTGCAGCTTGAGATCGGCCGAGTCGAACATCTTGATGCCGAGGATGTCGTACTCCCGGCTGTTGCCCGCGCCGAGCGGCTCGGTCATCGTGGAGATGCCCAGGCCGAGCAGACGCCCCCGCTTGCGCGCTTCTGCCTGCTGCTCCCTGAAGTTCTCGTAGTCGATGGCCTTGAGGCCGACGTCCAGGCACTTGGCGTACTGCCCGGAGTCGGTCAGGAAGCCGAGCGGGGTGCGGTGCGGGAAGTCGTCGTCGGCGACGAAGTTCATCCTCCGGAACGCGGCCTGGTCCATGCCGAGGTCGTTGGCGGCCTCCTGCACCATGCGTTCCTGGAAGAACATCGCCTCGGTCACCCTGAACGAGCACCGGTACGCCACGCCGCCGGGCGCCTTGTTGGTGTAAACGCCGCGGGCGGTCAGGTGCGCGACCGGGACGTCGTAGGCGGCGAACGCGGAGTGGATCAGGCCGATCTTGAACTTGCTCGGCTGCGCGTCGGCGAAGAACGCGCCGTGGTCGGCGTCGGTGTGCATCCGGAAGCCGAGGATCTTGCCGTCGCGTCGCAGCGCCATCTCGCCCTTGAGGTAGACGTCGCGCGCGAACCCGGTCGAGATGAGGTTGCCGGTCTTGTCCTCGATCCACTTGACCGGGCGCTCGAGCAGGATCGAGGCCAGGATCGAGCAGACGTAGCCCGGGTAGATCGGCACCTTGTTGCCGAAGCCGCCGCCGATGTCGGGCGAGATGATCCGGATCATCTGCTCGGGGATCTCGGCCACCATCGCGACCGCGGCCCGGATGATGTGCGGCGCCTGGCTGGTCATGTAGACCGTGAGCTTGCTGGTGGCCCGGTTGAAGTCGGCGACCGAGCCGCAGCACTCGATCGGCGACGGGTGGCTGCGGGGGTAGTGCAGCTCCAGCTTGGAGATCACGTCGGCCCGCTCGAAGGCCCGGTCGGTGCCCGCCTTGTCGCCGACCTCCCAGTTGTAGACGACGTTGTCGGCCTGGTTGACCTTGTCGTCGCGGATCACCGGCGCGTCCGGGTCCAGCCCCTGCCACGGGTTGACGATGACCGGCAGCGGCTCGTAGTCGACGTCGATCAGCTCGCACGCGTCCTTGGCGATGTACGGGTCGTCGGCGATGACGCAGGCGACCTCCTGGCCCTGGAAGCGCACCTTGTCGGTCGCGAGCACCGCCTGGGTGTCGTAGGAGAGGGTGGGCATCCAGGCCAGGTTCCTGGTCGCCATCATCTCGCCGGTCAGCACCAGGCGGACGCCGGGCAGCGCCCACGCCCGGCTGGCGTCGATCGACTTGATCCGCGCGTGCGGCAGCGGGCTGCGCAGGATCTCCATGTGCAGCATGCCGGGGAGCACCACGTCGTCGGTGTAGTTGCCCTTGCCCCGGATGAAGCGGTCGTCCTCGACCCGCTTGCGGCTGGAGCCGAGGCCGCCGATCTTGATCTCGTCGAGCGCCCGCGATTCGTCAGCTGTAGTAGTCACCGTCTATCCCTCCGCCCGCAGCTTCTCGGCAGCCCACAGCACGGACTTGACGATGTTCTGGTAGCCGGTGCAGCGGCACAGGTTGCCGGATATCGCCCACCGCACGTCTTCCTCGGTCGGGTCGGGGTTCCGGTCGAGCAGCTCCTTGGCCGCCAGCATCATGCCCGGGGTGCAGAAGCCGCACTGGCAGCCCGTGCTCCTGCTTGAACCCCTCTTGGATCGGGTGCAGCTCGCTGGCGGTGGCCAGGCCCTCCACGGTCGTGACCTCGCGGCCGTCGACCTGCACGGCTAGCATCGTGCAGGACTTGATCGCGCGGCCGTCGACCAGCACCGTGCAGGCACCGCAGTTGGTCGTGTCGCACCCCCGGTGGGTGCCGGTCAGCCCGACGCCGCGCCGGATCAGGTCGGCCAGCAGCAGCCGGGGTTCGACCTCGGCGAGCTTCTTCCTGCCGTTGACGGTGAACTTGATCCGGCGGACCGGGAACTCATCCGGCGCCTCATCGCTGAGGTCGTCCTGGACCATCGTCATGATCACGCCGCCCTTTCCGCAGGTTCTCCGGTTGCCGCAGCGGGTTGGCTGCCCGCCAGGATGCGCTTGACGAAGACCCGCACCAGCTGCCGCTTGTACTCGGCGGTGCCGCGGTGGTCGGTCCTCGGCTGGGCCGCGGCCGCCGCCAGCTCGGCCGCCTCGGCGATGCCGTCGGCCGTGAGCGGCTGCCCGGTCAGCGCCTGGGCCGCCTCGGTGGCGCCGATGGTCGATCCGCCGACGCCGGTCAGCGCGATACCCGCCCGGACGACGGTGGTCCCTGACGTCTCGATGGCGACCGCGACCCCGACGGTGGCGAAGTCCCCCACCCGCCGCTCGAGCTTCAGGTACCCGCCCGACCTGGCCCCTCGGGCCGCGGGGACGACCGCCTCGACCGCGATCTCGTCGTGCTCGAGCACGTTCTGGAAGGGACCGGTCACGAATTCGGCCAGCGGGATCGCGCGCCTGCCGCCCGGGCCCTGCGCGATCACCGAGCCGCCCAGCGCCAGCAGCACCGAGGCCCAGTCGCCCTGCGGGTCGGCATGACAGAGCGACCCGACCAGCGTGCCCCGGTTCCGCACCAGCGGGTCGGCCACCAGCGGGGCCGCCGCCGCCATGGTCGGCTGGGTGCCCTTGAGCAGGTCCGAGCGCTCGAGGTCGGCGTGCCGACAGAGCGCGCCGATGCGCAGGCTGCCGTCGGGGTCCGTCCGGTGGTACGCCAGCCCGGGCAGGTTGTTGATGTCGACGATCATCTCCGGCGAGGCGAAGCGCAGCTTCATCATCGGCACCAGGCTCTGGCCGCCGGCCAGCACCTTGACGTAGTCGCCGCCGTGCAGCAGGCCGATCGCCTCGTCCAGGGAGTGCGGCGCCTCGTAGCGGAACCGCGATGGGAACATTCAATTCCTCCGCTCAGCGGGCGTGTCGTCGCCGGCCAGGTCACGCGTCCGGACGACGGAGTGGGGGTCGGGAACCGCCTGCGGGCCCGACTCGTAGTCGGGGTCCGGCCTGGGCTCCTGGTGCGGCGGCCACGGGCCGGAGACCGGCTGGCCGGCGATCTTGAGGTAGTCGACGAGCTGCGGCCAGGCCCACACGGTGGGGCTCTTCCCGGTCTTGGGCGCGTCCTCAATCAGCTCGAACAGCCGCGGATTGTCCTTGCTGTGCCCGTCGGACTCGATGGCCATACAACGATCTCCCTCCGTCGCAGCGGCACCATCCGGGCGCAGGCGCGGACGGTAACGGAATTTAGTCGTATGGTGACGCGCACTTAACAATGCCGCAACAGCCAAATAAGCTGTCGCTTAATCGACGAGTTCACTGGGTGAACATGGCAAACAAATGGGCGGTTTCACGACCAGATCGTGACGTAAACCGGGGGCTTGAAGCGGGACGGCGGCACGCCCGCGCCGGGCGACCGAATCAGGTGCATCGCCTCCGGGGTGCCAAGGAACCTCCGCAGCGCGCTCACCGCGGTGCTGCGGCGCTCCCGTTCGAGCAGGGTCACGTGCCAGCACTCCTCGGCCGGGAATCCCGGCGTGTCGACGACCGACAGCTCGCCCCGCCGCAGCTGCTGCGACACCAGGTGCTCGATCGCGGGCGCCACCCCGGCCCCGTCGGCCGCCGCCGCCCAGGCGGCGGTCTGGCTCTGGAACACCCCGATGTTGCTGTCGGCGATCCCGAGGCGGCGCAGCGTCCGGGCGGTCCCGCTGTCCGGATCGGTGCCGGACGGGTCCACCAGCCAGCGCCACTGCCGGGCGGGCCCGCGCGGCCGCGGCTGGGCCGTGCCCTCCCCCGGGCCGACCACGACCAGCCGGTACTTGAAGATGGGCTCGCTGACGATCGGCAGCTCGTGCTCACCGGTCACCCCGTCGCCGAAGGCGACGTCGGCCAGCCGGTTCGCGATCAGCACCGCCTGCTCGCCGGAAGCCGCCACCCCGGTCGTGACCTCCACCGCCCCGGCGAACCGGCGGCGGAACGCCTCCATCAGCGGCCCGGCCACGAACTCGGCGAACGTCGAGGTGGCGACCACGCGCAGCTGCTCGGGGGCGCCCTGCGCGGCGCGGACGGCGGCGTGCGCATCGGCCCCGAGCATGACGATCTGGGACGCGATGCCGACCAGCCGGGTGCCGCCCGGGGTCAGCGTCATGCCCGCCTGGCTGCGGGTGATCAGCTGGTCACCGAGATCCTGCCGGAGGGCGGTGATCGCCTGCGACACGGCCGACTCGCTGACGCTCAGCGCGCCCGCCGCGGCCCGCACCGACCCGAGCCGGGCGACCAGGACGAAGGCGTTCAGCTGCGTCAGTGTCATCGCACACTCCATCCCGAACATCAGCGCACCGGGAGGGCCAGCCTGCATCGGCGTGCACTTAGAACGTAACGTACGACATCAGACGGGCCCGCGCACGGAGCGCGCGACGCCCCCGCCCGGGAGGTGGGCTTGCAGGTCCCCGCGCAAGTCGAATACGAGAAGGCCGCCAGCGTCGAGCAGGCGCTCGCGCTGCTGGCCAGGTACCAGCCGGCGGCCAGGATCCTGGCGGGCGGTCACAGCCTGATACCGATGATGAAGTTGCGGCTCGTGCAGCCCGAGGTGCTCATCGACGTCAACGGGATCCGAGGGCTGCGCTATATCGAGCGAGTCGGCGGCCAGCTGCGCATCGGCGCGCTCGCCAGGCACGCCGACCTGCTGGCGGCGACGCTGGCGGGCGAGCACTTCACGATCCTGCACGACGCCGAGCGGGTGATCGCGGACCCGATCGTCAGGAACTGGGGCACCATCGGCGGGTCGCTGTGCCAGGCCGACCCGTCGGAAGACCTGTCGGCCGCGTTCGCCGCGCTGAAGGGGTCGATGATCATCCACGGGCCCGACGGCAGGCGCGAGGTGTCCGCTCGGGCGTTCCACACCGGGCCGTACGAGACCGTCGTCGGCCCGGCCGAGATGCTGACCGAGATCAGGCTGCCGATCAGGGCCGGCAGCGGCAGCGCGTACCTGAAGGTGGCCCGCCGGGCGGGCGACTGGCCGATCGGCGCCGCCGGGGCGGCCGTCTGGCTCACCGGCGGCCTGATCACCGACGTCGGCATCGGGCTGACGGCGGTCGGCGCGGCCGGCTTCGTCGCGGCCGAGGCCGAGGAGTTCCTGCGCGGCCGGGCGGCCGACGAGCAGACCCTCGCGCGGGCGGGCGAGATCGCGGCCGAGCACTGCCGTCCGGTCTCCGACCAGCGCGGCCCGGCCGAGTACAAGCGGCACCTGGTCCGGGAGCTCACCGCCCGGGTGCTGCGGATCGCCGTCCGCCGGGCCGGCGAGCTGGCGTCGTGAAGATCACCGTCACCGTCAACGGAACCGACTACACCGCGGGTGGTCGAACCGCGGCTGCTGCTCATCCACTTCCTCCGCGACGAGCTGCGGCTGACCGGCTCGCACTGGGGGTGCGACACGTCCAACTGCGGCGCCTGCGTGGTCTGGCTGGATGAGACGCCGGTCAAGTCGTGCACGGTGCTCGCCGTGATGGCGGACGGGCGGCAGATCGCCACCGTCGAGGGGCTGGCCCGCGGCGCCGCGCTCGACCCGGTGCAGGAGGCGTTCGCCACCTGCCACGGGCTGCAATGCGGCTTCTGCACGCCCGGCATGCTGATGACCGCCCGCTGGCTGCTCGATCACAACCCCGATCCGACCGCCGACGAGATCCGCGAGGCGATATCCGGCCAGGTCTGCCGCTGCACCGGGTACGAGAACATCGTCCGGTCGGTGCTGTGGGCCGCCAAGCACGACGGCGGCGCAGGCTGAAGGCGAGGGCGACCAGCATGAGCCACGCTTACGGGTCGCTCCCGCGCAAGGAGGACGCGCGGTTCATCAAGGGGCAGGGCACCTTCATCGACGACGTCGCGCTGCCCGGCATGCTGCACGGCGCGATCCTGCGCAGCCCGCTCGCGCACGCCAGGATCGTCTCGGTCGACGCCACCGCCGCCCGCGCCCACCCGATGGTGGTGGCCGTGCTCACCGGCGCGGACCTGGCCGAACGGGGCCTGGCGTGGATGCCCACGCTCTTCGGCGACGTGCAGTCGGTGCTGGCCACCGACAAGGTGCGGTTCCAGGGCCAGGAGATCGCGTTCGTGGTGGCGACGGACCGGTACGCCGCCCGGGACGCGCTCGAGCTGATCGCGGTCGACTACGAGCCGCTGCCGCCGCTGATGGACGCCCTGACCGCGCTCGAGCCCGGCGCGCCGGTGGTCCGCGAGGACCTGCCCGGCGGCAACCGCGTCTTCGACTGGAGCGCCGGCGACAAGGCGGCCGCCGACGCGGCCTTCGCCGCGGCCGACGTGGTGGTCGAGTGCGACATGCTCTACCCGCGCTCGCACCCGGCGCCGCTCGAGACCTGCGGCGCGATCGCCGAGTACGACGCCACCAGCGGCAGGCTGACGCTCGTGGTCGACCAGCCAGGCCCCGCACGCCCATCGCACGATGTACGCGACCGTGACCGGGCTGCCCGAGCACAAGATCCGGATCGTCTCGCCCGACCTGGGCGGCGGCTTCGGCGCCAAGGTTCCCCTCTACCCGGGCTACGTGTGCGCGATCGCGGCCGCGATGGAGACCGGGCGGCCGGTGAAGTGGGTCGAGGACCGGTCGGAGAGCCTGATGTCGACCGCGTTCGCCCGCGACTACCACATGCACGGGGAGATCGCCGCGACCGCCGACGGCGAGATCCTCGGCCTGCGCGCGCGGGTGCTGGCCGATCACGGGGCGTTCAACGCGGCCGCGCAGCCGTCCAAGTTCCCGGCCGGCTTCTTCCACATCTTCACCGGTTCCTACCAGGTAAAGGCGGCGTACTGCGAGGTCACCGGCGTGTTCACGAACAAGGCGCCGGGCGGTGTCGCCTACTCCTGCTCGTTCCGCGTCACCGAGGCCGTGTACCTGGTCGAGCGGCTGACGGACATGCTCGCCCGCAAGCTCGGGATGGACCCGGCCGAGCTGCGGATGCGCAACCTGCTGCGGCCCGAGCAGTTCCCGTACACGAGCCCGACCGGCTGGCAGTACGACTCGGGCGAGTACCCGAGGGCGCTCCAGCTGGCGCTGGACATGGCGGGCTACGACAAGCTCCGCCGCGAGCAGGCGGAGCGGCGCGCCCGCGGCGAGTACATGGGGATCGGGCTGAGCTTCTTCACCGAGGCGGTCGGGGCGGGCCCGCGCAGCAAGATGGACATCCTCGGCCTCGGCATGGCCGACGGCGCCGACCTGCGGGTGCACCCCACCGGGAAGGCGGTGCTCTCCATCTCGGTGCAGTCCCAGGGCCAGGGCCACGAGACCACGTTCGCGCAGCTGGTGGCCCACGAGCTGGGCCTGTCGCCCGACGACGTCGAGGTCGTGCACGGCGATACCGACCGGACGCCGTACGGCCTCGGCACCTACGGATCGCGATCCACCCCGGTGTCGGGCGCCGCGGCGGTCGTCGTCGCCAGGAAGGTCCGCGACCGGGCCCGGCTGGTGGCCGCGGCCATGCTCGAGGCGGCCGCCGACGACCTGGACTGGCAGGACGGCAAGTGGCGCGTTCGCGGCGACCCCGACCAGGCCCTCGGCATCGCCGAGATCGCGATGGCGGCGCACTCGTCGCTTGAGCTGCCGGCCGGAATCGAGGGCCACCTGGACGCGTCGGCGGTGTACAACCCGCCCAACCTGACGTTTCCCTTCGGCGCCTACATCTGCGTCACCGACGTGGACCCGGGCACCGGCGAGGTCAAGGTCCGCCGGTTCATCGCGGTCGACGACTGCGGCGTCCGCATCAACCCGATGATCGTCGAGGGACAGGTGCACCGGGGCCTGGCCGACGGCATCGGCATCGCCCTGATGCAGGTCATATCGTTCGACGAGATCGGCAACTGCCTGGGCGGCTCCTTCATGGACTACCTGCTGCCGACGGCGCTCGAGTGCCCCTCGCCCGAACTCGGCGCGACGGTCACGCCGTCTCCGCACCACCCGATCGGCGCCAAGGGCATCGGCGAGTCGGCCACCGTCGGCTCCGCCCCCGCCGTGGTCAACTCGGTCGTGGACGCGCTCGCCCCGTTCGGCGTGGTGCACGCGGACATGCCGCTGACGCCGGCCAACGTGTGGCTCGCGATCCAGGGCCGCCCGGTCCGGACGGACCTGTCCGTCAGCTAAGCCCGCTCGTCACGGCCAGGTAGGGCGCGATGTTGCGCATGGCGCGGGCGACGTACTCCTCCTTCTCACCGACCGGCGCGACGTAGTGCAGCGCGCTTTCCGCCGCGTCGTCGCCCTCGAGCCGGGCGATGATCCAGGCGGCGAGGTAGTGCGATGCCAGGCAGCCGCCCGCCGTCGCGACGTTCCCCTTGGCGAAGAAGGGCTGGTTGAGCACCTCGACGCCGGCCGCCACCACCCAGGGCTTGCTGGCGAGGTCGGTGCAGGCGGGACGCCGTCGAGCAGCCCGAGCTTGGCCAGCACGAGCGTCCCCGAGCACTGGCCCGCCAGCAGCTGCCGCGACGGGTCGAGCCGGCCCAGCTGCCCCATGATGGCCGGGTCGGCGACCACCTCCCGGGTCTGCAGGCCGCTGCCGACGATGACCGCGTCCGCTTCGCATGCCTCCTCGAGGCTGGCCATCGACTCGATCACCACGCCGTTCATCGAGCGCACCCGGGGCGATGGGGCCGCGATCGACACCCGCCAGCCGGGCTTCCTGACCCGGTTGAGGACACCGAGCGCGATGAGCGAATCGAGTTCGTTGTAGCCCTCGAAGGTGAGGATCGCGATGTGCACGGTGAGTTTCCTTTCGCTCGCGGATGGCGCGACTCACGCTAGTTCGCCTCGTCCATGACAGTCAAAGAATTGTCATGCATACAATCAGCGCCATGGTGGATCTCGCGCTACAAGGCCGTGGTCGACGCGTTCGCGTCGGACATCCGCGCGGGCCGCCTGCCCTCGGGGACCCGGCTGCCTACCCACCGTCAGCTCGCGGCCCGCGAGGGCATCGCGCTGGTGACCGCGTCGCGGGTCTACGCCGAGCTGGAGGCCATGGGCCTGGTCAGCGGCGAGCAGGGCCGGGGAACGTTCGTCCGCGACATCGCGCTGCCGCCCGGGCCATGGCATCGACCAGCAGGCGGCGGCCGCCGACACCATCGACCTCAACTTCAACTACCCCGCGCTCCCCGGCCAGGCCGACCTGCTGCGCGCGCGCCCTGCGCGAGCTGGCGACCTCCGGCGATCTCGAGGCTCTGCTGCGCTACCAGCCCCATCGCGGCCGCCCGCACGACCGGGCCGCGGTCGCCCGTCACCTGCGGCTGCGCGGGCTCGCGGTCGGCGCCGATCAGGTCCTGATCGTCAACGGCTCGCAGCACGGGCTGGCCACCACGGTCATGGCGGCGCTGCAGGCCGGGGACGTCGTCGCGGTCGACGCGCTCACCTACCCGGGCTTCAAGGTCCTCGCCCACACGCTTCGGCTGGAGCTGGCGCCGCTGCCGGCGACCGAGGGCGGACCCGATCTCGACGCGCTCGAGCGGCTGTGCGCCAAGCCGGCCGGTGCGCGCCGTCTACGCCATGCCGACGCTGCACAACCCGCTCGGCTGGGTGATGGACGCCCCCGCCCGCGCGCGACTGGTCGAGATCGCGCGGCGGTACGGGCTGCTCATCATCGAGGACGCCTCCTACGCCTACCTGGCCGAGAACGCGCCGCCGCCGATCGCGGCCCTCGCGCCGGACATCACCGTCTACGTGTCCGGGCTGTCCAAGAGCGTGGCCACCGGGCTGCGGGTCGGCTTCGTCTCGGCCCCGGCGCCACTGGTTACCGCGATCGAGCGCGCGATCCGCGTGACCACCTGGAACACCCCGGCCATCACCACCGCGATCGCCTGCCGCTGGCTCGACGACGGCACCGTCAGCCCGCCTCGAGGCCGGCAAGCGGGACGACGCCAGAGCCCGGCAGTCAATCGCCCGCGACGCCCTCGCCGGCCTGCACCCTGGTCGGCCACCCGTCGTCCTACTTCGCGTGGCTCCCGCTGCGCACAGGACGCTCGCGCCGACCGGATAGCGGCGCTCCTCGCCCGCGAGCGCATCTCGGTTGCCACAGCGGAGCCATACGCGACGTCCGCGCACGCCCCTCAGGCGCTCCGGCTGGCCCTGGGCTCGGCCGACCTCGGCAGCCTGCGCCAGGCGCTGAGCCGAGGTGAGGGAGGTCGTCGAGGCCGATCCCTACGCGTAACGACCTCATCCGCCCCGGGCCGCTCAGGCTGTCGACTGCTGCCGTCGGGGGTGGTCTTCAGCGTTTCCTGGCGCTCACCGGTGATCGGACAGCCCGTGACCGCAGCCGCGCATGCGTCAGTTCGATGCGATCACCGGAATGTCGCACCTGATCGATACCATGTTCCCGTAATGTCGGCCACGGCTGGAAGGCGGGCGAGCGGTGAAGGTGATGCAGGCGTACCAGGTTCGCGCTCGACCCGACGCCCGGCGCAGGAGCGGGCGCTGCGGTCGCACGCGGGCGCGGCCCGGTTCGCGTGGAACTGGGGCCTGGCCAGGTGCAAGGAGCGGTACGCGGCCGAGCGGAAGTGGTACTCGGCGGCCGAGCTGCACAAGCTGTGGAACGCGGAGAAGAAAGCCGACCCGGGCCTGGCCTGGTGGGCGGAGAACTCTAAGTGCGCCTACCAGGAGGCGTTCCGGGACCTCGACCGGGCGCTGCGCGACTTCGTCAAGTCGAGGAAGGGCGCAGCGGAAGGGGAAGCGGCTCGGGTTCCCGAGGTGGAAGAAGAAAGGGCAAGTCCCGCGACTCGTTCCGGCTCACCGGCGTCGATCCGCTGCGCCGGGGCGCACTGTCACGCTTCCCCGCCTCGGCGCCGATCCGCACCCACGAGTCACGGGCAAGCTCGCGTCGCAAGATCGAGGACGGCACCGCGCGGATCCTGTCCGCCACCGTGTCAGCCGGACCGCTCAGCGGTGGTTCGTGTCGTTCACCGTCGAAGTCGAGCGGGACGTGCCCGGGCGCGCACGCCCGGCCCGGCACGGCGGTCGGGATCGACCTCGGCGTCAAGACGCTGCTGACCGGGGTGGATGACCGGGGGCGGGTGATCGAGGTCGCCGGCCCGAAGCCGCTGCGGTCGGCGCTGCGGAAGCTGCGCCGCGCGTCCCGCGCGCACTCCCGCAAGCAGCCGGGTCGGCGCGCCGGCGCAAGAGCGCCGCGCGGCTCGCCCGCATCCACGCCCGCGTCGCCAACGTCCGCGCGCGACGCGCTGCACAAGGCCACCACCGCGCTGGCCAGCCCGGTACGAGACGGTCGTCGTCGAGGACCTGAACGTCACCGGGCATGATCAGCCAACCGGAAGCTCGCCCGCGCGGTCTCCGACCAGGGGTTCGGGGCCGCGCGGCGGATGCTGGCCTACAAGACGGCGCGGGAGGGCGGGACGCTGGTCGTCGCCGACCGCTGGTACCCGTCGAGCAAGACAGTGCTCGGGCTGCGGGTCGGTGAAAGCCAAGCTGACCCTCGCCGAGCGCATCTTCGCCGTGCGACTCGTGCGGGCTGGTCGATGGACCGCGACGTGAACGCGGCCCGTAACCTGCTGTCCCTCGCCGCCAGTGGGGCGGAGAGGCGTAAACGCCTGCGGAGCGGCGGTAAGACCCGGCCTCCGGCCGGGCACGCCGTGCTGAAACAGCGAACCCGGCACCCCCAACGCGGATCAGACCGGGACCGCCGCCCGGCAGGGCGACTGCGGCATGAGCGCCAATAAGCACTCAGCCGCAGCGGGTACCTCCTGTCACACAGGAAACACCTACGGCATGGAGCACTTCAGCACCGGGGACAGAACCGGCCGGGTCGGCTCACCGCACGGCTACCTCCCGATCGAGGAGCACGGCATCGTCGGCGACCTGCGGACGGTGGCCCTCATCGGCACCGACGGCACCGTCGACTGGTTCTGCCCCGCGCGTTTCGACGCCCCGAGCCTGTTCGGCGCCCTGCTCGACAAGGAGAAGGGCGGCTACTTCTCGCTGGCCGCCAGGACCAGCTACGCCAAGCCGAAGCAGCGCTACCTCCCCGACACCAACATCCTGCTCACCCGGTTCCAGGGCCGGGACGCGGTGGGCGAGGTCATCGACTTCATGGTCCCGGAGACCAGGCCCGTCGGCCGGGCGCGCGACCTGCTGGTCCGGCAGGCACGCGCGGTCAAGGGCACGGCCAGGTTCGAGGTCGCCTGCCACCCGGCGTTCGACTACGGCCGGCTGGGCCACCGAGTCGAGATCGTCGAGGGCGTCGGCGCGGTCTTCACCTCGCCGCTCGGCCGGGTCGTGCTGCGGACCAACGTCGGCCTCAAGATCGAGGAGGGCGGGGTCGCCGCCACGTTCACGTTGAAAGAAGGCGAGGAGGCCGACTTCCACCTCGAGTGGAACGGCGACCTCCACCCGATCGCCGAAGGCGAGACCCGCAAGCTGTTCAGCAAGACGCAGGATTTCTGGCGGAACTGGGTCGGCCAGTGCCGCTACACCGGCCGCTGGCGGGAGGTGGTCCAGCGCTCCGCCCTCGCGCTCAAGCTGCTCGTCTACCACCCGACGGGCGCGCTGATCGCCGCGCCGACCACGTCGCTGCCCGGAGGAGCCGGGCGGCACCCGGAACTGGGACTACCGGTACGTCTGGCTGCGAGACGCCTCGTTCACCGTCTACAGCCTCATGCGGCTCGGTTTCCTCGAGGAGGCGGCCAGCTTCATGGACTGGCTGCAGCAGCGCTGCGAGACGGCCTCGGCCGAGCGCGACGTCTCGATCATGTACACCGTCGACGGCCGCGACCACATCCTCGAGGAGACGCTCGACCACCTGGAGGGCTACAACGGCGCGCGGCCGGTGCGGATCGGCAACGGCGCGGCCGACCAGCTGCAGATCGACGTCTACGGCGAGATCATGGACTCGGTGTACCTCTACAACAAGGAGGCGCCGATCTCCTGGGACCTGTGGACCGCGCTGTCCAAGCGCCTCGACTGGCTCAGCCACCACTGGACGGAGCCGGACGAGGGCATCTGGGAGATCCGCGGCCCGCGGCAGCGGTTCACCTACTCCGCCCTGATGACCTGGGTGGCCTACGACCGGGCCGGGCGGCTGGCCCGCGACCGCGGCCTGCCCGCCCCGGTCGAGCGGTGGCGCGAGCTGGGCGCCCAGGCGTACCGCTTCGTCCAGGAGCAGTGCTGGGATCCCGAGCCTGCAGAGCTACGTCATGCACCCGGGCAGCCAGCTGCTCGACGCCTCGCTGCTGGTCATGCCGCGGGTCAAGTTCGCCGGGCCGACCGATCCGCGCTTCCTGGCCACCCTGGAGAAGATCAGCGACGAGCTGGTCTCCGACAGCTTGGTCAACCGGTACGCCATCACCGGCCACGACGGCATCGCCGACGGCGAGGGCACCTTCAGCCTCTGCTCGTTCTGGTACGTCGAGGCCCTGACCCGGGCCGGCCGCGCGCACGAAGCCAGGGGCGTCTTCGAGAAGATGCTCACCTACAGCAACCACCTCGGCCTGTTCGCCGAGCAGATCGGCCACTCGGGCGAGGCGCTCGGCAATTTCCCCCAGGCGTTCACTCACCTGGCCCTGATCAGCGCCGCCGTCAACCTGAACAAGGCCCTGGACCGCCGGTCAGGGCTCGCAAAAGCGATAGGACGTCCGCGAACCGACGCCGAGTAGCCTGCCGACATGCCGCAGCGCCGTCAAGCTCATCCGGTCGGCAACCCTGTCCGGGGTCGCCGAGTACGCCTACGCCGCCACCGCCCCGGCCGAGTCCCGGCTGATCTTCCTGGCCGGCGCCTGCCCGCTGAACGACGACGGGTCGACCGCGGCCGCGGGCGACTACCCGGGCCAGGCCGCCAAGGGCGTTCGAGAACCTGCGCACCGCGCTCGCCGACCGCGGGGGCGTCGGTGACCGACGTCATCAGCACCAGGGTCCTGGTCGCGTCCGCCCGGCAGCAGGATCTGCGGCCGCCTGGCAGGTGGTCAGGGACTCGTTCGGCGCGCACGACGTTCCGAGCACCTTGCTCGGGGTCACCGTGCTCGGCTACCAGGACCAGATCGTCGAGATCGAGGCGGTCGCCGCGGTGCTCGATTCCTGACCGGCCCTCGGCCCCTGACGACCCTCGGCGCGGTCACACCCGGCCGGTGTACTCCCACACGTAGAAGACCGTCGTTCCGGAGCGCACCTTCGCCGCGAGCGGTACCCGCTGGTCCCGGATAGCTCAAGGGCTATCGCATAGTCCGTCGCCAGCGTCTGGTTGAAGCTGAGGATCACCACCGAGAAGTAGTGCCGCGCGATCGCCTGCTGGTAGTACTGCGGATCGTTGTTCTGCGGTGTCCGACCACTGCCGCCACGTCGTGTTCGGCAGGTAGTACTGGAGAACGTCGGTGGTTTCCACCAGGAAGTGCCCGCCGTGGCCGGTCATCGGCCGGACGACCTTGACGAGCCCGGTCACGTCCGGCCAGTCGATCATGGCCTGCGCCTGGGCCGTGCCCACGCGACGGTCACCGGGATCAAGGCGGCCAGCGACGCCGCCAGGACCAGCCCCGCCTGCGCGGCAGCAGCCAGGCTGCTCAGCAGGTAGCCGGCCGCGATCGCGGCGAACCAGGCACCGAAATCGACGTGCTTGTTCAGCGACGTCGTGGTCTGAATGCGCGCCTGGTCGGCCGGCGCCAGCAGCGCCGAGAGCGCGAGCACGGCCAGCAGCAGCGCCTGCGGCCACCGGCGGCGCACCGCGCAGACGACGGCCGCGACGACGGCCGGGACCAGCACGACGGCGGTCCACGACCACGCGTCGGCGAACACCAGCGACGGCGGTATCGGTTCCGTCGACGCGCCCGGTCGTGGTCAGCCGGATCCCGGTGAGATAGCCGGGCCCGCCGAGCGCGAGCAGCACGCCGAGGACGAGCCGCCGCGGTGCCGGCCAGGAAGGCCGCGCGCCGCAGAGCCTGCCTTCCACCCGGCCTCCGGCCACGAGCTCAGGAAGGCGACGCAGACCACGGTCGGGTCGTAGAGGGCCGTCGCGTACTTCGTCGCGTTGGCCAGCGCCAGCAGGATCCCCGCCGCGATTATCCACCGCGTCGCGTGCTGACCGCTCCGGGCTCCGGCGGCGCACCAGGTCGCCGCGGCCAGCAGCAGCAGCGCCGGCGCGTCGTAGGTCGCGAACGAGCCCAGGTGCAACGTCGGCGCGAGCACGGCGAACAGCGCGGCGGCGAAGAAGGCGGCGCGCTCGTCCTCGAGCAACCGGGTCGCCGTGCCCCAGACGAAGGACGTCACGCCGAGCATGAAGACCAGCGACAGCAGCCGCGCCGCGGCCAGCCCGCCGAGGCTGTCGGCGATGGCGCCGATCGGCGGGTAGATGACCGGAGCGCCGGAAAAGCAGGTCTGGTACTCCGGAATCTGGGTGCCGTGCAGCCAGTGCGACCACTCAAGATGCCCGGCCGACAGGTACAGCGCCTCGTCACCGAACGCGGTCCTGGCCCGCACCATGCTGGCCGAGAGCGCCGCCTGGACGGCCAGCACCGCGAGCAGCGGCCACGGCACCGCCGCACCGCCCGCGTTATTCGCACGTCCCGAGGGTAGGCACGTTTCGCCACCGTACCGGGACATTATGAACGTTCTTTCAGCCAACCCTCACCTGCCCGCGAGCCGGCGCTGACCGTCATCCCCGCGCACCGAGGGATACCGTCATGCGCCGATCCCGGCCCAGTCGAATTCTTCACCGACCTGCTGCAGCTCGCGCTTTGTCTGCGCGTCGCCCAACGCGCCGCGCTGCCCGGCCAGGTAGCAGTCCCGGGCAGTTACTCCCAGTTGCAGCGCGGCTGCGTAGTCGGCGCCCAGGTCGGTTCCGAACATCGCCGGATCGTCGGTGGACACCGAGCAGGCGATCGCCAGCGGCCGCCAGTTCGGGCAGCGGGTGATCGGCCAGCGAGCCGACCACACCGGTGCGCAGGTTCGAGATCGGGCACACGTCAAGCACTACGCCGCGCGCGGCCAGTTCCCGCAGCAGGCCAGGGTCTTCGGCAGCCCTGATGCCGTGCCGGATCCGGTCGGCGCCGAGGCCGTCGAGCGCACCGCGGACCGACGCCGGGCCGGCCGCCTCGCCGGCGTGCGGCACCGACGCGAGCCCGCCCTCGCGGGCGATCCGGAACGCCCGCGCGAACGGTTCGGGCGGGTACTCAGCCTCCGGGCCGCCCAGGCCGATGCCCACTACTCCGCGGTCACGGTAGGCCACCGCATGCCGGGCGGTCAGCTCTGCCGCCTCCAGCGGGTAACTGCGCGGGATGTCGGGAGTCAGCCTGACTTGGACGCCGTGCTGCTCGGCCGCCTGCTGAGCGCCGTCGCAGTAACCGGTGAACACCTCATCCCAGTCGCAGCCGCGCCCGGCCGGCTCGCCGGGGTGAAGATTCCCTCGATGTAGACCGCGCCGTGGCTCGCGGCCTCGGCCGCATAGTCCACCACGACCTGGCGGAAGTCCCGCTCCGGTGCGCAGCGCCCCGGTGGTCAGCCCCCAGACCTCGACGAAGTGGGCGAAGTCCTGGTACTGGTAGAGCCCGGCGAGTCCTTCTACGGAGTCCGCGGGCAGCGGCACGGTATTGCGCTTGGCGATCTGCAGCAACGTCCGGGCCCGGACGGTGCCCTCCAGGTGCACGTGCAGCTCGATCTTCGGGAACCTCTTGGAACCGGGTGCACCAGTATGCGCCGACACGCCGACAACGTTCACGAGCGCCTCCTCGATCGGAGGCGCCCTGTCGGCTGAAGATCAGGACGAGCGTGGCGGGAAGACCCGTTGCAGCGCCTCTCATCCTGCGTACTCAGTATGCCACCGCGCTCATGCCGACTCGATGCCGACAGCGCCCGCCGACAGAGCCTGCCGCGGGCGTCCGCTACTTCTTGTTCGTGAATCCGGCGTCGACCGGCAGCGTCACGCCGGTGACGTAGCGGGCGTCGTCGGAGACCAGCCAGAGCGATCGCGTTGGTGATGTCGACCGGCTCGACCATGTCGACCGGCAGCGCGTTGGCCATCGCGTTGGCCATCTGCGGGTCCTGGGCGAGGAACATCGCGCCATCGACGTCGTTGACGATCATCGGCGTGTTCACGCCGGTGGGGTGGACGGTGTTGACGCGGATGCTGTGCGGGGCGAGCGTGTTGGCGTAGGAGCGCATCAGGCCGACGACGCCGTGCTTGGCCGCGGTGTAGCCGAGGCCGCCGCGGGTCGGGCCGCCGATGCCGGTGATGCCCGGCGGTGGAGCTGGTCAGCACGATCGCGCCGCCGTGCCGCGCTCGATCATCGACGGGATGGCGGCCTCCACGGTGTTGAAGACGCCGGTGAGGTTGACGTCGATGACGTCCTGCCAGTGCGCTGTGCAGCTCGGTGACCCGCCATCGGGGCGATGCCGGCGTTGGCGAGCACGATGTCGACCGGGCCGAGCTCGGCCACGCCCGCGCTCGAACGACCTGCTTGAGCTGCGTCGTCGTCGCGCACGTCGGCCTGCGCGGCTGACGATGCGCCGGTCGAGCGCCTCGACCTGCTTGACGGTCTCCGCCAGGTCGTCGGGGCGTGGACATCGGGTAGGTCACGCTGTCGATCTGCCGGCAGATGTCGACCGCGATGATGTCGGCGCCCTCCTGGGCGAGCCGGACGGCGTGGCTGCGGCCCTGACCGCGCGCGGCGCCGGTGATGAAGGCGACCTTGCCTTCGAGCTTTCCCATGAGCTTGCGTCCTCTCCGGGTGTTGCGTCAGTGGATGACGTAATACCCGGATATTAATGTCACTGGATGCCATAAGCAAGCGACCGAGCGCGCGCCGGCTACTGCCGCCCGGCCGCGTAGCGGGTCGGCGGCACGCCCAGGGTGGCGGTGAAATCCCTGGTCAGGTGGGCCTGATCGGCGTAGCCGAGGTCGGCCGCGAGCGCCGCCCAGTCCACCGACGCGGGCCCGTCCGCCTCGACCCGCAGCGCCGCCTCGTGCAGCCGGGCGCGGCGCATCACCCACTTGGGCGAGACGCCGACGTAGTCGGCGAACAATCGCTGCAGCTTTCGCTCCGACAGCCCGGACATCTCGGCCAGCTGGGCCACCCGCTGCAGCCCGGGGTCTTCGGTGATCCGCTTCACCAGCCCGGCCGCCTGCTCGACGACGGGGTCTCGGCGGCGCCGAAGCGCGCGCAGCAGGCCGGACGCCGCCGCGATCATCTCGTCGTCGGCGTCGGCCGCCATCACCACCGTGCACGCCTCGTCCGCCGCCGGGCCGAATAGGCCGGCGGCGGGAACCACGCGATCGTTCAGACTGAAGATCGGCTCTGAGCTGAAAGGGACGGAAGCCGCCGGGACGGAAGCGGACGCCGAGCGCCTTGCCCGCGCCCGACAGGCGCCGGGTGAAGATCTTCGTGTCGACGCCGTACACGGCCGCCCCGGCCGGCTCGAAGGCCAGGTTCACGTTCGGGTGCGGCAGGATCGCCTGCTCGTGAGGCGGCTCCCCGCGCAGGTCCCAGCGGATCACCCAGCAGAAGTCGACGAACGGCGCCAGGTCCGCGGGCGGCGGGTACCTGCAGCGTGAACCTGGTCGCGGCGGTCGCGGCGTGCAGCACGCCAGGGCCCATCGGTCCACGCCGTGGTGACGGATGGCGAGTTCACGCTACCTAGGGTAGCTGTCGCGTTTGTTCAAGACGCTCCGATGCGCGGCCGCTAGTGTCGCGAGCCATGACACTGCATGCCGAACTGACTGACGCGGCGGGAGCGACGGCGCTCGTCGTGGACAGCGTCACACCGGCCGAGCTGAGCGGCCCCACCCCATGCGACGAATGGGACGTCCAGGCCCTGCTCAACCACGTCATCCTGTGGAGCTCGCACTCGCTCGAGCGCCGGGCGCACGGCGAGTCCGTCGCCCCGGAGCTGATGGAACGCGACTTCGCGGCGGCGCCGGACTTCGCCGCCGCCTACCGGGCGCAGCTCGACCGGGCGCTGGCCGCCTGGGCGGACCCGGCCGTCTGGGATCGCGAGCTCGACGTGATGGGCGCCAAGACCCCGGCGGCGGACGTGGGCGCGCTCATGATCGCCGAGCTGGTGCTGCACGGCTGGGACCTGGCGGCCGCGACCGGGCAGGACTACGCGGTCTCCGACCGCGCGGCCGAGGCCGCGCTGCGCGCCGTCGAGGCCAACGCCGAGCTCTTCCGCCAGTACAAGGGGTTCGCCGACCCGGTGCCGACGGCGGCTGACGCGCCGATCCTCGACCGCGTGCTCGCGCTGTCCGGACGAGACCCGGCCTGGACACCCTCCGCGCACTGAATGTCGGCCGGGGTAGCGTATGGCGTCCCGGTCGCCAGGACGACCGGGACGCCATACACCTTCGGGCTGTACCGGCTCAGGGTCCGGGCGGGCAGGGGGTGAGCAGCGCGTAGTAGGCGAGGGGGATGCCGGTGCGCCTGCGGAAATGCAGGCCGGCCTCGTTAGCCAGTCTCATGAGGGTGGTCAGCGTCAGGTGATGCCGGTCGGCGAACTCGCCGATCACCAGCCGGCCGCCGGGCTTGAGCACCCGGCGCAGCTCCGCCAGGGCGGCGGCCGGTCGGGGGATCTCGCCCAGCACCGTCACCAGGTAGGCCGCGTCGAAGCAGTCGTCGGGGAAGGGCAGCGCCTCGGCGCTGGCCAGGTGCGGGCTGATGGTGCCGATTGACCGTCGGTCGGCGCGGGCCATGACGTGGTCCAGCATCTGCTGCTGGACGTCGACGACGGCGAGCTCGCCGCCGGCGCCGAGCTGCGGTGCCACGTGCAGGGACTGCAGGCCGGTGCCGGGGCCGATCTCGAGTACCCGCTGGCCCGGGCGCGGCTGCAGCAGGACGTCCAGGCGCCGGCAGGTCAGCAGGGGCAGCGGGATGTCGAGCAGGCGGCGCTGCGCGTACGGGTACGGCGCCTGGTCGGTGAGCGCCGCGGCCGCGCAGGCGGCGCCGACGGCGAGCGCTCCGGCCGCCGCGACCGCCAGCGGCGTCGCTCTCATCGGGTCTGGTTCGCGAGCACGATCGCGACCCACCACGCCGCCACCGCCAGCGGGAGCTCGGCGCAGCCCGCCTCGGCCAGCGCCATCGCGTGCCCGGCGCCCGGCGCCGAGGTGCACACGTCGAACCACGCGTCGATGAGCAGGAGGGTCCCCCCGGCGCGGCCGACAGGCTCGCCCTGCGATCGCCGCGGGAGAGCAGCAACGCGGTCACCAGGGCGGCGGCTGCCTCCGCGCCGTCCAGACCGGTCCAGGCCAGTGCCCAGTGCTGGGCTTGCGCGGTGGCCGGGAGCACCGCGCCGAGCACCACCATCCACGGCAGCAAGACGCCCCCGACCGCGAGCGCGACCAGCCGAGCGCGCCGCCGCAGGACCGGGCGGGACCGGAGGACGTCCTGCCACTGGCGGGCTGGGGCGGCCGGGCGGGTCGCGACGCGGACCGGGTGCGGAAGTTCAGGTGGCGTGCCGGGCGGCGCCATCCCCGGTTGACCAGGCGAATGCCCGGCAGCGCTTGTGTGTGCATGGATTCACCGTAGAACTGCAGAGAAAATTTTGCAAATGAATCTCTGCAGAATCTTGTCTGCAGTTCCTGCTATGCTGGCGGCATGGCGATCAGCCCGCGACCAGTGACCGGCGATGCGAAACGGTGGAAGGCCATGTCCCACCCGCTGCGCCGGGAGATGCTGCGCCACCTGGGCGAGCACGGCACCGCCAGCTCCACCACCCTGGCCGAGGCGCTTGGGGAGAGCACCGGCACGACCAGCTACCACCTGCGGGTACTCGCGGACGCGGGGGTCATCGAGGAGGTACCCGGACAGACCAATGGCCGGGAACGCTGGTGGCAGACCGTCCTGGTGGACCTGCGCGAGCCTGACTACGACAGCCTCAGCCCACAGGACCGGGCGGCTTTGGACGAATGGCGGGCCAGCCAGATCCCGGGCGAGCTCGCCTTGGTCAACCGCTTCGTCCGCGAGGTCCGCAAGCACGGCAGCTGGGCCAAGTCCTCCCGCGCGGGCGGCTACTACACCGCCGAGGATCTCGACGCGCTCTTCAACGATTACATCGCGCTGCTGCTCAAGTACGGCCACTCCGCCGAGGACGCTCCGCCCGGAGCGCGGCCCATGCAGTTGCGCATGTTCTATCTCCCCGATGAGCCGACCGAAACGGAAGAACCCGCGAAACCGGTGGAATCCGGTTCCTAACGGGTCACGTTTACGACCTTTCAAGTGTGACAGTGCTCACGCTTTTCCCGGCGGTTTTCAAAAAGTGCGCACCGGATCCCCCGGCTACCGGCGGCGCAGGTCAGAAGGTATAGACCTTGCAGCGTACGGCCAGTCCGGCACGTGATCTTCCGCACTCAACAGATCAGTGTTCTCCTGTCAAGATGAATAATCGATACTTTTCAAGCGAATAGCTTGACTGACGAGAGGACCGAGTTCGTGGTCGATGTTGATGCCATCCTGGAAGCCGCTCAGCTGAAAAACGAGCACGTGCGCGAGTACGTCAAGTACTGGGCGGGGATCACCGGCGCCGACAACATCGAGGTCGTCAGCGCCGCTGACGACGCCCGCCTGATCGCCGAGGCCCTGGAGGCCGGCGAGATCTTCCCGGCCGGTGAGGGCCTCTACTACTCGCGCAGCTACTACAAGGACACCGCGCGCTCCGAGGAGCGCACGATCGTCGCCACCAGCAACCCGGCCGACAAGGGCGTCTACAACAACTGGCACCCCGCCGCGGAGATGAAGGCGAAGCTCACCGGGCTGATGCGCGGCGCCTCGGCCGGCAAGACCATGTACGTGATCCCGTACCTGATGTCGCCGCCGGGCTCCCCGCTGGAGAAGTACGCCGCCGGCGTCCAGCTGACCGACAACCGCACCGTCGTGCTGCACATGATCCGGATGGCCCGGGTGCGCGTCGACTACATCAACAACCTGGCCGACCCGACCAGCTTCGTCCGCGCCGTGCACGTCACCGGCGACCTGGAGAACCTCGGCCAGGGCACCCCGGAGGACAAGCGCTACTTCGTGACCGTGGCCGACGAGCGGACGATCCTGCACTTCGGCTCGTCCTACGGCGGCAACGCGCTGCTCGGCAAGATCGCGCACGGCCTGCGCCAGGCCGCCTACGACGGCTGGGCGTCGGGCGAGTTCCTCGTCCGAGCAGTTCATGCTGCTCGGCATCACCGACAAGCAGACCGGCAAGAAGTACCACATCGCGGGCGGCTTCCCGAGCGCGTCGCGGCAAGACCAACCTCGCGATGACGCTGGCCCCGGACGCCCTCGGCGACCGCTACTACGTCGACTTCTACGGCGACGACATCGCCTGGCTGTGGGTCGGCGAGGACGGCCGGCTGTACGGCATGAACCCCGAGTTCGGCGTCTTCGGCGTCGCCAAGGACACCAACGAGAAGACCAACCCGACCGCGATCGAGTCGATCGAGCCGGGCACCAAGGCGATCTTCACCAACATCGCCTACAACGAGAAGACGCACGAGGTCTGGTGGGAGGGCCGCACCAAGAACCCGCCGGCCGACCTCGACGGCTGGCTGGACTGGAAGGGCAACCGCGATCGCCGACCGCTCCCCGGACGAGGCGGACGACCCGTGGGCGCACCCGAACAGCCGGTTCACCACCACCCTGGCCAACGTGCCGAACATCGCCACGGACTACGACGAGCCGCAGGGCGTGCCGATCGACGGCATCATCTTCGGCGGCCGCACCCGCGACCGCGAGCCGCTGATCCGCGCGATCACCGACGTCGCCGAGGGCGTCTACGACGGCCTCACCCTCGGCGCCGAGGCCACCTTCGCCGCCGACGGCCTCGACGGCCAGCTCCGCTACGACCCGATGTCGATGCGCCCGTTCATGTCCTACCCGGAGGGCGCCGTACGCGGCGCACTGGCTGAAGATCATCGGCGAGGCCGCCGACCAGCCGATCTTCGCCCACGTCAACTGGTTCCAGCGCGACGCCGAGGACGGCCACTTCCTGTGGCCCGGCTACCGCGACAACCTGCGCGCCCTGCTGTGGCTCATGCAGCTCAAGAACGGCGAGGTCGAGGGGCGTACAGACCCCGGTCGGCATCCTGCCGGCCAAGGACGAGCTCAACCTCGACGGCCTCGAGATCGACCCGGCCGACCTGGACACGCTGCTCACCATCGACACCGCCCGCTGGCAGCAGGAGATGGCCTTCCGCCAGGCGCACCTCGAGCAGTTCCCCAACCTGCCCGAGGAGATCTGGGCCGCCCACCGCCGCGTAGCCGCCGCCCTCGACGAATCCGCCGAGTAGCCCCGGCCCCATCCCCCGTGAGCATGTGCCGGTCCGCCGCCCCGCGGGCCCGGCACATACCTCAATGCTCGGCCCCCCGGTCTGCCGCTCGTAACGGTGGCCGGAGGCCATACCCACGCGTCTGGGGGCGGGCGTTGCCGGGGGTTTTACACCGCTGGGTAGAGGAGCGGGGCGCAGTCTGGTGTCCGCCGCGCCGTTCCTCCCCCGCCCGAACGTTTTTCCGGGCGGGGGAGGACTTGGCGCGCCGGACACCCGCAAGCCCCAGCGACCCGCACCACCTAAAGACGTAAAGCACCTAAAACACCTACGCCGGTACCCGCAGGACCGCCCACACGCGCTTACCGTGCCAACCCGGCACCGCTTCCCAGCTCCAGTCATCGGACAGCGCCTCGATCAGCTCAAGCCCCCGCCCGGACTCCTCGTCCTGGTCCGGATGGCGCATGGCGGGCGCGCCGAGTATTGACGGCAGCGTGTCCCAGACCTCGATCATGAGCCGTGCCCGGTCGGATGACAGCCGCACCCACAGCAGCGGCAGCTTTCCCTCGGCGTCGTACACCAGGCTGCCCTCGGAGTCGGTCACCGCCTGGACGACGTTGGTCGTCAGCTCGCTCACTACCAGCTCGGTGGTTTCGATCAGCGCGTCGAGGCCCCAGCCGTTGAGCACCACGCCGATAAAACCCCGGGCGAGCCGGGGGGCTGTCGGAAGGGCGCCGAGCGGCCCCAAGTCTGATGTCAGAGGCCAGTCAGCCACGTGGCACTCGCCTGCGAATTAGATGGGACGGCCGCGCGTGGCGGTCGCCAACCGAACGGACTGTTATCCGCACGGCTCGCTACATTACTCGCTCTAATGCGCATCACGGCTCTACTGCCCCGGAACTGCGACGGATGGTCACATCGGGCGCAGGATATTGTGCCGCGCTGCCTGATCACGGCGGATGTTACGCGCGCGTGCGCGGCCGGAACGCGCCCCATGGCCGGGGATGATCACGTCGGCGAACTCGAGCAGTAGCTGCCTGCTGGCCACCAGCGCCGCCTGATCGGCGCCGAGCGGGTCTTCCTCCGGCCCGTCCGCGGTCCACCAGGCGTGGGTGCAGACGTAGACGCCGTCCGGGGCGGACGCGACCGTCGAGATGTCCTCGCTGGTGTGCCCCGGGGTCCGCATCAGCCGGACCGACGGCCCGAGCTCGGCGCCGTGCGCGTCCCGGTCGAGCCACCGGTCGCCCTCGTAGACCGCCCAGTGATCGTGGATGCGGGCGTTGGGGAAAAGCGCGGCGTTGACAGTGTGGTCGGGGTGGTGATGGCTGAACACCACGTCGGTGACGTCATGCGGCGCCGGGCCGTGCGCCCTGAGCGCGGCCAGCAACTCGTCGCGGTCGGCCACCATCCCTGGATCCACCACGATCACCGCGTCCCCGTCGAGGATCAGCGTGACCGTGCCGCTCACGCGCTCGCCGTCGCCACCGAGGCCGACGTATCCGTTGTGCAGCACGTGCACCTCGGCGGAACCGGTCGCAGGGATCTGCAGTGAATGTCACGTCGCTAACAATAGCGGCATAACGGAAGCTCGATCGGGACCTGTATCCCGTCGAGGGCGTGCGCGCAGAGGTCGTCCTCGCGTTCCGCCGGCAGTGCGGTGACGATCTTCGCGACCAGATCGCGCAGCCGTGTCATGTTCTTGCCGAACACCTCGAACACCTCGGCCTGGGTGACCCCGTCGCCCTCTTCGACACCCGCGTCGGTGTCGGTGACCAGCGCCAGGGTCGTGTAGCAGAGCGCGAGCTCGCGGGCGAGCACCGCCTCCGGGTGGCCGGTCATCCCGATCAGCGTCCAGCCCTGGGCCGCGTACCACCGCGACTCGGCGCGGGTGGAGAACCTCGGTCCGTCGATGACGACGAGCGTCCCCGAACTGGCCGGCACCCAGCCGTTCTTCCGCGGCGGCGGCGACCGCGTGCGCGCCGGCACCGACGGGCAGTAGGGGTCGGCGAACGGCACGTGCACCGCGTGCTCGTCGTAGAAGGTCTGCGATCCGCCCGGTGGTCCTGTCCACCAGCTGGTCGGGGATGACCAGCGTGCCGGGACCGTAGGAGGCGGTGAGCGACCCGACCGCGCTCGGCGCCAGGATGCGCCGCACGCCGACGGCCCGCAGCGCCCAGAGGTTGGCCCGGTACGGGATCTTGTGCGGCGGGAACCGGTGGTCCTTGCCGTGCCGCGGCAGGAACGCCACCCGGCGCCCGGCCACCTCACCGACCAGCACCGGCTCGCTCGGCTGGCCGAACGGCGTCTCGACCGGCACCTCCTCGGCGTCGGTCAGGAACTCGTAGAAGCCGGAACCGCCGATGACCCCGATGTCCGCGAGCGGCGCCGCCATGGGTCAGGCGACCTTCTCGCCCGAGGACTTGGAGGCCGAGGACTTGGCGGACGACGAAGACGACGGACGAGACCGCTCTTGTCGCCCGACGAGGACGAGGACGAGGACGACTTGTCGCCGCCCCCGGACTTCTCGCCGCCGCCGGACTTGTCGCTGCCGCCCGAGGAGGACGACGGAGACGTCAGCCGAGGAGCCGCTCTTGTCGCCCGACGAGGACGCGGAGGAGGACGCGGGCTCGGCCGCCGAAGACCCCTTGCGGCTGTCGGTCCGGTAGAAGCCGGACCCCTTGAACACGATGCCCACCGGCGAGAAGACCTTGCGCAGCCGGCCGCCGCACTCCTCGTGGACGGTCAGCGGGTCGTCGGTGAACTTCTGCACCGTCTCGAGCTGGCCACCGCATTCGGTGCAAACGGTACTGGTAAGTGGGCACGGATTCCTCCCGGGCGGAACCAAATTCGGTGAGCTAGATTAGCACTCGCACTAGCAGACTGCTAAGGATAACCGCGCCAGCGGGTCGCTCATTCCGCGGCCGGCCACGGTAGCGCGGAGCGGCGCGGCAGCGGCACGGTCTAGCGCGGGGCGCCGGTAAGTCAGCCCGGTCGCGGGCCGCGCGACCACGCGGACCCGCTGATCGTGCGGCTCGGCCGGCACGGTCGGCAGCAGCTCGTCGTCGTAGAGCAGCGCGATCGTCGGCACCTGCCCGCCCACCCGCGCCAGCGCCCGGTCGTAGGAGCCACCGCCCCGGCCAAGCCGGTAGCCGCGCTCGTCGACGGCGAGGGCGGGCACCAGGACGACGTCCGCGCGGGCGACCGTGCCCGGCCCGCGCACCGGCTCGGACGGCTGCAGCAGCCCGTGCGGGCCGGGCACGAGCGAATCGGGCCCCTCGTAGGACGCCCAGTCGAGGTCGCCGTCGGGCAGCAGGACCGGCAGCACCACGTAGCTGCCGCGCTTCCAGAGCGCGAAGATGAGCGCGTGGGTGTCCGGTTCGGTGCCGATCGAGTAGTACGCCGCTATCGTCCCGGCGGCGGACACCTCGGGCATTTCGAGCACATGATCCCGGATCAGACGGCGTCGCCTGCGCAGCGCGTCATCCGACATTGCCGCACGGGCCGCCACAAGGCGTCGGCGCAGGCTGGCCTTTTCGACTCTCGCCGGCCTCTCACCTGCCGCAGAGCCAGGTATGTCGTGCACTTTGCCCCCCGGAAGTCACTACGCTTGACGCATGGTCGATACCGGCAATGCCAGGACGCCAGCAGTGACCAAGGCCGTGGTGCCCGCCGCCGGGTTGGGAACGCGGTTCCTGCCAGCGACAAAAGCCACGCCCAAGGAAATGCTGCCTGTCGTCGACAAGCCTGCGATTCAGTATGTCGTGGAGGAGGCCGTCTCAGCGGGCCTCAACGATGTCCTGCTTATCACGGGCCGGAGCAAACGCTCCATAGAGGATCATTTCGATAGGAACTACGAGCTCGAGGAAGCCCTCACCGCCAAGGAAGACTGGGACAAGCTGTCCCTGGTCCGCGAGTCAAGCGACCTCGCCACCATGCACTACGTCCGCCAGGGGGACCCGCGGGGCCTCGGTCACGCCGTCCTGCAGGCGGCGCAGCACGTGGGGCACGAGCCGTTCGCCGTGCTGCTCGGCGACGACCTCATCGACCCGAAGGACCCGCTGCTGCTGCGGATGATTGACGTCAGGAACCAGTACGGCGGCAGCGTCGTGGCCCTGATGGAGGTCGATCCGGAGGAGGTCTCCCTCTACGGCTGCGCGGCGATCGAGCGCCACCGCCGAAGACGATGTGGTCATGATCACAGACCTGGTGGAGAAGCCGCCGCCGGGCACGGCGCCGAGCCGGTGGATCGTGATCGGCCGGTACGTGTGCGACCCGGAGATCTTCGACGTGCTCCGCGACACCCAGCCCGGGCGGGGCGGCGAGATCCAGCTCACCGACGCGCTCAAGGTGCTCGCCGCCAAGGGCGAGCTGCGCGGGGTGCTGTTCAGCGGGCGCCGCTTCGACACCGGCAACAAGCTGGACTACCTTCGGACCATGGTGATGTTCGCGGCCGAGCGCCCTGACCTGGCCGGGGAGTTCATCCCCTGGCTGCGCAAGTACCTCGAAGAGCAGCGGTGACGTCAGGCCGCGATACCGGCCCACCCGGTGGTGGACGGCTCGCTCAGCTCGGTCGAGGCCTACCAGTCGGCCGATCCTGTCCGCCATCACGCCCCTCGCGCCGACCGGCCTCGAGCTGGGCGACGCCGAGGGGTGCGTGCTCGCGGAGGACGTGACCGCGGCGGTATCGCTTCCGTCGTTCGACAACTCGAGCATGGACGGGTACGCGGTCGTGGCGGCCGACACCGAGGGCGCGTCGGAGGGATCGCCCGCCGTCCCTCCGGGTCACCGGCGAGATCGCGGCCGGGCGACATCGGCGTCTACCGGCTGGTGCCCGGCACCGCCATCAGGATCATGACCGGCGCGCAGATGCCGGCCGGGGCGGACGCCGTGGTCCCGGTCGAGTGGACCGACGGCGGCATCGCCGCCGTCGAGATCTACCGGCCCGCCGACGGCCGGCAACGCGGTCCGCTACACCGGGGGCGACGCGGTCGCGGGCGAGACCCTGCTGACCGCCGGGGACCGGATGCGGCCCATGCACGTCGCCGTGGCCGCGTCGGCCGGGCGCCGCGTGGTCACGGTCCGTCCCCGGCCCCGCGTCGTGGTGCTCTCGACCGGGGACGAGCTGACCGAGCCGGGCACCCCGCTGGTGCCCGGCCGGATCTGGGACTCCAACAGCTACATGCTCACGCGCGGCGGCCAGGGAGGCGGGCGCGCTCGCCTACCGGCGCGCCGTCGTGCCCGACGACCCGTCCGGCGTGCTGCCCGCGCTCGAAGAGCAGCTCATCCGGGCCGACCTGCTGATCACCACCGGCGGGGTGAGCATGGGCGGCGAGCACGACGTGGTCAAGGCGGCGCTCCGCGAACTCGGCACGGTGACCTTCCGCAAGGTCGCGATGCAGCCGGGGATGCCGCAGGGGTTCGGCGTGATCGGCGAGGACCAGGTGCCGATCTTCACGCTGCCCGGCAACCCGGTCAGCGCCTACGTGTCGTTCCAGCTCTTCGTCCGGCCCGCGATCGCCGCCCTGCAGGGCGCGTCCGACCTGGATCTCGCCCGCGTCCAGGCGACGCTGACCGACGCCGTGCGGTCGCCGTCCGGACGGCGGTCCTACCTGCGCGGGGTGCTTGACGGCGCCAAGGTGACGCCGCTGTCCGGGCAGGGCTCGCACCAGATCGCCTCGCTCGGCCGGGCCAACGCGCTCATCATCGTCCCCGAATGGGAGACCCGGCTGCCAGCGGGCGACACGGTGGACGTTCTCGATATTGCCGTGAGGGTAAGCCGGGACCGTTACGCCGGCTGGTTGTGAATCTGGCCTTGAATTACAGCGGCTGCCTGGCGGACGCGTAGCCTTCTCGCATGAGCGATGCTGCTCCGCCGAGGCTGACCCACCTGGACGAGGCGGGCCGGGCGCGGATGGTGGACGTTTCCGCCAAGGACGTGACCGTGCGCACCGCGACGGCATCCGGGCGGGTGCTGCTGTCGGCCGAGGCCGTCGCGGCGCTGCGCGACGGCACGGTGCCCAAGGGCGACGCCCTCGCGGTCGCGCGCATCGCCGGCATCGCGGGCGCCAAGCGGACACCGGACCTGATCCCGCTCTGCCACCCGCTCGCGATCCACGGCGTCACCGTCGACCTGGCCGTGTCGGACTCCGGGGTGGAGATCACCGCCCAGGTGCGGACCGCCGACCGGACCGGCGTCGAGATGGAGGCGCTGACCTCGGTGTCGATCGCCGCGCTGACGCTGATCGACATGATCAAGGCGGTCGACAAGGGCGCGGTGATCACCGACGTCCGGCTGGAAGCCAAGGACGGCGGCAAGTCGGGCGCCTGGCGGCGGGCATGATCAGGGCGCTGGCGATCACCGTGTCCAACCGGGCGGCGGCCGGGGTATACGAGGACCGCTCCGGCCCGGTGCTGGTCGAGCCTGCTCCGCTCGGCCGGGTGCGACGTGGTGGACGGGCCGCTGGTGATCCCGGACGGCGAGGCGGTCGAGCGGGCGCTGCGCGACTCGGTCACGGCCGG
This sequence comes from uncultured Actinomycetota bacterium, assembly GCA_963774945.1. Classification (GTDB taxonomy): domain Bacteria; phylum Actinomycetota; class Actinomycetes; order Streptosporangiales; family Streptosporangiaceae; genus Trebonia. The sequence continues at coordinate 3,438 of CAVZHA010000011.1, read as the reverse complement.
CTACGACGTGGCCGTCACCACCGGCGGCACCGGTCTGACGCCGACCGACCTGACGCCCGAGATGACCAGGCGGGTGCTCGACCGGGAGATCCCCGGCATCGCCGAGGCCCTCCGCGCCGCCGGGGCGGCCGCCGGGATCCCGTCGGCGATCCTGTCCCGCGGGCTCGCGGGCGTCGCCGCGCGCACGCTGATCGTCAACCTGCCGGGGTCATCGGGCGGCGTCCGGGACGGGATGAACGTGCTGCGGCCGATCCTCGTGCACGCGGTCGACCAGATTCGCGGCGGCGATCATCCGCGCCGGCAATATCCCCCATACGGACTCGGACACGCGCCCCGACGCGGGCCGGATAGCCGACACCGCATAAGGTTGCGCCTACCCTAGACCGGCATGGCATAAAGTGCCTCTCAAGGGAATGATTGACGCCGTGGGACGCATCCAAGGGTGGCCGGCCACCCTCACCGAGCCCGACTTGCTCGAGGCTCCTGTCGTGCTGCGACCGGTGCGGGTCTCCGACGCGCGCGCCTGGCGCGAGATCAGGGTGCGGAACGCCTCGTGGCTGCGCCCGTGGGAGCCGTCCAACCCGGAGACCCCGCTGCACCGCTCGTCGATCGGGCCGTACGTCTCCATGGTGCGGACCATGCGCCGCGAGGCCAGGCAGGGAATCGCGCTGCCCTGGGTGGTCTGCTACGGCGGGCAGTTCGCGGGCCAGCTCACCGTCGGGTCGGTCGTCTGGGGGTCATCGCGGTCCGGCCAGATCGGCTACTGGATCGACGAGGCGTTCGCCGGCCAGGGGATCATCCCGACCGCGCTGGCGATGGCGGTCGACCACTGCTTCCGGGTGATGGGCATGCACCGGCTCGAGGCCTCCATCAGGCCGGAGAACATCGCGTCGCGGCGCGTGGTGGAGAAGCTCGGCTTCCGCGACGAGGGCATCCGGGTCCGGCAGCTGCACATCAACGGCAGCTGGCGAGACCACATCTGCTACGCGATCACCGCCGAGGAAGTGCCGACGGGGATGCTGCCCCGGTGGCGGACCTCGCTCGCCGCCTCCCGGTCCGGCGCCTGATGCCCGGGATATTCCGGGGCCGTTCCCGCATAACGGATCTTTGCCGTTGATCTTCGCGACACGCCGCGCGGGTGTTCGTTATCCGGCCGCCGATCCCTTTACGCTGCGTTACAAGCCCGGTGCCGAAAAGACCGAGGGGAGGCACGAGCCCGATGAGCAGCGCGATCCTTTACCTGGCGATCATCGCAATCTGGCTCTGCGTGCTCATCCCCCGGTGGCTGAAGCGCGACTCGGCCCGCGGCGCCACCGTCGCCCCGGACACCGCTGCTGCCGGCGACGCGCCGGTACGCGGCGGACGAAGGTGACGACGAGGCGGACCTCGCCGACGACGGGACGGCGCGGGCCGATGAACATGACGCCGCGCCCCGTCCGGCGGCGCCGAAGGCCCTTGCCGCCGCGCCACTGAGCGCGGAAGAGGCGCGGCGGCGCGTGCTGGCCGGACGCCGGCGGCTGCTCGGCATGCTGATCACCCTGGAGATCGCGGCGATCGCGCTCGCGGTCGTCGGTCTGGCCGCCCTGTGGGTGGTCATACCGCCCACGATCATGCTCATCGGGTACATGCTGCTGCTGCGCGAGGCGGCGGCGGCCGACGCCGAGCGGGCCCAGCGTGAAGCCGAGGCGGCCGCGCACGCACGGGAGCGGGAGCGCGCCGCCCGCGCCAGGGCCGGCACGGGCCGCGCAGCGCGTCACCCCCGGCCGAGGGCACGCCCATCGAAGCCGCCGCCGTGGCCGCGGCGGCGCTCGCCGCGAAGTTCGCCGCCGCCCCGGTTCCGGCCGACTACGAGGAATCCGGCCGCGACTTCGCACCCGGCCTGGCGGGCAAGTACACGACGTCGAACGCGGACCAGGAGCCTGAAGCCGAGGAGTACACCTACGAGCCGCCACGGCTGCGCGCGGTCGGCGACTAGCGCCGCGACAGACCTGGCGCGAGTGGGCCGCAAAGTTTGCTAGGCTGACTTACGTTCTTGGGGCTATAGCGCAGTCCGGTAGCGCACCTCGTTCGCATCGAGGGGGTCAGGGGTTCAAATCCCCTTAGCTCCACCGAGTTTCGTGAGATCAGCGGTGGTCTTCGGACCGCCGCTGTTTTGCTTGGGGGCCGTTGCGGAGCACTTCGATCACCGGACGGATTGCCGGGATAGCGCCCACCACAGGACGTGTGACGGGCGCTGGCGTGGTGTGGCCTCACGGGCTACTGCCCATCAGCTCCATCATCTCCTCCTTCGACATGCCGTGCCGTTCGCAGAACGGGACGATGTCCGCGGGAATCCACGGGGTCAGGCAACGCCTGTAGGGCGTCCGCAGCCGCGTCATCCCTCCCGGCCCGGCGAAGCGCATCGACGACGCCCTGACGAGACCATTGCATCGAAGCCCCCTAACCCAAGGATCCTGGCTCTCCGGCTTCCCCAGGTCTTCGAGCGTAAGTCCTCGGCTGCCCGCTGATGCGCCTGGGAGGCCGTCATGAGAACGAACAGCATCTTCATCGCCCACGTGGCGGAGGCGATCGGCAGCCCGCTCGGCGGCGGACGCGCTTGGCCGGACCGAGTCACGTCGTGCTTTTAGTTTCCGAGCTCGAACGGCGGAATCACGCCGATCTGCTGGAAGACGTCGAGCAGGTTGAGCTCGTCCCAGTGCTCGACGAACTCGCCGTTCTCGGTCCGCCAGATGTCGATGGAACGCATCTCGATCCGGTTCCCTGTCGCCGGTATTCCCCAGAGGGGACCGTCGTGGGTGCCGCGGTAGGTGAATCGCCCGACGACCCGGTCTCCGGCCACCACCAGGTCGTCCATGGACACTTCGACGTCTGGAAACGCAGTGAAGAAAGCTCTCCAGAGGATCCGGTTGCCTTCACGTCCGTCGTCCACGAGCGGATTGTGGTTGATGTAGTCAACCGCCACAAAGGAATCGACGCCGTCGGGGTCGGCGCTGGTCCACCATGGTCACGTACCGCTCCGCAAGGGTGCGCCCGTCGGCCGGGCCATCTGCCATGGCCGATTCTCCTTCTCATCGTTGTAATTAGTTCGGCCCCTCGGCATCCGCGGGAGCCAGGGCAAGAGGCCAGCATGTCTTGCTCGCGATCGCGAACCGGATCGAAGCGCTGCTCCGGCTCTTGCACCACCTCGTCCGCGAGCAACGCCAGATCTTCTGCCAGTGAACGTCAACATGCCAAGATCTTCGAGCAGTGATAGAGCTGCGGACACGACCAGACAGGAAGCGCCGCGCACGCCAGCGACAGCTGCGACGCCAGGCTCATCCTCGACGCCGCCGAGGGAACCGGCCGAGACTGAAGGCTGGGAGTCGGTGGCCACCCGCCGGCCGGCCGATCGCATCGAATACAGCCAGCCGGTCCTGTACAGCCACTTCGAGGGGAAAG
>CAVZHA010000010.1:0-823456 GCA_963774945.1 uncultured Actinomycetota bacterium | reverse complement strand
GTGGTGTCGAGGTCGATATGGCCGAGTAGGGCGGCGGCGATGTGCAGCGGGAGCCCGGAGGCGGGCGGTGGGCCGCGCGTCAGGGCTAACCCAGGAGGGTAGGTACCAGCTCGCAGGAACCCCCTGCCGCTGCTGTGGCCGTCCCGGGCGGGCGCGGCCATTGCCACGCGGGGGTACGCATGGCCGCCGTACCCGGACGCCTGCCGGTGATCGAGCCCATGCTCGCCGCCCCGGTCCGCGACGTGCCCGCCAACACCGGCGACTGGGCGGCGGAGGCCAAGTGGGACGGCGCCCGCGCCATCGCCTACATCAGCGGCGGCACCGCGATCCTGCGCGGGCGCAGCGGCTCCGACGTCACCGGCAGCTACCCCGAGGTCGCCGCCGCCCTCGCCCGGGCGGTCGGACGGCGGACGCTGATCCTGGACGGGGAGCTCACCGTCTTCGGCGAGCAGCGCCCCAGCTTCGCGCTGCTGCAGCGCCGGCTGCACGTCGCCCGCCCCGCCCCGGCCCTGGTCGCGGCCGTCCCGGTCACCTTCATCGCGTTCGACCTGCTCTGGCAGGCCAACCGCTCGCTGCTACCCAGCCCCTACGCCCAGCGCCGCGCTCTCCTCGAGGGACTCGGCCTCGCCGCCGAGCACCTCAGCGTCCCGCCCGCCTTCCCCGGCCAGGCCCGGGCCTTGACCGACGCCAGCCGCGACCTCGGCCTCGAAGGCGTCGTCCTCAAACGGCTCGCCTCCCCCTACCAGCCCGGCCAGCGCACCGGCGACTGGCTCAAGATCCGCAACCTGACCGCCGCCGACGTCCTCATCGGCGGCTGGCTCCCCCGGACCGGCACCCGCGCCACCGTCGCCGGATCGGTCCTGGCCGGCACGCCCGGCCCCGGCGGGCTGACCTACCTCGGCTCGGTCGGCTCCGGGCTCGCCGACGCCGAGAGCCGCGACCTCACCGCCCGGCTCCTGGACCTCGAGCAGCCAGACTCGCCGTTCGCCGCCCCCGTCCCGGCCGACATCGCCCGCCGCGCCCGCTGGACCCGCCCCGTCCTGGCGGCCGAGGTCGTCTACGCCGGCATCACCCCGGCCGGGCGGATGAGACATCCCGTCTGGCGCGGGCTGCGCCCCGCGTAGACGCAGTCAGGGAGCTGAGCGTACTTTTCGAACCGACCTACCGACGAGCATGACCGCGGCGTACACGCCGCGCGAGACCCGGCGGGCGAGTACTGGCGTGCCGCGTACCGGGGTCCAGAGTCCCGGCCAGTAATCACCACGGGTGCCATGCGCTCCCCGGGAGCGTGACGCTGAGGCGAGTACCGCCCCGCAGATCGACCGAGTGCGCGACTTCATCCGCAGTTGAACCCGGTCCAGCGCGCACCATGCCCGCTTGCAGGAAGGAAGGACACCCATGTCGAACCACTTCAGCGCCGACAAGCTCAAGTTCCCCGGCGACGACCGCCGCCTGGACCTTACCGACCTGTTCGTCTTCCAGGCGCCCGCAGAACATCACCACGTACTTCACGGCCACGAGGGCAGCACCGTGCTGATCATGGACTCCAACCCGACCAGCGCCCCGCCGCCGATCCCGGCCGCAGGTGACCGGCCGGAGTTCTACCCCGGCGCGATCTACCGGATCAACATCGACACCGACGGCGACAACTACGCCGACATCTCGTTCTCGTTCGAGTTCTCCGAGTACCAGAACGGCAGGCAGACCGGGACGGCGAAATACGCCTCCGGCGCGCAGGCCCGCCAGCCCGCCGGCCGGCGAGGTGCTGGCGGCGGAGCTTCCCGGTCAGCTTCGACGGCACGGTGTAGCCCGTCCAGGCGGACCGGATCCGGCTGTTCGCCGGGCTGCGCAGCGACCCGTTCTTCGCCGACGTGGAAGGCGCCCTGCACGGCTTCGTCTGGACCGGGCACGACGACTTCGCCGACAACAACGTCGACTCGATCGTGCTGGAAGTGCCCAACGACATGCTCGGCGGCCCGGTCATCGGCGTGTGGGCCTCGATCAGCCGGCGCAGCAACGGCGTGCTCGAGCAGATGGACCGCGGTGGGAACCCGACCATCAACCCGTTCATCAACCCCGACGGGGAGAAGAACCTGTTCAACTCCCGCCAGCCCGCCGACGACGTAGCCAACTACCTGGAACCGTGGTCGGCGATCCTGCAGAACGCCGGCGGCTACACACCCCAGCAGGCCAAGGCGGCCGCCCTGCAGGTCCTGCCCGACATCCTGCACTACGACCGCGCCCAGCCCGCGACCTACCCCAACGGCCGCGTGCCCACCGACGACGTGTACAGCATGCGCTTCGCCTGGCTGACCAACGGCAAGGTCCCGCCGGCCGGTGTCAAGCCCCACGATGACCTGCTTGCCCACTTTCCGTATCTCGGCCCGCCCAACCCCTAGCCGCTCTTGGAGGTCATCATGAGCACGACGGATGTGCCCTCAGCAGCGAAGGGCGTGCAAGTCAGGCTCAATCGAGTCACCCCTTCCTACTGTCGGGTCGTACTGGACAACCCGCCGCTCAACCTCATGGGTCCGGAATTCGTCTGGCAGATCCGGGAGGTTGTCACGGCGCTCGAGAACGACGACCGAGTGAAGGTGGCGGTCTTCGAAAGTGCCGTGGACGGCTTTTTTCTGAATCACTCCGACTTTCTCGCCGACTTGGCGGATCTGACCAGCATTCCGCAAGGCCCGACCGGCCTCGAGGCATGGCCGGACGTTCTGGTGCGCCTGACCCGCGCCCCGTTCGCTTCGATCGCGCTGATCCGGGGACGGGCGACCGGAAACGGCAGTGAGCTCGCGCTCGCCTGCGACATGAGCTTCGCGAGCCGAGAGAGACGGTCTTGTCGCAGTGGGAAGTCGGCGCGGGTCTCGTCGCGGGCGGAGGCCCGATGGCGCGATTGCCGCGGGTCATCGGACGGGGGCGCGCCCTCGAGGTGCTGCTGAGCTCAGACGACATCCGAGGCCCCGATGCCGAGCGCCTCGGCTACGTGAACCGCGCGCTACCGGACGCCGAGCTGGACAGTTTCGTCGACGCGCTCGCAACCCGAATCGCCTCGTTCGACAAGTGGGCGATTGCCAACACCAAGCGCCTGGTGAACGAAGCCAGCCTGCCGCCCGACGTCGAGATGAGGGCCGGCTGGGATGCCTGCATGGCCTCCGTCAGGCGACCAGCGGCCCAGGAAAGAATCAAGACCCTCCTCGAGCAGGGGCTCCAGGAGCCTGGAGACGTGCAAAATCGGGTCGGATTCCACCTGGCGCACCTGGGCCTCAAGGATTCCTGAGTGGCGGGTTATCGGCCGGCGCTGCGCTCTGCGCGGTCCGGGGTTAGCCGGAGCCGACGACGCAGGGGGCAGGGACCGTTCGGGATACCGGGGAAGTTGACTTTGACCCGCTCGTCCGCGCCCGGGATTGGGTCCGCGCCAGGCGTCACGAGGCCGGGACCTCTGCCCACGGGGTAATGACGGCACGGCCGAGGAGGTGGCCGCTGAGGTTGATGCTGGAGCCGAGCCAGGCTGGAGTCGAGTCGGCCTGCACCTGAAGTTGTCCGACCTTCTCGATGCCAATCGCCTGCACCACGATGACGTAGCGGTGACGCCCGTCCCCGGGCGGCGGGCCGCCGCCGATGAAGCGGGCCAAGCGCGCGTCGTTGGGGAGCTGGAACGCTCCGGTCGGCAGGTGCTCGCCGGTGCCCGCCCCCGCCCCGGCCGGGAGTCCGGTCACCGAGGCGGGGATATCGGCGACGGCCCAGTGCCAAAAGCCCGACCCGCTGGGCGCATCGGGGTCGTACATGGTCACGGTGTAACTTCTGGTCGCCGCCGGGGCGCCGGACCACGACAGCTGGGGCGAGCGGTCCTCGCCGCCAGGGACTCCGAAGATGCCAGACATCTGCGCCGGCGGCAGCGCCTGCCCATCGGTGACGTCCGCGCTGGTCACGTCGAAGCTCGGCACCTCCGGCAAGCGCGCGAACGGATCGTTCATGGTTGCTTGCCTTAGTCGAGCGGCGGGTGCACGGCGGGGGTGAGCAGAGCGGTCAGCTGAGCGACGTCGCTGAGAGCCTCGATGCCGAGGACGGCTTTTTCAATGGCAGCCTGGCGCTCGGCAGAGATGATGCGGTCGGTCAGCTTGGCGTACTTGGCACGGATGTCGGCGTTCGTCAGGTTCCGGTCGCCGGTACCGCGCGGGTGCACGACCTTGGCAGCGCGAGTGCTCCCGTCGTTGAGGGTCAGGCGCACCTGGGTGGTGAGCTGCTCGTCGATCGGGAGGTGGTCGTAGGCCTGTTCGTGATGCGTCAGTGTCTTGTCGATCAGGGCCCAGACGTCGTCGCTGTTGATCCGGTCCTTGGTGAACTGGCCGATGAGCACGTCGCCGTCGAGGAGGGCGACCGCGACGACGTAGGCGACGTTCATCTGGGCGCCGATCACCTCGAGCGGGCGCTCGGCCTTCCACCCGCCGTGCGCGTAGGCGGCTTCGGACATGTCGATGTCGATACGCTGGATCTGGCTGACGTCCACCTTGGGCCGCAGCTCAAGGGCGGCATCGATCGCGGCGTGCAGCAATCCCATGCACGAGTACGGCTTGACGGCGATCCGTTCGGTCTCCCACAGGACGCCGAGGCCCTTGTAGATGTCCTCGGGGTAGGTGCGATGGCCCTCACCGAAGACGGCCAGCCAGCCGCCGTAGGGGCGCTCGAACACCCGCTTGATGCCGACGTAGCCCGATGCCGCGAGCGCGGCGGCGGTAAGGCCGTTGCGCGAGGCGAAGCCATGCTGCATGCGCTTGACCATCGATTCGAACATCGCCGACATCAGCCCGCACGACTGGGTGGCCGCCATCCCGAAGGCATCCTCAAACCCGCCGGCGTCCAGCCCGTACAGCGTTCCGGCGGCGGCGGCCGCGGCCAGAGGGCCGAAGACCACACCCGAATGCCACCCGCGGGAGAGCATGTCCAGGCCGCCGAGTGCCTCGCCGACCCGAGGGCCGGTCTCGTAGCCGAGGATCGCGCCGAGGAGGAAGCGCTCGCCTGACACCCGGCCCACGCGCGGGGCGGCGGCGAGCATGGCCGGGAGGATGATCGAGTTGCTGTGCAGCGGGGCCAGCGGGTGGTAGTCGTCGAGCTCGAACCCCTGGATGAAGCTGGAGTTCAACATGGCCGCCGACGTCGCGCTGGTAGCCCGGCCGCCCCAGCCGATCAGTTCGGCGTCGCCGGCGTCGTCGAGCGCTGTCACGCCCTCGACGCCGATGCGGGAGACGGGTAGCTGCGCGCCCACGAGGGCGCAGCCGATGCCGTCGAGTACCAGGTGCCTGGCCCGTTCCCTGACGGTGGCGGGAACGTCGTCAAGCGTCGTCTGGGCGACCCAGGTGGCAAGCCGGCCGGTCGGGCCGCCAGGGTCCGTGGCGGGATGCGCCTGGCTTCCTGTGTCCTTGCGGGTGCCGGGTGTAGCCATGGCGCTCCTTGCCTCCGATCGATCAGGCGTGCTCGGCGCGGCGCGAGCGACCTGCCTAGCCTTAAAACTGCGACCCCTTGATCGCATACTGTCACCATCATTCAGGCCGCCGCGGTTCGGGGTGCCGCAGCCAGGCTTCCCGGGGTGGCCCACCGGGCGGCGACCTGGTTTGTGTACTTCGCTGCCGTACGTCACTCGGCGAACAGGTCAAGGTGTCGCGTGACGAACTGCCCGACGGACTCCGCGGGCTGGCCGGTGATGTCCTCGACCGTGGTGGTCATGCGGTCATAGCGATTCTCGCGATGCAGCCGGGCCACGGTGAGGAGATGCTCGTCGACGTAAGGTCCGAGCCTGGCGGCTGCGAGCACTTGCCCGGCCCAGGTCTCGGGCGGGATGTCGACGTAGGAGACCGGTCTGTTCAGCGCGCGGGCGTACTCTTCGGCGACGCCATTCATGTCCTGCGATCGGGGGCCGGTCAGCTCGAGGACCCGGCCGATGTACGGCCCCGGGTCGGTCAGGACAGTAGCGACGACCCGCGCGACGTCGTCAACCGCGATCGGCGAGGTGCGACCGGTCCCGAACGGGAGCCGGATGGTGCCGCTGTCGGCAATGGTGCGCGCGGCCACGGTTGTGAACAGCGGGTTGTCCAGAAAGAGGGTCGGGCGAACGTGTACGACCGGCAGCCCAGACCAGTTGAGCACCTGCTCCGACAGCCAGTGCAGTCGCTGATGGTGCGACTCGCTCATGCTGAGCGCGTCCATTTGGGACACGGTCAGCTGGGAGATCGCGACGAGTGCATCCAGGTCGCCGACGGCACGGGCCACCGTGGCGACGGTGGCGGTGGCCTCGAGGTACGACGGCGCCAGGCTCATGCTGAAGAACATCCGCTGGACCGAGCCGAGGGCCGTCGCGACATCGGCCGGCCGCGTCAGGTCACCGACGACAACGTCGGCGCCGAGCGCCCGCAGGGCATCGGCTCGATCGCCGTCATGGTGGGCCATCGCTCGTACTGCCCGGCCGCGCTGGCGCAGCAACGCGACAAGCTTGCTGCCGACGCCGCCCACTCCCCCGCCGGCACCGGTCACGAGGATGAGAGCAGGCTCAGCCATCATCCGCCTCCCTTGGTTGTCCCTCCGATCCTGCCGTGAAACCAGGGAAGCGAAACACTTCGTGGCGATGCCATCACTAGCGGTGTCGCGCGGCTCGCGGGAGCGGACCCGTCTAGTCCCGCGTGCGGCACACCCGGGGATTATTTGACAACTCTGATAGGCCTACCAATAATAGAACCATGACGGCGAGAGCACATGGACAGTTGGCGGAGGAGCGGAGGGAGCAAGTGCTGGCCGCGGCGATCGAAGAGTTCGCCGAGCACGGCTACCACGCCGCCAAGACCGTCTCGATCGCCGCCCGGGCCGGGATCTCCCAGCCTTACATCTACGCGCTGTTCAAGAACAAGCTCAACCTCTTCCTGGCCGTTCAGGACCTGGTCAGCGTCAAGGTCCGGGACGCCTTCGCAGCCGGCTGGCTCGAGGCGGAGAGCACCGACTCCAAGTCCGCCCGGCTGATGGCGATGGGCCAGGGCTATCGCCGGCTGATGGCCGACGAGAACCTGCTGCGCTGCCATCTGCAGGGGTACGCGGCCGCCAGCGACCCGGAGATCCGCGATCACATGCGGGCCCTGTTCATGAAGAACTTCGACACGGTCCGCTCACTGACTGGCTACGACGGGGCCACCGTGGCCCGCTTCATCGCCACCGGCATGCTGCTGAACATCGGGTCGGCGCTGGACCTGCCCGCGGAGTACATCTTCACCTTCCCGTTCTCCTGACCCGCCGGGCAGATGGGCTTTGCTTCGTGCCAGCTGCCATTGATAGGCCTACCAATCATTGATAGGTCTACCAATCACAGAAAATGGATCATTACATGTCTTCCGCCACCTCGGCACCCCAGGGCACCCAGGCCATCGACGCGCACAACGAGAAGGTGCACCGGCGACGCTGGCTCACGCTCGCCGTCCTGTCGCTGTCCCTGCTGGTCATCATCACCGACACCACGATCGTCAACGTCGCCATCCCGACGCTGGCCGGCAAACTGCACGCTGGCCCTTCGGCGCTGGAGTGGATCGTCGATGCCTACACCCTGGCGTTCGCAACGCTGCTGCTGCCCGCGGGGGCTCTCGGCGACCGCTACGGCAGGCAGCGCGCGCTGGCCGCGGGCATGGCCGTCTTCGGCGTGGCTTCGCTAGGCGCGGCTCTGTCCACCTCGGCCACCGAGCTGATCTGTTTCCGGGCCGTGATGGGGGCCGGAGCCGCGCTGGTCTCCCCCGCCACCATGGCGCTGCTGACCACCGTCTTCACCGACCGTGCCGAACGGGCCAAGGCCATCGGGATCTGGTCGTCGGCCTCGGGCCTTGGCGTGGCGCTTGGTCCGACCGCAGGAGGCTGGCTGCTGGATCACTTCGCCTGGGGCTCCATCTTCCTGGTCAACGTCCCCATCGTGGTGGTGGCGCTGATCAGCGGCCGGTTCCTGATCCCGGTCTCCAAGGCCCCGCACCAGCGCCGGTTCGATCCGGCCGGCATCGGACTCGGCATCCTCGCCTGCGCCGGGCTGACCTATACCGTCATCGAGGCGGGCTCGGCCGGCTGGACCTCCGCCGGCACCCTGATCCGGGCGGCGCTGAGCGTGACCTTGCTAGCCGGCTTCATCGGCTGGGAACTGCACACCGAGCACCCCATGGTCCCGCTCGCCATCTTCCGGAACCCGCGGTTTACCGCCGCCGCCGGCGCCATCATGGTCTTGTTCTTCGGGCTGTCCGGCATGACGTTCATCCTCACCCAGGTCTACCAGTTCGTGCTCGGCTATTCTCCGCTGGGCGCTGGGCTGCTCTCCTTGCCCTCGGCGCTGGCCATGATCGCCGGGCCGCTGCTGGGAACCCGGCTAGCCGCCAGGTTCGGGCCTCGCGCCGTCATCACGGCCGGGCTGCTCCTGGCCGCCGCGGGCCTCGGCTACTTCATCACCTCCAGCGGCGGGTCCAGCTACCCCCACTACCTGATCACCGGGGTCCCCACCGCCTTGGGGATCGGCCTCACCATGGGCAACGCCAACGCAACGATCATGGCGACGCTGGCTCCGGCCCAGGTCGGCGTCGGCGCGGCCATCAACAACACCACCCGAACCCTCGGCACCGTCCTAGGCGTCGCGGTGATCGGCAGCATCACCGCCGCCTCCTACACCAGCCGCCTGGCCCACCAGCCCAAACTGCCCGAGGCCGCGAAGCAGTCCATCGGCGCTGCCGCCGCCCTCACCCGACGCATCCCGGCCGCCGACGCCAGCGCCTTCCACGCCACGATCGCCAACGCGTTCGTCCACAGCGCGGCGGTCGGCCTCGCCATCCCGGCTTGCGCCGTGCTCCTGACCGCCATCGCCATCTACCGCTACCTCCCCCGGCACTGACCGCCCTTACAAGCGGACGCCGCGGGGCCTCCTAGGCCGGGCCGGCCGATGCTTTTCGCCCGTTCGAACATCACCCGCATGTCATGGCGCCGTTGCTCCGGGGCGGGCCGGTCACGGGGCCCGATGCTGCGCGGGTCGGCTGGGCGGACACAGTTCGCCGGGGGCGGGGCTGGCCGCGGCGGCCTGGCTGGGCCGGGTCCGTAGGCGAATCCAGACGTGCTCTGACTAAACACCTTCCACCAGCAGTGCCGTCCTCATCCAAGAGCTGGCCGAGATCCAGACGGCACCTACTGTCAACGCATCACCAGCAGCGTCCCCGGGCCGATCGCGACGGGCCGCGGGTGCCGCGCCGGCCGGGCAGGTGCCCGAGGAACTCACAGCAGTCGGCCGCGAAGCGTTTGAGAGCGCGACCGAGGAAACCATGCTGCAGCCCAAAGGGCGGAAACCGCACACAGCCCTAGTCGCCTGGTGAGATCGGCTACCCGGTAAACCCCTATTAAGCGGCGGGGCGGTCATGAAGGGACGGCCGACGGGCGACGAGCGCATCACCGTCGCGCCAGGAGCACGCTGCGAGATTCAGATCATTAAGCGGGTGAGGCCGTTGGCTGCAGTGGGTGTGGGCGACCAAGTGCAGTGCGCAGGCCGATACCGGTGTGGTTCGCGCGCCGTGACGATGGTGGTGACCGGCGGCCTGGGGCCGCGAGTCCAAACGAGTAGGAGACGGACTATGTCTTCTGGAACCAAGCCGAGCCTGGTGTTCTGCCATGGCATTCTTGCCGATGGCTCGTGCTTCAACAAGGTGATGCCCACGTTCCAGGCGGAGGGCCACGAGGTGATCTCCGCGCAGTACCCTCTCGACGACAACGTCGAGGACGTCGCCGCCGCCCGGTACTACCTGAATCAGGTCAGCGGCCCGGCCATCCTCATCGGCCACTCCTACGGCGGCGCGGTCATCACCGGCGCGGGCATCGATGACCGCGTCGTCGGCCTTGTCTTCATCTCGGCAGTTGCCCCGGATGCCGACGAGACCACGGCGAGCCTGATCGCCAAGTTTCCCGAGACGGCCCTGTTCCGCCATGTCAAGGTCGCCGACGGGCGCGTCTGGATGCCCCCTGAGGCCACACCGGACTTCTGCGGAGACCTGACCGAGGCCGAGCAGCAGATCGTCTGGGCCACCGCCGCCCCGCCATCCACTGAGCTGTTCAGCACCAAAGCCGACGGCGTCGCCTGGCAGACCAAGCCGAGCTGGTACATCGTCGCCAACAACGACAACGCCGTCAACCCCGAGTTGGAGCGCTTCGTGGCCAACCGGATGAACGCCACCACCTACGACATCGACAGCAGCCACGTCCCGATGCTGTCTCACCCGGACTTCGTGATCAACGTTATCCGCGACGCCATCAAGGGCGTCTAGGGAACGCACCAGGACGCGGGGGCCATCGGACGGGGGTGCTGGCCTGACACGAGCAACCATCAGGCCAGCACCCCCGTCGGTGCGGCCCACAGAAGCCCTACGTTCCCGCAGGTCAAGATTCCGCACCGCCTGCGTCCGCCCTGGCCTGGATGCTGAGACGAGGACGGACGTACACTCCCGACGTGTACCAGATGCCAGGCGGCGCTCATGGGCATCCGTTGCGTGGCCGCGCCGCCGAGGTCGCCGCCGTCGGCGCCCGCCTCGATGAGGTCCGATCCGGCGTCGGCTCGGTCATCATCGTCGAGGGCAGGGCTGGTCTGGGCAAGACCAGCCTGCTGGAGGCGTGCGCCTCAATGGCTGCCGAGCGCTCGTTCCGGGTGGGGCGCGGAGTGGCGGAGCCTCACCGCCGGGCAGCCGGGCTCGACGTGCTCCTGGATGCGCTCTTCAGCGGCGACGACCCTCTCCTTGCGCGCAATACCCTCAGCCACCTGCGCGCGTCCCCGGAACAGAGGTTCTGGCTGCTACAGGATATTCAGGCGCTGATCGAAGAGGCGGCGCTGCGAGGTCCTTTGCTCATCTGCCTCGATGACCTTCACTGGGCCGGCGACGCTTGCGCCGAGGCGATGCGAGAGCTTCCGCAGCAGCTCTCCTCCCTGCCCGTGGGCTGGGTGATGGCGTACCGCCCGAACCAGGGCCCTCCCCCGCTGCAAAACACCAAGAATCATCTGGAACGCGCGGGGGCCGAGATAATCAGGCTCGGCCCGCTCAGGCGTGAGGCCATTGCACAAGTCGCCGTGGACGTTCTCGGCGCTGAACCCGACGATGATCTTTTGCTCAAGGCCGATCAAGTCCGGGGCAACCCGTTCCTCCTGATCGAGTTCTTCCGAGGCCTCCAGGACGAGCGCATCGTGACAGTCGAAGCCGGCCGGGCGAGGCTGGTCGAAGACCGCCTGCCGCGGCGTGCCAGTGACAGCATGCGCGTCCGGCTGCTGCGCATGTCAGCGGCAGCGAACCGGCTGGCGACGCTCGCGTCGGCGTTGGGCAGGCGGTTCTCCGTCGACGAGCTGGCCCAGATGGCCGGGATGCCGATCACGGAGCTGCTGGATCCGGTCGGGGAACTTGTCCAGGCTGACATCTTCGCCGAGAGCGCCGATCGGCTGGCGTTCGCGCACGACTTGATCCGGGAGGCAGTGCGGGCCAGCTCCCCCGTCCCCGTTCGCCGGGCGATTGACCGTCAGGCGGCTGACGTGCTGCTGGCCTGGGGCGCGAGTCCGGTCGAGGTGGCGCAGCAGCTCGCTGACTGCGCCGAGCCGGGCGACGAAGCCGCCATCGGCACTTTGCTTGAGGCCGCGAACATTCTCGGTTCGACCGACCCGGCCGGTTCCGCCGAACTCGCCGGGCGAGCGCTCGAACTGGCGCCACCGCGGCATGCGCTCCGGGGCCCCCTTGTCGCGCGGCGCGCGGTTTCCCTGTTCGCTGCGGGCCAGCTCGATGAGGCGACGCAATTCGCCGCTTCGGCTCTGCGGCAGGTACTGCCCGCTGAGGAAGAGGCCAGGGTCCGACTGGCGGTGGCCGGCATATTTGACCTGGCCTCCGACGTGCGCGCAGACAACGCCCGGGCGGCGCTGGCACTGCCCGGGCTCCCAGCCGACACCCGCGCCCTGCTCTGGGCCTCCTTGGTCCACAACGTGGTGGTGGCCGGGCGAGCAGAAGAGGCGGTCGGCCTGCTTCCCAGGGCGCGCGATGCCGTGCCCGACAGCCATCAGGGGGCCGCCTGGTTCACCCTGGAGGTGGCCCGGGCCGGCCTTCAGTACCAGATTTCGGACGTCACCGGGGGCTTTGAGATCCTCGAGGCGGCTCGACGGCACCTGGTCCCCGGCCAAGATGACGCCAGAGCGCGGATGACGGACAACTTCAGGGCGTCGTTCCTCGCGACCCTCGATCGTTTTGATGAGGCGTTTCACGTTGCAGACGACGCTATCGCCGGAGCCCAGAAAGACCGGCAGAACTGGGCGCTGCGGATGTTCGAGTCCTGGAAAGGCCGGCAGCTGCTGCAAAGGGGGCGCCTGACGGAGGCGGCGGTGGCGCTCGAGGGCAGCTTCGGCCTAGAGGACGCCGACCGGGTCGTCGGAAGGGAGGCTCCCAACGTGGTCGCGCTGGGCAAGCTGAAGATCCACGGCGGCGACGAGGCCGGAGCCCGCGAGGTCGCCGAGATCGCCAAGCTGCTGCTCACGGCCAGCGCACCGATCGTCCAGCGCCACGGCGCCTGGTACCTGGCACTGCACGCGATGTGTCAAGGCAACGCTGACGAGGCCCACGACTGGCTCGACGCCTGCGATCACGCCGATCGCCAAGGGCTGTTCCCCCTGTTCCCGTTGGAGATAGAAGACGATCCGCAGATCGTCAGGATCGCGGTCGCGGCCGGCGACGGGCAGCTCGCGGGGCATATCGTCGAGCAAGCAGAGCGCCGCTGTGAGCTCAACCCCGGCGTCGTCTCCTTCAAGGCAGCAGCCGCGCACGCGAGGGGGCTATGGCAAGGGTCGGCGCACGACCTGCAGACCGCTGCCGGGCTGTTCGCGACCGGGCCGCGCCCGCTGGCAACGGCGTCGGCACTCGAAGATCTCGGACGCTCGCAAGCCCGCGCGGGCGCTACCGTTGACGCAATCAGCTCGCTCGATCACGCCCTGGCGATCAACGTACAGGCCGGCGCCACCTGGGACGGGGCGAGGGTGCGCGGTCGCCTCAGGCGACTTGGCGTAGTGCGGCGGAACGCTGTTCCGAAGCGTCGGGTAATCGGCTGGGAAGCCCTGACCAGCACGGAAACATCCGTCGCCCGCCTAGCATCGGAAGGAAAAACGAACCGCGAAATCGCGGAGTCGTTGTTCATATCGCCGCATACCGTGAACGCTCACTTGCGCCACATCTTCGACAAGCTTGGTGTCAAGTCCCGGATCCACCTAACCAAGATGTCCGGTGCGCCAGGCGCTCAAGCCTGACGACTGGCGCGATGCAGATCATTGGTTCCGAGTAGGGCGGGGGGACGGATCGGCCGCATGCCATCCGCTCGGGGCGGCTGCAGCCCGGTATGCGCGCGCAGTGCAGCGGGGATGCGGATACCGCTGTGTGCCACGCGCCGTGACGATGGTGATGATCCCCCGCGCCCAGGGGCCATCGAGACACGGTAGCGGGGGTAGGAACGTTGGCAGCGGAAGATGTCCTTGAGGTGCGGGTGCGCCGTCATGTCTGCACCAGTGAACGGCCCTTCGCGGAGATCATGGACGGCATCTATGGCGGTATCAGCCAGCCCGACGTCGGGAGCTTGTTTCGGCAGCTCGCGGCGAGCACGTCCTACGAGCAGTTCACCTCGCTGGTTCGCCAGGCGCAGGGCAGCGCCGGGCTGATGCGGTTCCTCGAGCTCGAGCTCGACCGGGCGCTGGCCCTAGATCCGCGAGCGCACAGCAGCGCAGGGCTGGGCCTGGTTCGGCTCATCGCCGGGAACCCGGTCACCATGGGCGAAATGACCAGGCACGTGCCGGACGCCGGCTCGTACGCCCCGGTCACTATCCTCGTCCAAGAGCTGCCCGGCGGCGGAACCCGCCTTGTCTACGACTCGGTCGCCAGCGCCATCGCCATTTACGATGATCCCGCCGCGACCCAGGTCGCCGAAAATCTCGACGCCGAAGTGCTAGCCCTGTTGCGCCAGGTGTCCGGCTTGTCGCCGCGCCAAGCCCCCTGAGGCCGCGTGGACATGAGGAGCGCACCCCCGGTTGGTCCTCGCCAGCGAACGTGATTGCGACGTGGCTGTCGGAGGGCGTGGGTTGCTGCGGCGGCGCACCGTGGCTTCCGGCTGGTCATGTTAGGACTGCCTGTCGCGGACCGCTTCCTCGATGCGTTGGCCGAGGCTCAGGTCAACGTTCTTCCAGTAATGGAAGGCGCGAACCAGCACCGGCTCGGTGACGCCGTCCAGCAGATGTCCGGCGGCATTGGAGACCAGTCGGTCGCGGGCTGGGTCATCGAGGACCTCGCGGACCATGGTGCCGGCCTGTCCCCAGTCGTCATCGTCGCGGCGCAGGGTGCTTGCGGCCCGGACCATGTCCCCGTCCACGTGCCACCGGGGCTCCGCGGCGCGGGCCGCATCCGCGACCGGGCCGCCCTGAGAGTTGGGCGCGTACACCGGGTCGGAGACGTTCATGACGCGCATCGCGCCATCCTTGGAGTAGGCATGGACGGGAGACACGGGTGCGTTGACGGGGATTTGCTTGTAGTTGACGCCGAGGCGGGCGCGGTGCGCGTCGGCGTAGGAGAACCCGCGGCCAAGCAGCATCTTGTCCGGGGACAGTCCGGTGCCGGCTACCTGGTTGCCGGGATCGAACGCGGCCTGCTCGATCTGGGTGTGCATGTCGACCGGGTTGCGGTCGAGCACGAGCTTGCCGACGTTGGTCAGCGGGTAGTCGGCGTGCGGCCACACCTTGGTCAGGTCGAATGGGTTGTACCGATAGGCCCTGGCTTCCTCGAACGGCATGATCTGCACCTTCAGCGTCCAGGCGGGGTGATCGCCGCTGCGGATGGCCTGCCACAGGTCGCGCTGGTGGTAATCGGCGTCCTGGCCGGCCAGCTCGTCGGCCTCGGATTGGGGAAGCCACTGGATGCCCTGCTCGGTGATGAAGTGGTACTTCACCCAGTAGATCTGCCCGGCCGGGCTGACCCAGCTGTAGGTGTGGCTGGAGTAGCCGTTCATGTGCCGCCAAGTGCGGGGGATCCCGCGGTCCCCCATCAGCCAGGTGACCTGGTGCGCCGATTCCGGGGACAGCGTCCAGAAGTCCCACTGCATGTCGTGGTCGCGCAGCCCGTTGTCCGCCCGGCGCTTCTGCGACCGGATGAAATGCTGGAACTTCAGCGGGTCGCGCAGGAAGAACACCGGGGTGTTGTTCCCGACGATGTCCAGGTTGCCCTCGCTGGTGTAGAACCGCAGCGCGAACCCGCGCGGGTCGCGCCACGTGTCTGCGCTGCCCCGCTCCCCGGCGACGGTGGAGAAGCGGGCCACGGTATTGGTCCGGGTTCCAGGCTGGAACACCGCCGCTCGCGTGTACCTGCTGACGTCGCCGGTTACGTGGAAGTAGCCGAACGCTCCGGATCCCTTGGCGTGCGGCTGCCGTTCCGGGATCCGCTCCCGGTTGAAGTTGGCCATCTGCTCGATCAGGTAGAAATCGTTGAGCAGGATCGGGCCGTCGGGCCCAACCGTCAGCGAATGCTCCTGGCTGGCGACCGGGATTCCGGCGTCGGTCGTGGTCGGCTGAGGCTCCGGGTTGGACATAGGCGCTTCTCCTCACGGGACGCGAACTCTGAAGGCACCGGTCTGTTGCCGGTCGCAGCAACGACGCGCGATTCTCAGACGATTTCCCGACTTTGCACCTAGTCATCGCGACTGCGGTATCGGCAGCCTGACCGCACCTGGCAGGAGGGCCAAGGTTCAGTCATTGTCGGGATCCCGGGGTGGCCGCGTTGCGCTGACAGCGTGACTGACACCGGCGCGCGTGCCAGGCCGACAAGCCCTAAGTCGGACGCCAGGCCTCCGGATGCGCCTGCGGGCGGTTTTGGGGCAGTGCGACTGCAGTCCGTGTGGGTGGGCAAGTGCAGCCGGCTTATCGATACCGCCGTGGCCGGCACGCCGTGACGATGGTGTCGATCGGCGGCTTTGGGCCGCGAGTCTGAACGAGCAGAGGAGCCGACTATGTCCTCAACCAAGCCGAGCATCGTTTTCGCCCACGGCATCTGGGCCGACGGCTCGTGCTTCAACAAGGTAATCCCGACGCTTCAGGCGGAAGGGTACGAGGTGATCGCCGCGCAGTACGGTCTCGACACCAACGTCGAGGACGTCGCCGCGACCGTGCGGGCGCTGGGGCGGGTCAGCAGCCCGGCCATCCTCGTGGGCCACTCCTACGGCGGGAGCGTCATTACGGCCGCGGGCACCGACGATCGCGTCGTCGGGCTGGTCTACATCTGCGCGCTCGGCCCGGACGAGACCGAGACATCGCAGGGACAGCAGGACAAGTTCCCCAAGACGGATGTCTTCGGGCAGGTCGAAGTCGCGGACGGTCGCGTCTGGATGCTCCCGGCGGGCGCCAAGTACTTCTGCGGCGACCTGTCCGAGGCGGACCAGAAGCTGGTCTACGCGACCCACTTTGCGCCGGCTGCGGACCTGTTCCTGCACAACGCGCCGGGCGTCGCGTGGCGGACGAAGCCGAGCTGGGCCATCGTGGGCACGAACGACCACACCGTCAACCCTGACCTGGAGCGCGCGTCGGCCAAGCGCATGGGCGCCACCACGACCGAGCTCGACAGCAGCCACGTACCGATGCTGTCCCAGCCCGACCGGGTGCTCGAAGTGATCCGAGCCGCCGCCAGCGCCGTCTAGGACCTGGCGCGCAATGCGTCCCTGGAGGGGCGGCTGATCAACTTCGGCGCGTCCTGGCCGGACTTCTGCGCTCGGCGCGACGACACGCTGTTCACCAGCGACAACGTGACCTCATTCGGCTCCGGCTTCGGCCGTGCGGCCTGACTATCTACCCACAGACTCATCGGCGGTCGCGGATGGACAGCTGAGTGAGTGCCGGCAGCGCGGTACCGAGCATGTGGCTAAGATCTGTGATCTCTCGGGTACGCGAGCCGACCGCGTAGAGGTCGTCGTTTGCGGCGAGGAAGAGCCAGCGGCTGTCAGGCGACCAGACCATCGATTCCCCCCCATCATCGACCGAGACGATGCGGAGCGGGAGAGCATGCTCAGCACCGGTGGCGAGGTTGATGATCTCGATCCTCGTCGACGGCGATCCGGCCAGGACTGCGGCCACCGTTCCGTCGGGTGAGATCACGCCGGCGGCGGGATACTCGGCCTGGTACAGGCGAGCGTTGAGCGCGTGCCGGGCGCCGGTGAACCGATCGATGACGACCGGCCTGCAGCGGGCCTGGTTGTCGCACTCGTCGGTCAGCCAGCGGGTGGGCCCGACCGCCAGCACCGTGCCGGTGGTGACCCGGCTGGTCCGGCCGGGCCGGACGTCATAGACGCCGCCAATCCCGGGGAAGAGCAGGTACCCGGTCTGGTCGGGGATCGCGCTGAGCTGTGAACTTCCGGCCGGGACGGCGATCGGCACACCGGTGCTGCGCCCGTCCATCCCGGCCAGCACCATCCGATCGCCGGCGGCGCCACTCGCCACCCACAGATGCCGCGGGTCCGGGCCGGGGAACGCCGGCCCGCCGGTGCCGAACGCCCCGGGAGCCACGCGGGCCGGCTGGCCATCCGGGATCAGGTAGCCGGTCACGAAGTCAATCGGGCGGACCAGAGCCCCCTCCGCGTCGGTGACAAACGA
Source organism: uncultured Actinomycetota bacterium (assembly GCA_963774945.1). GTDB lineage: Bacteria > Actinomycetota > Actinomycetes > Streptosporangiales > Streptosporangiaceae > Trebonia. Next base: position 805,782 of record CAVZHA010000010.1, on the reverse strand, counting down.
CACCGGCCCGCTGCTCTGCAGCGCCGGAAGGGCGGTCCGGGTGATGCGGCCGCGCGCAAACTCAATGCGGACGACCACTCCGGACCCACGGCCGAACAGCTCCCACCCCGCGCCCACCCCGAGCAACGGGTGACCCAAGTTCATGACCGAGACCGGCGACATCGAAGGCGCACCGGAACTCGCCACCGCCGACGAGCCCGGGGAGGACGACGAGCCAGCCGCCGCGGCCGCACGCGCGGGCGGGGAGCCGGGCGGCCTGCTGCCGAAGCGAACAACGGCGACGACCGTAGCGGCCACGACCCCGGCAGCCACCAGAGCTAGCAGCAACCTCGGCCGTCGGCGCACGCCGAGGACGCCAGCCACGCCACGCTTCGGACCGATCTCGAGGAACTCCCCATCGTCCGGCGGCACATCGTCACTGTGGCTCATGCACCCCATCATCGGCCCATCGGGAGAGATGTGGGTACGGCAAATTACCCGACTAGCGACCGCACCCAAAGATCCGGCGAAGTCGATGTTCGCCAGTTCTGACCGCGCCTGGTCCGGTATCGCCAGCGGGCCGACGACCTCGGCCAATGCCCTGCCTCTCCTTGACGCGAATGACCCCGGCCCGACGAGTGTGGTTACTTGTCCCGTCTCCGGTAAGTCGGCCCTGTCTCACTTAAAAGCCCCGTCGACGTAGGGGACAGGTACCTGGTCCTGGGCCTAGACGGGCTACTGGGGTGGAGAGGGAGTGCCGGGCTGGAAGCAGCCGAGGCCGGAGGGACCGCCGCAGAAACCGGGGGGCCAGGTCCAGGTCTTCCCGTCCCAGTGCTCGATGACAGCCGGGCCGCCGTCGCCGGACGAGCTGGATCCGACGGCCCAGGCGCTGTCGGGGGAGGTCTCGGTCACGGCGGTCAGGGTGCCAGCGGCCGGGCTAGGCACCGTCGTCCAGGCCCGGCCGTCCCAGTGCTCGATGAGGGTCGTCTGCACGTGCCCCGGGCACCGGCTTCCGGTGCCGACCGCCCAGGCGCTGGCCGGGGACAGCGCCGACACAGCGTCCAGCGTGCCCCCGCCGGCCAGGTCCTGGCTGGGTACCCTGGTCCAGGCCCGGCCGTCCCAGTGCTCGATCAGCGGGAGCGAGACGTTGGTGACGGGGTTGGCGTAGCTGCCGACAGCCCAGGCGCTGGTAGCAGAGGCAGCGGCCACGCCCGTGAGGGCTGAGGCTAGTGCTGTCCCGCCACGGATGACCGGGCTGGGCACCAGCGTCCAGGCCCGGCCGTCCCAGTGCTCGATCAGGGGAAGCGAGATGTTAGTGACGGGGTTGGCGTAGCTGCCAACAGCCCAGGCGCTGGTCGCGGAGGCAGCGGCCACGCCGTTCAGCTGCGCGTTGTTCCCTGCGGGATTGGGGCTGGGCACCCGGGTCCAGGCGGTGCCGTCCCAGTGGATGATCCAGGTATTGCCGCCGGTGGTCCCGCCGACGGCCCAGGCATCCCGGGCGGACACCGCGGCAACGCCGTAGAGCTCGGCGCCGGCGCCGCTGCCCTGGGGACCCGCTGCCGGCGTAGGCACCACCATCCAGGCCCGGCCGTCCCAATGCTCGGCCAGGGGGTCCCCGGCGTTCACGCCGACTGCCCAGACGTCATGAGAGGACACCGCCGCTACCGCATCGAAGCTGCCGGGAGGGTTGCCCGGCTGACCTTTGACGAGGGTGAGCACCTCCTCAGTCCACGCGCTGCCGTTCCAGTGCATCGCCATCGGGTCGGTCATGATGGTGTCGCCGACCGCCCACACGCTGCCTGCCGAGGACGCCGCCACACCGGACAGCTCGCTGCTGACGATCAGCGACCCCGGCTGTCCCGGTATCAGCGCGCTGGCCTGCGGGCACGCCCCGGACGCGGCAGGTCCGGCAGGGCCAGGCCCGGCAGCACCGCACGAAGCCAGCACCCCGGCTGCAAGCGCTGCCCCGGCAACACCGCAGGCCCGATCCCGCAGAGACTTCCGTCCATCGCCTGATATGTTCATGGGCCCAGCGTCGGCCTGCCGCCGCCGCCCGCGCCAGCGTACGGGTACTCATCCCGGCTAGGTACCTACCGGGCCCCTTATCCCGCCAGGCGCGCGGTAGGTTCCTCGCCCATGACAGCCGGTTTCCTTCGCCAGCAGGGCTTGCCCACCCTGCGGCCGATTTAACTGAGACGGGGCCGCCCGGACGGCGGACGGTTCTGCTGGGCGTGACGATGAGTTCGATTTGGCCCATTACGTGGCCACTGGCGACCGCCTCCGCGTTATGAATGGCGTGAACAAGTGATACCGACTCGGCTGCAGCCTCGCTGACAATGGATGCCACCGAGGGCCAACGAAGGACGTCAAGGACGTCGCGGCGGCCCGGATCTGGTCAAGTATCCAGCTGGCGCCGGAAGTCAGCCCAGGCGCCAAAGACAGCAAGGGCCGGGAGGCAAAAGTCGGGCTGATCCGCTTGCGTCAGGCCTGATTCCGTCTCGGGCTTCATGTATCGCATACGCGGAGCTGATGTTGCGAGCAGTCCGCTGCGAGGGCGGAGCGAGCCGATGCCCCGCTCTCACCGTCTTTCGCGGGCCTGACGGCCCCGGAGAGGAAGAGATCATGTCAGCCTCTAGAAATCGCAGCCTGCGGAGGCAAAGTTGCGCGCACGTCAGGCCACGGTCCGGTCTGGGGGGGTTATGGACGACAAGAGCCTCTGGAGGGATTCGGCGGCGTGCCGGGGCGCGGATCCCGAGCTGTTCTTCCCGCTGACCGAGTCAGGGCTGTCGCTGGTGCAGATCAGCAAGGCTCGGCAGATTTGCCGCGTGTGCCAGGTCCAGCGGGCGTGCCTGATGTGGGCGCTGCAGCATGCCCTGGACGAGGGCATCTGGGGCGGCAGCACCGGCACCGAGCGGCGCGAGATTGTCGCCGGCCTGAACGGCGTGCGCTCATTTCCGGTGCCGGCGCCCCGTGCGCAGTCTGGGGCCGGGCGGGAGCGGCGATGAGCGGGGCCGTACGCTGGCAGCCGTTGATCGGCCGGTCTGCTGAGATCGACCGGATACGGGCGCTGACCGACGCCGCTGTCGACGGCGACGACCGCGCGCTGGTTGTGCTGGGCGAGGTCGGCATCGGTAAAAGCGCTGTGCTAACGGACCTGATCGCGCATGCTGATGCCCGCGGGCTGCGGGTGCTGTCCGCCGCCGGACGGGAGTACGAGTCCGGGCGGCCGTTCGCGGTATTGCGGCAATTGCTGCGTCCCGTCCTGGCCGAGCTGCGGGCGCTGCCGGGAACGCGTGCTGCGGAGCTGCTGGCCGCTGTCGGCATGGCCGGCGCGGGGGCGGTACCAGGCCGTGACCTGGCCGGCAGCGCCATGCTCGACCTGCTGGACCTGTTGGCCGTGAGCGCTGAGCCTCGCCGGGACCTGGTGACCGTCATCGACGACGCCCAGTGGATCGACCGGGCGTCGCTCGACGAGCTCGCCTTCGCTGCCCACCGCCTGGACGCCCGGCCGATCACGATGATCCTGGCGGCGCGCGGTGACGCTCCCCCCGCAGGTTTGGAGGGCGGTCTCCCGGCGCTGCGGCTCGGCCCGCTGAGCGCGGCCGAGGCGAGCGACCTGCTGGACGCCCAGCCGTGCCCGCCACGCGGACGGGCCCGCGCGCAGGTGCTCGCCCAGGCGGCAGGCAATCCGCTTGCTCTGATCGAGCTGACCCGCACCGTCACCGGCGACCCTGCCGCCGAGCGCACCTGGGCGGGCCTGCCGCTACCGCTGACCGATCGGCTGAGCACGATGTTCACCGCCCGCTTGGCTGAGCTGCCGACGCTAACCATGGACGCCCTGCTGCTCGCCGCGGCGGCCGACAACACCGATCGCGACGCGGTTACCCGGGCCGGGCCTGGGCTCGACCCGGCGGTACTGGCCCCAGCCGAGGAAGCCGGCCTGGTGAGTGTAGACACCGCCGGGATACATTTCCGTCACCCGCTGATCCGATCGGCTGTCTATCACCGCGCGCCGTTTGCCAGCCGCGCCGAGGTACACCGGCGGCTGGCCGACCTGCTGCACGACCAGCCGGATCGCTGCGCCTGGCACCTGGCGGCCGCAGCGCTGCGACCTGACGAGGACATCGCGTCGCTGCTCGCCGCGACGACCGGGCCGGCTCAACGCCGGGACGGCCCCGCCGCCCGGGCACTGATCCTTGAGCGAGCCGCCCGCCTGAGCCCCGACCCGGCTATCAGGGCCCGCCGTCTCCTGTCGGCCGCCGAGGCCGCGGCATCGACCGGACAGACCGAATGGGCCCGGGATCTGGCTGCCCGGGCGCTGGCGCTGACCGGCGAGGAAGACATCCGCTCGCGGTGCCTGCACGTCACCGGACGGGCGCTGACCTGGGGCGGATACAACGCCAGCGCTCTGCAGACCATGCTCGCACTAGCACGCGAGCACGTCGCGACCGATAACGACGCCGCCTGGGACGCCCTCGGCCTCGCCGCCACGGCCGCCTACCAGGCCGGCGACCCCGGCAGCGTGGACAACGTCGTGGACGTAATGGCGGCGCTGCCGCCGGCAACCGACATCGAACCCGGGGCGGCGCGCGCCTGGGCGCTGGCCGTCACCGGCCGCAACCTGGAGGCGGAGGCTCTCCTCCGCCACACCCGCCTGACGGTGTCCACTGGAGCCGGCCTGCACCACGCCGGCGCCGCCGCCTGGCTACGCGATCAGACCGCAGACGCAATCCGGCTCCTGGACGCCGCGCGGAACGCATCCGACGATCGCGCGGTCCGCGTCGCCAGCGGCGGCTCGCTAGCGGCGCTCGGCTGGGCCTACTTCGACGCCGGGCGCTGGGACGATGCGCTGGAGCTGATCGCCGGGACCAGCAACGAGGCGGCGGCCGACATCACCCCGGCGGCCGGCATCCTCATCATCGCAACAGTCGAGGCCGCCCGCGGGAACACCGACCAGGCCCGCGAGCTCGTCCTGACCGCGCTCGCCGCCGACCCTGAGCAAAGCAGGGTGATCACGGCGCGCGCCCGCCACGCCCTCGGCCTGTGCGCTCTCGCGGACGATGACTACCTGACCGCGTTCGAACAGCTGCGGCCGCTATTCGGGCCCGACGGGACCCCCTACCACCCGCACGTGTCCTACCTGGCGGCCGGGGACCTGGCGCTAGCCGCCGCCCGGGCCGACTGCGGCCAGGAAGGACGCGAGATCGTCAAGCAGATCGCCGAATTGCAATCGGCGGCCGCGTCCTGGCCATCGGCCCGGCTACGCCAGCTGCTCACCCGGGCCGACTGCGTCCTCGCCGACCCGTCCACCCCAGACGCCTACCCAGACGCCGTGCTCAGCGATCCGGCGGGCGGCACATGGCCGTTCGAAAGAGCCCAGCTCCGCCTCGAGTACGGCCAATGGCTGCGCCGCCACCGCCGGATCAACCACGCCAAACAGGTCCTGAGCGCGGCCCACGACACGTTCCGCTCGCTAGAGTCCCGCCCGTGGGCGCACCGCACGGCGACCGAGCTGCGCGCCTGCGGGATCGCGGTCCCCGGTGCCGTGGCCAGCGCGGCCGGGCTGGGCGCACTCACACCGCAGCAGCGGGAGATCATCGAACTCGCGGCCCAGGGGCTAACCAACCGCGAGATCGCCCAGCGGATGCACTTGTCCCCCCGGACCGTCCAATCCCACTTGCACCGCTCATTTCCCAAGCTCGGCATAGCGGGACGACTCCAGCTCCACGCGGTGATCACCCCCTGTGAACGCTAGTTGGCCCGGTAGGCGACCGATGGCCCGCCAACCTTCGTCTCTGAAGCCGCGAGTGGAGCCAGGCAGGCGAGGCGGCTGCCGATTCCACACCGGAGACCGCTCCGGCTCAAGACATCACGCGAATGCGCGATCCTCAGCCCGATCAGGTGATTGTCCCGCGTTGCTCACCCTTCACTGCCAGCCCCCAGGTCCCCTGGCAACTGGGGCGATCGGCCTGCGACAAGCCGCGTCAGGTGCACACGCGAATTAACTCCGAGCTTCTCGAAGATGTGACGCAGGTGCGAATCGACGGTGTGCGGGGAGATGAACAGCTTGTCAGCGATCTCCCGGTTGGTGCACCCATGCGCAGCAAGGTTGACGACCACAGACTCGGTCTCGGTCAGGGCGTCCCAGCCGGTCTTCGGCCGGTCGACCTTGGACGGACGTCGTCGCACGCCCAGTCGGCGTAGCCGGCCCCGCACCCGCGCGGCGTCCCAGGCCGCTCCGACGCGCGCCGAGACCGAAAGGGCCTCATCGAGCGCGGCGATCGCGGCCGCGTTGTCGCCGCGCTGGGCCAGCACTCGGCCGAGGTCTTCGAGCGCAGACGCAAGGGCAAGCGGGCGAGGCCCGCCCCGGTAGAGCGAGACCGCGCGCTCGAGATCCTCCGCCGAGTCGCTCCAGATGCCCCGGGCGTGCGCCGCGGCGGCAGCGCACGAGGGGATATCCGGGTTGCGGCTCGCGCGTCGCTCGGCCAGTGAAATGGCGCCGTCAGCGAGCTCCTCGTCACCCACCGCCGCTGCGATCCGCACTCGCTCGGCGTCGTAGGCGACCTCGTGCGGGTAAAGCGGGAACATCGAGAGCCGCTCTTCGTGCCCGGAGAAGGAGAGCCACCCGTGCGCCCGCATCGGGTCGCCCTGAGACAGGGTGAGCAGCGCGAGGTACCACATCGCATGGTGACGGACGCACGGCGCCCTCGCCCGCAACATGATCTTCGCGATCTCAGCCACCTCCAGCGCGCCCGCCTCGTCCGCGGTGTGGATCTTAAGCAGGCCGAGCGACACGACCGAGGGCGCGTGCAGGGCTCCGGCGACGAGATGCGCCTCAGCCCGGCTAAATCGGCCTTCGAGCGCGATCGCCGCGTCGGCGAGCCTCCCCATCTGCAGCATCTGCCGGCCGCGGGTCGTCTCGAAGACGCGCAGCGCCCAGTTCTGCCGGTCACGCTGGGCAGCGATCACCCCGGCGTCAATCGCGTGCAGCGCGTCCTCATACCGGTCAACGGCCGCGAGAATCCAACACCGCAGTACGTGCGCGAGGCGTGCCTGCGCATCGCCGCGGCCTGCGAGGTCACGGCGCTCTGCGGTCAGGAGAATCTCCAGCGAGCGCCCGAAGTCGAGTAGCTGGTAGGCCAGTCCCGACTGCGGAAGCTCGAACGAGAACCGGCACACCTCGCTTGTGCTTGCGTAGGCGGCATCGCGTGCGCTCGGCTCGACCTCGAGCGCCTCACGCTGCCGTCCGGCCACGCTGAGGCTGTGGTAGAGCGCAGCCCACAGCTCGGCCCGCAGCTCCGCGGGCAGCGACGGAAGGGCGAGCCCAGCGCGGGCGTTCTCCGCCCTGACCTCAGGGGACAGATCGAACATACTGGCGACGCTGGCCCGCACCCGCGCCTCCTCCTCCGCCGGCAGCGCCTGCCGGAGCGCCGAGTCGGCGAACTGCCGTCCCTCCTCCGCCAGGCCGGCCGCGAACAGCGACACCACCCGCTGGGCGACCAACGGGCCCCGGAGAGCGTGATGCAGCGGCGTGAGGCCGAGGGCCTTGTCGGCAAGCTCAGCGGCGGCCGCGGGATCGGAGGAACCGAGGACCCGGGCGGCCTTGAGCGCCGTGTCGATCGCGACGTCATCGCCTGGATCGGCGCTGGCGACCAGCTGGGTGGCCACCTCGACCGGAAGCGCGCCGCGCGCGAGCAGCACCTCTGCCGCCCGCCGGTCGATGGCGCTTCTGACCGAGGACAACAGGCTGCCGCGAACAGCCTCACGGATGATGTCGTGCCGGAAGGCCAGGTGACCGCCGTCGTCGGCGAGAATCTCGGCTTGCACGAGCTCGTTGACGGGGGCGATCAGGTCCATAACCGACATGTCGGTCATCGCGGCCAGGTCGTGAAAGCTGAACCGGCGCCCGAGTCCCGATGCGAACGTCGCCGCCCGTTCCGATGCCGGCGACATGCGGGCAAGGCGCCTGCGCATGCTGTCGCTCACGCGATGCGGCAGCCGGTCCTCGACCAGCGTCGCGCGCCCGGAATCGACCGAGACCAGCCCGTCGTCCTGGAGTCCGCGGAAGAACTCCACGAGCAGAAAGGGGTTACCCTGGACCCGCTCCGCCTTCTGCAGGAGTTCCTCGTCCGCCTCGGCTCCCAGCACATCACTCGCGACTTGCGCGATCGCGGTGCGATCAAGCGGCGCTAGGCGAATCAGCTCCGCTCCCGACTCGATGAGCTCGATTGTTGCCAGCTGCATCTGATGCAGGCCCTGGTCGGGCCGGGATGCCATGACCCATGCCACGGGGAGCGACGAGAGGCTTTGAGGGAGGTGCCGCATTGCGAACGATAGGCTGGTCCCTCCCCAGTGGAGATCATCAAGGCAGATGAGAACGGGATCCTTGAGCGCAGCCTCCTCGATGAGGGACTGCACGTCCTGCAGGAGCCAGAACAAGAACTCCGATGAAGCGTGGACGTCGTTGAGCGCGTGCCGATCGGCCAGCGGCGGATCGCCCTCAAACAACGCATCAAACAGGGCGCCAAGCTCGATGGCACGCCCGGGCTCGGCCGCTCCGCGCCCGACCCGAAACGAAAGCTCCCGCGCCATGGAGACGCACTCGTCGAGCAGCCTCGTCTTGCCGAGGCCGGCGCTGCCCTCCACCACAATCACGGAGCCGGTGCCGGCCCGGACCTGGCCCAGTCTGCGACGAATGACCGCGAGCTCCTGCTCACGTCCGCGCAGCGGTGGGCGGGACGAGTCGTCCATAGTTCGAACAGTAACATCAGGAATTGATCGGACTCCCTGACAGCTACGGGTTGTTCAGATGGGCGAGGACGGCCAGTACGCGGCGGTGTCCTATGTCGGTGGGCGGAAGCCCGAGCTTCAGGAAAATGTTGCCGATGTGCTTGCTGACTGATCGCTCGGTGATGACCAGGGTGGCGGCGATGGTCGTGTTGTCGTGACCCTCGGCCATCAGCGTGAGCACCTCGCGCTCGCGGGGGGTCAGCGAGTCAAGCGGGGTGCTGCGGCGGCGGGTGAGGAGTTCGGTGACCACCTCGGGGTCGAGCGCGGTGCCGCCGGCCGCGACGCGGTCGAGCGCGTCGAGGAACTCCTCGACCCGGCCGACGCGGTCCTTGAGCAGGTAGCCGATGCCGCTGGCGCCGCCGCCGAGCAGTTCGGCGGCGTAGGCTTCCTCGACGTACTGGGAGAGCACGAGCACTGGCAGCCCGGGGATCTGCCTGCGGGCCGCGAGCGCCGCCCGCAGGCCCTCGTCGCGGAAGTTCGGCGGCATCCGGACGTCGAGCACGGCGATGTCGGGGCGGTGCGCGAGCAGCGCCGGGAGGATCTCCGGCTCGGCCGCGGCGACGGCCACGACCTCGTGCCCGGCCGAGGTGAGCAGCAGGACCAGCCCCTCGCGGAGCAGGGCGTTGTCCTCGGCGATTACCACGCGCACGGCAGCTCCGCTTCGATCACGGTCGGGCCCCCGGCGGGGCTGGCGACGGTGAAGGTCCCGTCGAGCGCGGCGACCCGGCGGCGCATGCCGGGCAGGCCGGTTCCCTCCGCGTCGGCGCCGTCGGCGGTGATGGCCCCGCCCTTGCCCTCGTCGCGGACCACCACCTGCAGGCCAGTTCGGGTGCGGCTGAGCTCGACGGCGGCGCGCTTGGATCCGCTGTGCTTGGCCGCGTTGGTGAGCGCCTCGGCCACGACGAAGTAGGCCGCCGACTCCACCGCAACCGGGGCGCGGGGCCCGTCGTCCAGGTCGTCGGTCTGCACGTTCACGTCAAGCCCGCTGCTGGCGGCGAGCGCCCGGACCGCGCCGGCCAGCCCTCGGTCGGTGAGGATGGGCGGATGGATGCCGCGCACCACGTGGCGCAGCTCGGCCAGGGCCTCCTCGGCGTGCTGCTGCGCCTCGTCGAGCAGGCGCCGCCCGGCCTCCGGGTCGCGTTCGTAGGCACGTTTGGCCAGCCCGACCCGCATGGACAGCGAGACCAGCCGGGCCTGCACACCGTCGTGCAGGTCCCGCTCGATGCGGCGCAGCTCGGCGCTGTGGGCGGCGACCGCGCCCGCTCGGGTCTGCGTCAGCTGCTCGATCCGCTTGGCCAGCAGCGCCTTCGGCGACGGCTGGAGAAGCACCGTCGACCAGGCGGCGTCCAAGTCCGCGAGCCGGCTGATCAGCGGCACGACCACCGGCGGGCGGCGCAGCAGCCCGCACCACGCTCCGTCGACGGGCAGGGCGGCCAGCCATAGCGGCAGCGCCAGGATGCCGACGCAGCCGTAAACGTAGTTGGCGGCCATCCAGCGCGCGTCGACGAACGTGCCGGGGTCGCGGACCGCGGTGCGGAGCCGGTCGCGGAGGGGGCCGGTGATCGGCTGGTAGGCCTCGGGGATCTCCCGTCCCGCCCACGCGCCGGCCATGGACCGCTTCGCGCCGGCGATCCGGCGGATCAGCAGCACGGCCTCGGGGAGCAGCCAGATGCCGAGGATGGCGACGGTGCCGATCGCGGTAATCAGCAGCACGGTGATGAACGCGAAGGTGAATGCGGTCAGCCCGACGGCCAAGGCGAGGTGCACCGTGGCCTGCCCCGCTCGCCGCACCGTCTCCCGCATGTCATCAGGCTAAGCGCACCCCGGGCGCCTGCGCGGGAGACCCGGCTCCCCGGCGATGGTGTAGCCCGCTACACCATCGGTTCACCGCGGCGCTCCCTCGTGGCGAAGCGACGCCGCCAGCAGTGTTGATCTCGGGTGCGAAAGACGCCCCCGGAGGTCATAGCACGGAGGTTTTCCCATGTCAGGATTGGCTCGCTGGTGTTTCCAGCATCGGCGGTGGGTGGCAGCGGGCTGGCTGCTCGCGATGGTCGCCGTAGTCGGGCTCGGAAAGGCGGCGGGCACCGATTTCGGCTCGAGCTTCAGCCTGCCCAACACGGACTCGCAGGCGGCGGTCAGCCTGCTGACGCAGAACTTTCCGGCCGCGTCGGGTGAGGGCGACCAGATCGTGATCCAGGCCACCCACGGCGCCACGATCAGATCGGCCCCGGTACGGGCCGAGGTGACGGCGGCGCTGGCCAAGGTGGCCGCCGTGCCCGGGGTGGAGTCAGTGGCCAGCCCCTACGCCAAGGCGGACGCGGCGCAGATCAGCCGGGACGGCACCATCGCCTTCGCCGTGGTGACCTGGGACAAGCAGGCCGCGCAGGTGACCAACGCGGACGCCGATCACCTGATCAAGGCGGCTGAATCCGCCGACGACGGGACCGTGCACGTCTCCCTCAGCGGTCAGTCCATCACCAACTCCGAGCGGCCCGACCCCGGGTTCACGGTCGCCGTCGGCGTGATCGCGGCGCTGGCCGTCCTGCTGGTCATCTTCGGCGGGGCGGTGCTCGCCGCGCTGCTGCCGCTGCTGGGCGCGATCGTGGCGCTGGTCCTCGGCAACTCGCTCATCGGCCTGCTCAGCCACGTGATGAGCATCTCCAGCGTGTCCACCGAACTGGCCGTCCTGATCGGCCTGGGCGTCGGCGTGGACTACGGGCTGTTCATCATCAGCCGGTACCGGAGCGCGGTCAAGCAGGGCGCGTCTTATTCCGACGCGGCCCAGCTGGCCGTCGCGACGTCCGGCCGGACGGTGGTGCTGGCCGGCCTGACCGTCTGCATCGCCCTGCTCGGCCAGTTCCTGCTCGGCGTCAGCTTCCTCTACGGCGTGTCGGTCTCCGCGGCCGTGGCGGTGGCGCTGACCATGGCCACCGCGCTCACCCTGCTGCCGGCCATGCTCGGGTTCCTCGGCCCGCGGGTCCTGTCCCGGCGGGAACGCCGCGCACTGGCCACCGGACGGCACGCGAGCCCGGCCGCAGGCGGGTTCTGGCTCCGCTGGGCCCGGTTCGTCGAAGCGCGCAAGGTCCTCGTCGCGGTCGGCGCTCTCGCCGCGGTGGCCGCGATCGCGCTGCCGATCTTCGGCCTGCGGCTCGGCACCTCGGACGCCAGCACCGACCCGGCCAGCTCGACCAGCCACCAGGCCTACACCGCCCTGGCCGAAGGGTTCGGGCCCGGCTTCAACGGGCCGCTCGAGCTGGCCGCCCGGTCCGGCTCAGCGGCCGACGTCACCGCCTTCGACCATCTGCTGGCCGTCGCGGCCCGCACGCCCGGGGTGGCATCGGTGGCCCCCTCGGTCGCCTCACCGAACGGGAAGGTCCTGCTCGCCACCGTCTACCCGACCACCAGCCCGCAGGCCACGCAGACCATCAACCTGGTCAACAACCTGCGTGACCACATCATCCCGCGAGCCGCCGACGGCACCAGCCTGGCCGTCCACGTCGGCGGGGTGACGGCGACCAACATCGACTTCGCCCACGTGCTGACGGACAAGCTGCCGATCTTCGTCGTCATCGTCGTGCTGCTGGCGTTCCTGCTGCTGATGGCCGTCTTCCGCAGCCTGCTGATCCCGCTGGTGGCGTCGGCGATGAACCTGCTGTCGGTCGGCGCCGCCCTCGGCGCCATGAACGCGGTCTTCAGCTGGGGCTGGGGCGGCTCGCTGCTTGGCCTGTCGGGAACGGGGCCGGTCGACGCGTTCCTGCCGGTACTGATCTTCTCCGTGCTCTTCGGCCTGTCCATGGACTACGAGGTGTACCTGATCAGCCGTATCCAGGAGGAATGGAAGCGCAGCGCGGGCAGCGGCGCCACCGCGGCCCGGCGCAACCACCTGGCCATCGTCGCCGGCCAGGCCAAGAGCGGCCCGGTCATCGCGGCCGCGGCGAGCATCATGATCCTGGTCTTCGGATCGTTCATGTTCGGCGGGGCCAGGGAACTGGCGGAGTTCGGCTTCGGGCTCGCCTTCTCCGTCCTCGTCGACGCCCTGCTCATCCGCAGCCTGCTGGTCCCCGCCCTCATGCACCTCATCGGGCCGGCCAACTGGGCGCTGCCGCGCTGGCTGGATCGCCTGCTGCCGCGGCTGGCCATCGAGCGGGCTGAGGTGGCCCCGGAGCCGGCCATCGACGATCCAGCCGGCGCCGGCGCTGACCGCCGCGCGCCTGACGGCCGCGCCCGGCCGGACGGCCCCGGCCACACCGCGCCGAATCACGTGATCCGCCGCTAGTCCGCAGCCCTCGAAGAGCCGCTGGCGATTCCATGTCGGGCAATCGCCAGCGGCTAGCCCGCCCCCGATCATCATTCAGGCGCTATCCACTGGAGGCTGTCGTGATCTGCAAGAGAACCAGCACGCCGATGAACTACCCGATCGATGAGGACGGAGGACCCGTGCCAGATCGCGGGCACCGCCGTTGCCGCATCGCCGCGATCGCGGCGGTCGCGGCGGTCGCGTTGACGCTGACGGCCTGCTCTACGGCGCCGCAGGCAACTTCAACGTCGACGGGCGCCGGAATGCCACCGGGCGCGGCAGCGGCAAAGGCCGCCGACGTGCTCCACGGCTCGTACGTGGCGCTTGGCGACTCCTACGCGGCGGGCCCCGGCATCCCCGGCCAGACGGGCGCGGTTACCGGGTGCGAGCAGTCCAACGGCAGCTACCCCTTCCTGGTCGCGCAGCGCCTGAGGCTGGAACTGACCGACATGAGCTGCAGCAGCGCCACCATCGCCGACCTGTCGACCGCGCAGTCCACCGGCGACGGAATCAACCCGGCGCAGCTAACCGCCCTTTCGCCGGCGACCGCGCTTGTCACCCTCGGCATTGGCGGCAACGACGTCGGCTGGGCCTCCGTCTTTTCCCGATGCGTGGAACTGGACCTGATTCCCGTCCTGATCCCAACCGAAGACTCGTCGGGTCTCACGCCGTGCGAGGACTACTACCTCCACGACGGCACGGACCTGATCCAGCAGCGGGTCCAGATGGTTTCCTGGCAACTGGCGAAAACCCTCGGCCAGATCAAGGCGCGTGCCCGGCGCGCCCGCGTCTACGTTGTCGGCTACCCGGACCTGCTGCCCTCCTCAGGCAGCGGGTGCGCGAGCACGCTGGGGATCACCACTGGCGACATCGTCTTCCTCGGCAACGAGGAACTGCGGCTCAATCGGGAGTTGCGGCAAGTAGCCCAGGCCGCGGGGGACGGCTACGTCGACACGTACGGGCCGTCCGAGGGTCATGACGCGTGCTCGGCCCCGCCGAGCCGCTGGATCGAACCGCTGATCCCGGACGCGGCGGCCGCCCCGCTGCACCCGAACGCGGCCGGCGAGCAGGGCATGGCCAATGCGATCGTCGCTGCGGTCAAGTCTGACTGAGCTGTGGCCGGACGCACCTGAGGCCGGCCACGAGGTCGACCTCATAGCTGGTCCGCGATGGGAGCCGGCCTCGGGCTCGGGCGGGGCGGTAGGGGTCGTGCAATCCAGTGGCGGCGGGGAGGGCCGGGCGGCCCTCCCCGCGCGTGATCCTCTCCTGTCTGCTAAAGCGCGCCGGCCAGCGTCTGGAGGGTGCCTGCCTGCGCCTGAGTCAGCCAGCCCTGCTTCGCCAGCGACTGCGCGCTCTTGTCGTAGGCCTGAATGAACGCTTCCTTCCTGGCGGGAACCAGGTCCGGACCGATCGAGGTGAGGACCGTGCACGCTCCGTTTACGAGCGCGTCGACGACCGCCTTGCCGGCCGGCTTCAGCGACAGGTAGTTGGCCGACAGGTCGACGTACTGGGTCGTCAGCGTGCACACATCGGACGGGACCGGATTCGCGATCCAGGCGAACGTGTGCGCGCCGGACACGTTCGAGAAGGTGACGGCGCCGTCGGCCTCGCTGGCGGAAACGCTGCCGACCGGCGCGCCGCCCGCCCAGACGATCCTTCCGTCCTCGGCGATCACCCGCGACGAGCCGAGCTCCGGCACGGTCACGGCGCCGGTCGTTCCCGAGGGGGCGGACATGGTGAGCCGGAACGAGCTGGAGTTGGGGCCGGCCTGCCAGCGGGAGACGACCGGGGTGCCCGACGGGGTCGGCACCTGGCCCTGCGCCCAGCTCAAGGTTCCTGGCTGGGGTGCGATGCTCCAGGTGCGGTAGCCCGGCCCGGTCGGCTGGATGCCGAGCAGGTAGCTGGAGAACGCCGAGACGGGCGCGGTCGCCCAGCCATGGGCCAGGCTCGCGTTGCTGTCGGTGTCCTGGCCGTTCTGTCCCAGCTTCTCCCAGAGGGTTCCGGTGTAGAACGGGCCGTTCTGGCTGACCATCTGCGCCCACATGAGGTTGGTGAGCGCGAGGGCGTCGCCGGTGTCCCCGGACGCGAAGCGCGCGTCGAGCTCGAAGCCGGTGACGTAGGGGCTGATGACGGTCGAGTAGTTCGCGTCGGGGCTGTACGGCTGGGGGCCGTACGTTCCCCACAGGTTGCTCTTGAGGTAGTTCAGGATCCCGGTCACGTCGCCGGCGGGCGCCACGCCGTAGTCGATGGCCTCGGCGTTGGCGTCCTGCGGGACCGACGTTGCCGCGTGCGTGCCGTTGCCGCTGCTCGACAGCTGGTAAACGCCGAGGCCGGTGTTGAACAGGTACTTGTTGATGCTCGTCTTGAGCGCCGTCGCCTGCGCGGTCCAGGCGGTTGCGTCGGCCGTCCAGGTTGCGGCGTTGGCGTTGCCCGGGTCGCTGGCCGCGAGCTGCGAGGCAAGCCAGGCGCCGTTGACCAGTGCCTCGTAGTAGGTCACGTTGGTCGCGGTGACCGCGCCGCCCTGGGCGGCGGTGCCTCCCTTGCTTCCGTCGTAGAAGTCCCAGTCCGACCCGGCCACTGTGGTCAGGCCCGTGGTCGGGTCCACTGACGTGGCGTTGTAGGCCAGCTCGTTCTTCATTACCTGGTACTGGGACTCGGCGAACGCGGCGTCTCCTGAGTAGAGGTAGTACTCGGCGAGGTCGAGCACGTAGTACATGGAATATGTGGGCGAGTAGAACGAGCATGCCACCGGAGCTGCGGGCAGCGGGACCCAGTTGCTTGTCTGCCCGCAGGTTGACCCGTTCGCAGCGGGGGCCGACCCGTAGCCCTCAATCGAGTCCTTGATGTAGTCCGATCCGTTCGCCCCGAATCCCAGGCTGTCGAACATCGTCCTGCCCTCGACCGAGAGGTCGCCGCTCCACACCCTGCGGTCACGCTTGGCGCCATCGAGGATCGCCGGGGTGGTGCTGCACGTGGTCGCGTTGCTGCACACCGCTCCGGCCGGGATTGCGTCCGTCTGCGCGGTGTAGACGCCGTCGTACCAGATCTTGTTCAGGGTGTCGTCGTTGGACAGGAAGTAGCCGTCGTAGGCCGACGGGCCGGCGTTGTCGAACTCGGTGGTGATGCCGAGCCCGGACAGCGTCACCGTCCCTGGCGTCGTGAGCTGGATCGCCTGGAAGCGCTCGCCTCCCTGCACTGCGGTCACGGCGTTGCCGACCGTCGTCCCGCCGCTGGCGGTCGTCAGCGTGAAGTTGTCGGCGCGGCTGCCGTCGGTGCCGACGCCGTTGTTTCCGTTGGCGTCGCCGGTGATGGTCGTCGCCGCGGTGGTCAGCGTGGTGCCGGCCGGCTGCGCCGCCGTGAGCGCCGGGGCGAAGGTGATGCCGGTGCCGGCCGAGGTGACCGGGCTGAGCACGGCGTGGGCGTTCGCGAGGGCGGGCGTGAACGTGACTCCGGTGCCCGGGTTCGACAGGTCGAGCACGGCCGCGCCGGTCGAGTGGACGATGGTCAGGTTGCTCGTCAGCGTCAGGGAGCCGGCCGCGACGGACGCGATCGTGCCAGTCTCCTGGTTCGCCGTCCCCGGGTCGATCTCGATGGCGTCGCCGGCCGCGAAGCCGGCCGAGCTCGCGACGCTGATCACGTTCGGCTGCGGCACGTTCGGGGTGGTGAGCGTGTTCCACGGGGCAACCGGGTAGGCCGCAGCATCTGCGGCGGGGATAGCCGGCCAGGCCGAGTCGTCGAATGCCGCCGTGGTCCAGCCGGCGGGAGGCGTTGACGAC
The DNA here is from genome assembly GCA_963774945.1 of uncultured Actinomycetota bacterium. Lineage (GTDB taxonomy): Bacteria > Actinomycetota > Actinomycetes > Streptosporangiales > Streptosporangiaceae > Trebonia. The sequence goes on along the minus strand of CAVZHA010000010.1, from coordinate 788,940 downwards.
GCCACGCAAGTCAGGGGATCGGTGGTGCAGACCGGGGTGTTGAGCTGGCTTGTCAGCCAGGTTCCGTCTCCCTCGGTCTGGATGACGGCCTGGTTGCCCGCGACGCCCGCGGCCGGGGTGAAGTCCATCTGCAACGCGGCGATGAAACCGCCTGCGCCCGAGGCGTTGTACGGCGCGATCGCGATGACGTTGGTCCCCGCGACCAGGTCGGCCTTGACGTCCGCCAGCTGCGAGGTGCGCCAGCCGTTGGCCACGGTGGAGGCGGCGACTTGCGCGCCGTTGACGAACAGGGCGTACTCGTCATCGACATTGGCTCGCACCACGGCGTCGGTCAGGTTGGACAGCTGCGCCGCGGTGAGCGTGAAGTCCTTGCGGACGAGGATCGTGCCCGCCGGCGCGGAACTCGTGAAACCGGGGGCATTCCACAGGAACGACGCGCCGGCGTAGCTCGGCACCGGCAGGCCGGGCGTCGTCACCGTGCCGGCCGTGAGCGCGGAGTTGACGCCCGGCGGTGCCGACCGACGTGATCGTCGCCTGTTCCCGGCTGGCGCCTGAGCCGATGCTGACGGGAGCGCCGACGGCCAGGTTGGCGACGCTGGTCACCTTGATGCTCGTGTCGCCCGGGGCAGCGGCGGAGTACAGGTTCAGCGCTGCGGCCGGCGTGCCCACCGCGGTGATCTGCGCGGACTGCGCCGATGCGCCCGAGCCGATCGTCAGCGGCTCGCCGGCGTAGAAGCCGGCGACGCTGTTCACGCTGGCATTGGCCGCCCCGGCGGCCGCCGGGGCCGCCAGCGTGGTGGTCGGCGCCGCTCCGAGCAGGTACTGCCTGGCCTCGCTGTAACCGGACCTCAGCGTGACCGAGGTGGCCGACGAGGCGGGCGTGGCCGAGGAGACGTTGAAGAACGGCAGCCCGCCGACTTCCTTGCCGTAGTCCAGCACGATCGTCGGGGGGGCCTGGCCTGCCACGTCAGTCAGCGTGGCGGTGCCGGAGCCGCTCACCAGCGCCTGCGCATTGGTCACCGCGCCGGACGTCGCGGTGATGGCTGCCGGCTTGACCGTCGACGCCCCGTTGGACTCGACGTAGCTCTGCCAGCTGGCGTCGGCCGGGATCGGGGTCTTCGACAGCGTCACCGCCCCGGGAGGCGCAGCCGGGACTGCCGCCCGCGCCTGCTGCGACGGAACGAATGCGGCAAGTCCCAATAGCGTCGCCGCCCCCAGTGCGCTGCCGCCGATAAGACGGCGTCTCCGTCTGGATGCCATGAAGCACTCCTTCGTCATGCATGGTTTTAGAACGTTCCAACTACATTCGGCGGTTGAGGCTCAACGGAGTCAACGGACCTGACCGGTTCCGGCCACCCGTTCGCCCAGCATGCGGATTTCGTGCTAATAGTTGCGAACGCTGTCCTAGTGGCGACTGGCTGATACAGCGAATGATGTACGTCATGACCGGGAGCGCCGAGTGCTGATCGCCGACCGTGCGGCCGGGGACGTCGGGCTGGGAACGGCGCAGTTCGCATTCCGAGACGGGTCGGCCGAGGACTCGGTTGCGACCGTGCACGCCGCCTTGGACGCGGGGATAAGGCTGATCGACACCGCTCTCGCCTACACGCGGGCCAACGCGGAGTCCTACGCCGAGCACGTAGTCGCGCGGGCGCTCAAGGGCGTCAGCGGCGAGCGGCCGCTGGTCGCTACCAAGGGCGGGCACTGGCGTGACGGCGACCGGTTTCCGGTGGACGGCCGACCGGAGACCCTCCGCGAGCACTGCCACATCAGCCTCCGCACGCTGCAGACCGACCGCATCGACCTGTATCAGCTGCACCACGTGGACCCGGCCGTGCCGCTCGCGGACAGCGTCGGCGCCCTGGAGCGACTCCGCCGGGAGGGGAAGATCGCCGCCATCGGGCTGTCCAACGTGAGCGTCTCCCAACTGGACGAGGCGCTCGGCGTCGGCCCGATCGCAGCCGTGCAGAACCGGCTGTCCTGGGCCGACCCCCGCGACCTGCCCACCGCGCTGGCCTGCGCGCAGCGCGGCGTCGCGTACCTCGCCTACTCCCCCTTCGGCGGCCGCTCAGGGATTCCGCCCGGGCCGGCGCTCGCGCTGGCCGAGCGGCATGGCGTCTCCGTTCATCGCGTCCTGATCGCCTGGCTGAGGGCGCAGTCGGCGAACATCGTCCCGCTGGCCGGCGCGTCCAGGCCAGCATCGATCCGAGACTCGGCCACCTTGCTTGACCCCGCCGGCATCGCCTCGGAGCGGCCGGAGCCCGGAGCCGGGCAGCACGCAATCCGATCACCCAGGAATGAGCGGGGCGGATCAGAGCCGCCCGGGACCGTTCGAGAAAAATCTGATTTGAAGCCAAGGGAAAAGGCGGAGCGGCGGCGCAAGGCCCGGTCCGCGTCCTGCCCGGCGCACCCGGGCAGGACAGTGACACTCACTGCGGCAAGGCAGAGCCTGGCATCAGCTGACCGGTGAATTCGTGGGTTCCCGAGCCGACCTCGAAGACGGCCTCGCGGACCCCGACGGCTCCGGGATAGCCGGCGATCTCCCTGGGGCGGTTGCCCTCCTGATCACGTACTTCAGCTGGCTGACCGCTGGGGATGCGGACGCTCGCGGTGACATTCGCAGGGATCTCGGCCCGGAACCTGAACTGGCCGCCGGAGCGTTCCCAGCTGGTCGCTATCGTCCCGCGGACGGACTGGTAGGAACCGCGAGCGCGGCTGAGCTGGCCGCCCGGGTGGGGCCGCAGCAGGAGTGCCCCGAAGCCGACGGCGCCGGGCTGCTGGTCGATGCCGAGCACGAACCGGTAGAGCCATTCGCCGACGGAACCGAGGGAATAGTGGTTGAACGAGTTCATCTGGGGCGACTGGAATCCGTGTTCCTCGGTCTGGCCGTCCCACCGCTCCCAGATCGTGGTGGCGCCGTTGTCCAGCATGTACCGCCAGGAAGGGAACGTCCGCTGGGCAAGGAGCCGGTGGGCGACCTCGTCGTGCCCGTTCGAGCTGAGCACGGGCAGCAGGTAGCCGACGCCGACGAACCCCGTCGTCAGGTGCCAGTCCGCGTCCCTGATCGCCGCCACGAGATGGCCGGCCGCGGCCGCGCGCAGTTCATCGGGGATCAGTCCCATGTGCAGGCCCAGGGTGTAGGCGGTCTGGCTCCCCGAGGCGATCCGCCCGTCGGCGCTGACAAACGCGTCCGCGAACGCCAGGCGGATTTTGGCGTGCAGCGCGCGGTATCCCACCGCCTGGTCTGACCGGCCGGTCGCCTCGGCGATCTCGGCCATCAGGGCCGCGTCGTGCGCCCAGTAAGCGGTCGCCAGCAGTTCGTGCGGGGTGTTGTCGTCGCCGGGCGCCAGCCAGTCGTTGTAGCTGTTTCCTAGTTCACGGGCCCGCAGGTAATCAGGATTCGCGCGCTCGATGAATTCCATCCAGGCGGTCATGGCGTCGAAATGCCGGTCGAGGAGCAGGGTGTCGCCGTACATCTTCCACACCGTCCAGGGGACGATCACCCCGGCATCCCCCCAGGCGGGGGCCGCGGCCCAGCTCAGGCTGAGCCGGGGGGCGATGTCGGTGAAGGCGCCCGAGGGCAATTGCGCGTCGGCTACGTCGTCCATCCACTTGGCGAAAAACGACGCGACATCACGGTTGTAGCAGGCGGTGCGGGCGAAGATCTGGGCGTCGCCGAGCCAGCCCAGGCGCTCGTCCCGCTGCGGGCAGTCGGTCGGGACGCTGATGAAATTGCCGCGCTGTCCCCAGTCGATAACGCGGAATAGCTGGTCAAGCCATCCTTCCGAGGAGCTGAAGGAGCCGCTGGGGCGGATATCGGAATGCGCAACCCGGGCCACGACGTCGGCCGGGTCGAGGTCGCCCGGGTACCCGGTGACCTCGGCGTACCGGAAGCCGTGCAGGGTAAGCCGGGGCTCGAGGATCTCCGGGCCCCCGCTGGTGACGTACTCGTCGGTCTGCCGGGCGGTCCGCAGGTTCTCCGTGTAGAGGCTGCCGTCGGCGGCCAGCACCTCGCCGTGCCGGACGCGCACGGACTCCCCCGCAGATCCGTCGATCTTGATCCTTACCCAGCCGGGCAGGTTCTGGCCGAAATCAACGATCTGCCGGCCCTGCTCGTCGCGCGTGATGGCGACCGGACGTGATCTCCTCGGTCACGCGGATGGGCGGGCCCGGGTCGGCGACCAGGGGAAGGCCGTCACGTTCCCGGCAGCGGACAGCAGGCCAGTCGCAGGCGTCGAAGCCGGGAGCGTCCCACCCGGCTGGCTCAAGCCGCAGGTCGTGCTTCTCTCCCATGAGCAGGTCGGCGTGCCGGATCGCGCCCGCCCGCGATTGCCAGTGGTCATCCGTGACAATCCATTGCCGGCTGCCGTCGGCGAACGTGATGACTAGCTGGGCTAGCAGTTCCGGCGTCGTCCCGTAGTGCGCGCCGGCGTGCTTCGCGTCGAAGCCGGCGAAGCCGGCGTACCAGCCGTCGCCGAGGACCGCGCCGAGCACGTTCTCCCCCTCCCGCAGGAGCCCGGTCACGTCGTAGACCTGGTAAGGCACCCGCTGGCCGTAATCGGTCCAGCCCGGCGCGAGGTAGGCGTCGCCGACCCGCCGCCCGTTGAGTCGCGCCTCGTACAAGCCGAGCGCAGTAACGTACAGCCTGGCAGACTCGGCTGGTCCGTCCAGCGTGAAGGACCGCCGCAGGTAGGGAGCCGGCGCCAGGGCGGACGCAACCGGGTCGACCGGCCCGACGCCGGCAGGCGGAGTCACGTTCTCTCGCGCCCGCCCGCGGCTGATCCAGGAAGCCCGCCAGCCATCGGCCGGATCCAGCCCGACCTCGAATGAGGCCGGGTCGCCCCAGTCAGACATGCGCCCTTGGTCGTCACGAACCCGCACCTGCCAGGTGTAGCGCCTGTCGGGTGCCAGCTCTGTTCCTGTATACGGGATGTCAGCCGACTCGGCTGACGCGACTTCGCCGCTGTCCCAGCACGGTTGCCGCTGCGGGCGAGACTGCCTTTCATCTGCGAAAACCTGGATCTGAAAGGCCGCCTGGGTGCAGCGGGCCCCGGCGCCCTGCAGTTCCCAGCTGAACCGCACCCGCTCGGGGGCGATGCCCAGGGGGTTCACCCGGTACGCGCAGCGGAGCATCGTGGGCCTCGGCGATACTGCCATCACAGTTTGGTCGCTCCTTCGGTAAGACCAGAGACGAAATAGCGCATGGTGAAGCCGACGAAAACGAACATCGGCGCGGTGGCGATGACGAACGCGGCGAACACGCTGCCGCCGCTTGAGACGTTGAGGCCGAAGCTGCTGACGAACTGCTGGACGCCGGCCGAGATCGTCGTCCGGCTCGGATCCTGGATGACGATCGACGGCCACAGGTAATCGCCCCACACGTTGATCGTGACCAGGATCGCGCCGGTCAGCAGCACCGGCCGGGTCAGCGGGGCGACGATGCGGAGCAGCACCCCGCTCTCCGTGCAGCCGTCGACGCGCGCGCTCTCCATCAGCTCACGGGGGATCTGCTCGAAGAAGCCGCGGAAGATCAGCACGAGCAGCGGCTGGGCGCTGGCCGCGTACGGCAGCACCAGCGCCCACCACGTGTTGAAGAAGTGCAGCTTCTGGATGATGAGGAACAGCGGGATCAGGGTGAGCGTCGTCGGCACCAGCAGCAGGGCCACGTACGCGACGAACAGCACCTCCTTACCGCGGAACCGCAGTTGGGAGAAGGCGTAGGCGCCCAGCGCGGCGGCGGTCACCCCGAGGATGATCGACAGCGCCGCGACGATGACCGTGTTCACCAGCGGCGTGGAGATACCAGACCAGGCGGTCCGGTAGTTCTCGGTGTCGAACTGGGTGAAAATGGAGAACACGCCGCTGCTGAAGATGCTCTGCCCGCTCTTGAGCGAGTTGGACAGCACGAACACCAGCGGGAAGTAGGTCAGGACCACGATGACCGCGCCGGCGGCGGCGGTGAGCCAGCGGTACCGCGCGCGCCATACCGCTGCCCCGGCCGGCCGCCGCCCGCGGGGTGCGGGCAGGCGGCCGGCTGAGGTCTGCGGCTGTACCTCAGAACGGGTGCGGGTCTTCACGGGCCGGTCAGTACTTGCTCAGGTCGACGTTGTTGGCCGTCGCCCACTGCTGGGCGGCACTGGTCAGCAGCGACTGCCACTGAGTGGAGAACCCGGAGAAGGACAGCTGCCCGTCCAGGTACTCCTGCACCAGCCGCAGGCCAGAGTTGGTGGCGGCGGTGGACAGCACGTCATCCAGCAGCACGTCGACCACGGTGCCGACCTTGGCCGACGGGACCAGGCTGCTCAGGCCGGGGATGTTTACCAGTCGGGGCCCCGGTCTCGGTTGGGATGTCGGCCCCGGACTGGTTGATCTTGATCCAGTTGCCGAGGTGCTGCGGGGTGAACAGCCAGGCGACGAAGTTCATCACGGTCGCGGTCTTGGCCGCGGTCATCGAGCTGTCGGCCTTCTGCGAGGTGACGCCCCACTGGCCGTTGCCGTTGGGGCCGCCGATCATGCCGACGGTGGAGGCGCCGCTGGCCAGCGGCGTGCTGGCGCTGGTGATCGGCGGCTCCGGGAAGACCCCGTACTTGCCGGTGAAGCTAAGGGAGTCCAGCTGCGGGAAGTACCAGCTGCCGCCCCACAGCACGCCGACCTTGCCCTGGACCAGCAGAGACTCGGTCGACAGGGGCGGGGTGGTACTCGTCGGCGGGCTGCAGGCGTCGTAGCTGCTCTGCCCGGTGGCCGAGTACTGCTCGAGGGTGCCGAGGAGCTTCCAGACGGCCGCGTAGCGGGGGTTGTTCATGCTGATGATGCCCTTGTGGATGCCGACCGCCACGTCGAGGCCGGTGGTCACCTGGGCGTGGTTGACGTCGAACTGGCTGACCTGGCTGGCGAGCAGCGACGAGGTGGCCAGGCGCTCGAACCAGGACGGGTTGCACAGGCCGCCGTCGGCGAACATGATCGGCGTGACGCCGGCCGCCTTGAGCCTGCCGAGGTCGGTCATGAAGTCGGACCAGGTTGCCGGGGGCGACGTGATGCCCGCCTTGGCGAAGGCCGCCTTGCTGTAGAACATGCCGGTCTCGACGCTGGAGCCGAGGATGACGTCGATGTCGCCGTTGGGCGAGGTCATGTACGGGACGACGCTCGGGCTGAACAAGCTGAGCCAGCTGGTGTTGCCGGGCACGTACGGGTTGGGCTTGTCCAGGTAGGGCTTGATGTTCTGCAGCAGCCCGTTCGGGATGCTGCCCGAGGTCACCGGGCCGTACTGTTCCCACACGAGGTCCGGGGCGGCCCCGCCGGAGGCCTGGCTTTCCACGGTCGCGTTGGACTGGGTGATCGAGGAGCTGTTGTTCGGCAGCCACTGCACGGTGACGTTCTTGTGGGCGGCCTCGTACTGGGTGGTCAGCTGCTTCAGGCCGGCGTTGTCGGCGGCGGTGATCGGGGCCGGTGTTGGGCGGCAGCACCGCTTTGATGGTGACGGGTCCGCTGCTGCCGCTGGACGCGCCGCCGGACGCGCCGCCCGACGAGCAGGCGGCGGCCAGCAAGCCGGCGGCGGCGAGCGCGGTGGCGGCGGACAGGGTTCTTCTTCTTCGCGTTGTCCGGATCATTATGAGACTCACTTCCGATGTGAGGGAATTGACGGTGATCAGGCGGTCAGCGGCGCGGTCAGGCCGTCCGGGACCGCAGTAGCCGCATCGCGGCCAGGGTGAAGACGAGCATCACGACGAAGAGCAGGGTTCCGATGGCCATGCCGTAGCCGTACTGGTCGTTCTGGAACGCGGACTGGTACATGTCCAGCCCGGGGACGAGCGTGGCGGTGCCCGGCCCGCCGTTGGTGAGCAGCAGGATCGGGATGAAGTTCTGCACCGCGTTAATGCCGGACAAGATGACGACAATGCGGAACTGGGGCATCAGCAGCGGGATGTCGATCGTGAACACCCGCCTGATCGCGCTGAGCCCGTCCAGCCGCCCGGCGTCGAGGACGTCCCTGGGCAGGTTCTGCAGGCCGCCGAGGAAGATGAGGAAACCGAGGTTGGAGATCCACGGGAACCCGATCAGCAAGATCGACACCAGCGCCGTGTGCGGGTCACTCAGCCAGCTCGGCTGGGGGAGGCCGACGGCCCCGAAAATCTTGTCGATCAGGCCGGAACTGGGCTGCAGCAGGTAGGCCCAGACCTCGATCAGCACCAGCGGCGGCAGCACGATCGGCAGCACCAGCAGGTACTTGGCGACCGAGGACGCCCGGGCCGGCAGGTGCACGACGACCTCGGCCGCGGTGAACTGCGAGACCAGCGTGATGAGGATGCTGCCGCCTACGAGGACGCCGAGGTTCTTCGCCTCGGTGCCGAACGTGGGTGACTGCAGGTACTCCTTGAACTGCGACACTCCGGCGTAAGTGGGCGGCGAGAAGCCGTTCCACTGGTAGAAGCCGCCGATGAGGCTGCGCAGGGCCGGATAGTAGCTGAACACGCCGATCAGCGCGAGGCTCGGCAGCAACAGCGCCGCCAGCACCGGCCGATAGCGGTAGCGCAGCCGGAGCCAGCGCCAGCTGCTCCCGTATTTCGCGTCGATGAACATCTCGTCCATGTCCGAGATCATTCGTCATATGCCCAGGTCAGGGCTAGGACATGGTTCGCGAGTATTAGCACGATATCGGCATGGCCGCCGTCTGCGGCTGCCCTTGCCGGGACGCCTCCCGGTATCGTCCCGAGGATGGAAGATGACCCCCCGCTCGGCACTGCCCAAGGGCTGTTTCACTTCACGGACGGCGCACTGGCCCACGCGGTCCCCTATCTGCACGAGCACGACAGCCCCCTGCACACGCACAGCTTCGTCGAGATCGCGTTCACGGTCGGCGGCGCGGGCACCCACAACTCCCTCGGCGGTCGGCAGGAGCTGCGAGTCGGCGATGTCATCCTGCTGCGGCCCGGCGTGTGGCACGGATACGAGAACTGCCAGGCACTCAACATCTACAACTGCTGCTTCAGCAGCGAACTGCTCCGGCGGGAGCTTGCCTGGACTCGGGACGACCCGCTCCTGGGGTACCTCCTGTGGGCGGGACCGTACTCGTCCCCCGCGCGCGGCATGCTGATGACAAGACTTGACCCGCCCGCGTTCCGTGAGTGCCTGACCCACCTCGACGCGCTGGCCGCATTGCGGAACTGTCCGCAAGAGCGTCACCGCGGCGACGTGGTCGGCCGCTTGTCTCTCCTGTTCGCCCAGCTAGCGCACGTGGTCACGCGGACCAACCGAGTGCTGCCGGGAGTCCCTCGATCGACCCGGCCAGCCGTAGGGCGCGCAATGCGCCTGCTTGAAGCCGACCTCGCCCGTCACTGGACGCTGACCGAACTCGCGGCCGATATGCACCTCACTCCCGGTCACCTGGTCCGGCTGTTCAAGGACGCCACCGGCCTGCCGCCGATGGCCTACCTGGCTCAAGTCCGCGCCGAGCACGCGGCGCTGCTCCTGCTGCACTCCGATGAGCCCATCACCGGCATCGGCCGCGCCGTCGGCTGGGCAGACCAGAACTACTTCGCACGCCGCTTTAAGGCGCACTATGGGCTTAGCGCCACCACCTACCGCAAGCGCTTCTCTACCGGAGCCGTCCACCTCAGTGACCCCTAGCGACCCTGCCGACGGGCCGGGTCAGAAGCCCGGCCCGTTGCGCTCACTGCCACCAGGCAGTCGACGCTAGCCGGGTTTCCGCTGCGCATGCGGGATCGCGCGGTGCCCCGGGTCGGCGTCTTTCATGTTCGGCTACGGCAGGGACCATTGCTGGTTGGCGCCGTCGCCGCAGTCCCAGATCTGGGCCTGGGTTCCCGAGCCGCCGAAGCCGGTGTCGTCCAGGCACTTGCCTGACTGCGGGTTCAGGTACTCGCCGTTGGACTGGTGCTGCCAGGCCTGTGCGCCGGTGCCGTTGCACGGGTAGAGATCGACGGTGGTGCCGTTGGCCGTGCCGCCAGAATTGACGTCGAGGCAGTTCCCGAGCGCTTGCAGGGTGTTGCTTGGTGTAGGTCCACTGCTGGGCGCCGGTGCCGTTGCAGGTGTAGACCTGTACCGGGTTCAGCGGCGCGGTGCTGGCGGCGCGGTCGTCCAGGCACAGGCCCTGGTAACCGGTGACCGGTCCAGAACCCGGCGGGGGCGGCGGGGGCGTAGTGCCGCCGCCGATGTTCACCGAGTAGGAGTTGGTGGCGTGTCCAATGCCGCCATTCCACAGCTCGAAGCCGGCCTCCAGGTCGATCAGGTAGTCCGAGTTGGTCATGTAGCCGCGGTTGGACCGAGTCGGCGGCGAGCAGGTCCACGTCGAGGTTGCTGACCGAGGTGACCCCGGTGTTCAGCACGTAGGACACGACGTTCCAGATGCTCATCCGGCCTTCCCAGATGGTCCAGGTGCGTCCGCCGATGCTGACGTTGCTGGCGACCACCGAACCGAAGGGCTCGACGCCGCCGGTGTGGTTGATCCAGATCATCATCTCCTCGGCGTTCGGCTGGCCGGAGGTGGTGGGGGTCTGGTTGTACCAGATGTCGTAGGCCACGTCATAGGCGCCGCTGGTCTGGGTGGTGCTCCAGCTCGTGGTGACCTCGCCCGGTGTCATGCTCGAGACCGGGATCGGCAGGCCGCTGTTGCTGGTGCACGCACCCCAGTGGCAGCCCTTGTAGATGGACGGGTAGCCGCCCGGCGCTCCGCCCGACAGGTTGATCGACGAGTTCGCCACCGTGAAGTCGGCGTTCCCGTCGGTGGTGACGCATTCGGGTGCGCTGGAGTTCCACTCGTTGTTCTGCACCGTGTACGCCCCGCCCGCCACGGCCGCCGTCTGCGAGTTGCACAAGGTGGTGGTTGCGGCCCGCGCGGGGGCGGCGGCGGCGAAGACGCCCGACGCGGCGAGCATCGCGACCGCGGCGAGGATGGGCATGAGTCTGTGCCTTGCGAGTTTCACGTGGATGTTCCTTCTCTCGGGGGGTTCGGGCTGCGCGGTGGGGTGCGATCGCCTGGTGTCCGCGCCGTCGAAGTTCGACCTTAGCTAGTAGCTACTAACTACTAGCTAAGGTCCTTGCGGGGAATATAATGCTGGAATCTCGCATCCGCAATGGCCTCCCGCACGGCCCCCGCCAGGCCGGCCTGCTGGCCTGGGCAGCTCCGGGCACGGCTTAGTCTCAGAAGAACACCGCAACGGGAAGAGCGAAAACCATGGCCGAGGGGGCGCCCCCCATCTACCGGCGCGACCGGCGACGCCTGCCGGCGCCGCAGCGGCGGCGGCAAATCATCGACGTCGCCACCCAGCTCATCGCGGACCGCGGTTTCTGGGGGGTGTCCATGCAGGACGTCGCGGACGGCTGCGGCCTGACCGTCCCGGGTCTCCTGCGGCACGTGGAATCAAAAGTCGGTCTGCTGATCGCCGTCCTTGAACACCGCGACGTCGAGGACGCCTTGTCCCTGCGCGCCCACCTCGGCGCCACCGAGGACGAAATGCCACTGGACTGGGCCACCGGTTACCCCGCGGGCGTCGGCCTGCGCCGACTGTGCGATGCGACGGTGCGCCGCAACGCCATCCAGCCCGAGATCGTCCGGCTGTTCACCGTGCTGGCGGCCGAGTCCCTCGAGCCGGCCCACCCCGCGCACGCCTACTTCGCCCGGCGCCAGCAGGTGGCGACCGCCGCCTACGCCGCGCTAGCCGAACAGCTGACCGATCGGCCCGAGGAGCTGGCAAGACAGATCGTTGCGATGATGGACGGCCTGCAGATCCAGTGGCTGCGCAACCCGGAGACCACCGACCTGGTGCAGGTGTGGAGAGCCGCTGCCGAAGCTCTGTTCGGCCCGTTCAACGAGGCAGCGCTGTCTTGACCATGCAACACCGCCTGCACTAGTCAGATATATTTACTACTACAGTGTCGTGCAGCAGCACCGATGATGACCGCGACGGGTGCGAAGTCGCTCGAGGGGCAGACGGCGCGTGCGGAACGCAGCGAGCGCTGCGCTGCGCACGCGCCGCCGCGGTCGGGTCGGCGACGATCCGGCTCGGCAGCGTTGGCGTAGGGTGTGAACCTCGTGGGATCAGGCGGGCGATGGGAGCCGAGGGCGGCATGGACGACGAGCAGCGGGTTGATCTAGGGGTGTCGTTGCTCATCCCGTACCGGTACACCGAGGACCGGGTTTTCCGGGCCCTCCAGGATGCCGGGTTCGACGACTGGACCCTCGCCCAGTGCCGGCTGTTCCAGCGCATCGCCCCGGACGGTTCGCGCCTCACGGACCTCGCTGACCAGGCGCAAATGAGCAAGCAGAGCGCCGGCGTGCTGGTCGATCAGCTGGAGCGCCTGGGCTATGTCCGCCGGGTCCCCGACCCTGCGGATGGCCGCGCCCGGCTGATCGTGATCGAGCAGCGCGGCCGGCGGGCGGTCGAGGTGGCCACGGCGACACTCGACGAGATCTTCTCGGAGTGGAAGGCCTACCTGGGCACCCGCAACTTCACGTTGCTGCAGCAGATCCTGGACCAGCTCCGCGAGATCACCGACCCCTACGCGCGGTAATCCCGGCCGCGCCGAGCCGTCCGCCCCTGATTCCCGTTCGCCCCGAGCCGCCGGGGCCAGCGGGCGCCAGCGGCTTCGACCCTGCCTTGACATAGTCAGCAACATTGATTAGTTTAGTAAATGTTCCTGACGATTTTCCGGCGATGGACGGGTGGTGCAGACCCGCGCTGCCACCTCGCCGATGTCGGGAACGCCCCGCCGCGGGGCACCGACGATCTTCACTCACGCCGCATCCCTATCGAAGGGAAACACCATGTCCACTGTCATCACCGGAGCATCAGGTCACCTCGGCCGGCTCGTCGTCGATCAACTCCTCGCCGCCGGAACGCCGCCGGCGCAGATCGTGGCCACCGGCCGAGACGTTGGCAAACTCGCCGACCTCGCGCAGAACGGGGTCACGGTGCGGCGCGCGGACTTCGCCGACCCGAGCACGCTCGACGAGGCGTTCGCAGGCGCCGAAGCGATGGTGCTGGTCTCGACGACGACGGTCGGGGAGCGGTTCGACAACGCCCGCAACGCCATCGACGCGGCGGCCCGGGCGGGTGTGTCCCGGATCGTGTACACCAGCATCGTCAACGCCTCGACCGCGCAGATGACGCTCGCCGACGAACATCGCCGCACCGAGGACTACCTGCGTGACAGCGGTTCGGCGTTCGTCATCCTGCGCAACGGATGGTACTTGGAGAACTACACCGACCAGCTCCCGATGATCACCCAGTACCACGCATTGCTGGGCAGCGCGCACGACGGTCTCGTCAGCGCGGCCAGCCGACGCGACTACGCGGCCGCCGCCGCCGCGGTGCTGACGCAGGACGGGCACCTCGGAGCGACCTACGAGCTCGGCGGAACGCCGTTCACCCTGACCGAGCTCGCCGCCACGATCAGCGACGTCCTCGGCACCCACATCGCCTACCAGGACATGTCGGTCGCTGACTACACCAGCGCCCTGACCGCTGCGGGGCTGCCCCCGGAGATGGCCGCCGCCGTCGCCGACGCCGATGCCGGCCTGGCTCGCGGAGAGTTGTTCACCGCCAGCGACGACCTGGTGAAGCTCATCGGCCGGCCAGCAACCACGGCGCACGAAGCCGTCCGGAACGCCGCGACCATCGAGGAGTCACGGTGAGCACCTCCGGACCCGGCGTCGATACCCACGAGATGGTTCTGATCCACCGCGTCATCCGGCGCGAGTTCGGTCAGCTCCCCCGGCTGTTCCGCTCCGCGGCCAATGACCGTGCGCGATCCAAGGTCATCGGCGCGCACGCCCGGGAGATGCTGCACTTCCTCCACACGCACCACACCGGCGAGGACGAGCTGCTCTTTCCCTTGCTGCGCGAGCGAGCTGCGCTCGACCCGGAGCTGATGGACCGCATGGACGCGCAGCACGCGCAGGTCAACGACGCCGTCGCGGCCGTCGGCGCGGAGCTGCCGGCGTGGACAGCGAGCGCGGACGCCGCCGCCGGCGAGCGGATGGCGGCCCTCATCGACGCCACGATGCCGACACTGATCGATCACCTGGCCGAGGAGGAGCAGAAACTGCTCCCGATCGTCTCGGTCACGCTGACGCAAAGCGAATGGGACGCGCTCGGCAAGCACGGCATGAGCGCGATCCCGGTCACCCGGCGGCTGGTCATCCTCGGCCACATCACCGAGGAAACCGATGACGCCGAACGGCAGAGGTTCCTGCAGGTCGTGCCGGCCCCGGCTCGTCTGGCCTACAAGCTGATCGGCCACCGCCAGTTCACCCGCGAAACCACCGCGATCCGCGGCTGACCCATCTCGCGACCCGACACCACAGCCCGAGCCTCCGCTGGGGCTGTGGTGTCAGTGGCGGCTACGCATCGTATCTGTCGTGGTGGCGAAGCCAGCTCATCAGCGGACCGTCGCTGCGCCCGGACGGGCGTTCCCAGTCTTCCTGCCGGCCGCGGGCGGTCAGGTCGAGCCACTGGTAGGTGCTGTTGACAATGTCGGTGCCGCGCGCGTAGCTGGAGTAGGTGTGGAAGACGCGGTCGCCGCGGCGCAGGAAGGCGCTGATGCCGTGCAGCTCGCCGGTCCACCCTTGCCAGTCCGGTCCGAGCTCATCGAGGTCGCGGTAGTTGTACTCGACCGGGGCCACGGCCGGGTCGAGGGTGACGTGGAAGTCGTAATTGAAATCGCTGCCGAAACAGGAGTACCAGGGCACGGTCCAGCCCATCCGCTGCCGGAATGCCTCGAGCTTGGGCAGCGGCGCCCGGCTGATCATGGCCAGCGTGGTGTCTCGGGCGTGCAGGTGGGCGGCGTGACCGATGCCGTCGGCCAGGAACGAGCACGATTCGCAGCCCTCGTGCCATTCCGGGTCGAACATGAAATGGTAGACCAGCAGCTGGCCGCGGCCCTTGAACAGGTCGAGCAGGCTGGCCTGGCCGTCCGGGCCGCGGAAGATGTATCCCTTGTCAATCTCGACCATCGGCAGCTTGCGCCGCTCGGCGTTGAGCGCGTCTCGCTGGCGGGTGAATTCCTTCTCCTGCGCCAGCAGCCGCCTGCGGGCGGCCAGCCACTCAGCTCGTGAAACGACCTGCGGATCATCCATCGAGGCCCTTCCTTCCGTCCGTTTCTTCGCTGCGTCACCCTCACGACGAGCCGACGCATCCCAGATGGACACTTCCGGGTCAGCGGCGCGAAATTATTCAGGTTGACGTTGCCTGACGACTTCATGCAACTAGTCGGCCTCGACGGGGTCCGCGGTGCGGGTGGCACGGTAGGCCGCGGCGAGGCGGGCGACGCCATCGGCGATCTGGTGTTCGGGTGCCTTGCCGTACCCGATGACCAGGCCGGGGCCGCCGGCGTCCGAGGTCGTGGTGGTAGTCGGCCAGGCCGGCGACATGCACGCCGAGGCGGCGGGCCGCGGCGACCAGTGCGGCCTCGTCGGCGTCGGCGGGCAGGCGGACGAGCAGGTGCAGCCCGGCCTCGACGCCTTCCGCCCTGGAGCCGGGTAGATGATCGGCCAGCGAGGCGCGCAGGGCGTTGCGGCGGGTGAGATAGGTGGCGCGGGTGCGGCGAAGGTGGCGGTCCAGCGAGCCTGTCTCGATGAGCTGGGCGAGCGTCAGCTGGTCGAGGGTGGCCGGCGGCGGATCACCGCACGCCCGCAGCCGCAGGACCGCGGCCAGCAGCGGGGCGGGGGGACGACCCAGCCGAGCCTTACGCCGGGGCCCAGGGTCTTGCTGACCGAGCCGAGGTACGCCACGCGGGGCGGGTCCAGGCCCTGCAGGGCGCCGACCGGGCGCCGATCGTAGCGGTACTCCGCGTCGTAGTCGTCTTCCAGGATCACCGCGTCCCGGTCGCGGGCCCAGGCCAGCAGCGCCGTCCGCCGCGCCGCGGACAAGACCACGCCCTGCGGGAACTGATGCGCGGGGGTGACCAGCACGGCGCGCGCGGGCAGTCGCTGCAGCGCTGCGACGAGGATGCCTTCGCCGTCCACCGGGACCGAGAGCGGGTCCAGGCCGGCCCGGCGGACCGCGTTGCGCAGCTGCGGCCAGCCGGGGTCCTCCACCGCGATGGTGCGGTGCCCGTGCTCGCGCAGCACCTCGCACAGCAGGGTGAGCCCGTGGGTGACCCCGGCGCAGGCCACGATCTCGTCGGCGGAGGCCTGCACTCCGCGGGCCCGCGCCAGGTACCCGGCCAGGGCCTGGCGCAGTGATGCCGCGCCGGCGGCCTGCCCGTAGTCGAGCCCGCTGGACGGGAAACCGCGCACGGTCTGCTGCAGTGCGCGCAGCCAGGTGCTGCGAGGGAACGCTGCCAGGTCCGGCAGGCCCGGCTCGAAGTCGATCAGCACCGGCGAAGGCGGGACAGCGAGCGGCCGGTGACGGGCCGGGACCGGGACCGGGACCGGGGCCGAGGCCAGGGCCGGGGCCGACTGGACGGCGACGACCGTGCCGCCCCCCGCACGGGCGCGCAGGTATCCCTCGGCGCCCAGCTGCAGGTAGGCCTCCACCACGACCCACCGCGAGCAGCCAAGCTCGCCGGCCAGCACCCGGGTGGCGGGCAGCCTGGTCCCCGCTGCCAGCCGGCCGCTGTGCACAGCCGCCCGCAGCGCGTTTTCCAGCTGCGCGTGCAGTGGCGTGCCACTGGACCGGTCGATGTCAAGCAGCAGCTCCGACCCTCGAATGGACTGGTGAACTGCCATGAGTTTGGACAGTACACCCGGACCATCGCGGTCCTAGCGTGGACTATGCCACGACCGCATCAGCAGAAGGCGAGACGGTCCGATGATCCCCTTCCCGGCCGAGCTCTCGATTGCCGGCGTCGTGCTCCTCGGCGCGGTGTCACCGGGCCCGGACTTCTTCGTGCTGACCCGCAGGACCGCGGTGTCGGGCCGCGGCGCCGGCCTGACGTGCGCGGCCGGGATGGCCACCGGGATCTTCCTGTGGGTGACCGCCGTGGGTGACGGGGTCGGCGCGCTGCTGGCCGCGTCGCCCGTCGTTTTCACCATCGTCAAGTTCGCCGGGGCCGCCTACCTGGTCTTCCTCGGACTCCGCGGCGTGGCTGTCGGCATGTCGTGGCGGCGCCGCCCGGACGCCGGAGACCGCGGCCGCCCCGCAGCCTTCCCCCCGGTCATTTCGCGAGGGACTGCTCTGCAACCTGCTGAACCCGAAGGTCGCGGTGTTCTACCTGGCTTTCCTGCCGCAGTTTCTCCCCCGGGGCGGCGGATGGTCCCCGACCCTCGAGCTGGCAGTCACCGCCGCCGCCACCGTGATGTGCTGGTACGTGTTCGTCGCCCTCATCATCGTGGCGGTGCGACGGTTCCTGACCGTACGCGTCAGCCGTATCATCGACGCGGCCGTCGGCACCGTCCTGATCGGCCTGGGCGTCCTGATCGCCACCACCTGACAACGGTCGCCGCTCCTCATGACAGCGGCGTGTTCGTCAGGACCGCGCGGCGGAGCAGCGGGCTGGGGCGGTAGTGCCCGTCGCGGTACCAGCTCTCCATCGCATCCAGGGTGGTCAGGACGGTGCGCAGTCCCCACCCGGCGGCCCAGGCGAGCGGTCCCCGCGGGTAGTTGACGCCCAGCTGCATCGCGGTGTCGATGTCGTGCGCGCACGCGACCCGACCCGCCAGCGCGTCGGCGGCGAGGTTGGCCAGCATCGCCACCGTCCTGGTGACGATGAGACCGGGCAGGTCCTCGACGACGAAGACCCGCAGGCCCGCCGACTGCAGCAGGCCAACCGCCATGTCCACCGCCTCGCCTGGGCAGTTACTTGAGGGCGCGAGGGCGATGGCGGTGGCGGTGGCGTCGTCGAGCGTCCGATCGACCACGATCACGGGCCGTCCGGCGGCGCGGGCCATCGAGGCGGCCGTCGCGCCGGCGCAGCGGGCGAGGGCGGCGCCGCCTGGCAGCTCCACCAAGGGTTCATGGCGTTTTCCTGGCAGTGCCCGCCGCTCCTGCACGCGCACGCCGGAGCGGGCCAGCAGTAGCTGCAACTCCAAGTCGCCGTGGCTGGTCACGGACGCGGTCAGCGGCTGCGGCGGGGCGGGCGCGGGGACCGGCGGGGCGGCGCCGTCGGCGTAGTCGTAGCAGCCCCGGCCGGTCTTGCGGCCCAGCCAGCCGGCCTCGACCAGGCTCCGCTGGGCCAGCGACGGCGCGAACCGCGGATCATGGCCGAACCCCGCCCAGACCGACCGGGTCACCGACTCGTTGACGTCGTGGCCGATCAGGTCCATCAGCGCGAACGGCCCCATCCGGAACCCGCCCGCCCCGGTCAGCACCGCGTCGATCACCGCCGGAGCGGCCGCGCGCTCCTCAAGCAGCCGCCACGCCTCCGCGTAGAACGGGCGGGCGATCCGGTTGACGATGAACCCCGGGGTCGCGGCCGACCGCACCACGGTCTTGCCCCAGGCCCGCGCCAGCGCCTCGGCCCGGTCGGCGGCGTCGGCCGCGGTGGCCAGGCCGGAGATCACCTCGACGAGCTGCATCACCGGAACCGGGTTGAAGAAGTGCAGCCCGACCAGCCGCTCGGGGTGCGCCAGCCCGGCCGCCATCGCGGTCGGCGTCAGCGACGACGAGTTGGACGCCAGCAGGCAGTCGGCCGACACCACCCGCTCGAGCTCCGCGAACAGCCGCCGCTTCACCTCGAGGTCCTCCGCGACGGCCTCGATCACCACCGTCGCCTCGGCCAGGTCGTGGATCTCGGCCGGAACGATGTCCAAGGCGTCGGGATCGACGTCCAGCCGTCCCTTCGCCACCGAGGCCTTGACCCGTTCCCTGATCCGGCCGACCGCCCGCCCGGCCGCGCCGTCGACCGCGTCGGCCAGCAGCACGCGATGACCCGCGACCGCGGCCACCTGGGCGATACCCGCGCCCATGGTGCCCGCGCCAACGACGGCGACGACTTCTGGCCGGGCGAACACGGCAGTCACGAGGAGGACGGGCCCCAGTTGACGGGGCTGGTGGTGAACTCGCTCGGTGATGTCAGCGGCAGGTTGATGAAGGACGCCGCCAGCGGGGACCGCTCAATCGAGTAGACGCCGCCCGACAGGCTCGTCAGTTCCTGCGGGGTCGGGGTCAGGACGGAATGGAAGTTGGCGGGCGGCTGGGTGTTCAGCACGAGCTGGATCTGGTCGCCGGCCGGGATCTCGGTGAAGTTGGCGAGCAGGGAGATGTCGAACCGGGTGACCTGGCCGGGTACCACCGGTCGCTGAATGGCCTTGGTGAACGGGTGATCCGGCTGCAGCAGCGTGTGGCCGGCCGCGTACCAGCTGGCCTCGGGATCAAGCTGACGCTGGCTGCCGAGGAGCACTCCGTCGGCCTGCTTGGTGACCGTGCCATCGGGCGCGACGATGTTCAGGGTCGCCGTTATCTCGGTCTCCGGTGCGCTCGACTTCGCGTAGATGGTGACATCGGACGGCCCGTCAAGAACCTCCGGCCGGGTCAGCGGCGCTGACGTGTAGGTCAGCGTGCTCGACGTGCTGGCAGCGGCCCAGGCCAGGCTGTCGCTGCCCGGCTTGGCCGGCCGCTCGCGGTGAGCGAGGCGTCCCCGAGGTAGTAGGCCTGCGCGTCCGGGGACGCGGGCCAGGTCGCGGTGTCCACCCACCGGCCGGCGTCGTTCTCGAAAAGATGCAGCGGCGTGCGCGTGCCGCCCATGCCGGTGGGCTCGTTCTTGAGCCAGGTGTCGAACCATTCCAGCTTGATCGCGTCCAGGGTCGCGCCGGTGACGTTCTCGCCGTGCGTCCACGGACCGACGATCGCCTGGTAGCGGCCCGTGACCGGTTCCCCGGCGGTGATAGGCGCGGTTAGCGGGCGGTTGAAATAGGCGTTCTGGGCGGCGACGTAGTCGCCGAGGTTGCCGCCAGGGAAAAGATCCAGCCATCCGGCCTCGGTCAGGGCCGGAATGCCGTTGGCGACGATCTTCGGCATGAGGTTCTGCGCGTCCAATGCCTGCCAGTAGGCATTGTCGTAGGACCTGGGTCCGCCGTCGGCTTCCTGCGCCACCGTGACCGACTGGGGGTCGGTGCTCGGGTTGTCCTGCGGTCCCCGCGGCTCTCCGTGGCCGATGCCGGCGACGAACGGCGTCGGTATCCCGCCGTCAGCGGTGAGGTCGTCGTAGAAGTTCGAGTCGGTGCAGAATGGCGCGATCGCCCTCAGCGCCGAGTCCCGGCCGACCGCAGCGGCAGTGAACCACTGGTCCACGCCGAGGTAGGAGCAACCGTCGAGTCCCACCTTGCCGTCCGAGCCGGCCAGGTCGTGGGCCGCCCAGCTGACGAGTTCCGCTCCGTCTTCGCCCTGCCGCTTCCCGAACCACGAGAGCTGGCCGCCGGAGGCGCCGGTGCCGCGGATCGCGGAGACGACGTAGATGTACCCCCGCTGCACGTAATACGAGCCGGCCTGCAGGGCGCCGGCCGGGTCGCCGTACGGGTTCTGCGTCAGCAGGACAGGGAACTTCCCTGGTGCCAGCGCTCCCGTGGCGGGAATGGTCGGGTAGACGACTTCGGTCGAGATCACCACGCCGTCGTCCATCGTGACCGGAACGGTGACCGCCTGGCTCACCCCGTAGTCCGCGGCCTCCGGCTGCCACGCCGCGGGGCGGGGCTGGGAGTCGGGACGGGAAGGCGCCGAAGCCTCGGCCTGCGTCCCGGTGAGCACGGCGGACACCGCCAGCACCGCGCAGGCCCCCAGCGTCATAACGCGTCGGCTCATAGCGCGTCGGCTCACGAGGCGGGCCGGGCGAAGGCGAACAGCGGGAATACCGTTCGCCCGAGCGTCTCATTGGCGAGTTCGGCCAGGACGATGTAGAAGGCGACGGCGGCGAGGACGATCTCGACGTAGCCGGCCCCTTCAGGGCCGAGCTCACGGGCGCGCCGGCGCTGGATGCCCCGAAGTAAGCGATCATGAGAAGGACGATCGTGAGGGTCAGGAGGCAGAACGCGGCGGTTGTCACCGCGTTGGTCCCGAGGCTGGCGACCAGGAAAATCACCGTCACGACGAGCCACGCGACGAGGAAGACGGCAAGCGCCTGAGTGACATCGTGGCCTGCCTGGGCCGCCAGGACCTGCGGGGCGACTCCCTTACTGGCGGGCGATGTCATGACCGCCGCCACGATGTGCGGGGCCACCCAGACGTTGATCGCCGTGTAGCCGAGCCAGAATGCGCCGTAGGCAGTCAGGAACGCGGCCGCGAACGTCGCCCCGGCCGCCAGCGCGAAGAACCCGGCCACGAGCTGGACGATGCCGCCGTAGAAGAACGTGCCCGCCAGGATTATCGAGCCCCCGGCCGTGCTCAGAACTCCGACGGTGGACAGACCAAGCGCGAGCGAGCACCAGGCGAAGCCCGCCGCCCCCAAGGGGAGCGCGTGCCCGATCTTGTGCCCGCCGATTGCCGCCGGCATTTGCCTAATGTCGGCGGCCGATGATGTGGTCATCTTGAACTCCTTCTCGCAAGCCCCGCCGTGGACGCTGCGGAAGCTATTTTCCGACCGAATGATCGGTAGCCTATCGAGGCCCGAAGGGATGTCAAGAGTCTGTTTTTACAGCCCAGACGGCGAAACGAAGCCTCCCGGGCCGGCTCGATCTCGGCCGCGCCCACAGGTTCGAACTTCTAATCGATAACAAGAAATAGGCTTTATCGCGCCATCCGGAGCGCTCCGGGATGGTCGTTCCCATTCACCCGGGCGCCTGCATCAACACATCTCAATCAGCACAGCTCAGCAGCCGCTCGCGGTGACGATCCAGGTGCTTGCCGGTACCCTTCATGCAGCGGTCCTGGTGCCCGGGCTAGCGTCTGCGCGGGCGGTGGCCGTGGTAACGAGCGATGGGCTGGTGGGCGTAATCGTTGGATCTGGTGGCGGCACTGCGCGCGGGCCTGAAGCGGGCGCGGCGGCCAGGGCTGGCGACGGACGGCATCGGGGTCGGGGGCGCCCTGGTTACGATATTGAGTCGGTGCTCTCCGTGGCCGTGTCCGTTTTTATCGAGCGCGGGTACGACGGGACGAGCATGGAGCTCCTGTCACAGCGCCTCGGCATCACGAAGTCCTCCATCTACCATCACGTCGACGGCAAGGAAGAGCTGCTTCGGATGGCCCTCGACCGGGCGCTTGACGGCCTGTTCGAGGCCGTCGCCGACGCCCAGGACGCGGGGGAGCCCGCGATTCGCCGGCTCGAACGACTGGTGTACTGCAGCGTTCAGGTGCTCGCTGATCGTCTGCCCTATGTCACGCTGCTGCTGCGCGTGCGCGGCAACACCGACGTTGAGCGCAAAGCCCTGGACCGCCGTCGGGAGTTCGACCGGATCGTCGCCGGGCTGGTCAAGGAGGCCGAAGCCGAGGGCGACATCCGGGCCGACGTCGACCCCATCATCACCGCGCGCCTGCTGTTCGGCATGGTGAACTCGATCGTCGAGTGGTACAAGCCGCACGGCGAGGACAGCGGCCGCCGCCTCGCGAGCGCGGTGTGCGCGGTCGCCTTCGATGGCCTGCGGGTCCGCCCGGCCTGAGCGCCCGCTGGAGGGCACGGCGCTGCCCCCGCCGGCGTCACCGCGACCACCGCGATGGTGACGATTTCTTCTCCTCGTGCCTGGTCAATCCCACCCTCGCATAGTAATCTACCGAATGTTCGGTCTGTAAAGATTGACTAGCACGAGGAGCGCTCGTGACGGTAGTGCGCAGTTACGTCGAGGGGCGCTGGTTCGCGCCCGGCAGCGGCAGCCCGGTTTACGACGCCGCCACCGGCGACCTGGTCGTCGAGGTCTCGTCCGACGGCATCGACTTCGGCCGCGTACTCGGCTACGGCCGCTCGGTCGGCGGTCCGGCGCTGCGGGAGCTGACCTTTCACCAGCGGGCGGAGCTGGCCAAGTCGGTCGGCCAGCTGCTCCGCGAGCACCGCGACGAGCTGTACCAGCTGTCCTACCGAACCGGGGCGACGCTGGCGGACTCCAAGTTCGACATCGACGGCGGCATCGGGGTCCTGCTCGGCTACGCCAGCAAGGCCAAGCGCGAGCTGCCCAACGACCGCGTGCTGGTGGAGGGACCGCCCGAGCAGCTCGGCAGGCACGGCCAGTTCCTCGGCCAGCACCTGCTCACCCCCCTGCTCGGGGTGGCGGTGCAGATCAACGCGTTCAACTTCCCGGTCTGGGGACCGCTGGAGAAGCTGGCCCCGGCCCTCATCGCGGGCGTGCCGACGCTGATCAAGCCCGCGTCTGCGACCGGCTACCTCACCGCCCGGGTGACGGAACTGATCATCGAATCGGGTCTGCTCCCCGAAGGCGCCCTCCAGCTGGTCAGCGGCGGCGCCGGCGACCTGCTCGATCACCTCACCGAGCAGGACCTGCTCAGCTTCACCGGCTCGGCCGGCACCGCCCGGCGGCTGCGGGCGCACCCCGTCGTGATCGCCCGCTCGGTCCGCTTCAACGGCGAGGCCGACTCGCTCAACATGTCCGTCCTCGGCCCCGACGCCGTCCCCGGCACCCCCGCGTTCGACCGGTACGTCGACCAGCTGGTGACCGAGATGACGGTGAAGGCGGGCCAGAAGTGCACCGCGATCCGCCGCGCCCTCGTCCCCGAGGACCGGCTGGACGACGTCGCCGAGGCGGTCAGGGAACGGCTCGGCGGCGTCGTCATCGGCGACCCGGCCGACACGTCGGTGCGGATGGGCCCGCTCGCCAGCCTCGCGCAGCGGGACGAGGTCCGCCGGGCGGTCAAGGCGCTGGCAGCAGCCGGGCGGGTCGTGTTCGGCAACCCAGACCACGTCGACGTCATCGGCGGCGACGAAACCCGCGGCGCGTTCCTCTCCCCGGTCCTCATCGCGGCAGGCGACGCCCGCCGCCCCGAGGTGCACGAGGTCGAGGCGTTCGGACCGGTCGCCACCCTGATCGGCTACCGCCACACCGCCGACGTCATCGACCTGGCCGGCCTGGGCAAGGGAAGCCTGGCCGGCTCGGTCGTCACCGACGACCCCGCGTTCGCCCGCGCGGTCGTCCTCGGCACCGCCCCCTGGCACGGACGGCTGCTGGTGCTCGACGCCGACGCGGCGCCCGAGTCGACCGGCCACGGCGCACCGCTGCCTGCGCTGGTGCACGGCGGCCCCGGCCGGGCCGGCGGCGGCGAGGAGATGGGCGGCCTGCGCGGAGTGGTCCACCACCTGCAGCGGACCGCCGTCCAGGCCAGCCCGCGGATGCTCCAGGCCGTCACCGGGCGCTGGGCCAAGGGCGCGCCCCGGCTCGCCGACGGCAGCCACCCGTTCACCAAGCCGCTCACGCGGCTGCGCATCGGAGACACCATCACCGGCGGCCCGCGGACGGTGACGATCGAGGACATCGAGCACTTCGCCGAGTTCACCGGGGACACGTTCTACGCGCACACGGACGAGGATGCCGCCGCCAAGAACCCGTTCTTCGGCGGCCGGGTAGCGCACGGCTATCTCATCCTCTCCTTCGCCGCCGGGCTGTTCGTCCAGCCGGACTTCGGCCCGGTGCTCGCGAACTACGGGATCGACAACCTCCGGTTCCTGACCCCGCTCAAGCCCGGTGACGCGATGACCGTGACCCTCACCTGCAAGCAGATCAGCCCCCGGCCCGGCCCGTACGGCGAGGTCCGCTGGGACGCCGAGGTCACCAACCAGGACGACGCCGTCGTCGCCGCCTACGAGGTGCTGACCATGGTGGCGAAGGAGTGGGAGGCATGACCATCAGCGGGCAGCCGGCCGGATCGGACCTGGAAGCTCACTTCGACCAGACGATCGCCCGGGCGAGCCGGATCGAGCCGCGGGACTGGATGCCCGAGGACTACCGGGCCACCATGGTCAGGCAGATCGCGCAGCACGCGCACTCGGAGATCATCGGCATGCAGCCCGAGGGCAACTGGATCACCCGCGCCCCGTCCCTCAGGCGCAAGGCGATCCTGCTGGCCAAGGTTCAGGACGAGGCCGGCCACGGCATGTACCTCTACAGCGCGGCCGAGACGCTCGGGGCCGACCGGGCCGACCTGACCGAGAAGCTGATCAGCTCTCGCCAGAAGTACTCGTCCATCTTCAACTACCCCACGCTGAGCTACGCGGATGTGGGCGTGATCGGCTGGCTGGTCGACGGGGCCGCGATCTGCAACCAGGTTCCGCTCTGCCGTTCCTCCTACGGCCCGTACGGACGGGCGATGATCCGCATCTGCAAGGAGGAGTCGTTCCACCAGCGGCAGGGCTACGAGCTGCTGTTGACGATGATGCGGGGCACGCCGTCGCAGCGCGACATGGTCCAGGACGCGACCAACCGCTACTGGTGGCCGTCGCTGATGATGTTCGGCCCGCCCGACCAGGACTCGCCCAACACCGAGCAGTCGATGCGCTGGGGCGTCAAGCGGCACACCAACGACGAGCTCCGCCAGCGCTTCGTCGACATGACGGTCCCGCAGGCGGAGAAGCTCGGCGTCACCCTGCCCGACCCCGAGCTGCGCCGGAACGAAGAAAGCGGCCATTACGACTTCGGCCCGGTCGACTGGGACGAGTTCAGGGCCGTGGTGTCCGGCAACGGCCCCTGCAACGCCCAGCGCCTCGCCCAGCGTAAGGCGGCCCACGACGACGGCGCCTGGGTCCGCGAGGCCGCCCTCGCCCACGCCGCCAAACAGCACGATCAAACCCGCCCAAACCCTTCGTCCGAACGGTCCCGGCTGACTGTGGGAGGCGACCGGTGACTGACCACGGCTGGCCGCGCTGCGAGGCGGGTCCCTGCGCGGGCCGCACGAGCTCACCGTTGACCATGACTCCTGCACACACAGACTCCTGAGGAGCTGCCCGTGACCGCGACCGCCACCCCGCCGGGCGAGCTCGAGCCGATCGAGACCGCGTCGGCCGACGAGCTGCGCGCGCTGCAGCTCGACCGGCTGCGCTGGTCGCTGCGGCACGCCTACCAGAACGTGCCCTACTACCGGGAGATGTTCGACGCCGCCGCGGTCCACCCCGACGACGTCAGGGACCTGTCCGACCTGGCCAGGTTCCCGTTCACGACCAAGGCCGACGCTGCGGGACAACTACCCGTTCGGGATGTTCGCGGTGCCGCGCGAGCAGGTCGCCCGCATCCACGCCTCCTCCGGCACCACCGGCCGCCCCACCGTCGTCGGCTACACCGCCGACGACCTCGACACCTGGGCCACCGTGATGGCCCGCTCGATCCGCGCGGCCGGCGGCCGCCCCGGCCACATCCTGCACAACGCCTACGGCTACGGCCTGTTCACCGGCGGGCTCGGCGCCCACTACGGCGCCGAGAAGCTCGGCTGCACCGTGATCCCGGTCTCCGGCGGGATGACCGAGCGGCAGGTGACGCTGATCCGCGACTTCGCCCCCGACATCATCATGGTCACCCCGTCGTACATGCTCGCGATCCTCGACGAGATGGAGCGCCAGGGCCTCGACCCGGCCCGCAGCTCGCTGCGGTACGGCATCTTCGGCGCCGAGCCGTGGACCGAGCGAGATGCGCGCCGAGATCGAGGCCAGGGCCGGACATCGACGCGACCGACATCTACGGCCTGTCCGAGGTGATCGGCCCCGGCGTCGCCCAGGAGTGCGTCGAGGCCAAGGACGGCCTGCACGTCTGGGAGGACCACTTCTACCCCGAGGTCATCGACCCGGTCACCGGCCAGGTGCTGCCCGACGGGCAGCTCGGCGAGCTCGTGCTTCACCTCGCTGACCAAGCAGGCGATGCCGGTCATCCGCTACCGCACCCGCGACCTGACCCGGCTGCTGCCCGGCACCGCCCGCGCCATGCGCCGGATGGAGAAGGTCACCGGCCGCACCGACGACATGATCATCCTGCGCGGCGTCAACCTCTTCCCGACCCAGGTCGAGGAGCTCATCCTCCAGGTCCCGGCCCTGTCGCCGCACTTCCAGCTGCACCTGTCCCGCCCCGGCCGGATGGACGCCATGACCGTCCACGTCGAGCGCCGCCCCGACGCCGACCCGCCCGCCGCCGACGCCGCCGCCGCCCACCTGGCCACCCTCATCAAGAACACCATCGGCGTCACCGCCGCCACCATCGTCCAGGACCCGGGCACCATCGAACGCTCGACCGGCAAGATGCGCCGCATCATCGACGAACGCCCCCGCTAACTGACGGTCCCGGCTGAACTCGATCGACGATGCTCGCCCGCCGGGACCGCCTAGCGGATCAGCGCGACGCCGCCGTGCCCATCAGTGCAGTTCGGCTACTTGCTTGTTTCCACGAGGAGCACGAGGGTGTCGGCCAGCACCCCGTCCTGCTCCATCACGTCCGATGCCCCGGCAGTCTGCAGGGCGGCGAGCGCGGCGTCGAGGTCGGGGACGTCCATGAGCACCCCCACCCGGGTGGGATTCTGCGGATCGGTGAAGGTGCGGATGTTGGTGACGCCGAGCGGCCCGAAGAACTCCTCGCGTTTCGGCGAGGCGAGCCAGTGCTTGGTGTCCTTGACGTCGTGGTGCGCTATCACGGTGGGCATGGCGTCTCCTTGGTGATCTCGTATCGGCTGGCACGCGAACGCGCAGCCGGGGCAGCCCGTCGGCCGTACCGGTGACGGCGGGCCGCGGGCTTTGCCGGGCGGCTACGCGTCCTGGTAGATCTCGACTCGCGGCTGGCCCCCATGGAAATCCCCCTCCATCGGCTGCCAGGAACGGCTGGTCGTTCCAGCGGCGCCCCCCGGAACCTGTTCACAGGCTACGCCGGCAATGTCAATAGACATCACCCCGTGAGTGTGAGTTCACCGCAAGGTCGGTGGTTCATCATCGAATATGACTACGGAACCGGGGTCGGCCCGCGACCCCCTGATCGAGCTGGCCGCACCGGCCGAGCGGGGCGAGCACTGGTGGCCGGTGGCCCTGGCGATCATCGTCGCGGCCGGCCTGCATGTGGCGCTGCCGGCTCGCTACCGGGTCCAGCCAGCCTGGGTGACGCCGGCCGTTCTGCTCGGGCTGCTGGCCGTGCTGATCGCCGGGGATCCGGGCCGGATCGACAAGCAGAGGGCCTGGCTCCGGATCGTCACCGGCGCCGTCATCGCGTTCCTGACTCTGGCGAACCTGCTCGCCGCGGCCCGGCTCGTCGCGGAGATCCTGACCAACAACAAGCTCTTCGCCGCTCACCCGGGCGCGCTGCTCGCCGCCGGCGGCGTGGTCTGGGCGACGAACGTGATCGCCTTCGGCCTCTGGTACTGGGATCTCGACCGCGGCGGGGCCGCGGCCCGGGCCCACCATCCGGACCGCAACCCGGCGTTCGTCTTCCCGGAAATGCAGCACTCGGCGTACGTGCCCGCCAACTGGGTGCCCCGGTTCGTCGACTACCTCTCGCTGGCCTTCTG
Organism: uncultured Actinomycetota bacterium; assembly: GCA_963774945.1. GTDB lineage: Bacteria > Actinomycetota > Actinomycetes > Streptosporangiales > Streptosporangiaceae > Trebonia. The sequence goes on along the minus strand of CAVZHA010000010.1, from coordinate 760,645 downwards.
GACCGCGACCGCGATCAGTCCGACCGATATATCCGCCATCAAGCCATGGGCCAAGCTGCTCATGATGCTCGAAGCGGCCTGCTCGATCGTCCTTGCCGCGCTGGTCATCGCGCGCGCCATCAACGTTCTCTAGGGGCTCTGGCGGGACGTTTCCGTGGTGCCGGATGAGGTCCTCGGGCTGGATGCGAGGATGTCGATGCTCACCGCCAGGATCCAGGCCGGAAACAGCACTTCCACCCAGGCCGAGATGCCGACGCCGACCAGCAGCACTAGCGCGGTCGCGAGCCCGGCGACGGTGAGCCATCTGGACACGATCTTGGTGCGGCGGGCGATGGTCACGGTGGTCAGCGTGAACACCGCCGCCATCCGCATCGAGTACACGTTCAGCAAGATCGAGGTGACGTTGCGGCCAAGCGCCAGGGTGCCCGCTCCCGGCGAGCCGGACGTGGAGATGCCCGCGATGAGGCCGCCGGCCACCGCCGCGCCCACGAACAGCATGCCGACGAACAGCAGGCCGCTGCCCAGGAACACGGTCGCGAAGAAACGATCCTCGTGCGCTCCGACCCGGTCCCTGATCACCCCGATGAACCACAGGAAGGCGATTCCTGCGAACGGGATGAGGTTCAGCCCGATCGCGACCGCGGCTCTCTTCCCCGAATCGGTCAGCCACCCGCCGGCGACGGCGGAGTCCGCCGGAACAGAAAGCCTGAGCAGGACGAGCGATGTGATCAGGAGCACGGAAAAGACGATGCCGGCGACCGCGGCCGCCCGCGGCGTCCGCAGGGCGCTGCTAGCGGCTATCGGACCCTGGACCGCCGGTGGGCCCGTCACGTGCGCGCCGCCGCACAGTGCTGCGCACCGGACCTTCCGGCTCCGCCATCAGTCGTCGCTGTCATGGCCACTCCCCCTTGGTCACGACCGGGCGCTCCCGCTGGCCTGGACGCACCACCAGTAGCGCCCCCGGTGCTGACGCCAGACAAGCACGCCGTTCGGTCGTCGGCATCGCCCCGCGGGGGTGAGAATCGGTCGGTGTAACCGCGGGACCGTCGCCTGGGCGCGGTACTGGGCGACGGCGGCCTCGCAGACGGCCCGCACCGGCCAGCCCAGGGCCCGGGCGGCGGCTTCCGCCTCCGCCAACTCGGCCGTGGCGGTTCCGAAGCCCGCGAGGCCATCGGTGGTGTCGGCCACCTTGACCGTAACGACCTGGCTGCTGCCCGGCGGTCCCACCTCAACCGCTACCGACGTCCGGGTGGCCGTCAGCCGGCTCATCCGGGACCAGCGGACGCCGAGCGTCCCGGTGTGGGCGAAGATCGCGGCGGCAACGGCGAGACGGACCGGTTCAGCGCACAGGGCGGTGAGGACCTGGCCCGGGCGGCCGTGCCGGCCGACGATCGGGGTACACCAGCAGTCCCAGGCGCCGGCCGCCCGTACCGCCTGAAGAACCGAGGGCCACAGCCGGGGGTCGAGGTCATCGACGGTGCTCTCGACGACGGTCACGTCGCCCTCGCGCAGGTCCGACTCCGCGCTGCCGTCCCCGATGACGACCCGGGTGATGTTGGGCCGGTCCTGAGTGTCGCGGCCACCGCCGCCGGTGCCCACCGCGCGTACGGTCATGGCCGGAAAGCCGCCCGGTGCGGCCGCCGCCGCGAGCAGGGCCGCACCGGTCGGGGTGGTGCGCTCCCCGGTCAGGTCGCCGCCGGCCAGGTCCAGGCCGGCCGCGGCGGCGATACGGAGGACGGCCGGAGCCGGCACCGGGAGCCGGCCGTGCTGGCTGGTGACGAATCCGCTTCCGGCCGCCAGCGCCGAGCAGCGGACCACCGCGCCGGGCCGCAGCAGTCCGAGATCCTCCAGTGCGGCCGCCGATCCCACCACGTCGGCCAGCGCGTCGAACGCGCCCACCTCGTGGAAGTGCACGTCCTCGGGCGGCTCGCCGTGCACCGCCCCCTCCGCCTCGGCCAGCAGCCGGAAGACCCGGGTGGCGAGATCCTTCCCGGCCGGGCCGAGGTCACTGGCGTCGACGTGCCCGAGCACGTCGGCCAGGCGCCGCGCCCGATCGGCCGCCGACGGCGTGATGATCACGGCCCGCAGGCAGGCGAGGCCGCCCCGGCGGGCGGCCTCGGTCCGCAGCCCGAGACCGGGGACGCCGAGCGAGGCGATGGCCCCGCTCACCCGCTCCACCCCGGCCCCCGCATCGAGCAGGGCGGCCAGCAGCATGTCGCCCGCCACGCCCGCGGTCGCGTCGACGTAGGCGGCAGCCGGCCGTCCCGTCATCGGTGAACCGCGTACATGATCTTCGCGGCGTGCACGGCCGCCCCGAACCCGTTGTCGATGTTGACGACGGCCAGACCCGGGCTGCAGGACGCGAGCATGCTGGCCGCCGCGGCCAGGCCGCCCGCCGCGACGCCGTAGCCGACGCTGGTCGGCACGCCGATCACCGGCGCGCTGACCAGCCCGGCGACCACACTCGGGAGGGCGCCGTCCATCCCCGCCACGACCACCACGCACTCGGCCGCCCGCAGGTCGTCGAGCCGCGACAGCAGCCGCCCGAGCCCGGCCACGCCCACGTCGGCGAGAACATCGGCGCGGACGCCGAGCACGGCCAGCGTCGCCGCGCATTCCCTGGCCACCTTCAGGTCGGTGGTGCCGGCCGTCACCACCAGCACGCGGCCGCGCGCGGGGGGCAGGGTCCCGACCGCGAGCGTCCCGGCCACGTGATCGGCGTGCACGGCATCGCCGGGGAACCGGGCGGCCGCGCCGTCCAGGACGTCGGCCGGGCAGCGCGTCGCCAGGGCCGGCGCCTCAGGATCGTGGGCCCGCAACTCGGCCAGCAGCGCGAAGATCTGCTCGGACGTCTTGCCCGGCCCGAAAACTACTTCAGGGACCCCGGTCCGGCGCCGGCGATCCACGTCCAGCAGGGCGAACTCGCCCAGCGGTACGCCGGCCCCAGGCGTAACCGGACCCTCAGCCGGCATGGCTGACCGGGGTGATGTCGAGGTTCAGCGAACCGGACCGCAACGGCGCCTCATCGATTTCCGCGCGCCGATACCCGGCCGCGAGGACGCAGGCCAGCACCGCCGCGTGCTCGTCCGGGTCCGCCGCCCGCGGCAGGTCCGCCGCGCCGAGCTGCACCCGGCCGAGGTCGCCGAAATGCCGCACCCGCAGTTCGCGGTAGCCTCGCTGCTTCAGGCTGAGCTCGGCCCGGTCGACCTGCGAGAGCACCTCGGCGCTGACCGCAGTGCCGTAAGGCAGCCGCGATGCCAGACAGGGCGAGGCGGGCTTGTCCGCGCTCGGAACCCCCAGGTGGCGGGCCAGCGCCCGCACCTGGTCCTTCCCCACCGACGCCTCAAGCAGCGGATGCAGGACACCGTGCTCGGCCGCCGCCCGCAGCCCGGGCCGCCAGTCACCGGTGTCGTCGGCGTTGGCGCCGGACAGCACGGCGGCGAACCCGCGGCGCACGGCCAGCGCTGCCAGCCGCTCGTACAACTCGGTTTTGCAGTAGTAGCAGCGGAAGCGGTCGTTGCGCCGGTAGTCGTCACGTTCCAGCTCGGCCGTGCTGACCAGCTCATGCCGGACGCCTACGGCGCGGGCGACCGACCGGGCGCCGTCCAGCTCCCCCGACGCGAGGGCGGGCGACACGGCGGTGATCGCGAGGGCCCGTTCCCCGAGCGCCCGGGCCGCCAGCGCGGCGACCAGCGAGGAGTCCACCCCGCCGGAGAACGCGATCAGGGCGCTGCCCAATCCGGCCAGACGCTGGGTCAGCTGGTCGGCCAGCGCGGCAAGCTCGTCAGGCACGCCGTTCCCTTCCTATGTCGCCCGGGCCCGCCCTGCGGTGCTCTGCTCCGGCGTCGGGCCGCCTCGTCCAAGTGCTTTCCGAGGCTCATCCTATAATTCGGGCTATACGCTCCGGCGGCTGCGCCGACCTGCCGCCGCGACCCGCTGCACTCTCAGATCCAGCTTTCGGCACCTCGGGAGGTCTCGTGCCCATCGAACAGGCAGAGTTCGGCCGTACCGGTCATCAGAGCAGCCGGGTGATCTTCGGAGGGGCGGCGCTCGGGTCGGTCTCCCAGCGGGTCGCGGACGAGACCCTGGACCTGCTGCTCGCCCACGGGGTGAACCATCTGGACGTGGCCTCGTCCTACGGCGAGGCGGAGGTGCGCGTCAGGCCGTGGCTGCAGCGCGAACCGGGCCGGTTCTTCCTGGCCACCAAGGGCGACGAGCGCACCGCGGCCGGGGCCCGCGAGGAGCTGCACCGGTCCCTGGACCGGCTCGGCGTCGACCACGTCGACCTCTGGCAGCTGCACGCGCTGGCCGATCCGATCGAGTGGGATATCGCCCTCAGTCCCGGCGGAGCGCTCGAGGCCGCCCTTGAAGCCCGAGAGCAGGGCCTCATCCGCTGGATCGGGGTGACCGGCCACGGCAGCCAGATCGCCGCGACGCACCGGCGCAGCCTTGAACGGCACGACTTCGACTCGGTGCTGCTCCCCTATAACTTCGTCACCATGCAGAACTCGTACTACGCCGACAACTTCAACGCGCTGTACGAGACCTGCCGCGAGCGACGGGTCGCGGTGCAGACGATCAAGTCGATCGCGCTGCGCCCCTGGGCGGGCCGACCGCACACCCGGGCGACCTGGTACGAGCCGCTTCAGCAGCAAGACGACATCGATCTCGCCGTATGGTGGGCGCTCGGCCGCCCGGGGACATTCCTCTGCAGCGCCGGGGACGTCGACCTGCTCCCGAGAGTGCTCGACGCGGCCAGCCGGTTCACCCAGGCGCCGACCGACGCGGCGATGAGCGCGCTGGCGGACCGGACGGCGGCCGATCCGCTGTTCGTCTGAGCGGGTCGGTCCGGCGGGGGCAGGAACGGCGGGGCCAGCGACACTGAAGCTGACGGCACGAGGGAAGCCTCGGGGCTAGCGCCAGCCGTAGCGCTGATGCAGCCGGTCCGTGACCCGCTCGAACGGCTCGCGCGGCAGGGCGGCCGCTTCCCGGCGCATCCCGCCCTCGTGAACCCGGATCACCCGGTCCAGGTTGACCCAGGACGGCCGGTGCTCGCCATCCCACCCGCCCGCGCCGATTGGCACAAAGTCGCCCTCGCCGTCGTGATCCTTGCTGGTCAGCTGGACGGCCAGGTAGGTGCCTGCCGATTCGACGGCCACCACGAGCACCGGCCGGTCCTTGCCCCGCCCGTCGTTCTCCTCGAACGGGACCCAGGTCCAGACGATCTCGCCCGGATCCGGGGCTCCGTCCGTCTGCGGCGAGTAGCTCGTGCGAACCGGCCCGATGCGGTGCGGATCGACCTCGACGGTGGCGTCCGGCCCCGACTCGCCCGGCGCGATCTCCGCATCCGCACGGGGCGGCCGCGTCCGCTCGGCCGCCGCGCGGCCGGGCGCCGCTGCCGCCGAGGATGAAGATGAGGAACGGTCCCTCGGCGTTGACGCCGACCGCCGACCGCCGCTGCGTCCTGCCTCCCGCGAGGGTGCGCCACCCCGGTGCCGGCCGCCCGCCACCATGTCGGACACGGACTTGACTAGATCCGCCAGCATCCCCATGCCGCCACAATAACCGGGCCGGCCACGGCTCTGCGGGCCCTGCCAGCTCTTGCAGGTCCAGGGACGCGGTGATCGTGGGCATCGTCGCGGACGCCTGTTTTGGTCCGAGGTCGGCCTATTCAGTCGGAATCCCGCACCGAAGCCAGCGGGTCACGACCGCTGCTCCCCGACGATGAGCCACCAGGCCCGCGCGGACACCACGTCGCGTTCCTCTCTTATATCCCTGGCCATTACTAGAAAGCGCTAGGGGCACGCGGCCTGCCCCGCGCCCCCGGCCGGCCACCGCGGCTAACTCGGCGGGCCTCACCAGCCGCGAGGCGGAAGTGCTGACGCTACTGGCCGCGGGGCCGGCCAACCCGGAGGTGCGCGCGGCCCGTCGTGTCCGGCCGTACCGTCGACAGGACGAAGGGCACCTTATGAACCAGGCAGGGAGCGCAGTTCGTGCTTACCCACCGGCCCTCGGAGGCTCCGCGCGATCCATCGGTCGCGTTCCTGTCCGATGACATCGAGGCTGCGATCGCCGCGGCCAGGAAGGCCGCCGACGGCAGGAACGTCGAGGTATTCGGTGCCGACCTCACCGGCCAGTGCCTGGAACGCGGGCTTATTGACGAAATCGTGGTTCACATCCTTGCCACCTCCGCCGGCTCAGCCTGATGACGGTAGGGCACGGTAGGTTATTGAGTTGATAATGCGCATCACTATCTTTGGTTACCATCGTTGTTAGCGCCGGTGATGTCCCTGCAACGAGTCGGTAATGGCCCTATCGCGGAGGGCAGGGTCGGGGTGCTAGCCGGGTTGGCTGGCTGGTGGTGGCCCGTGGCTGCGGAGGACGACTTTGCCGTCGGGGCTGGTGGCGCGGGTGGATCCGTCGGGCAGGAGTTCGAATTCCCAGCCCATCCGGTGGATGCAGATGTCATGATGGTACTGGCACAAAAGGACGCAGTCCTTGACGCTGGTCTTGCCGCCGTGTTTTTTGTGCTTGACGTGGTGGACGTCGCAGTGGGCGGGGCGGCGGTGGCAGCCGCCGGGCCAGGCGCAGCCCTTGTCGCGGGCGATGACGGCCTTGCGGATGGCGTCGGGGATGGTGTCGGAGTAGCCGACGTCGAGGATGACGCTCTTGGCGTTGAGGGGCGCGTCGAGCAGGGCGCGGCGCAGCGCGGAGGCGATCGCGCCGGGTCCGGAGACGAAGTGGATCGCCAGCCGGGCCAGGGCGTGCTGCAGGTCCTGCCACTGCTCGGGCTCCAGCGGCTGCGGCCAGGCGGGCAGGGCGGAGCCGGCGGCGCGCGCGGGCCCGCCGGGGCGCGCGGGCGGGGCGGCCGCCGCCGCGGCGCGGGCGGCGGCGTGGCCGTAGGCGTCGGTGATCAGGGTGATCATCTGCCCGATGACGGCCCAGTCGGGGCTGCCGGTCACGACCGGGACGATGAGGGCGTCGCACGCGACCGCTTCGGCGTCCTTGCCCGCCAGGTACCCGTGCTCCCCCGCTCTCGCCCGGAGCCAGGTGTCCTCGACGGCCGACGCCCCGTCCATGGCCAGGAGGTCGGACAGGGGGATGGTGACGTCGACGCGGGTGTCGGCGCCGGCCCGGTCGGGGACCATCTTGGCGCGGATGAGGAGCTCGCAGGCTTCCTGGAGGGCGTCGTGGTAGCGCTGCTGGGCGGTGCGCAGGTCCTCCGGGCCTCGGTTCTTGCCGAGGGCGTCGAGGACGGCGGCGAGGGCGGCTGAGCATTCGGGGGTCAGGTCGCCCCGCAGGTGCCCGGCGTTGTCGAGGGTGGTGTCGAGGATGAGGTGGCGGTCGCCGAACCCGCGCCCGGCCGGGTCCTCCTCCGGGTCGGGCTCCTGCGCCCGCCACGCCTCGTAGGCGGCCTGGGCCAGGAGCTTCAGGTCGTCCAGGTCCGCCCCCGCCGTCGCTGCCTCGACGAGGATCTTGTCGGCCGCGGACTGGAGCTCGTCGTGGTCGATCCGGCCGGTCCAGGCGGCGACCTCCCGCGCCCACGAGATCGTGATCGCCCCGGACGCGGTCGCGGCGTCGAGCGACGGGTGCCTGCCCAGCAGGCGCATCCGGCGGACGGCGGCCTTGGCGTCCTTGCGGCCGAGGCGCGTTTTCGCCGGCCAGCCAGGCGGCGGTGGTGGCGTAGCCGTCGGCGTCGTGGTCGTCGGCGGCGTCGAACCGCCGCATCAGCCCGTTGGACGCCGCCCCGAGCAGCGAGGTGATCGAACCGAGCTGCTCCAGGGCCTCGGCCCGGCCGGGGCCGTCGAGGCCGGCGGCGGCGGGAGTTCAGGTAGCGCGCGGCCGCGCTGGTGACGCTGAGCGCGTCGGCGACGCTGGCGAACCCGCGGCCAGGGGCGGTCAGGGCGCATCCGGTTCCGTCTGGCGTGCACATCACGGACCACCCCCTTTCCGCCGGGCCTTCGAGAGCATGCGGATGAAGCTCACGCGGAAGCCGGGAACTGGCGTGGCGGAGCAGGGCTTGCGCGCCCCGCGGCCACGGCGCTCCGGGCGCGCCGGCTGAGCCTGGCGGCAGCGCCGGCGATCCGCCGGGCGGGAATCCGCGAGGGGCGGCGCGCCTGGGGGGCGCGTTCGCGAGGGGCTGCCTTCTCCCCCCATATTACCCGTTCGATCAATAGCGAGTAAACAACCGGAGAATGATCGTTTATTCGATTTCCTGTCACCTACGCCATCGACATGAAACTGTGTGGGAGATGAGTCAGGAGGGACCGTTCGAGATCATGGGTTTGATCTGGGAGGGCTTCTAGGTCCTTGCGGCTCGCGCGTGTTGACGCGCATCCGAGACTCGAGCTCAGCTCGCGGGTCTTCGGTGGCTTTCTGGATCAGCCAAGCGAGGAAGACCATGGCCGTCATCGAATACGCCTGGCGGTAGCCGAGCGCTATATCGGTCAGGCGGGAACCTGCTCCCCGACTAGGTTTCCGCGCATGAGCCAGGCCGGGCCTTTGGCGTAGGTGCTGGCCTCCGCGAAGAACGCGGCGAAGTACGGGCCGCTGGCGCGGGCGTTGAAGGCGTCGAGGTCGGTGTAGACCTCGTTCAGAGAAGACGTTGGGATCTTGCTCGTCGGCGATGACCTCGAAGCGCTGCAGGCCGGGCTCGTTGGCGAGCGAGTCTCCCTGGCGCGGGCACTGGAGGTCGTGGGGGAGCGGTGGACGCTGCTGATCATCCGCGACGCGGGGCAAGGCGCGCCCTGCGACACGACTAGGACGGCGGCCTCGACCCGGTGTCCAGGGCGATCAACGCACCCCGGCGACTTCTCGAGCCGGTCACGGCAGCGCCAGCGCCTCCGGTTAGAGAAGACGTTCCATAATCGCCTGCTACGCCCGCGGCGGCTCGGGCGAGACCAACCCGCCGCTGACCGTCACTGCAGGCCGAGGAAGCGCTTCAGCGCGCGCCGCTGCGCGGGGAGTCGGTGGCCGGCGTCGAATTCGAGGACCGAGATCTCGCGGGTCATCGCGCCAAGCAGTTGGGCCGCCGCCTCGGCGTCGTCCCAGCCCATGGCCTCCAGGTCGGGGACGCCCGCGGTGGCGAGGCGCTGGCGGCGGGCTTCCATTGAGCCCTGCACGGATGGGTCGGAGCGGGCCTCGAGCGATAGCGCCTTGACGCCCCGGTTGGCCAGGGAGACGTCGAGGTAGGCCTCGGAACCCCGGAAGAGCCGCTCGGGGCCGGGCGGTAGTCCCGCGATCGCCTCGTCGATGACGGCCCCGACCCGGTCGTGGAAGCGCGCGTGCATGGCGTCGACGAACGCCGCGCGGTCGGTGAAGTGGACGTAGAAGGTGCCCTTGGCGACGCCCGCCCGGGCTACGACCATGTTCACGCTGAGGCCGGCCAGCCCGTGCTCCTCGGCCAGCGCGGCGCCCGCGTCGAGCAGCGCCTCGCGGGTCTGCAGCGCGCTGGCCGCCCTCGTTCCCTCACTCATCGCCCGGAGTATATGCCGGCTGGTATCCAAGCGTTGGATTCAATGACCGACCGGTCGGTCATTGTGTTAAGTTGGGCTCGTACCGCCCGCCCGCCGCTCAGGAGCAGGAGTCATCATGAAGGCCGCAGTTATCGACGCCCTCGGCGCCGCACCGCACGTGATCGACCGTCCCGACCCGTCGCCCGCCGCCGGCAACCTGGTGCTGGTCCAGGTCGAGGCGGCCGCCCTGAACACGATCGACGTGCACATTGCGTCGGGTCATCACCGGGCCGGGCCGCCGCGGCTGCCTTACGTCCCCGCCATCGAGGCCGTCGGGACCATCGTGGCCGGACCCGATCAGGGGCTGCGGGTGCGCGCGGCCGGCCCGGCCGGGCTGGTCCCCGGCGTCGACGGCGGGCTGGCCGAGCTCCTGCTGACCGACCGCGCGACCTGCGTCCCGGTCCCTGACGAGCTCGACAGCGTCGCCGCCGCGGCGATCGGGGTCGTCGGCACCAGCGCGGACCTGTCGCTGCGGAAGTCCGGGCTCGAGGCGGGCGAGAGCGTCCTGGTGCTCGGCGCGACCGGCCCGCTGGGCGCGGCCGTGGTCCAGCTCGCGCGGCTGGCCGGGGCCAAGCGGGTGATCGCGGCCGGCCGTAATCCGGAGCGCCTGGCGCAGGTCTCTTCCGCCGCCGACGGGGTGGCGCTGCTCGGCGAGGAGCCGCTGCCCGACCAGCTGGCCGCCCTCGGCGGACCGGTCGACCTGGTGGTGGACCCGGTCTGGGGTCCGTGGGCGCGGTCGGCGCTCGGCTGCCTGAAGCCGGGCGGGCGCTACCTGAACGTGGGCGCGGCCGGCGGGGACGGGACGCCGTTCCAGGTCGAATGGCTGCGCGCGGCGCAGCTGACGCTGATCGGCTTCAGCGCCGGGGGCGCGCCGCCGGCCGACGTCCTCGCCAGCTACCGGCACGTCGCGACCCTGGCGGCGGCGGGCTCGTTGACCCTGCCGACCGCCACCTACCCGCTCGACGAGGCCGCGCGGGCGTGGCAGGCGCAGGTCTCCTCACCGGGCAAGAAGATCGTGGTGATTCCCTGATTCAGCGCGACGTCAGGGTCGGCCGGCTACCGCGCGGGGTGGCTGACCGTGGAAGCAGTCGCGCGTCACCGGTCGCCCGGCACGCCGTAGGAGGGCGCGGCCTCGGGGTCGAGCGCGCGGATGAGGTAGTCCCGTTTCTGCGGCAGCCACAGCGCCAGCAGCCGGCCGAGCTCGGCGGCGGGGTCGTCGGCGTCGTCCACCCGCAGGTCGGTCACCCGCCAGGCGGCGCTCTCGACCACCGCGAGCCCGGCCGAGCGGACCCCCCCTTCCTCGCCCCCCGCGACGAGCGCGCCCAGGAGCCCGGCCAGCAGCCGCTCCTCGAAAGTCGCGGCCGGGCTGGCCTGGTAGGAGTCGATCATGGCCTGCGCCACGTGCGGGCCGGCCAGCAGGTTGCCCGCGGCGACCGCCTGGTGCCCGGTCGCGGCGGCGTGGGCGCCGAGCGCGCGGGCGCCGCAGAAGTGCGCGACCCGGCCGGCCGCGTCGACGACGGTGAGCTGGCGGTGCTGCGGATGCGCCTCCTGCGCGACCACCTGCGCGGTCGCCTCTTGCGCGGTGGCCCCGGCCTGGAGCAGGTCGAGCAGCCGCCGCCCGAGGGCCGGGTTGGTGACGTTCTGCGAGGCGGCCGCGCCCACGCCGGGGCGCAGGTGCAGGCAGCGAGCGGCCACGGCCGGGCTGGACGAGCTCAGCACCAGGCCGAACGCGCCGGTGGCGGGGTCGCGCGCGGCCAGCGAGAACGTCATGAGGTCCCGCTGATGACGGCGGTGGCGTCGATTTCGACCAGCCACTCGGGCCGGGCCAGGGCCTCGACCACGAGCCCGGTCGAGACCGGGTAGACGCCCCTCAGCCACCGGCCCATCACCCGGTAGACCGATTCGCGGTAGCGGATGTCGGTCAGGTAGACGATCACCTTGACGATGTCGGCGAGGCCGCTGCCCGCTTCCCGCAGCAGCAGGTCGATGTTGGCCATCGCCCGCTCCGCCTGCGCCTCGACGTCCCCGATGCCGACGCTCTCCCCGGTCTCGAGGTCCTGCCCGATCTGGCCGCGCAGGTAGACGACGCCGCCCGCGACGACGGCCTGGCACAGGTCGTTGTCGAGATTCTGCTCGGGGTAGGTGTCCTTGGTGTTGAACGGGCGGATGCGCTTGTGGGTGGGCGTGCTCACCGGGTTCACCTCCCGCGGCCGACGGAATCGGACGGGCTGGCCGCGGGAGGCCGGTAGGCGAGGTAGCCCCGCTGCGTCTGGATGTGGTCGGCCAGGTACTTGGCGTCGTGCCAGACCCCCCAGATGAAGCTCGACCCGCGCCGTGACTGCCAGGGCAGGCCGAGGAAGTAGACGCCGGGCTCGGACGACACCCCGCGCTGGTGCCTCGGCCTGCCGTGCTCGTCGAACGCGTCGACGTTGCAGCCAGCCGTAGTCGACGGTGAAGCCGGTCGCCCAGACGATCGAGGTGACCCCGGCCGCGGCGAGGTCGAGTTCGAGGACGGGGCGGGTGACGCAGTCCGGGTCCGGACCGAGGAGGTGAGCGTCCGGCTCCTCGGGGAGGTCGAGGCCGTTGCGCTCGACGTAGGCGTCGGCCTCGTCGAGCAGCGACAGGTAGTTGGCGTCGCCGTGGGCGATGTTCTCGGCCAGGTCGGGCGCGAAGCGCAGGGTGCCGTGGTCGTAGGCGACGGTCCGGCCGACGAGCGTGATGCCGCTGGCGGCGAGGGTCGCGGAAGTCGACCGTGTGGCCGCCGTCGCGCGCCGCTGACCGCGATCGTGACGTGCTCCGCGCCCAGCGGCGGGGCGTCGGCCTCCCACTTGCCGAGGACGCCGAGCCACCAGACGAAGTCGCGCCCGCGGTAGCGTCGCGGCGGCCGGTCGTGCGGGCCGACCGAGAGGTAGACCCGGCGGCCCGCGCGCTGCAGCTCGTCGGCGATCTGCACACCGGACGACCCGGCGCCGACGACGAGGACGGCGCCGTCGGGCAGCTGCCGCGGGTTGCGGTAGGCGCTGGAGTGGAGCTGCAGCGAGCCCGGCGTCGTCGGGGACGACCGGGGGGATCACCGGCCGCTGGAACGGGCCGGTCGCGGCCACGACGTAGCGCGCGTCGATGGTCCCGTCCGACGTCTCGACCCGGAAGCCGGGCCGGCCGGCGTTCCTGCGCACGGACGTCACCTCGACGCCGCAGCGGATCGGCGCCCCGATCTTCTCCGCGTAGGCGACGAAGTAGTCCGCGACCTGCTCCTTCGACGGCGAAGCCATCGGGGTCGAGGTCGGCGAACTCGAGCCCGGGGAACCGGTCGTGCCAGGCGGGCCCGTTCGCGACCAGGGAGTCCCAGCGCTCCGAGCGCCAGCGCTCGGCGATGCGATGCCGCTCCAGCACGAGGTGCGGCACGCCGTACCCGTTCAGGTGCTCGCTCATCGCCACCCCGGCCTGGCCCGCGCCGACGACGAGGACCTCGATCTGCTGGCTCGGCATCCAGCCTCCAACTCCGATTCGCGTAGTGCTACGAGTCTGGGAGCACGGCCAGCAGATATCAAATAGCCGTTGTTGACGTTCAACATCGGACAGACCGATGACCGGGCGACTGCCTAGGCCTCGGTCGCGGCGGTCGGGCGAAGGTCGAGGATCTGCCGGGCGATCTCGGCGGCCGGCTGCGCCACCGTCTCGTCCAACTCGACGAAGAGGGACTCTGCCTTGGCGGCCGGCCAGTCGGCCGGCAGGTGCTCGGCGGGCAGTCGCGGGTCGGCCCGGATCACCTGCAGCCAGTCGCTGGACAGCAGTAGCTGGACCGCGAGCGGGTCGCGGCGGCCTGGCGGCATGTCCGCACCCTGCCATCGCGAGAGGAAGCCGTGATAGCGCGACGCGACGGCGTCCAGGTCCCAGTTTTCATGCACCATCCTGGCGACGTCGGTGCCGGGGATGGCCTGCGCGTAGAACGCCTTGACGCGTGACTCGAGGCCGAGGCTGGCGACGAGGCGGGTGACCTCGACCCGGCCCGGGGCGACCCACAGCCCGTTGAACAGCGGCCCGAAGCCCGCCCAGGTCAGCTGGGAGCGCAGTTCGTGACGCTGGCGCTGCCAGGACTCGGGCAGGGAGAAGCCGAGCAGGGTCCACCACCCGTCCCAGTCCTGGTTGACCGCCCCAGAACGCCAGATCCGGTCCTCGCCATCGCGCAGGATCGCCTCCGCCTGCGCGGTCAGGCCGAAGTACATGGCGCGGCCGTGCCGTTGGCGGGTGAGCATGCCGCGGTTGACCATGCGGGCCAGCGTTGAGCGGGCGGCGTGCTGGCCGACCCCGGCCCGCGAGAACACCTCGATGACGCTGCCGGCGGACACCACCGTCGCCCGGCCGAGCAGGTAACGGCCGAGGAGGCTGAGCATCAGCGTCTGCGGGCGGACGGCGCCGGCCGGCCGCGCGCTCTCTTCTCCCGCCCTCACCGGCCCATCCCCGCCCCCACCGGTCTCCTCGCTCCCTCTCGTCGGCCCAGCCGTCACGATACATCACCGCACGTCGCGGCCATCATGACCAATATTCGGCGGATTATTGACTGCCGTATAGACCGTGCCTACTGTTTGCGGCACGGGACAAGCCCGTCTATGGCGAGAGGAAAGAGGTGCCCAATGACGGACGCCATCGATCGGCCGGGGAAGCGCTCGCGGAGCAGGCTGAGACTAATATCGCTGGCCTCGGCGTTCACCCTGGCCTGCGCCGGGGTTGTCGGCGCGCAGGCGACGTCCGCGTCAGCCGCCACGACCACCAGCTACAGCGGCACCCTGGCCGACAGCGCCCAGTGGATCGGCCAGGTCCCGGACGCCTGGAACGGCACCGTGCTGCTCTACAGCCACGGCTTCGGCCCGCTGGCGGCGGCGGACGCGCCCTCCCCCGGCAGCGCCGCGCAACTGCTCGCCCAGGGGTACGCGCTCGTCGGCTCCTCCTACGACGTCAACGGCTCCTGGTGGGCGCTCGACACCGCCGTATCCGACCAGTTCGGCTCCCTCACCGCGTTCCTGACCGCCAGCGGCCTGCACCCGCGGCGCACGCTGGCGGTCGGCACGTCCATGGGCGGCCTGATCAACTCCCTCATCGACCAGGAGTCCTACCGCCGCGTGCAGGGCGCGGTCACCTTCTGCGGCCTCGTGGCCGGCGGCGTGGACCTCAACAACTACCAGCTCAACGCCGAGTACGCGATGACCGAGCTGCTGCCGGGCGCGGCCGACGTGCAGATCCGCGACTACCCGTCGATGGCGGCGGGCAGCACCGCCGGAGCGGAGCTGAGCGCGGCCGTCGCCTCCGCCCAGACCACCGCGGCCGGCCAGGCCCGCATCGCGCTCAGCGCGGCCCTGCTCAACGAGACCGACTGGACCACCGGGGCAGCGCCGCCCGCGGCCGGCGACTACGCGGGGCAGGAGCTGCAAGAGGAGGAGATGCTCACCAGCGGCCAGCTGTCGTTCATCGAATCCGGCCGGTACATGATCTCGCTCGCCGAGGGCGGCGACAGCGGCTACAACATCGGCGTCGACTACGGCGCCCTGATCCGCCGGTCGCCCTACTACCGGCAGATCGAGGCCCTGTACAAGGCCGCGGGCCTGAACCTGGGGGCCGATATCGCGACCCTCGACAAGCACGAAAGCTACGCGCCGGAGGGCAATTCGCTCAACCGCACCCAGGCCACCTCGGTCAACACCGGCCGGCTCCAGGTCCCGGAGCTTGACGTGCACACGGTCTCCGACCAGCTCGCCCCGACGCCGTTCGAGGCCACCTACGCGGAGCGGGTCGCGCTGGCAGGCAGCTCGCCGCTGCTACGGCAGGTCTACGCCAACGCCATCGGCCACTGCAACTTCACCGACGCCGACATGGTGGCCGCCATCGACGCCATGAACAACGTCGTCGCCGCGCGCCACTGGACCCCCGGCGTCACCGTCACCGCCCTCAACGACGCGGCCAACGCCCTCGACCCCGCGCTCGGCGGCGGCGACTTCACCGCCGACCGCCCCCGCCCCCTGGACGTGCAGAACGGCCTGGAACGCTAGCAATGCCGGCGACGATCATGGGGGTGGACAGGTGTCGGCTGTGCACAGACGCTGGAGCTTAAGGAGCAACACCGGCAGTGCCGGGCGGCCAGCGCCGCCCGGCACACCCGGTCTTCAGCGTGCGGTTCAAGAGCGGAGGCGGGCGAGCGCGGTCACGGCGTTGCCGGTCGTCGGTCTCGGCCGCTCGGAGGCGAAGCAACGGTCCGTTCGAAATTAAAAATCTTTTTATCCCGAACAGACGCGTGGCTTCGCCTTAACCGTCGGCGAACTCGTTATTCGAGTGCGAGTCCCTCGATGACCGAGCGCCTGGCGGCCCGGCGGGCCGGGATGACCGAGGCGAGCAGCGCGGCCAGCCCGGCCAGCACGACGTACCCGGCGATCTGCAGGAACGGGAAGCTGACGGCGACGTCCTGAGTTCGCAGGAACGTCCGGCCGGTGGCCCAGCCGAAGCCGACGCCGAACGCGACCCCGATGACGGCGCCCATCACGCCGAGCAGCACCGCCTCCAGGCTGATCACCGTCCGGAGCTGGCCGCCGGTCAGCCCGAGGGCACGCAGCAGAGCGGACTCCCTGGTTCGCTCGAGGACGGACAGCGACAGGGTGTTGGCCATGCCGGTCAGCGCGATCACGATCGAGGTGGCCAGCAGGCCGTCAAGCAGGTCGGTCAGCTTGTGAACCGAGGAGAGCATGTGCGCCCGCAGCGATGCCTCCGAGGTCACCTCGATAGCCGGGTCGCGGGCGATCGCCATGTCCACCACTGCCGCCGAGGCGGTGGACGAGACTCCGGCGCGCGCCTTGACCAGCACGTCGGCGGCGTCGGCGGCGTGGCCGGCGTGGCCAGCGTGGCCGGCGTCGCTGGCGTCTCCGGGGCCGAACGCGCGGGTGAAGTCGGGCCAGGAGATGAGCGCGTCCTCGGACAGGACGCCGTCGGTGAAGATCGCGGCCACCAGGAACGAGCGTCCGGCGATGGATACCCGCCCGCCGACGGTCACGTCCAGGTGCCGCGCCTCGGCCCCGTCGAGCGCGATCTCGCCGGTTCCGGCTGCGACCCCGGTCAGCGATCCGGTGGTCACGTCGGGTGTGAACAGCGATCCGTAGGCCGACGGCTGGACCGCCATCACCTGCGCGCCCGCTTTGCCGATGACGGTCGTGCGCTGCCTGGCCGCCGCCGCCTGCGCGATCACCGGGCTGGACTGCAGGGCGGTCAGCACGCCGGGGGGTATCCCCGGGCTCGGCGCGGTGAGCAGGTAGTCGGCCGGGAAGCGGCTGTTGGTCTCGCTGTTGGCGAGCGCGGTGGCGGTGGACAGCACGACCGAGAACAGCGTCATCAGCCCGATCCCGATCGTCAGGGCGGCCGCGGTGACCGCCGTCCGGCCGGGATTGCGCCGCGCCCCGGTCACCGCCAGCCGCATCCTGATCCCGAAGACGCGGGACGGCAGCCAGCCCAGGGCGGACACGATCGGTCCCGCGACGAGCGGCCCGATCACCAGGAAGCCGAGGAAGACGATGGTCCCGCCCGCCGCGATCATGACCAGGCCCGGCTCGCCGCGCGGCATGCCGACGGCGGTGAGCGCCAGGCCGAGGACGGCCAGCAGGGCGGCGACCGCGATCCTGAGCGGTGCGCCTCTACCGCTGCCGCTGCCGCTGCCGTCGGGCGACGCCTGCAGCACCGCCACCGGGGCGGTCCTGGCCG
The DNA here is from genome assembly GCA_963774945.1 of uncultured Actinomycetota bacterium. Lineage (GTDB taxonomy): Bacteria > Actinomycetota > Actinomycetes > Streptosporangiales > Streptosporangiaceae > Trebonia. The sequence goes on along the minus strand of CAVZHA010000010.1, from coordinate 743,393 downwards.
CCGCGACGGCCGGGAGCAGCGCCGCGGCCGACGTGACCAGCACCGCGATCAGCAACGAGACGGCCACCGCGGCGCCGGTGACCGAGACCGTGCCCGAGTTCACCGCCGCCACCAGGGCGGTGGCGGCGCCGATCCCGGCGACACCCGCCGCCAGCCCCATCGTGGCCGACTCGGCCAGGATGCCGGCCAGCAGCTGACGCCGGGTCGCGCCGACGCAGCGCAGCAGCGCGGTTTCCCGCAGCCGCTGCGCGAGCAGGATCCGGAAGCTGTTGTAGATGACAAGCGCGGCCACGATCAGGGACACGGCCGCGAAGATACGCAGCCCGATGGAGAGCAGGCCCTCTCCGCCGGCGTTCTCCTCGGCCAGCGCCGCCGCGAGCTGCGCACCGGTTTGCGTCGTCGTGCCGGGGAGGCGCCGGCCGGCCAGCGCGGCGGCGAGGGCAGCCTGGCTCACGCCCGGGACCGCCGCGACGTCGATCCGCTGGTATCCGGCCGCGCCGGTCAGGGACCGGACCAGCGAGGCGGGCAGAATCAGCACCGCGCCGCCGAGTACCCGCCCGGAAGCGCCCAGGTCGGCGATCCCGGTGATCACCAGCCGCCGGGTGCGCCCGTCCTGATCCACCACGGTGACGGCCGTGCCCGGCCGGACGTGGTCGAGCGCCGCGGTGTCCTCATCGAGCAGCACGCCGCCGGCGCCCGCGACCACCGTGTAGTAGCGGAACCTCGGGTCGGCGGGCCGGTCGATCGCGGTGGCGGCGTCGGTCCGGCCGCCGGCGCCGACCAGCGTCAGCGGGCCCTGGAGCCTGCCCTCGACCGCAGCGACCCCGTGAACGGCGCTGACGGCGGCGAGGTCGGGGAGCGGGACGGTCGGGCCGGCCGCGGGCAGGACGGCGGCGTCGACGTTCCTCGCCTCGGCCGCGTACTGGCTGTAGTAGGCGGCGCTCACGGTGGCGGTGTAGATCAGGGTGGCGGCCGTGAACGCAACTCCCAGGCCGACCGCCAGCGCCGACAGCAGCAGCCGGCGCCAGCGGAGCCGGAGGCCGGCCAGGGTGACGGTCAGCATCCCTGCCCCTTGAGGGCGTCGAGGATGTCGGCTGCGGCCGGGTCGAGCAGCTCGCCGCGCACCCGCCCGTCGGCCAGGAACACCACCCGGTCGGCGTAGGACGCGGCCACCGGGTCGTGGGTCACCATGACGACCGTCTGGCCCAGTTCGCGGACGGACCGGCGCAGCAGCGACAGCACCTCCGCCCCGGACCGGGAGTCCAGGTTGCCGGTCGGCTCGTCGGCGAAGATGGCCTCCGGCCGCGTGATCAGCGCCCGCGCGCAGGCCACCCGCTGCTGCTGACCGCCCGACAGCTGCGCGGGCTGGTGGTCCAGGCGGCCGCCGAGGTCGAGCACGGAGATGATCTCGCGCAGCCAGCGCGGGTCGGGCCTGCGCCCGGCGAGCTCAAGCGGCAGCGTGATGTTCTGCTCGGCGGTCAGCGCCGGCAGCAGGTTGAAGGACTGGAAGATGAAACCGACGCGGTCGCGGCGGAGCAGCGTGAGCGCGCGGTCGGACAGCCCGCTGAGCTCCCGGTCGCCGATCATGACCGAGCCCGACGTCACCGTGTCCAGTCCGGCCAGGCAGTTCATCAGGGTGGACTTGCCCGACCCCGACGGCCCCATGATGGCGGCGAACATTCCGCCGTCGAAGCTGATCGTGACCCGGTCAAGCGCCCGCACCGCGCTCGGGCCCTCACCGTAAACCTTGCTGACGTCCTTGGCTATGAGCATGCCGCCGACGCTAGGAGACCGACTGCGGCTCGCGCGTCGGGCGCGACGCTGAGTTCGGCGCTACGCGCCTGCGCGTACCAGCCTCATCTCGTAGGCGTAGACGACGGCCTGCACGCGGTCCCGGAGGCCGAGTTTGCCGAGGATGTGGCTGACGTGGGTGCGGACCGTCGCCTCGGACAGGAACATCTTGCCCGCGATTTCCGCGTTCGACAGGCCGAGGGCCACCTCCCGCAGCACCTCGACTTCGCGCGCGGTCAGCGGCACGCCCGGCGCCTCTCCCCGGTCCGGCGGGCGGCGCGGGTCGGCCAGGGTGGCGAACCGGTCGAACAGCCTGCGGGTGGTGCTCGGCGCGACGACCGCCTCGCCCGAGTGCACGATCCTGATCGCGTCGATCAGGTTCCTGGCCCCGGTGTCCTTGAGCAGGAAGCCCGAGGCGCCCGCCCGGATCGCCTCGTAGACGTACTCGTCCAGGTCGAACGTGGTGAGGATGAGCACCCGAGGGGCGTCGGCGGAAGCCCGGATGCGTCGGGTCGCCTCGACGCCGTCCATCCGCGGCATCCGCACGTCCATCACCACGACGTCCGGCCGGGTCTGCCCGGTGACCTCGATCGCCGCCGCCCCGTCGCCGGCCTCGCCGACCACCTCCAGGTCCGGCTGCCCGCCGAGGACCAGCCGGAACCCGGTCCTGACCAGTTCCTGGTCGTCGACCAGGACGACCCGGATCACGCCCACGGCAGCAGCACCCGCACCCGGAAGCCGCCGGCCGAACCGGGGCCGGCGGTGAGCATCCCGCCGAACATGGCCGCCCGCTCGCGCATCCCGATCAGGCCGTGCCCGGGCGGGCCTGGCGGGGCAGCCCCGTTTCCGTCGTCGGTCACTTCGATCTCCAGTGCGCGGTCGCCGTAGCTGAGCCGGACGTCGGCGCGGGCCTCCGGCCCGGCGTGCTTGACCGTGTTGGTCAGGGCCTCCTGCACGATCCTGAACACGGCCAGCCCGAGCCCCTGGGGCAGCTCGCGCTCGGGGCCGTCGACGCTCAGCCGTACCTGCACCGGGACGCTGTCGATGAGGTCCTTGAGCTGGCCCGCGCCCGGCTGGGGCCGGCCAGCTCGTGGTCGCTGCGGAGCATGCCGAGCAGCAGCCGGAGCTCGGTCAGGGCGTCCCGCCCGGTCCGCCCGATCGCGACCACGGCCTTGCGCGCCTCGGCCGTGTTCTGCTGCTCGAGGGCGGCGTCGGCGCCGTCGGAGGCGACCACCATCAGGCTCACGCTGTGCGCGACGATGTCGTGCAGTTCCCTGGCGATCCGCTCCCGCTCCTCCGCGACCGCCACCATCGCCAGCGCCTGACGCTCGCGTTCGAGCCGATCGGCTCGCTCCACCAGGCCGGCCAGGTAGGCGCGCCTGGTCCTGGTGGTGGTGCCGGTCGCCCAGGCGAGCAGCACCGGCGCGAACAGCAAGCCCAGGCCGAGGGTCACGTTCGGCGTGCTCATCCTCGGGCCCAGCCACACCGCCGCGCCCGCGGCGGCTCCGGCGATCCCGCCCGCCACCGCGAAGACCCGCGTCCAGCGCTGCCCGTACGAGACCGCGAAGTAGATCGCGAGGATGATGCCGAGGTCGTACAGGCCGACCAGCGTCACCGCGCCGACGCCGCTGAGCGCGGCCGCCGTCAGCTGGACCAGACCGGCGGCGAAGACGACGAGCAGCACCCCCAGCGGGTAGCGGCGCCCCCAGTACAGCGGCACGCTGAAGACCGCCAGGAACGCCGGGCTCCAGCCGTCGTGGTAGCCGGCCCGGCTCAGCAGCCCCACGCCGAGCGGGAGAGCCACCGCCCCGAGGTCCACCGGCCGTATCCGCACCGCATAACGGTAATCCGCGCACGTCGATCCGGCATCGTCCGCGATGCGTATTCTCGGCCGCCGCCATCAGCGGGGCGGACGATGCGACCCGCTGCTACCGCTACTGCGGCTGGGCGATCACGAGGAGCCTGCGCTCGGTCAGCTCCTCGATGGCGTAGCGGATGCCTTCCCGGCCGAGTCCGGAGTCCTTGACTCCCCCGTAGGGCATGTGGTCGATCCGGTAGGTCGGCGAGTCGTTGAGGATGACCCCGCCCACCTCGAGGCGCTCGAAGGCGCGCCACGAGCTCGCCAGGTCGGCCGTGAACACGCCTGCCTGCAGGCCGAAGACCGAGTCGTTGATGGCGTCGAGCCCCGCATCGAAGGATTCGACCCGGGACAAGACGGCGACCGGGCCGAACACCTCCTCCCGGCATACCCGGGCGGTTGGGGGGACGTCCGTCAGCACGGTCGGCGGCAGGTAGCCGCCTTCGCCGTCGCCGCCGAGGAGCACGGTCGCGCCCTCGGCGACCGCTTCCGCGACCCAGCGGCGGACCCGGTCGGCCGCCTCCCGGTTGATGAGCGGGCCGACGTCGGTGCTCTCCTGGGCCGGGTCGCCCACCCGCAGCCCCGCCGCGAGCTTGACGAAGCGGTCGGTGAACTCGGTCCACACCTGGGCGTGCACGTAGACCCGCTGCACGCTGATGCAGGTCTGCCCGGCGTACTTGAAGGCGCCCTGGACGCACCGGCGGGCCGCCCAGTCAAGGTCGGCGGTGCGGTCGACCAGCGCGCCGGCGTTGCCGCCGAGCTCGAGGACCACGCGCTTGCGGCCGGACCTGGCCTTCATGTCCCAGCCGACGCGGGGGCTGCCGGTGAAGCTGAGCACCTTGAACCGGTCGTCGGTGACGAGCCGGTCGCCGACTCCGATCGACATCGGCGCCATCGTGACCGACCCGGGCAGCGCCCCGCTGCTCTCGATGAGCCTGGCCAGCTTGAGCAGGGCGAGGGGGGTCTGGCTGGGGATCTTGAGCACGATCGGGCAGCCGACCGCAAGGGCCGGGGCAAGCTTGTGCGCGGCCAGGCTGAGCGGCAGGTTGAACGGGCTGATGCCGGCGACCGGGCCGGCCGGGAAGCGCCGGGTGAGGCCGATGCGGCCGGCCGACACCGGGTTGAGGCCGAGGTCGATGACCTCGCCGGAGATCCGCTCGGCCTCTTCGGCCGCGATGCGGAACGCCATCGCGGTGCGCTCCACCTCGGTCCTGGCGTCCTTGATGGGTTTGCCCGCCTCCTCGGACAGCAGTCGGGCGAACTCCTCGAGCTGGTCGAGCATCCCGGTCGAGACCGCGCGCAGCAGCGCCGAGCGCTGATACGGCGCCTGGGCCGCGAGCCGCGGCTGGCTGTCGACGGCGGCCTCGATGGCGTGCTCGAGCTGGTCGGCGGTGGCCTCGAAGCTGGCGCCGACTCTGCGCTCGCCGCCGGGCGTCCAGATCTCGATCGGACGATCGGATTCGGTCCAGCGGCCGCCGATGAACATGGGCACGGCCGCGGCCGGCGCGGGGCTGGCGGGCATGACGAGAACCTCCTCCGTTCGTGATGCTGCTAGAACTCCGGGCTTTTCTCCGGGCTTACAGGCTGACGCTGGCCCAGGGGGTCAGCCGCTTCTGGTACCGGGTGGACACCTGCAGGATGATGACCGAGATGGCGGCGATGAACAGCACCGGGACGAACATGTCGGCGGTCTGGTAGTTGTTGCTGAACGTGTCGATCATGCCGCCGAGGCCGGTCTGGCTGGACAGCACCTCGGAGACGATCACGCCGATCCAGGAGACGGAGAAGGCGAGCCGGGCGCCCGCGACCATGAACGGGGTGGCGCCGGGGATGACGATCGCCCGCATGATGGTCCGCTCGGACGCGCAGAAACTGCGCCCGGCCGCGATGTACTCGGGGTCGATGCTCTTCACGCCCTGCATCGTGTTGATGATGACCGGGAAGATCGCCGACAGGACGACGTAGGCGAGCCCGAACTTGAAGCCGAAGCCGAGCCAGACGACCATCAGCGGCACGAAGCACACGTGCGGCAGCGCGTACAGGAACGACACGTAGGGGTCGGTGATGTTCTCGAACCAGCGGAACCGCCCCATCAGCAGGCCGAGCGGCACGCCGAGGGCGACCGCCACCGCCCACCCCGCGAACAGCAGCTCAACGCTGTTCAGGAGCGGTCCCCAGATCTGGTGGTTGACCACCGAGAGCTGGTAGAGGGCCGATGCGACGGAGCCCGGAGCGGCCAGCACCGCCTGGCTGACGTGGTCAGACTCGATCTGCCAGATCCCGATGATGAGGGCCAGGACCACCAGCCGGATGAGCCAGGCGCCGGCCCTGCTACGGGCCAGGGCGGCCAGTCCCCGGGCGACCGGGCGCAGCGCCTGGGCCCCCGCCCGCCGCGCGGTTCGCAGCTGCGCGCTGAGGCCGGCCGGGACGATGTTGCCGGGGTCGAGCCGGTCGCGCCAGGCGTCGGGCAGGTGGCGCTTGCGCTGCCACGGCTCGGTCGCCCAGCGCTCGGCCGCGCGCAGCAGCAGGGTGCAGATGATGCTGAAGATGCCGAGGACGATGACGACGACGAAGAACTTGCCGAGCTGGAGGGCCTGGATGTACTCGGTGAGCAGGTTGCCCATGCCGACGGCGGACGCCTCGATCTCGATCACGACCGCGCCGATCATGCCGTGACCGAACCCGATCCTGACCCCGGCGAAGATGTAGCGCAGGCTGCCGGGGAAGATGATCGAGGTCAGCCGCTTCCACGGCGAGGCCACGAACGCCCGGCCGACGTCCTCGTAGGCCGGGTCGACCCGGGACGCCCCGGTGAAGGTGTTGACGATGATGGCGAAGATGCCGAACAGCACCACGCCGGTGACCCGCAGCTCGAAGGAGATGCCGAAGACGATGATCAGCACCGGGATCAGCGCCAGCATCGGCATCGAGTAGAGCATCAGCACGTACGGCTCGATCGCGGTCCTGATGAAGCGGACCCTGGCCATCGCGATGCCGACCGGCACCCCGACGAAGACCGAGATCGCGAAGCCGAGCGCGAAGCTGACCAGCGTCTGCCCGAAGGCCGGGAAGACCTCGCTGAACAGCGAGCTCCTGGCGCCGTCGACGATCGCCGAGGGAGACGACATCGAGTACTGGTAGTGCGAGCCGATGAGCTGCCAGAGACCCAGCACGACCAGCACCGACAGCACCCGCTGGACGACGGGGCGGCCGAGCCAGCCCCAGGCGCCGGCTGGTCCCGCGGCCGAGGCGGCGCGGGTCCTGGTGGCCGACGGCGGGGTGGGCCCGCTCTTGATCGTCACCATCGGCGTCAGGCCGTCCTGGCCGGCTGCGGCTGCTCGGCCTGCAGCAGGTCCCAGATGCCGGTCCGCAGCTCGCTGTAGCGCGGGGTGGCGCGCCAGTCGTAGCCGGTGCGCGGCCCTGGCAGCTGGACCTCGTAGTCGGCGATCACCCGGCCGGGGGTGGTCATCACCACGATCCGGTCCGATAGGAAGATCGCCTCGTCGATCGAGTGGGTGACGAACAGGATGGTCAGGTTCCGGTCGGCGCAGATCTCCTGCAGCATTACCTGCAGGTGCTCGCGGGTGAGCGCGTCCAGGGCGCCGAACGGCTCGTCCATGAGCAGGATCTTCGGCTCGATCGCGAGCGCGCGGGCGATCCCGACGCGCTGGTTCTGACCGCCCGACAGCTGCGCGGGATACGACTGGGCCTTGTCGGCCAGGCCGACCAGGTTCAGGTACTCCCGGGCGATGGCCAGCCGCTCCCGCTTCCGCATTCCCTGCGCCTCAAGGCCGAAGGCGACGTTGGCCTCCGCCGTCCGCCAGGGGAAGAGGTTGAAGAGCTGGAACACCATGGCCTTCTCGCGGGAAGGTCCCAGGCTTGCGTGCCCGTCCACCAGGACGTTCCCGCCAGAGGGCTCGAGCAGGCCGCCCACGATCCGCAGGGCCGTGGTTTTGCCGCAGCCGCTCGGGCCAAGCAGCGACACTAGCTCGCCCCGCTTTACCTCGAGGTTCATGCCGGCCAGGGCTGGCATGGCTGACTGCCCGTAGGTCTTCTGGAGGTTTTCGAGCACTAGCAATTTCTGTACACCTTCCCGCGAGAGACCGCTAGCTAGCAGGCGCCAGCCGGCTGGCCGTGCGCCTTGAGGTACGTGTTGACGAAGGAGGTGTCGACCCAGTCGCTGATCGACGGGGTGGTGGCCTTGGTCAGGCCGCCGGGCGCCTTGTAGTCGTAGCCGAGCGTGGTGTCGATCGACGAGGTGCAGAGGGCGCCGTTGGAGGCCCAGAAGTTGTCGGCCTTGAGCGCGCTCCAGGACGTCTGCGCCTCGGTGGCGGTCAGGCCGCTGTCGAGCTTGTTTTCCGTCACCAGCTTGGCGTAGCCCGCCTCGTTGGCGTACGCCCAGCGCTGGGCGTCGATGAACGCGTTGACGGTCGCCTGGGCGGTGGCCGTGTTGGCGACGAAGGAGTCGCTCGCGATCAGCCCCTGCTGCAGGTAAACGCCGAGCGTGGCGCCCGCGTTGAGCAGGATCTTGACCTTGCCGGTGGCGGCGGCGGTGGCGGCGTCGGTTGCGTGCACCGGCGCCAGGCCGACCTGGCCGGACAGGATCGCCGTCACCCGGGCGCTGGTGCCGCCCACCGTGACCTGGTGGATCGCCCCCACGTCGATGCCCTCCTTCTGCAGGGCGGCGACGCCGACGATGACCCCGGCGGTGCCCGGCCCGGCCGTCGCCATGGTGGCCCCGGCCAGGCTCTGCAGGGTGTACTTCGGCGTTGCCAGCAGCTCGTAGTCCGAGGCCTGGGCGACCGTGGCGATGTACTTGACCGAGGCCTTGCTGTTGGCCACCGCCGTCGCCGCCTCGACCGGATCGCCTAGGTAGACGTCGGCCTTGCCTGCCAGCACGGCCCGCAGGGCGGTGGTCGGGTCGGCCACGTTCTCCAGCGAGACGTCGTAACCGCGCTGCTTGAGCAGATCCATCGCCTGGTAGATGGCGGCGTCGCTGAAGTCGAACCCGCCCCCCTCGATCAGCCGGATCGTCTTGCTACCGGAAGTCGCCGCCGCGGTCGATCCAGTGCTGCTGCCTGACGACCCGCAGCCGGCGATCAGGAGCCCGATACCGGCGGTCGCGGCCAGCACCCCAGCCCATTTATGTCTCATTAGGTCTCCTCATTGAGCAAGCCCATGCATGGGGGTCTTGTTGTCATTAGGGCGACTGTCGCATCAAAATCTGTTGCGGTCAAGCCTTACGATGGCCATATTTTTTGCATTCCCGATCTCCGGTTGCTTCGCGTCCCTGGTCACGGGGTCCGGGACACCCGCTCGAGGTACGTCCACGCCTCCTCGAAGCGGTTTCGCACCCGGCCGCGCTTGGCCAGCGCCTCGTCGTCCGGGCTGCCCTGCGCCTCGGGGCCCGCCAGCAGCTCGATCTGGCAGGCGCGCTCCAGGTGGACCGCGATGCCGACCGCCTCGCCGAGCGTGGCCCCGGCGGTGGCGATGCCGTGCCTTGGCATCAGCACGGCGTTCCGCTCGCCCAGCGCCTCAGCCAGGTCACGGCCGAGCTCCCGGCTGTTGACCACGTCCCCGGTACGGGTGAAGCGCGCCACGTCGGGCGGCGTGAGCAGCGCGCCCTCGTGCGACAGGGCCCGCAGCGGGCGGCCGAGAGCGCCGAACGCGATCGCGTGCACGGGGTGGGTGTGCACCACTCCCCCGACATCGGGCCGCGCCGCCATCAGCTCGGTATGGATCGGGTACTCCACGTGCCGTCTGGCGGTCCCGGACAGAATCTCGCCGTCCCACGACAGCAGCACGCAGTCCGCCGCCGTCACCTCGTCGAAGCCAAGCCCGGCGCCCTTGAGCCAGACGCCGCGGCCGTCGGCGTCGCGGACCGACACGTGCCCCCAGACCATGTCGCCCTGGCCCGCGGCCTCCAGCACCCGGCAGGCGGCCGCGATCAGCGCCCGCGCCTCGTCCTCGGGCAGACCCGCTGCTTTATCCATCAGCTTCCTCTCAGCTCGTGTAGCCAGTCGCGGGTCGCGCCGCGAATGATCACCGGCGCCGCGGCGAGCTCGCGCGCGGACCGCGCTCCGGTCAGGAAAACGGCCGCCCGCAACTGGTGGGCGAACCCGTCGATCCAGTCCGTGACCGGGCCCCGGCCGCCAGCACTGCGGCCGAGCAGCGCCTGCTCGAGCAGCGGGCGGCCGACGCCCGCCGCGACCGCGCCGAGGCTGAGCGCGCGGGCGGCGTCGAGGCCGTTCCTGACCCCGCCGACCGCGAGCACCGGAAGGACGTCGGCGCACAGCCCCACGCTGGCGGCGGTGGGGATCCCCCAGCCCGCGAACGCCGCCCCGGTGGCGGCGCGGACCATGTCCCCGGCCGACGCCGCCCGGGCGGCCTCGATCGCGGCGAACGAAGTGCCGCCGCTGCCGCCCACGTCGAGCGCCTGCACGCCGAGATCCCGCAGCCGCAGCGCGACCTGGCGGGACATCCCGGCCCCGGTCTCCTTGGCGACGACCGGGACCGGGACCTCCTTGACGAGGTCGGCCAGCGCGGCGGCGGCGCCCCTGGCCCGAGTCTGGCCCTCCGGCTGGACGATCTCCTCCAGGTAGTTCAGGTGCACCGCGAGCGCGTCGGCGCGCACCATGTCGATCGCCCTGAGCACGTCGTCGAGCAGCAGCGCCGGGCTGTCCCGCTGCGGCACGAGCTGGGAAATCCCGATGTTGGCGAGCACGTACGCGTCCGGCGCGTGCTCCCGGACGGCCGCGTAGGAGTCGGTCAGCCCGGGGTCGAGCAGCGCGGCCCGCTGGCTGCCGACGCCGATCATCGCGCCGGTGACGGCGGCCGCCTTGGCCAGCTCCACGTTGACCGCCAGGGCGGCGTCGTGTCCTCCGGTCATACCGCTGATCAGCAGGGGCAGGCCGATCCGGCGGCCGAGGAAATCGACCGCGAGGTCGACGTCCTCGAAGTCGGTCGACGGCAGCGCGTCGTGCATCAGCTGCACGTCTTCCCACCCGGCCGACCCGCTGTCGCCGATCGCGAGCGCCTGGCTGATGTGCTCGCCCTTGCGTCGCATCAACTGGGTGATCTCGGCCTCGCCAGCGGGAGCGCGCCGATCCGCGTCCCTCACGGGGTCGCGGGGCCTGCGGCGCCCGAGTCGAGCAGGTAGCCCCACCGCTTGCGGGTGGCGGCCTTGGTCGCCGGGTCCGGGCCGAGGCTGGCCGGGAAGCGGTCGCGCCATTCCCAGGGCTTGGTCGCGTCGATCAGCAGCCGTGAGTTGTAGGTCTTGTCGTCCGGCGGGATCGCCGGGTCGAGCGGCCCGGACAGCTGCCGGGTCGAGGATGTCCACCGCCCGGCTCGGGTCGGCCCTGGTCACGATCGCCCAGATGACGTCCTCCAGGTCGGTCACGTCGATGTCGTCGTCGACCACCGTGACCACCCGCCCCATGTAGGCGGCGGCGGGGACGGTGGCGGCCGCGTGCAGCACCTGCCGGGCGTGGCCCGCGTAGCGCTGCTGGATCGATACCACGTTGAACAGCCGGGTGCCGCCGATGGCGAAGCAGTTGGCGTCGACGATCCCCGGGACCCCGGTCCCCTTCAGCTCCCGCAGCAGCATCGCCGAGCGCAGGTACTCGCGATACAGGTAGGGGTCGTAGGCCGGCGGCTTGTTCGGCGGCACCCCGAGCATGATCGGGTCGTTGCGGTGATAGAGCGCCTCGACCTCGAGCACCGGCTCGGCCGCCCGCCGGCCGCCGTAGTAGCCGGTCCACTCGCCGAACGGCCCCTCCGGCGCCATCTTGTCGTGGTGCAGGTAGCCCTCGAGCACGATCTCGGCGCTGGCCGGGCACCGGCAGGCCGGTGATCGGCAGGTTGACCACCGGGTAGGCCTCGCCCCTGATCGCGCCGGTCCACTCGTACTCGGAGACGCCGAACGGGACCTCCAGGGTGGACGCGGCGAAGATAAGCGGGTCCATGCCGCAGATGACGGCGACCGGGCACGGCTCGCCGCGCGCGAAGTAGGCGTCGCGCATCTGGCGGCCGTGCTTGCCCGGGGAGATGTACACGCCGACCCGCTGGCCGTCGTGAATCATCACCCGGTAGCAGCCGAGATTCACCCACCCGGTGTCCGGGTCGCGGGTCACCACCGCGCAGCCGGTCCCGATGTAGCGGCCGCCGTCCTCCGGATGCCACAGCGGGGTCGGGAAGCTGAGCAGGTCGACGTCCGCGCCCTTGATCACGTTCTCGAAGACCGGGCCATCGGCCTCAACCCTCGGCGCGACCCGCCGGTCGGCCTCGGTCAGCCGCAGGAACTCGGCCATCAGCTGCTGCCTGGACGACTCGGGCGGCAGCCCGAGGGTCAGCGCCAGCCGCCTCGGGGCGGCGTTGGCGTTCACCAGGATGCGCTGGCCCTTGGCGTAGCCGGGGATCTCGTCGAACAGCACGGCCGGCGAGCCGAGGTTGTGGATGAGCATCTCCGAGATCTGGCCGATGTCCTCCTGCCAGCTCGCGCCGGTCACGTGCCTGACCTCGCCCATCGACTCGGCCGCGGCGATCCAGCTGCGCAGGTCGTCGTATTCCATGCGTTCCTCTTTCTCAGATCTTCAGCGTGCAGGCGGATCTGCGGGCCGGCGGCCCTCGTCAGTCGAGGTGACCGGACGGCCCTTCCCACCGCGGTGACAGCTCGTGCGCGATGCCGAGCGAGTCGAGCACCTTGCCCACCGTGTGATCGACGAGCTCGGCGATGGTCGCGGGTCGGATGTAGAAGCCGGGCACCGGGGGCAGGATGACGGCGCCGGCCCGGGTGGCCAGTGTCATCAGCCGCAGGTGGCCCTCGTGCAGCGGCGTCTCGCGGACGACGAGGACGAGCCTGCGCCGCTCCTTCATGTGCACGTCGGCCGCCCGGACGAGCAGGTTGTCATTGGCGGAGTTGGCGATGGCCGACAGCGACCTGATGCTGCACGGGGCGACGACCATCCCGTCGGTGAGGAAGGTGCCGCTGGCGAGCGGCGCGGCCAGGTTCCGCTCGTCGTGCACGTAGTCGGCCAGCTTCGCCACGTCGGCCGGCTCCCGGTCGAGTTCGTAGCGGATCGTGGCGGCCGCTCCTGGGCTGATGACGGCGTGCACCTCGATGTCCGGCATCGCCGCGAGCACCTCGATGAGCCGGACACCGTAGATCGCCCCGGAGGCGCCCGAGACCCCGACGACGATCCGCCGCGCGGTCAAATCGGGTATCCGTCCGCCACGGCCGGCGTGACCGCCTGCCCGGTGCCCAGGTAACGGCGCTGATGGCGCAGGAGCAGGCCGTCGCTGCCCTCGCCGACGCCGCGGAACGCGGTCACCCGGCCGAAGATCACCTGATGATCGCCGACCGTCACCGTGTCGGCGACCTCGCACCACAGCACGGCCGCCGCGCCGCGGACACCGGGCGGGCTCGCCCCCGGCGGGCCGGCGACTCCCCCGGCGGGTACTCCGGCGCGATGCCGGCCGCCGCCAGCTTGTCCGGCTCTGTGCTCGGCCGGCCGGCCCGGTAGGCCAGGTCGGCCTGGCCGACGGTGAGCACCGAGACGCTGAACCGGCCGGTTTCCGCCACCATGCGGGCCGTTCTTGACGCGGGCGTCAGCGCGACGCTCAGGACCGGCGGCTGCACCGACACGTAGCTGGTGGTGCTGGTCGCGCAGGCGGTCCCTTGGCCGTTGCTGGCCGCGACCACCACCACCGGCATAACGAGCTCGCGTAGTGCGGCCGCGCCGGGACTTGCATCCGCTCGCCCGTTCATTCGTCCGCCATTGTCGTGAATTTCATGTTTATCGATTTACTCACGATATCCACTGAGCGCACCAGTATCAGCAGTTTCACCTGGTCACCGGCCTGCGGCACGGCAGTAGTCGGTCACCTGCTGCTGGTAGGGGGCGATGACGTCCTCCGCGAAGCGGTCGGCGAGCGCCGCCACCTGGTCCGGCTCGGCGCTGCCGAGCACCAGGATGAGGTCGTCCACGCCGAGCGCCGCCAGTTCGAGCAGCTGCCCGGTCATCTCCTTGTGGCTGCCGCAGATCGAGTAGACCGGCCCCGGTTCGGTGTCGAACTTGACCCGGGCGCGCACCGAGACCGCGGGCAGCGGCCGGCCGGCGGCGGCGGCCGCCGCCTCGATCTTCGGCAGCCGCTCGCGGAGCTGGACCGGGCCGGTCTGCGCGGCGTGGTAGCCGTCGGCCAGCTCGGCCGTGCGGCGGACGGCGCGCTGACTGCGCCCGCCGCACCAGATCGGGATGCCGGCCCCTGCGGCGGTAGCGGCTGGAAGCAGTAGTCGGTCAGGGTGTGGAACTCGCCCGTGAACGGGTCCGTCCGGCCGCCCCACAGGTGCCGCCACAGCGCCACCGCCTCGTCCAGGTAGGCGCCCCGGCGCGGGAACCGGTCGCTCTTGCCGAGGTTGGCGTACTCGATGTCGTCGTGCACGTCGCTCGCGCCGACGCCGACGATGAGCCGCCCGCCGGTAAGGATGTCAAGCGTGGCCAGCTGCTTGGCCAGCAGCGGCGCGTCCCGCATGGCGGGCACGATCACGCTGGTGCCCACGGTGAGCCCCGAATAGCGGGCGGCGACCCAGGTGAGCGCCGTCATCGCCTCAAGCAGGCAGCCGTACTCGGCTTCCTCGGGACCGCGGGGCACCAGCACGTGATCGGTGACCCAGACGCTGGTCCAGCCGTGCCGCACGCACGCCTCGGCCGCCGCGTCGAGCGAGCCCGGGCTGGCGCCCCGGCCGATGCTCGGCAGCACCAGCCCGAACCGCATGCCCGGGTTCGGCCGGTAGCCGGAAGAGTCAGCGGTCACCGTTGCTCGCCTCCGTCACCGCGACCGGGGTGAACTGCGGCAGCGCCGCCGCCGCAGAACGCCGCTCGAACACCACCGACACCTGCTGGCCAACGCGCACCGCCGACGGGTCAACCCCGACCACGTTGCTGACCAGCACCGGCCCCTCGGCCAGCTCGATCAGCGCGACCACATAAGGCACCTGGCCCGCCCACGCCTGGTGGTAGGCGCGTTCGAACACGATGTAGCTCTGCACGACGCCGCGGCCGGACATGGCGGCCCAGGCGGCATCCGGGCTCAGGCAGCGGGGGCAGATGGCGGAGATCGGATACCGCACATGGCCGCAGTTCGCGCACTGCTGCAGGCGCAGCTCGCCCGACAGGCCGCCGGCCCAGAACGGTTCGGTCAGCTCGGAGGAGGCCGGCTCGGGCTGGAACTCCGACGGCTGCGGGCGCTCCGTTACCGCGCCCGCGCTCACGCTGCCCCCAGGATGAGGCAGCTGGCGGTCTGCAGGGTCATGCCGCGCCCGGTCACCAGGCACGTACGCGCGCCGGGGACCTGCCGGGGACCGCTCTCGCCGCGCATTTGCCTGACCCCCTCGACCACGTGCAGCCAGCCCTGCATGTACGACTCGGACAAGTTGCCTCCCGCGGTGTTGATCGGCAGCTCGCCGTCGAGGGCAATGCGCTTGCCGCCCTCCACGAACGGGCCGGACTCGCCCGGCTTGACGAACCCGCCGTGCTCGAGCCAGAACAGGACGGAGATGGTGAAGTTGTCGTAGAGCTGCGCGACGTCGATGTCGGCCGGGCTGAGTCCCGCCATCCGGTAGGCCCGCGAGATGCAGTCCTGCTGGTGCGGCAGGTACCACCAGTCCTTGCGCTCCAGCGTCTGCAGCGTGTGGCCCTGGCCCATGCCGAGGATGCTGACCCCGCCCTTCCTGGCGTCCCTGGCCCGGTCGCGCGAGGTGACGATGTAGGCGACGCCGCCGTCGCTGATCAGGCAGCAGTCGAGCAGGTGGAGCGGATCGACGATCATCCGCGAGCTCTGATGGTCGGCGACGGTAATCGGCTCGCGCATCACCGCGGCCGGGTTGAGCGAGGCGTTACGACGGCCGTTGACCGCCACCCAGCCCAGTTGCTCGCTGGTCGTCCCGTACAGCGCCATGTGCCGCCGGGCGCCGAGCGCGCTGTTGGCGGCGTTGCCGTACATGCCCCAGTTGCTCGAGGAGACGGCGGCCCCGCTCGGCGCGGAGAACCGGGAACCACCGGTGCGGGCGGCGTCGCCGAACACCACCGCGACGACCTCGGCCATGCCCGCGCTGACCGCAAGCGCCGCCTGCTGCACGAGCATGCCCGCGGTGGCCCCGCCGGCGCTGACCGACCCGGCGATCTTGGGGTTGATGCCGAGGTGCTCGCCCAGCCGCAGGTAGTGCTTGGCCGGATCGGGGGTGGTGGTGCCGGGCATCGTGAGCAGGCCGTCGATGTCGTCCTTGGTGAACCCGCTGTCGTCAAGCGCTGCCCGCAGCGCCTCGGTCGCCAGGGACAGATCAGTCTCGCCGGGCAGCTTGCCCTGCCTGCTCGCGCCCACGCCGGCTATCGCCGCGCTGACTGCTTCTGACACTCAGTTGCCTTTCTCGACGTCAATTTCCGGTGAAGCGCGGTGCGCGCCGCTCGCGGAACGCGGCCCGCCCCTCACGGCGGTCTTCGGTGGTGGCCAGCAGCGTCCACAGCGTGCGCTCAAGTTCGAGCCCGGCCGCGAGCTGGGCCTGGCCGGCCGCGGCGAGGCAGCGCTTGGCCGCGAGCAGCGACAACGGCGCGTTGCCGCTGATCTGACCGGCCAGCTTGGCGGTGAACGCGGCCAGCTCGCCCGGTTCAACCAGGTCGCTGATCAGACCGCTGCGCAGCGCGTCCTCGGCCGACAGGGGCTCGCCTGACAGCACCATCCGGGCGGCCACGGCCGGGCCGACCGCGTGCACCAGCCGCTGGGTCCCGCCGCTGCCGGGGAGGCTGCCGATCCGCACCTCGGGCAGCGCGAAGGTGGCTCCCCGGGCCGCCACTCGCAGGTCGCACGCGAGCGCCAGTTCAAGCCCGCCGCCGAACGCGGGCCCGTTGACCGCGGCGATCACCGGCTTGGGGAAGTCGGCCAGCGACTGCGCGACCGGGCGGCCGGGCTGCGCCATCGGGTGCCGGGTCGGCGGCGGGGCGTCGGAGAGGTCCGCGCCGGCGCAGAACGCCTTCCCGGCACCGGTCAGCACCGCCACCCGCACCTCGTCGTCCGCCGCGAGCTCGCCCAGAGCCGCGTCCAGGGCGCCGCGCAAGGCCAGGTTGAGCGCGTTGCGCTTGGCCGGCCGGTTCAGCGTGAGCCACCCGACGCCGCCGGCGCGCTCGGTCAGCAGCACCGGCTCGGCCGGGCTGGCTCCCTCGGCCGGACGGCCGCTCACCACAGCACCTCGTCCGCGACGAGCCGGGCGTACTCGTCCTCGGACAGGCCGAGCAGGTCGTGGCCGATCTCCCTGGTGTGCTGGCCGAGGAGCGGGGCCGGGGACGCCGGCGACACCGGCTGCCCGTTCCACCGGTGCGGCGCCGAGGCACTCCGCACCGGTCCCATCACCGGGTGTTCGAGCGTCTCCCAGTAGCCGCGAGCCGCCAGCACCGGATCGTCGAAGACGTCGCCGGGCGTCTCCACCACGCTGGCCGGGACGCCCGCAGCCTGCAGACGGCCCATCAGCTCCCAGCGATCCCAGCCGACGGTCCTGGCCGCGACCAGCCGGTCCAGTTGGTCCTCGTGCTCCAGGCGGGAATCAAGGCCGGCGAAGCGCAGGTCGGTCGCCAGGTCGTCGGCCGCCCCGCCCCGTGCGGGTTGGCCGGGTTGGCCGGGTTGGCCGGGTTGCCGGGTTGGCCGGGCGGGCCGGGCGGGCCGGCCGCCAGGATGCCGGACAAGGCCGCCCACTGCGCCTCGGTGCTGGCCGAGATCGCTATCCAGTTGTCGTCGCCCAAGCAGGGGTAGACGCCGTGCGGCGCGGCCCACGGAACGCGGTTGCCACGCGGCGCGGGCTGTTCCCCGGTCGCCGAGTAACGGATCATCGCGGGCCCGAGCAGCCCGGCGGTCGACTCGAACTGGCTGAGCTCGATCCGGCCGCCCCGGCCGGTCCGGTTGCGGTGCACCAGCGCGGCCAGCAGCGCTACCAGCGCGTGACCGGGATTCGGCACGTGGTCGGGATAATGCGTGCCGGTGCCGACCGGAAGCCGACCGGGCAGTCCTGACGGCGCGACCAGGCCGGAGAGGGCGGCGATGGTCGAGCCGAAACCGGCATAGCGGCTGTGCGGGCCGGTGGCGCCCTGCATCGGCATGGTCAGGTAGATAAGGTCGGGCTGGCCGGCCCGAGGTCGGCGTAGGACAGGCTCCACCGTTCCATCACGCCCGGCCGGAAGTTGCTGGTCACGACCGACGAGGCGGCCGCCAGGCGCTGGGCGATGGCGATCGCGTCGGGGTGGCTCAGGTTGAGCGCGAAGGACTTCTTGCCCGCGTTGCGGCTGGCGAAGTACCCGGAAGCGTCGAGCCCGCTGGTGCCGGGCCTGACCGGCGGCGCGACTCGGAGGTTGTCGGGCCGCGCCCTCGACTCGATCTTGATGACCTCGGCCCCGTGCATCGCCAGCGTCTGGGTGACCAGGGCGCCCGCGCCGATCCAGCAGAAGTCCAGGACCCGCAGGCCGGCCAGAATCCCGCTCACGCGATGACCCCGTCGGCCCGCAGCTGGGCGAGCTGCCAGTCCGGGACGCCGAGCCAGTCGCGCAGCACCTCGTCGGTCTGACCGCCGGGGGCGGGCGCCGAGGTCCAGTCGGGCATCGAATGATCCGCCAGCTGGTAGGGCGGGCCCGGGTAGGTGACCTTCCGGTCGAGCAGCACGTCGTCGACCGTCCGGAAAAACCCGCGCTCGGCCAGCTGCTGGTCGGCCAGCACGCCGCCCACATCGTTGACCGGAGCGGCCGCGATCCGCCGGGCCTGCAGCTCCTGGTAGAGCTCCGCGCGCGTCTGCCGGCCGGTCGCGGTCTCCATCAGGCGCCGGAACTCGGCGATGGACCCGGGCCGCCTGCGGTAACCGAGATCGGTCCACTCCGGCGCCTTCAGCGCCTCCGCGCCCGGCACGTCCTGGTCGCACAGCCAGCCGACGAGCGAGTCCCACGCGGCGGCGGTGCCGAGCTTGCCCGCCACCACCACGATCCAGCCGTCGGCGCAGCGGAACGTCCCGGTGCCCGCCTCGCGCAGCCCGTCGCCGGTGCGGCGTCGCACCACCCCGGTCAGGTCGAACTCCGCCGCCGCGTCCTCAAGCGCGCTGGCCATGACCGCCTGCGTCGACACGTCGAGTTCGACGCCGGGCTGGCCGGCGTCGGCCGCGAGGACGCCGAGCAGCGCGGCGATGGCCCCGCTGATGCCGCCGGCCAGGTAGGCCTGCGAGCCGTAGACCGCCACCGGCTCACGGTCGGGGTACCCGCCGAGCGACAGCAGCCCGCCCGCTGCGAGCGTCACCAGGTCGTCGGCGAGCAGGGCAGCGCCCTCGCCGTCGCCGAACGCCGACACGTTCACCCTGGTCCCGTTGACCGGCGGCGCTGCCTGGCGCCACCGTTGCGGGGCATCGCCCGAGGTGAGCACGATGTCCGCCCGCGTCGCGAGCGCGTCAAGCAGCTCGCGCCCGGCCGGGGCGTCCGGGTTCACCCGCAGCGACCGCTTGTTCAGGTTGACGAACCGCTCGAAGCCGCTCACCGGCTGCCCCGCAGCGGATCGCACCGTCTCCTCCGGCCACGGGCCGGGATCGGTCACCGGCTCGACCCGGATCACGTCGGCGCCCAGATCGGCCAGCAGCCGGCCGGCGTACGCGCCGGCCTGGTCGGTCCAGTCGAGCACCTTGATCGAGCCGAGCACGGTCGGCCCCGCTGTCGTCTGGGTGGCGGCGGGCGCCTCAGCCATCGGCGTTTCCCTTGAGGAAGAAGGCGTTCCAGTCATCGAGCAGGCCGAATATCTGCCGGTAACGGTCGGCCGACCCCGGGGATTTCTCGGCCACGCCGTTCAGCAGCACGTTGATGAGCGCTACCGGCGCGACCAGCGAATTCTGCGGGCCGACGCCGGAGACGCGCGCGGTGAGGGTGACGTCCACCTTTCCGAGCGGTGAGATCAGCGAGTCGGTGATGCCGAGTGTGACCACGCCGCGCTTGCGGGCGGCGTCGAGGATCTGCAGCGTCTGCGAGGCGTAGGGCGGGAAGCTGAACAGGACGAGGACGTCCTCGGGGGTGAGCCCGAGGATGTCGGCGGCGGTATCGCCGAGGCCGAGCACCTGCGCGCCGCCGCGCAGCCGGTTGAGCGTGTGGGCGCTGTACTCGGCCAGCGCGCCGGAGGCGAGGCCGCCGGCGAAAAAGACCCGGCGGGCGTTGCAGAGCAGCTCGATCGCCTTGTCCAGCGTGGCCGTGTCGAGTTCGTTGATCGTGTTGTGCAGGTTCTCGAGGTCATGCCGGAGCGAGGCGGCGGCGGTGCTGTCGCCGAGGTGCGCGACCGAGTTGTCGTCGCCCTGGTCGTCGGCGCCGCGCATCCGGGAGCGGACCAGCAGCCGCACCCGCTCCTGCAGCTCCGGGTAGCCGTCGAGGCCGAGCCGGTAGGCGAACCGGACGATGGTCGACGACGCGATACCCAGCCGGGCCGAGAACTTGTCGAGCGTGGCGAAGGCGACGAACTCCGGATCTTCGACGATTGACTCGGCGATCCGTTTCTGTGCCTGCGTAAGATCCGCGTAGTTACGTTGCAGTTCGGTCATTACATCGACGTGGTCGCTCAATATCCTCACCCTGTTGCGGCGGTAGCAGGTCGCGGAATCGGTCCGCGAGGGAACTGTGACAGGTACATCCCGTCCCTGGCTTACTCGCTGGGGAGGGTCATGGTCGAGTACTGCGGATAGCTCCTGCCCCAGTCGGCCGGGTAGGCGCGGTCGATGCCCTCGGTGAAGAACGTGGGCGCGGTCAGGTCGATCGCGACGTCGAGCACCCAGGGCTGCCCGGACCGGAGGGCGTGGGCGAGGGCGGGGGCGAACTCGTCCGCCTTCTCGATCCTGACGCCGCGAGCGCCGTTGGCCTCGGCCAGCAGGGTGTAGTCGGGGTTGTAGGGCTCGCCGGTGTCCTTGCGGACGAAACGGGCCCACGGGTGCACCCGTTCGAAGGCCTTGGCCGAGCCCTTGCGCTCGATCCCGAGCTCGTGGTTGTTGAGGACGACCCAGACCGCGGGGAGCTGGTACTCGACCGCGGTGGCGAGCACGCCGGAGACCATGTTGAAGGCGCCGTCACCGGTCAGCACGACGGCCGGGCGGGTCGGGTCGGCCACTACCGCGCCGAGCACGCCGGACGAGGCCCAGCCCATCTCGGCCATGCCCGCGTTGATGTACCAGGCGTCGGGGCTGTCAACCCGCAGGTAAGGCTCGGCGTACTGGATCGTGTCGCCGACGTCGACCAGGACCCGTCCGTTGACCTCCGCTACTGCCTCGCCCGCTTCGTACACCAGCCGGGCCGGGTGGATCGGGCTGCCCTGGGCGGTGATGACGTCGTGGATCTTGTCGGTCCAGGTGCGCTTCCAGCCGGCCACCCGGGCCAGCCACGCCTGGTGGTCCCCGACCCCGGCCGGGCCGAGCGCGGCGGTCAGGTCCTCGAGGAAGCTGCCCGCGTCGGCGACCGCGCCCACCTCGGCCGGGAAGTTCCGGCCGATCTCGCTGGCGTCCACGTTGACATGGATGATCTTGGTGCCGGGGATGTCGTAGACCAGCTTGCTGCGCCACATCGCGGTGTGGTTGTCGGAGAACCGGGCGCCGACCGCGACGATCACGTCGGCGTTGCGGGTGGCCGACGCGGCCGAGTCGGTCCCGGACCGGCCGACCACGCCGAGCGAGAGGTCGTGGCTCTCCGGGAAGACGCCCTTGGCGGTGAGCGTGGTCGCCACCGGAACCTGGGCCGCCTCGGCCAGGCTGGCCAGCAGGGCCGGCGCGCCGGCCGAGAGCCTCGTGCCGCCGCCCGCCACGATCACCGGCCGCTGCGCCCCGCGCAGCAGCTCAGCCGACCGCTCGATCGCGGCCGCGTCCGCCCGCGGCCGGGCCGAGGCGAGGCGCCGGGCGGGCGGCTCGGGGGTACCCTCGACCGGCGCGAGCTGGATGTCGAACGGGATCTGAATGAACACCGGTCCCGGCTTGCCGGTGACCGCCGTCGCGTACGCGCGGTTGAGGGTGTCGATCACGGTGTCCGGCCGCCACAGGATCCAGCTGCCCTTGGTGATGGGACGGAACACGCTGACCGCGTCCTCGGATCCGTTGTAGTAGAGCTCCTGCATCCCGCCCTTGCCCATCACATGGGTGGAGCCCGCGCCGGTGAACACCATCAGCGCGGCCGGGTCGTGCATCGCGCTGGCCACCCCGCCGACGGCGTTGAGCAGGCCCGGGCCCTTGCTGACGAGGACCGGGGCGATCCGCCCGGTCGTCCGGTAGTAGACGTCGGCCATATGCACCGCGTGCGACTCGTGCTTGGCCTGGATGCCCTCGAGCTCCGGATGATCGATCAGCGCATCGAGCATCGGCCAGAGGGCACCGCCGTTGTAGCCGAAGTAATGAGTGAAACCCGCTGCCTCGAACCACTCCGCGATCGCGTCGACTACCCGCATGCCTGACTCCCTCGATCTCGCGTCTGGCGGACTCGGCGCGCCGACCGTGGTCAGCAACCATGTCGACGCGCACATGCTTGGAGTATCGAGCAAAAATTGTTGCCGGTCAAGCTGCATCATGGCACAACACTTATTGCCACGGCCCGACGTCGCTGAGCCGCTGCATCGCGGACGGCGACCGCCCGGGGGCCTTAATACTCGCATGAGCTGCAGGGGCGTCGGCAACATTCATTGCCGGCGGGCGCCCCGCGTTCGAGTTCGTCCGGGTTCAGGCGTCGCAGCGGCAGAGCAGCAGCCCGCCGATCACGAGGGCGGACACGGCCAGGCCGATAAGCAAGCCAGGGCCGGCCAAGGCGCTGATCATCGGGCCGCTCAGGCCGGTCCTGGCCGGAAGTTTCAGGCCGGCCGCCAGCGGACCGGCCTGCTGCGGGCCCCCGCGCCGCTCCGGACCGCTGATGATCCGGTCGAGGGTGGGGAACAGGTACAGCAGGCCGAGCACGATCCCGACCGAGATCGCGACGTCCCTGGCGGCGGTCGCGATGCCGAAGCCGACCGCCGCCTCGCCCGGGTCCGGTACATCGCGCGGCCTGATCAACCGCATCGTGGTCGACCCTCCCGTGGCCGTGGTGCTCGTGAGTCAGGCATGCGCCTGGCCAGGCCGCGACGGGCCAACGGGCGGACGGGCGCGCAGGCCGCGGGCGGCGCTGACGACCGCGACGACCGCGGCGAGCAGCACCGCGGGCAGATAGACGGCGAGCGGCCAGGTTTCGTGGTACCCGGCGTATCCCGGCGCCCACAGGTACAGGCAGACCGCCGCGACCACGCTGGCCGCCAAGGCCAGGCCCATCGTGCCCGCCGCCACGGCGGCGGCGCGGGCGGCCAGCACGACGGCCGGGCCATCGGGACTGAGCCTGCGCAGCGCCAGCGCGGGCCCGGCCGCGGAAAGGACGGCAGCGGCGAACCCGAGAACGACCAGGGCGAGGAACCACCAGGGACCGACCCCGCCGTTGGCCAGGTCGGTGACGGACTCGGACCGTCCCGGCACGACCTGTGAACCGGACCTCCCGACCAGGCTGCCGATCGCGAAAGCCGCCACCAGAAAGGCAGCGGGCGCGACGGCCGGGGCCAGCAGCCAGGCCATCTCCCTGCGTCGCGGGGCGGGGCGGAGCATCAGCAGCCACAGCGGTACCCCGCCGACGGCGACCGCCAGCACGGAGACCACCAGCAAGCCGTCGAACGCCCAGTACGACCACTGGATGAGGTGATGCTGGGCCAGCGTCGTGCCCTGGGTAGAGCGCTGCGCCTGGGTCAGTTGCGTGAAGACCGCTGCCAGGCCGGCCAGCAGCGCCCACGCGATGCCCGTCGTGGCGAGGCTCGACCGTATCCGCGCTGGCCCGTCATGCAGCTGCCGCGGCGGGCAGACCCAGGCGGGAACCGCGTGCCAGGCCAGGCTTGCGGCTGCGCGGGCGCCACCACCGGAATCGTCGAGCAGCGCCCGGACCTCAGCCCCGTAGCGGGCTCGCCACGCGGGCGGGTACAGGCCCAGCGCCGCCCGGACCAGGACGCCGGCTCCCCGTTTCTGCGGTCCCTCGGCCGCGGTCACGCGCCGGCCCAGCCGTAGTTGGCGCGCAGCCGGCGCTGCGCGACCGAGGCGACCTGCTGCATCCGCTCGGACTGCTCCGCCAGCTCGCGCGCCCCCTCGGCCGTGAGCTGGTACGGACGCCGCCGGTCGGCGGACTCCAGGGGCTCGATCAGGCCACGAGACTCCAGCCTCGAGATCACCGCGTAGAGCGTGCCGGCCGACAGCCGCACCCCCATCGTGTCCGCGATGTCCTGCGTGATCGCGTACCCGTGCTTGGGCTCGTCGGCCAGGCTGGCCAGCACCAGCAGCGGCGGGTCCGCCCATCGGTCAAGCCCGTCTCTCATCTCGTCCTCCGCGGTCGTCGTCATGCTCACTCGGCCCACGCTATACCGTTGCACGGTATAGCGCAACACGGTATAGCGGATCGCAGACTATCGGGCTCGGCCAGGCGAGGGCGCGTCCTTGCGTTGCATCCTAACCAGCTACTTAGCTATAGTGCTAGCAACCTAGATAAAGTGGAGACGCCGTGATCGAGTTCCACCTGGACAGCCGGTCCGGTGTCGCGCCCTACCTGCAGCTGATTCACCAGGTGCGGCAGGCGCTGCGGCTCGGTCTGCTGCGCAAGGGCGATCAGCTGCCCAAGGTCAAGGACGTGGCGGCGGGCCTGGCGATCAACCCGAACACGGTGCTGAAGGCCTACCGGGAGCTGGAGTACGAGGGGCTGGCGGCGGCCCGGCCGGGCGTCGGCACGTTCGTGACCGGCACGCTCGACGGCGGCTCGCTGGCTGCGCACGTCCCGCTGCGGGCCGAACTGCTGCGCTGGCTGGCCAAGGCCAGGCGGGCCGGGCTGGACGACGAGTCGATCGAGGCCCTGTTCACGAGCACCTTTCGGTCCGCCAGCGAGGAGGACATAGCGTGACCGCCGTCATCGAGGCCGAGGCGCTCGGCAAGCGCTACCGCAGCCAGTGGGCGCTGACCGACTGCACCCTCTCCGTTCCCGCCGGGCACGTCGTCGGCCTGGTCGGCCTCAACGGAGCGGGCAAGACGACCCTGCTGAACCTGGCCACCGGGATGGTGGCACCGACCACCGGCACCATCGCGGTGCTCGGCGGCCGGCCGGGGCCGGCCCTGATCAGCTGGCCAAGGTCGGGTACCTGGCCCAGGACGCGCCGGTCTACCCCGGGCTGTCGGTGGCCGACCACCTCAAGCTGGGCGCGCGCCTCAACCCGGGTTGGGACGGTCCGCTCGCGCGCCGCCGGATCGATCAGCTCGACCTGGACCCGAGGCGCAAGGCCGGGAAGCTCTCCGGCGGCCAGCGCGCGCAGCTGGCGCTGACCCTCGCCCTCGGCAAACGCCCCGAGCTGCTGATCCTGGACGAGCCGGTGGCCAGCCTCGACCCGCTCGCCCGGCGCGAGTTCCTGCAGGACCTGATGGAAACCGTGGCCGAGGATCAGGTCAACATCGTGCTCTCCTCGCACCTGATCAGCGACCTGGAGCGGGTCTGCGACTACCTGGTCGTGCTGGCCGACTCGCGGGTGCAGATCGCCGGCGCCGGTCGACGAGCTGCTGGCCGCGCACCACCTGCTGTCCGGCCCGCGCCGCGACGAGGACAGGCTGCCGGCCGGGATGCAGGTCATCTCCGGCAGCCACACCGACCGGCAGAGCACGCTGCTGGTCCGGGCCGACGGCCCGGTCCTCGATCCGGCCTGGACGGTGTCCGAGGTCGGCCTGGAAGACCTGGTGCTCGCCTATATGAAGCAGGCGGCCGGACGCGGCCGCCGCCCGCCACCTGGAGGTGCTGACATGATGTGGCTGACCTGGCGTCAGTTCCGCCCCCAGGCCGTCACCGCGGTCGCGGCGCTGGCGCTGTTCGCGATCCTGCTGGCGGTCACCCATCCGCAGCTGGCCAGCCTCTACGCAAGCACCGGCTTCGCCGGCTGCCACGGCGGCGGCTGCGCGCTGGAGGCCGATGCGTTCCTTGGCCAGCTGTCCAACCTCACCCCGTTCGGCGGACCGCAGGCGTTCCGGCTGCTGCCGGCCGGGGCCAATCTTTACGTCATCGTCTACACCGTCGGCATCCTGTTCATCCTCATCGCGCCCGCGATCACCGGCGTCTTCTGGGGCGCCCCGCTGATCGCCCGCGAGCTCGAGACCGGAACCAGCCGGCTGACCTGGAACCAGAGCGTCACCAGGGCCCGGTGGCTGACAGTCAAGCTGGCGCTGACCGGAGCGGCCGCCATGGCGGTGACGGAAGGGTTCAGCCTCCTGCAGGGGTGGTGGGCGGCGCCCATCAGCCGGGCCGTCGACCTGGGCGGCAGCGCGTCGGTGTTCAGCGGCGGCCGGTTCAGCCCGTTCACGTTCGCCGCCGGCGGCATCGTCCCGCTCGGCTACGCCGCGTTCGGCTTCGCGCTCGGCGTCACGGCCGGCCTGCTCATCCGCCGCGCGGTGCCGGCCATGGCGCTCACCCTCGCCATCTTCGTCGCCGTCCAGATCGTGATGCCGCTGTGGATCCGCCCGCACCTGCTGCCGGCCGACCAGACGACCGCCGCGATCGCAGCCACCCACGCCGGCTTTCCGTGATCTCGGCGGCCCTCTCGCGCCCACCGCCACCGCCGTCCCCGGCCAGCCCGGGGCCTGGATCCTGTCCAGCGCGCCCGTTAACGCTGCGGGCCAGCAGGTCGCCGCGCTGCCCGCCGCCTGCACCCAGGCGGCCGGGTCCGTCCCGCTTGAACCGGGCGGCGGCGCCGCGTCCCCCAGCGACGTGCTGGTCTGCCTGGCCGACGATGGTATTCGGGAGAAGGTCAGCTACCAGCCCGCGAGCCACTACTGGCCGCTGCAGGCGGCCGAGACCGGGATCTTCCTCGCCCTCGCGCTCGGTCTGGCCGGCTTCAGTTCCTGGTGGCTGGACCGCCGCCGCTCCTGAGTCGGCGGCCGACCCACGAGGCGCCGCGCGGGCGAAGGTGCTAGTGCTTGGGCTGAGCCGCCGCTGCCGCCTTCGCCTCTCGGCGGCGGCGGTGCAGGCTGGGCTCGGTGTACCCGTTGGGCTGGGCGGTTCCCTCGAAGATGAGGTCGGCCGCGGCCGCGAAGGCGATGCTGGCGTCGAAGTCGGGCGACATCGGGCGATAGGCGGGGTCGGCCGCGTTCTGCTGGTCGACGACGGCGGCGAGCCGGCGCAGGCTGCCGGTCACCTGCTCGCTGCTGATGACCCCGTGCCTGAGCCAGTTGGCGAGCAGCTGGCTGGAGATGCGCAGGGTGGCCCGGTCCTCCATCAGGGCGACGTCGTGGATGTCGGGGACCTTGGAGCAGCCGACGCCCTGGTCGACCCAGCGCACGACGTAGCCGAGGATCGACTGGACGTTGAGGTCGACCTCGGACTGGCGGTCGGCGGCGGTCCAGCCGGCCGGGTCGGCCAGCGGGATCCTGAGCATCTGGTCGAGGGCGGCCGGGGTCCTGGTGGCGAGCTCGGCCTGACGCTGGCAGACGTCGACCTGGTGGTAGTGCAGAGCGTGCAGGGTCGCAGCGGTGGGCGACGGCACCCACGCGGTGGAGGCCCCCGCCCGGGGGTGGGCGATCTTCTGCGCCAGCATGTCCGCCATCAGGTCGGGCATCGCCCACATTCCCTTGCCGATCTGGGCGCGGCCGACCAGGCCGTGCGCGAGCCCGGTATCGACGTTGCGGTCTTCGTAGGCGAGGATCCACGGCTGGGCCTTCATGTCGGCCTTGCGCGTCATCGGCCCGGCCTCCATCGAGGTGTGGATCTCGTCGCCGGTGCGGTCGAGGAAGCCGGTGTTGATGAAGACGATCCGGTCGCCGGCCGCGTGCACGGCGGCGGCGAGGTTGACCGAGGTGCGCCGCTCCTCGTCCATCAGGCCGATCTTGAGCGTGCCCCGCGCGAGCCCGAGCAGCGCCTCGACCCGGGCGAACAGCGTCGCCGGTGAAGCGCACCTCGTCCGGCCCGTGCTGCTTGGGCTTGACGATGTAGACCGCGCCGGTCCTGCTGTTGCGCCGGGGCGCGTCGGCCCGCAGTCCCGGCAGCGCGCCGATCGCGGTGACGATCGCGTCGAGGATGCCCTCGAACACCTCCGCTCCGCCGGCGTCGAGGACGGCGTCGGTCGTCATCAGGTGGCCGACGTTCCTGACCAGCAGCAGGGCGCGGCCGGGGAGGGTGAACGGCCGGCCCGACGGGTCGGTGAATTCGCGGTCGGGCTCGAGCCGCCGGTCGAAGGAGCGTCCCGTTCTTCTGGACCGGGGCGCTGAGGTCGCCGACGTTGAGGCCGAGCCAGTTGCGGTACGCCGCGACCTTGTCCTCGGCGTCGACGGTGGCGACCGAGTCCTCGAAGTCGACGATCGTGGTGACGGCCGCCTCGGCCAGCACGTCCTGGATCCCGGCCGGGTCGGTCCGGCCGATCGGCCCGGCCCGGTCGATGACGAGCTCGAGGTGCAGGCCGTGGTGGCGCAGCAGCACCCGCGACGGGGCAGCGGGGTCGCCCGCGTACCCGGCGAACGCGGCCGGGTCGGCCAGCCGGGCGGGGCCGGCCGCGGTGGCGGCGGTGAGGCCGTCGGCAGCGACGCAATAGCCGGTCACGTCCCGGTGCGACGCGCCGTTGAGGGGCACCGCCTGGTCGAGGATGGCCCGCACGGTCTCGACCACCCGCTGACCGCGGACCGGGTTGTAGGCGCCCTCCCTGGCGGCCCCGTCGGTCTCGGGGATCGCGTCGGTGCCGTAGAACGCGTCGTAGAGCGATCCCCAGCGCGCGTTGGCGGCGTTGATCGCGAACCGGGCGTTGGTCACCGGGACCACGAGCTGCGGGCCCGCGATCGAGGCGATCTCGGGATCGACCCCGTCGGTGCCGATCTGGAACGGTCCGGGGCCGGGGACGAGATAGCCGATCTCCTCAAGGAACGCCCGGTACTTGGCCGGGTCGTGCGGCTGGCCGGCGTTCGCCCGGTGCCAGGAGTCGATCGCCGCCTGAAGCTCGTCGCGGCGGCGGAGCAGGTCCCGGTTGACCGGCGACAGATCCGCGAAGATCTGCGCCACGCCCGCCCAGAAGGCCGGCCCGGTCACGCTGAGGCCGGCCGCAGGCAGGGCCTCGTCCTCGATGAAGCGGTACAGGCTCGTCGCGACCTGCAGCCCGGCTGCCTGGGTGCGGTCAGTCATGGTGACTCCTCAGTCTCGGACGTCAGGTTGCCTTGGTGAAATTCCGTATTGCGGAATTTCAAACCGCATGATGAAATATTCTTGAACCTTAGGCTTCAGCGCCCGCCAGCGTCAAGGCCAGGGGTCTCACCAGGCACAGGTGACGGGGGGCGCGAGGTGGCGGAGGCAAGGGCGGCCGAGGGCGGTGTGCAGTCGGTCCGCCGGGCGCTCGACGTGCTCGAGGCGCTGGCCGCGGCCGGGGGCACCGCCAGCCTGGGCGAGCTGGCGGCGGCGTGCGGCCTGCCCGCGCCGACCCTGCACCGGATCGCGGGCACGCTGGCCGACCGCGGCTACCTACGGCACACGCCCGACCACCGCTACAGCCTCGGCTCCCGGCTCGTCCCCCTCGGCGCCGACGCGCACGCCCTGCTCGGCGAGCGCGCGCTGCCGGTGCTGCGCGGGCTGGCCGAGCTGACCGGCGAGTCGGCCAACCTCGCGGTGCTGACTCAGGGCCGGGCCGAGTACGTGGCCCAGGCCCCGGGCAGGCACACCATGCGGACCTTCACCGAGGTCGGCAACCGGGTCGAGCTGCACTGCACCGGCGTCGGGAAGGCGCTGCTTGCGGCCGCAGAACCCGCCGCCGCCAGCCGGCTGATCGCCGCCGCGCCGCTGACCGCCCAGACCCCCGCCACCATCACCGACGGCGCCGCCCTGCGGACCGAGATCGCGCTCATCCGCGACCGCGGCCACGCCCTCGACGAGGGCGAGATGGAGGTCGGCGTCCGGTGCGTCGCCGTCGGACTGCCGGGCGCGACCCCGATGGCCGTCTCGGTCTCGGGCCCGGCCGTCCGGATGACCGACGCCCTGGTCGCCGACGCCGTGCACGCCCTGCACGCGGCGGCGGCGGAACTGCGCCGCTGACCCGCCCGCTGCCGGCCCCGCTGTGGCCGGTGATCCTCGCTGCGCCGCTGCAGGTAGGGCAGATGAGAGTCTTCGTCGTGGTAGAAATCCGCCTAACGATCTATACTTCTACTATGGCACTGAGCATTAAGAGCGACGAAGCGGACCAGCTCGCTCGGGAATTGGCCGCGGAAACGGGCGAGACGCTGACGGAGGCAGTCGTGATCGCGCTCAAGGAGCGGCTTGAGCGCGAGCATGCCCGGCATGGCGCCGGTATGCGGACGCAGTTGGCGCGTCTCGCGGCGGACGTGGCGGCGCTGCGGGTTGCCGACGGGAGGGCACCGGAGGACATCATCGGCTATGACGACGCGGGCCTGCCGAGGTGACCCAGCCGTCGACTGAGTCGGAGCGCGGCCGGAGCCTCGTCGTTGACACGTCGGCGTGCGTGGCCGTGATCCTCGGCGAGCCGGGAAGCGGGGATCTTGCCGCCTACCTTGAGCACGCGCTGGTCCGGCTGATGCCCGCTGCCATCCGGGTCGAGCTGGGCATCGTCATCGAGGCTCGCCTCTGGCCGGCCGGGCAGGACGTCGTCGAGCGGTTTCTCCGCGATGCGAAGATCGACATCGTCGCCGTCGATGAGGATCTCGCGGCCCGCGCGATCAGCGGCTGGCGGAGATACGGCAAGGGAAGGCATCCGGCCGCGCTCAACTTCTGCGACTGCTTCACGTACGCGCTCGCCGAGCGGACCGGCTACCCCGTCCTCTGCACCGGCGACGACTTCGCCGCGACCGGAATCCCGGTGTTGCGTCCCCCGACCGGGAACCGTGAACCGTAAGAAGCCGTAATACCGGCCCGGCGAGATGGGCGGCGAGCGCGTCAGCTGCCGTCCTACCGGCCGGACCCCGCATCCGCGGCCGGCGCAACACTCGCCAAGCGCATTATTCCGCACAGTTCCGCGCATACCCTTTTTCCCATAACTGGCAAGTGGGATCGACGGGAGGGCTGGTCATGCCCAGCAGCCGCGCAGCGGTCCAGGCGATCAGGCGCAGCGCGCGACGGCTGGCGTCGCATCGGCTGCTGCGCCGCCATCCCTGGCTGATCCTCGGTGGCGGGAGCGCCGTCGTCGCCGCGGCCGTCGCCGTCTCGCTTGTCCTTGCCCTCGGCGGATCGGCCGCCCCGGTCAGGCCGCAGGCGCTGACGGCGGCGCCGCTCCCCCCGAAGCCCACCCCGACCCCGACCCCGACCGTGCACCGCCCGACCCAGCTGGTCGACCCGTTCACCGGCGAGCCGGTCAAGAAACTGGGCCGGGTCCTCGCGGTCAAGATCGACAACATCGTCACCGCCCGCCCGCAGACCGGCCTGCAGTCGGCCGACCTCATCTACGTGATCCCGGTCGAGGGCGGCCTCAGCCGGTTCATGGCCGTCTACTCCTCGCACATCCCGACGGTCATCGGCCCGGTCCGCAGCGCCCGGCAGAGCGACCTCGACATCCTCCGCCAGTTCGGACGGCCCGCGTTCGCCTGGTCCGGCGCCACCCCGCACCTGGTCCCGTTCATCGAGCGCGCGCCGATCTCCGACCTCTACGCGCTCCAGGTCGGCGGCTACTACCGGGTCGGCTACCGGACCGCGCCGGAGAACCTCTACGCGAACCCGCGCACGCTGCTGAGCGAGGCCCCGCACGCCAGCGTCGCCCGCGACATCGGGTTCCGGTTCGGGCCGCTCCCGGCCGGCGGCAAGCCGGCCACGTCCATGACCGTCCGCTACCCGTCCACGGCGTTCACCTTCCGCTGGTCCGCCAAGGCGAAGCGGTGGCTGGTGTCGATGGACGGCGCGCCCGGGGAGGCCGCCGAGGGCGGCCAGCTCGGCGGCTCGACCGTCATCATCCAGTACACGCGGGTCGCCACCTCGCGGTTCGAGGAGTACGGCGGCCGCCCCCGTACGCCACCTCGGTCGGCTCAGGCACCGCCGTCATCCTCCGCAACGGCCGCGCGTTCACCGTGCACTGGTCACGGCCGAACCTCGACTCCGGCACCACCTTCACCCAGCCCGACGGCAAGCGGATGCTGTTCGCCCCCGGCCAGGTCTGGGTCATGTACGCGGCCGACAACCACGCCGGCTACATCAACGAGGCGGCGGTCTGAGCCCCAGCCGGTCCGTGCTGTGCCATCAACTGGGTTCTCCGGGCCGGTCTAGTGCCGACTTGGCCCGTGTGTTCTAATAGGCCGATGAACGACGGCAACCTGACGAACGACCTTCCGGTCTGGTGGCCATACCCGGCCTCGTGCGGGCAGGGGCATCCGTGGGGCCCGGGCAAGATCATCGTCACCTTCAGGCCCTGCAGACTGCCTGGGCGGCGAACTCGGCGCCGGTCACACGATCGTCGCCTGCCGGGCCGACGGATGCGGGTCCGTCTGGTACCGGCCCGCCCACGATCCCAGCCGCTAAGTCACCCGGCCGAGAATGCCCGGGAAGATCAAACCCGTGATCTCGAACGGACCGCGAGCGACTCTCACCGTCTCGGTCCCAGCCCACGGGATAGGAGACCGAGCTAATGCCGCCCAGCCTCAGTTGAACATGATGCCTGAGGGCGTCGCGCGACTTCAGATGACCATTGGACGAATGATTTTATTATCGCGAAGGATTTGTGCACCTATTCGATAATTTTCCTTCGCCATGATAAAAGCGTTCGCGATCACGGTGCGGCCGGCGCGGAGTGGGCGGCGGAAGTCCGAGTTCCCGGACCGGAGCCGGGCCGAGAGCCTCGCCGCCGTTGGCAGTCAGATTCTCAGCGAAGCAGGCCGAAGTAGCGCGACAGGCTGTGCTCGACCTGTGCCATGTCATCCCGCGATAGGTAATCGACGAGGTCGCCCGCTATGTAGGAGACGTCAATGGTCCTGATCTGGTCGATCAGGATCTTCGTCTCTCGTCCGGCGATGACAACCTCCGGCCGGAACACCGACGGCTGAGCGCTGGTCGACGTCGGCAGGATGGTCACCGTGGACCAGGCGTCCTGTTCCAGACTGATGACGAGCCCCAGGCGACGGCCGCGCTGCTCGTGGCCGCGCTTGGCGTCGCCAAGGTCGACCGGGTAAATCGCCCCGCGGATCACTGGTGATCGGCGGGCTTGGCCGGAACCGTGACGTTCGTGCCGACGACACGGATGTTGCCGTCATCGTCGTACTCCCACGTGTCCGCTTCGGCCGACAAATCCTCGTTCTTCAGCCGGTGCATGTCGGCGCGGGCACGCTCCTCCCACGCCTCGCGGTCCAGCAGCCTCAGCGCACGCCGGATAACGTCGCTGGTCTTCTCGTCCTGGCGACGGTTGGCCTCGATGACGCGGAGATCTTCTTCGGTGGGACGGAAGCCGACGCTCATAGCGATACTGTACAACAATCGTTGGACGACGTCGCCCTGCGCGACCGGTCGGGTCGAACTTCCGTGGCGCAGGGGCGCCACAAGGTCTGGGAGCCAATAGCGACTTCTCAAGCGCGGCCCCAGATCATCGCTAAAGTGAGCGGAGCCACCAAATGCGTCGGTACTCGACGTCTTGAGCTGGCGGCATTATGGTCGGCCGATGCTCCCCGAGCATGCGTCACGGATGGCGAGGTCCTGGTGCACTTCTTCTTCAGTTACTCGCGCGATGACGCTGGAGATCCGTACTTGCGCCGGTTTTACCAAGACCTGCGGACAGAAGTGGCGACCAGGGGCGGCGTCGCTCTCGAGGAGGCGGGCTTTCTCGATGTCGAGCAGCCGACCGGCGAGCTTTGGCCGCGCACGACCGGCGAAGCGCTCGGGAAGTGCGCCGTCTTCGTTCCCGTCTACTCGCCGAATTTCTTCAAGAGCCGGTCGTGCGGTCAGGAGTGGGGCGCGTTCGCCGCTCGCTCGGCTCAGCTTACGGAAAGCGGCGGCCAGGCACCTAAGGGCATCCGCCCAGTTTGGTGGCTGCCTCAGGAAAGCGCGCCCGCCGCCGCGGAATACCTGGAGGACACGCGCGATCAGTTCGACCCCGACTACCGGAAGTACGGTCTGCGCTACCTTGCGCAGCTCTCCAAGAACAGGGACCTGTACCAGGAGTTCCTGGTGAGATTCACGCTCATGATCTTGGAGGCGGCCAAGAGCCCGCCGCCCGCCCGGGAAATTACCGACCTGCTGTCCGAGCCGAACGCGTTCGCGGTCAGTCCCGCTGGAATCGCCGCCCCGGCCGGCCGGACGGCCGACCGGCGAAGCGGGCCAGGGCACGTGACGTTTGCCTTCGCGGTCGCGACCCAGGCGGAAATGCACGGCGCCCGCGCCGCGCTCGACAGTTACGGCCAGAGCTATCGGGACTGGCGTCCCTACCTTCCAGACTTTCCCGATACCGTCGCGCTCCGGGCGCAGGTGATCGCCGGCTCGCGCTCGATGACATCAGACCTGAAGCTCGCCGACGATTCCGTCTTCCAACTGCTGGACTTGGCCAGGGATAACCGGGAACTGGTCATCCTTATCGTGGACCCGTGGACGGCTCGGCTGGCGGTCTACAACGGCCTGCTGGCCCGCCTCGACAGCGTTCGCTCCGGGAACGCGGCCGTGGTCGTGCCATGGGAGAGCCATGAGGTCCGCCGGGGCAGCGATGGCAGCCAGGCGCAGGACGAGTTGTTCGCGGTCCTGGGAAACTGGATCGTGGCCGGCATTCCGACTTACCGGGACGACATAGGCTCAATGGGCGAGTTCGAGGAGGCCCTGGGTACCGTGCTGGTGATGATCCGCGCGCAGATCGTCAACCGGGCCGATGTGACCGCGCGCGTCACCGAGAAGGGTCCCACCTCGAGACCGATCGTCGACGGTACGGGGAGCTGAGCCTGGTGGCAGACCTGGGTGCCCCGATCATCACGTTCTACTCGTACAAGGGCGGTACCGGCCGGTCGATGAGCCTGGCCAACACGGCCTGGATTCTCGCCTCCAACGGCGCTCGCGTGCTCGTCGTGGACTGGGACCTGGAGGCACCGGGACTGCACCGGTTCTTCCACCCGTTCCTGCCCGACGCGGAGCTGCGGTCCTCTCCCGGCCTGATCGACTTCATGTGGGACTTCGCCATGGCCGCACTCGACCCGCAGGTCACGGCGGAGTCCGGATGGCACAATGCCTTCGCCGACATTCAGCCGTACGCGATGTCGGTCGAGTACCGCTTTCCCGGAGACGGCACCATCGACCTGGTGCCCGCCGGCCGGCAGGATCAGCTCTACTCCACCCAGGTGACCTCGTTCGACTGGAATAACTTCTACGAGAAGCTCGGCGGCGGCGGGTTCCTGCAGGCGCTCAAGCGCAACATGCGCGGCCAATACGATTACGTGCTGATCGACTCCAGGACCGGGGTCAGCGACATCTCCGGCATCTGCACCGTGCAGATGCCGGACACCCTGGTGAGCTGCTTCACCCTAAGCACTCAGGCGGTTGACGGCGCGGCGGCGGTCGCGGCCTCGGTCCAACGCCAGCGCCTCGGAGACCAGCTCCGCATATTCCCGGTCCCGATGCGGGTGGAGGACGGCGAGCAGGACAAGCTCGAGGCCAGCCGCGACTACGCCCGGCTGAAGTTCGGCCAGTTCCTGTGGCACCTGTCGGATCAGGAGCGCTACTGGGGCGAAGTGGAAGTGCCGTACAAGAGCTTTTACGCCTATGAGGAGATCCTGGCCACCGTCGGCGACCGCCCGCAGCAGCTCAACACCATCCTCGCGGTCACCGAGCGCATCACCGGCTACCTGACCAATCAGCGGGTCAGCGCCCTCGGCGCCGCGCCTTCCGAGCCCGAGCGGCGGGACCTGCTCAAGCTTTTCCAGCGGGAGAAATCCGTGCCGGCCGCCGGTGCCGGCCTGTCGTCTGGCCCCGCCACGCGGGTGTTCATCTGCTACGCCTTCGACTCACCGACCCATTTCGAGTCCGTCCGCGATCTGTGGTCACTACTGCGCGAGGCCGGGATCGACGCGCGCCTCGACCAGCCGCCCGCCCAGCGGTCGCCTGCCTGGGGCGAGCGGCAGGCGGCGGAGCTCGACGCGGCGGACCTGGTGATCGTGGTGGCGTCGGTTGCCTACGGTGAGGCCAGCGAAGCTGAAGTCAGGCGTCTACTGCGCGCCTACCTCCGCCGGCCGGGCCGGTTCCTCGCCGTCGCGCTGCCCGACCTCGCCGACGGCGAAATCCCCGCATTCGTCCGAGACACCGTAGAACCGCTACCGCTGAGCGCGCTCACGGTCGACGGCATCGAGCCCCTAATACGGAAGATCAACCGCGAGCGGACGGCCTGGCTGCGGGCAGGCGACGCTCCCGCCGAGCGGGATACGCGCGTGCGGGCGCTCGATGCCCTGGATCCCAAGCTCGTTACCGCCCTGGCCTCACTCAGGGCATCGGTCATCCGCCAGTGGACGTCCGAGCTGGCCAGCCGCAGGCTTTTCGAGCCGTCACCGCTCGATGTGCGGTGGGCTCTCACCGACCGGTACAGCCTCGCGGCGGACGGCGGGCGGGCGGCTTTCGCGGGCACGTCAGAAGACCTGCCCGCCGTTCTCCTCGGACAGAGCAGAAAACGCCTGGTGATCCTCGGGCCGTCGGGGTCCGGCAAGACGTCGGCCGCCGCCCGGCTTGCTATCAGCCTGTGCGAGACCGCCGGACCGGGTGACCCGGCCCCGCTGCTGTTCTCGGCGGACTCGTGGGACCCGCATGATCAGGATCTGCGGAGCTGGCTGGCCGCGCGGTTGGAAGACGACTATCCCGGCCTGTCACACGATATCGTCGGCCGCCTCATCGACGCCGACCTTGTGCTGCCGATTATCGACGGCCTGGACGAGATGCCAGCGAACTTGCGATCGCACGCCATCGGGCAGCTCGACCAGAAGACCCTGGGCAGCGGTCTGGTCCTGACCAGCCGCACGGCGGAGTACGCGGACCTGGCCAGGAGAACCGGCCGGCCGCTGGCCGGCGCGGCAGTGGCGGAGCTCCTCCCGATTTCCGCCGCCGCCGCCATCAGCTTCATCAGGTCAGGCACGATGTCAGAAGATCGCCGGTGGGAGCCCGTCTTCGAGGCCATACGGAATGATCACGGCTCCCCGACGGCCAAGGCGCTGAGCACCCCGCTCATGCTGGTCCTGGCCCGGGACGCCTACAGCAGTCCTGCCACTGACCCAGCAGAGCTGCTGCAGGTCGCCAACGACGGGTCGCTCGAGCGGCGTCTGTTTAACGACTTCATCGAGGCCGCCTACCGGCTGGACCGGACCGACGGCCAAAACTATGAGGCGCCGACCGCCCGCAGATACCTGGCGTTCATCGCGCGCGGCATGGCCAAAAATCACACCCGGGACATCGCATGGTGGCAGCTCGCCGGGCCGGCTGCCGGCCGCTACGAAATCCCCCTTCTGTTGGCTGTCACCTTTGTGCCGGCCGCCGCACTTGCCGTCGCGGCGGTTGATCTGTTTCATCTTCAGCGCCTTCCGATCAGCGCGATCGCCGGCACCCTGTCGTGGGGCCTCATGATTCCAGCCGCATTGCTATCACCCGCCCCGCGGCGGCTAGGGCGGCCGGCCAGGCGGCTCGAGTCCGCTGATCCCCGCGCCGTCCTGCGGGCCGACCGCCGGGCGGCCCTGCTGCCCCCACTGGTCGCTCTTGTGGGTTCCGCCCTGACGCTCGGGATCATCGCCATCCTTGGCTACGGGCGCGAGCACCTCGGGCTGGCCGGCTTGAGCGCCGCCTTCCTCCTCCTGGTGACGTCGGCTCTGTCGCTCGCCTATACCGCCTGGGGGAGGTTCGTGATCGCCCGCCCGTGGCTAGCCGCACGCGGCCACCTCCCCCTTCGGGTGATGGCGTTCCTCGACGACGCCTACCAGCGGGGCGTCCTACGGCGTTCTGGGCCGTTCTACCAGTTCCGGAACGCGCAGCTGCAGGATGCGCTGGCATCGGGCCCGGCCGTCTCCGAACCGCGTCGCCCGAGCGAGTAGGCGCTGACGCTAGACGGTGGCGTAGCCGCCGGACCACCAGGCGGTGGTCAGGGCGGCGAACTCGTCGGGGCTGTCTTCCCAGGTGAAGTGGCCCGCGTCGATGATGTCGAGCTTGCTGTGGGGCAGCCGCTGGTGGAGGAACTCGGAGTTGGCGGGCGGGACCGCCCGGTCGTGGCGGCCGGCAATGTGCTGGACCGGGGTCTGGATGGCGGGCAGCAGATCGCGCAGGACCGGGAGCTGCTCCGGGTAGGTGCGGACGTACCGCATCGACTCGAAGAACCGGTCGCCCTCGTAGCCCGAGAGGTAGTCCTCGTCGATGTCAGGCGGGATCTGGTACCGCTCGATGGTCGCCAGCGCGGCGGCGACGATCTTGCGCGGGTCGGCGTGCCGGTAGCGCTCGAAGTCGGGGTCTTCGACCCAGTCCTTAAGGGCCCCGCCGAGCTGGATCGGAACAGCCGCGCCGCCGCTCCCGACGACGAGGGTTCGGAGCCGGCCGGGCTGGCTGGCGGCGGCGAACAGGGCGGCGTCGGTGCCGACGTCGGGGCCGACCACATGCGGGTGCTCGAGCCCGAACTCGTCCGCCACCCGGATGATGAACCCGCCCATCGCCGACGGGGACATCAGCCCGTCGCGGCGCTCGGAATGACCGAACCCGGGCAGGTCGATCGCCACCAGGTGCGCGCGCTCGGCCAGCCGCGACCAGGTCTGCGCGTAGCAGTACAGGCTTTCCGGCCACGGACTCAGCAGCAGGGCGTGATCGGCCCGGTCCTCGCTCTCGGCGTAGCGGATCGAGAGCCCGTCGATGGTGCGAAATCGGGGCCGGATGGCCTGGTTAGACGGAATGGTCACAGAGCGTCTCCTGCCCGAATGCGGATCGACCGAATCGCACACTAACGATGTTCGCAAGAACATTGGCCCTGTATTATCAGTTCATGGATGCGTCGCGAGCGGTTGAGTGAGCTGGTCGAGGTGCTGCGCCGGGACGGCCGGGTCGACGTCGCCGCCGCGGCGGCCGAGTTCGGCACGGCCGAGCTGACGGTCCGGCGCGACCTGGACGTGCTGGTCGAGCGCGGGGTCGCGCGGCGGGTCCGCGGCGGGGCGGTGAACCTGCTCATGCGGGGCGAGGAGCTGCCGTTCGCGATGCGCGCGATCGAGGCGGCCGGCAGCAAGCGGCGGATCGCGGAGGCGGTGGCGGGGCTGATCGCCGACGGCGAGGCGGTCGGGCTGGACAGCGGCACCACCGTGACCGAGACGGCGCGGGCGCTGGCGCTGGCCGGCCGCCGGCTGACGGTGATGCCGATGTCGCTGCACGCGGCGATGGCGCTGTCGGGGTCGGCGTCGGTCCGGCTGATGCTGCCGGGAGGCGAGGCCCGTCCGGGCGAGCTGGCGATGGTGGGCCCGCTGGCGCTGGCGGGGATCCGGGCGCTGCGCTTCGACACCGTGGTGCTCGGCTGCTGCGGGGTGTCGCCCGAGGGCGACGTGATGGCCCACGACCTCGGCGACGCCGCGGTCAAGCAGGCGCTGCTGGCGTCGGGCGGCCGCAGCGTGCTGGCGGTGGACGGCGCCAAGTTCGGCCGGGCGGCGCTGGCGGTGGTCTGCCCGCTGGCCGCGCTCGACGTGGTCGTCACCGACGACACCGCCCCCGAGCCGGCCGTGGCGGCGCTGCGGGCGGCCGGGGTCGAGGTGCACCGCGCCTGACCGGCCGGGCGGCGCCGCCGGCAATCGGTGCAGCCAAGCCCAGTTTCTCGAACGGCACCGATGCGACTCCGGTCCGGCCCGTTCGCCGTCGTGATCGTGTGACGTTCGGGTCGCCTCGCGCGCCGGCCAATCGCTCGCCTCCGTCAGCGTGTGAACTTCGGGTCGTATGGAGCGCCCTAACGCAGCACGATCAGGGGCGGCAGAGCGATGGGGCGGCGTCGCGCTGTGGCCAGAGCGTGAGCGTGGGTCAGTAGTGGCCAGAAGCTTCGCGTGAGGATCGCGTCGGGCCAGCCGTGGCATGGCTTCGCGCGGCGATCGCGTGGGTTGGCGATGGCCGGGGAGTCGGGGCGGGATGCGCGTGAGGTTGCGTGCAGGCAGGCGGTGGCGGCATGCGGTGGCATGGTTCGGCCGTAGTTCCTCGAAACGATGACAAAACATCCGTTACCGGGTTCCTTATACGGATAGATTTACGGTTGCAAGACTTAATATCGGAATAATCTTTGGGTACGCTGCCGACATGACAGTGCTTACCCCTGGTTCACCCGACCGCGCGGTCCCTCGACCCGGGCACCGTCCGCGAGCGGGTGGCCGCGCACATGCTCGCCGACGGCTTCGAGTTCGTACTCGACCTGGACCGGTCGCACGGCTCGACGCTGGTCGACGCCCGGGACGGGTCGCGAGTACCTCGACCTGTTCACGTTCTTCGCGTCGTCCGCGCTCGGCATGAACCACCCGGCGCTGGCCGGCGATCCCGCGTTCCTCGAGCGAGATCGCGGCGGTCGCGGTCAACAAGCCGAGCAACTCCGACATCTACACGGTGCCGATGGCGCGGTTCGTCGAGACCTTCTGCCGCGTGCTCGGCGACCCGGCCCTGCCGCACCTGTTCCTCATCGACGGCGGCGCGCTGGCGGTCGAGAACGCGCTCAAGATCGCCTTCGACTGGAAGTCCCGCTGGAACGAGAGCGCACGGCATCGACCCCGCCCTCGGCACCAGGGTGCTGCACCTGGAGCACGCCTTCCACGGGCGCAGCGGCTACACGATGAGCCTGACCAACACCGACCCGGTCAAGGTCGCGCGGTTCCCCAAGTTCGACTGGCCGCGCATCCCCTCCCCGGCCGTCAACCTGCACGACGACGAGGCCGCGCTGGCCGCGGCCGAGGCCGCGGCGCTGGCGGCCGCGCGCGCGGGCGTTCGAGGTCGGCGCCGCACGACATCGCCTGCTTCATCGTCGAGCCGATCCAGGGCGAGGGCGGCGACAACCACTTCCGCCCGTCCTTCCTGCAGGCGATGCAGGCGCTGTGCCGCGAGTTCGACGCGCTGTTCATCCTCGACGAGGTGCAGACCGGCGTCGGCCTGACCGGCACCGCGTGGGTCTACCAGCAGCTCGGCCTGGCACCCGACGTCGTCGCCTTCGGCAAGAAGACCCAGGTCTGCGGCGTGATGGCGGGCGGTCGGGTGGACGAGGTGCCGGACAACGTGTTCCGGGTCGCCTCGCGCATCAACTCGACCTGGGGCGGCAACCTCACCGACATGGTCCGCTCCCGCCGCATCCTCGAGGTCATCGAGGCCGACGGGCTGATCGAGCGGGCCGCCGCCCTCGGCGAGCACCTGCTGGCCGGCGCTGCGCGACCTCGCCGCGCGGCACCCCGGGCTGGTCGCGCACCCGCGCGGCCGCGGGCTGATGTGCGCGCTCACGCTGCCGACGGCGGAGCTGCGGGACGAGGTCGTCCGGCGGCTGCGCGAGCGAGGAGCGCGTGCTCATGCTCGGCTGCGGCGCGGTCGAGCCTGCGGTTCCGCCCGGCGCTGACGGTGACGCGCGGCGGAGCTCGACCGCGCGCTCGCCGCGCTGGACCGGGTCCTGGCGGAGCATAGGCTCGTAGGCACCCGGCCCGAGGCCCGACCGACCGCCTCACCGGCGCGCTGACCAGGCGCTGACGACTGTAGGAGAACGGCAATGCTCAACCATGACACGCTGCGGGCGCAGACCCAGGACCTGCTGTCCCGGCTCGGCGTCGAGCTGCCGCAGGCGGCCGGCCAGGACGCCGCCGCGCTGATCGCGCGCTCGCCGGTGACCGGCGGCGAGCTCGGCCGGATCCCGGCGCACACGCCGGACGAGGTCGCGGCGATCGTCGGCGCGGGCGGCCGACGCGTTCGCGGCCTGGCGGCTGGTCCCCGGCCCGGTCCGCGGCCAGCTCGTGCGCGAGCTCGGCGA
Source organism: uncultured Actinomycetota bacterium (assembly GCA_963774945.1). GTDB lineage: Bacteria > Actinomycetota > Actinomycetes > Streptosporangiales > Streptosporangiaceae > Trebonia. Next base: position 701,785 of record CAVZHA010000010.1, on the reverse strand, counting down.
CCTGCTGCGCGAGCACAAGGAGGACCTCGGCGCGCTGGTGTCGATCGAGGCGGGCAAGATCCGCTCCGAGGGCCTGGGCGAGGTGCAGGAGATGATCGACATCTGCGACCTCGCCGTCGGCCAGTCCCGGCAGCTGTTCGGCCTCACGATCGCCTCCGAGCGCCCCGGCCACCGGATGATGGAGCAGTGGCACCCGCTCGGCGTGGTCGGCGTGATCAGCGCCTTCAACTTCCCGGTGGCGGTCTGGTCCTGGAACACCGCCCTCGCCCTGGTCTGCGGCGACGCGGTGGTCTGGAAGCCGTCGGAGAAGACGCATGCTGACCGCGCTCGCCTGCCAGGCGCTGCTGGCCGAGGCGGCCCGCCGGGTCGGCGCGCCCGACGGCGTCAGCGCGCTCGTCTTCGGCGGTCCCGAGGTCGGCGAGGCGCTGGTCGCCGACCACCGGGTGGCGCTGGTGTCCGCGACCGGCTCGACCCGGATGGGCCGGGCGGTCGCGCCGGTGGTGGCCGGGCGCTTCGGCCGGCTGCTGCTCGAGCTCGGCGGCAACAACGCCGCGATCGTCGCGCCCTCGGCCGACCTCGACCTGACCGTGCGCGGCATCGTCTTCTCGGCCGCGGGCACGGCCGGGCAGCGCTGCACCACCCTGCGCCGGGTGATCGTGCACCGCTCGATCGCCGACGAGCTGACCGGGCGGCTGGCGGCGGCCTACCGGACGCTGCCGATCGGCTCGCCGCTGGCGGACGGGACGCTGGTCGGGCCGCTGATCGACGCCGCCGCCTACCGGGGCTACGACGACGCGCTGGCCCGCGCCCAGGCCGACGGGGGCAAGCTGGTGGCCGGCGGCCGCCGGGTGCTGGCCGACGAGGCGCCGGACGCCTTCTACGTCGAGCCCGCGATCGTCGCGATGCCGGCCCAGACCGACGTCGTGCGCAGCGAGACCTTCGCCCCGATCCTGTACGTGCTCGACCTACGACACCCTCGACGAGGCGATCGCGCTGCACAACGACGTGCCGCAGGGTCTGTCCTCGTCGATCTTCACCCTCGACCTGCGCGAGGCCGAGCGCTTCCTCGCCGCCGGACGGCTCCGACTGCGGGATCGCCAACGTCAACATCGGGCCGTCGGGGGCGGAGATCGGCGGCGCGTTCGGCGGCGAGAAGGAGACCGGCGGCGGCCGCGAGTCCGGCTCGGACGCCTGGCGCGTCGTACATGCGCCGCGCGACCAACACGGTCAACTACTCGACCGAGCTCCCGCTCGCCCAGGGCGTCTCCTTCGGGTGACCGGGTTTATCGGGCCGACTAGAGCCGCCCGGGACCGTTCGAAAATCAAAAGCTCTTGAATTCAAATGCCTTTGATTTCGAACGGACCTCGGCTCTGGCTGGCGTCGTCGGCTTAGCGCCTTTTCCTCGCGACCACCGCATAGACGGGCACCGGCCGGCCAGGGACGGGATCGCCGGATTCCGGGCGCCATTCGTTGACCGGGACCAGGCCGGGTTCAACGACGTCAAGCCCGGCGGTGAAGGCGGCCACCTCGGCCCGCGAGCGCGGGGTGAAATGCTGGCGCCGAGATCCTGTTCCAGTAGTCGACGCCCGCCGCGACCGCCGGATCGAGGTCGCTCGCCACGTGGCAGAGCGCGAGGTAGCTCCCGGCCGGGAACGCCGCCAGCAGCGTGGACAGCAGCCCGGCGGCCCGCTCGGTGCTGGCGATGAACGGCAGCGAGGACGGCAGCAGCAGCGCGACTGGCTGCCGGAAGTCCAGCGTCTCGGCCGCCCCCGCCAGCAGCGCGGCCGGGTCGGTCAGCTTCGCGTCGAGCGCGGCGAACACCCCCGGCGACGGTGGACTGCGCGAACGCCCGCAGATGGGTCAGCACCATCGGGTCGTTGTCGACGTGCACGACCCGGCAGGCCGGGTCGACCGACTGGACCAGGTCGCGGCCGGTCTCGGCGCCGGGCAGGCCGGTGCCGACGTCGAGGAACTGCCTGACGCCCGGCCTCGAGGGCGAGGAAACGCACCGCGCGCTGGTGGAAGGCGAGCACAAAGGGCACGATCGCGGCGATCGCGGGCGCGACCGAGAGCATGGTCTGCGCCGTCCTTCGATCGGCGTCAAAGTTATTACGGCCGCCATTCAGAAAATCCGCCACCCGCGCCGGGTTGGGCACGGCGGCGTCGAACCAGTCGGCCTTCCGTTGCGTGCCTTCGAATTGCCCGTCGTCAATCATCGTTCCCCCCAAATGCAGCTTTGCAGTAGCGCTGCGGCAACGTCAATGGTGCGGGGGTGGTATCACCCAGTGATACCACAAGACACTAGGGACACTGTGACCCCCATTTGGGTGTCTTGCGTGACGCGGTATTTCCGGTCAGGGTTCGTGACGGTCGCCCACCAGCGTGACCTTGACGCCGGCGTCGGTCAGCGCGCGGACCGCCTCCGGGTCGGCCCCGGCGTCGGTGATGAGCTCGCTGATCTCGCCCACCTCGCAGATCCGGGCGAACGCGACCTTGCCGATCTTGGAGCTGTCGGCCACCACCACCACCCGCCGGGCGCAGCCGATCATGACCGCGTTGGTGTGCGCCTCGACCTCGTGGTGGGTGGTGCAGCCGGCCTGCGCGTCGATGCCGTCGACGCCGATGAACGCGACGTTGAGGTTGAGGCCGGTCAGGCTGGCCTCCGCGATCGGCCCGGACAGCTCGTAGGACTGGCTGCGGGCCACCCCGCCGGTGGTGATCAGCTTGATGCCGGGCCGCACCGCCAGCTCGGAGGCGATGTTGAGCGCGTTGGTGACGATGGTCAGCTTCTGGCGGCCGGCCAGCGCCCGGCCGACCTCGGTCGCGGTCGTGCCGCCGGTCAGGCCGACCGCCATCCCCTCGGTCACCTGCTCGGCCGCCTCGCGGGCGATGCCCCGCTTCTCGTCGGCGTAGCGGACGCCCTTGTACCGCAGCGGCAGCTCGTACGAGACGGCGTGCGCGGTCGCGCCGCCGTGGGTGCGCGCCAGCAGCCGCTGCTGCTCGAGGATCACCAGGTCCCGGCGGATCGTGCCGGGGGATGTCTCCAGGTCATCGGCGAGATCGGCCACCGCGACCGATCCACCATCGGCGAGCCGTTCGAGGATCGCGCTCAACCGCGCAGCTCTGTGCATAGCAAAAGAGCATATACGTGCAGGTCGGCTGGATGTCTAGCATCCGCCGGGGGCGGCCGTTCGCGCGCCCTAGGTGGTAGCTCGTGCACGATTGACGTGCGAAAGCGCACATTCAGGCTTGTCAGGTTGACTGGATTCACTCTAGATTGACTGGATATGAGCGCAAACGATCGCCAATCGTAGCTGTGCCTCGCTGAAAGAGGAGACAGATGAAGTACTCGGGCATCTTCAGCAAACGGGCGGCTGCGGTCGCCCTCAGCGCTGGGCTGGTCGCGCTCGGCGCCGCCTGCGGGTCGTCGCCAGGTAACGGCAGCGCCGGTTCCAGCTCCGGCTCATCGAACTCGATCACCGTGGCGGTCGCCTACCCGGCGCCGCCGGCCGCCGTGCTCGACCAGTTCACCAAGCAGACCGGCATCAAGGTCAACTGGGTCAACATCGGCTGGGACAACCTGCAGACCAAGATCGCCGCCGCCGCGGCGGCCAACACCTACTTCGCCGACGCGGCCGACGTCGACTGGTCCAAGGTCGGCGAGTACCAGAAGACCGGCTGGTTCTATCCGCTCAACCAGTACTTCAGCCCGGCCGGCCTGCAGTCGGACATGCCGCAGCTGAAGACGTTCGTCTCCAACGGGCAGCTGATCGGGCTGCCGTTCGACTCGTCCTTCCTGGTCACCACCGTGAACCAGAAGGACTTCGCCAAGGCCGGCATCACCGCCATGCCGACCACCCTGGCCGGGTGGACGGCCGACCTGAAGAAGGTGGGCACGGCCAACGGCATCGCCAGCCCGCTCGACATCCAGTTCGCCGCCGCCGAGGGCCTGTCGACCTGCTGGTACCAGATGACGGCGGCGTTCGGCGGCTCGGTGCTGACCGCGCAGGACTCCCCCGCCTTCACCTCCCCCAGCTCGCCCGGCTACCAGGCGCTGAGCTGGATGGTGAACGCCTACAAGAGCGGGCTGGTGCCCGCGGCGAACATCAACACGACCGACTACCAGGGGTTCACCACCGAGGTGGCGAAGAACCGGGTCGCCGCCGCGATGTGCGACTACTCCGGCAGCGTCGCCTCGATCTACAACGTGCCGTCCTCGTCCAGCGTGGTGAACGACGTCGAGTACATCCCGACCCCGGGCGCGGCCGGGGCCGGCCAGAACGTCGCCAACCCGGACGGCATCGGCATCCCCAAGACGGCGCGGAACGTGGCCGGGGCGGTGAAGTTCATCAAGTGGTTCACCGCGACCGAGAACCAGGCGCTGTGGGCCGGGCTGAAGGGGTCGGGCGACGTGGTCAGCACGTTCCCGATGCCCGACCGGCTGACCAGCTTCGACCTGATGATCAAGGCCAACGACGTCGAGCAGGCGGCACCGCTCGACGCCATACTCAAGGCGCACGCGCAGGCGCCGTTCCCGAACGGCGCGCCGCCCTGGTACGTGCAGTTCAGCGCGGCCGTGCAGACCAACATCCACGAGGCGGCGGCCGGGCAGGAGACGGTCGCGCAGGCCGTCAGCGCGATCGCCGCCCAGGTCAGCTCGCTCAAGGCGGCCGGCTGAGCCCGGCTTGAGCTCGTCATGATTCTGCCAGCACGTTCGCAGTAGGAGGCCTGACGTTGGTTGCGGCCGGTTCGGCCCGGCGCGGCAGGATGTTCGGCGGCGCGCTGCCGTACATCCTGCTCTCGCCGTTGGTGGTGTTCATCGGGGCGCTTTCGTTCGTGCCGACGGTGGACACCACGGTGGAGGCGTTCTTCCGGGTATCGCCGCTTAACCCGCCGACCCAGTTCACCGGCCTCGGCAACTTCCGGGCGCTGTTCGCGAGCTCGGCCGTCACCGGCGCCTGGGTCAACACGGCGGTGTACGTCGTCATCGGGGTGGCGCTGTCGGTCGTGCTCGGGACCGTGATCGCGCTGGCGCTGCGGCAGCGCTTCCGGTTCCGCGGCATCGTGCTCGCGCTGGTCATCCTGCCGTGGGCGCTGCCCGCGGTGGTCGAGTCGGTGATCTGGAGCTGGATCTACGACCCGACCTTCGGCGTGATGAACAGCGCCCTGCACTCGGCCCACCTGATCGGCGGGTATCACGTGTGGCTCGGCCTCGACCGGTGGCTGACGATCGGGCTGATCGAGATCGTGCAGGTCTGGCAGATCACCCCGCTGTCGGCGATCGTCATCCTGGCCGCCTTGCAGTCGGTCCCGCTTGACCTGTACGAGGCGGCCCGGGTGGACGGCGCGGGCCCGGTGCAGGCGTTCTGGCGCATCTCGCTGCCGATGATCCGGCCGGCCCTGGCCGTCTGCACGGTCGAGGCGCTGATCCTGTCGCTGAACATCTTCGACCAGGTCTACATACTCAACGGCATCGCGCCGCTCGGCTCCTCGGTGATGCTGCAGACCTACCTGACCACGTTCCAGAACCTGAACTTCGGCGGGGGCTACGCGTTGTCGCTGTTGATGACCGTCGCCACCGCCGTACTCTCGATGGCAGCCCTGGCGCTGCTCTACCGCAGACCGGAGGCAGCGTAATGGCGGTGGCGGTACGAGGCGGCGAGCGGACGTCGCCGACGGTCAGCAAGATCGCGACCGGGCCGCTCGGCCGGACGCTGGCGGGCCGGCCGGCCCGGGTGCTCGGGCGGGTGGTCATGCTCGTCATCATCCTGCTGTGGTCGCTGTTCCCGATCTACTGGGCGCTCAACGTCAGCTTCAGCACGCTGGCCGGGGCGGACAGCGCGCCCGCCCACTACGTCCCGTCGCCGCTGGTGGGGACCAGCTACCGCGCGGTGTTCGGCGTCGACGGGGCCGGCAACGGCATCTCCGGGCAGCTCGGCCGGTCGCTGCTTAACTCGGTCATCGAGTCCGGCGGGGCGATGGTGGTCACGGTGGTGATCGCGATCTTCGCCGCCTACGCGTTCGCCCGGCTGCAGTTCAGGTTCAAGCGGGTGATCTTCGGCAGCGTGCTGGCGACGATGCTGCTGCCCGCGTACGCCACGCTGATTCCGCTCTACCGGATCATGGCCAGCCTCAGCCTGGTGAACACCTACCTGGCGGTGATCCTGGTCTACGTGTCGGGCTTCCTGCCGCTGTCGATCTGGATCCTCTACAACTACTTCAACACGATCCCGCGCGAGCTCGAGGAGGCCGCCTTCGTCGACGGCGCCACCCCGGTCGGGGCCCTGGTGCGGATCATGATCCCGGTCGCGATGCCCGGCATCGCGGCCGCCGCCATCATCGCGTTCCTGATGGGCTGGGCCCAGTTCCTGTTCCCGCTGATCCTCACCACCGACCTGTCGACCCAGCCGGTCACGGTCATCGTGGCGGCCCTGGACCAGCAGCGGGTGGTTCCGTTCACGCTGCTGATGGCGTGCGGCGTGATCGCGGCGGCCGTCCCCGGGGTGCTCGCGCTGGTACTCAACCGGTACATCATCCAGGGCGTCACGGCCGGGTCGATTAAGTAGCGGACGCCGCGGTCACCGGCCGGTGTAGATGGCCGCGGTCACTGGCCGGTGTAGATGACGGAGCGAGACAGGTGCCGGGGCTGATCGGGGTCAAGTCCGCGTCGCTGGGCGGTGGCGACCGCGACCCGCTGGGCGATCACCAGCTCGGCCTGCGGGTCGCCCTCGGTGACGACGACGGTCGCCCCGGTGCGCCTGATGTCGTTCACCAGCACGCCGTCGTCGACCCCGAACAGCCACACCACCGAGTCCTCGCCGGCGGTGGAGAGCGGACCGTGCCGGTACTCGAGCGACGGGTACGCCTCGCTCCAGGCCGCCGCCGCCTCCTGGACCTTGAGCGCCGCCTCCCGCGCGACCCCGATCGACCAGCCGCGGCCGAGGAAGACGTAGTGCCGCCGGTCAAGCAGCTCCTCGTCGAGGTCGGCCGCCACCGCCGCCCGCGCCTGCTCGATGACGGGGCCGAGGTCGTGCCCGATGTGCGCCCGGGCCACGGTCAGCACGGTGGTGGCGAACCTGGTCTGCACCACCGACTGCTCGTCGGCGTAGTCGAGGACCAGCAGCTGGTCGGTGACCTCGCTGATCGGGGTGGCGGCGTCGGCCGTGATCCCGATCCTGCGGGCCGGGCCGCGCAGGTTCCGCAGCGCGTCGAGCACCTCGGCGGTGGTGCCAGAGCGGGTCACCGCCAGCACCGCGTCGTAGTCGCGGTCGGGCAGCTCGGAGGCGGTGAAGGCGTCGGTCTGGCCGTGCCCGGCCGCCTCCCGGGCGACCGCGATCGCGCTCGCTATGTGCCACGATGTGCCGCAGCCGATGACCGCGACCCGCTCACCGCGCCCGGGCAGTACCGCTGCCGCCTGGCCGGCCGACTGCAGCGCTCTCGCCCAGCAGTCCGGCTGACTCGCGATCTCCCGTTGCACGTGCGCCTCAGGTCGATGCACCCCGCTGGTCCCTCCGCTGTCCAGGTCCTGACCGCTCGGCGGCGGTCGGCCTGCGCCGTACGCTGTTCGCAAACGTGCATATGTTGCCCATAAAAAATGCGCACTATGGCCCGTTTTCTCCGACTCTACGACATGTGTGATCACACCACAAGGCGGGGCGACACCGAGTAGTGACCCGAAATATGCCGTCTGGCGCGATTCGCCTGCCTATGATTCGTCCATGGGGCGCCGCCAGCGGCTCGACCGGATCGTGTCCGCGGTCGTGGAGCGCGGCCGGGTCGACGTGCCGTCGCTCGCGGCCGAGCTCTCGGTGTCGGCCGCGACCATCCGGCGCGATCTGCAGGCGCTCGAGGAGCAGCGGCTGGTCTGCCGCACGCACGGCGGCGCCACCATCCACGCCGCCTTCAACGACCTGCCGCTGAGCTACAAGCACGCTCGGGACCGGCCGGAGAAGGAGCGCATCGGCCAGCACGCGGTCCGGCTGACGGACGGCGCGCGGGTGATCGGCACCACCGGCGGCACCACCGTCTCCCAGTTCATCCGGCTGCTGCGCGGCCGCGACGACCTGACCGTGGTCACCAACGCCCTCAACGTCGCCATCGACCTGGTCGGCAGCCCGGGGCCGCGGGTGTTCGTGGCCGGCGGCGAGGTGCGCGGCAGCAGCCAGGAGTCGGTCGGGATCAGCGCCGAGGCGTTCCTGGCCGAGTACAACATCGACGTCGCGTTCCTGGGCGTGGACGGGGTGGACACGGTGGCCGGCTGCACCAACTACGACCCGGTCGGCGCGCGGGTGAACGCGGCCCTGTTCCGGCGCGCGCGCAGGCGGGTGGTGCTGGCCGACGCGAGCAAGATCGGCCGGGTCACGCTGGCCCCGGTCTGCCGGATGTCCGAGGTGGACGTGCTGATCACCGACGGCCGGGCGGCGGAGTCCTCGGTCGAGGCGATCCGCCGCCTCGGCTGCCAGGTCGTCTGCGTATAGGCGCCCGAATCCGGCCGGTCGCGCAGCCCGATGCGCGCTTAGTGCGCGTAATGAGCAAGATTCGGGCGAATTCATGCGCATATCATGCGCGCTCTTGGCCTGGATCGAGCAGACGCTCATGATGGCATCTGGGCGGGCTTCCGCGGCCCGGCCCGTGCCTGCATCCGCGGCTGGAGGATCCATGAGAAGACCGACCCGCCTCATCCTGACGGCGCTCACAGCGATGTCGTTGGTGCTGGTCTACGCCGTTTCCAGCGGCGCCGGCGCCCGGGCGGCGACCGCCTACCCGCCCGGCGGCCCCGACCCGACCCCGGTGATGGGCTGGAGCGGCTGGAGCTTCCTGCGCCTCGGGGCCGACAGCGCCCAGGTCCAGGGGGAGGCCAAGGCGCTCGTCAGCACCGGCCTGGCCGCGGCCGGCTACCAGTACGTCAACCTCGACGACGGCTGGTACCAGTGCCCCGGGTCGCAGGGCCCCGACGTCGACGGCAACGGCCGGTGGGTGGTGAACACCGCCAGCTACCCGAACGTCGGGTCGGAGAACGGCATCCAGGCGCTGGCCGCCTACGTGCACGGCCTCGGGCTGAAGTTCGGCATCTACGAGACGGCCGGCATCTCGGGCCAGGCGGTGGCGGCGAACACGCCGATCCTCGGCACCTCCGACACCGCCGATGACATCGCCACCACGAAGTCGCAGGCCAACTACAACTGCGGCGGCATGGACGCGATCAACTACAGCGCGCCCGGCGCGCAGGCCTACGTCGACTCGGTCGTGGACGAGCTCGCGTCCTGGGGCGTGGACTACATCAAGCTCGACGGGATCAGCAACGGCAACGGCGCCGACGTGCAGGCCTGGCAGGCCGCGATCCAGCAGTCCGGCCGCCCGATGGTCCTCAACATCACCCAGGGCAGCTACACGATCAAGCTCGCGCCGACCCTGCAGGAGTACGCCAACCAGTGGGAGTTCGCCCCGGACATCGAGCTCAACGGCCCCGATGAGGGCTCGGCCGACGCCTGCAACAACCCGCCCTACACCGGCTGCCTGAGCGTGTTCCCGCTGACCAGCTACGACGACTGGTCGGCCGACCGGTTCGGCAGCGTCGCCAAGTGGCAGCCGTACGGCGGCCCCGGCGGCTTCAACGACTACGACTCGATCGAGGTCGGCGACGGCAGCGCCGACTCGGGCATGTCCCTGGCCGCGTCGGAGTCGCAGCTCAGCCTGTGGTCGCTCGGCTCGGCCCCGCTGATCCTCGGCAGCGACCTGACCAGCGCGGTCACCAACGCCTACGGCACCAGCGCGTCGCTCTCGCCGGCCGACCTCAGCCTGCTGACCAACCGTCAGGTCATCGGCGTCGACCAGGACGCGATCGACGCGTCCAGGATCGCGGTCACCGGCTCCCCCGGCACCGCGGCCGGCCACCAGGTGTTCGCCAAGGTGGAGTCGTGCGGGGACGCGATCGTCGGGCTCTTCAACACCACCACCACGCTGAGCTCGAGTCCGGTCACCATCTCGACCACGGCCGCGAAGCTCGGGCTGCCCGCCGACTCGCACGGCTACCAGGTCCAGGACCTCTGGGGCGGCCAGTCGACGGTGGTCGGCGGCCAGACCACGTTCGACATCTCATCGGCCGGGAAGATCAGCGCGACGGTCCCGCCCGAGGGGGTGGCGCTGTACCGGGTAACCCCGCTGTCGTGAGCGGCCTGGCCCGCTAGCGCGGGACTGGCGCGGGCCCCGGGCGGTTGCCCGGGGCCCGCGCGATGATCATTAGGCCGACGAGGAAAGCCAGGGGCTGTCGTCGGCGTACTGGAATGCGTGCGGCCCGCAATACGGCTACGCCTCGCTGATCCAGTGCAGTCGGTAAGTCCGCACCCTCCGGTCCACCGGATACCCCAGCTCGTCGAGCAGGTCGAGCAGCTTCGGCAGCTCGCCGCTATCGGGGAAGCAGCTATAGGCATCGCGGTCGGCAAACAGGCCGCCGGCGGGGTCAGGAACCTGACGCCGGTGTTCGATTGACTCGGGATCACTGCGGCGATAAGACTCGCCAGCGATAGCCGCCGTGCCTGCACGGGGTAGACGATGCCCAGATCGGCTCGCTTCACATACCTATGCGCAACCCGGCCGAACGGGGCACTCAGGCGGAACTCAATTCCTTCCCTGCCCACGGAGGCCATTCCCCGCCCGGTAAAGCCGGTGAAACCGTGGCCCCTGACTTCCACTCCTCCGACGAAGGTAGCCAGTTCAGTTCCATCGGTCACGGTTCCTCCGCAATGCCGGCGTGGACATGAGACAGGTTAGCCCGGCCCGGGCGGTGTTCTCGGGTTAGCGCGTCCGGGTTGCGAGGCGGCGGTGAGTGCGGGCGAGCCGGTCTCGGCGGAGGCCGTGATTGTGTTCCGTTGGGGGTCGCGGTTTTCGGCTGCGGGCGTCATTGTGCGCCGACGGGGGCGCCATACGACCCGAAGTGACCACGCTGACCTCTATGTCCGGCCTGCTTGTTGCGCGAGGTGAGGGTGAGGACGGTGTCGATGCCCGGCCGCATCGGCCCAAGCTTTGCGGTGCAAAGCTTGACTTTGCGATGCAAAGCAAGCTAGCTTTGCAGTGCAAAGTATGGCGCTCCGAGAGAGCTCCAAGGAGGTCGAGATGAACGATGGCACTGGCACTGACCAGGGAATGAACATGAACGCGGCGGACGCGGCGGCCATCATAGCCGAGGCGGACGCACGGGCCAGGCGGACCCTGCGGCCCGATCACCAGGTGACCTTCCTCGTCTGGGGGCTGATCTGGCTCGTCGGCGACGGCCTGATGTGGCTGACGGTCAGGGGACAGCATCCCTACCACGGCGTCAACCCCGGCGGGTACGCGGCGACGGTCCTGCTCGCCGTTCTGGTCTCGCTCGCCTCGGTGGGCCAGTTCCGAGCGGAAACCGGCGTCCGCGGGCTCTCCGTACTGCGCCGGCGGACCTTCTTCCTGTCGGTTCTGGCGGGAATCGGCGGGGCGTTCGCGATCGAGGGCGCGCTCGTGCGGGCCGGCGCGAGCCGGCCCGTGGTCGGCGTGTTCGAGGCGGTGGCGCCCATCCTGGTGATCGGGCTGATCTACCTCGCCCGGTTCTCGGCCGACCAGGACTGGGTCATGGCCGGCCTCGGATTCTGGCTCGTGATCGTGGCGGCGGCCGGCGCCTACGCCGGGCCGCAGAACGTCTGGGCGGTCGCGGCGCTCGCCGTCGGGCCCGCGTTCCTGCTGACGGCGGCCGTCGAGCAGCGGCGGCGGGCATGAGCCTGGACGAGCTCGACCCGGTCATCCACACCCCGGCCCGGCTGCGGATCATGGTGACGCTGGCGGCGCTGCGCGACGGCGACGACCTGTCCTTCACCGGCCTGCAGGACCTGACCGAGCTGACCCCCGGCAACCTGATCACCCATCTGCGCAAGCTCGAGGAAGCCGGGTACGTGGTCACCCAGAAGAACGGCAGCGGGGTGACCGCCAGGACGTCGGTCGCCCTCACCGACGGCGGCCGGAAGGCCCTGGAAAACTACACGACCGTGCTGCGGCAACTGCTCGACTCGGCCTCGCCGAGCTGAACTTGTCCCGCGCCCCGTACCGCCGCGCCCCGCGCTGGGAGCAGGGGCGACCGCTCAGCGGCCGCCCCTGCTCCAGGCGTCGGTGCTCTGGCTGCAGCCCGCGTGCCGCGCGACGGCGGGCGCGACCACCTGGTCGGATGACAGGCCAGGACAGTCGCCGCTGGTGGAGCGGATGCCGACCACGAGCGCGCCGAGCAGGCAGACCACGATCATCATGAAGATCACCAGCGTCCTGCGCGACGGCCGGTCGGAGATGGACTCGACGGCCGGGCCGGCCTGCGCTCGCACCGACCGGCCGAAGGCGGCGAACGTCGATTTGAGCTTGGGATCGGCCGCTTGCAGAGCCTGCTCGATCTGGTCGAGTATGCGTTGCTGGCGACGGGGCAGGGTCATGTCATGTCCCAGTGGTGCGCGCTGGCGGGAAGACCCGCTCTCGAAGGCCAGCCAATCACTTCCCGCTGGGGGCCGGCACAAACGCGGCCGGTCGCGGGCTGGGGCCGGCCGGCCCGGCGGCGACGGCTCTTACCCGGGAACTCGGGCCGACCTAAGATCGCCTCGGAGGCGAGCTGATGAAGCTGGGAACGGTACGCGTGGACGACGCCGAGCGGGTCGCGGTCGCCTGGCCGGGCGATGACAGCCGGGCCGTCCTGCTCGATCCGGCGATCACCATGCAGCGGCTGATCCTCGACGGCCCGGCGGTCGACCTCGACGCATCGCACACGGTCGGCGTCAGCGACCTGGAATGGCTGCCGCCGGTGCCGCGGCCGGGCAAGGTCATCTGCATCGCGCTCAACAACAGCGCCAACGCCGACCGGATCAAGAGCGGCCCGAGCCACCCGGCCGCCTTCACCAAGCCCGCCAGCTCGCTGCTCGGCCACGGCCGGCCGATCCGGCTGAGGAAGGAGTACGGCCGGGTCCACCCGGAGCCGGAGCTGGCGGTGATCATCGGTGCGGGCGGCTCGGGCATCGCCCGCGACGCCGCGCTCAGGCACGTCTTCGGCTACACGATCATCAACGACCTGACCTCGCCGACCATGCGGGCGCAGGACACCTTCCACTACCGCGCGATCCATCCCCGGCCGGACGGCGCCGAGGGGATCGAGTACGTCGACACCTGGGTGTCGTACCCGGCCCGCTACAAGGGAACCGACGGGTTCGGCCCGATCGGCCCGTGGATCGCGACCGCCGACAGCGTGCCCGACCCGCACGCGCTCACCGTCTCCTGCGTGCACGCCGGCCGGCTGGTCACCTCGGACAGCACCGCCAACCTGATGCACAAGGTCCCCGACGTCATCTCGTTCATGTCGTCGTACCTGACGCTCGAGCCCGGCGACATCATCGCGATGGGAACCGCGCTCAAGCCGTCGGCGGCCGGCGGGTCGGCGATCCAGAACGTCAACCTGGTCGCGCTTGGCGGCCCGATCGAGGTCACGATCTCCGGCATCGGCACCCTCAGCAACCCGGTGGAGCTGCTGTGACGGCGGCGGCCCAGGCGGCCGCGCTGCTCCGGGCCGAGATCGACGCCGTGCTCGCGGACTGGGCCTACCACCTCGACCACGGCCAGCTCGACGAGCTGGCCGCGCTGTTCACCGAGGACGCGCTGTTCGTCACCGGCGATCTTGAGCTCCGGGGCAGAGTCAAGATCAGAAATCGCTATCTCGAACGGACCGTGGTTCGCTCTACCAGGCACACCTACAGTGGCCTGCGGGTAAGCGCGATCGGGGGCGACCCTGACGCCGTTCCCGGCGCGGGCGGCGGCCCCGACCGCCCGATCCTGGTGCGCGCCCGGTCCACCTGGGTTAACTACGCGGCCAACGCGGCCACGCCGCTCGACGACGTCGGCGTCTACCTCGTGGCCGACTTCGACGACGTGCTGACCTGGTGCGCGGACGAGCGGTGGCGGATCAGCGAGCGCCGCATTATCCCGGTCTTCCGCGATCCTTCCCGCGCCCCGATTACCGGGTGACGGCCGCCCCGTTTCCGCGCTGGCGCCGGTGACCTGGCCGTAACCAAATAGGAAGTGGGCTGCGACCCGTAGCGGTGCATCACTCGATGTTTCTATCCGTAGCCCTATGGTAACTATAGGTAACGGCTGAGCTGCATGCGTTCCCCCCAAGGCGGCCAGGCACTGATCGCACGGGAACTAGTGGAACCGCTGGGAGCGATAAATGCCGAGACCTGTTCGGAGCGACCAAAAGTATCTACCGGGGCTTGACGGGCTGCGCGCGCTCGCCGTGACCGCCGTCATCGCCTACCACCTCGGCTACGGCTGGGCGCAGGGCGGACTGCTCGGCGTCGGCGTGTTCTTCACGCTCAGCGGCTACCTGATCACCGACATCCTGGTCGGGCAGTTCGCCGCTTCCGGACGGGTCAAGCTCGGCGACTTCTGGCTGCGACGGGCGCGACGGCTGCTGCCGGCCCTGTTCGTGATGCTCGCGGTGGTGACGGTGTGGGTGAACGGGTTCAACCGCGCGTTCGTGCCCGGGTACCGAGGCGACGTCATCGCCTCCGGGCTCTACGTCAACAACTGGTGGTACATCTTCCAGCACGACTCCTACTACTCCCGGTTCGCGCCGCCCGCGCCGCTCGACCACCTCTGGTCGCTGGCGGTGGAGGAGCAGTTCTACCTGGTGTGGCCGTGGGTGGTGCTGGCGATGGTGCTGCTGGCGGGATGGCTGATGAATCGGCGGCGGGTCCGCCTGCGAGGCCCCGGCGCCCACGTTGAGGCGGACCGGAACGAATTCCTGAGCGGGCGCGCGCGGTGGGCGATGGCCGGCGTCGCGCTCGTGCTCGCGGTGGCGTCCGCGATCGAGATGGCCATGCTCTATCACCCCGGTTACGACCCGACGCGGGTGTACGAGGGGACCGACACGCGCGCGTTCGGCCTGCTGATCGGCGCGGCGGTGGCGATGGTGTACCCGACCAGGCGGGGCGCCCGCACGCTCTCGGCCGGACCGCGGCGGCTGCTCGACGCGGCCGGCCTGGCCGGCCTGGTGGTGGTCGTGCTGCTGGTGTGGCGGAGTGATCAGTACTCGTCGTTCATGTTCCGGGGCGGGCTCGAGCTCCTGTCGGTGGCGACGGCGCTGGTCGTCGCCGCCGCCGCGACGCCGGGCGGGCTGCTCGGCCGGGCCCTCGGCTGGACCCCGATGCGCTGGATCGGCGTCCGCTCCTACGGCATCTACCTGTGGCACTACCCGATCATCGTGCTGACCGCGGCGGCCGGCACCGTCGGCACGCCGGTGAGCGCGGTCCGGGCGGTCGTGCTGGTCGCCGTGACCGTCGCGGTCGCGGCCGCGAGCTGGCGGTTCGTCGAGGACCCGATCCGCCGCGGCAGTTACCGGCGGACGGCCCCGGCCCCGGCCGCGACCGGCGCGGCCGCCACCGCAGCGGGCGCAGTAGGCGGCGCGCGCGGCCACGGCGGTGCCCGTGAGGTCGCCGGCGCCGGCGGCCGCCGGCGGTTGAGCGTGCTCACCTCGCCGCTTGCCATCGGCGGGCTCTGCCTGCTCGCCACGGCCGGCATCACCGCGGGCGTGACCTCGGCCAACTCCGGGCAGACGAGCAACACGGCCGATACGTCGGCGGCACGGCGGGGCGAGCGCCGCGGGCGGCGGGGGCGGCGCGGCGCTGGCGCAGTCGGCGGCGGCGGGCGCGGCGACGGCCGGCCAGAGCGGCGCCTCCGGCGCGACCGGCGCGACCGGGGCGGCCTCGATGACGTCGGCCGCGAACGGCCAGGGCAAGAACGGCGCGGCGTCCAAGGTCGCCGTCACCAGCTCCGGTCCGGCCCCGAGCGTGCAACCCGCCGGCGGCTACACGATCCAGCCGGTCGTCGGCGGCCCGCCGACCACCCTCGCCACCGGCGCGGCGATCGTGGCGGCGCTGCCGACGCCGCCGCCGCGGACGTCGTGCACCTCGGTCGTGCACATCGGCGACTCCACCTCGGACGGGCTGTTCTCCAGCGACTACCTGCCGAACAAGGCCCAGCAGATTCCGGCCCAGTACGCCGACGTCGGGGTCAAGACCACGATCGACAAGGTCGTCGGGGCCACCTCGGTGGTCGAGTCGCTGCCCGGCACCCCGAACGCGGCAAAGATGGCGAGCTCGGTGCTCAAGACCGGCTACCACGGCTGCTGGGTGATCGCGCTCGGCACCAACGACACCGCCGACGTGGCCGTCGGCTCCGAGGTCAGCCGGTCAGCGCGGATCAAGCAGATGATGGCGCTGATCGGCCGCCAGCCGGTCATGTGGGTGGAGGTGAAATCGCTGCTGTCGTCCGGCCCGTACGCGGAGTCGAACATGGAGCTCTGGAACCAGGCCCTGCAGCAGGCGCTGCCGAGCTATCCGAACATGCGGCTATACAACTGGCCCGCCGTGGTGCAGAGCTCCTGGTTCATCAACGACAAGATCCACTACACCTCGGCCGGCTACGCGCACCGAGGCCAGGACATCGCTGAGGCGCTGGCGGAGGCGTTCCCCGCGAACTGAGCCTGGCGCTCAGACGCGGCGACTCACCCCCTGCTCGGAACGTCCGAGCGGGGGGTTAGTCGGTTGACCGGGGTTCGAGGATGTCGATCGGCTCCAGGCGCATGAGGTCGTCCCTGGTCCACTCGCGGTGCAGGTCGGACGAGACCCGGTGCGCGTGCCGCAGGCGCGCGAGCTCGAGTGAGTTGCGCACGGTGCGGGCGTTGGCGAAGTGCGGCTCGGTCATCATCCGGCCGACCTCCGACCGCAGCGCCTCTTCGGCCGCGGGCGACAGGTAGTAGGCGGACCGATCGAGCATCATCGCGCCGATGGCGCTCAGCTCGCCGATGTCGTACGAGGCGAAGTCGAGATGGTGGGCGATGCGCGAGCGCATCCCCGGGTTCGACTCGAAGAACACGTCCATCCGGTCCTTGTAGCCGGCCAGGATGACGACGAGATCGCCGCGGTTGTTCTCCATGACCTGGAGCAGGATGTCGATGGCCTCCTGGCCGTAGTCCTTGGAGTCCGTCGTCCGGTAGAGGTAGTACGCCTCGTCGATGAAGAGCACGCCGCCCATCGCCCGGTCAAGCACCCGGTGGGTCTTGGGCGCGGTCTGGCCGATGTACTCCCCCACCAGGTCGTCCCGCATCGCGTGCACTAGGGTGGCGGACTCCAGGTAGCCGAGCCGGTGCAGCAGCTCGGCCATCCGCAGCGCGACCGTGGTCTTGCCGGTGCCGGGCGCGCCGGTGAAGCACATGTGCAGGTTGGGCCTCGGCGCGGTCAGCCCGTAGCGCTGCCTGGCCTGGTCGACCAGGAGCAGCGCGGCGATCTCCTCGACTCGCTTCTTGACCGGCGCGAGGCCGACCAGCTGGCGGTTGAGCTGCTCGATGATGTCATCGATGCCGGCCAGCTCGCGCTCGGCCGCGAACGTGACGGTGGCGTCCTCGCCCAGCTGGCCGGTGCGTCCGCCGTCGCCGCGGCGCGGCCGCGGCGACTTGCCATTTCCCGACTGAAACCGGCCGACCGCGCTCAACGCACTCCCTTATCGATGCCCGTCACCAGTCTGCCATCGGCCGAGAGCGGCCCGGCCCGCCGCGAGCGTGATCGAGTCATCCTGCGGGGTGTGCACCCGCGAGCAGAGCACGTCCCGGTAGTGCCGTTCCAGCGGGTTCTTCCTGCTCAGGCCGTTGTTGCCGGTCAGCGCGAGGGCCTGCTCGACGGCGCCGATGGCGGCCCTGGTCGCGACCAGCTTGACGGCGGGGGCGCGGGCGAGCGCGTCCTCGTCGCCGACGTCGACCCGTCGGGCGACGGCGTCCACCAGGTCGGCGGCCGAGCCGAGGGCCGACTCGATCTCGCCGACGGCGGTCTGGAAACGGGGCAAGGTGGCGAGCGGGGCACCCAGAGACGCCGGGGACCGTTCGGACAAAAATTTTACGAGCCAGTCCCGCGCGGCAGACGCGACGCCTAGATAGAGACTGCTCAGGCCGAGCGAATTCCACGCCATCAGGGAACCGTCCGGCCGCGCGTCGAGGATGGCGGCCACCGCCGGGGTCGAGTCGAAGGTCACGTCGTCGCTGCGGCTCGCCCGCAGGCCGAGGTGGTCCCAGCTGCGCTCGATCGAGATGCCGGGGGCGTCGTTCCTGACCAGGAAGCTGCCCGCCCTCGGCTCGGCGTCCTCGGTGCGGGCCCAGACCGCCATGAAGCGCAGCCCTTCCGCGCCGGTGGAGAAGATCTTCCGGCCGGTGACCGACCAGCTCGCGTCGTCGTCGGCGCCGATTGCGCGGGCGACGGTCTTGGGCAGGCCACCGCGGGCCGGCGTGCCGAGCTCGGGCTCGACCCGGAGCGCGTTGATCAGCACCGGGTCGGTGACCGACTCGGCCAGCGCCGCCCGGTAGACGTCGTCCGGCCAGGTCGGCGCGGCCGCCTCGGCGGCGTGCGTGAACATCGTCATCGCGCTGATCAGGGCCACCGACGGATCGCCGCGGCCGAGCGCGCCGAGGATGCGGGCGGTATCGGCCAGCCCGCCGCCGGGGCCGCCGTAGCGGGCGGCGACGGTCGCGGTCAGCAGCCCGGCCTGGTGGACGACGCGGATGCCCTCGGCCGGGAAGTCGGCGGTGCGGTCGTTGCGCTCGGCGTTCGCCGCGAGGGCGCGGGTGACCTCGGGCAGCCGCGCCAGGTCGACCGGCGCTATATCGATCATTTCGATGGACATAATAGAGATTATGCCGGGCGGGCCCGGCGCGCGGCGTCGGCGGCGGCGGCGTCGGTGCCGTTAGTGGTGCCGTTGGTGGTGTCGGTGCCGTTGGTGGTGTCGGCGTCGCTGAGGAGGGTGAAGTCGGCGAAGTCGAAGCCGGGGGCGACCACGCAGCTGACCAGGACCTCGGACGCCGCCGCCGGGCGGGCCGACTGCCAGTGGCCGGCCGGTATCAGGTGCTGCGGCCGCTGCCCGGCGGCCAGGTCCGGTCCGAGGGTGGCGGCGGCCGGGGCGGCCGACGGCGTGTCGCCGTCGGCGCCGTCCAGCAGGGTGAGCGGGCCGCCCGAGTGCCACAGCCAGACCTCGTCCGACCTGACCCGATGCCAGGCGGATTCCTGGCCGGGCGTCAGCAGGAAGTAGATGCCGGTGGCGGCCGCTCTCGGGCCCGGGTAACCGTCCGGCACCGACGCCGGGGCGGCGCGCCACGTCTCCCTGAACCAGCCGCCCTCGGGGTGCGGCGAGAGATCGAGCAGTTCGGCCGTCGCCGGCCTTGGTCGCTGATCCATGGGCCAACTATGCCCGCCGCCCGGTTAGCTGCAGCGCACCGGGGGCGGACCGGCCGAGGATGGCGATGACCAGGCAGAGCAGCGCGACCCCGACGATCGAGACCGTGATCAGGAACAGCCTCGTGGCGCTGACCTGGGCCATCGCGGGAGGCCCGCCCGCTGGCCCCTGGGAACATGCCCCGCGACACCCGGCCGAGCTGCCAGATCACCGGGGCGATGACCAGGATGATCAGGCCGGTGGCGAGGTTCACCTTGAGCACGGTGCCGCCGAGCGCGGCGAACGCGATGGCGGTCCGCGTCCACGACAGCGAGGTGCGCTCCCGGGCCAGGCCCGCGTCGCGCTCCTCGGGGTCGTCGCCCGACCGGTCGGGGTCGCGGGTGGTCATCTCAGGGCCGACAGGAGCAGGACGACGGCGGCGATGATCGCGATCCCGGTGATGGTGGCGGCCAGGATCCAGGGCATGATCGACAGCGGCAACGGCTCGCCGCGACGCAGCGCGCGCTGGTTGCGCACCCACTCGATGTAGGCGGCGATCGCGAGCACCGCCCCGAGCGCGATCAGCGGCACGCCGAGCAGGTGACGCCCGGCCGGGACGCCGGGGAACGGCGGCAGCAACTGGACGATGCCGAGCCCGGCCACCACCAGCGCCAGCGCGGTCCGGCTCCAGGCCAGGAACGTGCGCTCGTTGGCGAAGGTGAACCTCGGGTCCGGCTCGGTGCCGCCGGCGTCCCGATCGACCGTCGCCGGCAGCAGCGCGGCCAGCCGGCTTGACCATGACATCCGACGTGGCCCCCTTCGGTCCGGCTGTACCTCGGTCCCGCTCGCCATTCTGCCGGTAACCGATGTAACGGCTCAGCCCGGGTCAGGCTGGCCGGCCGGTCGGTCAGCGTGCGCGACCGGCGGGTCGGCGGTGTCGGCAGTGTCGGCCAGCCGGTCGACCGCGCGGGCGAGCGCGTCGAGGGCGGGAACGGCGGCTGCGAGCGCGCGGCGCTGCTTGGCCGGCAGCGTCGACAGCGCCAGGTGCAGCACGGCGGCGTTGGTGGCCTGCCAGGCGAGCACCGCCTGGCGGCCCGCCTCGGTCACGGTCAGCTCGACCGCGCGCCGGTCGCCCGCGGCGGTGACACGGTCGAGCATTCCGCGCGCGCTGAGCGCGTTGACGATCGTGGTGACGGTGTTCGGCCGCATGTTGAGCAGCCGGGCGAGCTGTCCAGGGCGCGCCCCGGGATGTTCGGACAGGGCCGCCAGGAGCTCGAACTGGGCGACCGCGAGGGTGTTGGCGGGATCGGCGACGCGGGCGCCGCGGCGCAGCGCGCGGCGGAGCCGGGCGATCCCCTCGGCCAGGCCGTCGGGCGGCGGCGCGGTGTCGGTGGCCGCCCCTCGGGGGCTGCTACCGGGCATCGGGGGCCGCCGGGCTTCGGAGGGCTCGGCTGCCTTGGCCGCGGCCGCCGCGGTAGCCGCCGCGGTAGCCGCCGCGGTAGCCGCACCAGACCCCGACCAGCGCCGCCGCCGCCAGCGCGGCCATGGACAGCGCGCGGCCCGCGTCCGGCTGCCCCAGGAGCGTGCCCGCGTGCAGGCCGAGCGACACGACGGCCACGCCGAGGGCGATGCCGATGCCTCGGGTCATGTTCACCATCCCGCCTGCCGCCGCCGCATCCCGTGCGGCGACGGACCCCATGATCTCGGCGTTGTTGGCCGGAGTGTATATGCCAAGGCCGACGCCGAGCAGACCGAGCAGCGCGACCGATACCGCATCGGGAGCGGGCACCGCCAGCGCGGCGGCGCAGCCGGCCGCGAGAGCGCCGCCGAGGAGGCACCGACGCCGGTTCGGCCAGCGGGCCGGGATCAGCCGGTCGACGGCGACGGCGGCGACCCCGAATCCGGCCGGGCAGCGCGGTCAGCAGCAGGCCTGCCGACGCGGCGCTGCCGCCCCGAGCGGCGATCACCTGCGGGAACAGCACCAGCGGCCCGAACAGGACCAGGTAGGCGCAGAGCGCGCCGCCGAGGGCCGGGCCGGTGCCTGTCCGGCGAGCGCCCGCAGGTCAAGCAGCGGGGCCGCCGCCCGCCACGAGTGCCGGACCAGCGCGGCGCCCGTCGTCACCGCCAACGACCAGGCACGTCGCCGCGGCCCAGGCCGGCAGGGCCGAGCCCCGACAGGGACGAGATGGCCAGCATCCCGGCCGACGTCGACGCGGCCAGCAGGACGATCCCGGCCAGGTCGGCGCCGCCGCCGTCGGCACTGCCCGGGCCGACCTTGGTCCGGGGCAGCAGGTACCAGCCGGCCACCACCGCGAGCAGCCCCACCGGCACGTTGATGAGGAACACCCAGCGCCAGCCCACCGTCGGCGACCAGGACGCCGCCGACCACCGGGCCGCACGCGAGGCCGACGGCCTGGGCCGCCGCCTGGATGCCGAGGGCCGCCCGGCGAGCCCGCACGGGAACGCTGGTGACGACCAGCGCCACGCTGTTCGCCTGCAGCAGCGCCGCCCCGGCGGCCTGGACCACGCGCAGCGCGATGAGCGCGCCCAGCGAGGGCGCGAGCCCGCAGGCAGCCGACGCGGCCGAGAACACCACGAACCCGTACAGGTACAGCAGCTTGCGCCCGGCCCGATCCGACCATCGGCCGGCCTGCACCAGCAGCGCGGTCAGCGCCAGCAGGTACGCGAGCGAGACCCACTGCGTCGCCGCCAGCCCGGTGCCGAACTGGCGCTGCAGCGCGGGGAAGGCCACGGTCACGACGCTCGCGTCGAGCTGCCCCATGAACGCGCCGAAGCAGACCGTGGCGACCGCGAACCACGGCGCCAGCGGGTGCTCGCGGATCGCGGCCGGCCGGGCAGGTTCGCGCAGCAACGTCACCATGACCAGGCACCGGCCGCCATCGTTGTCCTCATTTCTATCTGCAACAGAACTATTATTAGTTCTAACACAGAACTTAATTGACGCCAAACGGGCGGCCCGCGGTTCCCTATCATGGGCTCATGACACTGGATCAGTCCTGGTATGCGACCGACACGCGCGACTGGACGTGCGAAGCGCCTGACGGCGCCGCCGCGGCGTTCCATCGCCGCCTGCCCGGCTACACGCCGACGCCGCTGGTCGAGGTGCCCGCGCTCGCCTCCGAACTCGGCGTCGGCCGGCTGTTCGTCAAGGACGAGTCGGCCCGGTTCGACCTGCGCGCGTTCAAGTACCTCGGCGCCTCGTGGGCCGGCTTCCGCGCCGTGGCGGCGCGGAGCGAGTACACGGGGTCGGCGACGCTCGACGGGCTCCGCTCGCATCTGGCACTGGCCGCCGCCTCTGAGTCCAGCGCCGGGCCGGGGATGGCCGGAGGGCGCCTCGGTGCGGCCGGCGGCCGCTTCGGCGCGCTGACGCTGATCACCGCGACCGACGGCAACCACGGGCGGGCGGTCGCGCGGACGGCGCGGCTGCTCGGGCTGCCGGCCTTGGTGTACGTGCCCAAGGGCGTTCCCGACGTGGTAATCGACCGGATCAACGCCGAGGGCGCGCTGCTGACGGTGGTCGACGCCGACTACGACGGCGCGGTCATGGCGGCCCGCGCGGCTGCCGAGGCCGCAGCTGACGCTTGGCCGGGCGACGGCGGCGCGGGCGACGGCGGCGCGGGCGACGGCGGCGCGGCGCTCTCCGGCGCTGCAGGCGGGCTGCTGATCCAGGACACCGCCTGGGAGGGCTACGAACAGGTGCCGTCCTGGATCGTGGCCGGCTACGAGACGCTCTTCGCCGAGATCGACGCGCAGCTCGCCGAGGCCGGCGCGGCCGCCTTCGGCGGCGCCGGGGCGGGACTGATGAGCGTGCCGGTCGGGGTGGGCAGCCTCGCCCAGGCGGCGGTGGCGCACTACCGGAGGTCGGGCCTACCGCGCCAGGACCGCCCGATGCTTTTGTCGGTCGAGCCGGACACGGCTGCGTGCGTGCTCCGCAGCCTGACCGACGGCGGGCTCGCCTCGGTGCCGACGGCGGCCACGGTGATGAACGGGCTCAACTGCGGTACCCCGTCCTCGATTGCCTGGCCGTACCTGCGAGACGGGCTCGACGCGGCGATCGCCGTCAGCGACGACGACTCGTGGGACGCGGTCGCCGCGCTCTCATCGGCCGGCGTCAGCGCCGGGCCGTCGGGCGCGGCCGGGTTGGCGGGCCTGCGCGCGGCCCTCACCGGACCGGGCGCAGCCGCCCGCAGGCGCGACCTGGGCCTCTGCCTGGATGCCGACTACGAGGCGGTGGTCGTCTGCCTGAGCACAGAAGGACCGCTCAGCGCCGCGCATTGAGTCGCGGTCAGCCGAAGCGGTCAGCCGAATCCGACGCAGATTCGCCCGGATCAGGGAAATGCCATCACGTGACATCGAACTGTCTGAAATGCGGCGATTTCATGTCATAGTCCCGCCGTGGCCGACCAGGCCCGGATGGATGAACCTATTCTCCGAGTTAACTGGCGAAACTGATCAAAGGCCGCACAGAAGGTTTTCTGAACCTAAGATTTGCGCATGGCGGCGCACGGCGGCAGCGAGCTAGAGCACGGCGAGATTGACGTCGCCGGCGTGCGCCGGTCGTTCTGGCTGGCGCGGGCGCCGCGCTGGCCGGGGCTGCCCGCGCCGCCGTTGCTGATCGCGCTGCACGGGTCCGGCATGGGCGGGAAGGGCATGGCCGGGCTGACCGGGCTGGCCAGGCGAGGTCCCGCCGCGGGGATCACCGTGGTCTTCCCCGATGGCTGGCAGGAGGCCTGGCATCCGATCCGGCCGCCGGACGCCGAGCCCAAGCTTGACGACGCGCGGTTCCTGCTCGAGCTGACCACCCACCTGGAGGGCCTCGGCGCCGCCAGCTCGTGGCCGGTCTTCCTGACCGGCCTGTCCCAGGGCGCGCGGTACGCCGAGCACGTCGCGAGGCACGGCCTGCTCCCGGTGACCGGTCTGTTCCTCGTCGCCGGGACGGCGCTCGAGTGCAGTCGCCGCCTCTCCCCCGACCCCTCAGCTCCGGGTCGGGATGACGCTCGTCATCGGGACCGCCGACCGCACCGCGCCCTACGACGGCGGACCGCTGACCAGACGGGGGCTATCGGGCCGGGTGCTCAAGCGGCGCGCGGCCAAGCACGGCGAGCTGCCGGGCGAGGACATCGTGGTCGGCGCGGAGGCCCTCCTGATCAACTGGGCCGGCGCGAACGGCATCACCACCGCCCCGGCGATCCAGGAGCTGGACATGCCGCCGGGCGACCTGCCGGTAACGCGGAAGGCCTGGTCGAAGCCGGGCGCCCGGCCGGTCACCCTCTACCGCGTCGACGGCGGCGGCCACGGCTGGCCTGGCGGCCCCCAGCTGCTCCCGGCCCGCGTCATCGGACCCATCAGCAGGCACCTGGACGCGACGGGGCTGCTCCTCGACATGGCCGAGCGCGAGACCGCCAGCGCCGCCGGCCGCCCCATGCTCAACCTGGGCGACCTCGCCTAGCCGAACGCACTCGGCGGCGGCCACCCGACAATCGGTCGACGGCGTCGTCGACATCATCCGGACGCGGCGGGCTAGGAGCGGGAGGGGCCGGTTTTGGGGTTGTGGTTGGTGAAGGTGAACATGACCGCGTCGGGGTCGAGCGGGTCGGGCGAGGCGATGCGGCGATGCGCGCCGGTGCACTGCGCGTAGTCCGGCGGCGACAGCCATGCCTGCTCGAAGCCGTGTTCCTCGAACCAGGCGCAGATCTGCGGGACAAGGTCCGGCGCCCAGCGGGCCCGGGTCCAGACGACCGTGCCGTTCTCGGCGCAGAGCTGGGCGCAGTAGCCGATCGTGGCCTCCACATCGGCGTCGGTCATGTTGCCGAACAGACCGCACGCGAGCACCAGGTCGGCGGGCCCGAGATCCGCGTACTGGCTGGTCAGCGACGCATCACCGGTGACGATCTGCACCTGCGCGAGCCCCGCCTCGGCGACCAGGCGGGCGGCGACCTCGGTGTTGCGCGGGTCGAGCTCGACCAGCCGGGCCGTCACGTCCGCGCGGCGGGGGTGCTCGGCGAGCACGCCGATCAGATCAAGGCCCTGCCCGGCGCACAGGCTGATCGCCCGGATCGGGCCGGGCGGAGCGCCGTCCAGCGCGGCCCGGATCTGGTCCTGCACCCACGACAGCCGCCGCGACAGCCCGCTGCCAGGGTCGTCGTAGTAGCCGTGCCAGTCGTACCAGTCGCGTTCGGCCATACGGTCGAGCATATTAATTGCCGACCGGGACCTGCAGGTCCTCGGTCGGCACCTCTCCCGCCGCGTCCTGCCGCTTCACCCGGGCGAGCAGCACGAACTGCTGCACGGTGAGGGAGATGACCAGGTAGAGCAGGACGGTGGCGTTCCCGACGCTTGAGCCGTTCTTGCCGGTGATGTGCCCCGCCACCAGGTCGTCGTAGCCGTAGTGGGCGGCGACCGCGACGATCCACAAGAGCGCGGTGATCCACGTGCCCTTGCGCATCAGCTGGCCGCCCTGCCGCCAGACCCGGACGGTGAGCGCGCGGGCCACGCCGAACCCGGCCGCCAGCACCAGGCTGCCGGCGACGGCCGCGGTGATGCCAGCGGGGTTGCCTGGGTGACCCTTGAGGAAGTCGACGAACTGGACGACGCCGATGACGGCGAGGATGACCGACAGCCGGTAGTTCTCGCTCAGCCGCCGGGTCGCTAGCTGCCTGAACAGCACCAGCGCGAGCACGGCGAGACCAACGACGAGGCTGGTGACGTCCGAGCCGGACATAACGCGTTAACTCCAGACATGGGTACAGCCTGCTACACGGCGGGCGCGCTTGTCACGCGGATTCCGGCCGGCGTCGACGGGCCCGGTCAGGGGTGCGCCGCGGCTGCCTTCTCGAGCGCGGGAAGCGTCACCCAGCCGTCGTGCTGCCAGGTGATCTTGCCGGCCGCGTTCACCAGCACGAGCCACGGCTGGTCCTGCACGCCATAGCCGTCCGCCACCCGCCCCGTCTTGTCCAGCGCGACCGGGTAGCCGAGCGGGCCGAGGGAACGGACGTAACTGGCCACCGCCGCCTCGGACGGCTCGGTCACGGTCTCGTCGACGGCGGTCAGCGCGGGCAGATGGCTCTTCGCGGCCGCCTTGGCGTAGCTGTTGAGCGTGGTCATCTCGGCCGACAGGTCAGAGGTCTCGGTCAGCCAGGAGGCGAAGAAGACCACCAGCCGGGCCTTGCCCGGCCCCAGGGTGACCGTGGCCGCCGCGCCGCTGGCGGCCGGCACCGCCGCGGGCAGCGACACCGCGGCGGTCGGGCCCTCCGGCGCGACCGTGGCCAGCGACTCGATGCTGGACAGCTTCGGGTGGCTGGGCAGCAGGCCGGATACCTCGGTCGCGAGGACCTGGGCGGACTGGGTGACGCTGGAGTACGCCATCGTGGTCAGGTAGAGCTTCTCGAGGATGCCCTGCTGATTGATCACATAGAGCGCCGGGGTGTGGTCGATCTGCCCGGCCTCGATCGCGACCTCGATGTTGTAGGCCTTCCAGACCGCCTTGAGCTGGGCGGACGAGCCGGTCAGGAAGTCCCACTGGTTGACCATGCCGTGCGCGCGGGAGTAGGACAGCACGTCGGAGACCTTGGTCGCGTCCGGGTTGGCGTCCACGCCGAGCAGCTGGACGGAGTCGCCCGCCTTGCCGAGCAGTTCCTTCGCCAGCACCATCGACTGCGTGGTCAAGCGGGCAGACCGTGGTGCACTCGGAGTCGCTGAACGCGAGGATGACGACCCGGCCGCGGAACTGGCTGAGCGACATCGGCTGGCCGAACTGGTTGACCAGCTTGATGTCCGGCGCGTGCTCGCCGGAGAGCGAGCTGCCGAGGTCAAGGTTCGGGTTCTGCATGGCGGCCTCGTTGGCCGCGCTCATCGGCGAGGACGCTGATGGGAGGACGAGGTCGAGGACGAGGCGCAGCCGGCCGCCGCGAGCGCCGCGGCGACCGCCAGGCAGCACGCCGAGGGTTGCCCTGGATCGAAGTTTCCGCAGGCCAGCCTTGGCCTCGACGTGCCGGGGGTGCCGTCGCATCATGCCGCCAACACTACTACACGGAGTCGTCGATGGCCCGGGCGGCGTCCGCTCGAGCGATCGCCTGGGCCTCCCCGGGCAGCGGCTGATCCGGCTCGTCGCCGACGATCACGCCGCCGCCGTGCCCCCAGGCGAGGTAGCGCCAGGACAGGTTGATCAGCGTCGCGACCCGGTTCCTGCCGCCGAGCAGGTACAGCAGGTGCAGGCCGAGCCAGGCCAGCCACGCCAGCGTCCCGGTGAACCGCACCCCCTGGGGCAGTTGCACGATGGCGGAGCGGCGGCCGATGGTGGCCATCGTCCCCTTGTCGTGGTACCGGAAGGGCTGCGTCGGCTCGCCGCTTGACCAGGTGCACCACCTGCTCGGCGGCGTGCTTGCCGTGCTGGATCGCGGGCTGCGCGAGCTGCGGGGCCGGGTCCTGCTGGTTCAGCGCGATGTCGCCGATCGCGAAGATCCGGTCGCTGCCCTCGACGCGCAGGTCGGAGCCGACCAGCAGCCGGCCGCCCTTGCCCAGCGGCAGGCCCCAGTCGGTCATGGAATGCGGCCCGGCGACGCCGGCCGCCCACACGGTCAGGTCGGTCGGCAGCTCCTGCCCGTCGGCGAGCATCACGCAGTCGGGACGGACCTCGCGGATCTCCGTGTTCAGCTTGATGTCCACGCCCCGGTGCGACCAGCTGCCGCCTGGTGTACTCCCGCAGCTTCGGGTGGAACGGCATGACCAGTTCCGGCGCCATCTCGATGAGCCGGACGTGGACCCGGGCCGGGTCGACGTCGGGGAAGGTGGACTGGATCACCTCGCGGCGCAGCTCGGCCGCGGTGCCCGCGAGCTCGACCCCGGTCGCGCCGCCGCCGACCACGGTGATCACGAACTCGCTCTTCGGGTCCGACCTCTCGCTGAGCCGCTCGAAGCCGTTCATCAGGTGGTCGCGGAGCACGATGGCGTCGGCCCGGCTGTAGAGCGCGAAGGTGTTCTCCTCCGCCCCCGGCAGGCCGAAGTAGTTCGCCGCCACGCCGGTGGCCAGCATCAGGTAGTCGTAGCCGAGCTCGCGCCCGTCGGTGAGCTTCACCCGCCGCGCGGCCGCGTCGATGCCGGCCAGGTCGCCGCGGACATAGCGGGTGCGGCGGCCGGACGGTGAACCCGCCGACCGCGTACGAGACGTCGCCCGGATTGAGACCGCCGGTCGCCACCTGGTAGAGCAGCGGCTGGAAGGTGCTGTAGAGGTTCTTGTCGATCACGGTGACCTTGAAGCCTGCCTTGCGCAGCCGCCGACCGCGGACAGGCCGGCGAAGCCGGCCCCAACGATGATCACGTGCGGCGAATCCGTCATGCGGCCTTCCCTGCCTTACCGTCGCGTGCAGGGCTTACCGTCGCTCGCGGGCGCGTTACCGCCCGCAGACTCATTGTCGCCTGCGGGCCGCGGGGCCGGGCGCGGCGGGTCGGGCGCGAACGGCCGAATCGTCGGCGTTGACGGCGTCGCCGGCTTGATGTCATCGGCCTCGGCCGCCTGGCCGGCCTCGGCCGCTTCGCCGGCCTCCGCAGCTTCGTGGCCGGCGGAGTCGGCGGAATCGGATTCGGATTCGGCGAGCACCGAGACCGGCCAGAGCCGCTTGGCCAGCACCACGTCCACTTCCGCCGCCCACAGGGTCGCCTCGGCCTGCAGGTAGAGCCAGGCCACCAGGCCGAGCACCACGCCGAAGGTGCCGTACAGCTCGTTGGCCCGGTGCAGCTGGTGGCTGACCACGTAGCCGCCCGCGACCTGGAGGACCTGCCAGATGACGAGCCGCGATGAGCGCGCCGACCAGCAGGTCGCGCCAGCGCACCAGGCGGGCGGTGGCGAGCCGGAAGCCGAGCCAGAACACGCCGACGTTCAGCACCAGCGAGATCAGCACCGCCCCGACGGTCGCGCCGACCCCGGTCAGCAGGTGCCCGGCGCCGCCGGCCAGGCCGGACAGGAACGTGGTCACGATGAACCCGATGGCGACGGTGAGCAGCAGCGCGAAAGACCAGACCTGCGACATGGGGAAGCCGGGACGGCTCTGGCGGGGAATTCCCCAGACCTCGCAGAGCGCATTCTGCATCGCGTTGGCGACGCCCCGGGCGCCGAACAGCAGGAAGATGGCGCCGATGATGAGGGGCAGGCCGGTACCCGGGATCGACCCCAGCTGCGGTCTTGATCTGCTGGCCGATCACCGGGTACTGCGCGAGCGCCGAGTCCGTCAGGGTCTTCTGCAGCGCCGGGTCGTTCTTGAGCACGATATTCAAGACCGTGGCCAGCACCAGCAGCAGCGGGAAGATCGCGACGAAGCCGTAGTACGCGATCAGCGCGGCCAGGTTCCCGGCCTGGTCGTCGTTGAACTTCTTCCAGACCGCGACCGGGAACGCCAGCGCCGGCTGTCGCTGCTGGAAGGCGTCGGCCGCGTTCCCGGCCTGCTGAGCCGCGGGGCCGACCTGCCGGCCGCGCGCCCGGCCCGCTCAATCGCCTTCATATGCCCCGTCTACCCGGTGGCGGTGCCTTAATTCGCCTGGCCAATCGGCTAAAGCGTGAATGCGACCAGCTCGGGGTCGGCGCACGCAGCGGCCGCCGGGGAGGTGGACGTGGACGGGAGGAGAGCTGCGGGCAGGCGGCGATCACCACCACGTCGCTGTCGCCGGAGACGGCCGCGCTGCCGCCGAGGCCGGACAGGTCGGAGAAGTAATGCGGCCACGGCAGCGACGACGAGGTCCAGGTGACCCGGCCCGCCGCGACGTCGTAGGCCCAGGCGTCGCCGTTGGCGCCGCCGCCGAGGCCGAGCGCCACCCCGTCGCGCACGACGTACATCTCCGCCGTCCCGTTGGCCCCGGAACCGGACACCGACGTCTTCACCTGGCCGGTCAGCGGGTCGACGCCGATCAGCGTGGTGCCCGCCGACGTCAGGTAGACCAGGCCCTGAGCCGGGTCGGTCCCCTCGGGCACCGACCCCGGCTTCGACCACAGCATCCCGCCGGTCGACTCCGCTGTACGCGGTCACGCCGCTGGCCGAGGCGAAAAGCGCGACGCCGTCGGCGGCCGCCGCCAGCGTGCCGGAGAAGGGCTGGCCGAGCGGTGAGCTGAGCGGGCGTTCGGTGCCCGACGTGAGGTTCATGACCTGCAGGGCGGTCACCGGAGCACGAGCCCAGGTAGCCGCCGTCGGACTCGGCGACGTAGAGAGTCGTCCCGTCGACCTGCCAGGACTTGTTCTGCCCGGTCGCGTGGTACCAGCGGACGTGCCCGCTCTTGTTGTCATAGCTGGTCACGCCGTTACGGCCGACGACGACGGTGGTCGCGAGCGACGCCGCGACCGCACCGCCGAAGACGGCCGCCGGGTAGTGCCGCAGCTCGGTGCCGCTCGCCGCGGCGACGACCGCCTCGGTTCTGGTCCGGCCGTTGGCCGCCAGAATCCCGGCGGTGACCGCTCCCGGCCAGGCGCGGACCGACATGATCGAACCCCCGGCCGGCCCGTTCAGCATCGTCTGCCACAGTTGGCGGCCGTCGGCGAGAGAGAAGGCGGTCAGCGTCAGCCCGTCGCCGACGACGGCGATCCCGCTGCCCACCGCCACGTAGGCCTGGCCGACGGCGGGCACGGTGCCGGCGCTGCCCGCCAGCCACCCGCCCGGCAGCGGGACCGCCCACCGCTGCGCGACTGCGGGCAGGCTGCCGCCGCAGCCGCGGCAGGCCGCCTGCTGGGGCTGCCCGCCGGAGACGAGGCTGGTAACGGGGAAGAGCAGCACCGCGAGCAGCACGGCGGCCAGCAGGATGCGGCGCGCACCGGCGGCCACAGGCTGGGCAGCCGTCTTCGCGGCGCGGGCGGCCGCCTCGGCCGTACCGCTCGCGGCCGGCGCCGCTGTGCCGCCGTGCGCACCGCAGTCATCACCTGCCGTCCTGCCGCCGTGCGGCTCGCGTCGTGCGAAGATCCGACAATCAGGGTATTCCGAACGGTCCCGGGCGCTGCCACTCGTGTCCGGCCGTGTCTGGCCGGGTGGCGAGCCGTCGTAGCGCACCGATAGCTTTGGGTTAGATACCCGCTGGATACAAGGAGGTATTACGTGGCTGACCGCGCGCCGCTCCCGTATGACTTCATGCCGACCGTACCGTCCTTCACCGTCGCGAGCGAGGACATCGCGCACGGCGAGATGCTGGGCAACAAGCAGCTCTTCAACGGCATGGGCGCTACCGGGGAGAACATCTCACCGCAGCTGGAATGGTCCGGCTTCCCCGCCGAGACCAAGTCCTTCGCTGTCACCTGCTACGACCCCGACGCGCCGACCGGTTCCGGATTCTGGCACTGGCTGGTGATCGACCTGCCCGTGTCGGTCACGTCGCTGCCCGCGGGCGCCGGGGTGGCGGGCGCACTGCCCGGCCACGCCTTCCACGTGCGCAACGACTTCGGGACCAAGGACTTCGGCGGCGCGGCGCCGCCGCCGGGCGACGAGCCGCACCGGTACGTGTTCGCCGTGCACGCCGTCGACGTCGAGACGCTCGGCATCGACTCCGACGTATCGCCGGCCGTCGCGGGGTTCAACCTGCGGTTCCACACGATCGCCCGCGCGGTGATCATCCCGGTCTACGGGCACTAGGCGATGGCTCGCCGCGCCGAGGCGGTCCGCCTCGGCGCGGCGGCGCTAGTCCTCGTCCTCGGGCACGGGCGTGGCGCCGAGCGCGTCCTTGTGCTTGAGCTCGTAGTGCTTGGTGAGGGCCGCGCTCGCCGCGCCCGCCTCGCCTGGACGATAGGCGACGGTGCGCTGGCAGATATGGCAGCGCGTTATTGGCAGTTGCGTCACCGTAACGGGGAAACTTTTGCTGGCTGAGCGGGTCATAAGCCTTCACAATGCCGGAAGATTCGGGGCAGAATCACGCCCCGCGCTGCGTATTGTCTTCTCAAATGATAGGCGATGCAAGTGACTGAGCCGGAGACCGCCAAGGCGCGGCTGAATTTCGACCGCGAGCAGACCCTCGGTCAGATCGCCGATCTCGAGCGGGAGTTCGCCGCGATCGTCGCCAGCGCCGCCGACGGCTCGGCCGGCGAGCGACGACGAGCACGACCCGGAGGGGGCCACCGTCGCGTTCGAACGGCAGCACGTCGCGGCGCTGCTCGACCGGGCGCGCGCCCATCTGGAGGCGATTGACGCGGCATTGCGGAAGGTCGACGTCCGGCAGCTACGAAATATGCGATATATGCGGCCGCCCGATTGGCGCCGAGCGCCTGGCGGCCCGCCCGGCCGCCCTCACCTGCGTCCGCTGCGCCGCCATCCGCTAGCACATCCCGCACCCGAGACTTCCTCCGTCACGGCGCCCTCAGTGGGCCCACTGGTAGTCGCTCCCCCGGACCTGTCAGCTACGCCACCGACAGGATCCTCGACCTGTCACCTACGCCATCGACCGCGCCTGACCGTGAGAATCAGTCACCAAATGCGGGCGTGGGTTAAGGGCCCGGGGCGTCATGGGCTGCGGGCCTGGTGGGCGGGGGTTTGGGTTTTAGGCGGCGGGGGTGATGATCACTTCGTAGCCCAGGGCCTGGAGGCCGCGGAGGTGGGTTCGGGTTTTGCGGTCGCGGTCGGTTTTGCGGTGGTGCCAGTCGGGGCCGAGGTCGGCGTACCTGGCCTCGGGGTCGGCGAGCAGGTGCCAGATGATGATCAGGATGGACCGCCCGACGGCGCATCTGGCGCGGGTGCCGCCGAGTTTGCGGGACAGGCGGCGGAGCCGCTCGCCGAGGAAGGTGTCGGTCTTCGCGGCGCCGGCGGCGGCCTGGGTGCAGTGGCCCTTGAGGTAGGCGTCGCCCTGGCCTTTGGCGGGCTTGCGGCTCCTCGGCCCGGACTGGCGGGCGGCGGGCGCCAGCCCGGCCCAGGAGGCGAGGTGGCCGGCGGTCGGGAAGCGGGTCATGTCCAGGCCGGTCTCGGCGATGATCGACCGGGCGAGCTCGAGGCTGACGCCGGGGATCTCCGCGAGGCGCCGGTCGGCGGGCAGCACCGCCGCGCCCGGGCCGGGATCGGGCGAGACGGCGCCGTCGGCGCCGATGCCGCGGGCGGCGGGGATCTCGGCCAGGGCGGCCTCGATCTCGTCGTCGAGCGCGGCGATCTGCCGGTCCAGGAGGGTGATGTGGTCCAGGTGCAGGCGGATCAGCATGGGGTGGCAGGGGGCCAGGGTGATGCCCGCCAGGGATTCCTCGATGGCGGCCCGGCCGCCCTTGACGCGGCTGTCGGCCAGGGCGGCCAGGGCCCTGGGGTCGCGCTCGCCGCCGGCGATCGCCTCCAAGATCGCGCGGGCGGTCTTGGTCCGGGCCAGCGACGACAGCGCCGCCGACAGCTTGACCAGGGCGCCCTCCAGGAGCTTCTCCAGCCGCTGCCACTCCCGGGTCCGGTCCCGGACCAGCTGCAGCCTCGTGCGGGTCAGGTCGCGCAGCGCCCGGATCTCCGGCGGCGGCACGAACGAGGGGCGCAGCAGGCCCATCTCCGCCAGCCGGGCGATCCACTGCGCGTCGAGCCGGTCGGTCTTCGGCCGCCGGCCAGCTGCCTCGCCTGCGACGGGTTGGCCAGCCGGACGCTCAGCCCGGCGCCCTCCAGCAGGTAGTACCAGATCCGCCAGTAGTCCGACGTCGCCTCCATCACCACCAGCTGCACCCGGTCCGCGAGCAGCCGCCCGGCCAGCGCCAGGATCTCCCGCGCGGTCGCCGGGACGCCGTCCTCGACCCGCGACCGGCGGCGGCCGCCGCCGCGGGCCGGCGGCAGCCTCGTGCACACGTCGGCCTTCGCCTTCGCGACGTCGATCCCGGCCACCCGCTCGTGCCGGAGCTGGTAGTCCTCGTCCTCGATCACCTGCGCGGGGATCTTCCGCGCCCTCGCGTTGCCCACCCGGGCCTCCTATGCTTGGAACCGGTTAACCAGGCGGGCTGCCCGGGGACCCGGTCTCGCAGGCTCAAAGGCCGAACACTGACCGTCGTGCTCAAGGCAACAAAAGGCGACCCTCAGGTCAAGGTCCCGGCGCCAGGCTATTGGACGGGCTCTCATCCCAAGGAAAAGTCGGCGTCACGGGCAGCCCGCGCCCATCCTCCCAGCCCCGCCCGCACCCACAGGCCCGAACAGCCCGGCGGGCTCCGCCCGCCGCCCCGGCCGGGGCCAGGACCCGGCCGGGAACCGCGCCATCGAGCGGCAGCGACCCACGCCAGCCGACAACCCGCAGCCCCCGCAAATTCTCAGCGCAGCGCGACCGCCGGCCCCCGGCGAGCAGGCTATTGGTGTCGCTGGCGTAGCTGACAGGCGGCGTTGGGGGTCGCTGGCGTAGGTGACAGGCGGCGTTGGGGTCGCTGGCGGGGGCGAGCGGTTGGTACCTGGTCGCGGCGAGCCCGTCGAGCACCGGCATCCTGATGTCCATTAGCACCGCGTCCGGATGGCGCAGCGCCGCCAGCTCGACCGCCGCGGCCGCCGCCGGCCCGCGTTAGGCGAAGCGCTCGCCGCAGGTGGCCGGCGTCGTAGCCGGGGATGCTCGCGAGCTGGGCCAGCAGCCAGGGCGAGGTGAGCACCTTGAGCAGCGCCTGCGCCTCCCTCGAGGCGACGTGCTCGGCCGGGATGACCAGGTTGAAGCGCTCGCGGGCGAGCGGCACGAACGCCAGGCCGTAGGCGCGGGCGGCGGGCTCGCTGGCCACGCCCGGCGTCGGCCAGGCCGGCCGCGACGGCCGACGCGACCTGCAGGTGCCCCGCCGCCTCGGTGTCGTAGCCGATCAGGTCGGCCGGGTCGAGGTTGAGGCGCGACACGCTCGCGGTCGAGCAGGCGGCGGGCCTCCGCTCCGGGCTCGCGGTTGACCAGTCGCAGCCGGCGTTTCGCGATCGCGTCGAGGCCGGTGACGGCGGCCCGTAGGTCCGGCCGGACCGCGAGCCCCTCCCGCCAGGCGGTGAACCCCACCACCTCGGCGCCGTCGGGGAGGCCGTCGCCGTCGCCGTTCTGGGTGTGCACGCCGGCCGCGTGCACCAGGCCGGCCCGGGCGAGCCGGAGCGCCTCGCCGGAGCCGCACGGCCACCAGGCGAAGGCGACCGGCGGGTCGAGCAGCGACAGCGGGGTGGCGAGCAGCGGCAGGGCCGGGTCGCAGCCGGCCACGACGACCGTGGGGCGGGGCGGGCCGATCGGGCGGACGGCGATCTCCTCGAACGCAGCGGGCGCCTCAGCGGGACCGTCCCGTCGGGCGTCGCGGTCCCATCGAGCGAGGCAGTCCCATTGAGCGAGGCAGTCCCATTGAGCGCGCGGCGTTCTCGGCCGACGGCGCGGTGCCGCCGCCGCGGGCGGCGAGGTTGCTGCGGGCGGCGAGGCCACTGCGGGCGGCGAGGCCGCTGCGGGCGGCGAGGCCGCCGGCCGGCAGGAAGCCGAGGCCGACGCCGGTGTCGCCGCGCAGCGGGAGGGCGACGAACCGGTCGCCGACCGGGGCGAGCATCACCCGCACGCCGCCCGCGCGCTCCGCGCCCGGGCCCGGCCCGGCCCCGGTTCCGTGGCCGGCCAGCGGGGCCACGCTTACCGCGGTCACCGGCGCGGCCGGCTCGCCCGGCCCGAACAGCTGCTCGACCGACATGCCGAGCGCCTGGGCGAGGGCGAGCGCCAC
Source organism: uncultured Actinomycetota bacterium (assembly GCA_963774945.1). Lineage (GTDB taxonomy): Bacteria > Actinomycetota > Actinomycetes > Streptosporangiales > Streptosporangiaceae > Trebonia. The sequence continues at coordinate 665,911 of CAVZHA010000010.1, read as the reverse complement.
CCGCAGCGACGGGTCGGAATGACCCGACTCGACGGCCGAGACCGCCTGCCTGCTGACCCCGGCCATGCCCGCGAGCTGCTGCTGCGAGAACCCGCGGGCCTGCCGGGCGATGCCGTAGTCCCGCGCCAGCGGTACCAGGTCCGTCCACCATGCCTACGGATCGTAGGCGAAAACGCCGCGCAAGCTGGGACGCGGGGCCATCGGGAATTACCAATGCGATAACTACCGCCCGGGGCAGTGGCCAGCAGCGGGCCAGGGAAGATACCGTAGGGAGTCCCCTGATCAGGTTCAGGCCGCCGACTACCTGCAACGACGCACACGGCGACTGAGTTCCGGGCCCTGCCCCCTGATAGCCGCTTGATGATGAGGTGATGACGACCATGGCCCGCATCGTTGTCATTGGCGACTTGATGACGGATACCGTCGCGCACGCGACGCTGCCGCTTGCGCGCGGCAGCGACACCCCCGCCAAGGTGACCACGCACGGTGGCGGCTCCGGCGCCAACGTGGCCGCGTGGGCGGCCGCCGACGGCGCCGACGTCGCGTTCATCGGCCGGCGCGGCGCCGACATCGCCGGCCGGAACCGTGACATGGAGCTGATGGGCTACGGCGTCGACGCCCGCCTGGTGATGGACCCCGAGCGGCCGACCGGGACCTGCGTGGTCATGGTCACGCACAAGGGCGAGCGCACCATGCTCTCCGACCCGGGCGCCAACGCCGCGCTGGCCCCCGAGGACCTGCCCCACGACCTGTTCGTGCCGGGCGCGCACCTGCACGTGTCCGGGTACACGCTGCTGTCGGAGGGGTCGCGGGCGTCGGCCCTGTCCGCGCTCGACTTCGCCCGCCGGGTCGGGATGTCGACGTCGGTCGACGGCGCGTCGGCGGCGCCGCTCGAGCGGGTCGGGGCCGAGCCGTTCTTCGAGCTCACCGGCAACGCGGTGCTGCTGTTCGTGAACGTCGCGCAGGCCAAGGTGCTGACCGGCCGGGAGGACCCCGAGGCGGCCGCCCGGGTCCTCACCGCCTGGTACCCGCAGGTCGTCATCAAGCTCGGGGCCGAGGGGGCGCTGTTCTTCGCCAACGGCCGTCCCCCGGTGCGCGTCCCGGCCCCGCCGGTCGAGCGGGTCATCGACGGGACCGGCGCGGGCGATGCCTTCGTGGCCGGCTTCCTGCCGCCCTGGCTGGACAAGAAGCCGCCGGTGGAGGCGCTGGGCAGCGGCTGCCGGCTGGCCGCGCACGCGCTTAACCTGATCGGCGCCCGCCCGATGCTGTAGGCGTCCTCCAAGCGGGGAAACACAGCTCCCGTACTACATCGAACTCTTTAGATACGGTTCAGGCACATTTGGGTGACTGTCGGCCTGGCGGCTAGCCACCGTGTGGTAAGCAATGCGTCATGACCGGGTTCCTGAAAGAACTGTTCTCGCTCGAGGGCCGAGTGGCAGTGGTCACTGGCGGGAGTTCTGGAATCGGGGAGGCGATGGCCTCCGCGCTCGCGTTCGCGGGCGCCCGGGTCGTGATCGTGGCGCGAGACCCCACCCGGCTCTCCGCCACCTGCAAGTCGATGCGCGACTCGGGCTGCGAGGTCGCGTGGGTGAGCGCCGACCTGGCCGACCGGGCCGAGGTGCGCCGGGGCGCGTCGGCTGCGGCGGCCGCCTTCGGCGAGCCGGACATCCTCGTCAACTGCGCCGGCGTCAACCTCAGGCCGCCGCTCGGGTCGCTGTCGGAGGAGCACTGGGACCTGATGCACGCGGTCAACGTGACCGCGCCGTTCCTGCTCGGCCAGCGGTTCGGCCCGGAGATGGCCGCCCGGGGCTGGGGGCGGATCATCAACGTGACGTCGCAGCAGGCCGAGCGGGCGTTCGGCAACAGCGGCGGGTACGGCGCGTCCAAGGGCAGCCTGGCGTCGCTGACCCGGTCCCAGTCCGAGGCGTGGTCCGCGTCGGGCGTGTGCGTCGAACTCGGTCTGCCCCGGGTTCGTGGCGACCCCGCTCACCCGCGAGGTGTCGTCGGACCCGGTCCGGCTCGGCCGCGCTGGCCGCGCGGACGCACATGGGCCGCAACGGCGAACCGTCGGACTTCGCGGGCGTAGCGGTCTTCCTCGCGTCCTCCGCCAGCGACTACGTCACCGGCACGACCGTCTTCGTCGACGGCGGCTTCTCCGCCACGTAGCCGCGCCCCCACCGCACCCCCGCGAGCCCAAATGCGCTTTCGGGCTCACTCTTGCCGGCCCAAACGCGCATTTGGGCACAAACGGTGGTGGAGGCGGCGGCGCAGCCGGCGGGGTGGAGGCGCAGACGGCGGGGCGTTGGCTCAACCGGTGGGGTTGTTTGGGCAGACGGTGGGGGTGGGCTACGGGGTGCGGTGGGCGTTGCCTAGGTCAGGGGAGTCGGTAGGCGGGGCCTAGGTACGCGAGTTGGCGGGTGAGGGCGGTGCCGGAGCCGTCGCGCCTGCCCTGCATGTCGGACAGGTCGACCATCACGCCTGACTCGGTCGCGGCGAGTACCGGGGGCGGGCCGATCCAGGCCTGGATCAGGCCGTCCTCGCCCTTGAGGAAGCGCTGGCAGCGGACGCCGCCGGTCGCGCGGCCCTTGGGCGGGTACTCGGCGAACGGGGTGACCTTGACCGACGCGCCGCCGGTGCCAGGCAGCGCGCCCGACCGGCCGGCCACCGTCACCACCACGGCCTCGCCGGACGGGCGGGCCGCCGGGCCGAGCGCGCCGAACCAGATCGCGGTCGCGCCGTCGGACAGCCGGATGCCGGCCATGCCCGCCGGCCTGGCGGCCCTGCGGGCGGACGGCCGAGGCCGGGAACCGCAGCAGCTGGGCGTCCGACGCGATGAACACGAGCTCGGCGTCCTCGGCTGGCCAGGTGGACCGCGCCGACGACCCGGTCGCCGTCCTTGAGGGTGATCAGCTCGAACTCGTCGCGGTTGGCCGGGTACTCGGGCAGCACCCGCTTGACGACGCCGGACGCGGTGCCGAGCGCTACCCCGCTCGACTCGCCGCCGTCGAGCGGAGCCAGCGCGAGCACCGTCTCGCCCTCGGTCGAGGCCGGGCACGAACTCGTCGACCGGGTGGCCGGCCGTCAGCGAGACGGCCTCGCCGGACGGGGCCGGGGGGATCTCGATGACGCTGACCCGGATCATCCGGCCGGCCGAGGTGACCGCGCCGATGCTGCCGCGGGCGGTGGTGGTGACCGCGGCGGCGACGATGTCCCCGGGGCCGGAGGATGCTGACGAGCGGGGTGGGACCAGGGACCGTTCGACATCCGGATTTTGACCTGGCAGCGGGATGCGGGCCAGCAGGCCGGTCGCCGACAGCACCACCTGGCACGGGTCGTCGCCGACCTCGAGCGGGACGGCGGCGGTGACCGCCGCGCCCGCCTCCATCAGCACCGTGCGGCGGGGGGTGCCGAACTTCTTCGCGAGGTCGGCCATCTCGCCGCCGACCAGGGCGCGGAGCGTCTCGTCGTTCTCCAGGATCTCGGTCAGCTCGGCGATCTCGGCCCGCAGCGTCTCCTGCTCGCGCTCCAGCTCGAGCTTGTCGAACCTGGTCAGGCGGCGCAGCGGGGTGTCGAGGATGTACTGCGCCTGGATCTCGGACAGGTCGAAGACCTGCTGCAGGCGGCTCTTCGCCTCGGCCGAGTCGTCGCTGGTCCTGATGACCTGGATGACCTCGTCGATGTTGAGCAGCGCGACGAGGATGCCGTCGACCAGGTGCAGCCGCTCCTGGCGCTTGCGGCGGCGGAACTCGCTGCGCCGCCGGGTGACGTCGAGCCGGTGGTCGACGTAGATCGTCAGCAGCTCGCGCAGGCCGAGCGTGCGCGGCTGGCCGTCGACGAGGGCGACGTTGTTGATGCCGAACGTCTCCTCCATCGGGGTGAGCCGGTAGAGCTCGGCCAGCACCGCCTCCGGGTTGAAGCCGGCCCGGACCTCGATGACCAGGTTCAGGCCCCGGTTGCGGTCGGTCAGGTCCTTCAGGTCGGAGATGCCGACCAGCTTCTTGGCCTGGACCAGGTCCTTGATCCTGGCGATGACCTTCTCCGGGCCGACCGCGTAGGGCAGCTCGGTCACCACGAGGCCGGTCTTGCGCGCGTTGAGCTGCTCGATCTTGACCGTCGCGCGGGTGCGGAAGATGCCGCGGCCGGTCTGGTACGCCTCCCTGATCCCGTCGAGGCCGACGATGTGGCCGCCGGTCGGCAGGTCGGGTCCCGGGCACGTACTTCATCAGCTGCTCGGTGCTGGCGTCCGGGTGCTTGAGCAGGTAGCGGGCGGCCGCGATGACCTCGGTCAGGTTGTGCGGCGCCATGTTGGTCGCCATCCCCACCGCGATCCCGGCCGTGCCGTTGACGAGCAGGTTCGGGATGCCGGCGGGAAGGACGTCGGGCTGCTGCTCGCTGCCGTCGTAGTTGGGGACGAAGTCGACGGTGTCCTCGTCGATCGTCGCCACCATCGTCATCGCGGCCTCGGTCAGCCGGCACTCGGTGTACCGGTAGGCGGCCGGGGAGTCGTCGCCGCCGAGGCTGCCGAAGTTGCCGTGGCCGTCGATCAGCGGGACCCGCATCGCCCACGGCTGGGCCATCCGGACCAGCGAGTCGTAGATCGCGGTGTCGCCGTGCGGGTGCAGCCGGCCCATCACCGCGCCGACCACCTGGGCGCACTTGACGTGCGGGCGGTCCGGGCGCAGGCCCATGTCGTTCATCAGGTACAGGATCCGGCGCTGGACCGGCTTGAGGCCGTCGCGGGCGTCGGGCAGCGCGCGCGAGTAGATGACGCTGTAGGCGTACTCCAGGTACGAGCCGCGCATCTCCTCGGTTACGTCGATGTCGACGATGTTCTCTTCGAACTCTTCCGGAGGCGGTGCGGTCGTTCCGCTGCGACGTGGCGGCATGCTGCGGGGTCCTTCGTCGGTGGCTTCGGTTGTCAGGTGTCGATGCGGGACAGGTCGAGCTCGGCGGCGCCGCCGATGATGAAGTCGCGCCGGGGCGCCACGTCGGTGCCCATCAGCAGGTTGAACACGCCCTGGGCGGCGGCGCCGTCCTCCATCCGGATCCGGCGCAGGGTGCGGTGGCGCGGGTCCATGGTGGTGTCGGCGAGCTGCTTGGCGTCCATCTCGCCGAGGCCCTTGTAGCGCTGGATCGGGTCCTTGAAGCGCTGGCCCTTGCTCTCGAGCTGGATCAGCGTGCGGCGCAGCTCGGCGTCGGAGTAGGTGTAGATGTACTTCTCCTGGCCCTTGCGCGGGTTGGAGAGCTCCACCCGGTGCAGCGGCGGGACGGCGGCGAAGACCCGGCCCGCGTCCAGCATCGGGCGCATGTACGCGGTGGAACAGGGTGAGCAGCAGGGTCCGGATGTGCGCGCCGTCGACGTCGGCGTCCGACATCAGGATCACCCGCTGGTAGCGGGCCGAGTCGAGGTCGAAGGTGGAGCCCGCCGGCCCCGAGGACCTGGATGATGGCGGCGCACTCGGCGTTCTTGAGCATGTCGGCCAGCGACGACTTCTGCACGTTGAGGATCTTGCCGCGGATCGGCAGCAGCGCCTGGAACTCGGAGTCGCGGGCGAGCTTGGCGGTGCCGAGGGCGGAGTCGCCCTCGACGATGAACAGCTCGCTGCGGTCGTCGGCCGACCGGCAGTCGACCAGCTTGGCGGGCAGGCTCGAGCTGGCCAGGACCGACTTGCGGCGCTGGTTCTCGCGGTGCTCGCGGGCCGCGATGCGGGTCTTGGCGGCGGACACGATCTTCTCGAGGACCGCCCGGGCCTGCTGCTTGGCGCCGCGCGGCGGGTTCTCGAAGTAGCTCGACAGCTGGCTGGAGACGACCTGGCGGACGATCGCGGTGACGGCCGGGGTGCCGAGGACCTCCTTGGTCTGGCCCTCGAACTGCGGCTCGGGCAGCCGGACGGAGACCACCGCGGTCATCCCCTCGAGGATGTCCTCCTTGGTCACCGGCTCGTCGCCGTTCTTGAGGAGCTTGGCGGTGCGGAGCTGCTCGTTGATCGTGCGGGCGAGGGCGCGGTCGAAGCCGGTGACGTGGGTGCCGTGGTGCGGGGTGGCGATCACGTTCACGAACGAGCGGGTGATGGTGTCGTAGCCGTTCGTTCCACTGGACGGCCACGTCGACGTCGAGCTGGCGCTGCACGTCGGTCGGGGTCATGTGGCCGCGGTCGTCGAGCACCGGGACGGTCTCGGTGAACGTGCCGTCGCCGGTCAGCCGGAGCACCTCGGAGATCTTCTCGCCGGTCGCCAGGTGCTCGCAGAACTCGCCGATGCCGCCGTCGAAGCGGAACTCGGCCGCGCGCAGCTCGCGCGCGATGTCCGTGCTCGCCGGTCTGGTCGGCCGGTCGTCCGTCGGTCTGGTCGGTCTCGTCGGTTCCGCGCGGACGGCGATGGCGAGGCCGGGCACCAGGTACGCGGTCTGCCGGGCGCGCTCGGCGAGGCCGTCGTAGCTGAAGGTGGCGTCCTTGAGGAACACCTGGCGGTCCGGCCAGAACCTGATCCTGGTGCCGGTCTTGGACTTGGCGGTCGTCCCGGCCTGGCGCAGCCCGGACTTCCTGGTGAAGTCGGCGTCGGGGCCCGGGGCGGCGAACTCGCCCGCCACCCCGCGCCGGAAGCTGGTGGTCCAGATCTTGCCGTCCCGGTCGACCTCGATGTCGAGCCGGGCGGAGAGCGCGTTGACGACCGACGCGCCGACGCCGTGCAGGCCGCCGGAGGCGGTGTAGGAGCCGCCGCCGAACTTGCCGCCCGCGTGCAGCCGGGTGAGCACGAGTTCGACGCCGGAGAGCTTGGTCTTGCGCTCGGTGTCGACGGGGATGCCGCGGCCGTTGTCGCGCACCTCGGCCGACCCGTCGGCGTGCAGGATGACCTCGATCCGGGTGCAGAAGCCGCCGAGCGCCTCGTCCACCGAGTTGTCGAAGATCTCCCAGAGGCAGTGCTGCAGCCCCCGGCCGTCGGTCGAGCCGATGTACATGCCGGGGCGCTTGCGCACCGCGTCCAGGCCCTCGAGGACCGACAGGTGCTTGGCGCTGTAGGAGTCGGCGGCATCCACCGTCGCCCGGGCGGTTTGTGTGAGCGATGGCACGGGCGGCGGGGTCTCCTCTCGAATGTACGTGCGGCAGGCGTGGGCTGTCACATTCGAAGAGTAGCGTGCCGAGGCCGGTGCGGGACTCTGCCACGCCCTTTCGCCGCCCACAGGACGGGATAGTTGCCGCAAATGTGTCGCGACCCGCGTGTTGGGTATCAAGCACACGAACCGCACGGGTCCTCACCGGTGACTACCCAAACGGTGGTGTGGTCATGGAAGACCGCGCTGGCTGGGTCGGGTTTCTAGCGGCGTGGTCGGTGCGGTTTTCGCTTGTGGCGTACACCCCCCGGTCACGGGAAGCCTGACGCCGGGGTATGTGTTGTGCTGTCCTGTAAGGGCAACGCAGCAAACCGGAGCCAGCCGGACGGAGCAGCCGGAGGCATGAGACCAGGAGAAGGCGACGTGACCGGAGCGATAGCCCCCACCAAGCCGCTGACCGCACTGGACCTGTGCGATCGATGCGGCGCACAAGCGTACGTCCGTGTCCTGCTTCCGAACTCGGGTGAGCTGCTCTTCTGCGCCCACCACGGCAGGGAACACGCGCAGGCGCTTGCGAAGGTCGCCGTAGACATTCAGGACGAGTCACAGCGTCTGACCAAGCCGGAGAACTGACCGGCAGAAGACGCGCAACTAAACCCCCCGGGCGAGACAGGTTGTCGCCCGGGGGGTTTAGTGTGCCTGGCTTGCCCGGCGCCTGCTCGGCGCGGCCAGCTGATGCCCGTTTAGTCCAGGTAGTCGCGGAGGACCTGGGACCGGGACGGGTGGCGCAGCTTCGACATCGTCTTGGACTCGATCTGGCGGATCCGCTCCCGGGTGACCCCGTAGACCTTGCCGATCTCGTCCAGCGTCTTCGGCTGGCCGTCGGTCAGGCCGAACCGCATGCTCACCACGCCGGCCTCGCGCTCCGACAGCGTGTCGAGGACCGAGTGGAGCTGCTCCTGCAGCAGGGTGAAGCTCACCGCCTCGCCGGGCTGGATCGCCTCGGAGTCCTCGATCAGGTCACCGAACTCGCTGTCGCCGTCCTCGCCGAGCGGGGTGTGCAGCGAAATCGGCTCGCGGCCGTACTTCTGCACCTCCACGACCTTCTCCGGCGTCATGTCGAGCTCGACCGCCAGCTCCTCCGGGGTCGGCTCGCGGCCCAGGTCCTGCAGCATCTGCCGCTGCACGCGGGCCAGCTTGTTGATGACCTCGACCATGTGCACCGGGATCCGGATCGTCCGCGCCTGGTCGGCCATCGCCCGGGTGATCGCCTGCCTGATCCACCAGGTCGCGTACGTGGAGAACTTATAGCCCTTGGTGTAGTCGAACTTCTCCACGGCCCGGATCAGGCCGAGGTTGCCCTCCTGGATCAGGTCGAGGAACAGCATGCCGCGGCCGGTGTACCGCTTGGCGAGGCAGACGACCAGCCGCAGGTTCGCCTCGAGCAGGTGGTTCTTCGCCCGGCGGCCGTCCTCGGCGATCCACTCCAGGTCGATCCGCTGATCCGGGGTCATCCCCTGCGATCTCCGCCAGCTTCTCCTCGGCGAACAGGCCCGCCTCGATCCGCTTGGCCAGCTCGACTTCCTGCTCGGCGTTGAGCAGCGGAACCTTGCCGATCTGCTTCAGGTAGTCCTTGACCGGGTCGGCCGTCGCGCCTGCCACCGCCACCTGGGCGGCGGGCAGATCGTCGTCGTCGTCACCGAAGACGAGGTCCTCGTCCTCGGCGCCGTCCCCGGCGCTGGCCTTGCCCTCGGCCTGCCCGGCGGCGCCCCTGCCGCCTTCGGGGCCGCCGGATCGGCGTCCTCGGCCTGGTCAGCCTCCGCGTCCTCGGGCACGTCGGCTTCCGCCTAGGTCGGCGTCGAGTGTGTCGACGATCTCCAGGTCGACGGCGAGCGCCTCGTCGTCGAGGTCCTCGAAGTCCTCGAGGTCAACGTCGACCGCGCCGTCGAGGTCATCCCCATCGAGGTCGGCGTCAGTCGTCGGTGCCCGCCGCCTTGGCTGACGGGTCCTGGGCCGGCACTGCCGCCAGCTCCTCGCGGGCCTTGGCCGCCCGGCCGTTGCTCGCCGCTGCCGTTGACCGCCGCGATCGCAGCGACCTGCGCGGTCTCCGACACGCCGTCCGATGCGCACCCGCGAATCCCGGGCCGCGGAACCAGACGGCCGGGAGCGCTTGCGCGCCGCGGAGTTGGGAGCGCTCACTACCACGGTCACCTCTTCCTTCGCTGGGTAGCTTGGCTGAGCTGCGTACGCATCGCGTCCCCACCGGAGTCCTGCGCGCCCGCTGCGATGGCCGTTTCCGCCATCGGGCGCCTCGCTGGGGGAAGCTGCCGGGGGGAACGGGGGGCGCGAGCCCTCCGTGTCCGAGGATCATCCCCCCGGATGACAACAGCGATAATCGTGCCCTCCCGAGAGGGTCTTGACGCTTGGTCCGTGCCGGGAAGCAGGCTTCCCGCTTGCCAAGGGGAATTCGACAGCAACCCACCCGCCTCCTCTCCACCACCATAGGTGGCACCCGGGAGTGCCTTGTACGCGTTCGACTGGCGCGTCGTCCAGCCTCGCCCCGCTGGTCCGCCTCGGCCGACGGCTGGCCGGATCGCCGCGGTCACCGCGACGCCCACGTACGCTCCGCCGCCACGACCTCGGAACCGCCCGCGTCGAGCGGCACGTGCATGACGAGCACGGTCACGTCGTCGTCTTGCTCATAGCCGGCCAGCATGTGGTCGAGCATGTACTGCAGCAGTCGTCCGGGCGCGTCCACCAGCTCCTCGGGCGCGCTGGCGGCGACCCGGACGAGCTCGTCGAGGCCGGCGTCGAGACCGCGCCTGCGGTTCTCGACCAGGCCGTCGGAGTAGAACACGGCGGTCGAGCCGGGCGGCAGCCGGAAGGCGTGCTGCCTGCGCGGGCTGGCCCAGCCGAGCGGCGTGCCCGCCTCGGCCCCGTCGAGCACCGGGAGCGCCCCGGGGGTGAGCAGCAGCGTCGGGCGGGTGACCGGCGTTCCCGGCCTGGCCCTCGCCGGTCTCGGGGTCGATCACCAGGTAGGTAATCGTCGTGACCTGCTCCTCCCGTTCGGTCGCGGTAAACAGCCGGTCAAGCCCGGCCAGCACCGCCGCAGGCCGCGGGTCCGTCAGCGCGAGGGCGCGCAGGGCGTTGCGCACCCGCCCCATGCCCGCCGCGGCGAGCAGCCCCTTCCCCATGACGTCGCCGACCGTGACCGCCAGCCGCCTGTCCGGCAGCCGGAACACGTCGTACCAGTCGCCGCCCACCTCAGTTGACCGCGGCAGGTACCTCGCGTCAAGGACCAAGCCGCGAACGCTCGGCAACTCGTCGGGCAGCAGGCTCCGCTGCAGCGTCACCGCGGCGGTGTGCTCCTTCTCGTACATCTCCGCCCGCTCGACCGCCAGCGCGCACTGGCCGGCCAGCGCCTCGAGGAAGACCCGCTCCTCCTCCAGGATCGTCCGCGGCGTGCGGAACGAGAACCGCAGCGCGCCGAGCGGCATCCCCGCCGCCAGCAGCGGCAGCCCCACCCAGGCCTGCTCATCGCCGGTGTCGAGGACCCGGTCGCCGGCGCCGCCGTCGCGCGTCGGGCTCCGACTCGAACTGGGCGCGCAGCTCCTCGGGGTCGGCGATCAGCACCGGCCGCCTGGTCGCGATCGCGCGGGTCATCACGCTCGGGGTGTCCAGCGTCAGCCGCACGCCGGCCGCGTCCGGGCCGCCCGGCGCGAGCCCGCTCGGGTTGACCACCCGCAGGCCGAGCTTGTCGTCCTCGAGCAGCGCCACCGCCGAGCGCAGGGCGCCGATCGCGGTCCGCCCGACCTCGGTGATCACCTCGACCACCTGCTCGACGTCGAGCGCCTCGGCCAGCATCGCGGTGGCCTGCTGCAGCCGGGCCGTGCGCAGCGCCGCCGCCGACAGCTGGTCGGTCAGCCGGTGCCGCATCTCCTCGGCCTCGCGCTGGCTGGTCACGTCGGTGCAGGCGCCGACCCACTCGGCGATCTTCCCGTCCCGCTCGATCGGCACCGACGCGCACGTCGTAGTGCCGGTACCCGCCGCTCCTGGTCCGCATCCGGAATCGCTCTTCGAAGAGCCGGCCGGTGCGCAGCGACTCCCGCCAGTCCCGCTCGACCCGCTCGCGGTCCTCGGGGTGGATGGACTCCAGCCACCCGTTGCCGAGGAACTCGTCCACCGTCTGCCCGGTGATCCAGCGCCACTCGGCCGAGTCCTCGAGCATCTCCCCCTCGGGCGAGGTCACCCAGGTGATCTGCGCGCCGCCCTGGACGAGGGCGCGGTACCGCTCCTCGCTGCGCCGCAGCGCCTCCTCGGTGGCCGGCCCGGCGGTGCCCGCGATCACGATCAGCCCGGCCCCGCACAGGGTGCCGTCGGGGTCGATGCACGCCGAACCAGTGGAAGATCCGCTGACCGGGCTGCGCGCTGCCGCCCGCGGCGCCGGGGGCGAAGGTCTCCATCGCCGGGCGTCCCTGGGTCGAGCACCTGCTGCAGCGCGGCCTCCGCCCGGGCGGCGTCGACCGCCGGCCAGACCTCGGCCACCGGCCGGCCGGCGAAATCCGCCACCGGGCGGCCGAACAGCTCCGCCAGCGCGGAGTTGACCCAGACAAATCGCATGTCGGTGCCGAGGACCGCCATCCCGGCGGACGCGTCACGCAAGACGGCATCAGGGAGCCAGGATTCGAACTCTGTCAATCCGGCCTCCCGCTGCTTCGGCACAGAGGTGTCAGCGCTCAACGAGCACCTCGCCCACCATGCAGGCGCCTGCCACTGGCGGCTCCTTCCTGCTCTGCCCTGCCAGCCGCGCCACACTTCGCTGCCCGGCGCCTGGCGGCAGTTGCGCCGGCGAGGCGGCTAGGTGCCGCCCGCACAGCGTTCATCCAGAATAAGCGTGCCACAATCCAGGATGCGATGCTGCCAGCTAACTGCACGGAAGCCAAGCGCGAATCGCCGCCGACTCCTATCACTAGAGCATCAGCAGGGTCTGGAACGCTACTGCGGTGACACAAAATCGCGACACGGGCGAGATCACGGCCAGCACGGGGCACAATGATGACAGCATGGGTAGATTCTCCTACAGCGGATGGAAGTGCTCCCTCTCACTGGCCGCAACCCATTGCGGGCTCCGAGGCGAAGCGCTGTTTCCACATGTCAAGATCTGAAAGGCTATCAGGGTGAGCCCGCAGAGCAGGCGTCGCGGCCAGGCAGGTAACGCCGCGCCCTCAAACGCGCTGTTCGACGAGTTCCTGCACGCGGCGCGGGAGTTGCTCGCGGTGCGCAGTCCGCTCGACGCCGAGCTGCTTGTCAGCGATCTGCTCGGCACCTGGTGGCCGCAGCGCCACCACACGATCGGCGGGGCCGGGGTCGAGCAGCTCGTCGGCGAGGGCCTGGTCGACTACGCCGCCAGCCAGCAGTCCCCGGCCGCGCTGGCGCTGCTGTCGGGCATCGCCTGCCTGGGCACCTCCCGGCAGGCGGCGGCGGCCGAGCAGGCCGCGATCACGCTGATCGACGCCGGCGTGCGGACCCCGGGCTGGGCCCAGCACCTCGGCATGGTCACCGCGGCCAAATGCTACGTGAACCCCGACGAATGGGGCGACCAGGACGAGCTCATCTGCATCTACAGCTACGACGGCGAGGAGCCGCACGCGCTCGTCTGCGTGATCGACTACAACGCGTCGGGCATGCTCAAGGACGGCTGGGTCAGCTCGCAGGTGGACAAGCTGCTCGACCACTGCCAGCGGATAGCGGAGGCCCGCGGCGCCATCAGGCCCGAGGACGGCTTCAGGGAGATCGACCCGCCGTCGGCCAGGAAGATGCTCGAGGCCGCGCTCGCGGCCACCGACGACGCCGAGGACCCGATGGTCAGCGACTCCTTCGCGGCCAAGCACGCGTTCATCAGGTCCCGCATCCGGGCGCTGTCGCCGTCGTCCGGGCGCGGGGCCAGGTCCCGGCGGTTTTTGTGGACGGGCGAGCGCCGGGCGCTGCTGGCGGCCGAGTTCCTCGCCTCCGACGAGGCCGAGGAGCTGTCCGACCGGCAGGCGGCCAGCCGCTGCACCGACCGGATCATCGACTTCGGCTGCGACCAGGACAGCGGCCGCCCGCTGCGGATGTCCCCGGTCAAGGTGCAGAGCTTCATGCTGACCTGGCTGCCGCGCAAGGTGGTGCTTTCGGCCGCCGACCAGAACGCGATGCCGCACGTTGTCAACGCCTGGGTCCGCTGGTCCGGCCGCAAGCGCGGGCTCTCTGACGCCGCCATCGGGCAGACCCTTGACACCCTGTTCGACTCGATGTCCACCTTCACCAGGATCTACCGGGACCCGTCCGAGCTCGGCATCGACGAGGAGCTGGCGGCCCGGCTGCTGCCCGACTCCGACCTGGAGGCGCTGCCGCGCCGCGTGTTCGCGTTCCCGCTGCTGGTGGGCAAGCACGGCGGGGTCGACCTGTCCAAGCTCGACCCGGCCGACCCGTCCGACCGGCGGCTGCTGCTCGGCGCCGACCACGACACCAAGACCGGGTCGCCGAGCGCGGCGGGCGTCGGCCGGCACATCGACCGGCACCTGGCCCTGGCCGACCGGCTCTGGCGGGGCAGCCCGCCCGCCCTCTGGGACGCCGCCCAGCGGCTGCTCGACACCGGCGAGGACCGCCACATGGTGCTGCACGCGCTGATGGACGTGCTCGACGCGGCCGGCGGCGACGAGACCGCGCTCGAGGTCGCGCTGCGCGAGCTCGCCACCGGGCTGACCGACGATGACATCAACGGCCTCGGCAATATGGACTCCTGAGTCGTTTGGCGAAAATCAAAATCGGTCGATCGAACGGACCGTTGCTTCGCCGGGGTACGTCAAGCGCTTTCTGAATGCGAAGATCGGCCGCTTCCGAAGCCGCCGCCGCCGGGGGTTTCGATCACGAAGGCGTCGCCGGCCGCCAGGGTGGCGGTGTCGCAGCCGCGCATCGCGGTCACCGAGCCGTCGGCGCGCTCGACCCAGTGGCGGCCGAGGGCGCCGGGGGCGCCGCCGCGCAGGCCGAAGGCGGGGATCCGGCGGTGGCCGCTGAGCGTGCTGACCGTCATCGGCTCGAGGAACCGTAGCCGGCGGACTCCTCCGTCGCCGCCGCGCCAGCGGCCCGCGCCGCCGCTGCCGGGCCGGATCGCGTAGGACTCAACCCGGACCGGGTAGCGCCACTCGAGCACCTCGGGGTCGGTCAGCCGGGAGTTGGTCATCTTCGTCTGCACGACGTCGGTGCCGTCGAACCCCTCGCCCGCTCCCGAGCCGCTGGCGACGGTCTCGTAGTACTGGTACCGGTCGTTGCCGAACGTGACGTTATTCATCGTCCCCGACCCCTCGGCCATCACGTTGAGCGCGGCGTAGAGCGCCCCGGTGACCGCCTGGCTGGTCTCGACGTTGCCCGCCGCCACCGCGGCCGGGTACCGGGGGCTCAGCATCGTTCCCGGCGGGATGATCACGGTCAGCGGCTGCAGGCAGCCGGCGTTCAGCGGGATGTCCTTGTCGACCAGCGTGCGGAACACGTATAGCACCGCCGCCATCGCCACCCCCGACGGGGCGTTGAAGTTGTCGCCGAGCTGCGGGCTGGTGCCGGTGAAGTCGATGGTCGCGGTCCTGGCGCGCTTGTCCACGGTGACCTTCACCCGGATCGTGGCCCCGTTGTCGAGCTCGTAGGCGAACTCGCCGTCGGCCAGCCGGGCGATCACGTTCCTGACCGACTCGGCCGCGTTCTCCTGGATGTGACCCATGTACGCCCGGATCACGTCCAGGCCGTGCTGCGCGACCATCCGGCGGAGCTCCTCGACGCCCTTCTCGTTGGCGGCGACCTGGGCTCGCAGGTCCGCGAGGTTGGTGTCGGGGTTCCTCGATGGGTACTCGGCTCTCGTGAGCAGCTGCCTGGTTTCCGTTTCGCGCAGCCGGCCGTCCTCGACCAGCAGCCAGTTGTCGATCAGCACGCCCTCTTCCTCGATGCGGGTGCTCGCGGCCGGCATCGAGCCGGGGGACATGCCGCCTATTTCGGCGTGGTGACCGCGCGAGGCGACGTAGAACCACGGTTCTGCGGTCGGTGCGCTACCGGGCGGCGCGTTGGCGGGCGGCGCGTTGGCGGGCGGCGCGTTGGCGGGCGGCGCGTTGGCGGGCGGCGCGTTGGCGGGCGGCGCGTTGTGGCCCTGGGGGCCACGGGCCCGCTCTATCGGGCCCCGGGGGCCACGGGGCCCGATCGGCGTCGCGACGGCCGGGGCGGGGAAGACTGGAGTGACCACGGTGACGTCGGGCAGGTGGGTGCCGCCGTGGTACGGATCGTTGAGCACGTAGACGTCGCCCGGCCTGATCCGGCCCTGGTTGCGGTTGATCACCATTTTTATGGACTCGCCCATCGAGCCCAGGTGGACGGGGATGTGCGGGGCGTTGGCGATCAGGCCGCCGTCGGAGTCGAAGATCGCGCAGGAGAAGTCGAGCCGCTCCTTGATGTTGACCGACTGCGCGGTCGACCGGAGCCGCTCGCCCATCTGCTCGGCGACCGCCATGAAGAGGTTGCCGAACACCTCGAGCAGCACCGGGTCCGCCTCCGTGGTCGCCCTGGTCGCGGTCGCGGGGTCCGGCCCGACGCGGGTCAGCAGCAGGTCGAGCCGGTCGGTGATCGAGGCCCGCCAGCCGGGCTCGACCACCGTCGTCGCCAGGTCCTCGGCGATGATCGCGGGCCCGTCCACGGCCTGCCCGGGCGGCAGGTCGCGACGCCGGTAGAGCGGGACGGCCGACGCCGTTCCGGCTGCAAACATCCGCACGCGCTCGGCCGGCTCGGCGGGGGTACGCTGGCCCGTCACCGGCGGACCGGCGCGGAGATGGCTTGCGCGGGGGTGGCTTGCGTCGGGGTGACTGGCCTCGGGCTGGTTGGCCCCGGGCTGGCTCGGGTTCGGGTGGCTGGCGTCGGGCTGGTTGGCGTCGGGCTGGCTCGGGTTCGGATGGTTGGGGTCGGGATGGTTGGGGTCGGGATGGCTCGGGTTCGGATGGTTGGGGTCGGGATGGTTGGGGGCGACGGCGGCTACCGAGACCGCCTCGATGATGATCGGCCGGCCGGGCATCAAGAAGGAGAAACGGCTGCGGTAGGTCCGCTCGAAGGCCGCCGTCATCTCGGCCGCGGTGCCGTAGGCAACCGCGAGGGGGGTGTCGGTGCCGTGGTAGCGGAGGTGAACGCGGCGGGTCACCTCGATGCCGGGTAGCGTCGCGCCCTGGGCCGCCAGGTCGGACCGGGCCGACTCTTCCAGCGGCCGGAACGCCTCGGCGGGCAGCCGGGCGGCCGACTCGGCCGTCAGCGGCGCCTCGACGGCGGCCTCGCGCATCGCGATCACGTCGGCCAGGCCGATGCCGTAGGCGGACAGCGCGCCCGCCAGCGGGTGGATGAGCACGCTGGTCATGCCGAGCGCGTCGGCCACCCCGCAGGCGTGCTGGCCGCCCGCGCCGCCGAAGGTGGACAGCACGTACCTGGTCACGTCGTAGCCGCGCTGGACCGAGATCTTCTTGATCGCGTTGGCCATGTTCGCCACCGCGATCTCGAGGAAGCCGGCCGCGACCTGCTCGGGGTCGCGGCGGGCGCCGGTGGCGGCGGTGATCTCGGCCGCTAGCACGGCGAACCGGCGGCGGGTCTGCCCGACGTCGAGCGGACGGTCGCCGCTGGCACCGAAGACGCGCGGGAAGTGATCCGGCTGCACCCGTCCGAGCAGCACGTTGGCGTCGGTCACGGTCAGCGGGCCGCCGCGGCCGTAGCAGGCCGGGCCGGGGTCCGCCCCGGCCGAGCCCGGGCCGACCCGGTACCGGCCGTCGTCGAAGTGCAGGATCGATCCGCCGCCGGCCGCGATCGTGTGGATGGACAGCATCGGCGCGCGCATCCGCACCCCGGCCACCTCGGTCTCGTACTGCCGCTCGAGCTCTCCCGCGTAGTGCGAGACGTCGGTCGACGTGCCGCCCATGTCGAAGCCGATCACGCGATCGAAGCCGGCCGCCGCGGCCGTCCGCGCCATCCCGACGATGCCGCCCGCCGGGCCGGACAGGATCGAGTCCTTCCCCCGGAACGACGCCCCGTCGGCCAGCCCGCCGTTGGACTGCATGAACAGCAGCCGGACCCCGGCCAGCTCGGCCGCCACTTCGTCGACGTAGCGCCGGAGCACCGGCGACAGGTAGGCGTCGACCACGCTCGTGTCGCCCCGCGAGACCAGCCGCATCAGCGGGCTGACCTCATGCGACTGGCTGACCTGAGGGAACCCGACGGCGGTGGCGATCGCCGCGATCCGCTGCTCGTGCGCGGGGTGCCGGTAGCCGTGCAGGCAGACCACGGCGACGGCGCGGTACCCGGCCGCGTAGGCCGCCCGCAGCTCCCGTTCGACGGCGTCGGCGTCCAGCGGCCTGATCAGCTCGCCGTGCGCGCCGACCCGCTCGGGCGCCTCGATCACCCGGTCGTAGAGCGGCTCGGGGAGGACGATGTGCCGGTCGAAGATGCGCGGCCGGTTCTGGTAGGCGATCCGGAGCGCGTCGCCGAACCCCTCGGTGATCACCAGCACGGTCGGCTCGCCGGCCCGCTCGAGGAGCGCGTTGGTGGCGACCGTGGTGCCGAGCCGGACGGCGGCGATCCGCTCGGCCGGCAGCGGCTTGCCCGGCTCGAGGCCGAGCAGGTGCCTGATGCCGGCCACGGCGGCGTCCCGGTAGGCGGGGCTGACCGACAGCAGCTTGTGCGCGACCAGGTCGCCGTCCGGCGTCCGGGCCACGATGTCGGTGAACGTCCCGCCCCGGTCGACCCAGAAGTCCCACTGCTCGCCCACCCCCCCAGCCTACAAACAGCCCAGCGAGGCCACCGACCCGCCGGGTAGTGGCCCTGGGGGCCACGGGCCCGTTTCGATAGTGGCCCTGGGGGCCACGAGACCATCTCGGTAATAGCCCTGGGGGCCACGGGCCCGCTAGATGCGGGCTGGTGGGCCACAAGGCTGGTTCGAGAGCGCCGCCGCTTCGAGAACGCCGGTTCGAGAGCGCCACCGGTTCGAGAGCGCTGCCGGTTTGAGAGAGCGGGTTCGAGAACGCCGGCGGTTCGACAACGCGGGCGGTTCGACAACGCGGGCGGTTCGAGAACGCCGGCGATTCGAGAACGCCGGCGGGAGCGGCTGGAGAACGCCGGCGGGAGAGTTCTGTCGTGGATCGAGCTGCGGCTTGGGAGGGTGGCAACCGGGGGCGGGCTGCCTTCGTTGAACGGCTGTCAAGCGCGTCAGCGCGTGCAACGTCGACAGACAAGGAAAAAAGTGACGCCCCCAAGAAGCAGCCGGTCAAGATCGGTCCGCGCGCTGGTCGCGCTGTCCGCCGTCATCGTCGTCATGCTGATCTCGGTCCTCGGCAACGAGACCCTCAGCCCCGGGAAGTGGCAGCAGCAGTTCAAGGTCGATCTCGGCCTTGACCTGTCAAGTGGCACCGCCCTGGTGCTGCAGGCGGAGACCCATGATCACACCCCGCCCGCGAGCGGCGAGATGCAGCAGGCGATGTCGGTCCTGCAGACCCGGGTGAATGGCACCGGTAACTCCGGTGCCCAGGTGCAGCAGCAGGGCAGTGACATGATCAACGTGACCGTGCCCGGCGCGCCCTCCAATAGCCTCGTCAGCCTGCTGACGCACGCCTCCCAGATGAGCGTCCGGCCGGTCTACCTCGAGGCGCCGTACGTCCCGCCATCAGCGACGAAAGCGAACTCGGTCGCCTACGGCGACTCCGCTCTCGTCAACGCCGCCACTGCGAAGCTGTTCGACAAGGAGGTGTGCCGGCCCGGCGGCAGCGCCGGCATGGTCAACCCGAGCTGGCAGAACACGGTCGGCTACTCGCAACAGGGCGACCAGTGGGCCGCACTCAACCGGCAGATCGTGTCCTGCGACTCGAGCGGGACCAAGTACGTCCTTGGCCAGGCCGTCTACGTGGGGAGCGACATCACGTCGGTCAGCGCCGGGCTGCAGCCGAACAGCGCCCAGTGGGTGGTGAACCTCTCGCTCAACGGCGGGGCCGCCGCGAAGTTCGGGACGCTCACCAGCGACCAGTACAACTCGCACTACGCAGGCGCCCACAGCGGCAACCCCGATGACCAGGCGCTCGACTCGACCGCGGTCGTCCTCGACGGCAACGTGACCTCGGCCGAGGTCACGGCCGAGCCCATCCCGGGCGGCAACGTGCAGATCACCGGCGGCGGCAGCACCGGGTTCACCCAGGCGCAGGCGACCGATCTCGCGGACGCGCTCAAGTACGGCTCGCTGCCGCTGGACTTCCAGCTGTTGAACGAGAGCACCGTCTCCGCCCAGCTCGGCCACAGCTCGCTGGTGGCGGGTTTGACCTCGGGGATCATCGGGCTGTCGCTGGTGGCGATCTACCTGTTCGCTTACTACCGGGGCCTCGGGGCGGTGGCGGTCTCCAGCTTGCTGCTGGCGGCGACGCTGGCCTACCTGTCCGTGGTCCTGCTCAGCCGGCACCAGCACTTCACGCTGACGCTGTCGGCCATCGCCGGCCTGGTGGTGGCGATCGGCATCACGGCGGACTCGTTCATCATCTACTTCGAGCGGCTCCGCGACGCGATCCGCGACGGCAAGGCGCTGCGCCCGGCCGCCGAGAGCGGCTGGAAACGCGCCCGGCGCACCATCCTGATGTCCGACACGGTGTCGTTCCTCGCGGCCGCCCTGCTGTACCACTTCGCGGTTAGCGACGTGCAGGGCTTCGCCTACACCCTCGGCCTGACCACGCTGATCGACCTCCTGGTGGTGTTCCTGTTCACCAAGCCGATGGTGACCCTGCTGGCCGGGACGAGATTCTTCGGCGGCGGGCACCGCTGGTCCGGCCTCGACCCGGCCCGGCTCGGCGCCAAGACGCCCTGGCGCTCGTCAATACGGTAGGCATCCGTTGTGCCGCTGCCTGGTCGGCTGCGTTGCCCAGGCCGGCCAGGCAGCGGGCGGTCTTAGCGGCCGACGCCGGCCCTCAGGCTTTCCTCGGTGGCGGCGTCGGCCGGGAAGAACAGCTCAACCGACAGCTCGGCCAGGGTGACGTCGAGCGGGGTGCCCGGCGTGCTCATGATGGTGAAGAACGAGAGCTCGTTACCGCCCGCGGTGACCTGCCAGGTCATGACCGCCTCGGTGATCTCCTGACCGGCCAGGGCGGCCCAGCTGCGGCGCGGCGGCAGGCCGGGCCAGCCTTCGGCCTCGGCCGCGAGTTGGCGCAGCGCCGGGCTGTCGTCCCGGGCGAGCGCCCGCTCCAGGTTCCGCAGCAGGTAAGGGGACCAGCCGGCGAGGTTGCGGCTGCGCCCGGCGAAACCGTCGGGATGCAGCGCCATCCTCAGCAGGTTGGGCGCCGGACCGGTCACGTGCCCTGGGAACTCGGCCGCCAGCCGCCGGGCGGCCGCGTTCGACATCCGGATATCCCAGCACCGGTCGATAGCGACCCCGGGGAAAGGGTCGTGCGCGTCGAGGATCCGCTGCAGGCCCGCCCGCACCCGGGCGAGGGCGGGCGCATCCAGCGAGCTGTGCTGGTAGCGCGGCGCGTACCCGGCCGCGAGCAGCCATTCGTTGCGTTCCCGCAGCGGCACGTCCAGGTGCTCGGCCAGCGCCAGCAGCAGTTCCGGGCTTGGCCGGGACTTGCCAAGCTCCACGAAGCTCAGGTGACGTGGTGAGACGCCCACTTCAAGCGCCAGATCGAGCTGGCTGGACCGGGCCGCCAGGCGGCGCTGCCGCACCAGCGGTCCCGCGTTTCCCCGCGAGGCTGCCACGCCGCCGACGGTACCGGAGGTCGCGCCGGGCGGCCACTACCTGCGAGGTAGTAGACATCGGACACGACCGCGCCGATCCTGTCAGCACGCCCCTCTCCAAACGCAAAGGAACCGTGCCATGCCATTCGCCAGCGCCGCCGACGGGACTCAGCTGCACTTCACCGACTGGGGGGAACCGGACGCCCGGCCCGTTCTGCTGGTGCACGGATTCGGCAGCGGTCAGGCCATGTGGAACGGCCAGATCCCGGGGCTGATGGAGGCCGGGCTGCGCTGCGTCACCTTCGACCGTCGCGGTCACGGCCGCTCCGACGTGCCCGGGCGCGGCTACGACCTGGACACCCTGGCGGGTGATATCGCCGCCGTCGCCCGTCAGCTGAACCTGGTCGACGTCGTGCTCGTCGGCCACTCGCTCGGCGGCGCGGAGGCCATCCGCTATCTGGCCGCGCACGGGGACGGCCGGGTCGCCGGGCTGGTGCTGAGCGCCCCGTCCGCCCCGGTGCTGCGCCGGGGGGCGGGCAACCCGGACGGGATCGACCCCGACGTGTTCCGCCAGGCCCGGCAGGCGATGCGCGACGACATCGGCGCGGCGATCCAATCCATGGGCGCGGAGGACTTCCTCGGCCCGGGTCATGTCGTCTCCGCGCTGCAGAGCGACGCGACCCGACGTCAGCTGGTGGATCTGCCGCTGCCGGTCCTGCTGGCCACCTTCGACACCAACGCCGCGGCCGACCTGCGGGCCGACCTGGCCGCCATCGACGTGCCGACCCTCGTCATCCAGGGCGACGCCGACAAGAACAACCCGCTCGAGCTGACCGGCCGCCGCGCGGCCGAGCTCATACCGGACGCCACCCTCGTCATCCTCGACGGCGCCGGCCACGGGCTCTACCGGAGCGAGGCGGCGCGCTACACGGCCGAGGTCGTCACCTTCGCGCGCGCGGTCCCGGCCATGCTTGCGAGCTGACCCGGCCGGCCGGGTCGCTGGGGCCGGCCAGGCAACAGCGCCAGCAGAAAGTGATCCCAAGGGCTGGGCGGAGCCATGATTGTGTTCCATTAGGGGCCGCGTTTTCCGGCCGCAGGCGTCATCGTGTTCCGTAGGGGGCGCCCCGCGACCCGAACTTCCCACGCTGATCAGTATGTCCGGCCTGGCTGTTGCGCGTGGTGACCGTGAGGACAGCGTGCCGATGCCGGGCCGCCGCCGACCGCCTTGCCCATGTGGACGGTGGCGTGGGCCACGCGATCAGGGGGGCTGAGGCGGCGAGCCGGCGCAGGCGGGCGGGAAGAGGTCAGGCGGCGAGCCCGGCGCAGGCGGGCGGGGAGGGGTCAGGCGGCGAGCTCGGCGTAGGCGCCGCGGACGTCGTCGGCGCTGAGCGTGGTCAGGTCGGCTGCGGTGGCGCCCTCGCCGAGGCGGACCACGCGGACGTCGCGGCAGGCGCAGGCGCGCTCGAACAGCGAGCGGGCGAACCGGCCGTTGCC
This sequence comes from uncultured Actinomycetota bacterium, assembly GCA_963774945.1. Taxonomy (GTDB): domain Bacteria; phylum Actinomycetota; class Actinomycetes; order Streptosporangiales; family Streptosporangiaceae; genus Trebonia. The sequence continues at coordinate 643,614 of CAVZHA010000010.1, read as the reverse complement.
GAGCTCGTCGATCCGGCCGGCCCGCTCGGCGTGCGCGAAGATCTGGTCGAGGGCGTACAGCGCCTCCGGCTCGAACGCGTCCCCGGCCTGCTCGGCCAGCAGCACCGCGATCCGCGACAGGTCGCGCGCGGTGTAGCTGGGGAACGTCACCCGGGTGCCGAACCGGGAGGCCAGGCCGGGGTTGGAGCGCAGGAACCGGTCCATGTCGCCGGTGTAGCCCGCGAGCACGATGACCAGCCGGTCGCGGTCGTCCTCGGCCCGCTTCAGCAGCGTCTGCACCGCCTCCGCGCCGAACGCGTCGCCGCCCGAGTAGCCCTCGTTGTGCAGCGAGTAGGCCTCGTCGATGAAGAGCACGCCGCCGAGGGCCGAGTCGACCAGCCGGTTGGTCTTGATCGCGGTCGACCCGAGGTGGTCGCCGACCAGGTCGGCCCGGTGCGCCTCGATCACCTCGGGCCGGACCAGCAGGCCGAGGGCGGCGAAGATGTGCCCGAGGATCCGCGCCACCGTGGTCTTGCCGGTGCCGGGCGGGCCGGTGAAGACGAAGTGCCTGACCGGCGGCTGGCTGGTCAGCCCCTGCCGGTCGCGCAGCCGCGCCACCCGCAGCTGGGCCGCGATCGCGCGCACCTGCTGCTTGACCGGGTCGAGCCCGACCAGCTCGTCAAGCTCGGCGATGGCGGACTCGAGGGTGGGGGTCTCCTCGTAGCCGCGCATCCGCGAGGTCAGCTCGGCGAACGCCTTCCCCAGGTCGACCGCGCCGATCGTGAGCAGGTCCTCGGCCCGGGGATCGCCGCCTTCGCCCATCACCCGCACGTCCCGGGCCTGGCCGGCCTTCTCGAGCAGGGTGCGGACGAACCGGCCGTTGCCGAGCTCGTCGGTGGTGCGGCGGCGGCCCACCTCCTCAAGCATCCGCCACAGGGCCGGCCTGGCTTCGACCGCCAGCAGCTCCTGCTTGCCCCGCAGCTGCAGCTCGGCGAGGGCGAAGAGCTCCTCGGTGGAGTAGGTCGGGAACCGGATCCTGGTCGCGAACCGCGACGCCAGGCCCGGGTTGGTGGCCAGGAACGCCTCGGTCTGCTTCTCGTAGCCGGCCAGGATGATGATCAGGTGCTCGCGGTCGTCCTCGGCCCGCTTGAGCAGCGTCTGCACCGCCTCGGCGCCGAACCGGTCGCTCTGCCCGTCGCCCTCGTTCACCAGGCTGTAGGCCTCGTCGATGAACAGCACCCGGCCGAGGGCCGAGTCGATCAGCTCGTTGGTCTTGATCGCGGTCGCGCCGAGGTACTCGCCGACCAGGTCGGAGCGCTGCGCCTCGACCACGTCGGCGCTCTCGAGCAGCCCGAACGCGTAGAAGATCTTGCCGATCACCCGGGCCACGGTGGTCTTGCCGGTGCCGGGCGGGCCGAGGAAGACGAAGTGCCGCATCGGCTTGTCGGCCCCGAAGCCCGCCTCCGCCCGGCGGCGGGCCGCCTCGATCGACACGTAGATCGAGTGCACCTGCTCCTTGACCGGCCCGAGCCCGACCATCGCGTCCAGCTCGGCCAGCGCGTCCTCGGGGGTGATCGGCGGCTCGGACTGGTCCTCCTCGGCCGCCTGCTGCCGCTTGCGGGCCGAGCGGTCCGCGTACACCTGGGCGACGCCCTGCGCCCGCGCGCCGTACTGGGCCGGCGCGTGCCCGGCCGGGCCGGCCGGGCCGGTGCTCCCGGCCCGCGGCACCGGGCCGGTCGGACGCCGGGCGGGGCCGGCCGGACGTGGCCCGGGCGGGCTGGCGGGGCCGGGGGGCGGGGCCGGCGGGGCGGCGTTCGGGTCGCCGTACGCCGCGAGCACTCCGTCCGGGCCGAACATGCGGGCTTCCTGGGATCCCTTGGCCGCGCGCCAGCCGATCACGGCCGCCGCGATCACCCAGGCCGCGATCGCCCCGACCTGCGCGTGCTGCCACCAGGCCTGGATGATGAGGATGCCGACCGGGAACGACCACAGCAGCGCCCACGCCACCGTCCGGCAGGGCACGAACCAGCGCGACAGCGGGCGGACGTGCGCGATCGCGGCGATCGCGAACGGCGTCGCCATCATCGCCAGCCACCAGCCGACGGCCACCCGCGCCCACATTGCCGCTGGCGCTGCTGGCGGGCGCCCGGTCGAGGTCAATTACGCAGAAGGTCCACATGCCGAACGCGGCCACGTACAGCGAGGCCATCGTGGTGCGCACGCCCGCGGTAAACCGAGATCGGCCCGAGCAGCCAGGGCAGGAATGCCACCGCGAAAAGCGCGAGCACGGGTCGGACCAGCAGCGGGCTGCGGGCTATTGCCCGGTGGACGGAATCGACCACCGGCACCGGCTCGCCCCCCGCCGTTGCTTGGACCCTACCTCGTGGCAACATCGTGCTCCCTCGGACAGTGGTATGTCCCTGTATAGCGCATCTCACCGGGCTCGCGACAGGACGCGGACGGGCGGGTCGCGTTCAGTATCGGCACTGCGGGTGACCCCGGGAGCCCGTGTGCACCGGGCTTCTCGCGGCCGCCGGGCGGACGGCCGGACTCGGTATATCGTGCGTGCATTCGGAATTAGGCAGCTGCCCAGTGTGATCGGATGACGGAAGGCCGCCTGCGAGGTCCCGCCGCGGTGATGATCAACGGAAGCGAATAGGTGAAATCGCGCGACCGTTCGAGATCATCGTTTTTGTTTTTTCCTTTCACACGGGGCAGCTGAGATCGATTTCGTCGCGCAGCGGAATGCCGAAATCACCGGTTCTGGGGATCTCCGGTTTACGCTGCCGCGATGCGGTCCACCGCCCCCGGGCGGAGGGCGGCCAGCCGGAAGCCGCGGCGCTGGTAGAAGCGGAGCGCGCCGATGTTGTCGTTGGTGGTGGTCAGCGTGATCTGGTGGCAGCCCTGCCGCTTGGCCTCGGCCCGGACGGCCTCGATCAGCAGCGTGCCGATGCCCTGGTAGAGGTCGAGGGCGTTGATCGTGACGATCTCGAGGACGCCCGGGCCGGACCTGGAAGGTGACCAGGCCGGCGATGCGGCCGCCGCGCTCGGCGATGAAGCCGGGGAGGGTGGCCGGGTAGAACACGCCGTCGTGCACGGCCACCTCGGCCGCGCCCCACAGCTGGGTCGTCAGCCACTCGACCGTCGGCCGGTCGCTCTCTTCGACGGGCCTGACCGCCATGTCCCGCTGATGCACGTCGACCATTATCCAGAACGTATCCCCAATTCCCCCCGTAGCGCCACAATCTGCCCAAATACGCTGGCCAGGCGGGCTGCCCAGGCGGCTGGCTAGGACCGGGAGCGGGCGAACCGGCGCAGCCGTCCGGCTACCATCCGCAGGTCGCCCCGGTCCAGGGCGTAGGCCCAGACGCCGAAGGCGAGCAGGGCGAGCGCGGCCGCGAGCGCGCCGACCGCGGCCTCGAACAGCTTGCCGCCGGCCGGCAGCGCCAGCGTGACCGCGACGCCGACCGCGCTCCCGATGGCGCCCGCCGTGATCCCGGCCACCGTCGCGTGGCCGAGGCCGGCGATCGCGGCCGGACCCCGCAGCCGCCGGACCGCGAGCACCATCGGCACCGCGACCGCGAGCAGCGCCACCGTCGAGCCGAGCGCGAGCGCCGCCGACCACCAGCCGGGGCGGCGCCAGCAGCACCAGCGGAATGGAGACCGCGATCTGCAGCAGCGGCCCGGCGACCAGGCCGATGCCCGCCGCCCGCAGCCGGCCGAGGGCGAACATCACCCGCGACATGGCGACGACGAGCGCGAAGCCGGCCACGCCCGGCGCGTAGCAGCAGGAACGCCTGGGTCAGCTGGGTGACCTGATCCGGCTGCTTGGCGAGCACGTGCGCGGCGGGCACCGCGACCGCGGCGATCACGGCCGTGCCGAGCCAGGACATCAGCATGACCGCCCGGGTCGACCCCGCGCTGGTCCGGTCGAACGCCGCGCCGTCGGAGGCCGAGAGCACCGGGAACACGCTGGTCACGATCGCGATCGGCAGCACCGAGCAGACCGAGGCGAAGACCAGCGTCGAGTAGTTGACGAGCACCAGGGCGCCGGTGTCGCCGCGCCCGTTGGCGAGCGCGATCGTGACCACGCTCTGCACGTCGCCGGCCACGAACTCGAGCAGGCCGACCAGCGCCAGGCCGCCCGCCTTGCCGATGACGCCGGGCGGGAACCGCAGCGTCGGCCGCAGCCGCAGCTTCAGCCGCCAGGTCGGCGGCAGCGCCACCAGCACCAGCATGCCGATGTTCATGGTGGTGCCGATGGAGAGCACCAGCTGGGCCACCAGCGGCGTCCTGGCCATCGGGAGGTTCTTGTCGAGCGAGGCGAAGCAGCAGGTAGGAGGTGATCGTCACCACGTTGCCGAGGACCGGCGCGAGCGTCGGCCCGGTGAACCGCCGGTACGCCTGCAGCAGCCCGGTCAGCACGACCGACACCCCGTACAGCATGATCTGCGGCGCGAACGCGACGATGAAGTCGGTGGTCGTGCCCAGCATGGCCGGACGGGCGCAGGTGGCGTTCGGGTTGGCCGGGATGAGCAGGTCGGCGATCGGCCGCGCGAGCAGCGGCGATGGCCACCGTCACCGGCAGCAGGATCAGCACCGCCCAGGTGAGCAGGGCCGAGGCGACCTGGGTGACGTACGCCTTCTGGCCCTCGTCGGTATCGGCCCGGCTGCGCCGCCCGGGCCAGCACCGGGACCATCGCGCTGGCGAGCGCGCCGCCCAGCGCGAGCTCGTAGATCAGGTTGGGGACGGTGTTGGCGGTGACGTAGGCGGTGCCGAGGCAGCCCGCGCCCACGCTCTGCGCGAAGACGACCGTGCGGACCAGGCCGAGCAGCCGCGACAGGGCGGTGAGGACGGCGATGAGCAGCGCGCCGCGGGCGATCAGCTCGGCCGCGCGGCTGCCGCCCCCGTCCCCCGGGGCCCCGTCTGGATGCGCGTTGGTCAGGCTGGCTCTGTCGGTCTGCACCCGCTACCCAGCCCTCCGCGCGACGACATGGCCTAACTTGCCTCAGGCTACGGCCATCGGGTGCCCGCTGGCAGGCTCATGACATCGTTGGGCCGGATCCATCACGCCGTTCGCAGCCGCGCGACCTCCCGGTCGCGTACGGATTGAGCTGGCCGCCGCGGGAGCCGGCCAGCTTGGCGGCCAGGTGCTCCCCCACCGTCACCGGCTCGTACCTGGCCGGGTTGGCCGGCGCTCACGCAGCTCGGCAGGCACTCGATCAGCGCGTCGACGTCGCCGTCGTGGAAGTAGGCGGCGGACCGTCGCGGCACCAGCACGCCGTTGACCCTCGGGGCGGCGACGCGGTGCATGGTGGAGATCCACTCCTCGTTCGTCCAGCGGGCGATGGCGTCGCCGAGGTTGACGAGCAGGGCGCCGCCGGCCGGCATGACCGGGTGCCAGCCGCCGTCGACGCCGAGGATCTCCAGGCCCGGCACCCGGTCCGCCCACAGCACGGTGACGATGCCGTAGTCGGTGTGCGCCCCCATGCCGAGCTGGTCGGGCTCGAGCGGCGTGCCCGGGTGCGGCAGCCGGTAGTTGTTCATCCGCAGGACGTCGATCGAGTGCCCGGTGACGCCGGCGAAGTAGTCTTCGCGGCCGCCAAGCGCGACGCCGAAGATCCGCACCATGGTCCGGGCGACGGCGCCCGCGGCCAGGAACCACTCGCTGACCGCGGCCTCGAAGTCGGGGACCTCGCGGGTCGGGTACACGTTGGCCGCGTAGACGTCGTCCGGCAGGTCGAGGCCGGGGTAGTCGGCGGCGGCTCGAGCCGACGTTGATCGCCTCGAACAGGTCGGCCGCGCTCGCCAGGCCGAGGCTGTTGGCCAGCGACTCCGCCTTCGGCGGGGTGTAGCCCCGGTTGACGCCGGGCGGGCAGCGGTACCGCTTCTTGGTCTCCATGTCGAGCGCGAAGAACGCGTCCGTCGCCCGGGTGAACTCGTTGCGGGTCGCCGCGGTGATGCCGTGCCCGGTGATCTGCATGAAGCCGACCGTCCTGGCCGCCTCGTCGACCTGCCGGACGACCTCGGACCGCGCGGCGGCGTCGGCGTACGGCATGCGGAAGCTGGAGATGTCGATCACGGGGACGGCGAGGACGCCGTCGCGCAGGGCGGCTGAGGACACGGGCAGTTTCTCCTTGCTGACCTTGTCAGTGACCGGCTCGGGAGTCGCGGGCCATGACAGCAGTCAATATGAGCAGCTCGCATAACGCCAGTGCCCGCGTTGAGTTAAGGCGACGTGAACACGGGCTGCCAATCGGCACGGCTACCTGCCCCTTTGGGCCAAAGCATGCGAACCGGACGCCGGGGAGCGCCGTTATTACGGTACCGTGACGGCGCGGTGACGCTGCCCGGCCCGCTGGCAGCCCTGCTCGGAGGCGCGCGGCGGCGGCCCGGCCGGTTACCCTGGGCAGGTGACCCCCGAGGAGCTCGCCAACCTCGCCCACCTGCGACGGGCCCGCGATCTGATGGACCGCGACTACGCGCTGCCGCTTGACGTCGCCGCGATCGCCCGGGCGGCGTTCATGTCGCCCGCGCACTTCTCCCGGCAGTTCCGCGCCGCCTACGGCGAGACCCCGTACTCCTACCTGATGACCCGCCGCATCGAGCGGGCCAAGGCGCTGCTGCGCGGCGGCGGCCTGACCGTCACCGAGGTCTGCCTGGCGGTGGGGTGTACCTCGCTCGGGTCGTTCAGCGCCCGCTTCACCGAGCTGGCGGGCGAGACCCCGACCGCCTACCGCAATCGCGATCACCGGGCGCTGGCCGCCGTCTCCAGCTGCGTGTCGAAGGAACTCACCCGACCCAGCAGGATCAAAGAAGCCATTCCCGCGTCCGCTCGGTAGCGTTGCGAACATGGATCTCACACTTTCTAGCTGCTTCGTTATCGTCAACGACCCCGACGCCGCGCTCGCGTTCTACCGCGACACGCTCGGCCTCGAGCTGCGCAACGACGTCGCCCGGGAGGACTTCCGGTGGATCACGGTCGGTGCCGCGTCCCAGCCCGGCATCTCGATCGTGCTCACCAACTACATCCAGGGCTCGCCCGCCGACCTCGACACCGTGGCCGGGCTGGTGGCCAAGGGCGGCCTGTACGGCCCGCACTTCAGCGCGCCGGACCTGGACGTGGTGTTCGCGTCGGTGCGGGACGCGGGCGGCGAGGTCGTGCAGGAGCCGACCACGCAGCCGTGGGGCGTGCGCGACTGCGCCTTCCGCGACCCGTCCGGCAACCTCGTCCGCGTCAACCAGGCGTAGACGCACGACCGCCGTATCCAGCGAGCCAAATGCGCGTTTGGGCTCATCTTGCCGGCCCAAATGCGCATTCGGGCCGGCCAGGCGGGGGCGGCCGGGCGGGGGCGGCCGGGCGGGGGCGGCCGGGCGGGCCGACCCGGCGGGCCGCGAGGCGGGGCCGGCCAGGCGGGGCCGGCTAGGCGGGGTCGCGGGGTGCGGTCCGGCGACGACGGGCCACGGGCGTGGTGATAGGACGGTGCTGATGCGACAGTGATCGATCCGGCCCGTAAGGAGCACCCGATGTCCGAAGTGCCAGCCAGCCACGCCGACTTGCTCGACCGTCCGACCTTCGCCCACCTGGCCACGGTCCGCCCGGACGGGTCACCGCAGAGCAGCGTCATGTGGTTCGCCTGGGACGGGTCCAGGATCCGGCTGACGCACACCAGCACCCGGCAGAAGTTCGCCAACCTCAGCCGCGAGCCGCGGGTCGCGCTGTCGATCGCCGACCCGGCCGACCAGTACCGGTTCCTCGAGGTCAGGGGCACGGTCGAGTCGATCGAGGTCGACCCGGGAGGGGAGTTCTACCGCTCGCTGCAGCGCCGCTACGGCATGGACTACCCGATCATGGACGCCGACGTGCGGGTGATCATCACCATCCGCCCCGACCGGTACGTGGCCGTCCGCGGCGGGGCGGTCGTCGGCGTCGAGGTCTAACCTCGGATGCGTGCCCGAGTACCGCGCGTCCTTTGACGCCTCGATCAGCTTCAGCAACGGCGGCGGGCTGACCGCCCGCGGGTTTCGGGTGGACGTCCCGTCGCCCGACGTCGGCGAGGCCGAGATCGCCGCGTTGTTCGTCGCCTCGCTCGGCCTGCTGATGACGGACGCGGTCCGGCTCGACCACGTCGAGATCTTCCCCGAACCGCACAAGGGCACCCGGGGCGGGCCGTCCGACCACGGCACCGGACAGCCGGGCCCCAGCGCGCCGGGCCGCTGGTCGAGCTCAACCACGTGATCAGGGCGGGCATGATCACCTATCCGGGGCTGCCCGGTCCGGTCATCGCCCCGCATCTGACCAGGGAGGCCTCGCGCGACCGGTACGCCCAGGGGACCGAGTTCGCGATCGACCAGCTCACCCTGGTCGGCAACACCGGGACCTACCTGGACGCGCCCTACCATCGCTACCCTGACGGCGCCGACCTCAGCGCGGTTCCGCTGGACCGGACCGCCGACCTGCCGGCCACGGTCGTGCGGGTGGCGGGCACCGGGCGGCGCGCGATCGACGTCGGGGCGCTGGCGGGGCTCGACGTCCGCGGGCGGGCGGTGCTGCTGCACACGGGCGACGACGCCGGGTTCGGCAGGCCGGCCTACGCCGAGCGGCCGCATTTCCTCACCCGGGCCGGGGCGGCGTGGCTGGCCGCCAACGGGGCGGCGCTGGTCGGCATCGACGCGATCAACATCGATGACATTGACGACGACAGCCGCCCGGCCCACACGCTGCTGCTCGCGGCCGGCATTCCCGTCGTCGAGCATCTGACCGGCCTCGGGCAGCTGCCGCCGACCGGGGCCAGGTTCACGGCCGTGCCGCTGCGGATCGAGGGGTTCGGCACCATCCCAGTGCGCGCGTTCGCCCGCCTTCCGTCGTAACCTACCCGCGCTTACGCCGCCCGGTCGGCAGGCTTCCGGGCGGCGGTCGTCATTGTGTTCCGTTGGGGGCGCTCTTTCGGCTTGTTGGCCGTCATCGTGTTCCGGAGGGGGCACCCCGCGACCCGAAGCAGCGCACGCTAACGCCCCAACGCTGGCCGGCCTCAGCCAGAGTGGCTCGTGGGACGCACGGTGCCGGCGCACACACGTCCGTCGCTGACAGGCGGGGGCGCTGCGGTCGCCCGCGTCGCCACCTGGCGGGCGGCGAACGGCGACACGGCCAGCCCGCAGCCGAGTCGACGCGACCGCCCGACGGGGCGTGCTCGTCCGCCCCGTCGTCGGCGCCCCGCGCTGGCCAGGGATGGTCGCTGGAGCCGTCCGCCGGCGGGCGGGGAGTCGGGGACGAGCCAGAGTCGCCCGGGACCGTTCGATCAAATTCGAATTTTTCCGAACGGTCCGGGGCGGCTCCGGGACGGATACGGAGGCGGCCGACCCGGGGAGCCCTGATGCCGCGTCGGGGCCCCCCGGGAGCTGACCGCGGCCCTCAGCAGGCGCCGTCGTTGTTCCAGGCGCCGGAGGGGCCGCCGGGGACCTCGTCGTAGTTCCACTGGTTGGCGGTCCAGTCGTCGCCGCCGTAGGAGACCTCGTTGCCTGAGGTGTAAGCCTGGTTGCTGACCCAGGCGGTCGCGCACGAGCCGGACGTCGTCGGGGTTGGGGTGGGGGTCGGGGTCGGGGTTCCGCCGCCGCCGCCGCTGCCGCTGCCGCTGGTGAAGGGCTGGAACGCCTGGGTGAAGGCGCCGCTGTTCTGGGTCAGGCCGCTGCAGGTGGACGAGGCCGAGGTGTCGCCCGGGCAGCCGCCGTTGTCCCGGCCCTCCGCCCAGAACGAGAGCCAGGCGATGCCCTGCTGGGCGGCGTGCGACTCGACGGCGGCGGCGTCGGCGAGCGTGAAGATCTCCCCCGTGCTGTCGTTCTGGCCGATCATCGGGGTGTTGCCGAGCATCGCGTAGGCGGCGCTTTCCGAGATGCCGTAGATGCCCTCCAGCTGGCCCGCGGCGGCGTCGAGGGCCTGGTTGGCGGCGGTGCCCATCTCGGTCCCCGAGGTGCCGTAGTCCATCGTCATGATGTTGACGATGTTCGGGGTGAAGCCGTTGGCGAGCGCGGTCGTCAGCACGCCCTCGCCCTCGCTGGTGAAGCCGGTCGGCAGGATCGGGATCGTGTAGGAGATCGTGAGGTTGACGCCCGCGCCGCTCGCCCAGGAGCGGACCTGGCCGAGCGCCTGCGCGGTGAGCGCGAGGTCGGCCGCGTCGGTCTGCTGGTTGGACTCGATGTCGAAGTCGAGGTGGTTCACGTTGAACGAGGTGACCACGTTCTCGACCTGCGCCGCCATCGCCGCCGCGGACGAGCACTGGGCGCCGAGGTCGGTGGCGTCGGTGTCGACCGTGTAGCCGCCGAACGAGATGCTGACGTCACCGCCCTCGGCCTGCAGGGCGGAGACCTGCGACTGCCAGCCGGACTGGGGCAGCGACCACTGGCAGCCGGCGCCGTTGACGAACGCGAGGGTGAAGAACTTGGTCCCGTCGTCGGCCGCGACGGTGGTGAGCGTGGTGTTGCTGAGGCCGGTGTCGACGTAGGGCGCGAACACGTGGGCCGGCCAGGTGGTGGCCGCTCGCGCGGTGCCGCCGCCGGTGACGAGGACGGCGACGGTGGTCGCGAGGCCGAGCACGACGGCGACGGCGAGGATCAGCAGGCGGGCCGGATGCCTGGCGGCGGGGGCCATGCGCAGGCGGGTGGGTCGGGGCACTGGATGTTCCCTTCTCTTCTGCTTGCCGCGGTCAGGCCCACCCCCGAGCCGCCACTCGGCCTGAGCCATTTCTTATAGGAAAGTTTCCTATAAGAGCGAGGCAACCGTAACCCCGGTGTTGGCGAGCGTCAATACGTTGACGGGATCGGAGGCCGGGGTTACAGTCCGTCTTAATTAATAAGAAAGTTACTTATTAATTAGGTGCCGTCCTCGTTCCCCCCGGGAGGCCGTCATGCGCGTACCGCTCCGCTTCCGCCTGCCTACGTTCTTCCTTGGCCGACTGCGATGGCTGTCGCTGGTCGCGGCCTGTCTGCTCGGCCTCGGCCTCGGCGTCGCCGCGGTGGCGCCGGCTGCGTCCGCCGCCGCTTCGGCTAACCTCCTCGTCAACGGCGACTTCGCCACCGGCAGCACGTCCGGCTGGACCTGCTCGGCGGGCGACACCGTGGTGACCTCGCCGGTCTACCCCGGCTCGGCCTACGCGCTGGCGGGAACGCCGACCAACAGCGACTACGCGCGCTGCAGCCAGGTCGTCAGCGTCCAGCCGTCGTCGTCGTACTCGCTGAGCGGCTGGGTCGAGGGCGACTACGTCTACCTCGGCGACAGCGGCACCGGCGGCACCGACACCAGCGACTGGACGCCGTCGGCGGCGAGCTGGACCGAGCTGTCGACCAGCTTCACCACCGGCCCGGCCGCCACCAGCGTGACCATCTACGTCAACGGCTGGTACGCGCAACCGGAGTTCTACGCCGACGATCTGACGCTGACCGGCGCGGCCGGGAGTGGCGGCGGTGGCGGGAGCGGCGGGACGACGGCTCCGGCCGCGCCTGCCAACCTGGCGGTTACCGGGACCACGTCGTCGTCGGTCTCGCTGTCCTGGGCGGCGCCGTCGGGCACCGTGACCGGCTATTACGTGTCGGAGGACGGCAGCCAGGTGGGGAACGTCACCGGCACCAGCGACACCGTGACCGGTCTGGCCGCCTCGACCGGTTATACGTTCACCGTCAGCGCCTACAACTCGGCTGGCCAGTCGCCGGCGTCGAATTCGGTCAGCGCGACCACGTCGGCCTCATCCTCGGGCGGTGGCGGGGGTTCGGGCGGGCTGCCCGCGCACCTCCTGATGGGGTACTGGCAGGACTTCGCCAACGGCGCCACCCCGCTCACCCTGGCGTCGGTGCCGACCAGCTACAACCTGGTCGCGGTGGCCTTCGGCGCCGCCACCGGTACCCCTGGCCAGGTCTCGTTCAGCCTCGACCCGACGCTGGCGTCGGATCTCGGCGGGTACAGCCAGCAGCAGTTCATCAACGACATCGCGACGCTGCAGGCGCGGGGCCAGAAGGTCATCCTCTCGGTCGGCGGCGCGGACGGCGCGATCTCGGTCGACGACGCCGCCAGCGCGAGCGCGTTCGCCAGCAGCGTCTACGCGCTCATCCAGCAGTACGGGTTCAACGGCGTGGACGTCGATCTGGAGAACGGGGTCAACCCCGCCTACATGGCCTCCGCGCTCGAGCAGCTGGAGAGCGACGTGGGCTCGAGCCTCATCATCACCCTCGCCCCGCAGACCGTCGACACCCAGAGCACCGGCGACGACTACTTCCAGCTGGCGCTCGACATCAAGTCGATCCTCACGATGATCAACACCCAGTACTACAACTCGGGCACGATGAACGGCTGCGACGGGAACGTCTACGCCGAGGGGACGGAGAACTTCATCACCGCTCTGGCCTGCACCGAGCTGGAGGGCGGGCTGTCGCCCGCGCAGGTGGGAATCGGCCTGCCCGCGTCTGCCTCAGCGGCTGGCAGCGGGTACGTTTCGCCGTCGGTCGTCGACGACGCGCTCGACTGCCTGGCCTCCGGCGCCAACTGCGGTAGCTTCGTGCCGCCGCAGACCTGGCCGGGGATCCGGGGGGTCATGACCTGGTCGATTAACTGGGACGCCGCTAACGGGTACGGCTTCGCGGACACGGTGTCGCCGTACCTGTCGACGCTCCCGTAGCGCGCGCGAGGGGCGGCGGCCTGCGCCGCCGTCCCTCGTGGATGGGTCCGCTCTCGGCGGCGCGGTCACCCGCGGCCGCCCAGGCCGAAGAGCTACTTCTTCTTGCCCTTCTTGCTCTTCTTCTTGTCCTTCTTGCTCTTCTTCGCCATGCAGATCACCCCACTTCACGACCGGTCTAGGTCAACAAATCGTTGACAAGACGTCAACATATCATTGACCTCGGCCGGTTGTCGAGTACGCTTTGCTGGTGGCCACCAGGAGCACCGTCAAGCGGATCCTCGCCGCGCTGAGCGCGTTCGACGTCGCCGACCGGCCGATGAGCCGACTCGACGCCGCCCGCCGCCTGCGCGAGGCGGCCGAGGAACTGGAGGCCGCCCAGGTCGAGGCCGCCCGCAAGGCCGGGGCCACCTGGCTGGAGATCGGCGCGTGCTACGGGCTGACCAAGCAGGGCGCGCAGCAGCGGTTCCGGGCAGTCCGCAAGCAGGCCGAGGCCGCTGCCGCTGCCGCGGTGGCCGCTGCCGCGGTGGCGGGCGGCCGCGCGGCGGCGGGAAGCGCGGCGGCGGGCGGCAAGAAGGCTGAACCGGCGGCCTGATCCGAGAGAGCGTTATTCCCGGCCTCGCGAGTCACGTCCGCCACTATGGTCAGGCGCGGCAGAGTGGCCTTGCTCTTTCTTTTTGCTGTTATCTGCATCCGTGCTGTGGCGCAGCCGTCCCAACCCTCATTGGCTGCGGTCCAGGTATGGACGCGCGAGGAGGCTGGAGGGGCGTCGATGGAAATCGGCGCCCCTCCCGAACTGGGATGACTTCTCCTGGCACGATCCGGCCTACCGGAGGGCTTCGGATCAGTAGTTTCCGCTGACCGTACTCGCCGAAGAGCACACCACGAACACCTTGAAGGCCGCAGTTGAGTCGCTGTTGTTCAGCAAGCTGACGGTCCATTCGTCCGGGTGCGACGCCGTCGGGGTCGACCGGTCCGCGTCGGACCACTGGGTCTCCCACACGGCATGCGAACTGCTCGGCCCGCCGCCGACCGGGTACAGGCCCTTGGGGCATTTGGTCGCGTTCGAGGCGACGGAATGGGCGCCCACGTACACGTTCGGCCCCACGATGTACCGGAGGGCGTCGTTCTCGGGATTCGCCGGGGTCCCGGCGCCATTGGTTGCGGCGAACGCGAAGCCGCTACCGCCGACGAGCGCTGCGGCCGCGCATACGGCGGCGATTACGGTGCGCCGGGCCAGGCGAGTGTGTCCGTTTTTGTTCATTTATTCTCCTTAGCAGTAGCACCGCCCATTCAGGCGGCGTGAAATAGTTCGGTGATTGCCATGGTCAGCTGGGTTCTAATGGTTTTCGTCAGCCCACCCGTCGCCGTACCCGATAGTCATGAGTGTGTGAATCTGTTTGATCTTGCGACATCCTATGCGGGATGGCATCTCAGCAGGCCGCTCGAGGTCGGAGATCTGCCGAGCATCTTGGGTCACCAGGTCCGTCAGGTAGGAGTCGAAGAACCTCGCCCGTCGGCGTCCAGTAGCGCCCGGGCCACGTAATCGCGCTTGGTGAGCGCCCACGGCGGCGGCGGGAAGCAAGAAGGCTGAACCGGCGGCCTGACCCGCCTGCGGCGGCTTCGTCCCTTACATTTTCGTGACTGTCAGCCCTCGGCGGGCCCGCAGCCCTGGTTAATCGAGCCGGTTATCGTATCGTGATTAGGTGCATCCTGGGCGTGCCTGGCATTTGGGATGGCGCTGGCTCGCGGTGCTGGCCGGCGTCGCCGTGCTCTGCTGCCTGCCCGTCCTGGCCAGCGCGCTCCCGGTGAGCGTCCAGAAGCTCACCCCGCAGCAGCTCGAGAATCGCATCCTCGGCTCGGAACGCATGTCGTTCTCCGGTTACGCGGAAAGCAACGCGACATTCGGACTCCCGTCGCTGCCCGCCTTCTCCAGCGTTACACCGCTACTTGACGGAGTGACACGGATGCGGGTCTGGCAGGCCTCGCCGGATCACTGGCGGGTGGACACGCTCTCCGACGCCGGCGAGAACGACACCTACCAGGCGGGCGCCAACGCCTTCATCTGGGATTCCGGTGAGCAGTTGCTCACCGGAATCTACGGGACGCAAGTCGTCCGGTTGCCCAGAGCCGCCGACCTCGTGCCGTCAGCCCTGGCCATCCGGATCATCAGCGAGGCCGGACCGGGAGCGAAGCTCGGCCTGTTGCCGCCGCGGCGCGTCGCCGGGGAAAGCGCGGCCGGGCTTAAGATCACGCCGGCCAGCCCGCAGTCCACGGTTGCGCAGGCCGACGTCTGGGCCTCACCGGCAACCGGGCTGCCGCTGCTGGTGGAGGTCTTCAACCGCGGCTCGGCCCGGCCGGCGCTGGAAACCCAGTTCCTTCAGGCGGGCCCGTGGACACCCGATGCCAGTGTGCTGACCCCGCAGCGCGGCCCGGGCACCGGGTTCACCACGACCACGCCAGCCGGCTTCAACGGCGTGCTGAAGAACCTGGACGACGAGGTGCTCCCCGGCAGCCTCGCCGGGTTCGCGCGGCAGCCGTCGCCCGTCCCGCAGATCGGCGTGTTCGGCAGCGGGCTGACCACGTTCGCCGTGCTCACCTTCCGCCGCGGCATCGGCGGCCAGCTGCTCAGCGACGCGCTTGACGCGGGGGCGGCGCCGCTGACGTATGACGATGGAACCGGCGCGGTCGCGAGCGCTCCGCTTGTCAACCTCGTGCTCGTCCACCCATACCGCTCGCCCGACACGTTCCTGCTGGTCGGGCTGGTCAGCAAGACCGCGCTGGAGCGGGCGGGCGCGGTGCTGGCCGCCAAACCGGATCAGGATTTGGACAATTGATCACAACACGGGACCTGACGAAGCGCTTCGGCAACGTCGAGGCGGTCCGCGAGGTCAGCCTGGACGTCCGCGAAGGGGACCGGTACGGTCTCCTCGGCCCGAACGGCAGCGGCAAGTCCACCCTCGTCCGCATGCTGCTCGGCCTGGTGTACGCGACGAGCGGCGAGATCTCCGTACTGGGGCACCGGATCCCGAATCAGGCGAGCCGCGCCCTGGCCGAGATCGGCGCGCTGATCGAGGAGCCCGCTGCCTACCCGCACCTGTCCGGGCGCGCCAACCTGCGGCTGCTCGACGCGGCGGGACCGCACGGGGCGCGCCGCACCCGGCGCCGCCGCGTGGACGACGCCCTGGAGCAGGTCGGCCTGGCGGGCATCGATCGGCGGCCGGTCCGCGCCTACTCGCTCGGCATGCGGCAGCGGCTTGGCCTGGCCGCCGCGCTGGTGCGCCGCCCCCGACTGCTCATCCTCGACGAGCCGACCAACGGCCTCGACCCGCGTGGCATCAGGGACATCCGCGACCTGCTGGTCGGCTTGAACGCCGCAGGCGTGACGATCTTCCTCTGCAGTCATCTGCTGCCCGAGGTCTCCGCGCTGTGCACCAGGATCGGCGTGCTCGACTCCGGCCGGCTGGTACTGCAAGATCAGCTCGCGTCCCTGCAGCAGCCGACCGGCCGCGTCCTCATCTCCACCGACGATCCGGAACGTGCGGTAGCGACTCTGGACGGCCTCGTCGAACACCGGGACGGGACGGACCTGGTAGTCCGGTGCCCTGATCCGGCGGAGCTGAACGCCCGCCTCGTGGGCGCCGGCGTGCCCGTCCGCTCGCTCGTCGTGCAGCGGCGGAGCCTGGAGGAGATCGTGCTTGACGTGACCGGGACCGGCTCAGACCAGTTCGGCGTGCCCGCTTCCGAACCCGACGGCACGGTGCAGGCTGAGCCGCCTCAGCCTGCGGGCGGCGCGCCCCCGGACCCGGCGGACGCCGTTCCCCCTGTCCCAGCCGACGCCGTCCCCCCGGCCCCAGAAGATCCGGAAACATCGTGATCGCCGTCGAATTGTTCAAGCTAGTGCGGCGGGTTCGAACCTGGTTCACGATCGGGCTGATCTGCGCGCTGCCGCTGGTCGTCGCCATCTTCATCGCGGTCACGCACCTCGCGCCGCCGCCGGGGCAGGCCAGCGCGTTCCTTTCCGCCGTGCTCGACGACGGGCAGCTTTACCCGGCAGCGGCGCTGGCCCTCGTGCTGCCGGTGTTCCTGCCGGTCGCCGTGGCGGTGGTGGCGGGCGAGTCGATCGCAGGCGAGGCTTCCGCGGGCACGCTGCGCTACCTGCTGGCCCGCCCGGTGGGACGGACCCGGCTCCTGGTCGCCAAGCTTGTCTCGGTCACTACGTTCACGCTGCTGACCGTCGTCGCTGTCACGATCACCTCATACGCGACCGGCGTGCTGATCCTCGGGCCGTCTCGCGCGGCGGCCGTCGGCACCCCGCCCGGCGGCCTCCCCGGTTCGATCGCGCCGGGCGCCGGCGGCGTGCCCACGGCCGGGTTGCAGGCCGGCGCGGCCATCACGTCGCTGTCCGGCGCACCGCTGACCACCCTTGAGCTCGTCGAGCGCGTCCTTGGCGCGATGGCATTCATCACCGTCTCGATGCTCGGCGTGGCCGCCATCGCGATCTTCCTGTCCACGTTCACGGAGTCGGCGCTCGGCGCCGCGCTCGGAGCGCTGGCGACGCTGGTTGCCAGCGAGGTGCTCGTCACGCTGAACGCCGCGAGCGTGGTGCAGCCGTACCTGCCGACCAGGTACTGGCTGGCGTGGATCGACTTCTTCCGGCAGCCCATCTTCTGGCGGGATATCCAGCGCGGTTTCGCCATCCAGGCGGTGTACGTGGTCGTGTTCCTGGCGGCAGCCTGGGCTAACTTCGCGACCAGGGACATAACAACCTGAGCGTCACCGGCCGAGGGACTGCAGAGTCGCGCAGTCGCCGGGGGGCGGGACGGTGAGGCGGTTGCTCGCCAGCGCGCGGAGGACCAGGCCGACGACGAGCGGCGCGGTGGGCAGCTGGCTGTGCTGGATGTCCGCCCCCGGGCAGACGGACTGGAGCGGCACGTTCACCGCGCCGGGCAGGCGCGCCGAGTCTGGCGGCTGCACCGTCTGGTCATCGGTGCTCCACAGTGACAGCCACGGCGGCCGCACCTGTGTGGACTGCTGCAACTGGGTCAGCAGCGCGCTGCCGGGGACCAGCTGCTGACAGGCGACCGGGCACTCGGCCGGGTCGAACCCGGTGCCCACGGCGGCGATGCGCGCACCGTGCAGCGGGGACCCCAGGGTGATGACCTTGCCTGCCCGCGAGGCGCCGCCGTAGTCGACGTACCAGAGCCACGCCACGACGCCGCCCGCCGAGTAGCCGATCACGGTGACCGGCCCTGACCCTGCGCCGATGGCCTGGTTTACGTACCCGTCCAGCACGCGGGCCTGCACCGTCAGGTCGCCGGTGCCGTCGCCCGCCAGCGCTACCACGGTCGCGGTCCGCCCGGTGCTCCGGATCCGCGCGGCCAGCTCGTCCAGTGACGTGGTCGACCCGCCGTACCCAGGGACGAGCAGCACCGCGCCCGGCCGCCCGGGTACCGCTTCCGGCGGCCCTCCCGATACCTGCACCCCGGTCACGATGGCGGCCACGGCGACGGCAACGGCAAGCGCTCCGAGGAGGAGCCTGCGCCGCGGGCTCAGGCCGGTCCACCAGCGGAAGGGGGTACGCATATATCCCATGATGCGTCCCGTGACCCGCCGCGCGTCACGAGCTCTCCAGAAACGCTGTCGCCAGGCCCAGGGAAGCCACTTAGCGCTCGGGAGGGCGCAGCCACTTGGCCGCGCCCCTCCCGAGCAGGAAATCTCCCGTTACAGCGGTACCTGAATACTGGGGCAGTGCACTTATTCGAAGGTGCAGTATTCTCCGGGCACCTGAGCGAGCGGCCGAGTGTTCGTCACGAACAGTGACAGCAGCTCAGGACACTGAGCCCTCGAGTGTCCACAAGGCGGCCATCGGGAGGGCGGTCAGCCGGTCCCCGAAGGCGAGCTGCTGCTCTCCGGCGTAGAGCACGATCCCGGTTCGGAAGCGACCGCCGAGCCGGTTGGCTAGGTGGCGCAAGCCACGGAAATCATCGCCCCGGACGGTCTCAGCTGACTTGACCTCGATGCCGACCACGGTGCCGTCGGCGTGCTCCAGCACCATGTCCACCTCGACCTGGTCGCGGTCGCGGTAATGGAAGAGTTGTACGGGCTCTTCGGCCCAAGTGAGCTGACGGGCTACCTCGCCGATCGCGAAGTTCTCCAGCAGCGGCCCGACGAGGGCGGTTGGGTCTTTAGCGCGCTCCTCCGACATGCCAGTGAGCCGGCCGCCGAGCCCGGAGTCAGTGACGATCAGCTTCGGCGTGGATATCGCGCGCTTGGTCAGGTTCGACGACCACGCCGGGATGCGCTTGATGACGAAGATCAGCTCAAGCAGGTCCAGGTAGCGCGAGAGGGTCTGTCGGGGCAACCCGATATCGTTCGACATCGGCTGAAGGACCGCCAAGGTTCCCATCCGGGCCGCCACAACGCTCAGCAGGCGGCGCATCTCAGCTGGCCTCTCGATGTCGGAGATCTGCTGGACGTCCCGGCTCACCAGATCGGTCACGTAGGAGTCAAAGAATCTCGCACGGCGGCGTCCCGGATCCCGGCGCACTGCCTCTGGGTAGCCGCCTCGCAGCGCGCGGGCCACGTAATCGCGCTTAGTCAGCGAGCATGGTGGTATCCAGTTGGTCCCGTCGAGCCGGAAGACCGCGTCTACGAACCCGTCCGGGGCAGAGTCGATCTCTCCCTGCGAAAGAGGCCACAACTCGATGGTCTCTGTGCGTCCGGGCAGAGCGTCAGGCAGGTCCCGCAGTCCCAGAAGGCGAGCCGAACCCGTAAGCAGGAACCGGCCCGGACTTGGATCGCGGTCCACCTCACGCTTGATAGCCAGCAGCAGTTCCGGCACCCGCTGTATCTCATCGATCATCAGCAAGCCGTCATGCCGGACGAAAGCGCTGGGGTCTGCCTCTGCGGCGGAGCGAACCGCCTGGTCGTCCAGGTACAGCTCACGCGCGCCAGCAGATCTGGCGACCATCAGCTCCGCCAGGGTGCTTTTTCCGACCTGCCTGGCACCGTTTACCACCACCACGCGGGTGTCCGCCAAGGCCTCGGCCATCATCCGTTCGGCATGCCGTGAGAAGAGGCTAACCTCAAGGTCCACAGGGCGACATTACCGCAGTTGGCACGTACTCGTGGGCGATCTGCCGGTACTAGCGTGGGCGATCTGCCGGTACTTTGGTGGGCGCCTGGCCGATGGTTAAGCGGGCGTTCTGCCACCGAAAGGTCATTGTCATCAACATCCTGCACGGATGTCGTGCGCAGCAGGTTCAAACTCAGCGGATGTGCCTGTAAGAGTCCGCGCTGGACCGTCTCCCGGTCATCGCTGAGCTCGCGGGCGCCAGGGGACCCGGCCGCGATCAGCTCCGCCAAGGTGCTCTTACCCACGTGCGTGGCCGATCTGCCGATGGATGCGCGCGCGTTCTGCCGCTTATCCAGCGCCCGATCTGCCGCCAGATCAGGACTCGATAATCTCGTACTGGCCGCGGCTGAGGATGCCCTGCACGAAATCGCCGTTGCTCTCCTCAGTCTGTGGCGTGAATGCGAACTCAGCCAGGCAGGTCCCGTCAGGCCTAGCTTCTAGGACCGTGCCCTTCATACCGGCCGGGATGGTACGGCTGTCAAAGATGCTCTCCACCTCAGCTGTCGTGCGGATCAGGCCGTTTTGCATCGCTGCGGTCATCGTCCAGTCTCCTTGTCGCGATGAGGCTGCGCCCACGTCGTAGTGAGCTTAGGAACGCTGACGCCTTCACGGTCTTCGATGAGCCAACAGCTGACCACAGTGGCGCGCCTTCCGTTCGGACCGGTGAAACCGCTGAGAACCGTGTGCGACGGCCCGTACTCGGTGTCCCTCGTCTTTTCCACCTTTCCGCTTACCAGCAGCTCATTGCGGAGCAGTCCACCCAGCTCTCGTGTCGCATCATGGCGCCCCTCACGGCTATCCACATCGTAACCGAGCGCCCGCCAGCCATTCGCCTTTCCGTTATTGCCTGGATGTTCAGGATTAAGCGAGTATCCACCGAGCTTGCTGTCATCCAGCTCCGCTAGCCGTATGTTCGGCAGGACGTCCCGGGCAGCGGGCATGTCTCGCGCTCCAGCAGGAAGGTCGTCTGGTGTCGCCCGCCCCGCCTTGTGCTGACCCTCCGCCTGCTCTTCGTCGTGCTTCCTATCACGCGACTCGCCGTCCTGCTCGTTCCGCGCGTAGGGCTCACGACTACCATCGGCGTCACCAACCGGGCGGGAATCGCGGTCGTGTTCGTCTTCGGGCGAAGCGTCCTGTGGGCCACCAGCGACGTTTTGCAGCTCAACTCGCTCGCGGTACGCCAGCACGAGGGCGGTCCTAGTGTCTGCATCCTGCACAATGACGCGATCTTGGCCACGCGAATCCCCGAGTTGCCGGTCAGTCGCATCCGCCCGAGAATCAACTCCGGCGCCCATCGTGTCGCATGCCGCTTCGCCGTGGAATTCGCGCATAGTCATCCAGCTGGATCTGGCATTCCTACCCCATCATTGGGTACGGACGCCAGACCGAGTTGGTTCGAATTTCGCCCGCAAGCGCTCGGAGGGTGCACGTAACCAGTCGGCGGGCGAGCCGACGTCCGACCAGCGTTGGCGCTCATTTTCCCGTCGTGGGACTAGGGAGGCAGCGCCGTGAGCACACCGACCCTAAAGAACGGCGGGTGATTGCGGTTTATTAGTATGTTTGTCGGTTGGATTGGCGGGTTTTCGCTTACCTTGGCCTCTCGGCTCGGCCTGGCATCGACCATAGCGACGCGGGGACGGCGGCTTCGGCCGCCGTCCCCGCGTCGCTTCCCTTAGCGCCGTGAGGCCATACTGGGGACCTTCCCCTTGAAGTAATCCGCTTTACTGGGGGAGAGCACTTATTCGAAGCTGCAGTATTCCCTGGTCATTCTGTAACCGAGTGTGACATCACCGGATGTCACCGCCTGATCCTTACGATGACTCACTGCGGATCGGCAGGCATCAGGACACCACTGTTCGGTGCTCGGTATTGACCGAACACCGAACATGGGGCACCCTAGTTCTCGTGAACAATGAGGCACTCCTGATAGACGCCCTTGCACAGGTGGGAGTTCAAGCGCGGGCGACAACGGAGGCGCCGGACCAGGGAACCGACCTGGTACTCGATCCTGGCGGGGTCGAGGTCCAAGTGAAGCATCGCTCGCTGGTGACTGGCGAGGTCGCCCGGCGGCTGCTCCGCGAAACCCTGCTCCCCCCGCACCATGTCCTCCTCGTAGTAGCCGACCGGCTGACCGAGGACGCGCGCGCAGTACTCACCGGACATGATGCCGGCTACTTCGACCTCCGCGGCCACTTGGCCATGCGGTCGGCCACTATCGTCATTGACGTCGATGTGGAGCCTGTCTCCGGACGCGCCGAGCGCACAAATGCACTGAATGGCGCCGTGGGTCTGGAGGTGGCGACCGCCCTACTCATGAACCCGGCCGAAGGCGCAGCAGTCCGCGAGCTGGCTCGGAGGCTCGGCAGGTCCGCGAGCACGGTATCGGAGATACTGGCCGCGCTTCGCAGCGCCGACCTGGTCGATGAACGGCACCGCGTTGAAGGCACGGAGTTGTTCTGGCGGGCTGCGGAGCGCTGGCCTGCTGCCCGCGTAGACCTTGCCCGCCTGCCCATGCCCGGCGACGCCACACTGACCAGGCCCCTGCGGCTCGGGCTCGACGATGCCGAGCAGACGACCGGGTGGGCGCTTACCGACTCGGCCGCCGCAGCCGCATACGGCGCACCGCTGGCAGTGAGCACAGGGCAACTACTCGATTTCTACGTCCCTGACCAGGCAACCGCCCGACGGGCTACCACGCTCCTGGGTGCCGCCCCATCGCAGGCCCAAGCGCGATGCACGATCCGGATCGCGCCGGTCCGCTCCGCTTGCAGCCACCGGCTTGACCTGGCGAACAACCCCTTTGAGTGGCCCCTCGCCCACCCCGTCTTCGTCGCGCTGGACCTGGCGCAGGACGCAGGCCGCGGGCGGGAGGTTCTTGCTGATTGGACTCCTCCGGAGAGGTGGGCGCGTGTCTGGTAAGCGCGTGTCGTTCATCGGCGACGCGATGGCCGCGGTGGTTCAGGGCGTCGAGGAAGTCCGCACCCTGCTTGGCCAGCCGCCCGTCGTGGTCGGCGGACTGGCCGTGATGTGCCGCCTGTCCAGGCCGTACCGCGCCACTACCGACCTCGACGTCGTCGACCGACTGCTCGGCGCCACCCCGCAGCTCCAGGTACTCCGCTCCGCCCAAGGAGCAGAGCCTGTCGAGCCGACATCGGTACTGCTGCCCACCGCGTACGGCAAGGTCAAAGTTGACGTGCTCGAGGTTCGGCAGATAGAAATCGACCAGCCAAGCGACGACCCCGGCGACCGCCTGCACGCCTCCGCTCACGCCTGGGCCACAGACACCGCAACCGAGGTCACCATCACCGCAGCATCTTCAAGCGGACCACTCGTCGAGGTCATCACGCTGGTCGCCGAGTCAGGCCCACTCATCGCCATGAAGCTGCAAGCCATCATGAACCGCGCGACCGCCAAGCAGGGAACCGACCTGCAGGACATCGCCCGCCTCATCCTCGACGAGCAGGCACGCCCCGCCGCACTGGCTCAGATCGGCAACTGCGACCCGCCAGTGGCAGCAGACATCGCACTGCACATCGACCTCTGGCTAGTAGACCGCCGCCGCGATGCTTTGCGTTGGATCCACGACACTGGCGGCATTGACCTCACCCTCGACGACCTCGACCTCATAGCCGAACTCCTGCTCTCGGCGTGCGCGCGCGGGTAGTTCGCCGGTACCCGGATTGCGCCCGATTCCACCAGATACCACCAACAACTCCCTGAGTCGCGCCCAAGGCGAAAGATGGCGGACCGTGAGCGTTCCCCTCGACATCCTTACCGTGCTCAAGCCGAATTTTCCGCCGTCCGGGCAGGTGCTCGGTCAAGGTGCCCGGATCAATGAGGATCGGTGGAAGGAAGTCGCAGCCCAGACCGGCGACGCGGAGGTCGCGTGGATGATCAAAAACCTCTCGCGGCCGATCACCCGCAGCAACGTCATCGGGCTCCGTGACCCGAATCCGGTCGTCCGTCGGCGCCGGGTCGCCATCGCCTCTCTCATGTGGGGGTACGGCATCACGGGCACTCGCTGGGGATCATGGGTCACCGACATCTCGGACTTCCTCAGCCCTGGCCTCGATCTAGTCCTAGCCGACTGCGAAGCGTACCTGACCGCAGGCAGGACCGTCGAGGCGTACGAAGTGTTCGCCCATCCCGGCCCCGGAGGCATAGCGGTAGAGAACCACCACGGCATCGGCATCCCGTACATCACGAAGATCCTCTACTTCCTCGCGCGGAACTCCCCCGACGGGGTTCCCGCCGAGTACCCTCTGATCCTCGATACCAAGGTGTCGATAGCCCTCGTCCAACTGACGGGCTACCGACTGCTCGTCCGCCCTACCGACTATCGACCGCGCCCAGACTCCGCCGCCTACGAGCGCTACGTGAGCGCGATTCATGCTTGGGCGTCCGCCCTAGACGTACTCCCAGAGGCAATCGAGTACTACCTCTGGGATCAGGCCGACAAGTCCGGTTCGCCGCTCTGGTCAACGTGCCAGGCCCAGCACGCTCTGCACTTCCCCTGAGATCCGCGCAGAGGCGAGCAGCCCGGAAGCCCGCCCACTTATCTCCTGCCTCAACTCACTCAGGAGTCGGAACCTGTGGCTGGCGGCCGACAAGACTCACGATGTAGCCCTGGAGTTCCATGATGCTCACGTCATTGGTGAGCGCGGTCTCGGTGTGACCGCGGTACTTCATCTGGTCGGCGGTTACGGCTGGAGGGAATCCCTGGTTGCGGACCCAACTCTTGACCTGCCGCTCGATCTCCCAGGCATCCCGTGTGAGATCAAATTTCCAGCGGGCGACAAGGTGCCAACCCTGGGCGACGTGCTGTGCGATGCGCTGCTCTATGTTGGCGATGCCCCATTTAAGTGCCGCATACTCGTCATGCTCGACGATATAGAGATAACCAGGCTTGGCTGGGTTGATCCCGCGCTCGGCGCAGGTTGGGCAACCGCCCTGACCTGAACGTATGTTGTGCAGAGTCGGGCCAGGGGAAAGGACCGTCTCACAGACCATGCAGCGTGATCGCCAAGGGATCTCCACGCCTCCCGGATATGGCTCAAGCGGTTCGAGGCTTCTCTCCACCATGCTGGCCGCAGCCTCTTCGTCGGTGAGGCGCAACGCGCGACTGAGGTTCACCGACCGGCAGGAGTAGCACTGGTGTCCCCTCATCTTGACCTTCGAGTAGCAGGGCGAGCCCATGTGTCCGCAGGTCATGCAACGCGAGAGCCAGGGCCTCAGCCCGCCGGGATACTCAACGAGTGGTTCAAGTCCAGCATCCAGCATGACTTTACGTGCCGACTCATCGTCAATATCACGCCCTGCGCAGTTAGTGCAGCCTGCCACCCCGACCTGTACTTGAGAAAGTCTCTTGCGCTTGATAACGCCACATTCACGACACGTGCTTGGCCATGGCTTGCCAGCACCCGGATAGTCGCCAATCGGTTCCCATCCGTTATCAATCATAATGGCAGCAGCCACCGAGGCGTCTCTTGTTAGCTTCGCGGCAATCTTCCTAGAACGGCAGGTACCATTGCACGATCCCGTTCCCTTATTGATCACGTCGTTGTAGCGAGGCCAGCTTTCCTCTCCGCACGTCAGGCACCGGCAGCGCCACGGTTTCTGCGTGCCCGGGAAGGGATCGAGCGGCTGGGTCCCGCGTTCCACCATGGCCTTAACTGCATCTTCTTCTAGGATCTTGTGGGCCATCACTATCCAATCCCCTTCACGGCTTCAGCAATGTGGGAGCAGGCCCACGTGGGCAAGCGCTTCATTGAGTGCCGCATCCTCTATCGTGTGGCCGTTTTCGAGGCTCTTGTAGGTAATCTTCCCGTTATCCATTCCATCGATGTGGAACGTCGACCAGTTCCGGCATTTCGGGCATATGCGCCCGTCCAGGAAGGGGCGCAACAGCCAGAGCCTGCGTTGCCCGTCAAGGATGTACGTGCTCCCGACTTCGATGCCAGCCTGGTCGTAAGTAATCGTGCGGGTGGGCACGACGGCATGGTCGCCCATGAGCTCTCGGTAGCTCACAGTGGCGCTCTTCCGGAAGGCATTCCACTGGAAGCCCGTGACCTGAATTAGCGGAAGGTCCGACAGGAAGTCCGCCGCCTGGTACAACGCTGAGAGATCGGCTAGCGCCGCCTCGGTGGCCGCAGGGAGATCCAGGGCTTCCATGCGGCGCAGGTGGGACTCGTCGTTGCGGCGATCGCTGAGCCGCTTCAGGGCATCGTGTGCATCGGTGCCGGCGAGGAACGTCTTGAGGTCTGCGATTGGGCTCCCGTCAGGGGCCTTCCTCGCAGCCTTGCCCTCTTCGATCTCCTTGAGAATCGAGACCCAGTCACCGAAGCCAAGCCCATGAGCCCCTGGCTTGAGCCGGTCGCGGATCGTCTTCATCGCGCCGAGTTCGATCCCCGCCTCGCGCGCGATGCCAAGGCCCGCGTTCGCCGCGTAGCAAAGCAGGACCTCGCCCGCCGCGAGTATCGCTTCATAGGCCGCTTTGAACGAGCTTGCGCTGACGGCGGCCTCTACCTCACGCCAGCGGTGAGCAACGGGATACGGGAAGGTGGTCCGGAACGTGTAACTTGCATCGTCCAGGAGCGCTGCGGCCTCGCTCCTCATGCGAATCTTCCTGCCGGTACCGACGATCCGTGCTCGGGTACCTATCGCGCTGTCGTCCGTGAAGACCGAGTCGAGCAGCGCTTGCGCCTCAGAGTGCCATCTAGCAAAAAGAGTAGCCGAGCGGGCAAGATTCTCTAGGGCAGCGCCGAAGGCCTCGTCCGGTTGGGGAATGTGAACATCTTTCAGCACTTCCCGGCTAAGGTTCGCTTGGCCGCCGGCAGCGACGGCCAACTGGCGGGCAAGCGGTGAACGGAGGAACCCTAGGATCAGGATAAGCTCCGAAGCGCTTAGGGGCCTTCTTGGCCGCAAGGTGATCACCATGTTGTTGGCGATGGCTGGTAGGTCCGCTTCGGCTACCTCCGCGACCCTCAGGCCAAATCGGTCACTTGGCGAGACCATCCGCTGCAGAAGGATGTCACCGGCTCTGAGTTGCCGTTCTTCCGGAACGGATGCCCATCTAGTGGTGTCCTCGTCAGGGGCAGCGATCACGCCGTCACGCTGAAGGTCCCGGCCTGTGATCACCCTAGAAGCGTCCTGGGCTGGAGTTTCCTGCAGCAACTTGCGATCCTGTGCAGTATGGATCCCGTAGGGCGCGAAGTCGAACAACTCGCCGATGGTGGTGGAGCTTCCCATGACCGCGAGTTCTGCTCTTCTCGCCACCAAAGCAGGATCGTGACGTTCGAACGACAGGGAATCGCCCGACTGCGGCAGGTCGCGCAGGACATAGCCGAACTGCGTGCTGCCTCCTCCTTGCCTGAGCAGACGCCGGAAATCCCCTGTGATCTCTGCGTCGTCCTGGCGCGGAAGCACCCGGAAGATGCGGAGCAGGGAGTCTTCGGCCTCTCGGGGACGGAGAAACATGATGGCAAGCAGGAAGGACGAGTGGACTCCCGGCAGCACACCCGCAGCGTAGATGAGGAGGACAGGTTTCCAGCGCTTGGCGAGTTCCTCCCTGACTTGCTGGGAGGAAAGCGACGACCACATTCCAGTTGGCGTCAGCACGGCCAACAGGGAGTCAGGACCATCCGGGACGCAGTTCAGGACGGCGATCTCATGCTCGTCACGGCTGAGCGGATGTCGGCGCTCCTGACGCCGGTTCCACGGCGGTACAAGAAGAACCGGGCCAGCCGCCAACTGATCGGATACAGCGGGCCCGATGTCGTCGGGCGAGGCTATTATCCGATTCGGCCAAGAGAAGGGCATTGCATAACTGGCTGAAGTCTCGTCGCCTTCCTCGGGAGGCTTAACCGACACAACCGTTGGGGTTGCCTGACCGAGGCGAGCGAAGGCCTCGCCGAGCAAGCCTTCAAGCAACGCGAACCGATCGTTATTCACCACAATCCCCTCGCTGGTTTCCTGGTTTCTACCGGAACCCGCCTCATGACCAGAAATCCTCCCGGGTGGCGGCAAGCTGGTCTTCCTGGCGGGCACGGCGGTCCCAGTTTTCGGCCATCTTCTGGAGCATGCGGCGAGTACGAGGCCGCTGGGGACCGGTGCGCTGCGCGTAGGCCTGATACTTGTCCGCGAGCTCGCGCTCGGGCTGGCCGCCGGTGTTCATGCCGCGCCAGGTGACGCCGCGACCATTGAAGATCGCAGTGTCGATCCCCTGCTCGACGTCCTGACTGCGGATGGCCTCGATGATCTCCCGTACGAGCTGTCCGGGCCACGTGCCGTCGGGGTCCTCGGGGGTCTGGCTCAGGATGTGGCCGATGAACCGGTCCCCGGGACGGAGACGGCCTCTCCGCGTGAGCAAGGCACGGGCTTCAGTGACCCACTGTGCCAGGTCCGCGCCGCTTCCGAGTTCTGCGCTACCGGGTACGGTGCTCCACGACCTCAGGAGCTGGTAGGCGAGGATGGCCTTGTGACGTTCTTCCTCGCTGACCTGGCTGGGCGGGGCTTGGTGCTCGGCCCGGAAGACCATAGAGATGACTTCGGCGAAGAACTCCGGGCTCCGCGCCATCTCCTGGTGGAGAAACGTAGCGGGCCGCTGGCGTGACTCCAGGACCGGCAGATAGCGCCATTCAAGCATGGCCAGCTGGTGCCGGTCCGCATCGGGCTGGTTGCCAAGGTAGTCCAGCAGGCTGGTCACGTTGTAGGCGAACATCACCAGGTCATTGCCCCTGAGGTCTGGGCTGGGAGTGGCCTGGGCCAAGGCGTCGGCGATGAGCCCGGGATCTGCACCGCCGCCGTGGCGAACGGTCAAAGTGAGCGTGTCGAGGGCGCTAACGGCGCGGCCGCATTTCACAAGCTCTCGGGCGGCGCGTACCCGGTCGCCGTCGTCTGTGATGGAGTACGGATGCACGCCCTTCCAGTAACCCGCCCGTACCTCCCCCCCAAGCTGGTCGGCCCAGTCGAATGTCGCGCCTTTGGAAGGGAGCCCGAGGAGAAACCCGGAGGCTCGTGTCGCAGGCCATGAGCCCGCAGCCTGGAGGTGGCGAATTGCCCACGGCCAGCCTTCGGCCTCGAACCGGCCGGCGACCCATCCCCTAGCGGCGCTCCATCGGGCGAGGTCCGCAGAGTCCAGTTCTGCGATCATGCCATCACCCAGTTCCGCGGCAGTGTTCCCGGCGGTCCAACCCAACGTGTGTGGCGCCTCGCAGTGCGCCGCAACTTGCCACAGCGCGTCAATTCCACCGGCGGAGATCATGGTACGGACGGCGGTGTCGCGGAGTTGCTGCACCTTCCGCTGCTCTTCCTCGACATCATTCGGCCACGGTCCGGGAAGCTCGACGTAAGGGGCGAACAGCCATGCCTCATCCGAGGCAACACCGTCGTCCTCGAAGCGCCTCAACTGCCCAGCGACTTGGTCGATGAAATCGGCGGGCATTGCCCACGGAGCCTCGGGGAATCGGCGGTGGTCGCGAACGAGGGTGCTGAGTGCGCTGGTCACGGTGGCACGGTCGTCCACAAGTGCGGCCGGGTCCAGGGTTGCAAGACCACCGAGGATAAGATCACGCTGGGCTGGAGGTACGTACGTGAGTCGGGTGACCAGATCCGCCCAGTGGTGGCCGTCCAGGCCGGCGTCTTCCAGAAGCCGTCCTGTGATCGCCTCGGCATGCCAGGCCCATTCACCCATGCTCATCTGACCAGGCTCATTGCCGGGCTGCCAGTCGCGCCAGCGCGGCGTGTAGCCAAAAAAGCTCACCGAGTGCGGGGTCGGGAGCAGGCCGTTCATGAGCGTCCAGGCGACATCCGGCGTGTCGCGGCGCAGCATGTCCACGACGGCCACCCGATCGTCTCGAGTGGCGGAGGTCTGGGGGTTCCAGGGCAGGAAAATCTGGCCGAGGCTGCGGTCAGGACGGTTGGCCCACCGCCCGCCCGGGTCGACCTGGGCAAGGCGGGCAAGCGCCTGGGCCGCGCCTCCCAGGTAGTCCGGTGACCAGGCAAGCGCTTCCAGTGCCCACAGGAGGCCCGTGTGGGTCGGCGAGGCAAATGGGGTGCTCTCGGCCTCCGGGTTGAACACCGCGCGCAGGCCCTCGCTGTCCAGTCCGGCGTCCACCGCGTCGAGGAAGCACAGAGGCGAGGCCTCAGCAAGGGCGGGTAGCACCTGCGACAACGATGACCACAACTGTCCGGACTGGTCTGCGTTCGCTGCTTCCAGGACTTCCCGGACGATCTTGTCGGCGAGATCCTGACCAGTGCCACTGCCCGGTAGTTCCTGGCTGCCGCTTTGCGTGGCGATCACGGCGATCGTCTCGGCAATGCTCTCGCGCA
Source organism: uncultured Actinomycetota bacterium (assembly GCA_963774945.1). Taxonomy (GTDB): domain Bacteria; phylum Actinomycetota; class Actinomycetes; order Streptosporangiales; family Streptosporangiaceae; genus Trebonia. Next base: position 613,508 of record CAVZHA010000010.1, on the reverse strand, counting down.
GCTGGGATGACCAGGGAAGCGACGGCCCGAACGCGCCCGCGCCCCAGCGTCGGGAGGGTTCCAGCGCCAGCGCCGGATCGGCCGTGCCGAGCACCTCTGCGGCAGTCTCCCGGAACCGGAGCAGTTGCCTAGCCGTAGCCAGGCGAGAGACTAGGTCCCAGGCGTCCGGCTTGGAGACGCAGTACCACAGCGAGCCCTCCTGGCGGACCGGCATGTCCTCCTCATCGGCCCACCGCGTGCACAAGGAGCTGATCTCCTCGTACGGTCGTCCTGCTAGGCGGGCAAGGACCTGCTCGTCAGGGTCGTTCCCCTCTCGCCACGCGCCCGCCAGTACTATCGGCACGAGGTAACCGCCATTCGCGGGCTGCGCCCATTGGGGTCGCGCGCCACCGCTGGCAGCGAGCCGACGGCGCAGCATCAGCATGCTGCGCCGCGCAACAAGCGCGAGCCTGCCCGCGTCCTGCTCGGCAATCCCGGCGGTGGCAAGCGCCTCGCGGGCCTGCTCGGTGCCCAGCCGTGGAAGCGTGATCACCGGGCCGACGGTGACGGAATTGCGCCCGACGGGAATGGCCACCCTGTGCCCGGCATCCGTCGCCTCCGCCGGCTCTGGTTCGGGGAAGGCGGGAATGAGGACCAAGCTGCTGCTCGCGCCAGCGCGGGCAAGGACTTCATCCCATGCCTCAGGGGTCCGCACGACCAGTGTCCTGGCCAGCAGGGCGGTGCGCTCCTCTTCCGGCAACTCGAGCAGGCACGCGGCGATGAACGCGAATGACTCCTCCGCCGAGTCAGCCGAGACCGAGACGGCCGACGGCTCACCATGAAGCCAGGCGAGCACCTCCTTGACCACTCCGTCTCGGCCCGCCGTCGCAAGACCCACCGGAAGCGGCGGGATTGTCCGCCCAGCCCAGTCATTCCACGCCGATTGCAGGTCGGCGGCCCCCTCGGGGTCCCGGCCAAGCATCCTGGTGATCCTCGCGTGAGCCGCAGGGGCCTCGTCGAGCCACTGCTCCAGGGAGTCCGCGTCGTAGGCCCGGACGTCCTTCCAGATGTTCTCGGCCTTCTTGGCAGTGACCCAACTGTCACGCCCGTCCCACCGGCGCGGGGTAACGAAGATGAAGACCGTGTCGGACCTGTCTAGGCCTAGGGGGGCCTTGGTGCGCGTGGCGTAGTCCTTGTCCGCCTTGGCGAGGATGTCCTCGCTGATCCCCATCTCCCACCCTGACTGGCCTTCGGGAACCCAGGCGTTTCCTCGCGCCGCATCGACGGTGCCGTCCCAGCCGCTCGTCCCCGTTCCCTCGCCCGCCCGGAACTCCACCGTCCGCAGGTCCCGCACGGAGCCAGTTACTAGGAGCCTGACCAGCTCAGGCAACTCATACCTGGCATGCATCCGGTCGGCCCACGCCTCGATCTCAAGCGCGTCCGCGAGCCAACCGCGGGACCCGCGCGACCTACCCGGCGGCGCAGTCGCGGCACTCTGCCGAGTGTCCAAGGCAACACGGACCTCGTCGATGTTGAAGCGGCGGTGCCCCCCGGGGGTGGTATCGAACGGGATGCGGCCGTTGCGGGCATACATCTGCACGGTTGCCGGGCGCAGCCCGAGGGCGGTAGCCACCTCGGACGTACTAGCAGGACGAACTGAACTCATGAAATAAACGCTATCACGATTTTCATGGTTTGATTCCCATGAGGCCAGGTTTGACTCCCATGCACCAACACCTCACTCGGCCCACACCCTGCCCTGTCTTCCCAGCAGGACAATTAAGTTACTTTTTCGTATCGTTTCGCGTCACGGAGGGCCGGCCGACCGACGGGCGCTGGTCACTGTCACGGGCGGCTAGGTAAGCAGTCCAATCGCGGCGCGCGTAACCGACCCATCGTTCCGCGGTCGTGATGTGCAAGCCGAGCAGGTCCGCGAGTATAGGGGCGGGAAGGTCAGAGGCGAGGGTGATGATCGCGGTGTTCCTTGTGCTCCGCGACTGGATCCCATGCTCGCGCAGGCGCCTGCCGAGCGTGTTGGCGACCTGGTGCCGACCCGGGCTGAAGCCCGGGAACAGCCACCTAGTGCCCGGAACACTACGCCCCAGTGCCGACCGGGATGACGCGCGCGCGGCTGAGTGCAGGAGGCCGACCATGCGGGGCGGCATCAGGACGGGCTGCTTGTCCATCGTGAGGTACACGTTGCCGTCGCGTTCGGTGAGGTGCTCGACGGTCAGCTGCACGATCTTGGACAGCGGGAGGCCGAAGAGTGTGACGATCGCGCCGGCGGCCCTGACGTCGACGGGCAGTGCCGTGTCGGTCAGGCATCGCTGGAGCTGCCGGCCGAGGTCTTCTTCGCTCTGCATACTCGCAGGCATCTGTTTGGATGATCTCTGGGGGACGGTGAGGCCGGGAGCCAGCCTGCGGCTCGTTGCCCAGGCCAGAAAGGAGCGGATCTCGCGCCGGTGGGGTTCTCCCGAGACCAGCCACTGATCAAGATTGCCCTGGCTGAGCGTGGCGAGGTCAAAATTGTTCGCGTCCAGCCACCTCAGGAACGCGATGGCTGAGGTGATCCGGTTGCGTGCGGCAGCGGACGCCCCGTGCGTGTACGTTCGCCGATCGCTGGCCTTCCGCGCCCGCCGGAAAACGCCCCAGTGGGCGAATGGACGGATGAGCTGAGCATGGCGGCCCGGGACGGAGGCGAGGCGCTCCTCAAGCCAGGGGCCCAGTCGTTCGAGGTATTCCTTACGCTGTGGCAGCACCCCTGTGTGGACGAGGATCTGCCGGACGATGTGCAGGCTCCTGTCCTGCGCGAGCCGGTCGAGGTGCTCGTGGGTTACAAGGTTCCCGTCACTGGCGAGGCTCGCTACCAGCCGGGCGGACGCGCTCTTCCTCAACCAGCCGAGGATGGTGACCGGGTGCTCCACCGCCGCCAGCGCGTCGCGGAGAGGCCTGAGCTGGGGAGCGATCGTGCCGTCCGCCTGCTGGAGCAGGTCGTCCAACCGGTCCACAAGGACACACCGGGAGCAAGTCCCGTCGGCGTATATCCGGCCTCCCCCGCCGCAGCGCCTGCAGTTGTAGTCGACGTCCAGCCCGGCGCACGGTCCGCAGGTGCTGGGGGCCTGCGCGTCTCCTCCGATCAGTGGCTGTGTCGCACGGCAGACGGAGCAGGTCCCGGGGTGGCTGCGAACATACTCGTAGCATGTCGAGCAGACGAGACCGATTGGCCATTCGGCGTTGACTGGGCGGAGGCGGCGGCACCGGCAGCATTCGCGCCTGGGTCTCGGCCAACAGCTCTTGCAGATGTACGTTCCGGAGCGGCTGCCAACGCACGGGCGGGTGCGCCCGCAGACGGAACAGGCAGCGGTGACCCCCCGGTAGCAGTTCTGGCAAAGATCCGCGTTGCTTTCCGTGGCCCGGAGGGCGATAGCGCTGACCCGCCCGCATCGCCCGCAGAGCCTCTCTGGTCTGCGGTAGCACGACGGGCAGACGGGCTGCCCGTCCCTGACCGCTTTGACACGCCTTACCTCGCCGCACTTTCCGCACTCGCGTTCCGGGCTGTGCCAGCAGCTGGCGCACAGCGCCGCGCCGTCCTCCTGGCGGCTGGCGGGCTGGCGCACGCGGCCGCAAGCGACGCACGCCTCCATGATCTCCGGGTCTTTCACGTAGCACGCGTAGCAGATGACACCCTCGGCCCGCCGGGCGGCGGGGCGGCCTGCTGACCCGCATCTCGCGCAGAGCACGGACGACTTCCTCGCGCTGCACTTGCTGCACAGGCGTCCGCCGGGGGACGACCGGAGATAGGACGCGGGCCTGCCGCAGTCCGCGCACACGGGCGGGCTCACATGGTGCCCTGCGCCAAGGAGCACGTGCGCGAGGCGGATGAACGCTGCCGGGCAGTCCGAGACGCCGACGGTAAGCGCGTCTGGCTCGGCGGCGAGGAACCCGTCTAGGTTCCGCAGCCCTTTCCGTTCCTGCGCACCGGCCTTCTCCAGCAAGGAGCGGGCCTCTTCGGCGCTCACGCCGGAGAGCACCGTGGCGAGGTGGTCCACAACGCGGGCCAGTACGTCCTCTGCCGACTCACGGCGGTTCTGCTGGACGCTCACGAACTTTCCGGCCTTCGTATCGTCGTCCGGCGGACGGCCGGTGGGTCCGACCGTGCCCCGCCCTGAGCCACCCGGAGGATCTGCTCGTTGACTACCTCAACCTCGATCAGATCGTTCGGAGTGCAACCGAGGATGTCGCACAGGGCTGCCAGGGTGTCCATTGACAGACGCTGCGGGGGCTGGGTGACCAGCCGGTAGACCTGCTCCCGGGACAAGTGGATTCCCCGTTCCGCTAGCAGCGGCACCAGGTCCGTGGTCTGGAACATTTCCCGGGAGGCCATGAGCTTGCGCAGGTTCCAGCGGATGCTCATCTTCTTATTCATTGGCTTCCCATAGCTGCGGGTGCTGGCTCTTCAGCGATCGCTGTATCAGCCGGTTCCGGTACTCGTCAGACACGCCGGTGTAGATGGCGGTGGTGCTTGCGTATTCGTGCCCTACCTGCAGGGAAACGAATTTTTCGGGGTAGTCGAACTCCACGAGGTGGGTCACGTAGCTGTGGCGGAGCGAGTGCAGGTCATGTTCCGACGGCAGCCCTGCCGCCCTGCTCGCCGTCGTGAAGGCGGTGTTCAGGCTGCGCAGCGACATCCGTCCGGTGCGCTCGGTGACGAAGAGCGCGGGATGGCTGCCAGGAGAGAGCAGCGGGCGGATGTCGGTCACCCACTGGTCGAGCACGTCGACAATCCAGTCCATCTCCGGGACGGTGAGCACGGTGCGCCGCTTGGGCGGGCTGCCCTTGGACGCCTTGCCGTAGCGGACGAACAGTCCGCCATACTGCCGATACTGTGGGGACTTCTGAGCGCGCCGCAAATCCGCCAGGTCGAGCATCCGCGCCTCGTTCCGCCGCAGTCCGAAGGCGTAGATCGTCTTGAGAAGGGCGGCATCTCGCAGGGCGGTAACGGCCCCTTTGCGGCCACTGGCGCGTGCTGTATCGACTCTTGGTGTCGAGCGCGTCGAACAGCGACTGCACCTCGTCATAGGTGAGCGGACGGCGTCCGGGCCTTCCTTCGTACTCCGAGGTATGGGCAACCGTGTTGTCCTCGTGGAGGATCTGCTGGGGGAACTGCCCGAACCGCTCAAGGCATGCCTCCGGCCAGCCGTAGCGCCGGTCGGTTATGTACTCCATGAACACGAAAGCGTCCGCTGGTAGCCGCGGCCGGTCGACATCTCTATCGACTTCCTGCCGTTAGATGACCGGAGTTGGGTGAAGAACGCCTCGACGTCCGACGGAGTCCACTCCCAGGGATACGCGTTGGTGAACTCCGCGAGGCGCCGGACCAGCGCGACCCGGGGCTTGATCGTTCCCTGCTCGCTCAGGAACCGGGTCTGCTGTTGCCGCACCCACCCAGTGAGCATGGCATCGAACAGCGCCGGCTTCGGGTCCAAGTGGACGACCCCGTCCACCAACTCCAGGTGCGCCGCGCCGGGCAGATCTGCAGCTTGAGCCAACGCAACCCCCTTGCATCGGATACATCATTGTTGCGCGAACGCCGCATGAATGCAGGGGTTTCACTCAGCTCTCGTCCTCGGCCGCCCGCTAGTTGGTCACCCGGACCGCCTTCTCATAGCAGCCCGGAGCCCCCAGGTCCCAGTAGGTCCAGGTCGGCGGCATCCGGTCCCACGCGTTGCCGAGCAACAGAGCGCAGGCCCCGGGCATGGCGAGGAACAGGTGTACCTCCGGCGGGCGGAGAGACCTCCTGAGTGCACGAAGTTCCTCGCGAAGCTGGAAGATGACCGCCTGGGCGTGCGGCAGGCCGCCGAGCGCCGCGCGCCCCGGCTCGGGGAGCCGGGCCTGCAGGTGGTACGCGTCGGGCACCGCGCTCGACAGGAACTCATCGACGTCCTCGGCGATGTCGGTCGCGAAGCTGACGCTCACCGCCCACGGGCGGCCGACCGCGTCGGCAGGCGAAGACTCCGGAAGCCGGATCACCAGGTCCCGCTGAGGTCCAGGGACAGCCTTGGAAGTCCAGAGGCCGTCGCGCGCCTCGGCGCTCACGGCGAATCCCGCCGTGCTGGAGAAGTTTGCTCCGACCGCGAACCAGAGCGGAAGGCGCATCGGCCCCACGACCTCGAAGTCGTGGATGCCGAGCGCCCCGCAGGCGCTGGCGTGCCAGGGCAAGGTCGGCCGCGACGCGCGGGCGGGCGTCCTCCGGGTCGCGGAACTGCCTGCGCTCACGCGGGTCGCCGTCATTGAAGAGGTCAGTCCAGTCGACGGAGTAGGCAGCATCCGGTACGCGGGTTGGGCTCCATCGCCTGGACCACGAAGAGCGGTCGCTGGTCCTCGGCCACCAGGCCCAGGCGGGTGATGAGCCTCCTTCAACTCCACGGGAGAGAATGCCTGGCGGGGGGCCTTGACCCAGTCACGCACCTGCTGGATGCCGATGGTGACAGCGTCAGAATCGGTGCGGACTCGGGCGCCTGCCGCCGCGTCCTGGACCTTCTCGCGCCATTCCGCCTCCGACGCCGAGTGTCGGATCTCGAAACTGTCGAGGAACTCCAGGAGGTCATCCTCATTGATGGCCAGGTGCTCGGCCCAGCGCTTGCGTGCCTCGGCCATGGAACCTGTCGCGCTGCGGAGGGTCTCGACGATGCGAGCGTCGGTCGTCGCGCGCGCCCCGAGCACGGGGTCCGACGGGTCGATGGCCTTCGTCGTCGCCAGGACGATCTTCGGCGGCAGGTCGTGTCCGGGCCGCAGCTTCCGCCAGCTCGCGTGAAGGCGCTGGAGCAGGCTCTTCTTGCCCTCTGGATGCTCGAACAGCCATGCCTCGGTGAGCGGGCTGGTCGCGTCCACGGATGCCTTGACCTGCCAGTACTCGGCGGGTCCTGCGCTGCGGCGCAGGGTGAGGTCATCGACGTTTCCCGCGCTGTCGGCCTCGACCGCCAGCTCGGTGATGGTGGTGTCGGCTCGTTGCGTGCGCAGGACGTGATACCAGGCGATGAGGTGCTGCACGTCATCGCCGAGGATCCTCGCTCCGCTTGCCGCCCTGGAAGTCGTGACCCGAGTCATCCGCTCCTTCAGCCCGAACGGGCGGGTCGGTGACGTCCGCGCGATGACTTCCAGCGCGATCGTCATGTCGATGGCGGTGCCCCGCCGGTAGGCCGTCAGCGTGATCTCCGGGACGAGCCGCTGGCGCAGGTCCGAGTAGGTGTAGCCGTAGCCGCGCCCTTCGGCGTCTCCCGTCGCCCTCGCGAGGTCGTCGATATCGCCAGGCTGCAGTTTCGTCCCAGACGAGCAGCCGTGCCAGCAGTGCCGCCCGCTGCTCAAGGGTCGGGCGCTCGAATACCTGGATCGCGGCGGCCCGCCGCTGCACCGCGGGGTCAATCGCCTCGAGCCGGTTGGTGCACAGAATGGTCAGCACGGGAAGCCGATCGGTCCGCATGCCGTCGATGCCGCGCAGGAGCGCGTTCACCCCGGCCCGGTCCTCATGGTGCATCTGGGCAAGCTCGCGTGACTGCGCCAGCGCATCGGCCTCGTCAATGAGGAGTACCCCCATGGCTGCGGCCTTGCCGTCCGCTCGGCGGGTGCGGGCGAAGTCCTTGCTGACACGCTCGAACGCCCGGGTGAGCAGCGTGGTCATCTCCCCCACAGCGCCTCGTCCCCTGGCCGTGAGGCTCAGGGGGTAGAGGGTCACGTCTGCGTCTGCCGCCCGGGAGATCGCCTGACCGAGGACTTCGGCGACCTCGGTCTTCCCGACCCCGACGTCGCCCGCGAAGATGAACATCGGCGTCCGGTCCCGCAGCGCCAAGACTGCGGGAATGACCTTCCCGTGGACCTTGGAACTCCAGGCATTGGCGAGAGCCGGGTCAAGGAGGACCACGGCCTCGGAGACGAGGCGGTCCACGGTCTCATCCAGCCCGACGAGAGCGGCCAGGCGGGCCTGGGCATCCTGGTTCGGAAACTCCTCGGTGCGGGCGAACAGGCCCTCAGTTCCTTCAGTCATGCTGCGATCCTCCGGAAGACGGACCTGTCGAGCGCGACGCCGCCGGCCGCATACGTCCGGTCGCTCGTCCAGTAGCCGCCCGACTCGCTCGGCAGCGTGCCGTCAACGCGGATGAACGGCAGTCGCCGCTCGACGGCTGTCTCGCGCGCTCGCGCTGAGCTAGGGACCAGCTGCCCGAGGGAGTTAGGAAGTTGAAGAACGTCGCGCCAGTGATGTCCACGCCTGCCGGGACGCCGCCTCCGGTTCCCGTTCCGGTCAGCGAGCCATCCGGTCCGACGACATACCGCAGTGACCAGACGGCCTTCCCATCGCGCTTGAACCCGAACTGGTAGCGGTCGACGTAGCCGCCGATGAGAAGTTCCTCAAGCTCCGTGCGGTACTTCTCAAGCATGCTCTCGCTCGGGCTGCCGTAGAGCAGGTGGCTCTGCCGCAGGTCGGTGGTGACGCGGCCAGCGAGGCGCCGCGCGTGCGTGCGGCTGAACGTCTCCGCGTACGAGTAGCTGCTCATGCTGCCGCCTTAAAGCTCGTGCCGAGGACGTCCTGCCATAGCTCAACGGCCTGGCCGCTCGTGGGCTCGTAGTAGGCGGTCGAGATCGCATCGAACGCGTCCTGGGCAGCCGATACGAGACGGTCGCGATGAACGGCCTCGTAGTGCTCGGCCACGTTGTTGTCGAAGTTGACCGGGTCCAGGATCTGGATCGAGTCGCTCCCGCGAGCCGGGCAGCTCCGACGCCGGATGGAAGTCGGTGAAGGCGATCTGCTGGTCGAGGCCACCGCTGGCGATGAAAAGGAAGAACCGCTCAAGCGCGAACGCGTAGTCGCTGAGGTCCATCCCGTCGTCCGCGAGGTGGACCCACAGGAGTTCGAGCATGAAGCTCTTGCACTTGAACTCGCCGTCCCGCCTCCTCTGCTGGCGCGCCCACCACTTAGTGAACCGGATGAGCTGCGCGAGGTGCTTCGGGTGCACCGCCTTGCGCCCGCGGATGAAGTCCAAGTGCTGCCGGACGCTCGTCCGGAGCCTGGTCCCGTCATCCTTGCTGACCAGGTAGCCGACATCGTGCGGCTCGCCCTCGTAAAGCACCGGAACGACATCGACCTCAAGCCCGGTCCCTGCGAATCGGACGTTGACGCAGTTGGTGCTGGCGACGATCTGGTCCTCGCGCATGGCCGGGTACGCGTCGATCACCAGGTCGCGGACCCAATGGACGAGCGCAAGCGTCTCGTCCGGCGCCTTCTCCGCCTTCACGTAGACGGCGAGGTCGCGATCGCTGCCGCTCCTTAGAGCCGTGCCCTTGGCGACGGACCCACAGTGCAGCGCCTTGACAAACCCGTAGCCGGGACTCACCGCGATCTTGTTCTCGATCCGATTCCGGAGCCGGGCGACCTGCGCTCGCTGGTCATACACCTCGGACCTCTTCAGATTGACCCGGTCAGCCGCGAACGCGACCAGGTCACGGTGCGTAATCATTGGCACCGCCATTCCCCCATCACCTCGTTGCATTAAATGCAACATTGATACATCTCAGCCCGTAGGCGCGTCGGCGTCTACGGCTCTGACCCCCGAGGTGGCGGGCCATATGTCCCGCCACCCATTCTGACCTGCTGTTATTCAATTATTCTCGGATGTAGAGTTGTTGCATCTGCCGCAACTTTGCCTATTTTCAGCTGCAGCCGCTGGTGGAGCCGCAGCCTTCGCAGACGTAGCAGCTGCCGGCCGGGCGCATCTTCGTTCCGCAGGTCAGGCACAGCGGGGCGTCCGCCGTGCGGCCCTGCTGGAACTCGATCAGCTCGGCGGTGGAGTGCGGGCCGGCCGGGCGGCCGGCCGTGGCCGTGGCCGGGGCCTCGGCTGACGCCGGGGCCGACGTGGCTGAGGCCGGCGAGGCGGTCGCGCGCTCCTGGTGGCCGGTGTTCTCCCCGCCGAAGGACTGGGCCAGGGTCACCGGGTCGACGTCGACCCCGAGCGTGGCCGGGTCCTGGCCGTCGAGCTCGGCCGCGCGCTCGGCGGCGGACAGGATGCCGAGCTCGGCCCGGCGCTCGTAGGGCAGGTGGTCGAGCGCGAGACGACGGAAGATGTAGTCCATCATCGAGGTCGCGATGCGGATGTCCGGGTCGTCGGTCATGCCGGCCGGCTCGAACCGCAGGTTGGTGAACTTCGCGACGTAGGACTCGAGCGGGATGCCGTACTGCAGCCCGACCGAGATCGCCATCGAGAACGCATCCATCACGCCCGCCAGGGTGGAACCCTGCTTGCCGAGCTTGAGGAAGACCTCGCCGACGCCGTCGTCCGGGTAGGTGGAGGCGGTCATGTAGCCCTCCGCGCCGGCCACGTCGAACCGGGTCACGGTCGCGGACCTGGTCTTCGGCAGCCGCCTGCGGACCGGGCGGTGCTCGTGCGGCTCCGCCGCCGGGGCCGAGGCCGCGACCGGGGCCGGCGGCCGGGGCCGCCTCTTCCTTGTCCTTCGGCTTGGCGACGCTGAGCGGCTGCCCGACCTTGCAGTTGTCGCGGTAGATCGCCAGCGCCTTCAGGCCGAGCTTCCAGCCCTCGTAGTAGATCTCCTCGACGTCCTCGATCGTCGCCGCCTCCGGCATGTTCACGGTCTTGGAGATCGAGCCTGACAGCATCGGCTGCACCGCCGCCATCATCCGGACGTGGCCCATCGGGCTGATCGAGCGCTCGCCCATCGCGCAGTCGAACACCTCGTAGTGCTCGGTCTTGAGGCCGGGGGCGTTCACCACGTGGCCGTGCTCGCCGATGAACTCGGTGATCGCCTCGATCTGCTCGGGCTGGTAGCCGAGGTTCTTCAGCGCGCGGGGGACGGTCTGGTTGACGATCTGCATAGACCCGCCGCCGACCAGCTTCTTGAACTTGACCAGAGCCAGGTCAGGCTCGATGCCGGTGGTGTCGCAGTCCATCATGAAGCCGATGGTTCCGGTCGGCGCGAGCAGGCTGGCCTGGGCGTTCCGGTAGCCGTTGGCCTCGCCGAGGGTGAGGCACTGCTGCCAGGTCTTGTTCGCCAGGTCGAGGATGACCTCGTCGAATGCGGCCGCCGGGCGGACGCTCGCGCTGGCCTCGGCGTGCTTGCGCATCACGCGCTTGTGCGCGGCGGCGTTCTTCGGGTAGCCCTCGTAGGGGCCGACGATGCCCGCCAGCTCGGCCGACTTCTTGTAGGCGGACGCGGTCATCAGCGAGGTGATCGCGGCGGCGATCGCGCGACCGCCGGCCGAGTCGTAGGCGTGCCCGGTCGCCATCAGCAGCGCGCCGAGGTTGGCGTAGCCGATGCCGAGCTGACGGTAGTCCCTGGTGATCTGGCCGATCTTCTCGGTCGGGAAGTCCGCGAAGGTGATCGAGATGTCCATGGCGGTGATGATCAGCTCGCTGACCTGGGCGAACCGCTCGACATCGAAGGTGTCGTCAGCGGACAGGAACTTGAGCAGGTTAATGCTGGCCAGGTTGCAGGAGGAGTTGTCGAGGCTGAGGTACTCGGAACAGGGGTTGCTGGCGGTGATCCGGCCCGACTCCGGGTTCGTGTGCCAGTCGTTGATCGTGTCGTCGTACTGCAGCCCCGGGTCGGCGCACTCCCAGGCCGCCTGGGCGATCTTGCGGAACAGGTTCTTCGCGTCGACGCTCTCGATGACCTCGCCGGTGCGGCGGGCGAGCAGGTCGAACGGCTTGCCGTCGGTGACCGCCCGCATGAACTCGTCGCTGACGCGGACCGAGTTGTTGGCGTTCTGGTACTGGACGCTGACGATGTCCTGGCCGCCGAGGTCCATGTCGAACCCGGCGTCGCGCAGGGCGCGGATCTTGTTCTCCTCGCGGGCCTTGGTCTCGATGAAGTCGGCGATGTCGGGGTGATCCACGTCGAGCACGACCATCTTGGCCGCGCGACGGGTCGCGCCGCCGGACTTGATCGTGCCGGCCGACGCGTCGGCGCCGCGCATGAAGCTGACCGGGCCGCTGGCGGTGCCGCCGGAGGTGAGCAGCTCCTTGCTTGACCTGATCTTGGACAGGTTCACGCCCGCGCCCGAGCCGCCGCGGAAGATCTGGCCCTCTTCGCTGTACCAGTTGAGAATCGACTCGATCGTGTCGTCAACCGACAGGATGAAGCACGCCGACACCTGCTGCTGCGCGGTCGTGCCGACGTTGAACCAAACCGGGGAGTTGAACGAGAAGATCTGGTGAATCAGCGCGTACTTGAGCTCATGGTCGAAGATCTCGGCGTCCGCGTCGGAGGCGAAGTAGCCGTTGTCGCGACCGGTGGACGTGTAGACGTTCACGACCCGGTCGACCAGCTGCTTCAGCGACCACTCGCGCTGCGGCGTGCCCACCGCGCCGCGGAAGTACTTGGTGGTGACGATGTTGCCCGCGTTGACCGACCAGAAGTCGGGGAACTCGACCCCGCGCTGCTCGAAGTTGATCGAGCCGTCCCGCCAGTTGGTCATCACCACGTCGCGGCGCTCCCACGCGACCTGGTCATACGGGTGCACGCCGGGTGTGGTGTGAATCCGCCGGATCTTCATCCCCTTGGCGCCGCGCTTGCCCTTACGCGCTGCCGGACTGCTCGCCGTCTCCGTCATAGCTCCCATTTCCCCCTTCGTCGCGGGTCCCGTCCGACCCGTCCTCAACGTCGTTTCCACCTTTTATGCGGCAGCGTTAAAGGCACCGTCCGGCACCGCGACCGTCGGCTGCTGCTCGCCCTATTCAGTCCTGCTCAGTCTTTCCGAGTCCCTCGGTCTAGCCGGGCCGTCTATCGCGCGCGTCTGGGTCGTCGGTGTCCCCGCCGACTTCCCGGCCGACGTCTTCTCGATGCCGGCCGCGCAGTTCTGAGATCGCCTTCTCGAAGTCGTCGAGCGACTCGAAGCCACGGTAAACGCTGGCGAATCTGAGGTACGCGACCTCGTCGAGGTCGCGCAGCGGTCCGAGGATCGCCAGCCCCACCTCGTGCGACGGCACCTCGGCGAGGCCCCGCGCCCGAATCGTCTCCTCCACCCGCTGGGCGAGCATGGCGAGCTGGTCCTCATCGACCGGCCGGCCCTGACAGGCCCGCTGCACACCGCGGACGATCTTGTCTCTGGTGAACGGCTCGGTCACCCCGCTGCGCTTGGCCACCATCAGGATGACCGACTCCTGGGTGGTGAACCGCCGTCCGCACTCGGGGCAGGATCGCCGTCGGCGGATCGCGACGCCGTCGTCGGCGGCCCGGCTGTCGATAACCCGGCTGTCCGGATGGCGGCAGAACGGACAGTACACGCGATCACCTCCAGGCGTTCCTTGAGGTACCCATTCTACTACGAATGTCCACTACTTCTAGAAGAACCACATCACTGTAACTACTAGATGTTGTGGTCAACCGTAGTCCAGTGGGGCGGCCCTCGGCAACCCGGGACGCCCATCGAGGTCAAAATTCCTGGTCGGCCGGGCAGACCCGGGCCGGCCGCGGCGTGTCGCGCGCGCGAACGCTGGGTGCCGCGCGCGACGCCGCCTCCGGGCCCGCCAAAACCTCGCATGCCATCTTTGTACCTCGACGGTCTGACATTTCCACGACACGTCGAACAGATGTTTGGTGAATTCGAAGATAAGCGCTAGGCTCGTATCCGTAAGCAACAACCCTAGAAATCGGAGGTTCATCCGATGGACGACACCGCAGATTACGGCACACCCGAAATCGCGGACGTACCGGTACGCCCGAAGGGCAGGCCGGGCCGCAAGCCCAAGGGCAGCGTCCCGGTCGTGATCCCGGAGACGCCGGACAAGCCCGACCCTGACCATGTGCTCACCTGGCGTCAGCGCAAGGTGCTCCAGGTCATCAGGGACTCGGTGCAGAAGCGCGGCTACCCGCCGTCGATGCGGGAAATCGGCGAGGCGGTGGGCCTGACCAGCACGTCCAGCGTCTCCTACCAGCTCTCCACGCTGCAGCGCAAGGGCTACCTGCACCGCGACGTCGGCCGCCCGCGCACGGTCGAGGTCCGGCTGCCCGGCCACCCCGCCATCCGGCCGGAGCAGAACGGCAAGGACGGCGGCGACCAGGAACTGGCCGCCGACGGGATGGACATCGCGTCCCAGGAGGCGGCCTACGTTCCGCTGGTCGGCCGGATCGCTGCTGGCGGCCCGATCCTGGCCGAGCAGCAGATCGAGGAGATCTTCCCGCTCCCCCGGCAGCTAGTCGGCGAGGGCAACCTGTTCATGCTCAAGGTGGCAGGCGACTCGATGATCAACGCGGCCATCGCCGACGGCGACTGGGTGGTCATCCGCCAGCAGGAGAGCGCCGAGAACGGCGAGATCGTCGCGGCCATGATCGACGGCGAGGCCACCGTCAAGACGCTCAAGCAGAGCGACGGGCACGTCTGGCTGATGCCCCACAACCCCGCCTTCACGCCGATCCTCGGCGACGACGCCGCCGTTCTCGGCAAGGTGGTAGCGGTTCTCCGCCGCGTGTAAGGCGGCCACGATGTTGACCAGCTTGGGTGGCCGCACCACCACCCGCTGGATCCCCAGTCCAGTCAGCGCGCGGGCCGCCCCCGAGGCGGCCAGCGCCAGGTCACGCAGCTCAGCCTCGGTGATATCCGGAGATACTTCCAGCCGGTCGCGGACCTTGCCGTTCACCTGCACCACGCAGGTGATCGTCTCCTGAACCAGGAGAGCCGGGTCCGCGACCGGCCAGGAGGCCCTGGCGACCGACTGGATGCCGTCCGGTACGCGATCCAGGCCGCCCAGCGCCGCCCAGCACTCCTCGGCGGTGTACGGGGCGAACAGCGACAGCATGATCGACAGCGCCTCGGCGCCCTCGCGCACCGCCGGGTCGGCCGGCGCCGGGGCCCGAGTCGATCGCCTTGCGGACGGCGCTGACCAGCTCCATCAGCCGGGCGACGGCGACGTTCAGGTGGAAGCTCTCGACCTGCCTGGTCGCCTCTTCGACGATCCGGTGGATGACCCGGCGCAGCTCGACGTCGCCGCGGCCGAAGTCCGTCTGCGGCGGTCCGGCCGCCGCCACGTCGGCGGCGATCCTGTGCACTCGGCCCAGGAACCGCACCATCGCGTCCGGGTTCACGTCCGCCCAGTCGATGTCGTCCTGCGGCGGCGAGGCGAAGATCATCGTCAGCCGGATCGCGTCGACGCCGAACAGCTCGATCTGCTCGCCCAGGTTGACGCCGTTGCCCAGCGACTTGGACATCGCCTTGCCGCCGTTGACGACCTGGCCCTGGTTCAGCAGCCGGGTGAACGGCTCGCCGAACGAGATCAGCCCCATGTCCCGCAGCACCTTGGTGAAGAAGCGCGCGTACAGCAGGTGCAGGATCGCGTGCTCGACGCCGCCCACGTACAGGTCGACCGGGGCCCAGCGCTCGACGTCCTCCGGCCGGAACGGGCCGCCCTCGTACCCCGGCGAGCAGTATCGGAAGATGTACCAGGAGGAGTCGACGAACGTGTCCATCGTGTCGGTGTCCCGCAGCGCCGCGCCGCCGCACTTCGGGCACTCCACGTTCACCCAGTCGGTCGCCGCCGCCAGCGGCGACACGCCCTTCGGGGCCAGGTCGGCCCCGCGCAGGTCGGGCAGCACGACCGGCAGCGACTCCTCCGGCACCGGTACCTCGCCGCAGGACGGGCAGTGGATGATCGGGATCGGCGTGCCCCAGAACCGCTGCCGGGACAGCAGCCAGTCACGCAGCCGGTAGTTCACCGCGGCCGCGCCCAGGCCCTTCTCCGACAGGATCTCGACGATCCGGTCGATCGCCTCGGCCTTGGACAGCCCGTCCAGCGGGCCGGAGTTGACCAGGACGCCGTTGCCCGGCGCCGCGACCCCGGTGGCGGCCGGGTCGGCGCCGTCGGTGGCGACCACCACCCGCACCGGCAGCCCGAACCGTCGGGCGAAGTCCAGGTCGCGCTGGTCGTGCGCGGGCACCGCCATGATCGCGCCGGTGCCGTAGTCGGGCAGCACGTAGTCGGCCGCCCAGACCGGGATGCGCTCGCCGTTCACCGGGTTGACCGCGTGCACGCCCAGGAAGACGCCGGTCTTCTCCCGGTCGGTCTCCTGCCGCTCGATGTCGGTCAGCTTCCGCACCTGCGCCACGTAGGCGTCGAACTCCGCCCGCTGGGAGTCGGCGCACAGGTCCGCCGCCAGCGGCGAGTCCGCGGCGACGACGAAGAACGTCGCCCCGTAGAGCGTGTCCGGCCGGGTGGTGTACACGGTGACGGGCTCGCTGCGCCCCTCGACCTCGAACTGGACGTCGGCCCCGGTGGAGCGGCCGATCCAGTTCCGCTGCATGGTCAGCACCCGGTCGGGCCAGTTGCCCACCAGCGCGGTCTCGTCGGCCAGCAGCCGGTCGGCGTACTCGGTGATCTTGAAGTACCACTGGGTCAGCACCCGGCGGACGACCTCGGTGCCGCACCGCTCGCACCGGCCGTTCACGACCTGCTCGTTGGCCAGCACGGTCTGGTCCTTGGGGCACCAGTTGACGTGGCCGCCCTTGCGGTAGGCCAGCCCGCGCTCGAAGAACCGCAGGAACAGCCACTGGTTCCAGCGGTAGTACTCCGGGTCGCAGGTCTGCAGTCGGCGCGACCAGTCGAACGACGTCGCGTACCGGCGGAACGACGCCGCCTGCGTCTCGATGTTCTTGTAGGTCCAGTCGATGGGGTGCGTGTTGTTCCTGATCGCCGCGTTCTCCGCGGGCAGCCCGAACGCGTCCCAGCCGATCGGGTGCAGCACGTTCTTGCCGCGCAGGAACCAGTACCTGGCCATCGCGTCGCCGATGGCGTACGCCTCGGCGTGTCCCATGTGCAGGTCGCCCGACGGGTACGGGAACATGTCGACCAGGTAGAACCGCTCGCGCGGGTCCGCCGGGTCGTCGCTCGCGCGGAACGGCTCGACGGCGTCCCAGTGCGTCTGCCATTTGTCCTGAATGTCGCGCGGATCGTAGCGCTGCGCCTCGTCGGCGTTTTCGACCGCAGTCATCGTGTCCTCATCGTTGATCGGTCCGGCTTGGGAGTTCCCGCATCGCGGGCGCCCTGCGTGGCGGATGCTCTGCCTGCCCCAAACACTGTGTTTGCCTGAAAACAAAAAGCCCCCCGCGCACGAGGAGCGGCCGCGCCGACGGCAGATTCTAGATCGGCGCGGCTAGCTAAGGAGCAGCCGGACAGGACTCACCCCATCAGGATACCGCATCCGCCCCGATCTCGGCCGGGCAGCGCGCCAGCACGCTGTGTACACGAATCCATAACGCCTACGTGGCAGTTCGGCAACATTGACCAGGCACACTGGAAGCATGACCAATTCGACCTCACCCGAACCGAAGCGCATCGCCCTGGTCGCCCACGACGGCAAGAAGGACGACCTCCTCGAGTGGGCCGAGCACAACCGGGATCTGCTGGCCGGCCACTCCCTGTACGCCACCGGCACCACCGGCAGGCTGCTCAGCGAAGCGCTCGACCTGCCGGTCACCCGCTTCCAGAGCGGCCCGCTCGGCGGCGACCAGCAGGTCGGCGCGCTCATCGCCCTCGGCGAACTCGACATGCTGATCTTCTTCTGGGACCCGATGAGCTCGCAGCCGCACGACTCCGACGTCAAGGCCCTGGTCAGGCTGGCCGTGCTGTGGGACATCCCGATCGCCTGCAACCGCACCAGCGCCGACTACCTGATCACCTCGCCGCTGCTGTCAGAGCCGAGGGCGGCTCGCACCGCCAGCCGCGGTTAGACGGTGAGAGCGGGCCACCGCGGCCCGCTCTCGCCCGTCCGTCGTTAGGAAGCCACCTGCGCCCGGGCGACCGAGGGCTCCCAGTCCGGGCGCAGCGGCATGCCCGAGGTGCCGTCCTTGGCCAGCTTGACGCCGAGGATCTGGTGGAGCTGGACGACGTTGCGGTCGAATCCGAGCACGCAGCCCGCCATGTAGAGCCGCCAGACGCGGGCGGTGCCCTGGCCGACCTCCTCGACCGCCTCGTCCCAGTGCGCGTCCAGGTTGGCGCACCAGGCCTTCAGGGTCTTGGAGTAGTGCTCGCGCAGGTTCTCCTCGTGCCTGATCTCGAAGCCGTTGTCGTTCATCGCCCCGGCCAGCCAGCCGGGGCCCTCGAGCTCGCCGTCCGGGAAGACGTACCGGTTGATGAAACCGTCCCGGTAAATGGACGGGCCGGTGTTGTCCGGGACGGGTGATGCAGTGGTTCAGCATCCGGCCGCCGGTCTTGAGCTTGCCGTTGAGGAACGCGAAGTAGCCGGGGACGTTCGCCTTGCCGATGTGCTCGGTGATGCCGATCGAGCTGATCGCGTCGAAGTCGGTCTCGGGCACGTCGCGGTAGTCCTGGTGGCGGACCTCGGCCAGGTCCTCGAGGCCGGCCTTCTTGATCGCCTGCTGCGCCCACAGCGCCTGCTCGCGCCGAGAGCGTGACGCCGATCGCCTTGACGCCGTACTCGCGGGCGGCGTGCATCACCATGCCGCCCCAGCCGCAGCCGACATCGAGCAGCCGCATCCCCGGCTTGAGCCCGATCTTCCTGGCGACCAGGTCGAACTTGTACTCCTGGGCCTCCTCGAGCGTGGCGTCCTCGCGTCGGGTAGCAGGCGCAGGTGTAGGCCATCGTCGGGCCGAGCACCCACTCGTAGAACCGGTTGGAGACGTCGTAGTGGTGCGAGATCGAGCTCGCGTCCCGGCTCTTGGAGTGCATCCGGCCGACGGTCAGCCCGCGGCGGCGCGGCTGCACCTCCTGCGGCGGCGGCGCGATCCGCGGGCAACAGCACCTTGGGGCCGCCGAGCGACTGCAGCAGCTTGAGCCGGTCCGCCAAGCTGACCCGCGAG
The DNA here is from genome assembly GCA_963774945.1 of uncultured Actinomycetota bacterium. GTDB lineage: Bacteria > Actinomycetota > Actinomycetes > Streptosporangiales > Streptosporangiaceae > Trebonia. The sequence continues at coordinate 594,714 of CAVZHA010000010.1, read as the reverse complement.
TCCTGCGCCTTGGACAGGCGGGAGAGCGCGGTGATCATGTCGCCCTCCACGTCGAGGTGGCCGGAGACGTAGGCCCGGGCCAGGCCGAGCGCGCCCGGTGCCTGCGCCAGATACGAGACGGCGACAGGCGACCGGACGGTGATCTTGATCGGCGAGTCGGGGCGCCCGCGCTTGACCCGTCGTACGCCTTGAACTCGACCGGAGCATCCGGACCTGCGATCGCCTCGAATATCTCAGCCAGCGCCATAGAGCGTTCCTTTCACGTTGTGGCTGCCTTGTTTGTTAGCCGCTTTGGCCGCGTCAGCTGTGCTGCCGGGCGACGCTGCCCGGCGGCGTGGTCAGCGACCGCGCACGCACTTGTCGTAGAGGCCGAGGAGCCTGCCGCCCCCGTCGTACTCGGCCTTGAGCTTGTCGTACTCCGCGCCGCTGTACCGACTGCGGAACTCCTCTTCGGAGTAGAAGGAGGTGGAGTACAGCGACTTGTGCCCGTCGAGCGCGCTGACCTCCTCCTCCACCATCCGGTTGTAGTAGCCGTCGGTCTTGCCCGGCGGCAGCGGGACCGCGCCCCAGAAGCCGAAGTTGACGTAGACCTCGCCCGGCTGCATCGGGTACAGCGTCCACGCGCGGTCGCCCCGGAGCCGGAGCGGGCAGAGCCAGACCGGGTTCATCCGCACGCTGGTCGCGAAGAACTCGAGGAACTCGCGGCCGCGCTCGACCGGGATCTCGACGTCCTGGATGACCATCTCCCGCTGCGGCTGGTGCCGCCGCGCGTAGAGCGCGGCGGTGAGTCCGTGCTTCTGGTCGAACGCGACCAGCTTGCGGTAGACGTCGGAGCGGCGGTACTTCCGCGGCCAGAACGGGCGGAGCTTGCTGTTCTGCACGCCGAACGGGCGGGAGCACCAGAACCAGTCGGTGTCCCAGCGCCAGATGTAGTCCTTGATCGTGAGGAAGTCCTCCCGACTGGTCTGCATCGACTTGTAGTAGACCTGCTGACCGGTGTAGTCGCTGAGCCAGGGCGCCTTGTCGCTGAAGGCCCCGACGCTCAGGTACAGCTCGCTGTTGCTGAACGCGGTGCCGTCGACGAAATCCGCCTTGTGCCCGTGGTAGCTGCCCGGCCGCGGCGATCTCGGCGATCGCGTCCATGCAGCTCTGCGGGTCGTTGAAGGCGAAGTGCCGCAGGTGGACGTACGGCTTGACCGGCATCAGCTCGATGGTGAGGGCCAGCGAGTAGCCGAGCGTGCCGTAGGAGTTCGGGAAGCCGTAGTACAGGTCGCTGTGCTCGTTGTCCCTGGTCGCGACCACGATCGAGCCGTCGCCGGTGAGGATCTGCATCTCGATGACGGACTCGTGCGGCAGCCCGTGCCAGAGCGACGTCGACTCGATGCCGAGGCCGGTGACCGCGCCGCCCAGGGTGATCGTCTTGAGCTGCGGCACGACCAGCGGCATCAGCCCGTGCGGCAGCGTGGCGTCGCAGAGATCCTGATACGTGGTCATGCCGCCGACGACGGCGGTCTTGGTGGCGGTGTCCACGTGGATCACGTGCGCGAACGCGGACACGTCGAGGCTGACTCGCTCGGCCGCCGAACCCGGCTTGGCCGAGTCGCGGAAGCGGAACAGGTTGGACGTCGGCTTGGCCAGGCGCACCGGGACGCCGGGCGGCACGGCGGCGTACGCGTCGCGCAGTCGCGCCACCGCAGCCTCGTGCGCTGCTAGCTTTGCAGGCGGCAGTGCTGAGATACCGGTCACGTGCTCCTCCTCGCTCCCTTCAGGCGATCCCGCCCGTCCCTGCGCGCCCATCATGACAAGGATGCGCACAAGAGCACAAACGGGGCAAGCTCCGCGCCCACCGGGGCAAACGGCTCAGGCAGTGTATCGGGTCATTGCTAGTCAGCTCCGCGCCGTCTTACCTGCGGGGACGCATCGGCGTCTATCCCGCCACGGCAGCCTCGGCAGCCTCGGCCGCCTCGGCCGCCTCGGCGTCCGCCGCCGCCTCCTGGGCGTCGTAGGTGGCGGCCACCTCCTCCGGGGTCATCGGCAGCCGGGCCACCGACGGCGGCGCGCCGGAGTCGAGCGCCCGGCGCAGCAGCCTGGCCATGGAGTAGCGCCGGTCGTCGGCCAGCGCCCGGTCGAGGGCGACGTTGGCGAGCGCGCCGTCGCCCGCCTGCCAGGCGACGAAGGCCAGCAGACGACGCCGGGGCGGCGACGTAGCCGGGCGGTGCCAGCCGGGTCAGGTCGGCCCACAGCCGGGTGTGCGCGGCGTTGTACTCGGGCAGCATCCGCGCCCAGGCATCGTCGCGCACCCGCAGTTCGCGCAGGGCGACGGTCAGCCAGGCGGCAGCCTCCGGGCCGATCGGCTGGCCCGCCCGGTAGCGGCGGATGGCATCGGCGATCATCGGCTGCCCGACGGCGGCGACGAGCCGACGCCTGGCGATCCGGTGACGGATCAGGGTCATCCGACCGACCCGGGCGGCGACCTGCCCCTCGACCTGCCTGATGGCCAACCGCGCGGCGGCGGCCCGCTCGTCGTCGGCCGGGGCGATCGTGGCGGCCAGTTCCTGCCTGCTCGCGAGCACCCGACGGCCGCTGGCGGCGAACGCCCGGGCGATCGGATGGTCGGTGACGTCGAACGGCGTGCCCTCGGACGGACAGCAGTTCGGGTCCGCGCAGACGTAGGACCAGTAGCGGCCGTCGTCGGCGCGGAGCACATCGGTCAGCGTGACCCCTGCCTCGGCTGCCCGGAACCGCAGCGCGGCCGCGACTGGCGAGACCGCGCCGTCAGCGCCGTAGCCGACGGCCGCCGCCGTGGTGATGTGCTGGACGGCGAGGATGTTCAGCACGCCCGCGGCGAGCGCGGCCGCCGCCCGCGGGGCGGCCGGATCGGGCAGGTCGTACCTGAGCGTGAGCTCGACCTCGGCGCCCGGCTGGCCGGTCCCGATGCACGACGATGCTGTCTGCGGGCTGGAACCCGAGCAGCCCCGGGATGGCCGCCAGCAGCGTCTGGGGCGAGCTGATCCGCACGCGCTGCTGCGGCGTGCGGGCGTCGGGCGGGTTCGCGGCCGGGCCGGGCCGGCCAGGCTCATCCGGGGGTCGCTGGCCGGGTGAGGCGGAGGGCTGCGGCTGCGCGGTTGGGGAGGGGTTGTGTGTCATGGGAACAGCTTGCGGCGGGGCGGATGCGAAAATGGGTGCGAGGAATGGAACTGTGGATAAGGGGCGAGAAATCCACAGCGACAGGAAAGTGTTGCTTGACGGAATTAGTGATGGCTGGTAGCGGGCGGGGAGGTTAGAGAGCCACGCCGAGCAGCGCGTCGGCGGTGTCGCGGATCAGCGTCGCGTCCTCGGCCGCGCCCTCCGGGCCGTCGCTCGCGGGCCAGCGCCGCGTCCGCCCACGCGTCGATGGCGGCCAGCGCGCCGGGCGCGTCCAGGTCGTCCGCCATCCGCTCGCGGACCGTCGCCAGCACGTCGGCTGCCGTCGGCGTGGCCGGGGCGGCGGTCCTGGCGACGGCCGCGCGCCAGCGGTCGAGGCGGGCCTGCGCCCGCGCGAGCTCGTCGTCGGTCCACTCCCAGTCGGACTTGTAGTGGTGCGCGAGCAGCGCCAGCCGGATCGCCATCGGGTCGACCCCGTCCGCCCGCAGCCGGGAGACGAAGACCAGGTTGCCGAGCGACTTGGACATCTTCTCGCCCTGGTAGCCGACCATGCCCGAGTGCGCGTAGAGCGCGGGCGAACGCGTCCTCGCCGCAGGCCACCCGCGCGTGCGAGCCGCTCATCTCGTGGTGCGGGAACACCAGGTCGATGCCGCCCGCCTGCACGTCGAAGGACGTCCCGAGGTACTCGGCGGCGATGGCCGCGCACTCCACGTGCCAGCCCGGCCGGCCGGGGCCGAAGCGGGACTCCCAGGCGGGCTCGCCCGGCCGCTCCGCCCGCCAGACGAGCGGGTCGAGCGGGTCCTTCTTGCCCGGCCGGTCCGGGTCGCCGCCGCGCTCGGCCGACAGCTCGGTCATCTGCTCGACCGACAGGCCGGTGGCGGTGCCAGGGCCGGACAGCGCGCCGAACGCCTGGTCCGCGCCGCGGGCGAAGTAGACGTCGCCGTCGAGGTCGTAGAGCGAGCCGCGGGCGGCGAGCCGCTCGGCGAACGCGTCGATGATGCCGATCGCCTCCACCGCGCCGATGAAGTGGGTCGGCGGCAGGTTCCGCAGCGCCTCCATGTCGCCGCGGTACCGCTCGGTCTCGCGCAGCGCGAGCTCCCGCCAGTCCTCCCCGTCGCGCTCGGCCCGCTCGAGCAGCGGGTCGTCCACGTCGGTGACGTTCTGGGTGTAGACCACGTCATGCCCGGCGTCAAGCCACGCGCGGACCAGCAGGTCCCAGGCGGTGAAGGTGGCGGCGTGGCCCAGGTGGGTCGCGTCGTAGGGGGTGATCCCGCAGGCGTACAGCGTCGCCTGGTGCCCGGCGGCCGCGACGGTGAGCTCCCCGGTCGCCGTGTCCCGCAGCCGTACTTCCACCCCGTGCCCCGGCAGAACGGGAACCTCAGCGCCACGCCATGAATCCATGATGCCAGGTTACAGCCCTGTTGCCCCGATCGAAGGCAAAGATATCGGGGCAACAGGGCTGTACTCCCCCCGGGGGACACCCCCGGACCCCCGCCCTCATGCCCCGATCAAAGGCCCCCACATCAGCGCATTAACCCGCATAAGCCCCAAACAGGTATCTCTCGGTGACGTCACCCCGCGCGGGGGGCAATGGTGCGAGGGCGGGAACCAACGGTCCGTTCGAAAAATTCAAAGTCTTTTTTATCCCGAACGGTCCGGTCGGTTCCCCAGCCCTCCGCATCCAGGGGTCGCCGAGCTGCAGCTAGCATCACGGTCATGGATCTGGTCGCCGGGGTTGATTCCTCCACGCAATCCACCAAGGTGCTGCTGTGCCGGGCCGAGGACGGGACGGTCGTCGGGTCGGCCAGCGCGCCGCACCCGGCGGGCACCGAATGCCCGCCCGAGCGGTGGTGGGAGGCGCTCACCGCGGCGGGCCGCGACCTGCTGGAACGGGCGGCGGCGGTCGGGGTCGCCGCTCAGCAGCACGGCATGGTGGTGCTCGACGACTCCGGCGCGGTCATCAGGGACGCGATGCTGTGGAACGACGTGAAGTCCGCGCCGCAGGCCGCCGCGCTCGTCACCGAGTTCGGCGGGCCGGCCGAGTGGGCGGCGCGCGACCGGGTCCGTGCCGACCATGTCGTTCACCGTCACCAAGCTGCGCTGGCTGGCCGAGAACGAGCCCGCGCACGCCGCCCGGGTGCACCGGGTGCTGCTGCCGCACGACTGGCTGACCTGGAAGCTGGCCGGCGGCGGACCCGGCGCGTCCGAGCCGACCACCGACCGGGGTGACGCCTCAGGGACCGGCTACTTCTCCCCCGCCGAGGGCGCGTGGCGGCCGGATTACGCCGAGCGCGCCCTCGGCCGGCCGGTCGCGCTGCCGAGGGTGGCCGGGCCCGCCGAGGTCGTGGGGCGGACCCCGTGGGGCGCGGCGCTGTCCGCCGGGCACCGGGGACAACATGGGCGCGGCGCTCGGGCTCGGCCTGCTCGACGGCGACGTGGCGGTGTCCATCGGCACCTCGGGGACCGCGTTCGCGGCCACCGCGCAGGAGTCCGCCGATCCCAGCGGGCTGGTCTGCGGGTTCGCCGACGCGACCGGCCGGTACCTGCCGCTCGCCTGCACGATCAACGCGGCCCGGGTGCTCGACGTGACCGCCGGGATGCTCGGCGTTTCGGCGTCGGGGCTGGCCGAGCTGGCGCTGGCGGCGCCCGCCGGGGCGGACGGGGTGACGCTGCTGCCCTACCTCGACGGCGAGCGGACGCCGAACCGGCCGTCGGCCAACGGCGTGCTCCGGGGGCTCACCACCGCCGAACATGACCAGGGAGAACATGGCCCGGGCGGCGGTCGAGGCGGTGCTCTGCTCGCTGGCCGACGCGATCGACTGCCTGCGGCCGTGCGGGATCGCGCCGCGGCGGGTGGTGCTGACCGGCGGGGCGGCGAAGTCGGCGGCGGTGCGGCAGATCGCGCCGGCGATCTTCGGCCTGCCGGTGGCGGTGCCCGAGGCGGCCGAGTACGTGGCCCTCGGCGCGGCCAGGCAGGCCGCCTGGGCGCTGTCCGGCGCTGCCGGGCCGCCGTCCTGGCCGGCTCAGCCGACGGTGACGTACGAGGCCACCGCTACCCCGCAGGTGCGTGAGCGCTACGCGTCGCTGCGCGACGACGCGGCGGCCTGGCAGCTCGGCTGACCAGGGTCGCCCGGCGCACGCGGATGGCGAAACGGCTGCCAGGGCGACCGTTTCGCCGTTGAGGCCCGTCAGTCGCGCGCGGGGCGCGGCACGCGGGAGAAGGCGGCGCAGGCGCCGAGGGCGAGCAGGCCCGCGAAGGCGAACAGTCCCCGGTAGCCGAGGCCGACCGTGATCACCAGGGCGGCCACCGACGGGCCGATGACCTGGGGGATCGAGGACGCGATGTTGATGATGCCGAGGTCGCGGGCGGCGCTGGCCTGATCCGGGAGTACGGTCAGGGACAGCGCCGAGCTGGCCGACTGGTACGCGCCGTACCCGGCCCCGAGCGCGAACGCGCAGGCGATCACCGGGTCCCACGAGTTGATGACGGCGAGCGTGAAGCCGGTGGCGGCGAGCAGCGTGGTCGCGAGCATCGCCCACCGCCGGTAGCTGGCCGACCGGTCGGCCAGGCGGCCCACCGTCACCGTGGCCAGGATCGTCGCCCCCGTCGCCACCCCGACCAGGATGAGCTGGCCGGTTCCCGGCTTCGGGTAGTGGATGACGTCCTGCAGGTAGTAATAGAGGTAGAGGAGCGCGATCGAGTTCGCCAGCTCCATCAGGAACTGGCCGATCCAGACCGCGCTGTACCCGGTGCCGCCGTTCAGCAGCGCCTTGAGGCCCTCCCGGACCGACCGGCCGGGACCGCTGAGCCGCACCCGCGGCAGCCGCCGCAAGATCACCACCAGCGGGACCAGGCCGACGGCGTAGATGATCGTGATCGCCGTCATCCCGCCAGTCAGCGAGGGGAAGACCAGCACGATCGCGCCGAAGCCGAGGATGATGCCGAGCGCCTGGGAGACCGCGAGCAGGCCCCAGGCGAACCCCCAGTCCCCCTTCGGCACGTGGTCGATGACGGAGGCCGCCATCGACGAGTAGGCGATGTTGATCGTGGCCTGGCAGAGGGTCCAGCAGATCGCGATGCCGATCACCGACCGCTGCAGCCCGAGCAGTCCCAGCGACGCGGCCCCGCCCGCCAGGCCGATCGCCACCACCGTCGAGCGGTTGTCCGAGGTCACCCACCGATCGGAGAAATAGCCCGCCAGCGGGTTGAAGACCAGCGCCGCGACGGCGCCCAGGCCGGTTACCAGCCCGAGGTAGACGGCCTTGTGCTGGGCGCCGCCAGACGCCTCGATCAGCCTCGGCAGCACGTTCTCGACCGGGGCGAAGAGAGCAACCGAGGCGCCGAAGTACGCCAGCATCAGCGCGGCGATGAAGGGCGCCCAGGATCGCCGTGAGACCGCCGGCTGGCCGGCCTGCAGCGGTTTGGCGTCCTCCGCCGTTGTCACCTGTCCTCGATCCGGTAGCAAGCAGTACCGAGGCGCACGTTACCACCCGGGCCGACCGGGCCCGGCCACGGCGCCAACGGCGTCGTCGGCTTCAGCCGCGGCCGACAATTCGAAACATTTCGATTCTCATCAAGGCATTGCGCCAGGGCGGAAACGCGTAACTAACGAGCTTGGAAAGGCTCAAGTGGTCTCACGAATTCTCTAAATTCACAACGAGAGTTCCTATTGACACACTTTGCCGACCCATCTACGGTGCCATTACCCGACAGATCCACACCGAAATTTTCGGAATAGCGCGAAATATTTCGGGAGGCGACAGGAGGCAATTCATGAGACGCCGTAGTCTTCTCGCAATGGGCGCGGCCGGCGGCGCCGCGGCGGCGCTCGGGGCCGGCACGCCCGCCTGGGCGGCGACTTCCAGCCCCGGGCTGGCCGCCAGGCCGAGGTCAGGCCAGCAGGGCGAGCCCGACTCGCTGCGCGCGCTGGCCGCGAAGATCGGCCTCCGCTTCGGTACCGCGCTGGTCCCGCAGGACATCGAGACGCCCTCCTACGCGGCCATCGCCGGGAGCCAGTTCTCCGTGGTCACCCCGGGCAACGGGATGAAATGGCAGATCGTCGAGCCCACCCAGGGCAGCTACGACTGGTCGCAGGCCGACCAGCTGGTCGCCTTCGCGCGGGCCAACCGGCAGCTCATCAGGGGCCACACGCTGCTGTGGCACAACCAGCTGCCCGACTGGCTCACCACCGGCGTCGGCAACGGCACCATCACCGCCCCGCAGCTGCGGGAGCTGCTGCACCAGCACATCATGATCGAGGTCACGCGGTACCGCGGGAAGATATGGCAGTGGGACGTCGCCAACGAATTCTTCCTCGACAGCGACCCGTCTGGTATCGACCCGAACAACTTCTGGATTGCCGCCCTCGGGCCCGACATCATTCCGCAGGCATTCCGGTGGGCGCACGAGGCGGACCCGGGCGCGCTGCTCTTTTACAACGACTACAACATCGCCGGCGAGGACGGCACGAATGCCAAGAGCGACGCCGTTTACGCGTGGCTGCAGGAGCAGCTCGCGGCGGGCGTTCCGATCATGGGCATCGGGAACCAGGGGCACCTGGACACCCAGTACGGGTTCTCCGGCGCGCGCTTCCAGCAGGACCTGGAGCGGTACGCCAGCGCCGGGCGTGAAGGTGGCGATCACCGAGGCCGACGTCCGCACGTTCGTGAACAACGCGACCGACCAGGTGCCGACGGACAGCCTGGCCGTGTTCGCGCAGCCGTACGAGTACTCGCAGATGCTCAAGGCCGCCCTGGCCGTGCCCGAGCGTCATCTCGTTCACCGTCTGGGGCTTCACCGACTCCGACTCCTGGGTGCCTGGATTCTTCACGGGCGAGGGCTACGCGGCGATCTACGACGTGAACCAGCAGCCGAAGCCCGCCTACTACGAGCTGCAGTCGGACCTGCGGCTGGGCGCGTACGGCGCACCGCACCGGGTGCCGAGCGGAGCCGGCTTCTGACCCGGCCGCCGCGGAATACCCGCGACGGAAACCGCCGGCCGGTCACGCGGATCGCATCGCGTGACCGGCCGGCGGCGCGGGCGTGTCAAGAGGTCAGCGGACGCCGTACAGGTGCTCCATCGCCAGCTGGTCCAGGTGCTCGTAGCCCATGCCCCGGGCGCCGAGCTCGTCCGGGTCGACGACCACCTCGCGGACGTCGTGCCAGGTCTCGCCGGGGGCGAGGGTCGGCTCGGCCAGCTCGGCGGTCCGCGCCGCCGCCAGCGCGGCCTGGACCTCCGGGTCGGCCCGGAACGCGCGCGCCTTCTCCCGCAAGATCAGGTAGTTCCGCATGCAGGCGGCGGCCGACGCCCAGACGCCCTCGTCGTCCTCGGTCCGCGGCGGCTTGTAGTCGAAGTGCACCGGGCCGTCGTACCCGCCCTGCAGGAGCGTGTCGACCACCCAGAACGCGCCCCGCGCGTTGCCCGCGCCGAACCGCAGGTCCTGGTCGTACCTCGGCCCGGTCTGCCCGTTGAGGTCGATGTGGTAGAGCTTGCCGTGCCACATCGCCTGGGCGATGCCGTGCGCGTAGTTCAGGCTGGCCATCTCCTCGTGCCCGATCTCCGGGTTGACCCCGACCAGGTCCGGGTGCTCGAGCGCGTTGATGAAGGCGAGCGCGTGCCCGATGGACGGCAGCAGGATGTCGCCCCTCGGCTCGTTCGGCTTCGGCTCGATCGCGAACCTGATGTCGTACCCCTGCTCGAGCACGTACTCCGACAGCAGGTTGAGGCCTTCGGCGTAGCGGTCGAGCGCGACCCTGATGTCCTTGGCCGCCCCGGACTCGGCCCCCTCGCGGCCGCCCCAGAAGACATAGGTCTTCGCCCCGAGCTCGGCCGCGAGGTCGAGGTTGCGCATCACCTTCGCCAGCGCGAACCGCCGGACCGACCGCTCGTTGGCGGTGAACGCGCCGTCCTTGAACATCGGGTGGCCGAACAGGTTCGTGGTGGCGGTGGTCACCACCAGCCCGGTCTCGTCGAGCGCCTTCCTGAACGCGCCGACCCGCTCGTCCCGCTCGGGCGGCGTCGCGTCGAAGTCGAACACGTCGTTGTCGTGGAAGTTAACGCCGTAGGCGCCGAGCTCCGCCAGCTTGCGGACGGCCCGGTCGGCCGCCATCGGCGGCCGCACCGGCCCGCCGAACACGTCAACCCCCTGCCAGCCCACCGTCCATATCCCGAACGAGAACTTGTCTTCGCGAGTCGGCACGTACGAGTCTGTGGTCATAGTGAAATCCTCTCTCTATCTCCCCCGGGGGCCAAGCCCCCCAGGCTGTTCATCACCTGTCGCCGCATCAAGACGAACACGATGACGAGCGGGAGCGCGGCGGTCACCCTCGCCCGCTTGTCAGCTCAGCGCGGCCGCCGTCCACGAGACAGGCGGCAGCTCGATGGTGAGTACGCCGGCGGCGAGGACCGCGCTCGCGTTCGCGGCCGGGGTTACCCGGTCCGGTTCGGCGAGCGTGTTCTTCGCGTAGACGTCGGCGTCGGCCAGTGTGACCGCCTCGATTATCGTGGTGGAGCGCAGGCTGCTCACGTCGATCGTGACCTGCGCGGTCTGCGTGCGGTCGCGGTTGACGAGAAACACCGCGACGCGACCGTCGTCGACCGTCGCGATGGCATCGATGACGGATGCCTCGCCGTGGCGCGCCGTGTGGTATGTCGGCGTCTCGATCACCGGGCGGATTACCTCGCCGGACGCGAGCCGGCTGGTGATCGAGAACGGGAAGAAGGTCGTCTGCCGCCAGGCGGGCCCGCCGGGCTCGGTCATGATCGGCGCGATCACGTTGACCAGCTGGGCGAGCGACGCCGAGGTGACCCGGTCGCTGTGCTTGAGCAGCGTCATCAGCAGGTTGCCGACGACGACGGCGTCCGCGACCGAGTAGACGTCCTCCAGCAGGCGCGGCGCGCAGGACCATTCGCCGCTGGCCGCGGCGGCCTTCTCGCGCTCCTGGTGCTCCTTGAGATACCAGACATTCCATTCATCGAACGAAAGCTGCATCTTCTTATTCGATCGCTTCTTGTGGCCGACGTGGTCGGCCGTCGCGACGACGGTGTCGATGTAGTAGTCCAGGTCGAGCGCCGAGGCGAGGAAGGAGCCGAGGTCGCCGTCGAGCTCCTGGTAGTAGGCGTGGCACGAGACGTAGTCGACGTGCTCGTAGCTGTGCTCGAGTACGGTGCGCTCCCAGTCGCCGAACGTCGGCATGCCCGAGCCGGAGGAGCCGCAGACCACCAGCTCGAGATCGGAGTCGGCCATCTTCATCGCGGCGGCGGTGCGGGCGGCGATCTTCCCGTAGTCGTCGGCCGTCATGAAGCCCTGCTGCCACGGGCCGTCCATCTCATTGCCCAGGCACCACATGCGCACGTTGTGCGGCCGCGGTGTGCCGTTCGCGATGCGCAGGTCCGACAGTGCGGTGCCGGAGGGGTGGTTGGCGTACTCGAGCAGGTCGAGGACGGGCAGGATGCCACGGGTGCCGAGGTTCACGGCGAGCATCAGTTCCGAGTCGGTTAGCGTCAGCCACCTGGCGAAATCGTCGAGGCCGACCTGGTTCGACTCGAGCGAGTGCCAGGCGAGGTCGCGGCGCACCGGGCGCGCCTCCCGCGGGCCGATCGAGTCTTCCCAGCGGAAGCCGGAGACGAAGTTGCCGCCCGGGTAGCGGACGGTCGTGCTGCCGAGTTCCCTGACGAGCTCGACGACGTCCATGCGGAAGCCGTCCTCATTCGCGGCCGGGTGCCCGGGCTCGTAGAGCCCGGTGTAGACGCACCGGCCAAGGTGCTCGACGAACGCGCCGAACGTGCGGCGGCTGACGGGCGCGATGACGGCGCGCTTGTCGAGCTCGATATGAGCGCGAGCCAATGCCTAGCCCTTCACCGCGCCGGTCAGGCCCCCGACGATGCGGCGCTGGAAGATGGAGAAGAAGATCAGCGCGGGCATCATCGACAGCGAGGTGAACGCCAGCACCCGCGCTGTGTCCTGCGAGTACACAGAGGAGAACTGCTGCACGCCGAGTGGCAGCGTGTAGTGCGCCTGCGAGTTCAAGACGTACAGCGGCAGGATGTAGTTGTTCCAGCTGCCGATGAAGGCGAGGATGCCGACGGTGATCACGCCGGGCAGCGCCAGCGGGATGGCCATGCGGAAGAAGAACCCGAGGCGGCTGGTGCCGTCGATGGACGCCGCCTCCTCGATGTCCTTGGGGATGGCGCGCAGGAAGGGCGTCAGGATGATGACCGTCGTCGGCAGGCCGAATGCGATCTGCGGGATGATGATGCCGGTCAGGCTGTCGATGAGACCGAGGTCCTTGACGATGATGTAGAGCGGGGTGATCGCGACCACCAGCGGGAACATCAGGCCCGCGGCGAACAGCGAGTAAATCGCGCCCTTGAGCTTGAACTCGTAGCGGGCGAGCGCGAAGCTCACCATGACGCCGAGCACCACGACGCCGACCGTGGTCACGACCCCCACGATGGCCGAGTTCGCGAATTCGCCCCAGAAGGTGCTCGACTTCAAGACGCCGACGTAGTTGCTGAAGACCCATGGGTTCGGCAGGCCGGCCGGGCTGACGGTGATCTGCGAGTTGGTGCGGAAACCGCCCAGCACGATGTACAGGATGGGCCCGACGGTGACCGAGCTGAACAGCAAGGCGATGAAGTAGATGCCCGGGTTGCCCCACTTCTGCGGCTTGTCGCTGCGCTTGGCGGGCCGGGCCCGCAGGGACGGTGCGCCGGAGGTCGCCGCGCTCATCAGTTGACTCCCTGGGTGACGGCGCCCCGCAGGTCGCGGCGCAGGACGAAACGCTGGTAGCACAGCGCGACGATGAGCGAGATCAGGAACATGACCACGGCGACCGCGCTGCCGTAGCCGTAGTTCCCGGCCAGGCGGCCGTTAAGGGCCATGTACGTCGCCATGGTCGAGGTGCCGGCCACGCCGGAGATGTACTGACCCCAGATGATGTACACCAGGTCGAACAGCTGCAGCGAGCCGATGATCGACAAGAACGCCCAGATGCGGATGGTCGGGCCGAGCAGCGGCAGCGTGATGTGGCGCTGGACCTGCCAGTAGGAGGCGCCGTCGATCCGCGCCGCCTCGGACAGCTCATCGGGGATCGACTGCAGGCCGGCCAGCATCAAGATGACCGCGAAGCCGATGTATTTCCAGGTGATGATGCCCATCAGCGTCCACAGCGCGATGTTCGGGTTGGCAAGCCAGTCGGTGGCGAGGAATCCGAGGCCGATGTTGTGCAGCGCGTCGTTGACCGCGCCGGTTTCCTGGAGCATCAGGCTGAAGCCCGTGCCGACGATGACCTCGGAGATCACGTAGGGGACGAAGATCAGGACGCGGATGAGGGCCCGGCCGCGGATCTTCTGGTTCAGCAGCAGCGCGAGCAGGATGGCCAGCGGCCCCTGAAAGACGAGGGACAGCACGACGATCAGGCCGTTATGCTCGAGCGCCTGCTGGAAGGCGGGGTCGGTGAAAATGATCTTGTAGTTGCCCAGTCCGACCCAGTCGGTCGGCGGGCCGTAGCCTTGCCACTTGTAGAAGCCGTAGTACGCGGCGAGCCCGACTGGGAAGATGACAAGGCCAACGAACACGATGATCGCGGGGCTGGTGAGGAGCGCGATTTCCAGCCGCTGGCGCCCTCTGCCGCGCTTGCGCGCACGCGGCGCCGGGGACGCGGCCTGCGCCGCGTCCCCGACTTGAAGTGCGCCCCGGCGGATGCGGCCAACGGCCGCAGTACGCACGGTGTCGCTCATTGTCTTGAATTAACCCTTCGCCGCTGCTTCGGTGGCGGCGCTGACGATGCTGGCCGGAGTTCCCTTGCCCGCCATCAGGTTCACCACCGCGGCGTTCAGCGCGTTGCCGACGTTCTCGCCGTACTGCGTGTCGAGGAACTGCATCGTGTAGGCGGCCTTGTTCAGGGCCTGGAGCGACGAGACGCTGACCGAGTCGGTCACGACCGACTGCGCGGCCTTGTTGACGGGGAGGGTGATGAACGCCGTGGCGTAGGCCTTCTGCTCGGGCGTCGTCACGAGGTACTCAAGGAACTCGAAGGCCTCCTTCGGGGCGCTCGGGGACACCGAGTAGCCGTCGATGCCGCCCATCATCGCGGTCGGGTCACCCTGGCCGCCGGGAACCGCCGGGAAGGGGAACCAGCCGAGGTCAGGCAGCGGCTTCTGGTTCGGGGTGAGCGTGGAGATCGTGCCCGGGTCCCAGGCGCCCATGAGCTCCATGCCGGCCTTGTGGTTGGCCACCAGGCCGGCCGAGGAGCCCGCGCCCACCTGCGCGGCGGTCGTCAGGAAACCGGGTTGGAACGGGCTGATCTTCAGGAACGCCGACAGGTCGTCACCGGCCTTCGTCCAGCACGGGTCGGTGAACTTGAGGGACGTGCCGGCCGTGTTCATCGTGGCCTGGCTGCACTCGCGGAGGGCGAAGTTGTAGTACCAGTGGGCTGCGGGCCACGCGTCCTTGGCGCCGACCGCGATCGGGTCGACGTTGATGGCCTTCAGCTTGGCGACATCGGCCTCGAGCTCAGGGATGGTGGTCGGCGTCGAGGTGATGCCCGCCTGCTTGAAGAGGTCCTTGCTGTAGTAGATCCCCTCGGGCTGCTGGTCCAGCGGGATGGCGTAGATCTTGCCGTTAAGGGTCTCGCCGGCGAGCGCGGCCGCGCTGACATTGGCCTGGTCCGCGGCGGTGAGGGTAAGCGGCGCGACCTGGTTCGCGTTGACCATGGCCAGCATCTTGCCGCCGCCGCGCTGGAAGAAGATGTCCGGCGTCGAGTTCGAGGCCAGCGCGGTCTGCAGCTTGCCGTCGTAGTCCTCGTTCTGGATGGCCTGCATCTTGATCGTCACGCCGGGGTGGGCCGCGTCGAAGGACTTGACGGCGTTCTGCATGAACACAAGGCCGGGGCCAGGGGTGGCGTTCGTCCAGAAGGTCAGCGTGACGGGGTTGGTGGAGGAAGCGCTACTACCGCCGTTGCCGCTGGCGTTGCTGCTGCCGCTAGAGCAGGCGGCGGCAGCCAGGACAACGCCGAGGCCGAGTGCGGCGATCGCCGCAGCGGGGGTTTTCTTCATCATCGTAGAAACTCCTTGAGCGAAAACTGGGAACCACGACTACTCCGAAGACGCCCCGCGGGAGCGGCGGCAACTGCCCGGCTGCTACGCATGGTGGTCTCCTGGGATTGGGCACATAGCCATTTCCGAAAGTTTTCGGAATACTTTCGACGTGCCGTCATCGTAAGGACGGGTGACATCGGGGTCAACCCCCCGTTTCCATGGTGTTACCGACATTTTCATAACTTGACGATTCGCGTACGATGCTGCGAGAACAGCGCAGTTCAGTCGATCTGCGCTACCGATAAGTTTCGAGATTAACCCGAAAGGTGAGGCCGTGCGGAAGACCACGCTCGCCGCCATCGCAGCCGAGGCAGGCGTTTCGCTGCCCACTGTGTCGAAGGTGGTGAATGGCCGCCCAGACGTCTCGCCGACCACCCGCGCCCGGGTGGAGCAGCTTCTTGACCGGCACAAGTATCCCCGAAACGGACCGCGCCTCAGCCGTCGCTCTGGCCTCATAGACCTCGTGTTCAACGGTCTGGACAGCCCGTGGGCGGTCGAGATCCTGCGCGGCGTCGAGGAATGGGGCGCGGAGCAGGGGACCGCGATCGCGGTCTCCTCGGTGCGGCACGGCGACGCCCGGCCGGCCAGCTGGACCTCGACGATCGCGAGCCACCACAGCGACGGGGTGATCCTGGTGACCACCAAGCTGACCGAGACCCAGGTCGGCCAGCTCCGCGGGGCCGGGCATACCGCTCGTCGTCATCGACCCGGCCAACACGCCGCCCGCGGATATCCCGTCCGTCGGGGCGACCAACTGGGCGGGCGGGTTCGCCGCCACCGAGCACCTGCTCTCCCTCGGCCACCGGCGGATCGCCGCGATCACCGGTCCGCCCGACTACCTGTGCAGCCTGGCCAGGCTCGACGGCTACCGGTCGGGGCTGGAGCGGGCCGGCGTCGCGTTCGACCCGGCGCTGGTCCGGTACGGCGACTTCCACCACGAGGGCGGATTCGGCTGCGCGGTCGACCTGCTCGGCCTGCCGAAGCGGCCGACGGCGATCTTCGCGGGCAGCGACCAGCAGGCCTTCGGCGTCTACGAGGCCGCCCGCCAGCACGGGCTGCGCATCCCCGAGGACCTGTCCGTCGTCGGCTTCGACGAGCTGCCGGTCTCCCGCTGGGCGTCGCCGCCGATGACCACCGTGCGGCAGCCGCTGGCCGAGATGGGCAACGCCGCCGCGCAGATGCTCGGCGAGCTGATCGACGGCCTGCCGCTGCGGTCCACCCGGATGGAGCTGACCACCGAACTCATCGTGCGCGAGTCGACCGCCGCCCCCAAGGCCGGCCCCGCGACCCCAGGGAGCAACGAGATATGACACGTCCAGTGGACAACACCGAGGTTTCCGTCCGGCCGCGATCGGACGGGGATGTCGGCGCGGGCGCGTCCGCGTCGCACCCGGCCGAGCCCTGGCGCGACCCGGCCCGGCCGGCCGCCGAGCGAGTGGCCGACCTGCTGAGCCGGATGACGCTGGCGGAGAAGGTCGCCCAGCTCGGCAGCATCTGGCAGGGCGCGTCGGGCGACGGGCGACGGCGTGGCCCCGATGCAGGACCAGTTCAACGAGGAGCAGCCGCCGCTCGACGAGCTCATCAAGAACGGGCTCGGCCAGCTCACCCGGGTGTTCGGCAGCCGCCCGGTGCCGGCCGCGGCCGGGATGCGGGCGCTGGCCGGGCTGCAGGCGCGGATCGTGGCCGGCAGCCGGTTCGGCATCCCGGCGGTCGCGCACGAGGAGTGCCTGACCGGGTTCGCCGCCTGGGGCGCCACGATCTACCCGACCTCGCTCGCCTGGGGCGCGTCCTTCGACCCGGCGCTGGTGCGGCGAGATGGCGGCCGCGTTCGGCGCGACGATGCGGGCGGTCGGCGTGCACCAGGGGCTCGCGCCGGTCCTCGACGTGACCCGCGACTACCGGTGGGGCCGGGTCGAGGAGACCATCGGCGAGGACCCGTACCTGGTCGGCACCGTCGGCACCGCCTACGTGCAGGGGCTGCAGTCGGCCGGCCTGCAGGCGACGCTCAAGCACTTCGCCGGGTACTCCGCGTCGCGGGCGGGCCGGAACCACGCGCCGGTCTCGATGGGCCCGCGCGAGTTCGCCGACGTCATCCTGCCGCCGTTCGAGATGGCGATCAGGATCGGCGGCGCCCGGTCGGTGATGCCGACCTACATCGACCGCGACGGCGTGCCCGCCAGCGCCGACCCGAGCCTGCTCACCGACCTGCTCCGCGACGAGCTCGGCTTCGACGGCGTCGTCGTCTCCGACTACTTCGCGGTCTCCTTCCTCCAGCTCCAGCACCGGGTCGCGGCCGACCCGGCCGGCGCGGCGGCGGTGGCGCTCGCGGCCGGGCTTGACGTGGAGCTGCCGAGCACCCGCTGCTTCGGCGACCCGCTGCTGGCGGCGGTCACGGCCGGCGACGTGCCCGAGGAGCTGATCGACCGCGCGGCCGCCCGGGTGCTGCGGCAGAAGCTCGAGCTCGGCCTGCTCGACCCCGGCTGGTCGCCGCTCCCGGGCGGCGCTGAGCCGACCGATGACCAGGACCAGGACCAGGACCAGGACCTCGACCTCGACCTCGACCTCGACCCGCCCGCGCAGCGGGACATCGCCCGGCGGCTGGCCGAGGAGTCGGTCGTGCTGCTCGCCAACGACCGGCGGGCGCTGCCGCTGCCGGCGACGGCCCGGGTCGCCGTCATCGGGCCGCTGGCCGACGACCCGCTCGCGTTCTTCGGCTGCTACACCATGCCGAGGCACCTCCAGCACCAGGCGTGGTTCGACGGCGGCAGCGGGGCCGGGCGTTGAGGTCGCCACGGTGCTCGCCGCGCTCCGCGAGGAACTGCCCGACGTCGGCTACGCGCGCGGCTGCGACGTCGCCACCGCCGACACGGAGCGGGTTCGCCGAGGCAGTCGCCACGGCCCGTTCGGCCGAATTGATCGTCGCCGTGGTGGGCGACGAGGCCGGCCTGTTCGGGCACGGGACCAGCGGCGAGGGGTGCGACGTGACCGACCTCACCCTCCCCGGCGTGCAGCAGGAGCTGCTGCACGCGCTGGCCGACACCGGCACGCCGGTGGTGGCGGTGCTCGTCACCGGCCGGCCGTACGCGCTCGGCGACGTGGCGGGCCGGCTGGCCGCCGTGGTGCAGGCGTTCTTCCCGGGCGAGGAGGGCGGGCACGCGATCGCCGGGGTGCTGACCGGGCGGGTGACGCCGAGCGGCAAGCTGCCGGTCGAGATCCCCCGGCTGCCGGGCGCGCAGCCCTCGACCTACCTGCGGTCGCCCAACGCGGCGCTGCACGCGGGCAGCGACGTGGACCCGACGCCGCTGTTCGCGTTCGGGCACGGGCTCTCCTACACCACCTTCGGCTACGCGGACCTGGAGCTGTCGGCGGAGCGCGCGCCGACCGACGGCGGGGTCGGCATCTCGTGCACCGTGCGCAACACCGGCGCCGTCGCCGGGACCGAGGTGGTGCAGCTGTACCTGGGCGACCCGGTGTCCTCGGTGGTCCGGCCGATCCGCTGGCTGGCCGGGTTCACCCGGGTGACGCTGGCGCCGGGCGAGAGCGCGCGGGTGACGTTCCGGCTGCACGCCGACCGGACCGCCTTCACCGGGCGGGACGGGACCCGGATCGTCGAGCCGGGCGACATCTCGGTCGGCGTCGGGGGCGCGTCGGACGACCTGCCGCTGTCCGGCTCGTTCACGCTGACCGGCCCGGTGCGGCCGGCCGGGGCCGGCCGGGTGCTCACCACCCCGGTCTCGGTTCGTCCGCTCGGCGGGTCCGGAGAATGAGACGCACTTCCCCTGAGCGCGGAACGTCATCTATCATCCCACCTCATTGATCATCAACATTTATCATCGCAATGTTGCCGTGGCCGCCGCTGGCGGACATCATAAAGACACGGCAGACAAGGGAGTTTCTCAATGGCACAGATCGTCCTTGAACACGTGGAGAAGGTCTACTCGGGTGGCGTCAGGGCCCTCGACGACCTGAACCTTGAGGTGAAGGAGGGCGAGTTCATGGTGCTTGTCGGTCCTTCCGGATGCGGCAAGTCGACGGCGCTGCGGTCCATCGCCGGCCTTGAGGAGATCACCGGCGGCACCATCTCCATCGGCGCGCAGGTCGTCAACGACCTGCCGCCGAAGGACCGCGACATCGCGATGGTGTTCCAGAACTACGCGCTGTACCCGCACATGACGGTCGAGGCCAACCTGGCCTTCGGCCTGAAGCTCCGGCACACGCCGAAGGCGGAGATCAAGCGCCGGGTCGGCGAGGCGGCGGCGCTGCTCGGCCTCGAGCCCTACCTGAACCGCAAGCCCGCCGCCCTCTCCGGCGGCCAGCGCCAGCGGGTCGCGATGGGCCGGGCGATCGTCCGCGAGCCGCAGGCGTTCCTGATGGACGAGCCGCTGTCCAACCTCGACGCCAAGCTGCGGGTGTCCATGCGGGCGGCCCTGAACCAGCTGCACGAGCGGCTCGGCATCACCACCGTGTACGTGACCCACGACCAGGTCGAGGCGATGACCCTCGGCGACCGCGTCTGCGTCATGCGCGACGGCCGGATCCAGCAGGTCGACAGCCCGCAGCGGCTGTTCGAGTCGCCGGTGAACCTGTTCGTGGCCGGCTTCATCGGCTCCCCCGCGATGAACTTCGCGCTGGCCTCGCTCGACCGCGGCGACGGCCGGGGCGACGGTGAGCTTCGCCGGCTACCAGCTGCCGGTGCCCGCCTCGGTCTTCGAGGCCAAGCCCGGCCTCGACGGCGTACCTCGGGAAGCAGATCATCCTCGGCATCCGGCCGTCCGACTTCGAGGACGGCGCGCTACGGCGACGCCTCCTGGGCGCGGTTCCCGGTCACGGTCGGCGTCACCGAGGAGCTCGGCACCGAGATCCACGCGATCTTCACGATCGACGCGCCGCCGGTCGAGCACGCCTCGATCGCCAGCGCCTCCGACGGCTCGTCGGAGGAGGACGAGACCGTCACCGCGCTGGCCGGCGGCAAGTCGCTGTGGACCGCCCGGGTCTCCGTCCGGTCCGCCGTCCGCTCCGGGCAGCCGCTCGAGCTCGCCGTCGACACCAGCCGCCTGCACTTCTTCGACCCCGCCAGCGGCGAGTCCATCGGCCACCCGCTGACCGTGGGCGAGCCGGCGGCCGTCGCCGGGTAAGCCAGCCGGAGGCTCCCTGGCGTTGCTGTCCGCGGGCCGTTTGTGGCGAGATTCGCCGCGAGCGGCCCGCGATCATGAGCGGAGCACCATTGCCCCTCGCGCCGACCTGCTGGGCGATGCAGGCAGGTCGCCGGTGGTTACCGCGTCGTTAAGCTGCGGCTCGGCGACACTCTCAACCGTGATATCGAACGGACCCTGGCGCTGCGTTCCGAGCTGCGGCCGACGTGGCCCTGCGGGAAGTCGCGACAGTGCGCTGGCGAGGAGTCCGGCGCCGGCCGGCCTGTCCGGCCGCGACCTGCCGGCCGCCCAGGCCCTGACCGGCCACGCCAGCATCCTCGCCCGCGCCGAGCGCTACCAGGCATCCGGCGCGTTCCCCGACCACACGCTCAGCACCCTGCAGGCCCTCGCCTACCTCCACCTCCTCAACGACGTCACCGCCCACGACGCCATCGCGTTCGCCCGCACCGCCACCGCCCAACCACCCGGCAACGCCACGCGGGACGAGCACGACGACGAGGACGACGAGGACGACCGGGACCCGGGCGGCGAGACCGACCGCGGCACCAATACCAGCGAGAACTTCTGGCTCTCGGCGGAACTTCTCCGCGATCTCGGGCTCGACCCCGCCATTTTCCTCGCGATTACCAAGCCGTACGCCGAGCGTCGCACAATAGCCACGGCCCGCCGCCGCCGGCCCCCACAAGGACGTCGCCGTTACCTCCCGGGAGATCGACTTCGACGATTACCTGACAGGGAACATCCCGGCAGAGCGAATCCTGTCCCACCTGGCCGGCGAGGCCCTCCGGCTTGAGGCGTACGCCGCCACTGGCCTCATCGACCCCGGTGAACCCGCGCCCGCGAGCATCATCAACGCCGCCCGCACTTTGCAGTCATCCGGCTTCAGCAGCCGCGCGATCGCCGGGACCGCGTGGCTCCCGCCTCGTCCGTAGTAGCGACAACGTTAAGAAACCGGTCCACGTCAAGTGGGCCAAGGAATCCACGCCGCTCAGCCACCTGTTCTCCACCCCCACGTGCTGGCGGCGTCGTCAGACTCGGGCGGGGGGGTGGCCGATAGCTCGGCGGTTCAGCCTGCCATTGCGCGGACCGGGGCGGGGCCGGTTGAGCCGCGGACGACGAGTTCGGGCTCGAACAGCAGCTCCTCGGCGTGCCCGACGGTGGTCTCCATCTGGCTGACCAGCAGCGCGACGGCGGACTTGCCCATCGACTCGATCGGCTGCCTGACCGTCGTCAGCGGCGGGTCGGTGCAGTTCAGCCACGCGGAGTCGTCGTACCCGACCACGGAGACATCGCCGGGCACCGACAGGCCCGCCCGCCGCACCGCCCTGATCGCGCCGAGCGCCAGCACGTCGCTGCCGCAGATGACGCCGGTGACGCCCTGGCGCAGCATCCGGCTGGTCGCCGCCTGCCCGCCCTCGAGCGAGAACAGCGCGTGCTCGACCGGCGCGGCGGAGATGCCCGAGCGCCGGGCGTGGTCCTCGAACCCGACCAGCCGGCGGCGCGACGGCATGTGATCCTCCGGGCCGAGCAGCAGGCCGATGCGGTCGTGGCCGAGCGCGGCCAGGTGGTTGAAGGCCTGGCCCGCCGCGGCGAAGTCGTCGCACGCCACCCGGGGGAACTCGAGGCTGTCGATCGCGGCGTTGACGATCACCACCGGCACGCCTCTGGTACGCAGCATCCGGAAATGATCATGCGGGGCGGCGACCTCGGTGCAGTTGCCGCCCGCGAACACCACCCCAGATGCGTGCTGGTCGAGCAGCATGTCGACGTAGTCGGCCTCGGACAGCCCGCCCTCGGTGCGGGTGCAGAGCACCGGGGTGAAGCCGCGCTGGGCCAGCGCGCCGCCGATGACCTCGGCCAGCGCGGGGAAAATGGGGTTCTGCAGTTCGGGCAGCACGAGGCCGACAAGCCGGGCACGCTGCCCGCGCAGCTTGCTGGGGCGTTCGTACCCGAGCACGTCAAGCGCGGTGAGCACCGCGTCCCTGGTGCTATCGGACACACCTGCTTTGCCGTTGAGCACTCGGCTCACGGTTGCCTCACTGACCCCAACCTTCTTGGCGACGTCTGCCAGTCGCCGGGCGGGAGTTCGCGTCATGCTGCAAACCATACGGCATTTTTCCGTAAGTTACAGTCGCCTTCCTCCGGTTTCTCTGCTATCCGCCACCGTAATAAAGTTGTGTCTTTTCATCAGATCATCAACATCTTGCAAGCAGATGTCCGGAAACGTATCGTGCTCTCAACGGCGACGGCGCCAAACCGACTCATCGCAGCGGCGCGGTCGCACATCGCAGACGTTCAGCCCCAGGAAAGGGATGGAGCGATGAAGAGCAGACAGCGTTACGGACTGCGTTACCGCCCGGTAGTCGCAGTCGCCGCCGTGGCAGGAATTGTTCTCGGCGCCGCAGCGTGCGGCAGCAGCAGCAGCGGCGGCAGCAGCACAGCCGGCTCGACAGGCCCGGTGACCATCAGCATCGACTGTGCGCCGCCCGCGGCGCAGCAGCCGGTGCAGAACAAGGAGTGGCTGGAGGACGTGGCCATCTTCGAGAAGGCCAACCCCAACATCACCATCAAGAGCGTCTACAACTACCCGTGCGACGCGGTGCCGGCGACGTTCGCCGCGATGCTGCGGGCCGGGACCGAGACCAACCTGTACTACACCTACTTCACTGACCTGCCGCAGGTGCTGCTGGCCGGCCAGGCGGCCAACATCACGAAGTACGTGAACACGACCACCGTGCCCAATCTCAATGACATCGCGCCGAGCTCGCTCAAGGCGGATGAGGCGGGCTCGACCCTGTACGGCCTGCCGACCTCCAACTACACCCAAGGGCTGATCTATAACAGGAAACTCTTCACCGAGGCCGGGCTGGACCCGAACGACCCGCCGAAGACCTGGACCGATGTTGAGGCCGACGCCACCAAGATCGCCAAGCTCGGCGGCGGCATCGAGGGCTGGGGCGACTACAGCGCGGGCAACAACGGCGGCTGGCACTTCTCCTCGTACATGGACGCGGCGGGCGGCAGCACCGTCAACAACAGCGGCGCCGCCCCGACGGCGGCCTTCGACAACGCCGACGGCACCGCGATCCTCGAGGCGCTGCACACGCTGCGGTTCACCGACAACGCGATGAGCGCCTCGCAGGGCCTGGCCTGGGGCACGCTGCAGCAGCAGTTCGCCGCGGGCAAGCTCGGCATGTACATTGGCGCGCCTGACGACATCTACAACGTGATCGTGCCGACCGACAAGGGCAACCTGAGTGACATCGGGATGGCACCGCTGCCCAGCGTGACCGGCACCCCCGTCGGCTCGCTGTCCGGCGGCAACGACTTCATGTTCGCCCCGAAGGACACCCCGGCGCAGATCGCGGCCGGCGTCAAGTGGATCAACTTCGAGGACCTGACGCCAGGCGTCGGGCCAGTTCAACTTCGCCCGGCAGAAGGCGGACGGGTTCCCGGTCGGGTTCCCCGAGCCTGAACTGTTCGTCGGTGCCACCGGCACCAAGATCAACCAGCTCCGGGCCGAATCCGCGACGATCAACGTGTCGTATTACCAGTCGTTCATCGACGCGCAGACGCCCGGCGACGGCGAGCCGTTTGACGCCCAGGCGGTCTACAAGACCCTCGACCCGGTCATGCTGGCCGTGCTGAGCGAGCAGAACGCCAACATCCCGGCGCTGCTCAAGACCGCGTCGGCGAACGTCAACACCATCCTGGCGAACAGCGCGGGATAAGGGGGAGCCCGGGACCGTTCGGGCGACTCATTATTAATCTCAACCACCAGCCGAGCGCGGGGCGGGCGGCGATCTCAGCCGGCCGCCCCGGGCCCGGTCAACCCGCGACCGGAACCGACAGGAGAAGCGAATGGCGAATGTTTTGACCGGCGTCGCGCGGCGGCGCTCGGCGGTGCCGGCGACCGCCGCCGCCAGGCGACGGCCGAGACCGGTGCTGCCACGCGCCCGGCGAAACGCCGCCGCCTGGGGGTTCCTGATCGGCGCGGTGCTCTGCTTCTCATTCTTCTCCTGGTACCCGATCGTCCGCGAATTCATCATGAGCTTCCAGAAGCCGGTGTACGGGGGCGGCTATGCGTTCGCGGGCTGGTCGAATTACATCCGGATCTTCCATGACCCGACCTTCTGGCAGGCCTGGCGGAACACGCTTGAGTTCACCATCCTCGCGCTGGTCCTCGGGTTCGCGGCCCCGTTCGTGGTGGCGATCGTGCTCAACGAGCTGCGGCACGCGCGCGGCTACCTGCGGGCGCTGGTCTACCTGCCGGTGATGCTGACGCCTGCGGCGGCGCTGCTGCTGTTCGCCTACTTCTACAACCCGCAGTACGGGCTGTTCGACGACATCCTCCGCATCCTGCATCTGCCCACGTCGCAGTGGGTGTTCCAGCCGGGCGACGGGTTCTTCAGCGTCGCGATGCTCTCGGTCGTGATCGCGTCGACCTGGATGAACATGGGCAGCGCGACGCTCATCTACCTGGCCGCGCTGCAGAACATCCCCGGCGAGCTGTACGAGGCAGCCGAGCTCGAGGGGGCCGGCATCCTGCGCCGGATCAGGCACGTGACGATCCCGCAGACCCGGCTGATCCTGACGCTGCTGCTGATGCTGCAGGTCGTCGCCACCATGCAGATGTTCATTGAGTCGTTCGTGCTCACCAATGGCGGCGGCGGCGTGAACGATAACACGCAGTCCGTCGTGATGCTCATCTACCAGTACGCGTTCGCGCTGAGCGGCGCGAGCAACTACAACAGCGCCTCGGCCCTCGGCGTGGTCCTCATGGTGGTACTCGCCGTCTTCTCCGGCGGGTTCCTGTGGGTCACCCGTGAGCGCGGCTAGGGGGATCTGACCTCTCATGACCAGCCTTATCACCGCTAGCGGCAGGGCCGCCCGGGTGTCCCAGCGCCGCCAGACGACGACCACGCGGACGCTCATCTCCGAGGTGCAGCTCAACCGGCGGAGCGGGAGAATCGTTTACCGGATCGTGCTGACGGCGGTTATCGTCGGGTTCACGCTCGTGTTCATCGGGCCGCTGTACTTCCTGTTTACCGATGGGCTCAAGTCGACGCAGGAAGCGATCTCCACCCCGCCCACCCTCTACCCGCACGCGGTCCACCCCAGCAACTACGTGCAGGCGTGGAACCGGCTGGACGTCGGGCGGATGCTGTGGAACTCCGTCTACTACGCGGCCGGCGCCCTGGCGTTCCAGCTGGTTTTCGACGTGACCGCCGCCTACTCGCTGTCCAAGCTGCGCCCGGTGTTCGGCAACGTGGTGCTGTTCCTCATGCTGGCCACGCTGATGATCCCGGCCACCGTGCTCGTGGTGCCACAGTACGTGACCGTCGTCAACCTGCCATTGGTGCACTGGAACCTGGTCGGCACGCCGGAGGCGATCTGGCTGCCGTCGGTGGCCAACGCGTTCAACATCTTCCTGCTCAAGCGGTTCTTCGACTCGATACCGACGGACTACATCGACGCCGCCTCGGTGGATGGCGCCTCCCGGCTGATGATCCTCTGGAAGATCGTGCTGCCGATGTCCCGGCCGATCCTCGGCGTGGTCTCGATCTTCGCCACGGTCGCGGTGTGGAAGGACTTCCTCTGGCCGCTGCTGGTCGAGTACGGCTACTCCCCGACCAGGGAGGGGCTCAACGTCGGCATCTGGCAGGCGACGTACGGGACGCCGGAGAACCTCATCATCGCCGCGTCCGCGATGGCGGCCATCCCCACGATCGTGTTCTTCCTGATCTTCCAACGCAACATCATGGCCGGCCTCACCGCCGGCGGCATCCGAGGCTGACCGCCGGGTGCGAGCACTTGCGCCGCATCCGCATCAGCCGGCCGCGGTCATCGACCGCTGCCCAACCCTGGAGAAAGCAGGTTCACCGTGCACAAGCCGGCATCACCCGAGCCATCGTCATCGGGGTCGAGCGATACCTGGTGGCGCGACGCCGCGATCTACCAGCTGTACGTCCGCAGCTTCGCCGACGCGAGCGGAGACGGGATCGGCGACCTGGCCGGCGCGCGCGCCCACCTGCCGTACCTGGCCAAGCTCGGCATCGACGCGATCTGGTTCAACCCCTGGTACCCGTCGCCGCAGTTCGACGCCGGCTACGACATTGCCGACTACCGAAGCATTGACCCCCTGTTCGGCACGCTGGCGGACGCCGACGCGCTGATAACCGAGGCGCACGCGCTCGGCATAAAGATCATCATTGACGTGGTCCCCAATCACAGCTCCTCCGTGAACCCGTGGTTCATCGAGGCGGTGGCGGCCGGGCCCGGGTCGGCCGCGCGGGACCGGTTCTGGTTTCGCCCTGGCACCGGGCCGGGCGGCGACCAGCCGCCGAACAACTGGCAGTCGATCTTCGGCGGGCCCGGGTGGACCAGGATCACCGAGCCCGACGGCACGCCGGGCGAGTGGTACCTGCACCTATTCGCGCCCGAGCAGCCCGACTTCAACTGGGACAGCCCGGCCGTCCGGCAGGAGTTCGAGGACGTGCTCAGGTTCTGGTTCGAGCGCGGGGTCGACGGCATCAGGATCGACTCGGCGGCGCTGCTGGCCAAGGACCCGGCGCTGCCTGACTACTCGCCCGACCAGGCTGGCCCGAACCCGTACACCGACCTCGACGAGGTGCACGAGATCTACCGGTCCTGGCGGGCGGTCGCGGACGAGTACCCGGGACGGGTGCTGGTCGGCGAGGTCTGGCTGCCCGACGCGGCCCGGCTGGCGCGGTACGTCAACCCGGGCGAGCTGCACACGGTCTTCAACTTCCCGTACCTGAACAGCCCGTGGGACGCCGGGGCGCTGCGTGAGGTCATCGACCAGACGCTGAGCCTGCCGGGCGATGCCCCGGCGACCTGGGTGCTGTCCAACCACGACGTCGACCGGGTCGTCACCAGGTACGGCCGGGCCGACAGCTCGTTCGACCTCGGACGGCGCCGGTACTTCCACGGCTTCGCGGCTGATCTGCAGCTCGGCGCCCGGCGGGCGCGGGCAGCGGCGCTGCTGACGATGGCACTGCCCGGCGCGCTCTACATCTACCAGGGCGAGGAACTCGGGCTGTGGGAGGTGCAGGACATCCCCGATGAGCTCCGCCAGGACCCGATCTTCTTCCGCACGGACGGCGAGGACCCCGGCCGGGACGGGTCCCGGGTGCCACTGCCGTGGTCGGGGACCGAGCCGCCGTTCGGGTTCACGCCGCCCGGCGCGTCGGCGGCGCCGTGGCTGCGCCAGCCGAAGGAGTGGCGCGACCTCACGGTCGCGGCCGAGTCCGCCAGCGCCGACTCGATGCTCTGCCTCTACCAGAACGCGCTGCGGATCCGGCATGCCGAGGGAGCGCTCAGCGACGCCCCGATGACGTGGCAGCCGTCGCCTGACGGGGTGCTCGCGTTCGACCGCGGCCCGTCGTTCCGGTGCGTGACGAACCTGTCGGCCGAGCCGGCCCCGCTGCCGCCGCACGCGGCCGCGCTGCTCGCGAGCGGGCCGCTTGACACCGGGCTGCTGCCGCCCGACACCACCGTCTGGCTGCGCATCGGATAGCCGCGCGCCGACCGCCGGGCCGGCCCGCGGCCACCTCGCTACGCGCGCTGCCCGGCGGTCTCCTGATCGGACTGGCCCGCCTGGGACGGTACCTGGGCCGGGTCACGGTCGCCGACGCGGAACGCGAGCGCGTCGCCCTCCACGGCCACGGTTACGTGCTGGCCCGGGCTGAGCTCGCCGCCGAGCAGCATGGCGGACAGCCGGTTGTCGACCTCCCGCTGGATCGTCCGGCGCAGCGGCCGGGCGCCGAACTCGGGCTGGAATCCGCGCCGGGCGAGCCAGTCCACCGCCTCGGTGGTGAAGTCGACCGTGATGTCCTGCGCGTGCAGCCGCCGGACGGTCTCCTCGAGCAGCAGGCTGGTGATCTGCCGGAGCTGCGGCTCGTCGAGCTGGCGGAAGACGATGATCTCGTCGATCCGGTTGAGAAACTCCGGGCGGAACGCCTCGCGCAGCCTGCTCATGATCCGGTCCTGCGCCTGCGCGTCCTGGGGGCTGCCTTCGCGGCCGCCGTCGCCCCCGCCGTCGAAGCCGAGCCTGCGCCGCCCGATCAGGTCCGAGCCGAGGTTGCTGGTCATGATCACGACCGTGTTCTTGAAGTCGACCGTGCGGCCCTGGCCGTCGGTCAGCCGGCCGTCGTCGAGAACCTGCAGCAGGATGTTGAACACATCCGGGTGCGCCTTCTCTATCTCGTCAAGCAGCAGGACCGCGTACGGGGTCCGGCGGACGGCCTCGGTGAGCTGGCCCGCCTCGTCGTAGCCGACGTAGCCGGGAGGCGCGCCGACCAGCCGGCTGACGGTGTGCCGCTCCTGGAACTCGCTCATGTCGATCCGGATCATCCGGTCCTCGCTGCCGAACAGCGCCTCGGCCAGCGCCCGCGCCAGCTCGGTCTTGCCGACGCCGGTCGGGCCGAGGAACAGAAAGCTGCCGATCGGGCGGTTCGGGTCGCCGAGCCCGGCCCGCGAGCGGCGGACCGCCTCGGCGATGGCCGTCACCGCGTCGTCCTGGCCGATGACCCGGTGGTGCAGGTTCTGCTCGAGCTCGAGCAGGCGCTCCTTCTCCTCCTGGGTAAGCTGAGCGACCGGGATGCCGGTCGCGCGGGAGACGACCTCGGCGATGTCGGCCGCGCCGACCTCGGGCACGTTCTTCTGGGCGGTCTCGTCGCCCGCCGCGCCCGCGGCGCTGTCGACGCGGTCGGTGAGCTCGGCGATCTCGTCCCGCAGTGACCCGGCCCGGTCGTACTCCTCCGCCGCCACCGCCTCGTCTTTCTCCCGCCGCAGCTGGTCAAGGCGCTGCTCGAGCTCGCGGCGGTCCTTGGCCGGCCGCTTGGTCCGCAGCCGGACCCGGGCTCCGGCCTGATCGATGAGGTCGATCGCCTTGTCCGGCAGGAACCGGTCGGTGATGTACCGGTCGGACAGCTCGGCCGCCGCCGCCAGCGACTCGTTGGTGTAGCGGACCTGGTGGTGCGCTTCGTACCGGTCCCGCAGCCCGCACAGGATCTGGATCGTGTCGCTCACCGTGGGCTCTGGCACCAGGATCGGCTGGAATCGCCGTTCAAGCGCGGCATCCTTCTCGATGTCCTTACGGTACTCGTCGATCGTGGTGGCGCCGACGACGTGCAGCTCACCGCGGGCGAGGGCGGGCTTGAGCATGTTGCTGGCGTTCATCGCCCCCTCCCCGGCACCGGCGCCTACCACCGTGTGCAGCTCGTCGATGAACACGATGAGCTCGTCGCTGTGCGCCCGGATCTCGTCGATGACCTTCTTCAGCCGCTCCTCGAAGTCGCCCCGGTACCTGGTCCCGGCGACCAGGCCGGCCAGGTCGAGCCGGACCAGGCGCTTGTCGCGGAGCGTGTCGGGCACGTCGCCCTCGACGATGCGCTGAGCGATGCCCTCGGCGATCGCGGTCTTGCCGACACCGGGCTCCCCGATCAGGACCGGATTGTTCTTCGTCCGCCGGGACAGCACCTCGATCGTCTGCTCGATCTCGGCCATGCGGCCGATCACCGGGTCGATCTGGTCGTCACGCGCCATAGCGGTGAGATCGGTGCTGTACTCGTCGATCGTGGGGGTGTCGGACGGCGGCTGCCCGCCGGGGCCGGCCCCCGCGCCGCCGCCGGCCGCCGCCTCCTGCAGCGATTCCGGGGTAACGCGGGCCTCCCGCAACTGCCGCCCGGCGGCCGATTCCGGGTTGACGGCCAGCGCGAACAGCAGATGCTCGGGCCCGATGTAGGAGGAGCCGAACGCCCGCGAGACCTGCCGCGCGTCCAGCAACGCCCGCTTGGCGGACGGGGTCAGGCTGGGCGCCTCGTCGCGGGGCTCGCCCCGCTGCGCGCCCGCCTCGATCCTGCTGGCAATGGCGTCCGGGTTAGCGCCCGCCGCGGTGAGCAGCCGCCGGACAGAATCCTGACGCGTCGCCGCCCACAGCAGGTGGTCGGTGTCCAGGTCGGGGTCACCCCACCTGGCCGCCTGGGTGGCGGCGTCCCGCACCAGCTCGCGAGCCTGCTCGGTCAGCAGCTGACCGATGTCGATCCGCTGGGACGGCCGCTGCGGCGCCGCGCCGCCGAAGAAACGCGCGAAAATGTCATCGAAGGGACTGGCGCCGAAGTCGCCAGATCCGAATGGGTCATAGGCCATGGTGTGCATTTCCTGACTGGCAGTCGTTGGCGTCAGGGGCACTCATCCCCCCGGGGGGCAAGCACCCGGCAACCGCCAGCCCTACCCGGCCCGATCCCGGGTCAAACGGTTCGATGCCGGCACAGAGCTACTCTGTCATTTCCGACAGTGATCGGCCTGGAGTGTGGTTGCGCAGCGATCTTCGCAGGTCAGACCAGGAGCGCCTGGCGGGCGGCCGCAGTTACCTGCGGGGCGTATTCGGGGCCGAAGAGGCAGGCGTGGACCAGCAGGGGGTGCAGCTGATGAAGGGGGACGCGGGAGCGCCAGCCGTCGGCCAGCGGGACCGCCCCGTTGTAGGCGCGCAGGATCTGGTCGAGGTAGGGAGCGCCGAACAGGGCCAGCATCGCCAGATCGGTCTCCCGGTGCCCGCCGTGCGCGGCCGGGTCGATCAGCGCGCCGCGCCCGCCCGGCCAGAGCACGTTCCCCGACCACAGGTCACCGTGAATGCGACTCGGCTGCTCGGGCGGGCCGGCCAGCTCGCGGATCCGGTCGATGACGGCCTCGACCGGGCGCGCGTCGGCCGCCGTTAGCGCGGCGTCGTCGCGTGCCCGCTTCAGGTAGGGGACGAGCCGTCGCTCGGCGTACCAGCTCCCCCAGTCCGGCTCCCCCGCGTTACCGAGCGCAGCGCCGCCAGTCGGGGTGCTGTCGGCCGGAGTGGTGCCGGCCGGAACGTCGCCGGTCGAGGTGGTGCCAGTCGGGTTGGCGCCAGTCGGGCTGGTGCCAGTCGGGGTGGCGCCAGTCGGGGTGGCGCCAGCCGGGGTGTTGTCGAGCGGCAGCGACGCGATGTACCCGGGCCACGGCGCACCGAAGCCGGGGGCGCCGGCGGCGTGCATGCTGGCCAGCGCCGCCCCGAAGTCGCGAGCCGCGCCCGGGGTCGGTTCGCCGGGCGGCAGCAGCTCGATGACCAGCGTTCTCGCGTCGGCGCCGAGCACGGCCGGGACCGGAACCGCTCCGGCCCGGGCGAGCCAGCGCAGTCCGTTCGCCTCGGCCGCGAACGCCTCCGCCGCCGCCCCGCCGCCGACGGCCGCTTTGACGAAGACCGCCCGGCCGTCGGCCAGTTCCCCGGCCAGGTGCCTGAACCCGTGCCGCGTCCCGACCTCACGGACGCCGGCCACCGCGACGCCGGCCAGCGCGCCGATGCGCGCCGCGAAATCCTCGGTCATGGGCTCATTCTCCGGCAGCGCGAAGGTTCCTGCATGGCGGTCGGCCTGGCACCGATTGTGTCGGCGGGCCTGGTTACGCCGGCGGGCCCGGTCAGCCTGCGGGCCCGGTCAGCCTGCGGGCCCGGTTCGCCGACGGGCCGGTCTGCCGGCTGGCCGGATTCGCCGACGGTGGCTCCGGGTGGTGTTCTCGTTGTGGCGTTTGCGGGTTATGTGGCGGCACTGGCGGGTGCCGGCGAATCGGCCTCCGCGAGAACCGGGATTGTGTGCCGTTGGGGGCCGCGTTTTCCGGCTGCAGGCGTCAGCGTGTTCCGATGGGGGCACCCCGCGACCCGAAGTTCCCACGATGACGTCTAGATTCGCGCTGCTTGTGGAGCGAGGTGACGATGGGGACGATGTGCCGATGCCGGGCGCCGGACCGAGGGTCTGGCCCAGCGTGGAGGCTGTCGGCTACGCCATTGACCCGGAACGGAATCTGTCGGCTACGCCGTCGACACCAGTAGGCGATGTCGCTGGTGTAGCAAGCGGACCGGGCTGCATGCCGTCAACGGCTTGTGCAGGCTGCGCCCGACGCGGACCGCGCGGTCAACGGCGTAGCGGCCGCCCGGCGGATCATCGTTCACACCGCTCACAACTGTGCGCGTCTATCTATCAGTTCTGACCACACGACTTGCCTACTTATCAGTTCTGACCACAAAAATTGGACAATTCGGGCGCTAGAGTGGTCAGAATCGATAGGAAGATGAAAAAGCGGTCAGAACTGATAGGAGCCGGCCGCAGAGGCCAGCCGCCCGGCCCGCCCTGCGCGGGAACCGGCCACCGCTAGAGCCACCCAGCCGGCCGAGCGCGCCCGACGGTCCCGACCCGCTTCTAGATTGCGCACCTGGCTTCGATCGTGAGGCGGCGCGTTGGGGATTTGACGTGTACCCCTAGGCGATGTCGGTGGCGTAGGTGACCGGTTGTCGGACGTGTCGGTGGCGTGGGTGACGGGGTTTGCCGACCTGGCGGTGGCGCAGGTTGGCGGTTCCGTCGGTGGCGTAGGTGGCGTGGGTGACGGGGTTTGCCGACCTGGCGGTGGCGTAGGTTTGGCGGTTCTGTCGGGGCGTGGGTAACAGGCTTTGGCGAACGTCGGTGGCGCGGGTGACAGGCTGCGAATAGACGGATGGGATCGAAGGCGTTGCAGAATCCGGGGGCGGGGTTGTCGTCAGTAGTGGATGGGGCCGCGGGAGCCGCCGCCGGCGGCGATCGCGTCGCCGTTGATGGCGACGCTGCGGGGCGAGGCGAGGAAGGTGACGACGTGGGCCAGCTCGGCGGCGGTGACGGGGCGGCCGATGCTGATGTCCTTGGCCAGCATTACCTGGGCCGCCTCCTCGGTGATGCCGCGGGCCGAGGCATAGGCGGCGATCTGGTCGCTGGTCCGCTCGGTCACGGTCCAGCCGGGGTGCACGACGGTGACGTTGACGCCGTGCGGCCCGAGTTCGTCGGCCAGGGTCTTGGTCAGGGCCGCGACTGCGACGTTCCTGATCGAACCGGACGCGGTGCTGACGCCGCGGGCGGCGAGACCGCTGATGTTGATGATCCGGCCCCAGCCCCGGGCGGTCATGTACGGGGCGGCCGCCCGGGCGGTGCGCAGGTAGCCGAGCACCTTGGTGTCGAACGCGGCCAGGATGTCGTCATCGACCAGGTCGGCCAGGTCCCGCGGCGAGGACGCCCCGGCCGGCGTGGCGGCGTTGTTGACCAGGATGTCGACCCCGCCAAGCCCCTCGGCGATGTGCTCGATCGCGGTTCGCACGGCCTTGTCGTCGGTGGTGTCGGCAGACAGGGCGAGCACCCGGCCGCCGCGTTCGCGCAGTCGGACGGCCGCCGCCGCGAGCCGACCGGGATCGCGTGCCAGCAGGGCGATCTCCACCCCCTCGGCCGCCAGCGCGTCGGCGATGGCGAATCCGATGCCGCGGCTGCCGCCGGTGACGACGGCGCGCTTCCCGCTGAGAAATAGGTCCATGATGTCCGCTCCGCCGCGATCTGCTGTCTGAAGAGTGCGCGGGCCCGGTCGATGTGGGTGAGCGTGCCGTCGGCGTCCCCGACGGGCGCGCCGATGGCACGTTCGCCTTATCGCGCTGAGCCCTTATTACTACTACGGCGGCGGAGCCTCGATGGGGTTAACCGGCTGGCTAGAGCTCTGCGTACTGGGGTTCGTCGGCGATCAGGATCCGCTCGAGCAGGCGCGGGAAGTCACCGTAGTTGCGGACCGCGTAGTGCACGGCGGCCCGGTTGTCCCAGAACGCGACCGACCCGGGGCGCCAGCTGAACCGGACCTGCAGCTCGGGCTTACGGTACTGGTCGTGCACGATCGAGAGCAGCTCCCTGCTGTCCGCCCGATCGAGCCCGACGATCCACGGGCGCTCGGTGAAGTTGACGAAAAGGATCTTCTGGCCGGTCTCGCGGTGGGTGCGGACGATCGGGTGGGCCACGATCGGGTAGTCCCGCCCGGCGGCGGCCAGCGCGTCCCGGTAGTCGTGGGTGACGTGCAGGCCCTCGAGGCGTTCCTTGACGTCCTCCGGCAGCCGGTCGTAGGCGAGGCCGGCGTCCACCCAGATCGTGTCACCGCCGACGTCCGGCAGGTTCACCGCGCGGAGCACCGCCCCCCAGGTGGGCACCAGCCGCCAGCTGGTGTCGCTGTGGTACGGGTCCCAGCCCTCGGCCTCCTGCTTGGCCAGCAGCTTCTGGTACCGCTCCCTGGCCTCGGCGGCGGAGATCTTGTGGATGGCCGGCACCTTGTCGGCGTAGGCCTTGCTGGTGCTCGGGTGGGTGTACAGCGGGCCGAACTGGCGCGCGAAGGCCGCGTGCTGGTCCTGGTCGAGGTGCTGGTCGCGGAAGAAGACGACCTTGTAAGCGAGGATGGCGGCCTTGATCTGGTCCCGTTCGGCGTCGCTGAGCGGGCGAGTGAGGTCTATCCCGCTGATCTCGGCGCCGATCGTTGGCTGTAGCGGCCGGATGGCGAGGGTCCCGTCCTGGACGACGTGCTCGGTGACTGCGGTCATCGCGACTCCTAATGTCTACTAATTAGACCGACAATATGTAGTTTATTAGCCGGTCTCCGCAATGTCAACATTTGATTACAAATTGACATGTATATCGACAATGGGCGCGATCGATCGCGAATGACTATCGATCGAGCGGGGACGCAGACACCGCCGGTTCCGCGGGCCCTGGACCGGGCCCGCGGACGTCCCGCTAGACCGTCGCGGCGGCGCGGAAGCCGAGGATGTCGTCGCCGACCTTCTCGTGCACGAGCCGGACCAGGTTGGCGTAGGCGGCGGCGTCGCCGACCGGGTCGTAGCCGCGGATGAGCAGCGTGCTGGCGCCGACGGCCACGTAGTCGAGCAGCGACTCGGCGACCTGCTCGTAGCTGCCGACCAGGGCGGTCGAGTTGCCGGCCGCGCCGGTGGCCTTGGACAGCGCGGTCCACAAGCGCTTGTCATGCAGGTCCTGCTGCCCGGCGTAGCGGAGCAGTCGCTGCGACCCCTCGGACCCGGCCGTGTTCTGCAGGCCGACGTACTCGGCGGCGCGTTCCCGGGTGCGCTCGAGGATCTCGTTGGCCCGATCCCAGGCCGCCTTCTCGGTGTCGGCGGCGATCGGGCGGAGGCTGACCGAGAACCGGTCGACCGCGCGGCCGGCCGCCTGGGCGGCCGCCTGAACCTCGGATATGCGCTGCCTGATGCCATCGAGCGGCTCGCCCCAGAAGGCGTAGACGTCGGCGTGCCTGCCGCCCACCCGGACCGCGTCCGCAGACGCGCCGCCGAAGTAGACCGGCAGGTGCCCGCCGGCCGGGCGGACCGACGACAGCGCGCCCTTCACCCGGTAGAACTCGCCCTCGTAGTCGAAGCGCTCGGCCGACGACCACTCCCGCTCGACGATGTCGAGGAATTCGTCGGTGCGCCGGTACCTGGTCGGCTTGTCGGAGAAGTCGCCGTCGCGGGCCTGGTCGGCGTCATCCCCGCCGGAGATAACGTGCAGGGCGATCCGGCCCGGGTGGAACGCGTCGATGGTGGCGCACTTACGGGCGGCGATCGTCGGGGCGATGAAGCCGGGCCGGTGCGCGAGCAGCACGCCGAGCCGCTCGGTCGCGTTCAGTATCTGGCTGGCCACCGTGAACCCGTCGGGCATGGACGAGCTGTGCGCGATCAGCACCCGGTCGAAGCCGGACTGCTCGTGCACGCGCGCAATGCGATGCAGGTAGTCGGGCTGGATGACGGGGCCCGAGAGCGCGTTCGTCTCCGAGTAGTCGCTGGTGTGGGCGATTCCGATGAACTCGACCGGCACGAGAGGTCTCCTTGCGTTCTGGTCTGGCGGTGCGGGCTGGCAGTGCGGGCTGGAGGGCGGCGGGGATGCGCCCGGCGGTCAGGCCGGGACCTGGACCAGGGCGCGGACGGCGTCGATGACCACGTCCGCCTCGGTCCTGACGAGCCAGTCCGGGTGCACGTCGGCGAACCGGACCACCCGGTCGGCGTCGATGACGACGACGGTGGGCATCGGCAGCTCCCAGCTGCCGGTGCCGAGCTCCGCCCCGAGATCGCTCCCCTTGGCCAGCGCGCGGGCCCGGGCCTCGGGGGCCGGGCTGAACGTGATGCCGAACCGGCGGCCGAGCTCGCTTCCGGTGTCCGACGCGACCGGGAACAGGAGGCCGTAGCGGTTCTTGATCGCGGCCAGCTTGTCCGGGACCTGCGGGCTGACCGCGACCAGGGTGACGCCGAGGTCGGCCAGCGCCGGGTACAGCTCATGCTGGTAGTGGCGGAGCGAGATGTTGCAGGCCGGGCAGCTCGCGAAGCGGAAGAACAGCAGCACCACCGGGCCGGCCGCGAGCAGCTGATCGAGGTCGACGGTGCCGCCGAGCACCTCCGGCATCGTGAACGGCTCGACGACGTCGCCCGCCTTGACGAACGCGTCGCGGTCGGCGGTCTCCTCGAGCAGCCGCCGCTGGTCGATGTTGGCCGCCAGCGCGGCCGGCGCCATCGTCTGCACTCGGTAGGCGTGCAGCTCGGCCAGCAGGCTGGTGACGGTGGGGGTTGGTCGGTCTGGCATGGTGCACCTTGCCCTCGAACGCGCGGAAGTCCTATTGTCCATTGTCCCTATCGATTTAGCTGTGTATAGAGGCGACGATGTCGATCGAGTTCATCGGCTCGGCTACCCGGCCCTGATGGCGCGGCCGCACGAGGGGTCGGGATTCAACCGGCTGCTGGCCGGGCACTCATCGAGCCCGCAAGTACGCGACCCTCGACGCGTTCCGCCGCCCGCCCAAGGCACCTGGAGGCGAACGCGGAAGCCCGCCCGCGAGCCGAAGGGCGCGCCCCTGTCCTCGGACTGAGGAGCGCGGCGGTTTTGGCCGCGTGACGAGGGAGAGGACAGGGGTCCCGAGCGCCCGGTAGGCCGGGGGCCGGGGACCAGCGGGGAAGCACTGCGGCGAACGGCGAAAACTAGTCGAGGCCGACGACGGTCCAGTCGGACGGGGGCGCGGTCGGCGTGATGGCCAGGAGCACCCGGTCGTCGGCGATCAGGTCGGCCGCCAGGGTGTCGTCGGGCGGGATCTCGCGGCCGTGCTTCTCGCGGATGGCGCGGAACAGGCGGAGGTTGGGCTTGACGTCCTCGAGGATCTCGACCGTGCCGGAGAGCGCGACGTAGCGGTGGCCGGTCGCGTCGTCGACGACCAGCTCGACCCGGGGGTCGCGGCTGAAGATCTTGTACTTCACCCGGGGGCGGGTGGTGGAGACGTAGAAGCGCCCGCCGTCCCAGAAGAACCAGTTCGGGGAGACGTGCGGGCGGCCGTCCTTGCGGATGCCGGCCACGATGACGTTGCGGGGTTCGGCCAGGAAGGCTTCAACAGCCGGGATCGAGGTCATGGCAGCACTCTAATACCGGTCTTTGCCGATCGGAATAGTAATATTCGGATGAAGGCGGAGCCACGGACCGTTCGGGATAATCGGTTTTATGGATTTTTCAATCACGCGCGACGGTCATGGGGTTCCGCACGTGCGGGGAGAGACTGCGGCCGACGCGTGGGCCGGGATGGGATACGCGTGCGCCGAGGACCGGCTGTTCCAGCTTGACTACGACCGGCGCCGGGCGTGCGGGCGGTGGGCGGAGATCGCCGGGGCCGGTGCGGTCGGCGGGGACGTGCTTGCGCGCCGGCTCGGGCTCGCCGCGGCCGCGCAGCGGGACGTCGCCGCTATGTCGGCGACGGCGCGGGCGGCGTTCGAGGCGTACGCGGGCGGCGTGAACGCCGCGATCGCGGACGGGGCGCTGCCGCTGCCCGGGCGGTACCGGGTCGAGCCGTGGCGCGGGTGGCACTCGGTCGCCGCGTACCTGGTGCGGCACGTGCTGATGGGGCAGTGGCAGCACAAGCTGGCCAGCGCGGTGCTGCTGGCGCGGGTCGGGCCGTCGGCCTTCGGGCAGCTCGAGACCCGCCCGCCGCACGGGTCGCCGCTGGCGGTACCGCCGGGCGGGCGGCTCTCGGCACCGGTGTCGCGGCTGCTCGACGACGCGCTGGGCGATGTCGTCGGGCACCTGGGGTTCCTGGCCGAGGTCGAGCCGGGGTCGAACGCGTGGGCGGTCAGCGGCCGCCGGACCGCCCACGGCGGGGCGGTGATCTGCAACGACTCGCACCGGGCGCTCGACACGCCGAACGTGTACTGGCAGTGCCGGGTGTCGTGCCCGGACTTCGACGTGACGGGGGCGACGTTCCCCGGGCTGCCGGGGTTCCCGCACTTCGGCTTCAACGGCTCGGTCGGGTGGGCGATCACCCACGCGGACGCCGACTCGCAGGATCTCTACCTGGAACGGTTCTCCGGCGATCGGTACCTGACCGAGGACGGGTGGGCGCCGGCCGAGCTGCGGCAGGAGCGGATCGAGGTGCGCGGCGGGCCGGCGGTGACGGTGCCCGCGTGGGCGACCAGGCACGGGCCGATCGTGCACGGGTCGCCCGAGTCGGGGATCGCGCTGGCGCTCAAGTGGACCGGGACCCATCGGGCGAACCGCGGATTCGAGTGCATGTTCCCGATGCTGACGGCGGGCACGGTGACGGAGCTGTGCGACGCGCAGCATGGCTGGGTCGATCCGGTCAACAACCTGGTCTGCGCCGACGTGGCCGGGCAGATTGCCTACCAGTGCCGCGGCGAGGTCCCGGTGCGGTCATCGGACGGCGGGCGGCGGCTGCCGGCGGTCGGCTGGGACGGCCGGTGCGAGTGGACCTCGGCGGTGCCGTTCGACCAGCTGCCGCGGACCGTCGATCCGTCGGTCGGGTACGTGATGACGGCCAACAACGCGATCGTCGACGGGGACGAGCCTTACCTGTCGTACACGTTCGCGCAGCCGTTCCGGGCCGAGCGGCTGCGGTCGCTGCTTGACGGCGCGGCCGCGCCGACGGCCGGGTCGCTGGCGGCGATGCAGGCGGACACGGTCTCGGTCGCGGCGCGGGGCTGGGGGCGGCTGCTCGGCGCGCTCGGGCCGTTCGACGACGCGGACGCCGAATCGGCCCGGTCGCTGCTGGCCGGGTTCGACGGTGACCTCGCGGCCGAGTCGGCGGCGGCGCTGCTGTACGCCTGCTTCGTCCGAGCCCTGGCGGAGGAGCTGTACCGGCCGATCCTCGGGCCTGACACCTGGGGCTGGGTTGCGTCGGGCAGCCTCGCGCCGACGATCTCCCTGATCAGGCGGTGGCTTGCCAGCGATACCTGGGAGCTGCTCGGGATGCCGACCGCGCCCGGCGGTTTGGACGGCTCGGACGGCCCGGACAGGTCGGCCGACTCGGACGGGTCGGCCGACTCGGGACCTGGCGAGCCGGGCGGGGCCGCCGTCGGGGGCGAGCGGCGGCGGCGAGTGCTCGCGGCGGTTCCGGCCGCGCTCGCCTCGGCGTGGGCGGCCGCAGTCGAGATCGGCGGGCGGGACCCCTCGCAGTGGCGGTGGGGCGACGTCCACCAGACGGTCCGGGTGCACCCGCTGGGCGCGGCCGACGGCGGTCCCGGCCCGCTCCCCCGCACGCCGATGGGCGGCGACGCCGACACCCTGCAGGCGGCCGGGTACGGCTGGCGGGCCGGGGCCCCGTTCACCGTCGCCAGCCTGTCGGTCTACCGGCAGGTGGTGGACCTGGCCGACGGCAGGTCGGCCGACTACGTGATCCCGGGCGGCGCGTCCGGCGACCCGGCCAGCCCGCACTTCGCCGACCAGCTGACGGAGTGGGCGGCGCACCGCCGTATTCCGATGGCCGGCGATTCCGGTGACTGCGCCCGGGGAGCCGGGGGTGATCGCTAGAAGACGACTACTTCGGCGCCGACGGGGAGGTGCTCGTTGTAGTAGTGCGCGTTGGCGACCGTGAGGTGGACGCAGCCGTGCGACCAGGTGGTCAGGCTGCCGCCGTGGAAGGCGACCCCGCCGGGAGCGAAGAAGGTGGCCCACGGCATCGGCTCGTTGTAGATGTCGCTGACGAAGCCAGGACCCGCCTTCCACTGGACCTGGAAGGTGCCGCTCGGGGTCGCATGCGGCCCGGACCGGGGCTTGCCCGGCTCCATCCTGACCGGGCCGAAGCTGACCTTGCCGCCGGACTGCAGCCAGGTCAGGTGCCGCGTCAGGTCAACGCAGGCGGTAGCGGCAGCCGGGCAGTCCTTGCGGTCCCGAGCGGTGAGCACCAGCGGCGTGTCCTCGGCCGGCACCTGCGCGAGCACCGCGTGCCCGGCGCCGATCAAGGCCGGCGCCACGTACGCCCAGGCCGTGCCGGGCGAGGACGCGGCCACGTCCGGCCCCACCTCTCCGGTCAGCCGCGCCGCCGCCGTCCCGCCGCCGGCCGACCCCGACGCGGCGACGGCGGCGGCGATCGCGGTGGCCGCCACCGCGCCCGCCGCCAGCGCGGTCAGGCCGAGTCGCCTGCTCCGACGGCCGACGCCGGCTCCCGACAGCGGCCGACGCCGGCCGGGCGGCGCCTGACGGGCGGCCCGCTCCGTCGCCGACGGCCGGGCTGAATCCTGGGTCGTGTGCCTGCCTGTCCCGTTCATGAGATCACTCCGCCCCCGTTTAGTGATCTTACCGTGTCCATGCTGCTACCAACGGTGACACGCGAGCGGGCGCTCGCGCCGGGAAACAGGGAAACACGGGGATCGATATCGGGACTCACATCCGTTCACCGTCGTCTATATGGGCTCATCACGAGGCTAACGTCACAAGCCGGGCGATGCGGACGATATCCCTATTGACTACCCAATGCAATCTATTGTTCACTAAGTGTGAGATCGAGTAACAGGCGGATAGGAGTCCGACATGCCCGAACTGCCGCTGGTGGGCGACGAGTTCGCCGGATACCGGTTGCTTGCGGTCCTCGGCCGGGGCGGCATGAGCACCGTCTACCAGGCCGAGAACCCGCGGCTTGGCAACGTGATAGCGCTCAAGGTGCTGGCGCCGGAACTCGCGACCGACGACGTCTTCCGCACCCGCTTCCTCGAGGAGTCGCGGATCGCGGCCGCGATGAACCACCCGCACGTCATCCCCATTCACGACATGGGGTCGACCGACGGGCTGCTGTACATCGCGATGCGCTGCGTCTCGGGAACCGACCTGCGGCAGATGATCTCCAAGCGCGGCCGGCTGCTCCCGGATACGTCGATCTTCCTGCTCGGCCAGGCCGCCCGCGCGCTCGACGCCGCGCACCGGCGCGGCCTGGTGCACCGGGACGTCAAGCCGGGCAACCTGCTGACCGAGCGGGGCAACGACGACTCCGACCCCGACCACCTCTACCTGGCGGACTTCGGGATCACCAAGCCGGCCATCGGGCGCACCGGCCTGACCGCGACCGGGGCGTTCCTTGGCACGATCGACTACGTCGCGCCCGAGCAGATTCGCGGCCTTTCCGTGCTCGGCATGGCCGACCAGTACTCGCTCGGCTGCGTGCTCTACGAGTGCCTGACCGGGCGGGTGCCGTTCGAGAAGGACCTCGACGCGGCGATCATCTGGGCGCACGTCGAGGAGCCGCCGACCCGGCTCACGCTGCTCCGTCCCGACCTGCCGCCCGCCATCGACGAGGTGTTCGCCCGGGTGCTGGCCAAGCAGCCGGGCGACCGGTACGAGAACTGCCGCGAGTTCGTGGCAGCGGCACGGCAGGCGCTGGGGATGCCCGACGCCCTGACGGCGGCGACTCCGGCCGGCGGCCTGTCGCGGCGGGTGCTGCGCCCGGCGCCGCCGGCGGCCGCCGACTACCAGGAACTCGCGCACGATCCGCATGACGCGCACGAGGCGCACGACGCGCACGGCGTGCGCACCGGCCTGCGGGTCATGAGCACGAGCGCCGCCCGGCCCACCTCGCTGCCGCTTGAGAACCTGCCGTCGCTGCCGGAGCTCGCGCGGGTCCCCGAATGGTCGCCGCCGTATCTGCCCAGCGGCCCGCCGCCGGGCGATTTCCCCGGCCTCGGCGGACCGGGCGGGTCCGGTGAGGCCGGGACCGCCGCGACCGGCGGGACCGGCGGGACCGGCGGGCCGGCGGGACCGGCGGGACCGGCGGGCCGGCGTACCGTGCACGATGCTGACCGTCCCGGCGGTCCTGGTGGCTCCGGCGATCGAGGCGATCGGGCGACCTCGGGCCGGGTGGCGCGCGACCGCGGCGGCCGACGGGTTCCGGTGCTGCTGCTCGCGTTGGCGTTCGTGCTGACGGCGGGCATCGGGATCACGCTCGGCTCGTGGCTCGGCTTTCCCGGCAAGGCCGACTCCGGCCAGCAGCCCGGCGTCGGCTCGGCGGCGGCCTCGGGATCAGGGTCGGCGGCGGCCGCGGCGCGGACGGCGGCCACTGGTGCGGCGCTCACGCCTCCCGCCCTGCCGGCGACCCCGGCGAAGACCCTCAAGCAGGCCCTGACGCTGCTGGACTCGACCGTGTGGACGACCGGGTACCTGCCGCCGAAGAGCTGCACGTACGCCAGCGCGGTGTCGGCCAAGTGCAGCGCCCCGTATCCGGGGATCACGATGGCGTTCTTCCAGAACTACAGCTCGCCCGACGCTCTGTACCGGGCGTACGAGGCAGCGATCAAGCAGGCGAACAGCGGGCGCCTGGTGATCAACACGCAGGACTGCGGGGCGTCGGCGCCACCGGCCAACGGCGGGGAGATCTCCTGGAACCACTTCGGCCTGCACACGCGCGATTACTCCGTCCAGCAGCTGGAGACGGGCAAGCTGAGCGCGGCCAGCCAGGCCGCAGGCCGGATGTTCTGCAACTACAACAGCAGCACGAACACCGAGAGCATCATCTGGACCGAGACCGACGGCAACATGCTGGGCGAGGTGACGGGGTCACCGCACCTGGCCGTGTGGAGCTGGTGGCTGCATGTGCACCACAACATCGCCTTCAACGGACAGCCGATGGGCGCCATGGACATGGCGCCGTCCGCCTTCCCGAAGGCGTAGCATTTCCGATCAAAATAGTCTGAATATTTGACTATCGGCAAGCGTCAATGTGAGGCTGGGCGAAGGAACGCACGAAGGGGATCAGCATGGCCCAGCTCCAGGATCGCGCGGCACGTTCAGAATCCGCCGCCGACGACTACCGGCACATCGCCGTTCGCAAGGTCGGCGGGGTGATCGGGGCCGTCGTCGAGGGGGTGCGCGCGAACGGCGACGTGGACCCGGCCGCGTTCGCGGAGCTGCGCACCGCCCTGCTGAGGCACAAGGTTGTGTTCCTGCGCGACCAGCAGGGCGTCACCGACGACGACCAGCGCGCCTTCGCCCGGCAGTTCGGCCCGCTGACCAGGCCGCACCCGACGGTCAGCGGCGATGGGGTGGCGATCCTGCCGATCGACTCCGAGCAGCAGAAGGCCAACTCGTGGCACACCGACGTTACGTTCGTGGACCGGGTGCCTGCGATCAGCGTGCTGCGCGCGCTGGTGCTGCCGTCCTATGGCGGCAGCACG
Source organism: uncultured Actinomycetota bacterium (assembly GCA_963774945.1). Lineage (GTDB taxonomy): Bacteria > Actinomycetota > Actinomycetes > Streptosporangiales > Streptosporangiaceae > Trebonia. Next base: position 551,014 of record CAVZHA010000010.1, on the reverse strand, counting down.
GTCTGGGCGAACACCGCGGCGGCCTACGCCCGGCTCCACCCGGCGCTCAAGGCGCTGGTCGGCAACCTCCGGGCGGTGCACACCAACCTGTTCGACTACGCCGCCGAGCGGGTGCAGGTCGGCGGGGTCGACGTCAAGGAGCAGGGCTACCGGGACCAGTTCAGGCAGATGGAGTTCGAGACCGAGCACCCGGTCGTCCGCATCCACCCGGAGACGGGCGAGCCGACCCTGCTGCTTGGCCACTTCGTCCGGTCGTTCAGCGGCCTGTCCTCGGTTGACTTCAAAGAGCTCTTCACGCTGCTGCAGCGGCACGTCACCCGGCTGGAGAACACGGTCCGGTGGACCTGGCGCGACGGTGACATCGCGATCTGGGACAACCGGGCGACCCAGCACTACGCCGTCGCCGACTACGACGACGAGCCCCGGCTGCTGCACCGGATCACGGTGGCGGGCCCCGTCCCCGTCGGGATCAACGGCGACACCGCCGTGGTCCGCAAGGGCGACGCCTCCCACTACTGCGACCTGCCCGTTTGACGGGTGACGGGCGGGCGGTGCCATCCGGCCGCGACCTGTCGGCTATCCCATCGACAGGTTTGAGCGCCTGTCACCTACGCCATCGACCGCGCCTATTGGTGTCGCTGGCGTAGCCGACAGGTCGCGTTTAGGGTCGGTGGCGTAGCCGACAGGTCGGGAGGCGACGGCGGGAGCCGGGCGGCGGGGCACGGGGCTGGTGCCGGGCGGCCGGGGCGTACGGGAGGCGTGCTAGGCGTGGGTGCCGGGGGTTGGCCAGGCGTGGGTGGCCTTGAGGTCGGCCAGGGTCGGGGGGTCGGCGCCCGGGCGGGTGCAGGTGACGGCGGCTGCGGCCGCCCCGACCTGGACGGCGGCCCGGACCAGGGGCGGCCGCTTCAGGTCGGCCCGGGTGAGGCCGCTGGCCGACCACCAGGCGAGGAAGCCGCCGCCGAAGGCGTCGCCGGCGCCGATCGTGTCGACGACGTCAACGCTGGGGACCTCGACCGTCAGGACCGCTCCGGGCAGGAACGCGCGGGCCGGGCGGGGGCCGTCGGTGACGAGGACGAGAGCCGGGCCGGCGGCGAGCAGCGACTCGGCCGCCTCGGTCGGCGGCGAGCCCGGGTAGAGGTAGGCGAGGTCTTCCACGCTCGCCTTGACCACGTCGGCCCGGGCCGCGATGCGTCCGATGCGGCCGAGGTAGGCCGCCCGGTCGGCGATGGCGCCGGGGCGGCAGTTGGGGTCGAGCATCACCAGGGCGTCCGGCGGCACATCGGCCAGCAGCAGCCGCTCGACGGCCGACCCGATCGGCTCCATGACCAGGCCGAGGGCGCCCACGTGGACGGCGATCGCCGCGCCGACGCCGACGCCGACGCCGACGGCGTCCGCGCCAGGGCCGACCGCGAGACCCCCGGTCGCGTCGTGGTCGACCGAGTCGGCCGCGACCACGTCAGGGCCGGGGGCGGCTCTGGCGTCGGCCAGGATCGTGCGGAACGCCGCCGCCATGGCCGGGTAGTCCAGGTCGGCGGCGGCGGTGCCGGTCAGGTAGAAGCCGTAGCTGGCGACGCCCGCCTGGTCGAGGTCGACCAGCGCCAGCGTGGTCGGCGCGGCCGACGGGCCGGGCACGCCGATGGCGACGCCCTCGGCCTCAAGCGCGCCGCGGAGCAGGCGCCCGAACCGGTCGTCGGCCAGCCCGCCGAAGAACGTGGTCGCCGCGCCCAGCCTGGCCAGGCTCCGGGCGGCGTTGTAGGGGCCGCCGCCCAGCCGCGGGTCGACCCCGCCGTCGGGGCCGACGACCAGGTCGACCAGCACCTCACCAGCGACGACGATCACCGGCACCGCCTCCGCTCGGGTGGAGAGTGAAGATAGTGGATCGTTGTGTACATCGGGATGTACACAACGATCCACTATCCCAGGAAACGGCCGCCAACGCTCGCCCGCCCGCGCGTCAGGCCGACGGGCGGATGTGCCATTTGATGCCCTGGCCGGCCCGCACCCGGCGCAGCGCCTCGCCGAACTCGGCCAGCGGCAGCGGCTTGCTCAGCAGCAGCCGGGGGTCGACCACCCCGGTCGTGATCAGCTCGACGGCCGGGGCGAAGCTGAGCAGGATGGCCATCGACCCGGTGACGGTGATCTCGTCGTTGTAGACCCGGAACGGCGAGACGCTGAGCGCGGCCTCGGCCGGCGACACGCCGAACACGAGCAGCCGGCCGCCCCGGTCGAGCAGGTCCGACACGGCCTGCAGGACCGCGGGCACGCCGGTCGCGTCGACCGCGATCTCGAACCGCTCCCCCGCGAGCTGGCCGATGTCGCCGACCACCCGGGACGCCCCGAGCTTGCTCGCGACCTCAAGCCGGTCGGGCACCCGGTCGACCACCGTGACCGGGCCGGCCCCGGCGTGCACCAGCAGCTGGAGCAGCAGCAGCCCCATCGTCCCGGCCCCGGTCAGCACCACCGAGTCGCCGAACACCGGGCCGAGCCGCCGCAGCCCGTGCACCGCGCACGCCAGCGGCTCCACCATCGCCGCGGTCTGGCCGTCGAAGCCGGCCGGCAGCCGGTACGCGCTGGCGGCCGGCACCGCCACGTACTCGGCGAACGCCCCGTCGACGGTGTCGCCGATCGCCGCCCAGTTCTCGCACAGGTTGCCGCGGCCGGCCCGGCAGCGCCGGCAGTGCCCGCAGTAGATCGACGGGTCGACCGCCACCGGCGCGCCGGCCGGCAGGTCCATCGTGACGTCGGCGCCGACAGCCGCGATCGTCCCCGCGAACTCGTGGCCGGGGGTAATCGGGTACGGCGTCGGCGGGAACTCGCCGTCCATGATGTGCAGGTCGGTGCCGCAGATCCCGCAGGCGTCGACCTTGACGACGACCTGACCGGGTCCCGGCGTGGGATCTGGTACCTCCGCCACCCGGAAGCTGCCGGGGCGGTCGAGCACGATGGCCCGCATGGGTCCTCCATCAATCAGAGATCGGACGATCAGAAGATCGGAGAGCAGGGATGCCGGCTCAGCCCGCCAGCCGCGCGCCAGTGGCCGGGTTGAACGCGAGGACGTCGGCCGACTGGACGGCGAACGCGACCCGCTGGCCGGGCGCCGGCGGCTGGCGGCCCTCGGCCCTGGCGACCACCGAGCCGCCGTCGTCGGACAGCCGGACGTGCAGCAGGGCGTCCGCGCCGAGCTCCTCGACCAGCACGACGTCGCCGGTCAGCACCGCGCTGCCCGCGTGCCCGGCTGCTGACCCCGAAACGCCTGAGCCCGAGCCGCCCGACCCCGAACCGCCCGACCCCGAACCGCCCGACTCCGAAGCGCCCGGCCCCGAGCCGCCCGCGCCGCCTCCGCCGGCCGCCGCACCCGTCGCGACCAGGTGCATCTGCTCAGGCCGGATGCCGAGCACGATCTCGGTCAGCCGGTCCCGATCGGCCGCGACCCGCACCGCCGGCGCGAGCGGGACGACCGTCCCCGCCAGCCTGGCGCCGCCCTCGGCCAGCGGCGCGGTCAGCAGGTTCATCGCGGGCGAGCCGATGAACCCGGCCACGAACTGGTTCACCGGGTTGTCGTAGAGCTCGCGGGGCGACGCGCACTGCTGCAGCTTCCCGCCGCTGAGCACCGCCACCCGGTGCCCCATCGTCATCGCCTCGACCTGGTCGTGGGTCACGTAGACGGTGGTGACGCCCAGCCGGCGCTGGAGCTCGGCGATCTGGCTCCTGGTCTGCACCCGGAGCTTGGCGTCGAGGTTGGACAGCGGCTCGTCCATCAGGAACACCTTCGGCTCGCGGACGATGGCGCGCCCCATCGCGACCCGCTGGCGCTGGCCGCCGGAGAGCGCCTTCGGCTTGCGGTCGAGCAGGGACTCGTCGAGGTCGAGGATGCGGGCCGCCTCGTGCACCCGGCGGTCGCGCTCGGGCCTGGGGACGCGCTGCATCTTCAGCGCGAAGCCCATGTTCTCGGCCACCGTCTTGCTCGGGTAGAGGGCGTAGTTCTGGAACACCATCGCGATGTCCCGGTCCTTCGGCTGCACGTCGCTGACGTCGCGCCCGGCGATCTCGATCCGGCCGCCGTCGAGCGGCTCGAGCCCGGCCAGCATCCGCAGGGCGGTGGTCTTGCCCGACCCGGACGGGCCGACCAGCACCATGAACTCGCCGTCCTTGATGTCGAGGTCGAGCATGTCGACCGCGGGCGTGGCGCCCTTGGCGTACACCCGGCTCGCGCCTACATACCTAACTCCGGCCATGGGAGGACCTCCTCGAAGCAACGGTCCGTTCGGGCAAATGCATTTCATGCTTTTGACGGGTCACTTGATCGCCCCCATCGACAGACCGCGGACGAGCGAGCGCTGCGCGATCCAGCCGACGATGATGACCGGGACCGAGGCGATCGTGGCCGCCGCGCTCAGGTGCGCGATGTACAGGCCCTCCTGCGGGACCGAGCTGATCAGGAACATCGGCATGGTCGCGGCGTTGGTGACCGTGAGGTTGAGCGCCAGGAACAGCTCGTTCCAGGCGAAGATGATGCAGATCAGCGCGGTGGAGACCAGCCCGGGCGAGACGACCGGCATGATCACCTCGGTGATCTCGCGGATCCGGCCCGCGCCGTCCAGCCGGGCCGCCTCCAGCATCTCGGTCGGCACCTCGAGCATGAACGAGCGGATCATCCAGATCGCGAGCGGCAGGTTCATCGCCGCGTAGAGGATGATCAGCAGCCAGATGCTGTCGAGCAGGTGGGTCTTCAGCGCGATCACGTAGAGCGGGCCGATCGCGGCGACGACCGGCAGCATCTTGGTCGAGATGAAGAAGAACAGCGAGTCGCGCCACCCGCCCACCGGCCGAATCGACAGCGCGTAGGCGGCGGGCAGCGCGAGCACGAGCACCAGGATGGTCGAGCCGACGGTCGCGATCGCCGAGTGCTCGATGAACGGCCAGGCCGGGGTGGCGCCGTTGAAGACCACCCGGAACTCGGCCAGCGTGGGGCTGAAGGTGAACTTCGGCGGCCAGGTCTCGGCCGACGCCTCCGGCTTGAAGGCGGTGATCACCATCCACAGCACCGGGATGAAGAACGCGATGCCGACCACCCAGCCAAGCACCGTCCAGCCCGCCAGGCTGTACATCTCGCGGGCACGGCGGCGGCGCCGGGGCTGGGCCGGCGCGCTCGGCGCCGCGGCCGGCGCGTCTGCCAGTGCGGTCACTTGCGCCTCCTCGAAGCGGAAGACGCTGGCGAACAGGCGCAGCGCGAAGCTGGCGACGATGATCGTCAGCACCACGGTGACCACGCCCGCCGCGGCCGCCCCGCCGATGTCGAAGGCAAAGTTCACCTTCTGGTACAGGTAGAAGGGCAGCGTCGTGGTCGAGGTGCCCGGGCCGCCGTTGGTCATCAGCTTCACCTGGTCGAACGCGGTCACCAGGTAGATCGAGCCGAGCAGCACGCCGAGCTCGATGTACGGGCGCAGATGAGGCAGGGTCAGCTCGCGGAAGATCGCCCAGCGCGCCCGCCCCGTCGACCCTGGCCGCCTCGAGCACGTCGGCGCCCTGTCCCTGCAGGCCCGCGAGCACGATCAGGGTCATGAACGGCGTCCACTGCCAGACCATCACCACGATCACGGATCCGTAGGCGTGGCTGGTCAGCCAGGCCACGTGGTTGACCCCGAACGGCTCGAGCAGCCAGTTGAGCAGCCCGAAGTTCGGATCGAGCATCGGGCCCGACCAGATCAGCGCGGCGGCGGCGGGCATGACGAGGAACGGCGTGATGATGAGCGTCCTGACGATGCCGCGGCCGAGGAACTTCTTGTCGAGCAGGACCGCGAGCGCGATGCCGAGGAGCCATCGCGACGATCACCGCGATCGCGGTCATCGTCACCGAGCGCCACAGCGCGCTGCGGAAGTTGGGGTCGGTGAAGACTTCCTTGTAGTTGGAGATCCCGGTCCAGTGCGCGCCGCCGGGCTCGTTCCAGAAGTAGCTCTGGAAGCTGTACCAGAGTGTCACCAGGAACGGGACCTGGGTGACGACGATGGTGAAGACCAGCGCGGGCAGCAGCGGGAGGCGCCGCGACCATCGCTCGCGCTGGCTCGCCCCCCGCGGCCGGAGCCCGGTCGCGGGGGGAGATGTCACGTCCTCGAGAACGGCCATGATCGGTGGCTGTCCCGGCCTCAGTTAGTGCCGGACAGTTCGGCCGGCGTGTAGGCCGAGGCGTCGGACTGGGCGGCCGATATCGCCTGGCTGACCGATTCCGTGCCCGCGATCGCGCCAGCTATCTGCTGGCCGACCGACAGGCCGAGCGTCTCGAACTGCGGGATGTCGACGTACTGGACGCCTACGTAAGGCACCGGGTTCACCGTCGGGTGGTCCGGATCGGTGCCGTCGATCGACTGGATGGTGATGCTCGCGAACGGCGCGGCCGCCTTGAGGTAGTTCGGGTTGCTGTAGAGCGAGGTCCGGGTGCCAGGGGGCACCGCCGACCAGCCGTACTTCTGCGCGACCAGCGTGTCGTATTGCTTGGAGGTGGCCCAGGAGATCCACTTCCAGGCCGCGCTCTGGTCCGACACGCCCTGCGGGATGCCGAGCGACCAGGACCAGAGCCACCCGGAGGATGTGGTCTTGTCGACCGGCGCGAACGCGTAGCCGGTCTGCGCGTAGACCGACGGGTAGGTGGTCGCGATCGAGGTCGCCGCCACCGTGGCGTCGTACCACATCGCGCACTTTCCCTGGCCGTACAGGGTCAGCAGCTGGTTGAAGCTGTCGTTCGAGGCACCTGACTCGCCGTAGCTCTTGATCAGGTTGACGTAGAAGTTGATCGCGGCGGTGTCGGCGGGCGAGTTGAGCTGGGCCTGCCAGCTGGTGTTGTACCAGTCGCCGCCGAACGTGTTGATCACCGTGTCGAGGGCGGCCATGTTGTCGCCCCAGCCGGCCAGACCGCGCAGGCAGATGCCTGCGACCTTGCCCGGCTGGTTCACCTTCGCCGCCGCGGCCTGGACCTGCGCCCAGGTCGGGTGCAGCGGCATCGTCACGCCCGGCCGCGCTGAGCAGGGACTTGTTGTAGTACAGCATCGAGGACTCGCCGTAGAACGGCGCCGAGTACAGGTCGCCCTTGTAGGACAGCGCCTTGGCGACCGCAGGCAGCAGGTCGGACGCGTCATACGACGGGTCGCTGCTGGTGTACGTCTTGGTCAAGTCGACCAGCCAGCCGTTCTTGGCGAACAGCGGCTCCTCGTACGGTCCGATCATGATCGCGTTGAACGAGTTGCTGTGCGTGCTCACGTCCTTTTCGATCGCGGCCCGCAGATCGCCCTCGGTGTAGGTGGCGAATTTGACGGTGATTCCCGGGTTTTCTTTCTCGAACACCGACTGGGTGAGCGGAATCATCTGGCCGGTTATCAGCGGATTGGACACCACCGCGACGGTGACCGTGCCGGTGGCGCTGCTGCTGCCGCCGGTCGCGCCGGCGTTGCCGGTGCTTGAACCGCCGCCACTTGAACAGGCGGCGGCCATCGTTGCCAGCGCGAGCGCGCAGCCGGCGGCCGCGAGCTTTCTGGAGGAGAAGGAGGACCTGGACGAACTCATAAATGAACCTCCACGACGATGAGGACGTTCTGGCGCGAAGCGCCGCCGACCTTGCACGAGGTATGCTCATATGAGCGGGATGTGCTCATATGAACTTGACTTCACACTGAACTCGCCGCTATGCAATGTCAAGAGAAGCTGCAAATATGAGATAAATGCGCTCAAATGAGCGCATAGGCGGAGGCGTATATGGCCAGCTTGTCGGCTGATCGGCCGTCCGAGGTTGTCCTCGCCGCGCGGGTGGCGCGGCAGTACTACCTGGAGGGCGTCTCCAAGATCGACATCGCCGAGCGGCTCGGGATCAGCCGGTTCCGGGTCGCGCGGCTGCTCGACTCCGCCCGCGAGAGCGGGCTCGTCCGGATCGAGATCGGGCTGCCCGGCGGCGTCCTCGACGCGGGCCTGTCGGCCGAGCTGTGCTCGGCCTTCGGCCTCCGGCAGGCGTTCGTCTTCAACTTCGGCGACGACGAGTCGCCGCTGCGGCTGCGGCTGGGCGAGGCGGTCGGCCAGGTGCTGATGGACCTGATCAAGCCGGCCGACGTGCTCGGCCTGTCCTGGTCGCGGGCGCTGAGCGGGCTCACGGCCGCGCTCACCCAGCTCCCGCCGTGCCCGATCGTGCAGCTCACCGGGGCGGTGCCGCCGCCCGACGGCCGGGACCTGCTCGACCTGGTCAAGAGCGTGGCCCGGATCGGCGGCGGGCCCGCGCACGTGTTCTACGCGCCGATGCTGCTCGACGACGCGCAGACGGCGGCCGCGATCCGCCGCCAGGGCGACATCGCCGAGGCGTTCGCGCTCGTGCCGAGCGTGACCATCGCGGTGGTCGCGATCGGCGCGTGGGAGCCCGGGCTGTCGACGATCTACGACGCGGTCACGACGGCCGAGCGGGAGGCGCTGACCGCCCTCGGCGTCCACGCGGAGCTGGCCGGGGTGTTCATCGGCGCGGACGGCCGGCCGCTCGGCACCCCGCTCGACAGCCGGATGATCGTGACCCCGGCCGCGCTGCTGACCGAGATCCCATTCGTCCTTGCCGTCGCCTACGACGCCGCGAAAAGCAACGCGGTGCGGGCCGCGATCCGAGGAGGGCTTGTCCATGGCCTTGTCACCCACACGAGTCTCGCCCGAGCCCTGCTCGGCGGCGTGGGACGACCGGGACGGAGGTACCTAGGGCGCGCCCGTCGGACGACGGCGGCCAGCCGCTGCCCGGCGGGACCGCCAACCGGGGCCGGGTCGTCCGCGTCGGCGACACCGTGCGCAGGCCCGCGGCCCCGTGCTGGCGCGCCACCCACGCGCTGCTCGACCACCTGGCGCGGGCCGGATTCGACGGCGCACCGCGGGTGCTCGCGACCGGGCCGGCCAGCGAGACGCTGAGCTACATCGAGGGCCGGGCGGCGGTGCCGCCGCTGGCGGCCGACACCCTCACCGACGACGCCCTGGTCAGCGTGGCCGACCTGCTGCGCCGCTACCATCAGGCGGCGGCGTCGTTCGACCCGGCCGGCTACGACTGGCCCCGGCCGGTCCCGGCCCGCTACCGCACCGGCCTGGTCAGCCACAACGACGTCTACCCGGCCAACCTGGTGTTCCGCGGCGGCCGGGCGGTCGCGCTGATCGACTTCGACCTGGCCGGGCCGGGCAGCGCCGCCTGGGACTTCGCCGCCGCCGCCCGCTCGCTGGTGCCGCTGCTCGACGAGGCCGACGTCGACGACAGCCGGCGCGGCCGCGCGCTCGAGCGGTTCCGCATCCTGCTGGCCGCGAGCGGGCTCCCCCGGGCCGAGCGCAGGCTGGTGGCCGAGGCGGTGCTGGCCAACCACGACTGGACCTACGCCATCGTCACCGACGCGGCCGCGGCCGGGCACCAGGGCTTCGCCGACCACTGGCGCGCGGTCGCCCCGGCCGCGACGCGGGCCCGCCGCTGGTGCCAGCGGCACCGCCGCGACCTGCTGGCCGCGGCCCGGTGAGGTCAGGCCAAATTCAAAATCTCTTTGCCCGAACGGACCGTTGGCTCAACCCGCACCGCCCGGCCTGCCGCCTACCGGAGACACGTGCGGGGAGAGGCGGAGCCAGGGACCGTTCGAGATGACGGGTTTCGTGGTTTTGACCTGCGGGAGGCTGCTGACAGGGTCAGCTGGCCACGGCGAGGAGGTGGTAGTTGCGCTTGCCCTTGCGGAGCAGGATCCAGCGGTCGTAGAGCAGGTCGGACTCGGCCAGCGGGCGGTCGGCCGGGACCACCTCGCCGTTGACCGAGGCCGCGCCCTGGTCGATCGTGCGCCGCGCGTCGGACAGCGACGAGGCCAGCGGGGTCGCGGCGAGGGCGGCCGCGAGCGTTACCCCGGGCGCGAACGGCGAGGTCGGCACCTCGGAGGCGAGGAACTCGAGGGCCTGGGCGGACGCGCCCGCCGGGGAGCCGCCGAACAGGATCGCGCTCGCCTCCTGGGCGGCCGCGGTCGCCTCGCGGCCGTGCACCAGCGTGGTGACCTCCTGGGCGAGGCGGCGCTGGCCGTCGCGCTTGTAAGGCGACTGGGCGTGGGCGGCGGCGATCTCGAGGCAGTCCGCCACCGGCAGCAGGGTCAGCTGGAGCAGGAACCGCTCGATGTCGGCGTCGGCCACGTTCATCCAGTACTGGAAGAACTGGTACGGCGAGGTGCGGTCGGCCGCCAGCCAGACCGCGCCGTCCTCGGACTTGCCGAACTTCTTGCCGTCCGAGCGGAGCAGCAGCGGCCAGGTGAAGGCGTGCGCGTGCCTGCCGTCTGCCTTCCTGATCAGGTCGACCCCGGCGAGGATGTTGCCCCACTGGTCGGAGCCGCCGATCTGCAGCTCGACCTGGTGGTCTCGGCACAGGTTGAGGTAGTCGTTGGCCTGCAGGAGCTGGTAGCTGAACTCGGTGAACGAGATGCCGTTCTCGCTCTCAAGCCGGGCCTTGACCGACTCGCGGGCGATCATCTGGTTGACGCTCGCGTGCTTGCCGACGTCGCGCAGGAAGTCGAGCAGGGTGAGGTCCTTGGTCCAGCTGATGTTGTCCACCAGCGGAACCCGGGAGATGCGGGCGGCCTGCTCGGCGATGCGCTTGTTGTTGCTGGACAGGGTCTCGGCGTCGAGCAGGTTGCGCTCGCTCGACCGGCCGCCGGGGTCGCCGATCATGCCGGTGGCGCCGCCCGCCAGCGCCATCGCGTTGTGCCCGGCGTCGGCGAACCGGCGCAGCACGAGCAGCCCGATCAGGTTGCCGACCTGCAGCGAGTCCGCGCTCGGGTCGCACCCGTAGTAGAGACCAAGCGGCCGGCCGTGATCCGGGCGCGCAGCGCCTCGCGGTCAGTGCTGTCCTGCACGAGGCCACGGGCCTCGAGGTCGGCGAGAAGGTCCATGGCCCTTATGATTCCACATCCGGGGCGGTGGGCTGGGCAATAAGGTCCCTGCGGGCAGGCCTTCGGGGTAGGCGAACGCGCGTTCGCCTACCCCTCCGCTCGCTGGCGTCCTAATGCTCGTGGACGAGGACGCCGCGAATGTTCTTGCCGTTGAGGAGGTCGTCGTAGCCCTCGTTGATCTGGTCGAGGGTGTAGGTCCTGGTGACGATCTCGTCCAGCTTTAGGTCGCCCGACTGGTAGAGGCCGAGGATCTTGGGGATGTCGGTGGTCGGGTTGCAGTCGCCGAACAGGCTGCCCTTGATCGTCTTGCGGAACAGGGTGAGGATCGTGGCCGGGAGGTGGATGTTCAGCTCGAAGTTGTTCAGGCCGGTGACGACCACCGTGCCGCCCTTGCCGATCACGTTGAAGGCGCTGCCGATGACGTCGGCGTCGACCAGGCCGACGGTGATGATGGCCGAGTCGGCGAGCTGGCCGCGGGTGAGGTCGGTGACCTTGTCCTGGGCCTCGGCGGCGGTGGCGAACGCGTGGGTGGCGCCGAGCTCGAGCGCCTTCGCGCGCTTGTTCTCGAGCGGGTCCACCGCGACGACGTACTTGGCCCCGGCGTAGCGCGCGCCCTGGACCGAGTTGATGCCGATGCCGCCGATGCCGTAGATCACGACGGTGTCGCCGGGATAGACGTTGGCGGTGTTGACCGCGGACCCCCATCCGGTCGGGACGCCGCAGCCGACCAGCACCGCCTTCTCCAGCGGGAGGCCGTCGTCGACCTTGACGGCCGAGTTCTGGTGGATCAGGCCGTACTGGCTGAAGGTGCCGAGCATGCACATGGTGCCGTAGTCGCCGCGCGGGCCGCGGAGCGGGAACTTGCCGCCCGGCAGGAAGCCCTCGAGGATGCTGGCGCCCATGTCGCAGATCGACTGCCGCCCGGTCGCGCAGTAACGGCAGATTCCGCAGTTGGGGATGAAGGAGCAGACCACGTGGTCGCCCGGCGCGACCCGGGTGACGCCGGGCCCGACCTCCTCGATGATGCCGGCCCCCTCGTGGCCGAGCACCATCGGCAGCCGCCCCGGCAGGTCGCCGTGCTGGATGTGCACGTCGGAGTGGCACAGCCCGGCGTGGGTGTACCTGATCAGCACCTCGCCGTCGCCGGGCGGGCCCGCCAGCTCGAGTTCCTCGATCTCGATCGGCTTGCCCGGCTCGTAGACAACCGCAGCCCTCGTCTTCATCGCGTATCTCCCTTGACTCGCGTTGCCCTCGGCTTGTGCGCCCTCGGTCGGTGTGCCCGCTCCTGCCTTTTCATCTGACGCTTCCCGTGGCCGTTGGCGCAACCCCTGGCGGGGCGTGTCGTCGAAGTCGGGCGTTACCCGCTTGTCAGGCCAACCGCTGGCTGACGGCTGACCGTCCGCCACGCCGCGTTCACCTGCGTTGTCTAGCGTCTCGCGATATGAGCGACTCGATCCAGGCTGAATCAGCCGGCAAGCCCGGGTTCACCCGGCGCAGGTTCATCATCGGGACCGTCGGGGCCGGCGCGGTAACCGCGCTGGCCGGGACGACCGTCCGCCCGCCGCGCGCGCTCGCGGCGACCGCCCCGAGCGGTCCCCCCACCACCACGCTGCCGCTGCCGACCACCACGGCGCCGGAGCAGCTGCTGCTGACCTGGGGCAACAACCCGGCCCATGACGTCACGGTCTCCTGGAGCGCGCCGGGCACGGTCCCGCAGCCTGCCCCGGCGCTCGCCATCTCGACCAAGCCGATCACCGCCGAGCACCCCGGCACCGTGATCAAGCTGCCCGAGCCGGCCCCGCTGGACGTGACCAAGCGCTATCGCGAGGCGTCATCGGTCAGCTTCACCGACGGGCTCAACGGCCAGACGACGTACTTCTACCACGTGCAGCTGACCGACCTGGAGCCGTCAACCCGGTACTACTACGAGGTCAGCGACGGGGCCCGCACGCCGTCCACCGCGGGCTCCTCGTTCGAGACCGCGCCGCACGGGCGCGCGAAGTTCCGCTTCTCCAGCTACGGTGACCTGTCCACCCCGTCCTGGGACCTCAACTCGTCGGGCAACATCTGGCACGAGTCCTGCGATAACTCCTGGTTCGCGGTGACCGCGATCGAGAACCCGGGCGACGGCAAGGGCGCGCCGCTGTTCCACCTCCTCAACGGCGACCTGTGCTACGCCAACCTCGACATCTTCAACGCGCCTGGGGTCTGGCGGGACTTCGGCAACAACGTGGCTCGCAGCGCCGCCAACCGGCCGTGGATGCCGGCCCTCGGCAACCACGAGACCGAGTTCGGCATCGACTCGCACGCGGGCCGGGCCGGGAACGCCCCCGGCGGGATCGCCGCGCAGGGAGCGGCGGGGAACTACTGGAACGGCCCCTACGGGTACGGCCACTACCTGAGCCGGTTCCTGCTGCCGGACAACGGCCTGGTCAACTGGGACGGCAACCGCCTGCGGGGCAACTTCTACGCGTTCCAGGTCGGCACCGTGAAGTTCATCTCGCTCGACGCCGACGACGTGATCTACCAGGACGGCGCCTCCGCCTACCTCAACTCCGCTCCCAACGCCGCCCCGGAGACGACCTCGTCCGGCGCGTCGATCCCCAACGGGACCGTCACCTACAACCACGGCTACACCGGCGATCTGGAGTTCCAGGCGAAGAACAACTCGCTGGTTCCCGACTACTCGGGCGGCACGCCGAACCTGCAGACGCTGTGGCTCGAGGCGACGCTGGCGGAGGCCCGGTTTGACCCCTCGGTCGACATGATCGTGGTCTTCATGCACCAGGTCCCGCTGTCGACGTCGGTCAACGGCAACGGGTCCGACCTGGGCATCCGCCGGGCCTGGCTGCCGCTGTTCGACAAGTACGAGGTCGACCTGGTGTTCCACGGCCACGAGCACGACTACGAGCGGACCTACCCGGTCCGCGGCTACGACGACGGCGAGTTCGGCACCGTCGTCTCGCCGAACCCGGACCAGACGGCGGGCGAGAAGGTCGACACCCGCCGCCCGTCGGTGGTCACGACCGAGCCCTACGACCACAACGGCACCCCGGCCTGGAACACCGCCGAGGGCACGGTGTACCTGGTGCTCGGCGGCGGCGGCACCAACGGGCCGACCAACACCTACGGGGTCGACCCGGCCGACGACGCGCCGCAGGCGAAGGTCATCACCGAGCGGAACGCCATCACCGGCTCGCAGGCGGCCGGGTTCAAGCGGAACTCGGCCGACTCGGTCGAGGACGCGCCCTGGTCGGCCGCGATCAACCCGACCGACGCCTACGGCTACTCGATCTTCGACGTGGACCCGGGCAAGAAGCCTGGCGAGACGACCATCACCTTCCAGTACTTCGCGATCCCGGCGGTGAGCAACGAGGCCGGCACCGCGCACGACGGGACGACGACGCTGCCTTCGGAGCCGACGGAGAAGTTCGTCTTCGGGCGCAAGGTCCGGCGCGCTTAGTTTCGGGTGATAGGTGACGAAACGTCGCGCTCGCCCATGGGGCGATTCGGCCGGCCGGCCTCGGTAGCTGATTAGCGATTCTGTTAATAGTTGCCGGGGCCGGCCGGGCCGGTTCCGGCCGCTTCCGTCGCCTGGACGGCCGTGCGCGTCGGCGAATCCGCGCTTTGGCGGATCCTCGCCAGACCCCCCACTGCCTCCCTGCGCCGGGCAACCGGGAACCTCACGGTGTGCCCGCTGTGTTTTTTGGACATCCTCCTTGCGGGACGGCATCACGTGAACCGACGAACCAGTCGGTTCTCGCTATAGGGGTGATGTTAGGGACATGTCCGGCTACGACACCGGCCTTGGCGGTCGTCAAGACCCGCCGGCCGGCTCTGGTAACGTGCCCGCGTTCGACGGCACCCTCACCACCCGCAGCAGCGCAGCGCCGCGCGCTCGCGACCCGTTCGACCCGACCTCGGTCGTGGTCGACCCGCAGATACCGCAGGCCGCCAGGCAGGAACTCGAACGCCGCGGCGGCCCCGACTACGGCGTGCTCGCCTCGGCCGAGCTGGTCCGCTTCATGGACCCGCCGCCGGTGGCGCCCGCGCCGCCGCGCTCGCTGGCCGCCGCCAGGCAGCTCGCGGCGGCCGCCTGGGCCCTGTTCGCGGTGTCGATCGTGGCCGGGGTGCTGCGCGGCCCGGACACGTTCGCGATCCTGTTCGTGATCGGCGCCCTGGCCGGCCTGCTGGCCGCGTCGGCCCGGGCGGCGGCCAGGCAGGGGCGCCCGGCGTTCGCGGCCGGGCTGATCCCGCTCGCGCCCGCCCGCGACCTCAGCGAGTACTACGCCGCCCACGCCGGCAAGATCTTCCACCGGCATTACGTCCGGCCGCGGACCGACCTCGACCAGGAGGCCCGCGGCACCTGGGAGCGGGCCATCGACGCCGCCAACCGGATCTACCGCTCGGAGTCGCTGCGGGACGAGGCGGTCGACGCCGAGCGGGTGGCGGCCGACGTCCCCGAGCTGCTGTGGAAGATCATCGAGGGGCTGGCGATGATCTCCGACGTCCGGATCAACATCAAGAACATCGTCAAGGGGTACGAGCGGCAGCACCCGGCCGTCTACGCCAAGATCCAGGCCCAGGAGCGGCACCTGGCCCGCGGCACCAGCCAGGTCGAGAGCCGGATCGGCAAGCTCGAGATGCTCGCCCGCGTGCTCAGCGACGCCGACGCCGCCCGCCGGGGCGAGGACATGCTCAAGCGGCTCAACGAGGTCGACGAGAAGATCGACGACCTGGTCGCGAGCACCGACGAGACCGCCACCGAGGTCGACATGGCCGAGGGCCTGAAGATCGACGTCGAGGCCAACATCGAGATCACCAACCAGGCGATCAGGGACCTGTCGGCGCAGGAGTCCGACGCCGGGGCGGACTCCGACGCCGGGCCGGACGAGGACCAGGAGCCGGGCGAGGCGTGGCCGCCGCTGGCGAGCGCTCCCTAGCGCTTCGGCCGCTGCCAGCCGCCGGCTGCTCACGGGCGGCCGGCGCTACCCGGCGCTGCTGGCGGGCGGCCGGCCGGTGGCGCTGCTGGCGGCCGGCAGCAGGCGGCGCTCTGCTGCGAGCTACAGGCCGAGGCGGCGGGAGAGGTCGGAGGCGAGGGCGCCGGCCGGGTCGAGCTCGGCCCGGAGCTTGCGGAAGTCGGGCAGCCGCGGATACATCTGCTCGAGCGTGGCCGCGCTGACCCGGGAGTCCTTGGCCAGGTAGACGCGGCCGCCGTGGGCGACCACGAGCCGGTCGAGGTCGTCAAGGAGCGGGCCGAGGCCGGGGGTGCGGGCGGGGAAGTCGAGCGCCAGCGTCCAGCCCGCCATCGGGAACGACAGCAGGCCGGGATCGCCCTGGCCGAACCGCTTGAGCACGGTCACGAAGGAGGGGGCCGGGTGCCCGGCGACCATCTCGAACGAGCGCCGGACCGCGGCCTCCGCCCCGAACGGCATCACGTACTGGTACTGCCGGAAGCCGCCGGGGCCGTAGACCCGGTTCCAGTTCCTGATCCCGTCCAGCGGGTGGAAGAACTGGCTGATCGTCTGCAGTTCGCCCTCGCGCAGCCTCGGCGCCTTTCGGTACCAGGCCTCGTTGGCGAGCTTGATCGAGTACCGGTTCATCAGCCCGGGCGGGAACGCGGGGGGCGCGCCGATCCTAGCCCTCGGTTCGAACGAGAACGGGTTCGCCCGCTGGCCGGGCGGCAGGTCGGCCGACCGGGCGAAGTCGCCGCTGGTGACGATCGACCGGCCGAGGGCCCGGCCGGTCGCGAGCACGTCGGACCAGGCGACCGTGTAGCCGTACTTCTTGTCGTGCTCGGCCAGTACCGCCATCGTCTCGTCGATGTCGGCCGTCTTCACCGTGTCGACCGAGACCAGCGACGACTCGACCCGCTTGAGCCGGATCGTCGCGCGGGTGATGAGCCCGGTCAGGCCCATCCCGCCGGCCGTCGCCCAGAACAGCCCCGGGTCGCCGTCGGGGGTAACCGTCACCGGCTCGCCGCCGGGCAGCAGCAGGTCGAACGCGCTGACGTGGCTGGCGAAGGATCCCGCCATATGGTGGTTCTTGCCGTGCACGTCGGCCGCGATCGCGCCGCCGATCGTCACCTGCCTGGTGCCGGGCGAGACCGGCACGAACCAGCCGTGCGGCAGCCCCGCGACCATGAGCTGCTCGAGGCTGACGCCCGCCTCGCAGACCGCGATCCCGGTCTCCGGGTCGAGGCTGAGGATCCGGTTCAGCCGGGCGGTGGAGATGACCACCCCGCCGGCCGACTGCGCGGCGTTGTTGTAACTGCGGCCGAGGCCGCGCGGGATGACGGCGGTCGAGCGCCCGGCGGTCAGCCGGAGCAGCCCGGCCGCCTCCGGGCCGGTCGACGGGGTCGCGAGCTCGGCCGTGGTCGGCGCGACCCGGCCCCACCCGGTCAGGGTGACGGTGCTGGTCGGCACGGGATGGGGCGTCGCGGGGCTCGGCGTCGCGGGGCTCGGCGTCGCGGGGCTGGTCGGCATGCCAGGCATGGTAGCCCTATCCCGATAGGGCCTCGGTCACCAGGGCCTGCCAGGTTAGCGGGCCGACGATGCCGTCCACCGGGAAGCCGCGGATCTCCTGCGCGATGGCGTGCTGGAAGGCGCGGACCCAGGCCGCCGTCGCCGGTCCGTAACGGCCGTCTACGGCGAGCGAGTGGCCGTTCCTGCCGTTGCGGAAGTTCGCCTGGTCCTGCACGGCGCGCACGGCCGGGCCGGTGCTGCCGCTCTTGAGCGTGACGAGCAGGGCGCGCCAGGTCGCGGCGCGGACCACGCCGTCCGCAGTCAGGTGGCGCGCGCGCTCGAACGCGACCACCGCCAGCCTGGTCTGCGGGCCGAAGACGCCGTCGGCCGCCAGCTTCGCGCCATGGGCGGCGAGCAGGTACTGGAGCGAGCGGACCGTGACCCTGGGCCAGCCGCTGTTGGCGCCCTGTCTCAGGACCGGCCACGGCTGCAGTGCGGTGGGGGTGGCGGCGAGTGCGGTCGCCGTCACCGTCGCCCGTGCTGACGTGGCCGCTGCCGCAGGCGCGGCGGATGCCGCGCTGGCGGGGATTGTGGTTGCCGCGATGATCGCGGCGGTTGCCGCGACAGCGCCGATAGTCGCTTTGGTCGTCGTCATTGACGCACCTCCTGGCGGTCGGTTCGGAACGCTCCAGAACCTTCAGACACCAGGAGAATAGTTAAGAAGTAGTTAATATACTAGAGCCGTTCGGCCGGCTGGCGTTGGTCGCCTGGCCGGAACCGTCGCAGCCGGAGGCTGTTAGTCACCACGAACAGCGAGCTGAACGCCATCGCGGCGGCCGCGATCGTCGGGTTGAGCAGGCCGGAGGCGGCCAGCGGGATGGCCGCCGCGTTGTAGCCGAAGGCCCAGCCGAGGTTGGCCTTGATGGTCCTGAGCGTCTTCCTCGACAGGGCGATCGCGTCGCCGACCGCGCGCGGGTCGCCGCCGACCAGGGTCACGTCGGCGGCCTCGATGGCGGCGTCGGTGCCGGTGCCCATCGCCAGGCCCAGGTCGGCCTGGGCGAGCGCGGCGGCGTCGTTCACCCCGTCGCCGACCATGGCCACGGTGCGGCGCTGTTCCTGCAGGCGCCTGATGGCGGCCAGCTTGCCGCCCGGGTCGACTCCCGCGATGACGTCGTCGATGCCAGCCTGGCCGGCCACCACCCGCGCGGCGCGCTCGTTGTCGCCGGTCAGCAGCACCGGGTGCAGGCCCAGCGCGCGCAGCCTGGTCACCGCCGCCCGCGCGGTCGGCTTGATCGTGTCGGCCACCGTGAGCACGCCGCGGACCTGCCCGTCCCAGGCGACGAAGACGGCGGTCTGCCCGTTCTCCTCGGCCCGGTCCGCCCGCTCGGCCAGCTCCGGACCGGGGGTCAGCGACCATTCGCGGGCCAGCCAGGCGCGCTGGCCGACGAGGACGGCGTGGCCGTCCGCCACCGCCGAGACGCCCAGGCCCGGATGGGCGGCGAACTCGGAGACGTCGCGGACGTCGGGCGCCCAGGCAGGCGCGATCGCGCCGACGACGGCCGCGAGGCGCGTTCGCGCGCCGGCGGTGATCGCGGCGGCGATCGGGTGCTCGGACGCGGACTCGGCGACGGCGGCCAGCCGGAGCAGTTCGCTCTCGAGCACGCCGGGGGCGGCGAGCACGCCGGTGAGCGTCATCCGGCCGGCCGTGATCGTGCCGGTCTTGTCCATAACCACGGTGTCCACCCGGCGGGTGCTCTCGAGGATCTCTGGCCCCTTGATCAGGATGCCGAGCTGCGCCCCGCGGCCGGTGCCGACCAGGATCGCGGTCGGGGTGGCCAGGCCCATCGCGCACGGGCAGGCGATGATCAGCACCGCCACGGCGGCGGTGAAGGCGGCGTCGGCCGACGCTCCCGACGCCAGCCAGCCCGCCAGCGTCGCGGCCGCGATCACGAGCACGACCGGGACGAAGACCGCGCTGACCCGATCGGCCAGGCGCTGCACGGGCGCCTTGCCCGCCTGGGCCTGGGTGACGAGCCGGGCGAGCCGGGCGAGCTCGGTGTCGGCCCCGACCCGGGTGGCCCGGATCAGGAGCCGGCCCCCGACGTTCACGCAGCCGCCGGTCACCGCGTCGCCCGGGCCGATCTCGGCCGGAACCGGCTCCCCGGTCAGCATCGACGTGTCCACCGCCGAACTGCCCGCGATCACGGTGCCGTCGGCCGAGATCTTCTCCCCCGGCCGGACGACGAACTCGTCCCCGACCCGGAGCTGGCCGACGGGAACGCTGAGCTCGCGTCCGTCCCTGAGCACGGTTGCCTGCTTCGCGCCCAGGTCGAGCAGCGCGCGCAGGGCCGCGCCGGCGCTCCGCTTCGCCCGCGCCTCCAGGTAGCGGCCGAGCAGGATCAGCGCCGTGACCCCGGCCGCGACCTCCAGATAGGTGGCGTGGGTCCCGGCGCCGGCCAGCAGCAGCGCGTACAGCGACCACAGGTAGGCGGCGGACACGCCCAGCGAGACCAGGGTGTCCATGGTCGCGGCGCCGTGCCGGGCGCCGATCAGGGCGGCGCGGTGGAACGGCCACGCGCCCCAGGTCGCGACCGGCGTCGCCGCCGCCAGCGATGCCCAGCGCCAGTCCGGGAACTGCAACGCGGGGACCATCGCCTGCAGCACGACGGGAAGGGCGAGCGCGACCGACACGAGCATCCGCAGGCGCAGCCCCCGGCGCGACCCGGCCGCCGCGTCCGCATCCTGCCCGGCGTCGGGCGGCGCGGGCAGCGCGGCGGTGTAGCCGGTGCGTTCCACCGCCGTGATCAGGTCGCCGACGGTGAGCGTCTCGGGATAGCTCACCCGCGCCGCCTCGGTCGCGAAGTTGACGGTGGCGGTGACGCCGTCCAGCCGGTTCAGCTTCCGCTCTACCCGGGCCGCGCAGGACGCGCAGGTCATGCCCCCGATGACGAGGTCGGTGGTGCTCGTCGCGCTCACTCCTAGGACTTGACGAGGCGGGCGATCGCCTCGGACGCCTCGCGGACCTTCTCGGCCGCGACGTCGCCGCCCTCGGCCGTCGCCTGCGCCACGCAGTGCCCGAGGTGGTCTTCGAGCAGGCCGAGCGCCACCGACTGGAGGGCGCTGGTCACCGCCGACACCTGGGTCAGGATGTCGATGCAGTACTTGTCGTCATCGACCATCTTCTGCAGGCCGCGGACCTGGCCCTCGATCCGGCGCAGGCGCGTGAGGTACCTGTCCTTGTCCGGCGTGTACCCGTGCATATCCGCCTCCGTCTTGCTTATACGATACCCCAGCAGGGTATCACGAGGCGTCTACGGCCGCCCAGGCGGTCTGGGCGGCCCGCAGGCGCTCTGGTTGCAGCTTGTTATCAGTTCTGACCATTTAAATAAGACAAAACGGACAGGAAAGTGGTCAGAAGCGATAGGAAGACAAAAAAGTGATCAGAATGGATAGAAGGCGATGGGGTGGTGGGGGAATGGCGAGCGGCGGCTTATGCTGCGAGCTCCGGCCAACGCCTTATGGCGGGGGCTTAGCCCGGGCCAAACAGCAGGGAAAGGTCCACGTCGGACAGCATCGCCGCGGTGAGCTCGGCGGTTGCGAACGGACGGCCGCCGATGCCGACGACGCGGCAGCCCGCGCGCCGGGCCGCGGTCACGCCCGCCTCCGCGTCCTCGAAGACGACGCAGGCGCCGGCGGGCAGCCCCAGCCCGACCGCCGCCCGAAGGAATATCTCCGGGTCGGGCTTGGTCCGGGTAATGGCGTTCCCGTCGACGATGGCGTCAAAGCAGGAGTCAATTTGCGTTTGCCGGAGGATTTCGCGGGCGTTCTTGCTTGACGATGCCAGGGCGACGGGTATATGGCGGCGGCGCAATTCAGCGAGCGCCGCGCGGGCGCCGGGCAAGAGCCTTTCCGGGCCGAGCCCGGCGATGCGTTTCAGGTACCAGGTATTCTTCGCGGCCGCAAGGTGCGCACGGCGGCTTTCGCTGGCCGACACGCACCCGATGGACAGCACTATGTCCAGTGCCTCGGGCCGGCCGACGCCCTTGAGGCGCTCCCCGTGGGCAGCGGACAGCTCGAATCCCAGCGACCGGGCAATCTGCTGCCAGGCCTCGAAGTGTTCACAGGCGGTGTCGACGAGGACTCCGTCCAGGTCGAAGATCGCGCCGGCCGGAAACGGCTTCATGACGACATCCTCCGCAACACCCGAGTTAGCATCCATCGCGAGCTGCGGAAAGCCCGGCACCCTCCTTATCCGGGTGCAGCTGATAGGCACCCAGAATCGCTAGCGCGCTCAACCCAGTAAAGCGAACTACCGGTAACGCAGGCAACCGGCGGCGGAATGTCTCGTCGACGGGA
Organism: uncultured Actinomycetota bacterium; assembly: GCA_963774945.1. GTDB lineage: Bacteria > Actinomycetota > Actinomycetes > Streptosporangiales > Streptosporangiaceae > Trebonia. The sequence goes on along the minus strand of CAVZHA010000010.1, from coordinate 529,286 downwards.
CAGTGCCAGCTATCAGCGCCCCGTAAATTGCCTACTTCTTGACCGTCGTTATGAATGCATGCCACGATGCGGACAGTGACACACACCGAATGCGGCCGCCTTCCCGTGCGGTCGGCCGTGCCATGACCGATGGCCTGGGCGCCATGGTGCTGGCGAGCGGCGAAGGGCGGCGGCTGCGCCCGCTGACCGCGGACGTCCCCAAGCCAATGCTGCCCGTCCTTGGCCAGACCCTGCTGGACCGGGCACTCGACAAGGTCGCCGCGACCGGGCCGCATCGCATCGTGGTGGCCCTGCACCACCGGCCGGATGTCGTTGCCGACCATCTCAGGACCGGGCCGTACCCGGTGTCGGTGAAGGTCGAGGAGCGACTCACCGGGCCCGCCGGCGCGGTGCGGTCATATGGCGCCGACCCGGACCTGAAGGTGCTGCTGGTCGTCTCCGGTGACCTGCTGTTCGACGACGATCTTGGCGGCCTGGTGGATCGCCACCTGGCGACGGCGGCGGAGATGACGTTCGCGACCCGCCGGGTGAACCGCGCCAGCCGTTTCGGGGTGCTCGAGGTGGACTCCGGCGGACGGGTCACCGGCGCCAGGGAGAAGCCTCCGGTGCCGGACGACGAGGAGCACGTGGTCAGCGCCGGCATCTACTGCCTGAGCCCGCGCGCGGTGGCCGCCATCCCCGCGGGCACGACGTTCGATTTCGCGCAGCACCTGACGCCGCTGCTACTGCAGCGGGGGACAACGGTGCAGACCTATGGCCTGCGCGGCTATTGGAGCGACGTCGGGACCCCGGCCGCACTGCGCGAGGCCAACCTGGCCGCCCTCCGGGGCCTGCTCGTCACCAGGAAGGACGGCGGCCGCCTGATCGAGGCCGGCGACGGCAAAACGTTCGTGAGCGACCGGGCGACGGTCGGCCCTGACGTCACCTTCCGCGGCTACAACGCCCTGCTCGGGCCGGTCAGGATCGGCGCCGGCGCGACCGTCATGGACTCGGTGGTCATGGGGGGAACGGTGATATCGCCCGGGGCGGCCGTCTGCGGAGCGCTGGCCTGGAGCCCTGAGCCGGAAGGAGCTCATCCGCGATGAAAGTGCTCGTGCTCGCGTCCCTCTACTTCCCGATGACGGGCGGGGCGGAGACGTACATACGGCTGCTGGCCGAAGGACTCGCCGCGCAGGGGCACAAGGTCGCCGTCATCACCGACGGGAGCCGGCTCCCGGCCGAGCGGGCGCGCGAGACGCTGGGCGGCGTGGAGCTGATCCGGCTCAGCGACTTCGCCGGCGAGCTCGACCGCGAGGACAAGGTGCGCTGGCGCCGGATGCAGTACGCCGTGCTTGAGGAGATCGCCGACCGGCTGCCCTGGGTGCCCGACCTGCTGCACGTCAACGCCCACGAGACGCTGGTGCTCGGATCGATGATCGCGCTTGAGCACGACATTCCCCTGGTCGCCTCGCTGCACGAGCAGAAGCCCAACCTGCTGGCCTTCGGCCGCGGCCGGTGCAAGCTGGCCTACAGCATCTTGCCGGTCGACGCCTACCTGGCGGGCAGCGCCTTCTACCACCGGCGCGCGGTCGAGTTCGGCGCCCCGCAGGACCGCCTGAGCCTGATCTACCACGGCGTGGAAGTGCCAGACTTGTCACCGCAGGCGCGCGAGCGCGGCCGCCGGCGCCTCGGCGTCGCCGAGGGCGTCCCGCTGGTCGTCTGCGCGGCGCGCCTGGACCCGCGTAAGGGGCAGGATGACCTCGTCCCCGCGTTCGCGCGGGTCCGCGAGCAGGTACCCGATGCCAGGCTGGTCCTGGCCGGGCGGGTGGCGGACTACCCGTACGCCCAGCGGGTCCGCGCGCTCATCGAGGATCGCCGGCTCGCGGGGGCGGTGGACGTCGTCGAGGACCTGACCGACGCCGACATGCCCGACGTGATGGCGGCCGCTGACGTCGTCACCCAGCCCTCGCTTGAGGAGGGCCTGGGCCTGGCCGCGATCGAGGCGATGAGCTGGAGCCGGCCCGTCGTGGCGTGCGACGTGGTGGGGCTTGAGGAGATCTTCACCGATGAGGTGGACGGCCTGCTAACGCCGGCCAAGGACCCGGAGCGGCTCAGCGAGGCGTTGGTCCGGCTGCTGCTCGACCCCGGCCTGGCGGCGCGCCTCGGCGCGGCCGCCCGGCAGACCGTGATCGAGCGGTTCAGCCAGGCCGCGATGGTTCGCGAGACGCTGCGGGTCTACGAGACGGCGCGAGCGCGCCGAAGGGCGGCACAGTAGCGGCTGCGTCATTGCTGAAGCCAGGCCGTCAGGATCTCGGTCTCGGCGGCCCGAAAGCCCTCGAACCGCTCGACCAGGTCGTGAGGCAGCGGCTTGCCCTGCCGCTCGCTCATCAGCACCCGCAGGCGGGCCCGGTCGACCTCGGTCACGAGCCTTTCGTAGGATCGCGCCGGCGGGTCCTCGCCGCCGGCCGGCGACAAGAGCCGTAGCCGGTGCAGCAGGAGCTTCTTGTGCTCAAAGTGCGTGTGGAACATCGCGTAGTCGTGCCACCCCTGTCGCCCCGCGTGTGACTGAAGGTGCTCGATCAGGTAATCGTAGGTGGCGATGCCGAAGGTCACGGGTGCGTCGCTGGATACATCGCTCGCCCTGGAGTACCACCACCAGCCTGCCTGCAGGTCAAAGTCGGTCGGGCGGGAGCCGTCGAGGTACGTCCTGACCTGCCCGCGGATCCGGGCCGGGCTCGCGGTTTCGTCGGCCAGGGGCGCCGAGAGAACCTGGATGACATGCGTGACCTGGCTGTCGTTGGCCGACGACTTGAACAGGGCGGTCCGTGGTTCGTCGCGCATCCGCGCGAGCGCTGAGACGAAGGCCGCTTCGAATTCACCGGCCGGGAAGGTCAGCGCGCAGAACCGCGCGTTCGCGCCGAAACCCACGACGTGCAGCGTTTGGCCAGCGTCGCTGTAACCGTAGACGAGGAACTCCCGGATCGCGGGCACGGTCCCGGTCAGCATGGCGTTGTCCACCATGACGATCGGGTACTTGCCCGCGTCGATCGACTCGATCAGGAATTCCGTCAGGGTGAGCTGCTCGGCGATGGCTCGCTCGATGCGCTGGGGCCGTAGCAGCCCGGTGTACGCGAAGGCATCGCAAAAATCGAAGACATGCGTCCGGGGCTGGGACTCAAACTGGTACCCGCACAACTGGACGAACCGGTGCTGGAACCACCAGCGAGCGTCGTGGCCGAGCGCGACGCAGAGTGGCAGCGCTGCGTAGAGCTTGGCGTTGAGGTGATGCTGCACCTCAATCGGGAGCAACCGGCTACGGACATCCATCTAGGTGTCGGCGCCCGAGAGCGCGAACACCCGGTGCGCGGTCCCCGCGATCAGCTGCCAGATCTGGTCGTCGCGGAATCCGTGCTCGCGGGCGTTGTTTACCTGGCGTGACAACGGCTGGGAGCCTGCCGCGACGACGCCGTCCTGCTGGTACCAGAGGGTGTTCTCCGACTCGTGGTGGAGTTGCTGCCTGCCGAGCCGGGCCGAGTCGCAGCGGTCGGTCATGATCATCGTGTTCTCGGTCCCCATGAGCTCGATCGCCCGCTTGGCGATGTCGGGGTCGACGTGCTCGCCGTCAAAATTGATGCAGGCGGCGATCCGGCCGGCCGCAGCGTTGCGCATGATAGCCGCCGGGACCGGCCCGAGGATCTGGTCGGCCCGGTCCAGCGTCCATTCCTGGAGGCGGTAGCTCGCGATCGTCTCGTCCCGATCGGCCCGTGCCCGGCTGGTGCGGAAGGCGTGCCGGATGGCGAGCGGCATGTCGTTGAACAGGTGATCGGTCACCACCGGCAGGCCCGGCCCGTTCCAGTCGGACTGCCAGGCCAGGTCGATGATCCGCTCCACGAAGGCCGCGCTGCGGGTGGGATCCGTGCGGGCGAAGTGCCCGAGAGCGGGCCGGACGCCCGAACTGGCCAGCAGCGGCACGAAATCCTCGAAGCGGGGGCTGCTGGCGTCGATCCCCCCCTGGAGCCCCGAGCCCTTGGCGAACGCGTCCGGTGACATGACGGTGTAGACGAGGCCCTTCCGGCCGCATGCGGCCAGCCGCTCCCACTCCCGCCAGGTAGGCAGCCACACCGTGGCGCGGGGGGTGCCGCCATGGCTGGCCAGCAGCGGTCCTTCCAGCGCGATGCCCACGATGCGCCGCAGTTCCCCGTCGGCGCGGCGAGCCGCGTACGAATCCAGCATCGCCTCGAACGCGTCAAGGCTGTCGTGATGGAGGTAAAGGGTGGGGATGACGCAGACGCCCTCGGCGACGGAGGCCGCCTCCAGCCGGTCCAGGTCGAGGGCGCTGAGGTCAGAGAAGTCAACCGGCCCGAACCCGTGGCAGTGGACCTCGACCGGGAGCTGGCCCGTTGCCCTCAGCTCAGGGTCGAACAAATCGGAGACCGTTGGCGGGGCATGGTTCATGGCGGCGTCCTTCCTTTGCGTATCGGTGTATTGGCCATGGCTTGGATCCTTCGGGTCAGGGCTCGGTCGCGCCGTCACCCGGACGCGTGCTCATCGCCTCCCGTACGCTGCGCGGGCGCATGTCGGTCCAGGCGGCGTCGATGTGGGCGAGGCAGTCCTCGCGGGTGCCGGCGAAGCCCTCGGGCCGCCAGCCGGCCGGGATCGGCCAGCCGGCCGGCCAGATCGAGTACTGTTCCTCGTCGTTCAGCACGACCAGCGTGTCGATCATTTGTCCTCCATCGTCGCGAGCAGGCGCTGCGCCTCCTCGTCGGTGAGTTCGTCGAGCTCGGCCACGAGGAGCTCCTCGACGGCGGCAGCGAAGTCCCGGAGCACCGGATGCGCGAAGAGCGCGCGGACGGGCACGTTCACCTGGGTGGCGGCGCGCACCCGGGCGACCATCCGCAGGGCGATCAGGGAGTGGCCGCCGAGCCGGAAGAAGTGGTCGGCGGCGCGCACCCGGTCCACCCCGAGCACTTCCGCCCACACCTCGGCGACGAGCTGCTCCGCATCGGACAGCGGGCCCTCGTCCTCGCGGGCCTCGCCGGTCCCGAGGGGCGCGGGCTGCGGAGCGGTGTCGGCCAGCGCCGCCCGGTCGATCTTGCCCGCGGCGGTGAGCGGCAGCCGATCGACGTGCACCGCCACGTCGGGCACGAGGTGCGCGGGGAGCGCCTGCGCCAAATGCCGGCGCAGCTCGTCGCCCGAGGCGCTGCCGACGACATAGGCGACGAGGGCGTCGTCGCGCGCGATGACCGCCGCCTCGGTGATCGCGGGATGGCCGAGGATCGCGGTCTCGACCTCGCCCGGCTCCACCCGGAACCCGCGCACCTTCACCTGGTCGTCGAGCCGGCCAAGGAACTCCAGGTCACCGTCGCCGCGCCAGCGCGCCAGATCTCCGGTCAGATAGCGCCGCGCGCCCGGTTCGCCCTGGGGGTCGGGCACGAAGCGGGCCGCGGTCAGCGCGGGCCTGGCCCGGTAGCCCGCAGCCACCCCCGCGCCGCCGATCGCCAGTTCACCGACGACGCCCGGCGGAACGCAGCGCCCGGCCCGGTCGAGCACCTCGACGCCGGTTGCGCCGATCGGCCGGCCGATCGGCGGGCGCGCGTCGCCGCCGACGAGGTCGGCGGCGGTGGCGATGATCGTCGCCTCGGTCGGCCCGTACGTGTTGACCAGCCGCACCCGGCGGCCGAAGCGCTCGCACCAGCGGTCGACCACGGCTCCGCTCGCCTGCTCGACCGCCCAGGATGACCAGGCGCAGCGCATCCGGCCAGGCGATCTCGTCGATCAGGTCGACCAGCTGGTGCCAGTAGGCCGTCGGCAGGTCGAGCACGGTGACGTCGGGCGAGACCGCCAGGAAGTCCGGCAGCGACGCCCCGCCGTCTGGAAGCAGAACAACCCGGGCGCCGGCGACGAGCGCCGGGAAGATCTCCTCGGCGTGCGCGTCGAAGCTCAGCGACGCGAACTGCACGATCCGGTCGTCGGGGCCGAGTTCGTACGCGTCCGCCATCCAGCGCACCCGGGCCGCCAGGTTGGCGTGCGTGACCGCGACGCCCTTAGGGACGCCAGTCGAGCCTGAGGTGTAGATGACGTAAGCGGGCGCGTGCTCGACTGCGGGCTCGACCCCGGCCCGGTGAGAGGTGGCGGGATTCGCAGGTGCGGAGGCGTCTGTGACCACGGCTTCTGTGATCATTGCGGCTGTGATAACCGTGGACGCGCCGCTGTCCGCGATCATGAATTCGCGCCGCTCGGCCGGATACTCCGGGTCGAGGGGCAGGTAGGCGGCGCCCGCGCGACCAGGCCGCGAGCAGCGCGACGACCATGTCGGTGGACCGCTCGAGACAGACGCCGACGACCTCGTGCCCGGCCAGGCGGCTCGCGACCGCGTCGGCCCGTTCGCGCAGCTGCGCGTAGCTGAGCGTCTCGTCTGCGCAGCTGACGGCGACCGCGTCCGGTGCGCGATCCGCCGCCCGGGCGATCAGCTCGGGAACCAGCGGGCCCTGATCGGCGGCGGCGTGCGCGCGCCGGTCGAGGAATCGCTGATCGGCGGCGGTGAGGACAGGCAGGTCCGCGACCGGGCGGCTCGGTTCCGCGACGATCGCGCCGAGGAGCACGACGAACCGCTGCGCGAGCGTGGCGACGGTCGATGCGTCGAAGAGCTCCGCGTCGTAGTCGAGCACGAGGGCGAGCCCCTCCTCGTCGCGCCAGGCCTCGAGCATGAGGTCGAACTTCGCCTGCCGGTAGCCGGCGTCGAAGAACTCGAAGCCGAGGTCGGCGAAGGTGTCGCCGGCCCCGTCCTCGTCCTGGCTGTGCACGATCGCCATCGTCTGGAACAGCGGCGTGCGGGCGGGGTCGCGTTCGACGCCGAGCGCGGCGAGGACGTCCTCGAACGGGACGTCCTGGTGGTCGAGCGCGTCCAGGACCGTGCGCCGGGTGCGCGCCAGCAGTTCGTCGAACGGCGGGTCGGCCGTGACCGTCGCCGCGCAGCACCAGAGTCCTGGTGAAGTAGCCGACGACCGGCTCGAACTCGACCCGGTCGCGCCCGGCGGCGGGCGTGCCGACCAGGACGTCGGCTTGTCCGCTGTGCCGGGACAGCAGCACCTGGTAGGCGGCGAGCAGCACCATGAACAGCGTCGCCCCGCACTGCCGCCGCGACTGCCTCCAGGCTGCGGGTGGCATCGTCCGGGAGCCTGAACGGGTGGATGCCGCCGCGGTGCGCCGACCGCTGCGGCCGGGGGCGGTCGGTCGGCAGGTCCAGCACCGTCGGGTCGGCGAGCTGCGCGCGCCAGTACTCCAGGGCCGCGTCCCGGTCGCGGTTCCAGTGCTCAGGTTCGATGTCGGCGTACTGGACGACGGGTTCGGCCAGCGCCGCGGCGAAGCCGTGGCGTCGGGCGGCGTAGAGCGCGGCCAGGTCGTCGCGCAGGATGTTGAGCGACCAGCCGTCGCCGAGGATGTGATGCAGGACGAGGCAGACGACGTGGTCGTCCTCGGCCAGCCGGATCAGGCCGACGCGCAGCGGGCGGCGCCGCGGCCAGGTCGAAGGGCGCGTTGACGCGCGCCGCGACCAGCCGTCTGGCCTCATCCTCGGCGCCGTCAAGCTCGATCTCCTCCACCGCGAGGACGCCGGCCGGCTCGACGATGAGCAGCGGCCTGCCGTCGTCGTCCGGGTAGCGGGTCCGCAGGATCTCGTGCCGGGCGGCAAGGTCGCCGACCGCGGCGCGCAGCGCGTCGGGGTCGAGCGGGCCGCGCAGCCGCAGACGTTGTACATGTTGTAGGCGGCGCTCTCCGGGTCGAGCCGGTGCAGGAACCAGAGGCGCTCGCTGCGCGGGCGAGAGCTGCGCCGCGCCGCCGGGCGGCCGCGGCGCCGCCGCCGCCTGCTCCCGCCGCCTGCTGCTCGAGCACGGCGGCGAAGCCGGCGACGGTCGGATGGTCGAACAATTCGCCGATCGGCAGGCCGCCGAGCCGTGCGACCGTCTTCGCGGCCAGCAGCGAATGGCCGCCGAGGGCGAAGAAGTCGTCGTCGACGCCGACCGGCCCGCACGCCGAGCACCTCGGCGAGGACCTGGGCGACCCGGCGCTCGGCGGGGGTGCGCGGCTCGCCGCCGCGGGCCCGCTCGCGTGGGCTGCACGGCCGGGAGGGCGAGCCGGTCGATCTTGCCGTTGGGCGTGAGCGGCAGGGCGTCGATCGGTACGAACAGCGCCGGGACCATGTAGGAGGGAAGCGCCGCGGCGGCGTGCCCGAGCAGGTCGCCGGCCTGGCCGACGACGTACGCGACCAGCGTCTCGTCCCTGACCACGACAGCGGCCGCGCTGACCTGCGGGTGCGCGCCGAGGACGGCCTCGATCTCGCCGAGCTCGATGCGGTGCCCGCGCAGCTTGACCTGGTTGTCGGTGCGCCCGAGGAACTCGATCGCGCCCGTCCGGCCGCCGCCGCGCCCGGTCGCCGGTGCGGTACAGGCGTGAGCCCGGCGGCCCGAACGGGTCGGGGATGAACCGCTCCGCGGTCAGGCCGGGACGGCCGAGATAGCCGCGGGCGAGGCCGGCGCCGGCGATGCACAGCTCGCCCGGCACGCCGATCGGCACCGGTTCGAGCCGCTCGTCCAGGACGTGCAGCCGGGTTCCGGCGATCGGGCCCGCCGATCAGCACGTCCCGCGGCTGGGGCGGCACCGCCCAGAAGGAGGACCAGATCGTCGTCTCGGTCGGCCCGTACACGTTGACCAGCCGCCCCACGCGGCCGCGCAGCTGCGCGGCCAGGTGCGGCGGCAGCGCCTCGCCGCCGACGAGCGCGTCGATCGGGCCGGCCGCGAAGCCGGCTTCGAGCAGCAGCCGCCAGCCGGACGGCGTCGCCTGCACGTCGGTGACGCCGCCGCGCTCGATGATGCCGGTTCAGCGCGGCCCCGTCCCGGGCGGCGGCGTCCGGTGCCAGCACGACGCGGCCGCCGCCGGTCAGCGGCAGGTAGAGCTCGAGGGCCGAGATGTCGAAGGACAGCGAGGTCAGCGCCAGCCAGCGGCGGCCGGCCTGCTCGCCGAGCACGCCGGTCATCGCGTGCAGGAAGGCCGCGAGCGCGCGGTGCGGTACGGCCACGCCCTTGGGCCGACCGGTCGAGCCCGAGGTGTAGAGCACGTAGGCGAGTTCTTCCTGGCGCGCGCGCGCGAGCCGCGCGGGCCTGGTCCCTGGCTCTGCGTCCTCGATCAGGAGCAGGTCGTCCACCGTGAACCGGTCGGCCAGCGCCCGCTCGGTGAGCAGGACCGAGGCGCTCGAGTCGGCCAGGATCAGCGCGATGCGGTCGCGCGGGAACTCGGGGTCGAGCGGCAGGTAGGCCGCGCCGAGCTTCCAGACCGCGAGCAGGCTCGCGATCATGTCCGGGGCGCGGCGGAGCGAGACGGCGATCAGGCCCCGGTTGTCTCCAAGCAGGGCCGCGATCTCGTCGGCGCGGGCGTCGAGCTCGGCGTAGGTCACGTCCCGGCCTTCGCAGCTGACCGCGACCGCGTGCGGGGTGCGGGCCGCCTGGGCGGTGATCAGCTCGCCGACGGTCGTACGCGGCAATTCGGTCGCCGTGTCGTTCCACTGGGTCACCGTCCGCGCGCGCTCGTTCGCGTCGAGGAGGGCCAGTTCGCTGATCCGGGCGTCGGGGCGCGCCGTGATGTCGTCGAGCAGCACGAGGAAGCCGGCGATCATCCGCTCGATCGTCGTCCGGTCGAACAGCTCCGCGTCGTAGGCGCACACGGCGTTGGCACCGTCCGGGCCCTGGAAGACGTCGATCCCGATGTCGGTCTTCGCGCCGCTCAGTCCCTGGTCGAAGATCTCCGCGTCGAGGTCGCCGAACCGCGGCTTGAGATCGGGCTGGCGCAGCAGCATGAACATCGCCTGAAAAAGCGGGGTGCGGCTGCGGTCCCGCTCCGTGCGCAGCGCGGCGACGATCCGCTCAAGCCCGACGTTCTGGCGCATGAGTCCCCGCAGCGTGGTGCGCCTGGTGGCGCGCAGGAAATCGCGGAACGTCGGGTCGTGGCCGAGGTCGCCGCGGAGCACCACCATGGAGGCGAAGTAGCCGATCACCCCCTCCGCCCGCGGGTCATCGCGGCCGAGGACCGGGGTGCCGACGCAGACGTCCCGCTGGCCGCTGTAGCGGGCGAGCAGCGTCTGGAACGCGGCTAGCAGCACCATGAACAGCGTGCTGCGCTCGGATCGCGCCAGCGCCTCGAGCCGGTCGATGAGGTCGGCCGGCAGGTGGAAGGCGAACTGTTCGCCGCGGCCGGAACGCACCGGCGGGCGGGGGCGGTCGGTCGGCAGGTCCAGGACCGGCGCGCCGGCCAACTGCTCGGTCCAGTAGGCGAGCGCGGCGGCGTCGTCATGGCGCTCGGCCTGGCGGACGTGGTCGAGGTAGCCGAGCTCAAGCGGCGGCAGGGGCGAGGGTTCGCCCGCCGCGTACGCCCGGTAGAGCGCGGAGAGCTCGCGCAGGAGCAGTTCGACCGACCAGCCGTCGGCCGCGATGTGATGCAGCACGAGGCCGAGCACGTGATCGTCGGCGGCGAGCCGGATGAGGGTGAGCCGCAGCACCGGGGCGTGTTCGAGGTCGAAGGGGCGGTCGGCGCGCTCGGCGACGACCGCCCGGGCGCTCGCCGCCGGGTCCGGCCGGCCGGACAGGTCGATCACCTCGAGTCCGGGCCCGCGCGCGCTGATCGCCTGGACCGGCCGGCCATCGCGCTCGGCGAAGGTGGCGCGCAGCATGTCGTGCCGGTCGACGAGCTCGATCAGCACCTCGTCGAGGAGCCCGACGTCGAGGGGGCCGTGGATGCGCAGCGTGACCGGCATGTTGTAGGAGATGTCGGCCGGGTCGAGCCGGTACAGGAACCAGAGCCCTTCCTGGGCCGAGCTGAGTGCGGCCGAGCGAGCCGAGTCGGACGGCGCGGCCGAGGCGGCCGGGGCGACTGCGGCGGTTTCCGCCCCGGTGCCGGCGGCCGGGCCGTTCTCGGCCCGGAACCGGGCGACGAGCGCGGCCGTCCCGGCGGCGGTCGGCTCCTCGAAGAAGTCGTCGAGCGGCACGTCAGCCCGCAGTTCGGCCCGTACCCGGGCGATGATCCGGGTGGCCAGCAGGGAGTGGCCGCCCAGGTGGAAAAGGCTGGCCTGCGGGTCGACCGCGTCGGCCCCCAGGACCTCGCACCAGATGCGCAGGACGGCGGCGGTCAGCTCGCGCGTCGCGGGGCTCTCCGTCAGCTCGGTATCCACCGGTTCACCCGCCCGACGTCGGGGCCAGCAGACCGCTGACGTACCCGGCGATCGAGTCGAGGTCGCGCATCCACAGGTCGCCGTCCAGCTCGACCAGGATCTGCAGTTCGCTCTCGACCGCGTCGATGAACCGCACCAGCGCGAGCGAGTCGGCCCCCAGGGCCGCCAGCGTGCAGTCGGCGGCGAGGATCTCCTCGGCCGTGATCGCGCCGTCGCAGCATTGCGCGATCGTGCGCGCCAGCCATTCGCGCAGCGGCAGCTCGGTCACAGGCGGCGGCAGGTCGGTCACGGCAGGTCCTCCTTCAGGGCGTTGAGGAACGCGGCGGCGTCCCGTCCGTTGATCAGCCGGTGATCGTAGGCGAGGCCGATGTTCGCCACCGTGCGCGCGGCGACGGCGCCGGCGTCGTCGAGGACGAGTTCTGGCTGGGGTGCGGTCACGGCGAGCGCGCAGACCTGGCCGGGGAAGACGAACGGGATGGCGAGGCAGACGTCAGGATCGGTGTGCAGGGTGATCGCGATGTTCGCGCCGTCGAGGTCCTCGGGCCGGAACCTGGCCTCCATCGCGGCCAGCCGGAACTCCATGAGCCGGGTGGCGAGTTCCTTCATGCCCAGCTGCGCGGCGTCGCGGACGACCGGGACGTAGAGCCCGTTGCCGACGTCGACGGTGACGCCGACGTGCGCGGCGGCGGAGAGACGGGCGCGGTCGCCGTCGATGGCGGCGAAGAACAGCGGGAAGCGCTCGTGCAGGCTGGCGACGGCCCGCACGAAGATCTCGGCCAGGCCGATCGGGCGCTTGACCTGCCTGGTGAGCTCGGCCGCGTGAGCGAGAGCGTGGCCGACGTCCATCTTCACGGCCGTGTAGGCGGCCGGGATGGTGGCGTGAGACGTGCTCACCGCGCGGCCGACGGCCTGCTGGACCCTGGACAGCGGCTGGGTCCTCGGCCCGTCGGCGAGCCCCTCCACGTCGGCTCGGCGCACCACCCTGACGCCGAGATCGTAGGCGCGGGCGCGGGGGATGCCGAGCTCGTCAAGCAGCGCCTGCGCGGGGGCGGTGATGATGACGTCGGGCGCGTCGGCCGCGGAGACCGCGGCTGGCTCCGGGTCCGGCGGCGGTTGCGGCCGCCCGGACGACAGGGCGCCGATCGGCTGCCCCGGCGTCACGAACGCGCCGACCTCGACCAGGTGCCTGACGTACCCGTCCGCCTCGGCGACCAGTTCCTCGGCCGCCTTGGACGTCTCGAGGGTGGCGACCGGATCGCCCGAGCGGACCGGCTTGCCGTCCTCGACGGCCCACTCGACCAGGATGTACTCGGTGTCGTTGTTGCTCAGCTTCGGGACCAGGATGTCACTCACGCAGCGCCTCCAAGATCTTCCGGTGGATCGTCGACGCCTCGGGCAGCACCTCGCGTTCGAGGTGGGCGGCGGTGGGGATGACGCTGTCGAGCGCGTGGATGAGCGTCACCGGCCGTCGCAGCCGGCCCACAGCCCGGCGTGCAGCCGGTGCGCCACCTCGGCCCCCCAGGTGCCGCCGCCGGTGCTCTCCTCCGCCACGAAGACGGCCTCGGCGCCGGTCCGCTCGACCGCGGCCGCCTCGACCGCAACCGGGTAGAGCCGGGACGGGATCATCAGCATGCTGCTGATCTCTTCCTCGACGAGCAGCGAGCGCATCGCCTCAAGCGCCCGGTAGGCCATGCCGCCGGGGGCGATGATCACGCAGTCGGGCCGCTCGTCGAGGAAGACGCGCGCCACGCCGCGGTCGTGGTCGAGGCGGAACGGCGCGACGTCGGGGAACATCGGGCGCGTGTAGGTCACCTTGTCCTCGACGAACAGGCACGGTTGGCCGAGCGCCAGCATCTCCTCGAAGACGCCCAGGCAGTCGTGGAACGGCGAGAGCTCGTAGACCGAGAGCCCGGGCACGCCCAGGAAGTGCTTCATCAGGCTCTGGCTGTGGGTGGGGCCGTAGCCTCGGCCGCCGCCGCTCGGGCAGCGCACCACGAGACGCACCGGCCGGCGCTCGCCGTACATGGACACTGATTTGGCGGCCAGGTTGACGAGCGGGTCGAAGGCCAGCGCGACGAAGTCTCCGAACATCATCTCCACCACCGCCGCATCGCCGCACAGGGCGAGGCCGCAGCCGACGCCGGTGATCCCGGCCTCGCTGATCGGGGTGGTCAGCACGCGGTCCGGGTAGCGCTCAGAGAGCCCCCGGGTGATCTTGAAGGCGCCGCCGTAGGGGTCCGCGATGTCCTCGCCGAGCAGGTGCGCGCCGGGGTCGGCGGCGAGCACGGCGTGCAGGGCGGCGTTGAGGTTCTCGGCGACCCTCATGAGCCGGTCCAGGTCGACGGCGGGCGGGCGGAGACCTCGGCGACGACAGCTCGCACGAGTTCGCGTTGCGCGGCGTCGAACCGCGCGAACTGCCGCGGGTGCTCACCGGCGTAGATCCGGTACCAGTCGTGCGCGCGGGCGTGCTCGATCTCCGCTGCCGAGCGGGTGTCGTCGCCCTTGCTGTGCGGGCCGAGCCGGTGCGCGGCGAACTCCACGACGACGGGCTCGCCCAGCCGGACCAGGTCGAGCGCGGGAGCGAGGGCGGCTCGGATCGCGCTCACGTCGAGCGAGCCGATGCCGAGGTGGCGCAGGCCGAAGGCCGCGGCGCGCCCGGCGATCGTCCCCGCGAGCTGGCGCGAGGTCGGCGTTGACTGGGCGATCTGGTTGTTCTCGACGACGACGAGCAGCGGCAGGCGCCACAGCGACGCGAGGTTCAGCGCTTCGTACACTGCTCCCTCGCCCCAGCTGCCGTCACCGATGTAGACGCAGGCGACGGCGCCGGGGCGGGTGCGTTTGAGGTGCAAGGCGATCCCGGCCGCGACCGGCAGGCTCTCCCCCTGGATGCCGGTGGACAGATATCCCTCGCGCCGGATGTGCTGGCTGCCGCCGACCCCGGCGCAGATCGCGCCTTCCCGCCCCATGATCTCGGCCAGCAGCCCGTGCGGATCGCGGTACCGCGCGAGGTAGTGGCCGTGGCCGCGGTGGTTGGAGAGGACGAAGTCGCCGTCGCGCAGCAGGCCGCTGACAGCGACCGGTATGTACTCCTGGCCCAGGCAGGTGTGCGTGGTGCCGTTCAGCTCGCCCCGGCCGTACAGGTCCAACAGCTGGAGTTCGAAGTGGCGGATGAGCAGCAGCAGCTCGAGCTCGTCGTCGGGCAGCCGGGACAGCAGGCCGGCCGCCGGGACGGTCTCAGCGGAGGCCGACGGCATCGAGCGCTCCGACGATCGTCGGGTTGTCGAACAGGTCGTCTAGCGGCACGTCGACGCCGAGCCGCTCCTGCATGAGGGCGATGATCCGGGTGATCGTGAGCGAGTGACCGCCCAGCTCGAACAGGTCGTCGTGCAGCTCGATCCGCTCGATCCCGAGCACCTGCTGCCAGATCTCGCGGACCGCCTCGACCAGCTCGCCGGCGGGCTCGGCGGTCGGCCCGGCGGTCGGCCCGGCGGCGCTGACACCGCCTGGCGGCCCGGCCGGTGGGGCCTCGGGGTGCTTCGCGCGCTCCAGGGTGAGCAGGTCGGCGAGCCGTTCATCGGGGTTCCTGGTCACGGCCAGCAGGACGTGCGCGAGGTCGTCGACCAGTCGCGGGGCGACGTGCGCCGCCTGCGACGAGTACCGGAGACTGCCGACCAGCTCGTCACCGGTGTCCACCAGCTGCAGTTGCAGGTCGCCGCGGACGGCGCCGTTGAAGACCAGCCACTCGACGTCATCACGTGGGCGGTCGGCGCGCTTGCGGTAGCTGACGCTGACCGGCGCCAGCGCGGCGTACGGCCTGACCCGGGCGACCGCGCGGGCGAGCGGCACCTCGCGGAACCGGTACAGCTCCCGCAGCTCGGCCCGCAGCCCGAGGCCGAACTGCCGGAAGGCGAGGTCGCCCGAGGGTTCGGAGGCGAGCGGCAGCTCGTTGACGAACGGGCCGATCAGGTCGGCGGTCTCCGGCGTCCGGGTGGACAGGTCGATCGCGGTGACGACCCGGCTGTTGCCGTACGAGAACAGCAGGGCGTGCAGCGCCGCCATCGTCGCCTCGAACGTGGTCAGCCCGGGGACATCGGGCTTCGGCAGCGCGGACTCGGTGACCGCGCCGGCTCCGGCCCGGCGCGAGCCGAGCACCGCGTCGCGGACGATCACCGGCCCCGGCTCGCTCCAGCGCGGCTGCCAGAACGCGCGCGCGTCGGGGAGAGCGCGCTCGACCCGCCAGCGCTCGGCCTCGGCGTGCTGCGCGTAGCCGTTCGACGGCAGCAACCCCAGCCTGGTCCCCTGGCGCAGGGCGCCGAGGTCGCGGACCAGCACGTCCTTGGAATGTCCGTCGAAGACGCTGTGGTGCGCGATGACCACGAGGTCGCCGCCGAAGAGCGCGAACCGGATGAGCGGACCGCGATCGAGGTCGAAGGCCCGGGCGATCTCGTCCTCGACCCGCTCGCCCGCGCCCGCGATCCGCAGGCTGGGCGCGGTCTCGGCCGGGACCAGGGTGGCGGCGCCGTCACGGTCCCTCAGCGCGACGGCCAGCAGGGCGTGGCGGCCGACGAGGGCGACGCAGGCGCGTGACAGCGCGCCAATGTCGACCCCGTCCCCCAGGTGCAGGATCAGCGGCATGTGATAGGCGGCGGCGCCGGATTCCCGGTCCGTCATCCACATCCCGTGTTGCACGAACGACGCCTGCGTCATGTCAGCTCCCCGAGCAGCATTCGCTTGTTCACCTTTCCGCCGACGTTGCGCGGCAGCGAGGCGGCCGCCACCACGCGGACCGGCACCTCGTGCGGCGCGAGCCGGCCGAGCAGGAACCGCCGCAGATTTTCCGGCGGCACCGGCCCGCGCGTCACCACGACCGCCGCCAGCTCCGTGCCGAGCACCGGGTGCGGCACGCCCACCACCGCGGCCTCGATGATGTCGGGGTGCTCATAGATGGCCTCCTCGACGCGGAGGGTGGAGACCTTGAACCCGCCCGACTTGACCATGTCCCCGCCGCGGTCGACCAGGTAGAGATAGCCGTCGGCGTCGAGGCGGCCGAGGTCGCCCATCCGGATCCAGCCGGCCTTGAACACCTCGCCGCTCGCCTCGGCGTCGCCGAAGTAGGCCCTCGGAGTCGCCGGGGAGCGCAGCCACACCTCCCCCACCTCGCCGGGCCCGACCGGCTCGCCGGATCCGGCCGCGGCGATGCGCACGCCGCCGCCGTCGATCGCGCGGCCGACGCTGCCTGGGCGTGACGGGTCGTAGAGCATCGCCGTCTGGGCCGGGGCGGCCTCGGTCGAGGTGTAGTAGTTCACGATCGTCGCGTTCGGGAATGCCTTCGCCAGCCTCGCCGCGACCGCAGCGGGCAGCGGGGCCGCCGCCGAGCCGAGCAGCACGACACTGCTCAGGTTGCGCTCGTGGACCACCGGCGCGTTGAGGAGTTCGACCGCCATCGCCGGGACGAGGAAGACGGTGCCGGCCGCGTAGCGCTCGATCGTGCGGGCGAAGCGGGCCGGCGTGAACCGCGCCGGGCTGACCACCGCCGGATGCGCGTCGAGCGCGTTGAGCAGCATCGCCTGGCCGGCATTGGTCCCGATCGGGAAGGCGTGCACGAGGTGGCGCGAGTGCGCGAACGGCCGCCGACGCCGTCCGCAGCCGTAGGTCAGGTTGGCGTGGGTGGCCACGACGCCCTTCGGGCGGCCGGTGGTGCCGGAGGTATAGAGGATCTGCGCTAGATCCGTCGGGCCGACCTCGACGTCGACCGGGCCCGGGTCGGGGCCCGGATCCGCGGCGGCGAGCTCAGCCGCGGCCGCAGCCCAGACGCCGGCCGGCCGCGCGGCGGCTGACGGCGCCGCGGTGGTGCCGTCGTAGACGGCACTGCCGTCGTGGATGAGGCCGCTCGCGCCGCAGTCGGCCAGCAGCCGGGCGAGCTCGACGGCGGGCTGGGAGCGCGGAAGCGGCACCGCCACGCCGCCCGCCTTGTGCACGGCGGCGAAGCAGACCGCGTAGTCGACCCAGCTGCGGGCGTCGAACAGCAGTCCGACCCGGCCCCCCTTCGGCAGCCCGCGTCGCAGGATCGCGTGCGCCGCGGCGTTGGAACGAGCGTGCCAAGTGCCGAACGTGAGTGAGTCGACCCCGTCGACGATGAGCGCGGTCCGGTCGGGCTCGGCTGCGGCACGAGCGGCGAGCAGCCGCGGCGTCGTCGTCATGCTGGCAACCCCTCCCTCGCAGTCACAAACGAAATACTGGCAGATATCTACGCATTAACGCAAGAAGTCGACTGTGAATAAGAAATCATTTGACATGATGACATTTTGACTACTGCCGAGCCACTGCGGTCGCCGGCCGAGCCGGGCCCGCAGGCGCCCTAATGCACCGCGCGGCAGGCCTCCGCTGCACCGGGATCGCCTGCAGGCTGCTGCTGCGGCTCGCCGGAGGGCTGGCCGGGAAGGTCGTGGCCGACTCGCACAGGGCGGCGACACGTCAGCAGATCTACTAGAATTTTCGACGCTAAGAACTTGACATTTTAATGCAAATTCTATATAAGAATTCGATAAATCTAGATAACCACCTTGCCCTAGCTAACGTCGCGCCAACTGGTCGGCGCTGCGCGCGGGTTCGTCCGCTGACGTGCGCCGTTGGCGGGCCTCGAATCCGATCAGGTCGTCGGGCGCTGCGTCCGGTACCTGCTCGTCGAACCGGGCAAGCGCGGGCGTGCGCAGCGCGATCAGCGCCAGCAGTGCCATCGCGACGGCGAACAGCAGGTACATCAGCCCGATCCCGCGCCCGGGACCGACGCCGACCAGCGGGCCGAACGCGCCGGACAGAGCCCCGCCGCGCGCCATGAGCGGATTGAACAGCCTGGCGCCGTACGGCACGACCAGACCCCAGCCGATCGGCAGCGTCGACCAGGCGATCAAGGTGTTGAGGGCGAAGACCCGGCCGTGGAACCGCTGGGCCACCTTCACCTGCACGATCGTGGTGTAGATGCCGTTGACCACCGTCAGCCACAGCGCCA
This sequence comes from uncultured Actinomycetota bacterium, assembly GCA_963774945.1. Lineage (GTDB taxonomy): Bacteria > Actinomycetota > Actinomycetes > Streptosporangiales > Streptosporangiaceae > Trebonia. The sequence continues at coordinate 511,082 of CAVZHA010000010.1, read as the reverse complement.
TGCCGAACGCCCCTGCGCCGATCGTCCACAGCGACGGCCGCACCCCCGTGACCAGGCAGAACGCCGAGAGTGCGAGCGTGCAGAGCAGCATCCCGCGCATCCGCCGCCGCCGCGGCCCGCCCCAGAAGGCCATCGCCAGGCCGCCCAGGGTGGCCCCCACCCCGGCCGCCAGCGCCACCTCCCCCACCCGCGTCAGGTCGGTGAACGAGAGCACCAGCGGGGAGATCAGCAGGAACAGCGGCGCCAGGAACAGGTTGAGCGCGGCGAAGAAGAGCAGCATCGCGCGGAAGCCCGGCTGCCCCCACGAGTAGCGGAAACCCTCCCCGATCTCCGCCAGCAGCGTCTCGCGCCGCCGCCAGGCCATCGTCGCCGGGAACCGCACGAACAGCACCACCCCCACCGCGACGGCGTAGCTGACGACGTCGATGGCCAGGATGCCGCCCAGGCCGATCGCGGCCATCAGCCCGACCGCGACCAGCGGCACCAGGATCTGCGCGACGCCGCCGATCATCTGCACGACGCCGTTGGCGTGGCCCAGGTAGTGCTTCGGCACCAGCTGGGCGATCGACGAGCCGTACGCCAGCCGCTGAAAGGTGAGCGCGATGGACAGGCTCACCAGCAGCGGGTAGATCTCCCAGATCTGCAGCCGGCCCGTCCACAGCAGGACGCCGAGCACGAGCTGGGTGCCGCCGGCCGCGGTGTCGCCGAGCAGCATGATCCGGCGCCGGTCAAACCGGTCGACGACGGCCCCGGCCAGCGGCGCGGCCAGCATGCCGGGCACCAGGCCGCAGACGGCGAACAGCGCGAACCGGAAGAGCGAGCCGGTGTGCAGGTAGATCCACAGCGGCACGGCGAACTCGGTCAGGGCCGAGCCGATGATCGAGACGAGCTGTCCCGAGGCGACGGCGAGGAACCTGCGCATGCTCGGGGCCGGTCCCGTCGGCGCGGCCCGCGCGGCCGAGCGCGAGACGCCGTGCAGCCACCACCCGGCGTCCTCGCCGCGCGCGGCCAGGCTCAGCGGCTCGGGCTGGTCGAGCGCGGGCGACGTCCCGGTGATGATGGCGGCCAGTTCCTCGGCTCGGTGCTTGAGGAAGAAGTGCCCCGCCTCGTCGAGCACGAACACGGCCGATGTGTCGGTGAGGAAGTGCCACTCGCGGTACCGCTCCTGGTAGAAGTCGGTGGTCGGGTCGCGGTCCCCGGCGACGGTGACGATCGGCGCGTCGAGGCGGTCGGGGCCGCTCTGCAGCAGCCCGGTGTAGTAGTCCTCGGCGCTCTGCGAGTCCTTGCGCATGTTGCGCACGATGTGCCGCGCCCGCTCCGGCTCGAGGTCGCTCATGTCGACGCCCATGGAGACCAGCCAGTTCGCATAGCCCTGGTCGGAGCGCAGCCACTCCATGGAGGCGATCCGCGAGAGCGCGCCAAGCACACGGCTGCCCGGCCGGGCGAAGGGGAAGATCCCCCCGATGTAGACCGCCTCCAGGTGCCGCCCGGCGGCCTCGAGCCGTCTGGCGATCTCCACCGCGAGGGCCGAGCCGACGCAGTGCCCGTACACGGCGATCGGGCCGTCGACCTTCGCGAGCACCTCGGCGACGCAGCGTCCCGCCAGCTCGTCGAAGGGGAGGGAGTCCTCGTCGAGCCCGATGTCCTGCCCCGGGGCCGCCAGCGCGAACAGCCGGTACCCGGCCGGCAGCGCGTTCGCCAGCGGCTGGTACACGATGGCGCTGGCCCCGCCGTACGGGACGCAGACCAGCGACAGGGTCCGCGGGCCGGCCGTCATCGGCTTCGTGAGCTCGTGCACGAGCTCGGCCGGCCCGCGCTCGGCCGCCGGGACCTCGAGCAGCGCGGCCACGGCGCGGACGGTGGGGTTCTTGAACAGGTCGAGCACCGAGACGCGGGCGCCGGCCGTCTTGCGCAGCCTGGCGATCACCTGCGCGGCCAGCAGCGAGTGGCCGCCGAGGTCGAAGAAGTCGTCGTCAACGCCGATCCGCTCGACCTGCAGCACCTCGGCCCAGATCGCCGCGACCGTCGCCTGCGAACCGGGCCGCGGCGCGGTGTACTGCGCGGTCTCGTCGCGGCCGCGCTGCGGGGCCGGCAGCGCGCGCCGGTCGAGTTTGCCGTTGGGCAGCAGCGGAAGCGCGTCCAGGGCGGTGAAGGCCGAGGGGACCATGTAGTCGGGCAGCCGCCGCTTGAGCGCCGTGCGCAGCGCGGCCGCCTCGGCCCCGCCGACGACGTAGGCGACGATGCGCCGGTCGCCGGGAACGTCCTCGCGCACCACGGCGGCGGCGTCGGCCACGCCGGCCTGCTCGCGCAGCGCCGCCTCGATCTCGCCGAGCTCGATCCGCAGGCCCCTGATCTTCACCTGGCCGTCGATCCGGCCCAGGAACTCGACGGTGCCGTCCGGGCGCCACCGCGCCAGGTCCCCGGTCCGGTAGAGCCGCGATCCCGGCGGCCCGAACGGGTCGGGCACGAACCGCTCGGCGGTCAGCCCGGGACGGCGCAGATAACCGCGCGCCAGCCCGACGCCGCCGAGGAACAGCTCCCCCGGCACCCCGACCGGCACCACCCGCAGCCGCGGATCGAGGACATGCAGCCTCAGGTTCCTGATCGGGCCGCCGATCGGCACGCGCGCCAGGCCCGCCAGCGCGTCCGGCGTGCACTGCCAGGCCGACACGTCGATCGCCGCCTCCGTCGGCCCGTACAGGTTGTGCAGCTCGGCCGGGAGCGTCTGCAGGCAGCGCGCTGCCACGTCGGCCGGGAGTTCCTCGCCGCTGCAGATGATCCGGCGCAGCACCCGGCATCGGCCGGCGTCTTCGGCGGCGCCCTCTTCGGCGAGGAAGACGCCGAGCATGGACGGCACGAAGTGGGCGGTTGTCACCCCCTGCGCCCGGATCAGGTCCCGGAGGTAGGCGGCGTCCTTGTGCCCGCCGGGCCGCGCTAGCACCATCCTCGCGCCGGCCAGCAGCGGCCAGAAGAACTCCCACACCGACACGTCGAAGCTGGCCGGGGTCTTCTGGAGAACGACGTCGCCGGCGTCGAGCCGGTAGCGGCGCTGCATCCAGTCGAGCCGGTTGACGATCCCGCGATGGGTGTTGAGCACTCCCTTCGGCCGCCCCGTCGAACCGGAGGTGTAGATCGCGTACGCCAGGTCACCCGCCCGCGCCCGCCATCCGGTCGGGGGCGCCGGCCAGTCGGCGAGGTCGTCGAGCGTGAGCACCGTCGCCGACGTCGGCGGCACCTGGCCGCGCAGGCTTTCCTGGGTGAGCACGACCGGCGCCGCCGCGTCGGCGAGCATGAAGGCGAGGCGGTCGGCCGGGTACTCCGGATCCAGCGGCAGATAGGCGGCCCCGGCCTTGAGGACGCCGAGCAGCGCGACCGGCAGTTCCAGCGACCGCTCGGCGCAGACGGCGACCAGCGTCTCCGGGCCGACGCCGAGCCCGCACAGGCGATGCGCGACCGCGTCGGCCCGCGCGTTCAGCTCACGGTAGGTCAGCCGCGCGCCCTCGAACGTGACCGCGACCGCGTCGGGGCTCCGCGCGGCCTGCGCCTCCACCAGCCCGTGCAGGGTCATCTCGGACGGGAACTGGCCGGCCGTGTCGTTGAAGCCGGTTACGAGCTCGGCCCGTTCGGCGGCGCCGACGATCTCCGCGTCGTCGACGCACGCGTCGGGGTCGGCCAGCAGCCGCGTGAGCAGGGCGGTAAAGTGCGCCGCGAGCCTGGCGACGGTCGCGGGCTCGAACAGGTCCTTGTTGGCGATGAACAACCCGTCCATCCCCGCGTCGTCCTCGGTGATGTACAGCTCGAGATCGAAGCGCGTCGCCCACGACTGCAGCGCGAAGCCCTCGGCCGCCAGGCTGGGCGGGCACGGCCCGCAGCGCCCCGCGCCCGTAGTTCTGCATCGCGAACAGCACCTGAAACAGCGGCGGGCGGGAGACGTCCCGTGGCGGGTCGAGCCGTTGGACCAGCCCCTCGAACGGAAGTTCCTGGTGGTCGTAGGCGTCGGCCGCCGCCGCCCTGACCCGGTCGAGCAGCGCGGCGAAGGTCGGGCGGCCGGACAGGTCGGCGCGCATCGTCAGCAGGTTGACGAAGCATCCGACCAGCGGCTCAAGTTCCGGCAGCGGGCGGCCCGCGACCGGGGAGCCGACGGCGAAGTCGCGCTGCCCGGCGTAGCGCCCGAGCAGCACCTGGAATCCGGCCAGCAGCACCATGTACGGGGTCGCGTCGCGCTGCCGGGCGAGGTCGAGCACAGACCGCGTCAGGGCCGCGTCGAGGCGGAAGCCGTGCGCCGTCCCGTCGTAGGTCTGCTCGGCCGGGCGCGGCCGGTCGGTCACCAGATCGAGCGTCGGCAGCGCGGCCAGCCGCCGCTCCCAGTAGGCGAAATCGCCGTCGGCGGCGTCGGACAGCCCGTCCCGTTGCCTGATCGCGTAGTCGCCGTACTGGACGGGCAGCTCGGCCAGCCCCGGCGGCCGCCCGCCGCGCCGGGCTTCGTAGAGCGCGAACAGGTCCGCCAGCAGGATGTCGACCGACCAGCCGTCACAGGCGATGTGGTGCACCGCCAGCGCGAGCACGTGATCGTCGTCGGCCAGCCGCACCAGCGCCGCCCGGGCGACCGGGCCGGCCGCGAGGTCGAAGGGCTCCGCGATCACCGCGTCGACGTGGTCCTGGGCCGCGTCGGCGGACCGGGCCGACAGGACGCGCAGCGGCAGCCGCGATCCGTCTGCGTCGCGCACCCGGACCTCGGGGCGCCCGTCCTCCCCGGCCGGATAGCGCATCCGCAGCGCCTCATGCCGGTCGGCCACGTCGCCGAGCGCAAGCCCGAGCGTGCCCTCGTCGAGCGCTCCGCGCAGCCGCAGCGCCACCGGGATCGTGTGCGCTGCCGAGCCCGGGACCAGCTGTTCCATGAACCAGAGGCGCTCCTGCGCGAAGGACAGCGGCGGCGCGACCCCGGCCGCCCGCGCCCGGATCGTCGTCACCGCTCCCCGGCCGCGCAGCCGCTGCGCGAGCAGGGCCTGCTTGGCGGCGGAGAGCTGCCTGGGCGTCGAGACGTCCGTCATGCGAACAACCGTAACGAAATATCCGACTATGGGCTAGTAAGAAGCTTGGCATGAACTGAAAGAATATGACCATCACTCGGTCGCGGCAGAGACAGATCGCCCATGCAGGGAGCCGCGTTCGCGCACTAGGGGGGTTGTCACCTCATCTAGCCATATATTACAGTCGCTATTTTGATGAGTGTCTGCTGCAAGAACTGAGCAATTACTGCGCAAGATAGTTGCAAGCACTATTGGGGATGAGCGAGATCATGCAGGAAGCAAGCCACGTGGCCTCCTCGCAGCAGGTCACGACCGCCCAGGCCGGGCGGCCGCCGCGCCGCCTGGCCCTCAGCCCGACCGTGCGGGCGCGCCGCGACGGCCTGTGGCTCCCCGCCCAGCTCACCATCGAGGACTGGTCGGAGATCGGCCTGCAAATAGCCGCCATCGGCGACTCGTCAGCCTGGTGGCTCGGCGACTGGCTCGTCTACGGCAAGAAGAAGTACCCCGACCGCTACAAGCAGGCGATCAGCGCAACCGCGCTCGACTACCAGACCCTCCGCAACTACGCCTGGGTCTGCCGCCAGTTCCCGATCCCCCGCCGCCACCCCGCCCTCAGCTTCCAGCACCACGCCGAGCTCGCCTCACTCACCCCCGACCAGCAAGACGAATGGCTCGACAAGGCAGAGGCACTCGACTGGTCCCTGCACGCCCTCCGCCGCCAGCTCAAGGCCGGCGCCGTCGGCAGGCGCAAGAGAAGCGACGACCAGCTCACCCTGAAGCTCCCCGCAACCCACAGTCAGCAAGAACGCTGGCGCCTGGCCGCGACCGCCATCGGCGCCGATATCGAGAAATGGATCGTCATGGCCCTCGACGACGCCGCAGAAACAGGGCTGTCGCAGCACCTGATCCGTTAGCGGTGAGCGCGGTGCTCAGGCGGTCAATGGACGCCGGTACGGGAGGGGGCGGCGGCGCGGGCGCTGGCCTCGGCGCGGCGCTTGCGGGCTAGCCGCCTGCGGTAGGCGAGGCTGGAGAGGCCGGCCAGGATCGCGGCGCCGCCGAACCCGAACAGCGTGACGTCCTGCAGGCCCGCCGTGCCGCCGCCGCCGGTCTGGGGCGCGCCGACCGGGAAGTGCGTGGGCGCGGTCGTCGCGTGGCGGGTCGCCCTTGGGGTCGGCTTCGCGGTGGCCGACGGGGTCGCGCTCGGTCGGCGGGTGGGCGTGCTGGTCGCGGTTGCCTGGGCGGTCGGCGTCGCCCTGGCGGTCGGCGTCGCCCTTGCGGTCGGCGTGGCCTTGGCGGTGGACGACACCTTGGCGGTTGCGGTCGGCCTGGCGGTCGCCGAGGTCCGGCCGGTGCTGCCAGACGACGGCGAGGGCGTCCGCGACGCCCCGCCCGAGGCGGTGCTGGTGGTGACCCCCGGAGTCGGGGTGAAGACGGACGGCACCGTCGAGGAGGGCGATCCGCCGCCGGAGCAGGCGGCGACCGCGAGCGCCAGCAGGGCAGCTCCGGCGATCGCGCGGCAACTCGCGATGGGCACGGTCAGGCGCACCTTCATGAAGCCTCCTCGGATGACCGGCGGGCAATGGCGTGGCTCTACCCATCTGAGCATGTGCCATCCGAACCGCCAGTGAAAGAGCGAACGGGCAGACATCTCGCCGCCGTTCCGGCCGACCGGCATAAATCCAGGCGCCGACGGGTGTGACGTTCGCATAGACGGCCATATATTGCGACGCCCGCGATCGAGCCGGCGGACGGGCAATGGCGTGTTTTCCATTAGGACATTAGGCTACGTGAGTAGCACCTCTTACGGAAGACGACCGGAAAGGGACGGCATTGGGCCGCTGGCCGCGTATTGGCGGACTGCGCGTGGTCATGTCGTGGCCGGACAGCCAGTTCGCGCCCGCCCCGGAGCTGCCCGGCCGGGGCAGGATCAGGCTGGCCGGACTGGCCGGGACCGCGCTGCTGGCCGGCGGCGCGGTCGCCATCGGCGTCGCGGTGCTCGCCCAGCAGCACGCGCCGTCGCCGGCCGCCGCGGCGGCGGGGGCGGTCGGCCCGGTCGCGCCGAAGGAGCCGTCGCTCCGGCGCTCGACCCCGGTATCCGTCGCCATACCGGCGATCGGCGTGCGATCGCCGCTGCTGCGCCTCGGGCTCAACCCCGACGGCACCATCCAGGTGCCCGACGTCAGCACCAGCGCCGACGAGGCGGCCTGGTACAAGAACTCGGTGACACCGGGCCAGATCGGCACGGCCGTCATCGAGGGCCACGTGGACAGCGAGGTGGGCCCGGCCGTCTTTTTCCGGCTGGGCGCGCTGCACCCGGGCGATCATATTGACGTGACGCTGGCGGACGGAATGACGGCGGTCTTCCGCGTCACCGGCGTGCGCGAATACACGAAGGTCGATTTCCCGACGGAAATGATCTACGGCCGGACCAATTACGCGTCGCTAAGGGTTGTCACCTGCGGTGGGACGTTCGACTCCGGCACCGGCCATTACCTCGGCTCGGTGGTGGTATTCGCGTCGCTGGTCTCATCGGAGCGATCGGTAATGGGCTGATCAGGCGAAGCCACGCGACCGTTCGGGATAAATGAAGACGGCAAGCGGGGCAGCTCCGCAGCCGGCCGGGACGGGTCGGCCAGGCGACGGTCGATCTTGACTAGCGCCGGCAGCGCGAGCAGGCCGCAGAGCAGGGTGGGCACGCCGCCGACCACGAGCGACCAGCGGGCGCCCGCCTCCTGTCCGACCCAGCCGACGATCGGCCCGCCGATCGGGGTCGAGCCGAGCCAGGCCAGACCCCACAGCGCCATCACCCGGCCGCGCATCTCCGGCGTGGCGGCGAGCTGCAGCACCGTCTTCGCCATCGAGTTGAACGTGATCGAGCCGTACCCGACGAACAGCAGCGCCGCCAGCTCGAGCGGCATCGACGGCGCGACCGCGGCCACGCAGATCGCGATCCCCCAGCCGATCGAGGCGAGGCAGAGCGCGCGGCCGCTCGGCCGCGCCCTGGCCGCCGAGACCAGGCCGCCAACCACCGCGCCGACCCCCATGACCGAGGCCATCACCCCGTAGGCGCCGGCCCCGCCGCCGAACACGTGGCTGGCCATCAGCGGCAGCGAGACCTGGAATTCCCAGGCCAGGGTGCCGACGACGGCGATCATGAGGAGCGGGATGAGCAGCGCGGGGGTCGACCTGACGTAGCGCATGCCCGCCCGGATCTGCCCGGGCTGCTTCAACGCCGGCCTGGCCGGGTACAGCGCGGCGGTGCTCATCAGCATCAGCGACAGCAGGACGGCGCCGAACGAGACCGCGTTGAGCGCGAAGCACAGGGTCAGGCCGATCGCCGCGAGCACCCCGCCGACGGCGGCGCCGAAGACCCGCGCCATGTTCATCGCGACCGAGTTCAGCGTCACCGCGTTGCCGAGGTTCTCGGGCGGGACCATCTCGGAGATGAACGCCTGTCGCGCGGGGGTGTCGAAGACGTTCACGAAGCCGAGCGTGATCGCGAGCAGGTAGACGCTCCCCAGCCGGATCTCGTGGGTGCCGGTGAGCACGGCGAACACGGCCGCCAGGAGGCCGGCCGCGGTCTGGGTGACGAGCAGGATCCGGCGCTTGTCCCTGCGGTCGGCGAACAGGCCGCCGGTCTGGCCGAAGATCAGGATCGGGAGGAAGCGGGCGGCGGTGGTGAGCCCGAGCTGGGTCCCGCTGTGGGTGAGGTCGAGCACCAGGAACGACTGGGCGACCGTCTGCATCCAGGTGCCGATCACCGAGATCAGCTGGCCGAAGAAGAACAGCCGGTAGTTGCGCTGGTGGAAGGACGACGTCATCTGGTGCCACGCGGCGGCGGGACCGCGCCGTCCGGCCCTGGCGGTGCTGGCGGTGCTGGCGGTGCTGGCGGGATCCCCCTGGATGGCTGTCACGGCGTTGATCGCTCCGATCCCGTCTTGTCTCTTCGGCCGTCAACAACGTTACCTCTGCTAAGGATGTTCCACTAGGAAGATGAGTCGGCAAGATCGAAGCTTCATCATTTCCATTAGCATGTGATATAAATGTCTTATGGAAAGTTCGAGCGGCGCCGTCGGAACCGTGACCGCCACTGAGCTCGCGGCCGCGCTCACGGTCGACCTGGAGCGGATCATGGGGCTGTACCGGTCTCTGACCGAGCCGGGCGGCCTGTCGCTGACCGCCGCCGCCACGCTGGCCGCGATCGAGCGGTTCGGACCGCAGCGGCTGACCTCGCTCGCCGCCCGCGAGGGGGTCACCCAGCCCGCCATGACCCAGCTGATCAGCAGGCTCGAGGACGCGGGCCAGGTCCGCCGGGAGTCCGACCCCGACGACGGGCGGGTCGTGCTGGTGACGATCACCGACGAGGGCCGGGCGACGCTCGCGCACCGCCGCGATTCCCGGGCCACCCGCCTCGCGGTCATCCTCGCCCAGCTCAGCCCCGACCACCTGGCCGCCCTCGACGCCGCCCGGCCCGCGCTCGACGCGCTCGCCGGCGTCCCCCGGCGCCGACGACCCGGCCCGCAGCACACCGCACTGAGGAGAACAGTTAGATGAGTGCCGCCCCCCACGGCCCGGCCGCCAGCCCGTTCAAGCAGCCCAAGGCCGTGTTCGCGGTCGCCTTCGCCTGCGTCGTGTCCTTCATGGGCATCGGCCTGGTCGATCCCATCCTGCCCGCGATCTCGAACCAGCTGCACGCGTCGCCGAGCGAGACCACGCTGCTGTTCACGTCGTACCTGGTTGTCACCGCGGTCGCGATGCTGATCACCAACTGGGTGTCGTCGCGGATCGGCGCCAAGTGGACCATGATCGCCGGGCTGGTGCTGATCGTCGCGTTCTCGGCGCTGGCGGGCTCGTCCGGCTCGATCAGCGAGATCATCGAATTCCGGGCCGGCTGGGGCATCGGCAACGCGCTGTTCATCGCCACCTCCCTTGCGGTCATCGTCGCGTCGGCGTCCGGCGGCTTCACGGGCGCGATCGTGCTCTACGAGACCGCGCTCGGCCTCGGCATCGCGGTCGGCCCGCTGGTCGGCGGGACGCTGGGCGAGATCTCGTGGCGCGGGCCGTTCTACGGCGTGGCGGTGCTGATGGCGATCTCGCTGTGCGCGACCGCGGTGCTGGTCGACAAGACCGCGAAGCCTGCGACCAGGACCAGCCTGTCGGCGCCGTTCAAGGCGCTGCGGCATCGCGGCCTGCTGACGATGGCGCTGACCGCGCTGTGCTACAACTGGGGCTTCTTCACGATTCTGGGCTACGCGCCGTTCCCGATGGAGCTGTCGCCGATCAAGCTCGGCCTCGTGTTCTTCGGCTGGGGCATCATGGTCGCGGTGTTCGCGGTGTTCGGCGCGCCCTGGCTGCAGCGACGGCTCGGCATCGCGCGGACCATGTACGCCAACCTGTTCATCTTCGCGCTGATCAGCCTTGGCATCGCGATCTGGACGCTGAACAAGCCCGCGCTGATCGTCCTGGTGATCGTCTCCGGCATCGTCTGCGGGGTGAACAACACGGTCACCACGCAGGCGGTGATGACCGTGTCCCCGGTCGAGCGGCCGGTCGCGTCGGCCGCCTACAGCTTCGTCCGGTTCATCGGCGGCGGCCTCGCCCCCTACGCGGCCGGGCGGCTCGTCCTCGCCTTCAACATCCACGTGCCGTTCTACATCGGGGCCGGGGCGATCCTGCTCGGCATCGTCATCCTGTCGACCGGCCACAAGCTGCTCGGCGAGGCCGAGCGGACCCAGGCCGCGGCCGCCGCCGCGGCGGTCGGCCACGGCCCGACGTCCCCCGAGGCGGCGGCCGAGCGGGAACTCGAGGCCGAGGAGAAGGCCGAGGCGCTGCTCGGCGACGCCGACTAAATTCAAACCCGTCGTCTCGAACGGTCCCGTGCTTCGCCCTGGCCGCCGGATTCCCCGGGCAGCCGGAGCACAGCGGCCGGGCGGGCGCGCGGGAGTTCACTGGGGCGCGACGTGGCGGGCGAGGAATGCCAGCGACGGCGGTTCCTGCGCGGTGAAGAACTCGCTATCGTGGCAGCCGTTTGCGAAGGTTACGACGGGCGGCTGGCCGCCGGTCCGCTTGGGCAGCGCGCGGGCGAGGGCCCGGACGCCGGGGTAGAACGGATCGCCGAAGCCGGCCGCGATGCGGACCGGGACGCGGGCGAGCGCGGCCGCGTGCGTTACCGCGTCGTCGGCCGCGAAGTCGGCCGCCGACGCGTACGCCCCGGCGTTGGCCGCCCGCGCCTGGGCGTAGCTGGTCCAGATGGCGGGGCTGATCGCGGCGGCCGCGCTGATCAGGTCCGGGCGCCGCTCCGCCAGCAGCAGGGCGCCGTAGCCGCCCATCGAGACGCCCATCACGCCGACCCGCTGCGGGCCGCCCAGGCCGCGGCGCAGGCACATCGGGATCACCTCGTCGGTGAGCATCGCCTGCGGGTTGTCGCCCGGGTGGGGGTTCCAGTAGCCGGTCCCGCCGTCGACCGTGACCAGGGCCATCGGCGGCAACGGGCGCCGTCGACCCGGAGCGCCAGCGCCCGGGCCGGGCGACAGGCCGGACAGCGCGTTGACGTGGCTGTCGCCGTAGCCGTGGAGCATGATCACCAGCGGCAGCCTCGCGCCCGGCCGGTGCCCGGGCGGATAGCCGATCGTGTAGCCGACGGCGCGGTTCCTGGCCTGCGAGTAGAACGTGCCGGACAGCTGCGGGCCGGGCGGTGCGTAGACCGCCAGGTCGGGGGCGGCCACCGAGCACGCGCCGTCGATCGCGTCGAGCTCGCCCTTGCCCGGCAGGTCGCCGCGGCTGATCAGCTCGGCGCCGCCGAGGCCGGCCGCCGCGGCGGCCGCCGCTCCGACCAGACCGCAGCGGATGAAGCGCCGCCGAGATGGCTGCATCACAACCCCACTTCGACTGTCGTTCTGAGGCAGCCAGGCGCACGGCGGCGCCCGTGACCGGCGTCCGCTCGCGCTTGCCGGACGGGCGCCTTCACCCGCGCGCCACGGTCAGCCCGCGCCTGGCCGTGCGGGCCGCCTGGACGGCGACCGCCAGCGCGACCGCGAGCACCGCGATGCCCGCGACGTCGATCAGGCCGGCGTGAAACAGGCCGGGCTGACCGCCGGCCGGCTGGCCGCCGGCCGTCCGGCCCCCGGTCGCCACCCAGCACGAGCAGCCGGCCAGCAGGATCGCCATGACCGCGCAGGCGGCAGCGGCGAGACGGGTCTCGAACGCCAGTACCCGCGAGGAGAGGCGGGCCCGGCGCACGACGACGGCGGCGCTGGCGACCGCGACCGCCTGCGCCAGCGGGCAGACGGCCATCCAGGCGACCTCGGCGGCGGGGAAGCCGGCCAGGCCGCCCGGGTGCGCCCAGTACGACGAGACCGACAGCGACGTCGCCCACTCGAACGCGGCCACCCCGCCCGGGATGAAGCCCCTGTGGCCGCCGGTGCCGGGCCAGCCGTTCTCGAAATGCCTGCCCCCGGCGATCACGATCGCGCTGGCCGCGACCAGGGTCGCCGACGGCGCGGAGAGGCCGGCCGCCCGACCGCCGGCGAGCCGGCGGCCGACCGCGAACAGCACCGGCAGCGCGGCCAGGACCGCGATCGCGAGCAGGACCGGAATCGCGATCGACGTCGTCACGGTGGCGAAGGCGGCGGCGGGCCCGACCCGGCCGGGCGCGGACCACTGCCAGCCGATGGTCAGCTGGGACCACATCGCGGCGCCGAAGCCGAGCACAACCGACAGGCAGCAGCCAAGCGCGACCAGGCTCGCGGTGACGTGCCGGCCGACGCCCGCGTCCGGCCGCATCCCCGTCGCGGCGGCGGCCGAGTCGCGAAGCGGGACGCCGCACAGGCCGGCCACCGAGAGACGGGCGACGATGCCGCCGCGCGCGACGTCCCGGGTCCGGCCGGCCGCGTGCGGGCGCTCCTCGATCTCGGACACCAGCAGTTCGGCGAACTCCTCGCCGTACCGGTCCCGCCAGATCCGGGGGTACCAGCGCAGCAGCCGTTCGGCCCGCCTGGCGGCGTCCTCCCCGGCCGCATTGAAGCCGGGGCGGAGGTCCCGGCCGTCGTCGGGCGCGGGCCCGGGCGCGGTCACCCGGTGGTCCAGTTGACCGCGAGACGGCGCAGGCCGACGTCGGTCACCTGGCGCTGCGCGTTCAGGTGCTCCTTGAGCGCGACCGCGCCAACGGCCGTGAGCTGATACGGGCGCCGGCGGTCGTGCGCCTCAAGCGCCTCGATCATGCCCTGCGACTCAAGCCGCGCGAGCGCCTCGTACAGCGTGCCTGGCGCCAGCCGGACGCCGGCGAAGGACTCGACGTCCTTAGTCAGGGCGTACCCGTGCTTGGGCCCGTCGGCCAGGCTGGACAAGATCAGCGTGGCCGGCCCGGCGTACCGGCCGAACCCGGTCAGCGCCGAGCCGTCGGCCGGCTCGCTGGCATCGCGTTTCGCCATGCGGCCGACTATACATCGGGATCCGATATACCGGAAGCCGATACAGTTAGACCTGGGCGTGGGTCTCCACCGCGGTGACGATCTCGGCGATGGCCTCGTCGATCGGCACGCCGTTGCGCTGGGCGCCGTTGCGGTAGCGGAAGGAGACCGCGCCCGCGGCCACATCCTCGTCGCCCGCCAGCAGCATGAACGGGACCTTCTGCTTCTGGGCGTTGCGGATCTTCTTCTGCATCCGGTCGCTGCTGTCATCGATCTCGACCCGGATCCGCCTGGCGCCGAGCCTGGCCGCGACCTCCGCCAGGTACGGGACGTGCGCGTCGCTGATCGGGATGCCGGTGACCTGGACCGGGGCCAGCCACGGCGGCAGCGCGCCCGCGTAGTGCTCGATGAGCACGCCCATGAACCGCTCGATCGAGCCGAACAGCGCCCGGTGGATCATCACCGGCTCCTGCCGGGTGCCGTCCGCCGCCTGGTACTCGAGCCCGAACCGACGGGGCTGGTTGAAGTCGAGCTGGACGGTGGACATCTGCCAGGTCCGGCCGATCGCGTCGCGCGCCTGAACCGAGATCTTCGGCCCGTAGAACGCCGCGCCGCCCGGGTCGGGCACCAGCTCAAGGCCGGAGGCGGTGGCGACGGAACGGAGGGTCTCGGTCGCCGACTCCCAGTCCTCGTCCGCGCCGATGAACTTGTCGGAGTCGCCCCGGGTGGACAGCTCCAGGTAGAAGTCGTCCAGGCCGTAGTCGCGAAGCAGGTCGAGGATGAAGGACAGGACCGAGGTGAGCTCGCCCTCCATCTGCTCCTTGGTGCAGTAGATGTGCGAGTCGTCCATGGTCAGACCGCGCACCCGGGTCAACCCGTGCACCACGCCGGACTTCTCGTACCGGTAGACGGCGCCGAACTCGAACAGCCGCAGCGGCAGCTCCCGGTACGACCGGCCGCGGGACCGGTAGACCAGGTTGTGCATCGGGCAGTTCATCGCCTTGAGGTAGTACTCGCTGCCCTCGAGCTCCATCGGCGGGAACATCGTGTCCGCGTAGTACGGCAGGTGGCCCGAGGTCTCGAACAGGTGCGCCTTGGTGATGTGCGGGGTGGCGACGAACGAGTAGCCCGCCGCCTCGTGCCGCAGCCGCGAGTAGTTCTCCATCTCGCGGCGGATGATCCCGCCCTTGGGGTGGAAGACCGGCAGGCCGGAGCCGATCTCCTCGGGGAAGGAGAACAGGTCGAGCTCCGCCCCGAGCTTGCGGTGGTCGCGCCGCTCGGCCTCCTCAAGCAGCTTGAGGTAGTCGTCCTGGGCGGCCCGGGACTCCCAGGCGGTGCCGTAGATCCGCTGCAGCTGCGGGTTCTTCTCGCTCCCGCGCCAGTACGCGCCGGCGTTCCGCATCAGCTTGAACGCCGGGATCTGCCTGGTCGTCGGCACGTGCGGGCCCCGGCAGAGGTCCTTCCAGCGCAGCTCGCCGGTCTTCGCGTCCACGTTGTCGTAGATGGTCAGCACGCCCGCGCCCACTTCGGTGGACGCCTCGTCGTCGGACCCGGCCGAGCCCTTGATGCCGATGAGCTCGAGCTTGAACGGCTCGGCCGCCAGCTCCTGGCGGGCGTCGGCATCGGTCACCTCGCGGCGGACGAACCGCTGGCCCTGCTTGACGATGTCGCGCATCCGCGACTCGATCAGCTTCAGGTCCTCAGGGGTGAACGCGCGGTCGACCTGGAAGTCGTAGTAGAAGCCGTTCTCGATCGGCGGCCCGATGCCCAGCTTCGCCTCCGGGAACGCCTGCTGCACCGCCTGCGCCAGCACGTGCGCGGACGAGTGCCTGATCACCGAGCGGCCGGTCGGCGAGTCGGCCGGCACCGGCTCGACCATGTCGCCGTCGGAGACCACCCAGGACAGGTCGCGGACCTCGCCGTTGACCCGGGCGACGACCACGTCCCGGTCACCGGGGAACAATTCGCCGGCGGTAGTCCCCGTCGTCACCTCGCGCTCACTCCGCTGAGCCTGGCGGTCGAGCACTTGGACACGGATCTGGGACACGGCGCTGCCTCACGTTGACGTTCGGATAGTGGACGTTCGAATTGATGCCACGATGCTACCGTCCGCAGCACTGGGGCCCGAAGTCGATCGGCCCGAACCGCGCTACCCGGCCCGCGGCACGCAGGCGGCGGCCGGGCGGTCGTTCGTGAGCTGGCACAGTTCGGAGGTCAGCGTGCTGGCCTCGAAGAGCAGGGCCGCCCCGGCCGTGCTGGCCGGACGCCGGAGCTGGGCCGCGATCTGACTCCAGGTCAGGCCGGCCAGGACGGTCGGCTCGACGCCCGAGCCGAGCTCGATGGCGGTGCCGCCGAAATCGATGAACGGGGTCTGCTGCGGCTTGTCGTACTGGGTCATGACCGCCTGCTCGGGCGGCGTGAGCCGCTGCAGCGGTCGATAGCTCTTCACGCTGCCCGGGTCGTCGGTCGGCTTGACGAGGACGTTGGAGTGGGTCTCGACCGGGGCGAAGGCCAGGTAACTGCTCGTATAGGACGAGCCGTAAAACGTCCAGCCGTCGATCGGGGGGATGTCCTCGAACAACGGGGAACGGCTGGTGCGCAGGCCGGTGAACTGGCCGAACCGGCTGAGCGCGACGATCAGCGACCAGCTCTCGGCGGCGCAGTAGGGGCAGAATTCCGTGCCGACGTAGAACACCTCGGGCTTGTTGCCGGAGCTGAGCGGGCTGCCGTACACCACGGTCGGCGCCGAGAGGCCGGCGAAGACCATGATCGAGCCTGACGCCGAGTTCCCCGAGGCGCTCGCGGACGGCAGCGACCCGACGTACGAGCCCTGGCCGCCCGAGGCGGACCTCAGCGCGCTCATCGGGACGGTCGTGACCTCGGTGATCAGCCCGGCCAGGGCGGGGTCGGCGGGCCCGCGGGAGCCCAGCCGGAGCGCGGCGACGGTGCCGCCCGCGGCGAGCAGCGCGCACACGCCGACGACCGCGACCGCGATGCGGCTCCGGCGTCCGAGCGCCCATGTGCGCCGGGGCTTGTCCGCGCCCATCGCGAGGATGTCGCCGTCGTCGGGACCCGATCCGAGCATGCCCGCATTTTAGACCGCGGGGCGGTACTCAGGTGGGAGGTCGAGGGCCAGCGCGACGTTGCCGAGCATGACCCGGGCGACGTGCCGCAGGACGAGATCGCGGGGGACGCCGTAGAGCCGCTCGCTCAGCTCCACCAGCTCCATGAACCGCTCGCGGACCGGCGCCCTGATCACCGGGTCGGCGGTCGCGGCGGCGTGCGCCTGGACCTGGAACAGGACCTGGTGCGGGTGCGCGTCGAGCAGCTCCAGGTAGGCGCGGTCGAGAGCCCGCTCGACGCTGCGCTCCCCGAGCCGGCGCTTGCCTTCTCGATCGACTCCCTGATCCGATCGGTGGTGGCGGCGTGGCAGGCGAGAAAGAGCGACCGCTTGTCGGGGAACAGGGCGTAGACGTACGGCTGGGAGACCCCGGCCCTGGCCGCGATGTCGGCCGTGCGGGTGCCCTGGTAGCCGCGCTCCGCGAACTCGACCACGGCCGCGTCGAGCAGCTGGGCGCGCCGCTGGTCGGCGCTCAGGCGACCGCCGCGCCGCTTGCGTGGCCCGGCGACGCCGAGGCTGCCGTCGAGGCCGTCGACGGCGTCGGCGTCGGCGTCGGTACCCGACTCCGAGCCTGATCCTGGGGCTGATGATGCACCTGGGGCGAACGTTGGCATAACCGAATTATCGGTCGGTGACGTCGGGGCCCGCCCACCGGCACCCGGCTACCGGCCGGCGCCAGCGAAAACGACAACTCGAGGTGAGGTCAGCGGGCCGCCTCGAAGGCGGTGCCGACCTCGGTCGCGGACGGCCCGGGGTTGAACAGGCCGGTGGTGCCGCTGCCGGCCGAGACCGGCAGCGCGAACCAGGCGTAGCGCTGCACGTAGGGCAGGCCGTCGAGCATGGTTGTCGCCGCGGTCAGGAACGCGGCCTGCTGCGCCTCGGTCGGGAAGGTCGGGGTCGAGCCCGCGTAGTTGGTCAGCGCGAACTCGGTCAGCCAGATCGGCAGGTGGTACCGGTCGTAGATCGCCTGCAGGTAGCTCTCGAGCTGCTGCACGGCCGGGCCGGTGCTGAAGTCGCCGCCGTACCAGTGCACGGTGATGAAGTTGACCCGGTACCCGCGGGCCTTGGCGCCGGCCATGAACTGGTCCAGCCAGCCGCCGGGGGTCGCGGCGTCGAACGACACGGCCGGGCTGCCGAGCGTCATGCCGGTCGCCATCAGCTGCGGCCACAGGCTGAGCGCCTGGGCCACGGTCATGTTGGCCTGGCCGCCCTGGTCCGGCTCGTTGAAGCCGAGCAGCACGTTCCCCTCGCTCTTGACCTGGTCCAGGGTGGCGGCGGTGACGTCGGACGCGCCCCAGATCATCGGGACGAAGCTGGTGCTGGACGGGGCGGTGATGCCGTTCGGGGTGGCGGCCCAGTCGTAGTACCAGGACGCGCCGGACGCGGCCAGCTCCGGGCTGACGCCGGTGGCGTCCCAGGTCGCGACGCCCTTGCGCTGGCTGGTCACGGTGACCGGGGCGGCCTTCGACGGTGACGGCTTCGGGGCCGGCCGCTTCGCCCGGGCGATGTGGGTCACCAGCGGCGCCGGCGGGGCGACGTGCGGCGCCGGCGGCCGGGGGGCGGCGACGCTCAGCGCGGCCGGGGCGGCCGCCTCGTGCGCGTGCACGACCGCGAACGTTCCGCCCGCCGCGCACGTCACCAGCGCCACCGACGCCGCGATGAGCTTCGGCTGGACGACGGCGGACCTTCGTCAGCAGCCGGGTGTGCCGGGCGTGCCTGGTCAGCCGGGCCCGCCGAGCGGCCTTGCCCCGATGCCCTGGCCCGCCCGGCCCGCCCGGCCTGCCTGGCCCGCCTGGCCCGCCTGGCCGGCCAGCTGTCCGGGCGGCGGTCCGGCCGGGCCGCCCGCCGCCAGGCCGAGGGTCGCGGCGGCCAGGCCGGCGGACCGCGATCAACGGCAGCCCGCCGAGCAGCCGCTCGGCCGGGATCATCTCGGCGGTGTCGGCCACGCACCACGGGCAGTCCCTGACGTGCCGGGCCAGCCGCTTGCGCCACAGCGGGCTCGGCTCGCCGGTCCCACCCGGTCGTGATCGCCGCCAGGCTCGGGCACGGCGGGACCCGGCGCAGCGCGCGCACCACCGTGCGCGATGTGACCAGCCGTTCCTTCATCCGCGCGACGCGGACGGCCGCGTGCGCCGGCGACAGGCTCGAGCGCGACGGCCAGGTCGGCCCGGCGGAGCTTCCCGGCCGCCTCCTGCCACCACAAGGCGAGCACCTGCCCGTCCTCGTCGTCGAGCCAGCGGGTGGCCTCGGCCGTCTCCAGCCGCTGGCCCGACAGGCCGAGCCGCTCGATCGTGGTGTCGGCGAAGTCGGGGCTCGGCGCGTCCGACTCCACCGTCGGCGGCTGCGCCAGCCGGTCCCGGTAGGAGTCGCGGACCTGCCTGATCGCGATCGCGACCAGCCACGACCGGAACGCCGCCGGGTCTCGCAGCTCGCCCACGCCGCGGACGGCGCGGAGCATGGTCTCCTGCACGACGTCGTCGACGTCCGGGTGACCGTTCATCGCCCGGCCGACGATGTTGTAGACCAGCGGCAGGTACGCGGCCGCGAGCACGTCAAGAGCCCGCCGGTCGCCGCGCTGCGCGGCGACCACGGTCGCGACGTCCGGGTCGATCTCCGATGGGGTTCGCATCACAACCTAGGAGACACCACCCGAGCCTGCGGATAACGGAAAATCCGGAAGACGAAATCTGTTATCGGCCGGCCCCGCCGCGCGTCTCCGGTACGGAGCCAATGGACGCAGGGAGGACGCTGGTGATGTTCGGCCGGAACGGTAGACGGCGGAGGGCGCGCTGGTCCGATGCCCCGACGACGGCGGCGGTGCTGCTCAGCGCCATCATGCTGACGGCGGGGTGCGCCGCCCTCGGCGCGAACGGGGCGGGCACCGCCGCTGCTGCGGGCGGGGAGCGCCCGTCGTCGGCCGCCGCGGCGTCTGTTGACGGCAGCGCCACAGCGGCGAAGGCCGCGAAGAAAGCGGCGCCGGCTCCGTCGCCGAGCGCCCGCTCGGTCGCTCCGACGCTGGCCCGGATGCCCTCGGCCACGCCGGCCGCTTCCGCCTCCTCAGCCCCGGCGGCCTCCGAGCCACCCCCTTCGGGGGCCGCCGGCTCGCGGCGTCTGGTGACGTTCGTCAACAAGACGTCGCAGACGATCTGGGTCGCGGCCGCGCCTAACCCGGCCACGCCGCTCGCCGCCACCGGCTGGGTGCTGCCCGCCGGGCAGAGCGTCACCATCACCACCCCGAACAACCTCAACACCCGCTTCTGGGGTCGCACCGGCTGCGCCTTCGACAGCGCGGGCGTCGGCCACTGCCAGACCGGCGACTGCGGCGGCCTGTTCCAGTGCAAGGGCTGGGGCACGATCCCGGCGACGCTGGCCGAGGTCAACTTCGACGCCTGGGACGAGCCTGGACTTCTACGACGTGTCGATGGTCGATGGTTCCAACCTGCCGATGTACATCAACATCGCCAAGTCATCGGGCGGGACGCAGGACAAGATCAGCCCGGACGGCTGCGTGCCGGCCGGCTGCACCAAGCCGGTCGTCTGCCCCAGCGTGCTCGACGTCAAGGTCGGCAGCACCGTCGTCGGCTGCATCTCCGCCTGCGCCAGGCTCGACACCGACCAGCTCTGCTGCCGCGGCCAGTGGTCGTCGCGGGCGGCCTGCGACCCGGCCAGCTGGCCGGTCGACTACGCGGCCGTGTTCAAGCGGGCCGAGCCGTACGCCTACTCCTACGTGGACGACGACGCGACCAGCGTCTTCACCTGCAAGGGCGTCTGCGATTACCGCATTACCTTCGGCATCACCCCCTGACACCCGCCGGGACGGCGCCCGGGTCGCAGCGGGCCCGTCCCGGCGGGGAACCACGATCGAGCTAGAGGTCGTCCCGTGCTGCTGCGGCCCCGGCGGTGGCGGCCGGGTCAGCCGGCCGGGCGGCAGCGGTCCAGGATCGCGGCGCTCACCGCCGGCCCGGACGCGCCCAGCGCCGACAGGATCGAGGGCGCTAGCCCCTCGCTGACGGCGAGGATGCCCAGGGCAAGGTCCTCGACGCCGAAGGGCGGGGCGGCGGTCCGGGCCTGCGCCGCCTTGCGGGCGCCGTTCAGGGCCTGCCCGGCGCCGGGGCCGAGGGGGAGGAAGGCGCCGTCATGTCCGGAGAAGGCGGCCCGCCGCGGGTCGAACCAGCGGGGCCGGGGGTGGACGGCCCGGGCGGCGCGGGTGAGGGCCTCGGGGCCAAAGGACGCCTCGGTCGTCGCGCGCACGGCGTCGATGTCGACCCCGACCGCGGCCAGCGCGCCCCGGTCCAGGTCACCGAACAGGCCGCCGCCGGACAGGCGGACGATCTCCGCCTCGACCCGCGCGGGGGTGACGCCGTGCTCGCGCGCGACCGCGCCGGCCGGCTGGCCAGCCGCGGCCAGCGCGAGCAGGAGGTGCTCGCCGCCGAGGTACGGGTGCCCGAGCCGGATCGCGTGCTCGTAGGCCTGCACCACGATGGCGTTCGCGTCCTCGGTAAAGGTCCTGGTCATGACTGCCTCCCGGTCCGCTTGCCGTGCTTGCGGTGCACGGTCTGCTTGGTGACGCCGAGCCGCGCGGCGATCTGCTGCCAGGACCAGCCGAGCCTGCGCGCGTTGTCGACCTGGAGGATCTCCAGCCGCTCGGTGAGGTCGCGCAGGGCCGCCACCGCGCGCAGACCGGTGTCGGGGTCGCTGCCGGAGGCGGCCTCGGTGATGGCGAGGTCTGATTCCATGGGGTCAGCATATGCTGACGGTCGGGCAGGCGTCAACATATGCTGACGGTGCGCTGCGGGCTAGAACTCCTGGCGGAAGTTGTCGATCCACTCGGCGGTCGACTTGAAGCCGCCGAAGGTGTAGAAGTGCAGCTTCACCACGCCGTGCTTGGCCGGGTCGAGGCCGTCCTCGAGCTCGCGGATGAACTTGTCCGGGCCGGCCTTGCCGAGCAGGTTGGTCATCGAGAAGCCGTACTTCTTGGCGATCGTGGCCGAGGTGGAGACGCCGAGCCTGGAGGCGAACCCGAGCAGGCCCTTGATGGTGGTCGGGCCGGGCACGCCGACGCGGACCGGGAGTTCCACCCCGCGCCGGCGCACCTCCGCCAGCCAGTCGAGCACCCGGTCCACATCGAACTCGACCTGGGTGAGAACCGCGCCAGGGATGTGCAGCCTCGACAGCGCGGCCGACTTGCTCTCGAGCGCCGACCAGAGCACGTCGGTCGGGACCTCGGGGTGGTCGGCCGGGTGGCCCGCGATCGAGACGTGCCTGACGCCGTAGCGCTGGAACACGCCCGACTCGATCAGCGAGAGCGAGTCCTCGTAGGGGCCGTGCGGGACGGCCGGGTCGCCGCCGACCGAGAACACGTTCTCGGCCGCGTCGATCTCGCGCAGCGCGGCCAGGAACTCCTCCAGCATCGCCTGCGGACTTGATCCGGCGGGCGGAGATGTGCGGCACCGGGACGAAGCCGAGCCGCTTGACCGCCGCCGCGGCGCCGACCCGCATGGCCAGGTCCTCGTTCTCGAGGAAGGTGACGTGGATTCTGGTGCCGGGCGGAATGACGCCCGCTGCGGCCTCCAGCCGGGAGACGTCCTTGCCGGTCATCTCCATCGAGAAGTCGTCGAGCACAGTTTCCACGTAACGCCCATTTCCCGAAAATTCGTAAGTCCTTGTGCTCTCATGTTAGGTCGTCACGTGCGGAAACTTAATCCCCGACGGCGAGCACTGGGGCGCACCACAATCGTTGTATAACCCGGTTAGTGGCGTCGGTATTGCGTCCGAGCGTGCGCGTCATAGGGGGCGGGGGCGACGGTGGCGCGGATCCTCGGGAACCCGAGGTCGGCCTCGGGATCGGTGCCGGGTCCCGGGTGCTCGCCCCACACGACCTCGACCTGCGTGCCCGGCGTCGCGCGCTCGGAGTCGATGAGCGTCAGCGCCAGGATCGTGCCCGCCGGGTCGAGGGTCGCGGTCTGGTGGGTGAGCCCGACGAGGGCGCCGCCGGCGGCCTCCACCCGGTGCCTGGCGTAGGTGAGGTAGTACCCGTGGTCGGCGCCGAGCGCCCGCCGCAGGTCGGCCGGGTCGAGGACCAGGGTCACCTTCGTCCGGCGGTGCGACTCGCGGGCCTTCTCCAGCGCCTCGCGGCCGATGAAGTCGTGGTTGAACGCGATCGACTTGCCGTAGCCGAGGTCGTACGGCGAGACGTAGTAGTCCTCGATGTCCTCGGAGAAGAACGACCCGTTGCAGCGGCCGCTTCCCCTCGATCCCGAACAGCGGCAGCCAGCCGCGGTAGTCCGGCCAGCTCAGGGTCGGTGTAGATGGCCGGGATCGGCGACGGGATCCAGCCGCTCTCCACGCTGGCCGACGCGTAGGCGAGCGCCCCGACGTGGACCAGGCCGAACTCCTGGCCCGCGCTCATCAGCGCGTCCTTCACCGCCGCGCCGTGCTGCCAGGGGCCGATGAACTCGTACCCGTCCTGGCCGGCCATGTTGTGCCGCAACGCGCTGAAGCTCATCCCGTCCAGGGTCACCGCGGTGGTGTGGAAGAACTTGGCGGGCGGCAGCGGACCGCCGAACACGGTCTCCACCAGGTCGCGCGCCCGCGGCCCCTGCACCTGGTACCGGAACTGCCACGGGTCGTTGCCGCCGCGGAAGGCGGACGACGGGTCGGTCGCGAACGCGACGTCGTAGCCGCCCTGCTCGGCCGTGGTACTTGACCCAGTTCTGGGCGGCCGGGATGCCGGTCAGCATGTACTTCTGCTCGGCCCAGGCGCAGCAGGATGCCGTCGGTGACGATGTTGCCGCCGTTCGTCACCGGGACGAACTGCTTCGCCTGGCCGACCGCGAAGTTCTCGTAGTTGTTCGCGCTCACCGCCTGGAGGAGCCTGGTGGCGTCCGGGCCCTCGATCGTGGTGTCGAACATGTGGTGGGAGACATCCGAGATCGACGCGGCCTCGTGCCACGCGGCCTGTTCCTGGCGCCAGCCCGCGTACTCGGACTTGACCCCTTCGGGATTCCACGGCGCCGGGTTCTGCTGCCAGAGCAGCCTCATGGGCGATCCCGCCTGGTCGATCCCGTCCTGCAGGCTTGGTGCTCCCATGGCCAGTCTCCTTGTCGCCTTGCTGCCTGTTGCCCGGCCGCTTGCCGGGTGGGCTAAATCGATCTAGCAAATCGATTTAGCGGGACTCTAACTGGTCCGATAGTGTCTGGGCAAATACTTGGCGCGAAGGCTAAGCGGACGGGGATCGGGATGGCAGGAACGA
Source organism: uncultured Actinomycetota bacterium (assembly GCA_963774945.1). GTDB lineage: Bacteria > Actinomycetota > Actinomycetes > Streptosporangiales > Streptosporangiaceae > Trebonia. The sequence continues at coordinate 487,271 of CAVZHA010000010.1, read as the reverse complement.
AGCCGCGGGTGACGATCAGCGACGTCGCCGCCGCGAGCGGGGTGTCCCGCGCCACCGTCTCCTTCGTGCTGCGCGATTCGCCGGGCCAGACGATCTCGGCCGTGACCAGGGAACGGGTCCGCCGGGTGGCCCTCGACCTCGGCTACGTGCCGCACCCGATCGCCCGGGCGCTGCGCGAGGGCACCTCGCGGATCGTCGTGCTGCTCATCGACGCGGCCCTCGACGGGAACTACGCGCGCAGCTACGTGGCGGGCCTGGACGCCGAGCTGGCCGCCCACGACCACGTGCTGGTCGTGCGCTACTCCCATCGGGACACGCCCCAGCCGCCGCGCCCGGACCAGCGGCAGCAGCAGGACCAGCTGTTGATCGACACGCTCTCGCCCCGTGCGGTGCTCCGGTTCGGCGAGCCCTACCTGACCGGCCACGAGCTCGACGACAGCGGCGGCGGCTGGCGGGACGGCCTCGCCGCGCACGTCGCCGCCCAGCTCGGCCACCTGGCCGCCCGGGGTCACACCCGGATCGCGCTCGCGCTGCCCGACCGCGACACCCCGCTCCGCGCCGTCAGGCAGCGGTTCGCCGATCAGGCGGCCGCCGCGCTCGGCCTGCCGCCACTGCCCGCGCTGACGCTGCCGGGCTCAAGGTCAAATTCACAACCGTCGCATCGAACGGGCCCGGGTGACTGTCTAAGCGAATTCCTGGCCGCCCACCCGGGGATAACCGCCGTCGCCGCGTTCGACGACGACGAGGCGCTGCGCGTCCTGGCCGCCATGCGCCCGCTCGGCCTGGCCGCCCCGGCCGACCTAGCCGTGATCGGCTTCGACGACAACGGCTACGGCGCGCTCACCAGCCCCACGCTGACCACGGTCCACATCGACGCCGAAGCGCACGGCCGCCAGGCCGCCCGCGACGTCCTGGGCCTGGACCCCGATCCAGAGCACTCCCCCGCCCCCGGCCGCGTGATCGTCCGCGACTCCGCCTAAGCACCCAGCCGACTGGCCCGCGCCGCCGCGCACGCTCCTTCCTTGTGGCTCTGAGGTCGCGGGACCACCTTCGTTTCAGCCTTGGGGCCGCAGACCATCGTTACAGCCCGGGCCGCGGCCCGGTTCCGTTGTAGCCCTGGGGGCCACAGGCCCGGTTCCGTTGCAGCCCTGGGGCCACAGGCCCGGTTCCGTTTCAGCCTGGGGCCCACAAGCCCGGTTCCGTTTCAGCTCTGGGGCCACAAGCCCGGTTCCGTTTCAGCCTGGGGCCCACAAGCCCGGTTCCGTTTCAGCCCTGGGGCCACAAGCCCGGTTCCGTTTCAGCCTTGGGGTCCGCGGGCCATCGTTACAGCCGGGCCGCGGCCCGGCTTCGTTTTGGCCCTGGGGCCACAGGCCCGGTTCCGTTTCAGCCCTGGGGGCCACGGGCCCGGTCCCGTTGTAGCCCTGGGGGCCACGGGCCCTCTAGAGACGGCCCGGTGGGCCACGAGGGCATAACGGAACGCCCGACGGTGGAGGCTGCGCTGGTGGCACTGCGTCGGAAAACGCGATGACGGTTTGGGGGACGAGTGACAGGATGTGGGCCATGGTTGAGGAGAACGTAGACGGAGCCCTGCCCGAGCGGTGGACGGCGTCGACGGTGTACACGGACACGTGGATGGATCCGGCCGACGACCCGCGTGATACCGGGACCGAGCTCAGCGACGAGCGAACGATTCTGGTCGATTACCTGCGGGTGTACCGGCTGACGATGGAAATGAAGTGCGCGGGCCTCGACGCCGAACAGCTCGCGCGCCGGTCGGTGCCGCCGTCCACGATGTCGCTCCTCGGCCTCATCAGGCATATGGCCGACGTCGAGCGGAACTGGTTCCGACGGGTGATGGCGGGCGAGGACGCGCCGCCGCTGTACTGGACCGAGGGCGAGGCAGACGCCGAGTGGACCGGCGCGAGCGCCGATCCCGAGATGGTCGCCCGGGCCTGGGATGACTGGCGCGACGAGGTCGGCTACGCCGAGCGCTACGTCAACGGCTCCGGCGACCTGGGGACCCGCGGCACCATGCGCGACGGCAAGACGATCTCGCTCCGCGAGGTGCTGGTGCACATGATCGAGGAGTACGCCCGCCACTGCGGCCACGCCGACCTGCTGCGCGAGCGCATCGACGGCCGCGTCGGCCAGTAGTAAACCGGTGAGCTAGTCCTCGCCGTAGTCGTGGTCGGGGTGGTTCTGCTCGCCGGCTCGCCAGTAGCCCCGGGTTACCAGGGACGCGGGGGGTAGCAGGCGCGAGGTGAGGAAGTAGCGGCGGATGTCGCGCATCGCGGCCGCCTCGCACGCCACCCAGACGCGGCCGCCTGCCGGGATGCTCGCGGCGTGGGCGGCCGCGAGGAGCTCGGCCCCGAAAGCCTCCGGGCGACGGTGGTGCCAGGTGATCGTGGTCTTGGCCGGGCTAGTGAACTCGACCTCATCGTCCGGGCCGTCGACCTCAAGGTGCACGTCAGCCGCGGCCGTCTCCGGCAGCGCCTCGAGCAGCGTGCCGACGGCCGGGATGGCGGACTCGTCGGCGGCCAGCCACCAGTGGTCGGCGACCGGCTCGAGGGAGAACCGGCCGCCCGGGCCGGCCACCGCGAGCTTGTCGCCCGGCTTGGCCCGCTGCGCCCACTCCGAGGCGGGACCGGTGCCGTGCAGCAGGAACTGGATCTCGAGGGTCTTGGTGGCCGGGTCGTAGCGGCGCGGGGTGTAGGTGCGGACGACCGGGGCGGGGCCGTCCGGCGCGACGGGCGTCCCGTCGGGCCCGGGCGCGGGCAGGTTGGGCGCGTCCTGGCCTGCGGCGGGCAGGAACACCTTCAGGTGCGAGGTCGGGGCGGCGTCGGTGAACCCGTCGAGCTCGTCGCCGGTGACCAGGACCGAGATCAGCCGGGGTGAGACCGGTGAGACCGATACGACCTCGGCCCGGCGCGGTGGCTTGCGCCGCCGGGGGCCACCTGGAGTTGCTGATGCTGGAGTAGTCACGAGTTTCCTTCCACGGCCGAGGGCTAAAAGATCTTGGAAGAAAAGCACGCTATACGAGTGCTTTTCTTCCGTCAGGAAAAAAGTTTCCAAGATCTTTTGGCGGCGGGGTGCTGATGCGCCCCGATCTGGGGGGCGAGATGCTGGAGCGGCTGGTGGGGCGCCGGCGCGGCTGGTCCCGTGGGGCTTGGGAGGGGTGGCGCGGCTGGTCTGGAGTGCGCGGCCCGGGCGCCGGCGCGGCCGGCCCGGTGGGGCTTGGGGGGTGGAGCGGCTGGTGGGGTGTGCGCGGCCCGGGCGCCGGCGCGGCTGGTCCGGCGCGGCTGGTCCGGTGGAGCGGCTGGTCTGGAGTGCGCGGCCCGGGCGCCGGCGCGGCTGGTCCGGTGGGGCTTGGGAGGGTGACGCGGCTGGTCTGGAGTGCGCGGCCCGGGCGCCAGCGCGGCCGGTCCGGTGGGGCTTGGGGGGTGGCGCGGCTGGTTGGGTGTGCGCGGCAGGCGGAGGAGGCCGGGGGGCTAGAACTTCTCGATGGCCGGGATGACCTGCTCGGCGAGCAGGTCGAGCTGGCCGGGGACGCTGACGTTGATCAGCGAGCCGTGCGCGACGCTGAAGCCGACCTCGGCCAGCGCGTGCGCCTGCTCGATCGTCTGGTTAACGTTCTCGCCGCGCAGGCCGAGGTCGAAGCGAGTCTGGGCGGTCTTCTCGATCTCGGCGTAGTCGCGGCCCTCGTTGGCGCAGTGCTGACGGAGCACCTCGAGCTTGCGAGCCGCCTCGGGGACGTCGTAGGCGGAGATGTTGCAGGCGTCGCCGTAGCGGGCCACCAGCTTCAGCGTCTTCTTCTCGCCGGAGCCGCCGATCAGGATCGGCGGGTGCGGGCGGGACAGCGCCTGCGGCGAGTTGAGGGTGCGGGCCAGCTGGTAGTGCTTGCCCGAGAAGGCGGCGTCGTCCCCGCTCCACATCTGCCTGCAGATGAGGATCGCCTCCTCGAGGCGCTCGAACCGCTCCGCGACGGGCGGGAACAGCAGGCCGAGGCCGGCCGACTCCTCGGCGTTCCAGGCGGCGCCGATGCCGAGGATCGCGCGGCCCCCCGACAGCACGTCGAGCGTGGTCATCGCCTTCGCCAGCAGGCCCGGCTCGCGGTAGACGACCGCGGTGACCATGGTCAGCAGCTTGACCCGCTCGGTCTTGGCGGCCAGGAAGCCGAGCGCGGTGTAGGCCTCGAGCATCTCGTGCTCGGGCGGGCCGATGTGGCCGATCTGCCAGACGTGGTCCATGACGCTGATCCGGTCGACGCCGCCGTCGTCGGCCCGCCGGGCGATGTCACCGAGCTTGGAGCGGAGCTCGGGGGCCCCGCCTTCCCAGGTGAAGTCCGAGATGTGCAGTCCCAGTTTCATATTTCAACCCTATCCCCGGCGCGGGATTGCGGAGCAAATGGGCGGTATGGGCGGAGGGCACGGACCGTTCGATATCGCCTTGATTTTGAACTCTTACCTTGCACGCCTGAGGGTGGGCAGCGCCCGCAGCGGTGACTAGCTTGGGCCGCGACGAGAGGTGCCATGATGACTGAGACGAAGTTCCGCGCGGACCAGATCGGGAGCCTGCTGCGGCCTGAGCCGCTGCTGGCGGCGCGGCGGCGGCGCGAGGCGGGCGAGATCGACGACGCGCAGCTGGTGGCGGCCGAGGACGCGGCCATCAGGCACGCGGTCGCGCGCCAGGCCGAGACCGGGATCGACGTGCTCACCGACGGGGAGTTCCGGCGCCGGGACTTCAGGACCGGGTTCGTCGACGCGGTCGACGGGTTCACGATGAGCACCTGGGACATGCCCTGGCGCTCGGGCGAGGGCGTCACCAAGGTGCCCAGCCACACCTGGGTCGCCACCGGGCGGCTGCGGCCGCGCGGACGGCTGGCCGCCGGCGAGGCGGCGCATCTGCTCGGCCTGACCGCGGCCCCGGTCAAGGTGACGCTGATCGCGCCCGGGTTCCTCGAGGACCGGTTCTGGAAGGACGGCGTCACCGACCAGTTCTACTCGTCCCGCGAGGAGTTCGCGGCCGAGGTGGCCGCGATCACCCGGGCCGAGATCGAGGCGCTGATCGCCGACGGCGTGCGCTACGTCCAGCTCGACAACCCCGGCTACGGCGCCTTCCTCGGCGCGCGCCCGCACGGCGACGCGGCCGCGTTCGAGCGGATGCTGGCGACCGACATCGCCGCCGTGGCCGGGGTCGAGCGCCCGCCCGGGGTGACGATCGGGTTCCACGTCTGCCGCGGCAACCAGTCGTCGATGTGGATGGGCGAGGGCGACTACGAGCCGATCGCGGAGCGGACGTTCGGCTCGCTGCCGGTCGACCGGTTCCTGCTCGAGTACGACGACGAGCGGGCGGGCGGGTTCGCGCCGCTGCGGTTCGTGCCGTCGGGGAAGGTCGTCGTGCTCGGCCTGGTGAGCTCGAAGACGCGGGCGCCGGAGCCGGCCGGGGAGCTGCGGCGGCGGATCGACGAGGCCGCCAAGTACCTCGACCTCGGCCAGCTGGCGCTGAGCCCGCAGTGCGGGTTCGCGTCGATCGCCGAGGGCGGGAACCTGCTCACCGCCGACGAGCAGTACGCCAAGCTCGCGCTCGTCGCGCAGGTCGCCCGGGCGGTCTGGGGCGACGGCGACTGACCGCGGGGCGAATGATTAGAGTTCGGCGGGCGCGCGGTCGCGGCGTTGATCCGGGCTCGCCCGCGGCCGTAGGCTGGCCGCGCTGTAGTGGGATAACGCCGCATATTCGCATCCGCAGGAGACATTGATGACGCTGCCGTTCGCGGACGCAAGGAAGCTTGCCGACGACGCCCGGGCGATGGCCCTGGACCTTGGCAAGGCGCTGTCCATCGCCGTGGTCGACTACGGCGGGTTCGTCGTGCTGGTCGAGCGGATGGACGGCGCGCGGCCGATGACGCCGTCGATCGCGCTGTCCAAGGCGTACTCGTCCGCCGTCATGCAGCGGCCGACGTACATGCTCGAGGGCTGGCGCAATTCCGACCCGGTCTTCTTCACTCAGGTCGGGCGGATGGGGCAGCACCCGATCGTCGCCACCAAGGGCGGCTTCACGCTCAAGCGGGACGGTGACATCGTCGGCGGCCTCGGCATCTCCGGCGGCAGCCCCGACGAGGACCAGAAGATCTGCGAGGACGTGCTGCGGGCGGCCGGCTTCGACCTCGACTTCCCCGAGTGGGCCGGCCACCGCAAGCCGCACTGACCTTTCATTCCCAGCATTTCCGTCTGACGAGCCGCACCGCCACGGAGGCAGCCATGGCCGACGATTTCAAGTACCACATCGAGCACCACGGGTCACTGGTGCGGCCGCCCGCGCTGCTGGCCGCCCGCGCGGCCGGCCTGTCCGGCGAGGCGCTCGCCGCGACCGAGGAGGACGCGGTCGAGGCGGCCGCGCACCTGCAGCGGCGGCTGGTGCTGTCCACCGTCGGCGACGGCCAGTTCCGGCGCGAGCACTTCGAGTCGGTCGTCTACGATCACGTTTCCGGTTTCGCCCCGGCCTTCAGGCCGACCCCGCTGGCGGAGCTGGCCGGGATCCCGTTCGCGCGACGGCGGGCGATCCCGGGCGGCCTGGGCGGCCCGGCCGGCCTGGCGGCCTGGCTGTCTTGGCCGCGGACGGCCGGCTGGCGCAGGCCGAGGTGGCGCCGGTGATCGCCGTCGTCGACCGCCCGGTCTTCGTGGCGCTGCCGTCGCCCGGGTACCTGGCGGCGGTCGGCTCGGCCCTGGACGGCCCGGCGGCGGCGGACGCGATCCGCACCGCCGGCGCGGCGCTGGCCGCGATCCTGCACGCGGAGATCGAGGCGCTGGCGGCCGACGGCGTCGCCTACGTCGCCCTCGGCAACCCGCTCTACCCGGTCCTGCTCACGGTCGAGGGCCGCGAGCGGCTGCTGGCGGTGCTGCCGTCCGACGTCAGCGCCGACGCGGTGCTGGCCGCGATGATCGAGGCCGACCGGGCCGCCGTCACCGGCCTGCGGGTGCCGGAGGACTTCCGGGTCGGGCTCGACCTGACCGACTCCGGGCCGCTGCCGACCACCGCCCGCGGCTGGGACCCGGCCGCGTTCGAGTCGCTGATCGACGCGACGCCGTTCCACCGGCTCAGCGTCGACTTCCCGGCCGACCCGGCCGCCCGGCTGCCGCTCGAGCTGGTCAAGCCCGGCCTGGTGATCAGCCTCGGGGTGGTGGACGTGTCGTCGTCCGAGCTGGAGACCGTGGAGGCGATCCTCGACCTGGTCGACCCTGTCGTCGAGGAGCGCGGCGAGTACGACGTGGCGATCGCGACCAACGGCGGCTTCGCCCAGTCGGCCGACCGTGCGCTGATGACCCAGGCCGAGCAGAACGAGAAGCTCCGGCTGGTCGAGATGGTCGCCCGCTACTACTGGGGCAACGAGATCTGACGCGCCGACACGTCAGCCGGTCATGGTGCTGATCCGGAATGACGCGTCCGACGAGGGCACGAAGCCGAACTGAACCATGCCGTCGACCACCCGCTGGAGTTGCTGCGGATCGACCGAGAGCGGGAAGTTAGGCAGCGCCATGACCGCCGCCGTCATGGGCGGGACCTGCTGGTCAGCCCCTCGTCCTTGAAGAAGCCGGCCAGCTGCGCGATGTAGAGGCCCGCGGAGTCGACCGAGGGAAATTCGTCGACGGTGATGCTCGTCTTCTCCAGGTTCTTCACCGGGACCGGCGGCGCCGCCGACGTGGCGGCCGACGAACCCTGCGAGCTGGAGCACCCGGCGGCCGCCAGGGCCAGCGCGACCGCCGCCAGCGCCGACCGCACGGGCAGAGCAGGGAACTTCACTGTTCTCTCCGGGGTCTTCGAGAAATATCAATGCATTAAATGCGGATAAACGATTGTTGCGGAGAGGAGAAGCCGGGAAAAGGCGCCCGGATAACCGGTTGCGAACCCTAAGGTTTCCCGACTCGCAAAGGCGCGCCGACAACGGCTGATAAGAGCCGATAACAAAAGACCGCGGCTCGCCGCCCGGCAAGGTAGCGGGCGGCGAACCGGGGCCATGACGACCGGGCGCTACGAACTTCGGCGGTGCAGGACGGTGGAGACGGTGACCGCGATGACGAGGACGGCGCCGTAGAAGACCGGCGCGATCCAGACGGCTCCGTTGAGCAGCTGCAAGCCGGTGATGCCGGTCTGCAGGAAGTAGATCGCGATCCAGGTGCCGATCGCGTTGAACCGCCCGGTCTCGATGACGGCGGTGCCGAGGAAGACCGAGGCGAAGACCGGCAGCAGGTTGGTGTCGGTGGTGGACGCGGTGTACGAGCCCACGTGCGCGACCGTGATGACGGCGCCGAGGCCGGCCAGCAGGCCCGCGAACACGAACGAGCCGAACCGGATGCGGTTGACCCGAACGCCCGATAGCCGGCTGACCTCCCGGCTGGCGCCGACGAAGCGCATGTGCCGGCCGAGCGGGGTGAACGCGAGCAGGTAGGCGAAGCCGAGCACCAGGACCACGCCGTAGTAGAAGGCGATCGGCAGGCCGAAAACATTGAAGGTGGCGAACTTCTGGAACCCGGCCGGCAGGCCGCTGATCGTGTTGTCGCTCGATATCCACAGCGAGAGGCCCTCGAGCAGAGTGGACATGCCGAGCGTGACCACGATCGTGTTGACGCCCAGCTTGACCACGAAGTAGGCGTTGACCGCGCCGGCCGCCACGCCGCCGAGCACGGCGACGAGCGCGGCGAGCCACACGTTCCACCCGTGGAACACCGTGAGGACGGGCAGGATCGTCGCGGAGAACCCGAAGACCGCGGGCACCGACAGGTCGACGAACTCGCCGACGCAGATCGTGCAGAGCAGGGCCATGGTCATGAAGACCAGCGACTCCTGCTGGCTGAAGATCGTGTGGAAGATCCCCCAGCTGAAGAAGAGCCGGCCTTCCTTGGCGGTGTAGATCGCGACCATCGCGATCCAGACGCCGATGATTGCGTAGCGCGACGCGAAATGGGCTGGCAGCCTCAAGGAACGTCGCGCGGCCGGCGGCGCCGCCGCGGCGGCCTCCGGATCGCCTTGTTTGACGGTGTCCATCAGCCGGCCACCTCTTTCTGAGTCTGCTCCACTGGCGCTTCGAACGTCGCGTGGATGATGTCGTCCTGGTTCAGATTTCCGGTCAGCTCGGCGGTCACCTGGCCGTTCCGGAACACGATGACGCGGTCGCACAGCACCGCCAGGTCGGCGGCGTCGACCGAGGCGACGAGCACCCCGCAGCCGGCCGCGGCGGCGTCGCGGATCGCGGTGATGATGTCCTGCCTGGCCCCGACGTCCACCGCCTGGGTGGGCTCGTGCAGCACCAGCACCCCGGGCTTGCCCGCCAGCCACTTGCCGAGCAGCACCTTCTGCGCGTTGCCGCCAGACAGCTTGCCCACCGCCTGGCGCGGGTCAGGGGGGCGGATATCGAGCTTGGAGATCATCGCGGCGGTCTCCTCCGCCTGCCACCGGCCGCCGATGCGCATCCGCCCGCCTCGGCTGCGGACCCGGGGCAGGGTCAGGTTGTCGGCGACCGACAAATCCGCCGCGAGGCCCTGCTCGAGGCGTGCCTCCGCCACGTAGGCCACGCCGGCCGCGATGAACTCCTCGGTCGAGCCGCGGTGCTGCTTGAGCGAGATCTCCTGGCCGGCCAGGGTCAGCGTGCCCGATCTGGCCTCGCGGGCACCGCCGACCGCCTCCGCCACCGCCACCGCGCCCGATCCGACCAGCCCGGTCAGTCCCACGATCTCGCCCTTTTTAAGGTCAAGATCGAATCCCTGGACCGAACGGACCGTGAGTTTCCGTACCACGGCCGCCGAATCGCTGGTGGCGTGGCTGTCCACCCGGCTGTGCAGGACCATGTGCCGGCCGAGCATCAGCCGGGTCAGGCCGGCCTCGTCGGTGTCTTTGGTGGCGATGCCCGACTCGACCACGGCGCCGTCGCGGAGCACGGTGACTCGGTCGGTCACCTCGACGATCTCCTCCAGCTGATGGGAGATGAGCAGCACCGAGGCACCCGAGTCGATCACGCCGCGGACCATCTCGAAGAACTGCGACCTGGCCGCCTTGGTCAGCGCCCGGGTGGACTCGTCGAAGATGATCAGGCCGCCGCCCGAGTGGTAGTCCTGCATCGCCCGGGCGATGGCGACTGCGGCGCGCTCCTCCGACGTCAGCTCGGCCACCTTGTCACTGACGTCGAGATGAGCCTTGCCGAGCCGGCCGAGGACCTCCTCGACCGCTGCCCGCTCCGCGCGGGTGTCGATCCGCCGGGTGAGCCCGGCCGCCCGGTAACGGCCGAGCCTGACGTTCTCCCAGACGGTCCTGTCGTCCACCAGGCCGAGGTTCTGGTGGACGACCGCCACCCCCGCCGCGCGGGCGTCCAGCGGCTGGACGGGCAGCGCGAGGGGCCGCCCGTCCACCGTGATTGACCCGCCAGAGTCGGGCGTGTAGATCCCGGACAGGATCTTGACCAGCGTCGACTTGCCGCACCCATTCTGCCCGACGAGGCCGTGCAGCTCCCCGGGTGCGATCCGCAGGTCGATGTTGCGGAGCACCCGTGCCGACCCGAAGGTCTTGGACAGGTGAGCGACCTCCAGGCGATGCCCGGCATCACCCGACGTGTCAGCCTGCGGGACGGTCACGAATGCACTCATTTCTCTGTCAGACGCCCCAGAGCTGCGCGAACTCGCTCTGGTAGGAGGTGTCGCCGAACCAGGCACCCGAGTTCTCGGCCGCCGGCGTGACCTGGATGGTACCTATGTTCTGGGCGGTGAAAAGCCGCGAAACGTACGTCTCCGCCGCCGGCGGGCTCTTCGTCGCCATCCGCAGGATCTCGTCGGTCAGCGCCCACGCGGCGTACGCCTCGTCCACCGTGACGACGGCCTTGACGACCGAGGAGCCGCTCTTGAGCAGGCCGAGGCCATCGGTCGAGCCGCCCGCGACCGACAGCGAGATGCCCGACCTGGCCGACTGCTGAATGCCCTGGATGGTCGGCTGGAGGCTGTCCTCGAACTCCGTGTAGTAGTACGTCGCGTTCGGGTTGGCCAGGATGTTCGCGCTGGTGGCAGACGCGAGAAGCGCGTTGGTGGACGCGGTGATGGTCTTCAGGGTGATCTTGCAGCCGGGGCAGTACTGGCTGTAGATCGACAGCGAGTTGGTCACGTACTGCTTCGACGAGGGCGAGTCCACCTCCTGGGCGACGATCGCGTTCGCGGCGCCCTTGGAATCGGCGATGGTCCACCACGCGATCTGGCTGGGCTGGTCGACCACGCCGGGCACGTAGGTCACCGCGTCGGTGTTCACCGTGCTCGCGGTGGGCGGGTACTGGTCCGCGATGATGATCGGGATGCCCTTGGCCTTCGCGCTGTTGAGCGCGTTCTCGGCCATGCCGTAGGGGGCGGCGTCAAGGATGATCCCGGCCGCGCCGGCGCCGGTGGCCTGCCCGACGCAGGCGGCGATCGCGCTCGGGTTGCCCTGGCCGTCGCAGACCTGCAGCTCGAGTCCGGCCTTGGCCAGCGACCCCTTCAATGCCACGGCGGTAGCGGCGAAACCGGGGATCGCCGCGACCAGCGGGACGTAGTAAACCGTCTTGCCCTTGAGCGCCGACACACCGGACACGGGCGTGGTCGGGACCGGGTACTTGCTCGTCACGGCGGACAGCTGCGCGACCATCGCGTCGGCCTTGGCCACGCCGGACGACGCCGCCGTGGTGGCGCTCCCGGTGGCGCTCGTGCTCGGCGCGCTGCTGCTCGAGGAGCTGCTTGAACTACAGCCGGCTATCACGGCCGTCGCGGCGAGGACCGCGACTGGCGCGATCCACCGCTTCGATCTATGCATCATTGCTATGCCTCCATGACGACGGGTCACAACTTAGGCGTGAACGTTTGTTTTCTACTCCGTTACGGACTTCACAGGGCGAAGGCTTAGCCTTCGCCATCCGCTACAGTCCGAGCGGCACCAGGTCGAGCCTGATCCGGTGGTCGAGCGCGGGCAGCACCTGACCCGCGAGCCAGGTGGCGAAGTGCGCGGTCGCCCGGTGGGCGTCGAAGGCGTCCTCATCGGCGTAGCGCTCGAACAGCACGAACAGCGACGGGTCCTTGGGGTCGCGAAAGATCTGGTAGTCGAGGTTCCCTGGCTCAGCCCGGGTGGGCTCGACCATCTCGCCGAGGGCGGTCTCGACCCGGGCTTCCGCGCCCGCGCGGGCCCGGTACTTGGCGATGACGACGAACTCCATGGTTAGCCTTTCGTCTATGCGGCGGTACTCGGCAGGCCGGCCTTGAGATCGAGATTGTGTCCCCGCCAGCCGGGTTCGGCCAATCGCCGCGACGTACATCTAAGGTTGCGCCGCACATGGCTGACCTCGGCCGCTGAGCTTCTTAGGATGACCAAGCGCCGTGCCTGACGGGCCGGCCATGCGTTGTTGCGGAGGGCTGATGCTTGAAGTGAGGGACCCGGCGGACGTGCGTTCCGTCGTCGGGGAGGTGCCGGCGATGACCGCGGCCGATGTCGCGGCGGCGTACTCCCTCGCCAGGACCGCGTTCGCGACCTGGCGGCGGACCGGCCCGCTGGACCGGGCGGCGGTGCTCGCGCGGTGCGCCGACCTGATCAGGGACCGGGCCGAGGACGGGGCGGTGATCCTGGTCAGGGAGAACGGCAAGACGCTGGCCGAGGCCCGGGTCGAGGTGGCCAAGACCGCCGACTTCCTCGACTACTACGCGTCGTTCGCCCGCCAGCCGTGGGGGGAGCTGCTGGCCGACGCGCGGCCGGGAACGCAGACGAGCGCCCGGGTCGAGCCGGTCGGCGTGGTGCTCGCCATCTGCCCGTGGAACGACCCTCTGATCACCCCCGCACGGAAGCTCGGCCCTGCGCTCATCGCTGGCAACGCGGTGCTGCTCAAGGCCGCCTCGCAGACCCCGATGATCGCGAAATGGCTGGTCAGGCTATTTTCGGAGGCCAGGCTACCCGACGGCGTGGTGCAGGTGATCACGGGCCTGAACGCCGAGATCTCGGACGCGCTGCTCGCCTCGCCTGACGCGGTCACCTTCACCGGGTCAAACGAGGTCGGCGGCTACCTGCGCCGCACCCTGGCCGACCGGAACGTCCGGCTGCAGGGCGAGCTCGGCGGCAAGAACGTGTCCGTGGTGCTGGCCGACGCCGACCTCGACATGGCGGCGGCCACCGTCGCCAGCGCCGCCTTCGCCCAGGCGGGCCAGCGCTGCACGGCCACCAGCAGGCTGATCGTCGAGGCGTCGGTCGCCCCGGCGCTGACCGAGCGGCTGCGCGACCGGGTGGCCGAGATCGTGGTCGGCCCCGGCCTTGACCCGGCCACAACCATGGGGCCGCTCAGCTACGCCGCGCACCGCGACGGCGTGCTCGAGCACATCGAGCGGGCCAGGAAGGAAGGGCGCCGAGGTCATCGTCGGCGGCGCCCGGCCCGCCTCCGACGCGCTCTCGTACGGCTGCTACGTGCAGCCGACGCTGATCAACGTGACCCCGGCCCAGTCGCTGTGGCGGGACGAGGTGTTCGGCCCGGTGCTCGCGATCACCGCCGCGACCGGGTTCGACGATGCCGTGCGGCTGGCCAACGACACCGCCTTCGGCCTCGCCGCGGCCGTGTTCACCGGCAGCCTGACCGCGGCCACCCGGTTCCTCGACGAGGCCGAGGCCGGGCAGGTCGCGGTCAACCTGCCGACGGCCGGCTGGGACGTGCACCACCCGTTCGGCGGCTTCCGCGAGTCCGGCTCCCCGTTCAAGGAGCAGGGCGCGCCCGGGCTGCGCTTCTACACCCGGATCAAGACCACCGCCGTCAGGTACCAGTGGTAGCGGGGGGTGTCACCGACGGCGCGCCGGTCGGGATCATCGGGGCCGGCATCGTCGGGCTGGCGGTGGCGCGGCAGCTCGCGGGCGCGGGCGTCCCGGTCGTGGTGCTTGAGAAGGAGCCCGCCGTCGCCGCGCACCAGACCGGGCACAACTCCGGGGTCGTGCACGCCGGGATCTACTACGCGCCCGGCTCGGCCAAGGCGAGGATGACCAGGCACGGCGTCGGCCTGCTGCGGGCCTACTGCGCCGACCGGGGACTCGTCTGGGACGAGCGCGGCAAGCTGGTGGTCGCGCGGAACGAGGCCGAGACGGTCAAGCTGCGCGAGCTCGAGCGGCGCTCGCACGTCAACGGCGTGCCCGGCGTGCGCTGGCTCGACCGGGCCGGAGCTGCGCGAGCTCGAGCCGGACGTGGCCGGGGTGGCGGCGCTGCTCTCCCCTACCACCGCCATCGTCGACTACCCGGCCATCGCTCGCTCGTTCGCGGCCGACGTGACCGCCGCGGGCGGTCGGGTGCTGACCTCGCACCCCGGTGACGGCGCTGCGGCTGCGCGGCCCGGACGGCGCGGACGGCGTCGAGGCCGAGACCCCGGCTGGTTCCTTCCGGCTGTCCCGGCTCGTCATCTGCGCCGGCCTGCAGGCCGACCTGCTCGCCGCGACGGTCGGCGACACGCGCCGCGCCCGAGATCATCCCGTTCCGCGGCGAGTACCTGCGGCTGCGCCCGCACGCGGCCGGCCGGGTCCGGCGGCTCATCTACCCGGTGCCCGACCCCCGGTATCCGTTTCTCGGCGTCCACCTGACCCCCCGGGTCGACGGCAACTCCGATCTCGGTCCCAACGCGGTGCTCGCGCTGGCCCGCGAGGGGTACCGGCGGACCGACGTGAGCTGGGACGAGGTATCGCGGCTGGCCCGCTCGGCCGCCTTCCGGCGGCTGGCCAGGCAGCACTGGATGACCGGCGTCCGCGAGTACCGGGGGTCGCTGCTGCGGCGCGCCTACCTCGCCGAGGCCAGGACCTATCTGCCCTGGCTGACGGCGGGCGACGTGACCAGCGCCCCGGCCGGGGTGCGGGCGCAGGCGGTCGACCCTGACGGCGGGCTGGTCGACGACTTCCGCATCAGCCGGGTGGGGCCGGTCACCTCGGTCCGCAACGCGCCATCACCAGCGGCAACGGCGTCGATGGCCATCGCCGAGCACATCGTCGCCGAACTCAAGCTCCCGCTCGACAGAGAAAGGTAGTTCATCTCCGTGTTCATTGTTGACTCCCAGGTGCACATCTGGAAAGAAGAGACCCCCGACCGGCCCTGGATCAAGGGGGCCAGGGAGCGCATGCGGCTGAACGGGCACCGCGAGGCCGCCTTCACCTACCAGGAGTGCGTGGCGCTGATGGACGAGGCCGGCGTGGACCGCGCGCTGATCCTCCCGCCGTCCTGGGAGGGCGACCGCACCGACTACGCCCTCGAGGCGTGCGAGGCGCACCCGGACCGGTTCGGCGTGATGGCCCGCATCCCGCAGAACAAGCCGGCCGAGGGCGCCGCGATGATGCGCGACTTCGCGCAGAACCCGTACATCAAGGGCACCCGGCTGACCTTCCACCGGCCGATCGACCGGAACTGGATGATCGACGGCACCAACGACTGGTACTGGCCCCTGGCCGAGGAGCTCGGCCTGGTCACGATGGTGCACGCGCCGATCTGGAAGGCCGAGCTGGGCGCGATCGCCGACCGCCACCCCGGACTCAAGATCATCATCGACCACATGGGCATCATGGCCCGCTGCGTGGACGACGCGATCGGCTACTGGACCGCGGAGACGGCGGACCTGTTCGAGCGGCCGAACATCTACGTCAAGGTGTCGGCCATCCCCGGCTACTCGACGCACCCGTTCCCCAACCTGAACATCGCCAAGTACGTCCGCGAGATGGTGGACAAGATGGGGCCGGAGCGCTGCTTCTGGGGCACCGACCTGACCCGGCTGATGGAGCACGGGCTCACCTACACCGACACCATCGAGCAGTTCACCAAGCACTTCCCGCTCACCGAGGAGGAGCTCGAGTACATCATGGGCCGCGGCATCTGCGAGTGCCTGGGCTGGCCGATCCCGGTCAACGCCGAGTGATGAGCGAGCAAGACGGCGGCGCGCTTGACGGCACGTTCGACGCCGGCGCGGTTGACGCCGGCGCGGCTGACGCCGATTCGCTTGACGGCGGGGAGGCGTTGATCCGGGCAGCCGCGGACCTGGGCTCGGACTACGTCTTCTCGTCGTCGGGCTCGGAGTGGGCCCCGGTCTGGGAGGCGTACGCCCGGCGGGCGGAGGCGGGCGTCGAGACCCTGCCCTACGTGGACGTGACCCACGAGACCACGGCGGTGGGGATGGCCACCGGCTACGCCGCCGTGACCGGCCGCCCGCAGGTGGTGCTGCTGCACGCGGCGGCCGGCCTGCTGCAGGGCGCCAACGCGATCCACGGCGCCCTGCTCACCGGCGCGCCCCTCGTGGTCTGCTCGGGCGAGTCGACCGGCTACGGCGACGCGGCCGGCCCGGACCCCGGGTCGCAGTGGTACCGGAACCTGTCGGTCGTCGGCGGCCCGCAGGCGGTCGCGGCGCCGTTCACCAAGTGGGCGTGCGCGGCGGCCGACGTGAGCGTGCTGTACGGGATGGTCAAGCGGGCGGGCGAGCTCGCCGCGCAGGCCCCGGCGGGCCCGGTCTACGTCAACACCCCGGTCGAGACGCTGCTGGCGCGGTGGCGGCCGTCGCCGTCCGATAAGCCGGCCCCGCCCCCCGGCCGGACGGTCGCGGACCCGCGCGACGTCGAGGCGGCGGCCCGGCTGATCGCCGCCGCGAGGAACCCGGTGCTGGCGACGGAGACGGCCGGACGCGATCCGGCGGCGTTCGCCGCCCTGGTCGAGCTGGCCGAGCTGCTCGCGATCCCGGTGGTCGAGCCGCAGTCGGCCCTCTGCTCCAACTTCCCGCGGACCAGCCTGCTGCACGCGGGCGGCGAGCTCGCCCCCCTCGCGGACGAGGCCGACCTGGTGATCCTGCTCGGCTGCCGGGCGCCGTGGTACCCGCCGTCGGCCAAGCCGGGCGACGCGACCGTGCTCGTCATCGACGAGACGCCGCACCGGCCGCACATCGCCTACCAGGTCCTCGCCGCCGATCGCTACGTCGGTGGCGAGATGGCGGCGACGCTGCGCGCGCTGACCGAAGCGATCCGCGCGATCGGCGTCGACCAGGCGGCGGTGGCAGCCCGCCGCCAGCGGCTGGCCGAGGCGTACCTCAGGTCCGAGGCGGCCCGGTCGCTGGCCGAGTCCACGGCGGCCGCTCACGGCGCGGCGGGCGCCGGCCATGGGCCGGTCGATGCCGGCGACGGGCCGGTCGATCCGGTCGCGGCGGTGGCCGCGCTGCGCGAGGCGATCGGACTGGAGGCGGTGGTGGTCGATGAGACGATCACGCACAGCCGCCTGATCGCGAAGCACCTAATGGCGGAGACGGCCGGGCGGTACCGGTACGTGCAGGGCGGACTCGGGCAGGGCCTCGGCGTCGCGCTCGGCGTGAAGCTCGCGCTCGGCCCCGATCGCCTGGTCGCCTTCACCGTCGGCGACGGCTCCTGGCTCTACAACCCGGTGCTGCCCGGCCTGATGGCCTCGGCCCAGTACGGGCTGCCGGTGCTGATCGTGGTGTTCAACAACGGCAAGTACCTGTCCATGCGGCACAACCACCGGCGGGTGTACCCCGACAGCGTCGCCGCCCGAACCGGCTACCAGCTCGGCGTGGACCTGTCGGCCCAGCCCGACGTCGCGGCGGTGGCGTCCGCGGCGGGCGCGGCCGGCTTCACGGTGTCGGCCGGCCGGGAACTAGGGCCGGCCCTGAAAGAGGCCATCGCCACCGTCCACAGCGGCCGGACCGCCGTCGTCAACGTCTCCCTGACCCGCTGAACACCATGCACCCCATCCGTCCCACTCTCGAACCGGCCCGGAACTGGCCCTGTGGGCCACAGGGCCAGTTCCGTTGTGGCCCTGGGGGCCACGGGCCCGCTAGAGGCGTGCCGGTGGGCCACAGGGCCGCAACGTCGGCGGCCAGGCGGAGGACCGGCTAGCTGCGGACTTGGCCTGTGGTCACGGAATCCACAACGAAAACGGAGGAGCTAGATATGTCTGCTGAAACGTCCGCGCCGGGGCCGGCGCGCCCGGGGAAGGTCGTGGTCGACGCGGCCGAGCTGCGCGCGCTGGTCGCGGGGGTGTTCGCGGCCCGCGGGGCGCGGGCGGCCGACGCGGCGGCGGTCGCCGACGCGCTGGTCTGGGCCAACCTGCGCGGGGTCGACTCGCACGGCGTCTCCCGGGTGCCCCGGTACCTGGAGCTGTTCGACAAAGGCGAGTCGGTCGCGGACGCCGAGGTGACCGTGACCCGGCCGCGAGCCGCGATCGCGATCGTCGACGCGCACGCCGCGCCGGGGCCGGTGGCGATGAACCGGGCCGCCGACGAGGCGATCGCGGGCGCCCGCGAGTGTGGCATCGGCTGGGCTTCGGTCCGCGGCACCGTGCACACCGGCGCGATCGGCTACTACGCGAGCCGGATCGCCGAGGCCGGCATGGCGGCGGTCGGGGTGGTGGCCGGGGTGCCCAACATGGCCTACGCCGGGGCGAGGGGCGCGGCCGTCGCCACCAGCCCGCTGGCCGTCGCCGTGCCGGCCGGCCGGCACGACCTGGTGCTGCTCGACATGGCCACCGCGGTGATGGCGCTCGGCCGGATCGCCCAGCTCAAGGCGGCGGGCAAGGAGCTGCCGCCCGGCGTCGCGCTGACCGCCGACGGCGAGCCCACCACCGACCCGGCCCTGGCCAAGGTGCCCACCCCGGTCGGCGGGGCCAAGGGCGCGGGCATGTCGCTGGTATTCGAGATGCTGGCCAGCGGCCTGGTCGCCAACCCGATCGTGCCCGCCTACCACTCCGGCGGCAAGGAGGGCAGGCGGCACCGGCAGAACGGCTTCCTGCTCGCCATCGACGTCGCCGCGTTCCTGCCGCTCGAGGAGTTCACCGCGACCATCGACGAGACCGTCGACGCGATCAAGTCCCTTCCCCCAGCCGACGGCACGGCCGAGATCCTGGTGCCCGGAGAGCGCGGCCGTCGCACCGGGGCCGAGCGCGCCGCGAGCGGCATTCCGCTCGGTCCCAAGGTCTGGCGTGAGCTGACCGAGGTCGCCACCGCCCTCGACGTCCCGGTTCCGGCTCCTCTGGGCTAGCCACGGCGGACCGCCCCGGCTGCCGAACTGCGGCCTGGCCGCATTCCCGAACTGGGGCCAGGCGGCGTTCTGGAACCGCAGGCGGGCCACGTTTCTGGCCTGCGGTCGGGCCACGTTTCTGGCCTGCGGTCGGGCCGAGCTCCCGGTCCCGCCTTGGGCGTCACCGGGCACCCGCCGCAGCCGGTGACGTTCGGGCGGCCGGGCGGTCAGGCTCGGCCTGCGACGTGTCCGGAGAACCAGCTACGGCCGGCGTCGGCGCGAACCGCTCCGGCGCGGTCAGCGCCCGCGCCGTCGCCCCGGCCGCGCGCGCCCGGTATCCGGCCAGGGCCACCCAGCCGTACAGGGCCAGCGGGTAGCAGAAGTAGCCGAACCGGGTGGCCGGCGACAGCGCGAACAGCGCCGTCAGCCCGAGCGCGATCCGGTTCGCGGCCTCGGCCGGGGTGCGCGGCGGCGCGGTTACCAGCCATCCCACCAGAGCCGCGCCCGCCGCCAGGAGCAAGGCGATCGCGGCCGCGTGCCCGACCGGGCCGAGCGAGGCGAGCAGGTGGCCGGGCAGCGGGCTGGCCGCGGGCGAGCGGGCGGCGGTGAGGCCGAGCGGGTAGGCCACGGTGTTGGCCACGATCGCGGCCGGGTGCAGGATCCCGGCCGGGGCGAGCGCGACCGTCAGCCCGATCGCGGCGCCGAGCGCGGTCACGGCGAACCTGACCGCCGCGCGCCCGCCGTCTCTGACCATGACCATCACGATGAGCACGGCCAGGGCCGGCCAGGCGGTGTACTTCATCGCGCAGACCACCCCGAGGACCACGGCCGGCCGCCAGTCGGCGCCGCCGAACCTGATCAGCAGGGCCAGCGCCAGGCAGGTGAGGGCGATCACGGGCGGGTCGGTGATGCCCTCGGCGAGCGGGAACGCCATGACCGGGGAGGAGATGGCGAGCGCGGCGAGGCCGAGCGGGGTGACCCGGATCCGGCCGATCCTGGTGATCCCGCTGATCTTGAACGTGGCCAGCAGGATCAGGAACGTGGCCGCCGCCAGCCACGGCCGGGGATCGGCCAGCAGGCCGGGCAGGCCGAGCGCCTTCGGCAGGCCGAAGACCGCCATCACCGGCAGGTAGGGGTTGTAGGCGAGCCAGCCGCCGCTGGCAAGCGCGGCCGACCCCAGGTAGGGGCTGCCGTGGTGCAGCAGCAGGACCCCTGACCTGCCCACCACCAGGGCGTCCGGGGTGATCGGCTCGCGGGTCGCCAGCCAGACCAGCGGCGCCGCCAGCGCCCCGGCGACGGCGACGGCCAGCGCCGCTGCCTGAACCCCGCAGGCTCGGCGAGGGCCGCGACGGCCGAGAATGCCGCCGCTTGCCGCGACCGCGAAGGCAAGGGCGTAGCCCCCCGCAGCCCAGATGCCCCACCAGCGATCCAGGCCCCGGCCGCTGAACAGGGCGACCCCGGCTGCGTAGAGCGCGAACCCGGCGTACCAGGCGGCGGGCTTGCGGACGGCGGCGTTCATCAGGGACCCGAGCCGCGACGGGATGGCGATGTCCATGGCAACAGCCTTCCGGTTCGGCCGGCCCGCGGTCGATCGGTCTAGCCACCGAATTCAGGGTGGGCCTAACCCCCGTGCCCGTGCGGTAGCCAGCATCACCAGGCGGCGGAGTGTCCGGCTTCGCGCTGGTCAGGGGCTTTCGTGTACCACGTGTAAGCTAACCTTTCGAGTTCAGTGGGCCTGGCAAGCTGGACAGAAGCCTAAATTGGACGCATCCTCAGCGACGAGGGGTGAAATGGACCAGCTAACTGTCATGCGCAGCTTCGTCGGGGTGACGAAGTCCCGCAGCTTCAGCCAGGCGGCGCGCACGCTCGGGATCTCCGGCTCCCTGGTGTCACGTCATGTCGCCGAGCTCGAGCGCTCGCTCGGCGTGCACCTGGTAAACCGGACCGCGCGAACCATCAGCCTGACCGAGGCCGGCACCCGCTACGCGGAGTTCGCCACCCGGATCGTCGAGGAGATCGACCGCGAGGAGGCGCAGCTGCGGGGGCTGCGCGACAAGCCCGAGGGCTCGCTCGCGGTCATCAGCCCGAAGTGGATCGGCAGCAACGACGTCGGCGACGCGATCGTCGCGTTCGCCGCCAGGTACCCCAAGATCCACATCCGGTTCGAGGTCGGCGGGATGTCCGAGCGCTCCTACGAGTTCCTCGACCAGGGGTTCGACGTCGCCTTCCACACCAGGCACGTGCGCGACTGCAACCTGATGCTGCGGAAGATCGCCGACCTCAAGTTCACCCTCTGCGCCGCGCCGAGCTACCTGCACCGGGCCGGCCAGCCGCTGCAGCCGGCCGAGCTGTCCGACCATGACTGCCTGGTCAACACTAACGACCCGATCTGGCACCTGAACCAGGACGGGAACGAGCTGCACCTCAAGATGAGCGAGCCGGTCTACTCGTCCAACAGCTACGTCACCCTGCGCAAGGCCGCGATCGCGGGCCGGGGCGTCGCGGTGCTGCCGATCCGGCTGGTCGGCGACGAACTGGCGGACGGAACGCTGGTCACCGTGCTTCCCGAGTGCGACGTGCCGGACCGGCCGCTGTACGCGCTGCACTCCCCCGGCACCCAGACGACGGCCCGGGTCAGGCTCTTCCTCGACTTCGTGTCCGACTGGTTCCGCAAGCAGGCCCCCGGCCAGCAGAGCCGGCCGACGGTCGTCAGGGCGGCGCAGGCCAAGTCCGCGTAATGCGCACGGGGCCCTGGTCGCCGCTGGCATGCCCGATACGATGCCGCTTTTTGCCAGCGGGCGCGCGGGCGGCGACCCCGGCGGGTACGGGTGGTCGTCCCCCCGGGAGATGACTGTCCGAACCTGCAACTAAAGGCTTCGCCTGCTGACGGATGGACCCATCTATGCTTCCAGCGAGCAAGCCCTTTAGCAGTTGAGGAGACGCTGCCTGTGACGGTCATGCGTGTGGAACGAGTCGTGTACGGCGTTACCGACCTCGACGAGTGCACCCGGTTCTTCGAGGATTTCGGGCTCGCGCCCATCGGCGGCGATGGCCCGGGTGCGCGTTTCGCGACCCAGACCGGGCAGGTCGTCGAGCTGCGGGGCGCCGACGATCCGAACCTGCCGCGGGCCGTCCAGGACGGGTCGAGCCTGCGCGAGATCGTCTGGGGCGTCGACACCCCCGAGTCGCTCGACAAGCTGGCGACCGACCTGCTGGCCGACCGGTCCATCTACACCGACGCGGACGGCGTGGCCCACACGGTCGACGAGACCGGGTTCGGGGTCGGGCTGGCGGTCTGCGCCCCGACGACAGGGCCGACCAATTTCCCCGGGTCCAACCGCTCGGGGAACGTCAACCGGTGGAACTCGCCGCTCGGCCACCCCGGCCGGGTCCGCCCGCTGCGGCTGTGCCACGTGGCACTCGACATCCCGAAGGCGGGCAGGGAGGAGGCGGTCGCGTTCTACACCGACCGGCTCGGATTCGTGCCGACCGACCGGCCCGCCAAGGTCGGCGTGTTCATGCGCGCCCCCGGCGACACCGACCACCACACGCTGCTGCTCTGCCACCGCCCGGACCGGGCCGGCATCAACCACTGCGCGTACGAGGTCGCCCGGATCGACGAGGTCATCGTCGGCGCCAACGACATGATCGAGCGCGGCTGGCACGAGGCGCGCCGCCTCGGCCGGCACACGGTCGGGTCCAACATCTTCCGGTTCATCCACGCGCCGTGCGGCGGCCGGGTCGAGTTCGCGGCCGACATGGACCGGGTCGACGACAGCTACGGCCCCAACGACTACGAGGAAACGCCGCCGCACACGATCTGGACCTTGCGGCTGGAACGCGACGGGAAGGACGGAGAGCACTGATGACGACGGCTGAGTACCCGGAGATCAAGCTCTACATCAACGGCGAGTGGCAGTACGGGGCGGCCGGCCGGGGCGACGACGTCGTCAACCCCGCCACCGAGGAGGTACTCGGGCGGGTCCCGTTCGCCGAGGCGAGCCAGGTCGAGGCGGCCATCGCGGCGGCGGCCGGCGCGTTCCCGACGTGGCGCGATGCCGGGCCCGACGTTCGGTCCAAGATCCTGCTGAAGACGGCGGCGCTGCTGCACCAGCGGGCGGACGAGATCGGCCGGGTGATGACCCTCGAGGAGGGCAAGTCGCTGGGCGAGGCCGTCGGCGAGGTGCACCGGGCGGCGGCCGGCCTGGAGTGGAACACCGAGGAGGGCCGCCGCGCCTACGGGCGGATCATCCCGTCAGGCCCGGACGAGATCCTGTCGGTCCGGGTCACCCCGGTCGGCCCGGTCGGCGCGTTCGTGCCGTGGAACTTCCCGGCCGGCGGCCCGATGCGGAAGATCTCGGCCGCGCTCGCGGCGGGCAACTCGATCGTGATCAAGCCGTCCGAGGAAGTGCCCGCGACGGTCTCGCTCATCGCCCGCGCGTTTGAGGACGCGGGGCTGCCGCCGGGGGTGCTCAACCTGCTCTTCGGCGTACCCGACGAGATCTCGCGGCAGGTCATCGCGGACCGGAGGATCAGGTTCATCGCCTTCACCGGGTCCATCCCGGTCGGCAAGCACCTGGCCGGGCTGGCCGCCCAGATGATGAAGCCGGTCCACATGGAACTGGGCGGGCACGCCCCGGTCATCGTCTGCGCCGACGCCGACCCGGTCAAGGCGGCCAGGAGCGCGGCCCGGGCCAAGATCGTCAACGCCGGGCAGGTCTGCACCTCGCCCAGCCGGTTCCTGGTCCACCGCAGCATCTACGACCAGTTCACGGCGGCCTTCACCGAGGCCATCGCCGCCTTCAAGGTCGGCAACGGGCTTGAGCCGGGGGTGCAGATGGGCCCGATGGTGAACCACCGGCGGCTGGCCAGCGTGCAGAAGCTGATCGAGGACGCGGTCGACCGCGGCGCCACCGTCACCACTGGCGGCAAGCCGATCGAGGGCAACGGCTACTTCTTCCAGCCGACCGTGCTGACCGACGTCCCCGCCGACGCCGCGATCCTGCACGACGAGCCGTTCGGGCCGGTCGCGCCGGTGGCCGCCTTCGACGACCTGGACGACGCGCTCGAGCTCGCCAACTCGCTGCCGTTCGGGCTGGCGGCCTACGCCTACACCGACTCGGCGGCGACGGCGGAGAAGCTCATCGCGGGCTACGAGGCCGGGCATCCTGTCCATCAACCACTGCGGCGGCTCGCTGCCGCAGGCCCCGTCGGGCGGCTTCAAGGAGAGCGGCTACGGCCGTGAGGGCGGCCCGGAAGGGCTGGAGGGCTACCTCGTCACCAAGCGCGTCTCGCACAAGCTGCAAGCATGATCTGGTGCCGGTTTGAGGATGCCGGGACTCCGGTCTACGGGCTGATAGAAGACGGCTGGGTGACCCCAGTCGCGGGCGGACCGTTCGGAAACCATGAAAAGAGCCACCGGCGACTGCGCGCGGCCGAACTGCGGCTGCTGCCGCCGGTGATCCCCTCGACTTTTTTCTGCGCGGGGCTCAACTACCGGGGGCACGCGCAGCGGGCGGCCTACGGCGGGCACGAGGTGCCGACCAGGCCGGAGATCGGCTACCGGGCGAACAGCGCGCTGACCGGTCACCGGTCGCCGATCGTGCGGCCCGCCGACTGCGACGAGCCGCTGGTGGCCGAGGGCGAGCTGGTCGCGGTCATCGGCCAGCCGATTCGGCACGCGACGCCCGAGCAGGCGCGCAAGGCGATCCTGGGCTGGACAATCGGGAACGACGTCAGCGCGCGGGGCTGGCAGAAGTCCGACCGGACCTTCTGGCGGTGCAAGAACAGCGACACGTTCAAGCCGATGGGCCCGTGGATCGTCACCGACGCCGACCCGCTCGCCGCGACCACCACGGTGCGGGTCGATCACGAGGTCAAGGCGTCGTTCCCGACCGGGGACATGCTGTTCGGGCCGTACGAGTACATATCCGCCATCTCTCGCTACATCACGCTGTCCCCGGGCGACGTGGTGTGGATGGGAACCGATGAGACGGCGACCGTGCTGCCGGGCCAGGTCGTCGAGATCACGATCGACGGCATCGGAACGCTTGCCAACCCGGTCACCCAGGAGGGCCGGGCATTCGAGGAGGAGGGGTCATGAGCGACAAGCCTGCCTACATACACCACGTCAACTTCCCGACCACGGACGCCGAGCGGACCATCGAGTGGTACTCGAAGGTGTTCGGCATGAAGTACATCAAGCCGAAGTCGAACACCAAGGTCGTGCTGATGACCAGGGGGAACTTCGACCTGCACTTCACCCCGGTCGAGTCGATGGACCGGATGGCGCCGTACCACTTCGCGGTCGAGGTCGAGGACTGGGAGGGGTTCCTGGTCCACCTGGACTCGCTCGGGATCAGGCACACGCGGGTGATCACCAGGCCGGAGAACAACTCGCAGTTCTGCTACATCCACGACCCCGATCACACAATGATCGAGCTGGTCTTCCACGCGCGGCGGCCGTACCCGCCGGTGCCGGAGAAGTACGCGGCGGGCGCGGCGGCCGGCGGTCCTGGCGGCGCCGGCATCGGGACCGGGACCGGGGTGACCGGCCCCGGCGGGGTCGCGCCCGAGTCGGCCGAGCAGGCCCAGGCGGCGCTGACCGCGGCCGACGACGCGGCGGTGAGGTAGCCGATGCCGTACGTCGACAGCGACGGCGCCCTGGTCTACTACGAGACCCACGGGACCGGCCCGGGCGTGCTGTTCGTGCACGGCTCGGGCGGGCACCACGCCGCCTGGTGGCAGCAGGTGGCGGCGCTGGCCGATGACTACACGGTGATCACGGTTGACCTGCGCGGATTCGGCAACACGCGGTGGACTGAAGAGCACGACGCGCGGAACTTCCCCGGTGACATCATCGCCGTGCTCGACGCGGTGGCCGCGGCCGGCGGGCCGTCGCGCGCGGTGCTGGTGGGGCAGTCGATCGGGGCGGCGGCGGCGCTGAAGGCGGCGCTGCTGCGGCCGGACCTGGCGTCCGGCGTCATCTTGGCGCACTCGCTCGGGCGGCCTCCGGCACCCCGAGCTGACCGACCTGGTCAAGGCCGACCGCGCCGTCGCCGAGAAGATCCCGGTGCTCGACCGGCTGATGACGCCGGAGTTCCGGGCCCGGCGGCCCGACATGGCGTTCCTGTTCCGGCAGATGGGCACGTTCAACACGGCCAAGATGCAGGACCTGACCAACCTCAACAGCGACGGGCCGACCGTCTCCGATCTCGCCGCCGCCCCGTTTCCGCTGCTGCTGCTCGCGGGCGAGAAGGACGCGGTGCTATCGCCAGCCACCGTCCGCCGCGCGGGCGAGCTACTGCCGAACGCGCGAGTGGAAGTTGTGACGGACGCGCCGCACTCGATGTACTGGGAGCGGCCTGATCTGTTCAACGACGCCATCCGGCGCTTCCTCAAGGAAGCGGCGGCCGCGTAGCCGCCTCGTTCAATTGGCCCTGTGGCCCACCGGCACGCATCTAGCGGGCCTGTGGCCCACAGGGCTAATTCCGTTGCGGGCTCGTGGCCCACAGGGCTAATTCCGATGTAGCCCTGTGGGCCACAGGGCTACAACGATGCGGCGGGTCGGGTAAGCGGGCTACTCGTCGTCGTCTTTGGACATCTGGTCGGCGGCGGAGAGGTGCTCGACGGTGATGCCGGTGTCAGCGAACGTACGGGTGACGTAGGCGGAGCTGTAGACCCAGAGGATCTTCATCGGCTCGGTGGCGCTGGTGTTGCGGAAGCAGTGCACGATGCCGGCCTTGACGTAGGTGGTGTCGTCGGGCACGAGCGGCGTGATCTTGCCGTCGATTTCCACTTCGGCCGTGCCTGCGAGCAGCGTTACGTGCTCGTCGCAGTTGTGCGAGTGCGGTGGCGCGCCCTTGCCGACTGGGTAGCTGCTGATGCCGGTCGTGACCAGGTTCTCTTCCTCGGCCGACTGCCGGGTGATAAGCGGGACCGTGACCACGCCGCCGCCGCGGCCGAGCCGCTCCACGTTCTCCACTTTGATGACCGTCATGGCGTGAGATTACAGCCGCCCGGGCGCGGCCGGCCGGCTCAGCCTGCATTCTTAGCGTTCGTCGAAGTAGCGGCCGTAGCAGCCACAATGTGCGTGAACAGCGCCTTAGAAACAGTGCCACCGAAGCGATCGACGGGAAACCCCATGCGCCTGCCCGCCCTTACCGATCTCACCCCGCGCCAGCAGGAGATCAGCGACGCCATCGCCAGTAAGCGCGGCGCTACCCGCGGGCCGTTCCTGATCTGGCTGCGCTCGCCGGAGCTGGCCGAGAAGGTCGACGCGCTCGGCGCCTACTGCCGATTCGACGCCAGCATCAACGAGCGCCTGCGCGAGCTCTCGCTGCTGATCGCGGCCCGCCACTTCGACGCGCAGTACTCATGGAACGCGCACGACAAGAAGGCGATCGCGGCCGGCGTTTCGGCCGAATCGATCAAGGAGCTCGCCGGCAACGAGGTGCCGCACTTCGGGCACCCGGACGAGCAGCTGCTCTACTCCTTCGCCACCCAGATCCTGCGCGACCACTTCGTCGACCAGGCGACGTTCGACGCCGCCCAGGCCGAGTGGGGCGAGGCGGGCCTGGTCGACATCATCGGCTGCCTGGGCAACTTCTCCATGCTGGCGATGCTGCTCAACACCTTCCAGGTCGACCTCAAGCCGGGCGACGACCCGCCGTTCCCTGACGTCCGCGGCTTCGCCAAGGTCGACTCGGAGTAATTCGCGGGGGTCAGGGGATCTCATCGCCGTAGAGCTCGTGCCAGAGTCGGTGCAGGAACGCCTCTCGGCTGCCGTCCTCGTACTGGACCGACTCGAATAGCTCGTCCCCCGGTAGCTGGCTCGGGTCCTTCACGGCCTCACGAAGCTCGAACTTGAATACCCGCATTTCCTCGTCGTCTTCGCGCCTCGCAA
This sequence comes from uncultured Actinomycetota bacterium, assembly GCA_963774945.1. Lineage (GTDB taxonomy): Bacteria > Actinomycetota > Actinomycetes > Streptosporangiales > Streptosporangiaceae > Trebonia. Next base: position 459,361 of record CAVZHA010000010.1, on the reverse strand, counting down.
GGGTCTTCAGCGCATCCAGATCGTAGTTTTCTGGGTCGAGGTAAGTGGTCGCGACCTCGATGAGCGTCGCAAACGGGCCGTTCGGATGACGTTCCCAGTAAAACGGTGCCATCACGCTGCTCCTTTAGCTCATTCTGGTGTGGTCGTCTGCCGGTTGCGGCTGGGCAGGCCGGGGGAACATCGTGACAACCTCATAGCGTTTCTCGGTGTCGTTGCGCGCGAAGGCAAAGACTATTTCACCGCCCTCGAAGCGTGCGACATCGGCGCCGCCTCGCGGCTCGGGAACGTCCGGTTCTGCGCCCTTCCGCTCTCGTCTGTGATCCAATCGCTCTCGATTCCGTAGCGCGCCTTCCATGCTCACCGTCCACTGGCTTCAGCCGCCAGCCGGTGCAGTCACGGTGGCCATCCGGCCCCAGCAGATCCGAGATCGGCAGAACCACCTCGCTAGGCCTTTTGCCTGAGTCGGTTGGCCTGTCCAGCGCCTCGCGGACTCTTGGGATGCTCGACGCCACGGACGAATGCGGTGGCGAAGGCATCCGGATCCGTAATCCGGGTTGCGGTGTCGCCGCACCGATGGCGCTGAGCGTCTGGCCGGAGGCCGTCAATGCCCAGGGCTCCTCTTTTCCGGGTCAAGTTGCGCGGGATCCTCCCGGTGGGTAACGCGCCTCCGGTTCGCCTCTTCGGTTACCCAGCCCTCGTGGCGGATGTGGGCGTGGCCGCCGGCGGCGTCCATCGCCGCGATGATGCGCCGCGCCTCGGGCGACGCGTGGTCGGTCATTTCCAGCCAAGGGCGTGAGTCCCGGTGCTCGGCGATGTACTTGGTCGCAGATTCAATGGTCATGTCCGGCAGCCCGGCGCGCCTGAGGTCGAATCGGCCAAGCTCGGAGCGGTCCACCTTGAACGGACCCGATTCCCCTGGCGCCGTCTACTCGCTGCTGCGACTCGGCGGATTCTTCGCGCCGCCTCTCCGGGTCGTCAAGCACTTGGCCTCGCGGCGACCCGGCCGTCTCACGAGGCACATCAGGAGCATCAACAACACGCGTATCCGTTTCCAGGCTGTCGCGCGCGCTCATAAGCGAATTATGCCATCATTCCGTAACCGCTTCGCTTCTGTGAGTCAGATTCTCTCACGGTCGAGCCCTCTCTATCGCCGACCAGATGCCCTATCTACTTCTCGTCTCTGCGCCCGCTTCGCGAACGACTGGGCGGAATCGCGACGTCCTGATAGGAAGAGAAAGTGGATCGCGTCGCCGATCGGGACGTGACCTCCCCCAGTACATCTCCAGTGGCAGCGTCGTAGAGTACGTGTCATGACAACGATTCCTGACACGCACCGCGATCTGCTCAACGCGCAGGTCGCCGTGCTCGGCACCATCGGGGCCAGCGGACGGCCGCAGCTGTCCGGCCATCTGGTTCCTGGCCGAGGGCGACACGGTCAAGCTGTCGCTCAACACCTCCCGCCAGAAGGTGAAGAACCTGCAGGCCAACCCGGCCTGCAGCCTGCTCATCCTCGACCCGGCCAACCCCTACCGGTACGTGGAGCTGCGCGGCGACGCGCAGATCACGGCCGATCCCGACTACGACGTTCGCCAAGAAGGTGGGCGCCAAGTACGGCGGCGCCGACCTGCAGCGAGCACGACGGTCCGGGCGACTCCCGCGTGGTCGTGACCATCGCCCCGACCCGGGTCGCCGTCTGGGGCGGCGCGGCCGCCTAACGGCCGCGCGCCGGGGCCCGACCCGGCCCGAACCGGCGATGGCCGGCCCGCTCATCCCGGGCCGGCCACTCGGCGCTGGTCAGGGGCGCGGCGCGCCCTTGAAGTACTCGGTCGACGAGCGCTGCCAGAGCAGGATGATCGCGCCGCGCCGATGAGCCAGACGACGAGCCAGTAGATCCGGTTCGCGCCGCCGCCGGAGATCGCGGCCGCCGGCCAGGCCGCCGATCGCGCCGATCGTGTCGATGGCGAAGAACACCGTCGAGATGATCCGCGCCCAGTTCTTGCCCGCCTTGTTGCTCTGCGCCATCCAGAGCCACAGCGCGATGCCGATCAGCCCGACGACGACGAGCACCGATCGTCCACGTGGTAGGTGTTCGTTCACCTGGGTCGCCGTCAGCCTCTTGCCGTTCCTGGTGATGGTCGGCGATCTTGATCGCAGCGAAGCCGTCGTCAACAGCTCGATGACGATGCCGATCAGGCTCGCCGCCGCGCCCGACGTACATGACCTGCACCGCCCGGGTCACCGACTGCGGGATGGGCACCGGACCGGCGCCTCGGACTGCCCGACGGCTCGGGCGGCTGGTCGCCGCCCGGATAAGGCTGATACATGGCGGCCCCTATAAGCCGATGGCATCGGACGCTTTATGCAGACAGTACTCCGACCCGAGCCGGTTATCTGCCCGGGCACCGCGATCTTACCGGCGCCGGACGGCGGGGAAAAGCAAAAGAAAAGCCCTTTATCGAACGGACCCTGGTCTTACCCGGCCGGCCGCTCGCCGTCAGCGGGCCGGCGCCGGACCGGGGCGACCGTCGGCGCCGTCCGCAACCACGCTGACGGCGACGCGGCCGCGTAGACGGTTTCGATCAGGGCGGCGGTCAGCACCGCGGCGGCGGGCCGGCCGCCGCCACCCGGCCCTCGTGCAGCAGCACCAGCTCGTCGGCGTACTGGCCGGCGGCGGTCAGGTCGTGCAGCGTGGACAGCACGGTCAGCCCGCCGTCCCGGCGCAGCCCGTCGACGAGCTCGAGCACCTGCTGCTGGTGGCCGACGTCCAGCATCGAGGTCGGCTCGTCGAGCAGCAGCACGCTCGGCTCGGTGGCCAGCGCCCGGGCGAGCACCACCCGCTGCCGCTCGCCGCCGGACAGCCGGGCCAGCCGCCGCTGCGGCGAACCGCGCGACGTCGAGCCGGTCCAGCGCGGCCGCCGGCCACGTGCCCGGTCGTGCCGGCCCGGCGCGCCGAGGTAGCCCAGGTGCGGGGTGCGGCCGAGCAGCACGTACTGCGCGACCGTCATGTCCGGCGGCAGCACCGGCTCCTGCGGGACGTAGGCGATGAGCCGGGCCCGGTCCCGCGCCGCGCAGCGACGCCGACGTCGGCGCCGTCGAGCAGCACCGTCCCCTGGTACGGCACCAGCCCGGCGGCGGCGCGGATCAGGGTGGACTTGCCCGCGCCGTTCGGCCCGATCAGCGCCAGCCAGCCGCCGGCCGCGGCACTGCGCAGCTGACGCCGCGCAGCACCGGGGTGCGGTCCAGGGTCACGGCCAGGTCGCGCGACGGCGAGCGAGGTCACTGCTCACGGTGCCCCGACCGCGCCGCGTGCCGCGCAGGACCCAGACGAACGCGGGCGCGCCGACGAGCGCGGTGACCACGCCGATCGGCAGCTCGGCCGGGCGACAGCACGGTGCGGGCCAGCGTGTCGGCGAGCACGAGGAACCCGGCCCCGACCGAGCAGCGACAGCGGCAGCACGCTGCGGTAGGACGGGCCCGGCCAGGCGGCGCGCCACGTGCGGCACGACGATCCCGACGAAGCCGATCAGGCCGCTGACCGCGACCGCGCTGGCCGCGGCGAGCGCGCAGGCGGCGACGACGATCAGCGCGCACGACGGCCGGGCCGCAGGCCGAGCGCGCGCGCCTCCTCGTCGCCGACGGCGAGCACGTCGAGGTGCCGGCCGTGCAGCAGGATCACGACCGATGCTGACGGCGGCGTAGGGCAGGATCGACGTCACCTGCTGCCAGGTCGCGCCGGACAGCGAGCCGAGCAGCCAGCTGTAGACCGGCTGCATGTCCTGCGGCGGAGCGCTGCAGCACGAACGTCTGCACGGCGGTGAGGAAGCATGCCGACCGCGATCCCGGCCAGCAGCAGCGTCGCGACGCCGTCGCCGAGCCGGTCCGCCTGCTGGCCGCGGCGCCGGTCAGGTAGGCGACCGCGACCCCGGCCAGCGAGCCGACGAACGCGGCGACCGGGACGACGCCCGGCCCGAGCCGCGCCGAGGTAGACGATCGCGAGCGTCGCGCCGAGCCCGGCGCCGGCCGACGCGCCGAGCATCCCGGAGTCGACCAGCGGGTTGCGGAAGACGCCCTGGTAGCCGGCGCCGGCCATGGCGAGCAGCCCGCCGACCAGCGCGCCGAGCACCACCCGCGGCAGCCGGATCTGGAACAGCACGGCGCGGTCGAGCGGCGACAGGCCGGACGGCAGGTGGACGAACGGGATCTTGTCCGCGCAGCGCGGCCGCGGTGGCCAGCGGATTCAGGTCGGCCGCGCCGACGAGCGCGCTGACCAGCATCGCGGCGATCAGGAAGGCCGCCGCGAGGCCGAACGCCCGAGCTTGCGCGGGCCGCGGCTTCCTCAGCGCTGCCCGCTCACGACTTGGCGCTGCTCGATCGCCGGGCGATCTCGCGCGACCAGCTGCGGCAGCCGCGGTCCCCAGCGCGAGGCGATGTCGTCGTTCAGGCCGATGATCTCGTGGTTCTGCACGGCCGGGATGCCCGACCAGCCGGGCCGCTTGGCGACCACGGCCGGGGCTCTGGCCGCCGTCGGCGGGCTGGTTGTCGGCCAGGAAGATGAGCTGCGGCTTGGCCGTGACGATGTACTCCTGCGACAGCTGCGGGTAACCGCCGTCGGCGGGCTTGCCCGCGGCGTCGGCGATGTTCTTCAGCCCGAACAGGCCGACGACCTGCCCGATGAACGTGGTCGAGGTGGCCGAGTAGTACGGGTTGGCGCTCAGCTCCCAGTAGTAGGTCGTGCCCTGGTGCGCGGTGCCGGCCTGCGCCACGGCGTCGCGATCTGCTGCTTCATGTCCGTCACGACCTCGGTCGGCCTGGCTGGCGTGGCCGGTCGCCTGGCCGATCTGCTCGATCTGCGCGTACGCGGCGTCCAGGGTGGCGACGGCCGGCTCGATCAGCACCGGGATGCCGAGCTTGCTCATCCCGCTGACCAGGCCGCCCGAGTTCTGCGAGGCGACGACCAGGGACGGGTTGTACTTGGCGATCGCCTCGATGTTCGGGGTGAGGCCGGACAGGCTGGTCTTCGGCACGCCCGGCGGGTAGTCGGAGTCCTGGTCGACGGCGACGACCTGCGGTCCCGGCGCCGATCGCGTACAGGTCCTCGGTCGCGGTCGGGTCGAGCGAGACGATCCGGGTCGGCTCGGCGCTTGATCGTCACCGCTGCCGTTGGCGGCGGTCACGGTGATCGGGAAGACCGGCACGCAGGGCGGACTCGCGGGCGTGGCGCCGGGCGCGGGCGCGGCTGCGGACGCGGCGGTCGCTGCTGCCGGCCGACGAGCAGCCGGCCAGCGACGGCGGCCGCGGCGACGGCCGCCAGCGACGGCGGCCGCAGAGCCGCTGGGGGGTTCTCATCGGGTGCCACTTCCTCCCGGTATAAGCGGGAAGGAAGGCGAGACCGCCGGCCGGCCGGGAGCGACGCCCGCGGCGGCCGGGACGGATCGCCCTTCCCACGAGGGTCGATGTCGTCCGGCGCGGCAGGAGTCGACCTGGCTTGGACCCCGCGGGGCGGGATCGTCACAGTTGCGGGACAGCGCCGGAATGGCCCGCTGCGCGGGCTTCACCGGCTTCGCTCCCTGACGCGCCATCAGCCTGCAGGCGGATGACCGCCCCGGCTGACGCCTGTAATCTAACACGCGTTCCGCAACGCAGTTCACCGGCAACGGAACGGGGGCGACTCTCCCCGTCAACCGGAGACAGACAGCAAGGGGGCGGGATGCGGGAGCGGATCAGGCGGCGGATGTTCCCGCTGATCGCCTCGGTCGGCCTCGTCCTGGTCGGGATGTTCACCACGACCTGGGGCCCGACGCTGATCGGGCGCTCGGAGTGGGCGCTGCCGTACGACCTGTGGGGCACGCTGATCGCGACCACCCGGCTCGCGCACGGGAACGTCGGCGGCCTGTACGCGCCGCCCACCGGCCTGATCTCGCTGCCGGGCGCGGCGGTCATCCTGCTGCCGTGCGCCGCGCTGATCGCGGCGTTCCACCTGTCGCTGGCGATCCCCGGCCCGGACAACCTGCACCCGGCGGTCTGGCTGCTGGCCGGGCCGTACCAGATCGCGATCGGCTGCCTGCCGCTGTTCGCCGCCGACGCCCTGGCCGAGCGGCTCGGCGTGCCGCGCTGGACGCGCGGGCTGCTGGCGCTGGCCGGGGCGCGGCGTCCTGTGGACGGTCTGCGCCCGCTGGGGGCACCCCGAGGACGCGGTCGCGGTCGGGCTGCTGCTCTACGCGGTGCTGGCGCAGGGCACGGGCGGACCGCGCTGGCGGGCTGGCTGGCCGGGGCGGCGGTCTGCGTCCAGCCGCTGGTGCTGCTGGCGCTGCCGATCATGCTCGCGCTGCTGCCGTGGCGGCGGATGCCGGCCGTTCCTGGTCCGGGCCGCCCTGCCGTCGGCGGTGCTGCTCGGCGCGGCCGCGATCGCCAACTGGCACGACACGTACCAGTCGGTGACCAGCCAGCCGGACTCCCCGGTCATCAACCACCCGACGATCTGGACGTCGCTGGCCCCGCACATGGCCAACCAGAACGTCGCGGCGGGCCCGTTCCGGCTGGCCACGATCGTGCTCGCCTGCCTGTGCGCGCTCGCCATCCGCCGCCGCTGGGCCGGGCCAGGCCGAGACGGCCGAGGAGCGGCTCCGGTGGCCGCCGATCAGCTGCTGGCCGAGCGTGCTCTGGTGGGTCGCGCTCGCGCTGGCGCTGCGGTCGTTCTTCGAGCCGGTGATGGTGTCCTACTACCCGTGGCCGCCGATGGCGGTCGCGCTGATCCCGGCCGCGACGCTCGGCTGGCGACGCCTGCTGGTGGCCGGGCTGCTGGCCGGCGGCCTGACCGCCGCCGCCCAGGGCCCGTCGCACGACGTACTGGATCTGGTGGGCCCCGATCGTCGCCGGCCTCATCGTGCTGCTCGCCATCGTCCTGGCCGCGCCGGCCGCCTTGATCCCCCGCCGGAGCGTCGAAGGCAGCCGCGCTGCCGCCCGCCCGGGTTACATGAGGATGGGCGGCGAGACCGGGGTGAGCGCCGGGCGCTTGGCGGTCACGCCGTCGCCGGAGGAGGTGCCGTGCAGGCGGCGGTTCACCCACGGGGCCAGGTACTCCCGCGCCCACCGGGCGTCCTCGCGGCGGGCCGCCAGCCAGGATCCGCGGCTGGTCTTGACGGCGGCCAGCGGGCGGAAGTCGTCATCGGCCGGGGACACGCGCCAGTCCTCGGTGACCGGGACGCCGAGCACCTCGCACGCGCGCAGCGCCACCCGCTGGTGCGACTGCGAGGTCAGGTGCAGCCGGTCCGGCGACCACGCGCTCAGGTCGCGCAGGAACCGCATGGACCACAGGTCGACCAGGTCGCAGCCGCGGGCGTCGGCGATCGAGCGCAGGTGCATGTTGTAGGCCGCGATCCGGCCCCGCAGCAGCCGCATCACCGGGAAGCCGACCAGGTCGGCCCCGGTGAACATGAGCACCCGGCAGCCGGAGGCGCGGAGCCTGGCCACGGCGCCGTCGAAGATCTCGGCCAGCGTGTCCGGGTCGCCGCCGGGGCGGATGATGTCGTTGCCGCCGGCCGCGAGGCGAGACCAGGCCGGGCGACATCGCGACCGCGGCGGGCACCTGCTCGGCCACGATCTGCCGGATCAGCTTGCCCCGGACCGCGAGGTTGGCGTACTGGAGTCCCGGGTACTCGACGGCGATCAGGCCGGCCAGCCGGTCGGCCCAGCCGCGGTACCCGCCGCCGGGCGCCGCGTCGTTAAGGCCTTCGGTGAAGCTGTCGCCAATCGCCACGAAGGACGCTTCCCCCGGGGGTTGCGAAAATAGGTTGTCGTCCATAGTTCACCCATCATGCCAGGACACGCTGGGAACTTATCGCATGCGGGGAGTAACAATTTGGTAGGGTCACGGCTTGCAGCAGCACGGATCACCGGGGCCGACGGGACGGCGGCCGGGGTCCGCCAGCGTTGGGAAGCGATCATGCGGGGGACTTCACTGGCGGCGGCGGCGTGCGTCGTCGCCGCCTGCACCGGGGGCGGCGCGGTGGCGGGCAGCGCGCCCGCCAGCGCCACCCCGACCGCCCAGGCACCGGCCACGACAGCCGGCGGCCCGGCGGCGGAGCACCCGGCGGCGGCCTGGCCGGAGTTCGGCCAGAACGCGCAGCGGACCGGCGTCGCCCCGCGGCTGCCGACGGCCGGGAAGCTCAGCCCTCGCCTGGACCGCGCCCCTGGACGGCGCCGTCTACGGCCAGCCGCTGGTGGTCGGCGGCGACGTCATCGCCGCGACGGAAAACGACAGCGTCTACGCCATTTCCCGGGCGACCGGCAAGACGGTCTGGCGCGCCCACGTCGGCACCCCGGTGCCGCAGTCGGCCCTGCACGGGTGCGGCGACATCTTCCCGCTCGGCATCACCGGCACGCCCGTCTACGACCAGCGCAACGGGCTCGTCTACGCGGTGGCGGAGACGACCGGGTACCAGCACGTGCTGTTCGGGCTGTCGGTGGCCGACGGCAAGGTCGAGGTGAAACGCGACCTCGACCAGCCGACCGAGGCGAACCAGCCCGCCTATAACCAGCAGCGCCCGGCCCTCGCGATCGACGACGGGCGGGTCTACGCCGCGTTCGGCGGGCTGGCGGGCGACTGCGGCGCCTACATCGGCGGCGTCGTCGGGGTCGCCCTCAACGGCAAGGGCCCGCTGGTGAGCTGGCACACCCCGACCAGCCGGGAGGGCGCCGTCTGGGGGACCGACGGCCCGGTCGTCGAGCCGAACGGCGGCCTGTGGGTCTCCACCGGGAACGGCGCGGCGGGCCCCGGCGACCCCTACGACGGGAGCGACTCGGTGACCAGCCTCAGCCCGGTCCTGCACCGCAACGGCTACTTCGCCCCGGCCACCTGGGCGGCCGACAACGCCAGCGACCTCGACCTGGGCTCCACCGAGCCGGTCATCGCGGCGGGCGACCCGAACACCACGTTCATCGTCGGCAAGCGCGGCGTCGGCTACCTGCTGTCCACCGCGCACCTGGGCGGGATCGGGCACGAGCTGGCGTCGCTGCACGTCTGCCGGGCCTTCGGCGGCACCGCGACCAGCGGGTCCATGGTCTACGAGCCCTGCCATAGCGGCGGCATGGCGGCCGTCTACGTCAGCGCGGCGCAGCGGAAGATCGACATTCGCTGGCGCGGGCCGGCCGACGGCAACGGGTCGCCGGTCCTCGGCGGCGGCGCGGCCTGGGTCACCGCCTACAACTCGGCTGGGGGCACCAGCGGCACCCTGTACGAGCTGAGCTCGGCCACCGGCGCGATCAGGAGTCAGATCGAGATCGGCGCCGGACTGCCGCACTTCTCGTCGCTCTCGCTGGCGGGGGACACCGCCTACGTCGGCACGCTGACCGGCGTCACCGCCGTCAACGGTGCCTGAGGACACGGACGTTACGGGTGGAGCAAACGGTCCGTTCGAGATGACGATTTTGATTTAAGTGACGGAAAGTGTCCAAAAGCTAATCAAACGTAACGTTTCGATTATGTCTCGTTAGGGTCTCGCAAGGACGGGACGGCTCGGCCCGCGTCGCGCTGTTTGATGGACGAAGGGGTTTACTGCGAATTCAGGAGGCGAGCCATCGTGGCCGCGGTGCGTCGGGTCGTGGTCGGAGTACACGGATCGCTCGGGAGCCTGCAGGCGCTGCGCCGGGCGGCCGATGAGGCACGGGACAGGCAGGCCACGCTGGTGGCGGTGATCGCCTGGGTCCCGCCGGGCGGCGACTTCGCCGAGCGCTCCCATCCCTCGCCTTACCTTCGCCAGATCTGGCGCGATGCGGCCAAGCAGCGGCTGGCGGACGCGTTCGACGCGGGCCTGGGCGGGCTGCCGGACGACGTGACCGTGCTGGCGCGGATCGAGCGCGGCGACCCCGGCCCGGTGCTGGTCGACGTCGCCGACTCCGCCCGGCGACCTGCTCGTCATCGGGACCGGGCGGCGCTCGCCGATCGGCCGCGCGCTGCGCCAGTCGATCGGCCGGTACTGCCTCGCGCACGCCAAGTGCCCGGTGCTCGCGGTGCCGCCCTCGGCGCTGATGGACGAGCTGGGGGACGGCCGGATGAAGCGGTCGTGGTCGCTGCGCGGACGGCGGGTGCTGCTGCACGAGATCGACCGCGAGATCGAGCACGGAATCGACCACGGGATCGACCACTGACGTCCCCTCGCATGGGGTCTGTTAGGAACGACCGTTCTGCTGCATAGCTGCCGTCAGGACCGGGATTACCGCCGGTGACCTGCGTTTTGATTGATCCGTAACACATTCCTTCTACAGGAGCTGTGATGTCGGATCTCCTCTACGTCGGCCTGACGATCATCGTCTTCGCCGTGCTCATCCTCATCGTCAAGGGGGTTGAGCACCTTGAGCGCTGAGAACTGGATCGGGCTAATCGTCGCGATCCTCCTCACGGTGTACCTCGTGTACGCCCTAGTCAGGCCGGAGCGTTTCTAGATGAATAGCTCACTGGCAGGCATCCTGCAGATCGTGTTGCTCGTCGTCGCGCTCGCGGTCTTCTACAAGCCACTAGGCGACTACATCGCCCGCATCTTCACCTCGCAGAAGCACTCCAGGGTGGAGCTCGGCCTCTACCGGGTGATGGGCATCGACCCGGAGGCGGACCAGAAGTGGGGCACCTACGCGCGCTCGCTGCTCGCGTTCTCCTTCGTCTCGGTGCTCCTCGTCTACCTGCATCGAGCGGATCCAGCACTGGCTGCCGTACTCCAACGGGATGGCCAACGTCAACCCGGTGACGGCCTGGAACACCGCCGCCTCGTTCGTCACCAACACGAACTGGCAGAACTACTCGGGCGAGTCCACGATGGGCTACGTCACCCAGATGGCCGCCCTCGCCGTGCAGAACTTCCTCTCCGCAGGCGGTCGGCATCGTGGTGGCGATCGCGCTCATCCGCGGCTTCACCAGGAACAAGACCGACCGGCTGGGCAACTTCTGGGTCGACCTGACCAGGGTCACCATCCGGCTGCTGATCCCGTTCTCGATCATCGGCGGCATCATCTTGATGTCCACCGGCGTGATCGACAACTTCAACCTCACGAGCGCGGTCCACACGCTGTCCGGCGGCATGCAGTCGATCGTCGGCGGCCCGGTGGCCTCGCAGGAGGTCATCAAGGAGCTCGGCAACAACGGCGGCGGGTTCTTCAACGCGAACTCGGCCCACCCGTTCGAGAACCCGAACGGGTTCTCCGACTGGTTCGAGATCTTCCTGCTCCTCGTGATCCCGTTCGCGCTCTGCCGCACCTTCGGCAAGATGGTCAAGGACAACCGGCAGGGCTACCTGCTCGTCGCCGTGATGGCGTCCCTCTGGCTGATCGCGGTGGGCGGCATCACGCTTCTTCGAGTGGCAGCACGCGGGCACCGCCCTGCAGCAGGCCGGCGCCGCGATGGAGGGCAAGGAAGTCAGGTTCGGCATCCCCGGATCGTCGCTCTTCGGCGGGTCGACCACGGTCACATCCACCGGGGCGGTGAACAGCTTCCACGATTCGTTCACCGCGTTCGGCGGCGGGATCCTGCTGTTCGACATGATGCTCGGCGAGGTGGTACCCGGCGGTGTCGGAGCCGGCATGTACGGCATGCTCATGCTCGCCGTCCTCACCGTGTTCATCGGCGGCCTGATGGTCGGCCGGACCCCCGAGTACATCGGGAAGAAGATCCGCCCGTCCGAGATGAAGTACGCGGCGCTCTACATCCTGGCGACACCCGGCGCCGCGCTGATCGGAGCCGGGCTCTCGCTCGGGTTCTCGGTACCGCGGCGAGCGATCTTCAATGCCGGGCCGCACGGCCTGACCGAGGTCGTGTACGCGTTCACCTCGATGGCCAATAACAACGGCTCCGCGTTCGCCGGGCTGGGCACCGCCCAGACCTGGTACCAGGTAAGCGGCGGCATCGTGATGCTGATCGCCAGATTCGCGCCGATGATCTTCGTGCTCGCCCTGGCCGGCTCGCTGGCTAAACAGCAACCGGTGCCAGCGTCGGCCGGCACGCTCGAGACGCACAAGCCGCTGTTCGCCGGCCTGCTCATCGGCGTGATCATCATCCTCGTCGGCCTGACCTACTTCCCCGCGCTCGCGCTAGGGCCGTTCGCTGAAGGACTGCACTGATGTCCCCACGTACTCCGCAATCAGAAACAAAATCACCAGAGGTAACGGACCGCGATTCCACGCTGACCGCCCAGGACGTCGTTGCTCCGGGGCGTCGGGTCGGCGGCGGCTTCCTCGACCCCAAGATGCTCTGGACGTCGCTGCCGGACGCGTTCAAGAAGCTGGACCCCCGGGTCCAGATCAAGAACCCGGTCATGTTCGTGGTCGAGATCGGCTCGGTGCTGACCGTCTACGACGCGATCGTCCAGCCGTCGATCTTCGCCTGGACGATCACCGCCTGGCTGTGGCTGACCGTGCTCTTCGCCAACCTGGCGGAGGCGGTCGCCGAGGGCCGCGGCAAGGCGCAGGCGGAGACGCTGCGCCGGACCAAGCGGGAGACGGTCGCGCGGCGGCTGATCGGGTGGAAGCCCGGCGATTCGCCTAGCTCGCTCCGCCTGGAGCAGGTGCCCGGCACCGCGCTCACCATCGGCGACTACGTGGTCGTCGAGGCGGGCGAGGTCATCCCCGGCGACGGCGACGTCGTCGACGGCGTCGCCTCGGTCGACGAGTCGGCCATCACCGGCGAGTCTGCGCCGGTCATCCGCGAGTCCGGCGGCGACCGGTCGGCGGTGACCGGCGGCACCAAGGTGCTGTCGGACCAGATCATCGTCCACATCACCTCCAAGCCGGGCGAGACGTTCATCGACCGGATGATCGCCCTGGTCGAGGGCGCCTCTCGGCAGAAGACGCCGAACGAGGTGGCGCTGAACGTCCTGCTCGCCTCGCTGACGCTGATCTTCGTCCTCGCGGTGGTGACCCTGCAGCCGATGGCGTACTACTCCAACGCGCCGCAGACCCTGGTCATCCTGGTCGCGCTGATCGTCGCGCTGATCCCGACCACGATCGGGGCGCTGCTGTCGGCGATCGGCATCGCAGGCATGGACCGGCTGGTGCAGCGGAACGTGCTCGCCCTGTCCGGCCGTGCGGTCGAGGCGGCCGGCGACGTGAACACGCTGCTGCTCGACAAGACCGGCACGATCACCATCGGCAACCGCCAGGCGTCCGAGTTCCTGCCTGTCGGCGGTGTGTCCGTTGCTGCGCTGGCCGACGCGGCGCAGCTGTCGTCGCTGGCGGACGAGACGCCGGAAGGCCGCTCGGTCGTCGTCCTCGCCAAGAGGGACTTCGGCATCCGCGAGCGGTCCGACGGCGAACTGGCCGGCGCGGAGTTCGTGCCGTTCACCGCGCAGACGCGGATGAGCGGTGTGAACCTGGCCGACGGGCGCGAAGTCCGCAAGGGCGCGGCCAGCTCGGTCGCGAACTGGATCAGGGAGAACGGCGGGACCCCGCCGGCCGAGCTCGGCGACATCGTCGACTCGATCTCCGAGGCCGGCGGCACGCCCCTGGTGGTGGCCGAGCGGGATTCCGCAACCGGCGCTGCCCGGGCCCTCGGCGTCATCCACCTCAAGGACATCGTCAAGGAGGGCATCCGCGAGCGGTTCGCGGAGATGCGGGCGATGGGCATCCGCACCGTCATGATCACCGGCGACAACCCGCTGACCGCGCGCGCCATCGCCGAGGAGGCCGGCGTCGACGACTTCCTCGCGGAGGCGACGCCGGAAGACAAGATGGCGCTGATCAAGAAGGAGCAGGAGGGCGGCAAGCTCGTCGCGATGACCGGCGACGGCACCAACGACGCGCCCGCCCTCGCCCAGGCCGACGTCGGCGTGGCGATGAACACCGGAACCTCGGCCGCCAAGGAGGCCGGGAACATGGTGGACCTGGACTCCAACCCGACGAAGCTCATCGAGATCGTGGAGATCGGCAAGCAGCTCCTGATCACCAGGGGCGCGCTGACGACCTTCTCCATCGCCAACGACGTGGCGAAGTACTTCGCGATCATCCCGGCCATGTTCGCCGGGGTCTTCCCGGGGCTCGAGAAGCTCAACATCATGAAGCTGCACAGCCCGGATTCGGCGATCGCCTCGGCGATCATCTTCAACGCGCTGATCATCGTCGCGCTGATCCCGCTGGCGCTGCGCGGCGTCCGCTACAAGCCGTCGTCGGCCAGCCAGATGCTCCGCAGGAACCTGTGGATCTACGGCGTCGGCGGCCTGATCCTCCCGTTCGCCTGCATCAAGATAATCGACCTCATCATCATGAACATCCCCGGATTCAGGTGATCGCGCCATGAACCGAATTCCATCCTCTATCAGGCAGTACATCGCGGCCTTGCGCCTGCTGCTCGTCTTCACGGTGATCTGCGGCATCGCCTACCCGGTGGTGATGTGGGGCGTCGCCCAGGCGGCGTTCAAGAACCAGGCCGACGGATCGCTGGTCACCTACAAGGGCCAGGTCGTGGGCTCCTCGCTGCTGTGCCAGGAGTTCGTCAACGCGAAGGGGGACCCGCTGGCGCAGTACTTCCAGCCCCGGCCCTCCTCCGCGACGAGCGGCGATGCCACCGACTACGGCTGCGACCCCGGCTTCTCGGCCGCGGCCAACCTCGGTCCGAACAACCCGGACCTGGTCACCGACGTCAAGCAGCTCCAGACCCAGATCGCGGCGTTCGACCACGTGCCGGTGTCCGAGATCCCGCCGGACGCGGTCACCTCGTCCGGGTCCGGGCTCGACCCGGACATCTCGCCGGCGAACGCGGCCATCCAGGTTGACCGGGTGGCGGCCACCAGGCACCTGCCGGTGTCTGAGGTCCAGAAGCTGGTGAGCGAGAACACCAAGGCCCGGAATATCGAGTTCCTGGGCGAGCCCGGGGTCAATGTGCTCACGCTCAACATCGCCCTGGACAACCTGCCCGGGCAGGCGCAGTACGTCGGCGGCGCCCTTTCGAAGTAACGGCTAGCAGACAGCCGCCTCGCCTGGGGCTTGGGCCCCAGGCGAGAACCACGCCCCCCGGCTTGCGGCGTCGGGGCCGGATTGCCCGCAAGGATTACTTCTTGCGGGCAATCCGGGTAATCTCTGCGTGCTGGCTGAGAGCTCGGGGGTCTGACGGCTCAGTGGCCTGAGGGGCCTGGGCGGCCAGGGTGGCTCGGCGGCATAGGAGTACAGATGGAACCGCTTTCCGCGAACGATCCGCGGGTGGTCGGGGAGTTCGCGCTCCGCGCCCGCCTCGGCTCGGGCGGCATGGGCCGCGTCTACCTCGGCTTCTCCCCCGGCGGCAGGGCGGTCGCGATCAAGGTCGTGCACCCGGAGCTGGCCCGCGATCCGGAGTTCCTGCGCCGGTTCCGCCAGGAGGTCGCGTCGGCCCGCCTGGTCAGCGGCATGTACACCGCGCCGGTGGTCGGCTCGGGGGTCGACGACGACCCGCCCTGGCTGGCCACCGCCTACGTCCCCGGCCCGCCGCTGGCCGACGTGGTCAGCAGGCACGGCCCGCTGGCCGAGAACGCCGTCTGGCGGCTCGCGGCCGGCCTGGCCGACGCGCTGCGCGCGGTGCACGGCTGCGGCCTGGTGCACCGGGACCTCAAGCCCGGCAACGTGCTGCTGGCGGCCGACGGGCCGCACGTGATCGACTTCGGCATCTCCCGCGCGTTCGAGGGCACCCAGTTGACCTCGGCCGGGATGGTGGTCGGAACCCCCGGCTACATGTCGCCCGAGCAGGCCGAGGGCCAGCAGGCGGGCCCGCCGAGCGACGTCTTCTCGCTCGGCTGCGTGCTCGCCTACGCGGCGACCGGCAACGCGCCGTTCGGCGGCGGCAGCGCCGCCTCCATCCTCTACCGGGTCGTCACCGGCGAGCCCGACCTGAGCGGCATCCCGGCCAGCCTGCAGCAGCTCATCACGGCCTGCCTGGCCAAGGACCCGGCCAGGCGGATCGGGCTGGCCCAGCTCACCGCCATGGTCTCGGCCCTCGGGCCGCCGCTGCCCGGCACCGTCGGCGCCTTCTGGCCCGAGCCGCTGGCCAGCATCATCGCCGCCGACCAGGCCCCGCATCCCCCCACCCAGGTGGGCAGCGCGCCGGCCGACCCGGCCTGGGCCGGGCCGGTTCAGGGCCGCCCCGGTCAGGGCGGCCCCGGTCAGGGCGGCCCCGGTCAGGGCGGCCCCGGTCAGGGCGGGCCCGGTCAGGGCGGGCCAGGTCAGGGCGGGCCAGGTCAGGGCGGGCCAGGTCAGGGCGGCGGGACGTGGGTGGCCGGCCGTCACGCGGGCCTGCCGCAGGACGGGCCGGGCATGACCCCGTCTCCGCCGAGCCGCGTTCAGCCGGGGCCGGTGCCGGCCGCGACCGGGCACGCACCGATGGTGGCCGACGGCTACTACGCGGCGGCGGCGGGCAACCTCGGCCCGGGCCAGGCCTCGCCTTCGGCGTACGCGCAGCCCGGGGCCGGGCCGGTCTCGGGCGGTCCCGCGTCTCCGCCGTACCCGCAGCCCGGGGCCGGGCCGTCGTGGCCATCGCAGTCCCCGGGCGGTCAGCAGCAGTACCCGGCCGGCCGGCAGCCCGCGTCCTGGCCGGACTCGGGGGCGTGGCCGCAGCCGGGCGGGAACGCCGGACCGGGCGGGAACGCCGGACCGGGCGGGAACGCCGGACCGGGCGGCCCCGCGCCGGCGACGCTGCAGGCTGGGTCGTGGCCCCAGCAGCCGTCCTCCGGCGGCTCCTGGCCCGGCGGCGGCCAGCCGAGCGGACCGGGCGGGGCGAGCTACCCGAGCGCGGCGACCCCGCTCGAGCAGTACGCTCCGGGCCGACGGCGCCCGACCAGGGCCGAGCTGCCGAGGCCGGTGCTTGGCGCGGTCCGGCTGATGTACCTGGGCGCGGTCGTCACCGCGCTCAACGTGGTCTTCGGCAACGTGCTCAAGACCACCTACACCAACGCGGCGACCGCCGACAACAACATCGCGGCCGGCTATCGGGCCAAGTTGGCGGGCCTCCCGCTCGCACGGGTGGGCGAGCGGGCAACCGCGCGGGTGGGAGCCGACAACGCCGCCGAGGCCGCCAGGCACGCCACCGCGATGGCCGGAGAAATCGCCCTCGTGGTCGGGCTCGGCGGACTCATCGGCGTCGTGTGCTGGCTGGTGATCTCGTCGGCCGCCCGCCGCGGCCGGGGCTGGACCCGGACGGTCGGCACCCTGCTGCTCGGCCTCGACACCGCGGGCCTGCTGGTCATCCTCATCGGCACCAGCAACGACCCCGCGGTGCGATTCACCACGGTGATCATCTGGATCATCGGGCTGGCGGCGATCATTCCGCTCTGGGGCCGCCAGGCCCGCGACTTCTTCGCGTTCTACCGCCGCTAGACATGCCAGGGGCCTAGCTCGTCAAGCGGCGGCTGGCCGGGTTCGTCGGCGGCGGCTCCAGTCAGTGTCCTCGTGGTGCGGGTGCGAGTTCTGGGACGCCCGTGGCGGATGCCGTCGACCCGTTGGGCACGGGGTCGTGATTGTGTTCCGTTGGGGGCCGCGTTTTCCGGTCAAAAACGTCATTGTGTTCTGTTGAGGGCACCCCGCGACCCGAAGTGCACACGCTGACCTGGATATTCGCCGGGCTTGTTGAGCGTGGTGACGGTGAGGACGGTGGGTCGATGCCGGGCCGCCGGACCGAGAGGCGCGCCCGCGCGGGGCTGTCGGCTACGCCGCCGACCCAAACGCCACCGGTCGGCTACGCCGCCGACCCCGATAGACGATGTCGCTGGCGTAGGCGACAGGTCGTCAGCCTGTCGCTGGCGTAGCCGACAGGCCCAACCGCGCGTGCCTGAGCGCGTCCAATCGCCGTTAGGCCGACTAAGCATGATCGTGTGCCGTTAGGGGCGCGGGGCGCTCAGACTTGGCAGATGAGGCAGCCGGGGTGGGCGGTGATGGTGAGGACCGCGCCCGGGCCGGCCGGGAATCGGGCGACGACCGCGGCGACCAGACGCTCGGGGTCGGCGCTGTGCTGGGTGCCCGACATCGAGCGCACGTAGTCCGCGATCGGCCGCGGGTCGGGGACGCGGAGCTCGGTCACGAAGTCGTGCCTGGCCACGGTGGAGAAGCTGGCGCGGGCGAGGGCCTCGCCGTCGTCCAGGGTCAGCCGCCTTCGGCGGCCGTCCCAGTGGCCGTCGCCGCGGGCGGCGGCGACGATCTCGCGCAGCTCACGGAGGTGATCGGGCGCGTTGAGGCCGATCACCACCCGGCCGCCGGGGCGGGTGACCCGCCGCAGCTCGCGGACCGCCTGCGACGGGTCGGGCACGTGGTACAGCATGTGCATCGCCAGCGTCAGGTCGGCGACGCCGTCGGGCAGCGGCAGCGCGGTCGCGTCGGCGCAGATAGGCGCCACCCCGCCGGGCGGGCCGACCGTGGTCAGGCGGTCGCGGGCGGCCGCCAGCATGCCGGGGGACATGTCCAGTCCGAGCACCCGGCCGGCCAGGCCGCGGCGGGCGAGCTCGGCCAGGTAGGCGCCGTTGCCGCAGCCGACGTCGGCCACGGTCGCGCCCGGCGCGGGCGCGGCCAGGTCGATCACCCGCGCCTGAAGGTCGAGGCGGGGGTGCTGGTAGACGTAGATCGACTGGCGGGCGGTCAGGTTCTCGTCGGTCCGGTACTGCACGTCGCGCAGGAAAGAGGGGCTGTTCCAGGGATCGGTCGGCTCGGCCATGGATCGATCGTGGCCGATAACGTTCTGTTTGTCAGGCTTTGGCGGAGCCGCCGGCGATCTGGTACGACCAGAGCTCGCTGTGCACGCCGACCGGCTTCGGGGCGTCGCCGCCGGCTCGCTCGCTGGCCGACCGGTGGCCGTGCGCGAACGACGGCGAGCTCAGCCACGCCTGGAAGGACGCCTCGTCCCGCCATCTGGTCACCACCAGCCAGGTGGTCCGGTCGTCGACCGGCTTCAGCAGCTCGAATCCCTCGAACCCGTCCTGGTCGTCGACCGCCCCGGCGCGGGCCGCGAACCGTTGCGCCAGCTCGTCCCCGCTGTCGGCGGGCACCGTAATCGCGTTGATCTTTACCAGAGTCATGCCTTTGATCATGCCAGCCGGCCCGGCTGCGCCGCGCGGGCGTCCCTTGGGTGCATGGATGTCGTTAACACGGGACGGGTGACCTGCGTCGTTGCCCCAGAATTGAGATATGGCTTGGCGACGCGACGATAGCACCGCGCCCCGGGGGCAGCTCCGCATCTACCTGGGGGCGGCGGCCGGGGTGGGCAAGACGTTCGCCATGCTCTCCGAGGGTCACCGGCGCGAGGAACGGGGGGCGGACGTCGTCGTCGCGTTCGCGGAGACGCACGGCCGGCCGCAGACCGCCGCCCTGATCGACGGGCTCGAGGTCGTGCCGAGGAAGCGCCTTGAGTACCGCGGCGCGTTCTTCGAGGAGATGGACGTCGACGCGGTGCTCGCCCGCAAGCCGCAGATCGCGCTGGTCGACGAGCTGGCGCACACCAACGTGCCGGGATCGCGGAACGAGAAGCGCTGGCAGGACGTCAGCGAGCTGCTCGACGCCGGCATCGACGTGATCTCCGCCGTCAACGTGCAGCACCTGGAGTCGGTCACCGACGTGGTCGAGCAGATCACCGGGGTGGTGCAGCGGGAGACCGTGCCCGACGCGGTGGTCCGGGCGGCCGACCAGGTCGAGCTGGTCGACATGACCGCCGAGGCGCTGCGCCGCCGGATGGCGCACGGGAACATCTACCCGCCGGAGAAGATCGACGCCGCCCTCACCAACTACTTCCGGGCCGGCAACCTGACCGCGCTGCGCGAGCTGGCGCTGCTGTGGCTGGCGGACAAGGTCGACGAGGGCCTGCAGAAGTACCGGGCCGAGCACGACATCACCTCGACCTGGGAGGCCCGCGAGCGGGTCGTCGTCGCGCTCACCGGCGGCCCGGAGGGCGACACGCTGATCAGGCGGGCCGCCCGGATCGCGGCCAGGGCCTCGGGCGGCGACCTGCTCGCGGTCCACGTCACCAAGTCCGACGGCCTCACCGGCGCCAACCCGGCCAACCTGGCCCGGCAGCGGCAGCTGGTCGAATCGCTCGGCGGCAGCTACCACCAGGTCGTGGGCGAGAACATCTCCGAGGCGCTGCTCACCTTCGCCAGGGCGGAGAACGCCACCCAGCTGGTGCTCGGCGCGAGCCGCCGGTCCTGGCTGCTCGCCCTGCTCACCGGGCCCGGCATCGGGGCCAAGACGATCCGCGGCTCGGGCGCGATCGACGTCCACATCGTCACCCACTCGCAGGTGGGCAGCCGGTGGCGGCTGCTCCCCCGGTACCGGGGCGGGATCACCACCCGGCGGCAGATCGCCGGGTACATCCTCGCGGTCGCGCTGGCGCCGCTCGGCACGCTCGTGCTCGCCAGCGACCGGACCGGGATCAACCTCACCAGCGACACCCTCGCGTTCCTGGTGGCGGTGATCGTCGTCGCGCTGACCGGCGGGTTCCTGCCCGCGGTGATCACCGCCGTCATCGCGTCGCTGCTGCTCAACTACTACTTCACCCCGCCGATCCACTACTGGACGATTGCCCAGGCCAACAACGCGCTGGCGCTCGGCGTGTTCGTCGCGGTCGGCCTCGTCACCAGCTGGATCGTGGACGCCACGGCCAGGAAGTCCAACCAGGCGGCCCGCGCCAACGCAGAATCGGAGCTGCTCCGGACCACGGCGGGATCCATCCTGCGCGGTCAGGGCACGCTGGACGCGCTGCTCGAGCGGACCAGGGAGGCGTTCGGTATGCGCTCGGCCAGCCTGCTCGAGCGGCTGGACCCGGCCGGCGGGGCCGGGCGGGGCCCGGCGGGCGAGTGGCACGTCGTCGCCTGCTCCGGTGACGCGCCGGTGACCAGGCCCGACGACGCCGACGTGGACGTCCCGGTGACCGACACGCTCTCGCTCGCGCTGGCCGGCCGGCCGCTGCCGGCCGACGACCGGCGGGTGCTCGGCGCGTTCGCGGCCTACGCCGCCGTCGCGCTCGAGCAGCAGCGGCTCACGGCCGAGGCGGAGGCGGCCAAGCCGATCGCCGCGGCCGACCGGATGCGGACCGCCCTGCTCGCCGCCGTCAGCCACGACCTGCGCTCGCCGATCGCGTCGGCCAAGGCCGCGGTCAGCTCGCTGCGCTCGGAGGACATCGACTGGGACGACGCCGACACGGCCGAGCTGCTCGCCACCGCCGACGAGTCGCTCGACCGGCTCACTCACCTGGTGGCCAACCTGCTCGACATGTCCAGGCTGCAGGCGGGGGCGCTGTCGCTGTTCCCACGGCCGTCCGGGCTCGACGAGATCGTCGCCCGGTCGCTCGACGACCTCGGCCCGGTCGGC
Source organism: uncultured Actinomycetota bacterium (assembly GCA_963774945.1). GTDB lineage: Bacteria > Actinomycetota > Actinomycetes > Streptosporangiales > Streptosporangiaceae > Trebonia. The sequence goes on along the minus strand of CAVZHA010000010.1, from coordinate 438,073 downwards.
CGGGAGATCACCGTCGACGTCCCTGACACGCTCCCCGCCGTCAGCGCCGACCCGGCGATCCTGGAGCGCATCGTGGTCAACCTGACCGAGAACGCGCTCCGCTACTCCCCGGCGGGCAAGCCGCCGCTGCTGGCCGCGTCCGCGCTCGGCGACCGGGTGGAACTGCGGGTGGTCGACCGCGGCCCGGGCATCCCCGAGGGCGACCGGGACCGGATGTTCGTGCCGTTCCAGCGGCTCGGCGACACCGACAACACCACCGGCGTCGGCCTCGGCCTGGCGCTCGCGCGCGGCCTCACCGAGGCGATGGACGGCACGCTGACGGCCGAGGACACCCCTGGCGGCGGACTCACCATGACCATCTCCCTCCCGGCCGCGCCCGGCAACTAAGGGGTCTCATTCCATGACACGGGTGCTTGTTGTTGACGATGAGCCGCAGATCCTGCGGGCGCTGCGGATTAACCTGCGGGCGCGGCAGTACGAGGTGAGCGTCGCCGCCACCGGCGCCCAGGCGCTCGAGGAGGCCGCCGCGCACCCGCCGGACCTGGTCATCCTCGACCTCGGGCTGCCCGACATGGACGGCGTGGAGGTGATCGGCGGGCTCCGCGGCTGGACCGCGGTGCCGATCATCGTGCTGTCGGGGCGGGCCGACTCGTCCGACAAGGTCGAGGCGCTCGACGCCGGCGCCGACGACTACGTCACCAAGCCGTTCGGCATGGACGAGCTGCTGGCCCGGATGCGGGCCGCCGTCCGGCGCACCCCGGCGGCCGAGCTGCCGCCCCGGCTGGCCCTGGGCGACCTCACCGTCGACCTCACCGCCAAGCGGGTCACCCGGACCGGGCACGGTGGAACCAGGGACCGTTCGGAGGAAAACGGGCGGGGCGCCGACGCCGACCCGCAGCCGGACGGCGACATCAGGCTGACGCCGACCGAGTGGCACCTGCTCGAGGTGCTGCTGCGGAACCCGGGCAAGCTGCTCAGCCACCGGCAGCTGCTCAACGAGGTATGGGGCCCCGGTTACGACAACGCGGGCGGCAACCTGCGGCTCTACATGGCGCAGCTGCGCCGGAAGCTGGAGCCCGACCCGGCTCGGCCGCGCTGGCTGATCACCGAGCCGGGCATGGGGTACCGCTACCAGCCGCCCGACCAGGAGGCAGAGCACGCGGGACCGGCCAGCCGGCCGAGCTGGCCCACGATCCGGGCGAGACGGCGCTGGGAACCTAACCGGTTTCGCCCGATCTCTCGCATTATGTAGTCAAATTAACCGGTCGTTCACCTATTGTTCGGTAACTGCACACTCTCGGCCCCCTTCGCAACTTCCTAAGAGACCTTTACCGTCGCATTTGTGAGCAACGACACTGTGCTTGTCCTGGTGGTCATCACAGCCCTGTGCTTTGACTTCACCAACGGCTTCCATGACACGGGCAACGCGATGGCGACCTCGATCGCCACGGGGGCGCTGGGACCGCGGACAGCGGTGGCGATCTCCGGGGCGCTCAACTTCGTCGGCGCGTTCCTCTCCCTGGCCGTGGCGGCCACCATCGCCAGCGGCCTCGTCGACACCAAGGTAGTCACGCTGACGGTGGTGGCGGCCGGCCTGGCCGGCGGCATCATCTGGAACCTGGTCACCTGGCTGTTCGGCATCCCCTCGAGCTCCTCCCACGCGCTCATCGGCGGCGTGATCGGCTCGGTGATGGCGGCCTCGGGCGGCAGCGCGGTGCTCTGGCACGGCCTGGTCTCCAAGGTCATCCTGCCCGCCGTCTTCTCGCCGATCATCGCCGCGCTGGTCGCCGCCACCGGCACCTGGCTGCTCTACCGGATCAGCCGGTCGCTGACCGGCGGAGCGCGCGGCCACGGCTTCAGGATCGGGCAGATCGGGTCCGCCTGCATGGTCTCGCTCGCGCACGGCACCAACGACGCGCAGAAGACGATGGGCGTCATCACCCTCGCCCTGATCGCCAACGGCACCATCGCGGCCAAGTCCAACGCGCCGATCTGGGTCATCGTCTGCTGCGCGCTCGCCATCTCCCTCGGCACCTACATCGGCGGCTGGCGGGTCATCCGCACGCTCGGCAAGGGCCTCGTGGAGATCGAGGCGCCGCAGGGCATGGCGGCCGAGTCCGCCTCGGCCGCGATCATCCTGCTCTCCTCCAGCTTCGGCTACTCGCTGTCCACCACGCACGTCGCGACCGGGTCGATCATCGGCACCGGGCTCGGCAAGAAGGGCGCCGAGGTCCGCTGGAACGTGGCCGGCCGGATGGCCACCGCCTGGCTGTTCACCCTCCCGTCGGCGGCGATCGTCGGCGCCGCGGCCGAGGCCCTGGCGCACGGCATCGGCGGCACCCTCGGGGTCGTGGTCGACCTGATCCTGCTGGCCGCGCTGGCCGGGTTCATCTACTACCGGTCCCGCGCCACCAAGGTGGACCACAACAACGTCAACGCGGAGTGGACCGGCGGCGTGGCCCCCGAGCCGGCCGAGACCGTCGCGGCCTGAGCGGCGCAGAGCGGCGTAGAGAGGTAGCTAGACAATGTCCTGGATCAACCTGAGCGCTCTGTGGAAGATCGTGGTGTTCGGCCTGATCGCCGGCGCCGGCCTGCCCGCCCTCTTCGCGGGCGGCCTGTACACGCTGTCCTGGGGCCCGCGGACCGGCAAGGTGGCGACGGCCGGGGCCGACGGCGGCGAAGACTCCGACGCGCTCGTCGGCGGCAACGTGCTCGGCATGGTGCTCGCCGCGATCGCCTTCCTCATCGTCCTGGCCGCCATCGGCTGGGGCATCTACGAGGTCTACCAGATCGGCCACCCCCCGGTGAAGAAGTGACCCCAGGCGACCACGCCCCTCATCAAGAAGGCGCAGCTGACGATATGGCAATTCCTGCACGTCGTCACAAGATCGTCGGCTGGCTCCGGGCTGGTTACCCGGAGGGCGTGCCCGACGCACGACTACATTCCGCTCTTCGCCCTGCTCGGCAGCCAGCTGACCGAACGACGAGGTCGCGCTCATCGCCGACGAGCTCGCCAGTTCGCGGCCGACCCCGAGTCGGCCGAGGCGATCAGGAAGGCGATCGCCGCGGTCACCGAACACCAAGCCGAGCGACGCCGACGTCGCCCGGGTCCGCTCCCACCTCGCGGCGGGCGGCTGGCCGCTGGCCACGCCGCATCACCTCTAATCGCGAGCTCCGGTAACGCCGGGTGCCGCGCCCCGGCGTTCACCCGTTACCGGGACCGCTCGCCTACCAGGGCAGTTCGCGCCCGTCCCTGGTGAAGGTGCCGGTGGGTCCGCCGTTGGGCAGGGTAACCGCCCACACCACGCTGGCGGCGCCCTGGGCGACCGACCGCCCGCTCCCCCGGCCGCGCCGCCGCGGGCGCCGTCGCCCGCCGTCCAGCCGGGGCAGACCGCGTTGACGAGGATGCCGTCCCGGTACAGCTCGCCCGCCAGCATCCTGGTCAGCGCGTTGAGCGCCGCCTTGGAGACGCTGTAGGCCGGGCGGCCGCCGCTCATCAGCGCGATCGAGCCGCCCTCGCTCGACACGTTCACCACCCTCGGCCGGGGGCTCGAGCGCAGCAGCGGCAGCAGCGCCTGGGTCACCCGCCACGCGCCGAACAGGTTCACGTCGAGCGCCTCCGCCACCGGGGACAGGTCGGTCGTGCCGGCGATCGCGTACTGGTCCGGCGCGGTCGAGGCGCTGTTCACGATCGCGTCGACCCGCCCCCAGCGCTCGCGGATCCACTCCGCCAGCTGGTCGATGTTGACCGAATTATCGACCTCGATGTGGGCCGGCGACGACCCGCTCCCCGCTCGGGGTCAAGCTCCTTGGCCGCCAGCTCGGCCGCGCGCAGGTCCCTGGATCCGAGCACGACCACGTAGCCGAGCGCGGCCAGCTGCCTGCAGACCTCAAGCCCGATGCCGCGGCTCGCGCCGGTAACCACGGCAACCGGTAGCTGAGAGCGCGCTGGCGTCGTCACCGCTCAGTCACCACTCGATTGCCGTAAAGAAACTCATGTCGCCTATCTTGCCACTGACCCGGTTACGGCGTCTTTCACCCCATACGCCTGCTGTCCGTGCTTTCACCAAGAAGCCGAAACCCATCATGTCGAACGGACCGTGGCTCCGCGCGGGGGCCATATTCCTCCCGTCGGCAGGTGTCCGGTGGGCCGGTGCTGAGCAAACTGTAACCAGGGGGACCGATGAACAAGCAGGTAGAAGCAGTGCATAGCGTCGGGCGGCCGACGATGAAGGACGTGGCGTCCAAGGCCGGCGTCGCGCTGAAGACCGTGTCCCGGGTGGTGAACGGCGAGGCGGGCGTGACGCCGGAGACGACCAAGCGGGTGCAGGGCGCGATCGAGGATCTCGGCTTCCGGCGCAACGAGTCCGCCCGGCTGCTGCGCACCGGGCAGACCGCGACGCTCGGCTTCATCGCCGACGACTGGACCAACGCCGACCAGGCCGCCGTCTACCGCGGGCTCGAGGACGTCGCCCGGGCCAACGGCTACCTGCTGTACTCGGGCTCGACCGACCGCGACGCGCAGCGCGAGGAGCAGCTCGCGCTCGCGATGTGCGCCCGGCGGGTGGACGGGCTGATCATCATCCCGACGCCGGGCTCGCACGACTACCTGGTGTCGGAGATCGAGGCCGGGGTGGCCGCCGTGTTCGTGCTGCGAGCCGCCGGCGCTCGTCCGCGCCGACGCGGTCCTGCCCGATGAGCGCGGCGGCGCGCGCACGGCGGTGGCGCACCTGATCGCGCACGGGCACCGGCGGATCGGGCTGGTCAGCGGCGACCCCGCCGTCCACCGGACGGGGCAGCTGCTGGCCGGGCTACACCGAGGCGATGGCGGCCGCGGGGCTGACGGCCGATCCGGCCTGGACGGCGCTCACGGCCCGGGCGCTGCCGGGCGCCGCCGGTCACCGCGGTGCTCTGCGCCGACCGGGCGCAGACGGAGGCGGTGCTGCACGCCATCGCCGGCGCCGGACCGGATGGCGGTCATCGGATTCGGCGACTTCCCGCTCGCCGACCTCGTGTCGCCGCCCGTCACCGTGCTGAGCTACGACGCCATGCTGATCGGGCGGACGGCGGGCGAGCTGCTGATCCGCCGGCTGGCGGGCGAGCAGGCGCCGCCCCGCACGGTGCAGGTGCCGGTGCGGCTGATCGCGCGCGGCTCAGCGGAGTTCCCGCCGCCGGACCGGTGAGGCTAGGCCCCGAGCACGACGCCGAGCAGGAGCGCGAGGATCGCGACGACCAGCACGATCGCGACGAGCAGGCCGATCTTGGACCCGGGCGCTTTCATCTGCCAGGGCGGGGGAAGGTCGTCCTCCCGCCGCGTGGCGAAGGCCTGGAACCGCGCTGTTTCCGCACCCATGTCACTGTCAGTCTCTGGCATGCGCACATTTTAGCCCGTTATGACCGCCCGGGCGGGGCAAACGCGTCGGCCCGCTCGAACAAGTCTCGACAGGACGATCACGCTCCGTGTCCGCTGCACGAACGGCTCGGCCGCGATCCGCTCCACCACCTGCTCGAAATGCCTGATGTCGGCCGCCCGGATGTGCACCAGCGCGTCCGCCTCGCCGGTCACCGTGCAGGCGTCCGCCACCTCCGGGTGCCGCCTGACCGCCGCCGCGATCGCCTCCGGCGAGGTCGACGAGCCGCAGAACAGCTCCACGTACGCCTCGGTCGTCCAGCCGAGCGCGGCCGGATCGACCCGCGCGGTGAACCCGGTGATCGCGCCGGAGGCGCGGAGCCGGTCCACCCGCCGCTTGACCGCGGGCGCGGACAGGCCGACCTCGGCGCCGATCACGGCGTAGCTCGCGCGGGCGTCCTTGATCAGCGCGGTAATGATCCGCGCGTCGATCTCATCCAGGCTCATCGGTCCACATGGTAGCCCCAGGGACCGAGACGCTGCCCATTCGGCAATGGCAACGCACGCAGCCCTTGCGGGTCGGGGGCCGCCCCCGGAAGACAGCGGACATGGTTGAGGCTCGGTGTCCCGCTTTCACCGAGCCTCACAGGTAAGACGCCACGCCCGCGCGAGTGGTTTACCGATGCCGGAAAAAATCGGCCCAATCTCCTACGTCTCCGCCCCAGGAGGGTCCTTACGGGCATCGGTGCTGGCCGGAGCGTCGGCGTCGGCGGACAGGGTCTCCAGCCGGTAGCGCAGCCGGCAGAGCACCACGTTCGCGGTGCCCCGGCGGATCGCACGGTCGAGGATGATGCCCCGCTGGTTGTGCAGCAGCGCATTGCAGGGGACCGGTCGGCTGCACTTCGGGAATCAGCACGACCAGCCGGTGGTACTTGTCCTCCGCCTCGAGCTGGCGCAGGTAGTGAACGATCGGCTTGGCCAGCGACCGGTGCACGGACCGCAGCGTGATCAGCGGCACCTCGGGCCGCCACGCCTGCCACTGCTCGCGGAAGGACGCGTCCGGGCTGCTGTCGTCGGCGTCACCATCGGAGTCGATGTACACCACGGTCACCGCGACCACGTCGTCGCCGAGCGACAGCGCCGCCGAGATGCCTTCCGCGGTCAGCCGGGACAGGCCCATCACCGGCACGACCACGAGCGACGGCTGCTTCACGGGCGGCGGCGGCACCTGGCCTATCCCGAGCTGCACGCGGATCCGCCCGTACGCCCGGCCCACCGCGAGGAACAGCAGCACGAGCAGCGGGATGACGATCGCGACCAGCCACGCCCCGGCGAGGAACTTGCTGACCAGCTCGATCACGGTGGCAGCGAAGGTCAGCACTGCCCCGACGCCGTTGATCCAGGCGCGGTAGACCCAGCCACTGGACCGCTGCGAATGCCAGTGCCGCACCATCCCGACCTGGGACAGCGTGAAGCCGACGAACACCCCGACCGCGAACAGCGGCACCAGCGCCTGCGTGTCGCCGCGCGAGGCGACGAGCAGCAGCGCCGCGGCCGCCGCCAGCACTCCGATCCCGTAGCGGTACACCCGGCGGTCCGCGCGCAGCCCGAACACGTGCGGCAGGAAGTTGTCGCCCGCCAGCAGCCCGGCCAGCACCGGCAGCCCGCCGAACGAGGTGTTCGCGGCCAGCGCGAGCAGCACCAGCGTGATCAGCTGGATGACGTAGTAGAGCGCGTTGTGCCCGACCGCGCCCTCGGTGAGCTGCGCGAGCACCGTCGTCCCCGAATGCGGCACCACGTGCCAGCGGCGGATCAGCTCGCCGAGGCCGAGCAGCATCACGCCGAGCAGGACGCCGAGCGACACCTCGGTGTGCTGCGCCCGCTTCACCCGCGGCCGCCGGAACTGCGGTACCGAGTTGGCGATCGCCTCCACGCCCGTCAGCGCCGAACATCCCGACGCGAACGCCTTCAAGATCAGCAGCACGCCGACCGTATCGGTGACCGACGGCATGGCGTGCGACAGCGCCACGTCCGGCTGCGACCGGACCAGGCCGCCGATGATCACCACGGCCATCGCGGCGATGAACGCGAGCGTGGGCACCATGAAGATGCGCGCCGACTCCACGACGCCCCACATGTTCGACGCGGTGATCAGGGCGAGCACCAGCCAGGCAGAGCCATACCCGGGCGCCGTACAGCGCGGGGAACGCGGCGGTCAGCGCCTCGACGCCGGCGGACACGCCGACCGCGGCGTTCAGGATGTAGTCGACGATCAGGGAGGCCGCCGCGACGAGGGACGGCACCTTCCCGAGATGCCGCTTGGAGACGGCGTACGCGCCGCCCCCGTTGGGGAAGGCCTCGATGACCTGCCGGTAGGAGATCACCAGCGCGGCGAGCAGGACGACGATCGCGCCGGTGATCGGCAGGCTGTACTTGAGCGCCGACACCCCCGCCGTGACCAGCACGACGAGGATGGCCTCCGGCCCGTACGCGACGCTCGACAGCGCGTCCAGTGAAAGAGCGGCCAGTCCGCCGAGTGCGGTCAGCCGTTCCTTCTCCTCGTCGGCCCGACCGGCGGCCGGGCCCTGAGCTTGCCCGTCGGTCTTCCCCGCAGCGATGGTCACGCTGATGATTATCCCGAACGGCGGTGCGGCTGCGCATCGCCGGCGCCGACGGCGATCGGCCGTCCGTAACGATTCGGTTGCGACCTGCACTGATTAGTCCGAAATGGGTCTCTGGGCGAACCAATCGATAGCGTCTATAGTCAGGACCATGCTCGACGTCACGCAGGCTCCGCGTCCTCGTCGCCGTGGCCAGGCACGGCTCGGTGACGGCGGCGGCGCACGCGCTGAACTACGCGCAGCCGTCCGTCAGCCACCACCTGGCGCGGCTCGAGGCGGAGACGGGCACCAAGCTGTTCCAGCGGGCCGGGCGCGGCATCCGGCTGACCGACGCGGGGCGGCTGCTGGCCGAGCGGGCGGTCGAGGTGATCGGCCGCCTCGACGCGGCCGAGAACGAGCTGGTGGTCTTCGCCGGGCTGCGCGCCGGACGGCTGCGGCTGGCGGCGTTCCCGTCGGCCCTCGGCACCATCGTGCCCACCGCGGCGGCGATCCTTGACGAGCGCCATCCCGGCTTCGACCTGCGGCTGACCGAGGCGGAGCCGCCGGAGGCGCTGCGGATGCTGCGGGCCGGGTACGTGGACGTCGCGCTGATCTTCCGGCACGAGGCGGACGACGGCGGCACCCGGCGGGCCGCGCAGTCTACTGGCATGGGGGGTTCCCACCCCCCATCCCCCCCGGCCACTGGCATGGGGGGTTCCCACCCGCCATCCCCCCTGGGCACCCCGGCCCAGGCGGCGCCGGCCTGGGGCACCTGACCCGCCTGCCGCACGACCCGCCGGCCGCGAGCGCCGACCACGACGACCTCCGCGAGCTGGTGCTGCTGTCCGAGCCGGTGCACCTGATCATGCCGGACACGGCGGTCTGCGGCGGCGAGCCGCCGCTGGCGCCCGCGGTGACCGAACTATGGCCCGCCGACCTGGCCCGGCTGTCCGATCAGCGCTGGATCGCCGGCTGCGACCGGTGCCGCGAGCACCTGCTCAGGCAGTGCGCGTACGCCGGGTTCACCCCCGGATCGCGTTCACCACCGACGACTTCGTCGCCGCGCAGGCACTGGTCACGGCCGGCCTCGGCGTCACCCTGCTGCCGGGCCTGGCGCTGCGCGCGGCCCGCAACCCCGGCGTGCGCACGGCCCGGCTGCGCGGGACCAGCCGGTCGGTGGTCGCGGTCCGCTACGGCGAGGCGCCGGATCCGCCCGCGACCGCGCTGCTGCTCGACGCGCTCCGCGCCGCCGTCGGCGCCCCGGGCCGGTCGGAATCGGTGTCCCGCCCGGACCCGGCGTCGGTCGCGGCGCTGCCCGAGCCGGTCGCCGCGCCCGTCCCAGCGCCGGTGGCGTAGTCGACCGGCTGGCCCGCCTGCTCGACCGGCTGGCCCGCCTGCTCGACCAGGCCCTCCTGCTCGACCGGGCCGCGACCGCCGCGACCACCCCGCGGCCGCCGCTCCCGGTCCCGCCGCCGCGCCCTGACAGCCGACGGCCCAGCCGCTGCATCGGCCGCTCGACGAGGTAGTAGGTCACCGCGCTGAGCCCGATGATCACCGCCACGCAGCCGGCGAACATCAGCACCTGGACTCCGAACGTGTGCGGGCGGTGCAGGCCGGGACATCCCGGTAGGCGTCGAAGACGATCGGGTGAAGCAGGTAGACCGAGAAGCTGATCATGCCGAGCCAGGCGCACCAGCGGGGCACCCGGCGGTGGCTCGCGGCCAGGCCGAGCCCGAACGTCGCGCCGGCCAGCAGCACCGAGGTCGCCCACTGGATCAGCCACTGATGGCTCATGTGCCGCTGCTGGCCGTGCCAGAGGCCCGCGAACGTGGTCAGCGCGAGCACTCCGACGACGATCGCCGCGGTTACCGGCCTGCTGGTGCCCGGCTGCCGCTGCTGGGTGCGGTAGATCAGCGTGCCGGTGAACATCAGGGCCAGGATCACGCACCCCTCCCACGGTGACGGCGATCCCTGGTTGACCATGACGAGGACGAGCGCGGTGAGGCCGGCCACGGCCGCCCCGGCCCGGGCCACCCGGGACCGCGACGAGACCGCGAGCAGAATGCCGCCGAGGACCAGCGCGTCGGCGGTCGCGTTGAGCGCCAGCCCGCCGTGGTCGGCGTGGCCCGCCCAGTGGGTGAGCGCCGCCATCGGCAGCACGCCGCCGAGCGCGACCGCGCCGACCGCGAAGACCGTCGCGTAGCTGCCGCTGCGACGGTGCACGCCCCAGCTGAACAGCGCCACCAGCAGCAGGTAGAAGACCATCTCGTAGGACAGGGTCCAGGTCACGTTGGGCACGTTGGGGCCGGTGAGCAGGTTCGGCAGCATGAGCAGCCAGGCGAACACCGACTGGGCGCGGGTGGTGCTCAGCGCCCCTGAGCGTGCCGTATCCGGTCTCGTAGGCGACGGCGGCGATGACCAGGGCCACCAGGTACATCGGGTACAGCCGGAACAGCCGGCTGGTCCAGAATCCGCGCACCGACCCCTTGCGCTCCAGCGAGGCCGGGATGATGTACCCGCTGATCAGGAAGAACACGAAGACGCCGTACTCGCCGAGGTCGAGCCAGCGGTACAGGAAGTCCCTGACCGGCATGAGCATCAGCGTGGACCCGTGGTCGAACACCACGCACAGCGCGGCGAATCCGCGCAGCGCGTCCAGCCACGCCAGCCGACTGTGCTTCGGAGCTGCTGCGCTCGCCGCCTTAGTGTTCGCCAACGTCTCTGACATCTCGCTCGACGTTACCGCACCGGGCACCGCCAGGTAGCAGGCACCGAGCGCGGCGGGACGGTAGCAGGCACCGAGCGCGACCGGTAGGTTACCTGCTATGCCGACAGAGCCCCTGGCTGACGGTGCCCCGCAAGCCAGCCTCCCTCGCTGGCTCACCGATGAAGAGCAGCGCGCCTGGCGCGCCTACATCCAGCTTGCCCAGCTCTTGATGCGGCAGCTGGACCGGGACCTGCATCCCGTTCGGGCTGTCCATGCACGACTACGAGATCCTGGTCGAGCTGTCCGAGGCGACCCGGAACCGGCTGCGGATGACCGAGCTGGCCGACCGCACCGCGCAGTCCCGCAGCAGGCTCTCCCATCAGGTCAGCCGGATGGAGTCCAGGGGCCTGGTCGTCCGCGAGGGGTGCGAGGGAGACAAGCGCGGCACCTTCGCCGTGCTCACCGAGCTCGGCGCCGAGATCATCGGCCAGGTCGCGCCGCACCACGTCGCCAGCGTCAGGCGGCACTTCATCGACCAGCTCGCCGCCGACGGCCTCGGCGCCCTCACCGACGCCTGCGAGCCGGTGCTCGACCGGCTGCGCAAGACCCGCGACCGCGACTAGACGCGGCCGTCGACGAATCAGAACAGAACCGACATGAACTCGCCGACCTCGTGGAAGCCCGCCCGCTTGTAGGTGGCGCGGCCGGGAGCGTTGAAGTCGTTGACGTAGAGCGAGACGATCGGGGAGATCGTCTCGCGGGACTGGTTGACCACGGCGGCCATGCCGGGGGCGGCGATGCCCTGCCCCCGGTACTCGGGCCGGACCCAGACGCCCTGCACCTGGCAGGCGCTCGGGGTGGCCGCGCCGACCTCGGCCTTGAAGATGACCCGGCCGTCCTCGATCCTGCGCGAACGCGCGGCCCGCGCGGACGAGCTCGCTGACCCGCGCCCGGTAGGACGCGCCGCCGTCGCCCGCCAGCGGGGAGACGCCGACCTCCTCGGTGAACATCGCGATCGACGCGGGCAGCAGGATGTCGACCTCATCGACGCGGACCCGCCTGACCGCCGGGTCGGGCGCAACCGACGGCGGGCCGCTGATGGCCATCAGCGGCTGCGCGGCCCGCACGTCCCTGGCGGGCCCCCAGTACGGGCGCAGGAACCCCCACAGCTCGCTCACCGCCGCCGACGGGCCGACCAGCGAGGAGCAGCGCCGTCCCTGGCGCAGCGCGCGGTCCGCGAACGAGGCGACCGCGGCCGGGGTTGCCTGCACCGGGACCAGGTTCGCGCCCGAATAGCACAGCGACACCAGCCGGCCGCCCTGCTCGAAACCCCAGAGCTGGGCGCCGAGCCGCCCCGGATCGGCGCCGAAGATCCTGATCCTGGACTCGACGAATACGTTTGCCACCGGATCGGCGCCGCACACCTCGAGGGCCGCGGCCCGGTCGCGGTCATCCAGCAGCCTGGCCTGCTCCGAGCGCTGCCTAACGCGCAACATGTTTCCAGCCTAGCCGCTTCTGTCCGGCCTACCCACCCGGAGTCGGATCAGCGGTGGCCGGGCAGGTCGCGTTGACCAGACCCGGCCGCTCCGGCACCGCGCCGGTGGCGAGGTAGGCGTTCAGGTAGTTCTGCACGCACTGGTTCGGCGGGTTCTCGAGCGACTGCCCGTGGTTGCCGCCGCCCTCCACCACCACCATGCGGGCGCTCGGCAGCAGCCGGTGCGCGTCCTGCGCGCCCGCGTACGGCGTCGCCGGGTCCAGCGTGCCCTGCAGCATCAGGACCGGCGGCAGCCCGGAGCCGTCCACCTTGAAGGGCTCGGCCGGACCCTTGACCGGCCAGAAGGCGCAGGCCGCGTTGAACCAGGCGTTGTCCCAGGCCTCGAACGGCGCGGTCCTGTAGACCCGCTCGGTGTCGGCCTGCCACTTCGACCAGTTCCTGGGCCAGTTCACGTCGGCGCACTCGACCGCGTTGTAGACCGCGAACGTGTTCTCGCTGGTCGTGCCCCACGTCTGGTACTGGTTGATCAGCCCGCTGCCGTCGCCGCTGCCGGCGTACTGCGAGAGCGCCTGCGCGAACGCGGGCCACACGGAGTTCAGGTACCCGGTGATGACGAACGTGTCGTCGAGCTCGTCCGGGCCGATCAGCGGGCCGTTCGGTCCGGCGATGGGAGTCTTCTCGAGCTCGCCGCGCACCTTGTAGTAGGCCGCCTGGACCTGCGCCTGGGTGGACCCCAGGTGATAGGCGGAGTCGTATTTCGCCGTCCAGGCGAAGAACGCGTCGAGCCGCCCCTGGAAGGCGTAGTCCTGGTCGATGTTGTCGGTGTACCAGAGCGCCGGTCGGGTCGACGGTGGAGTCGAGCACCATCCGGCGCACCCGGTCGGGGAACAGCGTCCCGTAGACCTGGCCGAGATAGGTGCCGTAGGAGAACCCGTAGTAATTGATCTTCGCCACGCCGAATGCCTGGCGGATCTGGTCCATGTCGCGGGCCATATTGACGGTCGTCATATAGGGCAGCAGCCAGCCGAACCGCTGCTCGCACCCGGCCGCGTAGGCCTTGGCCCGGCCGATGAGCACCTGCTCGGCCGCCGCGCTGGCCGGGATGTAGTCGGGCCGCACCTCGTCGAAGAAACTCGGGTCGCAGCTCAGCGCGGGCACCGAACCGCCCACCCCGCGCGGGTCGAAGCCGACGATGTCGTAGGTGGCCGCCACCTGCGGGCTCAGCCCGGCCGCGACCGCGGCCGCGAGCGACCGGCCGGGCTCGCCCGGTCCCCCCGGGTTGACGAGCAGCACGCCCTGCTGCCTGGCGGCCGGCGCGGTGGCCGGGATCATCGACAGCGCCAGCGTGATCTTCCTGCCGCCGGGATCGGCGTAGTTCAGCGGCACCGCCAGCGTTGCGCACTCCGCGCCCGCCAGCGACCGCCGCACTGGCTCCAGTGCAGCGTCGACGCCTTCGGCACGACGGCCGCCGTCCCGGCGCCGTCGCCGCCGTCGCGGTGCCGTCGCCGGCCGTCCCGGTGCCGCTGGCGCCGGTCGTGCCGCTCGCGCCCGCCGAGGCGGAAGAGCCGGGCGGCCGGACCCGACGTGCAGGCGCTCAGGCCCGCGCCGACCGCCAGCGCGACCGCCGCGAGCGCTAGGCAGCGCCGGAGCGGGCGGAGCTTCGGCGAAGGGGAAACCGGCATGCCCTCCATCCTGCCGCATCGGGGTGACAGCCTCCGACACGGATCGCCATCGATTCGACACGTAGCGCCATCGGTTCGATACCTATCGCTACAAGTCGGCTTTTTGCATAACGAGATTCGGCACAACACGCACATCACCGAATTTTTTCTCGCGTTCAGAGTAAATTTCAGACACTCTGTGTCGTAACCCAACAAGCCTCTCAAGCCGTCATACTTTATAGTGTTCGGACACTATTGAGGGGGTAGTGAATGCTGGCTAGACATCGGCAGTCACTCATTCTGCAAGCCGTCAGAAACGACGGCAGCGCGCGGGTGAGTGACCTAACGCAGCAACTCGGCGTCTCCGACATGACGATCCGCCGGGATCTTGAAGTGCTCGCCAAGGACGGACTGGTGGAAAAAGTCCACGGCGGCGCGGTTCTGCCGGGCTCTCATGGTGGCCATGAGCCCGGCTTCGAGGACAAGCTCGTGCTCGAACGCCCGGAGAAGACCTCGATCGCCCGCGCGGCGGCCGGCCTGGTCCGGCCCGGCACCGCAATCGCGATCGCGGCCGGAACGACCACGTTCGCGCTCGCCCAGTGCCTGCTCGACGTGCCGGGACTAACCGTCGTCACCAACTCGCTGCGGGTCGCGAACCTGTTCAGCGGGAACCACAGCCCGGACGTGGCGTCGGTGGTGCTCACCGGCGGCATGCGCACGGCGTCGGACGCGCTCGTCGGGCCGGTGGCGGACCTGACGATCGCGTCGCTGCACTTCGACACGCTCTTCCTCGGCTGCACCGGTCTCGACCCCGAGGTCGGCCTCTCCACTCCCAATCTGGCAGAGGCCGAGACCAACCGTGCGCTGATCAAGGTGGCCAGGCGCGTCGTCGTGCTGGCCGATCACACCAAGTGGGGGGTGGTCAGCCTGGCGTCGTTCGCGCCGGTTGAGAAGATCGGCGTGCTCGTCACCGACGTCATGCTCCCGGCCGATGCGCACGCGGCACTGGCCGGGAGGGTCGGTGAGATCGTCGTCTAGTACGTCGTGACGATGGGCTGGCCGGGCTCGGCCTCCTGCGCGCCGCTCTCGGTGGCCTGCTCGGCCAGCCGCATCGCCTCTTCGATCAGGGTCTCCACGATCTTCGACTCGGGCACGGTCGCGATGACCTTGCCCTTGACGAAGATCTGGCCCTTGCCGTTCCCCGAGGCCACGCCGAGGTCGGCCTCGCGGGCCTCGCCCGGGCCGTTCACCACGCAGCCCATCACCGCGACCCGGAGCGGGACCTCCATCCCGGTCAGGCCCGCGGTCACCTCTTCCGCCAGCTTGTAGACGTCCACCTGGGCGCGGCCGCAGGACGGGCAGGAGACGATCTCCAGGCCCCGCTCGCGCATGCCCATCGACTCGAGGATGCCGATGCCGACCTTGACCTCCTCGACCGGCGGCGCGGACAGCGACACCCGGATCGTGTCGCCGATGCCCTGCGAGAGCAGCGCCCCGAACGCGGTCGCCGACTTGATCGTGCCCTGGAAGGCCGGGCCCGCCTCGGTCACGCCCAGGTGCAGCGGGTAGTCGCACTGGGCGGCGAGCAGCCGGTAGGCCTGGATCATCACCACCGGGTTGTGGTGCTTGACCGAGATCTTGATGTCGCGGAAGCCGTGCTCCTCGAACAGCGAGCACTCCCAGAGCGCGGACTCGACCAGCGCCTCGGGGGTGGCCTTGCCGTACTTGGCCAGCAGCCGCTTGTCGAGCGAGCCCGCGTTCACGCCGATCCGGATCGGGGTGCCGCGTCTCGGACGCGGCCCGGGCGATCTCCTTGACCTTGTCGTCGAACTCCTTGATGTTGCCCGGGTTCACCCGGACGGCGGCGCAGCCGGCGTTGATCGCCGCGAACACGTACTTCGGCTGGAAGTGAATGTCGGCGATGACCGGGATCTGCGACTTCTTCGCGATCATCGGCAGCGCGTCCGCGTCGTCCTGGGACGGCACCGCGACCCGGACGATCTGGCAGCCGGACGCGGTCAGCTCGGCGATCTGCTGCAGGGTGGCGTTCACGTCCGCGGTCAGCGTCGTGCACATCGACTGCACGCTCACCGGCGCTCCGCCGCCGACCGGGCACGTTCCCCACCATCAGCTGACGCGACTGCCTGCGCTCGGCCAGCGGCGCCGGAGGGGTGGCGGGCATGCCAAGGTCAACGCTCATTTAGATTCCCATCCCGTCAGGTCGGGTGATCGGCACGGCTTCTATTCTCGCCTAGTCTCTGGGCCATCGCTCGCCCACCCTGACTCATCTGTCAGGGTGGTTACCGTCGTTACCCAATGCTCACCGGATTGAAAATGTCCGCGGAAATGAGCAGCGCCCCGAACAAGACCAAGACGACGAAGACGGCGAAGCTCACCGGGATGAGCTTACGGTAGTCGACCAGCCCGGGGTCGGGCCGGTGCAGCCGTCGGGCGAACCACGACCGCACCATCTCCCAGAGCACCACCGCGACGTGGCCGCCGTCCATCGGCAGCAGCGGCAGCAGGTTGAATATCCCGACGAAGATGTTCAGCGACGCGATGAGCAGCAGGATGAAGGAGACCTTCTGCTTCCAGCCCACGTCGGCGGCGACCGCCTGGCCGGTGTCCCTGGCCGCGCCGTAGACGCTCGACACGTTGCCCGCGTCGGACGTCGACCGCTTTTCCTTGTTGAACAGATCCGGCAGGGCGCCCGGCAGCTCCGCCAGGGCGGAGACCGAGCCGGTGACCACCTCGGAGAACCCGGTGCCGACGTAGCGGAGCGCGCCGAGCGGGCCCACCGACTGGAACACGGTGTTCACGGTCGCGTCGAACCCCAGGTCGGTGCCGTACCCGGGCACCTCGGCGAGCCGAGTGCGGAGCACCAGCGACCGGCCGTCCCGGTCGACGGTCAGCGAGACCGACTCCCCCGGCTTGGCGGCCAGGATCGCGTTATGGAGCTGCGTCCAACTGGTCATCTTGACCCCGTTGAACGCCGTCACGGTGTCGCCGACCTTCAGCCCGGCCAGGACCGCGGCCGACTTCGGGTCGTTCGCGGTGCACTCGGCCCCGTTCAGCAGGGCCGCCTTCGAGGGCTGCACGCAGGGCGTCACCGCGGCCACCTGGTTCGTGGTGACCTGGTTCTCGATCCCGATGCCGAGCGCGAGCCCGAAGATGATCACGGCCGCCAGCACGAAGTGCATGAAGGAGCCGGCCCCGAGCACGATCAGCCGCTGCCAGCCGGGCGCGCGGCGGAAGGAGCGCGGCTCGTCTTCCTCGTCCACCTCGTCGATCGAGGTCATGCCGGTGATCTTGACGAAGCCGCCGAGCGGCAGCGCCTTGATGCCGTACTCGGTCTCGCCGCGCTGGGTGGACCAGATCGTCGGCCCGAAGCCGATGAAGTACTGAGTGCACTTCATGCCGAACCGCTTGGCCGCCACGAAGTGCCCGGTCTCGTGCAGCATGACCGAGACCAGCAGGGCGGCAAGGAAGATCAGCCAGCCGATCACGTCCAACAACGTGCGTTCCTCCCTACGCTCGCGCCGACCGGGTAAGCTCCCGCGCCCGCGTGCGCGCCCACGCGTCCACCGCGAGCACGTCATCGACCGTGGTCGTCGCCCGGCACCCGACGTGTCGTGTTCAGAGACTACGCGAGCCACCGTGTCAACGATCCTCGGGAACGAGATCCTTCCCGCCAGGAAATCGGCCACGCACGCCTCGTTCGCGCCGTTGTAGACGGCCGGGGCGGTGCCGCCGAGCCTGGCGGCCTCCCTGGCCAGCGCGACGGCCGGGAACGCGCCCGTCGTCGAGCGGCTCGAACGTCCAGGTCGCGGCCGTCGTCCAGTCCAGGCCGGGGGCGGCGTCCGCCACCCGGTCCGGCCAGGCGAGGCCGAGCGCGATCGGGATCCGCATGTCGGGCGGGCTCGCCAGGATGATCGTGGCGCCGTCGGCGAACTCCACCATCGAGTGGACGATGGACTGCGGGTGCACCACCACGTCGATCTTGTCCAGGCCGAAGCCGAACAGCAGGTGCGCCTCGATCACCTCAAGGCCCTTGTTCACCAGGGTGGCCGAGTTGATCGTGACCAGCGGTCCCATGCTCCAGGTCGGATGGGCCAGCGCCTGCTCCGGCGTGACCGACGTCAGCCGCTCGGCCGGCCAGCCGCGGAAAGGCCCGCCGCTGGCCGTCAGCACCAGCCGCTTGACCTCGGAGTTCGCCCCGGCGCGGAGGCACTGGGCGATCGTCGAGTGCTCGGAGTCGACCGGCACGATCTGCCCCGGCTTCGCCCGGCTGGTCACCAGCGGGCCGCCGATGATCAGCGACTCCTTGTTGGCCAGGGCCAGCGTCCGGCCGGCCGTCGAGCGCGGCGAGGGTCGCCCGCAGCCCGGCCGCGCCGGTCACGCCGTTGAGCACCACGTCGCACGGGAGCGCGGCCAGGTGCGACACCGCGTCGGCGCCCGCCACTAGCTCCGGGCCATGGGCGGATGAGTCGGAGCCGGGGTCCGTTCGATCAAATTCTGCCTTTAGCTCTGCTTGACAGCCGCCACGGCGGCGGAGTCGGCTACCGCCACGACGTCCACGCCGAACTCGGCCGCCTGCCGGGCGAGCAGGCCGGGATTACCGCCGCCGGCCGCGAGCCCGACCACCCGGAACCGGCCCGGGTTACGGCGCACGATGTCAAGCGCCTGGGTCCCGATGGAACCGGTCGAACCGAGAATCACCACGTCACGCGGGGCGGGGGCTGCTGGCGTCGAATTCACCCCGCCATTGTTCCATGCCCCGCGGTTGTTCTATGCACAGCGCAACGGCGGGAACGCGAATCTTGGGCGCGTCGGGGTCGCTCGGCCGGTAGCATTCCCGGTACCCATGAGAATCACACGCAGTAGCCGCATCGTCGCTCTGGGCGAGCGTCGCGCTCGCCGTCGGCGCGCAGGCGCTGTTGCCGCAGGCCGCGACCGCCGCGTCGAGCGCCAGGCCGGCCCGTGCCGGCGACGGCCGTCCGCCGTCGGCCGCCGTGCGCGGCTGGCGGCCGTCAGCCGTCCGATGGCAGCCGCGCGCGTCGGCTGGCTGACCGGGGACACCGCCGGGCGCGGGCTGCGGCTGGTGCACCGCGGCGCGGTCGCGGCCGCCGTCGGCAAGATCTTCTTCACCCTCGGCGACACGAACTACACGTGCTCGGGCACGCTGGTGCGCAGCAAGCGCGCCTACGTGGTGCTCACCGCCGCGCACTGCGTCACCAACGGGCGCGGCCAGTGGGCGGTCGACTGGACGTTCGCGCCCGGCTACTCCGGCGGCGCGGAACCGTACGGCCGGTACGCCGCGCGCCGGTTCTTCGTCTCGCCGCGCTGGCAGGGGCCGGCCGGAAGCGAGCGCTACGACGTCGCCTTCGTCCAGGTCACCCCGGCCGGGCTCGACGGGCCGAAGTCCCGGCGGCCGAAGGCGCCCGCCGGGCTGCCGATCCGCTTCGCCGCCCGCCAGACGGCGGCCGCAGCAGGCGCGAGCCTACGTGTTCGGGTACCCGGCCCTGCCGCCCTACAGCGGTCTGTACCTTAACTACTGCGCCGGACCGGCCGCCGGCAGCGTGACCAGGCGGGGAAGCATGGAGATCGGCTGCTCGATGACCGCGGGCGACAGCGGCGGGCCGTGGCTGACCGGATTCAGACCGCAGACGGGCGCCGGCGCGATCGCCGCCGTCACCGCCTACAAGCTCTCCGGCGACCTGCGGACGCTCTACGGCACCGTGCTCGGCCCGACCGCCCGCGCCCTCTACCTGAGGGCGAGCGGATAACCGGGCCTAGCCACCCAGAACCCGGACTAGGATCGGCACGGTGACCTCGACGGTACGAGATACGCCGCTGCGAGCGGTGCATGAGCGACTCGGCGCGACGATGACCGACTTCGCGGGCTGGCTGATGCCGCTCCGATACGAGGGCGAGACGGCCGAGCACCAAGCGGTCCGGACCTCCGCCGCCCTCTTCGATCTGTCCCACATGGGGGAGATCGCCGTGACCGGACCCGACGCGGGCGCGGCCCTCGACTACGCGGTCGTCGGCTGGCCGTCGAAGCTGCCGGTCGGTGGCGCCCGGTACACGATGCTCTGCGCGCCGGACGGCGGCATCCTCGACGACCTGATCATCTACCGGCAGGCGGACGAGCGGTTCCTCGTCGTCGCCAACGCGGCCAACACCGACGTGGTGCTGGCGGAGCTCCTCCACCGGGTCTCCGGGCGACGCGGTGGTGGCGGACGAGACGATCGCGACCGGGCTGATCTCCATCCAGGGGCCCGACGCGGTCGGCCGCTGGCCGCCGTCACCGATCTCCCGGTCGGCGACATGCGCTACTACAGCGGCGCCTACGGGTCGGTGGCGGGGCGGCCGGCCTGGGTGGCGCGGACCGGGTACACCGGCGAGGACGGCTTCGAGATCTTCTGCGCGGCCGACGACTGCGAGCCGATCTGGGACGCGCTCGCAGTCGACGGCCTGCCCGCGGCCGGGCTTGCCGCGCGCGATACGCTGCGGCTTGAGGCGGGGATGCCGCTGTACGGCAACGAGCTCGGCCCGGACCTGACCCCCTATGAGGCGGGGCTCGGGCGCGTGGTCCGACTCGACAAGCCAGGTGACTTCGTGGGCCGGGCGGCGCTCGCCGCCCGGGCCGCCGCCGGGCCTCAGCAGGTGCTCGTCGGGCTGGTGGTTCAGTCGCGGCGGGTGCCCCGGCACGGGTACCCGGTGGTCGCCGGGCCAGGCTGCCCGCCGAGTCGGCGCGGGTCGGCGTGGTGACCAGCGGCGGGCCGTCGCCTTCGCTCGGCCTGCCGATCGCGATGGCGTACGTGGCGGCCGACGCCGGCCCGGGGCCTTTTTACATTGACGTCCGGGGACGGGCCGAGCCCGCCTCGGTGACAGAGCTTCCGTTTTATGACAGGAGAAAGCGACGATGAGCGTTCCCGCCGAGCTCAGGTACACGGCAGAGCACGAGTGGGTGGCGATCGCGGGCGAGACCGCCACGATCGGGATTACGGACTTCGCGGCGACGTCGCTCGGCGACGTGGTCTACGTGTCGCTGCCGGCGGTCGGCGCCACGGTGGGCGCGGATGACCCGTGCGGCGAGGTTGAGTCGTACAAGTCGGTGAGCGAGCTCTACTCCCCCGTGGACGGCGAGGTCACCGAGGTCAACGAGGAGCTCAACGACGACCCGGCCCTCATCAACGCCGAGCCGTACGGCCTCGGCTGGATGTTCCGGGTGCGGCTGGCGCCGGGCGCGGCGGAGCCGACCGGGCTGCTCTCGCCGGCCGAGTACGAAGAGCTCATCACGTCCGCTGGCTGATCCGGCGCCGCCGCCGCCCCGCACGGCTTACCTGCGGAGGCGACGCCAGATCAGGTAGCAGGTGACGCCGACGGCCGCGAGCGCGACCGCGCTGCCGATCAGCGGGTCGACCTGGCTGATCCGCTCCTTGGCGCGGTCGCCCGCGCGCCGCGCGATGTTGCCGGGGGCGACCCGGTCGGCGATCTCGTCGATGGTCTGCGCGAGGTTGGCGCGGGTGCGCTCGATCTCGGTGACCAGTTCGCGCGGCGCGAGCGCGGTCGTCTCGGTGTCGGTCTCAGCCATGCGGGTCACTCTATAAGACCACTTTGCCCACTCGCGGTACCGGCATGGTGTCGCGCGCGGCGCGGCAGGCCCGCCGGCGCCCATTTCAATTACTTTTACAAATATCAATGTTATTGACGTCTATATAAAACTATTACATTCCGCGCAATATCCGGGTAAACCAGCCATTCCGATGGCCGCCTGAATACCCTCGTGAGCAGCGACGATGGGAGAATCATGCGGCTTATCAACAAACTTGCATATTGCCTGGCAGCGACCATTCCGGTGGCCATACTCGCGGGCTGCTCGGGCGCGAGTTCCAGTGGCGGCGGCGGCCCGCTCGAGAGCTCGACCATCGTCATCGACGCGGTGCCGACCGCGGACGCGGCCGGCTCTACATCGCCCAGGACGAGGGGTTCTTCGCCAAGCAGGGGCTGACGGTGAAGATCGTCGCTATCAACGGCGGCGAGTACGGGATGGGCGACCTGCAGACCGGCAAGGCCCAGCTCATCGAGGGCAACTACGTCTCGTTCGTGCTCGCCCAGGTCGCGGGCAAATTCGCGGCGCCAGACCCGAACGATCCGACCGGACCGTCTCAGCCGATCAAGCCGATCGACATGAGGATCATCGCCGACTCGTCGCAGATGCAGCCGGGCAACCAGGCGCTGTACGTGATGCCCGGCTCCCGCTTCAAGACGGTGGCGAAGATCGCGAAGGCCCACGCGACGGTCGGCGTCAACTCGCTGCACAACATCGGGTCGGTGCTGCTCGGCTCGCTGCTCACCGCCAACGGGTTCAAGCTGGGCTCGGTGACCCAGACGCCGGAGATTCTTCCGGACATGCCGATGCTGCTCTCGCAGCACACGATCGAGACGGCCTGGCTGCCCGAGCCGTTCGGCACCGAGGCCCAGGAGAAGTACGGGGCGGTGGAAATCGCCGACTTCGACCAGGGGTCGCTGCAGAACTTCCCCATCGGCACGATCGTCGGCACGGCGCAGTGGGTGAAGAACAACCCCGGTACGATCGCGGCGTTCCTGCGCGCCTACGACCAGGGCCAGCAGATCGCGGACACCAACCGGAGCGCGGTGCGAGAAGGCCCTCGTGAAGTGGACACCAGGGTGTCGCCGCTCATCGCCGCGAACATGACGCTGGACACGTACCCGCTGGCCATGGACGTCCCCGTCATGCAGCGGGTGCCCGACGCGATGTACCAGTTCGGCGTGCTCGAGCAGCACTACAAGATCACGGACATGATCCAGCCCGAGCCCGGCGAGATCGGCGGCTACGTAGCACCAATTCGCGGCGACTCGGATATTAGCCGCCTACCAGGCAATGTGGACATTTACCATAAAAGATAAAGCCGCCTGAATTGACGGTGCAATTGCAATAGCCTCGGTGCTATACGGCGAGGGGGCTTGCATAATGCTTATCAATAGGGTGGCTTATTCGGGCATGGCCGTGGCCGCGATCGTGGCGATCGGCGCGCCTGGCGGGCTGCGCTGCCGGCGCCAGCGGCGGCGGCGGGCACGCCAGGTCGACCGTGATCACGGTCGACTCGGTCCCCGCGTCCGAAGAAGGCGGCCTCTACGTCGCGGCCTACGAAGGGTTCTTCGCGCAGCAGGGACTCACCGTCAAGATCAAGCCGATCACCGGCGGCGAGGCGGGCATCCCCGACCTCCAGGCGGGCCGGGCCGACCTCGTCGCCGGCAACTACGTGTCGTTCATCCTGGCGCAGATGGCGGGCAAGTTCGACGGCAAGCCGGCCAACATGCGGATCATCGCCGCCGGGTCGGAGCTCGAGCCCGGCAGCGAGGCGCTGTACGTGATGCCCGACTCGAGGTTCAAGACCGTCGCCTCGCTCGGGCAAGACCACGCCCGGGTGGGTCTCAACACGCCCAACGACGTTGGCGACGTGATGGTCGGGGCGCTGCTCGAGGACACCGGCTACACGCTGAAGGACATCAGGCAGGTGATACCCGCGGGCGGCTTTCCTGCGCTGCTGAAGATGCTGCCGGCCGGGAAGGTCGACGCGATCTGGCTGCCTGAGCCGCTCGGCACGATCGCCGAGCAGGAGCTCGGCGCGGTGCCGCTGGCCGACTTCGATCAGGGGTCGATGCAGAACTTCCCGTTCACCGGCTACATCGGGGCCACGCAGTGGGTGCGGACCCACGCCAGCACCGTCGCCGCGTTCCTGCGCGCGCTGGCCGAGGGCCAGGAGTGGCCGACACCGACCGCGCGGCGGTGGAGTCGGCGATGGAGAAGTACACCGGCATCTCGCCCCTCGTGGCCGACAACATGTCGATCGACAGCTACCCGCTGGCGATGGACCTGCCGGAGCTGCAGCGGGTGCCCGACTCGATGTTCGAGTACGGGCTGACGCCGGGCGCGAAGAGCGCGTACCAGATAACCAACATGGTCCAGGCCGAGCCCGGCCTGATCAGCGGCTAGACCGGCCGGTCCGATTTTTCGTAAATATACATCCTTCGAATTGATGCTGGTTTATCCTTCCTGGGGCATAGATGTTGATCTGTGCCGAGCTCAGGTGAGGGGTTCCAGTGATCGGCAAGGGCAAGTGGGGACACGCGGCGACTGCGGTGGCGCTGACGGCGGTCGCGGCGCTGGCGGCGGGCTGCTCCGCGAGCGGCGGGTCCGGCGTCGGCGCGATCGCCGGCAGCCTGCCCACGAACTACGGCCCGGCCGAGCAGACCACGCTCAACGTCGGCGTGGTGCCCGCCATGGACTCGGCCGGGTTCTTCGTCGCGCTGAACGAGGGCCTGTTCACCAAGGAGGGCCTGAAGATCAACTACACGCCCGCGACGAGCTCTGAGACGGCGATCCAGCAGCAGGTCAAGGGCCAGCTTCAGATCACTGCCGGTAACTACGTCTCCTACGTCCAGTACGCGGCGGACCGGGCCCACGCCAGCACGACCCGCTCTGAGGTGATCTCCGAGGGCTCGGTCATGCAGCAGGGCGCGCAGGTGATCTTCACCATGCCGAAGTCCCACATCAGCACGCTGTCCCAGCTCAAGGGCAAGCTGGTCGGGGTGAACGCGCCGGACAACATCGACTACCTGCTCGACGTCTCGGTGCTCAAGGAGAACGGCATCGACACCAACGACGTGAGGTTCCCCGCCGCGACGGACAAGTCCTTCGCCGCCACCGAAGGCGCTATCCCGTTCCCCGACATGGCAGGCGACCTGGCGGCCGGCAAGATCGCCGCCGCCACCATGCCGGAGCCGTTCGCCAGCATCGCCGAGCAGCAGTACGGCGCGGTGCCGCTGGCCGACCTGAACCAGGGCGCCACCACGGACTTCCCGATTGAGGGGTACGTGGTCACCAAGGCCTGGGCCGAGGCGAACCCGAACACGCTCCAGCGGTTCCTGGCCGCGCTGTCGGACGGCCAGGAAATCGCCGACACCAACCGGGCTGCGGTCGAGAACGCGTTCGAGTCGCTGAAGGGCCCGCAGAACGGCAACGTGCCGAGCACCATCGCCGCCGTGATGGCGCTCGACACCTACCCGATCGGCATCGACGTGACCCGACTGCAGCGCGTCGCGGACGTCATGTACCAGTTCCAGCCTGCTGCCCTCGAAGTACAACGTGAACAACATGATCATGCCGTCGCAGGACTTCAACTTCTCCCCGTTCTCGGCCGCCGGGACGTAACCCGTAAGATCCCGTCTATGGCGGGGACCACCCAGTTCGGGCTCATCGTCGCGGTGATCGGCCTGGCCGGGACCGCTGCAGTCCTCTCCAACCGGCTGAGCGCCCGGCTGCGGGTGCCCGCGCCCGCGTTCTTCCTGGTCGCGGCCGTGATCGCGGCGCAGCTGTGGCCGCAGGCGTCGCTGTCGTCGGCGGGCACGGTGCTGCCCGCGGCCACGGTCGAGCACGTGGTCACGGTGGCGCTCGCGTTCATCTTGTTCGACGGCGGCATGCACATCGGCCGGCGGCGGTTCCGCACCGCCGCCGTCGCCATCGTCTGGACCGGGGTCGCGGGGACGCTCGTCGCCGCCGCGGGCACCACCGTCGCCGCCCACTACGTCGCGGGCATGGGCTGGCACCTGGCGCTGCTGGTCGGCACCGCGGTGGCCGCGACCGACCCGGCGGTGGTGTTCTCGGTCTTCGGCCGCCGGGAGATCGCCGGGCGGACCGGGGTGCTGCTCGAGGGCGAGTCCGGCGCCAACGACCCGGTCGGGATCGCGCTGCTGACCGCGCTGCTGGCGGCGCACGGCGGCGCCGGGGCCATCATCGGGCACGTGCTGGGCGAGTTCGCGCTGCAAATGACCGTGGGGGTGGCGGTCGGGGTGGCGGGCGGGCTGGCGCTGCTCGCGTTCATGCGCCGGGTGCCGCTGCCGAGCGAGGGGCTCTACTCGCCCCGGGTGCTGGCCGGCGTGCTGGTGATCTTCGGCGTCGCCACCGTCGCCCAGGGCTCGGGGTTCCTCGCGGTCCTGGTGGCCGGGATCATCATCGGCGACGAGCCCGCTCCCTACAAGCGCGAGATCGCCCGGTTCCACTCCTCGCTCGCCAGCCTGGCCGAGATCGTCGCGTTCACCATGCTCGGGCTCACCATGCGGCTGTCGGAACTGGCGAGCAAGTCCGCCTGGGCGGACGGCCTGGCCCTGGCGGTGCTGCTGACGTTCGTGATCCGCCCGGTGCTCGGCGGCCTGGTCCTGCTGCCGGTCCGGCTGACGGCGCGCGAGCGGGTGTTCTTCCTCTGGACCGGGCTCAAGGGCGCGGTGCCGATCCTGCTCGGCCTGGCCATCCTCGACTCCGGCACGGCCGGCGCGGCCCGGGCCTATCAGGTGATCTTCGTCATCGTCGGCTTCTCGGTGACTGTGCAGGGCGGCCTGGTCCCCGCGCTGGCCCACCGGCTCAGGATCCCGCTGCGGACGGTCGAGCCCGAGCCGTGGTCGCTCGGCGTCCGCTTCAGCCAGGAGCCGGAGGGGCTGCATCGCTACCACGTGGCGGCGGGCGCCCCGGCCGACGGCAGCGCGGTCGGCGATCTGCCCTGCGGCGAGGACGCCTGGGTCAGCCTGGTCATCAGGGACGGCACCCTGCTGACGGTCGCCGGCGACACCACCATCCAGGCCGGGGACGACGTCCTCGTCCTGGCCGACCCGGACGGGACCGCGGACCTGGAGCGCTATTTCACTGACCCCGCGCCACCCACGCGCCCCAAGAGCCACCCCTAGCAGCCGCCAGCCGCCCCTCCGGCCCGTACTTCGGCCTGATCGTGTGCCGTTGGGGGCACGCGACACCGCCCTCAACCGTCAGCGTGTGCACCTCGGGTCGCGGGGCGCCCCCAACTCCCCACGCTCATGCGATCTCGGGCGAGCCGCCTAACCAGTGGTGTTGGTGTGGCGTGTGAGAGTCGTGAGGCTGGCTCCGGGGCTGTCGTAGCGGAATCCGGGGCTGTCGTAGCGGAAGAAGATGAAGAAGGTGCGGGCGAAGGGACTTGAACCCCCACGGTGTTGCCACCAACAGGACCTAAACCTGCCGCGTCTGCCATTTCGCCACGCCCGCGCGTTGCTTTTCTATACTCCCAGATCCTTGCGGAGCCGGTCGACATGGCCGGTTGCCTTGACGGCGTACAGGGCCTTCTCGATCTTGCCGTCGGCATCGATGACGAACGTGGAGCGGATAACGCCCATGATCGTCTTGCCGTAGTTCATCTTCTCGCCGTAGGCGCCGTACGCGGTCAGGACCGACTTGTCCTGGTCGGACAGGAGCGGGAAGGTGATCCGCTCCTTCTCGCGGAACTTGGCCAGCTTGGCCGGGGCGTCCGGGGAGATGCCGAGCACCGCCAGCCCGAGCTTGCCGAAGTCGGGCATGGCGGCGGTGAAGTCGCACGCCTGCTTCGTGCAGCCGGGGGTGAGCGCGGCCGGGTAGAAGTAGACGATCACCCGCTGACCGCGCAGCGACGACAGCGAGACCGGGTTGCCGTCGGCGTCCGGCAGCGTGAAATCGGGTGCCTCGTCGCCTGGCTCGAGCCGTACTCCGGCCACTGGGCCTCCCCTCCTACCGTGCGGTTCCGCCCATACGGTATCGCATTACGGCGGTCTCGTTTCTGTGCAAGGTTTTGCGGTGCCGCATAGGGTAGCCACGGGCACGGGGTCGCGTGGCCGAGCCGGATCGTGGAGGGTTTGTGATGGGTGCGCGCACTACTCGATCGCCGCTTTACGCGGCCGGGCTGACGGCAATCCTGGCGGCGGCGCTGGCGGGCTGCGCCGCGGCCGGCTCAAGCTCGGCCGCCGGCGCATCGGCATCGGCCGCGGACCGCCAGCACGGCGGCGTCCAGCCCGCTGGACGCGGTGCAGCTCTCCGCGAAGACCACCGGCGGCGCGAGCTCCTTCACCGGGACGATGAGCCTGCAGGCGACCGCCAAGCCGGGCGCGGCGAGCAGTGGCGACGTCTCCATGACGGCGTCGATGGCCGAGCAGCTGCGCCCTTCGCTGCTGGCCGAGGTGCAGATCGGGACGCTCAGCGCGGCCGGCCAGTCGCTGCCGGGCGGCCTGTCCGAGATCATCACGCCGGGCAACCTCTACATGAAGTGGTCGGTCCTCACCCAGGAGCTGCACACGGGCAAGCCGTGGCTGGTGATACCGGTGTCGGCCCTGAGCAAGAGCAGCGGGGTGGACCTCAGCCAGCTCTTCAGCCAGGCGACCAGCACCAGCCCGCTCAACGAGTCCCAGCTGCTCACCGGCGCCAGCGGCGTGCGCAAGGTCGGGACAGGGACCGTCGACGGCGTCCCGGTAACCGAGTACACCGGGACCGTCTCCCTCGACAAGGGGATGCAGTACCTCACCGGCAGCGCCAAGGCCGCGATGCAGAAGCAGATCACCGCGGCCGGCCTGACCACGGCGACGTTCACCGTCTGGGTCGACGGGCAGCGGGTGATGCGGAAGGCCGTCATCACCGAGAACGGCACCGCCGTGACCGAGGTCATCACGGTCGCGATCAACACCATCAACCAGCCGGTTAACATCTCAGTCCCGGCCGCGGACCAGACCACCGCTCTGCCGAGCGGCGCCCTCGGCAGCGTCGGCTAGCCCCGCCGCCAGAGCCCGGTCCCGGCCACTACTGCCGGTGCCGGCGCTAGGCGTGGGCGGCGATGAGCGGGGCGATGGCGCGGAAGGCGCGGCCGCGGTGGCTGATCGCGTCCTTCTCGGCCGGCGCGAGCTCGGCCGTGGTGGCGGACAGGCCCTCGGGGACGAAGATCGGGTCGTAGCCGAAGCCGTTGCCGCCGCGCCGGGCGCGGGTGAGGGTCCCGGCCAGCACGCCCGTCGCGGTCCACTCCTCGCCTCCCGGGAGCGCCAGCGCGGCCACGCAGACGAACGCGGCCCCGCGCTCGTCCACGTCCGCGAGCTGGCCGAGCAGGAGCTCGAGGTTGGCGTCGTCGTCGCCGTGCCCGCCCGCCCAGCGGGCCGACAGCACGCCGGGCATGCCGTGCAGCGCGTCGGCCGCCAGGCCGGAGTCGTCGGAGACGGCCGGCAGCCCGGTGCAGGCCGCGATCGCGCGGGCCTTCAGCAGCGCGTTGTCGGCGAACGTGAGGCCGGTCTCGGGCACGTCGGGCGCGTCGGGGAACGCCTCGAGGCCGACGATCTCGACCCCGCCGCCGACCTCGGCCAGGATCCGGTTCAGCTCCGCGATCTTGCCCGCGTTGCGGGTCGCGAGGACGACCCGCCGGGCGGCGTCAGCCACTGACCGCGCCCGCGCCGACCGGGCTGCCGCCGAGGGCCTCGGTCTGCAGCCGGGTCAGCTCGGCGCAGCCCGCCGTGCCAAGGTCGAGCAGGCTGCCGAGCATCGCCCGGGAGAACGGCTCGCGCTCGGCCGTGCCCTGGATCTCCACGAAGTCGCCGGTGCCGGTGCAGACCACGTTCATGTCGGTCTCGGCGGCCGAGTCCTCCTCGTAGCACAGGTCGAGCCGGGGCTCGCCGTCCACGATCCCGACCGAGACCGCCGCGACCGAGGCGACCAGCGGGCTGCCCTTCAGCTTGCCGCGCTTGCGGAGCCAGTCGATCGCGTCCGCGAGGGCCACGTACCCGCCGGTGACCGCCGCCGTCCTGGTGCCGCCGTCGGCCTGCAGCACGTCGCAGTCGATGACGATCGTGTTCTCGCCGAGCGCCTTGTAGTCAACCGCCGCGCGCAGCGACCGGCCGACCAGCCGGGAGATCTCGTGGGTGCGCCCGCCCAGGCGGCCCTTGACCGACTCCCGGTCGTTCCTGGTGTTGGTCGCGCGCGGCAGCATCGCGTACTCCGCCGTCACCCAGCCGAGGCCGCTCCCCCGCCGCCACCTCGGCACCTCCTCGGTGACGCTCGCCGCGCAGAGCACCCGGGTCTTGCCGAACTCCACGAGCACCGACCCCTCGGCGTGGTCGAGCCATCCCCGGGTAATCCGCACCGGCCGCAGCGCATCCGCGGCCCTTCCGTCTGGTCGTGTCATGAGCCAACCCTACCGGGGTCGCCCGCGAGCGCGCCCGAGGCGACCACGGGCCCGGACAGATCGATCACCTGTCCGGTGACGGCCACGTCGACGCGGCCGTCGAAGGACGCCGCCGCCTCCGCGCGGGCCGCGTCCGGGTCGTTCCATGGCTGCAGGTGGGTGAGGATCAGCCGCCCGGCGCCGCCCCGGGACGCGTAGCCGGCCGCCTGGCGGGCGGTCAGGTGCAGGTCGGGCGGCAGCCCGGGCCCGTCGAGGAACGCCGCCTCGGACAGGAACACGTCGACGCCGTCGGCCAGCCCGGCCACGGCTTCCGTCTCCCCGGTGTCGCCGGTGTAGGCGAGCGACCGGCCGCCGTGGGCGAACCGGAAGCCGAACGTCTCGACCGGGTGGTTCATGTGCGCGAGGGTGACGTCGAACGGCCCGATCCGCATCGAGCCGGGCGCCAGGGTCTCGAACGAGAACCGCTGGGTCAGCCCGCCGTCCCCGTCGGGGCCGTGCAGCAGGCCGATCCGCTCGCGGGCGCCGGCCGGCCCGTAGACCGGGATCGGCGGCTGCGGCCCGGCCGGGGCGTAGGTCCGCGCGATCGCGTAGGAGTAGAGGTCGACGCAGTGGTCGGCGTGCAGGTGGCTCAGCGCGATGGCGTCCACGCCGAACAGCGGCGCGTACCGCTGGAGCGCGCCAAGCGAGCCGTTGCCCATGTCGATGACCAGCCGGAAGCCGTCCGCCTCAAGCAGATAGCAGGACGCCGCGCTCTCGGGGCCCGGGAAACTCCCGGAACAGCCCACCACGGTAAGACGCATGCAACACAGTGTGCCCCATGAGTGAAATTCAGGCCCAGAGTTGGCCTTCGAGCTTCTGCTCGGCGTCGCCCAGGGTGCCGCTGTAGGCGCCGGTGGACAGGTACTTCCAGCCGCCGTCGGCGACCAGCACGACGATGTCGGCCCGCTCCTTCGCCTTGACCGCCTGGGCGGCCATCGCCAGCCCGGCGTGCAGCGCGCAGCCGGCCGAGATGCCGGCGAAGATGCCCTCCTTGGACAGGAAGTCCCTGGTCCGGCGGAGCGCGTCGGCCGAGGAGACCGAGAACCTGGTCGTCAGCACCGAGGCGTCGTAGAGCTCGGGGACGAAGCCCTCATCGACGTTGCGCAGGCCGTAGACCAGCTCGCCGTACCGGGGCTCGGCCGCCACGATCTTCACGTCGGGCACGTGCTCGCGCAGGAACCGGCCGGTCCCCATCAGCGTGCCGGTGGTGCCGAGCCCGGCCACGAAGTGGGTGACCGACGGGAGGTCGGCCAGGATCTCCGGGCCGGTCGTCTCGTAGTGCGCCCGCGCGTTCGCCTCATTGCCGTACTGGTACAGCATCACCCAGTCGGGGTGCTCGGCCGCCAGCCGCTTCGCCACCCGGACGGCCTCGTTCGAGCCGCCCGCGGCCGGCGAGGTGAAGATCTCCGCCCCGTACATGCCCAGGATCTGGCGGCGCTCCTCGCTCGTGTTCTCCGGCATCACCACGATCAGCTGGTAGCCGCGGAGCTTGGCCACCATCGCGAGCGAGATGCCGGTGTTGCCCGAGGTCGGCTCCAGGATCGTCGAGCCGGGCCGGAGCAGCCCGTCCTTCTCGGCCTGCTCGACCATGAAGAAGGCGGCCCGGTCCTTGACCGAACCGGTCGGGTTGCGGTCCTCGAGCTTGGCCCACAACCGGACGTCGTCGGACGGTGAGAGCCTCGGGAGCCCCACCATCGGGGTATTGCCGAGGGAGGCAAGCAGTGAGTCGTAACGCAACGTCAGGGTCCGTTCGGGCTAAATGTTTTTGAGCCTTTTCCCTACCGCGACCCGCCAGCCACCGCTGGCAGCACCGTCACCGTGTCGCCGTCCTTGACCGGGGTCTCCAGGCCGCCGAGGAAGCGGACATCCTCGTCGTTGAGGTACACGTTGACGAAACGGCGGAGCTTCTCGCCGTCGACGAGCCGCTCGCGCAGGCCGCCGTGGGCGGCGTCCAGGTTGTTGAGCAGCTCGTCCAGCGTCGCGCCGGACCCCTCAACCGCCTTGGCGCCGCCGGTGTAGCTGCGCAGGATCGTGGGGATGCGAACCTCAATGGCCATTTACAACGCTCCTAGGTGAACTTCTTTACGCCATGGATGGGAACCGTGGCCGGGACCCGATTCATTCCTGGATCTGAACGGGTTCCTCGGTGACCTCGCCGTCGATGATCCGGTACGAGCGGAATTCGGTCTCAGCCTCATCCCGGGTTGACACGAGGACGTAGTGGGCCTGGGGCTCGCTGGCGTAGGAGATATCGGTCCTGGACGGGTAGGCCTGGGTCGCGGTGTGGGAGTGGTAGACAACGATGGCCTCCTCGTCCCTGTCGTCCATCTCGCGCCACACCTTCAGCTGCTCGAGCGAGTCGAACCGGTAGAAGGTGGGCGAGCGCTCGGCGTTCTGCATCGGGATGAACCGGACCGGGCTGTCGCTGCCCTCCGGGCCCGCGATGACGCCGCAGGCCTCGTCCGGATGGTCCTTGCGGGCGTGTTCGATGATCTTCTCGTAGAGCGCGCGCGAGATCGTCAGCATGATCGCTGAGACTACCGGGCGAGGGCGTGGACCAGAGACTCCTGCACCGCGCCAAGCCAGCCGTAGACCTCGAACGCGGGCAGCCTCGGGTCCTTCGGGTCGAGCGCCGCGAGCTGGTCCTCGAAATCCTCGGTGACCTCGAGCCGGACGCCGAACATCAGCCTGATGTCGTTCAGCGCCCGCAGCCAGTCCCTGGCCTGGTCGCCGGTGAGCCTGATCTTGCCGCCCTCCGGCGGCAGCGTATCCAGCAGGATCTGCGCGAAGTACTTCTTGGCCTCGCGCAGCGAGGACTCGGTGTACTTGCGGAACTCGGCCGCCTTCTCCGGGTCGTCCTCGTAGGCGTCGGGCAGCAGCCGGGCGACCGCGGGGTCGGCCGACAGCTCCGGCGCGGGCTCGTCGGGCGAGCCGAACTGCCGTTCCAGGTCGGCGAAGAGGTCAGCCGACTCCTCCGGCGCGGCCGCCTCCGACGGCGGCGACGGCCGCTCGGGGTCGGTCAGCAGCTTCATGACCGGGACGACGAGGGAGCGCAGCAGCGTCGCCTCACCGCCCGACAGCCTGACGGTGACGCCGCCATCCCTGGTGGACCGGAACATCCCTACCTACGCATCCTGGCGCACGGTCGCCCACAGGCCGTAGCCGTGCAGCACCTCGACGTTGCGCTCCATGGCCTCACGGGTACCGCTCGCGACCACGGCCCTGCCCTTGCGGTGCACATCGAGCATCAGCTTCTCCGCCTTCGGCCGGGAGTAGCCGAAGACGTGCTCAAAGACATATGTCACATACGACATCAGATTTACCGGGTCGTTCCAAACGATAGTCAGCCAGGGCTTATCCGGCACCGATTCGTCCGCTGATCGCGGCAAATCCAGCTCAGCGGGTGCCACGCTCACTCGTAGCCACCTCCCTGTCCGTAGTCTTCCACCTGTGACCACACCGGTGAACAGCGGGACCACCGCGCTGCTGACAGACCACTATGAACTCACCATGCTCCAGGCCGCCCTGCACAGCGGCGCCGCTTCGCGACGCGCGGTCTTCGAGGTTTTCGCCCGCCATCTGCCGCACGGCCGCCGCTACGGCGTCGTGGCCGGCACCGGCCGGCTGCTCGACGCGCTGGAGCGGTTCCGTTTCGGGCCGGCCGAGCTGTCCTTTTTGCGGGATAATCGGATCGTAGACGAGACCACGCTCCAATACTTGTCATCGTATCGGTTCGCGGGCAACGTCTGGGGCTACGCCGAGGGCGACGTGTACTTTCCGGGGTCGCCGATCCTGGTCGTCGAGGGCACGTTCGCCGAGTCGGTGCTGCTTGAGACCGTCGTGCTGTCGATACTCAATCACGACTGCGCGGTCGCGTCGGCCGCCTCCCGGATGGTGACCGCGGCCGGCGGGCCCGGCCCGGGCGGCCGGCCGCTGATCGAGATGGGCTCCCGGCGCACCCACGAGAGCGCGGCGGTGGCGGCGGCGCGCGCCGCCTACATCGCCGGGTTCGCGTCCACGTCGAACCTTCAGGCGCGCTATACGTACGGGGTGCCGTCGTCCGGCACGTCGGCCCACGCGTTCACGCTCGCCCATGACAGCGAGCACGACGCGTTCGTCGCGCAGCTCTCTTCCCTCGGCCACGGGACCACCCTGCTGGTGGACACCTACGACGTCGAGCGCGGGGTACGGGCCGCGGTCGAGGCGGCCGGGGACTCCCTCGGCGCGGTCCGGATCGACAGCGGCGACCTGCCGGCGCTCGGGGTCTCGGTGCGGGCGCTGCTCGACTCGCTCGGGGCGAAGTCGACCAGGATCATCCTCACCGGCGATCTGGACGAGTACTCGATCGCCGGCCTCGCGGTCGCGCCGGTCGACGGTTACGGGGTCGGCACCTCGCTCGTCACCGGGTCGGGGGCGCCCACCGCGGCGCTCGTCTACAAGCTGGTGGCGCGGTCCGACGAGCCGCTCGCGGATGGCGATCCGGCTGGGCCGGGCGACCTGCGGCCGGTGGCGAAACGATCGGTCGGCAAGCCCGGGCGCGGCGGGCGCAAGTGGGCGGTGCGGGAGCACAACGCCGCCGGCGAGGCGGTGACCGAGCGGATCTGGCTCTCGCCGCCCGAGGCGACGCCGACTGCCCGTTTCCTGCTCCAGGAGCTGGTCCGCGACGGGAAGATCGTCGGGCGGGAGCCGATCGAGGCCGCGCGGGCGCGGCACACCTCGGTGCTGGCCGAGCTCCCCTCGTACGCGATGCAGCTGTCGCGCGGGTACCCGGCGATCCCGACCGTCTTCGGCCCCGACCGCGAGGACGCCTGATCGGCGCGTCTTGAGGCGGCGCCCCTCGAGGCGGCGCGTCGTGAGGCGCGCGCCGCGTTGGGCCTTCGGCCCGGCCGACTAACGGGGCGCGTTTGCGTTGCGGCCTTGTGGCCCACCGGGCCGTATCTAGCGGGCCTGTGGCCCCCAGGGCTACAACGGAAGCGGGTGCGTGGCCCCCAGGGCCATAACGAAGACGGGCCCCCCCGTGGCCCACAGGGCCACAACGCCGGAGACCTGACGCGCACGAGATTGGATAATTTCCGCCGAAACTGTTACGCATAGCGCATATTTGGTGACATTATGTAGTTATGCCGAAGCGCGCCGTATTTGACCGTGAGCAGATGCGCCGGACGCTGGCCGCGCAGCATCAGGTGATATCCCGCCGCCAGGCTTTTGCCTGCGGGATATCGCGCAGCACGTTGAGCGTGTGGTGCAGGCCGGACGGAAAGTGGCAGAAGCTGCTGCCCGGCGTCTACCTAACGGTGACAGGAAAGCCAACCGCCGAGCAGCGCCTGGTGGCCGCGAGGCTATACGCCGGGCAGCGCAGCGCGGTCACCGGGCCTGTCGCGATCCGGCTGCACCGGCTCCGGGCGCCGGGACCGGACGTTATCGACGTGCTGATCCCGTGGTCGGTCAAGCGGCAGAGCACCGGCTTCGTTCGGATCCATCGAACCAGGCGGATGCCGCGCGTCTTCCGCACCGGTGCGATCATCTTCGCCGAGCCGGCCCGCGCGGTGGCTGATGCCGCCCGCCTATTCACCTCGCTCGACGACGTGCGGTCAGTGGTCGCCGAGGCGGTGCAGAAGCAGGCCTGCTCGATCGCGGAAATCGGGCTGGAACTGGAGCACGGCGGCAGCCATGACAGCGCGCGACTGCGAGCCGCGCTGGCGGAAGTCAGTGCGGGGGTGCGCTCCGTCGCCGAGGCGCGCTTCCGCCAACGGGTGCTGAAGTCGGACCTGCCGACGCCGACGTTCAACGTCTTTCTGCGCGCGGCCGACGGTACCGACATCGGCGAGGTGGACGCTTGGTGGGCCGAGGCCGGCGTGTCGGTGGAGATCGACTCCCAGGAGTACCACTTCTACCGAGACGGCTGGCTCAGGACGGATGCCAAGCGCGGCCGCCTGCTCAAGCACGGCGTCTTCCCGCACAACATCGCGCCCAGCCGGATCGAGCGCGACTGGGAAAGCGTCTGCGACGAGCTCAGGTCGTCACTCGAGAACGGTCGCCAGCGCCCTCGCCTCAAGATCGTGGCCTTCGACGCGACCGGGTAACGGCCGACCGGGGCGCGTTGGGTCGTGGCCCTGTGGCCCACCGGGCTGCATCTAGCGGGCCCGTGGCCCCCAGGGCCACAACGCAAGCGGGCCCGTGGCCCCCAGGGCCATAACGAAGACGGGCCTGTGGCCCCCAGGGCCACAACGCAAGCGAGCCTGTTGCCCCCAGGGCCAAAACGAGGAGGCGTGCGTGGCCCATGGGGCTGCAACGGAACGCGGGGGCAGGCCCTGCGGGGACATATCTGAGGGGGCCCGTGGCCCACGAGGCTACGACGGATGCGGGCGCGTGATGGCCCACGGGGCATAGCTGGGGCGGGCGGCGGCTCAGGCCGGGCTGGCGACGGGGAGGCCTGCGCCTTCGGCGGCGTCGAGCAGGTGCTTGTCGTAGCTGACGAAGGCGGTCAGGTCCCGCCTGATGGTCAGCGCCGAGACCAGGTGGATGGCGGCCGTGGTGCTCAGGCTGGCCGGGGCCTGGGTGGCGGCGTTGTCGAGCAGGTCATGGGTGAGCGAGACGACCGCGACGCGGCGGATGATGCGCTGAGCGCGGGGCAGCGCGCCCGGCTCAGACCGCCAGATGGCACGGAGCACCTCGGCCCGGTGCAGGGTGCTCGAGACCAGGTCCTGGCCCGGACGGGTGGCCAGGTAGCTGGTGAGCGCGGCCGACTCGGGCTCCGAGAGGGCGAGCTTGACCAGGGCGGAGGAGTCGAGGTAGATCACGGCTGCCCCGTCCCCGCGCCGTCGCCGTCCTCGCCCGCTCGCAGCCGCCCGAGCGCCTGGCTCGCGGTGGGGCCGCCGGCCGGGCCGAGATACGGCTCGATGTCGAGGACGCTGCCGTCATCCTCCGCGCGCTCGATGACCCCCTTGGCGATCCAGCGCTCGAGCGGGCTCTCCGGGTCGCGCACCGGGACCATCTGGGCAACCAGCCGCCCGCGGTTGGTGATGTCCACCGTGTAGCCGCGTTCCACCAGGTCAACGTAGACGCTGGCGTGCTGGCGGAGCTCGCGGATGCCGATCCGCTGCGATGGCAGGTTGCTCGTAGCGTGGTGCACGGGGTCGCCCGCGTACCCGAGATCCGGGTTGAGCGGCTTGCCCCGGCGCCGGTCGCCCTTCTGTGGCATGGGGGAACGGTAGCACATTAAATGCTACACTGGATGATAATTAGCGCAACATGTTGCCAGCGCGCCCGCACGCGCCCAATACGGGGCGCAGATCACGTCGACCAATGAGGCAAGATAGAGACATGCAGACGCCGCGGGACTTCTCCATGTACGGTGCCGTCGACCTCGGCGCGCGGCAGGCCGCCGCGCAGCGCAGGCAGCAGCAGGCGGCCCGCGCCGCCGACGCGGGCACCGACGGCGACGACGCCGGCCAGGCGTCGGCGTTCGTGTTCGAGGTGACGGAAGAGACCTTCAACACCGATGTCGTGCTCCGGTCGCGGACCACCCCGGTCATCGTGGACCTGTGGGCCGAGTGGTGCGGTCCGTGCAAGCAGCTCAGCCCGGTGCTCGAGAAGCTCGCCAACGAGGCCGCCGGGGCCTGGGTGCTGGCCAAGATCGACGTCGACGCGAACCCCAGGCTCGCCCAGGCGTTCCAGGCCCAGTCGATCCCGATGGTGGTGGCGATCGTCGGTGGGCAGATGGTGGACGCGTTCCTCGGCGCGATGCCCGAGGCCCAGGTCTCGCAGTGGCTCACCCAGATTCTCGCGGTGGCCGACCAGATCGGCGTCCAGGGCGGCGAGCCCGGCGCGCCGGGCGAGGACGGCGAGGACGGCGAGGCGGTCGACGACCTGCCGCCCGCGCTCGCGGCAGCCAGGGACGCGATGGAGACCGGCGACCTCGACGCCGCCGCCCGGGCGCTGGAGAAGGCGCTCGTCGACGCCCCGGCCGACCCGCTCGCCAAGAGCTGGCTGGCGCAGGTGAACCTGATGCGGCGGGTGTCGTCGGTTGACCCGGCCACCGCCAGCAGGGACGCGGCGGCCTCGCCGGACGACATCGGCGCGCAGCTGCTGATGGCCGACTTCCAGATGGCGAGCGGTGACGCGGAGCAGGCGTTCGACCGGGTGCTCGGCGTGATCAAGCGGACCTCGGGCGCCGAGCGGAACACGGCCCGCCTGCACCTGCTCGACCTGTTCGAGGTCCTGCCGCCCAACGACGACCGGGTGAAGAAGGCCCGCACCCAGCTCGCGCTGCTGCTGTTCTAAGACGCAGGCCTGGCGGCCCGGCGCTAGCCTCGGGCCGGGCGCTGGGAGGCGGGATCAGGATCGGCCAGCGCCTCGAGGGCCGGGAGCGCGTCCGCCAGCGCGATCCGCTGCTCCGGGGTCAGCAGCATCACCCGCTGGGCGAGCAGGGCGGAGTTCTCCGCTCGCAGCCGTTCCAGCGTGTCGTGCCCGAGCATGGTGATCGCCAGCGTCGAGGCGCGGGCGTCCTTCGGGTCGGCGTCGCGGCGGACATAGCCGAGCTCCTCGAGCACCGCCACCAGCCGGGTCAACGTGGACGGGGCGATGCCCTCGGCCGCCGCCAGGTCGCCCAGCCGGAGCGGGCCGGCCTGCTCCACGGTCGAGAGCGCCGCCAGCTGGGTCGGTGTCAGGCCCGCGAGCTCGTGCCGGCGTAGCCGACGCGAAAGCCGGGCGAGCGCAACGCGCAGCCGTGTTACATCGATCACGCCGCCTTCCGCGCTTATCACGCTCGGGCCGGCCGCCGACGGGCTTATCGTAGTGTCCCGCGCCATGCATGAAGGTTACGCGGTGTCGCGCGGACCTCATACTGTTCTCTTCCGGGGGGACGACCCCCCCTTCCCCCCGGTGCGCGCCCGATGGCCAAACCCGCCATCATATCAGGCGCGCGAAACGTTCTAGAGTCGGTGTGTAAGTGCGGGCGGACAGTGTCGTCCCGGAAAGGCGGTAACTGACGTGACCATGGCGCCGAGCGTGTCGTATTCGATTACGGCGCGACTGGAAGTTGCCTCGCACGGCCGTGCGGTGAGCGAGATCACCCGGACCGTGGAGCAGGCCGGCGGCCTGGTAACCGCCATCGACGTCAACTCGGGCAACAACGGCAAGCTGCGGGTGGACGTGACCTGCGCCGCGACCGACACGGCGCACGCCGAGTCGCTGGTCGCGGCGATGGCCGCG
This sequence comes from uncultured Actinomycetota bacterium, assembly GCA_963774945.1. Classification (GTDB taxonomy): domain Bacteria; phylum Actinomycetota; class Actinomycetes; order Streptosporangiales; family Streptosporangiaceae; genus Trebonia. The sequence goes on along the minus strand of CAVZHA010000010.1, from coordinate 398,986 downwards.
ATCCCCGGGGTGACGGTCCACAAGGTCAGCGACCGCACCTTCCTGCTGCACCTCGGCGGCAAGATCGAGATGCGGTCCAAGGTCCCGCTGCGCAACCGCGACGACCTGTCGATGGCCTACACGCCGGGGGTGGCGCGGGTGAGCCTCGCCCTGGCCGCCAAGCCGGAGGACGCCCGCCGCCTGACGATCAAGCGCAACAGCGTCGCCGTGGTGACCGACGGGTCGGCCGTGCTCGGCCTCGGCAACATCGGCCCGTACGCGGCGCTGCCAGTCATGGAGGGCAAGGCGGCCCTGTTCAAGCGGTTCGCGAACATCGACGCGTGGCCGATCTGCCTCGACACCCAGGACACCGACCAGATCGTCGCCACCGTCGCCGCCATCGCGCCCGGGTTCGGCGGGATCAACCTGGAGGACATCTCCGCGCCGCGCTGCTTCGAGGTGGAGCGGCGGCTGCGGGCGATGCTTGACATCCCGGTGTTCCACGATGACCAGCACGGGACCGCCATCGTGGTGCTCGCCGCGCTGACCAACGCGTTGCGGGTGGTGGGCAAGGAACTGCCGGACGTCAAGATCGTGATGGCGGGCGCGGGCGCGGCCGGCACCGCGGTCCTCAAGCTGCTGCTCACCGCCGGAGCCAGGAACGTGATCTCGTGCGACGTGGAGGGCGCGGTCTACCGCGGCCGGCCGGGGCTGAACGAGAGCCTCACCTGGATCGCCGAGCACACCAACGCGGCGGGTTACCCGGGCGACCTGAAGGGCGCGGTCGTCGACGCCGACGTGTTCATCGGCGTGTCCGCGCCGAACGTGCTGGCCGGGGCGGACGTCAAGACGATGAGCCCCGGTGCGATCGTGTTCGCGCTCGCCAACCCCGACCCCGAGGTGGACCCGGACGAGGCGCGCGAGTACGCGGCCGTCGTCGCCACCGGCCGCAGCGACTACCCGAACCAGATCAACAACGTGCTGGCGTTCCCCGGCGTGTTCCGCGGCCTGCTCGACGCGCAGTCGACCAAGATCACCGACACCATGCTGGTGGCGGCCGCGCGGGCGCTGGCCGACGTGGTTCCGGCCGAGGAGCTCGGCCCCGATTACATCGTCCCGTCGGTATTCCATCCCGACGTCGCCACCGGGGTGGCCGCCGCCGTCCGCGAGGCGGCGCTGGCGGAGTAGGCGCATGTCCGATATCCCCGGCTTTCCATCGGACATGCACCGGGGGTACGGGGGGTCGTCCCCCCGGAAGATGAAAGTCGGATCGCCCCCGGTCGAGCGTGGTGGTTACATGGATCCCATGGGTTCGGATCCGAAGGCTGGCCGACTGCTCGTCGCGACTCCGCTGCTCGAGGATCCGAACTTCCGCCGCGCGGTGGTCCTCATCGTCGAGCACGAGGACGTCCAGGGCACGCTCGGGGTGGTGCTGAACCGGCCGACCGCGGTCGGCGTCGGGCAGGTGCTCGAGCAGTGGACCGAGCTCGCGACCGAGCCCTCGGTGGTGTTCCGCGGCGGCCCGGTCGCGCCCAACAGCGCGCTGGCGCTGGCGATGGTGCCGGGCAAGGACGAGCCGATCGGCTGGCGTCCGCTGGACGGCGCCCCGGCGCTGGCCCGGCTCGGCCTGCTCGACCTGGACACGCCGCCGCGGCTGCTGGCCCCGGCCATCACCAGCCTGCGGGTCTACGTGGGCTACGCGGGCTGGTCTCCCGGCCAGCTCGAGACGGAGATCGACGAGGGCGCCTGGTACGTGCTCGGCGCCCAGCCGGGCGACGTCTTCGCGGGCGACCCTGACCGCCTCTGGCGGCAGGTGCTGCGCCGCCAGGAGGGCGACCTGGCGTTCCTCGCCACCTACCCGGACGACCCGGCGCAGAACTGACCGGCCGCGACCGGCCGCTCGGGGGGTCGTCCCACAGCAAGCGCGCCGGGTAGGTAAACTCGAACCGTGAGCACCGAAGTAATGCCTGAGGGCGACCTGAAGGTACATGAGGACCGCAAGGTCGATACTTCGCATGGCGATCACGAGCGGTTCGCGCACTACGTCGACAAGAACGACATGATGAACGCGACGGTGTTCGGCACGCCGATCAAGGCGCTGTGCGGCAAGGTCTGGGTGCCGAGCCGGGACCCGAAGAAGTACCCGGTGTGCCCGGAGTGCAAGGAGATTTACGAGTCGCTGCCGTCTGGCGACGACGGCGACGGCGCTGCGGAGTAGTGGGCGAACCAGAGTCAGCCGGGTCCGTTCGGAATCATTCTTTTGCTTCTCTCCGAGGCTGGCAGCAGGCTGCTTACGAAGAGTACTTTCGCGTACCACGGCGTGACTTTCTGCTGGTGGCGACGCCCGGTGCCGGCAAGACGACCTACGCGCTTACGGTCGCGGCGGAGCTGATGGCGCGGCGCGAGATCGCCAGCATCACGATCGTGACGCCGACCGAGCACCTCAAGTACCAGTGGGCGGCGGCCGCGCTGCGGATGGGGATCGCGATCGACCCGTCCTACCGGAACGCGCAGGGCAAGGCCGGGGCCGACTTCCAGGGCGTCGCGGTCACCTACGCCCAGGTCGCGGCCCATCCGGCGCTGCACAGGGCGCGCACCGAGAGCCGCCGCACGCTGGTCATCTTCGACGAGGTCCACCACGCGGGCGACGCCCTGTCCTGGGGCGAGGCGGTGCGGGAGGCGTTCGAGCCCGCCCGGCGCACGGCTCGCGCTGACCGGGACGCCGTTCAGGTCGGACGCGAACCCGATCCCGTTCGTCACCTACGTCCCCGAGGCGGACGGGTCGAAGCGGTCCGCCTCCGACTACGTGTACGGGTACGGGCCCGCGCTGGCGGACGGCGTGGTGCGGCCGGTGATCTTCCTCGCCTACTCCGGCGAGATGCACTGGCGGACCCGGGCGGGCGACGAGATCACCGCGACCCTCGGCACGCCGATGACCAAGGACCAGATCGCGCAGGCGTGGCGGACCGCGCTCGACCCGTCGGGGAGTGGATCACACGGGTGCTTGAGGCCGCCGACAAGCGCCTGACCGAGGTCAGGCGGGCGATGCCGGACGCGGGCGGCCTGGTGATCGCCGGGCGACCACGAGACCGCGCGGGCGTACGCGGGGCTGCTGCGGCGGATCTCCGGCGAGCGGCCGGTCGTGGTGCTGTCGGACGACCCGACCGCGTCCAGGAAGATCTCCGGGTTCGCCGCCTCCACCGCCCGCTGGATGGTCGCGGTGCGGATGGTGTCCGAGGGCGTGGACGTGCCCCGGCTGGCGGTCGGCGTGTACGCGACGTCCGTGTCCACCGCGCTGTTCTTCGCCCAGGCGGTCGGCCGGTTCGTCCGGGTCAGGCAGCGCGGGGAGACCGCGTCGGTGTTCGTGCCCTCGGTGCCGGTGCTGCTCGGGTTCGCGGCCGAGCTCGAGGCCGAGCGCGACCACGTGGTCCGGGCGCTCGACCGGGACCCGGAGGCGGAGCTCGAGGACGCCCAGCGGGAGCGGAAGACGCCGGACGACTTCGAGCTCATGGGGCGGTCGTTCGAGGCGCTGAAGGCGTCCGCCACCTTCGACCGGGTGCTGTTCGACGGCGGCGAGTTCGGCACCGCGACCGAGGCCGGCTCCGCCGAGGAGGACGACTACCTGGGGCTGCCCGGCCTGCTCGACCCCGACCAGGTGGCGGTCCTGCTCCGCAAGCGCCAGTCGGCGCAGCTGGCGGCGCGCTCGTCGGCTCCGGCCGGCCAGTCGGCGGCCGGCCCGTCGGCCGGCGGCGCGGAGGCGGAGCTGTTCGCCGGGGCTTCGGCGTCGGGCCCGGCCGCGGCCGACGCCCCCCAGGCGACGGCGACGGCGACCGTCAGCCGGGCCCAGCTGGCGGTGCTCCGCAAGGAGCTGAACGGCCTGGTCGGCGCGTGGAGCCACCGGACCGGCCAGCCGCACGGCGTCATCCACAACGAGCTCCGCTCGGCCTGCGGCGGCCCGGCGCTCCCGCAGGCGTCGGCCGAGCAGATCAAGGCCCGCATCGACAAGATCCGCCAGTGGGCGCTGTCGCGCCGTTAAGCCGCTCGCCGGACGCCCGTTGAACGGGCTCGTGACGCACTGATTCAAAGTGAGAACACGCGCGGGCGGCGCCCGGCGTACGGATGTATCAGACGGTTGAGGCCCTCGCACGGGGGCGCTCAGCATGGCTCTACACCAAGGAGTTAAGCCATGACCGCTGATGCATCCACCGCGGGCACGCTGGCCGCTGAACCCCCCGCCGCCCCCGCCGCCCCCTCGGGACCGCTGGTCGGCGACCCGATGGCGCTCGGGCTGCCCTGCTTCGTCGCCGGCTCGGTGTCGCTCGGCCTGGCGCTGGTGGGCGTGGTCCCGGCCGCCGCCGTCGGCGCGGCCCTGCCGATCATCCTCACCGCGACCTCGATCGGCCTGTTCATGGCGACGATCTGGGCCGCCTCGCTCGGCCAGAGCGCGGTCGCGAGCGTCTTCGGGATCTTCGCCGGGTTCTGGCTGAGCTACGCCGTGCTCGTGATCGGGCTCACGCACGGCTGGTTCGGCATCGCCCCGGCCTCGGCCCAGGCGGCGCAGGAGCTGTTCCTGGTGGCGTGGCTGGTCGTCATGGTCATGCTCACGCTGGCCACGCTGCGGCTGCCGACGGCCTACACGGCCGTGTTCTTCCTGGTCGACCTGGCCCTGCTGCTGGTCTTCCTCGGGGTCAACGAGACGTCGGCGGGGGTGCTCAAGGCGGCCGGGTACGTGGTCCTGCTGTTCGCCGCCGTCGGCGTGTACCTGTACTTCAGCACCGCCTCGGTCGCCACCGGCGGGCGCTCGCTCCCGCTCGGGCGGCCGGCCCTGCACGACTAGGCATGATCACGCCCGGACGGACTCGGTAACCCGGTCAGGCCGGGGTGACGTCGACCCCGGTGCCGCGCAGCGACTCGATCGCCTCCGACGTGGACCCGGGCGCCACCCCGGCCGTCAGGCCGAGCAGGACCCGGGTACCGAAGCCGTTCGCGATCGCGTCGGCGGCGGTCGAGCGGACGCAGTAGTCGGTGGCGATGCCGACCACGTCGACCTGGTCCACGTCGCGGGCGCGGAGCCAGGCCGCGAGCGGGGTCCCGTCGTCCGCCGCGCCCTCGAAACCGCTGTAGGCGGCGGCGTGCGCGCCCTTGCGGAAGGTCTCCTCGATCGGGGCGGTGTCCAGCTCGGGATGGAATTGCGAGCCGACCGTGCCGGCCACGCAGTGCACCGGCCACGACTTCGCATAGTCTGGCTCGTCGGCGAAGTGACTGCCGGGGTCGATGTGGAAGTCCTTGGTCGCGACCACGTGGTCGTAGCCATGATCGGGCCTTGCTAGCAATGACGTGATCCCGCGGGCCACCGCGGCCCCGCCTGCAACCGCAAGCGAGCCGCCTTCGCAGAAGTCGTTCTGCACGTCAACGATGATGAGCGCGCGCATGTGACCAACCGTATCGGGATCTAGAGCTTCGGGCGGCCCGGTCTTGATGCCCAATCAGAAGCTATTACAACCAACCGGGCAGCTCGAGCGTCTGTAGCGGAGACCGGGAAAACGGCCCTGCCGCTACGGTGCGAAGGTGTGGTAACCAGAGTGGTAAGCAGTTGCGTACTCCAGCAGGGAGGCTCGGTGGGCTCGGACGCGGGGGCAGAGACTGGCCCTTACGCCGTTGTCACCGCGAACACGGGGTCGCGCGCTGCCCTCGCGGAGCAGTTGTTCACCGCCAACTACCCGAAGCTGGCGGGCTGGGTCAGGCGGCTGGTGGACGACGACGAGACCGCGCACGAGATCGCGTCGGAGGCGTTCGTCCGGCTGCTGTCCAAGTGGACCAGCCCCGACAAGCTCGACAACCCGCAGAGCTACCTCTTCATGATCGCCACCAACCTGGTCAGGGACCACTGGCGCAAGACCGAGCGGGAGCGCCGGGCGATGCGCAACGTCACCGCGGGCAGCGACCCGGAGCCTTCGGTCAACCCGGCCCAGGACGTGGACGTGCGCGAGCTCATCGAGCGGCTGCCCGCCAAGCTCCGCGACCCGTTCCTGCTGCACTATTACGCCGGGTTCGGCATCAAGGAGATAGCGGCGCTGGTGAAACGCCCAGAGGGAACGGTCAAGGCCGACCTGTACCATGCTCGGGCGCGGCTGAAGGAGGCTCTCGCCGAACGCGAGGGCAGTGAACCGGGCGACGGACGACGGAAGGGCGGGAGAGACGATGCACGCTGAAGACGAGCGCGACCCGCTCGACCGCTGGCTGAGCGAGCAGGCCAGGCCGCTGCCGCCGCCGCCGGGGACGTTCGAGCTCATCACCCGCCGGGCGCGCCGCCGCAAGCTGCGCAAGCTCGCGGTGACGATGGTGTCGGCCGCCGCCGTGGCCGCCGCGGTCGCCGTCGCCGTCCCGGTCGGGCTCAACCTGCACCTGTCCCCGCCCTCGGCCAAGGGCTCGAACCTGGCCGATCGCGGCCGCCCGACGCACCTGACCGAGTCGCCCGACGGGAGCGCGAGCACCGACAAGACGGCCAGCCCGTCTCCCTCGTCGACCCACCCGGCGATCACCCCGGTCGGCTCGGCCCACCCGGTCCCGGCCAACTTCCAGCCCGCGTCGATCACGTTCGTGAGCGCGCACAACGCCTGGGTGATCGGCCAGGCAGGCACCCCCGGGCAGTGCGCCAACAAGGACGCGTACATCTGCACGTCGATCGCCCGGACCGACGACGGCGGGCAGACCTGGCAGGGCGGCCCGGCCCCGGACACCGGCGCCCCGAGCGGGAAAACCGGGGTCGGCGGTATCAGGTTCCTCAACAACGCGTTCGGCTGGGCCTTCGGCCCCGAGCTGTGGGCGACCGACAACGGCGGCACGACCTGGTCGAAGGTCGACACCTCGGGAGCGCGGGTCACCGACCTGGAGACGTCGAAGGGCCGCGCGTACGCGCTGTGGGCCACCGGCTGCCCGACCGCGAGCGGCGGTTCCGCGTCCGGCTTCGCGGCCGGCTGCACGAGCTACACGCTGATGACGGCCACCGCCGGCAGCGGCGACTGGACGCAGGTCGGCCCGGCCACCACCGGGCTCGGCGACGGCGGGGCGGCCACGTCGGCCGTGCTCGCGCTCACCGGCAGCAACGGCTACCTGCTGGCACCGGACGGCGCGCTCTACTCCGGCGCCATCGGCGGCGCCTGGACGCAGGCCGGCACCTCGGCCTGCAGGCCCGGCCCGGCGCAGGCCGACGGGCTGCCAAGCGCCGCCCAGCTGGCGCTGGTCGACTCGAGCCAGCTCTGGATCGCCTGCAACGGGACGTCGACGGGCTCGCCGCCCGCGCTGTACGCGTCCGACGACGGCGGTTCGTCGTGGACCCAGCCGCCCGCCGCCTCGTGGTCGGACATCAGCAACCTGAGCGACTTCGGCATCACCACGTCGCTCGCGGCGGCCCCGAACGGCACGCTCACGCTGGCCACCACCACCGGGATCTACTACCTGCCGTCCGGTGGCGAGCGCTGGCAGCCGAGCAGCGCCACCGGCAGCGGCGCGCCGAAGGGCGGGTTCAGCTACGTCGGCATGACCACCGACGAGCAGGGCGTCGCCGTGCCCGCCGACACGTCGCTGCACGAGATCTGGATGACCTCCGACGGCGGCGCCAGCTGGGCGCCGGCCACGTCGATCACGCCCGGCAACTAGGGGTGCGGCCGATCGTGCGAGCCGGGGTAGCGGGCGGCTGCAAATCCTTTTTATCGAACGGTCCGTGCGTCCCCTGCTCCGGCCGGGAGATCGCCCGGGCGAGGGAACGCATATCCCCCGCCCGGATTGCCTCCGCGCTTCAGCCAGCGGCCGTTAAGGAACGCGCAGCAGCAGGGCCGAGCCCTGGCCGCCACCGCCGCAGAGCGCCGCCGCGCCGAGCCCGCCGCCGCGGCGGCGAAGCTCGCAGGCGAGGGTGAGCGCGATCCGGGTGCCGGACGCGCCGAGCGGATGGCCGATCGCGATCGCCCCGCCGTTGACGTTGACGATGTCGGGCGAGACGCCGAGCGCGTCCATGGACGCGATGCCGACCGCGGCGAACGCCTCGTTGATCTCGATCAGGTCCAGGTCCCTGACGCCAAGGCCGGCCTTGCCGAGGGCCTTGCTGATCGCGTTGGACGGCTGGAAGTGCAGGCCACTGTCCGGGCCCGCGACGGTGCCGAACACGCCGACCTCGGCCAGGATCGACGCGCCCAGCCGCTCGGCCGTCGCCCGGCTGGTCACCACGACGGCGGCGGCGCCGTCGGAGATCTGCGAGGACGTGCCCGCGGTGATCGTGCCGTCGGCGCCGAAGGCGGGCCGGAGCCGGGCGAGCGACTCGGTAGTGGTGTCGCCGCGGACGCCCTCGTCGCCAGAGAAGACGATCGTTTCCCGCTTGGTGGTGACCTCGACCGGGACGATCTCATCGGCCATGCAGACCGTCCTTGGCGGCCCGGGCGGCGCGCTGCTGCGAGCGGGCGGCGAACTCGTCCTGCCGCTCGCGGGAGATACCGAGCTTGGCGTTGCCGAGGTCGGTCGACTCGCCCATCGAGAGCCCGTTGAACACGTCGGTCAGGCCGTCGTAGGCCATCGAGTCGAGCAGCTCGACGGTGCCGTACTTATAGCCCTGCCTGGAGCCCTTGAGCACGTGCGGGGCGTTGGACATCGACTCCATGCCGCCCGCCACGATCAGGTCGAACTCGCCCAGCCTGATCAGGTCGGCCGCCTGGGCGATCGCGTCGAGCCCGGACAGGCAGACCTTGTTGACCGTGGTCGCGGGCGTCGTCATCGGGATGCCCGCCTTGACCGCCGCCTGCCTGGCGGTGATCTGGCCGGTCCCGGCCTGCAGCACGTGACCCATGATCACGTACTCGACGCCGTCCGGCGCCACCCCGGCGCGGTCAAGCGCCCCCTTGATGGCAAACCCGCCGAGCTCGGCCGCGCTGAACCCGGACAGGGATCCGAGCAGCCGCCCGACGCCGGTCCGCGCTCCGCCTATGATCACGATGTCACGGTCGCCCATCAGGGCCTCCTCAATTACGCCTATCCCGCCTATATGTCACGATACCTACCATGTTGCTAAGAATCGATCATGTCGGGATCGCCTGCCGCTCGCTCGAGGCCGCGATTGACCGGTACGTTAGCGTCTTCGGATTCACGGTGGCGAGCGAAGAGACCAACGCCGACCAGGGAGTCCGCGAGGCCATGCTGGTCACCGATTCTGGCGACTCGTACGTGCAGCTACTCGAGCCGCTCGGGGACGAGACGCCGGTCGGCCGGTTCCTGGCCCGGCGGGGCGAGGGGCTGCACCACGTCGGCTACGCGGTGACAGACGTCACAGCCGCCCTGGCCGAGGTCGGCGGGGCCGGCGTGCGGCTGATCGACTCCCGGCCGCGGCACGGCTCGATGGGCGCCTCGATCGCGTTCCTCCATCCGGGCGATCTCGGCGGGGTGCTGACCGAGCTCGTGCAGCCCATGAGAGTGCACGAAATGTAACTTCCCTGATGGGGTCAAGGGGCATATGGGAAGCTTGTGACCTTTAGACTTGTCTCGGGGGACCAACGCGGGGCCAGCTCGGGATTCTGTCGGCACAGAACGCCGATCCACCCACAGACCTGGCGAAGGCGGAGTAAATTGCCTCTCATTGGCGAGAGCTCCGCCCGCAACCTGGCCCCCGCCTGCCGTCCCCGTCTAGCTTGGATTAGGCCCACATGCAATCGGACATTGACGCTCAGCTAACAAGCTTCTTCGAAGAGACTCCGCCGCGCGACTTCGCCAAGGTGATGCGTGGTTACGATCCGCACCAGGTCGACGAGCACATACGGTCGCTCGCGGCCGAGGCCCGCCGGCACCAGGAAGACGCGGTCGGCGCGCGTCGCGATCTGCAGGATGCGCAGCGGCAGATCCAGGAGCAGGAGCGACCCACCTACTCCGGCCTTGGCGCCCGCATCGAGCAGCTGCTGCGGCTAGCCGAGGAGCAGGCCACCGAGCTCGTGCAGGCCGCGCGATCCGAGGCGAACGAGATTAAGGCCGCCGCGAAGGTTGACGGCGCTGAGCTGCGGGCCGCGGCCGAGAACGAGGCGGCCGAGCTGCGGGCCAACGCCAAGCGTGAGACCGACGACGTGCGCGGCGCGGCCGAGCGCGAGGCCGACTCCATCCGCACCACCGCCCGGCGCGAGGCCGACGAGCTGACCTCCACCACCGAGCGCGAGGTGGCCAAGCTCCGCGCCACCGCCGACCACGAGGTGGCCGAGAAGCGCGCCGCCACCGAGCGCGACATCGCCAAGCTGCGGACCACCACCGAGCGCGAGGTGGCCCAGCTCAAGGCGGCCGCCAAGCGCGAGCGGGACGAGATCCTCACCACCTCAAAGCGGCAGGCCGACGAGATGCGGTCGCAGGCGCAGCGGATCCTCGAGGAGAGCGAGGCGCAGCGGGCGCAGGCCGAGGCGGAGTTCGAGATTCAGCTTGCCACCCGGCGGGAGGAAGCCGAGCGCCAGGAGGCCGAGCGCCTCGCGGCCGCCCAGGCGGCCACCCAGAAGCTGGTCTCCGAGGCCGAGCAGCGTGCGTCCACCGCCGAGCAGCGCGCCGCCAAGGCGTCCGCGCAGGCCGACCAGACCCGGCGCGACGCCGACCAGCACGCACGTCAGCTGGTCTCGAACGCGAAGAAGAACGCGGACCAGATCGTCGCCCAGGCCAAGGCGCAGTCCGACCAGCTGCTGTCGGAGACCAAGGCCGAGGCCGAGCGGCGCCGCGTCGCCTCGCAGCGCGAGGTCGACGAACTGACCCGCCAGAAGGACAACATCTCCACCCACCTGGCCCAGGTCCGCCAGCTTCTCGGCGGGCAGCTCGGCATCCAGATGCCGGCCATGGAGCCTGCCGTGGCCGCCGCCCCGGTCCAGCCCGCCATCGCCGAGAGCGTCCCGGCCGCCGCGGCGCCCGCCGTGCGGCCGACCGGAAACGGCACCGCCCCGGCGCCGCGCCCGAACGGCGCGGCCAATGGCGAGGGCAACGGCCCCGACGCCGAGGACTGGTGGACCGAGTAACCGCGACTGGCGCCTGACGGGGCTCGTTGCGAAAAACGCGTACGCCCGGCCTGCACAGGCCGGGCGTACGCGTTTTTGCGTGCCTGCGTGACCGGGCACGCCTGCGTAACCGGTCGTTCAGGCGGTGGCGGTCTGGCCGCCGTCGATGACAAGCACCTGCCCGGTCATGAAGCTGGCGGCGTCGCTGGCCAGGAAGACGGCCGGACCGGCCATCTCCTCCGCCCGGCCCCAGCGCCCCATCGGGACGCTGGCGATCGTGGCCGCGCCGCCGTCCGGCGAGTCCCACATGGCCCGGTTCAGGTCGGTGGCGGTCCACCCCGGGCAGAGGGCGTTGATCCGCACGCCGCTGCGCCCCCACTCGACCGCGAGCGTCTTGGTCAGCGCGACGACGGCGGCCTTGGCGGCGCCGTAGGGGGCCAGGAACGGCGCCCCGGCCAGCCCTGCGACCGAGGCGACGTTGATCACCGAGCCGGCCCCGCGGGCAGTCATGTGCGCCCCGGCTGCCTGGCAGATCCACATCGTGGTGTCCAGGTTGAGCCTCAGCACCTTGTCCCAACCGGACTGGCGCAGGTCGAGGAAGGAGCTCACGAAGCTCGAGCCGCCGGCGTTGTTCACCACAATGTCGAGCTGGCCGAGCTCCTTGAGGGCGATCCGCACGCAGTCCTCGGCCGCCGCCCGGTCGGTCAGGTCGGCCGGGATCTCGACCGCCTGGCGGCCGAGGCCGCGGATCTGCCTGGCCGTCTCCGCCAGCCCGGCCTCCGTGCGGGCGGTGAGCGCGACGTCGGCCCCGGCCCGGGCGAACGCCACCGCGATGACCTCCCCGATGCCGCGCGACGCGCCGGTCACCAGCGCCTTCTTGCCCGCCAGGCTGAACAGTGGCTCGGTCACAGCGCTCCGTCCCAATCGGTTGGCAGCGCCGCAGAGCCGTCAAGCGCGGCCGGATTGACCACCCGCACGATCTCATTCAGCACGATCCTGACGTACGTCTCCCCCACCCAGAGGTGCTTGGCGCCGTCCACGCCGATCACATCGGCCTTGGGCACCCGCGCGAAGCGCTGCCGCGCCTCGTCCGGACGCAGGTAGTCGTCGAACTCGGGGACGAGCGCGGTCAGCGGCAGGCCGGACGCGGCCCACGCGTCCAGGTCCGCGTCGGTGGCCCGGTGCAGCGGCGGGGAGAGCAGGATCCCGCCGACCACGCGCGGCAGCAGCCCCCAGCGCAACGTCAGCTCGGTGCCGAACGACCAGCCGAGCAGCCAGATGTTCGGCAGCCCGGCGTCGGCCGCGTAGCGGACCGCCGCCGCCACGTCGTAGCGCTCGGTCTCGCCGCCGCCGAACTCGCCCTCGCTGCGGCCTCGCTCGGACTCGGTGCCCCGCGTATTGAAGCGGAGCACGGCCACGTCGGCCAGCGCGGGCAGCCGGTAGGAGGCCTTGCGCATCACGTGGCTGTCCATCATGCCGCCCTGCGTCGGCAGCGGGTGCAGGCACACGAGGGTGGCGGCCGGGTCGCGGTCTTGGGGCAGCGCGAGCTCGCCGACCAGGTTCAGCCCGTCGTCGGTGGTGAAGTTGATCGGCGTTCGCCTGGCGGGGAGAACCGTCGCCGCCCTGATCAGTTGTGCCATGTGTCCTCTGCTGTCTTCGGGGGACGACCCCCCGCACCCCCGATACGGGATGATTTGTGAAGGCTGTTCAGCCGGGGCGGCGCTGCATGCGCCGCTGCCAGCACACGGTATGCCAGTGCCGCCGGTCGGTGACGCCCGCGTGCGTGGGCCAGACCACGACGTGCGCGGTGCCGGGGTAGACCTCCTGATCGCAGCCGGGGCAGCGGTACGCCTTGCCCGCCGCCGCGCCCGGCACCGGGCGCACCACCCAGTCGCCGTCCGGCCACTCCTCGACCCGCTCAGGCCCGAGCGGCGCTGCTGGAGTGCCGGACTTGGGCCGCCGGCTCTTACGCGCGGTCACAGGCATCAAGGGTATCCGCGCCCCGCACCCGCCAAATCGCACTACAGTGCGTTCCGTGCGCCTTGTTATCGCGCGGTGCAGCGTCGACTACGACGGCAGGCTCACCGCCCACCTCCCGGCCGCCCTCCGGCTGCTCATCGTGAAGGCCGACGGGTCGGTCCTCGTGCATTCCGACGGCGGCTCCTATAAGCCGCTGAACTGGATGTCGCCGCCCTGCCGGCTGACCGAGCAGCCGGACAAGTGGACGGTCGTCAACAAGGCCGGCGAGACGCTCACGATCACGATCAGCGAGACCCTGTCCGACACCTCGATCGAGCTCGGCATCGACCCCGGCCTGGTCAAGGACGGCGTCGAGTCGCACCTGCAGGAGCTGCTGGCCGAGCAGCTGCACCTGCTCGGCGACGGCTACCGGCTGATCCGCCGCGAGTATCCCACCCCGATCGGGCCGGTCGACATCATGTGCCGCGACGCCGACGGCGAGCACGTGGCGGTCGAGCTCAAGCGGCACGCCGGGATCGACGCCACCGAGCAGCTGACCAGGTACCTGGAACTGCTGAACCGGGATCCGCTGCTGGCTCCGGTCAAGGGCGTCCTCGCCGCGCAGACGATCAAGCTCCAGGCGCGCACGCTAGCCGAGGACCGCGGCATCCGCTGCGTGGTCCTTGACTACGACGCCATGCGCGGCATCGAGCGCGAGGGCACCCTTTTCTGACCTCGGATGACATCCACGTTCTAACGCCGCGCTGCGCCATCTTGACCTGCGGCGGCCATGCCGTTGAGTATCGCCTGTTCGACCGGGCTGAGCGGGGCGGTCAGCGGGAACTGGGTGTGCAGGGCGACGCCTGGCTGGGCCATCATGCGGGGCAGGCGTCCCTGGTGCGGCCACGAGGCGGCGTGGACCAGGAACGGGTGGCAGAGGAACACGTCGCCCGCCTCGCCGGTAGCCAGCGCCGTCGGCCGATGAGCGCTCGCGTCCGCCGCCGCCGGCGCCGCCTCCATCCACGGCCGCCCGTCGTCCCCAGCCGGGGCCAGCACCCGCGCGGCGTCCAGGTGCGACCCTGGGCGGATTCTGGTCGGGGCGCTGGCCTCGTCGACGTCGCTGAACAGGTACAGCACCAGCAGCCCGCGGGCCCGTGAGTTGACGTTGACCTGATGGTGCCCGTCGCGTTCGTAGCTGGCCTCGATATGCCAGCCCGCGTCGCCCGGATCGGCCAGGCTCGGGAAGCGCACCGGAATGGTGCCGCCTACCCCCTCCCGACGCCACCAGCGCCCGGGCCCGATCAGCTGATCGAAGGCCTCCCACAGGGCGGGCCTGGCTCCGGCCTCGGCGAAGGGGCCGCCCTCGGGGCACGCGATCCGCACCACCGGCTCGGTCCAGGTGACCGGGTCCCTGGTTACCCCGCGCGGGCCGAGATCGGACCAGATCTGCTGCTGGCAGGCCCGCACCACGTCGGCCGGGACCGCGCCGCGGATGGCGACGTACCCGTCGGCGACGAAAGAATCCACCTCGCAGGCGCTGAGCATGGCGTCAGGATTGCATCTCCCCGGTGACGCCGCCATTCATTAAACGCCGTCGCCGGGCCGGGCCAAGTCCTTGCTCGCCTCGGCCGCGGTCGGCCGGAACTGGGCCGCCAGCGGAAGGAAGAGGTCGTCGACGATGGAGGTGATCCGCTCGGGCGGAACCGGGCGGAGGGTCATCAGCAGGTCGTGGCGCATGAGGTCGAAGGGCATTGAAAGGACCGCCGCCGGGATGCGATCGAGATCGATATCCCCTCGCTCGTGGGCGCGGCGGTAGATCTCCTGGTTCGAGAGCGGCCGGTCCTCGATCAGCCGGCCGCGTACCTCGGCCGGGGTCATGCCGCTGTCACGCTGCAGCCCGGCGAAGGCGGCGGTCATGACCGTGGTGAAGGACGACCGGCCGTCACTGAACCCTCCGAGCAGCGCGAGCAGGTCACCTCGGAGCGTGCCGGTATCGGGGGTAGCCACCACATGCGTACTCCGGTAGCGCTCGATGGCCGCCAGCACCAGGTCGGCCTTGTTCGGCCAGCGGCGGTACAGCACCGCCACCCCGGTCTTGGCCCGGGCGGCCACGGACTCCATCGTCAGGCTGGCGAACCCGGCCGACGACAGCTCCTCCCACGCGGCGTCGAGCAGCGCGTTCTCGAGCTCCTCGCCACGGCGGCGGTGGCGGACCTGATCGGACATGAGCATGAGCCTAGCCTCCCCATTTAAGAGAGGCTTGCGTTCCTTATATCCCTAGCGTACGCTCCAGATAAGAAAGGTCAACAACTCTTATTTTTTGGAGGTGGGTCGCATGGCCGCGACCGCCCCGACCGACGACAAGGTCGACCCGAAGGTCATCAAGACCGGCCTCATCCTGGTGGTCGGCTTCATCGCCGTGGTCTTCGACACCACTATCGTCAGCGTCGCCCTGCGCACGCTGTCGACCCAGCTGCACGCGTCGGTCTCGACCATTCAGTGGGTCACCACCGGCTACCTGCTCGCCCTCGGCATGGCGGTGCCGCTTTCAACCTGGGCGCTGCGGCGGTTCGGGGGAAAGCGGCTGTGGATGTTCGCGCTGGCCGTGTTCCTGGCCGGGTCCATCGGGTCAAGCCTGGCCTGGAACGTCGACTCCCTGATCGCCTGGCGGGTCGTCCAGGGGGTCGGCGGCGGCCTGCTGTTCCCGGTCCTGACGACGCTGATCATGCAAGCCGCGGGGGGCAGGGCGCTCGGCCGGACCGTTACCCTGATCGCGCTCCCCGCCCTGCTCGGGCCGATCCTCGGCCCGCTCGTGGGCGGCGCCATCCTGACCCACCTGAGCTGGCGGTTCATGTTCTGGGTGAACGTGCCGTTCTGCGTCGTCGGCCTGGTCCTGGCCGCGAAGTATCTGCCACGGGACAACGTCGCCGCGGCCAGGCCGAGGCTGGACGTCCTCGGGTTCGCGCTGCTCGCGCCGGGCATCGCGGCGCTCATCCTCGGCCTGTCGAACGCGGGCACCGCGGCCGGGTTCGGCCACCAGGATGTGGTCATCCCGCTGGCGATCGGAGCCGCCCTGCTCCTCGCCTTCTGCCTGTACGCGCTGCGCAAGCGCGAGCCGCTGGCCGACATCCGGCTGCTCGCCCGGCGGCCGGTGGCGTCCTCCTCGGCGGTGCTGTTCTTCTCCGGGTTCGCGCTGTACGGCGCCATGCTCCTGCTGCCGCTGTACTACCAGGAGGCACGCGGCGCCACCCCCCTGAGCGCGGGCATCATGCTCATCCCGCAGGGCATCGGCGCCCTGCTCTGCCGCGGCATCGTCGGACGGCTGACTGACAAGATCGGGGCGCGGCCGATCGCCGTCTTCGGCTTCGTCCTCGTCGCCGCCACCACCATTCCGTTCTGCTACGCCGACCCGAAGACGAACGCCTGGCTGCTCGGGTTCTGGCTGCTGCTGCGCGGCGTCGGCCTCGGCACGGTCACGATCCCGGTCATGGCGGTGGCGTACCTGGGGCTCGACAAGGCCGAGATCGCGCACGCGAGCGTGCTGACCAGAACCGCCCAGCAGATCGGCGGCTCCTTCGGCACGGCCGTGCTGGCGGTGATCCTGGAGAGCTCGGTCGCCGCCCGCCACGGCGACCTCATCGCCGCGTTCCACGTTGCCTTCTGGTGGGCGGTCGGCTTCGCCGCGCTCGCCGCCCTCCTGTCGATCTGGCTGCCGGGGCGGCCGGGCGCGGCCAGCAACCAGGCGACTGCCGGGGTGGGAGCGAGGCAGGGGTCAGTTGGGACAGGTCAGCCAGTCCGCTAGCGGGGCGAGCCTGTCGCCACACCCGTGGGATGCGGGGCGCGTTATGGCCCTGGGGGCCACAGGCACCGATAGAGCGGGCCTGTGGCCCCCAGGGCTACATCGGTTATGGCCTCGGGGGCCACAAGGCCAAAACGGCTGAGGCGCGTGCCCGTTGGCGGCCCGACAGGCGTGGCAGGAGTGGCCCACGGGGCTAGACGGGGCGTGGCAGGTCGCCGGGCCAGACGGGCGTGGCGGGTCGCCGGGCCAGACGGGGATGGCAGGTCGCCGGGCCAGACGGGGATGGCGGGTCGCGGGGCTAGACGGGGGTGGCGGGTTACCGGGTTGGACCGGGTTTGGTGCCGTTGGCGGGCAGGGGCCGGGTCGGGTTACAGGCGGTAGTGGTGGACGGCGACGGTGCCTACCCGGCGGAGGGAGGTCAGGGTCATCGGGTTGGCGGCGGTATTGGGGTAGCGGGCCGGGAGGGCGAAGCGGGGGGCGGCCGGGTCGGCCACGAAGAACGGGGCGATCGCCAGCCTGAGCTCGTCCGCCAGGCCGCCTGCCAGGGCGTCGCGCAGGATCCGGGCGCCGCCTTCGATGAGGACAGTCGCCACGGACCGTTCGAGATAAAGGTCTTGGAGCACGGCCGCCAGGGAGAGGTCCGCGCCCGCGTCGATGACCGCAGCCTGGCCTTTGAATTTGGCTGCGGCCGCCGCCGCGGCCGACGACGCGCAGTAGACCAGCGGCGTGCCCGGCCCGGTGAAGAAGCTGGCCGCCGGGTCCAGGTCGCCGGTGGCGGTCATGGTGACCCGGATCGGGTGCGGGGGCTTCCCGGCCGCCTCGCGGGCGGCTATCCGGGCGGGGTCGCGGACCAGCAGGCGGGGATTGTCGGCCCGGACCGTGCCCGCGCCGACCAGGATCGCGTCGGCCGCCGCCCGCAGCGCGTCGACCTCGTCGAGGTCCTCGGGTCCGGACAGGATCAGGCGGTCGGGCGACGCGTCGTCGAGGTAGCCGTCAATCGAGACGGCGCAGCTCAGCAGCGTGTACGGGCGGTCGGGCACGGACCTTACGCTACCGGGCGATCCGGGCCAGAGCGGAGGTTCCTCGGGCCGGGTGGTGATGGTTTACTGTGCAAATGGCAGGACATGCGATTTCACCCACGGTGCCGGCGTGGGGCAGCGTGCGGGACACGTTCGAGTCGGTCAACCCGGCCACCGGCGAGGTGCTCGCCACCTACGGCATCGACGGCGAGCGCGAGGTCGCGGCCGCGGTGCGGCGGGCGCGGGGCGCCGCCGAGTGGTGGGGCGGGCTCTCCTTCGCCGACCGGCGGCTGCGGCTGCTGGCCTGGAAGTCGCACCTCACCCGGTACATGGGGCGGCTCGCGCAGCTGGTGCACGACGAGACCGGCAAGCCGCTCGACGACGCCACGCTGGAGATCGTCAACACGATCCTGCACCTGGACTGGGCGGCCAAGCACGCCAAGTCGGTGCTGCGGCCGCGGCGGGTGGCCTCCGGCCTCGCGATGATGAACCAGGCCGCGTCGGTCGAGTACCACCCGCTCGGCGTGGTCGGCGTGATCGGGCCGTGGAACTACCCGGTGTTCACCCCGATGGGGTCGATCGGGTACTCACTCGCGGCCGGCAACGCGGTCGTGTTCAAGCCGAGCGAGCTGACGACCGGTGTCGGGCAGTGGCTGGTGCAGTCGTTCACCGAGGTGCTGTCGGAGGTGTTCGGCGAGACCGAGCCGGTGGTCCAGCTCGTCACCGGGCTCGGCGCGACCGGGGCCGAGCTGGCGAAGTCGGGGGTGAGCAAGCTCGCGTTCACCGGGTCGGCCGCCACCGCGCGGAAGGTGCTTGCGGCGGCGGCGGAGACGCTGACGCCAGTGCTGGCGGAGTGCGGCGGGAAGGACGCCCTGCTGGTCGCGGCCGACGCCGACCTCGACGCGGCGGCCGACGCCGCCACCTGGGGGGCGATGTCCAACGCGGGGCAGACCTGCATCGGCATCGAGCGGGTGTACGTGGTCGACGGCGTCTACCACTCGTTCCTCGAGAAGCTGAACGAGCGGGTCTCCCGGCTCCGGCCGGGCGACGACGCCACCGCCGGGTACGGGCCGATGACGCTGCCCGGGCAGGTCGACGTGGTCGAGCGGCACCTGGCCGACGCGGTGGCGCGGGGCGGGCGGCCGGCCTACGGCGGCCTCGACTCGGTGCGCGCGCCCTACGTCCACCCGGTCGTGCTGGTGGACGTGCCCGAGGAGAGCCCGGCCCAGCGCGAGGAGACGTTCGGCCCGGTCGTGACCGTCACCCCGGTGGCGTCGCTGGCCGACGCGGTCCGGCTCGCCAACGCCTCGCCCTACGCGCTCGGGTCGGCCGTCTTCACCAAGCGCCGGGGGGCCGGGATGCGGGCCGCGCGGGCGCTGCGGGCCGGGATGACCTCGGTGAACTCCGCCCTCGCGTTCGCCGCGGTGCCCGCCCTGCCGTTCGGCGGCTCGGGCGAGTCCGGGTTCGGGCGCATTCACGGCGCGGACGGGCTGCGCGAGTTCTCCCGGGCCAAGTCGATCACCAGGCAGCGGATGAAGCCGCTGGTGCGCACGACGACGTTCAGCCGCGAGCAGCGGGACATGGACCGGATCGTCAAGCTGGTGACCGTCCTGCACGGCCGCCTCTACCAGCCCAAGCGCCGAAAGCGCTAGGGAACGCTCGGGCACGCTTAGGCGCGCTTAGGCGCGCTTAGGCAACCGGGGCGACGACCGCCTCGGGGTCAAGCGGGACGAGGGGCGCGCGCCCGGCGATCAGGTCGGCCGCGCGCTCGGCGATGGCGATCGTGGGCGCGTTGGTGTTGCCGCGCGGCAGCGTCGGCATCACCGAGGCGTCCACCACCCGCAGTCCGGCCACCCCGCGGACCCGGAGCAGCGGGTCGACCACGCTGTCGTAGCCGCTGGCCGAGCGGGCCACGTCGCCGCCCATCGCGCAGGTGCCGACCGGGTGGTAGGTACGTCGCGATGCTGGCCCGGATGTAGTCGCGCATCTCGTGGTCGGTGTGCGCCCCGTCGCCCGGCGCCAGTTCCTCGGCCGCAGATCTTCGACATCGGCGCGGCCGTCCCGTAGTCGCGCGCCATCCGCACCCCGACCGCGAGCGCGGACAGGTCGCGGACGTCGGACAGGTAGCCGGGGTCGACCAGCGGACGGTGCCTGGGGTCGCGGGATGCGAGGCCGAGGCGCCCCCGGCTGGCCACGTCGACCAGCGTGACCAGCACGGTCATCGCGCGGCTGGCCGGGTCGGCCAGGCCCTGCTCGCGGAACGCGACCGGCAGCACGTGCCACTGCAGGTCGGGCGCGGTCAGCCTCGGGTCGCTGCGGGCGAATCCGCCCGCCTCGGCGATGTTGGAGGTCAGCGGGCCCTTGTGGGTCAGCCGCCAGCGGGCGAACCCGGCGTTGCCGGACGACTCCCACGGGCCCTTGAGCGACGGGGTGGACCAGATCACCGGGACCGACGGGTGGTCGATGAGGTTGGCGCCGACCGACGGGCAGGTCGGCGATCACGTAGATGCCCTGCTCGCGCAGGTGGTCGGCCGGGCCGATGCCGGAGAGCATCAGCAGCTGGGGCGAGCCGATCGCGCCCGCCGCGAGGATCACCTCGGCCTCGGCCCGGGCGGTCTCGTCGCGGCCCTCGCGCCGGTAGGTGACCCCGGCCGCCCGGCCGCCCTCGATCAGCACCCCGGTCACCAGGGCGTCGGTGACGACGGTGAGGTTCTCCGGCCTGGCGGCCAGGTAGCCGTCGGCCGCGCTGCAGCGCCGGCCGTCCCGCTGGGTGACCTGGTAGTAGCCGACCCCGTCCTGCTGGGCGCCGTTGAAGTCGTCGTTGGCGACCGCGCCGCGGCGGACGGCCGCCTCGATGAAGTGCCGGGTGTGCTCGGACTTGTGCCGCAGGTCCTGGACCGAGAGCGGCCCGCCGACGCCGTGATAGGCGCTCTCGCCGCGACCGTTGTCCTCGGCCCGGCGGAAGTACGGCAGCAGCTCCCGGTACCCCCAGCCCGCGCAGCCGTAGTCATCGCGCCAGCCGTCGTAGTCGGCCTTGTTGCCGCGGATGTAGATCATCGCGTTCATGGCCGAGGAGCCGCCGAGGACCTTGCCCGCGCGGCCAGTAGACCGGACGGCCGTCCGCGCGCTCCTGCGGGAGCGTCACCAGGTTCCAGTCGTACTTGGCTGCGGAAGAGCCGGTTGTACGCGGCGGGCACCTGGATCTCATCGACGGCGGCGCCGTCCGGGCCCGCCTCGAGCAGGAGCACCCTGCTGCCGGGGTCCTCGGCGAGCCTGGCCGCGACCACGCAACCCGCGCTGCCGCCGCCCACGATCACGTAGTCGAACACAGGGGTACCTTAGTACGCAAAATGGGGTCCCACTAGCGCAAAGCGGGGTCCGGCGGGCCCCCGAGAACCGCCGGACCCCAGATTTCGCGACTGTGACTACCCTTAGTCACTTTTCTGTGATCCCTATTGTACGTTGACTCTAATACCCCAGGCCAGAGACTTAATCACATTTCCACGATGATTACTTAGGGTGACTACTCTACGGTGTCTCTATGGCCGACGATAGCCGGGACACCCCGGTCGTACTCTCCACGATCTACACCCGCACCGGCGACGACGGGACCACCGGGCTGTCCGACTTCAGCCGGGTGCCGAAGACCGACAGCCGCCTCGCCGCCTACGCCGACACCGACGAGGCCAACTGCGCCGTCGGCGCCGCCATCACCCTCGGCGGGCTGCCCGAGGACATCGTCGCGCTGCTGCGCCGGATCCAGAACGAGCTCTTCGACTGCGGCGCCGACCTGGCCACCCCGCTGCCGCTCGCGCCGCCCGAGTACCCGCAGCTCCGCATCGACGAGAGCTACGTCAGCGCCCTCGAGACCGCCTGCGACGCCTACAACGCCGCCCTGCCGACGCTGCGCACCTTCATCCTGCCGGGCGGGACCCCGGGGGCGGCCCTGCTGCACACCGCCCGGGCGGTGACCCGGCGGGCCGAGCGCACCGCCTGGGCGGCCGTCGCCGAGCACGGCGACACGATCAGCCGGTGGCCCGCCAAGTACCTGAACCGGCTGTCGGACCTGCTGTTCATCCTCGCCCGGACCGCCAACGCGGGCACCGGGGACGTGCTCTGGCGCCCGGGCGGCGACCGCTAGCCGCACTGACCGGGCGCGGTCAGCCGAAGTCGGCCAGGTGCGAGCCCGGCGGTGAGGCCTCCAGCCAGGCCAGAAAGCCGGTCAGGGCCGCGTCGGACATGGCCAGCTGCCAGTGGCCGCCGTCGGGCGAGCCCGGACGGCGTCGGCGGCCGACTTGGCCGCCACCTCGACCACGATCCGGTCAGCGCCGAGCGCCGCCACCTCGGCCTCGTCGGCCGGGCGACGGGAGACCACGGTCAGCGCCCGGCGCTGGAAGACCTGCTCCGGGCGGAGCAGCACGCCCAGCGCGCCGTACCAGTACAGCTCGTCTCGCTGATAGGAGAGCACGCCGAGACGCCAGCCGCCGTGCCCGAGGCCGTGCCAGGGCAGCCCGACGTGGTCGGGGTCACCCTCCACGTTCAGCCGCCGCAGCGCGCACTCGACCGTCCCGCCGCTCCGCTCGAGCAGGAAGCGGCGGGTGGCGAGCACGATGGCGGCGACGACGAGGAGCACCAGGAACGCGGCGAACAGCCACACCGCGTCCGTCAGCGCTCCCCCCACCGCCGCTCCGCTCGCGCCTATCGAGTCCGCTGTCAGGCCGAGTCGCCCGCCGCCCGCAGGCGGGCGCGAGCGTACCTGACCTCGGGCGACTCCTCGGCCGCGGCGGACGAGCCGGCCGCCTCGGTGGCGGCGTCCAGATCGGCCTGGGCCGCGCTGGCGTCGACCTCGCCGGAGAGCTCGCCCGACGAGGCCAGGATCGACACCCGATTGTCGGTCACGGACAGGAACCCGTCCCGCACGGCGGCCCGCACCACGTCACCGGGGCTCTCGTCCCCCGGCACCTCGCGGATGCGGACCACGCTGCCCGGGCGACAGGATGCCGAAGACCGGGGAGTGCCCGGTCTGGACGCCGATGTCGCCGTCGATGGTCTTCGCGATGACCAGGCCTGCCTCGCCGGACCAGAGCGACCGGTCCGGCAAGAGCAGCTCTACGTGCAGCGTCACTAGCGCTCCAGCTCCTTGGCCTTCTTCTCCACGTCCTCGATGCCGCCGACCATGTAGAACGCCTGCTCGGGGTAGGAGTCGTACTTGCCCTCGGCGATCGCCTTGAAGGAGGAGATCGTCTCCTCGATCGGAGTGAAGACGCCCGGCTGCCCGGTGAACTGCTCGGCCACGTACATCGGCTGCGACAGGAACCGCTCGATGCGGCGCGCGCGCTGCACCGTGATCTGGTCTTCCGGCGAGAGCTCGTCGATGCCCAGGATCGCGATGATGTCCTGCAGCTCCTTGTACCGCTGGAGGATCGTCTGCACGGTGCGGGCCACGTCGTAGTGGTCCTGGCCGATGTACCTCGGGTCCAGGATCCGGGACGTCGAGTCGAGCGGGTCCACCGCCGGGTAGATGCCCTTCTCGGTGATCGCCCGGGACAGCACCGTGGTGGCGTCCAGGTGCGCGAACACCGTGTGCGGGGCCGGGTCGGTGATGTCGTCGGCGGGCACGTAGATCGCCTGCATGGAGGTGATCGAGTGGCCGCGGGTCGAGGTGATCCGCTCCTGCAGCTGGCCCATCTCGTCGGCCAGGGTCGGCTGGTAGCCCACCGCCGACGGCATCCGGCCGAGCAGCGTGGAGACCTCCGAGCCGGCCTGGGTGAACCGGAAGATGTTGTCGATGAACAGCAGCACGTCCTGCTTCTGCACGTCGCGGAAGTACTCCGCCATCGTCAGGGCGGACAGCGCGACCCGCAGCCGGGTGCCCGGCGGCTCGTCCATCTGGCCGAAGACGAGCGCGGTGTCGTCGATGACGCCGGACTCGGTCATCTCGAGGAAGAGGTCGTTGCCCTCGCGGGTCCGCTCCCCCACCCCCGCGAAGCAGGAGACGCCGCCGAAGTTCTTGCGCGACCCGGCGGATCATCTCCTGGATGAGCACCGTCTTGCCCACGCCGGCCCCGCCGAACAGGCCGATCTTGCCGCCGCGGACGTACGGGGTCATCAGGTCGAGGACCTTGATGCCGGTGACGAACATCTCGGTCTTCGACTCGAGCTGGTCGAGCGGCGGCGCGGGCCGGTGGATCGGCCAGCGCTCGGTGACGTTCGAGGCTCGCCTTGGGCACGTCGAGCGGGTCGCCGAGCACGTTGAACACGTGCCCCTTGGTCACGTCGCCGACCGGCACCGAGATCGGCGCGCCGGTGTTGATCACCTCGGCGCCGCGGACCAGGCCGTCGGTCGCCTCGAGCGAGATCGCGCGGACCAGGTTGTCGCCCAGGTGCTGCTCGACCTCGAGGGTCAGCGTGCGGGTGTTGCCGCCGTACGTGATGTCCACGTGCAGCGCGAAGTAGATCTCCGGCATCGACTCGGCCGGGAACTCCACGTCGACGACCGGGCCGATGACCCGGGCGACGCGGCCGTTGGCGGTGCCGGTCGTTTCTGCGTTCTCTACGGTCGCGGTCATGGTCTGTTACTCACTCCCTGCGTTCGCTTCAGCGAGCGCGTTTGACCCGCCGACGATTTCGCTGATTTCCTGGGTGATCTCGGCCTGCCTGGCGTTGTTCGCCTCGCGGGTCAGCCGGTCAATCAGGTCGTTCGCGTTGTCTGTGGCGGCCTTCATCGCGCGCCGCCGCGCCGCGAGCTCGGAAGCCGCCGCTTCGAGCATCGCATAGTAGATGCGGCTGGCGATGTACTGCGGCAGCAGCGCGTCGAGGACGACGTCGGTGGACGGCTCGAACTCGTACGACGGCAGCTGGCCGCCGGGCCGGGCGCCCTCGCGCTCCTCGATCTGCATCGGCAGCAGCCGCACGACCGAGGGCCGCTGGGTCAGCATCGAGACGAACTCGGTCGAGACCAGGTAGATCTCGTCGACGCCGCCGTCCGCGGTGTCCTTCTCGAACGCGTCGAGCAGCGCCGTCGCCACCTCCTCCGCCTTCGCGTAGGTCGGCTGGGCGGAGAACCCGCTCCATTCGGCCTCGATCGGAAGGTCGCGGAACCGGTGCCAGCCGATGCCCTTGCGGCCGGTCACGTAGTTGACCGTCGCGACGCCGTTCTCCCGGTTGGTCTCCCGGAGCCGGTTGGCCTCGCGGAGCACGTTGGCGTTGTAGGCGCCGGCGAACCCGCCGTCGCTGGTGATGATGAGCGCCGCGGACCGCTTGATCGACTCGGGCTCGTTGATCATCGGGTGGCTGATCGTGGTCGAGCGGCTCACGACGGCCTCGACCGCCGTCGTGAGCTCGCGCGCGTACGGCTCGGCCGCCCGCGTGCGCTGCTGGGCCTTGACGATCCGCGACGACGCGATCAGCTCCTGGGCGCGGGTGATCTTGGCGATCGACTTGACCGCCCTGATCCGCGCCCGGACCGCTCGAAGCGTGTGCTGCCATGGCGCCTACTCGCCGCCCGTCAGGTTGTCCGGGGCGGCCGAGTCGGCCGAGGCGGGCGGGTCAGCCGGCGGGTTGTACTTCGCGACCGACTCCTGCTCGACCTCGCCCGCGGCGAGCGGCGTCGACCTGCGTCGTCGTCGGAGACCAGGAGCTTCCCGCCGGTCACCTCGAAGGTGCGGCGGAACCGGTCCATGGCGTCCTTGAGCGTGGCGATGCTGTCGTCGGGCAGGTCCTTGGTCTCCCTGATCGACGTCAGCAGGCCCTCGTTGTTGCGGTGCAGGTACTCGAGGAACTCGGTCTCGAACCGGTGCACGTCCTCGACCGGCACGTCGTCGAGCTGGCCGGTGGTGCCCGCCCAGATCGAGCAGACCTCCTCCTCGACCGGGAACGGGTCGTACTGCGGCTGCTTGAGCAGCTCGACCAGCCGGGCGCCGCGGTCGAGCTGCGCGCGCGAGGCCGCGTCGAGGTCGGACGCGAACGCCGCGAACGCCTCCAGGTCGCGGAACTGCGACAGCGACAGCCGGAGCTGGCCGGCCACCTTCCTCATGGCCTTGACCTGCGCCGCGCCGCCGACTCGGGAGACCGACTGGCCGACGTTGATGGCCGGGCGGACACCGGAGTTGAACAGGTCGGTCTCGAGGAAGATCTGCCCGTCGGTGATCGAGATCACGTTGGTCGGGATGTAGGCCGAGATGTCGTTGCCCTTGGTCTCGATGATCGGCAGGCCGGTCATCGATCCGCCGCCGAGCTCGTCGCTCAGCTTGGCGCAGCGCTCGAGCAGCCGCGAGTGCAGGTAGAAGACGTCACCCGGGTAGGCCTCGCGGCCCGGCGGGCGGCGCAGCAGCAGCGACACGGTCCGGTACGCCTCGGCCTGCTTGGACAGGTCGTCGAAGATGATCAGGACGTGCTTGCCGCCGTACATCCAGTGCTGGCCGATCGCGCTGCCGGTGTAGGCCGAGATGTACTTGTAGCCGGCCGGGTCGGAGGCGGGGGCGGCCACGATCGTGGTGTACTCCATCGCCCCGGCCTCTTCGAGCGACTGCTTGACGGCCGCGATCGTCGAGCCCTTCTGGCCGATCGCGACGTAGACGCAGCGCACCTGCTTGACCGGGTCGCCCGACGCCCAGTTGGCCTTCTGGTTGATGATCGTGTCGATCGCGATCGCGGTCTTGCCGGTCTGCCGGTCGCCGATGATCAGCTGCCGCTGGCCCCGGCCGATCGCGGTCATCGCGTCGATGGCCTTGATGCCGGTCTGCATCGGCTCCTTCACCGGCTGCCGCTGGACGACCGACGGCGCCTGGATCTCGAGCTGGCGCAGGGTGGTGTTCTCGATCGGGCCGAGGCCGTCGAGCGGCTCGCCGAGCGCGCCGACCATGCGGCCGAGGAACGCGTCGCCGACCGGCACCGAGAGCACCTCGCCGGTCCGCTTGACCTTCTGGCCCTCTTCGATCTCGGCGAACTCGCCGAGGATGACGACGCCGATCTCGCGCACGTCAAGGTTGAGCGCGAGGCCACGGACCCCGTTCTCGAACTCGAGCAGCTCGTTGGCCATGGCCGAGGGGAGACCCTCGACCCGGGCAATGCCGTCGCCGCACTCGACGACCGTGCCGACCTCTTCGCGCTCGGCGCCAGCGGGCTCGTACTCATCGACGAACCGCGCAAGCGCGTCACGGATCTCATCCGGTCGGATTGTCAGCTCCGCCATCTTCCTCATTCCGTTCGTGAAAATCCCTGAGCCCGGCCGGTCGCCGGCCGAATCAGCTCGCAAGTTTGCGCCGGACCTCGGCCAGGCGGCTTGCCGCGGTCCCGTCCACTAGCTCATCCCCGATCTGGACGGACATGCCACCTACTACCGCCGGATCGTGCACCACATTCAGGTGAATTCCCTGACCGTAAGCGCTCCTGAGGGCGTCAGCGAGCCGCTGCCGCTGGGCGGCGGTCAGCTCGGCGGCCACCCGCACCACCGCGATCAGCTGCTCGCGCCGCCGCGCCGCGATGGACGCGCACAGGTCGAGCACCGCCTGCGGCGAGCGGCCGCGCGGGTGGGTGAGCACCTGGGTGATCAGGCTCAGCGACACCGCGCTGACCTTGCCCGACAGCAGGCCCGAGAGCAGGCTCGCCTTCGCGTCGGAGCTGGTGGTCCCGATCAGGGCGGACCGCAGGCCCGGCTGGGCCGAGACCAGGCGGCCGAACCTGAACAGGTCGTCCTCGAGGTCGTCGAGCGTGTTCGTCGTTCTGGGCGACGATCGTGAGCGCCTCGACCGCGAGCTGCTCGAGCGCGTCGCTCAGCTCGCCCGGGGACGCCCAGCTGGCCGCCACCGCCTCGGTCACCAGCCGCTCGGTCGGGCGCCGAGATCTTGCCGTGCAGCAGCGGCCGGCCACCGCCCGCTTCTCGTCCGACGGCTTGGTCGGGTCGGCGAGCGCGCGGCGCAGACCATGCTCGTCGTCGAGCAGCCGGACCACGGCGAACAGCTCGTCGCCGACCCGTCCGGCCGTCACGACTCCGCGCGCCTCGGCCGACAGCTGCTCGCGCAGCTCGGCGTAGGAGGCCCTGCTGGCGCCGCGCATTACTGCCTGGCCCCGGTGCCCGCGGTGCCCTGCGCCTCGAGGTCGGCCAGGAACCGGTCGACCATCCGGCTCTGCCGGGCGGTGTCGGTCAGCGACTCGCCGACGATGCGGCTGGCCAGCTCGGTGGCCAGGGTGCCGACCTCGGCCCGCAGCGAGGTCAGCGCCTGCTGCCGGTCCGCCTCGATCTGGGACTGCGCCGACTCGGTGATCCGGCGAGCCTCCGCCTCGGCGCGCTCGCGCATCTCGGCGATGATCTGGGCGCCCGCCTCGCGGGCCTCTTCGCGCATCCGCGCGGCCTCGTGCTTGGCGTCGTCGAGCTGCGCGCGGTACTGGTTGAGCACCGCCTGCGCCTCGGCCTGCGCCTCGTCGGCGCGGTTGATGCCGCCCTGGATCGCGTCTTCGCGCTCGTTCAGCGTCTTGGTGATCCGCGGCAGCAGCATCTTGCCGAGAATGCCGAAGACGATGGCGAAGCAGACGATCCCGAGAATCAACTCGGACCCGGTCGGGATCAGCGGGTTCTGAGTGCTATCGGCGAGGAGCATTTATCCGGCCCTCACTTCTCTAGGTTCGTTGCCTCAGGAGTACTTGAAGATGAACGGGGCGATGAGGCCGATGAGCGCGAGCGCCTCGGTCAGCGCGAAGCCGATCCACATGTAGAGCTGGATGCGGGCGGACGCCTCGGGCTGGCGGGCCATGGCCTCGATCGCGTGGCCGAAGACCAGGCCGATGCCGATGCCCGGGCCGATCGCGGCGAGGCCGTAGCCGACGGCGCCGATGTTGATGCTGATCGTCTGAGCGGCGAGAACGGCGGTTGCTGACATTAATTCTTCCTTTTCGGTCGGTCCGGCGGCTCCTGCCCGCCGGGCTGTAACGCTAGAGAGTTGAGCTGTGGGCGCCCGGCCCGGCTCAGTGGCCGTGCTCCAGGGAGTCCGCGATGTAGGTAGCGGTCAGGGTGGTGAAGATGAACGCCTGCAGGAGGTCCACCAGGAGCTCGAGCAGGAAGACGAAGAACACCATGAAGAGCGAGCCCGCCGCGTACAGCAGGCCGATCGACAGGCTGGCCAGGTACCAGGTCGCGACCATGAAGATGGACAGCAGCAGGTGCCCGGCGAACATGTTCGCGAACAGCCGGACGCCCAGGGTGAACGGCTGGATGAAGACGTACTTGAGGATCTCGACCGGGATCAGGATCGGCATGATGAACCACGGCGCGTTGGGGACCCAGGACCGGAAGTAGCCGATGAATCCCTTGGTCCTGAAGCCCAGGTACCAGTAGAAGATGTACACGACGCCGACCAGTGGCCAGACGAAGCCGATCCGCGACATCGACGGGAACTGGAGCACCGGGATGAGCTCCATCAGGTTCATCACCAGGATCCAGAAGAACAGCGAGGTGAGGAACGGCATGTAGCTGTCGCCCTTGGCGCCGAGCACCGGGCGGACGATATTGTCACGGACGGCCAGGACGGCCATCTCGCCCAGGCTCTGGGTCTTCCCTGGGATCATCTTCGGCTTGGCGAACGCCGCCCAGAAGAACGCGATGACGATGATGACGCACAGGATCGCGATCAGCTCGGGCTTGGTGACGTTCCACCCGCCGATGCTGAACAGCTTCCGGAAGTTAAAGTCATCCAGCCCGGGTGCGGGATACCCGCACCCGCTGAAAATGTGGCAGCCCTCCGCGGCGGCCGCGAGATCGCCGGTCACCGATCATCTCCCTTCGGGGGGTTCCCCTGCTCATGTGGCCGGCCGTACTTATAGACGATCCAGCCGGTCGAGATAGCGAGCCCGACCAGCATGCCGATCGGGAAAAGCAGCGATACGTGCGTAAAGTGGCCGATCACCCAGCCGATGCCGCCGTAGGCGAGCAGGCCGGAGATCAGGTAGCTGAAGACGGACCAGCCGGTGCCCATCGTGAGCCCGTCGTCGACGCCGGCCGACCCGGAAGCCGACCCGGGCGCTCCGGGGGCCCCGGACGTGACGTACCGTCCCGGACGGCGATAGCTCCGCATTCCCACGCTCGCCACGCCTCAGCTCTGCCCGTGCGGCTCGACGTAGAGCGTCTGCATCCGCATCGCGGTCACTACCTGAGCGGCGGACCAGGCGAGGATGCAGGCGAGCGCCGTGAAGCCGAGGCTGCGGCCGCTGAACGCGGTCGAGTGCCCGATCGCGACCAGCACGATCATGAACGCGATGATCTTGAGCACGAACGAGCCGAGCGCGGTCACCATCATCGCCATCGGGCTGACCTTGGCGGCCTTGCCGACGGCGACGATGCTGATGCCGAAGAACACGGCGACGACGCCGACGCCGATGAGCGCTCCGTAGATGCCCTTGGAACCGACGACGAGCGCGCTGATGACGACCGCAACGGCGGCCACCACGCTGGTCAGCGCGATCGACCACCGCACAACACGGCCGTAGTGCGCCATCTCTACCGGCTCTCCCTTGAGTAGGAATGAGTAGCAGTGTCCGTCTAAGACCCTGCTTGTGAAGGCTATCACAAAGTTCTTGACTTTGGCTTTACCTGATGATGACTTTACATGACCATCGTGAGGGTCTGCGAGGGGCCCCCGCCCCAACCGTTGCCGGGCGCCGTCAGTGCCTCGGCCCCAAATGCGGCGAAATCGACACGGACCACCGCGCGGTTAGCGTTCCCGCAGGCTACAGCAGATTAACCGGAGATCGCCAGTTACGGTCTTGTTGCCCCTGCGTTACGGGCGTGGCGGCTCGTCGGCGGCGCGGCGGTCCGGTTGCCGTTGGGGCGCGTTGGGTGTGCCGTTGGGTGTGATGTTGGGCGCGCCGTTGGGTGCGATGTTCGGCGGGGCGACCGGGGCGGGCGGCCCGAAGGGCGCGGCCGGCCCGGCGGGGGCGGGCGGTGCGGCCACCGGGGCCGAGAGAACCGGCGCCGTGCCGTTGAGTGCGGGTCCCCGGACGGCTGCGGCCTGGCCGTTGGCGGCGATCGCGGTTTGAGGTCGAACGGACCGGGGTGGCCCCGATCCGGTGACGGCTCCTGGTCCCGGCGGCGCGCTTGCCGGTCGACCGCCACGGGCGGAGCTTCGGCATGGTCGCGAGCAGCAGCGCGATCACCGCGCCGACGGTGGCCAGGGCCAGCCAGATCAGCGGGACCCTGATCACCGAGAGGCCGACCACCGTGCCGGAGAACAGGGCCGCCCACAGGTACATGAGCAGCACGCGTCTGCCGGTGCGAGTGGCCCATGTTCTGCAGCCGGTGGTGCAGGTGCTGGCGGTCGGCGGCGAACGGCGACTGCCCCGCGGCCATCCGGCGGATCACCGCCAGCAGCAGGTCCGTGTAGGGGATGATCAAGATCGCGATCGGCAGCAGCAGCGGCAGGATGGTCGCGAACCGGTCGACCGGGCTTGAGCTGGCGTAGTTGATCAGGATGTTCGTGGTCGAGCGAGGCCGTGCTCGAGATCGGGCCGTAGGCGAGCAGCAGGCCGAGCAGCATCGCCCCGGTGTCGCCCATGAAGATCCGGGCCGGGTTGAAGTTGTGCGGCAGGAACCCGATGCAGATGCCGGCCAGCACCGCCGACTCCACCGCCGGCACCGACTGCGACGGGATGCCGACCGAGTTGGTCAGCGTGTAGGAGTAGACCATGAAGGCCAGCGCGGAGATGCCGACGACCCCGGCCGCCAGGCCGTCGAGGCCGTCGATGAAGTTCACCGCGTTGACCGTGACGACGATGATCAGGATCGTCACCGTGTAGCTCAGGTCCGGCTCGAGCAGCAGCGTCTCGCCGCCGGGCAGCGGTATCCAGGGGAGGTACGCGCCGGACCAGACCACGATGCCGCCGGCCGCGATCTGCCCGGCCAGCTTGGCCAGGGCGCCGATCTCCCAGCGGTCATCGACGATCCCGATGATCACCAGCAACCCGGCCGCCGCCAGCAGCCCGATGCACCGTGCGCGACGAGGGAAACGCCCGCTGCAGGTAAGGTCAGCCGCTCGGCGACCAGCAGCGCCGCCACCAGCCCGCCGTACATGGCGAGCCCGCCGAGCAGCGGCGTCGGCGCCGTGTGCACATCCCGGCTGCGCGGCGCGTGCTGGGCGTTGATCGCGATCGCGCCGCGCCGTACCAGCGGGGTGAGGAGGTAGGTCACCGCCGCCGCGATGATCAGGATGTAGAGATACTCGCGCATGGCGGCGGGCGGTCAGGCGCCCGGTCCCTGATCGGGTATCGGGCTCGGCCTCGGCGCGACTCGGACGGCTCGGCCGACTCGCCTGGCTCGGCGGTCGCCGGCCGCGTTGGCGGCGGCGATGCTCTCGGCCGCCCTGCGGTCGGCCGGGCTCAGCTCCTCTTCGACGATTGCCGGATGGGCGGGCAGGTCGATCACGGGGACGACCTTGCGCAGCGCGTCGACGCTGATCGCGCCCGCCCGCAGCATCCGCGGCACCGTCCCGGTCAGGTCGAGGATCGTGGACGGCACGTTGTCCGCGCACTGGCCGCCGTCCAGGTAGACCGAGACCGAGTCGCCGAGCTGCTGCTGCGCCTCGTCGGCGGTGGTGGCGGCGGGCGCGCCGTGCAGGTTGGCGCTTGACACCGCCATCGGCCCGGTCCGGCGGAGCAGGTCAAGCGCGACCGGGTGCAGCGGCATGCGGACCGCGACCGTGCCCATGGGTGTCGCCCAGATCCCAGCGCAGCGTCGGGCTGGCGCGGAAGACCAGGGTCAGCGGCCCGGGCCAGAACTCGTCGATCAGGTCCTGGCCGTACGGGCCGAGCGTCTCGGTCAGCGCGGCCGCCGCCCGCACGCTGCCGACCAGGACCGGGGGCGGCATGTTCCTGCCCCGGCCCTTGGCCGCGAGCAGCGCGGTGACCGCCGCCGGGGAGAACGCGTCCGCCCCGATGCCGTAGACGGTATCGGTGGGCAGCACGACAAGCTGGCCCTCCTGCACGGCGCTGGTGGCCGCGACCAGGCCATCTTCCCGCTGCTGCGTGTCCGCGCAGTCGTATCGAGCGCTCATTGATTCCATCCTAAGCAGAACCATCCGGTCCTCGATGCGCGGCCCGAAGACGGAAACCTCCATCGCAGCGGGCGCGCGATAACAATAGCGCTACTCGCCCGGCCACATTGCCGTGACGAACCGGTCTCTTCTGGCCAAATCCTTGTGGTTGGTCGTGTCCCGCCAGCCGGCTTCCTCGCGGAACACCCAGAACACCGCCGCGCCCTGCGGCGCGCCGTGCTCGACGGCGAGCAGGCCGCCGGGTCGCAGCAGCCAGCGGGCCGCCCGTTCGACCGCCGCGGATCGCGTCCAGGCCGTCGGCGCCGCTCCACAGCGCCGCGGGCGGGTCGTACTCCGCCACCTCGGGCGGCACGATCGAGCCGAGCGGGATGTACGGCGGGTTGGTGACCACCAGATCGACGGTGCCGGCCAGCGACGCCAGCTCCTTCAGGCCGCGCCGCGGGTCGCCGGCGACGAAGTCGCCCTGCGTGCAGCAGCACCCGGCCGGCGGTGTAGGAGTCCACGTAGCGGGTGATGTTCCGCTCCGCCCAGCTCCGCGCCAGCGGATCCCCCTCGACGGCGTGCACGCTGGCCCGCGGCACCTCCTGCGCGATCGACAGCGCGATCGCGCCGGAACCGGTGCCGAGGTCCACCGCGACCGGCTCGGCCACGTCCATCTCGCGCAGCCGGTCGATGGCCCAGCCGGTCATGACCTCGGTCTCCGGCCGGGGCACGAACACCCCGGCGCCGACGTCGAGCTCGAGGTACCGGAAGTACGCCCGCCCGGTGATGTGCTGGAGCGGCTCCCGGTTCTCCCGGCGGCCGATATCCGCCCAGAACCGTGGCGTCGAACTCCGAGTCCGGCACCGTGTGCAGCTCGCCGCGCTTGACGTTGTGGACGTGCGCCGCGATGATCTCGGCGTCGGCGCGCGGCGAGTCCACGCCCGCCTCCGCCAGCCGCGCCGTCGCCAGCGCGATCTCATCAAGCAGCAGCGTCATTATGCTCCTCGGCCAGCTTCGCTTCCAGGTCCGCGGCCGCGAGCGCGTCGATCACCGCGTCCAGGTCGCCGTCGATCACCTGGTCGAGGTTGTACGCCTTGTAGCCGACCCGGTGATCGGAGATCCGGTTCTCCGGGAAGTTGTAGGTGCGGACCCGCTCCGACCGGTCGACGGTGCGGACCTGGGCCTTGCGCTCGGCCGAGGCCTTCGCGTCGGCCTCCGCCTCGGCCGCCGCCAGCAGCCGGGAGCGGAGCACGCGCAGCGCCTGCTCCTTGTTCTGCAGCTGGCTCTTCTCGTTCTGGCAGGAGACCACGATGCCGGTCGGCAGGTGCGTGATCCGCACCGCCGAGTCGGTCGTGTTGACCGACTGGCCGCCGGGGCCGGAGGACCGGAACACGTCGACCTTCAGGTCGTTGTCGTTGATCTTGCACGTCGACCGGGTCGGCCTCGGGGGTGACGAGCACGCCCGCGGCGGAGGTGTGGATGCGGCCCTGCGACTCGGTGACCGGGACCCGCTGCACCCGGTGCACGCCGCCCTCGTACTTCAGCCGGGACCAGGCCCCGGTGCCGCCCCGGCCCGCCTTGACCGCGACGGTCGCGTCCTTGACGCCGCCGAGGCCGGTGACGGTCGAGTCGATGATCTCCGTCTTCCAGCCGTGCCGCTCGGCGTAGCGCTGGTACATCCGCAGCAGGTCGCCGGCGAACAAGGCGGACTCGTCGCCGCCCTCGCCCGCCTTGACCTCGAGGATGGTGTCGCGGTCGTCGTTCGGGTCCCTGGGCACGAGCAGCTTGCGGAGCCGTTCCTCCAGCTCCTCGCGGCGCTTGGCCAGCTCGTCGGCCTCCTGCCCGAAGGCGGGATCCTCGGTCGGCCAGCTCGAGCGCGGCCTGCTCGTCATCGCCGACCTGCTGCCACTCCCGGTAGGCGTTGACGATCGGCGTCAGCTCCGCGTACCGCTTGGCGAGCGTCCTGGCCTGATCCGCGTCCGCGTGCACGCCGGGATCGGCGAGGGCACGCTCAAGCTCGGCGTGCTCGCTGGCCAGGTCACCCAACCGGTCGAACAAAGGAAAAACCTTCTCTCTCGCGCAGGGCAGGCGCTGCCTTAACCCTAGCGTCAACGACAACCTCACCGGACAAACACAGCGCCCGCGTGCCGTCATCTACGGACACGCGGGCGCTGGCGAGGTCGCTACTTCTTCTTGGCGGCCGTCCCGGTGACCGGGCCCTTGCCGAAGCGCTTCTCGAACCGGGCGACGCGGCCGCCGGTGTCGAGGATCTTCTGCTTGCCGGTGTAGAACGGGTGGCACTGCGAGCACACGTCGGTGTGGATCACGCCGTTGGGCGCGGTCGACCGGGTGGTGAACGTCGGCACCGCAACCGCAGGTCACGGTGGTGACCTGGTAGTTCGGGTGGATCTCGGACTTCATCGAGTTGGCTCCTTGCCTCAAAGGTCGCCGGGTCGCCGTCGCCCGCCCGCTCATCGAGGCGAGGCGGACGCGGCGTGAACCGGAACCTGGCGATTCTAGTGTGCCAGACGCTCAAACCAGTTGCGTCCGGTCGAATATTCCCTGCGGTGCGGACTTACCGGTCGCGGTCCATGCCCGAGGGTGGTCTTCTGCACCTGGAGCAGGAACTCGGCGTTGGACCGGGTCTTGCGCATCTGCTCCATGAGCAGCTCGAGGGCCTGCTGCGGCTCGAGGGCGTGCAGCACGCGGCGGAGCTGCCAGATGACCTTGAGCTCGTCCGGCGCCATCAGGATCTCTTCCTTGCGGGTGGACGACGCGTCCACGTCGACCGCCGGGAAGAGCCGCTTGTCGGCGAGCTCGCGGCGGAGCCGCAGCTCCATGTTGCCGGTGCCCTTGAACTCCTCGAAGATGACCTCGTCCATCCGGGACCCGGTCTCGATCAGGGCGGTCGCCAGGATCGTCAGCGAGCCGCCGTTCTCGATGTTGCGGGCCGCGCCGAAGAACCGCTTCGGCGGGTAGAGCGCGGTCGAGTCGACACCACCGGACAGGATCCGGCCGCTGGCCGGCGCCGCCTGGTTGTAGGCGCGGCCGAGCCGGGTGATCGAGTCGAGCAGCACGACCACGTCGTGGCCCATCTCGACCAGGCGCTTGGCCCGCTCGATGGCCAGCTCGGCGACCGTGGTGTGGTCCTCGGCCGGGTTGTCGAAGGTCGAGTGGATGACCTCGCCCTTGACCGTGCGCTGCATGTCGGTGACTTCCTCAGGACGCTCGTCCACGAGGACGACCATGAGGTGGCACTCCGGGTTGTTCTTGGTGATCGCGTTGGCGATCGCCTGCAGGATCATCGTCTTGCCGGCCTTCGGCGGCGAGACGATCAGGCCGCGCTGGCCCTTGCCGATCGGGCTGATCAGGTCGATGATCCTGGTCGCCATCAGGGTCGGGTCGGTCTCAAGCCGCAGCCGCTCCTGCGGGTAGAGCGGGACCAGCTTGGAGAACTCGGGCCGGCGGACCGACTCCTCGGGGTCGAGGCCGTTGACCTTGTCCAGCCGGACGAGCGCGTTGAACTTCTCCCGGCGCTCGCCGTCCTTCGGCTGGCGCACCGCGCCCTCGATGACGTCGCCCTTGCGCAGCCCGTGCTTGCGGACCTGGGAAAGCGAGACGTAGACGTCGTTCGTCCCCGGCAGGTAGCCGGTGGTCCGCACGAACGCGTAGTTCTCGAGCACGTCCAGGATGCCCGCGATCGGGATCAGCACGTCGTCGTCGGCGATCACCGTCTCCGGCTCGGCGCCGGGGCGCTCGCCGCGACGCCGGTTGCGGTTGCGGAACCGGTCGCGGCCGCGCCGCCCGCTCCTGTCGTCATCGTCGTCCATGCCGCGGTTCTGGTTGTCGCCGCGGTTCTGCGTCGCCGCGGTTCTGGCCGTCTGCCCGGCTGGCGTCGCCGCGGCTCGCGTTGTCGCCCCGGTTCTGGCCGCCGTTGCCGCCGCTGGGCGTTCTGGCCAGTCCTGCCGCTGCTGGCCGCAGCGGGCTCGCGGACCTCGCGGTTGTCGCGGCTCTCGCGGATTCACGGCCCTCGCGGTTGTCGCGGCGCTGGTCGCGGCCGTTGCCGCCCTGGTCGTCGCGGCGGCCGTTGCGGCGGCGGTCCCGGCGGCCATCCTGGCCGCCGCCCTGGCCCTGGGCCTCGGCGCCGGCCGTCGGCCGACTGCTCGGCGGACAGGCCCGCGTGCTGCGCGGCGGCCGTGATGCCGCTGCGGTCGGAACGAGCGGCTCGGTCGGCGACGGCGGTGCGGTCGGCTCGCCAACGCCGGACGGGCGGGCGCTGGCCGGCGCGTCGTCGCCGATGCCGCCCGCTGCCGGTGCGGCGCGCCGATGCCTGACCGGACGGATGTGTCTGCTTCCATAGCATCCTGATTCAGGGGGCGAGCGGCGTCGGCTCCCGCAGACGCAGCTCGCGTAGCTGATTGTTTGGGGGTCGAGCGCACGCCGCCGGTCCGCTCCGTAATCGCGGCGACCAGATCCCCCTTCCGCATCCGCCCCGTCCCGGAAATACCGAGCTCCTGGGCGAGCCGCTGCAGATCGGAGACGAGCAACTTGGAAAGGTCGCCGCCGCTACGGCCCGATGACCGCGGGGACTGCGGAGGCGGCCGGGTGCCCGATGGGGGGATCCTCGGACGCGGGGGCCGCGCCGCTGAGGAGTTCGGTGGTGTCGCTCACTAATGGTCCTTCCATTATGATCCTCGGCCGCCTAGGTGTCTTCTCGACCCGGGTTCCGTGGCGCCAGGCCCGATCGCATTGCTCGCGAGACCCGTCATTTGCTCATGATGACGGTTGCGGCTGCGATCGGCATCTACTCCCGCACGTCGCGTCTGTCCGTGTGCGCGACCCGTCTCCGGAGCCGCCGACGTGAAGATGTGCTGTGGAGTAGCGCTCAGGGGAACGTGTCGCTCTCCTGGGGTGACGCTAAGAGCCCGATCCCTGGGCAGGTATACGTTACCCCCCAGGCGACGTCTGGATGACCAGCACCCGCCCCGCAGAGGGGCAACCGATGCTGTACCCAGCTTAACACCGACAGCGCCCACGGCATTCCTTTGCAGCCATCCATGTCGCGGAAAAG
Source organism: uncultured Actinomycetota bacterium (assembly GCA_963774945.1). Taxonomy (GTDB): domain Bacteria; phylum Actinomycetota; class Actinomycetes; order Streptosporangiales; family Streptosporangiaceae; genus Trebonia. The sequence goes on along the minus strand of CAVZHA010000010.1, from coordinate 361,142 downwards.
GGGTTTTAGCAGCCAGGCGAGGGGTTCCCGGGGGAAAGGGCATCGTTCCCCGGGAGACAACGGCCAGCCTCACCGGATGCTCCGACCATCCGGTACTGCGCTGGCGCCGTGTCTCTCGACGGCTAGCGGGCTTATGCGCCAGTGAGTACCCGTTTCCCGCGCGATTGAATCCAGCTTCTCCAAGTCCGCGTCCTGGCGCCGTCGTCGGTCAGGAACGCGAGCACCGACGGGCCCGCGCCGGACACGACGGCGGGCACCCCGGCCGCGCGCAGCCTGCTCGACGAGCTCGTGCGTGGCCGGCATGGCGGGCGCCCGGTAGTCCTGGTGCAGCCGGTCCTCGGAGGCGTCGAACAGCGCGTCAGGGCGGGCGGTGAGGGCGGCGACGAGCAGCGCCGCCCGGCCCGCGTTGCGCGCCGCGTCGGCGTGCGGCACGCTCGCGGGCAGCAGTCCGCGCGCCACCTTGGTGGAGACCGGCTCCGGGGCGATGAACGCGACCGGCCGGATCTCCGCCAGCGGCTCGAGCCGGACCGCGTGCGCGGTCGCGGTCGAGTCGGCCAGCCAGGCGATGGTCAGCCCGCCGAACAGGCACGGCGCGACGTTGTCGGGATGGCCCTCGAGGTCGCTGGCCAGCGGCAGCGCGTCCTTCGGGGCCACGCTCGCGCCCGGCCAGCGCCCGCGCGGCCAGGATGCCGGCCACGATCGCGGCCGCCGACGAGCCGAGGCCGCGCCCGTGCGGTATCCGGTTCACGCAGCGCAGCGCGAGCCCCGGCGGCTGCTCGACGCCCAGGTCGTCGAAGGCCACCCGCATCGCGCGCACCACCAGGTGCTTCTCCCCCGCGTCGGCGACCTCGGCGGCGCCCTCGCCCGACACCTCGATCGACAGGCCCGACGGCGTCACCGCGGCCTCGACCTCGTCGTGCAGGCTGAGCGCCAGCCCGAGCGCGTCGAAGCCGGGCCCCAGGTTCGCGCTGGTCGCCGGCACCCGCACCAGGACCGGGCCTCACTCCACGTCATGCGTTCTCATTCCACTTCAGTCACGTCGGCGTCGGCCAGCGTCGCGACCGGCCGGTCAGGCCAGGCCGAGGGCGGCCGCGGCGGTGGCGGCGTCGACCGGGACCGTGGTCGGGGCGGGCGCGCCCGACAGCGCCCAGTCCGGGTCCTTGAGGCCGTTGCCGGTGATCGTGCAGACCACCCGCGAGCCGGCCGGGATCCGGCCGTCGGCGGCCGCCGCGAGCAGCCCGGCCACGCTGGCCGACGAGCCGAGCTCGCCGAACACCGCCTCGTCGCGGGCCAGTATCCGGTAGGCGGCGAGGATCTCCCGGTCGGTGACCTTGTCGATCAGGCCGCCGGACTCGTCGCGCGCCGCCTCGGCCAGCGTCCACGACGCCGGGTTGCCGATCCGGATGGCGGTCGCGATCGTCTGCGGGTGCGTCACCGGCGCGCCGTCCACGATCGGGGCCGCGCCGCTGGCCTGGAAGCCGAACATCCGGGGCCGCTTGCGTGGCCAGCCCGAGATCGGCGTACTCCTGGTAGCCCATCCAGTAGGCGGTGATGTTGCCGGCGTTGCCGACCGGCAGGCAGTGGATGTCGGGCGCGTCGCCGAGCGCGTCCACGATCTCGAACGCCGCCGTCTTCTGCCCCTGGATCCGGTCCGGGTTCACCGAGTTGACCAGCGCCACCGGGTAGTCGACGGCCAGCTTGCGGGCAAGCTCGAGGCAGTCGTCGAACGACCCGTCGACCTGCAGCAGCTTGGCGCCGTGCACCAGCGCCTGGGCCAGCTTGCCGATCGCGATCTTGCCCTTGGGCACGAGCACCGCGCAGGTCAGGCCGGCCCGGGCGGCGTACGCGGCCGCGCGACGCCGACGTGTTGCCGGTCGAGGCGCAGATCACCGCCTTGCGCGCCCTGCGGCCGCGGCGACGGTGATCGCGACCGTCATGCCGCGGTCCTTGAACGACCCGGTCGGGTTGAGGCCCTCGACCTTCAGGTACACGTCGCACCCGGTCCGGGCGGACAGCACCGGGGCGGGCAGCAGCGGCGTGCCGCCTTCCTGCAGGGTGATCGCCGGCATCCCGGCGGTGACCGGCAGCCGGTCCCGGTACTCGGTGATGACGCCGCGCCAGGCCGCGCGCGCCGCCGGTGGCCGCCGGGGCCTGCGAACCGGTCACGGGTCTTCCTCCCCTTCGACCCGCATCACGCTCGCCACCGCCCGGACGACGGGCAGCGCCTGCAGCTCGGAGACCGTCGCGGCGAGCGCGGCGTCCCGTGCCTCGTGGGTGACGATGACGAGCAGCGCCTCGTCGCCCCTGCTGGTCTGCCGTACCGCCTGGATGGAGACGTCGTGCCGGGCGAACGCCTCGGCGACCGGCGCGAGCACGCCGGGGCGGTCGGCCACGTCGAGCGATACGTGATACCTGGTCAGCGTATCGCCCATCGGCAGCACCGGCAGCTCCGCGTAGGTCGAAAGCTCCGGCCCGCGGGTGCCGGCCAGCCGGTTGCGCGCGACCGCGACGATGTCGCCGAGCACCGCGCTGGCGGTCGGGGTGCCGCCCGCCCCGGCGCCGTAGAACATGAGCTGGCCGGCCGACTTCGCCTCGACGAAGACCGCGTTGTAGGCGCCGCCGACGGCGGCCAGCGGGTGCGTCCGCGGGATCATCGCCGGGTGCACCCGCACCGCGACCCCGTCCTCGGTCCGCTCGCAGATCGCCAGCAGCTTGACGATCCGGCCGAGCAGCTTGGCGGAGGCGATGTCGGCCGCGCGTCACCTCGGTGATGCCCTCGCGGTAGCACGTCGGCGGCGGTGACCCGGGTGTGGAACGCCAGCGCGGCCAGGATCGCCGCCTTGGCCGCCGCGTCGAACCCCTCCACGTCGGCGGTCGGGTCGGGCTCGGCGTAGCCGAGCGCCTGCGCCTCCTCGAGCGACTCGCCGAAGTCGGCGCCGGAGGTGTCCATCCGGTCGAGGATGAAGTTGGTGGTGCCGTTGACGATGCCGAGCACCCGGTGCACGGTGTCGCCCGGCCAGCGACTCGCGCAGCGGCCGCAGCAGCGGGATCGCGCCCGGCCACGGCCGCCTCGTAGTAGAGGTCGGCGCCGTAGGTCGCGGGACGCCGCGTGGATCTCCTCGCCGTGCTCGGCCAGCAGCGCCTTGTTGGCGGTGACGACGGACTTGCCGTTCTTCATCGCGGCCAGCAGCAGCGAGCGGGCCGGCTCGATGCCGCCGATCACCTCGACCACGATGTCGATGTCGGGCCGGGTCGCCAGGCCCATGGCGTCCGTCGTCAGCAGGGCCGGGTCGATGCCGGGCCGCGGGTGCGGCGAGCCGCCGCACCGCGATGCCCGGCGAGCTCGAGCCGCGCGCCGATCCGCACCGCGAGGTCGTCGGCCTCCTCGCGCAGCAGCCGGGCCACCTGCGAGCCGACGACGCCGCAGCCGAGCAGCGCGACCTTCGAGGGTTCTTGCTCTCGCGCCTCATCCGACGTCCAATCGCAGCAGGTCATCAAGCGTCTCCCGGCGGACGATCTCGCGGGCCGCGCCGTCGCGCACCGCCACCACGCCGGGGCGCGGTAGGTGGTTGTAGTTCGAGGCCAGCGACCGGCAGTACGCGCCCGGTCGCCGCCACCGCCAGCAGGTCGCCCGGCGCGAGGTCGGCCGGCAGGTAGCAGTCCCGGACCACGATGTCGCCGCTCTCGCAGTGCCGCCCCACCACCCGCGACAGCATCGGCGGCGCGTCGGAGGACCGGGACGCGAGCACGCAGGTGTACGACGCGTCGTACAGCGCGGTGCGGATGTTGTCGCTCATCCCGCCGTCCACGCTCACGTAGGTCCGGATGCCGTCCACGTTCTTGATCGTGCCGACCTCGTACAGCGTCACGGTGGAGGGCCCGATGATGCCGCGGCCGGGCTCGATCGTCAGCCGCGGCATCGGGCAGCCCGAAGGCCGCGCACTGGGCGGTCACGATCGCGCGCAGCGCCGGTGGTCAGGGTCTTCACCTCGGGCGGGTCGTCGTCTGGCGTGTAGGCGATGCCGAACCCGCCGCCCAGGTCGAGCTCCGCGATGGCGACCCCGTGCTCGGCGTGGATCCGCGCGGCCAGCTCGAGCACCCGCCTGCGCGGCCACCTCGAACCCGGCGGTGTCGAAGATCTGCGAGCCGATGTGCGAGTGCAGCCCGGCGAACTCGAGCGACGGGCAGCGCCAGCACCCGCCGGACCGCCTCGTCGGCGGCGCCGGACGCGAGCGAGAAGCCGAACTTCTGGTCGTCGTGCGCGGTCGCCATGAACTCGTGCGTGTGCGCCTCGACCCCGGTCGTGACCCGGACCAGCACCCGCGGCCGGGTCGCCGGCGACGTCGGCGTGGTAGGCCAGCCGGGCGATCTCCTCGAAGGAGTCGACCACGATGTGCCCGACCCCGGCCGCCACCGCCTGCTCGATCTCGGCCGGCAGCTTGTTGTTGCCGTGCAGCGTGATCAGCGCCGGGTCCACGCCCGCCGACAGCGCCACCGCCAGCTCGCCGCCGGTGCACACGTCCACCCCGAGCCCTCCTCGGTGCACCCAGCGCAGCACCGCCCGCGAGCAGAACGCCTTGGCCGCGTAGGCGACGTGCGCGTCCGGCGCCGAACGCCTCCAGGTACTCGCGGGCCCGGCTGCGCACGTCCGCCTCGTCGGTGACGAGCACCGGGGTGCCGAACTCGGCGGCCAGGTCGCGGACGTCGACGCCGCCGAGCGTCAGCACCCCGCCGCTGCCGCTGCGGCGCCGCGCGGCCAGATCGCCGGGTGCAGCGCGTTCAGGTCGGCGGGCGGCGCCGGCGGGTGGTCGGCTGGCAGCACGTCCGCGTGCCGCGGCCCGGCCGGGTGGGCGACACGACTCACTGCGGTTTCCCCATTCTCAACGTCGCAACTTCACAGCCGGTCGGGCGCGCCGACTCCGAGCAGTCCGAGCCCGGCGGCGAGGCCGGTCCGCGCCGCCGCGGCCATGGCCAGTCTGTCAGTTCCGGCACCCGGGCGTTTGCTGGGTAACCGGCACAGATCAGGGCGGCGATGGTGGCGCTGGCCAGTTCCTCCAGGTACCGGGCGAACTCGTCCGGCCGGCCACGGCGCGCGGCGATGGCGACCCGTTCCGGGAGCCACGACAGCGCGTCAAGCAGCACCAGTTCCGCCGGTCGGCGGGCAGGATGCCGTGGGACCGCTCGGCCTCCCGAGGGTGCTAGCGCGGGAGTCGGCTGCCCAGCGCACCCCGGACGCGGCGCGGGCGTGCGCGTACCTCACAGCATAGGCGGGGTTGCCCAGCACATGCCTCGCGATTATCTGCCGGGTCGATCCCGCAGCGGCCGCCCCGGCACCGCCCTGGCCAGCGAGAACCGGACCGCGTCGGCCCCGGCGTAGGCGACGGCCCGCGACAGTTCGGTCTCCGGCGGCAGCCGGCTGGCGGCTGGCACCTCGTTCTGTGCTGAGTAACGGACCGTTGCTTCGCCACTGTCCGCAAGCTGTTTCTGCTGGGGCGAAGACACGGACCGTTCGACATACTCGGAGGAGCCGCCGTCGCGCCCGCCGCGGCGGCGAGCCGGGCGGTCAGCTGCGGGGCGAGCGCTGCCCTGGCCTTTTCCCAGGTGGCCGCGGCGAGCGGGTCGCCCGGCGGGCGGCGCGCGGGACGGTGACGCCGCGCAGCGCGTCGCTGGCGGCGCAGGCGGGGCCGGCGGTGACGACGCGGTCGGGGAGGGCGGCGAGGGCCTCGGGGGTGACGGTGATGGTGATGAAGCCGGGGCCGGTGACCTCCGCCCGGGCGATGCCGTCGGCCTCGGCCAGCCGGGCGGCGATGCGAGCCGCAGCCGAGACTCGGCTGTTCGCCGAGAAGCGAACGCGACGCTGGACGCGTACTGCCCGGGCGTGCCGGTCGGGCGCAGGCCGGGATCGGCCGGCGCCGAGCCCGTCGGCCGCGACCGCGCGCGCGATCGCGCGCCGCACGTCGCGGGTGATCACCGCGGCGCGCTACGCGGGCGGGGCGCCGGCCAGCTCGCGGACCACGCGGATCATCTCGCCGGGATCGAAGGGCTTGGTCAGGTAGGCGTCGGCGCCGACGTTCGCGCCGCGGGCGATGTCGTCTTCCTGGGCGCGGGCGGTGATCAGCACGACCTTGATGTGCGCGGTCTCCGGTGTCTTGCGCAGCTGGACGGCCGTCTCCCAGCCGTCGAGCCGCGGCATCATCACGTCCAGCGTGATGACGTCAGGCGCGATCGCCTGCACCTTGTCGATGCAGTCCTGGCCGTCGACCGCCGTCGCCACGTCGAACCCCTCAAGGGTGAGATTCACGGCGATAAGCTGCCGGATCACCTCGTCGTCGTCCACGACGAGCACCCGCCCCAAACCATGCGTCACAGTCCGTGAGGCTACCGCCTCAGCCAACTACTTGCCATGGCTGCGGAGCGTGTCCTGCCGTGGTCACCCGCGCGTCTCGCTCGCGTGTCACGAGCGCGGCCCCGGGCTGGTAGCATTTCTGCGTTAGTGAGCCCCCATAGCTCAGGGGATAGAGCATCGGCCTCCGGAGCCGGGTGCGCAAGTTCGAATCTTGCTGGGGGCGCTCACATCCGAGGCGATCTGACTGCCGGGTTAGGCAGGGCGGGTCGCCTAGTTTTTTGCTCCGGGTCACATCGACCGCAGAAGACTCGTCGGCCACTCCGCCCACGCACCGAGCCGCCGTCAGCCCGATGATCACGAACGATTTTTTCCTGGCGAAGGATAATTATCGAATAGGTGCACAAATCCTTCGCGGAAATAAAATCCTTCGTGATCACAGCGGCGGGGCGGGCGATGGTCCTACCTACCGTCGGCTACGCGCCGGCGACGCTCAGGGGACCGGCCCCGGGTCGATGGGTGCCACCGGGAGCGGCGCTCCGCACCATGATTGTGTGCCGTTGCGGCATCGTGCGCCGGAGGGGGCGGCGTATTCAGGGGGTCGTCGCAACGCGTGTTTGTTCGTCGTTGATGAGCTTAGCGAGTGCTTCGGCGGGGGTGTGGTAGCCGAGGCGTTTGCGGGGGCGGTCGTTGAGGTCGTCTTCGATGGCCTGGAGCTGGCGGGGGGTGGTGGCGCTGAGGTCGGTGCCTTTGGGCAGGTACTGGCGGAGCAGGCCGTTGGTGTTCTCGTTGCTGCCGCGCTGCCAGGGTGAGTAGGGGTCGGCGAAGTAGACGCCGATCCCGGTGGCGTCGGTGACGCGGGCGTGGCGGGCCATTTCGACGCCGCGGTCCCAGGTCAGGGTCCGGGCGAACCAGGCCGGGTAGGCGGCCATCCGGTCGATCACGGCGTCGGCGACGGCGTCGGCGGTGTGCCCGTCGGGCAGGGGCAGGAGGGTGAGGTAGCCGGTCATCCGCTCGACGATGGTGGCGACGGCGGAGTTGGAGGCGGTGGAGCCCATGACGAGGTCGCCCTCGTGGTGGCCGGGGACCAGGCGGCCCTCGGCCTCGGGGGGCCGCTGGCCGATCGGGACGGCGCCGATGATCGTCGCGCGTTTCTCGCGGCGGCCGCGGCGGCGGCGGATGTCGCGGCCCGAGCGCAGGCTGGCCTGCAGCTCCCTGCGCAGTCCGCCGCGGGGGTACAGGTAGATCGACTGGTAGATCGTCTCGTGGCTGACCTGCATCGACGGGTCGTCGGGGTGGAGCACCTTGAGCCTCCCGCTGGCCTGCTCGGGCGAGTACCGCCGGAACGTCAGCATCGCCTGGACGATACCCCGCAGCACCGGGCGGGCCGACAGCTTCGACGCCTTCGGGCGGCGCTGCCGCTCCCAGGCCAGCCGGTGCGCCCGCTCGGGCTGGTACCCGCCCGTGCCGGGATCGGCGTTGCGGGCCAGCCTCCCGGCTGATGGTCGAGCGGTGGCGCCCGACGCGGGCCGCGACCTGCGCCATCGTCAGCCCGGCCTCCCGCAGCCGGGCGATCTCGTAGCGCTCCTCGCGGTCGAGGTAGCGGGCGCTGTAAGTCACGGCAGGGGGACGGTACACGCCGCCCATCTTGTGGTGCAGGTTGCGGGCGTACTGCTCCGACACGCCGGCGGCCTCCCCCGCCTGCCGCGGGTTCATCCCCGACCGCAGGGCGTCCACCACCGCCCGCACCAGCTCCGGCGCCAACTTCTTCCCAGCCACAACCAACCAACCCCTCACTGAGCAGGCGTGTTGCGACAATCCCTTGAGCGCAAGGGCACCCCGCGACCCGAACGGCACACAACGCCGGAACAGCACACGGTCATGCCTTACAGGTCGGCGCGGGCCTCTTCGACCTGGCGCAGGATGCGGTGGGCGCCTGCCGACTCGGCGATCGCGGCCGCCTCGGCCAGCAGCGCACGGGCGTAGTCGCGGCGGTCGTCGGCGGCGGCGATGTAGGCCTGCCCAACCAGGTTCGCGGCCACGCCGGGCATGAGGCCGATTTCCCGGCGCAGCCGGGTTGACTCCTCGAGCCGCTTGCGCGCGCCGTCGAGACGGCCGGCCCGGTGCTCGGCGATGCCCAGGTGCCGAAGCGCCTCGGACATCGTGCCCTTGTCACCGACCTGTTCCGCAAGCTCGCGCGACCGTTCCAGAATCGGCACCGCGGTCTGATCGTCACGCCGGACAACCTGGTGGAAACAGCCGATCCAGAACAGCGCCTCGGCCTCGCCGCGCACGTCCGCGAGCTCGCGGTACAGCTTGGCAGCGCGCTCAAACAGCACAAGCTCGCCTGGATCCTCGATAGCCCGCTCGGGGTCCTCGTCCAACTGCCCGAGGAATCGCGTGTGAATGACCCGGCCGCGGGCCAGGGCAAGATCGGCCTCCACCCCGTCCAGTTCGCTGTCCGCGGTCGCCAGCGCGCCCGCGTCGCCGTTGAAGACTGCGCGCTCGTAAAGCAATCGGGCACGTTCAATCCGGTTTTCCGCGCTCATCGTCGCCTCCGTCCGCCCTGTCCCAGATCATCTCAGATCACGGGCACAGTCGCGCGCATCGGCGTTACCAGGAATAGGTGCCGCCGTTCTCGCTGAGGAACACCCCGGTGGCCTCCCGGTCTGGTTGGGTGATCTGGCGAGCGATGTTCGACCCGGCCTGCTCGGCGGTGAGATGGCCGCTGTGGTGATTCAGGTCGGTGGCGACGTACCCGGGCGAGACGGCATTGACGGTGATGCCGTCCGCGCGCAGGGTGCGCGCGTAGATCAGCGTGATCGCGTTGAGCGCGGCCTTGGATGAGTTGTAGCCGAGCAGGTTCGCATACTGCCAGAGCGGCGATTCCGGATCCGACAGCGACGCGACGGTCCCCAGGCCGCTTGACACGTTCGCGATGTAGCCGGCCGACGATTTCCGCAGCAGCGGGACCATCGCGTTGGTGACGGCGACGACGCCGAAGACGTTGGTCTCGTACGTCTCCCGGAGCAGCGCGACGGGCAGTTCTGTCGGCGAGTGGGGCCGGTCTCGGCTGATGCCCGCGTTGTTCACGAGGATGTCCAGGCGCGCGTAGTCGGCGTCGATGAGCGCGGCGGCAGCGGCGATCGTCGCGGTGTCGGTGACGTCGAGGCGAACGAATCGGGCGTCGAGTCCGTCTGCGGCCAGTCGGCGCGCCGCCGTCGTGCCACGCTCGCCGTCGCGCGCGCCAAGCAGCACGGTGTGCCCCGATCGGGCCAAGACAGCGGCGGTTGCGAAGCCGATCCCCTTGTTCGCCCCGGTGATCAGCACGATCTTCTTCTCGGATGTCTCACTCATACCGGTACGATCGCAAGCCGGCGCCGGCCGCGGGAGAGCCTCGTCGAGGCTGGTATCGCCGGTCCCATGTTCGAGGTTCCGGGAATCGGCGATCCTAGGGGTGTGGATCAGACCAATCGGGCCGAGCTGGCGGCGTTTCTGCGGCACCGCCGCGCCCAGGTGCGACCGGCCGACGTCGGGCTGGCCGAGGGGCCCCGACGCCGGACCCCGGGCCTGCGCCGACAGGAGGTCGCGGAGCTGGCCAGCATGTCGGTTGACTATTACATCCGGCTCGAGCAAGGCAGGGGGCCGACGCCGTCGGCCCAGATGCTCGCCTCGATCAGCCGGGCGCTGCGGCTGTCCGACGACGAACGCGCCTACCTGCGCCATCTCACGGACCCCGAACCCGCTCTCCGCACGGGTCCGGGAGATGAAGTGCGGCCAGGCGTCCTGCACTTGATTGAACGGCTCAACGACACCCCAGCGCTGGTCTGCAATGCCCGCTACGACGTCCTCGCCTGGAACCGGATGGCCGCCGCCCTGCTCGGCGACTTCTCCGCCCTGCCCGCAGCCGAGCGCAACATCGTCTGGCGGTTCTTCACCGATCCCGCCGCCCGGGCGCGCCACGACCCGGCCGGGGCCGATCAGTTCGCCCGGGAGTCGGTCGCCGATCTGCGCGCGGCAAGCGCGCGCTACCCGGAAGACGCCGCCATCCGCACCCTCATCGGCCGGCTGAATCACATCAGCGCGGACTTTCGCGATCGCTGGGCGGACGTCGAAGTCTCCACCCGTCGATCGACCCGCAAGCGCCTCCGCCACCCTGCCGTCGGCTGGCTCAACCTGGACTGCGACGCCCTGCACGACCCCGAGCGCGACCACTGGATCATCCTCTACACCGCGGTCCCCGGCACCCCCGATCACGACGCGCTGCGTCTGCTCAACGTGATCGGCACCCAGGACCTGACGGCACGGCAGTAACCGTCTCAGGTGCGGCTTATTCGTCGCGCGAGCTCACCCGGCCCTGGATCAGGCCGTAGCCGATGGCCTCGGCGGTGGTCAGCGTCCGGCCGCGCCTGGCGTCCTCGCGGATCTCGTCCGCCTCCCGGCCGGTCGCCTCCGCGATCCGGTAGTAGAGCGAGTCGAGCATCCGCTCCGCCTGCCGCTGCCGTTCGGTCACCGCGGTCACCGTGCCGTCGAACTCCAGCCTGGGCTCCGCCAGGGCGATCGACGCGTTCGGGTACGCCAGCCGGCGCGGGCAGCTGGCCAGCACGCCGACCGCGGCGCCGCGGATCTCGCCGCCCGCCTGCGCGTGCACCGGGGCCCGGAGCACGTCGAGCACGCCCATCACCGCCAGCGCGGCGGGCAGCTCGGCGCGCAGGTTCTGCAGCTCGAGCCGGATCGGCTCGTCGCCCTCGGCGTCGAGGGTGAGGAACTGGGCCGACAGCCGGGTCGCGGCGTCGTCGTCGAGCAGGCCGGTGGCCATGATGATCCGCTTCTCCAGGAGCCGGTCGTACAGCCGGTCCTGCCAGTCCGAGCGCGGGTCCATCCACACCCGGGTCCCGGGAAGCGCGCCCGGCTCGCCCGGGGGAAGCCCGGGCGTCCCTGGCGTCCCTGGCGTGCCCGGACCGCCGGGCGCACCCGGCTCGCCCGGCGGCGGGAACTCTCCCGGCGACGGCGGCCCGCCCGGCCAGCGCTGCTGCTCAGCCATTCAGCCTCCAGGTGATCTGGCCGCCGACGGCGGCCGCGTAGCGCTCGAGGGTCGAGGTGCGAACGTCGGTGGTGCCCGCCTCCAGCCGGGCGACCGCCGACTGCGAGGTGCCCATTCGCGCGGCGACCTCGGTCTGCGACAGGCCCGCCGCCTGACGCTGCCCCACCAGCTCGCGGACCAGGTCGGCCCGCTCGTCCGCCATCCGCCGCAGCGCCATCTCGCGGAAGCCCGGGAGCGCCCGGCAGCGCCTGGCAGCGCCGGCAGGCCAGGCGAGACCGGCTGCGCGCCCTCTTCGGCATCCTCCATACATCAAACGGTATCTCAAATTTGAGATACCGGTCGGCGCCGAGCTCAATCCGCCGTCGGCAGCAGCTTCGACGGGTCGGGCCAGACGAATCTCAGGCCTCTCGGGCTGCCGTTCAGCCGGGTCGGGTCGCCGCCCGGCGGCGACACCAGCTTGGCCTCGACGCAGCTGCCGCCGCGGGCGGTGTAGAACGCGCGGCCGGCTGCGTTCTGCTCGAGCACCCACAGGTAGAGGCCCGATGCGGGCGCGGAGTCCAGCACCGCCTGCGCCGTCAGCGCCATCAGCCGCGTCCCGACTCCCATCCGCTTCAGCGCGTAGGCGACGTGCAGGTTATCCAGCAGCGCGCCCCACTCGGGGTGCTCGCCGAGTTGCGTGTGCGCGAGTCCCACGACCTCGCCGTCGAGCTCGGCCACGATCGTGCGCGCCTGCGGGTCGGGCGCGCTCAGCTGGCCGGCCCACCGCGCCACCAGGTAGCCCGCCACGTCGCCGTCGAGGAAGGCATCGGAGAACGCGCCTCGGTAGTGACGCCGCCAGCTGTCGGCGTGCAATCCGGCCACGGCGGCCGCGTCGTCTGCGTCCGCCGTCCGGAATCGGAGGTCGTCGGGGGAAGTCACGATCCGGGCTCCGCTCGCTCAGTAGGGTTGACTATGGCTAACGTAATCGCCTCGCTGACGATGTCGGTTGACGGCTTCATCGCGCTTCCCGACGACAGCGTCGGGCATGCGGACGCTACGACGCGCCCTCGTCGGTGAGCGTCGCGACCAGCTGGGGCAGACGGCCGAGCAGGCGGGCGCCGTCGATCGGGTTGCTGTAGTCGCGGGAGTGCACGATGAGGCCGTCGCGGACCGTGACGACCATGACGAACGCGAGCGAGAACGGGCTCGCGTCGGCGACCTTGCGCCCCTCGAGCCGGTACTCGATCACCACCACCTCGGGGTCGGCCGTCTCGTGGATGTGCACGTCCAGCGCCCGGGTGTACCGGCGAACCGCCACCCCGGCCGTGAGCCGAGCCCGGAATTCCTCTCTCGTCAGCTCGCTCCGCTCCGGTGCGAAGCCCCCGGCGAACGGCATCTCGATGACGAATCGCTCGGCGTAGCAGTCGGCCATGTCCCCAGGCGCCGGGCTCACGGCCGCCTCGAGAAACCGCTCGATGGTCTGCCTGGCGCTGCCGCTGGCCGTGCTCATGAGTCCGTCCTTGCCGATGCGGCGAGCCGATCGAGGGCCGCGATCGACGCCGGCGGCAGCCGAACGGCCCCGGCCGCGATGTTCTCGGCCAGGTGGGCGGGGTCGGAGGTGCCGGGGATCAGCAGCGTGCGGTCGTAGTGCGCCAGCAGCCAGGCCAGTCCGACCTGCGCGGGAGTGACGCCGAGCTCGGCCGCGATGGCGATCACGGTCGGGTCGTCGGTCACCCTGGCCCGGTTCGGCGAACGCCGAGCCGAGCGGGAAGAACGGCACCCAGGCGACGCCGTGCTCGCGGCACAGATCGAGGACGGGCTCGGCCGTCCGGTCGATGACGCTGTAGAGATTCTGCACGCAGGCGATGCCGGCGGGCAGCGCCTGGTCGAGCTGCTCGGCGGAGACGCTGCTGAGGCCGATGCCGCCGATCTTGCCCGCGTCCCGCAGCGCGGCCAGCTCGGCCAGCTGGTCGTCGAGGTCGACCAGCTGGTCGCCCTCGGCGACGATGCCGGGGGCGGCGTCCAGACGGCGCAGGTTGACCACGTCGAGCCGCTCGACGCCGAGCGCGGCCAGGTTGGCCTCGACCTGGGCGCGCAGCTGGTCCGGGCGCTGGGCCGGTACGAGGCCGCCGCCGGCGTCCCGCTCCGCCCCGACCTTGCTCACCAGGACCAGGTCGTCGGGGTAGGGCGCCAGCGCGGCCCGGATGAGGGCGTTGCAGTCGCCGTAGAACTGCGCGGTGTCGATGTGGTTGACGCCCGCGCCGACCGCCTGCCGCAGCACGGCGAGCGCCGTGTTCCGGTCCGCGTGCCCGCCGCTCCAGTTGCATCGCGCCGAAGCCGATGCGGGCGACCGACCCGCCCGCGCGCAGCCCGGGCGCGGTGCCGCCGCGGGGCGCGGGACGTGGCGGCGCGGAATCCGGTGATCTCTGGCCTGCTGTCGTCATCGGTGATCCTCCGAACGTGGCATAGTGAAAGGAACCGGAGGAACCTCCGGTAAATCCATCGTAACAGATAAACGGAGGAACCTCCGGATCATGTCGATGCAGGGCGGGCCCGGGCGGGCGGCAGGACCAGGGCAGGCCAGCCCCGGCGTCCGCGCGCGGACGCCGAGCGGAACCGCGCGCGGCTGCTCGACGCGGCGCGGGCCGCGTTCGCGTCCGGGCGCGAGCCGGTGACGCTCGAGCAGATCGCGCGCGACTCCGGCGTCGGCATCGGCACCCTCTACCGGCACTTTCCCGACCCGCGAGGCGCTGGTCGAGGCGCTGTACCGCAAGGAGCTGGCCGACCTCTGCGCCAGCGTGGACGACCTGCTGGCGACGCAGCCGCCCGACCGGGCGCTGCGCGCGTGGATGGACCGGTTCGCCGGCTACGTCGCGGCCAAGCGGGAGATGGCCGACGCGCTCCGGGCCGTCTTCGCCGCGGGCACGGTGACCGTGTCCCAGGCCCGCGAGGAGCTCACCGCCGCGGTGCGGACCATCCTCGAAGCCGACGGCGCCACCGGGACGCTGCGCGACGACGTCCGCCCCGAGGACATCGTCGCCATGATCGTCGGCATGTTCACCGCGACCTCGCTGGCGGGCGGGCACGAGCAGCTTGAGCGCATGTTCGACCTGCTGATGGACGCGGTCCGACGCCAGCCGCGCCGCCGCCGCCGATGACTCTCCCGGTATGGCATCGTCAGAGAACTAGCGAACGCCGATCAGGCAAAGCCGATCACTGAGGGAGCGCGCTCATGACGTCGACCGGGCAGCATCGGGCCACCGGCTACGCGCCGGCCAACGGGGTCGACGTCTACTGGGAGAGCCACGGCAGCGGCGGGACGCCGCTGCTGCTGGTGCACGGCGGATACGGCCTGGCGAGCATGTTCGACGGGCTGACGGCCAAGCTCGCGGCCGACCGCCAGGTCATCGCGATCGAAATGCAGGGCCACGGCCACACGGCCGACATCGCCCGGTCGTTCACCTGGGACGACTTCGCCGACGACATCGCCGCCGTGATCGAGCGCCTCGGGCTCGGCCCGGTCGACCTGCTCGGCTGCTCGCTCGGCGGCGTCGCCAGCCTGCGGTGCGCGATCCGGCACCCGGAGGCGGTCCGCAAGCTCGTGGTCATCTCGGCGCCCTGCCGCCGGTCGGCCTGGTTCCCGGAGATTCTGGCCAGCTTCGACCAGATGAGCGGCGCCACCCTGTTCGACATGCTGCGGCAGAGCCCGATGTACGCGCAGTGGTCGAAGGTCGCCCCCGACCCGTCGTCGTTCCCGACGCTGATCGACAAGACCGGGGCCCTGCTGCGCGAGCCGTACGACTGGACCGACGAGGTCAAGCTGATGGAAGTCCCGGCCCTGCTCGTCTACGGCGACTCGGACAGCATCCCGCCGTCCCACGCGGCCGAGTTCTACTCGCTGCTCGGCGGCGGGCAGCGCGACGCGGGCTGGGACGGCGGCCTGCCCACCCCGTCCCGGCTCGCCATCGCGCCCGGCAGCACGCACTACAACATCCTGGACGCGGCCATGCTCCCGGCGACCCTCGCGGCATTCTGCGACTGACCCCCGGCTAGCCGATGACGGACAGCTCGAGCGCGTCGAGCCGGGCCGCGTCGGCGATGACCTCGATGCCGGCGATGCGGTCGTCGCGGTAGCTGAAGGCGAGCACGATCTCGACCTTGCCGCCCGGCGCGTACACGATGCCGGGCACCCCGTCCACGAGGACGAGGACCGAGTTCCTTGACCGCTGACCGGATAGCCGCGCCCCGTTGGCCACCGCCGCCGCGCCCCGCAGCTCCGACGGCCGACCGGTCGGCACCGCGGCCGCGTCCGCGTGCAGGACGACGTCCGGGTCGAGCACGGCCACCAGCGCGTCGCGGTCGCCTGCCCGGGAGGCGGCGATGAACGCCTCGGCGACCGCTCGCTGCCGGGCCAGCCGCCGGGCGGCCGCCGGCCCGCTCCCCGGCTGGCCGGGCGCGTCGTCCGGCCCGGCCGCGCCGTGCACCCGTCGCCGGCCCCGGCTCGCGAGCTGCCGGGCGGCGTCGGATGAGCGTCCGGTGATCCCCGCGATCTCCTCGAACGGCACCCCGAACATGTCGTGCAGCACGAACGCCACCCGCTCGGCCGGAGCCAGCCGGTCGAGCACCACCAGCAGCGCCAGCCCGACCGAGTCGGCCAGCACCGCCTCCTGCTCGGGACCGCCGGCGTCGGCCGAGCCGGCCCCGCCGCCGACCGCCGCCCGCAGCCCGAATTCCTCCTCGGCCGCGCCCGCCAGGTCCTCGCGCCGCGCCTGCCGCGAGCGGAGCATGTCCAGGCACACCCGCGAGGTGATCGTGGTCAGCCAGCCGTCCAGATTGGCGACCCCGTCCGCGCCCGCCCGGGCGGCCCGCAGCCACGCCTCCTGCACCGCGTCCTCCGCGTCGCTGGCCGAGCCGAGCATCCGGTAGGCCATCGCCCGCAGCCGGGCCCGGTTCCCCTCGAACCGATCGGCCAGCAATTCGTCGTCCATCAGCCTGTCACCGTCACATCGCGCTCGTCGAGTTCCGTCATACCCCATGACGGGTCGCATCGCCTCGTTGTGACCGCGACAAGGGAAATCGCAAGGAGCGACATCATGACGCTAGTGCTTGTCACCGGCGGCACCGGCCGGGCCGGCCGCCCGGTCGTCCAGCGGCTGCACGACGCGGGCCGCGAGCTGCGGGTGCTCAGCCACACCCGTAAACCCGCCATCGACGGCGTCGACTACGTCCAGGGCGACCTGGTGACCGGCGAGGGCATCGACCGGGCGGTCCGCGGCGCGGACATCATCATCCACTGCGCCGGGGCCCCCAGCTTCCGCCGCGACCAGGCCATGACGGCGAACCTGATCCAGACCGCCCGGCCGCTCCCGACGCCGCCCCATCTGGTCAAGATCTCGGTCGTCGGCGCGGACCGGGTCCCGGTCGGCCGCGGCCTGGGCAAGCTGATGTTCGGCTACTTCGAGTCGATGGTGCGCGACCGAACGCGCCGTCGAGCGCTCCGGCCTGCCCTGGAGCACGCTGCGGGCGACCCAGTTCTTTGACGCGGTCGCGCTCATCGCCCGGGCGATGGCGACGACTGCCGCTGATCCGGTGTCCCGTCCGGCATCCGCTTCCAGCCGGTGGACACCGGCGAGGTCGCCGAGCGCCTCATCGAGCTGGCCGTACGGCGCCCCGTCAGGCCTGGCACCCGACTTCGCCGGGCCGACCGCCTACCCGATGGCCGACCTGGTCCGCGGCTACCTGCAGCGCGCCGGCCTGCGCCGCCCGCTGGTGCCGGTCCGCCTGCCGGGCAAGATCGCCCGGGCGGTCAAGGACGGCGCCAATCTTCCCGGCCGCCGACGCCACCCTGGGCCAGCGTACCTGGGAGGAGTTCCTGGCGGCGCAAAAATTCTGAGGCAGCAGGGCCCCCGCAGAAGCCAACAGCGCAAAATCATGATTATCGAACGGTCCCGGCTGACTCCGAACGGCCCGATCCCGTGCCTCCGCTGGCTACCGATCACCGTGGCCGAAGTGGTCAGGGTCGGGGCCGATCAGCCCCAGGCCGAGCAGGCCGACGTCTTCCGGCGGCCCCTGCTGGCCGGCTGACTGGCCGCTGTGGCCGCCCGGTCCGACCGGTCCGACCGGTCCGGCCGGCTGACCGCCGGGCGCGCCATGCCAGCCTGGCCAGGGAGGTCCGCCCGGTCCCGCTGGCTGACCCCCCGGCGCGCCGCGCCAGCCCGGGCCGACCGGTCCCGCTGACTGGCCGCCCGGCGCACCCTGCCAAACCGGCCCAGGAGGTCCACCCGGCCCCGCCGACTGGCCGCCTGGGGCGCCGTGCCAGCCCGGTCCGGCTGGTCCGCCCGGTCCGCCCGATTGCCCGCCAGGCGCGCTTGGCCAGGCCGGTCCGCCCCTCCCGCCCTGCCCGCTCCACCCGCCTGGTCCGTCCTGTCCGCCCCACCCCGCGGGTCCGCCGGGCCGCGGCGGCCGGCTGGTCCGCCCCGGTCGGCCGGGCCGGCGGGCCTGCCTGACCAGACCGCCGGCTGGTCGGTCAGAGTCGGCGTCTCATCGGCCGAGCTGATGTCGCCGAGGATGTCCACCACCATCGCCGTGATGTTGTCCCGGCCGCCCGCGTCGTTGGCCGCCGCCACCAGGGCCTCGGCCGCCTGCTGGGGGCCGCCGACCGTGAGCAGCGGCAGGATCACCTCGTCGGGCAGCTCCCCGAACAGCCCGTCGGAGCAGATCAGGAACCGGTCGCCGCCGACGGCGGGCAGCAGCCAGTGGTCGGATTGCAGCGTCGGGGCGGCGCCGAGAGCGCGGGTGACGACATTCCTGCGCGGGTGGGTGCGGGCCTGCTCGCGGGTGAGCACGCCCGCAAGGACGAGCTCCTGGACCTCCGAGTGGTCGACCGTCAGCTGCACGATGCGGTCGGCCGCGAGCCGGTAGACCCGCGAGTCGCCCACGTTGAACACCATGAGGTGATCGCCGCCCGTGGTCTCGAGCCCGGCCAGGCCGGTGACCGTGGTCCCCATCCGGCTCGGCGGCTCCGCCCGGCTGACGATGACCTGGTTCGCCTCCTCGAGCGCGTGCAGCACCGCCTCGGTGAACAGCGGGCGCAGCTCGACGCAGCGCGCGAGCGCCTCGACCGCGAGCCTGCTCGCCACGTCGCCCGAGCCGTGGCCGCCCATGCCGTCCGCCACCGCGTAGATCGGCGGCACGGCGAGGTAGCTGTCCTCGTTTACCCGTCGCACGCGGCCCACGGACGTGGCGACGCCGTGGCTGAAGCGGATCATGTTACCTGCCGGGAACGGTGACGGCGGGAGGCCGGGGAACCGGCGTGAACCCCCCCGTCGTGGGCATTATTCGTCGCAGTATGCCAGATGATATGACTGTTCGCGGTGATAAAGCGGCGTTAGGAACAGCAGGCGGAACGGAGTCGGCCGGGTCCGTTCGATACGTCTGAATTTGATCTGCGGGACGGACTTCCCGCAGGCAGGCCGCCACCCGCTGTTACCTTTCTGATCAATCAATAGCGGAAGGGATAGCACATGCCGGAGCCGGGCGCCGCCCTGGAGAGGCTTGGCTTTCTGACCATCGGGCTATTCGACGGCCAGGATCCCGGGCCGGGGCACCAGGACACGCTCGAGGCGATCGAGCTCGGCGAGCGGCTCGGCTTCGACTCCGTCTGGCTCCGCGCCGGCACCTGCAGTACGGCATCTCCTCCCCGGTCGCGATGCTGGCGGCCGCCGCCCAGCGCACCTCGAGAATCGAGCTCGGCACGGCGGTGATCCCGCTCGGCTGGGAGAACCCGCTGCGGCTGGCCGAGGACCTGGCGACGGTGGACGTGCTCTCGGGCGGACGGCTCAACCCCGGGTTCAGCGTCGGGAAGCCGATGCACTGGGACGACGTGCGGGAGGCGCTGTACCCCGACACCGCCGACGCCGAGGACTTCAGCTACGAGCGGGTGGCGCGGCTGCTGCGGTTCGTCGCCGGGCGAGCCCGCGGCCGCGTTCGCCGGGGCCGACGGATTCGAGCAGTTCTCGTCCCGGGTGCAGCCGCACTCCCCGGGACTGCGGTCCCGGATGTGGTACGGCGGCGCGTCGCTGGCGTCGGCGCGGTGGGCGGGCGAGCACGCGGTTAACTTCCTGACGTCGTCGGTGGTGCGGGCGGAGGAGTCGGACGACTTCGCGTCGATCCAGCGGTCCCATATCCGCGCGTTCCGCGCCGCGCACCCGGCCGGGGCGGCCGCGCGGGTGTCGCAGGGGCTGGTCGTGATCCCGACCGACAGCGCGTCGGCCGCGCAGCGGGCCAAGTACGAGGCGTACGTCGCGGCGCGCACGCCGCGCACCGCGGCGCCGGCCGGGCCGGCCAGGATGCTGTTCGCGCGCGACCTGCTCGGCCGTCGGACGAGATCGCGGCGGCGCTGTACGCAGCACGCGGGGTTCCGCGAGGTCACCGAGGTCGCGTTCGCGCTGCCGTTCACCTTCGACCGCGAGGACTACGCGCAGATACTGACCGACATGGCGACTAGGCTCGGCCCGGCCCTGGGCTGGGCGCCGCAGGGGCTAGCGGATCCGGAGGTGCGCGCCTTGACGCGATTGCTCGTCGTCCACCACACCACCTCGCCCGCGCTGCAGGCGATGCTCGAGGCGGTCGTGGCGGGCGCCCGCGACCCGGAACTCGAGGGAATCGACGTGGCGGTGATGCCGGCGCTGGCGGCGACGGCCACCGACGTGCTCGCGGCGGACGGGTTCCTGCTCGGCACGCCCGGCGAACATCGGCTACATGTCGGGCGCGCTCAAGCACTTCTTCGACCAGATCTACTATCCGTGCCTGCAGGCCAAGATCGGGGCGCCCTACGGCCTCTACGTGCACGGCGGCAGCGACACCACCGGCGCGGTGCGGGCGGTGGCCGCCATCGCCAAGGGCCTGGGCTGGGCGCAGGCGTTCAGCCCGGTCGAGACGACCGGGCCGGTCGGCAAGGAGGTCGAGCGGCGGTGCTACGAGCTCGGCGCGACGGTGGCCGCCAACTTGCTGTGATCTGCCGCGACCCGGTTCGACGCGGTTCCGCGAAACGTCAGCGGCCTGACGCCCGGGCGTTTGCGCGGAAAGCCAGCCGCGGCGTCAGGCGGCGGCGAGGGCCTTGCCCGCCTGCGCCGCGGCGGCGTGCGCGGCGTCCTTGAACTGGTCCGCCAGCTCCTTGAAGTCGTCGAGGGCCGGGTTGACGCCGACCAGGGTGAACTCGCGCTCGACGAGCGTCAGGTCGGCGCCCCACACGTCGGCGATGATGCGGCGGAGGTACCCGGTGGAGTGGTCCCAGCCCTCACGCGGGGTGCCCGCGCCGTAGGCGCCGCCGCGGACGACGACGAGCACGGCCGGCTTGCCCGCCAGCAGCGCCTCGTCGGCCGACTTGGCGCCGGCCAGGACCACGTCGATCCAGGTCTTGACGTGCTGCGGGATGCCGAAGTTGTAGAGCGGCACGGCCAGCAGCACGGCGTCGGCCGAGCGCACCTCCTCGGCCAGGCCGGCGGCCAGCGCGATGGCCGCGGCTCTGCTCCTGCGTGCGGTCCGCCTCCGGGGTCCAGCTCGCGCGGAGCGCGCCGGTCCAGGCGTCGGCCGCGAGCGGCTCGGTGCCGAGGTCCCGGCGGACGACGGTGCCGTCCGGGTTCGCGGCCAGCCACTCGGACTCGACGATGTCCGCGATGGCGCGGCTCGCCGAGGTGGCCGGGTTGATGCTGGCGTCGAGTCGGAACAGGGTCATGGCGATGTCCTCCCAGGTCAGGTGCGGCGGGCACGCCGCATCATTAGTTTCACTTCAAGATGATCTGAGTCAAGAATATCTCATCTGAGAACATCGTCAGCCGACAGGTATCCTGTGAGGGTGAGCACAGCGGGACAGACGGCGCAGAAGGGCGGCGCGGACGACAGCGACGCCCTCGGCGCGTGCCTGGCCGCCGCGAGCGATCCGGGCGGGGCCGACGCGAGCGACCCTGCGCATCGGCCACCCCGGCCCAGGCGGCCGCGGCCGCGGCGATCGTCTCCGACTCCGACCTTCCCGACCTCACCTGGCTGCTGCACCGG
Organism: uncultured Actinomycetota bacterium; assembly: GCA_963774945.1. Classification (GTDB taxonomy): domain Bacteria; phylum Actinomycetota; class Actinomycetes; order Streptosporangiales; family Streptosporangiaceae; genus Trebonia. The sequence goes on along the minus strand of CAVZHA010000010.1, from coordinate 339,720 downwards.
GCCGCGCAGCACATGCGGGCCGGGCTCGACGAGGCGGCCAGGGCGCACGGCCTGACCGGGGCGCGCGACTGGATCGTGCTCTCGGCGCTGGCCGCGGGCCCCCGGCAGACTCAGCTCTCGCTCGCGCAGTCGCTCGGCCTCGACAAGACCACGATGACCTCGCTGCTCGACCGGATGGAGGCGCGCGGCCTCATCACCCGCTGCACCGACCGCCACGACCGGCGCGCACGCATCCCCGAGCTAACCGGCGAGGGCCAGCGGGTCCAGACCGAGGTCACCAGCGCGCGCGACCAGCGTCGAGGCCGGCCTGCTCGGCGGGTTCACCGCCGACGAGCAGCGCCAGCTACGCGACCTGCTGACCAGGCTGACCGTCGCCCCGTCCGCCCACGGGTCCTGCATCTGAGCCCGGCGGCGGGTCAGCCTGGGAATAACCCCAGCGGCGCCTTAGCGGTGGGCGCGGGCCTCGTCCACCGTCAGCTCGGCGGCCGGGTCCGCCTCGAGCCGCTCGGCCGGGATCGGCTTGCCGCTGAGCACCGAGCAGACCGTAGTTGCCGGCCTCGATCCGGGCCAGCGCCCGGTCGATCGCGGCCAGCCGCTCCCGCAGCTGGTCGGCGACGTCGCCCTCGTCCTCCTCCTCGGTCAGCGCCAGTCCCTCGTCGCCGAAGTCCGTGGGGCTGTCCGGCGCCTGCTCCGCTTCGCTCTCCGACTCCTCGGTCTCCCGCAGCAGCGTGGCCACCTCGGCCCGCTCCGCCCGCAACAAAGCCCGCGCCCTGCTCTCGTCCATGCGTCCCCTTTACCCCGCTGTACTGGCGTGTACCCATGCCGCGCAGCAGTCACTTCAGACCCTGAGTGAAGCCCTCGGGGACGATCACGTCCGCCGGGTCAAGCTCGTGAATTGACTGACATCCTAGGGCAAGCAGGGTCGAGTCGATGCCGGAGCGGAGGACGTCGAAGACGTTGCGGACGCCGGCCGGGCCGCCGGCCGCCAGGCCCCAGAGGCAGGGGCGGCCGATCATGACCGCGCGGGCGCCGAGGGCCAGGGCCTTGACGACGTCGCCGCCGCGCCGGATGCCGCCGTCGAGCAGCACCTCGGCCTGGCCCCCGACCGCCTCCGCCACCGCCGGCAGCGCCCGGATCGAGGCCGGGGTGCCGTCGAGGTTGTTGCCGCCGTGGTTGGAGACCGAGACCGCGGTCGCCCCGGCGTCGATCGCGCGCCGCGCGTCGTCCGGCCGCATGACCCCCTTGACCAGGAACGGACCGTCCCACTGGCGGCCGCAGCCAGGCGATGTCGGCCCAGGTCGGCGGGGGCACCGCCGCCCACGACCGGTAGGCGGCGAAGAATCCGGGGGCGGGCTCGCCCGGGCGCGCCATGTTCGGCACGGTCAGGTCGGGCAGGCCGCCATGGCGGAGCCAGTCGATCAGGTACCGGGGACGAGCCAGGCCGGCCGGCGCGAGCCGGATCAGCGCCGGGAGGTCGAGCCGCTCGGGGATCGCCGGGCTGCCCCAGTCCCGGCCGGCCGGGAACGACCAGTCGAGGGTGACGATCAGCGCCCGCGCGCCCGCCGCGGCGGGCGATCTCGGCCCGCTCGAGCAGCGTGTCCCGGTCGGCGGACCAGTGCACCTGGAAGAACAGGCTCGGGTTGACCGCCGCGACCTCGGCGGCCGGCCTGCTCGCGAACTCGCTGAGCCCCATCGCCGTCCCCGCGTCGCGGGTGCCCATCGCGACCGCGACCTCGCCCAGCGGGTGCACGGCCTGCGCGCCGACCGGGGAGGCGATCACCGGCAGGCCGATGTCCACCCCGAGCACCGACGTGCGCAGATCGCGCGCGGCGGGCAGATCGGCCAGCCGGGGCGGCGCGAAGCGGAGCTCGCCGAACGCGGCGACGTTGTCGGCCCGGGTGACGCCCGCCTCCGCGCCGGCCTCGATCGCCATGAACACCGGCCGCGGCAGCCGCCGCCGGGCCCGCCGCCGGGCCTCGGCCACCGACTCGAACCAGTCGCGGGTGGACGCCACCGGCGCTCAGTCCAGGGCGGGGTCAGCCGATGGCGGGGCGGAACTGGTAGCCGACGCGGTACTCGGTGACCAGGTACCGGCCGTAGGACGGGCCGAGCTTGTGCCTGAGCCGGCTGACGTGCACGTCGACCGTCCGGCTGTCGGCCGCGAAATCGCGCTGCCAGACCTGGCGTCACCAGGTCGGAGCGGGTGAACACGGTCGACGGGTGGGCCGAGAGGAAGGCGAGCAGCTCGAACTCCTGGAACGTGAGCGCGACCTCGGTCCCGTCCACCCAGACCCGGCGCTGGTCGTGGTCGAGCAGCAGCCCGGAGCGCAGCGGATGCCGCTCGCCGCGTCGGCTCCGTCCGCCGGGGGCGCTATCGCCCCGGGCGCGGTGACCGGATAGCCGACGATCGCCATCGACGTGCCGGTACCGGGGATCGGGACCACCGCGAGCAGCGTCCCGTCTGCCTTCGGCCTCGGCCCAGTGAATCCCGGCTCGGGCTGGCCGGGGTCGGCCACAGTCCCGCGCTTCGGCGCCGCCAAGCAGTTGCGCTCCGATCTGCACGTGCCTCGCCACCTCCCCTAGCTCCGCGCTCCTGAGCATATCCTAGTAAGTAGGTCGACTTTAGTCAAGAAAACGGCGTCACAAACCTGTGAAATAACTGTGAACAAATTACCTCGCGGCGCGCCGCCCAGCCCGCCGAGCCGTCGGGAAGCTCGGCCCCGTACCAGTACTCGATCAGCCGCCGGGCGATCGAGGACGACGGGGCGACGCCGAGCTCGCCCGAGTCGATCGCGGCCCGCATCTCGGCCCGGGTGAACCAGCGTGCCTCGCCGATCTCGTCCTCGTCGACCGCGATCGACTGGCCGCCCGCCGCCACCGCCTGGTAGCCGAGCATCAGGCTGCGCGGCATCGGCCACGGCTGGCTGCCCAGGTAGCGGACCTGGCCGACGACGATCGCGACCTCCTCGAAGACCTCGCGCACGACCGCGTGCTCGGCCGACTCCCCGGGCTCGACGAACCCGGCCAGGACCGACATCCGGCCCTTGGGCCACAGCGCGTTCCGCGCCAGCAGGCACCGGTCGTCGGGGTCGGTGACCAGCATGATCACCGCCGGGTCGAGCCTCGGGAAGTGCTCGGTGCCGTCCACCGGGCACACGGTCAGGTGGCCGGCCGGGGCCGGGATGGTCGCCGCGCCGCACTTGCGGGCAGTGCGTGTGCGTGTCGTGCCAGTTCGCGAGCGCGACGGCGTGGGTGAGCAGGCCGGCGTCGCGGTCGCTCAGCAGCGCGCCCGCCAGCCGGAGCGAGATCGGCTTGGCGTCCGACTCCGGTGACCAGGCCCACGCCTCGACCTCGGCCGCCGCGCTCACCCCGAAGTAGGCGACCTCGTCGTCGTCGAGCCCGAGGAAGAACCGGGTGCCCGCCGGGGCCTCCGCCGGTGAGACGAACACCAGCTCGGGCCGGCCGTCGACGGTCCGGCCGAGCGCCTGCGAGGCGTGCACGACGACGACCCGGGTGCGCGGGTCGGCCCAGGCCGCCTCGATCCACTCGGCGTCGGAGCGGCGCTGGGTCGCGCGGTCGACGGTCGAACGGGAGAGCGCGAGCCGCCCGAGCGGCCCGGCGTCGGACCCGTCGACCTCGGCCGGGACGCTCATCGGGCCGGGCTAACGGCTGCGAGCTCTTCCCACAGATAGGCGACCGACTCCGCGCCGGGCAGCAGCCGGGAAAGATCGGCATACTGCAGCGCCCGCGAGAAGTCCGCGGCGCTGGCCGCGACGTAGTCCCTGACGTCCATGGAACCTAACGTACCGGCTGGAAGGCGTCTCCCTTGCCGATGAGGCCCGGCCGCCGGGATCGTGACCGTGCGGCCAGGACGCTCGGTCACCGTGCCGATGCGGACGGCGTCCTCGCCGGTCGCCTTGAGCGCGTCGAGGGCGGCCCGCTGGTCGTCCGCGGCGACCACCACGCAGAAGCCGATGCCCATGTTGAGGGTGGCGTACATGGTGGCGTCGTCGACGTCGCCCGCGCTCGCGATCAGGGCGAACAGCTCCGGCGCGGCCGGGCACGGCGTCGAGCTCGTAGGACACGTTGGCCGCGAGCCTGGCGATGTTGAGCAGGCCGCCGCCGGAGATGTGCGCCATCCCGTGCGGGGTCACCCCGGCCGCCCACAGCGCCTCGGCCGCGTTCACGTAGACCCGGGTCGGCTGGAGCAGCGCGTCCGACAGCCTGCGGCCGGAGCCGGGCACCTGGTCGTCCAGCGTCAGGCCCGCCGTCTTGAACAGGGCGTGCCTGGCGAGGGAGTACCCGTTGCTGTGCAGCCCCGAGCTCGGCAGCCCGATGACGACGTCGCCCGGGGCGACCGCGCTGCCGTCGAGCGCCAGCCGGTAGCCGTCGGCGGTGCCCTCGGCCGGCGGCAGCGCGCCGATCGCGGTGCCCACCAGGTCGAGCGTGGGGCCGCCGCTGGCCGACTTGGCCAGCATCTCGCCGATCTGCGCGATCTCACCGCCGGGGATCGCGATCCCGGCCAGCTCGGCGCCGAGGAAGAGGCCGCGGGCCACCTCGTCGAGCACCGCCTCGTCGATCCGGTCGGTGGCGATGTAGTCGAGCAGGGCCAGCGGCACCGCGCCGACGCAGATCAGGTCGTTGACGTTGTTGGCCACGCAGTCGACGCCGATCGGCTCCCAGCGGTTCGCCTCCTCGGCCACCATGATCTTGGTGCCCACGCCGTCGGTGGTGAGCGCGATCGGCGGGCCGGGCGGCAGATGCATCAGCGTCGCGAAGTAGCCGCTGGCCAGACCGGTGATGGAGGTGACCAGCGGGGACCTGACCTTGGTCCTGGCCAGCCACGGCCGCATCACCCGGGCGAACGCGGCCTGCTCGCGCTCCTCGTCTACACCGGCCTGCGCATAGCTGGTCGGGGCGGGTTCGGGCGTCGGCGGCGTCGCATTCATGCCCGCAAGATTAGCCGATCGAGGCCGGTCAGCCGCTTGTGCGCCCGGGGGAGCCAACCGCCCGCTAGCGTGGAGGTCATGCTCATCGCCTTCTCAGTCACACCGCTCGGCGTCGGCGAGGACGTCGGGGAAATCGTCGCCGAGGCCGTCCGCGTCGTCCGCGCCAGCGGGCTGCCCAATCAGACCGACGCGATGTTCACCACCATCGAGGGAGAGTGGGACGAGGTCATGGCCGTGGTCAAGCGGCCACGGACGCCGTCGCGGCCCGGGCGCCCCGGGTCAGCGTGGTCATCAAGGCCGACGTCCGCCCGGGCGTCACCGGCGCGATGACCGCCAAGGTCGAGACGATCGAGCGCTACCTGGGCGCCTGACGACGCCCGGTCAGCCGCTGACGTCGGGGCCGGCCTTGGTCGGGGTGATCCGGAGCAGGACGCGCTGATCGCGCTCCATCGCCGCCCGGTAGTCGTCCCAGTCGGGGTGCTCGCCGGAGATGGACCGGTAGTACGTCGACCAGGCCGTCCATCGCCTCCGGGAGCTCGACGATCTCCGCCGTGCCCTCGATCTGCACCCAGCGGCCGAAGAACGCGTCCGGGAACCCGCACAGCCACACCCGCGGGTCCCGGCGGATGTGCCGGACCTTGTAGGCGGCCTGCCGGGTGCTGATGATCACGTGACCGCCGTCGTCGACGCCGATCGTCACCGGTGACAGCTGGGGCGTTCCGTCGCTCTTGAGCGTGCCGAGCACCGCGTGGTGCTGGCCGCGGACGTAGTCGAGTGCAGCGCTGATCTCCATGGGTCCATCTTGCCTCAGCTGTCAGCCCTCGTCGCCTCGGTGGCCGGCTGCGCCTGCGGCTCCTGATCGGCGGTGGCCGCCCAGCTGGCCAGCAGGTTCAGCGCATCCTCGGAAGCGGTGCCGGGCTCGGCGCTGTAGCCGTTGAGGACCAGGCCAGGGTCGGCGACGAGTTCGAGTGACTCGTAGGCCAGGGTGATGTCGCCGACGACCGGGTGATGGAAGTGCTTGACCCCGGACCGGTGCTGGCGCACGTTGTGGTCGGCCCAGCGCACGCGGAAGATGTCGCTGCGGGTGGAGAGCTCGCCGATCAGGTCGGACAGCCCCCGGTCGGTCGGGTTACGCCCGGCCTCGGCCCGCAGCAGCGCGACGGTGTCGCTGGCCAGGCGATCCCATTCCTGGTAGAACTCGGCCGCGGCGGGGTCAAGGAAGATGAACCGGGCCAGGTTGGTGGGCGTGGCCGGGCTGCCGAACAGCGGCGCGAACAGGGCGCGGCCGAGCCGGTTGGCGGCGAGCACGTCCATCCGCCCGTTGCGCACGTAGACCGGGGCCATCGTCATCGCGTCGAGCAGGCGCTGCACGGCCGGCCGGACCTGCTGTCGGGCCGGGCGGCGGGGTGGACGCGGGCCGGTGCCGGCCGCGCGCACGAGGTCATACAGGTGGGCGCGCTCGGCCTCGTCGAGGTGCAGGGCGCGGGCGAGGTTCTCCAGAACGCTGTCGGAGACGCCGCGGGCGTTGCCCCGCTCCAGCCGGATGTAGTAATCGACGCTCACCCCCGCGAGCATTGCGACCTCCTCCCGGCGCAGCCCCGACACCCGACGGTTTCCGCCGTACGCGGGCAGGCCGGCCTGCTCGGGCGTGATCCTGGCCCGCCGGGAGATGAGGAAGTCACGGATCTCGTTTCGGCTGTCCATAGCTAAGACGCTACGTCAGGCGGGACGGGGTTGGGGGGTCCTGCCATTACCTGGATCGACAGGAACTGCCTGGTCGCGGCGGCGCGGACTTTAATGGAGTCAGACACGCCAAGCATCTGCTCGACGGAGGAACGCACGCGATGAAGCACATCAAGCTGGGGGACCTGGACGTCGCCCGGATCGGCCTTGGCGCCATGGGCATGACCGGGACCTACGGCGCCGACGTGGATGACGCCGAGTCGATCAGGACCATCCACCGGGCGATCGAGCTGGGCGTCACCCTGATCGACACCGCCGAGATCTACGGTCCGTTCACCAACGAGGAGCTCGTCGGCCGGGCGCTGAAGGGCAAGCGCGACCAGGTGGTGCTGGCGACCAAGTTCGGCTTCGTCTCGCACGCGGGCGAGGGCCCGTGGCACATCGACAGCAGCCCGGCCAACGTCCGCGCGGCGGTCGAGGGCTCGCTCAAGCGGCTCGGCACCGACCACATCGACCTGTACTACCAGCACCGGGTCGACCCGAACACGCCGATCGAGGACACCGTGGGCGCGCTGGCCGAGCTGGTGGCCGAGGGCAAGATCCGCCACATCGGGCTGTCCGAGGCCTGGGTCGACAACATCCGGCGCGCCCACGCCGTCCACCCGATCACCGCCCTGCAGTCCGAGTACTCGCTGTGGACCCGCGACCAGGAGGAGCGAGGTCCTGCCGGTGCTGCGCGAGCTCGGCATCGGCCTCGTGGCCTACTCGCCGCTCGGCCGCGGCTTCCTGACCGGGAACATCCGCTCGGCCGACCAGGTCGCGCGCCGACTCGCGGGCGGACAACCCGCGCTTCTCGGGCGAGAACTTCGAGCACAACCTGCGCCTGGTGGAGCAGGTCGAGGCGATCGCGGCCGAGGTCGGCGCCACTCCGGCGCAGGTCGCCATCGCCTGGCTGCTGGCCCAGGGCGACGACATCGCCCCGATCCCCGGCACCCGGCGCGTCTCCCGGCTCGAGGAGAACGTCGCCGCCGACGCCGTCGAGCTGACCGGCGGAGCAGGTCGAGCGGCTCACCGACCTGCCCGCGGCGGCCGGCGACCACCACACCGAGGCGCAGATGCGCATGCTCGACCGCTGAGGCGCCACCCGTCGGGTCGGCTAACCCCTCGACAAGACGCTGGGCTGGATAGAGCCGGCCGGGACCGTTCGAGAAAATGGGGTTGATCTGCCTGGGCATTCTCGGTCTAGCGGGCGACCGGAACCCGGTTGATCAGGGCGACCAGGCCCGCCTCGTCGAGGAGGTCGGCGGGGCGGACCGTCCGGTCGCGGCGGACGTAGTAGAACGCGGCCCGGACCCGGCCGAGCGGGATGTCGGCCAGCGCGGACCAGGCCAGCCGGTAGGCGGCCAGCTGGACGGCCACCGCGTCCTTCTCGGGCTGGTTCCTGGGCGGCTGGCCGGTCTTCCAGTCGACCACGTCGAAGGTCCCGTCGGTGTCGGCGAACACCGCGTCGATCCGGCCGCGGACCTGGCGGTCGCCGATGAGCATGTCGAACGGGACCTCGACCTCGCGGGGCCAGCGGCCGCCCCACTGGCCGGCCTCGAACTGGGCCCGCAGCTCGATCAGGTTCTCGTCCGGGCCCTCGTCCTCCTCGGCGAACAGGTCATCGTCGTCGATCAGCCGCTGCTGGCCGAACCGCTCCTCGAGCCAGCGGTGGAACGCGGTGCCCTTGCGGGCCTGCCCGGCCGGCGGCTGCGGCATCGGGCGGCGCACCTGGCGGGCGAGCGCGTCCGGGTCGCGGGCGAGCGCGACGAGCGCGGAGACCGACAGCCGGTCCGGGAGCAGCACCTCGACCGGGCCGTCGCCCCGCTCGCGCAGCCGCCCGCGCTCGGCCAGCAGCAGCCCGGCGTCCAGCTCCCACGCGGCCGCCAGCTCGCGCTCGGCCGGGGTGAGCGCGTCCCAGCCGGCCACGGCGCGTTGGCCGCCATCGGCGTCGGCCGCCTCGGCGGCGCCGGGCGCCTTCGGCCCGCTCCCGGGCGCGGGCGTGCCCGCCTCGACCAGCGCCGCCGCCTCGCCGACGGCCGCGTAGTGCTGGCCGGCCGGGGTGGCGGGCCAGTCCGCCTCGGCCGCCTCGGCCAGCAGCGGGTTCTCGGCGTCGTCGGCCGGCCGGTCGGCCCACTCCGCGACCGTCCCCGCGCCCGCCTCGCACGCCTGGCGGACCTCGGTCAGGAAGACCGACGGGCCGAGGGCGGCGGTCGCGTCGCCCCACCAGTAGCCCGAGCAGCCGAGCCAGAACGCGGCCCGGGTCGCGGCGACGTAGCCGAGCCGGCGCTCCTCGGCCAGGTCGCGGGCGGCGCAGGCGGCGGTGAACGCCTCGAGCGCGTCGGCCTCGAGCGACGGCAGGTCGGGCAGGTCGGCCACGTCGCCGCGGAGCCGGAACGGGATCAGCCGCGCGTTGTCGGTCCAGCGGGTCGAGACCCTCGGCCGGGCCGGGAAGACCTGCGACCTGTCGCCGGCGGCCAGCCCGGGGACGAAGACGGCCGGCCACTGCAGCCCCTTGGCAGCGTGCACGGTGAGCAGCTTGACCGTGTCCGACTCGCCGACCCGCCCCGTCTCCAGGCCGAACTCCTCCTGCTGGGCGGCCGCGAGATAGGCCAGGAACGCGCCCAGCGTCGGCTCCGGCTGATCGCCCGCGAACGTCGCCGCCACGTCGGTGAACGCGTCCAGGTCGGCCCGCGCGGTGGCCAGGTCGCCGCCCGGCCGCGCGGCCACCTCGATATCCAGGCTCAGCGCCCGCTCCACCTCGGCGATCAGGTCGGCCAGCGGCCGCGACACGTGCGCGCGCAGGTACCGGGCCTCGCTCGCCAGCGCGCTCAGCCGGGCGTAGCCGGTCTCCGAGTACCCGGCCGGGTCGCCGAGGTCGTCCAGCGCCTCGACCAGCGAACCGGTCTCGGCGGTGAGGTCGGTCAGCGCCTCCGACAGCGCGTCGTTGATCGGCGGGCCGCCGCCGGGGTCGCCCTCGGGCGCGGACCGCGAGCCCTCCGGATCATCAGGCCGGGACGGCCCGGGCGCGGGGTGCGTCTCGGTCGCCCGCTCGGCGCTGCCCCGGTCCGAGCTGCGCTGGTCGCCGGCCTCTGGTCCCCGGCCCCCCTGGCCAGGTCCCTGGCGCGGCGGCCGAGCGCCACCAGGTCGCGCGGGCCGATCCGCCAGCGCGGTCCGGTCAGCAGCCGGGCCAGCGCGTCCGACGCGGCCGCGTCGTGCAGCACCCGCAGCGTGGCCACCACGTCCTGCACCTCGGGGACCGAGAGCAGGCCGCCGAGGCCGACCACCTCGCACGGGATCGAGCGCGCCTCGAGGGCCCGGCGGAGCTCCGCGAACTGCGACCGCTTCCTGCACAGCACCGCGATGTCGGACGGGCGGACGCCGGCCGGCTGGCCGTCCGGCCGGGGCCTGCCGTCCGGGGCGGAGCCGATCGGGAGCGCGAGCAGCGCCGCCGCCTGGTCCCCGACCCAGTCGGCCTCGTCGACCGCGGTCGGCAGCAGCGCCGCCGTCACGCCGGCCGCGGTCGCTGCGGCCGGGCGCGGGGACCAGCAGCGGCACGTCGGGCGCCTCGGCCCGCAGCTCGGCCTGCAGCCTGGCGGCCGCGTCGAGGACGCGGCCGGTGTTGCGGAAGCTGGTCGACAGCAGCCGGACCGGCGTCCGCTCCCCCGCCTTGGCCGGGAAGTCATGCGCGAACCGGCGCAGGTTGCCCGCGCTGGCGCCGCGCCAGCCGTAGATGGACTGGCACGGGTCGCCGACCGCGGTCACCGGGTGCCCGCCGCCGAACAGGGCCCGAAGCAGCACCAGCTGCGCGTGGCTGGTGTCCTGGTACTCGTCGAGCAGCACCACGTGGTAGCGGCCGCGCTCGGCCGCCCCGACCTCCGGATGACGGGCGGCGATCCGCGCGGCCAGCTCCACCTGGTCGCCGTGGTCGAGCACCTCGCGCGCCTGCTTGGCCGCCTGGTACCGCTCGACCAGCGGCAGCAGCTGCTCCCTGGCCCGCTGGGTTTCAAGCACCCGCCGGACGGCGGCCGAACTCCTGCCCGGCAGCGCGGCCTGCTGCCGGGCCAGCCACTCGCCGACGGCCCGGACCTCGCCCGGCGCCCGCAGGTGCTCGGCCAGGTCCCCGGTCAGCTGGAGCACGGCCGCGGTCACGGTCTGCGGCGTCCACTGGACCGCGTCCATCGGCCCGTCGTAGGCGGCCACGATCGAGGCCGCGAGCTGCCAGGAGAGCGCCGGGGTGATCAGCCGCATCGACGGCTCGAGCCCCTCGCGGAGCGCGTGGTCGCTGACCAGGCGGCCCGCGTAGGCGTGGTACGTGCTGATCACCGGCTCGGCCTCGGCGTCGGCCTGGACGTCGGCCAGCCCCGCCCGGTACAGCCGGTCCAGACGGCTGCGGACCCGGTCGGCCAGCTCGGCGGCCGCCTTCCTGGTGAAGGTCAGGCCGAGCACCCGGTCCGCGCGGACCATGCCGTTGCCGACCAGCCAGACCAGCCGCGCCGCCATCGTCTCGCTCTTGCCGGACCCCGCCCCGGCGATGACGGCCAGCGGCCCGAGCCCCGCCCCGATCACCGCCGCCTGCTCGGCGGTCGGCTCCGGCAGCCCGAGCACCCGTGCCAGCTGCCCCGGCGTGTACGTGGTCACCAGGTCATTCCACCAGAGCCCACCGACATTCCGCAGGCGTCGCGGCGATGACCGGCCCGGGGTCAGCCGACGGCGTCCGGGGCCGAGTAGAGGTCGACGCCCGCCGGCCGACGTGACGCGGGCCAGCTGGCCCCGGAGCGACGAGGACCTCCAGGTGGGCGGCGGTCTCGCCGACGGCGAGGAGCTGGTTCATCGGGTCGAGCTCGGCGAAGCGGCGCTTCCTGCGGGTCCAGGGCAGCGCCGCCGCCGCGGCGAAGGCGGTGACCGGGCCGGCCGACGCGACCTCCAGCGTCTGCCCGAGCCTGGTCTCGTGGTGCGCGAGCAGCTCGTTCACCCTGGTGTGGGTGGAGTCGCGGACCGGCCCGTGCGCGGGCAGCAGCCGGGCGTCGGGCAGCGTCGAGCATCAGCCGCAGCGAGCCGAGGTACTGGCTGAGCGCCTGCCGGGTGATCGCGGGCTGGAAGCCGATCGACGGGGTGATGTGCGGCAGCACGTGGTCCCCGGCGAACAGCAGGGCGGCCGCCTCATCGTGGAACACGACGTGGCCGCGGGTGTGCCCCGGGGTGTGGATCGCGCGCAGCGAGCGAGACGGCAGGTCGATCAGCGCGCCGTCGCTCAGCCAGCGGTCCGGGTCGTCCCACTTCAGCGGCGGCTGCGGGTTCGCCAGCCCCGGGGCCACGATCGCGCGCACCTGGTCGGCGAGCTCGGCCGCGCCGAGCGCGGGCAGCATCTCGATGAACCCGGGCTCGTGGTTGCCCCTCGGCGACGTCCCTGATCGCCTCCAGGTTGTCCCGCTCTCCCTCGCCGAGCGCGATCAGCCCGCGCAGCGTGCTCCGCAGCTCGACGGCGAGCGTGTAGTGGTCCTGGTGAATGTGGGTGATGAAGAAGTTCCTGATGTCGGGCAGGCCGTAGCCGAGCTGGCCGAGCGCCTCGGTGAGCCGTTCGCGCGCCTGGACCAGCGCCATCCCCGCGTCGATCAGGTCCACGCCGTGCTCGCCGGTGATCGCGTAGACGTTGACCGCGGTCAGCGCGTCATTCGGCAGCGGCAGCGGTATCCGGTAGAGCCCGTCGCCGAGGTCTTCCACCCCTGGCTCGGCCCAGGCGTTCCGGTCATCCCTGGCCGGCGCCCGGCTCGTCACGTGATCCACGGATGGGTACCTCCTGCCGTTAATGTACTCGGCAGTAGAGGACTCGTCATGATTCGGGTTACTGGCCGACCTGGGCGCCGTCCGGCTGCACCGGGCAGCAGGACGCCACCGGGCAGGTCCGGCAGCCCGGGTTCACCCGGGCGCGGTAGACCGGGCCCGCCATGCCGGTCGCCACCGCCGCCACCAGCTCCCCCGCCCAGTCCGGGTCGGGGTCCTCGGCCAGCGCGCGCTGGTGCTGCACCTTCGCCCTGCGCGGTCAGCCCGGCCTTGCCCACCTGGACGAGCTCGGCGCCGCCGGGCTCGGTCACGCCGAGCCGCTCGAACGCGCCGAGCAGGACCGCGAGCTGGTAGACGCCGAGCTGCGGATGACGGTCGAGCTCCTCCTCGCGGGGCGCGGTGCCCCCGGTCTTCAGGTCCACGATCACGCCCCGGCCCTGCCCGTCCCGCTCGAGCCGGTCCACCCGGCCGGTGATCTCCACCCGGCCGACCCGGACCCGCAGCGACTGCTCGGTCGCGAGCAGCTCCCGCGGGTTGGCCGCGTGCCAGTCGAGGAACTTGCGGACCATGCGCTCGGCCAGCTCCCGCTGCCGGCTCCCGTACCAGACGGACCCGAAGTCGAGGTGGTGCCAGATGTCGTCGATCCGCGCCGCGACCGCCGACTCGCTCTCGCCCTCGGCGATGAGCTGGGCGGCGGCGTGGATGACGGTGCCCAGGTGGCGCAGCACGTCCGGGCGGCCCGCCCCCACCGCCGACTCGAGCAGCCAGCGCAGGCCGCAGCGGGTGAAGGTCTCCACGTGCGACGGCGACAGCCGGACCCGCTCGCCCGTCCGCGACCACCGGATCGGAGTCGGACGAGCTCGGTCAGCGCGTACCAGTCGCGCGGGTCCGCGCCGCGCACGCCCGCCGCCGCCAGCCGGGCGAGCTGGGCCGGCCGCCGCCTGCCGCAGCGGGCCCGGCCGCCCCTGGTCGGCGGCGGTCCGGCGCAGGTCGGCGACGAGCGCGGGCAGCGCCAGCCAGCGGGTCGCCGCGCCCGCCCGCCCGATCTCGATGTCGTCGCCGGCCAGCTCGGCCAGGAACCGGGACGGGCGCTGGTCCTGCTCGTCGCCGCCCGAGGCGGTCACCACCAGCAGTCGCCTGGCGCGGGTGGCGGCGACGTAGAACAGGCGCCGCTCCTCGGCCAGCAGCCGGGCCGCCCGCGCGGCGACGGCGACGTCGCTGAGCTGGCCGCCGGCCCCGGCCGCCGGCCGGGGCGGCCGCGCCGGCCGCGCCGGTCGCGTCCGCGAGCTCGTCGGCGCCGAGCAGCGAGCCGCGCAGCCGCAGGTCCGGCCAGACCTCCTCCTGCACCCCGGCGACGACGACCACGTCCCATTCCAGCCCCTTGGACCGGTGCGCGGTCAGCACCCGCACGCTGTCCTCGCGCACCGCCTGCTCGGCGATCGTGTCCCCGGCGATCTCCTGGCCGATCAGGCTGTCGAGGAACAGCTGCGGGCGGCCGGGCGGCAGGTCGTCGGCGAACCGCGCGGCCGCCTCGAACAGCGCGAGCACCGCGTCCAGATCCCGGTCGGCGGCCGGGTCATGCTCGGCCTGCTGCTCCCACCGGGCCGCCAGGCCGGAGGCGTCCCAGATCGCCCACAGCACGTCCTCGGCGCCGCCGCCGGCGTCGAGCCGCTCCGCTGCCACCTCGCAGCAGGGCGGCGACCCGGCGGGCGGGCGCCGCGACCCGGTCGCTGACCGCGTGCAGGCAGCGCGGGATCGGCGAGCGCCTCGCGCAGCGTCGCGCCCTCGAGCGCGCGCCGCAGCTTGCGCAGGCCGAGGGCGTCGGTCTGGCCGAGCGGGCCGGTCAGCAGCTCGACCGCGGTCTCCTCGTCGAGCCGCTCGGGTCGCAGCGCGCAGCGCAGCAGCGTCAGCAGCGGGCGGACGCCGGGCTCGTCCGGCAGCGGCAGCTCGTCTCCGGCCACCGTCACCGGGACGCCCGGCGGCCGCGAGCGCCCGCCGCAGCGCCGGCACCTGCCGCTGGGCGGAGCGGACGAGGACCGCCATCCGTCCCCACGGCACCCCGTCGGCCAGGTGCGCCCGGCGCAGCGTGTCGGCGACGACGGCGGCCTCCTGGGCCTGGGTGTCGGCGACGCAGATCCGCACCTCGCCGGCCGGGCCGCCGCGGGCCGGCACCAGCGCGCGGTGCGACACTGGGCGTCACCGCCAGGCGGCCGGGGCGGCCGGCAGCCGCCGGGCGATCCGCCGCGAGGCCGCGAGCAGCACCGGGCCGCTGCGGCGGCAGGTGCGCAGCGCGACCACCGGGGCCGGCGTTCCGTCCGGGCCCCGGAACTTGTCGGGGAAGCTGGTCAGCACCCGCACGTCCGCGCCGCGGAAGGCGTAGATCGACTGGTCGGGGTCGCCCACCGCCACCAGGTCCCTGCCATCCCCCGCCAGGGCCTGCAGCAGCGCCTCCTGGGCCGGGTCGCAGTCCTGGTACTCGTCGACGAACACCGCGTCGTAGGCGTCCCGCTCCCGCTGCCTGGTGGCCGAGGCGCCGAGCAGCCCGGCGGCGATCCTGACGATCTCCGCGTAGTCGTAGGCGGGCACCGGGGCGAGATCGAATCGCGCGGAGTAGCGGTCGAGGAACGCGCCCGCCGCCACCCAGTCGTCCCGCTTGCACCGCCGGCCGAGCTGGCGCAGCGCCTTGCCGTCGAGGCCGCGCTCGGCCGCGCGCATCAGGACGTCGCGCAGTTCCTCGGCGAAGCCCCTGGTGGCGAGCGCGGGCCAGAGCCGCTCGGGCCAGTTCCCGGCGCCGTCGGCGACCTCGCCGCGCAGCAGCCGGCGGATCTCAAGCAGCTGCTCGGGCGCGGACAGCAGCCGCGGCGGCTGATCGCCCGCCAGCACGAACTCCCGGCGGACGAGGGCGTAGGCGTAGCTGTGGAAGGTGAGCGCGAGCGGCGCCGACGTGGTGCGGCCGAGCCTGGCGGTGATGCGGTCGCGCAGCTCGCCCGCCGCCTTCCGGCTGAAGGTCAGGACCAGAATGCGGCCCGGGTCGATGCCGCGGCGCTCGATCCGCTCGGCCACCGCCGCCACGATCGTCGTGGTCTTGCCGGTGCCGGGCCCGGCCAGCACCAGCAGCGGGCCGCCCTTGTGGTCGACCACCCGCTGCTGCGTCTCGTCGAGGACCGGCGGCGCGGGGGGATCGGGGGACGGCGCGCGGCGGACGAGTCGGTAACCGTTCATCAGAATCGCATTCCACCACGCCCCACCGACATTCGAGGGGCGTTCAGCGGTTCACCGCGAGTCTCCCGACCAACGGGCTCGGCGCATGTCGACCCGGACCGGCCTGCCCGGCGGGATGTGCGGCGCCGCCCGCAGCGGCGTCCCCTCGGCCAGGTAGTTCTCGAGCGCCGAGGTGTCGTGCCCGGGCGCCGGGGTGCCGTCGGCGTGGATCACCCGCCACCAGGCGACCGCGCCGCCGTAGCTGGCCAGCACCCGGCCGACCTGGCGGGGGCCGCCGGCCCCGAGGTACTCGGCGATGTCGCCGTAGGACATCACCTGACCGGGCGGGATCGCGTCGACCACGTCGAGCACCCGCGAGGAGTAGTCGTCGAGCTCGTCATCCATGCCGGGGCGTCCTGCCGCCGCAGCGCCATCAGGCCGCCGCCCGCGGCCGCCAGCGAGACGACGGCCAGCAGCGCGAACATGCACCAGCGGGCCGGGGCCGCGCGGGGTCACCGGCGCGGCCGGGATCGCCGCCGCGCCGCCGCCGAAGTGCGTCGACGGCGAGACCTGGGAGCCGGCCGGGCGCTCGCCGGCCAGCTTGCCCGCCTCGGTCAGCGCCGCGTCCGCGTTCACGATGCCGAACCCGGTGAGCACGTTGTAGCCGCCGCCCGGCATCGGCTGCTGCGCGGTGGTCGTCAGCGCCTGCGTCACCTGGGCGGGCGTGATCGACGGGTACTTCGACTTGATCAGCGCGGCCACCCCCGCCACCAGCGCGCACGCCGGGCTGGTGCCGTTGACCGTGTAGTACTGGCCGTTCCGGCCCTGGGCGGGGACCGCCTTCTCCCGGGCGCCGCGACCTTGACCGAGAGGTTGCCGCTGGAGAACGACGTCGGCTGCCTGTCCATGTTGACCGCGCCCACGCTCGAGCACCCCCGGGTACTCGGCCGGGAACGACACCGGCGCCCAGCCGTGGTCGCCGCTGCGGGTGTGCTTCTCGTCGTTGTTGCCCGAGTTGCCGGACGACGCCACCAGGACGATGCCGTGGTCGTAGGCGTACTGCAGCGCGGCCCGGACCGCGCCGCTCGGCGCCGAGTAGCCGATCGACATGCTGATCACCTGGGCGTGATCGCGGACCGCCTCCTTGATCCCCTCGGCCAGCTCGCCCTGGATCTGCCCCTCCGGCTCGTCGTCGTACTTCTTGTAGCCCGGGTCGTTCATGTCCGGTATCACCCGGATAGAGAGTATTTTCGCCTCGGGCGCGACCCCGATGATGCCGCCCTCGTCAAAGCCGTTCCCGCGGCCGGCGATGATCGACGCCATCCAGGTCCCGTGCTGCCCCCAGTGCGGGTTGCTGCGTCGAGGTGCTCAGGTCGGTGAAGTCGCTTCCGGTCATCACCGCGCCGCTCAGGTCGCTGACGTCCGGGTTCACGCCGCTGTCGATGACCGCGACGGTGACGTTGGCGCCCTCGCTGACCGACCAGGCCGACGGCACGTTGAGCATGTTGAGCACCCACTGCTGCTGGTCCCTGACCGAGTCGGCCGGGGCGGCGGCGGCGGGCAGCGACGTCGCGGCCGCGAGCGCCCCGGCCAGCGCGATGCCCGCGAGCGTCCGCCGCCCGGACGGCCCCAGCGGGCAGCACCGGCTGCGCGGCCCCGACGCCTCAGACCGCTCAGCATCCGGGCGTCCCCGGGCAGTGCGGCGGCCGGCACCGGCGCGCCGACCTTGGCCAGCACCGCCTG
Organism: uncultured Actinomycetota bacterium; assembly: GCA_963774945.1. Classification (GTDB taxonomy): domain Bacteria; phylum Actinomycetota; class Actinomycetes; order Streptosporangiales; family Streptosporangiaceae; genus Trebonia. The sequence goes on along the minus strand of CAVZHA010000010.1, from coordinate 322,321 downwards.
GGCGACGCCGCTGCCCACGCTCGTCATCTCCCCGTCGGCGTAGCTGTCACCGGTGACCGGCTCCCGCGGCCTGCCGTCGGCGTAGCCGACCGTGTAGAGCGCCACGTAGGTGCCGGCCCGGAACGACGCCGGAGAGCTGCCGGCGCGAGTCGGTGAACCAGGCCGCGGCGGTGTTCTTGAACGCCAGCGCGCGCACGCCGGGCTCGATCCCCCCGACCGGGCGGCGGCGGACAGCGACGCGTTCGCCGCCTCCGCCTGGGCCGTCGACGGCAGCACGGCGACCCCCACCGTCACCACGTAGCTGTCGGTCCCGTCGGCGTAGGTGGCCCGCAGCATGGTCGTGCAGCCGTTGCGGGCGAGCACCGCGGCCGCGGCGGCGTCGGTGGCGGCCCGGCAGCCGGACTGCCCGGCGATGCCGATCCGGCGCGCCGTCAGCATCAGCGAGGAGTCGTCGAGCACGACGGGCGCCTGGTAGCTGACCGAGGCGGGGAAGATCTGGCCGGCCGGCAGCGTCCGCCAGCTCCGGCCGTACTCCCAGTCGGTGATCTGCCGCTGCTGCCCGGCCGTGAAGGTCCGCGGCATCACCTCCGTGGCCACCCCGATCAACGAGATGACCAGGCCGATCAGGCCGAGCGCGAGCGCGCTGGCGGCGATGACGGTGATCGCGGGCGAGCGGGCGGCGCCGCTGGCCGGGCGGCTGCGGCGGGGGTTGCCGCGCTCCGTCCCAAGGCGGCCCGTCGCCGTGCGTACGGCTGGCCGGGGTACTGCGGCTCCGCATCGCGCCACGGCTGATCACCGTATGCGCCGTACTCCGTTGCCACATGCAAATGGTAGGGCTTGTCGTGACTGCGAACTCGCCTGCGAACCGTTTTTGTTATTACTAAGCGCTCACGGTAACGAACCCACTGCGATAACGAGCGTCGCGCCCGCCAGCACCAGGACCGCATCGGCATCTCGATCATCGGCGAATCGCCGGCCCGCTGCTCCAGCACTTCCCGGCAGCTGGCGAGCCCGGCCGCCCGGTCGGCGGCCGAGGCGGTGATGAAGCCGCTGTTCGACGCCAGCCACGCGAGCGCGTCGTCGATCGAGACCGTCCTGGTGGACCGGAACGACGCCGTCTCCAGATCGGCGAACTCCGCCCGTCCGGGAGGGTGACCGTGTGATGGCGGTCAAGCGCCGCCCTGGTCTCCTCGACGGTGCGCGGTTCGCCCTCCTCGTCGCTGATCCCGGGGAGCCGGAGCAGGTCGAGCTCGGCCACCCAGTCATGGTCACGGTCCCTGGTCGTCCAGATGACGCCGAGCCGCCCGCCCGGGCGGAGCACCCGCGCGATCTCGGGGACCGCCCGCGCCGGGTCGAGCCAGTGCCAGGCGGTGGACACGAACACCGCGTCCGCGCTGCCGTCGGGGAGCGGCATGGCCTCGCCCCAGCCCTCGCGGACGTCCACCTGCGGCGACCGGCGGGCGAGAACCTCGCGCATCCGGGCGTCCGGCTCCACCGCCACCACGCGAGCCGACCGGCCGACTAGCTCCCTGGTGAAAAGACCGGTGCCTGCCGCGAGGTCCACCGCGACCCCGCAGCCGTCAGGAACCAGCCAGTCCAGCGCGCTCTGGACCGGACGCGGGCGCACGCGATCGTAGGTTTCCGCCACGCTCCCGAACGAGATTGCCTTTTCTTCTTCAAAAGTCACAGGCATTTATTCTGAACGGTCCCGTGGTCCCACCCGCAGCCGACCCCTCTCGTCTTCCTGGGCCGGCGTCAGCCCGGCGGCATCGGGTCAAGTCCGCTCGCGGCGATGAACAGCGTCGCCGGCCCGGCCACGGTGACCGCGCCGTCGTCGGCGGCCACGAAGCACGACTCGCCCCGGCCGACCGTCAGGCCTTCAGGCGCCGACCGCGCCGCCGTCCGGCCCGCAGCACCGCCGCGCCCTCGGTGCAGAGCACGATCCTGGGGCCGTCCGCGCCGGGCAGGGGAATCTCGCCGTCGCCGAGCTCGGCCCGGTAGAGCCGGAACTCCGGAGCGGGCGAGTCGTAGACGAACAGCGCCGCCGCCGAGCGGGCGCGGCTCGAGCACGGGCACCGCGACCGCCGGGTCGGTCAGCCTGAGCAGCTCGGGCACGTCGATGTGCTTGGCGGTCAGCCCGGCCCGGACCACGTTGTCGGAGTTGGCGAGGAGCTCGATCCCGGTGCCGTGCAGGTAGGCGTGCAGGCCGCCGGCCGGCAGGAAGACCGCCTGGCCCGGCTGCAGGCACCGAGTGCCGCAGCAGCAGCGACGCGACGCACGCCGAGGTCACCCGGGTGCTCGCACGCTCAGCCGAACCGCCGCCGCGCAGGCCGCCGCGTACGGGCCGCCGCTCGCCGCGACCTCCGCGCAGCCGGCCGCGACCTCGTCACCAGCGCCGCCCGGCGCTCCGTCGAGGCCAGGCCAGGATGGCGGCTCAGCGCCTCGGTCAGCGCCTCCGGCCCGCTGGCGGCGGCCAGGATCGCGGTGACCGGGTCAAGCTCGGCCGACTCCGAGCTCCTTCAGCAGCGCGGCCGCGTCCTGCGGCGACGCGCATCCCGGCCAGCGCCTCGAACGGGGTGAGCGCGCACAGGATCTCGGGCTTGGGCCAGTCGTCGACGTAGTTGCGGGACTTGTCGCCGGGGGCAAGGCCGCGCTCGTTCTCCGCCAGGAACCCGGCCTCGGCCTGCCGCCGCGACGGATGCACCTGGATGGACAGCGCCGTCTCGGCCGCGAGCACCTTCAGCAGGAACGGCAGCCGCCCGCCGAACCGGCGCCACCGATGCCGGGCCGAGCTCGCCGACCGGGTCGGCCGCGATCACCGCGTCCAGCGTGGTGCGCCCGCCGCCGGGCAGCGCCACCCCGGACGGCGCGGACGGATGCGCGCCCATCCACAGCTCGGCCTCGGGTTGGGCGGTCGGGACGGGCCGGCCCTGAAGTTCGGCGATCGCCGTGTGGGATCCCCACGCGTACGGCTGCGTTACCGGCTCAAGAAGCTCCATCCGCGCATGGTATTGGCTCGCGGACAGGGCCGCTAATCGCCGTGCTCGTGTCGACGGGGTGCTCGACCAGGGCGATCACCCGGCTGGCCATGAACCTCGCGGTCCGCACGGTCGTCCCGGTGCGGGTGACCTCGGTCACCTCGACGATGCCGCGGCCGGTGCTCACCTCGACCCGCCGCCCGGCCCGGGTGGCGGACACCTCGTAGGTCCTGGTTCCCTCGCCGGCGTCGACCACGATCTCGACGCGGTCGCCCTTCACGGCACCCTCACCCCGGTCACGCTTCGATACTCAGCGCGTTCAGGACATCCCTTCCGCCGGTTCGCCCGGCCGTTAACCGACGGTGACCGGCACGTCGCGGGACTGCCGCGGGGCCGGCCACCGTGCGTCGGTCTTCTTCTAGTACGTGGGCAGGACGGGTCCACCTGGTTGACCCAGGCGAGCACGCCGCCGCCGACGTGCACCGCGTCGGAGAAGCCGGCCGCCTTGAGGACCGCGAGCACCTCGGCGCTGCGCGCGCCGCTCTTGCAGTGCAGCACGATCTGCTTGTCCTGCGGCATCCGCTCCAGGGCGGAGCCGTTCAGGAACTCGCCCTTCGGGATCAGCGTGGCGCCGGGGATCGAGACGATCTCGTACTCGTTCGGCTCGCGGACGTCGACGACGAAGACGTCGTCGCCCCGGTCGAGCATTCCCTTCAGGTCCTTGGCGCTGATCGTCGACCCGACGACCGCCGCCTCGGCCTCCTCGGAGACCGCGCCGCAGAACGCCTCGTAGTCGATCAGCTCGGTGACCGTCGGGTTCTTGCCGCAGACGGCGCACTCCGGGTCCTTGTTGATCTTGACCGTCTTGTACGACATCTCCAGCGCGTCGTAGATCATCAGCCGGCCCGACAGCGGCTCGCCGATGCCGGTGATCAGCTTGATCGCCTCGTTGACCTGGATCGAGCCGATCGACGCGCACAGCACGCCGAGCACGCCGCCCTCGGCGCAGGACGGGACCATGCCGGGGGGCGGGGGCTCCGGGTAGAGGCAGCGGTAGCAGGGGCCGTAGTCCGCCCAGAAGACGGACGCCTGGCCGTCGAACCGGTAGATCGAGCCCCATACGTACGGCTTGTGCAGCAGCACGGCGGCGTCGTTGACCAGATAGCGGGTGGCGAAGTTGTCCGTGCCGTCGATGATCAGGTCGTACGGCGCGAAGATCTCCATCACGTTGTCCGAGTCCAGGCGCACCTTGTGCAGGATCACCTTGACGTACGGGTTGACCTCGGCGATCGACTCCTTGGCGGACTCGGCCTTGGACTTGCCCACGTCGGAGACGCCGTGGATGATCTGGCGCTGCAGGTTCGACTCGTCGACCGTGTCGAAGTCCACGATGCCGAGCGTGCCGACGCCCGCCGCGGCCAGGTAGAGCAGGGCCGGCGAGCCGAGGCCGCCCGCGCCCACGACGAGAACCTTCGCGTTCTTGAGGCGCTTCTGCCCGGCCATGCCCACGTCGGGGATAATCAGGTGGCGCGAGTAGCGCTTCACCTCGTCGACCGACAGATCCGCGGCCGGTTCAACGAGCGGTGGCAGCGACACTGTGCAAACTCCAGTCAGGTTGAAGTCAGTTCGTCTGGCGTCAACCGGGTTCCGCCACCCGGCATTCCCGTCTTGTCCACCATCTCACGGAACCGGGCGGCGACAAGGTCTGGCCGCTCCATTTGCCCTATATGCCCGATATGAGGGAGCACCTCGATCTGGGCGTTCTTGAAGGCGCGCGCCGCCGGGACGGCAAGCGCCGGGCTCACCAGCCGGTCGTGGCTGCCGAACAGCACCAGCGTCGGCGCCTCGACCCGCTCGGCCGCCCGCCACAGCGACAGCGGCCGGGGCGACAGCGTCTCGGCCGACCAGCGTTCGCGCCGCGCCGACCAGCGTGGCCGGGTCGTGCCCGAGCTCGTCGCGCCTGCGCAGCGAGGCCACCTCCTGCGCGAACCGCTCAGGGTGGAGGGCGGCCGGGTCGTAGTAGCACGTGCTGTACACGCCGGCTACCCGGTTCTCGGCCGGCACCGATGACCAGCGACGCACCAGCGCCTCGCCCACGAAGGGCAGCGCCAGGATCGGGAAGTGCGCGGTCGAGCCGTGCGGCCGCCGGTCGGGAAGCGCCGGCGAGACCAGCGTGAGCGTCTTGCACCAGGTCCGGGCGGCCGGCGGCGACCCGGATGGACGACCGCCCCGCCCATCGAGTTGCCGACCAGATGGACCGGGCCGCGCCCGAGCGCCTCGATGAGCCTGATCACGGTCGCGGCGAGCGACCTGACCGAGTAGCCGGACCGCCTCGACGGCGGCGCCGAGAACCCGGATCCGGGCAGGTCGACCGCCGCGCAGTCGAAGTCGGGGGCGAGCTCGGCCATCAGGTCGGTCCAGTTCGTGGCCGCGCCGGACATCCCGTGCACGCACAGCACGAGATCTCTCTCGCCGTCTCCGGACCAGGGCGACTCGGCCACGTAGACCTGCTCGCCGTCGCCGAGATTCACCATTCGCCCCGGCCAGTGCCGGACCGGCCGGTCGACTGGTCATGCCGACGCCTTCCTGCGCGGGGAAGCGGGCCTGCGCGGCTTGGGCGCCTTGGCCGGCGGCTCGGGCTCGTCGGCCGCCTTGTCCGATGCCTTGTCCGATGTCTTGCGCGCGGCTTGCCTTGGCCGCCTCGACGCTGGCGCGGAGCGTCTCGGCGAGGTCGGCCGGGCCGCCGCCTTGTCCGCCGTCGCCGCCTGGCCGACCGGCCTGACCACCTCGTTGCCCTCGATCTTGGCCTGCACGAGCGCCTCGAGCGCCTCCCGGTAGGCGTCCTTGTACAGCGACGGATCGAAGTCCTCGGTCATCGTGTCGATCAGCGAGGCGGCCATCTTCAGCTCCTGCGACCGGACGTCGACGTCCTCGTCGAGGAACTTGAAGTCGGGCGCGCGCACCTCGTCCGGCCACAGCAGGGTCTCGAGGACGAGCACGCCGTCCCGCACCCGCAGCGCCGCCAGGGCCTCCCGCTGCCTGATCGCCACCTTGGCCACGGCCACCCGCCCGGATCGCTCGAGCGCGTCGCGGAACAGCGCGTAGGCGCGGACCCCGGGGGGCTCCGGCTCCAGGTAGTAGGCCTTGTTGGACAGGATCGGGTCCAGCTGCCCGGCCGGGCTGAAGTGCAGCACGTCGATCCGCTTGGCCGTCGCCAGCGGCAGTTCCTTCAGGTCGTCGTCGGTCAGCACCACGACGTCCCCGGTGGCGAGCTCGTAGCCCTTGGCCACGTCGGAGTACGCGACCTCCTCGCCGTCAAGCGAGCAGAACCGGCGGTACTGGACCCGGCCGCCGTCCTCGGCGTGCACTTGCCTGAACGCCACGTCACGCTGCTCGGTGGCAGCGTAGAGCTTGACCGGGATCACGACCATGCCGAATGAGATCGCCCCAGCCCAGATGCTCCGCATGCCTTGTCTCTACCCCCAACATGCCCATGCTGATACATGCGGCGTTGTCCGGTTTTCCTGGTTCGGCAACGCTTTCGAAGACCGATATCCGTCGCCCGGCCGCTCGGCCACTCCCCCGTCGGACTGCGATGATGGGAACCGGGCAGCGCTTCTACGGTCACACGGGAGGTCTCGCAGTGAGTGAACTCAACATGGAAACACCCGGCGAAGACGCGGCCGAGCAGGCCCGCCCGGTAGCCGCCGAGGACGTCGCCGCCGACGACGAGGAGCTCGAGGAAGTGCCGCTCGAGGTCGATGAGGCGGACGCAGCCGAGCAAACGCGGGACGCGGGATACGACGACGAGGACTATCGTTAATAACCATCGCCTGCACCCGGAGAACATGGTGACCGCCGCTTCAACCGCCCGCCCTCGGGGGACCCGCCTGCCACGGCTGGCCCGCCGCCGCCAGTTGCTCGACGCGGCCCTGGAGGTCTTCGTCGCGCACGGCTACCACGCGGCCGCGATGGACGAGATCGCCGACCGCGCCGGGGTCAGCAAGCCCGTCCTCTACCAGCACTTCCCCGGCAAGCAAGAGCTGTACCTGGCGCTGCTCGACGAGAGCGTCGACCGGCTGATCGAAGCCGTCGCGGCGGCGCTGCGCTCCACCGCCGACAACCGGCAGCGGGTCAACGCGACGTTCGCGCGCCTACTACGAGTACATCGCCGAGCACACCGGGACCTTCCGGCTCGTCTTCGAGTCCGACCTGACCAGCGAGCCCGCGGTCCGCGAGCGCCTGGACGCGGCCGACCAGCGCTGCGCCGACATGATCAGCCAGGTGATCAAGGAGGACGCCGGCCTCGCCGACGACGAGGCTCACCTGCTCTCCATCGGGCTGCTCGGCATGGCCCAGGTGAGCGCCAGATACTGGCTCAACACGGTTGGCACCATCCCCAGGGAGGCCGCCGAGCAACTCGTCGCGCGGCTGGCCTGGCGCGGAATCAGCGGCTGGCCTCGAGCCACCGACCAAGCCTAAGGAGAGACATGGAAGTCAAAATCGGAATTCAGTCAGTCCCGCGCGAGCTCGTGCACGAGACCGAATCGACCGCCGAGGAGGTCGAGCGCGACCTGACCGCCGCCCTCACCGCCAAGGACGGCAAGGGCATCTTCGCGCTCAACACGCAGAAGGGCGGCCGGGTGCTCATCCCGGCCGAGAAGATCGCCTACATCGAGTTCAGCACCGACCAGGCTCGCCGGGTGGGATTCGGCAACATCGTTTAACAGGTGTAACGGCGGCGGAGTTCGTCTGGTACCGTGGGTGACAATTGGGCGTCTGGAATGCCATCATCCCAGTTCGCGTTGACATTGACGCTGCTGCCTAACCGCCGCCGCGCCTAAAAGTGACGCGGGCGCCAGGCACCCAGCGCACGGAGGAACCCCTGACAACTCAACCGACGCATGCGGTGCCGTTCCGCGATCTCGGTGTCGACGAGGTCATCTGCAGCGCGCTCGAAGCCGCGGGCATACACACCACGTTCCCGATCCAGGCGCTTACGCTGCCGCTGGCCATGAACGGCCAGGACATTATCGGCCAGGCGCGCACCGGCACCGGCAAGACGCTGGCCTTCGGCGTGCCGATCCTGCACCGGCTGGTCACCACGCTGGCGGGCGAGCGCGCCGCCAAGCAGCCGGCCGCGCTCGTCGTCGTGCCCACCAGGGAACTCGCGATCCAGGTCACCGACGACATCAAGCAGGCGGGCGCGCAGCTCGGCGCGCGCGTGCTCACCGTCTACGGCGGGCGCGCCTACGAACCGCAGATCGACGCCCTCGCGGCCGGGGTCGACGTCGTCGTCGGCACCCCGGGGCGGCTGCTCGACCTCGCCAACCGCAAGAACCTCGACCTCAGCCAGATCCGCGCGCTCGTGCTCGACGAGGCGGACAAGATGCTCGACCTCGGCTTCCTGCCCGACGTCGAGCGGCTGCTGCGGCTCACCCCCGACGGCCGGCAGACGATGCTGTTCTCCGCGACGATGCCCGGCGAGGTCGTGACGCTCGCCCGCAGGCACCTGCGGCAGCCGACCAACATCCGCGCCGAGGGGCTGGACGAGTCCGCGCCGCCGCCGCTCACCACCCAGTACGTGTACCGGACGCACCACCTGGACAAGATCGAGGTCCTGGCGCGGGTTCTGCAGGCCAAGGACCGCGGCCTCGCCATGGTCTTCTGCCAGACCAAGCGCGCCTGCGACCAGGTGTCGATCGCGCTGACCGAACGCGGCTTCGCCGCCGCGACCGTGCACGGCGACCTCGGCCAGGCCCAGCGCGAGCGCGCGCTGCGCGCCTTCCGCACCGGCAAGGTCGACGTCCTCGTGGCCACCGACGTGGCCGCCCGCGGCATCGACGTGGACGACGTGACGCACGTGATCAACTACGAGTGCCCGGACGACCAGATGGCGTACGTGCACCGGATCGGCCGCACCGGCCGGGCCGGGCGGACCGGCGTCGCGGTGACGTTCGTCGACTGGCGCGACCTGCACCGCTGGAAGCTGATCAGCGACGGGCTCGGCCTCGGCCAGCCCGAGCCGGCCGAGACCTACTCGACGTCCGAGCACCTGTTCACCGACCTGTCCATCCCGCCGGGCGTCACCGGCACCCTGCCGCGCGAGCTCCGCAGCGCCAGGGCGGGACTCGCCGCCGAGGTGGAAGAGGACCTCGGCGAAACCGGCAAAACCCGGTCAAAGAGCCCGCGACCCCCGCGCAGCCGCTCGCGGAGCAGGAAGTCCGGCGACGACGGGCCCTCCCGCGAGCGGCGGTGGCCAGGAGGCGACGACGGCCAAGGCGGCCGACGACGCCGCAGCAGGCACCGCCACTCCCGCGCCCGCGCAGGCGCCGCACCCGCGGCGGCCGCGAGCTGGGTCATGAGGCGGCCGCAGAGTCCTGACATGTCCACCCCCACCTCCCTTGAACTGCCTGAAGGGACGCGGCGCGCGACCGTCGAGACCGCTCGCGGCAGCTTCGCCGCGCTCGACGCCATGCCCGCAGCCGGTCCCTGCGAGCTCGGCACCGCCCTGCTCGTCCCCGGCTACACCGGGAGCAAGGAAGACTTCATCGCGATCCTCGGTCAGCTCGCGGCCGCGGGCCGCCGGGTGGTCGCGATCGACCTGCGCGGTCAGTACCAGACGGCCGGCCCGGACGACCCGGCCGGCTACGACGTGGCCGAACTCGGCGCCGACGTCACGGCGGTGGCCGAGGCGACGGAGGCGTCGCACCTGCTCGGCCACTCCTTCGGCGGCCTGGTGGCGCGCGCGGCCGTGCTCGACGGTTACGCCCCCGCCTCGCTGACCCTGCTCAGCTCCGGCCCGGCCGCGCTGCCGGGCTCGCGCGCGGAAGAGCTGCGCTCCCTGCTGAACTACGTCGACGGCACGCCGGTCGCGGACCTCAAGGGCAAGGTCGCGGAGATGTGGCACGCCTCGCTCAAGCCGCCAGGCGGTGAAGGCCGGCGTCGCCGCGCCGATCATGGCGTTCCTCGAGGAGCGCATGCTCGCCAACAACCCGACCGGCCTGGTCACGATGGCCGACCAGCTGCTCGAAGGCCGAGGACAGGACCGACCGAGCTCGCCGCCAGGTCCGTCCCGACGTTCGTCCTCTACGGCGAGGACGACAACGCCTGGCCCACGACGCGAGCAGCGGGACATGGCCGCCCGGCTGAACGCCGAGCGCACCTGCATCCCCGCCGCCGCGCACAACCCGAACGTCGAGGCCCCGGCCACCACCGCGCACGCCCTGACCACCTTCTGGAACGCGACCGAGCGCTAGCACCCCGCCCCCGTATTACGCCCGCAGCCGGCCGGGCCACGGGCCCGTATGCCTGTGGCCATTGGCCCTGGGGGCCACCGGCCCGCTCTATGTGTGCCGGTGGGCCACGAGGCCAATTCGGTTCTGGGCCGACCGGGCCGGCGTCAGCCGATCTGTCGCTGCGCGTAGCGGACGACGCTAACCTGACCGGCAAGCCTGGGGTCCGCTGAGGTCCGGGCGGGGCGCGGCTGACCGGGCGTCCCGCCGCCGCAGCCTGCCGGCTGGCGTGTCGCCAGGGCGGCTGGGGTGCGGCGTCACAGCTCGGCCAGGGCGTCCCAGGGGCGGTGCGGCGCGGCCGCCTGCTGGCCTTCCGGGCAGGAGCGCTGGTAGTCGCACCAGCCGCAGCCGGGCGACGGCTTCGGCGGGAAGACCTCGTCGTACTCGGCCGCGGGCAGCTGCGCGCGCATCCGCTCATCGGCCTCGGCGCACTCTTCCGCCACCTGCTCGGCCCGGCGCAGATGCCGCCGCAGGGACTTCGTCGGTGTGCGTCCAGGTGAGCACCTGCCCGCTCGGCAGGTGATGCAGCTCGACCTGCCGGCAGTCGCGATGCAGCGTGCGCGAGGCGGCGATCGCGTACAGCGCGAGCGCCAGCGAACTGCGCGCGTCGTCGACCGAGAGCACGTGGCGGCCGGTCTTGTAGTCGACCACGACGAGCTCGGTGCCGTCCTCGCCGTCCGCGCGCGGCCGGGCGTCGAGGCGGTCGATCCGACCGGAGACCGCGATCACCTCGGTTCGCGTCGCCACCGTCCGCTCCACGCCGACCGGCTCGTCGGCCGGGTCGAGGCCCGCGACGTACAGCTCCACCAGTCCGCGCGCCCAGTCCCGGTACCGCGCCGACTGCGCGCTGCTCGCGAAGCCCTCGCTGATCCAGCCCTGGCGTGACGAGCGCGCCCGCGGCCTGCACCGTGCGCCTCGGCAGCGGCAGCCGCCACCAGCCCGCCAGCGCGTTGTGCACGCTCGCGCCGACGCTGTTGTGCGCCCACGGCGGCCCCTTCGGCACCACCGGCCGGTCGAGGTAGCTCATCCGGTACCGGCGCGGGCAGTCCAGCCAGGTCGCCAGCCGGGTCGGCGTGCACGAGTAGAGACGCCTCGGCATGCCCTCGAAGCCGAGCTGCTCCACTACAGGTCCGTTATGGTCGGCCCGGCCGTCACCCAGCCGTCGAACCGCTTGGCGGCGTCGCCGATCGTCGTCTCCTCGCCGTGACCGGGCAGCACCCTGGTCCCCGGCGGAAGGTCAAGCAGCCGCTCGCCGATCGCGGTGAGCTGCCCCGCGAAGTCGGGGTAATCCCCGTCGTGGGGGACCGGCCCGACCGCCGCCAGCGTGTCGCCGGTGAACACGAGCTCGAGATCCTCGCAGTACAGGCTCACCGAGCCGGGCGTGTGGCCCGGCGTGTGGATGACCTCGAGGGCCACGTCGGCCACCTCGAACCGGCCGCCGTGCGCCATCTCGATCTCCGGCTGGACATCCGCGTGGGACATCCGCCAGAACAGCCGGTCGGAGCGGTGCAGCGCCACCGGCGCCTCGTCCCGCTCGGCCACCTCGACCGCCGCCGCCACGTGCCTCTCGTGCCCGTGGGTGCAGATCACGGCGACGATCTCGCGGTCCCCGACCTGCTCGAACACGGCTTCGGCGTCATCGCCGGGGTCGATGACGATCACCTCGTCGTCGTCGCCGATCAGCCAGCCGTTGCATTCCGCGCCGATCGCGGCGACGTCCTGCTCCGCAATCTGCGCTGACCACATCCGCTCCACCCGAGCGTCCACGAGCGCACCTCCGCCACCAAGCGCCCGACCCGGGCGCCGACCATAATGCCCGGGGCCACTCTATTACCTGGCTTACCCGAATTATTTGGCTTGGGCGGCGAAGGCCAGGGCGGACTCGGCGACCAGCTGGACCGCGATGGCGGACAGCAGCAGGCCGGCGATCCTGGTGAGCAGCTCGACGCCGTTGTCGGTAAGCACCCGGTGGATGACCTCGGCGAATCGCATCGACAGCCAGGCCGCTACCGCGACCCCGGCGATCGCGAGCGCGAGCGCGACCACGTTGAGCGGGTGGTGGATGCGCTGCACGTAGAGCATCGTCGCCACGATCGCGCCCGGCCCGGCCAGCAGCGGCGTGCCCAGCGGCACGAACGCGACGTTGGTCTTCGCCCGCTCGCTTGAGGTCGGCTCTTCCGTCTTGCCGGTCAGCAGCTGCAGCGAGACGAGCAGCAGGAGCAGGCCGCCGGCGCCCTCGAGGGCGGCGATCTGCACCTGCGTGTAGTTCAGGATCACGCGGCCGAACAGCGCGAACGCGACGATCACGCTGAACGCCACCACCGCCGCCTGCCAGGCCAGCCGCCGTCTCGTCCGGACCGACCTGCCCCTGGTCAGGCCGAGGAACAGCGGCACGATGCCGGGCGGGTCGATGATCACGAAGAGCGTGACGAACGCCTGCAGGAAGAACGTCATGGCCGCGGTTCCGGCTAGGGCCAGCAGCAGCTCGTACTCTTCGCCCGGCGTCGTCTCGACGCCGAGGCCGTGGTTGTTGAACGACCCGTGATCGTCGCTGCCGCCGGTGGCGATCAGGCCCAGCGACTGCGCCAGCGCGGTCAGCCGGGCCCGTTCCTCCGCGTCGTGGTCGGGGTGGAACACCTCGATGCCGCACAGCCCGTTGTGGGCCAGCCTCGCGATGACCTCGTCCGATATCTCGTAGCCGGGCGAGCGCGGGTGGGCGAGCACCGGAACGCCGCCCGCCGCTCTGATCAGGGAGATGCCGCGGGGCAGGTCGACCGCGTAGCGGTCGACGAAGGCGCGCCCGCCGTCGGCGATCCAGTCGGCGGTGAACGCGTCGGCCGGCGTCTCGACCGCGCCCGCCGCCGCCAGCGCGCGGGCGATATGCGGGCGGCCGACGACCGCGCCGTCCGCGATCGCCGCCACCTGCTCCCAGCTGACGTCGGCGCCGAGCTCGCGCGCCTTGGCCACCATCGCCTTCGCGCGGTAGGTGCGGTCGTCGCGGATCTGCGCCGTCTCCGCGCCGAGTTCGGCGTTGTCGGGATCGAACAGGTAGCCGAGCAGATGGGCGCTCCGCCCGTCGAACTGGCAGGAGAGCTCCATGCCGGGGACCAGCGTCAGGTCGGTTCCGGCCGCATCGCGGGCGGCGCGATCCCGGCCTGCGTGTCGTGGTCGGTCAGCGCCATGACGTCAAGGCCGGCCGCGCGAGCGCGGCTGACCACCTCGGCCGGGTCGTCGGTGCCGTCCGAGGCGTTGCTGTGAACGTGGAGGTCGATGCGCACGGCCGCCATCGTATCGGCACCACCCGCGAGCCAAAGGGCGCGCCGGTGCCTGGACTGAGGAGCGAGGCGGTTTGTGCCGAGCGACGAGGGAAGGCACCGGCTTCAGGCGCCCGGCGGCGAGCGGGAGAGCACCGCCTCGAGCGCCCGGCGGCGAGCGGGGAAAATAATGCCGGGAGACGGGTGCAGAGGGCGCCGAACGGGAGGTCGTACTCCTGCCCGGGATCGCGCAGGTCGCGCAGCCCCAGCGGCTCGACCAGCAGCGCGCCCGCGGTGTCGGGCCAGAGCACGATCCACACCCAGCTCGCCGCCACCTCGCCCGACGAAGACCGCCTTCCCGGCCGACTCCACCACCCACAGCGGTGCCTCGTGGTTGGCCGACCCGGACGGTGGCGTGCGGCGCCCGGTGGGCGAACCCGTCGCCTGGGTCGGGCCCGGGCAGCCCGGCCAGGCCGGCGCCGAGGCCGACGCCCGGCTCCTCGGCGACGATCAGCAGGTCGGCCGGGCCGCCGAGCGGGTTGGGGCCGGACAGCGCCACCGCCGAGGCGCGGGCGCCGGTGCGCTCGTCCCCGGCCCCGGTGAACCCGCTGACCAGCCAGCCGGCGGGCAGCGGCCAGGGCAGCCAGACCGGCACGGTGGTGTGGCTGGCGAGCAGCAGCAGGCCGTCGCGGGACGGCAGCCGGGCCGGGGCCAGCGGCGAGATCTCGCCGTGCAGGTCGCAGCGCCATGCGCTCGACCACACCGTCGGGGCGTGCACAAGGCTTCGGCAACGCGGGCATACCGCTCTGTCCATCACGCTGCGCGCATACCTACCCAACAGAGCGTGACGGCACACGTGGGGGCCGGGAGGCCGGAGACGGGCGGTGCTGGCTGTGCTGGCGGTGCTGGCGGTTCGGCCGTTAGGTCGGCCTCGGGAGGCCCGCCGCGGCGCCCTTGGCCGCGATCGCGAGCGCCATCTTGCGGGACGCCTCGTCGATCATCTCGTCGTCGAGCATCACCGCGCCGCGCTGGTCGACCTCGGTCGCCTGCTGGTAGGCGTCCAGGATGCGCAGCGCCCGGCCGTAGTCCTCCGGCGACGGGGTGAAGACCTCGTTGACGACTCGACCTGGGCCGGGTGCAGGACCCATTTGCCGTCGAAGCCGAGCGCGGCGACGCTGGTCGCGGCCGCGCGCAGGCCGGCCGTGTCGCCGATCTTCGCGTACGGGCCGTCGATCGCCTGCAGGCCGTTGGCCTTCGCGGCGACCAGCATCCGCATCAGCGCGTAGTGGTGCGCGTCGAACGCGTACCCCTCGGGCTGGCCGCCCACGGTCAGCGAGCGCATCCCGATCGACGCCATGAAGTCGGCCGGGCCGAAGACGAGCGAGACCAGCCGCGGCGACGAGGCCGGCGATCGCCTCCACCGCGGCCAGCCCGGCCGCGTCCTCGATCTGGGCCTCGATCCCGACCGTCCCGGCCGGCAGGCCGGCCGCCTGCTCGACCTGGCCGAGCAGCACGTCGAGCCAGACGACGGCGGCGGGCGAGCTGACCTTCGGCAGCACCAGCGAGTCGACCGCGCCGGGGGCCGACCCGACCACCGCGATCACGTCCTGGTAGGCCCACGGGGTGGTGGCGCCGTTGACCCGGACCGCGACCAGCTTGCGGCCGAAGCCGCCCGCCTGCAGCGCCGCCACCGCGAGCTCGCGGGCGGCCGGCTTGGCGGCCGGGGCGACGGAGTCCTCCAGGTCGAGCATCACCTCGTCGGCGGCCAGGTCCCGCGCCTTGGCCAGGAACCGCTCGCTGCTGGCAGGCACCGACATGCAGGTCCGGCGCGGTCGAACGGCGGCATCGAGGTTCACCTGGTCTTGGTCCACCTGCGCACGATATCGCGGGGGGTGCGGGAATTGAGGAGCGGGAGTCAGCCGGGTCCGTTCGAGATGACTGATGTGTGTCTTTGACTTTTTGGTGTCCGGCAGTTGAGGAGAAGGTGAACGTTTGAGCTCAGCGTCATCTCCGGCGGACATCACCGCCTAAACGGTGCCTATCGTTTGTGACCATGGGCACCAGACGCCTGCGCGTCGCCGCGCAGCTCGCCGCCGCGGCCGCGGCGCTCGCGGCCAGCCTCGCCGCCTGCAGTTCCGGCAGTTCCGGGGGCGGCCAGCCGTCGAACGAGATCACCGTCAGCAGCAACCAGTGCGGCGGGGCCTGGCGGCTGGCCAAGCCCGGCTGGCACACGTTCGAGATCAACAACCAGGGGACCGGCGGCGGCCGAGGTCGACCTGGTCGACCCGGCCAACGGCGCGGTCTACGCCGAGGTCGAGAACACCGGCCCCGCCACCGTCACGCCGATGAGCCTGGACGTCGGCTCGGGCAAGTACGCCTTCCTCTGCTCCTTCACCGACTTCAACCCGCAGCAGGGGGTCACCGTCACCGTGCCGGGGCACGCGGCCGGGCACCCCGGCGATCATGCCGATCACCTACAACGAGCTCATCCCGCTGGCCAAGAAGTACGTGACCGAGGAGGAAACGGCGATCAAGGTGATGGCGCCGGAGACGGCGACGCTCGCCGCCGCCGTCAGCAGCGGGAATCTGGCGGCGGCGCGCCGCGACTGGCTGACCGCGCACCTGCAGTACGAGACGCTGGGCGACGCCTACGGCGCGTTCGGGAACTTCGACGACGAGATCGACGGCCGGGCCGACGCGGTCGGCGTGCACAGCCCGCAGTGGACCGGCTTCTACCGGCTGGAGTACGGGCTGTGGCACGGGCAGTCGCTGAGGTCGCTCGTTCCCGTCGCGAACACCCTCAACAAGAACGTCGACCAGCTCGCGGTCTGGTGGCCGACCCAGGAGGTCACGCTGGCCGACCTCGGGCGGCGCGCCCACGAGGTCATCGAGAACGCGCTCGAGTTCCAGCTCACCGGGCACGACGACTACGGCAGCGGCACCACCCTCGCGAGCACGGCCGCCGCCATCAACGCCAGCCGGGTCCTGCTCGCCCTGCTGCACCCGCTGCTCGCGACCAGGTACCCGGGGCTGCCCTCGGTCTATTCGGGACTTGACCAGCTGCAGTCGCTGCTTGACAAGGAACGGCTGCCGAACGGCTGGTGGGTACCCGAATCCGGCGCTGTCCGGTCTCCGCCCGGCAGGCGATCGACGCCGCCTGCGGGCAGGTGCTGCAGGAACTCGCCCCCATCGCGGCCATCACCGAGCCGAGGAACAGCCTCAATGCCTTCTGAATCGCCTGAGACGCCCGAGTCGCAGGGCTGCGGCGCCAGCCGACGGACGCACCGCCGGCCCCGGCCCCGGTGCCGGCCCGGAGGTCGTTCCTGCGCGGCCTGGCCGGCGGGGTCGCGGGCGGCGTGATCGCCGGCGGCGCGGCGGGCGCCGCGGCCGGGTACGCCTACCGGGGCGGCGCCGCGACCGACCCGGCCGACGCCGCCAACGAGGCCGTCGTCAACGGGCTGCTGCCCGCGGTCCCGTTCCACGGGAAGTACCAGGCCGGCATCCTGCCCAAGCCGTCCAGGGCGCACGGCGGTGGTGTCGTTCAACGCGACCGCGCAGAGCCGCGCGGACCTGATCGAGCTGTTCCAGACCGTGACCGACCGCGCCCGGTTCCTGACCACCGGCGGCACGCCGCCGGTGGTCGGCATCGGCGGGCCGCCGTCCGACTCGGGCGTGCTCGGGCCGACGGTGACGCCGAACGGGCTCACGGTGACGTTCGGGGTCGGCTCGACGCTGTTCGACGACCGGTACGGGCTCGCGTCGCGGCGGCCGGCCCACCTGGTCCCGATGCCGTCGTTCCCGAACGACAACCTCGACCCGGCCCAGTGCGGCGGCGACCTGATCCTGCAGCTCAGCGCGGGCAGCTCCGACACCGTGGTGCACGCGCTGCGAGACATCGCGAAGAACACCCGCGGCGGCATGCAGAGCGAACTGGCGGATGGACGGCTTCTGCTCGCCCGCCCGGCCGTCCGGCACCGTGCCGCGCAACCTGCTGGGGTTCATGGACGGCATCGCGAACCCGTCGGTGACCTCGCGGGCGGCGATGGACTCGCTGGTCTGGGTGCAGCCCGGCGCGGCCGGCGAGCCTGCCTGGACCGCTGACGGCAGCTACTTCGTGGTCCGGCTGATCAGGATGTTCGTCGAGTTCTGGGACCGGGTGGACGTGGGCGAGCAGGAGACGATGATCGGGCGGCGGCGGCCAGCGGCTTCCCGCTCGACGGCAGCTGCGATCTTCGCCACGCCGGACTACGCGAACGACCCGACCGGCGACGTCGATCCCGCTGACCGCGCACATCCGGCTGGCCAACCCGCGCACGCCGCGGAGCACCGTGCCCAGCCAGATCCTGCGCCGCGGCTACAACTACGACCGCGGCCTCGACCAGGTCGGCGACCTGGACATGGGGCTCATCTTCACCTGCTTCCAGCAGGACATCGAGCGGCAGTTCGCGGCGGTGCAGACCCGGCTGATCGGCGAGCCGCTGGTCGACTACATCAGCCCGTTCGGCGGCGGCTACTTCCTCGCCCTGCCCGGCGTGACCGGGCCGAGCGACTACTACGGCCGGGCGATGCTGGCTTGACCACGCCCGCCGGCGTCACCACGCGCCAGCGCTGAGCGGCCCAGCTGAACACGGGGGAAACTCTAAGCGCCCCCTGCCCCTGCACTAATTGTTGACTTTCCGTTTGCCTGGGCGTCACATTGCCCGCGTGGCCACGTAAATCCAGCTATGAGACGTTCTGGCACGGGGTTGCGCCCGAGCGCTCCCTGGCGGGGGCCATCCGTGGCGTCCGGCCGATGAAGGCAAGCAGAATCTCAGGAGGCTAGGAATGGGCATCGGCCCAGTAGCCGGTGGCAGGCGACGGCGGCTTCGACCGTATCTCGCGGTCGCGGCGGCGGTAGCCCTCGGCGGCGGCGCGGCGGCGGGCGCCACCGCAGCGAGCGCGAGCACGGGGGCGGCGAAGGTGTCCTTCGCCGGGTACCACGTCCCCGCGCGCGTGTCCGCGTCGCTTTACCACAACAAGACCGCGACCCCGATCAAGCACGTCGTGGTGATCTTCGACGAGAACGTGTCGTTCGACCACTACTTCGGCACCTACCCGTACGCGGCGAACACGGACGGCACCCCGTTCACCGCCAAGCCGGGCACGCCGACCGTCAACGGCCTGTACTCGAAGATCACGAAGAAGAGCGGCCCGATCGGCCCGCTGCTGACGGACAACCCGAACGAGTACGACCCGCAGCGGCTGACCCACTCCGAGGCGCTCACCTCGGACCAGAACCACAGCTACACCGCGGAGCAGCTGGCCGAGGACAACGGGAAGATGGACATGTTCGTCCAGCAGACCGAGTCCTCGACCCCGACCAACGGCTGCGGCGTCGAGTACTGCCCGCCCGGCATCGTCATGGACTACTACGACGGCAACACCGTGACGCGGTCTGTGGAACTACGCCCAGTACTACTCGATGAGCGACAACAACTGGGACACCAGCTTCGGCCCGTCCACCCCCGGCGCGGTCAACGTGACCTCGGGTAACACCAGCGGGGCGGAGGCGCTCAACCCGGCCTGGGACACGACCGGCGCGGGCGCGCCGACGACGTCAAGCTCCGTCATCGACGTGAGCTCGAAGTCCGGCCTCGGCACGCTGTACGGCGACGAGGACCCGTACTACGACGACTGCTCCGACGGCAACCACGCCACCGACGGCGCCCTGGCCGCGCTGACCGGCCAGAACATCGGCGACCTGCTGAACGCCAAGGACGTCTCCTGGGGCTGGTTCGAGGGCGGCTTCGCGCCGACCGGCACGTCCGACGCGCCGGGCAGCACCCAGGCCCTGCCGGTCTGCGGCTCCGCGCACGCGAACATCGGCGGCGCCTCGACCGCCGACTACTCGCCGCACCACGAGCCGTTCCAGTACTACGCGTCGACCGCGAACCCGGCCCACCTGGCGCCGAGCTCGCTGGCCGAGATCGGCTACACCGACCAGGCCAACCACCAGTACGACATCTCGGACTTCTCCGACGCGCTTGACGGCACCGGCGGCGCCAAGCTGCCGGCCGTGAGCTACCTCAAGGCCCCGGCCTACGAGGACGGCCACCCCGGTTACTCGGACCCGCTCGACGAGCAGACCTTCCTGGTCAACACCATCAACTCGATCGAGAAGTCCAAGTACTGGCCGTCGACCGCGATCGTCATCACCTACGACGACTCGGACGGCTGGTACGACCACCAGGCGCCGACGATCATCGACGGGTCCAAGCGACGTCAACACCAGCTCGACCAACTCCGCGCAGGTCGACACCGCGCTGTGCACCGAGGTCGCGGTGACGGTCGGCACCGCCAACGGCCGCTGCGGCTACAGCCAGCGGCTGCCGATGGTCGTCATCTCGCCGTACACCCGGGAGAACTACGTCAGCTCCAACCTGACCAACACCGCCTCGGTGGTGAAGTTCATCGAGGACAACTGGCTGCGGCGGCGAGCAGCATCCCGGGCTCGTTCGACAAGAGCTCGGGCAGCCTCTACGCCAAGGGCGGGCTGCTCGACTTCAACGTCAAGCCGCACCTGACGCCGCTCATCCTCAACCCGACGACGGCGCCGTGGTCAGCGGCGGCGATCAACCAAGAAGTACGTAGCGCAAGGCGAAAGCTAGCCTCGCTAGCGCCTTTCGCCTGGTACGCCCTGGGCTCCGCCCTCCCGGCGGCTACGCCAGCCGGGAGGGCAGGAGCCCGTCGTGCTCCAGCCGCCGCATACCATGAGGAGTATGAGCTCCCCGCTGCCCACCTCCGAGCAGGTGACGACCGCGCTCGGCGGCGTCAACGACCCCGAGATCGGCCGCCCGATCACCGAACTCGGCATGGTCAAGTCCGTCTCCGTCGGCGCCGACGGCCTGGTCGATGTCGGCGTCTACCTGACCGTGGCCGGCTGCCCGATGCGCGACACCATCACCTCCCGGGTCACCACCGCGGTCGCGGCCCTGCCCGGGGTCACCGGCGTCCGGGTCGACCTCGACGTGATGAGCGAGGAGCAGCGCCAGGCGATGCAGACCCAGCTGCGCGGCGGCAAGGCCGAGCCGGTGATCCCGTTCGCCCAGCCGACCTCGCTGACCCGCGTCTACGCGGTGGTGAGCGGCAAGGGCGGCGTCGGCAAGTCCTCGGTCACGGTGAACCTGGCGGCGGCGCTCGCGGCCGTCGGGCTACAAGGTCGGCCTCGTCGACGCCGACGTCTACGGGCACTCGGTGCCGCGGATGCTCGGCGTGACCGGGCTTCCGACCAAGGTCGAGAAGATGATCATGCCTCCGTCGGCGCACGACGTGAAGGTGATCTCGATCGGGCATGTTCAAGCCGCCGGGCAACCTGCCGATCGTGTGGCGCGGGCCGATGCTGCAGCGGGCCATGCAGCAGTTCCTGGCCGACGTGTACTGGGGCGACCTCGACTACCTGCTGCTCGACCTGCCGCCGGGGACCGGCGACGTGGCGATCTCGCTCGCGCAGCTGCTGCCGAACGCCGAGCTGCTGGTGGTGACCACCCCGCAGATCGCCGCGGCCGAGGTCGCCGAGCGGGCGGGCTCGATCGTCGCCCAGACCAGGCAGCGGATCGTCGGCGTGATCGAGAACATGTCGTACCTGCTCTGCCCGCACTGCGGCGAGCAGATGGACGTCTTCGGCGCGGGCGGCGGCGAGGCGGTCGCGGCGGCGCTGACCGGCAGCTGACCGGGGCCACCGTGCCGCTGCTTGGCCAGATTCCGCTTGACGTCCGGCTCCGCGAGGGCGGCGACAACGGGACGCCGCTGGTGCTGGCCGACCCGTCCGCGCCTGCCGCGCTGCAGCTGACCAAGGTCGCCGAGTCGCTGGCGAGCAAGGGCCGCGGCCTGGCCGGCCGGATGCTGAGCCTCAGCCCGAGTTAACGGGACCGAGTCCGGGCCGCCCGCAGGCGGCCCGGGCGGCCCGGGCGGGATAGCGGCACCGCCGTCAGGCGGCCTCGACGCCGCCGAGTGGCCCCGAAATCGTCAGGTGGCCTCGAAGTCGAAGGGCGGCTCTTCGCCGTCCCTGATGGTGGTCCTGGCCCCGCTACTGACGCCGTTGCCGTTGCCGTTGCTGGCCCGTTGCCGTTCTGCTGACCGCGACCACCGCCGGCCGGCTCGGTGGTGACGTCAGTGCTGGCCTTGAACTGGTCGAACAGCGCCTGCTGCTCCGTCTCGTCGAACAGGTGCTTGCGCACGAAGGTCTTCGGGTTCAGATCGTCGAAGTCGAAGTTCTCGAACTCGGGACCCAGCCCATCCCGCAGGTCCGCCTTGGCCCCCTCGGCGATCCTCCGCAGGTCGCGCAGCATCCGCCCAGCCTGAGAGGCCACCTTGGGCAGCTCGTTGGGACCGAAAACGATAAGCGCGATCACGGCCAAGACCAAGATCTTGGTCATGGATAGATCAAACACTCAGCTCTCCGTCGGACGGGCGACACTCACACCCACTCTAGACCGTCAGGCGAACGGATCAACCAGGTGAGCCAGCCGGTCGAAGCCGCGACCGAGGCGGTCGACCAGACCTGGCTGGCCCGCCGCCCGGCAGCGCGGCGACGGCCTCCGCCACCGTCTGCGGCGGGGCGTCCGCGATCATGGTGTAAACCTCGCCCGCGCCCGGCCCAGGTGACCGAGTGGCCGCTGACGTAGACCCGGTAGCCATCCAGGCTCAGCGGCTGCCAGCCGGCCATCGACGCCGCCAGCGTGCCCCGCTGGACGAAGAGCGAGATGACCGACAGCCCGTCGGAGTACTCCAGGTCGGTCACCTGGCCGGTCCCGGTCCCGCTCGACCCGGCCGCGTACAGGGGCAGGCCCGCCAGCAGCGGTGCCCGGCAGCCGGACGCCCCGCTCGGCCAGCAGCGCGACCTGCGTCGCGGGGGAGCCGGCGGTGACCCAGACCGAGTCCGGCGAAGATGCCGGCGCCGGGCTCTCGGTCGTCGCGGCGGTCGGACGCTCGGTCAGCGGGCCGAACTGAACCTGGGTGAACAGGTCATCGCTGACCAGCTTGTCGGCGGTGTCGAAGTCCTCACGCCGCAGCGGCACCATCGTCCGCGCGTCGAGCCAGAACCGCGCCGCCAGGGAGCCGTCGAACCGGTACACCTCGACGATCGTCGCCGGCCCGCCCGCTCGCCGTGCCTGCTCCCCGGTACGCGGCGACGTAGTGCCTGCCCAGCAGCGTCACCTGGGCGCTGGTGACGCCGAAGACCCCGGCGGGCGAGCGGTCCCCGGTGTCGTAGGAGACGACCGGCGTCGCGCCGCTCGATCGTCCGGATCAGGGTCAGCCCGCCGCCCTGGTGCCAGACCTGGGAGAGCGACCGTCACGGTGCCGTTCACGCCCGACTGGCGGGTCTCCTCGACGCCCTGGTACGACGTCGCCTGGCCGGCCGCCGCGGCCATGCCCGAGCAGGTGCATCGCGCACGCCTGCTGGCTGGCGGCCTCGTCGCTGTAGACCGTCACCGGCGCAGCCCGACGTCCGCTGGACCGCGGCGACCGAGTTGCGCACCGCCGGGATCGGTGCTGGTGGGCGCCAGCGGGAGCGGGCCGACGTCGAATTCGCTCGAGCGTCCCGGCGGCCGACATCGCGCTCCGTCCCCGCGACCGCGTGCTCGTGCCCGAGAATCGCGAGCACGGCGAGCACGCCGGGGATGGTCACCGTCACCACGGCGCTGACGAGCAGTCCGAGGCGGCGTCTCACGGCCTCGTCGCCTCCGCCGAGGCCGCAGCGAGCGAAGCGCGTTGACCGGCGCGTTCCGCGTTGGTGCCTCGAGCTGCCGGCCCGGCGGCCGCGTGCTCGACGGGTCGGCGAACGGGACATCGCCCGAGGTGATCGCGTGCTGCATGTCGAACACCTCGAGCTGCGGGCGTGATCTGCGGCTCGTTACCGCCGGAGGAGGAGTCGCCGCCCATGCCGAACGCGGCCGCGCCGACCCCGACCACGACGATCGACATCGCGCTCCACATCACGTAACGGCCGCGCCGCCGGCGCGCCCGGCGGCCAGCCGCGGCCGCCGCGACAGCGGCCGGGCCGTAGACCGGGCCCAGTCTGCTGGACGGTCATCGCCGAGCAGCCGCCTGGTCACCGCGTCGGCCGCGTCGAGCTCGCCGAGGGCGCTCAGCTCGCGCTTGAGCTGCCGCAGCTGCGCGGCCTCGGTCTGGCAGGCGGCGCACCCGGCCAGGTGCGCGTTGGCCCGGTCAAGCTCCACGCCGGCCAGCTCGCCGTCGATCAGGGCGGAGATCAGCGTTCCCGAGATGGCTCATCGCTCCCGCACCCGCCGTTCCCGGTGCGCGAGGGCGGCCCGCAGCTGCGCGCGGCCGCGGTGGATGCGGCTGCGCACCGTGCCGAGCTTCACGCCCATGGTGGCGGCGATCTCCTCGTAGGAGAACCCCTCGATGTCGCACAGCACCACCGCGGCCCGGTAATCCGGCGGCAGCGCCTGCAGCGCCGCCTGAATGTCCCCGTCGAGGTGGCTGTCATCCCAGGCCTGGGCGGGCGACGCCTCGCTGCCGGGGAACCGCTGGGCGACTCGTCGCCGAGGCCCTCGAACCTGATCCGCTGCCGCCGCCGGGCGCCGTCGAGGAACAGGTTGGTGGTGATCCGGTGCAGCCAGCCCTCGAAGGTGCCCGGCGTGTAGCTGGCGAGGGAGCGGAAGACGCGGACGAAGACCTCCTGCGTCAGGTCCTCCGCGTCGTGCTGGTTGCCGGTGAGCCGGTAGGCGAGGCGGTACACCCGGGCCGAATGAGCGCGCACGATCTCGTCCCAGCTGGGTGCCACCCACTGGGCCTGCTCGGGGTCGCGATCATCTTGTCCGATGATCACCGGTTCTGTCACAAGAAAGAGGCTCTCGCTCATCGACTAGTCTAACGGTCCTCACTAGCATAAGGTTCCACCGACCAGCAGCATAAGGTTCCACGGACCAGCCAAATTGGCTAGGCTCACCGGTTGGGAACGCTTCTCGAAGGGGGCCAGTCATCGACTACGACGAGGCGGCTCAGGTGGTTGAGGACGAACCGCTGCTGACCGCTCGAGCCAACGCCGCCGACCTCGGCGGAACGGTGCCGGTTGCGCCCGCCGTCGGCGCCGCGCTGCGGTTCCTCGCGGCCGCCATCGGCGCCCGCGCCGTCGTCGAGATCGGCACCGGCTGCGGCAGTTCAGGCATCTGGCTGCTCCGCGGCATGCGCCCCGGCGCGGTGCTGACCAGCGTCGACACCGAGCCCGAGTATCACCGGCTGGCGCGCAAGTCGTTCGGCGCAGGCCGGCTTCGCCACGAATCAGGCCCGCCTCATCCTCGGCCGCGCGCTCGACGTCCTCCCGCGGCTCTCCGACGGGGCCTACGACCTGGTGTTCTGCGACGCCGACCAGGCGCACTACCCGGACTACCTGACCGCCGGGCTGCGGCTGCTCCGCGTCGGCGGCATCGTCGTCTTCAACGACGCGCTGCCGCCGAGCGCGGGGCCGGCCGAGGACGGCGCGAGCGAACTGGCCGATATGGTCACAGCCGACGAGCGGCTGGTTCCGCTGCTGCTGCCCATCGCGGGCGGCATGCTCGCCGCAATCAAAAGATAAAACCGGTCATCAGGAACGGGCGCGCGGCTTGGCATCGACGGCTCCGCGCTCCTCGGCGTCGGCGCGGCCGATGACGCAGGCCTAGCCGACCGCCGCCTGCAGTGCGTCGCCAAGCTTCGCGGCCTCGTCGGCTGACAGCTCGACAACGAGCCTGCCGCCGCCCTCAAGCGGGACGCGCATCACGATGCCACGGCCCTCCTTGGTCACCTCGAGCGGGCCATCGCCCGTCCGCGGCTTCATCGCCGCCATGCTGCATCCCCTTCCTTAAACGCACACGTCAAGCGAACCGCGGCCGGCCAGGCCCCGCCCGCGATGTCACCGGTCAACAACAACCGTGTCGATCCGTCGCCCTATTATCCCGTGTTCGGACGCAGAATGGTAATGATCAGCTACGCGCGCCGCCCAAGAACTCGGTTTCCTGACTTTCCGTCGCCGGCTGACAGCTCGGTTTGCTGACTTTCTGACGGGGAAGCAGAAGGGTCCCGCGCGAAAGGGCCCCCGTGACAGAACCAAACGACGCCGCGTCACCTGGAACTGATCGCCGCCGCGCAGCGGCAGTGGATCGACGCGCTGACCGACCTCGGCGGCCGCAACACGCTGCTCTACTACAAGGACCGCCGGGCCGGCACCCTCGACCTCGCCAGCGCCGACCCCGAGGCGCTGGAGCGGTTCGAGAAGACCGGCGGCGGCAGGCTGACCCGCCTGTTCAAGGACGCGGACATCCGGGCCGACGCCATCCACCGGATGCAGACGATCTACCGCAAGGCCCGCGAGCTCACCGAGGAGCGCGGCATCCGGGCCGGCTACCTGGCCACCGGCCTGGCCCGCTGGGACGAGCTGTTCCTCGAGCCAGCCGCCCCGGTGCTGCTGCGGGGCCTGACGATCACGCCGACCAGGGCCCGCTACGACGACTTCGACCTCACCCTCGACGACGAGGTCGAGGTCAACCCGGTGCTGCTGCACAAGCTCGCCAGCGTGTTCGGCGCGGTGATCGAGAAGCCCGGCCCGGAGCGGATCGCCGCGCAGCTCGCCAAGGCCGCCGCGCAGGCCGAGATCCCGGGCTTCACGATCGAGAAACGCAAGGTCATCGGCACGTTCACCTACGCCAAGCTGCCGATGGTGCGCGACCTCGAGGCGGCCGGCGACCTGCTCGCCGACAGCGACCTGGTGGCCGCGATCGCGGGCGACGCGGACGCGCAGCAACTGGTGGCGGCCGAGCCCGACGCGACGGCGATCTCGGCCTGCGGCCGGGCCAGCGGCGCCGACGCGCCGGAGGACGACTACTCCGTCCTCGACGCGGACTCCTCGCAGCGCAGCGCCATCGACGCGGTGGTGGCCGGCCGCAGCCTGGTCATCCACGGGCCGCCCGGCACCGGCAAGAGCCAGACGATCGCGAACCTGATCGCCGCGATGGTGGCCCGCGGCCGCAAGGTGCTGTTCGTCGCCGAGAAGCGGGCCGCGATCGACGCGGTGCTGTCCCGGCTGGTCGGCGTCAACCTCGGCGACCTGGTCCTCGACATCCACGAGGGCGCCCGCGACCGGCAGCGGATCGCGGCCGACCTCGGCGCCACCCTCGACCTGGCCGAGCACGCGACCGCGCCCGACACCACCGCGCTGCACCGCCGCCTGACCGACCGGCAGCAGCGGCTGCGGCGGCACGCGGCCGCGCTGCACCGGGTGCACGAGCCGTGGCGGCTGTCGGCCTACCAGGTGCAGTCGGCGCTGCTCGGCGTCCCGGACGCGGCCCGGGTCACCGCGCGGCTGGCCGCCCCGGAGGAGATCACCCCCGACCTGGCCGACGAGATCCGCGACGAGCTGCGCGAGTTCACCCGGCTCGGCGGCTTCGCGCTGCGCCCGGGCAGCACGCCCTGGTTCGGCGCCGCGATCGGCGCCGCGCCGCAGGCGCACGAGGCCATCGAGCTCGCCGTGACCCTGTCCAGCCGGACGCTGCCGCAGCTGGCTGCCCGGCTGGCCGCCGCCTGCGGCGAACTGGGGCTGCCCGCTGCGGCTTCATTCAGTTATCCCGAACGGACCCGGCTGACTCGAGCTCCTCGCATTGCTGCACCAGGCGGGCCAGCCTGGCCGGGGGTTCCGCGAGCGCCGCGCGCTGCGCCGCGAGGCGCAGGCGGAGTGGGCGGCGCTGTCAGCGCGAGGTCCGCCGCCGGCGCCGCCGGCCGAGCCGCGGCTGCCGTCCGGCTACCCGGCGCTGGCCCAGGCGTGGGACGAGTGCGAGCGGCAGCTGGCGGCGCTGCGGGCGCTGGCCCCGCTGGCCGGCCTCGAGGACGACCCGGAGGCGGCGACGGCGGCGCTGGCGGCCGACCAGGAGACGCCGTGGAAGCTGCCCCGGCTGCAGGAGCTGGCCGCGCGGTTTCGGCGCCCTCGGGCTCGCCCCGCTGCTCGACGAGGTGGGCGATGGAGTCCGTGGCACCGGACGAGGTCGCGGCCGCGTTCGACTATGCCTGGCACCGGTCGATCCTGGACCAGATCCGGATCCGCGACCCCGACTACGGCGCCGAGTACGGCGCCGCGCTCGACGAGATCGCCGAGGACTTCCGGCTCCGCGACACCGAGCACCTGGCCGCCAACCGGGCCCGGGTGCGCAGCGCGTGGGCCTCGCCAGCTGCGCGAGACGGTGGACCGGCACCCGCTGCAGGCCCGGGTGATCCGCAAGCAGGCGGCGCTGCGCCGCGGCCACCTGCCGCTGCGGCGGCTGCTCGACCAGACCGGCGACGTGCTGTTCGCGCTCAAGCCGTGCTGGGCGATGTCGCCGCTGATGGTCAGCCAGGTGCTGCCGCTGACCCGGCTGTTCGACCTGGTCATCTTCGACGAGGCGAGCCAGATCGTGCCCGCCGACGCGATCGGGTCGATGATCCGGGCGCACCAGGTGGTGGTCGCGGGCGACGACCGGCAGCTGCCGCCGACGAACTTCTTCCGGCAGGTCGACTCCGGTGACGCGGCCGACGACGAGGATTCCGACGAGGGGACGGTGTCGTTCGGCGCCGGGTTCGAGTCGGTGCTCGACGCGCTCCGGCCGCTGCTGCCGACCTGCCCGCTGAACTGGCACTACCGAAGCCGGGACGAGCGGCTGGTGGCGTTCTCCAACGACCGGATCTACGGCGGCGCGCTGACCACGTTCCCCGGCGTGGCCCGCGACGACTGCCTGCGGCACGTGGTCGTCGCCCAGGACACCGGGCCGGGCCAGGAGTCCTCGGTCACCGCCGAGGTCGCCGAGGTCGTCCGGCTGGTCCTCGAGCACGCCAGAACCCGGCCGAGGGAGTCCCTGGGCGTGATCGCCCTCGGCATGCGGCACGCGGAGCGGATCGACGCGGCCGTGCGCACCGCGCTGAGCCGGGCCGGCTCGGCCAGCCTGGAGTCGTTCTTCGCCGAGGACGTGCCCGAGCCGTTCTTCGTCAAGAACCTGGAGCGGGTGCAGGGCGACGAGCGGGACGCGATCATCTTGTCCGTCGGGTACGGCAAGCACCGCGACGGGCGGATGCGCTACCAGTGGGGGCCGCTGCTGCGGTCGGGCGGCGAGCGCCGGCTGAACGTCGCCGCGACCCGCGCCAAGCGCCGCCTCACCGTGGTCAGCTCGTTCGCCAGCCACGACGTGGATCCGGGCAAGCTCACCAAGCCGGGTGCCCGGCTGCTGGCCGAGTACCTGGAGTACGCCGGCGCCGGCGGGATGCCGGTGGCGGCGTCCGGCTCGGGGACGGGCTCCCGGTCGGCCTTCGAGGCGGACGTGGCGGCGCGGCTCGCCGCGCTCGGCATCACGGTCGTGCCGCAGTACGGCGTCGGCGGCTACCGGGTCGACTTCGCCGCCGCCCACCCCGACGACCCGTCCCAGATGATCCTCGCCGTCGAGGCCGACGGCGCCGGCTACCGCGACTCCGGCAGCGTTCGCGACCGGGACCGGCTGCGCAAGGAGCACCTGGAGCGGCTCGGCTGGCGGGTCCACCGGCTGTGGTCCACCAGCTGGTTCAGCGACCCGGAGGCCGAGCTGGCCAAGCTCCACGCCGCCTACACCGAGGCCGTCCGCGCCAATCCCCCGGCCCCGCCGCCCCCGCCGGCCGACGAGCCTGCTCTGGCCGACGACCCCGTACTGGCCGGTCACCCCGCAGCGCCGCCCGATGACCTGGCGGCGTCGGCCGACGAGGCTGCGCCACCTGATCGCCCCGCCTCGGCGACCCGTCCGCGCCCAGCGGCCCCGCCAATGCCCGCAGCGGTCCCACCGGCATCCGCAGTCTCCTCGGGGCGCAACGCATCACCGACTCTGGAGACCAGGCGCGCGCCGATCGCGTTGCCTGCGGGCGATCGCCTGCCCGCTCGAGGCCTCCCGGCGGCCGACCGCTAACCGCCGATGACGCGCGCAGGCGAGCTGTCGGGCTTAATCAACGGCATGACGGCGATCTGACCGGGAGGAGCGGGAAGAGCGTGGCCCGGCCGGATGAAGGGGACGGTGTGAACGGCGGAACCGTCGTGCCCGCTCTTGGCCGCAACCGCGACGAGCAGGAGCACCAGCCCGATCAAGAGAGCCCCGCCGACGTAACCGAGGATCAGACCGGCCAGGGCCATCCCGCCGCCCGCCTCGCCGGTCCGGCGGATCTGCGCGCGCGCGATATGCCCGCAGACAATCGCAGGAATGAACGTAAGCACGACAACGAACTGAGCGACACCGCAGACAAGCGCGGTGACGGCCAGCCCGTTCGTCGGCCGCACGGGCTGATAGCCCCAGTACGGCTGCTGATAGGGCGTCGAGCCGATCACGGCGACGCTCCGCCTCGCGGAGGCCCTCATCTGCGGCTCAGTTGCCGGGGGCGGCCGGGATCGGCACGCCGGACGAGGCGGGGGTCGTGTGTCCGACCTTGACCGCGATGACGACGAACAGCGCTGCCACGGCGACGAACAGGGCGATGCCGACGTAGCCGAGGATGAGGCCCGCGAGGGCCAGCCCGGCCCCCTGCTCGCCAGTGCGCCTGATCTGCGCCCGGGCGAGGTGGCCGCAGATGATCGCGGGGATGACGCTCACCCCGATGACGAACCCGCCGACCCCGCAGACAAGCGCGGCGATGGCGAGCCCATTGGTCGGGGGCGCGGGCGGATAGGGCGAGTATGGCTGCTGATAGGCCGGATAGGGAGGTTGCGGCCCGTAGTTCTGCTGTCCGGGCGGAGGCGAGTAAGCCACGGTCCCAGCCACCTTCTCCCTAGTCCGTCATTGTGACGAACTTTACACCTGTCCCGGAACCAATAGTCGGCAAGGGCTTGCCAGCACGTGGCGACAGATTGATTTGTTAATTGATGGGACGTAAGTTCGTTGATTTATCGTTCTTTAATGGCACACTTGAAGCTGTATTCGAGTAGAATTGAAGCCATGAACAGTCGAGTTTGCGTTGAATGCGGACGCGAGTACCTGCTGCCGGGCGAGAATGTTCATCACCGCAACGGAGTCCGAGACGACAACCGCCCCGAAAACCTGGAGCTGTGGGTGACTCCACAGCCGACGGGCATCCGGGGCGTCGACGCGCTGGCATGGGCGCGCGAAATCGTTGCCAGGTACGGTGAGATACCGTTTATTACACAGGGGAACTAGGCGACCTAAAACCACCCAATTCATCTCCAACAGCGCTCAGAAAAGTTTAATGCTGAGCGCTCTTGGAGATGCAGGGAATCGAACCCTGGTCCATCGGGACCTTTCCTGTTCTTCTCCGAGCGCAGCCTGCTTTGCTTTTCTCAGCCCCGGCGATCACGCAGGCAAGACGCCGACGGGCTCAGTCACTGTTTGATTTCCTAGCCTGCCCCGTGACCGGGCTGGCTAGTTTAGCCTTCTAGCTGATGCCAGGATCCGGGCCGAAGGCACTCCCGGGCTGACAGTCAAACCCTCAAACTCGCTTAGGCAGCGAGAGCGAGAGAGGCCTTGGCGCCTTGACAGTGCTATTTGAGTTGGCACTTGTGTTTTGCGGTCGCATTTTTACGAGGTTACGTCCGCCACCCTCGGCTCGCTTCACCAGGATTAACCACCGATGTCGAAACCGTTCATCCCCCCTGTTTAGTTGTCAACGGCCGCGCCGAGGCGCTTCCGCCAAGCCACAACCATACATCTGTCAACACCGCCACGCCAACAGAGATTCCCGCTGGCGCCCGGAGCGGCCGAGACCCACTTGGCGGGCGCCTGGGGTTGCGGCGTTCCTGCGACTGTCGGCTGCGGTCCAGAAATGAGATGGCCCCTGCGGGCGCTGGCGGTGGCCGAGACGCGCCCGCAGGGGCCAGCGGCAGGGTCGGAGCCGGCCATGAAGTCCGGGCCTCCCCCGAGATGAGGCCCGGCTCTCACGATGACTGGGCCGCAACCCCCCAAGCGAGCCTCAGTCATCACCTAAGACGCCAGACGGTGCCCGGATGGTTGCTTTACGTGACTAGAAATTTAAAAGATTTCCGGCGCCCGCCCGGCGGTCGGCCCTGAAACCCCGGCCTAGACGGGGTTTCAGGGCTCTCAGACCATCACCAACAGACATCAAACGCCCCACCGGACGCCAGCGACCCAGCTGACCGCCTGACAACGACGGTCACGCAGCGTCATCGAAATCATCCGGGGGCCATGCCGGGCCGGCTGAGCTCGGGCCGGGCGAGCTCAGGCGACCTTGTAGACCCAGCCGAACGGGTCGGGCCGGTGGCCGTACTGGATGCCGATCAGCTCCTCCTTGAGCCGGAGGCTGACCGGCCCGGGGTCACCGGTACCGATCGTCCAGCCGCCGGACGCCCCGTCGACCGCCCCGACCGGCGAGATGACCGCCGCCGTGCCGCAAGCGAACACCTCGGTCAGCTCCCCCGCGGCACACTCCGAGCGCCACTGGGAGACCGAGATCCGCCCCTCCGACGGCCTCGATGCCGAGCGTCGGGGCCAGCCGCAGCAGCGAGTCCCTGGTGATCCCCGGCAGCAGCGACCCGGTCAGCGCGGGCGTGAGAATCCGGGCGTCGGCGCCGGTCCCGTACACGAAGTACAGGTTCATGCCGCCCATCTCCTCGACCCACTGGTGCTCGGCCGCGTCCAGCCACACGACCTGGTCGCAGCCCTGGTCAACCGCCTGCTGCTGGGCGGCGAAGGCGGCTGCGTAGTTGCCGCCGCACTTGACCGCGCCGGTGCCGCCGGGGGCCGCCCTGGTGTAGTCCTCTGACAGCCAGACCTTGACCGCCTTCGACGCGCCGAAGTACGCGCCGGCCGGCGACGCGATCACGCAGAACAGGTACGACGACGACGGGTGGTTCACCCCCAGGCCGCGCTGCGTCGCGATCATGAACGGGCGCAGGTAGAGGCTGTTGCCCTCGCCGTCCGGTATCCAGTCCTTGTCCTGCGCCACCAGCAGCTCGAGCGCGCGCAGGAACGTCTCCTCGGGCAGCTCGGGCATCGCCATCCGGCGGGCGCCGGCGTTGAACCTGGCCGCGTTGGCCTGCGGACGGAACATCACCACCGACCCGCTGGCCTGCCGGTAGGCCTTGAGCCCCTCGAACAGCTCCTGCCCGTAGTGGAACACCGAGGTGGCCGGGTCGAGCGCGAACGGGCCGTACGGCTCGAGCTTGCCGTCGTGCCAGCCGCGCTCGGCCGACCAGCGCAGGGTGATCATGTGATCGGTGAAGACCTGGCCGAACCCCGGGTCCGCCAGTATCCGCTCGCGTTCGGCGGCTGGCACCCGCGTCTGGGACGGGCGGATCTCGAAGTCGATCTCGGTGGCGGGGCTGATGGTCATCACTGATCGTTCCTTTCTCAGGCAGTATCTAGATATGTCGGATGTGTGCCGCTATCCGGATACTCGGTCGGCGATGTCGTCGCCGACCTCCACCGTAGTGCGCGCCTGCCACTGACCCTGGCGCTCGATGATGTCGTCCGCGACCGCCTGCTCGATCTTGGCCGCCGCGGCCGGCATGGCCCAGGTGAGCGAGCGAGCATCGCCGCCGACAGGATCGCCGCGGTCGGGTCGGCCTTGGACTTGCCCGGCGATGTCGGGCGCGCTGCCGTGCACCGGCTCGAACATCGACGGGGCGGTCCCGGTCGGGTTGATGTTGCCGCTGGCCGCGAGCCCGATGCCGCCGGCGATGGCCGCGCCCAGGTCGGTCAGGATGTCGCCGAACAGGTTGTCGGTCACGATGACGTCGAACCGCTCGGGCTGGCTGACGAAGAACATCGAGGCCGCGTCCACGTGCTGGTACTCGACCGACACGTCGGGGAACTCCTTGGCCAGCGAGTCCACCGTCCGCTGCCAGAGGTCGCCCGCGAACGTCAGCACGTTGGTCTTGTGCACCAGCGTGAGCTTCTTCCGCGGCCGCGCCATCGCCTGCCCGAACGCGTACCGCGCCACCCGCTCCACGCCGAACGCCGTGTTGAACGACTCCTGGGTGGCCAGCTCCTGCGGGGTGCCGCGGCGCATCACGCCGCCCGCCCCGGTGTACGGGCCCTCGGTGCCCTCGCGGACGACCACCATGTCGATGAGCTCGGGCGAGCCCTTCGCCAGCGGCGACACCACGCCCGGGTAGAGCCGGACCGGCCGCAGGTTGACGTAGTGGTCGAGCTCGAACCGCAGCCGCAGCAGCAGCCCGCGCTCGAGCACCCCGCTCGGCACGGTCGGGTCGCCGACCGCGCCGAGCAGGATCACGTCGTGCGCCCTGATCTCCTCGAGCACCGCGTCGGGGAGCGTCTCCCCGGTGCGGTGCCAGCGGCGCGCGCCCAGGTCGTAGTCGGTCGTGTCGAAGGTCACGTCCGGCGTCGCCGCCCTGAGCACCTTCAGCGCCTCGGCCGTTACCTCGGGGCCGATGCCGTCGCCGCCGATGACGGCGAGCCTTATGGTTGATCCCATAAAGTCAAACCCTAACTTCATATATGTCGAACGGTCCCGGCTTACTGCCCTGAGCTCACTGCTCTTCTTCGCTGAGCCAGCTCATGAGCGGGCGCAAGCGGGCGCCGACCTGCTCGATCTGCTCGTTCTGCTCGGCCTCGCGGCGCTTGAGGAAGTTCGGCTTGCCCGCGTCCATCTCCTCGACCAGCTCGCGGGTGAACGTGCCGTCCTGGATCTCGCCCAGGATCTTGCGCATCTCCTGGCGGGTCGACTCGTTGATCAGGCGCGGGCCGCGGGTGTAGCCGCCGAACTCGGCCGTGTCGGAGACCGACCAGTACATCTTGGAGATGCCGCCCTCGTACATCAGGTCGACGATCAGCTTCATCTCGTGCAGGCACTCGAAGTACGCCGCCTCCGGCTGGTAGCCGGCCTCGACGAGGGTGGCGAACCCGGCCTTGATCAGCTCGGAGACGCCGCCGCAGAGCACCGCCTGCTCGCCGAACAGGTCGGTCTCGGTCTCCTCGGTGAAGGTCGTCTTGAGCACGCCGGCCCGGGTGCCGCCGATGGCCTTGGCGTAGGAGAGCGCGAGCGGCAGCGCGTTGCCGGTGGCGTCCTGCTCGACCGCGACCAGCATCGGCACGCCGCGGCCCTCGTTGAACTGGCGGCGGACGAGGTGGCCGGGGGCCTTCGGGGCGACCATGCAGACGTCCACGTTGGCGGGCGGCTGGATCAGGCCGTACCTGATCGACAGGCCGTGCGCGAAGAACAGCGCGTCGCCCTCGACCAGCGACGGCGCGATCGCCTCGGCGTACACCTCGCGCTGGAGGGTGTCCGGGATCAGCACCATGATCAGGTCGGCCTCCTCGCACGCCTCGGCGGGAGTGAGGACGCGCAGGCCGTCGCTCTCGGCCTTCTCCCGGCTCTTGGAGCCGGCGGGCAGGCCCACCCTGACGTCCACGCCCGAGTCACGCAGCGACAGCGCGTGCGCGTGACCCTGGCTGCCGTACCCGAGGACGGCGACGTGCCGGCCCTGGATCAGCGAGAGGTCGGCACTGTCGTCGTAGAAGATCTCTGCCACTGGAATGGCCTCTTTCTGCATCTGGGTAATGGACGGCGATGGCGGAGCCACGCGTCCGTTCGATATGACTGTTTTGATCTTGTTGTTAGGCAGAACGCTCGAGCGGCCGGAGGGTGCGGTCCGTGATGGACCGGCCGCCGCGGCCGACGGCGATCGTGCCGGACTGGACGAGTTCCTTGATGCCGAACGGCTCGAGGACCTTGACCAGTGCGTCTAGCTTGTCATGACTGCCGGTCGCCTCGACGGTAACCGCGTCGAGGGCCACGTCGACGACGTGCGCGCGGAACAGCGCGACCGTCTCGAGAACCTTCGACCGGCTGTCGGTGTCGGCCCGGACCTTGATCAGGATCAGCTCGCGCTGCACCGCCTGGGTCGGCTCGAGCTCGACGATCTTGAGCACGTTGATCAGCTTGTTGAGCTGCTTGGTGACCTGCTCGAGCGGGTGCTCCTCGCAGTCCACCACGATCGTCATCCGGGAGATCTCGGCGTGCTCGGTCGGCCCGACCGCGAGCGACTCGATGTTGAATCCCGCGCCGGGAGAACAGGCCGGCGATCCGGACGAGGACACCTGGCTTGTTCTCGACCAGGACCGAGAGCGTGTGCTTGTTGTCGCTCATTGGCTATCCTCCTCCCACTGCGGCGCGATGCCGCGGGCGTAGCTGATGTCGTCGTTGCTGGTGCCGGCCGCGACCATCGGCCACACCATCGCGTCCTTGTGCACGATGAAGTCGATCACGACCGGCTGGTCGTTGATCGCCATCGCCTGCTCGATGACCGCGTCCACGTCTTCCTTCCGCTCGCAGCGCAGGCCGATGCAGCCGTAGGCCTCCGCCAGCTTCACGAAGTCCGGGATCCGGGTGCCCTTCGACTCGGCCTTCCTGTCGCCCAGGTTGGTGTTGGAGTACCGCTCGTTGTAGAAGAGCGTCTGCCACTGGCGGACCATGCCGAGGTTGCCGTTGTTGATGATCGCGATCTTGACCGCGATGCCCTCGATCGCGCAGGTGGCGAGCTCCTGGTTGGTCATCTGGAAGCAGCCGTCGCCGTCGATCGCCCACACCTGCGGCGTCCGGCAGTCCCACCTTGGCGCCCATCGCGGCCGGGACGGCGAACCCCATCGTGCCCGCGCCGCCGGAGTTGATCCAGGTCCGCGGCTTCTCGTAGCCGATGAACTGGGCCGCCCACATCTGGTGCTGGCCGACCCCGGCCAGGTAGACGCCGTCCGGGCCGACCAGCTGGCCGATCCGCTCGATCACGTACTGCGGCGCCAGGCTGCCGTCGTCGGCCTGGTCGTAGCCGAGCGGGTACTTCTGCCGCAGGTGGTCGAGCTGAACCCACCACTGCGCGTAGTCGCCCTTGCGGCCGTGCTGGTGGTCGGCGGCCACGGCGGCGGTCAGCTCGGAGATGACCTCCTTGCAGTCGCCGACGATCGGCACGTCGGCCCGGCGGTTCTTGGAGATCTCGGCCGGGTCGATGTCCGCGTGCACGATCAGCGCGTCCGGCGCGAACGAGTCGAGCTTGCCCGTCACCCGGTCGTCGAACCGGGCGCCGAGGGCGACGATCAGGTCCGCCTTCTGCAGCGCGCCGACCGCGGCGACCGTGCCGTGCATGCCGGGCATGCCCAGGTTGCAGCGTGTGGCTGTCGGGGAACGCGCCCCGCGCCATCAGCGTGGTGACGACCGGGGCGCCGGTGAGCTCGGCCAGCTCCTGCAGCTCGGCCGACGCCTCGGCCTTGATGACGCCGCCGCCGACGTAGAGCACCGGGCGCTTGGCCTCGGCCATCATCTTGGCCGCCTCCCGCACCTGGCGCGAGTGCGGCCGGGTGACCGGGTGGTAGCCGGGCAGGTCGAACGCGACCGGCCAGCTGAAATCGGTGCTGGCCTGCATCGCGTCCTTGGCGATGTCCACCAGCACCGGGCCCGGCCGCCCGGTGCTGGCCAGGTGGAAGGCCTCGCCGATGGTGCGGGCGATGTCCTCGGGCTTGGTGACGAGGAAGTTGTGCTTGGTGATCGGGTACGTGATCCCGGAGATGTCCGCCTCCTGGAACCCGTCGGTGCCGATCAGGCTGGTCGAGACCTGCCCGGTGATCGCCACCACCGGCACGCTGTCCATGTACGCGTCGGCCAGCGGCGTGACCAGGTTGGTCGCGCCCGGCCCGCTGGTCGCCATGCAGACCCCGGTCCGGCCGGTGGCCTGCGCGTAGCCGGTCGCCGCGTGCCCGGCGCCCTGCTCGTGGCGGACGAGGATGTGCCTGATCTGCTTGGAGTCGAGCAGCGGGTCGTAGGCGGGCAGCACCGCGCCGCCGGGGATGCCGAACACCACCTCGACGCCGACCCGCTCCATGGCCAGGACGAGGGCCTGCGCCCCGGTGACCCTGGTCGGGGCGGCGGCCGCCTGCGCGGCGGGCGGCTGGGCGGCCGGCTGGCGGCGGCCGGCGCCGCCGCCTCGACCGGCTGCGCCGGGGCGGCAGGCCGGGGCGCGCTTCGCGGCGGCTGCTGCGCGGCCGTCCTCGCCGGGATGTCCAGCGGTGATGGGGCGTGCGCCTTCGGAGGGACTGGACTCGTCTGCTCGGTCATCGGGTGGCTTCCTTGGTCACGATGTCACGATGTGCGCGGGTTGGGCATTAAAAAACCCCTCGTGCCGGGCGGCAGTCGAGGGGCGCGCGCAGAAAGTAGCTCGGTTAGCTCTCTGCGCGCCAGCCAAGTACGAGAATGATGTGGATCCGCTTCACGGTTACACCCTCACCCACAAGCCTGCCTCACGTCAAATTATCACTGGCTTGGTCTCATTATCTGAGACGACTTGCCCAGAGATTCCGAGATCCTGACCGTTCCCGGTCCTGATCAGCGTCTCCACGCCGGGCGCGGCCATCGGCCGGGCGACCAGGAATCCCTGCCCGTAGCCGCAGCCCATCTCCTTCAGCTCGGCCAGCTGGCGGGGCTGCTCGATGCCCTCGGCGATCACCTGCATGCCCAGGTCGCGGCCGACCTGGACGATGGTCCTGGTCAGCAGCGTCAGCACCGGGTCGTCGCCGAGCCCGGAGACGAAGGACGGGTCGATCTTGATGATGTCGGCCGGCAGCTGGCGCAGGTGGGCGAGCGAGGCGTAGCCGGTGCCGAAGTCGTCGATGGCGAGCTTGACGCCGAGATCGCGCAGCTCGGCCAGCCGGTCGCCGATCAGCCCGGCGTCCTCGACCAGCATCCGCTCGCTGACCTCGATGGTCAGCGCGCTCGGGCGGCAGCCCGGTCTCCGCCAGCGCGGCCGCCACCTGGGCGGAGAACTGCGGCGCGTTCAGCTGCCGCAGCGCCGATGTTGACCGAGATGCCGACGTCCCACGACGCGTCCCGCCAGGCGGCGCCCTGCGCGCAGGCCTTGCGCAGCACCCACTCGCCGAGCTGGTTGATAAGCCCGGAGTCCTCCGCCACGGTGAGGAATGCCCGCGGCGATACCGCCTCGTCCCCGCGCCACCAGCGGACCAGGGCCTCGGCGCCGATGACGCGCGAGGTGGCCAGCTCGACGATCGGCTGGTACTGCAGGGTCAGCTCTTCCCTGGTGATCGCCCGCTGCAGATCGCTCGCCATGTCGAGGCGGCGGACCACGTCCGCGTGCATCTGCGGCGCGTAGACCTCCACCCGGGCCGCCGCCGCTGTCCTTGGCCTTGGCCATCGCCACGTCCGCGTTGCGCAGCACCACGCCGGGCGCGCTCTCGTCCGCCAGCGCGACGCCGACGCTGGCGGTCAGCCCGATCTCCCGCTCGGCGACCTTGAACGGCGCCCCGGCGACGATGCCGGCCAGCCGCTCGGCCAGCTCGACGATCTCCTGGCCGCCGGCCGCGTTCTCGAGCAGCACCGCGAACTCATCGCCGCCCCAGCGGGCGACGGTCTCCTGGGCGGGCACGACCTCCCGCAGCCGACGGGCCGCCTGGGCCAGCACGAGATCGCCCGCGCCGTGCCCGACGAGGTCATTGACCTCGGTGAAGCCGTCAAGGTCGAGGAAGATCACGCCCGCCTGCCGGTCCGGCGTCGGCTCGAGCGCCTCCCGCGCGCGCTCCTCCACGTAGGCGCGGTTCGGCAGCCCGGTCAGCCCGTCGTGGAAGGTGAGGTGGGTCACCTGCTGGCGCAGAGCCACCTGGTCGGACACGTCCCTGAGGCTGACAAGCAGCCGGGCGGGCTCGCCCGGCAGCCGGTAGAGCAGCACGGCGCACTCGACGTGCCGCCAGCTGCCGTCGGCCGCCCGCACCCGGCAGGAGAAGCGGCCGCTGCGGTCGACGCCGTCCTCGCCGTCGGCCACCCGGTCGCGCAGTCCGAGGACGCTGTCGGCCGCGGCGGGGGTCAGCGCCTCGTCCTCGGGCAGGCCGACCACGGCCGCGACCGCCGCCCGGGCCGCCCCGATGTCCTCGGGATGGACGAACTCGCTGAGCCCCTTGCCGACCAGCGCCTCCGGTGAGTAGCTGAACCCGGATGCCAGCGGGCTGGCGTAGCTGATGGTCCCGTCGAGGTCGCAGATCAGCACCATGTCGCCGGTCCGGTCGGCCAGCTCGCGCAGGCCGTTGCTCGCCTCGCGCCACATCCGCACCGCGACGCCGTTCTCCCTGACCAGCATCAGGATCCGCACGCCGACGACCAGGACCGCCGCGCCGCCCGCGATGACGAGCGCGAGGCCGGACGCGGGCGCGCTCGCGAGGCCGTTCACGATGACCACGAACGCGGCGATGACCACGGCGAACGCGGCGATGATGGTGGCCGCGCCGGAATTG
Source organism: uncultured Actinomycetota bacterium (assembly GCA_963774945.1). Classification (GTDB taxonomy): domain Bacteria; phylum Actinomycetota; class Actinomycetes; order Streptosporangiales; family Streptosporangiaceae; genus Trebonia. The sequence continues at coordinate 282,566 of CAVZHA010000010.1, read as the reverse complement.
GTGACCGGTGACCGGCGCACGCTGAGCAGCCCGGGCGGCCCGCCGTCGGCGCTGCGGGCCGCGCTCTGGATACGCCCGGGCAGCAGGTCGAAGCGGGCGGCGATGCTCTCCGCCCAGGGGGCGAGGCCGAGCAGGCACGCGGCCGCGATCATGGCGAGCTGCTCGAGGACGCCCTCGTGCCCGCCGGAGACCCGCGCGCCGACCCCGAGCGAGTCCGCCAGCGGTCAGCGCGAGCAGCGCGACGTAGGGGACGAGCACCCGCCGCCAAGCCGCGGTCAGCACCGGCAGCAGCGCGCCGAGGACCGCCAGGTCGGCGAGCGGGTGCAGCAGGTCGACCAGGAACGTCTCCGGTCTTTCACCCGGCAGATGGTGGAACTCGGCTCCGAACGCGAGCACCCAGCCGATGACGAGCAGGGCGACCGCCATCACGTAGCCGTCGGCCAGGCCGGGCAGCACGCTGCCGGAATCGCTCCGCCGCTCGCCCTCGGCCAGCACCATGACCCCGATCGCGGCCGACGCGAGCGCCGAGCAGCGGCGCCACGTCGGCCAGCGAGAGCGGCAGCCCGGTCGAGCTGAGCTGCACGGCCAGCACCTGGGAGCACGATCAGGCCGACGAACCAGAACAGCGCGGCGCCGCCGAGCCAGCGGTAGCCGCGGGCGACCGGGCCCGTGTAGCGGGTCGCGCCCCACCACAGGCCGACGACCGCCCCGGCCGAGGCGAGCATGGCGAGGACGTTCACCGTAGGTCCCCCGTGTTCTCGAGGTGCAACCGGGGCTCCTTCCGGACTTGTCGTTCCGTCGCCGGCGCTCACTGGATAGCGTGCGGTTCTCCGGTGGCGTGCTGCTGAGGATCAGGCAACGGATCGACAACGATCCGTCACCGGCGGCGAGTACACGCCGTCCTCGACTTGTAGCGCTCACTCTACGTACGCGAGATCACGCTTCGGTTGAGGAAGGGCGTCCACCGGGAGACAAGTGCGATCGCCGGCCTCGGCCGGATCGACCGCGATCGTGCGCAGCCGGCATCCTCTCCATATCTTAAGCCAGTTTTCCCTTGGCGAGGCGGCCCTTGCAGCCCCCATGCGCCGCCCGGCCGGCCCGACGCGGCCGGCCTATCGGGGCTCTCCGACGCCCTGGCGAGCTGGCCAGGGCGTCGCGGGCGGGGGCTAGTACGCGCCGCTGATCACGTTCCGCAGCGGCCCGCCCCGCGCGTACGCCTCGGCCTGCTCGCGCACCAGTTGGGCGGCACGCTGCCGGGACACCGGGGTGGAGGCGGCCACGTGCGGCGTGATGAACACTCCGGAGAGTGACCAGAGCGGGTGGCCGGGCGGCAGCGGCTCCGGGTCGGTCACGTCGAGCGCGGCCCGCAGCCGGCCGCTCGCCACCTCGGCCACCAGCGCCGCGGTGTCCACCACGGTCCCCCTGGCCGCGTTGACGAGCAGCGCGCCGTCCTTCATCAGGCCGAGGAACCCGGCGTCGGCCATCCTCGTGGTCTCCGGCGTGGCCGGGACCAGCAGCACGACCACGTCGGCGGACGGCAGCAGGGCCGGCAGCTCGGCCAGGCCGGCCACGCCGGGCCTGGGCCCGGCGCGCCACCCGGGTGACCGTCACCTCGAACCCGGCCAGCCGCCGCTCCACCGCCGCGCCGATCGACCCGTAGCCGACGATCAGCACGGTCTTGCCCGCGAGCTGGTCGGTTCCCTGGTAGGCCCAGCGCGCCTCGGCCTGCTCGCGGGTGAACGGCCGGGAACCCGCGCAGCGCGCCGAGCATCGCCGCGACCGCCCACTCGGCGGTCGACGCGTCGTGCGCGCCGCGCGCGTTGCAGAGGGCGACGCCCGGCGGCAGGTGCGGGCGGAGCCAGTCGACCCCCGCGGTCAGCGTCTGCACCACCTTGAGCCGCGGCATCCGGCTCAGCACCTCGACCCCGGCCGTGCTCGGGAAGAAGCTCGGCACGTAGAACTCGACCTCGGCCACGCTCTCGGGGACGGTGACGTCGCCCACATCGCCGGTCTGCCCGACGTCCCGGCCGAGCGCGACGATCTCGACCTCCGTATTCGAGAGACCGGTCAGTCCAGTCGCGACCCAGCTCGCGGGTACCCAGATCAGCACGCACCCCACGGTACTGATCTAGACTCCCCACAGCTACGACGAAACTGGATGCCAGCTCTACCAGGGGTCTAAATTGCGGAAAGTTCTAATCGCGAACCGCGGCGAGATCGCGGTCCGGGTGGCTCGCGCCTGCAAGGACGCGGGCCTGGCCAGCGTCGCCATCTACTCCGACCAGGATCTCGACGCCCAGCATGTGCGGGCCGCCGACGAGGCGTACGCGCTCGACGGCAGCACCCCGGCGCAGACCTACCTGGACGTCGACAAGATCATCGCGATCGCCCGGCGGGCCGAAGCCGACGGCGTGCACCCGGGCTACGGCTTCCTGGCCGAGAACGCCGCCTTCGCCACGGCGGTCATCGACGCCGGGCTGACCTGGATCGGGCCGCCCGCCGGCGGCGATCGAGGCGCTCGGCGACAAGGTCCGCGCGCGGGAGATCGCCAAGCGGGTCGGCGCGCCGCTCGCACCCGGCACCGACGGCCCGGTCAGCGGGCCGGACGAGGTCAGGGAGTTCGCCAGGGCCTACGGCCTGCCGATCGCGATCAAGGCCGCCTTCGGCGGCGGCGGCCGCGGCCTCAAGGTCGCCCGCACCGAGGACGGAGATCGGCGAGCTGTACGAGTCGGCCGTCCGCGAGGCGACGGTGGCGTTCGGCAACGGCGAGTGCTTCGTCGAGCGCTACCTGGACCGGCCGCGGCACGTGGAGACCCAGTGCCTGGCCGACGCGCACGGCAACGTCGTGGTCGTCTCGACCCGCGACTGCTCGCTGCAGCGCCGGCACCAGAAGCTGGTCGAGGAGGCGCCGGCCCCGTTCCTGTCCGACGCGCAGCTCGAGCAGCTCTACGCCGCGTCCAAGGCGATCCTGCGCGAGGCGGGCTACGTCGGCGCCGGCACCTGCGAGTTCCTGGTCGCCCAGGACGGCACGATCAGCTTCCTCGAGGTGAACACCAGGCTCCAGGTCGAGCACCCGGTCTCCGAGGAGGTGGCAGGCCTCGACCTGGTGCGGGAGATGTTCCGGATCGCCGATGGCGAGCCGCTCGGCTACGACGACCCGGCCGCTGCGCGGGCACTCCATCGAGTTCCGGATCAACGCCGAGGACCCGGCCCGGAACTTCCTGCCCGCGCCGGGCACGATCACCGAGTGGAACCCGCCGTCGGGGCCGGGCGTGCGGCTGGACGCGGGCTACGGCGCCGGGCAGACGGTGCCGCAGGCGTTCGACTCGCTGATCGGCAAGCTGGTCGTCACCGGCGCGAGCCGGAAGCAGGCCCTCGAGCGGTCCCGCCGCGCGCTGGCCGAGTTCACCATCGGCGGGATGCCGACCGTGCTGCCGTTCCACCGGGCCGTGGTCGACGACCCGGCGTTCGCGGGCGACAGCTTCGGCGTGCACACCCGCTGGATCGAGACCGAGTTCAGCGCCGCGCTCGAACCGCAGCCGGCCGCGGCCGCCGAGCCGGAAGCGCGCCCGGGAGCGGCTGACGGTCGAGGTCGGCGGAAAGCGGATCGAGGTGGTGGTGCCGGCGATGCTCGCGCGTGCCGGCCTCGGCGGCCGCGCGGCCCCGGCCGAGCGGTCCAGGGGTTCGCGCGGTGCCGGCCGCGGCGCCCGCGGGCCGCGCCACGCGCGCTGGCGGCGACGCCCTGGTCACGCCCATGCAGGGCACGATCGTGAAGATCGTCGCGGCCGAGGGGACCGAGGTCAAGGCGGGCGACACGGTGGTGATCCTGGAGGCGATGAAGATGGAGCAGCCGCTGACCGCGCACAAGGACGGCACCGTCACCGGCCTCGCCGTCGAGGTCGGCCAGACCGTCTCCGCCGACACCGAGATCTGCCAGATCAAGGAGTAACCGAAGGGACTGCAACCGAAGGGACTGATGGGGATGCCGCGGCTGCCTGGAGACCCGAGCATCTGGGGCTGGCTGCTGTTCTCGATCGGGTTCCGGCTGCCGCCGAAGAACCGGGAGTGGGTGCGGCACGAGCTGATCGACGCGGGCTGGCGCGGCCGGACCATCCGGCGGCTGCTGGTGCTCATGGTGCCGATCTGCATAGCGCTGGCGTTCCTGCCCGGACCGGTCTGGCTCCGTGTCGCGGTGCCGCTGTTCGCGCTGGTCGCGAGCGTCGGCACGGTCGCGATCAGCGCCGGCGACATCCGCGCGTCCCGGCTCCACCAGCACGATCTGCCGGTCCCGAACGACCCCGATACCGGCCGCCCGGCTCACTGACCGGGCATTTCGGACACAATCCGTAGACGCGGACGGAAGGGGCGGCGGTGCTGAAGGTGCCGGAGGTCGGGTGAGCGAAGCAGACTTGTTCGGTGACGGGATCACCCGCATCATCGCGGCGCTGGCCAGCGCCGCACCACGCGCGGGCGGCAGCCGTGTGGTGGCCGTCGACGGGCGCTCTGGATCCGGCAAGACGTCGCTGGCGGCGGCGCTGCGCGACCGTCTGCGGGCGCCGGTTGTGTCGCTCGAGGACCTGTACGGCGGCTGGGACGGCCTCGAGCACGGGATCGACCTGCTCGTCTCGGCGGTGCTGGAGCCGCTGGCGGCCGGGCGGGCGGCGCGCGTGCCCCGCTATGACTGGATTGCCGGGGAGTGGGCCGAGCCGGCGGCGCTCGAGCCCCCGCCGATTCTGGTCGTGGAGGGAGTCGGGGCCGGGGCCCGGCGCGCGGCCGCGTTCGAGAGCGTGCTGGTCTGGCTCGAGGTCCCCGCCCCGGTGCGAAAGAAGCGGGCGCTCGACCGCGACGGCGCCACGTTCGTCCCCCACTGGGACCGGTGGGCCGCCCAGGAGGACGCGATGCTCGCCCGCGAGCGCACCCCGGACCGCGCCGACATCACCCTCTGACGCGCCTGCGGCCGCCGACTGGCCACGGCCGCCCCACCGGCAAGGCCGCCGACGACTGGGGCAGCCCCGATCGGACGATCCAGCCCGTGGCCCACCGGGCCGAAGAGCGGGCCTGTGGCCCCCAGGGCTACAACCGATTGGCCTTGGGGCCCAGGGCTATAACGGTTACGGGCCCGTGGCCCACGGTGTGCCATCGCCTTGGGCCCACAGGGCTATAACGGTTCGTCGTGGCCCCAGGGGCCATAGCGGGACGGGGCTTGATGGCCCCGAGCCGGAACGGCGGCGGTTTCGGCTAGGCGATCGCGTCGGTGCCGAACTCCATGACCGTGCGGGCGGCCTCGGTGACCGAGCCCGACAGGGACGGGTAGATCGAGAAGGTGTGCGCGATCTGCTCGACCGACAGGTTCTGCTCGATCGCGATCGACAGCGGCAGGATCAGCTCGCTCGCCCTCGGCGCGACGACCACGCCGCCGAGCACCAGGCCGGTGCCGGGGCGGGCGAAGACCTTGACGAAGCCGTCGCGGAAGCCGCCCATCTTCGCCCTCGGGTTGGTGGCGAGCGGCAGCTTGACCACCCGGGCCGGCACCTCGCCCCGGTCGACGATGGCCTGCGAGACGCCAACCGAGGCGATCTCGGGGTCGGTGAAGATCGTCGACGCCACGTGGCTGAGCCTGATCGGGTGGACCGACTCGCCCAGCGCGTGCCACATCGCGATCCGGCCCTGCATCGCCGCGACCGAGGCCAGCATCAGCACGCCGGTGCAGTCGCCCGCCGCGTAGACGCCGGGCACGGACGTGCGGGAGACCCGGTCCACCTCGATGAACTGGCGCGAGTCGAGGTGGACGCCCGCCTCCGCGAGGCCGATCCCGGCCGTGGCCGGGGCCATGCCGACGGTGAGCAGGCAGTGCGTGCCGGTCACCTCCCGGCCGTCGGCCAGCGTGACGACCACGCCGTCGCCCTTGCGGCGGACCGACTCCGCCCGCGACTTGCCCAGCACGTTCATGCCGCGCCGCCGGAACACGCCCTCGATGACGACAGCGGCGTCCTTGTCCTCGTGCGGCAGCACCCGCTCCCGCGACGACACCAGCGTGACCTGCGAGCCGAGCGCCTGGAAGGCGCTGGCGAACTCGGCCCCGGTCACCCCGGAGCCGACCACGATCAGCTCCGGCGGCAGCTCGGGCAGGTCGTAGATCTGGCGGCAGGTCAGGATGCGCTCGCCGTCCGGGGCACCGTCGGGCAGCGCCCGCGGCGACGCCCCGGTCGCGATCAGCACCGCGTCCGCCTGCACGGTCGCGCCGTCGGCCTCGATCGTGTGCGGGCTCCCGAGCGGGCCCCCGGCCAGGCGGCCCCTGGCCCGGATAACCCGGATGCCCTCGGCCTCCAGGTGCTCGGTGATGTCGTTCGACTGGTCCGCCGCCAGCGCCTTGATCCGGGTGTAGAGCGCGGGCGCGTCCACCCCGAGCACGGGGTTGCCGCCGTCGGCCAACTGCAGCCCGAGCGAGGCCGCGCGGCCGAGCGAGGTCATGGTCGACGACGACTCGATCAGCGTCTTGCTCGGCACGCAGTCGGTAAGCACGCAGGCGCCGCCGAGACCGTCCTCATCGACGACGGTTACCTCGGCTCCGAGCTGGGAGGCCACGAGTGCGGCTTCGTAGCCGCCTGGCCCGCCGCCCAGGATCGCGACGCGTGGACGTGGCAGGGTCACGTTGAGCAATTATCCCGGACGTTACCCACTAGGTTGTACGTCGCCCCCGTCGATTACGCCGTACGCTTAGTTAGCGTGGCCCTTTACGCCGCCTACGGCAGCAACATGGATCCGGCGCAGATGCTCCTGCGCTGCCCGCACTCCCCGCAACGGGGCACCGGGTGGCTGGAAGGCTGGCGCCTGACGTTCGGCGGCGACGAGCTCGGCTGGGACGGCGCCCTCACCACCGTGGTCGAGGACACCGCGCAGCGCACGTTCGTCGCGCTCTACGACGTCCCCGAGGTCGACGAGAAGGAACTCGACGTCTGGGACGGCGTTAACCTTGGCTTCTACAGCAAGATCAAGGTCCGCGTGCAGACCCTCGACGGGGACCAGCTCGCGTGGCTCTACGTGCTCGACGCCTACGAGGGCGGACTGCCCTCGGCCGAGCGGCTCTCGATCCTGGTTGACGCCGCCGTCAAGGCGGGCGCGCCGGCCGACTACATCGACTGGCTCCAGGCCAGGCCGTCCAACCCGCCCAACCGGCAGCTAGCCAGGGCGCCGACCTCAGCTCGCCCGTCGGCCTCTGGCCCACCTCCCCCGTGCCGCCTCGGCCCGACCGCCGCCTCCGGCCCTTAGAGGACGACGGCCAGCACCAGGGCCAGCACGGGCACGAGGATGGCCGCGATCGCGGGCCAGGACCAGCTGGAGACCGGCCGCTGCGCCCGCACGTCGACGCCGTCCGACCTGACCTGCTCGACCCGCTCGGTCAGGGTCGCGACGACGACATCGACGTCGAGCCCGAGCGGGGCGGGCGGCGGGGCGTCGTCGATCGGCACCGGCGAGCCGAAACCTCCGAAGCGGACCCCGCGGCCGCCGCTGCCCCCGCGGGCCCGCCGCTGCGCCCGCATCTCGGCCGCGACCTGCCGACGGCGCGAGGAGTGCACCGCCCAGGCGTAGAACGACCGCAGGTCGCTCTGGGTGCCGTCCTCGGCCGTCCACAGGCAGCGGACGCGGAGCAGCTCGGTCGAGTCGAACCCGACCACGGCCGGCCAGCCGACCCGGTGCTCGCGGACCGGGTTGACGATCGTCAGCCCGTCGTCGTCGGCGATGATCCTCGGCCGCTGCGCGGTCGCGTACACGACCCCGGTGATGACAAGCAGGGTGCAGGCGGCGATGACCGACAGGTGATCACGGCCCTGCACCGCCAGGTCGATCAGGTTGCCGACCGCGAACAGCACCCAGATCCACCAGATCAGGGTCGCGATCGGCGATCGGAACACCTGCCTGCCGTCCGGGTCGGCCTGCCTAGCCAAGGTCTCCGCCCAGGTCATCCACCATGAACGCCATCCCCCCGGAGGACGAACTTGTCCTCCGCGAACTCGGTCACGAGCGCGTCCACCACGCTCGTCAGGTCGCCCTCGCTGCTGTGCACGGCGCGCTGCCGCTCGTACGGGGCGCCGCATTCGAGGACCTCGGTGGCGACCGCGAGCTCCTCGGCGCACCCAAGCCGCCATGCTACCGGCTCAAGGTCACGAAGAAGCTCATAGACCTCGTCCCGCAGCGGGGCGGTGGCGCCGGAATCGCTGGTGATGATGGCCGCGTCGAGCCCGTGCCGGGTGGCGCGCCACTTGTTGTCGGCGATCACCCAGGGCGCGCGCGACGGCAGCCGGTACCCGCGGTCGAGCTGGGTGTCGAACAGGTGGACGAGGCACTGGGCGAGCGCGGCCATCATGCCGACCTCGCGGAACGTGGGGACCGCGTCGGCCACCCTGATCTCGACCGTGCCGAAGTCCGGGTGCGGCCGGACGTCCCACCAGACCTCCTTGATCGTTCGGATCGTGCCCGCCCGCAGCTGGCAGGCCATGTAGTCCTCGAACGACTTCCAGTCGGGCAGGCCGAGCGGCGGCCCGGCCTGCGGCAGCGAGCCGAAGACCACCGACCTGCTCGAGGCGAGGCCGGTCGCCTCGCCGCACCAGTAGGGGCTGGACGCGCTGAGGCCGAGCAGGTGCGGCAGGTATACGGCCAGGGCGTTAATCACCGGCATCGCCCGGTGTTCGTCGCGCAACCCAACGTGCACGTGCACGGCCATGGTCTGAGCTCTGCGGGACGGGTACTGGATCTCCTGCACAAGCTCGGCGTAGCGCTGGCTCGGCGCCATCTTCCCGTCCCGCCAGTGGCTCATCGCATGCGTTCCCGAGCTGGCAAGCACGATGCCGTGCGACTCGGCCGCACGCTGCAAATCCTTCAGCGACAGGGCGAGATCCGCCTTGGCCTCGGCCACGGTTCCGCAGATGCCGGTCACCACCTCGATCGTGGACTCCATCAGCTCATGGCGCATCTTCGGATGCTCGCCGCTCTCAAGCAGGCCCGGCAGATCGGCCAGCACGGCCGACGCATCCTGCCTGAGCAGGCGCGTCTCCGCGTCGATGAGCTGCACCTCCCATTCGACGCCGAGCGTCGGTCCGGCAGAGGGGTTCCACTCGATCGTCATGACAGGCCTCCAGGGGGCGCCGAGAGCGTCTCGCGGCTAAATTTCACGCTACGGGTGCTTCTCTAGCGTTTCCAGCCCTGGAATATTGAATCGTCCCGCAATAGTGCTGATTGACCTTTGAAGTCCAGTTGCTCCTGTTACAGACGCCCGGGACCGTTCGGCCGACTGATTTTAGGAACTCAGCGGGGGAAAGCCGCACCGATCGCGGACCGCCACCATCGTCTCGCCGGCGATCCTGCGGGCGCGCCGAGCGCCCTCCGCGAGCAGCGCGTCGAGGCTGTCGGGGTCGGCCAGGTACTTGGCCGTCCGCTCCCTGACCGGGGCGAACGTGCCCACCATGAGCTCGCCGAGATCCTTCTTGAAGCCGCCGTAGCCCGCGTCGCCGTAGCGGGCGGCGATGTCGTCGATCGGGTCGCCCGACAGGGCGGAGAAGATCCGGAGCAGGTTGGTCACGCCCGGCTTGGCCTCATCGTCCGCGCGGACGACCGACTCGGCGTCGGTCACCGCCCGGTTGATCTTGCGCCGGATCGCGGCGGGCTCGTCGAGCAGGTCGATGATGCCCTGCGGCGAGGAGGACGACTTGGACATCTTGCTGGTCGGGTCCTGCAGGTCGGTGATCTTCGACACGGCGGGCAGGATGTACGGCGCGGGCACGGTGAACGTCTCGCCGAACCGGTGGTTGAAGCGCTGCGCCAGGTTGCGCGACAGCTCCAGGTGCTGCCGCTGGTCCTCGCCCACCGGCACCTCGTCGGCCTGGTAGAGCAGGATGTCGGCCGCCTGCAGGACCGGGTAGGTGAAGAGCCCGACCGACGCCTGGTCGGCGCCGCCCTTGGCCGACTTGTCCTTGAACTGGGTCATCCTGCTCGCCTCGCCGAACCCGGTCAGGCAGCCGAGCACCCAGTTGAGCTCGGCGTGCTCGGGCACCTGGCTCTGCACGAACAGGATGCACCGCTCCGGGTCAAGGCCCGCCGCGAACAGCTGGGCGGCCGCCACCCGGGTGCGGCGGCGCAGCGTCTGCGGGTCATACGGGACGGTGATCGCGTGCAGGTCCACCACGCAGTAGATCGCGTCCCTTGACGCCTGCAGGTCCACCCACTGCCTGACCGCGCCGAGGTAGTTGCCCAGGTGAAACGAATCGGCGGTCGGCTGGATGCCGGAGAATACGCGACGAGTGCCCATGGGCGTGAAGTTTATCGGCGTCGGGCATCAGGCGGCGTCACGACGACCTCCACCCGCTGGAACTCCTTCAGCTCGGTGTACCCGGCGGTGGCCATCGTCCGCTTGAGCGCGCCCATCAGGTTCATCGAACCGTCGGGAACGGTGGACGGGCCGTTGCAGTATCTGCTCGATCGTGCCGATCGTGGGGACCTTGAGCCGGGCGCCGCGGGGCAGCTCGGGGTGGTTGGCCTCGCTCCCCCAGTGGTAGCCGCGGCCGGGCGCCTCGTGCGTGCGGGCCAGCGGCGAGCCGACCATCACCGCGTCGGCGCCGAGCGCGAGGGCCTTGGCGATGTCGCCGCTGCGGGTCATCGAGCCGTCGGCGATCACGTGCACGTACCGGCCGCCGGACTCGTCCAGGTAGTCGCGGCGGGCGGCCGCGACGTCGGCGATCGCGGTCGCCATCGGCACCGCGACGCCGAGCACGGCCGCGGTGGTGTGGCCGCTGCCGCCGCCGAAGCCGACCAGCACGCCCGCGGCGCCGGTCCGCATCAGGTGCAGCGCCGCCGTGTAGGTGGCGCAGCCGCCGACGATGACCGGGATGTCGAGCTCGTAGATGAACTGCTTGAGGTTGAGCGGCTCGGCCCGGCCGGAGACGTGCTCGGCGCTCACCGTGGTGCCGCGGATGACGAAGATGTCGGCGCCCGCGTCCACGACCGCCTTGTAGTAGCGCGCGGTGCGCTGCGGCGAGAGCGCGGCGGCGGTGATCACCCCGCCCTTGGAGATCTCCTCGATGCGGCGGCCGATCAGCTCTTCCTTGATCGGCTCGGCGTAGATCTCCTGCAGCCGCCGGGTGGCGGCCTCCTCGCCGAGCTCGGCCACCTCGGCCAGCAGCGGCTCGGGGTCGTCGAAGCGGGTCCACAGGCCCTCGAGGTCGAGCACGCCGAGGCCGCCGAGCTTGCCGATCGCGATCGCGGTGGCGGGCGAGACGACGCTGTCCATCGGGCAGGCGATCAGCGGCATGCCGAACCGGTAGGCGTCGATCTGCCAGGCGATCGACACCTCTTCCGGGTCGCGGGTCCGCCGGGCGGGCACGATGCCGATCTCGTCGAGTGAGTACGCCCGGCGCCCGGTCTTGCCGCGCCCGATCTCGATGTCAGTCACTGGAGTTCTTTGCTTCCCTTACTTCCGGCCGCTGTAGTTCGGGGCCTCGACCGTCATCTGCACGTCGTGCGGGTGGCTCTCCTTGAGCCCGGCCGACGTGATCTGGACGAACCGCGCCTCCTGCAGTTCCGCGATGGTCCTGGCGCCGCAGTAGCCCATGGCCATCCGCAGGCCGCCGACGAGCTGGTCGGCCACCGCCGAGAGCGGGCCGCGGAACGGCACCTGGCCCTCGATGCCCTCGGGGATCAGCTTGTCCTCGCGCAGCACGTCGTCCTGGAAGTAGCGGTCCTTGGAGTAGGACTTGCCGCGCTCCCGGTTGCGCATGGCGCCCAGGGACCCCATGCCGCGGTACATCTTGTACTGCTTGCCGTTGACGAAGACCATCTCGCCCGGGCTCTCCTCGCAGCCGGCCAGCAGGCTGCCGAGCATGACCGTGTCCGCGCCGGCCGCGATCGCCTTGGCGATGTCGCCGCTGTACTGCAGGCCGCCGTCGCCGATGACCGGGATGCCGGCCGGGCGGGCGGCCAGGCTCGCCTCGTAGATCGCGGTCACCTGCGGGACGCCGACGCCCGCGACGACCCGGGTGGTGCAGATCGAGCCGGGGCCGACGCCGACCTTGACGCCGTCCACGCCCGCGTCGATCAGCGCCTGCGCGCCCTGCCGGGTGGCCACGTTGCCGCCGATCACCTCGATGTCGGTGTTCGCCTTGATCTGCCGGACCATGTCGAGGACCGACTGCGCGTGGCCGTGCGCGGTGTCCACGACGAGGAAGTCCACCCCGGCCTCGATGAGCGACTGGGCCCGGCGCTTGGCGTCCTCGCCGACGCCGACCGCCGCCCCGACGACCAGGCGGCCGCCGGCGTCCTTGGTCGCGTTGGGGAACTTCTCGCTCTTGGTGAAGTCCTTGACCGTGATCAGGCCGCGCAGCCGGCCGCCCTCGTCGACCAGCGGGAGCTTCTCGATCTTGTGCTGCCTTGAGCAGCCGGAGCGCCTCCTCCGCGGCCACCCCGACCGGGGCGGTGACCAGCGGCATCGTGGTCATGACCTCGGTCGACCGGCCGGGACATGGTCGGACTCGAACCTGATGTCGCGGTTTGTCACGATGCCCAGGAGCGTGCCGTCGTCGCTGGTCACCGGCACGCCGGAGATCCGGTAGTGCGCGCACAGCCGCTCCACGTCCGCGAGCGTCGCGTCCGGCCCGCAGGTCACCGGGTCGGTGATCATCCCGGCCTCGGACCGCTTCACCAGGTCGACCTGCTGGGTCTGCTCCTCGATGGAGAGGTTGCGGTGGAGCACGCCGACGCCGCCCTGGCGCGCCATCGCGATCGCCATCCGGGCCTCGGTGACCGTGTCCATCGGCGACGAGACGATCGGGATGCGGAGCCGGTGCCTGCGGGTGATCCGGGTGCCGGTGTCCGCCTCGCTCGGCATCAGCTCCGAGTGCGCCGGAAGCAGCAGCACGTCATCGTACGTCAGGCCTACCGGGGAGAACTTCGGTGACTCGGTCATGATGCCCTCACGGCTCATCGCTGCATGGACGTGGCAGCTGGTAACGGTGGGATTGATGTCCATCCTACTGAACAGGCCGACGGCCGTTACCCTTCCTGTCCCGCTGGTGGGATGTCTCACCAGGAGACATAATCCGCCAAACGCGAACGCGGGGGCCACGGTGATCCGTGGCCCCCGCGTTCGCGCGGTGCTGTCCCGCTATCGCGAGGCGGCTCGCTGACTAGTGCGAGTGGCCGTGCGAGTGGCCGTCGGCCGGCGCGGGCTCTCCTCGTCCGGCTTCTCGACGATCAGGGTCTCGGTCGTCAGCAGCATGCCGGCGATGGACGCGGCGTTCTGCACGGCGGACCGGGTGACCTTGACCGGGTCGATGACGCCCTGCGCCATCAGGTCGCCGTACTCGCCGGTGGCGGCGTTGTAGCCGTGCCCGGCGGGCAGGGTCGGCGATCTTCGCCACCACGACCGAGCCCTCCTGGCCCGCGTTCAGCGCGATCCAGCGAGCCGGCTCGGACAGCGCCTTGCTGACGACGCAGCACGCCGGTCGCCACGTCGCCGGTCTTGCCGAGGTCGTCGAGGTCGGCCGCGACGTGCACGAGCGCCGCGCCGCCGCCGACGATGATGCCCTCTTCGATCGCGGCCCTGGTGGCCGAGATCGCGTCCTCAAGGCGGTGCTTCTTCTCCTTGAGCTCGACCTCGGTGGCCGCGCCGGCCCGGAGCACGCAGACCCCGCCGGAGAGCTTGGCCAGCCGCTCCTGCAGCTTCTCGCGGTCCCAGTCGGAGTCGGTCGCCTCGATCTCGGTCTGGATCTGGCGGATCCGCTCCTCGATCGCGGTCTGGTCGCCGGCGCCGTCCACGATCGTGGTGTTGTCCTTGGTCACCACGATGCGCCGGGCGGAGCCGAGCGCGTCGAGGCCGACCGACTCCAGCTTGATGCCGAGGTCCTCGGTGACGAGGGTCGCGCCGGTCAGCGTGGCGATGTCGCCGAGCATGGCCTTGCGACGGTCGCCGAAGCCCGGCGCCTTCACCGCGACGATGTTGAGCAGGCCGCGGATCTTGTTGACGACGATCGTGGCGAGCGCCTCGCCCTCCACGTCCTCGGCGATGACCAGCAGCGGCTTCTTGGTCTGCGCGACCTTCTCGAGCAGCGGCAGGAAGTCGGCCATCGAGGAGATCTTGTCCTGGTGGACGAGGACGTACGCGTCCTCGAGCACCGCCTCAAGACGCTCCTGGTCGGTGACGAAGTACTGCGAGACGTAGCCCTTGTCGAACTGCAGGCCCTCGGTGAACTCCAGCTCGAGGCCCATCGTCGGGGACTCCTCGACGGTGACCACGCCGTCCTTGCCGACCTTGGCGAACGCCTCGGCGATGAGCTCGCCGATCTTGACGTCCTGGGCGGAGATGGTCGCGACGTGCGCGATCTCGGTCTGCTCCTCCACCTCGCGGGCGGACTTGAGCAGCCGCTCGGACACCTCGGCGGCGGCGATGTCGATGCCGCGCTTGAGGTCCATCGGGTTGGCGCCGGCCGCAACCGAGCGGAGCCCGAGGTGGACCATCGCCTGCGCGAGCACGGTCGCGGTGGTGGTGCCGTCACCGGCGACGTCGTTCGTCTTGGTGGCGACTTCCTTGGCGAGCTGGGCGCCAAGGTTCTCGTAGGGGTTCTCCAGCTCGATCTCCTTGGCGACGGTCACGCCGTCGTTGGTGATCGTGGGAGCGCCCCACTTCTTGTCGATGACGACGTTGCGGCCGCGCGGGCCGAGCGTCACCTTGACGGTGTCGGCGAGCTTGTCCACGCCACGCTCAAGGTGGCGTCGGGCGTCCTCGTCGAACTCCAGGATCTTGGGCATTGACTTACCTCAACCTACGGTTGGATCAGGTGCGGTACTTGGACCTGGGTGCCGCCGACGGGCCCCCGGCCGCCCGATGTGACGGGCCGCCGGGGGCACGCGCGGGCGCTTGATCTACTTCTCGATGATCGCGAGCACGTCGCGGGCCGAGAGCACCAGGTACTCCTCGCCCGAGTACTTCACTTCGGTGCCGCCGTACTTGCTGTACAGCACCACGTCGTCGACCTTGACGTCGACGGGGACGCGAGCGCCCTTGTCGTCGAACCGACCCGGACCGACCGCGAGGACCTTGCCCTCCTGGGGCTTCTCCTTCGCGGTGTCCGGGATGACCAGCCCGGACGCAGTGACCTGCTCAGCCTCGAGCGGCTTGACCACGATGCGGTCTTCGAGCGGCTTGATTACAACCTTGGTGGCGGTCGTCACGATCTGACCTCCCCCTCCGGAAACGTAATGGAAAGTTGGCTTGCGATGGCGACCAGACGCAGCCTGCCGTCGCGGGGGTCAGACCTGCCTCGTCGCATTAGCACTCTACATCAGTGAGTGCTAATCCCGAACACTAGCCGCCGCCGAAGACACCCGTCAACACGGCCCGCCGGGCCGGTCGCCGGCCACCGGGCGCGATCCGGAGTTTTAGCGGCTTGCGCACGAGTGAGCACGCTGAGCTACTAAAGTGATTCCACTCCACCCCTCACCCGGAGCGCTTGCTTGAAGGAGCACGATGGACCAGTCGGGCAACAATCAACTGCTGTTGCGCGCCAGCCAGTCCGGCCCTCCCGGCTACAACGGCTACACCGGGCAGCACGCCGCCGCCGACCGGATGCGCGAGCTGCTCGCGCGCACCGTGCAGGATCACATCGTCGAGGAGCGGACGACCGCCGCCGCGCTGCAGGACATCCGCCAGCGGCTGAACGACCTCGACGACGCGAGCGCGGCCGGGATCGCGGCCTCGCTCGACGGCCTCGCGGCCAGCCTCGGCACGCTCGACAGCAAGCTCACCGCCCGGCTCGAGCGGCTCGACGAGCGGCTCGACGACCAGTACGACCGGGTCCGCGCGCTCGAGTCCACGCTCAGGGAGCAGCCCGTCAGCCTCGAGGAAGCCGTCGCCAAGGGCGTCGAGGCGACCGGCGCCGACGTCATAGCGCGCATCGCGTCGCTTGAGGACACGGTGCTCGCGCTGGCCGAGGCGCTGCTCCGGCCTGGTCGGCCCGGTTAGCCGGTCGGCGGGCGGCGGTTAGCCGGTCGGCGGACCGGCGGTTAGCCGGTCGGCGACCGGCGGTTAGCCGGTCGGCCTGCTCATTCCCACTCGATGGTGCCCGGCGGCTTGCTGGTGATGTCGAGCGCCACCCGGTTGACCTCGCGGACCTCGTTGGTGATCCGGGTCGAGATCCGCGCGAGCACCTCGTAGGGCAGCCTCGCCCAGTCCGCCGTCATCGCGTCCTCGCTGGTCACCGGGCGCAGTACCACCGGGTGGCCGTAGGTCCTGCCGTCGCCCTGGACGCCGACCGAGCGCACGTCGGCCAGCAGCACCACCGGGCACTGCCAGACGGACTTGTCCAGGCCGGCCGCGGTCATCTCCGCCCGGGCGATCGCGTCCGCCTCGCGCAGCACGGCCAGCCGGTCGGCGCGTGACCTCGCCGATGATCCTGATGCCGAGGCCGGGCCCGGGGAACGGCTGCCGCCAGACGATCTCGCCGGCAGCCCGAGCTCCTCGCCGACCCGGCGCACCTCGTCCTTGAACAGCGCGCGGAGCGGCTCGACGAGCCGGAACTTCAGGTCGTCGGGAAGCCCGCCCACGTTGTGGTGCGACTTGATGTTGGCGGTGCCGGTGCCGCCGCCCGACTCGACCACGTCCGGGTAGAGCGTGCCCTGGACGAGGAACTCGGTCGACTCGCCGTGCGCGCCCGCCTCCTGGGTGATCTCCCTGGCCGCGCGCTCGAAGGCGCGGATGAACTCCCGGCCGATGATCTTCCGCTTGGCCTCCGGGTCGGTGACGCCCGCCAGCGCGCTGAGGAACTCCGCCGCCGCGTCGACCACGTGCAGTCTGACCCCGGTGGCCGCCACGAAGTCGTGCTCGACCTGCTCCGCCTCGCCCTTGCGAAGCAGCCCGTGGTCGACGAACACGCAGGTCAACCGTTCTCCGATGGCCCGCTGGACCAGCGCCGCGGCGACCGCCGAGTCCACCCCGCCGGACAGCCCGCAGATGGCGCGGCCGCCGCCGACCTGCTCCCTGATCCGCTCGGTCTGCTCCTCGACGATGTTCAGCATCGTCCAGGTCGGCCGGCACCCGGCCGCCTCGAGGAACCGGCGCAGGATCTGCGTCCCGTACTCGGTGTGCATCACCTCGGGGTGGAACTGCACGCCGTAGAGGCCGAGCTCCGGGTTCTCGACCGCCGCGGCCGGAGTGGCCGCGGTCCGCGCGGTCACGGTGAAGCCGGCCGGCGCGACGGTGGAGGTGTCGCCGTGCGACATCCAGACGCTGAGCTCGGAGCCGAGGCCGCCGAGCAGCCGCCCGCCTTCGGGCTGGACCTGCAGCGGCGTGCCGCCGTACTCGGCCGCGCCGGTCCGCTCGACCGTTCCGCCGAGCTCGCGGACCATGACCTGGTGCCCGTAGCAGATGCCGAAGACGGGCACGCCCGCTGTCGAACAGACCCTCGGGCGCGCTCGGAGCGCCGTCGGCGTAGACCGAGGCAGGGCCGCCGGACAAGATGATCGCCTTCGGCTGCCTGGCCAGCATCTCGCTGACCGGCATCGTCGACGGGACGATCTCGGAATAGACGTGGCACTCGCGTACCCGGCGGGCGATCAGCTGTGCGTACTGCGCGCCGAAGTCAACCACCAGAACGGTGTCAAACCCACCAGGCCCAGACACACCAACCGCCTTCCACCAGCCACTTTCCCCATGTAACGGCACAGTCTAGTTGGCGCGACGGCCATGACCGCCCGGTTAGCCGGTGACGCCGGGGCCGCCGGCGTCGGGCGTACCGGGTTGCCGGGGCCGGTCTGGGGTCGGCTCCGGGGCGGGGGTCGGCTCGGGTGCCGGGGCGGGGGCCGGTTCGTGGGGCGGGGCCGGTTCGTGGGGCGGGGCCGGTTCGTGGGGCGGGGCCGGTTCGGGGACTGGGGTCACCCGGAGGCGGGCGATGCGGCGGGCGTCCATCTCGGTGACGGTGATGATGTAGCCGGGGACCGGGACGGAATCGCCTTCCCGCGGCAATTCGCCGAGGGCGGCGAGCACGTAGCCCGCGACCGTCTCGTACGGGCCCTTCGGGGAGCCGGATCCCCGTCTGCTCGGCGAACTCGTCCAGGTTGAGCAGGCCGTCCACGTCGACCTCGCCGCGCGGGAGCTTCTTGGCGGGCGCCTCGCCGGTGTCGTACTCGTCCCTGATGTCGCCGACGAGCTCCTCGACCAGGTCCTCGAGCGTGACGATGCCAGCCGTGCCGCCGTACTCGTCGGCCACGATCGCCATGTGGGCCCGCTCGCGGCGCATCTCGGACAGGGCCGACAGCACCGTCTTGCTGATCGGCAGGAACTTGATCGGCCGCACCACCTGGTCGACCAGCGTCGAGCGCTCGGGTGCACCCGGGCCGAGCAGGTCCCTGATGTGCACGAACCCGACCACGTTGTCGTACGAGCCCTGGTAGACCGGCAGCCGCGAGTAGGGGACGCTGGCGGCGATCTGCGCCGCCTCGCCGACCGTGATCCCGGCCGACAGGAACTCGACCTCGGTGCGCGGCAGCAGCACCTCGCGGATCTGCCGCTTCCCGGCGTCGAAGACCTCGCCGACGATGCGCCGCTCGTCCACGCTGAGCGTCTGGGTTCCGGTCACCAGCTCGCGGATCTCCCCCTCGGTCATCGCCTCGCGGCCCTGCCTGGGGTCGCCGCCGAGCAGCGTGACGACCACGTTGACGGTCACCGACAGCAGCCAGACGACCGGCCTCGCCAGCGTCGCGATCCGGTCCAGGAGCGGCGCCGCGAACAGCGCCAGCGGCACCGTCCGCTGCAGCGCGATCCGCTTGGGGGCGAGCTCGCCGAGTACCAGGCTGACGAACGTGATGCACACGGTGACGACCGCGAAGGCGAGCGGCGAGGCCACCGCGCCGGACACGTTGTGCCTGATCAGCCAGCTGTGCAGCAGCCCGACCAGCGTGTCGGCGCCGAAGGAGCCGGCCACCAGCGTCGCCAGCGTCGACGCCGATCTGCACGGCGGACAGGAACCGGTTCGGGTCCGACGCTAGCCGCGCGGCCTTCGCGCCGCGCTTGCCGCGCCTGCTCAGCGACCGTACCTGGCCCTCGCGGAGCGAGACCAGGGCCATCTCCGAGGCCGAGAAGAACCCGCCGATGGACACGATGATGAGGACGATGACCACGTCCAGGACGACCCTGCTCACGCTGCGATCGCCGACTTCCTCCGTTGCCCACCCGTTGAACGCTGTCCCGGCAGGGTATCCGCACTTTTACGCCCAGGCCAGTTCCTGCCGCCAGTGTAAACGGGATAGCGTTTGCGCCCGTGGAGGCGGCAGCGCCCGGAAGGGGCGCGGTGTTAGAAGAAGCGCAGTGCTTGGAAGAAGCGCAGTGCTTCGGGAGAGGGCGGTGTTGAGCGCGGCGATGAGCACGGAAGCCTGGTTCGCTCCGGGGCGGGCCAACCTGATGGGCGAGCACACCGACTACAACGAGGGGTTCGTGCTCCCGTTCGCGCTCGCCCAGGGCGTGACCGCCACCGCCGCCGCACGCGAGGACGGCCTGCTGGTGCTCCGGTCCAGGCAGAAGCCGGCCGAGCCGGTCACGCTGTCGCTCGACTCGCTGGCGCCCCGCTCGGTGACCGGCTGGGCCGCGTACCCGGCGGGCGTGGCCTGGGCGCTGCGGGCGGCCGGGCTCGACATCGTCGGCGCCTCGATCGACATCGACTCCGACCTGCCGGTCGGCGCGGGCGTGTCGTCCTCAGCCGCGCTCGAGTGCTCGGTCGCGCTGGCGCTGTGCTCGCTGTCCGGCCTGTCGGTGCCGCGGGAAAAGCTGGCGAAGATCGCCAAGCGGGCGGAGAACGAGTTCGTCGGCGCGCCGACCGGCATCATCGACCAGTCCGCGGCCCTGCTCTGCCAGGCCGGCCACGCCATGCTGCTCGACTGCCGGACGCTCGGCACCACCCAGGTCCCGTTCCAGCCCTCGGCGGCGGGGCGGCCGCGCTGATCGTGGAGCACCCGGGTGCCGCACGCGCTCGTGTCCGGCGAGTACGCCGCACGCCGGGCCGAGTGCGAGGAGGCGGCCCGGCTGCTTGGCGTGCCCGCGCTCGGCCTGGTGACCGATCCGGCCGCAGTTGAGCGGCTGGCCGATCCGGTGCTGCGGCGTCGGGCCCGGCACGTCGTCACCGACAGCATCCGGGCCCGGGCGATCGCGGCCGCCCTGCAGGATGTCTCGACGTCCGACAGCTACCCGTTTACGGGAAAGCTGCTGACCGAAGGGCACGCGTCGCTGCGCGACGACTTCGAGGTCTCCTGGCCGCAGGCGGACGTCGCGGTGGACGTCGCCATCGAGGCGGGCGCGTACGGCGCGAAGATGATCGGCGGCGGCTTCGGCGGCTCGGTCCTGGCCCTGATGCCGGCCGAACGCGTGCCCGCGGTGCGCGTCGCCCTCGAGGAGAGCTTCGTCAGGCGCGCAGCTGGACTCCCCCGGAGTTCCTCGAAGCCATCCCCGCACCAGCCGCCCGCCGGCCGCGTAAACCACTCGGGCGGGCAACCGCCTTCATTGTCACTGAAGGCCCGAGGGTGTTCTCGCGTCACTGCGACGTAGGGTCCCGCGACCTGTCGGCTACGCCATCGACAGGTCCGCCAACCTGTCGGCTACGCCATCGACATCGCCTATTAGTGTCGCTGGCGTAGCCGACAGGAGGCGTTTGGTGTCGCTGGCGTAGCCGACAGGCTCTGGCCGGCGACGTTGCCGGGGCGGCGGCCAGGCCCGGTGGGTGGACACGCGGCTGAAAGCGGACAGGCGACTGAAAGCGGACACGACGCCGGGGTGGGCACGCGGCTGGGGGTAGAGGCGAGGCTGGGGGTAGAGGCGCGGGGCTGGGGGCGGTTCGGCGGTGATCACGGACACATCGGGGGGCGGTGGCTTGGGGACGGTGCTGATGACGGCTGCGTTGCCGGTGGATGTGAGGAACCGTACGTACACCCGCCCCGTGGCCGGGCTGTAACCTGCCTGTCATGAGTACTCCTGTGACCGTGACCGTGACCGGCGCAGCCGGGCAGATCGGCTATGCACTTTTGTTCCGCATCGCTTCCGGACAGCTACTCGGGCCCGACGTGCCGGTCCGACTGCGGCTGCTGGAGATCACCCCGGCCCTGCAGGCGGCCGAGGGCACCGCGATGGAACTCAACGATGGCGCCTTCCCGCTGCTGGCCGGCATCGACATCACCGATGACCTCAAGACCGCCTTCGACGGCGCCAACGTCGCCCTGCTGGTCGGCGCGCGGCCGCGCACCGCGGGCATGGAGCGCGGCGACCTGCTCTCGGCCAACGGCGGGATCTTCGGCCCCCAGGGCAAGGCCATCAACGAGCACGCGGCCGGCGACATCAAGGTGCTCGTGGTCGGCAACCCGGCCAACACCAACGCGCTGATCGCCCAGCAGAATGCGCCCGACGTGCCCGCGAGCCGGTTCACGGCGATGACCCGGCTTGACCACAACCGCGCGATCTCGCAGCTCGCGGCCAAGCTGTCGGTTCCCGTTACCGCGATCGAGCACCTGACCATCTGGGGCAACCACTCCGCCACCCAGTACCCCGATCTCTACAACACCGTGGTCAACGGGCGCAGCGCGGCTGAGCAGGTCGACGGTGACTGGCTGACGGGTACGTTCATCCCTGAGGTGGCCCAGCGGGGCGCGGCGATCATCAAGGCGCGGGGCGCGTCTTCGGCCGCATCGGCCGCCAGCGCTGCCATCGACCACGTCCACGACTGGGTCAACGGCACCGACTGGACCTCGGCCGCCGTCTTCTCCGACGGCTCCTACGGCGTGCCCGAGGGGCTGATCAGCTCGTTCCCTGTCCGCTCGGCGAACGGCGAGTGGGAGATCATCCAGGGCGTGGAGGTCAACGACTACTCCCGCGGCAAGATCGACGCGTCGGTCTCCGAGCTCATCGCCGAGCGCGACGCGGTCAAGGACCTCGGCCTCATCTAGCGGCTTCGCCTCCGCAACGGGAAGGCCCCCGTGAACCTCCACATGGTTCCGGGGGCCTTCACGTTTGCCCGCCGCCGCCTATCGTCGCGCGCACGCGCGACACGGGGGGGTACGGGGGCCAGGGGGGATGGGGGGATGGGGGGCGGGAGCCCCCCCATGCGGGAACTCAGTCCCCCCGGGAGATACCGCCTTGTGAGCTGCGCGCCCGATAAGATGGCGGCTTTTGCCATCGGGCGCGCAGCCTACAAGGCCGCGAGCGCCTCATTGAAGGTCTTCGAGGGGCGCATCACGGCGGCCGCCTTCTCGTCGTCGGGCAGGTAGTAGCCGCCGATGTCGGCCGGCTTGCCCTGGACCGCGAGCAGTTCCTCGACGATGGCGGTCTCGTTCGCGGCCAGCGTCTCGGCCAGCCCCTTGAACGCCGCCGCGATCTCGGCGTCGTCGGTCTGCCGAGCCAGCTCCTGGGCCCAGTACAGCGCCAGGTAGAAGTGCGAGCCCCGGTTGTCGAGGGTGCCGAGCCTGCGGCCGGGGCTGCGGTCCTGGTCGAGGAACGCGCCGGTCGCCCGGTCGAGCGTGTCGGCCAGCACCTTCGCGGCCGGCAGGCCGGCGAATTCGGCGTACTGCTCGAACGAGGGCACCAGCGCAAAGAACTCGCCCAGCGAGTCCCAGCGCAGGTAGTTCTCCTGGACGAGCTGCTGTACGTGCTTGGGGGCGGAGCCGCCGGCGCCGGTCTCGAACAGGCCGCCGCCCGCGATCAGCGGGACGATGGAGAGCATCTTGGCCGACGTGCCGACCTCGAGGATCGGGAACAGGTCGGTGTTGTAGTCGCGCAGCACGTTGCCGGTCACGGAGATCGTGTCGAGCCCCTGGCGCATCCGCTCGAGCGAGTAGGCCGTGGCCAGCTGGGGCGAGAGGATCTTGATCTGCAGGCCCGTCGTGTCGTGCTCGGGCAGGTAGGCGTTGATCTTCTTGATCAGCTCGGCGTCGTGCGGACGGGCCTCGTCGAGCCAGAAGACGGCCGGGGTCAGGGCCGCGCGGGCCCGGGTGACGGCGAGCTTCACCCAATCCCGGACCGGGATGTCCTTGGTCTGGCAGGCGCGCCAGATGTCGCCCGCCTCGACGTCATGCGCGAGCAGGGCCTGGCCGGCCCGGTTGACCACCGAGACGGTGCCGTCGGCCGGGATCTCGAAGGTCTTGTTGTGCGAGCCGTACTCCTCCGCCGCCTGCGCCATCAGGCCGACGTTGGGGACGGTGCCGATCGTCGCGGGGTCGAGCGGCCCGTTCCTCTTCACGTCCTCGATGACGGTCGCGTACACCCCCGAGTAAGAGGAATCGGGAATGACCGCGAGGGTGTCGTCCTCGGCCCCGTCGACTCCCCACAGCTTGCCGCCGTTGCGGATCAGGGCCGGCATGGAGGCGTCGACGATGACGTCGCTCGGCACGTGCAGGTTGGTGATCCCCTTGTCCGAGTTGACGTAGGACAGCCGCGGGCCCGAGGCCAGCGCCGCCGCGAACGCCGCCTCGATCTCGGCCCCGTTCGGCAGCCTCGGCAGCCCGGCCAGGATCGCGCCGAGGCCGTCGTTGGCCGACAGGCCCGCCGCCGCGAGCTCGTCGCCGTACTTCGCGAAGACGTCGCTGAAGTACGCCTTCACCACGTGGCCGAAGATGATCGGGTCGGAGACCTTCATCATCGTCGCCTTGAGGTGGACCGAGAACAGGACGCCGGTCGCCTTCGCCGTCGCCAGCGCGTTGATCAGGAACGACCGGAGGTCGGCAACCTGCAGGACGGTGGCGTCGACGATCTCGCCCGCCAGCACCGGGAGCGACTCGAGCAGCACCTTCCGCTCGCCCGCAGTGGTCTCGAGGACGATCGTGAGCGCGTCGTCGGCGGCCACCGTGACCGACTTCTCGTTGGCCTTGAAGTCGTGGGCGTCCATGGTGGCCACGGTGGTCTTCGAGCCTGCGGCGAACGGCTTGTTGACGTGCGGGTGCTTGCGCGCGTAGGCCTTCACCGGCAACGGGGCGCGGCGGTCGGAGTTGCCCTGGCGCAGCACCGGGTTGACCACGGAGCCGATGGCCTTGCCGTACTTGGCCCGGATTTCAATCTCATCCGGCGTCGCCGCCGCCTCGGGGTAGTCCGGCAGCGCGTACCCCTTGCCCTGCAGCTCCTTGATCGCGGCCTTCAGCTGGGGAACCGAGGCGGAGATGTTGGGCAGCTTGATGATGTTGGCGGCCGGGTCCTCGGTCAGCTCGCCGAGCTCGGAAAGCGCGTCGTCGGCGAGCCCGAACTGAGCGAGGATGCGCCCGGCCAGCGAGATGTCACGGGTCTCAACCTCGACGCCGACCTTCTCGGCGTACGCGGAGACGATGGGGAGGAAGGAGTACGTCGCCAGCCGCGGCGCCTCGTCCGTGTGGGTGTAGATGATCGTGGCCATCGTGTTGCCAGCTCCTGCTCTGGAGATTTCTTCTCGACGTCAAGATACCTGCACCGTCACCGCGGCAGTACCAGTCCTGCGATGATCAGGCCGAGGCCGAGCGCCGCCAGCGTGAGCACGTCGGTCACCCGTTTCCTGGTGCCGAGGAGGCCGACCAGCCGCACCGGGAGGACCAGCCGGACGAGCGCGGCCACGACCAGGGCGATGCCGGCCACCACGGCGCCCCGGCCGCCGTTCGAGCCCTCGCGCCACGCGATGTACAGGCCGCCGATCACGCAGACGAGGACGACCAGATACGGGATGACGGCGACGATGCCGCCGTCATCGCGGGCGCGGTGGCTGCCGGCCGGCGCGTGCTTGGTCTCGGACGTCATGATCGTCTCCCGCGGCTGGCCGCGTGCCCGCGGCCGGCCCTTCTCGCTGCTCGCTTGGCAGCTTACCGGCGACCGCCGAGGACCGACGAGCGCACTGACGGAAATCGCAAAGTGACGATAGAATGAGATAAGCGTCACGTCTCCGATAGGCAGGAGGGTCTGGCGTGGAAACGCCTTACATTCGCATTGAGGACACCGGGGAAGTAATTCCGCTGCGCGATGAGATCACCACGATCGGCCGCGGCCTCCGGGTGGACGTGCGACTTGACGACCCCAGCGTATCCCGCCTGCATGCGGAGATCGTGCGCCGCGGCCCCTACTATTACGTGGCTGACCTTGGTTTATCTCGGAATGGCACGCGGGTAAACGGACGGCCCATCGCCCGCCGGGTTCTGGACGACGGCGACGTGCTGACCTTCGGCTCGGCCCGGTGCCGGATCGAGGGGCTTCCCTCGGAGGAAGCGACGGCCGAGGCCGAGCTCCGCCGTGCGGCCGCGCCCGAGCTGACCCGGCGCGAGCTTGACGTGCTGATCTCGCTGTGCCGTCCGGCGCTGTCGGAGGACGCGTTCATCACGCCCGCCACCCCGAGGGAGATCGCCGGCGACCTCGTCGTGACCGAGGCGGCGGTTAAGCAGCACCTGCTCCGGCTGTACGTGAAGTTCCGGGTGCCGGAGGGGACCAACCGGCGCGCCCGGCTGGCCAACGAGGTCATCGCCCTCGGCCTGGTCCGGCCGCTGGCCGAGCACGGGTCAGGGCAGGTGCAGCACGCCCACGGTGTGGCGGAGCAGCCACCCCTGGACGGCGTGGAGCGTGCCGCCCACTGACGGCAGCATGTTGATGGCGGGCAGCATGTGCGGGATCGTCGAGCTGGTGGCGGGCCAGATCAACGGCGGCTGAGACAGCGCCGACGAGACCACCGCGAGGGCCAGCGCCATGGTCGAGATGCAGGCGACCAGCAGCACCCCTCTAGTCTTGATGACCGCGGCGGACATCCGCCGCAGCTGCCGCCGGGGCGCGCGCGAGCCTGGTCCGAGGCAGTAGATGGCGACGGCCGCGCCCGCCCCCCAGCTGAGCGCGGAGGGCAGCGTCCCGGCCCGGATCAAGATCACCGCCGCGATCGCGGCCGGCACCGCCACCAGCAGCGCCAGCGGGGCGATGAAGACGGTCTTCAGCACCGCCCGGACAACGGTCCAGGGGGCGGTCACGGTCACCAGCACCAGGTCGCTCGGCCGGGCGCCGCGCAGGCTGCGCCGCTCGGTCAGCGCGGTCTGGGCCATGTCGGCCGCGCGCAGCAGGGTGACGACGGCGAGGGCGATGATCGTCCCCGCGACCGGAAGCAGGACGCTGAGCGCGACCGCGCCGACGAGGGCGGCGAAGCCGACCACG
Organism: uncultured Actinomycetota bacterium; assembly: GCA_963774945.1. Lineage (GTDB taxonomy): Bacteria > Actinomycetota > Actinomycetes > Streptosporangiales > Streptosporangiaceae > Trebonia. The sequence continues at coordinate 256,411 of CAVZHA010000010.1, read as the reverse complement.
CCGAGCCCGGCGACCGGGACCGGCTGCGCCCGGCCGGCGTTGCCGTTCCTGATCCCGGGTTCCTGGGGGCCCGGCGGCTGCGACTGCGGCCGCTGGCCCGCGAGGGCGCCCGGGCGGGCGTAGTCGACCGGCGGGAGCAGGTCGGCCATGTCCGCCGCCGCCTGCACCGGCGATCGGTACTGGGACCAGTCCGCCCGGCCGGGCGCGGGCACCCCGGTGGGCCGCAGCGGCGCCAGCGGCGTCCGGCCGTTATCGGGCAACGTCAGCGTGGCCCCGTTCCCGCCCGACGCGGCGCACAGGCTGACCAGCGACCGGGCGGTCGGGCGGGACGGCGGGTCGGCCGACAGCGCGGCCGTCACCAGCGGCAGCAGCTCCGGCGGGACGCCGGCGAGCTCCGCCTTGCCCTCGATGATCCGGAAGAACACGGTCTGGAAGTCGCCCGTGCCGTACGGCGGACGGCCGGTCGCGGCGTAGGCCACGGTCGCGCCCCAGGCGTGCACGTCGGTCGCCCCGCTGGCGGGCCTGCCCTCGATGACCTCGGGCGCGAGGTACCCCGGGGTGCCCATCACCAGCCCGGTCTTGGTCAGCCTGGTGGTGTCGGGCAGGTGCGCGATGCCGAAGTCGATCACGACCGGCTGGCCGTCGTCGAGCAGCACGTTCCCGGGCTTGAGGTCGCGGTGCACCACCCCGGTCGCGTGGATGGCCGCGAGCGCCTCGGCCAGCCCGCCGGCCAGCTGCAGCAGCGCCCGGCCGCGGAGCGGGCCCCTCTGCCGCACCGCCGCGTCCAGCGACGGGCCGGGGACGTACCTGGTCACGATGTACGGCGACGGCCCGTAGACATCGGCGTCGAGCACCTGGGCGACATACCGGCTCCTGACCCGGCGCATGGTCTCGACCTCGCGGGCGAGCCGCAGCCGGGCATCGGGATCGTCCGCCACGGCCGGCCCGAGCACCTTAACCGCAACCGGGCGGTTCTCCGCGTCGCAGCCGAGATAGACAACGCCCATGCCGCCCTCGCCGATCTTCTCAAGAACGCGGTAAGGGCCGATCTTGCGCGGGAGGGATTCCAGAGCAGGCATCGTCCTCTCAGAGTATGTGCTGCATCCGGGATTTCTATTAAACCTTGATTACTCTCACCAGCTGAGAAGCGCGCGCTAGGAGCCGATCACCAGGCGGCGCAGGGCCTCGGCTGCCTGCGCGTTCGATTCCGCGTTGGCCACCAGGGCGCTGGCCAGCGCGGCAGCCCACTGCTGGAGCGGGACCGGCGTCCTCGACAGCACCACGCCGCGGACCTCGCGGCAGATCTCCGCCTCCGGGCGGCCGTTGTTCACCGCCAGGGTCATCACCTGGTCACCGAGCCTGACCGCGACCTTGGAGACCTCGCCGGGACGCCCGCGCATCCGGTCGGACATCGACTGCTTGCGCTCCACCGTCACGTAGCCCGGCGGCAGCGCCTCGCTCAGCGACTTGGTAAGCACGCTGGCGTAGATCGCGGCGTCGCCGCTGTCAAGGCGCAGCGCCGCCGTGACCATGTCAAGCGAGAGCGCGTCATCAGGCTGCTCAGTCACACCTTGAGTATTGCATCTGATCGAAGCGTCCCGTCCGCCCGCTCGGCCCGAACTACCGCGATTGACGGCGAACCGCTCAGCGGCCCTCGAAGACGGCCTTTCCCGGGCCGTTCTCCATGAAGCTGGTCATGCCGGTCTTCTGGTCCTCGGTCGCGAACAGCGCCGCGAAGTGTGCCCGCTCGATCTCGAGGCCGGTGGCCAGGTCGACCTCGAGGCCCCGGTTGACGGCCTGCTTGGCCGCCCGCAGCGCGAGCGCCGGGCCCGCCGCGTACTGCGCGACCAGGTCCCTGGCGGCCTGGTAGACCTCGGCGTCCGGCACCACCCGGTCGGCCAGGCCGATGGCCAGCGCCTCGGCCGCGGCCACGGGCCGGCCGGAGAAGATCAGATCCTTGGCCCTGGCCGGGCCGATCAGCCGGGGCAGCCGCTGGGTGCCGCCGGCCCCCGGGATGATGCCGAGCAGGATCTCCGGCTGCCCGACCTTGGCGCTCTCGCCGAGCACGCGGAAGTCGGCGCAGAGCGCGAGCTCAAGCCCGCCGCCGAGCGCGTAGCCGGTGACCGCCGCCACCACCGGCTTGGGGATGTCGGCGACGGCGGTGAACGACGCCTGGAGCGCGGCCGACCGCACCGCCATCGCCGGGTACCCCAGGGCGGACATCTCCTTGATGTCGGCGCCGGCCGCGAAGACCCGCTCGCCGCCGTAGATGATGACCGCGCGGACCGCGTCGTCGGCCGAGACCTGCGCCGCGGCGACCGCGATCTCGTCCTGGACCTGCGCGCTGAGCGCGTTCATCTTCGGCCGGTCCAGCCTGATGGTGGCGATCCCATCGGCCGACTCAACCCGCACGAACTCGCCCACGCCCGCCACCTCCACGCCGAGACCACCCGCGAACCCGCGGCATCCCTAAGCTACAGCGCCCTGCCGCCGCTCTACGGCTGGAGGCCGCGCAGCGCCATCTCGACGATGTCGTCGACGAACTGGTCGTCAAGCGGGGCGTGGCCGTGCAGCAGCCGATGGTAGAGCGGGCCGTAGAGCAGGTCGATCGCCACCTCGACCTTGGTGTCGGCCGGGATCTCGCCGCGTTCGATGGCGTGACCGAAGATCGCGCGGGCCTGGTCACGGCGCGGCTCGACCAGCCGCCGCTGGTACTCGGCCGAGAAGGCCGAGTCGGTCCGTCCCTCCATCAGCAGCGCGGCCACCACCCGGCCGTAGGGCCTGCCGCTGGCCAGCCGGCTCCAGGCCCGCAGCAGCGCGAGCAGGTCGAGGCGGAGCGATCCGCTCTCGTACTGCTGCGGGGTGACCTTGGTCCACTCGTTGTAGAGCATGTCAAGGGCGAGGGTTTCCTTGGTCGGCCACCAGCGGTAGATGGTGGCCTTGCTGACCCCCGCCCGCTCGGCCACCGCGTCCATGCTCACGCCGGGCAGGCCGCGGTCAAGCAGCAGTTCCGCCGCCGCCGCGAGGACCGCCTTGTGCGCGGTCTCGCTGCGCGGCCGGCCGCGGGTCGCGGTGACGGACTCGCTCATGCTCGCGCCGCCCCTTCGCGGAGCCCGGCGCTGTCGTGATGCGCGTAACCGCCCCCCTTGACCCGGCCGAGCGCCCGGTCGACGGCGCCCGCGACCGGGAGCGGCAGCCCGGACGCGTGCGCCGTCTCCAGCGCGAGGCGGATGCCCTTGCGCATCCGCGCGACGTCGCACCCGGCCTGCTGGTGCAGGTCGAGGGCGAGCGGCAGACGGGACTTGGGCACGGCCGGCCCGGTCGCGAGTTCCATCATCGCGCGGACGGTGACCATCGGGTCAATGCCGCCGCGCGCTGCCAGCGTTACCCCCTCGTGAAAGGCGACCATCTGGGCGGCGGTGCTGATGTTGAGCGCGAGATCGAGCAGCAGTCCCTGGCCGTTCCCGCCGGCGTGCGTGACCGTGCGGCCGAGCCTGAGCAGCAGCGCCTCGGCCGCCCGGTAGCCCGCCTCGGTCCCGCCCACCATGATCGCGAGCGTCCCGGTCTCGGCGGCCGGGACGCCGCCCGAGACCGGCGCGTCGACCATGGTCGCGCCGGCCGAGCAGACCCGCCCGGCCAAGCTCGCGGCTGGCGCCCGGGGCCACGGTGCTCATGTCGATGTAGAGGGCGCCAGGCTGCAGGCCGGCCAGGATGCCGTCCGGTCCCGAGGTGATCGCGTCGAGCGCGCCGTCGTCGGTCACCATGCTGAACACGACGTCGGCGGCGGCAGCGACCTCGCGCGGAGTGTCGCGCCAGATGAGGCCCTGGTCGATCAGCGCGCCGGCCTTAGATCGGGTGCGATTTGTCCCGAATACCCTGATTTCTATAGAGCAGGCGGCGGGCCAGCGGTCCCCCCATCGAGCCAAGGCCCACGAAGCCAATCCTGGTCCCGGGCCGTATCTCCTGCATGATTCCCCCCATGCGAAACTACACTATCAGTTTCGTTTAGGCGGCGCGATGTGATCTCTATTGCGGCGCCCCGAGGCCGGGGCGCCGCAATAGCCGCATTTAGTACTGAATTGCCGGTGAATTACCTCAGGTCGCCGGTCGACATGCCGGCCGGCCCGTCCGGGTAGGTGACCAGGCCCAGCTCGGCGGCGTTGTCGAGCAGCGGGTGGGACGGCAGGACGCGGCCGGTGTAGCCGAACGGGCCGGGCTGGCTGAGCTCGACCGACCCGGAGAACCGCCCGGGCGCCGAGTCGTCCGGCGTGAGGGCCACGTGCATCGGCTCGACGATCTCGTCGTCCTCGCCCGGACGGCCGTAGACCACCTCGACGCAGACATCGGACGCGGACAGGTCGCCAAGCGCCACCGTCACCCGGACGTCAAGCACCGCGCCGAGCGACGGCTCGGCCCCGTCGGCCTCGACGTGCTCGATCCGCACCCCGCCCCAGGCCCGCCGGACCCGGTCCTTCCACGCCGCGAGGTCGCGGGCCGGCCGGTTGCCGTCCGCCGCCAGCGCCCGCGATGCCCGCGCGGCCGGCGCGTACAGGTTGGTCACGTAGTCGCCGACCATGCGGTCGGCCCGGACCAGCGGGCCGAGGCTGCGCAGCCCGTGCCGCATCATCTCGACCCAGCCGTGCGGCACGCCGTCGCCCGCGGCATCGTAGAACAGCGGCGCGACCGACTTCGCGAGCAGCTCGTAGAGGGCCGACGCCTCGAGCTCGTCCCTGCGGTCCGGGTCGGCGACCCCGTCGGCGGTTGGGATCTCCCAGCCGTTGCCTCCGTCGTACCACTCGTCCCACCAGCCGTCGCGGACGGACAGGTTCAGGCCGCCGTTGAGCGCCACCTTCATGCCCGACGTGCCGCACGCCTCGAGCGGCCGCAGCGGGTTGTTCAGCCAGACGTCGCACCCCTGGACCAGGTACCTGGCCATCGCCATGTCGTAGTCGGGGAGGAAGACGATCCGGCGGCGCACCGTCTCCGCGTCGGTGAACTGGACCATCTGCTGGATGAGCCGCTTGCCGCCCTCGTCGGCCGGGTGCGCCTTGCCCGCGATCACGATCTGGATCGGGCGCTCCGGGTCGAGCAGCAGCCCGGCCAGCCGCTGCGGGTCGTTGAGCATCAGCGTCAGCCGCTTGTAGGACGGCACCCGGCGGGCGAACCCGATCGTCAGCACGTTGTCGTCGAGCACGTCGTCGATCCAGGTCAGCTCGGCCCCGGACGCGCCCCGCTGCTGCCAGGACTCGCGCAGCCTGCGCCTGGTCTCGGTGACCAGCCGGGCGCGGAGCTGGCGGCGGATCTCCCACAGCCGCTCGGCCTCGGCCGACGCGGCGTCGGCCGAGTCACCCAGGTCGGAGACCTCGCGGGCGACCCAGGTGGGCGCGTGCACGCCGTTGGTGATCGAGCCGATCGGCACCTCGGCGGTGTCGAACCCGGGCCACAGACCCGCGAACATCTCCCGGCTGACCTCGCCGTGCAGCACCGACACGCCGTTGACCCGGCCCGCGAGCCGCATCCCCATCACGGCCATGTTGAACACGTGCGGGTCGCCGCCCGGGTAGGTCTCGGCGCCGAACGCGAGCACCCGGTCCAGCGGCAGCCCGTCCTCGGCCCCGGAGGCGAAGTGCCGTTCGATCAGCTCGCGCGGGAACCGGTCGATGCCGGCCGGCACCGGCGTGTGGGTGGTGAAGACCGTGCCCGCCCGCGACAGCTCGAGCGCCTCGTCGAACGAGAGCCCGCCCGCCACGTACTCCCTGATCCGCTCCAGCCCGAGGAATCCCGCGTGCCCCTCGTTGGTGTGGAACACCTCCGGCTCGGGGTGGCCGGCGATCTCGCAGAAGGCGCGCACCGCGCGCACCCCGCCGATGCCGAGCAGCATCTCCTGGCGGAGCCGGTGCTCGCTGCCGCCGCCGTACAGCCGGTCGGTGACCTCGTGCAGCGCGGGCTCGTTCTCCTCCACGTAGGAGTCGAGCATCAGCAGCGGCACCCGGCCGACCTGGGCCAGCCACACCTGAGCGGTGAGCAGCCTGCCCTCGGCCAGCGTCACCGCCACCTTCACCGGCTCGCCGTCCGGCCTCCTGAGCAGGGTCAGCGGCAGTCCGTTGGGGTCGTCGGCCGGGTAGCGCTCGGCCTGCCAGCCGTCGGCCGACAGCGACTGGGTGAAGTACCCGTGCCGGTAGAGCAGGCCGACCCCGATGATCGGCACGCCGAGGTCGCTGGCCGACTTCAGGTGGTCGCCCGCCAGGATGCCGAGGCCGCCCGAGTACTGCGGCAGCACCGCGGTGATGCCGTACTCGGGCGAGAAGTAGGCGATCGCGGCCGGCAGTGACGCTGGGTCGCCCGCCCCGCCCGACTGGTACCAGCGCGGCTGGCCGGTGTAGTCGCGTAGATCGGCGAGGACCGCGTCCAGGCGGCGCAGGAAGTCCTCGTCTGCGGCTAGATCGGCCAGCCGGCCCGGGCGCATTGAGCTGAGCATCGCCACCGGGTCGCCGCCGGAGGCGGCCCACCCGGCCGGGTCGATGGACTCAAACAGCTCTACCGTAGGCAAATGCCAGGACCAGCGGAGGTTGAGCATCAGGTCATGTAGCGGCGCAAGCGGCTGCGGCAGCGTTACGCGGACAGTGAAACGTCGGATCGCTCTCACGGGCAGTCATCATAAGCGCTGCGTATTACGACCGGGTCGGGGTTCCCTTGCGAATCGTGACTAGGTACGGTGACCGCGTGATCGGACGCATCCCAATCCTCGACGTCGAGCCCGTGGTCGAGTGCGGGCGTCGGCAGGCCAAGGCCGTCGCAGGCGAGACTTTCCAGGTCAGCGCTACTGTCATCAGGGAGGGCCATGGTGTACTCGGAGCCGGCGCGGTGCTCCGAGATCCCGGCGGCCGGGTCGGGCCGCTGGTCAGGATGCGCGAGCTCGCGCCCGGAAGCGACCGGTACGGCGGCGATGTCACCGTTACCAGCGAGGGAACCTGGCATTTCCGGGTCGAGTCGTGGTCCGATCCGATCGCGGCCTGGCAGCACGACGCCGGGATCAAGGTCCCGCGCGGCCAGGACGTCGAGCTCATGCTGACCGAGGGGGCGCTGCTGTTCGAGCGGGCCGCCCGGTCGATCAGGCAGCCGCCGGGCGCAACCCGGCCGGCGGCGGCCCGCACGGCGCTCAACGCGCTCGCCCGGCGGCTGCGCGACCGCAGCATGCCGCCCTGGGACCGGCTCGCGGCGGCCCAGGCGCCGCAGATCGCGACCGTCCTGGCCGAGTACCCGCTGCGCGACCTGGTGACCAGGTCCGGATGGCATCCGGTGCTTGTCGAGCGGCTGCGGGCGCTGTACGGGTCCTGGTACGAGTTCTTCCCGCGCTCCGAGGGCGTGCAGTTCGACCCGATGGGCCGCCGCGAGCCGATCTCGGGCACGCTGCGGACCGCCGCCCGCAGGCTCGAGGCGATCGCGGAGATGGGGTTCGACGTCGTCTACCTGCCGCCCGTGCACCCGATCGGGACCACGTTCCGCAAGGGGCGGAACAACACGCTCGAGGCCAGGCCGGTCGATCCCGGCTCCCCGTGGGCGATCGGCGCCCCCGAGGGCGGGCACGACGCCATCCACCCCGACCTCGGCACGTTCGCCGACTTCGACGCGTTCGTCGCCCGGGCCGGCAAGCTCGGCATCGAGGTCGCGATCGACCTGGCCCTGAATGCCTCGCCCGACCACCCCTGGGTCAAGGAGCACCCGGAGTGGTTCACCGCCCGGGCCGACGGGACGATCGCCTACGCGGAGAACCCGCCGAAGAAATACCAGGACATCTACAACTTCAACTTCGACAACGACCCCGAGGGGATCTTCGCGGAGTTCGACCGGATCGTCCGGCTGTGGATGGGCCACGGGGTCCGCATCTTCCGGGTGGACAACCCGCACACCAAGCCGCTCAGGTTCTGGGAGCGGCTGCTCGCCGGCATCCGCCAGACCGACCCTGACGTGTTGTTCCTGGCCGAGGCGTTCACCCGCCCGACGATGATGGCCGCCCTGGCCAAGGTCGGCTTCCATCAGTCCTACACGTACTTCACCTGGCGCACGACCAAGGACGAGCTGACCGACTACCTGACCGAGCTGTCCGGCCCGGACTCCGCGTACATGCGGCCGAACTTCTTCGCCAACACGCCCGACATCCTGCACGAGTACCTGCAGCACGGCGGGGTGCCCGCGTTTAAAATCCGGGCGGTGCTGGCAGCAATGCTTAGCCCGTCGTGGGGTATCTACTCCGGCTATGAGCTATGTGAAAATACGCCGCTGCGGCCGGGCAGCGAGGAGTACCTGGACTCGGAGAAGTTCCAGTACCGGCCGCGCGACTGGGAGACCGCGGCCCGCGACGGGCTCGGCATCGCCCCGCTCCTCACGGAACTGAACCGGATTCGGAGAAGCCATGTGGCGTTGCACTGGCTGCGTAATCTACGCTTCCATAGCGTGGATCAGCCGGAGCTGATCTGCTTCTCCAAACGCGTCTACGGGGCGGGTACGATCTCGGAGAGATCCTCCGTGCAGGCAGCGCCGCAGACGGTGGGGCAGGACGGGAACGCCGCAGACACCGTTCTGGTTGTAGTGAATCTTGACCCGCACCAGGCCAGGGAAGCCACGGTGTGGCTTGATATGCCCGCGCTAGGTATGGACTGGCACGAGGGGTTCACGGTCACCGATGAACTCAGCGGCGAGATCTATCGGTGGGGCCAGGCCAACTACGTGCGCCTTGATCCTGCCGTGCGAACAGCACACATCTTCTCCGTTACGCGTGACCAGGCCTGAGCAATGCGTGATTTAGCCTGGCATGCGTCGGTCGCGCACTCTCAGGAGACTCACGCCGTGTCAGAACACGAGCCGGCCACCGGGCTGCAAGCAGCCGTTCCAGAATCATCCGTGACGCCCTTCGCCGCCCCTCCCGGCGAGCGGGTGCCCGACTTCACCCTCGAACGGCCGCGCGACCCCGAGTGGTACCGGCGCGCCCTGTTCTACGAGGTGCTCATCCGCGGCTTCCAGGACGCCAACGGGGACGGCACCGGCGACATCAGGGGGCTCACCGCCCGGCTGGACTACCTGCAGTGGCTGGGGATCGACTGCATCTGGCTGCTGCCGATCTACGAGTCCCCGCTCCGCGACGGCGGCTACGACATCGCGGACTACCTGCGGATCCTGCCTGAGTACGGGAACATCGCGGACTTCGTCGAGCTGGTCGAGCAGGCGCACAAGCGCGGCATCCGGATCATCGCCGACCTGGTCATGAACCACACCAGCGACCAGCACCCGTGGTTCCAGGCCAGCCGGTCGGAGCCGGACGGGCCCTACGGCGACTTCTACGTGTGGGCCGACGAGCCGGACAAGTACCCCGACGCGCGGGTCATCTTCGTCGACACCGAGACCTCGAACTGGACGTTCGACCCGGTGCGGGGCCAGTACTTCTGGCATCGCTTCTTCTCGCACCAGCCGGACCTGAACTTCGAGAACCCCAAGGTCCAGGACGCGATGATCGAGAACCTCAAGTTCTGGCTCGACCTCGGGATCGACGGCTTCCGGCTGGACGCGGTGCCCTACTTGTACGAGCGCGAGGGCAGCAACTGCGAGAACCTCAAGGAAACGCACGAGTACCTGAAGCGGATCCGCAGCGAGATCGACGCCGCCTACCCCGACCGGGTGCTGCTGGCCGAGGCCAACCAGTGGCCGGCCGACGTCGTGGAGTACTTCGGCGACCCGGAGACCGGCGGCAACGAGTGCCACATGGCGTTCCACTTCCCGCTGATGCCGCGCATCTTCATGGCCGTCCGCCGCGAGCAGCGCTACCCGATCTCGGAGATCCTGGCCCAGACGCCGAAGATCCCTGGCGGCTGCCAGTGGGGCATCTTCCTGCGCAACCACGACGAGCTGACGCTCGAGATGGTGACCGACGAAGAGCGCGACTACATGTACAAGGAGTACGCCAAGGATCCCCGGATGAAGGCCAACATCGGGATCAGGCGGCGGCTCGCCCCGCTGCTCGACAACGATCGCAACCAGCTCGAGCTGTTCACCGCGCTGCTGCTGTCGCTGCCGGGATCGCCGGTGCTCTACTACGGCGACGAGATCGGCATGGGCGACAACATCTGGCTCGGCGACCGGGACGGCGTGCGCACCCCGATGCAGTGGACCCCGGACCGGAACGGCGGGTTCTCGAGCAGCGACCCGCAGCGGCTCTACCTGCCGCCGGTGATGGACCCGATCTACGGCTACCAGTCGCTCAACGTCGAGGCCCAGCAGCGCCACCCGCAGTCGCTGCTGCACTGGACCCGGCGGATGATCGAGATCAGGAAGCAGCATCCGGTCTTCGGCCTGGGCGCCTACGAGGAGCTCAACTCGTCCAACCCGAGCGTGCTCGCCTTCGTCAGGGAGTACGACGCCACCAGCTCGCAGGAGCACGAGGCGACGGATCGAGTGCTCTGCGTCAACAACCTGTCCCGGTTTCCGCAGCCGGTGGAGCTTGACCTGCGCCGGTTCATCGGGGTAACGCCGGTGGAGTGCATGGGCGGGGTGACATTCCCCCCGATCGGGGAGCTTCCATACCTGCTTACTCTGCCCGGTCACGGCTTCTACTGGTTTCAGCTCCCGCTCGCGAGGGAGGATCATGACCGATGACCCGCGACGCGCGAGGATGACCGTTGCGTCGCATGTGTTCTAATTTGTCATCACCCAAGTACCAGGACCCCGTCGTGATGAGAGGGGCCGATATGATGGCGATCTTTGCCATCGGCCCCTCTCATCACGACATCGGGGGGTACGGGGGGTCGCCCCCCCGGACGATTGGAGCGGCCGATGGCGATCGAGGACGCACTAGCACCGTGGCTAGGCAACCAGCGCTGGTTCGCGGGCAAGGGGCAGGGGACGCGCGATCTGGCGATCGTCGCGGACACCAGGCTCGTGGCCGGCGACCCTGAGCTTCGCCATCTGATCATCGCCGTCTCGCACGGCGCGGCGGTGGACTACTACCAGATCCTGGTCGGGCTGCGGCGCAAGCTGCCTGAACGACTCGACTACGCCAGGATCGGCCCGGTCGGTGACGGCCCGGCCGGCGGCGGCCGGATCGCGTACGACGCGCTGCATGACGCCGACCTGACCAAGCCGCTGCTGGCCGGCATCGCGGGCGACGAGACCATCGGGACGCTGCGGATGCAGAAGATCGAGGGCGCGGAGTTCGAGACCGGTCTCGACAGCCTCGTCCTGACCGGCGAGCAGTCCAACACCAGCCTGGTCTTCGGCGAGGAGTCGATACTCAAGGTCTTCCGCAGGCTCTCGCCCGGGCCCAACCCGGACCTCGAGGTCACCACCGCGCTCCACCGCCTCGGCTCGTCCCAGGTGGCGGAGCCGCTCGGCTGGATCGAGTCCAGGCTGGAGAACGTGCCCACCAGCCTGGCCATCCTGTCCAGGTACCTGCGGCTCGCGAGCGACGGCTGGCTGCTGGCCGCCACCAGCGTGCGGGACCTGTACGCGAGCCCGGACATGCGCGCGGCCGACGTGGGCGGCGACTTCGCCGGGGAGTCGCACCGGCTCGGCATCGCCACCGCCCACATCCACGCCGACCTGGCGGCCGCGTTCGGCGTCGACGAGCTGGGCCCGGCGGCGGTCAGCGAGCTCACCGAGCGGATGTTCCGCAAGCTCGACCTGGCCTCGGCGGCGGTACCGGAACTGGCCAAGCACGCCGACATGATCAGCGACGCCTACGCCGAGTTCGCCAAGCTCAAGGGCCCGTTCCCGGTCCAGCGGGTGCACGGCGACTATCACCTGGGCCAGGTGCTGCGGACCGAGACCGGCTGGGTCGTCCTCGACTTCGAGGGCGAGCCCGCCACCCCGCTCGCGCAGCGCCGCGCCCGATCGTCCGCGCTGCGGGACGTCGCCGGGATGCTCCGCTCGTTCGACTACGCCGCCCGTCACCAGCTCATCGGGCATCCGGACCAGGCCGCGCTGAACGACGTGGCGCGTGACTGGGTGCGCAGGAACGCCGACGCGTTCTGCGCCGGCTACGCCGAGGCGGGCGGGCTCGACCCGGCCGTCAACCGGGTCCTGCTCCGCGCGCTGCAACTCGACAAGGCGGTCTACGAGGTGCTCTACGAGGCCAGGCACCGACCGTCCTGGCTGTCCATCCCGCTTGATTCACTGGCAGAGTTCTAAGTGCTATCCAAGAACGAGATGATCTCCCTCGGCGAGATCGAACGCGTCGTCGCCGGTCAGCACCATGACCCGCACTCGGTCCTCGGCGCCCACCAAGGCGCCGACGGCGTCACCATCCGCGCCCTTCGCCCGCTGGCGGCCGAGGTCGCGGTCGTGCTGCCCGACGGCAGCCGCTACCCGATGGCGCACCGCCATCAGGGTGTCTTTGAGGTGACGGTGCCAGAGTCGGCCGGGCCCGTTCGAGATTACGAACTTGAAGTTCGGTACGTGAACGGCGAGCCCCGGCGGCAGGACGACCCGTACCGGCACCTGCCCACGCTGGGCGAGATCGACCTGCACCTGATCGGCGAGGGCAGGCACGAGCAGCTCTGGCGGGCGCTCGGGGCGCGTCCGTCCGAGACCGGGACCGCGTTCGCGGTCTGGGCGCCGAACGCGCGCGGGGTCAGGCTGGTCGGCGATTTCAACTTCTGGGACGGCCGGGCGCACCCGATGCGCTCGCTCGGCGGGGCCGGGGTGTGGGAGCTGTTCATGCCCGGCGTCGCCCCCGGCAGCCGCTACAAGTACTCGATCTGCGGGCCGGACGGGGTGTGGCGGGACAAGGCCGACCCGATGGCGACCTACGCCGAGACGCCGCCCGCGACCGCCTCGGTGGTGTACGAGTCCGCCCACCAGTGGCAGGACGGCGACTGGCTGTCCGACCGAAGCGGCCGGCAGGCTCTGGTCAGCCCGATGTCGGTCTACGAGGTGCACCTCGGCTCGTGGCGGCCGGGCCTGTCCTACCGGCAGCTCGCGGTCGAGCTGGCCGCCTACGTCACCGACCTCGGGTTCACCCACGTCGAGTTCCTGCCGGTGGCCGAGCACCCGTTCGGCGGCTCGTGGGGGTATCAGGTCACCTCGTACTACGCGCCGACGGCGAGGTTCGGCTCGCCCGACGACTTCCGGTACCTGGTCGACACCCTGCACCAGGCCGGCATCGGGGTCATCATCGACTGGGTCCCCGCGCACTTCCCGCGCGACTCGTGGGCGCTGGCCGAGTTCGACGGCACCGCGCTCTACGAGCACTCCGACCCCAGGCTTGGCGCGCACCCGGACTGGGGCACGCTGGTCTTCAACTACGGCCGCTCCGAGGTCAGGAACTTCCTCGTCGCCAACGCGATCTACTGGCTCGAGGAGTTCCACATCGACGGCCTCCGGGTCGACGCGGTCGCGTCGATGCTCTACCTCGACTACTCGCGGAAGGACGGCGAGTGGGCGCCGAACGCGCACGGCGGGCGGGAGAACCTCGACGCGATCTCGTTCCTGCAGGAGGTCAACGCCACCTGCTACAAGCGGGTCCCCGGGATCATGATGATCGCCGAGGAGTCGACCGCCTGGCCGGGCGTCTCCCGGCCGGTGCACCTGGGCGGTCTCGGGTTCGGCTTCAAGTGGAACATGGGCTGGATGAACGACACGCTCCGGTACATGGAGCACGATCCGATCCACCGGCAGTACCACCACAACGAGCTGACGTTCTCGATGGTGTACGCGTTCTCTGAGAACTACGTGCTGCCGCTCTCGCACGACGAGGTCGTGCACGGCAAGGCCTCGCTGCTGCGCAAGATGCCGGGCGACGAGTGGCGGCAGTTCGCCGGCCTGCGCGCGCTGTTCGGCTATATGTGGGCCCACCCGGGCAAGCAGCTGCTGTTCATGGGCGGCGAGTTCGGCCAGGGCGACGAGTGGTCGGAGCAGGCCGGCCTGGAGTGGTACGTGCTCCAGTACGACAACCACGCCGGCGTGCAGCGCCTGGTCCGCGACCTCAACATGCTCTACCGCGAGTCGCCGGCGCTCTGGTCACAGGACTACACCCCGGACGGCTTCGGCTGGATCGACTCCAACGACGCGCACGGCAACGTGCTGTCGTTCCTGCGCTTCGGCGCGCAGGAGCACGGCGTCCCGGTGCTCGCCTGCGTGGCCAACTTCTCGGCCATGCCGCACGAGAACTACCGGGTCGGGCTGCCGCTGGCCGGCCGCTGGCGCGAGGTGCTCAACACCGACGCCTCCGTCTACGGTGGCAGCGGGATGGGCAACCTCGGGGGCGTCCAGGCGATCCCGATGGCCTGGCACGGGCGTCCGGCCTCGGCCACGATCGTGGTTCCGCCGCTGTCGGTGGTCTGGTTCACCCCCGAGCGGGTGTAGCGGGTGTAGCGGGTGTAGCGGGTGTAACGCCACGTGCCGTGGCTCGTGATCCTCGACTCGGATCGCGGGCATGACCGTGGTGAGCGCCGCGCTCGCCTCGGCGGCGGCGGTGCGGGCGCGTTCTTTGTCATTGGCGCGGGCGGCCGCCGCGGCCAGCCGCTCGGCGGCATCACGGCGTTTCCTGGCTCTCCTGACGACCCGCGTTGCGCGGTCGGCCAGGACGAGCAGCCCGGCGACGAGTAGGACGACGACTACCAAAATCACGTACATGGGCATCAAGGTTCCGGTCGTTGAGAACGGACAGTTGACCACATCGTGCGACGCAGCGGTGAGGAGGATTATGTTCGAGGTTACCCGCTCACAGCAGCCGGAGCAGCCACCCGGGGCCGACAACCGAGGCGTTGAGCTCCTCGCAGCGCCGCCGAAGCTCGCGGTCCGCGGTCACTACCAGGCACGTCTCGTCGCGGGCGACGGCGTCGGCGACCACGCTGACAATTGTGTCGTCCCCTGACCCTGGCGCCGAAACCAGGCGCACCAGGGCAGGCTCGCCCCCGGCCCGGTCGTCCAGTTCCTCGTCGAGCTCGTTCAGCTCGTCGGCGAGCAGTTCCACCGCCGCGCGCGACTGCCCCTCGAGCACCAGCACCCACGCGGCGATGCCCGCCACCTCGGATGCCTCGGATGACCCGGGCGCCTCGGGCGACGACCCGGCGCCTCGGTCCGCCAGCGCCTTGACCTCACGGCAGAGCCGGGCGGCGGCGCCCGGCCGGTCGCGCCACCAGCCGTCGGCCCTGGCGCCCATCACGTTGGCGACGTCGACCACCACCATGGCCCCGATGTGAGCGATGCGCGGTCACCCCCTTACGGTCGGATAGCTAAAGATGATCTTCCCCGTCCGCGTAAGCTGACTGCATGGCAGACGCGAAGCTTGCCGGGCAGTTCGTCCGGATGCGGCAGCGCAGGACCGGGCCACTCATCCTCGAGCTCGACCTGACGGACGGCATCGCCGACGGACCTCCCCAGGACCCGGTGGCAGCGCTCCTCACCATACGCCGCACGCGGCTGCCCGACCTGCTCGACGGGCTGAAGCGGGCGGCGTCCGACGACCGCGTGCGCGCGCTGGTGGTCAAGGTCGGCGGGTCCAGGATCGGGCTGGCGAAGGTCCAGGAGCTGCGCGACGCCGTGCTCGACTTCCGGCAGTCGGGCAAGCTCGCGGTGGCCTGGTCGGAGTCGTTCGGCGACTTCGTCCGCGGCAACGTGCCCTACTATCTGGCGACCGGGTTCGACCGGATCTACCTGCAGCCGTCGGGCACCGTCGGCCTCACCGGGATCGCCGTCGAGCAGGTCTTCCTGCACGGCGCGCTCGAGCGGCTCGGCATCGATTTCCAGTCCGCCAAGCGCTACGAGTACAAGTCGGCCGCCGATCAGCTGACCGAGACCGGCTTCACCGCCCCGGCCCGGGAGGCGGCCGCCCGGCTCGCCGAGTCGGTGACCGAGCAGCTGGCGGCGGCGATCGCGGCCGGCCGCGGGCTGACCGTCGAGCAGTCGCGGGCGCTGCTGGGGCGCGGGCCGTTCCTCGCCCAGCAGGCCCTGTCCGAGGGGCTGGTGGACGGTCTGCTCTACCGCGACCAGGTCTACGAGCAGGTCCGCAAGGAGGCCGGGGCCGACACCACGCTGCTCTACCTGCAGCGCTACCGGCGCACGCACTCCATCAGCGACCTGCCCAGGCGGCTGGGCAGCGGCGTCCGCGAGCTGACGCCGGGGCAGCCCGAGCGGTTCGTCGCGATGATCTACGCGCACGGCGCGATCAGGCAGGGCCGCAGCGGCCGGGGCGGCCCCGGCGGCGGCGGGATGGGCTCGGACACGGTGGCGGCGGCGCTGCGGGCGGCGGCGGCCGACGAGGGCGCGCGCGCCGTCGTGCTCCGGGTGAACAGCCCGGGCGGCTCCGCAATCGCGTCCGACGTGATCTGGCGCGAGGTGGTCAGGGTCCGCGCGGCGGGCAAGCCCGTGGTCGTGTCGATGGGCGACGTGGCCGCCTCGGGCGGGTATTTCATCTCGGCGCCGGCCGACGTGATCGTGGCCCAGCCCGCCACCATCACCGGGTCGATCGGGGTCATCATAGGCAAGCCGGTGCTGCAGGACCTGTTCGAACGGGTGGGCGTGGCGACCGACTCGGCCGTCGACGGCGACGGCGCCGCCAGCGCGACGATGTTCTCCTCGGCCCGGCCGTTCACCGACGCCGACTGGGTGCGGATCAACGAGTGGCTCGACGCCGTCTACGCCGACTTCACCGAGAAGGTGGCGTCCGGGCGGCGGATGGACATCGGGCGCGTGCACGAGCTCGCCCGCGGCCGGGTCTGGACCGGCGCCGACGCCGTCGCCAACGGCCTGGCCGACCAGACCGGCGGGATGCGCGAGGCGATCGCGATCGCCCGGCAGCGGGCCGGGCTGCCGGACGACGCGCCGGCCCGGTCGTACCCGCGGTTCGGCCCGCTCGACCAGCTGAGGCCCGCCGAGTCGAGCGAGGCCAGGCCGGCCGCGGCCGCTCAGTTCGGAGCGGGCACCGTCGCGGCGTTGTTCGCCGAGGGCTGGGGCCCGGCCTGGCGGTTCGCGGCGGCGGCGGGCCTGCCGCCGTACGGACCGCTCGCCCTCCAGGGGGTTTGGAAAATCAGCTGATCTCGAACGGACCCTTGATGACTCCCCCCGGCAACGACTTCCCCTCCGCGCTCTCGGCCTGGGCGGCGGGCGTGACCCTGGTCACGATCGCGGATTCCGGCGACGACATCGGCGCGACCGTCAGCGGGTTCACGCCCGTCTCGCTCGACCCGCCGCTGGTGCTGGTGTCGCTCATCGCAGGCTCCTACCCGGCCGAGGTGCTGAGCCGCCCGTCGCTGCCGGCCGCGCAGTTCGCGGTCACCCTCCTCGCCTCGTCCCAGAAGCTGCTGGCGGGGCAGTTCGCCGCGGCCGGGCGGCCGAGCGCACGGCGCATCCTCGATGACGCGCCGCACACGCGCGGGGCCGAGTCGGGCGCGCTGATCCCGCTCGGCGGGCTGGCGGCGCTTGAGTGCTCGGTCGCGCGCCGGGTGCCGGCCGGCGACCACCTGCTGGTCATCTCCGCGGTCACGTCGGTCGCGTACGTGGCCGAGGACGGCGACCCGCTGATCCGCTTCCGCGGCCGATATCCCACGTACTAGATATCCGGTTTTGTCAGACCCCGATCGTATGGTTGGAACGTAGATTCGATCCAGCTAAGGGTTTCGGGAGACGGCGATGACGATGGACCGCATCATGTCGGGCGTGGGCGAGTTCGACGACGGGTTCGATGACGAGTTTTTCCTCGACGACGAGGACGGCGAGGAAGTCGACTGGCCGCAGCCGGAGTGGCTGCACTCGGACTGCCTGAACGCTGGCTTCGCGCTCGAGGTGGGGACGTGCTGCAAGAACCCAGACAACCGCCTAGTCGGCGTCGCGGTGGACCTTGCCGACCTCGTTGACCTGGCACTGAGTCGACTCAGGAATGTGGACTGCGGGACGCCGGCCGCCGAGCTCGGCTACCGGCTCAAGTTGATACCAGGGCTGCTCGCGCAGATCCACGCGATCGCGCCGCGGCTGAACCCGTCGGCCGTGGCGCAGCTGCTCTGCCCGGTCGGACGCCTGGCCAACGCGGTCGACCAGGTGTGCGCGTACGGCTGCCCGTGGGCGTGCGGTGACCCGGATGTCCCCGACCGGCGGCCCGAGTTCGGCCAGCTCGGCCCGTTGCTGTCGGACTGCCTGTCGACCCTGCGCGACCGGCTCGGGTGGCCGCTCCCGTAGCCTGCCCGACCCGGTCCAGCGCGGGTCAGGCGAGGCCGAGCGCCTCCGCCGCGGCCTGAGCGCAGGCTCGCGACGCGCCGTAGGTGGCCAGGTAGGCGGTCCCCGGCGGCGGCGTCCAGGCGGGTGCTCCCATGTCCACCACGATCGCATCAGTGCGCGCCCCGAGCAGCTCGTTCACCAGCGGCAGGGCGCCCGAGCCGTGCCGCACTGCCATTACCAGGGACCGGCCCTCGGCCGCGGCGATGATCGAGCCCGCCGCCGCGCCGTCGCCGGCCGCCGGATCGACTCGCCGGGTCTCCGCCCACCGGGCGAAGCCCCAGGTGAATCGGCCGGCCGCGATGTTCTCCTCCGGCTCGACCTCGATCACGAGCGGATCGACGAGCGAGCCGGGGACCGGGCCGGACCGCCGGAGCGCGCGCCGCGCGGCGAGCAGGCCGATCGCGTCGCCTGCGGCGGCGTCGGGCGCGCCCGGCCCGTCGAGCTCGCGCGCGCTGGCGAGCCAGGCCCGCAGCGCCGCCACCCGGTCGGCCGCTTCCGCCAGCCGGTCGCCCGTCAGCCGGCCGGACGCGACCGCGTCCGTCAGCGCCGTCCGGACGGCCTGGTACATCGCCTCGTCGGTGTCCCGGCCCAGGCAGAGCAGGTCAACCCCGGCCCGCACGGCGAGCACGGCCGCCTCAGGAATCCCGAATATGCCGCTCGCGGCCTTCATCTCCAGTGCGTCGCAGATGACCGCGCCGTCGAAGCCGAGCTCGCCGCGCAGCAGGCCGCTGACCGCCGCCGACGACAGCGTCGCCGGGAGTTCGCCGGTGAGCTCGGGCACCCGCAGGTGCCCGGGCATGACCGCCACGGTTCCGCCCGCGATGGCCGCCGCGAACGGCGGCAGGTCGCGGGCGCGCAGGTCGGCCATCGTGCCGGCGACGGTCGCGAGCGCCAGGTGCGAGTCGCTCGCGGTGCTGCCGTGGCCGGGGAAGTGCTTGGCGCAGGCGGCCACGCCTGCGCCCTGAAGGCCCGCCACGGCCGCCGTCACATGGCGGGCCACCAGGTCAGGGTCCGATCCGAAGGACCGGGTGCCGACCACCGCGCTGCCGCCGGGCACCAGCACGTCGGCGCACGGCGCGAGGTTGAGGTTGATGCCGAGCCGCGCGAGGTCGCCGCCGATCGCGGCGTACACGTCGCGGGTCAGCGCCGCGTCGTCGACCACGCCGAGGGCGGCGTTCCCCGGGTACGGGCTGCCTTCGGCGTAGGCCACCCGGGTCACGTCACCGCCTTCCTCGTCGATGGCGATGACCGGCTCGATCGCCGCCGCCGAGCGGAGGGCGGCACTGAGGGCAGGCGTGTCGCCGACGACGTTAGGGCCGAAGAGCGTGACGCCGGCCAGCCCTCGCTCGAGCGCCTGCAGGATCCAGGGCGGCGGGGTGGTGCCGGGGAACGGCGGGATGAGGATGGCGTCGGCGAGCGCGGCGAGGCCGGGGTCGATGCCTGGTTCGAGCGACGTCATCCCTTCACCGCGCCCGCGAGCAGGCCGCTTGCCAGCCGACGCTGGGTGACCAGGAAGAACGCGAGGACAGGGATGGTGAAGAGGGTGGAGGAAGCCATGATCGCGCCCCAGTTGGTGGAATTCTGGCCGTAGAAGTACTGGACGTACAACGGCAGGGTGAACTTAGCGGTGTCGGTGCCGAGGAAGGTCAGCGCGAACACGAACTCGTTGTAGGCGAAGATGAACGCGAACACGCTGGTGGAGACCAGCCCGGGGGAGATGAGCGGCAGCAGGATGCGCCAGAAGCGGGTCCATGCGCCGGCCCCGTCGATCGCCGCCGCCTCCTCGAGGTCCTTCGGCACGGTGGCCGCGAAGTTGCGCAGCATCCAGATCGTGACCGGCAGCGCGAACGCGGTGTAGACCACGATGAGGCCGACCAGGCTGTCGAGCAGGTCGACCCGGCGGAAGTCGATGAACAGCGAGACCACCAGCGCCTGCTGCGGCAGCAGCTGCACGATCAGCAGCACGACCAGGTAGGTGGTGCGGAACTTGAACTTGAACCGGCCGAGCGCGATCGCGGCGAGCAGCCCGATGAGCGACGACAGCGCGACCGCGACGAGGGTGATGAACAGGCTGTTCTTGAGGAAGTTCCAGTACGGCAGGCCGATCACCGACCCGCTGAAGACCGCCTGGAAGTTGGCCAGCGTCGGGTGCAGCGGCACCGGTTGCGGGGTCAGCGAGTAGATCTCGCTGGCGGGCTTGAACGCAGTCGAGATCATCCACAGCACGGGAAACAGCGCGAACAGGGCCACCAGCAGCCCCAGCAGGTTCAGCACGGTCCTGCGTGACGCGCGGTTGAGCCGCCGGGCAACGCGACCGGAACGGTCCGCCGCGGCGTGACCGGATACGGAGCGACCGGGGACGGGGACGGACGTCATGCGAATGCCCCTTGCTTGATCGCGGCACGCACGTACCCGACCGTGACGACGAGCAGGATGATCGTGAGGACGAAGGCAGCCGCCGAGGCGAGGCCATAGTGCGGTGGCTGGGTGAACGCCTGGGAGTACTCGTAGAGCCCGAGGTTGTACTCGTCCCGGTTCCCGAGTTGCCCGGTGATGATGTACGCCTGGGTGAACATGCCGAAGTCCCAGATCGTCGACAGCAGCGCCAGCACCAGGAACACCGGCCGCAGCAGCGGGAACGTCACCTTCCAGAAGTCGCGCCACGGTCCCGCGCCGTCCACCCGCGCCGCCTCGTGCAGCTCGGACGGCACCGTGCGCAGGCCGGCCAGCACGGTGACGGCGATGAACGGGAAGCCGGTCCAGACCAGCATCACGGTCAGCACCGTGTAGGCCGGCAGCGGGGCGTTGGTCCAGCTGAAGCCCGACCAGGACGCCCCGCCGCCCAGCCACGACGGGATCTTGGTCAGCGCCCAGTCCACCACGCCCCCGTCGGGGTCGACCAGCCAGGCGAAGATCACGCTGGCGGACACCGCCGGCGTCGCCCAGGCGAGGATCGCGGAGACGGACACGAACGTGCGCATCCTCGGGCCGAGCCGTTCGAGCAGCAGCCCGACCAGCGTCCCCACGATCATGGTGACGGGCACCACGACCACCGCGAAGTACAGGCTGATCTTGAGCGACGACCAGAACTCGGGGTCGTGCAGGATCTGGCTGTAGTTCGAGAACCCGACCCACTGGGCGGGCGCTACGCCGCTGATCTGCATCAGCCCGTAGTTCTGGAACGAGAACAGCCCGATCTGGATGGCGGGCCAGATGATCAGCAGGCCGATGACCGCCGTCGCGGGCAGCAGCAGGAGGTAGGGGCCCAGTCCCCGCTTCCTGATCGAGATCGCGGCCCGCTGCCGGAACGATCGGGTGGGAGCGGGCCGGGCCGAGCGGTCTGGAGTGTGCAAGCCGTCGGGCTCGTGCCCCGGGGGGGTAGAGCCGGCCGGGGAGGGGGTCCCCGGCCGGCTGTGCGAAGAGGTCACCATAGGAAGGTACGGCTAGCTAGTGCTGCCGGTGTTGAGGACCTGCTGCAGCTGAGTGTTGGCAGCGGCCACGGTCGAGGCGAACGGCGCGCCCTGCATCAGCGACTTGAGCATCGTCGGGATGATGTTGAGCTTGCCGTTGTCGGCGGTGGGCCAGTTCTTGGCGTTGAGCGGGGCGGTCTGCCCGTTGAGGGCGGCCTTGGCGAAGCCCGCCATGAACTCGCCGCCGGTGGTCTCGCTGGCGGTGATCTCGGCCGAGTAGGGCGAGAAGAAGCCGGACAGCGCGGCGAAGCTGGTGGAGTTGGTCGGGTTGTCCATGACCGAGATCAGGTCCCAGGCGGCCGTCTGGTTCGGGCTGGTCTTGAACACCGCGAGGTCGGAGCCGCCGGAGAAGACCGGAGCCGGGTTCGGCCCGTTCTCACTCGGGATCGGGAAGGACGAGATGTTGCTGGTGTCGACCGAGTTCTTCGGCAGCGACGCCTTCGCCCACGGCCCGTCGACGTACAGGTCGAGCTTGCCGAGGCCGAAGTCCTCGTTCGGCCCGCCGGCGGTCGCGCCGGCCGTGCCGAGCTCGGTCTCCCCGATGTACTTGGACTGGGAGACCTTAGCGGTGGTGTACAGGCCGACGTAGTACTTGATCGCCGCCTCGTCCGCCGCCGAGGTCAGGTCGGCGGTCCAGGTGCTGCCGGACTGGGTGGCGATCTGGCCGCCCGCGCCCCAGATGAAGCTGGCGAACGCGTTGGTGTCGTTGGTGATCGCGTCGAGGCCGGTGGTTCCCGGGTAGGTCTTCTGCAGCTTCACCGCGTCGGCTTCCAGCTCCGCCCAGGTCGTGGGCACGGCGGTGATGCCCGCCTTCTTGAACTGGTCGGTGCGGTACCACACGGCGCGCACGCCGCCGAACCACGGCACCGCGTAGGCGGTCCCGTCCTGGGTGTCGTTGGCCAGCATGCCGGGGACGAGCCCCTTGGTGCCGGACCAGCTGTTCAGGTCGCTGGTGAGCGGGGAGAGGATGCCGCTCGCGGCCTCGGTGGGCGTGTCGGTGTTACCGAGCTCGGTGATGTCGGGAATGTTCTTGCCGCTGGACAGCGCGGTGTTCCAGTCCGTGGTGCGGTCGGACCACGGGATCCAGTCCACCTTGACCTGGGTCTTGGCGTACTGGGGGAAGTCCTTGTGGAACTCCGCGACGATGCCGTTCATCCAGGTGGTCTGGGTCGGGACGGAGCCGCCCATCCGCCACACGGTGAGCGTCGCCGGGGCCGACGACGTGCTGCTATTCGAGGTGCTGCTACTGGCTGCGCTGCCGCTGGAACTGCTGGAGCTGCAGCCGGCGATGGCCAGCGCCGCCGCGGCGACGCCCGCGGCCGCGCCGAGCGTGGCCGATCTCTTCGTGAGTCCCACTGCTGGCACTCCTTCTGCGAGGGTGAACTTTCGGTCAAACTGGTCACGTGACCCTTGGCACAAAAACTAACTGGAAACTTTCCTATAAGATAGATCCGTTGCCAGAACTTAACAAACGTCGTCCGGCCCGTGGCCGGTCGTAACTTGCCGGACCCATGGGGGAAGATCATGCCGTTGCGTCAGAAACCGGGCACACCCAGCCTGCTGCGCGAACTGAACGACCGGGCCGCGCTGGAGCTGCTGCTCACGGAGGGGCCGCTTACCCGGGCGCAGCTGTCCGAGCGCACTGGAGTTTCCAAGGTCACCGTCTCCCAGATGCTCGCGAGGTTGGAGGAGCGCGCCCTGGTGATGATCGCGGGAGAGCAGGCGGGCGGCCGCGGGCCGAACGCCGCGCTGTACTCGGTCATCCCCTCGAGCGCTTACGTTGCTGGACTATATGTGGACTTTGACCTGGTCAGCGTCGCTATCGCCGATGTTGCCGGGAATCAGGTGGCCGAGGTGAGCATGGACCCGCACGGGGCCGACGACCCGATCGGCCTCGTGCGCGAGGCGATCGGCGAGGCGTGCGCGAACGCCGGGATCAGTTCGGAGACCCTGTCCTCGGTGGTGATCGGCAGTCCCGGCGTGCTCGACCCGCGGACCGGCGCCCCCCGGCTGGCGGTGAACCTGCCGACCTGGCAGGAGGGCGTGCTTGACGGGCTCAGGGAGGTGCTGCACACCCCGGTGCTGATCGAGAACGACGTGAACCTGGCCGCGATGGCCGAGCGGGCCGGCGGGGCGGCGGCCGGGCTTGACGACTTCGCCTTCGTGTGGCTCGGCACCGGCCTCGGCCTCGCCTCGGTCATCGGCGGAAAGGTGCGCCGAGGCGTCGGCGGGGCGGCGGGCGAGATCGGCTGGATGCCGGTGCACGGCGCCCCGCTCCCGGTCGGCAACGAGCATCCGGGCAAGGCCGGGCTGCAGGCGCTGGCGGGCGGGCTGGCGGTGCAGGCGCTGGCCGCGCAGCACGGGTTCATCGGCGCCTCGCCAGCTGAGGCCGTCGCGGCGGCGGCGGCCGACGCGGCCACGGCGGCCGACGCGGCGACAGCGGACGCGGCAGCGGCCGATACGGCGGCGTCGGCCGAAGGAAACGGGTCCCCCGGTTCCGCCGGCGCCGCGTTCCTCGATGACCTCGCGCAGCGGGTCTCGATCGGGGTGGCGGCGGTCTGCGTCGTGCTCGACCCCGGCCTGGTCGTGCTCGGCGGCCCGGTCGGCAAGGCCGGCGGCAGCGAGCTCGCCTCCCGGGTCGCGGCCGAGGTGTCGAGGATCTGCCTGGCCCGCCCGGTGGTCGAGGCCACGACCGCGGCGGACGAGCCGGTGCTCCGGGGTGCCCTTCAGTCGGCCCTCGCCCAGGCCCGGGCCGGCCTGCTCGGCTCGCTCGGGTCGCCGTCGGAGATCTCGGCCTGACGGGCGGCGGTTTCCACGTCGGCGTCGCCGGCTCGCTGCGGGCCGGGCTGGCGGCCGTTTGGCGCGGCACCGGAGGGTAGCGATAGGTGGCCGGCGCCTTCGCGTCGGCGCTAGCGTGCGGCGCCGGTCGGGTCGCCCGATCGGGTGAGGACAGGTGGACCGATGAGCCGGGCCGCGATCGTGGTGAACCCGACCAAGCTGGACGATGGCGAGGCTTTCCGCAAGTCGGTCGGCCGGGCCATGACCGATCATGGCTGGGATGAGCCGATCTGGCGGGAGACGACGCCGGAGGATCCCGGCCGCGGGCAGGCTGAGGCGGCGGTATCGGCCGGGGCTGACCTGGTGATCGCCTGCGGCGGCGACGGGACGGTCACCGCGTGCGCGGAGGCCATGGCCGGCACCGGGGTGCCGCTGGCGGTCGTCGCGCTCGGCACGGGCAACTTGCTCGCCCGCAATGTCGGAGTGCCGATGGGCCTGGAGGAGGCGCTGGAGGTGGCGCTCGGCGGCGTACAACGGTCGATCGACGCGGGCCGGGTGAACGGCTCGCTGTTCGTGGTGATGGCGGGCCTGGGCCTGGACGCGCGCATGCTCGACGACACCAGCGAGCCGCTGAAGAAGCGGCTCGGGTGGCTGGCCTACGCGCTGACGGCGGTCCGTCACCTCGGTGACCGCCCCATGAAGGTGACGGTCAGGGCCGACGAGGGCCGGCCGCGCCGGTTCCTGGCCAGCGCGGTGGTCATCGGCAACGTGGGCTGGCTGCAGGGCGGGGTTCCGCTGCTGCCGGACGCTCGGCCCGACGACGGCCTGCTTGACGTCGTCGTGCTCATCGCCGGCGGGCTGGCTGGGTGGCTGGCGGTGGCGGCGGACATCCTGCTGCGGCGCCGGGCGCCCGGCGGAACTCATCGCATTCGGTTCTCCGAGCTCCAGCTGACGCTGGGCTCCGAGCAGCCGTGGGAGCTCGATGGCGAGGTCGCGGGGACGACCAGGCAGCTGACGGTCGTTGCCCAGCCAGGCGCGCTGCTGCTGCGGGTACCGTCAGAATCGGCCTGACGGCGTGTCCACGGCGGAAGTCGACGCGGGCCCTGAAGGCCCGAATGTCGGCGCGTTCTTCGACCTGGACGGGACGCTGGTGGCTGGATACACCGCCGCCGCCCAGACCAGAGACAGGGTGCGCCGCCGGGACCTCCGGGCAGTCGAGTTCCTCATGGTTGTGCTGCTCGCGGTGGAGTTCCGGCTCGGCAGGCGCACCTTCGAGACCCTGATCGAGGGCAGCGCCAGAACGGTCAGGGGACGGCCGGCCCGGGAGGTCGATGAGATGGGGGACCGCATCTTCCGGCAGTCGGTGGCGGATCTCATTTACCCGGAAATGCGGGAGCTGGTCCGGGCTCATCAGCGGCGGGGCCACACGGTGGTGCTGAGTTCGTCCGCGCTGACCAATCAGGTGGCGCCGGTGGCGCGTTTCCTCGGCATTGAGCACGTGGTCTGCAACCGGCTGGTGGCCGACGAGCGGGGAGTGCTGACGGGCGAGATCGAGCAGCCGGTGGTGTGGGGCCCGACTAAGGCGAGCGGCGTGCAGAAGTTCGCCGCCGATCACGGGGTCGACCTGAGGGCGAGTTACTTCTACGCCGATGGCGACGAAGACCTGAGCCTCATGCGCCTGGTCGGCCGGCCGAGGCCCGTTAACCCAGGTCCTCAGCTGACCAAGGCCGCGATCGGCAGCGGCTGGCCCATCATGCGGTTCAGCAGCCGGGGCACCGGCGGCCCGCTCGGGATGGCCCGCCGGCTGGCCAGCGTCAGCTCCCTCGGCCCGCTGGCCGCGGCCGCGCTCGGCGTCGGGCTGGCCCACCGCAACCGGCGCGCGGGGGTCAACTTCCTCACTCGGTTCTGGCCGGGGACGGTCCTCGCGCTGAGCGGCGTCAAGCTGAACGTGACCGGTGCGGAGCACCTGACCGAGCGGCGTCCCGCGGTCTTCCTGTTCAACTTCCGCAGCAACGTCGACGTGTTCCTGGTGGCCGCGCTGGTCAAGGACAACTGGACCGGGGTGGCCACCAAGGAGCTCATGAGCAGCCACGTGTTCGGCCAGCTGGGGAAGCTGCTCGATGTCGCGGTCGTCGACCGCGAGCACCCGGGAACGGCCGCAACCCTCAAGCCCCTTGAGGCGGCCGCGCGCAACGGGCTGTCCATCCTGATCGCCCCGGAGGGAACCAGGGTGGACACCAGGTCGGTGGGCCCATTCAAGAAGCGGGCCTTCCTGATCGCGATGGCGACCGGCCTGCCGATCGTTCCGATCGTGATCAGGAACTCCGAATCGGTCGCGGGCAGAAACGCGGCCAAGCTCAATCCGGGCACCGTCGATATCGCCGTGCTGCCACCCGTCAGCGTGGAGAACTGGAACCTGCGGGACCTGCGGGAACGGATCGAGCAGATCCGCGCGGCCTACCTCACGACCCTGACCGAATGGCCGGCCGGAGCGCCGGACGCCAACGACGGGGTGTCGTAAGTCACAGGTCTCGTCCTCGGTCAGTGAGGTCTGGGGCAGCAGACGGTCGAGCCACCCCGGCAGCCACCAGTTCGCCCGTCCGAGCAGCTCCATCACGGCCGGGACGAGGACGAGGCGCACCACCGTCGCGTCGATCAAGATGGCGACCGCGAGCCCGAGCCCGATCTGCTTGGTCGACACGTTCGGCGCGATCACGATGGACAGGAACACCGCCACCATGATGGCCGCCGCCGCCGTGATCACCCGGGCGGTGCGGGCCAGCCCGCGGGCGACCGCCGCGGCGTTGTCGCCGCAGGCGTCGTACTCCTCCCTGACCCGGGAGAGCAGGAACACCTCATAGTCCATGGACAGGCCGAACAGGATGACGAAGAGGAACATCGGCACCCAGGTCGTCACCGGCACCTTCTCGGGGAAGCCGAAGAGGGAGCCGAGCCACCCGTTCTGGGAGACCATGACGAGCACGCCGTACGCGGCGGTGATGGACAGCAGGTTCATCACCGCGGCCTTGACCGCGATCACGACCGAGCGGAACACCACCAGGAGCAGCAGCATGGACAGCGCGAGCACCACGCCGATCAGCCACGGCAGCCGCTGCGAGATGAGGTTGGCGAAGCTCACGTTGCCTGCGTTCGGCCCGGTGACGTAGGCGCTGATCCCGGTGCCCGCGGTCGCCCGCGGCAGCACCGTGTCGTTCATCCGGTTCACCAGCGTGTCCGTGGCCGGGTCCTGCTCACCGGTGGTGGGGTACGCGATCAGCATGGCCGCCTGGCCGTCCCTGCTCACCACCACCGGGGTCACCGCGGCGACCCCCGGGGTCGCGGCCACCGCGGCGGCCAGCCGCGCAGTGCCGGCCTGCGGGTCCGGCAGCTTCGCGGCGATGATCACCGGCGCGTCGAATCCGGGGCCGAACCCCCGCGCCATCGTCGCGTAGCTGGCGTAGCCCATGGTGCCGCGCGCCTGCGCCGACTCGTCGGGGAAGCTCAGCTTCAGGCCGAGGGCCGGAGCGGCCAGCACCAGGATGAAGGCGGCGGAGACGATGGCGGCGATCACCGGGTGGCGCTGGATGACCCCGGCCCACCGCTCGGCGGCGGGGAGCCTCGGTTCGCCGGAACGGGTTGTCCTGCCCCGCATCCAGGCGGGCGGCTTGACCCGGGACGGCTTGGCCAGCCGGGTGCCGCTGAAGCCGAGCAGGGCGGGGAGCAGGGTGAGCGAGGCCAGCAGGACCATGGCGACCGTCGCCGCCGCGGCGACGGCGACCCCGTTCAGCAGGGCCTGGCGCAGGATGAGGAGGCCGAGCATTCCGATCACGACCGTCGTCCCCGCTACCAGCACCGACCGTCCCGCGGTGCGCATCGCCGTCACCGCCGCGGCCTCGGGCGCGGTGCCCGCCCGCAGGCTTTCCCTGAACCGGGTGACGATGAACAGCGCGTAGTCAATGCCGACCCCGAGGCCGATCAGCCCGGCGATGATCGGGGAGAACGACGGCGCCGGGAACACGTGGCCGAGCAGTCCGATCAGCGACAGGCCCGCGCCGATGCCGAGCAGCGCGGTCGCGATCGGCAGTCCCATGGCGAGCAGCGAGCCGAAGGCGATCAGCAGGATGACCGCGGCGGCGGCGACCCCGACGCCGTCGGTCGGGCCGCCGTACGGCGTCTCTTCCAGGTCGACCACGTCACCGCCAAGGCTGAACGTCACCCCGTGTCCGGAAGCGGCCGTGGCGTCGTTCATCAGCGACGTGGCCTCGCCGTTGGAGATGCTGGCGCCCGCGATGTCGAACTGCACGGTCGAGAACGCGATGTGCCCGTCGCGGGATATCTGTCCCGGGGTGGTGTACGGGTCGCTGACCGCGGTGACGTGCGCCGCCCGCTCGAACGGGATGAGGGCGCTGGTGACCTGCGCCTTGACGGCCGGCGCGGTAATCGGGTTGGCTGACTTGACGGCGAGGGTGAGCGTGTCGCCCGCGGCGCGGGGGAAGTGCTGGTTGAGCACGGCCTGACCGGGGTCGCTGCTGTCGAAGGTGTTCAGTGCGGCCGCGCCGAACTGCAGCCACAACGTGATGAGGCAGGCGACGCCGACGATCCAGGCGAACAGCGTCGTCCAGCGGTGCCGGTAGCAGGCTCGGCCGAGCCCGCCCAGCAGGCCGGCTCCCTGACCGGGCCGCTGCCTGGCATGCGGGGCGCGAGACGAGGTGGCGTACGACATGATGATCTCCCACAGCCGAGGAGCGGTTACTGTGCACCGATTCTCGCGATCGCGGGCGCGAACAGCGTCGTACCCAGGGAGGCACCTGGGCGGGCCGGGTACTCATCGGGCGTACTCCGCCGGTAGTACGCGGCCGCCATCGGCTCATCGACATATCTCTTGATATCAACTATCTTATTGTCGAGATGGTTGGAGGAGCGATGATCACCGGGTTCGATCACGTTCAGATAGCGATGCCAGCCGGGCGCGAGGACGCCGCGCGCGCCTTCTACGCGGGCCTGCTCGGGATGAGCGAGCTGCCCAAGCCGCCGGTGCTGGCCGCCCGGGGCGGCTGCTGGTTCGGTTCCGGCCGCGCCGTCCTGCACCTGGGGGTGGAGACGTCGTTCGCCCCCGCCCGCAAGGCGCACCCGGCGCTGCTGGTGGACGACCTTGACGGTCTCTCCGCGACCCTGAGCGCAGCCGGGTGCGAGTGCATCCCCGCCGACGGCGAGATCCCCGGCGTCCGCCGGTTCCACACCAGCGACCCGTTCGGCAACCGCGTCGAGTTCCAGCAGGCCTAGGGCTGACGCAGGCCGGACCGCCAGACGGCCCGCACCAGCGGAACGCCGGGCCGGTAGGCGAGATAGGTGTGCGACGGGGCGTCGAGCATGACCAGGTCGGCCGTCGCTCCCGGCGCCAGGTAGCCGACGTCACTGCGGCGAAGCGCGCGGGCACCCCCCGCGGTGGCCGCCCAGACCGCCTCGGCCGTGGTCATGTGCATGTCGCGGACGGCCAGGGCGATGCAGAAGGGCATGCTCGAGGTGTAGGACGAGCCCGGGTTGCAGTCGGTCGCCAGGGCGACCGTCGCGCCCGCGTCGAGCAGGCGGCGGGCATCGGGGTAGGGCTGGCGGGTGCCGAATTCCGCGCCAGGCAGCAGGGTGGCGACCGTGCCGGCCGCGGACCGCGACGGGGCCGAGGCGGCGAGCGCGTCCACGTCGGCGTCGGTCAGGAAGGTGCAGTGATCGGCCGACGCCGCGCCGAGCTCGACCGCCAGCAGGACGCCCTGACCGGGGCCGAGCTGGCTGGCGTGAATCCGCGGGATCAGCCCCCGCGCCTGGCCGGCCGTCAGCACCGCGCGGGCCTCGTCGACGCTGAACGCGCCGCGCTCGCAGAACACGTCAACCCACCGCGCGTGCGGCGCGCAGGCGTCAAGCATCGGTCCGCACACGAGGTCGACGTAGGCGGCGGCGTCACCCTCGAACTCGGCCGGGACCACGTGCGCGCCGAGGTACGTCACCTCGTCCGTGGTCTCGGCCGCCAGCGCGACCGACCGCGCCTCGTCCTCGACCGTCAGTCCGTATCCCGACTTGCACTCGAAGGTGGTGGTGCCCTGCGCGAGCATCTCCCCCGCCAGCCTGAGCAGCCCGGCCCGCAGGTCGGCGTCGGTCGCGGCCCGGGTCGCGGCCACCGTGGACCTGATCCCGCCCGCCGCGTAGCCGCGGCCGGCCATCCGCGCCGCGAACTCGGCCGACCGCTCCCCCGCGAACACCAGGTGCGCGTGCGAGTCGACGAACCCGGGCAGCACCGCCCGCCCGGCCGCGTCAAGCATCGCGTCGGCGGCCGGCGCGCCAGCCGACGGGCCGGTCCAGGCGACCCGGTCCCCCTCGATGACCAGCGCCGCATCGTTGATCAGGGCAAACCGGCCGGGTCCGGCGTCCGCACCGTCCGCACTGACCGCACCGTCGGCCGCGCCGGGCGCGTTGGTCACCAGTTCGCCGATCCGGTTGATCAGCAGCGAGCTTCCCATGGGCGCCTCCCCTCGGTTTCAGTCGAGCAGTTCAGTCAAGCACCGCGCTGATCGCGGCCGCGAGCTCGCCCGGCACGTCGTCGACCAGCAGGTGACGACCGTCGCGGACCACGTCGACGCCGGACGCGACCACGTGCCTGACGTCGGCGGCGGTTCCGGCCGCGAAAAGGGCGGCCAGCGGATCCCCGCCCGCGCCGCCGGCCAGCCGGGGCGAGTCGAGCGGGACCGTGACCAGGTCCGCGTACGCGCCCGGCACGATCTCGCCCGCGTCCGGCCAGCCCAGGCACGCGTGCCCGCTCGCGGTGGCGGCCAGGGCCTGGTCGGCCGGGGTGAAGTGGCCGCGCTGCCTGCTCACCAGCCGCTGCGAGAGCTCGAGCCAGCGTGCCTCCTCGACCAGGTCGATGACGCTGTGCCCGTCGCTGCCGAGCGACAGCGGCGATCCGGCCGCGGCCAGCGCCGGCGCGGGACCGACGCCGTCGGCGAGGTCGGCCTCGGTCAACGGGCACATGCAGACGGTCACCCGCGACCCGCCCAGCAGCTCGATGTCGCGCGCGGTGAGGTGGGTGGCGTGCACCATCGTCGAGCGCGGGCCGAGCGCGCCCGCCGCGTAGAGCACCTCGGCCGGGGTGGCGCCGAACGCCGCCCGGCACTCGGCGTTCTCCAGCGGCTGCTCGGACAGGTGCGCGTGGACCGGCGCCCCGTGCGCATGCGACCAGGTCATAACCTCGGGCATCTGGTCAGGGGAGACCGCGCGGACCGAGTGGATCGCCGCGCCGAGCCGCGCGTACGGCCCCACCATCCCGAGCGAGTCGCGGGTGAACCCGGAAACCCGCTCCGCCCAGGCGGCGGCCGAGCCGTCGCCGAACCGGAGCTGGACGCCCGCCAGCGGCAGCGGCTCTCCGCCGGGCAGGAACCCGCCGGCCAGGTAGCAGGCGTCGAGCAGGGTGATCCGCAGGCCGGCTGCGGCTGCGGCCGCGATCAGCACCCGGCCCATCTCGTTCGGGTCGCGGTAGCGCTTTCCCCCGCGGCCGTGGTGCAGGTAGTGGAACTCGCCGACGCAGGTGATCCCGGCCAGCGCCATCTCCGCGTAGACGGCGCGGGCGAGCGCGAAGTACGTGCCCGGGTCGAGCCGCTCGGCGACCGAGTACATGCGGTCCCGCCAGGTCCAGAACGTGTCGCCGGCCGCCGCGTCGGTCCCGGCGCCGGCGATCCCGGCGGCGGCGGCGGTCCCGGCGGCCCCGGCTCCGGCGGCGCCGCGCAACGCGCGGTGGAACGCGTGCGAGTGCGCGTTGGCCAGGCCCGGCAGGGTCAGCCCGGGAAGCCGGACCGTGCCGGGCGGGATCAGCGCGGCCGGCGTGCCGGGAACGACCGCCGTGAACCGGTCGCCGTGCGCCTCGATGAGCACGTCCTCGGCCAGCGGGACGCCGCCCCCGAGCCACGCGGTCTCGGCGTGCCAGCGGCGCACCGCTGCTGCCTCGTCTGATGTCACACGCACATCATTCCCGGCCGGTCCTGGCGGAAGAACGCGGGGTAGAACCTGGCCAGCCAAGCCCTGGGTAGAATTTGCGGTGATGACAACGGGGAAAGAACAGACTGACGCGCCTGCCCACCACGGTCCCGAGCATCGGGACGTCTCCGGCGGATGGCTGCGGCCTGCCGTGTTCGGCGCGATGGACGGGCTCGTCACCAACGTGTCGCTGATCGCCGGCGTCGGCGGTGGCGGCGGATCGCAGCACGCGATCGTCCTGACCGGTCTGGCCGGGCCTGGCGGCCGGCGCGTTCTCGATGGCGGCCGGGGAGTTCGTCTCCGTCTCCTCGCAGAACGAGCTCGTCCAGTCCGAGGTGGACAAGGAACAGCACGAGCTCAACACCAACGCCGCCGCCGAGCAGCTCGAGCTGGTGGGCATGCTCCGCCGCCGAGGCATCAGCGCCGCCACCGCCCGCCAGGCCGCGGCCGAGATCTCCGCCCACCCGGACAAGGCGCTGGCCATTCACGCGTTCGAGGAACTCGGCGTCAACCCGGCCGAGCTGCCATCGCCGGCCGTCGCGGCGGGCGCGTCGCTGGTGTCGTTCGCCGTCGGCGCGATCATCCCGCTGTTCCCGTACCTCGTCGGGGCGGACGCGCTCTGGCTCCCGCTGCTGCTATCGGCGCTGGCCGCGATCGTCGGCGGCGGCCTGGTCGCGCGGCTGACCGCGCGGCCGTTCTGGCGCGGCGCGCTGCGCCAGCTCGCGCTCGGCGCGATCGCGGCCGGCTTCACTTACCTGATCGGCCTTGCGGTCGGGGGGATGGCGGCGGGCTGACGGCGGCTACCGACTGGTAAGGTGCCCCGTGGCCTCAGTCAACCGCCAACTGCGCATTGCGCTGCTCTCGTACCGCAGCAAGCCGCACTCTGGCGGCCAGGGCGTCTACGTGCGCCACCTGAGCAGGGAACTCGCCGCGCTCGGGCACCACGTCGAGGTGTTCTCCGGCCAGCCCTACCCGGAGCTCGACGACGGCCCGCTGCTGCGCCCGCTGCCGAGCCTGGACCTCTACCGGGACGAGGACCCGTTTCGCACGCCGCGCCCGGCCGAGATCAGGGACTGGGCGGACGCGCTCGAGGTGGCGATGATGTGGGGCGGCGCGTTCCCCGAGCCGCTGACGTTCAGCATCCGGGCGCTGCGGGCGCTGCGGGCGCGGGCGGGCGAATTCGATATTGTCCACGACAACCAGGGGCTCGGCTACGGCATGCTCGGCGTCGCGCCGGCTCGGGCTGCCCCTGGTCACGTCCATTCACCACCCGATCACGGTGGACAGGCGGCTCGACATGGCCGGCCGGGGGTGGCTCGAGCGCCTCAACAAGGCCCGCTGGTACGGGTTCGTGCGGATGCAGGGCCGGGTGTCGCGGCGGGTGGGGCCGCTGATCACGGTGTCCGAGTCGTCCAGAGACGACATCTGCCGCGATTTCAGGGTCCCGGCCGATAAGGTGCGGATCATCCCCCTGGGGGTGGACACCCGGCTGTTTCGCCCCCGCCCGCAGCAGCCGCGCGTAAAGGGCCGAATCGTGACCGTGACCAGCGCCGACTCGCCCCTGAAGGGGCTGTCCACGCTGCTTCGGGCGGTCGCCAAGCTCGCCACCGAGCGAGACGCCCGCCTGGTGGTCGTCGGCAGCCCGTCCAGCGCCACCCGGGAGCAGGTGGCGCTGCTCGCCCTCGGCGACCGGGTGACGTTCATGAACGGCCTCCCCGACGAGGAGTACGCCCAGCTCCTCGCCTCGGCCGAGGTCGCGGTGATCCCGTCCCTGTACGAGGGGTTCTCGCTGCCTGCCGTCGAGCACCTCGCCTCGGGAACGCCGCTGGTCGCCAGCCGGGCCGGGGCGCTGCCCGAGGTCGTCGGCGACGCCGGGGCGCTGGTGGAGCCGGGCGACCCGGAGGAACTCGCCGCCACCCTGCGCGAACTGCTCGATGACGGTGCCCGGCGCGAGGAACTGTCGGCTCGCGGCCTGGCCCGGGTCGGCGAGCGGTTCGCCTGGCCCGCGGTCGCGACCGCGACCGTCGGGCTGTACTTGGACGCGATCAACGGAGAACTCGGGTGCTAACGGTCGATTTCACGAAATTTCCGATTAACCCAGGCGACCGCGTTCTCGACCTCGGCTGCGGCGCGGGCCGCCACGCGTTCGAGGCGTACCGCCGCGGCGCCCGCGTCATCGCCGCCGACCTCGACCTCAAGGAGCTCGCGGGGGTGAGCGACATGTTCGCCGCGATGCGGGCCGAGGGCGAGGCCGGCCCGCCCGCGCAGGCCGCCGCCGTCGCCGCCGACGCGACCCGGCTGCCCTTCGCCGACGGCGCGTTCGACGTCGTCATCGTGGCCGAGATCCTCGAGCACGTGCCGAACGACGGCGCCGCCCTGACCGAGATCGCCCGCGTGCTCCGCCCGGGCGGCACCATCGCGGTGACCGTGCCCGCCTGGCTGCCCGAGCGAATCTGCTGGGCGCTGTCGACCGAGTATCACGAGGTGCCCGGCGGCCACGTCCGCATCTTCACCCGCGCCGAGCTCACCGCGAAGCTGGCGGCGGCGGGCCTGGCCCCGACCGGCGGTCATCACGCGCACGGCCTGCACTCCCCCTACTGGTGGCTCAAGTGCGCGGTCGGCGTGCACGACGACGCCCACCCGGCCGTGCGCGGCTATCACCAGCTGCTGGTCTGGGACATCATGCGCAAGCCGCCGCTCACCCGGCTGGCCGAGGCGGCGCTCAACCCCGTCATCGGGAAGAGCCTCGTCATCTACGCGAGGAAAGAGCAAAAACCGATCATCCCGAACGGTCCCGTGGTCCCACTCCATGCGTCACGCTGAATCCGTGCCCCCGCCGTGGCCCAGGCCGCCGGCCGAGCTGCTGCAGACGGCCCGCTCGATCGCCGCCGCCCAGCTGCCGAGCGGCGCGATCGCCTGGCCGGACGGTCACGTGGACCCGTGGGACCACGTGGAGTGCGCGATGGCCCTCGCCGCCTGCGGGCTGCCGGGCCCGGCCCGGCGGGCCTACCAGTGGCTGCGCGACACGCAGCGCCCGGACGGCTCGTGGCCGAGGACGACCGGCGGGCCGGGGGCGGCGAGCGCGGACGAGGTGACCGACCACGCGGCCGAGAGTCATCACGCCGCCTACCTCGCGGTCGGCCTCTGGCATCAGTTCCTCGTGACCGGCGACCGCGGCTTCGCCATCCGGATGTGGCCGGCCGTCCGGGCGGCGATCGGCTGGGTGCTCGAGCTGCAGACGCCGCGCGGCGAGGTGGCCTGGGAGCGCGACGCGGCCGGCCGGGCGGGCGAGTTCGCGCTGCTGTCCGGGTGCTCGAGCATCCTCCAGGGGCTGCGCTGCGCGCTGGCGCTGGCCGAGCTGGCGGACGAGCCGCAGCCCGACTGGGAGCTCTCGGCCGACCTGCTCGGTCACGTGCTCGCCCGCCATCGCGAGGCGTTCGCCGACAAGAGCCGGTTCTCGATGGACTGGTACTACCCGGTGCTCGGCGGCGCGCTGCGCGACGGCGACGGCGCCGAGCTGCTTGCGGCCGGCTGGGACACCTTCGTGGTGCCCGATCTCGGCGTCCGCTGCGTCAGCGACCAGCCCTGGGTGACGGTCGCGGAGACCTGCGAGCTGGTGCTCGCGCTGGACGCCTGCGGCCAGCGCGACCGGGCGGCCGAGGTGTTCGCCACCGTGCGCAGGCTGCGCCACGACGACGGCTCCTACTGGACCGGCTGGCAGTACGTCAACGAGGCGCACTTCCCGGCCGAGCGGTCGTCCTGGACCTCCGCCGCCGTGATCCTCGCCGCCGACGCGCTGACCGGGATCAGCGCGGGGGCCGGGATCTTCCGCGACATCCCCGGCCACATCGACCCCGGTCCGCCGGTCGACCCGGAATCGTGCGGCTGCGACCCCGATTCGGCCGCCACCGCGATCACCCTCGGCCAGCGCTGACCTGTAGCCGGACTCGGTTCCGGCGCCGTCGACCGACAGCGCCCGTCGATTGGTGTCGCTGGCGTAGCCGACAGGACCGCCCCTGTCAGCTACGCCATCGACCGCGCCTAGGGGTGCATGCCAAATCCCCAGCACGCCGCCTCACCATCGAAGCCAGGTACGCAATCTAGAAGCGGGTCGGGACCGCCGGGCGCGCTTGGCCGGCTGGGTGGCTCTAGCGGTGTCCGATTCCCACGCTGGACGGGCCGGGCGGCTGGCGTCTGCGGCCAGCTTTCCATTAGTTCTGACCACTTTTTCACCTTCCTATCGATTCTGACCACTCTAGTGCCTGAATTGTCCGAATTTTGTGGTCAGAACTGATAAGTAGGCGAGTCGTGTGGTCAGAACTGATAGATAGACGCGCAGCAGCTGTGAACGGTGTGAACGATGATCCGCCGGCGCCGCCCCTACGCCGTTGACCGCGCGGTCCGCGTCGGGCGCAGCCTGCACAAGCCGTTGACGGCATGCACCCCGGTCCGCCGACTACGCCAGCGACCTCCTCTATCAGTGTCAACGGCGTAGGCGACAGGTCACGTTTGGTGTCGCTGGCGTTGCCGACAGGCCGGGAGGTGGGCGGGGACGTGGCAGGGCCGGGGACGTGGAGCCGAGGACGTGGCGGAGCCCGGGACGTGGCAGTGACGCGGCGGGGCCGGGGCGCGTGGCGTGGCGGGGCCGGGGACGTGGGCGAGAGGCCGGGCGAGAGCGGGGACTTGGACGGGCCGGGGCGAGGCGGGGATTAGGCGGCGTAGCGGCGGACGAGGCAGATCGTGCCCCAGGCCAGGGCGGCCGACAGGATCAGGAGCCAGCCGGCCTCGAGCAGCTGCATGGGCCAGAACGTTTTCACTGGGTAGTGGCCGCGCAGGCAGAACCAGGTGGCGGCGGCGAGGCCGACGTAGCCGCCGAGCGTGACCGCCATCGCGGCGAGCGTCCTGCGCAGCAGCGCGCCGAGGAACGCGCCCAGGCAGAACGCGAGGAGCGTCCAGGCGGCGTAGGACAGGCCGCTGGTGTCGAAGACGGTCGGGGTGAGGACGGTCAGTTCTGGGTGCGCAGGAACGGCGCGTAGAGCCAGGTCAGCAGCTGGCTGATCGCGAACGCCGGGAGCACCAGGGCGGACCCGAGCAGCGCCAGCTTGGCCGCCGTCCAGCGGACCCGGCCGATGCCCTGGGTCCAGGCGAAGCGGAACGTCCTCGCCTCGAGCTCCCTGGCGACCACCGGCGGGCCCGCGAACATCGCCACCAGGACCGGGGCGGCCTGCACGGCGACGTGGGCGTACTGGCCCTCGTGCCAGTCGGTGCTGTTGAAGAAGTTGGCCAGCCCCTGGCAGGCGGCCGAGGCGGCCGGGTGGCAGGCGTTCAGCTGGGCGTAGTCGGCGTGGATCCGAAGTCCGGCCGCCAGCAGGCCGGCCACCGCCGCGCAGAACACGACCGCGACGGTGATCAGCAGGCCCCGGTGCTGCCGCCAGGTGACCCAGAGCATCCCCGGCCACGGCACCGGCCGCGATCCGGCGCCGGGGTCGGCGTCGAGCCGGGAGGCCGACGCGGCGAAGACGGTCATCAGGGTGTCTCCTTCCGGCTCGGTTCAGGCGGCCCGGCGGCGGACTAGCCAGACCGTCCCGGCCATCAGCGCCACCGCGAGGACCAGCAGCCAGCCGGCCTCGATGAACTGCATGGGCCAGTAGTGGCTGGGCGGGATCCAGCGGTTCCACTCGGTGTAGCCGTGCGCGGCGAGCGTCTGGTCCAGCGACAACGTGGGGTGCGGGTTGCTCTGGTATTGGTCGAGGAGCTTGCCGACAGCGGACTGGCTGGCGGGCTTGCCGCCCGGACCGGTGTACCAGGTGCTCAGTATCCACGCGAAACCGGGCTGACTGGGCGTGCCGAACGCGCTGAACTGGTTGGCATTGCTCGTGACCACCGTCACCGGATACTGCCCGCGCAGGGCCCAGGCCCCGAGCCGGACCGCGAGGTAGACGCCGAGGGTGGCGGCCAGCGCGGGGATGACCCGGCGCAGCAGCATGCCAAGGAACGCGCCGATCGCGAAGGCGACCAGCGTGAAGGCCGGGAACACGATCCCGCTGGTGTCGAACGCCCCCTCCGACAGCCGGTTCATCTGCTCCGTGTCCACAGAAACGGCTGGAAGAACCAGGAGAACAGCTCGCCGAACGCCCCGGCCAGGACCACCAGCGTGACCCCGAGCAAAGCGAGCTTGGCGATCGCCTGCCGTTCCCGGATGAGGCCCTGCGTCCAGGCGAACCGGTAGGTGCCGTTCTCCAGTTCCCTGGCCAGCAGCGGGGCGCCCGCGAAGGCGCCGATCAGCACCGGCGCGAGCTGCATCAAGATGCCGACGGTATTCGCCAGCGGCCAGTCGTCGGAGTTGAAGTCGCTGAACGAGCTTGTCGCAGGCGTTCGACTGCTGCCCCTGGTTGAGCGGGCAGTTGACGAGGGCCGCGTAGTCGTGATGCGCCTTCAGGCCGAAGACCACCAGGAAGATGGCGACCGCGGCGAGTACGGCGGGGACGGCGATCAGGGTGGCGCGCTGCTGGCGCCAGGTGATCCAGACCATCCCCCGCCACGGCACCGGGCGCGGGGCGGTGTCCTGGCCCGGCTGGGCGGGCAGGGTGAGGACGCTCATCGGGTTGCCTCCGTCGGCTGCGAGCGCGGAACGCGGGTGAGGGCGCGCGGGTTGGCTGACACCTGGGCTGCGCAGATACGCCATCACGACTTCCTCCAGGCTGACCTGGTGGGATTCCCAGCCGGGCGGCACCGGCGCGGCCGTCGTCGCTGGTTCTGGCGAGCAGGTGGGTCTGGGCGTCGCCGCGCCGGGTCTGCACTACCGTCAGCCGGCTGGCGTACTCGTCGGCCTCGGCCGTCGGGCCGGTCAGCAGCCGGTGGCCGGCCAGCAGGTCGTCGACCTCGCCGGCCACCTGGAGCTGGGCGCGGGAGAGCACGATGAGGAAGTCGGCCACCCGCTCGAGCTCGGCCACCTGGTGCGAGGAGAGCAGCACCGAGACCCCGTCGTCGGCCATCGCGGTCATCACCGCGGCCAGGAAATCCTGCCGCGCGATGGGGTCGAGCGCAGCCAGCGGCTCGTCCAGGATCAGCAGCCGCGGCCGTCGGGCCAGCGCCAGGGTGAGCGCCAGCTGCGACTGCTGGCCGCCGGAGAGCCTGCCCGCCTTCTTGTTCAGCGGGATGCCGAGGTCGGCCAGCCGCGCCCGCGCGAACGGCGCGTCGAAGTGCTGGTTCAGGTTCCGGGTGAGGTGGAGCATGTCCCCGGCGGACAGGTTCCTGTAGACCGGCGCGTCCTGGGCGACGAACGCGACGCCGTGCAGCGCGGCGGGCGAGCCGGCCGGGAGCCCGTCGAGGACCGTCACGGCCCCTGAGGTCGGGACGGTCAGGCCGGCCGTCATGTTCATCAGCGTGGACTTGCCCGCGCCGTTCGGGCCGACCAGCGCGGCCAGGTGCCCGGCGGGCACGCTCAGCGTGCAGTCCTGCAACGCCCACGACTTGCCGTAGCGCTTGCCGAGCTCGCTGGTCTCGATCACGTTCATGCGACGCCCTCCGTTCCGTGGTCCGCCGTGGCCGCGCCGTCTGACGCGGGCCGGCTCTTAAAGAAATCCCGCAGGCCGCTGGTGAACAGCGCGACGATCCCGTCCTCGTCGAGGCCCGCCTGGTCGGCCGACGCGAGCCAGCCGAGCAGGGTCCGCCGCAGTCCGGCCAGCTCGGGCAGGGTCACCTGCTCGAGGGTGGCCTGGATGAACGTGCCCTGGCCGGGCCGTCCGGCCGCCAGGCCCTTGTGCTCAAGCTCGCGGTAGGCCTTCAGCACCGTGTTGGGGTTGATGGTCAGCGCGGTGACCACGTCCCTGACCTTGGGAAGCTGGTCACCCGGCTGCAGGTAGCCAAGCCGTAGCGCGTGCTCCACCTGCTGCACGAGCTGCAGGTAGGTCGGCACCCCCGAGTCCGGGTCGAGCCGGAACTCGATCGCGCTGTTCTCTTTATCTATTGTCATAGTACAAGGTTACAACGCGATACGGCCGATCGCCACCCAGCGCCCGCGGAAGATTTAGCGCTATCTTGCTCTAGAGCAAGGCTGATCTAACTGTTTAGACTGCTGTCTATGGAACGGAGCAAGTCCTCGCCTTACCGCGACAGCGCCGGCAAGACCCTGGCCGACTACCCTCGCCCGTCGGTCGCGGTCGACGCGGCGCTGCTCACCGTGCTGCCTGGCGAGGACTGCCTGTCCGTGCTCCAGGTGCAGCGGGCCGAGGGCCCCGACGGCGACCCGCCGCCCGGCTGGGGGCTGCCGGGCACGTTCC
Organism: uncultured Actinomycetota bacterium; assembly: GCA_963774945.1. Classification (GTDB taxonomy): domain Bacteria; phylum Actinomycetota; class Actinomycetes; order Streptosporangiales; family Streptosporangiaceae; genus Trebonia. The sequence goes on along the minus strand of CAVZHA010000010.1, from coordinate 215,664 downwards.
TGCACAAGGGCGAGCTGCTGCTCGACGCGGTGCAGCGCTGCCTGCGGGAGAAGGCCGGGGTCGACGGGACCCGCCCGCGCCAGCTGCACGTGTTCGACAAGCCCGACCGCGACGATCGTGGCTGGGTGCTGTCGGTCGCCCACATGGACGTCGTCCGGCCCGAGTTGCTCGACGGGCGGCTGCGGCAGAAGACCCGGATAGTGCCGGCCGACGATGCTCGGCGTCCTGCCTTACGACCACACCGAGATCATCCGGCGGGCCGCCGCGACGATCCGCGGCAGCTATGAGCTGGCGCCGGACCCGGAGCGACTGCTGGCCGGGCCGTTCACCATCCTCCAGCTCCGGCTACTGCACGAGGCGGTGGTGGGCAGGCCGTTTCAGCGGGACACGTTCAGGCGGCTGATGGAGCCTCAGCTCGCGGGGACCGGGAAGACGACGGCCGGCACCCGGGGCCGGCTGGCCGAGCTATTCCGGCACAAGCAGCACTAGATGCCGTCGGCGATGCGCTCGAGGACGCGGAGCGATCCCTCCTGGCGGACCTCGGTGAAGGCACCGGAGGCGAGGGCGCGCTGGTAGATCAGGAACGGGGCCTGCCCGCCGTCGGCCGGGTCGGGGTAGACGTCGTGGATGGCGAGCGCGCCGCTCAGCGCCACCCACGGCGCCCAGCCCTCGTAGTCCCACTGCGCGGCGGCCTCGGTGTGCCCGCCGTCGATGAACAGCATCCCGAGCGGCGTCCGCCACAACCGCGCCACGTCGGCCGAGCGGCCGACGATCGCGACCACGTCGTCTTCGACGCCGGCCGCCGCGAGCGTGGCCCGCAGCCTCGGGAGCGTGTCGAACCGGCCGGTGGCCGGGTCGACGAGGCCGGGATCGTGGTACTCCCAGCCCGGCTGGTGCTCCTCGGAACCGCGGTGATGGTCCACGGTCACGACCTGCTGCCTGAGGCCGTGCTTGCGGGCGGCGCGGACGCCGGCCGCCAGGTAGATCGCCGACTTGCCACAGTAGCTGCCGACCTCAAGCACGGGGCCGACCGCAGCGTAGGCGTCGGCGGTCTCGCACAGGGCCACCCCCTCGGCCACCGGCATGAACCCGGTGGCCGCCTCGGCCGCCCGCTTAAGCTCGTCTTCCACCCACGCACCTTAGCGCCGCCGGCGGCGTCAGAGCTTGCTCAGTTTTGCGCAGGGCGTGGCAATGCGCACCCGCTGGGTGCCGAAGTCAATGACCACGGCGGTGTCATCCTCAACGGTGACCACCCGGCCGAGGCCGTACTTGTCGTGGGTCACCTGGTCCTGCACGGCGAATACCTCGGGAGGCGGCTCGTCGGGCGGTGGCTTGAAGGGGCTGGTGGGCAGGAAGCGCCGGGTTGCGGCACGGGCAGGCTTCATCTTCTTAAGTATGCGCGTTAACACCCGCCGCTTGGTCCCCTGGGCCGAGATGAGTCCAGATATCTACCCGGAGCCATTCCCGCCCGGCCCCGGCCCGCCCGGATTCATCCCCGTAAGAGACGGCTGATGAGCGACAGCCCCAGGCGCGCGGCGGGCCGGTTGACGAGCTCGGCGAAGCTGCGCTCGCTGCGGCACAGCTTCACGAACGCGCCCCAGCCCTTGGCGGTGGACAGGCCCTTGTGAAAGGTGCCCGCGTGCCGGGTGAACCCGGACAGCAGCAGGCGGCCCGCCCGCATCTCGGGGACCAGGGCCGCGTTGACCGCGGCGACGTAGCCGTCCAGGGCCGACCCCGTGGTCTCCGGGTCGCCCGAGGTGGCGGCCTTGGCCGCGTACTCGCCCGCGAGCGCGCCGGAGCGGAGCGCGAAGCTGATCCCCTCCCGGGTCCACGGCTCGAGCAGGCCGGCCGCGTCGCCCGCCACGATGACGCGGCCCCGCCGCAGCGGTGACTCGTCGGCCCGGCAGCGGGTGAGGTGACCGGAGTCCCTGACCGCCTGGTAGCCGTCGAGTCCGAGCCGGCCGACGAACTCCCGCAGGTACGCCTTGGTGAGGTCGCCGTGCCCGCGGGCGGCGATGACGCCGACCGTCAGCCGGTCGCCCTTGGGGAACACCCACCCGTAGGAGCCGGGTATCTCCCCCCAGTCGAGCAGCACCCGGCCCGCCCACCGCCGTCCGACCGGTTCAGGCACCGCGATCTCCAGCTCGAGGCCCAGGTCGACCTGGGCGAACTGCGCGCCGACGTGCCTGGCGGTGACGCCGGAGGATCCGTCGGCGCCGATCAGCGCGGTCGCGGTGACCGAGGTCCCGTCGGCCAGCCGCGCGGTCGCGCGCCCGTCCGCCTGCTCGATCGCCCGGACCTGAGCCCGCTGCCTGACCACGGCGCCGTTCTCCTGCGCCCGGGCCAGCAGCGCCGCGTCGAACTCCTCGCGCATCACCATCGCCAGCAGCGGCCGCGCGCTCGAGCGGGTGAACTCCTGTCCGCCCCGGAGGGTGAAGGTGGCCGAGCTGATCTCGTCCCGCACCGGCAGCGCAATCTGGCCGGCCACGGCGGCGCGGGAGACCCCGAGCAGACCGCCGCCGCATGTCTTGTACCGGGGATGCTCGGCCCGCTCGAGCACCAACGTCCGCGCCCCGGCGGCGGCCGAGGCGCTGGCGGCGGCCAGTCCGGCCGGCCCGCCGCCGACGACGGCGACATCCCACTCGCTACGCTCCTGCACACCAGAAGCTTAGGCGGGTCGGGTGGGTTGGCTTACGGCCAGGGATGGTCCGCGGACCCTCGCCCGCCCGGCGCCTAAGGCCGGGAAAAATCACCGGGAAAAGTTGTTGGCGTCCGGCGGGTCCCGCACTCATATAGGTGCGGGACTGGGGACGGCAGGGAAAACGGAGCTGGTGCAACGTGGGGAACGCCAGCCCCGGGCCCCGGCCGAGTCTCGCGCGGGGAGCGGGTTCCGGTCGGTTGCGCATTGGGGAGCGCAGACCGGGGCCCGTGGGGACCAGCGGGGGCGGTCGGGGCGGTGGGGACCAAGCCGATCGCCCTCGCCTCACGTTCAGGCGTTCAGCCGCTCAGCCGTTCAGGTAGGCGAGGACCGCCAGCACGCGGCGGTTGTCATCGTCGGACAGGGCCAGTCCGAGCCGGGCGAAGATGCCCGCCGCGTGCTTGGCGACCGACTTCTCGGCGATGAACAGCCGGGCGGCGATGGCCGCGTTGGAGCGCCCCTCGGCCATCAGCGCGAGCACCTCGCGCTCGCGGGGGGTCAGCGCGGCCAGCGGGCCTGACCGGGTTCGCCTGGCCATCAGCCGCGCCACGACCTCGGGGTCGAGGACGGTGCCGCCCGCGGCGACGTCGCGGACCGCCTCCGCGAACGCGGCGTCGCTGAACACCCGGTCCTTGAGCAGGTAGCCGACGCCGCCCGCGCGGTCGGCGAGCAGTTCGGCCGCGTAAAGCTGCTCCACGTACTGGGAGAGCACCAGGACCGGGAGGCCGGGCACGACCCGGCGGGCCTCGATCGCCACCCGCAGCCCGTCGTCGGTGTGCGACGGCGGCATCCTGACGTCGACGATCGAGACGTCCGGCTTCAGCTCGGTCAGCGCGGTCAGCAGCTCGGGGGCGGTGCCGACGGCGGCCGCGATCTCGAACCCGTGCGCGGTCAGCAGCCGGACCAGCCCGTCCCTCAGCAGGAAGAGATCTTCACCGATGACAACGCGCACGGCACCTCGATAGCGATGATGGTCGGCCCGCCGGCCGGGCTGCTTACCGCGAGGATGCCATCAAACGTGGCCAGCCGTCGCTCCACCCCGAGCAGCCCGGTCCCGCCCGAGGCGTCGGCGCCGCCGCGCCCGTCGTCGGTGACCGTCGCCCGCAGCATCCCGTCGGCGTGCTCCACGCGGACCTGAACGAGGCCCGCCCCCGCGTACCGGACCGCGTTGGTCAGCGCCTCCGCCAGCGCGAAGTACACCGCCGCCGCGACCGGCATCGGCGGCTCGCCCGCCAGGTCGACCTCCACCTGCACGTCGAGCAGGGTGTCCAGGGCCAGGTTGCGCACCGCCTCGGCCAGGCCGCGGTCGGCCAGCACCGGCGGGTAGATGCCGCGCACCAGATCGCGCAGGTCCGCGATGGCCCGCGAGGACGTCTCGCGCGCCTCGGCGACCAGCGCGAGCGCCGCCTGGGGGTTGGCCAGCATCAGCTCCTCGGCCGCGCGCAAGGTCATGCCGACCGCGACCATCCGGGCCTGCGCCCCGTCGTGCAGGTCCCGCTCGATCCGGCGCAGCTCGGCGACCGCCGTGTCCGTTGCGTCGGTGCGGGTCCTGGTCAGCCCGTCGACCCGGCGGGCGAGCGCCTGCGCCCGCTCGGCCAGCTCGAAGTCGGCCGACCAGGTCAGCAGCCGGGGGGCGAGCAGGCAGCCGACCGCGACCAGCGCGACCCCCTCCAACCCGACGAACAGCCGGATGATCCCGCCTTCGAGCGGCACCGCGCCGTAGAAGCCGATCGTGTCGCCGCTCCACGGCCCGACCGGCGCGGATCGGGGACTCCAGAGCCACTGCAGCCCAGAGACCACCCCGATGAGCCCGATGAGCACGGTCCCGGCCACCGCGAGCACCGCGGCGGCTCTGGGCAGCCACACCACCGCTGCCACACCCGCCGCGGCGATGAGCAGCGCCACCAGCATCATCGGGGTGAAGCCGGGCTGCCACGGGGTGCCGAACCACAGATCCTGCCCGAACAGCTCTTCCCAGAGGAAGATCACCCCGATGAGCAGCAGCGGCGGCACCGTCTTGGGCTGGCCGCCCGTCCCGCGCAGCTGCGCCACGGCCCGGCGCACCGGACCGCCGCCGAGCGATCCCGGCCGCGCGAGCAGGCATACCCCGGCGACCAGGCAGGCCGCCGCCTCCGTCAGCACCCAGGAATCCCAACGGGAGTCGACCGGGTACCAGTTGCCGCCGACCTGAACATCGGGACGCCACCAGGCGTGCACAAACCCGTAGGTCACCGCGTTCGCCTCGCGTATCAGCAGCGAGTGCATCAGGTATAGACCGTAGGCACCGTAGGCGAACAGCGCGTAGGGGGCGATCGCCGCGCCCTCCCTCGGCGCCACCACGACAAGGATCAGGGCGAGGACGATGACCAGCTCCGGCCACATGCTCGCGGTCAGGCCGCGCGTGCCCACCGCGACCAGCGGCAGCAGCACGGCCGGCCAGTTCGACCGCAGCCGCCGGAGATAGCCAGCCGAGAAGTCGCCGGGTGTCGTCATGCGGTCCATCCTGGCTAACCGCGCGGCCGGCCGCTATAGGCCTAAGACCCGTGTTTCAGCCGCGTTCACGGGCAGGGAGAACGGTGCGGTAAGAGGCGGAGAAACGGACCGTTCGAGATAATTGATTTGGTCTTCAGCTTTCTGCATTTCGCGAGCCGGCCAGGACGGACAGGCGGCCGATCGCCTCCTTGAGCACCTCGGGGCGCTTGCAGAAGGCGAACCGGACCATGGTGCGGCCCGCCTCCGGGTTGTCGTCGTAGAAGACGGCGCTCGGGATCGCGACCACGCCCGCCCGGTCCGGCAGGGCCAGGCAGAACTCCATCGCGTCCTTCTCGCCGAGAGGGGCGATGTCGGTGGTGATGAAGTAGGTGCCGTCGGGCTGGTAGACCTCGAAGCCGACATCGGTCAGGCCGCTGGCCAGCAGGTCGCGGCGGGCCTTGAGGTCGTCGGCCATGGCGGTGAAGTACTGGTCGGGCAGGTCGAGCGCCCCGGCCACCGCGTACTGGAACGGGCCGCTGGAGACGTAGGTCAGGAACTGCTTGGTGGTGCGAACCGCGGCGACCAGCTCCGGGGTCCCGGTCGCCCAGCCGACCTTCCAGCCGGTGAACGAGAACGTCTTGCCCGCCGAGCCGATCGAGACCGTGCGCTCGCGCATCCCGGGGACGGTCGCCAGCGGAATGTGCTCGCGGTCGAAGGTGAGGTGCTCGTAGGCCTCGTCGGTGATGACCAGCAGGTCGTGGTCGATGGCGATCCGCGCCAGCGCCTCGGTCTCGGCCCGGGTGAGGACCATGCCGGTCGGGTTGTGCGGGCTGTTGAGCAGCAGCAGCCGGGTCCTGCCGTTGATCAGGCTCTCGAGCTTGTCCAGGTCGGGACGGAAGCCGGGGGGCAGCAGCGTGAGCGGGACGCGGACCGCGCCCGCCATCGCGATGTTGGCCACGTAGGAGTCGTAGTAGGGCTCGAACGCGATCACCTCGTCGCCCGGCTCGAGCAGGGCGAGCAGCGCGGCCGCGATCGCCTCGGTCGCCCCCGCGGTGATCAGCACCTCGGTCTCCGGGTCGTAGCCGAGGCCGTAGAACCGCTGCTGGTGGCGGGCCACCGCCCGCCTCAGCTCGGGGACGCCGGTCGGCGGCGGGTACTGGTTGCCCCGGCCGGCCAGGATCGCCTCGGCCGCCGCGTCGGCGACCGACCTGGGACCGTCGACGTCGGGGAACCCCTGGCCGAGGTTGATCGAGCCGGTGGCGACGGCGCGGGCCGACATCACGCCGAAGATCGAGTTGCCGAGGCCGTCGAGGCGGCGGTTGAGCAGCGGTCGAGTCACCAGATCAGATTAAGGCGATCCGGATTAGGCTGGGCGGGTGCGTATCGCGTTGTGTCAGATCCCGGTCAGCGCCGACCCGGTCCTCAACCTCGCGCGGGCGCGGGCCGCGCTGCGACGAGGCGGCGGCGGACGGCGCCGAGCTCGCGGTGTTCCCCGAGGCGACGATGGTGCGGTTCGGCACCGACCTGCGGGCGGCGGCGGAGCCGCTTGACGGGCCGTTCTGCGCCGGGCTGGCGGCGGCGTGCGCGACCGCGGGGGTCGCCGCCGTGGCGGGCGTGTTCGAGCCGGCGCCGGACGGGCGCGTGTACAACACGGCGGTCGCGTTCTCCGGCGCCGGGCGACCTGGTCGCCTCGTACCGGAAGCTGCACCTGTTCGACGCGCTCGGGCAGCGCGAGTCCGACCTGGTCGCCCCGGGCGATGACGTGGTCGTGACCACGCTCGCGGGGGCCGAGGTGGGGCTGCAGATCTGCTACGACATCCGGTTCCCGGAACTGACCCGGGCGCTCGCGGTCGGCGGCGCGTCGCTGGTCACGGTCAGCGCGGCCTGGCAGGCGGGCCTGTTCAAGGAGGAGCACTGGGTGACGCTGCTGCGCGCCCGCGCGATCGAGAACACGGTCTGGATCGCCGCCGTCGGCCAGGTGCCCGACCCCGGCGAGAAGCCGACCCGCGCGCCGACCGGCGATCGGCCGGTCCATGCTCATCGACCCGCTCGGCGTGGTCCGCGTGCGACCTGGGGCCGTCGGCGGGCGTGACCGTCGTCAACGCCGATCTGGCGCTGGTCGAGACGGTCCGGGCGACGCTGCCGTCCCTCGCCAACCGCCGCGCGGACCTGTTCTGGAAGAACTAGGGCGGCGGCGGCCCTCAGGCGTTGTCCCGGGCGACCTGGAACGGCGCGAAGGACTGCGCTGGTCGGCATCAGCTCGATCGTGTTCACGTTGACGTGCGGCCGGCAGCGTCGCCGCCCAGTAGATCGACTCGGCGATGTCATCCGGCGTCAGCGGCTGCATGCCCGCGTAGACGGCGTCCGCCTTGGCCCGGTCGCCGCCGAACCGGGTCAGGGAGAACTCCGTGTCCGCCATCCCCGGCTCGACGCAGGTGACCCGGACCCCGGTGCCGTGCAGGTCGCTGCGGAGGTCGAGGCTGAACTGGTGCACGAACGCCTTGGTGCCGCCGTAGACGTTGCCGCCCGGGTACGGGTAGCTGCCCGCCACCGACCCCAGGTTGATCACGTGCCCCGAGCCGCGGGCGACCATGCCGGGCAGGATCGCGCGGGTGCAGTAGACCAGGCCCTTGCAGTTCGTGTCGATCATCTGGTCCCAGTCGTCCAGGTCGGCGTCCTGGGCCGGGTTGAGGCCGAGCGCGAGGCCGGCGTTGTTCACCAGCAGGTCGACCGCGGCGAACTCGGGCGGGAGGCCGGCCACGGCGGCGGCGACCGCGGCCCGGTCCCTGACGTCGAGGGCGAGCGGGAGGGCCTGCGGGCCGAGTTCGGCCACGAGGTCCCTGACCCGGTCCGAGCGACGGGCGGCGATGACGACGCGCGCGCCGTCGGCGGCGAACCGGCGGGCCACGGCGGCGCCGAAGCCGCTGCTGGCGCCGGTGACGAAGACGGTGCCTGGCTTGCTGCTTGTCATGATTACGCCATCGTAGTCAGGACCGGACCGGCGACTGCCAGATGGTCGGCTCGGACTGCATCGAGGCGGACGTGGCAGTCGTCGTGGCGGTGAACCCGACCCCCGTCAGCGTTGCCCCGGTCGTGGTCAGGGCGGTGATCGCCTGCATGCCGGGGCCCGCCAGGCCGGTCCCCTGCGGGGCCGCCTCGGTCCACGCGGTCCCCGCCGCCGCAGCGCCGGGAAGCGTCCAGACCACGACGTCGCTCTCCCCCGGGGGGCCGTAGGTGCCGGTCGCGGTGAAGCCGCCGCCCGCGGCGGTGAGCGCGGTGGCCGATGCTTCGCCGGCGGCGGCAGGCAGCGGAAGCTGGGACTGGGTCCAGGCCGCGCCCCCGTCGGTCGAGACGGCGGCGAACGGACGGTGCTGGCCCGCCGCCGTGACCTCGGTGCCGACCGCGGCCAGCACGCTGCCGTTGGCGGCCACGTAATCGAGGGCGGCGCTGGCCGCGCCCGCGGGCAGCGGCAGCGTCACCAGCGTCCACGTCCGGCCGGTGCCCGACCGCCAGGCGGCCGGGCGCGGCCCGACCGCGCCGACCGCGACGAACCCGCGGCCGGTGGCGGTGACGGCGTTCATCGCCCGGTCGCCGGGGCCGTCGAGCGCCCCCGGCCGGGCGTCGGCCGCGCGACGCCAGCCGGTGAGGCCGGGCGCGTACCAGGCCGCCGCGACCGTCCGCGAGCCGGCCGATGTCTTCCCCACGATCACGTACCCGCCCGGGCCCGCCGCGACGGCGGCGGTGACGGTCCGGCCGGGGCCGTCGAACGCGGCCGGGCTGCCGACCGCCGTCCAGGTCAGGCCGTCGGGCGAGCCGATCACGGCCGGTTCGGGTGCGGCCGGCCCGGCCGCCCCGGCCGAGGCGCCGCCGACGGCGAGCCAGCCGGACGGGCCGTGCGCCACCCCGGCGAGCTGCCCGTTGGCCGCCCCGCCGGCCGCGGCAGGCGTTAGCGCGGCGCGGCGCCAGGTGGATCCGCCGTCGGCCGAGACCCACAGCGCGCCGCCGCGATTGGCGCTGCCGACGGCGACCTCGGTCGGCGCCGGCCGCCGCGATCGCGGACACCTCGACCGGACGGCCGTTGCCAGCGCTGAAATCGGCCGCCGCCGACCGGGCGGGCGGGAATCCCGCTGCCAGCGCGGACGGTGCGTCGTGGCCGCCGCCGTGGTTCGCCCCGAGGACGACGACCCCCGCGATCCCGACCACGATCGCGGCCACCAGCGGCGCCGCCAGGCTGGTGAGCCAGTTGCGGGCCCGCATGGCGGCCAGGGTGTCCCTGGCCAGCAGGGCCGACCGTCGTGGCCCGGCCGGAGGGTCCTCCTCGGGCAGCAGCGAGCGCCCTTGCGGCCACGGTTGCGGCGGCGGTTGCGGCCACGGCTGCGGCGGCGGTTGCGGCCACGGCTGCGGCGGCGGTTCCGGCCACGGCTGCGCGGGCGGTTGCGGCCAGGCCCGGCTCGCGGGCGGCGGCTGCGGCCACGGCTGACGGGCCCGCTCACCCCCGCCGGCCATGGGTCCTGGCCGGCCGGAACCGCCTGGCCGGTCGAATTCGTAGCCCGGCACCTCGCCGAGCTCACGCCACCTGTCGTCCATTTAAGCCTGAGGGTACGCTTCGCAGCCGCCCGGCAGATTGCGAATGCCCTCGGCCGTAGCGCATATTACGAGACGGCCCGGCTGTCTTACGCGTGACTGACGACACAACGCCATCCAGGTCACGGGGCGGTCATCCCGCCACCCGTCCGCGCAACCGACAGGTAACCTGAGAACTGGGAGTTAGTAACCAGCAAACACCAATCTTTCGGAAGAAGGCGATGTCCGCCGTGTCTTCTGAGTCGCCGCTCGCCGCCGCGGATCTCAGCGTGCCATCAGCAACCACCTCGTCCTCGGGCAACGGCCTTCAGACTGAGCCAACGGACACGGGCGCCCCGCCGGCCAATGCCGACTTCGGCCCCAATGAGTGGCTGGTCGATGAGCTGTACCAGCGCTATCTGGCCGACCCGGGTTCGGTCGACCGGGCCTGGTGGTCGTTTTTCGCCGACTACAAGCCGGTCCGCCCGACCGATTCTGTCGCCGCTGCCGTCGCCGCCCAGGCCGCGCCGCAGGCGACGGCCGGACCGGCCAAGCCGACCGCCGGCCCGGTGCCGCCCGCGCACCCCTCCCAGGCCGCCCCGACCGCCCCGCCCCCGCCGCCGAGCGACGCCGAGCTCAGCAAGCTCCGCGGCGCCGCCGCCCGCACCGCGCAGAACATGGCCGCGAGCCTCACCGTGCCCACCGCGACCAGCGTCCGCGTGGTGCCCGCGAAGCTGCTGATCGACAACCGGATCGTCATCAACAACCATCTGCAGCGGGGCCGGGGCGGGAAGATCTCCTTCACCCACCTCATCGGCTACGCGGTGGTCCAGGCGGTCAAGGCGCTGCCGGAGATGAACGCGGCCTACGCCGAGGAGGACGGCAAGCCCGTCCTGGCCACCCCGCACCACGTGAACCTCGGCCTCGCCATCGACCTGCGGGCCAAGGACGGCAGTCGGCAGCTCCTGGTGCCCAACATCAAGGGCGCCGACGGGATGGACTTCCGCCAGTTCTGGACCGCCTACGAGGACGTGGTCCGCAAGGCCAGGACCAGCAAGCTGACCGTGGCCGACTTCCAGTCCACCACGATCTCGCTCACCAACCCGGGCACGATCGGCACCGAGCACTCGGTGCCGCGGCTGATGCCCGGCCAGGGGACCATCGTCGGCGTCGGGGCGATGGAATACCCGGCCGCCTACCAGGGTGCGAGCGAAGAGACGATGGCCAAGCTCGCGATCAGCAAGACCGTGACGCTGACCTCGACCTACGATCACCGGATCATCCAGGGCGCCCAGTCGGGCGACTTCCTGCGGATCGTGCACTCGCTGCTGCTTGGCGAGGACGGGTTCTACGACAAGATCTTCGAGTCGCTGCGGATACCGTACGAGCCGGTCCGCTGGGTCAGGGACTTCCCGTACGGGCACGAGGACGACGTCACCAGGTCGGCCCGGGTGCAGGAGCTGATCCACGCCTACCGGGTCCGCGGGCACCTGATGGCCGACACCAACCCGCTCGACACCGAGCAGCGCAAGCACGCCGACCTGGACATCATCAAGCACGGCCTCACCCTGTGGGACCTCGAGCGCGAGTTCGCCACCGGCGGGTTCGGCGGCAAGCCGATCAGGCGGCTGCGCGAGATCCTCGGGGTGCTGCGCGACTCCTACTGCCGCACGGTCGGCATCGAGTACATGCACATCCAGGATCCGGAAGAGCGCAAGTGGATCCAGTCGCACATCGAGGTCCCGCCCGCCCGGGCCAGCCACGACGAGCAGATGCGGATCCTGTCCAAGCTGAACGTGGCCGAGGCGTTCGAGACGTTCCTGCAGAACAAGTACGTCGGCCAGCGGCGGTTCTCGCTCGAGGGCGGCGAGTCGCTGATCCCGCTGCTTGACACGGTGATCAGCGAGGCCGCCGACGCGGGCCTCGACGAGGCCGTGATCGGGATGGCCCACCGCGGCAGGCTGAACGTGCTCGCCAACGTCGTCGGCAAGTCCTACGGGCAGATCTTCAAGGAGTTCGAGGGCAACCTCGACCCGAAGTCCACCCAGGGCTCGGGCGACGTCAAGTACCACCTGGGCGCCGAGGGCGTGTTCACCGCCGCCAGCGGCAAGCGGATCCCGACCAGCCTGGTCGCCAACCCCAGCCACCTCGAGGCGTCCGACCCGGTGACCGAGGGCGTGGTCCGGGCCAAGCAGGACGTCCTCGACATGAGCGAGGACGGCTTCACCGTGCTGCCGGTGCTCATCCACGGGGACGCGGCGTTCGCCGGGCAGGGCGTGGTGGCCGAGACCCTGAACCTGTCGCAGCTGCGGGGCTACCGCACCGGCGGCACCGTCCACATCGTGGTCAACAACCAGGTCGGCTTCACCACCTCGCCCCAGTACTCGCGGTCGAGCGTGTACGCGACCGACGTGGCGCGGATGATCCAGGCGCCGATTTTCCACGTCAACGGCGACGACCCCGAGGCCGTCGCCCGGGTCGGCCGGCTCTCGTTCGCCTACCGGGAGACGTTCCGCAAGGACGTCGTGATCGACATGGTCTGCTACCGGCGCCGGGGCCACAACGAGACCGACAACCCCAGCTTCACCCAGCCGCTGATGTACGACCTGATCGAGGCCAGGCGCAGCGTCCGCAAGCTCTACACCGAGTCGCTGATCGCCCGGGGCGACCTGACGATGGAAGAGGCCGAGGCGGCCCTGCGCGACTACCAGCAGCAGCTGGAGCGCGCGTTCACCGAGACCAGGGACGCGGCGGCACTGCCGGCCCAGCCCGGCACGGTGCTGCCGGCCGAGGTCGGCGAGCGCCCGGTGAACCACGCCGCGGTGGCGACCGCGATCACCCAGGACGCGGTCAAGCAGATCATCGACACCCAGGTGAACATCCCCGACCGGTTCACGGTCCACCCGAGGCTCAAGCCGCAGCTGGACCGGCGCGCCACCATGGTCGCCGAGGACACGATCGACTGGGCGACCGGCGAGCTGCTCGCCATCGGCTCGCTGCTGCAGGACGGCCGCCCGGTGCGGCTGGTCGGGCAGGACTCGCGGCGCGGCACCTTCGGCCAGCGGCACGCGGTGCTGGTCGACCGGCACACGGGCGACGACTACACCCCGCTCAAGCGGCTCGACAACGGCTATGCCCGGTTCTTTGTCTACGACTCGCTGCTGTCCGAGTTCGCCGCGATGGGCTTCGAGTACGGCTACTCGGTCGCCCGGCCGGACGCGCTGGTGATGTGGGAGGCGCAGTTCGGCGACTTCGCGGACGGCGCGCAGACGATCATCGACGAGTTCATCAGCTCGGGCGAGCAGAAGTGGGGCCAGAAGTCCAGCGTCGTGCTGCTCCTGCCGCACGGCTACGAGGGCCAGGGGCCGGACCACTCCTCCGCCCGGATCGAGCGGTTCCTCGCGCTGTGCGCGCAGGACAACATGACGGTCGCGCTGCCGACCACGCCCGCCAACTACTTCCACCTTTTGCGATGGCAGGCGCTGTCGGGCCGACACAAGCCGCTGATCGTCTTCACCCCGAAGTCGATCCTGCGGGCCAAGGCGGCGACGTCGGCGACGGCCGAATTCACCAGCGGGGCGTTCCGGCCGATGATCGGCGAGCCGGCCGACTTCGACCCCTCGGCCGTCCGCCGGGTGGTGCTGTGCTCCGGCAAGTTCTACTACGACCTGGCCGAGTACCGGGCCAAGGCGAACGCGTACTCGACCGCGATCGTCCGGGTCGAGCAGCTCTACCCGATCCCGCACGAGCAGCTGCGGGCCGAGCTCTCGCGGTACCCGGCCGATGCCGAGCTCGTCTGGGCGCAGGAAGAGCCGGAGAACCAGGGCGCCTGGCCGAGGATGGCGCTGCGGCTGCCGCAGCTGCTCGGACGGCCGCTGTCGGCGGTCACGCTGCCCGCGAGCTCCGCGCCCGCGTACGGCTCGGCCAAGATGCACAATTCCTCCCACCGTGAACTGATCGAGACGGCTATCCCAACGGAGGGCTAGCGATGTACTTCACCGACGCCGGGATCGAGGAACTCGACGAGCGCCGCGGCGACGAGCAGGTCACCATGGCCTGGCTGGCCGAGCGGCTGCGCGACTTCGTGGACCTCAACCCCGAGTTCGAGACGGCCATCGACCGGCTAGCCAAGTGGCTCGCCCGGACCGACTCCGACGACGACGACCCAGACGGCGATCCTGAAGACGAGTAAAAAAGACAAGGCAGTCATCTCGAACGGACCGTGTCTTCGCCCCCTTGGCGCCCATTGCCCTGTCAACGACGGGGACCGGAGGGCGTCGGCGTGCCCGTTAAACGCGATACATCTTGACTTTTCCAAGACGCGATATATCGTGGTTGGCAGGTGAAGGAACCGCCCGGGAGGACTTGTCATGCCAAGCTGGACCGTCGACGTGCCCAAGCGGCTCGATTTCGACGACGTCAAGGCGCTGAACGTGCGCCTGATGGACGGATCGGTGGCGGTCCTCGCCTCCGATGACCGCCCGTCGATCGTGGTCACCGAGCTCAAGGGGCGTCCGCTTCAGGTCACCGAGGAAGGCGGCGAGCTGACGATCAGCTACGAATCGCTGACCTGGGAAGGGCTGCTCGGTTTCCTGAAACCGAAGCACGACAAGGTCGCGGTGACCATCACCGTGCCCGCCGACTGCCCGATTCAGCTCGGCGTGCTCAGCGCGTCGGCGATCGTTTCCGGCCTGCGCTCCGGGGCGGCGGTGAAGGGAATGTCCGGTGACGTGACCCTGGACGGCGTCACCGGGAACGTGGAGGCGGAGACGATGTCGGGGGAGATCGCCGCGCGCGACATCGACGGTGAGGTCCGCTTCAAGTCCATGTCGGGCGGACTGGTGCTGGCCGACGGCTGGCTCGACCGCCTCGAGGCGAACACCATGAGCGGGCAGATCGCGGCCGATGTCACGCTCCGGGCCGGGGGCGACGTGCGGGTGAGCACGATGTCCGGTGACGTGACGCTGCGGCTGCCCGAGGGGAGCGACGCCCAGGTCCGGCTGCAGTCCACCTCGGGCGCGGTCCGCACCGAGTTCGAGTCGCTCCGGACCGCCAAGGCACCCGCCTCACATACCGTAAGCGGTAACGTAGGTGCAGGTACCGGGCGCGTGTCCGTCAGCACCATGTCCGGCTCGGTGACGCTACTGCGGCGTCTGCGCCGGGAAGGAAAAGAGAGCGAGACCCGATGACCCCGGTTTTCCGCCATGGACGGCTCCGGCTGTACCTGCTGCGCCTGCTCGACGAGGAGCCGAGGCACGGCTATGAGGTGATCCGGCTGCTGCGGGACCGGTTCATGGGCGTCTACGCCCCCTCCCCGGGCACGATCTACCCGAGGCTGGCCCGGCTTGAGGACGAGGGCCTGGTCACCCACGACGAGGAGAACGGGCGCAAGGTCTACCGGATCACCGAGGCCGGCCGGGAGGAGCTGCGCAGTCGCGGCGCCGAGCTCGACGAGCTCGAGGAGGAGCTGTCGGAGTCGGTCAGCGACATCGCCCGCGAGTTCGGCGAGGACGTCCGCGCGACCGTCCGCAGCCTGCGCGAGGAGCTGACGCGGGCCGCCCGCGAGGTGCGGCAGAACGAGCGCGACACCGCCAGGGACGCGGCCGAGGCCGCCCGCGAGGCCGCCGACGCCGCCCGCGAGCAGGCCCGGCAGGCCAAGGAGGGCGCCTGGACGCAAGCCCGGCAGACCCGTGAACGCGCCCGGCAGGCGCGCGACGAGGCCCGCAGCCACGCCCAGCGGCTGCGCGAGGAGGCCGCCCAGCTCCGGGTCGACGCGCGCGAGCAGTGGAGCGGCTGGGGCAACTGGAGCGAGTGGAGCCACTGGAACGAGCGGCCGGGCCGCGCCCACGACCTGGGCGCGCTGCGCGACTTCGAGCGGCTGGCGCGGGAGTTCGTGACCGACCTGCGCTCGGTCGCCTGGGACTCGAGCACCGTCCTCGGCAACGAGGTCATCCCCGCCCTGCGCGACATCCTGACGGAGACGCTGGAGCGGATCAGGACCGAGATAATCGGGCCGATGAACACCTCAGCCCCGTCGGATAAGCCTCCGGCGGATGATCCTGAGCCCAAGGACTCGTAGGCCTGGGCCGCCAAAGTCCAGGTCAAGATCAAGACCGTGGGCGGGCTGGGCGGCTTGGGCAAATTTCAGCCGGCACTCCTGCGGAAGGCCGGCTGAAATTTCCCTGCGCCCCCAGCCCTCTCTGGTGAGCAGGGGGACCAGGTCAAGTGGGGCTTGGGCGTCTGGGGGACTGACGCGGGCGGGCGGGGTTGAGGTGTCGCTTTTGGGGGCTGACGCCGACGCGGTAGCGGTCAGGGGTCTCATTCGGGGGCTGACGCGGGCGGGGTCGGGTTCAGGGGTCTCTTTCGGGCGCTGACGCGGGCGGGGTCGGGTTCAGGGGTCTCTTTCGGGCGCTGACGCGGGCGGGGTCGGGTTCAGGGGTCTCTTTCGGGCGCTGACGCGGGCGGGGTCGGGCTTCAGGGGTCTCTTTCGGGGGCTGACGCCAACGTGGGCGCGCTGGGGTGTTCCGTTTAGGGCTGGCGCGGGCGGGGTCGGGTTTGGGTTGGTAACAGGCGTACCTTGGGGCGCTTTGGTTGGGGCTGGGCGGGGTTTGGGTGTTAGCGTGTGCGGTTCGGGTCGCGGCTGCCCCCAACTACCCACGATGACGGTTAACACGCCGGAAGGACGCCCCCAACTACCCACGATGATGGCGGTCACCGCTCCCCGCGCGCCTGAGCGCCGCTTGCGTCAGCCCAGTGGCAGACCGCTTGACCTGCTAGGTGGGCGTTGCCCCTAAAAGAGACGGGCAATCGGCTCTTACACCACCTGATAGAGAAGCTGGGCGCAGCCGGGAGTCCGCCGCGCCGTTCCTTCCTCGCCCGAGTGGTTTTGGCGGGCGAGGAAGGACTTGGCGCGCCGGACCCCCCGGCAAGCCCAGCGACACCCAAACCGCTACGGCGTAAAGACGATCTTGCCCGTGTGGGAGCCGTCGATCATGGCGGCGAAGCCGGTGGCGGCCTCGGCTAGCGGGAGGACCTGGTCGATGAGGGGGCGGGTGCCGGTCTGCTCGCAGAAACGGAGCAGCCGGCCGAGCTGGTCGCGGGTGCCCATGGTGGAGCCGACGACCGACAGCTGGGTGAAGAAGATCCTGGTGAGCTCGGCGGGCGGGATGTCGCCGCTGGTGGCGCCGGAGATGACGATGCGGCCGCCGGGCTTGAGCGAGCGGACCGAGTGGGACCAGGTCGCCTGGCCGACCGTCTCCATCACCACGTCGACCCGCTCGGGCAGCCGGGCGCCGGTCTCGAAGGCCGCGTCGGCGCCGAGCTTGAGCGCCGCCTGCCGCTTGGCGTCGGTCCGGCTGGTCACCCAGACGCGGTAGCCGGCCGCGCGGCCGAGCAGGATCAGCGCGGTGGCGACGCCGCCGCTGGCGCCCTGGACGAGCACGGTCGCACCCGGCTGGGCGCCCGACTTGTCGAACAGCATCCGGTAGGCGGTCAGGTAGGCGGTCGGCAGGCAGGCCGCCTCCTCGAAGGAGAGCGCGGCCGGCTTGGGCAGCAGGTTCCGCCTGGGGACGGCGACCTTCTCGGCGAACGTGCCCTGGTGCACCTCCGACAGCAGCGAGCGGCGCGGGTCCAGGGTCTCGTCGCCGCCGCCGGCGGCGGCGTCGCCGATCACCGCGTGCACGACGACCTCGTTGCCGTCGTCGTCGATCCCGGCCGCGTCGCAGCCGAGGATCATCGGCAGCCGGTCGGCGGGCAGCCCGACCCCGCGCAGCGACCACACGTCGTGATGGTTGAGCGCGGTCGCCTTGACGGTGACCGTGGCCCAGTCGGCGGACGGCTCGGGGTCCGGCCGCTCCCCCGTCTCGAGCCCGTCGAGCGGATTCTCAGCGTCGATACGCGCGGCGTAGGCGGCAAGCATGATCACGACCCTATCGGCCGTCCACGCAGCGCGGAAAGACCGCTACCCGCCAGATGCGCATGCCGCCGGGGATGGCCCGAACCAGGAAGTGAGTTGGCTAGCCAACCTGACGTTTCTCACGAGTTCGATCCTTATTAATCCAGGGGTCGGTCGTGGCTCCGGTGACGCGCGTAGGTTCGCGTGGTCTAGTCCGAACTTGGAGGCCATTTCCAATGCCCGAAATCTCGCGCAGGAACCTCATCCGTGGCGCGGCGGTCGTCGGCGGTGCCGCAGCGGTGTCTAGCACAGTCGCCGCAGAAAGCGCCAACGCCGCCACCGCCCAGTCGGCCGCCCACAAGCCCGGCGGCACCGTGCACGGCGACCTCCGCGACATCAAGCACGTCGTGATCTTGATGCAGGAAAACCGGAGCTTCGACCACTACTTCGGCTCGCTGCGGGGTGTGCAGGGCTTCGGCGACAAGGCGACGATCCAGCTCCCCGGCGGTCTGCCGGTCTGGCAGCAGCCCTCCACCGCGCCCGGCCTGCCGGTTGCCTCGACCCAGTTCCCGTGGCCACTGTCCTCCGGTACGTTCACCGGCAGCCAGCCGCCGTCGGCTGAGCAGGGTGCGCAGAACTACGGTGGCACCGACCATTCCTGGGAAAGCCAGCACGGTGCCTGGTTCGGCGGTTTCATGAACGTCTGGCAGTTCGCCAAGGGCGGCCCCACCACGATGGGCTTCCTCGCCCGCCACGACATCCCGTTCCACTATGCCCTCGCCGACGCCTACACGATCGGCGACGCCTACCACTGCTCCATTCTCTCGGCCACCGGCCCCAACCGCACCGCGCTGTGGTCCGGGTCGATCAACGCCGGCGAGCAGAACGGCACCTTCATCGCCTACAGCGGCGGCGACGAGCTTGGCAAGTTCCTGCCCTGGGAGAGCTACCCGGAGACGCTGCAGTCCGCCGGCCTGAGCTGGAAGATCTACCAGGGCACCGACAACTACGGCGACAACGGCGCGCAGTACTTCAAGACGTTCGCCGAGCTGGACCCGTCGCAGGGCGGCACCGCCCCAGCGCCCGGCACCAACGTCTTCTTCGACAACGGCCTGGCGACCGTCCCCGAGCCGTTGGACCCCGAGAACTCCAACGGCGACAACCTGGCCAACGCCATCAAGGCCGACGTGACGGCCGGCAGGCTGCCGCAGGTCAGCTGGGTGGTCACCAACCAGCAGTACTCCGAGCACCCGGACGGCGCGCCGACCGACGGCGCCTACTACATCGGCAAGATCCTCCAGGCCCTGAACGCCGACCCCGACGTATTCAACTCCACCCTGGTGATCATCGACTTCGACGAGAACGACGGCCAGTTCGACCACGTGCCGCCGCCCGTGCCGCCCGCTGGGACCCCGGACGAGTTCTACACCGAGACCACGTCAAGCGTCATCCCGGCGGTCCCGATGCCGACCGGCCTCGGGTTCCGCGTGCCGCTGCTGCTCATCTCCCCTTGGACCCGGGGCGGCTGGGTCACCTCGGAGGTCTCCGACCACACCTCGGTGATCCAGTTTCTGGAGAGGTGGACGGCCGCGATCGGCAAGCCGGCGCACTGCGAGAACATCAGCGCCTGGCGGCGCAGCGTCTGCGGCGACCTCACCGGCGCGTTCGACTTCGAGCATCCGGTCTACGGCCTGCCCAATCTGCCGTTCGTCACGGCGCCGGTCGGCGAGGCCAGCTCGTACCACCCGATACCCGCCAGCGACGTGATGCCCGCCCAGGAGTCCGGCACCAAGCCCGCCCGGCCGCTGCCGTTCCAGCCGAACGCCAACCTGACGAGCGTCAGCGGCACCGCCGCCACCCTCGCGCTCAGCAACAGCGCGCCGTTCGCGAGCCGCGCGGCGCACTTCTCCGTCTACGACAACACGCTGAGCGTTCCCCCGGCGTTCGCGAGCTACCCGGCCGGCTTCCCCGGCCAGTACACCGTCGCACCGTCCACGCGCGGGGTCGAGACGGTCAAGGCGGCCGGCCCGGTCAGCGCCGCCGGCGCCTACGACATCACGGTCATCGGCCCGAACCGGTTCCTGCGCCGGTTCACCGGCGACGCCACCAAGAAGGGCGCGAAGGTCACGGCGGAGACCGAGTACTACCACTCCGGCTTCAAGCCGAAGTTCGTGCTCAACCTGGTGAACGGCGCGTCGGCGGCGGTTAACTTCACGGTCACGACCAACCGGTACGGCACGTCCCGGCCGGTCCAGTTCCACGTTCCAGCGGGCAAGACCATCCAGCACAACATCGACCCGGACGTCAGCGCCGGCGGCTGGTACGACCTGACGGTCACGATCGACGCTGACTCGTCGTGGTCACAGCGATTCACCGGCCACGTGGAGACCGGCCAGCCGAGCATCACGGGCTGACCTGGTTAGTCACCGGACCCGGTAAGGGCCCCGCGCAGGTGCGGGGCCCTTACCGGGTCCGCGGGATCTCCCGATCCCGGAACGGGCTAGCGGCGGGCGACGCCGTCCAGGCGGGCCTGGGCGGCGACGGCGGCGGCGACGGCCGGGGCGACCCGCTCGTCGAACTGGCTCGGGATGACGTAGTCCGGCGCCGCGTCGTCGCCCACCAGGGCGGCGATGGCGTCCGCCGCCGCCAGCTTCATGTTCTCGGTGATGGCGGTCGCGCGGACGTCCAGGGCCGCCCGGAAGACGCCGGGGAAGGCGAGCGAGTTGTTGATCTGGTTGGGGAAGTCGCTGCGCCCGGTGGCGACCACGGCGGCGTGCCGGCGGGCGACATCGGGATGGATCTCCGGCTCGGGGTTGGAGAGCAGGAACGCCACCGCGCCGGGCGCCATCCGGGCGAGGGCGTCCTCCGGCAGCGTCGCGCCCGACAGCCCGATGAAGACGTCGGCGTCGCGCAGCGCCGCCTCGGGCGCGCCCGCGAAACGGGAGGCGTTGGTCACCCGGGCGAGCCCGGCCTTGACCGGGTTGAGACCGTCCCGGCCGTCGTAGATCATGCCCTTGCTGTCGGCCACGCCGATCTCGCCGATGCCCGCCGCCAGCAGGATCTTGGAGACCGCGATGCCGGACGCGCCCGCGCCGCAGACCACGGCCCGCATCGCGCCCAGTTCCTTGCCCACCACCCGGCCGGCCGAGCGCAGCGCGGCCAGCGCCACGATGGCGGTGCCGTGCTGGTCGTCGTGCATCACCGGGATGTCGAGGGCGGCCCGCAGCCGGTCCTCGATCTCGAAGCACCGGGGCGCGGAGATGTCCTCCAGGTTGATGCCGCCGAAGCTCGGGGCGAGCGCGGTGACCACCGCCACCACGGCGTCCACGTCGGTGACGTCGATGCAGATCGGCACCGCGTTGATGCCCGCGAACTTCTTGAACAGCAGCGCCTTGCCCTCCATGACCGGCATCGCGGCGGCCGGGCCGATGTCGCCGAGACCGAGCACGGCGGTGCCGTCGCTCACGACGGCGACGGTGTTGCCGGTCCAGGTGTACTCGCCGGCCAGCTCGGGCTGGTCGGCGATGGCGCTGCAGACGCGGGCGACGCCGGGCGTGTACGCCATGGCGAGCGCGGCCCGGTCAGGCACCTCCACGGTGGGCTCGACGCCGATCTTGCCGCCCCGGTGCATCAGGAAGACCGGGTCGGCGTCGTAGGAAGTCTGAGTACGGAAAGAAGCAGCCTCGTCGGCCACGGTAACCCCCAAAGCGCGGGAAGACATGCGAAGGATCAAGTGCCCTGGGCTCACGGCAGCGGGGTGCGCGGCCGACACGCCCTGACGGACGGTGATCACTGTAGGTACGGGGGTTACCCGTTGGTACATTGTGCACTGCGCTGCGAGCGTCGTTCTGTGTAATACTCAGCAGCACCAGCAGCCTATTACATCTGACCCACCGCAGCGAGGGATCCCGCGTGGACCTGTCGTCTTACGCCGAACTCGCCGTCCGGCTCGTGAACACCGCCGGCCTCGGGCACGAGGGCGGCGACCTGCTGACGTCGATGGACGGACTGCACGCGCTCGTGTCGGACCGTGAGCACCTGAGTCACGGCATGACCCGGGCCGACCTGGAGACGCTGCGCATGCTCCGCGATGAGTTCCGCGGCTTCTTCGTCGCCTGCTCGCAGGAGAACGGGACCGAGGCCGCGTCCCGGCTGAACGAGCTCCTCATTCAGTACCCGGTCCACCCCCAGCTCTCCGGTCACGACGGGCAGCCCTGGCACGTGCACTACACCGAGAGCGGCTCGATGTCCGACAAGTACGCCGCGGGCGCGGCCATGGGGCTCTCGGTCCGCCTGGCGGACCTCGGCCTTGACCGGTTCGGCGTGTGCCAGGCGGCGCCCTGCCAGGGGGTCTTCATCGACACGTCGGTCAACCGGACCAGGCGATACTGCTCCGACCGATGCGCCAGCCGGGCGAACGTCACCGCCTACCGGGCTCGCAAGCGCGGCGAAGACGCTTAAGCCTGGTTAAGCAGCGGAATCGAATGGTCACCAAGGGCAATCTTGCGCGCCACCGCTCGTGAATGCTTTCACAAGCTCTGTGCCATATAACTGCCCTGAATACGCCGGCCACAAACCCATTAGCTCGAAACAGACAAGTAATTCCCAGGACATCGGGACGTGACGCTGCAGAGATGTCATTATGCCGGCGGTGGGGCAACCACACGGCCTGTGACCTGCGTTATAAAACCGCATCAGAACGGGACTTCCGAAGGGTGTAGATCGTCCCTACGATGTTCTCACTCTGCTTATATACAAGCTCACTCGCTGAAGGGCACCCCCGCTCGGCGAGTGGCAAGCCCCCCGGGGCACGATCGAAACGAGAAAAGAGCTATCGATCATGGCAACTGAGACTGGCTCTGCCGGAGCCACTGTCACCAGCCCGGCTGACGTCGGACTGAAACGAGAGATGGGCTTCATCGGCGCCGTCTGGGCGTCGGAGAGCTCGATCATCGGTTCCGGCTGGCTGTTTGGCGCGCTCTACGCCGCGCAGGCCGCTGGCCCGGCGGCGATCATCGCGTGGGTCATCGGCGGCGTCGCGGTCGTCATCCTCGCCCTGATTCACGCCGAGCTCGGCGCGATGTACCCGGTGTCGGGCGGCACCGCGCGCTTCCCCCACTTCGGGTTCGGCGCCCTCGCGGGCATGTCCTTCGGCTTCTTCTCCTGGCTGCAGGCCGTGACCGTCGCGCCCATCGAGTGCTTCGCGGTGATGAACTACGGGTCGCACTGGTGGCCGGCCCTCTACAACAGCACCAGCAAGAACGTCACCACCACCGGCTTCATCGCCTGCGTCGTCTTGATGATCATCTTCACCGGGCTGAACTTCCTCGGCATCAAGTACCTGTCGCAGGTCAACAGCGGGCTCATGTGGTGGAAGATCGCGATCCCGGTGCTCACCATCATCGTGCTGCTCTTCAAGTTCCACAGCGGCAACTTCGGCTCGTCCGCCGGGTCGGGCGGGTTCATGCCGACCGGCATCAAGGGCGTGCTGTCGGCGGTCGTCGGCGCCGGCGTCGTGTTCTCCTACCTCGGCTTCGAGCAGGCTGACCAGCTCGCGGGCGAGATCAAGAACGCGCAGCGGAACCTGCCGCGGGCCATCATCACCGCGGTCGCCATCGGCACCGCGATCTACATCCTGCTGCAGATCGTCTTCATCGCCGCGATGGACCCGTCCGTGCTGACCTTCAGCCACGGCTGGACCGGCCTGGTCTGCCCGGCCACCGGCACCTGCAACGCGAACGTCGCCACCATCAACTCCGGCCCGTTCGCCGGCCTGGCGGGCATCGTCGGCCTGTCCTGGCTGGCGTTCATCCTCCGGCTCGACGCGATCATCTCCCCGTTCGGGACCGGCCTGATCTACCAGACCTCGGGCTCCCGGGTCAGCTACGGCCTTGGCCGCAACCGGTACTTCCCGCCGATCCTGACCAAGACCGACAGCCGCGGCGTGCCGTGGACGAGCCTGATCCTGTCGTTCGTGGGCGGCCTGGTCTTCCTGCTGCCGTTCCCGAGCTGGCACGCGCTGGTCGGCCTGGTGACCGGCGCCTCGGTGCTCATGTACGCGGGCGCGCCGCTGTCCCTGGCCGCGTTCCGCAGGCAGGTGCCGGAGGCCGTCCGGCCCTACCGGCTCGCTGCCGCCTCGGTCTGGGCCCCGGCCGGGTTCATCGTCGCCAACTTCATCATCTACTGGTCCGGCTTCATCGTGATCTGGAAGCTCGGCATCTGCATCGTCGTCGGCTACGTCATCATCGGAATCTGCATGATCTTCGATCCGCAGCGACCGAAGGTGTTCTCCGCCGGGTCCCTCAGGTCGGCCAGCTGGCTGCCGGTCTACCTGATCGGCATGGGCATCATCTCGTGGCTCGGCCAGTACAGCGGGCAGTCCACGTCGACCCCGCTGGCGCCGACCAACACCAACACCATCGGCCTGTGGTACGACCTGCTCATCATCGCGGCGTTCAGCCTCGCCATCTACTTCTGGGCGGTTGCCGTCAGGCTGCCCCGCGAGGAGATGCTGGAGCTGGTCAGCGCGCAGTCCGGAGAAGAGGACGTGCCCCCGCCGACCCTCTAGTCGGGTAAGGCACCTCACCACCACGAGGACCCCGCTCCGCAAGGAGCGGGGTCCTTCCGTTTCCGGCCGGGCACGCCCCGTTCCCGCTGGATCCGAAGACGGCTACCGGCGACGGACCGGCCAGTAGCGGAAAAGCACCACCGCGACAATGTTCTCCGCGGGCACCGGGCCGAAGCGGGCGCTGTCGACGGCGCCGCCGCCCGGGTTGTCGGACGCCAGCCACCAGCCGGTGCCCTCTCGCCAGGCGACCCGCTTCACCAGCAGGAACCCCGGCCGCTGCGGATGCCACGCCAGCACCACCTGACCGGGGCGCGCCCGGCCGGTGCGCCACGCCAGCAGCCAGTCACCCGGGCGCAGCGCGGGCGTCATGGATTCCTCGGCGACCGACACCCGCACAACCGGCCAGCGGTTCGGGCGGGCGCGCACGTTTACCTCCGGGCCACACGAGTAGTGTCAGCAGTGAAACCTTACTGATCTGGTACGGAGAAAGGGAATCGATGAGGCTGCTCACCCGTCTGCTCGCGCCGAAGTCCGTCGCTCATGCCCACTGCGACCTGCCCTGCGGCGTCTACGACCCCGCGCAGGCAAAGATCGAGGCGCAGTCAGTGAAGGCCATCCTGGAGAAGTACGCCGCCAACGAGGACCCGGCGTTCCGGGTCCGCGCGCTGATCATCAAGGAGCAGCGCTCGGAGCTCGTCAAGCACCACCTGTGGGTGCTGTGGACGGACTACTTCAAGGCACCTCACTTCGAGAAGTACCCGCAGCTCAACACGCTCTTCAACGAGGCCACCAAGCTGGCCGGTGGCGGTGGGGGCACGAAGTCGTCGGTCGACGTGGCCACCGCGGACGAGCTGCTGGCCAAGATCGATGAGATCGCCGCGATCTTCTGGGAGACCAAGAAGGCCTGACGGTCACACTGGCATCAATAGGGCAGCGCCGCCTCGGTTACGGGGCGGCGCTGCCGCGTTCCGTACCCTGATGACGGTAAGTTGCAATCAGCGGCCGGCATAACGCCGGCCTGTGAGCCGAATGACGGAGAGACGTGACCGAAGACACCGCCGCGACGACCGCGCCCCCAGGGGACCGGGATACCGCCGACTACGTGCAGGTCAAGATGCCAGCCGAGAGCGCGTACCTCTCCGTGCTGCGCACCGCCGCCGCCGGGCTCGCCGCCCGGCTCGACTTCACCCTCGACGAGATCGAGGACCTTCGCATCGCCATCGACGAGGCCTGCGCGATGCTGCTGGCTCAGGCCATTCCCGGCACCGACCTCGAATGCGTCTTCGAGCTCGGCACCGACCAGGTGAAGATCACCGTGTCGGTGACCGCAGCGCAGGCGAGGATGCCTGCCCGCGACACCTTCGCCTGGACCGTGCTGTCCGCGCTGGCCGGGAGCGTGGACTCGAAGGTCGGGCCGGACGACCGGGTCTCCATCGTCCTCGCCAAGCGGCGGGGCGGGTAGGGATCCGGGTGAGTAGCGAATACGAGGTCCAGGTGACCGAAGAGTTCGAGGTGACGGTGAGCGAGGATCCCGCGCCGACCCCGGCGCGGTCCGAGCACTCCTCGCCGGACCGGACGCAGGCCAGGGAGCTGTTCGAAAGGCTGGCCAAGCTGCCGGCCGACGACCCCGAGCGCGCGAAGATCAGATCGACGCTGGTGGAGCTGCACCTGCCGCTGGTCGAGTACCTCGCCCGGCGGTTCCGCAACCGCGGCGAGTGGCTCGATGACCTGACCCAGGTCGCGACCATCGGCTTGATCAAGTCGATCGACCGGTTCGACCTGGAGCGCGGCGTCGAGTTCTCGACCTACGCCACGCCCACCATCGTGGGCGAGATCAAGCGTCACTTCAGGGACAAGGGCTGGGCCGTCCGGGTGCCCCGGCGACTGCAGGAGCTCAAGCTCTCGCTGACCAAGGCGATCGGTGAGCTGGCGCAGCGGGAGGGCCGCGCGCCCACCGTCAGCGAACTCGCCACGCACCTGCAGATGACGGAGGAGGAGGTGCTCGAGGGGCTCGAATCGGCCAACGCCTATTCAACCGTCTCGCTCGACGCCCCCGACTCCGGCGACGAGGACGCGCCCGCCGTCGCCGACTCGCTCGGCATGATCGACGAGGCGCTCGAGGGGGTGGAGTACCGCGAGTCGCTCAAGCCGCTGCTCGAACGGCTGCCGCCGCGGGAGAAGAAGATCCTGCTGCTGCGGTTCTTCGGCAACATGACCCAGTCGCAGATCGCGGCCGAGCTCGGCATCTCCCAGATGCACGTGTCCCGCCTGCTGGCCAGGACCCTGGCCCAGCTACGAGAAGGGCTCACCGGCGACGACTGACGGCGTCGCCAGACGCCGTGCCCACGCAGGGAGGCGTTGGGTCTCGCGCGATTTTTGCGGGAGACCCACCGGGAGGCCAGGGGGTGTGGGGGGCAGGTGCCCCCCATACGCGGGGGGGGTCACGGGGGGGTCGTCCCCCCGGGGCGGTGCAGTGCCTTGAAGCTTGCGGGGGCGAACAGACCCGCGAGCCCGGCGACCGCGAAGACGAGGGCGGGGAAGCCCCACCCGAAGCGGTGGGCCTGGATCAGCACGATGCCGATGATGATCGCGAACACCTGGGTCATCACGGCCGGAGTCCGGCTCCACGGCCGCAGCCGCACGATCCCGGCCGCGACCACGGCCATGCCGACCGCGACGACGAACTCGATCCCGATGATGGCGATCGCGTTCGACTTCTGGTACGTCTGACCGCCCGCCAGGTCGCTCAGGTTAAGCGCGACCACCACGAGCAGCGCGGCCGCCTCGAGCGCCTGGGCCGCGGCCGCCAGCCACAGCAGGCTCGGTGAATCTGTGGCCGAACGCATACCCATAGTCTCGTCTCCTCCCCGGCACCGTTAACCTGAGCAACGTGCGCGCGCTGCTGATCATCAATCCTCGCGCGACCTCCATGACCGGACGCGACGCCGGCCTGGTGGTCCGCGCGCTCGGCTCCAGGCTGGAGCTGGATACCAGACAAACACAGTATCGCGGTCACGCGGGCGAGCTCGCCGCCGCGTCGGCCTCGCAGGGCTATGACCTGGTGGTGACGTTCAGCGGCGACGGAACGGTGAACGAGGTCGTCAACGGCCTGATGCAGGTGCCCGAGCGGCGGCCGGCCCTCGCGCCGATACCGGGCGGCGGCGCCAACGTATTCGCGCGCACGCTCGGGCTGCCGGCCGACGCGGGCGGGGCGGTGCAGCGCATCCTGGCGGCGGTGGCGGCGGGGACGCGGCGCAAGATCGGGCTGGGACTGGCCGAGGACCGCTACTTCACGTTCAGCGCCGGCCTCGGGATCGACGCCGAGGTCATCGCCGACATGGACCGGCAGCGGGCCCGCGGCCGGCGCGCCTCGGTGGCGGCCTACCTGCGGACGACAGTGCGCAGGTACTACGAGACGGATCGGCGTCGCCCGGCGCTGACCCTGCGTACCCCCGGCGATCCGCCGGTTAGCGGCCTCTTCATGGGCGTGGTGACGAACAGCTCGCCGTGGACGTACCTGGGCAGCCACCCCGTCGGTCTCGCGCACGCGGACTTCAGCTCGGGGCTTGACCTGTTCGCGCTCCGCCGGATGCGCACGCTGACCACGCTGGCGGCGCTCGGCCAGATGATGCAGACGGATAAGCAGGAGCTCCCGTCCGGGCGGGACATCGTCAGCGCGGCGGCCCTGTCCGAGCTCGCGTTCGACGCCGTCCGGCCGACCGCCTTCCACATCGACGGGGAGTACCTGGGCGAGCGAGAATCGGTCGCGTTCCGGTTTGTGCCCGACGCAATGTGTGTTGTAGCGTGACGTAACTCTCTTACTGTGATAGATCTGACATCAAATTCGTCAGACTGGTGTGCCGTGCCCTCTTGCGCTGGCTCTGCCCGGTTGAGAGGCTAGATCCGGTGCCTGGGGCGACACCACCCGATGTGTTCGGACGTTAACGGACGTGGGTAGGTCACCCTCCGGAGCGCAGCCGGGCTCTACCAGATGCCCGGATGCGGTCACATTGGCACCACCAAAGAACGGGAATAAGACAGCATTCCCGTCATATGACCTGGCTCGTGAAATACTTCACAAGCACGATGTGGCGAGCGGCGGCCACCGAAGACCAGCCGCTACGCCGAGAAGGAGTGGACATCATGGACTGGCGCAACATCGCCGCCTGTCGCGAGGCAGATCCCGAGCTCTTCTTCCCGATCGGAAACAGCGGCCCTGCGCTTGTGCAGATCGAAGAGGCCAAGCAGGTCTGCCGACGGTGCAGCGTGCTTGACGACTGCCTGCGCTGGGCCATTGACAGCGGCCAGGACGCCGGCGTATGGGGCGGTCTGAGCGAGGACGAGCGACGGGCGCTCAAGCGCCGCACCGTTCGGCTCCGCGCTCGCGCAGCCGTCTGAGCCGGGCGCCAAGCACCAGGCTGCGGTCACCCGGCCGCCGGGGCCACGCCCCCCGTCCTTATGACGGGCGGGGCATCGGCTCGTAGCGGACGGGCAGGTCGATCGTCGCCACGGTGCCGCCGCCCGGCCGGTCGGCCAGGATCAGCCGGCCGCCAAGCTCCCCCTCCACCAGCGTCCTGACGATCTGCAGGCCGAGGCTGGTGGTGTTCTCCAGGTCGAACCCTGGCGGCAGCCCCGCGCCGCTGTCGGTTACCGTGACGGTGAGCTGCTCAGGCGCACGCGCGGCGACCACCTCGATCATCCCGTCGGCCGACCGCGACGAGGCCCCGAAGCCGTGCTGCAGGGCGTTCTGCAGCAACTCGGTCAGAACCATCGCCAGCGGCGTCGCCACGACCGACGGAAGCATCCCGAACTGGCCGGTGATCTTCGGCGTCACCCGCACCTCGGGCGAGGACACCTCGCCCGCCATCATCGCGACCCGGTCGG
The DNA here is from genome assembly GCA_963774945.1 of uncultured Actinomycetota bacterium. Classification (GTDB taxonomy): domain Bacteria; phylum Actinomycetota; class Actinomycetes; order Streptosporangiales; family Streptosporangiaceae; genus Trebonia. Next base: position 186,585 of record CAVZHA010000010.1, on the reverse strand, counting down.
CGATGCCGTCGAAGTCCACGATCTCCTCCGGCGCGTGCGACAGCGTCTCGTGCACGATCGCGATCGACCCCACCCGCCGCACCGCCTCCTCGAGCGCGGCCCGCGCCTCGGGCGCCTGCAGCCGCCTGGCCTGCAGCCGCAGCAGCGCCGCGACCGTCTGCAGGTTGTTCTTGACCCGGTGGTGGATCTCCCTGATCGTCGCTTCCTTGGTCAGCAGCTCCCGTTCCCGGCGACGCAGCTCGGTCACGTCCCTGACCAGGACGAGCGCGCCGGTGCGCTGGCCGCCGACCACGAGCGGGATCGAGCGCAGCTGCACCACCGTGCCGTTGACGTCGATCTCGGTCTCGCGCGGCACCCGGCCCCTGGCGACCGGCATCAGCCCCTCGTCGACGGGCTTGCCCGACGCGGTCAGCTGCGCGGTGGCGGCGCCGAGCTCCTCCCCCATGAGGTCGGCCGCGAGCCCGAGCCTGCGGTAGGCGGACTGCGCGTTCGGGCTGACGAAGGTGACCCGGCCCGCGGTGTCGAGCCGGAGCATGCCGTCCCCCACCCGCGGCGAGCGGACGAGCGTGCTGTCCTGCCCCGGATAGGGGAAGGTGCCCTCCGACACCATCCGGGCCAGATCGTCGGCGCCGGCCAGGTACGTCAGCTCGAGCCGGCTCGGCGTGCGCGCGCCGTTCAGGTTGGTCGACCGCTCGATGACCGCGATTACCCGGTCGTCCCTGGTCACCGGGATCGCCTCGGCCCGCACGGGGACGCCGGAGGTCCAGTCGGGGTCGCTCTCGCGGTGGATGCGGCGCTCGCGGCGCGCGGTGTCGAGGACCGGGCGCTCGCCCGGGCCGACCACGGTCCCGACCACGTCATCGGGGGACGACGTCGGCCCCGTCGTCGGGCGCATCTGCGCGACCGCCACCCAGCCCGGGCTGACCGCGTCCTCGGGCCCGCGCTGGGGCACCCACAAGATCAGGTCCGCAAACGACAAATCGGCGAGGAGTTGCCAGTCCGATACGAGGGAATGGAGCCACTCTAGGTCTGGCCCGGACAGGCTGGTCAGGTTCCTGGCAAGGTCGGTGAGTGTCGGCACGCTCCCATAATGACATGCGCGCAGCGGGTAGCCTGGCCTCCCGTCTACTGGCCGAAGTGCGAGAACACTGTCATCATGGCCGGAATACCGCAAAAAGCGGGGGAGGTAGCACCCATGACCGCGTTCCCGATGCCGGCCGAAGACACCGATAGCACCCCTAGCCCGTTGGGGAGCCTCGACGCCTCGCCTGCCCTGCTCCGGCTGCCCAAGTACTACCAGGTCAAGAAGCATCTGCTCGACTTCACGGCGGCGATGGCGCCCGGCAGCCCGGTGCCGCCGGAACGCGAGCTCGCCCGGCTCTACGGGACGTCGAGGACGACGGTCCGGCAGGCGCTGGCCGAACTGGTCATCGAGGGGCGCCTGCTGCGAATGCAGGGCAAGGGCACGTTCGTCGCCAAGCCGAAGGTGGCCCAGGCGCTCGAGCTCGCGAGCTACACCGAGGGCATGCGCCAGCACGGCCTCCACCCGCAGACCAAGATCCTGGACATCGGCTACGTCACCGCCGACGAGGAGCTGGCGACGCTGCTGGCGGTGCGACCGGGCGGCCGGCTGCTGCGGGTGCACCGGCTCAGGCTGGCCGACGGCGAGCCGATGTCGATCGACACCTCGCACCTGCCCGCGCGCCGGTTCCCCGGGCTGCGCAGGCAGCTCGAGCGGCACGCCTCGCTGTACGAGACGCTGCGCACCGGGTACGGCATCCAGCTGGCCGAGGCGGAGGAGACGATCGAGACCATCCTGGCCGACCCGCACGACGCCAACCTGCTCGGCGTGGACGCGGGAATCCCGCTGCTGCTGCTGTCGCGGCACGCGATCGACACCACCGGGCAGCCGGTGGAGTGGGCGCAGTCGTGGTACCGGGGCGACCGGTACAAGTTCATCACCCGGCTGCGCCGCGGCTCCGGGCAGTAGCTGGGGTAACCTCTAGGGCTCTATGGATCACCAGACCGCCGGGCCCGCAGCGCGCGAGACGGCCCCGCGCGGCGTCCTCGTCATCACCGGCACCGGCACCGGCATCGGGAAGACGGTGGTCACCGCCGCGATCGCCGCCCTCGCGCACGCACGCGGTGACCGGGTCGCGATCGTCAAGCCGGCCCAGACCGGCGTCCACCCCGGCCCCGGCTCCGACGTCCCCGACGCCGAGACGATCGAGCGGCTGTCCGGCGTGGCCGACACCCACGAGCTGGCCAGGTTCCCCGACCCGCTCTCGCCCGAGGCGGCCGCCCGCGTCAGCGGCCTGCCGCCGCTCGACCTGGCCCACGCGGCCGAGTACATCGGCAAGCTCGCGGGCTCCCGCGACCTGGTCCTGGTCGAGGGGGCGGGCGGCCTGCTGGTCCGCTACAACGCGGCCGGCGCCACCCTCGCCGATCTCGCCGCCATGCTGGGCGCACCCGTGCTCGTGGTCACCGCCGCGGGACTCGGCACCCTCAACCACACCGCCCTCACCCTCGAGGCCATCGCGGCGCGGAAGCTGAGGCTCGCCGGGCTGGTGATCGGCTCCTGGCCGCGCGAGCCTGACCTGGCCGCGCGGGAGAACCTGGCCGACCTGGAGACCGTCGCGGGCGGCCCGCTGGCCGGCCTGCTGGCGGAGGGCAGCGGCGCGCTGCCGCGCGAGACGTTCCGCGCTGCCGCGCTGCACGGTCTCGGCCGCAGCCTCGGCGGTCTCGGCCCTCGGCCTCGGTCTCGGTCTCGGTCCCGGCGGCTCGCGCTGACCGCTCGGCGCAGGTCCACAGAGTCGGTCACCGCCAACGATCACATTTGTCTCATTTAGGCGTTGCCTGATCATCTAACGGGGCGCAACATAGTGGTGACTACGTGACCTCTGTCACATCCGCCCGTGCGAGAACGCCGAGAGGATCAGATGACTCTGCCCGACGCAACCCCCAGCGCCCCAAGAGGCCCGCAAGATCCCGACATCACAGCGGCGAAGAACCCAGTAGCCGCCCATCCAGTCACTTCGGCCGTCATCGGCCTGCTCCTTGCCGCGGCGATCTGCGGCACGCTGATCGTCCCGATCTACGCCCGTGTCACGCCGAAGATCGGCGACTTCCCCTTCTTCTACTTCTACCTGCTCGCCTACATGCCGGTCGTGGCGATCGTGCTCTGGGTCGTCACCCTCTTGCAGCGCAGGCTGCAGGGTCCGACGGCGGCAATCGGCAGCGACCCGGAGGTGACGGGATGAGCAACGTCAACACCGTCGTATTCACGATCGTCCTCGTCCTCTTCCTCCTCGTCACCGTGGTCGGCTTCCTCGCCGCCCGCTGGCGCCGCCCGGAGGTGATGGCGCACCTGAACGAGTGGGGACTGGCGGGCCGCGGGTTCGGCACGTTCATCACGTGGTTCCTGCTCGGCGGCGACCTGTACACCGCCTACACGTTCATCGCCGTGCCGGCGCTGGTGTTCGGCTCGGGCTCGATCGGCTTCTTCGCGGTCTCGTACACGATCCTGGCGTACCCGATCGCGTTCATCTTCCTGCCCAGGCTGTGGTCGGTCTCCCGGGTGCACGGCTACGTCACGCCGGGCGACTTCATCAGGGGCAGGTACGGCTCACGCGGGCTGGCGCTGGCCATGGCCTTCACCGGCATCCTGGCCCTGATGCCGTATATCGCCCTGCAGCTGGTCGGCATCCAGGCGGTGCTCACCGTCATGGGGGTCAACGCCAGCTCCACCAACACCTACGTCAAGGACCTGCCGCTGTTCATCGCGTTCGTCGTGCTCGCCGTCTTCACCTACGTCTCCGGGCTACGCGCGCCGGCCGCGATCGCGTTCATCAAGGACACGCTCATCTACGTCTTCGTCCTCGTGGCGGTCTTCTACATCCCGACCAGGCTCGGCGGCTGGGGGCATATCTTCGGCGCGTCCCAGGCGCACTTCGCGGCGATCAACCCGGCGACGAAGGCGCCCAACGGCACCTTCATCCCCACCACCAAGTCCACCGGCAGCACCCAGTTCGACTTCGCCACGCTGGCGCTCGGCTCCGCCATGGCGCTGTTCGTGTATCCCCACATCATCACCGGCACCCTGGCCGCGAAAGGGCGCGGCATCATCAAGCGGAACATGTCGCTGCTGCCCACCTACGCGGTCCTGCTCGGCCTGATCGCGCTGTTCGGCTACATGGCGGTCGCCGATCCGGTCACGGCGGCGAACGTCAAGAAGGCGGGCAACCCGCAGCTCGCGGTGCCGTACCTGTTCCAGCACATGTTCCCGAGCTGGTTCACCGGCATCGCCTTCGCCGGCATCATCATCGGCGCCCTGGTGCCGGCCGCGATCATGGCCATCGGCGCCGCGAACCTGTTCACCCGCAACATCTTCAAGGAGTTCTTCAAGCCGGACGCGAGCCCGGCCCTGGAGACGCGGATGTCGCAGTGGGCGTCGCTGGTGGTCAAGTTCGGCGCGCTGGTGTTCGCGGTCGAACTGCCGCACACGTTCTCGATCAACCTGCAGCTGCTCGGCGGCGTCTGGATACTGCAGATCTTCCCGATGCTGGTCGGCGGCCTGTACACGCGATGGTTCCACCGCTGGGCGCTGCTCACCGGCTGGCTGGCCGGCATGATCTACGGCACGCTCGCCGCGTACAACGTCAAGACCCCGACCACCTCGCACTGGGCTGGGTCGTCGGACATCGTGTTCGGGCACAGCATCTACATCGGCATCACCGCGATCATCATCAACATCGTGATAGCGGTCGTCCTGACGCCCATCCTCAGGGCCGCCAGGGCTCCCGAGGGCACCGACGAGACCCTCCCGCACCAGTACACCGCCGACCCGGAGCAGGCACCCGCTCCGGTGCCGGCCGGGCTGGGGGCGCGCTAGAGGGCTTAGGCGAAGCAACGGACCGTTCGAACAAATGCTTTAAAAGCCTTTTATCCCGAACGGCCCGTTGCTTCGACTCGCACCCTCCCCAAATTCCCTACGCGGCGGTAACGTCGGGCGGGTGACCTCTCTTTCCGGGCACGCGGGCGCGCACGCCGTCGCGGTCGCGCAGCGGTACGGCGTGACGACGATGTTCACCCTCTCCGGGGGGCACGTGTTCCCGCTCTACGACGGCGCGGTCAAGGCCGACCCGCCGCTGCGGCTGGTCGACGTGCGGCACGAGCAGACCGCCGTGTTCGCGGCCGAGGCCACCGCGCGGCTGACCAGGACGCCCGGGCTGGCGGTGGTCACCGCCGGGCCCGGGGTCACCAACAGCGTCAGCGCGGTGACCGGCGCCTGGTTCAACGGCGCGCCGCTGGTCGTGCTGGGCGGGCGGGCCCCCGACTACCTGTGGGGCAAGGGCGCCCTGCAGGAGCTGGACCACGTGCCGCTGCTCGCCCCGGTCACCAAGCGCGCGTGGACTGAGCACGCCGCGGCGGGCGTCGCCGCCAGCGTCGACGAGGCGTTCCGCCTGGCCACGACCCCGCACCGGGGCCCGGTGTTCGTCGACTTCCCGCTCGAGGCCATCTACGGCGAGGCGACCGTCGACTCCCCCGACAGTGACCTGTTCGCGCCGGTCCAGCCGAGCGCAGAGGACGTGGCCAGGATCGCCTCGCTGCTGGCGGAGGCGCACCGCCCCGTTCTCGTGCTCGGCTCGGACGTCTGGCTGGGCGGCGCGGAAACGGCCGCCCGCTTGTGCGCGGAGGCGCTGCGGCTTCCGGTGATCGCCAACGGCCAGGCGCGCGGCGTGCTCCCCGGCGGCCACTCACTGCTGGTCAGCCGGGCCCGCTCGATGGCGTTCGCCCAGGCCGACGTCGTGATCGTGGTTGGGGTGCCGCTGGACTTCCGGCTGCGCTACGGCTCGTTCGGTCCGAAGGACGCGCCCGCCGCGGTGGTCCACGTCGCCGACTCCCCCGACGGCATCGCGACCCACAGCCCGCTGGCGGCATCCGCCGCCGGTGACCTGTCCCTGTTCTTCACGGCCCTCACCGACGCGTGCGGCGGCCGCCCCGTCGGCGACATGGAGTGGCTGGCGAGCCTGCGCGGCACCGCCCGCGCCGCCGCCGCCGACGACGCCCCCCTGCTGCAGAGCGATGCCTCCCCCATCCACCCGATGCGCGTCTACGGCGAGCTGCTGCGCCAACTGGACGACGACGCGGTCGTCATCGGCGACGGCGGCGACTTCGTGTCCTTCGCCGGCCGCGTCGTCGAGCCGACGTTCCCCGGCCGCTGGCTCGACCCCGGCCCCTACGGCTGCCTGGGAACCGGCCTCGGCTACGCGCTCGCGGCCCGCCTGGCCCACCCGTCGTCGCAGATCGCGCTGATGCTGGGCGACGGCGCGGCCGGCCTGTCGCTGATGGACGCCGACACCCTCGTCCGCCACAACCTGCCCGTGGTCATGATCGTCGGCAACAACTCGGCCTGGGGCCTGGAGAAGGAGCCGATGCGGGCCGTGTACGGCTACGACGTGGCAGCCGACCTGCGCCCCGGCACCCGCTACGACGAGGTGGTGCGCGCCCTGGGCGGCGCCGGCGAGCAGGTTACGGCGCCAGGCGAAATCGCCCCGGCGCTGCGCCGCGCCTTCGCCTCCGGCGTCCCCTACCTGATCAACGTGATCACCGACGTCGCGGCCGCCTACCCCCGGACCACGACCGGCGTGTGAGTGGAGAGAAGCTGAACATGACTGCCAGCAACCCGGCCAGCCTCCGCCGCCTCGTCACGAGGTCCGACGGCCATCCAGCCCTGGTGGTGCCCGAGTCAGGGGCCGCGCTGTCGTACGCGGCGCTGCAACGCGCGCTCGACCGGGCGGTGGGGCGACTGGCAACGCTGGGCGTGCGCGAAGGCGACCGGGTCGCGCTCGTCGCCGCCAACGGCCCGGCCCTGATCGTGGCGTTCCTCGCGGTCGTCGCCAGCGGCGCGGCGGCGGCGCCACTCAACCCGGCGCTTGGCGAGGCCGAGCTCGTCGCCGAACTCGACGACCTGCGCGTGTCGCGTCTGCTGCACGACGGCGCGGCCGCGGCCATCGCGGCGGCGGCCCAGTCGAACGTGCCCGCGAGCGTGATCGACATGGTCGACGCCCTGCTGCACGTCGACGGCGAGGCCGGCCAGGCGATTGAAGATGTCGGCAACCCGGACGCGCTGGCCCTTTTGCTGCACACCAGCGGCACCACCAGCAAGCCTAAGACCGTGCCGATCCTGCAGCGGAACCTCGTCGCGTCAACCGCTGCGGTCGCGGACACCTATCTGCTGACCGGTGACGACGTGACGATGTGCGTCATGCCGCTGTTCCACGTGCACGGTCTGGTCGCGACCGTGCTGGCCACGCTTTCCACGGGCGGCACGGTGCTGCTGCCGCGGTTCCGGCCGTCCGCATTCTGGGACGATGCCGCCCGGTACGGCGCGACCTGGTACACGGCGGTCCCGACCATCCACGCCCGACTGCTCACCCGGGCGCAAGAACTGCCCGGACCGCCAAGGCACCTCCTCCGGTTCGTCCGCTCCTGCTCGGCGCCGCTGCCCACGGTGCTGTGGCGGCGCTACGAGGAAGCGATCGGCGTTCCGCTCGCCGAGGCGTACGGCATGACCGAAGCGGCTCATCAGATGGCATCCAATCCGCTGCCGCCGGGCGAACGCCGGCCGGGGACGGTCGGGCGGGCAACCGGCATCGAGATCGTCGCGCTTGACGAGCGCTGGCACCCGGTGCAGCCGGGCGATGAGGGTGAGGTGGCGGTGCGGGGCCCGTCCGTCGTCGACCAGTACCTTGATAATCCCGTCGCCACGGCCGCCGCCTTCAGGAACGGCTGGTTCCGCACCGGCGACGTCGGAAAGCTCAGCGCCGATGGCTACCTCTCCCTCGTAGGCCGGGTCAAGGAGCTGATCAACCGGGCCGGCGAGAAGATCTCGCCCTACGAGGTGGAGGATGTGCTGCTCGCCCATCCCGCGGTCGCCGAGGCGGCGGCCTACCCGGTGCCGGACGAGAAGTACGGTGAGCAGGTGGGCGTCGTCATAGTGCTGCGGGGCGAGGCCACGCCGCGGGAACTGACCGCCTACTGCGCGGAGCGCCTGGCCGCGTTCAAGCGGCCGGCCCGGGTGACGATTCTGCCGGAAATCCCGAAGGGGCCGACGGGCAAGATCCAGCGCCGTAACCTGGCCGCGCTGGTGGGAAGGGCCGCGGGGGTGGGAAGGGCCGGGGGGGTGGGAAGGGCCGGGGGGGTGGGCGAATGAGGGTCGCGGTCGTCGGGGCCGGGGCGATCGGCGCGTACGTTGGCGCGGCCCTGCACCGTGGCGGCGCGGAGGTCCACCTGCTGGCGCGCGGCGCCCACCTGGCGGCGATGCGGGAGCGCGGCGTTACGGTGCTGAGCCCGCGCGGCGACTTCCGCGCGCATCCGCATGCCACCGACGATCCGGCCGAGATCGGGCCGGTCGACATCGTATTCCTTGGCCTGAAGGCGTACGGCTATGCCGACGCGGGCCCGTTGCTGGCGCCCCTGCTGCACCAGGGCACCGGCGTAATCGCCGCCCAGAACGGCATCCCGTGGTGGTATTTCCACGGGATGCCCGGCCCGCATGAGGGCCGCCGCATTGAGGCGGCCGACCCGGGCGGCGCGGTCTCGGCCGTGATCCCGCCGCAGGCGGCCATCGGCTGCGTGGTGTACTGCTCGGCCGAGATCGACTCACCGGGGGTCATCCGCCACGTCGAGGGCACCCGGTTCTCCATCGGCGAGCCGGACGGCGCGATCTCGCAGCGCTGTACGGCGTTCAGCCGGGCGATGGTCGCCGGCGGTCTCAAGTGCCCGGTCGAAAAGGACCTCCGCTCCGACATCTGGCTCAAGCTGCTCGGCAACGTGGCGTTCAACCCGGTCAGCGTCCTGACTCGCGCCACGATGGGCGACATCGCCCGCCACCCGGGCACGCGTCAGCTGATCTTGGCCATGATGCACGAGACGGCCGAGATCGCCGCCCGCCTCGGCAGCCCGCCCAAGATCTCGGTCGAGCGCCGCTTCGACGGAGCGGCGAGGGTCGGCGATCACAAGACCTCGATGCTGATGGATTTCGAGGCCGGCAAGCCCCTGGAGACCGACGTCCTGCTCAAGGCCCCGGTCGAACTAGCCCGCCTAGTCGGGGTCGCGGCCCCGACCCTGGAACTGGTCTACGCCCTCATTGACCTGGCGACGGTGAATGCGGCGCCCCCTATCGGGCCATCGTGATCACCGACGTCTCAGCCGCCTGCCCCCGCACCACCACCGGCGTCTAGCGGCGCTCAGCGTATCGGCCCTGTGGCCCACCGGCACGTCTCTAGCGGGCCTGTGGCCCCCAAGGCTGAAACGGTCATGCGCCTGTGGCCCCCAGGGCTGAAACAGTTGCGGGCCCGTGGCCCACAGGGCCATCTGCGGGTATACAGCTGAGGGGTGAGAGATGCCTGATTCGCCTGCGGGCGATTGGCGGAGTCGGCTCAGAGCGCTGCCGGTCGCGCAGGGGCTGCTGCCCATTCGCCGATCCCAGGTCCCGGCCGACCTGCTGGCCGGGGTCACGCTGGCGGCGGTGAGCATCCCAGTCGTCCTCGGCTACGCCAAGATCGCCGGCATGCCGGTCGTGACCGGCCTGTACACGCTGCTGCTGCCGCTGGCCGTGTTCGCCGTCCTCGGCTCGTCGCGCCACCTCGTCGTCGGGGGCGACTCCGCCACCGCCGCCATCCTCGGCGCGACCCTGTCCGGGCTCGCGGTCGCGGGCTCACCCCGGTACGTCCGCCTGGCCGGACTGGCCGCCCTGCTCACCGGACTGCTGCTGCTGCTCGCCCGGGTCGCCAGGCTGGCGTTCCTGACCAACTTCCTGTCCCGGACCGTGCTGGTCGGGTTCCTCACCGGCGTCGGCATCCAGGTGGGGGCCGGGCAGCTGCCGGAGATGCTCGGGCTGACCGCCTCCGACCGGCAGACCCTGCCCAAGTTCCTGCAGACCGCGCAGGCCCTCCCCCGGCTGCACTGGGCCGACGTGGCGATCTCGCTCGGGGTCATCGTGATCGTGCTGGCCGGGCGCATGATCAGCAAGAAGGTGCCTGGCGCGCTGATCGCGATCATCATCGCGATCGTGGTCAGCCGGGCGGCCGACCTGGCCGCGCACGGCGTGGCGGTGCTCGGCCCGGTGCCGCGGGGACTGCCGCACCTGGCGGCGCCCGCCCTCGGCCGGCATGACGCGGCCGTCCTCCTCGGCACCTCGACCGCCATGTTCGTGGTCATCCTGGCCCAGAGCGCGGTGACCGCGCGCACCTACGCGGCGGCCCACGAGGAGGCCTTCAGCCAGGATGCCGACCTGGTCGGCCTTGGCGCCGCCAACGTGGCGGCCGCGTTCTCCGGCACCTTCGTCGTCAATGGCAGTCCGACCCAGACCCAGGTGACCGACAGCGCGGGCGGCCGCAGCCAGCTGGCCTCGCTCACGGCCGTCGCGGTGGTGCTCGCCGTGCTGCTTCTGTTCACCGGGACCCTCACCCAGCTGCCGATCGCCGCGCTGGCGTCGGTGGTGTTCGTCATCGCGGTCCGGCTTATCGACGTGACCGGAATGCGGCGGATCCTGGCCTACAGTCGCCCCGAGTTCGCGGTGGCCCTCCTCACGACCGTCTCGGTCGTGGTCTTGGGGGTCGAGGACGGGATCGCGGTCGCGGTCGTCATCTCGATCATCAACCACCTGCGGCACAGCTACCGCCCGCTCAACAGCGTGCTGCTGAAGTCGCCGACCGGGCACTGGAACGCGGTCCCGGTGACGCCGGGCGCGCGGACCGAGGACGGGCTGGTGATCTACCGGTTCGGCACCAGCCTGTACTACGCCAACGCCTCCCGGCTGGTCGACGACATCACCGTCCTGGCCGAGGCGGGCGGCCCGCTGCGGTGGCTGGTGCTCGACTTCGCGGCCATCGGCGACGTCGACTACACCGCCGCGGGCGTCCTCAGCCGGGCCACCGAGCTGCTCCGCAAACGGGAGGTCCGGTTGCTGGTGAGCAGCGTCCTCGGCCCGGTCCGCAAGGAGCTCGACCGCTACGGCATCAACGCCGCCCTCGGTCCCGGCGCCTACTACGAGACGCCCGGCGAGGCGCTCGAGGCCTTCCACGCGACCCTGCCGCCGCGGGCGTGACCTTGGGCTGCGGCGGGGCCGCGGTCAGATCAGCCGATCTCAGCGATCAGCTCGTCTTCCTGGACGACGTCGCCCTCGGCCACGTGCAGCTTGGTGACGGTGCCGCTCTCCTCGGCGAGGATGGGGATCTCCATCTTCATCGACTCGAGGATGACGAGGGTGTCGCCGTCATCGACGTGGTCGCCCTCGGAGACGAGCACCTTCCACACGTTCGCGACCATCTCCGCGCGGACTTCCGCCACAGCAGTCTCCTCTTCTCCGGGCCATTACTGGTGGGAGCGTACTAGACCCGATCACGCCTGCCGCATACGGCCTATCAGACCGGTGTCGTAGTCGCCGCTGACGAACTCGGCGTTGCCGAGCAGCTCGGCGTGGAACGGCAGGTTGGTCTTGGGCCCGGTCACCACGAAGTCCGCGACCGCGAGCCGCGCCCGGGCGATGGCCTCGTCCCGGGTCGCGCCGTAGGCGCACAGCTTGGCCAGCAGCGGATCGTAGAACGGGGTGACCGTGGTGCCCGCCGCGTACCCGGAGTCCACCCGCACGCCCGGGCCTGACGGCTCCTGCCAGGCGGTGATCGCACCCGGGCTGGGCAGGAACCGCTTCGGGTCCTCGGCGTAGACGCGCAGCTCGATCGCGTGCCCGCGCGGCGCCACCGGCGCCGACGGGTCGAACGAGACCGGCTCGCCCGCGGCGATCAGGAACTGCTGCTCGACCAGGTCGATCCCGGTGACGAGCTCGGTGACCGGGTGCTCGACCTGCAGCCTGGTGTTCATCTCGAGGAAGACGAACGTCCCCGACTCGGCGTCGACCAGGCACTCGACCGTGCCCGCGCCGAGGTAGCCGACCGCCTCGCCCGCCCGGACGGCCGCCGCCAGCATCTGCGCGCGGAGCTCGGCCGAGATGCCGGGCGACGGGGTCTCCTCGGCCACCTTCTGGTGCCGGCGCTGAACCGAGCAGTCGCGCTCGCCGAGCGCCACCACCCGGCCGTCGGCCAGCCCGAGGATCTGCACCTCGACGTGGCGGGCGCGGGGCAGGTACCGCTCGAGCAGGATCTCGGGCGAGCCGAAGAAGCGCTCGGCCCGGGTCCGCGCGGTCTCGAACGCCTTGCGCAGCGCGTCAGCGTCGAGGGCGGCGCTCATCCCGATGCCGCCGCCGCCCGCCGCCGCCTTCACCATGACGGGATAGCCGATCTGGTCGGCCGCCGCGACCGCCGCGTCGGCGTCCGCGACCGGCTCGGTGGTGCCCGGTGCGACCGGGACGCCCGCGGCCGCCATCAGGTTCCTGGCCCGGATCTTGTCGCCCATCTGGTCGATCGCGGCCGGCGACGGGCCGATCCAGATCAGCCCGGCCTCGGTCACCGCGCGGGCGAACCCGGCGTTCTCGGCCAGGAACCCGTAGCCGGGGTGCACCGCGGCCGCGCCGGCCTTGCGTGCCACCTCGAGCAGCGCGGCGGCGTCGAGATAGCTCTGGGCGGGGGCGGCCGGGCCGATGCGAACGGCCTCGTCGGCCTCGCTGACGTAGGGCAGGCCCTCATCCGCGTCGGAGTACACGGCGATGGCGCGCACGCCCATCCGGCGGGCGGTACGGATGATCCGGCGGGCGATCTCGCCCCGGTTGGCGATCAGAACTGAGTCAAACACCCGAGCAGCCTACGGGACCACCAGCTTGCTCAGCGCCTCGACCACCCGAGGGTCGTACTCGGCGCCGGTGTCGAGGCGCAGCCGCTCCATCGCCGCCGCCGCCCGGCTCGGGTCGGCCGAGCTGCCGACCAGGTCGTCGTAGGCGTTGGCGGCGCGGATGATGCGGCTCGACAGCGGCGGCGGCTGCGACCGGTCGGCCGGGCGGCACGGATCGGACTGCCGCCGGACGATGTCGGCGACCGTGTCGAGCACCCGCGCCTGGCCGATGACCTCGGCCCCGTACTCGGCGATCCGCCGCTGCTCATCGCGGGCCACCAGCACGGTGGCGCCGCCGGGAACCGGGTCGCGCAGCGAGAGCTGGCCGATGTCGTGCATCAGGGCGGCGTACTCGAGCTCGAGCAGCGCGGCCTCGGGCATGCCGAGCTCCCGCCCGACCGCCACCGCCAGCCTGCTCACCCGGGCCGAGTGACCCGCCTCGACGTAGCCGCCGACCTCGGTCGACCGGGCCAGCGCCCGCACCGTCTGCAGGTAGGTGGCCCTGATCCCGGCGTACCGGCGCAGCGCGACCTGGGTGACGAGCAGCGGCGCGGCGAACACGGCGACCGCCGCCAGCCCCATGACCTCGGCCGCGAACGCGATGAGGAGCGCCGACGCGCCGGTCGCGGCGCCGATCGGGATCTGCACACGGAACTCGTCGCCGAGTGCGACCGCGAACTTCGTCCGCAGCGCCTCGGTCCTGATCAGGGCGCTGACGACCGCCTCGAAGAGCCAGGCGACGATTACCAGCGCGAGCATGACCGGCAGCTCGTCCCACCACCGGTCGCCGATTCCCGCATCGTTGGCCAGCGGCCGGAAGGCGATCGCGACGCACGCCACCGCCAGCAGCCGGGCGGACATCGCGGTCAGCCTGGCCGGCCTGCCGACGGCCAGGTGCGGCAGGGCGCCGACGATCATGGCGATGGCGGTGACCGCGATCACCTGATCGGCGCCGTTCTTGGCCGGGGTCTCCCCGATTCGCAGCAGCAGCGCGTAGCCCATCGCCCCGGCCGAGGCGATCGGCGCCGCCTCCCGGTCCCCCGGCAGGTTCAGCCGGAGCAGCTCGCCGAACGCGATCAGGGCGCCGAAGGCGAGGGCCGCGTGCACGTCGTGGACCCCGGTCACCGCCGTCTGGGCGACCGACCAGATCAGCAGCAGCCCCGCGAACACGACCAGCAGCCACCGGCCGGAGTCGGGGGCGTGCGCCTGCGCGCCGCGAGGCTCGTACGGTCGGACGTCCGTCACGTCACGGGCTCTCGATGGTCGGCAGCGGTTCCTGGGCGGGCGCGCTCTCCGGCGGCGTCCAGCCCAGCCGCTCGATCGCGGCGATGAAGGCGTCGACGAAGGCCGGGTCGAACTGCTGGCCCGCGCACTTGCGCATCTCGGCGATGGCCTCGGGGACCGGCCGGGCCCCTCGGTAGGACCGGTCCGAGGTCATCGCGTCGAACGCGTCGGCCACCGCGAGCACCCGGGCGAACTCGGGGATCTCGTCCCCGGCCAGCCCCATCGGGTAGCCCCGGCCGTCGATCCGCTCGTGGTGGTGCATGATCCCGGCCAGGGCCTCGTCGAGGAACCCGATCTCGCGGACGATGTCGAGGCCGCGCATGGGGTGGAGCTGGACCGCCGCGTACTCGTCGTCGGTCAGCGCCGACCGCTTCTGCAGCACCGACGTCGGCACGCCGAGCTTGCCCACGTCGTGCAGCATGCCCGCGTATCTGATCGCGGCGACCCGCTCGGCCCGCATCCCGATCTCGGTCGAGATCATCACCGCGCCCTTGGAGACGCGCTCGCTGTGGCCGCGCGTGTAGAAGTCCTTGGTCTCCACCGCCTGGCACAGCGCGCTGACGGTGGCCTCGTAGGCCCGCTGCTGAGCGGCGAACTGGGCCACCGCCCAGCGGGCGACGAAGACCGGAATCAGCACCAGCACCGGCGAGAACAGGCCCAGGACCGACCACAGCGCGGCGATCAGCAGCCCGAACGCGCCGTAGCCGACGTCGGTCAGCCAGAGCTTGAGGTCGAGCCCGAGCCGTCCGAGGGCGGTGCCCGGCTCCCTGGTCAGCCAGAACACGCCCCGCACGAGCGCGAAGTTAACGGTCACGTGCACCACCGCGGCCGCCGCGAACGGGCCGATGACGCCGGGGAACGATGTCGGCACGGGGACGCCCGCGTGCCCGCCGAACAGCAGGAAGGTCCGTCCGGCGAGGTAGGCGCTGACGGTGAACATGGCGGCGTTGAACGCCCGCTGCGCGGGCGATGGGCCGCGCCGAACGCCGAACAGCGTGCAGCTGCCGACCAGGGCGGCCCCGACCGGGCCGCACAGGACCACCGCTGCCAGCGACGCGATGCTGTTGGCGGACCAGGTCAGGCCGCGCGGGTTGAGCAGGGTGGCCGACGACTCGCAGGCGACCAAGAGCAGGCCGAGCGCGCCGACCTGGACCCAGTCAAGCCCGCCGAATGGGCCAACGGCGATCATGCCGACGGCGGCGGCGATGACTAGGCCGATGTACAGCCACGCGACGCGCGAGAGTCTGCCCACGCTTCCCCTTCGCAGCCAGCCGGAGTTACCCCGAATCGCACCAATTGCCGTCGTTACCCCCAGGAAACCCCGGAAGCCCTCATCGGGACAGTCCTCCCTCGCGGAATGCTAACGACCGCTCAGGACGCGGGCGTCCATGCAAGGATAACGTGACCAGGCGAATTCGCGCAGACCTAAAGCGCAGGCCTTATTCCGCGAGTTCGATGAGCTCGATCTCCGCCTGGACCTGGCGGATTCGAACCAGCACCTTGCTGCGCAGTTCCGACGGCACCGGGTCGCAGCCGCAGTGCTTGGCCACCAGGCGCTTTACCGCCTCCTCGAGGCCGAATTCGCGCAGGCAGGGGCCGCACTCGTCGAGATGCTGCCGGATATGCTCGCAGTCGTCAGCGGAGATCTGGCCGTCGAGGTACCAGTAGACCTGCTCAAGTACCTCAGTACACGGCGTCTCGTGCGGTTTTCCGCAGCTCATGACGTGCCCTCCTCGGCTTGCGCCCGGACCAGGCCCCGTTCGGCGGCGTAGTCCTGGAGCAGCTCCCTTAGCTGGCGGCGGCCGCGGTGGAGCCGTGACATCACGGTACCTATGGGGGTTCCCATGATGTCGGCTATTTCCTTATATGCGAACCCCTCGACGTCTGCCAGGTAGACCGCGATCCTGAACTCTTCTGGCAGCGTCTGCAGCGCCGTCTTGATGTCGGAGTCGGGCAGCCGTTCAAGCGCCTCCGCCTCCGCCGACTTCAATCCCCCGGAGCTATGCGACGCGGCCCGCGCGAGCTGCCAGTCCTCGACCTCATCGGCCCCGGAGCGCTGCGGTTCCCGCTGCCGCTTCCGGTAGGTGTTGATGAAGGTGTTGGTGAGGATCCTGAAGAGCCACGCCTTCAGGTTGGTCCCCTGCTGGAACTGGTGAAAGGACGCGTACGCCTTCGCGAACGTCTCCTGCAACAGGTCCTCGGCGTCCGCCGGGTTCCGCGTCATCCGGAGGGCGGCTGAGTACAGCTGGTCCAGGTATGGCATGACATCTGCCTCAAAGCGCTCTCCGCGCTCGGCTAGCGTCTCTGGCACGGGACCCACCCCCTCTCGGTAACCGTAAGAGGATACCCTCCCGGCGACGCGGGAGACGGGCCGGCGTGACCGCCTCTGCTTTGGTGGCGCTACAACCATGACGCGTTCAACACCGCGCCGCCCTCCGCAATTCCGGTAGCAGGGATGGATCGGCGAGGTCGGGGAAGGCTAACTACCGTGGGGCGCCATGCGAACCGGTGCCCGGCCAGGAGTAATTCCGTGCAGCCGATATCTCCAGATATCAGGCATACCGCCAGCGCCTCCCCGGACGCCGGTCCTGCCGCCGACTATCCGCGCTTTCACGCCGCCGTCGCCCTCGCCCAGCTCACGAGCTGGCTGCCGGCCGCGCCGGAGCTTTTCATCGACATCTCCGGACCCGGCTCGCGGGCGGCCGAGGTCGCCGTGCGGGCCGGCCACAGCGTCCTGCGAGTGATCGATCCGGCCGCGCTGCCGGAGGCGGCGAGCCTGGTGCCGCCGGCCCGCGCGGCCGAGGGTCCTGGCCGGCTGGTTACCGTAACGGCCGAGGGGGGCGGGCTTGAGTTCCTCGCCGACGGGTGCGCGGACGGGGTGATCGCCGAGGACCGCGCCCTTTCGCTGCGGCTGGCGGCCGAGGATCTCGTGACCGAGATCGCCCGCGTGCTGCGGCCGGGCGGGCGGGTGTTCGCCTGCGTGGACTCGCTCACGTTCGGGATGGCGGTGCTGGCCGAGCAGCACCGCTGGCCGCACCTGGTGGACGTGCCCAACGCCGACGTGGTGCTGATCCCGTGGCCGGACGGCACCATCACCCGCTGCTACGGGTCCGAGCAGCTCAGCGAGCTGCTCACCGGCTGCGGGCTCGAGGTCAGCTGGATCAGGCCGCGCACGGTGTTCTCCCCGCAGACGGTCAGCTACCTGCTCGCACGCGACCCGGCCCGGTTCGGCGCCCTGGTCAACGCGGAGCTGCGCGCCCGCGCCGACGACTCAGTCGGAACCCAGCTCGTCACCTGCGCCGTCAGGCGCTGAGTCTGCCCGCTCCTGGGGTGTGCGGGGCTAGGCGGCTGGGGCGGTCGCGGCCGGGCGCGGTGGCTGGGGGCGGTTCCTAGTCCGACAGGGCTTCGACTAGGGACGCTCCGTTGTTGCGGACGGAGTTGACCTCGGTGGAGACGCGGCGGACGGCCAGGCCGCCAGAACCGGACGAGACGGCCGGGTGCATGGTGGTGAGCAGGTGGTCTTTCTCGTTGTTGGCGGGGTCGAGCCAGTCCGCCCAGTCGGCCTGGCCGATCACCATCGGGGTCCGGTCGTGGATCTGGCCGATCTCGTCGGTCGCGTCGGTCGTGATGATGGTGCCCGACCAGTACCAGGCGTCCTCGTGATCTTCCGGCACTTCCTGGTTCCGCCAGAGCTCGTACAGGCCGGCGAAGGCGAGGATGCCGCCGTCGGTCCGGTAGATGTAGAACGGCTGCTTGGCCTTCGACTCCGGCTCGGTCTGCCACTCGTAGTAGCCGTCGGCCGGGATCAGGCAGCGGCGCTTGGCGAAGGCGGCGCGGAAGGCCGGCTTGACCGCGACCGTCTCGGACCGCGCGTTGATCAGCCGGGCGCCGCCCTTGACGTCCTTGGCCCAGAACGGCACCAGTCCCCAGCGGAGCAGCCGGAGCTCGCGCTCCTCCTTGTGGTCCATCACCGCGTAGATCCGCTTGGTCGGCGCCACGTTGTAGTCGGCGTAGTCGGCCGCGCGCTCGGCGGGAACGGCGTCCCGCTGGACGGCGAACTCCGCCAGCAACTCAGCTCGTTTACGAGCGGAGACGAACCGACCGCACATGAGCGACTCCTTCCGAGTCAACCGATACCCTCAAGGTTATGGAATCAGGACGCTGGCGCGCACCTTCCGCGCACGGACCGGTGCGCGCGACTTTTCGGCTGCCGGGCTCCAAGTCGATATCCAACCGGGCGCTGATGCTGGCCGCGGTCAGCGACTCGCCGTCCCGGCTGCGCGGGATCTTGAAGGCCCGCGACACATCCCTTGCCCTCGCCGCGCTGCGGGTCCTCGGCTGCTCGATCGAGGAGTCTCGAACGGACCTCGCCGTCTCTGGCGGTTCCATTGAGCCTGGCTCGTCGGTCAGCGTCGACGTGGGCAACTCGGGCACGACCATGCGGTTCCTCCCCGCGGTGACCGCGCTGTCGCCCGCCTCGGTGGCGTTCGACGGCGATCCGCGGGCCAGGGAACGGCCGATGGGGGCGCTGATCTCCGCCCTCCGCACGCTCGGCGTGTCGATCGACGACGGAGGGCGCGGGGCGCTGCCGTTCACCATCCACGGCTCCGGCGCCGTTCCCGGCGGCGCCGTCACCCTCGACGCCTCCGCCTCGTCCCAGCTGGTCTCGGGCCTGCTGCTGGCGGCCGCGCGCTTTGACCAGGGCGTTGAGGTGCACCACGAGGGCCCGCCGGTTCCGTCGGTGCCGCATATCGAGATGACCGTGCGGATGATCAGGGGCGCCGGCGCCGAGGTGGAAGTGGGCGGCGGGGAGCGACCGGACTTCTGGCGGGTCCGGCCCGGGCGGCTCAACCTCGGGGACTTCACCGTCGAGCCGGACTTGTCCAACGCGGGCCCGTTCCTGGCGGCGGCGCTGGTCACCGGCGGATCGGTGACGATCAGGGACTGGCCGGCCGACTCGCTGCAGCCCGCCGACGCGATCCTGGACGTGCTCACCCGGATGGGCGCCGCCGTCTCGTCAGGACCGGAGGGGCTGACCGTCACCGGATCTGGCGTCATTAACGGGATCGAGGCCGACCTGCGCGACGTCCCCGAGCTCTGCCTGCCGCTGACCTCGGTCGCCGCGGTCGCGTCGGGCCCGTCGACGTTCTCCGGGGTGGGGCACACCCGGCTGCAGGAGACCGACCGGCTGGCGGCGATCACCAAGGAGATCAACGCGCTCGGCGGCGACGTTACCGAGCTGCCCGACAGCCTCACCATCCGGCCCCGGCCGCTGCGGGCCGAGCCCGGGCACGTGTTCGAGTCCTACGACGACCACCGGATGGTGATGGCGGCAGCGGTGCTCGGGCTGGCCGTGCCCGGCATCGAGGTGAACAACGTCGCCACCGTCGGCAAGACCTTCCCCGACTTCACCGCCCGCTGGGCCGAGCTGACCGGGGCGCCTGACGCGGAGCCACGGCCCTGAGGAACCGCTCGGCCGACCTTGACGAGGACGACGTCCGGGTCCGCGCGGGCCGGGGCTCGAAGCCGCGCACCCGCCGCCGCCCGGAGCACAAGTCCGCCCCCGAGGCGTTCGTGATCAGCGTCGACCGGGGTCGGTACGGGTGCGTCATCGACGCGGAATCGGACCCCGACCCGGGCGCGGGCTCGGCCGCCGACCTCGGCGCCGGCCGGGGGCGGCTGGTCACCGCGATGAAGGCGCGCGAGCTGGGCAAGGGCTCGGTCGTGGTCGGTGACCGGGTGGCGCTGGCGGGCGACACCTCGGGCAGCGCCGGGTCGCTCGCCCGGATCGTCCGGGTCGAGGAGCGGACCAGCGTGCTGCGCCGCTCGGCCGACGACACCGACCCGCTGGAACGAGTGGTGGTCGCCAACGCCGACCAGCTGGTGATCGTGAGCGCGCTGGCCGACCCCGAGCCCAAGACCCGGTTCATCGACCGCTGCCTGGTCGCCGCCTACGACGCGGGCCTCGTGCCGCTGCTGGTGCTGACCAAGTCCGACCTGGCTGCCCCGCGCAAGCTGCGGGCGTTCTACCGTCCGCTTGACATCCCGATGCTGACCACCAGGCAGCCGCTGGGCGCGCAGACGCTGAGCCGGCTGCACAAGGCGCTCGACGGCCGGATCAGCGTGCTCATCGGCCAGTCCGGAGTCGGGAAGTCATCCCTCGTCAACGCGCTGGTACCGGACGCGGGCCGAGCGGTCGGGGTGGTCAACGCGGTGACCGGGAAGGGGCGGCACACCTCGTCGTCGGCGATCGCGCTGCCGCTGCCGAACGATTCCGGCTGGCTGATCGACACGCCCGGCGTCCGCGGCTTCGGACTCGGGCACGTCACGCCGGACCGCGTCATCGAGGCCTTCGGCGACCTGGTCGAGGGAACCGCCGCCTGCCCGCCCGGCTGCGACCACCTGTCGCCGGACTGCGCCCTGGACGAGTGGGCGGCCGAGCACGACGCCGAGGCGCGCCTGGAGTCCCTCCGCCGGCTGCTGCGGTCGCGCGAGTCGGCCGACTGACCAGGGGCACCGCGCGACCCGGCCGAGCCTCGATTATGTCCCGGCAACGTGTCAGTTTGCTGCCGCAATACGTTCTCCGCTGGTCAGCCGGACGTCGGGACCGGTACCGTTTCGCGGGTGGGCAGCTATGACGACGATCTGCGGTTTGCGCACGTTCTCGCAGACGCCGCTGACGACATTACGACCAAGCGGTTCAAGGCGCTCGACCTGCGGGTCGAGACCAAGCCCGACCTCACGCCGGTGTCCGACGCCGACCGGGCGGCCGAGGACTCGATCCGCAACATCCTGCGCCGGTCGCGGCCGCGCGACGCGGTGCTCGGCGAGGAGTCCGGTCAGACCGGCAGCGGGCCGCGGCGCTGGATCATCGACCCGATCGACGCGACCAAGAACTATGTCCGCGGCGTCCCGGTCTGGGCCACCCTGATCGGCCTCATGGACGGCGACGCGGTGGTGGCGGGGGTGGTCACCGCGCCTGCCCTCGGGCGGCGCTGGTGGGCCGCCAAGGGCGGCGGCGCCTGGACCGGCAAGTCGCTGACCAGCGCCAGCCGGTGCCGGGTGTCAGCGGTCGGCAAGCTCGCGGACGCGTCGTTCTCGTACTCGGGAGTCGGCGGCTGGGCCGAGACGGGCAGGCTGGACGGGTTCCTGGCGCTCAGTCAGGCGGTCTGGCGGACCCGCGGGTTCGGCGACTTCTGGTCGCACATGCTGGTCGCCGAGGGCGCGGTCGACGTCTCGGCCGAGCCCGACGTCTCGCTCTGGGACCTGGCGGCGCTGCAGGTGATCGTCGAGGAGGCCGGCGGCCGGTTCACCAGTCTGGACGGGATCGCCACCCCCGACGGCGGCAGCGTCGTCTGCAGCAACGGGCATCTGCACGACGAGGTTCTGGCCCGCCTCTGCGCGCGCTAAGGTCTCCTAATGGGCTGCCAGGCGGCGAGTTCCCGCTCCGACCGCTTGGCCCGCGCCCGGCTGGTTTCCCCGGCCGCCCGGGCGCAGCGGCACCCGGCCCGGCACATACCCCCCCGTAAACCGGGACCGGGTGCCGTACTTAGATCACCTGTTCGGCTGGCTTCGACGGTCGGCGCGTGGCGGAGAATGTAAACGTGGACCTCGTTGGCTGGCTGCGCGCGCATCAGTTGAGCCAGGGCGGCCTGGTCGGGATCACGGTCGAACCCGGCCGGGCGGTCGCGGTGGCGGTACCGGACGACGCGATCGCGGCCGACCCCGGGCAGCTGCTGGCGGCCGACCGGGAGATCCGCCCCCGGTGGGCGGTCTGGTCGCAGGAGACGGCGGGCGCGCTGGTCCGCGACGGAGTCCGGCTGACGACGTGCTGGGATGTCGCGGCGGTGCAGCGACTGCTGTCCGGGCGGTGGCGGGCCGACCCCGCCTATGTGTGGGCCTGTCTGCACGGGGTGCCGGCCGATGAGATTCCGTCGCCGTCCTCGGGCGAGCCCGACCTGTTCAGCTTCACCGACGAGCAGCAGGCCGGGCCGACCCTGGGCCCGGCCGAGGCGCTGCAGGCGGCGGAGCTGCAGCGGGCCGCGCTGGCAGCGGAGAGCGACCGCGGGATCGAGGTCGCCACCGCCCGCAGCGAGTCGACCGTCGAGCTGCTGGCGGCCGAACTGGCGGCGGACGGGCTGCCGATGAACCGGGCGGCCATCGAGGGCCTGCTTGACGAGATCATCGGACCGCGGCCGCTCGGCCCCGGCCACGCGGCCGAGATCCGGGCGGCCAGGGACGAGCGGGTGCTCAGGCACGCGCCGGCCGGGGTGCTGGCCGACCTGCGCAGCAACGTCCAGGTGCGAACGCTGCTTGCCGCGGCCGGCATCGACGTGAAGGACACCCGGGCCTGGCGGCTGGAGGAGTTCAAGGACAAGTCGCCGCTGGTGGCGGCGCTGCTCGAGTGGCGCAAGGCGGAGCGGATATCGACCACCTACGGGTACGCGTGGCTGGACGAGGCCCTCGGTCCTGACGACCGGCTGCGCGGGAGCTGGACCGGCTGCGACGGGGCGGCCGGGCGGATGACCGCGTCGAGCGGGCTGCACAACATGCCCGCCCTGCTCCGCCGGGCGGTCATCGCCGAGCCGGGGCACCTGTTCGTCCGGGCCGACCTCGGGCAGATCGAGCCCCGGGTGCTCGCCGCCGTCTCCGGCGACGCCGCGCTCGCCGCCGCCACCGCGGCCGACGACATGTACCTGCCGGTGGCCGCCCAGCTCGGCGTCGACCGGCCTACCGCCAAGGTCGCGATGATCGCCGCGATGTACGGGCAGACGACCGGGCACGGCGGCACCGCCGGGCGGCGGATGCGGTCCGCCTACCCGGTCGCCATGGGCTACCTCGACGCGGCCGACCGCTCAGCGCAGGCCGGGCAGGACCTGCGCACCTACGGCGGCAGGCTGATCCGGATGTCCGGCGGCGCCGGCGCGGCCGTCGCCGAGTCGGCCGGCGCCCGTACCGGCCGCGGCCGGTACGGGCGGAACGCGGTGATCCAGGGGGCGGCGGCCGAGTTGTTCAAGATGTGGGCCGTCACCGTCCGGGCCCGGGCGGCGCCGCTCGGCGCGCGGATCGTGCTCTGCCTCCACGACGAGCTGCTCGTGCACGTCCCCGAGGACCACGCGACGCAGGCGGCGGAGCTGGTCGGCGACTGCCTGACCGAGACCGCGCGGCGCTGGGCGCCCGGCGGGCCGGTCCGGTTCATCGCCGACATCAGCACCGTCCGCTGCTGGGCAGACGCGAAAGGCTAACCCTCCCGCCGGTCGCGCGACGATCGGCCGCGTCCGGCCTGATACCGTGGCGTGCAGATAGCACGGTTCTGGAAGGGGTCTTGACGTTGCCGCGATACCGCAGAGTGGTGGTCAAGCTCAGCGGCGAGGCCCTGGCAGGCGCCGCCGGAACCGGCGCTGATCCCGCCAGCCTCGCCCGGGTGGCCGACGAGGTGCTGTCCGTGCACAGCCTCGGGGTGCAGGTCGCGGTCGTGGTCGGGGGCGGGAACTACTTCCGCGGCCGGATGGCCGACGGCTGGGGGATCAGCCGGGCCGAGGCGGACAACATCGGCATGCTCGGCACGGTCATGAACGCGCTGATGCTGCGCGGCGCCCTCACCGCGCGGACCGACGCGGACGTCCGGGTGATGACCGCGGTGCCGATCCACAGCGTGGCCGAGCCGTTCATCCGGCTGCGCGCGGTGCACCACCTCGAGCGCGGCTTCATCGTGGTGCTGGCGGGCGGCATCGGCCAGCCCTACGTGACCACCGACTACCCGGCCGTTCAGCGGGCGCTGGAGCTGGACGCCGACGCGCTCCTTGTGGCCAAGCACGGGGTGGACGGCGTCTACGACTCCGATCCCAAGCACAACCCCGACGCGGGCAAGTTCACCACCCTGACTTACGAAGAGGCCCTCGCGGCCGATATCCGGATCATGGACACCAGTGCGTTCGTGCTGGCCAACGAGCAGTCGCTGACCATGCACGTGTTCGACGTGGCGGCCTATGGCGCGATGCGCGCCATCTGCGAGGGCGACGACGGCATCGGGACCAAGATCACCGCGAAGTAATCGTCCCCCCGGGGATAACTGCCGCTAGCCCTTCATCGTGCGCCAGACCGGCCGCGGTATCAGCTTCATCACCGTGGCCAGGCCGACCAGCGGGGCCGGCACCCAGACGACGGACGCAGAGCCGCGCAGCGCCTTGGCGACCGCGACCCCGACCGCGCCGGGCGTGGTCGCGAGCGGAGCGGGCGCCATCCCCTCGGTCATCTTGCCGATCACGAACCCCGGCCGCACCAGCAGGACGCGGACCCCGGTGCCGTGCAGCGAATCGGCGTAGCCCCGGGCGAAGGCGTCAAGCGCCGCCTTGGTCGCGCCGTAGACGGAGTTGAACTTGCGCGGCCGGACGGCGGCGACCGAGGACAGCACCACGATCGTGCCGCTGCCGCGCCGCCGCATCGCCTCGCCGAACGCCAGCAGCGCGGTGACGTGCCCGGTGAAGTTGGTCTCGATCATCGTCGCGGCCTGCCGCACGTCGCGCTCGGCCTGCTCCTGGGGGATGAGGACGCCGGTCGCGGCGATCACCAGGTCCGGCACGCCCCCGGCGTTGAGCTGGTCCGCGAACGCCTGATGGGAGTCGGTCTCAACCGCGTCGTAGACGGCCACCTCGACCGGCCGCCCGAGCGACTTGCCCGCCGCCGCAAGCCGCTGCGGGTCACGGCCGGCCAGGATCACCTCGGTATCGGGGCCGAGGTCGAGGGCGGAGAGGATCGCCAGGCCGATCTCGCTGGCGCCGCCGAGCAATAGAACGCGAGACAGGCGCCCGGGACCGTTCGGAGTACTCATTTGATTTTCCTTACGTTACGTAGAGCCCGGCGCAGAACAGCGCCAGCCACATGATCTCGAAGCACAGCATGATCGCGTCCCGCATGATCAGGTCCTCCACCGGGCGGACGGTCTTCCGCGCGGTCAGCAGCGCCGAACCGGACCAGCGCGGCCGCCAGCGGCAGGGCGGACACCAGGTGCCAGGGCCGGGCGGCCGTGGTCTCGTTGGCCGCCCACATCAGGTACGTCGCCATCATGCCCAGCCCGACCAGCAGCTGCGCGACCCGCAGCATCCCGGGACGGTACCACCGCATCACCGGGCGGTGCCGGACCGCGTCCTCGCCCAGGCTGGTCAGCTCGGTGTACCGCTTGGCGATGGCCACCCCGAGCGCGCCCAGACTGCAGACCAGCAGGAACCAGATCGACACGGGGACGTGCGTCGCCGCCGCCCCGCCGAGCACCCGCAGCAGGAACCCGCTCGCGACCAGCGCCATCTCGACGAACGGCACGTGCTTGAGCCGGAACGAGTAGAGGAAGGACTCGCACAGGTACGCGACCACGCAGACGACGAGCAGCGGCTCGCGGATCACCACCCCGGCCCCGACCGCGAACACGGTCGCGAGCACGGCCAGCACGACCGCGTGCCGCTCGGGCAGCGCGCCCGAGGCGATCGGCCGATTCCGCTTCACCGGGTGCCGCCGGTCCCGCTCGACGTCGACGACGTCGTTGATGAAGTACACCGCCGCCGACGCGCACGCGAACGCGAACATCGCCAGCAGCGCGTAGTCAAAGCCGTGATCGCGGCCGAGCGACGCGGCCGCGAGCGGGGCCGCGAACACCAGCAGGTTCTTCGGCCACTGCCGGGGCCGGGTGGTCCTGATGGCCGCGCGCAGCCACCGGTCGGGCGTCAGACGGCACCGCGATCGCACCGGTCACCACAGGCTGCGGCCCGGTGTCCTCATTCGGGGCCAGGGACTTGTTAATCGTCAACGTGCGTAAACCGCCGTGAAGTCTCGGGTGGACGGGTCGTAGTAGGAGTAGGGGCTCGGCTGCTGGGACGGGCAGCAGGGGCACCGGCGTGGGGTTGCTCGGATGCCCGTCGGCCTGGTAGTAGTCGAACTTCATCCAGGCGGGGTTGATGTCCATCTGCAGGCCCTCGACCGCGCCCGCCCGGCGCAGCAGCTCGGCCAGGTCCTGCACGTTGAGAGCCGGGCCGTAGACGTAGACGATCCGGCCGTCGCTGGTGATGCCGAGGCCGGAGCGCCAGACGAAGTACCCACCGCCGAGCGTCGCGCCGAAATTGGTCTCGATGTCCTGGTTGAGGTTGGGCGAGATCTTGCCCCGGTCCACCAGCAGCTTGAGATTCTGCCGAATGCCCGCGATTGACGGGTTCATCGTGAAGTCACGGCCCCACTCGCCGATCTTGATCGTGCCGTTCTTGTAGTAGACGATCGACGCGGCGCCGTTGACGAGCGCGTCGTAGTGGACGCCGTTGAGGTAGAAGCCGCCCCCCGCGTCGGAGATCTTGAACCCGCCGTTGAACGTGGCGAGCAGCCCGGCCCGGCTGCCCGAGGGAACGTCGAAGGGGGCCTTCCAGTTGCCGTAGCCGGGGTCTTCGTAGCCGGGTCGCAGGTAGAACCGGACCAGCCGCTGGTCGATCGACGCGATGCCGTTGACGTAGGACGTGTAGGTCGCGTCGCGCAGGAACGTGGTCAGGATGGCGGGCTCGCCGTTGACCTTCTCCACCATCCGCCACTGGCCCTCGCCGGTGATCGGCTTGCCCGCCAGCGACGTGAGCGTGCCCGGGATGTCGGGCACGAACTCCTTGCGCTTGTCCTTTGCCTTCGTCGCGGTGGCCGGGGAGAGCTGCTCGCCCTTCGGCACCGCGAGAGACATGGTCGGCTTGCCGCCTACCTTCGGCGGGTTGTAGGAGAGCCACTCGCCGAAGGTGACAACGGGGCCCAGGTAGTGGTTGCGGGCCCATTCGGCCAGGTTGGCGGCGGCGCCCTGGCCGTTGTTCTGAAATGTCGCCTGGCCGGCCGAGAACGCGACCCAGATGACGAAGACGCCGAGCAGCGCCGAGACGACCCGGACGGTAGGCCTGCGGAAGAACCTGCGGGTGCGGCGGAGCCGGACCTTTCCGGCCGCCGGCGGAGCCTGGACCGGCTCCTCGGCCGCCTCAGCGGCCTGCGGCTGCCCGCCGGTCTCCCGCTTCGGCGCCGGCGCCGGGGCCGGCACCAACAGCTCCGGACGTGGCAAGTCGGGCGGAGGCGAATCAGCCTGCGGCCGATCGGCCCCCGGCTCCGAGAATCGGTCGGACCCCGACGCCTCGGCCTCAGCGCCGCCAGGCACAGTCGACGACATGCATATTCACCTCTCCCCCGTGACCGATTACGCCGGGGAAGCTACCCGCCTGAGATGGATAACGAACACGTTACTTTTTCGCATCTCACTGAGGTTCGCTGTCGGCGCGGTTCCGGCGCTTATGCGGGAGCGCGGGCCTCCGCGCCAGATGTCAGAATATGCGGTCCGTCATCCGATGCGGGGTGATCTTCACCGTCCCGTCCCAGTTTGCCTCCCTGATCTCCCTCATCGCCCGCTTCCTGGTGGCCTGATCCATCCGGTCGATGAACAGCACGCCGTCGAGGTGGTCGGTCTCGTGCTGCAGGCAGCGGGCGAGGATCTGCGCTGCCGACCACCTGAACCGGGTCGCCGCGGTCGGTGAAGCCGCTGGCCACCGTGTTCAGCCGCCGCTTGACGTCGTAGTAGATGCCGGGGAAGGACAGGCAGCCCTCCTCGCCCTCCTGGTCCTCCTGGTCGGGGAAGTCCAGGACGGGGTTGACCAGGTAGCCGCGCTCGCCGCGGACCGCGTAGGCGAACACCCGCAGCCCGACGCCGATCTGCGGCGCCGCCAGCCCCGCCCCCTGCGCGTCGTCGAGGGTCTGGGTCAGGTCCTTGACCAGCGCGCGGAGCTGCTTGTCGAAGTCGGTCACGGGGTCGGCGGCGGTGCGCAGGATCGGGTCGCCGAAGAGTCGGACGGGACGGATCGTCATGTCTGCGAGGGTATCCGCCGTCGCCGCCCTGGCACACCCAGTCGCAAGTAGTTTGACAGATCAGAGGAAGGAAATATATAACTTCAGTTGTAAGTTAATTACAGGCACAGGGCGAGACCACACCAGGTGGCGGCCCTCTCTGGAGGTAGCGATGTACCTGACGACCCGCCCATACGACCCGTTCACGCGTGACTTCGACCGGATCGTCCGCCGCGCGTTCGGCGCCGGCAGCATCGGCGCCGGCTACGCCCCGGCCCTGCCGATGGACAGCGTCCGCCGCGACGGCGAGTTCGTGCTGCGGTTCGACGTCCCCGGCGTGGACCCGGAGAAGATCGACGTGACCGTCGACAAGGGCGTGCTCACGGTGAGCGCCACCCGCGAGGAGACCGCGACCGAGGGCGAGAACCCGATCGTCCGCGAGCGGCGGTTCGGCAGCTTCACCCGCCGGGTCCGGCTCTCCGACAACCTCAACGCCGAGGCGATCGAGGCCAGCAACAGCGACGGCGTGCTCGAGATCCGGATCCCGGTCCTCGAGGAGGCCAAGCCGCGCAAGATCACGGTCGCCGCGACCGAGGCCAAGGAGCTGGCCAGCTAAGGTCGCTCTGGCACTAGGAATAACAGCGGTCGGCCAGCGTCTAACGCCGGCCGACCGCTTAGCATCATGTCGGGTGGAGGTGAGACGCATGCAGCCGTTCGAGGAAGAGGACGTGCCGCTCTTCACCGTTGGCCAGGTCGCGGAGATGCTCTCGCTCAAGCAGGCCTTCCTGCGCCGCGTCGACCAGCTCCAGGTGGTCTCGCCGCAGCGGTCAAACGGCGGCCAGCGCCGGTACACCCGGATCGAGATCCGGGTCATCCAGCAGGTCGCCTCGATGGCCGACGAGGGCATGACCATGCCCGCGATCCGGCGCATCATCGAGCTCGAGCAGCA
Organism: uncultured Actinomycetota bacterium; assembly: GCA_963774945.1. GTDB lineage: Bacteria > Actinomycetota > Actinomycetes > Streptosporangiales > Streptosporangiaceae > Trebonia. The sequence continues at coordinate 157,721 of CAVZHA010000010.1, read as the reverse complement.
GCTGGCTGAGGTCGCGCGCCAGCGCGACGAGCTGGCGGCGCGGCTTTCAGAAGCGTCGGACGAACGGTCCCGGCTGGCTCAGCAGCTCAAATTCCTGCTTGCCGAGGCCGGACGCGACCGATCTGACGAATAAGTCGCCTGGTCAGCACGGGTTAGCGGGCGAGGTAGCGGTCGGCCAGCGGGCGCGGGGCGACGGCCAGCCAGCCATCGACCAGGGCCTCCTTGAGCGCCTTGGCCGACACCTGGTCCAGTTGGATGAGGAAGGCCGTGTACCCGTCGAAGTGCGCGATGGTGAAGAAGGCATCCGGGTTCGCGGCCAGGATCGCCTCCTTTTCCGCCAGGTCGGCCGTGCGGACGGCCAGGATCGGGCCGGCCGGCGGCGTCTGGTCCCCGAATCGCTTGAGGTCCGCCTTGCTGAACGGGCGTTCCCAGGCGAACGCCTTGCCGCCCACTTCCCAGGTCCGCAGACCGCGGTGCTTCTCCTGGCCCTCGGTCACCTCCGGCAGCTGGTTAGCCAGGCGGGCCACATCATCGAAGGTCTGCACGAATCAAACCGTACTGCGGAGACGCCCGCGAGTGAACTCGGAGTCACGGTCCGTTCGAAATAATGGATTTTGACCTGGTTACCGCTGTCCGTTATTTGCCGTTGAGCAGGCTTTCCGCATTGTCGTGGAGGATGGCGGCCTGCTCGGCAACCGTGAACCCGAGGTCGGCGACGGCGCGGGCGGCGGTCATCGGATCGTCGAGCGGGTAATCGCTGCCGAAGATGACCCGGTCGGTGCCGACCTTTCTGAGCACCCAGACGAACTGCTCGGCGAACGGGCCGCCCGCGAGCAGCGGGCCGGTGACCGAGATGTCGATCCAGACGTTTCGATGCCACTGCGGATAGCGGCCGACGATGTCGTAGACCAGCAGTTGCGGGAACCCGGGACCGTGCGCGTGGGCGAGAATGAGCCTGGCATCGGGGACCGCCATCGCGAGGTTCACGAACTTGCCGGGCTGGTTGGCGTCCCAGGGCGAGTAGGCGTCGAAAAGGACCGGGAGCCCATTTTCAGTGGCCCTTTTCACGACGGTCACGACGGCGGGGTCGGCGACGTCGAACTGTTGTGTATTCGGGTGCAGCTTTAGCCAGGCCGCGCCGCGGGCCGTCACTCGGTCAATCTCATCGAGGGCAGCGCGATCATCGCCCGGATGAACCGAGCAGACCGGGTAGAAAAAGCCGTCGGAGTCCTCGGCCAGTTGCAGCACGCCGTCATTTCTGGCCCGCGTCCGACCCGGATCATCGGCCCAGGCGATCGTGATAGCCGCGGCGCGGGTAACCTGCGATCCATTTACCAGCGACCGATAATTTTCGGGCGGATGAGGGGCGTCGACAATCGACTCGTCCGGGTCGAGCATCGGGTGGGTGTGCGCATCGATAATTGCACCATCGTACACGCTAATACGATATAGCCGCCTAGGTGGGATTGACAGACACGCAATTGCGCGGTTAGCGACTTGTGACGTTCACGCCGCCGGATGGACCACGTGCCAGTGATCATCGGGGTTCCGAGTATTCGTCAGCCTCCCGCGCTGCTGGCCGGCGGCGGCAGCAGGCGCTCGCGCCAGGCCCGCTGCTGCGCCGTCCCGGTCACGGTGATCTGGTCCTCCGCCACGGGCGCGCGGTCATCAACTGACACTCGGCCGCCTCCTTGGTACGTGTGTGTATTACATGCCTTTTGTGGCGTCCGCGCCAGGAGGGAAAGCGATTGATTTGGCTGCTGATGGCCGGCCGTTAGGTCTCCGGCGGGGGGTTATCGGATGCCCGGGGCTTGGCGACGCGCTGGAGGATCTTGCTCGGCTCCCAGTCGAGGCCGGTCGGCAGCCGCCAGCCGCGCCAGTAGGCGAGCAGCCGGAGCAGGAACCCGACCACGATCGCGACCGCCGTGCCGGTCGCGTAGCGCAGGCCGACCGTCTCGGCGAACACGACCTGGATGATGGCGACGACGATCGCGACCGTCGCGTAGAGCTGGCCGTCCTTGAACACGGCCGGCACCTTCTGGAGCATCAGGTCCCTGGTGACGCCGCCGCCGATCGCGGTGATCGTGCCGAGCAGCACCGCGGGCAGCCACTCGAGGCCCGCCTCCAGGGTCTTGAGCGCGCCCGCGGTGGCCCAGAGCGAGATCGCCGCCGCGTCCACCAGGAGGAACACCCGATTCCAGGCCCGGCTCTGGATGTGCATCAGGAAAGCGATCGCCGCCCCGGCCAGCGCGGTCGGGATGTAGGCGGGGTCCACCAGCGCGGCCGGGGTGCCGTGCTCGAGCAGCACGTCGCGAATGATCCCGCCACCCAGGCCGGACACCAGGCCCATCGCCGCGAACCCGAACAGGTCCATGTTCTGGGTGCGCGCCACCGCGCCGCCGAGGAGCCCGTTGGCGAACACGCCGAGCAGGTCGAGGGTCGTGATGAAGAGATCGGTCTGCATGCCTCGAGACTACTGTCGGTAATATCACTCACCAGGATAAAATCATTCGTGATCATCGGGACGAATCGCCGGCCCAGGCGTGATTTGCGCGATCGGCGTGGGCCACGGGGTTGATGTGATTCGAGATCCGGTCCCGTTAAGCCGGATCGGTGCCCATGCCCATCAAGGCAGGGCCATTCCACAAGCCGGTGCCCCGGTCGGCCCAAAGTCACGACTTTGGGCCGACCGGGGCACCTGGCGTTCTGTCAGGCGCGGGCGCCGCTCGCGGCGTCGAGGCCGCTCGGCAGATCGTCGCCGGGCAACCTGACCGCCCTGACCGCCCCGGTTCTGGTGCCCGGGCCACCACGCCCGGGCGCCGAGCAGTGCGGTCACCGACGGGGTGAGGAACATCGCCATCACGAACGCCGCGATCGCGATGCCGCACGAGATCGCGAAGCCCATCTGCTCGAAGGTGGACCCGCCCGCCAGGATCAGCGAGGCGAAGGTCCCGGCCAGGATCAGCCCGGCCGCGGCGATCGTCGGGCCGGCGTGCTTGAGCGCCTCGGCCGCCGCTTCCCTCGGGGTCTTGCCCTCGGTCGCCTCCTCCCGCAGGCGCGACACCATCAGGATGTTGTAGTCGGTGCCGAGCGCCACCACGAACAGGTACATCATGATCGGCAGGATGAACGACAGACCGCTCTGGTTGTCGAGGTCCTGGAAGATGCCGACCGAGGAGCCCAGGGTGGCGGCGAAGCCGAGGCCGACGAAGATCATCAGGTACCAGGGCGCCACGACGCTCTGCAGCAGCAGCCCGAGGATGATCAGGATCAGCACCGCCGCGACCGGGAACACGATGGAGTAATCGTGCTCCATCGCCGACTGGAGGTCCACGTACACCGAGGTGATGCCGCCGATCAGCGCGCGGCTCCCGGGCGGGGCGTCGGTACTGGCGATGGCGCCGAGGGGCCCGCGGACCGTGTTCATCGCGGCGGCGGACTCCCCCGAGGACGACAGGATCACGGTGTAGTCCGCCACCTCGCCGCCGGAGTTCACCTTCACCGGGCTCACCGAGGCCACGCCGGGCACCTTGGCCAGCCGCGCGCCGAACGACGCCAGCGACGCGGTATCGAGCGGCTTGCCGTCGGTCGACTGCACGAGCACCGCGGTCGGCTCGGAGTCGCCGGCCGGGAACCCCTTGAGCAGCACGTTGGCGTACTGCGCGGACTGGGTCGTGGCGGTGTTGCCCGAGCTGAGGTCGAACGTCGGGTGGAAGCCGAAGGCAACGATGCCGAGCACGCCGAGCAGCACCACGATCGTCCCCGCGAAGCGGCCAGGGTGCCGCCCCAGGGACCGCCCGATCGCGGCGAACCGCGCCGCCTTGGGCTCGGTCTTCCAGGCCTTCGACGGCCAGAAGACCCGGGTGCCGAGCAGCGAGACGACGGCCGGCACGAGCGTCAGCCCGGCCGTCGCGGCGCTGAAGACGGCGATGGCGAGGGCGGGACCGAGTTCGCGGAAGAGCGACAGGCTGGACAGCGTCAGCGCCAGGAACGCGATCATCACCGCGCCTGCGGCGGTGGCGATGGCCGGCCCGACCCGGGCGATGGCGCTCTCCATGGCCTGCTTAGACGGCTCGCCCGCGCGCAGCCGCTCCCGGTACCTGAACAGCAGGAACAGGATGTAGTCGGTGCCAACCCCGAACAACACCACGATCAGCAGGATGGACGTGAAGCTCTCGGCGCTCCAGCCGAGCGCCTTGCTCAGGAAGTCGATCAGCCCGTTGGCGACCGAGGAGACGAGGCCGATCGTGAGCAGCGGCAGCAGCACGATGATGGGGCTGCGGAAGATGAGCAGCAGCAACACGACGATCAGCAGGATCGTGCCGACGAAGACGATCTTCTGCGCGTTGCTGCCGGTCGACGCCGAGTCGACGTCCTCGGCGACCGTCCCGGTCACGCCCGCCTTGAGGTCGGTGCCCGACACCACCGAGGACAGGTCGGACCTGAGCGTCCCGATCGCGTTGGTCTGCGCGGTCGTGAGCTCACCGGTGACGTTGGGTATCTGCACCGAGATCGTCTGGATGAGCTTGTTCGCCGACGGCGGCCCGGCCTGCATGGTGCCCATCGTGGGGATGTCGTCCGCCGCTAGCTTGCCGGCGATGCCGTCGACGAGACTGCGAGTCGGCGGCGGTGAGCCGGCCGCCGTCCGCCCGCTCGAACACCACGATCGCGCCCGGCGCGGCCGCGGTCGGGAAGGCGCTCTGCTGCAGGTTCTGCGCCTGCACGGACTGATAGTGGCTCGGCAGGAACGAGGACTCGCTGCTCGAACTGGCCAACTTCGGCGCCAGCCCGACGATCGCGACCGCGGCCACGATCCAGATCCCGATCACTAGCCACGGGTGCCTGACAACGCCCCGTCCTAGTCGAAAGAACATGCTTCCGCGCTCCTCTGCCGTGCTGCGAGGTTCTCTGCTTGCCCGAGATACGATACCGTATCGTATCGCTTTATCGGGGACCGGGTGCCGTAGGGTGTTGCCAGCGAATCCGCACCCAGCGGAGCGCGCAGAAGAGGGGTCATGGACCGAGCCGCCAGCAACGAAGCTCAGGAGGCCGCAGCGCACCGAGGCCGTCATCTGGACGCCTCCAGGGACGCCGCGCTCCGGGACGCCGCGCTTGAGCTGCTGGCCGAGATCGGGTACGACCGGCTGACGCATCGACGCGGTGGCGGCCCGGGCCAAGGCGAGCAAGATGACGATCTACCGCCGCTGGTCGGGCAAGGCCGAGCTGGTGGTCGACGCGATCAGCTCGCTGCGCAAGCCGGGCGAGGTGCCCGACACCGGCTCACTCCGGGGCGATCTCGAGGCGATGGCGAGAACCTCTGACAGCCCCGACGTCCGCTTCGACGCCCAGCTGGTGCTCGGCCTGGTGACGGCGCTGGCCCGCGACCCCGAGCTCCGCCAGGTCATCCGCGACCAGTTCCTCGGCCGCGGCGGCGTCCGGCTCAGGCAGGTCTTCGAACGGGCCGTCGCCCGAGGCGAGATCCCGCCGGGCCGCAACCTGGATCTCCTCGTCTCGGTCTTCCCCGCGCTTGCCATCCACCATCTGCTCATCTTCGGCGAGCTGCCCGACGCGAGCTTCGCCGCCCAGGTCATGAACGACCTGATCCTTCCCCTCGCGGTCGCCCCGCTCTAGCGTCACCCCGGGCGGTCAGAGGCGAAGCAACGGACCGTTCGAGAAAAAAGATCTTCAAATCCCTATCCCGAACGGTCGCGTGGTGCCACCGCACAGCCCATGACACGCTCGTCGGCGGCCTACCTCAGGCGAGGACCAGGCACACCGGGGTGGGCGCGACGGCCGAGTGCAGGAGCCGGAGCGCGCCGGCCTCGTCGTCGAACCGGTAGGACGCGAGGTGATCGCTGTCCTGGCCGGCCACGATCACGTGCCGGCCGTCGGGCGTCACGATGAAATCCCGTGGGCACTCCCCCACATCGGGTGTGATCCCGACCAGGGACAGCGCGGAGGCGTCGGGGTCGAAGCGGAAGACCGCCAGGCTGTCATCGCCCCGGTTGGACACCAGGACGTGCCGGCCGGACGGCGTCACGCGGATGGCGCCCGCCAGGTTCGCCCCGCCCGCGGCCGGGCCGTCGCCGCGGGTCGGCATCCCGTCGGTCACCGTGAAATGGTCATCATCGCGGCGCAGCGCGCAGACGGTGCTGTCGAGCTCGTTGACGATGAACAGGTGGCGGCCGTCCGGGTGGAAGGCGAGGTGCCGCGGCCCCGCGCCAGGGACGGCCTCCAGGTTGGCGGAGGCCTTCGCGGCGAGGCGGCCGTCGTGATCGAGCCCGTAGACGAAGACCGTGTCGGAACCGAGGTCGGACACGAGAATGTCCCCGGTCACCGGGTCGCTGGCGATCATGTGGACGTGGGAGTTGGCCTGCCGGACGGGGTCGGGCCCGGAGCCCGCGTGCTCGACGTGGTCGGTCATGTCGCCCAGCCGGCCGTCCGGCTCGATGCGGTGCACGGTGACCGAGCCGGCGTCGACGCCGTAGTTGGCGTTGATCACGAAGCGGCCGCTGCGGTCGAGGGTGACGTGGCAGGGCGAGTCCCCGAGCGTGGCCCGCGCGTTGAGCGCGGTCAGCTGCCCGGTGCCCGGGTCGCGGGCGTAGGCGGTGATGCCGCCGCCCGGGCGGTCGTCGAAGGTGGTGGTCTCGTGGACCGCGTAGACGTGCTCGCCCGAGGCCGAGGCGGCCAGGTAGGACGGGTTGCGGGCCGCCGCCAGCGAGCTGACCGGCCCGATGCGCCCGCTCGCCGGGTCGAAGCTGGCGGTGAGCACGCCGTCGGCCTTGCCGTGGACGTGCGGCAGTTGCTCGGTGTACGTGCCGATGATCAGGTCCATCGCGCTCCCTTCGGCGCCATCCACTGGCTCCTATACCCGCCTCAGGCTAGGTGGTCGGTGACGCCAGTGACCACCGATGGAGTCAGCCCGGCCACGGGCGGAAGCTGTCGAGCAGCTCGCTGAGCATCTGCCGCTGGCGGGCAGCGCTCACCCGGCCGGGGTACAGCACCCGCTGGGCGCTGAGCCCGTCGATGAGCACGAGCAGCTGGTGAGCCGCCAGGTCGAGGTCGATGCTGTCGCGAAGTTCGCCCAGCTTTCGCGCTTCGGCCAGGTGCGCGCGCAGCCGTTCGGCGAAGCGGTCGAACTCGGCGTGCTGGACCGTGCGCAGCTCCGGATTGCCCAGCGCCCGTCCCCAGAAGCTGATCTCGATCTGCGCCTCGAGGTCACGCTCGTCATCGAGCGGCAGCGCCTCGAGCATGACCACCCGGAGCGCGTCGAGCCCGGCCCGGCCGGCCGCCTTGGCCTCCATCCGGGCCGCGACCCGGCGGTGCGACAGGACCAGCGCCGAACCGAGGATGTCGGCCTTGTCGTCGAAGTAGTGCGCGAGGATGCCCGGCGAGCAGTGCGCCTCGCGGGCGATGGACCTGATGGTGGCCTTGGCGATGCCGTCGCGCGCGATCACCCGCCAGGTGGCGGACAAGATCTCGTCACGCCGGTCATCCCAGTTGACGATCTTTGGCATAACCCAACCCTGCCGAACTCCGGTGCCGACGCCCTCTGTTTTTTTATCGGACGTCCGTCTAATATCCGTCTAATGTACCGCAGCGACCCGGATGAGCGTGCGGCGGCCCGCGCCGAGCTCGTCCGATACGGCCAGCGCCTGCTCGCGGACGGACTGTCCGTCGGCAGCGCAGGCAACCTCAGCGTGCGCGTGGGCGACGCGGTGGCGATCACGCCGTCCGGCGTCGCCTACCAGGAGATGACGCCGGCCGGCGTCTGCCTGGTCACGCTGGCCGGCGACCGGCTCGCCGGAACCGACGCCGGAACCGACGGCGGGGGCGAAGGCGGGGGCGAAGGCGGCCAGCCGGAGACGCCGTCCTCGGAGACGCCGATGCACCTGGCGATCTACGCGGCGACCGGGGCGGCGGCGGTCGTGCACACGCACTCGCCGGAGGTCGTTGCGCTCTCGGCGGCGCGGACGGAGCTGCCGGCCATCCACTACGCGATCACCGCCCTCGGCGGCCCGGTCCGGGTCGCGCCGTACGCGCGGTTCGGGTCGGCGCGGCTGGCCGGGGCCGCCGTCGAGGCGCTGGCGGGCCGCACCGCGGTCATCTTGCGCAACCACGGGGCGGTCACCTACGGCGGCAGCCTGGCGCAGGCGTACGACCGGGCGCTGCTCCTGGAGTGGCTGGCCCGCGCGTACCGGCTGGCGCTGTCCTATGGCGAACCCGCGGTGCTGTCGGCGGCCGAACTCGACGAGGTAACTGCGGAGAGCCGACGACGCCGCTACGGGATGCGGGCCGCGAAGGAGACCGCGCCCACGGCGGGCGAACGGGGCGCGACCCCCGGAAGGCCGCTTGGCCAGGTGACCGTGCTCGGAGCGCACATTCTCGACGTGCTCGGCAGGCCGGTCGAGGCCATCCCGCCCGGCCAGGGCAGCGCCCGGCTCACCGAAATCCGGGCCACGGCCGCGGGCACGGCGGCCGGCCCGGCCGTCGACCTGGCCAAGCTCGGCGCCAGCGTGCGCGCGGTCGGCGCGGTCGGCGACGACCTGCTCGGCGACATGGTCGCCGCCGCGATGGCCAGGCACGGCGTCGACACCAGCGGGCTGAGCCGCAAGACCGGGGTCCAGACATCGGCCACCATCCTGCCGATCAGGGGAAACGGGGAGCGCCCGGCCTTGCACGTGCCCGGCGCGACGTCGCTCCTCGAGCTCGCCGACGTCAACCTGGACCGGGTTCGCGGCAGCCGGGCGCTGCTGGTCGGCGCGCCGGACGCGCTCGGCGGCATCGTCGGCGACGGGCTGGCGCAGGTGGTCACGGCCGCCCGGGCCGGCGGGGCGCTGGTCGCGGTGGACGTGCTGCACCCCGGCCGCCCGCACGATCTGGAGCGGATCGCCGGGCTGCTTGCCATGGCGGACTGGTTCCTGCCGAACGCCGATCAGCTGCTCGCGCTCACCGGCCGCGACGACCTCACGCCCGCCATCGAGGACGTGCTGGCGCTCGGCGCCGGCGGCGTGGCCGTCACCTGCGGCGCGGACGGCTGCGTGGTCGCCTGGCGGGGCGGCGGCGCCCCCGTGTCGCTGCCCGCGATCAAGGTCGACGTCGTGGACACCACCGGCTGCGGGGACGGCTTCACCGCGGGCATGCTGGCCGGGCTGCTGCTCGGCGCCGGCCCGGTCGACGCGGCCTGGCTCGGCGTCGCCTGCGGCTCGCTGGTCGCCACCGGCCTGGGGTCGGACGCCGGGATCGAGAGCCTCGGCCAGGCGCTGAACTTCCTCGGCCGCGCGCAGCCGGCCGTGGCCGACCGGATCGCCGCCGCGGCCGCGCGGCGGGCATCAGCAACCGAAGGAGCGAATCCATGACCGAGCAGCCCGGCCGGGCGGCCGAGCACACCGAGGACCGGCGGCTGCGGGAGCGCGCGCGGGCGGTCATCCCGGGCGGGATGTACGGGCACCAGTCGGCCGCGTCCCTGCCCGCGGTCTACCCGCAGTTCATGCGCGGCGGCCGCGGCGCCCGGATCTGGGACGTGGACGGGAACGAGTACGTCGACCTGATGTGCAGCTACGGGCCGGTCGTGCTCGGTCACCAGCATCCGCGGGTGGAGGAGGCGGCGGCGGCGCAGGCGGCGCTCGGCGACTGCCAGAACGGTCCCGGCCCGGTCATGGTCGACCTGGCCGAGCTGCTGGTGCGGACCGTGCGGCACGCGGACTGGGCGATGTTCGCCAAGAACGGCACCGACGCGACCACCATGTGCTGCACGATCGCCCGGGCGCAGACCGGGCGGCGGAAGATCCTGGTCGCCGCCGGCGCCTATCACGGCGCCGCGCCCTGGTGCACGCCCCGGCCGGCCGGCGTCACCCCGCAGGACCGCGTCAACCTCGGCCACTACACCTATAACGACCTCGCCAGCGTGCGCCAGGCCGCCGCCGAGGCGGGCGACGACCTGGCCGCCATCGTGGTCAGCCCGTTCAAGCACAACGCCGGGTACGACCAGGAACTGGTCGACCCCGAGTTCGCCCGCGGCCTGCGCGCGCTGTGCGACGCCACCGGCGCCGCGCTGATCCTCGACGACGTGCGCTGCGGGTTCCGCCTGCACCTGGGCTCGAGCTGGGAGCCGATCGGCGTGGCAGCCCGACCTGTCGGCCTGGAGCAAGGCGATCGCGAACGGCCACCCGCTGGCCGCGGTGCTCGGCAACGACGCGTTCCGTGACGGCGCGCGGCAGGTGTTCGTCACCGGCTCGTTCTGGTTCTCCGCCGTCCCGATGGCCGCCGCGATCGCCACCATCACCGCGCTCGGACAGGAGCGGGCGGTCGAGGCGATGGAGCGGACCGGCGCCGAGCTGCGCGAGGGGATCCTGGCGCAGGCGCGCTCGTGGGACCTGCCCGTCAGCTACACCGGCCCGGCGGCGATGCCCTATCTCACCTTCGCCGGGGACCAGGGTCACCAGCTGGCCGACGTGTTCGCCGCCCAGGCCCTGCGCGGCGGCGTCTACCTGCATCCACGGCACAACTGGTTCGTCTCGGCTGCCATGACCGGCGACGACCTTGCGCTGGTGCTCGAGGCGACGGACCAGGCCTTCGCCGCCGTTCGTAAGCGGATCGTCCAGTGAGAGAGCAGTAAGAAAGAAGGTCACCATGTCCAGTACGGCAGCCGAACCCAACCCACCAGCAGCGGTGCCCGTCTCCGCCCGGCCGACGGCGGACTCCGCCGAGCTCGTCCTGCAGCGGGCCGGCTATAAGCCGGAGCTCCGGCGGTCGCTGCGGTTCTTCTCGATGTTCGCGATCGCGTTCTCGATCATCTCGATCACCACCGGGATCTTCCTGAACTACGGGTTCGGCCTCGCCTACTGGGGGCCCGCCTCCATCTGGACGTGGCCGATCGTCGGGGTCGGCAACCTGATGGTCGCCCTGGTCGTCGCCGAGCTCGGCACCCGCATCCCGCTGGCCGGCTACGCGTACCAGTGGAGCGCCCGGCTGGTGAACCCGACCTACGGCTGGTTCGTCGGCTTCGCCGGCCTGCTCTACATGGCGGTCGGCGGCGGCGCGATCATGCTCCAGGTCGCGGCCCCGCTGCTGCTCAGCGAGTTCAACGTCGACACGCCGAGCCCGCACCTGGTGCTCTCGGTGGCGATCATCTTGATGCTGCTGCCCGTGGTGATCAACATCATCAGCATCCAGGTGGCGGCGCGCGTCAACAACGTCGCGGTGTTCACCGAGATCATCGGGACCGTCGTGTTCGGCGTGCTGCTGCTGGTGCTGTGGGGCGATCCACTCGAAGCCCACCCCGTACGGGGCGGGCATCCTCACGAACACGACCTCCGTCTTCCACAACCCGACGTGGTACGCCTTCGCCCTGGCCGGGCTGCTCGGCGCCTTCACCCTGGTCGGGTTCGAGCTGGCCGCCGACATGTCCGAGGACGCGGTGGACCCCCGCCGCAGCGTGCCGCGCGGCGTGCTGTGGGCCGTGGGCGGCTCCGCCGTGCTTGGCATGGTCGCGCTGATCGGCTTCACGGTCGCCATCCCCGACCTCAAGACCGTCGAGTCGGCGCCGCTGCCGCTGCTGGCGATCGCGGGCTACTGGCTGCCGTCCGGGCTGGTCAAGGTCTTCGTCGCGTTCGTGGTCTTCTCGATGTTCTCGATCCTGGTCGTCGGCACCGGCGCGCAGGCCAGGCTGGTCTACTCCCTGTCGCGGGACAACATGCTGCCGTTCTCCGGCACGCTGCGGAAGATCAACCGGCGCAGCCAGACGCCGGTGGTGGCGCTGCTGGTGTTCGGCGTGATCGACGTCGGCGTGATGATCTACGGGTACTTCCAGACCAGCTCGTTCGGCACGCTCGTCGGCGCGACCGCGATCATCCCCTACATCATCTACTTCCTGATCACGCGTGGCCTACGCGGTCAAGCGGCGCACCACCGACAGCCTCCCCGGCGCGTTCACGCTCGGCCGGTGGGCGTGGCCCGTCATCGGGTTCGTGCTCGTCTACACCGTGGTGATCATGGTGGCGCTGTCGTTCCCCGTCGCCGTTCCACGGCTCGGACAAGATGCTCGGCTACGCCCTGGCCCTGGCCGCCCTCTGGTACTTCGGCGGCCTGCTGCGGCGGCTCAGGAACGGCACCGCCGGGGTCAAGCCGATCAGCGACCTGGCCGACAAGCCTCACCAGTCCCGGACGTAATAGTCGGCCTGCGTTCCATCAAGCCTGCCGGTGCTCCGGCAACAGCGGCGGAACCGACGGCCTGAGCCGCACGGGCACAGGTCGTTCCGGCCGAGTTTCTCGACCAGCTCGGTGTCGGCGCCCACCACGCGATCGCCCCGCTTGACGCGAGACTCGCTGGAGGGAACCCCCGGCGGCGTTTGCTGATCGGTTCAAAAGGACGCCTCGGCGTCGTGGTCGCGGCGCATCATTGCTTCCTCCCTCGGCGCGGCAGTGGGCAGGAGGATCGTAGCCAGCACGGCCCGTCGCCGCGAGCCATTTACCGTCCCGCCCGCGCCCGGTCACGGGCACACCACCCGAGACGCCGATGGCGGGCATGACTGCGTAGCCTGGGGTCGTGATGGACGAGAATCCCCCTGCGGGCATCGACGTGAATCGGCCCAGCGTCGCCCGTGTCTACGACTACTGGCTGGGCGGAAAGGACAATTTCGCCTCCGACCGGGACATGGGCGGGCGGATGGCCGAGGTTAACCCCGCGCTGCCGCAATTGGTCCGGCACAATCGGGAGTTCATCTGCGCCGCGGCGGCGCGCGCAGCGGCTGCGGGCATAAACCAGTTCCTCGATCTCGGCTCCGGGCTGCCCGCGCACCCGGCGGTGCACGAGGCGGTCCGGCAGGTAATCCCGGACGCGCGGGTGTGCTATGTGGACATAGACCCCGTGGCCGTGATCCACGGGGAGGCGCTGCTTGCCCGCGGCGAAGGACTCGCCGCAGTGCGGGCAGACCTGACCGAGCCCGAGACCGTGCTCGCCAATCCGCGGGTCCGCGCCGTAATCGATCCGTCCGAGCCGGTGGCCGTGATCCTGGCCGCGGTGCTCCATTTCCTTTCGGCCGACTCGGCCGCCGAGGTGTGCGCCAGCTATATGAGCAGGGCCGCCCGGGGCTCGTGGCTGATCGTGTCTTCCGGGCATTACCAGGACATTGAACTCGCCGCCCGCGTGCAGCAGACCGCCACCCATGCCCGGTTCTGGAACCATGGCGCCGCCGATCTGGCGTCGATGCTGGGCGGGCTCGAACCGGTCGGGCCGGGGGTGTGCGAGGCGCGCAGGTGGATAGCGGGGACCGGCGGCGAGCCGGCCGGAAAGCCGGTCTACGCGCTGGCCGGCGTCGGCGTCAAGTCCCTGTAGCGGCCGCACCCGACGCAATGAACGGCGCTCACCGGGCGTAATAGTTGCTACATTTGCCCATTTCGGCGGGAAGCCCGGCGCAAGTGTCCTAGTGTGTCAGCGCCTACTAGGTGGTGATGAAATGAATCGTGGGGCACTGGCGTCGGCCGCCTCGTCCCGCCGGGTCAGGATCGCGGCGTCCAGCGCGCTCGTGCTGGCCGTGCTGGCCGTGCTGATCGGCGGGAGCCTCTACCTGGCTCGCGGTGTGTTCTCTCCCGGCCCGTCGTCCGCCGGGACGGTCACGAGCTCGCGGACCACGGCGGCCGCATGCGGTGCGGCGGGCACCGGCCCCTGCGCCAACAGCCCGGCCGCGATGGCTGTCGCCGCCGCGCCGGTGGTGGTGACCGTCCCGCCGAGTCACGCCGTTGCTGGAACGCACCGGGCGAGCACGGCACCGTCGGCGTCGGCGTCCGCGCAGCGTGTCAGCGCCGAGCTCGTCCGCGTCCCCCACTGCTTCCTCCGCAGCCTCCCCTGCCAGCAGTGCGACCGCGGACCAGAACGGCACACCCGCCGCCCAGGTGCTCGCGCTCATCAACCAGGCCCGCGCCACCGCCAAGCTGCCTGCGCTGACCCTGACCACGGGCCTGGAGAGCACCTCGTCCGCGCATAACCTGCTGATGGCCGACGGCTGCGGGCTCTCCCACCAGTGCCCGGGCGAGCCGGCTATCGGGGCCCGCGAGACCGCCGCCGGCATCGACTGGACCGCCGCCGGAGAAAACATCGGCGAAGGCGGCCCCGTGTCCGATACCACCGCCGCCATCGCCTCGATGGCCGTCGGGCTCACCCAGTCCATGCTCAACGAGCAGCCGCCGAACGACGGTCACCGGCTGAACATCCTGAGCACCAGCTTCACCCACATCGGGATCGCGGTCTACCGCGACAGCTCCGGCACGGTCTGGCTCACCCAGGATTTCTCTAACTAAGCCCAGTGCGCGGTCGCGAACCTAAGTATTGCTTGGCCAGATGGGCCACGAGCCCACGGCGGAGGGTTCGCCCGTAGGCTCTATCGACTGCCCTGCCCCGCCCTGGGACTCGCGTTGCAGTAGTGAGGCCTGACTCCCTTGTTACAACGTCTCGGCGCCCAGAGACAAAAGATCTTGGAAACCTTTTTTACCGAGGAAGAAAAGCACGTTATACGCGTGCAAAATTTCCGCGATAAGCAAACCTTCCAAGATCTTTCGGGAATTCGCAGATGCCGGCGGCGATGGCGGGAAACGCGACGCTGCGGGCTCCGGCGGTGACGATAGCGCGTCGGAAAATCGTCGGTCGGGTAGGCCACTCAACTAAAGCTCGCGGAATTCGCCGATCTACGAGTGGATACCGACGACCATTCCGTCAAAGAGGTTGCAGAGATGGTTCGCGCCAGGGCCGGCGGCTGGCCCGGTCTCAGTTAGCAGGCCCGGCGAATCTCGGGCAGTTACCCGAACGGCGTCGACCGCTACCGCCGGGACTTGATCAGGCGGGTCATGTCGTCGAAGATCCGCTCCCCCGCGGCTGCGGCCGCCCTGGACTGCATGTCGAGGTTGAGGAAGCCGTGAATCATCGCGGGCTCGCGGCGCAGGAGAACCCGCGTGCCCGCCGCGTCCAGCCGCGCCGCGTACGCCTCGCCCTCGTCACGCAGGGGGTCGTGCTCGGCGGTGACGATCAGCGCCGTCGGAAGGCCGCCCAGGTCCGGCTCGAACAGGGGGCTTACGGCCGGGTCGGCGCGCCGGGCCGGGTCGGGCACCCAGAACTCAGCTCCCCATGCGATGACGTCGGTGGTGATACCCCAGCCGATTGCCTTCTGCCTCGCGCTTGGCCGGGACAGCGTCAGGTCGGTGTTCGGGTAGATGAGCACCTGACCATCGGGCAGCGCTTCCCTCTTGTCGCGAATCCGCAGACAGGCCAGGGCCGCCAGGTTGCCGCCGGAACTGTCGCCGGCCACCAGCAGGGGGCACTTTCCGTCGCCCGCCAGTTCTGCGCGGCCGGTCGACGCCCGCAAGATCGCCGCCACGGCATCGTCCACCGCCGCCGGCGCCGGGTGCTCGGGGGCCCGCCGGTAGTCGACGGCGAGAACTGCCGACCCGGTTGCCAGGGCCATGCGGCGGCATAGCCGGTCGTGCGAGTCGAGGGAGCCGACCGTCCACATCCCGCCGTGCAGAAACACTGTGAGGGCGGCCGCGTGCCCAGCGACCGGACGGTACAGCCGGGCGTCAATGCCGCCGGCTATCCGCAGGTCGGTAACGCTGGCCACCGCCGGCCCGGCCGGCCGCGAGGCGACCCTGGCCTGCTGAAGCTCGCGAGCCGCGACCGGGCCAAGCTCCCGCCACGTGGGCCCGACCGATGCCCGGTCGCTCTCGACAAACTCGACGAGTCCGGCATCCGCCAGCATGCCACGCCAATCATCCGTCACCGGCCCAGCTTGCCAGACACGGGCCGGCCGGAGGCACGCGGCGCCATGGGCCGGGCTTAGCGCGAGCCGGCCGCGTCCAGCGTTGCCGAAATGGGCTCGAGGTCTGCGATCAGCTGGTCCAGCTCGCTCGGCTCCAGGCTGGCGTACGGCGGTGCGGCGAGGTCGTCGGTGACCGACTCGATCCGCTCCTTGGTCTGCCAGCCGGCGTCGCTGAGCCAGCCGGAGGCGTCGATGAGGCCGCGGGCCCGCATCCCGTCCACCACCGTGGCCAGCCGGTCCGCCGGGAGGTGGTGGACCCTTCCGAACTTCGCGGCCGGAATGTTCTCGGAGAGCGCGTGGAGCACATGGGCCTCCGTCCCGCCGATGCCCGCGGCGACCAGGGCGGCGATATGACCGTCACCACGGTGCTCGCGGAGCAGGGTCGCCGCGTGCCAGAGCCGGGCGACGGGCTCCTGCGGAAGCGCGACCGCCCGGAGCGCGGCGTACAGGATCCGTCCCTCCGTCGGCGCGCTGGTCGCCGCCTTGGTGGCGAGGTCGGCGGCACGCGCGAGACCAGGGGTCTCGGCGAGGTCGCCGAGAATTCGCCTCAGTGCCGCGACGCTGCCCTGCTCACGAGCGGCGATCGCCGCCTCGGGGGTGGCTGTCTTCCAGACGCGGGGGATGTGGCGGGCGGCCTCACCGTCGGCGAAGTTGTAGAAGACCGCATGGACCACCTCGGCCGGAACCGTGCCCAGCGGTGCGGCCCGCCCGGCGAAGTAGCCGTCCCAGTAGTTCCGGAGGCCGAGCGCCATCAGCGCATCGGTCGGCTCGTCAGCGAAGTAGGTGACCAGGTGGATCGGCTCCACCAGCCGGTACAAACGGCGGGCAGTAGCTTCGGGGACGGAAACCAGGGGCTGCATCCGGGTCATCTCCTGCGATCAGGGCCGCCGCCCTGGTGGGCGGCGCGTTCACCCTTCCTACGAGCGGCCCTACTCCGAACCGACACTTCCCCTCAGATTCTTTTCCAGGGGCGACCATCACCCCGGATACGGCCGCCAGCACCAGGCTACGAGCACCTCGAGCACCCCTTCAACGGCGCACGCCGGCAGACAGAGACCACCATCACAGCCACGTACGGCCAGGTTGAGAGCCGGCCGAGCCATCTATTCACCGGGACCTGCGTCCTTCAAGCCGCGCGGGGCGGCCGACGAGTGCTGGTCCGGGCGGCGGCCTGGCTAGTCGGGCAGAGCGGCGCCGACGAGGGTCGCGCAGGCGGCGAGCAAGGCGTCCTGCAGGTGGGTGTCGTAGGCGTCCGGGATTGGCCCGCAACTCGTCCTGCCACTTGAAGTAGCGGCCCGTGACAGCGGCGTTCGAGTCGTCGCTGGTGGCGAGCCAGACCTGGGTACGAGCACCTACTGGAAGCTCGTCCGTCGCTCCTGGGCCGCCCAGCTTTGTCTTGATCCAGCCGGGATCGACCGCATTGCTGCGCAACCAGGGGTAGCGGCGCGCGATGGCGAAGGCCAACAGCACGTCGTAGAGCTTGGAGTCGCTGTAGGCCTGCATGCCCTTCCAGGACCGGCGCTCCCACTGCAGGTCATCTAGGTTTACCCGACCGACCGACTCCAGTCCGGAGGTGAGGTAAACCAGCCGCAGCGGCAGCGGCATCAGCGCCGTGAGCAGGTAAGGCCCCAGCACATTGACCGCGAAGATCCGCTCGTACCCATCGGCCGTCCGGTGCCGGGCGGCGGAGCCCCCGACGCCCGCGTTGTGGATTACCGCGTCGTACGGACCCAGTGCGCTAGCCGACTCGGCCACCTGCCCTATCCCGGCGACAACGGACAGGTCACCGACCGCGACGCCAGACGCCCCGGGCAGCGCCGCGGCGGCATCCTCAGCGCGGCCGTCATCACGGGCATGCAAGACCACCCGGTGGCCGCCCCTCACCAACTGCCGCGCCGTCTCCCGGCCGATCCCGTCCGACGATCCCGTCACGAAAATGCTCGCCATGCCGCACACGCTACCGGCATGCGACGGACCGCCAGGCAAGGCTATGCGCGGCCCGCGCTCAGCTACCTCCAGCCGCAGGGCCAGCGGTGTGCCACGCCTTCAACTGGCTTCACCATGCGGGAAGCGTGTGCGCAAGTCTGCGCTGGGTAGGGCAGACAGTCCCTGGCCAGCCAATGGCAACCGGGGGTAGCCAACGACCCATGAGCACCAGTTAGCAGCTGCGGCCTCGCAGAGGCGTGCGGCCTGTTCACCGCGGAACCAATCTGAGGTTTCACCATGACGCCCACACCCACAACCGACCTTCTCGGCCAGTGCGATCTGCTGCGGGCACTGCACCGCTCAGGGGACCCGCTCCTGCTACCGAACGCCTGGGACGTGGCCACGGCGAGAGCGGTGGTCGCGGCTGGCTTTCCTGTGGTCGCGACCACCAGCGGCGGCGTAGCCGCGACGCTGGGCTATGAGGACGGGGAAGGTGCGCCGGTCGACGAAATGCTAGGCGCGGCCTCCCGGATTGCCAGGAGTGTCGAGGTCCCTGTGACCATCGACGCCGAGGCTGGCTACGGGCTACGGCCCGCCGAGTTGGTCGCCGCACTGCGGAGTGCTGGGGCGGCCGGCTGCAATCTCGAGGACACTGACCACACCGCCGGCGGCCTCCGCGATCGCGGCCGCCACGCAGAATGGCTCGGAGCGGTTCGCGCAGCGGCAGCCGCAGACGGCTACCCGCTCGTAATCAATGCCCGGGTCGACAGCTTCCTCGGCCCCTTCCTCGCCGGCGCCGGCGCCGGGACCCAGGAGGAGCTGGTTCCCGAGGCAGTCCGGCGCGCGACCGCCTACCTTGACGCCGGGGCTGATTGCGTGTACCCGATCGCGCTCTGGGAATCGGACCCGCTGCGCCGCTTCGCCTTGGACGTAGGCGGCCCGGTGAACGTCGTGCGCCTGCCGCAGGCGCCGTCGATCGCCGAATTGGCCGCGCTCGGCGTGGCCCGCGTGAGTTGGGGGCCGTTCCTGCACCTCGGCGCCATGGCCCATTTCGAGGAGCAGCTCACCTCGCTTCAGGACTGAGAATCGGGGCCCGAATTCGCGCGCCGAGTGTCGGATACGTCGAGCCTGGCACCCGCGCCCTGAACGGTGTGAGTGACGGCCACGCAGGGTGGCGTCCGGTCGAAAGGCGCTAGGCGGGCACGGCGGTGTGCTCTACGCCCGGGAGCGCCCTGCGAAGTTCCCTGCGCGAGGTGATGCCGAGCTTCGGGAACACCTTGTGCAGGTGGTACTCGACCGTGCGCGGGCTGATGAACAGCTCGGCGGCGATCTCGGGGTTCGTGCGCCCCTGGGCAGCCAGCCGGGCGACCTGCGCTTCCTGGGTGGTCAGCTCGCCGAGCGTCTCGACGGTACGCTTGCGCACCGTCTCGCCGGTAGCGGAAAGCTCCCGCCGGGTACGTTCGGCGAACGCAGCCGCACCCATTCGGCTGAACATCTCGTGGGCGGCGCGCAGTTGCTCGCGGGCGTCCATGCGGCGGTTCTCACGGCGCAGCCACTCGCCGTACAGCAGACGGCTGCGGGCGAGCTCGACTACTGCGCGGCTCCGCGCCAGCCGCTCGACCGACTCCTGGTAAAGAGATTCGTCGCCGCCCAGCAGCCCGCGACAGCGCGCTTCGACGCCCAGCGCCCATTCGGTGCCGCTCGCCCGCGTTCGCTCACTCAGACGGTCGAACGCCGCTGCGGCTTCCTCGGCCCGTCCGCTTCGGGCGCTGGCCTCGATCAGCTCGACCAGGGCCCAACCGAAAAATACGACGTCCTCGTGCTCGCAGGCCTGTCGGGCGGCAACGAGCGCCTCGTTGTAGTCGCCGTGGCCGTTGTACAGCAACGCGGTCAGCCAGAAGGTTGCGCCCACGGCCGAGCCTTCGCCCCGCTCGGTCGCATTCCGTCGGCCCCATTCGAGCAGCGGCAGCGTCTTCGCCTGATCGCCGCGCGCCGTGGTCAGCATGGCCGCCGAGTACTTGAGCGGCGGGATTCCGGTCGCCTGGGTGATCGAGTCGATCTCGTCGATCAGCCCTGCGGCGGTGGCAAACGCGCCCGAATGGACGTTAAGCGCGGCGAGGTAGTTGAGCGCGTTCGGGAACAGGTTCAGCGCGCCGGTCTCGCGCGCCACCCGGACGCCCCGGGTGGCGAGCGCATACCAGAGCTCATCGTCCCAGAGATCCTGCGCCAGGCGGCACGCCAGCCACAGCCACCGCCGGTCCTCGTCGCCGCCGCCCGGTGCGTCGAACGCGCGCAACGCCCGCGAGAGCGGCGCCACGGACGCCGGGTACCCTTCGGTGAACCGAGTCACCAGGGCATCGAGCAGCCGGTCGGCCGCACCCGGTGCCGACGCCGGGTTGGACGTTCGGGCCGCCTCCGCCACCTCGCGCTCGTCCGGGCCGCCGCCGAGCCGCCCAGCGAACATCGCCGACGCCATGGCCTCGAGGTAGGTTTCCCGGGCAGTCTCGGCGTCCAGCGGGTCGAGCCGCCTAGCCGCGTCGAGCAGCAGCGGCGGCGCGTCGCGCCCGCGTCGGCTGGCGAACGCGATCTGGGCCCGCAGCCGCTCAAGCCGCGCGCGCCTAAGCTCGTCGACCGGCCCGAGCTCGGCAGCGGCGAGCAGGTCGGACGCGGACACCGCGTCGGCGACGTCGAGTTTTGCCTGGGCCGCAGCGAGCGAGCGCTCAACCCGCGTAGCCGGGTCGGGTGTCAGCTCGGCCGCCCGCTGCAGGAACGCTGCGGCCGCCGACAGCCCTCCGCGTGCCTGCGCCCGGCCGGCTGACTGCTCCAGCGCGCCGGCCACGGCTTCGTCGGGCCCGTCGGCCGCCAGTGCGCGGTGCCAGACTCGCCGATCCGGGTCGAGCCGACCGTCGGTTGCCTCGGCGAGTGCACGGTGAGCCGCACGCCGCTCGGGTGGGGACGCATCCCGGTAAGCGGCCGAACGCGCGAGCGGATGGCGAAACCGCACCCGCGCGCCTATCCCGACCAGGCCCGCAGCCTCGGCTGGTGCGACCGATTCGCGGGCGATGCCGAGACGCCCGGCCGCGCGCCACAGGAGCGGCACGTCACCGACTGGCTCCGCCGCCGCCAGCAGCAGCAGCCGCCGGGTCTCGGTCGGCAGCGGCCTCAGCTGGCGCACGAAGCCCTGCTCAATGCGGCTGGTCAGCGGCATTTCCGCAGGCAGCCCGAAGCCGCCCGCAACCGTGACTTCGTGGCCTCCGCGCGCCAGCTCGACCAGTGCGAGCGGGTTGCCGCCGGCCTCGGCGAGGATCCGGTCCCGGACCCGGGCGTCGAGCGGTCCGGGGATCATCGCGTCCAGCAGCCGACGGGCGTCGGCGGCGGACAGGCCTTCGATCACGCATTCCGGCAGTCCTTCGAGTCCGTGCTCGTCAGCGGACTCGCGCAGTGCAAGCACCAGCCCTACCCGCTCCGCCAAGAGGCGCCGTGCCACGAACGCCAGCGTTTGCACGGACACCGGATCGAGCCACTGCGCGTCGTCAATGATGCAGACAAGCGGCTGTTCCTCGGCGGCATCCGCCAGCAGGCTCAGGACTGCCAAGCCGACGAGGAAGCGATCCGGCGGAGGGCCGTCGCTCATGCCGAACGCCGTGTTCAGCGCGTCGTGTTGCGGGCCAGCGAGATGCCCGAGACGGCCCAGCATCGGCGCGCACAGCGCATGCAGGGCGGCGAACGGGAGCTCCATCTCGGACTCGACACCGCCTGCCCGGGCAATTCGGCATCCTTGAGCCGAGTCCGACAGGTACTCCAGCAGGGCCGTCTTGCCGATCCCGGCCTCGCCGCGTAGGACAAGCACGCGGCTGCGACCCGTGCGCACTTCCGCCACGAGTTGGTCCAGCACATCGCACTCGCGGCCACGGCCGAGCAGTCCCACCCGCGAGAGGTGAGTGTCAGGCATGCCTGCCCGCGTGATCGCGTTGCCTGTCCAGTTCGAGAGCATCTTCCACAAGCACGTTACAGGATCGCTAGCCAGCCTTGCCGTGACGGGTGGCTGCTGCCAGTCAAGAGCCTGGTGCCGCGGTACCGGCTTCGGGCCGGTCACGGCGGGCGGTGTCGGGCGCCAAGGCGGACAAGAGCAGGTACGTGATAGCCGCCGAGAACCAGCCGACCAGCCAGGAGATGTCCGCGCCGCCGAGGGCGCCGGCGAGCGGGCCGACATAGGCCGTCTGGGACACGAACGGCCACTCGGCGGCCAGTCCCACGCAGTAGGCGAGCAGTCCCCGCCAGGCGAACCGGCCGTAGGCGCCTTTAGGGGTGAAGAATGACGCGACGTCGTAGCCGCCCCGGCGGACCAGGAAGTAGTCGGCCAGGTTGACCGCCGACCATGGGATCAAGACGACCAGGAGCACGTCAAGGAAGTCGGTCAGGTTAGTGACGAACGACTGGTAGCCCAGGCAGGCGGTCAGGACGCTTACCGCCATCACGAACGCGAAGGGCACCAGCCGGACGACGGCCGACTCGGCCCTGAACCGCCGCCACATGCTGCTGAACGCGAGGATCTGAAATGACCCGGTATAGGCGTTCATGGTGTTCGAATCGATCAGGGAGACGGCCATCACGACCAGCGCCCACGACCCCGAGACCTTGCCGATGGCGGCGACCGGCCCGAGGGCGGGCAGCAACGCGGCCAGGTAGGCACCGAGCGCGCAGGAGAAAAGCGTCGCCAGCGCGCTGCCGGCGTAGATGCCCCAGAACAGTCGCCGGCCGCTGGTGGCGGCGGGCAGGTAGCGGGTGTAGTCCGATACCAACGGCCCGTATGACAGCAAGTCGATGACCAGCAACGCAACCCCGGCCAGGAACAAGCCCGGGCCCGGCCAGGCCCAGGCCGTCTCGCTGGCGGGCAGTGGGCTGTAGCGCAGGCCCTGCACGAGCATGATGATCAGCGCCAGGCCGGTGATGAGCGCGGTGCCCTGCATAACCCGGTGGATCCAGCGATACCCGAGGATCCCGACCACCACCGATGGGACCGCCAGGATCACGATCCACTGCGGAATCGTCAGCGCGCCGGTCACGCCGGTCATGGCCTGGGCCTCGATGACCAGGCAGGCGGCGATGAACCCGACGTTAAGAACCAGCACCGTCGGGAACATGAACGCCGACCCGTAGAACCCGAACTGCCCCCGGCTCTGGATCGACTGAGGCACGCCGAGCCGCGGCCCCTGGGTGGCGTGCAATGCGATCAGCAGCGTGCCGACTACGGTGCCGACGGCGATCGCGACGAGCGCCTGCCAGAAGGTCAGCCCGATCGAGACGATGACGGCGCCGAGGACAACGTTGAACACGTTGATATTGCCGCCGAACCAGAAGATGAACTGGTGCCAGGGCTTGCCGTGCCGTGCCTCGGCTGGAATGTGGTCGATGTGCCGGTTCTCTACCCGGCTTGGCTGGGCGTTCCGCCCCGCGGGCGCGGCCATCTGTACTCGGCCTTCCTGACGACGTCTGCCAGACCCATGGCGAGTTCCCGGCGCCGCCCAGAGCGTTCCGTTACATTCTGCGTCTGATTCATCACATAGTGGTGAAGGATGCCCGGGATAAGCCTGGTCAACACCCATCTAGCGGGATGATGCGCCGATCACGCTGAGTGCGCCGCGCCGACGCGGACGTCGGTGATGTGCCTAGGCATTCCCCCGGAGGCGACCAGCGGATGCGCGCGCGACTGTGAAGACACCGGTACTTCGTACTGTCCGCCCCGGGCATCGAACGCCTGAAGCACAGCGGCTGCTTCCGGGCGCCGACACGGTTCTCGGCCAGACACGCTACGACGACTGGGCGCGCCGTACCGCGACCGGTGAGTAACGCAAGCCGCGTGTCAGCGCCGGCCGGGAATCGGCCGGCGCTGACACGCGATGCGGTGAGGCCGCACCGCTACCAGAGCGAGTCCTTCTGGCAGAGCTCACTGAATGCCCGGGCTACGTCCGAGCCCTGGTAGGCGTTATGCAGGTTGTCCTGCACAACGTGTGCGAGGTTGCCGTGATGGGCGGAGGAGACCGCCAGGTCTTGGTCGAGCATCTCGGCGCGGAAGCCCCAGCCGCTGGGGAAGTCGAGCCGCCCTCCGAGGTGGGCGAGCTCGTCTTCGCTCAAGGCTGCATCCCAGTGCCGGGTGAAGGACTCCATGACGAATACCTCACCGTCAGGAGCGTCAAGCACGTAGACCTGACTGCCCTCGTCGAATGTGACGGTGCCGTTCCGGTACATGTAGGCCGGGCGGTAGCCGCCCTGCGCCTCGGTCAGCTTCATCGTCGACGCTTCTGCCGCACCCACCCAGGTGGCGGTGATGCTTCCGAAGTTCTTATCGGCTCCGGCTTCCCATACATCAAGCCGATCGAACATCCAGTTACGCAGCGGGCCGACAGTTGCGTACAAGGCACCGTTCTCCTGCGCGATCGCCTCGACATCGAGCGCGTCGAGTAGCTCTGGTTTCGGGTCGCACACGCCGTTCGTGTTCCAGATGTTCACGATCGCCGTGTCGGCGGTGGCACCGGTGACCAGGCACACTTCGCAGAACTGGTAGCCGCGCATGTCCCGCATGTGGATCTCTCGACCGGGAACCAGGTGCTCGCGGCGAGCCGCTGCAAGGTCCTTCTCAAGGGCGGATTCGGTCATGGAGTTCCCTCCTCCTCCGCGGCAGCCGCCGCTGCGTCAGCGGCTGGTCCGCGCAGCGGGTTAGCCGCCGCCATCACGGTGTGCCCGGCGCCGGCGAGCGCGTCGATGACGTTGTCCCAGCTGGCTGACTCGGCGAACGCGCCGTGAACGAGAACGATGGTCGGCTTCATGACGAGGCTCCGTCCCGGTCAAGGCGGGGAGCCGCCGCGGCGGACTGTCCCAGCCAGTCTTCGATCCGGGTCTTGCCGACCCGGGCGTCGTCGCCGGGGATGAGGGCGCGTTCATCGTCGACTTCAATGCCGTAGTACGGGGCGCGGACATCGGTGACGACCCGACGGGGATCGTTCTTCACGCCCAGGTACCAGCGGACGAGCTCGTCCATCCGGAACAGTTCGGGCCCGGCCAGCTCGACGGTGCCGTTGACCGGCGCCTGCTCGGCGATATCGGCCAGGGTCGCGGCGACGTCACCAGCCGATTCTGGCTGGAACAACAGGGGCGGCAGCGCGACCGTCCCGTCGTGGGCTCCGGAGTCGGCGATGGCGCCGATGAACTCGAAGAATTGCGTCGCACGCAAGATCGTGGTGGGCACGGGAGCTGCCTTGAGCGCCTCTTCCTGGGCGAGCTTGGCGCGGAAGTAGCCGCTGCCCTGCAGCCGTTCTGTGCCTACGACCGACAGCGCGACGTGGTGGCGGACTCCAGCGGTGCTCTCCGCGGCGAGAATCGTTTGGGCTGAGGTCTGGAAGAAGTCCATCACCGCGGAGTCGCTCCAGTCGGGAGCGTTCGACACATCGACTACGACCTGGGCGTCCCGAAGCGCTTCGCTCAGTCCCTTGCCGGTGATGATGTCCACTCCCGTTGCTGGTGATGCCGCCAGCGCGTCGTGGCCGTGTCCCTGCAGCGTGGTGACGAGCTTCGACCCGATCAGGCCGGTTCCGCCGATTACGACGATTTTCATCGTGATTCCCTTCTGTCCCCCGGCCCATTGCCGGCCGGGATGGCTTCACCACGCAGCCTCTCTCCGGCGACGAACGCTCGAGTCCGTGGAACTCCCTAGTGCGCGATCCCCGGCCAGGATCCGCGGTGCTGGCGCCCCTGGTGGCACCTCCCCAGGGATGACCTGACTGGGGACTTCCACGGAGGCGGTCCATGAGCGCGAGCGCGACAGTGGTGCCACCGGCATCAGAACGCCAGTAGACCCAGCAGTTTCGCGTCCCATCCATTGGAGGATCAGATGACCGCTCACGTCGGCACACGACGGGCCGCCGACCCCGACGGCCACTCGGCCGCCACCGCACCGCAGCGGTTCCGCGATGCGCTGCGGCGCGACCCGGACGATCGCTTGGCTGCCGCCTTCGGACAGATCGCCGGGTACTCGTTCGCGGTGGCGGCGGTTACCGGGGTACTGCTACTGCCGTTCTTCCGCCCTTCGATGGCCACCGTCGTTTACCACGGCTCATACGCCGGTCTCGATGGCGTTCCGGTGAGCCGGGCGTTCCGGTCCGTTCTGGGCATCAGCTTCGACGTACCGGGCGGGCTACTGGTCCGGCAGGTGCACCACTGGTCGGCCGATGTGTTCGTCGCGGCGGTCTGCCTGCGGCTGCTGCGGACCTTCTTTCGCGGCCGGTTCTCCGGCCGTGAGCTGCGAGGCTGGCTCATCTGGGCGACGCTGCTGCCGCTGGGCATGCTGGCGGCCTACACCGGCACGATCTTGCCCGACGACGGGCTGTCGGGCGGCAGCCTCAGCGTGATCACGGGCGTGCTGCTGTCAGTGCCGCTGGCCGGGACGTACCTGGTGTTCTGGATCTTCGGCGGTGCGCCGCCCGGGCACGAGATCATCGTCCGCGACTACTGGGTACACATCCTCGTCCTCCCGGCTCTCGCCGGCGTGCTGCTCTGGCTGACCTTCCGGCCATCGCTGCGCTGGCGGCGCGGCGCCCTGCCCGCCCCGCTGTTCCTGTTCACGTGCGCGGTCCTGGTCTTGCTCGGCGCTATCGCGCAGATCAACCCGGTGTGGCTGATCGGGCCGTATCAACCGGGCAACATAAGCTCCGGCGCGGCACCGGACTGGTACATGGGCTTCCTGGATGGCGCGCTGCGAATCATGCCGGCCTGGGACGTCTCGCTAGCAGGGCATCCTCTTGTCTTGGGCATCGTTCTCCCTGGCCTGCTGATGCCCGCCGTGTTCTTCACCTGCGTGGCGCTCTACCCGGTGGCGGACCGGTGGATCGCGGGCGAGCGGCCGCCTCGCGGCCTGCTACCGCCTCAGCAAGCCGATCCAGCGAACCGCATCGCGGCGGGCGCGGCCGGCGTCACGTTCTACGTCCTGCTGTGGGCCGCGGCGGCGAACGACCAGATCGCCGACCACCTGCACCTAGACCTCTACACGGTGACCTGGTGTTTCCGGGTCTTGGCGCTGACCGGACCGGTGCTGGCATTCGTCCTCGCCCGGGTCGCGTACCGCTTCCTAGGCGAGAGGCGACGCGACGAGGAACTGCACGGCCGTGAGACCGGGCGAATCGTGATGAGCCCGCAAGGCAGCTACGCCGAAATCCGCGAGCCGGACCGCCGGGAGGCGCAAACAGGCGCCGATCCGGCCACGGCTCACCACACATCCTGAAAGGAATCCAGTGTTATGAACAAGCCAAGCCTGATCGCGGTCGCGGCGAGGCGACTCGGAACCGCCGGGCGCAGGCCCGGGCATGCGAAATCCGCCTCCGGTGACGCGGCGCGAGCTGAGTACCTGTACGTTCCCTGCGTGTGCACCCACAACAACGGCCACTCGGCCTGCACAATTTGCTGGGTGCAAGAGGTGCCGATCGTCAGGAAGACGGCCAAGCTGATCTACTACACGAGCGACAGCTGGAACTGGCGTAAAGCCGTGGTCAGCCCTGGTTGCATCAGTCGCCCGCAGTTCGAGGCCGATACCCGGCGCCCCGGGGACGGACGGTCAGGCCACGGGTACCCGGCCGGCGTAATCCCGATTCCGCCCGACTGCCGACAATCAGGATTCGCGGGCAGATTCTTCTTCGCCAGCCGCGAGGCCGCCGAAGGTCACCTGGACCGGGAAGAACGCAGGCAAGCCGGACAGGCCGCCGCACGCGAGGCAGCGCTCATCAAGGAGCTGCGCCGCGCGATGGCCGAGGCGCATCCCGACCGCGGCGGCACCGCACAACAGTTCATCGAGGCACGAAGCCGGTACCAGACGGGCGTTATCGGCACGCGCGAGAGAGGCGTCATGAACGAGACCTGTGACCGATGCGGCCCGGCTGTGTCCGCGGCTTACCGCGCGGACCATGGCGGCGAGCTGTACCTGTGCGGACATTGCACGAAGATGCTGGGACCCGCGCTGACCGCCCAGGGCTGGCGCATTCGGCTCATTCACCAGCAGCCGATCGAAGTTTCCGCAACCTAATGCCCCGCAGGTCATTCGCTGGTGTGGCGTTATCCCAGGCGCCCGCCGGGTCCACCGCTCAGGAACGGGCCGAAACCTGCTTGTACTGAACTGATTCGCACCGGGAACAGCGCCGGAAAACGGCCGCCCGTTCACTGAGCGCCGCGTTGGCAGCGATCACGGCGGCTCTCACCATGGCCGCCCCTCCCCTGCCCGACGCAGGCATACCCTGCATCCGCGGCCGCGCCACCCCTTTGGGAACTCGCCAGACAAAACCGCAATCAGTGCAGGTTCTCACGTAGATCCGCGCTCCCCATGGCATCTGCACAGATGAACCGTACTGGTGCCGACGGCGGTCAACAAGGGGCGAGGTGTCTCTTCGTTGCGCTCGCTCCTTGTCCTAGCGTGGCTGGCCGCCTGGGCGGTGACGGCCAGCCACGCGGGACCTTCGGAATGATCGCCCGCGCGCGGTCGGCGGGTGGAGGCTGCGAACCCTTACGCGTCCTGGTTCGGATCGGTGAAGGTGACCTGGAGGGTCCGCTCGTCGGTACCGCGCACGACCTTCAGCTCGAGGCTGCCGCCTCGCGCCGCCGCGAGGGCGTCGAACAGGTCATCGGGCGTCCTGACTGGCCTGCCTGCGGCCGACACGATCAGGTCGCCCGAGGCGAGTCCGGCGCGGGCCGCGGGGCTGGCTTCCGCGACGTCGCCGATGAGCAGGCCGTCGGCGTCGGGCAGGCCGACGGCGCGTCGCAGTCGCCTCGCCACGTGGCCGGGGGTGATGGAAACGCCCAGCCGCGGCGACGTCGCAGTCTCGCCGCGGGCGAGCGCGGCGGCGCGGCCTCGCAGGGCCTCGTCGGCGGGGACGGCGAGGTAGAAGCCCTCGCCGAGGCGGCTGGTGTTGATCGCGAGCAGTCGCCCGCCGGCGTCCACGACCGGACCGCCGGAGGATCCGGGCAGTAGCGGGGCGGTGTGCTCGAGGCTGCCGGTGATGCGGCGACCGCGGGGACCGCGGAAACTCCGGTCGACGCTGGAGACGAACCCGAAAGTCACCCGCAGCCCGCGCCCGCCCGGGTTAGCCACGGCGAACACCGGCTCGCCGATCTGCGCTGACGCGCTGTCGGCCCACGGCAGCGCGGGCGTCTCGCCGGTGTCGACGCTGATCACGGCCAGGTCCCCGTCAATGTCGCGCCCGGCGACGCTTCCCTCGGCGGTGCGCCCGTTGGCGAACGTGACCGTCACCTGATCGCCGCGCACGTTATGCGCGTTGGTCAGCACCTGTCCCTGCCCCAGCACGATGCCCGAGCCGGCCCCCCGCCGTTGCCCGACCCCCACCACCGATGCCCCGGCGCCCTCCGCCAGTTGCCTGATGCTCGCTCCGACCTCATCGAGGATCGTCATCGTAGCCACCTCCGGTAAATAGTAACTTGCAATCCACTATCCACTATTAGGCCGCCGACGCGGCTAAGATTCGCCCATGGCAGAACCCGAGCACGGCTCCTCACCGCTGGCCGAGGCACTGGCAAGAATCGGGGACCGTTGGACGCCGCTGGTGGTTGAGGCGCTCCTGCCCGGGCCGCTCCGGTTCAACGACCTGCTCAGCCAGGTTCCTGGCATCGCCGCGAACATCTTGTCGGACCGCCTCAAGCGGCTCGAGCGCGACGGCCTGCTGGTAGCCCGGCCCTACTCGCTGCGACCACCCCGCGCGGACTACCAGCTGACCGCCGAAGGCACCGAACTCGCCGGCGCGCTCCGTCTGCTCGCCCACTGGGGGAGCAGGCACACCGACCAGGACGACTCCCCCCGTCACCCCGCCTGCGGCACTCCGCTCGAGGTCCGCTGGTACTGCCCTACCTGCGACCAGCTCGTCGACCACGACCACGACCACGACCCCGACCCCGACCACCCCCAGGCGCACTTCGTGTAACCGGCGTCCCGGCCGTGCCGCCTGCCGGCTTGGCGTCGTGAAGGAACATGTGAAGGCTCATGGACGACAAGTGGCACTTCGCGACCCTGGACGCGGAACCCGGGCACTTCGAGCTGGCCGTCATTGGCAGCGCCTTCCACCGGCTCGACCGCGACCTGGCCGCCGCCAGGCTGCTGCACTGGCTCAGGACCGGCGGATACGTGGCGCTGTGCTGGGCGGACGTCCCGCAACTGGGTGACCGGGAGTGGCAACGGGCGCTCGCGGCGCTGCTCGACCGGTGGCAGACCGCGCTCGGCGCGACCGACCGGGTCCCCGCGAACTGGGCCGAGCCGCAGCGGCGGCGGCCCGATGCCCAGGCGCTGTCAGCAGCCGGGTTCGAGACGGCCGGACGCCGCGAGTTTCCCGTCGAGCACCGGTGGAGTCTGGCGGAACTGGCCGGGTACGTCCGGTCCGCCTCGTTCCTCCCGCCCTCGGTCCTCGGCGCCCAGGGCGACGCCTTCGACGACGACCTCGCGGCCGCAGTCGGCCCGTTGGCCGCCGCTGACGGCGCCTTCCCCCACGACGTCGGCTTCGTCTACGACCTGGCCCGCAAGCCGCCGGACGGGAGCCGGGATGGGCGGTTACCGCTGTGTCTTGGTGGCGTACCCCATGTAGGAGATGGCTGTGCTGCTGACCTGTCCCACGTTCAGTCGCCGGCTGAGCTCCCCGTAGGTGATGCGTCCCAGCCGGGCGCTGGCCAGGCTGCGGAGCACGGCGAGGGGCGTGGCGCGCGCGCCGAGGCCGGTCGTCTCGCCCACGGCGAGCCCGTGGCGTTCCAGGGTGGCGGCCAGTTCGGCGGGCGTGATGAACATGTCCCAGGCGTGGAACGCCACGTCGGTGAGCCGGGTCAGTCGCCACTGCTGCACGGCCTTGATCGCGAGCAGCTTGCTCGCGCGGGTGCGGTTGATGGTGTCGAACAGGTACAGGCCGCCGGGCTCGAGCACCCGGGCCGTCTCGCTGATCACGCGGTCCACGTCGGATACGTGCTCGAGCACGTCACAGCAGCAGACCAGGCCGAAGGCGGCGTCCGGCGCAGGCAGCTCCTCGCCGGCTGCGACCCGGTAGTCGATGCGCAGGCCCCGCCCGGCCGCGTGGGCGCGGGCCGCGTCGATCGAAGCCGGCGACGGGTCGACCCCGGTCACCCGGCAGCCCAGGGCCGCGAACTCCTCCGCGAGGAACCCGCCGCCGCAGCCGACGTCCAGCACCCGCAGCCCGGCCGCCCCGGCACCGAACCGCCGGGCGAGCACATCACGGAAGTAGGCGAACCGGCCCGGCGTGACGCTGCCGTGCAGCACGTTAAGCAGGCTGGTCTCATCCCACCACGACCCTCCAAGCCGGTCGTACACGCCATTGTCAACGGAGCCCGCCATGACACGAAGCGTAGGCGACGTCATCCCACCGACCCACCGGAGAAGCCCGGAGAACTGCTTAGGTCCAGCTGACGTAGAAGATGGCCAGGCCCGCGGCCACGAAGATGCCGGTAATCAGCCAGAACCGCACCACGATGGTGGTCTCGTTCCAGCCGGCCATGCGGAAATGATGCTGGAGCGGCGTCATGCGGAACACGCGCACCGGCCGGCCGGTCCTGATCCTCGTCACCTTGAAGACGCTCACCTGGATCACCACCGACAGCGTGACGACTACGAACAGGCCGCCCAGGATCGGCAGCAGCAGCTCGGTGCGGGACAAGATCGCCAAGCCAGCCAGGGCGCCGCCGAGGGCCAGCGCTCCGACGTCCCCCATGAAGATCTTGGCCGGCGGCGCGTTCCACCACAGGAAGCCGAAACACGCCCCAAGCACCGCGCCCGCGACCACCGCCAGGTCCAGCGGGTCGCGCACGTCATAGCAGTTCTGCACCAGCGCGGTGGTGCACTCGTTGCGCAACTGCCAGTTGCCGATGATCACGTAGGCCGCCAGCACGGGGATGCACGCACCGGTGGCCAGGCCGTCCAGGCCGTCAACGAGGTTCACCCCGTTGGACGCGCCGCCCGTCATGAGGATCACCCAGACCACGAAGAACACCGGGCCGATGGCGATGCCGAAGTCCGTCAGGAAAGACAGATGGTCCGACGCGGGAGTCAGATCGTAGCCATTCGGAAAGCGCAGCGCCATGACTGCCGAACGCCGCGCCCACCACGACCTGCCCGGCCAGTTTCTGCCCGGCCCGCAACCCGAGGCTGCGCTGCCTGAAGACCTTGATGAAGTCGTCGACGAAACCGACCAGGCCCATACCCGTCATCAGGAACAGCACCAGCAGCCCGGACACGGTCATTGGGTCGGCGGTGATGAGGTGCCCGGCCAGATAGCCGACCAACGTCGCCAGGATGATCACGATGCCACCCATGGTGGGCGTGCCTCGCTTGCTCGCGTGCCCAGCCGCCGCCAGTTCGTCCTGGATCTCCTGGCCGACGCCGTGCCTGACGAAGAAGCGGATCGCGACCGGGGTGCCCAGCAGCGCAATCGCCATCGACACCGCGGCGGACAGCAAGAGAGTTCTCAAGGACCCACCTAGATGTCGCGCCGAACCGAGTTACCCCGAACCTTACCGTGGGGGTTTAACCTCAAATGTCCCTTCGGGCCGCCCGCCTCTTCATCGGACTCGTCTTGGGACGCGTCCAGCGGATGTGTTTTTCCCGGCGAACCTCGGTCTCACCCGATCTGGCGTGGCAGTTTGCCGGGGGCCCGGACCAGGTCCAGGCGCGTTACCCGGCCGGCCGCCACTGTCACGGCCGCGATCGTGACGAGTTCGCCTTGCTGGTAGACGGCGAACCCCGGTGCCCCGTTGACGTTCACGCGGTCGATCACGTCGCCCGGTTGCTCCTTAGCGAGGACGCCCAGCAGGAACCGCGCGACCCGGTCCGCGCCGAGGACGGGTTTGAGGGCGGATGTGACCAGGCCCCCGCCGTCGCTGACCAAAACCACCTCCGGGTCGAGCACGCGAATCAGCGCCGTCAGGTCGCCCGAGGTCGCCGCCGAGGCAAACGCCTCGACCACGCGCCGGTGCTCGGCTGCGTCGGTCGACGGCCAGGGGGATCGCTCGCGGACGTGCCGCCTGGCCCGGGAGGCGAGTTGCCTGACGGCCCCCGGCGCCCGGCCGACGATGACCGCCACTTCATCGAACGTCAGCCCGAACAGGTCATGCAGGACGAACGCGGTGCGCTCGGCCGGCGACAATGTCTCCATAACCACCAGGAGCGCGTAGCCGACCTCGTCAGCCAGCGTCACCTGGTCCGCCGGGTCCGCGCCGGTCTCATCGGGTGACGCGACCACTGGCTCGGGCAGCCACGGGCCGATGTAGCGCTCTCGCCGGACCCGAGCGGATCGCAGCACGTCTAGCGCCATTCGCGACACGGCCACGACCGCCCATGCCTCGACATCACGCACCGTTTCGACTTGGTCTGCGGCGGTCAGCCGAAACCAGCAGTCGGCGACGACGTCCTCGGCCTCTCCATGGCTGCCGATGATCGCGTACGCCACCCGGACCAGCCTCGGCCGCGCCTGGCTGAAGCTCGCGGCCAGCAGGTCCGGCTCCGTCGTCACAGCGCGCCCCGCGCCCGCTGCTCGGTCAGCCAGTCGGCGAAGGTCTGCGTCCCGCGCAGGCCCGGCCGGCCGGGCAGGCCGCGGCCCGCCGCCATGGCCTTGCCCACCGCGCCCGGCAGTCGCGCCGAGACGACCAGCCGCCGATCCCCGCGTGCGCGAACGACCTGGCGAATCATGTCAGCCATTATCTCCTCCCGCGGGCCCGCGAGCTCGGACATGGCCACCGGATCGCCAGCCGCGATCCTGACCAGGGCCGCGCCGACCTCGCGGGCGGCGACCGGCTGGGCACGCCAGCGAGGGACGAATACCACTGGCCCTGGCATCGTGGCCAGGTACTGCCCGGCGAACTCATGGAACTGCGCCGCGCGCAGGATGCTGACCGGCACCGGCGATTCCCGGAGGACCTCCTCCTGGCGCAGTTTGGCCTGGTAGTAGCCGTAGGGCACCCGGTCTATCCCGATGATCGAGAGCACAACGATATGCCGCACACCCGCCGCGGCCGTCGTGCGCATCAGCGTCCGGGCCGTTGCCTCGAAGAACTCGCTGC
Source organism: uncultured Actinomycetota bacterium (assembly GCA_963774945.1). Classification (GTDB taxonomy): domain Bacteria; phylum Actinomycetota; class Actinomycetes; order Streptosporangiales; family Streptosporangiaceae; genus Trebonia. The sequence goes on along the minus strand of CAVZHA010000010.1, from coordinate 123,891 downwards.
TGCGCCGCTTGCCCGACGACGCGACGTTGGTCGTGTCGATCACCGCGTCAACGCCCGCGAGCGCCACGTCAAGCCCATCACCGGTCACCAGGTCGGAGCCGATCGAACGGGCGATCACGATGGCCTCATGACCATCGGCGCGCACCGCCTCGACCGCCCAGCGTCCGGCGACGCCCGTTCCGCCTGCCACCGCGATTTTCATCCGCCCACCCCTACCTCGACGATTTACCCGCTAACGGAGGTGGACGAGACCGGGCCGCGGAGTGTGACATCCCGGCCCTGCGCGGGCCTGCCAGCTGCCGGCGGGGAGATGTCAGGCAATCCAGGGCGGGCTGAACCGCATTGACCGAAACTGTTAGACGGTGGCTGGGTAGCCGAGGCTGAGCACCACCGGGACCGCGCCAAACGGCTGGCGGAAGCGGGCGCCGGGCCGGTCGGGTGTGTCTGGGTCGTTGATGGGCGGCCAGTGCATCTTCTGGTGCGCGACGGTAAGGCCGGCCACCGAGTAGGGGAACTCCATCGGCGATACGTTGTGCCGCTTGAGGAGGGCACCCCAGCGGAACGCGGCGAATGCGGCGGCGAGCTCCCGGACGGACAGCGGGCGGCGGGCGGTGAGGTCGATACCGTAGACCGCGGCGGACAGTTCGATGAGGTCGGCGGCACACTGGGCGAGGGCGGCGGTCTTGGTCCGGTAGGAGGTACCGTCAGCGTTGACCGTCCCGAGTTTCTCGCCCTGCACGGGTGAGCAGCGCGGGTCGGCCTTGCACTGCATCCAGTCGGCGGCCGCCAGCAGCTTCCAACTGCTGCCCGTGCTCGCCGCCACGTCGCGGTACAGGTGCTCGCCCCGGCCCAGGGGCCCTTTGACGGTGGCGAACAGGGCGGTCGTCACCGCCTGCGGCAGCTGCGCCTGATGCCGGGCGGCGACGCCGGAGGTGACCTTCCCGGGGTAGATGACGCCGGGGATGCTGCTACTGGCCGAGGCGCTGGTCTGCGAGGGCGCACGTGCCGGAGCGGCGGTGGGCGTGGCTGCCGGGGCCGTGTCGTACTGGTAGAGGTTGTAGAGCTGCATCAGGGCGATGAGGTTGGCGCCGTAGTCGGGGTCGGTGGCGTAGACACCGGTGAGATTGTTGGCGAACGCGTCCGGGTAAGCGCGGTCGGCCATCGCGCGGGCGTAGTAGCCGCTGGTGGCGAGGAGCTCCGCGTGGCCGGCGATGGACTCGGCGTCGTTGCGGTAGACGGCGAACTGCGCGTCGGTGGTGACCCAGCTGCCGCTCTCGTACTCCTGAGTCGGCAGGGTGACGCTTCCGGCGGGTCCGGTGCCCTTGATGCCGAACAGGTTGTGGTACCGGGCCGCGAGGCTGCTCTGGCCCCAGGCGGACTCCTCGATCGCCTGGGCGATCGTCACCGATGCGGGTACGCCAAAGCGCTGCTGGGCGGCGACCGCGCCGGGCGCGACCAGGCTGATGAACGCCTGCTGGCTCCGCGCCGCCGGCGCGGCGTACTGCTTCGGGGACGAACTGGCGGTCGACCGGGACGCGGCCGGGGCCGGCGTGACCGAATGGGATGACTTGGCGGGCGCGGGCGCGGACGTGGTCGACTTGGGCCGCGGCGCGGCACTCGCGGCGGGCTGGCCGAGGAGCTGACCGGTGGCGAGCACCCCGGGCACTGCCGCCGTCGATGGCTCGCCCGTGCCGCCGTTCCCCGCAGCGGGGCCAGCGCCGGGAATGCCGCCAGTCCCCGCGAGCGCGACCGTGTCAGGCAGGCCGGGGACCGCGGCGGTGGCTGCCGCCGCCGCCTTCGCCGAGGCAGCCTTGGCGTTAGCCGGGGCCGTGCTGCCTGGCCGCGGCGCTGTCTTGACGGCCTGGCCGGACGTTTCGCCCGTGGCCGGCTGGAGGTTGCCATTGTCGACGAAGCCGGCGATGCCCTGGTCCGCGAGCGGTGCGGAAGCGGAATGGGCATTGACGGTGAGGTCGGGCAGGGAGTCGGCGGCGATGGTGTCGAGGATCCCGCCGGAGTAGGTGACAAGGACCGCGACGTGGCCGTCGTAGACGACCCAGTCGCCGGGCTGAGGGATGTAGCCGTCGCCGAGCGGGTGCCAGCGTCCGTGCGCCTGCGCGTCGGCCACCACGGAGGTGATCTGCGGCGAGGCCGAGTTGGTGTCCACCCGCACGTCCGCCCAGGTCGGCAGCGGCCAGGGATAGGTGGTCCCCCCATCGACCCAGCTGCGCAGCCCCGACGTATGGGCGGCCAGTTCGAGGGTGAGACTGGCGAACGCGGCGCAGGTGGGCCCGTGGTCGGTGCCATCGCTGCTGACCTCGCCCCAGATCAGCGCCTCCATCTGGGCGGGCGTCTTGGTCTGCGCGAGCCTGAGGTAGTAGCGGGCCACGTTGACGATCGCGGCCCGCAGCTGCGCGTCGCTGGCGGTTGCCTTCCCGGCCGTGTCGGGCTGCGCCGCCCGCTCGAGCGCGAGCAGGTGAAGCGGCACGCTGGCTGGAGTGGTCAGCGTCGCGGCGCCCGGAACGAAGTTGAAGCCGGTGATCACACCGCCGGCGCTCACGGTGACGAGCGCCGTCGCCTGCTGCCACCATGCCTTCCTGGCGACGCTCACGGGTACCCTCCTCCTCGTCGCCGGTTACAGCCGTCTACCTGCTGCTGGGGGTCCGATTGCTGCTCGGTCGCTGACTTCTCCTTTCATCCCGCGCTCGCCTCCGGTGCCACGCGCTTCGCCGTTACCCGCCGGACGCGGGCAGGCTGGCGAGAATGGCTCGGGCCCGGGGGCTGCCGGGATTGTCGGCGTTCCCGAACAGCACGCCCGCTTCCCTCGCGATCCGGGACGGGGTGCCGTCCATCCACTGCTGGAACGCGTCGCTCACCAGCGCGGCCTGCCCGGACGCGGTGGTAACCGGTGACGCGCACGCCGCCGGGTAGCCCGCTCTGGTGGCCAGCTTCGCCGAGCCGGTATACCGCTGGCAGTTCGCCGCCTTGCTCTCCAGGCCCGGCTCGATCAGCGCGCTCCCGGTAGAAGAGGTCAGGGCGGCACCGCTGATGATGTTGTTGATCGCGCGCGCGGCGACGGCGAGGCTGTCGATGGGGTTGGCGGGGTCGTACGGGTGGTGCAGGTTGAGGGACCAGGCGATGTCGCCGCCCTGCGCCGCCTGGACCGGCTCAAGTCCCTCGCGGCCGGTTGACTGGTCGACGAAGTTCGGGTTGTCCCCGCTGGTAAGCAAGGCGAAGACCCACAGCACCTGGTTGGTGTCCTTGGCACAGGCGAAGTTCAACCCGCTGGGCTCGGCCACCACATCAGGGTTCGCGCAGGCCTGCCCGATCTCGGCCTGGACCGTCGCCACGCTCGCCGGCCAGGCCGCGTCCGAACCGCGGGTTGCGACTAGGGCCACGACGACCCCGGTGACCAGCGCGACCATCCCCGCCACGATCAGCCGCCAGTGTGCGAGCAGCCGTCGGCGCCGCGCCCGGCGAGAGCCCGGCCGCCCCCGGTTAATGAGTGCCTCCGTCCGTCCATCGGCCGCAGGACCGCCGCCCCCGGAGCCGCCGCTCTTGAACGCCCCAGCGTGGCGCTTGCCGCCCTCGGGCACGGCGTAGGGCACCGCCGCATTCGGCTGGGCGTCGCCCTCCGGCCGCGTGACCAGCAGTAGCAGCCGCTCAAGCTCAGCGGCCCGGTTTTCCAGGATGGCCAGCCTGTCGGCATCTATATAGATTTTATTTTCGAATCCAGGCATCACGATCACCCCTCGACTGCTTCTTGCGGCTCCGATCCCGACCTGGCCGGCGGCGCGGATCCTGCCGTCCGCCCGCGGCGACGGATCGGCTGCTGCTGCGGAGGCCGCAGCTTGCCATCTATTAGAACACACATACTAAGCAAATGGCATCTACTTGCGGACGTAACCACTGTGAGCGAACTGCCGCGTGATCCGCTCCCGGATGCCTGAGGTCAACTGCCTGACCCCCAGGAGCGCCGGATCCTGGGGCTCATCGGGGAAGGGCTGACCACCGGCAGATCGGCGAGCGAGAGTTCCTGGCGGAAAAAGTCGAAGCCACGGTCCGTTCGATAGGCAGATTTCGATTTTGACCTTCCGTCCACGACAGGACGATGATCCCGCCCAAATGGACGGAGGCCCCAGGATATGGAAGGGATCCGGTCCCGGCGGAGGGTAGTCGAGGCGGTCGCGGACGGCGACGACACCCTGGACGTGCCAGGCGCGGCCGATGATGGCGTGTCGCTGTGCGCGGGTTTGCGGCCGGCCGACGATGGTGGCCACCCCGGCCGTCACGTCATCGCCGCGCGCGAGGATATAGAGATCGCGGGCCAGGTGGCGAGTTGGTCCATCTGGTGAACCGGTCCGGGGATTCGTGCGTTACCTAGATTGAGCGCTTTGCCGACTATGCACTACCGATCGTTGCCAACACGCACTACCGATCAGGGAGTCCCGGTGGCAGATCACCTGACCGCGAACCTGGCCGGGATCACTCAGGTATCCGGGTCGCTGCGGGTTCTTGGCGATGAGTTCGCAGCCATAACGCAGGTCGCCGATGCGGGCGGGGCGGCCGGGAGCGCCGAGCTTGCGGCGGCGCTAACGGACTTCGCCACCGGGTGGAGTGATAAGCGCGATGCGCTGATCGGCGAGCTGCGGGATATGTCAGGCCTGGCCGCCCAGGCCGTGGCTGAGTACACGAGAACTGACGACATGCTGGCTCGCGCTCTTCCCGGGGGCGGGGCTGGGGCTGGCATCGCGAGCAGCAGTTCCGCCGGTAGCGGGCCGCGGCCGTGAGCCAAGACTGGTGGCCGCTCAGCGACCCCGATCCCGTTCCCGGTGACCCTGAGACGCTGGCGGCGCTCGGCCAGCGGATGGCCGACGCGGCGGCGGAGATCGAGCGGATGGCCAGCACCCTGCCCCGGATCTGCGCGAGCGAGACCTGGGACAGCGACGCCGGCGAGCAGTTCCGCGTCAGGGCGGCGTCCACCGCCGCGTCCATCGGCCGCACGCACCGCCGCTTCTTCACGGTCGCCCGGGCGCTCGGCAGGAGCACCTACGGCGGCAGCGGATACGCGGCCCAGCTCCAAGAGCACCGGGAGAAGGCCGCCGCCGCGCTCGGCGCGGTCAACGGAACCGCGGGCACCTCAGGCTCTGAGGCCGATCGGCGCCGAGCGTGGACCCAGCTGCTCGCCGCGACCAACGGCGCAGACCCCACCCGGCCGCTCCCCCGGCCGCCAGGACCGACAGGCACGCCGGGGCCTGCCGGGGTGGCGGGGATCGCCTGGGTTCCGGTTCCGGCGGTTCCCGTGACGATGGCCGGCCCGATGCCGCAGGCGAGCCCCGGTGTGATCCCGCCGTACCTGCCCGCGTTCCCCGACGACCCGGCCAACGTGGGCGCGCTCAAGAACGCCTACAACGCCGCGATCGACCAGCTCGCCGCCGCCGCGCGCACGGTAGCGTCGGCCGCCGCCGACCAAGCCGCCGACGCGCACGCCGCCGCGCAGCTGATCCTGACCGCGATCGACAATGACGGCCTCAACAACCCGTCGGGCTTCCTGCACTGGCTCGACTCCACCGTCGATAGCGTCCGCGGCTTCGCCGCGTCGCACTGGGTCCAGTATGTGTCGGACCTGGCCGACGTGGCAGGCGTGATCGCGAGCGTGTGCGGGGTCATCGCGCTGGTCCTCGCGTTCATCCCCGGCCTGCAGGCGTTCGCCGCGCTCTTCGAGACCGTGGCCCTGCTCGCCCAGGCCCTGGCGTTCGCCTGCCATGTAGTGCTGCTCGCGACGGGCCACGGGTCGCTGCTCGATGTCATGGTGGACGCGGTCGGGCTGATCACCTTCGGGATCGGCAAGGGCGTGATCGGCGGGGCCGAAGCCGCCGCCGAGATTACGGAGAACGCCAGTTCCGCGTATCAAGCGATCGTGCGGGCGGGAGACGGATCTGTAGCCAGCGTCATCGAGGCTGGCGGCGACGCCGGCAAGGCCGCCATGGACATCGACGGTGTGAAGCTGACCGCCAAGATGATGGAGCAGATGAAGGAGGTAGGCGCCATCCGTCCCGTCTTCCTGACGGCGATGAAAGCGTGGCAGGACGGGAAGTTCGGCGACGCGCTAGCCGAGGACGGCGTGGGCAAACTGGGTCGCGCACTCAAGTCCGTGGCGGGCTTGGGCAGCGTGGAGATCGGCTCGGCGTTGAGCAAGGCTGTCGAGGCGGGCGATGGCATGCCGTACGCACAAGGCGTGACCTGGGCAATGACATCGCGGATCCAGGGCTATCAGGCACTGTTCCGGATCACCCAGGGAACCGGCCTCGGGACTGACGCGGCCGGCAAGCTGGACTCGCTTGGTCACCCACTGCCCGGCTGGGGAGACCTGAAGGCAGTGCTGCCGCACGGCGCCGACGGCTAGGCTCCGCGATGACGCAGGCGCAGAGAACAGCGGCGACCGGGCACCCGTGCTGCCCGGCATCCGGGTACCGTCTGGTGGTTCCCGGTGGCTGGTTCGCGGTCGACCTGGAACCGGGCCGCCGCGAACGCTCCGTCGCCGCGCTGTTGAAACGGCAGTTCGCCGGGATCGACAACGCCCCGCACCTTAAGGCCCAGGCGACGGAGCAGTTGCTGGCCCAGACCCTAGCCGCCCAGGCGGCGGGCGGACTTGAGATGTTCCTGTCCCTGGACCCGGTCGCGGGGATACCGCTCGCCGCGTCGCTGGTGATCTTCCTGGTGCCGCCGTCCGGAACGCCGCTTGCGACCGCCCGCGATCTCGCCCGATCCCTGGCAAACGACGGGCGCCTTGCGGCGGTCGTCGACCTGCCCGCCGGGCAGGCGGTCCGGACGGCCGGGCGTCGTTCGTCACCCGGCGAGCCGGAATCGGCCACCCTGGAGGTATTCGTGCCCGTGCCGCACAATGGCGAATGGCTGCTGCTGTCATTCGCCACGCCGGTCAGCCCGCTGGTACCGGCGCTGACCAAGCTGTTCGACGCGATCTGCACAACCCTGAGGTGGGACCAATGACCGAACTGCAGCGGAAGCCAGTCATCTACCTGCCTGCGCAACTGACGATCGAGTTCGGTACGAGCGTTCTGGCTGCCGACGATCCGGCCCCATGGTGCCGGCAGAAGGCCACCGAAGTGCTCGGTCCCGCAGGCACTCGCAGGCAGGCGGACCGCCTGACCCGCTGCCTCGAGGAGTACGCGGAAAACTTCAGGAGCGATCCGCTGCCTGCTTACGCAGCGCTCTTCTTTTATCCCGATTTCAGCCACCTGCCGCCCCGCGCCATGACCAAGATTCACCTGATCGGCAAGGATCCGGTGATCGGCCCGATGACACTGACCCGGGCACGGGAGATCTTCAGCTCCGACGAATACTCGTTCGGGGACACGGAAATGACCGAGACAAGCGTGCCCGTCGGCCCGGCCTTGCGCGTGCACCGATTCCGAAAAGCCGATCCGGTCAAGAAGCGCACGGCCATCGTCGAGGAAATTGCCTGGGTCATCTGCCCGCCCGAATCAAGCCAGGCCGTCATGATGAGCACGAAGTGGGGCGAACCCGCCTTCAGTCAGGCCGCCGTAACGATTGCCGACGACATGGCGGAGAACATCAGGATCGAGTCGGCGAATTAACGCTTCACGGGCGGCCAATCGACATCCTATCCGGCGGCGCCGTCAACGGTGTGAAGGATGCAGCGGCCACCACGCGCGTGAAGGGCCGTGCCAGGTATCATAAACCACGTTTACACGCAGGTTACACTGAGCGTGGACTTCCTTTTCTTTTCACATCTGGAACCGAGATGAGTGTACTTCGAAAAATGTCTCAGCTCGAAAGGCTCTTGCTGCGCTCGGCCGCGTCAGGTCAGCTAGTGGATCTCCGGACTGGCATCCAAGGTCAGGATGATATTACTCACGGTAGCGAGTGGTCATCTAAACGATGTATACGGGCTGAAATATTGGCAAGCTGCCTGCTGGATTCTGGCCAAGCACCGAAGAACAGAATCCCCGTACTGCACCTCGCGGGGGCTAGAATTACGGGGCGCCTGGATCTTAGCGGAGCCGATCTCGTCAAGGCGATATGGTTTGAGCAGTGCTATTTCGACGAACCTCCGAACCTTGCTGATGCTCGAACTCGCACGATACGAATCGTGCAGAGTTATTTGCCCGGCCTCAATGCGCTGAGCGCAAATATCGATGGGCAGCTTGACCTCACTAAAACGATGGTGAAGGGCCGGTTGCGGCTTGTCATGGCGCATGTCACAGGAGAGCTAACCCTGAATGGTTCGACACTAATCAACAGTGATGACTGGACTCTGTTCGCGGGCGGCCTCACGGTGGATGGAGGAGTTTTTTGCAGGCATGGATTTGAATCACAGGGGCCAATACGCCTGGTTGGTGCGCACCTGAATGGTGGGATATTTCTCGATGGTGCACGCCTAAATGGAGTCCGAGGCGATGCGCTCATAGCGGACAATCTAAGGGTCGAAGGGCGCATGGTCTGCGATGATCTTGTGGCTGATGGTGCGCTGCGACTTCCGGGTGCTCGAATAAACGGGCAACTGTCCTGGAATGGTGCAACAATCCAGGCTACAGAAGAAATGGGACTTGACCTGCGTAGACTTATCGCAGAAGAGTTGATCCTAACGACCGCCAACCCCGTCCTTGGCATAGTCGATCTCGGTAGCGCGCGAGTTTCGGTGCTGCGCGATGACCCGATGACTTGGCCGGCCGATATCCGCCTTGATGGATTCAGCTATGAATCGCTGGCCACCCCCTCGAAGCGTGACAAAAGCGACGGCAGAAGACAGCGTTACCCATCCGATTCGGTTAGCGCGTCAGCAGATACTCTACCGGCAAGTCGCCGACTTGCGTGGCTTAGTCTTAATAGAGTCGGATATCGCCCGCAGCCATTCGAGCAACTGGCGGCGTTTTACCGCCGAATAGGGCATGATGACCAAGCTCGAAAAGTGCTTTTGGTAAAGCAACGTCGTCGTCGCTCGACTCAGAACGTTGCGGGAAAGCTGTGGGGCTACTTGCTGGACTGGTCAGTAGGTTACGGTTACCGTCCTTGGCTGGCGGCAATCTGGCTGATCTCTCTGATTGCCATTGGCAGTATCACCTTCGCATGGCGTCCACCGCCACCGGTCGATCCGACCACGTCGCCGCCTTTTAATTCACTAGTTTATACTATTAACCTGCTTTTGCCTGCCGGACAATTTGTCCAGCCTGACCAATGGAACCTCAACGGCCCAGAGAGATGGTTCGCTTACTCTCTGGTAGGCACAGGATGGCTCCTCGCATCGACAGTAATTGCTGGAGTGACGCGGGTGTTGAATCGGTCATTATTCTTACCCAGATCTCCTGCGCCCTATGGACATGACCGGCCGTTCGCAGTGGCCATGGACACCCGCGGATCGTCGATATGCGGGGATAGCAGGCGATTTGGCTACGCGCAGACGGCCATGATCAGGGAGGCGGCGGGGGATGCCAGGAACACCACGACGCCGGCTACTTCGATGGGTTCGCCGATGCGGTGCAGGGCGGCGATCCGCTCGATGACGTCCGCGCGGAACCCCGGGTCCGACAGCGCGGGCTCGGTGCCGGGGGTGCGGATGAAGGTGGGGGCGACCGCGTTCACGGTGATTCCGTGCTGGCCCCATTCGACGGCCAGGCAGCGGGTCAGGTGCGCGATGGCGGCCTTGGTCATGCAGTAGACGGATTCCCCGGGCAGCGCCACCGCGCCGGCCTGGGAGCCGATGTTGACGAGAGTCATGCTTGCCAGGGCGTAAGGATGACGATCGGAAGTGCACGCGGGGTGCGCTGCTGGAATCGTCCCCAGGCAGGGTGATACCGGGCCGCCTGGGCCCACAGCCGCTGGCGCTCACCATCGCCTGGCTCGCGGGCACGCACCTTGATCTTCTCCGGCCCTACCTGAATCTCGGCGTCGGGGAAGGCGCGCAGGTTGTAGACCCATCCCGGGTTACGTGAGCCCCCGCCGTTGCTGCCGACGACGACAAAGCTCCCGTCGCAGGGCATGTACGTCAGCCCTGAGGTCCGCCTCTCGCCGCTCCTGGCCCCGACGTGGTGCAGCAGCAGCATCGGCGGATGACCCGGGACGTGATGGCCGACCCGGCCCCCTGTCGCCTGGTACAGCGCCTCGTGAGCGCGCCTCAGGCGGCCCCGCGACGGCCCACTACGGCCAGGCTGGCCCACGCGCTCGGTCATGTCTCCCTGCCCGGCAGCTTCCACTATCACCTTCCCGGGAGATTAGCCTAGGACCGCCTCGCCGGCATAGGCCGGCGACATCCGGATCTTCGTGCCGCGATGCCGGTGACCCCGTCTGGCCAAGCGCAGGTAAGGCGGTTCAGGCGCCCACACTGCGCGGCGATTGCTGGCCGGGCCGGGTGGCAGGTACGGCAATGGTCACGATGAAGAGAATCGAGTCTTCCCCGGCCGTTGGGCCTGGCCCGCGAGCGCAGTGCGCTCGATCATCCGGTTTCTCTGTTCGATTTCGCTCAGCGGCTGTTCCAGCTGGCCCTGGACGGGCCGCTTCCTCTGGAAGATCGCGTCCGTGGCCTCGGGCTTATCTTCACGAGGCAGCAGGATCGTCGCACCGGGCGATGGTCTTGGATATGTGAGGGTGAGAAATTGCCCAGCTAAACGGCTCGCGCCATCGTGTTCGAGGCCGCGTGCGGAATGACAGCGGCGTACTCCATCTACTCTGCCCTGCCCATGCTGAATGGCACGCGATTCTCTCGCGCTACAAGGAGGAGATGCTCCCGGACGGTAATCGGCGGATAATCACGCGGCCCGACCGGGTTGCTGTCGCCGCTGCGGCTGTAGCTGCGGTTGGTTTCGCGGTCAGGCCGGCAGACCGGGCACTGACCCTGCTCGGCCGCAGTGCCCGGCTCGCGGAAATCCCGTGCCACGCGCTCCATGCCCAGGAACTGCTGAGGGGAGGGCTGGCCGCCCTGAATCTGTGGGTGGCCAGGCACCGAACCACGAGCCCGGGACTCGTCAGCGCTTGGTGAAGACGTACCCTTCGCAAGGGTCGTCCGGGTCCATCTCCAGGCAGAGTCCCTGTGTGCTGCCGGCCGCAATCGAGCCCGGATGCGGTGTCGCCGTGCGCCGTCAGTTTCTCCGTGCGGAAGGCTGAGTGCCGGCCGCTGCGCCGGTCAGGTGATCGCCAGCTGCCGGCTGGCCAGCCGGAGCGCCCGGAAGCCGGCTGGCCCCGATAGCGCATCCGGGTCAGGGGTGCCGGGCACGACGTCCGGGCCGGTGAAGTACTGGCGGGCGCGGGGCCGGGTCATGCACACGACGGCCGCCGCGGATAGGCAGGCGCCGAAGAAGCCGAAGATGGTGAACCCGGAGGCTGGCCCGGCCAGCCACAGCGCGCCGAGACCGGTCATGGCGACCTCGGCGGCGATGACCGCCAGCCAGACCCGTTTCGATGGACGTTGGCCCACCCGCAGCCCGAGCATGAATTTCGCTGTCGCCAGGATGCCGAAGAGAGCCGACCAGGCGACCGGGACGTCGCCCGGCGTCCATGTCTGCGGCTCCGTGGCGGATACCCAGCAGCAGGCCTGCACGAACAGCAGGACCTGCGGGTAGATGACCGACCGTGGCATCGGCTGGCGGCGCGCCGCCGGGTGGATCGGCTCCCCGGGCGACGGAGCAGTGCCCTTCATGGCTGGCCTCCTGTGAAGGATCGACGCCGGCGACGCCGGCCGGGCCCGCGGCGTCAGCCGCGTCGGCCAGGAACGGCTGGCCGGCATCCCGGCGATCCGCCCCGCGCTGGCGGCCAGCCGCGGGGACAGCCACGCGGCCGCGCCGGCCGGGCTCAGCTGCCCGCAGGCCAGCGCTTCGACGACGACGGCGGCCGCGGGCGGGTCGAGGTCTGCCCGCCACCGGTTCAGCGACAGGAACTGCAGCCCGGCCGCCACTGCGATCGGCTCGCCGTGCAGCGCGTACGGGCGATGGCGGAGCAGGGCGTGCACGAGCCCGATCGCGGCGGCGGCGGCCGTGTCCTGGTCGACGACCGCCGCGCCCGCGATCCGCGCCTCGGCCAGCGCGGCCTGCGCCGCGGCGACGTCGAGCTGGCTGAGCGCGTCGTCGGTGCCGATGCCGAGGACCTGCCCGGCGATCAGCACGAGGTCCGCCGTGTCGAGCGTGATCACGGCTGGTCTTCCCGCAGCAGGTCGAGGAGGCGCTGGTGCCGGGCCAGGTTGTCCTCCAGCAGGCGGCGGAACCGCTTGTCCTTGCGGCGGGCCTGGACCAGCGCCGCGATCGCCTCGCGGGCCACATCCGATACCGAGCGGCCCTCCACCTCGGCGACGGCGGCGAGCATCTCGGCCAGGTCGGGGTCGAGGCGCAGCACCATGTTCTTGGTCTGGGCGCGTTCCGTGCTTGCCATCATGGTGCCATGATACCGAGATATCTAGGGTTGGTAAAGACCAGTCACAATCCCCGACCCGGCTCGGCCGGCGATCATGGCTGCCGTAAGTCGCGGCGCACTGACCGGCCGCTTAGCCCCGCGCGGAGACCTGATCTGCGCATTAACCCAGGCTGGACGTGACGCCGTTTCGCGGGCCGCAGTCAACCCCGGCGGCGTCTCCCGCCCAAGGCGCAGCGGCGAACAGGAGAACAGGACCAACGAAGTAGCGGCACCAGGCATCACCCCGGCAGGGGTTGCCCCTGACAAACACAGATCCTCCTTGTCTGAGCGGTCGTGAGTACCGCGCCCGATATGGGACCACGCACGCCGAACGGCGGTTCAGGCGCGTCTCGAGTCGCGCTCCGCTCGGCCGTCAGGCCAGGTCGGTTGGGGATACGTACTTGCGCACGGGCGTGACGTGGCCCAACGGGCCACTGGACGTCGCTGCGTGTCACAGTCCCGAGCGGTGAGCGGACAGCCAGTCCGCGTGCGCGCGGCGGAGCTGGTCCCGGTGGCCCGGGCTCGCGGCGATAACGTCGGCGCCACCGTCATAGGGGTGGGAAACCAGCCCATCTCGGCCGTCGTGATGATGACGCCGCCAGTCGCGTAGTCGGCGACCAGGCGCAGGAGCCGGGGCAGTTCCTGGCCGTGCAGGCGGGCGGCGGACGCCCACAGGTGCGTCCAGGTTTCCTCGGCCGGGATGCTGTCGTCGGTCAGAACGCTGGTCCAGTAGGCCGCGGCGGGCAGCGCCCGGGCGAGTTCCGCGGCGCGCGGGGCCGGGCTGGGCGCATCGGACCACGAGGCCGTCACGACCACCAGCTCGCGTGACTGGTCGGCGCCCTCGTGGGACAGAAGCTCCCCGAGCACCACCAGGTGCCTGCGCATGAGCTCGGCGTACTCCACCTCGCTGCCGGCGTAGCGCTTCGAACCGGGCAGGCTGTGGAAGCGGACCCAGCGATCATGAAGGCAGCCGCGCAGCTCATAGCTGACCGGCCTGCAATCCCCCTATCCACGACACGCAGAACATCCATTCCAGTGCCGGCTCAGCCACAGGGCCATTGTCGAGGTTCTCGTTACCATGGGACAGCTCGACTAGGCGCTGACCAGGCGCGATGCTGTTGGCGGAGCCATTCTGGGCGCGTATTGCCCGCCGAGCTGCCGCCGTCGGTGCCTGATGGCTTGACTGAGCCTTTCGGTTAGCTGATACTAACCGTTAGTGGATGCTAACCGAGATGTTGACCGCTGGGATGCGCTGGCCGATCGCACGCGCCTGGCCATCGTCGCGCGCCTGGCCGAGGAAGCCCAGGCTGTGGGGCAGCTGGCCGCAGGGTTGCCCGTCAGCCGGTCGGCGGTCTCCCAGCATCTGAAGATCCTGAAGGACGCGGGGCTGGTGGAGGACACGGCGGCGGGGACGCGCCGGATTTACCGGCTCAACCCGGTCGCCCTGGCGGCTTTGCGCGACCAGCTTGATACCTACTGGCAGCGGGCGCTGGCTGGGTATGCCGACACGGCAGAAGCGCCAACGGAGGAGGCTTGATGGCAAAAGCTGATGCAACGACGGTACGCAAGCAAGTCGTGGTAGAGGCGCCGATCGACCGTGCGTTTGCGGTGTTCACCAGGCAGTTCGGGGACTTCAAGCCGCCCGAGCACAACATCCTCGGGGCACCGATCGCTGAGACGGTGTTCGAGCCTCGGGTCGGCGGCGGCATCGTGGACCGTGCGGCAGACGGCAGCGAGTGCCGGTGGGCGCGGATCTTGGCATTCGACCCGCCGGACCGGGTGATGTTCAGTTGGGACATCAGCCCGCGCTGGACAATCGAGGCCGACCCGGTGCAGTCCAGCGAGGTCGAGGTCCGTTTCTACGCCGAGTCGCCGACCCGCACTCGCGTCGAGCTGGAGCACCGGTACATCGACCGGCACGGCACCGGCTGGGAAGCAATCACCGATGGCGTGGACGGCCCGGAGGGCTGGCCGCTGTACCTGGACCGCTACGCCCTGCTTGTGAAGGAGGGCAGCTGACATGGCACCAATCGTGACCAGCGCCGAGATCGACCGGCCAGCGGCCGAGGTCTTCACCTATGCCACCGACCCGGCCCGGTTCAGCGAATGGCAGCAGGGCGTGCTCGACGGGCACATGGACGGCCCGCCCAACGGCGCCCCGGCCGTGGGCGCTGAATGCGTGACGACGCGGCGAATCGGCGGTGCCAACCGCCCGTCTACGTCCGAGCTGACCCACATCGACCCGCCCAAGACCTGGGGTGTGCAAGGCATAGACGGCCCGATCCGGGCGGCCGTCGAGGTCCTGGTCGAGCCGCTCACCGACTCCCGCTCCCGGCTGACCATCAGCGTCGACTTCACCGGCACCGGCATCGGCAAGATCCTGGTACCGCTCATGGTCCGCCGGGAGGCCCGCAAAGAGATGCCAGCGAACATGGCAGCGCTTAAAAACCGGGTAGAAGCAAGCTAGAGTCACCCGGAACCACCAGGATGGGACATGACGGACCAGGCATAGGCAGCATCGCACTGGGATGATGCCTACGCCCAGGGCGACGACACCAGAGGCTGGTTCGAGGAACACCCGCGGATGTCACTCCGGATCCTCGACAGCGCCGGCCCCAACTGGAACGCGACTGGCGAAAACCAGGAAGCGCACACCACCGCAGCGGGCGCCATCCGGCCATTCACCTGGGTCACGCTGGACTCAAGCTGACTTGGGCGCCCATCCGGCAAACTCGCCAAACGGCGCGCGCCAGTGCATCTGACCGGCTGACTCCCCCGGTCCCCGGCGTGCTGCCAGTGCCGGCGCGACCGGGACCACGTCACCCTCGTCCGCGTTCACCGGGCCGCGCGGGCGGGAATGCTCTGGCCGACGGACTCGAGCGTCTGGCTCGGAGAGCGCGTTCGCGTCCGGTGGAGGTGAGGCCGCCATGACCGGGGACCGATGCGTGGTCTGCGGGGCCGGCACGCACCGGCCGGCGGATGCGTGCGCGCGGTGCAAGCGGATTCTCGACCGGGTGGAGACCCGCCGCGACGCCTCGGGCGGGCTGCGCCGAGTCGATGCCGCCGCCCGGCTGCGGGCGCTGGCCGGATCGTGGCGCGACGGCGCCTTCCACTGCTTCTACACGGGCGTCTGCCTGATTGAGGACCACAGCCGCTGGCGGGATCACCGGTACCTGGTGTTCGAGGACAGGATCCCCGGTGACGGGGCAAGCGTGGTGGTCACCTGCGCACTCGTCAGCCGGATGAAGGCGGACCTGGCTGAGGACCGGTTCAAGCTGATCGTCACCGAGCTGGCGAAAGCGTTCGACGGCGGCACCTTCGATCAGCGCGCCTTCCCGGACCAGCCGCACGCCGCCATAACCCGAAGGCCACCCGCCTAACGCCGAATCCCTGCAGGTCTTGCGCAACATCAGGCCGAGCCCGCCGAGCCCGCCTGGTTCGCGTTCGCGGTGCCCGCCGAGCTGAAGGGGGCTGACCGGCTGTGCTGCGTGCTCGGCGGCAGCGGGGGCCCGTTTGCTGGATTGTTCGACGTCCGCCGGGAGATCCCCGGCCAGGAGATCTGCTGGCAGAACCGCAGCACGGAGCCGGTCGGGAGAGAGACCCTGGCTGTCAGCGTGCGAGCATACCGACGCGGATCGGTGATGCGCCTGTCGTTCGGCGCGGTCGTCCCGCGGCCCGAGGCGACCGAACGCGAGGCGCTCATCCATAGGCGGTCAGGGCATGGGCTGCCTCTCTCCGCGCTCCCGCCGAAACTGTGTGGAAGATGCTCCGGTCGCCGGAATCCCAGTGCGCCCTGTACCCGGAGCGGGTGGTGCACGCCGGCTACGTGCCGGGGACGCCGCAGGGCACGACAGGAGAAATGCAGTATCGGGTGTGGCGGCATCCGGACGAGCGTTTCACTGTTGACGTCATGGCGCTCACCGAGCTCGTCGAGGGAGCCCTCGAGGCTACCCAGCGCTTCGTGGCATTGCGCGCGCAGATCAGCTTCTCCCTCGGCCGCATCCCGGACGGGACTCGCCTGGACCTGGAGTACCGCCGGCCTGCTCGCTCGGAGAAGGCCGGGAGGAAGGACCGGGCGGCCCGGGCTGCCGCTCAAGTGGAGGCATTCATGGACGCCTGCAGAACACTGGGTGAGGGCTAACCGATGAAAGCGCTCCGTGCGCCCTGATCACCGCGCGACGGCTTGGCCTAACGGGCGAGTGGTCGAGGAGTTCCTCCTCAACGGCGTACCTGTAGAACCCCGTGATCGTGCCGGCCGCGGCTTCGCGTGCGATCGCGCGCATTGACGGTTCGGCGTCGGCAGGCACGAACACGCGGGTCGCGACTTCGAGGGGCTGGTCGCGGTTGCGAGTCGCACCCGCTCGCACCACGCGAGTTCCGACTCCGCAAAAAACGGATCACGCTCCGATTATGATACGGTGCCACTTGCAAGCGGAGCATAGTCCGGTTCTCGAGCCTTTATTCGCCGCCAAAGGAGACAAGCGAGCATGCAGCAACCGAGCGTCAACGCGTCGGCGGCCACGAGCCGAGCGGTCCAGCTCGAGTCATTCGGCGGCCCCGAGGTCCTGAACCTCCGCGAGATACCCACACCGCAGGCCGGGTCAGGGCAGATCCGCGTGCGAGTCACCGCAGCTGGACTGAACCCGATGGACTGGTTCATGACCTCCGACGCAGAGACCGCCACCCGATTCGGCTTGAGCCTGCCGTCCGGGTTCGGAACCGACTATGCCGGGGTCGTGGACCAGGTCGGTGACGGCGTGACCGAGTTCGCGGCCGGCGACCGAGTGTTCGGCGGCGCCCTCTCCCGCGCGGTCGCCGACTACGTGGTCATAGACGTGGCAGGGACCATCGCGGCGGGCGGCGACGCGCACCATACCCCCGACGGCGTCGACGACCGCACAGCCGCCGTCCTTGCCATAGGGGGGTGCACGGCCGCCGCCGCGCTCGCCGTTGTCAAACCCGGCCCGGGCGACACACTGCTCATTGGCGGCGCGGGAGGCGGGGTCGGCGTGTTCGCCGTGCAGCTCGCGCGCCTCGCGGGCGCCCGAGTGATCGGCACGGGATCGGCCGCGTCGGCCGACGCCCTGCGTGCCCTCGGGGCCGAGCCGGTCGCTTACGGCGACGGGCTGGTCGACCGGCTCCGTGCCCTGGCTCCCGCCGCCGTCACTGCGGCCATCGACCTATACGGAACGGAGACGGCGCAGGTGGCACGAGAACTTGGCGTTCGGGACGAGCGCATCGCCACCATCGCCGCACAGGTCGACGGAATCACGCCGGCGAACGGCGCTAACGCCGCCCCCGGCGCCGTAGAGGAGATTGCTCGCCTGGTCGCGGCGAGCCAGCTCCGTGTGCCCATCGCGGCATGCTTCCCGGTCGAGCAGATCCGCGCCGCGGTCGAGCTTCAGGCCGGCCGGCACGTGCACGGCAAGGTCGTCATTGACCTCTAGCTTCGCCCGCTAAGTCAACCTTGATCTTGGAGGTCTCGCGCGGACGGGTGGTCAAGCGGCCGACCTCCGCGATGTGCCGGAGGCGGAGGTGCACATCCTCAACATCGGCCATTTCGAGATGCTAGTGGTCCGGGGATCGTAACCTGGAGTTCCCGAAGGTTAGCAACCTTCTCCGCGCTCCGTGGATAATACGTTGCCAGGGTGTACGACTACTGGCTCGGCGGGAAAGACAATTTCGCTGCCGACCGGGCAGCCGGGGACCAGGCGATCGGCGCCTTCCCTGCCATCCCGTTGTCCGCCCGCGCCAACCGTGCGTACCTGGCTCGTGTGGTGCGGTTCCTGACCGGAGAGGCTGGCATCCGCCAGTTCCTGGACATCGGCACTGGCATTCCCACCGCAAATCATACCCATCAGGTGGCCCAGTCCGTTGCGCCGGATTGCCGGGTCGTCTACGTCGATAATGACCCGGTAGTGCTCTCGCATTCCCGTGTGCTGCTGACCAGCCACCCGGCAGGGGCCACTGAGTACATCGATGCCGACTTGAATGATCCGCAGAAGATCCTGGACGGCGCGGGTCGGTTGCTGGATTTCAGCCGTCCGGTCGCCTTGATTCTGATGGCGATCTTGCAGCACATCAATGATGAGCATGACCCGTACGCGATCGTGGCCGCGCTCATGGCCGCATTGCCGACCGGCAGTTACCTGGCGCTCTCACATCCAGCCAACGATATCGACGCTGAGGCAATGGCCAAGATGGCCGACGTTCTCAACAAGATGATGGCCGAGAAGGTCACCTTCCGCGACCGCGCTGGGGTATCCGGATTTTTCACCGGGCTGGAACTGGTGGAGCCGGGATTGGTGCAAGCCTCGAAATGGCGGCCGGCTTCCGAGATAGAGGCCGCCAGCCCGGCCGCCTTGTGGGCCGGGGTGGCACGCAAGGAGTAACCCAGGGTTGAAAGGCCAGGGGCTACGGCGGTTGAGGAAACGGTGGGCAGGAACGTGCGACGCCGGAGGACGACGGATGGATACGCATGCGCGGCCCTGCCCGCACCACCACCCAGAACGCTCTGACGGCGCCGCCGGGCGACTGGAAATTCAAAGGCCATCATCTCGAACGGTCCCGTGCTCCGCGCCCTACGACTGGCAGATTCAAGGAGTCGGGTTAACCGAACCGCAGACCTGCTGCCTATAGCACGATGCCGCCGGTCTCGCAGCCCGGTTCAGACCGGCTGCACGACGGCGGCCATAGTGCTGATCAGTTGCCGGAATCGTTGGACTGGCGCGGTTTCGCCGGTGATGTCCACGCCGGAGTCTGACCCGGCGAAGATGAGGGCGGTCAGGGCTTGGGTGGTCGCGGTGATCGTGACGTCGGCCCGGGCGGGCGGGGTCCCCGCAGTGAGCGACCACCGGCGGCCGTCGTTTTCGATCAGGTAGTCCGCGCCGTCGAGCCGGAAGTGCCAGCGGGCTGGTTCGTGGTCGTCGGCGGCGAGATCGATGGCCCGGGCAACGGAGCGGAGCAGATGCTCGGCGTGCAGCGGCTCGCCGGGGCGGGGACGGCGCCAGGCGTGCTGTAGGCCCCACTGGCCGAGCGCGTCGACAACGGGCCGGAGGTCTGCCCCGGCAGGCGTCAGCCGGTACCAGACCTCCCGCCGCCCGGGCTCGCGGTCGGCGGCGACGATCCCGGTTCCCTCGAGCTCGCGCAGGCGCTGGGTGAGCGTCTTGGGGGTGATCCCGCCGAGGCGGTCCATCAGGTCGGTGAACCTTTTGGCGCCGGAGAGCAGGTCGCGGATCACCAGCAGGCTCCAGCGGTCGCCGACGCGCTCCAGGGCGCGCGCGGTCAGGCAGAAGTGGTCGTAGGTGCGAACGTTCCTTGTCACGCCCTCATAATAATAGTTGACAGATACTATCTACAAGCAACTATCTTGTAGATAGTAAAGTCGATCAGGGGAGGATGTCATGTACGACCCGCCTGGTTATCTGTGGGCGATCATCATCGCCGGAGTCACCGCGATCCCGGCCGCGACCTGCATGGTGCTGTACGGCGGCACTGTACGCGCCGGACTGGGGCGGACGCGTGCGGCGCTGCTCGCCTGCGGCGCTGCCGTCGTGCTCGGCGGCTGGTTCACAGCCAGCGCGGTGATCGCGGGTCACGGCTGGTACCACGCGCGGCTCGGCCACGGCGTGCCGTGGATGCCGGTCGCGGTGATCGGCTTCTTCGGCGTGCTGCTCGCGCTGCGCCGGATCCCGGTGGTTGCGCGCGCGCTGGCGGCGCCGGGCATGGCGAGCCGCCTGGAGGTCCCGCACTCGTTCCGGGCGATCGAGGGGACGGCCTTCCTGATCCTCATGGGCCTCGGCCATCTGCCCGCGCTGTTCGCCGTGCCCGCGGGCGTGGGCGACATCGCCGCCGGCATCGCCGCGCCCCTGGTCGCGACCAGGCTCGCCCGCGGCGGAGGCCGCCGCGCCGCCTTGCGGCACAACGCGTTCGGCATGACCGATCTGGTCGTCGCCCTGACCCTCGGCACCCTCACCGGATTCCAGCTGGTCAACGTCACCCCGTCCGGGTCCCTGATCAGCGAGCTCCCGCTCGCGCTGATCCCGACAGCCGCCGTGCCGCTGCTGTTCGCCCTGCACCTCACGTCCGCGCCCGCGCTGGCAAGAGCCCCGCGAACACCGCTGCCAGCCACCGCCCCGCTCACCGCCGCCGCGACCTAGCAGGAGAAGAGATGACAACGCACAGGGCGCGAGCCCGTCACCCCGGCAAATGCGCGGGCCGAGGTTTCCGGGGACCGCGAAGGCAGGGAGATGCCATGGAACGAGCTGACTGGCTCGACGGGCGCGTCAGCTCGGCCGACGCGCGGTTCCTGATGGTGACCGCGATCACCCACCACAGGTTCAGCTCGCCCATCTGGGGTGGCCGCGAGGTCCGCAAGCTCCAGGCCGAGCTAGCCGAGATCACCGAGCATGCGGCGGAGATCCTGCACGAGCACCAGGCCGCCGTCAGGAAGCCCCGCCCGGCACCGCAATGGCGAGGCATCATGGCGGCCCCTGCTCGGTAAGTCACCGGGCGGTGCTGGTGACTAGACGCGGACGGTCGGGTCGCGGATCTGGATGCCGGTGCCTACCGCGTGAGCGCCGCGATGATGACAAGCCCGGCCGGGGCGCCCGCGATCGCCGAGAGGAACAGCCACGCGGCCGGGTTCGCGAGGTTGAAGGTCCAGCCGATGCCGAAGCGCACGCCGACCATCAGCGCCGGATCGCCGGAGTTGACGTAGATCAGGCCGCCCTTCCAGAACCGGTCGTCGTCCCTGTCGGCCAGGCCCGTCCGCTTGCCTGGGTCCGTGGGCCCGCTGCTTTCGATGCCGTCGGCGGCCAGCCGGAATCCGCCCTGCCCCGAGCGCAGCAGGACGGCTATGACGACGAGCAGGCCGGCCGCGTAGGGCAGCAGCGGAAGCGCGGTGCCGGCGCTGGCGAGCCGGTAGACCTGCCAGTTCCGCAGCGCGGAGAGCAGCAGGCTGAGGTCGATAAGCGTGACGAGCACGAGCATGCCGGTGGTGCACCGGACCAGGAACCGACGGTAGCGGCGGACGGAGGCGGCCGGGTCGGCCGCGTCGATATCGGGCCGGGAGCGGTAGATGATCAGCATCATCCCGGTCCACAGGGCGGTGACCCAGAGCTGGGCGAACACGATGGCGAAGGCGGTTAGCGGGGTTTTGGGCACGCGGTGGCCGGGAGCGGCCCACGCGCCGAACCCGTCCGTGAGCCGTCCGGGCAGCTCCGGGTAGCGGACCACGCCGATGACGATCGTCGCCGCCACGACGGCCAGCGTCGGGGTCAGCCAGCGCGCCGGGAAACGGGGCGGATCGGCGCGCCACCTCGTGTCGGCGATCACCGTCTGCCGCAGGCCGGCGAACCAGCGCTCGGCGCGCTTGACTGCGGTGATCCGCCGCCGCGCCGCCAGTAGGCAGCCGGCGTCGGCGGCCATCTCGATCGGCACGACGAGCATGGGCAGCCAGCCCGGCCCGCGCCGGGCGAGCAGTATCGCTACGACGGTGCAGCAGACGCCGATCATGGCGGTCCGCAGGAAGTACGCGCGTCGCTGGTCGCTGATGACAGTCGCCCCGGTCCGTTCGGGCGGAATCCTCACGCCGAACTGGACGGTCGGCTTGGTGACCGCCGGGGCGACGCAGAGCAGCGCTCCGTAGAACGGCACGGCGAACTCGGCGATGACGGCGCCCGCGCTCATGGCCGGCCCCCGGTCGCGGGGCCGTGCGCCGAAGCCTTCCCGGCCTGCGGCCGGGAAGGCGAAGTCGCCGACGGCGGCCCGGCAGTGCGTGATGATGTCCTCGGCGGGCATCCCCTGGGCGGCGGCCTCGGCGAGCAGCGTGCCGAGCCTGGCCGCCCAGTCCCCTGCCCAGTCCTGGCTCGGCGGCCCGCTGCCGGCGTCGCGCTGCACGACCGCGCCCGACTTGCGGTTGAGCCGGAGCAGGCCCTCGCGGCGGAGCAGGTCGTAGCTCTTGTTCACCGTGTGGAAGTTGACGCCGAGGTCGACCGCGAGCTGCCTGGTGGAGGGCAGGCCGGAGCCCGGCTGGCGGCCGCCGGCGATCGCCTCGACGATCCGGTCCCGTATCTGCTGGTAGATCGGGACCGGGCCGTCGGGCTCGATGCTGAGGAACATGTGCTCCTGTCTACTCCTGCCTGAGGCTGATCCACAGGTCGGGCTTGGCGAGCGCGGCCAGCCACTGCGGCCACAGCATCGCCAGCCGGCAGTGGAAGCGGGCGTCCGTCTCATCGGCGACCTCGAAGGACCGCTCCGGGCTCAGGAACCGGCCGGATTTCCTGAGGCGGAGCGTGTGGTGTCCCGGCTCGACCGGAACCTCGACGGTCTCCTGCGGTGCGATCGACCCGGCCGCCGTGCCATCGACGATGACCTGCCATTCTCCGGCTCTGTTGTCGATCCAGGGGCCGATGCCGATGCCGAACCGGGTGCGGGTGAGCGTGAGCGTCGCGGTCATGAAGCTCCTCCTGCTTGTCCTACTGGCGTCTGTCCGACCGGCGGCAGCCGCCGCACGGTGCCGCCGGCGACGGTGCGCTGGGTCGGCCTGGTCCCGGTGACGAGGCGCTCGCGGTCGAACAGCCGGGCCACGACGAAGCAGCCGCCGCAGTTGATCGCAAGCAGGGCGAGCGCGAGCGCGACGGCCAGCCAGAGGCTGGGGGTGATGATCTGGAACGACATCAGCGCGATGAGCGCCATCGGCGGCAAGCTGCCCAGGACGGAAAGCTGCTGTGCGACCCGGGTATCGGACACCAAGGATGAGACCGACAGGCCGACCCAGATCGCCCAGCCGGCGAGCAGCGGCATGAAGACCGCCTCGGCCGGGAGTTGCGGCGCGTTCCACATCTCGGTGGCGACCGCCGGCCTGGCGAAGAGCGCGACGATCGCCAGGAACACGCCGAGCACCAGGTACGAGAGGCCGACCGCGGGCATGAAGATCGCCGCGGCCTTGCCGAGGATGAACTCCACCCGGGTGACCGGCGTCGTTAGCACCGGCTCGAGGGTGCCCTGCTCGCGCTCGCCGACGACGGAGAACGCGCTCATCGTGGCAGGGATGAGGACCGGGACAAGCAACGGGAGGAACAGCGACGTGTCGACGCGGGCGGCCAGCGTCGCGCTCGTCGCCGACGCCTTGATCAGGAGAATCTCCACGGTGGGTTCGACCAGGAAGATGATCGGCAGGATGCACGCGGTGACGAGGATCAGCCTGTTGCGCCGGATCTCCGCGAGCTCCTTGCGGATGACCGCCCCGACCCGGGTCGTGTTGATCATGACCGGTCCTCCTTCTCCCCGACCAGTTCCAGGTAGACGTCCTCGAGCGAGTGCCGCGTCTCGGTGATCGACAGCACGTCGGCCCCGTCGGCGACCAGGGCCCTGGTCACGCCGGGCGCGGCCGCGGCCGGGTCGGTCACGGTGAGCAGATAGCCCGCGGGGCCGTTGCCGCCCGCCGGGCCGCTGGCCCGCCAGCCCTGGACGGCGGGCAGGCCGCCGAAGACCTCGTCGGGCTTGTCGAGCGGCGCGGCGGTGGTGATCGCGAGCGACCTGGTGAACAGCGTCCGGCGCAGCTCATCGGGGGTGCCGATCGTGCGCAGCCTGGTGTTCAGGATGGCGACCCGGTCGCAGAGCCACTCTGCCTCGTCCAGCCGGTGGGTGGTGAGGAAGACGGTCACCCCGCGCTTTCGGAGCCCGTTGACCAGATCGAGCACTTCGCGCGCCGCCACCGGGTCGAGCCCGGCCGTCGGTTCGTCGAGGAACATCACCTCGGGCTCGTTGAGCAGCGAGCGGGCAAGCGAGGCGCGCTGTTTGAGCCCCTTGGACAGCGACCCGCACAGGTCGTCCGCCCGATCGGCGAGGCCGACTGCGGACAGTGCCTCGAGGATCCGCGCTGGCCGCCCCGGCAGGCCGTAGAGCCGGGCGAAGAAGTCCAGGTTCTCCGCGACGGTCAGCCGCTTGTACAGGCCCGGCGCCTCGGTTGTGATCGAGATGCGCTGCCGTATCTGCGCCTCGCCGGCCGGGCCGAGCGGGATGCGGGCCACCGAGGCGGACCCGGACGTCGGCGCGATCAGCGTGCCGAGCATCCGCACCGTCGTGGTCTTGCCCGCCCCGTTCGGCCCGAGGAAACCGAACACCTCGCCCTGGCCGACGCTGAACGAGACGTCATCGACGGCGGTCCTGCCTCCGAAGACCTTGCTCAGGTGGCTGACCTCGATCGCGGCCGCACCGCTCATCGCGGCCCCTTCCCGGTCCATCTGTTCTATGTTTTATAGAACAGATGCTACAAGGTATCGGGTGCCGACCACAATGCAGCTATGTGGAGGGCTTTGATGTGAACGGCGTGCGCCTGCCAGTCGGCGACCTCCGGGTCGGCCTTGAGGGCGTGCCCGACGAGACCCCGCAAGCGGTCCGCGTGGCGGGCGATTCCAAGACCGGGATCGGGATCATCACCGCCGAGAAGGTTAGCCGGACGGGTTGAGAGCGGACCGGCTGAGAGGGCGGAGCGGAAGCTCGATCAGCAGGTGCGTGCCCTCGCCGCAGGGGCTCATCACCCTGAACGTGCCGCCGATGGCCTCTACCCGGTCCCTGAGGCCGACCAGGCCGGAGCCGTGGGCCGGATCGGCTCCGCCCACGCCGTCGTCCCGGACATCGAGCCTCAGCATGCCGCTGGTCGCGTCGACCTGGACGCGAACGTCGGATGCCCTCGCGTGCTTGGCCGCGTTCGCCAATGCCTCCGACACCACATAATAGGCCGCCACCTCGACATGTTCAGGCAGCCGATCTTGAATTCGTATATCGAGCTTTACATGAATTGATGAACGTCTCGCGAGCGTTTTGAGTGCCGACGAGAGACCTCCGTCGACGAGAAGGGCCGGGTGTATACCACGCGCGAACTCACGCAGCTCGTCGAGCGTGCTTGATAGTCCTATTGCCACGCGGTCAAGTTCCGCGTTGAGCCGATCAAGCTGCGGAGGCACGGCCGTCTGAGCCGCCCGTAGCTGAAGCGCGAGCGTGACGAGCCGCTGCTGCGCGCCGTCGTGCAGGTCGCGCTCCATGCGGCGCCTGGTCTGGTCTGCGGTTGCGACGATGCGGGCACGGGACGCCGTCAGCTCAGCGTGCGCATGGGCATTGGCAATCGCTGTGGCGACGAGCTCGGTAAACCCCGCGAGCCGCGTCTCCGTGTCGGCGGGCAGCGGCTCCTCGGACATGGACGTCACGACCACCGAGCCCCAGAGCCGTCCCTCCACGCTGATCGGGAAGCCTACGGCCGAGCGCAGACCGGCGGCCATCCAGACAGACGCTTCACCCGCGTCGTCACCGTAGTTGTCGAGCCGGGCCGCCTGGGCGGTCTCGAACACCAGGGTGCTGACGTTCCGGCCGTCCAGACGCGACCGTTCCCCAGTGGGGAGCCGGACATCAGGCCTGCTCCACACGCCCACCCTCGTCAGGTAGCCGTCAATGTCATAACGGCTCAGCACCGTGGCGTCCGCCGGGAGGATCTGGCCGATCTCCCTGGCGACGGCCTCGAACACCGTCGACGACGGCGCTCCCTGAGCGACCAGCGTCGCCACCCGGCGCAACGCGGCTTGCTCGTCCGCGACTCGCCGCAACTCTCCTCGGGCCTCGGCGTTGGAGATCGCGGTCGCGACCAGTTCCGTGAAACCGGCCAGGCGCTCCTCCGTGCCGGGCGGCAGCGGCTGTCCGTGGGTGGAGGCCGCGACCATGATGCCCCAGAGGCGGCCCTCGACGTTGATCGGCACGCCGACCGATGCACTGATGCCCCTGTCCCGTGCGTCGGTGGCCGCGTCGCCGGAGGCGCCGGAGTAGCTATCGAGCCGTGCGGGACGCCCGCTCTTGTAGACCGTCTCGGTGACGTTCCGCCCGCCTATGCTCACCCGGGCGCTGGTCGGCACGGGGTCTCCCGTGCCGCTCCACCCGCCGAGGCCCGTCACCACGCCGTCCTCGTAGCGGCCTATGAGCGTGAGGTCAGCGGGAAGCAGACGGCCGACTTCCTGCGCGACCGCCGCGAACACCCCGCCCGGTGGCTCGCCGCGGGCGACGAGCGTCGCCACCCGCCGCAGCGCCGCCTGCTCGTCGGCGAGGGCGCTCGCTTCCTGGCGCGCCTGGGTGTTCGCGATCGTGGTGGCTATCAGCTCGGTGAACTCGGCCAGCCGGTATTCCGTGCCGGGGAGGAGCGCGTTCTCACGCGTCGACGCGACGATCATCACCCCCCACAGGCGGCCCTCCACGCTGATCGGCGCGCCCGCCGACGAGCGCATGCCGAGCTCACGAGCGGCCGCGGTGAGGGTTTCGCTGCCTTCCACGAGATGGTCATCGACACGCGCAGGCCCATTGCGCTCGAACACGAGAGTGCTGACGTTCTTGCCGCCCAGCATCGAACGGCGTCCGACGAGGGAAAGGCCGCCGGCTCGGCTCCACCCGCCGACGACCTCGACGCGGTGGTCGGGATCGTAGCGGGCCACCATAGCGAAGTCCGCAGCCGACAGCGCGTTCCCGACTTCCTCGGCGACGGCGGAGAAGATCTCCGCCGCCGAGACAGCCTTGGCCACGAGCGTCGCGACCCGGCGCAGCGCCGCCTGCTCCCTCGCGAGGCGCTCGACCTCCTTGCGCGCGGCGCGCTCGTGATCAAGGACGCTGAGCATCGTCATCGTCATCGCCGCGACGCGCGCCATCCCGCCTAGGAGAGCGGTTTCCTGGCGTGTCAGGGCGTACGGTCGCGCGAGTATCAGCGTCGCGCCGGGCGGATACGCGAGACCGGCCGCCGCGACCGCGCACCAGCCAACACCGGGCACCTTCAGCCGGGAGTCCGGAGCACCTGGCTGTACGCGCCTGAGCTCGTCGACGGGCTCGGTGCCCTCCGCGTAGCCCACGGCTGCGAGGAGTTCCCCGTCGGCCACGATCGCCGCCACTTCCGCGTCGAACACCTCGGCCGCGCGCTCGACCGCCGCCCGGGCGGCCGCAGCCTCGGTCGTGCTTGGCGAGACGCTAGCGACGAACTCCGCGAGCTGCTGGGTCGGCCACTCCGAACTGGCCATGTCAGCCGACCGACAGTACCGCGAGGGCGTGGTTGTGAAAGCCGCGGGCACCTCGTGTCCTGGCGATCTCGCCGTAGGTGTAGAACCCCGCCACCGGCGCCCCCGACGCCATCGCGGCAAGTCGGTCAGTCTCTCTGCGGATGCCCTCCTCGCCGAGGACGGAGCGCCTGCCGATGCAGTCGAAGGCGATCATGCCAAGTGGAGGACGTCCGCCCAGCGCGGCGAGGGAGTCGCTGCACGCCGCCTCGGTGGCCTCGAGCACCGACCGGGCATCGCTCTCCATCATCCATACCAGGGCGCCTTGCGGGACCTCGGCGATGCAGGAAAGCGACCGTTCAGCGAAGTCTGCGCCGCCGATGAAGCACACCTGATCCGCGCCGTTCGGGCGGCCCAGGCCGAGCGGGTGGGTGAGCGCAAGTCGCGTCAGCCCCTCCTGGTCCTGGAGCGCCGGTTCGGAGATGCCGAGACGCTTGAGGTAGGCGTCGAGCGCGGGCCGGTCGTCGAGGGTGTGGACACGGTTGCTCCTGCTGGACGTCACGACCATCGGCTCGCCGACCCTCCGACAGCCGTGACGGACGCCGATGCCGAGCGGTCCGTTCGTGGCGATGCCAGCCGCGACCACCGAGTCGGACAGGACGTGGTCGGCGTAGAGCTGGCATGTCTGGCTCATCTTGAGGTCGTCGCCCGCGCAGCCCCCGACGAGTGGTACTGCCGCGCCGAGAACGCCATGGGCGCCGCGGACAACTTCCTGCTGGTCGCCGGCCAGGCCGTCGCTCAGCAGCAGCGCCACCTTGTGCGGGAGATCCGCGCGATCGGGCAGGCTCCGCGCCACGTGTGCCCCCGCCTCCCGCAGGTTCCCCGACGCCTCGGTGGCGACAGCCGTCCGCACCGCGAACCCGCTGCCGCCCAGGGCCGTGACGACCACGCTGGCGCCGCCCGGGCCGGCGGTCGCGATCTCCCCGGCGGTCGTGCAGCCGATCAAGGGGACGTCGCCCGCCCGTTCACGGATCTGCCAGAGCAGTTGCCTAAGGTCGTGTGCGTGCGAACAGAAGACGATCAGCAGCTTCGGGTCATCGTGAATGAGGGCGTCGTCGGCCGCACGGGCACCCGCCAGTTCCTGGGCGACTCCGCAGCACCCGACCCCGAACCAGCGATCAGCGGGCATGCCCTCCCCCAACAGCGTTGATCCTCAACGACGCTACTCGCGTGACACAACGCTCACAACTGGCAACGCACCGAGGCTCGTTACGCGTTCAGCTCCGATCGCCAGGTCGCGTAGGCGTCAGCTGGACAAGGATGCGGGGCGGCTCCGTGAACGCGAGGCGAGCATAGCGTCAGCCATCGGGTGCCGCCGCGCTGACGCTGAGGGTGCCCCGGGCCCGGGGGTCGGCCGCCGGGGGTAGCGGCTCGGCCCGGGGCACCTGTCCGCCGCGGGTGGGGGCACCGGGGCGGAGCTTTCGATTTTGCGGTTGGTCGGCGCGGAGCCGGGCCCCCTTGGGCCGGTCCGGATGCTGGGTCATCCCCAGGTCACACAGCCGCGAAGGGCACGCACGTCGGCAGCGCGCCGCCGGCACAAGGATCGAGTACCCGACCGTCCGGGAGCAGCGCACCAGCATCGTCGAAGACGACGATTCCGTTGCAGAGCAGGCTCCATCCTTGCTCGGGATGACCGGACACGACGTGCGCGGCCATGCGATCCGGCGCCAGTGCGTCTGCGCACCGAGGCTGATGTTCGCACGTGATGACCTCCGCTGGTTGGCTTCGCATAAGGACGACGATCCCTGATTGACCTGGCGCAATCCACGGGGGAGACACCAAGACTCACTTCTGGCTACCCCTACTGCCGTAAGTGGAGTCAGCACCAAGCGTGAACGGAAGCTGGCCCCGATGAAAGCTGGCAAGTGCGGGGTGATCCTTTTCTCAGGCCCTGGCCGGCCGCGCAGCACGCGGAGCCGGCCAGGGCGACAACACCGGACGGAACAGGCCGCGGCCCAGGCCGCGGCGGGCAGGAAGGCAATGGAGCGCTGACCACGCACGCCGCTGTCGAACACGCCGCGGGACGAGGTGAGCGCCCTCTGAAGGGAGCGGCCTTGGACTGAGCGCGGATCGTTCCCGCTCGGCGGAAGCCCACCGGGAACCGTGGTGATTCTGGCTGGCCTCCATGTCGGCGGTCCCTGCCGACAGCAATGCTGGTGAGGTGCTTATGCGCTGTCTTCTCGTTGACGACAACGAGGCATTCGTCGAAACCGCGCGCCGCGTCCTCGACCTGGATGGGGTGCGGGTGGCCGGCACGGCATCAAACAGTGGCGAGGCGCTCCTGCGGGCCAGCGAACTGCAGCCAGATGTCGTTCTGGTCGACATCATGCTCGGCGACGAAGACGGTTTTGATGTCGCGCGCCGCCTCGCCGAGAGCCATGCCCGCGAACTGGCGGTCATCATGATCTCGTCGGACACCGAGGATGACTATGCCGACATGATTGCCGAGAGTCCGGCGCTCGGCTTCCTGCCAAAGGCCGAGCTTTCGGCCGACGGCATCCGGCGGCTCCTCGGCCAGGTCCGC
The DNA here is from genome assembly GCA_963774945.1 of uncultured Actinomycetota bacterium. Taxonomy (GTDB): domain Bacteria; phylum Actinomycetota; class Actinomycetes; order Streptosporangiales; family Streptosporangiaceae; genus Trebonia. The sequence goes on along the minus strand of CAVZHA010000010.1, from coordinate 93,864 downwards.
TAGAGCGCGTCAAGAAAGGTGAGCACGGCGAGGACACGCCGGTGCATATCATCGGTTTCCGGCAGGCGAAGCTTCATCAGGATGCTGCCGATGTGCTTCTCCACGGTCCCTTCAGTCACCCACAGTTTCTGCGCGATCCCGCTATTAGAGCGCCCCTCCGCCATCAGCGCCAGAACTTCGCGCTCCCTGGGAGACAGCACGTCGAGCGGATCGTCCGCGTGGCGGGCGGTGACGAGCTCGGCGACCAGAGCCGGGTCGACCACCGAGGCGCCCCGCACCAGGCGCTTCAACGTATCAAGGAAGTCTTCGACGTCGATGACGCGGCTCTTCAGCAGGTAGCCGCTGCGCTGGCCGCTGGCCAGGAGACCCAGCGCGTGCTCGACCTCGACATGCGCGGAGAGGACGAGGATGGCGATATCCGGAAATTCCGCGCGGATCTGGCGGGCCGCCTCGAGTCCTTCGGCGGAGTAACCAGGAGGCATCCGGATGTCCACGATCACCAGCTCCGGCTGCTGCTCGCGCACAAGGGCGAGCAGCAGCGTCGCGTCCGCGCACCGCCCAACGACGTCGAAGCCCGAGCGCTCAAGCAGGCTCGCGAGACCCTCGCGCAGCAGGACGTCGTCGTCTGCCAGCGCGACCCGGATCCGGTCCTCGGTCATCTCTACGATTGTGGCCTCTTTCAGGACCGTAGCACCCTGGAGCACCTCGCCCCGCTCCGCCCGATCATCCTGCCTGCGATTATCGAGGCTGCCGTGCGTGCAAGCAATGACGGGTCGCACGTATGACCGCCCTGCCCAAGTCCCCCTGGCAGGCTGGCGGCAAGCTTCTCCGGGGTTGGTGCCTCGCACTGCTGCCGTTTCCCGGCCTGGTGCCAGACTGCCCGCCAGCGGCCTCCTCCAGACCGGGCCGGGTAGACCGTGATCCCGCAGTCCAGTTCGATGACCTCCCCGCCGCCTCAAGTGGCCACGCGGCCGGTCCTGCCCGCGAGGGCGGGGCTCCGGCCGGTTAGCAAGCTTCCTCGTCGAGAGCGCGCCGAGCACCGATTCCGGGTGGCGGAACCCTAGCCGCCTAGCCTGCATGCTTACCCGGGGGACCGCCTGAGCCGCCCGCCTGCTGTGACCCGGCTTCGTTCTTCTGCTGGAAGGCCGGGCCTGCGTTGCCGCGGGCGATGTCCTGTGCGGTCCGGCCGGTTTGCTTCAGGTAGGCCAGTGAGTCTGTGTGGTCTTCCGGGTTGTTTCCGCGGTTCACTATCCGGGGGATGATGATGGCCGCGGCGCTGATCAGGAGCCCGAGCCCGGCGGCGAGTATTCCGATGGTCATGAGGAGCGTCTTCCCGGGTCTGTGGGTTATTGTCTTGTCGGGGTCAGGTAGCGCTGGCCGGCGGGCGGCTCACAGAGGTACCGGGGAGTTGGCGGTGATCCCGTAGTCGTCGCCTGCCGCGCCGACTAGCAGCCCGAGCGCGTCGGTCACCGCCGCCCGCTCCTGGGGCTGGAGCCGTGCCATGATGCGGGCCAGCTCACGGCGCCGCCACGCGTCGGCGGCCGCTACCAGGCCCCGGCCGGTGGCGGTCAGCCGGAGCGTGACCACGCCGCGGTGCTGCGGGTCGGTGCCGCGGGCCACGTGCCCGGCCGCGACCATCCGGTCGGCCAGCCGAGTGATGGTCGACGGGTCCAGGCCGAGCGCCCGGGCGGCCTGCCCGGACGGCGCCGGCCCCAGGTCGGCGAGCACGGCCAGCAGCCGGAACTGCGGCAGGGTCACCGCCGAGTCCAGGACGTCCAGGCTGCGCAGCGCCACCCCGGCCAGCACCCGCGTCGCGGCCTGCAGCACCTCCGCGGTCCCGGGCTCGAGCGCGGGGGCGTCCCCGTCTTCTGCCGATGGCATTCCGGCGACCCCTTCCGCCTTGTGATCGGACCATGAGAGTAACTATTGTATAAGACAATATTTGTATCATGCCAGGCAATGGCCGGTTCCGTGGCAGGTGATGAAGATGCGGCAGTTCAGGTACAGGGCGCAGATCACACTCGACCCCGTCGAGCCTCGCCCCGGGGCACTGCACCCGCCCGCCCGGCAGTACCAGAGCCACACCCGCGCCCTGATGATCGCGGCCCTGCCCCTGCGCGCCGACGGGGGCCCGGCCCTGCTCCTGCCGGCGGAGATGTGGTGGGACAGCGACGAGCCGCTCCGTCCCGGCGACCACGCCACGGTGACGGCCAGGGTGTCCGACGACCACGCGGACGCCTATCTCGGCGCTGGGGAGCGATTCACCCTCTGGTCCGGCGGCGAGGTCGGCCACGGCACCATCTACCGGAGGGTCTTCACCGACTACGGCCCGTCCTGACCCGGTCCCGCGCCGCGGCGGCCGGCCTCCGGGCCTGCCGGTGCACAGCCGCCGTCCCGGCCGGCGCCGCGCACCGCAAGAACCGCCCTGCGCCGGCTCATGATCGTGATGCATGATACAAATATTGTATGATGCAATCATTGGCCGACGCACGCGATAGGGCGGTCAGGTGGCAAGAGAACCGCAAGCGGACCCCGCTGCCGTGGACGCGGTGCTGGCCGTGGGCCGGGCGGATGTGCGACAGGCTGGCGCGCCAGGGCCTGGTCCGCGCGCGCCGGGCGAGCCGTGATCGCCGCGCGGTGCTCATCTCGGTGACCGCGGCGGGCCGGAAAGTGGCCGAGGAGGCCGCGGGGCGGCAGCGCGCGCTGGTCGCGGGAATCCTGGCCAGGTTCCCCGCGCCCGTTCCGCTGGTTCCCACGATCCAGCCTCGCGCGCAGGAGCGGCAGCCATGACGATCGCCGAGACGGGCAGGCCCTCGCCCGCGCGGCGGCGTGGCTGCGGGCCGGGCGCAGCGGCATGTTCCTGCTGGCGCTGCTGGTGGGCGTCGGCGCGGGCCTCGGCGCGGTGGTGTTCCGGTACCTGGTCTACTTCTTCACCTGGCTGGCGACCGGGCACGACGAGTTCGGCCAGGCCGGGTACGTGGGCAGCAGCCACCTGCCGTGGCTGGGCCTGGGGTTCTTCGTGGTGATCCCGTCGATCGGCGGGCTGCTGTACGGCCCGCTGATCTACAACTGGGCGCGGGAGGCCCGCGGGCACGGGGTGCCCGAGGTGATGGTCGCGGTCGCCGACAACGGCGGCCGGATCCGCTGGCAGGTCGCCGTGGTCAAGTCCCTGGCCTCCGCGCTGTGCATCGGCTCCGGCGGCTCGGTCGGCCGCGAGGGGCCGATCGTGCAGATCGGCTCCGCGCTGGCCTCCAGCGTCGGCCAGTGGGTCAAGCTGCCGGAGAACCGGCTGCGGATCATGGTCGCCTGCGGCGCCGCGGGCGGCATCTCCGCCACCTTCAACGCCCCGATCACCGGCGTGTTCTTCGGCGTCGAGATCATCCTGCGCGAGTTCGCCGTCGACGCCCTGTTCACCGTCATGCTCTCGGCGATGATCGCCGACGCCGTCGCCATCCCGTTCCTGGGCGACAAGCCGTTCCTGTCCGGGTTCCCGGCCGGCATCACGCTCGGCAGCCCGCGCAACTACCTGCTCGTCGCCGTCCTCGCCGTCCTCGCCGCGCTGATCGGGCCTGGCGTTCAAGAGCGTCCTCTACAAGATCGAGGACTGGTGCGACGCGCTCTGGAAGGGCCGCCCCGAATGGGCCAGGCCCGTCGTCCTCGGCCTCGCGTTCGGCCTGCTGCTGCTCGCGCTCCCGCAGATGTACGGCGTCGGCTACCCGGTCATGTTCAAGGCCACCGCCGGCGACTACGCGATCTGGTTCCTGATCGTGCTCGCCTTCGGGAAGATCCTCGCGACCAGCGTGACGATGGGCATCGGCGGCTCCGGCGGCATCTTCGCCCCGTCGCTGTTCATCGGCGTCACCATGGGGATGGCCTACGGCGACATCGTCGACCACCTGTTCGGCGCCGGCGCCGGCCAGCCGGCGCTGTACGCCGTGGTCGCGATGGGCGCGGTGTTCACCTCCGCCGCCCGCGCCCCGCTGACCTCCCTCGCCAGCGTCGTCGAGATGACCGGCGACTTCTCCCTCACCCTCCCGGTCATGCTCGCCGTCGCGATCGCCACCACCGTGTCGAGGGCGCTCAGCTACGGCACCATCTACACCACCAAGCTGCTGCGCCGCGGCACCGACATCGACCGCGCCGCCCCGTGGCGCGCCGTGGCGGACCTGAAGATCACCGACGTCATGCACCCGTTCCGGCCCGCGCTCCCGGTCCCCCCGGACGCCAAGGCCGCGCAGCCGGCCGGCCAGGGACGGCGCCGGGGAATGGCCGGACGGGACTGCGCTTCCCGGCCTGGTTGCCGAGCGGCATGACATACAGACGCTGTTCTCCTCGGAATCGCTCGGCCCGGCCCTGCGCCAGCTGGCGGTCTACGGCCGGGACGGGCTGCCCGTGGTATCACCGGACGAGCGGCAGCTCGAAGGGTGGGTCACCAGCGAGGGCGTGCTGCGCGCGCTCGCACGCCGGGTCGCCGGCACCGCCGACGAGGCCGCGCACGCGCAGGCCGCCGCCGACGGGGAGCCCGACGACCCGCAGGCCATGCTCGAGCATCCGTCCGTCCCGCTGCCCGGCTACTACGTCGCCGAGATCACCATCACCGGCGACTCGCCCGCGGCCGGGCGGAAACTGGGCGACGTCAGCTGGCCGCCGGACAGCCACCCCGGTTTCGGTGCTGCGCGGCGGCTCGCTCCGCCAGCCTCACCCGGACATCACCCTGGCCCCCGGCGACCGGGTCAGCCTGCTCATCCCCGCCGCGCAGGACACCGAGCCCGCAGACGCCGAACCCCGGGACGCGGAGCTGCCACGGTGAGGACGGGGACCACGCCGGCAGCCCAGGCGGTCAATGGTCGTAGGTCGTCAGCGAGCGCAGGGTGGGCTGGGCGGTGGTCTCGTTGTGCCAGATCGCGGCGGTCAGGGCGAGGATGCCCTGCAGGACGCGGACGATCACGCCGCCGGACGTGCGGCCGCCGCGCACCTGATGCCCGCCTGCCCGCCTGCCCGCCTGCCCGGGAAGCGTTGCGGCGATCGAGAAGGCCACGGTCCGTTCGATGAAAGTTTTTTGAATTACCGTGAACGAAAGGCGGCTTCGCCTGCGCCGCCACGGTTCTTTGCCCTCGGTGTCGGCCGATTGCCGCCGCTGCGTTGGAACCGGGCGGGTTCATCGGGTGGCGGCGAGGGCGAGGATGGTGTCGACGGCGGTTTCCAGGGGGCGGGTGTCGCGCTGGACCTGGGCGAGGAGAAGCCCGCCCTGAAGCGCGGCGAGCAGCGTCACCGCGAGGTCGTCGGGACTGACGCCTGCCGGGAGGCGCCCGGCGGCCTGGAGGGACCGCAGACCGACGCCGATGGCGGACGACCACCGCGCGAAGCCGGCGGCGATGAGGGCCCGGGCCTCCGGGTCTGTCTCGGCGAGCTGGCCGCCCAGCGACCCGAGGGGGCATCCGCCCTTGGCGTCGTCGCTCCTGGCGGCGGAGATCACCATGTCCCGCCAGGCCTTGATGCCCTCGGTGGTGCCGAGGTCGGCTTGTTCCTGATTGCCGACGACAACGTCCGCCTGGTGGTCGATGACCGCCTGCACGAGCTCGTCCTTGGCGGCGAAGTAGTGGGACAGCTGCGAGCCGCTGACCTCCGCCGCCGTTCGGACGTCGTCGAGGGTGGTGCCGGCGACGCCCCGCTCGTAGATCAGCGCGGCGGCGGCGGCCACGATCCTGGCGCGGGTCCGCTCGCCCTTGGCCGTCAGGCTGGGCCGACGGCGCGTCTCGTTCGCCATGTTCCTGATGATATCAACATTCTGGGTTTGACAGCCCAGTCCTGGTCGGGCAGAGTGGGCTACGTAACCCATTCACTAGCGGGAGGAAACCAGTTCATGATCCTCGTAACGACGGCCGGGAAGGTCGGCGCCGAAGCCGTGCGCTCGCTGATCCTGCGGGGGGTGCCCGTCCGCGTGCTGGCACGCGACCCGGAGAAGGTGGAGCCACTGGCCCACGCGGGCGCCGAGGTCGCCGTCGGCGACCTGGACGTCCCGGCGAGCATCGACGAGGCGATGGCCGGCGTCACTGCGGTCGTCCTGGTCAGCCCGGCCGTCCCCGCGCAGGAGCTGAACGTCGTCGCGAGCGCCGCCCGGGCCGGCGTCGGGCACGTCGTCAAGGCCAGCAGCAAGGCGTCGGCCGACTCCCCCATCGCCCGGCGGCGCGGCCAAGCCGAGATCGAGGCCGGACTGGCCGCCTCCGGACTTGCCCACACGCTGCTGCGCTCCAACGCCTACATGCAGAACGTCCTGGCGCTGGCGCCCGCGATCGCCAGGACGAGCGGTTTCGGCTCCTCGGCGGGCAAGGGACGGGCCGGCATGGTCGACGCCCGCGACGTCGGCGCGGTGGCCGCCGAGATCGCCGCCGCGCCCGCCTCCCACGCCGGGAAGACCTACTGGCTCACCGGCCCGGAGCTGATCTCCAACTACGACGTCGCGGCGGTCCTGTCCGGGCTGCTGGGCCGGGCAGTCACCTACACCGAGCTCAGCTTCGACGAGAACCGGGACGCGATGATCAGGGCCGGCGTCCCGGCGCCGGTCGCCGAGATGAACGCCCAGGCGTTCAGCCTGACGGCTGACGGCGACGCCGAGTGGGTCACCGACGACCTGTCGGCCGTCCTCGGCCGGCCGGGCCGCTCTTTCGGGCAGTTCGCCGCCGACTACGCCACCGCGTTTTCCTGAGCCACTACCGCACAGTACGCGCTGCTCGCCGCAGTCGCCTAGCGCCGGCACCGCAGCCACGGCCGGCGCCGTGCTCCTCCAGCGCCATCGCCCCTTAACCGCCGCACCCCACGCTCCACCGGCTCGCTGGGGTGCCCGCGGCCTTGTCGGGCGGCCGACAGCACGGCGCCGACGCGGCGGGCGGGCGCTGCCGTTAGCATGGCCTTTCCGGAGGTGGGACAGCTAGCCGCGCGTCCGGTCGGTAGCTGCTGGCCTGCGCTGTGCGGGCTGGTGCGGCCTCCGCGGGGGAGGAATGCCGTGTCTGAGGAGGGGCCGCCGGCGGCGGTGCACCCGTTTTCCGGGCGGACGGCGTGGGCGCGGAATCTGCAGACGCCGCTGCGGGTGTTCCTGCGCACGGAGACCGGCAGCGCGGCGGTGCTGCTGGGCATGGCGGTGGCCGCGCTGGTCTGGGTGAACATCAGCGCGTCGTCGTATGAGACGGTCTGGGGCGCCCGGCTGTCGGTCCGGCTCGTCAATACCGGGGTGTCGCTGGATCTGCGCGAATGGGTTAACAGCGGGCTGATGACGTTCTTCTTCTTCGTCTTCGGCCTGGAGGCCCGCCGCGAGTTCGACATGGGCGAACTGCGCGAGCGGGCCCGGCTGGCGCTGCCCGTCGCGGCCGGCCTGGGTGGCCTGGTCGTCCCCGTCGGCATCTACCTGGCCGTCAACGCCGGCGGCCCGGCCGCTCACGGCTGGGGCGCGGCCATGTCGACGGACTCGGCGTTCGCGCTCGGGACGCTGGCGCTGACCGGGCCCCGGTTCCCCGACCGGGTGCGCGCGTTCCTGCTGTCGGTCGCGGTCGTCGATGACCTGGTCTCGCTGGTAGTGATCGGCGCCGCCTACAGCACCGCCGTCGTCCTAGTCCCGCTGGGCGTGGCGGCCGGGATCTTCGCCGTGATCCTGCTCCTGCGCCGGGCCGGGATCCGGTCCGGGGCTGTCTACGCGGCAGCGGGGATCGCGGCGTGGGTCGCGGTCCTGAAGTCCGGCGTCGACCCAGTCGTCGTCGGCCTGGTGATGGGGCTGCTGACCGTCGCCTACCCGGCGTCCCGGGCCGACCTGGAACGCGCCAGCGACCTGTTCCGCAGCTTCCGCGAGCAGCCGACCCCCGATCTGGCGCAGTCGGCGCGCGCCGGGCTCGCCACGGCGCTGTCCCCGAACGAGCGGCTCCAGCAGCTGTACCATCCCTGGACCAGCTACCTCATCGTCCCGCTGTTCGCGCTCGCCAACGCGGGCATCCCCCTCGGCGGCGCCTTCCTCGCCCGCGCCTACACCTCCCCCATCACCCTGGGCATCCTCATCGGCTACGTCGCGGGCAAGCCCCTCGGCATCACCGGCGCGTCGTGGCTGCTCACCCGCCTGAGCCGGGGACGGCTCGGGCCGCCGGTGGGCTGGGTGACCGTCGCCGGCGTGGGCACGATCGCAGGAATCGGCTTCGCGGTGTCCATCCTGATCGCGACCCTCGCCTTCACCGGCGCCCAGCTGCAAGAAGCCAAGCTCGGCGTCCTGTCCACCGTGCTCGCCGCGCCGGCGCTCACCTGGCTGATCTTCCGCGCCGCCAGCCTCCTGCCGGCCCGGCTGCAGGTCCGCGCCCTGCTCGGCGGCGCGGAGGTAATCACCGACCTCGGCGCCCCGGTCGACCCGGCCCGCGACCGCATCCGCGGCCCCGCCCGGGCGCCCGTCACCATCGTGGAGTACGGCGACTTCGAGTGCCCCTACTGCGGCCAGGCCGAGCCCGCCCTCCGCGAACTGCTCGCCGGCCACGGCGACGTCCGGTACGTGTGGCGCCACCTCCCGCTCAACGACGTCCACCCGCACGCCCAGCTCGCCGCCGAGGCCGCCGAGGCCGCCGAGGACCAGGGCGCGTTCTGGGGGATGCACGACCTGCTCCTGCAGCACCAGGACGCCCTCCAGCCGCGCGACCTAACCCGTTACGCCGGCGACCTCGGGCTTGACGGCGAGCGATTCGCCGAGCGGCTCCGCAAGCGCGCAGGCGCCGCGCGGATCGCCGAGGACGTCGACACCGCCGACCTCAGCGACGTCACCGGCACCCCGACCTTCTTCATCAACGGCCGCCGCCACTACGGCAGCTACGACATCACCGCGCTCAGCGACGCCGTCCTGGCCGCCAAAGCCGCCGCCACCGCCCCCGCCGAAGACACCAGGTGAGCCTGAAGGATGCCAAAAAGTCGGCCGCTCGTGTTGGCCCGCTCGCGACCTGCCCAGCGGCGCGCAACCGCGAACCCCGTCTACCAGCAACCTTCCGGGCGCCCCGCGATGCGCCGTGGACTCGCCCTGCTGCGACCCTGCACGGGCAGCGCTACCGAAGGGTGCGCATGAGGCGCATTGCCGGCCTCCCGCGTCCAAGGACAACCCCCCGAGGCTGTGCGTCGGCGTCCCCTCCAGCAGCTGAGGTTGCCGCCCGCCGTGACGAATCCCCACTGGCTAAGAGCCATCCAGCAAACGGCCTGCCGCATCAAGAGCCGAGGCTCCTCGGTGCTGCCTTCAAAGGCTGCACGGGCGCCGGTGACCTTCCTGCCCGGGTGATGGAAGCGGGGAGCCTCCCGAATGCGAGGTCACCTTCGCCTGATACGGCTCTCGCCCAGGAGCCTCGAAGTCCGCCGTCGGCTCGGTACTCTGGCGATATGGCCGGCCCGTTCTTCGACGCGGTCGAGCGGGCGCAGCTGGCCAACCTGCTCGCCGAACTCGGTCCCGATGCACCGACCCTCCTCCCACCGTGGACAACCCGCGATGTCGCCGCGCACCTCGTCCTTCGCGAGCGCGACCCGCTCGCCGGCCCGGGCTTGTCGTGCCCGGCGCGTGGAGCCGCCTGGCCGCACGGCGGCAAGCAGCGCTCGCGCTGCGGGACTTCCCATGGCTCGTCGCGACGCTCCGGTCGGGACCGCCGCCAGGCTTCTTCCGTACCGGATGGGTGCGGCGGCTGCCGAGCCTCAACGAGTTCTTCGTCCACCACGAGGACGTACGCAGAGCCAACAGCCTAGGTCCCCGGGCAAACGAGCGTGCCATGGACGAGGCCCTCTGGCGCAACATCAGCCGCCAGTCCTGGTTCCTCGCGCGGCGACTGCGCGGCGCAGGCCTTGAGCTCCAGTGGGCTGGAAGCGGCAAGACCATCCGGGCACGGCGGGGAGAACCCGCCGCGCGCGTCGCCGGGCCCCCGGGCGAGCTGCTGCTCTACCTCTTCGGCCGACAGGACGCGGCCCATGTCGAGATGACCGGTCCTGCCGCTATGGTCGAAGCCGTGCGGCACGCGCGATTCGGCATGTGACAACAATGCTACGCAGCCTTGGCCGGTATGCGCTGGCGGTGGCGGCGGCCGTAGATGTCCCAGGCGATCCCGGCGGCGCTGGCGAACGCGACGGCCAGCCCGGCCCGCGACAGCACGGTCAGCCAGGCAGCAGGCACCCGGCGCACCCTTCCGTGTCAGCGTTTGAGCACCCCGCCCGGGTACCCGGCAAGGTCCGCGTCCGGTCCCGCGCCGACCCTGGCCGCCCGCAGGCTCTGCCGCTTACCGTCCCGACTCGCAGCGTTTTGCCGGGGCATGATCCGCTGACGGGGCTCGTTCGCGGCTATGCGGCTTCGCCGGGGGACTGGACGCGGTCCAGCATGGCGTCGAGCGCGACTTCCAGTGGCCTGGTGTCGCGCTGGAGCTGGGTCAGCAGGAGGCCGCCTTGCAGGACGGCGAGCGTTGCTAGCGCGAGGTCCTCGGGGTAGGTCTGCGCGGGAAGGCCGCCGCGCGCGTGCATGACCCGAACCCGTCGCGGATCCGGCCTTCCCAGCCGCGCAGTCCCCGGCCGCCGCGAGGCGGCCGCGGCGTCGGTCTCGGCCACCTCGGCGCCCAGGGCGCCGATGGGGCAGCCGCCCCGGCATCCGCGCCGGCGCTGGTGCTGGCGCTCGACCAGGAAGTCACGCCAGGCGCGCAGGCCGTCCATAGTGTCCAGCCGGTCCAGGTTCGCGCCCTGGATGTCCAGCACGGCATCAGCCTGGTACTCGATCACCGCGCGGACCAGCGCCTGCTTGTCCTCGAAGTGGTGGTACACCTGCGAGCCGCTCACCCGGCCGCCGGCCGGATGTCCTCAAGCGTGGTCTCCGCTACCCTGTTCTCGAACATCAGCTCCGCCGCCGCGACGATCCGCTGAGCGGCCAGGACCCGCTCATCCGGTAACTGGCCGCTGAGCCGTCATCGGAGCCGTGACCGACGCCTGCCCGGCCTTCCGCCGTGAGGACGCCCTCCGCGACCTGGGCAAGCAGGCCTGACTGCCGCAACGTCCCTTCACCTTCCAAGCCAGGTGGACGGTTTAGCCTGGGTCGTAGCCTGCCTGAGGAGCTGCTTCATGGAGTTGACCGTGCTGACCGTCCCGGGCTGGCCGAACGCTGCCGCGTTCGAGGAGCGGCTGGCAGCCGCCCTGGCCGGCCACCCGGATGCGTTGGTCCGCCGCCGCCAGGTCGCCGATGAGCGGGATGCGGCGGAGACGGGGATGGCCGGGCTCGCCGACGCTGCTGATCAATGGCCTGGGCCCGTTCGCCGCGCCGGGCCAGGTACCGGGCCTGTCCTGCCGCCTCTACCGGGACGCGGCCGGGCGGCCCGCGCGGCGCCCTCGGTGGAGGACTTCCGGCGGGCGCTGGACCAGGGGGCGCTAACGGCCAGCCAACGCTCTAACCGGTCTGGGTCCGGGACCGCAGTGGGACGCGTTTCCGCGGTGTCACCGGCGCCTGCGGGCGGGCGGGGCCGCAGGCTTGGGCGGCAGTGCCCGGGCGTGGCCGGCGGCGGCGTGCACCCAGTCCCGCAAGGCCGTGCCGTGCAGTCCGGCGGGCTCGACGAAGACCATGCCTTTCATCGGCCGCCCGGTGAAGTCCATCGGGCGCACGTGCGGCTGGTCCAGGGCGTTTGCGGCGGCGTCGGGCCCGAGACGGATCATGAGCGTGTCCTTGACGACCCCGCAGAACATGTGGCCGCCGAGCATGAATGCCAGGCCGCCGAACATCTGCCGCTCGGTCACCGCGTCGCCGCGCGGGAGCACTTCCCTGACCCGCGCCGCCAGGTCCTCGTCGTAGGCCATGCCGGTTCCTTTCTGCGTTCCCTCGATCTTGCCTGCTGGCGGGTCCGCCCGCGGCGGCATGCCGGGATGCGGAGCTAAACGGGTCGGCTCCGCGGCGGGCATCCTGGCCGCGGGATCGGCACGTTCCCGGCGGTGGCCGTGGCTGGGCGGGGCCGGGGTCACGCAGGCGGGGACCTCGGCCCCGGGCGGGTGTCAGCTCGGGAAGGCGTGCGGCTTGAACAGCGCCAGCTGCGCCCCGCCCGGGTCGGCGATGGTCACCGACGAGCCGGCCGGCCCGTCGGCCGGCCCGGTGATGACGGTGGCGCCCAGGGACACCGCCTTCTTGGCCGTCTCGTCCAGGTCCTCCACTACCACGTAGGGCAGCCAGTCTCCTGGGGAGCCCGGGCCGGCCTGCACGATGCCCGCCCAGGGCTGCTGCCCGTCGGTGATCCAGGCCCGGTAGGGCCCGCCGCCGTCGGCCGGGGCGAGCGCCCAGCCGAACAGGGCGCGGTAAAACTCGCCCGCCTGGCCCGTATCGGCGGCGCTCAGGTCGAACCACATGAACTGTCCTGGCACGTTCTTTCCTTCCGTTGACGCTGGCGAGGCCGGATCGCCCCGGCCGCCCTGTCTGATCCCGGCCGGGGCCGGAATTCATCGGCCCGCCGTGACCGGGCGCTACCCTGGGCGGGTGAGTGCAGCCCAGGCGCACGGCAGGCTGACGGCCGAGGACCTGCTCGCCGCCGCCCGCGGCGGCGACGGCGAGGCGTTCCGGGCCCTGGTCAGCCCGTACCTGCCCGCCCTGCGCCTGCACGCCTACCGGATGCTGGGCTCCCTGGACGACGCCGACGACGCCGTGCAGGACGTCCTGCTCAGCGCCTGGCGGGCGCTGGGCGCCTATGAGGGCACGGCGCCGCTGCTGCACTGGCTTTACCGGATCACCACGACCAGCAGCCTGAAGATCATCCGCGCCAAGGGCCGGCGGCCCGTCCCCGCGGGCGAGGTCGGTCACCTGCAGCCCTACCCCGACCGCCTGCTGGAGCAGCTCAGCGGTGCCGGCGGCGACCCGGCGGCGATCGCCGAGCAGCGCGAGAGCGTCTCGCTGGCCTTCATCACCGCGCTGCAGCGGCTGCCCGCCAGGCAGCGCGCCGCGCTGATCCTGCGCGACGTGCTGGCCTGGAACGCCGCCGAGGTGGCGGCCCTGCTGGAAATGAGCGTCCCGGCGGTCAACAGCGCGCTGCAGCGCGCCCGCGCCGCCCTGCCCGCCACCGAACCCGGCGCGCCGAACGGCTCCCGCCTGTCACTGGATGACCGCCAGCGGCAGGTCCTGGACCGGTTCACCGACGCCTGGCAGCGCTGCGACATCGCCGCCCTGGCCGCGCTGCTGCGCGAGGACGTGATCTTGTCCATGCCGCCCGAGCTCGAGAGGATCACCGGCCGCGCCGAGGTCACCCGCTTCTTCGCCACCGTCCCGGCCGGCGGCCGCCTCGATTCGATCCGCCTGGTCCCCGCCCGCGCCAACGGCCACCCCGCGCTGGCCGCCTACCTGCCCGGCACGTCCGCCCGCTGCCAGGGCTACGGCATCATGGTCTTCACCACCGTCGGCGACAGCATCGCCACCATCACCGGCTTCCCCAGTCCGGGCCTCTTCGGCAGGTTCGGCCTGCCGACCGCCTGCGACTGACGGACGGGCCAAGGCGGCAGCGCAGCGCGGGTGCGACCGTCCGGCCGGCGGGCACCTGAGCCCCTTGCGGCTGGTACCCGGCTGGGCAGCGGCGCCCGCGTGCTTGCGACCAGCTGGCGGGAATGGCAGCGGTCCCGGACTGGTCGCGCTGCGTGATGAGCCCTGCCTGCGCCGGTTCGGTGTAATGCGTCGGTGAGGCCGGCTTCCTCCATGGTCCAGCTGGTGCTGTGTGCGGCGGCGGGTCGCCTCGCCGGTCTCGCTGCCGGCGTCCATGCGGGTGAGCTCGTCATGCTGGGCGGCGAGCAGGCCGGGCGCTAGCCGCAGGTACTCAGCTCGTAGCGGAACGTGACGCACTGGACGGCCTGGTACAGTCCGGGGCTAGCATGGGCGCATGCCGGGTGAGCCGATGACCAGGCGCGGGCGCGCCAGCCGCGAGCGGATCGTGGAGCGGGCCGCGGAGCTGTTCGCGGAACACGGGATCGCGGCGACAACCGTAGATGAGGTGCTGGCCGCCGCGGGGGCGGGCAAGGGCCAGTTCTACCACTACTTCAGCGGCCGCGACGAGCTGGCGGCGGCGGCGGTCGGGTTCCGTTGCGCGCAGGTGGTTGCCGGGCTGACCCAGGCCCTCGGCGGCGTGTCGTCGCTGGCCGGGCTGGAGCAGGCCCTGGCCGGCTTTGCGGCCGGTTTCGAGCAGGCGGGCATGCCGGGCTGCCCGATCGGGACGCTGGCAACGGAGATCGCCAACCGCAACGAGGCTGCGCGATTGCAGGCCGCCGCCGGGTTCGACGCCTGGGAGCAGCTGCTGGCGGACGCGCTGGAGCGGATGCGCCAGCGTGGGGAACTGCGCGCGGACGCCGTCCCCGCCGTGCTGGCCGCCGGGCTGCTGGCCGGCATCGAGGGCGGGATGGTGCTCAGCCAGGCCCGCAAGGACATGGCGTCGCTGCGCACCGCGGTGGAGGCCGGACTCGGGCAGGTACGGGCATACCTGAACTGACTCTGTACTAAATCGTCCACTTACTGCTAGCCTCAGGACTGTACTAATTCGTCCAGTGCTGGAGGCTGCTCTCGTGACCGCCCCGCCCGCTTCGTTCCTGGCCACCCGCCGCGGCAGGCTGCTCCTGCTGCTGCTGTGCGCGGTGCAGTTCCTCGACGTCGTCGATTCCTCGATCATGAACGTGGCCCTGCCGTCGATCCGCCGAGACCTGGGCTTCTCGGCGCAGGGCCTGCAGTGGGTGCTGTCGGGCTACCTGGTCACCTACGGCGGGCTGCTGCTGCTCGGAGGCAGGGCCGGCGACCTGCTCGGGCGCCGGCCGATGCTCGTGGCGGGCACGGCGCTGTTCGCCGCCTGCTCGCTGGCCGGCGGCCTGGCCAGCAGCGCGGGCATGCTGGTCGGCGCCCGGCTCGGGCAGGGCGCCGGGGCGGCGATGATGGCGCCGGCCGGGCTGTCGATCCTGACCACCAGCTTCAACTCCGGCGACGATCGCAACCGGGCGCTCGGCGTCTGGGGCGCGATCTCAGGCCTCGCTGCCGCGGCCGGGGTGTTCCTCGGCGGCGTGCTGTCCCAGGGACCGGGGTGGCGGTGGGTGCTGTTCGTCAACCTTCCGGTCTGCGCGCTGATCCTCGTCGGCGCCTACCGGCTGGTGCCCGCCGGGCGGCCCGGCGCCCGGCCCGCGGGGTTCGACATCCCGGGCGCGGTGCTGGCCACCGCCGGCATGCTGCTGCTGGTCTACGCCCTGGTCCGGGCGCCGGACCAGGGCTGGGGCAGCGCCCGCACGACCGGGGAGCTCGCCACCGCAGCCGTCCTGCTCGCCGCCTTCACCGTCACCGAACTGCGCCGCCGCGACCCGCTGTTCCCGTTCACCGTCATCCGCATCAAAGGACTGGCCGCCTCGGACGCGGTGCAAATGATCGCGTTCGCCGCGTTCGTGTCGGTGTTTTACTTCCTCACCCTCTACATGCAGAACGTCCTGGGCTACAGCCCCATCCGCAGCGGCTCGGCCTACCTTCCGGTCACCGCCGGCATCGTGGTCGCGGCCGGGATCTCCTCCCGGCTGTTCGCCCGCATCGGCACCCGCCCGGTGATCGTCGCCGGAGCGCTGCTCGCCGCCGTCGGGGTCTGGTACCTGTCCCGCATCCCGGCCCACGGCACCTACCCCGCCAGCCTGCTCCCCGGCCTGGTGATCATGGCGATCGGGATCGGCGCCGTCCTGGTCGCCGTCACCACCGCCGCCAACGCCGGCGTCCCGGCGGACAAGGCCGGGCTCGCCGCCGGGCTGCTGAACGCCTCCCAGCAGCTCGGCACCGCCCTCGGCCTGGCGATCTTCTCCGCCATCGCCACCGCCCGCACCGGCGTTCTGCTGGCCGCGCACGCCCCGCCCGATGCCGCGCTCACCGCGGGCTTCCACCGCGCCCTGCTGGCCTGCGCGTTCTTCCTGCTCGCCGCCGCCGTCATCGCGCTGCGCGCCGCCAACAGCCGCGGCGAGCCCGCCACTGAGCCAAGCGGCATCCCGGCCGCCCCCGGTCAGGTCCCCGCGCCGGAACTGGCCGATTAGCCCTCGTCCGCGGCAGCCCACGTTGCCCGGCAGCGAACCGCCAGCCGAAGTCCTCTAGTCAAGGGAAAATAAGGAGAGATCACATGAAGTTCCTGCTCCAAGTCCGCTTCAACGGCGCTGACCAGGTGATCGGCGCGCTCCCCGCCGAGGAGCAAAAGAAGGCGACCGCCGAATTCGAGGCGATCCGCCGCTCACCGGGCGTGCTCGACGGCAACCAGCTCCAGGCCGCGAGCGAGGCGGCGACGGTCCGCGTGAAGGACGGGACGACACAGGTGACCGCCTGCCCCGCCGTCGAGGCCGGAAGCGAGCTGGACGGGTACTACGTCTACGACGCGCCAGGCCTCGACGCGGCGATCGCGTTCGCGGCACGGATCCCGGTCGCCCGGCTCGGCGGGACCATCGAGGTGCGCCCGATGATGGAGCGCTAGCGATGGCCAAGTCCTCGGCGCCCGCCGAGGAATCGTGCCCGCGCACTTCATCGCCGCCTCCGAGGCGGCCGGCCGCAGCGCTTCTACGCCGGTGTGCTCGGCGGCGAGGTGCTGTGGGACAGGGAACCGTCGATCATCGGCCATCGGGATGTCAGGCGGCCGTCCGCGGAGGGAATCGCCGTTTACCGGGGCGCGGGGCGGTGCTGCCGGGTTTCACTTGCGCTGGTACAGCAGCGCGGTAAGCGGCGCGAAGACCGCGATCAGTGCCCCGGCCGCGGCCGCCGGCCAGAGTACCTGCGCGGTGGTGGCGGTGCCGGCCATCAGCGTCCGGGTGGCAGTGACAAGGTGGCTGACCGGATTGGCGTTGCTCACGGCGTGCAGCCAGCCGGGCATGGTGGCGGGGTCGACGAAGATGCTGCTCATGAAGGTGACGGGGAACAGGATGACGAAGCCGATGCTCATCACGGCATTCGGCGAGCGCAGGACCAGTCCCAGCGTGATCCAGGCCCACGACAGGGCCGAGGCGAACGCCACGACGAGCGCGGTCGCGGCGAGCACCCCGGCGGCGCCGCCGGCCGGCCGGTAGCCCATCGCCAGGCCAAGCCCGATGACGATCCCTGCGGCCAGCAGGTACCGGCCGATGTCTCCGATCAGCGCGCCGAGGATCGGCGCGGGCCGCCAGACCGGCATGGACCGGAACCGGTCGAACGCCCCGGTGGCGAGGTCGGCGTTGAGCGTGACGCCGCTGTAGACGGTGACGAACATGACGGCCAGCGCGAGGGTGCCGGGCAGCAGGAACTGCAGGTAGCCGTGGGTCGAGCCGGCCACCGCGCCGCCGAACAGGTAGGTGAACAGCAGCGTGAACAGCACCGGGATGCCGATGACGTCGCCGAGCTGTTCCGGTACGTGCTTGATCTTGAGCAGTGACCGCCACGCGAACGCGAGTGACGCTGCTGCTGGGCCGGCCGGGGCCGGGCGCTCGTGCCATGAGATCGCGGTCATCGGACGGCCTCCGTTCCAGCCGATGCCGGCTGTGCCTGTTCCGGCTGGGCCGGCGAGGCCTGGCTGCCGGTGAGCGCGAGAAAGACCTCGTCGAGGCTGGGCTGGCCGAGCGCGAAGTCGCTCACCCCGATCCCGGCGCCGGTAAGCCGGCCGAGCGCGTGCGCGGCGAGCTCGCCGGCGGCCTCGGCGCGCTGCTGTGCCGGGATCCGGGCGGAGATGACGGCCGGGTCGGGCTCGTCCCTGACGGTGATCTGGTGGTCGGCGATCAGGTCGCGGGCGCGGTCCCGCTGGGCCGGGTCGAGCAGCCGGATCCGGATGCCGGCGCTGCCCGCGGAGTTCTTCAGCTCGCCGCGGGTGCCGGCTGCGATCACCCGGCCGTGGTCGATGACCGCGATCCGGTCGGCCAGCTTGTCGGCCTCGTCGAGGTACTGGGTGGTGAGCAGCACGGTCGTCCCGTCCGCCACGATGCCTCGGACAATCTCCCACAGCCCGCTGCGGCTGCGCGGGTCCAGGCCGGTGGTCGGCTCGTCCAGGAACAGCAGGTCGGGAGCGACGATGATGCTGGCCGCCAGGTCCAGCTTGCGGCGCATGCCGCCAGACAGCAGGGCAGCCTGGTCCCGCGCGGCGCCGGTGAGGTCGAACGCCGCGAGCAGTTCATCGGCGCGCCGCCTGGCTCCGCGCCGGGAGAAGCCGAGCAGGCGGGAGAGCAGCAGCAGGTTCTCCTCGGCGGTCAGGTCGGCATCCACGGACGCGAACTGCCCGGTGAGGCTGACCAGACTCCGCACGGCGGCGGCCTCGCGGACGACGTCGCGGCCGAGGACGCGGGCGCTGCCACCGTCGGGGCGCAGCAGCGTGGCGAGGATGCGGATCGTCGTCGTCTTGCCGGCGCCGTTCGGGCCGAGGACGCCGTAGACGCTGCCTCGGGGGATGGTGAGGTTCACGCCGTCAACAGCGCGGGTCACGCCGAAGGTCTTGACCAGCCCGTCCGTCTCGACGGCCAGGTCGCCGATAATGCTGGGTGTTGATGTGATCATGCGGTCAGCCTAGCTAGATTGGGCCATATGGACAAGTCAGACGGACAGGCCGGACGGACAGTAGCGTCCGCGCCGACCCGGGAGAAGCTAATGGCGGCTGCCGCGGAGCTGATCGCCGAGCTCGGCTGGGGGCGGGTGACCACCCGGGCGGTCGCCGAGCGCGCGGGGCTGCCGCACGGCGCGGTCAGCTACCACTTCCGCGGCAAGCAGGAACTGCTGACGGAGGCGGCGATGTACGCGTTCGCGCAAGCTGTCCCGGCCGACGAGTTCGCGGCGCTAGCCGGCGTGCAGGACCTAATCGGGCTCATCGCGGCCGAGGTCGCCGACCGCGACGCGATCGACCCGGTGCTTTCCCGGCTGATGTTCGAGGCGATGCGCGAGGCCGAGCGCGACCCGGCGCTGCGGGACCGGATGGGCGCGATGCTGTCCCGGTACCGGGAAATGATGATCCAGGCGGTCCGCGCCGAGCAGGAGCGCGGCGCGGTCTTCGCCGGCGCCCCGGCCGACGCTATCGCCACGCTGCTCGGCGCGGTCGGCGACGGGCTGCTGCTGCACGCACTGCTCGACCCCGACCTCGACGTGCACGCCGCCCTCGACGCGCTCCGCGCCCTGCTCGCCCCGCGACCTTCCTAAGCGCGGACCCGGCAGGCGTTTCGTGCAGCGGAACTCCCGGTGCGGGCCGACCACGCCCGCAGCCTGCCGCCCAAGCCAGCCACCCGCAAGCGCGGGAGCATTTGACGAGCGCCCGTTCGAACACGTTGACATAGCGCCCGCTCCCTTATCCCTCCGATGCCGTGGCGGACGGGACGACGGTCAGCAGGTTGGCGAGGTATGAAAGCAGCGCCACGCCGGTGAGCAGGGCCATGGCCAGCGAAGCGCTGTCGTGGTCGCTGCTGACGAATGCGGCGCCAGAGACCGCGGCACCGATGATGGCGGCGAAGCCGAGAGCGGAAGCAGCGATCGCCAGCCGGTGCCGCGCGCGGATGGCACGGACCAGCACAGTGACACCGGCGACCAGCATCAGCAGCCCGAGTCCGGTGTGCAGTGCGAGGGCGATGGGCTGGCTGGTCAGTGCCCGGCCCGCCGCCACGACAATCCCAACGCCGTGATCGGCGGCCGGGACCTCGGCATAGAGGTTGACCTCGATCCCGAGCCCGTATTGAACGAGGAGCATCACAGATATCCCGGCGCTGTTCAACCGCAGCGCCCTAAGCCGGTGCGCGCGCTGGTCGGCTGGCGGTGGCTCCGGTCTCTTCGCCGCGGTTGCCACTCTGCTGTCGGTCATGGTCGGTTACCTCCTGTTGGCAGGGATTTCAGTGCGCCGGGCTGTCGGCTGGCTTGCGGAGGACGGCGGGAACCACGGCGGCTGCGATCACCACGAAGACCGCGGCGGTGATCGCGCCGACGGTGAAGGCGTGGCCGATGTTCCCGCTGGCGAGTTGCGCCGTGACCAGGCCAGCCCCGGCAGCGCTAGATAGGACGGCGACGCCGGCGGCCCCGCCGAGTTCGTGGAACGTGTTGACCAGTGCCGACCGCAGGCCGCCTTCGGCCGGGTCGGCGTCGGCGAGCGAGGTAGTGAAAGCGGTGACAAACGTCGCCCCGATGCCAAGCGCCGCGATGCTCAGCCCGGTCACCAGCACGGCGGGCTGAGCCCAGCGTGCGGCTATCGCGTAACCGACGGCAGCGAGGGCCAGGCCGGCGGCCGACATGTCGCGGGCGCTGACGAAGGTTAGGATCCGGCTGCCGCCCGCCGCCCCGGCAACGGTCGCGACGGCGGCTGGCAGGAAGGCGAGGCCCACGTGCAGCGCGCTGTAGCCGTGGGCACGCTGCAGGGAGAAGGAACCGAGGAAGTAGCCGCCGACCAACAGCCCGGTGGCGGCCAGCATGAGGAAGCTGCCGGCCAAGACCGCGCGGCGGCCAAGGAGCGCGACGGTGAGCAGCGGCTGCCTGGTGTGCCGCTCGACCACGCTAAAAGCGGCCAGGATCACGACGGCGAGCGCGAGCGGGAGCACGGTGGACACGGCGGACCAGCCGTGGCCCCCGACGTTGACCAGCCCGTAGATAGCGACCCCGGTACCGGCGGTGACCAGCACCGCACCGGGGACGTCAAGGCCGGGCCGCGTCGTCTCGGGCCGCTGCCTGACCGGCACGACCAGCGGTATCGCGATGAGCTGGGCGATACCGATCGGCACGTTGATGGCGAACACCCACCGCCAGCCTGCTTCCGACGTGAGCACGCCGCCGAGCACCACCCCCAGGGCGGAGCCGGCGCCGGCCAGCGCCGACCATACCCCGAGCGCCTTGCCGCGGCTCGGGCCGGTGTAGAGCGTCATGACGGTGGCGAGCGCGGCAGGCGACATCAGCGCGGCGCCGACGCCCTGCAGCGCCCGCCCGACGAGCAGGACCGCGGTCCCGCCCGAGAGCGCACAGACCAGCGACGACGCGATGAACAGCGACAAGCCGAGCAGGGTGAGGCGCCGCGCGCCGACTAGGTCGGCGATCCGCCCGCCGAGGAGCATTAGCCCGCCGAAGAACACGGTGTACGCCGTCATCACCCAGGGCAGCGCGCCCTGCTGCAGGTGCAGGGACGCACCGATATCCGGCAACGCGACGTTCACTACCGTCACGTCAAGGACCAGCATCAGCTGCGCGGAGGCGAGGAGGGCCAAGGCGGCCGATCGCGAGACTGCGGGTGGCTTGGCTGCCGTGCCCGGGGCACGGCGCACGGCTGAGGTCATGACGATCCCTCCGAAGTCAGAACCTGAACTGGCCCGGGCTGGGGCGAGTCCTGCTCGAGGCGCACCCGGCGGTGGAGGCGGGCGAGCGGGCCGGGCGCCCACCAGTTCCACCGGCCGAGGAGCCGCATGGTGGCCGGCCCGAGCAGCGCCCGGATCAGGGTCGCGTCGAGGAAGATGCCCAGCGACATGCCGATGCCGATGAGCTTGGTGGGCACGATCTGCCCAGTGGCGAATCCCGCGGTGACCACGATCAGCAAGGCGGCGGCCGCGGTGATGATCCGGCCGGTGCGCTCGAGGCCGGTCGCCACGGCCGTGGTGTTGTCGCCGGTCGCGTCCCATTGTTCGCGGACCCGCGAGAGGAGAAACACCTCGTAGTCGGTGGCCAGCCCGAACAGTTCGGCCAGCACCAGGATGAGGACCGTTGGCTCGAGGTAACCGGTGGCGGTGAAGCCCAGCAGGCCCGACAGGTGGCCGTCCTGGAAGATCCACACGAGTGCACCGAACGTGGCCGCGACCGACGCGACGTTGGTCACCACGGCCTTGAGCGGCAGCAAGACCGAGCCGAAGGCGAGAAGCAGGACGCCGAACGTCACCGCCGCCATGATCGCCAGCATCCACGGCAGCCCGTTGCTCAGCGAGTTCATCTCGTCTTGGATCGACGCCGAGTCGCCGCCAACCAGAAGTTGAGTACCCGGCGGCGCAGGGAGCGCCCGGACCTCGCGGACCGCGCCGAGCGCCGCGGTCCCCGCGAAACCGCCGGTGTAGCTGGCCGAGATCAGGGTGGCGTCGCCGCGCTGCGCGCTCACCTGTGCCCCGGTGACCTCGGGGAGCTCGCTGATCCGCCGCCTGACGTCGTTGACCCGGGCTGGGCTGGCGTCCTCGATGAGGACCAGGATCGGGGAAGACACGGTCCCGTTGAAATCCGTCGCCACCCGTTCGGCTACGGTCCTGGCCTGGTCGCCGGCCGGGAGCACCCGCTCGTCGACGCTGCCGAACCGCAGGTGCAGCAGCGGCGACGCCAGCACGGCGAGGATGAGGACCACCGCCAGCGCATAGAGCACTGGCCGTCGCATGACGCTCCGCGCCAGGCGAGCCCACGCGCCTGTCGTCACTTCGGCCGCCGGCGAGGCTGCCGTCGCGGAGGTGCGCCCCCATGGGTTGCGCACGCGCAGCGCGTTGATCCGGGGCCCGAGCAAGGCCAGGATGGCCGGGAGAACGGTCAGCGCGCTGATCATCGCCACCAAGATGGCAGCCATGCCGCCCAGCGCCATCGACTTGAGGAAGACCTCGGGGAAGATCAGCAGGCTCGCCAGGGACAGGATCACGAGCAGGCCGGACACCAGGATCGTCCTGCCCGCGGTGGCCAGCGTCCGGGCCACGGCGTGCTTGGTGGACGGGGCTGACCGGAGTTCCTGCCGGAACCGGTTGATCAGCAGCAGCGAGTAGTCGATCGCCATGCCCAGGCCGAGCAGGCTGATGACGTTAACGGCGAAGGTGGACACGTCCGTCGCCATGGAGATCGCCCGGACCACGGTGAACGCGCCGAGGATGGCGAGGCCGCCGATGAGCACCGGCAAGCTCGCGGCGATCACCCCGCCAAAGATGACGATGAGCAGGAGCAGCACCAAGGGCATCGCGATCATCTCGCCCCTGGTCACATCCGACTTGGTGAGATCGTCCATCCGGACGTTGACCGCGACGGTGCCGCCGACCTGCGTGTCCAGGCCAGGGACGGTCAACTGCGGCTTGATCGCGTTGTACTCGGCCTGCTTGCCGCTGTCGTCAAGCGCCGTCAGCCGGATCACCAGGTACGTAGCGTGCCCGTCGCGCGACACGAGCCCGGGGACGCCGTCGTAGGCGCTCGCCACCGACGCCACCCCGGGCAGGGCTCGCAGTCGCTGTGCCTCCGCTTCGACGCGGTCGCGGAAGCCTGGCGACTGGGCGGTTGCCGTGGGGCTGGAGTACAGCGCGACCACGTCCGGGCTCTGGCCGCCGAGCGAGCGGCTGATCTGCGCATTGGCCTGCGCTGAGCTACTGCCTGGATCCTCGAATCCCCCGCTCACAAGCCTGCTGAAGACTCCCGTGCCCCACCAGACCCCGACAAGGGCGAGCAGGATCGCTGCCACGAGGATGAACCGCCGCCGGGCGGCTACGACACTTCCCCACCTCTCGAGCATGCCGGTTCCCCTTCCGCGCTATGGGCGCTAATATGAACTCGCATGTACGAGTTATCTGTCTCCGACCATAACTCATACATGGATGTTCAAGAAAGGGTTTTGCCGATGCCTTCAAGTGATGCGCCCGGCACAGTGCCGCGGACCATGGGGCCGGAGACCACCGGGCCGCGGGCGCAGCGGGCCGACGCCCGGCGCAACGTCGCGGCGATCCTGGACGCGGCGACGGACTGCCTCGCGCGCGACCCCGAGGTGAGCATCGCCGACATCGCCGCAGCCGCAGGCGTCGGCCGGATCACCCTCTACGGCCACTTCAAGAACCGCGCCGAACTCGTCGACGCCGTCATGGGCAGGGCCATCGAGCACGCGGACGCGATACTCGCCGCGACCGACACCGCGGGCGACCCGAGAGAGGAACTCGCCCGCCTAGTCGCCGCGTCCTGGCAGATCGTCCACCGCTTCCGCAACATCCTGCTCGCCGCGCACCGGGAACTCCCCAACGAGCGCATCCGGGGCATCCACGATCCGGTGCTACGCCAGGTGCAGGACCTCATCGAGCGCGGTCAGCGTGCGGGCGCTTTCCGGAGCGACATGCCGATGCACTGGCTCACGACCACGTCCTTCAGCCTCATGCACGCCGCGGCCGAGGACGTCGCGGCCGGCCGCCTCGACGCCAGCGACGCGCCCCGGCTCATCACCGCCACGCTGCTCGGCGCCTTCACCCCGCCTGCGGCCGACAGCCCGGCGTCACCACGCTAAACGGACAATGATGATCAAAATCATCAGTCAGAACGGGCGCTGGCTTCATGTCCGCCGCCTATCGGCCTGAGCTTGGCGCATGGCATCCGGCGCGGCGCGGGCCACGTCCGCGATCTCACCGTCCTCGCGACGGCGCCGCCTGGATCTGCTATCCCGACTTCGCGGTAGCAGGTCTTATCCCGGTGACGCTACAGGCCTCCAGGTGAGAGGAAAGGTCCTTGCTGAGGAACCTTGACTCGCCTGTCACCAGCGCAAACGCGACTTGTGGCCCCGGAAGGGCCTGCGGGCATCCCTTGGCCATGACAGTCAGCAGCACGCAGCTACCGTTCGCGACTTGCCCTCGGATGCGCATGGTGCGCAGATTTACGCATCCTCGGCAATTCTCATTCGGACGTATTCCCTGATTACCGGGTTATCCTGTCGGTCGCCGCATTGAGTGAATCGCGATTCTGATCCGGTGCTCACGGCGGGCACGGCTCATGTGCGGGCTTCGCGCCAGCGGCGCATGAACAGGGAGCGGCTCCGGTGGGGCAGAGCTGGATGCCGACGGAGCGAAACAAGACTCCGGCGGCAGCCGCCGGCCGCCCCCGAGCAGTTCCGCACGGCCGGGCGCGCACGCGCAGGCACGGAGCGGAGGCGATCGGGCGTCTAAGGGCAGCGTCCCGCGCAGTGTCCGATCAGTGCGGCCCCGGCCGTGGCGCACGCTGCGACAACGGCGATCGCGGCCAGGAAGGCATACTGGACTGCGGTTGGCGAACACCCCGTCCGGCACCCCGAGCAGCGTGCCCAGGCCGAGCGCCAGCGCACCAGTCAGCGCGGTGCGCCGCCAGCGCCCGGTCGCCACCGCGGTGAC
Organism: uncultured Actinomycetota bacterium; assembly: GCA_963774945.1. Taxonomy (GTDB): domain Bacteria; phylum Actinomycetota; class Actinomycetes; order Streptosporangiales; family Streptosporangiaceae; genus Trebonia. The sequence continues at coordinate 68,844 of CAVZHA010000010.1, read as the reverse complement.
CGGCCCCGCGGCCAGCACGCCGATCAGGATCAGATGGCGTCCCGTGGCCGCGTCGAGCGCGGCGACCGCCAGGCACAGCAAGACGCTCACGCGCCACAGCCGCGCCGCGCTCCAGCCCGGGATCAGCGGCGCGGCCTGCGCCCGGCCGCCGCGCGGATCGGGCACCGCCGGCGCCGGATCCGCTCCTCCCGCGGCCGGGCGGGGCCGCCCCTACTGCGGCCAGGCCGAGCCCGCCGACGGCCGCCGCCACTACGGCAGCTACGACATCACCGCGCTCAGCGACGCCGTCCTGGCCGCCAAAGCCGCCGCCACCGCGCCCGCCGAGGACACCAGGTGAGCTCGCCTGGCCGTCGGTGGTGCTGAGCGTCAGCTTGGGGAACGGGTCGCCGGGTTGAGCCGAGGCACCGCGGTTCTCCTTCACGGTTGGCCCTGATAGTTCGGACAAGGACCGTCTGACAGGTAGGCGTCACCCCGACCCGGGTCTTACCGATAAATGTCACCCGGGAGCGCACAGGTAAGACGAGCGGGCCCCGCGACGCCAACCGATTGCCGGTTACGCGTGGGCCGGCGACGGGAGGGCCTTGCGGCCCGCAGCATCCACCTGAGGGAGACCGCCGTGACAGCTGATTTCGCTGGCAAGACCGCACTGATCACCGGGTCCGGGCGAGGTATCGGCCGCGCCGTCGCGCTCGGGCTGGCCGACGCCGGCGCCCGCGTGATCCTGCTCGCCCGCACCGCCGGGCAGCTGGAGGAGACCCGGGTCCTGCTGCGCGAGCGGGGCGTGCCCGCCGGGCGGATCAGCGTATTGCCCGCCGACCTGTCCGATGAGGAGGACCGCGGCCGCGCGGCAGTGGCCGTGCTCGCGGGCGGCCGCGTCGACATCCTGGTCAACAACGCGGCCACCGTCGAGCCGCTCGGCCCCACCATCGCCATACCGGCCGAGGAGCTGCGCCTGGCCTTCGAGGTCAACGTCGTCGCCCCCGCCGCGCTCGCCGCCGCCGTGCTGCCCGGCATGCTCGACGCCCGCTGGGGCCGCGTCGTCAACATCTCCAGCGCGATCGCCGCCTACCCGGCCGGCATGGTCCGCGGCAACGCCTACGCCACCACCAAGGCCGCCCTCGAGGCCCACACCGTCAACCTCGCCGCCGAACTCCGCGGCACCGGCGTCACCGTCAACGCCTACCGGCCGGGCGGTGTCGACACCGCCATGCAGGCCTGGATCCGCGGCCAGGATCCAGGGCGCATCGGTGCTGGCCTGCACGAGCGGTTCAACAAGAACTTCGCCGACGGGGTCCTGATCACCCCCGAGCACTCCGCGGCGGCCCTGCTCGCCCACCTGGCCGGCGACGACACCGGGGCCATCTGGGACGTCAGCATCGTCTCCGTGCGGACCTGAGGCCCCGCGAACGCCGCCGGCGGTGGTCGCGTGCCCGGCGACCACCGCCGGCGTACGCGGAATCCGGGTTTACTTGACGGCGATGACGTCCACCGGCCTGATGGAGGGATCGCTCGCCAGCAGCTCGTCGGCGGCCTTGCCGAGCGCCTCGGCCAGGGGGCCGGCGATGTGCGCCTGGCGTCCGTTCTCGCTGGCGAAGGTATCGAAGATCCCGTAGTGGGTCGCGTCGATCCGGAACGCGTACCAGGTGACTGTCTCCTCCTCAGCGGCCGCGAACTCGCGGCCGGCCCGCAGGAACTCGCCTAGCTCTTCGCCCTTCCCGTCCTTGGCCTCAAGCGTCACCAGGAACCCCAGCTTCACGCCCATGATGAAATCCTCCCTGATCGTCTGCGAGCGCGGGCATCGGATGAAACCCGCCTGCCGGTAAGCGGCGCAGGAGCGCCCTCGTCTTACCTACGATCTCGCGCCCGCCGCCGCCGGCTCGCATCTTGCCTACTGTCGCAGTGCCGCCGACAGGCGGTCGAGGGAGGGCACGGTGAGGTCGGGCTGCGGGCCGATCGTGTCGAACGGGGCGGCGGAGCGGTTCACCCAGGCCGTGCGCATTCCGGCCGCGCTCGCGCCGACGCTATCGAACGCGTTGCAGGTGACAAGCCGGATCCGGCTGATCGGCACGGCCAGCCGCTCGGCCGCGTGCCGGTACACGGCGGGCGACGGCTTGAAGACCCGGACCTCGTCGGCGCTGATCCGCTGGCCGAAGAACTCGCCGAGGCCGCTGTTGGCCAGGCAGTTCCCGATCATCGCGGGGCTGCCGTTGGAGAGCACCGCGAGCTCGTACCCCAGGCCGGCCAGCGCCCGCAGCGCGGGGACTGCGTCCGGGAACGGCCGCAGGTGGTCATACAGCTCGACGAGCCGCCTGGTCTGGTCGCCCGGCAGGCCCGCCCCGGTGGAGGAGAGCGCGAAGTCGAGCGCGCGTGACGTCACCCAGCGGAAGTCCTCGTAGTGCCCCATCGCGGTGAGCCGGAATGAGTACTCCAGCTGCTTGAGCCGCCACAGCCGCGCCACCTCTGCGCCGTCGGAGCCGCCAAGGACCTGGTCAAGCTCGCTGGAGACGGCGATCGGGTCGACGAGCGTCCCGTACAGGTCGAACGCCAGGACCTCGCGGTCAGTCACTGGCGACGGCGGCGAGCAGCCCGGTGAAGTCCTCGGCGCACGGCCCGCAGGCCGCGAGATGGGCGGCGACGCCAGGGTAGCGCTCCGCCGGGTTCTCGCCCGTCGCGGCGAAGTCAACGTAAATGTGCAGGACGGCCATCGCCTCGCCGCAGCCGACGTCGCGCGGGTCGGTCCGCAGGAACCTGTCCAGTCTCTCCCGGTCGCTCATCGTCGCTCCACGCCCCCGTCTTCCAGATAGCCGTTTGCGACCAGCGCCCGGCGGATCTTACGCCTCGCGTCGAAAATCACCTTGTAGATGGCGTTGCGCTGCAGGCTCAGCCTGGCGGCCAGCGCATCGAGCGGTATCCCGTCGACCACGACCGCTACGAAGACCCGCCGCTGGTGCGCGGTCAGCTCGTCCTCGACGACCCGGCGCACCTCCGCGAGGATGCCCGCCGATGCCGCATGCTCCTCCGGGTCGATCCCGAGCCGGTCCGGAAGCCGCTCCCACTGCGCGGCGTCGAGCGTGACCGGCGGGTTGCGCCAGTAGTGACGGCCGAGCTTGCTTGACACCTCGAGGATGACGAACCGGTACGCCCAGGTGATGAAGCGGCTCTCGCCCCGGAAGTCGGCGAGCTTCGCGAGGATCGCGAGCATCGCGTCGTCGGCGGCCTGGTGCGCGACATCGGTGAGCTCGGGGCCGGTGACCGGGGTGCTGGCCGACCGCCTGCTCACCTCGGCCAGCGCGATCCGCACTAGCCGGGCGTGCAGCTCACGCTCGGCTTGCTGCCGCAGCGTGCCAGCTCCGGCCGAAAGGCGGCGGAGCCAGTCCGCAGACTCTGCGTCGAGCTCCCGCGCCGTGGGTCCGGCGAGTTCCACGGATGCCACGCTACCCGCACCCAGCCGCCGCCGTTGCGGCATCGGCCGAGGCGACGGCGTCCTATACCGGGTCACGTGCCTCATCGTCGCGCCATCGGCGGTATACGCTGATGAACTCCTCTCGCATGCGCGGCGTGAGGTCATCGGGCGTAATGCTTCCGGCCAGCGCGACGATAGCGCGCATCTGGTCGAGGTATTCGGGGCAGTCGGGGCAGTGCGCGAGGTGCGCCTCGAGCCGGCGGCGCTGCGCCTGTGATAGCGCGTCTTCGAGGTAGTCGGTGACAAGCTCGACTGCGTCCCGGCAGACGACGTCCCGACGGGACCTGAATCTCAGGCGGCTCATCAGCCTCTCCCGAACTCGGAGCCGATGACCTGGCGTAGCTTGCTGCGGCCGCGGTGCAAGAGCACCCGCTGGTTGGCGTTGCTGATATTGAGGACGGCGCAGACTTCCCCGCTACTCAGCCCTTGTACGTCGCGCAGCGTTACGACTTCTCTCTGCTGGGCCGGGAGTTCATCGATGGCAGACAGGATCCGGGCGGATATCTTCGCCGCGACCACCTTGTCGTCCACCTGGTCAGCCCAGGCTTCAGGCGGCACCTGCCAGGTGCCGCCCGCGTCGAAACAGGAAGCGTCGACGACGGGCCCCATGTCGTCCACGGGTATGCTCCGGCGTTCCCGGACGCCGGCGCTGATGGCCCGGTTGACCAGGATGCGAAATAGCCAGGTGCGGAATGACGAGCGGCGCTCGAACCGGCCGATACCCCGCAGGACCCCGATCCAGGCTTCCTGGACCACTTCCTCTGCCACCGCGCCGCTCGGCACATAGCCCCGGGCGATGGACAGCATAGAGCCCTGGTATTTCCCGGCCAGCTCGGCGAATGCGCCCTCATCGCCGGCGCGCACCCGGCTGACCAGTTCTGAGTCCGGGTCTTCAGGCACGGGCCAGGTCCCCGGCCGTCGGTGCCCCGGACGCGCCCGGCGCGCTCACCGCCGGGCCGGCGGGCGTGGTGGGTGCCGGAGCTGCGAAACGAGTTCCTGGTCGCAGTGCCATCGTGAGGCTCCCTGGGAAGTCAGCTCGGCCCGGGTGAGGCAGAGAAGTGTCCATCGCATTAGTCAGCGGCAGAAACGCGCTGTCGTCTTACCTCCGAGTTACCTGCCAGCGGCAAGAGCAGTTGCGTGGTGCAGCCCGGCCACGATCGACACCAGACCAATGGCCGGTGACCGGGTACCCGGTCACCGGCCATCGGCCATCGGCACGAACTCGGCAGGCTCCCGGCTAGCTCACCGCTATGCCGGCCGGGGTGGCCCCTGCGGGCAGGAGAGCGGGCGAGCCGGGCAGCTCGGTCAGGTTGCCGCCGCTGCTGACGGCGAAGGCGCCGACCGACGAGATCTTGCTCTCGTTGACGTACAGGTACCGGCCGTCCGGGCTCAGCCCGGGGTCGACGGCGCCGACGCCGCCGTTAGCAGAGACCTGGGTGCTGCCAAGCAGCGTCAGGGCGCCGCCCGGGGCGATCGAGTACCGCGAGATGGTGCCCGACCCGGTGTTGACCGCGAACAGGTAGCGGCCGTCCGGGCTGATCGTGACCCAGCACGGCGCCGTCTGCTGGTCGGGGACCGGTGAGCTCCCGATCGGGGCGAGCACCCCGGCGCGCGAGTCGGTGAATGCCGAGACCGTGCCCAGCCCGGTGCCGTTGTGGGCGTTGGACACGAACAGCTGGCCAGGGTTGGTCGGCCGGAACTGGCTGCCGAACGGGCCGGTTCCCTGGGCGGTGAACGGCGAGCCCGGGGCCGCGGTCAGCCGCCCGCCCAGTCCTACAGTGAAGCTGTCGATCTGCGAGGTTCCCACCCGCGTGCCGACCAGCTTGGTGCCGGTGCCGTTGAACAGCACGTCACCGGGCTGGGCGGCAGCAGGCAGCGGCACCGTCGACCCGGGCACCGGCGTCAGGCTGCCCCACGGAGCGAGCCGGAAACCGGTGTAGTTGCTTTCGGCCGGGCCGGCGTTGGCGACGTATACCAGGCTGCCGTGCACCGCGACGCTGACCGGCAGGACGCCGCCTGAGGACACCACGCTCGCCAGGCGCAGCGACCCGTCCGGCTGGATGCGCAGCGCCGAGACCTGATCGCTGCCCGCGTCGGTGGCCAGCAGGAGCCGGCCACCGTCTGCGATCTGCACCGCGCCCTCGGACGCCAGGCCCGCCCCGGTGCCGGCGCCCCCGGCGCGGAACGGGGAACCGGGCAGCGGGGTCAGCGACCCGTCAGCATGCCGGTCAAACGCCGCGATCGTGTTTGAGCCCGCGGTGTTGTCGTCGAGGTACACGTGCCCGGTGACCGGAGACGGCAAGGGCGACGCCGACGCCACCGCCGGAACGGCGAGCACGGCCCCGGCCGCGACCGCGCTGAGCGCGACCGGGACCCGCCACCGCGACGCCAGCAGGCGCCTGGTGCCGAGCGGGCGGGCATCTCCGGCCCACACCCCCGGCCCGGCCGACCGAGCGCGACGGTCATTCGTGATTCTCATTGTTCCTCCACTGTCGAGATCTGCAGAACCGCTCCCACACCCTCAGTCCTGGGCACATGCCGACTGTTACGGTCAGGCGCTGCGGTTCGGCATCCGGTTCTGCTTGCGGAGGTAAGGCGAGGCCCTCGCGTGACGCTCACCCGGTAAGGCGGGGCGCCCCAGCGGCGACCCGCCGCCCGACCACTGCTCGCGGCAGGAGCCCTGCAATGACCAGCCCTTCCACGATCGCCGAGCGCGTCGCACAAATGCACGCCACGATGGCGGCCGACCCGCCCGCCGAGCCCATGGGCGCCTTCGCCCGCGAACAGGCTGAGCTGGCGGCCAGCTCTCCAGCCGGCATCGCCCCCGTCGGGACCGTCCTGCCCGACGTAGAGCTGCTCGACGTGCACGGAGCCGCCACCACCCTGTACGCCGCAGCCGGGAGCGGAGCGTCGGTCCTGGTCCTCTACCGGGGCGCCTGGTGCCCGTACTGCAACATCGCCCTGTCCGCCTACCAGGCGCAGTTGCTCCCGCAGCTCACCGCGCGCGGCATCCCGCTCGTCGCGATCAGCCCGCAGACACCGGACGGGTCGCTGACCATGCAGCAGAAGCACAGCCTGGCCTATGCCGTCGTCTCAGACCCCGGCAACACCATCGCCGGCCGCCTCGGCATCCTCACCCGCCCATCACCCGAGGCCCGCGCCGCCCAGCTGCACCTCGGACTCGACCTGACGGGCGTCAACGCCGACGGCACGGTCACCCTGCCGATGCCCGCCACCGTCATCCTCGGCGCCGACCACACCGTCCGGTGGATCGACGTCCACCCCGACTACAGCACCCGCACCGAACCCCAGCAGATCATCGACGCCCTCGACCACCTCTAATGGATCACGGGAGGTGAACTGGCGCAGTCGCAACCGGAGCCGACCACGATATCCGCGCAAGAGCATGTAAACCGCCACAGCTAACCGTCTCGTCCGGTTGTCCCGCGTGTGCTTAGCTGGGCTGTTTCCGATCGGACGGGGAGGTACAGCATGCCGAGGTTCCCTGCCTTGATGCACACGGCGCTGGACGCCATGGATTGTCGGGAACTTGCCGAGTTCTACCGCGTATTCCTCGGGCTGCGCTATCGGCCTGGCGATGAGCCACCTGACGGCGGGCGCGTTGACGACGCTGACTGGCTCGTGCTGGTGGACGAATCCTGCCAGCGAGTCCTTGCGTTCAACCAGGTCGCATCGCTCGCCCGGCCGACATGGCCGACCGACGAGGTACCCAAGCAGATGCACCAGGACTTCCGCGTGTCTAGCGTCGCCGAGCTGGAGGAGCAGCGCCGACGAGCAGAGGAGCTGGGGGCGGTGTTGCTCCACGACCGCTCAGACGACGAGGTCGAGCCGTTGTACGTGCTTGCCGATCCCGCTGGGCACCCGTTCTGCGTCTTGGTGTCTGCTGGGTAGTTGAAGCGGTTCGTGGTTCGAGTTCCGCCACAGTTAACCGTCACGAATATGTTTGCTCGCTTGATGCTTCTATCGGGCGCTCTCTCGATAGCGCGCCAAACCATTTAAAGGGTCGCAGCGCCATTCCGAGCGGGGAAGTACCAAGACCTAATCTGCGCCGTTTTAGTGTCAACCGATCCTTGACAGTAAAAACGGCCTGGGGCAACGTACTGCAGATCGAAGCACTAATCGCGCTTCTCCGCATGCGCACGGTTCCAGGACAAAATGGACTATCCAGGGAAATTTCGGAAATGGATTGATTCGCATGAGATGGCCAGACCAAGGATTTGTCCTCTGGTGTGTCAGCGAATGTCAGGAGGCAGCATCCCCCGGCAAGGGTGATGGGCCCGTCAGGGTGAACGGAGATACTTCTCGATAATGGGCGCCGACGCGGTGCCGGAAATGAGGGGCAGACCGATGTCTTATCCGCTGCTGAACGTCTTCTGGACGATCTTCGAGGTCTTCCTGTGGATCGTCTGGTTCTGGATCCTGATCACCGTCTTCATCGACATCTTCCGCAGCCGCGACCTGTCGGGCGGTGCCAAGGCTGTGTGGTTCCTGTTCGTCCTGCTGATCCCGCTCATCGGCGTGGTCGTCTACCTGATCGTCCGGGGCGGGGAGATGCACGAGCGGACCGCCCAAGTGGTGCAGGCCCAGGACGCTGCGTACGACGGTTATCTCGCGGAGAACGGAACGCGGTCGTCAAGCACCGCCGATCAGCTCGCCAAGCTGGCCGACCTGCACGACCGCAACGTCATCTCCGACCAGGAGTTCGCCCAGGAGAAGGCCAAGGTCCTGGCCTCCTAACGCGTGCACCGAATCTCTTATTATCCCGAACGGACCCGACTGGCTCCACTTGCTCCCCATCAGCGCATAACCACAGGCCAGAGACACATGCGCAGGATAATACGGGCGCCCCGACCGCGACTCGAACGCAGGACCTACCGCTTAGGAGGCGGAGATGCCATTTCGAGATGCTAACGAGCGGAAACCCATGCGTCAACGTGTTCGCAGCTTTACGAGATGCTATCAAGCGGTTTCTGTAGCGCGTTCGAAGCGGTGCCTCTAGCAGCGGGGGCGCGCGCCCGAACGCCGATGATTCGCCGGTGCGGGGACGCCCCGACTGGGGATCTGTTCGCACCGAACATTCAGTTCCAACGCTAGAGAGCAACTCCCAGCCGGGCGGGCAGGGCGCTACTGATCTCGGCGAATACGGGCAGATAAGCGGTGCCGTGGGCTGGCTGCCGGCGCGGGAGGTCAATCCCCGCGGCCTCAAGATCGCGGGTGAGGCGGTTCATCAGGCTACGGGCCTGGCTGGCAATCAGGTACTCCGACTCAGCGGTATCGGCCTTTTCGTCTAGCCAGATGACGATTTCCAGCGCAGCGGGCAGCAGATGGACCCAGGACACGAAGGATGGCATGTCCGCGGGACCGGCGAGGTCAAGGAGCAGCGCCCATCTCTCCCGGTATGCGGTGAAGTGGCGTTCGTTGCCTGCCCAGGCGGCCTTGATGACACCGGAATTCGAAAGGGACGCCAGGACGTCGCTGATGTTCCTCTTGGCGAACCCGGCTTCGTCGGCGATCCTGGCGGTGTCGAGTGGCCCGTCCGGGCAGGTGAGCAGCACTCGCATCGTCTCGGAGCGGCCGCCCGGCCCGAACAGGTGACGGAGCCGGAAAGACAGGTTCACCGGAAGGGCCGGGTCCGGCTCGTGCGACTTGCCGGTCCTTGCGGCGGGGGGACGGATGAAGCCGTGCTCGGCGAAGACCGGATCCGGCTGCGAGACGAATGCCAGGACATCGGGGTGGAAGACCGGCTCGCTGCCCTGGACAGTGCCGCCCTGGTCGCTGACGATCAGACTTGCGGGCGCCGTCTGCCGGGTCCACGCGGTAACGGCAGCGACCAAGGCGGAAGGCACAGGAAACCTTCGGGCCAGGTTCCGCAGCCGCTGCGTGGACAGCAGTTCGTGATTGAACGCCATCCAGTCGAGCATCTCATCGAACAGACGGGGATCGCGGCGGCCGATCGCGATCGTGAAGAGATGAGGGCCTCGGGATCGACCGCCCATCGATCGGCTCCCTTCGACGGTCGCCGACACGCCGACCTACGCCCACTGACGCCAGGCGAAGTCAAGGAGTCCCTGGCTGACCTTGTCCCTAATCTCCGAGATCTGCATCGCCTACCCCCAAGACGCGCAGGGCGTCCACCAGGACCGACCTGTATCCAGGCGAAGGATCCCGGGTCGTCGACCAGCGCGCCGCTGCAGCCAGTTCCCCTGGAGTCGGGCCGAGCGCCCGGAGATCGGCCTCATGACGCCCTCCGCCCTGGTCAACCATTGGCAAAAAGCTTGAAGGGGATCTGGTCGAACCGGCCGGCGAAGTGGACCACGAGGGCCGTCCCGTAGGACCTGGTCACTGCCGAGCGCCTGCAACTGATCGGCCAGCGCGCCGAGCAGTAGGTCGATCGTCTCGTCAGTATTCTCCATGTACCGGAGTTTAAAAGAACGGGATGTTGAAGGACTTCAATCGGGATCTTCAACATCTTCATTCGGTCCTGAAACGGATCCGGACGGTGGATGGTGCGTGTCCCTGAGTGGCCGACACCGTGAGACGCCCGGAACCGTCCGGGCCGTCAGAGAAGCCGCCAGCGAACGAGGGCGGGCATCAGCACGGCCGCAGCAGAAACGATTCCCGCGCCGGCCTTCACGCTCAGATCGGCCTGTCCGGCGCAACCGGCAGAGCGAGCCAGCCCAGCGGCACAACAATCAGGCGGTTACTTGCGCTTGTAGGCACTAGGTAATCGGCCCGGGTCGTGACGGTTAGTTCTCAACGTGGGCGGGTTATTGGTTGTCGCCCACGATGCGGTCACGCGTACGCCGGGCGCGGGCACTGCAGGCGCTGGCACCATAGCGGGCGAGCATCTGCGGGGAGGACCAGCCTGGCGCACGACGTAGAACGGCGTGTCAGGCGTGTGTCAGGGGCGTGTCAGGGCCGGTGCCGATGATGGCTGCCATGAGCAATTCTGCAATCGCGGTCTCAGAACTGCGAAAGGCATACGGGGACAAGATCGTCCTCGACGGCATCGATCTAGACGTTCCCGCAGGCACGGTCTTTTCCCTGCTCGGCCCGAATGGGGCGGGCAAGACGACGACGGTGAACGTGCTAACCACGTTGATCAAGGCCGACGGCGGGACGGTACGGGTTGCCGGGCATGATGTCGCGACCGCGCCCAAGGCGGTGCGCACGGTCATCGGGGTCACCGGACAGTTCGCGGCGGTGGACGATCTGCTCACGGGGGAAGAGAACCTCCAGTTGATGGCGGACCTGCACCATCTGCGGGGCCGCGAGGGCAAGCGGGTGGTCACCTCGCTGCTTGATCGGTTTGATCTGGCAGAGTCGGCGCAGAAGATGGCGGCAACCTATTCCGGCGGCATGCGCCGGAAGCTGGACCTGGCGATGACGCTGGTCACCAGGCCGCAGATCATCTTCCTTGACGAGCCCACGACGGGACTGGATCCGCGCAGCCGCCGCACGATGTGGGCCATCGTCCGCGATCTGGTGGCCGACGGCGTGACCGTCTTCCTTACCACCCAGTATCTCGAGGAAGCCGATCAGCTGGCCGACCGGATTGCGGTGCTCGACCAGGGCCGCCTGGTTGCCGAGGGCACCCCCGGCGAGCTCAAGCGCCTCGTTCCCGGCAGCCATGTCCGGCTCCGGTTCTCCGACATCGCGATGCTGGACGCGGCGGGGCGAGTCGTGAACGGCTCCACCGTGGACGAGGCGGCCCTGGCCCTGCGGGTTCCCGGCGACGGCGGGGTGAAGTCGCTGCGGGCGCTGCTGGACCGGCTCGATGAACATTCGATCGACGTCGAGGAGTTCTCCGTGCACACGCCGGACCTCGATGACGTTTTCCTTGCCCTGACCGGTCATGCAAGCACGGAGGCCATCGCACAATGAACGCCATTTCAGCACCGGCATCCGGTTGACCGATTCGCGGACCATGCTGCGTCGCAACCTCAAGCACGTCGTCCGCAATCCGGTCATGATATTCAACGCGGCTCTGATGCCGGTCGTGCTCATGCTGCTGCTCGTGTACGTGTTCGGCAACGCGTTCAATGTCGGCGAACACTACGTCGAGTACGCGACGCCGGGCCTGATCGTGCTGGCCATCAGCTACGGGTTGGCCGGCACTGCGGTATCGGTTAACTCCGACATGACCAAGGGCATCATCAACCGGTTCAAGGTCATGAATGTCTCCCGCGGCGCCGTTCTGACCGGTCACGTCGTGACCACCATGCTGACCAGCGCGGTCGCCATCGCCGTCATCATCGGAATGGCCTTCGCGCTGGGGTTCCGATCCCCCGCGAGCCCTCTCGACTGGATCGGCGCCATCGGCATCGCCGCGGCGGCGGCCTTCGCGGCCGCCTGGCTCACGGTCGCGCTGGGAATGGCGGCGAAAACTCCGGAATCCGCGGGCATGACCGTCGTGCCGCTGCTGCTGCTGCCGTTCGTGAGCAGCGCGGTTGTGCCGGCCGCGAAGATGGGACAGGGTATCCGGCAGTTTGCGGAGTACCAGCCCTTCACGCCGATCATCGAATCGCTGCGTGGATTGCTGGCCGGCACCCCGTCGGGCGGCTACGCGGCCGCCGCTCTCGCCTGGTGCGCCGGGATCGCCCTTGTCGGGTACCTGTGGTCCCGGGCCACGTTCAGCAAGCGAGCGTAGCGTCGGCCAGCTCCGGCCAGCTCGCCTGCGCCCCCTCCCTCGTCGCCTCGACGAACCGCTCTTCGCCGAGGCGACGCCGCGCGGTCTGCTCGATCCGCTCCCTGTCCGGCTGGGAACGATCCGGCAGACCGCGCACGCGGGCGCTCGCCGCGAGCAGCCGGGCCGCCTGCTCGCACTGGTCGCGGCGCAGTGCCAGGTCCGCGACCCCGACGAGTACCTGTGCGGTGAGGGGCGCGTGTCCCGCTTCGGTCGCGGCCTGGCAGGCCGCCACGCGGTGCGCCCGGGCCTCGCCGAGGTCGTCGGCAAGGTAGCCGAGCAGGTCGTGCGTCACCCCGCGGATGTGCGCCTGCTCCGCTTCGTCGCCGAGCATGGCCCTCGCGACGCCCAGCTGACTGCGCGCCTCCTGCGCGTTGCCGCGCCACCGGGCGAGTTCCGCCTTCGCCAGGGCCAGCTCGGCCAGCGCATTCGGCCAGGCGACCCGCTCCGCGCGCCGTTGGGCTTCGGCGATGGCGGCCGCGCTTGAGTCCTCATCGCCGAGCAGCCAGTACAGCTGAGCCTGGCGCGACCGCATCCTGATGACATCCTCGCTGGAACCGAGCTCGGTCACCACCGCGACCGCCTGCTCGTAGTACTCGCACGCGCCGGCGAAATCGCCGCGCACGGTGATCCGGTCCGCCAGTTCGGTCAGGGCGAATGAGATCCCCCACCGTTCGCCGATCGCGCGGAACTCCGCCAGCGCCGCCTCGAGATACCCGTCCGCATCCCGGCCGCCTTGGCCGACCATGTTCCGCATCTTGCCGAGGAGCAGCCGGGCCAGTGCCCGGACCCACGGGTCGTCGTTGTCAAGCAGTGGTTCGAACGCGGACAGGAACGCGTCCGGCTCCTGCAGCATCCGTTCCAGCGGGGCTACGAACCCGAGCAGCGGGTTGCCGTGCTTAATGCGCTTGCTGAGCCGGTGGGCCTCGTGGATCCACTCGGCCACCTGGTGCTCGTCGCCGCGCCCGGAGCCCAGGAACAGCACGACAAAGGCGTACACCATGGCCCGGGTCTCATCGTCCACCTCGCCGGGAATGGCGATGGCGGCGGTGATCAGCTCGTTGCCTTCGGCCTTGTGCCCGCCCAGCCACCAGTACCAGCCGGCGGCCGCCGCGAGCCGCATCGCCGCGTGCGCCTCGCCTGCCGCGAGCGCGGCACGCATCGCGGCGCCGATGTTGCCGTGCTCGGCCTCGAGCGCGGCCAGCCACTCCCGTTGCTCGGAGCGGCGAAGATGCGGCTCCGCGGTCTCGGCGAGTTCGGTGAAGTAGGTGAGGTGCGCGACGCGCGCGACTTCCGATTCCGCCGCCTCGGCGAGCCGGCGGGCCGCGTATTCCTTAATCGTGCCGAGCATCCGGTAGCGCGGTGCGCCGTCGCCCTCGGCCAGCAGCAGCGACTTCTCTGCCAGCGCGGTGAGCAACTCGAGCACCTGTTCCCGCTCGACCTCGTCGCCGGCGCAGACCCGCTCGGCGGCTTCAAGGCTCGCCCCGCCCGAGAACACGGAGAGTCTGCGCAACACCATGCGTTCGCCTTCAGTCAGCAGCTCCCAGCTCCAGTCGATCACCGCGCGCAGCGTCTGGTGCCGAGGCAACGCGGTACGGCTGCCGCTGGTCAGCAGGCGGAACCGGTCGTTGAGGCGACAGGCGAGCTGATCGATGGACATCGTGCGCAACCGAGCTGCGGCCAGCTCAATCGCCAGCGGCATCCCGTCCAGCGCGCGGCAGACGCGCACCATCGTCGGCAACGCGCGTGCGTCGACCGCGAAGTCCCTGCGCACCGCCCCCGCCCGGTCCCGCAGCAATTGGACGGCCGGCGAGGACTCCATCTCGGCCCGGCTTGAGTGCGCGTCCGGCAGGGCCAGCGGCTCGACCATCCGCAGCGCCTCGCCCGTGATGCCGAGCGGTTCCCTGCTTGTCGCCAGGATCCGCAGCCGCGGGCACTCTCCGAGCACTCGGTGAGCGAACGCCGCCGCCGACTCGATCACGTGCTCGCAGTTGTCCAGGATCAGCAGCGCCTCCCGCTCGCGGATCGCGGCGACGAGCCGGTCCGTCAGCTCGGCGTTCTGCGCCTCGCCGAGCAGCGCGTCCCTGAGGCCGAGCCCGGCCAGCGCCGACTGCGCCACGTCACCGCCGGCGCCGATGGCGGCGAGCTCCACCAGCCAGGCCCCGTCCGGCAGGTCGGCGAGCAGCGTGCGCGCGGTTTCCGTGGCCAGCCTGGTCTTCCCCGAGCCGCCCGGCCCGATCAGGGTGGCGAGCCGGTGCCCGGCGATGAGCTCGCGGACCGCGGCGACATCAGCGTTCCGGCCGACGAAGCTGGTCAGCTCGGCCCGCAAGTTGGTCTTTCTGCCGTTCTCCCCTCGTCCAAGCTCGCCCCGCAGCAGCGCGACGTGCACTGCCGACAGCTCCGGTGAAGGATCGACGCCCAGCTCGCCGGCCAGGGCTTCTCTCGTGCGCTGGTACACGAGCAGCGCCTCGGTGTCGCGACCGGTCGCGACGAGGGTACGCATTAGCGCGGCGACAAGCCGTTCCCGGAGCGGATGCGCGGCCACCAGGTCGGTCAGGTCGGTGACCAGCTCACCGCCGTTGCCGAGGCCGACCTCCGCATCGAACCGATCCTCCAGCGCGGTCAGGCGCAGCCCCTCGAGCCGGGTGACCGCCGCGTTGAACGCCGCGCTCTCCTGCAAGTCGACGCCCCGCATGGCCGCGCCGCGCCACAGCGCAAGGGCCTCGCGCAGCAGCCCTACCCGCCGCGGACCGGAGTCGGCGCGAGCCTGGCCGACGAGGCGCTCGAACCGCACAGCGTCGACGGCGTCGGGCTCCACCGTCAACCGGTAGCCGTCAGGCTGCCCGTCGATCAACCCGTCCGGCAGCGCCTTGCGCAGTCGGGAAACCAGGCGTTGCAAGGCATTCGCCGCCTCCGACGGCGGGCGCTCACCCCAGATCCAGTCGACGAGCGTCGCCTTCGGGACAACGTGACCAGGCTCGAGCGCGAGTGCGATCAACAGCCCGCGCAACCGGGTGCCGGGCACTTCGGCGAAGACGCCTGCGTCCGTTTGAACCTCAAATGAGCCAAGTATCCTGATTTGCACTTGGCTGATTCTGCCATGGGCGATAGGCCGGCCTCGAACTCGGGACGCTAGCCGCCCGTCCGCTGAGCTTGGTCAATCGTTCTCAATTCGGTCAGGACACCATGTCGCGTAGAACACGGCCGACAATGGGTGTCTGTCGTGGCCGAGGTCGTCGTCCGGTGCCTCGGCTCGATACCTGACGCGCCCCCTAACGGGGGCATCGGAGTCCAGGACTGGTTTCCTAGCGCCGCAGATCACGCGGAGCCGGTCTGTCGCGCATCAAGTGGAGCACGCCGCTGGCTCACTCCAACTTCCGCCGCCGGGTCTGGCTTCCGGCTCTGGCCGCTGCCTGGAGGGCGTCCACCTTCACGACCCGCGGCATACCGGCAACCAGTTCACCGCCAACGCGGGCGCGAACCCCAAAGAACTGATGGCACCGATGGGGCACGACAGCGAGCGGGCCGCGATGATCTACCTACACTCGTCCCGTCAGCGCCAGCGTGCCCTGGCCGACGCGGTTGGCGAGGCAGCACGGGCCGCGTTGGCCGAGTCCAAAGAACGCAAGACGGCTAGGCCATCGTGCACGCAAATGGCACGAAACCGCCGCTCGCCCACCGGTCCCGCCTCTGACCAGCGCCCCGACCGCGACTCGAACGCGGGACCTACCGCTTAGGAGGCGGTGATGCCATTTCGAGATGCTACCGGGCGGAAATTCCTGCGTCAACGTGTTCGTGATTCTACGAGATGCTAGCAGGCGGTGTCTGTAACGCGTTCGAGGTGGTGTCTCCAGGCGGGAGACGCCCAGGTTCCAGATGATGGTCTCCCACAGTGACCTCAAGAGGGAAGAGGCGGCCACGATGCCGACCGGTGGAACACAGGCATGCGGTGTCTCCGACCACGACTGAAAGCGAACGATCCGACAGCTCGTTCCACGTGGAGCGCTTGCTGCGCTCAGCGTCGGGTGGCGAAGGCGTGCTCGTGTTCGACATGCCCGGGCGTGAGGCGGACCCGGCGGCCATTCCGCACCGCCAGCTGGCTGCAGCCCAGTACGGGCGAGGCCGGGCACGTGCGACGATGCCACCACGGGAAGCGGACCCGGATCAGCTCGATTGCTGTGGCCGCGGCGTCGGGCCCTGTGCTCGGACCAGCAAGGTCCCGTAAAGCAGCACGGAGGCGATGAAGCCGGTCGCCATTCCGTAGGACCACCAGTTGCTCTTGGTGATCACTGTCATCACCCCGGCGACGGCTGTGAGGCCGATCAGGACGGCGCCCGAGCGTGCGAGCTGGCGCGGCCGGTCCCCGCCGCCGCGGGCGGCCCCGATGACCATGACGGCTCCGGCGACCAGGCCGATCGCGACCACCGCGTGCAGCCCGAGCAGCACCGTGCTGACCGCGTGGGCAGCCCCGGTGGTCTGCGACGGCTGCCCGATCAGGTTGACCGCCATCCCCAGCAGGAACTGTGCTGACAGGAACAGGAGCTGGTTCCTGGCCTCGCGGCGCATACTCACCCGGCTGGCTGACGCGGCCTGGACCGCTGTCTTCTCATCTTCGCCCAGGTTCATCGCTCCTCCAGGAACTCATCGGTGGTATTCGGTTTTGCGGGCGAGTTTGGCCCGGCCGCAGCGGCCGGTCAGTGGCGGGGCACCCCGCGCGCTGAAGGGGACGGGTCCATCGCGGCGGGAACGGCTGCGGTGCCGGCGCGGCGCCCTCCGCTGCGGGCCTCCTTTGAGTGTTCGCGGCTGTCGCGCGAGGAGATCAGCACGGCGGCGAGGATCGCTCCGGCGACGGCGAAGCCGGCGCCGACGAGGAACGCCAGGTCAAAGCCCTTGGTCAGCGCCACGGCCGAGCTGTGGACGTCGGCGTGGATCAGGCTCTGGGTGCGGCTGTTGGCGATGGTCGCGAGGATCGCGAGCCCGAGCGCGCCGCCGACCTGCTGGGAGGTGTTGATCAGACCGGAGGCCAGGCCCGCCTCGTGCGGCTCGGTTCCGGTCACGGCGGCGATCGTCACGGCCACGAACGCCGGTCCGAACCCGGCTCCGGCGAGCAGCGACGGGCCGAGGACGTCCGCAGCGAACGAGCCGCCTGTCGCTGGTACTTGCGAGAACCACAGCAGGCCGCCGGCGACCAGCAGCATGCCGGCGATCAGGGGTGGCTTGAAGCCGACGCGGGTGACGAGCTGGGAGGCGGCGGCGGCGGAAAGGAGGATCCCGACCGCGAGCGGCAGGTAGGCGACCCCGGTCTTAATCGGCGCGTAGTGCAGGACGTCTTGCAGGTAGAGGGAGATGAAGAAGAACATCGAGAACAGGGACATGCCGATCAGCAGCCCGACGATGTCCGCTCCCCGCAGCGTCCGCAGCCGGAAGATCGAGAACGGCACCAAGGGGTGGCGCTGGCGCAGCTCGATCACCACGAACGCGATCAGCAGGAGCGCCGCGCCGGCGAGACGCAGCAGCGTGGCCGTCGATCCCCAGCCGACGCTGGCGGTGTCAACGACGGTGTAGACGAGCAGCGACAGGCCGACGGTGACGGTCACCGCTCCTGGCAGGTCAAATGTCGTGGTCCCGTCCTCGGCGCGGCTCTCGGCGAGCGTCCGCGGGGCGAGCAGCGCCGCGATGAGCCCGATCGGAACGTTGACGAACAGCACCCAGCGCCAGCTCAGGCCGCTGGTCAGGATCCCGCCGAGCAGCACGCCGGCCGCGCCGCCGGCGCCGGCGACCGCGCCCCAGATCCCGAGAGCGCGGTTGCGCTCGGCGCCCTCGGTGAACGTGACTGTGATGATCGACAGCGCGGCCGGCGCGACCATCGCCGCGCCCAGGCCCTGGGCCGCGCGGGCGGCGATCAGCCAGCCTGCGGACTGGGCGATCCCGCCGGCGAACGAGGCGAGGGAGAACACCACTAGGCCGAGCATGAACATGCGCCTGCGCCCGAGCAGGTCGGCCACGCGCCCGCCGAGCAGGAGAAACCCGCCGAAGGTGAGTACGTACGCGTTCACGACCCACGACAGGTCAGCCGGCGCGAAGTGCAGGGCGGCGCCGATCGACGGCAACGCGACGTTGACGATCGAGGCGTCGATCACGATCACGAACTGGGTCATCGCCAGCAGCACCAGCGCGAGACTTTTCCCGCGGGGCGTGTACAGCGGCGGCGTCTTAGGTTGACTGAGCGACGTCATTGGAAGCTGATCTCCGTTCCGGTTGGATGAAGCATGGTGCGGGGCGGGCGACTCGCCGGGCACGGTGCGTTCCGGTCTGCGATTGACCGGCAGGGCGCGGCGGGCTGGTTCTGATTCCGCGAGATGATTGGCCTCGCGCATGTGAGCGCCGGCGTCGACGACGTCCACGGCGAAATGGGCGACGGCAGGGCGGCTGATGAAAAAGCTGGGTCAGCCGGGTGATCCGGGGGCGCTTCCTATCGGCGGCCTTCCAGCGCTGCCCGGAAGCGCGCGTAGCGCGGGGCGCCGATCCATCGCCATACCAGCGCGGCGGGCCCGGGCATGTTCTTCTTCAGCCATGCGGCGCCCCCGTCGGGCTGGGCGGCGAGGATGGCGCCGATCATGTTCCACAGCTGGCCCTTCGGGGTTGCCGCCCGGCCGTGCTTGCCGAACCACTTCTCCTCGCTCTGGGTGAGCAGATGCTCCATGGCCGGGACGATGGTGGCTTCTTCGTCCGGGAAGTGCTCGGCCAGTGCCGCGGACACTCCGCGGAGGGCGGAGCGGATGGGTTCGGCGGCTGCCTTCGTCGCGGTGGCGCGCCAGGCGGGCAAGGTCCGGTCGAGGTCCTCGAGGTGCACCACCATGCCAGCGTGCTGGCGCTTCATCCGGTCGACGTGAAGGACACATGCGGGCGCCCGGTCGCTCACCATGTCCCACAGTCGTGAGTCCTCCCCCTCGTGGTGGGCGTGGAGCGCTGTCGAGATCAAGTTGAGTTGCGTGGCGACGGCCGTCGCGTGCCTCGCGTCGCCTTCGGCCACCCCGTCCACGAGCACTGTGGCTTCGCCGAAGGAGCGCCGGAGCGCGCGGTGGATTTCGAGCATCGCGCTCGCGTCGCAGGTTTTCGGGCCATTGAAGGGAGGCTCACCGGTCGGCGGCGTCTTGGGATGGCTGAGCGATGTCATGGGAAGCTGATCTCCGATTCTGTTGTGGGGAGCATGGTGCGTGCGGGGTGTGGCGGCTCGCGTCGTGGCACCCGGCTAGTTCTGGCTCCGCGAGATGATTGGCGCCTCGCGTATGTAAGAGCCGGCGTCGATGACATCCACGGCAAAGTGGGCGACCGCCGCCGGCTGATGAAAAATGACGGCCTGCGGCCGTGGATGTCGGTCACGGCGATCTTTCCGGCGGTCGGTTCCTTGTTGAAGGCGACCGGCCGCAGGAGCGTCCAGTCCGTGTCTGTGTCGCGGATCTCCGTGTCGACGAGGTTGTGGTCGGCATAGGTGTAGCTGAGGTTGGTGCGTGTGATCATCCAGCGGATCAGGAACGGCTGGCGTGAGAGCGAGTCGCCGGCACCGAAGGCGGACACGACGACGATGCGCCGGATCCCGCGCGCCGTCATCGCGGCTGTCGCGTTGGCGACGGAGTCGGCCATCAGCCGCGGCGGGCTGACGGGCTTGGCCCAGGGCGTATCGGAGCGGCGGGTGCTGTTGAGCGCGACGATCACGGCGTCCGCTCCGTCGATCGCGCCGTCCACGTCCCCGCGGTTCATCGGGGTGCCCTGAACCGCGGTCAGTCCAGCCCGCAGGGTCAGCTTGGCGGGATCTCGGACGAGGGCCTTGAGAGTGTGGCCCTTGCTCAGGGCATAGTCGATGATGTGGCCGCCGGTGCGCCCGGAGCCGCCGAGAAGGAAAAGGTGGGCCATGACTCAGCTCCCAAGCCTCTGGTCGGTCGCGTCCTGCTCGGGCTGAGCGGCGGCAATCCGGGCAGCCAGGTGATCGGGCGTCCGCGATCGCGGACACCGCGGCTGATGGCGCATGTGCTTCCTCCGTTGCTAAGCGGTTCGTGATACTTCGACTGTTTGCGAGCCTCTCGCCCGGCTAGATGAGCCGCCGTCATACAGTCGATATGATTTGTCATGACGCCTGGCGGAGCAGCTCGCTCAGTTCGGCGTCGATGTCGATGCGGCCGCTTTCCTGGCCGGCAGGGACGATCTGGTAGGCCTGGCGCAGGAAGGCGGTGACTTCCCTGGCTGGGGCCTCCAAGCGCGCCTGGCCGTAGGGGGAGATCACTCGATGTTGAGCACGCTTCCGGGCTCGCCGCCCGCAGGTCCGGGCGACGGCCGCACTTGCACGTCGCCGATGCCCTGGCGGCCGTGGATGCCCTGCGACAGCAGGTCGCGGGCGAAGATCCACTCCACGGGCTCTTCCAGCCCCACGTGGAACGCGAGCCGGACGGCCTAGGGATCCTGACGCGAGTAGAAGAGGCTGCCCGTCAGCGGGACGGTCGTCTGCGGGGTTGCGAACAGCCGTAGTTCGACTTCGGCTGATATCGTGCTGCTGTTCATTGCCAGGCCAATCTTGATTCGATGGATCACGATGCCGTTGCCGGCTTGCATCTGTGAGCCTCGCGCCTGGCTTGATGAATCATCGTCATGCGATTGCGACGATCTGTCGCCCCCGGGCCGCGCCTGATGAGCCTGATCCCGGCGGGCCGACGCCTTGCCATCAGGACCGTGACCGCGGATGGCTCCGCGTTGCCGAGGCGCTGGCTGCTGGAGGCGTATAGACCGCCCGCTAGGTGAGATCAGAAATGGTTTTGATCGCGCGTGCGGCGGACTTCGAGCAACTCCAAGCCGAGCGCCTCGATCTCAGCTAGCGCGCCGTACAGAGCCGCCTGGTCGGCCACTGGCCCGTAGAGCACGGTCTCTTTTTCGTGAGCTCGCGCGCGCATGCCGGGGAAGGCGCCGAGTAGTGTCTCGCCCAGGAGTCCGCGGACGCGGATCTCGTACCAGACCGGTCCGGTCTGTTCAGCCATAGTCTCGTTGCTTTCTCGGTCCGAACCAGAGGACGATATGCGAGGCAAGCGCCTGATGCTCCTGCCGGTCTTACTGGGACATTCCCAAGCGTCGTGCCCGGCTAGATGAGTCTGCATCGTGCAGTTGTGATGATTTACCGCGGCCAAGGTGTTCGCTGAAGCGATAGCCAGGGCAGTTGGACCGCCGAGGCGCGCAAAATCCGGGCACGTCGGCCCGGGCGGCCAGCATGCGTGGTGGGTGGCCAAGCCGGGTGCTAAGGCCGAAGCCGGCCGGGTCGGCGCGACATTCACGCCAGGCAGCGTGAGCCCGGGCATAATTCGATTGCGCGCGGCTGACCAGCGCGGCGCATGGGGGATGGCGCGAGCAGGCCCAGATCGCGGGCCCGCGCGACGGCCTCGGTGCGGCGGTGGGCGCCGAGCTTGGCGAACAGGTGGCTTATGTGCGTCCGCACGGTGGTCGCCGACACTGACAGTTCCCTGGCGATCTCCGGGGCCGACAGATTAGTCGGCAGGTACCGCAGCACCCGCATCTCGCTGCGGCTCAACGGCTCTATCAGCTCGGGGGAACGATCTCTCCCAGACCACTCATCACCCCGGTGGGGCTTCCCGCTTCCCGGTAGCCCTTTGGGCCCCGGATAGCCGTCGGGGGCCGGTTCCTCGAGGCCGGGCTCCAGCGGTGGAAGCAGGGTGAGGATCTCCGAGACCAGGGCCGCGTGCTTAGCGCAGTCCCCGGCGTGGCGCTCCAGGAGCCCCGGCGCACGGTAGATGAGGAACGGGAAGAGCATGCGATCCGGCTCGGCGATGTCGAGGGCGCGCTCGAGCGCGCGCCAGGCCGCGGCCCTGTCGCTGAGTGCGTCCCGGGCGATCGCCTCCAGCACGAAAACGTTAATTCGCCAGTTCGGCCAGGCCACGGGGGCGGAGCCGTCCAGAACCGGCGCCAGCGCGGCGGTCGCCGCGCGCGGGTCGTCCTGGGCCAGCCGCACCACCGCCTCGGCGACGCGGGTCTCGCCGCGGCCGCGGTCCTCGTCGCGCAGGCCGCCCAAAATCTGCTCGGCGCGGTCGACGGCGCCCAGGCGCACCAGGGCGTGCAGCAGCAGTCCCCGCGTCGACGTGACGAAATTACTGCCGTGAGGGGCGGCGAGGTGCCGAGAAAGCCGCTCGGCTGCCTGGCAGGCGGCGAGCGCGTCGGTGAAGCGGCCGCGCGCCAGCTCCAGCAGCCCGCGCACGAAGCAGATCCCCGCCCCCACCGCGGGCTCGGCTTCCGGCAAGACGGTGCGCTCGGCCCGCTGGACCCAGGGCTCTGCCTCATCGGGCTGCCCCTGGCAAAACAACGCGCCCGCGAGTGCGATATAAGCGCTTCCGGCGGCCGGGTCGTCGGTCCAGCCGTGCCGTTCGGCCAGCTCGACCGCCTGCCTGCCCAGCTCCGCCGCCCGCGAGAACGACCGCTCGAGTTCGACCTGCGCCTGGTACGCCAGGCCGGTGAACTCCAGATACGGCCGCCGGACCCGGCCGGCCAGCACCGCGCCTTGCTCCAGGTGCGCCGCCGCGTCCTCGATCCGGGCCGCTCCGTACTCGGCGCTGCCGAGGCTGACCAGCGCCAGCGCGCGCAGCTCCTCGCCCAGGCCGGGCGCCCCCTCCGGCGCCTCGGTCGTGGCCTGCAGTCGCCGTGCCTCCTCCGCCACCGCCGGCGGGTTCCCGCGGTGGCGGGCAACCAGCAGCCGGATGATCCCGAGCAGCACCTGCGCCTGCCCGCGCCGGGCCGCCGGCACGGACGCCACCCCTCGCGCCGCCACCTCCAGATACCGCTCTGCGGCCTCCAGCGATCCCTGCGCCAGCTCATCGGCCGCCGCCACCGCCGCCAGTTCGGCATCCGCCGCCGCGGCCTCCGCCGGGAACCCGGCCAGGATCGCGTGCACCGTCGCGGCCTGCCCGCCCAGATGCAGGCCAGACCAGTGCCCGGCGAGCAAGCGGACGGCCAGCCCCCAGTCCCGCGTCGCCTGCGCGTGCCGGATCGCCTCCACCGCGAACCCGTGCTCCGCGAACCACTGCGCCGCCACCTGGTGCAGCCCGGTGACCTCCACCGGCGCGGTGCGGCGCAGCTCCAGCTGCAGCAGGTCGGCGAACAGGTGATGGTAACGGAACCAGGAACGGCCCGCGTCCAGCGAGACCACGAACGCGTTCGCCACCTCCAGTTCCTGCAGCACCCGCTCCCCGCCCGAGCCTCCGGCCAGGGCATCGGCCAGCGGGCCGGACACCCGATCCAGCACGCTCGTGCGCAGCAGCAGCCGCCGCACGTCTTCCGGCTGCCGGTCGAGCACCTCATCCAGCAGGTACTCCGCCACCGTCCGCTCACTGCCGGAAAACTCCGCCGCGAACCGGCCCGGATCCGGATGCCCGGCCAGCGACAGCGCCGCCAGCCGCAGCCCCGCCGCCCAGCCCTCGGTCCGCTCATGCAGCATCACCAACGCCGGATCGGCCAGCTCCACCCCGGCCCCGGCGAACAACTGCCGCGCCTCGGCCACGCTGAACCACAGATCCCCGGCCCGGATCTCGGCCAGCTGACCCTCCAGCCGCAGCCGGTGCAGCCCCAGCCGCAGGTCATGCCGGGTACACAGCACGAACCGGAGCGCATCCGGGGCCCGCATCATCAGCAGCTCCAGCTGCCGCAGCGCCTGTCCCGGCCCCAGCAGGTGGACGTCATCGACCACCAGCCAGACCGGCTCCGCCAGCGGCGCCAGGTCCTTCAAAAGCCGCTCCACGACCGCCCACCCGTCCAGGTCCGGCGCCGCCGTCAGCTCCCGCACCAGCCCCGCGCCCGGCGCCGTCCCGCGCAGCGCCCCCAGCACCGACGCCCAGAACCGCTGCGGATCTCGCTCATCCCGCCCCACTGGCACCCAAGCGGCGCGGTCCGCCACCCCAGCCTGATCGATCCACGACCGCAGCAGGACCGTCTTCCCGCTCCCCGCCGGCGCCGACACAACCGTCACCCGCGCCCGCGCACCGAGCCGCCCGAACAGCCCAATACGCGGAACGACTCCTCCCGCACCAGGGGTGACAGGGGCAAAGGCAAAGGCACCAGATTCCGCCGCAGACCCCATCGCTCTATCATCACACGAGCCCCCGGCAGAGCCCGCGCCTACAGTGCCCCCTGCAAGGAGGCGGCCTGCCCCGGCCAGCGGGCAGCCTGCTCCGGCGACAACTCAGCAGCTTGAGCAGCCGAGCGTTCTCTGCCGCAACCGAGCATTTCGCGGAGATCTACGGCCGCCCGTTCGGCCTCACTGACCGGGGGCCGACTGACCGGCGGATGCGAGGGCGAGAATGGTGTCGACGGCGATCTCGAGCGGCCGTGTGTCGCGCTGGACCTGCGCCAGCAGGAGGCCGCCCTGCAGGACGGCGAGCAGGGTCACTGGCCCGGAGCTCATCACCAACGACGACGTGGCCGCCGTGCTGTCGAAGCTGCTCAGGGCCGGCGTCCCGGCGCCCATCGCGGAGATGAACGCCCAGGCCTTCACCCTCATCGCGGACGGCGACGCCGAATGGCTCAGCGACGACGTCCCGTCGATCCTCGGCCGCCCGGCCCGCTCCTACCAGCAGTTCGCCGACGACTACGCCCACGCGTTCTCCCAGGCCGACACAGACAAGGACCAGGCAACGCCATGACACAGACCTCACGGGCAAGACAGCCCTCATCACCGGCGCGACCAACGGCATCGGCCGGGCCACGGCCCTGGCACTCGCTGCCCGCAGCGCCCGCGTGCTCGTCACCGGGCGCAACGTACAGCGGGCGGCCGGCCTCACCGCCGAGATCGAGAAGGCCGGCGGCAGCGCCGCGTACCACACGATGGCGCTGTCCGACGTGGCGTCGGTCCGCGAGCTCGCCCGGTGGGCCGTCCCGGCGGGAGACGGCCACGTCGACATCTTGGTCAACAACGCCGGCGTGGCACTGGGCGGCCCATCGGACTCGGCCACCGAGGACGAGTTCGACGAGACGTTCACCGTCAACGTCAAGGTCCCGTTCTTCCTCGTCGCGGACCTGGCGCCGGCGATGGCCGAGCGGGGCTGGGGCGCCATCGTCAGCACCTCCACCATGGTCGCCAACTTCGGGCAGCCGGGACTGGCCATGTACGGCGCGAGCCGGGCCGCCATCGAACTGCTGACTAAGGCGTGGGCGGCCCAGTACGGCCCGCGCGGCGTCCGCGTCAACGCCATCGCCCCCGGCCCGACCCGCACCCCGGCCAGCGACGCACACGGCGACATGCCGGAAACGTTCGCCGCGCTGGCCCCGGCCGGCCGGCCCGCTCAGCCCGAGGAGATCACCGCGGCGATCATCTTCCTCACCAGCGACGACGCCAGCTTCGTACACGGCGTCACCCTCGCCGTCGACGGAAGCCGGGGCGCTTCCGCCTCGCCGCGCTAGGAGGACAGCCCGGTCACGACCCGGATCAGGATCTCCTGGAGGAAGTCGAGCGGAACCAGGCCGCCCGGCGGGAGAAGTACGCCGCCATCCGCCGCGACGCCGGCAACGGCCTGAGCCGACGCGCCATCATCAGCAGCCGGCACGTCGGCCGCCGCACCGTCGCCCTGGCGCTCGCCTCCGCCGAGCCGCCCGAGCGGAAGAAAATCCACCGCGAGCCAGCAGCCCTGAACGGCCTGCACGCCCACATCGACGCGATGATCGACGACAACCCCGCGATCGGGACCGCCGCGATCTGGCAGCGCCTCGCCGACGACCACGGCGCGACCGTCGCCTACTACACCCTCCGCACCTACGTCGTCGGCCGACGGGCAGCGAAGCCGCCGGACAAGACTGACTGAGACAAACCCGCGTCAAGGACACCAGGCCACCCTGCCCGTGTCCCGATCGCGGCGCTAAATCGTCTCACTCAAGATTGTCCGGGCCAGGTCAAAGCGCTGCACCGGACAACCTTCGCTGAGACAGGACAGCGGCCGCTGACGCCCGGGCCTCGGCCTCAGGCGACGGTGACCACGTCTTGCACGCAGCAACGCGGAAACCGGGCCACCGCCACCTCAACACGACTGCCCCTGGCCCGGCCGCGGGCCGTGACCTCGAACTGATCCTGGAGATCAGCATCGATGTCCATGAGGACCCCGAACACGACATGGTCGTGATGAGCGGTCTTCTCCGTCAGCCCGGTAACTGTGTCCGCCCACACATCAACCTGAGACCCGCCAACCAGCGTCACGATCCAGCGGGAAGGCGGCCCGGCCACCAGTTCCATGAGGATGGATCCTAGTCCGTGAGCGACGCCACCCCTGGCGTGGACGCCGGCCTGAAGAGTGACAACGGGTGCGGTCGGAACTCACGAACAACGACTTCATTGAAGCAGGGCTGCGGTCACAGTCGAGGAACAACCGCGGTCGGAACTCACGAACGAAACCAGAGCCCGGCCCGCTCACCCGGGTAAGTCACTCACCCGAAGAACTCCCTCAGCGACCCCATAGACGTGGCCCACTCAGAAATCCTATTTCCGTCGTCGTCCATCCACCGCCGAGGCTCGAGACTGCTCCACGGCGCCCCAGGCTCGAAAGGCCCCTCGATCTCATCGAGAAGAACGATCGCGTTCTGAACGTAGACGTCCTCGCCTTCCCGGTACATCGGCCAGCAGACCAGGAAGTTACTGGTAGCCGGGTCGGTCATCGAGGTCATCAGGCAAGACACAGCGCGCGGAGCACCCTCCAGCACTTCGAACGCCCGCCGCCAGCTGGCACGGTAGTCGGCCTCGCCCCAGAACCCCAGGGGAACCACGAACGTCTCCGTGAAGTCCCCAATCACGATCCTCCCGAAAGCCCGCGTCGGGTCGTCGACCTCTCTTCCAACCTCGACCCGCGACTGCACCTGGATCGCGAACACGCCACCCTCCCTTCGGACTTCGCGCGACCTCGTCCGCGAGTCGCAGCATGGCCGGACGTTTTCGAGGTTAGAGTTCAGCCTCCCGGTCGGCTTGTGCCTCACTGCCCCGCTCCAGGCCGAGGTGCTGCCGTATCTGGGCGATCAGCTCCCGGTTCTCGGCGTCCTGCTCAGGCGTCGATAGCCCAACGCCCGGGGAAGCCAACTTCTCCAGCGCGGCGTCGGCATCCGGCGCTTCCAGCGCAGCGTGCATTTTCCGCAGCTCAGACTGGCGCCAGGCCCGGCGGCGGCCTGGGAAGCCTGCGGGAGACCCGTCCTCAAACCAGACTTCAAGGGCGGCAGATGCCCGGGCCTGCTGATCTAGGGTCATGAGCTCGTCTGGTTCGGGTTGCGGTCGATTGCTTATGTTCACTGCCGTGCTCCTCCTCAGCTGCCGATCTCGGGTTGGTCCACGGGCCCAGGCGACCGGGCTAGCACGTCCCGTCCTCGCCGGTGAGAACCGCCAGCCGCCCATCGGCCTTGTCCAGCTGCCGCGCGATCATCTCCTTCACGTCCTGGCTCAGCGGCGTGTCCGCCCGCAGCACCATCTCCCGCAGCGCCGGCACCAGCGGCCGGTACTTCGCCGCCCGCCGCGGCAGGCTCTCCCCCGTGGTGTGGAACAGCCCGACCGCGTTGTCGGTGAAGTCCGACACCTTCACCACCCGCGCCCACGGGCACCCCTGCAGGCTCGCCGTCACATGCGCCCGGTACTGCTCGCTCCGGCCCGCCCCCGGCGTCCACTCCGGGCTCGTCACCGCCCCGACCAGCGACGCCACCCGCCCCCCGAATTCCCCGGCCAGCACCGCCAGCGCATCGTCGCGCGACCCGCCCGGCGCGAGCTCGGCGGCGTGGTCCTCGACGGTGTCGTGCAGCAGCGCCGCGCACGCCACGTCCGCGTCGCCGACCCGGTAATGCGACATGACCCGGATCGCGACCCGCAGCGGGTGGCAGGCGCACGGCTCGCGCTGCCGCCGGTCCCCCGCGTGCAGCCGACCCATCCACCCCAGGGCCGCCAGCACCCGCTCCCGATCGGCGGCGGGAAGCCGCCCGGCCTCGATCAGCAGCCGCTCCCGCAGCCCGCCCTCGCCGTAGCGGCCGGTGACCGCGTGCAGCGGCATCACCGCAGCAGCCGCCGCCCCGCCGCCCCGAACCCGGCCGCCCCGCTGACCGCCGTCCCGGCGGCGTCGTATGGCATCACGGTCTCGCCCTCCCGCGCCCGCAGATGGCTGCTCACCACACGATCAAACCGCCCGCCCGCCCCCGGGATCCATTACACGGTGAGATACCACCCGCGAAACGACCCCGCCCGGAAACGCCGGGTGCCCCCGCCGACGTCGGCGGGGGCACCCGGGCGGCGCCCTCTAGACGGGCAGCCTCTCGGCAAGCTCCTCGGGCAGGTACCAGTCCACCCGCGGCTCGTGCCCGGCGTCGAACGCCTCCTGGACCCCGAAGACGTCGACCGCCCCGCGGTAATGCCGCCAGGTCAGATCCTCCGGGAACAGCGCGACCATGCCCCCGCACAGCCGGCAGACCGCCACCGGCTCTCCCAGCTCCGCGTCCGCGTCGGGATCCGGCCCCGCAGCCGGCAGCGCGACCTCGAACCCCACCGGGTCGACCACGCACAGCAGCTCCAGCCCCGCCCGCATCTCCTCGGACGTCGCCCTATTCAGCCGCGCCAGCTGCCGCAGCACAGCCAACTCCGAACAGGGCTGCCCCTTAGGCATGGGAAGAGGAATGATTGTGCCCACGATGCCTCCAAGTACTCGTTGGTAGGTGTCGAGGGCCGCTCTCGGTGTTCGCTGCACCGGGGCGGCCCGCCTTGCTTACACTGACCATAATACAGCGCCAGAATCGAATATCCACATTCGATAGCAGCTGCAGACGATAATGTTCTCTAAATGCCGCACCACTCGCACCAGCAGATCAAAACCGTCATTTCGAACGGTCCATGGCGACTCCGGTCCCCCCGATCGCCCGCAATCAGATGGGTCACCGCCAACGCCGAGCCCCCGACCCTGACTGGCAAGGCTCCTCCTGGACATCGGCAGGCGAGGCTGGCCGAGGATTTCGCGCGGGCCGGTTTCTTGGCGATATCTCACCGTGTAATGGAGTCGCGCGCAGATGTCCGGTTGGATCTGGACCAGATCTAGTCAGCCCGGATAGCGGAGAGCCAAGGACGGCTCAGGCCTGCCGCCCGCAGCCGAAACGAGAGGACCAGCCCATGCCGACCGACACCGAAGAACTGATATGCGTCCGGTGCGGCCTGGCAGTGCGAGTCAACCGGGAAAGCTACCAGATCTTCGAGCGCATGCACTGGGTCTGCTTCCACTTCGAGTTCGAGCACATGGGGTTCGACCCGGACGCGGAATGCGACGCCCCCGGGTGCCCGTCGTCTCCGTTCAACTCGCCGCCTCCCCACAGCGAGGTGGTACCGCGCAGAGACCACCGTGAGTACGACGGCACCGCGCTCCCCGAGTCAAGCGCACCGGCCGCGGCGCCATGCGGCCTCCTCGCCCCGGACCCGGCATTCCAGGAGATGGACACCGCCGAACTGCTGGCCATGGTCCCGTACGCCGCGGAGTCCGTCCTGCGCCGTGGGCGGGCAGTGATGGAACTCGGCCGCCGCGCCGGCGACGACCCAGCGCTGCTGGCCGAAGTCGCCGCCCTGATCCGGAACCCGGCCAACAGGCACTTCATCACCATCGGCACGGTGTCCGTCTCCTAACTGGGAACGGCCGGGCTCGTCGCCGCAGGCCGCGAGCCGACAACGGCGCTGGCCCGCGAACTGGCCGCCGAGTGGCCGCCCCCCGACCGGTCCGACTTCGCCCGCCTGATGATGAGCTCAGGGGCGCATGGCCGCCTGGTGCCTAACGAGCTCGCCGTGCCGACCCGCCGACTTCGCCGTGATCCGCTTTTATCCGCGCGCGGCCTTCTCTCACACTCCCGCCGCTCATACGACAATGGAGACGACCAGTGGCTCGCCATACTGACGTGATGCTGCTCCTGGTGCCCGCCGACCCACTCCGACCCCGCCGCCCGGACGAGCACTTCGCGGCGGAGGCCGCCGCAGCCAAGGACGCCGGCCTGGACGTGGCCCTCATCGACCAGTTTCTGCCGTTGATTCCGGCCCGGCAGGGCCGAGCCGGTCGGCCGGGCGAACCCTGTCTACTAGGTTGCTCACAGTTGCCGGATGAACGTGAGGGCCCTGGGCCATGCTTCCGCCCGTGCTGCCTTGTCCGCGGCGGCGTCGGTGATCTCGGGCGGCGGCAGCCCGGCGGGCAGGTGCGGGATGAGGTAGCCGAGGGAGTGGCTGGCCTTCGGGTATTCCAGGACGGTGTGGCCGTGCGGGTCGCCGTGCTCGTGCAGGCGCTGTGACAGTGCTCTTGCCATGGCGGCCGAGGGCCAGACCTGGTCTGCCCCGCCGGCGATGAGCAGGAGGGGCCCGGGAACCCGTTCGACGGGGATGAGGGCAGCGTCGTTCTCGCAGTCCGGACCCGCCTCGTCGGCGTAAGGCAGTGGCTGGCCGTCAAGAAGCCACGCCGGGCCGCCCGGCGGCAGGCTGCCGGCGACGAGGTTCCCGGGGACCGTCGCCACCACTGCCCGGACGGGAACCGGCGAGTGGATCGCGGTCAGCATGGCCGCCTCGCTTCCGCGAGACATGCCGAGCACGACGATGGGCGGGGCTGGCGAGGGCAGCTCGTCTCGCAGGATCTCCAGGGCGGAGAAGAAGTACTCGAGCCGGATGCCGCGAAGCTGGGCGGGCAGCCCCGGCCGCGCGAAGTACGCGACCGACAGGGCCGCGATCCCCTCTGCGGCGAGGGCCTGGCCCGCGTAAGAAGGCTCGCTGCCGCCCGACCCGCCGATCAGCAGGACAGCCGCCGGGTATCGAGCCGTAACGGGAGCGAAAAGGGTTCCGTGCACTGGTGCCGATGCCCGCCGCAGGGGGCGGGTGGTGAAACCTGCCACGCGATAGTCACCTCATCTGGTTTTCGCTGGTCTTGCCCGGGTGCCTCCCAGCCTGCGCGCTGGCTGGTGATGTAGGTGCGGAGGGTCGGGTAGGCGACGGTCTGTTGTCGTGGCCGGGCGACTGGGATCCGCTGGGCATCTCGGGGCGCTCGTTGTTTCAGGCCTGGGAGTGCAGCCAGCTGTCGTCTTGGAACTCGGCGGGGATATCGCCGGTCCACGGGTCGATGCCGCGGCGTTCCATCTCCTGGAACCACCTGTCCCTCTGGGACTCGGGCAGCCGTGCGCCGCACCAGGGGCAGTAACTGATGACAACGCCTCCGGATGTGCCGCCGTCATCGACGATTGACGGGTCGCCATCGTGGATGATCAGCGCGTACTCCTGGAACTTAGAAGAGAAGCTGATCAGCGCGTCCGCGCACGCGTGCCTGCTGGCATGGGTGTCGCATTGCCAGTCCACCTCGCGTGTCATCGCCTCACAGCAGTGCTTGGCCACAAGTGCCATTGTGGCCGCTGATCCTGTTCTTCGGCGTCTCGGTGCTTGAGGCGGGACGGCCACCGTCTGATCATAGCTAGTGCCGCGTCGACTCTCGTTCGCCCGGAATCCTACGCGCGTCGACGGGCGCGTAGCTTGCCGAACGCTCGCCAGCCGACCTCCGCCATGCCAAGTGCGGCTGCGACGCGATCCGGATGCCAGCCCTCACCGCCAGAGGCGGTTTGCACGCCAGCGCCGATGAGCAACCAGAAACCGAGTCGCACGACGAACAGCCACCATGGCGTGCTCACACCGGGACTGGCCCAGTGCTTCAACCAGGCGCGCCATGCATCACGGCGGGCTGAACGCGGGTCGATGAGCCCGGCTGCACGGCTGTGCGCCTGTCGGTGCTCCAGCCGGCGCAACGCACCGGCCATCTCAGACAGCAGCCGACCGCGATCGATGCCGTCATCGCGCACAAGCCCGCCCATTGTCTTGCCATTGTGAGCATGAAGCATAGACCGTCCCACAACAGGCAGGCTTTTCCGGCTGCCGCACTAGTTCCCGAGGCCGGACGAGCAGGTTCGGCGAGGTTCCTCCCCGAGCAGCAACTACTAGGCGAGCCATCAGGCGAAGTGGTGAGAGTGAGGGCCGTGCTAGAGCCGGTTCACGGCAAGAGCCTTGTGACTAAGGACGTACGAATCCCGCCCCTCGCACCCTTTAATCAACGATTGGAACTGTTTGGTGCTTGCCTGGCGGCACGGCGATCGAAAAGTAAAGTAGCGAATCCTTGACCTAAACAACAGTGCCTCTCGGCATCCGCGCGCCGCCTGGCTCAGCAGATCTAGTAGAAATGCCTCCCGCGTCGCATCCGGCAGCACAGGCGGTAGTGGCTTCCCCACCAGCCCGGCCAGTTGCTCCAGGACAACTTGGATGAACGCCTCGCGGTTGTCCTGAGCAGCCAGCCGTGCGGTGATGAAAAGACACCAGCCGCACCCGATTGGCTACGTGCTGCGGCGGGCGCAAGACAAACGTCGACAACAGGGCCGACTTACCAGCCCACGCGTCCACCTGCCACCACACATAAGGACCGTTGCTCGACTGCAGACAGAATCGGGCCGCATTTAGTTCCTCCTCCCGACTAACCAGGCCGGGAGGACCGGGCGGCGCGATCCTCCGCACCTGCTCCAAGTATGATGACCGCGTCGGCGACACCGTGTGATCAATGCTGCATCGCGGATCCACGTTCTGAATGACCGGGCCGAAGTAGTTCTGCTGGACATTGCCATCACCAGCCTGTGCGCCGCGGGCCCCGCTCAGGTCCGCCCGGTTGACCCCTTTACCTGCCATGTCTCTGTCGTTTACTTCTGGGCTCGCGGCTGTCGACCATCCGCAGCAAGACCCGGGCAGCCGGTTTCCTGGCCAGAACCTCAACGGCGAAAAGCGGACAGCCAGCATTTCTCGCCTGCCCCCATCACGCCGAGCCCATCTCCCCAAACATGGCCACCAGCCGCGCGCAACTTGGAAGACCTAGAATAACGGCCTGGTCCATGATGCGCCTCGACCGGCCAACGCGAGGTGGCGATCAGGACTGTTGCCATCACGACTACTCCCACCAGACAGCGGTTGTCGACGATGTCGGAGGCGGCTCGCCCAGATCGTCGCGTTCTCCCCGCGTCCTCAAGGTTCTTTTGGCTGCGAATCGGAAGCCGTCAGGCAGGAGCGAGGGGACACCGACCGGCTAATGAGCATCTGTGACATCCGCACGCTGTTCAAGCTCGGCCGAACCGCGGCATACGAGCTGACCCACCGTCCGGGATTCCCTGCCCCTGTTCGGGTCTCCACCCGTTGCCTGCGCTGGTGGGCCAGCGAGGTGAACGCGTATGCGGACGCGCTCCAGCGCGAAGGGGCGCAATCCAAGGCCCGCCGACAAAACCCGCGGCAAGTGGATGATCCCGCTGCGCTTCCCCGCCGGATTGCCGGGACCGTGAGGACTGCCCGCGGCCGAAAAGAGCCCTCTTGATCAAGTTGGCACAGCCCGCCAAGGCACCGGACCGTCCGGTCATCGAAATGGATTGCGGGATCACGGTCTATCCGCCCCGCGCCCAGGGCGGCCGGTGGCGTTCGGTCTGGTACGAGGCCGGGGAACGGAGGTACTGCGAGGCGGTGACCGAGGACAAGCTGGTTGCCAAGCTGGAGAAGGTCGCTGAAAGGCTCCAGGCCGACGCGCCGAACATGCGGCGGCCCGCCCTGATCACCACGCTGATGACCCTGCACGACCAGCAGCGGGAAGACAGCCTGGACAAGCGGCGCGGCCACCGCCCCCGCATCAAGGCGGGCCCGGGGTCCGGCCGCCGCCCCGTCCTCACCCTGGCCGACCGGCTCCTGGCCGCCGTCCTGCACTACCGCCTGACGCTGCCCCAGGTCGCCAGCGCCGCTCTGCTCGGCGTCCGGCCCGAGACGATCAACAAGCGCATCCGCGACATCCGCGAGCTCCTGGACCAGGCCGGACACCCCATCCAGCCCAGCCTGCACCGCCTCGCCAACCTCGACGACCTCTGCAGGCTCGCAAGATCGACAGGCATCGCTATCCAGCCAGAGATCAAGACGGCGTGTTAATGATCTGCAAGCCCTAAGCTAAGCGGCATTGGATCAGGAGGTGGCCAACGCAGTTCCCTAAATTGACAACGGCGGTCGAGACACGCTTGTAAGATCAGGATCAATTTCTGCAAGACGATTTTCAAACGCCGGCCAGCCGTGGTCGCGAATGAAATTTATCTCATTGCGATAAATTGGGACCAGCCACGCGATGACTATGCTCTTTCCGCCTTGGTCGAAAACGGAGAAATCGTCCGGAAAGTAGACAGGGATGGCGACATACAACGCCTCCATTTCCGATCCGCGAAAAAGAGGGCCTCCAAAATCGACTACTTCGCCACGCAATAGCGCTTGATGCGTACTGAGAACTCGCTCTCCCACATGCCGCATAACCCGGGCTACCGGATCACTACCAAGGGATTCCTGAACAATCATCAGGAACTCTTGCGTTATTTTCTTTTTCTTCCCGGTAAGTCCATGATTGCTTAGACCAAGAGTGGCAAAGCTTATCGTCCCAGGGCCGCTTCCCTTTGGAAATCTTGCGATCTGGAAGGGCTCCTCCGCTTCAGTCGCATCTTTCCGCCACCCGGCTTCCATTTCACCTAGGTAGTATTCAAGATGGCCTGGAAGACTCATCGCTCACCCTTGATTAGGGCCGAACCTGGAATCATCGTTACCCCCACCGCGATTGCAGGAGATGCACTCCAACGAAGTGCCTTCCTGATAATTATTGATAACTTCGGGTCGCATTACGTTGAATCGAAACACGCGATTTGTCCATGAAGGGTTATGAGATACATCCCAGTCGCGGGGAACACCTGAACGCGGTGCCACTTTGACCTCGATTAGGCACTGCGGGCAGAGTCGTCCCCCAGTTGGTCCCTCCTCGCCATTCTCCCATGCATCCTGAATTGTAGCTACCCGGAATGAACCTCGGGACGTCACCTGGCCTCGAGCGTTCGTGCCCGCTAGGCCATCGGGGTGCCCATCATCCACGGTCGGGCCGGTTGCTTCGGATGCTTGCACCCCGGGCGTGCTTGCGGTGACATCCGGCGTGGCCGCCACCGTCTCGGCGGCCGTGGTGGCTCTGCCGTCACCCCCGACGCTTCCGCTGGCGCCCTTGTCCACAGTGGACTTGCCGACGTCGGCGTTGGCCTTCTGGTCGCGCTGGTCGATGCGCCGCTGCCTCTCCTCCTCAGCGCGCTTCTCCTCGGCCTCCTTCTCCTCCCTAGCGCGCTTCTCCTCCCGGGCCTTCTTCTCTTCCCGGGCCTTCTCCTCGTCGGCCTTCTGCTGCTCGTTCCCGTCGTCGGTCCCGTGGCCGTCGTTCCCGTTGTCGGTCCCGTGGCCGTCGTTCCCGTTGTCGGTCCCGTGGCCGTCGTTCCCGTTGTCGCTTCCGCGGCCGTCGTTCCCGTCGTCGCTCCCGTGGCCCTGGTTACTCTTAGCGCGCGCGAGGTCTTCGCCCTCCCCGGCGCCGCTGTCACTGCCAGCGCCGTCCCCGCCGTCGCCAGCCTCGCCAGCGCCGTCCCCGCCTCCGCCGCCTCCGCCGCCTCCGCCGCCTCCGCCGCCCGACGGAGCTGCCCCTCGCCGGCGCCGGGGTCTTCATCGTTTTGATGTCCGCTCCGGTCGGTGCCGTCCAGCGGGCTGTCGTCGGCGTAGGCGTACAGGTTCGCGTTGACCGACAGCGGGGTCGGGCTGTTGGTGGCGGTGTCGGCATTCTGGAACTGCCCAGCCGACGGGTCGTACCAGCGGGCGCCCATAAGCACCGCGGTGCCGCCGGACCCGTCAGCGCTGTCGGTGTACTCGCCCTGGTAGCCCAGGTCGGTGCGATGGCCCGTGTCGGAGATCAGGTTCCCCCACGGGTCGTAGGCATTCGATCCCGAGGGGGCGACGCCGGCCGTGGTGTCGTTGAAGAAGCCGATCACGTCGCCGTGCTGGTCGGTCCAGTCAAGGCTCGCGCTGGCGGTGTCGCCGGGCTGCCCGTCGGCGATCAGCTGGTTGTTGGCGTCGTGGCTGTAGGTGGTGGTCCCGGAGCCGTCCGACGGCCCGCCGGTGGTCGAGGACAGGTCGTTGCCGAGGTCGGCGTAGGTGAAGGTGGCGGGTCCTTGGGTGATGGCCCGCCCGAACGCGTCGTAGGCGCCGGTCTCGGTCCCGTCGGAGATCTGCTGGCCGAATGCGTCGGAGGTGTAGTCGGTCGCCGCGCCGGTGGCGTCGGAGGTGACCGAGGCGATGTCGCCGTCGTCGGTGTACGCGTACGTGTGCGCGCCGTCGGAGGTGAGCTGGTCCTGGGCGTTGTAGAGGTAGGTCTTCGTCCCGGCGGTGAGCCGATTGCCGTCGTTGTCGTAGGTGTAGCCGGTGGTCGCGGCGGTTCCCCCGACGGGGGTGTTGGTCCACGAGGTGAGGCGGCCGTCCTGGTCGTAGCCGAACGTCTGTGTTCCGGCGTTGGTGACCCCGGTGGTCGTCTCGGCGGTGATCTGGCCGGCGTTGTCGTGGCTGTAGGAGACCGACGCGAGCGTGGTCCCGTTGTGGGAGTAGGTGTCGCTGGACAGCTCGTGCTCGGGGTTGTAGCCGAACGTGCGGACGTCGCCGCCGGAGCCGTAGGTGATGCTCTCGGGCTGGGACAGGCTGTTGTAGGCGTAGCTGAGCGTGGTCCCGGTCAGCGCGTCGGTGTCGGTCGCCTCGAGGTCGTCGCTGTTATAGGTGAACGCGCTGGTGCCGGACGCGTCGGTGCGGGACGCGAGCTGGCCGTCGGCGGTGTAGGAGTAGCTCGTGGTCCCGGCCTGCCCGCTGTTGCCCAGGTTCTCCCCCAGGCTGTTCCAGGTCGGAGACTCCCAATCCGTCCCAGCCCCGCAGCCCGCCGCGACCACGTGCTGGTCCAGGTCGTAGAAGTAGTCACGGCATTCCGTTGCCGCGCCCGCGCCGCTGCCGGTCTCGGACGTCAGATCGTCCAGGGCGTCGTAGGTGTCGTCTTGAACGACGCCGCCGGGGAGTTGGACCTCGGCGACCTGGCCGTCGGCGGTGTAGCTGGTGGTGGTCGTGTTGTCCGACGGGTCGGTGGCGGTCGCGGACTTGGTGGCGCTCTCCTGGAGCCCGAGGGAGTTGTAGGTGTAGTAGCTGGTGTTGCCGTTGCCGTTGCCGTCGGTGTAGGCGGTCTCGTTGCCGTCGGCGTCGTAGCCGTACGTGGTGATGATCGACGCGGTGGCGGAGACGGGCTCGGTCTGCTGGGTCAGGTCGCCCAGCGCGTCGTAGCCGAAGCTGGTGGTGTAGCCGTCGGCGTTGGTGCTTGAGGCGAGGTTGCCGTCCGGCGAGTACGTGGCGGAGGTGGAGGTCAGCACCGTGCCCGAGGCGTTCTCCTGGGCGGTGCCGGTTTCCCGGCCGGCGCCGTCGTAGGTGGCCATGTCGATGGACCCGTCCGGCAGGGTGGTCTTGTCGGTGTCGCCGAGCAGGTCGTAGGCGTAGCGGGTGGTGTCGCCGGTGGTGTCGGACTGGCTCTTGAGCTGGCCGTCGGCGAAGTAGGCGTAGCTGGTGACGTCGCCGTCGGCGGTGGTGGCCGAGGCGAGCTCGCCCGCGCTGTTGTAGGCGTCGGTGGTGCTGACCTCGCCTTCGCTGGACGCGGAGAGCCAGGTCCACTCGGCGGAGACCGCGGGGCGGTCGAGCCCGTCGAAGCTCTGGTAGGCGGTGGCGCCATAGGGGTCGGTGGTGGACAGGCTCTGGCCGGCCAGGTTGTAGGTCGCCGTGCTGACGCCCGGCGTCATCGTGCCCTGCTCGTTGATGGCGGGGTTGGTCTGCTGTACCTGGTCGCCGAGCTGGTCGTAGGCGTAGGTGGTGGTGCTGTCGACCGGGCTGGCGGCGGTGCCCTGCTGGACGGTGGCGGTCTCTACCTGGCCTTGGGGGGTGTAGGTCCACCCCTCGGTCGAGGTCAGGGTCCCGGTCCCGTCTGGCGGCGTGTAGGCGGGCAGGGTCTCGCCGGTCTTGTGCCCGTCGGGGTCGTAGGCGTAGCTGGTGATGTTGCCGTCGGCGTCCTCGGCCTCGGCGACGTCGCCGTAGGCGTCGTAGCCGGTCAGCGTCGTGGGGCTGACGGCGGAGGCGGAGCCTCCGGCGGCGGTGACGGTGACCGGCGGCTCGATCGTCTCGGTCGTCTGCCCGTCGGCGTCCGACAGGTAGTCGGTCACGTTGCCCTGCTCGTCGGTCGACGATTCCTGCACGCCGCGGGTGTCGTACGTCGCCGAGGTGGTCAGGTCGGTGCCGGAGGACGCGACGACCGTCTGGGACAGCTGGTCCCCGGCCGCGTCGTAGGTGTAGGAGCCCTGGATCGGGGTGTCGCCCGCCGCGTCGGTCTCGTCGGAGGTCAGGACCTGGCCGGCCGCGTTGAGGGTGACCGAGGTGACCTGGTCCTGGCCGGCCGGGTCGACGGTGGTCTTGGTGGTGCGGTCGGCCGCGTCGACCGTGTAGTCGGTGGTCAGGGTGGCGTTGCCGGTGACGTCGGAGATCAGGTTGCCGGCCGCGTCGTAGGAGTCCTGGTCCTCGATGTAGGCGCTGCCGTCGGACCCGGTCTCGGTGACCTGCTCGACGAGCCCGTTGTCGTAGTAGGCGTCGGTGGTGGTGACGCCGACCGAGTTGGTGTCGGTGATCAGCCGGCCGTCGCCGTCATAGGTCTTGGTGTCGAGCAGTTGGGCGGCCGGCGCCGACGGCGTCGGGCCTGCGCCGGTGAAGTTGTCGAGGGTCTCGGTCAGCCGCCGGCCGTCGGCGTCGTAGGTGTAGGTGTACTGCGCGCCGTTCGGGTCGGTCCGGGTGGCCAGGTTCCCGTAGGCGTCGTAGGTGTAGCTGGTCGTCAGGCCCGCCGGGTCCGTCATGGTGGACAGCTCGTCGTCGGCGTTGTAGACGTTGGTGGTGGTGCGCGACGGGTCGCCGCCGGTCAGGTCCGACTGGACGGTGGTGAGTACCTCGCCGTCGGCGTCGTACGTGTACATGGTCTGCTCGGTGTGCTCGGTGCCGGTGACCGCGTCGGTGGTCGGCGGGTCCGTCTCGGTCAGCAGCCGGCCCTGCGGGTCGTAGCCGTAATAGGTCTCGGCTTGCACAGCGCTGCCGGCGTTCCCGCACGGCCCGTACACCTGGCCGGCGGACGGGGGCGAGCACGCGCCGGCCGGGCTGTAGAAGACCGACTCGACCTCCAGGTCACCCAGGCCGTCGTAGGCGTACGTCGTCTCCTGGCCGAGCGGCGAGCTCTTCTCCGCGAGGTCGCCGCCGGAGGTGTAGCTGTAGGAGGTGGTCGCGCCGTCGGCGTTGGTCGTGGACGCGAGCAGGCCGGCCGGCGTGTCCCCGCCGCCCCAGGCGGGCGTCGTCGCGGTCGTGTAGGTGCTGGTCGTGGTCATGCCACCGGGGTAGCCGGGGACGGGCGGCGACGTCTTGGTCAGCTCGTCGCCGAGGCTGTCGTAGGTGTACGTCGTCCGGTACGTGGCGTCCGACCCGGAGGACGAGCGGCCGTCCGACGAGGTGAGCATCAGGTTGTTGCGCGGGTCAGGCGGCGGGTCGGCCGTCTCGTCGCCGTCGGGGGGGTAGTACGTGTAGTAGGAGGTGGAGCAGTCCCC
Organism: uncultured Actinomycetota bacterium; assembly: GCA_963774945.1. Lineage (GTDB taxonomy): Bacteria > Actinomycetota > Actinomycetes > Streptosporangiales > Streptosporangiaceae > Trebonia. The sequence continues at coordinate 29,119 of CAVZHA010000010.1, read as the reverse complement.
GGCCGCCAGGTCCTGGCAGGTCGTCTTCGACAGCGCGTTGCCGCGAATGTCATGGGTGGTGGTGACGACGTCGCCGTCGGGGTTGGTGACGGTGTCCAGGAAGCCGCCGGTGTCGTACCCGTAGGTGGTGGTCGCGCCGGTGCCGTCGGTCTCGGACAGGATCCGGCCGCCGTTCTGCAGGTCGTACCGGTAGGTCAGCGTCTTGCCGCCCGGGTCGGTGACGTTGACGACCTCGGTCGCGGCCTGCCCGGTGGAGGCCTGGGCGGCGCCGACCAGCGCGGCCACGCCGGAGGTGCCAATCGCGCCGGGGACGTGGAAGACCTCGGCGATGGAGCCGTTGAAAAACGCGGCGGCGGCGGCGCCGCCGGATTGGGCCTCGTCCGGCCAGCTGCCGCCGAGGTAGCCCGCGCCGATCTCGGAGTCGTCGGAACCGGCGCCGCCGACGACAGTGCCGCCGACAGTGCCCACCAGGGTGCCGTCAAGGTAGAGCGCGTTGGTGGCGGGGCTGGCGGCGGCGTTGAGGACGAGCGCGGCGAAGTGCCACTTGCCGTCGTCCACGGCGGCGGCGGACTTCACGTTGTCGGCCGGGCTCGGACCGCCGATCAGGTGGCCGTCGGAGCCGACGTACAGCACCGGCGCGTAGTACGCGCTGCTGCCGCCGGCGGTCACCGCCGAGCTGTTGACCGAGGCCAGGGCCTGGCCGGCGTGGGTGGTGTTGAACCACAGGCCGATGGTCTCGGCGTTGCCGGAGCTCAGGAACTCGCCCGAGGGCATCTCGATGGCCGAGTCGACGCCGCCGAACGCGGCCGAGGTGGGGCCGGAGACGCCGAACGGCCCGGCGCCCCCGAGGGTGACGTCGCTGTAGGCGTCGGCGCCGCCGGCGACCTCGTCGGCCGCGAGCGACGAGCCCGCCTGGTCGCCCAGCCGCCAGTAGCCGTCGGGGCCGTCGCCGAGCACCGCCGACGCGAACGGCGCGGCGGTGCCGGAGGTGGCCGGCTGGCCCAGGGTCCAGGTCCCGCCGTCCTGGTCGGTGACAGACGACACTCGGCCGTCGGCGGCGTTGTACGCGACCTGCGCGGCGGTGCTGCCGTCGGGGGTCACGTCCTTCGTCATCCAGGCGGAGCTCTGCCGGGCGTCGTCGTATAGCTGGGTGATCTGGGTGGCGGGCAGCGGGGAGGTGAAGAACGCGGCCTCGGCGACCTGGCCGTTCAGGGAGGAGGCGTAACCGTAATCGCCGTTCTTGAGCTTGTCGGGCTCGTCCGGCCAGTTACCGCCCCAGTACCCGGCCCCGATGTACTCGTTCTCGGTGCCGTCCGGGTACGGGGCGACCGCGCCCGTCGCGGTGCCCTGGAGCACGCCGTCCAGGTACAGCGACTGGGTCGCGCCGGCCGAGGTGAGCACGGCGAAATGCCACTGGCCGTTGTTCACCGCGGCGGTCGAGACGATCGGGTTGCAGCCGCCGGAGTACCAGAACTCGCCGTTGAGCTTCCCGTCGGTGCCGACGTAAAGCGAGGGAGTGTAGTTGGCGTTGGTGCTGCCGGCGCTGAGCTTGGCGTCCTGGTAGGAGGCCAGCACTCCGGTGGAGGTCGTCTTGAACCACAGGGCGATGCTCTGGTAGCTGGAGGAGGCGACCAGGTTGCCGGGCAGCTGGACGTAGGAGGACGACCCGCTGAGGCCGGCCGCGTCGGTGCTCCCTCCGGCGAGCGGGCCGGGATCGGAGGACGAGCCGAGGGTGACGCCGGAACCGCTGTACTGCCCGTCGTCGGCCCCCTCGTTGGACAGCACCGAGGAGGCGGCTTTCGCCGAGCTGGACGGCTCGTCCAGGCGCCAGTAGGAGTAGGGGCCCGCGTCGAGCACCGCGGCCGGGTAGTCCGTGCCGGTCTGGTACGTGTATCTCGCGCAGGTGGAGGCGGCGGCGTCGGAGGTGGTCTCGTCCGGCGGGCAGGCCGAGGAAAGCTCGTCCCCGGTGTACTGGTAGGTCCACAGCGAGGCGGTCGACGGGTCCCCGGCCGAGGCGTCGTCGGTGATGACGGTGGCGACGTGGTAGTAAGCCGCGCCGGCCGGCTTGGACCAGGTGAAGGTCAGCGTCCGCCCGGACGCCTGGTCGGTGATCGTCTGCAGGGCCGTCTGCGAGCCCTCGGTGCCGTAGCCGAAGGTCTGCGCGAGCCCCGCCTTCGTGGTGATGCTGCTGATCAGCCAGGTGCCGGCGCCGTCGCCCTGGGTGAACAGGTAGGTCGTTTCCTGCTTGTCGATCAGCTGGTAGCCGCCGCCGGAGACGGCGGTCAAGATGGCGGACGTGCCCAGCGGCGGACTGTACGTCACCGCCCCGGTCGTCGGGTTCTTCTGGTAGCCGTACCGGGACTCCTGGCCGGTGTCGTCGGTGATCACGACGTTGCCGGAGCCGTCCGGGTCCGCCACAGCGCGCATGTCGGCGACCGATGACCAGCCCTGCCCGAAGGAGTCCGACGCCCGGCCGTCGAGCGAGTTGTACGAGCGCACGACCGCCAGCTGCGGCCCGGCCACGTTCTCCTGGGCGTCGGTCGCCGAGGCGGTGTAGTTGCCGGTATTGGGGCTGTAGCCCTCGCCGCCGTTCTGCGCCAGCGAGGACGACACCAGCGGCTGCGCGGTGACCGTCTCCAGCGGCGCGAGGCCGCTGGTGGTGGTGTCGAACCCGTCGTAGGCGGACACGTCCCACTGGTAAGTGCCGTTCCAGGACAGGTCGCCGGCCGGCACCCGCCAGTCCGTGGCGGTGATGGGGCCGGAGGCGGCGACCTGCTTCCCGTTGGAGTCGTAGATGGCGAAGTTGTACGTCAGCGACGCGTTCGGCCACGCGTCCGGGTCCGCTGCCTGCACCTCGAGCTCGGGCGTCAGCGTCGACGCCTGGTACCCCGCCGTCGGCCAGGTGTGCTCGATGTCCGGCGCCACGTCCAGCGTGTACGTCACCGACAGCGACGGCGAGCGCGCGGTGACGTTGTCGGAGGTGATCTCCTTGTAGTAGTTGTTGTTGGTGTCGTCTTGCGACGGGACGGTGACCGCGAAGCCGTAATCCGTCGTCTGGCCCAGCGCGATGCCCTGCAGATACGACGTGGCCAGGGGCACGTTGATCGAGGCGCCGTCTTGCGGGTTGTAGGAGGTGTTCGCGCAGGCGGCGCTGGGCGAGTCACCGGACCAGGTGCCGATCGACGCGCCCGTCTTCGGCAGATTCGACCAGGACTTCGATCCCGACGCGGTCCACGAGCTGGCCACCGGCAGCACCGAGAAAGACGTGGCGGAGGTGCAGTTCGCGGCGAACTCGTCCCACAGCGACAGCGTCGCCGCCGTGATGTGGTCGCCGTCGTCAGTCGGCACCGACGGGAACTTCAGCAGCGGGACGCCGTAGTTGGCCCCCGAGTTGTTGGAACCCAGCAGCATGTAGTCCGAGGTCGAGTAGTCCGCGGTCTTCCCGTACTCGATGTACGTGGTCTGGTCGTCGCCGGCGATCGACTCGACCACCGTGGGGTCGACCGTGACCGGGTAGGTGAGGGCCGAGTCGGTGTAAGACGAGGGCAGCGTCAGCTCGACACTGCGGGACCGCCGTCGTAGGTGGTGATCTGGTACTGCATCGCGAACGTCTGGTCCGGCAGGTCGTCCGCCGTGTTGGAGGCGGAATCAGACGCGTATGGCTGCGGCAGCGTCGCCACCTCGTTGCCCGAGGAGTCGACCAGGTCGACGTCTCCGTTGGCGTCGGTCGACAGCGACAGCCCCTGCAGGTCCATCGGGAACACCCAGGACGTCGGCGCGCCCGGGCCGGACAGCACGATCGACTCCTTGACCCCGGTCGCGGTCCCGGTCAGCTCCAGCGTCGTGTCCGGCAGGATCCCCGGGTACGACGCCGTCGCCCCCGACACCTGCGCGGTCACGCCCGACGCGCCCGCGAGCGACCACCCGGCCGACTCCCCCGACCCCAGCGTGAGGTCCACCAGTTGGCTCGAGCCGAGGCCGGCGGTGGCGCTCGGGGACGGCGAGGGAACGGCCTGCGGGAGGGCGGCGGGAACGGCGGCTGGGGCCCCGGCCGACGACGGCGCCAGCGACACCCCGACCGAGTTCGCCTGCTCCTGCAGCCGCCCGCCCGACCCGGCCGTCAGCGCGGTGCTGATCGGCTGCCAGTTCCCCGACCCGTCCTGGTAGTTCACAGGGGACTGGGATAGCTGGACGGTGTGCGAGCCGTCCTGGTTCGCGTAGTAGGTCTCCTGCGCCGACGACTTCGACGCCACCCGAGTCGAGGTCGCCGCGTCGAAACCCCGGAACGACGGCCCGGACTTGCCGACCTTGTGCGCCTGCTGAGGCTCGCTCCACTCCTTCAGCGCCCCCGCGGGCGCGCTCGCCGGCCGCCCGCTGGGCCGACCCGCGCCCGCAGCCGCCGCCTTGCGCACGTCATGCGCGTTGCCGGTGGCCGAGACAGGAGCGGCGCCGCCCTTCGCGTCCATCCACTTCGTGGAGACGCCCGCGCCGGCGGTGCCCGGGCCCGATCCGCGCGCCGACGCCAGCGCGACGCCCTGCGACCCCCCGGCCAGCCCGGCGGCCACCAGCGCCACCGTCGCGACCACCGATACCGGACCCAACCCAAGCCTGCGGGCATGCCGAACTCTGCGCACCACGCGCAACCCCAAACACGATCGAAACAACGACAGGGTTCCCGGCGCAGCACGCACAGCCCGCAGGCCCGAGACGTGAAGCATTTTGCTGGACCGGACAAGTTACGCACAAGACCGAAAACTGGTCTTTACTGAATCTGAAGAATTTCTCGGCCAATAAACCCAGAAAGCATCGAATCAATCACACAAATGTGGTCCGGCCCTACGGAAACTCAGCGCGACCCGCGAACCAGGCATGCCCTACCATGTCGTGACAATCAGCCGCCGGGGCGGACGCGCCCACTCAGGAAACGGATCCAGCCGTGACCAAGCAACGCCTCGCCCTGCTCATCGCGGCCGGCCTTGCGGCCGTCGGCGTCGCGGCCGCCGTCCTAGCGCTGACGTGGCCGTTCTCGCCCACCTCGGCGCCCGCGGGATCACTCAGGCCGGTCTCTGACGTGGACGCGAGCAGCCGAGCCTGCCTGCTCGAGGCACCGGCGGGAAGCCCGGACGCACAGTCGGCCCTCAAAGGCCTCACCGCGGCCGCGCACGACCGCAAGGACCTGCTCGTGCAGCAATTCATCGTCCCCGCCAACGTCTCCCCCGCGTCGATGATGGCAGAGCTCACCGCGCTGCACTGCACGACCATCGTCACAGTCGGCAGCCAGGCCGAAGCGCAGGTCGCGGCCCGCGCAAGCAAGGGAACTCGCTACCTAGTGATCGGCACCCCGCTGCCGGAAAACCCGAATATCACCGTCCTGCCGCCCGCGTCGGCAACGTCGGCGTCCGTGGAATCCGCAGTGCTGAACATCGTCGGCTCCTGACATGTCCCCACGACACGTCGACATGGCGGTGACGGCGCTGAACTGGTGGCCGGACGGTGGTGGTCCAGCAGAGGGCTGGCGATCCCGCCGCACCGCCTGGAAGCCGCCGCACGGGGACAACGTGCGGAACCTGGCGAGGCCGGTAACCGCGTGCGGAACATCCGGTTCGGCACGGCGCGAGTCAACCATCTGAGCGAGGGATCAGCAGCGCCGAGAGGAGCTCACTTGACGCCAAGCAGGGAGCGCCAGCTACCATGACCGCATGAACTCCCCGATCCGGGGATTCCTCACCAGTTTTCGAGTTCAAGTCCAGATTCAGGGAAATCGCACCGGTTTCCGAGTTAAGTCCCCCTAGGAACACCAAGATCTGGTCAATGCGCGCCCCGGCATCAACTGATTTCCTTGGTGCGCCGTTACCGCGGGGTGCCGCGGAAGTCGGCGACGGCGGAAAACTGGTTCCGAAGCGTCCACTGGTTAACAACGGTCACTCACGAGCGAGTGACGTTGCCCTACTCAGTAGCCGCGCGGGCGCGGTCGAGGATGCCAGCGGTAGTGCCGACGTACATGTCAAGCGTGACCCGGTAGTTGGCGTGCCCGGCCATCCGCGATACGTCGGTGGGCTCGAGCTTCCACGTGAACAAGGCCGTGGTGCAGAAGACATGCCGAAGCGAGTGCCAGGTCCACCGCCCCTCACCGGAACCGTCGCGCCATCCCGCGTCAAGGTAAGCGCGCTTGAGGACATTGCGCCGGAAGTTAGACGACCGCAAGTACTTCCCCTTCTGCGATGGAAAGACCAGCCCGAACGGGTTGGCTCCGCCTTCCTGCTCGGATTGCGCAGTCTGGACGCGGATGGCGAGCCGCTCCGCGAGCGGGTACCCGGCGGGCGTCACGCGCGGGTAGATGGCCCGGCGGAACTTGCGGTTCTTCGGCGCCTCGACATACAGCCGCCCGCCGACCTCGACCACCTTGCGGTCGACCGTGATCACGCGGGCAACGTGGTCGACCTGCCCGACGGTGAGCGCAGCCAGCTCGCCCCAGCGCAGGCCGCTGTAGGCGGCGGTGACAGCCATCAGCTCGTGCCGCTCACCATGCTGTTCCGCGCTGAGCGCCCGGGCGAGCCGGGCGACGTCGGCGATGGACGGGATCTCGGCCGGGTCGACCCAGAGCGGGGATTCGCCCGCGACGCTGACCGCGGGTGCGGGCACGGTTCGGTCGCTGGCCTGCCAGTGCACCCGGGCAAGCCGGGAGCTGACCAGATAGCCGCCGTCGATTCCCGCGCTGACCAGGGCCGAGACCATCCGGTGGACCCGGTTTCCTTCGCCTGCCGTGGGCGCGGCGTTGACGATTTGCTGGGTGCCGAGTCTTGATGTCCTGGCAGGCCACCGTGCCGATGACGGGGGCGGCGAACCGCTGGCAGAGCCGCCGCTGGGTGTCCGCGTGCCGGCGCGACCATCGTCTTTCGGCCGGCAGCCGGTCCGGGTTGAGGTACCAGGCGATCAGGTCCGCGCCGGGCCGCCGCATGTTCGGCGCATCGGCCGCCAGCCGCTCAGTGACCTTCTCCAGCCTCGCGGCGAGCTTCTCCTCGGAAACGGACTCGCACTGCTCCCGGATGCCATCCTCGTACCAAACCGCCCGCCACCGGCCACCCGGAGTGCGGGCCGGGTAGACCGTAATCCCGTGCTCGAGCTCGATCACCGGTCGATCTGGGTGCGAGCCGGCCGCAGGGGGTGCGGTCATGCACGCTCTCGATGGCCGCGAGCGGCCCGTACCGTCCCTGTGATCCGCCCGGCGGAAGCAGTCGGCTCACCAGCCGGCCGTGCTGTCGTCCGCCGCGTCCTGCGTTCCGCCGCCTCGCGTTGCAGGGCGTCCGCGTAGGCGTCTACTTCGCTGGCCCACCAGCGCAGGCATCGACGGGAGACCTGAACGGGAGCGGGGAACTCCGGGCGATGGGTCAGCTCGTAGGCGGCGGTCCGGCCGAGCTTGAACAGCGCGCGGATGTCATCGATGCTGATCAGCCGGTCCAGGGGTCGTCCCTCCCGGACGGCCCCCAGGTCGCAGGGGGAGAAAGCTTCATGATGCGGCGAGGTCATGCAATCGACGGTAGGCAGCCCGGGGAGGGCGGCCAATAACACGGTGAGATATCACAGTGAGATAAGTGGGAACCGCTATTCAGTGGCTGCCCGTGCGCGGTCGAGGACGCCGGCCGTGCTCCCTACATACATGTCGAGCGTGGTGCGGTAGTTCGCGTGGCCGGCCATGCGTGACACGTCCGTCGGGTCGAGTTTCCATGTGAACAATGCGGTGGTGCAGAAGACGTGCCGCAGTGAATGCCAGGTCCACCTGCCGTTGCGTTCCGCCTCCCGCCATCCGGCCGCCAGATACGCGGGGGCAAGGACACGCCGGTCGAAGTTGGACGAGCGCCAGTGCTTTCCCCTCGGTGAGGGGAAGACCAGGCCGAGGGGATTAGTCCCGGCCCGCTGCTCGGCGCGGGCCTCCTCGATCCGGGCGGCAAGGCGCTCGGCCAGCGGGTACCCAACCGGGGTGGTCCTCGGATAGATCGTGCGCCGGGACTTGCGCCCCTTGGGCGCCTCGAGATAGAGGCGGCCGGCGACTTCAATCATCTTCCGATCGACGGCGATCGCCCGAGCCGCCTGGTCGATCTGCGGGACGGTCAGGGCGATCAGCTCGCCCCAGCGCAGGCCGCTGTAGGCGGCCGTGTTGGCCATCAGCTCGTCGCGGTCCCCGTACGTGCCGGTGGCCAGGAAGTGGCCAAGCCTAGCGACGTCATCGTCGGAGGGGATCTCGGCGGGATCGACCCACTGGGCCGACTCTCCCGCCACGGTGACGGCAGGTGCGGGCAGGGCACGGTCCCCGGCTTGCCAGTGGACCTTCGCCAACCGGGAGTTCACCAGGTACCCGGCGTCGATCCCTGCGGTGACGAGCGCGGAGATCATCCGGCGGACCCGGTCGCCTTCCCCCGCGGTCGGGGCCGCGTTGACGATCTGCTGCATGTGACTGGTCTTGATGTCCTGGCAGGTGACCGCGTCGATGATCGGGGCGACGTACAGCACGCACAGCCGCCGCTGGGTGTGGGCGTGCTTGCGCGACCACCGGTCCCGGACGGGGAGCCGGTCGGGGTCCAGGTAGTGGGCGATGAGCGCCGCCCCGGGCTTCCTCATGTTCGGCGCGTCCGCTTCCAGCCGGACCTTGACCTTCTCCAGCTTGGCCGCCAGCTTCTCCTCGGTGGCCGCCTCGCACTGCTGCCGCTCGTCGTCTCTCGTGCCAGACCGCCCGCCACCGTCCTCCTTCGGACCGGGCCGGGTAGACCGTGATCCCGCACTCCAGCTCGATGACCTCGCCGCCGCCCCGGGTGGCCGCGCGGCCGGTCCCGCCGACGAGGGCAGGGCTCCGACCCGTGCCGGGGGCTCTCCTCGGCCGTCCGGAGGACTTCGCGGTCCGGCGAGGCGGTTGTGGGGAATCTGTGGGGATCTTGAAGCTCGTGACTGGAGCCTGCGTCATGGGAACGTACCTCTTCCTGCGTTTATGCAGGTGAGAGGGCTGACGACGGCTGCGTTAGATGCGCCCCGACCGCGACTCGAACGCGGGACCTACCGCTTAGGAGGCGGTGCAGGCATACCGAGATGCTATCGAGCGGAAATGCCTGCGTCAACGTGTTCGTTGTTCTACGAGATGCTACCTAGCGGTGTCTGTAGCACGTTCGAAGCGGTATCTGTAGCTGGTTGATCCCGCGGACGCGATCGACTTCTGCACTCTTCACCGACGGCTGCCAGCATTCGAGGAGTGAACTCAGGCATGGCGGTTCCTCTCGATGGCGGCGAACGCGGATGTGCGGCTTGTTGACGACGATCTCCTCCTTCACGGCCTTTGGCAGACAGCCGGGAGTACTGTTTCCGCTGCTTCAGATGCAGCGGCCCGCATCCGGGAGCTCGGCAGCTGATGCGTTCCAGAACGCGCCGTATTCCTCGCCGAGCGCGTCGATGATTTCTGCGTAATCGTGGTCGGCGCCCTCCACGATGTGCACCCGGTGGCGGACGCCGAGCGCGTTCAGGTCATCGGCGAGCAGACCGACGGCGTCGAGCAGTCGGGTGTCCTTCGTCCCGCACATGATGCGGACCTTCAGGTGACCGCGGATCCGCGGCGAGTTGCCCAGCAGCAGCGTCCACGGGCTCACCGCGGCGTAGTACGCGTGGTCGCCGAAGAACGTGTTGGCAACGCGCACCTCCGGCTCCATCGACATGTCGCGCAGCACAGCCGGGGCGATGGCCGACACGCTGGAGAAGAGGTTGGGGTACTTGAATGCGAGGCGGAGCGCTCCGTACCCGCCCATCGAGAAGCCCTCGATGCTCCGGCCACCGGGCCGGGGGACGGTGCGGTGAGTCTGGTCGACGTGGTTCACGAGATCGACCGCGATGGTCTGCTCGACCGGTCGCGCGCCGTCCTTCGAGTCGACGTACCAGCCGATCGGCAGTGCCTGCGGCACAACGACGATGGACGGCGGCATCGCGCCATCGCGGATCGCCTGGTCGATCCGCTCGATGGCGTGCGCCCCCTGGCGTGAGTCGCCGAACCCGCCGTGCAGCCAGTAGATCACGGGAAACCGCTGGTCGGACGCTTCCGCGTACTGCGGAGGCAGGTAGAGCTGGTAGCTGCCCTCCGGCTGCCCGTCGGCGCCGTCGCGTGAACCCTGCGGGTAAGTGCGGAAGGTGGTCAGCTCCTGGTCCTCCGCGATCGGGTCGATCCACTCCGTCTCCGCCTCAGCGAGCCGACCGGCTTCCGCCGCAGGATCTGGCATTGGAGACATGTCTTTCCCTCCTGAGTACGACTGACAGTCGAGTAGCCGATTTTCGGCCTATTGGTCACGGCTGTCGAGCAGTTCGATGATCCGGTCCGTGACATCCGTCTCGGCCATCCGCGGGAAGACCCGTCCGATCGAGTTGCGGTGAGCCTCGGCGTCGAAGTCCGCGACGGCGTCGACTGCGACGGCGACGTTGAAGCCGAGGTCGAACGCGGCCCGGGCGCTCGACTCGACGCCAGAGCTGGTTGAAACGCCGCCGAATACCACCTGCGTGATGCCGCGCTGCCGGAGCTCGGAGTCAAGGTAGGTCCCGTAGAAGGCGCCCCATCGGCGGGTCGGGATGACCATGTCGTGCAACTGGTGAGCGAACTCGTCAATGATCTCGGCGAAGTCGGGGCCGGGCGGCTCCGGCAGGTCGAGGTCCCGCTCGACTCGGCCCGGCGCTGGACCCCCGATCGCCACGAGAATGACCGCGAGCCCGTGCCGCTGAAAGGCGGTCGCGAGCTTGACGCACTGGCCGACGACCTGGTCCCTCGGATAGGGGGAAAGGCGCAGCCGTAGCACACCTTTCTGCATGTCGTTGAGGACGAGGGCGGTCCTGGCATCGAGCTTGCTGATAGTCACCGGGAGTCTCCCTGCGGGATCAGGCGGACCCTTTCCCACGGGCCGGGGGCGTAAGTGAAGCCGACGGTCCCGCCGTGGGGCTCGGACTCGTCGACGCCGCGGCCGTCGATCCGCAGGTAAGCACCAGTGAAGGCGACCGAGCCGATGAGGACGGTGCCGTCAGGCTGCTGCTCGAGGCGGAACTTCTCCCACTCGCCCGCACCGTACTGGCAGTTGACCGCGCCCGGACGGGCGTCAGGGCCGGACCCGCCTTGAGCATCCATCCGAAGATAGATGCCAGGGAACGAGACCGAGGCGATCGTCACCGCGCCGTCGGGATCCGGGGCCGAGATCTCGAAAACCTCCCACGGCGCGATCTGGTACTGGCAGTTGACGATGCCGGAACCGTCACCGGTTTCCCCGGTAACCTCCCGTCCGTCCATCCGGAGGTAGACGTTGAACTCGGCTGACTGGATAGCTACGACAGGCATGTTGGCCTCTCCTGGTCACTGCGCCGTTGCCGCGATGCTGCGGCGGACGGCGTCCATAGTCCGCATCACGGAGATCGAATCCGCTAGCGGGTTGGTGTGCAGCTCGGTCAGTCCTGCCTGGACGGCCTCGCTCACCTCGCGGAACATCGGGACCCAGCCGGACCCTTCGAGCTCGACGGTGAACAGTTCGCGGTGTCCGCGGATCAGTTCGTACGATCGCGGATTGAGGAAGGTCGGGCCGATGACGATCTCGCCCTCGGTGCCGCCGATACGGGCGATTGGCGACATCCTGCTGATCATGCTCACTGCCAGCTGAGCGAACCGGGGGGCCGGGTAGCCCAGGTACACGGCACCAGTGAGCTCGAATCCCTCGGGTGACAGGGTGCCGCGGGCCTCGACGCTGGTCGGGGCGCCAAGCATGTGGTGGGCGAAGGCCACGTTGTAGCAGCCGAGGTCGTAGAACGCGCCGGCGCCGAGAGCGGTGTTATAGGCGTTGTGGTGAGCAGGCAGGCGGAGCCCGAAGTCCGCGTGCACGGTCGTCACGTCGCCGATCGCCCCGTCGCGGATGAGCTTGCTGACCGCCCGGATGGCCGGGTTGAACCGGGTCCACATAGCCTCCATCAGGAACCGGCCTTGCGCGCGGGCGAGGGTGGCGAGTGCTGAAGCTTCGTCGGAGTCCAGCGTGAAGGGCTTTTCGACTAGCACGTGAAATCCGGCTTCCAGGGCGCGGCGGGCAATCGGGGTGTGCGTGCTCGGCGGGGTCGCGATGTAGACGAGGTCGAAGCCGCCGCCGGCGAGGAGTTCCTCGTAACTCCCGTGGTGCCGGGGAATGTTCCACCGCTGCGCGAATCCGGCGGCTCGCTCGGCGTCTCGCGAGCCGACCGCCACTACCTCGACGTTGTCGGTGCGCTGGAGGTCCGGCATCGCGGTCTGCGCTAGGTAGCCGGTGCCCAGGACTGCCCAGCGGGTGCGGGCTGCCATTACCGCTACTCGGTGATGTCGTCGGCGCCGACGCTCTTGAGCGCGGCGAGGGCGGCGGCGGCGTTGTCATCCGGGTGCTCGCCACCCACCGCGAGTGCCCCGACGAGTCGGCCGTCGAAGCGGATCGGCACTCCCCCGGTGACATTGCTGGTGGAGTTCGCCGAGGCCAGAGCCAGTACGACCGCCGACTCGGGCGGCATCCAGCCGCTCGCCCGGTTGTCGACGAGGGCGGTCTGGGCCGCCCGCCTGGTCGTCTCGAAAGCGAGCGGGTTGGCGTTGTCGGCCCGGCAGAACGCGACCAGGCGCAGCGCCGGGTCGACGACGGTGGCGGCGAACGACAGGCCGCGCTGCTGGCCGTCCCTGATGACGGCGGACACGAGCTGCAGGGCCGTTTCCGCGGAGATCGTCGGGACTTCGAAGTACTGGGTCACTGGCTTTTCCGTTCTGTTGGAGTGGGGATTTCTGCGATGGAGGTTGACTGGAAGGCGATCAACCGGGTGCTTCCGCGGGCTTCGGCCCAGACCGCGGTGCACCGCATGACGGATGTGACGGGCTCGGAACCGATGACCAGGCGCGCTGCCAGCCGGCAGACGACGACAGCAGTGGAACCGTGCGCGGTGACCACGGTGTCGGCAGCGGTCAGGCTTTCGTAGTGGAAGCCGCCGTGCGCCAGGTTGTCCAGGTAGGACTGGCCGGTATCGAGCCGTCCGGTGGTGTGCACGTAAGAGCAGTCCGGGCTGATGAGCTGGCGCAGCGCGGCGACGTCGCCGGCCAGCATGGCTTGCAGGCGGCTTTTCTCCAGGGCGACTGCCGCGTCGGTGGTGATGGTCATGTCGTGTTCGCTCGCTACCAGGGCCGCTGGCTTGCCAGGAACCGGCGGTAGAAGTCGAGCCTGGGCGGCTCCGCGACCGGGAGGGGGCCGAAATGGTCACCGATTTCCATCGTTGCCGGGGCGGCCGGATCGGCCGGGGCCCAGTGCGGCAGACCGGGTCCGTTGGGATCGCCGGCGGCCGCGAAGTTGACGACGTAGCGGGATACCGTGTCGGCGATCCGGTGGTCCTCTGCCGTCCACGGGCGGTCGGTGGCGTAGAGGTTGTTCAGCACGTAGTTGATCTCGGACCCGTGATAGGCCCCGGCAGATTCCGCGTCCGGCCCTGGCGGCACGTGCGTCCAGTAATAGGTGTAGACGGGGCTGCGGGCGTGCGCGGCCCACTCGGCTGCCCACCGCCAGGTGGAAGTGCGCGCGTGGTCGCGGGCCGCGACGGCTGACTGCAGGCCTGCTTGCTCGTCCGTCGACGCGGGGTAGAGGGCCAGGTAGTCGCCGGCGGACTCGCGGAATCGATGGCGGGCGGACGCGGCGTAGTCCTCGAGGCTGACGTTCGGATTCGGGGCAGCGCCGTCCTCGTCCTTGTTGGTGCCGGTGATGACGGGCACGTCGGCCTGCGCCCCGGTGGCCAGCGCCTCGGCGTAGCTGACAGGAAATACCCACCCGTCGCGGACCGGCCGGAAGAGCGGAGGCTGGTGTCCCCCGCCGGCCTGGTCTGCATCGTTGCGGCGCAGCAGGTCCCGCAACGGCAGCGCGCGCAGTTCCTCGATCGTCGCGGCGCCGAGGTCCCGGAGATACTGCGCTCCCTCGGCTTCCGCCTGCTCGCGGGCGCGGTAGGAGCTGGCCAGGTAGGCCAGCGACGGGTCGCGCGGATGGCGGGCGCCGCTTTCGGCGATCGCGCGGTGGAACAGCCCGCGGGCCCGCGGCGAGTAGACCAGGTCCTGGACGCAGGCGCCGCCGGCGGACTGTCCCGCGATCGTCACGCGGTCCGGGTCGCCGCCGAACGCGGCGATGTTGTCCTGTACCCAGCGAAGGCCGGCGATCTGGTCGAGCAGGCCGTAGTTACCGGACGCGCCGTGCTCAGATTCCGCGCTGAGTTCCGGGGCGGCCAGAAAGCCGAGCACGCCGAGACGGTAGTTGAGCGTTACGACGACAAGCCCGTCCCTGGCCAGCGCAGCCCCGTCGTAGAGCGGCTCGGAGCCCGCGCCCATGATGAACCGGCCGCCGTGGATCCACACCAGAACCGGCCGACGGTCCGATGTCCAGGCCGCCGTCGTCCACACGTTGAGGGAGAGGCAGTCCTCGCTCACCTGAAGCTCCTCGCCCCGAGGGGTCTGCGGGCACACAGGACCGAAGCGCTCAGCGCTTCGAACGCCCGCCCAACGGGCGGGCGGTCGCGGCGGGCGCCAACGCAGCGGGCCGCTGGGAGGCGCCGCGTAGGGGATGCCCTTGAACACGGTCACTTGCGGCAGCCGACTTGGGCCGCCGGAGACCAGGCCCGACTGGGTCGGGACAGGCTTGCGGTGGAAAAGCTCACTGGTCAAAGTCGGATCTCTTTCGTCAACGACAGGAACCGCGACAGACGACCGAACCCGTGGCCGTCATGGCCAGGCTCGGGGAGACACGAAGGCGCGGCGGCGGCCCTGATCCAGGGCTGCTGGCTGGGTGCTTCGCTGGGGATGGCGCGTCCGAACGCCAGGAGTGGTGCCCCCCGCAGGGCATCAATCACGAAATATAGATCGGGCGAGCCCAGCCCGCACTGTCATTCCCTGCAACCTAAGGATGAGCCGCGAGCGCCGAGCTTGCGAAGCCGGACAGTTGACATTAACGCCGTGTTTCGTGACTCTTACATCCAACGAAGCGCACGGCCTGGAGGCCGCCGGATCGCAGGGGAGGGACATGATGGCAGGATCGCTGACCACGCCGCACGTTCCCGTCTGCGCCCGGCCCGCCTGCACCGCCGGAAGGCCCGCGGGTGACGACTCGGCCGGATGGCCCGAGCGGCCCAAGACGAAACCGGGCACCGTGTCTGCCCCCCGCCTTCGCGCGCGCGACACGGACTGACACCGCCTTACCGGTCCGGGTAAGGCCATGGCGCCAGGTACCGGGTCCCGCGCGTCACATCACGCGCTCACGGCGACAGCCGCGTTACGCAGCCTGCCGTCCGCCGCACACCGCAGCCCTCACCCGATGAGGGCGAACGCCGTCCCCGGGCATGTCCGCGACAGTCGGGAAGCGTCCCCTCATCTCCGCGGGTTCCCGGCTGCCGGTTGCGGCACGCCCCGGCAGCCTGACCCATTCCAGGAGTTGCGACCTTGCCAAGCATTCAGCGTCCCCTTAGCTCGACCGAGCTCTCAGTCTTCCCCATCGCCTTCGGCGGGACGGTCTTCGGCATGAAGGCCGGCCCTGAGCAATCCCACCGGCTGCTTGACGCCTACCGGGCGGGCGGCGGCAACTTCCTCGACACCGCCGACGCCTACCTGCCGCGCGGAGACTACGCCCAGGGACCAGACTCCGAGTCCATCATCGGCTCCTGGCTCAGGGAATCAGGGGCCCGTGACGACATGGTCATCGCGACGAAAGTCGGCAAGCACCCGGCATTTCCCGGGCTAAGCGCTGCGAACATCCGCCGCGCCGCCGACGCATCGCTGCGCCGACTGCAGACCGACCGCATTGACCTCTACTTTGCCCATTACGACGACCAGGAAGTGCCGGTCGAGGAGGCCGCTTCCGCGTTCTCGGCGCTGGTCGACGCGGGGAAGATCCGCTACATCGGCCTGTCCAACTACTCCGGCGACCGGGTGGCCGAGTGGCTGGCCATAGCCACAGAGAACGGGCTGCACCCGCCAATCGCCCTGCAACCCCACTACAACCTGGTGGAACGCGGCGGCTTCGAAACCGACCTCCAGCCGGTCGCCATGGCGCACTCGCTTGCGACCGTCCCCTACTGGGCGCTCGCGACCGGCTTCCTCACCGGGAAGTACCGGTCGAAGCGGGATGACGCCGCGAACCACTCCCCGCTGGCCGCGGCGTACGTCAACGAGCGCGGCATCCGAGTGCTCGACGTCCTCGCCACCATCGCGCAAGAGCACCAGACGAAGATCTCGACCGTGGCGCTGGCATGGCTCGCGGCCAGGCCCACCGTGACGGCGCCGATCTCCAGCACAACCAACGTGGGGCAGATGCCGGCGCTACTCGCAGCGGCCACTCTGCGGCTGACCGACAACGACAATCGGCGCCTTGACGAGGTGTCAGATCCCCTCGTCAGCCACGGCTGACCGGGCCTCCGCCCCAGTCTCCACCTAGCACATCGTCACAACCAGCGGAAAATCGTCACAAAAAGACAGAAATCAAAATCAAAATCGACGTTCAAGGCTTAGCATTCACCAGGGAGTCCAACGATGATTTCAAGACCGAACCGCAAACCCTACTGGCTGCTCGCGCCCGCCCTCGGCACCCTCAGCCTGGCCCTTGCCGCGTGCTCCGGCGGCGGCGGGGCCGTCGGCGCCGCCACTTCTCCTTCATCATCGGTCGCGGCGTCAACGACGCTGACCATCGCGGTGAACTCGGCCCCTCAGAGCTTCGACCCGTCGCGTGCCGACAACGGCAACGGCCTGTACTCGATGGAGCTCGCCTACGAGCCGCTGATCTGGGAAAACGACAACGACACGTACTCGCCCGGGCTGGCCACCTCCTGGGGTTACCAGGGCAGCGGGAACAAGGGTTTCCAGCTCACCATCCGCAGCGGGGCCAAGTTCTCCGACGGCGAGCCGGTCACGGCGCAGGCGGTCGCGAACTCGCTGAATTACTTCACCAAGGGCTTCGGGCCGACGACGGGCGATCTCGCGGGCGTGACCGCCACCGCGACCGGCGCCGACACGGTCACGCTGACGAGCAAGACGGCGAACCCGGAGTTCCCGCTCCTGCTGTCCCAGAACTTCCTCGCAGGCGACATCATCAGCCCGGCCGGTCTCAAGAAAACGGGATCGCTGACCAGCACGCCGTCCGGGGCGGGCCCTTACGTCCTGGACTCGGCCGCCACCGTGTCCGGCGAGCAGTACACGTTCACGGCCAACCCCGACTACTACGACCCGTCCCGTATCCACTACCAGAAGGTCGTCATCAAGGTCATCGCCGACCAGACCGCCGAGCTGT
The DNA here is from genome assembly GCA_963774945.1 of uncultured Actinomycetota bacterium. Taxonomy (GTDB): domain Bacteria; phylum Actinomycetota; class Actinomycetes; order Streptosporangiales; family Streptosporangiaceae; genus Trebonia. The sequence continues at coordinate 11,810 of CAVZHA010000010.1, read as the reverse complement.
CAGCCTTGCAGACCGGCCAGGTCAACCTGATCTTCGGCGACGCGCAGCAGATACCGACCGCCAAGTCCGCGGGACTAACGGCCACCAACACCGGCGCCGCGAACTGGAACGGAGTCATGCTGCTCGACCGCGACGGGACCAAGTTCAAGGCCCTCGGCAGCCCGCTGGTCCGGCAGGCGCTCAACTACGCGGTGAACCGGGCGGGCATCGCGAGCGCCGTCTACGGGACGCTCGGCACTCCCACCGATCAGCCGACCGTGCCGGGCTTCGACGAGTACGTGCCTTCGCTGGCGAACTACTACAGCTACAACGTGGCCAAGGCCAAGCAGCTGCTCGCCCAGGCCGGCTACCCGAACGGCTTCTCCATGCCGCTGACGTACACGTCCTTCGACCCGCAGACGCAGGCGATGGTGCAGGCGATCGCCCAGGAGTGGTCCGCCATCGGGGTCAAGGTGACGCTGACGGCCGCACCCAGCTTCACGGTGCTGTCCAAGGCCATGTACGACTCCGGCGGCCTATCGGTGGAGTGGGGCGGCCAGCCGATGTTCCTTCAGGTGGGCGAGCTGTGGCTGGCCAACTCCGGCCTGAACCCCTACCACGCAACCTCGGCGCCGTTCCTGACCGAGTTCAGCCAGTCCTCGGCGGCTTCCCAGTCGGGGCTCTCCGCGGCCATGGCCCGGCTCGGCGCGGTCGCGGTGACCCAGGCGTTCACCGTCCCGGTCGTCCAGATCGACGGCGTCGTGTTCTCGAAGGGGGTCAGCGGCATCCCGGCCCAGCTGCCCTCCGGTCACCTCAACGTCGCCGAGCTTCACCCGTAACCATGCTCACTCTGATAGCCCGGCGCATCGTCCTGGCGATCCCGCTGTTGGTGGTGGTCACCGCCGTGACGTTCGTGCTGGAATCGCTGGTCCCCGGCGACACCGCTCGCGCCCTCCTCGGCGCGAGCGGGTCGTCGGCGGCCTACGACAACCTGCGCGCCCAACTCGGCCTGGACAAGCCGCTGTGGTACCAGTACGGCCACTACCTCAACGAGCTCGTGCACGGCAGTCTCGGCACGTCCGTCTTCACCGGCCAGCCAGTGTCGGTGATGCTGAACCAGCGGCTCCCCGTCACGCTCTCGCTCGTGATCCTGGCCACCGTGTTCGCCTCGGCGGTCGGGCTCCTGCTCGGCGTCGCCAGCGCCGTCCGCGGCGGGGCGCTCGGACGCGCGGTGGAAGCGCTGTCCCTGGTCGGCCTGGCCCTCCCCGGTTTCTGGGTCGCCCTGGTCCTGGTCGAGGTGTTCGCGGTGTCGCTGCGGGCCTTCCCCGCCACCGGCTACGTGTCGCCTACCCAGTCGTTCGGCACGTGGCTGTGGGCGCTGTGCCTGCCCGTCGTCGCGCTCGGCCTCACCGGCATCGCGAGCATCGCGAAGCAGACCAGGGACTCCATGAAGGACGCGCTGGCCAGCAACTACATCCGCACGCTGCGCGCCAACGGCATCCCCCGCCGGTCCATCATCTGGAAGCACGCGCTGCGCAACGGCGCCATTCCCGTCGTCACCGTGATCGGCCTGGCCTTCGTCAGCGCCCTGAGCGCCTCGATCTTCATCGAGGCCGTCTTCGTGCTCCCGGGGCTGGGCAGCCTCGCGGTCACGGCGACGAACGAGCACGACATACCGGTCATCGAAGGGGCCGTCTTGTACTTCACGGTGCTCGTCGTCATCGTGAACCTGGCCCTGGATGTGGTCTACGGGATGCTCAACCCGAAAGTGAGACACTAGTGGCCACCCAGACCATCGCCGCCGGGCGGTCAAGACCACTCGCCTCCGCGGGCTTCCTGAGGCGGGCCGCGCGGAAGCCGCTGGGCGTGATCAGCGCCGCCTACCTCGTGCTGCTCACCCTGGCCTGCGTGCTCGCCCCGGTCATCGCGCCTTACCAGCCGCTGGACCAGGACCTGAACCACGTCCTGGCGGGCCCGAGCACGCTCCACCTCCTCGGCACCGACGAGCTCGGCCGTGACGTGCTCAGCCGGCTGCTGTACGGCGGCCAGGTCACGCTGCTCGGCGTCGTCGAGTGCCTCGCGGTCCTGCTGATCATCAGCCTTCCCGTCGGCCTGGCGGCCGGGTACCTGGGCGGCTGGGCCGACCGGGTGACCAGAAACCTGACTGACCTCATGCTCTCGGTCCCCACGATCATCGTGGCCCTTGCGGTGCTGTCGGTGTTCGGCTCGTCGATGACGGCGGCGATGATCACCGTCGGCATCCTCGGCTCGGCCGGAGTCATCCGGGTCATCCGCAGCGCCGTCATCACCGTGCGCGAGGAACTGTACGTGGCGGCCGCCCGGACATCCGGGGTGACCGAACTGCGAATCGTCACGCGGCACGTGCTGCCCCGCATCACCGGGCCGATCATCGTGCAGACCTCGCTGTTCGCCGGGATCGCCCTAGCCCTGCAGAGCGGCCTGGCGTTCCTCGGCCTGGGCGTCCAGCTGCCCGCGCCGAGCTGGGGAGGGATGATCGGCGAGGCCTCGAACGTCATCAACCAGGACCCCTGGCTGCTGGTCCCGAGCGGCGGCATCATCGCGCTCACCATCCTGGCGTTCGGCCTGCTGGGCGACGCGGTACGAGACGCGACCGTCGAGGGCTGGTCCGGCGCGCGCCAGCCCGGCCGCTCTCCCGCCCCGCGGCCACGGCCGATCAAGATCCCCGCGCGCGCCGGCACCGCACCGGCCGTCAGCGCACCTGGCGAGGCCGGCGTCATGAGCATTCAAGGCCTGACGGTTCAGTTTGACGGGCCGGACGGTCCGCTCACGGTCGTCGACGGGGTGTCCTTCACCCTGCGGCCGGGCGAGGTCCTCGGCATCGTCGGCGAGTCCGGCTGCGGCAAGTCGGTCACCGCCCTGTCGCTGCTCGGCCTGCTGCCCGAGAACGGCCGGATCAGCTCCGGCCACGTCATGCTGGATGGCCGCGACCTCACCGCGATGACGGAGCGGCAGCTTACCGACGTCCGCGGCAGCCAGGTCGCCATGGTCTTCCAGGAGCCGATGGCCAGCCTCGACCCGTCATTCCGAGTCGGCTCCCAGCTCGCGGAGACGATCCGCGCCCATGACAAGGTGCCCCGGCGGGAGGCGCGCGCACGGGTCCTCAGGCTGTTCGAGCAGGTGCGCCTGCCCGACCCGGCCGAGATCTACCGGCGTTACCCGCACGAACTGTCCGGCGGCATGGCGCAGCGGGTCTGCATCGCCCAGGCGCTCGCGGCCGGGCCCCGCGTCCTGATCGCCGACGAGCCCACCACGGCCCTCGACGTCACCGTGCAAGCCGAGATCCTGGCCCTGCTGCGGAGCCTGCAGGCCGAGACGGGCATGGCAATCATCCTCGTCACGCACGACTGGGGAGTCGTGGCCGACATCTGCGACCGCGCCGTCGTCATGTACGCGGGCCAGATCGTGGAGGAGGCCACGGTCGGCGGCCTCTTCCAGGACCCGCGCCATCCCTACACGCTCGGCCTGCAGGAATCCGATCCCGAGCGCTGGTCCGGCGCCGAGGAGCTACCGGTCATCCCTGGAATCGTGCCGCCCCCGGCCCGCTGGCCGCAAGCCTGCCGTTTCCAGCCGCGTTGCCGCTTCGCCAGCCCAGAGTGCGCCCGCGAACCGATCCCGCTCCTCCACACACCGCAGCAGGACGACGAGTTCCGCCAGGTCAGATGCATCCACTGGCGCGAGGTTCAGCCCGTGAGGTCACAGTGAAAACAGATTTGCTCTCGGTCGAAGGGCTGAGCGTCGACTACCGAGCCGGCCGGCGCCGGGTGCGCCCGGTCGAAAACGTCAGCCTCGACGTCGGGGCCAACGAAACCGTCGGCCTGGTCGGCGAGTCAGGATCAGGCAAGACCACCATCGCCCGCTCGGTGCTCGGCCTGGCCAAGGTGAGCGCGGGCACCATCCGTTTCGACGACGAGGACATCACCCACGCCAGCAGGTCACGGCGACGGCGACTGAGCCGGGAACTGCAGGTGGTCTTCCAGGATCCCTACGGCTCGCTCAGCCCCACCCGAACCGTGGCGCAGACGCTGACCGAACCGCTCCTCGCGCACGGCATCGCGTCCGGGCAGACCGCACACGACCAGGCGACCGACATGCTGCAGCGAGTGGGCCTGGAACCTGACGCGCTGCGCCGCTACCCGCGGGAGTTCTCCGGCGGGCAGCGGCAGCGGATCGCGATCGCCCGGGCGCTGATGCCGTCGCCGCGCCTGGTCATCTGCGACGAGGCGGTCAGCGCACTCGACCTGTCGGTCCAGGCCCAGGTCCTCAACCTCCTGCGGGACCTCCAGCGCGATTACCGGCTCGGCTACCTGTTCGTCGCCCACAACCTCGCCGTCGTGCGGCACATATCGCACCGCATCGTCGTCCTCTACCACGGCGCGGTCATGGAAACCGGTCCGGCGGAAGCCGTCTACACCAGGCCCGGACACCCGTACACCCGCGCGCTGCTGCAGGCAGTCCCGGTCGCCGACCCGGACAGGCAGGCCGCCCGGCGGGCGATCACATTCCCGAGAGCGTCAGTCTCGGCGCCCCCCGCCAAGTCCGGCTGCCCCTTCGCCGCTCGATGCCCGTACGTCATCGACGCCTGTCGCCGTGAACGCCCGCCGCTCGTGGCGGCGCCAGGAGGAACCCAGGTCGCCTGCATCCGGGCAGGCGAAATCAGCCAGCTACCGAACCCACAGGTGAAGGACGCGAATGCGAAAGCGTGATCTCCGGAGCGCTAGAACATGAAAGAGGTACCAGTGGACAGCGATCCTCAACTGCCCACGGCCGGGCAGCTCGCCGTGGCCGAGAGCCAGTGGGTCGATCCGGTCGCGGAGGACCAGGCGCTCACCAGCTTCGCGTTGTACCAGCAGCCCTCGCGGGACGACGGGAAGGGCGAGCTTCAGGGCAGTTACCAGGTCTATCTTCCGCCGCACTACATATCGGAGCCCGAGCGCCGCTTCCCGGTCCTCTACTGGCTGCACGGTGGCTTCGGCGACTCCCGGCAGGGCGGCCCCGCCGTGGAACGCATCGACCGCGGCATCCGGTCCGGCGCGATGCCGCCGCACCTCGTGGTCGTGCCGCAGGCGCTGCCGATCGGCTGGTACATCGACTCACGGAACGGCGCGCGCCCGATCGAGCAGGTCATAGTGAACGACCTGGTGCGGCACGTCGACTCCAGCTACCGGACCATCGCGGAGCGGCGGGCGCGCACCATCGAGGGCTTCTCCATGGGCGGATACGGCGCGCTTCGCATCGGCTTCAAGTACCCGAAGCTGTTCGCCCGCGTGTCGGCGATCGCTCCGGCGGTGCTGCGGGACATGTCCATGGAGCCAGAAGAGCGAGTCGCCAACACGTTCTTCGGCGACCACGCCTATTACCAGGCAGTCGCGCCATGGACACTGCTGCTCGCCAACTCCCCGGAAATCCGCGCCAGCCTCTCAGTGCGCCTGCTGTCCGGCTCGCTCGATTCCCGGCTGACCGCCGCGATCGGCGAACTCGAAAAGGAACTGGCCGCGCTGGGCGTGCGCCACGTGTCCCGCGAGGTACGCGGGGCTGGCCACGAGTACCCGGACATCATCGACGGCGTCGGTGACGACTACTTCAGGTTCTGGCGTGACTGAACATCCCGCGGCTTCGGTCAAGAACCAGGAAGGTCATGTCATGGGGTGCAGGGCAGGAGCCGGCCGAGCCGATATCGTCTTCCCGGACGCGGTCTTCCCGGTTGAGGGTTTCGCCGGCGAGCGAGATCCGCTGCGGGCCAGGGTGGTGCTGCTGGACGACGGATCGCTGCGCATCGCGCTCGCCGCGATCGACCAGATCTCCATCCGTGACGAGTCACTCGCGCGGATCAGGCACGTCATCAGCGGCGTGACCGGTCTGCCCGCCCGGCAGATCGTGGTGTCAGCGACTCATACGTTCGCTGCCCCGCACATCCTGCCCACCGACCAGGTTGGTCTCGGTAACGGAGACAGCAACGAGTGCCTTCAGCAGGCAGTCGACGACGCCGTGCGCCGGGCCGCGACGGATGCGCTGGCCCGGCTGCAGCCGGCCCGCATCGGCTTCGGGCTCGGCCGTTGCGGAGTCAACGTGAACCGGGACGTGCCCACTGCCGAAGGCTGGTGGTTCGGCGCCAACGAGGCCGGGACGTCAGACCGTAGCGTCGCCGTCATCAGCGTGGACGACCTTGCCGGACAGCCGATCGCGCTGCTTGTCAACTACGCCGTGCAGTCCTCCGTCATGCATGACTCGGTCACCAGCGCGGGGACCAAACTGATTACCGCCGACCTGGCCGGCGCCGCCACCCGGCACATCGAGAAACACCACGCCGGGGCGGTCGCGGTCTTCCTCATCGGCGCCGCCGCCGACCAGGCCCCTTACCTCAAGGCCAACCGGCACGTCATCGGCCCCGGTGGCCACCCGGGCCAGACCGACGTGCATGAGGCCGGATTCCTGCTGGTCGACCTGCTGGGTGAGCGCCTCGGCACCGAAGCCGTCCGCGTCCGCGAGCAGATCACGGAAACCGACCCCGTCCCAACGCTGGCGATTACCACCGAAACGGTCGCCCTCCAGGGCCAGGTCATGCAAGCTACCGAGGACATCCGGCCCGCCACGGCCTACCAGTTCATTCCGACCGGTCCGGCCAGCGCTCCGGTGACCATTGTGCGGATCGGTGACATCGTACTGGTCGGCGTCCAGGCCGAACTCACTAGCGCCACCGGCCTGGACATCAAACGCCGATCGCCTTTCCCGCGGACCGTCGTCATGACCATGACCAACGGCGCGGCCAAGTACATGGCTGACGAGTCAAGTTTTGACCGCATCACCTATGCCGCCCTGTCCTCCCCCTACGCCCGCGGCTCAGCGGAGACCTTCACAGCCGCTGTCGTCGACCTACTCCAGCGGCTTGCCTGATTGATTCGTTCCGGCAAGTCTGCCGCAAATGCCGCACAGCCCGGTTAGTGGCGCCGGTATTGCGTCCGAGCGTGCGCGTCATACGGGGCCGGCGCGACCGTCGCCCGGATGCGCGGGAACCCGAGGCCCGCGTCGGGATCGGTGCCGGGGCCGGGGTGCTCGCCCCACACGACGGTCACCTCGGTGCCCGGCGCCGCGGCCTCGTGGTCGATCAGCGTCAGGGCCAGGATCGTCCCGGCCGTGTCGAGGGTCGCCGTCTGATGCGTCAGGCCGACGAGAGCGCCGTCGGCGGCCTCCACCCGGTGCCGGGCGTAGGTGAGGTAGTAGCCGGGGTCCGCGCCACGCACCGCGCGCACGTCGGCCGGGTCGAGCACGAGGGTTACCTTCGTCCGCCGGTGGGTCTCGCGCGCCCGCTCCAGCGCCTCGCGGCCGATGAAGTCGTGGTTGAACGCGATCGACTTGCCGTAGCCGAGGTCATACGGCGAGACGTAGTAGTCCTCAATGTCGTCGGAGTAGAAGGAGCCGTTGAGCGGGCGCTTCCCCTCGATGCCGAACAGCGGCAGCCAGGCGCGGTAGTCCGCGAGCCCGGGGTCGGTGTAGATGGCCGGGACCGGCGACGGGATCCAGCCGCTCTCCACGCTGGCCGACGCGTACGCGAGCGCGCCCACGTGGACCAGGCCGAACTCCTCGCCGGTCTTCATGATCGTGTCCTTGACCGCCGTCGCGTGCTCCCAGGGGCCGATGAACTCGTACCCGTCCTGGCCGGCCATGTTGTGCCGGAGTGCGCTGAAGCTCATCCCGTCCAGGGTCACCGGGATCGTGTGGAAGAACTTGGCGGGCGGCAGCGGCCCGCCGAAGACGGTCTCCACCAGGTCGCGCGCCCGTGGCCCCTGCACCTGGTAGCGGAACTGCCAGGGGTCGCCCCCGCCGCGGAACGCCGACGAGGGGTCGGTGGCGAACTCGACGTCGTAGCCGCCCTTCTCGCCGTGGTACTTCACCCAGTTCTGCGCGGCCGGGATGCCGGTCAGCATGTACTTGTGCTCCCCCAGCCGGAGCAGGATGCCGTCCGTGACGATCTCCCCCGTGCTGGTCACCGGGACGAACTGCTTCGCCTGGCCGACCGCGAAGTTCTCGTAGTTGTTAGCGCTGACCGCCGAGAGCAGCCGGGTAGCGTCCGGGCCCTCGATGGTCGTGTCGAACATGTGGTGCGAGACGTCCGAGATCGACGCGGCCTCGTGCCAGGCCGCCTGCTCCTGGCGCCAGCCCACGTACTCGGGCTTGACCACCTCGGGGTTCCACGGCGCCGGGTTCACGGCCCAGAGCAGCTTCATGGGCGAACCCGCCTTGTCGATCCCGTCTTGCAGGCTTGGTGCTCCCATGTCAGTCTCCCTCTCGCGACGGTGCGCTACCGTTGGGCTAAATCGATTTACCAAATCGATTTAGGCCGGACTCTAACCGCTCCGGTACGGTCTAGGCAAATACTTGGCGCGGAGGTTGAAGCGGATGGCGGGAACGAACCCTCGGGTGACCATCACCGATGTCGCCGCCGCGAGCGGGGTGTCCCGCGCCACGGTCTCCTTCGTGCTGCGCGACTCGCCCGGCCAGTCCATCTCCGCCTCGACCAGGGAGCGGGTCAGGCAGGCCGCGCGCGACCTCGGCTACGTGCCGCACGGGATCGCCCGGGCGCTGCGCGAGGGAACGTCGCGGATCGTCGTGCTCACCATCGACCCGGTCCTCGACGGCAACTACGCGCGCAGTTACGTGGCCGGCCTGGACGCCGAGCTGGCGGGCCACGGCCACATGCTGCTCGTCCGGTACTCCCACGACCATTCTTCCGACCGCAATGCGCCCGAGCCCGACCAGCAGCAGCTCATCGACGCCCTGTCGCCCCGCGCAGTGCTCCGGTTCGGCGCGCCTTACCTGACCGGCCACGAGCTCGACGACAGTGGCGGCGGCTGGCGGGACGGCCTCGCCGCCCACGTCGCCGCGCAGGTCGGCCACCTGGCCGGCCGAGGCCACACCCGGATCTCGCTCGCGCTCCCCGACCGCGACACCCCACTGCGCGGGGTCAGGCAGCGGTTCGCCGACCAGGCCGCCGCCGCCCTCGGCCTACCGCCGCTCGTCCCGTTCACGCTGCCAGGGTCGCAATCAAAATCAGAACCCTCGGATGGAACGGTCCCGGGTTCCTCCCTCAGCCAATTTCTCGCGGGCAACCCGGGGATCACCGCCGTCGCCGCGTTCGACGACGACACCGCGCTGCGGGTCCTGGCGGTGTTGCGCGACCTGGGCCTGCGCGCGCCGGCCGACCTGGCCGTCATCGGCTTCGACGACAACGGCTACGGTGCGCTCACGACGCCCACGCTGACCACGGTCCACATCGACGCCGAGGCGCACGGCCGCCAGGCCGCCCGCGCCGTCCTCGGCCTGCCAGCCGACGACCTGTCCCCCGCCCCCGGCCAGGTAATAGTTCGCGAATCGGCCTGATTTTGAACTCTTACCTTGCGGACCTGAGGCTGGGCAGCCACCTCGCCCGTGACTAGCTTGGCGGCAGGGAGAGTGGTCAAGCATGACTGAGACGAAGTTCCGCGCCGACCAGGTCGGCAGCCTGCTGCGACCGGAGGCGCTGCTGAACGCGCGGCGGCGGCATACGGCGGGGAAGATCGGCGCCGAGGAGCTGCGCGCGGCCGAGAACGCGGCGATCGGGCACGCGGTGACGCTCCAGGTCGAGGCCGGGATCGACGTGCTGACCGACGGGGAGTTCCGGCGGCGGGACTTCAGGACCGGGTTCGTCGAGGCCGTCGACGGCTTCACCATGCAGACCTGGGAAATGCCCTGGCACTCGGGCGAGGGCGTGATCAAGGTGCCCAGCCACACCTGGGTGGCCAGCGCGCGGCTGGCGCCGCGCGGGCGGCTGGCCGGCGATGAGGCGGCCTACCTGCTCGGGCTGACCAGCGCCCCGGTCAAGGCGACGCTGATCGCGCCCGGATTCCTCGAGGACCGGTTCTGGAAGGACGGGGTCACCGACCAGTTCTACGCATCGCGCGAGGAGTTCGCGGCCGAGGTGGCCGCCATCACCCGCGCCGAGATCTCGGCGCTGATCGCCGACGGCGTCCGCTACATCCAGATCGACAACCCCGGCTACGGCGCCTTCCTCGGCAGCCACCCGCATGGTGAGCGGGCGGCGTTCGAGCGCATGCTCGCGACCGACATCGCCGCCGTCGACGGCGTCGTACGGGCCGGCCGGCGTCACCATCGGCTTCCACGTCTGCCGGGGCAACCAGTCGTCGATGTGGATGGGCGAGGGCGACTACGAGCCGATCGCGGAGGAGGCGTTCGCCGCGCTGCCGGCGGACCGGTTCCTGCTCGAGTACGACGACGAGCGGGCCGGCGGGTTCGCGCCGCTGCGCTTCGTCCCGCCGGGCAAGGTGGCCGTCCTCGGGCTGGTCAGCTCGAAGTCCGGCGCGCTGGAGCAGGCCGACGCGCTGCGGCGGCGGATCGACGAGGCCGCGAGGTACACCGACCTCGGCAACCTGGCGCTCAGCCCGCAGTGCGGGTTCGCGTCGATCGCCGAGGCGGGAACCTGCTCACCGAGGTCGAGCAGTACGCCAAGCTCGCGCTGGTCGCGCAGGTCGCACGGGCGACCTGGGGCGAGTGAGGTTATCGGCGAATGATTAGTTCGGCGGGCGCGCGGTGCGGCCGTTGATTTGGTCTTTTGCGCCGCCATAGGCTGGCGGCGCTGTAGTCGGATAACGCTGCCAACCCGCAGGAGAGAAGACCGATGACGCTGCCGTTCGCGGACGCCAGGAAGCTTGCCGACGACGCCCGGGCCATGGCGCTCGACCTTGGCAAGGCGCTGTCGATCGCCGTGGTCGATTACGGCGGCTTCGTCGTGCTGGTCGAGCGGATGGACGGGGCACGGCCGATGACGCCGTCGATCGCGCTGTCCAAGGCCTACTCGGCCGCCGTCATGCAGCGGCCCACCTACATGCTCGAGGGCTGGCGGAACTCCGACCCGGTGTTCTTCACCCAGGTCGGCCGGATGGGGCAGCACCCGATCGTCGCCACCAAGGGCGGCTTCACCCTCAAGCGGGACGGGGAGATCGTCGGCGGCATCGGGATCTCCGGCGGCAGCCCGGACGAGGACCAGAAGGTGTGCGAGGACGTGCTTCGGTCGGCCGGGTTCGACCTGGACTTCCCCGAGTGGGCCGGCAACCGCAAGCCGCACTGAACATCTTCCTCAGACAAGCGCATACGGAGGCAGCGATGGCTGACGACTTCAAGTATCACATCGACCATCACGGGTCCCTGGTCCGGCCTGCCGCACTGCTGCGCGCCCGGGCCGCGGCCTGTCGGGCGACGCCCTGGCGGCCGTCGAAGAGGAAGCGGTCGACGCCGTCGCCCACCTGCAGCGCCGGCTGGTGCTTTCGACGGTCGGGGACGGCCAGTTCCGCCGCGAGCACTTCGAGTCGGTGGCATACGGCCAGATCTCCGGATTTGGGCCGGCCGAGGGCCTGGCGCCGCTGGCCGAGCTGGCCGGGATACCGGCCGGGCGGCGGCGCACACTGTCCGGGACGCCGGGTGACTTCGGCCGACGGGCGGCTGGCGGGGGCCGAGGTCGCCCCGGTGCTCGCCACCGTCGACCGGCCGGTCTTCGTCGACCTCCCGTCGCCCGGGTACCTGGCGGCGGTCGGCTCGGCCCTGGCGGGCCGGGCCGACGTGGACGCGATCACGGCCGCGGGCGCCGCGCTGGCCGCGATCCTGCACGCGGAGATCGAGGCGCTCGCGGCCCAGGGGGTCGCCTACGTCGCCCTCGCCAACCCGCTGTACCCGGCCCTGATCACGGTAGAGGGCAGGGAACGGCTCGCCGACGCGCTGCCCGCCGGGGTCGACGCCGACGC
>CAVZHA010000009.1:0-6622 GCA_963774945.1 uncultured Actinomycetota bacterium | reverse complement strand
GAGCTGTGGTCGAAGGCGGGCATCACCTCGCCGATCGACGAGATCGACGTGGCCGAAATCTACGTGCCGTTCTCCTGGTACGAGCCGATGTGGCTGGAGAACCTGGGGTTCGCGGCCGCCGGCGAGGGGTGGCGGCTGACCGAGGCGGGCGAGACCGAGATCGGCGGGCGGCTGCCGGTGAACCCGTCCGGCGGGGTCCTTTCCTCCAACCCGATCGGCGCGTCCGGGCTGCTCCGGTTCGCCGAGTCGGCGCTGCAGGTAATGGGCAAGGCGGGCGCGCACCAGGTGCCTCGCGCGCGGACCGCGCTCGGGCACGCCTACGGCGGCGGCTCCCAGTACTTCTCGATGTGGGTGGTGTCGAGCACGCCGGGCTAGCGATCTTTCCGTCAGTGGCGGAAGGCGAGCAGTCCGCCGTTGGTGGTGAGGGTGAGCAGCTCGGTCCCGGTCCAGACGGGATCGCTGGTGATTTCCGGGCGACCCGGGGTCGCGGGCAGCTCGGTCCAGCGCTGGCCGGCCGGGTCGAACATCGGCCATGTCGCCGGACGAGATCGGGTGGGCGGTCGGGCCGGTGCGGCCGAGCACCGTGCTGACGGCGATGATCGCGTCGCCCGCCCAGACGAAACCGAAGGCCCGGCTCAATCTCGCTGAACGGGCCGGCCGGGATGCGCGCTCAGCGGCCAGCGTGGCCGGGTTCGCGAAGTAGGCGTCGGCGCCGCTGGTCGCGAATCCAGTGCACAGGTCCCCGCACCAGTAGCCGCCGGGCGCGACCATGATCCCGTCGCTGGTGGCGGACAGTTCAAACGCGGTCCCCTGCGGCCAACTGCCGGTCACGTTCCGCCAGACGCCCGCCCGCGTCTATCGCGAGGACGTCGATGCCCCAGGTGCCGGGCTTCACCGCGTCCTGCCACAGCGACCACAGCAGCAGCCGCCCGCCGTCATAGACCAGGTTCAGCTCCCCGGGCGCGTGGCCGCGCGGCAGAGCCGGGGTGATCGACTGCCAGCGTCCCGTCGCCGGCTCGTACGCAGCGACGGCGAGCCCGGCCTGCGTTTGGGTTGGTCTCGGTCAGCGGGGCTCACCGCGCCCACGATGAGATCGGCTCCCGTCCAGACGACCGCCCCCATCGCCAGACCGTCGAACTGCCGGGGAACCGCGAGCACGGTCCAGCGGTTGGCGGTGGGGTTGTACAGCGCGAGGCCGGTCCAGCAGCGCGGGGCGGGCGCCGGATTCCCTGGGCAGGGCTCGGCGGTGCCGCTGGCGACGGCGAGGTACTGGCCGGTCCAGACGGCCCAGGAGTCGCCATCGGTGAAGCTGCCCCCGGGCGGGGCACTGGTGATGCGCTGCCATTTCCCGGTCCCCGGATCAAACGCGGCGCCGGCCGCGCTGCGCCCTGCTGCTGCCCGCTGGCCCAGCCGCCGAACTCCAGCCGAGTTGCCCGTCCGGCCCAGGCCAGCAGCGGTGAGTTCCGGTAGCCGAGCGGTGATCCGGCCAGCGCGGACCAGCGGAACTTGGCGATCGCGGCGGGGGCTGGGCCGGAAGCGCCCGCGGCGGTCTGGTCAAACTGCAGGGCGACCTCGGCGGCGGACGTGGACGCGGGCGGGACGGTCGCGGGTGCCGCCTCGGCCGATTTGCTGGCTATCGCCGCCGTGGGCGTCGGGAGTTACCGCCGCGGTGCAGCCGGCCAGCGCGGCCAGTGGCAGGGCGGCGAGCAGGCAGACCGCGGCGCGATCGCGCCCCGCACGCGCAGCGGCCGCACTCCCAGAGAGGTCCGGCCGGCCGGTGGCGCGCTTGACGTTCGCATGCCACTTGGACGCCGCCGGGGTCGGCCCGGTTCCCGGTCTCAGGGGGCTATTGGGGCGAAGCAACGGTCCGTTCGAGAAACTGGCTTTGCGTAGCTGGCCGGCTAGCCTCACCGGTCGGCGGCCTGCTCGCCTTCGACAAAAGTTATCAGGCGATCGCGGAGGGTGAAAAAGATGAACGGGCTGACGCGTCCGGCGGCATCGGCGTACCCGCCGGACTTGGAGTAGTATCCTGGCCTGGACCGCCCGTTTCGCTCCGTTCCGTTCGGTGAGCTCCTGCCAAGCTCCTGACCGGGCAGCGTTCGTACCGGTGCGCATGTCGCTGACGAAGCCGGGCCATGCCATCATGCCCCTCGTACATGGACCGCCCAGGTCGCACGAGCGGTTCGCAGATAACCGTCGGGTCGACCAGTGCGAGCATGTCGTTGATTCGCTGGTCACGGACCGCAGCAATGAAATCCAAGACTGTTTGGACAGAGTCTCTGTCACACATATCACGTTCCGTCCGCATATCATGGCTTACAGTAAGCGTATCATCGATCCGCTTCCACCACGATGACGGCGCGGCGGGCCGCTCGGAGAAAAGGATTTTAAAATCTTTGTTCCGAACGGACCTGGTTTCAACGGGCTATCGATAGGTGACCGGAAGCCGCTTGATGCCGTTGAGCCAGCCGGAGCGGAGCCGCTCGGGGGCGCCGGCCGGGCGGATGTCCGGCATCGCGTCGGCGATCGCGTTGAAGATCAGGCCGATCTCGAGCTTGGCCAGGCTGGCGCCGAGGCAGTAGTGCGCGCCGAAGCCGCCGAGGCCGAGGTGCGGGTTGGGGTCGCGGCGGATGTCGAACTGCTCCGGGTGGTCGAAGACGTCCTCGTCGAAGTTGCCTGAGCGGTAGAACAGGCCGACCCGGTCGCCCTCCTTGATCTGCTGGCCGCCGAGCTCGGTGTCGGCGGTCGCGGTGCGCTGGAACACCGTCACCGGGGTGCCCCACCGGACGATCTCGTCGGCCGTGGTCTCCGGCCGCTGCGACTTGAACAGCTCCCACTGGTCCGGGTGGTCGAAGAACGCCTGCATGCCGTGCGAGATCGCGTTGCGGGTGGTCTCGTTGCCCGCGACCGCGAGCATCAGCACGAAGTAGCCGAACTCGTCGGAGTCTAGTTGCTCGCCGTCGATCTCGGCGTTGACCAGCTTGGTGACGATGTCGTCGCGCGGCTCGACTTTCCGGTGCCTCGGCCATCTCCATCGCGTAGCTCAGCAGCTCCATCGCCGCCATCGTGCCGGCGTCGGAGAACTCCGGGTCGTCGTAGCCGATCATCTGGTTCGACCACTCGAAGATCTTCTTCCGATCCTCCTGCGGCACCCCGATCAGCTCCGCGATCGCCTGCAGCGGCAGCTCGCAGGCGACGTCGCCGACGAAGTCGCCGGTCCCCTCGGCCAGCGCGGTGGCGACGATGCGCTCGGCCCGCTGCTGCAGGTTGCCCCGCATGTTCATGATCGACCGGGGGGTGAAGCCGCGGGACACGATCGCGCGGACCTTGGTCTGCTGGGGCGGGTCCATGTTGAGCAGGATCACCCGCTGCATCTCGATCGCGTCCCGCTCGATGCTCTCGTCGAAGCGGATGAGCGCGGTGTTCTCCCAGCTGGAGAACACCTCGCTGCGCTTGGAGACGTCGATGATGTCGGCGTGCTTGGTCACCGCCCAGTAGCCCTCGTCGTCGAAGCCGGCCGAACCTCGGCGCTGGGCGTTCCACCAGACCGGCTGCGTCCGGCGCAGCTCGGCGAACTCCTCCGACGGGACCCGGCTGGCGTAGAGGTCCGGATCGGTGAAGTCGAACCCGGGCGGGAGATCCGGTACGGCCACGACTGCCTCCGGTTTGGCTAAAACTGGAACGTGTTCTAATGGATTACAACACATCGGGTCCGCCGATGGAACCGATGGACGGAGGGTGATCGGTGTGGGAACCGCGGTGATCGTCGAGGCCGTGCGCACTCCGATCGGCCGGCGCGGCGGCGCGCTGTCGGGCCTGCACGCGGCCGAGATCCTCGGCGCCGCGCAGACCGCGCTGCTCGACCGGGCCGGGGTCGAGGCCGACGCGGTCGAGCAGGTCGCGGGCGGCTGCGTGACCCAGGCGGGCGAGCAGTCGAGCAACATCACCAGGACCGCGTGGCTGCACGCGGGGCTGCCGTACCGGACCGGCTGCCTGACCCTCGACGCCCAGTGCGGCTCCGCGCAGCAGGCCGTGCACGTGATCGCGGGGTTGATCGCGGCCGACGCGATCAGCGTCGGCGTCGGCTGCGGGGTGGAGGCGATGTCGCGGGTGCCGCTGCGGTCGAACGTCGGCACCGGGGTCGGGTCGCCGCGACCGGACAGCTGGGACATCGACCTGCCGAACCAGTTCGTCGCGGCCGAGCGGATCGCCGCCCATCGCGGGCTGTCGCGCGAGCAGATCGACGCGTTCGGGCTGCGCTCGCAGCGGCTGGCCGGGGCCGCCTGGGCGGCCGGGCACTTCGACCGCGAGGTGATCGCGGTGAAGACGGCCGACGGGACGATCGACCGGGACGGAGGCCTGCGTGAGACCAGCCTCGACGCCCTCGCCCGGCTCAGGCCGGTCCTCGACGACGGCCTGCACACGGCAGGGACGTCGTCCCAGATCTCCGACGGCGCGGCCGCGGTGCTGCTGGTCGACGCCGACCGGGCAGCGTCGCTTGGGCTGCGGCCGCGAGCGCGGATCGTCGCGCAGTGCCTGATCGGCGCGGACCCGTACTTCCACCTCGACGGGCCGATCGACGCGACCCGGCGGGTCCTGGCGGCCAGCGGGATGACGCTCGCGGACATCGACCTGTTCGAGGTCAACGAGGCGTTCGCGTCCGTCGTGCTGTCCTGGCTGCAGGTGCTCGCGCCGGACGAGACACGGGTCAACGTCAACGGTGGGGCCATCGCGCTCGGCCACCCGGTCGGCGCCACCGGCGCGCGGCTGATCACCACCGCGCTGCACGAGCTCGAGCGGCGCGACGCGAGCACCGCGCTGATCACGATGTGCGCGGGCGGCGCGATGTCGACCGCCACGATCATCGAGCGGCTCTGACCAGGGTCTCGCGTTCGGTGTTTTGCATCTTGCTGTTATCTGACTCCGTGACAGGGTGGACCATGATCACGAAGGATTAGTGCACTTATACGATAATTATCCTTCGCCAGGATAAAAGCCTTCGTGATCACGGAGCTCAGCAGCGACTCGTGCGCGATCGAAGTGACCAGAGCGCCCGCCTGGACTCACGTGGAATCGGGCCCTCAGGGCAGCGTCCTGGCTTGCGTTGCTGACACTTCGCCAGGGGACTGGGACGGCGCGCCTTTCCTGAACAGCGGCCCGGGGCGGAACAGGGCGACGCCGATGACCGCACCGACGGCGAAGATGCCAGCCGTCCACCAGAACGCGGTGTCGTAGCCGTGCACCAGTGCCTGCCCGGTCAGGGCCTGGCGGTCGGCCAGCCGGGCCGCGGCGAGATGCGCCGCAGTGTAGGAGGTGACGGCGGCGGCGAAGATCGTGTTCAGCAGTGAGGTGCCGACCGAGGCGCCGAGTTGCTGGCCGACGGTGACGGTGGCGGAGGCGACGCCCGCGTCCTGGGGGGCCACGCCGAACGTGCCGGTGTTGATCGCCGGCGCGATCACCATGCCGAGGCCGATGCCGATCAGGATGAGCGGGCCGAGCACGCCTGCGGCATAGCCGGTGTGCGTGCCGAGTTGAGCCAACCAAACCATCGCCGCCGCCGCGGCCAGCATGCCGAACCCGACCAGTGGCTTGGGCCCGACCCGGGGCATCAGCCTGATCGTGGACAGGTTGGACGCGATGATCAAGCCGCCGCTGAGCGGCAGGAACGCGACGCCGGTGACGAGCGGCGAGTAGCCGACCGTCTGCTGCAGGTAGTAGGTCAAGAACAGGAAGGTCCCGAACAGCCCGGCCGACGCGATCAGCATCGACAGGTAGGCTCCGCCCCGGTTGCGGTCGAGCACCACCCGAGGTGGGAGCAGCGGGTGGGCCGCCCGGCCCTGCCAGGCCGCGAAAAGCACGCCGAGCGCGACGCCGGCCGCCAGGAACCCGTCGGTCGACGGCGTGGCCCAGTTGTGCGAGGCCGCGTTGGAGAACCCGTACACGAGGCAGAACACCGCGCCGGAAACGAGCAGCGCGCCCGGGATGTCCAGCTTCGGCCGGGCCGGGGACGGCTGGCGGACCAGCAGCAGCGCCCCGCCGACGAAGGCCACTGCGGCGAAGACCAGGTTCACGTACATTGTCCACCGCCAGGACAGGTACTCGGTCAGCACGCCGCCGAGCAGCAGGCCCACCGCGCCGCCGGCCCGGCGATCGCCCCGTAGATGCCGAACGCCCGGCCGCGCTCCTTCTGCTCGGTGAAGGTGGTGGTCAGCAGCGACAGCGCGGCTGGCACCAGCAGTGCCGCGAACGCGCCCTGGAAGGCCCGCGCGGTGATCAGCATGGTGAAGTTGACCGAGGCACCGCCGATGGCGGAGACCCCGGCGAAGCCGACCAGGCCAGTCATGAACGTGACCTTGCGGCCCAGCAGGTCGGCTAGCCGGCCGCCGAGCAGCAGCAGGCTGCCGAACGCCAGCGTGTAGGCGGTGACCACCCACTGCCGGTCCACGGTGGTGAAGTGCAGCGCCCGCTGCGCGGACGGCAGCGCGATGTTCATCACCGTGAGGTCCAGGACCACCATCAGCTGCGCCAGGGCGATCACGCCCAGGATCAGCCAGCGCTGGCGGCCGAGGGCGGTGTTAACGGAGGCGGCATCAGGCATGAGACTCACCCTTCTTTTCTCTGC
>CAVZHA010000008.1:0-145662 GCA_963774945.1 uncultured Actinomycetota bacterium | reverse complement strand
CCTCCGGGTCCGCAGGCCGGGAATACCACCACCCTCGCGCTCGGCGTCCCCAGAACGCTTGGCGCTCCGCGGGCAGCTCGGGGGTGCCGGCCCGCCAGCGGCCGATCGCGCCCTCGCCGTCCCAGACCAGCGCCCGCGGCACCGCCCCCAGGCCGGGCGATCAGCCCTCCTCGTGATCATGCCCTGACCGGCAGCCCGTCCGCCGCGTTCGAACTCGCTGACCGGATCGAGTCCGGCGCCGTCCACATCGACGACGCCACCGTCGACGATGAGGCCGTCATTTCCCTCTGGCGGAACCAAGGCCTCCGGCACCGGCGGCAGGTTCGGCGGCCCGCACGCCAACATTGACACCTTCACGGACACGCAGTGGGTCACCATCCAAGGCGAGATCGAGAAATACCCTTTCAGACCAGCGACATAAATCGACGCCCTAGCCGGGAATTCAGCCCGCCGGGCAGTGCGCCAGGGCT
Organism: uncultured Actinomycetota bacterium; assembly: GCA_963774945.1. Classification (GTDB taxonomy): domain Bacteria; phylum Actinomycetota; class Actinomycetes; order Streptosporangiales; family Streptosporangiaceae; genus Trebonia. Next base: position 145,192 of record CAVZHA010000008.1, on the reverse strand, counting down.
CCCCGGCGGGCTTGGCTTCCCCGGCTTTGACGGATTCCGTAGCTTCGCTCTATTCATGATGCAAGGTTCACCTGCTGTGCATGATTTGGTCTACGATCATCCAGAATGGTATTTAGCTTACCGGGAAGTTATTGCAGAGCATTCGAACCCCTGACCTTCAGCACGCCATGTACCCGTGCTTCGTCCGGCCGGGTCGGCTCAGGTCGGACTAGCGCATATCAGCCGGGTTGAGGCGTCTGGGGCGTCGCGATGCGTCTGACGGAAGCTGGGGCCGCTGGCTCTATGTCTGGCGCTGGATCGCGGGGCCGGTGAGGACGGCGGGGTCGGGACCCGGTGATGCTTTCCTTGGTCGGCCTGCCCGACGCAGGGCAGACTAGGCCGCGTCTGCAAGCTCGTGAGGGCGCAGCTAGGTCTTCGCTCATCGCTGAGAGGAAAGCAATCATGACGATCCTGGTCACCGGCGCCCGAGGACACGTGGGAGCGCTCGTCCTGTCCGAACTTATGGCAGCAGGAGAATCGGTGCGAGCCGCCAGCCGGGCGCTGCGACCGGGCCAGTTCCCCGACGGCGTTGAGGTGGCGCAGCTCGACCTGGACGATGCAGCCGGCCTGCCCGCAGCCCTGGCCGACGTGCATAAGGTATTCCTGTACGCGCACCCGCGCACCGCGACGCAGTTCGCCCGCGCCGCACGGGAGGCGGGCGTGGAGCATGTCGTGCTCCTGTCCTCCAGCTCGGTGCTGCGACCCGATGCGAACAGCAATCCGATCGCCCTCGCTCACAGCGTCGTCGAAGCGGCGCTCGACGACGCCGGGATCAGCCGTACCTTCGTGCGGCCGGGCTATTTCGCGACTAACTCATTGCGGTGGGAGTCCATTCGCTCGACGCGCGTCTTTCGCACCGCCTTCCCCGAGGCCACTACATCACCAGTGCACGAGCGTGACATCGCCGCGGTCGCAGCCAAGGCGCTGCTCGACGGCGCGCGCAAATCTGCGGCGCCGGCAGTGCTCGGCGCGGGACCGCTCACAATCCGCCGGCAGGTAGCCGACATCGCCGAGGCAATCGGCGAGCCCGTCCGGTTCGAGGTGGTGGATGCCGACACCTACCGCGCCGATCTCCTCACCCAACTGCCAGCGCCCGTGGTCGACCGCCTACTCGAGGGACACGGGACGATCCCGCAACTCCCCGCCGACCTAGGCGTGGACGCCGTGCCAGAACTCCTGGGCCGCCCAGCCCTCACCTTCCGCGAGTGGACTCGAGACCACGCCAACGACTTCCGCCAGGTAAGCGGCGCGCACTTCCGAAGCGTGCGATCGCGTCCGGATTCGAACCCGCAACCCACTGCTTAGAAGGCGCCGTCTCGCCGTCGGGGCGTGCTGCCCGGTGTCGCTCAATGAGCCGCCTAGCTGGTCCAATACAGCCTGACTGTGGCCTGGTGTCGCCTGGGAGCTGTGGCTGTTGGCTCCCGGTTTGGCTCCCAGAGTTGACTCGCTTTCCAGCTGTTCGAATTATGAAAAGCATCGGCCTGGTCATGACCAGAGTGCGCTGAGCGGCATCACTGCGATCTTGCTTTCCTTGCGGTAGGCGAGTTCCCCGAGGTTGAGCACGAAGCCGCCTACGAACCGGTCGCCGAGGCGGTCGCGCAGCAGGCGGAGGCCGTTCAGGTCGGGGTCCTTGATCCTGGTGCCGGCTTTGATCTCGAACCCGGCGACCCGGCCGTCCCAGGTCTCCAGGACGAGGTCGACCTCGTCGCCGGCCTCGGTGCGGAAGTGCGACGCCGTGATCACCTCATCCGCCCAGCTGACCTGCTTGAGGATCTCACCGACGGCGAACGTCTCCACCAGGTGCCCGAACTCGGTCAGGGCGGCCGGGTTCCGGCTGTTGATCTTCGCCGCGCTGAGCCCGAGCAGCCAGCCCGCCAGCCCGGAGTCGATGACGTGCACCTTCGGGTGAGCGGAAAGTCGCTTGCCCAGTGTCTCGCCCCAGGCGGGCAGCCGCTGGATCATGAATGCCGCTTCCAGGAGGGTCGCGTACCTGTTCGCGGTGCTGCTTTCCAGCCCGACGGCCTGGCCGGCCTTCGTGATGTTGAGCAGCTGGCCGGTCTGCGCCGCGAACTGGCGCAGCAGCCGGGGGAGCGCTTCGCGCTGCCGGATGCGGGCGATGTCGAGAACGTCCCGCATGACCACGAGGTCCACGTAGTCAGCGAACCAGGAGGTACGCGCCCGCGAAGTCTGCCTCTGGAGGATCATCGGGAAGCCGCCGGCCAGGATCCGGTTGACGTACTCGTCCCTGCTGCACGCGGGGACTGCCGCTGGCGGGATCCGTTCCGGGTCTTCCCACAGCAGGTCGATGAAGCGCTCGCGGTGACCGTCAAGCTCTCCCTGGGACAGCGGCAGCACGTTGACCACGTGCGCCCGCCCGGTGAGTGACTGCGCGGCCTGCGGCAGCACGGTGTACCTGGTCGAGCCAGTCAGGATGAACCGTCCGGGCCTGGTGTCCAGGTTCAGCTCGGCCTTGATGGCGTCCAGTAGCTCCGGGACGTGCTGGAACTCATCGATGAGCACGGGACCCGGGCCGGAAACGAAGAAGCCCGGATCAGCGGCCGCGGCTGCCCTCGTCTCCGGCTGGTCCAGGTCGAACGGTGGCCGGCCGAACTCCCTGCTGAGGCCGGCCAGCAGCGTGCTCTTCCCCACGGTGCGCGGTCCGGTGAGGATCACGACCGGCTCCTCGGCCACGCGCTGCGAGACGACTTCGAGGAGCCGCCTGGGGCGCAGTCCGCTGATCGCGTTCACGCACGACAGACTGCCACATGTGCCCGGCTCGAGAAGTTGTTGTGGGAAGATTTACAGACTGTTTCTGGGAAGACTTACAGACCATCTTTGGGAAGACTCGCAGACCTTGATGACAAGGCCAGCCCTTTTCGTCGACGGGTCGGCAGCGCCACCACCGTGGGCGCGCCGCCTGCGTGAAAGAATCGGCCCGCGCACAACCGAAGCCACCCACTGATGACTATACTCAAAACTGAGTCCAGTCATATCTCTTCCAGGGGGACGCCCGCCATGCCCGTCACTAGCACGCCGGCCGGGCGGCGCGAGCGGAACAAGCAGGAGAAGCTCGACCGTATCGTCGCCGCCGCCGGCGAGCTGTTCGCGGAGCACGGCGTCGACGACGTCACGACCCAGCAGATCGCCGACAAGGCCGACATCGGCACCGGGACGCTGTTCCTCTACGCCAAGACCAAGGGGGAGCTTCTGCTGCTCGTGCAGAACTCCCACTACGTCGAGTCGCTCGAGCGGGGCCGGTCGGACGCTGAGGCAATCTCCGACGTGCTGGACGCCGTGCTGGCGATTGTCCGCCCGATCGTCGAGTGCAACCGGGTCCAGATCGACAACGGCCGTACCTACCTGCGGGAGATGGTCTTCGGCGACCCGGAGGAGTCCCGTCACGCCGAGGCGCTCGCCATCGTCGCGCAGACCGAGGAGGCGGTCGCCGCCGTCCTGTGCCGGGACAACCGGGTGCGAGCAGACGAAGCGGCCATGCTTGCCCGCGTCGTCTCCGCGATCATGTTCGTCAGCATGGCACCGACACTGAACGCCGGCCTGAGCGTCGACGACCTCGTGCAGGACATCCGCAACCAGCTCTGCGTCGTCCTGCATAGCCGAACCGTAGGTCAGACTACCTAACGTCCAGCCCGGTAACCGCGCGCCTGATGATCATCCGCCGGATCTCGCTGGCGCCCTCGGAGATGGTGAAGATCCTGGCGGTACATGCAGTTTCCGAAGGCCAACGACCTGCATAGCCCCGGGGTATCGCACGGATTCGGCACGCCCTGACCGAGATGAATAAACGGTTTTGGCCGACACTCACATGCCGCCCAACGGGGTCAGTACAAGCCACGCTGGAGGCGGTCCATGTGCCCGGGGCTCGCTGCGGCTGCTGGTCAGCGACGAGGGGGCCTGCGGCGCCCGCGTCGATGTCCACGGCGTGACCGGGCTCGCCGACCGGGTTGGGGCGATGGACGGCAGGCCGCGGCTCGGCGGCCCGCCCGGAGGCCCCGCGGTGATGACCGTCGAGCTGCCTTCGGGCCCTTGACCGGACGGGAGCCCCCGATGCGGATCCTTATCGCCGAGCTGCTCGGCGCGGCACCGGGTGGCGCTGCCGGCGTCGGCTACGCCTCGGCGTCAGGCCCTCCACGACGACCCCCTTGACAGAATAAATGACTAGACTCATAATTGAGTCTAGTCAGAATTATCGGCAGTTCCGCACCAGCGGAAGGACTTGCCAGAGCGACGCCAATCGTCAACTCGCTTCAGGAGGACCACCATGAGCACGCAGAACACCTCGAACCAAACCGTCATCACGCAGTACGCCCAGGCGCCGACGCGCACCGTGACCGCTGGCGGCGTCGCCTACGCCTACCGCGAACTGGGACCGAGGAGCGGGATCCCCGTTGTCTTCTTCGTCCACCTCGCCGCGACCCTGGACAACTGGGACCCGGCGATCATCGACCCGATCGCCGAGAACCGGCACGTCATCACCTTCGACAACCGCGGCGTCGGCGCGTCGAGCGGAGCCGCGCCCGACACCGTCGAGGCGATGGCCGACGATGCCTACGCCTTCATCACGGCCCTCGGTTACGACCGGATCGATGTCTTCTCCTTCTCGCTCGGCGGCATGGTGGCCCAGGCCCTCGTGGTCAAGCACCCCGGGCTCGTCCGCAAGCTGGTGCTGACCGGTACGGGCCCGAAGGGCGGCAAGGGCATCGACAAGGTCGCCGGCACCACCTACCTGGACATGCTGCGGGCGGGCCTGACCCGGTCGGACCCGAAAGAGTTCCTGTTCTTCAACCGCGACGCGGCCGGCAAACCCGCCGCACGGGCGTTCGTCGGCCGGCTCGCCGAGCGCACCGTCGACCGTGACGCCCCGATCTCGCTCAAGGCGTTCCAGACGCAGCTGAAGGCGATCAAGAACTGGGGACGCGGCACGCCCGAAGACCTGTCGACGATCACCCAGCCGACCCTGATCGCCAACGGCGACAACGACCGCATGGTGCCATCGGGCCTCTCGGAGGACCTGCACCGGCGCATTAAGGGCAGCGAGCTGATCATCTACCCCGACTCCGGCCACGGCGGCATCTTCCAGTACCAGGAGAAGTTCACCCCCGTCGCCATCGAGTTCCTCGGCCGCTGACCACCGCCCTCGGCCGCACGGCCGGGCCGCCCCGACCTACCTGACGGGCGGCACCTTCCAACCAACGACTGGAGCACGCAACCATGACTGAGCAGAGCACCATCCGCTTCGAGCGCACCTCACCGCAGGTCGCGAGGATCACCTTCGACAACCCGCCGGTCAACCTCATCGTCGGTGAGACCGTCTTGCGCCTCGCCGCGATCGTCGACCAGTTGGCGGACGACCCGGACATCCAGGTCGTCGTGTTCGACAGTGCGGTGCCGGATTTCTTTTCCAACCACTTCGATCTCGCGGCCGCAGCCGACTTCCCCGCCCCGGCGGGGTCCGGCGAACTGCCGGTGTGGACTGACCTGGTGCTGAAGCTCTCGAAGGCGCCCTACGTGACGATCGCGACCATCCGTGGCCGCACCCGCGGCGGCGGCAACGAGCTCGCCCTCGCGCTCGACCTTCGCTACGCCAGCCGCGAGCAGGCGATCTTCGGGCAGCCCGAGGTCGGCGGCGGCCTGCTGCCCGGAGGCGGCGGCACCGAACGCCTCCCGCGCGCCATCGGACGCGACCGGGCGCTTGAGGTCATCCTTACCAGCGCCGACTACGACGCCGACACGGCGCAGCGGTGGGGCTGGGTGACCCGCGCCCTGCCGGACGCCGAACTCGACGCCTTCGTCGATGCCATCGTCGCCCGGCTCGCGTCCTTCGATCGCGCCTCGCTCGCCGCCGCCAAGAAGGCGATCAATCGCGCCACCCTCCCACCGGACGCCGACCTCGCCGCCGCCTACGGCGAGTTCGCCCACTCCCTGAGCCTCCCCGGGTTCCTCACCCGCGCGGCCGGCGCACAGGCACTCGTCGAGCAGGCCGGAATCGACGTCGAGTACCGGCTCGGGGAGTACATCGGCATCGCCAACCAGCAGAAGTAGCGCTGAGGGCCGCAGCTACGAGCCTCATCACACATTCCGGCACTGGCCGGGACACACGGAAACGGAAGAGGCACGGTCATGAAGGCATACATCGTCGATCGCTACGAAAGCAGCGGCGGCAGCCTCCGGGCCGGCGACATGCCGGAACCCGAGGTAAAAGAGGACGACGTGCTGGTCCAGGTCCACGCCGCAGGCGTCAACGCCCTGGATTCCAAGATCAGGAACGGAGAGTTCAAGCTCATACTGCCCTATCGCCCGCCGTTCATCTTGGGCAACGACGTGGCCGGCGTCGTGGTCAGGGTCGGGACCCGGGTGCGGAAGTTCCAGCCCGGCGACGAGGTCTACGCGCGACCGGGCAAAGACCGGATCGGCACCTTCGCGGAGTTCATTTCCGTCAGCGAAGACGACCTGGCACTGAAGCCGAAGCAGCTCACGATGGAAGAAGCGGCAGGCATCCCACTGGCCGCCTTGACCGCATGGCAAGCGCTGATCGAAATCGCCGACCTGCGGAAGGGCCAGAAAATCCTTATACACGCCGGCTCCGGGGGCGTGGGGACATTCGCGATCCAGCTGGCGAAATACCTCGGCGCCACCGTCGCCACGACAACCAGCGCGGCCAACATCGATCTAGTCAAACGCCTCGGCGCAGATGTCGTGATCAACTATCGGGAGGACGACTTCGAAACCGTCCTGCACGGCTACGACGTGGTTTTGAACAGCCTGGACAGTAAGACGCTCAAGAAATCTCTGCTCGTGCTTAAGCTCGGCGGAAAGCTCATCTCGATCTCCGGTCCGCCGGATCCCGCCTTCGCAAGTGAAATGGGAACGTCGTGGATCTTGCGTCAGGTGACGCGAGCCCTGAGCCGCCGGATCAGGAAAGCGGCGAAACGTCGCCAGGTAAGCTATTCGTTCCTCTTCATGCGAGCAAACGGGGACCAGCTACGCGAGATCACCTCTCTCATCGACTCCGGCTTCATCGAGCCCGTCATCGACCGGGTCTTCACCTTCGAATCGACCAACGAGGCCATGGCGTACGTCGAAAAAGGGCGCGCAAAAGGCAAGGTCGTCGTCAAGGTGAAATAACGCCGCGCGCATTTCAGTGCGCGTCCGAATAAACCAAGAAGGAGACATCATGACCGTGATCTCCACCTTCAAGGACACACCCGGCAACTCAACGCACAACCACGATAAGGGAGAGACACTCATGAGGATCGAAGGCTCCGTAGCGCTGGTGACCGGTGGTAACCGCGGCATCGGCAAGGCGTTCGCCGAAGAACTTCTCAGCCGCGGCGCGGCCAAGGTGTACGCCGCAGTACGCGACGTCCAGACGGTCACTGACCCACGGCTGGTGCCCGCGAGGCTGGACGTGACCGACGCGGCCGCGGTCGCGGCGGCGGCTGCCGAGCTCGGCGATGTGGAGATTGTGGTCAACAACGCGGGAATCGCCAAGAGCAGCCTTGCCCTCTCAGCCTCCCTCGACGAGGCCCGGGCACAGCTCGAGGTCAACTACCTCGGCCTCGTCTCCATGACGCAGGCGTTCGCGCCGGTCCTCGCAGCCAACGGGGGCGGAGCCTTCATCAACATGCTGTCCGTCGCCTCATGGGCCTCTGTTCCGATCGTGGCCACATATGCCGCGTCCAAGGCGGCGGCCTGGAGTTACACCAACGCGGCCAGGTTGCAGCTCAAGCTGCAGGGGACCCAGGTGGTCTCGCCGCGCGGGTCGCCGAGCGCGCGCGCATTGTGCTTGCCTGCGCGGATCCTGCGGCGGGAGGCAACTCGGGGGTGGCCGCTGATCTCGGGCTCGCCCTGGGCACGGTGCGTAAGTGGCGCGAGCGGTTCGCTGAGCTGGGGGCGGGTGGGCTGGCGGACAGCCCGCGCGCGGGCAGGCGGAAGGCGAGCCTGGTCCTGACGGATGCCGAGCGGGACCAGCTGGCGCGGTGGGCGCGGCGGGCGAAGACCTCCCAGGTCCTGGCGCTGCGGGCGCGGATCGTGCTGGCCTGCGCCGAGGGCGCGAACAGCAAGCGGGTCGCCGCGGACCTGCGGACCACCGAGCACAACGTGGCCAGGTGGCGGGGCCGGTTCGTCCGGGACAGGCTGGACGGGCTGCACGACGAGGAGCGCCCCGGCCGGCCGCCGTCGATCCTGCTGGACAAGGTCGAGGAGGTCGTCATCGCCACCCTGGAGGAGCTGCCCCGGGACGCCACCCGCTGGTCACGGGCATCGATGGCCCGGCGCAGCGGCCTGTCGCAGTCCACCATCGGCCGGATCTGGCGGAAGTTCGACCTCAAGCCCCACCTCCTCGACGCGTTCAAGCTGTCAGCACGGACCCGCTGTTCGTCGAGAAGGTCGTCGACGTCGTCGGCCTCTACCACAACCCGCCGGAGAAGGCCGTCGTGCTGTGCGTGGACGAGAAGTCCCAGGTCCAGGCCCTGGACAGGTCCCAGCCGGTGCTCCCGATGATGCCCGGCATGCCCGAGCGGCGCACCCACGACTACGCCCGCCACGGCGTCACCAGCCTGTTCGCCGCCTTCAACATCGCCGACGGCACCGTGATCAGCGAGCTGCACCGCCGCCACCGCCACCAGGAGTTCCTGAAGTTCCTGAAGAAGATCGACAAGAACGTCCCGGCGCGAGCTCGACGTCCACCTGGTCTGCGACAACTACGGCACCCACAAGACCCCGGAGATCCAGGACTGGCTCGCCCGCCACCCCCGCTTCCACGTCCACTTCACCCCGACCGGCTCCTCCTGGATCAACCAGGTCGAGCGCTGGTTCGGCCTACCTCACCGACCAGAAGATCCGCCGCGGCGCCCACAAGTCCGTCCAGGCCCTCGAAGCCGACATCCGCGACCTGGATCGAGCACTGGAACGAGGACCCCAGGCCGTTCGCCTGGACCAAGACCGCCGAGGAGATCCTCAACTCCCTAGCCGAATATATGTCGAAGATTTCAGGCGGATGACACTAGCTCTGGTTTCTACAGGTCCGAAGGGTTATAGCGACCGGTGACGTCGCTCTTCATCTGAGGCTAACTGGTATCGATGTCACTTGGTTTGTCACTGGTTTTCCGACCCTCCCATCGAAGGAAGGATTGGCGCAACCGTTCGAATGCCAACTCGATGGCCCTGGAGATCGACGACCGCGATCGTCGCCACCGCTCGGTTCAGCCCAACGCACCGCAGCCGCCGACAACGGCCCGTGGATCGTCTCGACGCACCCCGTGAGACTGGCCACCCGCAATCAGGCAATCACGGCCCTGACGCTCGCCGAACGTCTCGCCGTCGGCTATGGGGCTACAACGACCCGCCCGTGACCTCGTGGCGCGAGGAGTTGACGTATTCATTCGAACTCCTCATGCTCTTGATCGGGTCGCACCACGAGGCCAGCGCCCGGCGACTCCACCGATGACATCCCCGTACCACGAGCTACCTGCCTCGGTCTCGAGTGATGTCTGGGTACAGTCAGTCAGTAGGGATGGCGCCGTACTGGAGGCCCGGCAAAGCGTCAGGGGCGAGCGGATTCTACATGCCATGGTCTCTCAGGAATTCAATTCCTCGCTGGTCGCCTAGTTCCGCTAGCGTCTTAGCCGCGGCGAGCTGGCGCTGGGTATCGGCTGCGGCGAGCTGTGCGGTCAGGAAGTGGATGCCGCGGGGGTCTCCGAATTGAGCCAGGGCCTTCGCGGGCTGCTCAGGCTGGAGAGTGAATTCCGGATCGGCTGCCTGGGCCGCGAGGGATTCGATGCCGCGGCTGTCGCCGAGTTGTGCCAGTCTTCTCGCGGCGCTGAGCCGGCGCTCTTCGGCCCACTCCCTCTCGTATTGGCCGAGAGGGCGGTCGGTCCTTGTGGCAATAACCGCGAGGATCTCTTTGGTCTGCGAATCACTAAGCGGTATGGTCTTACTGGTAACAACACTCCACAGTCCCCTGACCGAAATAGAGGGGTCCGCGATGTAGACGGCGAACAAAGCGTCACTACGGCGGTTCTCTCCAAGCAGCGCCAGCGCGGCTATCACGTGCGCCTGGTCTATCGTCCAAATTTCGCGCATCCTAGATGGCCTAGCGGCATCCTTTTCTAGCCTTGCGATAACAGTGGTGACGACTTCGGGAGCAAGTTTCATGCGGTCGCCAGCCAGGTAGGCGATAAACATGCAGGTGTTGATTCCCTGCCGGGAAACGCGGACTAGCGCCGCAGAAAATCCGGGTTTGTCCGCCCAGGCGGCAGCCAGGAAACGCCGGTAAGACCAGTCCTGTCCAGGGAAAACCCATGCAGGCGAGAATCCCCGCAGCCCGAACATATGCCGCCATGCTCGCGCCGTAAGTCGCGGATCAGCGGCGACATGGCGGGCAGCGAGGTACTCGGTGATGGTCTGGTGCAGGAAAACCAAGTCAGATCCTCGCTGAACGAGCAGCCCGCTGCGCCGGAGTAGCTCACCCAGGACGGATCGCCACTCCGGGGCCGGAATGTTGGGCGGGCGCTCCGCAGATGCCCAGGAGTACACCAAGTCGAGGGAGGGTCGGGTATCGCCAGTGATCCGAGCATCGGCCAGCTTGTCAATCAGCACGGACAAGCGCGCTATCAGGGTGCCGCCCGCGTTGGTTGCGACAGAGCCGTAACGGTCCAGGGCAGCGCGGATCTGGGCGTTCAGTCCACCGGGGGTGCTGGCGTAGGCACGCCGACGGAGCAGGTCGACGAAGTCCCGGTAAGCCCCGGCCCGGCTCTCGGGCAGTGACTGGCCAGCATTGAGAGCGAACAGATGGCACAGGATGGTCGCCATCAGCGGCACCCGGGCTAGTTCGGACAGCCCCGCACCATCCAGTTCAGCTGTGAACCGGTCCGTGGCCGAATGCGGGTCGGGCAAGTGGAACTCAGTGAACCACCGCTCTGCCAGGTCGCGTATCTGCCCGGCCGCGAAGGGCTGCAGTTCGTAAGGAGACTCGGCCCAGCCATCGCCGTGGGGCAGTCCTTCGCCGGGCACGTCACGCGTGGCCACGACGAAGAGGTAGGGGCACGGGCTCATGCCTCGGATAGCATCAACGAGCTTGGCGACGACTGCCCTACGCGCTTCAGCGTCGGCGATCTCATCCAGCCCGTCCACAAGCACCAGCCACTTGATCCCGCGCAATGGCTCGGCTGCGAACATTCCCGGCGGCCAGGAATCCCATCCGGCAGCGCCGAGGTCGGCTTTCACCCCTGCGGCAATGGCGTCCGGCAGCGGTAGCGGAGCGGCGAGATCAGCCGCCAGGACACGCACTGGAACCACCGCTCCCTCCTGCCCCCCTGCGCAGGCAGCGGCGGCATGCACCAGGCCGGTGCGCAGAAGGCTGGACTTGCCACCCCCGGGGCCTGCCACGACAAAGCAGTTTTCACGGCGATCGAACACCGCATTCGAAGGAACCCAGGCTAGGACGTCAGCTGCCCCGGGCGAGCTGCCCGCACGTTGGTCCGAATCTGAAATTGCCCGTGCTTGCTGACGCACATATACGGTGTCCAGGGGAGGTTGCGTGCTCCTGACGCCGGGATAGGGGTGATCTGCGGCTGAGCGAACTGCGGCGGCGAGGTAGGCGCGCAGCTGTGGACCGGGATATTGCCAGCCGCCCTCCCGGATCTGGGCATCGTCCAGCGCCATGGCCCAGCGGGGGTTGCACCGGTGGAAGGCCCGGTTCGCTGCTAGCGCCTCGCCAAGCTCGGCACTGACGGCCGACAAGGGGATCGCTAGGGCACCGTCAGGCCGGGCGGGGTTCCTGCTGGCCACGATGATGCCGCAGACGGCCCCAGTGCGCAGATTCAGCAAAGCCGATCCGCTCATGCCTGGCTTGATAGTGTCCGAGGCCAGATCGATATAAGCAGTAGGCCGGACGCCCTTCGTGCCCCGGTAGGCCAGCCGGGCGGGAGTCAGATGAACGGCGCCGCCCTCAGCGGGGTAGCCGAACACCTGGAAGGCGTCGCCGTCAGCAGGCCAGCCGACGTCGATACCCACGCAGTGATGATCTGGCAGCCCGGTGACCTTGAGCAGCGCGACATCGGGATAATCATGCTCCAGCGCGGGGATCGACCGGCCGCGGCTGGCCAGCACACTAACTCCCCTGGACAAGGCGACCTCGAGAGTCGGCTCGCCATCGCGTTCCCAGCGCACGGTCAAGCCTTCCGTGTCCCCGGCTACGTGCGCGGAAGTCATGACTATGCCGGGTGCAATGAAGAAGCCTGCACCGGAGCCTCGGCTGCCGGTCAGCCGTACGGTGCATGCCCGCAGCAGATCCTCCAGCCGGTCAGCCATCAGAACGTGCTGCTGACTCAGCCGTTGACCCGGACCACTCCAAGGTCACTGTCAGCGACGCCTCGGCCTTGCCAGCGACCCACAAGGCTACGAGCCTGCCCGCTTCTACCGCGAACCCCAGCCTGAGTTCCACCGTCGCGCGGGTGGGCCTCGCCTCCTTCAGCCTGTCGACCACTGCTGAGCCGATCTCCGACACCGCATCCAGCGCATCACCGAGTTCCAGATCGCGCAGGCCAACGCTGGTCATTGCATCACCAGACTCAGGCCCGGCGACCTCAACCCGGATTGTCGTGCCGCTCGGCAACCGGGCCGTCACGACCGTCGCCGAACCCCCAGCTTCATTCATCTTCAGCTCCCGCCTGCTGACTCTGGCAGCCATCCTGGCACCGCAGGCATAGCCACGCGCAGTCGAGCTGGCAAAGTGACCCTTCAAAGTGCTCCCCAAGACCCACAGAGGCCATTTTCCCAAGCGGGGGGAAAGGAAGGGAAGGCCTCTGATGCGGCGGGCATGGGATTGAACCAGTATCCCCTTCCGCGTCAGGGAAGGATGACGCTCAGGAGGTCGCAGCCATGGGCTCTTTCCTCGCCAGCGGTTTTATCATCCACCAGGCCCCAACACACCTCACCAGATCAAGGACTCGTGGCGCGCACGGGTGGCGCATGGCAGGGAAGGTTGAGCGCGGCACAGCGACGGGTCGTTCGCAGAATCAGGCTGCCAGGCGCGACGGGTGCGGAATTGTCGTTCGGCTGCGGGTGCGCCTGCTAAGTGCGTAACGGCGGTGGAGGCCCGTCTGTCGGGAGGTTGTTCAGGAAGTCGTTCGGCGGCGTCAGGCACCTGTGCTCGGCCTCCGCCGCTAGCGGCTCTAACCGCTTCTGCAGGTCGCCGAGAATATGCCCCGCCGGGCTCCCGGCCGGCCCGTGCGCAGGGTGAGGACGGCTTCGCGGCCCCGGTGAGCTGTCCCGGAACCGCCGTCAGCAGTACGGGTGGTTGCCGGTGAGGCTGCTCGCGACGCGCATGAAGATGCCGAACAGCGGCCACAGGTCGGCCATGTGGCCGGTGGTCTCGACGGTGCGGCTGTCGCGGGCCTGGACACCGGGAATGCCCTGCAGGTGAGCGGCGACCGAGGCGGACTGCTAGCGGACGGCCAGCGTCACGGGATCGGGGACGCGCACCGGTTCGCGGCGCTGGCCCTCGCAGCCGGCGATGGCGTTCTTAGCCGCGGACTCGATCATCTCCCGGGCAGCGGCCGCCGGGACGAGTTCGGCGGCGAACCGGTGCCGGACGTTCTTGACCGCGACGGTCGCGACGCTGCCTTCCCACTTCTCGGCCTCGTCGCAGGCAGCGTCATCGCCGGTGAGCATGAGCACCGGGACGCCGAGGGCGGCGCTGGTGCCGTGGACCATGCCGATCTCGCCGACCGGCTGGTCATCGAGCCACACGTCGTCAATCTCGTGGGCACCAGATCCTCCAGGCCGCCCGGGAGCAGACGAAGCCGGACCTGGATCCGGAAGGGTGACGTGAGGTCCCGATCGGCCATGCTGAGAACCCATCGGCTGCCGGCTCGACGCCGACTGCGAAGTAGCAGACCCATTGCCGTCGGCTTGCTGACTACCGGGGCACGCGCCTGGCCCGTTGCGGCCGGAGGCCGGGGTTGGCCGGCATCGATCATCGGCACTGGCCTGAACGCGAGTTGCGGCGCGTCAGCACCTGTTGCGCCATGCCCAGACAGCAGCGCTTGACAAGCGGGATGAGCATCCCGTATCACTGTTACCGGGACGTTCATCCCGGTACTAGCAGCCGCCGTCCCTCGCGGGGCGGCCGAGGGACGAAGGGGAAGTCAGCGTGGCTGAGCGACGGGCGAGGTGGACGGCGGCTGACCTGGAAGCACAGGAGGGCCGGACGATCGTGGTCACCGGCGCTAGCACCGGGGTTGGCCTGGAGGTGGCGAAGACCTTCGCGGCTAAGGGCGCGCGGGTCGTCCTGGCCTGCCGGGATGCGGAGCGCGCCCGGCGGGCGGTGGCAGCCGTGACGGCCCGCACGCCCTGGGCGCGCACTGACACGGTCGCGCTGGACCTGGCCTCGCTGGCGTCGGTACGGGCCGCCGCGGCAGACCTCCGCTCCCGCCATCCGCGAGTCGACGTCCTGATCAACAACGCCGGGGTGATGTGGGCGCCGAAGTCCGCCACCACCGACGGCTTTGAGACCCATTTCGGCACCAATCACCTGGGTCATTTCGCTTTCACGGGCCTGGTGCTCGACCTGCTGCTGCCGGTAGCCGGCTCCCGCGTGGTCGTGCTGTCGAGCCCCGCGCACCGGACCGGCAGCATCGACTTCGACGATCTGGGTTACGACCGGCGGTACCGGCCCATGGCCGCCTACGGCCGCTCCAAGCTGGCGAACCTGCTGTTCGCCCAGATGCTGCAAGACAGGCTGGCCAGCGCGGGCGCGCGTACGACCGCAGTGGCCGCCCACCCTGGTGGCGCCAGAACCGAGCTGAACCGCCACATGCCGCTGCTGTTCCGGGGCCCGTCGTGGGGGCTCGCCCGCCCGATCACCCACCCGGCCGAGATCGGCGCGCTGTCCATCGCGCGGGCGGCAGCCGACCCGCAGGTACCCGGCGGCGCCTACGTCGGCCCGGACGGCTGGCACGAGTTCACTGGTTACCCGGTTCTGCTGCGGCCAAGCGAGCGTGCCCTCGACACAGACCTTCAGCGCCGCCTGTGGCGGGAATCAGAGCGGCTCACCGGAGTCACTTACAACTTCTCATCCGCCACAATCTAGGGACAGGCGCCTGCCCTGGCTTGCCCGCAGGTGCCCGCGTCGCCCAGAGCGGCCGTCAGCCGCCCGCAACAGCCCCCGAGCTGGCATGCCCCGGAGCAGGGCATCCGTGCCCAGGACGGCCACAGTGCGAGCGAGGTAAGCAGGACACAGGCGCCGAGCGCCCGGCTCATGAGCCCGGCACTTCGCGGCGCAGCCCCGCGCACACGACGGCGACCAGCCGGTCCCGCGCGGCCGGGTCGCCCGGGTCGGGCTGCCGGGCCAGGCACCCGGCGACCAGGGCCAGCACGTCGGCGACGTCGATGCCGGGACGCACGTCCCCGGCCTGCTGGGCGCGGGCCAGCAGGCCGGCCATCGCGGCGGTGACATCGTGCTCGGGACCGGACACGGCGGCCTTGATGTCGAAGCCGGCGCCGGTGAGGGCCTCGGCCAGGCCATGGTTGGCCGCGCCCTCGGCCACCAGGGCAGCGAAGAACTCAAAGAACGCCTCCCCGAGCTGGTCAGCCTCGCCCAGTTCCCGGGCCAGGCTGACCAGCCACTCGACCCGGCTCATGAACACCGCGGCGAACAGCGACTCCTTGGTGGGAAAGTGGCGGCTGACGGTGCCCGTTCCCACCCCCGCGCGGCGGGCGATCTCGTGCACCGGCACCGACAGGCCCTCGCTGGCGAACGCCGCGAACGCGGCCTCCAGGACCCGGTCCCGATTGCGCCGGGCGTCGGCGCGCAGCGGCCGCGGCTTCTCGGACCCGGACAGCTCACCCTCCTCAGTTGACAAGCGGGACGCACATCCCGGATACTCTTACCGGGATGACTGTCCCGCTTCAGGGAGCATAGCAGCAGTTGCCTGTTCCCGGCAGTTGCCGCCGACGGCTCCTTGCCCGCTGGGCCGCCGCGGCCTGCACTGGCTGAAACCCATCCGCAGAAAGCCGCGGTACGTCCATGTCCCCGCTGGTCCGGTGGTGCTACCGGCACCGGTTCGTCGTCTTGAGCACCTGGGCGCTGGCCCTCATCGTCCTGGTCATCGTAGGCAGCGCGGCCAAGACGAGCTACAACAGCAGCTTCGTCGTGCCGGGCACCGGCTCGGCCAAGGCAATCAGGCTGCTGCAGAAACTGCTTCCCGCGGCGTCCGGCGACCAGGATACGGTCGTCTGGCGCGTTTCCCGGGGCACCGTCCAGGGCGCCGGGGTGCGCCAGGCGATGGACGCGACGCTCGCGAGGATCGAGAAGATACCCGAGGTCGCCTCGGTGGCCAGCCCGTACACGGCAGGCGGGTCAGCCCAGGTCAGCAAGAACGGCACCACGGCCTACGCGCTGGTGAACTTCACCAGGCAGGCCAATGACCTGTCGGCGGCGGACGTCGACCAGGTCATCACGACAGCGCAGTCCGCGGCCAGCGGGAGCCTGAGCGTCCAGCTCACCGGCGGGGCCATAGAGGCGGCGAACGCGCCGAAGCTGTCGAGTACCGTGATCGTCGCCGTCGTGGCCGCTGCAGTCGTCTTGTTCCTGGCCTTCGGCTCGCTCCTTGCCATGCTGCTGCCCTTGATCACGGCCGTTATCGGCCTGGGCTGCGGGCTGATGGCGGTGGGCCTGCTCAGCCACGCGTTGAGCGTGGCGTCGCTGGCCCCCAGCCTCGCGGTGCTCGTGGGACTTGGCGTCGGCATCGACTACGCGCTGTTCATCGTCACCCGCTACCGGAGCAGGCTGCTGCAGGGCGACGCGCCCGAGGAAGCGGCGGCCCGTGCCCTCGGCACCGCGGGCCGGGCCGTGCTCATCGCCGCTGGCACGGTCTGCATCGCCCTGCTGGGCATGCTGGTGCTCGGCATGCCCTACCTCAACGGCGTGGCCATCGCGGCCGCGGTCGTCGTGCTGCTCATGGTGGCCTCGGCCGAGACGCTGCTGCCGGCGCTGTTCGGGATCCTGCGGCTGCGCGTGCTTTCCCGGCGCCAGCGCCGCAGGCTGGAGCGGCATGGCGCCGGGCCGGCCGAGGAGGCCGGCCGGTTCTGGCTGCGCTGGGCGCGCTTTGTCCAGCGCCGTCCGGCGGTCCTCGGCCTGCTGTCCGTCGCGGTCCTCGTCGTCCTGGCCATCCCGGTGGGAACGCTGAGCATCGGCCACGCCGACGACGGCACCCTGCCGCCCGCCACGACGAGCCGCCAGGCCTACGACATGCTCGCCAGCGCGTTCGGCCCCGGCTTCAACGGCCCGCTGCAGGTCGTCGCCGACATCCGCACCCCCGCCGACGCAGCCGCCTACGCCCGGCTCACCGCCGCCGTGCGCGCGACACCGGACGTCGCCTCCGTAACGGCCTCTCCGGTCACCTCCGCCCCGGGCGTGGGAGTCATCCAGGTCTACCCCGCGTCCGCGCCAGACGCCAAGGCGACGACCGCCCTGCTCTCGGACCTGCGGTCGCAGGTGATCCCCCCGGCACAGGCCGGCACCACGATGCAGGCCTATGTCGGCGGCACGACGGCGGTCTACGCCGACTTCTCCAGCCTGATGAGCAGCAAGCTGCCGTGGTTCATCGCCGCGATAGTCGGGCTGGGCTTCATCCTGCTGCTGCTGGCGTTCCGCAGCCTGGCCGTTCCCTCCATGTCGGCCCTGATGAACCTGCTCGGCGCCGCCGCGTCGTTCGGCGTCACCATCGTGATCTTCCAGTGGGGCTGGGGCCTGCAGGCCATAGGGCTGGGAGCCCCGGCGCCGATCGACAGCTTCCTGCCGGTGCTGATGATCGCGGTGCTGTTCGGGCTGTCAATGGACTACCAGGTATTCCTGGTCAGCCGCATCCATGAGGAATGGGCCAGGACCGGAGACAACCGGCAGGCGATCCGCGCGGGGCAGGCGAGGACAGGCCGGGTCATCACCGCCGCCGCCGCCGTCATGGCCTGCGTCTTCCTGGCGTTCGCCCTGGGCGGCCAGCGGGTCATCGCTGAATTCGGCATCTCCCTGATCTGCGCCGTCGTGCTCGATGCGCTCATCATCCGCAACATCCTCGTCCCGGCGTGGATGCAGTTGAGCGGACGGGCGAACTGGTGGCTGCCCGCCTGGCTGAACCGGCGGCTGCCGCGTCTGACGGCCGAGTCGCCGCACGAGCCCCCAGCCGCCCAGAAGCTCAGCGCCGCGCACCGCGCCGAGTTATCCGCTGCCGCGCGGCCGACGCGAGGCGCTTGCCGGGTCGCGTCGCACTTCGGCACGGCCCGCGACGGGACAGCTTGCAGGTGCCCTGGCGAAGAAATGTCGCTGGACGACGGGCTGACGCGCGTCTCCCTCCCACCGGGCCCGCTCAGAGCCGCCGCCACACAGTCCCCCTCGGGCTACCATGGCTTCGCTGGAGAAAGGGGCCAGCCCGCAGTGGCGTCCGCCTCCAGCCGCTGCCCAGACCGGGCATCAGGCCCTTCGCGCGCCCATGGCCGCCTGCCGCAAGTCACAGCCTGACCCGACCACGCAGCCAGTAGTTGGTGCAACCCTTGGATCCTGGGAACCCAGTCGGGCACCACGGCCGCTGCGCCTCCATTGCTCATGATCGTCCGGAAAGCCAGCAATCTCCCGCTGCTCACCCGCGAGAACTCCGCAGGTCAGAGGCGTGTGATTGCTCATGATCGTCCGGATCCTACACGGCCAGCGGAGCCCCTCTCCCGGACCGCAGCCCGGCGCCGGGCAGCATGAGCGGCGCAACGGGTAACCCCGCCCGGGACCGCGCTCCTCCGGCTGCCGCCCCGGTGGCCGGCTCGGCCCAGCGCCCCCGGCGAGCTACCGTCGCCGTACCCGGACCGCGCCCGCCCCAGGCCGGCCAGGACGTCCCTAGTGTCATCCGCCTGAAATCCTGGTCATATATTTGGCTAGGGAGTTGAGGATCTCCTCGGCAGTCTTGGTCCAGGTGAATGGCCTGGGGTCCTCGTTCCAGTTCTCGATCCAGGTGCGGATGTCGGCTTCGAGGGCCTGGACGGACTTGTGGGCGCCGCGGCGGATCATCTGGTCGGTCAGGAGGCCGAACCATCGCTCGACCTGGTTGACCCAGGAGGAGCCGGTCGGGGTGAAGTGGACGTGGAAGCGGGGGTGGCGGGCGAGCCAGGCCCTGACCTCCGGGGTCTTGTGGGTGCCGTAGTTGTCGCAGACCAGGTGAACGTCGAGCTCGCCCGGGACGTTCTTGTCGATCTTCTTCAGGAACTTCAGGAACTCCTGGTGGCGGTGGCGGCGGTGCAGCTCGCTGATCACGGTGCCGTCGGCGATGCTGAAGGCGGCGAACAGGCTGGTGACGCCGTGGCGGGCGTGGTCATGGGTGCGCCGCTCGGGCATGCCGGGCATCATCGGGAGCACCGGCTGGGACCTGTCCAGGGCCTGGACCTGGGACTTCTCGTCCACGCACAGCACGACGGCCTTCTCCGGCGGGTTGTGGTAGAGGCCGACGACGTCGACGACCTTCTCGATGAACAGCGGGTCCGTTGACAGCTTGAACGAGTCCTGGATGTGGGGCTTGAGGCCGAAGTCCCGCCAGATTCGCCCGATGGTGGACTGCGACAGGCCGCTGCGCCGGGCCATGGATGCCCGTGACCAGCGGGTGGCGCCCCGGGGCAGCTCCTCCAGGGTGGCGATGACGACCTCCTCGACCTTGTCCAGCAGGATCGACGGCGGCCGGCCGGGGCGCTCCTCGTCGTGCAGCCCGTCCAGCCTGTCCCGGACGAACCGGCCCCGCCACCTGGCCACGTTGTGCTCGGTGGTCCGCAGGTCCGCGGCGACCCGCTTGCTGTTCGCGCCCTCGGCGCAGGCCAGCACGATCCGCGCCCGCAGCGCCAGGACCTGGGAGGTCTTCGCCCGCCGCGCCCACCGCGCCAGCTGGTCCCGCTCGGCATCCGTCAGGACCAGGCTCGCCTTCCGCCTGCCCGCGCGCGGGCTGTCCGCCAGCCCACCCGCCCCCAGCTCAGCGAACCGCTCGCGCCACTTACGCACCGTGCCCAGGGCGAGCCCGAGATCAGCGGCCACCCCCGAGTTGCCTCCCGCCGCAGGATCCGCGCAGGCAAGCACAATGCGCGCGCGCTCGGCGACCCGCGCCGACGCGGACCGCACCAGCCGCTCGAGCTCCGCCCGGTCCTCGTCAGACAGCGCCAGTGATGCAGCAGGAAGCGACATGACAACAGTTTACGGACTTATGTTGATAATTTCAGGCGGATGACACTAGTGTCCCGAGTCGATGATGCGTTGGCAGTAGGCGGCGAGGGTTTCGAGGATCTCGTCGGCGGACTTGGCCCAGACGAATGGCTTCGGGTCCTTGTTCCACTCGTTGATCCACTTGCGGATGTCGGTCTCGAGCTCGGTGACGCTGCGGTGGGCCGACCGGCGCAGCTTGCGGTTGGTGAGCTCGGCGAACCAGCGCTCGACCAGGTTCAGCCAGGATGAGCTGGTCGGGGTGAAGTGCAGGTGGAACCGCGGGTGCTTGACCAGCCAGTCCTTGATCGCGGGGGTCTTGTGGGTGGCGTAGTTGTCCAGGACGAGGTGCAGGTCGAGGTCCTTCGGGACGGCGGTGTCGATGAGCTTGAGGAAC
Source organism: uncultured Actinomycetota bacterium (assembly GCA_963774945.1). Taxonomy (GTDB): domain Bacteria; phylum Actinomycetota; class Actinomycetes; order Streptosporangiales; family Streptosporangiaceae; genus Trebonia. Next base: position 124,511 of record CAVZHA010000008.1, on the reverse strand, counting down.
CGCAGGAACTCCTGGTGGCGGTGGCGCCGGTAAGACTGCGCGATCACCGACCCGCTGGCCAGGTCGTAGGCAGCGAACAGGCTGGTCGTGCCGTGCCGGACGTAGTCGTGGGTGCGGCGCTCCGGTGTCGTCGGGAGCATCGGCAGGCACGGGGCGGTCCGGTCGAGCGCCTGGATCTGCGACTTCTCGTCGACGGCCAGGACCAGGGCGTGCTCGGGCGGCGACATGTAGAGGCCGACGACGTCGCGGACCTTGCCGATGAACTCCGGGTCGGTGCTCAGCTTCCACGTCTCGACCGCGTGCGGCTTCAGCCCGAAGGCCCGCCAGATCTGCGAGACCGACGACTGCGACAGCCCGGTCTCGGCGGCCATCGTCCGGGTCGACCAGTGGCTGTCCTGCCCGCGCCCTCTCTCCGTGATCGTGCGCGTGACCAGCGCTTCCACCTGCTCATCGGTGATCTTGCGGGCCGCTCCGGGCCGGGGCGCGTCGGCGAGGGCGTCCACCCGGCCTTCCATGAACCGCACCCGCCACTTGCGGACGGACTCCCGCGACAGCCCGGTCCGCTCTGCGACCCGGGTCAGCGGCGCCACACCGCCCTCGTCCGCGCAGGCCAGCACAACCCGGGCCCGCTCAGCCAGCGACTGCGACGCCGTCCGCTTGCGCGACAACGCCTCCAGCGACGCGCGCTCTGCATCGGACAAGACCAGGGGGACAAGCTTCGGCGCCCTGCTCTGCCACCACCTGCGAAAACGGCCCTTTAGCTGCATATTCTCGGCTAAGCGGGCCGTTTTTCTGTGTCCCGGCGAGTGTCGCCTTGTTGCGTTGCAGACCGTCGCATTGCGATGTCCACGGACGCATGGCGGACGGCGGCCGTGCCTGTCGCGCGGTTGGTGTAACCGTCGGCTTTCCACGGACGGCCACGGACGGGCCGCGCTGATGGCGTGTCCGGGCTTGACATACCGGACACGTTAATCTCAGCAGCCTAGTAGCGGCGCGAGGTGCTCGGCGGCGTGAGCTACGTCTGCCGGGTGCTGACGCTTGGGGTCACGTGTGGGCCAGGAGCATCTGTCGTTTGAGGTGCGTTGGGGCGAAGCTGGCGTCAATGCTTGCCCGGGCGAGGGCACGCAACTGACCAGAGGTCAGGCCAAGGGAGTCGCGGACCCGCCGGTATTCATCAAGCAGCGTGGTATTGAACATCGGTGGGTCATCGCTACCTAGGACGACTGGTACGCCTGCCTCAAGCAGTCGCGGTAGCGGATGCTCGGCGAATGCCGTGACGATGCCCGTAGCAACGTTGCTCGACGGGCAGACTTCAAGGACGATTCGCTCGTCACGCAGCCGGTCCAGTAGACGCGCATCGCTCACGGCTGATATCCCGTGGCCGATCCGTTCGGCCGATAGTACTTCAATGGCAGCCCAGACTTCTTCCGGGCCAACGCTTTCCCCGGCGTGCGGCAGGCTGTGCAGGCCTGCGGCCCTGGCAGCAGCGAACTCGCCCCGATAGTCAGTGCGGCACGCCCCGGCCTCTGGGCCGCCGAGCCCGAAACCGATCAGGGCAAGTGGAGGATCTTCAAGGGCCGCCCGTAGCGTTAGCTCGGCCCCCTTACGCCCGTCGGTACCGGATATATCGTATATCCAGGCCAGCTCAACCCCGGTCAGGGCACGAGCCTCGGACGCCCCGGTATCCAGCGCCTGAGCTAGGTCGTCCGCCCGGATGCCGGCCTTCATATGGGTGACCGGGGTGACCGTCACTTCGGCGTAGCCAACTCCCTGCGCTTGCATATCAGAAGCCAGCCCCTTGACCAGGGTCACCACGTCGTCGGGGGTCCGGACAAGGCTGCTGACTGCTCGGTAGACTTCGATGAAATGAGCGAAGTCGCGGAAAGTGAACAGCGCCTCTAGTTCGTCAGTACTAGCTGGAACGCCGCTATCCGGGTGACGTGCCGCGAGTGCCACGACGGTGCGTGGCGCGGCCGAACCAACGAGATGAACGTGCAAATCGGCCTTTGGCATCGCGATGAGCGCGTCCTCATCGAGAGCCATGTCTGGCGTATAAGGTCCCGTACCGTTCACGTTCCGCATTCTGCCATGTCGCGCCTCACAGGGCCGATGCCAGTACGTCGACAGCGGCAACTCCAGCCTCGCCGACGATCAGGGGATTGATCTCGATAAACGCCAGGGGTCCGCACAGATCGGCGGCCAGTTCCGACATACCGCCTATTGAGGCACGCAAGGCGGCCAGATCCTTTGCTCCGGTGCCGTGCGCTCCGATGAGCAGCGGCGCTCCCCGAAGGCCCTCTACTAGGGCCTGAGCCTCGGTCGGCCTCATGGGCGCGGGTCCGATGGCGACGTCCGAAAGCACCTCGGCGAAGACTCCGCCGAAGCCCGCGACCACGTGTGGTCCCGCATCCGAGTCCGCTCGGGCGGCGAGTATCAGCTCGCTTCCAGGGCGTGCTTGTTTCTGCAGGACCACCTGCGTTGGCGCATCGCTATTCCGGCTTCCGGCCGCGGCCAATTCGCGGACGGCGTCCAGTACAGCGTCTGCGGTCCGCAACCCTAGTTTTACGAAGCCGCGATCGGACCGGTGCGGCAGGTGCGGCCCGGTTAGCTTGGCTACCACGGGATATCCCAGCCGTTCGGCTACGGACAGCGCGTCGCCGAAGGTAACTGGATACTCAACCAGTGCCGGGATACCGTACAGCACGAGCAATTGCCATGCCACCTCAGCGGGAACGGGGCCCGGGGCGACCTGCCTCAGCAGTTGCAGAGCTGCCACGGCACGATACGACAACTCGTGGCGAGCGGGCCTGGTCCCGGGCGCGCCGGATGCCTTCATGCCGACGACCTTGCGAAGGCAACTGAACAACGTCCCCGCTGAGGGAACGACCGGGATCCCCGCGGCCGCGAGAATCGGCTCGTCCACTGCCGCCGTGCCGCCCGCGGACCACACGATAACGTCCTTCCCTGACTGGGCGACGGCCGCGAGCGCCTGATGGACCGGATGCGTCAACGGTGCGGGACCAGCCTGGATGCCGAAGACGATTGTGTCCATCCCCGGATCCTCCGCCAGGGCCCGGATGGCCAGATGACTGAGCCTCCCGTCATGTACCGTCAAGTCGAGCGGGTTAGTCATGGGGATTCCCGGAACAGAATCGACGGCCGTTACGGAGGTGTTCAAGGGAGGTACCTGAAAGTCGTGACTTCGCGCCACGTCAGTCAACATGACGCCGATCGCACCAGAGCTGGAGGCGATACCCAGCCTGCGGGCCGTGCGCCGATCGGTACTACGGCGGCGGAGGAAAACGGGCAAGGTGGCGAATTCGTCGAAGTCTGCCGCGACAATAATGCCGTGCCGTTCGCACACGGCCTCGAACGCCGCGCCGGCGCCCGCTAGAACACCCGTGTGTGCCTGTACTGCGGCTCTGCCTTCCAGAGATCTTCCCGCCTTGAGGGCGACCACCCGTTTGCCCGCCGCCACGGCCGCGTCGGCACTTGCGAAGAAGGCGCCCCGGTCAGCGAGCCCCTCGACGTATACCAAGATTGTCCTGGTCACCTCGTCGCTAGCGACCAGTTGAATGAAGTCCGGCAGGCTCGTGCCGACACTGTTGCCAACAGCGCATGCGTAACTCAGGCCGAGAGCGTTGCGGGCCAGGCGTGCCACCAGCGATGTGACGAGTGCGCCGCTATGCGAAACGATCGCCACATCCCCGCGTGGCGGGCCAGGCTTGGCCGCGAACGGCGCCGATGTGCAGGCGATCGCGTCGGTAACGTTGAAGAAGCCGTTGCTTCCCGGACCGCAAACAGCCATACGCGCACCCCGGGCGAACTCGCGCAGCTCAGCCTCGAAGGCTAGCTCGTCGTCCCCGCTCTCCTTTGAGCCGAAGACAATGGCTGCCAAAGCGCCTGCCGCCTCAGCATCGCGCAGTGCTTCAAGCGATCGGCGAGGAGAAGCCGCGACTAGCACGAGCCTGGGCGAGATCGGTAGCCGGGCGATGGATGGGTAGCATCTGCGCCCGTTGATCTGCTTGTAGTCCGGGTTGACTGGATAGACCGCGAAGTCGGGAGCATGCATCAGCAGGTTGTGCAGCAGCCAGGCGCCTACCTTTGCCGAGGGCATCGGCTGGCAGCCGACTATGGCGACGCTCTCGGGACAGCGGAAAACCTGCAGGTCGCGCCCGAGCGGTGCGCCACGACCATGCACGAACGTTGACGTCATGACCCTCCCTTACAAAGGTGTCCACGCTGATTGAAAGCGTTCTGCCTGGCTAACCAAAACCGCAGAAGCGGACACTGTCATCTTATGACGACGAAGGTCGCAATTTTTTGCTTGAGAATGGGGTCAAGACAGTCGTTGATGACCAGCCGGAGGCGACTTATGAGCGACAACTTGACCCAGATGCGCTGCCTCATAGAAAGCGGAAGGCCGACTACGGCCCTCCGTCGGCATGTAGTCGATCTCATAGACGAGATCGCCGCAGGAAAATGTGCTTTCCGGGCGCTCCTTCACCCGCTCGGCTTCGTGTACGTCCCGCTGCTGCGTGGGCCTGACTGGACGCTGCGGTTGCATATCTGGGATACGGCCAGAGTGCCCGCAAGTCCCATTTTTCATGCCCACACGTGGGATCTCACTAGCTACGTGCTGCATGGTGGCCTGGAGAACCAATTGGTGCACGCGGATACTGGCGTGTCCGACCCGGCTCAGCGGATCTACCGGGTCGTCGGGCACGGTGACGTGGATGAGTTCATATGGACCGACAAGACTGTACGCGCCGAGGTGGAGAGCAGCGAGCAAGTATTCACGGATCAGATTTACAGGATGACCTCCGGTAGCTACCACACCACGATAAATCCGGCCGGGAGCGATCTGGTTACCGTTGCTCTGGCGGAACGTGTTCCAGGGACCGAGGAGCAAGTGCTCGGCCCGCTGGACGGAAGCTCCCATTCTTACATCCGGCTGCCTTGCCCCGCCGATCTGCTCCAGAGTCATGCGGCTTGTGTCCTCGAAAAGCTTGCATGATGACCTGACGCAGATATTTCATGCTCCCCGACCAGCGACCGCGCATCCGGCGGTTGTCAGGAAATTCGATCACCGAAAGGAGGCAACCATGCGCAAGTACTCGAAGCCTGTCGTGAAGACCGTCACGGCTGGCACGGTCCTAACCACGAAGCCGTGACGGCTGACGCGGTTCTTGCCAAGGCGTCTTAGCACGCTTCCTTCCGGAGGGCGCCGATAGCGCGCCCTCCGGAAGGACAGGAAATGCGGAGTCGGCCAACGGGCCACGTGAAAAGTGAGGTTCTGTGTGCGGTTTGGCGGGCATAGCCCGGATAGGTACTGATGCCGACTTCTCGGCGCAGGATGGCCTGCTTCAACGCATGACGCGCGCCGTTTCTCATCGTGGACCTGACGAGACAGTTGAGCGCTTTTTCGGCCCGGTGACTCTCGGTTTCACGCGGCTTTCGCTCGTCGATCCTTCCGGTGGCGGCCAGCCTCTCATGACCAGCGACGAATCGCTTGTGCTTATTGCCAATGGCGAGATCTACAATCACCGGGAACTAGCCGCGAGCCTGCCGCGTGGCGTTAGGCTCCGAACTGGTTCTGACTGTGAGGTGCTGCTTCACCTTTACCGTCGTGACGGGCAGCGGTTTCTCGACCAGGTGCGGGGAATGTTCGCGATTGTCTTGTGGGACCGCGTAAACCACAAGTTGCTATTCGCAAGGGACAGGTTCGGCATCAAGCCGCTCTTCTATCACCAGGACGACGAGCGGATCCTTTTCGCGTCGGAAATCAAGGCGCTATTCGAAGACAACCGGACACCGCGCGAGCTGGACTGGGAGCGTGCGCTCGGCGATCAGATGTTGAGTTCCGCGGCCACGTTCGATATTAGCCCGGCGCATTCATGGTTCCGCGGCATCGAGCTAGTTCCGGCGTCGACCATCGTCACGTTCGATCTCGCAACGGGCGCCCGGCACGAGCACAGGTACTGGGAGTTCCCGTCCTACGCCGGCTGCGGCGACGCGAGCGAGTCCGAACTGGTTCGCGCCTACGCCGAGACCCTGGCGGCAAGCGTCACCGAGTGCGGGATGGCCGATGTGGAGGTTGGGCTCTTCCTCAGCGGCGGCATCGACTCGGCCGCCGTGGCGGCGCTCTCGTCGACGGCGCCGCGTACATTCACCGCACTCAATGCCAGTACCTACCTGAACGGCGACGCCGAGTACGGGCACCGCATTGCCCGGCACCTAGGCCTGGTCAACCATCAGGTACTGCTCGACGCCGCACAAGTGCCGACAGCCGAGGAATGGAAGAGGCACCTGTGGCTGCTCGAGGCACCCGTCGCCGGACCGGAGTCCTACTACAAATACGAGATGTACCGCTACGTACGGCGGCACGCACCTGAGATCAAGGCCATGCTCCTCGGCGTGGGTTCCGATGAGTTCAATGGCGGTTACAGCAGCGCGCTGGCTTTCGATGGTGGCTGGGAGGACTTCTTGGCCGCGATCAGGCAGATGGCGCTGCGGAGTGCCCTGGAGCGGCGCCCGGACCTCGGTGCCTGGTGGGAACTACCTGGCGCGCCGCTGCTGAACACCGAGGCTTTGCGTGAACTGGCTGGTAGGTCCGACACCGACGCCTTCTCGATGTACCACCGCTGGAAGTACCGCTGCGTCCAGCAGTACAACTGCTGGCACGAAGATCGCACCGCTGCCGGGAGCGGTATCGAGGCCCGCGTGCCGTTCCTCGATCACCGCCTCATCGAGATAGCCGCCGCGATTCCGGCGGCCCTGCGCCCCAGGCTTGTATGGAATAAGCGAATCCTGCGGCGCGCGCTCGCGGACGTCCTGCCCGAGGAGTTCACCGAACGACCGAAGGTGCCGTTCTTCTATGGGGAGGGGACCCGGTATACCTACCGCACGTTCGCCCGGATGCTCGCCCAGGACGGGGCGAGCCTAGTCGAAGAGGCGCTCAGCACCCAGGGTGCGAAGCAGTTCCTCGACGCCGGGAATGTCCGCGCCACGCTGCATGCACTTGAGGCCGACCCGTCGTCCGGCACCCTTGAGTTCCTCTTGCAGGTTGTTAACCTCGGCTTGCTTGAGCAGATGTCGGCGGCCCTGCCGACTCCTCCCACGGCTCAGCGGGAACTGCCGACGCCCCAGTCCGTCGTGGTGCATGACTGGGAGGGCCAGCGCACGCAGCTAGAAGCCCGTGTACTGCGGCGTAGGCCCCCCGCGCGCGGCGACGTCCTGGCCTTGCCGGAGGAGGCACTCCTGCTCCAGGATGCCGGCGACCCGCGAACCTGGTACCTGGCCGTCCGCGGCCAGATCGAGTTCATCGTCACCGATGACGAGGGACCCGGCTGGGCGAGCTTCCTGCGCGCGCTCGACGGTTCCCGCGACATCGCCTCGGCGTTGGTAGCGGCGGGTGTCTCATACGAGGCGCTCGCGGACCTGATCAGCGAGTCAGTTGACGAGGGCTCGCTCCGCGTGCTGCAAACGGTCCAGGGTCGGGACCCGTCATGACCGATGTCCGATCCGTTCAGTCGCCTGCGACCCTGGTCGAGTCCACCTTCGACTTCGCCCGGTGGAAGCTCGAACCGCGCCAGGTCGCGGCGGCGACTGCGGTCATCGCCTACGCCCTAGCCCTGTGGCTGCGGGATGCACCTGGCGACCGGGTGCTCGGCGCCTTGGCGGCAGCTGAGACCGCGGTGCTCTGTCTGCCGTGGCGGTTGCCGCGGTCCTGTCGATCCTCGGCGGCCTTCTGGGCTGAATCCCTCGCAGGGCTAATCTCGCCCATCGGGGCAGTGATAACCGCGGTCGTCCTGCGAGTGCCGTGGCTGGGCGTCGGCAGCACGTGGCCCTGGTACCTTGCTGGAGTCTCGCTCGGGATCGCGTTCTTGGCCATCGGCGGCGTGCGTATCGGCGCGGTGCTGTCCGGGGAGATCGCGTTCGCCTTCGGGCCGACCCGGCGGGCGCATGGCCGTGCGCGCGCGTTCAGCACTATGGTCGGTCCGCCCGGCGAGGAAGCCCTTTTCCGCGGACCCGCGCTGCTGGCCCCCCACCCCGCCTCGCTCGGTCTGCTGGCCTCGACCGCCTTCGTCGCCCGTCATTACGTGCAGCCGGGCAGCAACGGGCGTGGCGCCACACGCGGGATCGTCGTGGAGGTGTGCGCGGCGACGTCGCTGCTCGCCCTCGTCATCTGCTCCCGGTCGGTGTACCCCGCGCTGGTCGCGCACGTGATCAACAACTTGCCCGCCTGCGTGGTCGAACTACAACGTGAGGAGCCAGATCCGTCATGACCATAACGAGCCAGCACCCTGAACGTGAAATTGATCTACTCTCGTGCCGTGCCTACCTCACCGCTGCTGGACTTATCCCTGAGGACGTGTGCTCGGTGTTCTGCACCGGCTCCGTTGCTCGCGGATGGTCGAATCCCGGCAGCGACTACGACATCTATGTTGTATCTGAGGGCTTGTTTCGCACTACCGGCTCAGCAAGCATCCGCATGCCGCTCGACCCGGGCACTGTGCCGGTTCACATCCGTTACGTCGATGGTCGTCGCTGGGAAATCAAGTACTGGACCGACGGGCAGATCGGGCAGGTCCTGAGCAAGGTCAGCGCTGCCTGCTTCGAGGCCAGCGACTCCTACTCGCTCATCAGCGATGAGGAGTTGCTTCTTGAGCGCATAGTGACCTGCCTCCCGATAATCGGTGCGGAGTGGGTGACCACGCGGCGCGACGACGTACGCGAGAGTGCGTACCGCGAGTTCGTGATCACCCGTTCGCTCGGTTATGCAGACAAGGCCGCGGAGAGCGCACTAGGTCAGCTTGCCGCGTTTGACCTGCAAAGCGCGGTGCTGTCCGCGCATCAGGCGATGCGGCACACGGTGGACGCGCTGCTTGAGAGCAAGGAGTGCTACGGCACCATAACCGGGAAATGGCGAGCAAGGCGAATGCGAGAGGCAACTCCCGCGGCGTTGTCGTTCGAGCAGTACTGGTCGATGGAAACCATGACGGACCTGAATCCCGCTGATCCTGGGGACTGGGTCCGGCGAACGATCTCCTGGTGCAAGGTAACGGCGATGGAGATCGGGATCTGATGGCGCTCCAAGAGTCTTGCACGGCAAGTCAGGTACCCGCGCGCAGCCCCGACGCCCGAGCACGTAATTTCCGCGGCAAGCTGCTCGTCGCCTGCGGTGAGCAAGCCGTAGAGCTTGACGAGGTGGGTGCCTACATCTTCAGGAATATCGACGGTCTATCCAGCATGAGGCAGATCGCCGGGAAGGTGGCCGCTGAGTACGGCATCTCGCAGGAGTTGGCGCTGGCCGACGGCTGTGAGTTCGTAACCACGCTGGCGGCACTGGGAATCGTCAAAGCCAGCAGCGATCCCGCCCACGGGCACTCAGCCAGGTAAGGAGTTCATGCTCGATGTGCGGCACGATCGGTATGTTCATCGGATGCCAGGCCGTGATGCTCTGCCCGAGGCGTCAACTGCTCGGCTCGTCGGAAAGCGGCGCCGGCACACCAGCGTCGAGTTCAGATACGGCCGCCGAGGACGCCGGCTACCGGAGCCCACTGGGCACCTGGCACGATCGGGCTGCTGTCCGGGCTAACCCGCGTCGGCGTATCTCCGCCGATGCAGGGAACCTGCTGTTCTTCTCGCCGGACCTGGTGCCCGTGGCGGCGCATCCGCTCGTGCGCGCGCTGCCTGAGCACGTATTCCGGCAGATCCTGATCCAGCATCTGTACCGGTACCTCGACTTCACCGCGAAACTGGAGTCGATCGTGGTCAACCGGGCGGTGCTGAGTATGGCGCTCGGCACGGTCGGTGTCCGGCTCCCGCCAGAAATGCGGCTCGACGCGTACAAGATCTACTGCGATGAGGCCTATCACACGCTGATGTGCGCCGATCTGGCCTGGCAAGCACGAGTCGTTACCGGTGTCGATCCTCGCCTGCCGCGCGAACCGTTCTTCCTGCGCCGGCTGGCCGAGATCCAGGAGGGCATCCCCGCCGAGTTCCGGGCACTGGTGGAGTTGCTGTTCGTGATTGTCTCCGAGACTCTTATCTCGGCGACGCTCGCCGAGGTCCCGGACAGCGCGGACGTGGTCGGCGCGGTTCGCGAGACGGTCTCCGACCATGCTGGGGACGAGGGCCGCCATCACGCGTACTTCGCGATCTTCCTGAAGTTGCTGTGGGCCCAGTTGACGCCGGCTGAGCGGGATCACGCTGGAGCCTGGGTGCCACGCCTGGCCGACGCGTTCCTGCGGCCGGACGTCGCGGCGGTCCGTGACGAACTCGCCGACCACAAAATGCGTCCCGGCGACATTGAGATCGTGCTGGCGGAAGTGTTCCCCGCCGACGTCATGGCCACTCACCGCTCTCACATTGCCCGGCATACCCTGCGCTACTTCGCCGAACTTGATGCCTTCGGCACGGCGCAGAGCCAGCAGGAACTGGCTGATCATGGCTTTCAGGCGCCAAGCGCCAACAGTGAGAGGCGTTAAGGAGAGGCGATGACACAAGCAGCCACCGGCGAACAGGCGCGGGTACGAGCCGATGACAACCGGCTCTTCTGGCGGTTCTGGACAGCGGCTACGGTCAGTGACTCCGGAACGGCGATGACCACGCTGGCCATCCCCCTGCTTGCCGTACTGACGCTGCGGTCGTCGAGCTTCGAAGTAGCCGTGCTGGCCGCAACGGCGGACGTCGCCTGGCTCGTGATCGGGCTGCCGGCCGGGGTCATCGTCGGGCGCCTGCCCCCGCGTGGCACGCAGGTAGCCATGGACCTGATACGAGTCACTGCCGTGCTATCCGTACCCCTGGCGGCAGCGCTGCATGTGCTGCACTTCGCGCAGCTTGTCTTCGTCGAGCTGGTTATCGGGTTCGCCAGCGTAATCTTCGACGTGGGCAACTCGGCCTACCTGCCCGCCATCGTCAGCGACGACCAGCTCGCCCGGCGCAACAGCGTGACCTCCGGCTCCTACTCCGCGGTCCAGATGGGCGGGCCATCGCTGGCCGGCCTGCTCGTACAGCTAGCAGGTGCCCCGTTCTGCCTGGTGCTCGACGGGGTCAGTTACGTCGTGTCTGCCGCACTGCTGCGCAGCCTGCCTCGTCTCTCGGTCAGCGCTCAGTCCGGCGACCCCGCCCTGGATGGGCAACCTGGGCGGTCGGCAGCCGCACAGATTCTCGACGGCCTGCGGCACGTGTTGCACGACAAGGTAATCCGTGCTTGTACCAGCGCGGCTACCTTGCTGTGCCTCACGGCTGGCGCGCTCGCGGCCATCACTCCGGTGTATCTTGTCCGGTACCTCGGCACGCCGGCCGGGCTCGTAGGGGTCCTTATCGCGGCCGATGGGGTTGGCGGTGTTATCGGTGCCTCGGTCACCACTCGCCTGGGTAGGAGGTTCGGCAGCGCTCGCGCTGTGGTGCTCGCCGCCACCTGCTCAGGACTATCCGTTTCACTGCTAGTGCTGGCCGGGCATGGTTGGGGACTGATTGTGTTCGGCGCCGGGAGCGCAGGCTTCGCGGCAGGCGTGACCGTGCTGAGCATCCTTACGAGGACGCACCGGCAGACCACGACGCCAAGGAAACTGCTGCCATGCGTGATGGCGACAGTCCGGTTCGTTTCGTGGGGTGCCTTTCCCATCGGCGCGCTGGCCGTCGGCGGGCTTTCTTCTGCTGCCGGTATCCGCCCAGCGCTGTGGTTTACTTGCGCTCCAGCGCTCTTGACCCCAGTTGCGCTATGGCTGAGCCCGGTCCGCCATCTTGGTGACCTGGCGGACTCGGCCGACAGACTCGGCGCGCCTAGCGGGTCCGGGTGACTCCGGGTGAAGGTACCAGCCAGCCCCGGCGGCTTGCCTCCAGCCCGACCTGGAACCTGGTCGACGCGCCAACAACTCGCATCACCTCCGCCATGTGCCGCCGCACGGTACGGACGCTCGTGCCGGTCGCCCGAGCCACTTCGGCGTCGCGGTAACCGGTGGCAAGGAGGGTGAGGATACGCTGCCGGTAGGGCCAGGTAGGGTCGGTCACCGACTGGACCGGCGAGCTGCGTTCCCAGATCACCTCGAACCAGGAGCGCAAGAGCGTCACGATGTCCGGCGACCGGACCAGGAGTGCCTTGTCGGGCTGCCCGGGGAAGGCAACGAGCGCCTCCCGCCCGTCGGTGATCCGCGCATCCATCTGCGTGGTGGTCGTGACCCGTGACTCCGCCCCAGGCACAGCGCCCCATACCTCTCGGGCCCACAGCAGCCTGGCACGTCCGGGTATGGATTCCGTCCGCAGGTCTGGCCCGCATGGCCAGCCGAGCGCCAGGCCCCTGTTGACGATGACCGCGAGATACTCGTCCGCTGCCTTGGCCCTCAACCGCTCGGCTGCCCGGGCGATGCTTGCGGTACCGTCCAGCACCTCCACCATCGGGGCATCGGGCACCGACATCGCCCAGCGCCGCCGCTCTAGAACGTTTATCTCCCCAAGCAAGCACGTGAGGCTGGACAGAGCTTGCCTGGCGCTCTCACGGGCCACGATGAGCATCCGGTCGAGTGCCTCCTCAGGTGATGCCACGATCACTTCTGGCGGAGGCCCCGACACCTGGGATACCAACCCCATCGCCTTCAACTCGGTCATAGGCGCCGAATCGCCCACCTCGTTCACCAGTGGTCCTTCCCCATCCAGCGCGAGACTCATGTACAAGGAGACGGCATCATCCGACAGGGGCGTGTTCATCATGCCTGGGCTCCTACCCGAGCCAGCCGCGGGCAGTTGCCTCGACCCCGGCCGCGAGCCTGGTTGGGGCGTCCAATACGGCCAGTACCGCGTCCGCGTGAGAGCGAACCGTTCGGATGGTGGTCCCGGTCACCCGAGCCATCGCCAAGTCATCCAGCCCCAGTGCGAGTAGCCGCAGGATTCGCCATTGCGCCTTGGTCAGTCCCTCAGGCTGGTCCCCGCCCGATACCGGGACCGCGTCCTCCCACAGCGCCTCGAATATCCGCGCCAGAGCGCCGGCGACATGTCGGGGGGCAGCCTGCTGGTCGTTGATGCCGTCTGGACCGAGAAGCACTTGCTCGCCACCCATGATCCACGCGGTCACCTCGAGGCGATCACAGACCCGGATTTGCGACTTCCTGGCTAGATCGCAGATGACGAGGTCTCCGTCGGGCTGCTCAACCAGACGGCGAGCGCAGATCGTCTTATGATGCGGCGCCGGCCAGCCAACGGGTCCTGTCTGAGGCAGGGGGCTTGCGCAGAGGAACCAGACGTCCTGCCATTCCACGTCGTCGAACGCCCGCGGTAGGCCCGGGGCCTTGACCGTACCCGGCTGCTCCCGCACTGCCGCATGGCCTGGCGACCGCTGTCCTGTCCGTTGCGCACCCGCGAGATCCTGCAGATTACGGTAGACCTGCTGTAGGTCTTTCAGCCGCCCGCTGACCCGATGGTACTCATCTACGAGCAGAAGATTAAATCTTTGTTCGATATCAGACACGGGCCGGTACCTCCGCCCGGTTCCCATAAGGCGACGCATTTTTCGGTATCCGCACTATGCGCGAAGCGTCGGGTTGCGTACCGGGTCTCTTCGGGTTAATGCGGGGTGATGCCGTAGTGCTTTGCTTGGACGTAGTCTCGCCTTCTTGGAGGATCCGCTGGACTGAGCGCGACAGCGCCGATTCGGTCGACGTGCGCGAAGTCATCAGCGGCTCGCTCAGGTCAGCCAGTCGGGTATCGGCCTCAGTCTCGCGAGCAGAGTCTTCCGCCATTATGCATCCTGCCTTTCTGCGCGAATCGAGTGCGATAATCACTCTGAACGCATCCTGTGGTTCGGCGGTGGTTTCTGTGTTGCGTCGAATCGCCTAGCGCTGCTGGACCGCGAGCACCGCGAGCGTGCCCGCCACCACCGGCCACGCGGCCAGGACCAGCCAGGACAGGCCGACTGAGGCCGACCCGCCCGGGTCCTGCTGGCCGGCCAGGACGGCCCAGGCGCCGTACGCCGTCAGCTCCCGTGCGGTCGGCCCGGCCAGGCCCGATAGCAGGCCGGGGAGCAGGGTCAGCACGATGACGACCGCGGCGACCGCGCTCGCCGGCCGCCGCAGCAGCGTGCCGAGGGCGAGCCCGGTGATCGCGCCGAGCGGCATGAGCAGGGTGAACGCGACGGCGGCGGTCCACCCGCCGGGCTCGCCCAACGCCGAGGCGTAGTGCCCGGGGGCGAGGACGCCCTGGCTCACGACGACGACGCCGGTCGTCGCGGCGGTGCCCGCGATGGCCGTGGCGGCGGTGAGGGCGAGCGCCTTGGCCAGCAGGACGCGCCCGCGAGCGGGGGTGGCGGTGAACACCGTGCGGATCAGCCCGCTTGCGTACTCGCCGGTGGCGCTCGCGGCGCCGAAGCAGCCCGCGATCGTCATCAGCAGGCTCCCAGTGTCCGCGTTGAACGCGTCGCGGACCGAACGGTAGGACGCGCGGTACTCCGGCCTGATGTCGAGTTTGGCGCAGAGCAGCCAGGCCGCCGCCACCGCGACCACGAACGCGCAGCCGAGGAAGGCGTAGGTGGAGCGCAGGGAGAGCAGCCGGATGCGCTCGCCGGCGACGAGGTCACGCAGCCGGGCGCTCATACGTCCGGCCGGCCCAGCACGGAGATGACGACCACGGTCGACACGACCAGCCAGGCGGCGAGCGCCGTCCACGCGGCCGGCACGGACGAGGCGCCGCCGACCAGGTGCGCCTGGCCGGTGACGCTCAGCCGGGAGAAGAAGGAGAAGGGCATCGCGTTGGCCGCGTCCACGGTCCACCGGGTGGTCGCGGACTTGAAGATGAACGGGGTGAAGACGAACAGCACGCAGACCGCGACGACGGTGGCCGGGGTGTTGCGGATAACGGTGGCGAGCGCCATGCCACCGAGCGCGCACAGCGGGAGCAACAGGGCGGTGGACACGAGCAGCCTGGCCGTGGCGCCGCCACTCACCGCGACGCTGATGTCGCTGCCGGACTCCACCGCCTGGTTGATCCCGTACGAGCCGCCTGCGGTTATCGCGCCGGCGACGGTCATCGCGGCGAAGGTTACCGCGCACTTGGCCGCCGCGACCCGGCGGCGGGCGGGCACGGCGGCGAGCGTCGCCCTGATCAGGCCCGTGGAGTGCTCGCCGGTGATGGTCAGGGCGCCGACGGCGCCCGCCACGATCATCGCCAGCAGCCAGGTGGGGCCGCCGAAGACGCCGTGGGCCGGGTCGAAGGCGGGGCGCAGCTGCCGCGGCAGCGACTGCCAGGTGTGGACGCTGCCCTGGGCGCCGCGGTAGGCCAGGTAGAGGTAGACGGCGACCAGGGCGGCGAGGGTCCCCGTGGTCGAGCGCAGCGAGCGGAACTTGATCCACTCGGCCGCCAGCAGGTCGGTCAGCCGGGCCCGGCCGGCCGGGGCCAGGGTCGCGGTCACCGGGCACCGCCCGCGCGGTACTCGGTGCTCGCGGCGGTGAGTTCCATGAACGCGTCCTCGAGGTCCCCGGTGGCGCTGCGCGCGGCGAAGTCCTTCAGCGGCTCGTCGGCGACGAGCCGGCCGCGGCCAAGCACGATGAGGTGGTGGGCGGTCTGCGCCATCTCGCTCATCAGGTGGCTGGACACGAACACGGTACGGCCGTCGGCGGCCAGTTCGCGCAGCAGCGTCCGGATCCAGCGCACGCCCTCCGGGTCGAGGCCGTTGAGCGGCTCGTCGAATAGCAGCACCGGCGGGTCGCCGAGCAGCGCGGTCGCGATCCCAAGCCGCTGCCGCATGCCGAGGGAGTAGGTTCCGGCCCGCCGTCGGGCGGCGTCGGCCAGCCCGGTCTGCGCGAGCACTTCGTCCACGCGGCGGCGCGGCAGGCCGTTGCTGCGGGCCAGCGCCCACAGGTGCGCGTACCCGCTGCGCCCCGGGTGGACGTCGCCCGCGTCGAGGAGAGCCCCCGCGTGCCGCAGCCCGGTGCCCAGGCTGCGGAACCTGCGGCCGTCGACGGTGGCCGTGCCGCTGGTCGGCGTGTTCAGGCCGAGGATGAGCCGGAGCGTCGTCGTCTTGCCCGCCCCGTTCGGGCCGAGGAAGCCGGTGACCACCCCCGGCCGGACGTGAAAGGTCAGGTCCCTGACCGCGTGGAGCGGCCCGAAGCTTTTGGAGAGCTGGTTCACTTCGATCATGCGCCCCAGGCTGCCGGGCGCCCGTAGCGGCGGCATCGGGTCGCGGCACGGTTTCCGCGGCCGGGTTTCCGACCGGGGGAGTAGGCCCGCGGGCGGAGGCGGCGCCCGGGGCGAACTCGTTACCATCGGTGCGTGAATACCCTGCTGAAGCGCCTGCCGCGCAATGCCCCGCCGTCGCTTTCCTGGGCGGCGGCCCTGGTATTCGCCTGGCTGCTGTTCGCCACGCTGCCGGATGAGGTTCGCGGGGCGCTGAGGCCCGGGGATCTTCCCCTGTCCGGGACGGCGCGCGCGGCGCTCGCGATCGCGGCCGCGGTGCCGGTTGGATTCGCCCGGCAGCGTCCCGCCTGGGTGCTGTGCCTGCTGCTGGCCGAGGTGCTGGCGGGGGCGGCGGCCGGGCTCGCGTCGCCGGCGTGGCTGCCGGCCAGCGCCCTGCTGCTGTTCGCGGTCGCGGTCACCCGTCCCCGGCGGTTGTCGTTCGCCGCCTTCCTGGTCGCGCTGGCGGCGTGGGCCGCCGCCACGGCGTTCCAGGTGCCGGGGGCGGCGAGCAGCGCGGCCAACCCGTTCACCTACGGCCGGTTCGGCGTGGTGCCCCTCTCGCTGGCCATTGCCCTGGTGACCGGGGTGCTCATCAGGGAACGGCGGGAGCACGTGGTGACCATGCGGGGTCAGGCGGCGGCGCACGCGGTGACCGCCGAGCGGCTGCGGATCGCGCGCGAGCTGCACGACATGGTGGCGCACAGCATCGGAATCATCGCGATCCAGTCCGGCGCGGCCCGCCGGGTGCTCGACACCCAGCCGGACAAGGTCCGGGACGCGCTCACCGCGATCGAGGCGACCAGCCAGGAAACTCTCGCCGGGCTGCGGCACATGCTCGGCGCCCTGCGGCAGGCCAGCGCGGTCGCCGAGCCGGCCAACCGCCGGCCCGCGGCCGGGCTCGCTGACGTGGAGCGGCTCGCCGCCACCGCGGCCGAGGCGGGAGTCCTGGTCGAGGTCCGCTGGGGCGGCCAGCGGCGTCCGCTGTCGGCCGAGATCGACGTGTCGGCGTTCCGCATCATCCAGGAGGCGGTGACCAACGTGGTCCGCCACGCCGGGACGTCCCGGTGCCGCGTGGCGGTCGAGTTCCGCGCGGAAGAGCTGGCACTGGAGGTGCTCGACGACGGACGCGGTGCCGCCGCCGGACGCGGCGCCGATGGCGCCGGCTACGGGCTGGTCGGGATGCGGGAGCGGGTCAGCCTGCTGCGCGGCGACTTCACCGCGGGACCGCGCCCCGAGGGCGGCTTCCGCGTCGCTGCCCGGATACCGGCATGACGATCCGGGTGCTGCTGGCCGACGATCAGCCGCTCATCCGGGCCGGGCTGAGCATGGTCATCGCCGACGCGCCGGACATCGAGGTGGTCGCGGAGGCCGGCTCGGGCGGGGAGGCGGTGCGGCTCGCGGCCGAGGCGCACGCGGACGTCGTCGTGATGGACATCCGGATGCCGGGGACCGACGGCATCGCGGCCACTAAGGCGATCACCGCCGGCTCGGCGGCCCGGGTGGTCATGCTCACCACGTTCGACGACGACGACAACGTGTACGCGTCGCTGCGCGCGGGCGCCAGCGGGTTCCTGGTCAAGGACATGGCGCTGGACGACATCCTCGCTGCGGTCCGGGTAGTGGCCGCCGGGGAGGCGCTGCTCGCACCCGCCGTGACCCGCCGGCTCATCCGCCAGTTCACTGCCGTGCAGCCCCGCGCGGCGGCTGCTCTCGACGGGGTGACGGGGCGCGAGCGCGAGGTGCTCGTTCTCGTCGGCCGGGGCATGTCCAACGGCGAGATCGCCGCCGAGCTGTTCATCAGCGTGGCGACCGTCAAGTCGCACGTGACCAGCCTGCTGCTCAAGCTCGGGACGCGGGACCGGATTCAGCTGGTGGTCAGGGCCCACCAGGCAGGCCTGGTCTGACTCACCGCCGGGCGGCGCCGAGCAACTCCCGGCGGACCAGGCCCGGGTCCTCGGCGTGGACGTCGCCGAGGCCCGGCGCGGCGGACGATTCCCGGACCGGCTCGTGAGACTCGATGGTGAAGCTCGCGGCCGAAGGCGCAGGATCGCCCACGCCTGCTCCTCGGTGGTCTGGGCGGCAATGCCGGACGGCCCGGCGGGAGCGTTACGGCTGTCATCACCAGCAGCCGGAAGCTCCACGTGCTCGACCACAGCGGGCAGGCGTTCCGGTACTCGGCCGTGAAGACAGGCCCCAAGAATGCGCGCGTCTTGGAGCCGGTACGACCAGGCCAAGAGCACTTCGATCTAGTGGCCGTCGCCGAGGCGCTCCACGATGCCGGAACGATTCTGCTCTATGGCGTTTCCGCGGTGCTGGAAATCTATTCCGACTACCAGGCTGACATGGCGGACTGGCGCGCCTCCGCGCTGTAGCCGCGAGCCAGACTGTCGCCGACATGCTGCCCGGCAGCGCCGGGTCTCCTGCCCGGTCAATCGAAACTGGACACCAGGTTCCCTGCCGACTCCCTAGACTCAGCGCGTGCGGCTAACGTCACTGTCCGGCGCGGGTGTGCTGTCCTTCGACCAGTTCGCCTTGGACCTCACCGAGAAGGTCACGTTCGTCGTCGGGCCGAACGGCGCGGGCAAGAGCAACCTGGCCCGTCTGCTGACCATCTGCCTCCGCGCGGTCGACAGTTCTGACGGGGCCGCCGGCGACGTGGAGCGGCTGCTGGCCTCGTTCCTCGCCGCGCGTCACGCTGGTTCGCAGGCGACGGGCCTGGAGGCCCGCGTAGCCGTGCGGCTCACGAACTTGGCTGAGCGGGAGCTGGTCACCGAGTTCATCCGGAGCCTGGTCACGGGCGCGCTAACCGCCCATCGGCAGGCGCAGAACATGGCCGAGATCGACGCCTGGGCCGAGGAGGAGATCACCGAGGATAAGCTGCTGCCGCTGATGGAAGGCGAGATCGTCACCAGCCACCCGGGGACCCAGGACGGCCGGTGGGAGTGCGCGTACGAGTTCACCGCACGCGGCTATGACCAGGACGAGCACCGGTACCGGTGGGTCTTGCTGGGCCTGCAGTCGGGTGCCATCTTCGACGCAGACGCTCCGGCTGGCGTCCAGGGCAGCGACGTCGCCACCCGCATCACGGGAAGCCCGGCCCCGCCGACCACTCCGGATATCCCGCTCCCGGGCCGCTTCCAACAGCTCACCTTGCTGCCCCATCCCGACCTATCCACGATGAGCTGCACCTTTGACCTGTCGTCCAGGCCGTCGGGATCACAGCGGCGGTTCGCGGAGATGACCGGGCTGTCTCTGCTCGTCCCTGGCGGAAGCCGGATGGTGAGCCTCGCGACCGTGCTGCGGGTCATCTTCCGCCGGGCCCTGGTGCAGACCAGCGATACCCGGCTGCTGCCGTCGGGCGGTGTCAGCTGGTCCTCGTCAGAGCTGGCCCTGAACAGCGGCGCAGAGGCGCGGCTGCCCGAACTCATGCTCCGGCTGAAGAACGGCGACCCTTCCGAGCGCGCACGCTACCAGCGCATCAGAAGCCTGTTCACCGAGTTCACGCAAGGGCGGGCGTGCGAGGTCCGCCTGCTCCAGGTCCAGCAGGCGAACGAGGACGGCCAGGGAAGCAGCACCGTCCAGGTACCCGCCCTCTGGGTGACCGTCAACATGGCCACCGGAGACCTCGACCCCGAGATCCCCATCGAGTTCGCAGGCGCCGGCGCGTGGGAGGCCCTCTTCCTCGCCTCGGTGCTAGGCGAGCCCTCCGCATCGGTCGTCGTCCTGGACGAGCCGGCTGTGGCGCTGCATCCCAGCCTCCAGCGCCAGGTCGGTGCGCACTTGTTCAGCGCGCCAGCCCAGTTCGTAGTAATTACCCATTCGGCGGAACTGCTGCCCCTGGCCGATGCCACCCGGGGTCAGTCTCGTCCGGCTCGACCGGGACGACAGGAGCGCCACGCGGGCGTGGCCGCTCGATGAAGCCTGCCGGGTCAAGATGACCAGAAAGCTGGCGGCCAAAGGCAACGAGCGGCTTCCGTTCGCCTGGCGGACCATCTTGTGCGAGGGCCAGGACGACGTCGAGGCGGTCATGACGATCGCCGAGCGGATGGGCGTCGACCTGAGGCGGCGCAACATCGCGGTGATCGACTGCGGTAGTCGTGACAACCTGCCCGACTACGTCTGGTTCTGCGCGGAACTTGGTCTGAAGTACCTGGCCGTCATGGACGCCGACTCGTCAAAACCTGACGCGCTGTCGAAGGCGCAGGCGGTACGTGACGCGGTCGCCCTCCGCCAAGGTGGAGAACTGGCCGAGTTCCCGGAGAACCTAGAGACCACGTTCGGCGTCGCCAAGCAGAGACCGTCTGCCGTCGCCGAGGCGATCCGGAGGCTGTCCTTCACCGGGAATGACCCCGACCCGGCGCAAGCGCCCCTCGAGGTCGTCGCGCTGGCAGAGGCGGTCCGCCGGCTCACGAGTTGATACGTTGGTAAAAACGCTGCCACCGGAAGCCATTTGGGCGTGTCCCCCCGCGCCGCAGGCCCAGGTGTCACTCGGCGCCAAAATCACTGGCTGGTGGGCCTGGGGCGTAGGCATAGCATCCAGCTAGCGGCTGATGAGCGCTAGGGTGCGCCCAGAACGCACTGGGTCGACCGTTGTGGAGAAACCCAGAGGCCGGCCAGAGTGCCGTCGTTCGGATTAGCCGAAATTCTGATCCATAACTTCGGCGCCACGTGTCAGTGCCGGGACGATCTGATGTCGGTAGACCAGCTCAGTCGTAGCCGTCTGCTGATGCCCCGCCAGCAGCGCGATCGCCTCCACCGGCACCCCGTGAGCCGAAAGCAGCGACACGAACGTGTGCCGCAGCTCCCGCGGCACCCACGTCTTCCCCAGCCCGGCCGCCTCGGTGATCACGCGGAACTGCTTCCGCACGTTGTGATCATCCTGCGGTGTCCCAACAGCCGAGGCGAAGACCAAATCGTTGTCCTTCCACAGCGGCCCCGCCGACATCCGATCCTTCGCCTGTCGCACTCGATGCTTCCGCAGCGCCTCGACGCACTTCTGCGGCAGCGCCAGCGTCCGCCGCGACTTCGGCGTCTTGGTGTCACCGCCGGCCCGCTCGGCCCGCCACACGAACACCGCCACCTGTTCGTGATCGAACCCGACCTCGGTCACCGGCCGCCACTGCTCCGCCACCCACGCTACGACGTGATCCCAGCGCAGCGCCCGCGCCTCCTCGGTCCGCACCCCGGACAGCAGCGACACGACGATGTACGCCTCCAACGCCGTCCCCTTAGCCGCCCCCATCAGCGCCACCGCCTGCTCCAGCGTCAGCGACTTCGACGGCCGCCCCGCCTGCTGCCCCCTCGGCGCATCGACCAGCGCGGCGACGTTGCGGCCCACCAGGTCGTCACGCTCGGCGTGCCGAATGGCCCGGACCAGAACGTTGTGCGCGATCTGCACCGTCCGCGTCGACAATCGTGCCGCCAGAGTCGCCAACGCCAACTGCACGTTAGATGCGGTCAGCTCCGTCAGCTTGATCTTGCCGAGCTCCTCGTTGAGCGCCTTGACGATCGTGCCTCGGTACAAGGTCACGGTTCGCTCCGAAAGTCCGTCGACGCCGTGCGCCAGCCAGTCCTCGAGCGCGTCGCCCACGGTGTATCGCCGCCGCGGCCGGAGCCCGGCGTCTGTCTCCTTATGTAGTTCGCGAAGCTTGTCGCGGACTTCGACCTTGGTCTTGCCGCTGACCTTCTTGCGGATACGCTCCCGGCCGGGCTAAAGCCAAGGTCTACTGCGCCGATGTACCGACTCCGGGATTCGTCCCAGTAGATCGAGTCCTCGCCATGCCCGCGACGCTTGCCCGTGGCTTGCGTCATGACCCTAGGATAACCCTTTGGCTCCCAGGGCGATGTACTCGAACAGCCACATAGCCCTTGACCTGGTGCGCCCGGCAGGATTCGAACCCGCGACCCGCTGCTTAGAAGGCACCGTCCAAGCATCGCCATGTATTGCCTGGCGTCGCTCAATGAGCCATCTAGCTGGGATGTGCGAGTTGGTCGTGGCCCGGCGTCGCCTGGAGTCTGCGGCCGTTGGCTCCCAGATTGGCTCCCAGATCTTGCCGACTCCGCTTATGTTCGAATGAGCGAAATGCATCGCTGTCTGTCTCAGGGCGCGCCCATCACGATCGAGAGGCGTCGCCGTGTGTCGACGGTCCGGAGTACAGGCGTCGAGGGCCGTGGCGGCACTCGCCCGCGATGGCATCAGCCTGGCCGGGAGGCTTCGTGAGTGCAGGTCGTTTCCCGGCGACAAGGACGCTGAACCAGTTGCCACTCGCGGCTGACCACCTCAGCGAGGACGGCTGGTCCGCTCCAGTGCTGACGGCCATGTCCAGGACCGAGAACCTCCGCGCCCTCGGCATCTACGTCAACCCGGGCGACGAGGCCGTCGCCGCCGTGCTCGCCCGCGGGGATCCGGGCCGCCGCCGGCGCTGAACGAAACGAGCGAGGCGCGTGGTTCGTCTCCCTGGTCTTCTGGAAAACGTGGCTACGCTCAGGCGCTCCGCCGCGTGGATCACGTGCCGTATCACGGGCTGGGCGACTGGGTGCTGTCCTGTCCATGGCGTGGGGCTGGTCCGGCGGGGTTGAGGGTGCCGTGCAGGAACACCGAGGTGGCAAGTGCGGCGGCTTTCTCGACGCCGGCCTGGTGCTCGGCGGTCATGCGGGCGGCGGCCTGGAGGAGGCTGCCGAGCAGTGATCCGAGCTCGTCGGTGGTGAGGTCCGCTCGGAGCGTCCCGTCGTCGCCGAGTTCTTTGCCATACGTTGCTCCCGTACTTCCTCGACTCACCTGCCTGGAACTGGCCGACCGGCGCGTATGAGAATTGCTGTCCGGTCCGGAGGGTGGCGACGGTAACGGCGCTGTCAAAGCCCACCACGGCCTGCGGCAGGCTGCCGAGCGTCCGTTCGCGCGCCGGCGCCTGGTTTGGCGGGCCCTGTGCGCCCTGGGCCGGGCGGCTTTAGCGGTTGGCCTTGATGAACGCCAGGGCTGTTTCGGCGACCTCTTGCCAGCCGCTGTCAAAGACCAGGGAGTGGCCGCGGTCCGGGATCTCCTGGATCTGGGTGGCGGCGCGGTTGCGTTTCTGCTTTCTGTAGGACGCGGCGGCGATGGCGTGGGGGGCGATGTGGTCTTTCTCGCCGCTGATGAGCAGCAGCGGGCCGCGGTCCGGGTTCTTGGTGTTCACCTTGATCTCGGTGAGCGGGTTGAAGTTGGCGGTCGCGGCCTGGAAGAGCGGAATTCCGGAGCCAGGGACGGGATAGGCGTCATACAGCCGCCGGGCCTCGTTCTCGCTGACGGCGTTGGCGAAGGAGTAGCGGAACTGCTCGTAGCTGAGCATGACCGCCCGCCGGTAGTTGGCCGGGTTGCCGATGACCGGCAGGGCCGAGCGGAGCGCGGACAGCGGCAGCGGCAGCACCCCGCGGAACGGGGCCGAGTCGATCGCGACGGACGCGGTGCCCAGGCCCTGGCCGGCGAGCTGCTGGGTAATCAGGCCGCCGAAGGAGTGCCCGATGATCGCCGGCTTGTGCCGCAGCGCGGCGATGGCCTCGCCCATGTGGCCGGTGACCTGCCCGACGCTCTTGCCCGCGAAGACCCGCGGGTTGGCCCGGGCCTCGTCGACGGTCGCCGGGTCGTCGGGCCAGCCGGGGGCGATGGTGGCGTAGCCGTTCTCCTCGAAGAACGTGCGCCATGGCTGCCAGCTCGAGGCGAGCATCCACAGGCCGTGAACGAAGACGACAGGCGGCAGGCCGGTCGCGTTGGCCCGGTCGACGTCGCGCGTCTCGCTGGTGCTGAGGCTCATTGATATACCGCCATTCGGGACAGGGAGCTGGGAATCCCCCGGAGGCGCGCAGCCGGCGGGCGGACTGTCGGACTGCTCCCCATCCTTCCGGGATGCCCGCTGGAAATCGATGTCCGGTCGGGCACAGTAAGCGGGTGCAGATTGTTCCTGAGAACAACGCCCATCCTGGAGGAGTCCCTCGAGCCCCCGACTGAGCCGGTTTGCTCCAGTCGGCCGAAGCTAGCATTGTGATGTGGAACAACAGTCATCGGATGATGCAGGACCCGGACTAGCGCTGCTCGGCGCGGAGCTCAGGGAGCGGGCGGGCGAGCTGGCCGACGCGATGGCCGCGCGGATCAGGGCGGCCGTGCCGGTCTACGGCGTCGGCAAGGTGATCAGCGACGAGGATCTGCGCCGGACCTGCCGGGACAACGTCGGGTTCGTCTTCGGCCCGATGGGGCGCGCTCCGGCGGTCGCGTCCCCGGAATCACGCGAGAACGGGAGACGGCGCGCGCAGGCCGGCGTGCCGCTGGCCGCGGTGATGGCGGCCTACCGGGTCGCGGCCCGGTACCTGTGGGAGTGCCTCGCCGACGCCGCCGCGCGCAGCGCGGTGCCTGCCGGCGTCACGCTCCGCGCCGCCTCCGAGATGTGGCTCGCCCTCGACACCTTCACCCAGGAGATGGCCGACGGCTACCGGGAGGAGATCACCTTCCAGGTCCTCAGCCAGGAAGAGGAACGCTCGGCCGTCGTCCAGGCGCTGCTCGAAGGCAGGCTGGACGAGGCCAACCTCTGGGAAGCGGCCGACATCCTGCGGATCCCGCTGCGGGGCAGCTACGTCGTCATCGCCGCGCAGGTTCCCGGGCCCGGACGGCACGCCCTCCCGCAGGCGGAGGCGGCACTGCGCCGCATCGGGGTGATCTCGGCGTGGCGGCTCCTGCACGACGCCGAAGTCGGCATCGCGTGGCTGCCCGGCCCGCGGCCGGGCCTTGACCGGCTGGCGGATTCCCTGCGATCGCTCAGCTCGGGCCTGGTCGGGGTCAGCCCGCTCTACGACGATCTCCGGCACACCGCCAGGAATCTGCGGCTGGCCAGAATCGCGCTGCGCAGCGCGTTCACCGCTCAGCAGGTCACGGTCTTCGACCGCGACCTGCTCGCCGTCGCGGCGGGCAGCGACCCGGAGGTGATGCGGCACGTCGCCGGCAGCATCCTGGCCGGGCTCGACCAGATCCCGCCCGGCCAGCGGCCGGTCCTGCTCGCGACCCTCGGCGCCTGGCTCGACAACGGCGGCTCCGCTAGCAAGGCGGCCGGCGTCCTGTTCTGCCATCCCAACACCGTCCGGCACCGGATGCGCCGGCTCGAGCAGCTCACCCGACGCTCGCTCTCCGACCCGCGCGGGATAGCCGAGCTGAGCCTCGCCTTCGAAATCGACCGCCGGGACGCCTCCCCCTCACCCAAGGCAACCTCAGCCGCCTCTTAGGCGATTCGGCGATCTGGTCGCATTGAGACCCACGTCAGCCGTGTTGTCGGGTGCTGTTCCCCGCCAGGCGTTAGCGCTGCATGGAGTCCACGATTTCGGTGAGGAGGAACCTCACTTTTGGCGGGATCGGCCGGCCGGGGTAGGCCTGCTCGACTAGGTCGAGCCTTCGTCAACCGTGGTGAATCCGAGCTGGCGGTACAACAGGATAATGTCGTCGGCGCGCGCAAGCGCTTGATCTCAGCCCGGCGCTAATTTCCCAGAGACTGATCGTTCGTCCCCGGGCGGGGCTTTCAGGCGGGAGAGCTCGCCGAACCAGCCGCAGGAGTGACGATGGTGGCGGGCACCAGACGTCGCGGTCGTCAAGCGACCAGGCGTAGGTCAGGGCCCCGTCGCGGATGCAATCGAGCAGGCCGGGCGCTCCGAGCTCATGAGCAGACCATTCGTACAGCTGCTGAAGCCGCGGGCCGATGATGCCGTGATCAAGCAGCCGGCCGAACCCGAGCTCGTCACCGAGGTAAGACGGCAGGCTGTCGCGGAGGGGGTACTCGTCGGGAAGCACGCGAGACAGCTGGAGGAAGATCCCTGTCATTCCCAGCCGAGGAGCGGGGCGAGCGGCTTGAGCCAGCCCAGTGCGATGCGGGGAGCAGCGACGAGGCGTGGGCGTACAGCACCCGGCAGAGGACAACGTTCATGAAGAAGCGCTAGGGGATGTTCTCCGCCTCGGCCAGGTCCCGGTGCTCGAGGTAGGCGGCGACCACACTCCCGTTATGCGCCCGATACCAGGCGCGGGCAGTGGGGTAATCGGCGAAGGACATCCAGTGGTCGACCGTCGGTGATGATGCGGGGCCGGGAAGCTCTCCGCTCATCCCCACTGCCTCACAGCCGTCGCGAAGGATGCGCTCATTGACGGCGCGCCACCACGGGCTGCCGGGACGGTCGCTGGACGGCGGCTGCAGCACGCCGCGGCGGAACTGCCACCCCATGAACGACATTGCCGCCCGGCGAAACGGCAGGTGGCGGGGCGCCCTGCCGAACGGCCCGTTGTAGCAGCGCTCCATCAGCGTGATCCGGCCGGTTGGATCATGGCGGACCGCGGCGACCTGCTGGTCGGCCCAGGCGGCGGCTTCCGATCCCACGGCTCCATCATCGCACGGGCTCAACCACGCCGGACGAGTCGCGCCCGCGAGCCGCGGGTGACCCCGTCGGTGGCGTGTCAGGGTGCCGTCGGAACTTCCCAGATCGCACTGACGGGCATAGCTCGCAGGCGCGGCCCGAAGGAGAGGGTCTGCTGTCCCGTATACATGACGAGGCCGACGATGAAGTCGTCGCCAAGTCGCTGAGCCAGGTGGCGCAGCCCGTTGAAGTCGTCCGGACCGACTGTGGATGCTGCCTTTACCTCGATGCCCACTACTTTGGCCTGGCGGTTCTCGAGAATTACGTCGACCTCCACCTTGTCCTTCGTCCGGTAGTGGAAGAGGTCCACCCGGGAGTCGGACCAGGTCGCCTGGCGGGCCAGTTCCATCTGCACGAACCCTTCGAGAAGCGGCCCGAACTGGCCCCCGGGCCTGATGAGCGACCGGGCGTCCGCGCCCAGCATGTTCGCGGCGATGCCGGAGTCGACGAATGCGAGCTTCGCCGTGCCGATCGCCCGGTTGCTGAGGTTCCTCGACCAGGCAGGGACGCGCTTAACCAGGAAGACCTCTTCCAGGAGGCTGATGTACCGCAGCGCGGTCGCCTGGGAGACCCCGGCCTCGTTGCCCACGCTCGCAGCAATCAGCAGTTGCGCGCTGCGGGCGGCGAGCAGCCTGATCAGGGCGCGCATCTGCGCCGCCCGCTCGATGTCGGACAGCTGAGCGACATCTCGCGCGACCAGGTCCGCAACGTAGGAGTCGAGGAAACGTTCCCGGCGCCGCGGGTTGGAGCGGGCCACTGCCTCGGGAAAGCCTCCGCGGACGATCCGCTCGGCGTATTCGGTACGCCGGACCGCAGACTCGTGCCGGAGTTCTTCGCCCTGGGTGAAGACAGCATCGATGAAACCATCCGGTGTCTCGTCGATCTCGCCTTGCGAGAACGGCCAGAGTTCGATGGTCTCCATTCGCCCGGGGAGCGTATCGGGCAGTGCGCGAAGGCCTAGGACACGCGCGGAGCCGCTGAGCAGGTACCGGCCCGCGCGCGGGTCTCCGTCAACTTGGACCTTGATCGGCAGCAACAGTTCCGGGACACGTTGGATCTCATCGATCACCATCCTCCCCGGGTAATCGACGAATCCGACAGGGTCGGCGACCGCCGCCTGCCGGACCAGCGGCAAGTCCAGATCGCGCCACTCCGCTGTATCGCCGCGGGCAAACTGACGTAGCAGTGTGCTCTTCCCGCTCTGACGAGCGCCGTTCACCAGAACGACCCGGGTGTCCTCTAGTGCCTCCCGAATCGCTCGCTCAGCATGCCTGGAGACTACTCGCCCGATCGGCGAACCCGTCATGTCTCCCCCTCATCTATCGCCAGCTCAGAGACACTTCCTGATAGATCAGTCGGAGATGTACTGACGATTCAGACGGTACCATGCTGATTGATCAGACGCACATGACCTGATGGACCAGACGCCCAATTGTTGAACAGGCGGACGCACTTAGACTATCCTCACAGTCAATCGTGCAACGTCGCATGTACTCGACTACCAACCAGAGTTGTCGGACGCCTGTCGTCGTGGTCACTATTTGAGTCGCTGGCTCGGGCCTCTGGGTCGAAGGGAAGCCCAGCATGGCCAGCAGAGATACCGATTCCGAAGGTGACGCTGACGATCGGCTGGAGGATCGTCAGCGCCGCGGGCTGTAGCCGGGGCGACGGGTACGCGGATCGTCTCTAGGTACCCCACGGTTACGGCCGACAGCCAGGTCGTCGGGTGAGTGGCGGTATGGAGCTGCTTGTTGAGTAGTTGCTCGACGTGGGCGCCGACGGTCTCGTAGGCCGCAGCGCGCTGGTCGAGGCGCAGCCAGTCGGGGATCGTGCGGTCTCTGGTCAGACCTCGGGCCACGCGACTTCCGGCGGGGTCTGCTCCGGCGCTGGAGCTTCACCCCGGTTCCATCCCTGCGCCGCCGCAGTTCCGAGACTACCCAGACCCAGATCGGCAGGTTTGGCTCCCTGTTTGGCTCCCATCGCGGATCCGCAGTGCAAACTCGCTGGTCAGGGGCAGGTGCTCTAGTGACCCGCTGCCGATCGGCAGCGGGTCACAGCAAATCGCGAAATATTGCCCTGACCTGCAGGAACTACATTGCGCTACGGCAAGGGCAATTCGGTCAAGACGCTACGATGTGATCGGCGTGCGTGCCGTCATAGGACTTGACCTGGGAAAACAGTAAGGTGCGCCCGGCAGGATTCGAACCCGCGACCCGCTGCTTAGAAGGCAGCCGCTCTATCCGACTGAGCTACGGGCGCTCGCTGACCATTGTGCATGGCGAAGGTCACGCAACGGCTACACGTAGGTCGCAGTCCGCGAGAAGAAGATCCTGATCAGCATACCGAACGTGGCCGAATCCCCACCCGCGCTTGCGATTTCGGCCCCGGCGGGCCTCTCCGAGCCCCGTACCCGGGCGGCGCCCGCCGCGATAGTCTCGCAGTATGCCCGACACCGTTCTCTACACCGCCGAGGCGACCTCGACCGGCGACGGCCGCAACGGCCACGTCGCCTCCTCCGATCACAAGATCGACCTCGACCTGGCGTTCCCCCCGGAGATGGGCGGCACCGGCGCCGGGTCCAACCCCGAGCAGCTGTTCGCGGCCGGCTACGCCGCCTGCTTCCACAGCGCGCTGCGCCTGGTCGCGGGCCGCGAGCACGCCTCGCTCGGCGACTCCACGGTGACCGCGCAGGTCGGCATCGGCCCCGACGGCGACGCCTTCGGCCTGATCGTGACGCTGGTCATCCACGTCCCGGGGATGGAGCGGGAGAAGGTACGCGAGTTCGCCGAGGCGGCTCACCAGGTCTGCCCCTACTCCCGGGCGACCAGAGGCAACATCAGCGTCGAGCTCCGCGTTCTCTAAAATTCAAATTCTGGTCATATCGAACGGACCGTTGCTCCGCCTCATCCCCAGCATTACACCCCGCGAGGCGGGGGAACGATCACCCGTGACCATCCCCGACCAGACCCGGAGGCACGCCGATGACCGAGATCGACCTGGACGCGATCAAGGCGGAGCGCGCCCGCCTTGAGGCCGCGTACATCACCCCCGACCGGCCGCCGACCTCCGCCCGCGGCATCCACCACGCGGCGCTGATCTGCTCCGACGTCGAGCAGACGATCAAGTTCTACCAGGGCATCCTCGAGTTCCCGCTGACCGAGCTGTTCGGCAACCGGGACTACCAGGGGTCGACCCACTTCTTCTTCGACGTGGGCAACGGCAACCTGCTGGCGTTCTTCGACTTCCCCGGCCTCGACCTGGGCCCGTACCTGGAGACGCTCGGCAACATCAACCACATCGCCATCTCCGTCACCCCGGAGAAGTGGTCGTACCTCAAGTCGAAGCTGGCCGACGCCGGAGTCCCCTTCGCCGAGGCGAGCGGCACCTCCATCTACTTCAAGGACCCGGACGGCGTCCGCCTGGAGCTGCTGGCCGACCCCCTAGGCGAGATGTACGGCACCAAGGTCCTCTAACCCGCCCGCCGACCCCCGCCGACCCAGCCGCCCACGCCACCGACAGCCGTCGAGCCGCAGCCCCGCGCGCGGCCGGCCGCCCTCTCAGGCTCTGTCGTCTAACCAGTAACAGCCGTCGAGCCGCAGCCTCGCGCGCGGCCGGCGGCCCCTCGGGCTCTGTCGCCACGCCAGTAACAGCCGTCGAGCCGTGGTCCCGCAGCGCCGGCCAACCGACCCTGTCGCCTACGCCACCGACAGGATCCCGTTCCTGTCACCTACGCCATCGACCGCGCCTAGCGGTGCATGCCGAATCCCCAGCACGCCGCCTCACCATCGAAGCCAGGTACGCAATCTAGAAGCGGGTCGGAACCGCCAGGCGCGCTCGGCCGGCTGGGTGGCTCTAGCGGTGGCCGATTCCCACGCTGGGCGCGGCCATGCTGCTGGCGTCTGCAGCCAGCTTTCTATCAGTTCTGACCACTTTTCCATCTTCCTATCGATTCTGACCATTATAGCGCCCGAATTGTCCGAATTTTGTGGTCAGAACTGATAAGTAGGCGAGTCGTGTGGTCAGAACTGATAGATAGACGCGCGCAGCTGTGAACGGTGTGAACGATGATCCGCCGGGCGCCCGCCATGCCGTTGACCGCGCGGTCCGCGTCGGGCGCAGCCCGCACAAGCCGTCGACGGCATGCACCCCGGTCCGCCGGCTACGCCAGCGACCTCCTCTATCAGTGTCAACGGCGTAGCCGACAGGTCGCGTTTGGGGTCAATGGCGTAGCCGACAGGTCCGGCTTCGCCCCCGACAGGGGTGCGTGCGCCTACCCGGGCAGGCGGGGAGCCCGGTAGGCGATGCTGACCGAACCCGTTGGGGACGGGGTTACCGGCGGCGGCGACGGCGTCGGGTGCGGCGTCGACGCGCGCTCGGCCTGCCGGTAGAGCAGGCGCGCGGCGGAACCGAGGTAGGCGCTGTATGAAGCCCACTCGTAGTCGCCGCCGAGCTCGTAGCCGCCGATCACGCCGAACACGGTGCCGGTCCCGTTCCTGGCGTTGTAGCCGATGATCCACGGCCCGCCGCTGGTGCCGGTCCAGAACCCGTGGCAGTAGAACTCCATCTGCCCGGTGCGGAAACGGAAGCTCTTGGTCGCGCACCTGATCGGCTCGGCGCCGCGGTTGTTGTGCCCGATGGCCTCGATCTTCTGGCTGTACCAGCGGGTGAACCCGATGGTGAGGCCGCCGGTCCTGGCCTGGATCTGCTTCCCGCCGGCCGCGGCGAGGGTGAGGAAGGCGAAGTCGAGGTCGGGGTCGTGCGAGAGCTTCCAGCCGTTCGTGACCGTGATCGCACTGACCGGCCACGCTCCGTACGGCTGCTTTCCGGCGTGGTACCCGGGCACGTACTCGATGTTGGTCGCGAACCCCTTCGAGTACACGCAGTGCGCCGCCGTGAGCGCCAGGTCGTCCACCGTCGAGTCCACCACCGAGGCGGTACAGAAGTGCCCCTTGCCGCCGGTTGTGTAGAACAGCACCCCGGTCGTCGGTGACCCGGAGAACGGGCTCGCCGTCGGGGTCCCCTTGGGCGCGGTGATCTCCGAGCTCGGCCCGGCTCGGCCCAGGCCGCGCCGCCGTCCGGGTCACCGCGGGCACCGCGGCCAGCGCGGCCAGCGCCGGCGTCCGGGTCTCCGCGGCCAGCGCGGGCACTGCGGCCAGCGCGGCCAGCGCGGGCACCCCGGGCACCCCGGGCACCGCGTGCGGCGCGGCGCGGATCAGGCGCCGGGGGACCGCCGCCGACGTCGCGCCCCGCATCCGCTGCCGCGTCCAGTGAGCCAGCGTCTGGCGCTGCGCCGTCTCGCTCACCTGGCGAGTGACCGCCGCCGCGGAGCCGGCCACGCTCGCGTCGAGCACGCTCGCGTCGAGCACGCTCGCGTCGAGCACGCTCGCGCTCGCCGGCTGCGCGGTTCCGCCCGTGTCGGCAACGCCGATCGTCACCGCGGCCGCGGCCGCGGCAATGGCGGCGAGCACCCCG
This sequence comes from uncultured Actinomycetota bacterium, assembly GCA_963774945.1. Taxonomy (GTDB): domain Bacteria; phylum Actinomycetota; class Actinomycetes; order Streptosporangiales; family Streptosporangiaceae; genus Trebonia. The sequence goes on along the minus strand of CAVZHA010000008.1, from coordinate 92,453 downwards.
AGCGCAGCCGTGGCTGGCTGATACCCGCCCCGTCGGGACATCCGGACCCCCTGTTAGTTTTTGTGGACTCGCATGCGCATCCAATCACACGAGTCGCCACCGCTCCCGGACCGCCGACCCAGGGTCAGAGGCTGGCGTCGAGACGGTCAATATGTTCGATTTGTCGGTCCGGCTTCGGCCCTGAGAACGGCCGCGCTGACCGGGGGAGGGGCACCCGGAGGGGTACGGGCAGCGATCCTATGAAGCCAATTTACGCACGGTTCAGGCGGAGCACGGGACCGTTCGCTATGAATGGCTTTGTTTTTTCGCTACGATCCAAGAAGCGTATACGGGAGCGCGCGCCCGACCCAAGACCGAAACTAGGTGGGTTAAGGCGCGCTAGGTAGAACTGCCGATCTTCTCGCCGATTCATTCCAGGCCGTTGATCTGCGTGTAAAACTGGCTGCGAGCCGCACCAGACGACCCCTCCCGGAGGCCCTTGATGACCAAGGCCCTGCGCCTTCCGGAGGGCCTGGACACGACCAAGCCCTCCCCGGCGCGGATCTACGATTACATGCTGCGTGGCAACCAGCCATTTCGACGTTGACGAGGAAGCGGCGAAGCGCATCCTGACCGCGGTCCCCGAGATCAAGGACTGCGCCTGGTCGAACCGGGGGTTCCACCAGCGAGCGGCGGCCTGGATCGCCCGGCAGGGGGTCAGGCAGTTCCTCGACATCGGGTCCGGGTTGCCGACCATCGGGAACACGCACGAGGTGGTCAAGAAGATCCACCCGGACGCGCGCGTGGTCTATGTGGACAATGACCCGATGGTGGAGCTCTACAGCCAGACGATCCTCGACGAGGGCTCGGTCAGCGTGCTCTGCGCCGACCTGCGCGAGCCCGACGCGATCCTCAGCCACCCGAGCGTGCGCGCGCTGCTCGACTCCGGGGAGCCGACCGGCCTGCTGATGACGGCGGTGCTGATGTTCGTCTCCGACGGCTCCGATCCGTGGAGCCTGGTCTCGCGCTACGTGCGCGCGGTCGGGCCGGGCAGCTACCTGTCGCTGTCGCACATCACCGATGACGCCAAGCCGCCGGTGGCGGTCGACGGGTTCCGCCGGGTGTTCGACCACGCGACCGAGCACATGTACTTCCGCTCGAAGACCGCGATAGCGCGGTTCTTCGACGGGCTCGAGATCGTCGACCCCGTACCAGGGCGGCGCGCCGGCGCTCACGTACAGTGGCCTCTGGGGCGCCGAGGACGTGCAGCTCGCCGACAGCGACGGGTCCCGCTGGCTCTACTGCGCGGTGGCGAGGGTCCCATGATGAACGTCGCGACCGGCGTGCACGGCGAACCCATCAGCATGGAAGTCGAGGCGGGAACGGGCACCGAGGGCAAGCCGACACCGGACGAGCTCGGCATCGACCTGGCCCGCCTGGCCTGGCAGCGGTCCGGCGAAGGCGACGGGTCGATCGAGATCGCCTTCCCGCTCAGCGCGCGCTGGACCCGGGGCGACTGGGTGCTGATGCGGGTGGCGGGCGATCAGGCCGGCCGGATCCTCGTGTTCGACCGGAATGAATGGGATTGCTTTCTCGACGGCGCGCGGAACGGCGAGTTCGACGACGCGACGAACCTGGGCGAGTCCGATTCGTAGCGATATTCACCCAATGGTCCGGACCTGCCGATCGTCTCTCGTCGGCGGGCCGTTCCGCTTGTCGTGCGCCGAGCGCTCCACGCTGCCGTTTCGCTCTGCTAAGCGCCGGAAGACCTCCGACATCGCATCTGAAAAGCCTTGATTTGTGAATCGCAATGTGGGTATACTCGTGACTGCATCCACAGGTGCTGTCTGTGCGTTGTTAGCGGTTCAAGCGTGCAAATACCGACAAAACCCGCAGATGTCACGTATCTCAAAGCGACTCGGCGAGGACGGAGGGAGATATCGATGAGCGATGATGCCTACGGCGCGACCGTCGCGAAGCGGCGTCTGTCCCGGCGGCTGGCCGAGCTGAGGGGCGCGTCGGGCTACACCGCAAACCACGTCTGCGACATCCTGAACTGGGGTCGCGGCAAGGTCGGCCGGTTTGAGGCCAATCAGTGGAAGCGGCCCGAGATGAGCGATATCCGCGACCTCATCCGGATTTACGAGATCGAGGGCGCCGAGCGGGAGGAGATCGAGGAGCTCGCGGTGCGCTGCCGGGTCCGCCCGTGGTGGCGTGAGTACGGCGAGATCTTCGACAACGAGTTCCCCGGCTACGAGAACGACGCGACGTCCATCCGCGTCTTCATGCCGCTGGTGCTGCCCGGCCTGCTGCAGACGCCCGCCTACATGGAGGCGTCGTTCAAGACGGGGCCGCGTCCGCCGGCCTACCGGCGCAAGGCGGTCCAGGCGCCGGCTGCGCAGGCAGGAGATCCTCGACCGCAGCGACGGCACCGCGCCGCACCTGTCGGTCGTGATCACCGAGGCCTCGCTGCGGTACCGGTGGGGCATGCACGGCGACCGCAGGGAGCAGATCGAGCATCTGGCCGAGACTGAGCAAGCGGCGCAACGTCGAGCTGCGGATTCAGCGGTTCGACGACGGCCCGCCGACCGGCCTGTTCTCGATGGTCAACATCTTCGACTTCCCAGGCGGCGAGCCGTCGCTTGTCTTCGTGGAGACCGACTACTCCATCGAAGAGGTAAGCGCGCCGGACGCCGTCAACGGTTACATCCAGTCGTTCGAGCGCGCGTGCGATGCGGCGCTCGAACCCGAGGACACCACGGTGTACCTCGAAAAACTCGCCAAGAGAATGGAGTAACTACTAGTGATCGACCTGTCTCAGGCTATTTGGCGAAAGGCCGCGCTCAGCGCGCACAACGGCGGCTGCGTTGAGGTTGCCGCCAACCTGCCCGGCGTTACCGCGGTCCGTGACAGCAAGCGCCCGGAGGGCGGCGCTCACGTCATCGACCGGTCCGCCTTCACCGCTTTTCTGGTAGACGTGCAGGGGGGGCGCTACGACATCTAGCTCTAGCAGCTTAGGTGTCGTGACGCACGGCACGAGGGTCCCCTGGGGTGCATCCCAGGGGACCCTCGTGTTTTCTGTGAGCCCTGTCTCAGTGAGCCCTGGCGGCTGCTCGCCGCATCATCGCGGTTCCCGGCGCCACGTGCGAATCTACCCTGGCGGGGTCCTCGGCGGCCAGACCAAACGAAGTAATCCGTTGCGTGTGACGCAATTGCACGTTCGTGTGATCTATGTGAATCCCTCAAATAATGGAATACAATAGACGTCTATGGTCGGTCGGCCGGGTCGGGCCGCATCGGCGCGTCTAGGCGTGGTTTCGCATGATTAGGGAGGCAACGTCCCTATGAAATGGTCACTGGCAGCTGCCGTAGGTATGGCATTAGATCCCGTAGGTAATTGTACTGTTCGACTTTTCGGGCGGGATTAATTGCCCTGATTTAAACCCATTTGATCCGTTGGTCCTCGACTGGCTGGACGGCGGTTCTGCTTCCTTATCAGTGGGCACGCAGAGTACTGTGAAGTGACGCACATGACTCAGAACCTGTGCTTCACAGATTCGGAATCAGAACCGGAAAATGGGGACCCGGCAAGCTAGGTACGACGGGGGCTCTGACGGCACGATGGCGGCGTAGGCCGGAGGCACCGATATGGACGACGGGTTGCGGATGGTGCAGTCTCGCGCGTGCGGCGCGTGGGCGCTCCCGGGGGACCCAACCTGCGCGGGCGTTGCCCGCCGCCTGTTCCGCCTGGTGGCGAACGGGCTCGAGCTCGAGCCCGATGCCGATCGACGACGGCGTGACGATGGTCAGCGAGCTTGCCGCCAACACGCTGCACGCGCAGCAGCGGCAGCCGCCCCGGCCAATCCCGAGCTCTGGCTGTACCTGCGGGGCGCCGGCCCGCGGCGCGGAGCTCGTCTGCAAGGTCTTCGACACCCTTCCCGGCTGGGTGCGCGGCAACGTGCCCGGCCGCACCGTCGCCCGCGCGCCCGCCGACGCGATGAGCGGACGCGGCCTCGAGGTCGTGCACGAGCTGTCAACGGGGCGCTGGGGCCATCACCTTTCCCGGGCCCGGCTGGCCGGGCGCGGCCCTGCGCGGCAAGGCCGTCTGGTTCGCGCTGCCGGCGCCGGCGGCCGGCCGCGACGCCGGGCGGGCGGCGGGCCGGGGAGATCCCGCCACCGCCGGCCGAGGCGATGACCGAGCTGGAGAAGGACCTCGGCACCCGGGGCTTCGGCGGCAAGCTGGTGCGCGCCGACGACCCGGGCGCCGACATGGCCGTGCTCTCGATCGCCAGCGGCCTCACGGTCTGGTGCCGGTCCGGCGCCGCCTGGCTGCGGGCGCCGGGCACCGCCGTCCAGCAGTGGAGCTACTGCGACCTGGTCGAGGTCGCGCGAGCAGGCCGTCCAGGAATACGAGACGACCATCGCGATGGCCGAGCCGAGCGCGCTGGCCGCCGCCACCAGAACCGGCGCTTTAGTCACTTGCGACACTTGCAATCCCACTGAGGCCCCTTCGCCTGGCAGGAGAAGACGACCGTGGAAATCGGCGACTCCGCCGGAGCAATCTTGGTCGGCCGAGCTGGGAAAGAGCTTTAATCCGAGTTCCTTCTTCGGAACGGACCCTGGTTCTTATAAGCGCCGGCTCTTAGCATTCTTGCCGCGGAAGTGGTCGCCGGAAGTGCCGGCGCGGCTAGCCCGATCCGCGCGGCGACCGAGCCGTAGGCGTCGAGCATGACCTCCCAGAAGCGATCGGCGGCGATCGCGGTGGCCACGCGTGCGTTCGGGATGATCGATTGTTGAGAAGTCGGTCACGGTCATCCCCGACGTCAGCCTGCCGGTGCGTCTCCACCTGCACCAGCGCCGGCGTGTAGCTCGAAGACCGACGGGTCGGCGAGCGAGACGACCGCGCACACGTCGTGCACCGGCGGTTCGCCGGTGGTGTCGTCCGAGTCCGCGGTACTGCGCCAGGGCCGGCAGCAGCAGTCGCGAGCCGAGCTCGCCGAGCGTCCGCATCCGCTCCTGGACGGCGCGCCGTCGCCCGCGCCCGCAGCGTGACGTCGAGCCCGATCATCCGCACGCCGTACGGCCACCCCGCCGCGAACACGATCGCCGCCGCCTCCGGGTCGGCCCAGATGTTGAACTCGGCGGCGGGGGTCACGTTGCCGCGCGACGCCGAGCCGCCCATGATCACGAAGTCCCTGACCCACGAGGCCAGCCGGGGCTCGCGCCGCAGCGCCAGCGCGATGTTGGTCAGCGGGCCGGTCGCGACCAGCGTGATCTCGCCGGGCGCGGCGGCCGCGGCCGCGATGATGAAGTCGATCGCGTGCCCCGCCTCGGCGGCCTGCGCGCGGCGTCGGGCAGCACCGCGCCGCCGAGGCCGCGTCTCGCCGTGCACGTGCCCGGCGTGCAGCGCCGGGCGCAGCAGCGGGGCGGCGCACCCGGCGGTGACCGGCACCGAGCCGAGCGCCGACGAACGACGCCACCGCCAGCGCGTTCGCCGTGGTCTTGGCCAGCTCGACGTTGCCGGCCACGGTGGTGAGGCCGGCCAGCTCGATCGCCGGGCGACCCGGCCGCGAAGGCGATCGCCAGCGCGTCGTCGATGCCGGGGTCGCAGTCGAGAATGATGGTGGTGCTCATGGCGGGATCCTGTCCGTCGAGCGCCGGGGAACAAACCGAAGGTATCGAACGGTCCCGTGTTCCACCCCGCCGCTCCCGGCTTCGCGCCTCCCCCGGTTGATAGCCTTGCCCACGACGAGGAGGTCTATCCCCATGCACCAGCCGCCCATCCCGCACATCGACGCTGAAGACCCGGAGATCGCGGGGCTGATCCACGACGAGGCACGCCGCCAGCAGGACAAGTTCCGGCTGATCCCGTCGGAGAACTACGTGTCGGTCGCCGTGCTCGAGGCCTCGGGCACGGTGCTGACCAACAAGTACTCCGAGGGTTACCCGGGCAAGCGGTACTACGAGGGCCAGCAGTTCATCGACCCGATCGAGTCGATCGCGATGACGCGGGCGCAGGCGCTGTTCGGGGTGGACCACGCGAACGTGCAGCCGTACTCGGGGTCGCCCGCCAACCTGGCCGTCTACCTGGCGTTCGCCTCGCCCGGCGACACCGTCATGGGGCTGGCGCTGCCGATGGGCGGCCACCTGACGCACGGGGCGGGCGTGGCGGTCGGCGGCAAGTGGTTCAACTCGGTGCAGTACGGGGTGCGCCGGGACACCGGCCGGATCGACTTCGACGAGGTGCGCGACCTGGCGCTGCGCGAGCGGCCCAAGATCATCTTCTGCGGCGGCACCGCGCTGCCGCGGACGGTCGACTTCCCGGCCTTCGCCGAGATCGCCGCCGAGGTCGGACGCGGTCCTGGTCGCCGACATCGCGCACATCGCGGGCCTGATCGCGGGCGGCGCGCACCCGTCGCCGGTCGGCTTCGCGCCGGTGATCACCACGACCACGCACAAGACGCTGCGCGGCCCGCGCGGCGCGATGATCATGACCGACGCCGCGCACGCGTCCGCCGTCGACAAGGCGGTCTTCCCCGGCCTGCAGGGCGGGCCGCACAACCACACGACGGCCGGCCATCGCGGTGGCGCTGCACGAGGCGGCCCAGCCGTCGTTCCGCGCGCTACGCCGCCCAGGTGGTGGCCAACGCCGCCGCGCTCGCGGTCGGCGCTGCAGGCGCGCGGCTACGACCTGGTGTCCGGCGGCACCGACAACCACCTGCTGCTGGTGGACCTGACCTCGAAGGGGATCGGCGGCAAGCCGGCCGCGAAGGCCCTCGACAAGGCCGGCATCGAGCTGAACTTCAACGCGGTCCCGTACGACACGCGCCGCCCGTTCGACCCGTCCGGCATCCGCCTCGGCACCCCGGCGATCACCACCAGGGGCCTGACCGAGGAGCACATGCCGCAGCTGGCGGCCTGGATGGACGAGGCCATCACCGCCGCCGTCAAGGACGACGAGGCGCCCCTGGACCGCATCGCGGGCGAGATCCGCGACCTGCTGTCGGCCTACCCCATCCCCGGCTGGCGCGCCGAGTAGCCCACCGCCCGACCCGTCAACCCCACCGCCTCCGACCCGCCAACCCCACCGCCCCCGGCCGGCCCGGCAACCCCGTCACCCGAGGCCACTGATGGCCCGTCGGCCCCCAGCGTCGGCGGGCTCATTCGCGCTCGGGCCACACCGCCGAGTCGCTGCCCCATCCCGACTGGCTCGCCTAGCCACCCATCGGCCAGCGATCGTGTCAGCTACGCCAGCGACCGCCCCTATTGGTGTCGCTGGCGTAGCCGACAGAGGCGTTGGGTCGTTGGCGTAGCCGACAGGCCCGACGCATGCGCCTGACTTTCGATGTCATGCTGCGCATGAAGTTGCAGGCGTTGCCAGTGATTTGACTGCATGTTCGAGTGAACCTATATTCGATCATGCTGTTGGGTTCGTCGGGTCGGGCGAACATTGGTTTCGCCCGTCTTCCCCCGGGCGGGCCGGCCCGCGCGAGCCACGCCGCGCGGTGCTGGTGGCTTGGCGTGCGGGAAGTGCAGGGCAGCACATGGCGCGGGTGTACGGAGAACCGGTCGAGGTGCAGACGGGGGAGGACGGTCGGCCCGCCCGGTTCGGGTGGCGGCGGCGGCGCTACGCCGTGCGCGCGGTTCAGGAGTACTGGCTGGTCAACCGCGACTGGTGGCGGGAGTCCGACCCGGTCCCGGCCCGGCCCGAGCTGGAGTTCTGGCGGGTGGAGGCGTCGGCCGGCCAGGGCCACGCCGGCCGGCACCTACGAGCTGCGCCGGGACGTCGCGGCCGGCGCCTGGACGCTGCGCCGGGTCGAGGACTGACCGCTGACGCTCGCAGCCCGGCCCGGAGTTCACGCACCTGCACGTCGCGTCCTCGTACTCGCTGCGCTACGGCACGGCGACCCCGCGAGCGCTGGCCGCCCGGGCGGCCGACCTCGGCATGCCCGCGCTCGCGCTGACCGACCGCGACGGCCTGTACGGCGCGTTCAAGCACGTCAGGGCCTGCGCCGACGCCGGGATCAAGCCCCTGCTCGGCGCCGACCTGGCGCTGCTGACGTCCGACCCGAGGGCGCCGATCGCCGGGACCGGCCGGGTGACGCTGCTCGCGGTCGGCCGCCAGGGCTGGGCGTCGCTCTGCCGCCTGGTCTCGCGCCGCCCACGCCGCGTCGGCGCCGGACGGCCCGCGAGCCGCGGTGCCGAGACCGCGGCGCAGGCGGCCGACGCCCGCGCCGCGCGGCCGACGACGACGTCCCGGCGGTCACCCCCGAGCTGATCGCCGAGCACGCGGCCGGCCTCGTCGTGCTGCTCGGCCCGGCCAGCGACGTCGGCCAGGCGGTCGCCGCCCGCCGCCGCGACCAGGCGCGGCGGCTGCTGGCCCGCTGGCGCTCGCTGGACTGCGAGGTCGTCGTCGAGATCGTGGACCACCTGGAGCACAAGTCCACGCGCCACGCGGCGCGGCTGGCCGAGCTCGCCCGCGACAGCGGGACCGCGGCCGTGCTCGCCAACGCCGTCAGGTACCTGGACCCGGCCGACAGCCCGGCCGCCCAGGTGCTCGACGCCGCGCGGCACCTGGTCCCGCTCGGCTCGCCCCGGCTGGTCCCGCACAACGGCCGGGCCTACCTGGCCGGCCCGGCCGACATGGCCGGGTCGCCGAGCGCGTCGCCGCGGCGATGACCGGGCCGGCGGCCGGTCGGCGGACGCCGCGGCCTCGCCGCCCGGCTGCTGGCCGCCACCGCCGAGCTGGCCGCGCGGTGCGCCCTCGACCCGGCCGCGACCTGGGCGTCGGCGCCCACCACCTGCCCGAGACGCAGGGGCCGCGCGGCGAGCAGCAGCGGGCGCTCCGCGCCCGCTGCGAGCACGCGATCCTGCACGGCCGGTACCGCACCGCGCAGGCCGCAGCCGCCCGGCCCGGCATCAGCCGGCAGCGCGCCGCCAGGAACGCCCGCGACCGCCTTGAGCACGAGCTGGCCATCATCGCGCGCGACCGGCATGGCCCCGTACTTCCTCACGGTGGCGGACGTGGCCGACCGCATCCGCGCGGCCGGCATCCGCTGCGCGATCCGCGGCTCGGGCGCGGGCAGCTTCGTCAACCACCTGCTCGGCATCAGCGCCATCGACCCGCTCGAGCACGACCTGCTGATGGAGCGGTTCCTGTCCCCGGTACGGGCCACGCTGCCCGACATCGACCTGGACGTCGAGTCGGCCCGCCGCCTGGAGGCGTACCGGATCATCTTCGACGCCTACGGGGCGGAGCGCACCGCCTGCGTCTGCATGATGGAGACGTACCGGGCGCGCAGCGCGATCAGGGACGTCGCCGCCGCGATGTCGCTTCCCCCGGACGAGATCGGCGCGATCGCCAAGGCCTTCCCGCACATCCGCGCGAAGCACATCACGGCCGCGCTCAGCGAGCTGCCGGAGCTCCGCCGCTCCCGGCGTCAACACAGCACAGCTCGCGACGATATTCCACATCGCGCGAGCAGCTGGACGGCCTGCCGCGGCACGTCGCGATGCACCCGTGCGGGGTGCTGCTGTCCGACCGGACCCTGCTCGACCGGACGGCGGTGCAGGCGCAGCGCCGAGGGGTTCCCGCTCAGCCACCTCGACAAGGACGACGCGGAGATCGCCGGCGTGATCAAGCTGGACGTGCTCGGCGTCCGGATGCAGTCCGCGATGGCCCACACGCTGACCGAGATCGAGCGGACCACCGCCGAGAAGATCGACCTCGACGCGATGCCGCGCGACGACGAGCCCACCTACGCGATGATCGGCCGGTCGGACACGCTCGGCTGCTTCCAGATCGAGTCGCCCGGCCAGCGCGAGCTGGTGAAGAAGATGGCGCCGCGCGACATCGCCGACCTGATCGTGGACATCTCGCTGTTCCGGCCCGGCCCGGTCAACTCCGACATGATCTCGCCCGTTCCTGCGCGCCAGGCACGGCCTGGCCGAGCCGCGCTACCCGCACGAGAAGCTGCGCGAGGCGCTGCAGGAGACCGGGGGAGTGGTGGTCTTCCACGAGCAGGTGCTGCGGATCATCGACGCGATGACCGGCTGCGGCCTGGCCGAGGCGGACCTGGTCCGCCGCCACCTGTCCACGGCCAGGCGGCCCGCGGCGGACCGCGCCGTGGTTCCGCGCCAAGGCCGTCGTCCGCGGCTTCGACCCGGAGACGATCGAGCGGGTCTGGGAGGTGGTGGCGGCGTTCGGCGGCTTCGGCTTCTGCAAGGCGCACGCCGCCGCGTTCGCGATCCCGGTCTACCAGTCGGCGTGGCTCAAGCGCCACTCACCCGGCCGCGTTCTACGCCGGCGTGCTCACCCACGACCCCGGCATGTACCCCAAGCGCGTGATCATCGCCGACGCCCGGCTGTCCGGCGTCCAGGTGCTCCCGGTCGACGTCAACGCCTCCTCCGGCGAATGGCGGACCGAGCGGACCGAGCGGACGGAGCGGACCGAGCGGACCGAGCGGACCGAGCGGACGCCGCCGGCGACCCCGCTCCCGATGACCGCAGGCCTGCCGCTGGGCCATCCGCCTCCCCGGGCGCCGCGACGATCACCGGGCGGCCGGACAGCGGCGCGCCCCCGGCCATCCGCTGCTCGCTCCGCGAGGTGAAGGGCATCAGCGACGCCGAGGTGGAGCGCATCGTCTCCGGCCAGCCCTACGCCTGCCTGCGTGACTTCTGGGACCGCGCGCAGGGTCTCCCGCCCGGTCGTCGAGCGCCTGGTCCTCATCGGCGCCTTCGACTCCCTCTATCCCCGGCGCGCACCCGCACCCGCCCGCGACCGTCGCGCATCCCGTCCACCTCGATCATCCCGGCCACCCCGCCCTCGTCCCGCCGCTATCTCGCCGGATCCGGTGAGAGCGCGCCCGCGCCGACCCGGCGGGACCTGCTCGCCCGGGTCGGCGTGCTGGCCCGGCAGGCCGCGTCCGCGCGGCCGGGAACGTCGCAGGCCCTGGACCTGTTCGTCGGCGCCGAGGCGGCCGACGGCATGGCCGACCTCGTCCCCGCGGGCGAGCTGCGCGACCTCGATCTCGCCGAACGCGTCGCCGCCGAACTGGAGATCCTCGGCTTCGACGTCAGCCAGCACGTCCTCGACTTCTACGCCGACCTGCTGGCCGGGCTGGACGTGGTCCGCTCGGCGGACCTGGACGGCTGCAGGAACGGCGAGACGATCCTGGTGGCCGGCGTGAAGGTGGCGACGCAGACCCCGGCCGTCCGCTCCGGCCAGCGGATCATCTTCGCGTCGCTCGACGACGCGGTCGGCCTGGTGGACCTGGCGTTCTTCGAGTCGGTGCAGGACCGGTGCGCGGCCCGGCTGTTCGGCTCCTGGCTGCTGCTCGTCCGCGGCCGGGTCCGCCGGGCGGGCGCGGGCCCGATGGCCGTCACGGTGAACGCGACCGAGTGCTGGGACATCCCCGCCCTGGAGGAGATCCGCCTGGCCGGCGGCCTGGCCGCCGTCCGCGCCGCGATGGCCACCGGCGACGTGCAGGCGGCCCGGCCGCCCGCAGGCACCGCCGACCTCGCCGCCCCCGGGAACCTCGTCACCGACCCGCGACCCGGCCGAGCACGCCGATCCCGAACGCGACGACCGCGACCGGCGACCGGACGACCGTCCGCCCGCCCGCTGGTCTTCGCCAACGGCTTCACGCTCTCCCCCTACGCCGAGACCGGCGCCCCCGGCGGCAGCCTCAAGAACCCGCCCCGCACCCTCTGGCACGCCAGCCCCGGCAGCACCAGCACCCCACCCTAGCCCGAACCGCCTCGCCAGCCCGCCGACCTGCCGCCTGCCCGCTTCGCTATCGCCGTTTCTCAACCACTCTCCCCCATCTCCTTATCAGTTTTGACCACGGCAATCCCGACAAATCGGACGCGAAAGTGGTCAGAACTGATACCAAGATGAAGAACGTCGTCAAACTGATAAGAAGATGAGGCCCACCGCTGGCGGGCGGCGGTGCCGGTTTGCGAGTATTGAACGATGACGCGTACGCAGTGTCCCGGATGCTGTCAGTAGAAGCACGGTCATGTCGGCCAGAGCAGTGGCGTGCCAGGGGGATCTCGCCGCCGCTGCATGCGCTCGCTGGTCCGGTCCGGTGAGCTGGTCCGGATGCGGCAGGGCGTATACGCGACCAGAGCGAGCGGCCGACTGGGCCGCCGCTGATCCGGTCGCGCGCGCACGTCCTCCGGTGCTCGCGGCATACGCGCCACCGTCGGGGGCAACGCGGTCGTCAGCTACCAGTCGGCCGCCCTGCTGCACCGTCTCAGCCTGCTGACGTCGCCGCCCGTCGGCACTGTGACGCTGACCCTCCCGCCGGCCAAGCCGTGGAACCGGGCAAAGCCAGCGGACGTCGTCTTCCACCGCCAGCGACCTTCCGCGCGGAGCATGTGACCAGGCTGTACAACCTGCCGGTGACGACGGTCGCGCGAACGGTGGCGGATCTGGCCCGGACGTTGCCGTTCATGGACGCGGTCGTGGTCGCGGACTCGGCGCTCACGCCAGGAGAAGACGACCAAGCCCGAGCTCCTGTCTGGTCCTCGACTCGTGCGACAGGATGGCCGGGCGTCAGGCAGGCCAGGCGCGGTCTTGGAATTCGCCGACGAGCGCGCCGAGTCGCCGCTCGAGTCGGCCGCGCGGGTCGTCTTCGCCGAGGCCGGGCCTGGACCCGCCGGAGCTGCAGGTCACCATCCACGGCGAGCGGGCGCAGTTCGCCGCCCGAGTCGACTTCCTCTGGCGCGCGCAGCAGGTGATCGCCGAAGCCGACGGGCTCGTCAAGTACAACGACCGCAAGGACCTGCTCGACGAGCGAGAGCGGGACCACCTGCTCCGCGACGCCGGCTACACGGTCGGTCCACTTCACCTGGCGGGAGCTCTTCCAGACGCCAGAAGTGGTGATCGCCCGCATCCGCAACGCCCTCGCCGGACCGCAACGGGCCGAAGCGCAATAGCAGGCCAAGAACTACTCAGGCGCGGGCCTGCGCCAGTCGACCGTCGGCCGGAGCGCCTCCGGCCGGACCCGGTGCGCGTACCGCTTGGTGATCGAGAACAGCGACTCGATCAGCGTGTCCGACAGCAGATGCGGCTCGAGGCCGAGGTCGATGAGCGCGGTGTGCGCGACCTTGCAGTAGTGCTCGGGCGCCTCCACCCGCGGGATTGTCCAGGTTCTCGATCGTGACCGCGCCCCGGGTAAGCCGCAGCCACCACCGACGCGATCTCGCTGACCGACATCGACTCGGTCATCTGGTTGAACACCCGGTACTCGCCCGCGGCGGCCGGGTTCTCGATCGCCAGCCGGACGCACGCGACCGTGTCGCGGATGTCGATCAGCCCGCGCACCTGCCCGCCAGAGCCGTACACGGTCAGCGGGTGCCCGATCACCGCCTCGATCACGAACCGGTTCAGCACCGTGCCGAACACCGAGTCGTAGTCGAACCGGGTGGCGAGCCGGTCGTCAAGCAGGCGTCTCGGCCGTCGCCTGCCCGTACACGACGCCCTGGTTCAGGTCGGTCGCCCGCAGGTCCCAGATCCGGCAGGCGAACTCGATGTTGTGCGAGTCGTGCACCTTCGACAGGTGATAGAACGACCCGGGCCGCTTCGGGAACAGCACGCGATCCGTCCGCCCGTTGTGCTCGATGTCCAGCCAGCCCTCTTCGATGTCGATGTTGGGCGTGCCGTAGGCGCCCATCGTGCCCAGCTTGACCAGGTGGATGCGCGGGTCGATCTCCGCGATCGCGTACAGCAGCGTCAGCGTGCCGAGCACGTTGTTCGACTGGGTGTAGAGCGCGTGCGACCGGTCGATCATCGAGTACGGCGCGGCCCGCTGCTCGGCGAAGTGCACGATGGCGTCCGGCCGGAACGACCGGATCATGGCGTAGGTGAACACCGGGTCGCACAGGTCGCCCACGTAGCACCCGATGGAGGCGCCGGTCAGCGACTCCCACGCGGCGATGCGCGCCCGCAGCGGCTCGATCGGGACCAGCGACTCGACGCCGAGCTCGTCGTCGTAGTGCCGGCGCGCGAAGTTGTCGGCGACCGCCACCTCGTGGCCGTGGGCCGACAGGTGAAGCGCCGTCGGCCAGCCCAGGTAGCCGTCACCGCCAAGCACCAGGATCCTCATGCCGCCTCCTCCTGCCCGGGTCTGCCCGGTCGGCCGGATCGACCCGGGCGACACAGGTTACGCTCCGAAGCGAGTCCCCACGAGTCGGCGGGTCTGGGCAACGACGAGGAGGCCTTACAAGGTAACGTGAAATAAGGTACGCGTGACCGAAGCATCCTCGCAGGTGCTGCCAGCTACGGCGCTTGCGGGGGTGGTGTCGAGGGCCTGCGGTTTCCGTGCTGTTTACTGGAGTAACACCGGTCCCAGCCCCAAGGAAGCAGATGGCATTCGCTCAGAACCGCCTCGTGCAGCCGTGGAAGCTCCGCACCAAGGTGGGCGTTCGTTTCACCCGCTTCGTCGGCGTCGCGGCCGCCTCGCTGGCGACCAGCGAGATCCTGCTCGCCATCTGCAACGGCGTGTTCCACATGACCGTCGACGCCGGCCGCGCTGGTGAGCCACGTTCAGCGGCGCGGTGGTCAGCTACGTGCTGAGCCGCTGGGCGTGGGAGCGCAAGGGCAAGCCGGACGTGCTGCGCGAGACCGTCCCGTTCTGGGTGATCTCGGCCGATGGTCTGGGTGATCCTCACGCTGGCGACCAAGTTCGCCTACCACCTGGCGTCCTGGATGGGCCTGCACCGGCGTCAAGCACGTGCTGCGGTCGTCGACTTGGTGTACCTGGCGGCCAACGTGGTGACGTTCGTCCTGCGGTTCGTGATCTTCCACTACGTGCTGTTCGCCGACCGCACGACCGCCGCCCGCGCGGCGGCCACCGGCCCGGACTCGGTGCCCGCCGGGCACCCGCAACGCCCCGTCCCCGGCCGACGTGGCCGCCGCCGCGCCGCATCCGACGCCGCCCCGCGGTGGTGGCGATCGCCGGTCACGCCCGACCGCCCGCCAAGAGCGCCGACCCGGCCGCGAAGAACGTCAAGCGCGCAAGCGTGAATTCAAATTCTTTATCTCGAACGGTCCGTGGCTTCACCACAACGCGAAGGCCTGGAACGGATCCCCGTTCCAGGCCTTTCACGTGCGTGCACGCGGGCTGCGTCCGGCGCCTCTCCAAGCCGCCCGCGGCGTCGCCGCTACTTGCCGCGGTTGCGGCGGCGGCTCTCGCGCCACCAGGTGCCGAGCACGACCCGCATGAACCGGCTGCCGTAGAAGACGTTGTTCAGGCCGGGGATGTGCAGGTTGTAGAGCGGGTTCTGGCCCTTCTTGGACTCGCCGACCGCCCGCTTGTGGATGGTGGCGGGCACCTCGAGCACCTTGTACCCGTGGGTGATGACGCCGATCAGCAGCTCCGACGCCTGGTACTGCGGCTGCTCGAGCTGGACGGCCCCGGTCACCTCGGCCCGCATGGCGCGCAGGCCGAAGGTCGTGTCGCCGATCTTCTGCCCGGTGAGCGTGCTCACCAGCGCGGCGAAGAACCGCACGCCGGCCTTGCGGATCGGGTCCTTGGTCTCCTCGCTGCCCAGCCGGCGCGACCCGGTGACGAAGTCGGCCTTGCCGTCGAGGATCGGCTGCAGCAGGGACGGCGATCTCGGCCGGGTTGTACTGGCCGTCGGCGTCGGTGGTGACGATGTACTGCGGCGCCGCCCTCGCGGGCGATCCGGTAGCCGAGGCGCAGCGCGGCCCCCTGGCCCCGGTTGACCGGGACGTCGGCGACGATCGCGCCCGCCGCGTCGGCCTCCTTGGCGGTGGCGTCGGCGCAGCCGTCGGCGACCACGATCACCTCGGCGGCGAGCCCGCACACGGTGCGCGGCAGCGCCTCCACGACCGGGCCGACGCCGCCCTCCTCGTTGTAGGCGGCGATCACCAGCGCGACCGGCGGGAGCTTGCTGACCCGCTCCCCGTAGGCAGTCGGCGAGGGTCTGCAGCGCGTCGGCATCGATCGCCGCGTCGGCCGGATTGGAATAGAACACGCTGATTGCCTCCGGCATGGATAGTTGCGCCGGCGGGAGTCGCCCGGCCCGGCTGATAGATCCGCTGATCGTCTGGTGCGGCCTACGGCTGGCAGTGCGGCCTGCGACTCGGCACGGGACAAGATCAAGCGCCCGCCAAGTGTATCGGCCTCGCGTTACAGCATGATGTGCACTTCCCCAGCGTCGCGTACCAATATCGTCCGAAACGACCGATCTTTTAGGCAACTCACAGTTGCAGCTGAAGAAGTTGCTGAAGGCTTCGGTGACATGCAAGGTAACCAGGTCGCGCGCGCCAGCTGCCAGCCGGGGGAACGAGCGAGGTCGCCGACCCGAGGTAACCTGCCGGCGTGACAGGACGACAGTCGTGACGGGCGGCACGCCAGCGGGCGGGAACCAGGCGCAGGCAGACGCCCGCGGGGGAGGCGTACCTGCTCGGCCTGCGGCTGCGCGGCCGGCGGGTGGTGGTCGTCGGCGGCGGCGCGGTGGCCGCCCGCCGGGTGCCGAGGCTGCTCGCGGTCGGGCGCGGACGTGCTGCTGATCTCGCCGGCCGTCACCCCGGCCCTGGAGGAGCTCGCCGCCCAGGGCCGGATCGACTGGCAGCGCGCGCGAGTACCGGCCGGCGACTGCGCCGGCGCCTGGCTGGTCGTCGCCTGCGCGGGCCGGCCGCCGGTCAACGCGGCGGTCGCGGACGAGGCGGAGCAGAACCGCATCTGGTGCGTGCGGGCCGACGACGCGGCCGCCTCCACCGCCTGGACGCCCGCCGGCGGACGGCGTCGGCGACACCAGCGTCGGCGTGCTGACCGGCGATCCCCGGCGCAGCGCCGCGATCCGCGACGCGATCACGACCGGGCTGCAGTCCGGCACGATCTCCGCCCGTCACTACCGGCAGCCGCGCGGCCGGGGTGGCGCTGGTCGGCGGCGGTCCCGGCGACCCCGGCCTGATCACCGTCCGCGGGCGGCGGCTGCTGGCCGAGGCGGACGTGGTGATCGCCGACCGGCTCGGGCCGCGCGAGCTGCTGGCCGAGCTGCCGCCCGACGTGACGGTGATCGACGCGGGCAAGGTCCCCTACCGGCGGCAGATGTCGCAGGACGAGATCAACGAGGCGCTGATCGGGCACGCGCGGGACGGGAAGTTCGTGGTCCGGCTCAAGGGCGGCGACCCGTTCGTCTTCGGCCGGGGCGGCGAGGAGATGCTGGCCTGCCTGCGGGCCGGGGTGCCGGTGACGGTCGTGCCCGGCGTCAGCAGCGCGATCGGGGTGCCGACGGCGGCGGGCCTGCCGGTGACGCACCGGGGCACCGCGCAGGATTTCCACGTGATCTCGGTCCACGTGCCGCCCGGCGACGAGCGCTCCACGGTGGACTGGCCGGCGCTGGCGAGGGCCGACGGGACGCTGGTGCTGCTGATGGCCCTCGATACGGATCGGACCGGTGGCGCGGGCGCTTATCAAACACGGACGACAGGGAACTGTCCGGTTTCGGTAATCGCGGACGGTACCATGCCCACGCAGCGCACAATTTACTCAACGCTAGAACACGTCGAGAGGCGACTAGCGGACGAAGGCGTCCGGCCGCCGGCCGTGGTGGTTATCGGCGACGTGGTAACTATCGCGGCAGAACTCGCCGGGCTCGGGCGGGCGCTTGGCGGCGGGGACCACGATGGCCTCGGTGTCGCCCCTTCGCCGGTACCCCCGCTGGCGGCGGACTTAATTAACGAGCGTAAAAGCAGGCGGGACCATGGAAGGTAAGGGCACGACGGCGGAAGAATCGTCGTCGCCCGGTGGAAACGGCGAGCGAGACGAGCAAGATCGGGGTCAATGCGCACGGTGGTGAAATGGTGCCAATGCGTGGTGCTGTTTCGCCGGTGGACGGGAATGAACCGGGCATGTCCGGGAACTGGCAGCAGCCGCGGGTCCGGGTGGACGCCCGGCTGCTCGAGGCGACCCTGCTGAACCTCAGGAAGCGGATCGCCGCCATCCCGCTGGTCTTCGACATTCCCGGCGCCGAGGAGATCACCGCCGAGCGCGGCCAAGCTGCTCAGCCAGATCGACGACTACCTGCTGCCCCGGGTCAGGCAGTCCGCCGCGCCGCTGCTGGTGGCCCTGGTCGGCTCGACCGGGGCCGGCAAGTCCACGCTGGTGAACAGCATCGTCGGCACCCAGGTCAGCCAGACCGGGGTCAGGCGGCCGACCACCAACTCGCCCGTCCTCGCCTGCCACCCCGACGACATCCACTGGTTCGCGGAGAACATGTTCCTGCCGACGCTGCCCCGGGTCCGCCAGGAGGGCCTGGCCAGGCCGGGCCGCGACGGGCTGCTCGTGCTCGCCGCCAGCGAGGGGATGACCAAGGGGATCGCGCTGCTCGACACCCCCGACATCGACTCGGTGGTGCGCGCGCACTACGACTTCGCCTACCAGTTCCTCGACGCCTCCGACCTGTGGCTGTTCATGACCAGCGCCAGCCGGTACGCGGACGCGCCGGTGTGGGAGCTGCTGCAGCACGCGCGGGAGCGCGGGCGCCGCGCTCGGCGTCGTCCTGTCCCGGGTGCCGCCCAGCCACCGCACCGAGCTCGTCGCCCACTTCGACGCGATGCTCGACGCCAACGGCATCCAGGCCGAGAACCGGTTCGTGATCCCGGAGACCGGCCTGGTGGACGGCTACCTCCCTGACGACATCTTCCAGCCGGTCAGGGACTGGCTGGAGGACACCGCCAAGCGCTCCGACCGGCGGGTCGCGGTGCTCAGCCAGACGATGGCCGGCGATGCTGGACACGTTCAAGACCCGGGTGCCGAGGCTCGCCGCGCACGTGGACGCCCAGGTCGTGCTGCGCACCCGGCTGCGCCGGGAGGCTCGAGACCGCCTACGCGACCGCGCTGGCGGAGTTCGACGAGGGGACCCGCGGCGGCCGCCTGCTGGCGGGCGAGGTGCTGGCCCGCTGGCAGGACTACGCCGCCAGCGGCGACCTCGGCGCCGCGCTGCGCGGCAAGCGGGCCATCTCCCCGGTGCGGCGCGGCGCCAGGCGGGCCCGCACCGACGCGGGCGCCGCCAGGTACGCCGCGCTCGACTCCGCGCTGCGGGCCGCGCTGCAGTCCCTCGTCGTCTCGGTCGCCGACCGCGCCGCCGAGCAGGTCGCGCGGGTCTGGCGGGACAACCCGGGCGGCGCCACCCTGATCGCCGCGGCCGAGGCGAGCCGGGTCCGCGACGAGCGCGCCAAGCGCGAGTTCGAGTCGGCGTTCGGCGACCGAGACGGCGGGCCAGGCGCCGGCCAGGCCGGGGGCCTTCGACCGCTCCTCGCCCGATCTCCCGCTGCGCGTCGTCCCGGGCCGTCAGCGCGTGGCAGGATCGCCTTGTACCGCCAGCGATGCGTCCCACGAGCGCGGGCGCAGTCGTCCGTAGCGAGCCGGCGAGGCCGGTCCGCTTGAGCGTGCTGACGCTGGTCGCGCTGCTCGGCGAGCCCAGCCGCCGGGGCGGCGGCCAGCCCCGGCAGGCGGCCGACGACGCCGAGCGAGATCGGCATCGCGCCAGGTGAGCTGCTGGCCGCGACTGCTCGGGCCCGACGAGTCGGCCGCGCTGCTGGTCCGGGCCGGACCGGACCTGACCGAGCGGGTCGGGCTGCTGCTCGACGAGGAGCTGCTGCGGTTCGGCGAGGTCATCGACGAGGCCGGCCCGGTCGACGCGGTCGCCGCCGTCCGGCTCTACCAGGCCGAGTACTCGCTGGAGGCCGCGCGATGACGTCACCGTTTCCCGCGGTCGGCCAGCGGCTGAGCGAGCAGAGCCTGTCCCGGCGGCTCGACGCGCTGGCCGAGCTGGTCAGGATCGGCCGGGCCCGCCAGGCGCAGGCCGAGGAGCCAGCCGCCCGGGCCGGGGCAGAACGACGAGGCCGTGGCCGGCTTCGGCCAGGCGCTGCTCGACGACGCCGACGCGGTGCTCAAGCGGGCCGGCGAGCGGCTGCGCCTGTCCGGCAACCACACCGTCGTCGCGCTCGCGGGCGGCACCGGCAGCGGCAAGTCGACGCTGTTCAACGCGCTGTCGGGCGCGACCTTCTCGCCGCCCGGGGTGACCCGGCCCGACCACCAGGCACGTGCACGCGTGCGTGTGGGGGATGCAGGGGGCCGCCCCGCTGCTCGACTGGCTGAACGTGCAGCGCCGCCATCGGTACGCCCGCGCCAGCGTGCTCGACTCGGGCGAGTCCGACCTCGACGGCCTGATCCTGCTCGACCTGCCGGACCACGACTCGGTCGTCACCGCGTCGATGGCGGCGGTGGACCGGCTGGCCAAGCTGGCCGACATGGTGATCTGGGTCCTCGACCCGCAGAAGTACGCCGACGCCGCCGTGCACAACCGGTACCTGATCCCGCTGGCCGGCCACGCGTCCGTGTTCACCGTGGTGCTCAACCAGATCGACACGCTCCCGCCCGAGCAGATCAGGGACTGCGAGCAGGACCTGCGCCGCCTGCTCGACGCCGAGGGCCTGACCGACACCCCGGTGCTTCCGGTGTCGGCCCGCACCGGCGAGGGTCTCGGCGACCTGCGGGCGCTGCTCATGCAGACGGTGCGGCGCAACCGCGCGGTCACCGACCGGATCGCGGCCGACATCGACGGGGTGATCGGCGGCTTCGAGCCGTACGCGGGCCCGCAGGTCGCGCCGGACGCGGCGGCGGTGGACGCGGCGCTGGCGGACCTGGCCCTGACCGGGCCGACCGGCCAGACGCTGAACTACCCGCTGTCGGCGCCCGCCGCCGACGACGAAGAGCCGCCGGACTCGTCCCGCCCGCCCTGGGAGCTCGACGACGGGCAGCAGGCCGAGCCCGCCCCGAGCAGGCCGCCGTGGGAGGACGCGGTCCCGGAGGGGACCACGCGCGACAGCGTCGACCTGAGCGCCAGCGTTCCCCCGGCGCCCGCCGCGGCAGCTGGCCGAGGCGTTCACCGGGGCGGCGGGCGTGGCCGCGGTGGCGCAGGCGATGGCGAGCGCCCGCGGCGCGCAGGCGGCCCGGCTGACCGGCTGGCCCGCCGCCCGGCTGCTCCGCCGCCGCCGGCGCCGGCCGCGCGCTGCGCGGGGCCGGCGGCCGCCGCCAGCCGCGCGGCCGAGGCGGCCGGCCAGGCGCAGCAGTCCGAGGTGGACAACGCGATCACCGCGTTCGCCGACTCGGTCGGCGGCGCGCTGCCGGTGCCGTGGGCGGGCAGCCTGCGCGAGGCCGCCCGCAGCAACGCCCCGCATGGTGCCGCGGGCGCTGGCCGACGCGGTGCGCGGCGTGGCCGCCGCCAGCAGCCCGCAGGCCGCCCGCCTGGTGGCGGCTCGTCACGCTCTGGCAGTGGCTGCTGACCGTGCTCGCGGCGGCCGGCGTGGTGGTGGCGGTGGTGATCGCGGTCGATCACCTGACCGGCCACCACCAGGGCGCTGATCAGCGAGGCGTCGCTGATCCCGTGGCTGCTCGCCCTGGCGGCGGCGCTGCTGGTGCTCGGCTTCCTGACCGCCGTCGGGCTGCAGGAACATGACCGTCGCGGCGGCCGAACGCGAACGGGAGGCGGCCGAGCGGGCGATGCGCGCCCGGGTCTCCGAGGTCACCCGCGACCTGGTCCTGGTGCCCACCGGCGCCGAGATCGCCCAGTACGAGCGCTTCCGCCGCGAGCTGGCAGTCGCCTCCGCTGTCTTATCCCGCACCGTGCTTCCCGCTCGCCTCCGGGCGCCTGAGGCCCCTGCCCTCTCCCTCGTCGGTCAGTCGCTGCGCTCCTTCCCTCCTCAGTCCGAGGACAGGGGCGCGCCCTTTGGCTCGCGGGTTGGGCGGGAACGCGCGAACCGTCCGTCCGCTGCACCCTCGTATTGGCCCTGGGGGCCACAGGCCCGCTCTATATAGCCCTGGGGTCCACAGGGCCACGACGGTTGCGGGCTCGTGGCCCCCAGGGCCGATAGAGTTGTGGGCCCGTGGCCCCCAGGGCCGATAAAGCGGAGCGGCCGTCGCCTGGCCACCCCGGGGCCCGGCATAGCCGAACGGACGGCGCGAAGGACACCGTCCGTTCGGACAAGCTCTGCCTTCCTGCTCGCCTCCGGGCGCTCGGGACCCCTGCCCTCTCCCTCGTCGCTCGCTCGCTCGTGCCTCGCTCCTTCTCTCCTCAGTCCGATGGCAGGGGCGCGCGCTTTTGGCTCGCAGGCTTTACTTGTAGAGAGTGGCCGAGCCGTCGGAGTTGATGGTCTCCATGGCGGCCTCGCACGCCGCTGTAGCTCTCGTAGTTGGACGGGGTTCTCGTCCACAGGATGCCCAGCGTGTTGATGTCCAGGTGCTGGAGTTTCTGCATGATCGTGGTCTCGTCCAGGTTGCCGGCCTGGGTGATGGCCCAGTTGATCTCGAGGCCGGCGTCCCAGCCTTCCTGGCTGTTGTCGATCGCGTTGTCGTTGCCGAGGCCGGCCGCCTTCATGCCGGCCATGTACGCCTCGAGGCCGGCCGCGGTGGCCTTCTCCGAAGCGGACGTGCCCTGCTGGGCGGCGGTCAGCCAGTCCTGCATGGAGCCGAGCACGTAGATGTTCTACATCACCGACGGGCCGCCGGCCGCCGAGATGAAGCTCGGCAGCTCGCACGCCGAGCACTCGCTGATCGGGATCGTCGGGTCTCTGCGCCCTGATGGCGCGGATCGCGGTGATCGAGTCGGTGCCCGGCACCAGGCCGAACAGGATGATCTGCGGCTTGGCGGCCAGCATGGCGAGCACCTGCGGGGTGACGTCGGTCGCGCCTACCTGGTCGATCTGGGTGGAGACGAGCTGGAAGCCGTCCTGCTTGGCCAGGTTCTGCACGGTCGCCTGGTTGGCCAGGCAGACCGACCCGCAGTTGTCCTCGAGCAGCGCGACCCGGGTGTAGTGCCGAGGCTCGGATCAGGTTCTGCACCGAGGCGATCTGGTCCTCGGCGAAGACGTCGTAGAAGCCGGGGAAGCCCCACGAGTTCAGCTCGCTGGCCGGGTAGCCGTTGGTCTGCCAGCCGGAGGAGAGGCTGATCAGGATCGTCTTGTTGGCGATCGCGATCGGCAGCGCGGACTCGGTGTCCGCGCCAGACTCCGGCCCGACGATGAACTGCGCGTGGTAGGTCTGGATGCACTTGCGCGCGAGCAGCTCGGACTCCGACGCGCTGGACTGGTTGTTAAGCGAGATGTAAGTGACCTTGTGGCCGAGGATGCCGCCGGTGGCGTTGACGTGCTTGAAGTACGCCTCCGAGCCCCAGTTGTCGGTCTCGCCGATCTGCGCGTACGGGCCCGCCAGGGCCTCGTCGCTGCAGACGACGATGGGGGAGTTGGCGCTGGCCGAGTTCCCGCCGCCCGAACTGCAGGCGGCGAGCCCGCCCGCCGCCAGGATGATGGCGGCGGCCACGGCCGCCCTGACCGGGGTTCGTCTTCGAATCATGGTTCTTTCCCTCCTGGGAATTGCCGGGTACATCGATTGCTTGGAGCGCGGGAACATGGGGTCAGCTCCCGACCAGGAGCGAGCTGACGACCGGCGATGACCGGAAGTCGTCCGGGCCGCCGTCGAACACCACCCGGCCGGCCGAGAGCACGAAGATCCGCTCGCTCACCTGCGCGACCAGGGCCAGGTCGTGCTCCACCAGGAACACGCAGGTGCGGCTGGCGAGCGTGCTCAGCACCGCCGCGAGCCGCTGGCGCTGCTCCTGCGACAGCCCGGAGGCGGGCTCGTCGAGCAGCAGCAGCCGGGGGCTGGGGGCGAGCGCCCGGGCCAGTTCGACCATCCGCTGGGACTCGAGCGTGAGGCTGGAGACCTCCCGGCCCGCCAGGTGCTGCATGCCCAGGTCGGCCAGCGCCCCGGCCGCCTGCGCCCGTGCCTGGTCGAGCCGGCTGCGCGCGATCCTGGTCGTGATCGACGACCTCTGCGAGGTGAGGCAGGCGACCGCCACGTTGTCGAGCACGGTGCGGCCCTTGATCAGGTGGACGGACTGGAAGGTCCGGCTGATGCCCAGGTAGAACCGCTCGTGCGGCGGCCGCCTGGTGATGTCGGCGCCGTTGAGCACGACCTCGCCCCGGGACGGCGGGACGCTGCCGCCGATGACGTTGAGCAGGGTCGACTTGCCCGCCCCGTTCGGGCCGCAGAGCGCGAACAGGCCGCGCTCGGGCAGCGTGAGGGAGATGTCCTCGAGCACGCTGAGCCCGCCGTACTCCTTGAACACGGACCTGATCTCAAGCAGCGCCGCCGTCGGGTCGCCGCCGCCGCGGAGCCCGGCCGGCCCGGCCGGCTCGGCGCCGGCTCGGCCGGCTCGGCCGCTCGGGCCAGATCCGCCAGGTCCGTCGCTTCCGCCGCACCGCCGAGCGAGTCGGCCGCGCCCGCCGGGCCCGCGGCGTCGGCCTCGGCCGACGGGTCGCGCCGCTCGGCCGGGCCGGAGCCCAGCCGGGTGCGCGCCCGCGCGATCCCGCTCGTCACGATGCCCGCCAGTCCCTCCGGGTCCACCAGCAGCACCACCGTCAGCAGCAGCCCCTCGACTACGAGAATGTTGACGCTCACCCAGTTGCTTGCGCCCTGCAGGTACTGGATGACCAGCGCGCCGATGACCGCCCCGATGACCGACCGCCGCCCGCCGATGAACAGCATGATCAGCAGCGCGAGCTCGGCCGTCGGGTCGACCAGCGTCTCCGGCACGAACTGCTGGGTGCCCGCGTAGACCGCGCCGCCGAGGGCGGCGAACACGCAGCCGAGCACGAACAGCTCCAGCTTCCGGCGCGGGGTGCGGACTCCGAGCGCGGCCGCCGTCCGCTCGTCCACGCCCAGCACGAACAGCTCGAGCCCGACGTCGGAGGTGAGGATCCGCGAGCGGCGATGAAGACCGCGAGCGCGAGCAGCGCGATCACGATCAGACCGCCGCCGACCAGCGCGACCGTGGTCGACGCGGACGACGACGGCCACAGGGTGCCGGGCAGCGGCGCGCCGACCGCGCCGCCGAGGAACCCGGTCCCCGACACGTAGCCGACCGCGATCAGCGGCAGCATCAAGGTGGCGACGGCCAGCGCCAGCCCGGACGCCCGGGTGACGACCGAGCCGAGCAGGATCGCCAGCAGCGCCGAGCCGACCAGCACGATCGGGGTGGCCAGCAGCACCGGCAGGTTGTAGTGGGTGTTCAGCATGGCCACGCCGTAGGCGCCGACGCCCATGAACACCGACTGGCTGAACGCGATCTGCTGGGAGAAGCCGATCTGCACCGCCATGCCCGCGGTGACGATCGCGTAGCAGGCGGCCAGCACGAACACCGAGCCGGTGTACTGCTGCCCCCAGACGAGCACGAAGAGAACCCCGACGACGGCGACGACCGCGGTCGGCGTCAGCCCGCGCGGGACCCTGGACGCGACCAGCGCCGAGCGCTGGGCCGAGCGTCGCGAAGAGGCGACCAGGCCGTTCATCCGCTCACCGCCGATTCGAAGCCGAGCTGCGCGCGGCCACGCGAGCACCAGCGCGGCGAGGATCGCGTACAGCACCGTGTCGCCGTACTCGGCGCTCACGTAGCCGCCGAGCATCGCCTCGAGGACGCCGATGAACAGGCCCGGCCAGCAGCGCCCGGCCGGGTTTGCGGAACCCGCCGTAGGCGGCCGCGAGGAAGCCGGTCAGCGAGATCGTCGCCCCCGACAGGTAGGTGAACCCGGTGATCGGCGATTCCACGATGCCGAAGACCGCCGCGATGACCGCGGTCCCGACGAAGATCAGCCGCCGGTAGCGGCGGGTGTCGATGCCGACGATCCGCGCCCCGACCGAGTTCTCGCCGCTGGCCTCCAGCGCCTTGCCGCCGAGGGTGAACCTGATGTACACCCAGAACGCGCCGCCGATGATCACCGCGCAGGCCAGCACCAGCAGCCCGGCCCGCTCGAAGTGCAGGCTGCCGAGGCTGAGCGAGGCCCCGTTCCACAGCGCCGGGCGCGGCGTGCACGTCGGTGCCGAACAGCATCTTCGCCACCCCGTCGATGAAGAACGACAGCGCGAAGGTGAAGAAGAAGGTGACGACGATGCCGTCCATCCGCTGCGGCCCGTCCTGGCGCGATGCGCAGCACCACCTGGTCGTAGACGTAGGCGAAGGCGGCCACCACGCAGCAGCGTGCGGACGATGGCCGACCGGCAGCGGCAGCCCCTTGACCCGGTACAGGTTGTCCACGCCGAGCGCGCCGACCATGGCGAAGTCGCCGACGGCGAGGTTGAGGATGTTGGAGACCCGGTACCAGACCGAGACGCAGACGGCGAACATCGCGTAGATCGCGCCGGTGGTGATGCCGGCGATGAGCAGGTTGCCGAACTTCATCATGCCGCACCCGCCACGCTGTCGCCCGCCACGCCGTTGCGCACCTCGACCCGCCGGTTGCACAGGGTCAGCGCCCGCCTGCGGCGCCTCCTCGACGACGATCAGCGTCGTGCCCTGCTCGTGGATCTTCGCCAGCGCGTCGTACACCCGCTTGGCGACGGCCTCGGCCAGCCCCAGGCAGGGCTCGTCGACCGCGAGGATCTTCGGGTCGGCGGCCAGCCCGCGCGCGATCGCGACCATCTGCTGCTGCCCGCCGGAGAGGGTGCCGGCCGAGCTGCTTGAGGTGCAGGTTGAGCTCGGGGAAAAGCTCAATCGCGCGGTCGAACGGTCCCGATCTTCGCGCCTTGCCGATACTCCTCGTCCACGTGTAGCAGCCGAGCAGGATGTTGTCGGCCGTGGACAGGTCGGGGTAGAGCTGGCGGCGTTCGGGCACGAGGGTCAGGCCGTGCCTGCGCCGCCCAGCGCACGTCGCCGTTCCTGGCCGGGGCGCCGAAGATCTCGACCGTGCCGCGGCGGCGGATCATGCCGGTGACGCCCATCAGGATCGAGGACTTGCCGTTGCCGTTCGGCCCGATGATCGCGCAGGCGTCGCCCTCGGCGACCGTGAACGTCGCGTCGTGCACCGCGACCACGTTCCCGTACGCGACCGACAGGTTCCGCACCGCCAGCGCCACCCCCGCGCCAGGGTTGCCGCCGCCCGAGTTGCTGCCGCTCCGCGCGCCGTCGGCCACGTTGCCGCCGCCCGAACTCCCGCCGCCCGGCGCGCCGTCGGGTACGTTGCCAACACCCGGTCTGCCGCCGCTGGGGCTGCCGCTGCCCGAACTGCCGCCGCCCGGCGCGCCGCCGATCGCGGGGCTGTCGTCGGCGGTCACGACGCCGTCCTCCGGGGTCTCAGGACCGCGCCCTCGGGCAGCGGCCGGACCAGGCGCTGGTACACCGACAGCCAGCCGACCTCGGCCGGCCGCGCGGGCGGGTCGGCCGCCAGGGCGGTCCTTCTCGCCGCCAGCTCGTCGGCCGGGACGTCCAGGTCGGCGGTCCGGCCGGGGACGTCGATCCGGATCATGTCGCCGTCCCTGACCAGGGCGAGCGGCCCGCCCGCGGCCGCCTCGGGCGACACCTCGCCGACCACGATGCCCTTGTTCACCAGGCCGGACAGCTGCCCGTCGGTGACCACCGCGACCTGGCCGGTCAGCCCGGCCCCGTCCAGCGCGAACACCAGCTGGGACGCCATGCCCATGCCGGGCGAGCCGGTGACGCCCTGGCCGCGCAGCACCACGACCTGGCCGGCGTGGATCGGCCCGGCCGCGCAGCGCCGTCGAGTGACGCGTCGGGGGAGTCGAAGACGATCGCCGGGCCGGCGAAGTCGAGCGGCCGGTCGTCGGCCACCGCCAGCTTGACGATCGCCGCCGTCGGGGCAGAGGCTGCCGCGGATGACCACGATCGTCGGCCGCCGGCCGAGGGCGCGGTCCGGCGGCCGGATGACCTGCTCGTCGGCGACGGTGACCCCGTCCAGGTTGGCCGCGACGGTGTCCCCGGTGACGGTGAGCGCGTCGCCGTCGAGCAGCGGCTCGAGCTGCTTCATGATCGCCCGGGTGCCGCCGGCGTCCTCGAACTCCTCGATCGACGTCTCGCCGTTGGGCCTGATCGCGGTGAGCAGCGGCACCCCGTCGGCCAGCGTCTCGAACAGCCGGTAGACGTCCGCGTCGCACTCCGCCTCGGCCGCCACCGCCTGCAGGTGCTTGACCGAGTTGATCGACCCGCTGACCGAGAGGATCGCGGTGACCGCGTTGCGCGAACGCGGCCGGGGTCATGATGTCCCGCGGCCGCAGGTCCTCGGCCACCATCTCGACGATGCGGGCGGCGGCGACGTCGACCGCCCGCCACATCGGCTCGCTGTTCGCCCGGACCGGGGTGGACCCCGGCAGCGCCATGCCCAGCGCCTCGCACGCCAGGTGCATCGTGTTGGCGGTGCCGATGCCCGCGCACACGCCCGGGCTGAGCACCGCGTTGGCGCTCATCTCGGTCAGCTCGGCCGCGCTCAGCCGGCCGCTGGCGACGTGCCCGGCGGCCAGGAACACGTCCTCGATGTCGCAGTGCCTGCCCCGGTAGGACCCGCTCGCCTGGTAGCCGCAGGCGACCATGATCGTCGGGATGTTCAGCCGGGCGGCCGCCATCAGCTGGCCCGGCGCGGTCTTGTCGCACGACGCCAGGCAGATCATCCCGTCCAGCTGGGCGCCCTCGACCTGCATCTCGATGTCGTTGGTGATCAGGTCGCGGGCGGACAGGATGTACCCGCCGCGGTGCCCGGCGCTGTGAATGAAGTCGCTCGGGGCGGCGGTGCGGACCTCGAACGCCGATCCCGCCCGCCAGCTCGATCGCCCGCTTGGCCCGGCGGGCGATCTCGTCGAGGTGGCTGAAGCAGATCGCGAGCTGCGAGGACGTGTTCACGATGGCGATCTTCGGCTTGACCATGTCCTCGTCGGACAGGCCGAGCGCCAGCCACTGCGCCCGCCTGGTCGCCCACCGGGAGGTGCCGGGCTCGTAGTTGGAGCG
Source organism: uncultured Actinomycetota bacterium (assembly GCA_963774945.1). GTDB lineage: Bacteria > Actinomycetota > Actinomycetes > Streptosporangiales > Streptosporangiaceae > Trebonia. Next base: position 63,646 of record CAVZHA010000008.1, on the reverse strand, counting down.
CAGGCTCGATGTCCTCGCCCGCCCGCCGGGTCTCCCTCGGGGGACCCCTGATTCGTTCGCCGTCATCGCTTGGTTACCTCCACTGTCGAGTTGTCGAGAAGCAGCCAGTCGCCGGTGGCGATGACCTCGCACGGGTCGGCGTCGAGGTCGGTGACGGCCGGAACCCGGGTCACCACCGCCCCGAGGGCCGACTTGGCCGAGATCCGGCCGATGACCATGCCGATCGGCGCGGTGCCTGACAGCCGCGTCGTCTGGAAGAAGCCGGACCAGCCGGAGGACCCCTTGGCGCTCGGGAAGACGAGGATCTTGCCGGTGAAGCAGACCTCGTACAGCTCGTGCCGGCGCTCGATGATCACGCCGCGGGCCGGGTCGATGCCGCCCCAGCCGGAGATCGGCTCGTGCGACACCAGGGCCTCGCCCTCGACGACGCCGGGGACGACCGTTCGCCCGTGCAGGATGCGCCGCTCTGACATCAGCTCAGCGCCCCGTTCCAGCGCCCGGTGACGGCCGCGTCGACGCACTCGTCGAGGGTGCCGAACCAGGCCTCGATGCCGAGGATCGCGGGCAGGTAGTGCGCCTGCTTGGCCGAGTCGGTGGCGAACACCCGGGTGCCCCGGCGGCGCGGCCCGCGACATGGCCGGGCAGGAGTCGGCCAGCACCCGGCCGCCGGCCCGCTCGATCACCGCGGTGTAGCCGGACCGGTCGGCGACCACCTTGAGCGACGCGGGGCGCCATGATCCAGAGCTCGGTGCCGGACGACAGCCGCCTGCCGTCGAGCAGCTCCGCCGTCCGCCTGATCTGGTCGACCGACGCGTGCGGGCAGCCGAGCAGCACGAAGTCGACGTCGTCGGCTCGAGCCGATCTCGTTCAGCGTCTCGTACATCGCCCGCCGCTCGGCCGGCCCGTATAGACCGCCTCAGGCACGCTGGCGCCGCGCCGTCGAACGCCGCCTCCACCGTCGGCGCCTCCGGCGTGATCCCGGGGATGTGGTACAGCTCGACCCCGCCCGAGGTGGCGGCGGCCGCGCCGAAGTGCTTGAGCTCGGTCAGGTCGGGCCGGGCGATGTCCCCGATGATCACCGGGTGGTCCTCGCCCGCGACCCCGCCCGCGAAGTAGCCCAGCATCCCCCAGTCCTGGAAGCTCTCGACCGTGAGCCCGCGCACGTCGACCAGGTGCGTGCCGTGCCGGTTCGCGTCCAGGTGGTTGCCCCAGCAGGGGATCTTGCCGGTGAGCGAGGCGGCGCCGGTGGACGCGATCCCCTCGCAGTTGGTCCGCGCGCCGAGCACCGAGTTGGCGTAGATCACGGCCGAGGACTCCATCCACGCGCAGTGCTCGCCGCGCAGCGGCAGGTTCCCGACCTGGTACGGCGTGCAGGTGGCGAGGATGTTCACCCCGTGCCGGCCGTAGAACGACTCGGCGTCCTCCTGCAGCGCCACGTTCTCCGGGGATAGGGCACGATGTCGACCGAGTCGGGGCCGAACCCGTGCTGCAGCTGGCACGTCGGCACCCGCATCGACGGGATCGACAGGTCCAGGTCGCTGTCCAGGTTGATCACCGCGAACGCCTTGTCCCAGCCGCCCTCGGCCACCAGCCGCGCCTTGACCGGCGACGGCTGGGTCATCGTCCCGGCCACGTTGCGGATGTCGCACAGCCGCTCCGCGTCGAGCGCGAACCCGTACCTGATCAGCAGGTCCATCGCGGCGGCGACCGCGTCGCCCTCGGCGCCGTCGCGCATCCGCTTCTCGTCTTCGGTCAGGAACATCAGCCGCTCCGCCTATCGTCGTTGATCATCGGTGGCCTCCTGGTTCGCCGTCGTCGGCCCGGCGGCAGGTCAGCGCCATCTCCGTCACCCGCCACCGGGGCCGCCGAGGTTGCCGGTGAGCCGCTCCTGCAGCCGCCCGACGTCGATGTCGTGCACGCTGCCGGCCGGCTGTCGCCGAGCCGCCGGCCAGGTCGAGCGCGTGCGCGGCGGCCGCCCCCATCGCCGAGCACGGCCCCATCACCCGCACGCTGGACAGCGCGGCGGCGTCGCCGTCCGCGCACCGGCCGGCCGCGACCAGGTTGTGCGCGTCCGGCGGGAGCAGCGACCGCAGCGGCACGTAGTGCACGTGATCGGCCGGGAACATCTCCCACACGTAGCCGTCCGACCGGTCGTGCAGCTCCACCGGCCACGCGGTCCGCGCCACCGCGTCGTCGAACCGCATTCCCGACCGCACCTCGTCGACGGTCAGCTGGTGCGCGCCCTTGATCCACCGCGTCTGCCGCCGTCCGGGGAACCCGTACGCCCGCACCCGCGCCTCGCCGAACGCCTTCGGGAACTCCGCCCGGAGCAGCGTCGAGCGCGCGGTCGGCCTGGTCGCGGCCCTCGAACATGGCCCGCGAGGCGGAAATCGGGTCGAGCGGCGCGTCGATGTGGGTCACGTTCATCACCGCGGTGCCGCGGCCGGGGAAGAAGAACGCGAGCCCGCCCCGGCGCAGCAGCCCGGACTCCTCGCCGCGGGCGGCGAACACCGCGTCGACCTCGCCCGCCTCCGGCTTGTGCTCCTCGTGCAGGTTCTCCACGATGAACTGCTGGCTGCCGTAGATCGGCCGCGACGGCTCCCAGCACGGCAGCCCGGCCTGCCAGGTCAGCGCCGCGTCCCCGCTCGCGTCCACGTACCCGGATCGGCCCGCACCCGGACGTCCCCGTACCGGGTGCCGAGGTCGGCCGAGGTCACGAACCCGTCCCGCATCGACACGTCACCGAGCACCGCCCCGGTGATGACCTGGATGCCGAGCGACTGCACGGTCTTCTCCAGCCACCGGCCGAGCGCGACCTCGTTGTAGAAGACGGTGGTCGTGTGCCCGCGGGAGAAGTAGAGGTCGCCCGGCGGGCCCAGCGCGGCGAAGATGTCGTCGAACACCCCGTGCGTGAGCTGGGTGTAATCCGGCGCGTTGCCGAAGATCCCGCAGAACAGCCCGATCAGCGAGTGCACCATCTGCCCGCCGATCAGCGGCAGCGAGTCGATCAGGACGACGGACCGGCCCAGGCGCGCGGACTCGATGGCCGCCGTCGAGCCCGCGATCCCCGCCCCGACCACGCAGACATCGGCGGCGATCTCGTGCACCGGCGCGGCGGCCGGCCGCGTCACCGCGTCCAGCCGAAGTTCGGTAAGTTCATGCGGCATGTCTGGGACGTTAGGTCCGTTAACAACGGTCAAACAAGAAAATGCTTGTGCTAACGGGTATAAACCGGATTTATCCCGCCCGGCAGGCAATGGCTCTGACCTGCGGTTTCTCGAATTGAATTAAACAGCCGCCAAGCACCCTTCGCCTGACCGCTGTCACCAGCCCCAACCCCAGCCGCCCAGAATCTGTCACCCACCCCAACGACATCCCTCCTCAGCCAACGACAATGCGCCCGCCGCCCAGCCCCCAACCCACCCCGCCAGCCCCGCCAGCCGCCCCGCCCGCCCCGCCCGCCCAGCCCGCCCCGCCTGCCCAGCCCGCCCCGCCTGTCGCCCAGCCCGCCCCGCCCCGCCTGTCGCCCAACCCACCCCACCAGCCCCTGAACCCACCCATGCGTCCCCTGAACCCACCCGGCACGTCGCCGAGACCCGCCCCAACCTGTCGCCTACGCCAGCGACCGCCCCTATTAGTGTCGCTGGCGTAGCCGACAGGTCCGCTTTGGTGTCGCTGGCGTAGCTGACAGACCTGGCAGGTACCCGTGGGGATGGTCGAGCTTCTTGGGGTTACATCTTGCGGGCGACTGGGGGCGGGCGTTTGATGGTGGAATCATGCGGCCTGTCGCCCACCTCGCCAACCTTGACCTGAACCTGCTCGTCGCGCTGCGCGAACTGACGCGGGAGCGGAGCGTCACGCGCGCCGCCCAGCGGCTCGGCGTGACCCAGCCGGCCGCGAGCGCGGCGCTGGCCCGGCTGCGCAGGCACTTCGGCGACGAGCTGCTGGTCCGCGAGCACGGCGAGTACGTGCTGACGCCGCTCGGCGAGCAGCTGGCCGAGCAGGTCGAGGCGGTCTGCGGCGCCGCCGAGCGGCTCTTCGCCGCCTCCGCCGACTTCGACCCGGCGACCTCTGATCGCGAGTTCACGCTGGTCATGGCCGACTACACGATCATGGTGATGGGTGAGGCGCTCTCGCACGCGCTGCAGCGGGCGGCGCCGAGGGCCCGGCTGCATATCCGGCTGGTGCGCGAGTCGCTGGCGGCCGAGTACGCGGACGGCATCAGGTTCGTGGACGGGATGGTCGCCCCGCCAAGCAACGGGTTTTCGCTGCCAGACACTCGCTCGGCCGAGCTCTTCCTCGATCGTTGGGTCTGCGTGATCGATGCCGACAACCCGGTCCTCGACGGCGGCAGCGCGCTGCAGCTGCGGGACCTGGCCGGGCTGCCCTGGGTGGCGCCCTATTACCGGTCCGGCCAGCGAGGGGTCGCCTCCGTTCCCGTGATGCGGCAGCTTGCGCTGCTCGACCTGCAGCCGAGAATCGCGGTTCGGGTGGAGAGCTATCTCGCGGTGCCCTACTTCGTGGCGGGCACCGACCGGGTCGCGCTGATGCAGGAGCGGCTCGCCAGCCGGCTGGCGACCACGGCCAACCTGCGCGTGCTCGAGTGCCCGGGCGACGCCGAGCCGATCGTGGAGGCCCTGTGGTGGCACCGTCACTACGAGGACGACACCGCCCACGCCTGGCTGCGCCGCCTGATCATGGAAACCGCCCGACGCCTGTAACCGTTCCTAAACACTGGGCGATAGTGGGTATCGGCTGGGTGGGCGGGCCCGGACGGTGTTGGCCTGCCTGGTTGCCTGCCGTGGTCCTTGGGGGCCTGCCGGTCTTGGTGCCTGGGGCTGCCGGGGGTCTCGCGGGGTGGCGGGTTTCCTGGGTGCGGGCGGGCCTTTCGGGGTGGTCCTGGTTCGCGCCGGGGCTGGCCGTGTCACGTCCTCCGGGGTGACGAGGTTCCCGTTCGCGCGTCTCCTGGCCCGGTGGCCGAGCCCGCGTCTCCCGATTACCAGCGCGGCTGCGTGGTGACCGGTCGTCTTCGGGTGATGCTGCCTGAGCGCGGGTAGCCAGTGCTGCGCGCCCCACCGCGAGGTATAGGCGGGATCGACCGCGATCACGCTCAGGCCCACGTTGGCGGTCATCTGGGTGAGCCGGTCGCGGGGCTTCGCGGTGGGGATCCCCGCGACGGCCCGCCGGAACCTGCGGCCGCGCTTGCCGCGCGACGGCCGGCTCCCGGTCCGCTCGCGTCCCTTGGCTCTGGCCTCGGCGAAGTCAAGGTCCTCGATCACGATCGCCCGCGCTCCGTGCTCCCGCGCGGTCGCGATGAGGCCGCTCCGGCCGCGGGCGTCAGCGTGTTCCATTGAGGGCGCTATACGACCCAAGTGCCCAATGCCCCGTCGCGCCAGCCCGGCCAGCCCCGCCGACCCGGCGGAGCCGGGACCCCGGCCGTCGCCATTTGGAAGATTTGCTGTGTAATGATGTAATCAATGAATGGGAGTAAGTGAACCACTGGACGCCTACTCGACCATCGTCGCCGGGGTGGCCGAGTCGCTCAGGCCCAAGGTCGCGAGCGTGCGTGTGCCGAAGCGGGGCGGGGAGTCACTGGGGTCGGCGGTGGTGTTCACGGCGGACGGCTTTCTGCTGACCAACGCGCACGTGGTCGGGCATTCGCCCGGCGGCACGGCGGCGTTCTCGGACGGGACGACGACGCCGTTCCAGGTCGTTGGGGCGGACCCGCTGTCTGACCTGGCGGTGCTGCGCGCGTCAGGCGACACTCCCGATCCGGCCGAGCTCGGCGAGGCCGACGGCCTGGTGGTCGGGCAGCTCGTCGTCGCCGTCGGCAACCCGCTCGGGCTGGCCGGGACGGTCACCGCGGGCGTGGTCAGCGCGCTCGGCCGGTCGATGCCAGCGGGGGAGCGCGGGCTGATCGAGGACGTCATCCAGACCGACGCGGCGCTCAACCCGGGCAACTCCGGCGGCGCGCTGGCCGACGCCCGGGCCCGCGTGGTCGGGATCAACACCGCCGTGGCCGGGATCGGGGTCGGGCTCGCCGTCCCGGTCAACGCGACGACCAGGCGGATCGTGTCGGCGCTGATGCAGGACGGCCGGGTGCGCCGCGCCTACCTGGGCGTGGTGGTCGTGCCCGCCCCGGTGGCGCCGGTCTGGCGGCCGCGCCTCGGCGGCCGCGCGACCGGGCTGCGGGTCTCCTCGGTCGTGTCCCAGGGCCCGGCCGACCGGGCCGGGCTGCGCCCCGGTGACCTGCTGCTCACCGCGGCGGGTCACGAGGTCGCGACCGCCCAGGACCTGCAGCGGCTGATGTTCGCCGAGGCGATCGGCCACCCGCTTCCCATCACCGTGATGCGCAACGGCGCCCTGGTCGATGTCATCGCCGAGCCCACGGAGCTAGTGGCGGCCGCAGTAGCCGCGTCAGCACCGCGCTCGGCGGCATTGCGGGCGCGCAGTATGCCGCGTCGCCGCCATGATCGCAAGTCAGTTGTCCACAGGTGGTGGACAATTCGGGCGCGTTATCCACAGGCGGCAAATGGCCGCTGCCAGCCGACCCGGCCATTCGGGCACGGTGGAACTGCAAACCCGGGCGGCCGACGGCCGCCGGACGCAGGCAGAACCCCTAAAGCACGCTAGGAGGCTGGCGATATGAGCCAGGAGAACGTGATCATCTTGCGCGGATTTGTGACTGCGGAACCGAAGTTCTGGCAGAGCTCACCGACGCAGACGCCGCTCGCCGAGATCCGAATGGGCCACACTCCCCGGCGGCTGAACCGCACCACCGGGGAGTGGGAGGACGGGGAGACGTCCTACTACTCGGTCAAGTGCTGGCGTCGGCTGGCCGTGAACGTCAAGGGCTCCCTCCGCAAGGGAGACATGATCCTGGTCAAGGGCAAGGTGGTGATGCGGACCTGGGTCGACGATCAGCAGCGCAACCGGACGCAGATGCAGGTTGAGGCCGACTCGGTCGGCCACGACCTGGCATTCGGCTGGTCGCACTTTAACCGCGGCGACCAGTCGCCCTGGAACGCGACCCGGCGGCAGGCGGAGGGCGAGGGGGCCCTGCCGGACGTCGATGCGTACGAGGACGTCGACGACCAGGATGCCGCGGCCGAGCTCGACGGCGACACAGGTGACACAGGCGACACAGGCGACACAGGCGACCCGCGCGACCCGCGCGACCCGGCGATGGCCGACGCGGATTTTGAGCGGCTGGCCAGCGACCTCGGCGCGCAGCCGGAGGTCGCCCCGGTCTTCTAGATACCCGGTGACCTGCCATGACGGGCGCCGCACAGTGTCATCGGCTCACTCCGACTGACGACTGCCTAACTGTGCGGCGCCCATTGCCGGGCATCGCCTGAGTAGACGACCGGAGAGCTCAGCTAAATGGCAGACCCGACGAAATTCAACCGGTGCGCCTAAGTGACGCTGACAAGCCCCTGGTGTGTACTTGTCTACGTACCTACATGCCTACTCCGCCAATCAGCGGCCGGGCGGTAAGTGGACTAGGACAGTGACGCGTTCTCCGACTGGAGGCCCTGCGCTGCGGATACCCAAGATGACCAGGAAGACCCGCCTGACCTGGCGTTCGCCGACGCCAATTTCAGCACGCTGACCAGCGATCTCGGGGCGCGGTCAGCTGTCGCCGCGGCTTTCTAAATGCCCAGTGACCTGCCACTACGGTGTCGCACGTTGTCATTGGTTACTCATAGTGACGATTGTCAAATCGCGCGGTGCCCAATGTGCGTGCGACGAACATAGAAGTTCAGTGCACGCACGGCACAGTTTGCATCTATGGTGTCACCTAGAGTGACTTAGTAGCGCTGGGCCAGACCGGATGTCGGGGGATTCAAGGAAGGCGACAGCAGCGAGTATGTCAGCAGTCCAGGACGCGATGAGGCAGCGGCAGCAGGAGGCCCCCGAGGGCCTCGTGTGGCCGTGGCGCTGCCCGCTGTTCGACGAATCGTTCTCGCTAATCGTCTACGTGCTGACCGTGCTCGCCGCCTACTTCACGCTCACCGGCTTTGAAATCGTCGGAACGGCCGGTGACGGCGGGTGACGTCACCCTGTTCAGCCGGGCTGATGTGCTGCGGTGCCCTCTGCGTCGAGGCGACCAGGCGGCTCGGGCAGCCCTCCGGGGTCTGGCGGGATCTGCTGTCCGCGTGGTGGCTGCCGGTGGCGCTGCTGCTGCCGCCGCTGTACGCGCTGATCGCGCCGGCCGTTCTCGGTCTGCTGATCTACGTGCGGGTCCGCCGGGGTGCGGTCTACCGGCGGGTCTTCAGCACGGCGGCCCTCGGCCTGGCCGGCGCGTGCGCGTCGGCCCTGTTCCGCTGGCTCGCCCCGGCGGTGGCGCAGGGCCAGGCGGCCGACTGGCTGACCTATCCCGGGGCCGAAGGCGTGGCTGATGCGTCCGCAGCAGGCCGGCGCTCGCGGTCGTCTGCGCCGTGGCCTTCATCGTGCTGAACACCTGCCTGATCGCGATCGCCGCCTGGCTCGCCGACCCGGACGCCCGGCTGGCCGACATGCTCTGGGACCGCGAGCGGATGCTGCTCGACCTGACCGAGACCTGCGTCGGCATCCTGGTCACGATCGCCTGCGCGCTGAGCGCGATCCTGCTCCTGGTGGCGCTGCCGCCGGTGATCCTGCTCCAGCGCAGCCTGCTCCATTCGCAGCTCAAGGCGCAGGCGCGGACCGATCCGAAGACCGGCGTGCTCAACGCGGGCGCCTGGCAGGGCGAGGCCGCCCTGGCGATCGCCCGGGCGCAGCGCCACCGTGAGCCGCTCGCGCTGCTGCTCGCCGACGTCGACCACTTCAAGATGGTCAACGACACCCACGGCCACCTGACCGGTGACGCCGTCCTGCGGACGCTGGCAACCGAGATGCGCCAGCAGGTCCGCGAGTCCGACCTGGTGGGCCGGTTCGGCGGCGAGGAGTTCGTCATCCTGCTCACCGCCACCGGCGCGGCGGAGGCGTGCCAGGTCGCCGAGCGGATCCGCCGCGGCGTCGGCGTGGTGAAGGTGCTCACCGCCCGACACGATCGTCGGCGTCACCATCTCGATCGGCGTCGCCGCCCTCGGCACCCACGGCGCCGACCTCTTCGAACTGCTCGCCGCCGCCGACATCGCGCTCTACCGGGCGAAGAACACCGGCCGCGACCGCGTCTGCCTCTACGACCCATCCGACGCCGCCAGCGGCGTGACCGGCGCCACCGGAATGACTGGTCACCCCGGTATAGCCGCCGCCGGCGGCATGACCGCCGCCTCCCGCCTGAACGACGCACCCGGCGCCGCCCAGCTGAATTAACACCTCGATGTGGTGTTGGCCGGGCACGTAGACTGGTAGGTGGCAGTGGCGCACCGCTTGACTGACACCGGTTTGCCAGACACTGGGCGGTGGTAGGACAGGTCACGCTTTTCGAGGATGACGCCGGTTCGGTTAACCGCGAGTGCCACGCTTGCTGCCCCTCTGGGTTGCCCTGACGTAGACGAGGGTTGCGGGTCCGTTACCTGCGCCAATAGGTAGGTTTAGAAACATGCCCGAGTACATTTACAGCCTGCGCGCCGTCCGTAAGGCGCATGGTGACAAGGTCGTTCTCGACAACGTCACGCTGAGCTTTCTCCCCGGGGCGAAGATCGGCGTCGTCGGCCCGAACGGCACCGGCAAGTCGACGCTCCTGAAGATCATGGCCGGGACTCGAGCAGGTCTCCAACGGCGAGGCCAAGCTGATGCCCGGCTTCACCGTCGGCATCCTCGCCCAGGAGCCGAAGCTCAACGAGGACAAGACGGTCCTCGGCAACGTCGAGGAGGGCGTCGCCGAGACCAAGAGGCTGCTCGACGAGTACAACGAGATCGCCGAGAAGATGGCGACCGACTACTCCGACGAGCTCATGGACCAGATGAGCAAGCTCCAGGAGCAGATCGACCACAAGGACGCCTGGGACCTGGACAGCCAGCTCGAGCAGGCGATGGACGCCCTCCGCTGCCCGCCGCCCGACTCGGACGTCACCAGCCTGTCCGGTGGCGAGCGACGGCGGGTCGCCCTCTGCAAGCTCCTGCTCCAGCAGCCCGACCTGCTGCTGCTCGACGAGCCCACCAACCACCTGGACGCCGAGTCCGTCCTCTGGCTCGAGCAGCACCTGGAGAAGTACCCGGGCACCGTCATCGCGATCACCCACGACCGGTACTTCCTCGACAACGTCGCGCAGTGGATCCTCGAGCTCGACCGCGGCCACGCCTACCCGTACGAGGGCAACTACACCACCTACCTGGAGACGAAGGCAGCCCGCCTCAAGGTCGAGGGCGCCAAGGACGCAGAAGATGCGCAAGCGCCTCGACGACGAGCTCGACTGGGTCAGGTCGAGCGCCCGCGCCCGCCAGACCAAGTCGCAGGGCGCGACTCGAGCGGTACGACGAGATGGCGGCCGAGGCGGACCGGAACCGCAAGCTCGACTTCGAGGAGATCCAGATCCCGCCGGGCCCGCGCCTGGGCAACACCGTCGTCGAGGTCGAGCACCTGGTCAAGGGCTTCGACGACCGCGTGCTCTACGACGACCTGTCCTTCAGCCTGCCGAGGAACGGGATCGTCGGCGTCATCGGCCCGAACGGCGTCGGCAAGACCACGCTGTTCAAGATGATCGTGGGCGAGGAGAAGCCGGACAGCGGCACCATCCGGATCGGCGACACCGTCAAGATCTCCTACTCCGACCAGAACCGCGACCGCATCGACCCGGACAAGAACGTCTGGGAGGCGATCTCCGACGGCGAGACGTTCATCCACGTCGGCAACGTGGAGTTCCCCAGCCGGGCCTACGTGGCGGCGTTCGGTTTCAAGGGCGCCGACCAGCAGAAGCTGGCGGGCGTGATGTCCGGCGGCGAGCGCAACCGGATGAACCTCGCGCTCACCCTCAAGCAGGGCGGCAACCTGCTGCTGCTCGACGAGCCGACCAACGACCTCGACGTGGAGACGCTGGGCAGCCTGGAGAACGCGCTGCTCGAGTTCCCCGGCTGCGCCGTGATCACCAGCCACGACCGCTGGTTCCTTGACCGGGTGGCAACGCACATCCTGGCCTGGGAGGGCGGCGCGAACTGGTTCTGGTTCGAGGGCAACTTCGAGTCCTACGAGAAGAACAAGATCGAGCGCCTCGGCGCGGAGGCGGCCAGGCCGCACCGGGTGACGTACCGGAAGCTGACCCGAGGCTAGTCGTCCGGGTTCCGTTCGAGATCAAGGTCATGAATTCAAAATCTTCATTTCGAACGGACCCTGACTTCGCCCTGACCCGCACGTTCCTCAGCCGGTCAGGATGGCGGCCAGCTGTCCGCTGCCCCGCAGCGGCTCGAGGTCCGGATCGCGGTCGGCGTTGGCGCGCACGTCAGGGTTGAGCGCGATGGCCTCGGCCAGCGTCCGGACGGCGTCCTCGGTCCGCCCGGCGACGGACTGGGCGCAGGCCAGACTGTAGGCGGCCATGCCCGCTACCTGGTCGGGGGCGCCCAGGTAGCGGGTCGTGGCGAGCGTGTTCTGCTGCAGCGCGACGGCCCGCGCCTGCTGCCGGTGACCCAGGTAGTAGTCGGCCACGTGCCCGGTCGGGTGCCAGAACCCGCGCACGACGATCTGCAGCCACAGCGACCGCCCGTTCAGCCACGGATGGCGGGCCGGGTCGACCAGGTCATCGTCGCCGAGCGCCGCCACGCCGTCGATCAAGGACGCGGTGACCTGGCGAGACTCGCCCGCCACGGCAACCGCGGTACGCGTCGCATAGCGCTCGTAGACGGCGGGGGACCGGTGATCGATCTCGCCGAAGGCCGGCGGGGCGCTGCCGGCCAGCACCGCCGTGATCCGCTCGGCCTGCTGGGCCTTGAACTCCGTGTTGTGCGCGATCGTGGGCAGCGCGGCCCACTGCCGTTCGTTCCCTGACTCGGTGACGTCGCGGGCAGCGGCGGCGAGCAGCATTTCCTCCTCGGCCGCGGCGAAGGCGATCAGCCCGGCTACGACGGTGCGCAACTGCGCGGTCGTGCTCATCCCGCCTCCTCCAGGGGCGCCTTCCTGGCGCGAAACAGCAGGGTGTGCCCCACCGTGATCGTGATGTCGCCGAAGCCGATCGTCTGCAGCCGGGTGAGCAGCGCGGCCGGCTCGACCGGGTTGTAGGTGTCGCCCTCGTGGAACTGGTGCAGCCCGTCGCTCGGCAGGCTGTCCGAGCCGATCAGCGTTCCGCCCGGGCGCAGCACCCGCAGCGCCTCCGCGAGGATCCGGTCCTGCAGGGCGCGGGTCGGGACGTGGTGCAGCATGGTGAACATGCCGACCGAGTCGAACGAGGCGTCCGGATAGCCGAGCGCCGTCGCGTCGCCGGTCACCGCCTCGACGTTCGTCCCGCCGAACCGCTCCCGCAGCGCCGCCGCGGCCGCCGGGTCGAGTTCGAGCGCGACCAGGCGGCGGACCCGGTGCCGCAGCCACTCGGACGCGGCTCCCGGACCGGGGCCGATTTCAAGCAGGTCGTCGCCGAGATCGACCCCGTCGGCGACGACCGGAAGGATGTCTTCGTGCAGGTGCGCGGCCCATTCGGCCGAGCCGAGCAGTTCGCGTGGTTCTCGTTCACGGACCCGACGCTACGACCCGCGACGGCGCGGGCATAGCGCGTAAGCTGCCAAGGTATGTCGCGAACAGGACAGCCTCCGGTCTGCTCGCCGGACGGCTTCTTCGTCGCCACCTTCCCGATGCCGGCCGGCACCCTGTTCAACTGGCACACGCACGAAGACCATCAGCTCGCGTGGGCCTCGACCGGGGTGCTGACCGTGCTCACCGAGGGCGCGACCTGGGTGCTGCCGCCGTCGCGGGCGCTGTGGATCCCGGCCGGCCTGCCGCACGAGACGGGCGCGTCGGGGCAGGCGACGATGCGCAGCGTGTACGTGCCGCCCGGATTGACGCCGGTGGACTGGGCCGTGCCGACCGTGATCGCGGCCAGCCCGCTGCTCGCCGAGGTCATCGGCTACCTGGGCGGTGACCTGACGGCGGCGCGGCGGGCCCGCGCCGAGGCGGTGCTGAGCGACCTGCTCACGCCGATCCGGGTTACCACGCTGGACGTGCGGCTCCCCGACGATCCGATCGCCGGGCCGGTCGCGCGAGCGTTGCGCGACAACCCGGCCGACCAGCGAACGCTCGCCGAATGGGGGCGCGCGGTCGGGGCGAGCGAGCGAACGCTCGCGCGCGCGTTCGTGGCGGGTACCGGTCTGCCGTTCGGCACGTGGCGGACGCTGCTGCGGGTCCAGTCGGCGATGCCGCACCTCGCGGCGGGCGAGGCGGCGAGTCGGGTCGCCGGCCGGGTGGGCTACGACACGCCGAGCGCGTTCATCGCCGCGTTCCGCCGACTGACCGGAGTGACCCCGGCCGCCTACTTCGGCCGCAGATAGCCCCGCCGGGCTATCCGGGCGCGAGCCCGATGCCGCCGCGACCGCCCTGGTCGGGGCCGCCGGCCGGCGCCGCGTTGACCAGCGAGTGCGCGGCCATCACGAGGTAGTCCCAGAGCTGCGCGTCAAGCGCGCGCGGGCAGGTCGAGCTCGTCGAGCGCCGTCCGCATGTGCTTGAGCCACAGGTCCCGCTCGGTCTCGCCGATGTGGAAGTGCACGTGCCGCATCCGCAGCCGCGGGTGCCCGCGCAGCTCGTTGTAGGTGCCGGGCCCGCCCCAGTACTGGATGAGGAACAGCCGCAGGTGCTCCTCGGCCGGCCCCAGGTCCTGCGTCGGGTAGACCGGCCGCAGCACCGGGTCGGCCGCGACCTCCTGGTAGAACCGGTGCACCAGCCGGGTGAAGGTCTCCTCGCCGCCGACGGCCTCATAGAAGGTGCGCGGTGTCCGCGCGGTCTCCTCGCTCATAACGGTGCCAGCCTACCGTAGCTCCGCTTCGCGGACGCGGGTGGATGCCGGCCGCGTCGAGCGCCGCCTTCACCCGGGCGCGCAGTTCCCGCTCGACCTCCCACTGGCGCAGCGGCGCGGTCTTCGCCACGATCCGCATGGTGACCTCGCTGCTCGAGATCTCCTGCGCGCCCCACACCTCGGGCGGGTCGAGCAGCACCACCCGCCAGATCGGGCTCGTCCCAGAGCGCCTGCGCGGCCTCGGCGAGCAGCGACCGGATCGTCCGCCAGGTCCGCCGCGTACGGCACCGGGAAGTCGACGACCGCCCGCGCCCAGCCCTGCGACTCGTTGCCGACCTGCTCGATCGCGCCGTTGCGGATGTGCCAGACGATGCCGCTGACGTCGCGCAGCCGGGTGACCCGGAGCGTGACGTTCTCCACGGTGCCGGTCGCGTCCCCGATGGTGATCACGTCGCCCACCCCGTACTGGTCCTCGACCAGCATGAAGATCCCGGCCAGGTAGTCGCGGACCATGCTCTGCGCGCCGAACCCGATCGCGACGCCGACCACGCCCGCGCTGGCCAGCAGCGGCGCCAGGTTGATGCCGAGGTCGCCGAGGATGACGACGCTGGCGATCGAGAAGATGGTGATCGACGCGACGCTGCGCAAGATCGACGCCGAGCGCGCGCACCCGCTGCTTGCGGCGCTCGTCGACCAGGGCCCGCTCGGCCTGCGCGGCGGCGCCGTTGATCGGCGCCCTGGGCGGCGTCGCCGGCCGACTCCGTCACCGAGCCCCGCGGGCCGCCGCCGCGCCCAGGGCCGCCGCGTCGGCGATCGTCCGCCTCGGATCGCGGCCGACGTGGCGCCGCCGCCGCCGTACCAGCCGGCGCCGGCGCGCGCCGGGCCGCCGCCGCGCCGTTGCGCAGATGCGGCAGCAGGGAGTGCGTCGCCCGCTCGGTCAGCCGGTTGATCACCCGGTGCACGATCGAACTGGATGACGAGCGCGAGCAGCACCACGAAGATCACCCGCAGCAGCAGGTGGACCGGCCCGGTGAGGAACTCGGCCGTCAGCTTCGCGGCGTGCTCGTTGTGTGACAGGTCCCAGACCAGCTGGCAGGTCACGCCCGGATTGGCGCTGCAGCTGCCGAGCAGCGTCGGCGCGTGGGATCCGCGCCGAGCACCGCCACCTGGACACCGATCATCACGCTGACCCCTCCCGTGACCCAATCAGGAACTATGCAACCCCAGCGAGGCTACCGGCGCTCGCGCGCCTGCACGTGGATGTAAAATGCGTCGACCAGTCTGTGGAACGATTGAGGGCCGAGACCGGCAACGTCGCGAATGCCCCCGAGGCGCTGAGGCGCGTATACCTGGAGGAACCATGTGCACCGCTATCGCCCCGGCACCCGGCGCACCCGGCCGAGCCCGCGCCCGGCACGTTCCTGACCGCGGTCGGCGGCGACGCCGACCTGTTCGACGTGAGCCACTACCCGGTGCGGGCGGTCTGCCGGATCTGCCAGCGGCCGATCAGCGCCGAGTCGTTTCTGCGCGCCTTCGAGCACGACGCCGACGCCTAACCACGGCCGGAGGCGCTCGCCGCCCCCGGCCTTGATATCGGCGCCTAGCCTTCGAAGCCTCCGGCAGACCGGTCTCGCGGGCCACGAACGCGAGGCAGTCGCCGGCCAGCGCGGCCGACAGCGACACCGCGCGCTGCCCGTGTCCCACCTGCCCCTCGGCGCGCAGCAGCACCGGCCGTCCGGACGACGTGGCGTGCTGCAGGGCCGCGCACATCTTGTACCCGTGCAGCGGGTCCACCCGCGTGTCGTTGCTGAAGACGGTGAACAGCACCGCCGGGTACGCGCGTCCCGTCGACCACGTGATGGTACGGCGAGTAGCCGAGCAGCCACTCCAGCTCCACCGGCGACGCCGCCGTCCCGTACTCCGTGTTCCACGTCTCGCCGATCGGGAACCGCTCGTACCGCACCATGTCGAGCAGCGGCGCCGAGCAGACCGCCGCCGCAGAACAGCTCCGGCCGCTGGGTGACCGCCGCCCCGACCAGCAGCCCGCCGTTCGACCCGCCCCAGACCGCGAGCCTGCTCGCGGCGACGTGACCCCGGTCGCGATGAGGTGCTCGGCCGCCGCGTGGAAGTCGTCGAAGACGTTCTGCTTGCGGTCGAGCATCCCCGCCCGGTGCCACTCCTCGCCCTCCTCGCTGCCGCCGCGCAGCGCCGCGACCGCGTACACGCCGCCCGCCTCGACCCAGGCGAGGATGTTCGCGGAGTAGCCGGGGGTCATGCTGATGTCGAAGCCGCCGTAGCCGTAGAGAATGCACGACCTTTCCCCGCGAACGGTCCGCGTGCCTTCGCCGCCCGGCTCGATGACCACCATCCGGACCTCGGTGCCGTCGGCGGACCGGTACGTGACCTGCGACGCGGTCACCGCGGCGGGGTCGGCGACCGCGACCGGGCGACTGTCGCCCAGGTGGCGACAGCGTCCCCGGTGGCGTCCGCGTCGTAGCGGAGCACGACGGGCGGCGTCGTGTAGTCGGTGTAGCCGAACCATGCCTCGTGCCCGCCCTCCGGCCGCTCCGCGATCCCGCCGACCGAGCCGATCCCCGGCAGGTCGAGCGTCGCCAGCCGCTCGCCGGTGGCCAGGTCGTGCACGGTGACCTCGCTGACCGCGTGCCGCGTCCGGGAGACGAGCAGCACCGGCCGGGGCAGATCGTCGAGGATCGCGTAGCCGCGCAGCACCGAGGTGGCGTCCTCCGGGATCAGGTCCCGCCAGCGCGCCGGGTCCCGGCGCGGCCGGGTCGGCGACGCAGATCCGTCCGCGCGGCGCGTCCAGGTCGGTGAACACGTACAGCCGGCCGTCCCGGCCGATCCGGGGCGAGGCCTGCGCGTCGAGCCCGACCATGAGCGGGACGAGCAGCCGGTGCCGCGGGGTCGCTGGCGGTCAGGTCGGCGATCCAGATGTCCTCCCGCGGCGCGGTCCCGATCGACGCCGAGATGATCAGCCAGCGCCCGTCCATGCTGACGCTGGCCCCGTAGTAGGTGGTCTTGTCCCGCCCGGCGCCGAACACCTCCACGTCCGACTCCGGCGGCGTCCCCACCGTGTGCAGGTACACCCGCCGGTGGTACTGCTCCTCGCCCTCGGGGACCGCGTCCGGCGGCAGCCGCCGCACGTAGTAGAACGCCTTGCCGCCGGGCAGCCAGGCCACCCCGGAGTACCGGCACCGGTCGATCGGCCCGTCCACCAGCTCGCCGGTCGCGACGTCGAGCACCCGCAGCAGCGACTCCTCGTCGCCGCCGCGCGAGAGCTGGTAGGCGAGCAGCCGCCCCTCCTTGTCCGGCTGCCAGGCGTCCAGCGTCGTCCGTCCGGCGGGTCGATGGCGATCGGGTCGATGAGCGCCCGCTCGGTCGCGCCCGCGATCGTGGCCGCGTCGCGTCCGCGCCCGAGATCGCGTCATTCGGCGACGTAGAGCACCGCGTGCTCCTGGTCGGGGTCGCGCCGGGTGTAGAACCGCGTCGTCCCGCGCCAGGCGGGCAGGCCGACCGACGCCGACCCGGAGCAGCTCCCGCACCCGGGCGGCGAACGTCTCCCGGTCGGACAGGCCCGCCCGGTAGTCGGCCCACAGCGACTCCTCGGCGGCGAGCCACTCCCTGGTCTGCGGCGAGTCGGCGTCCTCAAGCCACCGGTAGGGGTCCGCCACCTGGTGCCCGAAGAGATCCTCGACGAGATCCAGCCGCTGCGCTGCGCGGGTACTCGGCGCGAAAAGAAGCCATAGCGGCACCTTAATCGTTGCTCGTTACCAGGCGTTAACCAACAATCCACAGATCGCCTTGTACTCTATGAAGTGTTGGCGGAGGCACGTGGCTTCGGTCACGCCGGGATCAGTCCTGTTCCGGTGATGCGAGCGGCGCCTCAATACCGGTGCCTCCGGAGGTGCCCGTGCGACGAGTGCTGCTGCTCAACGTCACCTATGAGCCACTAACCACCGTCGGTCTCCGACGGGCCGTCTGCCTAGTCCTGGGCGACA
Organism: uncultured Actinomycetota bacterium; assembly: GCA_963774945.1. GTDB lineage: Bacteria > Actinomycetota > Actinomycetes > Streptosporangiales > Streptosporangiaceae > Trebonia. Next base: position 45,771 of record CAVZHA010000008.1, on the reverse strand, counting down.
AGGCAGAGATCGTGCATCACGACACCGGCGGGCGGCTACTGCACTCCGCCGACGGTCGCGGTGGTAACCCCATCTGTCATCCGGCTCCGCCGGTACATCCGGATCCCGCAGCGCAACCGCGTGCCGCTCACCAGGGCCGCGCTGATGCGCAGGGACAACTACAAGTGCGCCTACTGCGGCCGGCACGCCGAGACGATCGACCACGTGATCCCGCGCAGCCGGGGCGGCGGGCACGCCTGGGAGAACTGCGTCGCCGCCTGCCAGCTCTGCAACCACCGCAAGGCGGACCGGCTGCTATCCGAGCTCGGCTGGACCCTGCCGGTCGCGCCCGGCCGTCCCCAAGGGCGCGCACTGGCGGCTCATCGGCGCCCAGTACGACGGCGACCCGCAATGGGAGGCCTACCTAGGCGCAACCGCTGCTGCCTAGCTAGACCGCCTAATGGGTGTCGCCTGGGCTTGCCCGTGTCCGGCGCGTCACGTCGGCCCCGCCCGATTAACCTCTCGGGCGGGGCCGAACGACGCGGCGGACGCGGGCTGCGCCCCGGCTCTCCCCACCATCGGCGGTGAAAGCAAACGCAGGGGTTCCGCCGTCTAACGGCTGACGCCGGCATAACTAGTCCCAGGATTTCTTCACGGGCTGACACCGACGTAACAGCCCGGCCCTTCCTCACGGGCCCGCGCCGACGACCCACCACCGACGACCCACCACCGTCGCTGACCTGTCGGCTACGCCAGCGACACCAATAGGCGATGTCGCTGGCGTAGGTGACCGGTGCGCCATCCTGTCGCTGGCGTAGCCGACAGGTGGGCCTAGTCGGATAACAGCAAGATGATGAGCGCGGCGCTTAACGATCAGGCCGGTCGGCCGCCGAATTGCCAACTGTGCACCTCGATGCCGGCGTACCGGTCCGTCGTCAGGATCGCGCGTGCGTGGCCCGGGTCGGGCGCGCGGACCAGCGCCGCCGTTCCCAGCCAGCTGATGCCGTCGTCGGACAGCAGAGGTCCGTACGCGATCACCTCGTCCTGGCCGGGCGGAGCCGCAAGGTCGGCCGCCGGGCCGGTGCCGAGTCCGAGCACCAGGTACCGGTTGCCGTCGTCTGGGCCGCCGGGGAAGTCCCACATGGCGCGCCCGAGCACGTTCCGCCACCGCCGCAGCAGCACGTCCCGGTAGACGCCGGCCTGATAGTTCGGCTCGTCGAAGGCGAAGGCCCGGGCAGCGGCGGGATCGGACAGGTCGAGGATGTGCACGCTACCGGTGGCCGTTTCGCCGTCGTCGGACAGAGTCGGGCCGCGGGCGATCATCTCCGCGGCGTACCTGTCCATGTAGGACCAGTGCCTTTCCCGCAACTCCCCGCGCAACGTCATCGAGCCGGGCCGGTCGCGGTGGTAGCAGAAGAATTCCACCCCCGCAGTCTTGTCCCTGCTGCGTCGAGACGGGGCGAGACCGGGCGAGACGGAGTGAGTTCAGCCGGGAGTCGGGTTGCCGGTGACGTCGTACAGGTGGTGGATCGGGTCGTGCATGAAGTACCGCCCGAAGGTCTCGACGGTGAAGGCGGCGCCGTCGCTGCGCCGGCCGGGACGCAGCCACTGGTCGCCGGAGACGGCGGCGAAGCTGTCGGCGATCGCGTCCGCCGCCGACGCGAGCTCGTCGGTCACCACGACGGGATTCTGGGAGGCGTAGTCGTCGGCGACTGCGGTCTCGTCCTGGTCCCAGTTCGGGTACAGCGGGTCGTCCTCAGCCAGCATCAGCCCGAGTCGGTAGTCATACAGCCGGAGCACGTCCCGCACATGGCAGCCGTACTCGAGCGCTGACCACCGGTCCGGCTGCGGCCGGTCGGCGGCATCGGCGGCAGCCAGCGGCGCCCGCCACGCGGCTGCGTTCGCGCGGATCATCGCCGGGATCTCCTCCCGCGCGAATGACCGGGAGTCCAGTCCGCACTCCGGGCACGGTCGCCCGAGCACCCACGTCCAGTCCTTGCCATCAGGCACAATCGTCATGCCGCCCGACGCTAGCGTGCGTACGCCCGTCGGCGGCAGAGCCTAAGCCGCCATAGAGGGGCCTTTTACTGCCAACTCGAAGACGAACAACGCTCAGTCGGCTGACCCAGCCCCGAAATCACGGAATTCGCGCCTGGACAGGCCGAACAAGATCGCGACCGCGAGCAGCGCCGCGGCGATCGGGAAGACCGGCGTCGGCCCGAGATGCCTCGTCAGCAGCCCGGCGACCCTGGGTTACTCCGGTCCGTCCGCGTCTTCCGGCCCGCCCCGGCCACGCCCCGGGCGCGCCCGGGGCGGGAACCAAGGGGTCAGGCCGAGATCAGCGGGCGTTCCTGAGCCGCTCCGCCTCCGGGGCCGGCAGCCGTCGCACGGCCTCCCGGAACGTCACCCCCGACATCTGGGATAGATGGTCCTGCGTCCAGCCTGCGACCCAGACCGGGTCGCGCCGCGAGATCTCCCTGAGCACCCAGCCGATCGCCTTGCGGATGAAGAACTCGCGCTCGGCCAGCAGCGGTTCCGTGTAGCGGGTGAACCGGGGCAGGTCCGGCCGTCCGGCGCGGACGCCGGGCAGCAGCGCCAGCAGCGCCGACCGCCGCACCCAGAAGTCCGCGTCCGCCGCCCACTGATCAATGACCGGCCACGACGCCGGATCGCGGAGCGCGATCCCGCCCGCCACGTTGACCGCCAGCCCGTCCACCAGCGCCCAGGTACCCGACTCGCGCAGCAGTCGCTCCACCGTCGCCAGGTCGCCCGCGCCCAGCCGGGGCGCGGCCAGTGTCAGGATCTCGGCCGCCGCCATCCGCCGTTCGTGCACCGGCGACCGCCACAGCGCGACCGCCCAGCCGACCATCCCGGCCGCGTCCAGCCCGGGATAGCCCCGCACCGCGCCCTTGACCACCCGCCGCAGCTCCGGCACGGTCACCCCGTAGAACTCGAGCTCGCTCTTGAGGTACCGCTTCTCCTGCGCGGCCCGGTCCGGTGTCCCGATCGCCCGCAGCGCGTCGGCCACCGCCAGCGCCGCCGCCTCCGGATCGAACCTGTCCATACCGTCACCCTAAAGCGGACGAGTACCGCCGGCCGGCTAAGCGCGGCCGAGGAACGTCAGCGCCGTCCGCGTGAACGCGTCCGGTTCGGTGTCGTGAATCGTGTGGCCGGCCTCGATCGTCTCCAACCGGGCGCCGGGGATCTGCCCCGCCAGTCCGCCACCCAGTCCTGGGGAACGTGGCTGCGCGCGCCGCCGCCGATGACCAGGGTCGGCGCGGTGATCCGGCCGAGCCGGTCCAGCCAGGCCGGGTCGGGCTGGTCGATCTGCCCCCGGATGGCCAGCACCATCTCCCAGTCGAACGGGAGCTCCCCCTCCGGTCGCTCCGGGGCGCCGCGCTCGCGCGGCCGCAGCGCCGCGACGTCCTCCAGGATCAGCCGGCCGACTCGCTCCGGGTGGTCCCCGGCCAGCAGGTAGCCGACCAGCCCGCCCATCGAGTGCCCGATCAGGTCCACCCGGTCGAGCTGCAGCGCGTCGAGGAAGCCGAGCGCGTCGGCTTCCATGAGCTCCACCGAGTAGTCGCCGGGCCGGTCGCTGCGCCCGTGGCCGCGCAGGTCAGGCGCGTAAACCCGCCAGTGCCGAGCGAAGGCCGGGGCCACCCCGTCCCAGTCGGCCGCGCCCTCGCCGAGCCCGTGCAGCAGGACCAGCGGCGGCGCTCCGGGCGAACCCCAGACCCGGTACGCCAGCCGGACCCCCGCCGCCTCGATGACGCGATCATCGTCCACACCGCGACTGTAGCCGCCGCGCCCGGCCTGGCCGGGCGGTGTTCGTCACCGGCGAAGCCGCTCGCCGCGACGCTCAGCCCGTGCGGCCACCGCCGGCAACGGCCACCGCCGGCAACGGACTCAGGCGGCAACGGGCTCAGGCGGCAACGGCCACCGCCGGCAACGGGCTCAGGCGGCAACGGACTCAGGCAGCCTGCGGGGGCAGCGAGTCGGCGGCGAGCGTGACCACCGGCACCTGGTACCGGTCGAGCGCGGCGGTGAGCTCGGCCGACGCGCCGAGCAGGAGCAGACACTGCCCGGCCCGCTCGAACCGGCGGGCAGGGACCAGCAGGTCCCGGGCGAACGCGCCCGGCTTGACGACGACGGCGGCGGTCAGGTCGACGATGATCATGTTGCTGCTGCTGGCCAGGTGGCCGAGCGACTGGCAGAGCCCGCGCAGCGCCGCGCGGTCCATCGGGCCGGCCGGGCGCAGAATCGCGGTGAGCCACCGGCCCTGGTCGGCCGCCTCGCTCGCCACCGTGCCGACGGCGGCCGCGACCGCCAGCCTGGCCCGCGTGCTCCGCCTGGTCCGCTCCGCCTCGGCCAGTTCGTCCCAGCCGGACAGGTACTGAGTCGTCATGATCGCGCTCCCATTGCGTTCGAAGCCATTCGGTTCGTACGCCATCCAGCATGGCCACGCCGGCTCAGCGGCAGATCCTCGAATCCTCAGCCCTTGCTCAGAGTCCGGATGACCGGCAGCCGCCTAGACGCATTCCAGAACAAGCGCGGTGCCCGGCCCCGGACCGCGGCGCTGCAAGCCGTCGCGGCTCTCGACCCACCGCCGGCCACGAAGACGACGAGGAAGACGATCGCGGCCAGCGGCCACAGCAGAACGTCCCACGCCCAGCTCAGCCGCGGATGCAACTGCTCCCAGGCGGGCAGCCTTTCCGCCGCGGTGATCCGGGCGAAGATCGACAGCATCGCCGCCAGGTCGGGATCGGACTCCGACAGCGCCCGGTCAGCGCGCCGGAGCTGCCTTTCCTGACGGTAGGGCAGCGTCATCGGAGGTATCCGGTCGGCATGCTGACCAGGGTGTCGGGTCATCCGGTTCCCGTCACCACCCGCACCAGGTGACTGGTAGTTCTCTCAGAGCTTGCGGCCGAGCGCGCAGAGCATCCAGATCCCCGGGGCGGGGTCGTCGGGCGAGTACGCGAACGCAGGGTCGGTGAACGTCCGCACGTCGGTCAGGCCCGGCGGCTGCAGTTCGAAGCCGGTGAACAGGTCGCGGATGGCGGCGGTGCTGCGCACCGCGGGATCGGTCGGCGACGCCTCGTAGACCCGCTGGACGCCGGTTATCCCGGACTCGTCGGCGCCGTCGGTGACCACGTGCGACAGTGCCAGGAAGCTGCCGGGAGCGAGCCGGTCGGTGTACCTGGCCACCAGCGGCGCGATGTCGCCGCCGACGAAGTGGAGGACGGACATCATCAGCACCCCGCACGGACGATCGAGGTCGATGAGCTCCTCGACCTCGGGCGCCGCGAAGATCACCTCCGGCAAGCGCAGGTCCGCGCGGACCGCCGCGGTGCCGGGCACCCGGCGCTTCGCCTCCGAGTGCAGGACCACCACCGGGTCGTAGTCCACGTACACCACGGACGCGTCGGGAACCGTCTCGCGGGCGACCTCGTGGACGTTCGGCGAGGTGGGCAACCCGGAGCCGACGTCAAGGAACTGGCTGATCCCGGCGGCGGCCATCTTCCCGACCGAGTGGGCCAGGAACGCCCGGTTCGCGCGGGCCAGCACCGGGATCACCGGCATCGCCGCCACGGCCTTCTCGGCCGCTTCCCGGTCAACCGGGAAGTTGTCCTTCCCGCCCAGGTAATAGTCGTACATGCGGGCCGAGTTGGGCACGCTGGGCGCGGCGATGTCCCAGACATCGGGGGCCGCGCCGACCGGGACGCTATCGCTCATGAAAAGGGCTCCGCCTGGCCAGAATTGTGGAGGCTTGCACCGATATCGTACGCCGCAGCCCCGCGGCGGCCGGCCGGCCTTAAGCAATTGAGCCCCTTCTGACGGTTTCATTAGCCAAAGATGTCTGCCAACGTCGCCGCGCTACTCGGCCGAGCGGAGTACCCGCCGGCCCCGTCAGCGCGGTAGCGTTCATTCATGACCACCACTTCGGCGCCCTTCGGCCGGCTGATGACGGCCATGATCACTCCGATGACCTCGGACGGCGCGATCGACTACGACGGGGCGGCGAAGCTGGCCGCCTACCTCGTGGACGACATGCGCAACGAGGGGATCGTCGTCAACGGCACCACCGGTGAGGCGCCGACGACGACCGACGAGGAGAAATCCCTGGTGGTCAGGGCGGTGCTGGAGGCGGTGGGAGACCGCGCCTCGGTCGTCGCCGGGGTCGGCACCAACATCACCGCGCACACGATCGAGCTCGCCCGGCAGGCCGAGAAGGCCGGCGCGCACGGCCTGCTAGTGGTTACCCCGTACTACAGCCGGCCCGCCCAGGACGCCCTGGCCGCGCACTTCACCCAGGTCGCGGACAGCACCGGGCTGCCGATGATCGTCTACGACGTCCCGGCCCGTACCGCGACCGCGGTGGCGAGCGACACGCTCATAAGGCTCGCCAAGCACCCCAGGATCGTCGCCGTCAAGGACGCCAAGGGCGATATCGCCGCCTCGTCCCAGGTGCTGGCCCACACCGGCCTGGCCTATTACAGCGGCGACGACCCGATGACGCTGCCGCTGCTTGCGGTCGGCGGGATCGGCATCGTCAGCGTCACCGCCCACGTGGTCGGGATGAGGATCTTCGAGATGATCGAGGCGTTCGCCAACGGCAGGAACGCCGAGGCCTCGAGGCTCCACCTTTCCATGCTTCCGGTCAACGTCGGACTCTTCCGCAACCAGGCGGCGGTCATGACCAAGGCCGCGATGGACCTGCTCGGCCTGCCCGGAGGCGGCGTGCGCGGCCCGCTGCTCCCGGCCAGCGCGGCCGAGCGACAGACGCTCCGCGCGGACCTGACCGCGGGTGGCGTCAAGCTTCCAGATCTTTCAGATTAAGGAAAATAGTGAGTTATCCGCATCCTGACCTGACCCCGCCACCGCCCCTTCCGAACAACGGTTTGCGCGTTGTCGCGCTGGGCGGCCTCGGCGAGATCGGTCGGAACATGACCGTCTTCGAATACCACGACCGGCTGCTGATCGTCGACTGCGGGGTGCTGTTCCCCGAATCCGACCAGCCCGGCGTGGACCTGATCCTGCCGGACTTCAGCTACCTGGACGGCCGCCTGGACAAGGTCGAGGCGCTGGTCCTGACGCACGCCCACGAGGACCACATCGGCGCGGTGCCGTACCTGCTCAGGCAGCGGGCCGACATCCCGCTGGTCGGCACCAAGCTGACCCTGGCGCTGGTGAAGTCCAAGCTCACCGAGCACCGCCTGACCCCGGAGACGATCGAGGTCAAGGAGGGGGACACCCGCTCGTGGGGGCCCTTCAACCTTGAGTTCTTCGCGGTCAACCACTCGATCCCCGACGCGATGGCGGTGTCCATCAAGACCCCGGCCGGCGTCGTGCTGCACACCGGCGACTTCAAGATGGACCAGCTCCCGCTCGACCACCGGCTGACCGACCTGGCCGGGTTCGCGCGGCTCGGCGGCGAGGGCGTCGACCTGCTGCTGTCCGACTCCACCAACGCCGAGGTGCCCGGCATCGTCCGCTCCGAGCGCGACATCGCCCCGGTGCTCGACGAGGTCTTCGCCAACGCCGCCCAGCGGATCATCGTGGCCTGCTTCGCCTCCCATGTGCACCGGGTCCAACAGGTGCTGAACACGGCCGCCAAGCACCGGCGCAAGGTCGCCTTCGTCGGTCGCTCGATGGTGCGCAACATGGGGGTCGCCCGCGACCTGGGCTACCTCCACGTGCCCGGCGGGCTGCTGATCGACCTGCGCGATGCGGAGGAGATGCCGCCGGGCGACGTGGTGCTGATCTCGACCGGGTCGCAGGGCGAGCCGATGTCGGCCCTGTCGCGGATGGCGGGCCGGGACCACCCGATTCGGATCGCGGCCGGCGACACGGTCATCCTCGCCTCCTCGCTCATCCCCGGCAACGAGACCTCCGTCTACCGGGTGATCAACGGGCTGACCAGGCTCGGCGCGCGCGTCGTGCATAAGGAGTCGTCCCTCGTCCACGTCAGCGGCCACGCCCCCGCGGGAGAGCTCCTCTACCTGCTCAACCTGGTCAAGCCGAGGAACTTCATGCCGGTGCACGGCGAGTGGCGGCACCTGCGGGCGCACGCCAGGCTCGCGTCGCTGACCGGGGTGCCGGACGACCGGATCGTGATCGCCGAGGACGGCGTGGTCGTCGACCTGGTCGACGGCAAGGCGTCGATCGTCGGGGCGGTCGACTGCGGCTACGTGTACGTGGACGGGCTGACCGTCGGCGAGGTCACCGAGTCCCAGCTCAAGGACCGGCGCATCCTCGGCGACGAGGGCTTCATCTCGGTGATCATGGTGCTCGATGCATCCAGCGGCAAGATCGTCGGCGGCCCGGAGATCCACACCCGCGGCTCCGGAATCGACGATCAGGCGTTCCGGGTCGACGTGCTGCCCAAGCTCGAGGACGCCCTCGAGCGCGCGGCGAGCGACGGGGTGGCCGACGCGCACGCGATCCGGCAGCTCTCCCGCCGGGTGATCGGCAAGTGGGTGTCGGACAACTACCGTCGCCGCCCGATGATCATCCCGGTCGTCGTCGAGGTGTAATTTCAGGCCCCGCCAGGCCGGCCGCCGGCACTGCCTGCGGCCGGCCAGTCCGTCGGCGAGTTACCAGGCCGGGGCGGGGGCGGCCATGACGCCGCGCCACTGCCAGTGCGGCTTGCCCTGCAGGGCGGCCATCACGCCGCGCCACTGCGGCGCCGGGCCGCGCCTGCTGGGCTTGGCCGTGCGCTGGTGCTCGCGCATGATCTCGGCCGCGTGCTTGGTGATCTCGGCGAGCTCGGCCTGGAGCTTGCGGACCTCGCGCGCGCCCCAGATCGGCGAGCTGAACCTGTGGTGGGTGATCGCGGTCACCATCAGAAACCGGGCGTCGGCCGAGTTCACGCGCTCATCCAGCCAATCAGCTCGCTCCATGCCATCTCCTTGCGTACGCCGACAGGAACGTCGCCGTGGTCAAATGACTGCCCCGGTCGACGCCGCTCATGCTCATTCCACGCGACCGAAGCGATTACCTGGGCAGGGCCGGATGCCTGCGCGCCGACGCGCCGCCGCCAGCCTCAGCCGAGGGATAACGTTTGAGTCACGCTACAACATTCCTGCTGCGTCGGTGCAGTTTTGCCTGGCGTCGACGGTGTGCCTGACCTCACGCTTCAGCCCGCCGGAAGTCCGCCGCAGGCGGGCGCAAAACGCGATAGATCTCGAGTGTGGCTGTGCGCTAGCATGATAGGCGGCGGTTCCTGGAGCGGGCTGGCTCTGATCGGGAAGGCGACGTGATCACGGCGGCGGACATGGTTCGGGTGAGCGTGCTCGGCCCGCTCGCGGTCACCGACGCGGCGGGCCTGCCCGTGCGGGTCGGCGGGCAGCGGGTGCGCGCGCTGCTGATCCTGCTTGCCCTCGATGCGGGCCGGGTGGTATCCGCCCGCTCGCTGATCGAACGGCTATGGCCGCAAGAGCGGCCGACGGACGCCGCCAACGCGCTTCAGTCGCTGGTCTCCCGGCTGCGGGTCGCCCTCCGGCGGGCCGGGCTGCCGGACGGGGTGCTCGAGTCGACGGCGGTGGGCTACCGGCTGGCCGCGTCGCCGGCCGCGGTGGACGCGCTCGCGTTCGAATCACAGGCCCGCGCGGGCGGGCAGGCCCTGGCCGGCGGCGACCCGGCCACCGCCGCGCGGCTGCTGCGCGAGGCGCTCGCCCGCTGGCGCGGCCCCGCCCTGGCCGACGTGGCCGGGCAGGAGTTCGCCGCCGCGCCCGCCGCCCGGCTGGCCGAGCTGCGCAGCGCCGCGCTGCTTGACCGGATCGAGGCCGAGCTGGCCCTCGGCGTGGTCGGCTCCGGACTGATCGGCGAACTCCGCGAGCTGACGGCCGGCCGACCCGCTCGCCGAGCGCCCGGCCGCGCTGCTGATGCGCGCCCTCGCAGCCGCCGGCCGCCAGGCCGAGGCCCTCGCGGTCTACCAGCGAACCCGCGACCTGCTGGCGGAAGACCTCGGCGTGGACCCATCCAAGCAGCTCGCGCAGGCCCACCTGGCGGTCCTGCGGCAGCAGGTCCCGGTCGCGACGCCGCGGAGCCGGACACCGAACCCAGCGGCGCGACGACCCGGACCACCGTCAGTCCGAGCGCCGTACGGCGGCGTCAGCGGCTGGCGTCAGCCCACCAGCTTCGTCGGCCGCGACTGCGAGGTGGCCGGGCTGCTGAAACTGCTCGCGACCGAGCGCCTGGTCACGCTGACCGGGCCGGGCGGCGTGGGCAAGACCCGGCTCGCGGCCGAGGCGGCCGGGCGCCTGACCGGGGGCGACTACGCGGGGCCGGACCGCTCGGCCTGGTTCGTCGAGCTCGCCCCGGTGACCGAGCCGTCCGAGGTGCCGCACGCGGTCCTCGACGCGGTCGGCCTGCGCGAGCGGTCGATCGCCCGGCGCGGCGGCGACGGCGGCGCCGATCCGGCTGACCGGCTCTGCGCGGCCCTCGCGGAGCGGGACGCGCTGCTGATCCTCGACAACTGCGAGCACGTGATCGAGGCCGCCGCCATCCTCGCCGCCCGGCTGCTGGCCGACTGCCCCGGCGTCCAGGTGCTGGCGACCAGCCGGGAGCCGCTCCGGATCGGCGGGGAAAGCCTGCACGTGGTCGCGCCGCTCCCGGTCCCGCCCGCCGCCGAGCCCGGGACCCCCGCCGAGCCCGGAACCGCAGGGACCGCAGGCGGGCCCGGCCCTGATTCGCAGTCATTTCCGGCCGTGCGCCTGTTCGCCGATCGGGCCGCAGCGGTGCTGCCGGATTTCGAGCTCGACGCCGGTAACGCCGCGCCGGTCGCCCAGATCTGCCGGACCCTCGACGGCATGCCGCTGGCGATCGAGCTGGCGGTGCCGTGGCTGCGCACGCTGACCCCGGCCCAGCTGGCCGAGCGCCTCGACGACCGGTTCGCGCTGCTCACCGGCGGCAGCCGAACCTCGCTGCCCAGGCACCAGACGCTTCGCGCCACCGTCGACTGGAGCTGGCAGCTGCTCTCAGGGCCCGAGCGCGCGCTCGCCCGCCGCCTCGCGGTCTTCCCCGGCGGCGCCACGCTGACCGCAGCCGAGCAGGTCTGCCCGGACCCGGCTCCGCAGGAACGAGCGGCGCCGCCCGGCCAGCGGGCCGACGCCGGGGCGCTGCGCCGGGCCGAGGTCCTGACCGCGCTCTCCGGCCTGGTCGGCAAGTCGATCCTGACGATGACGGGGCCGTCCGACGACGGCGCCCCCCGGTACCGGATGCTCGAGACGGTCCGCGCCTACGCGCTGGAACGGCTGGCGGAGGCGGGCGAGTCGGCCACCGCCAGGGGCGCGTTCGCACGGTACTTCTGCGAGCTGGCCGAGATCGCCGACCCGCTGCTGCGCACCGCCGATCAGATGCGCTGGTTCCGCCTGCTCTCGGCCGAGCAGGACAACCTGCACGCCGCGCTGCGCTGGGCGGTCGGCCGCGCCGACGCAGAAACCGCGCTGCGCCTGGTCCGGGCCCTCGGCTACTACTGGGTGCAGCTCGGGCACGGCGAGGGGGACGGGCTGGCCCGTCAGGTGCTCGCGCTGACGCCGCCCGACCCGCCGACCAAAGAGACGGCCGAGGCGCGGGTGATCTGCGCGATGCTGGCGGCCGGCTGGTCCTACGACCTTGAGCCGGTCAAGGGGCAGCTCATCGACGCCGTCGCCGGGATCGCGGCCTGGTCCGGCGATCCCGGCTCGCTGCATCCCCTCGCGGCCATGGGCGAGCCGCTGCTGCTGCAGTTCACCGGCGGCCGCGAGCAGGTCCAGCAGGTGTACGACCGGTACGCCACCGCCGGCGACCCGTGGCTGCGGGCCATGGGGCGGTTCTATCGCGCGCAGCACGCCAGCGAGATGGGGCGAATCGACGGAATCGAGGCAGAGCTCCGAGACGCGCTGTCGGACTTCCGGGCGATCGGCGAGCGGTGGGGGATCGCCCTCGTGCTCACGATCCTGGCCGACGTGATCGACCTGCGGGCCGACGACGCCGCCACGATCGCCGCGCTCGAGGAGGCGGTGGCGATCGGCCGCGAGCTGAACGCCTGGGGAGACCTGGCCTACGTCGAGGCCAGGCTCGCGATCGTGCGGGCGCGGGCCGGTGACCTCGCCCGCGCCCGGGCCGACCTCGACCGGATCGGCCGGACCGCGCTCGCCCGGCGCGGTCAGATCGACATCGACCGCTGGGTGACGTTCATGCGGGCCGAGCTCGCCTGGCGCGAGGCGGATCCGGCCGCCGTGGTCGACTACTGCCTGGAGGTGCTGGCGGCGTTCGACTCCTACCGGGCGGTCTGGTGGGAGCCGCTGCGGGCGCGCATCCGCGGCAGGCTCGCCCTGGCGGTGCTCGCGCAGGGCGACGAGGCTCGCTGCCGGGATCTGCTCGACGCCGCCCTCGCGGCAACCGCCGCCTGGACCGAGCACCCGGCCCTGGCCGGCGTCCTCGACGCGTGCGCCTGCTACGTCCTCCGCCGCAGCGGCCTCACCCAACCCTCTATCCCCGCCCACAAGACCGACCCCGCCCACGATGCCGTCCCCGCCCACAAGACCGACCCCGCCCACGACGCCGTCTCCGCCCACAAGACCGACCCCGCCCACGACGCCGTCCCCGTCATCCCCGCCGACCGGGCCGTGCTCGCCGCCCGGCTGCTCGGCGCGGCCCACGCCGTCCGCGGCGCGTTCGACGAGTCGAGCCTGGACGCCCCGCAGGCCCGCGCCGCCGCCCGGGACGCGCTCGGCCCGGCTGCCTTCGACGCCGCCTACCGGTCCGCCGCCGACGCGACCTACCAGACCGCCCTGGATCTAGCCCACCAGGCTCTTTCAGCATCCTGAGTCACACCGTCTGCGACCGACAGCGTGAACGTGGGCAGTTAGGGGCACCATACGACCCGTATCGCACACAATAACGCATTTGAGGCTGTTAGGCCGACCCGAATAGCACACGATGACGTAAACGCGCCCGCACGCCGCCTCCGGTTTGCCCAACGTGGGCCGGGTCATCGGGCGGGCAGAGTCGCCCCGGCCCGTTCGATCAAAGCTTGATTTTGAATTTTGCCAGGTCAGGTCCGTTCATGCCGCCCATACGGCGGCGAGCCGCTCCCGGCGCCCGCGCGAATTGCGGTCGGCCGCGCGTTCAATCAAAAGATCAAATCCGTCATCTCGAACGGTCGCGTGGTGACTCTCACCAGCTCAGCTGAAAATCGCCCGGCTCCAAGGCCGCCAGCGTGCTGGCGAACGCCGCCGGGTAAGGGTGATTGATCCCGCTCGGATAGCATTCGGCAGGGAAGATCATCGCGATTTCGCGGCACCCGGGAGACGGTGACATTGGCGGACAGTGACATGGCGTGGGCCAGGCTGGACCCGACCTACGTTCCGGCCGAGATCGACACCACCGTGCCCAGCGTGGCGCGGGTGTACGACGCCATCCTGGGCGGCAAGGACAACTTCGCGGTCGACCGCGCGGTGGCCGACGAGGCGATGCGGACGATGGCCGACGGCGGCAACGGCGCGCGGCTCAACCGGGCGGCGCTCGGGCGCGCGGTCAGATACATGGCCGACCGCGGCGTCAGCCAGTTCCTCGACCTCGGCTCCGGCCTCCCGGCCGCGCAGAACACCCACCAGATCGCCCAGGCGGCCAACCCCGAGGCCCGGGTCGTCTACGTGGACAACGACCCGAGCGTCTCCCTGCACGGCCAGGCGCTGCTCACCGGCGACGAGTCGACGGTGGTGGTGCTGGCCGACGTCCGGTCGCCTGACGAGCTGCTGGCGCTGCCCGCGGTGGCCGGCTTTCTCGACTTCAGCCGGCCGATCGGGCTGATACTGAACGCGGTGATCCACCACCTGCTCGACGAGGAGGACCCGCGCGGCATCGTCGCCCGTTACCTGGAGGCGCTCGCGCCGGGCAGCTTCATGCAGCTCACGCACTTCTGCGACGAGTCCGCCGAGGCGCGGGCGAACTCCGCCGTGCTGACCAGGTCGCTCGGCCGGGGCCAGGTGCGGAGCAGGCCGCAGATCGTGAGCTTCTTCGACGGCCTCGACCTGGTGGCGCCGGGCGTGGTCTTCCTGCCCTACTGGCGCCCGGACGTGCCGGCCGAGGAGCCGCCGCCCGCGGGCAGCATGCTGATGCTGGTCGGGGTGGGGCGGAAGCCCTGACGCGCCCCCGCACTACCTGACGGGCCCGCTGGAACCGAGCCGGGGCTAACGCAGCCAGGCGCTAACGCAGCGGCGACGGCCGGGGCGGCGGCGAGCTGCGCGAGCAGGTCGTGCACTCGGGCGGCGCCCTCGGCGACCTCGTGCCGCATCGCGTAGATGCCGATCAGTCGCTGCCCGCCGAGGTCAGGGGTGGTGTCCGCCACCAGCGGCCACGGGTGGGTGACGTCGGCGATCCTGGCCTTCATGTCGTCCAGCCGGAGCCCGGCCTCGGCCACCGGCCACTGGTCGAGCGGGTGCGGCCCGTCGGACCGGTCGGCCGTCGAGTCCGCCCGCCCGGCCGCGGCCGACGTCATCGCCGCGTTGAACGCGCGCCGGGCGTCGGAGTACTGGACGCTGGCCAGGATCGCGTGGCCCCAGCCGATCGCGGACGAGGCGAAGATGTCGGCCGGCGCGCTGGTCGGCGCGACCCGGGCGACCCGGAAGGCGGGCGCGCAGCGCGAGCCGCGTCCGGCGAACGCGAGCACCGCGTCCGGCCGCGGGTGCGCGGGTCCGCTGGCCGGATGGATGGCGTGCACCGCGACCCAGTCCCAGGTCGGGGTCAGCGAGGAGAGCACGGCCGGGTTGCCGAACCGGTAGCCGCTCTCGCCGGCCGGCTCGCAGCGCGACTGCGGGTCGGCCAGCCGCAAGTCGCCGCCGGCCGCGACCCCGCCGTGCCCGGCCGCGAAGAGCGCGCCGCGGGCGGCCTCGAGCAATATCCAGCGGACCGAGTCGTCGCCGGCCCGGTAGGCGTCGGCGGCGGCGCCGGTCCAGTACAGGTGCGCGCTGACGGCGAGCGCGGTCAGCGGGGCGTGCCGGGCCAGCCGCCGCTGCCCGCAGGCGGCCTGCCGCAGCGTGCAGCCGAGCCCGCCGAACTCCGGCGGCAGCGCGACCTTGAGGTAGTCGACGTCGGCGAGCCGGGCGATGTCCCGTCGCAGCACCGCGGCGATGTCGGGCCCGGTCCCCGAGGCGGCCCCCGGCACCGGCGCGGACGCGCTGACCGAGGGGGCGATGCCGGCCGGGGCGCTGCCCGCCAGCACCTGCCCGGCGAGCGCGCTCGCGTACGGCGAGGCGCCGCCGAGCCGCGCCAGCAGCCCGTCGGTGAGCAGGTCGCGGGGCCTAATCTGTGCCATGGACCTGTTCACTCCCTACGGGTTCGCCTGGGCCTTCATGAGACCACACCGGTGACGGGAAAGTCAACTTATTTGGTAGGAATTATCTAGTTACGCTTGTGTCACCCGAGCGGGTCGGCCGATGACGTGCAGCGGATGCCCTGCTGGCAACGGTTTCCCATCATAGACGCCAAGTGCCGCGCCCGCGATATGCCCGGCCTGCGGGCTTGCCGTGAGCTCGTCCGTGGCTCTCATGGGCGCGGCGAACCGGGCTGGTACCGTTCTGTCCCATGACTTGGCTCGACGCGCTCGCCGATAAGGCAATCGACTGTGTCCCCCCGACCCGGGTGGAAGCCCTCGCCGTACTCGGCTCCTCCGACGATGACCTGATGGACGTGGTGGCGGCCGCGTTCCGCGTCAGGCGGCAGTTCTTCGGGCGCCGGGTCAAGCTGAACTACCTGGTCAACATCAAGTCCGGGCTCTGCCCGGAGGACTGCTTCTACTGCTCGCAGCGGGTCGGCTCGGGCGCGGACGTGCTCAAGTACAGCTGGCTCAAGACCGACGAGGTGCTCGCGAGCGCCGAGGCGGGCGTGGCCGGCGGTGCGCGCCGGGTCTGCCTGGTGGCCAGCGGCCGCGGCCCGACCGACAAGGACATCGACCGGGTCGCCTCGACGATCTCCGCCTTCAAGTCGCGCAACCCCGACGTGGAGGTGTGCGCCTGCCTCGGGCTGCTCTCCGACGGCCAGGCCACCCGGCTGGCGGACGCGGGCACCACCGCCTACAACCACAACCTGAACACCTCCGGCGGCCACTACGCCGACATCTGCACCACTCACGAGTACGCCGACCGGGTGTCGACGGTCGAGTCGGCCAAGTCGGCCGGCCTGTCGCCCTGCTCGGGGCTGATCGCGGGCATGGGGGAGACCGACGAGGACCTGGTCGACGTGGCGTTCGCGCTGCGCGGGCTGTCGCCCGACTCGGTCCCGGTGAACTTCCTGATCCCGTTCGACGGCACGCCGCTGGCCGGCCAGTGGACGCTGACCCCGCAGCGCTGCCTGCGGATCCTGGCCATGGTCAGGTTCGTCTGCCCGTCGGCCGAGGTCCGGCTGGCCGGCGGCCGAGAGATCCACCTGCGCACGCTGCAGCCGCTGGCGCTGCACATCGTCAACTCGATCTTCCTCGGCGACTACCTGACCAGCGAGGGCCAGCCGGGCGCGGCCGACCTGGCGATGATCGCCGACGCCGGCTTCACCGTCGAGGGCGCTGACACCGAGGCGCTGCTGGCCGCGGCCGGCATCGCGGTCGGCGCTGCCGCTGCGGCTGCCGCCGCCGCTGCCGACGGGATTGCCGCTGACGGTGCTGCCGCTGACGGTGCTGCCGCTGGTGACGCTGCCGCTGCTGACGCTGCCGCCGCGGGCGGCGTCGGGCGTCCGGACCTGGTGCACGTCCGCCGCCGCGGCGCCGGCACCGCCCTCCCGGCCAACACCTGACCGCCGGCCGGGCGGGATTGCCTGCGGTGGAGACGATGCTTGAGCTCGAGCGGATGGCGGCCGCGCACTGGCGGGGGACCGAGGAGGAATGGCTGGGGGAGTGGCTGCTGCGCGCGGCCGGCGGCTTCACCGGCCGCGCCAACTCGGCGCTCCCGCTTGGCGACCCCGGGCGGCCGCTCGACGACGCGCTCGACTACGTGACCGGCTGGTACCGCGCTCGCGGGCTGACCCCGATGATCTCGGTCCCGCTGCCGCTGACAGGCGATGACCCGGCCGCCCACGGGCTCGATCGGTTCGAGGGGCTCGATCGGTTCGAGGGGCCCGACGGGGTCGACGGGGTCGACCGGCTCGACGCCGAGCTGACCGAACGCGGCTGGGCGACCCGCCCCGGCCCGGCCTTCGTCATGGTGGCCGACCTGCCGCTGGCGGTGGCCAGGCCCGAGCTGCCGGCCGGCGCCGTGGTCAGGGCGGACGTCGATCCGGACGAGGCGTGGCTCGCCCGGTATCACTACCGCGGCACCGACTCCCGGCCGCCGGCCATGCGCGAGGTGCTCGCCTCGGCCCAGGACCAGGCGTTCATGAGCATCAGGGCCGAGTCCGGGGTGCTCGCGATCGCCCGGGTCTCGATCGCGGGCGGCTGGGCCGGCCTCACCGCGGTGGAGGTGGACCAGAACCGCCGTCGGTCCGGCCTGGGCCTCGCGATCACGGCGGCGGCCTGCGCCGAGGCGGTCGAGCGGGGCGTCGACCGGGTGTTCCTCCAGGTTGAGGAGGGCAACGCGGGCGCTCGGGCGCTGTACGAGCGCTGCCGGTTCCGCTACTCGCACCGCTATCACTACCGGATGGCACCGGCCGAGGGCTTTTAGCCGCTCCGGCGTCAGACGCAAAGCGCGACACGCCGGCAAGTTCAAGCTCTTGTGCTTCCGATGCCGGCGGGGTACTCGTTACGTTTGTCATCATGGCTACCTCTCGGTCCAGGGGCTCGGCTGGCTCGCGGAGCGGGCGGGCGCGCGCGGTCGACGACGATTACTACAACGATGAGTCGCCGGACGTGATCCTGCCGAGCACGCCGCCGCGGGGTGCCAAGCGCGGCTCCGGCGGGACCGCTCGGTCCGGCGGTGCGCGCGCCGGCTCGGCTGGCGCGGGCGGCGGAGCGGGGCGCAGCACCGGGTCGGCGGCGCGGACGACGGCCAGCCGATCGGGCAGCGGGAGCCGCAGCAGCGGGACCCCGGCCGGCGGCCGGGGCAAGGGCGGCCGCGGCGCCGGGTCGGGCACCCGCAGCGGATCGACCAAGAGCAGCGGGTCGACCGGATCGAAGAGGAAGAGCACCCGCCGTTCTGGCGGCACCAGCCGGGCCGGAACCGCCAAGTCGGCGGCGGCCAAGAAGGGGGCGGCGACCAGGCGCGGCGCGCCGACGCCGGCCCCGACCAAGGACCCGGTGGTGATCCTGGCGCGCTGGCTCTACCGCGCCATCTGCTCGGTCTGGCTGCTAGTCGCGTGGGCGGTCGGCTCCACCCTGCGCCGGTTCGGCCGCAACGCCCGCGAACTCGAGTCCGATCACCAGCGAGACGGCGTCGGCCTGCTCTTCCTCGGGCTCGCGATCGTGTTCGCCGCGGCGATCTGGGCGCGGATGGACAACCTGGCCGGCCAGGGCATCTACACGCTCACGAGCGCGGTCGTGGGCGAGGGCGCGTTCGCCATCCCGGTCCTGTTCGCCCTGGTCGGCTGGCGGTTCTTCCGCCACCCGGACCGCAATTCGGCCCTCCCGCCGGCCGAGATCGGCTGGACCGCGCTGCTCGATCGGCGGGCTCGGCCTGTTCAGCATCGCCCGCGGGGTGCCCACCCTCGCGCACCACGACGGCGGCTGGCCCGCGGTCAAGACTGCGGGCGGCTTCATCGGCATGGTGGCCGCGTGGCCGCTGGCGAAGGGGCTGACGCCCTGGGTCGCGACGCCGCTGCTCGGCCTGGTCGGCTGCTACGGGCTGCTCGTCGTCACCGGCACCCCGGTCCGGCACGTGCCGGACCGGCTGGCCGGGCTGGCGGAGCTGTTCGGCTACCAGCGCCCGTTCGACGACGACTACGACGACGACGACTACGAGGACGAATACGACGAGGACGAGGACGCCGAGCTGCCGGGCGGACCGCGCCGCCGCGACATCGGCCGCGGCCCGATCAAGCTGAAGGGCGTCATCGAGGCCGGCGACCACGTCAAGCCGTACGACACCCCAGTGGTCGGTCCCAGCCGCCGGCGCGGCGCGGCCGGCGGCGCGGGAGCGGCGCTGCCGGAGGCCAGGATCGGCATGGACCTGCTCTCCGAGCTCGGCTTCAGCGACGGGTCCGACGGAGCGGGCGAGCACGCGCCCGACGGCGCTGCGCTGGCGGCCGACGCGGCCGGCGCGGCCGACCCGGCCGACCTAGCCGCCGCGCCGGCCGGGGCCGAGCCCGGCCTCGCGACCCGGCCGGTCTCGTCGGGTCCGGTGCGGGCGGGCGAGCAGCTGAAGCTGACCGAGCCGGCCCCGGGCAGCTACTCGCTCCCGCCCACCACGCTGCTGCGGCCCGGTACCCCGCACAAGCCGCGGACCAAGGCCAACGACATCGTGATCGCGGCCCTGCAGGACGTGTTCGAGCAGTTCAAGGTCGACGCGCAGGTGTCCGGGTTCAGCCGCGGGCCGACGGTGACCCGGTACGAGATCGAGCTCGGCCCGGCGGTCAAGGTCGAGCGGGTCACCCAGCTGTCGAAGAACATCGCCTACGCGGTGAAGTCGGCCGACATCCGGATCCTGCCGGTGATCCCGGGCAAGTCCGCGATCGGGGTGGAGATCCCGAACGCGGACAAGGAGATCGTCAGCCTGGGCGACATGCTGCGGTCGGACGTGGCCCTGGCCGACCATCACCCGATGGTGGTCGGTCTTGGCAAGGACGTCGAGGGCAAGACGGTGCTGGCCAACCTCGCGAAGATGCCGCACGTGCTGGTCGCCGGGGCGACCGGCTCGGGCAAGAGCGTGTGCCTGAACGGGCTGATCACCTCGGTCCTGATGCGGTCGACGCCGGACGAGGTGAAGATGATCCTGATCGACCCCAAGCGGGTCGAGCTGTCGATCTACGAGGGCATCCCGCACCTGATCACGCCGATTATCACCAACCCGAAGAAGGCCGCCGAGGCGCTCGAGTGGGTGGTCGGCGAGATGGAGCGCCGCTACGACGACCTCGCGGCGTCGGGGTTCCGGCACGTGGACGACTTCAACAAGGCGGTCCGGGCGGGCAAGCTGAAGCCGCCGCCCGGGTCCGAGCGGGTCTACGAGGCGTACCCGTACCTGGTGGCGGTGATCGACGAGCTGGCCGACCTGATGATGGTCGCGCCGCGCGACGTGGAGGACTCGATCGTCCGGATCACCCAGCTCGCCCGGGCGGCCGGCATCCACCTGGTGATCGCGACCCAGCGGCCGTCGGTGGACGTGGTGACCGGCCTGATCAAGGCCAACGTGCCGTCCCGGCTGGCGTTCGCCACCTCCTCGCTGACCGACTCGCGGGTCATCCTCGACCAGCCGGGCGCGGAGAAGCTGGTCGGGCAGGGCGACGCGCTGTTCCTGCCGATGGGCGCGTCCAAGCCGATGCGGCTGCAGAACGCCTTCGTCTCGGAGAAGGAGATCCGGGAGATCGTCGAGTACTGCAAGCAGCAGGCCCATCCCGAGTACCGCAGCGACGTCGAGGTGGTGCCGGAGAAGGCCCGCGAGATCGACGCCGAGATCGGCGACGACCTCGAGCTGCTGGTCGCGGCGGCCGAGCTGATCATCTCCAGCCAGTTCGGCTCCACCTCGATGCTGCAGCGCAAGCTCCGGGTCGGGTTCGCGAAGGCGGGCCGGCTGATGGACCTGCTGGAGAGCCGGGGTATCGTCGGGCCCAGCGAAGGGTCCAAGGCGCGGGACGTCCTGAAGCGGCCGGATGACCTTGACGGCGTGGTCACGTCGCTGCGCGGCGGATGAAAGTTTGCTTGATCATCTGCACTACCGTGAGTGACTAAGTCAATTCACTGGGTAAGAAGTGGTCGGGAACGAGACCTTTTCTTGGAGGCGCAAAGTGAGCATCGGTGACACCTTGGCGGAGGCGCGACGTCAGGCCGGTCTCACTATTACGCAGGTCAGTCGGCAGACCCGGATACGAGAATCGATCATCCGCTCGATCGAGCAGGGTGACTTCACCGCCTGCGGCGGCGACTTCTACGCCCGCGGCCACATCCGGTCCATCGCCGCCGCCGTCGGCGTCGATCCGGTCCCGCTGATCAGGGAGTACGACGAGGAGCACGGACCGCCCGGCGCCATGCGGGCGTCGCAGATCTTCGAGCCGGCCACCCCGATCAAGATCCGCGAGCCGAGGAACCTGCACCTCGGGTGGGTGCTGGCGGTGGCGGTGCTCGCGCTGGCCGGCTTCGGCGCGTACCACTTCTACCCCAAGAGCACCTCGTCCGACCCGGCCGCCAGCGCCACCGTCAACATGCACTCCGCGCGCCCGACCCCGACCACGAAGGCGAGCACCACGTCCAAGCCGGCCGCGCAGAAGAAGCCGACGGTGCCCGAGGCGGTTATCCGGCTGACCGCGGCCCAGGACTGCTGGGTGGGGCTGAACAGCACCACCGGGAAGCACGCTCTACCAGGGCCTGATCCCGGCCGGCTCGACCAAGATCTGGAACGAGAAGAACCAGGTTTCGCTGATGATCGGCAACCCGCCCGGCATCACGCTCACGGTCAACGGCAAGACCCAGCAGCTGGCCAAGGGCCAGGTGGCCAGGCTGAGCATCAACCCGTCCAGCAAGACCCCCGTCCAGGTCGGCTGACCCTCGTTACGGCGTGCGTCCCCGCATGCTGGTCATACCCCCTAAGGGTGATGACCCTCCATTAGGCGCCCTCGGATAGCCTGTCCGATGACCTGAGGGCGTAGCGCAATCACGTACGCTCTGCGTGTGTCTAGTTCCCGTACCGTCAGCCTGGTCACTCTCGGCTGCGCGCGCAACGAGGTGGACTCCGAGGAGCTCGCCGCCCGCCTGACGGCGGGCGGGTGGACGCTGCGCGACGAGGGTGAGGACGCGGACGTCGTCCTCGTCAACACCTGCGGCTTCATCCAGGCGGCCAAGCAGGAGTCCATCAACGAGGTGATCGAGGCGGCCGGATCGGGCGTCAAGGTCGCCGCCGTCGGCTGCCTGGCCGAGCGCTACGGAACCGAGCTCGCCTCCGCCCTCACCGAAGAGGACGTCGATGCGCAGGTGCTCGGCTTCGACGACTACGCCGACATCGCCGCCCGCCTTGACGACGTGCTCGCGGGCAGGAAGCGGCCCGCGCACGTGGCCAGGGACCGCCGCACGCTGCTGCCGGTGAGCCCGGCCAGCCGCCAGCAGGCGAAGGCGGAGCGCGAGGTTGACCTCACCGATCTCCCTGTGGGCGTCGCCCCCGCCTCCGGCCCGCAGGTGATCCGCAGGCGGCTCGCGGGCGGCGTCACCGCGCCGCTGAAGATCGCCTCCGGCTGCGATCGGCGCTGCTCGTTCTGCGCCATCCCGTCGTTCCGGGGGGCGTTCGTCTCCCGGCGCCCGCCCGAGCTGCTGGCCGAGGCCCGCTGGCTGGCCGACAGCGGCGTCCGCGAGCTGCTGCTGGTGAGCGAGAACTCCACCTCCTACGGCAAGGACCTGGGCGACCTGCGGCTGCTCGAGACCGTGCTGCCGGAGCTGGCCAAGACCGAGGGCATCGCCCGGGTGCGGGTCAGCTACCTGCAGCCGGCCGAGGTCCGGCCGGGCCTGATCGACGTCATGACGTCGACCCCGGGCGTGGTGCCGTACTTCGACCTGTCGTTCCAGCACGCCAGCGGCCCGGTGCTGCGGCGGATGCGCCGGTTCGGCGACCGGGAGCGCTTCACCCGCCTGGTCGAGCAGGTCAGGCAGGCGTGCCCGTCGGCCGGGGTCCGGTCCAACTTCATCGTCGGCTTCCCCGGCGAGACGGCCGACGACCTCCGCGAGCTCGAGCTGTTCCTGAGCGAGGCCAGGCTGGACGCGATCGGGATCTTCGGCTACTCGGACGAGGACGGCACCGAGGCGGCGACGTTCGCCGACGAGATCAAGCTCGATGAGGCCGAGATCGCCCGCCGGGTCGACGAGTTCGCCGACATCGCCGAGGAGGTGATGGCCCAGCGCGCCGCCGACCGGGTCGGCGAGACGGTCGAGGTCCTGGTCGAGGAGCCGCTGGGAGACGGCCGCTACGAGGGCCGCGCCGCCCATCAGGCGCCGGACGTGGACGGCTCGACGACACTGCTAGCCGACCGCCCGCTGGCCCCTGGCGACCTCGTGACGGCTCGGGTGGTGGAGTCGGCGGGCGCCGATCTGGTCGCCCAAGCGTGAGCAGTGGTTCCCCCGCGGGACGACCCCCCGGTGACCCCCGGCCCGGGGGATCCCCCCGCACCGACCACGGGGAGACCCCGAAGGTGACGGACGCCGACGTCGCGACGCCGGCCGCGCCGGTAGGGCTCGTGAACGTCGCCAACATGCTCACCGTCGCCCGTATCTGCCTGGTCCCCGTCTTCGTCGTGTGCCTCGCCCAGGGCGGCACCGGGTGGCGGCTGGCGGCCCTGGCCGCGTTCGGCGGCGCGTCGCTGACCGACTTCCTCGACGGCGAGCTGGCGCGCAGGCGCGGCCTGGTGACCGACTTCGGCAAGATCGCCGACCCGATCGCGGACAAGGCGCTCACCGGGGCGGCGCTGATCACGCTGTCGGTGATCGGTGAGCTGCCGGTCTGGGTCACCGCGCTGATCCTGGTCCGCGAGCTCGGCATCACCGCGCTGCGGTTCGCCGTCATCCGGCGCGGCGTCATCGCCGCCAGCCAGGGCGGCAAGCTCAAGACGCTGCTGCAGATCATCGCGATCTGCCTGTACGTGCTGCCGCCGTCGTTCGGCCTCCCGGTGTTGATCAAGGAGGTTGTCATGGGCGCGGCGCTCGTGGTAACGCTGGTGACGGGCGTGGACTACGTGGTACGCGCGGTGCGCCTGATTCAGAAGCCCGCGTAGCCAGCGGATATCGGAGGATCGTCGGATGGTTGAAGGCGTGGCCGGTCCGGCCGCCCGTGAACTGGCCGCGGAGGTCCTTCAGCGGCTGACCGAGGCCGGGCAGACGCTGGCCACCGCCGAGTCGCTGACCGGCGGCCTCGTCGCCGCCGCGCTGACCGACGTGCCCGGCGCCTCGAGCGCCTTCCGCGGCGGCGTGGTCGCCTACGCCACCGAGCTCAAGGCGGAGGCCCTCGGCGTCGACGTCGCCATGCTCAAGGCCCACGGCCCGGTCTACGCCCCGGTGGCGGCGGCGATGGCCGAGGGCGTCAGGGAGCGCCTGCAGGCCACGATCGGCGTGGCGACCACGGGAGTTGCTGGCCCTGACCCACAGAATGGCTATCCCCCGGGCACCGTGCACATCGCGGTGAGCCTGGCCGACGACACGGTGGTGCGCACGATCGCGCTGGCAGGAAACCGGGATGAGATACGTAGACTGACTGTGGAACGGGTACTTGGTTTGCTACTAGGCCGACTTAGGGAAGAGTGTCCGTGATTACAGTGTTACGTCGGGAGCGGACACACCCGGTAGCGGTCTCGCGGGCTTACCGTACGGAAAGGTACGGTGGAGGTAGCGAGGGTCGCGATCCGGTAACTTCGCAAGAGAGCCCGGCAAGCGGTTGCGCCTTTGGAAGGGTTGCGCCTCAGGAAGGGAGTGCGACGATGGTTCTGCTTCGTCAACTGCTCGGCGACGTGCTGCGTCGACTCCGCATCAGGCAGGGCCGCACCCTGCGCGAGGTGTCCGCATCGGCGCGAGTGTCACTTGGCTATCTGTCCGAGGTGGAGCGCGGTCGCAAGGAGGCGTCGTCGGAGCTGCTCGCTGCGATCTGCGCCGCCCTCGACACGCCGCTTTCGCAGGTGTTCCGCGAGGTCTCCGACAACTTCTCGCTGGCCGAGCTGCAGAACGAGCCGGTGCTGTCCGGGGCCCTGCGGGAGCCCGGCCTGCGCATCCCGAGCGACCGGATCCCGGTCAAGCGGGTCTCGGTCGACGTGCCAGAGGCCGCGGAGTCGCTCGACGACGACCTCGGCCACCTCGACGACGGCCTCGACCACCTGCCCTCGGTCGTCGGCGTCTGAGGCCTGCACGAGCCCTGCACGGGGCCCTGCACGAGCCGCACACGTAAAAAGAGTCCCAGGCGTCCGAGGCGAAAGGCTCTCGGATCCCTGGGACTCTTTGTCTGCTCGCTGCGCCAAGGCCGCGCCGCAGCAGGTTCCTACACCCAGGCCTGCGGGCTGTCGACTAGGAGCTGGATCGCGTCGGGGAGCTTGCTGTTGACGATGTCCGCCAGCGTCACCGTCTCCAGGACCGCCCGCTCGTTCGCCCGTAGCGCAATCCACACCCGCTGCAGCGGCTCGGCCGCGCCCGGGTAGCTGACGTTCTCCGGCCGCTCGCCGCGGACCCCGAGCAGCTGGCCGTCGATCGCCCTGATGATGTCCGCCAGCGAGATCTCGGCGGCCGGCCGGGCCAGCCAGAAGCCCCCGTCCGGACCGCGCTGGCTGCGCACGATGTTGCTGCGGCGCAGGTGGGTCAGGATGGTCTCGAGGAACTTGCCCGGAATGTTCTGCGCCTGCGCAAGCTGCTCGGCCGTGACATGGCCGTCCTGTGCCGCGGCGAGCTCGATGGCGGCGCGCAGTGCATAGTCGGCGCGTGCTGACAGTCGCATGATCGCCATTATGCAGCTTCCCGACCGGTTTAGTGACATCGGGCACGTTGCAAACGTTTGCAGCGACCAGGTACCCCGATCGATGCGACCGAAATCGTGAGCGAAGTCACACCGTCGGCTTGCGCCGACCCTGCTCGCCTAGCCGACGGGCAGCGGCGCGAGCTCGGCCAGCAGGTTGGCGCCCGGCCAGACCAGGATCGTATACCCGTCGAAATGGTACGTCACGGTCGGCTGGCCGAACGTCGCGATGACCGCCGGCCGGTCGGTGAACCCCGGGTACGAACCGGCGCTGGGGGCGAGCACGACGAAATCGGCCGTCTCGGTCGTCGGGTCGTACCAGCCAGCCCAGTCCTCCCTGACCCCCCTGACCAGCTTCTGCGGGTTCAGCCGGTAGTCGACGTCGACCTGCCGGACCAGGACGCTGCCCTGCCTCATCAGCGTGACCACGTTGGACTGCCAGTAGCCGGACATGCCGCTGTCCAGGTGATGAGCGGCGAGCCAGTCTGCCAGCCGCTGCTGCGACGACACCTGGATGCGCGGGGTGAGCTGGCGGACCAGACCGACCGCGTAGCCGACGCCGACCAGCCCGAGCGCCACCACCAGCCCGGCCGCGGCCCCCCGCGACCGCCCGGTTGCGCGGCCCGCCGCCCCGGATGCGCGGCCCGCCGCCCCGGATGCCCGCCCCAGCGCGTCGGCCAGCCGCGGGCCGAGCTGCCGTCCGGCCAGCGCCGCGCCGAACGGGAGCACCACGTCGACCTCGCGCATCGTCGGCAGCCAGAACACGCTGGCGCTGACGATGAAGACCGCCAGGTTGACCACGATCCCCGCCAGCAGCAGCTGCGCGACCAGGTCGAGGTCGGTCAGGAAGTGCCACGCCGTCACCGCGACCGCCACCGCCACCAGCGCCACGCTGACCAGGTGCAGCACCAGGACGAGGCCGACCGGGTAGTCGAGGAAGTCCGCCCCGAACAACATCAGCAGCCCGCGCCCGACCACCGGCAGGTTGTGACTGAGGATGAGGTGAATCGAGGCCACCGACGCGACCGGGGCCGGCGAGCTGAACCCGCCGACGGCGGCGACGAGCCGCAGCGCCACCCGCGCGGCGAGGGTGGCGACGACCGCGCCGACCGCGAGCCCGATCTCGTGCCGCCGGTCCGCCAGGAGGCCGCGCCGGGGCGTCGACCGGTCCGTGAGCAGCGCGTGGCCGAGCCGAACGGCCACCACCAGCACCAGCGGGGCGATCGCGGCGTAGGTCACCAGCGAGTCGGCCACCCCGGCCAGGCCGAGCACCAGCGACACCGCCAGGCCGGCCCGCCAGCCCGGCCGGGCGCGGTCCAGGATCAGCCACGCCAGCATTATCGGCAGCGAGGTGCCGATGTGGTCCGGCGACGACAGCAGCACCGCGATGCCGTCGCCGCCCTGCGGGTCGAGCATGATCCCGGCCGCGATGCAGCCGCCGATCACCGCCGCCCAGCCGCGGCCGCGCCCGGTCGCCAGCGCCGCCGCCGCGACCAGCGCGAGCGCGTAGGTCATGCCCGCCGCGACGTGGATGACGTTCGCGTTCAGCCCGGTGGCCAGCTCGACCAGCATGTACTGGGGCAGCTCGGTGGTGTAGAACGACACGTCCCCCAGCACCCAGCCGCGCAGCAGCGGGTTGCCGTGCAGCATCTGCCAGGCCTGCAGGGCGACGAACGAGCCGTCGGAGTTGGCCGGGAAGGTCTGCGACAGCCGCGCGTAGGCGGCCCACAGCGCCGGCGCCGCGAGCCCGCACCCGCACCAGATCGCGATCGCCCGCCACCGGAAACGACGGAACCGACGAAAACGACGACCGGCCGCGGTCCCGCCCCCGGCCGCGTATTTCGCCCGGGCGTCGGTGTCGGGAGCGTCCATGTCGCCAGTCACACCGGTACATCTTCCGGGACGACGCAGGACATTGTGGCCGGGTGAACTGCTTCTTAAATATCCCTGGACGCAGGCAGCGCGGCCGCTGCGACCGAGGTCAGCGGAGCTCGGTCAGCAGGTTCTGGCGGTACGTCATGATCGTCCAGACGCCGTAGTGGTACGTGCGGGCCAGGCTGACCGAAATCGCGGATGATCCAGGCGGGCGGTAGGTAGAACGCCGGGCCGTTCACGCTGGTGCTGACGACGAAGTTGGCGTCGTGCAGGCTCGGGTCGAACTGCGGGGCCTCGGTCTCGTGGGTGCCCGGTTTCACCGTGCTCGCGCTCCAGAACGGCGCGTACACCTGCAGGCGGCCGTGACTGTCGAGGATGAGGCTGTTGCCGTCGGCGTAGCTGGACAGGCCGGTGGTCAGGTGGTGCTCGGTCAGCCACTGGCTGAGGGCCTGGTCATGGGCGGCGACCTGCGGCCTGCTGACGCCGTAGCCGAGGGCGACGAGGTAGCAGCAGCCCACCACCGCCAGCACCGGCAGCAGCCGCGCCGCGGTCAGCCGCTCGGCCAGCACCCGGCCCGCCAGCACCGCCCCGAACGGCAGCACCGACGCGATCTCCCGGTCGTCCCAGTAGGTGTTGGGCAGCACGCTGAACGTGTACGCGAACAGGTTGAGCACGATGCCGGCCGTCAGTACCTGCGCGATCAGGTCATCGCAGCGGAAGAACCGGCGGATCACGACCGCGAACGCCCACACCGCCAGCGCCACGCCCACTAGGTGAACCAGCGCGAGCCCGACCGTGAAGCCGAGCTTCCGGCCGGTGAAGTCCGCGCCGTACAGGCCGAGGATCCCTTCGGCCGTCAGCGCCAGGTGGGCCGGCCAGGTCGCGCTCGGCGCGAGGGTGGTGTTCAGCGGAACGCCGGTGAACCCGCCGAGGTGCCTGATCGCCTTCGCCACCAGGTCGCTCACGCCGACCGATACGATCGCGGCGGCCGCCAGCCACAGCTCGAACGCGCTGCCGCGCCACGGCTCGCGCCGCATCACGATGGCACGGTACGCGCGGACCAGGCAGACCAGCGCGATGGGGGCGGCGGCGATGGTGATCGCGACCTCGTCGCCGACCTCGACCCAGACCAGCATCAGCCCCACCAGCGGCGGCACCCACGGGCGGCGCGGCGCGCGGTCGAGCACCAGGAAGATCAGCAGCAGCGGCACCCCGGTGCCGATGTGGTCAGGCGACAGCAGCAGCAGGAACGCACCCGGCCCGATCTGCGGCGCGATCATGATCCCGGACGCGATCAGCACCCGGATCAGGCCCTCGCGGCGGGTCTTCTTTCCCTTCGCCAGCAGCCCCGCCAGCAGCACCAGCAGGGTGTAGGTGATCGCGGCCGACACATGCACATCGGCCGGGCCCAGCCCGCGCAGCAGCTCGACCAGGATGTACTCGGGAATCTCGGTCGTGTAGAACGTGACGTCGGCCAGCTTCCAGCCCGTGAGCAGCCAGTTCCCGTGCATCATGTCCCACGCCTGCAGGGCGATCGAGGCGCCGTCCCCGGTCACCGCCTGGGTACCGGAGATCCGCAGATAGCACAGGAACAGCACGACGGCGGCGGCGGCGTAGCCGGCCGGCCACGCCCACCGCCGGGCGGGCCGGTCCCGCGGCGGCGCGGGCTCACCGGGGGCCGTCTCCGGGGGATCGGCCGGATCCGGAGGGTCGACCTCGGCCACGGCCGGCCGGGCGTCGACCGCCGGCCCGGCATCGCCGCTCGTGCCTGGGAAGCCCGTCGGGTCGCTAACCCACCGCTGGCCGGACGAACCAGACATAACGCTCCCAACCGAAGAGGCAATTGCCGATCACCGGTACATCTTAGGGAGGCTCTAGCCACGTAAACGGCTTCTTAACCATCCCTGATGAGGGTGGGCCGACGGGTTTAGTCGCGCGCCGCGACGCCCGCCCAAAGGCCTTAACTAGTCATTTGCATTTAGCGTTGGCCGACACATCCTCACGTAAAGGAAAAAAAGGCTTTTCATTCGAACGGTCCCGGGCGACTCTCCCCCCGGACACGCCCCCGGTCGGCGTGGCCGGCCTCCTCCGGTGCCCGCCGCATCCGCCCGGGAGACGGACGCGGGGGCGGCCAGGCCCGTGGCCCGGCCGCCCCCGCGCAGCGGGGACTGCCCGCTTACCCGATCGTGTAGCTGTACGGGAAGGCGGCCACGTCGCTGCCCTCCGGCGTGTTCCCCGGCTGGGCGTCGAAGTTCAGATCCGGCGAGATGAACGAGGAGTCGGAGATGTAGAGCGTGCCGGTCACCGTGCTCCCGACCGTGCCCGTGGGCGTGAACGTCACCGGGATGGTGACGCTCTGGCCGGGGTTGACCACGTACGGCGTGAACGTCGCCGAGGCGTTGCCGCTGCCCAGCCACAGATCCCCGGTCGGGGAGCTGGCGGCCGAGTCGAAGCCCGCCGTGGTCGCCGTCATCGTGATGTTGGCGGTCACGTTGCTGGCCGGCTTGGCGCCGGTCGGGCCGACCAGGAACGGCGTGACGGTCCAGTCGCCCGGCCCGACCTCCGGCGCCGAGTAGCCGGCGGTGGCGGTCTTCCCGGTCGTCGAGATCACGTCCGGGTCACCGTAGGGGTAGGTGATGTCGAAGAAGATCGGGGCCGACGACGACACCGTCGCCTTGACCGCCGTCGTGTGCGAGGGAACGAGGTACTGGGGCACCACGCCGTCCACGTTGGGCAGGGTCAGCGAGGCGGCCGACTGCGCGGCCAGGTTGAGCGTGACCTGGCTGTTCAGCCGGGGATCGACGAAGTAGGCCTCGGGCGTGGTGCCGTTGTTGGTCACCCGCACGTAGGCGGTCTTGGTCGTCCCCGCGGTCAGCGACTGGCCGTCGGGCAGGCCCGCGGCCGAGGCCTTGACCGGGGTGTCGTTGACCGTGACGGTGAACGGCTGGGACGTCGCGGTCCCCGACACAGAGTTGTAGAAGTCGATGATCAACGTCCACGTCCCCGCGCCAGGATCGGTCGCGTGCAGCTGGGCGCCGACCTCGGGCTGGATCACGCTGTTGCCGCCGGTCGAGGTGGCGAGCAGGCCGTTGGCGGCGGCCGAGACGGCGTCGCCGCTCGGGTCGACCAGCTCGGCGAACAGGGTGTTGCTGGCGTCGTGAGTGTCGACGCTGACGTTCAGGGCGCTGGTACCCGACGGGACCGCGACCTGGTAGTAGGCGGTCTGGCCGGTGCTCAGCTCCCGCCCGTTACCGCCGGTCAGGGTGCCGCTGAAGGTCGTCGAGAGGGACGGCACGAGCGAGCGCAGCGTGACCGGGATCGAGGTTTCCACCGCGAAGCCGGGCACGTTGGCCGAGTTGTGCACCATGATCGAGCCGGCCTGGTCGCCGGGCTGCGACGGCGTCGCCACCGTCAGCGTGAAGCTGCCCGAGGCGCCGCCCGCCAGCTTCAGCGAGCTCGGCGACACCGTGCCGAAGCGCTGCCAGGTGGCGGTGCCGGCCTGGAACTGGGCGGGCACGGCCGGGCCGAACCCGTCGGTCGAGATCAGCGCCGTCCACTTGCCCGGCGCCGGGTTGGCCACCTGGGCGTTGCCGTAGTTGCCGACGCCCTGCGGCAGGTTGTACTCGGCCAGGTCGCCGTTGGGCGCGACCAGGCTGAGGTTGACCAGCCCGACCAGCGAGACCGACGCGTTCAGCCGCGCCTGCCCGGGGGCCACGGTGAAGGTGACCGCGGTTTCGTAGTTGCCGGCGTTGGTCAGCGACAGGGACTTGGTCGAGACCGCCTTGTACGGCGACAGGGTCCGGGTGGACAGGCCGACGGTCACGCTGCCGGCCCCGTCGTTGGTCAGCTTCTCGGTGAACTTCTCGGTCGCGCCCGGCCGCCCGACGGCGTTGAGCTGGGTGGCGCTGGCCAGGATGGTGTGCCCGGCCGTCTTGCTGAGGTGGTACGACTTCGCCGCCAGGACGGCCGCGTAGGCGTCGATCATGCCCGCGCCCTGCTGGTCGCCCGGGGCGTTGATGTTCTCGGCGGTGGACACGATGATCTGCTTGACCACGGCCGGGGACGGGGTGGCGCCGTTGTGCGCCTTGCGGTAGGCCTGGATGACCAGCGCGGCCGTTCCGGCCGTGAGCGGCGCCGACTCGCTGGTGCCGCCGGTGAGCTCGACCGGTGAGCCGTTGCCGCTGAAGTCGGTGCAGTCGGCGTACATGGCCGGGTCGGCTGTGCACAGCGCCCAGTTGAGGTCGCCCGGCGCGACCACGTCGACGGTCGCGCCGTTCTGGGCGAAGCCGGCCGAGCTCAGCCCGCTGATGTTGTTGTCAATCCAGCCCTTGACGCCGGGGGCGGTGATGTCGCCGATCCCGGACTGGGCATAGGCCCGGTACGTGGTCGACGCGCCGGCCGAGATCACGTTCGGGTCGGTCGCGGGCGAGCCGATGGTGTTGGTCACCCCGGCGTCGCCGCTCGACACGGTGACGGTCACGCCCGCCTTGACCGCGGCGTCATTGGCCATCTTGGTCAGGTCGAGGCTGGCGGAGTCGGGGAACGGGTTGCTGCCGAACGACTCGTTGATCACGTTGACGTGGTCGTGGTTGACCGCGTAGTTGATGGCCGCGAGGAACACCGAGTTGTAGGCGTCCTCGGCCTGGCCGAACACGTTCAGCCCGACCAGGCTTGCGCCCGGCGACACCCCGAGGATCCGGATCTTGCAGGCGGTGCTGAGCCCGATGCCGTAGCCGGCCACGTTGTAGACCTCGCGGCCCTGCGCGGCGATGGAGCTCGAGTCGAGGAAGGCCTCGCCGCCGAAGGTCGGCGCGTTGGTGCCGGCCCCGCTGAAGTCCTGGTAGTCAACGAAGACGTGCTGGCCGTTGGCGCGGATGAAGTCGGGGTTGTTGATGTTGACCCCGTCGGCGATGAACGCCACCTTGACGCCGGCGCCGGTGTACCCGAGCGCCTGGGCCGCGTTGCCGGTGCCCGACTGGGTGGCGGCGTGAATGTTCTCGATCGCCTCCGGGTTGAGCTGCACCGTCTTGCCCGTCGTGCACGCCCCCGGCAGCGGCTTGACCCCGCTCGCCTTGGCCGCGCTGTGCGCGATGGTGACCGGGGAATCGCTCGCCTGGAGCGGGATCGGCAGGTCGGGGACGACCTCGCTGACGGCGGGGTTGCCCGCCAGGTACTTGGCCTCGCCCGGCGAGACGGTCGCGGAGACCGCGTTGATCAGTGAGAAGGTCTTTACGTTGGCCGCGTGGGTCTGGCTGAGCTGCGCCATCACGCCGCTCTGGATCGACTTGACGTCCGCCGCCCGGACGGCCGCGTTGCTCGGCGTGTCGGCCACGCCGGTGAACTGGTTCTTGAATACCACGATCACCTTGTCGGTGACGTTCCTGGACAACGCCGCAGCCTGCGCCGCGGTCAGTGGCGGCTGGACGGCGGCAGTCGCCGCGGCCCGCGCGGTCGTCTGCGCCTCAGCCGCCGCCGGCAGCGCAACCGCCGACATGGCTACCAACGTAACCGGGGTCGCGATCGCGGCCCCGCGCAATAGTCTCTTGTATCGCATCTGACCCTTTTCTCGCAGAGTTCTCTCCAACCAGCCCGTCAATCCTGCGCTGGTTGGATAACGATGTCTATGAAAAAACGGTCATGGCGCGGAAAAAGAGTGACCCCAACGCCGAGAAATTGCAGAAATCGTCATCCCGCCCCCTTTCACAGCGTTTCCCGCTCACCTCCGGGCGCTTAGGGCTGTGCTCTCCCGCTGGCCCCCGGCCTACCGGCCGCCGGTAACCGCCGCCTTTCCCTCGTCGCGAGGCCCGAGCCAAGACCGTGTGCAGTTGAGGGGGCGCTTTTCGGCCGCAGACGTCAGCGTGTGCCGCCGGGGGCACCCCGCGACCCGAACTTCCCACGATGACCCCAAAATCCGTCCGGCCTGTTGCGCGTGGTGACAGTGAGGACACTGAGCCGATGCCAGGCCGCAAGGCCGCAGGTCTCGCCACGCGCGACGCTGTCGCCTACGCCACCGACCCCAATCGCCACCTGTCGCCTACGCCATCGACCCCAGTAGGCGATGTCGCTGGCGTAGCTGACAGGCTCCGAAACCTGTCGCTGGCGTAGCTGACAGGTCCGGCCGGGCGCCCCGCTCGCTAACCGCGCAGCCGCAGGCCCCGGGGAGTGGCGCGGAAGCCGGCCGCCGACAGCGCCGCCGCCAGCGGCGAGTCGTGAACGGTGCCCCCGTCGGCCTTCTCGACCGTCATCCGGCCGAGTGCCCCGTCCCGGACGGCCGCCGCGAGCGCGTGCGCGCACGGCACCAGCACGGCCGGGTCGTCGGTCCAGGACAGCAGCGTCTTACCGCCCCGCTCGACGTAGAGCGCTAGCTCGCCCGCGAACAGCACCACGACCGCGCCCGCCTTGCGGCCGGGCCGGTGCGAGGTGGCGGTCTCCTCGGGGCGCGACGGCCATGGCAGGGCCGCCCCGTAGGGCTGCGCCGGGTCGGCCGCGGCGAGCACCACCGACCGGCCGCGCCGGTCCGAATCGGCCGCCCCGCCGCCGTCGGCAGTGCCCCCCGCGACCAGGTCGCCCGCCATCGCCCGCATTCGGTCGACCGCGCCCGGCAGCGCGAACTGGGCCGCGCCGAGGCCCTCGACGAAGTAGCCGCGGCGGCACTGGCCGGTCTCCTCCATCGCCCGCAGCACCGGGTAGACCGCCGCGAACCCGCCCGGCACCCGCTCGGCCGCGACGGCGCCCCTGGTCAGCACCCCGTGCCGCTCGAGCAGGGTGAGCGCCAGCGCGTGCGCCCGCATGGTCGCCGCCGCCGGGCCGCCGAGCACGGCGGCTTCCGCGGCGCCGTCGCCGCCGAGCCCGGTCACGGCCGCGGCCGGCACGCCGTGCCGGTCGGGCAGCAGCGACCAGCGGCCGCTGACCGTGGGCGGACCGGTCCGCGACGGCATCGCCGGCCGCCGGGCCCGGCCGCCGTAGCCGCCGCCGTACCCGCCCGACCGGCCGCCGCCGTAGCCGCCCGTTCGCCCGCCAGCCGGGCGGGGGTTGAACACCCCGGGCACGGCCGGCGTGGCGGGGCCGCGCCCGCTCGGGCTGAGCGACACCGATGTCGTCCGCCGGGGCGCGGCCGGCCGCCGGGCGGCGGACCCGCCGGACGTGACCACCCGCAGCGGCGCCATCGTGTCGTTGGTCAGCAGTCCCGCCCAGACCAGGTCCCACACCGCCGACACGAGGTCGCCGTCGTCGGGCGGGTGGCCGTCGAGCACTCGCGCCACCCGGTCGCCGAGCATACGGAAGAACAGCCCGCCGCCGCCCTCGAGCGCGGTCAGCACCGCTCCGTGCAGCGGCGTCATGGTCAGCTCGCCCGGCTCCGGCAGCAGCAGCGGGGCCGACTCGGCGGGCGCGAGCACCAGCCAGCCGTCGCCGGTGCCGACCGTGCCCGCCCCGGCCCAGACCACCTCGCCCGCCGAGGTGAGCTCGTCGAGCAGCGCCGGCGAGTAGCCGGGGACCCGCCCCGGCAGCACCAGCGTCTCAAGCGCCGCGGCCGGCACCGGCGCGCCCGCCAGCCGCTCGATCGCCTCAAGGACCGAGCCCGCGTCCGCCCGCCGCCGCCAGCCCCCGCCGCCGCCCGCACCCGGACCGGTGCCGCGCCCGCGCCCCGCGTCCGGCCCGCCCGACTCCTCGATGCCGTGCCAGGCGGGCAGGAACCGGCCGAGCACGGCCGCCGGGACCGGCTCGACCTCCTTCCGCAGCCGGGCCAGGCTGCGCCGCCGCAGCATCCGCAGCACTTCGCTGTCGCACCACTGGGTGCCGTGCTGGGTGGTGAGGAACTCGCCCTCCGCGACCCGGCCGTCGGCCGCGAGCCGCCGCAGCGTCATCGCCACCACCGCCACCCCGAGCCCGTAGCGCGAGGCCACGTCGGCGGCGGTGAACGGGCCGTGCGTCCGCGCCCACCGCGCCACCAGGTCGCCCAGCGGGTCGGGGAGCGGCTCGGTGAACGCCTCGGGGATGCCGACCGGCAGCGCCACCCCGAGCGCGTCCCGCAGCCGCCCGGCGTCCTCGATCGCCGCCCACATCTGCTGCCCGGCCACCCGCACCTCGATGGTCCGCCGGGCGGACGCGAGCGACGCCAGCCACTCGCCCGCGAACTCCGGGGTCACGCACCGGGCCGCCACTTCCTCGCCGGTCAGCGGCCCCGACGTGCGCAGCAGGTCGGCCACCGCCTCGGCGTCGCGGCCGCGCCGGCCGGCCGACAGGTGCTGCAGGTCGGCCTCGGTCTCGGTCACCACGGCCGGGTCGAGCAGCTCGCGCAGCGCCTCGGTGCCGAGCAGCTCCGCCAGCAGGGCCGGGTCGAGCGCGAGCGCCTGCGCCCGGCGCTCGGCCAGCGGCGCGTCGCCCTCGTACATGAACGCGCCGACGTAGCGGAACAGCAGGCTCCGCCCGAACGGGCTCGGGGTGGCGGTCTCCACCTCCACCAGCTGGATCCGGCGGGCGGCGAGGTCGCGCAGCACCTCGGTCAGGGCAGGCACGTCGAACACGTCCTGCAGGCACTCCCGGACGGTTTCCAGCGTGATCGGGAACCCCGGGAACTGCGCCGCGATCTCGAGCAGCTGGGCCGACCGCTGCCGCTGCTGCCAGAGCGGGGTGCGCCGGCCCGGCTGCCGGCGGGGGAGCAGCAGCGCCCGGGCGGCGCACTCGCGGAACCGGGACGCGAACAGCGCGCTCCCGCCGACCTCGGCGGTGATGATCTCGCCGATCTCGTCCGGGTCGAGCAGCGCTACCCCGGCCGGCGGCGGCTCGTCGGAGTCCGGGACCCGGATGATGATCCCGTCGTCGGTGTGCAGCGCCTGCACGTCCATCCCGCCGTAGCGCTCGCGCAGCCGGGCCGAGATGGCCAGCGCCCACGGGGCGTGCACCCGGTCGCCGTAGGGGGAGTGCAGCACCACCCGCCAGTCGCCGAGCTCGTCCCTGAACCGCTCCACCACCAGCGTCCGGTCGTCCGGCACGTGGCCGGTCGCCTGCCGCTGCTCGCCCAGGTACCTGACCAGGTTGCGGGCGGCGAGCTCGTCGAGCCCGCCCGCCCGCAGCGACGCCACCGCCTTCGCCTCGGGCAGCGCCGCGAGCTCGCGGACCTTGGCCCCGATCGCCTTGCCGAGCTCGGCCGGCCGCCCGGGCGTGTCGCCATGCCAGAACGGCAGCTTGCCCGGCTGGCCGGGCGCGGGCAGCACCAGCACCCGGTCCGGGGTGATGTCCTCGATCCGCCAGGACGAGGCGCCGAGCACGAACACGTCGCCGACCCGCGACTCGTACACCATCTCCTCGTCGAGCTCGCCGACCCGCTTCGGCTGCCTGGCCCCGGCCCCGCGCACGGTGATGGTCCCGCCGGCGTCGTCGGCGACCCCCCGGCCGGCCTCGGCCCCGGAGGCGAGGAACACCCCGAAGTAGCCCCGGTCGGGGATGGTGCCGCCGCTGGTGACCGCCAGCCGCTGCGCCCCCGGCCGTCCGTGGATCACTCCGGCCACCCGGTCCCACACGACCCGCGGCTTCAGCCCGGCGAACTCCTCGCCCGGGTACCGGCCGGCCAGCATGTCCAGCACCGCCTCGAGCACCGGCCTGGTCAGCCCGCTGAACGGCGCCGCCCGGCGGACCACCGCCTCGAGCTCGTCGACCGGCCAGTCGTCGAGCGCGGCCATCGCCACCACCTGCTGGGCGAGCACGTCGAGGGGGTTGCGGGGGATCCGCAGCTCCTCGATCGCGCGCTCCTGCATCCGCTCGGCCACGACCGAGGCCTGGATCAGGTCGCCCGCGTACTTGGGGAAGATGACGCCGCGGGAGACGTCGCCGACGTTGTGCCCGGCCCGGCCGACCCGCTGCAGGCCGCTCGCCACCGAGGGCGGCGACTCGACCTGGATGACCAGGTCGACCGCGCCCATGTCGATGCCGAGCTCGAGGCTCGAGGTCGCCACCACGGCCGGCAGCCGGCCGGCCTTGAGCGCCTCCTCGATCTCGGACCGCTCGACCCGCGAGACCGACCCGTGGTGCGCCCGCGCGATGACCACGGTCCCGTCAGGACCGACCCCGGCCGGGACCCCAGCCCCGCTGGCGCCCCCAGCCCCGCTCGCGCCCCCGTCCCAGCGCGGCCGCCGCCCCCGGTCCCGGCCATGTCCCAGGTCCCGCCGGCCCCGTTCGGGTAGAACCCGCCGCCGCCCGGCCCGCCCCCCGCGCCCTCGCCGCTGCTGTCCGCGGCCGTCCAGGCCCGCTCCGTCGCCAGCTCGTTCAGGCGGCCGCAGAGCCGCTCGGCCAGCCGCCGTGAGTTGGCGAACACGATCGTCGACCGGTGCGCCTCGATCAGGTCGAGCACCCGCTCCTCGACGTGCGGCCAGATCGACCGCCGCCGCACCGGGTCGTCCTCGCCGTCGGCCCCGCCGGCGCTCTCCATGTCGCTGAGGTCCTCGACCGGGACGATGACCTCAAGCTCCAGCTGCTTGGCGCTGGCCGGCTGCACCACCGTGACCGGCCGCGCCCCGCCCAGG
Organism: uncultured Actinomycetota bacterium; assembly: GCA_963774945.1. Lineage (GTDB taxonomy): Bacteria > Actinomycetota > Actinomycetes > Streptosporangiales > Streptosporangiaceae > Trebonia. The sequence continues at coordinate 7,871 of CAVZHA010000008.1, read as the reverse complement.
AAGGTCGCCACCTCGGCGGCCGGCCGAACGGTGGCCGACAGCCCCACCCGCTGCGCCCGCCCGCCGCCGGCGCCGCGCAGCGCGTCGAGCCGCTCGAGCGACAGGGCCAGGTGGGCGCCCCGCTTGGTGCCCGCGACCGCGTGCACCTCGTCCACGATGACCGTCTCGACCCCGCGCAGGGTGTCCCGCGCCTGCGAGGTGAGCAGCAGGAAGAGCGACTCGGGGGTGGTGATGAGGATGTCCGGCGGGTGCGCGACGATCTTCCGCCGCTCGTCGGCGGCGGTGTCACCGGTCCGCACCGCCACCGCGATCTCGGGCTCGGGCAGGCCGAGGCGCCGGGCCGCCTGCCCGATCCCGGTCAGCGGCGATCGCAGGTTCCGCTCGATGTCGACCGCCAGCGCCTTCAGCGGCGACACGTAGATCACCCGGCAGCGCCGGTTCTTGTCCGACGGCGGCGGCGTCGCCGCCAGCCGGTCGATCGCCCACAGGAACGCGGCCAGCGTCTTGCCCGACCCGGTCGGCGCGATGACCAGCGTGTCCTCGCCCTTCCCGATCGCCCGCCAGGCCTGCGCCTGGGCCTGGGTAGGCACGGCGAAGGCGCCCTCGAACCACGCCCGCGTCGCGGTCGAGAACCCGTCCAGCGCGTCCGCGCTGCTCACCGGCTCAGCCAATCCGCCCTCTCACGCTCAAACTCACCCTCAAACGCGCCGCCCTCCAGGAGCAAGCGTCAAATCCACCCGCCCCGGCCCAGCGCCGTCCATCCTCCAGTCTGCCTCCACCCACCGACATTCCCGGCCGCCTGCGCGCGCCTGCGCACCGACGCCATCGGCCGGCACCCCCGGTCGGCTACGCCATCGACACTAATAGCCGCTGTCGATGGCGTAGCCGACCGGCCAACAGAGCCCCGTCCAGGGCGTAGCCGATCAGCACCAGGAACCGCTCCGTTGCCCAGCGTGCAGCCGCCGCCGATTCGGGTATGTCCCTCGTTCGTGAGATGGCGAACGATAGGGGCCGTACTCGCGGCGGGGGCTCTCACGGGCTGCGCCGCCACCGGGACGACGGCGACAGTCAGCAGGACCGCATCGGTCACCGCCAGCGCCGCCGCCACCGTCGGCCACCCGACCGCCGCACAGCCGGCGATGGCGCCGGCCCCGACGCCGAAGCCGAACCCCGCGCCGCCGCCCGCCAAGCCCGCCGCGCTCCTGGTCGCGCCGCCGAGCGCGGCCACCCTCCCGCAGACGCGGACGCTGCCAAGCACGACGGACACCGCGTTCAAGAACCTCATCCACGACTTCTGGCTCGCCGTCACCACCGGCAACGCGGACTACGCCAGGCCCGCGTTCTTCCCGGTGAAGGCGTATGAGCAGGTCAAGGCCATTGCGGACCCGGCCGAGGACTGGCAGAGCCGGCTCTGGGGCGAATTCGCCCTCGACGTCGCCGCCGTCCGCCCGCTGATCGGCCAGCACGCGACACTGCTCAAGGTCATCGTCCCCATGCAGTACGCGATCTGGGTGCCGCCGGGCGCCTGCTACAACAGCATCGGCTACTGGCACGTCCCCGGCCCGCGGGTCGTGTACGAGCGGGGCGGCGTCACCCGCTCGTTCGGCATCACGTCGCTGATCTCCTGGCGCGGCGACTGGTACGTGGTCCACCTCGGCGCCTACAGCAGGCCCGCCCCGGTCGGCATCGTCGACGACGCGCAGACCGGTCCGGGCGTGCCCGGTCCGCCCGGCGGCTGCTGAGCCTAGGCCGCGACCAGGCCAGGCGTGGCTACCCCGAGGTGGTGCCGGCCCCCGCCACCGACCCCGTGAGCTGGCCCGTGCTCGCCCGCACCTCGCAGATCACGGTCCGCGTGCCGGCCTGCCAGGCCACCGAGTCGGGGTAGATGTAGGTCGACTTGAGGCTGATCGCGAGCTGCGGGTTCAGGTACCCGCTGAGCCGGGTCGAGCACCCGGAACTGGCCGCCGCGCCCACCGCCGCGGTTCCCGGCCACTTCGATCCCGGCAGCGCGAACGTGGCGAACACCTCCGCGTCGTGCGGCGTGGCGCAGGAGACGATCGTCGCGGTCTGCCCGTTCGGGTCGATGCACTGCCCGGTCTTGAGCGAGAAGACCGCGGACTTCTTGTAGTGGATGACCACCGGCTTCTTGAAGCCGTGGGTGAGCGAGCCGACGATCGCGATCGCGCCGCCGACGATCGCCGCCGCCGCCACGACGAACCCGAGCGCGATCAGCGCGCTCTGCCAGCCCCGCCTGGGCCTGCGCCGCTCGACCGGCTCGGCCATGTCGACCGGCTCGGTCATCGCGATCAGCTCGGTCGGTTCCGCCGGGTCGGACAGTTCGTCTCGGTACTCGCGGTCTTCGTCTTCGTCGTAGTCCGCGTCTTCGCCCGCGGGCGGCTCAACCGATGCGGCGCCCTCGCCCGGCCCGGCCGCGTCCATCGTCCCGGTCGGCTGCTCCGGTACGAACTCCGCCGCCTCCGGCCCCGATTCTGATCTCGCCGTCCCGGATTCCGCCGCCGGCTCGGGGTTCTCCGCCACCGTCAGCGCCCCCGCCTCGGCCGCCGAGTTATCCACCATTTCGGTAGGCAAAGCCTGATTTTTGTCGCCACCGGGGCCCGCGTCTGACTGGGCATCGCCTGTGACTTTCGAGGACATTGCCGCTCCTGCTCCGCGGTGCCGGTTACTGGCTGCACGCGCCCCTTGACCTATTAGGTTCCCCATTGGGCACAACGACATACCAGCCTTAAATGTCCCGATTATCTCCCATTGATCCTGAAAGTTTGCTCTGGGTCTCCCGTCGGCGTCCGGGCAGGTAGGACGGCCCGCGGCCGGTCGCGGGCAGGGCGGGCGGCCCGGGCGGCCGGCGGTCCCGGTTTGCCCCCCGCAGATGGCCGCCGGCCCCGGTAGCCTGTATCGGTGCGGCTGACAATGTTCTGGGACCTGATGCGGGCGGCAGTTCGGCGAGGCCTACGCCGAGAGCGTGGCCAAGGACTACGTGCTGTCCGGCCTCGGCGGCCGCACCGTCAACAAGGCCCTCGCCGACGGCGAGGACGCGAAGGTGGTCTGGCGCGCCGTCTGCGACACCTTCAACGTCCCCGAGTCGCTCAGGTAAAAAAGCCAAACCCGTCATCTCGAACGGTCCCTGGCTCCGCCCCTGCGGCCACCGTCTCCCAAATCCCGGCTCGGCCCCGCCGCGAACCGCTCCGTCTCGGCCCGATCGAAACGAATCGGCGTGTCTTGCCCATGCTCGAACAACCGTTCCACTATAGTGGTGACTGCCGGACGGCGAGCGGCCATCCGGAGCGCGTTTTCGCTGTCCGTGCGGAGCGGCACGGGAATGGCCCCGGGAATGTCAGTGGCGGCGCGTAGCGTGTGGTGATGGCGAGGGGCGAGGCACCCGGCGCCACTCAAGTTCCTCTGCAACCGCAGAAGCTATACAGATGGCAGGGAGTCCTCATGGCACCAAGCGGCAAGTCGGCCCCGGATCGGGCCGGCGACAAGGAAAAGGCGCTCGAGGCGGCGCTCCTCCAGATCGATCGGCAGTTCGGCAAGGGCTCGATCATGCGGCTCGGCGAGGAGACGCGCGTCCCGGTCGAGGTGATCCCCACCGGGTCGATCGCCCTTGACGTTGCCCTCGGCATCGGCGGGCTGCCCCGTGGCCGCATCGTCGAGATCTACGGGCCAGAGAGTTCAGGCAAGACGACGCTCGCGCTGCACGTCCTGGCAAATGCACAGAAAGCGGGCGGCATCGCCGCGTTCATCGACGCGGAGCACGCGCTCGACCCGGAGTACGCGCAGAGGCTCGGCGTGGACACCGAGGCGCTGCTGGTCTCCCAGCCGGACACCGGCGAGCAGGCCCTGGAGATCATGGACATGCTGATCCGCTCGGGCGCGATCGACATCGTGGTCGTCGACTCGGTGGCCGCCCTCGTCCCCAAGGCGGAGATCGAGGGCGAGATGGGCGACAGCCACGTCGGCCTCCAGGCCCGGCTGATGTCCCAGGCCCTGCGCAAGATCACCGGCGCCGTCAGCAACACCAAGACCACCGCCATCTTCATCAACCAGCTCCGGGAAAAGGTCGGCGTCATGTTCGGCTCGCCGGAGACGACCACCGGCGGCAAGGCGCTGAAGTTCTACGCGTCGGTGCGGCTGGACATCAGGCGGATCGAGACGCTCAAGGACGGCACCGACGCGGTCGGCAACCGGACCCGCGTCAAGGTCGTGAAGAACAAGATGGCGCCCCCCTTCAAGACCGCCGAGATGGACATCCTGTACGGAGTCGGAGTGAGCAGGGAAGGCGGGCTCATCGACCTCGGCGTGGAGCAGGGGATCGTCCGCAAGTCCGGCGCCTGGTACACCTACGAGGGCGACCAGCTCGGCCAGGGCAAGGAGAACGCGCGTAACTACCTGAAGGAGAACCCGGACCGGGCCGAGGAGATCGAGAAGCGGATCAAGGAGAAGCTCGGCGTCGGCCCGCGCCTGGACAACGACGCCACCGTCCCCGCGCCGGCCGTCCCGGTGCCCGCAGGCGGCGCGTGAGCGTAGGTTCCGATGGCCCGCAGAAAAGAACCCCGGCAGCGCAGCGCAGGCCGGGATAGCGAGGACCGGGAGCAGGTCGATGAGGATCCGGAGGCGCGAGCGCGGCAGGTGTGCCTGACGCTGCTGACGCTGGCGCCCCGGACCCGGGCCCAGCTCGCGGTCGCGCTGCGCAAGCGGGGCATCCCCGACGAGGCGGCCGACGAGGTGCTCGCCCGGTTCGAGGACGTCGGCCTGATCGACGACGCCGCGTTCGCCCGCTCCTGGGTCGAATCCCGGCACTACAGCCGGGGGCTGGCCGGGCGGGCGCTGAGCGCCGAGCTGAAGCAGCGCGGGGTGGCCGCCGACGAGATCAGGGCCGCCCTCGACGAGCAGCTCAGCCCCGACGCCGAGGTCACCGCCGCCCGGCGGCTGGTGGAGCGGAAGATCCCCGGGACCCGGGGACTGCCGGCCGACCAGCGGACCCGGCGGCTGGCCGGGATGCTCGCTCGCAAGGGGTACTCGCCCGGGCTCGCCTTCCGTGTGATCAGGGAGGCCCTAGAGGCCGAAGGGGAGAGCGCGGCGCTAGAGGATGAGCCTTCGTTTGACTACGAAGATTCCGATACTGAATGACGCCAAATAACTACATAATGCGAACTTTGGTTGCCACAGGGCGTATCTCCTTGCTCAAAACGTTATAAACGCTTAACCTCACGGCAGTGAAACGTTGCACGGCGCTGGCCGGTAATGAGCACGGCCGGCCTGATCGTCCCGGCCGTACCCCGCGGGCCGTCCGTTGCCGCGCAACGCCATCGCTTGGTGTGTGACGGTTTGGTGCATAACGGAAGGGGCGACCGTGAGCGGCGCAGGCGCGTTGTTGGTGATCGGCGTTCTCGCCCTGGCCCTCGCGCTCGGAGTGCTCGTGGTCGTGCTACGCCGCATCCCCGCCCGCGCCCCGGCCACCGCCAGCGCGGCCGCGCTGGCCGAGCAGGCGCAGGCCGACGCCGAGCAGATCCGGGCCCGCGCGCTGGCCGAGGCGGACAAGATCCTCGGCCGCGCCACCGAGGCGGCCGAGCAGGCCGCCCGGCAGGCCGTCCAGATCGCGACCGAGCAGGCGGCCGAGCAGGGCGCCGAGCGTCGGCGTGCGGTCGAGGACGAGCTCCGGCTGGCCAAGGACGAGGTGCGCGGGCTCCGCGGCGACCTGGAACGGCGCGAGCAGCGGATCGGCGAGCGTGAGCAGCGGCTCGACGACGAGAGCCGCCGCCTCGAGGACCGCGGCCAGGCCCTCGATCGCCGCCGGGGCGAGCTCGACCTGCGGGCGGAGACCATCGCCGAGGCCGGCGTCCGCGCCCAGGCCGAGCTCGAGCGGGTCGCCAGCCTGACCGCCGACCAGGCCAAGGCCGAGCTCGTCGCCACCCTCGAGAACCAGGCCAAGCGCGAGGCCGCGCTGACCATCCGGGACATCGAGGCGACGGCCAAGGCCGAGGCCGACAAGCGCGCCCGCAAGATCGTGACGCTCGCCATCCAGCGGGTCGCGGTCGAGCAGACGACCGAGTCCGTGGTCTCGGTCATGCACCTGCCCGGCGACGAGATGAAGGGCAGGATCATCGGCCGCGAGGGCCGCAACATCCGCGCCTTCGAGTCGGTGACCGGCGTCAACCTGATCATCGACGACACCCCCGAGGCGGTGCTGCTCTCCTGTTTCGATCCGGTCCGCCGGGAGATCGGCAGGCTCACCCTGGAGCGGCTGATCAACGACGGCCGCATCCACCCGCAGCGGATCGAGGAGGCCTACGAGCGCGGCAAGGCCGAGATCGAGCAGATCTGCCAGCGGGCCGGCGAGGACACGATGACCGGGCTCGGCATCACCGACATGCACCCGGAGCTCATCGCGCTCCTCGGCCGCCTGCGCTACCGCACCTCCTACGGCCAGAACGTGCTCAACCACCTGATCGAGTCCGCCCACCTGGCCGGCATGATGGCGAGCGAGCTCGGCCTTGACCCGCAGTTGCTGCGGCGGTGCGCGGTGCTGCACGACATCGGCAAGGGGCTCACCCACGAGGTCGAGGGCAGCCACGCGCTGATCGGCGCGGACATCGCCAGGAAGTACGGCGAGTCGGAGGACGTCGTGCACGCGATCGAGGCGCACCACAACGAGGTCGAGATGCGCACCGTCGAGGCCGTCCTCACCCAGGCCGCCGACGCGATGAGCGGCGGCCGCCCGGGCGCGCGACGCGAGTCGCTCGAGCTGTACGTCAAGCGCCTGGAGCGGCTGGAGCAGATCGCGGCCGAGAAGGAGGGCGTCGAGAAGGTCTTCGCCATGCAGGCCGGCCGCGAGATCCGCGTCATGGTCAGGCCGGACAAGATCGACGACATCCAGGCCCAGGTGATCGCCCGCGACATCGCCAAGCAGGTCGAGGAGGAGCTCACCTACCCCGGCCAGATCCGGGTCACCGTCGTCCGCGAGTCCCGCGCGACCGAGTTCGCCCGCTAGCAGGCCGGCCCATCGGGTCCCCGCGGATCACCCGCGGCTGGGACCCCTGGCCCCGCGCGGCCCCCAGGCGTTCTTCACCGCGGGGCCAGGGGACGCGCCCGACAAGCGTGGGCGCGCGACACAAGCATCACAGGGCGAAGACTCAGTATGCAACCTTTCACTTCGAATATGACGAATTAAAGTTGCACATAGCTTATTGCATAGAAAATGTCTCGATGAGAGTCTTTCATATCGGATGACGGACTCTCTCAGATCGAGGCAGGTGCGGCTGTGGCCGACATTTCAACCGGCTCCACTGTTCCTCGCCGGCAGCTGGGTCGCTACCTTCGCGACCTGCGCAATGCGGCCGGCCTGACGGTGCGCGACGCGGCTCGCGGACTCGAATGGTCCGAGGCCAAGATGTGGCGTATCGAGACCGGCCAGACCAGCCTGCGCAGCCTCGATGTGGAGGCCATGTGCCGCGTCTACGGTGCCAGTCCCGACATCACCAGCGCCCTGATGGGCCTGGCCAAGGAGACCAAGGCGCGCGGCTGGTGGCAGGCGTTCGCCGACGCGATGCCCGACTACTTCGACCTCTACGTAGGGCTCGAGGCCGCGGCGTCGCGGTTGTTCGTCTACAACGGGGAACTAGTCCCCGGGCTGTTCCAGACCGAGGACTACACGAGCACGGTCGTCAGAACCCACAACCCGGATCTCGGCCCGGCCGAAGTCGCCCGGCGGGTGCGGCTGCGGATGGCCAGGCAGGCGATCCTGCACCGTCCGATCGGGCCTCCGGTCCTCCAGGTCGCGCTCGACGAGTCCGTGCTCCGCCGTCCGGCGGGCGGGGCCGAGGTCATGGCCGGGCAGCTGGACCGGTTGGCGG
>CAVZHA010000007.1:0-906805 GCA_963774945.1 uncultured Actinomycetota bacterium | reverse complement strand
GTGCTGGCCTTCCCCTTCTCGCGCTTCGTCAAGCGCGCTGCTGACGCCGAAGCCGAAGCGCTGGTGACAGAGGCGGACATCGCGGCCCCGCCCGAAGAAGAGCCGCAGGCGACGATGCCTGCCATCAGCACGGCCGAGCCGGCGATCAGCGCCCGCATCCTCACCGCTCATCCGCCCCATTCGCTGTGGTTCATGGATCCCGTCCGGCGTCGGTGCCGATGAGTAATCAGTCGGTGCCGATGAGCAATCAATTGATAGCTATATCAGCGCGTTCGGTAACGCTGTGCGACCATGACAACGAGAGCACCCGTGTCGGGCGTTAACCTCCTGATTCGCGGTGGTTACGTCCTGACGTTGGATGCTGCCGATAACAGAGCCAGATAACAGCAAGAAGCGCGCGCGAGGGCGCCGCGGGCGCGTGAAGGCGCGCGGGGGATCGCGAGGGCGCGCGAGGGCGCGCGGGGGATCGCTCTTCGGCCCCTACGGGCCGCCCTCCGGGTCGCGTGGGCGGGGAAGGCGAAGCAACGGTACGTTCCAAAATGTTGGTGCTTGTTTTAATTTTGGAGGGTTAGCCCCGACCTGCGAGTACCTGGCTGGGACGCGCCTGACCTGACCCTATGGGGGACCGGGCGTGAGGCCGGGCCCCCTTCCCTGCTCAGCCCGGTGAACGTACGTTCCGGGTGACATACGAGCTCGGGAAGGAGGCCCTCGATGTCTGTCTACGTCGGAATCGACGTCCACCGCAAGCGTTCCCAGGTGGCGGTGATCGATGAGGGTGGCGAGGTCCTCGCCAACCGCAACGTGCCCAACGGCGTCGAAGCCGATCCTGTCGGTGATCGGGGAGCTGCCGGCGGGCACGCCGGCGGCGTACGAGGCCGCGTTCGGCTGGGGGTGGCTGCTGGAGCTGCTCGAGGACTACGGCTTCGAGCCGCACATGGTGCACCCGCTGCAGTGCAAGGCGATCGCCTCGGCGCGGCTGAAGAACGACAAGGTCGGCGCCGCCACCCTGGCGCAGCTGCTGCGCGCCGACCTGCTGCCGGAGGCGTGGATCGCGCCGCCGGAGGTGCGCCAGCTGCGGGCGCGTGCTGCGGCACCGGGCGCAGCTGGTCCGGCTGCGGACCCTGCTGCGCAACCGGATCCACGCGGTCCTGGCCGACCACGGCCACGGCCGGCCGGCGGGCTGCTGGAGCGGCCCGGGCCGCCGGTGGCTCGCCGCGCTGGAGCTGCCGGCGGTCTCCCGCGAGGTCATCGACGACGCCCTGGCGCTGATGGACGCCCTGCAGCAGCCCATCGACCGGCTGGACGCGGAGGTGCGCCAGCGGGCCAAGGCCGACCCGCGGGTCAAGGTGCTCACCCAGCTGCCCGGCGTGGGCCCGTTCACCGCGCTGGTCCTGCTCGCCGAGATCGGCGACATCACCCGCTTCGGCTCGGCCCGCAAGCTGGCGTCCTGGGCCGGGCTCACCCCGACCGTGCGCGGCAGCGACCGCACCGTCCACCACGGGCACATCTCCAAGCAGGGGCCGACCTGGGCCGCGGTGGGTGCTGTGCGAGGCCGCGCAGACCGCCAAGCGGCACCCGGACTTCGCCCCCGGCTACGAGGCCCTCGCCCGCCGCCGCGGCAAGAAGATCGCCACCACCGCGATCGCCCGCAAGCTCCTCACCCGCGCCTATCACCTGCTCACCGACGCCGCCAGCGGCGGTGCGCCCAGCTAGCGGGGAGGGTCGCCAGCCCCGGGCGAGCTCGCAAATCCGCATGAGCCGGCCCCGCCGCGCTCGATGACCTGACTGAGCAGCCCGGTCCCCGGATGACACGGTCATGGCGCCCGCCCGCCTCGGGCAGGAGCCGAATGGGTGCATGTGAGACCACTCCGACAACCACGCACGCACCGGGGAACCAGCCAGCGACCCCCGCACCAGACAACCCGCAGGAAGGCGCTCTTCCTCGCTCCCGATCATCGGCCGCCGCTCGCCGGCGTCAAGCTCGTTCGTCCTCGCCCGCGCCTGCCGGCGCGCCGCTGCGGGCGCTCCAGCTTGACCCCGGCCCGCGCGACGGCACAAACCGGCAGCGACGAGGAAAGCCAGCAACAGCAGTCCCACCCCAGCCCGGCGACCGCGAACCAGGTCACCGGGTCAATTCAGCACGGCCTCTTGACAACTGAGGCCCCCATGGGTGCGGCTATGCCAGTGGGTGAGGGCGCGACCCGGTGCTTAGCGGGGTCCTCGTCCGGGCATCGATAGCTACGGAAGGTGGCTTTTCAGTCACCGCAGGTCGGTGGCGGCTTAGCCGGTTGGCCAGATATCTACGGACATAACATCGTACGATCGGGAGCGGCCGAGCGCCCTCCGTGCCCGCCGCCGCCCTACTGCCTACCCTCGTGGAGTCACATGCGTCTGGTCGTCCGGTTGATGATCGCGGGGGTGGCGCTGGCTACCGGAGGGCTGACGGCGGGGTGCTCATCCGCGGTCGTGCCGGACGCGCAGGGGGCGACCAAGCCGGTCGTGATCTCGTCGCCCGGCCGGGCCGTCAGGGCGACCGTGCCCGCCGCCTCCGCGAGCAAGACCGCGAGCGCTCCGGACGGGCCGGCGCTCAACGTCGTCGGCGTGCCGCGCGGTGTGAAGGCCAAGGAGGGCATCCTGGTGGACGCGACCACCGGCCAGGTGCTCTGGTCCAAGGACGCGGACGTGGCCGCTGCCGATCGCCTCCATCGCCAAGGTGATGACCGCGCTGGTCGTGCTCCAGTCGGGGGACCTGAACCGCGAGATCACCGTGCCCAAGGCGGTGGTCGGCTATGTCGCCAGGTACGGCGCGGAGGCGGCCGGGCTGATCCCCGGGGAGCGCTTCACCACCGACGAGCTGCTGCACATCATGCTGATCATGTCGGCCGCCGACGCCGCGTACACGCTGGCCAACACCTACGGCCCTGGCCTGCCCGCGTTCATCGCCAAGATGAACGCCGAGGCGGCCAAGCTCGGCCTGGCCAATACCCACTTCACCTCGCCGGACGGCCTGCCGTACCCGACCGAGTTCTCCACCTACTCGACCCCGGCCGAGCTGGTGACGCTGGGCGAGGCGGCCATGCAGAACGCCGACTTCCGCTCGATCGTGGCCATGAAGTCTGTACAACCTGCCCAAGGGCGACGGCCACAAAGCGATCTCGGTGACCAGCGACGACATCCTGCTGGGAAGCTACGTCGGCCTGATCGGCATCAAGACCGGCTTCACCAACGCGGCCGGCCACACCCTGCTCTTCGAGGCGGTCCGCAACGGCCGAACCCTGATCGGCGCAGTCCTCGGCTCCCCGGCCTCCAGCCCCTTCACCGGCGCCACGGACACCGCCAAGGTGCTCAACTGGGGCTTCGCCCTCCAGCAGTCCGGCTAACCGGGGCGGGGCGGGCGAGCCCTCGGCCGTGGGAGCCCGCCGCACGGGCCGGGCTGCGTCCGCCTGCTGGCCGGGAGCTCGCCGGTCACGCATCGATTTCGTCCCAGGACGGGCGACGTCCGACTGCGACCGGCGGCTCCTTGCGCGCTCTTCTTGCCGCGCCCTGGGCGCTGGCGCTGCCGACTGTGTCCTTGGTGCGGCGTCGGGCTTGGGCCGTGGCGGTGCTGCGGAGCCGGAGTGGTCGCCGCGGAAGCCGCCGGAGACTCGGACCGGCTCTACCGGAGTTGCCTGCCGGTCTCCCCGACCGGTTCGTACAGGCGGTCGGGTCTGGACGGGCTGACCGCGTTCCGTGCTGCCGCGGGCGTGGGGGCTGCGGGCGCGGGGGCTGCGGGGACGGACGGCGCGGGGACGGACGGCGCTGTGTGCCTCGCCACAGCCGGACTCCCGGCCGCTGTCGGTCGAACCAGCGGTCGCCCAACCAGCCGGTCGCCGCAAGCTGTCGAGGGTGGGCGGCGACTCGGCCGGGAGGGCGGTCGCCGCTGACGCGGCGGCCGGAGCAGGCGTGCTGACCTTCGCCGGCGGGGACGCATTGCCGTCGGTCGACCCGGTGGCCTGGTGGGCGGCAGGCGCCTGCGCGCTCGGTGCCTCCGCCGCCGCAGGCGCGGGTGTGACGGGCTCTGGCGGCGGGACGGCGGCGACCGTCGTGGTGACGTACCGGGCGGCGATGGCGGGGTTCGGGCTGTTGCGTCGGCGGCGCCGCCGGGACGTTCGGGGCGAATTCGCGGGCCGGGGCCGCCTCCGGTGCCGCGCTGACGGGCATCCCCGGGCTGGCTGACGTGGGCGCGTGACCCGCTGCTGGCGGCGGCGCGAGTTCGGGTTGCTCGTCGAGGTAGGCCGGGCTCGGGCTCTTCGAAGACGACGTGGCGCGACGGAGTGTGCCCGGCCCGGTCCCCGGCCGGGGAGGGAAGGTCTTCGAAGACGTACGGCGGCGCGGTGACCGGGACCGTCCCGGCCGGGGCCGGCTGCTCGGGTGCCCGCTGCTCCGGCGCCCGCTGCTCGGGTGCCGCGCGCGGTAGCCCGTCGGGGCCGGATCGCGGTGGGCGACCGGCTCGGGGGCGGCATCGCGGAAGGCGGTGTGGTCGTGGTAGGCCGGCCGGGGCGGAGCCGGGGGCGCCGCCGGCGCGGTGCGACATCGCCGGACGCTCGGGCATGCCCGGTCGATCCGCCGCCGAAGCGACGCCGAAGCGGCTGAAGCCGGGCCGGAGCGTGAACCGCGGCCGAGGCGGGGACAGCGGCCGGTCGGCCAGCGACCGGTCGCCGCCGAGGGAACGGTCGGGGATGACCGAGCGCTCCGGGCGGAAGGAACGCACGCCGACGCCGGAACCGCCGCCGGCGAAGCCGCCGCCGCCCATGCCGCCGCCGCCCATCCCCGCCGCCGCGCCGAGGCGCGGGGCCAGCGGGGTGACGGTGGCCTCGCCCGGCAGCGCGCCGGCTCGGGCGGCAGCTCGGACTCGGGCAGCGACAGCCGCTCGGCGTTGTCGTCGGCGGGCATGACGTGGCGGCGGCGCGGATCGAAGACCCACTCGGCGACGTGCAGCCGGCCGCCGGACGGGAACGTGAGCGTGACCTGCCAGTTGCCGTCGCCGCGCTTGCGGGAGTCCCACTGCCCGTCCTCGGGCGTCCGCGCCGGACGCGGTGATCCGCTCGGGCACGATGTCGCCGAGCCGGGCGCCGGGCCCGCCGGAGTCGCCTGCCCGGCGCACCGAGGCCGCCTGCGCCTGGTCGGCGATGTAGGCGCGCTCGGCCAGGACCGGTCCTTCGAACCAGCGCACGCGCTCGACCGGGATGCCGGCGGCGTCGGCGATCTCCTCCGCCGTCTCGCCGGCGCGGATTCGTGCCTGGATCTCCTTGGGTCGCAAGGGACTCTCCACTTCGATCTCGTACTGGGCGAGCCGCGAGGTCTGGCCGAGCGCGACGGCCCGCAGTCGTTCGTCGATCGGCAGGGTAAAACGCGCGCTCCGCCCCGGGACGGCGAGGACGGCGTAGCTGCCGTCCTCGCTGACCGCGACGAAGCGCAGTTCCTGCATCGGCGTCCCTTCCCGGCCCCGCGGCTGCCCGCCGTACGTCGTCTGCCGCCCACGGAACACACTTCCGTCAAGAGTCTCCCGGTCAGCGTGCGATAAGAAAAGCACCCCGCTCGGCATGTCCGAGGTCATGGTGTCAATTATCCTGTCCGGACGCGCCGAGCGGGGTTACTTTGACGGAAACGCTCAGCTGCGTCGGGGTGACCCGCTGTCCGTCGGCGAATCGGTCGCGTCGCGTGCCGAGCCGGCCGCGCGCGCGTCCTGCCCGGCGTCGCCAGCCCGAGCGCGTCCGCGTCCGCGCTCACCGAGTCGGCCTCCGGGGAGTCGACGACCAGCTTCGACGGCCACCAGTTCCACCGGCCGAGCAGCACCACGGTGCACGGAACCAGCACGGTGCGGACCACGAACGTGTCCATGATGACGCCGACCGCCAGGCCGATGCCGACGTCCCGGATCTGCGAGCCGCCCGAGCCGCTGCCGCCGACGACCGCGAACACCGCGAACGTCCCCGCCAGGACCAGGCCGGCCGAGGTCACCGTGGTGCCGGTGACGCCGATGGCCCGGGTGACCGCCTCCCGCAGCGGCATATGGTGCGCTTCCTCCCTGATTCTGGTCATGACGAGGATGTTGTAATCCTCGCCGAGCGCCAGCAGGAAGATAAACAACAGGAACGGCAGGATGAACGTGATGCCGCCGGAGTTGCCGAGCTTGATGAAGACGATCACCGCGAGCCCGAGCGCCGCGAAGTAGGAGATCGCCACCGACGCGATCAGGTACAGCGGCGCGACCAGCGACCGCATGACCAGCGCGAGCAGCACGCCGATGACGATGATCGCGATCGGGATCACGTGCGCCAGGTCGCTGTTGGAGATCTGGCTGATGTCGTAGAACGCGGGCGCCTCACCGCCGACGCCGTTCGCGGTGGCGTGCAGCGTGGTGCCGACCGTGGCCGCCTCGGCCCGCAGGGCCGGGACCGCGTTCAGCGCGGCCGTGCTGCTCGGATCGCCGGCCGTCAGCCCGGTCTGGAACTGGATCGTGGTGCCGTCGCCGGGTCCACGAACTGCGCGGTCGCCCGGTACTCCTGGTACGCCTCCGTCCACTGGGTCGGCGTGACCTTGCCGGCGAACGCGGCCGGGATGGCCGGCGCGGTGGCGGGCAGCGGGCCGGAGCCGAGCGCCGCGTGCAGCGCGGTGTACTCGGCCGGCGTGAACCCGGCCGCCGCCGACCGGGTTCAGCGGGCCGGTCACGCCGGTGAACAGCGGACTGTGCTCGAGCTGCGTGGTGGCGGCCGCGATGACCGCGGGGTCCTCCCAGACCGGCGTCGACAGCTTGTAGACGAGGTTGGTCGGGTTGGCCGACGAGGACGGGAAGTACTTGGCCAGCAGGTTCTGCCCGGCCGCGGAGTCGGTGCCGGCCGGCGCGGAGATGGTGCCGCCGAACCCGGCGCTCTTGTACCCGGTGACCGCGATCGACAGCGCGCCGAAGGCGATCACGCCGATCAGCAGCGCGACCGCCGGCCGCTTCACCACCCGGGTGGCGACGTTGCCCCACAGGCCGGTCGAGGAGGTCCCCGGCTTGGGCTTCGACGGCCAGAAGGCGGCCTTGCCGAAGATCGCGAGCAGCGCCGGCAGCAGGGTGAGCCCGGCCAGCAGCATCACGCCGATGCCGATGGCGAGCGGGATGCCGAGGTTGGAGTAGATCTGGAAGCTCGCGGCCAGCAGCGACAGCAGCGCCGCGACGACCGTGAGGGCGGAGAACGTGATCGACTCGCCGACCTTGGTCAGCGCGTTGACCACGGCGTCGTGGCTGGCCTGGCCCGCCCGCAGGTTCTCCCTGACCCGGAAGACCAGGAACAGCCCGTAGTCGGTGCCCGCGCCGAGCACGAGCACGGTCAGCAGCAGCTGCGCGAGGATCGAGACCTTGAGCCCGTGGTTCGCCAGCTCGGCGACGATCGGGCCGGAGATCGCGACCGACAGGAACGCGGGAATGAGGGTGATGAACGGAGCGAGCAGCGCCCGGAAGATCAGGAACAGCAGGATGAGGATGAAGATCGCCGCGACGAGCTCGACCTGGTTGCCGGTGTTGCCGGACTGCTTCTGCTGGTCCACCTGGATCGCGAGCGGGCCGGCCAGGTGCGCCTGCACGCCCGGCGGCGGCGACGAGTCCTTGATCGCGGTCCGCAGGTTGTTGATCAGGTCGGTCTGCGCGCCCTGGTCGTTCTGGCTCGACGTTGGACAGCACCTGGAGCTGCGCGGCCTGGCCGTCCACCCCCGCGCGCGCGGCCGACACCCCGAGGTCGTTCACCTTGACGACGGTCGGCACCTTGCCGAGGTCGGTCGACAGCGTGCGCCAGCCAGGCCTGGTCGGCCGCGGTGAACGTCCCGCTGCTGACCGCGGCGACCACCGGCACCGGGATCACGTTGGTGCCGCCGAACGGGGCGGCGAGGTTCGCCGCCTGCTGGCTGGGCGCGCTGGCGGGCAGGAAGTCGCTGTTGTTGCCCTGGGTCACGCTGGCCAGCGACGGCAGCGCCTTCGGGATGACGACCGCGGCGACGATCCAGAGCACCACCACTACCCAGCGGAACTTAACAGAGAACCGGCCAATTGCCCGGAAGATGTCGTCGGCATGCACCCGCCCAGAATAGCGGCCGGTCACCTGAGACTTAGCTGAGAGGAGGCCCGGAGACGCGAGTTGTGACCAACGCGTTATATCTCGATTGGTCCGCCTATCGACCGCCGAATTGGTCTGCGTCATTATCTCCGGCCCCGCCACCGAACGGCGGATGGCGGGGCCGGCATCGGACGGCAGCGAGCCGGCAACGCGCGGCTCAGGCGGCGGCGAACTGCGCCGCCTCGGTCGACCCGGCCAGCGCGGTGGTCTCCGCGTCCGGCGCGATCGCCTGGGTGACCAGGTCGAAGTACCCGGTGCCGGCCTCGCGCTGGTGCCTGGTGGCGGTGTAGCCGAGCGGCTCGAGCCCGAACTCGGCCTCCTGCAGCCGGACGTAGGCCGACATGTCCTCGTGCGCGTACCCGTGCGCGAGCTCGAAGATCGACTCGTTCAGCGCGTGGAACCCGGCCAGCGTGATGAACTGGAACCGGTACCCCATCGCGGCCAGCTCCTTCTGGAACTTCGCGATCGTGGCGTCGTCCAGGTGCGCGCGCCAGTTGAACGACGGCGAGCAGTTGTAGGCCAGCAGCTGGTCGGGGTAGACCGCGCGGATCGCCTCGGCGAACTCCCGCGCCTCGCCCAGGTCCGGGCGTCGAGGTCTCCATCCACAGCAGGTCGGAGTACGGCGCGAAGGCCAGCCCGCGGGCCACGCACGACTCAAGGCCCGCCCGCACCCGGTAGAACCCCTCCGCGGTCCGCTCCCCGGTCACGAACTGCCGGTCCCGCTCGTCCACGTCCGACGTCAGCAGCGAGGCCGAGTGCGCGTCGGTCCGCGCGATCACCAGCGACGGCACGCCGTACACGTCGGCCGCCAGCCGGGCGGCGTTCAGCGTCTTGATGTGCTGGCCGGTCGGGATGAGCACCTTCCCGCCGAGGTGGCCGCACTTCTTCTCCGACGAGAGCTGGTCCTCGAAGTGCACGCCGGCCGCGCCCGCGTCGATCATCGCCTTCATCAGCTCGAAGGCGTTGAGCGGGCCGCCGAACCCGGCCTCCGCGTCGGCCACGATCGGAGCGAGCCACTGCTGGCGGGGGGCGGTGGAGTCCGCGGTCCGCTCGGACCAGGCGATCTGGTCGGCGCGCAGCAGCGCGTTGTTGATCCGCCGGACCATCGCCGGGACCGAGTTGGCCGGGTAGAGCGACTGGTCGGGGTAGGTCTGCCCGGCCAGGTTCCCGTCGGCGGCGACCTGCCAGCCGGACAGGTAGATGGCCTGCAGGCCCGCCTTCACCATCTGCACCGCCTGGTTGCCGGTGATCGCGCCGAGCGCGCGCACCGCGTCCTCGCTGTGCAGCAGTTCCCAGAGCCGGTTGGCGCCGCGCCGCGCGAGCGTGTGCTCTTCGACGACGGAACCGCGGAGCCGGATGACGTCCTGCGCCGTGTAGGTCCGCTCGATCGTCGCCCAGCGCTGGTCGGTCTCCCACTGAGACTGCAGATTGGCCGCCTGCTGGCTGATCGTTTCCATGGAGATGCCTCGTGCTTTCGTTTTCTGCCGGAGTTTCGGGCTTACTCCGAGCGTGCGGCACGCCTCGCTCGGGCAGCCCAGGGCTTTCTTTGTAAAAAAACGAAAGATTTGTCCGAACGGACCCGTGTTACACTTTTTCACTGATGAAAGAACCGCAGAAATTGGTAGAGACCGAAGGTCTAGACCTCGCCATGTTCGGTCAGCGACTCCGGCACGCGCGGCGGGCCAGGGGCCTGACGCTGGCCGATCTCGGTGCCCGGGTGGGCCGCACCCCGTCGGTGCTCTCGCTGATCGAGAACGGCCGCCGCGAGCCGCGGCTGTCGCTGGTCGAGCAGATCGCGACCGCGCTCGACGTGCCGGTGACCGAGCTGCTCAAGAAGCAGCCGCCGAGCCGCCGCGCCCAGCTCGAGGTCGCGCTCGAGCACGCCCAGCGCGACCCGTCCTACCGGGCGCTCGGCCTGCCCGAGCTGCGGGTCGGCACCCGGGTGCCGAGCGAGATCCTCGAGCACCTGGTCGCGCTCGCGACCGAGCTGCCGCGCGCAGCGGGCCAAGCCCACCGCCACCCCGGAGGAGGCGCGGGCGGCCAACGCGGCGCTGCGCGGCGCGATGCGCGAGCGCGGCAACTACTTCCCCGACATCGAGGCGGCGGCCGGCGCCGCGCTCGAGCGGGCCGGGCTACGTCGGCGGCGCGCTCTCCCAGGGCATGCTGCTGTCGGTGGTCGCCCACCACGGGTTCTCGGTCCGGTTCGTGGCCGACCTGCCCGCGCTCGGTCAGGTCGCTGACCGACCTGCGGACCAGCCGGATCTACGTCAAGCAGGAGCCGGTCGGCGACCACTCGCCGCGGGCGGTGATCCTGCAGGCCCTCGGGCACTTCCTGCTCGGCCACGACACGCCGCAGGGACTTCGCCGACTTCCTCCGCCAGCGGGTCGAGGCGAACTACTTCGCCGCCGCGATGCTGATACCCAGAGACGGCCGCGGTCCCGTTCCTGCGCGGCCGCCAAGGACCGCCGCGACCTGGCGGTCGAGGACCTGATCGACGTGTTCTCGGTCTCCTACGAGATGGCCGCGCACCGGGTCACCAACCTGATCACCCACCACCTCGGGGTGGCCTGCCACTTCGTGAAGAACGACACCACCGGCGTCATCTACAAGGCGTACCAGAACGACGGGGTGCTGTTCCCGGCCGACGCCACCGGCGCGATCGAGGGGCAGCGGATGTGCCGGCAGTGGTCGGGCCGCCGGGTGTTCGCCGCCGCCGACCGCTACTCGCCCTACTACCAGTACTCCGACACCCCGTCGGGAACGTACTTCTGCGTCGCCCAGGTCGACCCGAGGGCGGGCGAGAAGGGCTTCGCGATCACCCTCGGCGTGCCGTTCGGCGACTCCCGCTGGTTCCGCGGCCGGGAGTCGACGATCAGGACCAGGTCGCTGTGCCCGGACGGCGAGTGCTGCCAGCGTGCCCCGGCCGCGCTGGCCGAGCGCTGGGAGGGCCAGGCCTGGCCGTCGGCCCGGGCGCACAGCCACATCCTGTCGGTGCTCCCGTCCGGCGCCTTCCCCGGCGTCGACGACGTCGACATCTACGAGTTCCTCGACCGGCACGCGGCCGAGTAGATAAGCGCCGGGCCCGGCCGACGGCGTCACAGCCGGTCTGCAGCGCGTCGAGCCGGTCACCAGCACCGCGACCAGGATCAGCATGACCACGATCACCAGGGCGATCAGCCCGAGCACGACGTGGGCGGGCTCGAAGTGACGCCAGATCGGGCCGGCCTCCTCCGGTTGCGTCCGCCGGGGCCGGGACGCCAGGCCTGCTCGGGATCGGGCGAGAGCGCCGGCCGTCGGGACGGCTCCGACGCCGGGACCAGTTCTGTCACCGGGTACCTCCGATAGGGGGATCAGCTGCGCCGATTTCGCGACGGACCGCACCGTCCCGTCGCGATGAGCATAAAACGAGAACCCCGCCGCTGTCAGCCTGGCATCTCGCCCGCCGCCGGCCCGTGACTTTCATTCGGATAACAGCAAGAAGCGCGGAGCGCTCGAAGCGGCCTGCTCGACCGGGCGCGCGTCACTCCGCCGGGGGAGCGGTGAAGCCGTCCGCGCCGACCGATGACCTCGGCCGCCTGGGCGAGCTCGACGACCGGGCGGACCTTGCCGTCCAGATCGAGCACGGCGACGCGTCGGAGTACCAGGACGGGATGACCGCGTTGCCCCAGAAGTCGCGCCGCCGGGGGTCGCGCACCGACCAGCGCAGCACCGGGTGGTCCGGGTCGCCGGTGTAGTAGTCGGAGGTGTAGATCTCCAGCCGGTGCCCGTCGGGGTCGCGCAGGTAGACGTAGAACGCGTTGGAGACCCCGTGCCGCCCGGGCCCGCGCTCGATGCACGACTCGAGCGACAGCGAGCCGAGGATGTCGCACATCCGCAGCACCGAGTGCGGCTCGTGGGCGAAGAACCCGAGGTGATGCAGCCGCGGCCCGGCGCCCCCGGTGAACGCGACGTCGTGCACGGTCTGCTTGCGGTACATCCAGGCCGCGTACAGCGTCTGCCCGTCCTCGATCGTCTCCGACAGCCCGAAGCCGAGTGACGAGTAGTACGCGTAGGCGCGGGGCACGTCAGGCACGCAGATGTTGAAGTGGTCGAGCCGCGCCACCTCCGCGCCGCGCCGCAGGTCGTACCGCTGCTGCAGCCGCTCCGGGTGCGCCGCCGACGCGAAGAAGTCGACACAGGAAGCCGAGCGGGTCCTCGACCCGGACGACCTCGCCGAGCCCGCGCACCGCCCCGGCCGGCAGCCGCTCGGACCGGCAGCCGAGCGCCGCGTAGTACGCCTCCGCCTTCGCCAGGTCGGCGTCGGACCGGACCCGGAACCCCAGCGGGCCCGGCGGCCGCGACCGGCCCCGACCGCAGGATCAGGTTGTGGTGCGTCAGCTCGTCGTACCCCCGCAGGTACAGCGCATCGGCATCGGAATCGGTCACGACGAAGCCGAGCAGATCGACCCAGAACCGCCGCGCCTCAGCCAGCGACGTGACGATCAGCGTCGCGTACGCCGACCGGACGATGTCGGGGACGGGGGGCAGCGAGTTGTCCATGAAAGCTCAGGCTCCAAACCGCGGCACGTGCGTCTCGCCGAGCGCCACGTGCACGATCCGCGACTCGGTGTAGAAGTCGATCGAGTGCTGCCCGCCCTCGCGGCCGAGCCCGCTCGCCTTGACGCCGCCGAACGGCGTCCGCAGGTCCCGCACATTATGCGAGTTAATCCAGGTCATGCCCGATTCCACCAGTCCCGCAACCCGGTGCGCGCGATCCAGTGAGGACGTCCACAGGTAGGCCGCGAGCCCGTACCTGGTCGCGTTGGCCAGCGTCACCGCCTCCTGCTCGGAGTCGAACGGCGTCACGCACACCACCGGGCCGAAGATCTCCTCCTGGAAGATCCGCATCGACGGCCGCACGTCCGCGAACACGGTCGCGGCCAGGAAGTTGCCGCCGCCGAGCCCGGCCGGCCGGGCGCCGCCCGCGACCAGCCGCGCGCCCTCCCGCACCCCCAGCCGCACGTAGGACATCACCCGGTCGTAGTGCTCGGGGTGCACCAGCGCCCCGATCTCGGTCGCCGGGTCGGCCGGGTCGCCCACCTTCACGCGGGCCGCGCGGGAGGCGAGCCGGGCGACGACCGAGTCATACACGGACCGTTCGACCAAAATTCTTGATCCGGCCGTACAGCGCTCGCCATTCAGTGACATGACGCCGAACAGCGCGGAGTCGATGGCGGCGTCCAGATCGGCGTCGGCGAAGATGACGCAGGGCGACTTGCCGCCGAGCTCCATCGACAGCCCCTTGAGGTGGTCGGCGGCTGACCGCATGATCGTCTGCCCGGTCGTGGTCTCGCCGGTGAACGAGATCAGCGGCACGCCCGGGTGCGCGACCAGCGCCGCGCCGGCCGACTCGCCGATGCCGTGCACGACGTTGAACACCCCGTCGGGCACCCCGGCGTCGGTCATGATCTCCGGCAGCAGCGACGCCGACAGCGGCGTCCACTCGGCCGGCTTCAGCACCACCGCGCAGCCGGAGGCGAGCGCGGGCGCGAGCTTCCACGACTCGAGCATGAACGGCGTGTTCCACGGCGTGATCAGCCCGGCCACCCCGGCCGGCCTGCGGAGCACGTAGCCGAGCTGGCCGGGCTGGCTGAACGCGTCCTCGTGCTGGGCCACGATCACGTCGGCGAAGTAACGGAAGTTCTCCGCCGCCCGCGCCGCCTGCCCCTTCGCCTGGGTGATCGGCAGCCCGGTGTCGAACGTCTCAACCGCCGCGATCTCGCCGCCGCGCGCCTCGATCCCGTCCGCGATCCGGTTGAGGATCTTCGCCCGCGCCCGCGCCGCCAGCCGCGGCCACGGCCCGAGCGTGAACGCCTCCGCCGCCGCCTCGACGGCCTTGTCGACGTCGTCGCAGTCGCCCGCCGCGACCTGCGCGTAGACCTGGTTGGTGGCCGGGTCGGCGACGTCGAAGGTGCCGCCGCTGACGCTCGGCGCCAGCTTCCCGCCGATGAAGTGAAGGATCTTCTCCGGAATGACCGGGCTGCGGTCTGCCGCGGTGCTTTCGCTGGTCACCGGGTGTCTCCAAATCCTTATCTCGAACGGTCCGTGGTCTTACCTGGCGTCGTTGCCTGCGACCTTGGCAACGGGGTCGTCGAGCACCGGCGCGCCCCGTTTCAGCAGCGCTAGCGCCGTTGCCTGACCCGCTTCAGTCAGCGGGACCAGCGGCGGCCGAACGTAGCCGGACTTGATGAGCCCGGCCTGCGCGAGCACCCACTTGGCGGCGGCCGGGTTGGTCTCGGTGAAGATCACGTCGGTCACCGGGTGCAGGCCGAAGTGCAGGTCGCGGGCCTGGTCGAAGTCGCCCGCCTGCCACAGCTCGTACATCCGGGCGGTGGCGGCCGGGGCGAGGTTGGCGGTCGCGGAGACGAACCCGACCCCGCCGAGCGCGAGCAGCGGCAGGCACAGCAGCTCGATGCCGGACCACAGCAGCGTGTCCCGCCCGGCCACCTGCAGCACCCGCGAGAAGTGCTCGAAGTCCTTGGTCGTCTCCTTCACGCCGACGATGTTGGCGTGCTTTTTCCGCAGTCGGGCGACCGTCTCGGGCGCGATGTCGACTGCGGTCCGCGACGGCACGTTGTAGGCGATCATCGGCAGGTCGGGGAACTCGCGGGCGACCGTCGAGTACCAGCCGAACAGGCCGTCCTGGGTCGGCCGGGCGTAGTACGGGGTGATGATCAGGACCGCGTCCGCGCCGGCCCGCTCCGCGACCGCGGTGAGCTCGAGCGTCTCGTCGAGCTTGGCCGAGCCGGTGCCGGGCACGAACGGCACCCGGTCGTCGACCTCCTCGGCGACCGCCCTGATCGCGTTGGCCCGCTCGGCGGTCGACTGGGCGCTCGGCTCGCCGGTTGACCCGCCCAGCGAGATGCCGTGGCTGCCCGACTCGAGCTGCCAGCGGACCAGGCCGCGCAGCGACTCGAGGTCGGGCAGGCCCTCGGCGGTGAACGGGGAGACGACGGGCGCGATCGAGCCGCGGATGCGGGCCGGGTCGCTGCGGAACCTCATGAGGTCGATTCTCTCTCCGCCAGCCACCCTTCGTAGGCGGTCTGCCAGCGCTTGCCGAGGGGGTAGAGCCCGTCGACGGACTCGCCCTTGGCCACCATCGCGGCCGCGAACTCCTCCTGCCGCTCCTGCTCGGCCGCGTCGCGGGCGACCTCCATCGCCAGGTGGGCCGGGACCACGATGACGCCGTCCCCGTCGCCGACGATGATGTCGCCCGGCACGACCGTGACCCCGGCGCAGGCCACCGCGACGTTGACCTCCCACGGGACGTGCCGCCGGCCGAGCACGGCCGGGTGGGTGGCCGCGTAGTAGACCGGGATCGCGAGGGCGGTTCTGAGCGTCTGCGCGTCCCTGATCGCGCCGTCGGTGACGATGCCGGCCGCGCCGCGGACCTGGGCCCGGAGCGCCAGGATGTCGCCCACGGTGCCGGCCGTGGGGTCGCCGCGCGCCTCGATGATCAGGATCTCGCCCGGCCTGACCTGCTCGACCGCGCGCTTCTGGGCGTTCAGCCCGGCCCGGCCGACGGTGGTTCCGTACTGGGCGAACAGGTCCTCGCGGAACGGGACATAGCGCAGCGTGCGGGCGAACCCCGCCATCTTCTGGCTCGGCCGGGTGGTCAGCAGCCGGTCGAGGGTGACGTGGTTGAAGCCGCGCTTGCGGAGCTGGGAGGCGAGGGTGGCGGTGGACACCCGGGCGACCGCGGCCAGCAGGTCGGCGGGCGGATCGACCGGGCCGGGGGCGCCCCGGCTGCCGTAGGCGGCCTCGCGCTGGGCGTCGTCGGCGTCCGGCATCGCGCCCGGCAGGCTGAGCTCGTAGTCGGCCTCGGCGATCGGCGAGCGCAGCCGCCCGGTCGATTGCCGCCCGCCGTCCTGGGTCGGGGCGCTGACCTCGACCTCGACCAGGTCGCCGGGACGGACCACGGTGGACCCGGTCGGGGTGCCGGTGAGGATCACGTCGCCCGGCTCGAGCGTGGTCAGCCGGGACACGTCGGCCACGATCTCGGCGAACGAGAACAGCAGGTCGTCGCCGCTGACCGCGTCCTGCGCGAGCTCGCCGTTGACCCAGGCCCGCAGCGTGACGCGCTCCGGGTCAACCGCCCGCGCGTCGAGCAGCGCCGGGCCGATCGGGGTGAACCCGTCGACGCCCTTGGAACGGACGTTGGCGCCCTTGTCGGCGTAGCGCAGGTCGTAGACGCCGAAGTCGTTGGCGGCGGTCACCCAGCGGACGTGCGACCACGCGTCGGCGGCGGACACCCGGGTGGCCGTGGTCCCGATCACGAGCGCGACCTCGCCCTCGAACGCGAGCAGCTCGCACCGCGGCGGACGGCGCACCAGGTCGCCGTCGGCGGCCAGGGTGGACGGCGGCTTGAGGAAGTACGAGGGCCACGGCGGCAGACTGCCGCGCTCCATCGCGCGGGACCGGTAGCTGACGTGCACGGCGACGATCTTCGAGGGCGACGTGCCCGCCAGCGGGTGCTTTGCCATCGGACAGATCGTATATGACACGGGATCGCGTGCACAGCCCCGCGCCCCGCCCGCCCGCGCCGCGTGCGCCCACCTCCACCCGCCTCCTGCGCCCCGCCCCGACCACCGCGTGCGCCACCCCCACCTTCGCTCGCGCGGCGCCTCACCCCCGCGAGCGCCTATCTCCAGCCCCAAATACGCCCCGCCGCGACCCCCCACGCCGGGGCGAAAGGGACGGACGTGAAAGACGATGGTTGCTCGTGTGGCAGTTGGGAAATATTCCGATCGGCTAACGCCAATGGGTAGCCGAGTTGCTACCTAACGTCAACAACGGGGGATAGCAAACAGTGAGCATGAACACCGCGGACATGAAGGACATGCTGACCAAGATGGGCGGTCAGCGCGGGCAGGCTGGTGGCATGGACGCCATCTGCAAGCTCTTCGGTGCCAGCAACCTGCAGGGCATGATGGCCACGCTCCAGTCCAAGGGTCTGGGCCGTGAGGTCAAGTCCTGGGTCTCCAACGGTCAGAACACGCAGGTCACCGGCGCGGACATCAAGAAGGCAGCCGACCCGGCCGCGCTTCGCGCGATGGCCAACGAGCAGGGCATGTCGCCGGACGAGATGTGCGGCCACATCGCCAAGATCCTGCCGCAGATCGTCGACGAGGCCACGCCCGACGGCATGGTGCCGCAGCAGGGCGCGCACGCCATGAAGGACGGCGCGATGAAGGGCAAGGACGCGATGAAGTCCGGTCGCGGCGACATGAAGAACATGGCCAAGAAGTAGCGGTATCGTCAGGCAGGCGTCGGCACTGTCGCCGGCGCCTGCCGCATGTCCGCCGCTCGAAAGGGGTTCGTGGGTGAAGGTGCTGGTGACTGGCGGGGCCGGGTACATCGGCGGCGTGGTGACGCACGCGCTGGTGGAGGCGGGACACCAGGTCGAGGTGCTCGACGACCTGTCGACCGGGTTCGCCGACAACATCCCCGCGGGCGTCGAGTTCCACCAGCTCTCCGTGCACGAGGTCAGCCGGGTGCTGACGGCCGACGCCGGGTTCGAGGGCGTGCTCCACTTCGCCGGCAAGATCGAGGTCGCCGAGTCGGTGGCCCGCCCCGACCTGTACTGGGACGTCAACGTGGTCGGCACGATCGCGGTGCTGACGGCGATGCGCGCGGCGGGCACGCAGCGGCTGATCTTCTCCTCGACCGGGTCCATGTACGACCCGGCCGGGATGGCGGCCGGCGGCAAACTGGCCGAGAACGCCGCCGTCCGTCCCAATAACCCCTACGCGGCCACCAAGCTCGCGGTCGACCTGATGCTGGCGGGGGAGTGCGCCGCGTTCGGCCTCGGCGCCGCGTCGCTGCGCTACTTCAACGCCTCGGGCGCGGTCGGCCCGCTCGGCGAGCGCCACTCCCCGGAGTCGCACCTGATCCCGATCGTGCTCGACGTCGCGGCCGGCCGCCGGGACGAGCTGATGCTGTACGGCGACGACTACCCGACCCCCGACGGCACCTGCATCCGCGACTACATCCACGTCGCCGACCTGGCCACCGCGCACCTGCTCGCGCTGGACGCGATCAAGCCGGGCCGCCACGAGATCTACAACCTCGGCAACGGCGACGGCTACAGCAACAAGCAGGTCATCGAGGCGGTCCGCGAGGTAACCGGGCGCCCGGTCCCGGTCAAGCTCTCGCCCCGGCGCCCGGGCGACCCCGCCGCGAGCGTCGCCGCCAGCGACAAGGCCCGGCGCGAGCTGGGCTGGCGCCCCGCCCGCCCCGACCTGCGCGACATCATCGCCGACGCCTGGTCCTTCCACCAGTCGGCCTGGTAACCGCGCGCCGAGCGCGTTCGTGCGGCGTTTCCGCGACGCTTACGCGCTGTTCTCCTGCGCCGTTATCCACTAGCGATCTCCCGACCGTAAAGTCGGCCTCCGCAAGTGCGCTTTTCTCGCTTTTGGCGACAGGAGGTCCGACTTGACGATCGAGGTGAGCCGACGCCAGCTGATGGCGTCCATGGGCGGGATGGTGCTGGCGTCGTTCGCCTTGCCGCCCGCGCTGCGCAAGGCTCTCGACAACGCTCCCGCATCCGTGCTCAGCCACCGCAGCACGGTTCGGCCCATCTCCCAGATCGAGCACGTGGTCGTGCTGATGCAGGAGAACCGGTCGTTCGACCACTACTTTGGCGCCATGCCCGGCGTCCGCGGCTTCAGCGATCCCACGGCCATCCCCGGCGTCTTCAAGCAGCCGGACTCCGACAACCCGGACGGGTACCTGTACCCGTTCCACGCCGACACGCACAGCACCAGCGCGCAGAACCTGCCGTCGACCAACCACGACTGGGCGCCGCAGCACGACTCGTGGAACAGCGGGGCCATGAACGGCTTCGTCAGCTCGCGCATCAACACCACGATCGACTCCTACGACGGCAGCGCCGGGCAGTACTCGATGGCGTACTTCAAGCGGGACGACATCCCCTTCCAGTGGGCCCTGGCCGACGCGTTCACGATCTGCGACGGCTACCACAGCTCGGTGATGGGACCGACCTGGCCCAACCGGCTCTACCTGATGACCGGCCAGATCGACCCCGCCGGCGCCAACGGCGGCCCGATCTACGGCAACACCGTGCCCGACGACGGTTACACGTGGCAGACCTATCCGGAGATGCTGTCGGCGGCGGGCGTGTCCTGGAAGGTGTACCAGGAGGTCGATAACTACGGGTTCAACGTGCTTGAGTACTTCGACCAGTACCAGAACGCGTCGACCTCGTCGCCGCTGTACCAGAACGCGATGAAGTTCTACCAGCCCGGGCAGTTCGAGTACGACGCGATCCACGATCGGCTGCCGACCGTGTCGTACATCCTTCCGACCTCCTACCAGTCCGAGCACCCCGACTTCATGCCGGCCGCCGGCGCGGACTACGTGGCGAGCAAGGTCAACGCGATCGCCGCCAACCCCGACGTCTGGGCGAAGACGGTCTTCATCCTCATCTACGACGAGAACGACGGCTACTTCGACCACGTGCTGCCGCCCACCGCCCCGGCGGGCACGCCCGGCGAGTACATCACCGCGTCGGCCAAGACCGAGAAGGCCGCGCCGGGCCCGATCGGCCTCGGTTTCCGCGTCCCCTGCATCATCGTCTCGCCGTGGACGGTCGGCGGCTACGTCTGCCACGACACGTTCGACCACACCTCCGTGACCCGGCTCCTCGAGCAGGTGACCGGGGTGGTCAACCCCAACATCACCGCCTGGCGGCGGGAGACCGTCGGCGACTTCACCAGCGCGCTCGGCACCACCCCGTTCGGCCGGTTCCCCCGGCTGCCGGAGACCAAGGCGCAGCTCGAGCAGGCGGAGAAGGAAGTGCTCAAGTTCCAGCTCCCGCCCGTCCCCGGGACGAGCCAGACCCCACCCGTCCAGCCGCCGGGCTTCAAGCCGGTGCGCGGCGGGAAGCCCGCCTCCACCGCTAAGACCGCCGGGAGCGTGACCGTATGACCCCGCGCATCACCCGCCCCCGCGCGGCCATCGCCGGCGGCACCGCGTTCGTCGTCGTCGCGGCGGTCGCCGTCTCGCTGACGCTCGCCCACGGGGGGAGCGCCGCCAGCCCCGCGGCGAGCCGGCCAGACGCACAAGGCACGGCTGAGCGCCTCGTCCTGCACCGGCCCGGCCGGCGCGGCCTACATCGCGACCGCCGGCTACCAGGCGTTCGACGCGGTTGACACCAACAACTGCTACGAGGTCCAGCAGTACAACGTGGCCGACCCGCCCGTGCCCGGCACCGGCACCTCGGACACCAACTACAGCTCCACCGACGAGGGCGTGGCGATGTACGGCAACACGCTGTACTTCGCCGACACCGGCAACGACACGGTCGCGGTGGTTCCGTCGCAGTCGCTTAACCCGGACGACTACGTCGACACACCAGAAACCCTGATCAAGGTCGGCGTCAACCCAGAGGGCGTGGCCGTGAGCCCCGACGGCAGCCAGGTCTGGGTGGCCGACACCGGTCCGCAGACCGGCGAGCCGACCCTGGGCGCGCTCAGCGTGATCTCCGCCGCCACCAACACGGTGACGGCGACGATCCCGCTGCGGGGGACCGATCCCCGGCAAATCGCCTTCTCGCCCTCCGGCGGCACCGCCTACGTGACCACCGCAATCGGCCTCTACGTGATCAACACCGCCACCCACAGGATCGTCACGGTGATCGGCGGCCTCGGGAACCCCGAGGGCGTCACCGTCGCACCGAACGGCACCGTCTACGTCACCAACGACGTGCGGAACGTGGTGGACGTCATCAGCGCCGCGACCAACCGCGTCACCCGCACGATCGCGGTCGGCCAGCTGCCCTGGCAGATGGCGCTCACGTCCGACGGCCAGACGCTGTACGTGGCCGACGGCGACTCCGACGCGGTCTCGGTCATCAGCACGGCGACCAACGCGGTCACGAGCACCATCGCCGTCAGCGGCGACCCGGTCAGCGTGGCCCTGACCCCCGATGGCAGCCGGCTGCTGGGTTGGCGGCCTGACCTCGGGCAACGTGTCGGTCATCGACACCTCCGACGACGCCATCGTCGGCGCCTTCGCCGTCGGCTACGGCGAGTACCCCAACTCGGGCGACGGCGAGGAGCCGACCGGCATCGTGATGACCACCACCCTCACCCCCGGCGCCTAACCGCATCCGGGCTCATCGCACCGGGGGCCTGGCCGTTGACGCCGGCCAGGCCCCCAACGCTTGCCCGATCGCTCCGCCCGCCCGCCTAACACCGCGATTCCGGGACACTCCGGCCTCTCGCGTCCCCTGAATCCCGCTCGCCACATAGCCCAACACGCGGTTCTCCGTGATCACGAAGGCTTTTATCCTGCCGAAGGAAAATTAGCTTATAGGTACAAAAATCCTTCGTGATCATGCTTGACCGGTCGGTTGGCTGCACCTCCCGTCCCACTCCCACCTCCGGCCGCAGACCCAATCCAACCTTTGCCTCTTGCCGGTGTCGTAACGTGGCTGACGTGACCGGAGGGCTGCATCACGTCGAGCTGTGGGTACCGGAATCTCGAACGCGCGGCGGCCGAGTGGGGGTGGCTGCTCGGCCGGCTCGGCTACGAGACGTTCCAGGACTGGCCGGCCGGGCGAAGCTGGCGGCTGGGGGACGCCTACATCGTGGTCGAGCAGTCGCCGGCCCTGACCGCCGCCGAGCACGACCGCCTCCGCCCTGGTCTCAACCACCTCGCCTTCCACGCGGGCACCAGAACGGACGTGGATGCGCTGGCGGCCGACGGCCCGGCCCACGGCTGGACCTTGCTCTTCGCCGACAAGCATCCCTTCGCCGGCGGCCCGGAGCACTACGCGGCCTACCTCGCGAGCACCGACGGCTTCGAGGTGGAGCTGGTCGCCGATTAGCCCCAGACCCGGCGGGCGAGCCGGACCACCAGGTCGAGCTTGGACCGCTGGATGGCCGGGGTGACGGGGTTGGCGACCGGGACCGACGCGAAGCCGCACTGGGTGGACAGCGCGAGCTCGTCCAGCGGCTTGTAGCGCGCCGCCTCGGCGATCCGGGCGAGCACGTCGTCGTCGTACTCGAGCCTGGGCGACTTGGTGGTCGGCAGGCCGAGCACGACCGTCGCGCTCTCGCGGACGTCGCGCAGCGGCTCGAACCCGCCCGACCGGTCGGAGTCGTACTCGAGCAGCAGCCGGTCCATCGCCAGCCTGGGGAACAGCGCGGCGGAGATGACGCCGTAGCCGCCGGCCGAGTGCCACGCGCCGGCCGGGCCGTTGCCCCGGCAGACGTGCAGCGCCGACGTCACCCCGGTCACCCCGTCGAACAGCGAGCTGTCGAGGGCCGCGTCGAACGCCAGCTCGGCCTCCGGGTCGCGGCCCGCCGCCACCATGGCGGCGCGGGTATCGGGGTCGCACAGCGAGCCGTAGTTCGGCGCGTCGAGCTGGATGTAATCGCAGCCAAGCGTCGACGAGCCCGGCCACCACCGAGCGCAGGTAGTCGCGGACCTCGGTCAGGTACTCCTCGCACGAGTCGTAGACGGCGGCCGAGCGGGCGGGGGACCAGTAACGGCGATGGTAGCTCGGCGCGGCCATGGTGAACTTGGTCCTGGCCCGCGCGTACCGGGCGAGGAACGCGTACTCCGCGGTCATGTCCCCGATCCGCTTGCGCGGTCGCGACCCGGCGGACCACCACCGGGTACCCGGGCGGCCGCCCGCCCGCCGGCGCGCCGAACACCCCGGTGCCGCCGCCGCGCCAGTTCAGCGCCGCCGATTCAGTCGCCGACCCGGTCCCGGAGCGGGCGTCGGCGTCGGTCTCGGCCGACACCGCGAACGCGTCGACGAACCGGGGCGTCTGCGCCCACGAGACGCGGCGCACCTCGCCGTCGGTGATGACGTCGAGCCCGATCTCCTCCTGCAGCATGATCGCGTCCCGCACGGCGTCGTTGAGCAGCGCGGCGTCGGCCGGGCTGGCCCGGCGGGCGGCGCGGACCACCGCGTCGTTCCGCAGCAGGCTGCCGACCGTGTCCGCCCGGGGTTGTCTCCGCCCCGGGGGATGATTCCCCGATGATCGGCCGGAATCGTCGACTCGGGGGGCGCGTCATTGCTCTCGATGGTCACGGGGTGTCCTCCGGCAGGGGTCTTGTCAGCGGATGGTGCCGAGCACGGGGATCACCCGGGCCGGATTCTCGTTAAAGGCCGGCGTGCAGTTCCTTTTCGGCTGCCGGATCGGCCTCGGCGAGCAGGTAGCGTTCACGCTAGAAACCAGCTAAGGGCGTGTCAACACCTGCTCCGCAGGCATTAGCCGGCTGTGCCGCACCGACAAACGGGCAGAGCTTTCCGTTGTGCGCCAGGGCGCCATGATTTGCGCGCCCAAATCCCCGCGTGCCGCCTTCGCGGCGACTCGCTTTACCCCGTTGACCTAGGCCATTGACCGCGCCGAATGGAGTCCCCGACTTCATTTGACTCAGCCCCAATTGCGTGGGTGACCCGTGTCAGAGATGGCCGATGTCGCCCGGGAGTGCGAGACGGGCGGGGCGGCGAGGAGCGCGAGCAGGTTCTCGTTCCAGACCATGATCGTGAACGACTCGAACCGGTAGGTCCGGGCGGGCGGGCCGGCCAGGGCGAGGATCTCGGCCCGCGGGATGAGGTCGGCGGTACCGTCGGCGGTCCGGTGACCACGAAGTTCGCGTACCCGGTGCCGGGGTCGTACCAGGACGCCGACGACTGGTAGAGCCGGGCCACGGTGCCGCCTCGGCCGGCGGATGCCAGGAGACCGTCAGCAGCCGCACCGCGCCGCCGCTGTCCAGCGTGGTGATGTTGTCCTCGGTGTAGGTGCCGAGCCCGGTGGTCAGGTGGCGGGCCGCCAGCCAGCCGGCCAGGGCCTGCTCGGGACTGACGGCGGCCGGCTGGGTCGCTTCGTAGCCGAGCGCGGCCAGCTGGCAGCCGCCCGCCAGCACCAGCGCCGCCACCCCCGGCGCTGAACCGGAATCGCCAGCGACCGGGCGACCCGTGAGCTGTTCGGCCGCGGACTGGCCAGCCACGGGCCGAATACCCGCCCGGCCAGCACTGCGCCGTACGGCAGGGCGGCGGCCATTTCGCGGGCGTCGAACGGGGTGGCCGGGATGACGCTGGCGACGAAGCCGGCCAGGTTCACCACCAGGCCGACGGCCAGCACGTCGGATATCAGGTCGCGCCCGGCCGGGCACCCGCCAGACCGCAGGCCGATCGCCGCCGCCGCGAGCGCGACCCCGGGCGCGTGCAGCCAGGCGAAGACCGTCTGCGGTCCCGGCTGGGCCGCCCCGACGTCGGCGCCGAACAGGTTGAGCGTGTCCGCAGCGTCATCGACAGGTGTACGGGAACGCCGGCCGGGTGTCACCAGGCCGGTCTCCATCGGCATCAGCGCGAACCCGCCGAGCCGGCTGATGCCGGTGATGATGAGCTCGGCCTGCGCCGACCGCGCAGCCGGCCGCGACGGCGAGCGACAGCTCGAACCACTGCCCCCGCAGCGCGCGGGGCACGCGCCGACCAGCGAACGGCCGGCCCGCAGGCCTGGCTGCTCCGCCCGCCGCCCTTTCCTGGCGGTGCTCGCCCAGATCGCGTGCAGCACCGCCACGAAGGCGAGCGGCACCGCCGCGTCCACGATCGCGATCTTGTCGGCGACGACGGTGGCCGTCAGCAGGACCCAGAGCGCGGCCACCGTGTACCAGCGGCGCGGCGCGCGGTCGACCAGCAGGAAGATCGCCAGCAGCAGCACCTGGGTGCCGACGTGATCCGGCTGCGCGAGCAGCACGTGGACGCCGTTGCCGAGCTGCGGCGCGAGCATGATGCCGGCCGCGATCAGCGCGCGCGCCCAGCCCTCGCGCGCCTCGGGCCCGGCCCCGGGCGAGCGCGGCCGCCGTCAGCACCAGCAGCGTGTAGGTGATCGCGGCGGCTATGTGCACCACGTCCGGGTGCAGCCCGCGCGCCAGCTCGACGACCGCGTACTCGGGCAGCTCGGTGGTGTAAAAGGAGACGTCGGTCAGCGTCCAGCCGCGCAGCAGCCAGTTGCCGTGCAGCAGGTCCCAGGCCTCGAGCGCGTTGGACGCGCCGTCCGACCCGGCCGCGAACGTCGCCGACAGCCGCAGGTAGCAGGCGAACAGCCCGACCGCCGCCGCGCCGGCCGCGATCGCCGCGAGCAGGCGGCCGAACGACCCGCGCGCGGCGGACCGCGGCCGGCCGGTGATACCCGTCCGTTCCGCGACCAGACTCACTGGCGGAACGATATCGGCTACTCACCTAGCGTGACGGCGAAATCAAACGGCCGAGGCGTCCCTCACTCGTCGTCGTGCTTCTCCCGCAGCCCGCCCCGGCCCTGCCCCGGCCGCCAGCTGCTGACGACCTTGCCGACCGCGGTGATCAGGAACAGCTGGCCGGTCAGCATCTCGAGCACCGCGAACGACTGGCCCGGGTTGCCGGCCGGGGTCAGGTTCGCCGTAGCCGGTGGTGGTGAGGGTGGTGAACGAGAAGAACAGGTCCTGCGAGAACGTGCCAGGGCCCTGGGCGCCGAAGAACGCCGGATGCGGTTGCACGATGCCGATGGCGCGGTAGAGGAAGGCGAAGAACATCCCCGCCATCAGGTACGCCGCGACCGCCCCCATCACCGTCTCGGCGTCGACCGTCCGCCTCCGCAGCAGGTGGCGGACGATCGCGCCCGGCGCGGCCAGGTACAGCGCGCAGCTCACCCAGGCGACGACGCTGTCGGTGTGGAACTGATAGTCGACGACCAGGCTGGTGATCGCCGCCGCCGCGGCCACCCCCAGCGCGACGTTGGCGAACACCAGCGTCGAGCGGCGGGCGCGGGCCGCCCGGAGCGTCACCCAGACGACGCCGATCTGCACGGCCACGATCAGCGACGTGGCCCAGGCCTCGGTCAGCGCGGCCGACAGGGCGTAGGTCACCAGGATAAGCAGCAGCACCAGGGCGTAGCTGTCCGGCGAGTACAGGGCCCTGAGCGGCCGCCAGGAAGGCATCCTGACATGGTAGACCGGTGGTTAGACGGGGACGGAGAGCGACAGCCCGAACTGCTCGGCCGGGTCGGTCCACCACGCCCGCAGGGCCAGGCCGGCCGCCGCCAGCTCGGCCTCGACCCCGGCCCGCCGGAACTTGGCCGACACCTCGGTGCGCATCTCCTCGCCGGCGGCGAAGCGTCACGTCCAGGTCAAGGTCGCGCACCCGCGCCCGCTGTCGCGCGGTCGAGCGCAGCCGCATCTCGATCCACTCGTTGGCCGGGTCCCAGACCGCCACGTGCTCGAACGCGTCCAGATCGAAGTCCGCGCCGAGCTCGGCGTTGAGCACCGCGAGCACGTTCTTGTTGAACGCGGCGGTCACCCCGGCCGAGTCGTCGTAGGCGGCCACCAGCACTCCGACGTCCTTGACGAGGTCGGTGCCGAGCAGGAAGGAGTCGCCCGGCCGGAGGCTGCGCGCGGACCCGCCGCAGGAAGACCGCCCGCTCGGCGGGCACCATGTTGCCGATCGTCGAGCCGAGGAAGGCCACCAGCCGCGGCCCGGCTGTGTCTGCGCCGCTCGCTGCGTCTGCGCCGCTCGGGGGCTGCTCGAGCCCGAGGTACTGCTCGAAGTCCGAGACGACCGCGTGCACCGCCAGCCCCGGGTACTCGACCGCCAGCGTCTCCTCGGCGCCCACCAGGGCCGACTCACTGACGTCGACCGCCACGTAGGCCCGGAGCAGGCCGGCCGCGCGCAGCGCCGACAGCAGCAGCCGGGTCTTCTCCGACGAGCCGGAGCCGAGCTCGACCAGCACCCGCGCCTGCGAGAGGCGGGCGATCTCGTCCGCCGCCGCGCTGAGGATCGACCGCTCCGCGCGGGTGGGGTAGTACTCGGGCAGCTCCGTGATCTTCTCGAACAGGGCGCTGCCCTGGGCGTCGTAGAACCACTTGGGCGGCAGTGACTTCGGCGTCGCGGTCAGCCCGGCCAGCGCGTCGGCGCGCAGTGACGCGGCGCGGTAGTCGGGCGGCAGCCGGTATTCGATGGTGGTCATCGGGTCACGATCCCTTCGTTACTGACGTCGTCGTCGGTGCGGTCGGCAGGCTGAGTGCGGTTCGGTCGGTGAGCATGAGCAGGCGGAGCGAAGACCGCACCCTCGGCTGCCAGCGGCCGCACGCTGACCTGCGACGGCGTTGCGGTCAGGGAGTGCCGGTCCGGGACCTCGGTCCACCCGGGCTGGTCGTCGCCCGGCTCGGAGGCGACCACGACGGACGCGCCCGACCGGCGGTACCAGATCGTGTCCCCCCAGGCGGTCGCCGCGATCGACAGCCCGTCGGTGAGCAGGAAGTTGAACCGCCCGCGGCCGCCGCCCGCCTCGACGGCGGTGATGACCGCGGCCAGCGCCGTGTCCATCGTCGCCCCGGCCTGGAGCCACTCAAGGATGAGCTGCCACAGGAACGCGGAATCCACCATCGCCTCGAGCGAGAGCAGCGTCCGGCGGGACGGGGCGTGCGCGGCGGCCGACTCGGGCCAGCCCTCAAGCACCCCGTTGTGGCTGAACAGCCACTGGTCCGACGCGAACGGCGCCGCCGCCTGCTCGCCCGCCGCCATCCCCGGGGTGGCGTTGCGGACCGCGGCCAGCACCGCGCGCCGACCGGGTGACCCGGGCGAGGTCCGGCAGCGACGGGTCGCCCCAGATCGGGATGCCGCGCCGGTAGCGGGCGGGCACCGGGTCACCGTCGGCGTACCAGCCGATGCCGAACCCGTCCGCGTTCATCGTCCCGTGCCGCTGCCTGCGCGGCGCCCACGACTGCCGGTAAAGCCCGTGCGGCGGGTCGATCAGCACCGACCGCAGCGTGGCCGGCGGTCCCAGGTACGCGAGATGGCGGCACATCAGGCGGTCTCCGGCGCGGCGCCCGCAGCGTCGGACGGCGCGGACCGGGCGGTCCTGAAGCCGGCGAAGATCTGCCGCCTGATCGGGTAGTCCCAGTTTCTGAACGTGCCCCGGCAGGCGACCGGCGAGACGCCGAACGCGCCGCCGCGCAGCACCTTGTACTCCGGTCCGAAGAACACCTCCGAGTACTCCTTGTACGGCCACGCCACGAACCCCGGGTACGGCCGGAAGTCCGAGCTCGTCCACTCCCAGACGTCGCCGATCAGCTGGCGCGCGCCGCTCGGCGCGGCGCCGGCCGGGTAGCTCCCCGCCGGGGCGGGCCGCAGGTGGCGCTGGCCGAGATTGGCCAGCTCGGGCGACCACGGCGCGTCGCCCCACGGGTAGCGGCGGGAACGGCCGGCCGACCGGGTCGTGCCGGGCCGCCTTCTCCCACTCGGCCTCGGTCGGCAGCCGCCGCCCGGCCCACCGCGCGTAGGCGTCCGCCTCGTACCAGCAGACGTGCAGGACCGGCTCGTCCGGCGCGATCGGCTCGGTCCGGCCGAACGCGACCCGCACCCACTGGCCCTCCCAGCGCCAGAACAGCGGCGCCGTCAGCCCCGCCCGCTGCCGGTGCGCCCAGCCCTCGGCGGTCCAGAAGCGCGGGTCGTCGTAGCCGCCGTCGGCGATGAACTCGGCGTAGGCCGCGTTGGTGACCGGGGTGGTGTCGAGGTAGAACCCGGCCACGTCGACCTCGTGCGCGGGCCGCTCGTTGTCGAGCGCCCACGGCTCGCTCGACGTGCCCATCGTGAACGGGCCGCCCGGCACCTGCACCTCGGCCGGCAGCGCGGCCGCGTCGGCCGGCGCGGCCGGCGGCGGTGGCGCCGACAGCACCGGCGGGCCGACCCGGAGCTGGTGGGTGGCGAGCATCGTCTCGTCGTGCTGCACCTCGTGCTGTGCGACCATCCCGAACGCGAACGCGTTGCCGGTCAGCGACTCGCCGAACGGGCCGGGCGGCCCGCCCAGCCGGGTCCGGTCGATCAGGTCGAGCACCCGGCCGCGGACCTCATGGCCGTATCCGCGCGCCTCGTCCGGCCCGAGCAGCGGGAGCGTCGGCCGCTCCGCCCGCGGGTGCTCGAACGCGTCGTAGAGCGGGTCGATCTCCGGGTGCAGCGGGTCGCGGCCGCCGACCTCGCGCAGCAGCCACAGCTCCTCCTGGTTGGCGATGTGGGCCAGGTCCCAGACCAGCGGCGACATCAGCGGCGAGTGCTGCTTGACCAGCTCCGCCTCGTCGACCGCGCTGGTCAGGGCGGTGGTGCGAGCGCGCGCGGCGATCAGCTCGGCCGTGATCCGTTCGGTCAGCGCGTCGTTCTCGGTCACGAAGATTCCTCCAGTAGGTCGTCCGCTGGACATCGGTTCCTGCCGACATAGTGTTCGATGAAGTCGTCAACGGCGTCGGTGACCGGCGCCGGGGCCGCCATCCGGTCAAGCGCCGACCTCGCCGCCGCGAAGCACTCCCGGCTGGCCTCGGCGATGGCCGGGTCGGCCGGCCCGAGCCGGGCCGCGCGCGGCCACGGGTTACCGCCCGGCTGGCCCGGCGGCCACTCGCCGGCCTGCGAGTGGCCCGCCCACAGCGGCTCGACCGCCGCCAGCGCGTCGTCGCCCGCCCGGTCGTCGCCGAACAGCGCGGTGACCACCGCCAGCGGCACGATCCAGCCGTCGCCCGGCTGCGCGTCGATCATCCGCAGCTCCAGGTGCCCGTGCGGCCGGACCGGCGGGAACAGCGTGGACAGGTGATAGTCCAGGTCGCCCGGCGGTGGGCGGTCGCATCGGCCGGCGGCGTCGCCGCGCACCCAGTCCCTGAGGGTCAGCCCGGCCGGCGCCGACCAGTCGGCCGAGCCCTCGTTGCGGACGCACATGAGCTGGGCGTCGAGCGCGTACCTGGCCCACGCCTCGCGCGGGTCCGGGCCGAGCAGCGGCGGCCGGGTCCGGCCGGGGTCCATCCGCGACCAGACCTGCTGCCGCGACGACAGCCAGCCGGTCGGCCGCCCGCCCCGCAGCGGCGAGTTCGCGAACGCAGCGACAAGCACCGGGCCGATCGCGTGCAGCAGCCGCCACCGGTGGCGGTAGCCGCCGCGTCCCGGCCGAGTCGTCGCCCGCGTCCAGGCAGACCTGGATCGAGGCGGTGGTGCACATCATCTGACGGCCCCACGGGCCGCCCCGGTCGAAGAACGCCTCCATCGCCGCGTACCGCGGCAAATCGAGCACCCGACGGGGCGGGCGGAGCGGGTCGAGGCCGAATCCGGCGAGTTCAAGCCCGGCCGCATCGGCTGCCGCGCGCAGCGCGGCGAGGTCGTCGACGGTGGCGCGCACACAGTCGGCGAGCGAGTCCGCAGGCAGCGAGCTGAGCTCAAGCTGCCCGCCGGGCTCGGTGGTCAGCGGGGCCCCCGACGGCAGCACCCCCGGGGAGGAGCTGGTGGGAAGCCCAGGCGACGGCGGCGAACCCGGACATGGCATCCGTGATCCGTTCCGCCGACACGCCAATGGCGGGATTGCGCGCGTCGCGTACCAGCCATTCAATCTCGATGCCGACCCGCCGCGGCGGCCCGGTCTTCAGGCAGATGCCGTGAATATGCTCGGCCGCCGCCTGCTCATCGATCTTGCTCTCATCGACGATCGTCATGGTTTCACCATAATCACGGCCACTGACATTCCGGCCGCGCCGAGGCGGCCGCGCGGGCCCGGATCTGGCGGACGGGCCAGGCAACGCCGACCCTGCCGGACGACGACCTCTCGTCCGGCCTGCGAAGATCCCCGTTCGGGTCATCGACACACATTTGTTACACGCCACTCTATGACACGCGCGGGCGTCGCCCCGCCGCACCCGCCCCACCGGCACTCGCCCCTACGCCCGTACCGTCCCGTCAGCCCCGGCCGGCGTTACACCCGGCCGGCGTTACCCCCGGACGTCGATGTGACCGGCCTCACCGGCGGCGACCCGGCCGACCACCGCCGCCAGCACCCCCCGCCGGCCGAGTTCCGCCACCAGATCGTCCGGGGCGGCGGACGCCAGCAGCAGGCCGCCCGACGTCTGCGCGTCCTGCAGCAGCACCGCCACGTCGACCG
Source organism: uncultured Actinomycetota bacterium (assembly GCA_963774945.1). GTDB lineage: Bacteria > Actinomycetota > Actinomycetes > Streptosporangiales > Streptosporangiaceae > Trebonia. Next base: position 875,705 of record CAVZHA010000007.1, on the reverse strand, counting down.
GCACGGCGTCGTCGACCGACGCCCACTTCTCCAGGTAGGCCATGTTGTTACGGGTGCCGCCGGAGACGTAGCCGGCCGAGGTGAGCTCGAGCGCGCCCGGCAGCAGCGGCACCGCCGAGGCGTCGACCACGGCGCCGCAGCCCGCTGGCGCGCAGCATCCGGTGCAGGTGGCCGAGCAGCGAGAAGCCGGTCACGTCCGTCGCCGCCACCACCACCCCGCACGCCAGCGCGGCCTCCGACGCGGCCGCGTTCAGCGACGTCATCGACGCGACCGCCGCCGCCAGGACCGCGTCGGAGGCGCCGCCGCGCTTGTGCGCGGTCGCGACCACCCCGGTGCCGATCGCCTTGGTCAGCACCAGCGTGTCGCCCGGCCGGGCCGCGTCGATGGTGAACAGGCGGCCGGGCGAGGCCAGCCCGACGACCGCCATCCCGTACTTCGGCTCCGGGTCGTCGATCGTGTGCCCGCCCACCACCAGGCAGCCGGCCTCGGCCGCGACCGCCGCCCCGCCCCGCAGCACGTCCGCCAGCAGCGACAACGGCAGCGTGTCGGCCCGGCCAGGCGGTCAGGTTCAGCGCCATCAGCGGCCGCCCGCCCATCGCGTAGACGTCGGACAGCGCGTTGGCGGCCGCGATCCGCCCCCAGTCCCCGGCGTCGTCGACGATCGGCGTGAAGAAGTCCGTGGTGAGCACCAGCGCCCGCTCGTCGTCCAGCCGGAGCACGGCCGCGTCGTCGCCCTCGGCCGCTCCAACGAGCAGGTCGCCCCCCGCGGCGCCGGCCGCGGCGCGGCCGAAAACCCCCGGACCTAGCGAGACCATCAGCTCATCTAGGGCGGAAAGTGGTAGCTTGCACGCACAGCCAGCGCCGTGTGACAGAGAGGTAAGCCGTATCGGAGCGGTCACGGGTTACACCGTAGCCCGGCGTGCCACCGGGTACCAAGGCCGCAGGTATGCCAGGATGAAGAGCGATGAGAGTCCCACCCATTAAGTTTGCGCACGTCAGGCGGGGGAAGGTCGACGCGCCGCCCGGCCTCGTCGGCGTGGCCAGGGTGGACCTGCGGACGAAGGTTCTGGTCAAGCGGCTGGCGCCGGGCGACATCGCGGTCATCGACCACGCCGACCTGGACCGGGTGTCGGCCGACGAGCTGATCTCCTGCCGGCCGGCCGCCGTCGTCAACGCCGCCAAGTCGATCACCGGCCGGTACCCCAACCTCGGGCCCCGGCTGCTGCTTCGAGGCGGGCATCCCGCTGGTCGACGACGTCGGCCGGGAGGTGCTGAGCCGGATCGCCGACGGCGCCCTGGTCCGGCTCGACGGCGACGTCCTCTACAAGGGCGACACGGTCGTCGCCAAGGGCGTGCTGCAGACCGAGGAAACCCTCGGCGAGGCGATGGACGAGGCGACCGCCGGGGTGCCGAGCCAGATCGACGCGTTCGCCGCCAACACCCTGGAGTTCCTCCGCCGCGAGCGCGACCTGCTCACCAACGGCATCGACAACATGCCGTCGCTGGCGACCGACATGGACGGCAGGCACGTGCTGGTCGTCGTCCGCGGCTTCCGCTACCGCGAGGACCTGCGGGCGCTGCGGCCCTATATCCGCGAGTACCGGCCGGTGCTGCTGGCGGTCGACGGCGGGGCGGACGCGCTGCTTGACGTCGGCTACCGGCCGAACCTGATCATCGGCGACATGGACTCGGTCTCCGACGAGGCCCTGCAGGCCGGGGCCGAGCTGATCGTGCACGCCTACCCCGACGGCCGCGCCCCCGGCATGGCCCGGGTCAGGTCGCTCGGCCTCGACGCGGTACCGCTGCCGGCCGCCGGCACCAGCGAGGACATCGCGCTGCTGGTCGCCGACACGTGCGGCGCCAGCCTGATCGCGGTCGTCGGCACGCCACTGGACGCTGGAGGAGTTCCTCGACAAGGGCCGGCCGGGCATGGCCTCGACGTTCCTGACCCATCTGCGGGTCGGCGGTAAGCTCGTCAACGCCCGGGGCGTGCACCAGCTCTACCAGAGCCGGATCTCCGGGTGGGCGCTGGTCGCGCTGGTCCTCGCGGCCGCCTTCACGATCTCGATCGCGATCGCCTACTCGCCGGTCGGCCCGATCCTCGGCGACTGGTTCATCGGCACCTGGCACACCTTCGCCTACTGGTTCACTGGACTGTTCAAGTGATCGACTTCCGCTATCACCTGGTCTCGATCGTCGCCGTGTTCCTGGCGCTGGCGATCGGCATCGTGCTCGGCTCGACCGAGCTGCAGGGCAACACCATCGACGTCGCTCCGCACGTCGCGAACTCGCTCAAGAACCAGCTCGACCAGTCCAACGCGGAGCGCGACGTCACGCAGCAGCAGGTCGCGAACAACCAGGAGTTCCTCACCAAGGCCGAGCCGAGGCTGCTCGCCAACGAGCTGCCGGGCGACCGCATCGTGCTCGTCACCGAGCCCGGCGCCTCGTCGACCGTGATCTCCGGCGTCAAGCAGGCGGCCGCCCTGGCGGGCGCCACCGTGACCGGCACGGTCGCGATCCAGCCGAAGTTCAACGACCTGTCCGGCGCCACCCAGTCCAGCCTGGCCCAGCTCAACGGCGACCTGGCGTCGACCGACGGCACCTCGCTGGCCACCCCCTCCAACGAGCAGACCGTCAACCAGCAGCAGGCCGCGCAGCTGATCGGCACCGCGATCCTGGCCACCACCACGGCGGGCGAGACGCACCGGCATCTCCGCCGCCGACGCGACCGACCCTGCTCGGCGCCTACGCGCAGGCCGGCTACATCACGATCACCCCCGCGGTCACCGACCGGGCCACGCTGGCGGTCATCGTCACCCCGGACACCGCCCCCGCCGACGGCCAGAACGACCCGGGTACCCAGGTGCTGCTGGCGCTCGCCCAGGAGCTGGCCGGCGAGAGCGCGGCGACGGTCGTGGTCGGCTCGACGGCGGGCTCGTCCCCGGCCGGCAGCCCGATCGCGGTGCTGCGCGCGAGCAGCGTCTCCAGCCTGGTGTCGACCGTGGACAACGCCGACGTCGACCATCGGCCAGGTCTCGACAATCTGGGCACTTCAGGATCAACTGGGCGGCGGAAAGCCGAATAGCTACGGTATTTCGGGTGCGTCCGCGGTCAGCCCGGTACCGTCTGCAGTGCCGAGTGCGACGCCGACGATCATCCCCCACGCCGCACCCGACGAAGACGGGAAAGGGCGACAAGTCCGTGAAGAAGAAGTGAGCCGCGCCGGACGCGCGGCGGCCGGCTCGACGGTCGCGGGCACCGTGGCCACCGGCGCCGCGGGTGCGGCCGCGGCGCGCGCCGCCTACCGGGCGCTGCGGCAGCTACCCGCCGGCCGGCGAGCAGACCTGGACCAGGACCAACCACCGAGGCGAGCTGGTCACCCTGCTCGAGGGCCCCGCCGTCGCCGTCGGCGCGATCACGGCCGAGGTGATCGGCGCCGCGGTCGCCGCCCGGCGGTCGGGTCGCGAAAGTCAAATTCAAGTTTTTCCGAACGGTCCGTTGGCTCCCACGCCTCCCTCGCCATGGCCGTGGCAGGCGGCGGCGCCCTCGGGTTCGGGGTCCTCGACGACCTCGCGGGCTCGGGCAAGCGGCGCGGCCTCAGGGGCCACCTCGGCGCGCTGCGCCCACGGCGAGGTCACCACCGGCACGGTCAAGCTGGCCGGGCTGGCCGCGACCGGGCTGGCGGGCGGCCTGCTGCTCGGCGGCAAGCGGTCCGACGTGCTCATCAACGCCGGGCTGATCGCCGGCGGCGCCAACCTGCTCAACCTCTTCGACCTCCGTCCCGGCCGCGCCGTCAAGGTCGCGACGCTGTCGGCCGGGCTGATCGCGGCGGGCGGCGCGGGCGGCCCCGACCGGTCGGCCGGGCCTCGCCGCGGTGGCCGCGCCGCTCGGCGCGGGCCTCGCGCTGCTGCCCGAGGACCTGGCCGAGCGGGCCATGCTCGGCGACGCCGGGGCCAACGCGCTCGGCGCGATGCTCGGCGCGGCGGCGGCCGGGTCGCTGCCCCGGTCCGCGCGGGCCGGCCTGCTGGCCGGCATCGTCGCGCTGACCGTCGCCAGCGAGAAGGTCAGCTTCACCAAGGTCATCGAGCGCACGCCGGCGCTGCGCAGGCTCGACATGCTCGGCCGCCGGCCAGCGCCGCTGACCGCGCCGGCCGCAGCCGCCACCGCGCCTGCCGACGAGGGCGATCACCCGGACGCAGCGCAGGTCATCCGGCTGCAGGGTGGGGGTCGCCGCGGTGGACGGCACCGGCGGGTCGGACCAGGCGAAGACAGGGTCCGTTCGATCAACTGGCTTTTGGGACTTTTCTTTAGAGCGCTGGCGCGACAGAAGCCGTGATTCCGGAAGTGGCCGAGCGCGGGGCGGCTCGGCGACGCGGGCCGGGCATCGGGCGCGCGGCCGTGATGATCGCGGTGATCACCGTCCTCGCCCGGCTAGTCGGGTTCGGGCGGCAGGTGGTGTTCGCGCACACCGTCGGCACGACCTGCCTGGGCACCGCGTACACGACCGCCAACATGGTGCCGAACATCATCTACGACATCGTGCTCGGCGGCGCGCTCTCGTCGGTGGTGGTGCCGGTGCTTGCGGGGCCCGCGCGGGACGCGGCGCCGCGCGGCGGGCGGCGCGTGGCCGCCGACTCGGCCCGGCGGATCTCGTCGGCGCTGCTGACCTGGACGGTGCTGCTGCTGGTGCCGGTCAGCGCGGCGCTGGCGCTGGCCGCGCACCCGATCGTCACGCGTGCTGCTTTCGCACTCCTCCGGCTGCCCGCGCACGGTGATGGCCGGCGTCGGCGCCCGGATGCTGATCGTCTTCGCGCCGCAGGTGCTGCTGTACGGGCTCGCGGTCGTGCTGTACGGGATCCTCCAGTCCTACCGGCGGTTCGGCGCCCCGGCGCTCGCGCCGCTGCTGTCGTCGCTGGTCGTGATCGGCGCCTACGCCGCCTTCGGCGCGATCGGCGGCGCGTACGTGTTCGGCAACCGGCTGCACGAGCTGCCGCCGCTGTCGGAGTACCTGCTGTCGGGCGGGACCACCCTCGGCGTGGCTCGCGCTGGTGGCGACCGCGATCTTCCCGGCCCGGCGGCTGGGCCTGCGGCTGCGGCCGATGCTGCGGTTCCCGCCCGGGGTCGGCACCCGGGTGCGGCGGCTGGCGCTGGCCGGGGTGCTCACGCTGGTCGCCCAGGACGCCTCGGCGGCCGTCGTCATCGTGCTGTCCAACCGGTACGGCTCGACCGGCGCGCTGGTGATCTACGGCTTCGCCTGGGCGGTGTTCATGGTGCCGTTCGCGGTGCTGGCGGTGCCGATCGCGACCAGCGCGTTCCCCGCCCTGTCGGCCGGGGCCGACCCGCGCCAGGACGCCCGCCTCGACGCCGCCGCCGGCAGCGTTGTCGTCGGCGGGGGTGTCGTCGGCGGGGCTGCCTTCGGCGACTTCGACGAGACCGCGGCGATCTCGACCCGGGCGGTGCATGGTCGCGTCCTGGCTCGGCGCGGCGGTGCTGGTCGGCGCGCGCTGGCCGCTGGCGCGCGTCTTCGAGTCGCACGACGCGCGCGGCGCGTCGGTCCTGGCGCTGGCGCTGGCGGCCTTCGCCCCCGGGCTGGTCGGCTACGGGATCTCCGCCAACCTGTCCCGGGTGCTGTACGCGCGCGGCCGCAACCGCGCCACGGCGCTGGCGATCGGCGGCGGCTGGCTGCTGGTGATCGCGGTCGACCTGGTGATCGTGCCGCTGGTGGCGCCGCGCGCACGTGGTGCCCGCGCTCGGCCTGGGCATGTCGTTCGGGCTGACCGTCTCCGGCCTGGCGCTGCTGATCCTGGTCGGGCGCGACCGGGGCGCGCTGGCGCTGCACGGGGTAGTCACGGGCGTTCCTGGCCGGGCTGGCGGGCGCGGTGGCCGGCGCGGTGGCGGGGTCGCTGCTGGCGGGGGCGCTGCCGGCGCCCGGATTCTTCGTCAACGTCGGGATCTCGGTGCTGGTGACGGTGGTGGTTATCGCCGTGTTCGCCGCCGTCGCGGCCAGCATCGACTTCGGCGACCTCCGAGCCGCGGTGGCCCGCCTCCGTGCCCGCCCCAGCTAGCCCGCCCGCGCCCTCGCCGGCCGAGCCGCCCGGGGGGCGTCGCCGGCCGCGCCCGCGTCGGCCGGGCAGGGTGAGCGGCCCGCGCGGATCGCCTTGGTGGTCGGGACGACCGCGGGCGGGACCGGGGCGCACGTCCGGATGCTGGCGGCCGGCCTCGCGGAACGCGCGATCGGCGTGTCGGTCCTCGGCCCGTCCTCGGCCGAGGCGGCGTTCGGCTTCGGGGCGCTGGCCGGGGTGACGTTCTCAGCGGTCGAGTTCGGCGACCGGCCGCGCCCCGGCGACGCTGGCGGCGGTGCTGCGGCTGCGGCGTGCTCGGCCTCGGCCACCGGTCGGCTGCGGCTCGGCGGCCCGACGTGGTGCACGCGCACGGGCTGCGGGCGGGCGCGCTCACCGTCCTCGCGCTGGCCGGCGCCTGGACCGGGCGACGCCGGCCGGGCGGCGTCCGGCGTCCGGCGCTCGTGGTCACGGTGCACAACGCGCCGCCCCGCCGGCGGAGGACCCCGGGTGCTGATCTACCGCCTGCTCGAAGCGCGTCGTCGCCCGCGGCGCCGACCTGGTGCTGTGCGTGTCACCCGACCTCGAGGCGCGGATGCGAGCAGCCGGCGCGCGCCGAGTCGGCCGCGCGATCGTGCCCCCCGCGGCGCCCGCGACGACACTCACACCACCCGCAGACACCGCCACCCTCGCCACTCCCGGCCCATCGGCCCCGCGGCCGGACGACCCGTGGTCCTCGCGGTTGGGCGCCTGGCTCCGCAGAAAGACTTCGGCACGCTGCTGGCAGCGGCGGCGCACCTGGCGGGACCTCGATCCGCCGCCGCTGCTTGCGATCGCGGGCGACGGGCCGCTGGCCGGCGAACTGCGGGCGCGGGCCGCTTCGCTCGGCGTCGACGCTGCGTTCCTCGGGCACCGTGACGACGTGCCGAACCTGCTCGCCGCCGCGACGGTATTCGTGCTGCCGAGCCAGTGGGAGGGCCAGCCGCTGATTCTGCAGGAGGCGCTGCGCGCGGGCGTCGGCCATCGTGGCCACCCGGGTCGGCGGCATCCCCGACCTGGTCGGCGACGATGCAGCGGTGCTGGTCGGGCCGGAAGATCGCGGCGGCGCTGGCCGCCGCCGTCCGCGCCGTGCTGGCCGACCCGCGCTCGCAGCCCGGCTCCGCGCGGCGGCCGCCGCGCCGCGGTGCCGCGCTGCCGACCCCGGCCGACGCCATCACCGCCGCGCTCGCCGCCTACGCCCAGGCCGTTGCGCCGACCCGAGCATCCCGATGAGCCGCTCGTCGACGTCCGATAACAGCAAGAAGCGGCCGACATGGTCCTGAATTGTCATGATGATGGATCGTTGTGTACACGGGGATGTACACAACGATCCATCATCCTGGACGCAGCCAGGTCGGTGCGCCATTCAAATCGGATAACAGCAAGAAGCGCGGAGCGCTGACGTGCTCACGCGCCGTTGGCGGGCCTCGGCGTCTGCGACAATGGTCACGTGGCGTTGACCCAGACCTGCCTCTGCCTGCTGACCAGGGTCTCCGGCGACGGCGAACCCGAGGTTCTGCTCGGGTACAAGAAGACCGGCCTCGGCACCGGGAAGATCGTCGCGCTCGGCGGGCACGTCGAGGAGCGCGAGACCGCCGCCCAGGCCGCGGCCCGCGAGGTCAAGGAGGAGTCCGGCATCGCGGTGGCGGCCGATTCGCTGCGCGAGGCCGCGCACATCACGTTCCTGTTCCCGACCCGCCCGGCCTGGGACATGACCGTCGAGGTGTTCATCAGCGATGCCTGGTCCGGTCGAGCCGGCCGAGACGGACGAGATCCGGCCGGAGTGGTTCCCGATCGCTTCGCTGCCGTTTGACCGGATGTGGGACGACGGCAAGGACTGGCTCCCGCGCGTGCTGGCGGGCGAGCGCCTGCGCGCCATCTTCAGCTACGGACCCGACTGCGCAACCGTCGCCGAGTCGGACGTCGTCCCGCTCGGCTAGCGGGCGGCTAGCTGGCGGCCAGGAACGTTTCTCCCAGGCCGGTGATCTGCATGAGCTGGGTCAGCCGAGGGCTGGGCGAGATCACCCGGAACCGGCAGTCGGCCCGGTTTGCGTGATGGGACATGCGCACCAGCGCGTGCAGGCCTCGGGCGTCGCAGAAACGCACGCCGGCCAGGTTGACGACCACCGGCCCGCCGCAGCGGTCGATGATCTCCCTGACGTATCCGTAGGCCGCGTCGGCGGTGGCCACGTCGAGTTCGCCGCCGATCTCGACGGCGGCCCCGCCGGTGTCCAGAACCCGGTGGCTCAGCTCGAGTGGCAGCTGCGGATCCTTTTCCTGATCCACGTGCATCGTCCCTTGGATTACGGTCATTCGCGGTCTGCCCGCGACACGCGCCCCATACGTAATTCCGTGCAATGCTTTCGCCGATCTGGCATTGGGATAAGCCATCCAGACCGGAATGGCGATTATTTTGCGTCAGCCTCGATGCGTGACATTCCTGCAAAGCCCGTGCAGGGCCAGCCGTTGGCACGGCTGGCCCTGGCCCTGATTCATACTGGCAGGGGGCCCTGGTAATGGCCACACGGGCACGCCCACAGGAAGCTCACAGGATGGCCCACAGGATTGGCCCGGGTCCGTTCCTCAGTGTCTTTTCGTGTAAGGTATTGCCCGCACCGCCGCGATTGCGAGTCGGATCCTATAGGAGCCCTCGATGAGAATGCTATCCCGTCCTGTCGATCAGATACAGGCCCACTACTCGGCGGTGGTGATTGGCTCGGGGTACGGCGGGGCGATCGCCGCCGCCCGTATCGCGCGGGCCGGGCAGGACGTCTGCGTGCTTGAGCGGGGCAAGGAACTGCATCCGGGTGAGTACCCGAACTCGGCCCTGTCGGCCGCCCGTGAGATCCAGGTCCACACGGCCAAGGCAGACCATGGGTCCGCCGTCGGGCTGTTCGATTTCCAGGTCGGCCCCGACGTCACCGTGCTGACGGGCTGCGGGCTCGGCGGCACCTCGCTGATCAACGCGAGCGTGGCCCTCGAGCCGAGCGACCCGATCTTCGCCGACGAGCGCTGGCCGGCCCCGCTGCGACAGCATCCCGAGGTGCTGCGGCCGTTCATGGACGCGGCCAGGCAGATGCTCGGGTCCAACCCGTACCCGGCCGGGTGGCCGGAGCTACCTAAGCTGCGGGCCCTCGAGCGGGCGGCGGCGGGCCTGGGCGCGACCGGTGGTCCGGCCCGACCTTAACGTGACGTTCACCAGCGGCCCGAACGCGGCCGGGGTGCGGCAGAACGCCTGCAACCTGTGCGGCGACTGCTGCTCCGGCTGCAATTACGGGGCCAAGAACACGGTCCTGATGAACTACCTCCCCGACGCGTACGCGCACGGGGCGCACATCTTCACCGAGGTCGCCGTGCAGTCCGTGCGGCGCTGCCAGGGGGTCTGGCGGGTGGGCTTCGACGTGCTGGGCGAGGGGCCGGCCACCGCATCGCGGTTCGTGACGGCCGACGTCGTCGTGCTCGCGGCCGGAACGCTCGGGTCGACCCAGATCCTGCTCCGGTCCCGCGAACTGGGACTGCCGGTGTCGGACCGGCTGGGGCACGGGTTCTCAGGCAACGGCGACGTGCTCGCCTTCGCCTACGACGTCGACGAGCCGGTCCACGACGTCGGCCTCGGCGGCCGCGTCTCGCGGGCGGACACGGTGGTCGGGCCGACGATCACCGGGCTGATCGACTTGCGCGGCCCGGACACGGGCCGCAACGACGCGCTGATCATCGAGGACGGCGCCATCCCGGGCGCGCTCGCCTCGGTCATCCCGCTCATGCTGAGCGCCGCCTCCGACGGGGTTCCCGAGGAGGCGACGAGGCGGTTGCGGGAGCTGGCGGGGATCCCGTTCGGCTCGCATCATGGTCCGGTCGGCCGAACCCTGACCTACCTCGTGATGGGCACCGACGACTCCGGCGGGCGGATCGTCATGGAGAACGACCGGGTCCAGGTGGTCTGGCCCGAATGCGGCGAGCAGCCGGCCTTCGCCCGTGACAACCAGATCCTGGCCGAGGCCACCCGCGCACTGCACGGGACGGAGACCCCCGACCCGCTCTGGGCCTGGACGAACGATCGATCGCTGATCACCGTGCATCCGCTCGGCGGGTGCGTGATGGCCGACGACGCCGACAACGGGGTGGTGGACCACAAGGGCCAGGTGTTCGACCCGGTCGGCGGCGGCGTCCATGACGGGCTGTACGTGTGCGACGGCTCCGTCGTCCCGTGCGCGCTCGACGCGAACCCGTCGCTCACCATCTCTGCCATCGCCGAGCGGACGGCCGCGCTGCTGATCGAGGACCGCGGCTGGGCGGCGGGTCCGGGGGACCGCGATGAGGAGCCCGTTCCTGAACTGGCGCCGCCGGTCGCCCGCCTTCAGTTCACCGAGCGCCTGACCGGATTCGTCTCGATGGGCGTGCCCGACGACTACACCGCAGGCTACGACCGGGGCCGGGCCGACAACGCTCGGGTGGACCTGCTGATCAGCATCGAGTACGACGACATCCAGGCCGCCCTCGACGACCCCGCGCGCGAGGCCAGGATCACCGGCACGGTAGTCGCGCCCGCGCTGTCCGCCCGCCGCCTCACCGTCACAGAAGGCAGCTTCGCGCTCTTCGACCCCGACCCGGCGCAGGTGGAGACCTGGCACATGCAGTACCGGATGACCCTCCAGTCCCAGGAGGGGAAGCAGTACTTCTTCGAGGGGCACAAGGTGCTCCGCGAGAACGGGGTCCGCCGCGCCTGGTCGGAGACGACCACGCTGTACACCACGATCAGCGGGCGGGACGGGGAGCAGCCGGGGACCGGAATCCTCTACCTGAAGCCGGCCGACCTGCCCAAGCTGATCCGCAGCATCAAGGTCGACGGGGTACCGCGCCGGCAGCAGGGCCAGTACCGCCGGGCGTTCCTCGAGCTGTTCGCGGACGAGATGGTGCACATCTACGGCGGGGTCCTGGACGAGGTGGGGGCGTTCCCGAGCGCGCCGAGAACGGCGCCAGCGGTCCGCGAGCCCAGCGACCCGGACGGGATCTGGTGGTGCGACGGCCAACAGCAGTGGCACGCCGACGACCGGCTCGGCGACGACGCGTTCCTGCGGCTGACCAGGTACCGGGCCGGCGGCAAGGGACCGCTGATCATGGCGACCGGGTTCGGCATGTCGTCGCACTCGTTCCTCGCCTCGACCATCGAACAGAACCTGACCGAGTTCCTGGCCGATCAGGGCTACGACATCTGGCTGTTCGACTACCGGGCCGGCATCGACCTGCCGTCGGCGCGGACCGAGTTCACCATCGACGACATTGCCAGGACGGACTGGCCAGTCGCGGTCAAGAAGGTCCTCGAGGTGACCGGCCGCGACGACCTGCAGGCGTTCGGGCACTGTGTGGGCTCGGGCTCGCTGCAGATGGCGATCCTGGCCGGGCTGCAGGGGATCCGCACCGCGGTCTGCGCGCAGTTCCCCCTGCACCCGTCCACCTCGGTCTTCAACCGGGTGAAGTCCCGGCTGCACACCGCGGGCGCCTTCCGCGCCCTCGGAGCCGGGGGCCTGGCGCCCGACATCCACCGGTCGGTCCCCGACGAGCTGGTCGACCTCGGCCTGCGGACCCTCCCGATGCCGGCCGAGGAGCACTGCGGCCAGGCGGTCTGCCGGTGGATCAACGCGATCTACGGCTGCACTCACCGCCACGCGCAGCTCAACGACGCGACCCACCGCGCGCTGAACGAGATGTTCGGGTTCGGGAACATCGATTCGCTGCAGCACCTGTCGCTGATGATGCGGCGCGGCCTCGCGGTCACCCACACCGGCGGGATGGACTACTTCCTGCACCCGGAGCGCATCGCCGGCACCCGGCTGCTGCTGCTGCAGGGCTCGCAGAACTACATCTTCCATCCGGTCGGCTCGCTCAAGACGCTGCGCTGGCTGCGGGACTGCAACCCCGAGGGCGACTACCACCGGGAGGTGCTGCCGGGGTACGCGCACCTCGACGCCATCATCGGGACCAGGGCCGCCGTCGACGTGTACCCGAGGATCACGAACTTCCTCGATCCTCGCTAAGCGCCGTCAGCCGCGCAGCCGCGGCCGGTTGATGATCGCGGCCAGCTCGAGCTCCTCGGCGGTGCGCATCGCGGACTCGGTAAGCGCGGCCGCCCGCTCCACGTCGGCGGGGAGACCGCGCAGCGACAGCACCCGGCCGTAGGCCTCCTCGGTGAGCGCCGCCCACGGCCGCGCGCCCATGTCGCGATGCCTGCTCAGCGCGGCCTCGAGATGCGCGGCGGCCTCGGTGTAGCGGCCCGCCGTGGTCGCCAGCACGCCGAGCCAGTGGTCGGCCGCGCCGAGGAAGCTCGCCAGCCCCAGCGTGCAGTTGCTCCCGGAGTAGGGAACGGCGAGATCGTACAGCGCCTGCGCCCAGCGCCGGTCGCCGACCAGGTCGACCGCGCCGGAGAAGCCCACGATGACCGCCCACCACAGGTAGTTCTTGTCCGCGTCCGCCGCCGAGGCCGGGTCGATCCGGGCGAGCAGCTCGGCCGCCCGGTCCCCGGCGCCGGCCTCGGCCAGGCACCAGGCGGTGATGGCGGGCCAGGCGAGGTTGCCCGGGTCGGCCGCCGACATCGCCTCGAACGGCGCTATGTACTCCGTCGCGTTTCCCTGCAGCAGCCGCCACGAGGCGCTCTGCGCGACCGAGATCAGCTGGGCCTGCGAATGGCCGATCTGGTCGAGCCGCCGGCCGAGCTGCCCGGCCAGCGCCTCGGCCTCCCCGAACCTGCCCTCAATGACGGCGGCGACGATGTCCCACATCGCGGCCAGCCGGATGAACTCCGGGTGCCCGGCCGCCTCCGCCAGCGCCTTCATCTCCTCGGCCGTCTGCACGGCGGCGGAGTGCCTGCCGTTCTCGAACTGCGCGGCGAGCTGGATCCGCAGCCCCTCCAGGGTCAGCGCGGGATCGCCGAGCTCGGCCCCGATCTTGAGGACCTCGCCCGCCACCGTGACCGAGTCGCTGACGTCACCCGGCCCGTCGAGCGCCCAGCACCGGTGCAGCAGGACCGTGGCGAGCGTTCGCCGGTCCTGCGTGCCCCGGGCGAGGGCGACGGAGCGGTCGCTCAGTTGCAGCCGCTCCGGGTAGGGGCGCACGTTGTGCAGCCAGTGGGCGAGCCGGGCCAGGATCGTCGCCCGGGTCCCGTCGTCCTGGTCATCGAGGCGCCCGAGCGCCTCTTCGAGCAGTGCCTGCGCCCGCGGGTCGGGGCGGACCGCTCGCCGGCAGGACGCCGCCGTAGCCGAGCGCGGCCCGGGCGAACAGCTCGTCGGAGCCGAGGCGGCGGGCGGTGTCGGCCGCCTCGGCGAACCGCTCGTCCCGGTGGGCGTACTCGCCGGCCCGGTCGTGCGCGCCCGCCAGGTCGAGCAGCAGCTCGCAGCGGAGCGCCTGGTTCTCGGGGCCGAACCGGTCGAGCAGCTCAAGCGCCCGCCGGAAGTGCCGCACCGCGACCTCGGCCGCGACCTCCTGCAGCGCGCGCTGCCCGGCCAGGTGACCGTACCGGACCGCCTTCAGCGCGGAGGCCTTGTTCGCGGCCGCGCCGAAGTGGTGCGCGAGCTCGGCCGCGGCGACGCCGGGGCGGAACTCGAGCTTCTCGCCGATCCGCTGATGCAGCGCCGCCCGACGGCCACGGCTCAGCTCCTCCGACGTCACCCGCCTGGTCAGCGAGTGGGAGAACCGCCAGTGATCAGGGCCGTCGTCGATCTCCGCGATCAGGCCCGCCCGCGCCGCCTCCTCGAGCAGGTCGACCGTCTCGGCGTCCGTCAGCGACGCCGCCGACGCCAGCAGGGCGGCCTCGAACCGCTCGCCGATCAGCGCGGCGACCGCCAGCGTCTCCACGCAGCCGGCCGGTCAGCCGTCGCAACCGCGACCGGACCATGTCCCTGATCGACTGCGGGATCTCGGCCGGGGTCTCGCCCAGCCGGAGCACCTCCCGGTCGAACGCGCCGACCTCGGACAGGTGCCTGGCCATCTCCAGCAGGAAGAACGGGTTGCCCGCGGTCTCCCACTCAAGCTCGGCCACCATCCCCGACTCGCGCTCGCCGAACGGCCGGCCGACCGCGTCCTCGAGCAGCGAGGTGACGGCGCGATGCTCGAGCCCGCGCAGCGAGACCCGGCGGCAGTCGATGTCGCGGGTCAGCGAGGGCAGCGCGGCCGAGAACTCGCTCCGCTCCGGCCCGAGGTCGCGGTACATGGCCACCGTGAGCAGCGGCGTCGAGCGCCGGGCCCGCATCAGGTGCGAAAGCAGGAAGAAGGACGGCTGGTCCGCCCACTGCAGGTCGTCGAGGACGAGCAGCACCGGATGGCGGGCCGCGACCCGCCCGATCCAGGTGTCGATCGACTCGAACAGCCGGAACCGCTCGGTCTGGGCCGCCGCCTGAGGCGGGGCCGAGGCCCCGACCCGGTGCGCGGGCTCGGGGCAGAGCCGGGCGATCTCCTCCGCCAGGCCCGCCAGGTCCCGCCGCAGCAGCGCGTCCGGGCAGGCCCGCGCGTAGTCGTTCAGTGCCTCGCGGAACGCCTGGTACGGGGCGGGCACATGCTCGTCCCAGCGGCCGTACAGCACCAGGCCGCCGTCCGCGCTCACCAGCCGGGCCAGCTCGGCCGTCAGCGCCGTCTTCCCGATCCCCGGCTCCCCGGCGATCAGCGTCAGCACCCGGCGGCCCGCCTGTGCGGCCGACCACGCCTCCCGCAGCACGCCGAGTTCCTCCTCGCGGTCGACGAACGCCGCGCTGGCGGCCGATTCGATCCACACGGCGTTCGAAGCATCCGCGTCGCCCTCGGGTCCGCCCGCCTCGCCGGCCGACCCGGCCGAGCCGACGCCAGCGCCGGCGCCGGCGCCGACTGCGGGGCCGTCGGGCAGCTGGCCGAGGGCGCCGTCGGTGCCCGGCGGCGTCGCGGGCCTGCGGCGGGCGGCCGCCATGAACTGCTCCCGCTCGGACCCAGCCAGGTCCAGGGCATCGGCCAGCAGCTCGGCGGTGGCCCGGCGCGGGGTCAGGTTGATGCCGCGCTCGAGGTCGCTCACCGTCCGGGGGCTGATCCCGGCGGCCGCGGCCAGCTCCTCCTGGGTCAGTCCCCGTTCGGCCCGCAGCTGCCGGAGCAATTCCGCGTACTGGATGGCAGGCTGCTCCGACATGGTCGGGATCCCTTCGCAGGCCTTCGCGTTCCCTTTTTTTCTGCAGGGCCCAATCACGGCGCGCGGACAGCGTTGACAGCGTTGTGCAGACACGGGTGCCGCAGGACCCGCTACCCAGGTTATCGACGTGCGCCGGTGCGCATATCGGTTACTTGAGAACGATCTTCCTTTACTGGGCGGCTTTCCCGGGGTCGCGGGCGCCGGCCGCTCCAGGACGCGTTGCTGCGGATGCTTTGCGTTGATGTCTGCCGCTCAGCGGAGCCAGTCGGCCGCGATCCGCTCGGCGAGCCGCTCCACCAGCGGGCCGGCGTTGGCCATGCACCGCCCGAGGTCCGTCTCGAGGTCGGTGGCAGCGTACGCGGCGGAGATGCCCGCCGCCCGGAGCTCATCCGATGACAGCGTGCACCGGCCCGCGACCGCCACCACCGGAACCGGCGGCGTGTGCCCGGCGGCGGCGCGGGCCACCCCGACCGGGGCCTTGCCGTGCAGGGTCTGCGCGTCGAGCGACCCCTCGCCGGTGATCACCAATCGCGCCCCGTCCAGCCGCTCACCGAACGCCGCCAGCTCGAGCAGCAGCTCGATGCCGGGCCGCATCCGCGCGCCGAGGAAGAGCAGCGCCGCGAACCCGAGCCCGCCCGCCGCGCCCGCCCCCGGCTCGTCCGCCGCCCGGTGCCGCGACCGCCGCCCGCCGTCGGCGTCGGCGCCGACGCCGACGCCGACGCCGCCCAGCCGAGCGTCGACCGCCGCCTCGGCCAAGTCGGCCCACCGCGCCAACCCGGCCTCGAGCACCCGCACGTCATCGTCGGACGCGCCCTTCTGCGGCCCGTAGACCGCGGCCGCGCCGGACCCGCCGAGCAGCGGGTTGTCCACGTCGGAGGCGAGCCAGAACTCCACCCCGGACAGGTCGTCCAGCCGGGACAGCTCGAGCGATGCCAGTCGGCTAAGCCCGCCGCCGCCGGGCGGCAGCGGTCGTCCGGACTCGTCGGCCAGCTCCGCCCCCAGCGCCTGGAGCAGGCCGGCCCCGCCGTCGGTGGTGGCCACCCCGCCCACCCCGAGCACGATCCGGCTGGCGCCCATCCGGCTGGCGGCCAGGATCAGCTCGCCGACGCCGCGGCTGGTCGCGGTCAGGGGTGCGAGTTCGCCCGGCGGCAGCAGCGTCAGCCCGCAGGCCTGCGCCGCCTCGATGACCGCGGTCCCGTCGAGCAGCGCGAACGAGGCGGTGACGGGCGCGCCGACCGGCCCGCGGACCTCGACGTCGACCCGGCGATAGCCCGCCGCCACCGCGGCCGCGACCGTCCCGTCCCCGCCATCGGCCACCGGCACCGGCACGACCTCGCCGTTGAAGCCGCCCCGCGCCAGCCCGGCCGTCACCCGCGCGGTCACATCGGTGGCCGACAGGCTGCCCTTGAACTTGTCCGGTGCCACCACGACCCGCTCGACCATAGCCCCGATTCAAGCACGCCGGCTTCAAGCCCGCCCGCCCGGCCGTCACCGCGGATAGCGCGTCGTGTCCGGCAGCGCGGGCGACACCACCCACAGCACCCGGGTCGGCCCTGACTCGTCAACGGCCCGGAACGCGTGCCTGGCGCTGGCGGTGAACGTGAACGCATCCCCCTCCTCGAGGATGACCAGCTCCTCGTCGATCGTGATCTCGAGCCGCCCGGCCATGATGAACACCAGCTCCACGTCGGCCGGGAGCGCGTACTGCTCGTCGCCACTGCCCCCGCCAGGAGCGATGTCGGACAGGATCGCCTGCACCCGGCGCTCATGGGCCGGGGTGAGCAGGTACTCCGACATCCCCTTGCCGCCGAAGCTGATCGTCGGCCGCTCGTCCGCCCGGACCACCTCGCCCTTCGACGGCTGGAAGAGCGAGCCGACCGAGACGCCGAGCGCGTCGCACAGCCGGATCAGCGACGCGACCGAGACGTTGGCCAGGTCTCGCTCCAGCTTGGACAGGAACCCCTTGGTCAGCCCGGCCTCCTCGGCGACCTCGGCCATCGACTTGCGCGCAGCCAGCCGGGCCGCGCGCAGCTGGGCGCCGACTCGTGCGTCATCCATGAAACATCCGTATTAAGTCAGGAAACAAGGGTTGACTATCAGGAAACTCATCCCCCACTATATCGGGGCATAGGCAGGCGCTATGTGGGAGAGGGCCAAATGACGACAGCCAGCGAGACGCAGGCCGGCGAGGCAGGCAGCGGCAGCGGCCTGATCGGCCAGATCGAGGCGCACTCGATCGACTGGATTCCGGATTCCGAGCGGCACGGGCGGCCGTGGCTGCAGTCGATGCTCTGGTTCCTCGGCAACTTCCAGTACTTCACGATCCCGATCGGCTTCGTCGGCCCCGCGCTCGGCCTGTCGCTCGGCTGGTCCATTCTCGCCGGGGTCGGGGGCATCGCCTTCGGCACCCTGTTCATGGCCTTCCACGCGACCCAGGGCCCGGTCTTCGGGCTGCCGCAGATCATCCAGTCCCGGGCCCAGCTCGGCTACCGGGGCGTGATCGTCGCGATCGTGGCCGCGCTCTTCACCTACATGGCGTTCAACGTGGCCGACCAGATCCTGATGTCGAGCGGCCTGAACGGCGCCTTCGGCTGGTCGTCGGGCTGGGTGGCGGCCGCTACCGCGGTGATCGCGGCCCTGCTGGCGATCTTCGGCCACGACTGGGTGCACCGGGTCTTCCGGTTCCTGCTGGTCATCTCCCTCCCGTGCTACCTGATCATCTCGGTGGCGATCCTCATCGGCCACGCCGGCGGCCACACGCCCCAGCCACCCCGGCGGGTTCGTCTTCGCCGCGTTCATGGCCCAGTTCGCGACCGCCGCCGCCTACAACATCACCTACGCCCCCTACGTCTCCGACTACACCCGCTACATGCCGCGCGACACCTCGCCGCGCGGGATCATCGCGGCGGTGTTCTTCGGCGCGTCCGGCTCCGCGGTCTGGCTGATCGCGCTCGGCGCCTGGCTCGCCACCCGGCTCGGCGTCACCGACGGCCTGTCCGGGCTGGTGCAGGTGGGCGACAACGTGGTCGCGCCGCTGGGCACGGTCACCGCGTTCCTGTCCGCCACCGCGCTGCTCGCGACCATGGGCATGAACGCCTACGGGGCCATGCTCACGGTGCTGACCGGCATCGACTCGTTCCGGCCGATCAAGACCAACCGCGCCTGGCGGGTGGTGACGATCGTGGTGCTCGCGATCATCTGGTACGCGGCCGGCGCCGCCATCTCAAGCAGCGGCAACGCCACCGCCGAGAACACGGTGCTTGACTCGCTGACGCTGATGCTCTACCTGCTGGTGCCGTGGACCGCGCTCAACCTGGTCGACTTCTTCTTCGTCCGGCGCGGCCACTACGCGATCACCGACATCTTCCGGCCCGACGGCGTGTACGGGAAGTGGGGCTGGCGCGGGCTGACCGCCTACGGCGTCGGGTTCGCCGCCATGATCCCGTTCATGGTGCTGCCGCCGCTGTTCGGCCTGTCCTACGAGGGGTACGTTCCCGCGCATCTCGTCCACGGCGTGGACTACTCGTGGCTGGTCGGCCTGGTCGTGTCCGGTCTGGTCTATCTGGTAGCGTCCCGGTCGCTGGACCTGGCCCCGGAGCGCGCCGCGATCGAGGCCAGCGATCGCGAACTGCAAACGATCAGCGGGAGTTCAACGAGTGCCTGAGAGCAAGCCGCAGAGCCACCAGCCCGAGCGTCGGCCGCTGCCCTGGACCGAGCCGCGCGTCACCGTCGACGGGATCGTCGGCCAGGTCGACGCCACGGTCGTGCCGAGGTACGGCGGCGAGCCGACGTTCGCCCGGCTGCCGCGGCTGAGCGACGTGCCGCAGGCCGACATCGCGATCCTCGGGGTCCCGTTCGACACCGGGGTCAGCTACCGGCCCGGCGCCCGCTTCGGCCCCGGCCACATCAGGGAATCGTCCCGGCTGCTGCGCCCGTACAACCCGGCCCTGGCCGTGTCGCCGTTCGCTGCCCGCCAGGTGGCGGACGCGGGCGACCTCGGCGTCAACCCGTTCGACATCGGCGAGGCCATCGCCGCGATCGAGCGCGGTGCCCGCGACCTGCTCGAGCGGGCCCCCCGGGTGCTGACCCTGGGCGGCGACCACACGATCGCGCTCCCGCTGCTGCGCGCGGTCAACGCCGCGCACGGCCCGGTCGCCGTCGTCCACTTCGACGCGCACCTGGATACCTGGGACACCTACTTCGGCGCCCCGTACACGCACGGCACGCCGTTCCGCCGCGCGTTCGAGGAGGGCCTGCTCGACCCCGAGGGCTGCCTGCACGTCGGCATCAGGGGCCCGCTCTACGACGCCGATGACCTGGTCGCGGACACCGCGGTCGGGTTTCAGCTGGTGCCCGCGACCGAGCTCGAGCACCTCGGCAGCCTCGGCGTGATCGAGCGGATCGCCGCCCGCGTGGGCGACCGGCCGGTCTACGTCAGCGTCGACATCGACGTGCTCGACCCCGCCTTCGCGCCCGGCACCGGCACCCCCGAGGCGGGCGGGCTGACCAGCCGCGAACTGCTGGCCGTGCTCCGCTCGTTCGCCGGCCTCAACCTAGTTGGCGCCGACATCGTCGAGGTCGCCCCGGCCTACGACCACGCCCAGATCACCGGCATCGCCGCCGCCCACGTCGGCTACGAACTGCTGTCCGCCCTAGCCCTCGGCAAGGGCTAACCCGGCAAAAGCAAGAGATCCAACCCGTTGTATCGAACGGTCCGTTACTCCGCCTAATCCCGTCTCAGCTCACCCCACCCGCGTCCAGCCCACACCGGTCCCCGTCCCGCCGGATCCCGCTGCATGACCCACCCCGTCCAGCGCACCCGCCTCCCATCCCACCCGGTCCCGTCCGCCGGATGCCGTTGCATGCCGTCCCCTCCCACCCCATTACTCACATCAGCCTCGTGAAGCGCGTGGGCAACGCCATGAGTCGATCCCACGTTCGATGATCACGAAGGATTTTTTCTTGATGAAGGAAAATAATCGTATAGCTGCATAAATCCTTCGTGATCACGCTCCCCGCCCCGATAACAGCAAGAAGCTGGGCTTGCTCGAGATACCCCGAGCGTCTGGCTCACCCGATCGCGCGCCGATGTATGGGACGCAAGGCGCTGGGGAGGAACTGGTTTGGACGGATGGTGCTGGGGAGCTAACTGGACCCCGGGTCCACCACCCAGGGTCCATCCACGAGGGAGGTGCGCGCATGACCACCGACCAGTCCAAGCCAACCACGACCGATGCAGGCATCCCGGTCGAGAGCGATGAGCACTCGCTGACCGTCGGCCCCGGTGGCCCGATCCTGCTCCAGGACAGCTACCTGATCGAGCAGATGGCCCAGTTCAACCGGGAGCGGATCCCGGAGCGGCAGCCGCACGCCAAGGGCAGCGGCGCCTTCGGCCGGTTCGAGGTGACCAACGACGTCAGCCAGTTCACCAAGGCGGCCGTGTTCCAGCCCGGCGCCACCACCCGCCTGGTCGTCCGGTTCTCGACCGTAGCGGGGGAGCGGGGATCCCCCGACACCTGGCGGGACCCGCGCGGGTTCGCGGTCAAGTTCTACACCACCGAAGGCAACTACGACCTGGTCGGTAACAACACCCCGATCTTCTTCATCAAGGACCCGATGAAGTTCCAGCACTTCATCCGCTCCCAGAAGCGCCGGGCCGACAACGGCCTGCGCGACAACGACATGCAATGGGACTTCTGGACCCTCTCCCCGGAGTCCGCGCACCAGGTCACCTACCTGATGGGCGACCGCGGCATCCCGCGGACCTGGCGGCACATGAACGGCTACGGCTCCCAGACCTACAGCTGGATCAACGCCGCCGGGCAGGAAGTCTGGCTGAAGTACCACTTCATCTCCGACCAGGGCAACGAGTACTTCACCCAGGCCGACGCCGACCAGATGGCCGGGACCGACGGCGACTACCACCGCCGGGACCTGTACGAGGCGATCGAGCGCGGGGAGTTCCCCAGCTGGAAGCTGAAGGTGCAGGTCATGCCGTTCGAAGACGCCAAGACCTACCGGTTCAACCCGTTCGACATGACCAAGATCTGGCCGCACGCCGACTACCCGCTGATCGAGGTCGGCACGATGACCCTCGACCGCAACGCGACCGACAACCACACCGAGATCGAGCAGGCTGCCTTCCAGCCCAACAACATGGTGCCCGGCGTCGGCGCCAGCCCGGACCGGATGCTGCTCGGCCGCCTGTTCTCCTACGCCGACGCGCATCGCGCCCGGCTAGGGGTGAACTACCAGCAGATCCCGGTCAACGCCCCGACCGCGCCGGTGCACAGCTACAGCAAGGACGGGGCGATGCGGATGCAGAACGTGTCCGACCCGGTCTACGCGCCTAACTCGAAGGGCGGCCCGAGCGCCGACACCGAGAAGTACAAGCCGCCGACCTGGTACGCCGACGGCGACATCATGCGCAGTGCCTACGAGCTGCACGCCGAAGACGATGACTGGGGCCAGCCCGGCACCCTCGTTCGCGACGTGATGGACGACGCCGCCCGTGACCGGCTGGCCGGCAACATCACCGGCCACCTGCTCAACGGCGTCACCGAGCCGGTCCTGCAGCGCGCCTTCCAGTACTGGAAGAACATCGACAAAAACCTCGGCGACAAGGTCGAAAAGGCAGTCCGCGACGCCCAGTCCTAACCAACTGGCCGAGACGAAGGTCGCGACAGTCCTGGCACTGCCACCTGTCGCGGCCTTCGGCCTATCCCTGCTTTCTGAATTCCACGATCGCAGCGTCGATTTCGTCTTCCCAGGTTTCTTTTGGATTTTCTACCGGATCGTAGACGGGAAGTTCGGGGATATTTTCTCCGAGTTGCTGCAGTAGAGCTCTCGAGCGGTCGAGATCGTGTCTTCTGACGTACGGTTCTCCGTCCGCCCAGGCATGCCGGAAGGCTGCTTTTGCATGTTTAATAGCCTGGTCAGTGTCTCCGAGGGCGAGCCAGAGCTCGGCCAGCGGAAAATGAGCCGGACTTCTTGCCGCCGACAGCCGGGATGCCTCTTCGCGACCGGCCGGAAGCTGCTGCAGGCGGAAGCGAGCCAGCGCGAGCCTAGTTTCCGACTGAGCGTCGGGAAAGCCTGCTTCGTGGGCCATCCGGATTGCCTCCTGGAGACTTTCCGCGGCGAGCGCGAACTCGTCCCGGGCAAGACGCCATTCGCCGCGCAAGCGATGGAGGTTGCGTGTGCCTTCGCGGTGGTACCCAGTGCGGGCTATTCGTTCGGTGGTAGCGAGGTCCTCCTCGGTCAGGCGCCCCTGGGGGAACAGCAGGTATTCCAAGCGCCATATCTCGGCGGTCCCCGGGAGGTAGAGGCCGCGCGGCCATCCTCGTCCCATCGGATCGAGCAGGCTCCACATTTCATCGGCCTTGTCATGGTGGCCTGCCACAGCACGGGCCTTAAAGCGCACCAGTCGGGACCTAAACAAGTCCATCGGTTCGTCTCGCGCTTCGGCCAGGCTGAGGGCAAGCATAGAACAGCGTGCGGATACCGCCAGCCGGTTGAGTTCGTAAAAATTCTCGCAAAGATTGGCTAGGTCTATCCCTACACGGGACCAGTCATTGCCCTCGGCATCAATCCTCACCGCCATCAGGCCAAGATTCACGGATTCCGCATGCTCACCTAGCCCGGAGAGGGCGACAATTGCATCGTTCATTATCGAGTCGAGATCGAATCCGTTTATGTCTTCCGGTAGCTCGGACCAGCCATTCGGGAAGAACGGCCGGAGCAGCGACAGAGACTCGGGATATGCCTCCAGATTGAAGTTAAGGGCGTCCACCAAATCATCGTCCAGCGCCTCCCACGCCTCCTCCTGGCGGCCCATCTGGAACAGAGTCCGAACGACGGTAATACCGTCGCGCAGATCGTCAAGGGTCACGGCCTCCTCGAAGGGGTGGTGGGGCCGCTGAGCGAAGTGGTCGATGATCTTCTGGCCGAGGAAGTCACGGTCGCGATCTCGCAGCCCGCCGAAGGCGACGGCCCGCACAACTGGGTGCAGGTCCCAGTGGCCGGCCAGCCGGTCATACTGCAGCAGGCCCCGTTGCTCGAGATCATGCACGGTCACGGTCAGCGCGGCGGCGGCCTTGCTTGATTGCGTCGCGGATCGCCAGGCCGCGCCCGCGCGCTTGTACTCTCGCCACCGGTCCAATTGCCCGGCGTACTCCAGTCGGCGCCGCGCCCGGTCCTCCTTCGACAGATGCTTCCATATCCGCCCCGTTATCCTCGGTTGTTCCGGTTTCGCTACCTCCTGAGGTCTGGGGGGCAGATGCGGGTTGAACGCGGCGAGGATGGCATAGTCGAAGGACTCGGGCAGCAGGCTAAGGGTCGAGAGCAGCTGACGGCTGGGGTTGGGCAAAGCGGCTATGGCGGCGGCGAGGATGTGGTTGCGTTTCTGGGTCAGGTCGAGGTGGGCGAGGTCGAGTTGTCCGCCGTGGCCAGGTTCGGCCGCCCAAGCATCGAAATTGCCCCGGTCGGGCAGGTAGTCGTTGATCAGCCCGGCGACGATCCCGGTGACCAGCGGATGGCAGTCGCAGTGGCGTTGCAGGTAATCCTGGATCCGCTGGGAGTCGCCGCGCACGCCGCAGGTCCGCAGCAGCGCCTCGGCGTCGGCGGGTCGCAGCCCGGGCAGCCGTTCGTGCAACACACCGGGAATAGGCTGGCCGGCGGCGTTCACGAGCACCCGCGGCACAAGGCGCGAGGTAATGAGGACCTTCGACGGGCCGTCGGCGGCCAGTTGCCGCAGCAGGTCATCATCGAACGGGCGGATAGCGCTGCACGGGTCACGCCGCGAGATCTCGTCGCTGAGCCCGGCCTGCTCGTCGGCCAGTTGCGCAGCGTCGTATCGGTGGTAGCCCACCAAGACTCGCTCGAGGCCGTCGAGGATCAGCAGCCAGGGCCGTGCCTGCAGCTGGCGTATCAGCAACTCGCTTAGCTCCGACTGCTTTTTCTTCCGCAACGCGGTCAGCGGTCGGCCCGTCATGTAGGCCAAGGCCCGGCGGCAGAAATCGGCTCATCACGGCACCCTTCTCGTAGAAGGAGTACCAGAACGTGCCCGCCCAGTCGTCACGCACGCCGCCTGCGTGTCGGGTGGCCCATTCCCACGTCAGCATGGACTTGCCTGTCCCGCCGATCGCCTCAAACAGCAGCACCGGGTGAGTTTCGGCATGTGCGGCCCAGTCGTTCAGCGTCGCCAGCTGCGCGGCGCGGCCCACGAAGGCATGAGACCCGATGTATCGCGGCTCGGCATACAGAGTCGGCGGCGCGGGAATATCGTCGCCGTCTGCCGGAGTCGGCTACGACTGGGGCCGGTCGCTGGTCGGTCCCGATGGCCTGCGCGTCGAGGAACCTCCGCAGCTCGGCGACCGACTGCGTGGCGGCGACCTCGAATTCGCCCAGGCTATTGAACACCTTGTAGACCCGGTGGACCCGCGAGCCCGCAGACGATTTTTTGGCTTCGTCGCGAAAATTGTCTAGCTTGTTCCTCTTTGCGGGATCCAGTTCGACATCGCGTGGCTTCACGTCGTGGTCGGGGCCCATGATGAACAGAAGTATCGGTCGGCCGAGATCGCGCGCCTCCCGGAACTCCAGCTCGGTGAGCGAGAGTCCGTCCGGGTTATGCTCGGCCGAATCCGGGACCTCGCCATACCTCATGCCGATGATGCCCACATAGGCGGCGCCCTCGCGGACCTTCCGCAACGACGATTCGATCACCGTTCCGCCCGGTAGGGCGCTGTCCTGCTCCATCGCGATCGGGTGCAGCGCCTGTCCGCTTACGCGGCGATAAGAGCTTCCCGGTGCCGCTCGAAGTCGGTGAAAGTGCTCGAAACCATGACCCCGAGGAACTGACGCGGAGCAGGCGGCTCGGGGTGAGTCATCAAAGCTGACCTTTGAGAGACAAAGCCATGAAGTTCAGCGACATGGCAATGGGCGGAACGACGTAAATAAAGCCTATCGCCATGGGCGGCTGGGCGAAGATAATCGGGGACGGATTCCACGCTTAGCGGTCATAACGATTGGCGCGCACCTGTACCTAAGACCCTCGTTCCGCCAGCCGGGCATCGGCGCACCGTCCCCATCGTTACCACGCACCACAGCCTGGGGCGATTCAGGAGTCATCGTGGGTATTTCGGGTCGTATAGCGCCCAAAATGGAACACGATGACGCCTGCGGCCGAAAAGCGACGCCCCAATGGCACACAATCACGGATTCTGCCCGAACCCGCCTACCGGGCCGCGTCGGCCAGCACCCGCAGGATGCCAACCTGCCGCTTCTGCAGTCGGCTAACCGCAAGCGCACCCAAGTACGCCGCAAAAACCGCCCCGGTCAGTAGACCCACCGGCACCGCCGCCCAAGACAGCCACGACTCATGCCAGACCCGCGCGGCCACCAGCACCGCGACCGGCACCAGCGCGGTGAGCGTGACCACCACCAGCGCGATGTGCACCTTCAGCGAATAGGCCGGGGTAGGCCCGCCGGTCTCGTCGAGCGGCTGGACGCTGATCAGCGACGAGAACGGCGCCAGCCCGGCCGCCCCGCCGAGCACGGCCGGCAGCATCGCCAGCACCCACGGCCAGGCCGCGTGCACGCCGCTCAGTGCCGTGAACGCGATCGTGACCGCGACCGTGTAGGGAGCCACCACGATCAGCCACGCGGCCTGGCGACCACGGACGTCGGCTCGGCTGGAGTCCGGGATCATCACCGTCAGCCACAGGCTGGTGCCGTCGGAGCCGTAGAGGTTGCACGCGCAGGCGCCCGCGATCACCGCGGTGAGGATCCCCGCGTACGGCAGCAGCAGGTAGGTGCCGCTCGTCAGCCTGGGGATGGCGCAGGCCGCGGCGCCGACGATGACCGCGATCAGCAGGCAGGTCAGCCGGATCGGGTCGCGCACCCACATCCGGATCTCCTTCCCGGTGACCGCCCCGATCGGGGTCCCGGGGAGCAAAGACCAGCGGCCCGGCCGGCCGCCCCCCGCATGGGCGGGCCGCGCCGCCGCGTCCATCCGCCGACTCAGAACGGCCGGCCACCACTGAGCGACGGCCACCGTGAGCACGGCCAGGCCCGCCAGGGATCCAAAAACAGCCACCCAGTCGCCGCGCGCGGCCGCCTGCACGGCGACCGGCCCCCAGCCCGTCGGCAGCCACGTCAGCGTGTCCGCCAGCCACGGAACCGAACCGCGGCGAAACGCGGTGTCCAACGCGGGAAGCAACGTCGCGGCGACCGCGACCACGCTCAGCGCGACCGCGGTCACGATCGTGCCGACGTCGTGCCCGCGGCGCGAGCCAGGACCGAGCGCCGCCCCCGCGATCGTCGACAGCACACTCGCCAGGGCCAGCGACAACAGGACGCCAACGACCGCGACGGCAGTGGCAGCCGCGCCCACGCCAACCGCCCGCGCGATGAGCGCGCCGAACGCGATCGCCATGAACACCCCGGCCGGGTCGAGCAGCCCGACGACCAGCAGCGAGCGCGCCAGCCGACGGCGGTCAAGCGGCAGCAGGCTGAACAACTCGGGCCGCAGCACGGCGTCGCCCGCAAGCGCGCTCTGCGCTACCCGGCCCCCCACCCAGAGCAGGAACACCAGCGCGAGCACGTCGGTCGCGGCCGCCGCGCTCTGGTACGTCACCAGCCCCAGCCAGATCGTGCCCACGGCGGAGAGCAAAACCAGCCCGGCGCCGGTCAGCAGCATGGCCGGGTTGGTCCTGGCCAGCTGATTTCGCAAGACGGTGCGGCGCAGCGCGATCAGGACGCGAACCATGACAGCCCCCGGGCCGGTGCCGCGCCGACCAGTTCGGCGAACGCGGCCTCGAGCGTCTGCTCGCCGCGCACCGCCGACAGCGTCCCGGTGCGCAGAATCTGACCGTGCGCCATGACCGCGACGTGATCGCAGACCTGCTCGACCAGCGCCATCACGTGGGTGCTCATCACGACCGTCCCGCCCGCCGCGATGAAGCCGTCCAGGATCGCCCGCACGACCGCGGCCGACACCGGGTCCACTGCCTCGAACGGCTCGTCGAGCACGAGCACCCGCGGCCCGTGCAGCAGCGCGCTGGCCAGGCCGATCTTCTTCCGCATGCCGGTCGAGTAGTCCGCGATCAGGGTGCGCCCGGCGTGCGCCAGGTCGAGGACGTCGAGCAGCTCGGCGGCGCGGTCGCGGACCACCTCCTCGGGCATCCCTCGCAGCAGGCCGAGATAGGTCAGCAGCTCCGTCCCGGTCAGCCGCTGCGGCAGCGCCAGCCCGTCCGGCAGCGCCCCGATTAGCTGCTTCGCCGTCACCGAGCCCGTCTTCGACCAGACGTCCTGGCCGAGCACGAAGGCGGTGCCGCGGTCCGGTCGCAGCAGCCCGATCGCCATCGACAGCAGCGTGGTCTTGCCCGCGCCGTTCGGCCCAACCAAGCCGAGGAAGCTGCCGCCGCGGACGATCAGCTCGACGTCGGTGACCGCCACGGTGTCGCCGAACGATTTCGCCAGCCCCGCGATCCGCAGCGCCGGAGCGCCCTGCTCGCCCGCGACCGGACCCGGCCTGGACTGCGCCGCGGTCATGGCCGCACCGCCCGCTCGTAAATGCCGAGCAGCTGCCTGCCGTACTCGTCGACGTCCATGGCCGGATCGGCCCGCAGCAGTCCGGAGATGGCGTCGACCGACGCGCGCAGGGACACCGCGGTCACGAAGGCTGAGAACTCGCCGAACTCGCCCGCCGCCTGGCCCGCCTCGAGCAGCCGGGTCAGGTCCTCGACGGCCGACCGGTGCCCCTCGAGATAGGGCGGCGGGTCGCTGCCGCCGGGCGGCATCCCGTTCACGATCTCGGTGAACGCGATGATCTCGCGCCGGTGCGCGCCGATGAAGTCGAGGTTCGACGTCACGTAGATCCGCAGCGCGTCCAGGTACGAGGTGGCCGCCGCGACCCGCGGGGTCATGTACTCGGCCGCCTCGGTCAGCACGTGCCCGATGACCTCGCGCAACAGCTCGCTCTTGCCCGCGAAGTGGTAGGAGAGCACGCCCTTGCTCACCCCGATGCGCTCGGCGATCGCGCCGAGGGACGCGGCGGCGAAACCGCTCTCGTAGAGCACGTCGATCGCCGCGTCCACGATCTGCTCACGCCGCGCCTGCTCGATGAATGACTTCTGACCGGTCGTGATTCGCACCATCACGGCTGACGCACCTCCGCCGCTGTCGCCTACTCATCCAACCGTACAATTTTTAGTACGGGCGGTCAAGTTTTTAGCACGACGGACTAAACGAAAGCAGACCGGAGACGCGAAAACGCGTCAGACCGCCGTCTGCGCCCAGCGCGAGCGCACCTGGGCCAGCCCCTCGGTGGACAGCGATCCGTACAGCCGCAGCCGGGCCACCCCGCCGTCGGGGAGCACGTCGAGCCGGACCAGCTCGCACGGGGCAGGCGAGACCCGGAACCGGTGCGGCGTGTCCGGCCGCAGCGCGGTCCGGGGGAGCAGCGGCCCCCACGACGACGGATCGCCCCACGCCCCGTCGTCACCGGGCCCCGTGTACCCGCGCACCTCGGCCATCCCCGGCGAGTTCCCGATGTACCCGGACGTGTCCACCTCGACCAGCGTGACCACCGCCTGCCCGGCGAACCGCACCACCAGCCACTCGTTCCCGGCCGCGCGCCGCCGCCGCGTCTCCCATCCCTCGCCCATCACCCGCGACAGTCCGGGGGAGATCGCGTTGCGCGGGGCCGAGTAGAACCGGTCGCTGCACGCGACCACGTCGCCGCCGTTCTCGAGCGCCGCCAGGTCGAACGTCAGCCCCTCGAGCAGCGCCGGATCGGGCACCACGACCCCGTGCACCCGCAGCCGCGCCACCCCGCCGTCGGGGAAGATCCGCAGCCGCACGTGGCTGAACCGGTGCCGCGACGAGGCCGGGATCCCAAAGACGTGGGCCGCGTCCCCGGTTAGCGGCGACCGCGGCACGATTTCCACCCACCGCGCCGACTCCAGCGCCGCCAGGTCCGGATACCCGTCCGCCCAGCAGGCTTCCACCGAGCAGGCCGAAGGGAAGTTCCCGGTGAAGTGCGCGGTGTCCACCACCACCGTGTGCACCACCCCCGGCGCGCCGAGCCGCACGATCGCCCAGTCGTGCTCGTCGGCCCCAGGCAGCAGGCCGGAGTCGGCGGAACCACCGCGCCGTCGCCGCGTCTCCCACCCGTCGTACAGCTGCCCCTTGTGCCCGAAGGTATGCGCGAGAACGTCGGCGCGCCCGGGTTGATCAGGTTCTCCTTCTCCGCGAAGAACTCGTCCGAGGCCGCGATCACCGACCCGCGCAGCGCCCGCGAGGCCAGGTCGGGCAGGTGCAGCGGGTCCGCGCCGTCAGACGTCAAGCAGCCCGCCTCCCCGCGCAAGCAACCGCCCGCGCGGCGGATCGAACGGGGTGACCTCGACCCCGCCCAGCCAGGTCCGCATGGCCCGGCCGTACAGCGTCCGCCCCTCATACGGGGTTGCCGGGTGCTTGTGCAGCAGCTCGGCCCCCCGCACCACGAACGACGCGTCCGGGTCGAACGCCACGAAGTCGGCGTCGCAGCCGACCGCGATCCGCCCCTTATTGGGCAGCCCGGCCAGCGTCGCCGGGAACAGCGACATCCACCGGGCGATGTCGGCCAGCGAGTACCCGCGCCGTCGCGCCACCGACCAGACCACCGACGGTCCGAGCTGGAGCGAGGAGATCCCGCCCCAGGCGGTGCGGAAGTCCCCGTCCGGCAGTCCCTTCAGCTCCGGCGTGCACGGCGAGTGATCGGACACGACGCCGTCGATCGCGCCGTCGCCCAGCGCCCGCCACAGCGCCTCCCGGTTGACCGCGTACCGGATCGGCGGGCAGCACTTGAACTCGGTGTGCCCGGCCGGCACCTCCTCGGCCGCGAAGAACAGGTAGTGCGGGCAGGTCTCCGCCGTCAGCGACACCCCCGCCGCCCGGGCCGCGCCGATCAGCGCCGCGCAGTCGCCCGCCGCCAGGTGCACGATGTGCGCCCGCGCCCCGGTGGCGGCGGCGGCCGAGATGACGGTCTCGATCGCCCGCCGCTCGGCGACCGTCGGCCGGGAGGCGACGAACGCGTCGTAAGAGGACCCGGCGGGCGACGTTACCTCGGCCGGGTCCTCCGCGTGCACGAGCATCGGCGCATCCGACTCGGCGAGGGACTTCATCGCCGCCCGCAGGCCGTTCTTATCGAGCGGCGGGAAGTCGCCCAGGCCCGAGTCGATCAGGAAGCACTTGAACCCGACGACGCCCGCGTCGAGCAGCGCGCCGAGCTCGGGCACGTTCCCCGGCACCGCGCCGCCCCAGAACGCCACGTCGACCGCGCACTGCCCGGCCGCGGCCGCGGCCTTCGAACGCAGCGCGTCGACCGTGGTGGTGACCGGCAGCGAGTTCAGCGGCATGTCGACGATCGTGGTGATCCCGCCCGCGAGCGCCGCCCGGGTCGCGGACGCGAACCCCTCCCACTCGGTCCGCCCCGGCTCGTCCACGTGCACATGCGAGTCGACCAGACCGGGCAGCAGCGGCAGATCTCCGAGATCGACGGTTTGATCCGCCTCAATCGGCGCGTCGTAATCGGTCAAAAGCTCAATTCGGTTTTCCCTAACGGCCGCCGCCGCCTCTGTCACGCCAGATGGCAGCACCATCCGTCGCGACCGAATAACCAGCGTTTCGCTCACGAGGTTTCCCCCACTCGGAGCCAGCCGAAGGACCCGGTGCTGTCGGCCGCGTCCGACGGCGCGTACTCGAGCCCCACCCACCCGGCGTACCCGTCGCGGGCGAGCGCGGCGAAGGCCGGCTCGAAGTCGAGCGTCCCGGTGCCGGGCGCGCCCCGTCCGGGCGGGTCGGCCACCTGGACGTGCATAATCGCGTCCCGGTAGCGGGTAAGCACCTCAGCCACGTCTTCCCCCATCTTCGCCAGGTGGTAGAGGTCCGCGAGGAACCCCACGTTCGGCGCCCCCACCTGTTCGATCACCGCCATGGCGCGGGCGCTGGTGTCGACAGGAAACCCCGGGATATCTACGGAGTTAATGGCCTCGACGAGCACCGACGCTCCGACCTTACCCGCAGCCTCAGCGGCGAGCCGAAGATTGCCGATGGCAACGGCGTCCTGCGTGTCATGATCGGCCCCGCCCGCCCGCAGCCCGTACGGCGCGTTCAGCCGGGTGCACCCGGTCCGCGCCGCGATCTCGACGCAGGCGGCGATGTGCTCGCGGAACTCACCCGCCCGGCCCGGATGCGACAGGATCCCGCGCTCGCCGGCCGCCATGTCCCCGGCGTGAAAGTTCAGCGACGCTAGCTCGACCCCGGCGTCGCCGATCGACCGGACGAACGCGTCGCCCTCCGCGTCAGACGGCGCCATCCCCGCCCACGGCCACCAGAACTCCACCCCGTCAAACCCGGCCGCCTCAGCGGCCGCCGCCCGCTCAACCAGCGGCAACTCGGTAAACAGAATCGAGCAGTTGACGTCGAACCGAGCCCCGTACGTCCGCACGCCCCCAGTTTTCCATGCGCCGCCTCCGCGACAAAGCCCGCTCCTGATAACAGCAAGAAGCGCGAGGCGCCGACATCATTGCGCGACGTTTGCACCCGCTTGCCGGAGCTTTTGTCGCGCAATAATTCAGGCATGCCGTCTTCGCGCCGCTCGCCATCACCCGAGGTCGCTGCCCTCCGCGCCGCCGGACGACCAGAGCCCGCCGGCTGACCCGGAGCCGCGGGCGACCCGTCGACAAGCCGCCATGCTCGTCGCCGCTGCAGGGCGCGGGGCTGGTGCCGTGCTGCTCAAGGCGTGGCGAACCCGGCATCAGGGGCGCCATTGCCCTCGCGACCAGTCCGGGACAAGAACCTCGCCAGTCGCGGGCTGTCGGTGCGGCCGTTCTCCGGTCTGGGCCAGGCCGAACAGATCGTCGACGCCGGAGGATGCCGCCGTCGATGCTGACACTGCCGACGGCGCCGGCCGCGACTGTGCCGCATGCCGGTCGCCGAGCGCATACCCGGCTGCCAGCCCGACGATCAGCGTCGCCAGGCCGAATAGGGCCGCGCCGCGTGACAGCCGCCCCCCGAGGCCGGGCAGCCAGCGGGGGATCCGGGCCCACTCCGGCAGCAGCGGCCGTCCGCCCTGCTCCACCACGTCGTCCTCATCGAGTCCGTGCATCGCCACGCCCCTAAGGGTACGTTCGGGATAAATCTTCTTTCCTGTTTTTCGAAGGAGCGCACGCCATGGCGGACTCGCAGAACCTTGAAGACGTGCAGTTCTGGTTCGATCCGCTCTGCCCGTGGGCGTGGATCACGTCGCGCTGGATGCTCGAGGTCGAGCGGGTCCGGCCGGTGCGGGCCGACTGGCGGATCATGTCGCTGGCCTACCTCAACCTCGTGCAGCACGAGGGCAAGGGGCTGGACGAGGAGTACCGGGCCCGGATGAGCAAGGCCTGGGGCCCGGTACGGGTGTGCGCGGCGGCCGCCGCGCAGGCCGGGCCGTCGGTGCTCGGCCCGCTGTACACCGCGATCGGGACCCGGCTGCACAACCAGGGACGGCGCGAGGATCCGGCCGTGCTGACCGAGGCGCTTGAGGAGGTGGGGCTGCCCGCCTCGCTGGCCGCCGCCGCCGACTCCGACGAGTTCGACAAGGCGATCATCGCCTCCCACCACGAGGCGTTCGACGAGGTCGGCCTCGACGTCGGCACGCCCGGTGATCAGGATCCGCGGCAAGGCGCTGTTCGGCCCGGTCATGACGCCCGCGCCGCGCGGCGAGGCGGCCGGAGAACTCTGGGACGGCCTGGTCCTGGTGAGCAAGGCCGACGGCTTCTTCGAGCTCAAGCGCTCCAGGGACCGCCGGCCCTCGTTCGACTAGTCGGTCGGGCGCGGCACGTCCATCGTGTACATGATGAAGCCGGGCAGCGTCGCCACCTTGTCGTAGAGCAGCCGGGCGGTGGCGTTGGTCTCGTGGGTGTGCCAGTAGACGCGGGCGTACCCATGCTCGGCCGCCCAGTCCCCGACCGCGTTGATCAGCGCCCGGCCGACGCCCGCGCCCGCGCGCCTCCGGCGCGGTGAACAGGTCCTCCAGGTAGACCGAGTCGGACGCGGTGGTCTGCACATGGGGGAAGAAGTGGGTGATTCCCACCAGCTCGCCGTCCAGCCACGCGCCGAGGGCGTGCATCCGCTCGTCGGCCTGGAACTCCGCCCACGCCCGGTCGTACATCGACTGCGGGTACTCGGACTCGTAAAACGTGTTGTACCCGTGGAAGAGCTCCTCCCAGCGCGGTCGGTCGGCCGGAGGACAACTTGCCAATAGTGATCATCGCGATGCTCCCTGGATCCTGGCCGCCGCATGGGCGTGCGACCGAAGCTTCTCCTCGACCCCGGGCGCGGTCAGCGCCCCGTCGCGGACGAGGACCTGACCGGCGACGATCGTGTGCCGGGCCGACACCGGCCCGCACCGCAGCCACGCCTCGACCGGGTCGACCAGGGCGCCGGCGTACTGCACGCCCTCCTGCGGCCAGCAGACCAGGTCGCCGACCGCGCCGACCGCGAGCGACGCCGATCTCCCCGGTCCGGCCCAGGCAGGCGGCGCCGCCCCTGGTCGCGATGTCGAGTACCTCCCGCGCGGTCATCCCGGTCGGCCCCAGCCGCTGCCGCCCGAGCAGCAGCGCCGCCCGCGACTCGATCCACAGCGACGCGCTGTCGGTCGACGCGGACCCGTCGCAGCCCAGGCCGACCGGCACCCCGGACGCCCGGAACTCGCGGACCGGCGCGAACCCGCCGCCGCCGATCAGCATGTTGGAGGACGGGCAGTGCGCGACCCCGACCCCGGCCGCGCCCAGCCGCGCCACCTCGGCCGGGTTCGGGTAGATGCAGTGCGCCACCCAAGAACGCGAGGTCAGCCAGCCGACCTCCTCGAACTGCTCGACCGGCCGCCGCCCGAACCGCTGCAGGCAGAACGTGTCCTCGTCCGGGTCCTCGGCCAGGTGGGTGTGCAGCCGGACGTCGAGCCGCTCCGCCAGCTCGGCGGTCTGCCGCATCAGCGACGGGGAGACCGAGAACGGCGAGCACGGGGCCAGCGCCACCCGCACCATGGCGCCGAACGACGGGTCGTGATGCAGGCCCACCAGTCGCTCGCTGTCGGCCAGCACCTCGTCGTCGTCCTGCACGACCGAGTCCGGCGGCAGCCCGCCGTCCTTCACCGACAGCGTCATCGAGCCCCGGGTCGGGTGGAACCGCATCCCGAGCTCGCGCGCGGCCGCGATCGAGGCGGACCACAGGTCGCCGCCGCCGCGCGGCGCGACGTACAGGTGATCGGTGGTGGTGGTGCAGCCGCCGAGCGCCAGCTCGGCCAGCCCGACCCAGGCCGACAGGTAGGCCGCCTCCTCGTCCAGGCCCGCCCACAGCGGGTACAGCGCCGTCAGCCAGGAGAAGAGCGACCCGTTGATGGCCGGCCCGAACGAGCGGGTCAGGTTCTGGTAGATGTGGTGGTGGGTGTTGACCAGGCCCGGCGTGACCAGGCAGCCCGACGCGTCGATGGTCTCGGCCGCGGCCGGCGCCGGGTCGGTCGACGAGCCCACCCCGGACACCAGCCCGTCGGTGATCGCGACCCATCCGCCGGCCAGCTCGCGGCCGTCGTCGTCGCACGTCGCCACCAGCCTGGCGTTGCGCACGAGCAGGTCTGCGGTCGGCTCAGCCATCGGCACCTCCGGGGTTCCGGCCACGATCAAGACGGCCACCCCACGTTAGCCCGCCGTCCACCAGACCGCTGAGGCGGTCTTGTGACTAACCCGAGGGCCGCCGCGATCGTGCGGGCGGACTCGTCCGGGCTCGACTGCCCGGTGTCGATGACGAGGTCATCCGGGTGCAGCGGCGACGCGTCGAAATCGGCCAGCAGCTCGCGCAGCCGGACCGCGTCGACGAGCTTGCCATGCGTCCGCCTGGACTCGTCCGCGAGCCGCTCTTCGAGGGCCGACTGGGGCGCGGTGAGCCGGACGAACACGGTCCGGCCGCCGTGGCCGGCCATGATCGCCCGGGCCGCCTCGGCCGCCTCTTCGAACCGGGCGCGCGGGTCCGGCTGGGACCACGCGGAGTTATTGGTGTAGATCAGGCTGATGCCGGCTCTGGCGGCCGCCTCGAAGACGCCCCGCCGCATCGCCCGGATCGCCTCGGTGAACGGCAGGCTGCCGAAGGCGAAGACCGGGAGGACGGCGTTGACCGTGAGGTGGTTGTGAAACAGCGGGATGCCGGTCAGCTCGGACAGCCGCGTCGCCACCGTCAGCTTCCCGCTGGCGGGCGGCCCGTAGATGTAAATCAGCGTGGCCGTGGTTTGTTCGGTTCCGTCGGTGTCGGCGGTCACGGTTCGTCTCTGGCCGACCCGGCGGCGGCGGTTCACCCGCGCGATCAGAATCGGCATGACGATCCACAGCACCCACCCGTAGGTCGTCGCGAAGAACACCGGGATCGACAGCCCGAACCCGAGCATGTTCCCGTACGAGTCCCAGTCGTAGCCCGCCTGTTCTTCGGCGTCGCGCGCTCCCAGGTCTCGGGCGGCCATGTGGCGCGTCATCGCGAACAACGCCGCCGCGTCGACCGTCTGCAGCAGCGCGTAGAACCCCCACCGCAGGGCGTGCACGGTGAGCGAGTCGTGCCCGTAGCCGGTGAGCAGCTTGGTCGCGAACGGGATCAGGATGATCATCAGCAGCCAGATCATGGTGGCGTTGCGCAGCCACGAATCGGCCCGCCGGGCGTACTTGAAGGCATCGTGATGATGGCTCCAGGCGACCGCGATCGACAGGAAGCTGACCAGGAACGCCAGGTAGGCGCCGTCGTGCGCCCGGGTCGACGACCAGAACGCGCCCGCGGTGGCACCGGAGGGCACCGGCAGGTCGATGGCGAGCAGCGTGATCGCAATGGCGACTACGGCGTCCGAGAAGAAGACCAGCCGCTCGACCGAGCGCCGCTCGTACTCCGGCTCATCATTAGGCACTTGCCGATCATCTCTTACCGCGGGCAGGCCACGTGAACGAGGCCTGCCCGCGCCGTCAGGTCGCGGTCGGGTTCTCGACCTCGGCCAGGAAGAGCGGCTCGCCGGTCGCCTTGGCCGTGATCAGCAGCAGGTACGGCCGATTGAAGGTGACGTTGATAACCCGCCCGCCGGCCATCCCGTCGGTGGCGGTGATGCCGACCGCGGCGGCGGCCGCGCCGACGGTGCCCTTCTCGCCGACCTGGAGCGTGGCCGCCTGCTGAACGAAGCCGATGCTGCCGGCCTGCGGCGACAGCCCCGTGAAGTTCGCCTGCGTCCCGCCGAAGGCGGCGCCCATGCCGAGCTGCTCGAGGGCCGGCTTCATGTCACCGGTCGCGCCGCCGGTGTCCAGGCTCACCTTCGGCAGCGACACGTTGGCCAGCGTGGCGCGGGCGCCGGAACCGGCGCCCGCCGCGGAACCGTCAAGCGAGCGTGTGATCGCCGACAGCGAGGTCGTGCTCGGCAGCGCGCACGAGGCGGCCCCGGCCGGCGGCAGCAGCGCCGTCATCGTGAGCTTGTCGCCCTGGTAGGGGAGCGAGACCCCCTGCCAGCCGTCGGCGGTGGCGTAGCCGAAGCCGTCGCCGTTCATGAACGTCGCGGTGACCGGCTTGCCGCCCGCAGTGGTGAACGGCGCTGGCTCGGTTCGGCTCGGCTCGAACGGGGTGGCCCACTTCGCGTCCAGGTACAGGGCCGAGGTCAGCACCCAGCCGACGTCCGCCACCATCCCCGGGCTGACCAGCTGGCTGATGTGCCCCCGGGTGGCGGCCGAGATCGCCTGGTTGATCTCGGCCGCCGCCTTGACCGGGTCGGTGCCGAAGGGGGCCTGCGCGACTCCCGCGTTGTACCCGGTCGCGGCCGCGTTCAGGTACGAGCGGAGCGTGGTCAGGGTGGGGTCGGCCCACACCTGGTCGCTGGCCGCGAGGGTCACCCCCGGGCCGTCGAGGCGGCCAAGCGCCTTCATCCGGGCCTGCAGCTCCGCCTCGAGCGCGGCCCGGGAGGTGCCGGCGGGCAGGTCAAGCACATGGGCCATCGCGCTGGCGGTCGCGCCCCGCGCGCCCAGGTAGGCCAGGCCGAGCGCGCTGGCGAGCGTGCTCGGCGAGAACACCAGGTTCCGGCCTGGGTTCTCCGCGCACCAGGCGCGCATGACGTCGAGCCCGAACCCGGTATCCGCCGCCGCCAGCGGCCGCGGGTCGGCGGCGGGCTCGGTCGTCGCCACGCCGCGGACGATGGCCGCGTCCACCGCGGTCTTGGCGGCCGGGGCCGATCCGCAGCCGGCCACGGCCGCCGCCACGCAGGCGGCCGCGAGTACTCCCAGGGAGTTCCTGACCCGATGTCTCATGCCTGTTGGACGCCGGCCGCCTGCGCTCGGTTCCGTGCGGCCGACAGCGGATCTGTAACTCTCCGTTAACGACTCGGCGCGCCAGCCGAAATCCGCAGTGACGATGGTCGGATCATGATGGGGTCCGTCGGGCGCCGGAGAGGAACTCGGTTGTGCTGAGCACTGAGGCGGCGTCCTACGACTACGTCATCGTCGGCGGCGGATCGGCCGGGTGCGTGGTCGCGTCCCGCCTCGCCGCCGCCTCCCCCGACGCCGCGGTCGCGCTGATCGAGGCTGGCCCCAACGCGCGCGGCGTCGCCCAGATCGTCGATCCGCCGTCCTGGACCAAACTGTCGGGCACCGCCCTGGACTGGGGCTACGCCTATCAGCCGGCCAAGCCGGTGGCCGGCCGGCCGATCGCGATCCCGCGCGGCAAGGTCCTCGGCGGCTGCAGCGCGACCAACGCGATGGCGTGGTACCGAGGTCACCCGGCCGACTACGACGCCTGGGAGGCGGCCGGCGCGACCGGCTGGAGCTACCGCGCGATGCTGCCCTACCTGCGGCGCAGCGAGGACTGGGAGGGCGGCGGGTCCGCCCACCGCGGCGCCGGGCGGCCCGATGCGGGTCACCCGGCCGCCGGAGCCGCACCCGGTCGCGGCCGCCATGATCGACGGCGCGGCCGGACTCGGCCTGCCCCGGCTCGACGACGCCAACGCGGGCGAGAACTGCGGGGTCGCTCTCGTCAACCTCAACATCGCCGACGGCAGGCGGTTCAGCGCGGTCGACGGGTACCTGCCGGCCTGGGCGCCGCCGCCCGCGCCGGGCCAGGTTCCGGTCGGCGCCTGGACGCAGCCGCCGGAACCGCCCGCCAACCTGGTCGTGCTGACCGGGTCGACCGCCGTCCGGCTCGGCTTCGCCGGCCCGGCCGGCGGCCACCCGGCCCGTTGCGACTCGGTGTTCCACACCGTGCGCGGATCGCTGCGGCAGACCCGCGCGCGGACCGCGGTCGTGCTCGCGCTCGGCGCCTTCGGCACCCCCGAGCTGCTCGTCAGGTCCGGCATCGGGGATCCGGCCGACCTCGGCCGGCTCGGCCTGCCGGTCCGGGCGGCGCTGCCCGGCGTGGGCCGCAACCTGCAGGATCACCCGCTCGTGATGGGGGTCAACTTCCGCGCCCGCAACCGCCTCGGCCTCGCCCGTGACAACGGCGGCGGCGCGATGATGAACTGGCGCAGCTCCCACGCGGCCCGTCCCGACCTGCACGCGTTCGTCGTCCAGGGCCGGCACGCCTACCCGGAGGCCGCCGCCCGGCACCGGCTGACCGGTGACGCCGACGTCTTCGCGATCTCACCGGGGCTGCTCGGCTCGCGCGGCGTCGGACGGCTGACGGTGCGCGATCTGTCGGCGGCGGGCCCGGCCGCGGTCGAGCTCGAGTCCGGCTTCCTGTCCGAGCAGGCCGACGTGGACGCCCTGGTCGAGGCGCTCGACGCCGTCCTTGAGCTCGCCGCCACCCCCGCCTACCGGAGCCTGGTGGCCGGGCAGGCGATGCCGGCGGCCGGCTGTCCCGGGCGGAGAAGGAGGCGTTCGTCAGGGCGAACTGCTCGACGTTGTGCCACCCGTGCGGAACCGCCGCGATGGGCACAGGACCGGACGCGGTGGTCGGCCCGGACCTGCGGGTGCGCGGACTCGACGGGCTCTACGTGGCCGACGCGTCGGTGATCCCGGTCATCCCCGCCTGCGACCTCCAGGCGCCGGTGATCGCGATCGCCGAGCGCGCCGCCGACCTGATCGCCGGCCGTGCCTTAGGCGTGACGCGGGACGTTCACCACTGAGCCCCCCCGCGCTGGCCGATACGACATCAAGGCGGGCGGACGGCTCCGGCGCCTGGGGGCCTTGTACACGACCGACCAGACCACCGACACGGTCGACGAGGTATCCGGGTCCTTCACGATCGCGGCCGCGTACTCGGCGGTGACCCCGTGCGACGCCAACGACGCCCCGGCCGTCTGCCCGGCGCCCGGCTTCCCGCCGAACTACCTCGCCACCGACAACCCGAAGACGGGCGCGCTGACCCCGGTTAAGACGTGCGGCCCCCGAGTGCACCCGCAGGGCATGATCTTCGTCAAGCTGTGACCCGGCCCGCGTCGTCTCCGTCAGGGCCGCTACCGCGGCGCGATCTCGAGCGGCCCGCCCCCGGTGCTG
The DNA here is from genome assembly GCA_963774945.1 of uncultured Actinomycetota bacterium. Lineage (GTDB taxonomy): Bacteria > Actinomycetota > Actinomycetes > Streptosporangiales > Streptosporangiaceae > Trebonia. The sequence goes on along the minus strand of CAVZHA010000007.1, from coordinate 835,952 downwards.
ACGGTCAGCGACCGGTGCGCGGTCGGGGCGGTGGGAATGTCCACCGTCTGCGACCCGCCCTCGGTGTCGGCCGTCACCGAGTACGGGCCGCCGGGAACGCTCACGCTGGCGGAGCCGTCCTCGGTGCTGAGCATGACCGCGGTCGGCTGCTGGTCGAACGTGAGCTGAGCCGGGCCGCCGCCGGTGTCGACGAACACGTAGGCCGGCGCCGTGCTGAACGTGAGCGCGGCCGAGCCGTCTTCGGTCAGCACCGAGGCTCGCCCGGCCGCCAGACTGCCCGCGAACGAGCCGCCGCCGGTGTCGGCGTTCAGATCCCCGGTCAGGCCGTTCACCGTGACGCCGCCGTCTTCCGAGGTGAGCGTCAGCGGGGCGTGCATCCGGCCGACCTGAATGGGGCCGCCGCCGGAGTCGAGGTTCACCGCTGGGGCGGTGACGTCGGAGACCGTGATCCCGCCGTCCTCGGAAGCGACGGTGAGCGGTCCGTCGATGTGGCTGGCCTGCACGGGACCGCCGCCGGAGTCGAGGTTCACCCCGCCCGGGTCCGACACGTCGGAGACCGTGATGCCGCCGTCCTCGGAGGAGACGCTGAGCGGTCCGTCGATGTGGCTGGCCTGCACCGGGCCGCCGCCTGAGTCCAGGTTCGCGCCAGCCACGCCGGTCACGGCGATCCCGCCGTCCTCGCTCTCGGCGGTGACGGCGACCCCGGCGGGCACGGTCACTGTGAACCCGACGCTGCAACCGGTGTCCGCGCAGGCCGGCGCGGCCAGCGTGAGCTCGCGGTCGGACACGGCGGCAGTCACGGTCGGCGCCTGGCCGGGACCGGGGTAGCTGATCGCCTCGGTGACCGTGATGTGGTGGACGGGCCCGGCGGTGACCTGGATCGGCGCTCCGTAGCTCTCCACGTTCAGGCTGGTGACCGGCTGGGTCACGGTGACCGTCGTCGTCATCACCGGCGAGGCGTTGACGAAGTCCTCCCCGCCGCCGTCCCCCGCCCTGCTGATAAGCGTGAGGACGGGCCAGGCCAGCAGGGCCACCGTGGCCAGGCCGGACACGGTCCAGATCCAGCGGCCGCGTCGGGACGGGCGATCGGTGGCCGGCGGGCGTTCCGGGGCGGTTAGCGTACGCATGGCAGGTCCACGGTGAGGAGGGTCGGCCCGTCCGGCGGGCTGACGATTTCGAAGGTCCCGTCGACCGAGGCGGCCCGCTTGGCCAGCCCGGTCAGACCGGTGCCACGGCTTGGGTCGGCGCCGCCCACCCCGTCGTCGGAGACGATGATGTGCAGCCGGTCGCCAGCCCGGGAGACCACCACCTCCGCCTGGCTCGCCTGGGCGTGCTTGACGATGTTGGCCAGTCCCTCGGAGACCACGAAGTAGGCGACCGCCTCGATCACCGGGGCCGGGCGGCGCGGCAGGTCAACCGTGAGCCGGACCGGGATCGGCATCCGCGCCGTCACCCCGGACAGGGCCGCGTCCAGCCCCCGGTCCTCGAGCACGGCCGGGTGCAGCCCGCGGATCAGATCGCGCAGTTCGGCCAGGGCCGACTTGGCCTCTTCGTGCGCGTCGGCGATGGCCTGGCGCGCCTCGTCGGCGGTGCTGACCTGCGCTCGGGCCATCCCCAGGTTGATGGCGAGGGAGACCAGCCGCTGCTGGGTGCCGTCGTGCAGGTCGCGCTCGAGGCGGCGCCGCTCGGCGTCGGCGGCGTCGACCACCCCGGCCCGGGTCTGGGCCAGCTGCTCGACCCGGTGCTCAAGCTCCGAGGTGCGGCTCGGGCCGAGCAGCGCCCTGGCCGCCCTCACGTCGAGCGCCTGGACCCCGGCGGTGAGCCAGGGCGCGGCGAACAGTCCCGCCACGCCCGCCACGGTCAGCCAGGCGTCGACCGGCAGGCCGAGCAATGACCGGCAGGCGGGTGGCGCTGGGGTCGGGGTACAGGCCCCGGTGCAGCATGCTGTCGGCCGACAGCCCCCACCCATAGGCGTAGACGAACAGGTAGACGAGGCTGCCCAGCCAGGTGGCGACGGCCACCGTCGCGGCCACCGCCAGCGCCGGGGCGGCCAGCAGGTGGTAGAAGACCTGCCGCCAGGCGGCCTGCGAGCGGGCCGCTGCGGCGATGGCGGCGAGAGTCGGCCAGCGGTACGGGCCCTTCGGGTGCGGCGCTATCGCGATCCCGGCGGTGACCCGCAGCCGGTGCCGGTGCACCTGGGTGAGCGCTGGGAGCAGCAGCAGCCAGCGCGGGCAGCGCCGCTAGTCAGGGCCACCGGCCCACCCGAGCCCGAGTGCTTGAACCCGCGCACCAGCAAGTAGAAGACGACCAGCCACGCGAGCTGCGCCGGGATCGCGGCCGCTACGTACAGGGCCTGCCGCCAGGCGCGCGGCGACCACGGCACCGGGCGGCGGTGCCGCTCCGGGGCCGGGGGCATGTGCTGTCTATCGACGAGGATCGCCATGTCATCCACGCTATTCGCCTCGGCCGCCGAAGCCCATCCACCGCAGTTCACATTCGATGGTGCAGCCAGCTTCACCTCAGGTTCGGAGTCTACGGCTACTGCGCGCATCCGGGCGCCCCTGCCATCGTTACGAGCACCGTCAAACCGATACCCGCAGAGGACTCCGATGAGACGACAGCAGCACGAGCCCGCCGCGCCGGGCGCCGCCGCAGGACACGGCGCCGGTGATCCGCCTGGACAACGTGACCAAGGCGTATCAGGGGAGCGTGACCAAGGCCTACCAGCAGGGCGGCAGGCCCGCGCTGGCCGAGGTCAGCATCACGGTGGCGGCCGGCGAGGTCGCCGCGATCATGGGGCCGTCCGGGTCGGGGAAGTCCACCCTGCTCAACCTCATCGCCGGGCTTGACCGGCCGACCGACGGAACGGTCACCGTGGCCGGGCAGCGCGTCGACAGGCTGGGGGAGAGCGCCCTCGCCCGGTTCCGCGCCCGGCACATCGGCTTCATCTTCCAGTTCTTCAACCTCCTCGACGACCTCACCGTCTCCGACAACGTGCTGCTGCCCGCTCAGCTGGCCGGCGCGTCCAGGCGCCGGGCCCGGGCCCGGGCGGCCGAGCTGCTCGACCGGATGGGCCTGGCCGACCAGCGCAACGCCTACCCGGCGCGGCTGTCGGGCGGGCAGCGGCAGCGCGTCGCGATCGCGCGGGCGCTGGTCAACTCGCCCGAGCTGCTGCTGGCGGACGAGCCGACGGGGGCGCTCGACACCGCCACCGGCCAGGAGATCGGCCGCCTGCTGAGCGAGCTGAACGCGGCCGGCCAGACGCTCGTCATCGTCACCCACGACCCCGCTCTCGCCGCCCGCTACGCGGCCCGCACCATCCAGATCGTGGACGGCCAGGTCGCCGACGGCCCGGTCGTCCCGGCGGCCGCAGGGGCGCTGCAGTGAGCGGCCGCGCCGCCCTCGCCCCGAGGCGCGCAGGGAACCGGGCCGGCCTCGGGCCGGACGCGGCCCGCGGCGGCAGCTGGCTCGGCCCGGTGCGGACCGCCTCCGGCGGCATGCGCCGGCATAAGGTCGCAGACGATCGTCATCGCGGTGGTGCTGTTCGTCGCCACCGCCTCCGCCACCCTCGGGCTGGCGCTGCTCGCGGCCAGCAACGGCCCCTTCACGCACGCGTTCTCCGCCCAGCGCGGCGCAGACGTGACCGTCACCGCGAACGCGGCCCGCGCCAGCGACGCGGAGCTGGCCGCGACCGGTCACCTGCCCGGGGTCACCGCCCTCGCCGGGCCCTTCGGCGAGGCCACCGCGCAGGTCAACTTCCAGGGCCAGCCCTGGGGGCAGCTGCAGCTGGCCGGGCGGTCCGCGCCCGGCGGACCGGTCGACGACCTGGTGCTGAACGCCGGGCACTGGGTCGACGGGCCCGGCCAGGTCGTGCTGAACGGCTACGAAGGCAACGGCGGCATCGCCGACGGGAACACCATCCAGGTGACGAGCGCGCCCGGCCAGCCGACCCTCACCGTGGTCGGCTTCGCCAACTCGATCACCAGCACCGCCGACGGCTGGGTCGCCCCCGGCCAGATCGCGGCGCTCGCGCGCGCCCGGCACGCCGCCAACCGCGCAGCTGCTCTACCGGTTCACCCAGGCGGGCAGCGACGCCCAGATCCGGGCCGATGTGGCGGCCATCACCCACGCGCTGCCCGCGGGCGCGGTCGCCAGCAGCGCCTCCTGGCTGACGCGCGCAATTCGCAGGCCGAGGGGAACGGCGCGATCATGGAGCCGTTCGTGCTCGCGTTCGCGCTCATCGGCCTGGTGATGGCGGTCCTCATCGTCGGCAACGTGATCAGCGGCGCGGTGGTCGCGCAGTACCAGCGGATCGGCGTGCTGAAGTCCCTCGGCCTCACCCCGGCCCAGGTGGTGGCGGTCTACCTGAGCCGGGTGACCTGGCCGGCCCTGACCGGGTGCCTGATCGGGGCGGCGGTGGGCGGCCTGCTCTCCCTGTCGGTGCTGCACAAGTCGGCCGGCGCCTACGGCGTCGGCAGCCAGCAGCTGCCGTGGTCGGCGCTGGTCATCGCCCCGGCCGCGATGTTCGCGCTGACCATGATCGCCGCGCTGGGCCGGCCGTGCGGGCCGGACGGCTCTCCGCGATCGACGCGATCGCGGCCGGGCGCGCCCCCCGCTCCGGCCGCGGCTACACCGCGCACCGGCTGGCGGCCGGGCTGCGCCTGCCGCGCCCGGTCGGCCTCGGCGTCGCCGCGCCGTTCGCCCGTCCCGCCCGCACCCTGGTGACGCTGGCGGCGGTCGCGTTCGGCGCCACCGCGGTCATCTTCGCGGTCGGTCTGCACTCCTCGCTCGCCGCGCGGCCGCCGCCCAGTCCCAGTCCGCCACCGTCCCGGTGCAGATCCAGCAGACCGGCAACGGCGCCGGGCCGCACCAGATGCCCACCGCCGCGCAGCTCGCCCAGGCCATCGCCGTGCTGCGCGCCCAGCCCGGCACCGCCCACGCGGTGACGCTCTACGGCAACCAGGTCACGGTCTCGGGCGTCTCCCAGCAGGTCCAGTCGGTCGCCTTCGACGGGCCGTCCGCCTGGACCGGCTACGCCCTCATCGCCGGCCACTGGTACGACGGGCCGGGCGAGGTCGACGTGAACACCTCGTTCCTCGACGCGAGCGGCCTCGCCATCGGCGACAGCACGACCGTGGACACCGGCAGCGCCGAGGTCACCGTCCGCATCGTCGGGGAGGTATTCGCCCCGTCACGTCAGCCGCGGCTGTACGGCGCCACCCAGACCCTGCCCGGCATCGCCAGCATTCAGAACTTCTGGCAGGTCGACGTGGGGCTGCGTCCCGGCACCAGCACCACCTCCTACATCCAGGCGGTGAACCGCAAGCTCGGCGCGAACGGTCCCGTTCGGCGCGTGCCGCCGGACACCGGCCAGTTCTACGTGATCGCCAGCGCCCTGATCGGCTTCCTGGCGCTGATGGTCGCGATCGCGGCCGGCCTCGGGGTGCTCAACACGGTGCTGATGACCACCAGGGACCGGGTGCATGACCTCGGCGTCTTCAAGGCGCTTGGCATGCGTCCTGGGCAGATCGTGACCATGGTCATCTGCTGGATCGCGGTCCCCGCGATCGTGGCCGCCGCGATGGCGGCGCCCGCCGCCGTCGCGCTCAACGACGCCACCCTGCACGCGATGGGCGCGACCGCGCACACCGGCATCCCGGCCAGCTTCAGTCAGGTGTTCGGCCCGGTCCGACTGGCGCTGCTGTCGCTGGCGGCGGTGGCGATCGCGGTCGCCGGGGCGCTGCTGCCCGCCCTCTGGGCCGCCCGCACCCGCCCGGCCACCGCACTGCGACGCCGAATGACAGCCGGTCCCCGGATAAGCCGTACGGTGGGAACCGTGACAGTCGAACAGGAAACGACCGCGCCGGAGACGGATCGACCGACCCGCCGCTGCGGGTGGTCATCGGCGAGGACTCGGTGCTGCTCCTGGCCGGCCTGGTCAAGCTCCTCGACAGCGCGGGCTTCGAGGTCGTCGCCACCGCGGGCGACGGCACCGCGCTGGTCGACGCGGTCGAGCGGGAGCAGCCCGACCTGGTGATCGCCGACGTGCGGATGCCCCCGACCCATACCGACGAGGGGATCAGGGCCGCGCTCGCCATCCGCGGCCGCTGGCCGGACATCGCGATCCTGGTCCTGTCGCAGTACGTGGAGGAGCGGTACGCCGCCGACCTGCTCTCCGCCAACACCAGCAGCGTCGGCTACCTGCTGAAGGACCGGGTCGCCGACGTGACCCAGTTCCTCGAGGCGCTGCGCCGGGTGGCGGCCGGCGGGACCGCGCTCGACCCCGAGGTCGTCGCCCAGCTGCTGCTCCGCCGGGGGGCCGACCCGATGGAGGCGCTGACCCAGCGCGAACGCGACGTCCTCGCGCTGATGGCCGAGGGCCGGTCCAACGCCGAGATCGGCGCCACCCTGGTGGTCACCGACAGCGCCGTCTCCAAGCACATCAACTCGATCTTCGCCAAGCTCGGCCTGCACCCCAGCGACTCCGGCCACCGGCGTGTCCTCGCTGTGCTGCGCTACCTGGGCGCCGCCTGATGGGCGACGAGAAAGACAAGAAAACAGCCTCGGGCCCCGCCAGCGACCCCTACCACCTGGAGCGGTTCGTCACCGCGCAGGACACAGGCGGGACCTACCAGCGGGCGCTGGCCGAGCTGCGCGCGGGGCGGAAGGCCAGCCACTGGATGTGGTTCATCTTCCCCCAGGTGGCGGGGCTCGGGTTGAGCTCGATGGCGCAGCGGTACGCGATCTCCGGTCTGCCCGAGGCCCGCGCCTACCTCGCCCATCCGGTGCTCGGACCCCGCCTGCGCGAGTGCGCCGGGGCGGTCGCCGCCGTCGCCGACAGCACCGCCGACCGGATACTGGGCCCGGTCGACGCGATGAAGCTCCGCTCCTGCATGACGCTATTCGCCGCCGTCGCGCCGAAAGAGCCGAGCTTCGGCGAGGTACTCACCCGCTACTTCGACGGCCAGCCCGACCAGGCCACGCTCGCCCGGCTTTAGAGAGCAGGCGGCAGCCCGGCTCGCCCCTGCGCGCGCCCGGCGGTCGCGGCCGGAGTCCGGGTCGCCGGGTCGAGCGCGTTCGTCCCGAACGCCGCCACCGACGCCTTATCCGGCGACACCACGGTCACCGAGGCGCCGCCGGCCGACAGCGCCGCCACCGCCTCCCGGAGCGACAGCAGCGTCGGGATGGCGGTGTCCATGCCCGACGGCGAGATCACCGTGATCCGCTCCGCGCCCGCCGCCAGATCGGCATTGTCGGGCGAGCGGACCCCGCCGTCCATGTACCGCCTGCCGTCGATCGTGACCGGTGGCCAGACCCCGGGCACGGCCGCGCTCGCGGCCACCGCGTCGACCAGGCTGACGCCGGAGTTCGCGTCGAAGGCGGTCATCGTCCCCGAACCGCAGTCGACCGCGATCAGCTTCGTCGGCCTGGCCGGCCAGGCGGTCGACGGCAGCCTGCCCTCGACCACCGCCCGCCGCTCCGCCTCGGGCACCGTCTGCGCGTCGAGCGCGAACCGGCCGAACTGCCTGAGCGTGTCCTCCGGCGACACCGCCCGGGCCATATACGCCTGGATCTCGGCGCCGAACTTCGCCAGGTCGAGCTCCACCATCAATTCACGCGACTGCAGGGCCGGCTCGACCTGCCGCGCGAACAGCTCGTCAAGACCGAGGCCACTGCCCAGCTGGGCCGCCACCGTCGCCCCGGCCGAGGTCCCGATCACCAGATCCGCCCCGGTCACGTCCTGCCCCGCCTCGGCCAGCCCGGTCAGCAGCCCGGTGATCCACGCGATCCCGGCCTGCCCGCCGCCGCCGAGCACCAGGGCCGATCCCATCGCCACCATGCAACTCCTCGCGTGCGCCGATAACACAATCGACCATATCTAACGGACCGTGAGTTCCCCTCTCTCGCCCCTGTCCGCTGCCGTCGTGGCGGACGTATCGTTGGCGGGCCGGAACCTCGCCAGGCTGGAGTCCAGATGCACCCCGCAGCCAAGCCGCCCGCGCTGATCCCCACCGCGACCCGATCGCTGCCGCTCGCGGTGGCGGCCAAGGGCGCGCGCGTCTTCGACGAGTCCGGCCGCGACTACATCGACGCCTCGTCGGGACCGCTGGCGGTCAGCCTCGGACACGGCCATCCGGCGGTGCTTGCGGCCATTCGACGGCAATTCGAGGCCGTCGACTACGTGCACCGCACCCAGTTCAGGAACCGCGCCGCCGAGCATCTGGCGGAGCTGGTCACCGGCCGGCTTGGCGGCGGCCTCGAGCACGTCCTGTTCGTGGGCAGCGGCTCGGAGGCGAACGAGGTCGCGATGAAGGCCGCGCACATGTACTGGGCGGCGCTTGGCCAGCCGGACAAGCACCGGTTCGCGTCCGGCTCCGTCAGCTATCACGGCAACACCGCCGGCGCGCTCGGGGCCTCCGGCCAGCCCCGGTACGCCGCCCCCTACCGCGCGCTGGTCCAGCCGGGCGAGCGCATCACCGCCCCTCAGCTCTACCGGCTGCCGGTCCCGGCCGGCCGGACCGCCGAGGCCGAGTGCATCGCCCGGCTGCGCGACGACTTCGCCCGTCTCGACGCCCGCCGCACCGCCGCTATCCTGCTGGAGGGAGTCGGCGGCTCCGGCAGCGGCGTGCTCGTCCCGCCGCCCGGCTACCTCGAAGAGCTGCGCCGTCTGTGCGACGCCAGCGACATCCTCTGGATCTGCGACGAGGTCATGTCGGGGTTCGGCCGCACCGGCACCTGGTTCGCGTTCCAGCACGCGAACGCGGTCCCCGACATCGTCACGTTCGCCAAGGGGGCCGGCGGCGGCGCTGTGCCGCTCGGCGGCGCGGCGCTCTCGCACCGGGTCTGGGAGCAGATCAGCCGCGTCCACCCGGCCCTGCCGGCCGGCCATACCTTCACCAACGCGCCGCTCGCGTGCGCGGCCGGCGTCGCCACCGTCGAGATCCTCGAGCAGGAGCGCGTGCTGCCCCGGGTGACCGAGCGCGGCCGCTGGCTGGGGGAGCGGCTGCGGGCGCTGCAGCGGGACTTCGCGTTCGTCGGCGACGTCCGCGGCGTCGGCTACATGTGGGGCCTGGAGTTCGTCGCCGACCCGGCGACGGCCGCCCCGCCGGACCCCGCCCTCGACGTGACCGCCCAGGCGGTCGCCGCCGCGGCCGACAGCGGGCTGATCGTCTACCCGGCCCGCTGCTGCATCGACGGCACCCGCGGCGACGCATTCATCGTCGCCCCGCCGCTTACCGCGACCGACGAGGAGCTGGACGAGCTCCTCATCCGGCTGCGGGCGACGCTGGTCAGCCTGCGTTCACTGTTCCCCAGCTGAACCTGGCGGTGACCGGCAGGTCGAGCCAGCCGTCGGTCGCGAACGGGGCGACGACCTCGGCCACCTCGCGGTCGAAGGCAGCCGCCTCAGCGGGCTCCATCCACTCCCGGGCCAGGCTCGACGTCGAGTGCAGGTACTCGATGTAGTCCTCGGTCCGCTGCCGGAACGGCGTCGGCGCGGTCGCGGCCTCGCCCACCGGCTCGAACAGGCCGGCCTCGGCGAGCGCGTCCACCAGCCGGAAATGGGGGTCGTAGTCCGGGCTGCGCGAGTAGCGGACGATGATCTCCTCGAGCCCGGGCGGGTCATGGTGACCGTGCCCGCCGATCGCCAGCAGGGCGCCGTCGGTCATCACCGCCGCCAGCCGCCCCAACGTCTCCCGCCAGCGCATCCAGTGCATGCTCGCGCCGGCGGTCACCAGCGCGTACGGGCCGCCGAGGGGCGCCGTCTCGGCCGCGCCGACGATCCAGCGCAGGTTCGGCGCGTCGCCGCCCGGCCGCCGACGGCCCTCCTCGATCATCGCGGCCGAGATGTCGACCGCGTCGACGTGGTCGACCAGCGCCGCCAGCGGCCGCGCCAGCGCGCCCTCGCCCGCCCCGAGGTCGAGCACGGTCCGCGGCGTCTCGCTGATGAGCCCGACCAGGATGGAGAACACCTCGTCCGGGTAAGGCGGCCGGTGCCGGTAGGCACTCGCCACCCCGGGATAGCGAAACGCCTCGGCCAGCGGGACCTCAGCCATCCGCCCGCCGCCCGATCGGACAAAGCCTGTTCATTTGGATGCTTCCCACGGCGTGCAGGCTAACACCGTCGGTTACCCTCGGGCCAATGACATCCAGTCGGCTCAGTGTGGGCGAGTTCGCGTTTCCAGGGCCGCTGCGCGACCAGCTCGTGGCGGCGATCCTGGCCGGCGCCAAGACCACCACCTCAGGCTTGCTCATCGGCTACGAGCGCGACGGCGAGCCGCTGCCGCGCCCCGGGGACCGCTGGGTCGTGATCGACTCCGCGGGCGAGCCGGTCGCGCTCATCGAGGTGGTCGCGGTCCGGGTGATCAGGCTGGCCGACGTCGACCTGGCGCACGCGGTCGGCGAGGGCGAGGGCTTCGGCACCGTGGCCGAGTGGCGCGCCGCCCACGAGGCCTTCTGGCACTCCGATGAGCTGCGGGCCGAGCTCGGCGACCCCGCGTTCACGGTCAACGACGATACCCAGGTGGTCGCCGAGCAGTTCCGGATGATCACCGACGAGCGCCTCGACCTCCCCGCCCTGCTCCGCCAGGCTCGCAACGCCTGAGCTACAGCAAGAAGCGGCCGCTCGCCCCGGCCTTACCGGATGACGATGCGCATCACGCAGTGCTTCTTCCCCTTGGGCCGGACGTAGCTGAAGCCGGCCTGCTCGAAAAGACTGCGGGTGACGTTGTAGAGGAAGGATGCCGACACCTTCTGGTCCGCCTCGGTCTCCTGCGGATACGCCTCCACGGTCCCGCCGCCCGCCTGCGCGATCAGGTGCAGGGCACCTTGCAGGGCGATGCCCGCCATGCCCTTGCGCCGGTACTTCTTATCCACGAAGAAGCAGGTAAGCCGGTAGTCAGGCGGCTGGTCGAGGCCGGCCTCGTACTCCTTCCTATGGTAGATGTTCGGCAACTCCTGCGGGCTTCCGTACTGGCACCAGGCCACCGCCGTATCTCCGTCAAACACCAGCGCGGCGTGCGCCCGGCCCTCGCTGACCAGCCGTTCCTTGAGGAGGCGGTTGTCCTCGGCGTCGTGCGTCTTCTCGGCCTGCATCGTGTGGAACCAGGTGCACCAGCAGCCGCCCCAGACACCGTTATGCCGCTCGGCCAGCTGCGCGAAGGCATCCCAGGTGTCGGGACCGAGCGGCTTGACGGCATACCCGCCTCTGGTCGCCTCAGTTTCAGTCATGGCCGCAGGGTAGATCGGATCGCGGACAATCGGCGTCCGTTGCTGCGGTCGGTGCGGTGGGATCGGGCTACTGGTGTCCCGCTGAGTTCTGGTCAAGGAGACCGGCCGGCTCGGCGGCCGTGCGGCCGGGGCCGAGCGAGCCGGCCACCGCGAAGGCGGCGATGAACAGGGCGGCGATGACCCACAGGGCGCTCAGCAGGCTCACCGACTGGGCCAGGGCGCCGATCGCGGGCGGCCCCGCCAGGTTGGCGAAGTAGCCGATCGAGGCGACCACGCTGATCCGGGCGGCCGGGTCCGGCCCGCTTTCGGCGGCGGCGGACATGCCCAGCGGGAACCCCATCGATACGCCGATCGCCCACAGGGCCACCCCGATGAGGATGATCCAGGGGTTCCCGGACACGATGAACAGCGCGATCCCGACGACCCCGAGGGCGGTGGTGAGACGGACGGTGCGGACGCGCCCCAGCCGGTCGACGACCGGGCCGGCGAACAGCCGGGTGATTCCCTCGCTGGCGGCGAAGACGGTGAAGAACAGCGCCGCGACGGCGGCGCTCTGGCCGTGGTCGCTGTGCGCGGCCAGGGTGAGCCAGCTGTTGGCGGAGCCCTCGCCGAGCTCGCAGCCGAGCATGACGACGCCGATCAGCAGCAGCCGCCAGTCCAGCCAGCCGCGCAACCACTGGCGCAGCCGCGCCGCCCGGTCCTGCGGCGGCCCTGCGGCCGGCCCGTGCTGCCCCGGCGGGATTCCGGCCGCCACCCAGAACGAGGCGGCCACGATGAGGACGGCCTCGCCGAGCAGCTGCGTGGCCGGGGTGATGCTGAGCGCGGCGCAGGCCGCGCCGATCCCCGACCCGACGGCGGCGCCGATGGACCAGGCGGCGTGCATGCTCGGCAGCAGGGTGCGGCCGGCCGTCTGCTCGACGGCCGAGCCCTCGACGTTGATGAGCACGTCGAGGGTGCCGATGCCCGCGCCGGTGATCACCAGGGCGGCCGCCACCAGCGGGACCGACTTGACGATGAGCGCCAGCGCCATCACCGTGATCGCGGCGGCGATGAGCCACAGCGCTGCCGCCAGCGCTCGGCGCGCGCCCAGCCAGTGCAGGACCGGGGTGGACCCGAGCAGTCCGCCGATCGCCCCGATGGTCACGCCCGCCAGCAGCAGCCCGATCGTGCCGGTGCCGATGCCGAGCTCGGTCTTGATCGCCGGCAGCCGCGGGCCCCAGGCCGACAGCGTGATCCCGCCCAGCGCGAACGCGGTGGTGATCGCCCAGCGCCAGCGGGCCAGCGCCCGGGCGTCGGTTGCGGGCACGGGCTGGGGGTCCACGGCGGCGCCTCCGTTCAAAAACCTTCCACTGGAAGGTATCACCTCGGGTGATATATCCCAATCCCGCCGCCGAACACCTAGATCGCGTCTGGCCTGGCCCTTCCTGGCAGCAGGCGGTCAAGCAGGGCCAGCGAGCGGCCGACGTCGACCGCGTCGGGATCGAGCAGCCACTGGATCTGCAGGCCGTCGGACGCGGCGATCACCAGCGCGGCCGCGTCCATCGGGTCGACCGCGGCCGATCCCGTTGCCCCGGCCGCGCCCGGCTGACCGGCCCGGGCGCGCTGCTCGTCCGCGATCAGCTCGGCCAGGGTCGCGCGCAGCGACCGGAACCGGCCGCGCACGAACTCCCGCGTCAGCGCGTGCTGTTCCTGCAGCGCGTCGGTGCTGAGGGTGGCGTACAGCTCGACCAGGCCGGGAATCGAGCGATTGCGCTCGGCCGCCTCGATGATCATCCCCACGGCCGAGGAGTCGGCCGGCGGCCCGTCCCCGGCCGCCCCGGCCTCGTGCGTCCGGTAGGCCTCGACCAGCAGCTCATCGCGGGAGGAGAAGTAGTGCCGCAGCGCCGAGTGAGACACCCCGATCGCCTCCCCCACCGTCCGCAGCGACGCCCGGTCCACGCCGCGCTGGGCCAGCAGGGCGATCACGCTGTCCAGAATCTGCTGCCGGCGCCGCACCCCCTTCGGGTACGAGCGTCGGGCGGGCCCGTCCGCGGCCGTCACCTGTGTCACCCCGCCATCGTAAGAGCTGGGCCGCAGGAGCTGGGACTTAATCAATTGTGCGGGTCTGCCATGATGGCGGGCGTGGGTCATATCGAGGTCGCGCACGTCGACTACTACCTCCCCGACGGCCGGATGCTGCTCAGCGACGCGAGCTTCCGGGTCGGCCAGGGCGCGGTGGTGGCGCTGGTCGGCCCGAACGGCGCGGGCAAGACCACCCTCGCGCGACTCATCACCGGTGAGCTCCAGCCCGAGGCGGGAACGGTCACCACCAGCGGCGGGGTCGGGGTCATGCCCCAGTTTGTCGGGTCGGTCCGCGACGACAGGACCGTCCGCGACCTGCTCGTCTCGGTCGCGCGCAAGGGCATCAGGGACGCCGCCAAGGCCGTCGACGACGCCGAGCTCGCGATCATGGAGCGCGACGACGAGAAGGCCCAGATGGCCTACGCCCAGGCGCTGAGCGACTGGGGCGACGCGGGCGGGTACGAGGCCGAGACGATCTGGGATATGTGCACGATGGCCGCCCTCGGCCTGCCGTACGAGAAGGCGCAGTTCCGGAGCGTCAGGACGCTGTCCGGGGGCGAGCAGAAGCGGCTGGTGCTCGAGGCTCTGCTGCGCGGCCCCGATGAGGTGCTGCTGCTCGACGAGCCCGACAACTACCTCGACGTGCCGGGCAAGCGCTGGCTCGAAGACCAGCTGGCCGGACACGCAGAAGACGGTGCTGTTCGTCTCCCACGACCGCGAGCTGCTGGCCAGGTCGGCCGCCAGGATCGTCGCGGTCGAGCCGGCCCCGGGCGGCTCCGACGTGTGGGTGCACGGCAGCGGGTTCGCGTCGTTCCACCAGGCGCGGGCGCAGCGGTTCGAGCGCTACGAGGAGCTGCGCCGCCGCTGGGACGAGAAGCACGCCCAGCTGAAGAAGCTCGTTGTCGACATGCGCCAGTACGCCGAGCGCAGCGACGCGATGGCCTCGCGCTACGCCGCCGCGCAGACCCGGCTGCGGATGTTCGAGGAGGCGGGCCCGCCGCCCGAGCCGCCCCGCAAGCAGGACATCAAGATGCGGCTGCGCGGCGGCCGGACCGGGACCCGCGCGATCACCTGCCAGGGCCTCGAGCTGACCGGCCTGATGCGCCCGTTCGACCTCGAGGTCTTCTTCGGCGAGCGGGTGGCGGTGCTCGGCTCCAACGGGTCGGGCAAGTCGCACTTCCTGCGGCTGCTGGCCGGCCAGCCGGTGAACCACGCCGGGAACTGGAAGCTGGGCGCGCGCGTCGTCCCCGGCTACTTCGCCCAGACCCACGCGCACCCGGAGCTTGAGGGCAAGACGCTCGTCGGCGTCCTGTGGGACAGCTACGCGCGCGATCGCGGCGCGGCGATGAGCGCGCTGCGCCGGTACGAGCTCGACCGGCAGGGCGATCAGCTCTTCGACCGGCTCTCGGGCGGGCAGCAGGCGCGGTTCCAGATCCTGCTGCTCGAACTGGAGGGCTCGACCGCGCTGCTGCTCGACGAGCCGACCGACAACCTTGACCTGGAGTCGGCCGAGGCCCTGCAGGAGGGCCTGGAGGCCTACGAGGGCACGGTGCTCGCGGTCACCCACGACCGCTGGTTCGCCCGCACCTTCGACCGGTTCCTGGTCTTCGGCGCCGACGGCGTGGTCCGCGAGACGGCCGAGCCGGTCTGGGATGAGGCCCGCGTCAAGCGCGCCCGCTGAGTAGGATTTGCGGTGTGCTGGACGCCACTGAGGGGTTCGTTCCACCCGACCCGCCGGAACTGCCCCTGGCGCTGGCGCATGTCACCGAGGTCGGCTCGCGCGAGCGAACCAGGGTCGTGTGCGTCTACGGGCTGTCGGAGCAGATCGACGGCGCCGACCGACGTCTCGGGATCGCTGACCTCTACCCCTTCGGGAGGTTCTCGCCGCATATCCGCGCGGTGGCCGAGCTGCTGCCGAACCCGGTGCTGAGCGCGCGCGAGGTCGACGTCGAGCTGCCCGGCGGGGCGCAGGACCTCGGTCCTGCCCGGGCCATCGTGATGGTCACCCCCCGCGGCGACGCCGCCCTGGTGCTCGACGCCGAGATGACCGGCGACCCCGACGGCCAGCAGGTGGCGCGCGTGCTGGACGTGACCTGCCTGAAGCGCGGGCTGCTGCGGCTGGACGGCAAGCCGATGATCGAGTGGCTGCGCGAGCAGGCCGACGCGAGCGGCCTGGCGCTGCCCGACTCGCTGGCGCTCGGCGCCAACGTGCACCAGTGCGTCTTCCCCGGCGGCGAGCTGCTGGCCGCCATTCGCGGCGGCGCGACCTACTGGCGGCTGGTCTACCGGGTGGCGGCGCCGCGCGAGCCGGCCGAGCAGGCGGGCACCTTCCGGCCGCCCGAGCTGAACTACAGCGGCTACGTCGCGGTCGGGCACGGCCGGGGGGTCTCCGTCATCAGCGGCTTCGCCCGGCCGGTGGAGAACGTGTACGCGCTGATGGTGGTCATGCTCGTCACCGGCCTGGGCGTGCTGCACCGGTCGCGGGGCAGGCTGTTCGCGGCGATGACGCAGGCCGGCACGCCGCTGACCGCGTCCATCGGGGCGGCCAGGACCGAGATCTCGGAACTTTCCGCCCAGCTCAACGAGCTCCAGCTCGACCTGGAGTTCGGGGTCGAGTCCTACCTCGACGGGGTGCTGATACCGGAGGCGATGGTCGAGGCGTACCAGCGATCGCTGTGCGAGGCGATGGGCATCCGGGCCGGCCTCGAGCACAGCTCGCGGATGCTCGAGCGGCTCAGCGCGGTCATCGGCGGCAGGCGGACCGCGCTCGACGCGGCGGTCGCGGAGCAGGCCGAACGGCGGGACCGGCTGTTCTCCGGCCTGCTCGCGGTCGGCACCCTGCTCGCCCTGCCGCCGACGCTGCTGCTGGCGTTCTTCGCCCTGCCGGCGGCGACCAGCCGGACGATATTCGACCCGCGGGTGCACTGGGCGGCGTACCTGATCGCGTTCCTGCCGTTTATCGCCCTCGTCGCCGTCGGCTGGCTGCTGCGGCGCCGGATCCGCGCGAGTTCGGGCCAGCTCGACGTCTTCGAGGGAGCGAGGTCGGAGCGTGGCCGCTAGCGGCGTGCAGATCTCCGCCCACGCGGGCGACCGGTCGGCCACGATCGAGACCTTCCGCACCGCGGTGGCGACCGGAGCCGACTACGTCGAGCTCGACATCCGGCGGACCGCCGACGGCGAGCTGGTGTCGTTTCACGATGCGCGCACCGCGCGCGGCGAGCCGCTCTCGACGGTCGGCTACGCGCAGCTCTGCGACCTCGCGGGGTACCGGGTGCCGACGGTCGCCGACGTCCTCGCCACCATCACCGGGCACGCCAAGGGCCACCTCGATCTCAAGGACACCGGCGGCGAGGACGCGGTCGTCCGGCTGGCCCTCGACGTGCTCGGTCCCGGCCAGTTCATCATCACCACCCTCGAGGACAGCTCGGTGGCCGCGATCAGGTCGCGGTTCGAAAGCGCCGACGACGTGCCGGTCGCGCTCTCCCTCGGCCGCAATATGGCGGGCGCGTCCCGGACGCGGTGGCTGCGCACCCGGCTGAGCGAGCTGCGGCCGCTGCCCCGGCTGCGCGCCTGCGGCGCGGACTGGGTGGCGGCCGAGCGCCGGCTCGCCCGGGCCGGGGTGCAACGGCAGTGCCGCCGCCAGCACGTCAAGATCATGGTCTGGACGGTCAACGCCGAACCCGAGCTCCGCTACTGGCTCTGCGATCACCGCGCCGACGTGGTCATCACCGACCGGCCGGCCGAGGCCATCGCGCTGCGCGACCAGGCATCCGGCGGCCAGCCCCGCTAGCTGCCCCGGTACGTCGAGTAGGCATAGGGGGAGAGCAGCAACGGCACGTGGAAGTGGCCCGGGGCGTCGTCCAGGGTGACGGTGCTGAACGTGATGACGACCTCGGGGTAGAACACCGCCCGCCCGTGATCGGAGAAGTACCGGCCGGTCGCGAACGTCAGCCGGTACACGCCGCTGGCGGTCTCGGCCGCGAACCGGAGCCGGCCGTCGGCGTCGGTGACCCCGGTCTCGACCGGTCGCCATCCGCCGTCTTCGCGCACGGAAAGCTCGACCGGCACCCCCCGGGCGGGCGCGCCCGCCACCGCGTCGAGGATGTGGGTGGAGACGGTCACGACGCCAGCGCCTTCGCCACCCGGAGGCGGGTAATCATGCGCAGCTCCGCCGCGGCCACGGTCCGTTCGATATCGGCATTGTTTTTCAGCCTTTCCCGCAGCGCCTCGAGCATCTGATCCCCGGTCAGACCGGTGGCGCAGATGAGGAAGACGTGACCGAAGCGATCCTCGTACTCGGCGTTGCCGACCGCCAGCGCCGCCCGGGCGCCGTCCGCCACACCGGACTGCTCGACCGCCGACTGGCCGCCCGCCCGCGCCCCGATCCGGGGGTGGCGGTCCATCGCCTCCCGCACATCCGACCAGGTCAGCGATTCGAAGATCGTATCAACGGCGGCAACCGCGGCCTCGTCCGACGGATACGGCCGGCCCGCCGCCATCGCCGTCGCGAACCGGCGCGACCCGCAGCAGGCCAGCATCGCGGAAACCGCCTCGTCGGCGGGCGCGGCGTTGAACGCGGCCAGCGTCAACTGGAGGACCTCCTCGGTGGCGGGCACCCGATTCCCCACCGTACCGGCGCGATCCGGCGAACCGGCGAACCTACCGGCGGAGTGGCGTAACGCGGGCCGAACATTTTTGTAGCTTCCGATAAACACGCGCGGGTTACGGTGGCCCGGTCGCCAACTGGAGGTGCGTGTGAGCGCGGTAGAAGCCCTTGATGTCGCGGTGCGGGAACAGTCGCAGGCGCTCACAGCCGGACCAGGGCAAGGCGGCCCGGTCGATTCCCACGAGCGGCTGCTCGCGAGCGTCCCGACCCCGGTGCTGAGGTCGTTCACCGAGCGCCTGCTCGGCCCGCTGGCCGAGTACGACGCCAGGCACAACGCCGAACTGCTGCCCACCCTCCGCTCGTTCCTGGCCTGCGACGGCTCCTGGTCGGCGTGCGCGGCGCGGATGTACGTCCACGTGAACACCGTCCGCTACCGGATCGGCCGGATCGAGGCGCTGACCGGCCGCGACCTGTCCGCCCTGCCGGACCGGGTCGACTTCTTCCTCGCCCTCCGCGGCGCCTAGCGCCACATCCGGATAACAGCAAGAAGCGCCCGCGGCGCAACGACGGCCCGGCCGCGGAGCGTCCCGGTGCGTATGCTTCCGGCATGGAATCCGTGGCCGTGCTGTCCGACATCCATGGGGTGCTGCCCGCGCTCGACGCGGTGCTGGCCGATCCGGCCGTGCAGACGGCCGACCGGATCGTGCTCACCGGTGACATCGCCGCCGGGCCGCAGCCGTCCGACGTGCTCGACCGGCTGATCGGCCTCGGCGATCGCGTCACCTGGATCCGCGGCAACGCCGACCGGGAGCTGATCGAGCTGGCCCGAGGGGAGGTCGACGACGTCGGCGACCCGATCGCGCACTGGGCGGCCAGGCAGCTCGGCTCGGATCACCAGGACCGGCTGGCGTCGCTGCCGCTGTCGGTCCTGCTCGACGTCGACGGGTTCGGGCCGGTGCTGTTCTGCCACGCCACTCCCCGCGACGACGCCGAGGTCGTGGTGGTCGACTCGCGCCTTGAGCGCTGGGCGGAGGTCCTTGTGGGGCTGCCTGACGAGGTCATGACCGTCGTCTGCGGGCACACGCACATGCCGTTCGCCCGGCTCGCGAACCGTCGCCAGATCGTGAACCCGGGCAGCGTCGGGATGCCCTACGGGCGCGCGGGCGCGCACTGGGCGCTGCTGTCGGGCGGGGCGGTCGAGCTCCGCCGAACCGCCTACGACGTGCCCGCCGCGTGCGCCTCGGTCGGCGCCGAGTCGGCCTACCCCGACATCGCCGAGTGGACCGACTACTTCCTGAACTCCCGCGCCAGCGACGCCGACGCGCTCGCCGTCATGGCCCCCAGGGACGGGCGGTAGCGTGGCATTGTCGTAATGGCGACGAGCGCGGGAGGGTACTCATGCCGGAGGCGATCGTCGTCGAGGGCCTGACCAAGAGCTACGGGGACTTTGTCGCCTTGCGCGACGTCTCGTTCCGCGTTGAAGCGGGGACGATCTTCGGGCTGCTCGGCCCGAACGGGGCCGGGAAGACGACCGCGATACGGATCCTGGCCACCGTCTTGAAGCCGTTCCTGCTCGGGATGCTTCTCGTGCTCGCGTTCGGCTACGCGATGTCGTGGATCTTCGCGATGGTCGGGATCGCGGTCAAGGACCCGGAGACGGCGCAGGCGGCCGCCTTCCCGGTCCTCGCCCCGCTCGTCTTCGCCTCCTCGGTGTTCGTGCCGGTGAGCACGATGCCCGGCTGGCTGCAGGCATTCGCGGAGCACCAGCCGGTCTCGCTCACCGCGTCGGCGGCTAGGCAGCTGATGATCGGGACTCCGGCCGGCAACGACCTGCTCTGGGCGTGCGTCTGGATCGTCGGCATTATCGCGGTGTGCGCCCCGCTCGCGGTCCGCCTGTACAGAAGATCCGTCTAGCGTCCGAGCGGGCGCCGCATCTGGACCTCGGGCAGGGTCGGATCCGAGGGGAGCGGCTGACGCTGCCCGGTGAGCGCGAACCCGCAGCGGTCGTAGAGCTTGATGGCCGCCGCGTTCGACTCGGTGACCCATAGCAGGAGGCAGTCGTGGCCGCGGGCCTTCGCCCAGTCGACGGTCGCGCCGATCAGGGCCTCGCCGATCCCGTGGCCGCGCCCGGACGGCCGCACCCACATGGACACCACGTCCGCGACGCCGTCCCGCACGTAGACGCCGGCCAGCCCGGCGGGCTCGAGGCTCTCCGGGAGGTAGGCGAAGAAGGTGGCGCTGCGGTCGCTGATCCGCCCGCGCCACTGCTCCTCGGTGAACGACGCCTCCCGCGGGTAGGACGAGGCGAACGCGTACGGCGCCTCCCGCAACGCCGCCAGCCGGACGTCCCGGAGGATCTCCCAATCATCAGCGGTTACTTCACGCACCACGACCATGGCCCCTATGCTGCCGGCCGCCCGGCGGCAGCGCAAATCGGTTTTCCGCCCGCCGCCCACGTCACATTCCTACGGCACCGTAACTTACGGTAGAGTAATCTACGGTAGCGTAGGTTACGGGATGGCGGGCTCCGCAGGGAGGGTGCGATCGATGGGAACTGCGGTAGGAATCGCTGGTGGCGCTGGCGGCGAAGGCCGAGGCGGCGGGGGCGAGGCGGCCGGGCCGGGCGGCCCGAACGCGGCGATACCCAGGCTCAGGGGGCTGCTGCACGCCGGGGCGTTCCCGGCCGCGGCGGTGGCCGGCCTGCTGCTGACCGCGCTCGCGCCGACCAGGTCGGCCCGGCTGGCCGCCGCCGTGTACAGCCTGACCTGCATGGCCATGTTCGGGGCGTCGGCGTGTTACCACCGGTCGCCGCTGGGCAGCAGGCGGCGCCGGGTGCTGTCGCGGCTCGATCACGTCGGCATCTTGCTGGTGATCGCCGGCACTTACACCCCGCTGGCGGTGCTCGCCCTGCACGGCTGGGTGCGGCTGGCCGTGCTGGCGGTCATCTGGACCGGGACGACGGTCGGGGCAGTGGTCCGGCTCAGCTGGCGGCCGGGCTGGCAGCCGCCGCCGCGGTGGCTGATCACGTCGCTGTTCATCGCGCTCGGCTGGGTGGCGATTCTCGTTCTGCCGGAGCTACTGCGCGGGACCGGGGCGCTGGCGCTGGCGCTGGTGGTGGCCGGAGGCCTGCTCTACAGCGCCGGGGCCGTGGTCTACGCGCGGAAACGGCCCAACCCGTCGCCCCGCTGGTTCGGATTCCATGAGGTCTTCCACGCGATGACCATCGCCGCCTACCTCACCCAGTACGCGGCGGTGTCGCTCGTCGTCTACCGGGCGGGCTGATCAGGAGGCGTACTCGCTGACCTCCACCGGGTCGCCGACACGGATCAGGCCGGGGGAGTCGGGGATGATGTTCTGGCCGAAGACCAGGCTCTTGCCGAACCGGCGGTGCCGGGCGAGCATCCGCAGCGGCTGTCGGCCGCGCTCGCCGGTCGTCTGGTCGGTCGTGGTGACGATGCACCGGCCGCAGGGCTTGGCGACGCGGAACGAGACCGAGCCGATCCTGATCCGCCGCCACCGGTCCTCGTCCCACGGCTCGAACCCGGACACCACCACGTTGGGCCGGAACCGGTTCATCGGCACCGGCTGGTCGCCGTCGGCGGTCAGCCACCGGCCGAGCTGGTCGAGCGAGCCGACGCTGGTGAGTAGCAGCGGGTAGCCGTCGGCGAAGCTGACCACGTCGCCGTCGGCGCCGAATTCCGGGTCGACCGCCCGCCGGGTCGGGTCGTCCAGCCAGACCAGCCGGGCCGGCTGGCCGAGGTAGCCCGAGAACCAGGCGTCGGCCTCGGGCCCGGCCTCGGCGGCGAGCACGGTCGACCGCCACACGGTGACCTTGAGCAGCTCCGGGCCGCCGACCGGGGCGGCCACCAGCAGCGGCGGGTAGCCGTCGTTGGACACGACGATGTCCGCGCCGGCGCCGTAGCGGACGACGAGGCGGGCCAGGGCCGGGTGCTCGCGCTGGGTGATGAACTGGCCGTCGGCGTCGACCAGCAGCCAGCGGCGGTCGCCCGCCAGCCCCCAGGGCTCGACCACCGCCTGGTCAAGGTCGACCGCCCGGCCGCCCTTGAGCGGGTAGATGTGAACCGAAGCGAGCATGCAGCGCCTTCCGCGATCAGCCATCAGTCGAGATCCACGGTAGCCGCCCGATCGCAATGGCGGAAAAGGTGGGTTTTTCGTCCTTGCTGCCATCGCCGGATGCCAGCCAGACTGACAGGCATGCGGAGCGTGCTGATTGTCCTGTTCGACGGCGTGCAGAGCCTCGATGCAACCGGGCCACTGGAGGTGTTCAACGCCGCCAACCGGTGGTGCGAGGAGCGCGAGCCGGCTGCGGTCGGCTACGCGCTGACGACGGCGAGCTTCGGCGGCGCCATGGTGCGGACCACGAGCGGGCTCGGCCTGCTGCCCGACGCCGACCTGGCCGCGATCCTGGACGCGCCCGACCTGATGCTCGTTCCCGGCGGGGAGGGGGCCCGCCGCCGCGACCCGGACCTGGTCGACTGGCTCCGGCGCCACGCGCCGAGGGCAAACCGGCTGGCGTCGGTCTGCACCGGCGCGTTCCTGCTGGCCGAGGCCGGGCTGCTGACCGGGCGAACGGTCACCACCCACTGGCAGCGGTGCGACGACCTGGCCGCCCAGTACCCGGACCTCACCGTCGATCCCGACCCGATCTTCATCAAGGACGGCCGCCTCGCCACCTCGGCCGGGGTCACGGCCGGCATCGACCTCGCGCTCGCCCTGGTCGAGGACGACCTTGGCCGCGACGCGGCCCTCGCCGTCGCCCGCCAGCTGGTCGTCTTCCTGCGCCGCCCGGGCAGCCAGTCGCAGTTCAGCGCCCAGCTCTCCGCCCAGGTGGCGGACCGGCAGCCGCTCCGCGAGGTCCAGCAGTGGATCGCCGAGCACCCGTCGGCCGACCTGTCGGTCGAGGCTCTGGCCGAACGGGCCAGCCTGTCGCCCCGGCAGTTCGCCCGCGCCTTCGCGGCCGAGACCGGCCTGCCGCCCGGCCGGTACGTCGACCTGGCCCGGCTGGAGGCCGCGCGCCGCCACCTGGAGGACACCGCCGCCGGCGTCGAGCAGGCCGCCCGCGTCTGCGGCTACGGCACCCCCGAGGCGATGCGCCGCGCCTTCATCCGCGCCCTCGGCGTCAGCCCGGCCGAGTACCGCCGCCGATTCCGCCCGCCCGCAGCCAGAAAACAAAGCAAACAAAGCAAACAAGGAGCATCATGCTGATCGCGATCCCCCTATTCGACCGCTTTACCGCCCTCGACGCGGTCGGCCCCTTCCAGGTGCTCGTCCAGCTGCCTGCTGCGAAGACCGTCTTCCTGGCCGAACGACCCCGTGCCGTCACCGACGAGTCCGGCGCACTCACCTTGCACGCCGACGCCTCGTTCGCCGACGTCCCGCACCCCGACATCATCGTCGTCCCCGGCGGCCCCGGCCAGGCCGCGCAGATGGGCGCCGACAGCCCGCTCCGCGACTGGCTCATCGCGGCCGACCAGAGCAGCACCTGGACCACGTCCGTCTGCACCGGCTCGCTCATCCTGGCCGGGGCCGGCCTGCTCGACGGCCGCCGGGCAACAACGAACTGGATGGCGATGGACGAGCTCGCCCGGCTGGGGGCCAAGCCCCTCCAGGAGCGCTACGTCTTCGACGGCAAGTACGCGACCGCGGCCGGGGTCTCGGCCGGCATCGACATGGCGCTGGCGCTGGCCGACCGGATCGGCGGGGCCGAGATGGCGCAGCGGTTCCAGCTCGGCATCGAGTACGACCCGCAGCCCCCGTACAACGCGGGCTCCCCGGCCACCGCCCCGGCCGAGATCGTGGCTGACCTCCGCGCCCGCAGCAGGTTCACCCTCGGGTAGCTCGCTGTCCCGGTTCGCCGGCGGTCGCCGATTCATCGGCGACCGCCGGCTCGCCCGGCCGCTGGTCCGGAACGATCCGCGCGTAGATATCGGCGACCACGCCGACCTGGCTGGTGGTGAAGGCGCGTTCGCGGCGGCGGTCGCGAGTGAAGGCGGTCCACCAGGTGAGGATGGCGCCGAGGCGGTTGCGGTATCCGGTCAGGAAGGCGATGTGGATGAACAGCCAGCCGACCCAGCCGGCGAAGCCGGTGACCTGCACCGGCCCGGCCGACATGACGGCTTTGCCGCGGGAGATGTAGGCGGCCGAGCCGAGGTCGTGGTAGCGGAACGGCTTGCCCGACTCCCGTCCCTCGGCCTCGCGCCGGATGCGGCGCCCGGCGTAGAGGCCGCCCTGCATGGCGACTTCCGCGACCCCGGGCAGCTTTTCGAGGCTCATCAGGTCGCCGATGACGGAGATCTCCGGGTGGCCGGGGATGGTCAGGTCCGGCTGCACGACGATGCGGCCCGCCCGGTCGTGTTCGGCCCCGGTCGCGTCCGCCAGCGCCCTCGCGAAGGCGGGCGCCTCCACCCCGGCCGTCCACAGCACGGTGCCGGCTTCGTAATGAGTGATGGTGCCGTCGTGATCCCGGACGGCCAGCCCGTCCAGGTCGATATCGGTGACGATCGAGCCCATGTGCAGCTCGACGCCGAGCTTGCCCAGGGTCTTGTCGACCTTGGCCGACAGCTTCGGCCCAAAGGCCGCCAGCGGGGCGCTGCCGCCGTCGAACAGCAGCACCCGCGCCTCCTCCGGCTTCGCCCGCCGGTACTCGGCCCGCAGCGTCTTGGTGGCGAGCTCGCGGATCTGGCCGGCCAGTTCGACGCCGGTCGGGCCCGCGCCGACGAGCGCGAACGTCAGCCAGTGCCGTCGCTGGGCGGGATCCTCGGTGGTCTCGGCCATCTCGAACGCGCCGAACACGCGGCGCCGGATGGTCAGCACGTCGGAGAGCGTCTTCATGCCGGGCGCGATCTGGGCGAACTCGTCGTGCCCGAAGTAAGACTGCCGCATCCCGGCCGCGACGATGAGGTCGTCGTAGCCGAACTCGATCGGGTCGCCGGTGGGACGCACGGCCTTCAGCCGGCGGGCGTCGACGTCGACGCCGGTCGCCTCGGCCAGCACGACCTCGACCTTCTTGTGCTTTTTGAGCACGTTACGCAGCGGCGCGGCGATCTGCCCTTCGGACAGGATGCCGGTCGCGCACTGGTAGAGCAGCGGCTGGAACAGGTGGTGGTAAGCCCGGTCAACGAGGGTCACCTGGACCGGGGCGCGCCGCAGCGCGCGGGCGGCGAACAGCCCGCCGAACCCGCCGCCGACGATCACCACCCGGCGCGGGCCCCGGCCGCCTCGGTTCTCGACGTTATCGGTCATGGAGGGCTCCTCCCCGCTCAGCCGGCCGGGTTATGCCAGACGATCCGATCGGTCAGCAGCCGATCCGCTTCCTTGGGCCCCCAGCTGCCCTGGGCGTACGGGTGCACGGGGGTGGCGTCGCCCAGGATCGGGTCGACGATCGACCACATGGCCTCCACCGTGTCCTGGCGGGCGAACAGCCACCGGTCCCCGTCCAGGGCCGCGCCGATGAGCCGGTCATAGGGACGAATGTCGGATCCCGGCTCCACCGCGAACGACAGGTTCTCCGCCAGCGGTTCCCAGCCGGCCCCCGGCTTCTTGCCCTGCAGGGTGAGGTTGACCCCCGTCTCGGGCCAGATACGGAACGTGAGCATATCGGCGGGCCCGATCGGCTCGATGCCGAACACGTCGTGCGGCGGCTGCTTGAACGTGATCGCGATCTCGGTGGTGGTGACCGGCAGGCACTTGCCCGCCCGGATCAGGATCGGCACCCCGGACCACCGCCAGCTACTGGCGCTGAGCCGGACCGCGACGTAGGACTCCACCGTCGAATTGGGATCGACGCCGTCGACCTGCAGGTAGCCGTCGTACTGTCCGCGCACCGTGTTCTCCGGGGTCAGCGGGTTGAGCGCGTGCACGAGGGTGTGCTTGGCGTCCGGCCAGGCGGCCAGGCCCGACCCGCTCGGCGGTTCGGCCAGCACGGTGGCGAGCACCTGGAGCATGTGGTTCTGCAGCACGTCCCTGATGGCCCCGGTCCGGTCGTAGAACCGGCCGCGGTCCGAGACGTTGAACTGCTCCGCCATCGTGATCTGGATGTTGTCCACGTAGGTGCGGTTGAGCAGCGGCTCGATGACCGAGTTGGCGAACCGCGCGAACAGGACGTTCTCCACCGGGTCGAACGCCAGCCAGTCGTCGACCCGGAAGATCGCTTCTTCAGGGAAGTGCTCGTGCATGATGTCGTTGAGCCGCTTTGAGCTGGCCAGATCGGTCCCGAAGGGCTTCTCCACCATGACCCGGGCACCCCGCGCGCGGCTCGCCCCCGCGATCCCCTGGGCGATCCGGCCGAACAGGACGGGCGGCACTTCCAGGTAGAACAGCACGTGCTCGCCGCTGCCGATCTCGTCGGACATGGCCTTGTAGGTGGCGTCGTCGCCGAGATCCCCGTCGACGTAGCGCAGCAGGCTCAGCATCTTGACCGCCGCCGGGTCGGCGGTGTCCATCCCGTTGAGCTTGAGCGACGCGGTCGCGTAGTCGCGGAACTGCTCGAGTCCCCAGCCGCTCTTGGCCACCCCGATGACCGGTACGTTGAGGACGCCGCGCTTGACCAGGCCCACCAGCGCCGGGAACGTCTCGAGCTTGGCCAGGTCGCCGGTCGCGCCAAAGATGACGAGCGCGTCGATTCGGTCAGTTGCCATTATCCGCTCCTCATGGTCCTAGTAGCCTCAGCCGACCACGGCCGGGCTCCGGGCGCGCCATCCGCGCCGGGTGAAATGGAGTTCGCCCGGTCCGGCTCGCCCACCGCTTCGGCCGGCTCACCCGGTTCAGATGATGACGACCGGCGGCCGACGGGCGACGCTGGCCGGATGAGCGATTTCGCGATGAGCGAGGCCGAGTTCCGGGCGCTGCGCGAGCGGCTGCGGCGCTCGTCAGCGTGGGTGCCGGCCGACCGCCGGGGCGCGCTCAACAACATCACGATGTCGGACGTGATCGCGGCGGCGGGCGGCGTCGCGGTCGGCCGCACGGTATCGCTGGCCGCGCCGATCCAGGGCCCGGCGGCCGATAACCCGGATCCCGCCGTGCACCAGCTAGCCCACTCGGCCGACGGGCCCGACCGCGTTTCCGGGCTCACCTTCGCCACCGACCGCCTGGCGCTGAACATCCACGGCGACGCCGACAGCCACATCGACGCGCTGTGCCACGTGCTTTTCGACGGAACGCTGTACAACGGGGTGCCCGACGACACCGCCGCGACAACGCGAGCGGCCGAACTCTCCATCGACGTCGCCAGCCAGGGGATCGCCGGCCGCGGCCTGCTGCTCGACATCCCGAGGCTGCGCGGGGTCCCCTGGCTGGAGCCGGGCGATCACGTGACCGCCGATGATCTGCTCGCGGCGGAGTCGGCCCAGGCCGACCGGATCAGCCAGGGCGACCTGGTGTTCGTCCGGGTCGGCCATCGCGCCCGCCGCCGGTCGGTCGGGCCGTGGGACGCCGCCGAGGCGCGGGCCGGACTGCACCCGGCCGCGCTTGAGTTCCTCGCGGAACGCCGGATCGGCGTCCTCGGCAGCGACGGCAACAACGACACCGCGCCGAGCGCGGTCGAGGGCGTCGACTTCCCCGTGCACGTGCTCGCGGTCAACGCGATGGGCCTGCACCTGCTCGACTACCTGGATTTCGAAGACCTGGTGGCGCTATGCGAGGAACTGCGCCGCTGGTCATTCCTCACCGTCCTGGCGCCGCTGCGACTGCCCGCCGGGACGGGTTCCCCGATTAATCCGATCGCGATCTTCTGAAATGCAAGCACGCTAATCACCCGGTGCGGGCGATGCGCGCCGTCGGCCGCTCTAGTGCAGTGGCGCTGAAGGACGACGATCGGCCTTTGGCGGCGACCGAAGGGGGCACGGGTGCGGCTCGATCTCGCACGATGGCAGTTCGCGTTCACGTCGATCAACCATTTCTTCTTCATCCCGATCACGATCGGGCTCGCCTTCCTGACCGCGCTGCTGCAGACGGCGTGGCACCGCAACCGCCAGGACGAATACCTGCGGCTTACCCGGTTCTTCGGCACGCTGCTCGTCATCAACGTTGCGATCGGCGTGGTGACCGGCATTGTGCAGGAGTTCGAGTTCGGAATGAACTGGGGCGCCTACTCACGGCTGGTCGGCAACATCTTCGGGGCGCCGCTGGCGATGGAGGGACTGGCCGCGTTCTTCCTTGAATCGACCTTTCTCGGGCTGTGGCTGTTCGGCTGGGACAAGCTGTCGCCGCGGGTGCACCTATTGTGCATCTGGCTGGTCGCGTTCGGCAGCGCGCTGTCGGCCGCGTTCATCATGGCGGCCAACTCCTGGATGCAGCACCCCGTCGGCTATGTGATGGTCAAGGGCAAACCGGTGCTGAACGATATCTGGGCGGTGTTCACCAACCCGGTCTTCGTCTGGGGGTACTCGAAGGTCCTGGTGGTGTCGCTGACCACCGGCGCCGCGGTCATGCTGGCGGTGTCCGCCTGGCAGTTGCGGCACGGCGGGGATCGCCCGGTCTTCACCACGTCGGCCCGGCTCGCGCTCATCGTCCTGGTCCCGGCGATCTTGTTCACGCTGCTGATCGGCGACGAACTGGGGGTGATCGAGGGCCGGTACCAGCCGATGAAGATCGCGGCGGCCGAGGCGCAGTGGACCACCTGCCAGCCGTGCTCGTTCTCGCTGTTGCAGATCGGCGGCGGCAACAACGACCAGACCCCGACGCAGATCATCGAGGTCCCGCACCTGCTGTCCCTGCTCGCGACCAACTCCTGGAACGGCAAGGTCGTCGGGTTGAACCCGCTGCAGCAGCAGTACAGCAAGCAGTTCGGGCCCGGCTACTACGTCCCTGACGTGTTCATCCAGTACTGGAGCATGCGGGCGATGGCCTACCTCGGAGCGCTGGTCCTGCTCATATCGCTGTGGGGACTATGGCTGATCCGGCGAGGCAAGCTCGCGACGTCCCGGGTGTTCCTGTGGGTCGCGGTGTGGGCCGCCGTGCTGCCGTTCGTGATGAACACCGCGGGCTGGCTGCTGACCGAGAGCGGCCGTCAGCCGTGGATCGTGCAGGGCATCATGCTGACCAAGAACGGCATCTCGCCGACCGTCAGCACCCCCTGGCTGTGGATCAGCATCATCGCCTTCGTCGCGCTCTACGGCACGCTCGGCACCGTCGATTTCCTGCTCATGCTCAAGTACTCGCGCAAGGAACTCCCGCCGCCACGATCCGAGGCCGAGGCCGATGCCCCGGTCCCGGCCGTCCAGTACTGAGGTCGCGATGGGCAGCCTGATCCCGTTCTGGTTCATCGTCATCGCGGTTCTGTGGACGGGCTTTTTCGTCCTCGAGGGCTTCGACTTCGGCGTCGGCATGCTGCACACCTTCGTGGGCCAGGACGACGTCGGCCGCCGCGCGGCCATCAACACGATCGGGCCGCTATGGGACGGCAACGAGGTCTGGCTGATCGTGGCCGGCGCCAGCATGTTCGCCGCGTTTCCCGGCTGGTACGCGACCATGTTCTCCGGGTTGTACCTGGCGATGGTCCTGCTGCTGATATCGCTCATCATCCGCGGCGTGGCCTTCGAGTACCGGGGCAAGCGCGACGCCGTGGAATGGCGCCGGACCTGGGACGTGGCGCTGACCGTGGGCAGCCTGCTCGCCCCGTTCGTCATCGGCGTCGGGCTGGGCGACCTCATACACGGGCTGCCGATCAACTCCAGCCAGAACTTCACCGGCTCATTCTGGGATCTGTTCCAGCCGTACGCGGTGTTCACCGGGGTCACGCTGGTGCTGATCTGCCTGCTGCACGGCGCGACGTTCCTGTCACTGAAAACCACCGGCAGCATGCGCGAGCGGTCCGGGCGGCTGGCCCGGTGGGTGGCGCCGTTCACCGCCGCGGCGGTCATCGGCTTCGCCATCTGGACGCACGTCTCCTCCACGGGCACGTTCTTTCTGCGCCCGCTTGAGCTGCTCGCGATCCTGGCCGTCCTCGCCGCCGTCTGGCTGGTCTACGACCGCCGGGACGGCTTCGCGTTCGCCGCGACCGCGGTCACGATGGCGTCCTGCATCGCGAGTATCTTCGTCGGCCTCTATCCCAACGTGATGGTGTCAAGCACCAACCCGGCCTACAACCTCACCGTGGACAACACGGCGTCCGAGCCGTACTCGCTGCACGCGATGACCGTCGTCGTCATCATCTTCCTGCCGATCGTGCTGGCCTATCAGTGCTGGACGTACTACGTATTCCGGCGGCGGATCAGCCGCGAGCAGTTCCTGCCGGCCCGCCCCTGCCCCCGCCCTGCCGGCCCCAGCCCAGCCCGTGCCCGCGCCAGCAGGGCCGCCAAGTGCGACATCCGGCACCCAGCCGCCTGCGTTCGCCCGTTGGATAAAAGGAGGCCGACATGGCCGAAAGTTATGACGTCATCATCATCGGGACCGGGGCGGGCGGCGGCACGCTCGCCCGCCACCTCGCCCCGTCGGGCAAGCGGATCCTGCTGCTCGAACGCGGCGACTGGCTGCCCCGCGAGCCGGAGAACTGGTCCACCCTGGACGTGTTCGAGGACGGCCGCTACATCTCGGCCGACAACTGGTACAGCGTCCAGGACAAGTCCTTCTTCCAGCCGCAGGTGCACTACTTCGTCGGCGGCGCCACCAAGCTGTACGGCGCCGCCCTGTACCGCATGCGCGAGCAGGACTTCGGCGAGCTGCAGCCACCACGACGGCGTCTCGCCCGCCTGGCCCATCAGCTACCAGGACATGGAGCCGTACTACACCGCCGGCCGAGGATCTCTATCAGGTGCACGGCGCGCGCGGGGAAGATCCCACCGAGCCGCCGACAAGCGCGCCCTACCCGTACCCCGCCGTCTCGCACGAGCCGCGCATCCAGCAGCTCTCCGATGACCTGGAGAAGCAGGGCTACCATCCGTTCCACGCCCCGTGCGGGATCCTGGTCGACGAGGCCAACCTGCCCTACAGCACCTGCGTGAAGTGCGGAGAGTGCGACGGCTTCCCGTGCCCGCTGCACGCCAAGTCCGACGCCGAGGTGATTGGCGTCCGGCCCGCCCTCGAGCACGACAACGTCACCCTGCTGCGGAACGCGCGGGCGGTGAAGCTGGAGACCAACCCGGCCGGCACCACCGTCACCAGCGTGGTCGTCGAGCACGGCGGCGAAGGCGGCGAGACGGAACAGTACACGGCCGACATCGTGGTGGTGGCGTGCGGCGCCGCCAACTCGGCCAAGCTGCTGCTCGCCTCCGCCAGCGACCGGCACCCGAACGGGCTCGCCAACGGCTCCGACCAGGTCGGCCGCAACTTCATGTACCACGACTGCCAGGCGGTGCTCGCGATCTCGAAGGAGCCCAACCCGACCGTCTTCCAGAAGACGCTCGGCGATCAACGACTTCTACTTCAGCGGCCCCGACTTCGACTACCCGATGGGCAACATCCAGATGATCGGCAAGTCGCAGGCGGCGATGTTCCGCGGCGAGAAGCCGCTGGAGACCAAGTTCGCGCCGAGCTGGGCGCTGCGCGACGTCGCCGAGCACGCGGTCGACTTCTGGCTGTCCACCGAGGACCTTCCGCAGCCGGACAACCGGGTGACGCTCGGCCCGGACGGCGGCGTCCACATCTCCTACACACCCAGCAACCCGACCGCCGCCAAGCAGCTATTCGGCCAGCTCAAGTCGATGATCGGCTCGCTCGACATGCACGAGGGCCACCTGGCCCACCGGTGCATGTACATGAAGACCGACATCCCGATCGCCGGCTGCGCGCATCAGGCCGGGACCGTCCGCTTCGGCGCCGACCCGGCCACGTCGGTGCTCAACGCCGACTGCCGGGCGCACGAGGTGGACAACCTCTACGTGGCCGACACCAGCATCTTCCCGAGCATCAGCGCGGTCAACCCGGCCCTCACCGCGATGGCGAACGCCATCCGGGTCGGCGACCGGATCCTCGCCCAGCTGGCCTAAGCGAGGGCGGAAGGGAGAGGGGAGCGACTCCCGGATGCTGCACGTCCGCGTGGTGAGCCCGCCCGGCGCGACCGAGGATCTGATCGAGAGGCTTTCCGCCGCGATCCGGCATCCGCAACCTCGTCGTGCTGCCGGGCGCCGCGCTGCACCCCGACGGCGACGCGGTCCAATTCGACCTGCTCACCCAGTTCGCGAACCCGGTGCTGCAGGAACTGCGCGCCCGCGCAGGCAACGTCAGCTCGATCGTCATCGAGAACGTGGACGTGTCGATCATCGCGACGGGAGCCCCGGGAGACCCGGGAGACTCGGCCGTCCACCCGCACGCCAGCGGGAGACCGCGCTTCGGCGAGCTCCCCCCGGTGTGGGAGCTGGTGGAGGCGAAGATCCGCGCGGGCGGCCAGTACCCGCCCAGCTTCTTCGCGCTCTTGATCATCGCGGGCCTGATCGGCGCGGTCGGCATCCTCACCAACTCGCAGATCCTCATCGTCGCGGCGATGGTGGTGGGGCCGGAGTACGGCGCGATCATGGCGACCGCGCTCGGCATCGACAAACGGGACCGGGGCGCGGTCACGCACGGCCTGACCGCCCTGGTGGCGGGGTTCGCGCTCGCCGTTCTCGTCACGCTGGTGTTCGGGCTGCTCATCCGGTGGTCCGGCGAGACCCCGCGGCTCTACGACGACGGCGTTCGACCCGTCTCCGACCTCATCAACTCACCGAACGTGTTCTCGGTCATCGTCGCCGTGCTGGCCGGCATCGTCGGCGTCGTGTCGCTGACCGAGTCCCGGGCGAACGCGCTCATCGGCGTGTTCATCTCGGTGACGACGATCCCCGCCGCCTCCGACATGGGCCTGTCGGCCGCGTACGGCAGCTGGCCCGAGGCGCGCGGATCCACCTTCCAGCTGCTGCTGAACGTCGCGCTGCTGATCGCGGTCGGCGCGGCCGGGCTCAGCCTGCAGCGAGCGGTCTGGCGGAACAGGACGGAGCGGGCCGCCGCGCACGCGGGCCGGCCCGCTCCGCCTCCGACTGCCTAGCCGATCACGTCGCCCGCTCCAGTACCGGGCTGAGCGCGTTGGAGCCGTGGTCGAGCTGGTAGTCGAGGTTGACGGCGGCGCTGATCAGCGACAGGTGGCTGAACGCCTGCGGGAAGTTGCCGAGTTGCTCGCCGGTGCTGCTGATCTCCTCGGAGTACAGGCCGAGGTGGTTGGCGTAGGTGTGCATCTTCTCGAAGACCAGCCGCGCGTCGTCGAGCCGCCCGGCCCGCGCGAGCGCGTCGACGTACCAGAACGTGCACAGCGAGAAGGTGCCCTCGTCGCCGGCCAGCCCGTCGGGTGACGCGCTCGGGTTGTAGCGGTAGACCAGGCTGTCCGACACCAGCTCCGTGTCCATCGCCTTGAGCGTGGACAGCCACATCGGGTCGTCCGGGGCGATGAACCCCTGCAGCGGCATCAGCAGCAGCGAGGAGTCGAGGACCTCGGTGGTGTAGTGCTGGGTGAAGGCGCCGATCTTGCTGTTCCAGCCCTTGTCCATGATCTGCTGGTACACCGCGTCCCGCGCCTTGGTCCAGCGCTGCATGTCCGCCGGACGGCCCCGGTGCGCGGCCATCCGGATCGCCCGGTCGAACGCGATCCAGCACTGGAACCGGCCGTAGGTGAAGTCCCTGCGCCCGCCGCGGGTCTCCCAGATGCCCTCATCGGGCTGGTCCCAGTGATCGCACAGCCAGTCGACCAGCCGCGAGACCCCGGTCCAGCCCTCGGTGTACACCTGCAGGCCGTTGACGTCGCCCAGGTAGGCGGCGTCGAGCATCTCGCCGTAGATGTCGAGCTGGAGCTGGTCGGCCGCGCCGTTGCCGACCCGCACCGGCCGCGAGCCGCGCCAGCCCTCGAAGTGGTCGAGGCTCTCCTCGGTCAGGTCGGAGCTTCCGTCGACCCGGTACATGATCTTCGGCAGTTCTCCTGGCTTGAGGTCGGCGCCGCGGCCGCGCATCCACGCCCCGAACGCCCTGGCCTCCTCGACGTAGCCGAGGCCGAGCAGCGCGTACAGCGAGAACGAGCCGTCGCGGATCCAGGTGTAGCGGTAGTCCCAGTTGCGCTCGCCGCCCACCTGCTCGGGCAGCCCGGTGGTCGGCGCGGCCACCGGCGCGCCGGTCGGCGCGTAGATCATCAGCTTGAGCGTGATCGCCGACCGGGTGACCATCTCGCGCCAGCGGCCGGTATAGGTCGACTTGTGCACCCAGGCACGCCAGAACTTCGCCGTGTCGTCCTCCAGCCGATCGAGCTCCTCGACCGTCATCCGGCGCGGCTTGCCCGCCCATCGACTCCAGGACCACGCCCCCGCTCTGCCCGGCCCGCAGCGTCCGCGTCGCGCGCAGCCCGTCGCCGCTGGCGCTCCAGCTTGAGCTGGTCATCCGTGCCGTTGGGCAGGCCCGCCGGGTGCAGCGTGAGCTCCATGCCGTCGGCCTCGAACACCGCGCCGTCCTCGGTCAGGTCCAGCTTGTGCGGCTTCCTGGCGTAGTCGAAGGCCGGGTGGATGTCCATCACGAACCGCATCGTGCCGCGGACCACGCGCAGGTGCCGCACCAGCCGGTGCCGGTCGGTCGCCGCGCCCTCGATCACCGGCATGAAGTCGTGGACCTCGCCCACGCCGTCCTCGGTCATGAACCTGGTGATCAGGATCGCGGTGTCCGGGAAGTAGAGCTGCTTGGTCACGTACTTGTCGGTGTCGGGACCGACCCGGAAGTAGCCCCCGTGCTCGGCGTCGAGCAGCGACGCGAACACGCTCGGCGAGTCGAATCGCGGGGTGCAGAACCAGTCCACGGTCCCGTCGGTGCTGACGAGCGCGGCGGTTTGCAGGTCACCGATCAGTCCATGGTCGGCAATGTTGGGGTACTGGTTCACAGTCCCCTCCTCTGACAGTCGCGCACGCCAGCTCTATGGCGCGCTATCAGAGGAATCGTCCGTCTCCTTGGGTGCCTGGCGCATCACCCCGGCCGGGTGGTTCAGGCCGGCTGGCGCTGCGAGCCCGGCTGGAGCGGCACTCCCGGCTGCTCCTTAAGCCATACCCCGACGCCGGCGTTGGTCGCGTGCCTGACCGCCGACCAGTGCTGCCGGGCGAGCTCGGTCGGCGGCACGCCCATCTGCTGCACGCGGCGCTGGAAGGCCGCCGCGATCGCCAGACCGGCCACCGCCGCGCCCGCAAAGGCGATCACTCCGCCGACGCCGAGCATGATGGCGCCGGCCCGGATCTGGTCCACGTTGAACTCGAGCTTGGCCTGTTGCGCCTGGTTGTTATACATCGGGACCTTCCTCGAAAGAGTGGGCATGGTGGCAGTCTCCCCTCCCGCAAGCACTCGGACATCGCCCGCAGAGAGTGATACCGCACCGGCAGCCCGCTGGCGAAGTGCCGCGCCGACCCAGCTTCAGGCCGGGCGGTCGTGTCCGACTTCGCGGGCGACCTCCAGTCCGGCTACTCGGCTGCCCGGCTCTGAAGGTCAGTTAAGTCAAAATCGCGAAATCCTTTATCCCGAACGGGCCCGGCCGACTCTGAAAGGTGAAGGCAGGGTCCTGTTCAGTATGGTGGCGGTTAGCGGCTGGGCGTATAAATAGAGGCACAAGGGAGTCGCCGTACTCGGGGCAAGGGGTGGGCCGGGTTGGAGCCGATTCTGGTCATTGACTTCGGCACGACATACAGCTGCGCGGCGTTGGTGACAGATGATCAGATCGAGTTGATCCATGAACCGTCGAGCGGCCTGCTCGGCTGGCCTTCATCGGTTCTTGTCGATGGCAGTGAGATTCTGATTGGCTCGTTGGCCGAGTCGCGTAAAAGGGTGCGGGCCTCCTTCTACCGGTCGGAGATCAAACGCTACCTCAGCCTGGGGAAATCCCTGGACATCGACGGCCAGGAATATCGGCCGGAATACCTGGTCTCGAAGGTGCTCGCGGCGTTCCGCCGGGAGGCCGAGGGAATATACGGCGGTCCCATCAGACACGCTGTGCTCACCAAGCCCGCTGCTTACCGGCCAGGTGACCAGCGCAACGAGCAGATGATCCTGGCCGGCGAGACAGCGGAGTTCACCGTGGTTGAGCTGCTGCCGGAACCGGTCGCGGCGGGATTCAGCGCGCCCGCCGGGGAGAAGTTCGCGCCCGGCTCGCTCATCCTGGTCTATGACTGGGGCGGCGGGACCTTCGACGCCGCGCTCGTCCGCGTCGGCGACGGCGCAGGCGAGGTGGTCGACAGCGAGGCGCTGCCCTACTGCGGCGGGGTAGACGTCGACGAGGCAGTGGCGCAGTTCGTGTGCTCGCGGGACGAAGAGCTCGCCGCATTGCTCGCCACCGGGGACCGGGGCCGGGTGGCCGTGCTTGATCTGGCCGACCGCATGAAGCGGGAACTGTCCGAGCGGCAAGACAGCCTGCAGGAGGTCATGGGGATCGAGGCCGCCCTGACCGTCGCCGAGTTCGAGGCCGTCGCCGATCCGTTCGTCGAGCGGACCGTCGAGTGCTGCCGCGCGCTGCTGGCCGCCGCCGGATGCGCGGCCGACGCCCTCGACGCGGTCTTCATGGCGGGCGGCAGCTCAAAGATTCCGCTGGTCTCCCGGGCCCTTGAAGCCGCCTTCGGCCGGGTGCCGCGGGCCGCCAGGGACCGTGAACTGGCGGTCGTGCGCGGAGCGGCCCTGTGGGCGAGCCGGGGCGAGTCCCGGTCGGTGAAGGCGGCTCCCCCCGCGCCCGACGTGGCGCCGCTGCGCTGGGACCTCCCGGGCGGGACCGGGACGCTGATCGACTGGCTGGTGGCTGAGGACGAGACCTACCCGGCGGGAGCGACGCTGGCGCGCGTGCGGCTGCCCGATGGCACGCTGCTGGCGCTGAAGGCCACCGCCGGGAGCGAGCTCCGCGAGCAGCACGCCAAGCCCGGTGACCGGGTGGAATCCGGCTCGTGGCTGGCCACGATCGGAGCGGCGCACCCCGAATGGACCGTGAAAATAGAGGTCCCCAATGTCGCGGAGACCGAGGGATACGCCGGCAACCGGGCCAAGGAAAACGTGCTGGCCGTGCTGGCGCATGAGGGCTTGCTCTATCTGGCCTCCGGGACCAATTGCTATTGCCTCGACCCCAGCTCTGGCCACCTTCGGGTGCTGTTCAGCCGGGATCGGATTCCCCCGGCCGCTAGGTCGCGTTCGCTGGGCAACTTCCGCGAAATCAAACTACGCGATGACGCGCTGCTCATCTCGGCTGGCCTGACCCGCGACCAGAAGGACGGCGCTCGCTGGTACGAGATTGACCGGCGGACGGGCGCATTCATCAGGGAAGTCACCCCGTGACGTCGGAGTACGCGGATCTAGAGCGGGTCGCCCAGCGGTTCCCTGTCGCCCGAGGGCGGTTCGCCAAAGGAGCATTGCAGCGCGCGCTGGCCGAGCTCGAGCAGACCAGCAGGCTGATCGAGGCGAAACCGAACAAGCGGCGCAAGCCGCCGGAGACGACCAAGATCTACCGGGACCTGATCGATCACCAGCGGAGCCTCGTCGGTCAGGTCGGCGCGCTGCTGGTGCGCGGGATGGCGGTCGACGCGGACATGGCGGTGATCGCCGGGCACCTGCGCCGCACCCAGTACGTGGCCGCGAACGCGGAGGAGCTCGCCCGCCGCGCGCACGGCGAGCTCGAGCTGGTGTCCGACGCGCTCGCGGACCTGGCCGTGTTCGTGGGGGACATGCAATCCCGCCTCGACGACCGGATCGACGAGGTGGAAAGGCGCCTGGCCGAGCTGGAGGCGCGGATGAGCCGGGTCGAGGCGGAACTGGCCGCGAACCAGTCGCTTGACCGGATCCTGTCGCGGTGGCGGAGCGGGCGGACGTACGACGACCTGCCCTGGCCCTACGCGGTCACGCTGCTCGCCTACGAGGTGTTCGCCGGTCCCGTCGGCAGCTACGAGCTCAGCGTCGGAATCGTCGACTACCGGTCCAGGCTGGCCGACGCGGTGGTCTCCGCCGGTGGGCCGTGGAGCGCTCGCCGGCCGGCCGAGTCGATCGTCGTCGATGCGGCCGCCGAGCTCGGTTCTGGTGAGCTGGCGCAGCAGGTCGCGGAGTGGCTCGGCGCTGGTCTTGCCCCCGAGTTGGACGGTGACCGGGGCGAGCTGACGATCGCGCTCCGCGACCAGATCGGCGGTGCCCAGTCCGGCCCGGCGATCGACGGACTCAAGCTGACCGCCGAGGGGTTCGTCGACCAGGTGGTGCACGAGCAGGCGGAGACGCTGCTCGAGCAGCGGAAGACGGCCTGGCCGCCGGACCTGGGTCCATTCGGTGCGGCGTGAGCCCCGGTGACTGATCCGCGAGAGATCGCCCGGCGGGCCCGGGCGATCGGCGACCTGGCGGCCAAGGCCCGCAGCGAGCCGCTGCTCAGCGATCCGGGCACGCCGTTGCCTGGCGGCGGCCCGCGCGGCCTCAGAGACGCGGTATCGGCGTTCCGTGAATCGGGTCCGGAGGATCCGCGCCGCCGCCCGGCCGGGCTCGTGCTGGCCGGCGGCGGCGCCAAGGGCGCCTATCACGCGGGCGCGGTGCGGTACCTGGCCGAGCAGAACGTGCAGATCGTGGCGGTGGCCGGCGCCAGCGTGGGCGCGCTCAACGGATCGCTCGTCGCCGCCGCCCCGACGCTGCCCGCGGCGGCGGTCAAACTCCGCGCGGTATGGCAGGAGACCGCGGCCGAGACCGGGCTGCCCGCGTACGGCGACGGCGACCTGCTGCACGAGAGCCTGGCCGACAGTCTCCGCAACCTGCCGAGCCGGCTGTCCGGCCCGATGCTCCGCCGCGGGTATCTGGACAATCTCATCGACAAGCACCTTGACCCGGCCGCGCTCCGCGACGGCCTGCCGCTGTTCGTCTCCGTCTTCCGCTCCAACGACCCGGCCGCCTCCAGCAGGAACCCGCTCGACATGCTCGTGCAGCAGGACTGGGACGGACCAACCCGCGGCCGGGCCGGCACCCGGTTCAGCGTGTACTTCGACCTGCTGTCGTCGATGCTCGGCGCCCAGTCCGAGTGGCTGCTGGTCAACCAGATGCCCGAGGAGCGGATGGTCCAGGCCATTCTCGCCAGCGCGGCGATCCCGGTGGTGATGGCGCCGAGGAACGTGGACGGCGCGACGATGCGCGACGGCGGCGTTCTCGGCCGGGGGAACGTCCCGGTCGGCGCGCTGGAGGGACGGATGCAGCGGGTGATCGCCGTCCATCTGGAGCCGCTCCCGCTTTTCCACGCGGGGAAGTTCGCCGACATGGACGTGATCGAGATTATTCCGGGCGCGCAGCTCGCCCCGGACGGGCTCCTCGGCGCGGCCAGCGCCAGCCTCGACCTGTCCCCGGCTCGCGTCGAGGCGCTCATCGACCTCGGCTACGCCGACGCGAAACGGAAGCTGGAGGCGGTGTGGACCCAAGACGCGGCCCAGCAGGTCGCCGCCTTCCTTGACGACCGCCGCGGCGACGCCGTTCGCGAGCTCGACGAACCACGACCGGGAGGATCGCACGTCGATGACGAGCCCTGACGAGCTTTTCAGCGAACTGCGGACCGACCTGCTCGCGCTCTGCGCGGCCATCGAGGACCGGGCGCGAGCGCTGAACGCCCCGTTGTCGGCCCAGGACCTGGCCGAGGCGTCGCAACGGCTGGCGGCCGGGAAGCTCTGCGTGGCCTGCGTGGGTGAGTTCAACCGCGGCAAGTCGACGCTGCTGAACGTGCTGCTCGATCGGGCCAGCCCGCTGCTCCCGGTCGCGCCCATCCCCAAGACCCGGCTGATCACCAGGCTGGAATACGGCGAAGAAGAGGCGTACTACCTGCTGGACAAGACGGGGGACCGCACTCCGATCACCCGCGCGGACATCGAGCGGTACGCGGCCGAGCCCGATAACGCGGCCGCCGCCAACCAGGTCGAGGCGCGTCAGGTGGTGATTCAGCTGCCCCATGACAAGCTCAAGTCCGGCCTTGTGCTCCTCGATACCCCCGGCGTCGGCGGCATCTACGCGGCCCACGACAAGATCACCGATGAGGCGCTGACGGAGGCCGACGCGATCTTGTTCGTGGCCGGGCTGTCCGAGCCGCTCACCGAGCGCGAGCTGCGTTTCCTGGAAAAGGCCGGCACCCACGTGCGGGCCAGGGAGACCAGGGACGCGATGCTGATCGCCTTCAACATGATCGACCTCCGGTCGTCGTGCGACGTCGAACTGGCCAAGTGCCGCAAGGACGCGCTCTACCGGACCAGGCTGGCGCCCGCCGAGCTGCCCGTGCTCCCGGTCTCCGGCCTCGCCAAGCGGAACTACCTGGAGTTCGGCGGCGAGGCGTTCCTCGCCGCCAGCGGCCTCCCCGAGCTCGAGGCGGAGCTCTGGTCGCGCCTGCTCCGCCGCCGGGTCCGCGTCCTGCTCGGCGATGCCGCCGACCGAGCCGAGCAGGCGGTCGGCCGCCTCCTGCGGCCGCTGGAGGACGAGGAGAAGTGGCGGCGCGACTCCTCGGGCGAGGAGCTGCGCCGGATCTCCCGTCAGATCGCCGAGGGCCAGCGGCGGCTGGCGACGCTGGAGAGCGAGGGGGCGGCCTGGCGGACGGAGATCGCCAGCAGCCTCGGTGAACTAGGCAGCCGGATGATCGAACGGTCCACCGAGGGCTGCGACGGCATCTGGCAGCGGGCGGAGACCGACTACCTACCGGACATTTACTACCTCAGAGATCCGAGCCGACTCGGCCTGCAGCTCAACAGCCTGTTCCGGGTCCAGCTCAAGGGGGTGGACGACTGGGCGACCAGGGAAGCGGGCAGGCTGCAGCGGGACTGCGCCGCCCGCTGGCGCCTCGAGCTGCCCGACACCGCGCTCGGCGGCATCTCCGACGTCTCCATCCTCGACCTGCCCGACTTCGAGGTACTCAAGGAACGGATCAAGACCGAGGTCAGGACCACTCCGCTGACTCGGATGTACATCGGCGACGCGGTGATGACCCGCTCGGGCCGCAAGGCGAACGTGTTCCAGCGCGGAGTGGTAAAGGTCGGCTCATGGTTCGGCGAGGACGCGCGACGGGGCGCGGCCGACTTCGTCAACGTGGAGGTCGTTCCGCAATACCGGACGGTTGGCGGCGAGACGTACACCGAGCAGGTCAACGAGGGCCTCTCGCAGCAGGAGGTGGACGCTCGGCGCAGGGAACTGCAGGACACCCTGAGCGCCGCGCAGGCCCGGGCGGGCGAGCTCATCAGGGAGTCGGTGATCACGCAGATCGAGGTCTTGTCGGCCGCCATCGAGCTTGAGATGGAGCACCAGATCAAGCTGGAGCGGGAAACGCTGAACCGGACGCTCCCCCGGCTAGAAGCGCAGCAGACCGACACCAAGGAGCAGGCCGAGTCACGGCTCGCGGAACTGGCCAAGGTCACCCGATCGCTGCGGATGGCCCGCCAGCGGGTGCGCGGACTGGGCAAGGAGATCACGGCGCTCACCAGGGAAATCGCGTGACGGCCGGGCTGGCCGGCCGATTCCGGCAGACGCTGGCCGAGGCGATCGCCCGGCTCGAACCGGCGCCGGCCCTGCGGCCCGTCCGCGCGCTGCTGACCGAGCGCGCGGCGCTGCTCGACCGGCGGATGCGGGTGGCGGTCGTCGGCCGGGTCTGCCAGGGGAAATCAACCCTGGTCAACGCGCTGATCGGGCGGTCCATCACCCCGACAGGCACCCTCGAGCTGTCCTACAGCGTCAACCACATCCGCTACGGCAGCCCGCCCTGCCTGACCGTGCACTTCAAGGACCACAGCACCGCGATCGCCAGCGT
This sequence comes from uncultured Actinomycetota bacterium, assembly GCA_963774945.1. Taxonomy (GTDB): domain Bacteria; phylum Actinomycetota; class Actinomycetes; order Streptosporangiales; family Streptosporangiaceae; genus Trebonia. The sequence continues at coordinate 794,346 of CAVZHA010000007.1, read as the reverse complement.
TGACCAGCTTGAGGCCTACGCCACCCGCCGCGATGACAACCGCGACCTGCTCGCCAGCATCGACCACCTCGACGTGGTCACCGACCAGCCCTACCTGACCGGGTTCGACCTCATCGACACGGCCGGGCTCGACTCGGCCTGGGTCGAGGACTCGGCCGTCACCCTCGACTTCCTCCGCAAGTCGAGGCAGGAGCTCGAGTCGGAGACGGTCAGCGCGGCCGCGCGGGCGGACGCGCTCATCGTCGTGTTTGGCAGGCGAGGCATGTCCGCCACCGATGAGGAGACGCTCCGCGCCTTCCTCGGCCCTGAGTCGGCCTTCCGCTCGCCCGTCACCACCATCGGCGTGCTGACCAAGGTGGAGGAACTCTGGGAAGGCGGCTCGACCGAGCCGTTCGCCGCCGCCCGGCAGGTCCGCGAGCTGATGCTGAGGAGCCCCGCCGTCCGGGCGGTGCTGTTCGACGTCGAGCCGGTCTGCAGTCTGATGGCCGAGGCGGCGGCCGGACTCGACGAGGCCGACCTGGCTGACCTCACGACGCTGGCCGACCGTCGCTTCGAGCGGTTGGTCGAAGCGACGGTGACGAACGCTGTGGTCTTCCTCCGGCCCGATCTCGGGCTGCCGTTGGCGCCGGAGCGGCGCAGCGCGCTGCGCGACACGTTCACCGGCTACGGCCTGGCCGTCGCCACCCGGCTGATCCGCGACGACAAGGTCGACACCGTCGCCGAGCTGCGCGAGCAGCTCGAGCACGCCAGCGGCATCGGCCGGGTGCGGGCTCGGCTCACCGATCACTTCGCCCACCGCTCCGACCTGCTCAAGGTCCGCACCACGGCTGACCTGCTGACACGGAAGGAACGCGGCCTGCGCCGGGAGCTCGGGGCGGCCGACCAGCGGACGCTGGCCGGCGTCACCGAGATGATCGCCGGCTTCCAGCGGCGTGAACTCGGGCTGGCCGAGCTTGACGTGCTGCAGCGGATTATGACCGAGGTGACGCCGGTGACCGACGCCGACCGCGAGGAGATCCTCCAGCTCATCGGCGAGTACGGGCGGTCCGTCCACGCGCGTCTCGGATTGCCATCGGGCAGCCCGCTGGCCGACCTCGCCAGCCGGGCCGCGGACCTGCACGAGCGGTGGGTCAGGCACGGCTCCTCCATCGTCGACCGGGAGTCGGCCAACGTGCTCGTCGACCGGTGCGGCACCCTCAAACGCAGTCTCCGTGCCGCCCAGTCCCTCTTGGAGGATCCGCAGTGACTCCCGTGCCGCCCAGCCGATCGTCGCGCGACATGGTGCTCGTGGTCGATTTCGGCACCACCGAGACGAAGGCGACGTTGCTGGTGCCGGGCACGGATCCGCGTCCGGTCCCCGATCCGGTGGAAGGCGACCGGTCATGGCCGTCGGTCGTCTACCTCGGCGGCGACGTGATCGAGGCGGGAACGCTGGCCGAAGGCAGGCGGTCGTGGGAGCCGATGCAGACCGCCATCGAGTTCAAGCGCGAGCTAGGGCGCAAGCGGACCTTCGGCGAGGACGACCCGAGGCTCGCCTGGCAGGTGACGACGGAACTGCTGTCGGCCGTCAGGGAGAAAGCGCAGGAGATGGTCACCGACCCGGTCGACCGGCTGCTGATCACCTGCCCGGGCGACTACCGGATCGGGGTCGAGGACGACGAACGCTGGGCCGACCTCGACCGGGCGTGCCGGGCAGCCGGGTTCGTCGACATCGAGTATCTGCCCGAGCCGGTCGCCGCGGCCTACGCGCCGATCAAGCGCGGGGCTATCGACCAAGGTCAGATCGTGCTCGTGTACGACTTCGGCGGCGGCACCTTCGACGCGGCGATCGTCCGCATCGGCCCGCGCGAGCATGAAGTCCTGGCCGCCGACTCGATCCAGAGAGGCGGCGCCGACATTGACGCCCTCCTGGTCGAGGAGATCCGCCGGGTCACCGGCGCCACCGCTGGCAGCGGCGACGGCCGGCGGGACGCGGAGCTGAAGATAACCGCCACCGAAGCCAAGAAGAAGCTGTCGCTCAGAGACAACGCGCCGGTCGCGAGCGCCGACGACGGCAAGCTGCACCGCATCACCCAGCAGCGACTCGACGAACTCCTCACCGGCAACGTCCGCGGCCAGGGAATCATCGATCAGACGCTGGCCCTGGCGAGGAAGCTCATCGACGACATCAAACCGCTCGAACCCGACGTGCTGCTCGCCGTCGGCGGCACCACCCGGATACCGCTGGTGCGCAAGCGGCTGCGCGATCTCCGCTACCCGGTCCGTGAGCCCATGGACGTGAACTGCGCCGTCGTCGACGGCGCGGTCGCCTGGGCCCGCCTGGCCGCCGACCGGACGGCTTCGCCCGACCGTTTCGTCCTTGACCGCATCCCGCTGCGCTGGCCGATCCCGGGGGGCGTCGCGACCGTCAGCTCCTGGCTGGCCAAGCCCGGCGACTCGATCGGGGTCGATGACACCGTGCTGCGCGTCTCGCTCCCGAACGGGGAACTGTGGGACCTGCGGGCCGACCGCCCCGGCACCCTGGCCGAGCGCCACTACCGCAAGGACGACGTAGTCTCGTCGGCCGACTGGCTCGCCACCCTCCTTCCGCCGCTGCCGGGAAGCACCGACGCGATCATCCTGCCTCGGTTGTGGCGGGAAATCCCGCGTCCGCTGACAGCGGCCGCCCTCAGCGTCGACGGTCGCTACGCCGCCGCCGCCGACGAGACGACCGTGACCGTCTACGACCTCGAGAACTGGTCGCTCATCGGAACCGTCAGTGCCGGTGGATCAGTCGAGCAACTGGTCTTCACCCCCGGCGGTGAGCTCATCGCCGCTGTCGGAACGGGCTTCAACGCCTGGGACGCAGCAACGCTCTCCCACCGTTGGGCGCACGAAGACGGCAGGAGCCAGCCCAGGATTGCGGCCAGCCCTGATGGCCAGTTCCTGGCGGTGTCGTCGCTGAGCCAATACGAAGTGCGCTTCCTGTCGGCCGCTGACCGGTCGCTGCGACACACGACGAAGCTCACCACCGTGTCTTCTAACTACTGCCGGGCCAGTTTGTACAGTCCCGACGGCAGCCTGCTCGTCCCTGCTAGCTTCTACGCCGGCGGAGGTGTCCATCCGACGTGGGATTCAGGGCCCGAGGTGGTGCAGGGCTATAACGTTACGGCGTTGGCCATCCGGCCCCACGACAACCTCATCCTCGGTTCCTCGGGAAACACCCAGATTTCCGTCCATCAGAAGGAAAACTTCACTTCCCGTCCCGCGAGCGCCGTGTCGCCCGCGGCTAACATTCAGAGCCTCGCGTTCAACGTTTCTGGAACGTTGCTTAGCTGTGGGCTTGAGACGGGTCGGGTCGAACTTCGCCGCTCTTACGGTGACGAACTGACCGGTCCGGTCGGAGTGATCCGGACCGGCAGCGCCTGCTTTTTCACTGCCTTCACTCCCGACGGGAACAGCCTGGTAACCGGGAACAAGCACGGGCTAGCGATCTGGAGCCTGGCCGACACGGCGACGCCGCTGGCGTAACAGACTATTCGCGGATCCAACATCTCATAGCTCAATATCAACAATATCCGTCGCCTTTGACCAGAGAAGCCCTGGGAATGCGGCGGTCCGTTTTGGCCGCCCTATTCCAAGTGCCCCAGTTCAGTGGCGGCCCGCGAATATAACGTTTTGAACAAGTGCCGAAGGCGACCGATCCGGTCGGAAGGCGGTTCCGAAGAAAGAGCGTAATAGGCCATCGTCATGGCCTCGCCTCTGAAAGGACCTCCATGTCTTCACAGAGTCACCCAGAGCCGACCGCGGGCCCGTCGCGCCGTTCCATGCTGCGCGGCGCGGGCGCGGCCGGCGCCGTGGGCCTCGCCGCGGCGGCCGGAGTCGGCACGGCCAGCGGGGTAGCGGCCGCCGCGACCCGTCCCGCTGCGGACAACCGCGCCGCCGCCAACGCCGAGCACTCGGCCGACGCCGCCGGCGCCCCCCTCGTCGTGTACCTGCGGGACGCAGCGTCCGGCGAGCTCGACATCTTCTCCGGGACCAGCCACACCGTCATCCGCGACCAGGCCCTCGTCGCCCGGCTGACTAACGCCGTCCGGTAACTGGTTTCCCCGCAACTCTCCCATCCGCATCGCCAGAAGCGAGTTAGCCATGTCATCGCACCGCGAAGCACCGGAGATCTCGAAGGACCCGGTCGCCGACAGCACCGACGTGTACGCGTTCGTCAGCCCGGACAAGCCCGACACGGTCACGCTGATCGCCAACTACATCCCGCTGCAGGGCCCGGCCGGCGGCCCGAACTTCTACGAGTTCGGCGACGACGTGCTGTACGAGATCCACATCGACAACGACGGCGACGGCCAGGCCGACATCACCTACCAGTTCCGCTTCCAGACCAGGCTGCGGGACCCCGACACGTTCCTCTACAACATCGGCCCGATCCTGTCGCTTGACAGCCCGAACTGGAACCGCCGCCAGTTCTACTCGGTCACCCGCATCGCAGCACGGCAAGAGCGACGCTGCTCGGCGCAGAACCTGCCCTGCCCGCCGTGCAACATCGGCCCGCTGTCGACCCCGAACTACGCCGACCCTGGCCAACCAGGCGGTGCACGAGCATCGCCGGCGGCATCAAGGTGTTCGCCGGCCAGCGGGCCGAGGGCTTCTACGTCGACCTCGGCTCGATCTTCGACCTCGCCGACCTGCGCCCGTTCGAGGCAGCTGCACGCCCAGTTCGGCATGCACGTCTTCTCCAAGCCCGCGGCCGGGCGTCAACGCCACCGCCCAGCTCAACGTGCACTCGATCGCGATGCAGATCCCGACCGGGAGCTGCTGCGGCCGGGCAAGCACGGCGCGTCCGACCCGGCCTCGGTGATCGGCGTGTGGACGACCGCCAGCCGCCAGCAGGTGACGCTGTGGGACGACTGGCGGGGCGAGAACGTCAACAGCGGCCCGTTCCGCCAGGTCTCGCGGCTCGGCAACCCGCTCGTCAACGAGGTCCTGATCCCGCTCGGCAGCAAGGACCTGTGGAACTCGCTGCCGCCGAACGACGACAAGCGGTTCGCGTCCTACGTCGCCCATCCCGAGCTCGCCGGGCTGCTGCCGGTGCTCTACCCGGGCGTGTTCCCGAACCTGGAGAAGCTGGTCAAGGCGGGAACCGCCCGGGCCGACCTGGAGGCGATCCTGCTCACCGGGATCCCGACCGGCATCGTGCCGGGCTTCCAGAACTACACCGGACCTGAGCAGGCGGACATGCTCCGCCTCAACATCGCGATCCCGCCGGCCAAGAAGCCGAACGCGCTCGGCCTCATCGGCGGCGACCTGGCCGGCTTCCCCAACGGCCGCCGCGTCTTCGACGACGTGGTCACCGATCGAGCTGCGCGCGATCGCCGGGGTGACGTACCCGCTGGTGGACCCGAAATACAAGCCCGACGCGGCGGCCGGCGCCATCACCGACGGGCTGACGGCCAAGAGCGTCCCCGGCGGCTACCTGAGCCACTTCCCGTACCTCGGGGTTCCGCACAGTGGATTCAGCACCCCGTCATAACGTTTTGATTACGTCCCGCCGACGACCAATCCGGCCGGCCGGCGGTTCCGAAGAGGGGGCGTAAGGGTCGCCACCCGCGGCCCCGCCTCGGCAGAGAGGAGCGTAGTCATGGCCGAGCCGGTTCTCGGACCATCCAGCGCGGGCAGCGTGGTGCTTGAACTTGGCGACACGGTCGGCGTCCTCCTCATCGAGGCGACCGTCGAGCTGAACGGCCGGGAAATCGAGATCAGCCCGGTCGACGGCAGCCACCACCACGACCCTGCGCGCGACCACGACCCTGCGCACGATCATCAGCACCACCACGACGCGCACGCCCGCCGCACGCACTCCATGGTGCGCGAGCGCGGGACGGCTGCGGGCAAGAGCTACGCCGCGGTGTACCCGGGCCTCGCGGTCGGCACCTACACGCTCTGGCGGGACCCCGACACCCCGGTGGGCACCGTCACCATCGACGGCGGGCGGGTGACGAGGTACCGCTGGCCGGATTGAGCTGGCCGGACTGAGCCCTGGCGCGGCCGCCTGCCTGGGCGGGGTGGAAGCCCTGGCAACAGGTCGCAATGGAGGGGAAGGCTCAGTCCGGCAGGGTCATCACGAGGATAGGGGTGGTCGTCGGGCTGCTGGTTCCGCCGGCCGGCTCGACGGTCACCCCGACCTTGTCGGCCGACGTGAGCCCGCTCGCGAGCACCGGGGCGGTCTTACCGTCGGTCGGCTGGGGCAGCAGGCCCGCCGGGACGGCGGACCCCGTGCTCAGCAGCCACAGCTCGTAGACCTTGGCGTTCGGCAGCCGGGGGAGCCCGGAGCTGGTGAAGATCATCTTCTGCTGCGCGTAGGACAGCACGACGGTCGCGGTGCCGCCGGTCGAGCTGCGCGCGGTGGCGATCTGGGCGTCCGGCGCCGCCAGCACGCCCGCGAGCGCCTGGTTCTGCGCCCGCACGGTGTCGAGCCGGTCCTGGGTGGAGACGGTCACGACCGCGAGCGCCACCGCCGCCGCCACGCCGACCGCGGCGACCCCGAGGGCCAGCCGGGGGAACCAGGCCGAGCGGGTGACGTGCCGCCCGCGACGGCGCCTGGCCGCGGCCGACGGCAGCGGCGGCAGCTGCGGGGTGGCCGCCGCGGCGGCGAGCACGCGCTGCTTCAGGCCCGGCGGGGGCTCCGTCGCCACCGCCAGCGCCAGCGCGGTCGCGGTCGCGGTCATCTGCCTGACGTCCTCGGCGCAGCCGGGGCAGCGGCGCAGATGACGTTCGAACCGCTCGCGTTCGGCCTGGTCGAGCGCGTCGAGCACGTACGCACCTGAGAGCTCGTGGACCCGTCGGGAGAAGAGCCTCATCTGCTCATCCCCAGGCAGTTCCCCAACCGCATGAGCCCGTCGCGGATCCGCGTCTTGACCGTTCCCAGCGCGACCTCAAGCTTGGTGGCGACCTGCGGGTAACTGTAGCCGCCGTAGTAGGCCAGCGTGATCGCCTCGCGCTGCAGTTCGGTCAGCCCGTCCAGGCAGCGCCGCACCTGCTCGGCGTCCATGTTCGCCTCGACGGTCTCGGCGACGTCGTCGACCGGGAACGGGAATGGGGCCGACCGCTGCTCCCGGTCGGTCGCCGCGGTCTCGGACCGGACCCGGTCGACCGCCCGCCGGTGCGCGATCGTGAGCGCCCAGGTGGTGGCGCTGCCGCGGGCCGGGTCGAACCGGGAGGCGGCCCGCCACACCTCGAGCATGACCTCCTGGGTGACCTCCTCCGACTGGGCGGGGTCGCGGAGCACCTTGCGGACCAGGCCGTACGCCGGTCCCGAGAGCTTGTCGTAGAGCGTCTCGAACGCGTCCTGGTCGCCGCGGGCCACCAGCGCCAGCAGCCGTTCCAGGTCGGTGTCGTCGCCGGGCGGTGGGCTGCGATCGGGTCGCGGCGCGGGCACGCCGGGCGTCTCCACGCGGCTGACGCGGTGCCGCGGCCCGGTCGGAATGGTCACCGCCCCATTGTGCTCCCGGGCCGGGCCGCTGATAACCCTTTCTGCAGTTGCCGTCGGTAACCGTTCAGCTGCGGAAGTAGTGACCCTCGTCCATGTCCGCGATCAGCCCGGGGTGCGTCGGCTCCCAGTCAAGCAGCTTGCGGGTCAGCTCGCTCGAGGTCGGGTCGTCGAGCTGGGCGAAGTCGCCAAGGAAGCCGAGGCGCTGGTCGGCCTCCTCGGGCGCGATGCCGACGACCGGAAGCCCGAGGTTGCGCCCGATGGCCTCGGCAATCTCCCTGAACGGCACACCCTCGTCGCCGACCGCGTGCAGCCGGGATCCGGCCGGGGCCGATTCCAGGGCCAGCCGGTACAGCCGCGCGGCGTCGAGCGTGTGGCCGGCCGGCCAGCGGTTGGCGCCGTCGCCGACGTAGGCGGCGGCGCCGTTGCCGCGGGCCATGCCGATCAGGGTGGGGATGAAGCCGTGCCGGTCGAGCGAGCTGTGCACGGTCGGCGGGAGCCGGACGACGGAGGTCCGCACTCCGCGCGCGGCCGTCTCGATCGTCAGGTTCTCCGCGTCGATCCGCGGGCCGCCGGGCAGCACGTCCGTCTCCGTCCCGGTCCGGCCGAGCCCGGCCAGCGCCAGCAGCAGCGTGCCCGAGGTGCCGACAAACGGCTTGCCCGTGCCTGCCAGCGCGTCGAGCATCGCCTCGATGGCCGCCAGGTCGGCCCCGGCCGCGCCGTGCAGGTCACCGGAGCGCATGGCCTCGTGCTTGAACGCCAGGTGGATCACCCCGTCGGCCGCGGCCGCGGCCGACCGCAGCAGGTCGAGGTCGTCGATCGTGCCCGGCAGCACCGCCGCGCCCGCGGCGCTGACGACCTTGGCCGCCGCGTCGGAGCGGGCCAGCCCGGTGACCTGGTGCCCGGCCGCGAGGAGTTCGGGGATGACGGCGGACCCGATGTGCCCGCTGGCCCCGGTGACGAAAACGCGCATGATGCAGAACCTCCATGGTCTGATGTCATGGTCTGATGTCAGCTGCTGTCATCAGGCTAGCACAGGTGATGTCGGCCTCTGTCATCACTAGTGAGGAAACCCACGTATCATGAGGGCATGGTGCGATGGGAGCCGAACGCGCGCGGCCGGCTGGGACAGGCGGCGTTCGAGCTCTTCACCGAGCGCGGCTTCGAGCAGGTGACGGTGGCGGAGATCGCCGAGCGGGCGGGGCTCACCGAGCGGACGTTCTTCCGCTACTTCGCGGACAAGCGCGAGGTCCTGTTCGCCGGCGCGGACGGGTTCCAGGAGCTCTTCATATCCGGCGTGGCGGGCGCCCCCGACTCGGCCGCGCCGATCGAGGCCGTCGCCGGCGCCCTGTACGCCGCGGCCGCCGTCTTCCAGGCGCACGAGGACGGCGTCCGCCGCCGGGCCGCCATCATCGCCGCCCACCCCGACCTGCGCGAGCGCGAGCTGGTGAAGCTGGCGACGGTCGCGGCCGCGGTCGCCGACGCGCTGCGCCGCCGCGGCGTCACCGACCCCGCCGCCGCCCTGACGGCCGAGGCCGGCCTGGCCGTCTTCAGAATCGCCTTTGCCCGCTGGATCGCCGCCCCCGACGGCCCCGACCTCGCCCACCTAACCGCCGAGTCCCTCGAAGAGCTCAAGCTAGTCGCCGCCGGCCAGTAACCCCCGCGCCCGCCCCCATCACCCCCTGGGCGAACGGGGTGAACCCCCGCCAGCTGCTCAACCCGTCACGGGCCGGCTGAACGCGTGAGGACCAGCTACCCAGCTAGGGCAGCGCACCAGGACCTGCTGCCCGACTGGGGATCAGCCCGGCGAGCAGGATTTCTGCGGTCCGTCGCAGCCGGGGGACCAGGTCGACGCACGCGCCCGCCAGGGCCGGGTCGGACGCGAACAGCGCCGCCAGGGCCGGGACCGGGTTGGCGATCTGCCACACGGTGCCGGCCAGCCCGGCGATGGCGGAGATGAACTCAAGGCACTCCTGCTCGGTCAGGTCCGGCAGCGCCCGGTGGACGACGCTCGCCGCTTCGCTGACGGCGTCCAGCGAGATCAGCTTGTAGCCGCGGACGGCCTCTGGCGAGACGTTCCGTTCCAGATTGAGCGGGGTGTGCGCGAGCAGGTCGCAGAAGAGCGGGCGGTCGCCGAAGCTGCGGGCGACGACGTCGGCGACCAGGCTCGGTCCGGGCCCGGCCGCTGCGGCCGAAGCAGGCGCGGCGTCGTCAAGCCCGTCGTGCAGCCCCTGCAACCAGGCCGGCCACTCCCGCGCGGTCAGCTCGAGGAAGATCTGCTCGCGGGTCTCGAAGTAGCGCAGCAGCGCCGACTTGTCGATGCCGGCCCGGGCGGCGATGCCAGCCAGGCTCACTGCCCGGACGCCGTCGGTGACCGCGAGATCCCGGGCGGCGGCCAGGATGTCCTCCCGCCGCTGCTGCTTCTGCTCCGGGCGGCGGGCACGCCGAAAGGTCTCGGTCGCCTCCCCGGCGGGTATTTCGTTCGCCGTCTCGCTCGTCGTCACGTCCTCAGTCTACCCGCGACCCAATTATCGCACCATCGGTTTGTTATTAACACAACGTCGGTGTATTATCGAGGAATCGCGATCCCGCCCAGGGCTCGCCAGTGAGAGAGGCAGCCACTCACATGTCCCAGGTCTTCTTCCTGACCGGAAGCTCGCGCGGCCTCGGCCGCAAGATCGCCGAGGCCGTGCTGGCGGCCGGCCACCAGCTCGTCGCCACCGCCCGCCAGCCCGCGTCGCTGGCCGACCTGGCCGAGCGCTACGGCGACCGGATCCTGCCGGTCGCGCTCGACGTGACCGACCCGGCCGCGGCGGAGGCGGCGGTGGCCGCGGGCGTGGCTGCGTTCGGCCGCATCGACGTGGTCGTCAACAACGCCGGCTACGCCAACCTGGCGGCGATCGAGGACATCACCGCCGAGGACTTCCGCGAGCAGATCGACGCCAACCTGCTCGGCGTCGTCAACGTCACCAAGGCCGCCCTCCCGGTGCTGCGCGCCCAGGGCGGCGGCCGCATCATCCAGGTCTCCTCGATCGGCGGGCGGCTGGCGACTCCCGGCCTCGCCGCCTACCAGGCGGCCAAGTGGGCCGTCGGCGGCTTCTCCGAGGTGCTGGCGCGTGAAACCGCGCCGCTCGGCATCAAGGTCACGGTGCTCGAGCCGGGCGGCATGCAGACCGACTGGGCCGGCTCATCGATGCGGGTGACCCCGGTCAGCGAGCCCTATCAGCCAACGGTCGGCGCGATGGCGCGGGTGCACGATGACATTGGCTCGGGCACCGCACTGGGCGACCCGGCTAAGGTCGCCCGGGTCGTGCTCGAGGTCGCCGCGATGGACGAACCGCCGCTCCGGCTGATCCTCGGCAGCGAGGCCTACGCGTACGCCACCGCGGCCGCCACGGCCCGGGCCGAGTCGGACGCCGCCTGGCACGAGCTGACCGTCTCCACCGACCGCGACGACGCGACCGCCGCCGAGCGGGACCCCCTCGGCACCCACGCCTGAAGCCGGGGCGCTGGCCGCGTAGCGCCGTGGCTAGGCGTTGTCCCAGTGCGGTGGACGGTCGCGCAGCAGCCGCTCGTCGTCGTCGCGCTCGCGGTACTCGCCCCAGCCGACGTCGGTGTCCTCCCTGCTCTGGGTAGCCAACACCGGGGTGAGCGGCGCCGACGCCGGCGCGGGCAGGGTCGGGGCCGGCGGCGTTGCCGCATCCGGCGCGTGGTCTGCGTTGACGTGAGCGTCGTCCGGCTGCTCAGGCGTGGTATCCGATGGCATGTTCAGCTCGACCTCCTCAGGCGATTGCCCGCCGATGAGCACCACCGACATCGACGATAGCTCCGTCGGCGCAACCTCCAGTACGGCCTTAGCTACCAGGTCGCGCCCGGCGACCGTCAGCGCCTGCATCGCGGGCTACGCTCCGGCGGGCTGACGGGGTGGAACCAGGGTCCGTTCGAGATGAGGAATTTGAATTTTCACTCCGCTCGGAGCGCGTTCGCGCGTGTTACCTCCGCGAAGAACTCGCCGCTGAGCTTCATGATCCGCTGCTGGGTGGCGAAGTCGACGTAGACCAGCCCGAACCGCTTGGCGTACCCCTCGGCCCACTCGAAGTTGTCAAGCAGCGACCAGCCGAAGTAACCGCGCAGGTTCACCCCGTCGGCGATCGCCTCGTGCAGCGCCGTCAGGTGACTCTGCAGGTACGACACTCGCTCGTAGTCCTCGACCCGGCCGTCCTGGGTCACGTAGTCGTACCAGGACGGAGCCGTTCTCGGTGATGTAGATCGGCAGCTCGCCGGTCAGCGGGGCCACCACCCGGGTCAGCAGCTCGCGGATCGAGCTGGGCTCGACCAGCCAGTTCATCGCGGTCATGGGCAGGCCCTCCGGCTGCACCATCACCGTGCCCGGGCCGGCCCAGGACTCGCCGCGCCGCAGCTCGCCGTCGGGCCTGGCCGAGGCCCACGTAGTTGCGGGAAGTAGAAGTTGACGCCGAGGAAGTCCAGCGGCGCCGCGATCGTGGCGAGGTCGTCGTCGCGGACCAGCCCGGGTACCTTCGCGGGGGAGTAGTCCGAGGTCAGCCGGTCCGGGTAGCCGCCGGAGAACAGCGGCCCGAGGTACACGCCGTTCTGCCGGGCCTCAAGCTCGGCCGCCACGTCCTCCGCCTCCGGCGTGACCGGCCGGACCACCGACAGGTTGAGGGTGATGCCGATCTGGGTCGCCGCCGCCGTCGACCGCAGCGCCTGCACCGCCCGCCCGTGCGCGAGCAGCAGATGGTGGTTGGCGGCGACCGCCTGGCGCGGCGTCCCGCAGGCCGGGCGCGTGCCGTCCGTCGCGATAGCCGACGTGCGCGACCACCCACGGCTCGTTCAGCGTGATCCACTGGTGCACCCGGTCGCCGAACGCCTCGCCCGCGATCGCCGCGTACTCGGCGAACGCCTCCGCGATGTCCCGGTTCGCCCAGCCGCCCTTGTCCTGCAGGGCCTGCGGCAGGTCCCAGTGGTAGAGGGTGACGGCCGGGCTCGATTCCGGCCTCGAGCAGCGCGTCGATCACCCGGTTGTAGTAGTCGAGGCCCTTGCTGTTGGCGGCGCCGCGCCCGTCGGCCTGGATCCGGGGCCAGGAGAGGCTGAACCGGTACGCGCCGACGCCGAGCAGCTTGAGCATCTCGATGTCATCGGGGTAGCGGTGGTAGCTGTCGCAGGCCACGTCGCCGGTGTCGCCGTGGAAGGTCTTGCCCGGGGTGTGGCTGAACGTGTCCCAGATCGACGGGCCCTTGCCGTCCACGTCCGGGGCGCCCTCGATCTGGTAGGCGGCCGTGGCCGCCCCCCACAGGAACCCGTCCGGGAACCGGAGCTGGTCGCTGCTCATCCATTCCTCCACTGCCTCGGGCCGGCAACCAATCGTAGGTGAGATTGCCTGCATAACCCGCTTAATCGCTGTAGTTAACCACGGCCCGGACCTACCCTAGGAACCGTGCCAATAGAGATCCGCCCGGCCTCCGCGGCCGACGAGCCGGCCATCACCGACATCCGCCACGAGACCTGGTTGACGGCGTACGCGCAGATCATAGACCCGGCCATCATCGAGCAAGTGACCGCACCCGGCCGCCCCGTGAACGCCGCCCCGCGCACCGATCGCACCAGCCTGGTCGCGGTCGCGCCGCCGGCGCAGGCACAGACCGCGGCTGCCGAGGCGCGGATGATCGTCGGCTACGCGTCCTACGGCCCCGAACGCAGCGTCGCCTCGGCCGCCTCGGTCGGGTCCGGCGCAGGCCCAAAGCCGGGCTCCCTCACCCCGGCCGGGGTGGCGGGCGAGACGGGGGAGTTGTACACGCTGTACGTGATCCCGGCGCACTGGTCGACCGGCGTCGGGCGGGAGCTGACGGGCGCGGCCCTCGACGGCCTGCGCGCGGCCGGATACCGGCGGATGGTGCTGTGGACCCTGACCGACAACGCCCGCGCCCGCCGGTTCTACGACAAGGCAGGCTTCGCCCCCGACGGCGCGACTAACATCCTCGACGGCCTCGGCAACGTCGAGGAACTACGGTACGTGCGTGACCTCTGAGACCCGAGAGACGCCGCGTACGCCGTCGGAAGCGCAGTGGCTCCGGGTCAGCGACTACCTGAGCGCGAACCGGTACTCGCTCGCCGTCGAGGCGGCGCGGGAGTACCAGGACGCCGCTCGGCTGGCCGGAACCCCGCTGCTCTCGGCCCCGGCCTGGCGCCTGCCTGCGCCGATACCGCTCGAGCGGATCAGGCTCGAGTTCCGGCCGCAGGCCCCGCCGCCGGCGCTGCCCGACCTGGCCTCGGTCGCGCCGTTCGCGCTGCCGACCCGTCTCGACGGCAGCCGCTACCGGCGCTACTGCGACGTGATCGAGGCGCTCGCCGCGCCTGCCGTCTTCGAGAACCGGCCCATCTACCGGCTGGTGTCGGCCGACCTGGCCGGGCCGGAGCCCCGGCTGGCGTTCGCGCGGGGCCGGTTCTTCGAGGGCATCAACGTGGGCGGGCCGGCCGCGTTCGAGTACGCCGCGGCGGCGCTCGGCGTCACCGACCGGCGCGCGTACCGTGAGGCCTTCGGCGACCCGACCAACCTCAACGTCCGCTCGTCGGCGATGGCGACCTGCGCGCTGACCTTGCGCTACGACCGGGCGAGGGGAACGGCGACGTTCCCCATGCACTACCGCGACCCGGCCCTGGTCGGCCACGCGGGCGGCCTCTACCAGGTGATCCCGGTCGGGATCTTCCAGCCGTCGGGCGAGGCGGCCTGGAACGAGGGGAACGACTTCGGCCTCTGGCGCGGCCTGCTCCGCGAGTACGCCGAGGAGCTGCTTGGCGAATCCGAGGAGTACGGGAGCGAGGACGCGCCGATCGACTACGCGGCCTGGCCGCTGGCGCGCAGGATGACCGTCGCGCTGGCAGCCGGCCAGATCCGGGCGTACTGCCTCGGCCTCGGCACCGACCCGCTCACGTTCGCGATGGACCTGCTCGCGGTCGTGGTAATCGACGCCCCGCTGTACGACGAGCTCTTCGGCGCGCTGGTCGAGGACAACGCCGAGGGCCGGGTGATCGCGCCCCGCCCCTTCGACGGGGCCGCGATCAAGGAGCTGACCACCGGCGCCCCACTCCAGGCGGCCGCGTCCGCCCTGCTCACCCTGGCCAACCGGCACCGGGACGTGCTCCTGGACTAAGAACGTGACCGCGACGTTGAACTCGTAGACGGTCTCGTAGTTGGCGCTCTTTCCGCCGCCTCGATGTCGGCCGTGGCGCCGACGTTCTCCTGCCGGATCTCGACGCGCTCGGTCACCACACCGAGGTCGTCAGTCTCGGTGCACCAGCTGGTGCACCGCGTCGTCGCGGCCCGACGGGCTACTCTTAGCCCGTGGTCCGGACGAGTGCGGTGTGGCAGCCGCCGGAGGGACTGCCGCCTGGGCGGTTCGTCACGCCAGATCTGGCGTTCCTCGATGGGACGCCCGGCGCCCGGCCCTCGCTCTAGGTGACGGATGATCCGGTTGCCGATCCCGGCCCGCTATGGGCAAGCCTGCTGCGCCAGCATCCGCATACGGGGCTGTGGCCGCTGCTGATGCTCACCTTGCGCCCCTATGGCGCTACCCTTGCGCGGCTTCAGGCGCAGGGAACCCGCGGTGAGCTGTGGATTCAGAGGGGTGCCCGCCGGCCGTGGCACAGCGGCGAGTTCGAGCCGGTCCCGGCCGAGTCAGTCGATGCCCAGGACGCGGCGGAGATTCTGGCCCGGTGGTGGAACCAGGTCACGGGTGCCGACACCGAAGGCAGACACTGCGATCCGGCATGGCAGCCGTTCGAACGCTGGCCCGGGCTCGCGCCGGTGGTGTCCGCAGGCCCCGAGTCGTCAGCCACTGAGCGAGACGCCGCCGCTGACGAATTCGCAGCGGATCTGATCGCCGCTCCAGGCGCCGTCGCGGAACTCACCGGGCGGGACAGCGGCGTCCATGTCGGGCTCGTCCGAGCCGGCGACGGGTCGGCGGCCCTGGCCGAGTGTGGTTTCATCTCCCGGCGCGGCGGCACGGCGGAGGACGCCGCAGTAATCCGCTCTTGGCAGGAGCGTTTCGGCGCCCGGCTGTGCGCGGTGGGTTTCGACTGCCTGGCGCTCTCAGTCGCGCGCCCGCCAGTGTCGGCGGAACACTGCTTCCGCGTCGGAGCTGAGCATCTGGCGTATGAGACCCGGGAGGCACTGGTAGAAGGCATCGATACTCCGCTCACCTTCGAGCAGTATTCGGCGAAGCTATCCGGCAGTCACACGTGGTGGTTCTGGTGGGACTGACCTGACGCGCTCCGTTCTCCTTACCAGCCCCGGGCACGCCATTCCGCGTGAACCGGGCCGGGTCCTTCTGGGTGTTGCCCACGCAGCCAGGGAACTGGCAGTCCCAGGGCGCTTGCTGGCAGTCGACGGCGATGGAGAGATGCGGTGTGCGGTCTGACGAGGGATGGCTGTCATCCTTGAAACGTGACGGAAGACGAGGCCAAGGCCGTGGCCGCGGTGGCTGCGCGGTGCCTGACGTGGAGTGGTTGGCGGCGCTGGGAGCCGGTCATGCGGTACGGCCGGCTGTTCACACCTGGCATCGACGCCGTACGTGGCGAGGGCGGAATGTTTCCGGAGCTATCCGGCCGGACGTCATACCGGCTGGCGGTGGACGCGGGCCTGCTCTACGTTGAGGGCTACGCCGGTTACCAGCGGGATGGGGTCGTCGGCTGGCCCTGGCCCTGGGCCTGGTGCCTGGACGGCGAGACAGTCGTGGACCCGGCGGCCACCCGGCAGGCGACCGCGTACTTCGGGGTGGCGCTGCGGCCGCAATACATGCGCCGGGTGCATGCGGCCCAGCGTGGCGACGACGGCAGCGAGGGATTCCGGTGGGCGTTCACCCGCGGTGACCGGGAGATCCCACCCCTGGACCCGGCTACCGACCTCGCCCTCGACCTCGGCCGGGACATCCCGTCAGCGGTACGTGAGTGGGCCCTGTCGGCTGAGCGGCACCCGGGGCCGCCCCGGACACCGCCCGACTGGGTCCTGGCGGAACTGCTCGGCGGCGGCGCTCCCGGTCCGACCGGCCGCGACCAGTTCCACGACTGGTGGGCTCCGGCCCCCCGCGACGAGGAACCGTTCCCGGCGGTCCCGGGCCGGTACGCGCGCTACCAGGTCTGCCTGGCCGCCTGGTTCGACTCCGGGCTCGCCCTGCGCTGCGGCGTCCCGGCCGGCGGCGCCGACCCCGGTGACGGCCACATCGTGGGCATCGTCCGCGACGGCGACAGCCTGGCCACGCTGCGGCGGCTGGCGGACGAGCACCGGCAACAGTGCGAGGGGGATTCACCCGTCACGCCCGAGCCGGCAGCGGAGCCCGCGTGGACGCCCGCGGAGGCGCGCCTTCAGACGGCCGGGCGGACGTTCGCGGTGCTCCGCCGGCTTGAGTATCACACCTGGGAGGCGTGGCTGCGCCCAGCGGGAGCGGCACCGGGACGGCGGGTGACCAGGAACTGCGTCAGCTACGAGATGGCGTTCGCCGCCGTCTTCCGCGCGCTGGGCGGCGACATGCCGGCCGAGTTCACGACGGTCTACACCGGAGAGCAGCCGGAAAGCGCGCCGACGTCGGCGTCACAGCTGCCCCTATCGTACGAGCGCTACCTGATCCGCAGCACCTACGACAGCCAGGCCATGGAGCTGCAGGAAGGCGGTCAGACCGCGGGTGTCAACGGCCGCGAAGGAGCCTGGCTGGCGACCATCCCCGACGGCACCACCCTGTCCGCCCTGATCGGGGTGGCCGACGAGCACTGGCCCGTCGACGGTGGGTGGACGTGGTGCTCGGCACGCGAGCGGGTGAACGCGGAGCTCACCGTGCAGAAAAACCCCGAGGTTGACCTGTGCTGGGGACAGGGCGGCGGAACGTACTTCGCCGCCCTGCACCGCTTCGCCGATGGCACCTGGGACGCGTGGGTCACTCCGTCGCACGCGGACGTGTCCCACCTGCGCCGGGAAGAGCCGACCGAGCTGCTGACGCCGGCGGGCGTCAGCTACGAGCTAGCGCTGACTGCCGTCTTCCACGCCATGGGCGACGACATGCCGTCGGGGTTCGGGCTCAACTATCTGGACCGGCGGATCACGCCGGGGCTGCCTGGCCCCGCCCAGGCATAACTTCTCACCAGCCTCGGGCACGCCATTCCCCGAGGTGCGGGCGCTCCGCGCCGAGGGTGGTGTCGCCGCCGTGGCCCGGGAACACCCAGGTCGCGTCGGGCAGCCGGTCGAACACCTTCGACTCCACGCCGTCAAGAAGGGACGTGAACCGCTCCGGGTCCTTCTGGGTGTTGCCGACGCCGCCAGGGAACAGGCAGTCGCCGGTGAAGATATACGGCGCGTCCCCGTCAGGGTCGATGACGAGCGCGATCGACCCGGGCGTGTGCCCGACCAGGTGGATCACGGACAGCTCGGTGTCGCCGAACGCGACCGTGCCGCCGTCGGTCACCAGTTCGTCGGTCTCGACCGGGATGCCGGGCGCGTCGGCCGGGTGCGCCACCGTGATCGCCCCGGTCGCGGCCTTCACCGCGGCGAGCGCCTGCCAGTGGTCGCCGTGCTGGTGGGTGGTGACGATCTTCGCCACCGGGGTGTCGCCGATCAGCTCGATCAGCCGGTCAGGCTCGGCTGCGGCGTCGATCAGCAGGCCCTGGCCGCTGCCGTCGCGGAGCAGGTAGGCGTTGTTGTTCATGTCGCCGACGGCGAGCTTGGTGACGGTCAGGCCGCCGCCGATCTCCAGCGTGTCCGATGGCCCGCCGACACGCACATCTCCGGTGTAAGTCACCCCCCGAATCTACCGGTAGTCGGAAGGGCTGCGCGGCCTGGCCGCGCCGTCGAACGGCTGACCTTGCGCGTTACGTCGCTGACATAAAAATTACGTAAGGCTCAGGTTTTTTTAGGTGAATCTACATCTTTACGGGATCAAACACCCAAGTTACTCTCGCGTAGTGCGCGGTAACGGACTGATTTCACCTCATTCCTCCACCATCGAGATCGCCGTGCGCACGCCACGCCAAAAGCACGCAGCTGTCAACACCCACAAGGAGCCCCCATGCTGCGAAGATGGTGCATTCCCCTGGCCGCTCTGGCCATCGCCCTCGGCCCCGCGCTAGCCGCCGGCAGCGCATCGGCCGCGGTCACGTCCGTTACCACCGCCACCCCGTCGCCCTCGGCATCCGCCCTGATCGCCTCCGAGACGGCGCACGACGCCCACGCCTCGCAGCCGGCCCAGACGTCGGCCAACTCCGGCTTCAGTCACGCCTGCGCAGCCGTGATCGTCGTCGGCAAGCAGTCCTGCCTCGCCCTCAAGCGGGACGGCATCCACCCGATGGTCGCCAGCGTGTCGCCGGACGCGATCCCGGCCGGCTTCGGCTACGGACCCTCCCAGCTGCAGTCGGCCTACGCCCTGACCTCCGCCTCCGCCTCGGACGGGGCCGGTCGCACAATCGCCCTGGTCGACGCCTACAACGACCCGACCGCCGCGAGCGACCTGGCCGCCTACCGCTCGGCCGCGGGCCTGCCCGCCGTCCCGAGCTTCAAGCAGGTCAACCAGAACGGCGCCACCTCCCCGCTCCCGGCCACGGCACCCGCCAGCGACGACTGGACGCTGGAGGAGTCTCTCGACCTGGACATGGCCTCCGCGATCTGCCCCGAGTGCAACATCGTCCTGGTCGAGGCGACCAACGACAGCGGCACCGGCCTCTACGTCGCGGAGAACACCGCCGCTAGCCTGGCCGGTTACATCTCCAACTCCTGGGGCGGGACCGAATCCTCCACCGACACCACCCTCGACTCCGAGTACTTCAGCCACCCCGGCGACGTCATCACCGCCTCGGCGGGTGACTCCGACTACGGCGTGATCTACCCGGCGACCTCGCCCAACGTCGTCTCGGTCGGCGGCACCGCCCTCAGCACGGCCTCGAACTCACGCGGCTGGACCGAGTCGGTCTGGAACGACGGCGGCGGCGAGGGCACCGGCTCCGGCTGTTCGGCCTTCGAACCGCAGCCATCCTGGCAGACCGCGCTCGGCCTGTCGGGCTGCTCCAAGCGGATCGACAACGACACCTCGGCCGACGCCGACCCAAACACCGGCCTCGCGGTCTACGACACCTCGAACGGCAACGGCGGCTGGAATGAGGTCGGCGGCACCAGCGCCTCCTCCCCGATGCTCGCGGCCATGTACGCCCTCGCGGGCAACGCCGGCAGCAACCCAGCCGACGACATCTACACCCACACCAGCGACTTCAACGACGTCACCAGCGGCAGCGACGGCAGCTGCAGCCCGGCCTACCTGTGCACCGCCGAGACCGGCTACGACGGCCCGACCGGCATCGGCACCCCCGAGGGCATCGGCGGCCTGGTCACCGGGAGCGGCGGCGGCACCGGCAACACGGTGACGGTGACCAACCCGGGCAGCCGGACCGGGACCGTCGGCACTGCGGCCTCGCTGCAGATCTCCGCGACCGACTCGGCCTCCGGCCAGACGCTGACCTACAGCGCCACCGGCCTGCCGGCCGGCCTGTCGATCTCCAGCTCCGGCCTCATCTCCGGTACGCCGACCACGGCGGCCACCTATAGCGTGACCGTCACGGCCAAGGACACCACCGGCGCCTCCGGCTCCGCGTCCTTCACCTGGACGATCAGCTCCTCCGGCGGCAGCTGCACCAACACGCAGCTGCTGGGCAACCCCGGGTTCGAGACCGGCTCGGCCGCGCCGTGGACCAGCACGGCCGGCGTCATCAACGAGAACGGGGCGGGCGAAACCTCGCACTCCGGCAGCTGGTACGCCTGGCTGGACGGGTACGGCACCACCCACACCGACACGCTGTCCCAGACGGTGACCATCCCGGCAGGCTGCACCACGGCGTCGTTCAGCTTCTGGCTGCACATCGACACCGCCGAGACCACCACCACGACCGCGTTCGACAAGCTCACGATCACGGCCAACGGCACCACCATCGCCACCTTCTCCAACCTCAACCACGCCACCGGCTACCAGCAGCACACCTACTCGCTCGGCAGCTTCGCCGGCAGCGCCGTCACCGTGAAGTTCACCGGCACGGAGGACTCCTCATTGCAGACCTCTTTCGTCGTCGACGACACCGCCATCAACACGAACTAATCGCCTGCGCAGCCCCTGGGCGGGATCACCCCCGCCCAGGGGCTTCGAGCAGAGCTACACAGTCCGCTCCCGCATGTGAGCAACGGTGCCCCCGGGCCGACGGCCCGGGGGCACCGCCTCGTCTACTCCTTGCCGAGGGCGGCGGCGAGCGGCTCCAACACCCGGCCCTGGAGCCAGTCCAGCCGTTCCTGGCTGGCCTGGCGCGGCACCGCCTCCACCCACATGATCAAGTTGAGGTAAGCCCGGTACAGCGAAAGCCGCTGGCGTGCCGCGGAATCGAAGGTCACCGTGCCGCCGCCGGCCTGGTAGCCGTTCAGGAACGCGAGGTCCTGCTCGATGTCGCCGAACAGCGCCAGCGAGTTGAAGTCAGCCAGGGGATCCCCCCAGAACGCCCGCTCGGCGTCGATCAGGGCTCCGATCCGGTGCCCGGCCCCGGTCGGCTCGACCAGGATGTTGCCGTCCCACAGGTCGAAGTGGACCAGCGCCGGAGTGGTCACCTCATCCAGGACCGACGCCCGGGCGTCGAACCAGCTCAGGACGTCGGCGGTCGACCGGGGGAGCGTGACCGCGAACGTCTCGGCGTCCGCCAGCACCGCGTTCACCATGTCGAGGAAGGCCTCCCGCCAGGTATCCCGCAGCGGGCCCACCGCCCCGGACGGGTAGCCGAATCCGGGCCCGGTGATCGTGTGCAGGCGGGCCACCTGGCCGCCGAGCTCAGCGCGGAGCTCATCGCGCTGCGCGCCGCGGGGCTGCGGCGTCAGCTCTGGCCAGGGGCTGCCCGGACACTCCGTCATCACCAGGTACCCGCCCGCCGCCTCGGCGCCGTCAACCGCGACCACCGCAGGCACGGTGACCCCAGCACACTGCCCGGCCAGCTGGTAATACAGCGCCTCGGTGGCCAAGATCCCCTGCTCGTAGCGGAGCAACGGCGTTTCGGCCCCGGGCGGGATCTTGACCACCAGCCTGGTCCCGTCGACCAGAGTCACCAGGTAGACGGCGTTGAACGTCCCGCCGGTCAACCCGAGCGAGCCCGCAACCTTGTCCCAGCTCACCCCGGCCCCCGCCAGGGCCGCCGCCAACCGTGCCGTCTCGGGCTCCGCCATGTTCGCTCCTAGCGCGTCTTTAGTGACCGTCGCCGGCGGCTGGCCCGCGGCGAGCCACTCACACGTTAACGGCTTAAACCCCGCATAGCGGGCGGCCGTCGTCAGGCGTCGGTAAATGTGAATGATGACGTCGTTGTGGTTTCTGTGAATTCGAACAATTAATTGCTGAGTACCGATCATGAGTTTGTGATCACGCGAACGAATGTGCTATTGTCGAAGCATGTAGATGAAGCGTCTCCCCGGGCGGAGGTGGTGCCCCGTGTCGCAGTCCCCAGCCGACGGCGTCCCCCCGTGGGACGCGTTCTCCGGCGACGGGCCCGGGTGCGCGCCGCCGCCCGGCCCCGAGCTGGCCGCGCTGCTGGGAGAGGCGGTCGAGGCGCTGGACGAGCTCGATGAGCGGCAGCTGCTCGGGGCGAGCTCGGCCGCGCGGCGGATGCGCGCCCACGCGGACTACCTCGAGGTCATGGCGGTGGCGGAGTTCGCCCGCCGCCGCGCCGCGCAGCTGGAGGCGTCGAAGGCCCGCGGCGACCGGGCCCGGTCCCGGGACGCGGAGTACCCGGCCGAGGAGCTCGGCTTCGAGATGACCGCCAGCGCCTACACCGCCGGCCTGCTCCTGGAGATGGCCGCCAACATCGTCACTCGCCTTCCCTCTACCTTGGCGGGGATGGCGGCGGGCGTCATCGACCGGGACCGCGCCCGCGTCATCAGCAACGCCACCCTGCACCTGCCCGACGACCTGGCCGCCGAGGCCGACAAGATCCTGGCCGACGCCGCCCCGGGGATCAGGCTGGCGGACCTGCAGAAGAAGGCCGCCCGGCTGGAGGCCCGCCTCGACCCCGAGGGCGTCGCCAAGCGCAGGGACGAGGCCGGGCACGACCGCCGGGTCGAGCTGCGCCGCGAGGACTCTGGGGCGGCGTGCCTGTCGGGGCGGGAGCTGGACCCGGCCGAGGCGCTGGCGGGGAAGGCGTCGATCGACGCCGAGGCGGTGCGGCTCCGCAACGCGGGCCTGCCCGGCACCCTGGCCCAGATCCGGGCGGCGGTCCTGCTGGACCGGATCGCCCAGCGCAGCCCCTGGGACCGCCTCGCCCCGCCGCCAACCGAACCCGGCCGGGACGACGACGGCGACGACCCCGGCGACGACCCCGGGCTCTACGACGACGACCCCGGGCTCCAGGACGACGACGCCCCCGCCGACCCCGACGGCCCGGTCGACCCCCACACCCCCGACGACGCGCACGCCCCTGACGCCCCCATCGACGACGACGATGAAGACGGCGCGGCGGCGGACGCAGGGGAAGAGGAGGACGAGGGCCGCCCGGCTGGGTTCGACGGCCCGCCGCCCGGATCCCCGCTCGACCAGACCGGCCGCAAGACCCCCCTGCCCGCCCTGATCAACATCACCATCCCCGCCGGCACCCTCCTCGGCTGGTCGAACGCCCCCGCCGACGTCGGATCCTGGGGCCTGATGGACGCCGACACTGTCCGCGACCTCATCCAGGCCGCCTCCCGCCACCCCCGCACCCGCTGGTGCTACACCTTAACCAGCGAAGACGGCCAGGCCATCGCCCACGCCTGCGCCCGCGGAACCCACCCCTGGCCCCCGCCCACCCGCGGCGCCCCCGGCCGCGGCGGCGCCCCCGCAGACCCCCGCCCGGCCCAGCTCGCCGACCTCCTGGTCCGGCTGAACGCCGCCCCCGAGCCGATCGCCCGGGGACCTGCGACCACCGCCACCGCGAGGACCGCTACACCCCCAGCCGGAAGCTCAAGCACCTCATCCGCGCTCGCACCGACCGCTGCGGCGCCCCCGGCTGCGGCGCCCAGGCCATCACCTCCGAGATCGACCACACCACCCCCCACCCCGCCGGCGCCACCTGCGAGTGCAACCTCGGCCCGCTCTGCAAACGCCACCACCACGCCAAGCACGCACCCGGCTGGAAACTCCACCAGCCCGAGCCCGGCGTCATGCGCTGGACCACCCCCTCCGGCCGCACCTACACCACCCACCCCACCCAACACGAAGAGTGATGACAGTGACCTAGGTCAGCAGGGTCGCCCGCCCCGCGTCGGGGGACTCGGCGAGGGCGCCCGGGTAGAAGCCACGGACCGTTCGGAACACTTCTTCGAGAGACGGCCACCAGCGGCCGGCCCGCAGCGAGCCGAGCTCGCTCCGCGCCGCCGCCGCCTGCTCGGCGGGCTCGGCCGCGGCGGCGACCACGACCCGGTGCGGGCGGACCGAGCGGAGCGGGCCCAGGTAGAAGTCGGGGCGATGCTCCTCGGCCGTGCCAGGCGCCGACGGCGCGGTCTCCGAGGCGAGCACCAGGTAATAGTCGGGCAGCTCGAACTGGTTCGCGCGCCAGGCGGCGAGGGCCTCGGCCGCGCGCAGCTCGAACCGGTCGCTGCCGCGGGTTTCCTGCGACAGGTCCCACATCGCGCTCCACTCGGCCGCCACGGCGGCCAGCGGGTCGGCCGCGACCAGCACGTACGGCGCGGAGATGCCGGCCGCCCGGCGGAGCGCGGCGGCGGCGACCGCGAGCCCGTCGGCGCCGTCGGCCTCGTCGGCCGGCCGGACCAGCACGACGTTCATCGACCGCTCGACGGCGGCCAGCACCGGCTCCGAGGTCTTCCCGGCCAGCACCACGACGGTAGACGGATTGTGCCTCACGGGCCGATCATAGCCCCACCGCCGCATCGTTCGAAGATATTTTCCCGTCCGCCCCGTCCGGCCGGGGGCGGTGACGTAGGCTGGGCACGCGGTCGGCCCAACGGGGGCGCCGCAGGCAGGCGGGCATAACGGCGGTGCTCTCGTGTGCTTATAGGAGAGTCTTGGCAGCGCGGGGCTCTGAGAAAAATCAGGGTTTCGAACGGACCGCTGCTCCGCCCCAGCCGGAAATGTCAGACCCCCTCGTTAGCATGACGGTCGCGCGGGGTGCGTCTGTCCACGGTCCGGTGCGACCACACCCGCCAGCAAGACGACACCCGAAGAAGACGACGAAGAGAAGAGCACGCAGTGGCTGACCGGCTTGTCGTTCGCGGCGCGCGCGAGCACAACCTCAAGGACGTCTCGATCGACCTCCCGCGCGACGCCATGATCGTGTTCACCGGGCTGTCCGGGTCGGGCAAGTCGAGCCTGGCGTTCGACACGATCTTCGCCGAGGGCCAGCGCCGGTACGTCGAGTCGCTCTCCGCCTACGCCCGGCAGTTCCTGGGCCAGATGGACAAGCCCGACGTGGACTTCATCGACGGCCTCTCCCCGGCCGTCTCCATCGATCAGAAGTCCGCCAGCCGCAACCCGCGCTCGACCGTCGGCACGGTCACCGAGGTCTACGACTACCTGCGGCTGCTGTTCGCCCGGGTCGGCAAGCCGCACTGCCCGATCTGCGGCCGGCCGATCGCCCGGCAGACCCCGCAGCAGATCGTGGACCGGGTGCTCGAGCTCGAGGAGGGCATCCGGTTCCAGGTGCTCGCCCCGGTCGTCCGCGGCCGCAAGGGCGAGTACACCGAGCTGCTCAAGGAACTGCAGGCCAAGGGGTACTCCCGGGCCCGGGTGGACGGCACCATCATCCGCCTGGACGAGGTCGCGGGCGACGCCGGGAGCCTGCCGACGCTGAAGAAGCAGGAGAAGCACGAGATCGAGGTGGTCATCGACCGGCTCGCGGTGAAGGACACCGCCCGGCGGCGGCTCACCGACTCGATCGAGACCGCGCTCGGCCTCGCGGGCGGCGTCGTCATCCTCGACTTCGTCGACCTGCCGGAGACCGACCCGCACCGGGAGCGGATGTTCTCCGAGCACCTGGCCTGCCTCTACGACGACCTTTCGTTCGACGAGCTCGAGCCGCGGAGCTTCTCGTTCAACTCCCCGTGGGGCGCCTGCCCGGAGTGCACCGGCCTCGGCACCAAGATGGAGGTCGACCCGGAGCTGATCGTCCCCGACCCGGCCAAGTCGCTCAACGAGGGCGCGATCGCGCCGTGGGCGGGCGGTCACGTCAGCGACTACTTCGACCGGCTGATCGAGGCCCTCGCCGAGACGATCGGGTTCCGGCTCGACACCCCCTGGGAGAAGCTGCCCGCCAAGGCCAAGAAGGCGCTGCTCTACGGGCACGAGACCCAGGTTCACGTCCGCTACAAGAACCGGTACGGTCGCGAGCGCTCGTACTACACGGACTTCGAGGGCGCGATCACCTACGTCGAGCGGCGGCACGCCGAGGCGGAGTCCGACTCGAGCCGGGAGAAGTTCGCCGGCTTCATGCGCGAAGTGCCGTGCCCGTCCTGCCACGGGACCAGGCTCAAGCCGATCTCGCTGGCGGTCACGATCGACGACAAGTCGATCGCGGCCTACAGCCACGAGCCGATCGGCGAGCTGGCCAAGACCCTGCTCAACCTGGAGCTGTCCGACCGGGACATGCAGATCGCCCGGCTGATACTCAAGGAAGTCAACGCGCGGCTCGGCTTCCTGCTCGACGTCGGCCTCGACTACCTCAGCCTCGACCGGGCGTCGGCGACGCTGGCCGGGGGAGAGGCGCAGCGGATCAGGCTCGCGACCCAGATCGGCTCCGGCCTCGTCGGCGTGCTCTACGTGCTCGACGAGCCGTCGATCGGGCTGCACCAGCGCGACAACCAGAAGCTGCTCGACACATTGCTGCGGCTGCGCGACCTCGGCAACACGCTGATCGTGGTCGAGCACGACGAGGACACGATCAAGCGCCGCCGACTGGGTGGTGGACATCGGGCCGGGCGCCGGCGAGCACGGCGGGCACGTCGTCGTGTCCGGCCCGGTCGATGAGCTCATCAACAGCGAGGAGTCGCTGACCGGCGCGTACATCTCCGGCCGGCGGGAGATCGCGGTGCCGCAAGACCCGCCGGAAGCCGACCAAGGGCCGCGAGCTCGTCGTCAAGGGCGCCACCGAGCACAACCTCAAGAACGTCGACGTGGCCTTCCCGCTCGGCCTGTTCGTCGCGATCACCGGCGTGTCCGGTTCGGGCAAGTCGACGCTGGTCAACGACATCCTCTATCGCGCGCTGGCCAAGGAGCTGCACGCGGCAAGGACGGTGCCGGGCAAGCACACCCGGGTCACCGGCATGGACAACCTCGACAAGGTCGTGCACGTCGACCAGGGGCCGATCGGGCGCACCCCGCGCTCCAACCCGGCCACCTACACCGGCGTCTTCGACCACGTCAGGAAGCTGTTCGCCGCCACCACGGAGGCGAAGGTCCGCGGCTACCAGCCCGGCCGGTTCTCCTTCAACGTCAAGGGCGGCCGGTGCGAGGCGTGCGCGGGCGACGGCACCATCAAGATCGAGATGCAGTTCCTGCCCGACGTGTACGTGCCGTGCGAGGTCTGCCACGGCGCCCGCTATAACACCGACACGCTGCAGGTCCACTACAAGGGCAAGTCGATCGCCGAGGTGCTCGACATGCCGATCGAGGAGGCCGCGTCGTTCTTCGAGGCGGTGCCCGCGATCCACCGGCACCTGAAGACGCTGGTCGACGTGGGGCTCGGCTACGTCAGGCTCGGCCAGCCCGCCACCACCCTGTCAGGCGGCGAGGCGCAGCGGGTCAAGCTCGCGACCGAACTGCAGCGCCGGTCCACCGGCCGCACCATCTACGTGCTCGACGAGCCGACCACCGGACTGCACTTCGAGGACATCCGCAAGCTCCTCGGCGTGCTCGACAAGCTGGTCCAGAACGGCAACACGGTGCTGGTCATCGAGCACAACCTGGACGTCATCAAGACCGCCGACTGGATCATCGACATGGGTCCAGAGGGCGGCAACGGCGGCGGCACGATCGTCGCGACCGGCACCCCCGAGCAGGTCGCGAAGAACGAGAAGAGCTACACCGGCCAGTTCCTGAAGACCATCCTGTCCTCCTCTTAATCCAGCCGTGCTCAGCATCACGCTGCTGGACGCCGTCAAGGAGCGCTAACGCACGAGCCTGGGCGTCTCCCCGGAAGCCCGTGACTCGATCGCGGACCGTGACGCCTGATGCCGGACCCGCAGGGCGGCCCGCAGGCCGAGAAAGGCGGCGATGACGATCGCCAGGTACGCGACGTAGACCAGGAGCTGAAGCGGGGTAGGGGAATCGCTGTAGCCGAAGAAGCTGTGCAGCACATCGCCGAATGAGCTGTCCTCCGACAGAATCTGCCCGGTGTGCCACATCGGCGCGTCAAGCACGCGCACCCAGCCGAGTTCCTGGAGGTTCTCGACGGTGTCGGCGAGCAGGCCCGCGGCGAAGACCATCAGGAGACAGCCGATGACTGTGAAGAACCTCGCCAGGTTCAGCTTGTGGCCGAGCCGGTAGATGAAAAAGGCAATCACGAGCGCCCCCGCCAGGCCGATGACCGCGCCGGTCAGCGCGTTGGCGGTAGAGGTGGAGAAGATGATCGCGAGCGTGAACACCACGGTCTCAAGTCCTTCGCGGCCGACGGCCTGGAAGGCCAGCAGGGCCAGGCCCCACCGTGCCCTGCCGTCTAGGGCCGCGTCCGTCTTCGACCGTAGTTCCGTTGAGATCGACCGCGCGTGGTTGCGCATCCAGAACGTCATGTAGGTGAGCACAGCCGCAGCGAGGATGAACGTGACCGTCTCGAAGATCGTCTGCACTCGCGAACCGTCGTAGGACCGGATGGTGAGATACGCGGCCACGCCGCCGGCCGTCGCGATCAGCAGGGCCGCACCCACGCCGAGGAACACATCCTTAAAGTGTTCCCGGCGTCCGAGGCGATCGAGGTACGCGAGCAGGATGGCGACGATCATGCTCGCCTCGATGCCCTCGCGAAGGAAGATGACAAGCGTGGCGAGCAAACCGTCTCCAACTCAGGCTCTGGCACAAGATTAGGTAAGGCGACCCTAATATACCGTCCCCTGGTCCTGTCAACTTGGCCCGCCTGCTGTGGCAATTGCTGGTCGTGCTCAGCTGGCCGGCTCGTCCGTGCCGTCCGGCGCGTCCTGCCCGGCGGGGGCGAGAGCGGGCGTCCGCTCAAATATGTAGTACACGCCCACCAGGCCTGAAAAGCCGAGCGCGGCCGGCGCGCTGAGGAAGGCGCCGCCGATGACCACCAGGTAGGCCAGCCCTCCGGAGGTGAACCGAAGTCGAACCACCCGGCGTCGACCCGGCGGCACCGCAGTGTGGGTGCGTCCCTCGCCCAGTGACCATTCCAGCATGGAGGCGAACCCGAGCGACATCCCTTCGAGCACCACCCCGTACACCGCGACGGCGACGCTGGCGTCGAAGCCACCGTGCGCGAGGTAATCGGCCACCGTTACGGTGGCGAACGGGACCATCACGACGAACAGCAGGAGCACGAGGTTCAGGAACAGCAGCAACCGGGACACGGTCGCGATGTTGGATACCAGCGCGTGGTGGTTGACCCAGATGATCCCGATTGTGAAGAAGCTGATCAGGTACGCGACAAAGGCCGGCCACTGGTCCGCCAGTTTGTCCGCCAGCGAGCTGTGGCCGGGCCCAGCCACCGCGAGGTTCAGCGCCATCAGTGTGATGGCGACCGCGAACACCCCGTCGCTGAACGCCTCGAGCCTGCCACGGTCCATGGTCAGCAACCAGGCTCAGCGATCATGCAGGCCAGCCTATCCCGCCGGCCGTCACCCCATCGGGCCGAGTTCCACCCCGGCCAGCTCGGCGTAGATGAGGAACTTGAACGGATCAGACTGCTCGTACCGCTCCATGAGGCGGTGCAGGGCGGTCCGGCGCAGTTCGGCCGGCGCGCTGCTCGCCGGGTAGCGGAGCAGGCTCGGCTTGATGATCTTGTCCACAACCTGGACGTCATCGTCGCTTCCCCGTAGCTCGTCTGCCCTGGGGACTGTCCCCACCCCCGGTCCGCTCATTCCGCCCTCAGAGACGGTCACCACCCGCCCCGAAAGTCACAGCAGCTCCAATAGGCACACGGGTTGGGCGGTAAGTCGGTCGTACGGTCGGTGATCACGAAGGGTTTTATCCTGGCGAAGGAAAATTATCGTATAGGTGTATAAATCCTTCGTGATCACGCTCCCCACTCGAATGTGGGAGCGTGTAGTTAAGATAACAGCAAGAAGTGGTATTGGAGGAGTCGGCGGTCGGGCGGAATCCGGGATCGCTAGGCGCCTTCGCGGTAGGCGATGGCGGCGGCCTCGGTTCGGCTCGCCGCGCCGAGCTTGCCGAGGATGTTGGAGACGTGGACGCTGGCCGTCTTGGTCGTGATGAACAGCTCGGCGCCGATCTCGCGGTTGGACCTGCCCTGGGCGAGCAGCCTCAGCACCTCGAGTTCCCGCTCGGTCAGGCTGGCGAACGGGCTGGCGGCGCCCGGTCCACGGCCGTGGCCGCCCCGGTTCCCGTGGTCAAGCCGGGCGCGGCGGGCCAGGTCGTCGAGGGCCGCGGTCAGCGGCGCCGCCCGCAGCCGGGTCGCGGTGTCGCGCGCCGCGGACCAGACCGCGGTCGCTTCGTCGCGGCGCCCCGCTTCCACCAGCGCCTCGGCCAGCCGCCACTGGGTCCGCGCGATCTCGTAGACGTAGCCGGGGCCGAACTCGGACAGCACCCGTTCCCACCGAGCGGGGGAGTTCGCACCGGTCAGGCGGGCGTACTCGGCCTCGCAGCGGGCCAGCCAGCCACGGCCCTCCGGCCCGAGCACCGCCTTGGGCCGGGCCGGGAAGGTGGCGCCGTCGGCGGCGACACCGAGCAGCGCGGCCCCGGCCGCCGCCTCCGCCGCCGCGCCGGCCGCGTCCCCGGTCGCCCGCAGCAGTGCCGCCCGGTCGGCCCGCGCCGCCAGCGCGATCGCGGTCACCCGGATCACCGACGGGCTGTGCGCGGGCCACGCGTCGGCGTCGATCGCGGCTTCCGCCTCGGCCAGCGCGCGCTCGTAGTCCCCCTGCCACAGGGCATGCTCGGCCAGGATCCCGCGCGCGATGTAGGCGACGAAGACGTCGTCCCAGAACGGCTCGAGCCAGGTCCGCCGCTCGGCCACCGCCGGGTTGCCCCGGGCCACGTCGACGAACAGCGCCATCGCCGACAGCTGCGCTTCCGACTGCCGGGTGACCCGGACCGGGAAGCCGTCCGCCAGCTCCTGCGCATGATCCCAGGATCCGTCGGCGAAGTGCCCCTGGAAGTGCAGGTGCTGCAGGTCCAGGCCGAACGGGGCGAGGCCGAGACCCTCTGCCTCGGCCCATTCCACCCCGCGGTGGGCGACGCTGGCGGCCTCGGCGAGCTCGCCCCGCGCCAGCCGCTCGGCCGCCAGCTGATAGCCGGCCCGCAGCCGGACGCTGACCGATCCGGTCGCCCCGGCCTGCTCGATCGCGGCAGTGAAGAGGCCGATCGCCTCGTCCGAGCTGCCGGACCTGAGGGCGAGCTGCCCGATGGTGGCGAGCGCGTCGGCCTCGACCGAGGCCGATCCGGCCGCGCGGGCCGCCTCCCGTGCCCGGCTGGCCCAGTCCCTGGCCTCGTCGTTGCGGAAGGCCGCCATCAGCGCGATCGCGTAGGTCGCCATCGCGCGGGCCCGGTACCAGGTCGGCGGCTGGTCCTGCGTTTCCCGCACGGTCGCCTCGGCCACCTCAAGGGCCTCCGCGTACCAGTGCTTGTTCTCGCTCTGCAGCAGGTGGTACGCGAGCCGCTCCCCGACCCGGCAGCGCAGCTCGGTGCTCGCACCCGGTTCTTGCTCGGCCGATACCCAGTCGCGGATGCGCCGGAGCAGGTGCACCGCGCGGGGCAGGTCACCGCTGGCCGCGGCGGACAGGGCGGACCTGAGGCCGAGCTTGCCGCGGCTCATGCCCGCGATCCGATCGGCCGCCTCCACCCGTAGCCACAGCTCCAGGGCCAGGTCGTAGTGGCGGTGGGCCTCGGCCGGGGCGCCGAGGCGATCGGCCTCGATGCCGGCCTGGACCGAGGCGGCGAACGCGCCCGGGATGTCGTGACTGGCCATGCTGTGATGCGCGAGCGCGGCGGCGGCGCCGGGCACGCCCGCGAGCAGGCTGGCGATCCGGGCGTGCAGGCGCGTCCGCTCGCCCGGCATCAGGTCGGCGTAGACCGCCTCGCGCAGCAGCGCGTGCCGGAACCGGTACCCGCCGGGCTCGTCGAAGGCCAGCAGCTGGTGGCCGGCCGCCTCGCGCACCGCCTCCTCGTACACGTCGTCGGGCAGCCCGGAGGCGGCCCGGACGAGGGCGTCATCGGCGCCGCCGCCGGCCACCGCCGCCGCCCGCAGCACCTGCTGGGCCGAGTCGGACACGCGTTCCACCCGCGACAGCAGCAGCGCCGCCAGTCCGGTCGGCAGCGTGCCGTCCGCGCAGGACGATGCGGTCAGCAGCTCCTCGGCGTAGTAGGCGTTTCCCTCCGCCCGTTCCACCAGCGAGTTGAGGGTGCCGGCCGACAGCGGCGACGGGGCGTTCTGCCCGTGGGACAGGATCTCGGCCAGCGCGGGGGCCGGCAGCGGCCCGAGATCGACCAGCGCGACCGTCGGCAGCCGCAGCAGCTCCGCGATCACGGCGCGCAGCGGGTGACGCCGGTGCAGGTCATCGGTGCGGTACGTGCCGATGATGGCGACGCGCTCGCGGTGCAGCATGCGGGCGAGGAACGTGACCAGATGGCGGGTGCTGGCGTCGGCCCAGTGCAGGTCCTCGATGACCAGCAGGACCGGGCTCTCGGCGGCCAGCTCGGACAGCAGGCTGAGCACCGCGCCGAACATCTGCTGGCGGGTCAGGCCCGCCCAGTCGACCTCGTGGTCCTGCTCGTCGCCGTCCGGGAGCAGGCGCGACAGCACCGGGCGGGTCTTGATGGCCTTCTCGATGCGCGGCGGGACGGTGCGGAACGCGTCCGCGAACGGCAGGTAAGGGACGCTGTCGCCGATCTCGGCGCACCGGCCGCACAACACGGTGAAGCCGTCGCCCGAGGCGATCTGCATCGCCTCGTCGACCAGGCGGGACTTGCCGATGCCAGCGTCGCCGCTGACGAGCCCGGTGACCGCGCGGCCCGCGGCGGCGTGGTGCAGGAGGGCCCGCAGCCGGGCCAGCTCCGCATCCCGTCCCACCAGCGTGCCCATGTCTCTATTATCC
This sequence comes from uncultured Actinomycetota bacterium, assembly GCA_963774945.1. GTDB lineage: Bacteria > Actinomycetota > Actinomycetes > Streptosporangiales > Streptosporangiaceae > Trebonia. The sequence goes on along the minus strand of CAVZHA010000007.1, from coordinate 761,598 downwards.
GCCGAGGTCCGAGAGTACGGCGAACCAATTACCGCCGTCCTCGGGCGCCCAATTGCCCGAGGCAGGCACCACGCGACCGTTCGGGATACGGGTTTAAGGATTTTTCCCAATGATCAGCGGGGGTTCTTACTGCGAGGCTCAGGGGAGAGCACGAGGAGGCCACGATGAAATCAACAGTGCGGCGGGCGGCGGGGAAGCTGGCGGACGCGGTTCGCGAGATGAACGAGGCGCAGCGGCTGATGCTGGTGCTGCAGAACGCCCCGGACCGGTACGTCGCGAAACCGGGCGCCGCGCCCGACACCTACCACGAGTTCCTCGCCCGCACATCAGGACCGCTGCTGCACGAGCCTTCGGCCCGGCGGAGGAACCGCCGGACGGCCCGGCAGCGGTAGTCGGCCGGCTGCGGCCGTTACCCGACCGGGCCGAGCTCGGCGCCGGCCTGCTCGGCGTAGATGAGGAACTTGAACGGGTCGGACTGCTGGTACCGCTCCATCAGGCGGTGCAAGGCGGTTCGGCGGAGCTCGGCCAGCGCGCTGCTGGCGGGGTGGCGGAGCAGCCCCGGCTTGATGATCTCCAGCGCGAGCGCGTGGTCGCCCTGGGCGATGAGCGTGGCGGCGGCGTCGGCGAACCGCTCCGGACGGCCGCCGGCCAGCAGGTCGAGCGCGGCGGCGTGCTCGGCCGCGGTTGACGGCTCCATTCCGGTTCCGTCCGGCTGCCAGTAGCCGGTCCGCTGATGGTAGAGCCGGGCGGTGAAGTGGTCGCGGGTCACCAGATAGGGGACGACCGCGGCGGGGTGCTCGCGCAGGACGTGGGGGAGGCTGGCGGCCGCGAGGATGTCAGGCAGGGTCTGGCCGCGGCGGATCCCGTCGAGCACCTCGCCGTGCAGTTGGGTCAGGGCCGCCAGCAGCCCGGGGACGGCCTCGGCGGTGAGCAGATCGGTCAGCGGCGGGTGGCCGTGGATGAGCAGCCGGGGCCGCAGCCGGTCGATGAACGCGAGCGCCTCAAGCAGCCCTTCCGGTGATCCCTCGTCGGTGAACGGCTGGCCGAGGTAGGGCATGAGCACGTCGCCTGCGAACAGCACGCCGCTCGCGGGCAGTTGGATCATCAGCGCGTCATCGGTCTCGCCGCCAAGCGCCGGATACAGGACGAGGTCGGTGCCGCCGACTGTCAGCCGCGTCGGCTCGCTGATCAGCTGGTCGGGCGTGACGGCGAGGCGGACGGCCCCGGCTGCGCCGGTGAAGTAGCGCAGCGGCGGCCGCTCGTCCCGCTCGCGGTCCAGCCCGGCCAGGAAGCCGGCCTGCGCGATGACCCGGGTGCCGGGCCCGCGCAGCGCGTCGACGCCGCCGACGTGATCCCAGTGCGCGTGGGTGAGGATCAGGTGGCTGATACGGCCGTCGGCCGGGAGGTCGAGGTCGCCGAGCGCGGCCTTGACCCGGTCCGGGGTGGTGCCGGCGTCGATGGCGATCACGCCGTCGTCGGTCGTGATGAACCCGATGTCGCAGAAGTCGTAGCCCTGGGCGATCTGGAGGCCGGGTTCCGGCCGCAAGATCCGTGGCGAGGTGAAGCGGAACCCGTCCTCGGCGTTGGCCCAGAAGCCGCCGAGCGTCAGGCGCGTCCCGGCCGGGGCGGGGCCGAGCCCGGACTTGCGGGCGGCGTCGGCCGCCTGCTCATCGTGGCCGAGCACGGCGTGCGCGCGGGCGAGGCCGGCGAACGCGCCGCGCAGCAGGATGGCCGGGAACAGGTCGCGCACGGCGAGCACGAACTCGAGGTCGGTGATCGCCTGCTCGGCCCGAGCGCGGTCGGACGGTAGCGCGATCAGCGCCAGCCCGCGCAGGTACTGCGGCAGGCCGAGGTCGGCCGACGCGGCCCGGTCCAGCTTGGCCAGCGCGGCGGTGGCGTCAGCGGCTACGTCGGCGCCGCCAGCTCCGGCCAGCCGGGCCTGGAAGAAGCCGGCCAGCGAGAGCGGCAGGGCGGCGTCCGGCTGGGCGTCGGACAGGTCGGAGAAGTACCGGTACCCCTCGGCGTCCGCCTCATCGGCGGCGAGCCTGCTGGCCAGGGTGACGATGGTGTTCTTGTCGGCGTCGGGCCAGCGGGCGGCGATCTTGAGCGACTCGACGTCGCGCTGGCGGGTGATCCGTCCGTTCATCGGAGCGATCCCTTCCGTGTGAGCTGGGAACTTCCCGTTCCTGTGTCGTCGTCGGGCGACTCGGCCAGTGCCTGCTGGGCTGGCAGCGGGGGCTGGGCGGGCTGGGCCGGGAGGAACACGGCGGTCAGGATCGCCCCCGCCGCCGCGACCCCGCCCGCCACCACCGCGCCGACGGTGAGGCCGTGCAGGAACGCGTTGGTGGCGGCCAGCCGCAGCGCGCTGCCGAGGCCGGGGTGGCCAAGTCGGCCGAGGGCGCCCGCCGCCCCGTAGGCCGCGCCGACCGACTGGTGCGCGACCGCGGCGACCTGGCCAGGCACTCGGGCCGGGGTGGTGGCGGTGAGCCGAGACCCGTAACTCGAGGCGTAGACGCTGCCGAGCACGGCGACGCCGAGCGTCCCCCCGATGAGCCGGGTGGCGTCGTTGACGGCCGAGCCGACCCCGGCCCTGCTCCGGCTGACGACCCCCATGATCGCCTCGGTGGCCGGGGCCGAGGTCAGCCCCATGCCCAGCCCGTACAGCACCATCTGCACGGCGATGACGCCGTAGCTCAGCGTCGCGCTCGTCGTCGCCGCCACCCAGCCGTAGAACACGGCCATCGCGACCAGGCCGATCGTGACGATGAGCTTGGTGCCGGCCTTGACCGCGAGCTGGGTGCCCGCGACCGACCCGATCGCGACCGCGAACGCGACCGGAAGCAGCCGGACTCCGGCCGACAGCGCGCTGTAGCCGCGGACGAACTGGAAATACTGGGTGATCAGGAAGATGAAGCCGAGCAGGGTGAAGAAGGACACCGTGACCGCGCCGCTGGCGGCGCTGAACCGCGGGTTGCGGAAGAGCCGCAGGTCCAGCATCGGATGCGGGGCGCGCCGCTCGGCCGCGATGAACGCGGCCAGCAGCAGCCCGGAGACCGCGAAGCCGGCCACGCTGCGGCCCGCCGTCCAGCCGTAGGCCGGGGCCTCGATGATCGTGAACACCAGCAGCGCCATCATCAGCGACGACAGCACCAGTCCGGGAACGTCGGGGCGGGCTCCGTCCGGGTTCTTGGACGCGGGCACGGCGACGGCCACGCCGGCCAGCGCGAGCGCCGCGACCGGGGCCATGGCGACGAAGATGCTGCCCCAGCTGAAGTCCTGCAGCAGCCAGCCGCCGACGATCGGCCCGAGGGCGATCGCCACCCCCGCGATCGCGCCCCACAGGCCGATCGCCGCAGCGCGCTCCCGCCGTTCAGTGAATACGTTCGTGAGCAGCGACAGCGTCGCCGGGAAGGTCATCGCGGCGCCGAGGCCCATCACCGCCCTGGCCGCGATCAGCTGGGCCGGGCTGGTCGTGAACGCGCCGGCCAGGCTGGCGGTCCCGACCACGGCCAGTCCCGCCAGCAGCATGCCCTTGCGGCCGAACCGGTCGGACAGGCTGCCGAAGGTGAGGATCAGCGCGGCGAAGACCAGGTTGTAGGCGTCGACCACCCACTGCAGCTGGGTCGTGGTGGCGTGCAGCTCGCGGGTCAGGTCGGGCAGCGCCACGTTCACCAGCGTGGTGTCGAGATTGACGAGGAACGACGCCAGCAGCAGCGCCGCGAGGATCATTGGCTTGGATCTCATAGTTGAAAGACTCAACTAGCAAGTTGAAAAAGTCAAGCTATAAAACTTGTTTATCAATCATGGACCGGCTAGAGTCGGAGTATGCGCAGCTACGGCCAGTACTGTTCGATCGCCAAGGCGCTGGATGTCGTCGGCGACCGGTGGACGCTCCTGATCGTCCGCGAGCTTCTGATCCGGGGCGCGTGCCGGTACACCGACCTCAAGGACGGCCTGCCCGGCATCGCGACCAACCTGCTGGCCGACCGGCTCCGCGAGCTCGAGTCGGCCGGGCTGATCCGGCGCGAGGAGGCCCCGCCGCCCGTCGCCACCGCCCTGTTTCACCTGACCGACTCCGGCGCGTCGCTGCTGCCGGTGATCGAGGCCATCGCCCGGTGGGGCATCGAGTTCATGGTCACGCCGGTTGAGGGCGACCAGTTCCGCGGCCACTGGTTCGCCTTTCCCGCGGCGCTGTTCCTGCAGGACCGCGAGCCCGACGGTCCCCCGGTCTCGATCGAGTTGCGCACCGACAGCAGCCCCGCCGTCATCGAGGTGTCCGGCGGCTCGGTCAGCACCAGGCTCGGCCCGGCCCAGGCATCGGATCTGGTGCTGACCGGCACCCCGCATCTGATCCTGGCCCTGATCACCGGCAAGCTCACCGCCGTCCAGGCCGCCGACCGCGGCCTCGACATCAGCGGCGACGCCGGCGTGCTGCAGCGGGTCCTTCCGGTCGGCGCGCCTGAGCAGGTGGCCTAGCCCGGCGACCTAACGCGGGCGGGTCCGCCGGATGCTGTCCGCGGCGGCCAGATCAGCATCGGGGACCGCTCGAAGGCGAGCCGGAGCGCGGTTGGCATGCCCGCCACGACCTCGCGCGGGTACTCGACCCGGTGCCCGTTGACGCGCAGCGCCATGGCCGGAGGGCGGCGAGCGAAGCACGCGTCGCACCGGCCGGCCGTCCCGGTCGGGATGAACCGGCCGCAGTCGGCGCACCGGTCGCGGGCGGCCAGCGGCAGCCGGGCCCGGTTCCGCCGGTAGACGACGAGACGGTCCCGCAGCCCGGGCCAGTTCGGCACCAGCGCCTGCTCGGCCGCGCGCCAGTTCAGCGCCAGCTCGCGATGGAGGCGAACGGTGCCGGTCGGCCCGTCCGGCCCGCCGCCGACGTAGACCAGCACGTCGCCGCGGTAGGCGCGCAGCGCCCGGTAGCTGGCGCCGTCGTCATCGTAAGGCGGCCAGCACAGGAACAGCGTGCGCTCGGGGCTGGCCCGGACCGCACTGACCGCGCTGGCGGCCCGCACCTCGCTCCATGGCCGGTGCCGGGTGTCGTGGTACGCGTTCTCGGCCGCGCCCGGCGGGGTCAGGTCGGTCGCCTCGACGTCGACCCCGGATGCCCGCAGCAGCGCCGCCCAGTAGCCGGTGCCCGCCCCGCACTCGAGCAATGGCGCGTAACGGGCGAGCACCGCCAGCGCGCCCGCGTCAGGGATCGCCCAGGCGAACAGCGCCGCCAGCTCACGTCGCCTGCCCGGCAGGTCGAGCACGCTGGCCAGGCCACCGGGCAGCGCCCAGCCGGGGCGGTGACCGCCGGCCAGCACCTGGACCAGGTCCAGGTAGGGATTCAGGCCGGGCGCGAGCGCGCGCCGTCGCCTGGCCGCGGTGAGCAGCGGGTGATAGTCGCGGAGGCGGCGCACGCCCTCCCGCCAGTCGTCCTCGGTGGTGACGGCGCCGCCGCACAGCTCCGGCCGCACCGTCCACGGGTACCGCTCGGTGAACTCGCGGTAGGTCGGCAGCGCGCGCAGGACCGGCCAGCGAACCGGCCCGAACCACCGTGACGGCCGCCGGAACGGGCGCCCGGTCCTCTGGTGGACCCAGCGGCCGGCCGGGACCGGCGTGACCGCGGCCCCGCAGACCGCGCACACCGGATGCGCGTCCACGCTGACCAGCCGCCCGCGCCCGAGCAGCGGCTCGGCGTCGTGCCCGCCGGTCAGGCCCAGTAGTCGATCCCGCCTGAGTGCACCACCTTGCCGCCCAGCACGGTCAGCACCGAGTGCAGCTTCTTGAGGTCATCGTCGGAGACCGTGAAGTAGTCGTCGCTCAGCACGACCACGTCCCCGAGCCTGCCCACCTCGAGCGTGCCGAGCAGGTCCTCGTCCACGCCGCCGAGGAACCACCGGTTGGCGCGGGTGAAGTGCTCGAGCACCTCCGTCCTGGTCAGCTGCTGACCCGGATTGGCGTGGTTCCCGAGCGCGTTGATGCCGGTGGTCGCGTAGTAGGCGTGGATCCACGGGTTCAGCGGCGCGATCTGCATGCCGTCCGAGCTCAGCCCGACCGGGATGCCGCTGTCGAGCAGCATCCGGTACGGCGGCCCGGCCGGGCTGACCGCCTCGAAGTACTCGTACGAGGTGAGGTTCACCCCGCCGCCGAGTGCCTTCAGCCGAGCCACGTAGTCGGCGGTGATGAACGGGACGTGCGCGACCACCCAGCGGAAGTCGGTGATCGGGACCTGCTCGTTGACCGCCTCGTAGCCCTGGATCTCGGTCTGGAAGTCGGTCGGGGTGAGGGAGTGAACCTCGGCCCGCCAGCCGGCCTTGGCCGCCAGCAGGGCGGCGTTCATCCAGACCGGGTTGCCGCCGGCGTAGAGCGAGATGTCGGCCAGGAACTCGCCCACCGCGCCGGTCCGGACCAGGTCGCTGCCGAAGAACGGGAACGCGTTCTGCAGCCGCGCGGTGGCGACCGGGATCGTCGTCTCGGTGTCGAACAGCAGGTAGTTGGTCCTCAGCCGGACGATGCCCTGCTGCTCGTCCTGCGCGTCGCGCTGGTTCCCCTCCTCGTAGACCGAGAGGAACGAGTTGTACATCGTGTAGTTGTTGTCGTGGGCGGCGCCGTCGGCGGGCGTGTCCGTCGCCTGGAACGCGCCCTGGTCCAGGTGGGTGGTGACGCCGACGCTGGCGGAATAGGCCATCGCGTCCCGCACGCTGCGCTTGCGGTCCTCGAGGGTGAGCGTCTGCCGCAGCGCGAGCAGGGCCGCGGTGGCCGGCCCGTCGCCTTCGAACGGGGACGCCGCGATCGAACCGTCGGCCCCCACCGCCACCGGGTAGGGCCCGCTGACGTTATCGAAGAACGCCTTGCCGAGTGAGTTGGTCACGGCCGGGCCGGTGAACCCCACCATCATGAAGACCGGCTGGTGCGGCACCGCGGCGTCCAGCTCGGTCAGCGTCGGCAGCCGCACCTCCTTGAACTGGTTGGGGCTGAAGCCGCCGATCGTGGTGATGAAGCTGTCGGCGCTGACCGGGGTGCGCGGGCTGGCCGGCAGTGTCGATGCCCGGACCGCGTAGAGGGCCTGCACGTCCGCGATCGAGGCGGCGTTCTCCAGCGGCGTGTGGTGCCCGGGCCGGTTGCCCATCAGCACGAAGTGGTTGTGGCAGTCGATCAGCCCCGGCACCGCCATCCGGCCATGCAGATCGATGACCTGCGGTTGCCCGGCGAACTGGCGCTGCGCGGCGGCGATGCTGTCGCCGAAGTAGGCCACGAAACCGCCGCGGATCGCGAGTACGCTGGCGACGGTGCCGTTCCCGTCCATGGTGTGGATGCGGCCGTTGCGGAGGATCAGGTCCTCGGACGGCGAGGTTCGGTGGCCGGCTGACTTCGTGGCGGCCTCGGCCGTGCCGGTCATCGCCACGCTCCCGGCCGCCGCGACGCTCGCCGCCGCGCCGGTGATCGCCCCGGTCTTGAGCACCGCTCGCCGTGACACTCCGGAGCCTTCGTGCTTTTCCTGCTTGTCGCCGGCCATCTGCCCGCCCACCTCCGTGGTGGTTGTGAGCGCGTGATCATTTCATGCGCGACCCGAGCGTAGGCAGGCCACATAAACAGGGTCAACGCAGCACGAAAGCGGTATTTAGGCTAGTGCGGCTCACCCCACACTCGGGTCTTCTGCCACTGTGGTAACCGCAGGTAATAGCCCGCGTTGGGCTTAACCGGTGGCGGTGAGCGGACGCGGTGGCAGTACGGTACGACCGTGGAGATCATGACCGGGGCAGGACCCGCGCACGTCGCCATCGACCGTCCGGATCAGCGCCAGCCGGCCTTCCTGGCCGTGCTGACCCACGGGGCGGGCGGCACGCCTGACACGCGGGACGTGCTCGCCGTGCGCGACGTGGCGCGGGCCGCGGGCGCGGTGACCGCGCTGGTCACTCAGCCCTACCGGGTGAAGGGCGCCCGCGCTCCCGGGTCGGCGGCGCGGCAGGACGCGGCCTGGATCGAGATCATCGGGGCGCTGCGGGCGGGGACGCCCGGCGTGCCGCTCGTCCAGGGCGGACGGTCCAACGGAGCGCGGGTGGTCTGCCGTACCGCGGCGGAGGTGAGCGCGGTCGGCGTGATCGCGCTGGCGTTCCCGCTTCATCCGCCGGGCCAGCCGGAGAAGTCCCGCGATGCGGAACTCCGTCAGGCGGGGACGAGCGTGCTTGTCGTCAACGGGGACCGTGATCCGTTCGGCGTTCCCGAACCGGACGCGACCACCCAGGTCGTTGTTATCAGCGGGGAGACCCACGCCCTCGCAAAGCACCCCGAGGCGATTGGCGTGGCCGTCGCGCAATGGCTGGACGAACTCCCCGGCCTATTGTTATCCGCTTGTTATTATTCGCCCAGGTCAGGCGGCTGGCGCCTGATGGTCAGTGGGGCGATGCGGCGCTATCGTCGCGCCGTTTGGCAGTAGCTCTCCGGTATCTTCGAAGATAACGATCCCGTTGCAGAGCAGTGACCAACCCTGCTCTGGGTGGCTGGCGATGGTGTGCGCAGCCTCTCGGTCGGGTGCCGTAGATTCCGGGCACCTCGGTATGTGCGGGCACATTCAGTGCCTCCTGGCCTTCCTCGGCTGTCCACGGCCTGGAACCATCTGGTCCTTGGGGTGCGCTCGGCGAACCGAACTCCGCAATGAGTCGCGCCCGCTTCCCCTACCAAATGGCCTAGACCACTTATCCACAACTTTGCCCCGCTGCGACTGCAAGTGCAAGCGACTTGCCGACGCGTTAAGGAGAGATTTCCCAAATATTGACACGACCATGCGGGGGTGTTGGTTCAGACCACCCGCGGACTTCTAGTGCCGAGGGTACTACCAAGAAAATGCCCCGGGAACGGATAGAACGTCCCGGGGCACGACCGTGAGCAACGGCGACTGCGCTTGCGCTCGCTAGAAGGTCGGGACGCGGGGGACCTCGGGGATGTGGTTGAGCCGGTGGTTCTCGCGCAGCGTCAGCAGCCGCTCGGCCTCGTTGGTCAGCGCGTGCACGGCGGGCTTGGCCTTGGCCTGGCGGAAGTAGATCCGGTCCTCGTAGCCGCGCGGGCCGATCTCGGCCCGCTGCGCGGCGAAGGCGGCCCGCATCGCGTCGGTCAGCGCCCCGTCGAGGTCCATCGCCAGCTGGTGCAGTTCGGTGACCGGGGCGTGCCCGGCCTCCGCCTTGCGCAGCGCGACGTCCGCCGCCCGGGCAGCGTCGAGCAGCTTGCCGCGCTCGCCGGCTGCGGTCACGTCCGCGGCGTGCATGTCGAGCGCTTCCTGGCTGGGCTTGTACATCCTGAGTTCCGTCCTCCGCGTCGGTCCGCGTGTAGATTACGCCATCTCCGACCTTACGCCCCGCCCGGCTCCCCGGTTTCCGCCACCACCGCCCGATCCGCCGATGATTCTGCCGCCCTCGCCTCGTACAAGCCCGTGAAGACCATCACGTCCAGACGGGAGCTCATCATGACCGAACCGACCAGGCCGACCGAACCAACCGAACTGACACACCCGACCGACGACGCCTACCTTCAGCCGGCCGTGGCGGCGGAGCTCACCCGCCTGGCCGACCTGCTCGACGCCGCCTCCGACGCGCAGTGGGACACCGCGTCGCTGTGCGCGGGCTGGCGGGTGCGCGAGGTGGTCGCGCATATGACGATGGCGGCCCGCTACCCGCAGGAGCAGTTCATGGTCGAGCTGCAGCGGTGCGGCTTCGACTTCACCCGGCTATCGAATGAGGTCGCCGCCAGGGACGCACGGCTGCCCGCGGGCGAGCTGATCAAGAATCTCCGTTCCGAGGTCATGCAGCACTGGGCCCCGCCCGGCGGCGGCTACCGCGGCGCGCTCAACCACGCGGTGATTCACGGCCTCGACGTGACCGTGCCGCTTGGCGTCCCCCGCCTCGCCCCCGACCAGACCATCCTGGTCATCCTCGACGACCTGACCGCGGGCGACGTGACCGAGCGTTTCGGCATCGACGTCGCGGGCCGGCAGCTGCAGGCAACCGACCTGGACTGGTCGTTCGGCGCGGGCCCGGTGCTGCGTGGCCCCGCCGCCGACCTCGCGCTGGTTATCTGCGGCCGCTCGGTCCCGCCCGGACGGCTCGAAGGCGCCCCGCTCGTCGTGCGTCAGCCAGTCGACTGAAGCCGATCCGGCCTTGGCAATGAACTAGTTTCCACCGGCCGATAACGATAGGTTTTTGAGAACACTTGGCTGGGGGGATGGATGGCCACGTCGGTCGACTGGGTGATATTCGTCGTCGTCGCCGCGCTGCTGGGGTTCGTCGGGTACCACTTCAGCGTGCGGACGGTGCGATGGGTTACCGGCGTCGTCGCGTTCGGCCTCGCCCTGGCCATCACCGCCTACGGTTTAGCGCAGAGCGGGTCGGCCTCGTCCAATCTGGAGAGCTCGTTTGCGCGGGGCGCCGACGCGGTCGGTGACGCCTTCTTCGCCCCGCTCGGCCTGGGCACCCCGGTTTCTGGGCCCGGCCGAGCCGGCTGGGTGGTCATCATCATCCTGCTGGTGCTCGGCTACCGGGAGCTCGAGGCCTGGGCCCTGCACTGGCAGGCGCCGCAGCTGGACACGTCCAAGCTCGGCGACGGCCAGCCGAACATCAAGCCGGTCGGCCCGGCGGGCGCGTCGGCCGATGGCCTGACCGACGGCCAGCGTCACGAACTGCTGGCGGCCGAGGTCGGGTTCCGGCTGGCCGCGATGGAGGTCCGCGCGCCCGCGATCCTGCCCGGCGGCAGCAGGTCCGGCGGGCTCGCCACCATCGCCGAGACCAGCGGGTTCAGCGGCGGCGGCCTGGCCGGGGCGATCATCAGGTTCTTCGGCTTGCTCTGGCCGAACCCGCGCCAGGTCCAGGTCCGGGTCTGGATGGAGTCGGCGTCGAGCCGGGTCACCACCGCCGCGGCGGTGGTGACCCGGGCCGACCTGGCGCGGGTGACGGTCGAGCTCAGCGACCCCCGCAACGGCGCCACCCAGGCGACCAAGACGCTCGCCGCCGCCACCGTCGACGAGGTCGCAACCCGGGTGGCGGGCTACGTGGCCCGGCAGATCTTCAGCATGGATCCGGCGACGCCGGGCTGGTGCTTCGGCGCACCCGACGGCGGTGACCTCGCCGCGCTGCTGCTGTCCCGGCAGCTCCGCGTTCGCGTCGAGACCCCGGCCGACGTGGTGCGATCGCGTTACGAGCAGATCGCGCTGCTGAAAAACCAGGCGCTCGGCAGGCGGTGCGCCGGAGTCGTCAGGTACGAGCTGGCTCAGCTCTACAGCATCCAGGGCGAACCCCCCGAGGAGCACCTGGCCGCGCTGCGCCTGCATGCGGTCAACCGAGAGCAGTTCCCCCGGTTCTACCGCGGCCGCTACCGGCTCGGCATGTCCCTGGAGATGATCGCGGACCCGGGCTTCAGGTTCACCGACTACGCGACGGCGCGCGATGATCTCGAAGAGATCCTGGCCATCCTGCACCGCTGCCGCCTCACCCACGCTCAGCTGACCGCGACGGACGAGATCAGGCCCGTCGACGGCGGCGGGTACTGGGAGCTAACGCCCGCCGTGCGCCTGGAGCTGCTCAAGGCCGCGCAGCAGGAACTGCGGGGAGTGCGGCGGCAGCTGACCATCGGGCGGGTGCTGCTGGCCGCCTTCGTGCGCCGGCCCGAGCGCGCGATCTGGCGGACCTACTACCCGGGGGCGCGAGCGCGCCAGTCCTTCCACGACGGCGTGTGCGTGGCCGAGCTGCTGGTCGCCGCCCGGCGGCGGGCGACCGAGCAGAGACTGGCGGCCGAGCAGAGACTGGGCGCGGAGCCCGCAGAGTCGGCCGCAAGCGAGCACCGCATCCGGCCGCTGACAGCCCGGCGCCTCAGGCTGGCGATCCGGGTGGCGTCCGCCATCGCTGGCCCCGACCCGCTGATCGAGGCGATCCCGGAGCGTCCGCGGCAGCTGAAGCAGCTGAAGCAGCAGAAGCAGCAGAAGCAGCAGAATCCGCGCGACCCGTGGCCGCCCGCGCCTGCGCCGGTCCGGCCGGCCCACCGCGATCCTCGCGGGCCGGCTGCGCTGGTGGCCGTGGTCACGCCGGACGATCTCGTGGCAGGCCGCCTACAACACCGCGTGCCTCTACGCCGCGCTGGCAGCGCAGCGGCTGGCGAGCACGGAGTCGCTGCCGATGGCGGAGAGGCGGGCCTGGGACGAGCGGGTCGTCACCAGCCTCGGACGGGTGGTGAACAACCAGCACGCCGAGATGGAACGCCCCTACGACACGTTCTCGCAGGATCCCGATTTCTCCGCGCTCAGATCCGCCCCCGGGCAGTTCCCCGCGTTCAGGAAATTCCTCGATGACCAGCGGCGGGTGGACTACCCCGAGGCCGACGTCGCCCAGGCCCGGTTGGGCCTGGCGGACTTACCTCACCGCGGCCAGCCCGCGAACGCCGCCCGCAGCGCGGCCACCTCGGCCGGGCCAAGGCCGAAGGGCGCGAAGATCGTGTCGCCCCAGCGGTCGAGCCGCCGTCCGGCGTCGGTGAAGTCTCGTTCCTCGAGGCCGGGGTCGAGCCGGCGGGCGAACGCGATGACCTGCTCGACGGTGTAGTGCTTGAGCGCCGCCGCGGTGTCAATGAAGTCACGGGGCTCGGCCCGGCTGGCGAGCGCGCACACCTTCCCGCCGATCACGTCCTCCAGGTTCAGGACCGGGCCGACGTCCATCGTCACCGGCTGCGCCGCCCGGTCGAAGTACGCCAGCTGCAGCATGGTGCGCTGGCCGTCGGGCGCGGTGACCGTCCACTCGGCCAGCCCGTCGCCCATGCCCTCGAGGACGTCGGCCAGTTCGGCCGTCGCGCCCTCCCGCTCGGCCTCGAACCCGGCTCGCTGCAGCGCGCTCTGCACCGACCGGGCCGCCGCCACGACCCCGTCCTCCTCGTTCGTGAACAGGTCGACGTCCTGGGTGGGCCGGTCGATGAGGCCGTGCGCGATCAGGGCGTTGCCGCCGCCGAGCGCGAATCCGTGCCGGTTGGCGGCGCGCAGCGCGATCGTCGCGACCCGCCGGTGCAGGTCGTTGAGCGGCATCAGGCGCGCACCGGTGCGCGCAGGGCCGGGTGGTGTTCCTCCCAGGCCCGCCGGACCCCCTTCGGCAGGTACAGCTCCGGCCAGAGGTCGGCCAGGGTCTCCCCGTCCAGGTAGCAGGCGAGGTCGGCCGGCCGGGTGGCCTCGCGCAGGACCGTCTCGTAGTACCAGCGCCGCAGGTCGGGCTCGTCCAGGTCGAACCGATGGTCGGGCAGGCTCCAGAACAGCCGCAGCGGCAGCTCGACCAGCCCGGTGACCGGGCCGCGGAGGTCGTCCAGGTCGTCGATCACCAGCGCCGGGCGACCGGGCCGGGCCTGGTAAGGCGCGAAGTGCGCGGCCGGCCCGCGCTCTGGCGCGGGCAGGTACTTGTAGATCGTGGACCGGCTGACCCCCAGCTCACGCGCGACCGACGAAATCGTGTGCTCGGGCCGCAGCAGCAGCGCCCGAACCTCGCGCAGCTGCTCCGGCGTCAGCGCCGGCGGCCGCCCCAGCCGCTGGCCTGCGGCGCGCGCGGCGGCCAGCCCGTCGCTGGTCCCGGCCGAGATCGTCGCCCGGCCGAAATCGGCCAGCCCGGCGAACACCCGGAAGATCGCCGCACCGCCGGGGGCGGTCGTGTCCAGCCCCTCGCGCAGCGAGCGCAGTCCCGCGCCGCGTCGGCGCACGTCGTCGACCAGGGCGAACAGCTCCCGCTGAGACCGGCCGAGCTGATCCAGGCTCGTCACCGCCAGCGTGTCTCCGGCCTGCAGCGACGTGAGGCAGGTCCCCAGCTGCGGCCGCCCGGACCGCCGCCCGGCCTGCTCGTCGGTGTAGACGCGCGCGCAGCCCGCCGCCGTGAGCTCGCGCACCCGCGCCGCGAGCTCGCCGGCCGCCCCGGTCGCTCGCGCGTACCCAACCAGATCGCTCATGTGTTCTACTGTACAACAATCGGTCGGCGATTATTTAGCGGACATGTCGATTTTCTCGGCCAGACCCTTTTTTGAACACGGTGCACAAACGGCGGCGACGTCAGGCCAGGCTGGCCGCCCAGCGGGCGTGCAAGTCGGCGTACTCGCCGGTGCCGGCCCGCATCAGCTCGGCCGGCGTGCCGTCCTCGATGATCTCGCCCGCCCGCAGCACCAGCACCCGGTCGGCGATCGCGACCGTCGACAGCCGGTGCGCGATGATCACCGCCGTCCGGCCGGCCAGCACCGTCCGCAGCGCCGACTGGACCAGCCGCTCCGACGGGATGTCGAGCAGCGCCGTCGCCTCGTCGAGCACCAGCACCGACGGCGCGGCGATGAACGCGCGGCAGAACGACAGCAGCTGCCGCTGGCCCGCCGACAGCTTCCCGCCCCGCTTGCCGACCTTGGTCGCGTACCCCTCCGGCAGCGCGGCGATGAACGCGTGCGCCCCGATCGCCCGGGCCGCCTCCTCCACCTCGAGCGTCCGACGCCGACGGCCGCCCGAGCCTGATGTTCTCCGCCACCGTGCCCTCGAACAGGAAGCTCTCCTGGGTGATGAGCACGATCTCCTGCCGCAGCACCGCGTCAGGCAGCAGCCGCAGGTCGACGCCGTCGAGCAGCACCTGGCCCGCGTTCGGGTCGTAGAACCGGGCCAGCAGCCGGGCCACGGTGGTCTTGCCCGCGCCGGTCTCGCCGACCAGCGCGACCGTCTGCCCGGCGGGCAGGTCGAGGTCGAGCCCGGGCAGCACGATCGCCTTCCGGTACCCGAACCGCACGCCGGCGAACGACACCCGCCGCCCGCTCGCCGCCGGCGGCAGCGCAACCGGGGCGCGGCGGCTCGGCCACCGACGGCTCCTCCTCGAGCACCCCGGAGATCTTCTCCAGCGCCGACGCCGCCCCCTGGAACGAGTTGTAGAACTGCGACACGTCCTGCAGCGGGTCGAAGAACCGCTGCAGGTAGAGCAGGAACGAGGCGAGCACGCCGATCTTGATGTCGCCGTCGAGCGCGAGGAAACCGCCGTAGCAGAGCACCACCCCGGTGATCACGTTCCCCACCATCGCGATGCCGGGCGCGAAGACGGCGCTGAGCTGCGACGACCGCATGGTGGCGGACGCGTAGTCGGCCGACAGCCGGTCGAAGATCTCGGAGTTGCGCTCCTCCCGGCGGAACGCCTGGACCGCCCGCAGTCCGCCGAAGGTCTCCACGAAGAACGCGATGACCAGCGCGTTCGTCTCCCTGATGCGCCGGTAGGCGGTGGCCGAATTCCGCCGGAACCAGGCGCTCAGCCAGATCAGCGGGACGAAGCCGGACAGCACTACCAGCCCCAGCTGCCAGTCGAGCAGCAGCATGCCGGTGCCGACGAGCAGCAGCGTCAGCACCGCGGTGATGAGCCCGTCGAGCCCCTCCTCGAACAGCGCCGAGATCGCCTCCACGTCCGAGGTCTGCCGCGAGATCACCCGCCCCGACGTGTAGCTCTCGTGGAACGAGACCGACAGGCTGAGCAGGTGCGCGAACAGCCGCCGGCGCAGCTCGAGCACCACCGCCTGGCCGATCCGCCCGGTCATCGTGACGAACATCTGGGTCGTCACCGCCTGCACGCCCACCGTCGCCGCGAACAGCACCGCGATCCACAGCAGCGGCCCGGCGTCGCTCGACTTCAGCAGCGGCGGTATCCCGTTGTCGATCGCGAGGCCGATCAGCCACGGCCCGGCCAGCGCCGCCAGCGACGAGATCATGATCGCGACGGCGGTCCAGCCGACCGCCCGCCGGTGCGGCCGGAGCAGCTCCGACAGCAGCACCCGGCTGCGCCGCCGCAGCAGCGCCGCCAGCGGCGCGGAGACGTCGTCGACCTGCTCGCTGCCGATCCCGCGCCAGGACGGCGGCGCGCCCGGCTGGCTCGCCCGGGCTCGCCGGTGCCCGCCGCGGCGGTCGCCGGTGTCCGCGCTCACGGGTGCACCTCCTCCATCGTCATCAGGTTGGCGTAAATCGGCTCGTTCGCCATCAGCTCCCGGTGGCTGCCGGTGGCGGCGATCACCCCGCCGTCAAGCAGCGCGACCCGGTCCGCGAGCGCGACCGTGGACGGCCGGTGCGCCACCACGATCGCGGTGACCCCGGCCAGGATCTCGCTCAGGGCCCGGGTGACCCGCTCCTCGGTGTGCACGTCGAGCGCCGACAGCGGGTCGTCGAGGATCAGCACCTGCGGCCGGGCGAGGATCGCGCGGGCGAGCGCGACCCGCTGCCGCTGCCCGCCCGACAGCGCCATGCCCTGCTCGCCGATCCGGGTGTCGAGCCCCCACGGCAGGTCGTACGCGAACCGGGCCTGCGCGGCGGTGAGCGCCGCCTCGACCTCGTCCTCGGTCGCGGAGGCGGCGCCGAAGGTGACGTTCTCGAGCACGCTGGCGGAGAACAGCGTCGCCTCCTCGAACGCGCACCCGACGACGGCCCGCAGCTCGGCCAGCGGGATGTCCCGCACGTCGGTCCCGCCGACCAGCACCCGCCCGCCGGTCGCGTCCGCCAGCCGCGGCAGCAGCTGCAGCAGCGTCGTCTTGCCCGGCCCCGGTCGCCCCGGTCAGAACCAGGGTCTCTCCCGGTGCCACGTGCAGGTTCACGTCCCGCAGCACCGGTGCGGTGGCACCGGGATAAGAAAAGCGAACATGCTCATATCGAACGGTCCCTGGCTCCGCCCCGGCCGCCCGCTGAACCCGAGGGGCGGCGGACGCGATCGGCCGGGCGGCCGTCGTCTGGTCGGAGCTGGCGAGCTCGTCGGTGATGGTGGGCTCGGTATCGAAGATCTCCAGCACCCGCTGGGCGGCGGTGGCGGCCTCCTCACCCGAGGCGAGGATGTAGCCGAGGGCCTCGACCGGCCAGACCAGCTGCAGTGCGAGGGTGATGAAGGCGACCAGGCCGCCGATCGAGAGCGCGTGATGGCTGATCGCGAGGGCGCCGAGGACGACGCTGATGGCGATCGCGGCGTTCGGCACCAGGTTGAGGGTCGACCAGAAGATGCCGTCGACGACGGCCATCTCGATCCGGGTCTTGCCGAGCTCGGCCGCCTGGGCCAGGTGCGCCTGGCGACGCCTCGGGGCGCGCGGCCGAGCGACTTGAGCACCCGGACGCCGGTCGAGGCCTCCTCCACCAGCGTGGTCAGGTCGCCGTCCTGGTCCTGTGACCGCCGGGCGAGGATCTTGTACCGGCGCTCGAACCGGGTGCAGAAGACCAGCACCGGGGCGAACAGGACGGCGGTGACCAGGCCGAGCCACCAGTTGAGCGAGATCAGCAGGCCGGTCACGGCCGCGAAGGTCATGATCGAGATGAAGATGAACACCAGCCCGAAGCCGGCGAACCGCCTGATCGAGGAGAGGTCGGTGGTGGCCCGCGAGAGCAACTGGCCGGACTGCCACTCGTCGTGGAAGGCCGGGTCGAGCCGCTGCAGGTGCTGGTACAGGTCGTCCCTGATCTGCTGTTCCATGCCGGCCACGGCGTTGCCCACTCCCCAGCGGCGGATCAGGCTGAGCGCGGCCCCGGCCGCGCCCAGGCCGACCGCCAGCAGGCCGAGCGGCAGCAGCAGGGCGCGCTCGTGATGGGTGACGGCGCCGTCGATGACGACCTTGGCGATCAGCGGGATCACGATCTCGGTGCCGGTGGACAAGATGGCGGCCAGCAGCAGCAGCGCCAGCCGGTAGCGGTAAGGGCGCAGATAGGGATGCAGCCGCCAAAGGGCGGCGACTGGGCTGGCGGACACCAGATCGAGCCTAATTGGCGGCTCGAAAGGTGTCACCTGAATTTTTCTGTTGGAAATTGGTCTGGGTTGCGGAGCGTGTTGTTTCAGATACGGATGGTACTCAAGTGCTAGGGTCAGATGTTCTGTTATCGAATGGCTTCGGAGCGTAATGATGACCCGATACTTGTCCGGGCTGTGCGTCGCCGGCCTGGGCCTGTGCGGGGGCGGCTGGCTGGTGGTGGCGGCGCTGGCATTCGGCGGCGAATCGGCTGGCCGAGCGGGCCGGGTTAACCTGCTTACGGGCGCGGCCCTGATCGCGGTGTGCTGCCTGTCGCTGGTCTGCTGGTCCTGCGCCTGGCGGCAGCGGATGCGGGCCGACGGCGTCATGGTGGACCGGTTTCCGCTGGTCTCAAGGCGGGAGGCGCGGCGGAACCGGCGGGCGCTCAGCCGCGACGTCCGGCGCGCGGCCAAGCTCGCGGAGCGGTCGGCCCGCGGCGCCAGGCGGGCCGCGCGCCGGTCGGCCCGGCTCGCCAGCGGCGGCGCGCTGAGCGAGGGCGGCGTGCTCGGCGAGGGCGTCTCGCTCGGCGTCGCGGCGGCCGGCGACGAACCGTTCGGCGCGGCCGCCTCGTATGGCGGCGGCGTGAACGGTTCGGCGGTGAACCGTTCGGCAGTGAACGGGGCCCGCGTCAACCTGAATGCGAGCGCCGCAAGCGGGGCCGCCGCCAACGGTTCCTCCGTGAACGGCGTCTGCGTGAACGCGGCTGCCATGAGCGGATCGCACGCGAGCCGAACCAACCCGGGCGGTTCCGTGGTAAGCGCAGCGGGCGCGAACCCGGGGGAGCGGGCGGCCGAATTGATCGGCGAACTGCGCTCGATGCTGGAGCCGCTGCTGGCCGCCACCGGCGGGCAGCCCTCGCGCAGCAGCTGGCCGCCCTCGCCGGGGAGCCCGCTCCGGCCGCTCCGATGGCCGCCGCGGCGTCGCCGCTGCCACGCCGGTCGCGGTTCGCCTCGGAGCTGAGACCCCGGGTGACGGCGGCCGACCTGGCGATGCCGGGGCGAAGTCGGCGCCGATGTCGATCCCGAGGCTGTCGCCGGAGGTCGACGACAGCAGCCAGGGGCCCGCGAGCGACGGCGAGGACGCGTGGTGGTGAGCCGAGTCGGGACGGCTTGCGTGGTCGGCGGTCTTCGCGGCCGGGATCTGGCTGGTCGCCGCGCCGTTCGCGCTCGGCTGCCAGCAGGCGGGCGCGGGCTGGACCGGTGCCACCAAGACCGACGTCATCGCGGGCGGCCTGCTGGCGGTGGCCGGATTCGCCGGGCTGTTCGGGGTCACGATCGGGCGGGTGACCGAGCTGTATGCTGATGCGCGATCTGCCGCTTCGCTGGCCGGTACGGCCGACAGGGAGAATTCCGGCTCTTGACCTTCGACGTCTCCGCCGTGCGGGCGCTCTATCCGGCGCTCGCTGACGGCCACGCATACCTGGACGGCGCGGCGGGGACGCAAGTTCCCGTCCCGGTGATCGACGCGATCGCGGACGCCTACCGCGCCGGGATCGGGAACCTGGGCGGCGCCTTCGCCGCCAGCCGCCGGTCCGATCCGATCGTCGCGCAGGCCCGGGCGGCGGTCGCCGACCTGGTCGGCGGCACCGCCGACGGGGTGGTGTTCGGGCCGAGCGCGACCACGCTCGCCTACCGGATGTCGGAGGCGCTGTCCCGGCAGTGGACCACCGACGACGAGATCGTGGTCTCCCGGCTCGACCACGACTCCAACATCCGGCCGTGGATCCAGGCGGCCGGCCGGGTCGGCGCGCTCGTCCGCTGGGCCGAGATCGACCTCGCGACCGGCGAGCTTCCCACCGAGCAGTACGCCGAGCTGGTGGGGCCGAGGACCCGGCTGGTCGCGGTGACCGCGGCGTCGAACGCGATCGGGACCCGTCCCGACGTGGCGTCGATCGCGGGCTACGCGCACGCGGTCGGCGCGCTCTGCTACGTGGACGGCGTGCACGCCACCCCGCACGTGCCGGTCGACATCGCCGCGCTCGGGGCGGACTTCTACGCGACCAGCGCCTACAAGTGGTCGGGGCCGCACGTGGCCGCCCTGGCGGCGGACCCGGCCCTGCTCGAGACGGTCTGGCCGGACAAGCTCGCCCCGTCGTCCAACGCGGTGCCGTGGCGGTTCGAGCGCGGCACGCTGCCGTTCGCCGACCTGGCGGGCGTCACCGCGGCGGTGGACCACCTGGCCGGGCTCGGCACCCTGGGCGCGGCCGACGCGCTGGCGCGGCGCGACCCGCCGGGAGCGTGTCCTCGCGTCGATGGCGGCGGTCGAGGCGCACGAGGCCGGGCTGTTCGCCCGGCTGCTCGACGGGCTCGCGAAGCTCGGCGACGTGACCGCTGTACGGCAAGGCCGCCCGGCGCGCGCCGACCGCCTTCTTCAACGTCGGCGCGGTCGGCCCCGCCGGCGGTGGCCGAGCACCTGGTCGTCGCGCGGCGTCAACGTGTGGGACGGCGACAACTACGCGTACGAGCTCTGCCAGGTGCTCGGCCTCGCAGTCCGAAGGGGCGGTCAGGGCCGGCCTCGTCCACTACAACGACGACTCCGACGTCGACCGCCTGCTGTCCGGCGTCGCCGAGATGGCCGCCGGCTAACCCAGGGAGTACCGGTCCAGGAGCGTCGCCGGCGCTGCTGGCGACGGGGGCCGGGAGGGACTACGCTTTACGTAGTTACTCGATCTTGGCCGAGCGGCGGAGGCTGACACGGATGGCGACGGGACTGCCGGATAGCGCGCTCGCCGTGCTTTCCTGGCTGTGGCAGCTGGCGTGCCACCTGCCTGCCGTCCTCGCCTGGGCGGACTCGCCGCAGCGGGCGGCCGTGCTCACGGTCGCGGTGCTCGCCGTGGCCGTGCTCGCAGTCGAACTGGCCGGGGCCGGCGCGATCAGCGCCAGCGTCGCGGTCGCGGCAGGCGCGATCCCGGTCCGGCGTCGGGTCGCCGCGCTCCGCCGCCGGTCATGGCGGGTCGCGTTCCTGCCCCAGCGCGACCCGGACGCGCGCGGGCGTAGCAGGCCAAGAGCGCCATCGGCGGCCCCAGCGGCCGCCTGATCCAGCGCCCTGCCGTATCACCGGCGCCTACCGCGCCATCGCTTCGCGCTGCGGTGATCAGCGCCGCTTTCCAGCACCCATCTCGACCATCACTGCTGGAAGGTTTCGCCTGCCATGTCGACTCTGTTCGGCGTCCCCGTTGACGCCGCCTACCACCTCGTCTTCGCCCTAACCAGCGTCCTCACCCCGCTCCTGGGCGGCCTCGCCGCCGTCGCCGGGATCATCATCATCACGATCGCGGTCCGGCTGCTGGTCTCGCCGCTGACCTTCCGCGCGCTGCGCGGTCAGGCCGCCCAGGCCAGACTCGCCCCGGAGATCCAGCGCTTGCGCCAGCGGCACGCTAAGCAGCCTGACCGCCTGCAGCGCGAGCTGACCGCGCTCTACCAGCGCGAGGGCACCAGCATGTTCGCGGGCTTCGCGCCGCTGCTCGTCCAGTGGCCGGTCTTCAGCGTGCTATACCTGCTGTTCCGCTCGCCGACGGTCGGGGGCGCCTCGAACCGGCTGCTCTCCCGCGACCTGCTCGGCGTGCCGCTTGGCAGCCACTGGCTCTCCGGCGCCGGAATCCTCAGCGGGCACGGCGTCGTCTTCCTCGGCGTCCTCGCCATCCTCGCAGCGGCCTGCTGGTACGCGGCCCGAGCAGCCCGCCGTGCCCTGCCGCAACCCGCGCCCGCCGTCCGTGCACCGGTAGACGCCCAGCCGGGATCCGGCGCCCTGACCACCTTCGGCAAGGTCGCCCCGTACCTCACGGTGCTGATCGCGGCCTTCGCGCCCCTGGCCGGCGTGATCTACCTGGTCACCTCGACCGGGTGGAGCGCGGCCGAGCGGCTAGTCTTCGCGGCCAGGACGAAGCCGGCCGCGCCGCAGGGCCAGACCGCCCGGGCCGGGCGGAAGCGGCCGGCCGCCACCTGAGCGGGCCGCTCGGGCCCGCCGCAGAAAATCCATCGCGAGCAGCGGCGGCGTCCCCGTAGCCTCGGGATCCGTGACTACCGACTCGTTTCCGCCCATCCGCAGGCTGGCACCCGACGACCTGAAGCGGTGCGTCGCCCTGTCAGTCGACCGCGGCTGGTCGCCCGAGCGATCCAAGTGGTCGCTGCTGCTGACGGCGTCCGAGGCTTTCGGCGTCGACGCGCCCGACGGGCGCGGCCTGGCCGGGGCGGTGGTCCTGACCCGGTGGGGGCCGGACCTCGCGTCGGTCGGGATGATGCTGGTCGCGGCCAGATACGGGCGTCGCGGACTGGGCCGCGGGCTGATGGAGCACGTGCTCGCCGAGGCCGCCGACGCCACCGTGACGCTGTTCGCGACCGATCTGGGTCGGCCCCTGTACGAGAAGCTCGGCTTCCTGCCGGTCCGCCGGAACGTGTCCTTCGTGGGCGCGTTCCGGCCCGGCCGGGCCGACGCCAGCGCAGGCTGGCGCGGTCGGCGCGGTCGGTGCGGCGAATGCGACCGGATTCACGCGAGCGGCGACCGAAGCCGACCTGCCCGCCATCCTCGCCGTCGACCGCGCCGCCTTCGGCGCGGACCGAGCCCACGTGCTTACCCGGCTACCGGGCTTCGCGGACCGAATAACCGTCCTCGCGGACGGCGCCCACCACGCGGCCGACTCCGGCCACGCGAGCCACTCCCGGCCCGGCATTCGCGGCTACGCGGCGGCCTGGCGGAATACCCCGTCGTCGACCGTCATCGGTCCGCTCGTCGCGCCCGACGCCGAGGCGGCCGAGCAGCCTCATCGCCGACCTGGCCGCCCACGCGCACGGCACCATCCGCCTCGACCTCGACCCGGACCGCCCGGAACTCCCCGCCTGGGCCGGCAAGCGCGGCCTCGAGCCGGTCAGCCGCACGCTGGTGATGGCCCGTGGCGAGGTCCCGGATCACGGTGCCCCCGACCGCCTGTTCACCCCGATTTCTGTCGCCCTGGCCTAGCACTGATCGGGCAGCGCGCGCTCGTACCGGTCGGCCAGCGCGCGCACCTCGGCGACCAGTTCCGGCGGCCCGTCCACCCGAAAGTCCCAGCCGAGGAACCCGAGGTAGACCGCCATCGTCGTCATGCTGTCTGATCCGGTGTCGAGCACGCACGTCTGATCGTCGAGGGCGGTGACGGTCCCCACGTACGGCCCGATCCGCTCGCTGACGGCGGCGGCCGGGGCGAACACGGTCACCCGCGCCCGGTGCTGCCACCCGCCGGTCGCGACGCGCCTGGCCACCCAGTCGGCGATGTCGGCCGCAGGCAATGGGCGCGGCGTGAACCGCCGGCCGCCGGGCGTCCGCGGGGTCACCCTGTCTACCCGGAACGTCCGCCAGTCGTTCCTGCCGATGTCGAACGCGACCAGGTACCAGCGCCGCCCCCAGTTCACCAGCTGGTACGGTTCCGCCTCGCGGTCGCTGAGCGACCCGTCATGCGACGTGTACGAGAACCGCAGCCGCTCGCTGGCGCGGCACGCGGCCGCGACCGCGGTCAGCACGTCCGGGTCGACTACCGGGCCCTGCGACGCGAAGGGCACGGGCGTGATGATCGACTGCAGCCCGCTCACCCGGGCGCGCAGCCGGGCGGGCAGGACCTGCTCGAGCTTGGCGAGCGCCCCGAGCGAGGCTTCCGCCATCCCGGCGACCGCTCCGGTCGCGGCGGCCCGCAGCCCCACCGCGACCGCGACGGCCTCGTCGTCGTCGAGCAGCAGCGGCGGCATCGCCGCGCCCGCGCCGAGCCGGTACCCGCCGGCGGATCCCCGGGTGGCGAGCACCGGGTAGCCGAGCTCCCGGAGCTTGTCCACGTCATTCCTGACGGTCCGTGACGACACCGCGAGCCGCTCGGCGAGCTCGGCGCCGGTCCACTCGCGCGGGGTCTGCAGCAGCGAGAGCAGCCGCAGCAGCCGCGCCGACGTTTCCAGCATGACATCAAGTCTGCCACGTTATTAGGAACGTAGTCTTCCTAATTGGTCGCCTAGGGTGAAGGGGTAGACAGCAAGCACACAAGGAGGCAAGCCAATGGTGGACATGAAGCTCGAGCTGATAGCCGTCCCGGTTTCTGACGTGGACCGTGCCAAGGCGTTCTACACAGAAAAGGCTGGCTTCAACGCCGACCACGACCACACGGTCAGCGATGAGATCCGTTTCGTGCAGCTGACCCCGCCCGGGTCGGCCTGCTCGATCGCGATCGGCCGGGGCATCGTCGAGGGCGAGCCGGGGAGCGTGCGCGGCCTGCAGATGGTGGTCGCCGACGTTGAGGCCGCGCACGCGGAGCTTGTCAAGCGCGGGGCCGAGGTCAGCGACATCCAGGACCTCGACTGGGGCCGGTTTGTCTTCTTCGCCGACCCGGACGGCAACAAGTGGGCGCTTCAGCAGCTGCCACAGCGCGGCTGAGCATCCGACGCTGAGCGCTGGCGCAGCCTAAGAGACGGTGACCTGCGCGACGGGGTAGCCGGAGGCGCCGTTGGGCGCCTCCGGCGTCTGCACCGCCGTCTGCGTGTAGCCCGTCTTGTCGGTCGCCCGCGCCTCGATCGTGTGCGAGCCGGAGTCGGTCGCGTCCCACTCCCAGACCCACTGCCGCCAGGTGTCGAGGTCGGGCACGGCCGCCAGCGTCGCCTCCTGCCAGGGTCCCTTGTCCACCCGGACCTCGACCGCCTCGATGCCCTTGTGCTGCGCCCACGCCACCCCGGCGACCGAGACCTTGCCCGCCTTGACCGACGAGCCGGAGGCCGGGACGTCGATCCTGGACTCGGTCTTGATCGGCGCCTGCTGCGCCCAGCCGTTCTGGTACCAGTAGGCGGCGGCGCCCGCCCAGGTCGTCACCTCGATGTCGACCACCCACTTGCAGGCCGACACGTACCCGTAGAGGCCGGGGACCACCAGCCGGGCCGGGAACCCGTGCGCGGTCGGCAGCGCGGCGCCGTTCATCCCCACCGCGACGAGCGAGTCCCGCCCGGCGTCGAGCACCGTCGCCAGCGGCACCCCGGAGGTGAACCCGTCCACCGAGGTGCAGAACAGCTGCTCCGCCCCGCGCAGCGGCCCGGCCGCCCGGATCAGCGACGGTAGCGACGCGCCGAGCCATTTGGCGTTCCCGACGTAGGGGCCCGCGACCGGGTTGGACACGCAGGTCAGGGTGATGTAGTCCTCGATCAGCGGGCGGTGCAAGAGCTGGTCGAAGCTGATCGTGATCGGGCGGGCGACCATGCCGTGGATGCGGAGCTGCCAGCCGGTCGGGTCGACCTGCGGGATGATGAGGGCGGTGTCCACCCGGTAGAACTGGCCGTTCGGCGTGATGAAGGGCGAGATCCCTGGCACCGGCAGGTTCACCCCGGCCGGCAGCGGCGGCGCAGGCACCGCCGCCCGCGGGAACCGCACCGCCGCCTGCGCGGCGGAGACGTTCTTGCGGGTGGCGAAGGTGCGCCCGGCGACCTCGCCGATCGCCGCCGCCGCCACCGTCACCCCCGCCGTCAGCAGGAATGAGCGCCGGTCGGCGGTCGCGGTGATCACCGGCCCGCCCGCCCCGTCCCGGCCCGCCCCCGCCCGCGCGGGACCAGCCCCGCCGGTCCGGCGAACAACCTCACCGGGCCCGCGACCGGCCTCGCCCGGGCCTCGCCCGGCACCTGGCTCACCCGGCCCACGCCCGGCGCCCGGCCCGCGGCCGGTCTCGTCCGCCCCGCGACCGGGCTCGCCAAGCAGGTCAGGCGCCCGCAGCTCGTCCGCGGGGTCGGACCGCTCAGACCCGTCGGGCCCGTCAAGGTTCCCGGGCTCGTCTGCGTCGGCGGTGGGGTCGGTCCAGCTACTCGGGTCCTTGAACTCGATCGGCGGCGGGGCGTCCGGTGCGCGCAGGTCGCGGGCGGGACGCGTCCCTCCCGAGCTGCGGGGGCGGCGCTCAACCGCAGGCGCGGCCGTCATCGACTGCGCCGACCCGATGAGCCGGTACAGCGCGTACGCGCCCGCCAGCGCGCCGACCACCGTCGGCAGGGCGTACCCGGGCGACGCCCCGTGCCTGGTGACCGCGGCCGCGATCCCGAGGCAGGCGAACAGGGCGAGCCCGGCGTACCCCAGGGCGAGCCGCCGGGCCGCCAGCACGCCCACTCCCATCGCGTACAGGAACACGACGACGAACACGCCCGCCAGCAGGACGGTCTTGTCGTTGGTGCCGAACGTCGAGGTCGCCCACACCTTCACCGGCAGCGGCGTGTGGTTGATCGCCACCGACCCGACGTCGATCACCGGTGAAGCCGCCGGCACCGACACTCCGGCGACAAGCTGCGCAATGCCCATCGCCAGCGCGGCGGCGAGGAGCCCGCAGAGGGCGCCCCAGCCTCGGGATAGCCCAGTCCTAGAAGTCATGCACCCTTAGTCCGTCGCAATAGAGCCCGCGTTACGCGGGCTACGTGATCATGTGGACCTAGGTATTACGTAGTAACGCTACCTGCGGGATTGACCATTCGAGCATTCGAAAGATTCGGATTTCCTTACCAGTTGCCGAAGAAATGCTGAAGTCACTCCTCGTCGAACACCCAGCGGGTCGGGGAGCCGGTGAAGTCGCTGTGCAGCATGGAGAACACGCGCTGGGGGCGGACGCCGATCGTCGCGTTCTTGGCCGGGTGCAGGAAGTCCAGGTCGACCCCGCTGTGGTACTTGGCGTTCATCAGGTCGACCACCCGCTGCAGGGTCGGGGTGTCGGTGACGAACCGCGCGGCGCCCTCGATGATCACCGGGTCGGACGCGTCTTCCGTGGTCACGCAGCACCGCGGGTCGTGCCTGAGGTTCTTCACCTTCCTGGAACCGGCCGCGGAGGTGAACCAGAGCGTGCTGTCATCCCACATGCCCCAGACCGGCATGGTGTGCGGGCGGCCGTCCGGCCAGACGGTGGCCACCCAGTAATTCCGCGCGGCGGTGAGCCGCTCGGCGGCCCAGGACCAGTGCAACAGGCCGGTCCCGTGCTCCGGACCGGACACACCGTACCCGGGCATATAGGGCCTACTTACCCGAGGGATCCCCATGCCGAAGTGTCTACCATGCGACAACGCCCGCGCGGGCGACTAACGTTGCCCTTCGTGAAGGCATCTCCCGAGGCGCAGCTGCGGCTGCTTGAACTAGCCGACCTGGACACCGAGCTGAGCAGGCTCGACCACCGACGGCGCACCCAGCCCGAAATAGCCGAGCTCGCGCACCTCGGCGAGCGCGCGGCCAAGGTCAGGGACGCGATCACGATCGCGGATACCAACCTGTCCGACCTGGACCGTGAGCTCTCCCGGGCGGAACGCGACGTGGAACAGGTCCGGGTCCGCATCGACCGGGACAACCAGCGGCTCAACGCCGGCCAGGTCTCGAACGCCCGCGAGCTGGAGTCGCTCCAGTCCGAGGTCGCCTCGCTCCGCCGCCGCCAGTCCGACCTCGAGGAGGGCGTGCTCGAGCTGATGGAGAAGCGCGAGGCGGCGCAGGCGCTGCGGGACGGCGCCGCCGCTGAGGGGGAGACCGTGGCCGCCGACACCGCCTCGGTGACCGCGCGCAGCGACGTCGCCCTGGGCGAGATCAACGAGCTGGCGGCGAAGGCGCAGACGGCTCGGGCGAGCGTGGTGGCCGGCCTCCCCGATGACCTGCTCACGCTCTACGATCGCGTCCGCGCTCAGTCTGGCGGGCTTGGCGCGGCGCCGCTCCGTCGCGGTCAGTGCCTCGGCTGCCGGGTCCAGCTCTCAACCGTCGACCTGAACGAGATCCGGGCGGCGGCCCCCGACGAGGTGGTGCGCTGCGAGGAGTGCCGCCGGATCCTGGTTCGGGTCGAGGACTCTGGCCTGTAAAAAAGGGATAAAGATTTCCGCTCGGAACGGACGCGGCTTACTCTCAACCGCTCCGTCGGTGGCCGTCGCATGGCCGGCGTCCAATAGACTTCCCCGTCGTGGACAACAGTGGCCAGATCAGCGCGAGTGGGCAGATCAGCGCTCCAGGCAGCCTGGAGAGCGGTGCTGTCGTCGCGCCGGAAGCACCCCGGGTGCCCACCGGTAACCTCTCGGAAATCGCGGCCGAGTACGGACTGCGGAACGCGGGAGCGCGGCCGACGCTGCGCGCTTACCTGAGGATGCTCTGGCAGCGCCGGCACTTCATCATCGGCTACGCCACCGCGCGTAACGTCTCGATGTACACCGAGGCGCGGCTCGGCCAGCTCTGGCAGGTGCTCACCCCGCTGCTGAACGCGGGCGTCTACTACCTGATCTTCGGCCTGCTGTTCGAGGCCGCGCGGGGCGTGGCCCACTACCCGGCGTTCCTGATCACGGGCGTGTTCGTGTTCGCGTTCTCCGAGCGGTCGATCGTGACCGGCTCGAACGTGATGCGCGCGAACCTGCAGCTGATCCGGGCGCTGTACTTTCCGCGGGCATCGCTGCCGCTGGCCTACGTGATCGTCGAGCTGCAGCAGATGCTGGTCGGCATGGTCGTGGTCACCGTCGTGATGCTGATCAGCGGACAGTATCCAACCTGGTACTGGCTGCTGCTGATCCCGGCCATCCTGCTGCAGTCGATGTTCAATACCGGGGCGGCGCTGATCGTCGCCCGGCTCGGCGGCGCGATGGCGGACGTCTCCGAGCTGATCCCGTTCTTCCTCCGGATCTCGCGCTACTTCTGCGGCGTCATGTACCTGATCATCACGCTGCCGGCCGTGCTGAAACCGTGGGAGAAGCAGGTCCTGTCGCTCAACCCGTTCGCGGTCTTCATCTCGCTGATCCGGGTCGCGTTCATGAGCTCCTACCGAGCCAACTCGGCCGGCAACCAGCCCTTCAACAATGGGCTCTGCCAGCAGTTCCTCGGCAAGGCCAGGATCAACGGCGTGACCAGCGACACCGGCGGGTTCATCCTCAAGGGCACCAAGAACGTGCCGACCTGGTTCATGCCCGCGAACCTATTCAAGGGCGTCAAACCGCCGACGGTCAACATCCCCGCGTCCGGTAACAGCGCGCTCACCCGGATCTCGAACATCCCGCTGCAGTCCTACTGCCACGCGATCGTCACCAACAACGACCTCTGGATCGCCGCCGCCGGCTGGGGCATCGTCATCTTCCTCCTCGGCATCGTCTTCTTCTGGCAGGCTGAAGCCCTCTACGGCCGAGGCTGACCGCACCCCCTCCGCCCCCGACCGGCCCCACCTGCTCGGCGCTTATGCCCCAGGACGAGATAACAGCAAGAAGTGTGTCCACCATCCTGGTCACGGCAAGATTGTGGATCGTTGTGTACACCCGGGTGTACACAACGATCCACAATCGTCCGGCCTGGCTGCTGGAGATGGCCGATATCGCAGGCGCGGGCGACACCACGCTGGATAACAGCAAGAAGCGCGAGGCGCGCGGCCGGCCAGCACCGGCGCACGCGGCGATGGTTAGGAGACGCTGACGAGCTGGGCGGGGTTGCGGGCGTGGCGGTAGTCGCCCGATAGCAGGCAGGCGAGGGTGGCCAGGGCCCAGACGGTGGCGGGGTCGGCGTGCGGCTGGGCGAGGAGCTTCTCCGCCGCCGAGCGGTTCACCACCGCGAACAGGCCCGCCGGAGCGCCGAGGTCGAAGGTGTAGTCGCGCAGCAGGGCGCCGATCGCCTCGCCGTACTGGCGACGCCAGTCGAACGGGGCCTGCCCGGCGCCGGCCGCGGCCTTGGGCGGCTTCCCCGCCAGCGGGACGTCGGTCAGGGCGGGGCAGAGCTCGGCCAGCACCGCCGCCGACAGCGCGCCGCTGATCCGGTCCGCCAGCGGGACGGCCCTGGCCGCGAGCACGACGCGGTCGTCGAACAGCGGCTGCACCAGGTGCTCCCTGATCAGGTACGCCTGCCGGGCCGCCGCCGACCACCGGCCAGCCCGGTTGACCAGGTAGAAGTCGTCGAGCGCGTGCAGCGGGCTGCGGGCCAGCGCGGCCGACCAGGGGGCGAGGCTGGCGACGTAGCCGGCCGCCGGGCCGGTGCGGATCAGGCCGAGGTGCTTGCTGGTGAGGCGGCGCAGCAGCTCCGCCGCCCGCGCGGCCCGGCGGGCCGGTCCCAGGGCGGCGCGCAGCCCGCCTGCCGCGCCCGGGCGCCCGGCCGCGGTCTCCGCGTAGCCGCCGCGCAGCAGCTCGCCGCCGTGGCCGCCCGCGGTGACCACCGAGGAGGCGTGCCGGGTCGGGCCTGCCGACGTTCTCGAACGCCGACAGCATCCCGTCCGCGACGAGCACCGTCGCCCGGATCCGGCCGAGCACATCGACCTGCTGGCCGGGCGCGGCCGGGGTCCTGACGAGGTGCTCGATGCCGAGCCTGCGCGCGATCTCGGCCGCCACCACGACGTCCGGGTGATCGGCGAACCCGTGCGTCCGCGCCACCACCGGCACCCCGGCCGCGACCAGCGCGGCGGCGATCAGGCGGCTGTCCTTGCCGCCGGTCAGGCTGAGCTCGACCGGCTGGCCGGCGTCGGCCAGGTGCGCGACCGCCGCGACCAGCCCGTCGGCCACCGCCCGAGCGCCGCCCAGGCGTCCGCCGCCGGGCCCGTCGGCGGGAACGGGCGGACGAGGGCTCGGCCGCCCCGGCCGGGTTCGGCAGCCGGGTGAGGTCGCCGTTGAGCAAGTGCAGGGTGGTGGACCGGGTGAGGGCGGACACCCCGCTGAAGGGGGTCGCCGAGCCGAGCGGGAAGCCGGGATTGAGCAGCGCGGCCACGTGCAGCGGGTCGTGGGCGTCGAGGCGGCTGGCGGTCCAGGCGGCCCAGATCGCGCGGTCGGCGACGATGACCGCGCCTGGCACCTCCGCCACGTAAACCGGATCGACGCGGGTGACCGAGGTGCGGGCGACGACCGGCGCGCGCCCGCTGCCCGGGCGTGGCCGAGTCGGCCCAGATCGTCCCGGCCTGCGACGTCACCATCACTTCCAGCGGATGCGGGCTGGTCTGCGGATCCGGGCTCGCCCGCCGATGCCGGCCTCGCCCGCGCCCGGCGGGCCGCCCCAGTGCAGCAGGGCGGCGCGGCCGTCGGGGGAGCGCCAGGCGACCACGGCCGGCCCCGGGATCGGCATCACCGCCGGATCGGCGACCCGCGCCCGGTCGGCCAGCTCCGCGCACAGCCGAGGCGAGGCCGCGCTCACCGCGAGCGTGAAGAAGGCGCTCATCGCGGGACGCGCCCCGCGCCGTGGCCGAGGCGAGGGCTCATCGGCCGGCGCCCCGGGCGTCCTCGAGCTCGTGGGCCGGGCCGTGACCGTCGGCCGGGTCGCCGATGATCAGCCGGTGCCAGGCCCGGCAGACCGCGCCGAGGTCGAACGCCTGAATCTGCTCGTGGGCGGCCTGGCCGGCCGCCTGCCAGGCCGCGTCGGAGTCGAGGGCGACGATGGACGCGACCAGGTCGGCCGGGGTCTCCCCGATCCAGCGGCGGTCGTAGATGGTGTCCGCGCCCGGCCAGTGCCTGATCACCGGCACCGCCCGGGACGCCATGCCCTCGGCCGGGGCCACGTGGAACGACTCGTCGTCGCTGGTGGACAGGACGTACCCGACCCGGCGCAGCCAGGCGGCCACATCAGGCCCGCCGTCGTCGAAGACCACGGCGTCGCGCAGCAGCGGCGAGCGCTGCACCCGGCGCAGCGCGACCGAGTAGTGCTCGCGCTCGGTCGGAAGCTGCCAGATCCACCAGTGCTCCCATGGCATGCTCGACTTCACGTAGAGCAGGTACCTGTCATCGTCCCGGCGGAGCTCTTCGAGCACGTCAAGTGCCAGGTCAAGCCGCTTGCGCGACGGCACGATGCTGATCATGCCGAGGTGAAACCGCGCCCCGTCGAGCTTGGGCCGGTCGAGCTGGGAGATGTCAAGCGGGTTGGGCACCGTGATGACCTTGGCGGCCGGCCACCCGGTGTGCTCGCGGGTCAGCCGGGCGTAGTGATCGGATACGCAGATCACCTGGTCGACGTTGCCGATCTTGACCTGGCCCGGGTAGTGCGAGTACAGCTCGAACCGGTGCAGGTGGACCAGGAGCCGGGTGTCGCGGCGCTTGTGGCGGCTGTACCAGACGGCGTTCGGGCCGCACCACTCGCAGATGACGACGTCGGCCCATTCGGCCAGCTCCTTCGACACCGCCTCGTCGTGCTCGCCGAGGGCCGCCCACTGGTCCACCCGGACCTCGAGGTCCGGCTGCAGCCCGAAGTACCTGATCAGCGGGGTGAAGAACTTCAGGTCGTGCCCGGCGATCACCACCCGCAGCGGCCCGCCGCCCGGGCGACCGAACCCTCCCGACGCGTCAGAAGCAGCGGGCGGATCAGACGCGACCGCCTGGGACAGGTAGACCCGCAGCCGGTCCGCCGCCCGGTCAAGCGCGAACGCCTCCGCCGCCGCCTGGGTCCGCGACGCCGCCAGCCGGAACACGGCCGGCGAGCCGGCCGCCAGCGCCGCCACGTCGGCCACATCGTCAAGCGACGCGGCGAACAGCGGGTAGTCCGCGCCAAGGAGCGCCTCGTGCATCGGCGTCCGGTTCAGGATCACCGGCAGCCCGAGCTGGCCGAATTCGAGCACCTTGGTCGACAGCTCGAGCGACGCGTCGAGCTCGGGATGACGCCAGGACAGCCCGATGTCCCCCTCGGCCGCGATCCGCATCGCCTCCGCCCGCGGCTGCCCGCCGTGCCAGATCACCCCGTCCGCCGTCGGCGTGCCGACCTCGCCGAGGGCGGCCCGCATCCGGCGCTTATAGCCGGCGTCGCGCGGGTCGTCGTGCACCTTGTCGCCGACCATGTGCACCTCGGCGGTGACGCCGCGGGACGCCAGCAGGGCCGGCAGCCGGGTCATCTCCAGGGTGTTCCACCGGGGGGCGAACTTCCCGGTGTAGACGAGCTTCAACGGCGCCCCGCCCGAGGCAGGAGTCCGTTCGGGATCGCGGTGTAGGTCAAGCGCGGGGAGCACCGGCGGGAACAACACCGACTTCCAGCAGGCCGCCGCCACTGACCCCTCGAGGAAGCAGCGGAGCTCCTCGGTCTGGCAGAGCAGGAACCGGGAGGCCTTGGCGATGATCGTGAGATCCTCGGCCGCCTTCGGCGTCACCGCCGGGATCGCCTGCGGCACGTCGGTCAGGTACGACCACAGCCGCCCGTCGAACGCGCCGTCGCGCGCCGCCGCCGAGACCAGCGCCCGGCCGCGCAGCACCACCAGGTCGTGCCGGCTGGCGGCGTCGACGGCCGACAGCACCGAGATCGCCTGCGAAACGGTGAGGCTGGACTCGGTCAGCCCCGGCAGCAGGTTCTCCGCGTGCGGTGAGCGGATCGTGACCTCGGCCACGTCGCGCAGCGGGGCGATCAGCCGGTCGGTGCGGACCGGCGCCTTGAGCACCAGCGTGACCGCGCACCCGGCCGCCACCAGAGCCTGGGTGACGGACTGGAGCCAGATGGCCGAGCCGTCGAGCAGGTTCAGGTCGACGTCACCGTAGACCAGCGCGCTTGGTCTTGATCCGGCCAATGGGTGTCGCTCCGTTCCTGAAAATTCCACTTAGGCGATGATCGTGAATAGCCGCAGCCCGTGGCTGCCCCAGTCGGCCGCGGCCGGGCCGCCGGGGGCCAGCAGCGCCGACCTGACCAGCGCGGGCCGCTCCAGCCAGTGGGTGAACTCGTACTCGCCGGTGCCGAACCCGACCGCGTCCGCCTGGGCGCACTCCCGCGCGCAGGCCAGGTCGAGCAGGTACGTCGACGGACGGCTGGAGTGGTCGGCGGTCCACGGCGCCAGCCACGGCGCGTCCGCCAGCCGGGCCAGCGGCCGGGCCCAGTCCAGGCCCGCGTCGCCGGCGTCTGATGCGGAGACGGCGGGGTCCTCGGGCGTGACGACGACCCGGATGTCATGGTCGGTGAGCTTGCCCAGCGCCTCGCGCACGGCGGGCGCCGACGCGCTGTCCGACGGCACCGCGGCGATCACCTCGGTCGGCCGCAGCCGCTGGTCGAGCAGCGCCGACGCCAGCCGGCCGCGTCGCCGTCGGCCACCCGGGCCAGCACCGCGAGCTGCCGCCCGCGGACGAGGTCGGCCGGCAGTTCGGCCGCCCGCACGATGTCGGCCAGCCGGGCGGGGGCCGCGTGGTCGGCGAAGATCTCCCGCAGCCAGCTCCGGACGTCGGTGATGCCCGCCGGGCGGCCGCCGCGGACCGCCTCGAGCTGGCTCCGGACGGTGCCTGCGTCGGTGCCGGAGCCGAGCGGCCCGATCACCCGGGCGCCACTGGCGGCCTGTTCCCTGGCCTGGTCGGCCGAGGCGGTGACGAACACCGCGTGGTCACGGTAGAGGGCGGGCAGCGCCCGCCACGACCGGGCGGCATCGCCCGCCAGCTGCACCGCCGGGTTGGGCCCCTCGGTCAGCGCGTCGAGCAGCGCCCGGACGGCGGGCGCCTCCCGGGGATCGCGGGCCCCCGCGTAGACCGGGGTGGTGGCCCGGGCGACGGTGATGCCGATCGGGTTGAACCGCGCCAGCTGCACCCCCAGGCCGGTCTCGATCACCGCGTCGCAGCTGGCCGCGAGCCAGCCGATGCCCGGCATCAGCGACTGCGGTACGTTGCGGACCAGGACGACGGGCTTGCCCAGGGAGCGGGCGAGCACGATCAGCCGCGCCAGCCGGCGGCCGCGATCGGCCGCGGCCGGGTCGGTCGCGTACGCCCACGGGGCGCCCGGCAGCAGCGCCGCCGCCTCGATCAGCACCAGGTCGGCGCCGGTGCCCTCGAGCAGCACGTCGGCGTCGTGCGGGAGCAGCGGGTGGACGACCGCCTCCGGGGCCAGGGTGGCGCAGCCGAGCGCGCTGATCGCGCCGGTGATCACCAGGCCCGCCCCGGTGCCGACCGATCCGGCCGACAGGCCGCCCGCCAGCGTCAGGGCCGGGTCGGCCAGCGCCAGCACGCCCGGCGCGGTCAGCGAGGACAGGAACCGGCCGCCGGTCCCCGACAGGTCGGCCAGCTGGGCGGCGGCGAGCGCGGTGGCGGCGTTCTTGGCGCCGCTCTTGGGCGCGGCCCGGTCCTTCCAGAGCCGGAACAGGTCGCGGGGCAGCAGCGCGCCGCGCGGCCACGGCTTCTTGGCCGCGTTCGCGATCGTGCGGCCGAACTTCATCGTCGACGACTGCTCGAGCGCGGCCAGCCGGGTCTCGGTCATGGCCAGCTGCATGCGGGTCTCGCGGAGCTGGCGGGCCAGCCGCTCGCGCTCGGCCGCCACCCCGGCGTCCTCCGCGAGTGCGCTGCCGACGGCGCCGGCCGGGTCGGCCGGGCTCATGTCGGTCATCGGCCCGCCTCGAGCCACGCGGTGATGATCCGCGCGATCCGGGGGCCGGCCTGGCCGTCCCAGAGCGGCGGGAGCTCGCCCGGGTACGGTCCGTCGTCGCAGGCCTTCAGCACCGCGGCGGCCAGATCATCGCGGGTGACGAGGCGGTTGGAGCCGCTGGTGATGGTGATCGGCCGCTCGGTGTTGGGGCGCAGGGTGAGGCAGGGCACGCGCAGCAGCGTAGTCTCCTCCTGCACGCCGCCCGAATCGGTCACGATCGCGGCCGCCCCGCGCACCAGCGACATGAACTCAACGTAGCCGAGCGGGTCCACCGCGTGAATGCGCTCGCTGTCCAGCAGCCCGGCCGCGGTCAGCGTCGCCCGGCCCCGGGGGTGCAGCGGGATGATCACGTCGAGCTTGGTGGCCACCTCGTGCAGCGCCTGCACGAGCTCGGCCGCCCGCTCCGGGTTGTCGACGTTGGCCGGCCGGTGCAAGGTGGCCACCACGTACGGCCGGTCGCCCAGGTCGTAAACCGCCCGGGCGGCCGCCGAGTCGAACTTGTCCAGGTTGGCGATGAGCGTGTCGATCATCGGGTTGCCGACGAAGTGCATGGCCGAGTCGGGCCTGCCCTCGCGCGCCAGGTGGCCGATGGCCTCGGGCGAGGTGACGAACAGCAGGTCGCACAGCTGGTCGGTCAGCCGCCGGTTGATCTCTTCCGGCATCGTGTTGTCGAAGCTGCGCAGCCCGGCCTCGACGTGCGCGAGCGGCACCCCGAGCTTGGCCCCGGCCAGGGCGGCGCCGACGGTCGAGTTCACGTCGCCGTAGAGCACCACCAGCGACGGCGACTGGTCAATGAACTCGCGTTCCATCCCGACCAGCACGTCCGCCGTCTGGCTGGCCTGGGTACCCGACCCGACCCCGAGGTTGACGTCGGGCTCGGGCAGCCCGAGTTGGACGAAGAAAACGTCGGACATTCGCTCGTCGTAGTGCTGCCCGGTGTGCACCACCCGCTGCTGGTGGCCGAGCGCGCGCAGGGCGCGGATAACCGGGGCCGCCTTGACGAAGTTGGGCCTGGCCCCTAGTACATGCGTGATCGCGCTGCCCATTGCGTTCCCTCGTACGTATCCGTCGTGTGCCGTCTGTGACCCGGGTGTCGCCCGCGTTCGACCGCGGTTTGCAGCCGGCGGGGTTATGCGGTCGAGACTACGGTGCGCCGTGGTCTACCGCTAATTGCCGATAACATCTGCCCTCGTGACCGTAAAGCCGACGCCGCGCGCCGTCGTTCTCGCCGCATCCGTGATGCTGCGGCACGTGGCCGACGACCCGGTGCGCGCGGTGACGCTAGCCTGGCGGGCGCTGCCCGCGCCGCTGCGCCGCTGGCTTTCCGCCGCCGGACCGTACGGCCGGGCCGCCGCGCTGTGGGGCGCGGGGGACCGCCGCGGCGCGCTCACCGCGTTGGAAGCGCGCCCGGCCCGGCTGGCCGCCTTCAGCCTCGCCGTCGACCAGCCTACTGTCGCGCGCTCGGCCCTCGCCCGGGTCTCGGATGACAACCCGGCCCGTCCCCGGCTGGCGGCGCGGCTGGCCTACCGGGAGGGGCGGCTGACCGACGCGGTGAGCGCGCTCGACGGCGCCCCCGGCTGGCGCGCGGCCCGGCTCCGCCGCACCTTCCAGGCCGAGATCGAGATGCTGGAGCCGGGCGCCCTGAGCCTGCGATCTCACCGTAACCACGCCATCGCGCCGCCCGCAGCGGACAAGGGCACGGTGCTGCACATCGTGACCGACGCGCTGCCGTCGACCAGTGCCGGCTACACCGTCCGCACCCAGGAGATCGCGCTCGCCCAGCGGGCGGCCGGGCTTGACCCGCACGTTGTGACCCGGATCGGCTTCCCGGTCACGGCCGGCGCGATCGACGGCAGGAAAACCGTCACCGTCGACGGCGTGCCCTACCACCGGCTGCTCCCGTGGGTCATGCCCGGCCGGATGGACCACCTGTACGAAACCCATCTGCGCTACGCCGCCGCCCTCACCACCGAGCTGAGGCCGGCCGTGCTGCACGCCGCCTCCAACTACGCCAACGCGGTGATCGCGCTCGCGCTCCGCGACGCGACCCGGCTCCCGGTCGTCTACGAGGTGCGCGGATTCTGGGAGGACACCTGGCTGTCGCGGCACGCCGGCACCAGGGACCTGAAGCTCAGCGACCGCTACCTGCGCACCCGGGCGCTCGAGACGTACTGCATGAAGGCCGCCGACCTGGTGGTGACGCTGGGCGAGGCGATGCGGGACGAGATCCTCGAGCGCGGGGTCGACCCGGACAAGGTGATCATCGTCCCCAACGGCGTCAGCGAGGAATTCCTCCAGCCCCTCCCCGACGACCAGGGAAAGCTCCGGGCGAGCCTCGGCATCAAGCCCGGCGAGCACGTCGTCGGCCTGGTCTCCAGCCTGGTCGCCCACGAGGGCATCGGCACGCTGCTCGAGGCGGTCAAGATCCTCAACGAGCGCGGCGTCCGGACGCGGGCGCTGATCGTCGGCGACGGCCCCGAGCGCCCCGCCCTGCAGCGCCAGGCGGCCGCCCTCGGCCTCGACGCGATCTTCCCCGGCCGCGTGCCGATGAGCCAGGTCAGGGCGTACCACGCGGTCCTCGACGCCTTCGTGGTCCCGCGCACACCGGACCGGGTGTGCCAGCTGGTGACCCCGCTGAAGCCGGTCGAGGCGATGGCGAGCGGTCTGCCGGTCGTGGTCAGCGGGGTCAAGGCGCTCAGCGAGATCGTCAACGACAAGGTGACCGGCCTGCTGTCGACGCCGCTCGACCCGGCCGCGCTCGCCGACGCGCTTGCAGGGTCTCCTCGACAATCCCGATCTGCGGGCCGAGCTCGGCGCGAACGCCAGGGAGTGGGTCGCGCGCGACCGCACCTGGGCGCACAACGCGACGCGGTACCGTGAGGCGTACCAGCGGCTCGGCGCGATCTGAGCCGCGCATGCTTCGCGTTAGGGCGGCCAGTCGCAACCGACTGGCCACGGCTAAGCTGCGGCGACGCTACGATTAAAGGTCGTTGCTTCTAGGAGGTCGGTTTCGTGAACGTGGTGATCATCGGGCTTGGCTACGTGGGCCTGCCGCTGGCCCAGGAGGCCGTCCGGGTCGGCCTGAACGTGACCGGCTTCGACGTCAACGCCCGACGCGTGGACGGCCTCAACGTCGGCCGCAGCCACATCGACGACCTGACCGACGCCGACATCGAGACGATGGTCGAGGGCGGCTTCCGCGCCACCACCGACCTGGCCGAGCTGGCCGGCGACAACGCGCCCGACGTGACCGTGATCTGCGTCCCCACCCCGCTGTCGGAATCCGACGGCCCGGACCTCGACCGCGGTCAAGGCCGCGACCGAGTCCGCCGCGGCGATACTCAAGCCGGGCGCGCTGGTCGTCCTCGAGTCGACCACCTACCCGGGCACCACCGACGAGATCATCCGCCCGATACTGGAGAAGGCGACCGGGCTGGCCGCCGGGATCGACTTCCACCTGGCGTTCTCACCGGAGCGGATCGACCCGGGCAACGAGGTCTACGGCATCCGCAACACCCCCAAGGTGGTCGGCGGCCTCACCCCGGCCTGCACCGAGGCGGCCGCGGACTTCTACGGCACCGTCTGCGACACGGTCGTCAAGGCCAAGACCGCCCGCGAGGCCGAGATGGCCAAGCTCCTGGAGAACACGTACAGGCACGTCAACATCGCGCTGGTGAACGAGATGGCGATCTTCTGCCACGAGCTCGGCGTGGACCTGTGGAACACGATCGACTGCGCCGCCACCAAGCCGTTCGGCTTCCAGGCGTTCTACCCGGGCCCCGGCGTCGGCGGCCACTGCATCCCGATCGACCCGAACTACCTCTCCTACAAGGTGCGGGCCGAGCTCAAGCACCCGTTCCGCTTCGTCGAGCTGGCCCAGGAGATCAACTCCCGGATGCCCGGCTACGTCGTCGACCGCGCGGCCGAGCTCCTCAACACCGACGCCAAGCCGCTCAACGGGGCGAAGGTGCTGCTGCTGGGCGTCACCTACAAGAAGGACATCGCCGACCAGCGGGAGAGCCCGGCCCGCCCGATCGCCCGCAAGCTGCTGCAGCGCGGCGCGGTGCTCAGCTACCACGACCCGTACGTGGACCGCTGGCAGGTCGACGGCCGCGACATCCCCCGCGCCGCCTCGCCGGCCGACGCCGCCGACCTCACGATCCTGCTGCAGGCGCACACCGAGTACGACCTGGCGGACATCGCCGCGAAGGCGCACCTGCTGTTCGACACCCGTGGCAAGATCTCCGGAGACTCGGTTTACCCGCTCTAAAGCATCCCCGGGAGACCCGCCCCCTGGAAAAGATGCGCGTCGTCGTCTGCACGGTCGTGCATCACCCGGCCGACGCGCGGATCTTCTACCGCGAGATCCGCGCCCTGCTCGACGCGGGCCACGACGTCACCTACATCGCCCCGCACGGCGAGCCGGGGCAACGGCCCCTCCAAGGTCAAGATCAAGATCAGAGTTTTCCCGAACGGTCCGTTGCTTCGCCTGGCCGCGCACCAGCCCAGCCTGACCAGGCGGAGACCGGGACCGTTCGGCATCCGGATGTTGATTCTGCTCTCGAAACGGGGCGCGACCCGCACCCGGGCACCCTCCGCACCGTCACGATCCCGCGTGCGGTCGGCCGCCGTCGGCTCGGCGCCGCTGCGCGCGGCCAAGGCCGCGATGGCGGCCCAGGCGCCCGGGCGCCGACCTGCTCCTCGTGCACGACCCCGAGCTGCTGCTGGTGCTGCCGCCGGCGACGGCACCGCCCGCCGACGGTCTGGGACGTGCACGAGGACACCGCCGCCGCGCTGACGACCAAGTCGTGGCTGCCGGCCTGGCTGCGCGCGGTCGCGGCCGGGGGAGTGCACGTCGCCGAGCACCTGGCCGAGCGCCGCCTGCACCTGCTGCTGGCCGAGCAGGGCTACAACGACCGCTTCGCCGCGAACCACCCGGTGGTGCCGAACACCACGTACGTGCCCCCGGAGGCGGCGCCGCCGTCCGGCCCGCGCCGGGTCGTGTACGTCGGCTGGCTCTCCCCGGACCGGGGCTCGGCCGAGATGGTCGAGCTTGGCCGGATGCTGGCCCCGCACGGCATCGCGGTCGAGCTGATCGGCCAGGCCGACGCGGCCGCGCAGGCGCATATCGCGGCGGGCGGCGAGTTCGTGCACTGGCACGGCTTCGTGCCCAACGCCGAGGCCCTGCGCCTGGTCGAGGGCGCGCTGGCCGGCCTCTCGCTGCTGCAGGACGAGCCGAACTTCCGCCACTCGATGCCGACCAAGGTCGCCGAGTACATGGCCCGCGCCGTCCCCGCCGTCTCGACCCCGCTGCCGCTGGCGGCCGAGCTGGTAGAGGCGGCCGACGCCGGCTTCGTGGTCCCCTTCAACGACCCCCGGGCCGCCGCCGACGCGATCCTGAAGCTAGACGCCGACCCCGACCTCCGCGTCCACATGGGCCTGCGCGCCCACGCCTACGCCCGCGCGAGCCTGGCCTGGGCCCCGTACGCCGCCGCCTTCGTGGCCGAACTGGAAACCTGGGCCAACCAGGGCACCCACCCCAGATAACAGCAACAACCCCGCCCGCGGCGCGGTCCCCAAAGCCCGGAGCCACCCACCCGTCATGCGGCAGCACATTGAACCGGATAACAGCAACAACCCCCCGTCATGCCGACGCGGTCGCAAGCCCCCGGAGAACGCCAGCCCCCGGATCCCCTATCCCGCCTGATAACAGCAACAAGCGCGGGCGCGCGGCGCGGTCCGTCCCCAAGCCCGGAGCCACCCACCCCGCCTGATAACAGCAACGAGCACGGGCGCGCGGTGCGGTTCCGTCCCCAAGCTCGGAGCCACCCACCCGGCCTGATAACAGCACCGAGCGCGGGCGCGAGGCCGGAATTCGCCCCAGAACCACCACCCAGACGGATAACAGCAAGAAGCGCTCGTTCGTCCAAGAAGATCATGGAAACTTTTATCGTGTTGGAAGAAAAGCACGCTATATGGGTGCAAACCTTCCGCGTAAACCAAACGCCCCACGTTAGCGGGCGGATAACAGCAAGAAGCGCGGAGCGCCGTGCTTAGCTGGCGGGGGTGTCGAGGAAGGCGCCGACGGAGAAGACCTGGCGCATCTTGGCTAGCTGGCCGTCGATGTCGGCCTTCTGCTTGGTCAGCTCGTCGACCTCGCGCTTGACGGCGGCGCGGCGCTTGTCCGCTTCGACCTCGACGTCGGCCAGCACCTGCTTGCCGTCGTCCTTGGCCTGGGCGATGATCA
This sequence comes from uncultured Actinomycetota bacterium, assembly GCA_963774945.1. GTDB lineage: Bacteria > Actinomycetota > Actinomycetes > Streptosporangiales > Streptosporangiaceae > Trebonia. Next base: position 720,344 of record CAVZHA010000007.1, on the reverse strand, counting down.
GCTCGGCCTTACGGTGCGCGTCGGCCAGCTCCTTCTTGGCGTCTTCCTCCGCGTCGCGCCTGGCCTGCTCGGCCCGCTGGACCGCGTCGGCGGCGCGCTGCTCGGCGTCGGCCGCGCGCCGCTCGGCCTCCTCGACCAGCTGGCGGCTGGCCTCCTGGGCGTCGGCCAGGCGCTCGACCTCCTGCCGTTCGGCTTCCTCGCGGCGGGCGGCGATCTCCACCTCGAGGTCGGCCTCGGCCTCCGACCGCAGCGCCTCGGACTGCTCGAGGAGGAACTGCTCGCGGCGGCGGATGTCGTCCGCCTCACGGCGGGCGGCGCGGACGATATCGTCGTGCTCCCGCTCGGCCGCCGCCCTGATCTTGGCGGCCTCGCGCTCGGCCTCGTCGCGGGTGCTCGCCTTCTCGAACTCGGCCGCGCTGCGCAGCCCGGACGCGTAGGACTCGGCCGCCGCCCTGATCTGGCCGGCCCGCTGCTCGGCCTCGGCCGTGGCGGCCTTGACGTACTCGGCGATCTGCCGCTGGGCATCCTGGAGGAGCTGCTCGATGCGCGCGGCCGAGACCGGATGAAGGTCGGGGGTCGGCGTGGCAGCAGGCCTACGCTCCGCGTCGGGTTCGCCGCGCTGGTCCTGGGGCCTGCGCGGCTCCTGCGGCCGGTAGCCATCCTGCTCGCCGCGGGGGTCTTGCCTCCGGCGGGGGTCCTGCTGACCAGAGGCGTCCTGCTGACCAGGGGCGTCCTGCTGACCTGGGGCGTCCCGCTGGCGCGGGGCGTCCTGCTGGCGCGGCTCCGGCCGGGCGCGCCGATCCTGCGGTTCGAAGGGATCCCGAAGCCCGCGCGGGTCCTGGCGCCGCGGCGGGTCCTGACGCCCGCGGGAGTCCTGCGGCCCGAAGGCATCCGGCAGCCGCGGTTCCGCCCGGGTCCGGGGATCCTGCTGCCGGTGGGGATCGTGAAACGCCCGTGGATCCTGCTCCCCGCGCGAGTCTCGCGGCATCCGGGGGTCCTGCTGCGGTCGGGGGTCTTGAGGCGTGCCTGGTCGCCTGCCCGGCGGAGCGGGCGGTCCAGGCGGCGACCCGGGGCGGGTCGGGCGCTCGTAACCGTGCGGCGGCATCGTACTCCCTTCCCAGACAGATAGTACCTGTGGTGGCGGTCGGTGCCCCGAGCTCGGCGCTATGATCGTGGATCGATAAAATATTCATGGGACGGTTAATAGTTCACTAGCAACGTGAAACGCGCCACAGGAATGCCGCAGTGAACACGCCGTGTGATTCGCCCCGATAGGATCATGGTCGTGAATCCGCGTCTGCTGCTGCCTCGTCTGCGCCGCCTGGCCGGTGAGAACAAGCTGTTCTCATGGGCGCTCGGGGTGGGCGCGCTGCTGCGGCTGATCACGATCCTCGGCTACCCCGGGGCGCTGTTCTTCTACGGCGACTCCTACGTGTACCTTGGCGCGGCGCTGCGCCCGCAGCCGAACCTGTCCAAGGTGACCGGTTACTCGTTCTTCCTGCGGGCGCTGCTGCCGTTTCACTCGCTGACCCTCGTCGCCACCATCCAGCACCTGATGGGGCTGGCCGTCGCGGTGATGATCTATGTCCTGCTCCGGCGCAACGGCGTGTCCAGGCTCTGGTCGACGGTGGCGACGCTGCCGCAGCTCCTCGATGGCTACATCATCGAGGACGAGCACATGATCATGACCGAGACGGTGTTCACCTTCCTACTCATGATCGCGATGCTGATCGTGCTGTGGAAGCAGCGGCCGGCCTGGTGGTCGCTGCTGATCGCGGGAGTGCTGGCCGGCTGCGCCTCGGTGGTGCGGACCGACGGCGAGGTCATGCTCGCGGTGATCCCGCTCTTCCTGCTGCTGCGCGGCTGGTCGTGGAAAACGCTGCGCGGCTGGCTGATGGCGATCACGTTCGCGGTCGGCTCGCTGCTCCCGCTGGCCTCGTACGAGGGCTGGTTCCACGACTACTACCCGCAGTCGCAGTATCACGGGTACGAGACGTCGCTGGCACAGGGGTTCTTCCTCTGGGGGCGGGTCTCGTCGTTCGCCAACTGCGCGGTGATCCAGCCGACCGGCGAGGAAGCGAAGATCTGTCCGACCGACGCGATCGCCGACCGGACCCCGCCGGGGAACTTCGTCTGGGAGAACCCGTACATCCACAGCAGCCCGCTGAACCCCGGTTTCAGCCCGGTCACGATCGCGAGCAACAAGCTGCTGACCAACTTCGCGATCAAGGCGATTGAGGATCAGCCGCTCGACTACGCGAAGACGGTCGTCAAGAATGTGTTCCTGTCGTTCGGGTTCCCGCGAATCGCTTACCCCGGGCCAGGCACGACCTACTACTACAGTTTCCACCTGCACTACGTTGTCGCGTCCACCCCGACGAGCAAGGGCTACAGCACCCTGCCGCCGAAGACCAAGACCTGGATCGGCACCAACGTCAAGACCGAGAACGCCTACAGCGACTGGCTCGCCTACGGGCATCAGGCCCCCGGCGTCGTCAACGAGGTATTCGCGGCGCCGATCCTGATCTACGAGCGCGTGGTCTTCACCTGGGGCCCGCTGCTGGCGGTGATCTTCCTGCTCGGCCTCGGCGGCGTGATCTCCGTGACCGCAGCGGGCCGACGACGCGAACAGGGGCTGCGAGCGGCGCTTACGTTCCGCACGCTGCGTTCGGTCCGGCTGCACTGGTCACCGCGCGGCACCACGATGCTGCCCTGGATCACGGCCGTCGCCCTGCTGGTGATCCCGATCATGGTCGCCGACTTCGACTACCGCTACCTGATCCCGGTCATCCCGTTCGCCTGCCTGGCGGCCGGCCTGGGCTTCGCCCCCCGCCGCGTCAAGCCGGCCCCGGCGGCCCCCTCCACGCCGTCCTCCGCCAACGTCGAGTCCACCGTCCCGGACTCGGTCTCGTAGCCGCCGGCCGGCCCTCCGCCGCCGTCGAGCCGGGAAATCCCGCGGAAATCCCTCACCTGGTGGCATAGCAAGAAAGACCGCACCGGGCCGGCGCACGCTGACGCGAATCCCTTCCTTCACATGGTGAAAAGGAAGCACGATTTATATCGGCAGTGTCGCCCTAGCCGTTCATTGTCGGCCAGGCTGGTGACAAGAGCCAGCAGCTCACGTACCCTAATCTCACAGAAAACGCCATTACGATAACGGGGTAGCGCACAATGGATTCTGCTGTCCAACTTGGGGCGGATGGATTTAGTTACTACCCGTTCCCCGATCTGCGGAATATTCCGCTGGGAGAACTCGCCCGGCAGGCGGACGACGGCTCTGGCCAGGTCGACGACGTCGAGGTGCGGATGGTCCTGGGCAGAGACGGTCAGGCGTCGGCGTCGCCGACGATGTTCAGTTCAGCAATCAGCTGAGTTCCCCGGCATGCCGACGTACGTAAGCCAGTACGTCCTGAAGGTCTGCGGCCGCTGCGATCTCGCGTGCGATCATTGCTACGTTTACGAGCACGCCGACCAGAGCTGGCGACGCAAGCCGAAGGTCATGGCGCCGGAAACGGTCGTACAGGCGGCGCGGCGGATTAGCGAGCACGCCGACCGTCATAGGCTCGCCCGCGTCTCGGTGGTTCTGCACGGCGGAGAGCCGCTGCTGCTCGGGCGCGAGCGGCTGCGCAGCCTGCTCTTCACCTTGCGCTCCGTGATCGATCCGGTGTCCAGGCTCGAGCTTACCGTGCACACCAATGGCGTGCTGCTCGACCAGGGGATCTGCGACCTGTTCGCCGAATACGGCGTGCGGGTCGGCGTCTCGCTCGACGGCGACCGCGCCGCCAACGACCGGCACCGCCGGTTCGCCGACGGCCGCAGCAGCCACCAGCAGGTGCTCCGGGCGCTCGCGCTGCTCCGGCGGCCGGAGTACCGGCATCTCTACGCGGGGATCCTCTGCACGGTGGACGTGGCCAACGACCCGGTGGCCGTCTACGAGGCAGTGCTCGCGCAGGCGCCGCCGCGCCTGGACCTGCTGCTGCCGCACGCGACCTGGGATCACCCGCCGAAACGCGAGCCTGGCTCGCGCGCGCCCTATGCGGCGTGGCTCGGGCAAGTGCATGACCGCTGGGTGTCCGACGGGCGGCCGGTGCCGATCCGGTTCTTCGACTCGCTGCTCGCGGCCTGGGAAGGGCGCAGGAGCGGCAGCGAGGCCGCGGGCCTCGACCCGGTCGACCTGCTCGTCCTTGACACCGACGGCGGCTGGGAACAGGCCGACTCGCTGAAGACCGCCTACGATGGCGCGCCCGAGACCGGGTTCGAGGTGTTCTCCCATTCGGTCGACGACGCCGTCGGCCACCCGGGCCTTGCCGCCCGCCGGGCCGGCGTCGGCGGCCTCGCCGGGGCCTGCCGCAGTTGCTCGATCGTGCGAGCCTGCGGCGGCGGCCTGTATGCGCACCGATACCGTTCGGGAAGCGGTTTTGATAACCCATCGGTCTACTGCGACGACCTTAAGGCGCTAGTGCCGCAGGTGATCGAGGCGCCGAGGCGGAGAACGGGCGCGGCCAGGGCCGGGACCGCACCCGAGCGGTCGAGCCGGGACGGCGATGACGCGCCCAGGCACGTGATCGATCTCGAGGCGTTCGACCTGCTCGCCGCCGGGCCGGGGGACCGGGCGTCGATCGGAGCGCTGTCCGACGCGATGTACTCGGTGAACCGCGGGCTCGTGGTCGCGCTCGCCCGCCGCCTGGGCGATCGGTCCTGCGCGCTCGGCCGGGCCGCGGCCGAGGGATGGCGCCTGCTGGCCGCGTTGGACACCGAGTACCCGGAGGCGGTTCAGGAAGTCCTGACGTACCCGCTCATCCAGGCGTGGGCGACGCACTGCCTTGACCCGCAGGGAACCGCGGACGACCTCGACCGCGCGCATCTGGGCGGGGTCGCCGCGTCGGTCGCGCTGCGGGCGGGAGTTGAGCTCGAGGTGTCGTTGCCGGTTCGCGACGGCGCCGTTTTCCTGCCGTCAGCCGGCGCCTTTGTCGTTGCGCCGGGAACGGGCCCGGTCGCGCGGGTGCGCATCTCGCCGTCCGGGGTTACCTGCGCCGGCTCGGCCGGCCACTGGCAGGCCGTCCGCCGGGTCCGCGCCGCCGGACTGTCGGTCGCGGTGGATGACGTCGACCCGTTCCGCGACTGCCATGCCTGGGTACCAGCCGGGCGGCTGTCGTCCGCCAGTTGGGGATCGTGGCAGCGGGCGCTGCCCGCGGCGGTCGGCCGGCTGACATCGGAACTCCCCGACTACGCCCGCGTGCTGCACGCCGGCCTCCGCTCGGTCGTGCCGATCCTGCCCGAGGCGGCGGGCCTGCGCCTGAGCGGGTCGACCAGGGAGGCGTTCGGCGCGGCGGCGGTCGCGCTGCCCGACGACCCGCGCTCGCTCGGCGAACTCCTGGTGCACGAGATGCAGCACGTAAAGCTGGCCGCGCTGGCCGACCAGTTCGACCTGTTCGACCGGGCGGACGGCCGCCTGTTCCCGGTGCCATGGCGGCGGGATAAACGGCCCATCTACGGCCTGCTCCACGGCACCTACGCCCACCTGGCGGTCGCCGAGTTGTGGCGCGCCCGCGCGGTCGCCCTGCCCGACCGGCCGACGGTTGACCGCTACCTGACCTACCGGTCCTGGGTCGAGGACGAGATCGGTGTTATGCAGGCCGCAGGCTCTCTATTGCCGGCCGGCGAGCGCTTCGTCGAGGGAATGCGGGGCACGGTTAACGGGTGGCGTGATGACTGGTGAAAACTGGGTAAAGCATGACAAATAATTGCCAACACCTTATCTCAGCGCGACTCGGCGGTTATCCTGAAACCAGGATTTCCGGGGCGGGAGGTGGTTCGCGCGGTTCCCAATTTGCCTCCATTTTTCATCAGCTACGCGCACGCTGGCCCCGATTCGAACAATGCAGCCGAGCGTTTCTACTACGAGCTGCGCGGCGACCTCCAGACATTGGTGCGTCGGCCGGTGGGTACTAGCATGGGATTCTTCGACGCCGAAGGGCTGCGGACCGGCGTCCGCTGGCGGGACGAGCTGACGGACGCGCTCGGCCAATGCCAGGTGCTGGTGGCGCTGCTTTCCGTTCCCTATCTCGACAGTGAGTGGTGCGGTAAGGAATGGCACGCCTTCACCCTCCGCGAGCGCGAGCCGCTGCCCGGCGTCACTGGTTTCCGAAATCAAGGTCCGATCATCCCGATACGCTGGGCGCCCATTCCGTTCGACCTGCCCCCGGTGGTTAAGGACGAGGCGCAGTTTTTCAAACCGCAGAGCAGTAAGGACCAGCAGAGCGTCAGGGTCCAGCAGGATCTCGCCGAGCGATACGAGGAGGAAGGCATTTTCGGCCTGCTGCGCAAGGGCCAGATCGATGCGTTCCGCAGCGTCGTCTGGGATCTGGCCAAGTCCATCCAGCAGATCTACTACAACCAACTGCTCAAGCCGCGGGAGATCAATCCTGGCCAGCTGAGGAATGTCTTTGAGGGTGGTGCGCAATGACCATGGCCCGTGATGTTCCCGTCCCTTACTTCTTTCTTAGCTACGCGCGCTCCGACCCGCTCGCAGGCAACCCCGAGGAAGACCCGGACGAGCCGGTCGAGACGTTCTTCTCCGATCTCACGGCCGCCGTGCGGCGCCATGCGGCCGGAGGCGGCGAGAACGTGTCCGGGTTCTACGACCAGAAGGTCCCCGTTGGCTCTGACTGGAAGCAGTTCATCACCAAGGCTCTCAGCGCGGCCCAGGTCTTCGTCCCGCTTTACTCGGTCGGATACCTGACGAACTCGTGGCCGGGACGGGAGCTCGCCTGCTTTATGAGGCGGGTCGAGGTGGCCGGGCGCCGGAATCCGCTCCAGCGGCTGGTGCCGGTGCTATGGGCGCCGCTGGCCGGGGTCCAGTACCCGCCCGAGTTGCGCGCGGCCCTGGACTCCGGCGCGACCGAGCCTGACTACGCCGACAACGGACTGCGCGCGCTGCTGAAGCTCCAGTCGTACCACGACCTGTATCAGGCCGTGGTGGACCGGATGGGGGCGCAGATCGTTGAGATCGCGGAGCAGGATCCCATCGATCCCGTCGAGCCAGAAAAGGTCGGGGACATCGAAAAGGCGCAGAGCGCATTCCCGGCGGATCGGCGACTTCCGGTCTTTAACATCGAGGTTGCGGTGCCCGCGGCCGCCGGGGCGGCGAAGAGCCGTGATTTGCACGCCTATGGCGAGGCCCCCGAGGAGTGGCGCCCCTTCCCCGGTCAGGAACTCCCGCTGGCCGAATACGCCCGACAGCTCATCAGGCGGTTCGACTTCGATGTTCGGGTTACCGCGTTGGCAACAGACGCGAGCCTTACCCGGAGGCGGCCGGGGATCATCGTGATCGACCCCGCGTTCATTCTCGATGCGGCCGGACAGGCCGCGCTGCGAGACGTTGCAATCAGCCTGCCCCGGTGGGTGCTGCCGCTTGTCGTCGTATCGCCGGACGACGAACCCGCTCGGCGGCTGGCGGCTCAGGTCCTCGATATACTCCCCAGGGCCACAGCGCTGCCGACAGAATGGTCCCGGCGCGCCGCCCGCGGCGTCAAATCGCTGAATGAATTCGTTTCGATTGTCCCAGTGCTAGTGGCGGAAGCCGAACGGCAGTACTTTCGACATCGCAGTAGCCGTGCACCGGTGCCAGGATCGTCCGGTCGGCCCCGTCTGGGGCGGGCAGACGGGCCGGATGCCGCCACTGCCGCGCAAGACCCGTAGGGAGAGCGGAATGCCTGATGAGACTGGTGCGGACTCGGGTGGCGTCGGCCAGATCGTGACGTTCTACTCGTTCAAGGGCGGAACCGGTCGGACGATGGCGCTCGCAAACGTCGCGTGGATTCTCGCCGCCAACGGCAAGCGGGTGCTAGTAGCCGACTGGGACCTGGAGTCGCCCGGTCTGCACCGGTTTTTCCAGCCGTTCATGAAGCCCGATGACAGCGGTCGGCCTGGCATCGTCGATTTCATCCGCGAGTACGAATGGGCGATCGATGAGGCCGACAGCCGCGGCCTGCTCAAGGTCGATGAGAAATCCGAGCCAATGGCACCAGAGGTGATCGCCAGCGTTATCGATGATTCCGTTCGCCGGGTCAGCGAATTCATGGTCCCAATCAACTGGAGATTCCCCGACGACGGCGTCATTCATTTTCTTTCCCCGGGCCAGCAGGACAATGGGGTGTACAAGAATGCTCTGAGCGCGCTCGACTGGGACACGATGTACGACAACCTGTATGGCGGCGAGTTTCTCGACGCGCTGCGGGCGTACCTCAAGAGCACCTATGACTATGTGCTTATCGACAGCAGGACGGGCCTGTCTGACATCGCCGACATCTGCACGCTCCACCTGCCTGACCTGGTGGTCGACTGCTTCACCCTGAGCACCCAGGGCGTCGAGGGCGCGGCCAAGGTGGCCGCTCAGATTCGCCAGTTCACCGACCGGGACATCGAGATACTGCCGGTGCCGATGCGCATCGACCACTCCCGCGAGCACAAGGTGGTCGCGGGCCTGGAGTTCGCGGAGCGTGAGTTCGCCGAGCTGCCCGCAGGCATGTCGCCGGAGCAGCGCCGCCGCTACTGGGCCGAGGTCCAGGTGCCGTACCAGCCGGAGTACGCCTACGAGGAGACGCTCGCCTCCTTCGGCGACCGACCGGGCACCGCGCACTCGCTGCTCTCGTCGTACGAGCGGATCACGGCCCGGATCACCGGCGATCACATCACCAGGCTCCCGCCGAGGCAGGAGTGGCTGAGGCTGCGCACCTGGCGCAAGTTCTCCAGGACGCCCGCGGCGAGTCCGCCCGAGATCGTCATCGACTTCAGCCCGCAGGACCAGTTGTGGGCGGAGTGGATCGCGGCGGTGCTGGCCGGCGCCGGGCTCGCGGCCACGCTGGTCGGCGAGCAGTCGGGCGAGTCAGCCGAACCGGGGGCGCCCGCTCAGGTCGTCGCGCTCTTGTCCGACTCCTACGTGTCCAGGCTCGAGGACTCTCCGCTGGACGTCGAGCCCCGCCCAGACCTGCCCGACCTGCTCATCGCGGTCACGGACGTTCATGTCCCGCCCGGAATGCTCGATGAGGTGCCGCTGATCGAGCTGACGGACCTGTCGGAGAGCGAGGCGGTGGACCGCCTCGTCGACCGATTCGACGGCCTGCGGTCACCGGAAGATGAACCGGTCTCCGGCACGATGCGCTACCCCGCCGACAGCCGCGAGCGGATCGACACCCTGCTCACCCGCAACTTGTACTTCACCGGGCGGGACGCCGTACTGCGCCAGCTGCGAGAAGAGCTCCGGTCCCGCGGCACCGCGGTCGTCCTGCAGACACCAGCCATCCGGGGCATCGGCGGCGTCGGCAAGACGCAGGTGGCGCTGGAGTACGCGCATCGCTTCAAGGAAGACTACGACGTCGTCTGGTGGCTCAACTGCGATCCGCCCCAGTACGTCGACGCGTCGCTGGTCGACCTGGGCAAGCGGCTGCGGAGCCTGTTTGGGGCGAGCGTGCCGGAAGAGGGCGGCGTGGACGTGGTCGCCCGGCAGGTGCTGCACTACCTGAGCGACCGGGCGGCCGAACGCTGGCTCCTCATCTACGACAACGCCGAGGACATCGCGGCCATCGAGCGGCTGCTGCCCTCCGGCGGCGGCCATGTCCTGATAACGTCGCGCGACGAACGCTGGGATAGCCGTTCCTCCCTGAGCAAGGTGCTGCGGCTCGGGTACTTCGAGCGCGCTGAGAGCGTTAGCCATCTGCGCCGGCGGCTGCCGGCCATTGCCGCTGCCGACGCGGATGCGGTGGCTGCAGAACTGGGCGACATGCCGCTCGCCATGGCCGCGGCCGGCGCGCTGCTCGCCAGTAGGAGGCTGACCAGCTCCGAGTACCTGGACAGAGTCCAGGTGCAGCCAGTCAGGCGGCTTCCCGACGGGCACCCGCTGCTCGAGTACCCGGAGGCGGTCGCGAAGGCGTGGCACCTGTCGCTCGAGGAACTCGAGCGACAGTCGGGGGCCGCCGCCAGGCTGCTGCGGACCTGGGCCGTGATGGCGCCGGAGATCAGCTTTGACCTGGTCTACAACGACGCCATGGTGGACATTCTTAGGCATCTCGACGGCAGCATCGCGGAAACCTCGATGATTGCCCGGCTGGTCAAGCTGATCGACGAGCTCGCGCTGATCAAGGTCGAGTACACCGCCCGTCAGGTCGTCGTGCACCGGGTCGTGCAGACCGTCGTGCGCGAGCGCATGTCGGATGCGGAGCTGGCGGTCGCGCGGCGTGACGCGCACACGCTGCTTGTCGCCGCCCGTCCGAAGGGCGACGTGGACGACCCGAGGATGTGGCCCGCCTACCGGCAGATCTGGCCGCACCTGCGGCCGTCGCAGGCGGAGCTTGATCCCCGCGAGCAGGTGCGTGACCTGCTCGTCGACCGCGTGCGCTACCTCCGGCAGCGTGATGACCTGGAACCCGGCCTCCGACGCGCGCGCACGATCGAGAACGCCTGGATCCCCTGGCTGGCCAGCGAGACCGACCCGGAGATCATCAGATCGCTGCGTAAGCAGCTCTACCGGCTGCAATTCAACACCGCGAACATACTGCGCGACCTCGGCCGGTTCGAGGAGTCCAGGGCGCTTGATGAGGCGGTGCTGGAGAGCCAGCGCGAATTGCTCGGGGAGGAGTATCCGCACACCCTGCAGACCCGCGGGAGCCTGGCCGGAGACCTGCGCGCGCTCGGCATGTACCGCGAGGCGCTCGAACTCGACCGGGACACCTACGATTCCTGGGCGCTGCGCAGCGGGTTCGGCGAAGACTACGCGGGCACGCTGCGGGCGGCGAACAATCTGGCCCTGTCCAGCCTGATGAACGGGGACTTCCGCGATGCCCTGCGGAGGGACAGGCAGACCCTCAAGCGGCGCCTGTCCCTGTACACCTCGCCCGGGCACCTGCTGGCGCTGGAATCGGGAATCGCCGTCGGCCGCGATCTGGTCGAGGCGGGACGATACAGGGAAGCGGCGCGCACGATGACGGAGGCCGCGGCGCACTCCCATGATTCGCTCGGCGACGACGCCCGCATGTCGCTCAACGCCCGGCTATGGCTCGGGATAGCGCTGCGCTGCGGGGGCGACCCGAAGCTGGCGGCGACGCACATCGACGCGGCGGCGTCCGGGCTGACCCGAGGATTCGGCCAGGACAGCAGCGACGCGCTGGCGGCACGGCTGGGCCGGGCGCTCAATCTGCTCGCCCTCGGCCAGTTCACGGACGGCCGGGCCGCCGCGCAGGAAGTCCTGGCGGCGTACCGGGAACGGCTGCGGCCCAGTCATCCGCTCGCCCTCATCTGCAGGCTGAACGTCGCCGCCGCGCTCTGCCTCGAGGGTGACTACACCGCCGCGCGCACGCAGGTGGAGCTTGCCGTCGACGGCCTGACGGCCGAACTCGGCTCGGAGCACCCCTACACGCTGGCGGCGAACATGATCCGGGGGAGCGTGCTCGCCAACGCCGGAAGCCTGCAAGACGCCGCCGCGGTCGAGGAACTGGTCTTGGCCGCGCGGACCAAGGTCCTCGGGCCGCAGCATCCGGACACCATGCGCAGTCACGCCAATCTGCTGCTGACCTTGCGCCAGCGGGGGATCACCGACCCGGCCGCCGAACGTCAGCACGTCATCGCGGAGCTAACGGAGCAGCTCGGACCCGGACACCCTGACGTCGCGGAGGCCAGCGTCAACCATCGGCTGTTTTGTGTGGTCAACCCGCTGCCGTTCTGAGCGATCAGGCGGCGGAACCATACCCCGGTCGGCGCCCGTCGCCTGGTGAAGAACCCAGCTGAGTATCTCAGGCAAGACCTTAATCGCCCCGAAATGAGCGGCGCCAGACTTGAGCCGAAGCTCGGATTTCCGAATCTGCCCGTGGAGCCACTGGGTGTGGCTGGCCGGGATGAACACATCCTCGCCGCCGTGCCAGAGCAGCACCGGCCCGGTAATGTCGGAGAGTTCCACCGACCATGGGTGAGCGAGCGCGATGACATCGTCTATCCAGCCGTCCACCGACTCACGCAATGCCTCGGCGTGGGTCCGCGCGATGATCCGGCGGAGCGCGACATCCCCCATGACTTCCCGATCCGAGCCGACAAGATCCGGCCGGAGCGTATTGATCAGGCCCTGTGAATTGTTCCGGACTCGCTCCGCCTGTTGGCTGAACGTGGCGATCAGCGCCGGCAGATCGGACTCGGCCGCATTTTGATAAGCCGTGATATTCGACTCGACCATGTCGCCGAACCAGTCGAGGCCAGGCCCGTGGGCGTCATAAGGGGCAAGTCCGCACAATGAGGCGGTGCAGATCAGCCGGTCGCGCAGCCGCTCGTCGGCCGCGCACGCGAGCGCGTGCGGTGCGCCGCCTGACCGGCCGATCACGCTAAATCGGTCAATACCGAAGTGGTCGGCAATGGTTTCCACGTCGTCAGCTGCATTGGCAATAACGCGACCTTTGTCGCGAGTTGACCCCGGATACCCAGGCCGGTTATAGCTGATCATCCGGATTCCGAGCCGGTAAAGAAAAATACCGCGCGGTCGCGGCCCGAGCAGCGATCCCGGCGTGCCGTGCAGCAGGAATACAGTCTCTCCAGCGGGATGGCCGGCGACCCCAACCGCCAGCTCGCGCCCATCAGGAGCTCTGACCACCTGCGCCACGGAAGCCCTCCCCGATGCCGTTTCCGTCCCAACCGGTTCTATAGAGTGTTGCACGTGCATCTGCCGACGCTTTCCGGCAGCGTTATCCAACTTTACATCTGCCCGTGCGCTAGGCCAGCGGCAGTCTCCCGAAGACTGTCAGAATGGCCGACCAGTCGCGGCGTAGTTTGATATTTTCGTTACGAAATGTCACCCCCGAATGGTTGTGGGTCTTTAATTCTTGACGGGGACCATGATCGGGGAAGCCTGCTTGACCGTCCGGATAACCGGCGCGGTCTCCATGCGCTCCACGCCCGGCAGCGCGCCGACCTTATCGGTCAGGAACTCGTACAGCTCCTCCTGCGAGCGGCAGACCGCGCAGGCGGCGAGGTTGGCGGGCCCGGTGGTGGCGATCGCGTACGCGACCTCGGGAAACTTCGCCAGCTCGGACCCTACGGACGCCAGCTGGGATGGCGGCACCGACAGCCACATCCACACCGTCGACCGGAACCCGAAGGCCGGCATGTCGAGCTCCAGGTCGAAGTAGAGCAGCCCGACGTCGCGGAGCTGGTCCACCCGCCGCCGCACGGTCGTCTCCGACCAGCCGGTGGCGCCGGCGAGGTCGGCGTACGGGGTCCGCCCGTCTACCGCGAGCGCCCCGAACAGCGCTTCGTCAAGCGGGCCGAGCTCGGTCGGGTGCCCGCCGGAGGAAGGCCGCCGCAGCGGCGCGAGCTGAGCCGGCGGGAGCACGTCGAGGAACCCGAGGGCGTCGGTCCCGGCGCTGAAGATGTGCAGCCGCGAGTAGGCGGTCACCGCGACGATCCGGTTGCTGCGCGGCAGCCGGGCCAGCAGCGCGTCGCTGCCCTCGCGGGGATCGCCGCGCAGCGCGCACAGCACCTCGGTGTCGCCCGACAGCAGCTGGACCCAGGCGGTGTCGTCGCGCCGGGCGAGGGCGGCCGCGATCGCCTCGCCGGAGCCGGGGACGCAGCGCATTCGCAGGAACCAGCTGGCGTAGCCCTTCTTCGGCGACGCCAGGCCCACCACCCGCAGCGCCCCGCTCGAGCGAAGCCGCCGGTAGCGGCGGGCGATGGTCTGGTCGGAGACGCCGAGGACGTCCGCGATCGCGGCGAACGAGGCCCGGCCGTCGATCCCGAGGCACTGGGTCAGCTGCCGGTCGAGGTCATCGATCGTGGGTGTATCCACCATTCCACTGTACCCGATGTCGATATCCGGCAACATTCCAGCAATCAGCTACCGTATCCGCCTGATCTTCGGCCATGGTTGAGCCTGACGCAGTGACACGGGCAATCCCAGAAGGGGGAACGCAATGCGCAAGTGGTGGCCGCTGGTCGCGATCTGCACCGGCGCCTTCATGCTGCTGGTCGACGTGACGATCGTCAACGTGGCGCTGCCGGACATGGCCCGCCAGCTGCACACGACCTTCCCCGACCTGCAGTGGGTGATCGACCTGTACGCGCTGGTGCTTGGCGCGCTGGTGCTGACCGTGGGCAGCATCGCCGACCGATTCGGCCGCAAGCGGCTCTATCTGGTCGGGCTGATCGTGTTCGCGGCGTCGTCGCTCACCTGCGGCCTCGCGCCGAACGTGGGGGTGCTGATCGCCGCCCGCGGCGTGCAGGGGCTCGGCGGGGCGGCGATGTTCGCGACCACGATGGCGTTGATCAGCAGCACCTACACGGGCCGGGACCGGGGCGTCGCGTTCGGCGCCTGGGGGGCGGTCAACGGGGCGGCCGCCGCCGTCGGGCCGATCGCGGGCGGGCTGCTGACGGCGAACTTCGGCTGGCGCTGGATCTTCCTCGTCAACCTGCCGGTCAGCGTCGCCGCGGTCGCGCTCACGGTCAAGATCGTGTCCGAGTCCCGCGACCCGAACCCCAAGCGGGTCGACCTGCCCGGCATGGTGACGTTCACCGCCGCCGCCGGGGCGCTGACCTACGCGCTGATCCGCGGCGCCTGGACCTCTCCGACGACGATCGCGCTGCTGGCGGTCACCGCCGTCGCGATCGTGGCGTTCGTGGTCGCCGAGCGGCGCAGCGCGAGCCCGATGCTCGACCTCGCCCTGCTCAGGAACCGCTCGTTCACCGCGATGCTGATCGTCGGCGCGCTGCTGTCGGCCTCGGCCTGGGCGGGCATGGCCTACGAGTCGCTGTGGATGCAGTCGGTTCTCGGCCGCACCGCGATCGAGGCGGGGCTGATCTTCCTGCCGTGCGCGCTGGCGGCGTTCGTCACCTCGGCGGTGGTCGGCAAGGTGATGCACCGGGCGCACCCGCGGATCTTCATCGGCATCGGGCTGGTCGTCATCGCGGTCGGCGCGCTCGCGCAGGCGGTTATCAGGACCGGATCCGGCTGGGCGGTGGTGATCCCCGGCCTGGTGCTGGTCGGGATCGGCGCGGGACTGGCGATGGCGCCGCTATCGGCCACCGCGATGTCGGCCGTGCCGTGGCAGCAGGCCGGCATGGCGGGCGGCGCGCTGAGCGCCTTCCGGCAGCTCGGCTACGCGTTCGGCATCGCCGTGCTCGGCGAGATCTTCCGCGGCGGGCTGACCCGGGTGGCCGGGCCCGCGCTGGCCGGACCGCTGGGCGGCGGCCAGGCCGGGGCCGTGATCGCCGGGTCGCCGCACCTGACCACGCTCGTGCACCACGCGTTCGCCGACGGCCTCGACGTCATGTACCTGGTAGCGGCCGGGTTCGCCGTGCTCGCCGTGATCGTGGTGTTCGCCCTGGTCAAGCCGTCGGCGCCGGCGCCGCGCGCCGAGGCGGCGCCGCGTCGGCGTCGGCTGAGGTCGCGCCTAGCCGCGGGCGGAGCTAACGGCACAAGCGAAAATCCGTCATATCGAACGGACCCTGAGCGCCTCAGGCCGTCCTCCGACGCCCGGTGGACGGTCGCGCTGGCCTCGCGGGACCGGAGCCACTCGCCCGCCACCACCGGGGCCAGCTCCCGGTTCCCGGTCACCGGCTCGATCACGGTGTCGACCTCCGCCTCGAGGAAGACGATGAGCGAGATCAGCTCCTCGTCCGGGGCCTGCTCGGGCGGCGGCAGCACCCGGTGCCTGGTCGACCGCCAGCTCTCGCCGGTCCACCGCGACAGCAGGTCGGCGACGTTGACGGTGAACGCGTCGGGCACGTACGGCGCGTCCGCCCAGCTCCCGTCGGTCGCCTGGACCTGCAGGCCGCCGTACCCGGGCTGCCGGTCCAGGATCGTGAGGATCCCCCAGTCGGTGTGCGGGGCGACCCGGTACTGGCCCTCCTTGGCCGGCCCGGTCACCGAAAGCGGCGGGTACCGGTTGATGTTGAACGTGTGCGGGCCGCGCAGCACGTGCGACGACGAAGAAGTCCTCGTCGAGGCCGAGCGCGATCGCGCTCATCCGCAGCAGGTCGTAGTAGAGCTCGCGCACCTGCCCGGTGAACTCCCCGGCCAGCGCGGCCAGGTCCGGGCACTCGGCCGGCCAGACGTTGGGCGTGAACCAGGCCGCGTCGATCGTCCGCGTCCCCGGTCAGGAAGTCCCGGCCGTTGGTCAGGCTCTCCTTCATGTCCGCCCGATCGGGGTCGGCGACCTCGCCGTAGAACGCGTTCGCCTCGCCGCCCGGCGGCAGCCAGCCGCGTCCGGCGACCGGGGTGGCGTACGGGTTCTTCCGCTCCGCCGGCAGCGCGAAGAACCGGCTCCCCTCCGCCCGCAGGCGATCGCGCAGGCCGGCCGGGACGCCGTGGTTCTCGATGAGCAGGAACCCGGACTGCCGCAGCGCCTGGTCCATCCGGGCGGCGATCCGCCCGCGCTGGCTCTCGTTGCCGTCGCGCCAGGCCGAGATGTCGAGCAGCGGGATGTCTGGTGTCATGACACCAGTCAATATGACCATGGTGGGTGACGCCAGCGTTCGGACTGGGTTGCCGAGGCGTTAACTCGGCCTGGGCCTTGCGTTGCGCTGGTGCTGCGCCGGACGTTGCGCCGGCGCTGCCCGGGCGGCTGCGGACGGCGGGAACTCGCCCGGGCCGCCCGGACAGGAAGGGTGTATGGAGCCAAGCCTGCGTAGCCGGGTCCGTGCCGGTGATCCGGACGCCTTCGGCGTGCTGTTCGACGATTTCGCGCGCGCGGTGCATAACCTGGCGTTCCGGCTGACGGGCAACCGCCAGGAGGCCGAGGAGGTCGTCTCGCTGACCTTTCTCGAAGCGTGGCGGCTGCGCGGCGGGATCGAGCCCGAGGGCGATTCGCTGCGGCCGTGGCTGATGGGCATCGCCGTCAACGTCGTCCGCAACTTCTCCCGGGCGTCCAGGCGGCATCGGGCCGCGATGGCCCGGCTCCCGGCCCCGGAAGCCGTGCCCGACTTCGCCGACGAGCTGGCCGGGCGGATCGACGACACGGCCCGGCTGGCGGCGGTGCGCGCTGCCTTCGCCAACCTCCGACCAGCCGAACAGGACGTGGTCGCGCTGTGCGTGTGGTCGGACCTGGACTACGCCGCCGCCGCGCAGGCGCTCGGCATCCCGGTCGGAACGGTCCGATCGCGCCTGTCGCGGGCACGGCGGAAGCTGCGACAGCTGGCCGGGGAACCCGACGGCGGCGGCGAACAGCTATCAGGTGACCGCCGGCGCGGTCCGGCCCGCGCAGGGAGGTACCCGATGACCGACGACCAGATCACCGAGCTGGCACGGCTGCTGCCCGCCGGCGGCGGCCCCGGACCTGCCGGCCGACCGCCTGCAGATCCTCAAGGAGCACCTGATGCTGGAATACCGACTAGCGGCAGGCAACCGTCGCCCGACTCCGCAGCGACGCCGCGTCAGGCGTCCGCTGCTCGCCGTCCTCGGCGCCGGCGCCGCGCTGGCCGCCGTCTGCGGCGACCGCGCTCGTCCTCGTCCTGTCCGGGGGGCAGCCCGCCCCGGCCAGCACGGGGGCGATGACGTTGCTCGCCAATGTCGCTAACGTCGCCGCCCGGCAGCCCGCGCCGCACGTGAGCAATGGCGAGTTCATGTACATCAGAAGCGAGGTCTCGTACGCCATGTACACCTACGGCAGCCAGGTCCCGACCATGCAGCCGCTGCACGAGCGCCAGGTCTGGCGGCCGGTGGCCAACATCTGCGACTGGGGGTTCGTGATCGAGGAAGGTCAGAGGACCTCGCTCGCGCCCCCACCCGGCATCGGTCCGTCCGGCGCCGAGTGTGACACAGGGCAACATCGGCGACCCCACCTACCGGCTGCTGCAGTCGCTTCCCACCGACCCGCGCGCGCTGCTCAACCTCATCTACGCGTCCGACCAGGCAGGCCGCAGCAACCCAGGGGGGAAAGGACGCCGGGGCCTTCAACGCGATCGGAAACCTCATCCGCGATTCGATCGTGCCGCCGTCGACCGCTGCCGCGCTCTACCGGGCAGCGGCGCTCATCCCCGGCGTGACCCTCATCGGCCGCGTGACCACCGTGGAAGGTCAGCCAGGCATCGCGATCGCGTGGACCGACCAGGTACCGCTACGAATGGATCTTCGACCCGGCGACCCTGCAGTACGTCGGCGAGCGGGACTACGACGTGAGCACCGGCAAGCCCGTCGTGACAGGAAACGCCGCCGTCCTGCAGCGCGCCTTCGTTGGCAAGGCCGGTCAGATCCCCTAGAAGCGGCGGTATGATCAGCCCGGGTGAGTCGGCCGGGCGGTCGCGCCGGGCCTTCGCGGCCCGGTGAGGAAGGTCCGGGCTCCACACGGCAGGGTGGTCGATAACATCGACCCGGGGTGACCCGCGGGACAGTGCCACAGAAAACAGACCGCCTTGTGCGCACCCTAGGATGCGCACAAGGTAAGGGTGAAACGGTGGTGTAAGAGACCACCAGCGCCGCAGGTGACTGCGGCGGCTTGGTAAACCCCACCCGGAGCAAGGTCAAGAGGGCCGTCGGCTTAGGCAGTCGGCCTGCGCGAGTGCTTGAGGGCTGCCCGCCCGATGCTCGCGGGTAGACCGCACGAGGCTGTCGGCAACGGCAGTCCCAGATGGATGACCGTCGCCCCGCGCAAGCGGGGGCACAGAACCCGGCCTACAGGCCGACTCACCCCTCATCCAACGCCCTGACCGGGAGCGGAGCCCTACCCGGTAGGTATCGGGGGCACTTTGGGGGCACATCACCGCCGGGTGAATGCCCGATCGAGCGCATCACGGGCTCGGCCGCCGGCCTCGGGCATCCGGGCGGGGAAGGGGATCTCACTGCGACCGTGGTAATCGAGCTCACTACCCCTGGAGAGCCTCACCCGAAGCAGCGAGACCGCGCCTGGGGCCGCGGCCGCACGGCGTTCCTCCAATGCTGCCTAGCTCCACTTGATGTGCGACACATCGGATTCGTTTGATGTGCGACACACCCTAGGTTGTTATTGGCGATGGTTCCATCATGCTTTGACGGCGACTATGACTGGAGGTCCTTGGCCAGATCGCCGCGATGGGTGTCGCAGCAGTGGCGCATCGTTTCAGTGCCCGTCACGGTTGCCACGACCGGCCTGCCGCCGCAGTAGTCGCATCGTTCCTTTGGGTCGGCTGGAGTCGTTGCATCTCGAGGACCGCGCGGGCGCAGATGCGGCAACGCGAACTCGATCTCCAGGGCGCGCCTCGTTCCGGTGTCGAAGTCGATCCAAAGGGCTGACGCGCCCTTGTAGGCGCCGATGCGGGCGATGGTGCCTGTTCCGAAGCGCGTGTGAACGACCTCGGCCCCCTCAGCCAGCCAGCGGCCCGGTCCCGGTGCCGCCGTCTCTGGCGTCTTGTTCTGCTGGCCTGTCATGGGAACCATCCTGGACTATCGGCTCGACCTGAAGTGGCTGCTCACGGCCCACTTCGTAGTTGGAGCTTTGTGGCGCCTGATGTCGCGGCTGGTGGTGCGGGCCGCGGTGATGACGATGCCGGGTTCAACGGTGATCTGGTAGCTGTCGGCTTCGACGGTGACCTCAGCGGACTTGCGAGCGTGAGCTAGTCCGACCTGGATCTTCTGCCCGCCGATCATTGATGCCCCGCGGACGGAGACCCGCCGTCTGACTACCAGCGGCTGGGGCAGGATGGGCGGCTGCGCTGTCCCGGCGCGTGCCCCGCGCACCGGGGCCGGGCTTCTTGCGGGACGGGGCAGGCGATGGTTCGGTTCAGGGATGCCGCCGGTCAGAATGTAAGCGACCGGGCCGTCCGGACGGAGCGTCACCCGCTGCCCGGCCAGAGGGAGCCCGGCGCTGATGATGTGGCCGCCGAGCCTGACGTTGCCGGAGGCGTTCACGGTCCGTTCGACCTCGGTCACGTCACCAGACGCCGGGGGTAGCGGCGGCGGCCCGGCCGGGCGGGCGGCGGCTGCGAGGCGGGCCAGGTCGCAGGCGTCCAGCCGTGACGGCAGGGTCTTGACCCGCTAGCCGTCAAGCAGCACGTGCACCCGGTCCAGCCCGGCCCACAGCTGGACGGAGTGGCCGGTCATCGCGGGGCCAAGCCAGAGATGCTGCCCTGTCAGCCACAGGTTTCCCCGGCAGGACCACCCGGTCCAGCTCCACGGCCTGCCCAGCACCCGGCTGATGATCAGCTGACGGCGCGGACGGCGGCGGGCTGGCAGCCTCGTCCGGGGCGCCGTCGGGCCGCGCCGGTTCAGACGGGCGCGTGAGCTCGGCCGGTATCCGCAGGCCCAGGGACCTGTCAGCCAGGCCGTCAATGCCGCCGTCCCGGTAACGGGCCATCCATCGATGCACGGTCTGCCGGGCCACCCAGAAACGCTCGGCCACCTCAGCTACCGCGATGCCATCCAAGACCTGCAACACAGCCTGGCATCTCCGCTCGACCGGCGGCCGCGACGCCGGGCGGCGCGGCGGCGGGCCATGAAGGCGGCTGGCATGTTCGGGGCTGCCAGCTCCGTGTCGCTCAGGCCGCGGAGCGTCTGGCCGGTCAGCAGCGCGTCGATGATCTCGGGTAACGCACGCCCCGGCCCGCGTCCACCTGGCCGCACACCCGTCTAGCCCCGCCGGATGGGCAGCCCTCAGCGCCGATCGCCCGGACGCGGCGACCCGCTTCAGTGCGGCGAGGGTCTCCGGGCTCCCGGTACGGGCGGCAACACCCTTCGACGTACCTTCGGCAGGCTGGTCCACCGGTCAGTCATCTGATGTCTGTCGAGGCGATCTGCTCTTTGAGCGGAACTATTGCATGAAATGGACGTAACGAGTACGTTCCTGTTGGCAATAGATCGGATGTATCTCCGTCCCCGACTGAGGAGCCCCCATGTCCATCGCGCCACATCGGGGTGGCATCATCGCCACGCTCGTTACGGCATTGAGCGTGCTGGGCCTGTGCCTGCTGGGCCTGGCCCTTCCCGGCGCCGCCACTGCCGCCACTGCCGCCACCGCTTATAGCGCCAGCGTCCTGTACGTCTCCCCGACCGGTACCAGTTCCTCCTGCGTCTCGGAAGCACCCTGCTCACTGGTCAGTGCCCAGGCGCTAGCGAGGAAGCGGGTGGCGCAGGGCCGTGCCGTCACCGTCGAGGTCGGCGACGGCACCTACCGGATGTCGCACACCTGGACGTTCGGGCCGCAGGACTCGGGTACCCCCGGGAACCCGGTGCGGTGGCAGGCCGCCCCCGGGGCCCATCCGGTGATCTCCGGGGCCCAGCGGGTCACCGACTGGAAGCAGGGCGCGGGCGGTGTCTGGTCCGCGCACGTGCCGGCCGGAAGCCAGACCCGGCAGCTCTACGTCGACGGCGCTGAGGCCCCGGTCGCCCAGGCGACGCCCGCCGACCTCGGCTTCTCGTCATGGGCGAGGCCGAGCACGGGATCGGCGACGTACGACCTCAGCCGCGACCAGGCGGCGCAGGCGTGGTTCGCGGCACTGACGCCGGCGCAGGTCCGGGGCGTCGAGTTCGACTACCCCAACGGCAACGGCGCCTGGACCGACTCCAGCTGCCGGGTCGCGTCGTACGCCGCCGCCGAGGTCACGATGACCCAGCCTTGCTGGAACGACGTGACCGACCGCGCTCCCTTCTCTGCCGGCAGCGGCGGCCTGCCGTCGATGAACCCCTCCACGATGCCGTCGATCATCCGCGACGCGCCGAGCCTGCTCCACCGCGGCCAGTGGTACCTCGACCCCGACACCCACGTGCTGTCCTACATGCCCCGCGCCGGCCAGACCATGGCCACCACGGACGTGGAGCTGCCGCGGCTGGACCGCCTGGTCCAGGTGGCGGGCACGCTGGCTCACCCGGTGCACGACGTGGCCTTTTCGGGGTTGCAGTTCTCCTACGCCACCTGGAACGCCCCGTCCGACGACGCCGGCTTCGCCGAGGTGCAGAGCAACCTGCGGATCGCCGGCGCGACCAACCAGGGCATGTGCCAGTTCAGCAACCCCGCCGGATCCTGCCCGTGGGGCGCCCTGACCCAGCCGCTGGCGAACGTCTCGCTGACGGCGGCCGACCACGTGAGCTTCACCGGTGACCGTTTCGCCGACCTCGGGGGCGCGGGCCTCGGTCTCGCCTACGGCTCGTCGTCGAACCTGATCCGCGGCAACGAGTTCACCGGCATCGCCTCCACGGCGCTCCTGCTCGGCTGCACAGCCGACCCGACCCCCGTGAACCCGGACCCGGCGCACTTCCCCAACTACCTGTCCACGAACCCCGACTCGCCGCAGGCGATCAAGGACGGCTGCACCCCCGACCCGGCTGCGGTCGCCGGAGACCAGGTCGGCACGAACGAGATTATGACCGGCAACCAGGTGACCGACAACCTGATCCACAATGTCGGCACCGACTACACCGGGGCATCCGCCATCACCCTGCTCTTCACCCGCTCAACGACGATCGAGCACAACGACATCTTCGACGTGCCCTACACCGGCATCACCGGCGGGGTGATCCAAGGCCACGTTGACCTGGCGACACACCCTGACAACTCGCTGAACATCAACCAGGACAACACGATCAGCGACAACCTGATCCACGACTACATGCAGGTCCGCAACGACGGGGGGGCGCTGTACATCGAGGGTCACCAGGCGTCCTACCAGTACGCCGCCGACGGCACCCTCGACTCCGCGGCGACGCTGAGCGACGGGCTGCTGGCCAGCGGCAACGTCACCTACGCCAAAGTCGGCTTCAGCCCGGCGTTCTACGACGACGCCGGATCAGAATGGATCCACTGGGACCAGAACGCCGCCTTCGACATCAACGGCAACCAGAGCCAGGGCGGCTGCAGCGCCACCGGGCACTTCCTGGTGACCGGCAACTACGGCTCGGGCCCCTTCAGCCAGTACTTCTGCACGAGTGCGATCGACACCACCGCCGACGGCAACGTGACTATCCCCGACCAGCCGGGGCCCGGCGTCATACCCAACCAGCTGCTCGCCGGGGCGGGCATCCGCCCGTCCTTCATACCGCAGGGCGCCGTGCCCGAGGTCAGCTACGAGTCGGCCCCCGCCGGCACCCCGGCCCAGGTCCTGATCGGCGGCGAGTACTTCACCCCCGGCACGCCCGTCTTCTTCGGCGGCATGCCGGCCACCTCGGTTGACGTGCTCTCCGGTGGCTTCCTCATCGCAGGCGTGCCCGCCGGGGCCGACGCCACCGACCTGACCGTAGGACCGTTCGTGCCACAGCCCACCGTCACCAGCCCCGCCCCGGGCAGTATCGGAGCAACGTCCACGCCCGCCATCGAGGGCACCGGCGTCGCAGGCGACACCGTCCGGCTGACCTACAGCCAGGGCACCGCCTGCTCGGCCACCGTGGCCGCCACCGGATCGTGGTCGTGCACGCCCGGCTCACCGCTGCCCACGGGACTGGTCAGCCTGACCGCAACCCAGCAGAACCCGGCCGGCGTGCCGTCGCACCCCAGCACCGACCTGTTCTACGTCGGCACGCCGCCGGCGGCCCTCCGCGTCGACGACACCGACCCCGGGTTCACCTACCAGGGCGGGTTCAGCTACTCGAGCAACCGGGGACTGGGCGACCTCAACGACGACATCCACTACACCACCACGAACGGCGCCTCAGTGAGCTACACGTTCATCGGCACCACCGTCAAGGTATACGGCGAGCAGAACACCGACCAGGGCGACATCAGCGTCTCCATCGACGGCGGCGCCCCGGCAACGATCAACACCGTCCCCGCTGACGGCCAGCGACACTCAGACACCGCAGTGTACAGCAGCCCGACCCTGACCCCGGGCCTGCACACCGTCACCGTCACCAAGCTGTCCGGCCAGTACTTCACCTTCGACGGCGTAGAGGTCGACTACGCCAGCTAAACCCCCCACCCCCGGCCCCGGACGCAGACGTCCGGGGCCGGGGGGAATAGAGGGTGTGGGCGCGGACCTGCTCCAGGTGGTCTAGGAAAGCGCCGACCAGCGGCGCGTCCAGGTCGCCGATATCCAGGGCTGTGCGGTGATCCGACGGCTGTTGCGCGACAGATCTCCGCCCGATGAAGTGCGACAGGTGCCGGGCATTGCCGTGCCCGCGGCGTACGCCTCGACCAGTTCCCGACTGCTAACGGCATGCCATTGCCGAGTATGGGCCTGGTCATTCTGTGGTCAGGTCTGGATACCAATGCCACGCCGACCGACCGGCATCCGACGGGTGGCAGTCGAGTTCATCCGCCGCCCTTCGCAGCTCGCCCTGGACGCCTGCGAAAGCACATGGAAGTACCTTGCCATGCGGGACGTGTGCCAACGACGGAGCTGGTCCGACCATACTCCGATGATCCATCACAACGGCCCGCCGACGGCGGTGACCGCGTCACGATGGCCGAAGATCATCGCCGCGACTGCTATGGCACACTGGGATCCGGGCCGCCCCTGATACGACAAAACCCAATATCGCCTGTATGTACGACTATTGGCTGGGCGGCAAGGACAACTTCGAAGTCGATCGTGAGGCGGCCGAGGCGGTCAGGGCGAGCCGTCCGGATGTCGCTGACCTGGCGCTGGAGAATAAGAAGTTCCTGACGCGCGCGGAGCCGGCAACTCCAGGAACTGGGGCGTGACCTCGGGCGACTGCATGACTATTGCCGGCTTGACTGCCGTGCCATGCATCAACATGGCCACGTCCGATGGCAGCGAGGGCAGCCAGCAAGGGGGCGGCGCGTCGGCAGGTGGCGGCGACGACCTAACCGGCCTCGCCGCCGGCATCCTCCGCGCCCTCGGGGGAGCCGGAGATGAAACAGAAGAGATCCAGGGGGCAAAACAAGCAGCCGCCGCAGAAGAGGCAGGCGGCGGCGCGATAAATGCATCGCGCGACCTAGGGATGGATCCGGCCACCGGCAAATTCCGTCAGGGTGAGTACGAAACGGCGATTCGGATCCAGCAGGAGCGCGGTGTCATGCTGCAGCGCTCAGCTGACCCTGGGGTCGACTGGGTCGACACCGAGCATAATACGTACGACGCCGTCGGCAACTTCAGCTCGAAGTACTTTGATAAAGAGTGGCCCAATCTTCAGACGAGGATTCTTGACCACATGGCGAAGGCCGACTTCGTGCCGGTGGACGTCGCCGGATTCACCGAGGCGCAGATTGCCAAGTGCAGCAGTTCATCGATCCGCTGGGACCATCCGTCTTCATGGTGGGGCAGTAATGTCAGGAACGATCTCTTTTTCGCCGACGACCCGCTGGTCATCAGCGTCCTGGCTGTTCGACTGGGTGCCGGCTGTCCTGCAAGGTCGAGACGACGCACTGAGACACCTTGACGAGCTGAGTCGACTAGCCGCCGATACAACATGTCGCGGACGTCGGCTTTGCTGCAGAAGAAGCGACTGCGGGTGACGGTGTATCGCTGTCCTTGAGGTACAAAGCAGGCTGGAGTCCCCGGGTTGATGGCTGAGGCCGGCGAGAGTGGCCGATGCCGGTGTTCGTCCGCTACGGGGAGCTGACCGAGCGGTCTTTCCGCGTCCTTTACGACGATGATGACCCGAACCGGGTGCTGCGCGAGGAGCAGGGTCGCCCCCGGTCGAGCCGAGCAGGGACGGCCCAAGGACGTCCTGATGGGGGCGGGCATCGCGGAGGGCATCCTGACCCGGCTGCTGGCCTGACGGGTGCGGCTGGGCACGGCAAATACGGGCCCGAGAGGCCCACCCTGGTGCCATGAGGCTGACGTCCATCTGCCCGGCGAGCTAGCCGCCGCGCTACAAGCCATTGCACATCGGTTGCACGTGAGCGCGGGAAACGCCCGTCAACGATGAGAACCCCTGAGATCTCATCCGCGGGTCAGGGCACGTGCGGGGGAGTGCTCCCCAGGTCACGGATCTGACTGATCAGAACCCGGCCTACAGGCCGACTCACTCTGTTTCGCCCTCCTGACCTGCGGGTCCAGGTCAAGCTCAGGCCTAATTCAGCGCCCTCCCAGCCGCCCGTCGGTAGGTGGCCTCTGATCAGCGCCTCGGCGGCTCTTCTAGCATCCTGCCCGGCCGACCCGGTGCCTTCGATCGACGCGATGACGCTTGCGCCCTCGATGGGCAAGAGCAGTTGCCGGGCCAGCGCCGGGGCATCGGTGAGTCCGGCCTGGAGAGCGCGTCCGCATAGCATCTCGCGATAGCGGGTCAGATGGCGCCGAGCGATTGATCGCGGCGACCGCCGGGTCGGCGCGGGTGTCGGTCAGGGTGTTCACCACCGTGCTATCCCGGCTCGCCGAACCAGATCATCAGCAGGTCGAACACGGACAGCAGGCGATCCGGCCCGGGCTCGGCGCCGACGATTCTGCGCTCCAGCCACGCCCCGCCCGATGATCCCGCCGCCGGACCCGAAGAGCACGCTCGCGGTGCGAAGCCTCCTCCCCCGAGGGGCGGGAACGGCGGGCGTTCTCATCGGCATGGCTTCGTTCGGCTACGGCACGCTTACGGCGCTGCTGGTCCTGTTCCTCCGCACCGCGGGCTCAGGCTTCGGTACGGGCGGGACGTATGGCCTGGCGGTCTTCTCCGCGGCTTTCCCGGCAACCCGGGCAGCGGGCAGTCCGCTGGTCGACCGGTACGGGGGCGTGCCGGTCGCCCGGGTAGTGCTCCTGACCGAATCGGCCGGCCTCGCCCTGTTGGCGAGCTCACGCTCCGCGACCGCCGCCCTCTGCGCCGTCGCCGTGGCCGGCGTCGGACTCGGGCTCATCTATCCGGCTGCCATCAAGCTGACGCTACGGCGGGCGCCCGCCTCGGCGACAGGCGCCGCCCTGGGCGCCATGACCTCGTTCTGGGATCTTGGCTTCCTCGTGGCCGGCCCGGCCAGCGGCCTCATCGCGACGGGCTATGGTTTTCGCGCCGCCTTCTAGACTGCGGCCGCGATGCCGGCCATCGCCGCCGCTCTCGCCGGATTTTGATTTCCTACAGGGACCGCTCACCCAAAGGACCGCGGCCCTGCAGCCGGCCGACGCGAAAGTCGTCTGCCGATAGACTTCCGTGCGCCTGCACTACGGAACGCACAGTTACCGGGAGTCGTGTTGAGCGTGGAGCCCGCCTTCGTCATGCCGGGGCGCGAGTCATCCAAGATGGTGCGCTACCTACTTGGAGCATCCGCGGCGGGTGGCGCGGACGCGGCCGCGTTGGCGAGGGATGTGCGTCTGCCCGGGTGGATCTTGCAGCGCGATGAGGTGATGATTTCTCCGGGCTACGCGCTGCGTATGTGGGAACTGGCTGAGCACGCGCTGGAGGTCCCGGATCTGGCGATTACATTTGCCGGGCGTTACCAGCCGGGAGAGCTTGACCTCTACGACTACCTGTTCACCACCGCGCCCACGCTCAGGGAAGGATTTGATCTCAGCAGCCGGTACCTGCACCTGCTGACCACCAACGCCCGGCTCCAGGTCGAGGCCGAGACCGACCGCGAAGTCACGTATTCCTACCGCTACCTGGTGGCCGACGGCCGCGGGGCCGATCTGGGACTGCAGTTGTCGGTGGCGATCTTCTGCGCTAGGGCCAGGGCGGGGACCGGGCAGCCGGTCACGCCAGTCCGCGTCGCCTTCAGGCAGCGGGCGCCGCGATCGCACCGCGCGTTCACTGAGGCCTTCGGCACCGCCGGGGTCGACTTCGACGCGCCGGTCACCACCTTCACGTTCCGTACTCGCGACCTGGACCGCCCGATGCTCGGCGCGGACCCGGCGCTGGCCCGGATTCTCGCTCGCTACGCCGCGACGCTTCCGGCGCCGCCAGACCTGACCTGGCGCCAGCACTTCCGGCTGCTGCTCACCGAGGCGCTGGACGACGAAGGCGCGTCGCTGAACGCGATGGCACGCCGGATGGCGGTGAGCCCGCGGACCCTCCAGCGGCATCTCGCCGAGCACGGCACCACCTGGCGCTCCGAACTTGACGCCGCGCGCCGGTGGCGCGCCGACCAGATCAGGGACGAAGACCCCGCCAGGCTCGCGCATCACCTCGGCTACTCGCATGCCAGGTCCGCCCGCCGCGCCGTCCTGCGCTGGACCCTCGATGATCAACCGCGCCGGGGGACCGAGCTGTGACGTGAACTGTCCTGATCATGTCGCATCTTGTCGTGACACTACCGTTCTTGCTCGTGCCATCCTTTTAGTGCTCCGCCCCGGGACGGAGGCGGGGGCACGGGGCTTTCCATAACATGTGCGTAGACGCGCGTCCCGTGCACGCTGTGATCAGCGAAGGGAAGTCATTACATGGCCCAAGGACGCAGGCCGTATAAGCTGGCCGCTATCCTCATTGCGGCGGCGGGAATCACGACGGCCGCGATCCGGCCCGCCAGCGCCGCGACCGGCCCGGACGGGTTCACGATTCTTGACGCATCTAGCCAGATGCAGGCTCATAAGTGCAACGTCATCGGCGGCGACGGAAGCTACCAGGCCGTGGTCTGCTCCGATATCCTGACGTATGAGGGCGCCGCCGATTACTACGCCTACGGCCGGGCGGAGGCGTACTGCCAGACGGCGTCGTCGGCGCACACGGTCGTACCATGCGATTACATCTGGGAATCAACCCAGTTGTCTACGGGAGACGGGACCAACACCGGGACGTACAGCCTGTCTTGCTCGGGAAACTGCCCGGACGGCCGTCTCTATAAGTCAACGCGCAACTGGGATTACAGCATTGCGAACGCTGGGGACGGTACATGCTCGTCCAACCCGGGCTCGTCTTACGACGTTTGGGACGTTGTCTGGGGCGGCGACGTCGACGGCGCCACCATCGAGACTCCCGACGGGTCGTATTACTACCTCTCAAGCTTTTACGGGAATGGCAACGACGGGGGCAACGAAAGCACCGGGCACTACTACATCTGCCCGTAGCCGCTGACGGCGTGGTCTGCCGCCGTGACGGCGGGGGCAGAGCCGATGCGATGGCTTAACCCGGTCCGGGCGGGCGCTGCTGCCATTCGCCGAAGCGCCCGCCCGGTAGTTCTGTGCCTATGACTCGGTTCCTCAGAAAGCGAAGCCTGGTCGCGGCTGCCGTCATGGCGGCGACGGCTGTGTTCAGCGGCGCGAGACGAGAAAGGGAAGGATCTTGAAAAGCATCACACGGGCCTTTGGCGTGCTCGCAATCGCGGCACTCGGGCTGACCGGCCTTTACGGCGGGTCCGCATCGGCGGCTATGTCGGGGGCCGCCCACCAGACGAAACCGGCCGGGACGGCCACAGCAGCCGGAGCGTCGAGGGCGGGCCACGCCCGCGCCGCCCTGCCGGTACCCCGCACGCAAGCGGAATGGCGCAGGGAAGTCGCGCATGTCAAGGCGCCGGGTACCGGGTGCTTTCAAAGCTCGTACCCGTCGCTGACGTTGCACGCCGTCAAGTGCACGGCGTCGCCGAAGTTGCCAGTGGGGGCGGCGAGAGCACCCGGGTCGGCGGCACCCGGGTCAGCGGCGCTCAGGTCAGCGGCCCGCGCCACCCCCCTGGACGTAGGTGGTGGTAACGATGACAACACGACAGAACCGCCGTCGGGACAAACGATCTCCCAGGCCACCGGAACGTTCCAGGACGTGAACTCGAATATCGCCGAGCAGGGCCAGGTCGCCGACACGGGTAACCCGGTCGCGAATGCGTTCTCGCTTCAGCTCAACACCAATTCCCGATTCTCTGGCGCTCCCGCGTGCTCGGGGAGCACACAGCCCACCAGTTGCACGGCGTGGCAGCAGTTCCTCTACACGTACGGAAACGGCGGCTCCAACCCCGGGGTTCCCTCCGTCTACATTCAGTACTGGGTCTTCGGATACCTTCCCGTCGGCTCGTGCCCGTCGGGCGGCTGGCAGTACGCCGCAGGCCAGCCGGGCGAGGCAGCCGGCTGTTTCAAGAACAGCGCAACAAAGAGCGTGCCCACGCTTACCGCAGCCCAGCTCGCTGGCGTGCAGCTTACGGGAAGCGCCGCCGCGGGCGGTGACGACCAGGTCGTTTACACGCTCGGCACCCAAACGACTGTCGTTTCGGCCCCCGACGACGTGCTCGATCTAGCCTCACAGTGGAACGCGACCCAGTGGAACGTTTACGGCGACTTCAACGGCGGTCAGGCGGACTTCACCAAGGCGAACACGACGCTGGAACCCGTGACGTCGCTGACAGACAGCGGCGGTTACGCGGAGCCCGGCTGCCTGTCCCAGCCTAGCTTCACCGCCGAGTCGAACAACCTCAACGAGATTTCCACTCCTAATCTCGGCGGCGAGACGTTCCCGACGTCGGCCACCCTGGAGACGAACTCGACAACGCTTAACCCTCCGAACGGCGCCGAGTGCGCGACCGTCGCCGGAACGCCGGTCAGCGGAGCGTCGGTGTGCGACATCTACCAGTCCGATAACACGCCATGCGAAGCGGCGTACAGCATGGATCGCGCGCTCTACTCGACGTACGACGGGCCGCTGTATCAGGTAAAGCGGGCCTCCGACGGTTCGACGGCCAACATCGGGGTGAGCGACCCCGGCGGGGACGTCAACGCGGCCGGGCAGGACTCGTTCTGCGCCCATACAGCGTGCACGATCACGGAGATCTACGACCAGTCGCCTAAAAAGAACAACCTGACGATCGAGGGGGCCGGCGGGAACGGCGCGGCGGATGTCGGCGCCGACGCGACCGCGCTGCCCATCACGATCGACGGCGGCGTAGAGGCGTACGGGCTGGATATCACGCCGGGCGTCGGCTACCGGGACGACCAGACGAACGGAACGATTGCGACCGGGTCTAACCCTTCTGGCACGTACATGGTGGCGTCGGGCACCAATGTCAACTCGGGCTGCTGTTTTGACTTCGGCAACGCCGAAGTCAACAACGACGACAACGGCGCCGGGCACATGGACGCCGTTAACCTGACCACGTACTGCGGAGGCTACGATGCACCCTGCGCCGGCAGCGGCCCGTGGGTCGAGGCCGACATGGAGAACGGCCAGTACCTGGGAGGGGACGGCAGCAACCCGGTCGATACCCCGAGCGGCAGCGATTTCGTGACGGCCATGCTGGCGAACAACGGCCAGACGTCGTTCTCGCTGGAGGGCGGCAACGCCCAGTCGGGCGGCCTGACGACGTACTGGAACCAGGGGCCGCTGCCTAGCGGCTACACGCCGATGAACCAGGAAGGCGCGATCGTTCTTGGCACCGGAGGGGACAACAGCCGCACCGACGTCGGGTCGTTCTTCGAGGGCGTGATCACGCAGGGCGTCCCTTCTCAGGATGCCGAGAACGCTGTCCAGGCCAACGTCGTCGGTGCGGGGTACGGCGGGGACTCCGACCCCGCCTCGGCCGTAGTGGCGAGCCCGGCCGGGCAGGCGGTGGTCCACGCCGCGGGGGCTGCCAGCTCGGACTCGGGCGGGTACTCCAGCGTGTATACGGTGAACTCCGCCAACGGCGACCTGCAGGAGAGCTACCTGCCCGCCATCGGCGACTCGTGGACCACGCAGGACCTGTCGGCCAAGTACGGTACCCCGCCGGTGATGGCAGGCACCGAGCCGGTGTCCATCGTGCACTGCGGCTATACCAGCGTGTACACGGTCGACGCGTCCAGCGGTGACTTGCAGGAGAGCTACCTGCCCGCCATCGGGGACGCATGGTCCACGCAGGACCTGTCGGCCAAGTTCGGCACCCCGCCGACAAACGCGACACCGGCCGCCGTGGAACATTCCGCCGGGTCAGCAGGCGCGTCGCCGGGCTGCGGCTTCACCAGCGTCTACACCCGCGACAGAAACGGCGGCCTGCAGGAGACCTACCTGCCCCAGGCCGGCTTCCCCGGCGACGCGTGGGTCACCCAAGACCTGACGGCCAAGTACGGAGCGGCGCTGATCCAGCCCGGCACGTCCCCGGTCGCGATCGTTCATTGCGGGTACACCAGCGTTTACACCGCCGGCACCGATCATGACCTGCATGAGGCATACCTGCCCGCCATCGGCGACGCGTGGGCCACGCAGGACCTGTCGGCCAAGTACGGCACTCCGCAGACCGTCACGACCCCGACAGCCGTGGTCCACGACGCCGGGGCGGCAGGTGCGTCACCGACCTGCGGCTTCACCAGCGTCTACACGGTCGACGCATCCACCAGCGACCTGCAGGAGAGCTACCTGCCCCAGGCCGGCTTCCCTGGCGACCCGTGGACCACGCAGGACCTGACGGCCAAGTACGGAACCCCGGCGGTGGCGCCCGGCACACAGCCGGAGGCGCTGGTCCACATGAACTACACCAGCGTCTACACCATCGACGCGGCCAGCGATGATCTGCAGGAGACCTACCTGCCTGCCATCGGCGACCCATGGGCCACCCAGGACCTGTCGGCGAAGTACGGAACCCCGATAACCGACCAGTCGCCGATCGTGCTGCTGCACCCGGACGCGAGCGGCAACGGGGCGCTCGACTGGACCAGCGTCTACACGGTCGACGAATCCAACAACGATCTGCAGGAGACCTACCTGCCCAACGTCGGCTTCCCCGGCGACGCCTGGGTCACCCAGAACCTGACCGCGAAGTACGGTACCCCGCAGGTCGCCGTGCCGGAGTCCGCCACGGCGGGCTGGTCGGCGGTCCACGACGGGTACACCAGCGTCTACACCGTCGACTCATCAAACGGTCACCTGCAGGAGACCGACCTGCCCGCCATGAACCAGCCGTGGGCCACCCAGGACCTGACGGCCAAGTACGGCACCCCGGCGGTCAAGGCGGGCACCAGGCCGGTCAGCGTGGTCCATGACGGGTACACCAGCGTGTACACCGTCGACGCCAACGGCGACCTGCAAGAGACCTACCTGCCCGGCGCCGGCTTCCCCGGCGACGCCTGGGTCACCCAGGACCTGACGGCCAAATACGGAACACCGGCCTCCGGCGTGACGCCAACCGCCGTCGTGCACGACGGTTGGGTCAGCGTGTACACCATCGACGCCAACGGCGACCTGCAAGAGACCTACCTGCCCAGCGCCGGCTTCCCCGGCGACGCCTGGGTCACCCAGAACCTGTCGACGGAATTTGGCGCCCCGGCGGCCGTTACGTCCGCCTCCCCGGTCGCCCTCGTCCACGACGGGTACACCAGCGTCTACACGATCGACGCCGGCAGCGATGACCTCCAGGAGACCTACCTGCCCGCCATCGGCGGGGCGTGGGCCACCCAGGACCTGTCGGTGAAGTTCGGCACCCCGTCGGTCAACTACCTCATGTCCCCCACCGCCATCGTCCACGACGGCTGGGTCAGCGTCTACACGGTCGATGCCGACAGCAGCGACCTGCAGGAGACCTACCTGCCCGCCATCGGCGACGCGTGGGCCACCCACGACCTGTCCGCGAAGTACAGCACCCCGGAGGTGGCGGTCAACACCCAGCCCGTGGCGCTGTTCCATGACGGCTACACCAGCGTCTACACTGCGGACGCGGCCAACAACCATCTGCAGGAAACCTACCTGCCCAGCGCCGGCTTCCCCGGCGACGCCTGGGTCACCCTGGACCTCACCACCAAGTACGGCACCCCGGCCGCCTCCGGGACCATAGACGCGCTGATCCACCCCGACACCACCGGGGGCCTGACCTGGACCAGCGTCTACACCATCGACAGCAACGGCGACCTGCAGGAGACTTACCTGCCCGCCATCGGCGACGCGTGGGCCACCCAGAACCTGTCCACAAAGTACGGCACGCCGACCACGTAAGGAAGGCCTTCAGGTAGACACATCACGGGCCCGGCCATCGGCCGGGCCCGTCATGTCCGTCAAAGCGGGTCAACCTCAGGGGTGTTTCGATAATCAGGCGGCAGGGATGGTCGGTGGTCAGGTCCACTCCGCTTTGTCGCCGGTCCACGTGACCCCTTCGTGGCGGCACAGGCAGAAGGGATGCCCGGCTGGGTCGGTGAAGACCTGCCAGCCGTAGCCGTAGGGGCCGATGAAGTCCTTCCGCAGCGTCGCGCCGAGCTCGACGTCGCGACGCCGCTCGGCTCGATTTCTGTCACTTCGAAGTCGAGGTGGTACTGTTTGGGGTGCTCGTCGTCGGGCCAGCGCGGAGGACGGTAGTCCGCCACGCGCTGGAAGCCCAGGTCGACGTCGCCGGGGCTGATGCCGGCCATGGTGTCGCCGCTGCCCTCCACGATGGGGCGGCCGGTCACCTGGGAGTAGAAGGCCGCCAGCCTCATCGGGTCCGGGCAGTCGATGATGAAGACCATCAGTTGCCCCTTGGGAGACGCGGGAGTCCTTGCGGACTGGGCGGCCTTGTTGCTGTGGACCGGATGCCCCTTCCCGGGCCTGACTTGGCTGGGACGCCAGAGGCTGACGCGAGACAGATGACCGCAATCCTTAAGAGTCTTGTAATGAGTTGCAAGGAGGTGCTTAAATTTGTTGCTTGCTGTCTAGCAAGCGATAGTGACTCGTTTACTAGGAGTTACCGCCGTGGCTGTCTCCGGGCCCGTAGAGCCCCGCCTTTCGGGCATGCTTTTCCTTACTGACAGGGATGTGGACGTCCTTCCGCTCATTGCTGTCGGGTTGGGTGATAAGGAGATCGGCACAATACTGAGCCTTAGTCCGATGACTGTCAGCACGTATGTCAGGTCTCTGCTGCGCAAGCTCGGGGCTGCCAACCGGGCCGAGTTGGTGGCTCACGCCTTTACGGCGGGCGTTCTCGTGGCGGCCGCCGAGGGGCAGCCGCCCGTGTGGTCGGGTGTCCGGTCGCTAGGCAGGCAGTGGTGAGAGCCACTGCCTGCGGCCCGACCAGGTAGCGCGGACTTACCAGCTCGACCCGGCGACCGACCAGGTCGAGACCGTCACCACGAACCTGCAGACGCTGGGCAGCAGCCTGTTCTCGCCGACGTCGGCATCAGACACGACGAACTACACCTACGACGACGCGGGCCTGGTGACGTCCGAGTCCGACATGCAGAACTCGGGCGGGACCGAGCTCGGGTGCTTCACCTACAACAACCTCGACCAGCTGACCCAGGCCTGGACCGACACCCAGGGCCAGGACTGGACGAACGCGAACGGCTCGGGCGCCACGCCAGTCGGCTCGGTGCAGTCCGCGCCCAACGGCGCCGTCGGCAAGTGCGTAACGTCCACGCCATCAGCCTCGACGGTCGGCGGTCCGGCCCCCTACTGGGAGTCCTACCAGTACAACGGCGCGGGCGACCGAACCAGCGCGACCATGTACAACACCGCCGGGATCTCCGCCGACAACGTGACCCAGACGTTCGGCTACCCGACCGCAGGCACCGGGAACGGGACGCAGCCTGCGGACGCTCCACAGACGGTCACCACGGCCGACTCGGCCGGCTCGGTATCGACCGCCGCGTCGTACGACGGGGCGGGCGATGAGTCGGCCGAGACCAACACAGTCACCGGGACGGTGCCGGTGCAAATCCCACCGGGCGCGCAGGACGTCACCTACACCACCGACGGGCTGATCGCGTCGGTGGTCCTGCCCGGCGGGAGCAAGGCCACGTACCAGTACGACGGCAGCGGGACCCTGATCTACCAGAACGACCCGAAGTCAGGGTCGGTGCTGTACCTGGACGGCGGCGCCGAGCAGCTCACCGAGAGCACGGGCGGGACCGTCACCGGGTACCGGTACTACGCCGCGCCTGACGGCAGCACGGTCGTGCGGACGACCGCGGCCACCGCAGCTGGCACCGGCAATGGCGGCGGGACGGTGTCCTACGACCTGGCCGACCGGCAGGGCACCGCGACGCAGGAGATCAGCGTCGCATCAGGCGGCGGTCTGGCGGAATCGCGCCGGTACGACGACCCCTACGGGAATCAGGAGTCGGCCGCGGTCGCCTGGGGAGACGACAAGGGGTTCGTCGGGGACCCGCAAGACGCCGACACCGGCCTGGACCTGCTCGGGGCGCGGGCCTACGACGCGGTGACCGGGACCTTCCTGTCCCCTGACCCGGTCTACCAGCCGGGCACCCTGGCCGAGGGCGGCTACGCCTACGCGAACGACGACCCGGCCACCGACTCCGACCCCACCGGCCTCAGGACCGGGGGCGACGGCAGCCCGCCGAATCCCTGCGGGGTCGACGCCTCATCGTCCTGCAACCCGACCGGCGGCGGCGGTCCCAACCCCGGCGGCACGTCCTCATCCACCGGGAGCGGGAGTGGCACCGGCAGCGGGACCGGCACCGGCAGCGGGACCGGCGCCGGCAGCGGGACCGGCAGCAAGCCGAAAGGCTGCGGGTTCTTGTGGTCGGGATGCATAAAGTCGGCCATCTCAGGGGGCCTTGACGCGTTGAAGGCCGGCGGCTGCCCCGGCACGGGCTGCGCGGCGCAGAATTGGGATGACTTCACTAGCTCGGCGCTGGGCGGCTGCCTATGGAGCTCGAACTGGTCCGACTGCGAAACGGTCTTGCCCTACGCGCTAGGTTTCGTCGACACTGGCGGAATCGGAGACGTCGCTGTCGGTGTCCTGCCAGACCTGGTCGAGGCCACCGACGAAGCCGTAGATGCCGCGGATGCCGCGATCGACGATCTCTCTGACAGCTGCAAGGTGGGGCAGAGCTTTTCCGCAGGCACGCAGGTGCTGCTCGCGAGCGGGGTGGCGGTCGCGATCGACAGCCTGAGGCCGGGCGACAAGGTCCTCGCCACCAACACGAAGACCGGCAAGACGACCGCCGAGACGGTCACGGCAGTCCTGGTCGACCATGACACCGACCTGTACAACCTCACCGTTCGCTCCGGCGGCCGGACCGAGGTCATCCACACCACTAGCAACCACCTATTCTGGGACCCTTATCTGGACAAATGGGTTTCTGCGAACAAACTATCGAAAAATGAGCACCTCAAGGCGCCTGGCGGTGCGACTGTGACCGTGATCGGCGGCACCACCCCGAAGGTCCACGACGGCTGGATGTGGGACCTCACCGTCCCCGGCAACAACGACCACGACTTCTACGTGGTGATGGCCGGCGATGTCACCGGGGCATCCATCCTTGTGCATAATGACGGCTGCGGGGTTACGGACTATTCTCCACACGCGATGACTCGGATGTCTCAGCGGGGGATATCTCAAGACCAGGTTGAGGATATCGTTGCCCGCGGAAGGCAGAGCAAGGGAAATCAGGCAGGAACCTTCAAGTATACTCTCGGGAAGATCTATGTCATTACTAACAAGGTGCGTGGAGGGAGGGTGATTACCGTTGAATGGAAATGAAAGAGGCCGGGTCGCATTCGACGCGGAGGTTGTCGTCGACTGGGAGGCCGGGGCGCTCTACATTCAGCTTGCTGACGAGATCGAGGAAGGCGAGGCGAGTGTCAGCAGGAAATTCACGCTAAAGAAAAAGGCGACTGACGTGGTGTTTGATATAAATAGTCAAGGGCAGCTCTTGGGGATTGAGATTCTCGGAATTGACGGGCTCCTGAAAAGAAGAGATTTGAATGGGAGGTAATTATCGATATCCGTCGCCTGCGGAGGCTTTCCGGCTGCGTGCCTGCTATATGCGTTAGATGCGATACCGTCACCTCAGTGAAGCTTTCCTGGGTACTGCGCCTGACCTGGTGTGTGCGTCAAGCTGGGGACGCAACTTCTGGAGCGGGCATCTTGGCCCCGACCTCCTGGCGCCGAGGATCATCAGTCTCGATCAGTGCCCACAAGCGACCCGAGATCCCGGACGTGCCGCCATCGTCACCTTCGGTCATGGGCAATGCCCGTAACGACCGCCGTCCTGGACGTCAGGTGAATCGCGGGATAACCCACCGGACAGTCGAATTGACGTACATTTCGGTCGGGTTGGCCTGATGGTTCTGCGCCCGGCATGCGATGGGATTGTGATCCGTGCAGGGTCGCCCGAGGAGTGCCACCGGATCTCCCTAGACTATGGCGTGAAGGTGGTGACAGGTCGTCTTTACATAATTGGCGGAAACCTCTCCAGCTTTTGTGTCGGCCAGGCCGCAGTGGTACGAGGATCGGGGCGTGTCGAGTGACCCGTCGTTGATTGGCCACATGGTCGGAACGCCGTAATAGCGAATGACGGAGAGGACGGTTAAATTCTTCTGCAAAAATCTGATTGGCAGAAAACGCTAGCTTCGTACGAGCCAAGCGAGCGGAAGCTCACCCTCCACTCAGGTGACGAATTAACGATTTTTGCAGATAGCAAGGGCGAGGAAGGTGAATTTTATACCTTCGAAGTACTCATAGTGTGGTCACCTTCGACCCTTCATAGAGTGGCAAGGATACCATCACGACGCCGTGCGGCTTGGCTGCATCTTTCTTCGTCGAAGATGACTAAGAGGGCGCGCGGGTAGGTGATGCGATCTCGGTCTATATGCGGGCAGGCGCAGGGGTCGTGATGATCGGAGTTACCACACTTCGCTATCACGGGAGTCCCCTGTGCCCGCTATCCCATCATGGTTGCTGTCGCCCCTCTGGGATCAGTTTTCCGCCCTGCTGCCCGACCGGCCCGTCTATGACCCGGCTCACCCGCTGGGCTGCCACCGGCCCCGGATCAGCGACCGGGTCGTCTTCGAGAAACTCATCCACGTCCTGCGGTTCGGCTGCTCGTATGAGTCCATCGCCGACTGTGCCTGCGGCGCCACCACGATCCGGCAGCGCCGCGACGTGTGGAGCAGGGCGGGCGTCTTCGCGAAGCTGAACGCCATCGCCCGCGACGCCTACGACCGCGTCGTTGGCCTGGTCCTGGAGGAGTTGGCGGTGGACGGCTGCATCGCCAAGGCGCCCGGCGGCGGGCAGGTCGCCGGGCGCAGCCCGGCCGGCCGGGGGAAACTCGGGTACAAGCGGTCGCTGCTGGTCGAGGGGAGGGGCATCCCGCTGGGGAGGGTGCTGGCCCTGGCGAGCCGGCACGACTCCCCGCTGCTGGCCCCCACCCTGGACAAGCTGGACGACGTCGGCCCGCGGCCCGCGCGGGCGACATGGTGATCGAGGCCAACTTCCACCCGGACAACGATGAAGCTGTGGGCCAGCTGCGGGGCCTGGGCGGCCGGACGGTCGAGGTGCACTGCGCGTGCCCGGCCGAGGTCGCTCGCGCCCGGTACAACGCACGGTCGAGGCACGACCGGCCGGTCGGCATCGGCACGCTGATCACCGTGGACACGACCGGGCCGGTCGATGTCGCGGCCGTCGCCGCCGAGGTCCGCCGCCTGCACACCAGCTACCTCACCGAGGCGCATCGGGGCACGTGAGCGCGAGATCCGCCCGCGCAGGTAGCCCACGAGCAGGTCGCGGACCGGGGCCGACGGGTGGCCGTTGAGTTCATCCGCCGCGCTTCGCAGCTCGCCCTCGACGCGCGAAAGCACGCGGAAGTACCTTGCAATGCGGGACGTGTGCCAACGACGGAGCCGGTCCGACCATACTCCGATGATCCATCACACCGGCCCGCCGACGGCGGTGACCGCATCCCAATGGCCGAAGATCATCGGCGCGACTGCTGTGGCACACTAGAACCCGTGGCCGCCCTTGATACGACAAAACCCAATATCGCCCGTATGTACGACTATTGGCTGGGCGGCAAGGACAACTTCGAGGTCGATCGCCAGGCGGCCGAGGCGGTCAGGGCGAGCCGTCCGGATGTCGCTGACCTGGCGCTGGAGAATAAGAAGTTCCTGACGCGCGCGGTCGGCTATGTGGCGGGCCAAGGAGTCAGGCAGTTCGTCGATGTCGGCTCCGGGCTGCCCACGTCCCCGCTGCGCGCGTCGGGTGCGAGCCCGTTCTGGCTGGCGACCCACGAGGCCGCGCGGACCGTCGAGGCGGACGCGATGGTGGCCTACGTCGACAGCGATCCGGTGGCGGTACAGCATTCGCAGGTGCTGTTGGCCGATGGCGGCAAGCGGGTCGTGGCCGCTCAGGGGGACCTGTCCGATCCTGGTGCGGTGCTGGCCCATGACGAGATTCTCGGCGCGGGGCTCGACCTGTCCGAGCCGGCCTGCGTGGTCTTGGGGTGCGTGCTGCATTTCGTGCCGACCGACACCGCGAGGCGGTCGGTGGCGGCGTTCGCCGGCGCCATGGCGCCCGGCTCGTACTTGATCATCTCCGTCGGCTTCGACGGCAGCCCGGCGCCGGACGGCGATTTCGCCGACACCTACAACGCCCAGGCGGGCCCGGCGATCTACCGGCAGTCCCGCGACGGGATCAGCGCGCTGTTCACGGGGTTGGAAGTGATGGCTCCCGGCGTCGTCGACGCGGCCGCCTGGCGCCCCGAGCAGTCGCACGCCGCGAGGCCAGGGGGCGGCGCCACGATCTTGGCCGGCGTCGCCCGCACGCCCTGACGCGCCCTGGTCGGACGAGGCCGGATGAAAAAGGCAGCAGATCACAACCATCCGCCCGAACGGTCCCGGCTGACTCCGGGTCGTCCCGCTTGACCATCGACCGTCGGAGAACCCAGTGGCAGCTGACGTCACCGGCGAGACCGCCCTCATCACCGGGAGGCCGTGCCGGTCAGCACGCCTCGGGAGGAGTCCGGTGGTGCGGTGGAGTCGCCACGGTCCGTTCGAGGTGATGGAATTTGAATTTGTTCCGTTGGAGGGGCGGTCGGAAGGCCGCGTCGGTGTTCGCGAGGCGGCTCATGAAGTTGAGGGCGGAGAGGTGGTTTTCCATCTCGCGTGTGGCCTCGGCGGCGTCGCCGTCGCGCAGGTGGGCGAGCATCCGCTTGCGCGAGTTGACGACGATAACGTCGGCGGCGGGGCCGACGTCGATCATGAGGGCGTAGGCCAGCTCGGCGCCGTAGCGCAGTACCAGTGCCGCGTACCTGTCGCAGGCGCCGTCGGATAGGGCGGTGAGGAATTCGGCGTGCGCGGCTGCCCTGCGTTCCCAGCTGCATCCGGCCCGGGTGGCGCAGGCCCGGTCCAGGCTCGCCTGCAATCCCGACTGGCCGGCGCTGGTGAGCGCCGCGCAGATGGTCCAGGTGGCTGTCCCCAGCGCCCGGACTTGGTTGTCGTCCATCTGGTCTCCGTGGCTGGCCGCCGGCTGGGGCCGTATGGCGAGCCGCCTCTCTCCGGCCTCAGGTGCGCCGGGACGTTGCGCGGGAGGCTGATCTGATCTTCAGCCTCCCCTATGTCAGAGGAGTCGTCCAATACCTGATTCGATCGATCTGATACACCCCGAGCATGAGGACCTCTGAGATCTCATCCGCAGGTCAGGGCACGTGCGGGGGAGCGCGCTTCAAGGAAGGGCACGGACCCCGACGGCCTGCTCGAGAAGTGCAAGGAGGACGCCCGAGGGATGGAGAAAGGTTTAAGTGACTGCCCTCGACCACCAGCGCCGATTCGGTCTCCTCCAGCAGTGCTGCAAGGTGCGCAAGGTCAGCTCCGTCTCGCAGCCACTGCCCTCGTGGATCACGAGCGCAGCGTAGCAATGCTCGGCTGCCTCTTGGGTGATCAGCTCCGAGCCGATCGCACGGCAGGCCGGTCAAGCCTGTGGCAGGCTGGCTGGTGTGAGCCGGATTGTGTATATCTCTGGGAGGCCGGGGGCTGGGAAGAGCAGCCTCGCCTTCCCGCTGGCAGCAGACCTCGGCTACTCGCTGGTGACCAAGGACATGGTCAAGGAGGCGCTGCACGACGCCCTGTACGTCCCGGGCGAGGGCAAGATCGACCTGGCTTGGTCGCGGAGGCTCGGCGCCGCGTCGTTCGCGCTGCTGTGGACGCTTGCGGCTCGGGCGGGGGACATGGTGATCGAGGCCAACTTCCACCCGGACAACGAGGAAGCTCTGGGCCAGCTGCGGGGCCTGGGCGGCCGGACGGTCGAGGTGCACTGCGCGTGCCCGGCCGAGGTCGCTCGCGCCCGGTACAACGCACGGTCGAGGCACGAGGTCCACCAGAGGACGCTGCCGCTGTCCGCGATGGGCAAATACGACCGGCCGGTCGGCATCGGCACGCTGATCACCGTGGACACGACCGGGCCGGTCGATGTCGCGGCCGTCGCCGCCGAGGTCCGCCGCCTGCACACTAGCTACCTCGCCGAGGCGCATCGGGGCACGTGAGCGCGAGATCCGCCTACAGGCCGACTCTCCCTTTTCATCCTCCTGACCTGCGGACCGTGGTCGCAGGCCGACGTTCCTTTCACCGTTGTTGCACACCGGGAGGGCCATCCCGCACGCAAGGACGACAATCAATGTCGACGCGCCGGGGCTCGGCCCCGGCAGCCACTCAGCCAAATAAGGCCCGGTTGACGCTAGTCACAATCGAACAGATAAGAAGTTCGTACGTACATCCATAGTGTTAGAATCAGCGCATGGACATGATCGAGCGGCGGTCGTTGCTGCTGGAGTGGCGGCAGAACGTCGGCCGGGTGGACGTCGCTGCGGCCGCCAGTTCTCGGCCGCGCCCCCGGGGCGGGTCGCCTACGCCGTATCGCGGAGCTCGACACCATCATGTGGAGCCACCCCAATCAGGCCTCCCTCGATCAGCCGCCGTGCTGTCCGCGGATCTTCAGCGGCAACGTTGTAATGATCAAGCGTGAACCGGGCATCTTCGCCCTCGCCCTCGAGTCAATGCACACCCTGCCGCAAGACGTCACCTTCATCGACGACCGCTCGGAGAACGTTCTCGCCGCCCACACGGCAGGCATGCGAGCCACCCTGTTCACCAGTTCCAGCCAGCTGAAGGATCCCACAGCACACGTGACCGTTCCGGAGGACGTCGGCTAGTGACCGCCACCCTTACCCCGGCCCGCACGGACCGCAGATTCGACCTGCTCAGCCTCGGGACCTTCGTCGTCCTCGGCCTGCCCGACGGGATGCTCGGCACCGCCTGGCCGGCGATGCGCCAGAGCTTCGGCGTACCGGTCGGTGACCTCGGGCTGATTCTGCTCGTCAACACCATCGGGTCGGTCGTGGTGGCCGCGTTCGTTGGTCGGCTCATCCAGCGGCTCGGCGTCAGCCTGCTGCTCGCCGTCGCCGGCGTGTGCGCGGCCCTCGGCGGCGTCGGCTATGCGGTCGCCCCCGGACTGTGGCTCATCCTGACGATCGGGCCGCTCTTCGGGGCCGCAGCCGGGATGATGGACGGCGGTCTCAACACCGCGATCGCCCTCACCGGCCGGCCGCGGCTGCTGAACCTCCTGCACGGCTTCTACGGCATCGGCACCGCCATCGGCCCGCTCGTCGTGACCGCGGCGATCCTGGCCGGATCGTGGCGGCCCGCCTACCTGTTCCTCGTCGCCCTCGACCTCGTCGTCGCCATCCTGTGGGCCGTGCATCACCGCGGGATTCCGGCACCCGCCGTGCCTCGCCCTCCCACCGGTGACAGCGCCGGCCAGGATTCCGACGTGACCGACCCGGCCGCGACCTGGTCTCGTCGGCGGATCGTGACCGTGCTGGCCCTGGGGCTGATCGTGTTCTTCGTCTACACCGGGCTCGAGGTCAGCGCGGGCCAGTGGGAGACAAGCTATCTGCGCGGCCACCTGGGCCTGTCCGCCTCCGCCGCCGGGCTCGCCGCCTTCGGCTACTGGGGCGCCCTCACCGCCGCGCGCATCGGCCTGGCGCTCCCGACCAGGCCGGTGCCGCTCCGGCTGGTCATCGGCGGTGGCATGGCTGCCAGCGTCGGCGCGACCACGCTGATCTGGTGGCAGCCGAGCACTGCGGTCGTCGTGGCCGGGTTCGTCATCCTCGGCGCCGCCCTGGCCGGGATCTTCCCGGCCCTCATCGCCACCACCCCGCAGCGGATCGGACAGCAGCGAGCGCGGCACGCCATCGCCTGGCAGGTCGGGGCGGCCGCAGCCGGCGGATCAGGCCTCTCCGCGCTCATCGGCCTGCTCATCGACCGCACCAGCCTCGCGATCCTCGGCCCCGCGATCGTCGTCCTCGCGCTGCTGCTCGTCGTGGCGTACGCGGCCCTGGCCCGGCTCGCCCCCATCCCCTCCGCAGACAGCCCCCGCCATCCCTGAGAGATCCGCCTTGTCACCACAACTCGCCGCCGCTGACATCGCACCTGCCCCCTCCGCGGTGCGCGCCGTCTGGAACTCGCCGCTCTACCGCGGCGCGACCGCCGCGCTGTTCCTGTCCGGGCTGGGCACCTCGGCCGCAGCCCCGCAGATCACGCTCTTCCTCGTTGACGACCTGCACGTCTCGCTGACCACGGCTGGCCTGTACTACCTCACGAATATCACCGCGCCGGTCGCCGGGTACCTGATCGGCGCCCGCTCGGACCGCACCGGAAGACGGCTCGGGCTGTTCCGGCTGTGCGCCGCTGGCCGGGTTCCTCGGCTGGTGCGCCATGGCCGCGGCCAACCAGGTGTGGATGCCGTTCGTGATCAGCGCCCTCGTCCTGGCCTTCGCCGGCGCCGCCGGATCGCAGCTGTTCGCCGCGGTCCACGACGACCTGCAGGCCACCGCGAGCCCGGTTGGCGACGGCGTCATCTCGATCGTGCGGATGGCGCTGACGGCCGGCTGGATCGTCGGCCCGGTGGCCGGCTCGCTGCTGGCCACCACCGCCGGCCCGCGGGTGATGCTCGCGGCCACCGGAGTGTGCACCCTGGCGCAGATCGTCCCGATGGGCGTTCCGCACGCCCGGCCGAGCCCGGCCCGGAGCGCAGCAGCGCGGCGCACCCGGGACGCCACGCCTCCGCGCCCCGCGCACGGCGCCCGGGGCTGCGGGTCATGCTGCCTCTGCTCGCCTTCACCGGGTTGTACGTGTTCGTCTACGCGGGAGAGCCGATCAAGTACGGCTACCTGACGATCTACATGCACAACGACTTGCACCTTCCGACCGCGGTCAGCGGCGCGGTCATCGGCATCCAACCCCTGATAGAGCTGATCCTCATGCCGGTGGCCGTGGTCGTCGCCCGCCGGATCGGCCTGATGCGCCTGATGATCCTCGGTGCCGCCTTCGGCGTCGGTGCCAACCTCTGCTTCGCCCTGACCGGCAACGCCGTCGGCATGTTCGCCGGGCAGATACTCATGGGCGGTGTGTGGGGTGTGTTCGCCGCGCTGGGAATCATCGTCGCCCAGCGCCTGCTGCCCCAGGCGATCGCGACCGCCTCGGCCATCTTCATGAGCTCGACCGCAGTCGCCAGCGCCCTGGGCGGGCTGACGGGCAGCGTGGGCGTGTACCTGCTCGGACTGCCGCACGTATTCCTTGCCC
The DNA here is from genome assembly GCA_963774945.1 of uncultured Actinomycetota bacterium. Taxonomy (GTDB): domain Bacteria; phylum Actinomycetota; class Actinomycetes; order Streptosporangiales; family Streptosporangiaceae; genus Trebonia. Next base: position 675,367 of record CAVZHA010000007.1, on the reverse strand, counting down.
CGGCGCTCTACGGCTTGATCGCGACTTGCGGCATCGCCGTCATGAGCCGCTCCCGACACGGCGTGAGGTGACCATCCGCCCCGCGAAAGCCTTTCCCCTCGAGCCTGGTCAGCGCCACGGCAAAAGAGCGTGCCCCGCCGCGGTCAGGTGGCGGCGTGGACAGCCTGCAGAATGACGCTGGTCACGACGCCGGGGTCGGAGACCATCGACAAGTGCGGGGCCTTCACTTCGGTGATGTGGGCGTGCGCGCTCTCGGCCATGGCCAGCTGCAGCGCCGGCGGGATGGCGTGGTCCGCGGTGCCGACCACGGCCCAGGACGGAATGGTCTGCCAGGCGGGGACGCCGGACGGGTCGGTGAGGGCGCTTGTCGCTATGGGCAGCTGGGTGACGGCGAGCACATGCGCCTCCCTGGCGGGCAGACCATCGGCCATGCACGACGGGAACGCGCTCTGGGTGATGTAGGCGTCCCCGACGCCCGCGGCAGCGCCGGGGAAAGGGACCACGTTCAGGTTCTCGGGCACGGCGCACGAACCGGGCACGGAGGCGAGGAGCTGGGCCAGGGTCTGGCCCTGCGCAGGCGCGAAGGCGTCTACGTAGACGAGGGCTTTGACCTGTGAGTCGCCGGTGGCGGCGTTGGTGATGACGGCCCCGCCGTAGGAGTGTCCGACTAGCACGATCGGCCCGGAGATGCTGTGCAGGAAATCGGCCAGGAACGCCGAGTCATAGGTGAGTCCCTGCAACGGGTTCGGCGGCGCGTAGACCGTGTACCCGTCGGCTTGCAGCCGCGTGATGACGCCGTTCCAGCTGCTGGTGTCCGCCCAGGCGCCGTGCTCGAGAACGATGGTGGGCTTGGGCCCGCCGGTAGCCGCTGCGCGAGTCGTATGAGCGGAGGCGGTGGCGGTCTGGCTGAGCGGGATGATCAAGGCAGCGCTGGCCACGACCAGGGCCGAGATTATCAGGGGCAGCCTTGCCCGCCGTGCGATTCCGGCAGTGTTCACGGTGGTCTCCTTCTCCGGGGACGCTTGGCGTCCGTTCGGTCGCATTGAAGAGGGCGTCAAGGAAAGTCCCCCTGCTCCGACTGTGCGACGGAACACCGGCAGCGGGGTATCAGGAGCGCTACTGCACCTGGATGACTGGGGCCTGCCGCTCGGTCAGCATGGCGGACTTGCGGCAACTGCAGTCGCGTTGCGTATACCGCGCTTCGGTCTCGCCTTCACAGGATGGCGGTAGGACCCGGTCACGGGCCGATCCAGAGACAAGCAGGGGTAACGAACAATCTCTGTAGCCATCGGTAAGGGGCGCATCATGACGAACGAGACAACGCTGGCCTACCAGGTCTACGTGACGCCGATCATCGCGACGGCAACGAAAGACCTCCCGCCTGGCCAGAGCCGCGCAACCTGGAGCCCCATATCCGCCACCCTGATCTCCGGCCGGCGTGACGCAGTCCTGGTCGACCCCCTCATGACGGTCGAGCAGGGCATGGCCGTGGCTGACTGGGTATCGACCACTGGAAAGAACCTCACCACGGTGTACGTCACCCACGGGCACGGTGATCACTGGTTCGGGCTCGGAGCGGTCCGCGAGCGCTTCCCCGGCGTGCGGGCCGTGGCGACGCCGGCCGTCGTCGAGGGCATGCGCAAGTGGTCCACGCCCGAGGTACTCCAATCGTTCTGGCTGCCCAGATTCCCAGGCCAGATCCCTGAGGACAACCCCGTCGCCGATCCGCTCGACGATCCGTCCTTCGAGCTCGAGGGCCACCCGCTCGTTCCCGTGAACGTCGGGCATACGGACACCGACGACACCACGGTCCTGCACGTACCGGACCTTGGACTGGTTGTCGCAGGCGACGCGGTGTACAACGACGTGCACCAGTATCTGGCGGAATCGGACGCTCAAGGGCGCCATGACTGGCTCGCGGCACTCGACATCATCGAGGGCCTCGATCCCCGTGCAGTCGTCGCCGGACACAAGCGCTACGGGAAGGACGACAACCCGCGCACCATCGACGAAACCCGCCGGTACATCCGTGACTTCGACCGGCTCGACAAGGAAACCGCCACGGCGGAGGAGCTGTACTGGCAGATGCTCGCGATTTACCCGCGCCGCGTCAACCCCGACGCACTGTGGCTCTCGGCGCAGTCGGCAAAGGCCTGAGCCGTGATTCGGCCCATTTCCCGCAATCGCCTGCTCGAATCGCTGGAGGAGGCAGCCAGCTGGCCGGGGGCGGACACCGGCACGCTCGTGACCCTGGTCGGCGCCCTGGTGGCGGCACGCGCCGACGCGGTGGGGAGCAGCTACTTCCAGCAGCTGTCCGACAAGAAGCCCGCCAATGCCACCGCACTAGCTCTGGCCGGATTCTTCCAAGTCCGCGCCGGACATGACGCGGCATCGACGATGGACAGGCTAGACGCGGCGGCGACCATGGACGTCGGCCTGCCGCAGTACTTCCGCGGTCTGGCCCTGGCGGAGTTGCTTCCCGACGTCGGCCCGTCCGATGAGCGGACCGCCGCCCCGGATACCCGGCGGGCGGAGCAGGTAATGGCCGACCTGGAGTTCGTCCTCGCGGCGCGAGACCAGTTCCCGGCCTTGCTGCTGCGCGCCGCGCGCCAGGCGCTGGCACGCGCCTACCTGCTGCTCGGGCGCTCGCAGGAGGCGGCTGAGGCGCTGCGCCGATCGGGCCTCGGCCCGGTCGCGCGCCGAACGTGCACGTCGCCCAGTCCTATGACTTCGGCGACTTCGCGTTCATCCAGACAAGCGCGGGGGTCGTCGCCATCGACGCGGGAACCAGCCCTGACCGCGTGCTGGCAGCGATGGCCGACCTTGGCCTGAAGGGTCACGGACCCGTCAGTCACCTCATCCTCACGCATGCTCACTTCGACCACATCGGCGGGACCGCGGCCGTGCGCGGCCCGGACACCCAGGTCATCGCCTCGGCGGGATTCCCGGCCGAGGCCGAGCGGCAGCGCCACTGGCGTGTCTCCCGCTACCTGACCGGAACCGGTGCCAGTCCTTCCTCCGACGTGAAGCCGGACCGGCTGATCAGCGAGCGGACCTCACTTGTCGTCGGCGACACCGAGTTCACACTGATCCCGGTTCGGGGTGGCGAGACGCCCGACGCGCTGATGGTGCACCTGCCCGCAAGCGGGCTGCTGTTCACCGGGGACGTGATGATGCCCTACGTCAGCCGCGACGACTTCATCGCCCGGCTCTATCACCAGCGCACCGGCTACTGGCAGCCGGTCGGGGAAGGGCTCGACCCGCGCAGCCAGGAGGAAAGAGCGGCGGCCCTCGACCTGCTGGCCGGCGGGAAGGCGGATGCATTCGCCTACGCCGCCGCCAACCTTGCCGACCAGGGCGACCTGGCTCTCGCGCTTGACATCGTCACCCCGGGCCTGCTCCGCCATCCGACAGCAGCGAGCTAGCGGAACTCCGGCAAGCAGTCCAGGTCCGGCTGATGGAGCAGCGCCAGATGTGGGATCCATTCGGGTTCCTCGTCTACGCCGAACTAGCTGGCGCTGAGCTCTTGCCCATGCACTAGGGACGGAGCAGACACGCCGTCGTTGTGCCCAATGAATATGGGTGCGGCTCGTCTGGAGGGACTGCCTGATCTGGGCAGGTCGGTCGAGCTGGCCGTCGGTGGGAGCTGCGCGAGGGATGGCGCTGGGCTGCGGGTACGCTCTGCGTCGTGGGTTACGTCTACTTCAAGCGTCCTCGCACCGTCTGAGGCGGTGCGCGGTACCGGGCGGCTGTGCGCCGTCCGGTGCTGTGGCGTGAGCTCCTGAGCGGGTTCTGGCGTCTGGGCGTGCCGCCGTCGGTCAGTCATCCTTCCGACCGGACGGGACCATCCCAGTGGATCCACGCGATCACGCCTGCCTTGACAACACTCACTCACTCGCTGTGCGGTTCCGCGCGCTCGCCGCGGTCGCCGCGTACCTGCGCTGCCCGGCCTGCGCCGGCGAGCTCCGCCCAGGCGGGGCCCGGCTGGCCTGCGGCCGCGGCCACAGCTTCGACATCGCACGGCACGGATACGTCAACCTCGCCGCCGGCCGGGTGGGACCCGGTACCGGCGACACCGCTGCCATGGTCGCGGCCCGAGGCGCCTTCCTCGGCCGGGGTCACTACCGGCCGCTCGCCGAGGCTCTGCGCGCGCTCGTGGTCCGGCACGATCCGGGCGCGCCCGGCCTGGTGGCCGACCTGGCCGCCGGGACCGGCCACTACCTGTCCGGCGTCCTTGAGGCCCTGCCGCGCCGGCGCGGCGTGTGCCTGGACCTGTCGGTCCCGGCGTTGCGGCGCGCCGCGCGAGCGCATCCGCGGGCGGCGGCCGTGGGTGCGGACATCTGGCAGCCCCTTCCCCTCGCGGCCCGGTCGGTGGCTCTGGCGCTGAGCATCTTCGGGCCGCGCAACGCCGCGGAGACCCGCCGCGTCCTCGGGCCTGGCGGGGCGCTGATCATGGCCATTCCCGGCCCCGCCCACCTGGGGGAACTCCGGCGGCCGCTCGGCATGATCGGCATCGACGGGCAAAAGCCCCGGCGGATCGCCAGCGCCTACCGTGACTGGGCCCTGTCTGGCCTCACCATCGTGAATTACCAGCTGAGCATGGATCACGCCGACCTCGCCGCGCTGGTCACGATGGGGCCCAGTGCCCGGCACATCTCGCCGCAGTCGCTGGCCGTGCGCATCCGCGCGCTGCCCAGCCCGGTCGCGGTGACGGTAGACGTGCAGTTCAGGGTCTTGCAGCGCCGTGAAGGTCATGCGCGACCCTGAGGGCAGCGAGTTCCGCAGAGGGAAGACTCCATCGACGGCGGGTGCAGCTCCTCTGAGGGATGCCTGGCCAGCAGCTTTGCCGGATAGCCGGCTGATCAGCGACTTGGTCTTCTACTGTCGTGTGCGGGGAAAGAGACCGCAGATGGGCTCGCTGATCGAGGAACTCAGGCGGCGGGAGCCGGCGGCCCGGGCCGAGGCGGACCGGCTGCGCACCCGGATCGAGGAGCTGTCGGAGGACCTGGCCAGGACGGAAGAGCAAGCCCCGCGGCTGCCGATCGCCCGGGAGGAAAGACCTGCTGGAAGTGGTGGCCGACGCGGGCCGCCCGCTGCGGGCGGGCGAGTCCGCGGCCGCGGCGCGGCTGGCCACGGACAAGGCGAAGGTGGAGGGCCTGCGGTCGAAGCTGAAGCTGCTAGCTGCGCGGGGCTGGCTGGCCGGGGCGCCCGGCGGCCTGTTCACGCTCCCGGATCACGCGGGGAAAGCAGCGATGGCCGCGACCGGCGTCATCGAGGGAGCATGCCGGCATCTCATCGCCGACCGCCCCGACATCGGGACTGGAGCTACCTCACTCCAGAGGAGCTGCACCCAATGAATATTCCCTCGCCGCCTTGCCTGCCGGCTACGGAGTCAGGCGACCTGGCCCATGCTGCCGATGAAGTCGAGCAGTGCCTCGTTGACCTCGTCGGCGTGGGTCCAGATGATCGCATGCGGCCCGCCCGCGATGATGGTGGAGCGGGCGTTCTTCAGCAAAGCCGGAAGCCTGCGGCTGGTGGCCTCGTAGGGCAGCACGCGATCCTGATCGCCGTGGATGACCAGGACCGGGATGCTGATCGCGGCTAGATCGCCCCGGAAGTCTTCCAGGCAGGCGGTGACGCATCGGAGCGCGGCGTGGGCCGATGCCGAGATGGCGACGTAGAAGCTGTTCTGCCATGCCTGGTCGCTGACCCGGCTGCCGCCCAGAAGATCGATGTTGTAGGAGCGGTCCATGAAGTCTTTCATCGCCGCCGGCCGGTCGGCCGCGATTCGCGCCTGCACGCCATCGAAAACGGTCCGGTCAATACCATCAGGGCTGTCGCTGGTTTTGAGCAGGAACGGCAGCAGCGGCGCGATCAGCACGGCCGCCCTGACCCGCCCCGACCCGTGGACTGCCAGGTGGCGAGTTACCTCACCGGTGCCCATGGCGAACCCAGCCAGCACCACCCCCTGCAGGTCAAGGGTGCTGAGCAGAACATGAAGATCGTCGGCGAGCGTGTCGAAGTCGTATCCGATGCTGGGCCGGCTTGACGCGCCGAAGCCGCGGCGGTCGTAGGTGATGACCCGGTGCCCGGAGGCCAGCAGGGCTGTCTCCTGCTTTTCCCACGAGTGCCCGTTCAGCCCGAAGCCGTGCACCAGCACGACCGGAGGACCGGACCCGTGATCCTCGTAGTAGATGCGGATAGCGGCTGAATTCTCCCGTCCGACAGTGACGTAGGGCATCGTGATCCTCATCGTTTGCGCTCACAGCGGCAACGTCCGCCCAGCTATCACTGTCGGCCCCGGACCGGCCCCAGCGGTATCCGCTGCACCACTGCACTTCACGCGCTGCGGGCATGCCGGGGCCGTGGTCGCGGTTGACCGTGAGGATGGCGTCGACGAAGCGCACTGGCCGAGAGGACAGGCCCATGCCAGACCCCGCTGAACTCCCCGCAAGGCAACAGGCTTCCATCATCGGCCGGGATGCGGCCCGAGCCCGGGTGCGCGGCCTGGTCGATCCGGTCCCGCAGTCAAGCCAGGTCCTGCTGGTCACCGGCGAGGCCGGGATGGGCAAAACCGTGCTGTTGGCGGAGGCGGCCGAACGCGCCCGGTCGTCGGGCATCCAGGTGTTGTCCGCCATCGGCCGGGAATCCGAGACCAGACTCGCGTACGCCGGGCTCCATCAGCTCCTGCGGCCGGAGCTGGGCAGCGCAGCGAGTCTCCCTGGCCGGCAGTCCCAGGCCCTCATGGGGGCGTTCGGCCTTACGGCGGACCCGGGCGGGCCGGACTCGCTCCTGACGAGCCTGGCCGTGCTGACCTTGCTGTCTGACCTGTCCGAGCGCTCACCGGTCCTCGTGGTGGCCGACGATGCCCAATGGATCGACCGCGGCTCGCTCGAGGTGCTGGCCTTCGTCGGCAGCCGCCTGGACGCCGAGCGGGTAGTCCTGCTGGTCGGTGCCCGCGGGCAGGCCCCGCCCCCGGCTTTGACCGGAGCTTCCCGGAGCTGCGCCTTGGGCCGCTGTCAGGGGCGGACGCTTGCCTGCTGCTGGACGCGCAGGCTCACCCTCCCCGTGGTCAGGCCAGGCTGCAGGTGCTCGCCCAAGCGGCCGGCAACCCCCTGGCGTTGATCGAACTGTCCACGGTGATCGCCGACGACCCGGCTGCGAGCAGGCGATGGGCGGCCGAGCCGCTGCCCCTGACCGATCGGCTCAGCGCGGTGATGACGGCCCGGTTCGCCGCCCTGCCGTCCCGGGCGCGAGCAGCGCTGCTGCTGGCCGCCGTGGCCGACGTCCCGGACCTGCGGGTAGCCGCCAGTCAGGGCGCCGGGCCGGATGCCCAGGCGCTGGCGCCGGCCGAGCAGCTGGGCCTGGTCACGGTGAACAGGACCGGGCTGCAGTTCTCCCATCCTCTCGTCCGCTCCGCCATCTACCACTCAGCGCCTTTCGCGCAGCGGGCCGTCGCGCACCGCCAGCTCGCCGAGGCCCTGCGCGACCAGCCCGACCGGCGAGCCTGGCACCTGGCCGCCGCCGCCCTGCAACCGGATGAGCACGTCGCGTCGCTACTGGAGGCGACCGCGGCCCAGGCGCAGCAGCGGGGAGGCGCGGCCGCCGCCGCGCTGGCCTTGGAACGGGCGGCCGAGCTCAGCCCCGACCCCGCAGAGCAGGCACGGAGGCTGGTAGCCGCGGCGACGGCCGCCGTCCCCACTGGCCAGGGGGAATGGGTGCAGGAGCTCGCCGGTCGCGCCATGGTGGTCAGTTCGGATCCGGAGTTGCGGCTGACCGCTCGCCACGGCGCCGCCTGGGCGCTGGCCTGGTCGGGGCGCCGCGCCGCCGCGCTGTCGGCGCTCCTGTCCGTCGCGGAAGAGGCATCGGGTGACCGGCCCGCCCTCGCCTGGGAAGCGCTCGGGAGCGCGGCCACGGTCGCCTTCCAGTCCGGAACGCCCGCGGGCCGCCTGGCCGTCGACCGCAGCCACGCCCTGCTGGAAGGCCAGAGCCCACCGCCGCCCGGCCAGGTCCCGGGGATAGACATCAACGTTCTGAGGCTCTGGATAAGCGCCAGCGCCGACCCGATCGGCCGCAGGGACCAGCTCCTGCCATCCCTGCACACGATCGTCGGCTCGCCCGTCGACGAGCCTTCTTGGTGGCGTATAGCTTCCGCCGCCTGGCTGCTGGACGAGTCCGACCTGGCGATCACCGTGCTCGAGGACGCCATGCGAAGGCTCCGCGCTCCCGGCGTACGCGGTACCAGTGGCGGCAGCCTGACCGTGCTCGGATGGGCGTACATCGACACCGGGCGCTGGGACGAGGCGCTGGACGTTGCCGCCGAGGCGAGCGGCGTCGGCGAGGCCAACAACATGGAAATCGTCGCCGCGTCCGCTGACGTCATCACCGCCACCATCCTCGCGCTCCGCGGGGAGTCCGGAGCGGCCCGCTGGCACGCCGCCCGGGCGCTCGCCGCCGTCGACCCGGCCGAATGCGGGCTGGTGGCCGCCCGGGCCCGACGTGCGCTCGGCGTCGCGGCCCTCGTCGACGGGAGCTACCTCCAAGCGTTCACCCAGCTCTCCGGGTTGTTCAGCGAGGACGGCGCGCCACTGCATAACTACGCGTCCTATCTGGGGGTGGCCGACCTCGCCGCCGCCGCGGTCCGCGCCGACCGTCGGATGGAGGGGTCCGACCTCATCGAGCGCGCAATCGGCCGGATCGACGGACGCCCCTCCGCCCGGCTGGAGCAGCTCATCGCCCGCGCTCGGGGCATCCTGGCCGACCCGGACGTGGCCGAAGCCCATTTCGACAAGGCGCTCGCCGACCCGGCCGGGAACCGGTGGCCGTTCGAGCGGGCCCAACTCCGGCTCGACCACGGCGAATGGCTGCGGCGGCGGCGGCGGATCAACGACGCCAAGGTCGTACTGACCGAGGCCCTGGGCACCTTCCGCCGGCTGGGCGCCCGGTCATGGGCTGAGCGCGCCCAGTCAGAATTGAGGGCGTGCGGGGTGGCCGTTACCCGGGCGCCCGGTGACCCCGATGCGCTGCGGGAGCTGACTCCGCAGCAACGCCAGATCGTCCGCCTGGCCAGCGACGGCCTGACCGACCGCGAGATCGCCGACCGGCTCTTTCTGTCACCGCGGACGGTCGGCTCGCATCTGTACCGGTCCTATCCCAAGCTAGGCATCGCGAGCCGTCACCAGCTCCGGGACGTGATCGCCGAGACCAGCACGCCGGGTGCGCAGGCGTCATCCGCACAGGTGCAGTAGCGCTGCGGATACCCCGGTCGCAGCCTCGGGTCGCACGATAAGTGGAGACACGATCCGAAGGGAATCACGCGATGAACACCCGACCGAACATCGTTCTCATCCACGGTGCCTGGGCCGAGGGCTCCTGCTGGAGCGGCGTTATCGAGCGCCTGCAGGCCGACGGCTACCGCGTCACCGCACCACAGTTCCCGCTGACGGCGCTGGCCGACGACGTCGCCCGCCTGCGCCAGGTGCTGAACCTCCAGGACGGCCCCACCATCGTCGTCGGGCACTCCTACGGCGGCCACGTCATCACCGCACTGGGCGCGGACGCGCCCAACGTCGCCGGCCTCGTCTACATCGCCGCGTTCGGCCTTGACCAGGGCGAGTCGCTCGGCGCACTGCTGTCGCAGGGACCGGTCACCCCGGCCCTCGCGCACCTGTCGACCGACTCCCGCGGCTTCGGCTGGCTGTCAGAGGACGACTTCGTCAGCCATTTCGCCGGCGACGTCGACCCGGTCAAGGCGAGGGTGATGTACGCCGTGCAGCAGCCGATCGCCATGTCCATATTTGAAGAGCCAATGGGCGTCCCGGCCTGGAAGACGCTGCCGTCGTGGTACCTGGTCGCCGCCGACGATCAGGCGCTCCCGCCCGACGCCGAGCGGCTGTTCGCCACCCGCATGGGGGCCACCACCGTCGAGATCCCGTCCAGCCACGTCGCGATGGTCTCCCACCCCGATGAGGTGGCAGAGCTCATCGAGACGGCAGCCAAAGCCGTGACGGGTGCGAGCTAGCCCGGGGCCCTGGACATTTCCCGCCGCACCACCGCAGGAGGCCCAACCATGACCGACATCGACCTGTCTGACCTTGCCGCCGGCCGCGACGGCTCCCGACCGCTTCGCGGCTACCTGGCCAGCCCGGCAGGCCCCGGCCCGTGGCCCGCGGTGGTGATGATCCACGAGCTTTTCGGTCTCGACGATGTCATGCGCGGCCACGCCGACCGGCTCGCCCGCCTTGGCTACCTCACCCTCGCGGTCGACCTGTTCAGCGCCGGCGGCGCCGCACGATGCCTGGTCACCACGATGACGGCCATGATCCGCGGGCACGGCCGCGCCTTCGGCGACATCCGCGCGGCCCGGGATTACCTTGCCGCCTCAAGCGACTGCACCGGCAAGATCGGCGTCATCGGATTCTGCCTGGGCGGTGGCTTCGCCCTGCTTACCGCAGGCGACGGCTACGACGCCGCCTCCGTCAACTACGGGCAGCTGCCCCGCCACCTCGACGAGACGCTGGCCGGGGCCTGCCCGATCGTGGCCAGCTACGGCGGCCGCGACCGGTCGCTTCGAGGTGCCGCCGGCCGACTCGACGCGGCACTCGAAAAGGCAGGGGTCATCCACGACGTCAAGGAGTACCCAGCGGCCAGCCATGCCTTCCTCAACGACGCCGAAGTCGGCCCCCGCGCGCTGCGTCCGTTGCTGCGGGTCGCCGGCATCGGCCCGGAGCCCGAGTCGGCGGCAGACGCTTGGGGCCGGATCGAACGATTCTTCGCCACCCACCTCAACTAGCAATCCTCGGCCGCCGGTCCGAATTGGTGCACGGGGCAAGGTCCGGCATCTCGGGCTCTGCGAAGTGACGGCCGACGAGCTGCGCGCCGCCGCCGCGGTGCACCCGATCGCGGCCGTGGCTTCGTGCCGTACTCGCCGCTTGGACGCGGCTCCCTGACCGGAACGATCCGCTCGACAGCTGTAAAACCCCGCTAGCTTTCTACCTCGACCACGGCGGCCCCATCCGCGGCGCGCTGGACCGCTTCGCAGCCAGCCTTCGCCGATTCCTTGCTTTCAGACTCTGAAAAAGCACCAGCTCCGGGCTACCCCTCGCACAGGCGATTGAACATTGGGTCAGCAGCACTGAGGCGCAGCGATCGCGGCTGGCGAGACCGCGGGCGGCGTCCTGCCGCAGCGCTCAAGCCGACAACGTGGACTAACTGAGGCCCAGCTCAGTTCCGCTGGGGAAGGCGAACAGCCGCTGGCCCGGCTCCAGCGCCGCGGGCTCGCCCGCAAGCCGGTGCGCTCCCACCGACATGAAGCCGTCGGCGCTGGTGTCGAACGCCTCCTCGCCGAAGCCCGCCTCCCCGAACCAGGACCGGATCGCGGGAGTCAGGTCGGGCGGAACGCGGTGCCTGGTCCACAGCACCAGCGCACCGGGCGAGCACAGGCTGGGCAGGGCGGCCACCGTGGCCCGGATATCGCTGTCGGTGATGTTGCCGAAGATGCCGCAGGCCACCACGATCTGGGCGGGTACCGCGCCGACGCAGGCATCGGTGATCCCGGCGTCGGCCTGCAGCACCTCGACGCCGTGCAGCCCAGCCGCCTGCGCCGCCTGCCGCGCGAGGGCGACGTTGCGCTCGTCCAGCTCGACCAGCCGGGCGCGCACGTCGCCCCGGCGCGGATGCCCGGTCAGCGCCCCGATCACGTCCCGGCCCTGCCCGGCGCACAGGCTGATCAGGCGGACGTCCCCGGCGGGGGCACGGTCGAGCTCGGCCCGCAGGTGCCCCTGCACGAGCTCCCCCCGCCGCGAGAGCAGCGAGCCCGGATCGTCGTAGTCCCGGTGCCATTCCACCCAGTCACGCCGCACCATCCTGCGACCTTACAGTCCCGTGGTTGCCCTGGTCTTTATTGACGTGTTCTCCGGCGTCGGAGGCGTGTCACGGGCGCAGGGTGACCTCGCGCGGTGGGCCGCCGTAGGGGTCGAAGCTGGTGACGGTGGCCGGGACGCGCAGCTCGTCCCGGTCGCGCGCCGGCCCGGCCGGGTGGGCGCAGATCTCGTCGAGCAGCGCGGCGTCTTGCTCGGAGACCGCGCCGGGACTGATGCCGAGCTGCATGCCCCACGCGTCCCACACCAGCATCTCGGCCTTGTTCAGCGCGACCAGGTCGTGAATGGCGTGGCGTGCCAGGAGGGGCCAGCCGCGCAGTTCCGGCGCGTCCAGCTCGGGGCCGGTCAGATGACGTTCCGGGTCGGACGTGCCGGCGCGGGCCGCCTGCCAGGCGCGGGGTCCGGTCACGAACTGGTCGTCGGCGAGGTCCATCCAGTCGACCGGGTGTCCGTTCACCTCCGAGGTCCAGTCGCCGTTCATCTCCCCGTCGATGAGCCGCCAGCGGCCCGCGGCCTCGTCCCACGCCTCCGCCACCACGTGGTGATCAGCGAGCCGGGGTGGAAATAGGCGGCGAACCCGACCCGCATCCGGGCTGGAATGCCCTTGTGCCTGGCCAGGGAGACGAACAGCAATGTCGCGTCACGGCAGCAGCCGACGACCCGCTCAGGCGGCAGGCGCTTCCTGGCTCACCGCACAGGCCGCCCCCGGATCGGTGAATTTGCTCTGGTCCGACCAGGTAACACCGCGCACCGTATGCTTGCTGCCAATCCTCTAGGCCTGAAGAAAACGCCGATACGGATAGGTGACTCTAACTGCGCGGCCGATGGCTTCCGCGTCGGTTGCGTAGTCATACACCTCGTGATCGCGGAGCATGAACGTTGGTCGGCGAGGCTTCCCGCTCCCGAGCAGCGCAACCGGTACTTCCGCTCCGCGTGCAGCGCCGATCTCAGTGTACACATTCGGGCTATCGCCGGACGTGTCTGCGATAAGAACAGAAGAATTCGTAACCATTCGGAAAATTTCAGTCTGCACCGGCGAGCCTTGGACGTATTCTCCGGTTCGGCACGGCAATCCGGTGGCCGCTTCGATGCTCTCCTTCATCAGGGTGCGCAGTTCCTTCCCTTCCAGGCCAAAGTCTGCAGCGAAAAAGACGTACGGTTCTTTGCGGGGAACGCGCCACTCTTCAGAAAGGCCAACGGCGTAGTCAAGCAGAAGCTCGGCTTCGTCGGTATGTTTCACCAGCCCGCGCCTCTCGGAAAGCTCGGCCGAGAGATCGACATTCGGGTCAGGAACGACCAGGCAAGGTAGGTCGGCCTTAAGCGCGAGTTCCCACTCGCGCAGCACGTAACTTGAAGTCTTATGCGGCGCAGTCGGTCTATAGGGGAGGACTGCGGCGAACGCGCCACAGCTTTCCAAGATTCTGCTTATGCGCCCGTCGGCCCAACATGATTGATCCGGTGCATCGCCAACGAGGCGCAGGCCAGCGTGTGAGAGCGCTCTCGATACATCCTCGGCCAGCTCGAAGTCGGGCGACTGCCACCCTCTACTTATGTATATATGCCGCCCTTGGGTGGGATTTCCGATGCCCCGTGGGGGCTGGTAGAGGGCCTTGATGATATGTGCGGCCGTTCTTGAATTCAGCTCCCCGCTTTCGATCAGCAGGCTACTATAATTCTGCAAAAAATCCGGTGGTTCAACATCATCATCAAACCGGAGCGGAATAATGCGGAAGCCCGGATGCTGCGTCTGATGATTGATCGCCGCCCGGTACTCCTGCTGCACCCAGCCTCGAGCTACGGACTACCGTGAAAGCAAGATTACCGCCGCGCGGCTGTTCTCAATGGCCTGGTACAGGCTATCCGCTATAGTAGAACCGGGAGGAAGGTCGACTGCGTCATACCAGACGGGGATGTTGGCAATCTCGAAGAGGAAGTGATAAAGGTTATCAACCTTTGCCTTGTCGACATGTGCATGACTAAGGAATGCGTGGAATTCGCGCTTTGCAACTGCGGCTTCTCCCATATGTGCTCCAACAACATTGAGCTGTTTCCAACCTGGTTATGCCTCGCGGAGCTGCAATACGTGGATGGCCTTGGCGAGTTTCCCGGCGCGCCAGGGGCAGCAGCGGAGCTTGGCGAGGATCTTCCATACCTTGAGCTGCGCGTTTGCCCTTTCGCCGAGGGCGCGGAGCTTGGCGTGGGCTTTGTTGGCCTGTTTCTGCGGTTCCGGCTTGTTCCTGCCCTTGTACGGGACCTTCGCCCAGGTGCTGCCCTGGTAGCCCTTGTCCGCGAGGACGACCAGGCCGGCTTTCTCCAGCTCGTCGAGGACGCCCCAGATCCACTCGGCCTTTTTATCGTGGACCGATCCGGGCAGCGCGCCGGAGACCCACAGGATGTCCCCGTCGGGCGAGGCGATGACCTGCAGGTTCATCCCGTGCTTCTTGTGCTTGCCCGAGTAGAACGGCCTGTCCGCGGCGACCCGGTCGATCGGGATGAGCGTCCCGTCGAGGATGACGTAGGCGTGACCTGCCCTTTTAGCGTCGCGGACCGCCCGCCGCAGCTTCGGCGCCCTGGCCGCGAGCAGTTCGACGACCTCGTTCACGTACCGCCACGCCGTGGTCCTGCCGATCCCGAACCCGGCCGCCAGCTCGTCGAACGTCTCCCCTTTGCGCAGGTAGGCGAGCACGAGCAGGGCTTCCTGGCCCGGGCTGAGCTTCCGCCACCGCGACCCGATCGCCTTCAGGTGCCGGCGGACGACCGCGGCGGTGAAGTTGAGGGTCCGGGATGACAGCGGCAGCGCGGCACGGTAGAACAGCATGAAGAAGCCCCTGGTGATGGCGATGAGATGTGGTAATCCCTCGCTTACCAGGGGCTTCGCCGTTCCCGCAGCCGTGTGACCCAGCCACGGCCGACCCGTCGCGACAACGTTATCAACCACTCAAAGTCATTACTTGATTACGATCAAGTTGGAAAAGGCTCATTAAAAAGAGTTCTTCATAGCCGACGCCGACGCCGACGCGCAGACGCGGCTGCAAGTGTCTGATCGGTGTCTCCGCCGGAACTGGACCGTGCAGGGGACCCATCAAGGCTATACGCTGCTGGTCAAGTAGAACCACGAACTTGAGGAAAGCGACGAAGAGCGCGCCTATTGCAAGCTAGGAAACTGCGTATAAACATGCCCTGCAAGGCACATCAGCGGACAGCAAATCAATATTCGCCAGAAAACGCCGAGGAAGGTCGAGACTGGGTGAAATGCGGCGAACTGCCAAAGACGCCCTACGACTCGGAAGGTAGCGGCGTCGTCGGCACCGGCGTGGTTGGCACTGGCGTCGTCGGCACCGGCGTAGTGGGCACGGGCGTAGTCGGTGCCGCGGTGGTCGGCGCGGCCGTGGTCGGCGCCGCCGTGGTGGGCGCCGCCGTCGTCGGCGACGGCTTAGCCGCGGTGTGCGTCGGCTTCGCCGTCGTCTTGCCCGGGTTCGGCGACGATTTCCCTGGACTCCCGCCTGACGCCGGCGACGTCGACGTCGACGCCAACACCAGCGGCGTGGTGGTCGTCGCCGCGGCCACGCACGACACCGTGTACGTGGCCGGCTTGGAAGCGGCCGCGACCGGCTTGGTCACCACCAGCACCACCTCGCCCGACGCGGGCAGCGCGGGCGGCGTGATCGTCAGCGCAGGCAGGGTCTTCGTGCCTGCGGCCTTGAAGGTCACCGTGCGCTTGGCCGAATCCTGCCCGTCGGCCAGCGCCCAGTAGTAGCTGACCGACTCCGCCTTCTTGGCCTTGATGGAGCCGATGGCGGTCAGGCTCGGCGCCGCCGCCGCGCATGAGTACACCGTCTGCGCCTTCGGCCGCACCGTAGCCGACAGCACGAGGCCGCTCTTGGCCGAGGTGCACAGCAGCCGGTAGGTGGCCTTGTTGGAGGTCCTGGCGATGCCGCTGAGGACCTTGATCTCAGCCCACCCCGAGCCCGCGTGGCCGACCGTGACGGTACCGCCGCCTACCTGCCGGTGCCCGGGCACGGTGAAGCTCAGCGTCTGCACCGGACCCGGCTTCCCGGACGAGTACAGCCACCGGTACGACAGCTTCCCCGGCCCCGTGTCGGTGACCGTGCCGGTGTACGTGAACGTGGTCGAGGTGGCGCACGTGGACGCCGCCACCGGCGGCGTCACGATGACCTGAGCCGACATGACCGCGGCGGTCAAGCTGCTCGGCTGGGCCTTGCCCGACATCGCCGACAGCGCCAGCGCGGCCAGCGCGACTAGCATCACCGTCGCGGTGGTTCCGACCAGGACGAAGTTCAGCCGCTTGCGCCGGGCAACCCGAGTCGCCGTCGCCGAGCTGCCTCCGTTGCCCTCCAGTAGGGGGACCAGGGCGGCGGCGCGCTCCCCGAGTTCGCGGCGGCCGTGCTCGACCCAGTTGTCGCCATAGGCGGCGACCGCCCGCGCCTCAAGGTCGTCGACGAATGCCCGAGCGCTCTCCGGCCGGTCGGCCGGGCTTTTGGCCATGCCCCACGCGATGAGGCCTTGGACCGGCTGCTCGAACCGTTCAATCGGCACCGACGCGGACTTGTGCTGCCGGCGCAGCTGCCGTAGCGGTCCGGAAAACGGCGGGCTGCCGGTCACGCACTCCCACAAAACGGCGGTCGCAGCGTAGATGTCGGTCGCCGGACCGCTCGACGCGCCGTTCCACAGTTCCGGCGCCATGTACGCGGGCGTTCCCGCCGCCATCCGCTTGCTCGTCTTCACCGCGACGCCGAAGTCGGTCAGCATGCACCAGCCGTTGGCGTCGATCAGCACGTTCTCCGGCTTGAGGTCACGGTGCGGCACGCCGAGCGCGCTCGCCGCGTCCAGCGCCAGCAGCGCGTCCTTCAGCACCACGAGCGCGGCCTCGGCTCCGAGTGGCCCGCCGCGGGCGATCACCTCGCGCAGGGAGACCCCCTCGACCAGGGCCATCACCAGGGCGGCGCCCTGGCCGGGCTGTTCCACGTAGTCGGTCAGCCGGGCCACGTGCATGGAGTCAAGCGACATCAGCCGCTCGATGTCGGAGCGAAATCCCCGCAGAAACGCGTCGTCGCGGATGACCAGGTCGTCGTCGAAGTACTTGATCGCCACCCGCTGGCCGGTCGCTTCGTTGACCGCCGCTACCACCCGGCCCGATACCCCGCG
Source organism: uncultured Actinomycetota bacterium (assembly GCA_963774945.1). Lineage (GTDB taxonomy): Bacteria > Actinomycetota > Actinomycetes > Streptosporangiales > Streptosporangiaceae > Trebonia. Next base: position 658,322 of record CAVZHA010000007.1, on the reverse strand, counting down.
GCCCAGCGTCCGTTCATCGGTGTAGCCAGGGACCGTCCACTCATCGACGCCCGGCATTGACCACTCACTCATGGGAGAACTCCTTGCCGGGCCAGATGCGTGTTCGGTGCTGCCAGATGCCGAACTCCCATCGGGCTCGTCACCGTCGGCTGGAACGCAGTGAGCGTGCGCTACTCGACGACGGGACAGTTCATGCAACAGCGGTTAATAGATTGTAATGGATTGCCGGCAATCGCCCTCTGTGGTCGCTCAATCGTTACACCGGGTGACATGCGCAGGTTGTCCGGCTGCGGCGGTACCGGCGGACTGGTGCTCTCGGCGCTCGGACCGAGGATGCCCGGAAAGATCAAACCCGTTTTATCGAACGGACCGTGAGCGACTCGATTCAGCTCAATTCCTGTCGATGGCATGCCAACAGCGCAACCTCCGGCTCGTGGGTCACGCTGAGGAACTGACGCGTCCGCCGTGAGTCGCGGTCCCGGCGACCCGCGCTCGGCTAGCGTCGGGTGAGTCGGAGCACCGGAATCTTGCGGATGCCCTCGGTCTGCTTCGCGTAGTCGCCGAAGCCGGGCATGCGCTTGACCTGCTCGGCGTAGATGCGGTCGCGCTCGGCGCCGGTGACCTCGGTGATGGTGACGGGGAAGGTGCTCGTCCCCACCTCAACGGTGGCCTCGCCCGCCGCGATCAGGTTGCCGTACCAGGCGGGGTTGGTCGGCGCGCCGCCCTTGGAGGCGAAGATGTACATCGAGTCGTCGGCGCCCTCGCCCGGCAGGTACACCAGCGGGGTGGTGTACTGCTTCCCGCTCGTCCGGCCGACGTGATGCACCAGGATCATGGTCGCGCCCTCGAAGGGTCCGCCGACGCGGCCTTCATTGGCACGGAACTCCGTGATGATGCCCTGGTTCCAGTCATTAGGGTCTGGCATGGCCGTCCATCCTGTGTCGATGAGGCAGTGAGCGGGGCGACTTCCCCGACACAGGCTAGTGGTGGCAGGAAGCCGGCCGACGGACTGGGGGTGGGAGCGAGCGTCAGGCGGAACCGCGCACGATGAGCTGGGTGTCGAGCACGACGCGGGATGGCGCCCGGCCGGGGTCGGCGATCTGGGCCAGGATCTCGGTCACCATGCGGGTTCCCATGGCGCCGACCGGCTGGCGGACCGTGGTGAGCCTCGGGTCGGTCTGCTGCGCGGTCGGGCAGGTCGTCGAACCCGATGACGGCCACGTCGCGCGGGACGCGCCGGCCCAGCCGGCGCAGCGCGTGCAGCGCGCCCGCGGCCATCAGGTCCGAGGCCGCGAACACCGCGTCGATGCCGGGACGGTGGTCGACCAGCCGTAGCAGCGCATGCTGCCCTGACATCGTGCTGAAATCGCCGTAGGCGATCATGCCGGGGTCGGGGACGCCGACAGCGCACAGCGCCTGGCGATACCCGAGCAGCCGGTCGATGCCCACCGCCATGTCCGGCGGCCCGGCGATCGTGGCGACCGCCTTGCGACCGGTGTCGAGCAGGTATCGCACCGCGGCGCTGGCGCCGCCGATGTTGTCGGCGTCGACGTACGACAGCGCGGCGCCGCCAGCGACCGGCCGGCCGCACAGCACGACCGGTATGCCGAGGCTCTCGTAGTCGAAGTCCAGCCTGTCGTGCATGGAGACGAACAGCGCGCCGTCCACGTGGCCGCTGCGCAGGTACCTGGTCACCGTGTAATGGTCGCGGGGCGAGTGCAGCGTCAGCATGACGAGCTGGAAATCGACCAAGGACAGCTCCCTGCTGACCGATCCGAGCATGCGGGCGAAGAACGGGTCGGCGAAAACCTTGACCGGCTCCTCACCCATGACCAGCGCGACGGACGCCGCTCGGCGACTCGACGGCGAGCGGGCGGCCCGGTTGCGCACGTAGCCGAGTCGCGTAATCGCCTGCTCGACCCTGTCCCTGGTCTGCGGCCGTACCCTTGCCGACCCAGTCAGCACGCGTGATGCCGTAGCCGACGAAACGCCGGCGAGATGAGCGACATCCGCGAGCGTCGGGAGCCCGGTCGGATGCGTCATCGGATCTGTGACCGTCACCATGCCCTCTCTTCAGCAGGTGTTCAAGGCCCCCCAGTGATCTCCGATTAAGTTGTGGGCTTCATTTTGAAACGTCTCTGAAACGTTCGCAATAGGCATGTCGTTCGAAAAATTTACGGACACCTTCCGAAGCCGTCCGAATGCGGCGGGGGCTGGAAATGAAATTTCATGTTCGTGCACGTGGCGGTGCCGAGATCGCGCCGGTCGGGCGCCGCCAGCGTTCGCTCGCAAGCCTGCCAGTCGAGCTCTCACGAGGGCTCGCCGCTCGTCCAGCGCGCGTCTCGCTCCAGCGGTTCAACCATCACAACCATCGGAACACGTGAAAGTTCCATTTCCCGATAGCGCTGCTGCCTCCGCTTTTACGGCCCGCCGCACCGCGTTTACTTGACCGTTATAGTCGCCGGACTTAGCTTCCGGAAGGCGCCTTCGCACCCGTCGCTTGCCCGCAAAGGCGCTGGCCGATGCGCTATCGCGACTTCATGGAGGTGCTTGCTGATGAGACTCTCGCTGAGAAGATCCCGCAAGACGATCATGGTGGTCGGGGCGGCGTTGCTGGCCGCGTTCGGCCTGGCCGTGGCCGGCGGCGCGGAGGCGGTCCCGGCCGTGGCGGCGACCTCGTCGTGCGCCGCCGCCTACAGCGTGCCGACCGACTGGGGCAGCGGCTTCACCGCGAACCTGACCATCACCGACAACGGCACCGCGGCCATCACCGGCTGGACGGTGACCTACACCTACGCCGGCAACCAGACCCTGGCCAACGGCTGGAACGGCAACTGGACCCAGTCCGGCAAGACCGTCACCGTCACCAACGAGTCCTACAACGGCAGCCTCGCCGCCGGCGCCTCCACCTCAGCCGGCGCCAACTTCAACTACTCCGGCACCAACGCCGCGCCCGACCTCCGTCACCTGCACCCCCGCCGGGTCCACCACCCCGCCGCCGACCGGCTCCATCACCGCGACCCCGGCCAGCCTGAACGTCACCCAGGGCAAGACCGGCACGTTCACCCTCGCCCTGTCGCAGGCGCCCACCGCGAACGTCACCGTGTCCGTCGCAGCCAGCGGCAACGCCGGGCTGACCGCGTCCCCGACGAGCCTGACGTTCACCCCGTCGAACTTCGCCACCGCCCAGACGGTCACCGTGACCGCCAACGCCACCGGCACCGGGACCACCACCTTCACCGCCAGCGGCGGCGGCTACACCTCCGCCGTCGTCACCGCCACCGAGGTCACCGGCAGCACCGGCGGCGGCTCGATCACCGCGACCCCGGCCAGCCTCAACGTGACCCAGGGCGCCACCGGCACGTTCACCCTGGCGCTGTCGAAGGCGCCCACGGCGAACGTCACGGTGGCCATCGCGGCCAGCGGCAACGCCGGGCTGACGGAGTCGCCGACGAGCCTGACGTTCACCCCGTCGAACTTCTCCACCGCCCAGACCGTCACCGTGACCGCCAACTCGAGCGGCACCGGCGCGACCACCTTCACCGCCAGCGCCAGCGGCTACACCGGCGCGACCGTCACCGCCACCGAGGTGGCGCCGGCGACGGGCTCCGCACCGCAGTTGCACGTGTCGGGCAACAAGCTGGTCGACGCCAACGGCAACACGGTCGTGCTGCATGGCGTGGACCGCTCCGGCACCGAGTACGCGTGCGTTCAGGGCAACGGCATCTTCGACGGCCCGAATGACCAGGCGTCCATCACCGCGATGAAGAGCTGGGGACCGGTCAACGCGGTGCGCGTGCCGCTGAACGAGGCGTGCTGGAACGCCGAATCGTATGTCAACTCCGCCGACGCGGGCGCCAACTACATCAACGCGATCAAGAGCTACGTCAGCTTGCTGAACTCCAACGGCATCGTCGCCATCCTCGACCTGCACTGGACCGACGGTACCTACACCGGCCCGGGTCAGGGCAGTTGCACCTCGAGCAACCAGGCCGAGTCGTTCTGCCAGAAGCCGATGCCGGACGCGGCACAGGCGATCCCGTTCTGGACGTCGGTGGCGAACACCTTCAAGGGCAACGACGCGGTGATCTTCGACCTGTTCAACGAGCCGTTCCCGGAGCAGGCCGACAGCACCAACGAGACCGAGGGCTGGCAGTGCTGGCTGAACGGCGGCAGCTCCTGCGTCGGCATCAGCTACACCGGTCGCAGGCATGCAGACGCTGGTCAACGCGGTCCGCTCCGCCGGCGCGAACAACGTCCTCATGCTCGGTGGCCTGGAGTAGTCCAACGACCTGACCGCAATGGCTGCAGCACGAGCCGACCGACCCGGACCACAACCTGGTCGCGTCCTGGCACTCCTACAACTTCAACGCGTGCAGCACGCAGTCGTGCTGGACGTCGCAGGTGGCCCCGGTCGCCGCGTCGGTTCCGGTGGTCGCCGGCGAGATCGGCGAGAACGACTGCGCCGGAACCTACATCACCCCGCTGACGACCTGGATGGAGTCGGACGGCATCAGCTTCCTCGCCTGGGCCTGGAACGCCGACTTCGCCTGCTCAAGCGGTCCCGGTCTGATCACCGACTACACCGGTACGCCGACCGCTTACGGCGCGGCCTACAAGTCCATCTTGCAGGCCCTGCCCGCCGGCTGAGGCCGGCGGCGCTGAGGCCGGCATCGAGGCGGCGAGGCCCGCGACCGCGCGCGGCGCCCGCCGCGCGTCGCCCGGCCAGGCGGTGCACGCCGCCTGGCCGGGCCTTTCTTTCCGGAAGGAGAACGAACAATGACCCTTGTGACACGCCGTCGGCTGGGCGCGACGCTGGCCGGGGCTCTCACCGCGACGTTTGCCGCGGCCGGCTCGGTGGCGGTGACGACCGCGGCCGGGGCCGGCGCGGCCGCGGCGGCCACCTCGCCCGGCGTCGGCGCCGGGTACTGGCACACCAGCGGTAACCAGATCCTCGACTCGAACGGCAACCCGGTCCGCATCGCCGGCATCAACTGGTACGGCTTCGAGACGCCGGACGAGATCGCGCACGGCCTGTGGGTGCAGGACTACCACACGATCATCAACGACATCGCCGCGCTCGGCTACAACACGATCCGCATCCCGTTCTCCAACCAGATGGTGGAGACCCCGATCGTGCCGCAGAACCTGTCGTTCAGCAACAACACCGGCGGCCCATCAACGCCGACCTCAAGGGCCTGAACGCGCTGCAGGACCTGCAGAAGATCGTCACCGCCGCCGGGCAGGCCGGGCTGAAGGTCATCCTCGACGACCACCGCTCCGAGGCCGGCGAGTCCGCCGAGCAGAACGGCCTGTGGTACACCAGCACCTACACCAGCCAGGACTGGGTCAACGACTGGGCGACGCTGGCGAAGATGTTCGCGGGCAACCCGACGGTGATCGGGTTCGACCTGCGCAACGAGCCGCACACCCCGGCCGGTGACACCTACGCCCAGGGCGCCACCTGGGGCACCGGCGACACGACCACCGACGTCCGGCTCGCCTACGAGCAGGCCGGCAACGCGATCCTCGCGGTGGACCCGAACGCGCTGATCTTCTGCGAGGGCATCAGCGAGTTCCCTGACGCGTCGGCGTCCGGCGGCTTCGACACCACCTGGTGGGGCGGCGACCTGCAGGGCGTCGCGCAGTTCCCGGTGATGCTGAGCTCACCCGGGCACGTCGTCTACTCCGCGCACGACTACGGGCCAGCCTGTTCCAGCAGGCCTGGTTCAACTCCTCCACCACCCCGGCCAGCCTGGACGCCGTGTGGAACAAGTACTGGGGCTACATCTACGCGCAGGGCACCGCGCCGGTGTGGGTCGGCGAGTTCGGCACCGACAACACCGCCGTCCGACGTCGAGTCCAGCGCCGCGGGCTCGCAGGGCCAGTGGTTCCAGAGCCTGGTGTCCTACATCAAGAGCAACCCGGCGATGGGCTGGACCTACTGGGCGCTCAACGGCGAGGACTCCTACGACCTGCTGGACAACGACTACGATCCCACCCCGGTCAGCGCGCTGAAGCAGTCGCTGCTGGCCGGGATCCAGTTCCCGCTGCCCGGGGCCGGCAACGGCACGCCGCCGCCGAGTAGCCCGCCCCCGGCCGCACGCTGTCGTGCGCGTACTCGGTGGTGAACTCCTGGTCCGGCGGCTTCCAGGCCCAGGTGCGTCATCAGCAACGCGGGCAGCGGCGCGACCAGCAGCTGGACGGCGAGCTGGACGTTGCCCGGCGGCCAGCAGGTCAGCAGCGACTGGAGCGGCGTGTTCACCCAGTCCGGGGCGAACGTCACGGTGACCAACGAGCCGTACAACGGGAGCATCTCGCCCGGGAAGCTCGGTCACGATCGGGTTCACGGCCAGCGGGACGGCGCCATCGAGCCTCTCGATCACCTGCTGACGAGTTCCGCTCCCGCACAACGAGTCCGCCCCCTGCCGTTCCGGAACGGCAGGGGGCGGTTCTCGTGCCTCAATAAGTGAGTCCGCGCGGGTTACAGGGCTGGGAAGGCGTTCTTGACCAGCATCTGGAACTCAGCGGGGAACATCATGCCGGCCGGGACGTCGAAGCCAGGGATCGAGCCGGTGGAGTAGGTGCCGCCGTTGCCGTCGGTGTTGGTGCCGTTCGGGTCGCAGTGCGGGTCACCGTGGGTGTGGGTGGAGGTCGGGTAGTCACCGTCGGACTCGCCCGGTGGCTTGATCCAGACGAACGCCAGGATCGGAGACGACGAGCCGAACGGCTGGTCGGTCGGCCGCGCGCCGATGCCCGCGTTGTTCTGGTTGCACCAGTCACCGCGGAACGGCCGCTTGTCGATCTTGTTGTCGCTGACGTAGGTGTTGACGTCCGACGCCGAGGTGATCGTCGTCGGGTGGGTCGGACCCCAGCCGTTGCGCGAGGTGTCGATCAGGAACTTCTTGCTCGACGGGAACCCGGCCGACACCAGCGTGTTGTACATCGCGGTGTCGTAGCTGAGCTCGTCGAACGTCGGGTTGAACTGGTAGAAGGTCGCCGAGTCGACGTTCTGGCCGCCGATCTGCAGGGTCGGGTTGGTCAGCAGCGGCTCCTGGGTCGGGGTGTAGTTCGCCGTGTCGCTGATGAACCCGTCGATGCTGGCGTACCCGGCCGTGGTGTTCTTGACCACCGTGTTGTACACGGCAGGCGTGGCGCTCATGTTGCTCGGCCAGCCGAGCCACGCTGAGTGCGCGATGTCCATGTAGTTGTACACGTTCGGGATCGCGTGCAGCGCGTTCAGCGCGTAGGTGGTCCCAGTCTCGTAGTACGGCGTCGCGGTAGCGCACGCCGACTTGGACTGGTTGGTGACCACGTTCGGCAGCGAGTCCGGCTCGATGATCGCGACAACCCGGATGGGCGAGCTGGCGAACTGCTGCAGGATCGAGGCGATCGGGTTGATGTACTGGGTCTCGTACTCGGTCAGCCCGGCCGCGGTCGCCGGGATCTCACCGTTCGACGCCAGCGCCGCGCAGTCCCGGCCAGGCAGGTCGTAGATCACGATCTCGACCAGGGACGGGGTGGCCGTGGTGCCCTGGGCAGCGGCGTCGGTGAGCTGCTGCTGCAGGCCGGTGCGGGTGCCGGTGGCGGTGGTGCCGCCGGCGATGGACGCCATCGTGTCCAGCCAGATAGCGGTCTGGTAGTTCGCTACCGCCAGCTCGGCCGCGGGGTTCCCGTCGGCGGCCGCCTGGGTCTTGACTTCAGCGACGTAGTCCGGGTTCAGGTACGGCTTGGCCCCGGTGAACGGGTCCGCCACGTGCGCCGCGCAGTTGCTGGTGCAGGCGGCGGCCTCGGTGGCGGTGAACGTCACCGAGGTAAGGCCGGTCGCGCTCACGGTGAACGTCGCCGCCCCGCTGCTTGAGCTGTCCGCGGTGATCGTCACGCTCTGCGCCGACGCGAAGTTGGTCGGCGTGAACGTCAGCGAGCTGCCGGCGGTCACCGACAGGCCGGTGTTCCCTGAGGTCCGCGCCACCGACACGGTCACGTTGGCGGACGGCGCCGAGGACAGCGATACCCCGACCGTCCCGGTGCCGCCCTGGGTGATGGTCTGCGAGGCGGGAGTCACCTGCAGGCTGGGCGTGCCGGTGGTGGACGCGACCTCGGTGGCGGTGACGACGGCGGAGGTGTAGCCGCCGCCGCTGGCGGTGAAGGTGGTGGTCGCCGGTGCCGGTGGCGTTGGCGGTCACGGTGACCGTCTGCGCGGTGGCGAAGTTGGCCGGGGTGAAGGTCAGGCTGGCGGGGGAGGCGGTCAGCCCGGCGTTGCCGCTGCCGGAGACGGTCACGGTGACGTTCGCGGTGGGCGCCTGCGACAGGGCGAGGGTGAACGTGCCGGTCTTGCCCTGGGTGACGTTCAGGCTGGCCGGGGTCGCGGTGATGGAGCCGGCGGGCGGCGGGGTGGTGGACCCGGCGGGGGTGCAGGTGACCGAGGTCGGGCGCGGCGTTGGTGCCGGAGTAGTTGAAGTTGGCCCCGGCTGAGGTGGAGGCGCCGGCGGCCAGGCTGCCGTTGTAGGACTCGTTGGTGACGGTGACGGTCTTGCCGGACTGGGTCCAGTTGCCGTTCCAGCCGTTGGCCAGGGTCTGGTTGCCGGCGTAGGTGTAGGTCACCGTCCAGCCGGTGATGGCCGCGGTGCCGTTGTCGGTGATGGTCAGGTTCGCGGTGAAGCCGCTGCCCCAGTCGGTCGGCACGCTGTAGGCGGCGGCGCACGACGAGGTGGCGGCCACCGCCGGTGACGGCCGCCGCGCCGCCGGCCACGGCCAGGCCGAAGCGCGGCCAGCAAGGCCGCCCCGGCCACCGTGATCGTCCTGCGCAACCGCCGCATCGCGGGTCGCGCTCGCAGTCTCATGTCAGCACACCTCCAGGTGTCATGGCGCCCCTAACCACGGCGGTATCCGCGGTGGGCTTGACTGCCGCGACCATAGGCCTGAGCTGGCAGGGTGTACAGGCAACGTGCTGGCCATACCGTTGCTGCCCGTGCCAGCCTGCGGAAAGCCGTCCAGGCGGGCGAAAATTACATGGCGGGCTCGCTGGTCAGCCGTGATCAGGTTGCCGTACGGTTCTGCGCCATGAGCGATGACTGGCGGACGGACCGGATCGGCAGCGCGCAGCGGCACCTTCCTGCACGCGCATGTATGGCCCCGATTCGAGTGGGAGCCCGAGGAATTGGTTACCGGGCCGGTCTGGCTGTATTCGGAGGAGCGCTGGACGAGCCAGGAATTCGCGCTCGGTCCGCGACATAACCCACTTCGGGAGGCCATCGGGGCCACACTCGACCAACTGCCAGGCACCACGTTCCTAAAGCGTGAGGCAGGGGGCCTCGTGGCCAAAGGTGATCACGATTTCCCTGCCGTTGGCATAGCTGACCACCGGACGCCGGAGCACGTCCCCCGCCCTTCTGGCGACCTTCTGGAACAGCTCCACCATCTCCGGGCTGTCAGCGGTCACCCGGAACCGTCCCCTGGCGACCAGCGCCTCGGCGACATAGGGCACGAAGTTAGCCTCGGCCCGCGCCTTCTCGTCAGCGCTGAGCGGGGTGCGCTGTAGCGCGGGGGAGCCCTGGGGCTGGGTCATCGCTGATCTCCTCATGATCGCCGTCCCCCTAGAGTGCCACCGGCGCCACCCCCTTCGCACCACTGTCGCTCACCAGGGTCCCGGCCTACGATGGCGGGGTGCCGCACTGGCCCGAAATCCCGTTGCAGCGGGCCGGCAGAATTGAGCCGTGCATTATTGCCAAGCATGCGACGACCCCCATCTCATGGCTCCAGACGGCGGGGGCGCTCGGTGTCCGGCCTGCGGCGACGTCAACGCCCAGGCGGTTAATCGCCCGCTCTTCGTCGTCACCGGCGCGTCCGGGTCCGGCAAGACCACGATCTTCCCCGAGCTGCTCAGCCGCATGGCCGGATGGTGCGCCGTCTTCGACGTCGACTGGCTCATCGACCCGCTCGGCCGCGCGGCCGGGGACGGTCAGGTCGACTGGACCGCGTTCCGCGACACCTGGCTGCACGTCGCGCACGGCGTCGCCCAGAACGGCCTGCCGACCCTGCTGCTGGCGCCGTTCGTCCCCGGGCATCTCGACGACCTGCCCGGGCGGGCCTGGGTCGGGGACATCCATTTCCTGGTCCTCGACTGCCCCGACGACGAACGACGGCGGCGCATCGAGGCCAGACCCCGGTGGCGCGCTCGGGACATCGACGAGCAGACCGGTTACGGCCGCTGGCTGCGCGAGAACCTCGAGCCGGTCATCGACACCACCAGGCAATCGCCGTCCGAGGTCGCCGACACGGTGGCCGCCTGGGTGCGAGACCGGATAACCACCTAGCCCCCAGGCTCACCGACGGCTTCGCCCGGCGCTCGAGCTCGCCTGGCTGCCTAGCGGCGCCGGCCGCGGCCGGCGCCCGGCGTGGGCGGGGCCATCATTGTGTTCCGTTGGGGGCCGCGTTTTCCGGCCGCAGGCGTCAGCGTGTGCCGTTGGGGGCACCCCACGACCCGAAGTCCCCACGATGACCCCAAAATCCGAACGGCTTGTTATGCGTGGTGACAATGCGGACGATGTGTCGACGACTGGCCACCGGCCGAGGGTCTGGCCACGTACGGCGGCTGGCGCCTACGCCACGGGCCCCAAACGCCACCGTCGCCGCCGCCAATGACGCAAATGGCGCCAATAGCCGCGTCACCAGCAACCCAGGCGGGTCCTACAGCCTGCTCTCGTGCCGCCAGTCCTTGCCGAGTTCGTTGTCGTGGAGCCTGCGCAGCGTGTGGGCGTAGTGGTCGAGCCGATCGGCGGCGCGCTTCATGTCGTCGAAGTCCTGGCCGTGATCGCGGGCCGGCGTCTTCTCAAGCGCCCGCTTGCGCACGATGCTCAGCTCCTCCTGGCTCAGCTCCACCACCATGGCCAGCGTCTCCTCAAGGTTCATGCGCTCAGCCTAATATCCGCGCCCGGCGCGGAAGAGGACCGGGACCGGCTCCGGCCGGAAACTCACCGTAGACAGAACGTAACCGTCAGCCAAGAGCGGAACAGGCGTGCGCCCGGCGCAGCAGGTACCGCTTCTCGGGGGCGCTGGCCGTCCGCCGGGCCGCCTCCGCGAAGGCGGCCCGCGCCGCGGCAGGCGACCCCGTTCATCTCCAGCAGGTGCCCGCGCATGGCGAACAGGAGGTGATGCCGCGCCACCCGCGAGTCCCCGTCCAGCGATGCGAGCAGGTCAAGCCCCGCGTCCGGCCCGCGCACCATCGCCACCGCGAGCGCGCGGTTCACGGTCGCCATCGGGTTCGGCGCGACGCGATCGAGCAGCTCGTACAGGGCCAGCACCTCGGCCCAGTCGGTCTCAACCGCGCTCGGCGCCTCGCAGTGCACGGCGGCGATCGCCGCCTGCAGCTGGTACGCGCCGACCGTCCCGCGCGCCAGCGCCGAGGTCACCAGGGCGACCCCCTCCGCGATCAGGTCGCGGTCCCACAACGAGCGATCCTGGTCGGCCAGCGACACCAGCTCGCCGAACGCGTCGACGCGGGCGGGCCGGCGCGCCTCGGTCAGCAGCATCAGCGCCAGCAGGCCCTGGACCTCACCGTCGCCGGGACGAACCCGGTGCACCGCCCGGGTGAGCCGGATCGCCTCCGCGGTCAGGTCGGTGCGGTTGACGTGGGCGCCCGAGGTGGTCGTGTAGCCCTCGTTGAAGATCAGGTAGAGCACGTGCAGCACCGCCCGCAGCCGCCCCTCGACCTCATCGGGCGGCGGCATCGAGAACGTCGCCCCGGCCTCCCGGATGCGCTGCTTGGCCCGGCTGACCCGCTGCGCCATCGTCGGCTCGGGCACGAAGAACGCCCGGGCGATCTCGGCCGTGGTGAGGCCGCCGACGGCCTTCAGCGTGAGGGCGATCTGCGACGGCGACGTCAGCGCCGGGTGGCAGCACAGCAGCAGCAGGGTCAGCGTGTCGTCCCGATCGGGGTCGTGCTCGTCACCGGGCAGCCGGCTCAGCTCGGCGGGCGGCGAGCCGAAAACCAGCCGGTCCTCGCGCTGGCGGCGCGAGCTCTCGTTTCTGACCTCGTCGATCAGCCGTCGGGTGGCGACGGTGATCAGCCACGCCCGCGGGTTGTCTGGCGTGCCCGCCTCCGGCCAGCCGGTCGCGGCCGCCAGCAGCGCCTCCTGGACGGCGTCCTCGCACAGGTCGAGCGCCTGGTGGCGGCGGAGCAGCGCCCCGAGGACCTGCGGCGCAAGCTCGCGCAGCAGGTCCTCGGTGCCAGCGGGCGAGCTCAGACCGAGCCCGACTCGTGCAGGATCGGCCACACCTCGACCGCGTTCGCGGCCGCGAAGGGGTGCTCGGCCACGAGCTCAAGCGCCCGCTTCTCGCTCTCGACATCGAGGATCCAGAAGCTCGACACGAACTCCTTCGCCTCGAGGTACGGTCCGTCGGTCACCGCCGGCAGGCCGTCGTGGACCCGGACCGTCTTGGCCATCAGCTCGTCCGCCAGCCCGTAAGCGCCGAGCAGCTCGCCGGACTCCGTATACCGGTGGTTGAACGCGTCCACCTCGGCGACGGCCTTCGCCGCGACCTCGGGCGGGAACGACGCCCACATCTCCTTGTTGCCGTAAATGATCGCCATGTACTTCACGGTGTCTTCTCCTCGCCGTTGCTCATCGGAGGCTACGCCCGGTCGGGCGTTCCACCCGTAGTCGAAGCCGCCCGGCCGGTCCTCGACATCCGGCGGCGACGAACTCCGGCGGTACGCGGACGTCGGCTCGGCTACGGGCGCGGCACCAGCTTGATCGTGGTCGCCTGCGCCGTCGGCGCCACCATCGGGTCAACGTAGCTCGCGCCGAAGCGGCGGTACTTGGCCCGGTAGGCGGCGTCGAGCGGCCCGTCGAGACCGCGGTCGACGTCGACGAAATTGACGTCCTTGTCGACGCCGCCGGCCTGGACGTGCCCCTGGTGGGTCGCCTGCGTTCCCCGGTACCAGCCGGCCCCGGCGCCCTTGAACGAGCGGACGTACAGCTCGTTGTCCTGGCGCACGACCCAGATCGTGACCGGGTTGCGCAGCGTGCCGTCCGGTCGCAGGGCGGCGATCCGCAGTTCGTCCGCCTCGCCGATCTGGTCGAGCTCATCGTTTGTCCACGTCGTCATCGTGTGCCCCCTTTGTCATCGATCATGCGGCCCGCGCGCACGAAGGCCTAAGGCAAAGGCTACGCACCGCCACCGCCACCGCCAGGGCGGGAGAGCCGGTCCCGGTGTCATGAGTGGCCACTAGGACCAATGAGACTCATGCGACAAGCCCGGAAAAGATCTTGGAGGAAAAGATCGCTATACGCGATCTTTTCCTCCGGCAAGAAAAATTATTCCAAGATCTTTAAGTCAGATGGGGCGTGTGGGTGCCAGGTGACGCGTCGTGCGCATGCCAGCCGAGCCAGCGCTGCCGCCGTGTCACTGACGGATACCGGTCAGCCGGCCCCAAAACAGACGAACGGGGTGAGCGCCTCATCGGGCGCCAGCCCGGCCGGCCCCGCGTCATCCGGCCCCGCGTCAGCATCCGGGCTCGGCTGCCCGGCCGCCCGGGCGAGCGCCTCGGCCGGGCGGGCGCCGGCCGACAGCGCCCGGTGATACGCGGTCATGATCGCGAGCGCGGTCTCGTCGTCGACCCGGCTCACGCTCGAGATCACCGTGGCCGTCCCCAGGTGCAGCAGCGCCGCAGTGAAGCCGAGGATCTCATCGCCCGGCCGGACCTCCGTGCGGCCGACGTCGCAGGCGGACAGCACCACGTGCCCGGGCGGCCGCGACAGGCGCTGCATGTCGTACGCCATCAGCGGGCCGTCGGCCAGGTCGAGCCGGGAGAACAGGACGTTCTCCCGGTCGTGGTAGCCGTGCGCGGCCAGGTGCGCGAGCGGCGCGCCGTCGAGCGCCCGCAGCGTCGCGTCCACCGTCGCCGCCGCGGCCACCAGCGGCCGGGAGCCGGGGTAGCCGGCCGCGATCTGGCTGACCTCGGGCAGCGCGTGCCGCAGGCCGGGCCCGGCCACCAGCACCGGGGAGCGGGTGACGGCGCGGGTCGGGTCGGCGGCGGCGACGCGGCCGGCCGCGCGCCACGCGGCCAGCCACGACGACGCGGACGGGCAGACCGTCACCGGGCGGCCGCGCAGCCCCGGCAGCATTCCCCAGGGGACGCTGGCCAGCGCCCCGACCGGGACGATGACGACGCCCGCCCGGCCGAGGGTCGGCCGCAGCGGCGTCATCACCTCGGCCTCGAGCACCAGCGTCTGGCGTCGGATCGACTCCCTGATGACCGCCTCGAGCCGGGCTGGCAGCCGCCGCCCGGCCAGCGCGTCGAGGTCGGCCGTCAGCCGCAGCGCCGCCTCGGCGGCCGCGTCGAAGTCGCCCAGCCGGATCAGCCGCAACCGCCCGGCGGGGTCGATCGTGACCGCGAGCATGCGCTGGTCGTGCACGGCGATGCTGGCGAGTGCCTGCCCGCTCTCGGCCAGCGCGGTGGCGATCGCGCCCGGGCCGGCCGGCGCGATCACCTGTCCGAGCCCGTCGGCCCGCCAGCTGCGCTGCCTGACCTGGCGCTGCAGTTCGGCCCGGCTGGCCAGGTGGGCCGGGTCGGGCCGGTCGCCGCTCAGCTCGGCCGTCCGGATCAGGAAGCCGAGCTGGCGCAGCTCGGCCAGCACCGCGGCCGCCTCCGCGTCCGCGGGCGGCCGGACCGGATGGATGCGGAACGCCTGCGCCCGCGACCGTTCCAGCCACCAGAACACGTGCCTGGCGGTGCCGCGGTCGAGGGCCAGCCGCAGGCCGAAGCCGGCCAGCTCGGCCCCGAGCGCCGCCGTGCCCGTCTGCAGGTCAAGGCTGCCGAGCTGACCGCGCCGGTTGTGCAGGGTGGCCAGCCCGGCCCGCAGCTCGGCCAGCGCCGCGCCGGTCCGTCCGTCGGCCACGGCCAGCTCGGCCCGCGCGAGCCGCCGCAGCAGCACGACCTCAAGCGGCCTGCCGCGTCCGCCGGCGGCGGCCAGGCAGCGCACCGCGTCGTCGCGGCGCCGGGCGACGATGAACGCGCGGGCGGCGAGCAGCGCGGCCTGCTCGGCGTCCTTCGGCAGCCCGTGCGCGCGCAGCCGGCCGGCCAGCCGCTCCGCCTCGGTCCCGATCCGCCCCTGCGCGCGCCCCCCGCCGGGTTGCGCGGATACGGCGAAGTCGGCCCGCAGCCGGGTGAGCTCGGCCAGCGCCGCCCACGCGTGGTTGCCGCGGGCGCGGAACCGGCGCAGCGCCAGCCCGGCCCAGCGCCGCGCCCCGGTCAGGTCGCCCGCCATCTGGGCCGCCTGCGCCCGGGTGAGCTCGGCCTCGGCCAGATGCTGGTCGCGCCGCTGCCGGCGGAACGCCGCGATGGCGGCGTCCAGGGCGAGCGCGGCGTCGTCGGCCAGCCCCGCCGCCAGCAGCGCGCGGGCCCGGTCGGTCTCCAGGCTGGGCAGTACCCCCGGCGCGGTCTGCTGGTACGTCCGGGCGGCGAGGTCGAACCGGCGCAGCGCGGCCGGGATGTCGCCGCCGAGCAGATCGCAGTAGCCGAGGTTCTGGGTCGCCTTGGCGGCCATCAGCGACAGTCCGGCCGACTCCGCGATCGCCACCGCGCGCCGCAGGTCGTTCCTGGCCAGCCGGACCGCGCCGGTGTTGAGGTGCAGCACGCTGCGGTTGAGCAGCACCCGCGAAAGCAGCTCGGGATCGTGGCCGACCAGCGGCTCGGCCGCAGCGAGCTGGCTCAGCGCGTCCGCCCAGCGTCCCTTGCGCATCAGCATCAGGCCGCGCTGCGAGTGCACGATGCCGAGGTCGGCCGGGTCCGCCGACCCTTCCGCCCGCGCGAGCAGCGCCAGACCGTAGTCGGCCCGCCCGAGCTCGGATTCCAGGTGCGCCAGCGTGATGACCAGCCGGGCGGCCAGCGCGCGGTGCTGCCCGGGCACGTCGCCGCCGTCTTCCCGCCAGCCGAGCGCGGCCAGCCCGGCCCGCGTCAGCCGGGCGCCGTCCGCGGGCCGCCCGGCATTCCCCGCCCGCAGCCCGCTGCGGTGGGCCTGCCTGGCGCGGCGCTCGGCCTGACTCACCGCCCGATTAGAGCACGAGCGCGGGGGTAACGACAGTCTTCATCCCGAACGGTCCCGGCCGACTCTCCCCGGCCGATTGCTCCGGCGGGCGGACGACGATACGGGCGGTGCCCCTGGGCACGCTGAGGAACGCGAACCGGCCGTCGGCGTCGGCCTCGGTCGTAATCGGCCCGGCCGTCATCGTGAGCTCCACCCGGCACCGGTGCGGCGGCGCGATCCAGCCGTCGACCCGGACGGTGCCGTCGGCGTTGGCGTCGATCCTGATCATGATCGTCAGGCTGGTGCTGTCGAACGTGATCGTGCGGCTCTGCTCGGGCGCGCCGCGCGCCAGCGCGGCCTCATGCTCGGTCAGCCGGGCCAGTTCGCTGTCCGGGTCGCCGTCGAGGCCGGCCAGCGCGACCGAGAACCTGATCCGTTCCACCAGCCCGGACGGCACCGGATCGGCCGCCTCGAACATCGACCTGATCAGGGTGAGAAGGTGTCCGTCGTCCGGCCCGCCGCCGCTCCGGGGTGTCCTGGCGCTCAATTCCAGCCTTCCTTCCGGCCCTGCTCGCCGTGCAGGGCGACGCGCAGCTTGTCCAGGCAGCGCAGCCGGGTCGGGCCGACGCTGCCCCGGCGCATCCCGAGCCGCTCCGCCACCAGGTCGTAGTCCGGGCGCGGCACGAACGCGACGATCCGCAGCATCGCCTGGCAGCGCGGATCCAAGGTGCGCAGCGCGGCCCACAGCGTTCGCTGCTCCTCGGCGATCAGCACCCGCTCCTCGGAGCCCGCCCTCGGGTCGGGGATCTCGACCAGGACCTCGTGCTCGGCGGGCTGGGTCTTGCGGGTGGCCGCGGCCACCCGCCAGGCCTCCCGCTTGGTGGCGGTGACGAGCCAGGCGGTGAGCGCGTCGGGCGAGCGGATCGTGTCCAGGTGCGAGAGCAGGCTCACCCAGACGGTCTGCACCACGTCTTCGGCGTCCTGCTGGCCGAGGCCGGCCGCGCGTGCCACCTGCCACAGCATCGGGGTGTGGGTAGGCACGAGCTCGTCCACGGCCAGCGCGGCCGCGCGGACGCGGGCGGTCGCGGCGTTGCCGTCGGCGGTTGCCAGCTGATCATCCATGACCCAGGTCAGCCTCCCTGCCAGCCCATGGCGCGCAGCGCCTGCACGGCCCGCGCGAGCGTCGCGGCCGTGGTCAGCTCCGTCAGCGGCGCGGCCGAAACGCCGACGAGCAGCGCTTTGAGGAACTCGGCCGCCAGCGCGGGGGCCGAGAACGAGGTGCCGTTCCAGGTGCAGAAGCCGCTGCGGAAGTCGTCCGGGTTCAGCGATTCCCTCCCCGGCCGCTTCTCCACCGGCATCAGCCCGCCGGTGATATCGGTCGGGAACGTGCTCACGACCGACGCGCCGTAGGTCCAGGCGGTGACCCACGGGCCGTCATCGCTGAACATCGCGCCCGTCTGGTTCGGGTTCCACGCGCCCACGCTGACCACCGGCGGGATGCCGGCGTTCCCCGGCCGGGCGGCGAACGCGGCCGGGTAGAAGCGCCGCCCGCTCGAGTTGTTGCCGGCCGCGGCGAAGACGGGGACACCCAGGTCGAGGAGCTTGTCGATCACCGTCCGGAGCCCGGAGCTGTACTCGACGTCGGACCAGGTCTCGTCGTAGTAGCCGAGCGACAGCGAGATCGCGTCGATCATCAGGTCCTGGTCGGCCGTGGCCTGCGCCTTGCCCACCCGCGCGGCCAGCAGCGCCAGCGCGGCGATGAGCTCGCCCTCGTTGACGACGTCGTCGCTGTGCATGACCCGGACGCTGAGCACGGCTGCGTCCGGCACGACCTGCCGGACGATCCCGGCGATGAACGTGCAGTGGCCGACGGCCGGCTCGAGCAGGCCGACCAGCGGGTCGGCGGTCTCGGGGCTGTCCCACGGCGCCCTGATCGGCTTGCGGTCGGTGTCCCCGGCGCTGGCCGCGGCCGCCGCCAGCTCGTAGATGGCCTTCTGGATGGGCGGGTCGATCTGGACGAAGCCGCCCGCCGTGGTCGTGTACACGCCGCCGCCCAGGTGGGTCACGCCCAGCCACGGGTGCGCCCGGGGCCCGGTGTCCAGGACCGCGATCACCGGGCGACGACCGTACTGCCCCTCGCAGGCGGCCTGGTCGAGCCGGGGCGGCGGGTCCAGGTACACCTGCACGGGAATCCGCGAGTCCCCGGTGGCGGACAGGTAGCCGGGGACGGCCGGGTTTCCGTCGATCTCGGGATTGCCGTCGATCTCGGGGCTGCCGGTGATCATCGCGCCCACCAGGACGTGCTCAATCGTGATCCGGCGAACGTCGGCGTACCTCAGCCCGGGGGTGTCAGCGGCCGCCGCGTCACGGCGGACGTCGTCGCCCTTGCCGCCCTCGTCGTCCTTGCCGCCGGCCGTGTCGCGCAGCGCGGTGAGCGCGATCCAGGCGTCCACCACGACCGGCGGTCGTCCGTCGCGGATCGGCTTGAGCACCGCGATCGTCGGCACGTCGGCCAGCTCCGGGTCGCCCGCCACCGCCTCCGGCGCCGGCACCGGGACCAGGCGCATCCCGACCCGCTCAAGCACCGTCTGAACCTGGTCGAGGAACGTCCCGCGCTGCAGGCTCTGCGGCACCAGCAGCGTCCGCGCCCGGTACACGGTCGACCGGGGCGCCGGCCAGCCGTCCGCGAACGGCACCGAGCTCGGGTGCAGTACCCGGGCGCCATGCCGGTCAAGCAGCGCGCGCGGGAGGCTCGCGAGGCCGTCACCGCTGCCATCGCGATCGGGAAATGACCCGCCAGGCGGAACGAAACGGTACTTCATGCGACGCCCCCCGATGTGCTGCCTCCATGGTGTTCCCACGGGGCGACGAAGTCCAGACCCCGTTATGTCGTAAGAGGGCACCCCATAACGCCAGATACACGCTCAAGACAGGTAATTTCGCTAAGACCGGGAGCGTTCACAGCCGCGGGTCGATGTGCACCTTGACGCCCGGCTCCGGACTGACCAGTCCGGCCAGCGCCTCCGCCGCTCGCTCGAGGCTGACCACTACCTCCGCCAGGGCGCCCGGCCGGACCCGGCCGTCGGCGTAGTGCTCGATGGCGGCCGCCAGGCCCGCCGACGCGCCGAGGATCCCGACCGCGGTGAGATCGTTGAGCACCAGGTCGCGACTGTCGATCGGGCTCGGCCGGGGGGCGACGCCGATGTAGACCACCCGCCCGGCCGGCTCGACCAGCGCCAGGACCTCGGCGGGCACCCGGTGGTCCCCGGTGCAGTCGATGACCGCGTCATACGTGCCCGGCGGCGGGTCGCCGGCGGTCCAGTACCCGCCGGCGCCGAACGACGCCGCCAGCTCCCGGCGGCTCGCGTCAGCCGCCAGCACGTCGACCTCGGCCCCGGCGGCGGCGGCGAAGGCGACGGCCAGCAGCCCGATCGTGCCCGGTCCGCAGACCAGGAGGCGCCGGCCCGGTCCCGGCTGCGCGGCGGCCACCGCCCGGTGGGCGTTGCCGCCGGGCTCGACCAGGGCGCCGGCCCGGTCGTCGACCGCCGCCGGGAGCCGGTGCAGGCTGGTCACGGGCGCCAGCACCTGGTCGGCCAGCGCCCCCGGCCAGGCCGTGATCCCGATCTCGTGCCGGTCCGCGCAGACGTGCCCGTTGCCCGCTCGGCAGCGGCGGCAATGACCGCAGCCGAGCATGGTGTCACCGGTGACGCGGGTGCCCAGCCAGGCCTCGTCGGCCGTCGCGCCGACGGCGGAGACGACGCCGCACCACTCGTGCCCTGGCCGCAGCGGGAAGCGGGACTTCCCCTGCTCGAAATAGGCCAGCTCCCCGGTGAACAGCTCGCCGTCGGTCCCGCAGATCCCGACCCGGTGCACGTCCACCACGACCTGACCGGGGGCGGGACGTGGGACCTCGACCTCGCCGACCCGGGCCGACCGGGGGCCGTCGATGATCAGCGCGCGCATGACATCGCTCACAGGCCGAGGATAGGGGGCGATGCCGGATATCGCGCAGGGCGAGCGTCAGGGCCGCAGGACGACCCGGCCGGGCACACCGCCCGCGGCCTTCGCGCGGTACGCCCCGGCCGCCTCGGCCAGCGGGTACACCGGGCCGACCTGAGGGCGCAGCCGCCCCTCGTCGACCAGCCGGGCGAGCTCGGTCAGCTGCGCGCGGCTGGACTCCTGGATGAACACGACGGCCGTGATGTCGCCCCGTTCCCCGGGCGCCGGCCCGTCCGCCTTGATCATGACCAGGGTGCCGCCGGGGCGCAGCAGGGCGGGGGACCGGGCCAGCACGTCGCCGCCGATCGTGTCGAACACCAGGTCCGCCTGGCCGGCCACTTCGTCCAGGCCGCCCGCGCCGCCGTCGTCAAGGGCGATGAAGCGGTCGGCGCCGAGCTCCATCGCGAGCGGCCGCGCCCGGCCGCGGCCGGTCCCGATGACCTCGGCGCCGGCCCAGCGGGCGAGCTGGACCGCCGTCGACCCGACCGCGCCACCCGCGCCGTGGATGACGACCGTCTGCCCCTTGGCCAGCCGCCCGTGGTCGAACAGGGCCTGCCAGGCGGTCAGGCCGGCCCGCGGCACCGCCGCCGCATGGACGTGGTCGACGGTCTGCGGCTTCCTGGCCACGTTGCGGGCCTCGACCGCGACGTACTCGGCCGCCGCCCCGTCGCGGAACTGGTCGGTCAGCCCGAACACCTCGTCGCCGACGGCGAACCCGGCCGCGCCGTAGCCCAGCCCGACCACGACCCCCGATACCTCGTGGCCGGGGATGATCGAGCTCCGCCGATGGCCGGCCCGGCAGGTCCACAGGGGCCAGTCGAGCTCGTTGTGGGTGATACCGCAGGCGGCCACCTTGACCAGCACGTCGCCGAGCATCGGCTGGGCATCGGGCACCTCCTCGAAGACGAGCCCGTCGATCCCGGTTGGCTCGTGCATGCGGATGGCTTTCATCGTCGGTCCCTCCGTTGCGGATGATGATGTGCTATCAGCCTTTCGACGACACGGGCGCGCCGGATGTCAGGCGAGGCGGGCCTGCTCACATTCGGGCGCGCTGTCTCGTCGAAACGGGTAGGGCCAGCGGTGACCCAAGAGAGGCGGCCGGCATCATGAGCACCCCATCCGGGCCCGGACGCGCCCAGCCCGACCCGAGCCTGAGCGTGATCATGGGGGAGCGCCGGCATCTGATCAACCTCGCCTACCGGCTGCTCGGCTCGCTGGCCGACGCCGAGGACGCGGTCCAGGAGACCTACGCCCGCTGGTACGCGCTGCCGCCCGAGCAACAGGAGGCGATCCGGTCGCCCGGTGCCTGGCTGACCACGGTCGCCAGCCGAATCTGCCTGGACCTGCTCGGCTCCGCCCGGGCCAGGCGGGAACGCTACGTGGGCGAGTGGCTGCCCGAGCCGCTGCCGGAACCGGCGGAGCAGCCCGGCCTGCCGGCCACCGCCGACCCGGCCGACCGGGTCACCCTCGACGAGTCGGTCACGATGGCCTTCCTGGTCGTGCTTGAGACGATGACCCCGGCCGAACGGGTCGCGTTCGTGCTGCACGACGTCTTCCGCTACTCCTTCACTGAGGTGGCCGAGATCGTCGGCCGGACCCCGGCCGCCTGCCGCCAGCTCGCCTCCTCCGCCCGCCGCCGGCTGTCACCCTCGCCGCCCGCGCCCGCCGCACCCGCGCACCCGCGCCGCACCCGCGACCCAACCCGCGCCCGCGAGCGGACTCGCACCGCAGCGACTCGCACCCGCACCCGCGACCACCAGCCAGGGCCTCGTCAGAAGCTTCAAGCAGGCTTGGGAAGCCAAGGACATCGGCGCCCTCATCGCCCTGCTCGACCCCGGCGCGACCGCCATCGCCGACGGCGGCGGCAAGGTCAGCGCCGCGCTGCGCCCGATCGAAGGCGGCGAGCAGGTCGCCCGCTACCTGGCCGGCCTCCTCGGCCGGATCCCCGACCTGACGATCGCCGAAGCCGTCGTCAACGGCCAGCCCGGGCTGATCGGCCGGCAGCGCGGCGCCACCGTGACGGTTTTCGCGTTCGGCGTCACCGCCGAGAAAATCACCCGCATCTGGATCATCCGCAACCCCGCCAAACTCACCCGCTGGACCAACCAGGCCAGCCGACCTCAACGTGTGCCGTTGGGGGCACCCCGCGACCCGAATAGCACACGTTAGTGATATTGGACCCGAATCGACGACTCGAATAGCACACAATGACGGAGATAGGACTGCCTGCGCGACCGAAAGGTCACGGAATGCGGCCAGGGCCTCGCCGACTATCGGATAACAGCAAGAAGCGCGCCGCGCCGCCGCTGGGCGTGTGACGCGACCGCCACGCGATGAAGGCGATAGCGGCACGGGTGTCGACGATAGCGGCACGGGTGCGGATAACAGCAAGAAGCGCCGCGCGCCGCCAGGCGACGCGAAGCGCCGCGCGCCGAGCCGCTGGACCGACCAGGCCAGCGGCTTAGAGGATCAGCAGGTCGTCGGCGACCTTGAACGGGGCGCCGGTGGACTCGCGGAGCTTGTCGACGTCGCCGTCGGCGGGCATCGCGGTCAGCACCAGCCCGTCGTCGGTCACGTCGAACACCGCCAGGTTGGTGATGATCTGGTCGACCACGCCGCGGCCGGTCAGCGGCAGCGAGCACTCGGCGACGACCTTCGGCGTGCCGTCCTTGGCGACGTGCTCGGTGATCACCAGCACCCGGCGCGCGCCCGCGACCAGGTCCATCGCGCCGCCCATGCCCTTGACGACCTTGCCAGGGATCGACCAGTTGGCGAGGTCGCCGCCGGCCGACACCTCCATCGCGCCGAGGATCGCGGTCCCGACGTGCCCGCCGCGGATCATCGCGAACGAGGTCGCGGAGTCGAAGCAGCTGCCGCCGGGCGCGATCGTGACGGTCTGCTTGCCCGCGTTGATCAGGTCGGCGTCCTCCTCGCCCGCGAGCGGGAACTCGCCCATCCCGAGCAGGCCGTTCTCGCTGTGCAGGATCACCCGCACGCCCGGCGGGAGGTGGTTGGCGACCAGCGTGGGGATGCCGATGCCGAGGTTCACGTACTCGCCGTCGCGCAGGTCGCGGGCCGCGATGGCCGCCATCTCGTCACGGGTCCACATGTCAGGCCTCCTGGGCGGGCTGCGCCGGCGCGGCTGCCGGACGGTGTGCTTCTCGATCGGCTTGCGGCCTGGGTCCGCCTGGACGATCCGGTGCACGAAGATCCCGGGGGTCATCACCGAGTCCGGCTCGAGGTAGCTGCCGTCCGGTCAGGATGACCTCGGCCTCGACGATCGTGGTCCGGCCGGACATCGCGGCCAGGGGGTTGAAGTTCTGCGAGGTGTACCGGTACCGCAGGTTGCCCTCGGCGTCGGCGGTGTGCGCGTGCACCAGGCCGATGTCGGCCACGATCGCGCGCTCGAGCACGCAGTGCTTGCCGTCGAACTCGGCCGTGGGCTTGCCCTCGGCGGCGGGGGTGCCGAACCCGGTCGGGGTGTAGAAGGCGGGGATGCCCGCGCCGCCGGCCCGCAGCCGCTCCGCCAGCGTGCCCTGCGGGGTGAGCTCGACCTCGATCTCGCCGTCGAGGTACTGCCGGGCGAACAGCTTGTTCTCGCCCACGTAGGAGGCGATCACCCGGCGGACCTGCTTGGACTCGAGCAGGATGCCGAGCCCGAGGCCGTCGGTCCCCATGTTGTTGGAGACGATCGTCAGGTCGCGGGCGCCGGTGTCGCGCAGCGCGTCGATGAGCCCGAACGGGTTCCCCGACAGCCCGAAGCCGCCGACGGCGATCGTCATCCCGTCTTCCACGACGTCCCGCAGCGCCTCGGGGGCGCTGGCCCTCAGCTTCGTCATCTCGGTTCCTTCATCGGTCAAATATAAAAGTCAAACGCATCGTATGGAACGGACCGTTGCTCCGACCGGTTGGCCCGTTTCCCCCGGGGGCGGGGGGTGAGCCGGGCTGCGGGGGCGGAGCCAGGGACCGTTCGACATACTCATGATCTTGATCTTGATCTGCGGGGGGAAGATAGCGGCGGGGAGAGATGCGACACTAAGGTTGAATCGATCGTTAACTTGAAACGTTCGCCTTTACGGGAGTAGGTTTGCCTGCATGACCGCGACCCCGGACCTGACCGCCGCCGAAGAGCTGCGCGGGGCCGGGCTGCGGGTGACGGCCGTCCGCGTCGCGCTGCTCGAGGCGGTGCGACACGGCGACCACCTCGGGGTCGAGGCGCTCGCGGCCGGCGTGCGCGAGCGGGTCGGCCACGTGTCCCTGCAGGCCGTGTACGAGGCGCTGAACGCGCTCGCCGCGACCGGGCTTGTCCGCCGCATCCAGCCGGCCGGCAGCCCGGCCCGGTTCGAGGGGCGGATCGGGGACAACCACCACCACGTCATCTGCCGGGCCTGCGGTGCGGTCGCCGACGTTGACTGCGCGGTCGGCGAGGCACCATGCCTGACCGCGTCCGACGACCACGGCTTCGAGATCGATGAGGCCGAGGTCATCTACTGGGGCCTGTGCCCCGACTGTTCCACTGCCCGCAGCTCGTGGGCGCCGTGACAACGACTAGTCCGGAAGGAATTGCATGTCTGACAACCATGACCCAGTAGTCACCGAAGGCGCGACGCCGGAGGCCGCCGAGGAGAACGCCGGCGGCTGCCCGGTCCTGCACGGCCGCACCCACCCGGCCCAGGGCGACGCCAACCAGGAGTGGTGGCCGAACAAGCTCAACCTGAAGATCCTGGCCAAGAACCCGGCCGAGGCCGACCCGATGGGCGAGGGCTTCAACTACGCCGAGGGATTCAACGCCCTCGACCTCGCCGCCGTCAAGGCGGACATCGCGGCGGTGCTGACCGACTCCAAGCCTGGTGGCCGGCCGACTTCGGCAACTACGGCCCGCTGATGATCCGGATGGCGTGGCACAGCGCAGGCACCTACCGGATCAGCGACGGCCGCGGCGGCGCCGGGGCCGGGCAGCAGCGGTTCGCCCCGCTCAACAGCTGGCCCGACAACGTCAGCCTGGACAAGGCCCGCCGCCTGCTGTGGCCGGTCAAGAAGAAGTACGGCAAGGCGATCTCCTGGGCCGACCTGCTGGTGCTGACCGGCAACGTCGCGCTCGAGACGATGGGCTTCTCCACGTTCGGCTTCGGCGGCGGCCGGGTGGACACCTGGGAGCCGGAGGAGGACGTCTACTGGGGCCCGGAGACCGAGTGGCTCGACGACAAGCGCTACACCGGCGACCGTGAGCTCGAGCAGCCGCTCGGCGCGGTCCAGATGGGCCTCATCTACGTCAACCCGCAGGGCCCCAACGGCAACCCTGACCCGCTCGCGGCGGCCCGCGACATCCGCGAGACGTTCGGCCGGATGGCGATGAACGACGAGGAGACCGTCGCCCTGATCGCCGGCGGCCACACCTTCGGCAAGACCCACGGGGCGGGCCCGGACGAGAACGTCGGCCCCGACCCCGAGGCCGCGCCGATCGAGCTGCAGGGCCTGGGCTGGAAGTCGAGCTACGGCACCGGCGTGGGGGCCGACGCGATCACCAGCGGGCTCGAGGTCACCTGGACCTATCACCCGGCCCGCTGGGACAACGAGTTCTTCCACATCCTGTTCGGCTACGAGTGGGAGCTGTTCCAGTCCCCGGCGGGCGCCCACCAGTGGCGGCCCAAGGGCGGCGCAGGCAACGACCTGGTGCCGGACGCGTTCGGCCCGGGCAAGCGCGAGCCGCGGATGCTGACGACGGACCTGGCGCTCCGCTTCGACCCGATCTACGAGCAGATCTCCCGGCGCTTCGCCGAGGACCAGGCCGCGTTCTCCGACGCCTTCGCCCGCGCCTGGTTCAAGCTGACCCACCGCGACATGGGCCCGATCGTCCGCTACCTCGGCCCGGAGGTGCCGTCCGAGGTGCTGATCTGGCAGGACCCGCTGCCCCCGGTGACGCACGAGCTCGTCTCCGGGGCCGACATCGACGCGCTCAAGGGGCAGCTCCTCGCCTCCGGCCTGTCGGTCTCGCAGCTGGTCACGACCGCGTGGGCGGCGGCCTCGTCGTTCCGCGGCAGCGACAAGCGCGGCGGCGCCAACGGCGCCAGGATCCGGCTTGAGCCGCAGAGCGGCTGGGAGGTCAACAACCCGGACGAGCTCGCGGCGGTGCTGCGGGTGCTCGAGTCGGTTAAGGCCGCCTTTGACGCCACCGGCAAGCACGTGTCGCTGGCCGACCTGATCGTGCTGGCGGGCAACGCCGGCGTCGAGAAGGCGGCCGCCGACGCGGGCTTCTCCGTGCAGGTGCCGTTCACGCCCGGTCGGGTCGACGCGTCGGCCGACCAGACCGACACCGAGTCGTTCGAGGCGCTCGAGCCGAAGGCGGACGGGTTCCGCAACTACCTCGGCAAGGGCAACCGGCTGTCGGCCGAGTACCTGCTGATCGACAAGGCGAACCTGCTCACGCTGACCGCGCCGGAGATGACCGTGCTGCTCGGCGGCCTCCGGGTGCTCGGCGCGAACTACGACAAGTCCAACGTCGGCGTGCTCACGGCCAACCCCGGCCGTCTGACCAACGACTTCTTCGCCAACCTGCTCGACTTCGACACCACCTGGACGCCGGTGGCCGAGGACGCGAACGCGTTCGAGGGCCGCAACGCTTCGGGCGAGGTCGTATGGACCGGCACCCGGGTCGACCTCATCTTCGGCTCCAACTCCGAGCTCCGCGCCCTCGCCGAGGTCTACGCGAGCGACGACGCGAAGGAGAAGTTCG
Organism: uncultured Actinomycetota bacterium; assembly: GCA_963774945.1. GTDB lineage: Bacteria > Actinomycetota > Actinomycetes > Streptosporangiales > Streptosporangiaceae > Trebonia. Next base: position 631,559 of record CAVZHA010000007.1, on the reverse strand, counting down.
TGGCCGACTTCGTGGCCGCCTGGTACAAGGTGATGGACCTCGACCGGTTCGACGTCGCCTGATCTTCTGGTTGCGCAAAAGCGTTCAGGCCGTCCCTGCGGGGTCGGCCTGAACGCTTTTGGTTTACGGCGTGGTTCGCAGCTTCCAGCCCTTGCCGTTCCAGAAGCCGGCCAGGCCGCCGCCCTCGTCCGAGTTATACGGCCCTAGCTGCCCGACCGCCACGCAGGCGGCCGCGGCCGGGCAGCTCACCTCGTTGAACAGGCTCGCCTTGCCCTGGCCGGGGGCCGCCACCTTCCCGGCGGTCCAGGTCTTGCCGTTCCAGGCGGTGGCGGCGGCCTTGCCGGTGTGGCCGCCGTCGTTGAGGTCGGCGTCGACCGAGCCGACCGCGACGCAGCTCCTGGCCGACCCGCAGGACACCGCGACCAGAAACGGGTGACTGACCCCGTGCGGCCACGAGATCGTGCCGGCCGACCAGGCCCGGCCGTTCCAGAACTCGGCGAACGAGGTCACGCCGCCGGCCGCCCGGGCGGCGCCGACCCCGACCGCGATGCAGTGCTCGGCCGAGGTGCACGACACCCCGGTGAGGTCGGCGTCGTGCCTGGCGCTGGCCGGCGGCTGCAGCCGCGTCCTCGTCCAGCTCTTGCCGTTCCACCGGTCGGCCAGGGCGAACTCGGCCGTGTTGGAGCCGGCCAGGCCGACCGCCAGGCAGTACGTCGCCGACGGGCACGAGACTCTGATGAGCTCGCCGGTCACGCTGCCCTTCGGCTCCGGCGGCCTGGCCATGGTCCAGCTGGAGCCGTTCCAGGTCTCTGCCAGCGCGGCCGACCCGGCCGGCGTGTCGTAGCTGCCGACCGCGACGCAGCTCTTCGCCGTCCGGCACGACACGTGGTCGAGCTGGCCGCCGGTGCTGCCTGCGGGCCTGGCCGGGGTGCCCGGCGTCCAGGTCTTGCCGTTCCAGGTCTCGGCCAGCGGAACGTCGGCGCCGCCGCCGTTCAGGGACAGGCCGACGGCGACGCAGCTCTTCGCCGTCGCGCAGGAGACCCCGAGCAGGCCGGTCGAGAGCGCGCCCTCGGGCGCCTTCGGGGCGACCGACGTCCAGGCCCTGCCGTTCCGGGTCTGGATCAGCGCGCCGCCGCCCTTGACGGTGGACGCGGCGTTCTCGTTGATGCCGACGGCCACGCAGTCGTTGGCGGACGGGCAGGACACGCCGTAGAGCTGGCTGGCCGGCGGCGGTGCCTTGGCCGGCGCGGCACTGAGCGTTGCGGTCAGCGCGATGAGCCCGGCGGCGGCGATCGTGAGCATTGGCTCCCCTCCACAAGTGATTTCTGCGAGCTACGAGAGTGTCACAGAAAGTCACTGCGAGGTGGGAGGCTTAGCCGGCGGTCATTCAGCCGGCGGTCGTTCTTCCGGCCTTAACGAGGCCAGGCCGGTCGGGGTGAAGGCCGCGTCGCGCATGTAGCTGATCACGGCCTGCTCGGGGATGCGATAGGAGCGGCCGACCCGGATCGCCTCCAGCTCTCCGGTGCGCACCAGGCGGTAGGCGGACATCTTAGAGATCCGCATCATCACCGCCAGCTCGTAGATGGTCAGGAACTTAACGTCGTTCCAGGCAGCGCCAGTCATGAGATCGCCTTTCGGCCGAGGTAGGTGTTGTGCATCCAGTACTGAAAACACTGCTGCAATTTGCAGCGCAAGACATCCGTCAGCTGACTGATTCGCAGTCCTTCCGCGGTCCGTCCGCACTCGCGGCCCGGGGGTAGGGTTAAGTGACATGACATCTGTTTGCCGGGCGAGGCACTCGAAGCCGGGGGACACCGCGCGGGTCCGCCGGGCGGGCGTCGCCTGGTCGGTCGCGGTTCTGGCCCTCGCCACTGACGCGGCGACCAAGGCCTGGGCGCTGTCCGCGCTCCGCGGCGGGCATCGGATCGCGGTGCCCGGCGGCATCGTCCGGCTGCAGTTGGTCGCCAACCACGGCGCGGCCTTCGGCATCGGGGCGGGCTACGAGTCGGTCGTCGCGGTGGTGAGCCTGGCGCTGATCATCGCGCTCGGGGTCTGGGCGGCGCGGGCCGGCACCGCGGCCGAGCGGCTCGGCGGCTGGCTGGCGGTCGGCGGCGGTCTCGGCAATCTGGTCGACCGGGTGGTCCGCCCGCCGGGCGGGCTGCACGGGGCGGTGACCGACTGGATTCACGTTTCCTTCTACGGCCCGACCTTCAACCTGGCCGACCTATGGCTGCGCGGCGGTCTGCTGATCGCGGTCATCGGATGGCTGTGGAACCGGCGGAAAAGATGACGAGGAGAGGATTTCGGCCATGCAGGTAGGCATTCACTTCATGAACTTCACCCTGCCGGGCGGCCCGGCCGGGCTGCGGGCGGCGGTGGGCGACACGGCCGTGGCGGCCGAGGAGGCGGGCTGCACGGTCTTCACCGCGATGGACCACTGGTTCCAGATGGAGCACTTCGCCGACGCGCACGACCCGATGCTCGAGGGCTACTCGGTGCTGAACTTCGTCGCCGCCAAGACCGAGAAGCTGCGGCTCGGACTGCTCGTCACCGGCGTCACCTACCGGCACCCGGGCCTGCTGGCCAAGACCGTCACCACCCTCGACGTGCTGTCGGGGGGCCGGGCGTTCCTCGGCATCGGCGCCGCCTGGTACGAGCGCGAGCACCGCGCCCTCGGCGTTGACTACCCGCCGGTGGCGGAGCGGTTCGAGCGGCTCGAGGAGGCCATCCAGATCTGCGAGCAGATGTGGAGCGACGACGAGGGACCTTACAACGGCAAGTACTACCAGCTCGCGGAGACGATCTGCGTTCCCCGCCCGCTGCAGTCGCCCCGCCCGCCGATCCTTATCGGCGGCGGCGGCGAGAAGAAGACCCTGCGGCTGGTCGCCACCTACGCGGACGCGTGCAACCTGTTCTCCACCAGTCCCGAGGAGGTCAAGCGCAAGCTCGACATCCTGCGCGGGCACTGCGACGCGGTCGGCCGCGACTACGACAGCATCCAGAAGACGATCATCGGCCGGGTCGATCCCGAGGGTGACGTCAGCGAGTTCCTGTCCGCCATGGAGCAGTACGCCGCCCTCGGCGTCGGCCTGGTCGAGGTCGCGCCGTCGATGCCGGACCCGGCCCGGTTCGTTACCCTGCTCGGCGACAAGGTCGTCCGGCCGCTCGCGTCGATCGGCTAGTCGCCGCAGGTTGGCTTGCGGAGTCGCGTTCCTCACACGGGTGAGGGGCGCGGCTTCCGCGCGCCTGCCGCCAGCCCCGAGCGGATCGTCCGCCGGGCCTCGTCGGCCGGCAGCCCGGCCCGGGCGGCGGCGTCGGCCAGCCCGGTCATCACCGGCAGCGGCGGGATCAGCCCGGCCGCGACCAGCTGGCCGAGGCTGAACGCGGCCCGGTTGAGGGTGTCGTTCCTGGTCCCGACCCGCGCCTCGGCCACCCGGCGGGTCTCCTCGCGGAAGGCCGCGAGGGCGTAGGCCCGGCCCTGCGTCCGGTCGAGGACCGGCAGCGGCCGGGTGATCTCGGGCCAGCGCGGGCTCCTCGTCGAGCAGCCCGGCGAGCCAGGTCGGCAGCGGCAGCGCCAGCGGCAGGAAGTCGCCGCGGGCGGCGTACCGGCGTCCGTCGATCAGGCTGCCGTCCCCGACCACGTAGCCGCCGTCGGCGCGGACGTCGATCAGCGGCCCGAGCCGCCCGGCCGAGTTCCGCACCGGCGTCGTCGGGCGCGGTGAAGTACAGGTGGCTTCCCCCGGACGGGGTGGCGACGGTGTAGGTGCCGGCCGGGTAGCGCTGGCGGTGGGCCCGGCACAGCCGCTCGAGCGCGTCGACGCCGGAAGCGGGGCCGTCGAGGCCCCGCCGGGCGGGTCCCTCCGGCTGGTCGCGGGCGACGTCGAGGTCGATGACGACCAGGCCGGACGGGCCGCAGGCGATGCCGACGTTGTACGGCTGGCGCGCCCACCAGGCGCGGATGCGGCCGTGGTCGGTGGTGGCGAGCTCCTGCCAGTTCTGCCGCAGCGCGGGGCGCTTCGAGCCGGGCGCGCAGGGGAACACGTGCCACCCCGCGTCGGCCGCCGCGAGCGCGGACGACAGCGGCCCCGGTTCGGCGCGACCCACGCCTGAGACCTTCACATCGACTGTCATGCCCTCGAACAGAAGTCTGGTAACAGGTGTGCGGTAACACGAAACGGGGAACTGATAATGGGACTGGAGCGACTGCGGGGGCGAAAGTTGCACCGATCGGCACTTGAGTCGGATAGCGACCGGGGTGGTGACTTTGCGTATGCAATTGTACGGCGTAGCGTAGCTGCCGACCGATCGGTGCTTTCTGGTCGGCGGCACTGTTTCACGCCACGGCATAGGCATCCCCGCTGCGGGCCCTGGTTCCCCTCGACCGTGCGCCGCCAGTTCCGTATCGGAAGTATCCCGAGTTAGGCCTTATTTCATGATCTCGCAAGGGGGAGCAACCGTGACACAGACGATGCGACAGGGGACCGAGGGCGGCTGCGTGGTCATCCGCACGAGCGACGGCTATGACGGGAAGCAGGGTGTCAGCCTGAGCACCGGCGTCAGCCGAGGGTCGGCCGGAAGCCAGGCGCTCTGCCTGCACGTGCTGACGATCCCGCCGGGCACCCGCGGTACGCCGCATCTGCACGACGGGCACGAGACCGCGATCTACATCGCCGAGGGCGAGGTCGAGGTCTGGCACGGCCCGGGCCTGGCCATGCGGACGGTGCTGCGGGCGCGCGACTTCCTGTACGTGCCGCCGGGCACCCCGCACCTGCCGGTGAACAGGAGCGCGGCCCCGGTGGTGGCGGTGGTGGCCCGCACCGACCCGGCCGAGCAGGAGTCGGTCGTCGTCCTTGACCTGCCGCCGCAGTTGGCGAGCACGCTGGCCGGCTTGCTCGGTCGCCGCCGACGAGGTCCACCGGTACGCGGCGGCGGTCCGGCCCGTTCTGAGGCCGGCTGTCCGGCTAGAACGGGCCGAAGCCCTCCGGCATCGGGGTGCTGTCGAGCGTGATCAGCGGCAGCGGGCCGGCCAGCTGATCGGGCGCGGCCGGGATGTAGGCGAAGTTCCTGGCCCTGGCGCCGCCGTCGACGACCAGGTCGATGCCGGTGATCAGCCGCGCGTAGTCGGAGCAGAGCCAGGCGATCGCGTGGCCGATGTCGGTCGGCGTGCCGGTGCTGCCCATCGGCACCATCGGCGCCCGCGGCCCGGCGTACCGGGTCGGCCGCCGCCACTCCTCGTCGCCGGTCGGGCCGCCGAGGCCGCCGCCGGGCGCCCCGGACAGCACCCCGCCCGGGCCGAGGCCCTGGCGCGGCGCGCTCGGCCAGCAGCTCCGGGTTGTCCGGGTTCGGGCGCGGTCGGCGTGTAGCTGTTGACGCGGATGCCGTACGGCGCGAGGTCCATCGCGGCGGCCCGGACGAAGTTGTTCACGCCGCCCTTGTGGAACGCGTACGCGCAGACGCCCGCGGTCCCGGACCAGCCGTTGGACGAGGAGACGCAGACGATCGAGCCCTTGATGCCGCGCTCGGCCATCGCCCGCCCGACGTACTTGGTGTTGAGGAAGGTGCCCATCGCGGAGACCAGTCACCGCCCGCTGGAACGCCTCCGCGGTCTCGTCGAGCACGCCGCGCCCGCCGAGCAGCGCGGCGTTGTTGACCAGGATGTCGATCCGGCCCCAGTTCGCCAGGACGTCGTTGATGTAGCCCTTGACGGCTGCCTCGTCGGTGACGTCGCCGGGGGCGGCCATGGCCTCGCCGCCGTTCCGCTCGACCCTGGCGATGCAGGCGTCGATCGAGTCCTTGGACACGTCGTTGCACGCGACCTTGGCGCCGTACCTGGCCAGCGCCAGCGCCACCCCGCTGCCGATGTTCGGCCCGACGCCGGTCACCAGCGCGACCTTGCCTTCGAGGGATACCTCCACCGTTACGCGCTCCCTTTCTCCTGAACTAGTCCGGGCTTTGCTGATTATGTGGCGGCGCCGGCGGCAAAACATCGGCCCGATGGACAGAAGATGCCGGTCACCGGCTGGGGCATCCGCCAACCGGCCCGGCCTGCGGCTGATCCCGGCCGGAAAGTCGCCCGCCGCGGGGCTGCGGAGTGGGTAGTGACCCGACCGTGACGACCTATGACATGGTGCTGCGGGGTGGCCGGGTCATCGACCCGGAATCGGGGCTCGACGACGTGTGCGACGTGGCAATCACGGGGGACCGGGTGGCGGCGGTGGGCATCGGCCTGCCAGCGGGCCGGCTGGAGCTGGACGTGGCCGACCAGGTGGTCACGGCGGGCTTCGTGGACCTGCACAGCCACGCCCATGACCTGGGCAGCGCGCGGCTTCAGGCTGCGGACGGGGTCACCACCGCGCTCGAGCTCGAGGCGGGCTTCACCCCGGTGGCGACCGCCTACGCGGCCGCGGCGGTGACCGGCCGGCCGCTGAACTACGGGTTCGCCGCCTCCTGGACGATGGCCAGGATGGCCGTGTTGGCCGGCGTTACCCCCGATGGCGGCACCGAGTCACTGTTCGCCAACCTCGCGAACCCGCGGTGGCAGCGCGCGGCTTCCCCGACGGAAATCGGCCGCATCCTGAGCCTGCTTGAGGCCGATGTCGCCGACGGGGCGCTGGGGATCGGCCTGCTGCTCGGGTACGCGCCCGGTACCGCGCCCGAGGAGTACGTGCGGGTCGCCGCGCTCGCCGCGGCCGGCCGGGTGCCGACCTTCACCCACGCGCGTGACCTGGTCGAGGTCACCCCGGACGGGCCGGTCGACGGGGCCGAGGAGATCGTCCGCGCGGCGGGCGAGACCGGCGCCCACATGCACTACTGCCACCTCAACAGCACCACCGGGCGGCACGCCGACCGGGTGCTCGGGCTGGTCGAGCGCGCCCAGCGGGCGGGAGCGCAGGTGAGCACCGAGGCCTATCCCTACGGCGCGGGCATGACCGGTATCGGGGCGGCCTTCCTGGCACCGGACCGGCTGGCCGCGCGCGGCCTGACGCCGGCGTCCATCGTCTACGCGCCGACCGGCGAGCAGGTCTCCACCGCGGCCAGGCTGACCGAACTGCGCGCCGTCGACCCCGGCGGGCTGGCCATCATCAGGCAGCTGGACGACGACGACCCCGATGACCGAGCTGTCCTGCACCGGTACCTGACCTTCCCGGGGTCGGTCATCGCCAGCGACGCCATGCCGCTGACCTGGATCGGCGTCGCTCCCGAGCCAGACCGCTGGCCGCTGCCGTCCACCGCGGTCACTCATCCGAGGACGGCCGGGGCGTACGCCCGCTCCATCCGCACGCTCGAGCCGGGACGGCGGGCGGTCGCTTGTCCGAGATCCTGGCCAAGTGCAGCCTGCACCCGGCGACGCTGCTGCAAGACCGGGTGCCGGCGATGCGGCGCAAGGGGCGGGTCGGCGCGGGCAGCGACGCCGACATCGTGGTGTTCGACCCCGCCACCATCACCGACCAGGCCACCTACTCCGACACCACCCGGCCGTCGTCCGGCCTCCGGCACGTGCTCGTCAACGGCGCCTTCGTGGTCCGCGACGGTCAGCTCGACGCCGACTGCCCGGCCCGGCCGCCCGGTCCGGGCCTGACGATCCGCGACCGCTAACGGCGGCTGACGAGCAGGTAGCGCTCGTCGGTGACCGGGGCGCCCCACAGGGCGGGGTCGCCGAGGACGGTGATGGTCGCGTCCGAGCGGTGCCGCAGCACCGCCCGGCCGGCCTCCTGGGCGGTCAGCCCGGCGCCGGTCGACCAGCGCCCCTCGACCAGCAGCAGCAGGCCGCCCGGGAGCAGCAGCCGGAGCCAGGCCGCGAGCGCGTCGCCGGTGTCGGGCATCGCCCACAGCACGTGCCGGGCGAGCACCACGTCGAAGCTCGCGGCGGGCAGCGTCGGCGCGGCGGCGTCCGACAGCTCGAACCGGGCGCTGACGCCGGCCGCCCTCGCCTTGGCCCGCGCCGCCCTGATCATCTGCGGTGCGAAGTCGAGCCCGGTGACCGCGTACCCCTCCGCCGCCAGCAGCACCGACAGCGTCCCGGTACCGCAGCCGAGGTCGGCGATCGCGGCCGGCGCGGCCGGCAGCTCCGCCAGCAGCAGCCGCCGCCACGCCTGCCTGACCTGGGGATCGAGCAGGCCGTGGTCGGGCTCGTGGTCGAAGGTGGCCGCCTGACTGTCCCAGTAACCCGTTTCTTCCGTCACAGGGTTCGTTTCTACTCAATTATGGCCGGCAAAACGGGAGAAACGAGAAATTTTCCTGCGCTGTAACACGCGACCGCTCAGAACCGAAGCCGCGGCGGCGGACCACGTGCCGGAGCAGCAGCGCGGTGGTGACCGGGCCCACGCCGCCGGGGACGGGGGTCAGCGCCACTCCGTCGATCGCGGCGACGGCCGGGTCAACGTCGCCCGCGAGGCCGCCGTCGGGCGTGGCATTGGTGCCGACGTCGATGACCGTGGTGCCGGGGGAGACGTGGCCAGGGCCGATCAGCCCGGCGCGGCCGACGGCGGCGACCAGAACGTCGGCCTGGCGGGTGATCGCGGCCAGGTCGGCGGTCCGCGAATGGCAGATGGTGACGGTGGCGTGCCGGTCGAGCAGCAGGTGGGCGACCGGCTTGCCGACCACCACCGAGCGGCCCACCACCACCGCGTGCCTGCCGCGCAGCTCGACCTGGTAGTGATCGAGCAGGGCGAGCACCGCCTCGGCGGTGGCCGGGGCGAAGGCGGGCAGCCCGGCCACCAGCCTGCCGAGCGACTCCGGGCTGGCCCCGTCGACGTCCTTGGCGGACGGGATCGCGGTCGCCAGGCCGGCCAGGTTCGCGCCGTCGGGCAGCGGCGTCTGCAGGATGACGCCGTGCACCTCGGGGTCGTCGGCGAGCTGGGCGAGCATGGCGGCGATGCCGGCCGCGGTGGTGGTCCGCGACACGTCGCAGGCGATGCCCTCCGCGCGCCGCCGCGTTGGCGATCGAGCGGACGTAGGCGGCGCTGCCGCCGTCGTCGTTGGCGGTGACCACCGCCAGCCGTGGCTGCCTGCCCGCCTTGGCGAGCTCGGCCGCTTCGGCGGCGGCCGCGGCGCGGATCGTCTTCGCCAGCTCGCGGCCGGATAGCTCCATGGTCACCTGCGAGATCTCCTCGCGGACGGCGACGACCACCCGGTCGGCCCGGTCGGCCACCCCGTCGGCGAGCGCGGCGGTCGCCTTCAGCTCCGCCGCCAGCTCTTCGTCCCTGATCCCGGGCAGGTTCGCCTCGATGTTCACCCGCGCGGTGATCGCGGCGGCGGTGATCGCGGCCGACGCCGCCGCGATGTCGGAGATCACGTTCTTGTTCGCGACCGGCAGCAGCTCCTCGGCCAGGCCGATCAGCCGGACCGCGGCGGCCATCAGGTCGGCCGGCGGGCGGGCCGCGCCCGCCGGTTGACTCGGCGATCGCGGCGGAGCGGGCCTCCTTCTCCTCCGGGGTCTGCCGGGGCAGCTGGTAGGCGGCCGCCACCTTGGCGAACGCGGCCTCGTCGGCCACCGCGAGATCGACCGCCTCATCGGCCAGGCCGTCCGCTGCGGCGCGGACCCGGCCGACGGTCTCGGCGTCGTACCGCGGGCCGTCGCTGAACCGGGCGACCATCGCCAGCAGCGCCGCCGCCTGCGCGGCGTGCAGCGCCCCGGTGGCGCCACCGCCAGGTGCCGCGCTGCGGGCAGCAAGGCGGGTGAGGAAGCTTCCGATCGTCTCGTCGCGCATGATCGAGAGGCTACCGGCTCGTGCATCGGTGCATAAGCCTTTGTGGAGGGTCGTGGAACTCCCGCGAATTACCGCGTTTGCGGTCGAACCGGTCAGTAGCGGCGGTCCCGCGGGGACGCCGTAGCCGTCGTCGACCGTCGGTGCCCGGATCATACCCGTCGGCCTGGGCCTGGCCCGGCCGGTAGTACCGGTCGTCGCGACCGTCCGCCGTCCGGCGCGGGTTGGCGCCGCTCGGACCGGTTGCCGCCGACGGTCCCGGACGGGCCGGGTAAGGCTGGCCCGGATAGGGATAGGAACCCGTGACCGCCGACTCGTAGGGATTCGCCCGGTGCCGGCCGGGGAGAGTCCGGCCCGATGCGCCGCCGCCGTGGCCCGCCGCTCCCTGGCCGCCCACGCTCTGGCCATTCGCGCTCTGGCCGTTCACGCCGTTCACGCCGTGACCGCCCGCTGCCGGGAGTTGCGGCTGGGCGGGCTGGCGCGATGGCGGGGACTGCGGTGCCTGAGACTGGGACAGCTGGGGCTGCGATAGCTGAGGCTGCGATAGCTGAGGCTGCGGGCGCGGCTGCCGGTGCCGGGGCTGCTGCGCGGGGTACTGCCCGGAGGGCGCGCCGACCGCGTTCGGCAGGCTGGCGCGGCCGGTGTTGCCGGCCGGATGCCCGCCGAATCCGTTCGGCCCGCTCGGAGCGCTCGATCCGCCGGGCGCGCCGGCCGCGCCGGGGCCGCCCGGGCCCTGGAGTCCGCGCCGAGTCGGCTGGACCGGCTGGCTCGAGCTGGCCGACGAGCCCAACTGCCCGGACGGGCTCGGCTGGCTGCCGGAGTAGCCCGGGTAGCGGGCGGCCGAGCGGCTGCGGGTCGGGCCGGTACTGGCCGTACTCGCCGGTCTGGTACTCCCCGGTCTGGTACTGGCTGGTCCGGTAGTCGCCGGCCGGGTACTCGCCGGTCCGGTACTGGTCGGCCGCGGACTTGCCGTTCACCCCGGACACACCGGTCGCGCGGTGCTGGCTGGCCGGGTACTCGCCGGTGGCGCCGGCCTGGTACTGCCCGCCGCGCGCGGCGGCGGGTGCGGTCGGCGCCCCGGTGTCGTACTGCCGCGCCGGGTACTCGCCGGTCAGGCCGGACTCGTACGGCCCGGTCCGCTGCTGGTCCGACGGGTAGCCGGTCGGCGCGCTGAAGATCTGCGTCTGCTCGGTCAGCTTGGCCTGGGCCTGCGAACGGCGCGCGGCCACCCGGTAGGAACGGCCGTCCGAGTCGCTCGCCGACGCGCGTGAGTACGCGGTGCTGGTCAGCGGGTCGTCGGCGCCGGGACGGTCGCCCGTCCGGTCGGCGCCGGGCTGGCCGCCCCGGCCGGCCGCGGGCCAGCCACCGCTGGCCCGACCGGAATCGCGGTTGCCGCCACGACCTTGGTCTCGGCGGTCCGGCGTTCGCCAGTCCGGGCTGTCGAGCCGCCCGCCGTCGCCTCTGGAACTGTCGATGCCCGTCGAACTGTCGATCCGTCGCCGCGGCCGGGCCGCGGACGGCGCGCCGACGGCCCGGCGCCGAACGGGTCCGGATGCCGGTCCGGCGGCCGACCCGGCCGGACGGCCGGGTGCCTGGCTGCGGCTGCTCGACGCGAGGCTCCGGGTAGCCGGCTGCGTTGACTCGGTCGATTCGCTCCGTCCGCTCGCCCCAGTCGGCGCGCGGTCGGGCGGCCGCCCGGCGCGGCTGGCCGGCGCGGCGGCCGGCCGCACCGCTGCCGGGCTGGAAGGACGGCCGCGGGCCGGTGGCCGGCGGCGTGTAACCCGGCCTGGCTGGACCAGGCGCTGCATCGGTCCGGTGCCCGGGCCGGGCCGCCATCGGCCCGGTCCCCGGGCGCGCGCCGCCGGACGGCGCGTAGCCCGCCATCGGCCCGCTGCCTGCCCGTCCCGAGCTGACGCTGCCTGCGCTGGCACCGTTGCCGGCGCCAGGCTGATAGTCGCCGCGCAGACCGGGCGGCGGGCCGAGGCGGCCGGTCACGCCGCGCTGCTCGTCGTCGTAACGCTGCTCGTCGCCGAAGCGCTGGTCCCCGGCGGCGCGAGGGTCCGCCCCGGGCCGCGACCCGGCCGCCGGCCGCGCAGGTCTTCGCTCCCTCCCCGGCTGGCCGGCCGGCCCGTCGGCAGGTTGTCGGCCGCCCGCGGCAGTTCGGCCTCGCAGCGGCTGGTGCCCGCCGGTCAGCGGCCGGTCGGACGCGACCGAGGCCCAGTAGTCCTCGTCCGACACGCCGTCGTCGGGCCAGATTTCCTCGCCGCGGTCGCGGCGGCCGAGGCGGAGTCTGCCGGTCCGCTCGCCGCGCTCCTTGCGCCGGCGGCCGCCGCGTTCGGCGGGCTCCTCGTCGGCGCCGTCGGGCAGGTCGTAGGCGCCGGTGGCGTACTCGTCGGCCCTAGCCGTAGCCGCCGCCGGGCCCGTAACCGTTGTAACCGTCGTCGTCATGCCGGCGCGTCGGTCCTGTCCTGGTACCCCGGCCCGGAGTCGCCGCGGGCGTCGTCGTCGCGCCCACGGTCGCCACGCCCGGTATCGCCGCGCTCGGCGTCACCCCGCCCGGCGCTCGCCCCGTCCGGGGTCACCGCGCCGACCGCGGGCGGCCGGGCGCTCGCCTGGACGCTGCCCGTCGGCCCATCGGCCCTTGATGCCCTCAGGGGAGAAGTACTCGCCCGGCGACCAGTTCTCGTCTTCGTCGCCTCGGTAGCCATCAGGCGCGTAGTCGTAGTCGTCGTATTCATCGTCACGTCCGGCATCGCCTTCGCGACTGCCTGACCGCGAGGGCCGACGGCTCAAGAACGACATTCAACACCACCCGGCAGAGCACGGCCTGGCGTTGGCACTAGCGAGGCGCGCGCGGCCATATACGCGAGCCTGCCCCCGTTGTCGCTAGCACCCTTGTAACCGGCACTGGTTCGTTAGATTGTTACGAACCCTATGCCTACCTGTCTCGTGAATCGCGAAACTTCACCACCAAATACCTCAATACCCGACATTGATGGCAAGAAGCACACCGTGTCGCTCTCCATGCGCTGACTCACGACGTCGCGTTCACGGTCAGTCGACCCCGCCCGATGGTGGCGGCGGCGATCGCCGCCACGCGGACATCAGCGACGTGCCGTTCGGCAGGTTCAGCACGCGGTTGAGAGCGTACACCGTGAGCCGGTAGCTGTGCCCCTGACGGACCGGGGCACGGCGGGTCGTACCGGTCGTACCCGGCGCTGCCCCTGGCCTGCTTCGCGCCCGTCGGCAGCAGCCCCTCCGGATCGCCGACGGTCCCCGGCTGGATGTCGAACACGATCCAGTACACGTACGGGCTGATCGGCGCGTCCGCGTCGTCGACCACGATCGCGATCGACTGCGTGCCCTTCGGCTCGCCGCGACCAGTTGATCGGCGGGGAGAGCACCTGGGACCCTGCGCAGGTGAACCTGGACGGCAGCTCGCCCCGTTCCACGGCGGCGCTCGACACCGTCATCACGGCCGGCGCGGTGATCGTGACGCCCTGGCTGAGCAGCCCGCATCCTGCCAACGCGACGGCCGTCCCCAGACCGCCGCAGCCTGCCATTACCCGCCGCGCCGAACGATTCACGCCCCCGATCTTAGGGCCTGGGCCGGCCGCAGGCGGGCCATCCGGCGCGCTCGGCCGGTGCTACTTCCTGAACGCCTGCTCGCCGGTGAGGGCCTGGCCGATGACCAGCGTGTGCATCTCCGGGGTGCCCTCGTAGGTGAGAACCGACTCCAGGTTGGCCATGTGGCGCATGATCGGGAACTCGTAGGAGATGCCGTTCCCGCCCAGGATGGTGCGGGCGGAGCGGCAGATCTCGAGCGCCTCGCGGGTGTTGTTCAGCTTGCCGAAGGAGACGTGCTCGGGAGCGAGCCTGCCGGTGTCCTTCAGCCGGCCGAAGTGCAGCGCAAGCAGCTGGCCCTTGCCCAGCTCGACCGCCATGTTGGCCAGCTTCTCCTGGGTGAGCTGGAACGACGCCGAGCGGCGCGCCGAACTGGATCCGGGTACCGCGCGTACTCCAGGGCGGTCTCGTAGCAGGACCTGGCCGCGCCCAGCGCCCCCCACAAGATCCCGTAGCGCGCCTCGTTCAGGCAGGACAGCGGCCCGCGCAGCCCGGTTACCTCGGGCAGCACCGCGTCGGCGGGCAGCCGCACCGAGTCGAGCACGAGCTCGGCCGTGACCGAGGCGCGCAGCGACCCCTTGTGCTTGATCTCCGGCGCGGAGAAGCCGGGGGTCGCGGTCGGCACCACGAACCCGCGGATGCCGTCGTCGGTCCGCGCCCAGACCACGGCGACGTCGGCGATCGTGCCGTTGGTGATCCACATCTTCCGGCCGTTCAGCACCCAGTCGGCCCCGTCGCGGCGGGCGGAGGTGCGCATCGCCGCCGGGTCGGAGCCCGCGTCGGGCTCGGTCAGGCCGAAGCAGCCGATCGCCTCGCCCGCCGCCATCGGCGGCAGCCACTCCTGCTTGTGGGCCTCGCTGCCGAACCGCCAGATCGCGTACATCGCCAGCGAGCCCTGGACCGAGACCAGGGACCGCAGCCCGGAGTCGGCCGCCTCGAGCTCGAGGCAGGCCAGGCCGTAGTCGACGGCGGACATGCCGGCGCAGCCGTACCCGGTCAGGTGCATGCCGAGCAGGCCGATCTTGCCCAGCTCGCGGGCCAGCTCCCGCGCCTGCGGGAACTCGCCGTCCTCGTACCACTGGGCGATGTGCGGGTTGATCTTGTCGGCGCAGAAGTCCCGCACCGCCTGCCGGACGGCGCGCTCCTCCTCGCTCAGCAGGGCGTCGATGCCTGCCGGGTCGTGCGGGTCGAGGCGGGGCCGGGCGGAGGTTACGGAGCTCATCGCGTTTTCAGCTTCCTGGTCGGGACGTGGTCGCCAGACAATTCTGCCTCACCGCAAGCGGCTGGTTGGACGGCCGCCAGCGTCTGCACGGCGGCGGCCAGCTCCGAGGGCGGGCGGACGAAGGCCATCCGCAGCCACGGCGAGCGGTGCGCGGACACCGACAGCAGCCGCCCGGGGACGACGGCGACGCCGCGGCGGAGCGCGGCCTGGGCGAACGCCGAGGAGTCGGCCTCGCCGGGCAGCCGCGCCCAGATCGTCAGCCCGCCCTCCGGCGGCGTCCACTCCCAGCCGGGAAGAAGCGACGTGAGTGCCGACGCCATCACCGCGTACCGGTCCCGCGCCCAGTCGGCCCGGTACTTGAGGATCTCATCGTGCCGCTCGCGGATCAGCGAGGCCACGATGGCCTGCTGAAACGGCGGCGAGCCGAGATCGGCGGCGGCCTTGGCGGCGGCGAGCCTGGCGATGATCCCCTCGGGCGCGCGCACCCAGCCGGTCCGCAGCCCGCCCCAGTAGGTCTTGGAGAGCGACCCGACCGTCACCACGTTCGGCAGCCGCGGCGCGAGCGCGGCCAGCGGCGGCGGCGGTGGCTGCTGCCGCCAGCCGAGCGGCCCGTCCGTCAGCGGCAGCTCCGCTATCGCGAGGTCGTCGATGACGGTGACGTCCGGATGCCGTCGGGCCAGCTCGACGATGTCGTGCCGGGCGGCGGCGGGCAGCAGCGCGCCGGTCGGGTTGTGGAAGCTCGGGATCAGGTAGACCAGCGCGGGCCGGTGCACGGCGATCGCGTCGGCGATCGCGGCGACGTCCCCCGGCGGCACGCCGACCAGCCGGCCGCCCGCCCGCTGGACCGCGTCGAGGAAGCCGGGGAACGTCGGGTCCTCGGTCACCACCACCTGGCCGGGCGTGACCTCGGACTGCACCAGCAGCCCCAGGGCCTGCTGCGCGCCGGTGGTGACGAGCACCTCGGCCGCCGACGTGGCGACCGAGTAGGCGGTGCTGAGCATGGACGCGATCGCCGCCCGGAGCTCCGCCAGCCCGTACGGGAGGTAGCCGGTGCCGAGGGTGAGCCGGGCCAGCGCGCGGGGGCCGAGGATGTCGCCGGGGGACTGCAGCGCCTCGGCCACGATCGGCGCGCACTCGACCGCCCCGATGGACAGATCGATGGCGACGGCGTCGCCCAGCATCCCGGCGAAGTAGCCGTTGGCGCGGTGCGCGGCGGCCGGGGTGATTCGGTGCGGCATCAGCCGGGTACCGGACCCTTGACGGCTTTCGGCCATGCCGTCGTCGCGCAGCACCTGGTAGGCCAGCGCGACCGTGTTTCTGCTGACCGCGAGCGCCGCCGCCAGGGCGCGCTCAGGCGGCAGCCTGATCCCAGGGGGGAGCTCGCCGGTATCGGCGAGCCTGCCGATCCGCGTCGCCAGCAGGCGATAGAGCGGGCCGTCGGCGGCGGGCCACCGGCCGAGCAGGTCGGCCAGCGCGTGCGGGCCGATCAGGGCCACTTCCGAATTGATTGGCACTGTCATGACGGATCCAATATTGCCATGGTTGCCACCATGCTTAGTCTTCTCATCACGCTCGGCGTCGGGGCGGCCGCATTCGCGGGGCTGTGCTGGTTCGCCCTCGAGGGGTTCAGGAACGGCGACCGGCCGGACGACGCACAGGTCCGGGCCGCGCTCAGGTCGAGCGGGCAGCCCGGCGAACCGCGCCCGGTCGCGGTCGTGGCCTTGGGCAATCCGGACGGAACGCCCGTGCTCGCCGCGGTCGCGGTCCGACGCGCGCTGCTCCCTGGCTGGCTGGCCGGGGCGGTCGGCAGCGCCGTTCCGCGCCGCACCGCCCGCCGGGCCTATCGGCCAGACGGCTTCCCGACGGTCGCGGTGGTGCCGGGCGGCCAGTACGCCGAGCTGTCCGCCCCGGTGCCCGTCGCCGCCCGCCGTTACCTGGTCACGGTCCTGGTCGGCCAGGCCGAAGGTCGGCTGCGGGTGCACCGGCTGCGGCTCGAGGCCGCCGCGGTTGACGGCGGATGGCGCGGCTACGGGAGCCTCGACGTGCTCGGGCCGACCGGCTGGGCGCGCGACTAAGCGCAGGTGAGCAGAGGGCGCGGACGGGTCGCTGTCGCGGAGGGCTGACGCTGGCATCAATAATGTTGGCGTGACGTCATCCGTGGGATGGGAAGCCGGACAGCCGGCGGTCGGCGGGGCCGAGCAGCCGCAGGTCTTCACCTCCCGGCTGAGCGGCCGCCCGCTGCTTGACAGCGACGACCTCGCCATCGGCCGGGTCCGCGACGTGGTCATCTGGCCGCTCGCAGGCGACGATCCGCCGCGCGCGCTCGGCCTGGTGGTCGCGCTGCGGCGGCGCACGATCTTCGTCCCGTTCGGCCGGATCAGGGAGATATCGGTCGACGGGGCGCACCTGCTCGGCGGCAACGTCGACCTCGACCCGTTCACGCAGCGCACCGGCGAGATCCTCGCCTCGTCGCTCTACGGACAGCGCACCCCGGTCGGCACGGTCGCCGACGTGGCCATCGCCCAGCGCGAAGACGCCCGCGCCGGGTGGGAGGTGACCGCCCTCGCCCTCGGCCGCGGCCGGAGCCTGCTCGGCCACGGCCCGCACATCGTCCCGTGGCAGGAATGCCGCCAGCTGTTCGAGCCCGGCCCGCTCGCCGAGCAGCTCACCAGCCTGCGCGAGATGGCGCCGGCCGACCTCGCCACCGCCGATCGAGACGCTGCCCCAGGCCAGGCGGAGCCAGCTCGCGGCGGCGCTCGACGACGACGAGCTGGCCGACCTGCTCGAGGAGATGCCCGGAGCAGGACCAGATCCGGCTGCTCGACAGCCTCGAGATCGAGCGCTCGGCCGACGTGGTCGAGGAGATGCAGCCGGACGACGCCGCCGACCTGCTCGGCGAGATGCCACCCGAGCAGCGAGAACGGCTCCTCGCGGCGATGCAGTCCATGCAGGCGGCCGACCTGCGCCGCCTGCTCCGCTACGACAAGTCCTCGGCCGGCGGCCTGATGACCTCGCAGCCGCTGGTCTTCTCGCCCGACGTGGCCGTGGCCGAGGTGCTTGCCCGGGTGCGCGACCGTCACCTGCCCGCGACGGCGGCCGCCCAGGTGTACGTGTGCGAGCCGCCCGCGGCTCACCCCGACCGGGCTCTACCTGGGCACGCGTCGGGTTCCAGCGGCTGCTGCGCCGGGCGCCGTCGGTGCGAGTCGGCGACTGCATCGAGGACCGGCTGTTCGTCAAGCCCGAACTGCCGGAGCGCGAACTGGCGGCCCGGCTGGCCGCCTACAACCTGATCGGCGTCGCGGTCTGCGACGACGCCGGGCGGCTGGTCGGCGCGGTGACCGTCGACGACGTGATCGACCGCCTGCTACCGGTGGGCTGGCGACGAATCGGGGGAAAGTAAATGGCACGGCTCACGTCCATGCGCAACACCCGCGGCGACCTGTCCGTCCCCCGGGGCACGCCGGTGCGCGGCGCGCTCTACGACGCCGACGCGTTCGGCCGGTTCTCCGAGGGCCTCGCCCGGTTCCTCGGCACCGGCAAGTACCTGGTCGCCCAGACGGTGTTCGTCATCTTCTGGATCATCGTCAACTCGATCGTGTACATCCACCACTGGGACCCGTACCCGTTCATCCTGCTCAACCTGGCCTTCTCCACCCAGGCCGCGTACGCGGCGCCGTTGATCCTGCTGGCCCAGAACCGCCAGGACGAGCGGGACCGCTCCACCATCGAGCGCGACCGGCAGGTCGCCGCCAGGACCCAGGACGACACCGAGTACCTGGCCCGCGAGCTCGCCTCCGTCCGCCTCGCGCTGGCCGACGTGGTCACCAACCAGGACCTCGACGAGTCGCTCAACCGCATCGCCAAGCTCATCGCCGACCGCCCCTAAACCCCCGCCCCGCCCGCGACATCGCCTGTCGCCTACGCCACCGACAGATTGGGCGACCTGTACACGGCAGCCCCCGGGCGGAGGTAACCCACCGCCCAGGGGACGCGCAGTTGATTAGTTCGGATTGATGGCGGTGTCGTCCACGACGAAGGAGGTCTGCAACGAGGAGTCCTCCGTGCCGGTGAACTTCACGGTCACGGCGCTGCCGGCGAAGCTGCCCAGCGAGTAGGTGTGCTGCTGGTAGCCGGTGGCGTGGTTGAGGTTGGAGAAAGTGGCGATCGTGGTGCCATTCGCCGTGATCGTCAGCTTGTCGAACGCGGTCGTGGTGGTGGTCTCGGCGGTGTCGATATGCAGCCAGAAGCTGAACGACGTCGCGCTGCAGCCTGCCGGGATGGTCACCGTCTGGGACAGCGTGTCGGTGTGGGTGATGCCGTACCCGTCCAGCCAGGCGTACCAGGTACCGGAGTGCGAGGGCTCGCCCGCCCCGTTCGGGTTGATGACACCGGCCGTGGCCGACCATGGCGCGGCCGAGCCGGTCTCGAACCCGGGGTTGCCGAGCAGCTGGGTGTGGTTGCTGCAGCCGCCGGCGTTGCTGGTCACCCAGCTGAAGGAGGCCGAGCCGTGCGCCCCGGTCGTGTCGGTGGCGGTCACCGTCACGCTCGAGTTGCCCGCGGTGGTGGGCGTGCCGGAGATCCGGCCGGAGGAGCTGATCGACAGGCCCGCGGGCAACCCGCTGGCGGTGAAGGTGAGCGTCTGGCCGGACGCCGAGTCGGTGGCGCCGATCTGCAGGCTGACCGCCGTGCCGACGGTGCCGGTCTGGTTACCGGGGTTGGTCACCGTCACGGTGTTGCCGCCGCTGGTGCCGGCGACTAGGCCGCCGATGCCGTCCGGGGTGCCGATGCCGGTCGGGCCGTCGTACCCGGTCTCCGCAGTGCAAAGGTAGGCCGGGCTGCACGCGCCGTCGTTGCCGGTGGTGACGTCGAAGAAGCTGCCCGTGTGGGTGTAGATGTCGTCGGCCGGGGTGGTGCCGGGGCTGCCCGCGAGGGCGAACATGGCGGCCAGCATCGGCGCGGAGGCGCTGGTGCCGCCGACCTCGTTCCACCCGCCGTTACCGTTGGAGGTGTCGTAGACCGCGACCCCCGTGTTCGGGTCGGCGTCCGCCGCGACGTCGTTGTCGACCCGCTTGGAGCAGCCGGACAGGTGGAGCGCGGTCTGCCAGGACGGCATCGGCTCGAGGGCAGAGCAGCCCGACCCGGTGCCCTCGCCGGCTCCGGTGTTCCACACTGACTCGCTCCAGCCGCGCGAGTTCGACGCGGCGCTCAACCTGGTGCCGCCGACCGAGACGACGTTTGGTGAGGCTGCCGGGTAGATTACGCCGAAATCCGAGTCGCCCGCAGACGCGGTGATCACATCGCCCGGGTGGTTGAAGTTCGAGGAGTCGAGCGAGGCGTCCGTGGACGACTCCGGTCCGCCCCAGGAGTTGGAGATGTAGCCGGCCATGCTCGCGGCGGTGTTCTCGGCCGCGTACAGCCCGGGGCCGCTGTCGTTGGTGGCCTCGACCAGCACGATGTTGCAGAGCGGGCAGATCGCCGAGGCCATGTCCAGGTCGAGCGACTCCTCGAGGGTCCAGTCGTCGCTGGCAGGCGCCTGGCTCGGCAGCGGGGAGGTCGCGCCGTTCTGGTTGACCTTCTTGAAGCTGGGCCGGCGGGCAGCCCGGCGGACGAACGGTAGGCGGCCAGATCGCTCGCGGCGGTCGGGTCGTCGTACGCGTCAACGATCGCGATGGTGCGGCCAGAACCGTCGGAGGCCGAGGCTGCGGTGAGTTCGTAGGCCGACTGCAGCTGGGAGGGTCCGTAGCCGACGCCCGCAGGGACCGCGTCCGGCGAGGCGCTTGCGGGGATCGCGTGCAAGCCACCGCGTTTGAGCACGAAGCATGCGTGGCGGCCGACGATCATGGTCACGCACACCCGCGTAGAGCGGGAGTTCGCCCTGGTCAAGGCGGGCTGCGAGGCATGCGCGCCGTGCGCGATCTCCGAGGCGATCGAGACGGAGGGAGGCGGCGGTGCCGCGCTGGCGGGGCTGATGGTCAAGGCCATCACGCCCGTTGCGAGCGCGGCGGCCGACGCGACAGCCCAGCCTCGTTTCAGCCGCCACCTGGAGAGCAGGAGATCCATGAAGGTCCGTTCGTTAGGAATCGTCCAGCGCATCTCGCAGACGCGCATCGCGGCAGCTAGGTCAAGATGCCTGCGCGTAACGTAGCGATATGACTACTCTCCGTCAACAACCGGAGACACTTAGGATCGCGCGGTGGATTCTCGTCACTCTTCCGGGTCGTCCTCCAGTGCCCGCCCGATCGCCCTGACCACGCGGCTGATCGCCGTGATCGCCATCGGGGTGGCGATCGGCGTGGCTACCTCGTTCGTGCAGGCACCGCTATCCATACCGTGGGCGGCCCTGGAGAACTCCGCCAGCCCGTGGCTGGCCGCGGGGTTCGCCTGCGGCGCCCTGGCGATCGCGACGCGGCACCGCGATCGCCGCGGGTCTGCCGGCCTGCGTGCTCGAGGTTCTTGGCTACTGCGTCACCTCGATGTCCCGCGGCTTCCCAGCCAGTCAACCTCTACATCGTCTTCTCGACGGTCTGCGGACTGGTCGGCGGACCGCTGTTCGGCCTGGTGGGCTGGGCCTGGCGCCGTGAGCAGGCCGATCCCGCAACATAGGCGCCGCGTTTCTGCCCGGCAACTTCGTCGCCGAAGCGATCGGTGCCTACCTGCTGGCTGTATTAGTAGCGGGCGCACCGTGCTTGGCGTCAAGTGAGCTCCGCCAGCCGGCGCGTAGCCGCCGATCTGGCGCAGGTTCCTTACGTCTGCCGCTGCGGACGGCGGAACGCAGTTCAGGATGTTACGCGCTGCTCTTGAGGTGGTTCGGAGTCGGCTGAGGAGGATCTGGGAGACGAGCGTTCGGCTGTCGGCGTGGCCCTGTCCTGCCGATCTTTGCGCGGCAATGGCAGGGAGCGCGGCGGCACGGGGGTGGAGACCACGATGGAGCTGACCGTCTGGCCGTAGGTGAGGAACTGGTCGAGGAGTTCTTCGAGATCGGGCACGGAGGCGGCGTGCACCTTGACCAGGAAGCAGTCCTCGCCGGTGATCCGGTGGCACTCGCTGACCTGGCCGAGCCGGCGGGCTAGCTCGGCGATCTTCGGTAGCTGGCCGGGTGCGGGCCGTATGCGGACGAAGGCGGTGACCGGCAGCCCGAGAGCAGCTGGGTCGACCTCGAGGCGGTAGCCGAGGATCACCCCGGCCTGCTCCAGCCGCTGCACGCGCTCGGTCACGGCCGGGGGCGACATGCCGACGCGCCTTCCCAGGGCGGACATGGTGATTCGGGGGTTGGCGTGCAGTTCGCCGAGGAGGCGCACGTTGGTGTCGTCGAGAAGCATGTTCGGCTCGGTGAAGGCAGATGCGGGTATCTGCCGTGGTTTCGCAGGCAATCAGATCAGGATTCCTTCAGATTACTATTCACTTCCTGACCTGATCCTATAAGACTCCTTGAGTGTGAGCAGCGCTACGGACGGCACAGCCGCGGCATCGGAACGACCGCTGCGGCTGGCCAGGGCAGGCCGGGCCGTGACCGGTCTGCCCCCGGCGTCGTATTTCCTCACCAGTGCCGTCTTCCACTACCTGGGTCCCTCGTTCGCGGTCTTGCTGTTCGCGCACGTCAGTGTGCTCGGCGTCGCCTGGCTGCGCATCGCCGCCGCCGCCGCCGTCTTCGCGCTCTGGCGCCGCCCCTGGCGGCTGCTCCGCGCCATGACGGTTTCCCAGCGCTGGGTCCTGCTCGAGCTGGGCGCCGTCCTGGCCGCCATGAATTCGCTGTTCTACCTGGCCATCGACCGGCTGCCACTGGCGACCGTCGGCGCCATCGAGTTCCTCGGCACCGTCGTCCTGGCCGCGGCGGGAGCCCGGACGAGAAGAAACCTCCTCGCGCTCGCCCTGGCCATCTGCGGGGTCCTCGCGCTCACTGCCGTGCGACTGGCCGGCGAGCCCCTCGGGTTCATCTTCGCCTTCGCCAACTGCGCTGGGTTCATGCTCTACGTCACCCTCGGCCACCGGATCGCCAACATCTCCGCTGACGGCACCCGGCCCGCCCGAGGATCGATGAGCGGCATCGACCAGCTCGGCGCTGCCATGCTCGTTGCCGCCGTCGTCGCCATCCCGGCCGGTCTTCCCGGCGCCATCCCGGCCTTCACCCATCCCGCCTGGCTGGCATGGGGGATCGGCGTCGGGGTGTGCTCGTCGGTGATCCCCTACGTCACCGACCAGCTCGCCATGGCCAGGCTTCCGCGCGCCACCTTCGCGCTGATGCTCGCCCTCCTCCCGGCCGCGGCAGCGGTCGTCGGGCTGATCATCCTCGGCCAGGTCCCGACCTTGCGGGATCTCCTCGGCATCGGCCTGGTCATCGCCGGCGTGGCCCTGCACCACAACCCGGCCCGGCCCGGCCCTCCGCCCGCCAGCGCCGTCTCCGGCCGCCGCCGTCAGCTTCGGTCTGGCTGCGGCTCCCGCCAGGATTCGGCGAACGCGTCCCCGCAAGCCACAGCAGCGACAACGCGGCTGGGCTGAGGGCTGCAAGAACGAGAAGAGGAGCTGGCATGCAATACGTGCGCCTGGGCCGGTCGGGGCTCAAAGTATCGCGGATCGGCCTTGGCATGATGAGTTACGGCGACCCTTCCGGCCAGCCCTGGGCACTGGCCGAGGACGAGGCCGAGCCCATCGTCCGGCGGGCAGTCGAAGCGGGGATAACCTTCTTCGACACCGCGGACATGTACTCCGACGGCGCGAGCGAGCAGATCACCGGGCGACTGCTCCGAGACCTCTTCCCATACCGCGACGACTATGTCCTTGCCACCAAGGTGTATTACCCGACGGGACAGGGACCGAACGACCGGGGACTGTCCCGTAAGCACATCCTGGCCAGCATCGATGCCTCGCTCCGCCGCCTCGGGACCGATCACGTCGATCTTTACCAGATTCACCGCTGGGACGACGAGACGCCGGTAGAGGAGACGATGGCAACGCTGCACGACGTGGTGCGCGCCGGCAAAGCGCGCTACATCGGCGCGTCGACCATGCGCGCCTGGCAATTCGCCAAGGCCCAGCACACTGCTCGCGCAGCCGGCTGGACCGCGTTCGCGTCGATGCAGAACCGCTACAACCTCCTCAACCGGGAAGACGAGCGGGAGATGATCCCCCTCTGCCTCGACCAGGGCGTCGGCATCATCCCCTACAGCCCCCTCGCCCGCGGCCTGCTCGCCGGAACCCGCGAGCGCAGCGGCGAGGGGCGCACCCTGCGATCCGGCACCGATGACCTGCTCCGATCCCGGACTGAGGACTTCGATGTCATCGACACCGTGCGTACCATCGCCACCCAGCGGTCCCTGCCACCCGCCCAGATCGCGCTGGCGTGGCTGCTCGGCAAGCCCGGCATAAGCGCGCCGATCATCGGGGCGACTCAAGCGCGTCACCTCGACGAAGCGGTCCAGGCCCTGGAAGTCACCCTGACCGGCCACGAGACAGCCCGACTCGAAGCCCAATATCGCCCGCACTTCGACGGCGAGCACACCTAGCCCTCAATCCGCCGAACAGCAGCTACCTCACCACGAACCCTCCCAGCCACGCCGAGCGACACACATCACGGTGATCTGCGTGCCGGAGCCGCATCAGCCTCACGTCTCGGGGAGGTATTTCCTCAGGTGTGTAAGGGAGTTACTTAGGGTAATCGGACCCTGCAGTGCGATGCTGACGCTGGCGGCCTCGGGCACGAGCGAGCCGGACAGGTAATTGATCAGCCAGGTCAGGATGTCGGCCTTCCCGTTCTCTGGTCCGATCTCAGCCGTGACGGCTAGGGCTTCAGCCGTCAGCTGGCCAGGACGAGGTCCTGGCAGTTCCGCCAGGACCGCTCTACAAGCCAGTGCGTGCTCGTCGGCCTCGTCGGCTGCGGCGCCGCGCCCCCTCGCCGGCGGGCGAATCTCCGAGCCCTGATAGCATCGGCCACGATCTGACCACGGGATACGAGGGATCGCGGTGAGCGAGGCGGAAGCGTGGAAGCCGGGACAAGACACGCAGGCGGTCGCGACGGCGCGCCTTCAGGGACAGGACCCGGACAAGATCCACTGCCCTGCCTGGGGAGTTATCGGTAACCTCGGCGACAGTATCTGCTACGCCGGCGTCCCCGCGAAGGTCGAGGCGATCCAGGCTGAGCTGCGCCGGCGCGTCGTCGGTGCTGATCTCCCGGTGCGGGTAATCGCGCCCGGCTTCGCCGGCGGGATCTCCGACGGGCAGCGCAACGGCACGCCGGAGATGCGGTACTCGCTGATCGGCCGCGAGACCACCAACGACGGTGTCTGCCTCCACCTCGAAGGGAGCGACCTGCGCGGTGTGATCGCCGTGGTCGCCTGTGACAAGCCCCCGGTCGGGACCCTCGCCGCGATCCTCGAGCGCAACGTCCCCGCGGTGATCATGTCCGACGGCTCGATCCGCCCCGGCATCGACTCCCGAACCGGCGAGCCGATCGACATCATTTCCTGCTTTCAGGCGGCGACGGAGCCACCGCAGGAGCGGCGGCGGATCGCGTTTGAGGCCTCGCCCGGTCACGGCAGCTGCGGCGGCATGTTCACCTACAACACCATGCAGTCGTTCATCGCGACCTGCGGCATGGAGCCGCTGCACATGGTGGGCCCGGCGTCGGAGGATCGCCGCCGCATCGAGGAGTTCCCCGCCCAGCTGCTCGACGCCCTGCAGGTGCTCGCCGGGCGCGGCATCCGGCCTCGGGACATCGTCACCCCGGCGTCGCTGCGCAACGCAACCCTGGTTGCCATCGCGATGGGCGGTTCCACCAACGTCGTGCTCCACGCGCCCGAGCTGGCACGCGCCGCGGGCATCGACTACTGGCGCGAGGTGATCACGCAGGATGAGTTCAATCGCGTGTCGCGCAGCCTGCCCGTGCTGGTGAACGCACGGCCCTTCGGCCGGTACTCCATGGTCGACATCGACGCGAAGGGCGGCCTGCCCGTGATCGTGCGCGAGCTGCTGGACGCGGGATTGCTCGACGGCAGCTGCTTGACCTGCACCGGTGAGACGCTCGCGGGCCAGGTCGCAGGGCTCCGCCCGCCCGCCCCTGACGGCGACGTCATCTATTCGCTGTCGGCGCCGTTCAAGCCGACGGGCGGCCTGCGGTTGCTCCGCGGCAACCTCGCGCCCGGCGGCGCTGCGGTGATCAAGCTGGCCGGGGTCGAGGGCGGCATGGACGACGGCCGGTTCGTCGGCCGCGCCCGCGTCTTCGACAGCGAGCAGGCGCTGATCGAGGCACTGGCCACGACGCCGGAGCGGTTCCAGGACCGCGACATGGTAGTGATCAGGTACGAGGGCCCGCGCGGCGCTCCGGGGATGCCGGAGATGCTCGATCCCACCTCGCGGATCACCGCGCTGTGCCGGCGACGCGGCATCACCATCGCGCTGATGACCGACGCCCGGTTCTCGGGCGGGTCGGTGGGGCTGGTCATCGGCCACGTGTCGCCCGAGGCGGCGCTGGGCGGCCCGATCGCGCTCATCGAGGAGGGCGACACGATCGTCGTGGACGTGAACCAGGACACCCTTGACTGCACCCAGCTCGAGGACGCGGCGACAGCGGCCGCGCGCCACGCGCGGTGGGATGCCGAGGCGGAGCGCAATGGCGGGACCCACCCGCTGGTCCGGCCGGCCGACACTCGACTGCTCCGGCGGATGCGCGCCTGGGCTCTGCCCCCGATCCAGGGCGCCGGGCTGTCGGACGTTGTGCCTTCGCGATCCCGGGACCGGCTCGACGACACGCCCTTCACCAGCTGATTCGCGGCCGGGCCGAGATCCGAGACCTGCTGCTCTTACCCCGGGGCCGGAGCGCGTTCGCGCGGTCAGCGTCACGCGGAGCCTTCGAAGACGCTCCCGACCCGTGCGCGCACGTACATTTCGAGCGAGACGAGCACAAGACGGGCCCCGGCGGGGACATAGACGTGCAGCCGGTCAAGGCTGGGTGTGCCAGAAGGCTCTTGGCCAAGGTAGACCGCCCGGATGTCGTGTAGTGCTGCGACCGGAACCGCGCATCGGCTTCCATACATAAGAAATAAGCTCACAGTCGCCGCTCGTCGGCTAGTCGACGCCTCGGCGGAGCCCGGATAGCGCCTCGACAACGTTGAATCAACCCCACACCGCGCACGGTGATCAGCAACAGCGACGGTCCCTACCGCGACTAACTTACGACCCAGCTACTCAGACAGAAACACTCATATGGGGGATGGCTCGTGGGTCGTCTTAGAGATATCTTTTGGTGGTGCAAATACCAACATCAGGCTCGCGGAGATCGTCATGGACTGCATCGTGAGCCAACTCGAGGAGGGCGAATGGATGCTGTGAGCAGTAAGCCGAAGAGGTCGATGCGCGTCGCGACCCTCTTCACAGGAATCGCCACCTGCGCTGCCGGAATGGCGTATGCAGGAACCGCCCAGGCCGCCACCCATACTACCATCGACCATGCGCAGAAACTTACCCCGCGGACTGTCAAGCCCGCAGGACGTAACGTCTCGGGGAGTATTCAGGAAGTCTCGGAGTGCGGGAATAACACCTGGGTCCATGTACTTAGCGCTGTCAACCTTAGATCTATCTGCTTCGGCTACAGGGGGACGACTAGCGCATCTAACGAAACCGGTGCGGCGGCCGAATGCGGAGGAAACAACTACGGCTGGATGGACTCGGTGCGGGGATACAGGATCTTCAGTTTCCGCGAGGGAACCACTTTCGCCACCCTCAACTGGCCGCACCTGAGCTACGTCCATATCAGCGGGTGGAAAGGTACCGACGTATGTCGGGTGTACTAGTGAATATACAGAATTCCCTCCGATAGGCCGGCAGCGAGGACTTCGAGGCGAGCGCGGTCGCATCCCTGTCAAGTTCGTCTGTTCAGCCCGACTGTGGCTGTGCCTCGGTGGCGGTAGCGGAGTCGCTCGCGGCGGCGGCAGGACCGGCCGTGCCGCGCCCGGCCTGCCGCCGGACTCCCGGCTGGCCGATGACGAACAGGCCCGACCCGGCCGCCACCACGGCGATCACGATAAGCAGCACGCGGTAGTTCACCACGGTGATCAGCGCCGCGCCGATCCCGATGGACGCGGCCTGGGGAATCGTCAGCACCAGGTTGAGCGCGCCGAACACCCTGCCCATCATCGCCGACGGCGTCCGCCGCTGGAACGCGGTGACCCCGGCCACGCCCAGCCACGGGCCGACGAACCCGGCGACGACCATGCCGGCGAGGACCACCACGATGTCCGGCACGGCCAGCGCCAGCATGGCCAGGGTCAGGCAGGCCAGTCCCATGGCGAGCAGCACCGGCTCGGATACTCGCCTGAGCAGCGGTGCGGCGGCCATCCCGGCCAGAACCGCCCCCACGCCCTGCACCGAGGTCAGCACGCCGAGGAACGACGCGCTGCGGTGCAAGCCGACGGTGACCACGGAGAAAAACGCCGACTCGCTGAAGCCGACCGTGAGGACGCTGAACCCGAGCGCGAGCATGATCGTCCGCAGCACCCGCTCGCCCCAGATGAACCGGAACCCGGCGGCCATGCCGCCGTCACCGTCCGGGGCGCCGTCGTCCGCCGCGGCCGCCCGAGGTCGGTGCCATCCGCAGCAGGAGCAGCGATACGACGGCGACCAGGAACGTTGCCGCGTCGATGTCCGCGATCACCGCGCCGCCGACGATGGTGAACAGCCCGGCGCCGATCAGCGGCGTGACGAGTTGGAGTCCCTGGTTGAGGGTCTGCTGCGCCCCGTTGGCCTCGGCGAGCAGGTCCGGCGGTACCAGGGCGGGCACCAGCGCGCTCTGCGCCGCTTTGATCACCGATCCGGTCACCCCGTAAAGGAAGATCACCGCATAGACGATCCAGATGTCGCCGCGCCCTTGGACCAGCGCGATGGGCAGCACGATCGCGGCGCTGAGCAGGTTGGCGACGACAAGCAGCGGCCGGCGCTGGAACCGGTCGGCGAGCACGCCCCCGAGAGGGGAGAAGAGGTTCCCCGTGATGTAGCAGAAGAACACGAGCCCCGCCCAGGCGGAGCTCCCCGTCAGCTCCTTCACGTAGATCGCCATCGCGAACCACAAGGAGGAGTCGCCCAGCGTGGAGACGGCGTTCCCGAACAGGAATATCCGCGCGTTGCGTATCCGGAGAAGTTTCCGCACCATCAGCTCCTTGACCCGGGGGCGCGGGGCGTAGCGGGCGGTGGGCAGGGAGCTGACTGGGATAGCCGGGAACGGCCTGCGTCTGTCACGGTAGGCGAGCTTGCCCGGCCGCCGCGCAGCCGCCTAGAGTTTCGATGGGAGGCGAAGCATGGGCGTGTGGCTGGTCGGCGCCGACGTGCTCGCATCGGCCCGGTTCGTCACCTCACCGCTGATCGAGACCGTCAACGCGCTCGGCGTGCTGGCGGCCCGCCATCCCCAGCCATGGGAACGGGACTGGCTGGCGCGGCACAGCCAGGCGTTTCAGGACCGGGTCAAGTCCGATCCGTTCAGCGCGGCGCTGGCCCGGAGCGAACTGGCGACGGGCTCGTGGCTGCCGGTCGATCTCGGCCCGCCCCCGCGTCCCGGGGACACCACGTTCGAGCAGGAGTTGGCCAGGGTGCGGGCGATCAGGCGGCCGGCGGCCAGGTTCGACCTGGCCCAGTCGGCGGGGGCCGGCTTGCGGACGCGTTCGACGTCAGCGACCCGGCCGGCGCCTTCGCCGACCTGCTGCAGTGGATATGGGACCACGCCGTCCGGGCGGACTGGCCGCGCCGGAAACGCAAGTACGAGGCGGATATCGTCAGCCGCACCAGCGTGCTCAGCCAGCACGGCTGGGCGGCCGCCATCGGCGGGCTCACGCCCGACGTCCGCTGGCTCGGCGACGGGCGGCTGCAGTTCAACGTCCCGGCCCGCCGGCCCCTCGACCTGGGACACGCAGAACTCGTCTTCATCCCCAGCAGCCTGCGGACCTGGCGAGTCGCCTGGGAGTTCCCCGAACGTTTCGCGCTCATATACCCCGCCGCCGGAATGCTCGCCAGCCCCGCCGCGCGCACCGCCCCGGAATCGCTCCGGCGGCTGCTCGGGCCGACCAGGGCCGAGATCCTGCTCCTGCTCGGCGAGCCGATCAGCACCACGCAGCTAACGGCCGTCACCGGCCTCGCGCTGGGCACCATCGGGAGCCACCTTCGCATACTGCTGGACGCGGGGCTGGCAGAACGTCACCGGTCTGGCGCGTCCGTCCTCTACCGCAGAACGCCCACCGGGCACCAGCTACTCGGCCAGTTCTCCGCCCTGCCAGCGCTGCAGCAGCCCGGGTCAGTGTGACCCGGACTGGGCCTCGGCGCCTCCGCTGGAGAGCGGAGGCTAGAACCGGACCAGGTTGGTGGTCGGGTCTTTCAGCGCGACGCGGGTGTGGGCGAAGGTGTGGTGCTGGCCGTGTCCGTAAGGCGGGTACGGGCCGTTGGTGTAGCCGTACCACGACTGCGTGAGCGTGATGTCGATCCGGGTGTACTTGTAATTGCTGCCGAGCAGCACGAGGTTGACCGGGCCGTTCCGGTAGCTGCCCATCCGGCCCCAGTCGTACTTGCCGGTGCCGTTGGCCTGGTTCTTGCTGACCCAGGTCCAGTGCACCGCGTATACCTCGCCGTCGCCTACTGGGTCAAGGCCGTAAAGGCCGGTCATAGGGTCGGCGTTCTGGAGCTTGTAGTCCGTGATGTTGTAGTTGGTGTCGTTCCGCATGACCACGACGCCGCTATGCGAATGCGGCGGGACCGTTGCGGCCTGCGACACGCCGATAGCGCTTGCCAGCAGGGCGACGCTGGCCGCGGCCACGCCCGCGATCTTCCGGCCCGCCCCCCATATCCTGCTATCTAGCATGATTTCTCCCTCTGTAGAAATATCGACGCTCGCGCACATTGTCCAAAACGAGCGCGCGATATTTGCAACCCCCTTTTAGCAGATGCTTCACTGTAACCGGCAAACGCCACGGCGCGGGTGGCAAGTCGGTTGCGGAATTGGTGCATGGTCCGGGGTAGGAAACCCCGCTCATCGTGCGTGCCCCTCTGCGCGTGGTCTGTGCGCCGTGCGTCCGAACGCCGGGCAGAAAACTGGGCTGATCGGTGCCTGCCCTGCGGCAACTGGATCGGGATATTGGGGGACTCCATCCCGAGGCGGGAATGGGCGGCGGTCACGAGTCGCCGGGGACCGTTCGAGATAACTCTTTGCTTTTGAGTCCGGGGGGTCCGGCAGTGGCAGACGGTGAGCCGTTGGCGGCTGAGGAATTAATTTGTTAGCAATTGGCCAACCGATATTGGTAGGTTGATCGCGCTCGGATTCAGCGGCAATGCGTTGCCACTCAGCTTGCAGAGGACTTGCTCAGTGGCCGAGTTCGTCCCGGCCAGCCCCGCGGCCGGTCAGGCCGGCGGGCGCGCGGCCAGCTGGTCGCGGAGCGCGTCCTTGCGGATCTTGCCCGAGGGGGTAAGGGGGAAGGCGTCGGTGAACAGCCAGCGGATCGGCACCTTGTAGGCGGCGAGCCGCGCGCGGCAGAACTCCGCCAGCTCAGCGGCCAGCTCAGCGGTCAGCTCGTCGGCCGCCAGGTCATCCCCGGCCAGGTCCGGCCCGGTCAGCCGGATCGCGGCGGCGACCGTCTCGCCGTAGTGGTCGTCGGGGAAGCCGAGGACCGAGGCGTCGGCCACCGCCGGGTGGCTGATCAGCACCTCCTCGATCTCGCGGGGGTAGATGTTCTCGCCGCCGCGGATGATCATGTCCTTGATGCGGCCGGCGATCCGCAGGTACCCGCGCTCGTCCATCGAGCCGAGGTCGCCGGTGTGCAGCCAGCCGTCGGCGTCGATGGCGGCGGCGGTCGCCTCGGGGGCGTTGAGGTAGCCGCGCATCACCAGGTAACCCCGGGTGCAGATCTCGCCCACGACGCCGCAGGCGGCGGTCGCGCCGGTCGCGGTCGCCAGATCGGCGATGCGCACGTCGGTCTCGGGCAGCGGCCGTCCGACCGTCTCCGCGCGATCGTCGGCCGAGTCGGCGGCCGACGTCATCGTGATCGAGCAACTCGCCTCGGTCTGCGCCAAGGAGATCGAGTAACACAGGCCGAGCTCTGACTCGACCCGGCGGACCAGGTCGGGCGGCGACACCGCGCCGCCGCTGATCGCGCGGCGCAGCGAGGAGACGTCTCGCTTGGCCAGATCGGGGTGGCCCAGCATCGCCAGCATCATCGTCGGCACGCCAAGCAGCAGGGTGGCCCGGTACGTCTCGATCAGCTCGAGCTGAAGGGCGGGGGAGAAGCGCGGCATGAGCACGTGCGTCGCGGTCGCCGACATCGCGCCGAGCGTGAACATGACGCCGCCCACGTGGAACAGCGGCATCGGGTTGACGAGCAGGTCATCGGGCCCGATGCCGACCGCCGCGAAGGCGAGCCGGGCGTTGTTGGTCAGCCCTGCGTGGGTGAGCAGCGCGCCCTTCGGCCGGCCGGTCGTGCCCGAGGTGTAAAGCAGCTGGGCGACGTCGGACGGGGCGACCGGGGGAAGCGGCGCGTCGTCGGCCGGCCCGATCATGACGTCATCCCAGTGACCGAACGAGCTGACCGAGCGCAGCCGGGCAGCCGGCCTGACCTCGGCCAGGATCGCGGGCAGGTCGGCGCCCTGGTATTCGTCGGCCAGGAAGAGGCCGTCCGCCTCCGAATGGCCGAGCACGTGCGCCAGCTCGTCGCCGTGGTAGGCCGGGTTGACGGTGACCAGGGTCAGCCCGGCCAGGGCGGCGGCGAACTCGAGGATGACCCACTCGGGGCGGTTGCCCGACCAGACCGCGATCCGCTCGCCGGGGGAGAAGCGCCGTAGCAGCGCCCGCGCGGCCCGCTCGGCGTCGGCCAGCAGCTCGCCGTACGTCCACTGGCGGCGCCGGCCGAGGCCAAGGTCGCCGTCGATCAGGGCGATCTTGCCCGGAGCGACGGCGGCGGCGTCGCGCAGCGTGGACCCGATCGTGCTCTCCCGCAGCGGCCCGACTGTCTGCGCGGGCCAGTACGCATCGGTCAGCGGAAACTCGGGCATTGACCCCACCTCTCGCCCGCACACGAGGTGCCCTTCCGCCGACGCTACCCCGACCGCGCAAGCAGGAAAAGAGCCGCGTATCCGCCGGTGACCGTCGGCCCGGCCGGTGACCGTCGGCCCGGCCGCTCAGCAGGTGGTGGACGGCGTCGGCGACCGAGTCGGCGCCATCGTCGGCTGCGGTGCGGACGCCGCCGCGTGGGGCCGCTCGCGGGTGGCTGCGCGGACGCCGGACGCCCTGATGGAGGCGGACGCCCTGATGGAGGCGGACGCCCTGATGGAGGCGCCGGAGGCGGCCGAGCTAACCGCGACCGATGAAGGGGACGGGGCGGCCGCTCCCTGGTCGCTGCCCGCGCCGTACATGTAAACGCCGGTGGACTGCACCGCGCCCGGGTCAAGGGCGACGTTGTGCACGGTGACCTGGTTGCCCTCGGTGTCGGTGAGCCGGACGGTGAACGGTCCGGCGCCCGCGCCCGACTGCGCGATCCAGTAGTCATAGCTCGCCCGCGCGAGGCTCATCCAGCCGCCGGAGGCGGTCTCCACCTGCACCGAGGCGAGCGGGTTGCCGGTGTTGTCGGCCAGCAGCGCCAGCCAGTACTGCGAGGAGCCGGACTTCACCTCCATCGTGATCGGGCCGGGCAGGACCGGGTCGGCCAGGTACTGGTAGCGGACGTTGATCAGCCCCGCGCCGAGCGGCGCGAGCTTAGCGAAGGCAGGCTCGCTGAGGTCGATGTGCCCGGCCGCGCAGTCCGGGCACTGGTCGATCACCTGAACCGTCACCGACCCGTCCGGTCCGGTGACGGTCATATAGCCGCCACACGCGGCCGCGCCGTCGTACTCCCCCGGGGGGAGCGCCACGAACAGGCCGTCCGAGGGCGGGCTCGGGTAAGAGCAGTTCGGGAGGCCGGCCAGCACGTAGTGAGTCGCGGTTCCTGAGACCGTCCCCGACCGTTCAGAAAGCGCCGACAACGACATCGCCGACGCCGACGTGCGGCAGGCGGTCTGGCCGCCGGTTAGCTGGCCGATGCCGACCACGGCGGCGACCGCCACGGCGGCCAGCCCGATTCCGAACAACGGCAGCCGCCCGCGCCTGAAGTTACCGCGTTGGCCGTGAGCCATGACCGGATTGTAAGGATCGCCGCATCCGCCCCAGTGGTGATTCACGGTTATTGCCCGCCGAAACAGTCACTTCCCTCCATGGACGCCACCGCGCGCGGCATGGCAGGCTCGAACCATGACCATGACCGAAGTGAGCACCCCGGCGACCGCCGATGACACCGCCGAGGAGGCGCGGCTGCGCCGCGAGCTGGCCGCCGTCTACCGGCTCATCGCCCACTTCCGGATGACGGACCTCATCTACAACCACATCTCGGTCCGCCTCCCCGGACCGGAGCACCGGTTCCTGCTCAACCCCTTCGGCCTGCTGTACGAGGAGGTCACCGCGTCGAACCTGGTGATCGTGGGGCTCGACGGCCAGCTGATCACCGACGGGCGGTGGAAGGTCAACCCGGCCGGGTTCGTGATTCACAGCGCGATCCACGAGGCGCGCGAGGACGCGCTGTGCGTGCTGCACACCCACACCAAGGCCGGCTGCGCGGTCGCCGCCCAGGAGCACGGTCTGCTGCCGCTGAACCAGATGTCGCTCGAGTTCTACGACCGGGTCGCCTACCACGACTACGAGGGCATCGCGCTGTCCAACGCCGAGAAGGCGCGCCTGGTCGCCGACCTCGGCCACAAGCCGGTGATGATCCTGCGCAACCACGGCCTGCTGACCGTGGGCAAGACGCCGGGGCAGGCGTTCCTGCGGATGTTCTACCTCGAGCGCGCGTGCGAGATCCAGGTCGACGCGCTGGCCGGCGGCGCACCGATCGTCACCCCGCCGCCGGAGGTGTGCGAGCACACCGCCCGGCAGTTCGAGGGCAGCCCGAGCAACAACGACGACTACAGTAACGACGCCGCCCCCAACCTCGCCTGGGACGCCATGCTCCGCCTGGTCGAGCGGCTGTACCCGGACTACAAGGACTGACCAGGGACTGACCGCGATCACCGCGAAACCTCATCCGCCGGGCGGCCGGGTCGTCCTCGTCACCCGGGCCGGTGACGAGGAGATCCTGCCCCGGTTCCGGGCGATCTTCACCGGGGCGCTCGACCAACCGGGCCAGCACGACTACGACGTCAGCGTCGCCCGCCGGATCCCGGTCGCCCCCGACGTCGTCGGCGTCGCCGTCGCCCCGCCCGCCCGGGTAACCGCCGCCGACGTCGCCGCGCTGCCGGGGCTGCGCGTGGTGGCCGCCGCCGCGGCCGGCTACGACCATCTCGACGTGGCCGCCCTGGCGACAGCCGGCGTGACCGTCGCCCACGCTCCGGGCTACTGCGACGTCGAGGTGGCCGACCACGCGATCGCGATGACGGTCGCGCTGCTGCGCAACCTGCACGTCGGCGATCGCTACGTCAGGGACGGCGGCTGGTCGTCGCGGGCGGTCGGCGCGAAGCGCATCACCGGCTCGGTCCTCGGCGTCGTCGGCCTCGGCCGCACCGGCGCGCTGGTCGCGCAGCGCGCGGTCGCGCTCGGCCTGCGGGTCGTCGCCTGGGCGCCGCGCACCCCGGCCGCCCGGGCGCGGGAGCTCGGCGTCACCCCGGTCGCGACGCTGCCCGAGCTGCTCGCCGCCAGCGACGTGGTCTCGCTGCACGTGCCGCTCACCCCGGACACCAAGAACCTGATCGACGCCGACGCGCTGGCGTTCATGCGCCCGGACGCCGCCCTCGTCAACTGCGGCCGCGGCGGCCTCGTCGACCTCGGCGCGCTGCGGGCGGCGCTGGAGTCCGGCCGCCTGGCCGGCGCCGCCCTCGACGTGCTCGACACCGAGCCGCCGCCGCCCGACCACATCGCGTTCACGCTGCCGAGGACGATCATCACCCCGCACCAGGCGTGGCTGTCACCGCAGTCGGAGTACGCCGCCTACGAGATGGCGGCGGCGGCGATCGCCGCCGTGCTGTCTGGTCGGCCCCCGCAGCACGTGGTCGAAAAGCAGAAATAACACCCCAGTCAGCCCGAACGGTCCCGGCCGACTCTGACCGGAATACGTCTCGTTTCGTCGCGGTTGGCGAGGTCGTGACGGAACTGAATACCGCAGCGAGCAGCCTTCCCCTGACGTTGCTCGACGGGGCCGACGTGTCCCCCCTGTTCTCCCCGGTCTGCGTCGGCGGGCTCAAGCTCCGCAACCGCTTCGCGATGGCGCCGATGACGCGGCAGTTCTCGCCCGACGGAATCCCCGGCGATGACGTCGCCGCCTACTACGGGCGCCGGGCGGCCTCGCTCGGCCTGCTAATCACCGAGGGCACCTACGTCGACCAGTCGGCCGGCAGCTCCAGCCGGGTGCCGAGGTTCTTCGGCGAGCCGCCGCTGGACGGCTGGCGGAAGGTCGCGGCGGCGGTGCACGACAACGGCGGCGCGATCTTCCCGCAGCTCTGGCACCTGGGCGCGCAGCGCCGCGCGGGCAGCCCGCCCTATCCGGACGCGCCCGTCATCAGCCCGTCCGGCCTCGACCCGGCGGGCAACGCGGTCGCGGAACCCGCCACCGAATCCGAGCTCGACCAGGTGGTGGCCTCGTTCGCCCGCGCCGCCGCCGAGGCCAAGGCGGCCGGGTTCGACGGCGTCGAACTGCACGGCGCGCACGGCTACCTGCTCGACCAGTTCCACTGGCCGGTCACCAACCGGCGGACCGACCGCTACGGCGGCGACATGGCCGGCCGGGTGCGGCTCAGCGCCGAGATCGTCGCCGCCGTCCGCGCCGCGACCGGGCCGCAGTTCCCGATCGCGTTCCGGTTCTCCCAGTGGAAGGGCGCCGACTACAACGCGCGGATCGCCGAGGACCCGGCCGAGCTCGAGGCCTTCCTCAGCCCGCTGGCCGAGGCGGGCGTCTCCATCTTCCACGCCTCCGTCCGCCGCTACTGGCTGCCCGCGTTCGAAGGCTCCGACCGCACCCTGGCCGGGTGGACCAGGCACCTGTCCGGCCTGCCGGTCATCACGGTCGGCTCGGTCGGGGTCGCGGCCGCGTTCCGCGGCGCCGACGAGGCGGCGCAGCCCAGCCTCACCCTCGCCCCGCTGGTCGACCTGCTCGACCGCGGCGAGTTCGACCTGGTCGCGGTCGGCCGGGCGGTGCTGGCCGACCCCGACTGGGCCGCCAAGGTCGCCGACGGCCGCCTGTCCGACATCCGCCCCTACGACAAGTCCGCCGACGCGACCCTGTACTGACGCAAGGTTCACGCGCTTCAGGCGCGCCATGTCATCGTGTGCACTAAGTGCGCATCTCATCCAAGAAAAATCGTCATTGTGTTCCATTAGGGGCTCTATACGATCCGAACGGCACACGATGACCGATTTTTGGATGTGGAGTCCGGGCAGTGTGCGTTGTGGGGCTGGTGATGCGCGTCTCGAGCGGCGGAGCGGGTTGAGGCGGGCTTGAAGGGCTCCCGAGCCTAATGCGTTTGTCGGATCCGCCCGCGCCTGGTTCGTAGAGAGGGCGAGGCCGCGCAATAGCGGCTCGCTAGCATCCAACGGCGACAGCCGATCAGGAGGAACCGATGGCCTTCTTGTCCGTGATGCCGAACCTGTACGTGTCCGACGTGGACCGCGCCGCCACGTTCTACCGCGACCTGCTGGGCGGCGTCGAGACCTTCCGGGTCCCCGCCGAAGGTCCCGCCGAGCACGTTGAGGTCCGGATCGGCGATGTCGTCATCGGGCTCAGCGCGGCCGTGGTCGTGCCCGATCAGGGGCTCCCGACGCCGACCCCCGGCCACCCGCTCGAGCTCGTCATCTGGTGCGACTCGGCCGACGACGCGGTCGCGACCCTGCGCGCAGCGGGCGTGCAGGTGCTGGTCGAGCCCGGCGGTCACGTCTCCGGCCACCGCCGCGCCTACGTCACCGACCCCGACGGGAACTGGCTCGCGCTGGTCAGCAAGGACAGGCCGTAGCGCGAGGGTTTGGTGGGTGCGGCGTGCCCCACCCCCACGCACGCCGCACGCCGGGGGCCGACCGTGGCAGCAGCCGACCGCGCCTCAATCCTCACATGGCACTGTGGGCCGCGACGAGCCCAAATAGCTGACACTTTCCCCGGGACCTGACATTTTCCGGTCACGGGGTCGCGCCGCGCCCGGCGAACTCCCGGTGCAGCGGCGGCATCGCGGCCGGCAGCGCGTCGAGGGCGAACAGCCGGGCCTCGAGGATCTCGCTCTGCTGGAGCGCGAGGCGGTCGAGCCCGCCGACGAGGACCGCCTCGTAGTACACCTCGGCCCGGTACCGGTCGCCGACCCGGACCTCGAGGAGCGGGCCGACGCGGACCGTCAGCCCGGTCTCCTCGCGGACCTCGCGCACCACCGTCTCGGTGAACTGCTCGCCGCGCTTGGCGAACCCGCCGGGGAAGCCCCACTGCTGTTCCTCCGGCCACAGCCGGTGCTTCAGCAGCAGCAGCCGCCCGTCGTCGGCCCGCACCACCCCGGTCACGCCGACGTTGAACGTCGGGTGCAGCAACCACGCCAGCCAGCCCTGCAGCGGGCCGGCCAGCCGCCACGCGCGCGCCAAGAGCTCGTCCATAGGCCTTAACGGTAGGGCAACCAGCCCCGAGCGCGCGCGGTCAGGCGGCGGGCGGTTTTCGGTGCACCCCTGTCTAGCTGTCGACCTGCGGCGCCTCAGTGCGGGTGCGCTTGAGCTCGAAGAAGTACGGGTTGGCGGCGAGCATCAGGGCGCCGTCGAACATCCGCAGCGCCTCCTCACCGCGCGGCACCCGGGTGATCACCGGGCCGAAGAACGCCACCCCGTCGATGTGGATGGTCGGGGTGCCGACCTCGTCGCCGACCGGGTCCATGCCGCGGTGGTGCGACTCCTTCAGCGCGGTGTCGTACTCGGTCGAGTCGGCCGCGTCGGCCAGGGCCGGGTCGAGGCCGCACTCGGTCAGCGCCTCAACATAGAGGTCACGGTCCCACTCGCGCTTCTCGATGTGCCGCTTGGTGCCGAGCGCGGTGTAGAGGTCGCGCAGCGCCGCGGTGCCGTACTTCTGCTCGACCGCGATGCAGACCCGGACCGGGCCCCAGCCGCGGTCGAGGAGCTCCTTGTACTGCTCCGGGCAGGTTCTCACGGCCGGAGTTGAGCACCGAAAGCGACATGACACGGAAGGACAGGTCGATGTCGCGTTCCTTCTCCACCTCGAGGATCCAGCGCGAGCTGACCCAGGCGAACGGGCAGAGCGGGTCAAAGTAGAAGTCGACGACGGGCTTCGTGGCGGGAGTAGCTGTCATGTCAGCAATTCTAGTCCTCGACCGCCGGACGGGGAAAAGCGCGCCAGGACTGCTTGCCATGCGCTTATATACTGAGTATTGTACTCAGGTATATACACGGTTTAATACTGCTCGGAGGTATGCGGTGAGCGTAAGGCACGCGCTGCTGGCGCTGCTGAGCGAGGAGCCGAAGTACGGGCTCCAGCTTCGCGAGGAGTTCGAGGCGCACACCGGCGAGGTGTGGCCGCTGAACGTCGGCCAGGTCTACACGACGCTGCAGCGGCTGGAGCGGGACGGCCTGGTCGCCGCCGTCGGCGACGGCCAGTCGGCCGAGCCGGGCCCGCAGAAGGCCTACCGCATCACCGACGCGGGCGCGGCCGAGCTGTCCGAGTGGCTGCGGACGGTGCCCGACCTGTCCACCCCGCCCCGCGACGACCTGGTGATGAAGATCCTCATCGCGGTCCGGGTGCCCGGCATCGACGTGCACGAGGTGATCCAGGCGCACCGCCGGTACCTGATCGAGCTGATGCAGGAGTGGACCAGGCTGAAGGAGGACGACGACGGCGCGGACCTCTCGTTCGCCCTCGTCGTGGACTCCGAGCTGTTCCGCCTCGACTCCGTCGTCCGCTGGCTCGACGCCGCCGAGGGGCGGCTGCGGCGCGCGAAGGCAGACGGCTGGACCCCGGCGCTCGGCGTGAGCGCGCACGGACCGGACGGCGCCGCCGGCGCCACCCCACGAGCGGCGCTGCCGCGGCGGCGCCTCGGCGCAAGGAGATGAGCAGGGCGATGAGCCAGAATCAGGCAGTCCTCGAGCTGCGGTCGATCACAAAGGTCTACGGCAAGGGCGCGGCCGAGGTGCAGGCGCTGCGCGACGTTTCCCTCAGCGTCGCCCCGGGCGAGATGGTGGCGGTGATGGGGCCGAGCGGCTCCGGCAAGTCCTCGCTGCTGACGATCGCGGGCACCCTGGAGGAGCCGACCTCGGGCGCCGTCCTCGTCAAGGGCGAGGACACGCTGCGGATGTCCGGCGGCGCGAAGTCCCGGATCCGCCGCCGCGCGATCGGCTACGTCTTCCAGGACTTCAACCTGCTGCCCGGGCTGACCGCGGCCGAGAACGTGTCGCTGCCGCTTGAGCTCGACGGCACCTCGATGCGCAAGGCGCACCTGGCCGCGCTCAAGGCGCTGGAGGAGCTCGGCCTCGGCGACCAGTCCCGCCGCTTCCCCGACCAGCTCTCTGGCGGCGAGCGGCAGCGGGTCGCGATCGCCCGCGCGGTGGTGGGGGAGCGGAGCCTGCTGCTGGCGGACGAGCCGTCCGGCGCGCTCGACTCGGCCAACGGCGAGGGCGTGATGCGGCTCATCCACTCCTACTGCAAGCGCGGCACCGCCGCCGTCGTCGTCACCCACGACGCGCAGCTCGCCTCCTGGGCGGACCGGGTGGTGTTCCTGCGCGACGGCCGGGTGGCCGACCAGACCGCCGCCCCGGCCGGCCCGGAGACGCTGCTGGAGCAGCCGTCATGACCATGACCAGGTACGAACGCGACGACCGGCCGGTCCGCGAGCCGGAGGACCCGCGCCGCGCCGCGATGGCCCGCCGGTCGCTGACCCGCTGGGCGGTGCGCCTGGCGCTGCGCGAGTGGAAGCAGCGGATCCTGATCGTGCTGCTGATCGCGGTCGCCTCGGCCGCGACGCTGCTCGGCATCGCGGTCGCCTCGGCGACGCCGGGCACGCCCAACGCGGGGACCTTCGGCACCGCCTCGACGCTGGCCGAGTTGCCGGGTAACACGCCTAACCTGCCGAGCGTCATCGCCAAGATCGAGAAGGCGTACGGAACGGCGAGCGTCGTCTACGACGAGCCGATCGCCACCGGCCAGGCCGGCGGCGCCGACCTGCGCGCCCAGGACCCGTCCGCGCCGTACACGCGGGTGCTGCTCGCGCTCGGCTCCGGTCGTTACCCGACCGGGCCTGGGCAGGTGGCGGTCACGTCCGGGCTCGCCCAGCTCTACAGCCTCCGCGTCGGCTCGACCTGGCGCGTCCCGGCCGGCTCCGGCACCGCGGCCGGCCGCGTCTTCGCCGTCACCGGCATCGTCGAGAACCCGACCAACCTGCTCGACGAGTTCGCCCTCGTCGCCCCCGGCCAGCTCACCAGCCCGAGCCAGGTGCGGATCTTCCTCGGCGAGTCCCTCGACTCCGCCGCCGCGTCCGCGGCGGGCGACGTCCTGCCGAAGAGCGCGGTCGTCAGCACGCCCAGGCCGGAAGACTCCGTCCTGTCCCCGGCGACCATCGTCCTCGTCATCTCGGTGCTCGGCCTGGTCTTCATCGGCCTCGTCGCCACGGCCTCGTTCACCGTCATGGCCCAGCGCAGGCAGCGCGCCCTCGGCATGCTCTCCTCGCTCGGCGCGACCGAAGCCGACGTCCGCTTCGTGCTGATCGCCGACGGCCTGATCGGCGGCGTGGCCGGCGCGATCCTCGGCGCCGCGGCCGCGCTCGGCGGCTGGCTCTGGTACTACCCGCACCTGGAGACCGCCACCGCGCACCGCACCGACCCCTTCAACCTGCCCTGGGCGGCCGTGGTCATCGGCCTGCTGCTGGCGGTGGCCACCTCCGTCATCGCCGCCATCTGGCCCGGCCGCTCGGTCAGCAAGGTCCCGGTCGTCGCGGCCCTCTCGGGCCGGATCGACCCGCCGCAGCTGGTCAGCCGATCGCTCCGGCCCGGCCTCATCTTCCTGGCCGCGGGCCTGTTCATCCTGTACTTCTCCGGCGGCGCGAACGGCAGCCAGGGCGGCGGGTACCTCACGATCGCCGGGATGCTGTGCTGCGAGATCGCGGCCGCCCTGCTGGCGCCGTTCATCGTGGACAAGCTCTCCCGGCTGGCCTGGCGCGCCCCGCTGGCCTCACGGCTGGCGCTGCGCGACATGGCGCGGTACCGGTCCAGGTCGGGTGCCGCGCTCGCGGCGGTCTCGTTCGCGGTGTTCATCGCCACGATCGCGATCGTCATCGCCAGCATCAGGTACGACGACGCGCTTAACTACATCGGGCCGAACATGGCGACCAACCAGCTCGTCCTCTACGCCCCGGGCAACGACCCCACCCAGTACCAGCCGGGGCAGTTCACCCCCGCCGCGAAGCTGGCGGCGACGCAGCGGCAGGCGGATGCCATCGCCGCCCAGCTGCACGCCCCCGCGCCGCTCGAGCTCGAGCTTGCGGTCAGCGCGAACGTGGCGCAGCCGGGCCAGCCCACGCAGAACGTGTACGGCACGATCATCGCCCTGCACGACCATGAGCAGGGCGGCCTGTTGTGGGTGGCCACCCCGGCGCTGCTGAAGGCGTTCGGCATCAGCCCGAGCGAGCTCAACCCGGCCGCTGACGTGCTCACCGCGCGGGCGCTGCTGCCGTCCGCCGGGAGCCTCATCCTGGTCAGCGGCAGCTATATGTCGCAGCCGCCGAACACCCCCTGCCCAGCCGGACTGTGCATCCAGAACCCCATCGTCCAGGAGATGAGCAAGCTCCCGGCCGGCACATCGGTGCCGAACACGGTCATCACCGAACGCGCGGTCACGGCACTGCACGAGACCATGATCCCGGCCGGCTGGCTGATCCAGGCCCCCACCGCCCTCACCGCCGTGCAGATCAACGCGGCCCGCCAGGCCGCGGTCGGCCTCGGCACCACCATCGAGACGAAGTCCGGGCAGCTCGACCTGGGCGAGGTCAGCACCGGCGCCACCGTCGGCGGCCTGCTGCTTGCCCTCGGCGTGCTCGCGATGACCGTCGGCCTGATCCGCAGCGAGACCGTCGGCGACCTGCGCACGCTGACCGCGGCGGGCGCGGGCGCGCGCACTAGGCGGGCGCTGACCGGCGTCACCGCTGGCGTGATCGCCTTCCTCGGCGCGGCGCTCGGGGTGGTGGGGGGATCCCTGGCGGTGCTGGCGTGGGCGCACGCGGACCTCACGACGACCTTCGCCAACGTTCCCTGGAGTGACATCGGCCTGCTCGTCATCGGCATGCCGCTGATCGGAGGCGTCGCCGGGTGGCTCCTCGGCGGCCGCCAGCCGTCGGCCGTGTCCCGTCAGCCGCTGGAGTAACCCGGACCGTTGCTCCGCCGTCATCCCCCGCCCGAGATCACCGGGGCAGGCGGCCCGGGTTTTGCGCGCGGGACACGCCGGGAAAATCCCGGTATCCCGGCCGTCGCGCGACTATCGTGTCTTCTCGTGACCGAGGCGCCAGCGTTCAGCGTGGTGGCGGATGTCGCGATCGTGAAGGGGGAGACGCCGGCCTCCGACCGGACCTGGCTGTCGTTCCCGGACGGGACCGCGCGCCGCGCG
Source organism: uncultured Actinomycetota bacterium (assembly GCA_963774945.1). Taxonomy (GTDB): domain Bacteria; phylum Actinomycetota; class Actinomycetes; order Streptosporangiales; family Streptosporangiaceae; genus Trebonia. Next base: position 588,411 of record CAVZHA010000007.1, on the reverse strand, counting down.
GTGGTGCACGTCAGCCACGACCTGCCGCACCTGGTCGTCGAGTCGGCGTTCGACCTCGACGACGGGCTCTGGGGGACGCTCGCGGCCGGCGGCTACGCTGCCCGCCAGCCGTGCCGCCACTCGCCGCAACGGGCGGATCAGGCTGGTCACCGACGCGGTGCCGGACGAGATCGCGGTCACGAACTGGCCCGCCCACGTCATCGCCAAGGCGGCCGTCAACGCGGTGCTCAACCGGTGGGGCGACGGCCCCGACACCCCGGCCGGGGTGCGGGACCGGCTGGCGAGACCCGGCCCGGACGCGGCCGAGCTGGCCGCCCGGCTCGACGACGAGGCGATCCGGGTCGCCGGCGCCGGCGTGCAGCGCCTGTACCGGGAGTGGTCGGCACTGCCGGTCGGCGGCACCCTCCGGGTGACCTGGCCGCTGCACGATAGCTGGCTGCGCCTGTTGTGAGGCGCATTAACCGCACTCTCGCGGCCGCAGGAGGACCGTCACTCGGTGGCCGCCACCTATTGGCGTGCCGTTCACCATCGCGTTGTCCCGATCCGCGATCCTGCCGGGCGATGGCAATTACCCGGCAACGACAACACTGGCATCATGGCGATGACCATGAACGGCATCGCGAAGAACGAGGGCCAGGGACGAGCGCGTGTCGGCGAGCTGCGCGTGCTGATCGTCACCGACCAGTACGAGCCGATGGTCGGCGGCGTGCCGACCGTCACCAGGGAGCTGGCCCGCGGGCTGGCCGAGCGCGGCCACGCGGTGGAGCTGCTCGCCCCTCGCCACCGGCCGCAGCGCCACCGGCGCTGGGCTGGCGCCGACCGCGGCCTGACCGTGGCCCGCCGCCGCTCGGTGCGCTGGCCCTGGTACGAGGACCAGCGGCTCGGCCTCCTCGGCCGGGCCGCCGCGGCGAGCTGGTCGACGGCTTCGCGCCGGACGTGGTGCACATTCACTCGCCGCTGACGCTCGGCGCGGTCGGCCCGCTCGGCCGCCCGGCGGCGTCGCGTTCCCGTCGTGTACACCAATCACTACCTGCCCGCCAACGTTCACCCGACCGCCGACCGGGCCGACCGGAACAAGGCGTCCCGGGTGGCCGGGGCGCTGTTCGACGTCGGCTTCTACGGCTATCTGACCGCGTTCGCCAACCGCTGCGACCGGGTCACCGCGCCGACCGCGACCGCGCTGCTGCTGCTGCGCGAGCACGGGCTGCGGGCGCCCTCGCAGGTCGTGTCCAACGGCATCGACCTGGAGGTCTACTCGCCCGGGGCGGCCGACGAGTCGCTCCGGCGCCGGTACGCGCTGCCCGCAGGGCGGCCGCTGATCCTGTCGGTCGGCAGGCTCAGCCCCGAGAAGCGGGCGGACGTGCTGATCGAGGCGGTGGCCGCGCAGGAGCGAGCGGACACGGTGCTCGCGCTGGCGGGCTCCGGCCCGGACGAGGAGCAGGCTGCGCGATGCTCGCGATCCGGCGCGGCGTCTGCGAGCGCGTCCGCTTCCTCGGCTTCATCCCCGGCACCGACCTGCCGGGCCTGTACCGGCTGGCGGACCTGTTCGCGATCGCGTCCGAGGCCGAGCTGCAGTCCCTGGTGACGATGGAGGCGATGGCGAGCGGGCTGCCGGTGGTCGCGGTCAACGCGGGCGCGCTCGGCGAGCTCGTGCACCCGGGGGAGAACGGCTTCCTGGCCCGGCCAGGCCGCGCGGCCGACCTGGCGGGCAGCTTCGACCTGCTCGGCCGCGATCCGCAGCTGCGCGCCCGGATGTCGAAGTCGGGACTGCGAATCATCGCCGACCATGACCGGCATCGCCTGCTCGCGCCGGTGGGAATCCATTTACAGCGCCCTGGCGGCGCGCGGCACCCCATCAGAAGAGAAGGACAGGCAAAGGTGAGCGATGGCCAGCCCTGAACAGCCTCCCCTGCCGTTGCTCTTCCTCATCGGGGATACCGGCGGCGGGCATCGCAGTGCCGCCGCCGCGGTCCAGCAGGCCCTGGACCGGGTGCGGCCCGGCCGGTTCGCCCCGGTCACCTGGGACCCGCTGCGCGGCCCGGACGTGCCCGGGCTGCTGCGCTGGTTCGCCGGGCTGTACGGCCTCTGCATCCGGCTCACGCCCGTGGCTGTGGTGGTCGTTCTGGCGGACCAGCAACTCGCGCGTCGGGCTGCGCGCGCTCCGCCGCACGATCATGGCCCCGGTCTACGGCAGCGTCGAGCGGGCGGTCGAGGCCTGCCGCCCCGCGCTGATCGTGGCGTTCCATCCGATGACGGCCGATCCGGCCGTCCACGCGCGGCGGGCAGCCGACACCGGGGCGCCGGTCGTCACCGTCGTCACCGACCTGGTCACCGCGCACCTGTCCTGGGTCGACGCGGCCGTCGACCGGGTGGTGGTGCCGTCTGAGGTGGTCGCGGACCGAGTGCGCAAGGGACGGGACGCCGGCCGGACCGGTACGTGCCGCTCGGGCTGCCGGTCGCGGCCGAGTTCTGCCGGCCGCCGCTCGACGAGGAGCAGCGCCGCGAGCTCAAGCGCGAACTCGGGCTCCGCGGCGAGTTCCTGGTCGTGCTCACCGGCGGGGCCGAAGGGTCCGGACGGCTGCGCCGCTGCGCCGCCGCGATCCTGCGCCAGGTGGCGGACGTCGACGTCGTCGTCATCTGCGGCCGCAACCGCTCGCTGCGGCGGCGGCTCGGCCGCCTGGCCGAGCGGACCGGGGACGGGCGGCTGACCGCCCAGGGCTTCGTCGGCAACATGGCCGACTGGCTCCGCTGCGCGGACATCGTGGTCGGGCAAGGCGGGCCCGGGCACGATCGCCGAGGCGACCTGCTGCGGCGCCCCGCTGGTGCTGACCTCGTTCGTGCCCGGCCAGGAGAAGGGGAACGCCGAGTTCGTCACCGAGTCCGGGGCCGGCGTCTACGCGCCGCGGCCGCGGCAGCTCGCGGCCGAGGTCGGCCGGCTCCGCCGCGACCCGGCCGCGCTCGGCGCCATGCGCGACGCGTCGGCGCGGGCCGGCCGGCCGGCGCGGCCATCGACATCGCCCGCTTCATCGCCGAGCTGGCCGCCCCGGCCGCACCGACGCCGCGGCCGCGCGGCGCGTGGCCGCCGAGGCCGCTGAGGCCGTCGTGGCGGGCGTGACCGCCGCGGTCGGCGCGGATCTGCCGGTCGGACGCGACGACGAGGGCGTCGGCTGGCCCAGCGAGCTGCTCCCGGCGCTGATGGCGGAGACCGCCGCGATGGGCAGGCCCTCGTCTTCTCCCTGACCGACGCGGCCGAATCCGATCGCCGCGCTCGGGCGTCGTCTTCGCTGCGCCGGCTCCGCCGCTCCGGCGTCCTCATCCGCGCGGCGCTCAGGGACCGGTAGACTCGACACCGCGTTCCGTCACCCGGTGATCTTCCGCCCCGCTGTCACCGATGTCGGTCAGCTGTCCGATGTCTGGGGCGACCGGACGGCGGCACCATGTGTCAACTGACCGCGCGGCATCCGGCGAGCGTCTCCTCCTCCGCTCGCCGGTAGCCCGGTCACCGCACGGGGATCTTCCCGGCGGCTCTCCAGCCGCGCGGGCCGTGGCCGCGGCCCGCGCGGCATCACTCGTCTGCGCCGCAATTCGGCGATGACTATGTCCGGATACAGGGTGATCATCACGGACAGTCCCAGATCGGCTCGGTGCTGGGCTCAGCGGCGGCGCGCGGGGCACGCTTAGACCTCACCCGTGCACTGACGCCGCATCGATATACGCCACCTGACCGATGTCTGTTGGCGTAACTCGCAGCACCATTTGACAGCCAATAAGCGCATGTCAATTCACCACTTGATACACCTCGGGCCTGCCTACGTGCGGCAGGTGTGGCCGGAGGGAACGCGAGGAGCAGCCCGTGTTCGTTCATGCCCTGTCCGGGGCAGCGTCGTTCGCCGCATGCCTGCGACTGTTTCGGTCCTATCCGCTCGCCGTCTCGCCTTGGTCAGCGCGACGGCAGGCACCGGTCGATAGTGCTGCGGTACCCAGGCGCTGAGGAGGATCGACGGCGCCGGGAAGAGCGATTTCTTCATTCTGAGTCAGGACACGGCTGAACATTTTGTGCTGCAACCCTGGCCGGGCGGGGAGTCGCCGACTCCGACGGGCCCGGCCAGGCCGCCGAGTTCACGTACCAGGAAATCCGCCCGGTCGACCCGGTGCCCGCCGCCGTCCACCGGGTGATCGCCGAGGGCATGCCGGTCCCGCGCGACGGCGCGCTGCTCGGCTGGGTCAGCGACCGGCAGGCGATGGTCGCTGCTCTCGGTCTGCCACGGGCAGCCGGGCAGCCCGCTGCCGGGCGGGCCGCAGATCCGGGTGCTGCCGCTGGTCGGCAGCGAGCCGTTGCGCTGGCCCGCGTTCACCGTGAGCCCGCTCGAAGACGGACGGCTGTGGGAGTACCTGGACCGGGGCGAGCTGGTCGACCTCGCGCCGGTCATCTCGGCCGCGCCCGGCCACGGGTTCTGGGTGCCGTCGCAGAACCAGCGGCCGCGCGAGCCCGGGCGCACGGCTGCGTCGTCGATGCGCGGCAGCCTCCCGGCCGACCGAGTTCTGGCTGCCCGCGGGCGTCTACATGGACCACTGGATGCTCAGGGAAGGCGTCCCGGCGCCGCCCGCGAGTCACCTGCTCGGCCTGCCTGGCACCATGGACCTGGCCCGCCGGGCGACGCTTACCGAGGTGGCTTGACCGCCTGGATCGTGAAGCTGTCCGCTAGCCGGGCCGGACGGTCGGCCAGCCGCCACTCGCCCCCGGCGATCTGCTCCATCTTGCCGGGGAAGGCGTTCCAGGGCACGCTGTCGTGCTCGACCAGGCCGGTGAGGTCGAGGCCGGCCTCGAGCAGGGCGGTGACGATCTCGCCGATGCCGTGGTTCCATTCGTGGCTGACGTTCTGCGTGAACACCACGTCGGTGTCCACGTAGGTGCCGCCCTCGGTCCAGGTGAAGGGCTCCGGCTGCTCGAAGTACGGGTACTTCACCAGCAGCAGGTCGTCGTCGCGGTCCTCGATGGTCCACAGCATCGGGTGGCCGTCCCTGATGAACAGCCGTCCGCCCGGGCGCAGGAGCGCGGCGACGACGTTGGCCCAGCGGCGGATGTCGGGCAGCCAGCACAGCGCGCCGACCCCCGTGTAGACGAGGTCGAACGAGCCCGGCCGCGAGCACGTCGGCCGCCGCGTACACGTCCGACTGGACGAACGTCGCGTCGGCCCCGGTCGAGGCGGCGAGACTGGTCGCCGCCTCGACCGCCGGCCCGGAGAAGTCGAGCCCGGTCATCGACGCGCCGAGCCGGGCCAGCGACACCGTGTCGGTCCCGATGTGGCACTGCAGGTGCACGCCGCGCAGCCCGGCGATGTCGCCGAGCCGCGGCCGGTCGAACTGGACGACGTCGCTCAGGTAGTCCGGCTCGGCGAGAAACCTCGGCATCCCGTAGAAGGCGGACGCCACGTGCGCGGGCACCCGTTCGTCCCAGTTCGCGCGATTATCGGCCCGGAAGTCAGTCACCGGCCGACTATGCCACACGGTCGCACCCAAGCGCACATTGTTAATGGCGAGGCGGAAAGAGGCGAATGTCGGTGGCTTCGGCTAGCTTGATCGCCATGCCAGCACGGTGGAGCGCCGACCGCGTTCTCGACCTCGCCCCGGACGAGTCCTCGCGCCGTTCCGCGGGCTGCGCTCGGGCGGCCGGCGCCCGTGGCAGCGGCGCCGGCGTCGCCGGCGACGTGCTGTGGGGGCTGTGCGCGGGCTCGGGCAAGAACCCGTATCAGGTCGTCGTCGACCTCAGCGGACCCGCCTACAAGTGCTCCTGCCCGTCCAGGAAGTTCCCCTGCAAGCACGCGCTCGGGCTGCTGCTGAACTGGGCCAACGGCAGCGCTGCCGGAGGAGAGCGCGCCCGCCGACTTCGCCGCCGCCTGGCTGGCCGACCGCCGCGCCCGAGCGGAAAAAGCGGAAAAATCAGTCGTCCGAACGGTCCCGGGCGACTCACCGACGTCCGCCGTGCCCGGCACCGTCAAGGACGAAGCCGCCGCCGCGCGCCGGGCGCAGCAGCGCGCCCAGCGGGTGGCGAACGGCCTGGCCGAGCTCGAGTCCTGGCTCAGGGACCAGGTCCTGGTCGGCCTGTCGGCCACGCGGACAGGCGCGTCCGCTGCCGCTCCTTCGGCGATCGCGTCGGCGAGGGGTCACGCGGACGAGATCGCGGCGCGGATGGTCGACGCGCAGGCCCCCGGCGTCGCCGCCGTCCTGCGCGGGCTGTCGGAGGTACCCGCGTCGGGCGAGGGATGGCCCGGCCGCCTGCTGGGCGAGTACGCGCAGCTGCACCTGCTCGCCCGCGCGCACCAGCGGCTTGGCGACCTGCCGCCCGATCTCGCCGCCACCGTCAGGTCCAGGGTCGGCTACCCGACCAGCCGCCAGGACGTGCTCGCCCGCCAGCCGGTGACCGACCACTGGACCGTGCTCGGCGTCCGCGACCTGCTGGACGGGCAGGTCCCCGGTCGCCGCCTCTGGCTGCGCGGCCGCGACAGCGGCCGGTGGGCGATGCTGCTCACGTTCGCCGCGCCCGGCCGGGCGGGCGGGGCCGGCGGCTGGCAGGACCCGGACACGGCCCGGCTCCGGCCAGGGACCGAGCTGCACGCGAGCCTGCACTATTACCCCGGCCAGCCCGCGCTGCGCGCGACCGTGGGGGAGCGGCACGCCGAGCCGGTCCGGTCGGCGTCGGCGCCGGCCGGCGCAGACGCCGACGCCCTGCTGGCCGGGTACGCCGCCGGCCTGGAACAAGATCCCTGGCTGACCGTGTGGCCCGCCCTGCTCCACCCGGCACCCCGGTTCACCGGGAAACCGGTGGCGGCTGGTCGACCCGGGCGGCGCCGCGCTGCCGCTGGCCGACCGCGAGTCGCTGTGGACCCTGCTCGCCGTGTCGGGCGGGCATCCGGTCACGGTGGCCGGCGAGTGGCACCCGGACGGCCTGCTGCCGCTGGCGGTCTGGCACCGCGACCGCGCGGTGGCGCTGTGACCGACAGTGGCCGGAAGGACGACGTTGGCTCCGTGAACGCATCGTTCGATGACCCGCCACGGCAGTCGGGTCAGGGCGGCCGGACGGTCTCGTTCGAAGATCTGGTCACGGCCGCCACCGTCGGCATCTCCCGCAGGCCCCTCGCGATCACCGACCTGGACGGTCCCGCCGCCAGCCACGCAGAGGTGCTCGACGCCGCTGATCAGGCTGCGGCCCTGCTGGACGCCGCCGCCCTCATGACCGTGGCCGGGCGGTCCGGATTCCAGCCGGAGCAAGTCGTCGCGGAGCAAGGACCGCCCCCGGCGGCCGAAGAGCCCGTACCCGAGCTGTCAGCGCGCGCGGAGCGGGCGCTGCGGCAGCTCGGCGGCGCGCAGCTGGCACCGGGGTTCGCCGCCGCCGACAAGGAGCTGCTGGCCGACCTGCTCGCGGCCGCCAGCGACGCCGGGTACGTGGCGTCGGCCCCGCTGCTGCCCGACCTGCTGGACGCGGCGGTCCGCACGATCGCGCTCCGGCCGGCGGTCATCGCGGTGCTCGGCGTCCGGGGCCGGTGGCTCGCCGAGCAGCGGCCCGACTGGCAGCGGATCGTTGACGCTGCGCTGGTGGAAACGGCCCGAGCGGCGAGGGCGCCGGGCGACAGGACACCAGCGGACAAAACACCACCGGACAGCCCACCGACGGACCTTACACCTTCAGGATCGGCGGCCGCGGCGTCGGCCGAAGCGTCGAACGACCCGGAGGTCTGGCGGACCGGCAGCCGCGCCGAGCGCCACGCCTACCTGACCGCCGAGCGCGAACGCGACCCCGGCGCGGGACGCGACCTGCTGGCGGCCGACTGGGCGCGACTGCCGGGCGACGAGCGAGCGAGTCTGCTCGCGGTCCTGCGCCGCCGCCTCTCCGCCGAGGACGAAGCGTTCCTCGACGCCGCGCTCGACGACCGGGTGGACGCCGTCCGCGCGGTCGCCCGACGGCTGCTGACGCTGCTGCCCGATTCGGAGTTCGTCCAGCGCGCGACCGACCGGGCCGCGGCCGTGATCCGGCTGGAGCGGCACGGCCTGCGCCCGTGGCTGAACGTGACGACTGCCAGGCGATCCCGACGCCGCCGCGATCCGAGACGGGATGGACGGTCGCCCGCCGTCGCCGGCCATCGGCGTCGGCGCGTGGCTGCTGACCCAGCTGATCGCGGCCGTCCCGCTGACCGGCTGGCCCGCGCTGCTCGGCCGTCCGCCCGCCGACATCGTCGGACTTCCCGTCCCCGAGAAGCTGCAGGCTGGACGTGCACGCCGGCTGGCGGCTGGCGGCGGTCAGCCAGCGGAGCAGCGAATGGGCCGAGGCCCTGCTCGCGGTGGGCGATCCTGAAGACGGCGGCGGCCGCCCGCCGGCCGCCTGGCCGGACGACCAGCGGCTCGCGGCCGCGCTGCCGCCGGCCAGGCGCGCGGCCCGTGCCGCGGCGCTGCTGGCGGAAACTAAGCTGACCCCGGGGCCCGCGGCCGCCAACCGCGCGATCGCTGAGGTCGGCGGCGTCGCGATGCCGTGGCCGGGTGAACTCGCCGACGGCGTGCTCGCCGTCCTCGGTCGGGCGGCGGCGCTGACCGTGCTCCCGCGACTGCCGAGGGGGCTGCTCGACCTGGCGGCCCGGGGCCTGCCCGCCACCGGCGGCCGGGACTACGCGGCCGAGCTGACCCGCCTCGCGGACGCCCGCCCGCAGACCTGGACGCCGCTGGTGCGGAAAACCGCAGAAACCATCCTGCTCCGCCGCGCCTTCCTCGAGGAGATCCGTTGATCGCCAACGCCGCCAACCCGAGCAACCCTAAAAACCACCGCAACCCCACTGACAACACCGGCAACACTGGCACCACGGGGGCCGTCGGCGGCGCGCAGCTGCTGCGCCCGCACGCCGAGCAGACCTACGCGAGCGAGCTGGCGGCCCTCGCCGCCGACGACGATCGCCCGCGCCCGCCCTCCTGGCTGCTGTCGCCGCAGGCGGTGGTCACCTACCTGCTCGGCGGCACGCTCGCCGACGGCACCGTGATCACGCCCAAGTACGTCGGGCCGCGCCGCCTGATCGAGGTCGCCGTCGCGACCCTGGCCACCGACCGGGCCCTGCTGCTGCTCGGCGTCCCCGGCACCGCCAAGACGTGGGTGTCCGAGCACCTGGCGGCGGCCGTCTCGGGCGACTCCACGCTGCTGGTGCAGGGCACCTCGGGCACCGCCGAGGAGGCGATCAGGTACGGGTGGAACTACGCCCGGCTGCTGGCCGAGGGCCCGTCGAAGGCCGCGATGATGCCATCGCCGGTCATGACGGCGATGGCCGAGGGGCGGATCGCCCGGGTCGAGGAGCTGACCCGGATCCCCTCTGACGTGCAGGACGCGCTGATCACGATCCTGTCGGAGAAGACGCTGCCGGTCCCCGAGCTCGGCACCGAGGTGCAGGCGGTCCAGGGATTCTCGGTGATCGCGACCGCCAACGACCGGGACCGAGGCGTGAACGACCTGTCGTCGGCCCTGCGCCGCCGGTTCAACACCGTGGTGCTGCCGCTGCCGGCGACCGAGGACGAGGAGGTCGACATCGTCGCCCGCCGGGTCGCCCAGCTCGGCCGGGCGCTCGAGCTGCCCGAGGTGCCGTCGGCGCTCGAGGAGATCCGCCGGGTGGTGACGATCTTCCGCGAGCTGCGGTCGGGCCTGACGGCCGACCAGCGGACCAGGCTGAAGTCGCCGACCGGGACGATGTCGCCGGCCGAGGCGATCTCGGTCATCACCAGCGGGATCGCGCTGGCGGCGCACTTCGGCGACGGCGTGCTGCGCCCGGCCGACGTGGCCGCCGGGATCGTCGGCGCGGTGATCAAGGACCCGGTCACCGACGGCGCGGTCTGGTCCGAGTACCTGGAGGCCGTCGTCCGCGAGCGGCGCGGCTGGGACGACTTCTACCGCGCCTGCCGCGAGGTAGCCGGATGACGGGTTCCCCGGCCGCCGAGCGGGTCTCGGTGCTCGGCATCCGGCATCACGGGCCGGGCTCGGCGCGATCGGTCGCGGCCGAGCTTGACCGGCTGAGGCCCGCGGCCGTCCTGATCGAGGGGCCGGCCGACGCCGACCCGCTGCTCGCGCTGGCCGCCGACCCGGGCATGGTGCCGCCGGTGGCGCTGCTGGCCTACGCGCCCGAGGCGCCGCGAGTGTCGGCGTTCTGGCCGTTCGCGGTCTTCTCGCCCGAGTGGCAGGCGCTCGCCTGGGCGGCCGCGAACGGGGTGCCGGTGCGGTTCTGCGACCTGCCCGCCGGGATGGTGCTCGCCGGCCAGCACCACGACGAGAGCGGCCAATGACGGAGAGCAGCACGGTGCGGAGCACGAGGCGGGGGAGCACGAGGCCGGGGGAGCACGAGGCGGGGGGGCACCAGGCCGGGGAACACGAGGAGAAAGAGCACGGTGCCCCCGACCGGGACGAGATCGACCCGATCGGGCAGCTCGCGGCGGCGGCCGGCTACGACGACCCGGAGCGCTGGTGGGAAGACGTGGTCGAGGCCCGAGCCGAATCGCGCGAGCCGAAGGGCGCCGTGTTCGCCGCCATCGGCGAGGCGATGGCCGAGCTGCGGGCCGGCCGGAGCGGCAGCGTTGCTCGAGCAGCGCCGTGAGGCGCATATGCGGCAGGTGCTGCGGGCGACGCTCAAGGAAACCACCGGTACGGTCGCGGTCGTCTGCGGCGCCTGGCACGTTCCCGCGCTGACCGGGCCGCTGCCGCCGGCCTCGAAAGACGCCGCGCTGCTGCGCGGCATCCCCAAGCGCAAGGCGGCGCTCGCCTGGGTGCCGTGGACGCACTCCCGGCTGGCGTCCGCATCCGGGTACGGCGCCGGGATAACGTCGCCGGGCTGGTACCAGCACCTGTTCACCGTGCCGGACCAGACCATCGCCCGCTGGCTGACCCGGGTGGCCGGGGTGCTGCGCGGCCACGACCTGCCGGTCTCCTCGGCGCACATCATCGAGGCGGTCCGGCTGGCCGAGACCCTGGCCGTCCTGCGGGGCCGGCCGCTGGCCGGCCTGGCCGAGGTCAGCGAGGCCACCAAGTCCGTCATGTGCGACGGCGACGATCTCGCGGCCGCGTTCGTCACCCGTGACCTGGTGGTGGGCGAAGCGCTCGGCGCCGTCCCGGACGACGCCCCGCCGGTCCCGCTCGACGCCGACCTGCGCGCCCGGGCGCGGGCGCTCAAGCTGAAGATCGAGCCGCTGACCCGAACGCTCGCGCTTGACCTGCGCAAGGAGACAGACCGGGGCCGCTCGGTGTTCCTGCACCGGCTTGGCGTGCTCGGCATCGGCTGGGGAGAGGTCACCGATGACCTGGTTCGCGGCACCGGCACCTTCCACGAGACCTGGACGCTGCGCTGGCGGCCCGAACTCGCGGTGGAGATCATCGACGCCGCCGTCTGGGGCACGACGGTGGAGTCCGCCGCCACCGCGAGGATCGTTTCCGTCGCGTCGCCGGGCGCGGCCGCTGGCGGATGTCACCCGAGCGGTCGAGCGCGTACTGCTGGCCGACCTGTCCGAGGCGCTCGCACCGGTGCTGCGCGCCCTGGACGCCTCGGCCGCGACCGAGTCCGACGTCACCCGGCTGATGGCCGCCGTCCCGGCTCTGGTGCGCGCGATCCGGTACGGCGACGTGCGCGGCACCGACACCGGCGCGCTGTCGGCCGTGGTGGACGCGCTGACCGTCCGGGTCTGCGCCGGGCTGCCCGCCGCGGCCGGCGGCCTGGCCGACGACGCCGCCTCGGTGCTGCGGGCGTCGCTCGACGGGATGCACGCGGCGCTCGGACTGCACGCGCAAGGGGACGCTCGGCGGGCCCGCCCGAGACCGCTGGATGACGGCCCTGTCCGGACTCGACGGGCGGCGCGACGTGCACGGCCTGGTCGCCGGGCGGGTCGTGCGGCTGCTGGCCGACGGCGAGGTGCTGTCATCGCAGCAGGCCGCCGCCCGGTTCGCCGCCGCGCTGTCGGTCGGCGTCCAGGCGGCGGACAAGGCGCGGTGGGCGGAGGGGTTCCTGTCCGGTAGCGGCCTGCTGCTCGCCCACGACCGGGATCTGCTCGGCATCCTCGACGGCTGGGTGGCTTCCCTGTCGGAGCAGGAGTTCCTTGACGTGCTGCCGCTGCTGCGGCGGACGTTCGGCGAGTTCGCGGCGCCCGAGCGGTCGAGCATCGGCCGGGCCGTCAGGCACCTCCTGCCGGCGACCAGCCACCGTCGCGGCGGCGTCGCCTCGGCGCCGCAGCGCGGCGGCACGAGCGACGCGGACGAGATCGACGCCGAGCGGGCGGCGGGCGCGCTGCGGACGGTCGCCATGATCCTGGCACGCCACGTCGGAAGGGGCTCGATGAACGCGCAGGACCCGGCTGCCCCCCTGGACCCGGCCTCCCCCAGAACCCGACCGACGAGCACGAGCGGCTGCGGCGCTGGCGGCTGCTGCTCGGCTCGTCCGCCGACGAGGGTGGCCCCGCGCCTGTCGTCAGCGGATCAGGCCATCGATGCGGCGCTGGCCGCGCTCTACAATGACGACCCGGGTCGCTCGGCGGACGGCAAGGCCGTCGCGGCGCCTCGACCGGGCAGCCAGGGCGGTCCGCCGGGCTGGGCGCGTCCGCCCCGAAGGTGGCGCGCTGGCTGGGCGACATCCGCGCCTACTTCCCGTCGACCGTCGTCCAGGTGATGCAGCGGGACGCGATCGACCGGCTTAACCTCCGGCAGCTGCTGCTCGAGCCGGAGATGCTCGAGTCGGTCGAGCCGGACGTGCACCTGGTCGGCACCCTGCTCAGCCTGAACCACCTCATGCCGGAGACGACGAAGGCGACCGCCCGCCAGGTCGTCGCTCGTGTCGTCGCGGAGATCGAGCAGCGGATCGCGAACCGGACCCGGGCGGCGGTGTCCGGCGCCCTCAACCGTGCGGCGCGAACTCGCCGGCCTCGGCCGCGCGACATCGACTGGAACCGCACGATCGCCGCCAACCTCGCCCGCTACCAGCCCGCCCACCGCACCGTCATCCCGGAGCGCCTGGTCGGCTACGGGCGGCGGCAGCAGGTGGTGGCCAGGGACATGGTGCTGGCCATCGACCAGTCCGGCTCGATGGCGTCCTCGGTGGTGTACGCGTCGGTCTTCGGCGCGGTGCTGGCGTCGATCCGGTCGCTGCGGACATCGCTGGTTGCCTTCGACACCGCCGTCGTGGACCTCACGTCGCAGCTATCCGACCCGGTCGACGTGCTGTTCGGAGTCCAGCTCGGCGGCGGCACCGACATCAACCAGGCGATCGCCTACTGCCAGGGGCTGATCACCCGGCCCCGAGACTCGATCTTCGTGCTGATCTCCGACCTGTACGAGGGCGGCATCCAGGAGGAGATGCTGGCCCGGATGGCCGACCTGCACGCGGCGGGCGTGCAGGTCGTGGCCCTGCTGGCGCTGTCCGACGAGGGCGCCCCGTCCTTCGACGCCGCCAACGCGGCCGCCCTCGCCGCCCTCGGCATCCCCGCGTTCGCCTGCACCCCGGACGCGTTCCCCGACCTGCTCGCGCTCGCGATCGAAGGCGGCGACATCGAGTCCTGGGCCCACCGCAGCGCCCAGGCCGCCAGGTAATCCAGCACCGCAGCGCCGCTCTCAGCCGCCGTCTCAGCCCCGGGCCGCCCATCGCCATCGGCGCCATCCGGCATCAATACAGGTCACGTCCATGGCTGTGATGCCTAGCTTGGCTCCGGATCACCGAGCCATTGCAAGTACCAGGTGGCGAAGTCGGACTGGACAGGGATGATGCCCATGTCGCTACACCGCCAGTCCTCCCACACGGAAGCCGGGTAGCAGGTCCTCGCGGGCGCGGATCGGCAGATCGGAGCGATCGAGGCGGAAGACTCCATAGAACGGGCCTGCTCCTCCGTCGCCGACCTCTTTAAGGAAGGCGCGGTAGTCATCGGGCAGCGACACGCCATGCCGCACCTCGAACGCGGTGACATCCTGCTCGGAGAGCGGTGCGTTAAGCAGGTAGCGATGAGCGGCTGAGCCGAACCGGATAAGGCCGGGGTCCGTTCTCCGCAGGTAGTAAAGGCGGCCAATGACCGCGGCCCGGTCCCATTCCACGATTCCGCCTCCCGTCCGGGCCTCAGCCCCGCAGCTGCGGACGCGACGATCCTAGGGGCTTTACGGCCACGGCCGAGGTTAGGTAAGTGTGTCCATTAGGTAAGCCCCTATCCGCAGCAATCGTCCTTAAAAGGGATTAGAATTCGAGTATCAACTTAAAAGTCATCGGGAGGGGGAAACCTGATGGAACAGCACCCGGGCCAAGACCCAGAGCACGACGGCCCCGCCGGCCCGCAACCAGGCGACGCCGCACCCGGCCCGGCTGCCCCAGACTTCCCTGCCGACTCAGCTTCCCCCAGCCCTTCCGGCCCTTCCGACGTCTTCGGTTCGGGCGGTTCCGACGCCGACTCAGCTTCCCCCAGCCCTTCCGGCCCTTCCGACGTCTTCGGTTCGGGCGGTTCCGACGCCGACGCGGCTGCTTCTGGCTCCGGCCCCTCCGGCCCCTCCGGCCCCTCCGGCCCTTCCGGCGATTCCGCCGATGCCGATGCCGATGCCGACGCGGATCCCGGGACCGATGGCGATGGCGAGAGCGTTTTCGGCCCGTGGGACGCGCTGGAGGGGACGCTGGGGGCGGCGAAGGAGCGGGAGGAGCTGCTGTCGGGGTTCGCCTCGGGCGGGGTGTGGGATAAGCGCCCGCCGGGCCCGGAGCTGGCCGTCGCCCTGGCCAAGGCGGCCGGGCCGGATTGGCGGTGCGCGTCGGCGACGGGCGAGGAGCTGGTCGGCCTGCTGCGCGCCATGGCGGCCCTGCAGTCGTGGGCGGGCGCGGGCCTGCTGGGCGTGGTCCGGGCGCTGGTCCGCGACGACGACCAGCCCTTCCTGGGCCGCCCGCGGCACGGGGACCTGCCCGATGGGTGGGACGACTCGCTGGTCGCGGAGGTCGCGCTGGCGCTGGCGGTCTCCGTGCCGTCGGCGGAGAGGACGACCCGGGCGGCGTGGGAGCTCGGCGCCCGGCTGCCCGGCGTCGAGCTGCTGCTGCGGGACGGGACCCTGGACGTGGCGCGGGCGCGGCTGGTGACGGAGGTGTTCGCGGAGCTGTCGGACGAGAACGCGGCCCGGGCGGAGGAGCTGCTGCTGCCGGAGCTGACGGCCCCGCCGCGCAAGACGTACACGCAGGTGGAGCGGATCGCGACCGCGATCGCGGCGGCGGTCGACCCGGGGCTGGCGGAGCGGCGGCGGGAGTCGGCGCAGAAGCTCCGGTCTAGGGTGACGATGTTCCGCGAGCAGGCCGGGACGGCGGGGTTGTTGGGCCGGGACCTGCCGGTCGACGAGACGCTGGCCGCCTACGCCAATCTCGACGCGCGCGCTAAGCAGTACAAGGACTCCGGCGCCTTTCCGGGCGAGCGGCTGGACCGGCTGCGGGCGGCGGCCTACCTGGACATCCTCAACGGGATCTGCGCCGGTGATCGGATCGCCTGCGGCCATCTCGGCTCTGACGCCGCCTCCGGGACCGGTCCCGAGGACGCCGCCGGGACCAGCCCCAATGCTCCCGACGGCGGCGGCCCGGTCGGCGGCGAGGGGCTGGCCGGCGGCCCGGGCGTGGGCGGGTCCGATTGCCCGTGCGATGAGTGCGACGGCCGCTGCGCGCCCCCCGACGACAGCGGCTTCCCCGACGACGGCGAACCGGACGACGACGGCCCCGACGACGGCCAGCCAGATGACGGCGGGCCGGGCGACGTCCACGGCGGCGGGCCGGGCGACGGATCGGACAGCGGCGGGCCGGGCGACGGCGGCCACGGCGGCGAACCAGACGACGGTGGACCTGATGACGGGGGACCGGACGAGGGCAGCCCCGGAGGCTCTGGCGTTGGCAGCGGTCGTGCCGGACGCCCCGGCCCGCGAGGCGGCAGTGAGCCGCCCGCCGCCGGCGGCCCCGACCATGACACGGGGCGCGGCCCCGAACCGGCCCCGCGATCGGCGTTCCTGAAGCCGCCCGACGGCCCGCCGCCGACGCTGACCGACCTGATCTTCCCACTCGCCACCCTCCTCGGCCAGGCCGAACGCCCCGGCGAGGGACACGGACTCGGCACCATCGACCCCGCCCTCTGTCGGGCCCTCGCCGCCACCGCGACCCTCAGCCCTCACACCGCCATCTGCGTCACGATCACCGACGCCAACGGCATCGCGGTCGGGCACGGCTGCGCCAAAGTCGGCCCGCAGGGCCGCCTCGCCCGCCCGCCCGGGGGACCGCCCCCGCCGCTAGTCGCGCTCCCGGCCCGGATCAACCTCACCATCACCAAAGCCCGCCTGACGCAACTGCGCGCGCAACCGCAGACCGCGCCGCCCGGGCCGCCCGGACCACCAGGGGCCGGCTGGGCGCTCGACCGCCGCGGCACAGGCCCGCCCGGCGACCCCGACTGGTGCGGCCACTGGGCGCTGACCCTCCCCTCGGGCCTGGAATACAGCGTGAACCTGGCGCCGGTGCCGACCTACGACTGCGACCATCGGAACGAGTCGCACGGCTATAAGCCCAACAAAACCCTCCGCCACCTGGTCCAGATCCGCGACCGCATCTGCACGTTCCCGCCCTGCTCCCGCCACGCAATAGACAGTGACTTCGAGCACGCAACCCCCTACGACCAGGGCGGACGCACCTGCGCGTGCAACGCCGGAGCCAGAAGCCGCAAATGCCATAGGGTCAAGCAGTCACCGGGCTGGAACGTCACCCAGCCCCAACCCGGCTGGCACCAGTGGACCACCCCACGCGGCCGCACCTACACCCAAGGCCCCAACCACTACCCAGTCTGAAGGCGTGCAGAAGGTTGACCCGCCAAGAATTGGTCAGCGCCGGCCGCAGATCGCCGACTCGGTCCGCAAGGTGAACAACCCCCGAGGTCACACAGACGCCCATATTGCCCAGTCTTGTGCGGCGCAGCGGGTTGGTCGGCTTTCGGGATCAGCGAGCCGCCGGGTCCGAACGTGTAACTGGTGCGTTTGTGGGTCAGGACGAGCGCCTAGAGGTCGGCACTGGTGACCGGGCTGGCGGCCGTTACCTGTAGCTGATGAGCCTGACCGCCCAGGGGTCGATGAGGTCGTCGGCTGGGCGGCCCTCGACTGCGAATCCCGCCAGCGCCAGAAGCGCCGCGTCGCCCAGCTCGAGGGCAACGGGGTGCTCGCCTGCCCAGAACGATGCCTCGAACGGCAGCGGGGCGCCGATGTCCTCGCTGATCCCTCCGCCTGGTGACAAGCTGAGCGAGCGGAGCAGGACCCCGTCCTGCCATACGGCGCAGGCCAGCCGGTTGCTGGCGCTGTGCATTGCGTGCAGGATCACCCGCCGCCCGGCGCCGGGAGCCAGCAGGCGTCCGGGCGACTGCGAGGGGCGGCCGGTCATCACGTTTCGGTCGCACAGAACGTCAACGCCCGGAAAACTGCCCGAGTAGACGATCCCTTCCGCCGGGTAGAGCCTTCCCCGCCATGACGCTCCCGCGCGGATATCCGCCGGCCCTGTTGTGATTGTCGGTGGCGTGTGAGTTACTCAGCTCGTGACCGGCGGGCAGGACGGCTGCGGCAGCGAGTCCGAATTCAGCCAGACGGTCCAGTCCGGCGGGTTCGGCTACAACTTCAACTCAAGCGACATGACGGAACCGCTGCGGGACGCGGTCACCAGCCTCGGATGGGGCTGGAAGGCGGCCCTGTTCAAGCTGGCCGCCCTCGTCCGCCAACTGCAGCGCGTCCGCGCCGAGGCCCGGCAATCGCGGGCGGGGCCGCGCGGAAGCAGTCATTCATCTCCGACAGGGCGTGCTGAATCGGTGCTGAAGGGGCACTCGCAGGTACTCGGCGGACCGCTCATGGGCCGGTTTACGGGTCTGTCCCCGGAGGCGGGGTCGTTGTCAGAGCCGACGAGCGTGCGGGCTCTGACAACGAGGCGATGGCTGCCTTAGCTGTTGTCGACCTCTACTCCGTCGAAGGTCATATACGTGCCGTCGACTTTGGTCAGGACGAGCGTGTGCACGCCGGCGGTCAGGCCTTCCGCCGACCAGGTCACGACGTCTCCCTGACGTGTACCGTCGCTGGGCACGGTATCGACGAGGACCGGGGTTCCTCCGTCGAGCACCGCCGAGTAGTGGCCTTCGTCGGTGCTCAGCTCCCCGTATACCTTGATGCCGGTGCCCACGAACGTGTAGGTAACTGTCGAGCCGTTGGCCGACGCGTAATGTATATCGTTGCCGTAATCGCCGAGTCCCCGGTCGTCCTGGTAGCTGAATCCTGAGTACTGGAAGTCGGGGTCTGTGTCGTTGAGACGGACGGCGGCCGGAGGCTGGCCGACCACGAAGACGGTTGTGGCCGCCAGCGATTCGACGCCGCGCGGGTTCGACTGCACGACGGTGAACGTGTGCTGGCCGTCGGGCTCCGTCGAGGTGCACGACCACGCCGAGCTCGTGACGGTGGCGACGCACACGGGGGTGCCGTCGCCGGTCACGGCAACCGTGTCACCGGTGATGCCGGAGCCGTTGATGGTGAGCTTGCCCGCGACTCCGGTCGTCCCCGGCGCTGGCGCGGAGATCACGGGTGCGGCGACGAGGCCGCCCACTGAGACGTTCAAGGTGTCCGCGCCGGGCGGGAGTGTTGCGATCAGAAAGCCAGGTGAGAGCACATCCACCTTCGGGGATGCATGGCCGGAGAAGTAGACCGGGGTGCCCGGGGCGAATCCCGCGCCGCCGATCAGCACCCGCATGCTCGTGGTGCCGTTGGAGTACATGGCCTGCGGGGGCGAGATGTAGTCCGTCTCCAGGTTGGTGGCGTCGGCGAACGCCAGTCCTGTCGACGCGTCAGGGCCGGCGCTGCGCAGCGGCGTCAGCTGGAGGTCGTTCGGCCCCGGGGTGGCAGAGGTGGTGGTGTTGCTGCCGACGTGGCTGTCGACCGTGTTGGCGCAGATGTACTGGCCGTCCGGTGCCGAGAAGTAGTTGCCCTCGACGAGGAAGTGCCCGGTCGGCGCACAGCCGCCCTGAGCGTTGGCGCCGTTGGTGCCGAACTGCACGTTGCCGACGTAGTGGATCCACTCCGAGCCGGCGTCGTCGTAGTAGGACGCGAAGCCCGGGCCCGCGTTGTAGGTGACGTTGCCGATCACCTCCAGGCCGTGCGCCATGGTGGCGTCGAAGTCGATCGTGCTGCCGTCGGCCTCGTACTGGTAGGCGGCCTGGTGGCCCTCCATGTAGATCCCGCCGCCGTCCCCGAGTACCTGCAGGTAGTCGTGGATGAGGTTGTAGCTGATCGTGTTATCGGCGTCGATGTTGAGAGAGTTATCGGGACTGGCGGCCGAGTCGATGTGTCCTTGGATAACGCCGGCGGTGATGCCGGTGTAGGGCAGGTCGTAGAGCTCGTTGTGGGTGACCAGCGTGTCCCGGTTGAACAGCAGCGTGATTCCGCTGGCCGACGGGTAGTCGGTGCCCACGTGGGAGATGACGTTGTCGGAGATCGTGTTGCCGGTGTCGATCTCGTTCGCGCCGATCGTGTCGGCGGCTACGGCGGCCGGGTCCGGGGTGCAGTTGTCCTTGATCGTCTGCGCAGTATCCGGGTTCGTGGTCAGGTAGTCAGGGAAGTGAGCCGGGTCGGGGTTGATCGGTGTCGGGTCGGCCGTGCAGCCGAGCAGGATCGCGGTCGACGCGATGCCGGTGAACTCGTTGCCCTGCACGAGGTTGTGCGACGAGCCGTAAGCGATGTTGAGGCCCGCCCCGCCGAGGTCGGCGAACGTGTTACCGGTCAGCGTGATGTGATCGGCCGCAGTGAAGGAGATGTTCGCGTGCGGCTCGGTCAGCAGGCCCCAGGGGCAGGAGCCGGCCGGACTGGAGAAAGTGCACATCCCCTGGTTGTTCGACCCGGTCATGTGCAGGTTGCTCTGTACATCGGCGAAGCCCGCCGGCCCGGACGGTGCGTTCCATGTGGCGTAGGAGAACGTGAGCCCGGAGAACGTAAGGTCATGGACAGGGTGCGTTAGGCTCCCGGCGCCCTGCACCAGAGTTTCCATGCGCGGCAGCTCGACGTCGAGGCTGGCCGGCTTGGCCCCGTCCAGCGGGTCGAGGTACAGGGTGTGGCTGGACTGGTCGAGGAACCACTGGCCCGGATCCAGCAGGCTGGCCGCGTCCTGGATCGTGGTGGGCATCTGCGAGATGCTCATCGAGGGCAGGGTGCCGCTGGCGTCGGCGTAGGTGGCCCGGTTCGTAATGTCCGTCCAGCACGGCTCGTCCAACGTCAATGAGCTGCCGGACAGCGACTGGACGCGGCACTTGGAGTCGGTCCACTGCCCGTTCCCGCCGGGGTAGTCGAACTCGACTTGCTGCAGCTGGTCCGGGGTCATCGCGGAGAAGAACGCGAGCGCGGCCGGGTCGGCTGTCAGGTCGTACCCGGTGGCCGAGCCTTTCCAGCCGCCGGAGAACTGCAGCTGGGATGGCGTGGCCTGGGCGAGAGGCGCTTCCGTGCCGTTGACGTAGAGCTGGCGGCTGGCGCTTCCGGCCGGAACGGACGCTGACCACACGCCCGGGAGGGATGACGCCGTCCAGTCAGTCACGCGAGTCGCGCCAGAGAGCACCGGGTGGGCACCGGGCGCGGCTGTCCACTCGACCGGGTGCCCTGGGCTGCCCGAGTCGGCCGCACCGAAATCCAGAGGGGCAGTCAGCCTGTAGGTGCCGTCGTCCAGGACCACGTGCACGTCCGCGACGTGTCCCTTGAGGGCGAGTCGCGCGGCCTGCTGGGCCGTGGTGATCGAGCACGGCGCCCGCGACGAGCACTGGGTGCCTGAGCCGTTGGGGGCTGTGTAAATCAGTCGGGGACCTGCGGTGTTAGCGGCGGCTGAGGACACCGGGCCGGTCGCGAGAACCGCCGCCGCTGCGATCCCGGCTGAGAGAAGGGCGAGCGTTCGACGTCTTACGGGTAGCACGGGGTGGGTCTCCTTCGGGGGTCCGTAACGACAAGTCGCAGAGGGGGCACCTCGCGGCAATTCATCCGATCTATCGCGGCGATTTACGGTAACCTGGAGGAAATATTCCGTCAATAGGCGCTAAGCATCCGATGACTTGTTCATCTCTGCATCGATGTGGCGGTCGCCCAGGCGGGTGCGCCGCATGACATCGTCGACGCGCCGTCACTTCGAACGGGCAACCGCCTGTGAGGTTGCCCCGCTTTGACGGACAGGCTGATCATGCCCGGTTCTCCGGAACTTGGTCGGCTCTATCAGAGCCTCGGGCGACGCCTTCAGTTCCTCGCGCTTGCCGCGGGCGGCCCGCATGAAGGCGATGACGGTCGGCAGCTCGCGGTTGCCGCCGGTGGGCGTGGGCGCGGATCCCTCGGGACACGTTGTGGACGGGAGTGGCCGTGTCAGCGAGGCTGAGAGGTATGACCACACCCCGCCAGACCGCGACGGAGATGGCCGAGGCTGCGCAGGCCTGGCTCGAGCGGCTAGACGATGCGCAGCGGCCGGCCGCGCAGTGGGCAGGCCCGGCCGACGACGTCAGCGAGGCCGAGCGCCGGCGGTGGTTCTACACGCCGACCGATCACGGCGGGCTTGCCCTGCACCAGCAGCGGCCCGCGCAGCAGCGCGCGGCGATGACACTGGTCGCGGCCGGGCTTTCCCTGGCCGGGTACGTCACGGTCGCCACGATCATGGGGCTCGAGAACGTGCTGGACCGCCTCGAGGGCTTCACCGCCCGGTTCGACCGTGAGCGCGGCCGCGATCCCGGCCTCTACTATTTGCGCGTCTTCGGCGCCCCGGGCCAGGTCGGCGCCTGGGGCTACCGGTTCGGCGGCCACCACGTATCGCTCAACAACCTCGTGGTCGACGGCGAGCTGGTCGCTGCCACGCCGTGCTTCATGGGCGCCGACCCGGCCGCCTCGCCGCTTCTCGGCGGCGCGAGCAACCGGCCGCTGGCCCGGGCCGAGGACCTGGCCCGCGAGCTCGTGCGGTCGCTCCCGCCCCAGCTCAGGCGACAAGCGGTGCTGCTGCCGAAGGCGCCATCCGACCTCGTCACCGCCAACCGCTCCGCCATCAGCGACGGGGACCGGGTGATCCCGCTCGCGGGCATCTGGCGGGGCGAGCGGTTCCCCGACCCCGCCGAGCAGGACAAGCTCCAGACGGCGAGCGACTCCATCGATCACGCGGCGGGATACACCGACGCGGACCACCGGGTGATCGCGTACTCCGCCGCGCCCAAGGGCCTGCCGGGCAGCGAGCTCGACAGCGGCCAGCGCGACCTCCTGCGGTCGCTGCTGGGCACCTACTTCGGCCGCGTGCCCGACAGCGTGTCCCCGATGGCGGCCTACGACGACGCCGCACTCAACGCGGTGTTCCTCGCATGGGCCGGCCCGCTCGAGCCTGGCGCTCCGCACTACTACCGGCTGCAGGGGCCACGGCTGCTCATCGAGTGGGACAACACCCAGCGCAACGCCAACCACGCCCACTCGGTCTGGCGCAACCCGGAGGCCGACTTCGGCCTCGACATGCTGACCCGGCACAGGACCGACCAGCACTAGGCGAGGTTCCGCGGTCTTGGCGGCCGGGTCCTACCGCTTCCTGCCGACGCCGCAGTATGCCTGCAGCCCGCGGTCGCCGGAGGTGCCGGACCATTCAGCCAGCGGCACCACGCCGGGGCCGACCATCTCCAGCCCGTCGAAGAAACGACTGACCCCAGCACGGTCACGTGGCGTGATCTGCGCCGAAACGCGATCGTTGTAGGCGTCGGCACCCGCTGCCATGAAGTCCGCCGCGATGTCGCTGGCGGCGTGAGCCATGACGAGATAGCTGCCCGGCGGCAGAGGTTCCATCAGCCTCCGCACGATATCGTGCGGACGTTCGGCATCCGGGACGAAGTGCATGACGAAGATAAGGATCACCGCTACCGGCTCGCTGAAGTCGAGCGTCCGCCGGGCCGCTGACAGGATCACCTCCGGGTCCCGCACGTCCGCCTGAATATAGTCCGTCTTCCCCTCGGGGGTGCTGGTCAGCAGCGCCTGGGCGTGCGTGAGGACCACCGGGTCGTAGTCCGCGTACACGATCCGCGCGCCGGGCGCGGCCCGCTGCGCCACGTCGTGGGTGTTGTCCGCTGTGGGCAGCCCGGTGCCGATGTCCAGGAACTGCCGGATACCGCGCTCCGCCGCCAGATCATGCACCACGTCGATCAGGAACCGCCGCGACAACTGCGCGATCATCCGCAGCGTCGGCATGGCTTCCAGGATCTTTTCTCCCGCCTCCCGGTCAGCGGCGAAGTTGTCCTTACCCCCGACCCAGTAATTCCACACCCGCGCCGAGGTCGGCACTTTCATGTCGAAACCCGGCATCTCGCGCTCATCACCATCCTGCGGCACGGCGGCCCTTTCCCCTCGGCACCACGAAGCAGGATAGTGCAAACCAGGCAGCCGTCGGCAGGAGTTCGCCCTTGCATCACTTCCGCATACGGGAGCAGGACGCACCGGCTGTATCCGAGGCCGGTCACCCTGCCCCCATGCCGCGCTCGGCCGCGGACGCCCAGAACGTCCCGCAGCAGAGGCGGGAAGTTACATGCGCAGTTTTTAACCCCGGCCAGGGATCTCCAATGTTGCGCCCAGGGGTCCCGGGAATGTCACTACCGTGGCGTACCATGCCACCCAGATCAACCATTCGGTTCCCGTCGGCGAACAGCATTAAATGTCCGCTAAAGCGTCCATATCGGCGGCTACGAGCGCGGGGTCAGCCGGCGGGAACGATGGGCAGTGACCGGATTCGCATCCGGCCCCACGTGATGGTGACGATCGCGCATGCTTCCAGGTCGTCTGCGACCGCTGGCAGGTTCGCCGCGAGCAGCGCTGCCTGCTGGTCGGACGTAAGCCGGTCGGCAGAGCGGAGAAGAACGACCGAGGGTCGCGTCGCCCCGCGTGCAGCGGCCAGGAGCTCGCCGAAATCGCTGTCAGCGGAGACGATCACCAGGGCGTTGGCGCCGGTGTAGTCGCCGGGATGACGAGGCTCTCGAGGTCGTCTGGGTAGTCGGTGAGGAGCTCGTATCCGTCTTCGGTCACGGCGACGGTGTCGGAATGCCGGAATCCGCCGACCTCGGGGTCGTAGAGGCCGGGCTCGACGGTGAACACCATGCCGGGCTGCAGCGGCGCGGGGTTTCCTGCGTCGATGAACGGCGTCTCGTGCACTCGAAGGCCGGTGCCGTGTCCCACGTGCTGGCGCCAGTAGCTTGCGAGGCCGTGCTTCTCGAAGTACGCGTTCACCGCGCCGTCGACGTCGGCGCTGGTGGCACCCGGGACGATCGCGTCGAACGCCGCCTTGCGCGCTGCGAGCATGTGGTCGAAGAGCCAGCGCATCCGGTCGGTCGGCTCGCCGATCACCATCGTGCGTTCCAGCTCTGCGTGATAGCCCCAGACGGGCGCGCCTGTCTCGCTCACGAGCACGTCGCCGGGCTGGAATCCGATGTTGTGCGCGACGGCGTGAGCCCAGGCGCTGCGGTGGCCGATCTGGCCCCGGTAGCCTGCTTTGACTCCGTCTCCTGACCCCAGAAGTCCGCCCGGTCCGCGTTCGGCGAGCATCGTCAGCGTCGCCTCGCTCTGCGCGCGCAGGCTGGCCTCGGCCTCCGTGCTGCCGGGGACGCTGTATTCCTGGAGAAGCCGGTGGGCGTGCGAGCACCAGCGGCCGCTCTCCCGCAGCAGTTCCACCTCGGCGGGGCTCTTGCGCGCGAGCATCGTCTCGATCTGCGCGGCGATGTCGATGACCTCGGCGCCGGTCACCTCACTGAGCTTCGGGCCGATGTAACCGAGGATCCCGGGATAGCCGTCGTGATCGGCCGCGATCGTCCCGCGCAGGCCGAGGTCGGCGGCGACGCGGGCCAGAATCCGCATCGGGTGCTCGAGGCCGGGGTACTCCGGGTAGGTCTCAATGCGCTCGAAGTCCGCTTCGGCGCGTGTGCGCTCGAGTTCGAACCCGGCGACGAAGATCACGTCGTCGCCCGCCGCGTTCTGGAGATACACGGTCGGACGCTCGGTCGACAGGAACCGGAATCCGGTGAGGTAGGTGATGTAGGTCGGGTCGCAGACCACGTAGCCCGCGGCGCCGAGCGTGCGGACGTGCTCGCTCAGACGAGCACGACGGTCGGCGTGCTCGGCGGCGGAAATCGCGTCAGTCATTTCGTTCCTCCATGTCGCGCGGAAAGCGGCGCTCCGGCAGATAGGCGTCGTGCCGGGGGGGGCTTCCTGGGGGTTGGCGCCGCCTGGACTGCGTTGCGGTCACGGCGCGAGGCCTGCCCGCCTTCCCGGGGGCTTTGGATTGAAGCCCGCCACGCCGTGGCCGGCGCCGATCAGGCTGGAGGCCGCCAGCGCACCCGTGGCTCCGAGGCCGACCGCCGCCGCGGTGCTGCCGGCTCTGGTCATGTCCGAGCTCCTCGAGTGCTCAGCCAGGGCAGTCTCAGGACAGGGCTCGGCGCGTAACCGACAGCCGCGCGCGTCACGAGATCAACGCCGGCCGCTGACCCACAGCGATCACCGGAAAAATATAGCAATGTCATTGCGTAATGTAAACTCGCCCCATGGCAGCACGCGGCGGCGCCGCTCTGATCGCCCGGCGCAGCGACGCCCTGGTCCTCGGGATGGCGCGGCAGCAGCAGGCCGTCGATCGCGCTGCGCTGGCGACGCGGACCGGCCTGACACCTCAGGCGGTCTCGAATGTCCTCGCGCGCTTGACGAGCGCAGGACTGCTGGAGCCCCTGGGGGTGCGCCGGAACGGCGTCGGCAAGCCGCCCACCATGCACCAACTGCTCGACACGGCCCGGCAGGCCGTCGGCGCGCACGTCACTCGGAGAGGGCTGCGCTTGACCCGCGTGGACCTGCGTGGACGTGTGCGATCACGACTCTGGTACGACCTTCCCCGCGGCTTCGCACCGGGAGCGGTCCTCGAGAAACTCAAAGCCGGCACCCGGCAGCTGCGTCAGGCCGTCGATGCGGACGGCGGGAACCTCGTCGGGGTCGGTATCGGCATGGTGGGCCCGCTGGACCAGCGGCTGGGCGTGGTGCGAGATGCATACGGGCTGGAGGGCTGGCACGATGTGCCGCTGCAGCAGATGGCCCAAGACGTGCTCGGACTCCCCGTGCTCGTGGACAAGGACGTCTCGGCCGCGGCCGCCGGCCAGGCCTGGGCGCAGCCCGGCCACGAGGCCGACACGGCGGTGATCCTGATCGAGGCGGGCGTCGGCGCCGGCCTGTGGCTCAGCGGCGCCGTCCACCGCGGCCACCACACCAACGCCGGGGAGTTCGGCCACACCGTCATCGACCTGCACGGGCCCCGCTGCGTCTGCGGACGTGACGGATGCCTTGAGGTGATCCACAACACCGCGCTCGAGCGCGACGACGTCGCGGGCGCCGCCAAGGCCATCGCTGTGGGCGCGCTCAACATCGTCGAGGCCCTCGATGTGCGCGGCATAGTGCTCGCCGGCTCGGACTTCCTGCGCCACGACGAAATCTACCTCGATGCCGTAACCGACGCCATCAACCGATACCGACCCGCCTCGAACTGGCGCCGCGTCGAAGTCAGCGCGGCGGCCCACGGGGAGGACTGCGTTGCCGCAGGCGCCGGGGCGCAGATCCTCCAACAGCTCTACTTCTCCGCCACAGCCCCTGACTCGAAACCGTCACCCTCAAGCACCCCGGCGGCAGTGGCAGCCGACCTCGCCTAATCCCCGGGCCAGGCCAGGCCAGGCCAGACCCGCCCACGGGCCTCGATCCCCGACGGGACCAGAACGGCCCCAGCCAAGCGCGCAAGATCGACCTTCAGCCGGGCCCGACACGCTGATGCCGCCACCAGGGCAAGGCGGTCCTAGTGGAATGCCCAGCGGTGTCAGCCTCGTGGTTTGTTCGGGTCTAGCGGCACCGATGCGGCGCTGACCACCTCGAACGAGATCCCTTCCGGTCGCGTGACCGCGTTCAGGGTCCAGTCGCCGAGGACCCTCAGCCGGTTACCCGCCATCGCGGTTAGGTGGTAGCCACGGGTGACGGCATTGGCGGCCGGCCCGGACAGCGGGATGTTCAGCGGGTTCGCGGCGGCGGCGGCCCCACCCAGATCGACCAGGAAGCCTTCGTCGTGGTGCTGGTAGCGTTTCGCGGTGCCCTTGCCCAGGGAGGCGGCGACGTTCCTGGCCACCTGCTTGCCCTGCCGCACGGCGTGCTGGGCGGTCATGCCGCAGACCTCGCCGGGACGGGTAACGTCGGGCACGGCGGCGCAGTCCCCGCACGCGTAGTTGTGCGGGGCGCCGGGCACAGACATGAATTCGTCGACGACCAGCCGCCCGCGGTCAGTTTTGAGATTGAGGCCGTCCACCAGCGGATCGGGGCGGACGCCGACGCACCAGATCAGGCACTTGGTCGGAACCGTCTCCCCGGTCGACAAGATGACGTAGTCGGGCATCGCCTTGGTGACCGACTGGCCGGTCCGCACCTGCACCCCGCGCCGCCGCAGCACCCGGTCGGCGGTCTTGGACAGGCGCGGATCGAGTTCGGGAAGCAGCCGCGGCGCGGTGTCGAGCAGCATCCACCGGATCTGCTGGCCGGCCAGGCCTGGCATCTTCTTGGCCAGCCGAGTGGTCAGCAGCTGACCCTGGGCCACGACTTCGGTGCCGGTGTAGCCCGCTCCGACGACCACGAAGGTACACCGGGCGTCGCGCTCGGCCGGATCGGTGGCAACGGCGGCCAGCTCGAGCTGCCGGGTGATCTCGTCGCGCAGGAACATCGCCTCGGCGATGCTGCGGAACCCGTGCGCGTAATCGGCGATACCGGGGATCGGCAGCAGCTTGTTCACGCTCCCGGCAGTCAGGATGACCCGGTCATAGCCGACCTCACCCGATGAGCCGTCGGGGCCGGCCCACCTCACCACCTTGCGCTCGGGATCGACATCGCGCACCGTGCCAAGCACAAACCGCACCTTGGGCAGCCGCTGCGGCAGCGAAACGCAAACATGCGCAGGCTCCACCAGTCCGCCTGCCACCTGCGGCATCAGCGGCAAGTACAAGAAGTAGTCGGTCGAGTTGATCACCACGATATCGGTCGTGTCACCCACCAGGCTCGACAGCTCCCTGGCGGCGTTGAAGCCGGCGAAGCCGGCCCCCACGATCACCACGCAGTCACGTTTATCCGTCTTCTCAAGCACTTGCGACCGAGCCATGTTGCTTCCCCCCGTCAGAGGTTGCTCCTACCCATCACCGTGGCGCTCGGCGGCGACCCCTCGCGCCCGTGAAACCCCCCGGCTCTCAGCTGGCCTGCCCTGGCCCAGGTCCCAGCAGGCGCAAACAGGCACGAGTGCCCATCTGCCCCGCCCGCGCGGGGTACACATCCAGGCCGGTTGCGGCCAGATAACAGCAAGAAGCGCGCGGCGCACACCCCCTAGACGCCCGGATCCGGCTCAGCGAGGGGGAAGTGGCAGGCGCCCAGGTGGCCGTCGGCGGAGAACGGGCGCAACGGCGGCTCCTCGGCCGCGCACAGGTCCTGGGCGCGCGGGCATCGGGTGCGGAACCGGCAGCCGGATGGGGGAGCGACCGCCGAGGGGAGTTCGCCGCGCACGCCCTGGTTCTCCTTGGCCCGTTCGAGTACCGGGTCGGCGACCGGCACGGTGTCGATAAGCCCGCGCGTGTACGGGTGAACCGGGGTGGAGTAGACCGAGTCGGCCGGGCCGACCTCGACCAGCTTGCCGAGGTACATCACGCCGATCACGTCGGCCATGTAGCGCACGACGGACAGGTCGTGCGAGATGAACAGGTACGTCAGCCCGTGCTCGCGCTGCAGGTCGAGCATCAGGTTGAGGATCTGCGCCTGGATCGACACGTCGAGGGCGGACACCGGCTCGTCGGCCACGATCATCGACGGCCGCAGCATCAGCGCGCGGGCGAGCCCGAGCCGCTGCCGCTGCCCGCCGGAGAACTCGTGCGGGTACCGCTCGGACGCTGCAGACGGCAGCCCCACCTCGTCCAGCATGGCCGAGACCCGCTTCGCCTGCGCGGCGCGGTTCCCGTCGCGCTGGATAATCATCGGCTCGCGCAGGATCGTCCCCACCCGCATCCGGGGGTCCATCGACGCGTAGGAGTCCTGGAACATCATCTGGACCAGCCGGGCCTGCCGACGTCGCTCCCGCCCCGGCAGCGACGCGAGATCCCGCCCGCCAAGCACGATCGACCCGGCGGTCGGTTTCTCCAGCCCCACGATCAACCGCCCGACCGTGGTCTTGCCGCACCCGGATTCCCCCACCAACCCGAACGTCGACCCGGTGGGAATCTGGAACGACACGTCGGCGACGGCGGAAACCTCCCCTATCCGGCGCTGCATCACCGCCCCGGCTGTCACCGTGAAGTTCTTCACCAGGTGAGAGAGCACGAGGAGGGCCTCCCCGGGCGTGCCAGGCGCCCCCCGGACCGCTCCGTTCCCGGACGCCGCCATCCCGGCCGCACCAGCCCCGGCGACACCAGCCCCGGCCGCCCCGGCGTCAGCCCCGCGGAGCAAATCCTCCTCCTCGCGCGTCGGTGCCGCCCCGGCCGCCTCGGAGCCAACCGCAGGGCCGGACCCAACCGCTGTCTCAGACCCAACCGCCGTCTCAGACCCAACCGCAGTATCCGTCCCAGCCGACGTCCCGGTGTCATCACGAACCGACGCAGGATCGGTCACCCGATCGCCGACCACTTCCCCCGCCTCCGGCGAGGCAGACGTCTCCGGGGATATTTCATCCTCCGACCTTCCGGAAGAGGACCGTCGGCGGAAATACCCGCCAAGGCCGCCGTCGCTCCCACGCGCTTTCGTGCCTTGATCTTCAAGCCTTTGCACCTGAGGCTTTTGACCGCCAAGCATTTCGCCTTGATTCTCAAGACTTACATCTCGGGAATCGCCAGCATTTTGTAGAGCTTCAAGATCGTGAGCCGGCTCGCCAAGATCGACGTCCCGCCCGACTGGAAAGAAGCAGCGATACGCATGCGAGCCGCCCGCGTCCGTTAGTGCTGGCTCCGTTTGCCTGCATTCCTCCCGCGCATACCGGCACCTGGGCGCGAACTTGCACCCGTGCGGCGGGGCGGTAAGGTCCGGCGGTTGCCCCGGAATGTTGTAAAGCCGCCGCCCAGCCCGCCCGCCGACCACACCGCTGCCCTCGGCCACGAGCGCCGCCCGCTCCGGCAGCGCCTCGAACAGCGCCTCCGTGTACGGGTGGCGGGGGTTGGCGAACAGCGCCGGCGTGCTGCCGGTCTCGACGATCCGCCCGGCGTACATCACCGCCACCCGGTCGGCGGTGCCGGCGATCACGCCGAGGTCGTGCGTGACCAGGATCACCGACATCCCCAGCCGCCGCCGCAGCGAGTCGATCAGCTCCAGGATCTGCTTCTGGATGGTCACGTCGAGCGCCGTCGTCGGCTCGTCCGCGATGAGCAGCTTCGGCTCGCAGGCGAGCGCCATCGCGATCATCACGCGCTGCCGCATGCCGCCGGACAGCTGGTGCGGGAACTGCGACACCCGCTCGGCGGGCCGCGGCATGCCGACCAGGCCGAGCACCTCGACCGCCCGCTCGAGCGCCGCCGCCTTCGACGCGCCGCGGTGCAGCCGGACCGACTCCGCGATCTGGTCGCCGATCGTCATCGTCGGGTTGAGCGACGTCAGCGGGTCCTGGAAGATCATCCCGATCAGGTTCCCGCGGACGTCCTCCATGCCCGTCTCCGACAGCCGGGCGACGTCCGTCCCGTCGACGACGATCCGGCCGCCGACGACCTCGCCGCCGCCGGGCAGCAGCCGCATGATCGACAGCGCGGTCATCGTCTTGCCCGAGCCCGACTCGCCGACGATGCCGAGGCACTCGCCGGGCGCCACCGACAGCGACACGCCGTCGATCGCGTGCACGGTGGCACGGCGCAGCCGGATCTCGGTGCGCAGATCCTGGATGTCGAGAAGCGGAGCCAACGAAAGTCCCCCCAAGAGAAATCAGCGCCGCTGTAGACGGACCTCGAACGAGTCGCGGAGCGCGTCGCCGATGAAGTTGATCGCGATGACGACGAGGATGATCGCGATGCCGGCCGGGAAGATCTGCCACCAGTAGCCGTCGTAGACCGCGTTGATGCCCGCGTTGAGCATGCCGCCCCAGTCGGTCTGCGGCGGCCGGATGCCGAGCCCCAGGTAGGAGAGCGCGACGACGAGCAGGATCGCGTCGGCGACCTGGAAGGTGGCGTTGACGATGATGGTGCCGATGGCGTTGGGCGCGATGTGCCTGAACACCGCGCGCGCCGAGCCGCCGCCCATCACCCGCATCGCCTGCACGTAGTCGCGCACCCGCAGCGACAGCGCCTCGCCGCGGATCAGCCGGGACGTGGTCAGCCACGAGGTCAGCGCGATGACCAGGATCAGCTCGGTCTCGGTGGGCGGGAACAGGGAGACCACGACGAGCGCGAGGAACAGCGTCGGGATGGCGAGCAGCGCGTCGACCAGGCGCATCATGACCGCGTCGGTGACCCCGCCGAAGTAGCCGGCGATGGCGCCCCACAGCGTGCCGAGCGACGGTCGCGAGCACGGCGGCGGCCAGCCCGACCTCGAGCGAGATCTGCCCGCCGACCATGAGCCGGCCGAGGATGTCGTAACCGTTCTGGTCGGTGCCGAGCGGACGCCCGGGGGCGGGCGGCAGGTTCTCGTTCGCCAGATCCACGGTGATCTGGTTGGTGTGGTAGAAGTACGGCCCGAGGAAGCAGAAGACGAAGATCAGCCACCAGGACGACCGCGCCGACGACCGCGAGCTTGTTCTCCAGGAACACCTCGAGCCCGCGCACGGAACATGCCGCGCGGCTTGGTCGTCGGCAGCGCGGCGGCGGCGCCGCTGGGGCGCGCCCGGGGCGCCCGGTGCGGGAGGAGCGGCGGTGGCGGTCATGCGTACCTCACCCTCGGGTCGAGGACCGCGTAGGCGATGTCGGCCAGCAGCGACCCGACGACGGTGGCGATCGCGACGACGATGATAAAGCCGAGCAACACGGGGTAATCCTGCTTCTGCGCCGACTGGAAGAAGAGATAGCCCATGCCCGGGTAGTTGAACACCGACTCGGTGATCAGCGCCCCGGACGAAGATGCCGGGGATGGACAGGCCGAGCAGGGTGGCGATCGGGATCAGCGAGTTGCGCATCACGTGCCGCCACAGCACCCGCCGCCGCGACGCGCCCTTGGCCCGGGCGGTGCGCACGTAGTCCTCGGTGATGTTGTCCAGCACCGAGGAGCGCATGTACCG
The DNA here is from genome assembly GCA_963774945.1 of uncultured Actinomycetota bacterium. Lineage (GTDB taxonomy): Bacteria > Actinomycetota > Actinomycetes > Streptosporangiales > Streptosporangiaceae > Trebonia. The sequence goes on along the minus strand of CAVZHA010000007.1, from coordinate 556,150 downwards.
GCTGAACAGCGCGATCGTCACCAGGGCAAGGGTGACCACCGGCAGCGTCAGGTCGCGCCAGTCGGTCAGGTCGTTCACGATCCCGCCCTGCGGCGCCTCCGGGCCGAACCAGCCCAGCTTGACCGAGAACACCAGGATCAGCACCGTCCCCACGAAGAACGTGGGCGCCGCGTAGAACAGGAACGACAGCCCGGTGAAGGTGTAGTCGACGGGCTTGTTGCGCCGCACCGCCTGCCAGAGCGCCGACCGGCACCGCGATGATCAGCGCGACGATGGTGGAGAACCCGACCAGGATGATGGTCTTCGGCAGCCGCTGCCCGAGCAGCGACGAGACCGACTGGTCGAGCGTCCACGAGAACCCGAGGTTGCCCTGGAGCAGGTGGCCCAGCCAGAGCAGGTACTGGGAGTACCACGGCTTGTCGAACCCGTACTGCGCGTTGAACTGCGCGAGCGTGGCCGGGTTGCGGTAAGACGGCGGGCCCGAGGATCGCCACCGCCACGTTGCCGGGGATGGAGCGCAGCAGGATGAAGACGATCACCGTGACGATCAGCACGACCACCGCCGCCTGCAGGATTCGCCTAATGAGAAAACCAATCAAAACCTTTCCTCCGAACGGTCCCGTGGTCCCAGTCAGCCCTCAATTGCTGCCACCCCGGGGCAGCCAATGCCGCCCCGGGGTGTCCCCGGCTACTGCTAGCTCTTGACGAAGAACCAGTCCTCCGGGTTGATGTTGAGCGTGGTGGACTGCGGGATGACGCCCCGCAGGTTGTTGACGATCTCGGTGAGCTGGTAGACGCCGTTCGGCTGCCAGATCGACGGGCAGCTGCTGCGCCAGGTAGTCCTGCCAGTGCACAGCAGACTGCAGGTCGAGCTGCTGGTCATCGTCGAGTTGATCAGGAGTCGTTCTTGGCGTCGGTGTAACCGCCGGAGTTGGCGCCAGATCCGGACTGGAACAGCGTCTCGCCCGACGGGTAGTAGTCCGGGCACGAACGTCCAGCCGCCGCCCCAGTTGCCCATGTCCCAGTTGCAGGAGATCTTCGCGACCACGCAGTTGCCTGCGGCGATGCGCGGTCACCTGGTCGAACGGCTTGGGCTCGAGGTTGAGCTTGATGCCGATCTGCGGCGGCGTTGGACTGGAGCTGGGTCATCTCCTGCGCGATCCAGTTGGTCCCCGTCGCGTACGGCAGGGTGAAGGAGAGCGTCTGGCCCTGCTTGATGCCCGGGCCGCACTTGGCCGGGTCGGTGCAGGACGTGGTCCCGTCCGGCGCCACGGTCCAGCCGTGGCTGGTCAGCAGTCGCTTCGCCTTGGTCGGGTTATACGGGCCACGGGTCGCCCTGCTTGCCGGTGGCGGACAGGTAGTTGGTCGCCGGGTAGCGACCCGACCGGGCCGACCGTCGGCAGGCCGTACCCCTTGAGCGGCCCCGAGATCACCGCTGCCTGGTTCATCAGGTACTGCAGCGCCTGGCGGAAGTACAGCTGCTTGATGATCGGGCGTTGCCGGTCGTGGACTGGTAGTTGAGCGGGAAGTAGTTGATCCCCCACGAGATACAGCGGGGACAAGGTAGTAGCCGTTGACCGGGTTCGGTCCGATGATGGCGTTGGCCGGCTTGGCGCGGCGCGTCGATGGTGGGCAGGTAGCCGACGTCGATCTTCTGGTTGCCGCCGCCCGCGCCCTGGCCTGGAGCACGTTGTACTCGGCCGACTCGGTCGTGAACGGCACCTCCTGGAACTCGCGCCAGCTTCGCCTTGACCGGGCCGCCGTAGCTCTTGTTCGGGACGAACGTGGAGTTGCCGTCGGAGTTGAACGCGCTCAGCTGCCACGGGCCGTCGACGATCGACCAGATCGGCGACCTGGTCCAGCTCGACAGGTTCTTGGACTGGCTGTCCAGGTAGGTGTAGACGGCGGAGCAGTCGGACACCGTGGTGGTGCAGTGGCTCGGGCCGGAGGCCGTCCGGTCCCACGCCTGCGGGCATCGGGGTGATCTGGCTCAGCTCGTTGTAGGTGAACCAGGTCGGGTTGTAGGCCTTGTTCATCGTCATGGTCAGCGTGGTCGGCGTTGGTCGCCTTGATGTTGCTGACGTTGGTCGGGAAGCCGCCGGGGACGAACGCGCCCCAGTCGGAGCTGGCGACCGCCTGCATCATGTGGATCCAGAACACCACGTCCTGGAGCGGACACGGGCGTCCCGTCAGACCACTTCCAGCCCTTCATGGTGATCGTGACGTTGTTGCCGTTGTACACCGGCGCGTCGGCCAGGCTGACAGCTTGGTGTTGAGCGTCGGGGACGCCCCGTTGCCGAACCAGTACAGCGGCCGGTACATCAGGTACTGGAAGTCCTCGGCGTTGGCCACGCTGAAGTAGGTGCTGCTGTCGAACGGGAAGATGTAGTTCGGCACCGTCGAGGGCGGCAGCGCGTAGGTCGCCGTGCCGCCCGTGATGGGCGTGCCGCCCGTCGGCGTGCCGCAGCGCCGCCCGCTGCCGCTGCTGCTGCCGCTGCTCCCGCAGGCGGCCGCGGTGATCGCGATGGCCGCCGCGCCACAGGCCGCGGCGAGCAGTCTGCGGGCCCGTCGGCGGCGCGTCGATGGGAATTCACCCATTGTGCGCTGCTCCTTACTATTAGTAGTCAGTCACTCGGCGCGGTCCGGGCATGAGTCCGGCGCGCGAGCCGCCGAGCGCGCGAGCCATGGTTACCCGCTATATAAGCATCATGACGCAGCGTCATCAAGTTGGGTCAACAGAAAGTAACGTATCGCGTCGCAGAATGGAACGCAAACGTAATCACATAAAGCGACAAAGTAGAACAAGACGCTGCTGTGCGGCTAGCGCCTGCTCCAGCGCGGTGCGCATGGGGCGGAACTTGGTGATGGTCTCCGCCAGCTCGGCCGCCGGGTCGGAGCCCGCGACGATGCCGCAGCCGGCCACCAGGCGCGCCCGGTTGCCCGTCCAGCTGGGCGCAGCGCAGCGCGATGCCCCACTCGCCGTTGCCGTCGGCGTCCACCCAGCCGACCGGGCCCGCGTACCGCTCGCGGTCCATCGACTCGAGCTCGCGGATCAGCTCGACCGCGGCGTCGGTCGGGGTGCCGCCGACCGCGGCGGTCGGGTGCACCGCGGCCGCCAGGCCCAGGGCCGACCGGTCGGCCGAGATCAGCGTGCCGCGGACCCGGGTGCCGAGGTGCTGGAGGTTGGGCAGCCGGATGAGCGCGGGATGCGGGGCGACGTACATGGCCTGGCAGAGCGGGGCGAGCGCGTTCTCGCAGCGACGCCGCCGCGTACTGGTGCTCCTCGTTCTCCTTGGCCGAGCCGAGCAGCGCGGTCGCCAGGTCGGAGTCCTCGGCCGGGGTGGCGCCGCGCGGCGTGGTGCCCGCGAGGACCAGCGAGCTCACCCGCCAGCCGTCCCGGCTGATCAGCAGTTCGGGGGTGGCGCCGACGAGGCCGTCGCAGGCGAACGTGTAGCAGCCCGGGTACCGGCCGGCCAGCCGGTCGAGCAGCGCCGCGCGCGTCGATCGGGCGGTTGGCGGTGGCGTACAGATCGCGCGCGAGCACGACCTTGCGCAGCGAGCCGAGTGCTTGATCCGGCGCACCGCCTCGCCGACGGCCTGCTCCCACTCCGGGGCCGACAGCGCGCCGTCGTGCCAGCTGACGATGTCCGGCGGCTGCGGGGGATCGAACGGAGCCGGCTGCCAGGGGGTCTCGCCGTCCGGGGTGATGGTGGTCAGCCAGGCGTTGCCCGGTGCCGTCCCGGCCGAGGATCGCCCGCGGCACGATGAGCACCGAGCCGTCGGACGCGTCGTCGAACGTGAAGCTGCCGAACGCGACCAGGCCCGAACCGCGTCGGCGCACCTCATCATCGACCTGCGCGCCGTCGATGAGCTCGCGCAGCCACTTCTCGCCGTCGGCGAACCGGTCCGCTCCGGCCGGCAGCGTGACCCGCGCCGCCTCGCCCCATCCGACCAGGCCAGCGCCCTGCCGAACCCACGCGAGGGCCTCGGGGACCGGGATCTCGCGGCAGAAGCCCTCGCCCGGGTCGGGGACGGGCGTGCTTCGCACCAGTAGGCGCTCTGACATGACTGCCAATTCTAATGGCCGCCTGGCGGCGTGCTCGCCCGCCGCCAGGCGGCCATCCCCGGGCCGACTGCCCGCTCCCGGTGAGCAGCTCCCTCGGGTCGCTCGTCGCCCGGCCTCAGTCCATGCTCTCTCGGGGCGAGAGCATCTGCGCCATGGCCGGGAGCACGCCGGGCGCGACCCGGCAGTACACCCACGTACCCCGGCGCTCGGAGATGATCAGGCCTGCCTCCCTCAGTTTCTTCAGATGATGGCTGACCGTGGGCTGAGAGACGCCCACGTTCTGTATGTCGCACACGGAGGCTTCCCCGCTCTGATGAGCAGCGACCCGGGAGAAAAGCCGTAGCCGGACCGGGTCGGCCAGCGCTTTGAACATGCCGGCCATGCGCTCGGCCTCGGCGGCCGTCAGTTCCGCCGCGCCAAGCGGTGGGCAAGGAAACTCAAGGGAAGTCTCCGCGATGAGCTCCGCTGGAATCGTCATGGGCCCAATACTCGCGTGCAACACTGCCGTCTTGCCACCGATCTGGCGATAACGTGACATCACCTATATCAACGGTGGCATGGCGGGCGGGTTGCCATTCACCGCCCATTCTTATGGGTAGTCCCCGGGCCGGCCAAAACGGGCGGCCCTGGCTGGGAGTTTGCCGCCTTCCGGCCGCCCGCCGCGAGGCACCCGGTGCCATTTCGGCGGTCGCGTAATCGGGCCTCTATCGGGCACTGGTGCGGAATCCGTTATACGAAGGGCGGCCACGCCCCGGAAACCGGCTTTCCGGCCGAGTCCGCCGCGACCGCCGGAATCCGCTAAAACGTTTATACGCGCCAAATTCCTACCGGCAGGTAATTTGTCTTGTGTCAATCCAGGATCGATATTGATCTATGGTGTTGAGTTCGGGAGAGCCTGTTCGGAATGTCTAGACGATGTGATCATGGTCAGAACAGCGAGAGCTGCTCGCGCGCGGCCGCGCGCCGCCGTCCGGCCCGCCGTCGCCCCCGCGGCAGTGCCGTGCCAGCGCCGGCGCCTAGGCCGTCGGGCCAGCGGCCGCCGCCGCGCCGCGGTCTCGCCGCCGCGCTCGCGCGCGCACGCCGCGGCCGCGGCCGACGCCGTACCGCTCGGCGAGCGTCGCGGACCTCGGCCGCGATCCGCGCCTGGTAGTCCTTGCGCGCGTAGGCGCCGCGCCCGTACAGCTCGGCGTACCGGGGGACCAGGGCCGGGTGCGCCTCGCGGAGCCAGCCCAGGAACCACTCGCGGGCGCCCGGCCGCAGGTGCAGCACGATCGGGGTGACGTGCGCCGCGCCGGCGGCGGCGGCCTGCCGGACGGCCGCCTCGAGCTGGGCCGGGGGAGTCGGACAGGTACGGCACGACCGGCCCCATCAGCACGCCGCAGCGCAGCCCGGCGTCGTTGAGCGCGGCGCACGCGTCGAGCCGGCGCTGCGGCGCGGGCGTGCCCGGCTCGATCGCCCGCCACAGGTCCCGGTCGACGAAGCCGGCCGAGACGTTCAGCCCGACGTCGGTCACCTCGGCCGACTCGAGCAGCAGGTCGAGGTCGCGCAGGATCAGCGTCCCCTTGGTGAGGATCGAGAACGGGTTATGCGCGTCCCGCAGCGCCGCGATGATGCCGCGCATCAGCTCATAGCGCCCCTCGGCCCGCTGGTAGCAGTCCACGTTGGTGCCCATCGCGATGTGCTCGCCCGCCCACCCGCGCGAGCTCAGCTTCGCCCGCAGCAACTCCGGCGCGTTGACCTTCACGATCACCTTGGAGTTGAAGTCCTGCCCCGAGTCCAGGTCCAGGTACGTATGCGTGTTCCGCGCGAAGCAGTTGTGGCTCACCACCCCGTTGGCGACGAAGTCGCCCGTCCCGGTCGTGATGTCGTACATCGGCATCTCCAGCCCGAGCGGCTCGATCGCCGTGACCCGCAGCTTGGCGCCGCTCTTGACCGCCGCCCCTTCGATCGACCGCTTCCGCGTGATCGCGGGCGCGGTGGCGTGGAAGAACCGCATCGCCTCCTTGAGGCCGCCCCGCAGCCTGACGACGGTCAGGAAGTTCGGCCTCACCGATGGCTCGATTACGTAGCTCAGGTTGAGCTCGTCCAGTCCGATGCAGTCCACTTGATGATCTCGGGATCGGTGTTCGACACGCGCCAGACGCCCTGGTTGTAGCCGCCCTCGGCGTCGAAGATGCCGGCCAGGAAGCCCTTGAGCCAATCAGGCGTAGGTTCGGACGGCCAAGCGATGAGCCACTCGATGGCGCGGACTTGGTCACGGCCGTAGCAACGGATGGCTGTCATCGCCCTTCGCGTGTCGGACGCCGGCGAGATGGCGAACTCGGTGACGCCGATGCCGACACGGCTGAGGTAACCGCGCGTCCTGACAAGCGCCTCGGTGTCCGCTAGCGCCAGCCTGAACTGATTCGCGGTGTAAGTCTTACCGAGCCGGTTTTCGTAGAGACCGCTCCGCAGACTGCCGTCTCCCCGGACCATGCCGCACAGGTAGCCGCGTCGGTAGTCTGCTGACTCCTTTGGCGGTTCGGGGAAGCCGCCGAAGCCCATCAGCTTGTTGTTGGTGGTGAGGAACGGCCGCCGGTCAGGTCCCTGTTCGGCCCCGGTGACGTGCTTCCAGCCCCGCTCGGTCAGGAATCGGTGGTCGCCGCTGGTGACAAGTTTCGTGCCGTCCTCCAGCGTGACCCGGTAGGCCGGCTTGACCGTGGACCAGTGCGCCAGCACCTGGGTGATCGTGTAGCGGAGGTAATGACCCTCCCGGACCGTGCCGTAGATCGCGTCGCCCACGCGCACGTCGGCGAGCGGCTTGGCGCTGCCGTCCGCCATCAAAATTGGCGTTTCCCCGCTTAGGCAATAAACACACGAATGTTGACATCCCCGATAGGGATTGATGGTGTGGGTGAACGGGACCATCGACGACGGCCGGGACCTTGGACACGATCGACTTCGCCTGGACCTCGTAGAAGGTCATGCCGCGAAACCCCGGGGTGTCGAACGTCCGGACCACGGCGTTCCGCTCGATCAGCGGCAGGGTTCCGCCGACCGGCGTGCCGCCGGCCGACGCCGGGTCGGCGTCGTCACCGGAAGTCGAATCGATTCGCAGGTTGTCCCAGCGCATGAGGGAGAGTTTAGAAGACCCGTTCGAGTCGTGTCAAACACGTGTTCGCCGCCATAACCAGGCAATGTGACGACTAGTTACGGATCTAATCTCCTGTGAACGCGTTGAGTAGTCGCTTCTTACGGGCGGCAAAAAGACTCAGGCACAAAGTAAGAACGATTGGATAAACCTTGCCCCTTGGGGGAGACTAAGGTCAGTTCCCATCGGCGCGCGGAACGCGGAGGTATGGCGCAATGGCGCTATCCATGGACGAGCAGCGGATGCTCGCGGAGATAGAGCGGCGACTCGCCGCGCAGGACCCTGGCCTGGCGACCAGGCTGTCTTCCTTCCGGCGGCCAGGGCCGGCCGCCGGGCTCCGGACCACCCGGGGCAAGATTATCGGCTCGATATGCACGATCGTCTTGCTGGCGGTCATCGGGATCACGGTCTACGCCATGACACCGTTCCGCGCCTACGGCCAGAAGACCAAACTGCCCGCCACGACCTCGTCGTCGGTCAGCGCGCCGTCGACCGCGCCACCGTGCATAAGAGCAGCGCCAGCTCGCACGCGGCAGGCTAGGCGGTAAGCACCTCGGCCTGCGGCGATAACGAGTCGCGCCAGAGCTGGACCAGGTAGCGCTCCACGCCCTCGAGCTTGCGCTTCTCCCGCTGGAAGTCGTCGCTCAGCGGATCCTTGTGCAGGCTGAACAGGTCCGTGTACATCTGGACGACGGCCTCGCGGTAGCGCGCGTACACGCGGACCTCGTAGTTGCCGACGCCGCCGGACAGCCGCAGGGCGGAGACCGCCGTGCCCGCCGTCCCCATGTCGATCGAGAGGCCGCCGCGCAGGTAGAGCCGGGCCTTGGCCTCCTCGTCCCAGGCGTCGGGGAGCAGCGGCTGGCCGTCCCACTCCTCGAGCACCAGCCGGACGTCGATGTCCTGCTGCAGGCTGCCCACCCAGAGCTGCTCGCGGGTGGCCGACACGAGCACTCCGACCGGCGGCAGCGGGCCGCCCGGCGCGTCCGGGTGAACCTCGGGGTCGTGAATCCGGAACATGCGACGGTCGGGGAAGATCGGCATCACAAGCTGAAGCAGCCTGCGGCTCACGTAGCCCCCCTCCGCCACGCCCACACCTTCGTTCGTCATACGTCCCCGCCCGAAATACCCTGCGCTGCTGCCGACCGCGCCGGCATCCTGCATAAATGTAGACCGACCCAGACGCTTCCGTTGCCCGAACTTAGCGGAACCGTGCGGGAACAACTCAGGCGGGGTGGTCACTGTCGGTGATTCGATCACATTCCGAAGCGTCACCTATTGACTACAGCGTGCAGCAATGTAGTGTCATATGCGTATAACACTCGCTGACCCCCCAGGCGGTGCGCAATGCGGTCGGTCTCCGCTGCCCAGTCTCAGCTACAGAACGTGTCCTTGCGATCACATGGTGAAATAGTCCCGGCTTCCACTCCAATAACGGCCTCAGTGGCCACGGTGGTTCACGATCCCGGTCCATCACTTTTCGTAGCTGTCGGTTCGCCGCATCGCGCGGTCGTGCTCGGCGTCTGCTGCTCGGCCCTTTTCATGGTCGGACTCGATAACACGATCGTGAACGTCGGCCTTCCGGAAATCGGAAGGTCGCTGCACACGTCGGTCGCCGGATTGCAGTGGACGGTGGCCGGCTACACGATCGTGCTGGCCTCGATGCTGATGTTCTCCGGCGCGCTGGCCGACCGGATCGGCCGCCGGACGATCTTCCAGGTCGGCCTGAGCCTGTTCACCCTCGGCTCCTGGCTGTGCTCGCTGGCGCCCAGCCTCAGCTGGCTGATCGGCTTCCGGGTGCTGCAGGGCATCGGCGGCTCGATGCTCAACCCGGCCGCGCTCGGCATCATCACCAACACGTTCGTCACGCCGTCGGACCGGGCCAAGGCCATCGGCGTCTGGGACGGGGTGTCCGGGCTGTCGATGGCGCTCGGGCCGGTCATCGGCGGCATCCTGGTCGGGACCGTCGGCTGGCGCGGCATCTTCTGGGCCAACATCCCGGTCGGGCTGGCCGCGATCGCGATGACCGCGCTGCTGGTGCCGGACTCGCGGGCGCCCAGGGGCCGCCGGGCCGACCCGCTCGGGCAGATCCTGGTCATCACCATGCTCGCCTCGCTCGCCTACGCGATCATCCAGGGGCCGGCCAACGGCTGGTTCTCGATCCAGACCCTCGGGTTCTTCCTCGTCTCGGTCACCGCCCTGCTGATCCTGCTCAGGTACGAGCCGCGCCGCGCCGACCCGCTGATCGACCTGCGCTTCTTCAAGTCGGTGCCGTTCAGCGCGGCCAACGCCACCGCCGTCTGCGCGATCGCGGCCAGCGCCGGGTTCCTCTTCCTGACCACGCTCTACCTGCAGGACGTGCGCGGCTTCACCGCGCTGCGGGCCGGCCTGACCCTGCTGCCGATGCCGATCATGATGGCGGTCTCCTCGCCGATCTCCGGCCGGATCCTGGCCCGCCGCGGCCCCCGGGTCCCGTTCGTCATCGCCGGCGCGGCGCTCACCCTGTCCACGGCGGCGCTCTCGCAGCTCTCGGTCGACAGCGGCCCGCTGTTCCTGATCGCGACCTACGGCCTGTTCGGCATCGGCGCCGGGATGGTGAACGTGCCGATCTCCAACGGCGTCATGTCCGGCGTGCCCAAGTCGCAGGCAGGCGTCGCCTCCGGGATGAACTCCTCCAGCCGCCAGCTCGGCCAGTCCCTCGGCGTCGCGATCGTCGGCTCGGTGCTGGCGGCGTCGCTGCGCGGCTCCATGCACGGCGGCTTCCTCGAGGCCGCGCACGCGGGCTGGTGGATCATGGCCGGGTGCGGCTACGCGGTGCTGGTCCTCGGCGTCATCGCCACCACCCAGTGGGCCAAGGCCACCGCCGTCAAGGCCGGCGCGGACATATGACAACAGCCCCGCCCCCGCGTCGCCAACCACCACCCCGAGTGCCCCGCGACCCCGAGTGCCCCGCGACCCCGAGTGCCCCGCGACCCCGAGTGCCCCGCGACCCCGAGTGCCCCGCGACCCCGAGTGCCCCGCGACCCCGAGTGCCCCGCGACCCCGAGTGCCCCGCGACCCCGAGTGCCCCGCGACCCCGAGTGCCCCGCGACCCCGAGTGCCCCGCGACCCCGAGTGCCCCGCGACCCCGAGTGCCCCGCGACCCCGAGTGCCCCGCGACCCCGAGTGCCCCGCGACCCCGAGTGCCCCGCGACCCCGAGTGCCCCGCGACCCCGAGTGCCCCGCCACGCGTTGGCCACCCCACCCCACGCCCCCGCCCCACGCGCTGCGTCGCGGCACCCCCGCCACCCCCGCCACCCAGCGGCACGCGCACGCCACCCCTGCGTCCAGCCAACCATCACAGCGTTGAAACACGCGCCACATGGGCAACGTTGGTTCAGGCGGCCAGCGATTCGGGCGTCAGCGTGGGTAGTTCGGGTCGCGGGCTGCCCCCTCCGGCACACGATGACGTCCGACCCGTCGCAACGACGCCCTTAACGGCACACGATCCTTCCGCGATCCGCCGCCCGGATGGCTTTCCCGCAGATAACAGCAAGAAGCGACGACAGTCGCGCACGCCGGGAGAATCGGACAACAGACAACAGACAACGGCCAACGGGCGCGTTGGCGCGAAGCCACGCGTCCGTTCGATACAAGCCTTTGATAATCAGCCGCAACCGCAGGCGCCGCCGCAGCAGCCTCCGCCGCCGCCGAGCGCGGCGGGCGGGGCGCTCGACGAGGCGCCGCTCGCGCGGCCGCCGACGGCGACCGTCGACAGCAGCTTGACCGTGTCGTCGTGGCCCTGCGGGCAGGCCGCCGGGGCGCCCGATTCGCTCATCGGGCGGGTCACCAGGAAGGTGTCGCCGCAGGCGCGGCAGCGGAACTCGTATCGTGGCACGAGGCTGATTCTACCCCGCCCGCCGCCCGGTGGCCCGAGCGGAAAGCCGCCCCTGCGCGCCAGCCGGAAAACCAGGATCATCCCGAACGGTCGCGGGGTGACTCTGCCGTGCCCGGACTGCCCCCTTTCCGCTTGTCGACGATCGCGGCAGCGGTATCGCGAGGGTTACGCTTCCGCGTCTGAAGGGGGAAGGGCGGCGCTGGAGACCGCGGTCTCGGCCGCCGTCGGCACGGCCTCCGTTAGCTCGGCCGTCGGCTCGGTCGCCGACGCCAGTTCCGGCTTCCCGCCGCGCATCCACGACACGGCCGCGCCGATCAGCGCCATCAGCGCGGCGGCGATGAAGACGATCATCAGGCCGTGGTGGAACGGGCCGGAGATGAGCGTGGGGAAGAAGGTCCGCCCGGTCAGCGTGGCGACGTTCTTGGCCGGCAGCGTGTGCAGCAGGCCGGTCGGCGCGAGCAGGTTCTGCACCGGGTTGTAGCCGAGCATGGCGGAGAACACGGTGGAGACCGGAGGCAGGTGCGCGATCGTCACCGCCTGCGCCAGCGGCACCCCCTGCGCGGTGAGCCCGGCCGTGAGCGTCTTCGGCAGCGTGTTGGCCAGCCCGGCGATCAGCAGCGAGAAGAAGATGCCGATCGACAGCGACATGCCGGAGTTCTGGAACGTGGACCGCATGCCGGACGCCGCGCCGCGGTGATGGGCCGGGACCGAGGACATGATCGCGGCGGTGTTGGGCGAGGCGAACAGGCCCGAGCCGACGCCGTTGCCGAAGATCAGCAGCGCGAACACCCAGTAGGAGAAGTTGATTGGCAGCAGCATCAGTCCGGTGAAGCAGGCGGCCGCGACCAGCAGGCCCGCCGGTGGCGAACGGGCGGGCGCCGTACCGGTCGGACAGGATGCCCGACAGCGGCCCGGCGATCAGGAACCCGGCCGTGAGCGGCAGCATGTAGATGCCGGCCCACAGCGGCGTGACGGTGAAGTCGTAGCCGTGCAGCGGCAGCCAGATCCCGGCCAGCCAGATCACGAGCATGAACTGCAGGCCGCCGCGCGCGATGGCGCCGAGCAGCGAGGCGATGTTGCCGGCCGCGAACGCGCGGATGCGGAACAGCGACAGCCGGAACATCGGGTCCTGCACCCAGGTCTCGATGAAGCAGAACAGCACCAGCAGCGCGACCCCGAGGATCAGCCCGCCGAAGACCATCGGATTGGCCCAGCCGGTCGGGTCGCTGCCGTAGGGGCGGATGCCGAAGGTGATCGAGGTGAGCAGGACGCCCGCCGCCCGCCGCGAACGTGAGGTTGCCGAGCCAGTCGATCCGCGCCTTGCGGGTGGCGGCGATCTCCCGCAGCGACTTGTACGCCCAGACGGTGCCGAACAGGCCGAACGGCACGTTGATCCAGAACACCGCCCGCCAGTCCCAGGCCGACAGCAGGCCGCCGAGCAGCAGCCCGACGAACTGGCCGGAGATGCCGGCCACCTGGTTGATGCCGAGCGCCATGCCGCGCTGGCCCGGGGGGAACGCGTCGGTCAAGATCGCGGCCGAGTTCGACATCAGCATCGCGCCGCCGAAGGCCTGCACGAACCGCCACCCGATCAGCCACAGCGCGCCGTGCGCCCCGACCAGTGGGTCGAGCGAGAGCGCGACCGAGGCGGCGGTGAAGACGACGAAGCCGAGGTTGTAGATCTTGACCCGGCCGAACATGTCGCCCAGCCGTCCGAGGCTGACCACCAGCACCGACTGCACCAGCAGGTAGCCCATGATCATCCACAGCAGGTAGGTCACGTTGCCGGGGGTGAGCGGGTTGAGACCGATGCCGCGGAAGATCGCCGGCATCGACACGATTACGATCGACGCGTCGATCGTCGCCATCGTCATCGCCAGGGTGGTGTTGGACAGCGCCACCCACTTGTAGGCCCGATTGCCGGCCGCGCTGCCTCGGCCTCGTCCGCTCTGCTTGTCCCGATTGCTCTGCTTGTCCGCCGCGTTCGCGCTCGTCGTAGCCACGTCTGGTAAGCCTAGCTGATACTTGTCTAATGGCAACTATTATGCGCGCTAACGATATTGCGACAGGGCGGCAGCGACCGGGGACGGGACCGCGGCGGTGCGGCCGGATCGGGCCGGGCCACGGCCCGCCGCCGCCGGCCACGCGCACGGAGAAGGAGGTGGTGGCCAGGCCGGCCCCGCCGTTCCAGACCTCGAATCCGGCCTCGACGTCGACCAGGTACCACGAGCGGCTGAGGTAGCCCCGGGCGATCGCGTCGGCGACGAGGGGCTGCAGGTCCAGGTTGCTGACCGAGGTGGTGCCGGCCGTCAGCGTGTACGCGACCTCGTCCCAGGCCTGCCGGCCGTGCCAGACGTTGTAGCCGCGGCCGCCGATGCTGACGTCGCTGGCGACCTCGGCGCCGAACGGCTGCACGGGCCCGTTGTGGTTCAGCCAGATCATCAGCTCGGTGCCGTTCGGCTGGCCGCTGGTGGCGGGCGCCTGGTTGAACCAGATGTCGTAGGCCACGTCGTAGTCGTTGCCGCCGCCGGGCTGGGCGGTGCTCCAGCTGGTGGTCACCCGGCCGGCCGTGATGGCCGACGCGGCGAGGGGGAAGCCGCTGCCCGGCGTGCACGAACCCCAGTGGCAGCCCTTGTAAATGGACGGGTAGCCGCCCGGATAGCTGTCGGTCGGGTTGTCGATCGAGGAGCTAGTCACCGTGAAATCGGCGTCGCCGTCAGTGCTGATGCACTCGGGGGCGGTCGAGCCCCACTCGTTGTTCTGGACCGTGTAGGCGTCGCCGCCGACCGGTGTGGTCTGGAAGCCGCACAGCGTCGCGCCCGCGGCTGTCGTACCCGCCGCTGTCGCGGCGGCGGCTATCGTGACGGCGGCTGTCGTGGCGGCGGCCGGCGGGCTGGCGGCGATCACGCCGCTCGCCGCCAGCAGCGCGGCGGGTAGTGCCAGGGACCGCGCGAAGGCGAACATAATACAGACAGTAATGTAATGCTTACTTTAAGTTATCAGCGGAGTACCGGCAGGAACACCGACTTAGAGCTGAGGTAGGGGTCCATTCCCTCCGGGCCGTAGGCACTGCCGCTGCCGCTTGAGCCGCGGCCGCCCCAGGGCGAGCCGAGGTCCGGCTCGTACAGGTTGATGCCGAACGTGCCGACCCGGGTCTGCCTGGCGATGTCGAGGCCGCGCTGCTCGTCGCCGGTCCATACGGTGGCGGCGAGCCCGAACCCGGCGTTGGCGAACCTGACCGCCTCCGCCTGGTCCTTGTACTTGATCATGGTGGCGACCGGGCCGCAGATCTCCTCCTTGGCGATCGCCATCTGCGGGGTCACGTCGGTCAGGACGGTCGGCTCGTAGAAGTAGCCGCGGACCGGTGAGGCGGGCCGGCGCGCGCCCGCCGCCACCCGCGCGCCCTCGCCGACGCTGGAGCGGACCCGCAGTTCGACGTCCGCGCGGCGGCGGGCCGAGGCGAGCGGGCCCATGGTCGTGTTCTCGCTCAGCGGGTCGCCGACGTGCAGCTCAGCCGCCTGCGCGGACAGCGCGTCGACGAGGTCGTCGTAGCGCTGCTCGGGGACCAGCACCCGGGACATCGCGAAGCAGGTCTGGCCGGAGTTGCCGAAGATCAGGCGGCCGAGCGCGGCCCCGGTCTGTGCGAGGTCGGCGTCGTCGAGCACGATCGCGGTCGACTGGCCGCCGAGCTCGATGAAGGCGGGCTTGAGCTCCGCCCCGCAGATGGAGGCGATCCACCGGCCCTGCTTGGTCGGCCCGGAGAAGGACACCGTGTCCACCCCCGGGTGCCGGGCGAGCGCCCCGGCGGTCTGGTGGGTGCCGGTGACGAGGTTGAACACGCCGGGCGGGAAGTCGGCCGCCTCGAACGCCTCGGCCAGGATGAAGGCGGACAGCGAGGTGGCGGCGGCGGGCTTGAGCACGATCGTGCAGCCGGCCGCCAGCGCCGGGGCGAGCTGGCTGAACGCCAGCGTGATGGGGTAGTTCCAGCTGGTGATCACCGCGGCCACGCCGGCCGGCTCGCGCCTGATCACGGTCCGCCCCGAGAAGGAGACCGCCGACCTGGTCTCCTCGGTGTCCATCGCGCGGGCGAGGTTCGCGTAGTACCGCAAGATCGCGCACGGCGCGCTGGCGTTGTGCCATCGGGACACGCCGATCGGCATCCCCATCTCGGCCGTCACCAGCCGGGCGGCCTCCTCGGCGCGCGCCTCGAGGGCGGCCGCGAGGCGGTCGAGGGCGGCCGCCCTGACCGACGGCGCGCAGCTCGCCCAGGCGCCGTCGTCGAACGCCCGGCGGGCGGACCTGACCGCCTTGTCGACGTCCGCGCCGACCGCGGCGGGAACCGCGCCGACGACTTCCTCGGTGGCCGGATTGATGATCGTGAGCACATCGGGGGAGGCGGAGCCGACCAGGCGACCCCCGGCGTAGATGTCGCGGTACTCAAGCAACGCGGGCCCCTTCACAAGGTTGGGAGTGCCTGCATTATTTGCGCGCTTGATAAGGGGTTGTCAAGTACTCGTAACATAACGGCCTGCCTGGGCGGTTTCGAAAATTTCGGTCGGCGTGGTGGTCAGAGCCTCATCCGCGCCGCTCGCGGGCTGTGCACGGGCACAGCGCCACCCAACCCCGCTCGCCCAGATCGTTGTGGGGTGTTTCCACGGGCCGGAAACCATGGTAAAGATCCTTTTGTGGACTTCCACAAACGAACTAACAGATGAAGGTCGTATAGTTCAGTGATGATGCCGGACACGACGCCGGCCGCTAGCCGGCTGAATGTTGCGCCGACGCCCAGGGAGAGCCCGCGGGACGTCGACCGAGAGAACTCTGTGCTGCGGGAGCTGGTGACCGTTTACCGGCACCTGTCCGGCCTCGCCATGCAGGACGCCGACCTGGCCGGGGTGGTCCAGCTCATCTCCGAGCGCGCGACCGCCACCGTCGCGGTGGTCAGCCAGCTGATGGACGTGCAGACCGCGGCCTCGCCCGGGCTGCCACCGGAGAAGGCGGCCGCCCTGGTCAGGGAGCACGTCGTGCACCCGCGGCTGGGGCAGGTGCTGCGCGCCTCCCGGCTCTCCCAGCGGGCGCTGCGGCTGCCGAACGTCGGCGGGGTCCCGGCCATCATCGTCGCCCCGATCCTGGTCGGCGACGAGGTGCCGTCCTATCTGATCACCCTCGACCCGGCCGAGGAGTCGTTCGGCGAGGACATGTCGCTGCTGGTGACCGAGCACGCCGCGACGATCTGCGGCGTCATCCTGGGCCGCGAGCGGGTGGTCGCCGCGGCCGCCCGGCGGGTCCGCGACGACCTGGTCGAGGGGCTGCTGCTCGGCCGGGGCAGGGACGCCGCCGACGCGGCCCGGTGGGCGGCGCACCTCGGCTACGACCCGACCCGCGCTCACAACGTGGCCGCGATCGCGTTCGAGCTGCCGCCGGCCAGGGCGGCCGACGCCGAGCCGCTCAGGCAGCGGATCAGGGAGTCGATCGAGCACTTCGTGACCACCAGGGCGCCGGATGCGATCGTCTCCGCCCGCGAGGCCGAGGTCGTGGTGGTGGCGGCGGCGACGCCCGACCCGCGCAAGCTCGGCCAGGCCTGCCTGGCCCGGCTGGCCGAGCTGTTCCCCGGCGCGCGGGTGGTCATCGGCATCGGCGGCCCGTGCAAGGACCCGGAGGAGATCGCGCGCTCCTACGACCAGGCGCACCGCACCACGCAGACCCTGTGGCGGCTGGGCCGGACCGGCGGGGTGGCCGCCTTCGAGGACCTCGGCATCCACCGGCTGCTGCTCCAGGTGCCCGATCTGGGCGAGCTACGGTCATTCGCCGCCGAGGTGCTGGGTAAGCTCAGCGAGCACGAGCATGAGCACAAGTCCGAGTACCTGTCCACCTTGGCCTGCTACTTCCGCGAGAACAACAGCCCGCAGCGAGCATCGCGGCTGCTGCACGTCCACCCCAATACGGTGGCGTACCGGATCAAGCGGATCGAGGAGATCACCGGCCTGCGGCTGGACAACTACCGGGACCGGCTCATCGCGCAGGTGGCGCTAGAGATCCTCGACGCGCTGCCGGAAGCACAGTCGTGAGCGCGCTGGGGCGCCCGGGGGAGGAGACACCGATGAGCGGCCCGACGCATCGTCGTGGCACGGCGGCGCAGTTGCTGTCCGGTCAGCGAGTGCTGGTCTGCGATGGTGCCATGGGCACCATGCTGCACGCGGCGGGGGCGGCGCTCGACCGGTCGCTGCCCGAGCTGAACCTGTCTGACCCCGGCCTGGTGGCGACCATCCACGACAGCTACCTGTCGGCCGGCGCGGACATCATCCAGGCCAACACGTTCGGCGCCAACGGGCTCTGGCTGGCCGACCACGGGTTCCCCGACAAGGTCGCCGAGATCAACCGGGCCGGGGTGCGGCTGGCCCGCGCCGCCGCCGACCGGTCCGGCCGTCAGGTGCTGGTGGCCGGGTCGGTCTCGCCCGCGGTGACCGCGCTGCAGCGCCGCCGGGTCGGGGCGGAGACGCGGATGGAGGTGATCAGGGAGCAGATCCTCGCGCTGGTCGCCGACGGCGCGGCCGACCTGCTGATCCTGGAGACCTTCGGCTACCTGGACGAGCTGGTCGAGGCGATCTCGGTCGCCGCCTCGGTCACCGATCTGCCGCTGATCGCGCAGGCGACGTTCGCCGACGACGCGCACACCCTCGGCGGCGAGACGCCGCGCGAGGTCGCCACCGTGCTGTCCGGCCTGCCGGTGACGATGATCGGCACCAACTGCACGGTCGGCCCGCAGCGGATGCTGGCCGTGGCCGAGGACCTGGTCAGGTACTCGGCCGTCCCGGTCAGCGCCCAGCCGAACGCCGGCCAGCCGCGCCGGACCGGGCCGCGCTCGTTCGAGTTCGCGATCGACGGCGGCTACTTCTCCCGTTACCTGACCCGGTTCGCCGACGCCGGGGTCACCCTCGTCGGCGGCTGCTGCGGCACCACGCCGACGCACATCCGGGCGGTCGCGGACGCGCTCCGCACGTCGGCCGCGGGGGCCGCGTCGGCCACACCCCGGCTGCGGACGACCGACCGGGCCGACGGCGGGGCAGCCGAGTCGGCCACCCTGCTCTCCTCGGCGCTGACGGCCGCCTCCGGCCAGCCGGCCGGCGGGCTGGCCGATCAGCTCGCCTCGCGTCGGTTCGTGGTCGCGGCCGCGCTCACGCCGCCCGCGGGTGGCTGGGCGGGCGACACCGAGCGGGCCGCCGCCGAGCTGGCCGACCACGGCATCGGGCTCGTGCTGGTCGAGCCGAGGGACAACGTGCGGACGCACCTGGACTCGCTCAACATGGCGCTCCAGCTCCAGCAGCGGGTCGGCGTCGAGACCATCGCCACGGTCACCACCTGGGACAAGACGATCATGTCGCTCCAGGCGGACCTGCTCGGCGCGCACGCGCTCGGCATCCGGTCGGTCGTCTGCACCACCGGCTCGCCGCCGGTGTTCGGCGACTACCCGGCGGTCGACGGCACCTGGGAGGTCGACTCGGTCGGGCTGACCGGGCTGCTGGCCGGCGCTCAACGCCGGGCGCGACTCCAACGGGCTGGCGCTGACGTCGCGGATGTCGTTCTGCATCGGGGCCAGGATCAACCCGGGCGCGCGCGACCAGCAGGCCGAGCTCGCGCGGGCGCACGCGAAGATCCGGGCGGGCGCCCAGTACCTGGTCAGCCGGCCGGTCCACGACCTCGACGCGCTCACCCGGGTGGTCGAGGCGCTGGACGGCACCGGCGTGCCGCTGCTGCTGTCGGTCGCCCCGCTGACCTCGTTCGAGGAGGCGGACTACCTCGCGCACGAGGTGCCGGGGGTGACGATCCCGGCCGCCACGCTCGAGGCGATGGAGCGGGCCGGGCGCAGCGGCGGCCGGGCGGTCGGCCTCGAGCTCGCGGCGACCGTCCTGGCCAAGGCCCGCCCGCTGGTGAGCGGCGTGATCCTGGCCGCCTCGGGCGACGACCCGGCCGCCCTCGGGCCGCTGCTCGAGGCCCTCGCCTGACCTCCGGTGTTTCGCTGACCTCCCGGACTGGGCATGCCCAGTCCGGGAGTGACGCACGCTGATGAGCGCCCGGCGGCCGCACCGGTCCGGTCCACGCTAATCGCGGCCGATCATTGACTACGGGCGAATAAGTCCGTAAATGCGTGTAAAAATGACGCCTGTGGACCCAACCACCAGCCGCCGGGCTTTCCTCGCCATGGCCGCCGCCGGCATGGCCGGCGCCGTCTCGGCCTGTGGCGGCGCCATGCGCTCGATCAGCCCGGTGGCGGCCAGCGCCCGGCCGTGGCGGGCGCGGGTCGCCACCGTGTCGGAGAACTCGCGGCCGGGGACCGACGGCTGGGTGATCCACCACGTCGGCCGCGACGACGAGATCATGGGGTACGCGGGCAGCGCCAGCGTCGCCCAGGGCGAGCGGTTCCCGCTCTACGTGTCCACCACGGCGGACAAGTTCCAGGTGAACGCCTACCGGATTGGCTGGTACCAGGGGCACGGCGCCCGCGAGGTCTGGTCGTCGCCGACGGTCAACGGGGCGGCGCAGGGCGCGGCCCGGGTCTCGTCCGGCACCAACACCGTCACGACCGACTGGGACCCGGTCCTCGAGGTCCCCACCGACGACTGGCCCCCCGGCGCCTACCTGCTCAAGCTCATGGCCGGCTCCGGCGGGCAGCGGTACGTCCCGGTCACGGTCAGGTCGCCCTCGTGCGCGGGGAAGGTCGTGCTCAAGTCCTGCGTGCAGACCTGGCAGGCGTACAACATGTGGGGCGGCTACGACCTCTACAAGGACGCCGCGGGCAGCTTCGACAGCCGCTCGCTGGTGGTCAGCCTGGACCGGCCGTACGACCTCAACGGCGCCGACATGTTCCTCACCTACGAGCGCAACGCGATCAAGCTGGCCGAGTACCTCGGTCTTGACCTGGCCTACGTGACCAGCATGGACATTGACGCCGACCCGCACCTGCTTGACGGGGCGAGCGCGCTGGTCTCGATGGGCCACGACGAGTACTGGACCCCGGCCGAGCGCGCCAACGTCACCGCGGCCAGGAACAGCGGCGTCAACCTGGCCTTCCTCGGCGCCAACGCGATGTTCCGGCGGACCCGGCTGCAGTCGAGCCCGCTCGGGGCGGCGCGCCAGGTGGTCTGCTACAAGTCCGACTACACCAGGGACCCGATGTACGGGGTGCACAGCGGGCTGGTCACCAGCGACTGGCGGGACGGGCCCGACCCCGACCCGGAGTCCTCGCTGATCGGCATGGTCTACGAGGGGTACCCGGTCAACGCGTCCTACGTGGTGTCCTCGCCCCGCAGCTGGGTGTTCAAGGGCACCGGGGTGAGCTCAGGCGACGCGTTCCCGAACCTGGTCGGCGTGGAGTACGACCGGGTCGACCCGGCCTACCCGCTGCAGCGGCCGATCGAGGTGCTGTCGCACTCCCCGCTCAGCTGCAACGGGGTCGCCAGCTACGGCGACTCGGCCTACTACACCCACGCGGGCGGGGCCGGCGTCTTCAACTGCGGCACCATGCGCTGGGTGGAGGCGCTCTACGGCGACCAGCCGCACGGCATCGGCGGCGCGACCCCCGACTTCGTCCGCGCGGTCACCACCAACGTGCTGCGCGCCTTCGCCGACGGCCCGGCCGCCGCCAAGTACCCCGCGCACGACAACCTGGCCGCGATCGACGAGCACGTCGGCTCCCCGGTCGGCGCGCCCTCGAACCTCCAGTAAGAGATAACAGCAAGAAGCGTCGCGCCGCTAAGGCCGTCCAATTACGTCTAGTGTACAATTAGTAACTGAATGTGCGCATAGACCCATGCGACACGTCGATCCGGATGAATCGGAGGTGCCACATGAGTTCTCCCCAAAACCCGCAGAACCCTAATCCGTACGCGGACCCGGTCCAGGAGCACATCCCCGGCCAGGCCCCCTGGACGGCGGGCCAGCCGGGTGCGCAGGGGCAAACCGGTGCGCAGGGCCAGCCGGGCGGTCAGCAGTCCCCCTACGGCGGCTACCCGCAGGGGTACGGCAACCAGCAGCAGTCCGGCGGTTACGGCGGCGCCCCCCGCCCGACGTCCTACCTGGGCGGCGCCCCGGTCGGCTTCGCCGAGGCGGTCCGCGGCGCGTTCGCGCACCCGCTCACCCTCTGGGGCCGGGCCTCCAGGTCCGCGTTCTGGTGGTTCCAGCTGCTCGCGGTCATCGCCTACGCGGTCGTCAGCGTCATCTCCGACCGCTCGACGGTGGCGGGCATCATCCTCGACATCATCATCGGCGTCCCGATGCTGGTGACCAACATCGCGCTGGCGGTCCGGCGGCTGCACGACTCGGACCACACCGGCTGGTGGTGGTGGATCGGCTTCGTCCCCCTGGTCGGCTGGATCGTCGCCATCGTCTTCTACCTGCTGCCGAGCACCCCGGGCCCGAACCGCTACAGCCCCGCCCGCTAGCTCGCCGCTAGCGGCGCCCGCTCACGGCGCTCACCGCACGCCTGGCCGGGCGGCCGTCACTGCATGGACGTGAGCAGCCCGTCGACGGTCTGGCTGAGGTCGGCCACCAGCAGCGCGATCGACTGCTCGCCCTCGGCCGCCGACGCGCCGGCCGGGTCGCCGAGAACGCCGTTGGGGCTGACCTCCCTGACCCCGTGCGCGCTGAGGTCGGGCAGGATCTCGGCCAGCGGGCGGGTGTCGCCGGCCGCGGCGTCGTCGAGCCGCACGTCCTCGGGGGCGAGCGCCAGCATCATCGAGGTTTCCACCCGGCCCGCGTGCGCGTCCGGGGTCGCCCCGTCCTCGCTCGCGAGCATGCTCGGGCGCAGGCCCGCGTGCCAGACGTGGCTCCGGCGCCCCTCGCGGCGCAGTTGCCTGACCGCGTCCCTGATCGCGGTGACGTTGCCGCCGTGGCCGTTGACGAGGAGCATCGCCGGCCAGTGGAGCGACGCGTGGCGGCCGAGCTCCACCAGCACCGTCGTCAGCGCGGCGCTGCCGATGGACAGCGTGCCGGGGAAGTCGGCGTGCTCTCCGCTCGCCCCGATCGCGATCGGCGGCGCCAGCCCCACCCCCGATCGCCCCGCGCACGCCCGGAGCGCGATCGCGGCCGCGATCCTGGTGTCGGTATCGAGCGGCAGATGCGCCCCGTGCTGCTCAAGCGACCCGACCGGGACCACCAGCAGCCTGCGCGGCCCCGCCTCGACCTCCGGCCAGTGCGCGCTGCCGAGGGTGAACCCGGCGTCCCCTGCGGCGGACATCGGCTGGTCAGCCCAGCGAGCCGGCGAAGGCGGCCGCGAGCTGCCGCATCGCGTCGTCGAGGAGCTCCCCGAGGTCGGCCGCGGGCTGGTCGAGCCAGTGCTCGTAGGCGGCGACGGAGACCCCGAGGACCGCGTGCGCGATCGCCTGCGGGGCGAGGTCGTCGGGGCGGCAGCCGGTGCGCTCGGCCGCGAACTCGGCGATCACCGCGCGCCAGGCGGTGAACCGAAGGGTGGAGTGCGCGAGCAGCGTGGGCACCCGCAGGATGAGCTCCATCCGGCGCCGGTGCAGCGGGATCTGCGCGGGGGCGACCTGGTTGAAGTCGATCAGCGCGACCCGGATGGCGTCCATCAGCGGGACCTCGGGCGGGCAGGCCTTCAGCCGTACCCGCATCCGGTCCAGTTCGGTCTCGAACGCGCCCCACGGGATGTCGTTCTTGGACGGGAAGTAACGGAAGAAGGTCCGTCGCCCGATCCCGGCCGCGGCCGCGATCTCGTCCACCGTGGTGGCGTCGAACCCGTGGGCCGCGAACAGCCCGAACGCGGTCTGCTCGAGGTCGGCGCGCGAGGTCACCCGTCGGCGGCCGGGGTGCGAGGGCGCAGCCGGGCGCGTCACGGCCGGTACCGCCACTGGTATCACCGTCCTCGATCGGGGTTGCCCTATTTTACGGCAACCCCGCCGCTCTCCGTGGTCACAAAGCGTAAGGGGGTTGATTTCGGCACCAAGTGCCCCTTAGGCTCGTGCCAATGTCAGTCCTGGCACTTAGTGCCACTAATGCGGGAGGTAACGCATGGCCGAGCCCGAGGCGGAGACGGAAGCCCTGACCAGCGACGAGCTCCTCGTCGAAGAGGTCTCGATCGACGGCATGTGCGGCGTCTACTAGGCCCGCCATGAGTTCAGCAGCCGGTTCAGTCGCGACCTTCGATCTCGACCGCGCCTGGCGGGTCCACCCGCAGGTGTCGATGCGCCCGGAGCCGTTCGGCGCGTTGCTGTACCACTTCGGCACCCGGCGGCTGTCCTTCCTGAAAAACCAGCGGGTGCTGGCGGTGGTCAGGTCGCTCGCCGACCATCCCAGCGCCCGGTCGGCCTGCACCGCCGCGGGCGTGACGGAGGCGGAGCTTCCCGCGTACGCGCGCGCCCTCGCGACGCTGGCCGAGTCCACGATGATCTCCGAACGGACCCCGCATGACCCTCGCTCCTGACGCGGTTTCGCCTGGTCGGCTGACCGACCTGTTCCAGCTCGGACTCGACGCCCCCATCTGCCTGACCTGGGAGCTCACCTACGCCTGCAACCTGTCGTGCGTGCACTGCCTGTCCTCGTCGGGGCGGCGAGACCCGCGCGAGCTGAGCACCGACGAGTGCAAGGCGCGTCATCGACACGCTGCAGCGGATGCAGGTCTTCTACGTCAACATCGGCGGCGGCGAGCCGACCGTCCGGCCCGACTTCTGGGAGCTGGTCGACTACGCGACCGCGCACCAGGTCGGGGTGAAGTTCTCCACCAACGGGGTGAAGATCACCCCCGCGGTCGCGACCCGGCTGGCGGCCAGCGACTACGTGGACGTGCAGATCTCGCTCGACGGCGCCACCGCCGAGGTCAACGACGCGGTGCGCGGGCCCGGCTCCTACGCGACCGCGATGCGGGCGATGCAGAACCTGGCCGACGCCGGCTTCCGCGGGTTCAAGCTCTCGGTCGTCATGACCCGGCAGAACATCCCCCAGCTGGACGAGTTCAAGGCCATCGCCGACCGCTACGGCGCGCAGCTGCGGCTGACCCGGCTACGCCCGTCCGGGCGCGGCGCCGACGTCTGGGACGAGCTGCACCCGCTGCCCGCCCAGCAGCGGCAGCTCTACGACTGGCTGGTGGCCCGGGGCGAGCAGGTGCTGACCGGCGACTCCTTCTTCCATCTGTCCGCGTTCGGTTCCGCGCTGCCCGGCCTCAACCTGTGCGGCGCCGGGCGGGTGGTCTGCCTGATCGATCCGGTCGGCGACGTCTACGCCTGCCCGTTCGCGATCCACGAGAACTTCCTGGCCGGCAACGTCCGCGACGCAGGCGGCTTCGAGTCCGTGTGGAAGACGTCGGAGCTGTTCACCGAGCTGCGCAAGCCCGACACCGGCGGCGCCTGCAAGTCGTGCGGGTTCTACGACTCCTGCCGGGGCGGCTGCATGGCCGCCAAGTTCTTCACCGGCCTGCCCATGGACGGCCCCGACCCGGAGTGCGTGCAGGGCTACGGCGAGGCGGCCCTGACGTCCCTAGGCGCGAACCCGGTGGTCGCGGTGCCCCGCCCGTCGGTCGACCACTCGCACCGCACCGCGCCGTCGTCGCCCCGGCCGCCGGTCCCGGTCACGATCGCCCCGCGCCGCCCGCCGTCCCACGACTGCGACGAGAGCCCCCTCGCGGGCTTTACCGCCCGGTAGCGGTGCCGGTCGCCGCAGCCACGGTCCCCGGCACGGCTGATCCTGGTACCGCCCCCGTCACCGCGCCCGCGCCGGCCGGCCTGCGGCTAGTCCCCGATCCCGGCGCCCGGTTCGTGGCCGGCGGCCTGGTGCTGGTCGGGGGCTCGCCGGTCCGGGTGCTGCGACTGACCCCGGCCGGCGCGCGCCAGGTCAGGGGCTGGTTCTCCGGCACCCCGCTGCCCGCCAGCGCGGCGTCCCGCTTGCTGGCCCGCCGCCTGCTCGACGCCGGCCTCGCCCACCCAGACTTCAACCCACAACCGTCATCCCGAACGGTCCCGGCTGACTCCGGCGCGGCCAATGTCCGCCTCGCCCAGCCGGCCGTCACGGTCGTGATCCCGGTCCGCGACCGGCACCCCGAACTCGCCCGCTGCCTGGCCGGCCTGCGCACGGTCACGGAGGCATCACCCGGCCCGGCGACCGCAGGACCTTCCGCCGACACCCACCCCGCCTCGCCCGTTCCACCCGTGCCTTCTGTGCCGCCGGTGCCATCCGAGCCGGCCGTGCCTTCCGTGCCATCGGTGCCATCCGTGTCGGCCGATACGCAAAGGCCGCCGGTCATCATCGTCGACGACGCGTCCGCCGATCCAGTCGCGATCGCCGAGATCGCCGCCCGGTACGGGGCGCGGGTGATCCGCCGGCCGGTCAACGGCGGCCCCGGCGTGGCCAGGAACACCGGGCTGGCGGCGGCCTCGACCGAGCTCGTCGCCTTCCTCGACTCCGACTGCGTGCCCGCGCCGGACTGGCTGGACCGTCTGCTGCCGCACTTCGCCGACCCCGCCGTCGGCGCGGTCGCGCCCCGGATCGTCCCCCACCAGGCCGGCCCCTCCTGGCTGGCCAGGTACGAAGGCGCCAGCTCGACCCTCGACATGGGCGCGCGGCCGTCCATCGTCCGGCCCGGCGCCCGGGTTTCGTACGTGCCCGGCGCGGCGCTCGTCGTCCGCCGGTCGGCGGCCGGGGCCGGGTTCGCCGACGGGATGTTCGTCGGCGAGGACGTCGACTTCATCTGGCGGCTGTCCGCGGCCGGCTGGCGGGTCAGGTACGAGCCGTCGGCGACCATGGGCCACGATCACCGGGTCACATTCCGCGCCTGGTTCTCCCGCCGCGCCGACTACGGCACCTCCGCCGCCGCGCTTGAACGGCTCCACCCCGGCGCGGTCCGCCCGCTCTACGCGTCCTGGTGGACCGTCGGCGCCTGGACGGCGGCGCTGTCCGCCCGCCCGGCCCGCGCCGGTCTCATGGCCGCCGCCGCTCTCACCGCCGCCGCGACCACCCTCCTCGCCCGCCGCCTGTCCACCGTCACCGCAGAAACCTGGCCCCTCCCCGTTCCCACGCCACCGTCCCCCGATAACGCCCAGCCGCCCCGGCGCGGGGAGGCGTGGCGGCTGGCGGCACGGCTGGCGGGCGGCGGGACCCTTGCGGCCGGCCGGCCGCATCGGCAGCGCGCTCTCCCGGACCTGGTGGCCGCTCGCCATCCCGGCCGCGATCGCCGTTCCCAGGCTCCGTCGCCCCCTCGCGGCACTGATCCTCGTCCCCCCGCTGCTCGACTGGGCCGACCGCCGCCCGCCGCTCGACCCGGCCCGCTACGTCGCCGCCCGCCTCCTCGACGACGTCGCCTACAGCCTCGGCGTCTGGCAGGGCTGCCTCAGACGCCGCACGATCGCCCCGCTGCTCCCTATGATCGGCGGCAAGCGAACGCCGACCGCCTGACCCGTGTCCGAGAGCCGCGTCGGCGGGGATACTGGATCCATGAACCGAGCTGCGTCTCTCACGCCGAGCGAGCGCATCGCGATCGAGTGTGCCCGCCCCGGAGGCTGGGCGGCCCTGATCGCGGGGTGCGTCGCCCTGCTCAGCGGCCGCCCTGACGAGGTCAGCGACCGCCTGATCGCCGTGCTCGGCGGCGACCCGGGGCTCTATGTCCTCGACGGTGGGGCGGGCGGGCGGCCCGGCTACTGGCCGCGGGTCTGGGCCGCCCGCGGTCTGCTGCACGCCTGGGACGGCGGCCCGACCGAGGCCGACGCGGCGACCACCGCCATCATCGGCGCCCTCGGCGACGACGCCTGGCGGGTCCGCGAGATGGCCGCCAAGGTCGTCGCCAGACACCGCATCGGTGGAGCGCTCGACGCCGTCGCGCCGCTGCGCGACGATTCCGTCCCGAGGGTCCGCGCCGCCGCCGAGCGCGCTGTCGTCCTGCTCACCGTCAGCCATGCTTAGCAGCAGCCCATCATTCGAGCGAACGTCACGATGATGGACCGTTGTGTACAGCCCGGTGTACACAACGGTCCATCATCTCCGTCTGGTCGCGATGCGAGGCTGATAACAGCAAGAAGCGCCGGCGGCGGAAATTATCGCGCGACAAATAGCTCGGGAAGCCGAGTCAAACGTCGCGCAATAATTTCCGCCGTCGTTTCCGCGGAAGATAACAGCAAGAAGCGTGCGCGCGACGGCATCAGCGCGCCGCCGCGCGCGCAGCTGCAGTACGCCCGCAGCGCTGCAATGCAGCCGCAGGTGCAGTACACCCGCAGCTGCAGCGCGTCCGCCGGGCTACGGGGTGAGCCGGTTCGGGCCGCGGAACAGGAACGTCGCGTCCCGGAGCGAGTCGAGCCCGAGCAGCGTCATCAGCAGGCGGCCGAGACCGAGGCCGAACCCGCCGTGCGGTGAGCACCCGTACCTGAAGTTGTTCAGGTAGTCCCGCATCGGCTCAGGTGAGAGTCCCTTCTCGGCCGCCTGCGCGACCAGAACGTCGTACCGGTGCTCGCGCTGCGCTCCGGTCGTGATCTCCAGGCCTCGCCAGAGCAGGTCGAAGCTGGCCGTCAGCCCCGGCTGGCCGTCCGGCCGGAGATGGTAGAACGGCCGGACCGACGCCGGGTACCCGGTCACGAACGCGAACTCGTGCCCGGTGCGCTCGCGCACCCAGGCCGCGACGGCCCGCTCGCCGGCCGAGTCCAGGTCGTCGCGTGCGGAGTCGTTGCGCGCGGAGTCGCCCGCGGCCTGAGGCACGGAGTCGCCCGCGGCCGCTGCCGCGATCGCCAGCGCCTCGGCCATCGAGATCCGCGGGAAAGGCACCGACGGCACCACCACGTCCACCCCGAAGTGCTCCTTGATCGCCGGGCCGTGCGCGGCTGCGACCTCGGCCAGTACGTGCGCCAGCATCCGCTCCTCGAAGTCCATCACGTCCTCGACCCCGTCGATCCACGCGAGCTCGACGTCCACCCCGGTGAACTCGGTCGCGTGCCGGGCGGTGTACGACGGCTCGGCCCGGAAGACCGGGCCGACCTCGAAGACCCGGTCGACGCCGGCCGCGATCGCCGCCTGCTTGTAGAACTGCGGCGACTGGGCCAGGTAGGCCTTGCGGCCGAAGTAGCCGACCTCGAACACCTCCGCCCCCGACTCGGACGCGGTGCCCATCAGCTTGGGGGTGTGCATCTCGGTGCAGCCGTGGGAGTACGCGAACGCCCGCATGGCCTGCTCGACGGTCGTCTGCACCTCGAACACGAGGCGGGCGGCGGGGCGGCGGCGGACGTCGAGGAACCGCCAGTCAAGGCGGCCCTCCGGGCCGGTGTTGGCGTCGATCGGGAGCGGCGCCTCGGCGTGGCTCTCGACCGTGACCTGGTCCGGGATAAGCTCGATGCCGCCGAGGGTGACGACCGGGTTGGCCACCACCCGCCCGGTCACCCGGACGGCGGATTCGACCGACAGGCGCTCGAGGGTCGCCTCGAGCGGGCTGCCGTCGCGCCGGTGGGTGATCTGGACGACGCCGGTATGGTCGCGCACGATCACGAACTGGACGGCGCGCTGCAGCCGGAGCGTCTGCGCCCAGCCGGCGATGGAAACGATGTCGCCGACGTGGCGGTGCAGGTCGGCAACGAGAATGCGAGGGGTGCGGATCATCGCTTAGTCCTCCTGAGGACTCCGTGGTGATCCCTTGACTGGTGCGGGCGAGAAGGGCCGACTCGCTGTGCCACCGCACCTTCGCCGCCCGCCTGGCTACGCCAGCGGCGGCCTCATTGAAGCACGCTCGGAAGTGTCTTCACCCTCGGGGCGCGAGGCCGCCTTCACAGCTTCCGGCGGCTCTCTCTGCTCGCGTGGTCCCTGGCTACTCGTCTCCGTCAACGCGTTCCTGGTAGGCTAGGCGACACCCAGGCGGCCGGGCAATGGAATTACCGCCTGGCGACGGGCGCCAGTCTGCGCGCCGAGAGCACGGCAAGCAGAGCAAGCACACTCACTGAATGTACGTTCATCAATATGAGCGAGATGCTGCCCCTATTCCCGCTGTCGACGGTGCTGTTTCCGGGCATGCGCTTGCCGTTGCACATCTTCGAGGAGCGGTACCAGACCCTGGTCGCCGACCTGCTGGCCGGGCCGGAGCCCCGGCGGTTCGGAGTGATCGCGATCCGGGCCGGCCGCGAGGTCGGCGCGGACAGCGTGGCCGCGCTGCACGAGGTCGGCTGCGTGGCCGTGGTGCGCCAGGCCGCGCCGACCGCCGAAGGCCAGTATGACCTGCTGACCGTGGGCACCGACCGGTTCCGGCTGGTCGAGGTCGACCGATCGCGCCCGTATCTGCGCGGCGAGATCGAGCTGCTGCCCGACGACGCCGCGGCCGAGCCGGGCGCGGCCGAGGCGGCGGCCGGGACCGTGCGCCAGGTGCAGGCCGGGTTCCGCGCGTACCTGAACGCGCTGGCCGACCAGGGCGGCGGGGTGATCAGCATCGCCGACCTGCCCGACGAGCCCGCGCTGCTCTCCTACGTGATCGGCGCCGCGATGATCATCGACCTGCCCGAGCGCCAGTCGCTGCTGGCGGCGCCCGACGCGATGGCGCGGCTGCGACTCGAGCGCTCGCTGCTCGTGCGCGAGATCGCGATACTCCGGGCCACCACCTCCCGCCCGGCCCCCGACTACGCCCACGAGCAGTTCAGCCCGAACTAGACCCGCCCTCGGCAGACGCGGTAACGCGCGGTAGGCGCGGTCAGGCGCCGTCATACTGGCCGTACCCGCCGACCGGGGGCGTGCCCGGCGCTTCCGCTTCCGGCTGCTGGCCGTGCGCCGCCTTGAGTCGGTCGTACACCAGTGTCACGACCGCGGCGAGGAACGGGGCGAACAGCGTGCCGACCACGAAGTCGGAGATGGAGTTTCTGGCCGCGCTCGGCAGCGCGAGCAGGATGAGCTGGACCACGTACTGGCCGACGATCATGATCACGAACACTAGGACGTAGGTGCCGAAGACGCGCCACGCGTAACCGCGGACGGTCGCCCAGCTCCGGCCGAAGGACTCGAAGGCGCTGGCGCCGCCGACCACGATCTCCGGCACGATGAGCGACAAGAACGTCAGCAGGATCAGCCCGGGCACGATGATCAGCGCGAAACCGATCCCGATGGCGATGCTGGCGAAGACCGCCGCGATGGTGACGCTGCCAAGGAACGGTAGGGCCGCGCTGACGCTCGCGCGTAGGTCGAGTTCGCCGCGCCCGTCGCGCGCGTCCTGCACGGCCTTGACCAGCGCCGCCTGCAGCAGGAAGGTGCCGAGCAGGCTGAGCAGGCCGCCGATGACGGCGCCGAAGGAGCCAAGGGCCAGGCTCAGCAGCGCGGTGATGACGGCGACGACCAGGTAGATCGCGAACGAGATGAGCAGGAAATGCGCGGCGTGGCGCTTGTACAGCGTCCACGCCTCGCCCAGGACACCGGAGAGCGGGCTCATGCGCTCATCGTAGAGATCTACCTGCGAGTAACCTATATGTGACTCGGAGTAATTTAGGCGCGGGCCACCGCGCTCACTCGTGAATGATGACGCCGCGAATGTTGCGGCCCGCCATCATGTCCTCGTAGCCCTGGTTGACCTGGTCCAGGGTGTACCTGGCGGTGATGAGCTCCGACAGCTTGAGCTTGCCCGCCCGGTACAGGTCGAGGATGCGGGGGATGTCGTCGAACGGGTTGGACGAGCCGAACAGCGCGCCCTGCAGCCGCTTCTCGAACAGCGCCAGCTCGAACCCGGACACGTTCACGGTCTTGGCGGCCGGCCCGGCCAGGCCGGTCAGCACCACGATGCCGCGCTTGCGGATGGCGGCGAACGCGGCCGACACCACGTCTTCTGTCACCACCCCCATGGTGACGATCGCCTGATCGGCGCCTACGCCCCAGCTCAGCTCCAGCGCCAGCGCCTGCGCCTCGTCGGTCGTCGCGACCGCGTGGGTGGCGCCGAAGCCGAGCGCGGACTCGCGCTTGAACGCGACCGGGTCGACCGCGATCACGTGCCGCGCGCCGGCGATCGACGCGCCCTGCAGGGCGTTGACGCCAACCCCGCCGATCCCGTACACGATCGTGATGTCACCCGGCTTGACCTCGCCCGCCTTGACCGCGGACCCGAATCCGGTCGGCACGCCGCACGACGTCAGCGCGGCCAACTCGAGCGGGATGTCGTTCTCGATCTTCACCACCGACGCCTCGGACAGCACCGCGGCCTGGGAGAAGGTCCCGAGCAGGCACATCTGCCCGAAGTCGGTCGCACCCTCGTGATACCGGAACGTCCCATCCGGCAGGGAGTTCTCATAGAGGAACCGGCCGTAGTCGCACAGGTTGGTCTGGCCGCGCGCGCAGAACCGGCACTTGCCGCAGACCGGCAGGAACGAGGCCACCACGTGGTCGCCGACGGCCAGCCTGGTCACCCCGGGGCCGACCCGCTCGACGACGCCGGCCCCCTCGTGCCCGCCGACGATCGGGTACCTGACCGGGATGTCGCCGGTGCGCAGGTGGTCGTCCGAGTGGCACAGCCCGGAGGCGGCGAACCGGACCAGCACCTCGCCGGTCTTCGGCTCGTCGAGGTCTAGCTCGACGATCTCGAACGGCTTGCCGAGGTCCCTGAGCACCGCTGCTCGCGTCTTCATGCAACACCCTCCCGGGATATATCCACAGTTTGAGGGTCATCATCCGCCTAATCGGAAGGGGCGGTCAATGCGCGGGCGGCCAATCGCCGGCCGCGCGAACTGTGACCGCCGTCAACAGGTCACTGGCGCGACCCGACGGAAGCGCGCGGGTATCGGCCAGATCACGATAACAGCAACAAGTAGCGAAGGACCGGACCGCGAAGCCCACGCCGCCGACGGAAACCAGCAGGTCAGGACCGTAGTGTGCCGGATGTGTCGGGTAACGCGATCAGCCAGCGCTGGTTGCGTCACGCAACCAGCGCTGGCTATCGTCGGGGGATGCTTACTATCCGGACTTCAGCCAGGCGGCTTGCCGTCGTGGCCGGCATAGCGTGCCTCGGCCTGACCGCCGCGGCCTGCAGCAGCTCGTCTTCGTCGTCTTCGTCGGCCCCTGCCTCCGCGTCGGCCACCGCGTCCGCGCCATCGTCGCCATCCGCGTCCGCGTCGTCGTCGGCCAGCGTCACCGGCACCGCCAACGTCGCCTACGCGTCGTCCCTCGAGTACCTGAACGAGAACGTCGTGAAGCCCGCCTTCACCGCCGCGACCGGCGCGGGGTTCTCCGGCACCGGCAACGCCTCGGGCACGCTCTCGTCCGACATCGCGGCCGGCGAGATCAGCCCGAACGTCTTCGAGTCGGTCGGCGGCGACAACATCACGCCGCTCCAGCCGAAGTTCACAAAGTGGTACATCCCGTACGCCGGCACCTCGATGGTGATCGCGTACAACCCGAAGTCCAAGTACGCGAGCGAGTTCAAGGCCTACGCCGATGGCTCCAAGCCACTCAGCACCCTATTCTCGACGCTGCTGCAGACTCCCGGCCTCAAGCTCGGCCGCACCGACCCGAACACCGACCCGCAGGGCCGCGACTTCATCTTTATGCTCGAGCTCGCGCAGAAGTACTACCACCTGCCCTCGGACACGGTCTCCAAGATCCTCGGCACCAGCGACTTCGGCACCTCCAACAGCTCGCAGATCTACGCCGAGTCCTCGCTCGACTCCACCCTCGAATCCGGCCAGCTCGACGCCTCCAGCGCGTTCGTCACCCAGGCGGTGGAGCTGCACCTGGACTACATCCCGCTGCCGACGGCGATCAACCTCGGCGACGCCGCGCTCGCCTCGACCTACAAGACGGCAACCGTTAAGCTCAAGAACGGTATGACCAAGAGCGGATCGCCGCAGGTCATCGACATCACCAGCATCGGCACGCCGACCCCGGCCGGGACCGCGTTCATCGCCTACACGCTGTCGCCGGCCGGGCTTGCGCAGTACAAGGCGGGGGGGTTCAAGCTGATCACGCCCACGGTCGTCGGCGACAAGAGCTCCGTCCCGTCAGCCATCCTCAGTGAGCTGGGTTCCTAGCCAGCAGGCGTCCCCCGTCCGCCGGCGAGCGGAGCCGGCGGACGGGAACTGCGGGTCCGTTCGATATCCTCCGCCGTGTCGCTTGTGGGCGCGCTGGTCATCTGGGTCGCTCTGCTCGCCCCGGTGATCACGCTCATCACCCGGATCTCGCCGGGCGACCTCTGGTCGGCGCTGACCGGCCCAGGGGACCTGGACCCGCTGCTCACGTCGATCGAGTCCGGCGCCGTGACGCTGGCGGTGCTGATCTGCTGCTGCACGCCGCTGGCGTGGATGCTGGCGCGAGACCGGCTGCCGTTCCCGAGGGTCTGGGAGGCCGGCGTGCTCTGCGCGCTGCTGCTGCCGCCGCTGGTCATCGGGCTGCTGCTGGTGTTCATGGTCGGCCCGTACACCTGGATCGGGTCGATTCTCGACTGGCTCCACCAGTCGGCCACCAACACCTTCCTCGCCCTGGTGATCGCGGAGGTCTACGAGTCGGCGCCGTACTACGTGCTCGGCGCGCAGGCCGCCTTCAGCGGCGTCGACACCCGCCTCGAGCAGCAGGCGGGGCTGCTCGGCGACCGGCCGTTCACCGTGTTCAGACGGATCACGCTGCCGCTGGCGGCCCCGGGCCTGGCGATGTCGCTGGCGGTCGCGTGGGCGCGGGCGATCGGCGCCTTCGGCGCTGTCGTGATCATCGCGTACCATCCGTTCGGCATCCCGATGCAGATCTTCACCACCCTGCAGGAGACCGGCCTGTTCACCGCGCTTCCTTACGCCCTGGTCTTGCTGGTGGTCGCGCTGCCGCTGCCGCTGGCCGCCTACGTCTGGAGTGCGCGTGCTGAACGTCGACGTCGCGGCTGACCGTCGCGACTTCACCGTCCGCGCGACCTTTGACGTGGCCGACGGGGAGCGGGTGGCGCTGTTCGGCCCGTCCGGGGCGGGGAAGACGACCGTCCTCGAGGTGATCGCGGGCCTGATCGAGCCGCGTGCCTGCCGCGTCGAGCTGTCCGGGCGGATGCTGACCTCGACCGGCTCGCCGAGGGTGGCGGTGCCGCCGTGGGACCGGCGGGTCGGACTGCTGCGGCAGGATCCCGGGCTGTTCCCGCACCTGTCGGTCCGGGCCAACCTGACCTACGCGCGGTCGGCGCGAACCGGGCGGGCGGGCGTCGAGCTGACCGAGATCGCCTCCTCGCTCGGCCTCGACGGGCTGCTGGCGGCGATGCCGGCCCGGCTGTCCGGCGGCCAGCGGCACCGGGTAGCGCTCGGCCGGCTGCTGCTCGCGCACTGCGACGCGCTCCTGCTCGACGAGCCGTTCGCTTCGCTCGACGCGGCCCTGCGGCGCTCTCTCACTGCGCTCGTCAAAGATCTTTCGTCCGAACGGTCCGTGCCGTCTGTCCTCGTCACCCATCAACTCTCGGACGCGCAGGCGTTCGCCGACCGGCTCCTGGTGATGGACGCGGGCGTGATCCTGCAGACGGGAGCGCCGGACGAGGTGGTGCTGCGCCCGGCCTCAAGGCGCGTCGCCGAGCTGGTCGGCTACCTCGGCTTCGTCCCCGGCGGTGCGGTCCAGTCGGGCGACTTCGACCAGTCCGGCGCCGGGGCCCAATCGGGTGCCGCGGGCGGATCCGGCCCGGCCGGCGCAGTCGGCGTGGTCGCCGGCGTTCACCCGGACCGCGTGGTCGCAGGCGCGGATCCGGCCCGCGGGCTCGTCATCGCCGCCACCGTCACCGCGGCCAGGCCGAGCGGGGCCGGCTGGGAGGCGGACCTGCTGGTCGGCGACGCTCCGTTCACCTGCAGGCTGCCGTCCCGGCTGGACGGCGCGCAGGTGGTGGTGACGCTGCTCGACCCGCCCTGCTTCGGCTCGGACGGCAGGCTGCTGGCGTCGAACAGCCCTGCCCGGATAACCCGCGGCTAATACCAGGCGGCGTCTCGCCGAGGCTAACGACGCGACCTCGGTGACCTGGCCGTCATCGACCGCCAGGTGGCGGGTGACCGAGATGCCTTCGAGCATCCGGCGGTCGTGGGTGACCAGCAGGAAGGTGCCGGGGTAGCCATCGAGGGCCGATTCGAGCTGCTCGATCGCGGGCAGGTCGAGGTGGTTGGTCGGCTCGTCGAGGACCAGCAGGTTCACGCCGCGGGCCTGCAGCAAGGCCAGGCCGGCCCGGGTGCGCTCGCCGGGGGAGAGGCTGCCGGCCGCCCGCGTGACGTGGTCCGCCTTGAGCCCGAACTTCGCCAGCAGGGTCCTGATCTCGGCCGGGACCATGTCCTGGAGCTCGGCCGCGAACGCGTCGAGCAGCGGCCGCTCGCCCCGGAACAGGCTGCGGGCCTGGTCGACCTCGCCGATCATGATGCCGCTGCCGAGCGAGGCCTGGCCCGACGTCAGCGGCACCCGGCCGAGCAGCGCGTCGATCAGGGTGGACTTGCCCGCTCCGTTCGGCCCGGTGATCGTGACCCGGTCGGCCCAGTCGATCTGCAGGCTGACCGGGCCGAGCCGGAACCCGCCGCGGTCGACGACCGCCTCGCGCATGACCGCCGCCACCGAGCCGGACCGCGGCCCGGCCGCGATCTCCATCTGCAGCTGCCACTCCTTGCGCGGTTCCTCGGCCACCTCGAGCCGGCCGATCATCCGCTCGGTCGCCTTGACCTTGCCCGCCAGCTTCTCCGAGCGGGCGACCTGGGCGTGCAGCACGTGCTTGTCCTTGTCGGTCGCCTTGGACCTGGCCTCGCGGACGCCCTTGTCGGCCCAGCCGATCTGGGTCCGCCGCCGCGCCTCGAGCTCGGCCTTGGTCTCCGCGTACTGCTCGTAGTTCTCGCGCGCGTGCCGCCGGGCGGTCTCGCGCTCCTCCAGGTAGCCGGCGTACCCGCCGCCGTACAGCCGGGTCTTCTGCTGGGCGAGGTCGAGCTCGAGTACCCGGTCGACCGTCCGCTCGAGGAACGCGCGGTCGTGGCTGACGAGCACCGTCGCCGCGCGCAGCTTGCGGACGAAGTCCTCCAGGATCTCCAGGCCGGCGATGTCCAGGTCGTTGGTCGGCTCGTCGAGCAGGAACACGTCATAGCGGGACAGCAGCAGCGAGGCCAGGTTGGCCCGCGCCGCCTGGCCGCCGGACAGCCCGGTCATCGCCCGGTCGAGGTCCACCCGCAGGCCGAGGGTGGTGATGACCTTGGCGGCGCGCTCCTCCAGGTCGGCCCCGCCCAGGTTCAGCCAGCGGTCGAGCGCGGTCGCGTAGGCGTCGTCGGCGCCCGGCGATCCCACCGCCAGGGCCTCGGTCGCCTGGTCGAGGTCCAGCTGGGCCTGCGCCACGCCGGTGCGCCGGGCCAGGAACGCGGCGACGTTCTCGCCCGCCCGCCGCTCGGGCTCCTGCGGCAGGTAGCCGACGGTCGCGGTCGGCGGGCTGAGCATGACCGAGCCCTCGGTCAGCGCGCCGCCGTCGAGGCCGGCCAGCAATCGGAGCAGGGTGGACTTCCCGGCCCCGTTCACGCCGACCAGCCCGGTGACCTCCCCGGGCGCGATCGTCAGGTCAAGCCCGGAGAAGAGGGTGTGGGTCCCGTGCCCGGCGGTGAGACCCTTGGCGGTCAGTACGGCGCTCATCACCGACCATCCTAGGCGGGGCGGCTAGTCGTTTATCTCCGGCTGGCCGGGGTCGAGCCCGCGCTCGACCGCGGCGATGATCTCCGGGCGGAGCCGGGCGGCGCTGACGATGGCGTCGACCGAGCCGACGTCGACCGCCCGCCGGATCGAGTGGATGCGGTCGAACTCGGCTGCCACCTCACCCAGCTTCTCCGCCCGGACGGCCGTGGTGACCTCAGCCAGCCGGACGTTGAGTGCGGACCGCTCGGCGCCGATCGGCTCCAAGCCGCTGGCCTCGGCCAGCCGCGCCTGCAGGTCGGTGACCCGCGGGTCGGCTGCGGTGCGATTGTTGACCTCGGCCG
Source organism: uncultured Actinomycetota bacterium (assembly GCA_963774945.1). Classification (GTDB taxonomy): domain Bacteria; phylum Actinomycetota; class Actinomycetes; order Streptosporangiales; family Streptosporangiaceae; genus Trebonia. The sequence continues at coordinate 519,212 of CAVZHA010000007.1, read as the reverse complement.
AGAACACCACCGCCGCGGCCGGCGCGCCGCCGAGGACCGAGGCGAACGAGCCCTCGAGCGCGAGCACGGTCATGTTCGGGTTGAGCGCCTTGGAGAACACCACGAAGGCGCCGCCGTGATACCGGGAGATCACGCAGAACACGATCGGCCCGTCGAAGTTGACGATCGCCCGGCCGATCTCGGCCCCGTACTCCAGCTGCAGCTTGCGCATTGACTCGGGCGAGCCGTCGAAGCCGGACAGGTTGGCCAGCACCACCACCGGGCGGTTGCCCGAGGCGGCGTTGATCGCTCGGGCGGTCTTCTTCGACGACAGCGGGAACAGGGTGCCCGCGTTGTAGGTGTCGGGGCCGTCGGTCGGCGGGAAGCCGTGCCGCGGCACCGACCGCGATTCGATGCCGATGAGGCAGACCGGTCGGCCGCCGAGGTGGACGTCCTGCACGACCGAGGTCTCCGCGTCGGCCATCCCCGCCCAGCGCTCGAGCACCGGGTGATCCTGGTCCGACAGCGCCTGCATGACCGTGCGGATGTCGAACGGTTTCTTCCGGTCCGGGTTGTGCTCGGCCGAGAAGATCTGCCCGACGGTGGAGAAGTCGCTGCCCTCCATCGTGTGCGGGTAGCCGGAGACGTCGCGGTCGGCCGGGTCGGTGGTCTCGGCCTTGCGCGGCGCGGCCTCGCCAGGCGCCCGGTAGGTGTGGTCGTAATGTGCCATCAGCACGTCGCAGGCGGCGCGCAGGGTGGGCGCCCAGTACTGGGCCTGGCCGTTGGGCCCCATCACCCGGTCGTAGCCGCCGATGCCGAAGTTGTCCTCGGCCGACACCCCGCCGGAGAAGTCGAGCGACTGCTTGCCGGTCAGCACCATGGCCGAGTCGGGCGTCATCACCAGGATGCCCTTGGTGTGCATGAGCATGGTCGCCTCGGCGTTCCAGTACGGCTGGCCGCCGACGTTGATGCCCGCCACGACGATGTTGATCTCACCGCCGGCCTGGGTGAAGCGCACGATCCGCTTCAGCGCGGCCGCGACCCAGTCCAGGTTCTCGGTCCCCGAGTTCATCGCGATCCGGGCCCCGGACGACAACGCGAACCACTCGACTGGGACGCCGAGCCGCTCGGCGAGGTCGAGGGCGGCGATCACCCGACTGCACTCGGCCTCGGCCAGCGACCCGAGCGACTTGGTCGGGTCGCCGAGCAGCACCACCCGCGTGACCCCCTCGGGGTGGCGCGCGGTCGGGGTGGCGACCAGGCCGGCCACGATGCCGGCGGTGTTCTTGCCCCGCGGCCGGTCCACCGGAACGAGGGCCTGGTCGGGGCCGCGGTCGTACTCGGTGAAGGTGCCGTCGGGCCCGGCCAGCAGGCTGGTCAGCTCGTAGGGGTAGACGCTGCCGCGGCGGGCCGCGCGCAGCACCTTCTGCCGGTAATCGTCGAGCGGCGGGATCGGCTCGGCCGACGGCGGTTCGACCTGGAGCTTGACCGCCCGGCCGGCGTCGAGAGTGACCCGCACCGCCAGCTCGGCCAGCTCTTGGTCGGGCGCGGCGGGGGAGCCGAGTCGGCGGCGGACGATGAACTGGACTTCCTCCACCCCGGAGCCGGACACGGTGGGCCGGATCCGGTGCACCAGCGGAGTCAGCTCTTCGACGCTGAAGTCGGTCGCGGGCCAGACGTACATCATGATCCGGTTGGCCTCGAACCGCTTGTGCTCCGGCCGGGTCGCCTGCACCGTGCGGATCGCGTCGAGGCACCCGGCCAGGACGTTCTCCAGCTCGGGCAGCGCGACTAGGCGGCCGTCGGCCTCGCGCAGCGGGGTCAGGTCACGGACCTGGCCCATCGCCACCAGCCGCTCATCGGCCCGGTTGCTCCTGGCCACCGCCAGGAACAGGTAGATCTCCTCGTCGGCGGACGGCAGCCGGGTGAGGTCGAACTCGCGCAGCCGGTCGATCTGGAGCCGCTCGGCCACCTGCGGGTGCAGCCCGCGGATCAGCCGGTCCTCGGCCAGCGCGCCCCCGCCCTCCGGCTGACCGGCCCTGTTTTGGTCGGCGCCGTCGGCCGGACGGAAGGTGAAATGGTGCTGCATGGTGGCACCGCGCTGCGGCGCCACGGTCACGTGCACCCGGCTGACGCTGGCCGGCCGCGGGCCCGCGTTGAGCAGCTCGGCCAGCCGGGCGGCGATGCCGCCCGCGTCCGGCTGGTCCTCCCAGGCGACGTACAGGTCGGCCACCAGCCGGCCCGGCGCCTTCGCGGCCAGCTCGGTCACCGCGCGGACGGCGGCGGGCAGCTCATCAATGGCGACGGCCGTGGCGACGAGCTGAGTCGACCCGTCCGGCCCGCCGTCCTCGGCGGTGACCGTGAGGCAGCCCGCGACGTCGCGCGCGGTCACGTTGGCCAGCTTGTAGTTGCCGTAGTACCGGCGCATGAGCACCTCGAGTAGAGCAGCCTGCCCGCCCCGGCGGGACTCGTCGCCGGCGCTGGTGATGCGCTGCCCGAGCAGCCGGACCAGCGGCTCCGAGCCGCCCACCATCGCCTGGATCCGCTCGGCCCGGTCGGGCGCGTCGGGCTGGGCGTCCAGGTAGCGCAGGTTGGCCCGCACCGCGGCGTAGACGCGGGCCCGGTTGCGGCGCAGCAGCGGCTGGGCGAACCAGCGGAAGACCACGCCGCGGGCAAGGTCACTAACGGCGGGGAAGCGCACCTGGGTCGCCGCGATGAGGTGCTCGAGGGCCAGCCCGGCCCGCTCGCGCAGCGGCTCGGCCGGCGGCGCACTCGCCACCCACCGGCGCAGCAGCTCGGCGATGATGGCGGCGTTGGCCGCCATCCGCTGCTGGGCGAGGAAGACGCGGAACATAGCCACCTCGAGCTCGGCCGTCCGGTCGAGCCCGTCGACCCCGTAGTAGCCGAGCACCCGGGTCAGCCGGTCCCGGAACTCATCCGGGACGTCCGCACGGGCCACGTCGAGGCTCTGCAGGTAGCTGTGGAAGATCTCGCGGGGGCTGTGCACCGCCCCGGCCTGGGCGCCCGCCTCGGGGGCGGCGCCGTCGCCGGTCCCCATGTCGCCCGGCGGCCGGTTGCGGCTCAGCTCGGACAGATCGGCGAACACGGTCAGCAGCTCCCGCTCGCCCGCCAGGAGCTGCCCGCCGAGCTCGGCCCGGGCGGTGAGGTAGCCGTCAAGCAGCCGGTCGCGGTCGGCCGCGGTGCCGTCGAAACCGAGCAGCAGCCCGCGCAGGTCGTCAAGCGCGCGCTCGGCCCTGGCGGTCGCGGGCGGGCTGGCCGGCTCGGCCGGCAGGTCGATGTCCGGGCCGGCCTGGCCGGGGCCGGCTGCGCCGCCCGCCGCCTCGGCGACGGCGTCCTCGCCGACCGGCTCCAGGCGCAGCAGCGCGGCCCCCGCCTCGACCTGGCTGCCCACCGAGACGAGGGACTCCTTGACCCGGGCGCGGAACGGCGCGCGCAGCACCGTCTCCATCTTCATGCTCTCCAACACCAGGATGGGCGCGTTCGCCTCGGCCTCGTCGCCGACGCCGAGCGGGGTGGCGACGACCAGCGCCGGGGCGGGCGAGCGGATGACGCCGCCCTCGTCCAGGCTGACCCGGTGGGCGACGCCGTCCACCTCGACCTGGTGGACCGGCCCGTGGGTGGCGGTAGTGAGCCTGAACCGCTCGCCGTTGACCGTAATCCGCCCGCTGTGCGCGTCAAACCGCTCGATCTCGGCGTCGGCCGAGCGGACCTGGTCCCCGACGGTGATGCCGACCCGGAACCGGCGGGCCCCGAGCTTGGCCACCTGCACCCGGTAGGCGGTCCCGCGCAGCTTGAGGTCGAGCGGACGGCCGGGATCGTGCTGTGCCTGCGGCCGGCCGCCGCGCGCGGTGGCCAGCAGCCGGGCGGTGCTCAGCTCTTCCTCGTCGGTGTAGGCCTCGATGGCGGCGGCGGCGAGGGCGACGGCCGAGTGCCGGTGGGCGGCCAGCCGGCCCTCGCCCCGGACCCGGTCGATCCAGCCGGTGTCGGCGCTGGCGTCGATCACCTCGGGCTCGTCGAGCAGGTCGAGCACGAAGCTCTTGTTGGTGGCGCCGCCCTCGATCACGACGGTGGTCTCGGCCATCGCCCGGCGTAGTCGGCCGAGCGCCTGGTCGCGGTCCCGCCCGTAGGCGATGACCTTGGCGATCATCGAGTCGAAGTCGGCCGGGATGATGTCGCCCTCGCTGACGCCGGTATCGACCCGGATGCCGGGGCCGGCCGGGAGCACCAGCCGGGCGATGCGCCCGGGCGCGGGGGCGAAGTCGCGGTCGGGGTCTTCGGCGTTCAGCCGCGCCTCGATCGCGTGGCCGGACTCGGTCGGCTTGTCGCCGGTGAGCTTCCCGCCGCCGGCCACGTGCAGCTGCAACCGGACCAGGTCGGTCCCCGTGGTCAGCTCGGTGATCGGGTGCTCGACCTGGAGCCGGGTGTTGACCTCGAGGAACGCGAACCGGCGATCCCCTGGGCGGTAGAGGAACTCGACGGTGGCGGCGCCGCGGTAGCCGACCGCGTTGGCCAGCCGCTCGGCTGACGCCTTGAGGTCGGCGACCTGCTCGGGCGCCAGCACCGGCGAAGCGGACTCCTCGATGATCTTCTGGTTGCGGCGCTGGACCGAGCAGTCGCGGACCCCGAGGGCCCAGGCGGTGCCCTGCCCGTCCGCGATCACCTGCACCTCGACGTGCCGGGCGCCGGTGACCAGGCGCTCCAGGAACACGGTGCCGCTGCCGAAGGCGCGCAGCGCCTCGGCGCTGGTCCGCTCGAACGCCTCGGTCAGGTCGGCCGCCGAGGCGACCATCCGGATGCCGCGGCCGCCGCCGCCCGCGGTCGCCTTCAGCATCAGCGGGTAGCCGATGGTCTCGGCCGCGGCGAGGGCGTCGTCGAGGGTGTCGACTGCGCCCCGGCTCCACGGGGCGACCGGGACGCCGACCTCTTCGGCGATCAGCTTGGCGCCAATCTTGTCGCCGAGTCGGCGCATCGCCTCGGCGCTCGGCCCGATGAACGTGACGCCGGCCTTGTCGCACAGCTCGGCAAAGGCCGGGTCCTCGGCCACGAACCCCCAGCCCACCCAGGCGGCGTCGGCCCCGGACTCCACCAGCGCGCGCTCGAGCAGCGCGTGGTCGAGGTAGGGGCGGGCGGCGGCGGGGCCAAGCGGGTAGGCCAGGTCGGCCTCGCGGACGAAGGTGGCGGTGCGGTCGGCATCGGTGTACAGCGCGACCGTCTCGACCGGCGTCCCCGTCTCGGCGGACAGATCCCGGACGGCGTGGATGAGCCGCATCGCGGCCTCTCCGCGGTTGACGATGGCGATCCGACTAAACACCAGCTGATTCCTCCCGCATACCGGCACTCCGACTCAGATGCCGCTCACCCGGCGCCGCCCCAATCCCGGAGCCGCGTCATGACCGGCATCTATCCTCGCTTGATCGCGAGTGACCTACCAATGCCGAGATGACCGAGAGGTAGGCCGGTACTTTGTAGGAATCCGACAAAAAGGGGGTTACCGACTGTAGCCGTTCAAGCGACGACCAGGCCGGGGCGGGATGAATTGGTTACCGAGTGTGGCTGGCGGCGCACGCTTCCGTTCAGCATGAATAAAGGGTTCGGCCGACCTAGTCCTCGGCGGATGAGAGCGTGAGCTCGGAGCTGTGGTAGGCGGCCCGGCCGGCCAGCTCGGGACTGTAGCGGGCGATGATCTGCCTGACCCGGCGGGCGGCGAGCGGGCCGAGCAGGTCGTAGCAGGTGATGAACAGGTCGCGGGCAGCCGCCCGCGGCCAGGCCGGCGGGAGCAGCTCGTAGGGCAGGTCGGGATCCATGGCCGGGAAGGCGCGCCACTCGTTCATCACCCGGGTCCGCGCGACCAGGGCGTCGGCGGTGGTGATCTCGCCCGCCACGGTCTGGTCCCTGAGCAGGCCGGCGAACTCGGTGAACTCCTGGTAGCGGTCGCGCAGTCCGGACAGATCCCACGCTCGGGCGGGGATGTCGGCCGTCACCACCGTGCTGCCGGTTCCGGTGTCGGCCGCGCCCGGGCGGGCCGCGCCCACGGCGGGCAGCGCGGTGGCGCGGAACGCGGTCGCGGTCGAGATGCCGAGGTCCTTCAGCCGGGCCATCACGTCGCCCGCGTGATCGCGAGGACAGACCCACAAGCCGTCGTAGAGCGGCGCGAAGCCCAGCCAGCGCAGCTCCTTCCTGAGCTCGTCGCGGGCGGACCGGTGCTCCTCGGGGATGGAGAACGCGACCAGCGACCACATCCCGTCCCACGGCGCGGGGGTCGCGCCGAAGGAGAAGATGCGCCGGCCGCCGTCGTCGAGCACGTCGGCCGCCCGCCGTGACAGCCGGACGAACGTCCGCCGCCCGCTCCGCGACGTCACCAGCAGACCGTTGCGGGTCAGCCGGGACAGCGCGGCGCGGGCGGCCGAGTCGCTGACGCCGAACTCGGCCAGCAGCCCGACGATCGCGGCCGACGGCAGCGACTCGGTCCGCTGCCACCAGTAGTCGCCGAGGAGCGTGAGCAGCAGCCGCGGCGGCCGCTGGGCGACCGGCCCCGGTGTGGTCCACGGCTGCGGGACGTCCTCGTCCTGCAAGGCGTCAAAAAAGGAATCTATGCTGCTCACGGCTGCGCTCACCGCATTCGGGATCACGGTAGGAAAGGGCTAGGGTCACTGGGGCGGGTCGATACCCAGGAAGCGGAAGGCGTTCTTCCACAGGACATCGTCTAGTTCGGCTTCCGACAGCCCCATCGAGCGGAGCGTGGAGGCAATCGGCTGTTCCCGACCCATCGCTGGGTAGTCGGAGCCGACGAGCAGCCGGTCCGTCCCGAACAGGTCCGCCAGGTACCTGATCGCCCGCCGGTCGAAGACCAGCGAGTCGTAGTAGAACCTGCGGGCTAGCTCGATCGGTGAGTGCTCGGCGAACCACGGGGCGGCCTCCGGGCGTTCCGACTCCGGCAGCGGCGGCTCCTCGTTCCAGGTCCGGCCCCAGAACCACTGGGCCCGGGTGAGGATCAGCGGGAACCCGCCACCGGCGTGGCTGAAGGATATCTTCAGGCCCGGGTGCTTCTCAGCGACACCCCCCGAGATGATCGCGGCGGCGCCGAGCGAGGCCTCGGCGCCGACGCCGAACGTCGCGGCGGCGGCGCCGGGCACCCGGTCGGACGGGGCCGGCAGGCCGTGGATGAAGACGGCGGTGCCGAGGCGCTCGCACTCGGCCCAGAAACCGTCGAACCGGGCCTCGTGCAGCGACGCGCCGTCGATGTTGGAGGCGATCTCCACGCCCGCCAGGCCGAGCTTGCCGAGCTCGGTCAGCTCGGCCGCGGCCAGCTCCGGGTCCTGCAGCGGGATCGTCCCGAGCCCGTAGAACCTGGCCGGGTAGGCGGCGACCAGGCCCGCGATGTACTCGTTGGTCACCCGGCACAGGTCAAGGCCGGTCTTGGCCGGCGCCCGGTAGCTGAGCAGGGCCGGGAACGGGGAGAGCAGCTCCGCGTCGAGGCCGGCCGCGGCGGACGCCTCCAGCCGCGCCTCGGCGTCGAACCAGACGTTCTTGGCCGGGAACCGCATCGGGCCGTTGACGAGCAGCCTGGTCGACTCGTCGGGGCCGTCGGTGACGGCCGGCCAGCCGGCCGGGTCGCAGCCGACCGGGGCCGGCCCGAAGTCACCGGGAAAGATGTGCGCGTGCGTGTCAATGATGGGCATAGGGCTTCAATTCTCCTTAGAGGCCCGGCATGACGGCGACGTGGATGCCGTCCTCGCCGTCGATCTCGCCCGCCAGCAGCTTGATCGCGTGCTCGACGTCGTCGAGCCCGAACTTGTGGGTCTGCATCTTCTCGAGCGGGAACTTGCCCGACTCGATCAGCTTGATCGCGTCGGTGTAGGCGGCGGCGTCGACCGAGAAGGCGCCCTTCACGGTGAGCGCCTTGTTGATCAGCATGTCGGTCGGGATCGGGATGTCCTGGTGCCCCTTCAGCCCGGCCAGCACGATCGTCCCGCCCCAGCGGACCGCGTTGATCGCGTCGCGGATCGGCTGCTGCGCCATCGGGGTGAGGTCGAGGACCACGTCGACTCCGTCGCCGCCGGTCAGCTCGCGGACCCGCTCGACGGTGTCCTCTTCGTCCACGTTGATGGTGTGGTCGGCGCCGAACTCGCGCGCGAGCTCGAGCTTCCTGGCGTCGCGGGCCAGGCCGGTCGCGATGATCAGCCCGGCGCCGACGTACTTGGAGGCGAGGATGGCGGCCAGCCCGCGCTGCCCGGCCCCGAGCACCAGCACCGTGGACCCGAGGTGCACCCCGCCGTACTGCAGCGCCCAGCGCACGCCCGCCCCGAGCGGGTTGTACATGACCGCGATCTCGGCCGGGATGTCGCCCCGGACCGGGTGCACGATCGAGTTCGGGTGCAGGTGCATGTACTCGGCGTAGCCGCCGTAGAGCCCCAGGCCGCGCTCGGGCGGGTTGTAGCCGCCGTGGCTGCCGGCCCGGTTCTTGCACTGCATGTACTGCCCGGCCAGGCACAGGTCGCAGGACCGGCAGGGGATGAGGATCTCCACCGCCACCCGGTCGCCGGCTGAGACTCCCCAGCGGGCGGCGGTGGCCGGCGCGATCTCCTCGATGATGCCGAGCGGCTCATGACCGGGGATCATCGGCAGCCCGCGGGTGCCCATCGCGCCCTTGTACTGCTCCACGTCGCTGCCGCAGATGCCGCATGCCTCGACCCGCAGCAGCGCACCGTCGTCAGGGCCGATGGCCGGGCGCGGGAACTCGCGCAGCTCCATCTGCCGCGGTCCGGTCTGGACGACGGCGCGAACCATGTCAGCCAAGATCTGCTCCCTTGCTTGGGCTCGGCAGTACCGGGAAGACGATATATGACACTTGGTGCGACGGGAAGCGCGTGATATGAAATCTAATATCTGGGCAGTCGTGAACGAGGTTGTCATGAGTATGGCCACAAAACATCGGCCGGAAAATATGTAGGCCCGCACCTTGGAGGCGGCCGTTGCCACGCCCCCATAATCGGTAGTTAGCAAGACAAAGGGAGGTCGCAGTAGCCATGCCCAACGCCATCCTGGACCCCACGGGGACCGTCACGACCAGCTCCGCCCGGCCGGCGGCGGCCAGAGCCACCAGACGGGCCAGCCTCAGCGGGGCTCGGGTGGGCCTGCTCATCAACACCAAGACGAACGCGCGGCCGTTCCTCGAAGAGGTCGGCCGGCTGCTGACCGAGCGGTACGGCGTCACCGTCACCAGGCGGACCAAGACCAACTTCGCGGTGCCCGAGCCCGACGACATCATCAAGGAGCTGGCGCAGGAGGCGGACGTCGTCGTCACCGGCGTCGGCGACTGCGGCTCGTGCAGCGCCGCCGCGGCCGCCGACGGCGTGGTGCTCGAGGCGGCGGGGGTGCCGGTCGCGGTGATCGTCACCGACTCGTTCCGCGCGACCGCGGACGCGATGGCCGCGCTGCGCGGCGCCCCCGGCTACCGCTACGCGGTCACCGCCCACCCGGTCGCGGTCCTCGAGCAGGACCAGGTCAAGGCCCGCGCCGCCCAGGTGCTCGACGACGTGGTCGCGTTGCTCACGGAGCCGGGCAACGCCGCCGAATGACTGCCTCTTCCCCCGCCCCAGCCGCCCCCGCCCCGGCCCCTGACCCCGACGAGGCGCAGCGCGCCATCGAGTACTGCTACGAGCAGGGCTGGTCCGACGGGCTTCCGCTCGTCCCGGCCTCCACCCCGCTGGTGGACCAGTTCCTCGCCACCACCGACAAGGACCCGGGCGAGATCATCGGCTCGCTCGAGCAGGTGGGCCGGGACTGCACGGTCTACCTGGCGGCGGTCAACGCCGCGATGGCGGGCTGCAAGCCCGAGTACTTCCCGGTCGTGCTGGCCGCGTTCGAGGCGCTGATGCGCGAGCGGGCCGCGCGCGGCGGCGGCTTCCAGTCCACCAGCGGCCCCGCCCCGCTGATCGTGGTCAACGGCCCGATCAGGCAGCAGCTCGGCTTCAACACCGCGGGCGGCGCGTTCGGCCCGGGTTTCCGCCCCAACATGACGATCCCGCGGGCGATCGGACTCATCGTCCGCAACGCGTTCGGCATCCACCCGCACGTGTTCGAGCAGGCTACCCAGGGCGTCCCCGGCCGCTGGTCGATCTGCATCGCCGAGAACGAGGAGGAGTCCCCGTGGACGCCGCTGGCGGCCGACGGCGGCGTGGGCGGCGGCGTCAGCGCCGTGTCGGTCACCCTCACCAGAACGATGGAGTTCGTCGACAACCGGCACGCGCCCGACCCCGAGGACGTGCTGCGCGACTTCCAGGACACGATCTCGCGGATCGGCTCGCAGATCTTCCCCAAGAGCGCGGTCGCGCTGGTGCTCTGCCCGGAGCACGCGCAGATGTTCGCGGCGGCCGGCCTGGCCAAGGCCGACGTGCAGAACTGGCTGCTCGAGCGGTCCGGCCGCACCGTCGGCGAGTTCCGCCGGGCCGGCAAGGCCGAGGTCACCTCCCGCCGGTTCGGCCCGCCCGGCGCGGCCGGCCCGGCTTCCCCGGCCCACGACGACGGCCCGCCGCGGGCCGACGAGGAGTTCCACCCGATTCTCAGCGGACCGCAGTCGATCCCGATCATCGTCGCGGGCGCCAAGAACGCGGCGATCTCGATGGTGGTGCGGATTTTCGGCGAGTGGTCGGGCACCTCGGTCCCGGTAGGGGAGAAGCAATGAACTATGCAGAACGGGCGGTCGCCCTCAGCTCGGCGCTCGAGGCGGACGGCTACCACATGGCCATCGGCGAGGCCGACGCCAAGCTCTCGGTCGTGATCACGGCCGGCCCCGACGCGTGCGAGGACTGCCTGGTCCCGAAGGACCTGATGCGAGGCATGCTCAGCAACGAGCTCGGGGTCGACGCCGCGCTCATCGACATCACCTACCCGGCCGATCTGCCGGGCTACTCGGGCGGGGCGGCGCATTGACGACGCGAGTGGCGCTGGTCACCGGCTGCGGCAAGCGCGACGGCATGGGACGTGCCATTGCCCTCACGCTCGCCGCGTCCGGGATCGCGGTGGTGGTCACGGACAAACAGGCCACGGGCGTGCTTAACCGTCGCCAGGAGGTCGTCGGCACCGCCGATAACAGCTGGCGCGGCGTCGAGTCGCTCGTCGAGGAGATCACCGCGGCCGGCGGCACCGCGATGGCACAGCTCGGGGACATCTCGCAGGCCGAGGACGCCCAGCTCATGGTCGACACCGCGGCCGCCTGGCGCGGTCGGCTCGACATCCTCGTCAATGGCGCAGGCGCCCCCCAGGGCCTTGACCGCCAGGACATCGAAGACGTTCCGATCGAGGTCTTCGACTTCGTGATAGCCGTCAACCTGCGCGGTACGTATCTGATGTCCAGATTTTCCGTGCCCCACATGCGAGCGCAGCGGTGGGGCCGGATCATCAACATCTCCTCGCAAGCCGGCCAGGTGGCGGCGGCGATGTCCACCGCCTACTCGGCGTCCAAGGCGGGCGTCCTCGGGTTCACCCGCGCGCTGTCGGCCGACGTCGCTCCGTGGGGGATCACCTGCAATGCGATCTCGCCGGGCATGGTCGCGACTTCGCGGGCGGTGCTGTCGCTCGACCCGGACCTAGACGTCGACGCCGAGATCAAGCGGCGCGGCGCGATGCTCGCCGTCGGCCGCTCCGGCTACCCGGAAGACATCGCCGCCGCCGTCGCCTACCTGGCCTCCGACGGCGCCGGGTACATGACGGGTCAAACCTTGGTCTTGGACGGCGGTGGCTCGGGGTCCCCATGGGCCAAGAAACCCACGGATATGTCCGAGCTGTAGGCGAACGTTGGTCAAAACGGACACGGAGGCGTCACGGACCGGATAGGGCGCCGATCGCCGATTGAGTGCGCTAGACCCGTGCGCTGCCGGGGTAACCCGTGCTCGTGGCGCCGAACTCGCGCGACGTGGCGAGAAACCGACAGGTGGCCTCGATGAGTTCACGCGTTGTTCTCCGCACCAGCACGCGGATTTCGCCTCGGCTGCTTTGGAATACTGGGGCGCCGAACAGGTCGGCGCGGACGGGAGTTCCAGTGACCAAACGAAAGACCTTCGCGTGCCTGGCGGCGAGTGCTGCGGCCGCGTGTGCGGTGTCTGCATTGCAGGGTTCGGCTAACGCCGCAGCGCACGCCCACGCACCGGTGAGCAGGCACGTGCTGCTGATTTCGGTCGATGGCATGCACCAGAGTGACCTTGACTGGTACGTCGCCAACCACCCGAGTTCGACGCTTGCCAAGTTGATTCACACCGGCACCGAGTACACGAATGCGTTGACCTCCAACCCGTCGGACTCCGACCCGGGTGGCACCGCGCTGATGACCGGCGGTAACCCCAAATCGACCGGCGTCTACTACGACGTCGAGTACAGCCACAAGGTCGACGAGGCGGGCGCTGCCTGCACCCCGGGCCAGCCGGCGACCGGCGGCGACGTCATCTACGACTCGCCGGACGACGCGCTGGCGAACGTCCCCGACTTCATCGACCCGGCGAACGGCACCTTCCCGTCGTTCGACGAGAACGGTTCGATCTACCCGCAGGGTGTTGACACCAACCCGGCCGCGATCATGAACCTGAAGTTCGACCCGAACACGTCGCTCAACTCGGGCACGTTCCCGGTCGACCCGCAGACCTGCAAGCCGATCACCCCGTGGGACTACCTCGGCGACAACACGATCTTCCAAGTCATCCACAACGCCGGCCTGCGCACCGCTTGGTCTGACAAGCACGAGGTCTACGCGTCGTTCAACGGCCCGGGCTCGAACGGCCAGAGCATCGACGACCTCTTCTCGCCGGAGATCGACTCGCAGGCTGTCATGCCCAACGGTGTCCCGTACCCGCAGGACGACGACTGGGCGCACATCGACGCCGCCACCAAGCAGTACGACGGCTACAAGGTCCAGGCCATCCTGAATGAGATCGACGGTCTCGACCACTCGGGCAAGACCCACGTCGGCACCCCGGCGATCTTCGGTATGAACTTCCAGACCGTCTCGGTCGCGCAGAAGATCCGCTCGACTCCGACGACGCTGATCGGTCCGGACGCGAACGGCAACTACACCACCAGCGCTCCGGAGCCAGGCGGCTACCAGTGGGTCAACGGCAAGCTCGTTCCCGGCCCCGTCCTCTCAAGCGCCCTCAGCTACGTCGACGCGCAACTTGGCCGCATGGTCTCGCAGATCCACAAGGACGGCCTCGCGGGGTCGACGACGATCATCGTCACGGCCAAGCACGGCCAGTCGCCGCAGGATCCGAACAAGCTCGTCACAGTCCCGGACGGCCCGATCATCAGCGCGATCAACGCCGCCTGGGCGCAGACGCACCCGAACAACACGCGCCTGATCGTCGCCGGCACCGACGACGACCTGTGGCAGTCCTATCTGTCGGAGAACTCGCAGGCAGCTTGCGACTTCGTCAAGAGCTACCTGTGGAACCACACCGCTCAGGGCGACGACGTCAACAAGAACCCCGTCACCGTCCAGCACTCGGGTCTCGCTCAGATCTGGGCCGGCGCCGACGCCGCCAAGTTCTTCGGAGTCCCGGTCGGCAGCGGCCACTACCCGGACGTCTTCGGCAAGGTGCAGGAGGGCGTCGTCTACTCGGGTCCGACCAAGCTTGCCGAGCACGGTGGCATGAACACCGGCGACCGTCACGTCCTGATGGTTGTCAGCGGCCCGGGCATCCCGGTTCGGGTCCAGTCCAAATCGGTCGAGACCACCCAAGTCGCGCCGACGATCCTCGCCCTCCTGGGGCTCGACCCGAACAAACTGACGGCCGTGCAGGCTGAGGGCACGCAGGTCCTTCCCGGCCTTGGTCGACCGCACCGGGGGCGCTGACCCGGGGGCGTGAGATGCACGCCGCCAATCGGCGGCACTAAGCAGGGAGGCCGGAGCCAACCGCCCCGGCCTCCCGGCCCCAGCGGCCACCGTCCGTGACAGAACCGGGCAGGTCGTCGGCTCCGACTGCCTCCGTCGCGGTGAGCGTCCCGCCAGCGTGAGCATTGGCGTGGGCGCTGCCCGCCGGCGCGAGGCCTTCGTTTGTGGTGAGCCCATCCCGCCGTGGCTCCAGCCTTGTTGCCTCGGCCGGCGCATCGTGACAGCGGGCACCTGTCATGGCAGGCTGCCTGGATAGCCCGGATTCCCATCGCTGAACACGAGGGGTGCATCGATATGTCGCCGAGGACAGCTCCCCCGTTTCGGGCCGATCACGTCGGCAGCCTGCTGCGCCCGCCCTGGCTGCACGCGGCCAGGGCGGAGCGGGCGGCCGGGACGATCTCGGCCGAGGAACTGCGGGCGGTCGAGGACCGGGCGATCCGCGACGCGGTCGCGCTGCAGCAGCAGGCCGGGCTGCAGTCGGTCACCGACGGGGAATTCCGGCGCGCCACCTGGCACATGGACTTCGTGTACCAGATCGGCGGGATCTCGAAGGCGCAGGGGAGCCTGCTGTCCACCTTCCACAACGAGGGCGGGGACATCACGTTCACGCCGGACGCGATCCGGGTGGACCGGCGGGTCACGATGGACTCCACGATCTTCGGCGACGACTTCGCGTTCCTGCAGTCGATCGCGGGGGAGTCAGTCCCCAAGCTCACCATCCCGGCGCCGTCGATGGTGCACTACCGGTCGGGCATCCGGGCCGTCGCCGACGAGTCGGTCTACCCCGACCCCGAGCAGTTCTGGGCCGACCTGTCCGCCGCCTACGCCGAGGAAGTCCGCCTGCTCGCCGCCCAGGGCTGCCGCTACCTGCAGCTCGACGACACGTCGCTGGCCTACCTGAACGACCCGGCCCAGCGCGCCTACGTGGCCGAGCGGGGTGAGGACGCCGACCGCATGCACCTGCGCTACATCGCCCTCACCAACGGCGCGATCTCGGCCCGGCCGGCGGCCTGGCGGTCACCACCCACTTGTGCCGCGGCAACTTCCAGTCCTCGTGGGTCGCGTCCGGCGGCTACGACTTCGTGGCCGAGGCGCTCTTCAACGAACTCGACGTGGACGGGTTCTTCCTCGAGTACGACGACGAGCGCTCCGGCGGGTTCGAGCCGCTCCGCTTCGTGCCCAAGGGCAAGCAGGTAGTGCTCGGCCTAGTGACGACCAAACGACCACAGCTCGAGTCGAAGGACGACCTCAAGCGCCGGATCGAGGAGGCGTCGAAGTACCTGCCGCTCGACCAGATCTGCCTGTCCGGCCAGTGCGGGTTCGCGTCCACCGCCGAGGGCAACGCCCTCACCGCCGACGACCAGCGAGCCAAGCTCGAGCTGATCGTCGAGGTCGCGCACGAGGTCTGGGGCTAGCAAGCCCGCCTGCCACAGCGGGCACGTCCGCGAAGGCGATGGGGCCGATCGCGCCATTGCTTCCGCACCCATGCCCGGACCCCTGCCAACAGGGCTTTGTGAGAACGCACAAGGCCCGGCCGGCGGCGAAGGGGGGCGGATACAACAGCGTCCGCAATCCGGCATACAGCAGATATTGCTCCTTGCGGGCGCATCGGACGGGTGAGAGTATCCAAGACAAATCTGTGGACGAGCGACTCAGAAATTGTCACACACCAGCGTACGATCAATCACGAGTAGGTGAATGCCGTGAAATTTCGGCTTTTGTCAAAGCGGACCGCCTGTCTCGCTGGGGCGGCCGCACTTGGGCTAACTGCTGCCGCGTGCAGCAGTACCAGTAGCAGCCCGTCGTCCCCAGGGTCGACGGCCTCCAGCAGCTCCACCACATCCTCCGCCCCGGTTAAAGCGGGCGGTTCGATCACGGTCCTGGAAAGCTCCGGGTACGCCGGCGCGTGGACAACCCTCGACCCCGCCCAAAACAAGGAGGGCGCCGCCACCCAGGACTTCATGACCGCGATCTACGGCCAGCTCTTCGAGCTCGGCGCCGGCGGGAAGATCGTCCCCGACCTGGCCACTGGCTACACCTACAGTCCGGACGCCAAGACGGTCACAATCACGCTCCGCCAGGGCGTGAAGTTCTCCGACGGCACGCCCTTCAACGCGCAAGCGGTCGCCTACAACTGGAACCGGGACCTCGGGCCAACAGCCATCAAGAACGGCCTCAACCCGCCGTGGCTGGTCGCCACGCAGAAGGCGCCCAAGGGCAGCCCGCCCGGCACGGCCGAGCCCGCCCTCCCGGGCGACATCCAGGTCACCGGCCCGTACACGATCGTCGTTCACCAGATCGCGCCGAACGGCGCGTTCATCGACCAGCTGTTCGACTCGATTCCCAACTGGATCGCCTCGCCGACCGCCCTGCAGAAGGACGGCGCGTCGTTCGGTCAGAACCCGGTCGGCGCCGGACCGTTCGTGGTGTCGAGCAACACCCCCAACGATGAGCTCGTGGTCAAGAAGAACCCGACCTACTGGCAGTCGGGCTACCCGCTCCTCGACCAGATCACGTTCAAGACCGTCGGCAGCGACGAGGCGGCGTACGAGGCGATGCTGGCCGGCGAGGGCCAGGTCTACGAGAACATGTCCACCACGCAGCTGATTAACGAGTCCGCGTCGCACTTCACGGTCGACAACAACCTCGGCACCTCTCCGTACGACCTGCAGCTGAACACCGCGGTCCCGCCGTTCAACAACCCCAAGGCGCGTCAGGCGATCTACGCGGCCACCAACTTCACCCCGATCCTGCAGCACCTGTTCGGCGGCCGGTACCCGACCACCGAGAGCTTCACCGGGCCCGGCGGCATCTGCTACGAGCAGACCGTGCCCGGGTACCAGGGATACGACCCGACCCTGGCCAAGCAGCTCATCCAGGAGACCGGCCTGAACAACGTGACGATCCAGCTCGGCACGATCGCCCTGTCGACCGCGCAGGAATCCATGCAGGCGCTGGCCACCGAGTGGGAGGCGATCGGGCTCAAGGTCAAGCAGACTTCCTGGCCGCTGTCGGGGCTGATCGCGGCCTTCGAGGCGAACGGCGGCAAGACCTGGCAGTCGATGGTCCAGACCGCGGGCGCCTACGACCCGGCCGGCGGTGTCGGCGTCGGCTTCAGGTTCACCTCCCAGTCGCCGTTCAGCGGGGTGCACGACCCCAAGCTGGACACCCTGCTGAACGAGGCCCAGGGCTCTACCAACCTGAGCACCCGGTGCGGTTTCTACGATCAGGCGGCCGCGTACATCGCCAAGAACTACTACGGGCCGTTCTACTTCACCTTCTCCCCGGCCAACATCTCGGTCCACGGCGTCACCGGCCCCGGCCTGACCACGCCGCTGGCCTCGGTCGCGGTCGTGCCGACGATCCCGTGGGAGGACGTCTCCTACAACGCGTCGGGCTCGTGACGGCAGCTTAAGCAAGACTAGGGATAGGAGACTCAACAGGTATGGCGCTGGCCCAGCAGATCCAGCTCCAGGGTGAAACCGGCGCGCGCGACCGCGCGCGCCGGCTCACTGGCTCGCCCGCGCTGCGACTAGTGGGGCGGCGATTGCTCGCCGCCATCCCGGTGCTCATCGGCGTTACCCTCCTGACCTTCACGGTCATGAGCGCGCTGCCCAACGACACAGCCCAGGCGATACTCGGGCTGCACGCGAGCCCCTCGGCGGTGATCGCACTCAACCACGCCCTCGGCTTGGACCAGCCGTTCTGGCAGCGGTACTGGCACTGGCTGGCCAACGTGCTGCAAGGAAACTTCGGCACCACCGTCGAAGGCGCGAGCGTTAACCACGAACTTGCCATCCACGTGCCGACCACCCTCGGGCTGCTGCTGTACGCGCTGGTGGTGGCGGTGCTGCTGTCGATCATCGTGGCGACGCTGGCGGCGCGCTGGCCGAACGGCATCATCGACCGGCTCAGCCTCGCGGTCAGCATGCTCGGGCTGTCGACCGCGCCGTACGTTTTCGCGTTCCTGCTCATCATCGTCTTCGCGGTCAAGCTGAACTGGTTCCCGGTCCTGTCCGGCCCGGTCACCGGACCCGGCTCGTTCTTTAAAAACCTGACGCTGCCCGCCTGCGCGATCGGATTCGGGCTGTTCGCGATCTACACCCGGCTGCTGCGGGCCGACATCGTCGAGCAGATGCAGCGCGAGGACTACATCGTCACCGCGAAGGCAAAGGGCGTAGCGCCGTGGCGGATCCTGATCAGGCACGCGCTCCGAAACTCCACGTTCAACCTCATCACCGTCATCGGGCTGAACCTCGGCGGACTGGTCGGCGCGGCGGCCATCATCGAGACGATCTTCCAGGTGCAGGGCATCGGCAACGACCTGCTGACCGGCATCGCCAACCACGACGCGCCCCTCGTCGAGGGAATCACGCTGATTTTCGCGCTCGTGACCTTGCTCGGCAACCTCCTGGCCGACCTGGCCTACGCGGTACTCGACCCAAGGATCCGGTATGGCAGCTCCATTTCCTGACACAACGCTCGCGACCCCCGTGCCGCCACCGCTGCCCTCCCTCATCAACGCCCGCCGGCTGCGGGCGCAGCGGCTCGGCCGCGGGCTCCGGCTCTGGGTGCCGGCCGGGATCCTGATCGCGCTGCTCGCCGTCTGCTTCCTGCTGCCGCTGGTGGTCACGCTGCCCTCGTCGACCAACGGGGACATCATCGTGAACAACGAGCCGCCGTTCTCGCCCGGGCACTGGCTCGGCACCAACGTGCAGGGCGTCGACATCTTCTCCCAGCTCGTCTACGGCGGCCAGGTGGCGATCGAGATCAGCCTTTCCGTCACCATCCTGGGCATGGCGATCGGCTGCACGCTCGGGATCGTCGCCGCCTACTTCGGCGGCTGGGTGGACGCGGTGATCTCGCGGCTGCTCGACATCCTGATCGCCTTCCCCGCCCTGGTGCTCGCGCTGGTGATCGCCGAGGGGCTCGGGCCGAGCGAAACGCACGTGATCGCGGCGCTGTCGGTGTTCAGCATCCCGGCGTTCGGGCGGATCGCCCGCGGCGCCACGCTGACGATCCGCGGGCTGCCCTACATGACGGCCGCGCGGCTCTGCGGCACCCGGGCCTGGCGGGTCATCGCCCGCCACATCCTGCCGAACATCCTGCCCGGCATCGTGACGTTCAGCCTGCTTGGCATCGGCGTGGTGATCATCCTGGAGGGCGCGCTTGACTTCCTCGGCTACGGTATCCCCTCGCCCGAGGCGAGCTGGGGCTCCATGATCGCGTCCGGCCAGCAGGTGCTGACGGCCCAGCCGGAGTACGTGCTGATTCCGTCGATCGTCTTGCTCATCACCGTGGTCGCGCTGAACACGCTCGGCGACGCGCTGCGTGAGCGGTGGGGGGTTCAGTGAGCGAGGCACTTCTTCAAGTCGAGGACCTGCGGGTCGCCTTCGCGGCCGGCGGCCGCGAGATCCGCGCCGTCGATGGCGTCAGCTACCGGGTCGAGGCGCGCCAGACCCTCGCCATCATCGGTGAGTCCGGTTCGGGCAAGACCGTCGGCTGCCGCGCGATCATGGGCCTGCTCCCCGCGACCGCCACGATCAGCGGCTCGGCCCAACTGCACGGCAGCGAGCTGATCGGCCTGTCCGACGCGCAGCTGCGCAAGTACCGGGGCAGCGACATGGCGATGGTGTTCCAGGACCCGGCCCGGTCGCTCAACCCCACCATGCGGGTCGGGTCGCAGATCACCGAGGCGATCCGCACGCACCGGAAGGTGAGCAGGCCGCAGGCGCGCACGGAGGCGGTCGAGCTGCTCCGCCTGGTGCGCATCCCGGCCCCGGACCGGCGCTACCACGAGTACCCGCACCAGCTGTCGGGCGGCATGCGGCAGCGGGTGATGATCGCGATCGCGCTCGCCTGCCGGCCGAAGCTGCTGATCGCCGACGAGGCGACGACCGCGCTCGACGTCACCACCCAGGCGCAGATCATGGAGCTGATGCTCGAGCTCCAGGCCGAGCTGGGCATGTCGCTGGTCTTCATCAGCCACGACCTCGGCCTCGCCGCGTCCTACGCCGACGAGGTGATCGTGATGTACGCGGGGAAGATCGTCGAGCAGGCACCGGCCAAGAAGCTGTTCGGGGCCGGCGGGACCGTGCGGATGCGGTACACCCGGGCGCTGCTCGACGCGATCCCGCACATCGAGCGGGCCGCGCACACCGAGCTGCCGGTGGTCGCCGGTCGCCCGCCCGACCCGACCGCGATGCCGCCCGGCTGCTCGTTCGCGCCCCGCTGCGCCCACGCGCAAGACGACTGCACGGCCAAGGCGCCTGCCCTCGCCGAGCACAGCCCGGGGCACTCCTGGGCGTGCTGGCACCCCTGCGAGAACGGAGTCGCTCAATGAGCACCGAGACGACGGCCGAGGAGACGCAGCCGCTGCTGTCGGTCCGCGATCTGGTCCAGGAATTCGTCGTCCGCGAGGGCGGCGGCGCCCGCGGCGGCGTCGTCCAGGCGGTCTCCGGCGTCTCGTTCGACATCATGCCGGGCGAGACGCTCGGCATCGTCGGCGAGACCGGATCGGGCAAGTCGACCCTCGCCCGGGCGATCCTCCAGTCGCCGCGCCCGAAGTCGGGCACCGTCAGCTTCCGCGGCAGCGAGCTGACCCGGCTGCGCGGCCGCCGGCTGCTGGCCGCGCGGCAGCACATGCAGTTCGTGTTCCAGGACCCGTTCGGGTCACTCGACCCGAAGTGGAAGGCCCGGTCGATCATCGAGGAGCCGCTGATCGCCTACTCGACGGGCGACCGGCAGGCGCGCAGGAAGCGGGTCGACGAGCTGCTCGACCTGGTCGGGCTCGACCCGGCCAGGTACGCCAAGCGGCACCCGCGCGAGCTGTCCGGCGGCCAGGCGCAGCGGATCGCGATCGCGCGCGCGGTCGCCCTCAACCCCGACCTGCTGATCTGCGACGAGGCGGTCTCCTCGCTCGACGTGCTGATCCAGGCGCAGGTGCTCAACCTGTTCGAGAAGCTCCGCCGCGAGCTCGGCCTCTCCTACCTGTTCATCGCGCACGACCTCGCCCTGGTCAAGCAGGTCAGCGACCGGGTCGGGGTGATGTACCTCGGTAAATTCTGCGAGGTCGGGCCGGGCGAGTCGGTCTACAAGCAGCCGCTGCACCCGTACACCAGGGCGCTGCTCGACTCGATCCCGTCGACCGAGCCGGGCGCGGGCCGGGCCACCACCACGCTGCGGGGCGAGCCGCCGTCGCCGGTCAACCCCCCGTCCGGGTGCCGGTTCCGCACCCGCTGCCCGCGCGCGGCCGACCGCTGCGCGGACGAGGTGCCGCAGCCGCGGGAGCTGTTCCCCGGTCACCAGGTCGCCTGCCACTTCCCGCTGACCGAGGCGGCCCAGCCGGCCGAGGTCGCCGCCCCCGTGCAGACCACCGCAAAATCCTAACCATCATCTCGAACGGACCCTGGATGACTCTCCGGCCGTCCACGGGTCCGTTCGCGGTGCCCACGTCGTCGTTCATCTCCGCATGAAAGGAGCGCTGCATGCGCCTCCGGATCCTGCTCGAACCGCACCACGGGGCCAGCTACGCCCAGATCCTCGCGCTCGCCCAGGCGGCCGAGGCGGGCGGGTTCGACGCGTTCTTCCGCTCCGACCACTACCTCGGCATCGACGCGGACGACGTGACCTACCAGCCGACCGACTCGTGGACCACGCTGGCCGGCCTGGCCGTGCAGACCGGCCGGGTCCGGCTCGGCACCCTCGTCAACGCGTCCACCTTCCGGCTCCCCGGCCAGCTCGCGGTCGAGGTCGCGACCGTCGCCCAGATGAGCGGCGGCCGGGCCGAGCTCGGCATCGGCGCCGCCTGGTACGAACGGGAGCACCAGTACTTCGGCATCCCCTTCCCCGGCCTCGGCGAGCGCTTCGACCGGCTCGAAGAGCAGCTCGCGATCCTCACCGGGCTCTGGGACACCAAGCCGGGGGAGCGGTTCAGCTTCGACGGCAAGCACTACCAGCTGACCGACTGCGCCGCCATCCCCCGCCCGGTCGAGCGCCCCAAGATCATCGTCGGCGGGGCCGGCGCCAAGCGCACCCCCACCCTGGCCGCGAAGTACGCCGACGAGTTCAACGGCGCCCTCGGCCTCGACCTGCGCGAGCGCTACGCCAACTTCAGGCGCATCTGCGCCGACGTCGTCGGCCGCGACCCGGCCGAGGTCCGCCTCTCGGCCACGGTGCCGACCTGCATCGGCCGCGACGCGGCCGACCTCGAGCGCCGCCAGGAGTCCCTCGGCGAGCCCGGCGCCCGCCTGCTCGCGGCCGGCGTCACCGGCTACGCCGGTGACCTCATCCGGGTCATCGAGGACCTCGCGGGCCAGGGCGCCGACACCGTCTACCTGCACGTCTACGGCCCCGGCGACGTCGCCCACATCGAGCTACTCGGCGAGCAGGTCGTCAGCCGGTTCTAACGCCACCCCATCCCCAGCTACCCGCCTCCCCAGGTTCCGCCCGTCCCTCGAGCCCGCCCCGTCACGTCCCGCCCGCTCTCTTGCGTCCCGCCGGCCCCTCTGGGTCCTGCCCCCGCCTGCTCGCCTGCTCACCCTTTCGGCCTTGTGGCCCACCAGGCCATATAGAGCGGGCCTGTGGCCCCCAGGGCCATAACAGTCATGGGCCTGTGGCCCCCAGGGCCACAACGACTGAGGCCGCGCGGAGATAACAGCAAGAAGCGCCTGCGCCCGACGTCTAGACCAGACGGTTGCTGGTCCGGGCAGCCGAGCACGACACGCTCATCAGGTCGGGGACGGAGAGCAGCCGCTCGACGGAGCCTTATACGGGCAGCGTGTACCCGAGCACGAAGTTGAGCGCCACGGCGAAGGTCAGGTACATGAGCCACAGGGCCGTGCCGATGCGGAAGAAGCCGAGCGCGCGCTCGGCCGGCGCGCTGATCCCGGGCAGCGCGGAGCCCAGCGAGGCGAAGAAGTCCGCGACGTAGACGCAGGTGAGGCCGATGAACACGCCGCCGACGGGATGATCGCCCGCGCTGAAGAACACGATGATGCCGAGGATCGAGATGAGCGTGAACGCGAAGGCCATCCCGACGTTGACCCGCGGGTCGGCCTGGTGCAGCCGGTTCCAGCCGATCGCGAACCAGTGCACGCCGTAGGCGGTGAACGCCAGCGCCGCCATGTACAGGGCCGGCGTCTTGAACGTGCCGAACAAGGCCAGCCCGGCGAACAGGTAGACCCCGGCGAAGAACTGCATGAAGCCGGGCATCCAAATGCCCCACATGCCCATCGCGAAGTCCACCCGTTCGTCGCGCTCGGGAAAGTGGAAGAGTTCCTGCGGGCCCCAGATGAGGTAGCCCGTCCCGAGGCCGAAGAAACCCACCGCCAGCGGCGGGAAGGGCGACTGGGTCAGGCTGACCACTGCCTGACCGAGAGCAACCGACATGACCTGCCTGCCTCCTCACACCCGGCCGGGTGGCCGGGCCACACCTGAGGCTGCCAAACCGACGGACGGGTCGGCGTCACCCGCAGCAGGCGAGGTGCGGCCGGATCCAGCGTCGATATGACCGGTGATGTCCTGCTTTTGACCAGCGGCTATAAGGTCGTCTTGACGGTCCGTCGCCGGCTACGCCGTTTGTGCAGCCGCACAAGGCCCCTGCGGCAACCTTGTGCGGTCGGCGGATGTAGCGGTCTGCCCGCTGGGGCAGCATGAGGGCGTGAGAGAAGGCAGGGAGCGCCCAGAGCGTCTGTGCGCGCCCACCATATTCGCGGCCGAATATGGTGGGCTAAACATGGGCGTTATGAAAATGCGGGCGACTGCCGAAGAATTCGTCGGTCACCCGCGTCAAATGCGCCCGGAATATTTCCCGGCGTCGTCCTTATTGGGGGCTGACGGTGGAAATCGACCTCAGAGCGGCCGAGCGGCTGCGCCGCTCGGCCGGGCGCGCAGGCGGCGGTGCGGCCGATCGTCGAGGCGCTGTGCGCATCGGACGCCGACCTGGCGGCCGGCCGCGTGGTCTGCGACTGGATTCAGTACAAGGCCAATTTCCGCGAGACGGCGATGGTCCGCCCGGTGCTCGACGCCGACGATCCCGGCTCCGCTTCGCCTACGAGCTCGCCGTCGACCTGCGGCGCTGCGCGCAGCCGGAGACCGACGTGGCGGCCGAGGTGACCGCCGCGATCCTGGACACCAACCCGGACCGGGTCTGGCTAGAGCCGTGGGCGCCCTCGTCCGCGAGCTGCGTGTGGCGGTTCAACGCGCTGTTCTGGCAGGCGCTGGTCGACTGGGAGAAGGCGACCGGCCGGGAGTACGAGCAGACCCTGCCGGGCGGCGAGTCGGACGCCAGGAACTCCGGCGCGGCCCGCGAGACCATCCTCGACCTGTTCAAGATCTGGGACGAGCTGGCCAGCCGGCGCGCCCTGCCGGAGCAGCTCTACGTGCTCGAGCTCGGCGTCGGCAACGGCGGCCAGGCCCGGACCTGGCTCGATCAGTTCGTCGAGCTCGATCGCAGGCACGGCCGCGACTACTACCGGCGGCTGCACTACCTGATGGGCGACTACTCGGTGCACGTCCTCGACCGGGCCAGGGCCGAGATCGCCCGGCACGGCGAGCACGTGTCCGGTCTCGTCCTCGATGCGACCCGGCTGTCGGGGACCGTCGGCTTCCTGGCGGGCAAGGCGTTCCTGGTCTACATCTCCAACGTCTACGACAACCTGCCGAGCGACGAGGTGGCGACGATCCGCGGCCGGGTTTACCTCGTCCAGGCCAGGTCGTTCCTGCCCGGCGCGGCGGCCGACGAGATCGCCGCCCGGTTCCGGCTCCGGCGGCCCGAGCTCGCCCAGCTCACTCAGCGGCTGGTGCGGATCGGCCCGGAGCTGCTGGCGGAGTCGGTGCCGGAGAAGTTCGCCGATACCGGCCAGGCGGTGCTGTTCTGGCAGGCGGTCTGGGCGGCGCTGCGCCAGGCCGAGCGGTACGTGCCGCTCGAGGGGCTCGACACCTACCGGATCGCGCCCGGCCTGACCGGGGAGATCCTCCGCTCGGTGCTCAGCGCCGAGGGAGACATCCGGATGCACGTGTCCAACGGCGCCCTCGCGTCGTTCGCCGACACGCTGCCGCTGCTGCACCCGTTCGGCCGGGTGGTCTGCCACGACCTGTTCACCACCGCGGCGGGGGAGTACCGGTCCGGGTTCTACGGCCCGGGCAAGTACGACGGCTCGGTCGTGAACTGGGTGAATGGCCCGCTGCTGCAGCTGCTGGCCAGCCGCAGAGGCTACGACGTGCGGTTCTCACCGTTCAAGCAGCGGCCGGGCTCGCACGTCAAGACGCTGACCGTCCAGGTGAGGGACTGATGGGGCTGCTTCCCACGACCGTGGTGGGGTCCTACAGCGTCCCCGAGTGGCTTGAGCGCCTGAAGACGGAGTTCTACCAGCGCCGGATCAGCGCGGCCCACCTGGCTGAGATCCACGAGGTGGCGATCAAGGCCGCGATCAAGGACCAGGAGCAGGCCGGCATCGACATCGTCTCCGACGGCGAGCTGCGGCGCGATAACGACATCGACTACTTCCTCGCCCGGATCCCCGGGGTGATCATCGAGCGACGGGCCAAGACCGACTACTACGACTACTTCGAGGCCGAGGTGGCGGCCGAGTTGCCGGCCGACGACAAGGAGTCACTCGGCCTGGCGGCCGACTACGCGTTCACGTCGCGGCTGACCGACCGGCCGGTGAAGTTCTCGCTGACCGGCCCGTTCTCGCTGTCGCGCCGGATCTCCGGCGCCTCCGCCTACCGGGACCCGGCCGATCTGGTCCGCGCGCTTGCCCGGCGGCTCAACCTGGAGGCCAGGTCGCTGGCGGCCGCCGGGGCCGGGTTCCTGCAGATCGACGAGCCGTTCCTGGCCGGCTACCCGGAGCAGGCCGAGCTCGCGGTGGAGGCGGTGAACATCGTCACCGACGGCGTCCCGGTAACCTGGGCCCTGCACGTCTGCTACGGCAACCGGCACGCCCGGCCCTCCTGGGAGGGCCACTATGATTTCCTTTTCCCGGCCGTGCTGGCGGCCAGAGTTGACCAGCTGGTGCTCGAATTCGCCCGCAAGGGCCTCGAGGACCTGCACCTGATCAAGGAGTACGGATGGCCATTCCAGCTCGGCCTCGGCGTCATCGACGTGAAGACGCCCACGGTGGAGACCCCGGAGCTCGTCGCGGAGCGGATTAGGCGGGCGATCGAGTACGTGGACCCCGCCCGGCTCATGGTCAATCCCGACTGCGGGCTGCGTCATCTTGCACCGGAGGTAGCCCGGCGCAAACTTCGCGCTATGGTATCTGGCGCGGTAATTGTCCGGACCGAGCTCGGCCCGCCCGGGCCCGGTGACCACCAACTGACCCCTCCCGCCTCGGGAGACAGTGCCTCCCAGCCAACAGGAGATATCAATGGATAGCGGATTCCTCTTCACTTCCGAGTCGGTGACGGAGGGCCACCCGGACAAGATCGCCGACCAGATCTCGGACGCGGTCGTGGACGCCGCCCTCGCGGGCGACCCGTACTCCCGGGTGGCGTGCGAGACCCTGCTGACCACCGGCCTGATCGTGGTGGCGGGCGAGATCACCACCGCGTCGACGATCGACTACGCGGCGATCGCGCGCAAGGTCGTGTGCGACATCGGCTACGACAACGGCGAGTACTTCTTCGACGGCAACGCGGTCGGCGTGATCGTCGCCATGGACCGGCAGTCGCCCGACATCGCGCAGGGCGTGGACACCGCCCACGAGGGACGGATCGGCGGCTCCGAGGACCCGCTGGACCGGATCGGGGCCGGCGACCAGGGCATGATGTTCGGCTACGCGACCAACGAGACCCCCGAGTACATGCCGATGCCGATCATGCTGGCGCACAAGATGTCCAAGAAGCTGTCGGAGGTGCGCCACTCCGGGCTGATGCCCTACCTCCGGCCGGACGGCAAGACCCAGGTGACGGTCCGCTACGACGACGCAGGCAAGCCGGTCGAGATCGAGAAGGTGCTGATCTCCACCCAGCACCAGGACGGGGTGGAGTCCAAGCTCCCCGAGGCGCTGTGGGACGAGGTCGTCACCCAGACGCTGCCGGCCGACCTGTACGACCCGGCCCGGCTCAAGGACGAGTTCTATGTCAACCCGACCGGCCGGTTCGTGATCGGCGGCCCGGTCGGCGACACCGGCCTGACCGGCCGGAAGATCATCGTCGACACCTACGGCGGGTTCGCCAGGCACGGCG
This sequence comes from uncultured Actinomycetota bacterium, assembly GCA_963774945.1. Taxonomy (GTDB): domain Bacteria; phylum Actinomycetota; class Actinomycetes; order Streptosporangiales; family Streptosporangiaceae; genus Trebonia. The sequence goes on along the minus strand of CAVZHA010000007.1, from coordinate 492,142 downwards.
GCGGCGCGTTCTCGGGCAAGGACCCGTCCAAGGTCGACCGCTCGGCCGCCTACGCCGCCCGCTACGTGGCCAAGAACATCGTCGCGGCCGGCCTGGCCGACCGGGCCGAGGTCCAGGTCGCGTACGCGATCGGCGTCGCCCGCCCGCTGTCGCTGCTGATCGAGACCTTCGGCACCGAGAAGATCTCCTCCAAGGCCATCGCCGAGCTGGTGCAGGAGAACTTCGACCTGCGCCCGGGCGCGATCCTGCGCGACCTCGAGCTGCGCCGCCCGGTGTACCAGCCGACCGCCGCCTACGGCCACTTCGGCCGCAGCGGCGACTCCTTCACCTGGGAGCGCACCGACAAGGCGGACCAGCTCCGCACCCAGGCCGGCCTCGACTAAATCGTCGGGGCGGGGCCCTGGGATGAGCTAAAGAAAGTACTCCTCGCTCTGCGCGGGGGGTCGTCCCCTCGCGAGTAATACAGCCCGGCCGTGCAATTGCACGGCCGGGCTGTTCTGTTTTGCGACCGCTCGTCCCCTAAAGATTGTTGACAATCCTGCACGTCTTGCCAACCGTTTTGTGATCTACGGCAAGAATGGGGCCCATCGGTTTGGGGCCCGAAGCGGTTGTTACCGGTCAAGCCCCGTGCGAACGTCACCAGTAGTTAGCTCCCGCCCCACCAGGACGAGCCGTGTCAGAGGGAAACGTGATGAAACCGTTCTCCAGCACCCATCCTCCGCCAACCGCACGATGATCCATAATCCAGAATAACCACTCGATAGCAGCTGGAACCCATGGAACATCGTCAAACGCAGTGCAAAGAGGCACCGTTTACCTGTGGGCTGGTCAACGGGGGTTCTTCCGCCTGCCTCCCCGAGCGGAGCGCGTTACCTGAAATGCGGAGAAACGCGTCCGTTCGGAAGAAAATGACTTTTTCTTATAGTTAAGAGAAGGCAGAGCACATGAATAAACCCCTTCCACGGCCGGACGCGCGCGGCGGCTGCGGTCGTCGCTGCGCTCGCGCTCGGCGTCCTGGCCGGCTGCAGCTCAAGCTCCTCGACCACGCCCGCCTCGACCGCCACCAGCGCGCCCGCCGCGAGCAGCGCGGCGTCCACGTCGGCTCGCGTCCGCGGGCACCGTCTCCACCTCCGCCTGCGGCAGCAAGCCCGGAGTGGCGGCCACCGGCACGCCGATCAACATCGGCGCGATCAACACCAAGCAGCCGGGCACCGACTTCAGCGACATCGAGAACATGACCGGCGCGTACTTCGCCTGCGTCAACGCCAACGGCGGCATCAACGGGCACCCGATCAAGTTCTTCCCGGAGACCGAGCAGACCAACCCGTCGCAGATCGCCGCGCTGGCCAAGCAGCTGGTGACGACCGACCACGTGGTCGGCATGATCGGGCAACAGCTCGATCATCGAGTGCTCGGTGGACGCGGCCTACTGGAAGAGCGTGGGCGTCGACGCCCTCGGGGCCGGCATCGACCCGGAGTGCTACTCGACGCCGAACACCGCCTCGGTGAACATGGGGCCGCGTTACTCGAGCGACGGCGCGGTTCAGTACGTGCTGGCCCAGGGGGCGAACAAGATCGCCTTCGACCAGTCGAACGTCCCCGGCACCGCCTACATCGCGGCCGGCCCGAACGCCGTGGCCAAGGCCAAGGGCATGCCGATCCAGGACTTCACCGAGAACGTGCCGATCACCAGCGCCAACGCGATCGCGACGAAGCTGGTGACCGCCGCGGGCCCGTCCGGCGCGGTGGTGCTCAACTTCACCCCGCCCGAGGCGCTGCTGATCCTGCAGGCCGCGCAGAAGCTCAACCTGGAGGACCGGGTCAAGTCCTGGGCCTGCTCCACCCCGTGCAACACCGACTTCCTGGCGACCTCGCTCGGCCCGAAATGGAACGGCAAGCTGTTCGTCAACGCCGAGCTCCTGCCGCTTGACGGCAACACCAGCGCGACCGCGCAGCTGTTCGACGCCATCCTCAAGCAGTACGGCACGAACGTCTCCGGCGGCGTCGGCTCGTTCTCCGAGATGGGCTTCACGATCGGCGAGATCGCGACGCACGCCCTGGAGGGCATCACCGGCCCGTACACGATCGCCTCGGTCAGCGCCGCGCTCGAGGGGGTCAAGGACTACAACACCGGGATGCTCTGCCAGGGCTACACCTACGGCAACTACCCCGAGCACATCCCGAACAACATGGACTACACGGTCACTCCGGACAACGGCAAGTTCGTCGAGGCCTCCACGGGCGGCGGATGCACGCTGATCTCCGCCAGCGACCCGCAGATCGCCGCCTACCGGGCTGTCGCAGGCACGGCGCCGATGGCCTCCTAGCCCAACCGTCTCCTAGCGCACAACCAAGGGAAAACAGTTATATGCCGAGTTGGGCGGAATTTCAGCCCTACATCGTGACCGGCCTGGCCCTGGGCGGGCTCTACGCCCTGTCCGGGGTTGGGCTGGTCGTGCTGTACCGGGCCACCGGGGTGCTCAACCTCGCGTTCGGCGCGGTCGGGGCGATGGGGGCCTTCATCGCGTACTCCATGATCCAGGCGGGCGATCCCGGCTGGGTCGCCTGGATTACGTGCATCGTGTTCGGCGGCGTCGTGACGCTCGGCTACGGCATGGTCTTCGGGCCAGCCCTGGCCGGGCGCGGCCCGCTCGTCCAGTCCATCTCCACGCTGGGCCTCGCGCTCGTGCTCTTCGGGGTCATCGACCTGGCGTGGCCGACGACCGGCGGCCAGTCGCCGTCGATCTCCTTCCCGACCGACAACGGCGGGTTCACGGTCGGACAGCTCCAGGTCAACTGGACGCAGGTCATCGCGCTCGCGCTCGGTGTCGCGATCACGGTCGGCACCGCCGCGTTCCTGCGCTTCTCCAAGCTTGGCACCGCGATGCGGGCGATGGCCAACGACCGGGAGATCACCGCCACCCTCGGCGTGCCGGTCCGCCGGGTGGAGGCCGCCGCCTGGCTGGGCTGCGGGCTGCTGGCGGGCATCGCCGGGATCATGCTGGCCGACCTGTCCGCCCTCGATGACACCACGCTGACGTTCACCGTCGTGATCTCGTCGCTGGCGGCCGCCCTGATCGGCCAGCTCCGCTCGATCCCGGTGACGTTCGCGGCGGCGATCGTGATCGGGCTGGTCCACGACCTGATCACCCCGATCACCCAGATCAGCAACTACCAGGACATGACGCCGTTCGTGCTGGCCGCGATAGCGCTGCTGGTGATGTCCAGAGGACAGGTCATGTCGCGGTCCCGTGAGGAAGGGTGAGCCGGTGATCGACACCGCCGGGCCCAAGGCGCCCGCCGCCGCGTCCCGCCCCCCGCTGCTCGACCGCCGCTCGCTGACCAGGGCGGGCGTCATCGTCGTGCTGCTGCTGCTCGCCATCTTCGCGCTGCCGCCGCTCATGTCGGGCTACTACACCGACACGATGACCCAGGTGGCCATCTACTCGATCGTCACGCTCGGCCTCGGGCTGCTCGTCGGCCGGGTCGGCCTGTACTCCCTCGGCCAGCTCGCGGTGCTCATGATCGGCGCCTGGGTCGGCGCCCGGCTGCTGTTCGCCACCAGCCAGCCGTACATCCTCGTGCTGATCGAGGCGGGCCTGGTCACGGCGATCATCGGCTCGCTGATCACGCTGCCCGCGCTCCGGCTCCGCGGCCTGTACCTCGCGCTGATCACGCTGATGCTGGCCGGCGGCGTCATCGTGGTCGCGGCGACGCTCAACTTCCCGAACGGCGGCGGCGGCTTCTCCGGGTACAACGGCGCGCTGCTGCACATCCCGCAGATCAGGCGGCCGTCGTACGCGGGCACCGACCCGGCGTTCTACCGGTTCTCCGTGATCGTCGCGATCGTCATGTTCCTGCTCGTCTTCGCCCACCTGCGGACCCGGCCCGGCCGGGCCTGGGCGGCGATCAAGCAGAGCGAGCCCGCCGCGCTGTCGGCGGGCATCAACACCACCGTCTACAAGCTCTGGGCGCTCGCCCTGTCGGCGTTCGTCACCGGGGTGGCGGGCGCGCTGCTGGCCGGCGCGGACCGCGAGCTGTTCTCGATCGACTTCCCGATCCAGAACTCGATCAGCCTCCTCGCGGTCGTCCTCATGGGCGGCGCGTTCAGCCTGGCCGGCGCGGTCATCGCCGCGTTCCTGCAGGCGTTCCTGCCCGCCCTGCTGCAGAACTGGGGCGTGCCGAACGACTGGCTGATCATCCTGTTCGGCATCGGCGTCATGCAGGTGCTCGCCACCGCGCCGGGCGGCATCGCCGACCAGTTCCCCAAGGACATGAAGCGGCTGTACCGGCTGATCAGCCGATTGTGGCGACGGCCGAGCCCGCAGTTCGGTCCGGACCGGAGTTCCCGGAGTTCCTGGAGGTGATGGAGCGTGATCGAGGTCAAGGACCTCACCGTCCGGTACGGCGGCGTCACCTCGCTCGACGGGATGAGCCTGACGTTCTCCGACGGCGTGTGCGGGCTCATCGGCCCGAACGGCGCCGGCAAGACCACGTTCTTCAACGTGCTGTCCGGGTTCGTCCGCCCGGCGTCCGGCACCGTCACCGCGTTCGACGAGAACCTGCTGCGGATGACGCACTTCCGCCGCGCCCGGTGGGGGGTGCGCCGCACCTTCCAGACCGAGCAGGCGATCTCCGACCTGACCGTCTACGACAACGTGGCGATGATCCACTCCCGGCTGCGCGGCGCGGCCCGCCGCGACGACGTGCTCGCCTCGATCGAGTTCGTCGGCGGCGGCGTCTCGCCCTGGGCGAAGGTCGGCTCGCTGACCGCGGGCCAGCGCCGCCTGGTCGAGGTCGCCCGCGCGGTCACCGGCAAGCCGCGGCTGATCCTGCTCGACGAGCCCGCCGCGGGCCTCCCCGACGAGGAGACCGCGCACCTGACCGCGGTGATCCGGGGGATACCGGAGCAGACCGGGGCGCTGACCATCCTCGTCGATCACGACATGGCGCTGGTCTCCGCGGTCTGCACGACGGCGGCGGTGCTCGACTTCGGCAAGCTGATCGCATCGGGGCCGACCGCGGCGGTACTGCGGGACGAGCACGTGATGCGCGCCTACCTTGGCACGGCGGAGGTCTGATTCCCTATGTCATCGCTTGAGCTCTCGGAGATCACGGTCGAGCGCGGCGGCCGCCCGGTCGTCAAGGACGTGTCCATCAGCGTGCCCGCCGGCCAGGTCACGGCGCTGCTCGGCCCGAACGGGGCCGGCAAGTCGTCGCTGGTCCTCGCCGTCGGCGGGGTCCTTCGCCCGCGCCCGGGGTCGGTCTCGCTCGACGGTGTCGAGCTGGCGGGCAGGCGGCCGGAGAAGATCCGCGCGGCCGGCGTGGCGATCGTGCCCGAGGGCCGCCGCCTGCTGCCCGACCTCTCGGTCGACGACAACCTCAAGGTGGCGACGTACACGCTGACCAAGCAGGCGGCGGCCGAGGGGCGCGCCCGCGCCCTCGAGCTGTTCCCCCGGCTCGGCCAGCGGCTGACCGTCGCAGGCGCGGCTGCTGTCGGGCGGCGAGCAGCAGATGGTGGTGCTCGCGCAGGCGCTGGTCTCGCAGCCGAAGTACATCCTCATCGACGAGCTCTCGCTCGGCCTCGCCCCGGTGATCGTCAACCAGCTGATCCCGGTGATCCGCGCCCTCATCGACTCCGGCATCGGCGTGCTCCTCATCGAGCAGTTCGCCGCGGTGGCGCTGTCGCTGGCAACCAGCGCGCACGTGATGGAGGGCGGCGTGCTGCGCTACTCGGGCACCGCCGCCGAGCTCAAGGCCCAGCCGGACCTCCTGCACTCCGCCTACCTGCTGCGCGGCGCGACCATCACCCCGGACGGCGACGAGCCGGCCCCGTAGCCCGTCCGGCGGCCCGGCGGCTGGCTGGCGGGTCAGGGCAGACGCCTACTAGGCAAAGACAGACGTGTAGAACACGTACACGCCGGCCAGGGCGTTGGCCGTGAGGATGAGGACGACGAGCACCTGGATCGCCGGGCCCTCCCAGCGGCGCGGTCCGGTTCGCGGACCGCTGGCCGGCCCCTCGCGGTGACGTGGGCGACGCCGGCGGATCGCGCCGTCCGCCTGCGTGGGCCGGCGACTGATCCCGCCGACGGCGAAGGCCAGCGCCAGCGTGATCAGCGTCGCGATCGCCGCGTAGACGGTGGTGAACGCCGCCAGCAGGCCGTAGGCGGCCAGCAGGTCGTGCGGCTCCTGCGTGGCGCAGGAGTACGCGGCGGTTCCGCAATAGCTGAAGAACAAGACCGGCAGGACCAGGAAGGCGGCCGACGCGGCGGTGATGAACGAGGTGAGCAGGGCCGTCGCGGCACCGTAACGGCCGGTGACGCGAACGACGGCGACGGTCGTGACCACGCAGGTGGTCACGACCGTCCAGCTCATCCAGGCAATCGGCAGGTAGGGGGCGTTCTGCCCGGCGTCGAACGCGGCCCGCAGGGCCGTGCCGCCGAGGATCTGGCGCGCGGCGACGGCGACCGCAAGGCAGGCGATCTCGCTGATCACGGCCGCACTGAGCGCCACCTCGGTCGCCTGCCGGATGCTGGCGGTCAGGCGTCGGGCGGTCGCCGCCGCGACGACAAGGTACAGGCCCGGCAGCGCGCACAGCAGCCCGGCGGCGGGCAGCGCGGTGAGAAAGTTCAGCGGGTAGTAGTCCGCATTGGCCCAGTGCGCGCCGAACCAGGTGGTGATCACGGCCGCCGTCGGCGGGAAGCTGAAGCTGGTGATGCTCACGTTATTGTGCGCCGCGATCCAGGTAAGCGCTGCGGGCGCGGCTCCGATCATCCCGACGACGATCGCCGCAACGCACCGGGAGCGCAGCGGGCCGCGCGCGACCGGGGTCCACGCCGCCGCGCTCTCCCGGGCCCAGACGAGGACCAGGCAGACGATAATGCCGAGCGCGACGGCGGAGACCGCGACGTCCACGAGGTCCCTGCGCGCGGACGTGTCGAACACTCCCCACGTCCCGGCGTCCGCGTAGATCGCTGAGAGCGGCTCGCCGATCATCAGGCCGGCCACCAGCGGCAGCGCGTCGCGCAGGACGGCCCGGATGATTCGCCGTGGGCGGGCTCGGTCACTAGGCGCGCACATCCCCGACCAGGCCTGCTCGCACACGGAGGCTCGCCAGCCGGCCAGGCAGCAGAACCCGACCAGAATCGCGAGCATGAGCAGCGTGGACGGGCCGTACAGGAGGAGCTGGAAGCCAACCAGGGCCGGGCGGCTGTCGGCCGCCAGGGCCCGGTTCAGGGAGGCGATGGCGGCCGGCGTGAGCCAGGAATCCAGCGCGCCGAGAGCCACGATGAAGCCCGTGTTCACGACGAGCATGGAGGTCGCCACCCCCAGGGTGAACATCGTCGGCGCGCCAGGCGGAATCAGCCGGGCCGGGTTGTCCAGGTCAAGCAGCCGCCAGCGCCAGCCCGGGTGATATCCGGCGAAGTCGGCCAGCTTGAATCCGCCGTCAGACTCGGCCGCCGCCTCGATGGTCTTCCGCAGCGCCCCGCCGTCGTACCGGGCCGCCGTGCAGTCGGCGTGCGCTTCCCTGGTCCGCATCACCGCCCGGCTGGCGAGGAAGACCAACGCGGTGAGCGCCACGATGGCCGCGCCGATCCGCGGGTCCGGGGTTGACCTGGCCAGTCGGTAGGCGCTTGCGCTGAGCGGATCGCGGATGACGCCAGGGGCGATCAGCGAGACGACGTACGGCAGCAGGACCAGCGCGACGAACACGCGCCAGGCGGCGAGGGTGGCGTAGGTGGGTCGGCTGTCACGGTTGCGCAGGTGCGCCAGTTCGTGCAGCAGCGTCGCGTCGAAGGCCTGCGGGTCTGACCTGAACTGCGCGATCAGCCCGAGATCGAGCAGGACGAAGGAACGCCGCCGAGCTCCGAACGCCCTGGCGTCGGTGTCGCCGGCGTTCACGTTGAGCAGCCCGACCGGCGGCTGCCGCAACCCGACGCGCGCGCTCAACTCGCAGAGACGGCCGGCGATTGCCTCCTGCAACGTTTCCGTCCGGTCGAGCTCGGGCAGGCGCTGGGACGGGCCGCCGGGTATCCACCACGGCCTGCGCGCGCGCCACCGTCCGGTCCGGGCATCCCGGTACAGCGGCGTTCCCGGCCTGGACTGGTTCCTGATGTGCCACGAGGTCGCTGCGTACACGACTGCGCTGGACACCACGACGAGCGTGATGCCGGCGGCCGACCAGAGCGCCAGCGACGGGGCATACCGGTCCACGCAGCCGAAGGGACTCGCGGCGACTGCCGGCGTCACGGTGACCGAGCTGGCGACTGCCGCCAGGCAGCGGCGCGCCGCCGCGTCGGCGGCAGGCTGGGCGATGACGCTCAGGTGGGCATAGACCGATCCGGCGCTGGCGACGATGGCCAGGACGAGGACGGCAAAGCGCAGCGATGTGCCTGACGGCAGCAGGTCGGGATCGGTGAGCGCCCGGCGCAGCCGGTCGACCGCGCTGTCGGCGGTGACCGGGGCCGGCCTGGCCCGGCCGGGCCGTGATCGGAGGTGCCCGGGCGGTGGCGCAGGCGCCCGCGCCTACGGGCAAGCACGAGGGCCGCGACGCTTACGGTGACGACCGCGACCAGGGCGACAGCCCACCCGAGCGGCACCGGGCGTGACCGGTCGGCGGCGGCGGACGGGCGGGCCGCCCCGAGGCGGGAGACCGCCCGGGCGTCGGCCGAGATCGCACCGAAGATGGCCGGCTGGAGCTGCTCGACCCGGTCTACCTTGCCGTCGTAGAGGTAGCCGTCCGGGCCGATGGCGAGATACTCATTGCGGTAGCCGCCGACGGCGACGGCCGCTACCGCGTCGTGATCGTGCGTGCTGACCATGACGACGCTGCCGTCGTCGTCGCTGACGAACAGGTCTCCGGCCACGCTCGAACGCGTGCCAGCGGAGACCGCGGCGACCCCGACGGCCCCCTGCGGGATGGGCACGGCGGCGATCAGGGCACCGGTGGAGGAGAGCTCATCAACGCTCTTGGCGGTGACGTTCGCGACCCACAGCGTGCTCCCGCCCGGGGCGAGGGCAATCCCGTCGAGGTCCGCCGTGACCAGGTGGCTGACGACCGGGTGCGGGGTGCGAACGGCGCTGATCCGCCACAGGCCGCAGTCCCCGGTGACGTACAAGTCGCCCGTCGCCGGGTCGGCGGCGAGGCCGCGGGTGTCGTGGCACGGGGTCGGCGCGATCTCGCGGTCCAGCTCGAGGCTGACCGGGTCGAAGGCATAGATGCCGGGCAGGACAACGGCCTGGTGCAGGCCGGCGATCCCGTAGTAGCCGCCGTCATCGAGGGTGAGGCCGTTGGTCAGCCCGTTGAGCGCCGAAGCGACCGGCCTGCTCGGCGAGCTCCCGCGGACGGCGTATTTGCCCGTTGTCCCCGTGCACCAGTCGCTCACGTAGAACGCGGACCCATCATCGAGCAGGCCGGCCGGCCCGACTGCCGCACAGGAGGTAAGGCCGGTGATGAAGTCGGACACGTGCGTGATGGGCGCGCGCACTGAGGTGAAGGGGCCGAAGGGCCGCGGCGTGAAAAAAGCGGCGCAGCTCCATACGCAGCTTGCCGCGACGATCGCCACCGCCAGCGCGCGAAGGATGATGGCCGCAGGCCGCCGCGAATTTGCCGCTGAATAACCCGAAGCGTCGACGGCCACCGTTATATCCTGTCCACAACAAGACAGCGGAGGACGCAATGGACCAAGACGCGGTCAAAGAACTCGCCCGGAGCATCGTTGCGGAATGCGCCCCCGACGAGCTTGAGCTTTTCGATTCGACCGCCGACCTAATTCTCTTGGACTTGCCCCGTGCTGTCGCCGGCGATCGTCGCCAGGACCACCCGACCACGGCCGGGTTTGCGACCGTGATTCCAGTGATGATCAAATTGGCGCTTTTCCTCGCCGACCACGTGACGGCGGCCGTAGCGGAGGTCGGCGTCGAGAAATTCGGGGAGGGGGCGTTGGCGCGCCGACGCCGGAGGAAGAGGGCGGCCAGGGGGCTGCCTGCCGACCCTGAGCGGCTGATATCGATTGAGGTGAACCGTCGCAGCGGCCGCGAGTCGGGGACTGAGATCACCGTGTTCGTCTCGGACCGTGGATTCCCGGTGACCGCGGCCCAGGCGATCGGGCTCATCGGGATCATCGACAGTTACCTGATGAGCGTCCGCGGTGCGGAACCGCCCTCGCCGGGTGGCGATCAGCCGACGTCACCATCGCGCGGCGACCTTGGCGTAGGCGGAGCTGGCGACGCTCTCGGTCAGGTTGATGTCGGGGGCCAGCCCTGATACCAGCGTGACGATGAGGGTGTTCTCATGCTGGACGGCCACAATGTCGAAGTAGAGCGTGATGGCCTGTCCCTGCACGGTTGCGCTCGCCGACATCCGCATCGCCGTCGTCTGATTCCCCAGTCGCGCCACGAACAGAGGCTCGGTCGTGAACGAGAAGTCGACGCCGTCAAGGACGCCGCTGAATGTGGCGCAATCGGTGGGGGCGGCGGAGAAGGTGGCCATGTCGCCGGCCACCGCGGCGTGGGCCACCTGGAACAACGATTCGCCGATCCCGCCGCCGGTGTGCGCGTCGGTCATCGCGATCCCCGCGTCGGCACTGGTGCCGGCCGGGGTGTTATTGATCGCCGGGCAGGCGTTGAGCCAGGCCCCGCCCACTCCGTCGACCGGTTGGGCGACGTAGCCGGACCCGACGTCGGCCGGCGTGAGGAGCGCCGCCTGCAGCTGCGCGGCCGTCGGCGGTTTGGCGGTCGGACTGGCGATCGGGCTGACGGATGGCGTCGGGCTGGTCCTCGACGCGCTCGGCCTGGGAGTCGGCCGCGGCGTTGGAGTTGACCTTGACATGGTCGGCGTCGGGCTCGCCGGCGGGGCGAGGGTGGAAGTGACCGGCGGCGCCGGAGTGGCCGTGTGCGTCACCGGGACCCGGGTGACGGACCGGCGGGGAGCCGGACGGGTCGAGGCGGGGGCCGGCGTCGGGACCGCGGACGGCGCGCCCGACGTGCGCAGCGCCGGGCCCGGGGCGGCGGTGCTCTCGCTGCTCCCCGGGTGCATGGTTCCGCAGCCAGAGCAGAGCGCGATGATCACAGCCGCCGCTGCGCAACCCGGGAGCAAGGTGCCGCGTGAAACGGCACGCCGTGGAGAATCGCTCTTTCGATTCATAACGCACCCATCTAACAGACGGGCCTCGCTTGGTTCGTTTTCTCGCGATCGGCGGGGCGGCGGGGGAAGGGCTATTGTGGGTGGCTCTTCTTTTAAATAAATCTAGCACCTGGTGTTGAAACCGCGCTACAACAATAATCGCAGCGTGGACTGTGTCTTGGCCGCGCCCTGCTTAGTAATGCCCGAAGAATTGAAATCGAGCGATCTAATGACGGGAAAATCTCGGCCTGTAATGCGCTTATGCCGCCATTCATGTTCGTGAATAGTGTTCGCCGGGACATCAGACGGGGTACTGGCCGGGTAGGCGGCGCGGGGATGGGGACACCGCAGTCTCAATAGACTTGGACGGATCGCTCGGCAACGGGGCAAATCGTCGGTGAAGGAGGCGCTGTGACGTCTGACGCTGCAGGCAGGCGGCGGACGCTGGCGGTCGCGGCGGTTTCTGGTGCCGCGTTGCTCACGGTCTCGATCGCCGCGTGCGGGTCGGGCGGAGCCTCCGGCCTGGCCAGCGCGGCCGGCGTCGGGCGGTCGGGGGCGTCGTCGGGCGGGTCGGCTACCTCGGCGGGGGGCTCGTCGTCGACGTCGTCGCCCTCGGCCGCGTCCTCTGCGGGGTCGTCGCCGTCGCGGCCGTCGGGGGACGGAACGTCGACCGGCACGTCGTCGCCCGGTGGGACGCGGGCGGTGGACTCGGAGCACGCCGACCCGTTCTCGTCGGCGGTGGACCAGTATCTGGCGGGGCGGTCGGGGACGGTGCTCGCGGCCGTCTACGACGTGCGGACCGGGCAGAGCTGGCGGCTCGGGGACGGGCCCGCGCAGGACGAGGCGTCGGTGGTGAAGCTGGACATCCTGGAAACGCTGCTGAGCGTCAGCGACGGGACCGGGCTGTCAGCGGATAACCAGGGGCTCGCCCAGCAGATGATCGAAGACAGCGATAACGACGCCGCCACCAGCCTCTGGTACGCGGCCGGGGGAACGGCCGGGCTGGCGGCCTACGACGACCAGGCCGGGCTGACCAGGACGATACCGTCGGCGTGCGTGGTCTGCGCGGGCTTCCCGTGGCCGGGCTGGGGGCTGACCACCACCGTTCCCTACGACCAGATCACGCTGCTGAAGCAGCTGATCAAGCCGGGGCCGCTGCTGACCTCGGGCGAGCGCCAGTACGCGCTGTCGCTGCTTGAGAACGTGACCCCCGGCCAGGCGTGGGGGGTCAGCGGCGGCGTCCCGGCCGGCGTGACGGTGGCGCTGAAGAACGGCTGGCTGCCGCTGAACGACGACAACACCGACTGGCAGATCAACAGCGAAGGCTGGGTGTCCGGCGACGGCCGCGACTACCTCATCTCGGTGCTCACCACCGGCAATCCCAGCGAGCAGTACGGCATCGACACGATCAGCGAGCTCTCGACGTTGATCTGGACCGCGCTGCGCTGAGGCGACGGTCGGCCCGCATGGAGGGGCGGCCGAGGTCTAGAGCTGACCCTGCTGGTACGTGGTGAGGTCGTAGCGGGTGGCGATCGGGTTCCACTCGGTGGCGAAGGCCGTCTTGTACTGGGTTGCCTCGCTGTCGGGGGCGATCGTGGTCCGGTAGGCCGGGTCGCTGGTGTCGCCCGCGACGCAGCCCTGCGTGACCTCATCGTTGGCCCACGTCGCGAGGCCCTGGTCGGCCGCCACCGACGCCTGCCAGGCCTTGGTGAGATCGGTCAGCAGCGCGGGCGGCAGCGCCGACCGGCCCGGCATGGTCGCCAGGCTGGCCAGCAGCGCGCGCCGGGAGCTGACGGCGCGGGTGAACACCGCCGCGTCGCCGTGCAGGTTCGACCCGCAGCCGTAGACGTCGTTGTACGCGTCGTTGATCGCCGTGCGGTCGGTGACGCTGCTGGCCAGCATCCCGGCCACGTTCGACGCGGCCCGCTGCTCGGCGACCGCCGTCGATGAGACGGACGCGGATACCGACGCCGCGGCGGTCGCGGATGGCGACACCGAGGCGGACGCTGACGTTGCTGAGGTCGGCGCGCTCGGGGTGGCCGAGGCCTTGGCCGCCGCGGTCTTGGCGGCGTCGTTGACCGTGTCGTGGTGGTTGAACGGGTGGAGCAGCAGCACGGTCACCACCACCGCGACCGCCACCGCGGCGGACAGGACCGACCAGAACAGCGGCGCGCGGGACCGTCCAGGATCAGGCTCGAACGGCGGTCGGTACGGCTGCTGGCCTGGGTAGGGCATCGGCTGCTGCTGGTAGGCGGTTGCCTGGTAGGCCTGAGGCTGCAGAGTGTCGGGTTGGGCGCTGGCCGGGGGCTCGAGCGGGCTGCTCGGTTCGGTGCTGGCGTACCAATCGCTCCACTCATTGCGAGGCGGGGAGTCCGGCCCGGGCAATGGCACTACCCCCGGCAGGCCGACCTCGGTGAAACCCGGCCCGACGCGCTCCTCGGGCCCGGGCCCAGGCCCTGGTCCAGGTCCTGGTCCAGATCCGCCTGGCCGCCGGAGCCTCGTCGATGACGCGCTGCCCGCAGGTGGAACAGAACCTCGCACCCGCGCGCAGCCCCGTCCCGCATCTGCCGCACCAGCGGCTCAGCTCTGCCACTGCACCACCGCCCGCCCTTTCAACTCAGGGTAGGCGGGCGTTCGCTGCCTGCCAAGAGGCCGCCGGAGCGCACATCCATCGCCGACTCGGCCACCACCGCCGAGCACAAATGATCGTATAGGAAATGGTGATCGTCTTTGTAACAATGATTGGGTCTGCGGGGTTGAATGCTTACTGGCGGACCACAAAGGAGGTCGGAGCTCATGAGCGCTCTCACCGGGGTGCGGGTACTCGACCTCACCCATCAGGTCGCGGGCCCGTCCGCCACCCTGATGCTGGCGTTCCTCGGCGCCGAGGTCGTCAAGGTGATCGCGCCCGGCAGCCGGGACAGCTACGACGGGATCGCGTTCTACCTCAACAACGCGTCCAAGAAGTCGGTTGAGCTCGATCTGAAATCACCGGCGGGCGCGCAGACCGCGCTGCGCCTGGCCGACCAGGCCGACATCTTCGTCGAGAACTTCTCACCGGGGGTGATCGACCGCCTCGGACTGTCCTGGGACGTGCTTTCCCGGCGGAACCCGCGGCTGATCTACGCCCAGGTGAAGGGGTTCGCCGAGGACTCGCCGTACCGGGACTTTCCGTGCTTCGACCCGATCGCGCAGGGTTTCGCCGGAGGATCCGCGATCACCGGCGAGCCGGACGGGCTGCCGATGAAGCCCGGTCCCGACGTGGGCGACACCGGCACCGGCATGGTCCTCGTCGGCGCCATCCTGGCCGCGCTCTACCAGCGGGAGCAGGACGGGCTCGGCCAGCGGGTGCAGATCGCGATGACCGACCAGGTGGCGACGTTCATGCGGATCCATTTCGGCTGGCCGATCGAGCGCCAGCTGGACACCCCGCGATTCGGCAACCGACCGCCGTTCCTCGTCACCACCGCGCCGTCGGACATCTTCCCCTGCCCCCCGTTCGGTCCCAGCGACTATGTGCACATCCACGCGGGCAGTGACCGCCAGTGGGAGCGCATGGCCAAGCTGATGGGCCGCGAGGACATGCTCGGCGACGAGCGCTTCGCGACCATGGCCAGCCGCGGCGAGCACAAGGCCGAGGTCGACGCGGCCGTCCGCGGCTGGACCGCGACCATGGACAAGCTGACGGCGATGGCCGCCCTCGGCGCGGCCGGCGTGCCGGCCGGCGCGCTCCGCTCCACCACCGAGGTCCTCAACGACGCCGACCTGCGCGAGCGCGGCATCTTCGTCACCGTCGACGACCCCGGCCGGGGCGAGGTCACCATCCCCGGCTACCCGGTGAAGATGTCCAGGTCCCCGGTTCGGGTCACGGCGCCGCCTCAGCCCGGGCAGCACACCGCCGAGGTGCTGCGGGACTGGCTCGGCGCGCCGTGATCAGGCGCGAGGTCGCGATCGTGGGCATCGGGCAGACCGAGTACGCCAAGGCGCTGCCGGGCACCGCCTGGGAGCTGGCGATCGAGGCGATCCTGGCCGCGCTCGACGACGCCGGGATCGACCCCAAGGACGTCGACGGCATGTGCCGGTTCGCGCCGCCGTTCGAAACCGTCAGCGAACCGCAGCTGGTGCGCGCGCTCGGCATCGGCGAGCTCACGTTCTTCGCCCAATCACCGCTCGGCGGCGAGGCCCTCGGCGCGGTCATCGCGCACGCCGCGGCCGCGGTCAAGGCGCGGCTCGCGAGCACGGTCGTGGTCTACCGCGCGGTCAGCCAGTCCAAGACCGGCCGGTTCGGCCGCGCCGACAGCCGAGGCCCCGGCGGCGCAGGCACGGCAGCGGACCCCGACCCGAACGCCCACGTGCTGGTCCCTGAGGAGGACAACCGCTCGTTCGCCTGGCCCTACGGGCTCATGTCGCCCGGCCAGCTGTTCGCCCTGTGGGCCAGAAGGTACGCCATCGTGCACCGCCTGACCGACGAGGATCTCAGCCGGGCGCTCGGCGCCATCGCCATCACCCAGCGGCGCTACGCCAACAACAACCCCGACGCGATGATGCGGGACCGGAAGATGGACGCCGAGGACTACCGCAACGCGCGGATGATCAGCGAGCCGCTCCGGCTGTTCGACCTCTGCCTGGAGAACGACGGCGCCTGCGCCTACGTGGTCACCAGCGCCGAGGCGGCCCGCTCGCTCCGCCAGGACCCGGTGTACCTGCTGTCGGCCACCCAGACGATCAGCCCCTACCGCGAGCCGATGGGCATCTACGTCACCGGCGAGCTCCTCGAGCTGTTCCCCCCGGCCACCGCCGCCCGGCTGTTCGCCGACGCCGGACTGCGGGCGGCGGACATCGACGTGGCCGAGTTCTACGACGCGACCTCCTACATGCCCCTGCGCTCGCTGGAGTCCTACGGGTTCGTCCCCGACGGCCAGGCCTGGCGCTACGTCACCGAGACCGGAACCGGTCCGGACAGCCCGCTGCCGGTCAACACCCACGGCGGGCACCTGTCGGAGGCGTACCTGCACGGCATGAACGGCGTGCTCGAGGCCGTCCGGCAGCTCCGTGGCACCGCCGCCAACCAGGTCGCAGACGCGGAGATCGCCCTCGTCGGCGCGCCCGCGGGCAGCGCCATGATCCTGGCTAGATAGCGGGAGGAGCGCGAGGGCAATGCCGATCATCCCGGCCGCCACGGACCTGACCAGGCCCTACTGGGAAAACGCGCGGCACCGCAAGCTCGTCATCCAGCGCTGCCGCAACTGCGCGAGCACCTGGCACCCGCCGCTGCCGCGCTGCCCGCGCTGCCACTCGACCGACATCGGCTGGCACGAGGTGGCCGGTACCGGGACCGTCTACACCTACACCGTGGTGCGGCACGCGACGCACGCCGCGCTGGCGGGCCGCATCCCGTATGTCATCGCCATCGTCGAACTCACCGAAGGCCCCCGGATCGTGACCGGCATCCTCGGCTGCGACCCGCAGGACGTCAGGGCCGGGATGGCGGTCCAGGTCCGCTTCGAAGCCGTCACCGGCGATGTGACGCTCCCGTACTTCGAGCCAGCAGGAGAGAGCCATGGGGCAACTTGACGGCAAGGTCGCCTTCGTCACCGGGGCGGCCCGCGGGCAGGGTCGCTCGCACGCGATCCGGCTCGCGCAGGAGGGCGCCGACATCATCGCGCTCGACGCGTGCGCCACCCCGGACTGGCTCAGCTACCCGCTGGCGACCGAGGCCGACCTGCTGCAGACGGTCAAGGAGGTCGAGGCGCTCGACCGGCGGATCGTCGCCCGCAAGGCCGACACCCGCGACCTCGCCGCGGTGCGGTCGGTGCTCGACGCCGGCCTGGCCGCGTTCGGCGGGCGGCTCGACATCGTGGCCGCGAACGCGGCCATCATCTCCTGGCCGCGCGACACCTGGGAGATCGACCTGGAGCAGTTCCGCGAGCTGGTCGACGTGACGCTGACCGGGACCTTCATCACCGTGAAGGCGGCGATCCCGCCGATGATCGCGGCCGGCCAGGGCGGGTCGATCGTGCTGACCTCGTCCGGCGCGGCGATCACGGCCAGCGGCGGCCTGGCCGACTACAAGGCGGCCAAGAACGGCGTCCTCGCGCTCAAGGACACCCTCGCGTGCGAGCTCGCGAAGCACTTCATCCGGGTCAACGCGATCTGCCCGACCGCGGTGGACACGCCGATGATCCAGAACGAGCATCTGTACCGCGCGTTCCGCCCCGACCTGGCCGCGCCCGGGCGGGAGGACGTGAAGGCGGAGTTCGCGGAGATGAACCTGCTGCCGATCCCGTGGGTGGACCCGGTGGACGTGTCCAACGCGATCGTCTGGCTCGCCTCCGACGCCGCCCGCTACGTCACCGGCGTCACGCTGCCGATCGACGCAGGGAACCACCTCAAGTGCTAAGCGACAGTTACTGCTTCGCCCGGGACAAGGGAAACTGAGAATGCGAACGCATGCGGCCGTGCTGTACGAGGCCGGCACCGACTGGAAGGTCGAGGAGATCGAGCTCGACCCGCCGCGGGCCGGCGAGGTGCTGGTCCGGGTGGCCGCCGCCGGGCTCTGCCACTCCGAGGAGCACCACCGGGTCGGTGACATCCCGTTCGCCGGGCCGATGATCGGCGGGCACGAGGGCGCCGGCTACGTCGAGGCGGTCGGGCCCGGGGTGTCGCTCGCCAAGCCGGGTGACTACATCGTGTTCTCGTCGATCCCGAACTGCGGGCGGTGCCCCTCGTGCGCGCGCGGCCGGCAGAACCTGTGCGACGTGGCGGCCGGGATTACGACCGGCCGGCAGATCTCCGACGGCGGCTACCGGCACCGGAACCTGGCCGGGCAGGAGCTGACGATCACCTGCCTGGTCGGCTGCTACGCCCGGCACACCGTTGTCAACGAGGCGTCGGTCATCGTCGTGGACCCGTCGTTCCGGCCCGAGGCGGCCTGCCTGACCGGCTGCGGGGCGGCGACCGGCTGGGGCTCGTCGGTCTACGCCGGCCGAGTGCGACCGGGCGACGCGGTCGCGGTGGTCGGGGTCGGCGGCCTCGGCTCGGCCGCGGTACAGGGCGCGCGGCTGTCCGGGGCGCGGCACATCTTCGCAATCGACCCGGTCGAGTTCAAGCGCTCCTGCGCTCTCGGGTTCGGCGCGACCCACGCGTCGACCGACGTCGTGGCCGCGTTCGACCTGGTCCGGGAGGTCACCTGGGGCCGGATGTGCGACGTGGTGGTGCTGACGATGGGCACCGGCGACGCGTCCCTGATGGACTCGGTGCTGGCGTTGGCGGCCAAGCGCGGCCGGATCGTCGTCACCAATATCTACCCGATGAGCGACACCCGCCCGCAACTGGCGCTGTCCGGGCTGGCGCAGTGGGAGAAGCAGATCATCGGTTGCATCTTCGGCTCGGTTAACTCCCGGGCCGACGTGCCGATGCTGCTGGACCTGTACAAAAAGGGGCAATTGGACCTCGACGGGATGGTCACCAGGACCTATCCTCTGGAGGGCATCAATCAGGGCTACCAGGACATGCACGACGGAAAAAACATCCGCGGAGTCCTCGTCATGTAGTTTTTGACATGCGGGCGGCGGGGTAGCCAAACGGGGCAGCAGGCGAACCGCAACACGCTCAGTGGTGCTAGGTCCAACGTGCCAAGTGGTGCTAGGTCCATGGTGGCATCTCGACGCGGCGAGAATGATCGGTGGTATGAGCAGCAACGGGGAGACGATCGCGGCCGAGGCATTCCCGTTGAGCGGATCGCACCTCATCGCGGTGGCGAGATCGCATCAGCCGTGGTTTGACCGCCGCTACGAGATGGCCGCCTACTGGATCTTCGCCGCCTACGCGGTCGCAGTGGTGCTGCTGGCGGGCGGCCAGGACGTGATCTGGGCCGCGTGGGCGGCGCCCGCGTACGCGATCGCGGCGGTGGCGGTGACGTGGTCGCGCTCCTGGGGCGTCGCCGCGTTGACGGCCGTGTTCGCGGTCGCGGTGCCGCTGCTGGTGATGATGGCCCAGGGCGGCGAGCTGGCGGCTGGGATGACCGTCATTGACCGGTCGGCGTCCCTCCTGATCAGGGACGGTACCCCGTACCTGCCATCCGGCCAGCTTTCTTCCTGGCTGGCCTACAACCCCTATTTGCCCGCGATGGCCCTGTTCGGCCTGCCAAGCGCGGTCGGGCTGCAGGGGGCGCCGGGGGACCCGCGGGTCTGGCTGGTGCTGGTCACGGTGGCCGGGATCGCCGCCGCGCTGAGCCTCGGCGTGCCGCATTCGGTCAAGGACTGCGTGGGCTGCCGCCGCACGCTGCTGCGGTCGATCGCGTTCGCGACCGCCTGCCCGGCGGTTGCGCTCAACCTGGCGGTGACGACGACCGACCCGCCGGTGCTGGCGCTCATGCTGCTGGCGATCGCGCTGCTCAACTTTCCGGAACGGCTCTGGCCCGCGGCGGTGGCGCTCGGCCTGGCCTGCGCGATGAAGCCGACCGCGTGGCTGGCGATCCCGGTGCTGGCCGCGATGCTCCGGTACCGGGACGGCACCAGGGAGGCGGCCCGGTTCACCGCTATCTCGATCGCGGTCTTCCTGGTGATCACGCTGCCGGTCATGCTGGCCGACCCCGTCGCGATGGCGCAGAACACGGTGCTGTTCCCGCTCGGCCTCACCGCCCACCTCACCCCGGCCCAGAGCCTTACCCCGGGCGACCTGCTCGCGCGGACCGGCCCGGTCGGCCACGACCTCTCGGTCGGCCTGCTGGTCGTGGTCGGCATCGCCGTCGCCGTCTTGCTGCTGATCCGGCCGCCCCGCAGCCCGCGCGCGGCCGCCTGGTGGCTCGCGATCGGGCTGGCCCTGATGTTCACGCTCGGGCCGGACGAGCGCTTCGGGTACTTCATCTACCCGCTCGGCCTGGTCGGCTGGCTGCTGCTTACCCGCCCGGCCAAACTGGTCAAGGACACCGTGCCAGCCGAGCTAAGAAACACGGTGCCAATCGAGTCAAGAGACACGGTGCCAACCGAGTGAAGAACCGCGCCGCGGCTGGTAACCGGGTACCCGCAGGGCCGCCACCGCGATGACTTTATTACTGACCCACGACGACATCGTCATCTACCGCCGCCGCTTCGCCACCGAGAAGCGCCGCCCAGAACGCTGCCAGACCAGCCGGGTCCTCGCAATCGAGGCAAATCTGTCCCAAGCGTGCCAATGCCACAACGCGATCCTAGCACTCACGCCGCGGCGGCAGCGTCCGGAATAAGCCCCTGATTAGCGGGTCTGTATCCGTGGCAAAACAGGGAGGGGAGCGCAATAAGTCGGCCGAACTGGCCGGCCGGGGGAGGGTTCTGAGGACTGTGTTCGGCCGCCGTCGCTGGCGTATGCCGTGGTCATCGGGGACATCGAGCAGAACGTGGTCGCCTGCTGCGGTCAGACTGGCGTCGGATCATAAGGAGGCGAATCCTTCCGCCGGCGCGCGGTCGAATTCGCCTGGGGACGAAACGCCCACGGTCGCATTCCCTATAACAACACCGGTTGACCCGACCGGGCTTAATAAGCCGAATAAGCCGAATAAGGCAGATCAAGCCAATAGCACTGAAGGTCCGGCGCCGATACCCAGGGCAGTGCCGCCGCCCGCCGCCGCCCGGCCGTCGCTGTTCGACTGGGAGGCGTGGCGCGCTCGGACCGGGGGCGCCGACGGCCGCCCGGAGCAGAAGGGCCGCCCGGAACAGAAGGGCCGCCCGGAACAGAAGGGCCGCCCGCAGCCGTCCGGCGGTGCCGACGACCCGCCCGGCGGCCAGCAGCCGCCCGCCGGCCAGCAGGCGGCCGCCGGCCAGCAGGCGGCCGCCGGCCAGCAGTCGGTCGCCGACAGGGGCCGGTGGAGCGGACGGACCGGCGTCGCGGTGCTGGCCGTCGCCGCCGTGTGCGCGCTGCTTGGCGGGTTCGCCGCGTTCGCGGCCACGCTCGCGGGGCCGGTCGGGGGCCCCGCCCCCGCGCCGTCCATTGCCCCCGGGGACGTGACCGGCACGCTCGCTCCCGGGGCCGGCCCCGCGCCAAGCGGTACCCAGCCTGGCCGCCCCAACCCGTCGCTGACCCCGCTGAGCGAGCCGACCGGCCAGCCGGCCGCCGGGTCGGTGTCGGCCGATCACGCCGACCCGTTCTCCGCCCGGTAACCGGCTACCTGGCCGGGCGCGCGGGCACCGTGCTGGCCGCCATCTATGATTTCCGCACCGGGCGGACCTGGACCCTCGGCAGCGGACGCCCCCAGCCGACCGGCAGCCTGGTCAAGGTCGACATTCTGCAGACCCTGCTCGCCCGCCAGCCGCTCGGGCTGTCGGCGGCCGACCAGGCCCGGGCCCGTTCGATGATCGAAAACAACGTCAACGCCCCCGCCACCATCCTCTGGAACCAGATCGGTCGGGCGGCCGGCCTGCGTTCCTACAACGCCTCGGTCGGCCTGCCGCAGACCACGCCCTCGACCTGCCTGGTCTGCGCGGGTTTCGGCTGGCCGGGCTGGGGTCTGACCACCACCACCCCGTCCGATCAGCTGCTCCTGCTCCGCCAGCTGGTCGACGGCACCCTGCTGTCGCCCGCCGACCGCAGCTACGTCGTCTCCCTCATGAAGAACGTCGAACCCGACCAGCGCTGGGGCGTCAGCGCCGGGGTGCCGCCCGGCGTCCAGGTGGCGCTGAAGAACGCCTGGGTCCCGCTCACCCCGCCGAACACCGACTGGCAGGTCAACAGCGAAGGCTGGATCTCCGGAGACGGCCGCGACTACCTCATCGCCGTCCTCACCACCGGCAACCCAGACAAGCAGTACGGCATCGACACCATCAACACCCTCTCCGCCCTGCTCTGGCCCGCAATGCAATAGCCCCAGGTGGGCGTCAGAAGCCCGCAGTGGGCGTCAGAGCTGCGACGCCTGGTAGGTCGGGAGGCCGTCCTGCTTGGCGAGCGGGTTCCAGGCGGCGACGAACTTCACCTTGCCGTCAGTGGCCGGGGTGTCGTCGCTGATCGAGGCCTTGTAGCTGGAGTAGTTCAGGTCCCCGCCGTGGCAGCCGGCCGTGGCCGCGTGGTTCGCCCACTTGGCCAGGTCGGTGTCGACCGACGCGGACGCCTCCCAGGCGCTGCTCAGGTCGTTGATCATGGCCGCCGGGAGCGAGGCGCGGCCCGGCAGGTCCGCCAGCCTGGCCAGCAGCGTCTCCCGGTTGGCGGCGGACGTGCTGAAGGTCTGCGCGCTCCGGCCGAGGTTCTTACCGCAGCCCTCGACGTTCAGCACCGCGTCGGTGACCGCGGCGTGGTCGGAGCCGCTCTGCTTGAGCAGGGTGGCGAGCTGCGCGGCGGCCGCCCGCTCGGTCGGGCTCTGGCCAGCGGCAGCGGAGGAGGCCGCGGTGGGCGTGGTCCCGCCGCCGGTGGCGGTCGGGCCGGCCGACGGGCTGCTCGGGCTGCTGCTCAGCGACAGGATGGCCACGGTGGCGACGATCGCCACCAGGGCGGCGCCCGCGACCGCGAGAATCAGCGGGCTGCGCGGCAGGGTGATCTTGCCGAAGGTCAGCGGGCGCTTCTGCTCGGCCACCGGTGACCCGTCCGGGCCGAACTGGCCGCCGGGTCCGTACGGACCGGGCTGACCGTACTGCCCGCCGGGACCGCCGTAGGGCCCGCCGGGGGCGCCGCCGGGTCCGTACTGACCGTCCGCGAACGGCTGGACGACCTGGGTGGAGCCGTACTGGTCGACGCCGTACTGGCCGGGCGCGAGCTGGCCCTGGCCGAACTGGGGAGCGCCGTACTGGCCCTGCGCGTAGGTGGTCTGCCCGTACTGCCCGCCGGGGTACTGGCCCGGCGGGAGCTGGGCCTGGCCGTTCTGCGGCAGCGCGGGCTGGCCCGCGAACGTGCCCTGACCGGGCTGGCCGCCGCCGGGCTGGCCGCCCGGTCCGTACTGTCCCTGGCCCGGTCCGAACCGGTCGATCGTGGTGGGCGGTCCGCCCGCCGGGTAACCGGGCGGCGGGGTCGGGCCGCCGGCCGCGGCGAGCGCGCCGGTCTGATACGGGGTGCCCGGCGGGTACTGGCCGCCAGGCCCCGAGTAGGGCGCGCCCGGCGTCGGCGTCGGCGTCTGGCCCCACTGCGGCGCCCCGCCGCCGGGCGCCAGGCCGGGGTTGGCCGCGGTGGTCGGTCCGCCGGGAGGAGGCGAGCCGGCCGCGGGCGCGCCGGTGATCGGCGTCGGGCCGGTTGAGGCGGTGGCCGCACCGGGAGTCCACTGGCTGTTCCAGTCGTACTGCTTCGGCTGCGGACGCTGGAACAGGCCCTGCGGGCGCAGCATCCGCTCCATCGTGTCCGACAGGTTCGGGTCGCCCGGCTGCTGGCCGTTCGGCGGCGGAGGCGGCGGCCAGGCCGAACGGCTGTTGGCCGGCGGCGGCGGCGGGGTCGGCCCGCCGCTCGGCGGCGGGGGCGTCGGCCCGCCGAAGGCGGGCGGCGCGGAGAGGAACTGCTGGCCCATCGCGGGTGACTGCGTGGTTACCGCCGGTGGCTGCCCCGGGGCAGCACCGCCCTGGGCAGCGAGTTGCTGCCCACAGCTGCCGCAGAACTGCGTACCCGGATTTACCGAGTAACCGCAGGACGGGCACCA
Source organism: uncultured Actinomycetota bacterium (assembly GCA_963774945.1). Lineage (GTDB taxonomy): Bacteria > Actinomycetota > Actinomycetes > Streptosporangiales > Streptosporangiaceae > Trebonia. Next base: position 468,431 of record CAVZHA010000007.1, on the reverse strand, counting down.
CGAACCATCCATACCGACCATCGCGTCCCTTTCGGGTATCCCAAGCAGGCTAGCTGCACGAGCCCGCCTTCGTCCCCCGAACGAGCCAGTCTCTCAGCCGCGTCCGGGACGACGTTGCGTCCTCGTTCGTAAGAAATTCAATCGCAACCTACCGCCGCTGACTGGCCGCACTGGCAGAATGCGGTGAACTGCGTTCGGACGTGCAAAAGGGGACCTGATGCGGAACACTGGCCGGCTGGCCGCGTCCACCGTCGCCACGGGGTTGGTCGCGGGCTTGATCGTATCGGCTGGGCCGGCCGCTCGGGCCGCCGCCTCCGAGCGCCCGCAGGCGTCGGGCGCGACCGGCACGACTCCGGCCGGGGTGCGGGCGCCGTTCGCCGAGCTCGCGAACGAGACCACCGGCGCCGACCTCTGGTCCCGGTCGTCGGTCAGCGAGCACCCGATGGGATCGATCACCAAGGTGATGACCGCCTACGTGGTGATCGAGGCGGGCAATCTGAACCGGGTGATCACGGTGCCGAGCGGGATCACCGGCTACGACCGCGCCTTCGGCGCGTCCACCGCGGGCCTGGTGCCGGGGGAGAAGCTGACCGCGCTGCAGCTGCTCTACGCGCTGCTGCTGCCGTCCGGGTGCGACGCCGCCTACACCCTCGCCACCGCGTACGGGAAGGGCGGCAGCCGGTCGGACTTCATCGCCCAGATGAACGCGGCAGCGCGCAAGCTCGGCCTCACCAAGACGCACTTCTCCGACTTCAGCGGCCTGCCCGACCCGGGGGAGTACACCACCTACTCAACCGTGCGCGATCTGGTGAGCCTGGGGCGCGACGCGATGCGGCTGCCGACCTTCCGCTCGATCGTGGGCGCCCGCACCTACCGGCTGGCCGCCGCCAAGGATCATCGCGCGCACGTCTGGAGCAACCTGAACCCGTTGCTCGGCCACTACGCCGGCGCGACCGGGGTCAAGACCGGGTTCACCGCCGCGGCCGGGGACTGTCTGCTGTTCGCGGCCACCCGCGGCAGCAAGGAGCTGATCGGGGTGGTGCTCGACTCGTCGCGGGCCGACTCGCCAGCCGGCCTGAACGCCACGGCTTCCGACGCAGCGGCCATGCTGAACTGGGGTTTCAGTCGGTAACGGACTGAACTGCGGCTTCAGTTGGTAACGGTGGTGGTCAAAACGGTTGCCTGGTGCGGATTTACCGGTGCGGTTCCATGGCATCGAGGATCGATCCGTCCGTCGCTATGCACCATGCAGTACCGCCCACGGGAAACCCACGTGATACCCACGGGAAACCCACGGTTTCTGAACCTGTGGGTGAACGCTGACTAGGCCGCCGACCCGCCCAGGTAGCTCGCCGCCAGCAGCGCGCCGTCGGAGCTGAGCGACTTCGCGGTCCCGCTGGCGGAAAGCTCCCCGTGCGAGAGCACGTAACCGCGGTCGGCGATCTTGAGCGCCATGTGCACGTGCTGCTCCACCAGCAGCACCCCGGTGCCGGTGGAGGTCGCGTACTCGCGGACGACCGGCAGCAGACGGCCGACGATGACCGGCGCCAGGCCGAGCGACATCTCGTCCAGCATCAGCAGCCGGGGCTTGCGCGACAGCGCCCGGGCGATCGCCAGCATCTGCTGCTCGCCGCCTGACAGCAGCCCCGCCTTCCGCTCCTTGAGCGGCTTCAGCGCCGGAAAGTGCGCGAACGCGCCGTCGAGGTCGGCCGCGGCGACGCCGTCGAGCCGGAAGTGCTCGGCCACGGTCAGCCCGAAGAACAGCCCGCGGTCGGACGGCACATGGGCGATGCCCATCCGGGCGCGCGCGGTCGGCGTGACCCCGGCCAGATCGGTGCCTGCCAGCCTGACAGTCCCGGCGCCGTGCTTCAGCAGGCCGGAGATAGCGCGCAGGGTGGTCGTCTTGCCGGCCCCGTTGGCGCCGAGCAGCGCGACCACCTCGCCGCTACCCACGGTGAGCGACAGATCGCGCACGACCGGGGCGCGGTCGTAGGCGACGCTCAGATTGTCAAGATCAAGTACCGCGTCGGTGGTGGCCATCGTTGTCAGAACCCGCCTTCACCGGCCCGTCGGCCGGACATACCCGTTGACATCAACACAAAGCCTTGTACAGCACAAACGCCGTTCATGGCACCATCATCAAGCATCTGTGCCCCGGCCGGTGCCAGACATTGGCGCGATCACCAAGTTGCCAGTGTTTCATATGTGCTCTAGAGACACTTGATGCGATCGTGACCTCGATCGTTGACAATCCATGTTGACTCCGCGCCGGCTACGGCCCTTTCCTTGGAGGACAACTTTCCATGCTGGTTTTCTCATGCGGAATTTCGGAGTAGCGATGGAGCGAATCGGCGTCACGCACGCCGGGAGCCTGATCCGCCCGCCGGAGCTGCTCGCCTTCCTGTCGGCGGCCGACCACGGCCGGGCGTCCGCCGACAATCCGCAGTACCGGGCCGCGCTCGGCCGCGCCGTCGACTACGTCGTCGGCCGGCAGCTGGAGACGGGCATCGACCTCGTCGACGACGGCGAGATGGGCAAGGCGTCCTGGATCACGTACCTGTACGAGCGGACCACCGGCCTCGAGCCCCGGCCGCTGGACGGGTCGTTCTCGACCACCCTGCCCGCCAGCAGGGACCGGCAGAACTTCCCCGGCGCGTACGCCGAGCTTGACCGGCTCGAGCACGACGCCATCGTCAGGATCAAGAGCCAGCAGCCGAATAGCGCGAAGCAGGACAAGCGCGAACAGCAGGGCGCGGCGGTGTGGGTGTGCACCGGCCCGATGAGCTACGACCGGGCCGCGATCGACCGCGACCTCGCCAACTTCAAGGCCGCCCTGGCCGGCCACGGCAAGGACATCAGCGAGGCGTTCCTGCCGGTGGTCGCGCCCGCCTCGGCCTACTGGCTGCAGAACGAGCACTACGCCACCGACGAGGAGTTCGTCTACGCGCTGGCCGACGTGCTGCACGAGGAGTACCGGGCGATCATCGAGTCCGGGGCGTTCCTCCAGGTCGACGACGCGGTCCTGATGCACGAGGCGGACACCATGGCCTCGCGGGGCCAGTCCTACGAACAGTACCGGGCCTGGGCGCGGCTGCGGGTGGAGGCGCTCAACCACGCGCTGCGGGGGCTGCCGGAGGACCGGATCAGGTATCACATCTGCTTCGGCTCGTGGCACGGGCCGCACGCGTACGACCCGCCGCTGCGCGACTCGATCGACCTCGTGCTGGCCGTGAACGCCAAGTACTACCTGATCGAGCAGGCCAACCCCAGGCACGAGCACGAGTGGAAGATCTGGCAGGACGTCACCCTGCCGGACGGCAAGGTGCTCGTGCCCGGCGTGGTCACCCACCACACCAACGTCGTCGAGCACCCGGAACTGGTCGCCCAGCGGCTGATCCGGCTGGCGAACGTCGTCGGCCGGGACCGGGTGATGGGCGGGACCGACTGCGGGTTCGCCCAGGGCGCGTTCATGCACCGGGTGCACGAGGAGATCCAGTGGGCCAAGCTGGCCGCCCTGGTCGAGGGTGCCCGCATCGCCTCGCGCGAGCTTTGGGGCGCGAAGCCGGGATCGTTATCTATCTATTTATGACGCCATGGCGGTCCATCGCCCGCCACTGTTAGCGATCGAAATATCCAAACGGGAGGAAATGAAGTTGCGCACCTATAGAAGAGCCGGCTACGCCGGCGCCGTCGCGGTCGCCGCGGCGGCGCTGACGATAGCCGGCTGTAGCTCAAGCTCCAGTTCGAGCTCGTCCGCGCCGAGCAGCACGAGCCCCAGCGCCGCCGCGTCGTCGCCGGCGTCCTCGCCCGCCGCCGCCGCGTCGGGAACGGCCCAGGCCGGCACGTCGGTGACCAACTACCTGTCCTACGTCGGCGGCAAGTCGGGCCCGGCCGACAGCTCGCTGCCCCCGGTCACCATCGGCTACGTCAACGAGCAGGGCGACGCCAACCCGCCAGGACCGCTGGCCACCGTCGGCGCGCAGATGGCGGTCACCTACATCAACAAGGAGCTCGGCGGCGTCGACGGCCACCCGCTCAAGCTCGACACCTGCTTCACCACGACCGAGCAGCAGGGCACCTCCTGCGCGCAGCAGCTCCTCGCGGCCAAGGTCCCGCTGATCGCCACCGGCGGCGTCGCGGTCGGCGCGCAGTCGCTGCTGGCCGCGGTCAACGGCCAGGTGCCGGTGATCGACGGCGTGGCCGTCACCCCGTTCGACGCGGTCTCGAAGAACGCGTTCATCCTCTTCGGCGACGCGACGCACGTGCTCGGCCCGATGGGCACCTACGCGAACCAGATCGGCGCCAAGACCGCGACGGTCATCTACCCGCAGAACCCGGGCATCATCCCCGGCGCCCAGGCGATCCAGAAGGGCCTGCAGGCGGCCGGCGTCACGGTCACCATGGAGGGCTACCCGGAGACCGCCACCAGCCTGACCCAGTACCTGGTGGCCGGCCACGCGCAGTCGGCCGGCATGGTGGTCCCGTACGCCGACGCCGCGTCCTGCGTGAACCTGGCCAAGGCGCTCACCGCGCTCAACATCACCGACCCGAAGAAGATCGTCTCCGCCCCGCTGTGCCTCAGCGGCACCGTCATCAAGGGCCTCGGCGACTTCCCCAAGTGGACGTACTCGATCGCCAGCTCGAACTACGGCGACCCGACCGACCCGGGCATGCCCGCCTACGAGGCGGTCACGAAGAAGTACACCACCCCGGGCAACGCGGTCGACCCGTGGGTGATCGTGAACTTCGGCGAGCTCCTGACCGTGGACAAGATCCTCAACCAGGTCGGCTACGCCAACATCTCGCCGGCCAGCATCGAGACGGCGGCCAAGGCGTTCAAGGGCCCGCAGGCCCTCGGCGCCCCGGCCCTCGACTGCGGTTCGTTCTCGACCGCGCCCGCGGTCTGCAACGACCGGGCGCAGTTCTTCGAGTACATGGGTAAGAACGTGTTCACGAAGGTGGCGGGCTGGCTCCAGCCGGTTACCCCGTCCTCCTGATCGCGAGACTGATCGCGAAGACTGAGCACGCGCTGACAGCGGCCGCGCCGCGGCGACGGGAGGCAACCCCGCCGCCGTGGCGCGCCGCCGCGTCTTCCCGGTACGGCGAGCAGTAAAGCCGACCAAGGCGAAGCAACGGTCCGTTCGGACAACTGATTTTGATCTTTCCCCGACCATCGTCAAGGAATGACCGCAGTGGAAGAAATATTGCTGGACATCCTGCTCGGCCTCGGCTCCGGCGTCATCATCGCCGGGATCGCGCTCGGCGTGGTGCTTACCTTCCGAGGGTCGGGGGTCATCAACCTCGCGACCGGCGCCATGGCGATGCTCGGCGGTTACGCCTACTGGTCGCTGACCACCGGCAAGATCGCGACGCTGCCGATGGCGGCCGCGCTGCCGCTCAGCCTGCTGTTCGTGGTGGCGTGCGGGGCGCTGGTCGAGTTCGCGGTCTTCCGCCCGCTGCGCACCTCCTCGCCGCTGGCCCGGCTGATGTCCTCGCTCGGGGTGCTGCTGATCGCGCAGGCGGCGTGCCTGATCGCGTTTGGCACCACGCCCGAGCCGGAGCCGACGATCTTGCCGCTGAACGGGATCGAGCTGCTCGGCGCGCCGGTCGGGGTGGACCTGTTCATCCTCACCGGGCTGATCATCGTGGTCACGATCGCGCTGTGGGCCGTCTTCAAGTGGACCAGGTTCGGCCTCGCTACCCGGGCGTCCTCGGAGAACGAGTCCGCCGCGATGCTCGGCGGCCTGTCGCCGGTCCGCATCGCGTTCATCAACACGCTGGTGTCGTCGCTGCTGGCGGGCGCGGTCGGCATCCTCGCGGCCTCGATCACCCAGCTCGACCCGGAGACGCTGCCACTGCAGATCATCCCGGCCCTGGCGGCCGCGCTGCTGGCCTCCTTCACCTCGTTCTGGATCGCCACCGCGTCCGCCTTCGGCATCTCCATCCTGTACTCGATCATCGCCTACGCGTCCTCGCAGTCGTGGTTCCCGATGTCCGGCGGGGTCGCGCTGCCGGGGGTCACCGACCTGCTGGCGTTCCTGATCATCATCGGGGTGCTGTTCTGGCGCGGCGCGCGGATCCCCCGCCGGGGCGAGCTGGTCGAGCGGCGGCTGCCGGAGGCGCCGCGCCCGCAGCACCTGTGGCGGACCGCGCTGATCTGCGCCATCGCCGGCGCGATCCTGCTCGTCATCTTCCCCTACGACTTCCGCGGCGCACTGATCAACACGCTGATCGGCGCGATCATGGCGCTGTCGCTGGTGGTGATCACCGGGTACGTGGGTCAGATCTCCGTCATCCAGCTCGCGCTGGCGGGCGTGTCCGGGTTCACCGTCAGCCACATGGCGGAGAACTTCCACATCCCGTTCCCGTTCGACGCGCTGATCGGCATCGCCGTCGCGGTCGCGATCGGGGTGATCACCGCGTTCTCGGCGGTGCGGGTGCGCGGGGTGTCGCTGGCGGTGGTGACGCTGGCGGGCGCGGTCGCGATCCAGAACTTCGGCTTCACCAACACCACCTGGGGCGGCGGCTCGACCGGCTCCGGGGTGCCCGAGCTCAAGCTGTTCGGCCTCGATCTCGGCACCAACGCCGGCTTCCGCGGCATCGACGGCAACGTGCCCTCGCCGGTGTTCGGCTGGGTCGCGCTGGCCTGCTGCGTGCTGCTGTGCGTGATGGTCGGCTTCATCCGCCGGGGCAGGCTCGGCCAGCGGATGCTCGCCGTCCGGTCCAACGAGCGGGCGGCGGCCGCGGCGGCGGTCAACCCGCGCACGGTGAAGCTGTACGCGTTCACCATCGCCGCGTTCATCGCCGGGGTGGCCGGGGTGCTCTACGCGTTCGACTTCGGCTCGGTCAGCGAGAACCAGTACGACGTGATCATCGCGCTCTCGCTGATCGCGTTCGCCTACGCGGGCGGCATCACGCTCATCTCCGGCGCGATCTTCGCCGGCCTGGTCTCGGCGGGCGGGCTGATACCGCAGGCGCTGCTGGTCTGGTTCGGCCTCAACGGCAACTGGTTCCAGCTCTTCGGCGGGGTCATCCTCATCTTCACCCTGCTGCAGAACCCGTCCGGGGTGGCGGGCGACATCTACCGGCGGACGCACAAGCGGCCGGACGTGCACGCGCCCGACGTCGACGCCTCTACCCGGATGCGGATCACGCCGCGGACCGACCGCCCGGATCTGTCCGGGGTACCGGCCGCGCTCACCGTCGAGGGCCTGTCGGTCCGGTTCGGCGGCGTGCACGCGCTGTCGGACGTGTCCCTCGACGTCAAGCAGGGCGAGCTGGTCGGCCTCATCGGCCCCAACGGGGCGGGCAAGACCACGCTCATCGACGCCGTCTCCGGGTTCGTGACGGCGACCGGCACGGTCAAGCTGGGCGAGCGGGACCTGCACGGCCAGCCGCCCTACGTGCGGGCGGGCGAGGGCCTGACCAGGACCTGGCAGTCGACCGAGCTATTCGACGACCTCAACGTGGCCGAGAACCTCACCGTCGCGGTCCGCGAGGGAACCGCCAGCGAGGACGTCGCCAAGGAGACGCTGGCGCTGGTGGGGATGGACTGGGCCGCCGAGGCGATGCCGACCCAGCTCTCGTCCGGCCAGCGCAAGCTCGTCGGCGTCGCCCGCGCGCTGGTCGCCAAGCCGTCGCTGCTGTGCCTGGACGAGCCCGCGGCCGGGCTCGACACGGCCGAGAGCGAGGAGCTCGGGGTCACCCTCAGGCGGCTGGCCGACGCGGGCCAGTCGATGCTGCTGATCGAGCACGACATGGGCCTCGTGCTCGGCATCTGCGACCGGGTCGTGGTGCTCGAGTTCGGCAAGGTCATCGCCGAGGGCACCCCGGAGGCGGTCCGGAAGGACCCGACGGTGATCGCCGCCTACCTCGGCGACGACATCACCGACGCGGCCCTGACCGGCACCACCGCCGACTCACCGGAAGGGATTCTCTGAGGATCAAAAGCTCCCAACCGTCATCCCGAACGGTCCCGGGCGACTCTGGCTGGCCACGGCCAGTTCGTTAGCCCGGGTAACGTTGCCGCTGTGGAAGACAGGCACCCGCTCGATAACCCGGTGTTCGCGGCGCTGACCGGCCCGCAGGCGTCGTTCGCGGTCCGGCACGGGAACGCGGTCAGGTACCAGCCGGACGTCTCGCCGTTCACCGGGCTGCCCGACCGTCCGTCGGCCGCCGACTGGGCCGACGCCGCCGGATTGGCCGGATCGGGCCAGGGTTTGCTGTTCGTCGGTCCCGCCGCGGTCCCGCCGGCCGGCTGGGAGGTCCTTTTCGCGCGCGAGGGCGTGCAGACTGGTGGCGGAGGATCTCGACCCGGCCGACGATCCGGAGGCGATGCCGCTGAGCTCGGCCGACGCCCCGGAGATGGTCGAGCTGACCGCTCGGACCAAGCCCGGGCCGTTCCTGCCCCGGACGGTCGAGCTCGGCGGCTACCTGGGCCTGCGCCGCGACGGCAGGCTGGTGGCGATGGCGGGGGAGCGGATGCGCCCGCCCGGCTTCGCCGAGATCAGCGCCGTCTGCACCGACGAGGGGTGGCGCGGCCACGGCTTCGCCGCCCGGCTGACCCGCGCGGTCGCGGCCGGCATCGCCGCCCGCGGCGAGACGCCATTCCTGCACGCCGCCGCCGACAACGTCAACGCGATCAGGCTGTACAAGACGCTCGGCTTCGTGCACCGCCGCGACGTGACCTTCATCGTCGCCCGGCCACCAAAGTAACCGCCCCGCAACCGCCCCGACCGCCCCGCCCCCACCCTTCGCCCCACCCCGACCTCTGGTCACGCCCCGACCTCTGGTCACGCCCCGACCTCTGGTCACGCCCCGACCCTTCGCCCCGCCCCGACCCTTCGTCCCTGCCGTGACCCTTCGTCCCTGCCGTGACCCTTCGTCCCTGCCGTGACCCTTCGGCCCGCCCTGACCCTTCGGCCCGCCCTGACCCCTCGGCCCGCCCTGACCCCCGTCCGGGACCCCGCCCACCTCCGTGAGCCCCACCCTCCAGGCCCCGTCTCGGATAACAGCAAGGAGCGGCGCGCGCCGCTCCGCATTGAAATCATTGCGCGACGTTTGTATGGGTTTCCCGGAACGTTTGTCGCTCAATAATTCCGAGCGTCGGTCTGCCCGGTTTATGCCGGGCATATCCGTTAGTCCAATTACCCGGTATCCGGACATACTGGGTACATGGTGATGGGGCGGCGGCTGCGGCGGCCGGGTCGGGGCCGGGCGGGACGCGATGCGGCGGGGCCGTACGGCACCGACCAGGCGACGGCCGACCAGGAGACCGCGGAACTGACCGCGCACTACTGGCGGCAGTACGACCAGCGGATGGCGACGGTCGGGTTCCGCGACGTCGCGCGGCGGTTCCCCGGGCTGGTCGGGCAGGCGATCCGGCTCGGCTGGTCGGCCAGCCCGTTCGACACCGCGGTGACGATCGGGCTGAACCTGGTCTCCGGCGTCGCCGGCGGGTACGCGCTGTACGCGACCACCGGGGTGCTCGAGGCGCTGTTCGCGGCCGGGCCGACGCCGCACCGGGTCCGGGCCGCCCTGCCGTCGCTGATCCTGGTGGCGGCAGCGACGGCCGCCCGGTCCGGGATCGCGGCCGCGGCCGGCTGGGCGCAGGCGCGGCTCGAGCCGATGGTGGACCAGTTCGTCGAGGTGCGGCTGTACGACCTGACCTCGCAGGTGGAGCTGGCCGCGTTCGACGACCCCGACTTCCACGACCACATGGAGCGGGCGCAGATCCGCGGGGTCCAGTCCGGCGTCAATGGTCGTCAACAACGTGATCAACTTCGTGACCGCGTTCGCCGGGCTCGGCTCGGCCGCGGTGGTGCTCGGGGTGCTGCAGCCGATCCTGGTCGTGGTGGTGCTGCTGGCGCAGCTGCCGGGCGCGTGGGCGGCGGTCCGGTCGGCCAGGATCAGGTACGTGACCCGGTTCGCGCTGGTCGACTCCTACCGGCGCAAGTACATCCTGGCCAACCTCATCGCCCGCCGCCAGACGGCCGCCGAGCTGCGGTCGTTCACGCTGCGGTCGTTCCTGCTCGGGCGGGTCGCGCGGCTGGCCGCCTACGCGCGGGAGGCCGAGCTCACCGCGGCCAGGCAGCGGACGGTCACCCAGGTGCTGGCGAGCGCGATGAGCGGGGTCGCGACCGTCGGGGTCTACGCGACGCTGGGCGCCCTGCTCGCCTGCGGGCGCGCTGCCGCTCTCGGTCGCGGGCACCGCCGTGCTGGCGCTGCGGTCGGCCGCCGGATCGATCCAGCAGCTGATGTTCGCCGTCAACCAGTGCTACGAAGAGGGCCTGTACTTCTCCGACTACCTCGCCTTCTGCGCCGACGCGGCCGACCGGATCCCGGCCGCGGGCACGGTCCCCGCCCCGGCCGAGTTCTCCCGGATCACCGCCGACGGGGTGACGTTCTCCTACCCCGGCGCGGACACCCCGGCCCTGCGCGACGTCTCGCATCGAGATCAACCGGGGCGAGGTGATCGCCCTCGTCGGCGAGAACGGGTCGGGCAAGACCACCCTGGCCAAGATCCTGGCCGGGCTGTACCGGCCGTCGGCCGGCGACCGTCCGCTGGGACGAGGTCTCGATCACCGACGTGGACGGCGAGCCGCTGCGCGAGCAGATCGCGGTGATCGCCCAGGACCACGGGAACTGGCCGCTGTCGGTCCGCGACAACATCACCATGGGCCGGACGCTCGACGACGCTGCTGCTGACCGCCGCCGTCACCGCGTCCGGGGCCGACACGGTGATCAGCGAGCTCGCGAAGGGCTACGACACGCTGCTCGCGCGCGAGTTCAAGGACGGGGCCGAGCTGTCCGGCGGCCAGTGGCAGCGGATCGCGGCCGCGCGCGGCATCTACCGGACCGCGCCGCTGCTGATCATGGACGAGCCGACCGCCGCGCTGGACGCGCGGGCCGAGTACGCGCTGTTCTCCTCGCTGCGGACGCTCGCGCAGGACCGCACGGTGCTGATCATCACCCACCGGCTGGCCTCGGTCCGGCACGCCGACCGGATCTACGTGCTCAACCACGGCGCGGTGATCGAGACGGGGACGCACGCGGAGCTGCTCGGCCTCGGCGGCCAGTACGCGGAGCTGTACACGCTGCAGGCATCCCAGTACGAACTCTGACCAGGGCTGTGCCGCATGGGGCGGGCGGGTCTGCAATCATCGGTGCGTGACTGAGCGCTACCCGAACATCAGCGATCACGGAATGATCGGCGACCTGCAGACCGCCGCCCTGGTGACCACCGACGGCGCGATCAACTGGTTCTGCTGTCCCCGGTTCGACTCGCCCAGCGTGTTCGCGTCGCTGCTCGACGCGGACAAGGGCGGCTACTTCAAGATCTCGCCTGAACGCGGGGACTACGTCACCAAGCAGCTGTACCTGCCGGACACGGCGGTGCTCGTCACCCGGTTCATGACGCCCGGACGGCGTCGGCGAGCTGCACGACTTCATGCCGATCGCGGGCAAGCGCGTCACCGACCGGCACCGCATCGTCCGGCAGCTGCGAGTGGTCCGGGGCACGATGCGGTTCGTGGTCGACCTGCAGCCGGGGTTCGACTACGCCCGCTCGAGGCACACGGTCGGCGTGACCCAGGACGGCGCCACCTTCACCCCGGCCGTGCAGGGGGGCCCGGTCGCCGGGCTGACGCTGCACGTCGCCGGCTCATCCGTCCAGCTCGCTCGACGAGCAGGGCACCGAGATGAAGCCGACCGACGGGGGCGGGCTCCGCATCACCCGCACGTTGCACGCGGGTCAGGTGTGGGGCGTGATCCTGGAGTCGAACGGCGGCCCGCCCCGTCGGCTGCACTCCGACGACATGCACCGGCTGCACGACGAGACGGTCGAGTTCTGGCGGCAGCTGGCTGTCCGGCTCGACCTACCGGGGGCGCTGGCGCGAGATGGTGGTCCGCTCGGCGCTGACCCTCAAGCTCATGACCTACGCGCCGACCGGCGGCATCGTGGCCGCCCCGACCGCCGCGCTGCCGGAGCAGGTCGGCGGCGAGCGGAACTGGGACTACCGGTACACCTGGATTCGGGACGGCTCGTTCTCGATCTACGCGCTGCTCGGCCTCGGCTTCACCGAGGAGGCGATGGCGTTCGGCGACTGGCTCCGCGACCGGGCGGCCGAGCAGGCGGGCGACGTCTCCGGGCCGCTGAAGATCATGTACCGGGTCGACGGCAGCTCCGACCTGACCGAGGTCACGCTCGACCATTTCGAGGGCTGGCGCGGCTCCCGCCCGGTGCGGATCGGCAACGGCGCCGCCGACCAGCTTCAGCTCGACATCTACGGCGAGATGATGGACGCGATGTTCCTCGCCGACCAGACGCGGCGTGCAGACCGGCCACCAGAACTGGCTGGAGATCGCCAGCCTGATCGACTGGCTGTGCGAGCACTGGGACCAGCCCGACGAGGGGATCTGGGAGACCCGCGGCGGGCGCAAGGACTTCGTCTACGGCCGCATCCAGAGCTGGGTCGCGCTCGACCGTGGCGATCAAGATGGCGACCAGCAGGGCCCGCCCGGCCGACCTGTTCCGCTGGCGGACGGAGCGGGACGCGATCTACAACCAGGTCTTCGAGAAGGGGTGGAACCCGAGGATCGGCGGCTTCACCCAGTTCTACGGCAGCGAGGTGCTCGACTCGTCGCTGCTGATGATGCCGCAGCAGGGCTTCATCGCGCCGAAGGACCCGATGTGGCTGTCGACCCTGCAGGCGATCGACCGGGAGCTGGTCTCCGACAGCCTCGTCTACCGCTACAACCCGAGCGCCTCGCCGGACGGGCTGGCGGGCAACGAGGGCACGTTCTCGCTCTGCACCTTCTGGTACGTCGACACCCTCGCCCGGGCCGGGCGGCTGAACGAGGGCGTGGTGACCTTCGAGAAGATGCACACCTACGCCAACCACCTCGGCCTGTACTCCGAGGAGATCGGCAGCCACCGGCGAGCAGCTCGGCAACTTCCCGCAGGCGTTCAGCCACCTGGCCCTGATCAGCGCCGCCGTCAACCTCGACCACCAGCTCGACCACGGCGCGGGCGTGCTCCCCGGCTGAGATCTGTATTTCCGGTCAGCTCAACACGGCTAACAAAGCCGCGACGCAGGCGGCCCACGCGTTCAATGCACGGCGAGCCAGTTCATGCATGGCTAGCTAACGGCGAGGACCCGCTCGTCCACACGTCGAGGATTCGTTCGCCAACCCGGCGTGGACCCTCGAGCAGCCGATCAGGCTTGGCGTCCCGCAATCGTCCGTCCGTCCCGGCAGCCGCTGCTGACCAGTTCAGGGGAGCCGGTTACATAAGTGTGGCCATTAGGTAAGCCTCTATCCGCAGCAGTCATACCTAAAAGGGATTAGAATTCGAGTATCAACTTAAAAGTCATCGGGAGGGGGAAACCTGATGGAACAGCACCCGGGCCAAGACCCAGAGCACGACGGCCCCGCCGGCCCGCAACCGGGCCCGGGCGCCCCCGGCCCCTCCGGCGCAGGCCTCCCCGATGACGCAACTCCTCCCGCGTCTCCCGCGTCTCCCGCGTCTCCCCGCGTCTCCCGCGCGCTCTCCCGCGTCTCCCGGCGCTTCTCGTTCCGGCGTCGCCGGTTCGGGTGGGTCCGACGCCGATGCGGCCGCCTCTGGCTCTGGCTCTGGCTCTGGCTCTGGCTCTGGCGCCGGTCCCGGTCCCGGTCCCGGTCCCGGCGATGGCGATGGCGATGGCGATGGCGAGAGCGTTTTCGGCCCGTGGGACGCGCTGGAGGGGACGCTGGGGGCGGCGAAGGAGCGGGAGGAGCTGCTGTCGGGGTTCGCCTGCGGCGGGGTGTGGGATAAGCGCCCGCCGGGCCCGGAGCTGGCCGCCGCCCTGGCCAAGGCGGTCGGGCCGGACTGGCGGTGCGCGTCGGCGACGGGCGAGGAGCTGGTCGGCCTGCTGCGCGCCATGGCGGCGCTGCAGTCGTGGGCGGGCGCGGGCCTGCTGGGCGTGGTCCGGGCGCTGGTCCGCGACGACGACCAGCCCTTCCTGGGCCGCCCGCGGCACGGGGACCTGCCCGATGGGTGGGACGACTCCCTGGTCGCGGAGGTCGCGCTGGCGCTGGCGGTCTCCGTGCCGTCGGCGGAGAGGACGACCCGGGCGGCGTGGGAGCTCGGCGCCCGGCTGCCCGGCGTCGAGCTGCTGCTGCGGGACGGGACCCTGGACGTGGCGCGGGCGCGGCTGGTGACGGAGGTGTTCGCGGAGCTGTCGGACGAGAACGCGGCCCGGGCGGAGGAGCTGCTGCTGCCGGAGCTGACGGCCCCGCCGCGCAAGACGTACACGCAGGTGGAGCGGATCGCGACCGCGATCGCGGCGGCGGTCGACCCGGGGCTGGCGGAGCGGCGGCGGGAGTCGGCGCAGAAGCTCCGGTCGCGGGTGACGATCTTCCGCGAGCAGGCCGGGACGGCGGGGTTGTTGGGCCGGGACCTGCCGGTCGACGAGACGCTGGCCGCCTACGCCAATCTCGACGCCCGCGCTAAGCAGTACAAAGACTCCGGCGCCTTTCCCGGCGAGCGGCTGGACCGGCTGCGGGCGGCGGCCTACCTGGACATCCTCAACGGGATCTGCGCCGGTGATCGGATCGCCTGCGGCCATCTCGGCTCTGACGCCGCCTCCGGGACCGGTCCCGAGGACGCCGCCGGGACCAGCCCCAATGCTCCCGACGGCGGCGGCCCGGTCGGCGGCGAGGGGCTGGCCGGCGGCCCGGGCGTGGGCGGGTCCGATTGCCCGTGCGATGAGTGCGACGGCCGCTGCGCGCCCCCCGACGACAGCGGCTTCCCCGACGACGGCGAACCGGACGACAACGGCCCTGGAGGCTCCGGCGATGACGGAGGTCCCGGCCGCCCCGGCCCGCGAGGCGGCAGCGAGCCGCCCGCCGCCGGCGGCCCCGGCCGTGATGTCGGCCCCGGCCCCGAACCGGCCCCGCCGGCTGCCTGCAGCCGCCGTTCCTGAACCCGCCCGGCGGCCCGCCGCCGACCCTGACCGACCTGATCCTTCCGCTCGCCACCCTCCTCGACCAGGCCGAACGCCCCGGCGAGGGACACAACCTCGGCACCATCGACCCCGCCCTGTGCCGCGCCCTCGGCGCGACCGCCGCCCTCAGCCCCCACACCACCATCTGCGTCACGGTCACCGACCCCGACGGGATCGCCATCGGCCACGGCTGCGCCAAAACCGGCCGCTCCGGCCGCCGCAGCCGCCTGGCCCGGCCGCCCAGCGGAGCGCCCCCGCCCCTGGTTGCCCTCCCGTCCCGGATCAGCCTCACCATCACCACGGCCAACCTGATGCGACCGCGCGCGCAACCGCAGACCGGACCACCAGGACCACCAGGACCACCAGGACCACCAGGACCACCAGGACCACCAGGACCACCAGGACCACCCGGGACCGGCTGGGCGCTCGACCGCCGCGGTGCCGGCCCGCCTGGCGACCCCGACTGGTGCGGCCCCTGGACACTGACCCTTCCCACCGGCCTGCAATACAGCGTGAACCTCGCGCCGGTCCCGACCTACGACTGCGATCATCGCAACGAGTCCCACGCCTACAAGCCCAATGCCACCCTCCGGCACCTCGTCCAGATCCGCGACCACAGCTGCACGTTCCCACCCTGCTCCCGCCACGCAAGGGACAGCGACTTCGAGCATGCGGTCCCCTACGACCAGGGCGGCCGGACCTGTGCGTGCAACGCCGGAGCGAGAAGCCGCAAATGTCACCGGGTCAAACAGTCGCCGGGGTGGAACGTCACCCAGCCAACACCCGGCTGGCACCAATGGACCACCCCACGCGGCCGCACCTACACCCAAGGCCCCAAGCGATATCCCGTCTGACCAGGCCGGTGCGTCCTCAGGTGGGCGCCGCCGTATTGGCCTTTGCCTACTCCCAGACGGCGTCGGAAGTCGGCTTCAGGCGCCTGCGTTCGACCATGCTTGTTCCCGTCACGACACTCATTGCCGGCACGTCTTTCGCCACGACAGCGCCCGCCCCAACAACTGAGCCACGACCGATGGTCACTCCAGGTGCGATTGTGGCGGCGGCGCCGATCCAGACATCGTCCTCAATAACGATCGGGGCGTGAGTGATGAAGTCGTAGCGCTCATCGAGTTCGACGGGGTGGCCGGCGGTGCTCAGCGTCACTCGAGGCCCGATCATGACCCGATGACCGATCGTGATCCCCCCAAAATCAAGGAAGAAGCATCCCTGGTTAATGAACACCCTCTCGCCGAAGGTAGCCCCGAGGCCGTAGTCACAGTAGAAGGGCGGCAGGATCGACAAGGAGTCAGGAATAGGCTTGCCGAAAATCTCACTGAGTAGGGAATTCCTCACGCCAAGGTCATCGAACGGCACGCCGTTGAGCCGCGCGGTCAGATTCATGACGAGCTGTACGCGCTCCGCGAAAGCGCGGGACTCAGGCGTTCTACAGCGTAGGCGTTCCTCATTGCGCATGGACTTAATACTCCAGCTGGTCGGCGGCTGTCGGTGGCGGCACACCGGCATTACATCTGTGTAATCTCCCCTATGCAAACAACATTCGGTGAGCTCAGAACAACTATTAGTTGTTCTAAGGGGAGTCGATGGACGAGCGGGGGTCCGGCCGGTAGCTGCCCGGGCCCGGCGTTCAGTTAGAGCTTGGCGATGAGGCCGGCCGGGGCGACCGACCGATAAGCGTCTTCGCACAGCTCGGCGATCTCGGTCCAGTCGACGGGAAGCGGCGCGTCCAGGCGGACGCCGATCCAGCCGCGACCGCCGACGTAGGGCGGGCGGAAGAAGCGGTCGGGGTCGGCCGCGATCAGCGACGTCTGCGCGCCGGGCAGGCCGGCGCACCACAGGTGAGCGAAGTGGTTGTCGTGGTGGCCGTCGGCCCACAGGGTCACGAACGATTTCTTGTCGCGGACGAACCAGGTCGGCGCGCCGTGGCTGGGCCGCTCGGTCACCTCGGGCAGCGCCATGCAGATCGCGCGCAGCCGGTCCGCAAGATCGTTCTCCATCAGAAAAGACTCGCACACCGGTTCAGGAACCCGGGTTCATTCGTCAATCGCGCCGCACTGGCGCTGCCCGCCGGCTGAGGTATCGCGCCCTCTCGCCGGGGGAGGAACGGGGCGGTAAGTTGAGCGCCGTAGCTGATTGAAGGGCGGCGCGACCATGGCACCGGTGTTCCTTGTCGGGGCGATCGTGATCGCCGCCGGTTGCGTGCTGATCTGGGTCGCGGTCGTCAGCTGGCAGGGGCGGCTCGACCGTGGCCGGCCCGTCGGGGTTCGGACGCCCTCGACCATGCGCAGTGACGAGGCGTTCGCGGTAGCCAACAAGGCGGCCGCGCCGTACGCGGGCGCGGGCGGCGGGGTCATGATCCTGGGGGCCGCGCTGGCCATGGTCGTGCCCAAGCACGTGTTCGGCCTCCCGCTGTTCTCGGGCGTCCTCATCGGGTTGGCGTTGCTCCTCGCGGGCGCCGCCGTCGGCGTTCGGGCTTGCAAGTAGCCGCGTTCGGTCTTAGTCGAATGGCCCGGTGCGGGACAGGAACTCCAGCAGCCTGGCGGCAGTCGGCGGCAGTTCGCGGTCGGTCCGCCAGGTGAGGCCGACGATCCGCTCGGCGTGCACGGCGGCGAGGTCGACGCCGACGGTGCCGGAGACGCCGGCGAACCGCTCGGGCAGGATCGCCACGCCGAGACCGGCCCCGACCAGCCCTTCGATGGCGGCCATGTCGGGGCTTTCGAACGCGACCCGGACCGACGCGCCGTCGGCCGCCAGCAGGTCGTCGATCAGCGAGCGGAACCCGAACCCGGTCGGCACGGTGACGAAGTCCTCGTCCGCCAGCTCGTCCAGCCGCGCCCGGCGGCGGGCGGCGAGCCGGTGCCCGGCCGGGACGATGAGCACCAGGCGCTGCCGCTGCAGCGGCAGCCAGCCGTACGGGCCTGCGGGCCGCGGCGCGATGATCGCCAGCTCGGTCCGGCCCGAGGCGAGATCGGGCAGCATCTCGTGACCGGGCTTCTGCTGCAGCGCGACCCGGACGTGCGGTGCCTCGCGGCGAAAGTCACGCAGGATGCGCGGCACCAGCGAGGTCGCCATCGAGTCCATGAACGCGAGCCGGACCGTCCCCGTCTCCGGGTCGAGCAGGGTGGCCAGGTCATCGCGGAGCTGGTCGTAGCGGCGGGTGATGTCCCTGGCGGCGGCGAGCATCACCTCGCCGTAGGGATTGGGCCGCGCCCCGGCCGCGTCCCGCTCGAACAGCCGCGTCCCGAGCTCGTGCTCCGCCCGGGCGAGCAGCCGGGACAGCGTCGGCTGGCTCATCTGCAGGACCTCGGCGGCGTCGGTGATCCGCTCGTATTCGGCCAGGACGAGGAGCCGCCGAAACTCATCGATGTCCATAACCATTGAGTATACGTAATGCGTATTGACGACATGAAAGACATGCATTTGACGTATGAATTGGGCCGCCGCAGAGTGGAGCGGTGACCACTCCCGCGCACACGACGCCCGTCGCACGACGGCCGGCGACCGGGTTTGCGGGCTACCGGTCCGGCCAGCCGGGCTACCGGCGCATCGCGGTCGCCCTGTTCGCGGCCGGGGTGGCGACGTTCGCGCTGCTGTACAGCACCCAGGCGCTGCTGCCGGAGCTCGCCCGTTCCTTCTCGGTGTCGGCCGCGCAGAGCACGCTGTCGCTCTCCCTGACCACGGCCGGCCTCGGGGTCGCGCTGCTGGCGGCCGGACCCGCCTCCGAGGTGCTCGGGCGGACCGGGCTCATCCGCTGCTCGGTGATCGCGTCCGGTGTCGTGGCGCTTGCCTGCGCCGCCGCTCCGAGCTGGAGTTGGCTCCTCATCCTGCGGCTGCTGCAGGGCGTCGCGCTGGCCGGGCTGCCCGCCGCCGCCACCGCCTACCTGCGCGAGGAACTGCATCCCGACACCTACGCTCGCGCGGCGGGCCTCTACATCGGCGGCAATGCGCTCGGCGGGATGACCGGCCGCCTGCTCACCGGCGCGGTCGCCGACGTCGCGGGCTGGCGCTGGGCGCTGGCTTCGGTCGCGCTGCTCGGGCTGCTCTGCGCAGGGCTCGTGGCGGTCACACTCCCGGCGTCGCGCAACTTCACGCCCGCCCCCGCGCGCCCCCGCCAGCTGGCGCTCATGCTCAAGGGCGCGGTCGCCGACCCGGGGCTGCTGGCGCTCTACGGGATCGGGGCCTGCTGCATGGGCGCGTTCGTGGGCGTCTACAACGTGATGGGGTTCCGGCTCACCGCCGCGCCGTTCGGCCTGAGCGTCGCCGCGGCGGGCCTCGTGTTCCTGGTCTACGCGATCGGCACGGTCAGCTCGGCGATCGCCGGGCGGCTGGCCGAGCGCTTCTCCCGCCGCGCGGTCGTGCCGGTCGGCTGCCTCATCACCGCGGCCGGGGTGCTGCTGACGCTGCCGGCCAGCCTGCCGTGCATCGCGGCCGGCCTGGCGGTGATGACGGCCGGGTTCTTCGCCGTGCACGGCGTGGCCAGCAGCTGGGTGCCGGTCCGGGCGCACGCCGGCGGGGTCGCCTCCGCGCAGGCCGCATCGCTCTACCTGTTCGCCTACTACCTGGGCTCGTCGGTCTTCGGCAACCTGGCCGGACACGCTTGGACGATCGGCGGCTGGCCTGCCGTGGTGTCCTTGTCCCTCGCCCTGGTCGTCATCTCCGGGCTGCTGGCGGCCTGGCTGCGGCGCACTCCGGCGCTGGTCGCCGGCCAGGCCCTGACGGCGCTACCGGATCACGGATCCGGGCGGTCCGAGCAGGCAGAATTCGGTGCCTTCGGGGTCGGCCATCACCGCGACCGTACCCTCGTCGTAGACGTGGACCTCGCCGGTCCAGTCGCCGCCGAGCGCGCGGATCCTGGCCAGCGCGGCGGCCAGATCGCCGGTGCGCAGGTCGAGATGGACCCGCGACTTGCCGACCTTCGGCTCCGGCACCGGCTGGAACGTCAGGGCGGGCCCGCCGGGCACGGTCGGCGCGGCGCGGGCCCAGCCGGGGAGCGGCTCCTCCAGCCGATCGAGCCCCAGGAGCCGCCGCCAGAACTCCGCCACTACGCCCACGTTCCCGCAGTCAATGGTGACCTCAATCCAATCGATCACCGGCTCCCCACCCATGCGTTCCCTCCGCGTGGAATGTCACGACAAAACGTATAGTTTCATGACATCGCGTAGACAGGCCGTAATTTCGGGCATCCACCCTGGTCGGATGAGTTCATTGCATGATTTATCAGCATGAATACAGTTTGTGAGATCTGCGCCGCCGCTCGCGAGGCTGACCCGTCATGACGGACCGGCGCAGGCACCTCTCCCCGCTCCGCCGGACCGGATTGCCGCAGGCAGCGGACTGGTCGCGACGGGTGCCGACGAGATCATCGGCGGACGTCGGCCCATCGGCGAGGGTTTGCCGCCTGGTCTTCGCCCGCGCGTTCGGCTGCTGCGAGAGCTGCGGGAGCAGCGTCATCGGACGGCCGTACTCGATCCAGCCCCGCGTCGCGCGCGACGCCGGAGGCGTCTCCCGCGCCGGGGCGAACGCCCTGTGGAGCTTCAGCCTGCTGTGCGGATCGGCCGCCAGCCCTGGCGGGTGCCACCGGCTGTGCGAGCAGCGCGACCAGGACCTGCACGACCGCGGGATCTGGTTGCAGCCGTGGGAGAACCCGCGGCTGGTGCCGGTTCAGCTCCGCACCCCGCACGGCCCGCGAATCCCGGTGTGGCTGAGCGACGAGGGAACCTACGACTTCGAGCCGCCGGCCGGCCGACTCGCGGCCCGCTCTGCCTTGAAGGCACGCGTTGCGGTGCTGTGACCGGCCCCCTCGCCCTTCCCGACCCCGTCGCCCGCTGCCCCTCGTCACGCGTCGCGGCGGCGGACGACGGCGAAGGCGATCGCGACCAGCGCGGCCCCGAGCGCCAGGAAGATGACCGTCTCGATCGACTGGAACGCCCAGAAGCGGCTGGTCGGCTGGTAGATGGTGAACTGCCGGAAGCCGGCCGACGCGATGCAGGAGGCGAGGCGGCTCATAGGCGTCCCGCCACCGTTCGGGGTGGCGCGAGTCACAGTCCCGACGGCGGCCGAAACCAGCGCCTTGCAGGCAGCCGGGAGGTCGCTCACCGGTACCCCCTGGATCACGCTGGGGACGCCGTTCTGGCTCACGACGATGTCCGGGACCGCGAGGACCTGGCCCGACTTGTCGATCACGCCGCCGCCGAGCACCCAGGATCCCGAGGCCGGCGTCCAATTGGTGGTCACGCTGTAGTAAGTGGTAACCGCGGTCATGTAGTGCGCACGGAGGAC
This sequence comes from uncultured Actinomycetota bacterium, assembly GCA_963774945.1. GTDB lineage: Bacteria > Actinomycetota > Actinomycetes > Streptosporangiales > Streptosporangiaceae > Trebonia. The sequence continues at coordinate 447,153 of CAVZHA010000007.1, read as the reverse complement.
CTGGGCGACCACCACGCGCACGCCGACGAACGAGGCCAGGGTGACGGCGATGGCCGGCAGGGTCCGTCGCAGCAGCGCGCCCGCCGCAATGCCGAGCGCCATCCCGAACAGCGCGTAGCCGACCGGCGCGATGCCCTGCATGTCGAAGTCGTTGGGCTGCAGCGCGTTGCCGTAGAGCGCGTTGCGCGGTCCCGACCACCAGGTGACGAGGGCGGAGACGCAGCCGCCCCAGACCGCGGCGGCGAACAGCAGCCAGCCGGCCTTGGCCAGCAGCCAGCGCCCGCGGGTGACGCTTTGCGTCCAGGCGAAGTTGGTGGCGCCGGTTTCGACCTCGCCCGCGACGGCCGGCGCGCCGATCAACAGCCCGATCACCGCGGGCACGGCCAGGCTGAAGATGGTCAGGTCGTAGACGGCGTGGTTGCCCAGGGACAGCGAGCCCGCCAGGGAACCGCAGGAGTGATCGGCCGTGCACGCGCTGAGGGCGGAATGCCACTGGGACGCCATCTGCACCCCGGTGACCAGCAGCAGCAGTGCGAACACGGCCAGCAGCCCGGCCGCGATCGCCGCCTGCAGGCGGTACTGCCGCCACAGGAGCCAGGTCATGAGTTCTCTCCAACCGTAGTGAGGTGCGGGTCGCCGGACGCGGAGTCCGCGCCCATGTAGCCGAGCACGAGGTCTTCCAGACTGACGTCGCTGACCTGGTAGGCAGGGTCGAGCGCCGGTCCGCCCAGCCGCACCAGCAGCGTCGACTGCCGGTCGGTCCTGGTCGCCTGCACCACCGTGTGCACGCGTTCCAGGGCGGACGTGTCCTTGCGCGGGCCGACCAGCACCTTGTGCTCGGCCAGCAGGTCGTCGATGTCACCGCAGAGCTGCACCCGCGACGCGGAGATCAGGACCATGTGGTCGCAGACCCGCTCGAGGTCGGCGACCACGTGCGAGGACAGCAGTACCGTGAGGCCGTCCACGGCGTCGGCCACGGCCGAGGTCGGCGTGGCCAGGAACTGCCGCCGGGCGAGCGGGTCGAGCGCGGCCACCGGCTCGTCAAGCAGCAGCACCCGGGGCTGCTTGGCCAGCGCGAGCGTGAGCGCGACCTGGGCTCGCTGACCGCCCGAGAGCGTGCCGACTGGCTGCCCGAGCGGCACCCGCAGGTCGCCCAGCCGCGCCCGTGCCGCCGCGCCATCCCAGCGCGGGTTCAGGTGCGCGCCGGCCGTGATGTGGTCCTGTGCCGAAAGCCGCCGGTAGAGCGGGACTTCCTGGGCCAGGTAGCCGATCTCGGCCAGGAACGCCGGGTCCTGCCGGGGTGCGCCGCCGAGGACGGCAGCCGTGCCGCTGGTCGGCCGGGCGAGGCCCGCCAGCACTCGCAGCAGCGTGGTCTTGCCGGCCCCGTTCGGGCCGACCAGGGCGCTGATCCGGCCCGGCGGCACGGTGATCGAGCAGTCGCTGAGCGCGGTAACCCGCCGGAACTGCTTGGTCAGCCCGTGCGTTTCGATCGCCTGCTCCGCACCGTGCGCGCCGCCGGCGTCGGGGGCGGCCGCGAGCCGGCCTGCTGAGGACGACATCATGCGATCTCCGCCTCTCCCGACGCGTCGGTCGGTTCCACTGCTTGCATCGTGATCCGGAGTAGCGACTCGATCGCCTCGTCGTCGAGCCCGGCCTCGCGCGCTTCCCGCACCCACCGGGCCAGCGACCGGCCGAGCCGGGAGTGCGTGGTCGGCGGCGGCCCGGCCGGCCGTCGCAGCACGAAGGTGCCCTGCCCAACGCGCGCCTCGACGAGGCCCTCGCGCTCCAGGTCGCGGTAGGCCTTGAGCACCGTGTTCGGGTTCACCGCGACTGCGGCGACGACCTCGCGCACGGTCGGCAGCTGGTCGCCCGCGTCAAGCACGCCCATCCGCAGCGCCTGCCGTACCTGCTGCACGATCTGCAGGTACGGCGGCACCCCGGAGCGGGAGTCCACCCGAAAGCTGATCATGATCTAGACTCCTAGTGTCTTAGTTAACTAGCACAATAAAGTCCGGCCCCGCCAGGCGTCAACCGGTTCCGTGAGGACGCCTGCCCGACCCGCCCCCAAACCCGCCCCCGACCCGCCCCCAGCCCGCCCCCGACCCGGTCTCTCCGCCCCGCTTCGCCCAACGGCATGATCTGCACGTATTGTGGGGAAACTCTGCCGGATTGACCGGGTTTCGCAACCGCGTTGTAACGCAACCGGCACGGTAAATCCTGATTACACGCAGGCGTCGCGGTTAGTGTTGTGGGATGCATTTGCCGGGGGCGCGGAAGGGCTTTGGTTGATCACATTCGATGGTGTGACGAAGCGGTACCCCGACGGGACGGTAGCGGTCGACGATCTCGACCTCGACGTGCCCGACGGCAAGACCATGGTTCTCGTCGGGCCCAGCGGGTGCGGCAAGACCACGACGCTGCGGATGATCAACCGCCTGGTCGAGCCGTCCGAGGGCCGCATCCTGCTCAACGGCGACGACATCAGGGCGCAGGACCCGGCCCGGCTGCGCCGCGGCATCGGCTACGTCATCCAGCAGACCGGCCTGTTCCCGCACCGGACGGTCGAGGACAACATCGCCACCGTGCCGGTGCTCAACGGGTGGCGGCGGGCGAAGGCGCGAGCGCGCGCCCGCGAGCTGCTGACGACCGTCGGGCTGGACCCGGCGCTCGCCAAGCGCTACCCGCACCAGCTCTCCGGCGGGCAGCAGCAGCGGGTCGGCGTGGCCCGCGCGCTCGCGGCCGACCCGCCCGTGCTGCTGATGGACGAGCCGTTCAGCGCGGTCGACCCGGTCGTCCGCGGCCAGCTGCAGGAGCAGCTGATCGCGCTGCAAAACGAGCTGCGCAAGACGATCGTGCTGGTCACGCACGACATCGAGGAGGCCATCAAGGTCGGCGACCTGGTGGCGCTGTACCACCCGCACGGCACGCTGGCCCAGCTCGGCCCGCCGGAACGGCTCCTCGGCGCGCCCGCCGATGACTACGTCGCCGGGTTCGTCGGGTTCGACCGGGGCATCAGGCGGCTGTCGTTCTTCCGGACCGACGGGCTGTCGCTGTCGGCCGGCCCGGTGCTGGCCGCCGACGCGACGGCGGCGTCCGCGCTGCAAGACCGGGGAGCCGTGGATCCTCGTCGTCGGCGGCGAGGCGCGACCTGACGCCGCGCGGCTGGGTGTCGGCCGAGCGCCTGGCCGGACTGGACGGCGACACCCGACTCGACGACGTGGCCGCCGACGGCTTCGGGCACACGTTCACGGTCGGCGACGACTCGCTGCGGGCCGCGCTCGACGCGGCCGTGCTCTCGCCCGCCGGCGTCGCGATCGGCGTGGACGGCGACGGCCGGGTGGTCGGCGTGGCGACGTTCGACCAGCTCCGCGAGGCCGTTCGGGCGGCCCAGACGGCCCAGGACGCGCTCGACGCCAGGGACGTCCTCGACGCCCGGGCCGCCGCGCAGCAGGGCCAGAGCCCGGGAGCGACCCGATGATGTGGTCCTGGATTCCCAGCAACTGGTCGCAGATCTGGGAACTGACCAGGCAGAACGCCTTTCTCGGCATCGTCTCGCCGCTGATCGGCCTGGCCATCTCGCTGCCGCTCGGGGTCGCTGGCGGCGCGGTGGCGCTGGTTCTACCCGCCGACGCTGGTCGTTCGTCAACGTGATCTACGCGATCCCCTCGCTCGCCCTGTTCATCGCGCTGATCCCGGCGTTCGGGCTGACCGACACGACGGTGATCATCGGGCTGACCGTGTTCTCGCTCTGCGTGATCCTGCCGAACGTGGTGGACGGGCCTGCGCGGCGTGCCCGCGCCGGTCAAGCAGGCCGCGACCGCGATGGGGTACGGCCCGCTGCGCCGCCTGGTCACGGTCGAGCTGCCGCTGGCGACCCCGGTGATCATCGCCGGGCTCCGAGTCGGGGTGGTGTCCAGCGTCAGCCTGGCCAGCGTCGGCCAGATCATCGGCGTGTCCAGCCTCGGCTACCTGTTCATCGACGGCGAGCAGCGGGACTTCCCGACCGAGATCTACGTCGGCCTCTTCATGGTCATCGTCGCTCGCCGTGGTCTGCGACCTGATCCTGGTCGGGGTGCGGCGGGCGCTCACCCCGTGGGCGTCCGGCCGGAACCGGGCGGCCGGCGAGCGCCCGCGCTGGGTGCTCACCCAGCGCGCGCCGGCGGCGCCGGGGGCGGGGGCGCGGTAATGAGCTTCTTCAGCTACGCCTGGGACTGGGTGACCACCTCCGCCAACTGGGGCGGGTCCGGGCGGCATCGCCGCAGCAGCTCGTCGCCCACCTCGGCTACAGCGGGCTGCCGCTGCTGATCGCCGCGCTGATCGCGATCCCGCTCGGGGTGCTGATCGGCCACACCGGCCGCGGCGCGGTCCTCGATCGTCAACCTGGCCAACGCGTGGCGCGCCATCCCCACCCTCGGCCTGCTCATCCTGCTCGCCGTCTACTTCGGGTTCACGCTCTTCACCTGGCTGATCCCGCTGGTCGTGCTGGCGATCCCGCCGATCCTGGTCAACGTCTACGAGGGCGTGGCCGGCGTCGACCCGGGCGTCAAGGACGCGGCCAAGGGCATGGGCATGACCCCGTGGCAGCAGGTGCGTCAAGGTCGAGGTGCCGATCGCGCTGCCGCTGATCCTGGTCGGCCTGCGCACCGGCGCGATCTTCGTCGTCGCGACCGCGACGATCGCCGCCTACATCGGCCTCGGCGGCCTCGGCCGCTTCATCATCGACGGCCTCGCCAGCACCCAGTACGGGCCGGTCGCGGGGGGCGCGCTGCTCGTCGTGATCCTCGCGCTGCTCGTGCTCGGGCTCTTCTCCCTGCTGTCCAGGCTGCTCGTCCCGGCGGGGTTGCGCGGGGCGGGCCGGGATAACCAGTAAAATCGACCAGTAATGTCGGGTACACCGAAAGGGAAATCTACAATGGTCACCAGGATCGCCACCGCCACGGGGATGGCAGCCGTCACGGCCATCGCCCTCGCTGCGGTGGCCGGCTGCTCAAGCAGCTCTTCAAGTTCCTCAAGCGCGCCAAGCTCGGCCGCCGCAAGCGCCAGCACCAGCGCCAGCTCGGGCTCCAACCCGCTGTCCGGCGGCGGCGCGTCCGGCTCGGTGGTCGTCGGCTCGGCCAACTTCCCCGAGTCCGAGCTGCTGGCCGAGGTCTACGCGATCGCCCTGCAGGACAAGGGGGTCAAGGCCACCACCAAGCTCAACATCGGCGACCGCGAGGTCTACTACCCGCAGGTCGTCAAGGGCGCGATCACCATCTTCCCCGAGTACAACGGGGCGCTGCTCTCAGGGCGAGGTCGACCCGACCTCCACCGCCAAGACGACCGCGGCGGTGGACGCCGCGCTGACCGCCAAGCTGCCGTCCTCGCTCGAGATCCTCAACCCGGCCCCGGCCCAGGACTCCGACGCGCTGACGGTGACCGCGGCGACCGCCGCCAAGTACCACCTGAAGTCGATCGCCGACCTCAAGCCGTACGCGAGCGGCTGGGTGCTGGGCGCGCCGTCGGAGTTCAAGACCCGCCCCGACGGCATCGCCGGGCTCAAGGCCACCTACGGCCTCACCTTCAAGTCGTTCGACCCGCTGGACGAGTCCGGCCCGCTCACGCTGGCCGCCCTGACCGGCGGCAAGGTCCAGGTGGCGGACGTCTTCACCACCACTCCGCAGATCATCACCGACCACCTGGTCTCGCTGTCGGACCCCAAGGCCAACTTCGCCGCCCAGAACGTCATCCCGCTCGTCTACAAGGCGGACGCGACCGCCACCATCACCAGCACGCTGAACACGGTCTCGGCCGCGCTCACGACGCCTGCCCTGCTGCAGATGGACAACGCCGTGATCACCGACAAGCAGGACTACAGCACGGTCGCGACCGCCTTCCTGAAGACGATCGGGATCAGCTAACACCGGCAAGAGTAACGTGACCGGACGTGCGTATCACTGATGTGACCGTCGTCCTGCACGAGCGGTCCACGTCCGGCGCGGCCAGCTTCGGCCCCGCCGGACGGCGGATCCCGCTCGGCGTCCTCCGCGTCACCACCGACGAGGGCATCGAGGGCAACGCGTTCCTCTCCAGCCCGGGTCCCGGCCCGGCCCAGATCGCCGACCAGATCGTCACCGTCATCAAGCCGTGGCTGGTCGGCAGCGACCCGCTCGACATCGGCCGGCACTGGCGGCGGATGAGCGGCCTGGTGCACTACCTATCGCCGCACGCGGTCGGCACGGTCGACATCGCGCTCTGGGACATCGCGGGCAAGGTCGCGGGCCTGCCGGTCCACCGGCTGCTCGGCACCTGCCGCGATCGCATCCCGGCCTACTTCTCCACCGCCCATCATCAGACCGCGGCCGAGTACGCGGACGAGGCGGTGTACTGGCGGGAGCAGGGCTGGCGCGGCTACAAGCTGCACCCGCCGCGCGGTCCGTGGCTGCCGCCGGGCGAGTCACCACCGGTCGGCTTCGACATCGAGGCCTGCGCGGCGGTCCGCGCCGCGGTCGGCGACGATATGACGCTGATGCTCGACTCGTCCTGGTCCTACTCCTACCCGGACGCGCTCCGCGTCGGCCAGGCGATCCAGGACCTCGGCTACTTCTGGTACGAGGACCCGCTGCCGGACCACGACATCCACGGCTACGCGCGGCTCGCCCGGCACCTGACCATCCCGCTGCTCGCGACCGAGATCACCCCCGGCGGCCTGGCCGCGCTGCCGCCGTGGATCACCAGCGGCGCGACCGACTTCCTGCGCGGCGACGTGGTCATCAAGGGCGGCATCACCGGCCTGATGAAGATCGCGCACCTGGCCGAGGCGTTCGGAATGAACTGCGAGGTGCACGACTCCTACAACGCGCTCAACAACGTCGCCGCCCGGCACGTGATGATGGCGATCGACAACTGCGACTGGCTCGAGGTCCTCGCCTTCAACCGGTCCGGCGATCACAGCCTCGCCCACTTCGGCTACGGCCTGACCGAGCCGTTCACGGTCGACGCCGAGGGCAACGTGCACGCCCCGACCGCCCCCGGCCTCGGCGCCGACGTCGACTGGGACCTGATCAACTCCTCGGTGGTAGCGGTCGCGGCCTAAAGAAAAGATCAAATCCGTCATCTCGAACGGTCCCGGCCGGCTCTTCACCCGCCCATTACTCCGGCGCGAGGAAAACGCAGAACGTGTGGCCGGACGGCTCAGCGCAGGCCCGCAACTGCTCATCGGGGTCCTCGGAGCGGTCAAGGCGCAGTCGCGCCCCCAGCCCGATGGCGCGAGCGCCGCAGCCCCCGGCCGAGCGCGGCGTCATTCGCGTCTGCGCACGGCCAGGCCTGTAAGGTCTGTAGATGGTCGAGATCAAGACTGCGGGTGAAATCGACGCGATCCGCGCGCGCCGGGCGGGTGGTCGCCGCACGTGCTGGCGGCGAGCCGCGCGCGCGGCCGCGCCCGGGGTCACCCTCAAGGAACTCGATGAGGCCGCGAGGGACGTGCTCGCCCGGGCGGGGGCGACCTCGCCGTTCCTCAACTATCACCCGAAGTTCGCCCCGGTCCCTTACCCGGCCGTCATCTGCACGTCGGTGAACGACGCGGCGCTGCACGGCATCCCCGGCTCCTACCGGCTGCAGGAGGGCGACCTGCTCAGCGTGGACGCCGGGGCGACGCTGGACGGCTGGGTCGGCGACGCGGCGATCTCGTTCACCGTCGGCCGGCCGTCGACGGCCGACACGGAGCTGATCAACGCGACCGAGAGCGGCGCTGGCGGCCGGGATCGCGGCCGCCCGGCCGGGCGGCAGGCTGGGCGACATCTCGGCCGCGATCGGGCACATCGGCCGGTCCGGCGGCTACGGCATCTCGACCGACCTCGGCGGCCACGGCGTCGGCCGGACCATGCACGAGGACCCGCACATCCCCAACCGCGGGCGGGCGGGCCGCGGCCTGCGGCTGGTGCCGGGGCTGGTGCTCGCGATCGAGCCGTGGTTCATCGCCGGCGGCAAGGACGGCATCTGGCTCGACGACGACGGGTGGACGATCCGCACCTCGGACGGCAGCCGGGCCGCGCACGCCGAGCACACCATCGCGATCACGTCCGACGGCCCGGTCATCCTGACCGTCCCCTGATCGGCCGACCGGTACCGGGGCTGCGGCCCCTCCCCAAGCAGGGCCGCAGCCGAGCCGCCAATCGGCTCATGTCCATCGTGATCCCTGTCAGGGCCACGAAATAGCCCCATAATGGGACAGTGTCCAGAGAAAGTGACAATTAAGTGACATCGCCCCCCGGAGCGGGGCGGTCTGCCGGGCCTGGCGGAGATTGCGGCGGAGATTCAGGCGCTCCGCAAGAACCGCGCGTTCAGCGGTGACGTGTCCGGGAAGATCGGCCCGGTGCTGCTTGAGCTGGCCGGCGGCGACACCCGCAAGGCGAACGAGAAGCTCGGCCGGGAGCTTCGCGCGCTCGCCGGGCGGCTGACCGAGGAGATGCGCACCGCGATCCTCGCCGCGCTGGCGCTGCACGAGCGACACCCGCGGCGATGACCACCTACTCCGTGCGCAAGCGGTGGCTGGCCGACACCAGGCTCGGCCGGGGGGACCGGACCGCCGAGCGCAGGATCGAGGAAGCGCAGCGGCTGCTCGCCCAGGAGATCGCGGCCGAACTCGAGCGCCGCCGTGGCCAGTCCGACCCCGACGACGACGGCTGGTACATCGACCACTTCAGCGCCGTGTTCATGCTCGACGGCGACGCGCCCGAGGCGATCGAGCACCGCCGCATCGTCGCCACCAGGCACCAGCTGACCGAGATCACCACTCGTGCTCGACACGCCCAGGGAATCGGGTCAGCGCCGGCTCGGCCTCAAGGCCGACGTCACCAGCGGCGGCACCCTGCTCCGGGCCGAGGAGCTGTCGAGGAACCGGACCCGCTACATCATCGGGCTCCCGCGCCCTCTGCAGCCCGACCAGACGCACGAGTACGAGATGCGCATCCGGGTGGCCGCGGACGAGCCGATGCGCGACTACTACGTCTTCCGTCCCGAACGCCGCTGCGACGGCTTCGACCTCCGGGTCCGCTTCGACCGCCGCCGCCCGCCGCGCTGGGTCCGCCAGGTCACCGGCGAGGACGTGCACGTCTACTACCCCTACGAGGGAGTCCCGGGCCCCTTCGAGCAGGTCCCGGTCGACGCCACCGGCGAGGCCCGCGCCGCCTTCTCCCACCCCCGCCCGCACCTCGGCTACGGCCTCCAGTGGTCCTTCACCGAGGACCCGTAGTCGGCCGTTCTCACGGCTCAGATGACTCCCAGGCCCACCAGCAGGGCACCGCCGAGCACGCCCGTCGCGGCGAGGATCCCGGCCTTACCGAGCTGTGCGCCATCGAGCGGCCCGACCGGCAGCAGCGTTGAGGCGGACATAATCAAGGCCGCGACCGCCCATGACTCGGTGACCGGGGTGTGCAGCCACACCGACTCAACGAACAGCAGCGCGCTGAGGGCTGCCAGCGTTATCGGCGCGGCCAAGTGGACCTTGGCGGCGTCCTTCCCGTCCGCCTTCACCACCGGAAGGGGCGCCCACGGTAGCCCGGCCGCCCCGGTGACGAGGCCAATGGCCAGCGCAGGCGGCCACGTCTCGTGGGTCGCGGTGATGTGGTTTCGCCTCGCCAGGATTACCCTGGCGCCAACCGCCACCAGGGCGAGGACGACTACTCCGGCGACGTACGTAACCACTTCGGTCGGGCCGGCTCCCTTGCGCAGGTAGGCGAACAGGAAGCTGGCCGCGGTCGCTGCCAGCGACCAGAGGGGGCGATGCAGCCTGCGCAGCAGTGGCGTCGACTGGAGCCGGTCGGTCAGCGGGTCGAGCCACTGGCCCGCCAGGGCGCTGCCGCCGTGCCCGGCCGCTCTGGCCAGGCCGAGAGCCAGCAGCCCGAGGGCCAGCAAGCCCGCCGCCGCCGCGGGCACGGGCTGTGACAGCTGCGCGATGCTCCAGTTCGGCGGCAGCGGTTTGGACAGGTCCAGCGCCGTCCGATAGACGGACGCGTCGATCGTCAGCTGGTGCTGGCGACCTTGCAGGGCCGGATCGAGCGAGTAGGCCATTGCGAACGCGCCCTGCGCGTCGAGAACGTGGAGCGGCCCGAGTCTCGATTCCATGACCCCCAGGTTGAACCAGCCGAGCGCGTAATCATGATTGGCGCCGACCGCCTGACGGAGCGCCTCGACCGCTTCGCCCTGCTGGTGGCTGCGCATCAGCTCGACGCTGAGGTCGTTCGCCGCCGGGAAGGCGCCCGGGTCGCTCGCCAGCGCCGCCCGGTCGTACCGAGCCGCCTGCGCGACCTGGCCGGACCGGTCGGCTATGAATCCGGCGGTCATGAGGAAAACCGGGTCCTTCGGGTCGGCCGCCAGCGCCTGGTTCTCCCGCGCGGCCGCCGTCGTGGTTTCGCCCAGGCCGAGATAGGCCAGCGCGGCATTGTTGTTCAGCACTTCCGGCCGGATATTGGCGCCGCCCTCGAGCTGTGGTACCCAGGCCAGCGCGTTGGTGTAATCTTCCACCGCCGCGTGCAGGTTGCCCGTCTCGCTTTCATAGTCTGCGAGTTGCTCGCACGCGTAGTACGAGACGGCCGCGAATTGAAGTGCGGCATTGTTGTTTCCCACGCCCGATGAATTCTGGTACGAATAGCCTTCGGTTCCCGTCATGTCCAGCGGACGAAGCGTCGCCACGGCCTCGGCCGCACGGCCGGCCGCGAACAACGCCGCCCCTTGGTCGAGTTCCGCCTGGTCGACTTGCAGGTCGGCGTTGTAGCTCACCAGGCGCCAACGGTGCGCCGCGAGGCTGAATTCGGCGGCGGCGTCGTTGTAATCGTGCATCAGGAAGTCGATTTCGCCCAGCCGAAGCGCGGGCATGGCGCTGCCGCTCCCACGGGCTGCCTGCCAGGCTCGAGGCCGCCACCTTGGCGGCGGGGAGGTTTCCCGCCCAGCGGAGCAGGTTCTGCCACCCGTCGGCGAGGTCGTCGCTGGTCAGACCGTCGGCCTTCAGGGTCGCCTGGTCGGGCGGCTGGCCGGCTTGCGTCTGCGCGATCAGCTTCAAGCTCGTCCGACGTGTAACAGTAGCCGCCGCTCGGGCCGGACGCTCGCGAACTGCGCGGGCCAGCTGGCCAGGGCAAGGGCCGCGTGCCCGAGGAGCAGCTCGTCCCTGGTCCAGCTCCACGACGGGCAGCCCAGCTCCGCTCCCGTTACCCCGGGGTCATCCCGGTAGTCGGGGATGAAGGACAGGTCCTGCAGCGATCCGCCCGCGCCGCCGGGCACTAGACAGCTGTGCCGTCAGCGGCGTCAGTCGGCCTGCCCCGAAGGACAACGGGAACGAGACGTCGTCCAGCGGGTCGATCGACCCCGTCAACGGCACCGGGATCAGGGCGTCGCCGTCCGGGTAAGCCGCGCTCGCGCGCTGCTCGAGAAGCTGCGCCGCGTTCATGGCGGCAGTGAAATCGTGGGCTCGCCTCGTCGGCTTCGATGAGCAGCTCGAGGAGCTCGCCCGGTTCGCTGCTTGAGCGGGCGAGAGGCGCCAGCAGCCGCGCTGCCCCGGTCGGCTGGCCGAGGCCGATCTGGCGCGCGGGCCACGCCGGCGGCCGCGTCGCGGGCGTCGCCCAGCGCCGACGCGCGGTCGTAGGCGGCGATGGCCGACCTGAAGTCCAGCTGCGCGGTGAAGGGCTCGCTGGACATCAGGTAGGTCCCGGCCCGGAGATAGCTGTCGCCAAGCCCGGTCAGGACCCCGGGATCGCGGGGATACTCAGCGGCCAGCTGACTGAAGGTCGCGTGGGCTCCGCGCAGCGCCCCGATCACCGTCGGGTCGGCATCGGTGACCGTCTCCGAGACCTCCAGCATTCTCAGTTGCGCCTCGCCTACCAGCCAACCCGGCGTCGGATCGTGCGGGCACGCCGCCTCGGCGCGCCGCTCCTGCCCGCCGACGGCGCCCCCGCCCGCGCTCGGACCGGCGTCGAGCATCGTGACCTCATCGGCGGTCAGCAACAGCAGCAGGTCCAGCTGCGCTGCGCATCCGCCGGCCGCCTGGACTCGATTCAGCACGCCGTAGGCGGCCGGCCCGGCGTTCTCGATGGCGGAGGTCGGAGTCCGACGGGGTGCTGCCCTGCGGTTGCGCGGCCAGTTCCGTGAGCGCGGCCCCGAGGGCGGTACCGCCGAGAGCGAGGCTGGCCGGCGGCGCGCGGTCGAGCACCGCGTCGAGCGGCGGGTAGCGATACGGGTACTGGCGGTAGCCTCTGATCGGTGACCGCCAGGCCGGACCGCGCGTTCAGCAGCGCCATCAGGGCCTCGGCGTCGGGCCTGCCTAGGGCCGCGACCGCGTACGGAAGCACGTCGGCGGCGGTCCGGATCCGGGCCCCGGTCGGCAGGCCAGCCGGAACTGCCCGGACCGCGGTGGCGGGCCCGCGCTGGGGCCCCGCCGCGACCGAGACGGTGCGCTCAGGCGCGACCGGCAGCCCCTGCGCGGCCAGCCGGGCGGCGGGGGAAAACGCGAGCACGAGCGCCACGCCGACGATGACCAACGATACGACGACCCGGCCGGCGTGCCCGGGGCGCCGTTTTTCGGCCGGAGGCGCGGGGCTTTCCTTCGCTTCCGTTCGGTCATCGACTTCCGTATGGTCGTCCGGCGGTGCGTTTTCCCCCCGAGGTGGCACCTCGGGCGGGGTCGTATCCGATGTCATGCAGCCCCCCTGCTTTCCCCCTGCAGACTGCTGCCGATTATGCTCCAAACGCGTTAGTTATCAAGAGGCCCTGCATAACAATGCCGACAACTCGAACCGGCATTGAGGCGCAGTGAAACTACTGATACCGGATCGAATTCTACCGGGCCAAGATCATTATTGAATTTCGACGGACGCTAATACGGCCTAAAAGCAGGCGCCAGCAACGCTGCCCCACGCAAGCGCCGTGCCCGCCGCTAGCCGAGGTGGTGCAGCCTGGTCAGCGGCAGGGACGTCGCCTCGTGCACCGGGACGGCGACGCCGTCGACGGTCACCGGGCCGTCGCCAGCGGGACCGACGACCCGGGGCACGAGCGTGTTGCGGGCCATGTCCGCCCGGGTCAGGCCGCGGGCGCCTGCGATCGGCAGGTAGCGCACCCCGGCGGGCAGCGCGGCCGCGCAGCGCCGCGTCCGACAGCACCGGATCGGCGACGAACTGCGCCGACAGCTTCCGCGGCGCGTCGCCGAGGCCGCCGAAGAACGGCCCCAGCACCCGCGGCTGGGTGATCCGGGTCGACCCGGACCCGGAGCCGGACGCGCCCCAGGCGACGAACCCGGACTTGAGCACGAGCTCCGGCGTCGGCGCCGAACCGGGCCGGGTCCCACAGCACGATGTCCGCCAGCCGCCCGGCCGTCAGCGACCCGACGTGCGCCGCCAGGCCGTGCGCGATCGCCGGGTTGAGCGTCAGCTTGGCCAGGTAGCGGAGCACCCGGTCGTTGTTGGCGAACGACGGTCCCGCCTCGCCCGGCCAGCGTCGCCTGGACGTGCGCGAGCTGCCAGGTGCGGCGGGCGACCTCGGCGATCCGGCCCATGCCCATCGAGTCGGAGTTGATGATGCGGATCGCGCCGAGGTCGTGCAGCAGGTTCTCGGCCGCGATGCCGTGCCGCCTGATCCGGCTCAGCGCGATCGCCGCGTCGCTGTCGCAGCCGTGCGTGCAGCTTGTGCACGGTCATCGTCATCGGCATCAGCTCGGCGATCGTCGCCGGGGTGAGCGGCAGCGTCGGCGTGGTCGAAGAGCCGAGGACGTGCGGCTGGTTGAGGATCTCGAGCACGTCGGGGTGCCCGCCGCCGCCCTCCACGTGGTAGGCGTGCACGGTCCGCCCGGCCGTGGCGGCGACCGTGTCGGCCAGGTAGCCCGGACTCGTTCAGCGTGTCGGTGTGCAGCGCGACCGGCAGCCCGGCCGCCTCGGCCACGGTCAGGCAGGTGTCGATCTGGGCCGGGGTGGCGCCCCAGTCCTCGTGCACCTTGAACCCGCCCGCGCCGGCCTCGACCGCCGCCTCGAGCAGCGCCGTCGAGCGGCGTCGAGCCCGCGGGCGAGGAACGCCGCGTTGAGCGGGACGCCCGCCCAGCCCGCGATCAGCGCCCGCAGGTTGTAGGCCGGGTTCGCGCCGACGTCCCACACCCCGCCGATGCCCATCGCCACGACCGTGGTGATCCCGGACGACAGCGCCGCCGCCGCGATCTGCGGGCTGGACGCGTGCACGTGCGAGTCGATCGAGCCCGGCGGTCGCGATCAGCCCCTCGCCGGGCACGATCGCGGTGTGCGAGTCGACCACCAGGTCCACCCCGGACTGCACGTCCGGGTTCCCGGCCCGCCCGGTGCCGACGATCCGCCCGTCGGCGATCCCGATCGAGGTCTTGCGCACGCCGAGCACCGGGTCGAGCACCAGCACGTTGGGGATGATCAGGTCGAGCGCGCTCGTCGCCGGCCCGGGCGACGCCGAGCGTCGACCAGCACGCCGTCCCGCGCGGTCTTACCGCACCCGCCGATCAGCTCGTCGCCGGGGGAGACGTCGTCGCCCTCGACCTCGACCCACAGGTCGGTGTCGGCCAGCCGCACCCGGTCCCCGGTCGTCGGCCCGTACCGCGGCCGCGTACTCGCCCCGGTCGAGCGCGCTCACGGCGTCGCGCCCACTGGTCGACCGACGGCGGTCGCCGTCCGCTCCTCGCCCGGCCGCAGCAGCAGCGCCTCCCCGGCGGGCAGGTCGAGGCGGCAGCCGGCCGGGCCCGCCGTCGCGTCGCCGCTCGCGGTTCCCCAGGAACAAAATCTGCATATCGAACGGACCCCGGCTCCGCCTGGTCGGCGAACCGGATCTCGACGGCGGGGTTGACCTGGTCGAGCGGGAAGTGCGAGGAGATCCAGACGTCCCGGGCCCGGTGTTGCGCAGCACGACCGTCCGCGCGGCGCCGGGCGCGAGCGTGATCGCCCGGCGGCCGCGCGCACCTCGCCAGGACGCACGGGCGCGCCGCGAATCGGTCCCGTCCGCGCGTTGTCCGGGCGCCGGGATCGGCGAGGAGGCGAAGCAGAGCCCCGGTCCGTTCGAGATCGGGGGCTTTTGATCTTCGGCGAACGGGCGCGTCGACGTGCACCAGCGTCGTGCCCCAGGGGAACAGCGCCTCGACCTCGAGCACCGGGACCAGGCGCGGCGACGCCGGGCAGCAGCGCCGCGGCCGGGATCACCGCGCCGGGCGCGCTCGATGACCGTCTCCAGCGCGACGCCGTCCCAGGCCAGCTCGCAGATCTCGTCGCAGACCAGCGCGACCGCCTCGGTCGCGCCGAGCGGCGCGCCGCGGGCGAGCCGCCGCCGCGCGAGGTCGGCCGCCGCCGCCAGCAGCAGCCGCTCCTGCTCCCGTGGTGTCAGGTGCATTCCGTCATGATGTCAGGCGGCGTCGGTCAGTCCTCGGCCCGGTCATCGCCGGGCGCGCCCATGCTCTGCACCCAGCGGGCCAGCTCGGTCTGGTCGGCGGTCGGCGGCAGCGCGGCGGCGGCGGCCGCCCAGAGCTCGAGGCTGCTGCGGCTGAGCCGATCGGCCGCGCCGACCTGCTCGGCCAGCCCCAGCGCGATCCGCATGTCCTTGACCATCAGCGCCAGCGCGAACCCGGAGTTGAAGGTGCCGGGGAGCACGAAGTCGGGCCACTTGCTGCTGGTCGACCGGCTCTGCCCGCTGGAGCGGTTGAAGACGTCGATCATCACCTCCGGGTCGAGCCCGAAGCGCTGGCCGGCCGCCATCACCTCGGCCGTCGAGAGCAGGTGGGTGGCCGACAGCAGGTTGTTCAGGGCCTTGACGGCGTGGCCCGCGCCGACGGCTCCGACCAGGATCGGGGTGCCGAGCGGGGCGAAGGCCGGCCGGATCCGGTCGAGCGTGGCCGCGTCGGCGCCGACCATGATCGTGAGCCGCCCCGCCCGCGCGCCAGCCACGCCGCCGGAGACCGGGGCGTCGACCAGCGTGATCTCGCGTTGCCCGAGCTCGGCGGCCAGCGCCTGCGTCCTGGCCGGTTCTGACGAGCCCATGTCGATGACGGTCGTGCCCGCCGCGATGGCGAACTGCGGGTCGCGGACCACCGCCTCGACCGCGTCCGAGTTAGGCAGCATCAAGATCACCAGGGACGCGTCGCGGACGGCGTCGCCCAGGTTGTCGTGGGCCAGGCCGCCGGCGTCGGCCAGCGCCGCCCGGGCGCTCGCCGAGAGGTCGTGGCCGTGCACGGTGAACCCGGCCGCGACCAGCCGCGCCGACATCACCGCGCCCATGTGTCCCAGGCCGACGAACCCGATCGAGATCTCCTCGACCGGGGTGGCTTCCGCGCCGGTGTCGTCGACGGTCATTGCGCACCCTCCGCAGACTGGTCGTAGAGCCTGACGCCGCCGGGCTGGTCGGTGCCGCGCCGGTCGCGCCTGGCCACCGCGGTCAGGTAGACCGCCATCAGCGCCACGCAGACTACCATCGCGAGTGCGCGACAGGCCGAGGGCGGTGCGCAGCCCGACGGCCGCGCCGAACAGCCCGACGGTGAACCCGCTGCCGATCCGCATCCCGTTCGCGCCGACTCCGTAGACGCCGATCACCTGGCCCTTCTTCTCCCGCGGGGCGCGCAGCTGGACGACGGTCTGGGTGATCGACAGCGCGGCCAGGTTGGCGACGCCGCCGACGATGAGCAGCGGCGCGGCGATCAGGTAGTCGTGGCTGACCGCGAAGAACACCGACGCGACCCCGTAGACCAGGGTGGACCACAGCGGCCGCCCGGACCGAGAGCCTGATCCAGCCGGTGCCCTCGAGCAGCAGCCCGCCGAGCACGCCGCCGAGGCCGTTGGCGAACAGCAGCACGCCGTAGGCGGTGCCGCTGGACGAGGCCGGTCGTGGTGGCGGCGATCGCCGGCATCACCGTCTGCATCGCCGAGCCGACGAAGAACGAGCCGAGCCCGGCCAGGATGATCATCGCGACGAGCACCCGGTCCCGGCTGACCTCCCGGAACACCTTCACGCGCGGCCAGCGCGCTCACCCGCTCCCTGGCGACGATGCCGTCCGGGTGTGGCCGGTGAACTTCGTCCGCGCCATCAGGATCGGTCAGCGGCAGGTAGAACGCGATGTTGACCCAGATGCCGTGGACCGGGCCGAGCCCGAGCAGCAGCGCCGAGCCGACCACCGGGCCGGCCAGGATGCCGAGCGACCGCGCCGTCGAGTTCAGCCTGATCGCGCTGGGCAGGTCGGCTCGAGCCCGACGAAGTCCTCGAGCAGCAGCTGCTCGGGCGGCGCCCACAGCGCGCCCGGCCGTGCCGTGCAGGATCAGCAGGATGCAGGCGTTCCAGACCGTGCAGCGAGTTCGTGAAGAACAGGATGCCCCAGGTCAGCGACACCGCCATGAACAGCGCCTGCGACGCCCTGGATGAGCTTGCGGCAGTCGTAGCCGGTCGGCCAGCGCGCCGAAGTACGGCGACAGCAGCAGGAACGGCAGCCAGTGGCTGATGACCTCGAAGCCGGTCAGCGCCGGGGAGTGGAACTTCTCCCAGATCACCCAGTAGGTGATGACGTGCTCGATGTTGTCGGCCATCATCGCCAGCGCCGCGCCGCCCAGGTAGGGCCGGCAGGAGCGCGTTGCGCAGCGCGGCGAACTTAACCGACCGGGCCGTCGGCGGCTCTCCCCAGCTCCGGATCCAGCACGGGAATGTGGGTCGGTACGCCACAGGCAGCACACATGCGCCACAGTCTAAACCGGACTTATCGGACGGAGTTCCTGCGCGCGCGACCGTTGCCAGCGGGCCTGCGGCCGGATATCAGCGGTTCTGACCTGGGCAAACCCGAGTTGAGGGCGGGTACGCTGGCAGTATCCTACGGGACCAGTTAGTCCAGGTAAGACACGACATCACGGCTGAAACGGCTGGCCCCGCGGGTCAAGCGGGCCCCCGCCGGCGTTGCGAGCGCCGGTGTACCGGGAGCCCTGACCCCTACGAGGGAGGGGCTGAAATGCAGCGTACCAAGTTGTCCATGATGGTGGTCGCTGGCGCGGGAGTCCTGATAAGCACGGGGGCGGCCACGGCGGCGGAGGCCAGTCCGGCGGTCACCCGCACGGCCGCCGTGCGGGTACCCGGCGTCGTCGGCGATGCCCAGGCGACCGCCTACGGCAAGATCTACAAGGCCGGCCTCACGCCGAGGATGAGCGCGACGACCCATCCCGTCCGGGGCGAGATTCTCTATGTCGTGTCTCAGGCCCCGAGGGCCGGCCGGGAGGCGGTCAAGGGCGCCACCGTCACCGTCACCAGCCAGACGTTCAACCAGAAGGCGGCGGCGTACGCGATAACCCTGGAGGGCATCCCCTATCTGTACGGAGGGACCACCAAGCAAGGGTTCGATTGCTCCGGGCTCACTCAGTACGTGTACAACCACGAGGACAAGCGGATCGTGCGCACGTCCGACGAGCAGTTCCAGCAGTTCCGCGGCGAGGCGCATTCGCAGGCTCAGCCGGGCGACCTGGTCTTCTTCCACAACACGAGCAATCTGCGTAGCCACGTGTACCACGTCGGGGTGTTCGAGGGAGGCCACGACATGGTGGCCGCCACGCACACCGGCTCTGACGTTCAGTACCAGTCGTATACATGGGGCGGGGACACAGTGTCCTTTGGCACCATCTCGCACAGCGCCACGTAGGGCCTTCGCACCGGCTAGCGCTTGCGCGCGAGGCCGGCTACCGCCGGGATGTCCCGCTCGAACACCGGCTCGTCCGGGCCGGGACGCCAGCGGTTCAGCGGGACGATCCCCGGGTCGAGCAGCTCTAGGCCGTCGAAGAACCGGGCGAACTCGGGCAACCGGCGACGGGTCTGGGTCACCCGGCCGCCCATGCCCTGGTTCATCCGCCGGGCGCTCTCCGCCAGCACCGCGTCGTCGCCCTCCATGATCGTGTCGGAGACGACCAGGAAGCTGCCGGGCGCGAGCGCGTCGAGGTAGCCGCGCACGATCGCGTGCGGGTCGTCGGAGTCCGGCACGTACTGCAGCGTCATCAGGAACAGCAGCGCCGCCGGCTGCGCGAAGTCCAGCGTCTCGGCCGCGCCGGCCAGGATCTTCTTGCCGTCCCTGAGGTCGGCGCCGAGATACGACGTCTTCCCCTCGGGGGTGCTGGTGAGCAGCGCGCGGGCGTGGGTGAGCACGATCGGGTCGTTGTCCACGTAGACGACGCGCGCGTCCGGGGCCGCGTCCTGCGAGACCTCGTGGGTGTTGTGCGCGCTGGGCAGGCCGGTCCCGATGTCGAGGAACTGCCGGATGCCCGCCTCCGCCGCCAGGTAGCGGACCGCGCGGCCGAGGAAGCGCCGGTTGGCGCGCACCCCGGGCACGATCTCCGGCCGCAGCTCGATGATCTTGTCGCCCGCCGCCCGGTCGGCCGCGAAGTTGTCCTTGCCGCCAAGCCAGTAGTCGTAAATCCGGGCCGGATGGGCGACGCTGACGTCGATCGGAGAAGGCTTCTCGTTCCCGGACACGGCACCAGCGTAGCCCGGCCGCGCGGGTGCGCATCGGTCTCGCCCACGGCCCGGTTCGTCCGCCTATCATGGGCTGGTGAGCCAGCATCGAGGCGCATCACGGAACGGCAGGATGCCGGCGACGGCGGCCGAGCGGATACTGAGCGCCGCGATGCGCGAGTTCGCCAAGTACGGATTCGCCGGCGCCCGGGTAGAGCGGATCGTGAGCCGGGCGGACGTAAGCCCCCGGTCGCTTTACTACCATTTCGACAGCAAGCGGGGCCTCTACAACGCCGTGCGCGAGCGGCTGAGCTCGCAGCACTTCGAGGACTTCGTGCGCGGCGTCACCGACGAGCCGCTGGTCGACCGACTCCTCGCCAACATCGACGTCGCGATGACGCCGCGCTGGCAGGCGTGGGCGCGGCTGCTGATGTGGGAGGCGCTGGACGGCGGGGCCGGCAGCGCGCCGTACCCGGAGGGGACGGTGCCCGGCGATTTGCTGGCGATCCGCGCCGCCCAGGAGAGGGGCGAGATCGATCCGGAGCTCGACCCGCACGTCTTGACGCTCGCGTTCATCGCGATCACGTTCTGGCCGACGATGTTCCCGCAGTCGACCAAGCGCCTGACCGAGGGCATGCCCAAGGACGAGCTGCTGCGGGCGCGCAAGGAGCTCGTGCGAGCGCTGGTTCAGCGGCTTGGCGATGACGCCGCGACGGAACTACCCGCCGTGGTCGTTCCTGGGGGCGAGGAGCCGCGTTAGCGTCATCGCGTCGGCCGCCAGCGCCAGGCAGGTAAGTCCACCATGTCGGTTATCTGGACTCCGGTGGTCGCGGTCGAGGACTCGCGCACCACGGGGTCGTCCTCGGTGCCGAGCGTCCGCCAGTTCTCCCCGGGCTCGAGGATCTTCTCGGCGCCCCTGATGACGGTGAAGTTCCCGGCCAGGGCCGGGGGCTCCTTCCCTTCGGCCAGCCCCTTCGCCGCCGAGAGGAGGATGTGCCGCATCCGGGTGATGGCCTTGTCGGTGGAGCCGAGCTGCTCCTGGGTACGGTCGTAGATCGGGCCCATCGACTCGGTCACCATCAGGTCCTGGCTCACGAAGTCGTCGACGCCGCTGAAGATGCCCCGCTTCTCCCGGACCTCCTGGGACAGCTGGTAGTCGTTTTCCGCCGTGTAGCGACGAGGGGTGATCCCGTTGCGAGGATTGGTGACCGGGGTCGAGAACGGGGCGAGCGAGAACAGGTTCGCGCCGCCGTAATTCCGCGGGTTCCGCCACGCCTTCGGGGCGGCGAAGTAGCGCCAGCAGTTCTCGTCGTCGATCGGCACGAACATCCCGCAGCCCACGCTGAACGGGATCGACGCGACCATCGTCGCGTACGGCAGCGCGTACGCGGTGACCCGCACGTGGGCGTTGCCGTTGGGGGTGGTGCGGATTCCGGCGTAGCGGTAGCCGTACCAGGTGTCGTCGACTTCGAGTCGGGGGGCGCGGTCGTGCCGCCAGAACTTCCACGACATGGCGTTGGAGGGGTAGCCGGGCTTGTCGGAGCCGTCGTCCGGGAGGTCGTCGATGCCGTCCCACTGGTGCAGGTGGGAGATGTGCGAGGTGTCGATGTTGCCCTCCATCGCCTGCACCCAGTTGCAGGTCGAATGCTGCTTCGACGCCATGGCCTCACCGTCGGCGAGGCCCTCGGTGCCGAAGTCCCTGAACGGGCTCATGGTGTCGCGCGGTCCCAGGTAGGTCCAGACGATGCCGCCCGACTCATGGGTGGGGTAGGACTTCATCCGGACCTTCTCGCAGAACGGGGCGGGCTCGCTGGGCATGTCGACGCAGGTGCCGTTCACGTCGAACGCCCACCCGTGGTACACGCAGCGGAGCGACGCGTTCTCGTTGCGCCCGAAGTAGAGCGACGCACCGCGGTGCGGGCAGTTCTCCTGCACCAGGCCGACCCGGCCCCGGGTGTCGCGGAACGCGACCAGGTTCTCGCCGAGCAGCCGGACCCGGGCCGGGGGACTGCCGGGCTCGGGGATCTCGGCCGACAGGCAGGCCGGGGTCCAGTACCGGCGCAGCAGCTCGCCCATCAGGGTCCCGGGGCCCACCCGGGTCAGAATCTCGTTGTCTTCTGCCTTCAGCACGCCTTGTGCCTCCATTCCGCCGCGTCATCGGCCGATTCAGGGATGGAGCCCAGAACCCGGCCTTTCTCACCGTCTCACTACCCAATCACGATTGTCAATTATTAAGTAAACACTTTACTGCGGACATATGCAAAGTTAATGCAAACCCGTTGGAAGTAATCAGGGAGTACTTGTTAATAGCGGTGCTGGAGTCACCCCTGCTGTATGCCTCGCAGGCCCGCGTGCACCGGCGAGGCGCGGAATGTCTCCACGTCGCCCGAGAACGCCAGCCGCCCCTCGACCATTGCCCACATGTGGCCGCTGATGGAGGTGAGCATGTCGAGGTCGTGCTCGACGACGACGACGGCCCGGTCCTCGCTGATCGTGGTGAGGGCCTCCGCGAGCACGCTCCGCTGGGTCGCGGACAGGCCGGAGGCCGGCTCGTCGGCCAGCAGCACCGTGGGCTCGCTGACGAGCGCCCGGGCCAGCTCGGTCAGCCGCTGCGCCTCGAGCGTCAACCCGTCGACTGGCTGCGCGCCGAGATGACTGATCCCGAGCTTCTCCAGGGCGGCCCAGGCGCGCTCCCGCGCGGGCGCCGCCTGGGACCGCCACAGCGACCCGAGCATCCACTGACCGGGATCGGGCAGGCCGGCGGCGGCCACGTTGTCGACCGCCGTCCGCCCATGGGCGAGGCGAACCGTCTGCCACGTCCGCGCTACCCCGGAGCGGGCCCGGCGCATGGCCGACCACCCGGTGGCGTCCTTGCCGTCGATCTGCACGCTGCCTGAGTCAGCCCTGACCGAGCCCGCCAGCAGATTGAACAGGGTCGACTTGCCGGCCCCGTTAAAGCCGCACAGGCCGAACAGCCCGCGAAGCGGCACCTCGAGGGACACCGAGTCGACCGCGAGGACCCCGCCATAGCTCTTCGTGACGTCACAGCACGCCAGCACGGCCGGGCCGGCGTCCGCCGCAGGCCGACCGGAGCCAGCGGAACTCCCGGGCCCGTTCAGCTCAGGCGGCGTTTCCGGCACCCTTCCCACCTCCTCGCGCTGCCTGCCCCCGGGTCCCGAGTCGCGCCGCGCTCCATGCCCCCAGGGACGCGCCCCACCGGTCCGTCCGGCGGCCGACGAGCCGGTCGATCGCCCCCGCCACCCCGTCGGGCTCGACGAGGAGGATGACCAGCAGGGCGATCCCCTCGATGATGCCGAGGTTCGTGCTGATGAACGACGTGCTGGTGGTGAGGTACTCGATGACGATGGCCCCGAGGATCACGCCCGCGACGCTCTTGCGCCCCGCCAGGAACACCATCAGCAGCAGCGTGATCTCGGAGGTCTCGCTGAGCACGTCGGGCGTGACGACGCCCTGGGCGCTGGCGAGGACCGCGCCGCCGACCGCGGCGAGGACCGACCCGAGGACGAAGACCTCAAGTCGGCGCTGCCTGAGGCTGACCCCGATGGACTCGCCCAGCCGCTCGTCATCGGCCATCGCCATCAGCTGCAGGCCGATCCCCGACCGCATGACGCGCAGCACGATCCCGGCCGCCAGCCCGAGCAGCAGCACCGAGATGATCCCGGTCTGGACCAGCGTCGCCGGGTAATCAGAACCGGTCCAGAAAGGCGCCACGCCGTCGATGCCAGAGAACGACCCGAGCCAGCTTGAGAACGTGGCCAGCTGGTAGATGAACAGCGGGAGGATGAGGGTCGCCAGCGCCAGCGCCAGGCCGGGTGCCCGGGTGACGACGGCCCCGACCAGGAGCGCGGCAACCGCGGTGAGCGCGATCACGGCCAGCAGGCTCTCCAGCGAGCTGAAGTTGTACTTCGTTTCAAGTACGCCCGTGCCGTAGGCGCCGACGCCCATGAACACGGATTGGCTGAAGGCCAGCTGGCGGCTGTAGCCAAGCTGGAGCACCATCCCGACGGTCACGACGGCGTACGCGACGCCGGTGGTCACCGTCAGGCCGAGGTAAGAGCCGTCCATGATGACCAGGACCAGGCTGCCGACGACGGCGATGAGCAGGCCCGCCCCGAGCGGAACGGGATCACGGCGCCTTACCCGGTGCGCCCGGGCAAGGCCGCCCGCCAGGCCAGCGGACGAGTCAGCGGCCGGGGTCGAGCCGCCCGGGCCCGAGGGCGCCGGGCCCGAGATGGTGCCGCGGTCCGTCGCGGCCGGTTCCGTCATGGCGCTCCCTCCCTCACGCGGGCTCCGGGCCGAGCCCGAGGACCTCAGGCCGGAAGATGATGATGGCGAAGAGGATGGCGTAGAGCAGGACGTCGTTGTAGCTGGTGCTCACGTAGCCGCCGAGCATGGCCTCGGCCACGCCGATCACCAGGCCGGCCGCCACCGCCCGGCCGGGTCGCTTGAACGCCGCGAACCCGGCCGCGACGACCCCGATCAGGCTGAGCGTGGGCCCGCTGAGGTACGTGTAGCCGGTGATCGGCGACTCGACGATGCCGAAGAGCGCGGCAAGTACCGCGGTCATGATGAAGATCCGCCGCCGGAACTTCGCGCTGTCGATGCCGACGATCCGCGACCCGAGCACGCTCTCGCCGCACGCGCTTGCCGCCCGCCCGGACACGGTGAAGCGCAGGTAGGCCCACAGGATGAGCCCGCTCACGATGGCGAGGCCGATCACCAGGACGCCGGCCCGCTGCACGTGGAAGTCGAGAACGTGCAGCGCCGATCCTGCCCAGATCGAGGGGGCGCCGTACACGTCGGTGCCGAACATGGCCCTGGCCACCCCCTCGAGCACCAGGGACAGCCCGAAGGTGTAGAAGAACACGCCCACGATGCCGTGCGCGCCCGCGCCGCGGTCGAAGGCGGTGTGCAGCACCACCCAGTCGAAGAGCCAGGCGGTCAGCCCCACGCCAAGCAGGACCACGATGATCCCGACGATGAAGGGCAGGCCGGCGGTCTGCACCAGCCACGCCGACCCGATGGCGCCGAACATGGCGAAGTCGCCTACCGCCAGGTTCAGCACGTTGCAGACCCGGAACCACACCGCCAGGCAGGCCCCGAAGATCCCGTATATGGCACCGGACGTGAGCCCGGCCGCGAGCAGGTTGAGGAACTCACTCATGGGGCGCCACCCCCGGCTGCTCGACCAGGCCCTTGTACATGCGCACCGCCCGGTCCGCCACCAGCACCGCGTGGACCGGGTTCTCCTCGACGAGGAGGATGGTCATGTCGGTCTTGGTCATCTCGCCGAGCCAGTCGTAGACGCGGCGGGCCACGGCCTCGGCGAGGCCGAGGCACGGCTCGTCGAGCAGCAGGACCCGCGGCTGCGCGGCCATCCCCCGGGCGAGGGCGACCATCTGCTGCTGTCCGCCGGAGAGCGTGCCCGCCTTCTGGTCGAGAAGGCGGCCGAGCTCAGGGAACATGTCGAGGACGCCGGACACGTCCTCCCAGGCCTGGCGGGCGCCGATCCGCCGGGTGCGGCTGTAGCTGCCGAGCATGATGTTGTCACGCGTCGTGAGCGCCGGGTAAAGGTGGCGGCGCTCAGGCACGAGGATCAGGCCGGCGCGGACGGCGGCCCCCGGGCTCCCGGCCGGGAGCGGCTGGCCGAAGACCCGGACCACGCCACCCCGGCGGACCAGCCCGGCCACCGCGGTGACCATGCTCGACTTCCCGTGGCCGTTGGGGCCGATGACGGCGACGCACTCGCCGACGCCGACGGAGAGCGTCACCGATTCGACGGCGACGAACTTGCCGTAGCTGACCGACACGCCCTCGACCTCAAGGGCCACGGGACCCAATGGCGTCACTCAGCTCCCCACGTGCGGCAGGACGTTAAACGACCCGTTGGCGCCGATCGTCACCACCGCCGAGTCGATCTGGGTGATGTTCGCGTAGTCGGACGGCGATCGCTGCCAGTAGTAGACCTGGATGCCGCCGGTGACGAGCGTCTGGTGCTGAAGGGCGTTCTTCACGTCGCCGGGCGAGATGGACTTGGCCGTCGTGATGGCGGCCGCCAGCTCCCGGCCGGTGTCCCAGCCCTCGCCGCCCTCAGCGATCTGGTTGGCGGCGCCCATGCCGTCCGCCTGCATCGCCGCGATGTAGGCCTTCGTGTCCGCCAGCCCGGCCGAGGTGGCGGTGGTCGAGGGAATGGCGCTCAGCACGTTCTCCGGCGTGCCGATGAGGTACACGTCCTGCATCGCCGTCGCGCCGCCGACGGCGTTGACGAACGTCGACGTGGCGCAGCCGGAGCACTCGCTGATCGGGATTGTCGGGTTCTGGGCCCGCACCGCCTTGATGAACGTGATCGTGTCCGGCCCTGGGATCAGGCCGAGGACGATGATCTGCGGGTTCGCCTTCAACAGGTTGAGCGCCTGCGGCGTGTCGTCCGTCGCCCCCGGGGTGGTGATCTGCGAGGCGACGACTTGGTAGCCGTACTTCGATGCGAGGCTCTGCATGTACTGCGTGTTTCCGAGGCCGCCGGGGGCGTTGTCCTCGATGACCGCCACGCGCGTGTAATGCCTGGGGACGATCAGCTGGGTGACGGTCGCCAGGTCGTCGGCGAAGAAGACGTTGCCGATGCCGGGGAAGGAGTAGGAAGTCAGGTTGGCGTTGCTGATGCCCTGGCCGGTCCAGCCCGACTGCCAGCCGAGCAGGACCTCCTGGAGCTGGTTCGCGACGGGCACGGCCGCGCTGGACGTCGACGTCTCCTCGGGGCCGAAGATGAAGTTGGCGTGCACCTGGGTCACGCACTTGTGCACGAGAGCCGCGGCCGTGGCCGGGTCGGACGCGTCGTTCTCCTGCACGAGCGTGACCTTGTGGCCGAGCACGCCGCCGGCCTTGTTGACCATGGCCGCCCAGGCGGCGGCCCCGAGCTCGTCGTCGACGCCGAGCTGGGCGAACGGGCCGGAGGTGGCGGCGATCTCGCAGATGGTGACGGGGGAGCTGGCCGAGGTGCCCGCCGCCTCCGCCCGAGCTGCACCCGGCCGCCACCCCCACGACGAGAACCGCGCTAGCGGCGGCGCTGCCCACGACCCCGAGACGGCGCGAGCGGAACGGAAGCCTGGCCGCGGCGGCATGCGGCTTCCGGAAGAATAGACGTGCGAAAGCGAACCGGGAATCGTCCATCAAAGCCCCCTTTGGCTTCGGTCAGGACTGCCTGCCAGTACGACCTTTTCCTATCCTGCCCATCGCCTAGAAGAGGAGACGGACCAGCATCATCAGGCAAAAAGGTTTGATGCAAGATGTATACCGAACGCTTAATAATGCGTCAACAGCTCAGACGTAAATACGACCGCGTGATCCGGCCTGGTGACCATTCCGATACCCAGAGTTCCGTAACAATTGTGACGTGTGTTATCGATATGACTAGAGAGAATGGGACGTGGTGGACGCGAGCCTCAAGACGTTCGCCCAGGTGCAGGGTGGCCGTCTGCGGGTAGCCGGCGCCGTCGGCGCTCTCCCAGTAGGTGCTGGTGTTCCCGTATGCTTGATTTAAAGAGCAACCTAGTAGGCAAACTTTGAATTTAGAGGGGCGATGCAGCACCGACGGCGCGGCACAGTGCTGGACCTTCGGCGCGAGAACAGGGCTGTCGTTCTCTCGTCGCTGTATTTCAGCCGTCCAGGTAGCCGCCAGGATCTCAGCGCCGCGACCGGGCTGAGCATGGCCTCGGTCACCAGCGTCGTCCGCGAGCTGCTCGACGAGGGCATTGTCACCGAGGTCGGCAGTGAGGACTCCGATGGGGGGCGGCCGCGCATGCTGCTCGACATCAACCCCGACTACGGCTACGTGATCGGCGTCGACATCGGAGAGACCCGGATACGGATCAATCTGTTCGACCTCGCGATGACCGAGCGCGCGAAAGCAGACTACCCACTCAACCCGGCCGAGCACGAGGTGGATGAGGTCGTCAGGGACATCGCGTCCGGCGTAACAGCGGTGCTCGCCGACGGCGGAATCGACCCAGCGGCGGTCCTCGGCGTCGGAATCGGGGTTCCGGGGATCGTTGAGCAGGGCCCCGAGGTCCTCGTGCACGGCCAGACTTACCGATGGGACGCGGTGCCGCTGGAGCGGCTGCTGCGGGAGCGGCTGCTCCAGGAGGGTACAGCCCTGCCGCTGCGGTTTGAGAACTGCGCCAAGACAATGGGCCAGGCCGAACTGTGGGCTGGCGCGGGGCGCGGCGCGGGCCGCGGGACGCGGAACACGGCCGTGGTGCTGATCGGATCCGGAGTGGGCGCGTCCCTGATCTCCTGCTGCAGCACATGCCAGGGGACGACCTCAAGCGCCGCGGAGTGGGGCCACACCACCGTCGTGCTGGAGGGCAGGCGCTGCCGGTGCGGATCGGCCGGCTGCCTGGAGGCGTACGTGGGCGCCGAGGCGATCCTGGACCGGTACGGGAGCCCGGCGGCAGCGTCCGCGGAGAGCGAGGAGTCGATGCTGGCCGAGCTCATCGCGGCCGCCGATTCGTCGCCCGCCGCGGACGCCGTCCTGGCGAAGACCGCGGAGTACCTGGGCGTCGGCATCGGGAGCCTGATCAACTTGTTCAACCCGGAGCGGGTGATCGTCGGCGGCTGGGCCGGCCTGCTCCTGGGCGGCCGGCTGCTGCCCGCCATTCGAGAATCGGCGCGGCGGAACTCGCTCCGGCACCTGTTCGCCGCCGCGTCGATCGAACTCGGTCAACTCGGGCCCGAAGCGGTCACGTACGGCGCGGCGACGCTCCCGATGGAGGACTTCCTCAACGGCGCGTCCCGCCTACCGCTGCCGAGCCGACGGGCGGCGAGCTTGGGCCCGCGGCCATGACGCGGGTCGGGTAACAGGTCGGCGAGCCGATCAGCAGCCCGCCTGAGAGCTGCGACGCAGCTTCCCACCGAAATGCCACTTATTTTAAGGCTCTGTAAAAGTGGGGTAGGAGTGACGGCTGACGGAGCTGGTGGCCGTGGCGTTGACGAGATGGCTGCGCCGGCCAAGCTAGCCGAGTGACCAGATTAACCGCTTGTAGCCTGAAGTTACTCAGGGTTGCGCTCGTCCTCAAGAGAGCAGAAAACTCGCCGTGACTGGGTCTTGACGGGAAGTTTCGGCCCAGTTAAGTTCGAGCTTAAAATAAGACAAATTCAAACTGTCTTGATAGTGACGTCACTCGCGCAAGAGTCGGCGGCTGTGGCGGCACTACCACCGGACCACGGTGCCAGCCTGAGTCCCCGCTCTCGCGAGAGGACACCCATGAGCCTTCTAACCCGCATGCTGTCTCGCCTGCGATCCCGCTGCCACTGGCGTGCGGCGGGCATCGTCATCGCGACCCTGAGCGTGGCGGCCGCGCTCCTGTCGGCGGCCACGCTCAGCGCCGGGAGCGCCGCCGCGGCCTCCTGCGGCACGACGAACCTGGCGTTGCACCAGCCGACGACGGCGTCGTCGATACAGGGCCCAAGCTGGCCGGCCTCCAACGCCACCGACGGCAACCTGTCCACCCGCTGGTCTAGCGCCTTCTCCGACCCCCAGTGGCTCGAGGTCGACCTCGGCTCCACCCAGTCCGTCTGCCAGGTCGCCATCCACTGGGAAACCGCCTACGCCAAGGCCTTCCAGATCCAGACCTCCAACGACAACTCCACCTGGACCACCATCTACTCCACCACCGCCGGCGTCGGCGGCACCCAGACCCTCAACGTGTCGGGCAGCGGCCGCTACGTCCGCATGTACGGCACCGCCCGCGCCACCCAGTACGGCTACTCCGTCTACGAATTCCAAATCTACGCGGCCACCAGTACCGGCAATACGGTGACGGTGACCAACCCGGGCGCCCAGACCTCAAAGGTGGCGACCGCGGCGAGCCTGCAGATCCAGGCCAGTGATTCGGCTTCGGGGCAGACGCTGACCTACTCCGCGACCGGGCTGCCGGCCGGGCTGTCCGTCAACGCCTCGACCGGGCTGATCTCCGGAACCCCGACGACGGCGGGGACCTCGACGGTCACGGCGACGGCCAAGGACACCACCGGGGCGGCTGGCTCTGCGTCGTTCGGCTGGACGGTGAACCCCGCGGACGGCAATACGGTGACGGTGGCCAACCCCGGCAGCCAGACCTCGACCGTGGGCACTGCGGCGAGCCTGCAGATCCAGGCCAGTGATTCGGCTCCGGGGCAGACGCTGACCTACTCCGCGACCGGGCTGCCGGCCGGGCTGTCCATCGGCTCCTCCGGGCTGATCACCGGCACCCCCACTGCCGCGAGCACGTCGACCGTCGTGGTCACCGCGACCGACGGCACCGGAGCCACCGGCTCGGCCACGTTCAGCTGGACCGTCAACACTGCGGGCAGCGGCGAGCCGCCGGCGTCGTTCTGGGGCAACACGAGCGCCATCCCGGCGGCCACCCACGTGCTTGAGGTCAGCATCGTGAACCAGACGAACGGCCAGTACCCCGACAGCGAGGTCTACTGGAGCTTCAACGGGCAGACCGAGTCCATCGCCCAGCAGCCGTACATCGACATGCCGGCCAACTCGGCCGGTCGCATGTACTTCTACCTGGGCACGCCGAACGGTCCGTACTACGACTTCATCGAGTTCACCGTCGGCGCCTCGTCGATCAACGTGGACACCACGCGGGTGGACCGGTTCGGCCTGAAGCTCGCCCTGCTGCTGCACGGACACGATGGCTCCAACCAGGAGGTCGGCGAGAACTACGCCACCTTCCAGGAGAGCCGCTCGGCGACCTTCGCCCGGTTCGAGAACTTCGTGCCGACCCAGTTCAAGGAGCTGGCAACGGACGACGCGCCCTACGGCATCCCGTCGCCGGGCAACGACCCGGCGTTCCAGACGGGCGGCGCGTACGCGAGCTACTACACCAGCTACGCGGCCTCGGTCGGTGACACCTCCGACAGCACCGCGCAGATCTTCGGCTGCGGCGGCACGCTGTCCGCCAATCCGACACTGTGCGCGGGCCTCAACCGGCACGTGGCGCAGTTGCCGGCGGCTGAGCAGACCAACCCGGCGAACTTCTACCAGGCCGCCCCGGCGAACTACTACGCCGAGTTCTGGCACCAGAACGCCATCAACGGCAAGCAGTACGGCTTCCCCTACGACGATGACAACGGGCAGTCATCCGACATCTCGGTGACCAATCCGCAGTACATGGTCGTCGCCGTCGGCTGGTAACAGCGCTCCGGCAGTCCTCTGGCATCTCGGTCACCAACCCGCAGTACACGGTCGGCGCACTCGGCTGGGCAGCCCGGGCGCCATGGCAAACTGATCGGAGTTCACATGAACAGAACGCTCCGCCGTATGGCGGGCGCAATCGGCGTCCTCACCCTGGTGTCCTTCGGACTCGCAGTGTCAGCGGCGAATCCGATGCCGGCCCACGCGGCGTGCACGGTTCCGGTGCCGCCCGCGAACGACGAGCTGACCGCCAACCCCGACGGGTCGATCACCATCGTCTTGGTAGGGAGCGCGGGCGCCACCAGCTACAACATCTACCGGGGCACGACATCGGGCGGGGAAGCCGCCACCCCGGTCGCGAACACGACCAGCGTGCTCTACACGGACAAGGGCCTCACCGCCAACACCGACTATTTCTACGAGTTCACCGCGGTGAACTCCTGCGGCGAATCCGCTCGCAGCGCGGAGGACGCGTCGAAGACGACGCCGCCGGCCCCGACCGGCGGCAGCGTGGCGGGCGTGGCGTCCGGCAACAGCGAGATCTACTACGGCGAAAACGCCATGTTCGGCGGGGAGGACTGGTTCCAGACGCTCACCGGCTGGTTCCCCCAGAACCTCGGCTCGTCAGGCTCCAATTCCCCCGGCCAGCAGGTCGTGGACATGGCCTACTCCACCCTTGGCAGCATGACGTTCAACAACGTCGTCGTGCCGGCCAGCGGCCTGTACACGATTGAGTGGCGGTACGCCTTCCAGGGCGGCCTCTTCCCTAGCGTCAACAACCGGCAGATGGGCGTCGCGGTCAACGGCACCGTCATCACGACCACCGAGCGCTTCCCGATCACCGGCAGCTTCGACGTCTACCAGGACTCGTCCCTGCAGGCTCAGCTGCACGCGGGCCGCAACTCGGTCACCTTGTTCGCGGTCACCGACCACGGCGTCTCCCGGGTCGACCAGCTCATCGTGACCCCCGCGACGGCCTCGGTCCCGAGCGGGCCGACCAACCTGACCGTCACCCCGGGCAGCACCGGCGCGACGCTGCACTGGACGGCCAGCGCGAGCGGCAGCCCGACCTCGTACAGCATCTTCCGCGGCACCGCCACCGACGGCGAGGCCGTCACGCCGGTCGGCACCGTGAGCGGCACGACCACGACCTTCACCGACACCGGGCTGACCAACGGGAAGACGTACTTCTACAACGTCGCCGCCAACAACAGCGTGGGCGTGTCACCGGACACGAACGAGGTCTCCGTGAGCCCGGGCTCCGCCACCACTGCCCCGCCGGCGCCCGCCGGGCTCGCGGCAAACCCAGCCAATAGCGAAATCGACCTGACCTGGAACCCCAGCGCGGGCGCCACCAGCTACAGCATCTACCGCGGCACCGCCCCAGGCGCGGAAGGCGCCACGCCGGTCGGCACCACCACGACGGACAGCTTCAGCGACACCGGACTGACCAACGGCACCGGGTACTACTACACGGTGGCCGCGAGCAACGCCGCCGGCACATCGGCGAAAACGGCCGAGACGAACACCGTGCCGTCCGCCGCCGTCGTCGCGCCGCCAGTCCCCTTCGGCGTCGTGATCACGTCGTCAGCCGGTCAGATTAACCTGCAATGGACCTACGAGGAGAACGCGACCAGCTACCGGGTCTACCGCAGCACCACCCCGGGCGGGGAAGGCGCCACCCCGCTGGCCACCGTGACCTCGTCGTCCTACACGGACTCGGCGGTGACCAGCGGAACCACCTACTACTACGAGATCATCGCGCTGACCGGAACGACCGAGAGCGCCCGCTCCAGCGAATACAGCGCGAATACCAGCGGCACCGGCACCGCGCCGCCGACGCCGGCCGGCCTCGTCGCGACCGCCGGCAACGCCTCGGTGGCGCTGACCTGGACCGCCAGCGCGGGCGCGACCAGCTACAGCATCTACCGCGGCACCGCCTCAGGCGCGGAAGGCGCCACGCCGGTCGGCACGTCCACGTCGAACAGCTTCACCGACACCGGGCTGACCAACGGCACGACGTACTACTACACGATCACCGCGAGCAACGCGGCGGGCACGTCGGCGCATTCGTCCGAAGTGCACGCCACGCCGGCCGGATCGGGCGGGACCGGCACCCTGCTGTCCCAGGGCCAGCCCGGCCACCGCATCGTCGGTGCAGGGCGCCGGGTACCCGGCTTCGAACGCCGTCGACGGGAGCCTCACGACCCGCTGGTCGAGCGCTTTCAGTGATCCTCAGTGGCTGGAGGTCGACCTCGGAGCCACGCACACCATCAGCCAGGTGACCATCGACTGGGAGACCGCCTATGCGACGGCGTTCCAGCTCCAGACGTCCAACGACGGCACGACCTGGACGACCATCTACTCCACGACGACGGGCACGGGAGGCACGCAGACCATCCCGGTGAGCGGCAGCGGCCGATACGTCCGCATGTACGGCACCGCGCGGGCGACCGGATACGGCTACTCAATCTGGGAGTTCCAGGTCTACGGCACCTGACACCTCGCGCGCGGTATCCCCTAGCAAGCACCCTCACGGCGCCGGGCAATGTATCGGCGGCGCCGTGAGGGTACCCCAAGCAGACCTGGCAATCTCGCCATCTCGCCTGCGGCACCGGTGGCCGCGCCAAAGGACAAACATGCTAAACCCATGCCCCCATGCCAAGCCCCGGCGCGGACTTAGATCCGTCCGGCCGGCCCTGTGGACAGCGGTGCTCCTGGTAGCGGGAACGCTGCTCGCACTCAACCTGGCACCGGCGCTGGCCCACGCGGCGCCGGTCACCGCCGGCCGGCTCGCTGCGGCGGCGGCGGCGCCGGCCGATACCGCCGTCACCACGTTCAAGAACGACGTCGAGCGCGACGGCGATTTCAGCAACGAGACCATACTGAACGAGTCGAACGTCAACGCGACGCAGTTCGGCAAGCGGGTGCAGTACTCGGTCGACGGGCAGGTCTACGCGGAGCCGCTCTTCCTGCCGAACCTGACCGTCAACGGCGCCACCCACAACGTCGCTTTGGTCGCCACCGAGAACGACAGCGTGTACGCGTTCGACGCGGACGCCACCAGCGCCATCGCGCCGCTGTGGAAGGTCAGCCTGCTGCCGAGCGGCGCGACCGCGGTGTCCAACAACGTGAGCGGCTGTGGCGACCTGACGCCGGAGATCGGCATCACTGGCACGCCGGTCATCGACCCCGCCACGGACACGATGTTCGTCGTCTCCTATGACACCGAGGGCGGGAACGAGGTCTACCGCCTGCACGCCCTTAACGTGACGACGGGGGCGGACAAGTGGCCGCCCATCGTCCTCAGCGGATCGGTGCCGGGTACCGGCGTCGGCAGCTCAGGCGGCACCGCCAGCCTCAACCCCAAGACGAACCGCCAGCGGGTCAACCTGCTGCTGGAGAACGGGAAGGTCTACGTCGGCTTCTCGTCGTTCTGCGACATCGGGCCGTACCAAGGCTGGATCCTGGCCTACAGCTACAGCACCACCGCGTTCACGCTCGCCAACGTCTACGACGACGACCCCAACGGGAGCGACGGCGGCATCTGGAGCGGCAGCGGCGGCGGCATCGCCGGCGACCCCAACGGCAACGTGTACTACATCAGCGGCAACGGCACCTTCGACGCCAACACCGGCGGTCCTGACTATGGCGACAGCTTCGTGAGGCTGAACGGCTCGCTGCAAGTGCAGGACTACTTCACGCCCTACAACCAGCTCTGCCTCAGCCAAGGCGACGTGGATCTCGGCGCGGGCGGGCCGCTGGTGATCCCGTCGGCCAACGTGGTGATCTCGGCGGGCAAGGAGGGGCGTCCCTACGTTGTCAGCACGACGAGCATGGGCAAGTACACCGCCGACCCCAACCTCGTCTGCGGAGGCACCGATTCAAACGTCACGACGATAGACAAGGTGCAGCAGGAACTGCCGCCAGGCACGGTGGGCGGGTTGTTCAGCACCCCGACGCTCTGGACCAGCCCGACCGGGGCGCAGGACGTCTACTTCACCCAGGTGAACGGCCCGACCCGGGCGTTCAGCTTCAGCGGCGGGAAGCTGTCCACCGCCGCGACCTCCAGCTCGTCAGGAAACGGCGGCGACCCGGTTGTCTCGAGCAACGGGACCGACGGCCGGCACCGGCATCGTCTGGGACCAGGACTACGGCGGGGAACTGCACGCGCTTAACCCGGCGAACCTGGCCGAGGAATACTGGAACAGCGGCATGGACTCCAGCCGCGACGGCCTGCCAGGAGAGGTCAAGTACGCGACGCCGACCGTCGCGAACGGCGAGGTGTTCGTGGGACTGCCGGCCGGCCTAGCCATCTTCGGCCTGCTCGGCACCAGCCCGCCGCCCCCGCCGCCGACGCCCACCGGCCTGGCCGCGACCGCGGGCAATGCCTCGGTGGCGCTGACTTGGACTGCGAGCTCGGGTGCAACCAGCTACAACATCTACCGCGGCACTACCTCGGGCGGCGAGGGCACTTCTCCGGTCGCCACGACCGCATCGACCAGCTACACCGACACCGGGCTGACCAACGGCACCACGTACTACTACAAGGTCAGCGCGACCAACGGTGGTGGCACGTCGGCGCAGTCCAGCGAGGTGTCGGCGAAGCCGTCGGCGTCGTCGCCGACCAGTGTGCAGATCAGCGCCGGCGGCCCGGCGACCGGGACCTGGACGGCCGACGAGGACTTCACCGGCGGCGCGACCTCGGCCACGACCAACGCGATCAGCATCACGGGCGTGACCAACCCCGCTCCGCAGTCGGTCTACCAGCACAACCGGTACGGCAACTTCAGCTACGCGATCCCCGGCGCCATCCCCGGGGCTACCTACACGATCCGATTGCATTTCGCCGAGGAGTACTGGACGACGGCGGGCTCGCGGATCTTCAACGTGCTGATCGACGGGACGCAGGTGCTGACGAACTTCGACATCTTCGCGACCGCCGGCGGAGAGTACAAGGCGGTGGCGGAGCAGTTCAACGAGGTCGCCCCGAGTAACGGCGTCATCACCATCCAGTTCACCACCGTCAAGGACAACGCCCAGGTCAACGGCATCGAGATCCTGTCGTCCTCGAGCCCGGCGCCACCGCCGACGCCCACCGGCCTCGCCGCGATCGCCGACAACGCCGCGGTTAACCTGTCCTGGAACGCCAGCCCGGGCGCCACCAGCTACAGCATCTACCGCGGTACCGCGTCAGGCGGCGAAGGCGCCACGCCGGTTGGCACATCCACGTCCACCGGCTTCACCGACACCGGGCTGACCAACGGCACCACGTACTACTACACGGTCAGCGCGACGAACAGCGCCGGCACGTCGGCGCATTCCAGCGAGGTGACCGCGATACCGACGACGTCATCGCCGCCGCCGCCGTCCAGCCTGCAGATCAGCGCCGGCGGTCCGGCGACCGGGACCTGGGTAGCCGACGAGGACTTCACCGGCGGCGCGACCTCGGCCACGACCAACGCGATCAGCACCACGGGCGTGACCAACCCCGCTCCGCAGTCGGTCTACCAGCACAACCGGTACGGCAACTTCAGCTACGCGATCCCCGGGTTCACCGCCGGGACCAGCTACACGATCCGATTGCATTTCGCCGAGGAGTACTGGACGACGGCGGGCTCGCGGATCTTCAACGTGCTGATCGACGGGACGCAGGTGCTGACGAACTTCGACATCTTCGCGACCGCCGGCGGAGAGTACAAGGCGGTGGCGGAGCAGTTCACCGAGGTCGCCCCGGCCAACGGGACGTTCACCATCCAGTTCACCACCGTCAAGGACAACGCCCAGGTCAACGGCATCGAGATCCTGAGCGGATGACATGAGACGACCGGCCTGCCGCTCGCTGTCCAGTTGCCTGATCGCGGCGCTCGCCGCGTGCACAGGCAGCGCCGCCACGCCGGCGTCACACACCCGGCCGGCGTCGGTCGCGGTCACATCCGCCGCGACCGGCGCCAGCTCGGCTCAGGCGCCACCGGCCGCCACGCCATCAGTAGTGGCGGTGGTGACCGCCTACTACCGGGCCATCCTCACCCGGAACTACCAGAAGGCGTTCGGCTACCTCGCCCCTGCAGCGATCGGGCCGGACGGCCGGAGGATGACGCTGGGCTCGTTCCTTCAGCTCGCCCGCATGCTGGACGGCATGGGCGGCCCAGTGACCAACTTTTCCATCGGAGGGTTTCCGTCCGAGGTCGTGATGACCCTCCGCCGGGTCAGGTACGGCCCCTACCACGCGCATCTGGGGATGGCACGGACCAGGCACGGCTGGGCGATCACTTCCATTGACCGGATATGACCTCGCCGGAACGGCGGACGTTTGACCCGATGTCAAACGAGAGTCCATACAGGCTAAGGAGAAACATCGATGGGTACTCAAAGGCACATAACCCGCCGCGACGTCCTGAAGAGGGGAGGCGCGCTGGTTGCGGCTGTGGCTGCCCTCGAGGCTGTCGGTCCTTTCTCCTTCCTTCCCGAGCGTGCGAATGCCGCCACTAGCCCGTCCGACACCCAGTTCGACATTTCCGCGTTCCTTTCGGTGCCGCCACAGACCTACGGAAGCGGCGTGGAATTCCAGATGCCGCCGGTTCACACTGTCTTCCTTACCGCGGCGCTCAACGGGACCCCGACGAAGGAGGGACAGTCGGCGGTCAGCCGCGCGGTAGAGGTGATCGAGGAGTTCTATCCGTGGGGCGCGGCGTCGCTGCTCACCTTTGTCGCCTATGGTCTGCCGTATTTCAGCCGGCTTCCCGGCGGCCTTACCGGATCGCTCGTATCGACGCACATGCCGCGGCTTGCCTCGGATTCCAGCCGGTACGTGCTGGAAGAGGCAGTGCCCGGCCCGACCGATGTCAGCCCGGCTAACCCAGGCATCAGCAAGCTGCGCTACAACGTCGACGTGGCCATCGAGGGCAATGACATGCTGTTCACGCTGCGCAGCGACAACGCGAGCATCCTGGCCGATGTGGTCGCCTGGTTCGGCGGGAGCAATAAGCTCAACGGGCAGACGGTCGCCTCCCCGGCCTGGAATGGCTTCCTCCGGTTCACGTCAAGCAGGAACATGTTCATTCAGATGGGGTTGCCGAAGACACTCGCCCAGCAGAACAGCCTGCCCTTCGCCAACTTCATCCAGCACCAGTCGCCGATGTGGATGGGCTTCGCCGACCAGCACGTCAACGGGTCAGGACCGGCCGCCATCTGCACGTTCGCGGGGAATTCCTCGGCCCACCTGACGACCGCCGATACCGGCGACTACTTCGATAACGGCTCGATTCAGCATCTGTCCCACGTCATACTCGACATGCTCCAGTTCTTTGACATGGACAGCGACGCATCGCCGCCGGGTTCGGACGGTACATTCACCGAGCGCGTGCAGTACATGTTCCACGCACCGAACATCGCCGCCGGCAACACCGATCAGTTCACCGACGGGGGCGGACCGTCACTCCTCCCGAACGACAACCGCGGGCCGGGCTACGCCGCCCAAACCGCGCAGGGCATCGGCACGAACAGCGCAGAGCGCAGGATGGGGCACCTTTCCTGTCTCCAGCGTTCGTCGCGCGCGGCCGACGGAACGCCCATTCACCTTCGCATGGACGGGCCAGGACTCGATACCATGGATGTCCCCGGCGGCGACCTCCTGCCCAAACTCCAATTCACTGCATTCGTGCCGTCGGCCGACTTTTTTAAGACGCTGCGCGTCAACCAGGCCTCGCTGGATCTACAGCAGAAGTACGGCGTGGACCCGAGCGACAACGGCCTCGAACGATTCCTCACCGCCACCCGGAGGCAGAATTTCCTCATCCCCCCACGTCGCCATCGCGGCTTTCCCCTGGTCGAGCTGACATAGCCGGGAATCGTGAGGAAGCATCGGCCACGACTGTAGGGCATTGCGCGGCGTTCAGGCGTCGCGCAGGCACAGCGCCAGGGCGCCGAGCAGCAGTGCGCCGAGGGACCAGGCGGCGAGCACGCCGAGGCCCTGCCAGGGGGTCAGCGGCAGGGCATGTACCCCGACCGTGACCTGGATGTAGAGCCCGGCGGTCATCGGGCTGACCTGCTCCAGGTGCCGTTGCCAGTGCTGGTTGCCGACCACGCTGCTCACGATCGGGAACACGTACAGCAGGCCGAGGACGAGGCCGATCGCCACCGCCGAGTCCCGGACGGCGGTGGCGATCCCGAGCGCAAGCAGCGCGATCAGCGCCAGGTACAGGACCGACCCGCAGGCGGCGCGCAGCACCGCGCCGTCCGCCAGCGACAGCGGCGCGAAGCCATGCGCGGCGGTGAAGCCGCGACCGGGCAGGATCAGCCGTCCGGCCAGGACCGAACCGAGCACGGCGACGAGCTCCGGTCGCCAGCACCAGGCCGCCGACGACGGCCGCCTTGGAGGCCGAGGACGGACCACCGCCGCGGCGATCGCCGTCAGCGTCACCCGGATCATGCCGGTGCTGTACTCGTTGCTGATCGCCAGCACGGCGATGATCGCCACGATCGCCTGGCCGACCTGGACGCCGGTCAGGCTGAGCTTGGCCGGGTCGGCCTGGCAGCCGCCGGACGGGCAGGTGGACGCGGCGTCCGCGGCCGTGCTCACCGCGATCGTGAGCGCGGCCGCGGCGACCAGCAGCCAGCCGGTCCCCGGCAGCGTCCGCAGCTTGGTCCACTCCGCGTGCAGCGCCTCCGCCCGGGCGGTCTGGCTCACGCGTCCCGCCGGCGCAGCAGGTAGACGGCTCCGCCGCAGGCGGCCAGCGTCCAGGCGCAGAGCACCGCGAAGCCGGCCCACGGCGCGAGCGGGTAGAACCCCGACACCGGCGCGTAGTAGGCCTGCACCTGCGGATACCGCGGCGTCGCCTGCTGGACGGCGAAGGCGGCGGCCGGGGTGACCCGCAGCAGCCAGTCGGCGAGGCCGACCGGCAGGATGAGGATGGCGGCCAGGAAGTACGGCACCACGATCGCCGCGAAGACGATCGTGACCGCGGCGACGCTGCGGCGCACGATGATGGCGACGGCGAGGGTGAGGACGGCGACGACGGCGACGAGCGCCCCGTGCCGACGATCATCCGCACCTCGGTCGGCCACGGCTCAGGGAAAATCTGCGATCCGCGGGAGTGCGCGATCACGGTGCCGACGACCGATGGCGCCGATGGCGCCGAGCAGCCCGGCCGCGAACGCGACCGCCCCGATCACGAGCGCCTTGGCCGCGAGCATCCGGCCCCGGCGCGGGCTGGCGGCCAGCGTGGTGCGGATCAGGCCGCGCCGGTACTCGGCGGTCATGAACATCGTCGCCACCACGGCCACTGCGATCAGCCCCACGAACGTGCCGATGAGGTAGGCCGCGACGGTGGTCTCGGAAAGGCCGGGCTCGCCCTGGGGGATGGCGGGCGCGATGTCGCCCTGCCCGGTCACGGTGATCCGGCCGGACGCCTGGCCGGTACCCGCCGATCCCCTGCGCTTCCGCGGCCTCGTCGCCCTCGGTGTAGCCGCTGGTCCAGACGCTGGCGGGCCACGCGCCGGACCGGCTGAGGTGATCAAAGACGGCCGAGGAGGCGGTTGAGCCGCCGCCACCCTGGGCTACCCCGGCGATGTTAACGGCCTTCGGCGGCAGGATCGGCGAGGCGGTGAACAGGCCGGCCTGGACGGTGGACGGCAGACCCGCCAGCCGCACGACGCCGACCGTGCGTCCAGTTGGCGCCGTCGGCGGAGTCGTAGCCGGTGATCGTGTCGCCGTCGCGGGTCAGCCTGAGCCAGCGCGGGCTCGCGGCCGAGACGGGGCCGGGCAGGCCGGGCGTGTCGCCGGTGTAGTTCCACTGCATCCGCACCCCGTTGCCGCCGGTGGCCATCATCGCCGCGTAGGCCGACCCCGGGGAGAGGCTCGACTTGATGATGATCCCGGCCTTGGACCACGGCACCAGGCCCGGCCGCGGGGGGTCGCGCC
The DNA here is from genome assembly GCA_963774945.1 of uncultured Actinomycetota bacterium. Taxonomy (GTDB): domain Bacteria; phylum Actinomycetota; class Actinomycetes; order Streptosporangiales; family Streptosporangiaceae; genus Trebonia. The sequence goes on along the minus strand of CAVZHA010000007.1, from coordinate 406,600 downwards.
GAACGGCTGCCCGGCCGGCGGGAGCAGGCTGGTCAGCGAGGTCACCCGGACCGTGATGCTGCCGTTGCCGGCGAGCGGCTGCCGGACGAAGTAGAAGTTGTCGGTCACCGGCTCGCCGCCCGGCCCGAGCGTCAGCGCGGGCGCGGACCCGCATCCCCCGCCGGAGCTGGCCGGGCCCGCCCGACCGACTGACACGACTGGCTGGCGCCCCCGGCCGCGACGAAGAGCCCGATCCCGGCCGTGACGAGGACCGCGACGATCATGCCGATGCACCCAGCCGCGGACGGTGCGGAACTTGGTCCACTCGGCGTGCAGCAGCTGGCCGAACCCGTCGCGCGCGTCCCGCGCGGTCGAGCGGTACGGCGTGCTCGTGGTCATGGCGTCGTTCCTTCGGTGACGGCGGCGGCGCGGTATTCCACCGCGTCGCGGGTGAGCTCCATGTAGGCCTCCTCGAGGGTCGCCCGGTGGGCGGTCACCTCGGTGAAGGGGACACGGTCGGCGGTGAGAGCCGCCACGGACCGTTCGGAGGAAAGGCCTTTGATCGTGAGGACATCCGGGCGCGGTCGCCGCGACCTCGGCCCCCGCCCGGGCGAGGACGGTCATCGCCTCGGCCCGAGCGCTGGTGCGCAGCTCGACCCGGTCATCGGAGGCGGCCGCGATCAGGTCGCTGACGCTGGCGTCGGCGATGACCTTGCCCCGGCCGACCACCACCAGGTGATCGGCGGTGTCCTGCAGCTCGCTCATCAGGTGGCTGGACACGAACACGGCCCGGCCCTGGGCGGCCAGCCCGCGCAGGAAGCCGCGCATCCAGATGATGCCCTCAGGGTCCATCCCGTTGAACGGCTCGTCCATCATCAGCACCGGCGGGTCGCCGAGCAGGGCGGCGGCGATGCCGAGGCGCTGCCGCATGCCGAGCGAGTAACCGCCGGCCTTCCGCTTGGCGGCCGACTCGAGCCCGGCCTGCCCGATGACCTGGTCGACCCGGGTCCGGCCGAGTCCCTGCGAGTGGGCCAGCCAGAGCAGGTGGTTGCGGGCGGTCCGGCCGGGCTGGAGCGCGGCCGCGTCGAGCAGCGCCCCGACGTGGCTGAGCGGATGCCGCAGGCTCTGGTACGGCCGCCCGCCGATGAGGGCGGTGCCCGTCGTCGGCGGCGTCGAGGCCGAGGATCGACGCGCATCGTGGTGGACTTGCCGGCCCCGTTCGGGCCGACGAAGCCGGTCACCTGGCCGGGCTGGACGGTGAAGGACATGCCGTCGAGCGCCAGCGTCGGCCCGAACCGCTTGCGCAGCCCGGCCACTTCGATCGTTGCTTCCATGGTCACCGAGGGTAGAGACCGCCGACGGCGGCGGTCGTCACGCTTGAGGGCCGTCTTCGGCCGGGGTGGTCTCCCCCTTGCGGGGGATGGCGAGAATACCCGGCCAGGGGGACGCGGCCGGTCCGGCCTGCGGGGACAATGAGGGACGATGACTTCTATGGCGACTGGACGGACCCGGCGGCGGATCGCCGGCTCGCCGAGCGCGCTGGCGCTGGCCGGCCCGCTGCTGGCGCTGGCCGCGTTCGGCCAGGCGATCGCCCAGGGCCTCAGCCACACCGTGAATGCGACCGATATCGGCGGCTCGGCCCCGTACACGGTCGCGCTTGGCCTGCTGGCGCTGGCAGGCACGGTCCCGCTGATCTTCCTGCGCCCGGTCGCGGCGGCGGCGGCGATCACCGCCGCCAGCGCGCTGGTGCTGATCGCCTTCGGCCAGCCGACCGTGGCCGGACTGATCGCCCAGGTGATCGCCAGCTACCGGCTCGGCTGGACGGCGGGATTCGGCCGGGCCGGCCCAGATCGCGACGGCGGCGGGGGCGGGGGCGGCCGCGCCGCCGAGGCGGCCACCTCGGGCGGCGGGCAACTGGTGATCGCCGCCCTGGCGGCGCCGGCCCTCGTGCTCGCGCTGGCCTTCCACGGCGGCGCGACGGCGGTGCTGCTCGCCGCGGCCGCCCCGATCGCGGTCGGGGCCGCGATCGCCCGGCGAGCGGGGGCCGACGAGGCCCGGCAGAGCGCGGCCCGGGCGATGCTGGCCGACACGCTGACCGAGCACCTGGCCCGCGGCGAACGGGCCCGCATCGCCCGCGAACTGCACGACGTCGTCGCGCACCACATCTCCATGATCGCGGTTCAGGCGGAGACCGCGCGGCTGACCACCCCGGGCCTGCCGGCCGCCGGGGCGCAGCGATTCGCCGAGATCGGCGACACCGCCCGGGCCGGGCTGACCGAGATGCGGCGGCTGCTCGGGGTGCTCCGCGAGGACGTCGACGGCGCCGTCGGCGACCGGCAACCACAGCCGGGGCTGGCGCAGCTGGCCGAGCTGATCGACGGCGCCAGGGAGGCCTCGGGGGCTGCCGCCCGGCTGATCGTGTCCGGCCCGGTCGCGCCGTTCGACCCCGGCGTCGAGCTGGCCGCCTACCGGATCGTGCAGGAGGCGCTCACGAACGCCCGGCGGCACGCGCCCGGCACCGCGGTCGACGTCGAGCTGCGCTACTCGGCGACGCGCTGCTGGCTGCAGGTCAGGGACAACGGCCCGGGCCCGTCCGGCGTCTCGGTTGCCGGGCACGGGCTGCTCGGCATGCGCGAGCGGGCCGCCACCGTCGGCGGGTCGCTCAGGACCGGCCCGGCCCCCGGCGGCGGGTTCCTGGTCGAGGCCGAGCTGCCCGCCGCCAAGCCGGGGAGACATGACCGGCGGCGGCGTGACCGGCGGCGGCGTGACCGGCTTGATCCGCATCGTCGTGGCCGACGACCACGAGGTGGTGCGGGCAGGCTTCGCCGCCCTGCTCGACACCCAGCCGGACTTCACCGTGCTCGGCACCGCCGCCGACGGGGCCGAGGCGGTGCGGGTCTGCCGGTCGGCCCGGCCCGACGTGGTGCTGATGGACGTCCGGATGCCGGGCATCGACGGCATCGAGGCGACCAGGCAGCTCGCGCTCGACCCCGAGCACGCGCCCCGGGTGCTGATCCTGACCACGTTCGACCTGGACGAGTACGTCTTCGACGCGCTGCGGGCGGGCGCCAGCGGGTTCCTGCTCAAGGACGTCACCGCCGAGCGGCTGTTCGAGGCCGTCCGCGTCGTCGCGTCTGGCGACGCGCTGCTCGCGCCCGCCGTCACCAGGCGGCTGATCAGCGAGTTCGCCCGGATCCGGCCGCACTCGGCCGACCCGGCGGCCGGGGCGGGCAGCGCCGCCGCGTCGGCGGCGCTGCGCACGCTGACCCCACGCGAGACCGAGGTGCTGCGGCTGGTCGCCGCGGGCCTGTCCAACGCCGAGATCGCGGCCCGGCTGGTCGTGACCGAGGACACGGTGAAGACCCACGTCAGCCGGACGCTGGGCAAGCTCGGCCTCCGCGACCGCACCCAGGCGGTGGTCACCGCGTACGAGTCCGGCCTCGTCATCCCGGCCAGGGAGCGATAAGGCTAGTCGAAAATGGCCCCGACCCGGGCGAAGTCTTCCTGGCTGAGGTCCTGGTTGAGCGCCTCGCGGACGGCCTGCCACTGGTCGGGCTTGCTGGGCGAGATGATCGGGGCGGTGACCGCCGGATGCGCCCGGAGCCAGGCCAGTGCCATCCCGGCGACGCTCAGGCCGCGGTCGCGCGCGAAGTCGCGGAGCGCTGCCACCCGGGCCAGGTTGCCCGCGGTGTGCATGCCGCGGTAGTAGAGAGAGCCCGCGACGGCGATGCGGCTGCCCGGCTCCACCGCCGCGCCGTCCAGGTACCGGTCCGACAGGACCCCGCCGGCCAGCGTGGAGAACGGCGTGTAGCCAATGCCCTCGCTGGTCAGCATCGGCAGCAGGTCTTTCTCGTCGCCTCGGTTCAGCAGGCTCAGGCCGTTCTGGATCCACTCCGGCCGGGGCAGGCCGGTCCTGTCCGCCGTGAGCAGCAGCTGCTCGAGCAGGGCCGCGTCCACGTTGCTCATACCGAACGCGCGGATCAGGCCGGCGTCCCGGGCGGCGGCGAACGCCTCGAGTGTCTCGGCGAGCGGGGTCTGCGGATCAGGGACGTGGGACAGGTAGAGGTCGACCCGGCCGAGTCGCTGGATACTGCGTGCCAGCTGCCGGTCGATGTGCCCCCGGGACAGGTTGGCGCGCCAGTCGCCAGAATCGGTCACGCCGCCGCCTACCTTGCTCTGCAGCAGGACGTCCTGCGGCTGGCGCGTACGGTGCCATTCACCCACGGCCTGCTCGCTCGCGCCGCCGGCGTAGGCGTCGGCGGTGTCGATGACCGTGATGCCCAACGCGCGGGCCTCGTCCAGACGGTCTAGCCCCTGCTCGCGCGAGATGCCCTGGCCGCGGGTCGCGGGCGAGCTCCCGACGCCGCCGATCCCGCCCGCGCCGAAGATGAACTCGCTGATCTCGATGGACGTCCGGCCGAGACGAACGACGCGCACGACGATTCTCCTCTTTACAGATCTTTACAGCGCTACGGGTGGCAGTGGTCGCCCCCCGCCGACGCCGGCGGCGCCAGGTCGATCGCCGGGTTCCGGTCGAAGAAGCCGAACGGCTTGAGCGTGAACCCGGTGTACTCCACCGGCATGACCGGGAAGTCCTCCGGCCGGCAGAAGTGGGTCACCCCGACCGTGTGCCAGACCACGATGTCGGTGTCGACGACCGGCCGGTCGGCCGCCGTCCACCGGGGCAGCCCGTCGCCGCCCGGATGCTGGTTGGGGAAGTCGCCCGCCGCCCGCCGCTCGTCGGCCGCGAACGGGGTCACCCACAGGTGCTTGGTGCCGAACGCCGCCCGGGCGGTGATCGCCGCGTCCGGCTGAGCCAGCAGCGGGGCGGTCGCGTGGGCGGGGACCAGCTTGTAGGCGACCGGCTCGCCGACCGCGTTGCGGACGTCGTGGTTGACGATCTTCCAGTACCTGGACTTGTCCGCCGCCGCCAGCCGCTGCGCCTGCAGCTCGGTCTCGAGCAGCGTCGCCTGCGCGGTGAACGCGTTGCCGTGCGGGTTGTCCGGCCCGGTCGGCACCGGCACCGCGTCGACCTCGTAGACGGCGTTGGCCGCCCCGTCGAGGGTGAAGTCGAGCCGGTAGCTGAACACGTGCTGGTGGTGCGGCCCGGCCAGCTCGGGGGTGACCGGGTTCGCGTACGGGACCCGCTCGCCCGGGCGGACCGCCTGGGTCTGGATGATCCCGGTCAGCTTGACCTCGGCCTGGATGGTCCCGTCGAGGTAGAAGTACCAGAAGAAGCCGTACTCGTAGTTGCCCACGGTCGCGATCGAGGACACGACCATCCGCCGCGACCGGCGGGTCTCGCTCACCCGGTGCCTGGCGTCGACGTGCTTCCAGAGCATGCCGTAGTCCTCTTCGTGCAGGCAGATGGCGTTGCGCAGCGGCGTCGCGGCTCCCTCGGCGTCTACCTGGACGCCGTCCAGGTAGACGATCTCGCCCAGGCAGTCGCAGCCGAGCTCGAGCGAGCTGGCGCACAGCCCGAGCCCGCACTCGCCCGCGTCGAACGCGTTCTTCCACCAGTGGTTCATCGCCGTCGACCCGTAGGGCACGACCATCTCCGACATCGACGCGCGGAACAGGATCGGCCGCGGCCTCATCCCCTCGATGTAGGTGACCTCGTGCAGCACCAGGCCCTCGACCGGGTGCAGAGAGACCCGCAGCTGCCACGGACCCCAGCGCAGTTGCCCGTCGTCGACGGTGAAGCCGGGGCCGTCCGGCTGCAGGATCCGCAGCTCGGCCATCTCGCGGTGCGGCGCGGTGCCGTCGGCGTCGTACCGGCCGGGGTCGGCCGGCAGCGGCACCGGGTCGCCGTCCTGGAGCTCGACGATCTCGCCCGCGTCCCGGTCCCAGATCACGACCAGGTTCTCGATCGGCCGCGCGTACGGGTTGGGGTTCGGCCCGTCGAGCGCGTAGGCGACGGCCCGCGCCAGCGGCCGCCCCGACTTGTCGACGTCGAGCCCGAAGTAGGCGGCCGGCCAGGCGTCGACCGCGATGGCCGACATGTCGGTCAGCCCCCGCCGGGCGAGCGCCGCCTGGAACGCGGGCGCCTGCTTGATCCGCTCGCTGTCGGCGACGAACTGGTCGCCGGTGACCAGCGGCTGCACCCCGGGCACGGGCACCGCGCTGGCCACCCGGGCCTGCTCGCCAAGCACCACGGTCACCAGCCAGGTAAGGCCCTGCGGGCGCTCGTAGATCACGCACAGCGCCTGCCGCGGAACCGGCTGGCCGCCGCCGCCATCCCAGCCGCGCACGGCCGCCTTGGCCGGCTCGTCGAGCGCGCAGTACACCAGCCGGCTGCCCGGCCCGGACGCGTCGAGGGCGAGCCGCGCCGCCGCCCCCGCCTCGGCCACCGTGAGCGGCGCCAGCGGGTGCCGGGCGGATGCTGTCTTTTCCTGCGAACGGACCGTGCTGACTGTCATGACGCGATTACTCCAGCTACTGACGGGGGCGGCCATGGCGATAGATGCCCAAACCGAGCACATCGGACACCTGTCGCCCGAAGCCCGCGTATCCGCCGGCCCGCCCGCTAGAAGGTCAGCACCAGGCGGCCCCGGACCCCGCCGGCCGCCAGCCGCCGGTGCGCCTCGGCCGCGTGGTCGGCCGGCAGCACCCCGGCGATCCGCAGCGTGAGCACGCCCTTGGTCACCAGGTCGGCCAGTTCGGCGATGCGGTGACCCTCGTGCAGGTGCCGGCCGACCAGCACCAGGTGGACGGCGATGTCCCGCTCTGCCTGCCCGTCCTCGGACGGCCCCGCGTACGGGCGGACGGCGAGCAGCTGGCCGCCGTCCCGGACCGCGCCGATGATCTCGGGCCCGAGCAGCGCCGCGTCGAGGACCGCGTCCACGCCGTCGGGGTAGATCTCCCGCAGCTCGGGCTCGCTGCCCTCGCCCCGCGGGACCACCCGGTGCGCGCCGAACGACTCGATCAGCTCGATCTCGGACGGCGCCGCGTCGCCGATCACGGTCAGCCCCTCGTGCCGGCCGAGCTGGATCGCGAACTGCCCGACGATGCCCGCCGACCCGGTCACCGCGAGGGTCGAGCCGGCCGGCAGCGCCAGCAGGTCGAGCGCGTTCCGCACGGTCAGCCCGTTCATCGGCAGCGTCGCCGCCTCCTCGAGCGACCACCCGTCCGGGACCCGGGCGAGCGCGTCCTCGGCGACGGCGACGTACTCGGCCTGCGCGCCGCCGCCGGGCACGGCCGGCGCGACCGCCGCCATCACCCGGTCGCCGACCCGCCAGCGGGTGCCGTCCGGTCCGGTCACGTCGAGGCCGACGGCGTCGATCACCCCGGCCAGGTCCATGCCTGGGATATACGGCGGCTCGACCCCGGCCGGCAGCGCCCGGCCGCCGGCCCGGAAGCCGAGGTCGGTCGGGTTCACCGTGGCCGCCGCGACCTTGACCAGGACCTGCCCGGGGCCGGGCGCGGGCTTGGGCACGGTGACCATGTGCAGCACCGACGGGTCGCCGAACTCGGTGAAGCCAACCGCTCGCATCATCTCGGGCATGACGTGCCTCCTGTGTTGTGTGGTGCGTCGGGCCGCGTGCCTTCCAGGGACCACGCGCTACCCGGGCGGCCGGGTTTTACCCGCGCGGTCACGAATGCCGCCGGACGCCTCCGCGGGGTGTAACCCGCCCGCGCGGGCTGATCATCCCGAGCCGCGCCGGTCATCGCGAACCCTCCCGGCACAGCGCGAGCAGCTCGTCGACGCCCCGCAGGTGCAGCTGCGGCCGCCGCCCCGGCGGCAGGTGATCGTAGGCGTCGGGGCCGCCGAGGCCGGTGTCGACCGCGACCGCGAGCGCGCCGCCGCGGTGCGCCATCGGCACCTCGAGCAGCGGATCGTCGCCGACCACGACCAGGTGCCTGGCGGGCACCCCGAGCCTGGTCGCGGCGGCGCGCAGCGCGTCAGGCGACGGCTTGCCGGTGATGGTGAGCGAACACCCGGTGATCGACCGGATCATCGCCGAGATCGCCCGCGACGTGCCCAGCGCCCGGCCGCCCGCCGAGGCGAAGAACGGCGTCTCTGACGCGCTGTAGAGCTCCGCCCCGGCCCACACCGCGTGGCACGCGGCCTCCAGGTGGTCCATCGTGAACTCGCGGAACCAGCCGACGAAGACGGCGTCAACTCCGGGCACCGCCCCGGTGTCGCCGCCGGGCGCCACCCCCGCCGTCGGCAGCACGACCTCGATGCCCGCCTCGCGCAGCGGGTCGATGAGCCCGGACACCCCGAGCACCATGACCCGCTTGAACCCGCGCTTCGCGAACATCACGACCGCGCTCGAGGCAGGCGTCATCATCCGGTCGTCGGGCACGTCCAGCCCCTCGTCCCGCAGCACCCGGGCGAAGTGCCGCGGGCGTGCGGTTGGTCCCGTTGGTGAACACCAAGTACGGTCGCCCGCGCGAGCGGGCCCACTCCAGCATCGCGATCGCGCCAGGCAGCGGCCGCAGCCCGTGGTTGACCCGGTCGCCGAGCACCAGCGTCCCGTCCATGTCGAAGATGAACCCGCGCGCGCTCCGCAGCCGCTCTGTCACCTCAACCGAGACGCTGGTCACGACGCCCGCCCCTCAAGCGACAGCCGGAACCCCGGCTTCTGCACTGTCAGCTCGCGTACGGCCGGCCGCGAGCCGAGCTCGCGCAGCAGCCGCAGCACCGGCACCAGGTCCGGGTTGTAGTGGGTGACGGCCGGGCCGGCCGCGATCATCGCGTCCACCTCGGCCCCCGGCATCCCGAACCGCAGCAGCAGCTCCTCGTCGCTGACCCGCGCGCCGAACCGCCTGCGCAGCGCGGCCACGTCCAGCGGCTCCGGCTCGGCCGCGAGCTCCGCCGCCCGCGGCCGGTCGAGCACCCGGCCGAGCACCCACGGGTCGACCGGGGCGGTCGGCTTGCCGAACGTGCCGAGCACGTACCTGATCACCTGGTCGGGCACGTTGTCGTAGCGGGCCCCGCCGCCGGAAGAAGCGCGGACCGATACCAGGTTGGCGAGGGCCTGGCCGATCACCATCTGCGGGAACGGCGTCACCATGATCGGGTACCCGAGCTCCGCCCGGACCTGGCCGATCTCGGCCATCAGCGCGCCGAACCGGTCCGCCATCCCCAGCTCGGCCAGCTGCCGCCTGGTGGTGGACATCACCCCGCCCGCCAGCTGGTGCTCCATGAACGCGGCGTCGAAGCCCCGGTGCTCACCCGGCGGCAGCCCCTCGGCCCCGGCCAGCCGGTCGAAGTAGCGGGCGACCGCGGCCAGCAGCCGGTCGTCGATGTCGACCGTGTGCCCGCTCGCCCGCAGGTTGGCCACCAGGTCCTCCGCGTCGGGCAGCGAGGTGCCGTTGCCGAGCGCGCCGCAGCCGACCTGCAGCACCGGCACCCCCAGCTCGGCCGCGACCAGGCAGGTCAGCGGGGAGAGCCCGAGCGAGGCGTGCGAGTGCAGCTCAAGCGGCTTGCCGGTGTCTTTATCGGTACCGTCGCGCAGGGCGGCCTGCACGGCCGGGATCAGGGTGCGCGCCCGGTCGGGAGTGAGGATGCCGGCCGGGTCCTTGATGTAGGCCCGGTCGATGTCCGGGCAGTCGGCGTAGGCGGCCGCGATGCCGGCGTAGAACGCGTCGTCGTGCACGGCCGAGATCGTGTAGGTCAGCGCCCCGATCACCTCGCGCGCCCCGGCCTTCTTGGCGATCGCGGCGGTGGCCCGGGCCGCGTCCATGTCGTGGGTCGGGTCGAGCACCACGAACCGGTCCATCCCGTTGCGGACCAGCGCCGTGTAGACCAGCTGGATCACCTCGGGGTGGGCCCGCTCCCAGGAGATGAACCGGAACCCGGTCCCGATGAACTGCAGCAGCGTGTCAGGCATGGCCGCCCGGGCCAGCCGCAGCAGCGCCCACGGGTCCTCCCGGTGCGTCCGCACCGACACCCCCATCGCCGTCGACGACGAGTAGTCAAGCGCCCGGAACCCGGTCCGCCCGAGCACCGGCGCGATCGTGGCGATATGCGCGGTCCGCAGCCCGGTCGCCCCCCACAGCGACTGGTTGCCGTCCCGCAGCGACACATCCACCAGCTGGATCTCAGCCATCAAGATCAACCCCGGCATCATCCCGAACGGTCCCGGGCGACTCCACCCCGTCGCCGTCTCCCGGCTTCCCGGCCAGCCCTATCCCGTCCCCGGCTGCTGATCTCCCGGCCAGCCATCGTCCGAGGTATCCGGTATCCACCCCGCCGTCCGCGAACCCCGCGCTGCCAACCACCGCCCGCTGCATCTCCAGGTTGGTCACCACTCCCTCGACCAGGCACCGGTCAAGCGCCTCCCGCAACGTCCCCAGCGCCTCGCCCCGGTCGGCACCGCAAGCGATCACCTTCGCCAGCAGCGAGTCGTAGTACGGCGGCACCGCCGCCCCGGCCTGCACATGCGTATCCACCCGGACCCATCCGCCCGCGCGACAGCCCCTCTCGCCCGCGCTCGCCTCGCCCCCTGTGTCTCGCGACCCACGCGTGTTTCGTCCACCCCCCACGCTGACCGGGAACACCGCCCGGCTGACCGTTCCCGGGCTCGGCCGGAAGTCGCGGGCCGGGTCCTCGGCGTTGATCCGGCACTCGATTGCGTGCCCGGCGAACGTGACGTCCTCCTGCCTGAGACGCAGCGGCCGGCCCTCGGCGATCGCGATCTGCTCGGCGACCAGGTCCAGCCCGGTGATCGCCTCGGTGACCGGGTGCTCGACCTGGATCCGGGCGTTCACCTCAAGGAAGTAGAACTCGCCGCGGTCGACGTCGACCAGGAACTCGACCGTGCCCGCGCCGCGGTATCCGAGATGCTCGCCGAGGGCGACCGCCGCCGCCCGCAGCCGGCCCCGCAGGCCGGCCTCCAGCCCGGGGGCGGGCGCCTCCTCGATCAGCTTCTGGTACCGCCGCTGGACCGAGCAGTCCCGGTCGCCCAGCTGGATGACCCGCTCCCCGTCGCCCAGGATCTGCACCTCAACGTGACGCCCGCGCTCCACGTACCGCTCCAGGTACACCCGGGGATCACCGAACGCGGCCCCCGCCTCCGCGCTCGCCACCGACACCGCGTCCGCCAGTCCGCCCGGCTCCCGCACCACTCGAAGCCCTCGCCCCCCACCGCCCCCAGCCGCCTTAACCAGAACCGGAAACCCAGTCTCCGAGCCCACCTCCATACGGGCCTCGTGGCCCACCGGGCCCGATAGAGCGGGCCTGTGGCCCACCGGGCCAATACGACCGCCCGGCAGGACGGGCAGACCGGCGGCGATGGCGTGCTCGCGGGCGGCCAGCTTGTCACCGGCAGCCTCAAGCGTCTCAGGCGTCGGCCCGATGAACACGACGCCGGCCGCCGCGCACGCCCGGGCCAGCCGCGCGTTCTCCGACAGGAACCCGTAGCCGGGATGGACCGCGTCAACTCCCGCCGCGACCGCCGCCCCGACCACCGCGTCCACGTTCTGGTAACTGTCGGACGCGCGGGCGGGGCCGATCCTGATGACCTTGTCCGCCAGTCGGGCCGGCCGTGACCCGGCGTCCGCGTCCGACACGGTGAGCACGGTCTCGATGCCGAGCCGCCGGCAGGTCCCGATCACCCGGACGGCGATCTCTCCCCGGTTAGCGACCAGCACCCGCCGAAACACCCGCGAGCCGGTCACGCCAACGCCCCGCTTCCCGCCACGTTTCCCGCCACTTCGACGGCCCCAATCCATCTTCCTATCACTTTTGACCACTTGAATCGGGACAAAACGGACGCGAAAGTGGTCAGAACCGATAGGAAGACAATCGGAGTGGTCGGAACCGATAGAAAGGTGGTCGGATAACAGCAAGAAGCGCTCAGCGCCATGGTGCGCGACGCGTTTCGCGGGACGGCGCGTGCGGCCGTGCATCGCCTGGTCACGAGTCGGGGTCGATCGGCGTGGGGGAGTCGGGCTCGATGAGCAGCAGGGTGGTCCCGAGCGGGGCGAACTCGCCGTTTTCGAGGCAGATTCTGGCGACCCGGCCCGGCGTCCCCGCGGGCACGGAGTTCATCAGCTTCATCGTCTCGATGATCGCGACGACCGTGTCCGCGCCGACCGCGTCTCCCTCGGACACGAACGGCGGCGCGCCCGGCCGGGGCGATCGGTAGAACGTTCCGGGAAGCGGCGCGACGACCACGGCGAGCCGGTCGGCGTCGGCCGCCCCATCAGCGCCACCAGCCTGATCCGCACCATCAGCCTGATCCGCACCGTCAGGCCGACCAGACCCACCGTCCCTGACAAGCTCGGCAACCTCTGGCGTCACGTCGGTTGGCTGGGTCAGCAGTTCCGACTCCTCGGTCCAGCCGCCGCCGGTGGTGCGCCGGAGCGTCAGGTGGAAGCGGTCCGTGCGCAAGTCGAGTGCGTCGTAGGGCAGCGAGTCCAGGAGCGCCAGGATGTCGGCCACGTCGTCATTGGTCAGGTCCACGACGCCCCCGTCCGATGATCACAGCGGCCCGCCGAACAGCGCGAGGACGTGGTCGGCCGGGCGGGGCTTGGGGGTCCCGGCCGGCGTCCGCTCCCGAGCGGCCCAGACCGTCTCCGGCCGGGACTGGAGCAGCACGATCCGCCCGGCGGCGTCGGCGTCGGCCTCGTCACCCTCCAGCAGCGCCCATTCGATGTCCTGAGGCGCCCCGTAGTGCGCCTCCACCTGGCGGCCGATCGCGACCAGGGCGCGGATCTGCTCGTCGGTCAGGCTGGGCGCGTCGCGCAGCGGAGACGGGGTGTCCTCCACAGTCACCCCGGGCCCGTTCGATCGATAGCTGTGGATCTTGATCTTGGGGGCGACGCGGCGGGTGGTGATCTCGCCGGTGATCTTGCTGACGATGAACGCGTCGGGGGTCACGTCACCGGAGACGAGCGCCGAGCCGAGCCCCCAGGTTGCCTCGATCGCGACCACCGAACGGTCCCCGGTGACCGGTGACCGGGTGAACATCACCCCGGCCGCGCGCGGCGCCACCATCCGCTGCACGACGACCGCCATTGAAACGCCAGCCTCGGGCAGCCGCAGCCGGCGGCGGTAGGCGACCGACTCGTCGTTGTAGAGCGACGCCCAGCACCGGCTCACGTGCTCGTGCACCGACGGGATGCCCACCACGCCGAGGTAAGTGTCCTGCAGTCCGGCGAACGACGCCTCGGCCGAGTCCTCGACGGTCGCGGACGAGCGCACGGCGACGTCGCTGTTGATGAGGATCTCGGTTGCGCTGCCACCGGTGCCGAGCTTCGCGTACGCGACCGCGATCGCCGAGTAGAGGTCGTCGGCCAGCGGAGCGCCGGTGACGAGCACGCGCATCCGCGCGGCGGCGGCCGCGATCCCGGCGAGGTCGGCCGCGTCGAGCGCGGACAGCTCGGCCCGCAACGCACCCGACCGGTCGATGGCGGCGATGGCGGCGGCGAACGCGTCGACGGTCACCACGAATCCGGGCGGCACCGCCACGCCCGCCCGGGTGAGCTCGCCCAGCGATGCGCCCTTGCCGCCGACGACCGCCGGCTCGCTGGCGTCGTTCAGCGAAACCGTGAACTCCGGGCCGCTCACTCCAGCACCCGGACCGTTCCCCGGTCGCCGTCGACCCGGACCCGGTCGCCGGTCCTGATCCGCTTGGTCGCGTCGCCGCAGCCGACGACGGCGGGCATCCCGTACTCGCGGGCGACGATCGCCGCGTGCGACATCGCCCCGCCGATGTCGGAGACGGCGGCGGCGATCTTCGCGAACACCGGCGCCCAGGACGGCGCGGTGACCGGGACGACCAGGATCTCGCCGTCGCGGAGGGAGGAGATCTCGGACACGTCGTGCAGCACCCGGGCGATGCCCTCGACAATCCCGGCCGACGCGGCCACCCCGACGACCTCATCGGGCGAGGGGTTGAGCCAGGCCGCGATCCGCTCCGAGGTGATGCCCCACAGCATCCGGACGGCGGGGTCGTTCAGCGCCTCGGGAACCGGGCCGAGCGCCGGCGGCGGCGACCAGTCCTCCAGCACCTTGAGCATCCGCTTGCGCTCGGCGATGATCGGCGGGAAGTGCGAGGACCCGAGCGGAGGCGAGCCGGCCGCCCAGGCCAGCGACACGTCGGCCAGGGCCTCGTCGACCTCGGTGTGGTGCAGGTGGAAGACGTCGTCGGCCGAGCCGATCACGCCGGACTGCGCCAGCAGCTCACCGAACGCCTTCACCTTCTGGAAGAACCGGGTGGTGAACCAGTGCTCGCAGTAGAACTTGTGGTCCTCGACGAACGGGAACACCAGCCGGCACAGCCCGAGCATCTGGTCGAACGCCGCCTGCTCGTCGGACGTCGGCAGCAGCTCGCGGTACCCCGACGCGATCCGCTCCCGCTCGGCGATGAGCTGCTCGGTCGGCCGCGGCCGGATGCCGCCGCCCCGCGCGTCCGCGACGTACCCCGGCAGCGCGGTGAACGGGACGGTCAGGTCATCGTTCCAGGACAGGTGGTGATGGTAGAAGCCGTCGCCGGACGAGACGTGGAACCACGGGTCGCGCGCCTTGCCCAGCGCCTCGAGCCACTGCGCCCCGGCCGCGCCCCGCGACTCAAGCGCGGTGAGCACGTCGGCGGCGACGCAGCCCTCGGTGAACAGGTCATCCACTCCGAGCGAGACGGCGAGCGCGGCCAGCCCCTTGAGCTCGTCGTCCGGCCGGTACATGATCACGTCGATGCCGGCCACCATGCGGGCCACCGTCTGGTCGCTGATCTCGGGGAACGCCTGCTGGCAGAACTGGAAGAACACCACGTAGGCGCCGTAGCCCAGCATCAGCATCTCGGTGTGGTGGTGCCACATCTTCGAGTACAGCGCCAGCACCCGGTGGAAGTTCTCCTGCAGGTAGTGGTTCTGCGCGACGCCGACCGCGCCGAAGACGACGTCGGCAGGCTCCCACTCGGGCAGCGAAGGAACCGAGATCGACTCGATCTCGGTGATCAGCGCGCGCAGCCGGTCCTTCCACCCCTCGTAGAGGGAGTCCCAGTGCTCGAAGTAGTATCCCGCCCGCGGGCCGAACTCGGCCGCGCGGCGCTCGATCTCGGCCGGGTCGAGGACCGGGTTGGCGGTGATGTAGACCCGCCCGTTGACGATCCGGTGCTCGATGCCGAGCGTGGTCGGGAACACGAACAGCCGCGCGGTGTTGGCGCCGATCGCCTGGTACGGCACCTCCCCGGTGATCGTGTCGAAGGCCGGCATCGGTTCGGGGAAGTGCATCGAGTTGTAGAACCAGAAGCGCTTGTCGTCGTCGGGCTGGAAGCGCGTGAAGTACCGGTACATGGAGCGCCAGTTCTCCGCGCCGGGCACGTCGGCGATCTGCGAGGGGAGCGGGAAGCCTGCCTGTTCCGTCATTGGAAATCCCCTAAGTCTCGTTACAAACTGTAATCCTTCTGGGTGTGCGCGTAGTCGATGAACGCGTCGAGGGCGGCCGGGTCGGCCATCGCGCTGGTGTTGGCCGCCTTCTCCAGCGGGACCCCCATCAGCAGCCGGCGGACCGGCACCTCGAGCTTCTTGCCGGTGATGGTCGTCGGCATCGCCGGCACCTGGATGATCCTGTCGGGGATGTGCCGCGGCGTGTACTCGCGCCGCAGCCGCGTCTTGATCTCGTTCTCGATCGCGGTCGTCGAGCGTGATCCCGTCGGCCAGCTTGACGAACATCGGCATGAAGAAGTGCCCGCCGGGCAGGTCCAGGTTGACCACGATCGCGTCGTCCACCTCAGGGATCGACTCGAGCACGTTGTAGATCTCGGCGGTGCCGATCCTGACCCCGAACCGGTTCAGCGTCGCGTCCGACCGGCCGAGCACGAACGTGCCGCCGCGGTCGGTGACGCGGAAGAAGTCGCCCTGCCGCCAGATCCCCGGCCACTCGTCGAAGTAGGTCGCCTTATACCTGGTCATGTCCTCGTCGTCGCCCCAGAACTTCACCGGCATCGACGGCATCGGCCTGGTGATGACCATCTCGCCGACCTCGTTCACGACCGGCTTGGCGCCAGATGTCGAACGCGTAGGCGGCGACGCCCGAGGTTGCGGTGCTGGTGCTCGCCCGCGTAGACCGGCAGCGTCGGCGAGCCGCCGGTGAAGCCGGCGCAAACGTCGGTGCCGCCGCTGCCCACGTGCAGCCACAGGTCGCGCTTGACGTTGCGCAGGAACCAGGCGTACACCTCGGGCGAGACCGGCGACCCGGCCAGCATCACGCACTGCAGCGACGACAGGTCGTACTTGTCCTTGGGCACGACGCCGCGCTTGGCGAGCATGTCCGCGTACGCGGGCGACCCGCCGAACAGCGTCACCTTGGCCTCGGCCGCCATCCGCCACAGCGCGTCCGGCTCGGGGTAGCCCGGGTTGCCGTCGTAGAGCAGCGGCTTCACCTCGAGCAGGAGCGAGCTGACCAGGAAGTTCCACATCATCCAGCCGGTGGTGGTGTAGAAGAACAGCACGTCGCCGGCGCTGAGGTTCATGTTCAGGTGCTGCAACTTCAGCTGCTCGAGGAGGATGCCGCCGTGGCTGTGGGTGATCGCTTTCGGCAGTCCGGTGGTCCCGCTTGAGAACAGAATCCAAAGCGGCATCTCGAACGGACCGTGGTGATACCTGAACTCGTCGCGTGTCACCGGCTCCCGGGCGAGCAGCTCGGGCCAGCTCCTGGCGTTGTCGGCCGGCGCAGGGACGTCGCCGAACGGCAGGTAGATGACGTGCTCGAGGCAGGCCAGGTCGTCGATGATCTGCCGGAGCTCGCCGCTGCGGTCGTAGGCCTTGCCGTTGTAGCGGTAGCCGCCGGTGCAGATCAGCACGGTCGGCTGGAGCTGGCGGAACCGGTCGAGGACGCCGCGCCAGCCGAAGTCGGGGGAGACGCTGGTCCAGATCGCCCCGATCGAGGTGACCGCGAGCATGGCGATGACGGCCTCGGGGATGTTCGGCAGGGTCGAGGCGACGCGGTCGCCCGGACGCACGCCGAGGCGCCGCAGTTGGGTCGCCAGGATCCTGACCTTCCCGGCCAGGTCGTCCCAGAGCAGCGGGGTGACCGGCACCGTCTCCGAGTGGTAGTAGAGCGCGACCTCGCCCGGCGTCTCGCGAGCCATCACGTTCTCGGCGTAGTTGAGGCTCGCGCCGGGGAACCACTGCGCGCCCGGCATGGCGCTGCGGTCACCGAAGACCGCCGTCGGCTGGCGGGCGGCGACGATGTCGTGGTAGTCCCAGACCGTCTGCCAGAACGCCTCGGTCTCGGTCACCGACCACTCCCACAGGTCGGGGTAACCGTCGAACGCCAGGCCCCGGCTCTCCTTCAGCCAGGCCAGGTAGGCGGTGATGTTGGCGTTCGCGACCCGGTCGGCGGTGGGGACCCAGAGCAGGTCGCCCGCCTTGACCGGGCTGGTCACCGGGTCGGCCGCGGACAGGTCCATGGGGACGGCGGGAGGGTAGACGTCTGAGCTCACACCGCCGAGACTCGCATAAGGGGCCGGCGGTAGGCAATGGCGACCGCGACCAGTTCGGCGTCGGCGATCTTGGGGACGACCCCAAAGCCGCAGAGGGTCGCATCTGCCTGCTCAGGTGGCATACTCGACATTCCGCGCGTTGTGCGACCTGTACGATGCCATGAATGAGGACCGAAACCCTTACCGCCGTTGATGTCCACGTGCACATCGAGTCCGACGGCCACGGTCATTTCTCCCTGGACGACGAGCTGATGGACGCCTCCGCGAAGTACTTCCGCGCGGATCACGACCGGACGCCGTCCCTCGAGCAGATCGCCGATCTGTACCGGTCGCTGAACATGGCCGCGGTCGTGTTCACCGTCGACGCGTCCACCGCGAGCGGCCACCCCGCGCTTTCGTCGGAGGACATCCTCGATGCGGCCGCCGCGCATGCCGACGTGCTGATCCCGTTCGGCTCGGTCGACCCGCTGCGCGGGGCCGACGCGGTTGCCCAGGCCCGGTCGCTGGTCCGCGACCACGGCGCCCGCGGGTTCAAGTTCCACCCCTCGATGCAGGGCTTCGCGCCCAACGACCCGCAGTTCTATCCGCTCTACGAACAGATCGAGTCGCTCGGCGTGCCGGCGCTGTTCCACACCGGCCAGACTGGCATCGGGGCCGGGCTGCCGGGCGGACGCGGGATCAAGCTCCGGCTGTCGGACCCGATGCTGGTGGACGACGTGGCGGCCGACTTCCCCGAGCTCAGGATCATCCTCGCCCACCCGTCGGTGCCGTGGGCGGCGTCCTCGATCTCGATCGCGACGCACAAGGCCAACGTCTTCATCGACCTGTCCGGATGGTCACCGAAGTACTTCCCGCCGGAGCTGGTCCGGGCCGCCAACTCGCTGCTGCAGGACAAGGTGCTGTTCGGCACCGACTATCCGCTGCTGACGCCGCAGCGGTGGCTGAGCGATTTCGAGGCTCTCGACATAAAGCCACAGGTGAGACCGAAGATCCTCAAGGACAATGCGGTGAAACTGCTCGGCCTGAACGGCGGGTGACGCACTGCAAGGCGAGTGAAAATAATGTAAGAAATGAAAAAAATGTAAATCATTCTCACCTAGTGCCGGCGATTGCCCCACGCGTTACAGTCCTGCTGATACTTCCTGTTACAAGCACAGTGGGGTGCAGTTATGCGTGTGAAGGCAAGGCCACTGATCCTCGCGGCGGCGCTCGTCGCCGGCGTGCTGGCGGCAGTACCCGCCAGCGCGGCCGTCATCGGCTCATCGCCGACGCCGGCCGCCGCCTCGGCGCCAAGTCTGGCGTCGAGTCTGTGCCCGGACGCCGACACGGCGACCTTCGGGCCGAATGTGTGCGTGTTCACCCCGTCGATGAGCCAGGCGGCGATCCAGAGCGACCTCAACAACATCGCCACCCAGCAGGTCCCGTTGTCGGCCCAGTTCAACGACGACGGCTACGGTGTGTTCTTCGAGCCCGGTACCTACGGCTCGGCGGCGGACCCGCTCGTATTCGAGGTCGGCTACTACACCCAGGTGGCCGGACTGGGCGCCGTCCCCCAGGACACGACCATCAACGGCCAGATCGAGGCCTTCCCGAACGCCCTCGACTGCGCCACCGCCACCAACTGCTGGGCCAACTCCACCGTCAACTTCTGGCGGTCGATGTCCAACCTCACGCTGAACGTCATGGACTCGGCCAACAACTACGTACCCCAGCCGATCACGCAGCTGCCGCCCATCGGCGACTCCGCCGACTGCTACGGCGGCAACACCGACATGTGGTCGGTGTCGCAGGCGACGCCGGTCCGCGACATGATCATCAACGGCAACCTCAACTTCCAGGCCTACTGCTCGCAGGTGGGCTACGGGTCCAATGACTACGGCAGCGGCAGCTACGTCGCCAACAGCGAGATCAACGGCCAGCTCGACTGGTCAGGCAACCAGCAGGGCATAGCCCGCAACACCGACTTCGACAGCGCCGCGGGCTACGTCTGGAACTACGTCTACTCCGGTGACGGCTGCCCGCCGGGCTACACGCCGGCCGCGGGCACCTCCTGCTCGCCCAACCAGAACGCCTTCGGCAGCGACCCGGCCGGCACGACCGGCATCAACGGCGTCGACCAGGTCACGGTGCTGCCGCAGAGCCCCGTCACCGCGGAAGAGCCGTTCCTTTACACCAACTCGAGCGGCAAGTTCAGCGTCTTTGTGCCGTCGGCCCAGCAGAACTCGAGCGGCCCGAACTTCCTGACCGGCTCGGAGGCCGGCTCCTCGGTGCCGCAGTCGTCGTTCTTCGTGGCCAACCCGAGCACGCCGGTCGCGGCGATCAACCTGGCGCTGCTGGCGGGGAAGAACCTCGAGCTGACGCCGGGCACCTACAACCTGTCCGCGCCGATCGTCGTCGAGCGCCCGAACACGGTGGTCCTCGGCCTCGGCTTCGCCACGCTGGTACCCGCAGCACGGCAACGCGGCGCTGATCGCCCTGCCCAACGTCGGGGTGAAGATCTCCGGCCTCATCGTCGACGCCGGCCCGGTGAACTCGCCGGTGCTGGTCTCGGTGGGCGTCCCCGGCTTCACGGCCGGCACCGCCGCCGACCCCGACACGATCCAGGACGTCTACTTCCGCATCGGCGGCCGCGAGACCACCCCGGTCTCGGCCACCGTCAGCCTGCTCGACAACGCGTCCCACTCGATCATCGACGACGTATGGGCGTGGCGAGCCGACCACGGGGCCAACGCCTCCGTGACCGGCCCGCAAGGTCAGGTGGGAGCGGGCTGGACCTACAACAAGGCCGACACCGGCGTGGTCGTCAACGGCAACGACGTCACCGCGTACGGCCTGGCGGTCGAGCACTACCAGAAGACCGAGGTCGTCTGGAACGGCCAGGGCGGCACGAACATCTTCTTCCAGAACGAGCTGCCGTACGACCCACCGACGCAGGCGGACTGGAACAAGTCGGCGACCCAGCTCGGCTACCCGGCGTTCGAGGTCAGCCCGAACGTCACCTCCTTCAACGGGTACGGGATGGCCAGCTACGTCGTGTTCATCTACACCAACGCCACGCTGTGGGACGCCATGGCCTACCAGGCGCCCAACAAGCCGGGGGTTAAGTTCACCGATGCCGGGGACCTGTTCATCTCCAGCACCTGCTCGGTGAACGGCAACTGCCCGACCCCGAGCCAGTCGGGAGGCCTGCAGTCGGTCATCGACGGTGTCGGCGGCTCGGCCACCAACGCCAACCCGACGACGATGGTGGACGTCGACTCGTACGCGAATGGAGTGTCCGTTCTTCCTTGACCTGACCGGGGGCGCGGGGCGCGGCGGGATCTCCCGTCGCGCCCCGCGCGCTTTTATTCGCTTGCCGCTGCTCCCGGCCCGGCTGATAAGAAGGACCCATGCTGAGCGGAGAGCTGACCGGCCTGCGGGCGCGCACCAGCGATGACGCGGAGATCCTGCACCGTGAACTGTACGAGGACGTCGAGAGCTGGGTCCGGGCCTCGAACCGGCCCTGGGTGCCCATTCCGCCGGGGCCCGGATCCCCCTACGCGGCCGACGACCCGGCCGACGAGCGGCGCGGGCCCCCGCCCGACGCGGCCGAGTTCGCGGTCGTCGAGCTGGCCACCGGCGCGCTGGCCGGGCAGGTCGGGCTGTGGGAGATCGATGAGCACAATCGGGTGGCGCACGTCGGGGTCGAGCTGCTCCCGGGATTCCGCGGCCGCGGCCTCGGGGCCGACGCGGTCCGCGTCGCCTGCCGCTACGGGTTCGCGCTGCGCGGGCTGCACCGGCTGCAGCTGGAGACCCTCAGCGACAACCACGCGATGATCGCGGTCGCGGAAAAGCTGGGATTCACCCGTGAGGGTGTGGCCCGCGGCTCGTCCTGGGTGAACGGACGGTTTATGGACGACGTCATCTTCGGGCTGCTGACCGAGGAGTTCAGCGGCTGAATGGTCGCCAATCGGTATTGATCATCCACAGTGGCGCATATGCATGCACAAGTGTTTGCGCACGTGGGCGTCTCGAGATTCGGGGTTGTGCACACCTAATCCACAGTTACCCACAGCTCTAGCCACAGGCTTCGCCGGCGTTGCGCACACCCCTTTCCACACCCCCTGTGGAAAACATCTGCCGTTCACCTAATAACAGCAACAAGCAGACCGGCCGGACGTCTACCTTGGTTGTGACCAGATCCGGCACCGCGAGATGGGGGAGACCATGGCTGACAAGCCCGGCAGCGTGTCATTCGAGACGACCGTGACCGCGACCGGCAACAACACCGGAATCGTGGTCCCCGACGAGGTGATCGAGCAGCTCGCGGCCGGGCGGCGGCCGCCGGTGCTGGTCAGCCTGAACGGCTACGAGTACCGCAACACAGTCGGCGTGATGAACGGCAAGGCCATGATCAGCGTCAGCGCCGCCGTCCGGACCGCCACCGGGCTGAAGGGCGGTGACCCCGTCCAGGTCACGCTCACCGTCGCCGACACCCCGCGGGAGGTGGCGGTCCCGGAAGATTTCGCCGCCGCCCTCGCCGCCGACGAGCAGGCCGGCGCGTTCTTCGGAAAGCTCTCCAACAGCCTGCAGCGCTATCACGTCGACTCGATCACCTCCGCCAAGTCGGCCGACACCCGCCAGCGCCGCATCGACAAGGCCATCGCCCTGTTCCGCGCGGGCAAGCAGAGGTAAGGAGGGTCAGCCGAATGCGGCGACGAACTGGCGTTGCCCTTCGGTCTCGACCGCGTCCGGGTGGTAGTGCCGCCTGACGTACTCGACGGCCTGGTCGGCGGGCACCCCGTCGAGGACGGCGATGCAGGCCAGCGCGGTGCCGGTGCGGCCGCGGCCGCCCATGCAGCCGACCTCGACCCGCTCGCGCGCGGCCCGTTCCCACGCCTCGACGAGCGCGCTGCGCAGCGCGACGGGATCGGCCGGCAGCCCGAAGTCCGGCCACTCGACCCAGCGGAACTCCCACGGCACCCCGAACGGCTCGCTGGCCACGACGTACAACGCGAACTCGGGGTCCGGGCCGTCCGGGTCCGGTCCCCGCAGCCCGCGACCGCGGACGAGCCGCCCGGACGGAAGCGCCAAAACCCCGTCCCCGCCGGGCATCCAGGTAGCAGCGATCACCCCCGCGACGATAGCGCAGGGCGGGGTTGAGCGTCCGCTCGCTGACGAGCAGGTACTCGACGTCATCCGCGTGCCAGCGGGGTAGCCTCACCGCTGCGCTGGCACTGCCATCCGCCATGATGTCCCCATGACGACTCTAGGCGTGGTGTGTGTGCCGCAGGTGCCGCCGGAACGGCTGCGCAACGTCGCCGTCGCGGCGGACGCGAGCGGACTCGAGGAACTGTGGCTGTGGGAGGACTGCTTCTGGGGTGGTGCGGTCCCGGCCTGCTCCGCGGCGCTCGCCTGGACGACCGGTCTGCGGGTGGGGATCGGCGTGCTGCCGGCTCCGCTCCGGAATGTCGCGTCGGCGGCGATGGACGCGGCCATGCTGCACCGTCTGTTCCCCGGGCGGGTGACGATCGGCGTGGGACACGGTATCCAGTCCTGGATGCAGCAGGCCGGCGCTGCGGTGGAATCTCCGATGACGCTGCTTCGCGAGTACCTGGCGGCGCTGCGCGCCCTCCTCGCGGGCAGCCAGCTGTCGCAAGACGGCCGGTATGTGCGCCTCGACGACGTGGCGCTCGAGTGGCCGCCGTCCGTGGCGCCCCAGGTGCTGGTCGGGGCGATCGGACCGCGCACGCTGCGGCTGAGCGGAGAGGCCGCCGACGGGACCGTCCTCGCGGCAGGCAACGGCCCGGAGGAAGTACGCCGTGCGCGCGAGCTCATCGCCGAGGGGCAGGCCGCCGCCGGGCGGGTCGATGGCCACCGCCTCGTCGTCTACCTGAACGTCGCCGACCATGACGCCGGTCATACGGCAGCGGCCGTGAGCGGGCTGGCGGAGGCCGGCGCCGATACGGTCGTTCTCCAGCCGTCCATGAAAGACGTTGACGACCCCGAGCGATTCGTTCGTTTCGCTGTCGAACGCGTGCGCCCTCTGCTGTCTTAATGTCGCCGGCCACCGTTCCCTTCTGGGATGCCCGGCCTAGGGGCCATGCAGCGCTAAGCCCGATATGTTTGGATCCGTGGATGAGCGCGAGTCTGCGGACCGGTTCGGCATCGATACGAGCGTGGCGCATAGTGCGCGCGTCCATGACTACTGGCTGGGCGGTAAGGACAATTTCGCCGCCGACCGGGCGGCAGGCGACGCCGTGATCGCCGCTTACCCGGGGATCGTCCAGTCGGTCCGGGCCAACCGGGCGTTCCTTGCCCGCGTGGCCAGGTTCCTGGCCGCCGAGGCCGGCGTCAGGCAATTCCTCGATATCGGCACGGGCATCCCGGCCGCGGACAACACGCACGAGGTCGTGCACGCGGCGGCGCCGGACGCGCGCATTGTCTACGTCGACTACGACCCCGTCGTCCTGCTCCATGCGCGGACGCTGCTCACCAGCGACGTATCCGGCCCGATCGACTACATCGACGCTGACCTGCGCGATCCCGGGACCATCGTGCGGGCGGCGGCGCGGACGCTGGACTTCAGCCAGCCGGTGGCGGTCATGCTCATCGCGATCATGCACCTGATCGTGGACGCCGACGATCCCTACGGGCTGGTCGCGCAGCTGACGGCGGCGGTGCCGTCCGGCAGCTACCTGGCGTTGTCCCAGGTGGCCTCCGATATCGAGCCTGAGCAGATGGCGGAGGCGGCGCGCAGGTACAACCGGCTCGCCTACGAGCAGCAACGGCACCGGACGCACGGGGAGGTCTCCCGATTCTTCGACGGCCTCGACCTGGTCGCCCCGGGCGTGGTGGCCGTGCAGAACTGGCGGCCGGCCAGCGAGATCGAGGCCCGAGCGAAGTCGGCGATGTGGGGCGGCGTCGGGCGCAAGCGCTGAGCGCGTCCTGCCGCTAGCTCGCGATCGTGAGCGACAGGAAGTCGGCGACGCCGATTAGCCGCAGGACGTACCGGTGGGGCGCCCTGATCCCGTGCCTGGTCTCGTCGTGGTACACCCGCGGCGAGTCGACCTGCACGACGCGGCCCCGGGTTCGCAGCTCGCAGCCGCCGGCTGCCTGCACGTTCTTCACCCACTCGGTCTTGTCCGCGCCGTACGTGAGCGCGATGACGAAGCCGTCCTCGGTCGGGAACGTGTTGACCGGCGTCTGATAGCTGCGCCCGGACCGACGGCCGCGGTGCACGACCAGCCCGAGGCCAGGCATCCACGGGGCGATATGCCTGACCACGCGGTTCAGGCCGACCTTGTTCCACTGAGCTACCCGTGCGGAAATCGGCATGGCACCTCCCGGTGCAAGCGTTCCAGTTCGCCCGGGTGAGGTCAATTCCTCGCCAGCGCCTCCCGCAGCCGCACCCGGCTCCCGGTCTGCAGGATCGCCCGCCGGTAGACGCCCGCCGCCACCCGGGCGACCACGACCGTGCCGGCCAGGCTGATGACGGCCGAGGCGGCAAACTGCCACCAGGACACCGCGCCCAGGCCGACCAGCGTCGGCATGGCCAACGGGGCCGTCGGCGGCAGGTACGCCAGCACGTGCACCAGCAGGCTCGGGCTGCCCGAGGTGGCCGCGTTGAGCGAGACGATGTACCCGAAGATAACCGGCAGCGCCAGCGGGAACGCCAGCGACTGGACCTGGTCCTGACGGCTGACCGTGGCCCCGGCAGCGGCATAGACCCACGAGTAGAACGCGTACCCGAGCACCAGCCAGACCAGCGTCGCGGCGATGCTGAGGGTCGTGGTGCCGTGCAGCACGTCGGAGTGGGTCGCGTGCGCGATCGACAGTGCGACCACCACCGCCAGTCCCGCCTGCGCGAACACGGTCAGGCCGATCCCGAGCACCTTCCCCGCCAGCAGCCTGACCGCCGGGACGGTCGCCAGCAGCACCTCGACGACCCGGCTCGACTTCTCTTCAAGCACGCCGATCAACGTCCAGGTGTTGTACTGGGTAAGCAGGAAGAACACCAGCAGCAGCCCGATCAGGGACGTGGTCCGCTGGGCGCCGCCAGGGCCGGCCGACTGCAGGCTGCTGACCGGCGCCGACCGGGCGGCGGCGAGCGCGGCCGCCTGGGCCGGCGTCAGGTCGGCCGACCTGACCGCGTTGGCGGTGGCGACGGTGCGCGCCGCCGCGTTGGCCAGTTGCGCGGTCGCCGATGCGGGGTCGGCGGTGACCGGCTTGTCGGTCACGACCGCGGCCGAGTCGATGATGGCGACGTCGATCCGGCCGCTCCGCAGATCCGACTCCGCCGCCGTCCGGCCGGCCTCGGCGACGAGGGTGACGGTGGCGTTGGCGGCGCTGCCGTCGGCCACGACGGCGGCGCGCAGCGGGGCCGACAGCGCCCCGACGACGCCCACCCGCTGGACGTCGGTCTTGTCACCGCGCACGGCCGGGATGATGATGGCGGCGGCGATGACCGCCAGGATGAGCAGCGTCCCGATGCGGAAGGTGCGGCCGCGGAGCCGCTCGCGCAGTTCTCGCGCCGCGACCAGTCCGACGTCGCCCGGCAGCGGCAGCAGCCTCATCGGCGTCGCCCTCGGCTCGGGCGGCCGGATCAGGGCGCCTGAGTTAAGCCGAGCGCGAGATACGGAGCGGCGGTAGCGGCGGAGCACCACGAACGCGAGGGCCGCGATGATGATCAGGTACGGCAGCAGCCGGCTGAGCGCGCTCATGCCCTCGCCTCCGCCCGGGTCGGCCGAGTCGGGCGCGAGACTTCCTCGCGGAAGACCTCCGAGAGGCTTCGTCGGCGGACGGTGAACTCGGTTACCGGCCCGGCCGCCATCGCGGCCCCGAGCACCCGCTGCGAGTCGGTGGTGGCGTCGAGCACCAGCCGCACCGCGCCCGCGTCCACCTCCGACAGCGTGACGCCGGGCAGGGCGCGCGCCCAGTCGCCGTCGCGGTCGCCCGCGACCCGGACGACCAGACGGCGTCGGCCCCGGGTGGTCAGGTCGTCGACGTCGCCCGAGGCGACCAGCCGTCCGTGGTCGATGATCACGACCGACTGGCACAGGTTCTCCACCAGGTCGAGCTGGTGGCTGGAGAGCAGCACGCACTTGCCCGCCCGAGCCTGGTCGGTGAGCACCTCGGACATCGCGTCGATGCCGGCCGGGTCGAGGCCGGACAGCGGCTCGTCGAGGATGAGCAGGTCCGGGTCGTGCACCAGCGCGACCGCGAGCTGGACCCGCTGCTGGTTGCCCTGCGACAGCGTCTCGACCTTGTTCGCGGCCCGGTCGGCCAGCCCCAGCCGCTCCAGCCACGCCTTGGCGCCCGCCGCGGCGGCGTCGGCGCTCATCCCGTGCAGCCGCCCGAAGTACTCGACCTGCTCGCCGATCCGCATACCGGGGTAGAGACCGCGTTCCTCCGGCAGGTAGCCGAACCGACGCCGCTGCGGCGGCCGGACCGGCGCCCCGTTCCAGCGGATGGTCCCGGCGTCGAGCGCGGTCAGCCCGAAGACGGCGCGCATGGTGGTGGTCTTGCCCGCGCCGTTCGGCCCGAGGAACCCAGTGACGTGACCGGGGCTGACCGAGAACGACAGCTGGTCAAGCGCGGTCAGGGACCCGTACCGGCGGGTCAGTCCGTCCAGCTCAAGCTGGGGCATGGCAGTCCTTCCCTGCGCCCGCGGATCCGCGTCACCGGGCCGGAAAGAACAGCCGATAACCATGCATGAGAAAGCCGGTGAGCTTGCAGCCCTGCCCGCGGATCAGGAGGCGGCCGGAACCACCAGGCGTCAGTGTACTCCCGCATCGCGGTTCGGCAATCCGCCCGCCGACCGCAGCACGGCCGCGTTGACCTGTTCGATCGGGATTAGCCGGTTGGCCAGCGCCGCCTGCGCCCGTCGGCCGTCCAAGGTGACGATCAGGGACGCGGCCCCGCCGGCGCCGCCGCCGACCTGTCCGGCCACGCCGAGGGGCTCGTTGACGAGCCAGCCGAGCCCGGCCTGGGGGCCGGCCGTGGTGGCAACGTGCGGCCGGAGCGCCTGGTCGGCCAGCTGGCGCGGCAGCAGTGACCGCCAGTCGAGGCCGAACCGGGCCACGTCGGCCGCCGTCGACCACAGGCCGACGGCCGCCATGACGGCCGGTGCGCTGTCTTGGACCCCCTCGAACACGCCCCCCGCGCCCACGTCGTAGCAGGTGACGACCGGGGCGGGTGCCTGCCCGGGGCTCGGCCAGCCGGCCGGGAACCAGGACGCGGTCATCGCCAGCGGCTGCAGGACCAGCCGGGACACCGCCTCCGGGTACGGCTGTCCGGCCAGGCCCGACACGATCTCCCCGAGCGCGGCGTACCCGGCCGCGCTGAAACGGTACGTTCCGCGCTTGCCCGCGCAACCGATCACCGGGCCGATGAAGGCGGCCGGATCGGAGGCGGCCCGATCAGGGACGGCCGGGGCGAGCGGGTCGATCACACCGCCCCCGTGCGACAGCAACTGCCGCACGGTGACCTCGTCGTCGGCCAGCCGGACGGCCCCGAGATAACGGTTGGCCGCCTCGTCGAGGCCGAGGCGGCCGTCGGCGACCAGCCTGAGCACGGCCACGGCGGTGACGATCGTGGTGATCCCGTACGCGGGGAAGGCGTGACCGGGCTGCAGCGGGTCCCCCCGATCGAGGTCGGCCCACCCGGTTGCCGCCGCCCAGCCGGGCTCTCCCCGGACCCGGCCCGCCAGGCCGACGCCGGGCACGCCGAGCCGGGCGATCGCGTCGGCGGCGATCCCGGCCACCGCGTCAGGCGCGGCGCCCTCGGTCGCCGTGCGCGGCGACGTGGTCCGCCTGTCGCTGACCCGCTCGCCGAGCAGCCGCAGCTGCAGCCCGGCCAAGCGGTAGGGCGAGGTCGCCTCGGCCACCGCCGCCACTAGCCGCCCGGCGATGTGGCACTGCGCGGTCAACGGCGTGCTCGCGACCACCACCAGCTCTTCGCGGAGCTCGCTCGGGACGGCGGTGAAGATCGCGATCAGCCGTTCCGGTGTTACGTGGGACAGGAACTCATCGGTGAAATGCTCGCGCAGCTCCCGATCGCCCGGGGCGGTCCAGCCGGGCTCGGCGGCATCGCCGAACCGGGCCGCGATCCACCGCAGTTGCTCGACCGCGCGCCCGTCGGCCGGCCCGCGCGCGTCGACCGCGGCCTTCAGCGCGGTCCAGCTCGGCTGCCCGTGCTCGCGGGCGATGGCCAACTGCGAGCCGTGCAGTGTGCTGAACTCTCCGGCCGCCAGCCTCCGCTTGGCCTCAAGTTTCAGGTGCCTGAGGCTCGGCTGCCCCGGCAGCGCCCGCTCACTTCTCACCCTCCGAGCGTAACCGCCGGCCCGCTACCCCAGGCCGAGGTGCGGCCCGAGGTCGGCGACCGAGCTCGAGGATGAGCGGCTCGCCCGGCAGGCCGGTCGCGGCCGGGATGGCGGCCAGGTCCGCGGCGGCGGACGCGCCGGTGAGGACGCCCGCGACCAGGCCCGCGCCCGCCCGCAGGCCCGCCTCGATGTCGGACGGCGTGTCGCCGACCACCGCGAGCTCGGACACCGAGCCGCCGCCGAGCCGGATGAGCGAGGTCAGCGGCATGTCCGGCCAGGGCCGGCCGCGGCCGGCGTCGGCCGGGGACAGGAACAGGTCGGCCAGCGAGCCCCAGCCGAGCGCGGTCACGATCGCGTCCCGGGTGACCGGCGAGAAGCCGGTCGACAGGCAGACCTTGATCCCGGCCTCCCGGCAGGCGGCGAACAGCTCGACCGCGCCGGGGATGGGGGAGAGCTGGCCGGCCGCGACCGACTTCCCGTAGGTCTCCTCGAATACGGCGTTGGCCGCTTGCGCGGCCTGCTCGGCCCCGAGGATATGCCGGAACACCTCGATCTTGGACTGGCCCATGGTGACCCGCGCGTAGTCCATCGCCGACCTGAACTCGACCACGGTCAGGTTCCGGCTGGCGATGGCGGCGGCGAACGCGTTCATGACGCTGTCGTCGTCGGCGACGGTGGTGCCCGCCATGTCCAGGCAGAGCACGCTGAAGCGGCGTGAAGTCACAGGAAGGTCTCCTCGGCGATCGCGGGTGAGCAGGTCATGCCGCGTCCGCCTGGCCCGGTGACCAGGACCACGCCGGGCGCGACTTCGGACCGGTGGTAGAGCGCGGTGGTGCCGACGACCTCGCTGTAGACGCCGGCCCAGCGCCGCTGGACCCGCGGCAGCGGCACGCCGAGCAGCGCGCAGGCGCGGCCGAGCAGGTGGTCGTAGGCGGTCTCGTCGACGTCGAACCCGAACGGCTCGTCGTACTCGTGGGTGTCGCCGATCGTCAGCGACCCGTCCAGCCGCTGCACCAGCAGCAGCTGCGACCGGCTGGCGGCCGCGACCGCCGCCTGCGGCGGCAGCGTCGCGCGGGACGGCACGTCGTAGGCGGGGTAGTAGCGGAGCGAGTCGCCGTCCGCCAGCGCGTGGTCAGCTTGCGGTCGAACGGCAGCGTCTGCAGCATCTGCAGCCGGACCCGCCGCAGCCCGGTCGGCTCCGCCCCGACCTCGCCGTCCGCGGCGGATGGGCTTGCGAGCGCGCCCGACGCGGCCAGGTGCGGCCCGGCCACCCCGGTGAAGTTAGCGCCGGTGCAGAGCACCACCAGGTCGCCCCGGTGCCAGGTACCGCGCTGGTCGCGGACGCCGTGCGACGCCACCTCGACCGCTTCGAGCCCGGGCAGCCAATCGTACGAAGGCCCCGCGAGCGACGCGCGCAGCGCCGGCAGCGCCACCCGGGGCTCGACGATCCCGTCGGCCCGGCAGTGCAGGCCGCCGAGGAACTCGCCGCGCAAGGGCCGGGTTGACCGCCCGCACCTCGTCGGCGGTGAGCAGCTCGAACTCCCGCTGCTTGGCGTCCGGCAGCGCGGCCGCCTCGCGCATCACCGCCGAGCTCGGCCGCACTGGTCGCGATCGTCAGCGATCCGGCCGGCCGGAACCCGGTGCCAGGCGCGACCTCGGCGATCTCCGCCCACAGCTCGCGCGCCCGCAGCGCCAGCGCGAGCTCGGCCCCCGCGCGCCGCCCGCTCACCCACACCAGCCCGAAGTTCCTGACGCTGGCGCCGCGCCCGGCCGGCTCCCGCTCCAGCTGCGTGACCGCGTACCCGCGCCGCCGCGCCAGCACCGCGTGCATGGTGCCGAGGATGCCCCCGCCGACAATGACGACCCGTCCAGCTCCACCGTTCACGCTGGGAAGTATATACAACTACAAACTTGTATAGCCAACTTCTGGTGAACGCCACGCGTCTGCAGAACGCCAGGCAGATAACAGCAAGAAGCGCAAGCGCTCGGGCACCGTTCGGGGCGCCCCGAGAATTATTGCGCGACGTTTGCACCCATTTTCCGGAACAAACGTCGCGCAATAATCCAAGCCACGACGCCTCGCCGGGATAACAGCAAGAAGCGCGAGGCGCGGTCAAGACCCGCGGCGTCCCTAGGCGCTCTCGCTGGCGGGAGGCGGGGTCCGGGAGAGCGCGTTGACCGTGATCGAGTTGCGCACGCTGAACGCGGTCTCGGTGCTGAGGTAGCGGTCGTCGGACCATTCGACCGGCTGCCCGGCGCGGTCGGTGGTGAACCGGCGCTCGCGCAGCAGCGGCACGCCCGGCCGGACCCGGAGCCAGCGGGCATCCTCGGCCGACGCCGCCACCGCGTCGATGACGTGCTCGGCGTCGGTGAACACGACGCCGAGCTCCTCAAGCCGTTCGGTGATCGAGTCCCGGGTCAGGTCAAGCCCCGCCACCAGCACCCCCACCTTGTCGGGGTACACGGCGCGCTCGACCATGACCGGCCGTCCGGACAGCAGCCGGACCCGGACCAGCGCGTAGACGGCGGCGCCGTCACCGATCGCCAGCCGCGCGACCTCGAGCGGGGTGGCCGGGCGACGGTCGAGGGAGATCACCTCGCCGCCCGGGACTTCCCCGGCCGCCCTCGCCCAGCGGGAGAACGACAGCAGCTCGCCGAACGACTGGACCCGCGGCCCGCCGAACACCACCCGGCGCGCGCCGCGTCGGCTCGCGATCACCCCGTCGGCGCGGAGCGCGGCGAACGCCTGCCTGATCGTGCCGCGCGACACCCCGTACCGCTGCGCGAGCTCGTTCTCCGACGGCAGCTTCGCCGCCGCCGGGTACTCGCCGGACGCGATGGCGGCCTTGATGTCCTCGGCGACCTTCTGGTACAGGGCGTGCGCTGCCCGCTCGGCTGCCATAAACCGTAAGCGTAGCGGTCCGCGCGACGAACGCCGCAGCGCGTCAAGTTCGGTCTCGGCGCGGACGGCGCGACCCCGCTCGGCCTCGAGCGCGGCCTGATGTGCGGCCGCCAGGCGGGCGACCTCGCCCTCTCTCGCCGCAGCGAGCCGGCCCAGCTCGTCGCGGAGTCGGCCGATCTCGTCGCGCGCCCGCTCGATTTCGGCCGCCGCGGCATCGGCGCGGGCGCCGGCGGTGGCGGCGTTCGCCTGCGCATCGGCGGCCGCGTCGCGGGCGGTGGCGGCCTCCGCCCGGGCGCGGTCGGCGGCCGCGTTGGCGTCCGCGACCGCCGCCGCGGTCTCCCGTCGCACCGCCTCGCCGTCTCGCCGAGCCTGTTCGGCGGCGGTGTCGGCGCGCGCCTGGGCCGCGGCGACCTGCTCGGCGGCCTCCCGCCGGGCGTCCGCGACTTCGCGTCCTCGGCGTCGTGCCGGGCGCGCGCGATCGCCTCGTCCGCGCGTGCCGCGGCCGCGCCGCGCGCCTGCCGCCTCGCGCCTCGACGGCGGCTGCGCGCGGGATCGGTCCGCGAGCTCTTCCGCCTCGCGGGCGCGGGCGACGAACGTCGCCCGGTCCAGGTCGAACTCGGACGTCCGCTCGGCCAGCGCGAGCTCGGCCGCCTCGGCGTCGGCGGCCAGCTGCTCGGCGGCGTCGTCGGCGTGCGCCCGCAGCCGGGCGGCGTCGTCGCGCTCCCGCTCGGCCGCGAGCTGGGCCCGGCGGGCGCGGGCGGCGTCCTCCTCGGCCTGCGCGACGGACGCGCCGGCCCGGCTGGCGATGGCCGCGAGCTCCAAATCGAGCGAGGCCGGGTCGGCTAGCGCCGACAGCTGCTCGCCGAGCCGCTGGTACAGCTCGCGCTCGGACCGCAGGTTCTCTGCGGCGGCCGCGTGCTGGCGTCGTGCCTGCTCGAGCAGGTCACTGGCACGTCTCTTGGTGACAGAGAAAACCAGTTCATCCCGAACGGTCCCGGCTGACTGCGCGCCTCTCATTCCCGTTCCCCGGTGGCCGGCCGGACCCTCGGCGGAACCCGCAGCGTCCGGCCCGCTGCCCCGGGTGCCTTCACCCCCGGCATCCCCGGCATCCCCGGTGGTCCCGGCCGGATGCTGCGCCGCGCGGTTGGCGGCGCTGCGAAGCGCGGCCCAGCGATTGCGAGCGTTGTGCACCGGACTGCCGCCCGCCTCGGGCGGGTCGGCCTGGAGGCAGTACTCCTTCTGCCGCCCGGACCCGGTCGTCCGTCCCGCCGCCCGCGGCCGAGTGCAACCGGGCCAGACGCAGCGCTGCTCGGCCGGGGCGGCTTGCTGCGCGGCATCGCTCATGGCAGGAATCTATCACTCCGTCGTCCTCACTAGATCGATAAATAGAGTGAAAGAAAAGATGAAAAATAAGTCCCGCGCCGGTCAGTCGCGATACGTCCGCCATATCGTGACTGAGAAACAGGGTCGTCCTCATGTCGAGAACCGGCCCGCGACTCCGTCCCTGGGTGAGCACGCCCGCATCGGGCAGTGCGTGACCACGGAGAGAAGGGACGACCATGGAACCGAACGAGATCACCGAGGTACTGGGCAGGCCGCTGAGCCGGGAAATGCTGGCTCGCGGCATGACCCGGCTGGGCTACGTCGCCAAGGACGGCACGCCCCGCTGCATCCCGATCGCCTTCACCTGGAACGGCGCGCAGATCGTCATGTGCACGGCGAAGAACGCGGCGAAGCTCCCGGCCCTGCGCGCCAATCCTGCGGTGGCGCTGACCATCGACACCGAGGTGCACCCGCCGACGATCCTGCTCATCCGCGGTCGGGCCGAACTGGACGTGGTCGACGGGATCCCGGATGAGTACCTGCAGGCGAGCGGCAGCTACCAGATGACGCCGGAGCAACGGATCGAGTGGGAGGCCGGCGTCCGGTCGCTCTACGACGGCATGGTCCGGATCGTCGTCACCCCGACGTGGGCGAAGCTGATCGACTTCGAGACCACGCTGCCGAGCGCGGTCGAGGAACTCGCAAGGAAGCGGGACGAGCGCCAGCGCGCCTGAGCGCGTGCGCGGCCGCTCTGCGCGTCCGTTCTCCCGGGCGGCTCGCATCGTGTTGGATAGGCGAGATCACCGGCAACCGATCGAGCCGCCGACCGGGAGGGCGAGGAGTGCATGGCGGACGTGTGGTCCACCCACCGGGTCGAACTGCTTCCCGACCGGGTGGTTAAGCGTTACCGGCGCTGGGGCGAGCGGGAGCACGAGCGCGAGTGGCAGGCGCTGACCCTCCTGCAGGCGCACGCGCCAGGCCTTGCACCCGCACCGCTCGACCTCGACCGGGCCTTCCCGGCTGTCGTCATGAGCCGTCTGCCGGGAACAGTGCTGCGCGGCGGAATCGTTGAGCCGGCCCAGATCTCCGCCCTCGCCGCCGCGGTCACGCAGCTGCATCACAGCGTTCCTCCCGCCGTGGCCCGGATCGCGATCATCGACTTCGAAGAATCGGGCCGCAGCGACATCCCGTATGAACTCGCCG
Organism: uncultured Actinomycetota bacterium; assembly: GCA_963774945.1. Taxonomy (GTDB): domain Bacteria; phylum Actinomycetota; class Actinomycetes; order Streptosporangiales; family Streptosporangiaceae; genus Trebonia. Next base: position 372,492 of record CAVZHA010000007.1, on the reverse strand, counting down.
CCTTGGTCTGGCTGATAGCTCTGTCCCTGGTCGGGCCCGGCGACGACAGGAACCCTCCGGATACCCCACTCCGGCAAGCACAACGCCTCGGGGCGCTACTCGACTCAGGCTCCGTGGCCGTGCAGCCAGCGTGGTCGGGAATCTGCCGGGAAAATCTCGCCGCAGGATGTCGAGATCCGGTGGGCGGCTCCGTCCCCGCAGCGAACACGGCCACCGTGGGCCGTACCTCATCAAGGAGAACCTGATGGCCAAGTACCTGCTGCTCAAGCACTACCGATCCGCGAGCCAGCCCGCTCCGCTGGCCTGCGAGCCGATCGACCAGTGGACGCCGGAGGAGGTCTCCGCCCACATGCAGTACATGGCGGACTTCGCCACCCGGCTCGAGGGGTCCGGCGAGTTCGTCGACGGGCAGGCCCTCTCCCCGGACGGCGTGTGGGTCCGTTACGACGGCGAGGGGCGGCCGCCGGTCACCGACGGGCCGTTCGCGGAGACCAAGGACCTGATCGCCGGCTGGATGGTGATCGACGTCGACACCTACGAGCGGGCGATCGAGCTGGCCGGCGAGTTGTCGGCGGCCCCCGGTCAGGGTGGCAAGCCGATCTACGAGTGGCTCGAGGTGCGCCCGTTCATGACCGAGCCGCCGACCATCACGGAGTGACGCACGGTGGACGAGGCCCTGCTCAGGACCCTCACCCCCACCGTGATCGGCATCCTCGTCCGTCGCGGCGCTGACTTCGCGGCGGCCGAGGATGCCGTGCAGGAGGCCCTGGTCGGGGCCGTCCGCGTCTGGCCGGAGGACCCGCCCCAGGATCCCAAGGCCTGGCTGGTCACCGTGGCCTGGCGTAAGTTCCTCGACGCCGCCCGCGCCGACGCCTCCCGCCGGGACCGCGAGGTACGCCTCGAGGGGGAACCCCAGCCCGGCGCGGCGCAGGAGGCGGACGACGCGCTGCAGCTGTACTTCCTCTGCGCGCACCCGTCGCTGACGCCGGCCTCGGCCGTCGCCCTCACGCTGCGCGCGGTCGGCGGCCTCACCACCCGTCAGATCGCGCAGGCGTACCTGGTGCCGGAGGCGACGATGGCCCAGCGGATCAGCCGGGCCAAGCGGACCGTCTCCGGCGTCCGGTTCGACCAGCCGGGCGACGTCGCCACCGTGCTGCGGGTGCTGTACCTGGTCTTCAACGAGGGCTACTCGGGCGATGTCGACCTGGCCGCCGAGGCGATCAGGCTGACCCGCCAGCTGGCCGCCACGATCACCCATGACGAAGTCGCGGGCCTGCTCGCGCTCATGCTGCTGCACCACGCGCGGCGCCCGGCCAGGACCGGCCCCGGCGGCAGGCTGGTGCCGCTGGCCGAGCAGGATCGCGGCCGCTGGGACGTTGACCTGATCGCCGAGGGCGTCGAGGTGCTGCAGGCGGCCCTCAGCCACGATCGCCTGGGCGAGTACCAGGCCCAGGCCGCCATCGCCGCGCTGCACGCCGACGCCCGTACGGTCGAGGAAACCGACTGGGTGCAGATCGTCGAGTGGTACGACGAGCTGGTCCGCCTCACCGGCAGCCCGGTCGCCCGCCTCAACCGGGCGGTCGCGGTCGGCGAGGCCGACGGCCCGCAGGCCGGCCTGGCCGCCCTCGGCGGCCTCGACCCGAGCCTGCCCCGCTACACCGCCGCCGCCGCGTACCTGCACGAACGGAACGGCGACGCGGTCGCCGCCGCCCGCCTCTACGCGGAGGCCGCCCGATCGGCAACCAGCCTCCCCGAACGCGACCACCTCACCAGGCAGGCGGCCCGGCTCAACGCCCGGCTGCGCCGTTGAACAACAGCCGTCTACGCGGAGCCGTCGAGACGCAGGCCGTCATCCGGTACCGTCGTCGGCGTGCTGGTGTGGATCAACGGCCCGTTCGGAGGCGGGAAGACCGCGACCGCCTTCGAACTACACCGACGACTCCCGGGAAGCGTCGTCTGCGACCCGGAGCACCTCGGCTTCGGCCTGCGCCGCATGCTTCCGCCGTCGCTGCGCACGGACTTTCAGAGCTTCCGAGCGTGGCGATCGGGCGTGCGCGAGGTGCTGGACCTGGCCGCGCGCAACCACCCAGGTCCGGTCATCGTCCCCATGACCCTGATCGACCCCGGCTACTTCGCCGAGATCATCGGCAGGCTCCGCGACGACGGCCACGACGTGCGCCACTTCGCGCTGCAGGCCGACCGCGACACGGTGCTGCGTCGGCTCAACCGTCGCGGCTTCGGCTTCGGGCTCAGACACGAGCGGTGGGCGGTCAACCGGCTCGACGACTGCCTCGCGCGTCTGCGCGAGCCTGAATTCGCCGAGCACCTCCAGACCGATCAGCGGACGGTGCCCCAAGTCGCCGACGAGATCGCCCGCATCGCCGCGCTGCCCGTTAGGCCGGACACCGACGGACGGCTGCGCGGATCGCTGCGCCGCTACGCGACGACGCTTCGGAACGTCCGACTCGATTAGACCCGGGGCAGGCGGAGTAGCGTGGCGGGCGGCGAAAAAACAGTCGCCGAGAGCGCTGGGAGGCGGACAGTGGCCTGGGAATTCAACCTCGCTATGCGCGGCTATTCGCGCCGGGAAGTCGACGAGCTGCTCGCGCGTGTCAACGCGAGGCAGGCGACGGCATCCGACGTGCGGCAGGCGCGCTTCAGCAAGCAGACCCGCGGCTACGCTCCGCGCGAAGTCGACGCGGCCATAGCGAAGATCCTGCAGGACCTGGAGCAATAGCCGCCACGGTGATAACAGCAAGAAGAGAGCTCGCGAAACAGGCGGCCGCAGCCGCAATCGGTGCCGGCTACGGGCCGACCGACTTTGACGTCCCGCCCGCGACCGCCACGCTGATCGCGGAGGCGGTGCCGGAAAACACGGCGCTCGCCTACCGGTCACGCTGGCGCTCCTTCGAGGCGTGGTGCACCCACGCGGGCCGGGTCCCGCTGCCGGCCACCGCGCAGACGGTGGCGGCCTACCTGACCCACCTGGCCACCGAGCGCCGGCTGAAGGCCACCACCGTCGACGCGCACCTCACGGCGATCAGGGCGGTGCACCGCGGCGCCGGGGCGGCGACGCCCGACGCGCTGACCGCGCGCAAGGTGGTCGTGGCGGCGCAGCGCCGGGAGGCGGCGCGCGACGGCCGCTACGGTCCGCGCAGGGCGGTCCCGGTCATGGCAGCGGACCTGCCGGCGATCGTCGCGGCGTGCGATGACCAGACGGCGGCCGGACTCCGTGACCGCGCCGTCGTGCTGCTCGGCTTCGCCCTCCTCGCCCGCCGCTCCGAACTCGCGGCGCTCAACCTCAGCGACGTCGAGCTCGTGCCCGGCGAGGGCATCGCGGCGACGATCCGCGCGTCCAAGACCGACCAGTCCGCCCGGGGAGTGATCCGCCGGATCCACTACGCCGCCAACGAGCGGGTCTGCCCGGTCCGGGCGGTGCTGGCGTGGACATCCTTCCTGGCCGCGCGCGGCATCACCACCGGCCCGCTGTTCACCCGCATCGACCGCTGGGGCAACGTCGGCCCGACCGCCGGCGGCCGCTACGCCGACCGGCTACCGTCGGACGCGGCGACCGCGCCGTCCGTCTCGGGCGGAAGCAGCCGCGACGGACGGCTCCGCCCGCAGGCCGTCGGCGCCATCGTCACGGCCCTGTGCGAGTCCGCCGGCGACCTCGCCGAACGGGCCGAAACCCGCCGGTACAGCGGCCACAGCCTCCGCCGCGGCGGGGCCACCTCCATGCTCGCGGCCGGAGCACAGCCGCTGCACGTCAGCCGCCACGGCCGATGGTCCGACGGTTCCCGTTCGTTCGCCGGCTACGTCGAGGAGGCCACCGGCTTCGGCGACGCCAACCCGACAAAGGGCCTGCTGTTATGCATCTCGGCCGGAGCCAGTTGTCCCGGTAAGCCGGCAGGACAACACGACTGCCAGCGGCCAGGCGACTTCCGCCGTGCCCATGACCCGCTCGGCCAGGCCGGTCGTTCCGCCTTTGGTGGTCAGCTCCATGAGGTACCAGGCGAGCAAGGCCAAGAGTGTCGCGACGGCGGCGGCGGATACCGCTGACCGCAGACCCCATGGCACCGAGGGCCCCCGTCGCCAAGCTCCGGCCGGCCAGGCGATCATGGCCATGAAGGCAACGCCGGCCCACAGCCCGTGCATCGGTGAGCCTCCGGCATGTTCGGGATTCGCGGCGACCAGCACGCTGGCAGCGCCGGCCGCCGCCAGGATCAGCCGCCCGGGCATCGCCGCCGGCCGAAGCGCCAGCGCCGTGACCATCTCGCACGCTCCGGTCACCGCGAATGCCGCGGTCATCACCCACGGGTCAGCGGCTTCCCGCTCAGTGAGGGTGCTGATGGTGCTGGCGACCCAGTTGAAGGAGGGGGGCTGCAGGGCGGTGGCGACCGTGAATCCGCCGACCAGGAACACGAGGGCGGCAGAGGCGGAGAGTACGCCCCACCAGGGCACACGGTGCCCTGCTGTCACAGCCGGCGAAAACCGAGCGGCATCGCTACCTGGCGCTTGCCTGCCAGCGGTCTTCACATTTCCGATCCCATCGCGGCTTCCGCCCGTCAGGGTCGGTCCACCCACAACATGCCCGCCGACCATGCGCGGGCGCTCAGTTGGGGCCGCCCTGGCGAATCCATCCCGTGTAGTGGCTGCCAGCGATCTGCTTGGCAACGAGGCGGTGGAAGGTCCCGTTATCGGTCTGATCGTAGCCGTGGCGAACGACCGAGCTGTAGATGTCTCCAGATACAACCAGGATCAGCGGGCCGGGTGATGCCTTGAACGCCTTCTTCACGACGGGGGCGTCGAGCAATCGGCAAGCGATATCCAGCGCCTCGCCATAACATCCGTCGGGATCATAGTGCACTTCGCCCGCGTGCAGGACGACGCGGACTCGCACCTGTCGTTGCTGACTACTGTGCGGCGGGAGGCTGGCATTGTAGGCGGCCAGGAGCCGGCTGAATTCCGGGATGACGCGATTCAGGACAAACTCTTTCGATGCCTGGTCCATGGGGCGGATAAGCGCGAGCAGGCCGTCACCGCGATCCATGAACCGATCTCGGTGCCGCGGATAGATTCCCGCCGAGCGCAGCGCCGCGTCGAACAACTCGTACAGCATGGTCCTAAGTTCGGCCTTCACCGGATCGGGGCGGCTGGTCGAACCCTCGATATCCAGGGCGATGATGGTCCGGTGGCAGGCCGGTCGCATTGGCCTGACGCGCCGCAGCGCCGCAAAGGCCAGCGCCTCCAGTTCGGCCCCAGCCGCTGCCATGTTGAGATGCCGGGCAACGGGGCCGAAGAGATCCAGCGCCTCCCGCGCTTTGCGCAGCTGGGATTCCTGCGGCATGCAGTCCAGCGTCCTCATGTTGTGCAGCCGATCGGCGATCTTCAAAGCGACAACCCGGCTGTCAACGGAGGTGATCGCCGTCATCGCCCGGGCTGCTTTGCGTTCCTGGCCTCCGCTGATCTGGTCGAGCGTCATTTGCTCGGCCACCATGGCCGCGATTCCGGCGCCGAAGTCGCTGCGCAGCGCGGTGAGGGTATACGGGGTATCTTCCACCGTGTCGTGCAGGATTGCCGCGCAGAGCATCTGATCGTCGGCGCCGATCCCGGCCAGGATTGCCGCGACCGACACCGGGTGAGTGACATACGGGTCGCCACTGCGTCGAACCTGGCCCTGATGGCAGTAGGCCGCTACATCGAAGGCGCGCTGGATCGACTCGATGTCCGCACCTGGCTGGGCAGCTAGGACGGTCTTACGCAGTCCGGCGATCAGGTCGCCCTCGAAGGCCCCTGCCTGCGACCGGTAGATATTGACAGCGGACTCGGCGATGGAAGAATTATATTCCACGAATTAGACTCTAAGCATTTCATGCGGCAAAAGCTATGTTCCTGCTCCGGAGAGTAGTGAGGTTTGCCCATGTTTCCCGGGCCACCTGGAAAGCACGTCCTTGGATCGTTCTGTAAAGCATCAGGTGGGACTAGACGGCCCACTCGCCCGCCTGAACCTCGTCGGGTCCAAATCAGCGGTGGGCGATCAGTGGCCGTTCGTCAGCGGTCCTGGCCGCGTAGTCGTGGGACGTGGCCGTCCAGGTAGCTCGGCATCTGCTCGTCCCGCATTCGCACCCGAACGGGTAAGAGGGCGCCCCGGTGAGCCCGGCGTCGGCCATCCACAGTCTGCCCTGCCGGTCGGCTGCCCTGTTCTCGTGCCGGCGCTGTCGGCTGAGCTCCCTGCCCGGAACCAGACGAGGCGCAGAGCGAAGGGCCGGGGCGACCGCCGACTCGGCGGCGGCCGCGATCGTGGGCCAGTCGGGCAGCGCCGGCACCTCGATGACCGGCCGGCCGGAGAGCGCCGCAGTTGCGCGGACGCGGCGGGCGATGACCGCGTCCCGCTCCAGCAGGCGATGGACGCGCGAGCTGGCGGCTACCGGGCGGCCGGCCAGCTCCTCGGCCTTTGCCAGCCGTTCCTCCCGCGCAAGGCGCGTGCGGCCCGGATCGGGTACGAGCCACACGCCCCAGCCAGCCGGAAGCTCACCGGCGAATCCGGGCATGAGCTGCGGGCCCTCAACGATGGCGGGAACCGCGCCCAGGTCACGGGCCCGGATGTCATCAAGCACGAGTTCCAGCCGGAGCCGGCTGACGGACTCGAAGGCATCGGCGGCCGCTTCCGGCCCGCGGGCGAGCTGGTCGTCAAGCGAGTCGCCGACGGGCAGCCTGGTCTGGTGATCGTAGGTCCACAAGTCGACCGAGTGCAGCGGCAGGTCATTGGCGCGGGACAGCTGCCAGGACCAGGTGGTCTTCCCTGCCCCCTGCGCGCCGCCGATCCAGATCATCGACGCCCACTCTCCCTGCCCTGACAGGCTACCCCAGCCCTTCACCGTAATACGGGGCCTCGGGACATTTATCGTTTCCGCCCCATCCGCTAATATCAACAGCCAGCAGATGGCTCCAGTAGAGATTGCGATATGTAGTTCCGGCCCCGAACTGGGCAAACACCGATTCCCCGCCGTTCATTCCGCCCAGCCATCCGTGGTTATTCCCGCCGCATTCTGTGTTTATACCTATCCCGGGCGGCGACGAATACCCTCCCTTGTATCCGAAACAGACGGAGGTGATGTAGGTGTAGTTAGGGCTCCCGCCGCGGCTTGCTCCGAGTAGGAAGTTCGTGGACACATGGAGCCAGGTGGGATCGATTCCTCTATAGCCGCACGCGGAGGCATGGCGAATCGAGCCTTGATTGGCTGGCTCTGCTGCTGGACGGAGGGTGCGCCCGACATGCTTTGAGGCAGGCTTGACGGCAGCGTGCGCAACATCCTGGGCGTTCGCTACCTGCGCCATCCCGGCCGTGCAGGCCGCGACGCCCGTGAAGACGGTTGCGACACGCATCGATTTTCTCGACTTGATGCTTCCGGCGGCCATGTCATTCTCCCGTCATTCCTGCCAGGCCAGAACGCTTGCGTAAGCTACTGTTGCCCAAATGGCGGCACGGCGCCATCCCTAGAATGAGGGTCTCCGTGATAGCCAGACCGGAGAGCTCAGACCTCGTCGTCAAGCAGCGAGAAGATCACCAGGTCGTGCAGCCCGTCGTCCTCGAGCCCGGCCCGGCGCAGCGTCCCCTCAAGCTGGAAGCCCGCCTTCTCCGCCACCCGCTGCGAGGCGACGTTCTCCGCGATCGTCGACAGCCACGCCCGCTGCAGCCCGCCCTCGGTCAGCGCCCACCGGGCGACCGCGGCGAGCGCCTCGGTCGCGTAGCCGTTGCCGCGCTCGTCGGCCCGGACGCCGTAGCCGATCTCGGCCGACCTGGTCTCCCAGTCGGCGTGGAACACGCTGATCGATCCGACGATCCGGCCGAGCGAGCGGTCCAGCATCATCAGGTGAACCGCGGTGCCTTCCGGCTCCGGCAGGCGCTGATCGGCGGCCAGCCAGTCGTCGAGCCGGGCAGGGTCGGACGGCGCACCCGGCGGGAGCGCCTCGTGCTCGGCGTTGGCCGCGACCTCGCGGACGAGGTCGCCGTCGGCCAGGCTGAACTCCCGCATTTCGAGCCGGGCGCTGATGATCGAGGGTGTCGGGAACGATGGCACGGCGGGACTCTAGCGCACAAACCTCAGCGAGAAAAACCCGGCCAACCGGTCAGCGCGAGGGAAGCGTGGTCCGCCGCGCGGCCCGGGCCAGCCACCGGCCGTCGTAGAACTGCACGTCAATCGGGTGGTCGAACGCAGCCGAGACGTTCTCGGTGGTGACCGCGGCCCGGGCGGGCCCGGCCGCGACCACGTGCCCGTCGGCCAGCAGCAGGGCGTGGGTGGTGGAGGACGGCAGCTCCTCCAGGTGGTGCGTGACCAGCACGGTGGCGACGTCTGGGTGGGTCTGGGTGAGCCGGTCGATCGACTCGAGCAGCTGCTCGCGGGCGGCGATGTCGAGCCCGGTCGACGGCTCGTCGAGCAGCAGCAGCCGCGGCTCGCAGATCAGCGCCCGGGCGATCAGCACCCGGCCGCGCTCGCCCTGCGACAGCACCGGCCAGCGCTGGCCGGCCTTGCGCGCCGAGGCCGAGCGAGGAGATCAGCGCGTCGGCCCGCTCGGACTCCGCCGCCGTCGGCTGCCACCGCAGCGTCGTCTCGATCGTGCCGGTGAGCCCGGTCAGCACGATGTCCCGGACCGTCAGCGGCGACCGGAGCGGATGGCGCGGGTTGACGTGCCCGATCATCCGGCGCAGGGCCTGCAGCTCGACCCGGCCGAGCTGCGAGCCGAGCACGTGCACGGTGCCGGAGCTGGGGTGGCTGACCGCGCCGCAGAACCCGAGGATGGTGCTCTTGCCGGCGCCGTTAGGGCCCAGCATCGCCCAGCGCTCGCCCCGGTTGACGGTGAAGCTGACGCCGCGGATGATCTCCTGGCCGTCCCGGCGGTAGGTCACGTCCCGCAGCTCGAGCACCGGCGAAGAGGCAAACGTTTGCAAGCGCACCTAGTCGATCATACGAGGTCAGCGACGGCAGACTGCACCAGCGGTGCCGCTCTACTGGGCGGAGTGCAGGTCGGCGGTGAGGCTGACCTGCTTGTCCGGCCGGGTGACGGCCTCGACCGAACCGGTGACGCTGTTGCGGCGGAACACCAGCCCTGAGCTTCCGCTCAGCTCGCGCGCCTTGGCCTGCCGTCCGCCGGGCAGCGTGACGATCGTGCCGGCGGTCAGGTAGAGCCCGGCCTCGACGATGCAGTCGTCGCCCAGGGAGACGCCGAGTCCCGAGTTCGCGCCGAGCAGGCAGCGCCGGCCGACGGAGATGACCTGGGTGCCGCCGCCGGACAGGGTGCCCATGATGGACGCGCCGCCGCCGATGTCGCTATCGGCGTCGACGACGACGCCCTGGCTGATCCGGCCCTCCACCATCGACGGCCCGAGCGTGCCCGCGTTGAAGTTGACGAAGCCCTCGTGCATGACCGTCGTGCCCTCGGCCAGGTGGGCGCCGAGCCGGACCCGGGCCGCGTCGGCCACCCGCACCCCGGTCGGGACGACGAAATCGAGCATCGGCGGGAACTTGTCCACCGAGCGGACGTCGAGGTAGAGCCCGCGGCTGAGGGCCCGCTCGCGGACGGCGTTGATCTCGTTGACCTCGACCGGCCCGAGCGACGTCCAGCACACGTTGGGCAGGACCTTGAAGATTCCCTCGAGGTTCACCGTGTTCGGTCGCGCCAGCCGGTGCGAGAGCAGGTGCAGCCGCAGGTAGGCGTCGGCGACGTCGGCCGGCGGCCCGTCCAGGTCGGCGACCACCCGGACCCGGCTGCGGACGATCACCCCGCGAATCGCGTCCTCGTACTCGTCGCGCACGTCCGGTTCCGCGCCCTCGGCGTCGGCCGGCGCACCGAGCTGCGGATCGGAAAAGTAGTAGCAGAGCGGCATCCCATCCCGCCCGACCGTGGCCACCGCGTATCCCCACGCCGTCTCGTTCACGCAGCGAGGCTATCGCAGCATGAGTGTTCGCCTGCCCGCGGCGGTCCGCCCACGAGCGACTCGGCCGACAGCTGCCGGGCCCTGGCGCGGCGGCGTTCTCGATCAGTCGTCACGCAGAAAACACCAGGCGAATCCGGCTAAGCGCAGAACTCCGTCCGGGTCGAACAGGACGATCGTGTCGGCCAGGGCGTCGCCGGCCGAACGCAGCCGCCCGTCGAACAGCCAGATGAAGAAGCCGAGCGCCAGCGCGCCGTTCAGGCAGAGGCCGGAGATCTGGCGGACCGCCATATCGGTCCGCCCGGCGACCTCGTCCGCGAGCGGCAGCCAGCACCGCAGGCCGAGCATCCGCTGGGCCGGCGTCCGCCCCTGACCCCAGACGAGGACGCTCCACCCGATGTACCCGATCCCGGCCGTGGCGATGAACAGCGCCAGGCCGAGGAACCAGGCCGCGGCGACCTGGGAACGGCTCGCGGGCCGGACGCCTGACGGAAGCGTAGCCTCAGAGCCGGAATCGGAATGCACGGGACGACAGTACGCCGACTGCAGGCAAGCAAACCGGGAAAATCAGCCAGCCCCGGCGAGCGCGGCGTCGAGCAGGGTCTCGGCCGCCGCCCGGGCGGCGACCGAGGCGGTCGGGTCGTGGTCCATCCGGGCCGACAGCGACGCCCCGTCGTAGATCATGTGCAGCCGCCGGCCGAGCGCCTCCGGTGACGGCGCGCCCGCCTCCCTGGCCAGGTCGACCAGCAGGGTCCTGACCCAGCCGCGGTAGTCGCTGGCGGCCTGCTCGACCAGCTCGCCCGGCGATTCGGCGCTGGCGCTGACGAACGCGCAGCCGCGGAACCCGGGGGAGGCGAACAGCTCGCCCTGCGCCTCGAACACGCCAAGCAGCCGCTCCCGGGGCGTGCTGTACCGCTCGAGGTAACGGGTGATCCGCTCCGACGTCTGCGCGTGCCTGCCCTCGAGGTACGCCCGGACCAGCTCGTCCTTGCTGCCGAAGGTGTTGTAGAGCGACGCCTTGGCCACCCCCGCGCGCTCGATCACCCGGTCAATGCCGACCGTGTGCACGCCCTCGGCGTAGAACAGCTCGCTGGCGGCGGCCAGCAGCCGCTCCCGCGCCGACGGCGCCGCTGGTGCCTTAGTCGCCATCGCCCATCACCTCTCCAGACCGTTCTGTCTACTGGCAATCATACGGTCGCGCGCTGCGGTGCGCCCGCGTCCCCGCCTCGGGAAGTTCAAATTCGATTTGTCCGAACGGACCGTGGTTTCACGCCAGCGCCCGCGCTGCTCCGGTCCGGCGCAGTCCGGCCAGCGCGAGCGCGGCCAGCACGATCAGCGCGATGCCGTAGACCCGGGCCGACCCGAGCAGGCCGAGCCCGTCGGTCGCGCCGAAGCCGGCCGCGACCGCGGGCACGCCCATGCCCAGGTAGGAGATGACGAACAGGAGCGACAGCACGCCCGCCCGCTCGTGCGGCGCGGCCTCGGGGACGACGGTGCGGATGCCGCCCTGGAAGCCCGCCCCGAACCCGACCCCGCTGACCGCCGTCCCGGCGAAGAACAGCGACACCGACCCGGCGTCGAGCGCGATCAGCGTGATCGCGACGCCCGCCACCAGCCCGGCGATGCCCCAGACGAGGACGTTCCGCGCGGGGACGTGGCGGAGCAGGTAGACCGAGCTGACCGCGGTCGCGGCGAGCACCGTCAGCGACGCGGCGCCCAGCACCACGTTGGCATTCCCGGTCAGGGCCGCAACGATCGAGGGGCCGAGCGCGGCGTAGAGGCCGGCCAGCGCCCAGGCGGCGAACAGCACCGGGGCCGCCGCCAGCACCGGTCCCCGCAGCGCGCGGGGCAGCCGGACCTCGGGCACGAACACCGCTCGCGTGACCGGGACTGGGGTGACGGTCTCCCGCAGCAGCAGGACCCCGATCGCCTGGGCGGTGAAGACCCCGATCAGCGCGAAGTAGATCAGGTGCGTCGGCGCGGGCAGGAACTGGACGAACAGCGCCGAGATGAGCGCGCCGCTGCCGGTGCCGAGCCCGGGCGACAGCGCGTTGGCGAGCGCGCCGCGCTCCCGGTCGACGTCGAGCATGCCCGCCCCGATCGCGCCAAGCGCCGCCCCGGTGGCCAGGCCCTGGATAATCCGCGCGCCCATCAGCGCGCCGACCCCGCCCGCGGTGGCGTACACCACCATCGACAGGATCTGGACGGCGAGGGCGGCCAGCAGCACCGGCCGCCGGCCGATCGAGTCCGACAGCCGCCCGAGCGTGAGCAGCGCGGCCAGGACGGCGACCGCGTAGACGCCGAACACGATCGTGATCGTGATCGGGGTGAAGCCCCACATCCGCTGGTAGATCGCGTACAGCGGGGTCGGCGCGGCCGACGCCGCCAGCAGCGACACCACCAGCGACGCCAGCAGGTACAGGGCCGGCCGCCCGGTCAGGCGGGGCCTGCGAGCAGCAGGCGTGCGCGCGGCGGGCGCCGGAAGGGGAAGGTCCGCCCTGGCCGGCGCCAGCTGCGCCGTCCCGCGGTTCTGGGTCATGACGACTCCCGAAATCTAGGTAGACCGGTCTGTCTACTGATGGCTACATTAAAACAGACCGATCTGTCTAATGCAAGCGCCCGGTAAGCGCAGATCCGGAATGGCAGTGGGCGGCGCGGGGTTACCCACGTACACAGCGACCTACGGAGAGGCTTCCTCATGAACCGCACCGTCAAGATCCCCGATGCGAGCCACCCGATCACGGTCAGCCCCACCGGCGCCCGGGTGACCGTGCGCATCGGCGGCGTCACCGTCGCCGAGACCGACAAGGCGCTCTCGCTGGCCGAGGCGACCTACCCGGTTGCCCAGTACATCCCGCTCGAGGACGTCGACCAGTCCCTGCTCGACCGCAGCATCACCCAGACCTACTGCCCGTACAAGGGCGACGCGAGCTACTACAGCGTCAAGACTCCGGACGGCACGACCGAGGCCGACGTCATCTGGACCTACGAGCACCCGTACCCGTCGGTGGCGGAGATCGCCGGCCACGTCGCCTTCTACCCCGACCGCTCCGAGATCACGGTCGGCTAAGGCCCGGCCGGCCGCCAGTTCCAGATCGGGACCTGGCGGATGGGATGCAGCTCGTCCTCGGTCTCCGCGCGCGAGTTCTGCTGCGCCACCCGGGCGCCGAACTCGACGTGCCCGCGGACCGCCTCGCGGAACGGCTCGTCGTTCGGCAGCCCGGCCTCGTCGAGGGCCTCCAAGTACGTCGCGACGAACCGGTCCCGCTGCTCGTCGGTGATGTTGAGGTGCCGGTGCACATCGATGATGTACCGGAAGCCGAGCTCGCGGCTGAACCGGTCCGGCCCGCCGAAGGACTCCGCGGTAAACCAGGTCAGATGGTCGACGTGGGTCGGAACCCGCGTCGTGAACAGTGTCTTCAGCACCGGGTCGGCGAGCGCCTTGGCGTAGAACAGCTCCTCAAGCCGGTGCAGCCCGTCATCCCCGCCGGCGTGCTCGTAGAGCGTCTCCATCACGGAAGTTCCTCCCAGAGGGGCCGTTTCCCGCAGTCTAGACGCACTCCCCGGACGGACCCTGTCCCGCGCGTTTCAGGCCTGGCCACGCCATCGCGACACCGAGCGACCACGTGCTGCGGGGAGGTCCCTTACGTAATTGGCCCTTGGGCCGGATGAGGTCAACCAGCACGCAGCCGGTGCCGTGGTCGGTAGCCTGGCACCCGGCAGCCGTAGGTCAACGCCGGGATCGCGCTCCCGGCTCCTGATGGACCTGACCGCTAATGGCCAGGTTCTCACCGGCACTTGGACCGAGGAGACCAATCCCGCCGGCTACTACCAAGGCGCCGTCTACCACGGCGCGATCCAACTCCTGCTAGAGCCAACCGGCCGGAAGATGACCGGCAAATGGGTCGGCTTCGGACGCGACTTCGACCTCAATACTGGCCCCTGGACCCTGGAACTCGTCACCGGCACCGTCACCGAGGAGACGCTCAAGGAGTACAGTCGGCCAGCCGACGGCGACTGAGCGAGTCTCTCGCCGAAAATTGCGCGGCGCGGAGGCCTGGCGAATGTTAGCGGCGGCGTCACGTGATCACAGGTCACCTGGAGCAACTGAAGATTATTCACGGTTTTCAGCATGTCAAGTTGATCCCGCTTCCCGTTGGATGCATACATTTGGGCAGGAAGAACGGTCCGTTCGAGGCAATTGTTGGTAGAATTTGACTTGATTGGATACAAACCTGGCTTGGAGGAAGCACCGATGGGCGGAGGCGGCATTCCCGGGCTGCGGGGCGGCGATCACGTCGGGATCACCGTGCCCGACCTGGCGCAGGCGCATGAGTTCCTGGTCGACGTGCTCGGCTGCCGGCATGTCTACTCGCTGCCGGCGATGCGGCACGACGACGACTGGATGCTCGACCACCTCAACGTGGATCCGCGCCGGGTGGTCAACGAGATCCGGTTCTACCGGTGCGGGAACGGGCTGAACTTCGAGGTGTTCGAGTACGCGCCGCACGAGGGGCAGCGGGAGGCGCCGCGCAACAGCGACATCGGCGGCCACCACGTCGCGTTCTACGTCGACGACCTCGACGCGGCCGTCGAGTACCTGCGGGGCCGCGGCGTCCGGCTGCTGGCCGGCCCCACCGCCAGCAAGAACGCCTCGGCCGGGCAGCGCTGGCAGTATTTCCTCGCCCCCTGGGGGATGCAGTTCGAGCTGGTCAGCTACCCCGACGGCAAGGCCTACGAGGACGGCGCGGACGTGCTGCTGTGGCACCCGTGACCGACAGCAGCGTTGCCAGCGACCGGATCGCGGACACGCTTCGGGCCGCGATCCTGGACGGCAGCTACCTGCCGGGCACGCGGATCAGGCAGGAGGACGTCGCCGCGCGGGCCGGCGCGAGCCGCATCCCGGTCCGCGAGGCGTTCCGGCTGCTGGCCTCCGAGGGCCTGGTCACGCTGGTGGCCAACACCGGCGCCTGGGTGACCCGGCTGTCGCTGGCGGAGTGCGTCGAGACGTACCTGATCAGGGAGCGACTCGAGCCGCTGCTGCTGCGCGCGTCGCTGCCGAACCTGGACGAGGCGGCGATCGCGCATCTGGCCGAGCTCACCCAGGCGATGGCGGCGACGGGCGGCAACGTCGCGGAATTTCTCCGCCTCGACCGGGAGTTTCACCTGTCAAGCTACGCGGGCGCGCCGCCGGGGGAGACGTCGCAGATCATCGGGCGAATGTGGAACACCACCCAGCATTACCGGCGCGAGTTCACTAAGCTCGCCGCGGGCGCAGGCGCGGGCATGGACGTGACGCACCTGGAGCACCGGCTGCTACTTGACTGCATCGGGCGGCGCGACGCCGACGACGCGGAACGGGTGCTGGTCACCCATATCCGCCGGACCCGGCTGGCGCTGCAGCAGCACCCGGAGATTTTCGGCTAACGGCCGGACGGGTCAGCTGCCTTCTGCAACCCTGTACTTGCAACTAACTTGACAGGGCGGTCAGTTGTCGGCACAGTTGCAAACGATTGCAGATTCACGTTCAATGAAGATGTCAACGGGACTCGCTAGGAGGACGCATGGCCGCCGAGCCGACCGTCGGGTGGATTGGTACCGGACGCATGGGGTACCAACTCGCCCTGCGCCTGCTGAAGGCCGGTTATGACGTAGGCGTCTACAACCGGACGAGGCAGAAGGCGGAGAGCCTCGCCGTCCACGGAGCCAAGATCGTCGACCGCCCGGCCGACCTCGCCGACCGGGACATTGTCGTCATCATGGTCTCGGCCGATGCCGACCTCGAGGCGGTGATCAGCGGCGAAGGCGGGCTGCTGACCGCCGAGGGCGACGGCGACGTGCCCCAGATCATCATCGATTCCTCCACCGTCTCGCTCGAGTCCTCGGCCCGCATCCGCGCGGTCGTCGAGGGCTGCGGCGCGCAGTTCCTGGCCGCCCCGGTCAGCGGGAACCCCAAGGTGATCGCGGCGGGCAAGCTGACCGTGGCCGCCTCCGGGTCGCGCGCGGCCTTCGACGCCGCCGAGCCGCTGCTGGCGCAGTTCGGCCGCGGCGTCACCTACGTCGGCGAGGGCGAGGCGGCCCGGCTGGTCAAGATCGCGCACAACGTGTTCCTGGGCGTGGTGATCCAGTCCCTGACCGAGATCACCGTGCTGGCCGAGCGGGGCGGGGTCTCCCGGGCGGCGTTCCTCGACTTCCTCAACGACTCGGTGCTCGGCTCGACGTTCACCCGCTACAAGACGCCGGCCCTGGTCAACCTGGACTTCCACGCCACCTTCACCAACGTCCTGCTGCGCAAGGACCTGCAGCTGGGGCTGTCGGCGGGCAAGCGGCTCGACGTGCCGATGCCGCTCGCGGCCGCGGCCGACATGCTGGTGGCGCAGGCGATCGGGGCCGGGTACACCGAGGATGACTTCGCCACCCTGGTGCTCGAGCAGGCCCGCCGGTCCGGGTACCGGATCGAGCCGGAGAACGTGCCGGTCGATGACGGGCTCGCGCCGGACGGGGCGTAGCCGGTGACCGGCCTGCAGCGTCCTGAGCGCGCGCAGCGGCCGCCCGGGGTGCGGCCGATCGGCGCGCCCGGCCACATGGGGGTCGACTACGAGCAGCGGGTGGACTTCGCGCGGCTGCGCGACTACCGGATCAAGCGGGCGACCGAGGCGCTGCGGGCGACCGAGTGCGGCGCGTTCCTGCTGTTCGATTTCTACAACATCCGGTACACCACGCAGACCTGGATCGGCGGCGCCCTCGGCGACAAGATGATCCGCTACGCGCTGCTGTTCCGCGACCGGGACCCGATCCTGTGGGACTTCGGCTCCGCCGTCAGGCACCACCAGCTGTACTCGACGTGGCTGCCGGAATCGAGTTGGCGGCCGGGCTTCCTCGGCTTCCGCGGCGCGGTCGCGCCCGAGGCCGGGCTCATGCGCGACGCCGTCACCGAGATCAAGTCGCTGCTGGCCGAGGCGGGCGCGCTCGACGCGCCGCTCGGCATTGACATCGTCGAGCCGCCGTTCCTGTTCGAGCTGCAGCGGCAGGGCATCGCCGTGGCCGACGCGCAGCAGCCGATGCTCGACGCCCGGGTGATCAAGTCGGCCGACGAGATCATGCTGCTCAACCAGGCCGCGGCGATGGTCGACGGCGTCTACCAGGACATCGTCGACGTGCTCAAGCCGGGACGGCGCGAGAACGAGATCGTGGCGCTGGCGAACAAGCGGCTCTACGAGCTCGGCTCCGACCAGGTCGAGGCGGTCAACGCGATCTCAGGCGAGCGCTGCAACCCGCACCCGCACAACTTCACCGACCGCATCATCCGCCCCGGCGACCAGGCGTTCTTCGACATCATCCACTCCTTCAACGGCTACCGGACCTGCTATTACCGGACGTTCGGGGTGGGGTCGGCGACGGCCGCTCAGGTCGACGCCTACAAGCAGGCGCGCGAGTGGATGGACGGGGCGCTCGACGCGATCAAGCCGGGGGTGACGTCCGACGTGGTGGCGCTGACGCTGCCGCGGGCGCAGGACTTCGGGTTCGACAGCGAACTGGCCGCCTTCGGTCTGCAGTTCGCGCACGGCCTCGGCCTCGGCCTGCACGAGCGGCCGATCATCTCGCGGCTGAACTCGCTCGAGCACCCGGTCGAGCTGCGCCCGGGCATGGTCTTCGCGATGGAGACCTACTGCCCGGCCGCCGACGGCATCTCCGCCGCCCGCATCGAGGAGGAGGTCGTGGTCACCGACTACGGCACCGAGATCCTGACCAAGTTCCCGGCCCAGGACCTGTTCATCGCGAACAAGTACTGACGGCAGTTGACTGTCGGAGCCCGCGGCAGTGATGCGCGTCGGGCGGCTTTATCGACTCGGATTCGGCGCGGACTCTATTGTGATGACGAGTTTGCGGAGAAGGTCGGCCAGGGTCTGCTTCTCGTCGGCGGTCAGGGCCGAGAGCAGGGCGCTTTCCGCGCTGTCTTCCGAGCCGGCCTGCAGCTCGAACGCCTCGTAGCCGGCAGCGGTCAGCCGGACGTGTACCCGGCGGTGGTCGACGGCGTCATGCGTGCGGGTGATCAGCCCGTCAGCCTCGAGCGGGCCGAGCCGGGCAGACAATGCCCCGCGGGTCAGTCCGAGCATGTCGGCCAGCTGCGACGGGCTGGCCTCATACGGTTGACCGACCCGGCGCAGTATCATCAGCACCTTGAACTGCCAGCGCTTGAGCTCGCGGGCGTCCGGGGTGCCGCGTCGTACCTGCGCGACGTGCCGGGCCATGATCGCCAGCCGGGCGAAGATCGCCTCCTGGACCGGGTCGAGCCAGTCCAGCTCCTTGGACCAGCGCGCGACGTGCTGGTCGACTGAGTCCCGCATCCCGCCTCCTGGCCGCTGACAAAGTAGTTTTCTTGTGGATAGTTTTCCACATAACTACATTCTCTGGCGTGACGAACTCCACTGAGCACGCAAACAAGGCCACGGACGTTAGCGGCGACATCGAGGCCGATGGTGGCCGACTGCACGTCGAGGCGACAGGCAAGGGCCCGGCGGTGGTCCTGCTCCACGGCGGCTCGGCTGACTCGCGGATGTGGCAGGGCCAGCTCGCCGCGCTCGTCAGCCATTACCGGGTCATCCGGTATGACCTGCGCGGGCTGGGCCAGTCACCGCCGCCCGCGGCCCCCTACCGGATGTCCGACGACCTCACAGCGGTGCTCGACCACCTGGGCGTGGACTCGGCCGCGTTGGTCGGCTTCTCCACCGGCGGCACTATCGCGCTGGAGTTCGCGGCACGATACCCGGCGCGGGCCGCCGCCCTCGTGCTGATCGGCGCGATCGTGCCGGCTGAGCCGGGCCAGATACCGGGCTACGAGGCGGCCAGGCAGGAGCTGACCTTGCAGCTGGCCCCGCGCGAGGCGGCCCGCGCCCGCGGCGACCTGGCCGCGGCCGTCGCCACCGACCTCGACGTCTGGGCCAGCGCCCACCACGGCTCGGGGCGCGCCGAGCTGACGGCGTGGGGGATGGCCAACCCCTACTTCTACACCGGCATGGGCGAGCACGAGCAGCTCGGCCCCGTCA
This sequence comes from uncultured Actinomycetota bacterium, assembly GCA_963774945.1. Taxonomy (GTDB): domain Bacteria; phylum Actinomycetota; class Actinomycetes; order Streptosporangiales; family Streptosporangiaceae; genus Trebonia. The sequence continues at coordinate 353,511 of CAVZHA010000007.1, read as the reverse complement.
GCGACGCGGCCGTGGCGGCCATCGCCGCGCCGACCCTGGTCATGGTCGGCGACCAGGACACCGGGCTGTCCCGGCTCTGTGCCGACTACCTGGCTGACACCATCCCGGGCGCCCAGCTTCAGGTCTTCGCAGGCGCTGACCACTTTGTCAGCACCGCCCAGCCAGCCGCGTTCAACACGGCCCTGCAATCGTTGCTCGACAAGGTAATGCTTCTCGTCGACCACGACCCCGACCCCCCAGGCGCACTTCGTGTAACCGGCAGCTGATCGGGCCGCGTGATCAGACGGGGGCGAGGCGGTGCTGGTTGAGCCAGGCGTCCACGGCCGTGTAGGCGCGCTCGCGGGACTCGGCGATCGAGAGGAACACGTCGTGCCGCGCGTCCTCGATCGGAATCACGGTCGTCTCGCCGCCAAGGCAGCCCGCCCAGCGGGCGATCTGGGTGACGTCGAGCACGGTGTCGGCGCGGTCGCTGAGGTCGGTGTACTGGCTGGAGAAGTCGGACCTGGTGGAGCGCAGCACCAGTGACGGGACGCCGACGTCCAGCCCGCGGTGCAGCCGGGCGTGGCCGCGCCGGATCGCGTTGAGCCAGCCCATCGTGACCGGGAAGCCGTCCAGCGGCTTCAGCGCCACATCGAAGTCCCACTCGCCGGTGCCGCTGACGTGCAGCGTCCGGCCGTACACGCCCGGCATTCCCTTGATCAGGCGCATCGGCTGCGCCTTGGACAGCACCCGCAGCGCCTGCGTCACCGGGCCGCGCAGCGAGGGCTTTCCCTGCAGGTCGAACCACGGGCTGTTCAGCACCAGGCCCGCGACCGGGGCAACCCGCCCGGCCGCCCGTCGGCGGTCCAGCCACAGCGGGAGGATCAGGCCGCCGGTGGAGTGGGCGGCGAGCACGACCGGCAGGCCCGGGTGGGCGTCGGCGACGATGGCGAGCGCGCGCTCGAGTTCGTCGTCGTAGAGCGCGAGGTCGGACACGTAGTGCGCGGTCTGGCCTGGACGCCGCGCCCGGCCGGACTTACGCAGGTCCAGCGCGTAGAACGCCAGGCCGTGAGTGGCGAAGAAGTCGGCCAGCGCCGTCTGGAAGAAGTAGTCGGAGAAGCCGTGCACGTACAGCACGGCCCCCTCGGCGACCTCGCCGTCCTGGGGCTCGCGCCGGACCAGCACGGCCGCGATCTGCCCTTCCCCATCGGGGTCGGCGCCAAGCTCAAGGACCGTCTGCGTGTAGCCGTCGCCGAGAATGTCCGGCTGCCACTGAATATCAACCACGATTCGGCACTGTACACCGGGAACCCGGTCGCCGTCGCCGGCGCTTTTCCGGGGTCAGCCGCCCGTGGCAGCCGACCGGCGTCAGAAGCTGTAACCGACGCCGGGACGGTTCGGTGGCATGCTGTTGTCATGGGTCACCCCGACATGAGCACGCCGTATCTAGAGGCGATCCGGCGCGGCTTCGGGCTTGCCCACGAGCTAGACCAGCGCTGCGGGCCGGCCCACCTGCTGGTCGGGATCGCCGAAGGGGAAGGGCCGGCCGCCGTGGCGCTCGACCCGGGCCAGGGCACATCCCTCCGCGCCGCTGCTACCGCGGACTCGCAGGCAGGTGGCGGGGTAACCGGCAATTCACCGTACGGGGGAGTCGGCCACCTGCACATGCAGGCGCAGGGCGCCGCCATGGCGCTGGCGGAGTCCCGGGGCGAGCAGGTCGGCGCCGAGCACCTGCTCATCGCGCTGCTCGATCAGGGGTCGGCACCGGTTCTCGAGGCGCTCAACCGGGTCGGCCTTGACCGCGACGTTGTAAGGCAGGCGGCGGCGACCGCGATCGGCGCCCCCGCCCTGCCGCCGGTCGACCTTCCCGCGCTGACGCCAGCCGGCACGCTTGACCGCGCGCCGCTGCCGGTCTCCGAACTGGACGGCCGGGCGTGGGCCACGCTCGGCTGGCGGCAGGACCACCTACCGGTCGGCAAGCTGCGCCGTCCCTCCGACCGCGAGGCGCTGCTGAACCTGGAGCGGGCCGAAGCGTGGCGGATCGCCGATCGACTCGCCGTCGACGATGATCAGCGTTACTCCCTGATTAGCCATCATGAGATCGAGGTCGGACGGCGGGTGGAGCGCGCCCGGCCGGACCTTCGCGGGGCCCCCAGCGCCCGAGACCGCGCCCAGGCGAGAGCGACGGCGCTGGCCCGCAGGCACCGGCGGCGCCCCGGCCGCACCCGCGCGCTCAGGAACGTCACCGTCGGCTGGGGCACCTGGTTCGGCAACCGCCGGGTGGGGATCCGCGACCGCTGGTTCCGGCTGCGAACGCTCACCTCCTACCGAGGCGCGCCCCAACCCGTAGCCCCCGGCTTCTTGCCAGCCAGCGCTGCCGGTGAGGGTTACAGCCACGTGCATCATGCCGGGCGGCGGAAGCCCTCGGGGAATGGAAGGAGCTGTGAACGGCGCCCTTAGCCACATTCCTGCTTTGTCCCGGTCAAGGGCACGTTGACAGTGCTAGCTGGTAGGGTCACCGGTTATGGGCAACCTGCAACATCCGTATGGTGAATTACCTCCGCTGGCTCTGGCGGGAGGACCGGTGGGTTGTCCAGGTACTAGGCGTCGCGGCTGCCACCCTGCTCGCTTGCGCTTCTGGGTTTGCCGTATCCGAGCTCGCTGTGCTGTCGACCGTGCAGATAGTGCACGGGCAGCAGCCGGCAATCATTCACCTGGACGCAGGCACATACGATATCTCCCAGGACATCGGAGACATAGACTTCCCGGACGATTCAACGGAATTGTCAATCACCGGACCAACCGGCACGGTACTAGTCCGGACGGTTCAGCCAGTCCTATCATTCGACGATTCCGCAAAAGCATTCCTTGGCGCCTGGGACTGCACGCCGGTCATGGGATTCACGACCCGTCACGCCGGTCAGTACCGGGTCATCATCAAGGACAGCCATGGCATGAGCGGCGCCTGGATCACTGAGCCTTTCGCCTCGGTGGCCAGGCGAGTCTTCCCGTGGGCGTCCGGCGTTGTTGCGGCGCTGCTCGCCATCGCGTCGTGCCTCGTGGCTTCCGGACCACGCTGGCGCCGGATGAGGCGTGTGGCTGCAGCCAGGACTCAAACACAGCCAAGACTCTAAGCACCTCTCACTGACGGATTGCCGTCGTCTTCGGGTTGGCTGATGCGTCAGACGTCGATCAGCAACACGGGGAGCTGGGACCGGTTAAGAAAGCGCTGTCGCCGGGCTCGCCGCCAACCGCGTAGCCGGCGAACACAACCGCCTGCTCAATCGCGGCCTGCGGGTCGCCGGTCGCCGCGTAGACGTGCATGAACGCCGCCGCGAGCGCGTCGCCGGCCCCGGCGGTGCTGGTGACGCCACGCGGCGCAACCGCCGGCACGTGTCTGATCTCTCCGCCGTCACGAACGCCGAGCAGCGCTCCGCCCGCCCCGCAGCCGACGACCACGACGGGCGTCCGGTACCGCTCCTGCACCATCGAGATCCAGAGCCGCTGCGGCACCGGAAGCCGCTCGTGCGAGCAGAACAGCACCTGCGCCGCCGCCATCCAGTCCCGGTTGTAGTCGTCGTCGAGGTCGTCGATCGCCTGCACGTCCGCCGCGACCGGCACCCCGGCGTCGCGGGCGACGGCGAGCAGTGGCCGGGCGAAGCCAACGTTGGTGATCACCGCCCAGTGGGCGCCTTGGAGGGCCTCGGCAAACACCCCGGGAGGGTAGACGGCCTGCGGCAGTCCCCGCAGGTCCGTGCAGATCATCCGCTCCCCGCCGGGCTCGTGCAGTACCACCGAGCGGGGAGTCTCCTGCCCGGCCAATACCCACGGCCCGTGCAGACCGCGTGCCCGCAGTTCCTGCTCGACCGCGCCGCCGAGCAGGTCGCCGCCCGCGAACGTCGCCAGCCTGACCTGGCTGCCCAGCGCCGCCAGCGCGGCCGCCACGTTGTAGCCCACCCCTGCCACCCGCACGCCGGTCCGGTTCTGCGGATACCGGACCGGCGAGTAGGCAACCGGGAAGGCATCCACCGGAACGCTGAACTGGAGGTTCGTGACACCCGCGACCACGATCACGATCACGCGGGCACTCTACGCCTCGCGCAGGCGGCCAGCCCGCTAGCCCGCGCGTCACGAGATAACAGCAAGAAAAATGGGCACCTGGCGAATCAACTTGGAAACTTTTATCGTGGCGGAAGAAAAGCACGCTATGCGAGGGCAAATCCTCCAAGATCTTTGCCGGGGCCCGGTTGCTCGTGGATAACAGCAAGAAGAGTAGCGCGCCAACCCGCAAGAAGCGCAGAGCGCCCGAGCAAGAAGCACCGGAGCACCCAAGCAAGAGGCGCGGGAGCGGCCAGTGCGGCGCGGCGCGAGGAACGTAACGGCGGGGGACGCAGACGGCGCCTACCAGCGGGGACGGATGTGCTGGTAGGAGGGGTCGACGGTGCGCATGTAGCCGGTGTCGTCGCGCTCGCGGACGCCGCAGCGGAGGTACTGCTCGTGCAGCGCGCCGAGCGCGTCCCGGTCGAGTTCGACGCCGAGGCCGGGCCCGGAGGGGACCCGGATCGAGCCGCCGGAGAACGGCAGCGGCGAGCCCGCGATGACGTCCTCGTGCCGCCACGGGTAGTGGGTGTCGCAGGCGTAGCCGAGGTTCGGGGTGGCCGCCGCCAGGTGCGTCATCGCGGCCAGGCTGATGCCGAGGTGCGGGTCGGAGTGCATCGACACGCCGAGGCCGAACGTCTGGCAGATCCCGGCCAGCAGCCTGGCCCGGCGCAGCCCGCCCCAGTAGTGGTGGTCGGCCAGCACCACCTGGACCGCGTCGGCCGCGATCGCGGGCGGCAGCTGCGAGAACGCGATCACGCACATGTTGGTGGCCAGCGGCATCGTCGCGTGCGCGGCCACCTCGGCCATCCCGCCGATGCCCTCGGTCGGGTCCTCCAGGTACTCGAGCACGCCGTCGAGCGCCTGGGCGACCCCGATCGAGGTGACCGGCGACCAGGCGGCGTTCGGGTCGAGCCGGAGCGGATGATCAGGGAAGGCCGCCCGCAGCGCCCGGATCGCCTCGACCTCCTCCTCCGGCGGGAAGACGCCGCCCTTCAGCTTCAGCGCGGTGAACCCGTAGGAGTCGACCAGGCGGCGGGCCTGCCGGACGATGCCGTCCGGGTCGAGCGCCTCGCCGAAGCCGTCCGGCGCCTGGCCCGGGTGCGCGGCCCACTTGTAGAACAGGTAGGCCGAGAACGGCACCGCGTCCCGGACCGCGCCGCCCAGCAGGTCGGACGACCGGGCGGCCGGCCGCCTTGCCCTGGATGTCCAGGCAGGCCACCTCGAACGGGGAGAACACCGGGTCGGCGGCCGGGGCGCTGCCGACGGTCCCTGACGCGATCGCGTGCCCGCCCTGCCCGACGACCTCCGCGACCCGGCGGTAGACCTCCTCGGTGTGGTACGCGTCCACCCCCACCACGGCGTCGCGCGGCCGCGCGGAGCGCCGCCAGGTGGTGGTCGTCGGCGTAGCTCTCGCCCAGCCCGATCAGCCCGCCGTCGGTGGCGACCTCGACGACCGCGCGGAGCGCGAACGGCTCGTGCACGCCGACCGCGTTCAGCAGCGGGGGATCGGCGAAGGCGACCGGCGTGATCGTCACGCCGGTGATCCGCAGCGCGTCGCGGCTCATGCGCCGACGGCCGCGAGCCCGACCGCGAGGATGCCGCCGAGCTCCTCCAGGTGCTCGGGCGACGGGTCGACCAGCGGCGGCCGGACGCCGCCCGCGTCCAGCCCGCGCAGCCGCACGCCCGCCTTGACCAGCGAGACCGCGTAGCCGGGGACCTGCGCGCGGAGCTGCGAGAGCGGGTAGAAGAACTCCGCCAGCAGCCGCCGCTCGGTGGCCGTGTCGCCCTCGGTCAGCGCCCGGTAGAACGCCATCGACACCTCGGGCGCGAAGCAGAACGCGGCCGACGAGTACAGCTCGACCCCGATCGCCCGGTAGGCCGGGACGGTCGCCTCCGCCGTCGGCATCCCGTTGAAGAACTGGAACGGCTTGTCCGGGCAGCGCCGGCCGACCGCGGCGACGATCTGGCCGAGCCGGTCCAGGTCGCCGAGGCCGTCCTTGAACCCGACCACGGTCGGCAGCGCCGCCGACCGACACCGCCGAGGCGGGGTCGAAGACGACGCTGCCGCGCTGGTAGACGATCAGCGGCAGCTCGGTGGCGGCGGCGACCGCCTTGGTGTAGGCGATCAGCCCGGCCGGCGGCCCCGCCACCAGGTACGGCGGCATCAGCAGGAGCCCGTCGGCGCCGGCGTCCCGAGCCATCCGGGCCAGCCGGATCGCGGTCGGCAGCGGCCCGCCGCACCCGGCGAAGACCGGGACCCGGCGGTCGGCCTCCTTGACGGCGGTCGCGACCACCTCCTGGTACTCCTCCGGCGCGAGGGCGTGGAACTCGCCGGTGCCGCAGGCGGCGAAGATGCCGCCGGGCCCGGCCGCCAGCCCCCGGCGCAGGTGCTCGGCCAGCACCCCCGTGTCGACCGAGCCGTCCGCCGCGAACGGCGTGACCGGGAAGAACAGAACCCCATCGAGCATGACACGCACCCTTCGCAGTTCCCGAAGATCAGGAAAGACCATAAAGATTATCTCGAACGGACCCCGCTGACTCTCTCATGTCAGCCTCGCTCCCGTCGCGCGTGCGGAGTGCCTGGATACGCAGAGCGCTCGCGCGCGTAGCGGCGGCCTCCGGCTGCTCGGCCGAGCTGCTCGGCGCTCGGCGGGCTTCGCCGCGGCGCGAGCGGCTGGTGAGGAGCATCGCGACGACCGCGCCGAGGACGCCGAACTGGATGGCCAGGTCGGCGAGGTCGAGCGAGCCGCCGCCGCCGGCGCGAAGTGAATCCAGTCGACCACGCCGCCGCGGCCGAACCCGGGGGAGCGGAAGATCCGGTCGGACAGGTTGCCGAGCGCGCCGCCGAGCACCGCCGCCAGGCAGACGGCGGCGGTCCGGCCGCTGGCCCGCAGCGCCAGCGTCGCCGCCAGGCCGGTGATCGCGAGGGCGGCGATCGTCACCAGGATCGGGTAGCCGGAGGCGATGCCGCCGCTGGCCCCGTGGTTCCTGACCACGCGGACGGTGACCCAGCCGAACGAGGACCCGTCGGCGATGCGGCCGGCCGCCACCAGGGACTTGGTGACCTGGTCGGCGACGACCACGGTGACCGCGACCCCGGCCATGGCCCACCGCACGCGGCGCGACCTGGCGGCGGCGCCGTCCGGGATTATTGCCATGTCAACCACGTTTACGTCGTCCCACGGCCGGGCGCGGTGGCGGAGACGCGGAGGCCGGGTCCGTTCGGTGAACCCACCCACCCCATGGGCCCGAATGCGCATCGGGCGGCAGAGCGAGCCCGAATGCGCACTCGGCACGTTGGCGCCGGGGGAAGTGCCGCCTTCGATCTGGAAAGCTAGGGCGCATGGCGATGATCAAGCGCTCGGTGGCGGTGGTGGTGCGCGGGCCCGAGGCGGGGACGTTCCTGGTGGTGAAGCGGCCCGACGACCCGGCCGACCCGCTGGCCGGGGTGTGGGGGCTCCCGGCGGTGACCCTGGCCGACGGCGAGGACGAGCGGGCGGCCGTGGTCCGGGTCGGCCGGGACAAGCTCGGGGTGGAGCTCGCGCCCGGGAGCCGGCTGGGCGAGGCGAGCGCCGACCGCGGCGACTACCTGCTGGTGCTCGCCGACTACGAGGCCACGATCGTCGGCGGTACCCCGTCGGTGCCGCAGCCGGACGCGTCGGTCACGCAGTACGTCGAGTGGCGCTACGCCGCCGACCCGGCGGTGCTGGCCGAGGCGGCCGACCGGGGCTCGCTCTGCGCGCGGATCTTCCTCGAAGATAACAGCAAGAAGCGCGTGAGCTGCGGGACGCGCCGAGGCCGGCGCGAGTGGCGGAGTTCCGGGCCCGGGTCGGGCTCGACTCGATCATCGACGTGCACACCCACTTCATGCCCGAGCGGCTGCTCGCGGCCGTGTGGGCGTACTTCGACGCGGCCGGGCCGCTGATCGGCCGGCCGTGGCCGATCACCTATCGCGAGGACGAGCAGACGCGGGTGTCGACGCTGCGGGCGTTCGGGGTGGCGGCGTTCACCGCGCTGCTCTACCCGCACAAGCCGGGCATGGCCCGGTCGCTCAACGAATGGGGCGCGGACTTCGCCGCCCGGACGCCTGGCTGCCTGCACAGCGCCACGTTCTTCGCCGAGCCGTCGGCCGCCGCCGACGTCCGCCGCGCGATCGAGCAGGGCGCGCGGGTGTTCAAGTGCCACCTGCAGGTCGGCGGCTTCGACCCGAACGACCCGCTGCTCGACGCGGCCTGGGGGCTGCTGGCCGAGGCGGGCGTCCCGGTCGTGACGCACTGCGGCTCCGGCCCGGTGGCCGGGCCGCTTCACCGGGCCTGCGCCGATCGCGCGGACTGCTGGCCAGGCACCCGGCGCTGCGGCTGGTGGTCGCGCATCTGGGCATGCCCGAGTACGACGAGTTCCTGACCCTGGCCGAGCGCTACCCGGGCGTTCTGCTCGACACGACGATGGCGTTCACGCCGTTCATCGACGACGCCGGCGCCGCGTTCCCGCGCGGCCGAGCTGCCGCGGTTGCGTGACCTCGGTCACCGGGTGCTACTCGGTACCGACTTCCCGAATATCCCCTACACCTACGCAGATGCGCTCGAAGCGCTCGAACGGACCGGACTCGGCCCGGACTGGCTGCGCGCGGTCTGCCACGACAACGCTGCCGCGGTGTTCGAAATATCAGTCGCTAGAGTGGATCGAAGCCGGCTCGCTCGAGGGGTCTGAGGCCTGGTCCGCGGGCCCGCCCGAATTCCGTTGCACGGGGTTGCGTGTGCGCTCGTGACCGGCTATCACGTACGTCTCATAAGCAACTCTGATCGCAGTATTGCGTATAGGTAGTCGTCTAGGTACAGTTACCGATGTGCGACGGAGAGTTACCGGCCAGTCTGGTGCAGGACTAGTTCGGGGGTCTGTTAATGGTTTTCCAGCTACCCAGCCAACGGGGCGCGCCGCCAGAGGAGCGGCGTGACTGGTGGCGGTCGGCCGCCTGCCAGGAGGCTGACCCGGAGCTCTTCTTCCCTGTCGCCGCGCGCGGTCCGGCCACCGGGGAGATCGCCCGGGCCAAGGCTGTCTGCGCGACGTGCCGGGTGCGCCGTCAGTGCCTGCAGTACGCACTGGCCACGCATCAGATCCACGGGGTCTGGGGCGGTACGACCGAGGACGAGCGCCAGCTGCACCTGCGCCGAGAGCGGGAGCGGCGGGACCGGACGAGGCCAGCCCGAGGGCGCGTTCACTCCGCATGATTAGCGGGTTGATCTGCGGGTATACAAAGAACTTCCCCGGCGGCGGCGCGGAGGACGCGGTCGCCGGGGAGGAGATGACGACGGTTTGACTAGGGGGAAACCGTCGTCGTGAGGGGAAGATCGGCAACGAACCGGGGGGATCGCTGCCGGCCGTGCAACCGGTGGTGACGGCTGGGGGGCCGTCTCCACCGGTAGCCACGGCAAGCATCACCGAAGATCGGTGGCGGTGGCAACACGGGCCGTCGGCGGAGGTTGGGGGACCTGTGCCGACGGCCCGTCACCATGTCCGGGGTCTGAGGATGGGCCTCCAAGGCCCTGGTCGACTGGGCGGCCGATCTCTGCGGTGTCAGCCGAGGCCTGACCACAGGTAGCGGACCCCGATGGCGACCACGAGGATGCCCAGCACCCGCCGGATCAGCGTATCGGGCAGGTGCCGCTGGATCCGGGCGCCGGTGTACCCGCCTGCTAGCCCGCCGATGCCCAGCGCGATCCCGGTCGGCCAGTCGGGGGCGACCGACCCGTGGTGATGGACCGACAGAGCCAGGAACGTGATCACCCCGGCGACCGAGGTCACGAAGGTGGACGCGAGGGCGGCCGGGGCGACTTCCCGGGGCGGGCGCCCGGTGCCGATGAGGATGGGGGCCAGGATCGAGCCGCCGCCGATGCCGTAGATCCCGCCGACGCAGCCCACCGACCGCCGCGAGCAGAATCAGCGAAGGCGCGGGAACGGCGTGGACTGGCCGCGACTCCGTTTCTGGTCCGGCCGCCCTGGTCAGGAAGATCCAGCAGCCGAGCGGGATCAGCACCGCCGCGACCACGAGATCGAAGACGCGGGCGCCGGGCAGCAGCTCCACCCGGATGATCGATCCGGCGATCACCCCGGGCAGCGTCCCGGCGATCAGGACCAGGGCGAGCCGGCCGCCGTTCTGCCCCTGCCGCCAGTACCGGTAGAGCGCACCCGGCGTGGCCACCACGTTGTAGAGCAGGTTGGTCGGCGTGACGGCCGGGCTTGGCGTGCCAAGCACGCTCACCTGGAACGGCAGCAGCAGCACCGCCCCCGAGATCCCCGCAGGCGTGGCCAGCACCGCGATCGCGAACGCCGCGACCAGGGCCGCGCCCTCCGTCCAGCCCGCACCCAGCATCCGATCACGATATCGAACTTCGCGTTTTTGATGGGTAGATGACCGGGCTAATTGCGGCGCGCAACCTCCGCTCGCGGCCCGCGCGGTTCTCCGTGACGTCCTTCATCCCGTGCGAAGGCGGCGCTGTCGGGGGAGAAGATGACAAACATGTCATCCGGACGCGGCAGACGGCCGGTACGCAGCGGCCTATCCTGCCGGGTATGCATGAGGCGGGCGGGACCGAGGAAGCCGCCGGGGCCCGGCCTGCTCCCGTACCGGCAGGTGCCTCGGCGCGGGGAATGGCTGGCCTTCTGGGTGAGCCTGGCCGCCGTCATCCTGGCCGGGGCGGCCGTCATCACGGTCGTCGCCGTCATCCACGCCCGCAGCGGGCCGCAGCTGGCCCGCCCGTCCGGGATCCCGGCCAGCGTCAGCGACGCGCAGGTCAACCTGATGGGCCTGTCCCCGGTCCCGGCGCCGTCCGCGCCCGGCTTCACGCTGACCGACCAGAACGGGCGCGCGCTGTCGCTGGCATCGCTGCGCGGCAAGGTCGTGGTGCTTGGAGTTCATGGACCCGCACTGCACCGACATCTGCCCGATCGTGTCGCAGGAGTACGTCGACGCCTACCGCGACCTCGGCCCGCTGGCCGGCAAGGTCGTCTTCGCCGCCGTCAACGTGAACCAGTACCACGCCGCGGTCTCCGACATGATGGCCTACTCCCGCGAGCAGCGGCTGACCACGATCCCCGACTGGCACTTCCTCACCGGCCCGGTCCCGGACCTGCGCAAGGTCTGGGACGGCTACGAGATCGCGGTGCAGGCGCCCAACCCGAACGCCGACATCGTGCACACCTCCGCCGTGTACTTCATCGACCCGGCCGGCCGGGAACGGTTCGTCGCCGCCCCCATGGCCGACCACACGTCCTCCGGCGCCTCCTACCTGCCCGCGGGGCAGATCACCGCCTGGGGACAGGGCATCGCCCAGGTCGCCAGGACACTGACGCGCTAAGCAGCGTTGGTGGCGCGGTTAACGCCGGCCTCAGCCGGGATCTGGACGAGCCTGTCAGGCTGGCCGAGCCGGCTCGCCTGACAGGCTCTTCTCTTTCTGTGCCTTAGAGAGCGGTGCTCTCGTACCCGTCCGGGTTCCCCTCGAGGACCATGAACTTGGTCTCGAGGAAGTGCAGGCAGGCCCTCGTGCACGCCCTCGCGGCCGATGCCGGACTGCTTGAATCCGCCGAAGCTGATGCCGAAGTCGGTCCGCATCGCGTTGTGCCCGACGGTGCCGGAACGCAGCTGCCCGGCGACCTGGCGGGCCCGGTCGACGTCGTTGGTGAACACCGAGGCGTTGAGCCCGTAGATGGTGTCGTTGGCGATCCGCACCGCGTCGTCCTCGTCGGCGGCCGGGATCACCGACAGCACCGGGCCGAAGATCTCCTCCTGGGCGATGACGGAGCTGGTTGTCGACGTTGCCGAACACCGTCGGCTCGATGTACCAGCCGCGGTCGAGGTCCTTCGGGCGGCCGCCGCCGGTGGCGAGCGTCGCGCCCTCGTCGATGCCCTTGGCGATGTAGCCCTCGACCCGGTCGCGCTGCCGCTCGGCCGCCAGCGGCCCCATCTGCGCTGCCGGCGTCGAACGGATCGCCCACCCGCACCTGGCAGAACGTGCCCGCCAGCGCCTCGACCAGCTCGTCGTGCCGCGACCGCGGGCACCACGATCCGGGTCAGCGACGAGCAGACCTGGCCGGACAGGAAGCACTCGGCCTGGCGACAGCGTGCGCGGCGGTGGTCTCGATGTCGGCGTCGTCGAGGATGACCGCGGCCGACTTGCCGCCGAGCTCCAGCGTGCAGCGGGCGATCCGCTCGCCGCAGATGGAGGCGATCCGCCGTCCGGCCGCGGTGGACCCGGTGAAGGTGATCTTGTCGACCCGCGGGTCGCGGACCAGCAGCTCGGAGACCTCGCGGTCGGCGGTGACCACGTTGAGCACGCCGGCCGGCAGGCCCGCGGCCTCGGCCGCCTCGGCGATCAGGTAGCCCTCGCCCGGGGGCCTCCGGCGACGACTTGAGGACCACGGTGCAGCCGGCCAGCAGCGCCGGGCGCTACCTTGTTGCTGATCAGGCCCATCGGGGCGTTCCAGGGGATGATCGCGCCGACGACGCCGACCGGCTCGCGGACGAGCAGGCCGAACTGCCCGGCCGACGGGCTTGGCCGGTTCCTCGAACGGATAGGTGGCCGCCAGCGCCGCGAACGCGTTGAAGGTGGCCTGCGCGCCGCGGCCGCCGTAGCTGGGCGACGGCGTGCAGGACGCCGGACTCGCGCGGCCAGATCTGGCCGAGGTCGTCCGAGCGCTTGCTCAGCTCCGACCCGATCGCGCGCAGGTACTCGGCCCGCTGCTCGTGCGTCAGGCGCGGCCAGGGGCCGTTGTCGAACGCGTTCCGCGCCGCCTCGACCGCGCGCGACGATGTCGGCCGCCTGCGCCTCGGCGACGGTGAAGTAGAGCTGCTCGGTGTCCGAGTCGATGACGCTGATCGTGGAGTCCGATGACGGCGCCACCCACTGGCCGCCGATGTAGAAGCGGTCGGTGTTACGGATCGGAGCGGTTGCCTGGCTCATGCGTATCCCATCTGATCAAGGCTCCTGGGTCCGGATGCGGCCGAGCACGCCGCAACGCGCAGGTAGTCACAGTGTTACTTCCGTACCCTAGACCGCCCCCGACACCGTGTCATGAGGCCACCCGACAAGTCGGGAATGCCGGGATTAGCTGGTGCGGACAGTCAGGGATGTGACGTGACCAGGATGAGAGAGCCGTCGAGGGCGGGCTGGCCGCGCAGGTGGCCGTGCCGCCGGTCCCACGTCCCGTCGGCCAGGTCGCGGCTGAGTTCCCTGGTGAAGCGGTCGTGCACCTCCGGCCCGGGGAAGCTCCAGGCCGAGCAGGACAGCCGCGCGGCCGGGTCGAGCAGGGCCTCCGGCCGGCCGTAGTAGGCCTCGTTGAACCCGTCCGTGCAGTCGAGCGGCACCGGGACCTTGCCGATAGTCACAACCGCCGCCGAGCCCGTCGGCCAGCTCGGCCGTGGCCGGGTAGCGGCGGGCCTCGGTGTCCAGCACCTCGGGCGCGTACTCGTACAGCCAGAAGCCGCCGCACCAGGTCCGGGTCGCAGGTCAAGATCACGACCGGTCCGCGGGTGACCCGCCGCAGCTCCTGCAGCCCGGCCCGCAGGTCGCCCCACTGGTGCACGCTGAAGGTCGTCATCGCGGCGTCGAAGGCGTTGTCGTCGAACGGCAGGTGCTCGGCGGTCGCGTCCACCGCGGCAGGCAGCCCGGCCGGGCGCTTCGCCCGCATCGACGCCGACGGCTCGACCGGGGTGACGTCCCGGTCGGCCGGCTCGTACGAGCCCGCGCCGGCCCCCACGTTCAGCACCGTCCCGGCCGCGCCCAGCGCCTCCGCTATCGCCGCCCCGATCCGCGGATCGGGCCGGCGGTACTGCGTGTATGCCTCGCCGATGGTGGCGTAGTTCGCGTCGCCGGCGCTGCCGTCGGCCATCCGGGTCACCATGATCGTCAGCCTAGGGCCAGAGCCGTTCGGTCACCCAGCCGTCAGCGGTGCGGCGGTACCGCAGCCGCACGTGCTGCCGCTGCCGGTCTCCCTGCCAGAATTCCACCTCGGCCGGGGTCAGCGCGTAGACCGCGTGGTCCTCGGGGACCGCGAGCGGGTCCTGGGCCAGGCGCTGGCCGGCCGCCTCGATCTCGAGCGCGAGCTTGCGCGGGTCTTCGAGCACGGCGCTCTGCCGGCCGACCAGCCCGGCGATCCGCGATCCGTCCGGCTTGGCCAGAAAGTCGGCCGCGCTGACGCTCGGGTCGGCCATCGCCACCGCGCCGCGGACGCGGACCTGACGGCCCTGCTCGGGCCAGTGGAAGCTGAGCGCCGCGTGCGGGCGGGCGGCCAGTTGGGTGCCCTTGGCACTGGTGGCGGCGGTCGCGAACTGCCAGCGGGTGGGGTCGACGTCCTTCAGTATGAGCACCCGGGCGTCCGGGCGTCCCTCCTCATCGACGGTAGACAGCGTCATCGCGTGCGGTTCGCTCACCCCGGCGTCGATCGCCTCGTGCAGCCACGACAGGAACAGGGCGGACGGCTCGCCCGGCACCGACTCGGTGTCGAAGGCGGGCAGCGGGCGGTCGAACACGGGCAGGCCGCGCAGCAGTTCGCGAATGGTCACACCGTCTCCCTCAGCATCGTCGTCCGGGTCCGCGAGTCACGCTACGGCACCGGGAACGCGGCGGGCAAAGGGCTTTCGGCGGCCGGCGGGCCCGATCGGGCGTGAGCTGGATACTAGGCTTTGCCCTGATTTCGGGATGCGGGAGGACTGAGTGCGCGAGTACCGGCAGTACATCGGCGGCGAGTGGATCGGGTCGGCCGAACTGTTCGATGACCTCGACCCGTACCGCGGCACGGTGATGGCCCGCATCCCCGCGGGCACCCGGGCCGATGCCGCGCGGGCGGTCGACGCCGCCGCCGCTGCGTTCCCCGCCTGGTCCGAGCTGCCGCCGGCCGAGAAGCAGACCCTGTTCCTGCGCGCGGCCGACGTAGTCGAGCGCCGACGGGCCGACATCGTCGGCCTGCTCGCGGCCGAGACCGGGTGCGCGGCCGGCTTCGCCGGCTTCCAGGTGCTCACCGCCACCAGGCTGCTCCGGCAGGCCGCCAACTGGGGCTACCTGCCGGTCGGCGAGGTGATCAGGTCCGACGTGCCAGGAACGTTCGCGATGGCGCTGCGCCGGCCGCTCGGGGTGGTGGCCGGGATCTCGCCCTGGAACGGCGCTCACGTGCTGGCCTGGCGGACGGTGGTCAACCCGCTCGCCTTCGGCAACACGGTGGTGCTGAAGCCGTCCGAGGAGTCGCCGGTGTCGGCCGGGCTGCTCATCCCCGAGATCATGGAGGAGGCCGGTTTCCCGGCCGGGGTGATCAACGTCGTCACGCACGCGCCGGGGGAGGCGGTGCCGATCGCCGACGAGTTCTTCGACCGCCCCGAGGTCCGGTGCATTAACTTCACCGGCTCCTCGGCCACCGGCCGCATCCTGGCCGAGCGGGCGGGCCGCGCCCTCAAGCGCTGCGTGCTCGAGCTCGGCGGGTACAACCCGCTGATCGTGCTGGCCGACGCGGACCTGGACTACGCGGTCGAGGCGGCCGCGTTTGCCGCGTTCTTCCACCAGGGGCAGATCTGCATGTCGGCCAGGAAGGTGCTGGTCGAGCGGCCGGTCTACGAGTCGTTCGTCGATCGGCTGATCAGGCGGGCCGCCTCCCTGCCGGTCGGCGACCCGGCGGCCGACGGCACCGTGATCGGGCCGCTGATCAACGCGACCGCCCTGAGCCGGGTGTCGGGCGAGGTCCAGGAGGCGGTCGACGCGGGCGCCCGGGTGCTCACCGGCGGCAGCGCCGACGGGCCGTGCTACCGCCCGACGGTCCTGGCCGATGTGCCCGCGGGCGCGCGCATCCACGCCGAGGAGACGTTCGGCCCGGTGCTGGTCGCGCAGGCCGTCGCCAACGCCGACGAGGCGGTCGCGATCGCGAACTCGACCAGGTACGGGCTCAGCGCCGGCCTGATCACGGGCGACAACCAGCGCGGGTTCGCGCTCGCGAGGCGGATCGACTCCGGCGTCGTGCACGTCAACGACCAGACCGTGGCCGACGAGCCGCAGCTGCCGCTGGGCGGGATGAAGGACAGCGGCTGGGGCCGGTCAGGTCCCGCGTCGATGCATGACTTCACCGAGATCCAGTGGATCACCACCAGGGAAGGCACCGGCAGCTTCCCCATTTGAGCCGAGTCCCCCCGGCGGCGGGCCGCCTTGACTCTCACCTTGGGGGAGCCTGCAGACTCATCGTGCCGGGTCGAGTCGGCCCGGCGACGAGGGAGTCAGCGTGAATGAAATCAGCATCGGAGAGTTCGCGCGGCGGTCCCGCCTGTCGCTGAAGGCCCTGCGCCTCTACGACGAGCGCGGGGTGCTGGTGCCTTCGCGCGTCGACCGGGCAAGCGGTTACCGCTACTACGACACCGCCCAGCTCGACCAGGCACGCCTGATCGTGATGATGCGCGAGCTGCAGTTGCCGCTGAAGACGGTCAAGCAACTGCTCGCGTGCGATCCGGCCGAGGCGGCGAAACGCGTCACTGAGCACTGGCGCGACGCCGAGGCGGCCCACGACGCGCGGCGCGAGCTAGCCGACTACCTCGTCAACCGACTGAGCGGAAAGATGCCTGTCATGTACGAAGTCGCCGCCCGGGAGATGCCCGAGCGCAGCCTGCTCTGCCTCAAGCGCACCGTCGATATGCAGGGGCAATTCGCATTCGGCAAGGAATTCATCGCGATCTTGCGCGAGCGCCCGCTCCCGAAGATCGAAGGACGAGCAGGCGCGGCCTTCTGCATCCACTGGGGCCTGGTGAGCGGTGACAGCGATGGCCCGGTCGAATGGTGCATACCGGTTCCGCAGGCGGAGGCGCGTGCCCTAGCGGAGCACTATCCCGAGCTGGCGCTGCGGACGGAGCGGCCCACCTGGAGATGTTCGTCGCGCTGCCAACCGGGTACGGGGCGGCGCAGTGGAACCTCGCTTGCCAATCACTAGATGCTTGGGCGCAGGAGCAGGCGCTGCAGCACGAGGGTGATCGTCTTGCCCTCACGCCAGAAGACCTCGGCCTGCGCACCACCTATCTCGCGACCGGGCCCGTCACCGACCGGGTCCCGGACATCGACCTCGCCATCCCGTTCGCCGTAGCGCCATGATCGAAGCCCGCGGTCTGGTCAAGCGCTACGGCTCCACTACCGCCGTCGACGACCTGTCTTTCTCGATCAGGCCCGGCCTGGTCACCGGCTTCCTCGGCCCGAACGGCGCCGGGAAGACCACCACCATGCGGATGATCCTGGGCCTCGACGCGCCGACACAGGGTTCGGTCACCGTCGACGGCCGCAGCTACCGCGACCTGCCTGCGCCTATGCGCGAGGTCGGCGCCCTCCTCGACGCCAAGGCGCTGCACGGTGGCCGCCGGGCCTTCGACCACCTGCTCTGCCTGGCCCAGAGCAACGGCATCCCCCGCCGCCGGGTGGACGAGGTGGTCCGCCTGGTCGGTCTCGAGGACGTGGCCAGGCGCCGGGTGAAGGGCTTCTCGCTGGGCATGAGCCAGCGGCTCGGCATCGCCTCGGCCCTGCTCGGTGACCCGGCCGTGCTCATCTTCGACGAACCGGTGAACGGCCTCGACCCCGACGGCATCCACTGGGTCCGTACCCTGATGCGGAGGCTGGCGGCCGAGGGCCGCACCGTGCTGGTCTCCAGCCACCTGATGAGCGAGATGGCCCTGACCGCCGACCACCTGCTGGTGATCGGCAAGGGCCGGCTGATCGCCGATACCAGCGTGGACGACTTCGTGCGGTCCAGTTCCCAGCAGTCGGTGCACGTCCGCAGCTCCCAGGCGGCCGAGCTGGCCGCCCGCTGCCGGGAGGCCGGCGCCACCGTCACCGACGCCGGGACCGATCCTGACGTCATCGAGATCACCGGGATGGACAGCGCCGAGGTGGGAAAGCTGGCCGCCGCCCACGCCATCGTCCTGTTCGAGCTCGTCCCCGTCCGGGCCTCGCTGGAGGAAGCGTTCATGGAGCTGACCAGAGACAGCGTGGAGTACCAGGCGGCCGGGGCGACCCGATGACCGACGCCACGATCACCTCCGCCGGCCCGGACCAGCGGGGCGCCTTCCGCGCAGCCACCTTCCCCGACGCGCTGCGCTCGGAATGGACCAAGCTCCGTTCGGTCCGGTCGACGTTCTGGGCGCTGACCGTCACCGTCGTGCTCGGCGTCGGCCTGGGGGCCGCCATCAGCGCCGCCACCGCCCACGGCTACCCCAAGAGCAGCGCCTCCAGCAAGCTGAGCTGGGACCCGACCGCGGTCAGCCTGGACGGGATCGGCGTCGCCACACTGGCCATCGCCGTGCTCGGGGTGCTCTGCATCAGCTCCGAGTACTCGTCAGGGATGATCCGCACCAGCCTGATCGCCGTCCCGAGGCGAGGCCGGGTCCTGGCCGCCAAGTCGCTGGTCTTCGCCGTGGTGACCTTCGTCGTGGGCGAGGTCACCAGCTTCACCGCGTTCTTCGTGGGCCAGGCCCTCATCAGCGGCAATGCCCCGCAGGCGGCGCTGGGCGATCCCGGGGTAGCCCGGGCGGTACTGGGAGCGGGGCTGGCCCTGACCGCCCTGGCGGTGCTCAGCGTCGCCGCAGGCGCGTTGCTCCGCCATCCGGCGGCCGGCATCGCCTGCATGGTGGCCGTCCTGTTCGTCCTCCCCGGGATCGCCCAGGCGCTGCCGGACTCGTGGCGGAACCCGGTCACCGAGTACTGGCCGACCCAGGCCGGGGGCCAGATCGCCGTCGTCCACGTCGCGGCCCACTCCCTCCAGCCCTGGCCCGGCTTCGGCGTGATGTGCCTGTTCGTCGCCATCGTCTACGCCATCGCCTGGACGCTGCTTGACCGCCGGGACGCATGACGGCGGTCAAGCAGCGTCCAGGCGGATCAGTTCCGGGTCACGGAGATCGATTCGGCCGGGGCCGGCCAGGCAGACGCCGAATGCGATCGTGCTGGCCTGGTGCGGGATCCGCGCGGTGATCTCGTGCGTGCTCCAGTCGGCGTGCGCGATGGTGACGATGTGATTGCTCGGGTCGGCCAGGGCGGCCTCGGCCGTGAAGGGCCCGTGGATGACCGGCGGCTTCATGACCCGCACGAACAGCCCGGTGCGGCCGGTGGCGACCGGAGCGCGGAACTTGCCGCGGAAGGTGATCGTGGTCCCGCGGTAGTCGTCGGCGAAGATCTCCTGGACCAGCCAGGCGAAGCCTTCCGGCTGTGGCACGGCCGAGGCGAGCGTCGCGCTCCCGCGCTCGGCGGCGGCGGTGTAATCCTGCCAGTGCGACTGCAGGGTGTTCTCGGTGAAGCTGCCGCCGAGCGCCCAGTAGTCAAGGTCGGACGCGAAGGTCAGGTTGCGCGGCTCGTACCGCGGCCGCGGGTCGGTGCTCAGGTCGCGTGCGGTCTGTTCCGGCATCGGGCCGTCCTGGCCTGTCCCGGCCGGCCCGGCCAGCCGGTCCATGACCGCGTCGGCGACCCGGATCGGCGCACCCGAGGCGATCGCCGTCGCCAGGCCGTCGTAGAGGCGCGCGGTGACGTGCTCCGGGCCGGCCGGGGTGGCCAGCTCGATCCGGGCCACGGTCACCTCCGGGCCGAGCTCGTCGATGTTCACCGCGGTCACCCGCGTCCCGGTCGCGCGCAACAGCCGATCGGTCAGCGCGTCCGAGCTCGGCCCGTGGCGGTCGTCGGCGAACCGGTGGCTGTCCTGCCCGAGCAGCCAGATCGGCAGCTCGCGGCCGCCCGGGTCGTCGGCGAGCACCATGACGTGGGTCGGGAAGCGGTCCGGCACGGGACCGGGCGGGATGCGGCGCTCGATGCGCGCCACGTGAACGGTGGTCATGTGCGTCCTTCCTGGGGCGGGAACGAGGTCGGGACGGTGCTCGGTCAGGTAGGCGCGCAGTCGCAGCCGGGCCTTGTGCAGGCTGGCCCGGGCCGCCCCGGGTGCCTCCGCGACCTGGCCCGCAGGCACGTCGGCGTAGTAGTGCAGGGTGACCGCGCGCCGCTGCCCGGCGGGCAGGCTGGCCACGGCCGCGCGCAGCGCGTCGGCCCGGTCGAGGCCCTCGGCCGAGGGGAGGCCGTCGGCTGAGGTCGGGTGCAGCGGGTCGGGCCAGTCGGCCAGCAGGGTGACCGGCGTACGGCGGCGCAGGCTACGGCAGACGTTGAACACGATGCCGGCCAGCCAGCCCGCGAACCGCTCCGGATCCCGGAGCCGGTCCAGCGCCAGGAACGCCTGCAAGAACGATTCCTGCACGATGTCGTCGGCGTCGCCGGGGCTGAGACCCAGCTGCCGGGCCCGGGCGCGGACCATCGCCTGATGCCGCTCGACCAGCAGACGAAACGCCACCGGATCACCGTCGCGGGCCAGTCGGGCCAGGTCGCCGTCGGAGACGTCCGCGTTCACGCCGTTCCTGCCTCCGCTCCGGTGACGCGCAGGTCCGGGTTGCGCAGCGCGACCCGGCCGGGGCCGTTGAGCGTGACGCCGAACCGGATGAGATCGGTGTCAGCGGGGATCCGCGCCGTGATCTGATGGCCGGTCCAGTCGCGGCGGCCGCCGGCGATGGTGAGGCCATGGTCCTCGCGGGTGGCCGGCCCCCGCCACCAGTGCCGGACGATCTCCAGGCGGAGGCCGGCCTGCCCGTGCAGGAGCTCGCCCCAGAGCTCGCCGCTGAAGGTGACGGTGGTGCCGCGGTAATCGTCGGCGTAGACGGCCTGGACCAGGGCGGCGGAGCCGGCCGGGCGCGGGACGGCGGACGACAGGACGACCGACGGCCCATCGGCGGCGGCTGCGTAGTCCGGCCCCTCGCCGGCCAATCCCGGCTGATCCGGGTCGGGGCCGGGCCAGCAGTCCAGATCCCACCGGTCCAGGCCGCCGGCGAAGTCCAGATTGCGCGGCTCGTAGCGCGGCCGCCCGCGCAGCGTGGCCAGCGGCCAGCGCGGCGGCGTGGGGCCGGGCGGGGGCCAGGCGGCGGGCGGCACGCGGTCGAGGAACGGGGTGAGCAGGTCGTCGCCCTGCACCGCGACGGCAAGCCGGTCAAGCACCGTGTCGGCCAGCCGGACCGGGGCGTCGGCGGCGACGGCCAGCGCCAGGCCCAGCCCGAGGTCGGCGGTGACCTGCCGGGTTCCGGTCGGGCTGGCCAGCCCGATCCGCGCCACCGTGACCTCGGGGCTCAGCTCGGTGGCGCCGGCTTCGGTCACGTCGATGTCCACCCCGGTCACCCGGGCGCGGGCCGCGCCGAGCAGCCGAATGGCCAGTTCCTGGGGCACGCCGTCGGTGATGATCTGACCGGCAGGCCGTTCCAGCAGGTGCGCCACCTCGTCGGCGCCCTGCATCCAGATGGGCACGGCCCGGTGGCCTGCGTCGTCGGCGAGGACGACCAGGTAGCCGCGAGTGTGGAATCCGCCGTTGGCCAGCCTCCCGGGCCGCGGCTCGGCGTGCGCGATTCTGATAGTCGTCACACTCTTCAGTGTCCGCCGGGCGGCCCGGTGTTACCCGGGCGCGGACTAAACGGCCGTCATACCCGTCATCGCGCGGACGGGGCGGATGATCTCGTCGGCCACCCACCGAACCGACGGCAGGCCGATGCAGGCCAGCACGCAGTGCCGCGCGCCCGCCTCGATCAGCTCGGCCAGCAGCTCGCGGGCGGCGGCCGGGCCGGGGTGACGCGCCGTCCCTGACGACGGTTCCTGCGCGGTGAAGAAGACCTGCACTGAACGGACGATCTCGGCTGGGTCGCGCCCGATGGCGGCGCAGTGATCGTCGAGGACGGCGTTCTTGCGGCGGAAGTCCGCGGCGGTGAAGGTGGGACTCGACCAGATGTCGGCGTGCTCGGCCACGATCCGAAGACCGTGCCGCTCGCCGCCCGAGCCGATCATGATCGGCGGATGAGGGCGCTGGACCGGCTTCGGCTCGCAGACCGCTCCGCTGAGCTGATAGCAGCGCCCGTCGAAGTCGAACGGCTTGTCCTCGCTCCACAGCCGCTTGACCAGCGTGCAGGTCTCCGCCAGCGCGGCCAGCGCCTGGTCGGCCGGCACGATGTCGATCCCGTACGCGCCGTACTCCCGGTGCACGAGCTGCGCGTGGCCCGGGTCGCTGGTGGCGCTGCCGCCCGCGCCGATCCCGAAGACCAGCCGGCCGGAGGCGATCACGTCAACCGTGGCCGCCATCTTGGCGAGCACGGCGGGCGGCCGGATCCGGTTGCTGGTGACGATCACCCCCAGGCGCAGCCTGCTGGTCTGCGCGGCGAGCGCCGCCAGGAGCGTCCACGCCTCGAGGGCGGCGCCGGTCACGTCGCCGCGCAGCGGCACCAGGTGATCCCAGAGCCAGGCGTCCTGGAACTCGGGCACGTGGTCCGCCTCGCGCCATACCCGCAGAATCTCCTCGTAGCTAAGGCCTGCCTGGCTGGTCTTGATCCCGAAGCTCAGCGAGGTACCGTCCGAGGCCATCGGCGCTCCCTATATCGTCAATTGTGCTGATTATCAGTGTCACTGACGATCAGTCTATTCATACACTTGGCTCCGTGTCCAGTCATCGTCAAGACGCGCACCTGGGGTACCTGCTCAAGCACGCGCAGCTCCGGTTCTTCGAGCTCGGCGCGGTCGCGCTCGCGCCGCTCGGGATCAACGGCCGCGAGGCGGCGGTGCTGCGGGCCATAGACCCCGACCGACCGATCTCGCAGGGCGAGATCGCCCGCGCGATGAACGTCGACCGCACGACGATGGTCGCGCTGATCGACGACCTTCAGCTCAAGGGACTCGTCCAGCGCCGGCCAGACCTCGATGACCGGCGCAAGAACGTGGTCGAGCTGACGGCCGCCGGCCGCCGTCGCCGTTCGGCAGGCGGCCGAGGCGGTCGAGCAAGCCGAGCGGGATTTCCTTGACCCGCTCTCCGCCGCCGAGGCCGCGCAGTTCAAAAAGATCCTGCGCGTGCTGCTGGAACATGCGGGGCGTCCAGACGTCTCGGGTTGAGGGCGGCGACCTCGGCCAGGGTCTCGTGCGCGGTTCTCCCTCAGCGCAAGGCAGCCCTGCAGCAAATGATTACAGTGTTACAGTTTCAGCATGAGCGAGGTGCCGACACTGTACGGCTGGGCGGGCGGCCGAGGGGCGATCGAGCGGATGATCGACTGCTTCTATGACCGGGTCGAGCGCGACGACCTGCTCAGCCCGCTGTTTCCCGGCGGGGTGAGCGTCGAGCACCGCGACCATGTGACTACCTGGTGGTGCGAGGTGTTCGGCGGCCCGTCCGAGTACACCGAGAAGCTCGGCGGCTACCCCGCCATGCTCGCGCATCACCGTGACCTGAACATCACCGCCGACCAGCGGTTCCGGTTCGCCTCGCTGATGAGCCTGGCCGCCGACGACGCGGAGCTGCCCGCCGACCCGGAGTTCCGGGCCGCGCTGGTGGGCTACCTGGAATGGGGCACCAGGCTGGCGATGAGCAACTCCCAGCCCGGGGCCGACGTCGTGCAACAGGCCCCGGTGCCGCACTGGGGCTGGGGCGTCGCCCCGCCCTACCAGCCCTGACCGGCTACCCGCCGGCCATGGCCCCGACGATCAGGTAGGGCTCGGTTCCGTCCGCGACCGGCGCGGGCAGCAGAGCGTCAGGCTGCTCGTGGGACAGGTCAAGCTCGCAGGCGAAGAAGCGCATGAACGCCCGCCGCGGGCCGCCGTCATGGCCGCGGATGGTCCCGCGCAGAGCCGGATAACGGGCCTCAAGCTCATCGAGAACCGACCGCTGCGTGACCGGCCCGACGACATCCAGCTGCACCTCGCCCGCTATGCGGGCCAGGGCGCGCAAGTGCGAGGGCAGGATCACCCGGATCATGGCAGCGTCTGGACCTCGACCGACAGTACGGCCGGGAGATCGCGGACGATGGGCGCCCAGCTGTCGCCGGAATCGGCCGAGGCGTAGACCTGGCCGCCGGTCGTGCCGAAGTAGACCCCGCAGGAGTCGAGCGAGTCCACCGCCATCGCGTCGCGCAGGACGTTGACATAGCAGTGCTCCTGGGGCAGGCCCCTGGTCAGCGGCTCCCAGTCGTCTCCGCCGGTCCGGCTCCGGTACACCCGCAGCTTCCCCTCGGGCGGGTAGTGCTCGGCGTCGCTGGTGATCGGGACTACGTAGACCGTCTCCGGCTCGTGGGCGTGCACGTCGATCGGAAACCCGAAGTCGGTTGGCAGGTTCCCGCTGATCTCGTGCCATGACTCGCCGCCGTCGTCGCTGCGCATGACGTCCCAGTGCTTCTGCATGAACAGCACCTGCGGCCGGGACGGGTGCATCGCGATCCGGTGGACGCAGTGCCCGACCTCGGCGTCCGGATCGGGGATGCCCTCCGACTGCAGTCCCCGGTTGATCGGGCGCCAGCTCTGGCCCGCGTCGTCGGAACGGAACGCGCCTGCGGCCGAGATCGCGGCGAACATCCGGCCCGGCGCCGACGGGTCGAGCAGGATCGTATGCAGGCACATCCCCCCGGCACCGGGCTGCCACGACGGCCCGGTGTGATGACCGCGCAGGGCCGGCAGTTCCTGCCAGCTCCGGCCCCCGTCGCCGGACTTGAACAACCCGGCGTCCTCGACCCCGGCCCAGACCGTGTCCGGGTCGTCGAGCGACGGCTCGAGGTGCCAGACTCGGGCGAACTCCCAGGGGTGCGGGGTGCCGTCGTACCACTGGTGCGTGCCGGGGGTGCCGTCGTAGGCGAATTGGTTGCCCATCGGCTCCCAGGTCGCGCCGCCGTCGTCGGAGCGCTGGATCACCTGTCCGGACCAGCCGCTCGACTGCGAGGCGTACAGCCGGTCCGGATCGGCAGGCGATCCCTTCAGGTGATAGACCTCCCAGCCGGCGAAGTGCGGCCCGCTGACCTCCCACTGCTCCCGGCGACCGTCCGAGGTCAGCACGAACGCGCCCTTGCGCGTGCCCGCGAGCACTCGCACTCCCGTCATCACTGCCCTCTTTTCGCGCAACCTGCCACGGCACGCGGCGATCGTGCCTCCTGGCCTGCCTGCCCTCGCCGCTGTGAACGGACTATCACAGACCACTGACATTCAGACGGAGAAAGCCCGGGGAATTCATCGCACTGCAGGCGGCTCGACCGAAAAGTACCCGTTAGGGGCAATACGGTGGCGCCCCGCTAGCGAGCCTGGCGCGCAACCAGTAATTTACATACGCAAGCATTAGTTGCCGCCGCAGTATTCCGCGGAGAAATACTCACGGTCAGCGAAGGTTCTGGGTAGGGACTATTTAGCTGTGAATGAAATCGCGCCCCGGTTTGGTACTGGCGTATTGGTGCCTGGAGTCCTACGTTTGCCGGAGGAGTGCGTCCTGTTCGCGAGGGAGGGAAATCGCGTGGCAGAGGTAACCGTCAGCGTCGATGGGGTGAAGTACTCGGATCAGGTCGAGCCCCGGCTGCTGCTTGTTCACTACCTGAGGGAAGTCGTCGGCAAGACGGGCACCCCCATCGGGTGCGACACGTCGAATTGCGGCGCATGCACCGTGCTGCTGAACGGAGAGTCGGTCAAGAGCTGCGCGGTGCTGGCCGTCCAGGCCGACGGCGGCGAGGTCACCACGATCGAGGGCATGGCCACCGACAGCGGCTTGCACCCGCTCCAGCAGGCCTTCCACGAGGAGCACGCGCTTCAGTGCGGCTACTGCACCCCCGGGATGATCATGGCGGCATCGGATCTGCTGCGGGAGAATCCGCACCCGAGCGACGACGAGATCCGCGACGGGCTCGAGGGCAATCTCTGCCGGTGCACGGGCTACGAGAACATCGTGCGCGCCGTGCGGCGCGCCGCACAGGCAGGAGCGAGCGCGTGACCGCCGAAACAGACACGGCCGCCGCGCCGACCGCCGAGTTCGGGCGCGCACGGCTGCGCAAGGAAGACGAGCGGCTCATCACCGGCCAGACCAACTGGACCGACAACATCAGGCTGCCCGGGATGCTGCACGTGGCGTACCTGCGCAGCCCGTACGCGCACGCCCGCATCACGTCGGTGAACGTCAGCGCCGCCCGGGCCGAGCCCGGGGTCATCGCCGCCTATTCCGGCGCAGACTTCGCCGCCGAGCAGGGCAGCCTGCCCTGCGCGTGGCCGGTCACCCCGGACATCGTGATCCCCGCTCACCCGCCGATGGCGGTCGACGAGGTGCGCTACGTCGGCGAGGCCGTCGCCTGCGTGGTGGCTCGCGACCGCTACGCCGCCGCCGACGCCCTGGCCGCGATCGAGATCGACTACGAGCCGCTGCCGCCGGTGCTCGACATCAGGACCGCCCTGCGGGATGACTCGCCCAAGGTCCACGAGGCCGGCAACAAGAGCTTCGAATGGCCGTTCGCCAGCGGGGACATGGACGCGGCCTTCCGCGACGCGCCCGTTGTGCTTGAGCGGTACTTCCGCCAGCAGCGGCTGATCCCGGCCGCGATGGAGCCGCGCTCGGTGGTCTGCTCGTGCGTCGGCGGGGAGTTCACCCTGTGGTCGGCGACCCAGATCCCGCACGTGCTGCGGGTGATGCTCGCCCTGGTGACGGGCATACCGGAGCAGAACCTCCGGGTCATCGCGCCCGACGTCGGCGGCGGCTTCGGATCGAAGCTGCAGGTCACGGCGGAAGAGGTGCTGGCCCTCCTGATCGCCCGCAGGCTCGGCCGGCCGGTCAAGTGGACCGAGAGCCGCAGCGAAGGCAACATGACCGTGCACCACGGCCGTGACCAGTGGCAGAAGATCACGATCGCGGCTGACGCCGACGGCCGGATCCGCGGGCTCGACGTCGACCTGCTGGCCGACATGGGCGCCTACCTCATGCTGGTCACCCCCGGGGTGCCGCTGCTCGGCGCGTTCATGTTCCCCGCCATCTACAAGATGGACGCCTACTCGTTCAAGTGCACCGGGGTCTTCACCACCAAGATGCCGACCGACGCCTACCGGGGCGCGGGGCGGCCCGAGGCCACCTTCGCGATCGAGCGGATCATGGACGAACTCGCGGCCGAGCTGGCCCTCGACCCGCTCGAGCTGCGGGAGCGGAACTGGATCAAGCACCAGGAGTTCCCGTACACGACCATCGCCGGCCTGACGTACGACTCGGGCAACTACGAGGCCGCCACGGCCAAGGCCAAGGAGCTGTTCGACTACGACGGACTCCGGCAGGAGCAGGAGCGACGGCGCACGAACAACGACCCCGTGCAGCTCGGCATCGGCGTGTCCACCTTCACCGAGATGTGCGGCCTGGCGCCCTCGCGGGTGCTCGGCTCGCTGGCGTACGGGGCCGGCGGCTGGGAGCAGGCGTCGATCAGGATGCTGCCGACCGGCAAGGTCGAGGTCGTCACCGGATCCAGCGCGCACGGACAGGGACACGAGACGGCGTGGAGCCAGATCGTCGCTGACCAGCTCGGCGTTCCATTCGAGGACATCCGCGTTCTGCACGGGGACACCCAGGTATCGCCCAAGGGGATGGACACCTACGGTTCGCGCTCACTGGCGGTCGGCGGCATGGCCCTGGTGTCGGCCTGCGACAAGGTAGTCGAGAAGGCCAGGGTGATCGCGGCGGCAACGCTCGAGGCGTCGGCTGACGACCTGGAATGGGTGCCGGGCCGGTTCGAGGTTCGCGGCGACCCCGATAAGAGCGTCACCATCGGCGAGATCGCGCTGGCCGCCTTCGCCGCGCACAACCTGCCCGACGGCGTGGAGCCGACCATCGACGCCGACGCCACCTACGACCCGGACAACTTCTCTTTCCCGCACGGGACCCACCTGTGCGCGACCGAGGTCGACACCGAGACCGGCTTCGTCAAGATCCGCTCCTACGTCTGCGTCGATGACATCGGGACCGTGGTCAACCCGCTGATCGTCGAGGGTCAGGTCCACGGCGGTCTGGCCCAGGGCATCGCGCAGGCGCTGTACGAGGAAGCCGTCTATGACGACGAAGGCAACCTCGTCACCTCCACGCTGGCCGACTACCTGGTTCCGTCCGCCGCTGACCTGCCGTCCTATGTCACCGGCCGGACGGAGAGCCGGGCCGCGAACCGGCTCGGGGTCAAGGGCGTCGGCGAGGCGGGCACGATCGCATCGACCCCCGCGGTCGTCAACGCCATCATCGACGCGCTCCGCCCCTACGGCGTCGATGACGTCACGATGCCGTGCACCCCCGAGCGGGTATGGCGCGCGATCCAGACCGCCCAGGGCAAACAGACAGCAAGCGCGGCCGAGCAGCATGCGGCCCGGCAGAGCGACCAGACCCAGGGCAACAGCCCGCAGGGCATGGACGGAGGCGCGGCATGATCCCGGCGAAGTTCGACTACGTTCGCCCCGGCTCGCTCGCCGAGGCGGTCAGCGCCCTGGCCGACGGCGGTGACGACGCGAAGGTCATCGCCGGCGGCCAGAGCCTGCTCCCGCTGCTGCGGCTGCGGCTCTCGTACCCGGAACTGCTGGTTGACGTGGGCGGCATCGACGAGCTGCGCGGTGTGACCGACGTTGGCGGCGCGCTGCTGATCGGCGCGCGGACCACGCACTACCAGCTCGTCCATGACCCGCTCATCGCCGCCCACTGCGGGCTGCTGGCGCAGGCCGCCGCCACCGTGGCCGATCCTGCGGTCCGGCATCGCGGCACCCTCGGCGGCGCGCTGGCGCACTGCGACGCGGCCGGTGACCTGCCCGCCGTGGTCCTGGCGCTGGACGCCACCCTGATCGCCCGGGGGCCGGGCGGCGAGCGCGAGATCGCCGCGGCCGACTTCTTCCTCGGCTACCTCACCTCGAGCCTGGGATCCGACGAGATCCTGACCGGGATCCGGGTGCCGAAGCTCGGACCGGACTGGGGCTTCCGGTACGAGAAATTTCACCGCACGGCCCAGGCGTGGGCGACCGTCGGCGTCGCCGCGCTGGTGCGCAGGTCCAACGGGTCGGTCGCGGAGGCGAGGATCGGACTCACGAACATGGGATCGGTGCCCGTTCGGGCCTCGGCGGCGGAGCGAGCCGCGGCGGGCGCGGACGCCAGCCGGGACGCGCTCGGCGCCGCGGCCGCACACGCCGCCGAGGGCACGAACCCGCCCGCCGACCTGCACGGGGCGCCGGACTACCGGCGGCACCTGGCCCGGGTCCTGACCGGGAGGGCGCTGGCCGCTGCCGCGGGAATCTAAGTCGCAATCATGGCCGTCGCTGACGATAAGCGGGCTGGCGACCAGCGCGCTGAGGACAGCGACACCGGCCAGCGAAGGCTGTCGCTGGCCGAGGGGCTGGTGCTCTGCCTCGTCGGCGAGGGGCCGACCTACGGCCTGATCCTGGCCGGCCAGCTAGCACCAGACGGCAGCCTCGGCCAGGTCTGGTCGGTCCCCAAGGCGATGGTTTACTACACCCTGCAACAGCTGGAGCTGCTCGGCCTGATCCGGGCGACGGGGGAGCAGCAGGCCAGCCGGGGGCGAGCTCGCTCGGTGTGCGAGATCACCCCGGCTGGCCGGGCGGCGGCCGACGCGTGGCTGGGCACGCCGGTGGATCACGTCAGGGATGTCAGGTCGGAGCTGATGGTCAAGCTCGCGCTCCACGACCGGGCGGGGACCAACTCGCGCCCCCTGGTCCGCGCTCAGCTCGCCCGGCTGGTTCCCGCCGCCGCCGCGCTCGATGACCGCCTGCGCACGGCCACCGGGTTCGAGCGCACGCTGGTCCTGTGGCGGCATGAAGCGATGACGGCCACGCTGGAGTTCCTGACGGTCCTTAGCCGAGGGCGGCCAGCCCCATCAGGTCGACGCAGGTCCGATCGTGGATCTTGACGAACACCATCAGGACGTTGTCGCAGGACGGGCAGCGGACGACCGTGCCCGGCGCATGCGCGTAGACGGCAAGCTCGCCGACCTGGCGGGCCGTCCCGCAGGTTCCGCACACGCCCACGGTGGTGGTCATCTCGGTGCCGAAGATCTCGTGCAGCAGACCGCCGATAGCGTTCCCGTCGACTGCGTCCATCAGGTTCCCCCTGTTCCACCGAACCGTTCGGTCTTCACCCGCCGCGGCGGGTAGCCGGACTGCACCAACGCCTGCGAGGTCGCCTCGACGAAGCTGGTCGGACCGCAGACGTAGGCAAGCGGCATCATGCTGGCCGGCCACGCCACCTCCGCCAGCAGGGCCGCGTCGACGCGCCGGGCGTACCCAGACCACCCTGGCGGCTGGTGCCTGGTCAGCGTGTGGAAGACCTCGACGCCGGCTGCGGGCTCGTCCAGTTCAGCGCGGTAGATCACGTCGTCCAGCGTCCGGGACGAGTAGAGCAGCCGGACCGGGACGGTGCTGCCGGTGCGCCGGCGGTGCCGGAGAATGGACCGCAGCGGCACGATTCCCGAGCCGCCGGCCAGCAGCAGAAGAGGACCGCCGTCCTCGGGCTCCCAGACGAAGTAGCCGCCGATCGGCCCGCGTAGCTCAAGCTCGTCGCCGGCCCTGAGCTCGTCGGTGAGATAAGGCGACACCTCGCCGTCGTCGAGTCTCTCGACGGTGAGCGCGACCGGCTCGCCGGGCGCGGATGCGATCGAGTAGGACCGCTCGGCCACGTAGTCATCCTCGTCGGTCAGCCGGATGTCCACGTGCTGCCCGGCCTGGTGACCCGGCCAGTCCGGCACGTCAAGCATGATCGTCCGCACCGATGCGGTTTCCACCGCGACCGCCAGGACCTTCGCGACCTGCCAGGTCAATCGCCCGCGTAGCGCTGTTCCCGCCATGGGTCTCCGTAGATGTGGTAGCCGTAGTTCTCCCAGAAGCCGGGGTCGTTGGTGTCCATCAGCTCGAGGCTGCGGACCCACTTGGCGCTCTTCCAGAAGTACAGGTGCGGGACGAGCAGCCGCGCCGGGCCGCCATGCTCGGGCTCAAGCGGCTGGCCGCCGTAGGCGTAGGCCACCCACGCCTTGCCGCCGGTCAGGTCTTCCACCGGCAGATTGGTGGTGTAGCCCCCATCGCAGTGCGCCATCGCGAACGGGCCATCGTGGCCGGCCAGGTCGAGCAGCGTGTCCACGGACACGCCCTGCCAGGCGGTATCGAGCTTGGACCACTTCGTGACGCAGTGGATGTCGACCGTCACGTCCTCACTGGGCAGGTCACGGAACTCCGCCCAGCTCCACGTCTTCTGCCGTCCGCGGCGGCCGATGGAGAAACTCCAGCCGTCCAGGGGCGTGTGCGGGGTCGGGCCGGCCGACAGGACCGGGAAGTCCTTGGTCACGTACTGGCCGGGCGGGACGCGACCGGCGTTCTCAGCCGAGTCTTGCCGCCTGCGGTGGAATCCGCGCGAAACAGGGCTCATAAAATCCATCCTCGCGCATCGCCTGAATCGCCCGCATCCGGGTCCCCGGAAAGACGCGACGACGGGCGATAAACACTCTCAGGGTCCTTTTAGGAAGTCACAATGTGACCACTTGCGGCCCGGTCCAAACGCTGCGGATTTCACCCGGGTGTTTGTCTGGCGAGAAAGCAGCTCGGGCCGCTCCCGCTCACCCGATAAGGGCACCGCGGCGGAGGCGCTGGTTTCCTCGGGATGATGCGGGAATCAACCGGTCATGATCGGACGCCTGCATCATGTGGTTCTCGACTGCCCTGACCCCGGGGCGCTGGCCGCGTTCTACTCAGAACTGCTCGGACTGCCCGTCACCTATCGCAGCGACGACTGGGTGGTGGTAGCCGCCAGCGAGACCTCGTCCGGGCTGGCCTTCCAACTCGCCCCCGATCACCACCCGCCCAGCTGGCCCGACCCGGCCGTGCCGCAGCAGGTCCACCTCGACATCATGGTCGAGGACGTGACCGCCTCCGGTCCGCGCGTCTTGGCCCTCGGGGCGGTCAAGCTCGACGGCGAAGGCGTCTACGCCGACCCCGCCGGTCACCCCTTCTGCCTGATCAGGCGGCCAGGATGGGCACCGTCGATTCCCGCCTGAGCATCGTCAGTCGGCACTGCGCTGAAGCAGCCACGCTTTCTCGAGCGCGTCCTCGATCGCTCCGGCGTCGCCGCCGGCGAGGTCGGCGACCACCATCATGTGCTTGGCGTACCGAGTCGGGACGCTGAAGGTCGCGGGATGCTGTCGCAGCATGAGGTCGCGATAATCGAAGTCCGCCCGGATGACGACGTGCCCGTCGTCGAGCTGACGGGCGACCAGCCGGCCATGGTAGCGCCACTCGGCCAGCCCTTCGGTTGTCCGGCCGCGCACGCCGGTCAGGGCCTCGGCCAGACGGGCTACCTGATCGATTTCCATGGACGCGCACTTCCCGGTTAGGCGCCGAGCTCGGTCCTGACCGAGTAGATCTCGGGAAAGAAGGTGAGGTCAAGGGCTCGGCGCAGGAAGGAGACGCCGGAGCTGCCGCCGGTGCCGGGCTTGAAGCCGATGGTGCGCTGCACGGTGCGCAGGTGCCGGAACCGCCAGAACTGGAAGGCGTCCTCCAGGTCAACCAGGTCCTCGCAGGTGGCGTACTCCGACCAGTAGGTGGCGGTGTCCTCGTAGATCGCCTTGTAGACCTCGACCAGCTCGGGCGTCTCCACCCACGCCTGGCTGACGTCCCGGTCCAGGACCTGCGGCGGCACCGGGTGGCCGCGGCGGGCGAGGAAGCGCAGGAACGCGTCGTAGACGGTCGGCGCCCGCAGCGTCGCCGCGAGCATCGCCTGGGCCTCGGGCCTGGACGCGAAGACGGCCAGGAGCGCCTCGTTCTTGTTGCCGAGGATGAACTCCACCGCGCGATACTGATACGACTGGAAGCCCGAGGAGTTCCCCAGCACGCCGCGGAACTCGGCGTACTCGCTGGGGGTGAGGGTCGCGAGGACGGACCACTGGTCGGTCAGCGTGCGGAAGATATGCTTCACCCGGGCCAGGCCCTTGCGGGCATGGCTGACATCGTCGGCGTCAAGGTTCTCCCGAACCCCGACCAGCTCGTGCAGCACCAGCTTGAGCCAGAGCTCGCTGGTCTGGTGCTGGATGATGAACAGCGGCTCGTCGTGGTGGTCGCTGATCGGGTGCTGCGCCGAAAGCAGCGTGTCCAGGTCCAGGTAGCCGGCGTAGTCCGTGCTCCGGCTGAAGTCGGTCTTGATGCCGTCTTCCAGGGCCCGGACGCCGTTCTCGATCGACATGAGTTTCCCTCCGTGCCTTGCCGCCCCGCCGCCTGTCGCTACGCAACGTCAAAGGACCAGGCTAGTACTCCGGCGGTCCCATCACGGACAGTCACGGGCGCGCCGGCCGTCGGCGGGCCGACGCATGGTACTACGAAACGTAGTAACGTGTCGGGTGTGAACGGTGCCGTCCCAACGACGATCATTGTGGTCGGTCTCGGCCTTGCCGCCTACGCGCTGCTGACGACCGCCCGCAACCGGCGCGTGGGCCTTGGCCTGCTCGTCGTGCTCGGCGTCCTCGAGATCCTGCTCCTTGTCCTGGTCGGGCTGATCGTGGCCCGGCTGGCCGGGGGCGGACGCCCGACCGGGATGGTGACGCTCGTCGGGTACCTGATCGCGATGCCGCTGGTCCCGGTGATAGCCGGGTTCTGGGGGGCGATGGAGCGATCGCGCTGGGGTCCGGCCGTGTACGCCGTGGCCGGGCTGGCCGCGGCGATCCTGATGGTCCGGCTGCACGAGATCTGGGCGGTCATTCATGTCTGAGACCGAGGCCTCGCCCGAGACCGCGGCATCGCCCGAGACCGCGGCATCGTCGCCGCAGTCGACCAGGACGGGCCCCGGCCGGCTGCTGGTCGCCGTCTACGGTCTGTTCGCGCTCTCCGCCTGCGCCCGGGCCGGCACCCAGATCGCGACGGAGTTCAGCCGCGCCCCGGCCGCCTACGTCCTGTCGGCCATCGCGGGCGTGGTCTACATCGTCGCCACGGTGACCCTCGTCAACGGCAACCGGACCGCCCGCCGGATCGCCTTCGTATCCTGCTCGGTGGAATTGGCGGGCGTGCTGGCGGTCGGCACCTGGAGCGTGCTCGACCCGGCCAGCTTCCCCGATGCCACGGTGTGGTCGACCTACGGCGTGGGCTACGGCTTCGTGCCGCTTGTCCTCCCGATCTTCGGCCTGCTGTGGCTACGCCGCTGGGCCCGCCCGAGGACCGGTGCGGCGGATCTGCCTAACTGACACGCCGATCCGGCAGCAGCCTGTTGCTCGGCGCCGGTTCCACGACGTCGACATCGGGGTCAGCACGTTGGCGTTCACCGACCCGCCGGCCGGATTACCACGTCAATTCCTCGCGGCGTGCCCACCACGCCTCGGCGGCGTCCATCGCTCTCTCCGCCTCGGACACGCCCACTGTTCCAGTTACTCCGGTTGGCTCATCCATAAACCCGGCCGATGCGACCCAGTGGAGGGGAATCAGGGTGATCTGCGCCGGGAGGAACTGGCGCTCGCCGGGCGTCACGGGTTCGGGAGCGGAACTGTCGTAGGCGTCGCAGAGTTCGCGGAGGTCGACGTTGGCGCCGCTATCAGATGCCCAGTACAGGCTGGCGGCTACGTCGTAGAGCCGCTCCCGGATGCGCACGAAATCCAGATCGAGATTCGCCCAGGAGCCATCCGACAGTTGGACCGCGTTGCCGAGCTTGTAGTCGCCGTGGATCGGAGCGCGCGGGAGGTCGATGCCGCGCCGGGCTTTGCCCAGCTCGTCGAGGAGGAGCTTGGCGCGGCGCACCACGGGCTCGGCCTCAGGGCCCAGACGGCGACGCGTGAAGCCGAGCCAGTAGTGCAACTGGCGGTGGGTTCGGTGGTCGTCGAGCGGCTGGGGCAGGTCCGGCTCCCAGGTCGCGCGCAGCCCCGCGTGCAGGCGGCCGAGCTCCTCGAACAGCCGCAGGTACGACTCCTGGCTTGGGTCTGGCTGCACGTGCGGGAGAAATTCTTCGAGTTCCGCCCAGCGACCACCGACCTTGGCGAGGTCCCGGCCGAGGATCGGCACCGGCCGGGCGACCCGGATCCCTGCCCGCTGGAGTCGCTCGCGCAGCCGGCGCAATCCCGCGACACGGCCGCGCGTCGCCCATGGTCGATGCACACGCAGGACGAGCGGTGCAGCGGCGTCGAGCCGGACGTTGAGGTTGAAACTGCCGCCGATGTCCTGCCACGTCCCGGCAGGCGCGACCTGATCGAGCAGCGCTGCCACCGCGGGGTCATCGGTGCTGGCTCTTGGCCCGAACCAGCTGGGCGGTGGCGGAGGTGGTGTCAAAGCTTGGGTCCTTCGTCAGCCGATCACCCAGGCGAAACCCGGTTGAGCGCGATGCCGGTCGTCCAGCATTATTCCCAGCATGACGGACGGGCTGAGGTTCCCTGAGCTGTGCGTGCCGGCCGTGAGCCGCCAGCCGGCGCTGATCCTGCGGCCTTGGCGGGCGGCGGACATCCCCGCACTGGCGGCCGAGATGAGCCGCGAATACCCCACCGCTGGCATGTGGTCAAGACCGGACGAACGCCCGGTCAGGACCGCGCTGCCCGGCGGGACGGAGCGTCGGGCCGGGGCGGCCGACGAGCGCGACGCTGCCCGGTGGCTCGCGAGCCAGGACCGCGGCTGGCGCGACGGTGACCGGCTGAGTTTCGCCGTACTCGAGGCGGACGATGCCGGCGGCTGCGTCCTGGCGGGGAATGTCGGACTGAAGAATCGCGAGGAGACCGGCCGGATCGGCGAGCGCGAGACCGCCGAGATCGGCTACTGGACCGCGGTGGCAGCGCGCGGCCGCGGCATAGCCCCGGCGGCCGTCAGGGCGGTGACCGACTGGGTCTTCGATGCGTTCGCCGGGGCAAGCCTGCGGCAGATCATGCTCGTGCATGATGTCGACAACCCGGCATCCTGCCGCGTAGCGGAAAAGGCCAGGTACCCCTTCCGGGAACTCAGCCCGGCGAATCCGCCGCACTGGTTCACCGACGGGCACATCCATATACGGCGGACGCCATGTGCTCTGTAATGCGCCGCGCCGCGTCTGCTGGCGAGATGGCGCTTACGTCAATCTTAACCGTGTCAAGCTCATCATAGAGCGATATTCGAGCCACGCTGCGTTCTGTAATGTCGCTGCCCCGCTTACCTGCAGCTACGTCTCGGTTTAGTCTTTCGACGAGGGCCTGTTCAGTGCTGACAAGTGAAAAACAATGAGTTGTGAAGCCATTGAGGTCCAGTGCATTTATAAGGTTATCCAATATATGCTGCTCATGTAGTACCCAGCAGAAAATTACATTCTCAAATTCCGAGCAGGCGAGGAAGCCGTTAAGCAGATGGGCGATGTTGCTATTTACCATCGCCTTTGTTTCTTCGGTCACAACAAATGGGTGCATATCCCAGCACCAATCGCCATCAAGAAATACGTTTCTTGGGAGTATTTTCTGTAGTTCGCGGCATGTCGCGGTTTTGCCGACGCCCATCGTGCCGCCTACGATTATAAGATTTTTCATAAGGTTGATTATCTCATAGACAATTACGCGTAGCTATTGGTTTTACTCGCTGCCATGAAATCAAGTCGGTTACGCTCCGTGCGGGCCCCGCCGCGACGCCCCTGGTGCCCTGAGCCTTTGTCCTGATCTATATCGTTGAGATCATGCGCCAGGTCATCCGATGAACTACCTCGACGAGCTAGCGGGTGAGATCGCCAAGGAGATCTCACCCGATGTGCTCCCCAACGCCGATACCAGCCGCCTGTTCCGGCTGTACGCGCTCCTCGTGCTGGCCAAGGGGACCGACGTCACCGCCGTTGACGTGCATGACGCCTGGTCGGTGTGGATGCTGGAGCTGGACCCGGGGCACCGCTCGATCAGGCCGTTCGAGGAACTCGACGCTGACACCCAGGCGTCCGACGAGCCCTACGTCGCCGCGATCAGAGCGGTCGCGGGTCGTCCCCGCCGCCGCTGAGCGTCAGCCAGTCCCCGATGTCGGCGACGACCGCGGGGTCGAGGTGCTGCGGCGGCCGCGAGCTCGGCCGGGCTGGACGGGCCCTCGCCGGGGAAGAAGAAGTGGTTGTCGGCCGGGTACACGCGGATCGTGACATCCGGCCGCTCGCCCAGGCCTGCCTGCCACCGGCTGAGGTCATCGGACACCGTCACCTGGTAGTCCCGGCCGCCCTGGACCAGCAGCATCGGCTGGCTGAGCCCGGCCGCGACCCCGACCGGGTCGTACGCAGCGAAGGTCGAGCCAGTACGGCGCGGGCACGCCGAACGGCAGCTCGGCGTCCGGGGTCTCGGCCGACAGGTCGGGGCTGTCGACCTTCCTCGCCTGGGCGGTCAGCGCGTCGATGCCCGGCTGGGACGAGGCGGCGGTGCCGGGGGCGAGCGAGGCCAGGTAGCTGATCTGACGGACTGCCGCCCACTGCAGCGGTTCGGCGCCGCCGGCCAGCATGACCAGCCCGGCGACCGAGGGCTCGGCCGCGGCGACGCGGGGCGCGATGGTGCCGCCGAGGCTGTGGCCGGCCACGAAGACCCGGGCGGCGTCGACGGCGGGGTGGGCCTGCAGCAGGCCGATCGCGGCGAGGGCGTCCGGCAGGTACTCGTCGGCCACGGTGAAGGCGCGGTTCTCGCGGACCAGATCCGGATGGGCGTGGGTGACCTTGTCGAACCGGAGCACGGCGACGCCGCGGCTGGCGAGGCCCCACGCGAGGTCCTTGAGCGGCTTGCTCCGGCCGATGCTGCCGTCGCGGTCCTCCGGCCCCGAGCCGCCGAGCAGCACCAGCGCCGGAACCGGCCCGGGCGCACGCGGCAGGCTGAGCGTGCCCGGCACCGCCAGCGGCCCGGTGCCGACGGTCACCTCCGCCTCATCGAAGCGGTCGGGGTCGGCGTAGCCGGGTGGCTCCCACGGCGTGGCGGGCTCGGCGTCGGCGGCCGGCCCGAGCTGGATCCCGGCCAGCTGGCCGTCCCTGGTCAGGTACACCGCGAGCGTCTCCTGGCCGCGCTCGAAGGCCACCGGCACCCGCACGGTCACCATGGCGCCGTCGGCCGGATCGCTGACCGCCGCCCCGACCGAGATGAGCTGGCCGCGGTCCGCCAGCACCGCCTCCCAGGCCGCCTGCAGCCCGGCTGCGGTGACCATCGGCCGCAGCCCCAGCGTGAACAGCTCGCGGATCTCGTCGAAGTGTCCGGTCCGGGCCAGTTCGACGACACCGATGGCCCTGTCTTCCGCGCTCGTCGCGAGCTCGGCCGACGTCGCAAGCTCGTCTGGACGGGGTTCGGTGGGGGTCACTGGCTCTCCTCATCTCCGGTGTCGCTCGCGCCGCCGGAGCCGGGGTCCTCGGGCGCGGGGAGCATGACGGTGTAGAGCATCCGGCGCCGTCGGCCCTCACCGGGGGCGTTGCCGAGCAGGGGCGCGGTGATGGCGGCGAGGTCGCGTCGGTAGTCGGCCAGCTCCGCGTCGGTCAGCCACATCGCGGCGACCCGGTAACCCGCCCCGTCTCGCGCTGGGCTCTTCGGCTCGGTCGACAGGTAGCGGTCGAAGTCGCCAAGCAATCCGGCGACGTAGGCGAGGAACGCGCTGCCGTGCTCCTCCAGGCTCATGGCCGCGACCTCACCGGGCTGCATCTGGGCGGCGAACAGCCGGAGCGTGTAGGTGCGTTCGGTGATGCCGCGGACGCGCCGCTCGGCCACCACGTGCAGCACCCCGGCCTCGGCGAGGCGGCCGACGTGACGGTAGACGGTGGCGGCGGGCACGTCCGGCAGTTCGGCCGCGAGCTGGCGGGTAGTGAGGGCCCGGTCGCCGAGGAACGCCTTGACGATGCGCAGCCGCACCGGGTGCAGGAGCAGGTCAGCGCTAGCCACGATCCGAGCCTAGTTCAGACCATCCATTAATGCTAACGTTCTCGGTAATGGATTAATGAAACCGAGGAGGCTGACCGGACATGGCTGACCTGCGAATCGACGGGAACCAGCTGGTGCTGCACCTGTCCGCGGCGGAGAAGCTCGAGAGCGTGCACGGCGACCTGCGGGCGCCGCTGTCGGCCGTGCGCGGGGTCGAGGTCCTCGACGACGCCCATGCTCCGGTCGGCGTCCGGGCGGGGATCAAGATCGGCACCCGCATCCCCGGCGTCATCGAGGTCGGCACCGTGCGCGGCCACGATCGCCGGCTCTTCGCCGCGGTCCACAGCGACACGCCCCGCGGGCTGCGCGTCCGTTTCGAGGGGACCGCGTACGACGAGTGGATCGTCGGCTGCGCCGACCCCGAGTCCGTCGCCGCCAGACTGGGGCGGCCGGCCGGCGCCTGACCGGCGGCGCTTAGCCGACGGCGTCCAGCGCGACTCAGGTCCTCGGGGGAGAGGCGGAGCGCGGCCGCGGCCACGTTCTCCTCGAGATGGGCGACGTTGCCGGTGCCGGGGATGGCGAGGA
Organism: uncultured Actinomycetota bacterium; assembly: GCA_963774945.1. Lineage (GTDB taxonomy): Bacteria > Actinomycetota > Actinomycetes > Streptosporangiales > Streptosporangiaceae > Trebonia. The sequence continues at coordinate 314,207 of CAVZHA010000007.1, read as the reverse complement.
CGTTCGGTGACTGGTGGAGAGTCCAGGCCAGCCGGATCTGGGCCGGGGTCGCGCCGTGCCGGCGGGCGACGTCGAGCAGCCGCCCGGGCTCGGGCGGGCGCTCGCCCGCTCTGTCGTGACGGGCCCGCGATCGCGAAGAAGGGCACGAACGCGATCCCCCGCTCAGCGCAGGCGCGCAGCACCGGGTCATGCTCGCGCAGGTCGAATCCGTACCGGTTCTGCACGCAGACGACCGGCGCGATCAGCAGCGCCTCGGTCAGCTGATCCACGCTGACGTCGGAGACGCCGAGGTGGCGGATCAGGCCGGCCTGGCGGAGGTCGGCCAGCGCGCCGAAGTGCTCGGCGATCGACTCCTGACCGGTGCGGCGGCGCAGGTTCACCACGTCGAGCTGGTCGCGGCCGAGCTGCCGCAGGTTCTCCTCGACCTGCCCGCGCAGCTGATCGGGGCGGGCCGAGTGCCATTCGCCCCAGGCGTCGCGGCCAGGACCCACCTTGGTGGTGATCACCAGGTCGTCGGCGTACGGCGCGAGAGCGGTATTGATCAGCTCGTTGGCCGACCGGAGGGCCGAGAAGTAGAACGCGGCCGTGTCGATGTGGTTGACGCCGAGCTCGACCGCGCGGCGCAGCACCGCGATCGACTGGCCCCGGTCGCTCGGCGAGCCCTTCTCGAACGGCCTGCTGCCGGTCAGCCGCATCGCGCCGAAGCCGAGCCGGTTGACGGTCAGGTCGCCGAGCTGCCAGGTGCCCGCGGCCGCGGCCGGGGTCGATGAGTCCACGCGGGCCAGGCTATCCCGCTGACGCGGCGCGCCGACGGTCTGCGGGAACCAAGGGTCCGTTCGATATGAAAGCTCTTTTTTCATCTTTTCCCGGCCGCCGCCAGCCGCCGCCGCACCTCGTCCCAGTCCAGCGGCAGATCACCGCCCGAGACCTGGAAGAACTCGAAGCGGCTCTGCCCCATCTGCGGCTGCAGCCCCTTGGCGAGCGGCGCGGTGCGGGTCGGCGGCCGCGAACGTGGACAGGCTCAGCTCGTCCGTCCAGACCGAGATCGTCCAGAACGTCTTGCGGGCCGGCTGGGCGTCGAGCGCGTAGCCGATCAGGCCGGGCGCATGCGCCAGCTGGCCGCGGATCCGCATGGCGTCGAGCAGGAATCCGGGCGACGCTGCGGTGGGCGAGCAGCGGCAGCCGCGAGGCCATCGCCGCGTACTTCCGGCCGGGGTCGACCGGCTGAAATTCCTTCCACGGCAGCGCGGGCACTCGGTTCTCCTCCGGGGCTTGGTCAGGCGAGGGACAGGCTAGGGCTGGTACGGAGCCGGGCTCCCAGGCCCGGGTGGCGACGCCGACCGCGTTCCAGGCGTTGATCATGACGATGAGGCTGATCAGCGCGGCCACCTCCTGCTCGCTGTACTCGGCGGCGACGGCGGCGTAGGCCTCGTCGGGGACGTGCGTGTCGGCCAGCATCGTCACCGTCTCGGTGAAGGCCAGCGCCGCCCGCTCGCGGTCGGTGAAGAACGGCGTCTCCCGCCAGGCCGGCAGCGCGTAGATCCGCTGCTCGGTCTCGCCGATCGCGCGCGCGTCCTTGGTGTGCATGTCGATGCAGTAGGCGCACGCCGTTGAGCTGGGAGGCGCGGATCCTGACGAGCTCGCGGACCCGCGGGTCGATGCCCGCCAGGTCGAGTTCCTTGGTCGCCGCCCGGTCCAGCTGGATCAGCGCGCGGAGAAACCCCGGCGCGCGGCTTCCGAACGGCAAGACGGCCGGTGGCTCGCCGGATATCGTCGGTCGTTGTCACGTTAGTGACGCTAACGGTTCAAAGCGGCCCGGAGTAAGGTCCAATTCAATGTCGGAAACGTGGGCCAATGGTCTCGGCCTCCACCTCGACGTGTCCGGAACCCGGGTGCGCCAGCGGCTGGAGGCCGCGCTCCGCGACGCGATCAGATCCGGCCGCCTGGCCGAGGGCAGCCGGCTGCCGTCCTCGCGCACGCTGGCGGCCGAGCTCGGCATCGCCCGTAACACCGTCGCCGAGGTCTACACCCAGCTGACCGCCGAGGGCTGGCTCACCGCCCGCGGCGGGTCGGGCACCACCGTCGCGCCGCTGCGCGGCCCGGCCGCCGACCCCGGTCCCGAGGCGGCCGAGGCGGCCGCGCATCCCCGCTACGACCTGTGGCCGGGGGAGCCCGACCTGTCCGCGTTCCCGCGCGGCGAGTGGCTCACGGCCGCGCGCAAGGCGCTCGCTGACGCCCCCGACGCGGTGTTCGGCTACGGTGACCGGCGGGGCCTGCCGGCGCTGCGCGGCGGCGCTGGCGGAGTACCTCGCCCGCACCCGCGGCGTGGTCGCCGCGCCCGGCGGCGACAACATCGTGATCTGCTCCGGGTTCGCGCACGGCCTGGAGATGGTCGGCCGGGCGCTGCGCGCGACCGGGGCGGGCACGGTGGCGATGGAGGAGTACGGCCATCCGGGGCACCGCGACATCATCACCAGGCAGGGGCTGAATGCCCCGCTGCTGCCGCTCGACGCCGGCGGCGCGGTCGTCGACGCGGCCGGCGACGCCGACGCGGTCGTGCTCACGCCCGCCCACCAGTTCCCGCTCGGCATGACGCTCGCGCCCGATCGCCGCCGGTCGTTCGCGGAGTGGGGCGGCGACGTGATCGAGGACGACTACGACGGCGAGTTCCGCTATGACCGGCAGCCGGTCGGCGCCATGCAGGCGCTCGCGCCCGACCGGGTGATCTACTGCGGGACGGCGAGCAAGAGCCTGGCTCCGGGCGTGCGGCTGGCCTGGCTGGTCGTTCCCCCGTCGCTGCTCGACCGGGTGACCGCCTGCCTCACCGGCGGGCCGTCGGCGCTCGACCAGCTCACGCTGGCGGAGTTCGTCACCTCGGGCGCGTACGATCGGCAGATCCGCCGCGCCCGGCTGGTCTACCGGCACCGCCGCGACCGGCTGATCACGGCCCTTGACCCGATCGGGCTCCGGGTCGGCGGCATCGCGGCAGGCCTGCACGTCGTCGTCGACCTGCCCGACGACGACGGCCGAGGTCCGCGCCGTCGCCCGAGCCGAGGCGCGCGGTCTGGCGCTGAGCGGGCTCGGCTGGTACGACCTCGCCCACGGCGCCGCCCGGGCGGGCCTGGTCATCGGCTACGCGCGGCCGCCCGAGCACGCCTACACGACGGCGATCGCCCGGCTGTGCGCGGTGCTCGGCTCATAGAACTTGTTCTTGTTGTCTCTCGTTTAGCTCTAGCCGGAGGCCGCCAAGGCTGGCAGCATGCGATCCATGGGCGTCAACCAGCGGGCGCAGATCCGGATGACCGACGATGAGGTCGGGTCGTTCCTCCGGCAGTCGCGGACGGCGACGGTCGCGACCATCGGGCCGGGCGGATTCCCGCACCTGGCGGCGATGTGGTACGGCCTCACGCCCGACGGACAGGTGCGTCCTGGAGACCAAGGCCCGCTCCCAGAAGGTCGTCAACCTCCGCCGCAACCCCACGATCAGCTGCTCGGTCGAGGCGGGGGAGTCCTACGACCAGCTCCGCGGCGTGGCGATCGAGGGGTCGGCCGTCGATCAACGACGACACCGCCAGCGAGCAGTACTGGGCGGCGGCGATGAGCATCTTCGAGCGGTACCAGGGCCCGTACACCGGGGAACTGCGGCCGTTCCTCGAGCAGATGATGAACAAGCGGGTCGTGATCGAGATCGCCCCCGCCCGGGTCCGGTCCTGGGATCACCGCAAGCTCGGCCTCGGCCCGATGCCCGTCGCCGGGTCGACCGCGCGCAACCGCTAACACCGGGCCGCGAGCCAGGCCAGCGCCTCGGGCGCGCTGTCGAGGACGGTGATGTGACCCGCGTCGGGGACGATCCGCGCTTCGGCCGTCGGGCAGCGGGCGGCCAGCCACTCACCGTGCGCCACCGGCACCATCTTGTCCTTCGCCCCGTGCACGATGAGGACCGGAACACCGATCGCGTCCGGCCGGAACCCCCACGGCCGGACGGCGGCCAGGGTGTCCTCCAGGTAACCCTCGTCACCCTGCTCCATCGCCTGCCCGGCCACCCCCGCCAGCCAGGACCAGCCGCCGCCGAGGGCGGCCAGGTCGGCGTCGGTGAAGAAGGCGCTCATGTCCTCGGGCGCGGCCGCCGCCGCGTGCGCGGCGAGCGCCGCGCGGCCGCCCGCCGCTGCCCGGTTCTCGGCCGCGATCCCCGGCGACCAGCCCGCGAACCAGTCCAGCCCGTCCGCGTCGTACGGGGCGGGGGCGGACACGCTCACCGCGGCGGTGACCCGCTCGGGCAGCAGCGCGGCGCAGGCCAGCGCGTGCGGCCCGCCACCGGAATGGCCGAGCACGGCGAACCGGCCGAGGCCGATGGCGTCCGCGATCGCGGCCACGTCGGCGGCGGCGGAGGCGACGGTCCGGCCGTCATCCGGATCCGAGCCGCCGTAACCGGGCCGGTCATAGGAGACCCAGCCCAGGCCGCTGGCCTCGGCCGCCGCGAACAGCGGTTCCGGCGGCGAGCCGACGTTAGGCGAGCCGTGCAGCCACAAGACCGGGACCGGCGCGCCCTGGCCGCCAACGCGCCCGGCCGCGCGGGTGTCATAGGCGTGCAGGATCCGGCCGTCGGCCAGGCGGATGTCAGCCTCGGTGACCATGCTCGCGAGTCTACGGGTCGGCCCGGCCCACTTCTTAGCAAACGATTACGGGATCGCCGGACCGCGAACCGTTCGGACGCCGCTCCCGTATCAAGGGACGTAAGGGATCGGGCGTCCCGGTGGCCTGGGCGTGCGTGGCGATCGGCTCGTTCTGTCCTGCCGGGCCTGGAGGGAGCGCTGTGACATATCCGGATAGCCGGTATTCAGGCGGCCAGTCGGGGACGTGGCCGGAGCATCCGTCCGGTCCGCTGCCCTCGGTGACCCGCGGCTGGCCGGCCCAGCCCCCAGGATCGGTCCAGCCCGGTCGGCGGTCGCCCCGCCTGTCCGGTCCGATTCGGACCGGGCCGACCCCGACCGGGCCGTTTCCAGCCGCACCGCACCCGTCCGGGCCGATGCCGACGCACCGCGCCGCGCCCCGGACAACCGGGCCGGTCGGGCCCCCGCCGCCGCCCCCTCCGGCTGCGTCGGCCCGACCACTCCGGCCCGGCCGGGGGATCGCCCGGCTGGTGCTGCCGGTCGTGGTGCTGTCGCTCATCGGCCTGGGCGCGGCCGCGGTGGTCGGCCTGTGGTGGCAGAGCACGCCCCGGCCGACCACCACCGGCGACCTGATCACCGCTGTTGGCGACGTGCTCGGCCTGCTCGCCGGGTATGGGTTCGTAATCTTGGTCGCGCTGATGTCCCGGCTGCCGCCGCTGGAGAAGGGCATCGGCACCGACCGGCTCGCCCGCTGGCACGCGATGGGCGGCCGCTACGTCATCACGCTGGTCTCCGCGCCACGTCCCGCTGATCGTCTGGGGCTACGCGGTCTCCGCCCACGTGAAGGTGACGAGCGAGACCGCCTCCCTGCTGACCACGTACCCGGACGTGCTGATGGCCACCGTCGCCTGGTTCCTGCTGCTCGGCGTGGCCGCCTTCTCGGCCCGGGCCGCGCGCCGCCGCCTGTCGTACGAGACCTGGTACTACGCGCACCTGTACACCTACCTGGCGATCGCGCTGGCGTTCAGCCACCAGTTCGCCGACGGCCCCGCGTTCCAGACGAACGCGACCGCCCGGATCGCCTGGTCGGCCCTGTACGCGACGGTCGGCGCGCTGATCGTCTGGTACCGGCTCATCACCCCGCTGCTGCGATCGGCCCGGCACCACTTCACCGTCGACTACGTCCGGCCAGAAGCGCCAGGCATCGTGTCGGTCTTCATCACCGGCCGCAATCTCGACCGGCTGCGGGCGGAGCCGGGGCAGTTCTTCCGGTGGCGGTTCCTGACCCGCGAGCTGTGGTGGCAGTCGCACCCGTACTCGCTGTCGGCCATGCCGTCGCCCGATCAGATGCGGATCACCGTCAAGGCCAGCGGCGACCACAGCGGCTCGCTGGCCGATCTGGCGCCTGGGACCCGGATCTTCGCCGAGGGCCCCTACGGCGCGTTCACGCCGTCGCTGACCGGCGCGGCGGGTGCTGTTCATCGCCGGCGGGGTCGGCATCACCCCGATCCGGGCCATGTTCGCCGCGCTGCCGCGGCGGATGTCGGGCGGCATCATCCTCCTCTACCGGGCCAGCCATCCCCGGGACGTCGTCTTCAGCCGCGAGCTGAACGCGATCGCGACCGACCGGCAGGCCGCGCTGCGCTACCTGATCGGCTCCCGCGACGAGCTCGGCTACGACCCCCTCGAGACCGAGAACCTGCAGCGGGCCATCCCTGGGCTGCACCAGTACGAGGCCTACGTGTGCGGGCCCCCCGGGATGACCCAGACGGCGGTGGCCGCGCTGCGGGCAGCGGGGATACCGTCGCGCCGGATCCACCACGAGTCCTTCGACTTCTGACCTGACCTCGTCCGACCCCCCAGGGAGTTCACATGCGCCGCGCCATCTTGACCATCGGCGGCACCGCCGCCGGGCTCGCCGCGCTGCTGTCGTTCAAGACCCACACGTCGGCCGCGGACGTGGCCGAGCCCGCCGTCAGCCCGAGCGCGTCAAGCGCCGCCGCCGCCACGCCGGCCGCGCCCATGACCAAGTCGGCCAAGCCGAAGGCGAGCGCGACCACCTCGCCCGCGAAGATGAAGGCGACCGGCAGCGCCGGCTTCGGGCATGATGTCGACCGGGAGCCGCACCATCACCGGGGCGGTCGAGACCACCATGTACGGTCCGATGCAGGTCAAGGTCACCCTCGACGGCACCAAGATCACCAACGTGGCCGTCGTGCAGGAAACCAACGACGGCCAGGAGAGCCAGTCGATCGACGCGTTCTCCATCCCCAAGCTCAACGCGGAGACGCTCGCCGCGCAGAGCGCCCGCATCGACACGGTCAGCGGCGCCACCACCACCAGCACCGGCTACATCGGGTCCCTGCAGAGCGCGCTCGACCAGGCCATGGCCTGAAATCAAAACCGTGATATCGAACGGACCGTGCATGACTCAAGCTGGCCCGCTCGCACCGACGCCGGTGGCAAGCGTCCGCCCGGCCGTGCCACGATGCTCAGATGGCTGATGAGCGTTTTGATCTCGTAGTCCGCGGCGGCACCGTCGTCACCCCCGGTCGCCAGGAAGTGGCCGACGTCGGGATCTCCGGCGGCCGCATCGCCCAGCTCGGCGGCACCATGAGCGGGTCCGCCGAACTCGACGCGCGGCGGGCTGCTGGTGATCCCCGGCGGCATCGACGCGCACGTCCACCTGGTCACCCCGACGCTGGCGGAGGCGTTCCCCGACGAGCCGGTCTGGGTCGACGACTTCTGGACCGGCTCGCTCGCCGCCATCGCGGGCGGCATCACCACGATCGCCAACATGACGTTCGCGCTCGACGGCGAGACGATGACCGACGCGGTCGGCGCGGGAGATGACGGAGGCGGCGGCCGAGGCGGCGGTCGACTGGTTCCTGCACCCGGTGCTGGCCGGCCTGGGGGACGGCACCGCCGCCGAGATCGCCGCCCTCGCCGCCGACGGGCACGCCAGCGTCAAGGTGTTCCTGTCTAACCCGGACTTCGCGGCCGGGACGCCGGGCCTGGCCGACGCGATCGCGGCGGCCGGGAAGGCCGGGGCGCTGACGCTGGTGCACTGCGAGGACGCCGGGATGCTCGCGCACGCCGGCGATCGGCTGATCGAGTCCGGACGTGGCGCGGTGGCGAACTTCCCCGAGGCCCGCCCGGTCAGCGCCGAGGTGGAGGCGGTCGAGCAGGCGATCAGCCTGTGCCGCCTGACCGGCGCGCCGATCTACATCGTCCACCTGTCCTCGGCCGCCGCGCTCGACCGGTGCCGCCAGGCCCGCGCGGCCGGGCTGCCGGTCTACGTGGAGACGAGGCCGCTGTACCTGCACCTGACCAGGGAGCGTTTCGCCGAGCCGGACGCGGCCGAAGTACGTGGGCGCGCCGCCGCTGCGGGACCAGTCGGACCGGGACGCGCTCTGGCGCGGGCTGGCGGCGGGCGAGATCGACACCGTCTGCAGCGACCACGCGCCGTGGACGCTGGCCGACAAGCTCGACCCCGAGCTCACCGCCGTCACCGCCCGGCAGGGCGTCGCCGACCTGGAGACGCTGATGCCGATGCTGTTCTCCGAGGGCGTCGTCACCGGGCGGATCACGCTGGACCGGTTCGTGGAGCTGACCTCGGCCAACGCCGCCCGCCGGTTCGGGCTCTACCCGCGCAAGGGCGCGATCGCGGTCGGGTCGGACGCCGACCTCGCGCTGTGGGACCCGGATGACCAGCGGACCATCGACGGCGCGCAGATGCAGTCCAGGGCCGACTACTCGCCCTACGACGGCTGGCAGGTCCGGGGCTGGCCCCGGCACGTGATCAGGCGCGGCCAGATCGTGCTGTCCGACGGCGTCTCGCTGGCCGAGCGGGGCCAGGGCCAGTGGCTGCGCCGGACCCCCGGTTAGCCGCCGAGCGATCGGCCGCCGTCGACGACGATGCGCTGGCCGGTGATGAAGCCCGCTTCCGCCGACGCCAGGAAGCTCACCGCGTGGGCGATGTCGTCGGGCGTCCCGAAGTGGCCGGCCGGCACCGTCGCCAGGTAGTCCCCGAGCACCTGGGGCGGCACGTCCGCGTGCCGCTCGACCGGGATGAAGCCGGGCCCGACCGAGTTGACGGTGATGCCGAGCGGCGCCAGCTCGCGGGCCCAAGCGCGGGCGAGCCCCTTCTGGGCGCTCTTGGCGGTTGCGTAGTGCGAGCTGCCCGGCGGCGGCAGGTCCGCCACCTCCGAGTCGACGTGCACGATCCGGCCGTAGCGCTCAGCCAGCATCGCCGGGAGCACCGCCCGCCCGACCAGCACCGGGCTCTTGACGAAGAAGTCGAGCTGGGCCACGTGCTCGGGCCATCCCACCTGCGCCAGCGGGGCGGACGGCTGCGGGCCGGTCGCGTTCAGCACCAGCACGCCGACCGGGCCGAGACGGTCGGCGATCGCGGCGACGAGGCCGTCGACCTGGCCCTCGTCGGTGACGTCGGCGATGAACGCCTCGGCCGTCCCGCCGTCGCCGCGGATGCCGTCGGCGACCTGGCGGGTCTCGTCCTGGTCGATGCCGTTGACGGCGACCGCGTGGCCGTCGCGGGCCAGCCGGCCCGCGATCGCGCGGCCAAGCCCGCGCGAGCTCCCGGTCACCAGCGCCACCCGCCGCTTCGCCCGCTCCATGCTCCCATCATGCCGTCCCGATAAGGGTTTCCGTCGTCGGTCGGGGTTGTCGTAGTATCCCCTTTGCCGATTTCATCCAGAGGATCTGAGGGACCTGGCCCGGTGAGGGTCCGGCAGCCTGCCGTTATGGCAAGGTGCCAATGCCAGGAACGATGAGGAGCACACCATGGCGTCGCTTGATGTTCCCGTTCTGTCCGGCTCGCTGGTGTGCATCGAGCCGCTGTCGTCCGGTCACGTGCCCGACCTGGCCGAGGCGGCCGAGGAAGACCGCACCGCCTACGGGTTCACCTGGGTGCCGCGGGCGGCCGCGGTCGGCGACTACGTTCGCGAGCAGCAGGAGCGATCCGGGCTGACGCCGTTCGCGCAGATCAGGCTGGCGGACGGGAAGGCCGTCGGCTGCACCGCCTACTGGGATCAGCGGACGTGGCCGGGTACGGACCGGCTGCGGGCGATCGAGGTCGGCTTCACCTGGCTGGGCGCGTCCGCGCTGGGAACCGGGATCAACGCCGAGGCGAAGCTGCTGCTGATCACGTACGCGTTCGAGACGCTCGGGGTGGTCCGGGTCGACCTCAAGACCGATGCGCGCAACGAGCGGTCTCGGCGGGCGATCGCGGCGCTCGGCGCGCGGTTCGAGGGAGTGCTGCGCAGCTGGTCACCCTCGTGGGTCGCGGGGGAGGAAGGGAAGCTGCGCGACTCGGCCATGTTCTCGGTGATCGCCGACGAATGGCCGACGGTGAAGTCCGCCCTCGCCGCCCGGGTGGAGCGGGCGGCTGCGGTCAGGGCAACGTGACCTGGCGGCCGGGCCGGCTCATCGTGCCGGGCGGGCAGTACCAGGTCATGATCTCCACCGCCAGCCGCCCGGCGCGCACCGCCGGGTCGCCCTCGGCCAGCTGCCTGGCCTGTTCGAGCGAGCCCGTCCGGTAGAACGTCAGCCCGCGCAGCGACGGATCGGGCTGATCGACGACCGGCCCGTTGGTCACGATCTGGCCGGCCGCGCGCAGCTCGGCGTGGAAGGCGAGATGCTCGCGCTGGATGCGGTCAAGCTCCTCGTCCGGGTATTCGGGCGCGCTGGCCGGCTGCGCAGCAGCACCAGCTCGAATGCCTCAAGCTCCATGCCTCATTATCTCGGCTTTCTATGATTTCGGGGCGACTCCGGTGGTGACCCACGGCCGGGCCACCCGGGCGATGTCGGCGTCCGAGGCGCTGGCGAACGCTTCGAGCTCCAGGAAGTGCCGGGCGATGGTGAGCCCGAGGATGCTGCTGACCATGAGCGCGGCCCGTAGGTCGGCGTCCTCGCCGCCGATGGCGCGGCTCAGGTTGGCGACCCGCTCGTTCAGGAACGAGCGCATTGCCTCGGCCGCCTCCGGCGCGGTGAGCATCGACCGGACGAGGGCCCTGGTCTCCGGGGGCAACGCCGCCAGCCGCACGTCGAGCACGTCGTGCAGGTGCGCCTCCACCTGGCCCGGGCTCGCGTCATCGAGCTGGATGGCGACCGCGAACAGGGCCGCCTTCGACCCGTAGTGCTGCATGACCAGGGACGGGTCGACGTTCGCGCGCTGGGCGATGCGCCGGATGGTGGCGGCCTCGAGGCCGCGCTCACCGAATTCCGCGCGGGCCGCGTCGAGAATGCGCTCCGCGGTCGCCGCCCGCCTGGCGGCTCTGCTCACCGGACTGCCTTCCGCCTCGCTCACGACCCCACTCTACCGTTGTTGAGCGAATCGTGTACAGTTGGCTCAACAGATGATGAGTGAGATCGGATACCAACGTGAAGATCATCGCGATCGAAGAGCACTGGAACAGCGCCGGCATCCGCGACGCGCTCGACCGCCTGCCGGACGGGGCGCGGGACGAGAGCGTCGCCTTCAACGCGATGGGCGACAACCAGGCCCGGCTCGAGGACATCGGCCCAGGCCGGATCGCGGCGATGGACGCGGCCGGAATCGATGTGGCGATCCTGTCGGTCGTCACCCCCGCCACCCAGGCCCTGCCGGCCGCCGACGCCGTCGTGCTCGCCCGGGACGCCAACGACGAGGCGGCCGCCGCGGTCGCCGCGCACCCGGACCGGTTCCGCGCGTTCGCGACCCTGCCGACCAGTGATCCGCAGGCGGCCGCGGCGGAACTGGAACGGTGCGCGACCGAGCTCGGTTTCGTGGGCGCGATGGTGCACGGGCGGACCGGCGCCCGTCCGCTCGACGACCCCGCCTATGACGACCTGTTCGCCACCGCGGCCCGCTGGCGTCAGCCCGTCTTCATCCACCCGCAGATCCCGTCCGACGACCTGCGCGATGCCGCCTACCGTGGCCTGGACCCGCTGGTCGACCTCGGCCTGGCCACGTTCGGCTGGGGCTGGCATCTGGAGGCGGGGCTGTCCGCGCTGCGGCTGATCCTGCGGGGCACGTTCGACCGCCACCCCGACCTTCAGCTCGTGCTCGGCCACTGGGGCGAGATGCTGCTGTTCTGGATGGACCGGGTCGACAGCCTCTCCGGCGTCGCCAAGCACCTCGAGCGCCGGGTGTCGGACTACATCACCACCAACATTCACATCACCAGCAGCGGGATGCTGCAGCAGCGGCTGCTGCGCCACACCCTCGACTTCACCGCCGCCGACCGGGTGCTGTTCTCCACCGACTTCCCGTTCCACCGGCCCGACGCGACCGCGATCGACCAGTTCTTCGACGCCATCCCCGATGGCGGGGACCGGGCCAAGATCGCCTCGGGCAACGCCGAGGCGCTCTTCCGCCTGACGTCGTTATAGACCGGCCGGGTTAGAACGGGCCGGGCTAGAACGGCTGGATGAACGTCTCGCGCGAGTCGGCCAGCCACTCGGACATCGGGCGAGGATCGGTTCCGGTGAGCTCGCGGACCGTGCCGGTCACGGTCTTCGCGCCGCCCTGCCGGATCCAGTCGAACCGCTCGACGTCGCCATCCGCCTGCCACGGCGTGCGCCCGCGCTCGAGCAGCAGGTCGCGGATTCGGGTCGCGGGGAGGTCGGCGTACTCCACCTGGCGGCCGTAGACGGCGTCGAACCGGGCCGCGATCTGGGCGTAGCTGAGCGCCTCGGGGCCGGTCAGCACGTAGGTGTCACCGTCGTGCCCGTCGGTGGTGAGAACATGGGCGGCGGCGTCGGCGACGTCGGTGGTGGCGATGAAGCCGGCCTGGCCGTGGCCGGCCGCCGCCCTGATCTCGCCGGTGCGCTGAATCTCCTCCGCCTCGCCGAGGAGGTTGTCCATGTAGGTGGCGGCGGCCAGGTAGGTGACCGGCAGCCCGACCGAGTCGAGGTGGTAGGCGATCTGCCGGTGGGCGAGCATGAACCGCACGTCGCAGCCGGGGTCCTGGAACCCGTCGGCGCAGAGCTTGACGATGTGCGGCCGGTGCCCGGCCTTCGCCACCGCGTCGATGAACGCCCGCTCGAGCTCGACCTGCTCCTCGATCTCGGGGCTGAGCAGGAAGATCCGGTCGAACTCGCGCAGCACCTGCGCGGGCGGCGGGTCGTCAAGCGTCGCCACGACGTGCTGCCCGCTCCCCGGCAGGTCGGCCGCCTTGGCCTCGACCCGTACCATCGCGGTCGCGTCGGCGCGCGCGTCGGCGAGCGCCTCCATCAGCCGGTACCCCACCCGTCCGGTCGCCCCGGTCACCAGAATCACGTCGGCGCCTCCTCAGCTCACAGGACACGCTACTACGCGGCTACTGGGTGGGGCCGAGTCGCCTCGCCGAGATGATCGCCGGCCACGACTCCGAATCGGTGCGGCGCTCTCACCAGATTGCCGTCGACTAATATCTTGGTTTCCATTATATTAGGCGGTATGACGATGAAGTCGATGACGGGGCAGGCGTTCTTCGTGCTCACGGCGCTGGCTGACGGCCCCCGGCACGGGTACGGCATCGTGCGCGAGGTCGTTGAGTTGTCGCAGGGGCGGGTCAAGCTGAAGATCGGCAGCCTGTACGGGGTGCTGGACCGGCTCTCGGCCGACGGGCTGATCGAGCCCGACCGCGAGGAAGCGCACGACGGCCGGCTCCGCCGGTACTACCGGCTCACCGCCGGCGGGCGACGCGCGCTGGCAGAGGAGGCGGACCTCCGCGCCGCGACCGCCCGCGTGGTCCGCATCAGACTGGGCCGGACCGGCCCGGAGGCGGCGGGGGCGGCCGGATGAGCGGCGACCTGGATCTGGAGCAGCGCTACCGGCGGGTGCTGCGGCTGCTGCCCCGCTACTACCGGGACAAGTGGGAACAGGACATGGTCGCCACTTTCCTGGACGGCTGGCTGACCGGCGACCCGGACGAAGACTCGGTCACGATGGAGTACGACCGGCCCACCCGCGAGGAGATCGTCAGCGTGATCGGGCTCGCGGCCCGTTTGCGCCTCGGCGGCGCCGGTGCCCCGCGCCGCTATTTCGCCTGGGGGCAGGCGGTGCGGACCGCGGTGCTGGGCGTGATGCTGGCGCACGCGGTCTGGGGTCTCAGCCAGCTCGCGCTCTTCGCCAGGAGCCGCCACCTGATCGGCTGGCTTCCGCCCCCGCCGGGCGGCTTCTGGCCGATGCTCGGATACGCGACCGGCTACGCCTGGATCGTGGTCTTCATCGCCCTGCTCCTGGCGGATTACCGCACCGCCCGGGTCCTTGCCATCCTCGTCGTCGGCGTCGACGCCGCCAGCGTGCTGCATCAGCAGCTGGCGGGCACCCTGGCGTCGCCGTTTGCGAACTGGGCGAACCTGGCGGTGGTCGACCTCGCCCCGGTCTTGGCGATGGCCGCGTTCCACCGGGACGCCCCGCCGGTCCGCCGCCGGCCCTGGCTGCTGGCGCTGCCCGCGTGGTACCTGCTGGTGTCCGTGCCGGTGCTGTGGGCCGAACTGTCCGGCCACGCTGCCTGGGTGCCGGACGTCGCCGGGCGGTGCTGCCTCCTGCTCGCCGTGGTCTGCCTGGTCCAGGCGGCGAGGGTCTGGTCCGGCCGCGCCGACACCGGCGTGTGGTCCTTGACCCTGCTGTTGCTTGCCGCCGTGACCGGGCTGTACCGGCTCATCTCGCTGCCGATCTTCGCGCGAGACCCCCACCTGATCATGGTCGGCCTGGTGGAACTGCTCATTCTGGCGATCGCGGCCGCGATCGTCGTCCCGGATGCGGTCCGGTCGCAGACCGCCGCGCCCGCGCGGCTCGGCTACCGGGAACTGAGATGAGGCCCGCGATGGTCAGGCTCGCGGTCGGGGCGGGCGTCGCCCTGGCCGGCCTGGTGCTCACCGTGGCCGGCTGCAGCCAGGCGCTCCCGCTGGGACCGGCCCCGACCCCGCCTCCCGCGCCGGCCCGCCTTGCGTCAGCCATCGTCCTGCAGCCCGGCGTGACCGACCCCGGGGCTTCGGTCAGCAAGTGCCCGGCCGGCTCGGTCGCGCTCACCGGGCCGGGCGCCACCAATGGTCCGCCCGGCGGCGGCGGCCCGGTCAGTTCCCCCAGCACCCCGACCGGCGTCTGCTTCCGGACGCTGGGCAAGCCGGTCACGTTCACCACGGCCGGCGTCGCCGTAGCCGAGCAACCGGCCCGCAGCCAGCCGGTCCAGCAGCCCGCCAGCTGGGTGGTCCGCATTAACCTGCCCGCGGCCGAGGCGGCGGAGCTGGCATCGGTCACCACCAGGCTCGCAGGGACCCAGGATCAGCTCGCGATCATCATCGCCGGCCAGACGTGGGCAATGCCGGTGACCTTGCAGCCGCTCACGGGTGGGGAGTTCGCCTTCAGTGCGGAAAGCAAGAACCAGGCTCTCCAGGTTCAGCGCCTGCTGCACTAGCCGCAAGTCCCATTGAACGCTCCGGCGGTGTCATTCATAGGGCGTGACAGCGGCCACGGCCACGAGATCCGGGTGGCGCACGCTGGGAGCTTGGCACGCAGGCGCCGCCTGGGCGACAATGCCGAGATGGCTCCTGATGACAGCAAGGACGTGTCGTGGCTTTCGGCCTTGATGCCCATTCTGGACGGGGCCAGGCCATCGGGCGCGGTCGGATGGGTGTCCCCTGTCGCCTCCGTCGTTACCCAGGCCGCCGCCGGGGCCGGGCACTGGGCAGCAGGGCGTCGGCAGCGGGCCCTGGCCGAGTGGGTCGGCGCTGCTGGCTTCGGGCTGGTGGTGTGGGGCCTCGGCACGGAAGCGCCGAGCGTGGCTGAGCTGAAAGATAACCTCCAGCGGCTGCACAGTGACCTGTCGCGCAAGCTCGGCCCGGAGGCCCCGGTTTCCGGCGGGGAGGTAACCCCCATGGCCCGACGGCTATTGCGATTTTTCCAGTACGTTCGGCCCGACGTTGCTTTCCCGGTCGCGGGGATAGTCATCGGCGTGCCGTGGCGCCTGCGCCACCCGCGGCGGCTGACGGCGCTCGCGGTCGCCGCGGAAGCCGAGCCCGCCGCGTTCAATATCCTCCGGGTGGCCCGGGCCGTGCAGCAGCGCAGGCCGAGGATGGCCGCCGGTTGCGCCCTAGTCGTAGCCGGATCGGTAGCCCGGCTGCGGGCAGCATCGGCTGAACCCCTCCGGTAACAGCAGACCCATAGCGGGCTGCGGCCTATCAGCCGGCAGTTGGCCTGGCGAGCCGCTCGCCGAGGCGGCGGAGAGCATCCTCGAGCGGTGGTGCGCTCCGCTCACTTGCTAGGTAAGGCCGGACTGGTCAACTGCCGTCTATGCTGGTTTCACTTGGTGCCAGGGGAGATCGTCATGCGGTTCGCGACATTGATCAGCTGGCTGCTGACCGCGAGCATCGGCGGCTTCATGCTGCGGACCTGGCTGGCTCGCGGTGGCCTGCGCCGGGAGCGCGCACGGGTCGGCGGGCTGCCGCCGCGGCTCATATTCGGCCATGCCGGGCTGGCGCTGTCCGGTCTGCTGGTTTGGTCTGGCTATGTGGCGACCGGGACGAGGGCGGTGGCGTGGACCGCCGTCGGCCTGCTGATGGTGACGATCTCGCTCGGCCTGTGCACCGTGACGCTGTGGACGCCCTACCCGGCGGACAGGCCGGGGGAGCGGCGAGCCACGACGACGGCGGACGAGTTCGCCGTCGTCGTGCCCGACAACCCCGTCGGCGCCGCCAGCTCGCCGGACCCGTCCGACTCGCTGATCACGGACGAGATGATCGCGCAACTGCTCGCGGAACCCCTCGGCCCGCAGCGGCACCGTCCGATCAGGCCGAACCCCGAGGTGCTGGTGCCGATCGCGCACGGTTTCGCGGCGATCAGCACGTTCGTGCTTGCCGTGATGGCCGCGATCAGGTGAATTGCACATGCTTATGGATCAACTTGTCCGGTGGGGATCAGCGCGTGATGGGCTGGTAGTAGAGCAGGACGTTGCCTGAGGTGAACTGCCGGGTCTTCAGCAGTTTGAGGCTGGTCTTGCCTGCTCCTGCGAACAGGGACCTGCCCTGGCCCAGGATGACCGGGTTCACCAGGATCCGCAATTCGTCGAGGAGGCCCGTGTGCAGCAGGCCGGCGGTCAGCGTCGAGCTGCCCGCGATCACGATGTCCTTGCCGGGCTGCTGCTTGAGCTTGGCCAGTTCCTGTTCGGCGTGGCTGCTGATGATCTGCGTGCCGGCCCAGGTGGCCTGCGGCAGGGTCCGCGAGATGACGATCTTGGGGGTGGTGTTCATCGCCTTCGCGACGTCCGGGTCGGACTGCTCGCCGACGGCCGTGGGCCAGAAGGCTGCCATGAGCTCGTAGGTCACCCGGCCGAATACCAGCGTGTCGGCCGCGCGAAGCTGCGCCAGCGCGAACTGGCTGAACTCCTCGTCGATGGTCTGCCAGTCCAGGGCCTGGCCCGGGTCGGCGTGGTAGCCGTCGGCGCTGGTGATCATGAAGGAGAACATCTTCCGCACGGATCCTCCAGTGTGGTCGCTTGATGCCGCTGACCGTGTAGACGGTCCCGGGGCGCCGGGGTCATCGCCCGGGCTGCGGTGAACTTCAGGCGGCCTGGGGCGCGGCGTCCCCGCCGGGCCGCTCGGCGAGGACGCCGTTGGCGAAGGTCGCTCCGGCCCGGACGAGCGCGACCAGGTGCGGCGCGTTAACCACCCGCCAGCGCCGCTGCGCGGACTCGATCAGCTTGAACGCCAGCGCCAGCCGGGCGGCCTGCGACCCGTGGCCCCTGGCGCCCTTCGTCCGCAGCCGCACCGTCATCCCTTGTCGGGGAAGATGTCCTCGAGCAGGAGCCTCAGCCGCTCCGGCGGTTGCTCCTCAGGGAAGATCTCGCGAACTGAGGCGAGGACGTCGTCCACCGTGTGCAGGCCGAGCACCTGGACGAGTTGACGGATATCCTCAGCGTCGCGGGGCCGGGCGGCGAATGCTTTCATCGCGAGAAGGTGCTCCGGCGAGGCAGCGAACACCCGGAGGCCGGGATGGTCGAACACCCTGGATGCCGCTGGATCGCCGCCCGGGGCGACGTAGGAGCTGGCCTGGTCGTTCAGCCACCACCGGGGTAGGCCAAGCTCGGTCGCGACGGCCAGGGCCTCGTCGTGCACGATGCCGTGCGGCTCGAACAGCGCATCCACGTCGCGGGTAGCCCGCCGGGAGTCGTAGGCGAGGGCCATGGCGGCGCCGCCGAATACGTAGAGGTCCGCGACGACGCCGCGCCTGGCGAGCCGCTCGCCGAGGCAACGGAAGGCATCCTCGAGGGCCGCCCTGTCGAGCAGCGGCGAGGAATCGCTCACGCCGCGTCGATTTCGTAGTCGGCAACGAAGACCCCGCGCCTGCGGAAGGCCGCCGGGGCGTGGACGAGGGCCTGCGCGCGAGCGCCCGGCGTATCGAACGGGAACCAGAAGCGTCTCAAGCCACGGAGTGCCGCCCACGGCGGAGCGCCCTGTCCGTCTCGCATCGCCAGATGTTCGGCGAGGCCCGCGAAGAGCACATCCCACCGCTCATCGCCGACGGGCTCCGGCATGTCAGCCAGCAGCCGCTGGCGCTCCCCAGCCGGCTCCCGGTGGTACTCCTTCAAGAACTCAACGACCAGCCGCCACCGCACGTCGAAATCAGACTCGGCCGCGATGAAGGCTGCGAGCCGGGCGATGCTCATCGGCTGGTAATCCACTCCTACAGAGTAGCGAAAAGCGGCCACCCGCACTCACCGCCGACGCGCCGCGAGTGTGTTCGCGTCACCGCAGGGGTTGAAGCAAGGGAGACGCCGACCAAAGCGCCGGCATCCCCGCAAGCGGCCCTGGCGTGACTAGGGCTAGCGCCAGAGCGTGCGGATCTGCGTCGTCACGTCGAACGGGTCATCGCCGCGCTGCGCGACCAGGATGCCGGTGCCCTCTGGGGAACCGGTATATAGCATCTCGCCGGGGCTGACCCGTGCGTTCCACGCGGCGGCGAAGGCCCTGGCCAGCTTGGCGTTCCCGCCAAGCACGGTGGGCACCGCGTGGTAGACGACCGTGGCCGACGCTCCGTCGGCAGCAGTCGTGCCGCGGGCCAGTCGCCGGGCGGCCCGCTTGTCGGCCGGTGGCGCGACGAACAGTCGCGGCACGATGTACCTAGGGTGCGCAAGCGGGGAGAGGACCTCATCCAGCGCGGCGGCGAACGTGGCGGACTCGACGGCCGACACTGCGGCCAGCCGCGCCCGGTATTCCCCGTCCGGCAGCGGCTCGATCCGCAAGGCGGTAGCCCCCTGACTCACCAGCCCGGCGTCCCGCAGCGCGTCCGCCGTCGCTGCGGCTATGTCGACAAAGCTCCCGGAGACCGGTGCCTCGATCGCGGCGCGGGCTCGCCGCGCGGTCACCCCCAGCACGAACCACGCCGCGGTAAGGAAGACACGCGTGACCCACCCATGCCGGCTGGTGACAGGTTTGCCGACCACCACACCGACCGCGGCCGCGTGGGCGAAGATCGTCGGCACCGCCGCGCGCCCCAGCCCGAGTGGGCGACCGGAGGCCACCACCACGGTCGCGACCGGCTCGTCGGCGTACGGCGCCCCGATGTGCCACAGCGCCCGAGACGATGCCCGGTCGCCAGCCCGGATGAGCATCCGCGCGTTCAACTCGTCGATCGCCCCTGTGGCCGGCGGCTCGAATGGCGACAGGTCCGGGTCCACGTGCGACACGCCGGACGCGATGTCGCCGGTCACGGCGAGCGCAAAGTAGTGATCGTGCTTCCGAACAAAGCGGTCGTAGTCGGCCGCGCCCTTGGGATGCGCGTCGGTGACGCAGACGACTGCCCAGTTGTCGGCGACCTTCTCCGGCCAGCCCGCGTCCCGGCGCAGCGCCCGGCCACGCGCTTGGACCACCGATGTCGAGGTGGTCGCGGCCGTCAGGTCGACGGTCACGTTGACCGCCGGGGCGTCCCATCCCTCGCCGAGCAATGCCCGCGTCCCCACGAGGGCGCGCGTCCCGCCCTCGGTGAAAAACCTGGTGATAAGCGGTACGTACCGGCGCGGCTCCCAGCCCGCGACTCCATTGATGGTTGCGACCCCAGCCGGATCGGCCGCGCTCGCTGTGGCCGCCAAGCCCGGTGCCACCTCGCCCAGCCAGGCGACCAGCGCCGACGCCGTGTCGGCCCCGCAGGCCAGCCGCTGGCCGGTCATGAGCACCGGATCCAGGCCTGCCGTCACCGTGTCCTCCAGCAGGTTCCGAAGCGTCAGCAACGCCCCGCCCGCGCCCTCGTCGAGCGTCCCGGAGAGCGTGGCCGGGATGGTCGCGCCCGCCTCGACGAAGTCGGTCAGCACCAGCGCGCGGAGCTGGTCTCCGAGCTCGCTATGCTCGGCACGCAGGATCTCCGCGACCGCCGTGGCCTTGCTCGCCGACCGGGCTAGCACCCGGTCCACCGGTGACTCGGCCGCCCGGATCCCGGCCCGGGTCAGCCGGTATCCGATGGACGGGAGCGCCGCCCGGATCGCCTCGTACGCAGCCTTGTCGAGCGCCGCCGCATCCTGGTTTTCCGCGTCCATGCCGGGCAGTAGGCAGTGCTTGCAGTAATCGCCGATCAGTGCGACCCAGTCCTCGGCGGTCGGCGGGTGCCGGTGCTGTTCGCGGACGGCCGCGCCGTCGGGGAGTGGCAGCATCCCGTCGCAATGCAGCCGGAGCGCGGCGTCCGCGAGGGCTGGCTGATCCCTGGCGAAGTGCTCCCAGGACAGCTGCGCTCCCGTGCCGGCGGCGCGCCGCTCGACCACCCGCTGCTGCAGCCACGCCAGGAAGGGCAGGGTGGCGAACCCCGGGTCGAGGAGCCCGGCGCGCAGCTCGGCGAACCGCAGCGCCTGCCCGCCGATGTAGTCGGCCTCGGCCGGCGTCGGCGTGGTGAACCAGGCCAGTTCCTGGTACGGGGCCAGATGCCCGTCCCGGACCAGCGCGGGCGCGGACACCTCCAAGTCCACGGCGCCGAACAGCTCCCGGTGCAACCCGGCCTGCTCGGTGGTCATCATGTGCGGCGGGGTGGCGGTCAGCCCGACAATCCTGGGGTCGGGCAGTTCGCCCACGATCGCCAGCAGCAGCCGTCCCCAGATCTCCAGCAGATGATGGCACTCATCAAGGACCAGCGTGGCGGGGCCGGCCGCCTTGAGGGTGGCGAGCAGGCGCTGCCCGTTCGGGTGCAGGGAGGCGAGCAGTTCCCGGTCGGAGAGTCTGCGGACGATGGGATGGGACGAGGCGGTGCCGTCGGAGGCGGTCCTCGCGTCCGCGCTGTCGCCGTCGACTCCGGCCGGGTCGAAGGATGCGACGGCCTGGTACGTCAAGACGGTTAGCGGGGTCGGCAGATCGCGGCTGGCGGTCGCCCATGCTTGCTGCGGCGGCGCGAACTGCGCGCGCCACTGCCCGATCCACTGCGCCTGAATGGCGGTGTTCGGGCACAGGACGAGCGTGGGGCGGCCTGCCTGCCTGGCGCACTCCAGCCCGATCATGGTCTTGCCGCCGCCGGGAGGCACTACCAGGTACGTCGAGCGGTCCCCGGTGGCTTGATCGGCATTGAAGGCCCGCACCGCCCGCTCCTGGTGCAGCCATAGCGACCGGGCGGGGCTGACCCCAGCGAAGACCCCTGCGGCGGTGCCAGCGGACCCGGTCGAGGGCTGAGAATCGGAGACGCCGTCCAGCATCGGGCGATTTTAGCAGGATCTGTCATCCCGAGGCATTGCCGCAAACCTCACGTCGCCGATCTAGAGGTTCTTGTCCATTGCCCATTGTGCGTGGACGCCGTCACGGCCGCCGACGCGGTCGCTCAGGGTGAAGTCGACTTCGGGGGTCTGCACCCAGAGCTGGGGAATGTCCTGCCACTGGGCCTGAACGAGCGCGAAGTCAGCGAAGAGCGGGGCGACCTCGTCGCGGCGCGCAGGCGGCGTGAACTGGAGCAGGAGACGTCCCCGGTAACCGCACCGCTCGTAGAAGCCCACCGCCCCGTCGACGCTCCCGAGCGTGAGCTGTCGCACGCCTAGGCTGCGGGCTCCTGATTCCAGCGCTGTCAGCAGCCTGCGCCCCAGGCCCATGCCCCGCACATCGGCAGCGACCGCGAGTTGATCGACCGTCCCGAGCCCGCCGCCCTCCACATGGCCGAGTACGACACCCGCGATCTCCTCTTCCCGCTTCGCAGCGAGCATTATCGGCGACTGATCGGCCAGCCGGTCGCGGAGCAAGCCGGGACCGGACCCGCCGGGCTTCTGAGACGGGAAGATCCGCAGAAGGAACCCGCAGGCAAGATCGAGTTCCGGCGGCGTCCGGATCTGCCCGATCGTGAACTCGTCCACGGTCACCGATTCTACGAACATCGAAACGTTCTGCGGTGACGGTGACGATCGGAACGATCAAGGCGGGATCGGCAGCTCGCAGGGGTGACTCCACTTTTGCTTCGTTATTCTCAGAAGGCGGGCGTCCCAGGTTCCCGGGCGCGTACCGTGAGCTTGCCTCCCGCCACGTCATGTCCTCGCCCGGGCGAACCGGGCCGACTGGGGCCAGGTGCGAGCAGGTCGCGGCGACTGCGCGAAGCGATGGCGCATGCTCTCAGGGCGTGCTGGATCAGTCAACTCGCGAGGTGGTCCGGCGTAGTTCGTGCTCGACGGGCAGGCGCATTCTGGGCGACGGTGGCCCGCCGACCGCATCCGCCGCGCGAGCGTTGCCCTCTGCAGCGGGACTGTCCGTTTAGCGGACCCCGGGAGGAATGTCATGACCGCTCGACACCATCGCGACGGCGAGGGCAAGGAGTACGTCATAGCGGCCCCGTGCGGCTGGCCTGCGCCCCGCCTCACAGCTTTAGGGTTCTCGGACGAGTTCGTCGAGCATCTTTCGCATCAGGGTCGGGTCCCCGCGCATGATGGCGGCAGATGCTGCGATGTTGCGGACGGCGTCGAGGTGCTGCCAGTCGAGGATGAAGCCGGCAT
The DNA here is from genome assembly GCA_963774945.1 of uncultured Actinomycetota bacterium. Lineage (GTDB taxonomy): Bacteria > Actinomycetota > Actinomycetes > Streptosporangiales > Streptosporangiaceae > Trebonia. The sequence continues at coordinate 291,670 of CAVZHA010000007.1, read as the reverse complement.
CGCTGGCGAGCTGCTCGAAGAACGCACGCTGGGCTCGGCCGTTGCCCTCGCGGAACGGGTGGACGGCGTTGACCTCACCGAAGTAGTACGTCAGCCGCTCGGTGAACACGTCCCGGGGAAGGCCGCGCAGCAGGTTCTCGCCATGCAACGCCCGGAAGACCTCTGCCGCTGCGGACTCGATGTACTGCGGCAGGCAGAACCAGGTTCCCTTCGCGATGGCGACGGTCCGGAGCCGTCCGGCCCAGTCGTAGATGTCACCGAAGACCCTGCGATGGATCGCGCACAGATGCGTGAGGTCGTAGCTCGGCTGGACCGGTGACTCCTTGAGGAAAATCAGCGCGGCGTGGGTGATCTCCCGCTCCGCGGTCTCCAGTTCCCCGGCCGCGCTCAGGCCGAGCCTGTTGCGCAGCAGACCCGTCACAGGGTCGGCGTACGGGTCCTCAGGCACTACGCCCGCCGGTACCGGGAAACGGTCCTGCGGTACAGCTCGGCGGCGCTAATCTCCCCGTCCACGTACGCCGACACTTCCCGGTCATGCTCGGGGCTGAAGGCTCCCGGCAGTTCCACCTGCACCGACTGCGCGGCAGAAAGGGCATCATCCAGGCGGGCGCGCTGGCGGGCCAGCGCCTCGTACCGCTCGTAGGCCTCATACGGGATGAGGATCGCCTCGGGCTTGCGGTGCGACCCGAAGGCAACCGGTTCGGCCGTCACGCCCTCACGCCGGAAACGGGCCAGGATGCCCGACAGCCGGGCCCTGACCTCAGACAGCGGGTGCACTTGGACCACCGCAGGATTAACCATACAGATAGTGTACCAAAACTTGTACAGATTCTGGGGATACGTGGCTGCCTCAATGTCAGCGCGGGCCCATCGGTACACAGACGCGGGGCAGCAGCTCGCAGCCGTCCTGGTGGGCGTCGTGGTACCGCTGCCCGGCGCTGCGGAAGTCCTCCGGACCACCGGCTCTTGCCCAGCGCCTCGATGACGGCGGTGACGGCCGTGGCGCAGTCGGGGCCAGGTCCCCGCTGATCCGCCCGGCACCGTCGCTCAGGGTCTCGGGGTGGCCGGCCCCGTCGAGGTCGCCGACGGCTGAGGTGTTTGTCCGTTCGATCGACGGTGGGCAAATGACATTGCCTTGATCGTTGTTTGATTTCTGTCGGCTGCGCGATCGACGGGGCATTGAGCTGGAGAGAGGCGGTCACGGTCCGTTCGAAATCATGGGTTTGATCTGTCTGGGCATTCTCGGTTCCGGCACCGGCAGGGACCGGCGTTGGCTCGGGTGACCGCGCGGTTCCCAGTGAAGTGGATCGCCAGGTACCGGGATCGACTGATAGAAGAGATACGTGACACGCGAGGGTCCGTTCTGGGATGCGATGGAGGGCAGGGCGGCGCCTCCGCCTTCCGCCGTCCTCCTCGGCTGGGAACTGGTGTCAATCGATCCCGACGCCGGAACGATCGAGGTCGCTTTCGCGGCCACGGCTCAGTTCCTCAACCCGGCCGGCGTCATCCAGGGCGGGTTCGTCGCCGCGATGCTGGACGACACCATGGGCCCGGCGCTGGTGGCAACGCTCGGCCCGGGCCAGTTCGCCCCGACCACCGACCTGCACGTGCAGTTCCTGCGCCCGGCTCAGCCGGGACGGCTCATCGGGCGCGGCCGGGTCGTCCGCCGAGGCAAGGATGTGGCCTTCCTTGCGGGTGAGCTGGCCGATGACTCTGGCCAGATCGTCGCGGTCGCGACCGCCACCGCGCAGATCCGCGCCATGCGAGTGTAGGGCGCTCAGCCGGCGTTGGCCGGGCCGAGGTGACGCCGGTACAGGTCGGCGACGCGGAAGGCCAGGTCCAGGGACTGGCTGCGGTTGAGCCGGGGATCGCAGGTCGTCTCGTAGCGGTCGCCCAGATCGCTCTCGGCGATGTGGTGACCACCGCCGATGCACTCCGTCACGTCGTCGCCGGTGAACTCGATGTGGATGCCGCCGGGGTAGGTGCCGAGCGCGCGGTGCACCTCGAAGAACCCGGCCACCTCATCCAGCACGTCGTCGAAGTTCCTGGTTTTCTGGCCACTGGCCGCCTCGACCGTGTTGCCGTGCATCGGGTCGCACACCCAGACCACCGGAGCCCGGCTCGCGGCGACCTTCTCGACCAGCGGGGGGAGGGCCTGACGGATCCGCCCGGCCCCCATCCGGGTGGTCAGCGTGATCCGGCCCGGCTCCTGGTCCGGGTCGAGCAGCTCCAGCAGCTCGAGCACGTCCTGCGCGCTTGCATCCGGGCCGACCTTGACCGCGACCGGATTGCGGATCTGGCGGGCGAACTCGACGTGCGCGCCGCCTGGTTGGCGGGTGCGCTCGCCGATCCATAGCAGGTGAGCCGACAGGTCGTAGACGTCGCCGTTGCGGGCGTCGGTCCTGGTCAGCGCCCGCTCGTAGTCCAGCAGCAGCGCCTCGTGACTGGAGTAGAACTCGACCGCACGGAACTCGCGCGGGTCGGCCCCGCAGGCGTGCATGAACGCGATCGCCCGGTCGATCTCGTCCGCCAGCTGCTCGTACCGCTGCCCGGCCGGGCTGCCCGCCACGAAGTCCTGATTCCAGGCGTGCACCTGGCGCAGGTCGGCGAAGCCGCCCGCGGCGAGCGACCGGCACAAGTTCAACGTCGACGACGCGCAGTGATACGCCTCGAGCAGCCGCCCGGGGTCGGGCGTCCGCGACTCGGCGGTGAACTCGATGCCGTTGACCGCGTCCCCCCGGTAGACCGGGAGCTCCACGCCGTCGCGGACCTCGGTGGCGGCCGACCGCGGCTTGCCGAACTGCCCCGCCATCCGGCCGACCTTCACCACCGGCACGCTGGCCGCGTAGGTTAGCACGACGGCCATCTGCAGGAGCGTCTGGAATTTGCCGCGGACGGCGTCGGCGGTCGTGCCCGCGAACGTCTCCGCGCAGTCACCGCCCTGCAGCAGGAACGCCTCGCCGCGCGCGACCGAGGCCAGCCGCTGCTTGAGCTGGTCGCACTCGGCGGCGAGGACTAGCGGCGGCAGGCCTTCCAGGCCGTTCACCACCGCCTTCAGACGATCACGGTCGGGCCACTGCGGCTGCTGAAGGGCGGGTGAACTCACGCCGCTCAGCCTACGCCGACCCGCCACCGCCCAGGGATCGGTTGCGTGTCCCCGGCTGCGTGGTGCGCGATCGGGGATTGGGCGGCTACCTGATGGGCGTCCGCCGTCCCCGTCACTCCCGTAAGCCCGGGCAGGCACTCTGGCCACTTCGATTGCGCCGCAAGCCTCTCTCCGGCCTGGTGATCACGAAGGCCTTTATCCTGGCGAAGGGAAATCATCGTATAAGTGTATTAATCCTTCGTGATCATGACCCGCCTTCTCGCCGCTTGTGATAACAGTAAGAAGAGAGCCTGCCCCGGCACCGACCGGAGTATCAGCTAGCGGCGGTGAGCGTGTAGGTGGTCCCGACGCTGGATTGCACCCAGGCGTCCGGCAGGGTGGCGGCCAGGGTGTGCTGGGCACGCCAGCCGGTACAGTGGGCGGGCGCGATGAGCTCGGGGGCGAGTTCGGTCAGGGCGGATACGGTCGGGCCGATGACCGGCTCGAAGGCGGGGCCGCTGAGATGGAAGCCGCCGATGACGGCCAGCAGCCGAGAGGCGCGGGTCAGCCGCATCGCGTGCCGGACGATGTTGACCACGCCGGCGTGGCCGCACCCGGTGACGACGACCAGTCCGCGGCCGCGGACGTTGACGACCAGCGCCTGGTCGTCGATGACGAGGGGGTCATGCTGCCAGCCGCGGCCGTCCCAGGCCTGGTGGGCCGGCGGCATGCCGTGCTCGAACTCGGTCACTCGGTCCACTTCGCCGGTGATCAGGATGCCGCCGACCAGCAGAGACGGCTGACGCCGCTCGATTACCTCGAACCCCTCACGCTCCAAGGCGCCCCGGGACAGCGTGGGCATCTCCATGGTCTGGCCGCCCGGCAGTTGCAGGCGCCTGCGGGTCCAGATCGCCGGATGAACCGTCAGCGGGAGGCCCGACCGGCCACGGAGCCGGGCCAGGCCGTCGAAGCCGCCCGCGTGGTCGTAGTGCCCGTGACTGAGCACGACCCCCTGCAGCGCGCCGACGTCGATGCCGAGTCGCACGGCGTTGACCGCCAGCGCGTCCGGCGAGGCGCCGGTGTCGAACAGCAGGGTGCTGCTTGAGCTCCCGCTCCGGACCGTGATCAGGGCGGAGAAGCCGTGCTCAGCGCGCAGGCCGGCGATGGCCTCGCCATCCGCGAACTGCCGGGCGGGGACGCGCCCGGCGCCGCTCGACGTTCGGCTGACCCCGTCGGCCGAGGCGAGCAGGACGTCGAAGGTGTTATCAACCATGGTCGTCACGGCAACCTCGTCGACCTCGGGCAGCGTCACCGGGTCGACGGCCGTTCCCTCAGCCGCGCGCGGCTGGGACCACGCGGCCTCAGCGGAGGAGCGCTCATGATCGTCGCACATGCGACCGACGATACCGCTCCTCCAGCCGGCTGCCCGGGCGCGCTCCGCCGGGTCGGTGACTTAGAGTAGTGCGATGAGTCGCACGAGGAGTCAGGTCATTGAGCTGCGGCTCAACCAGGCCGAGGAGATGTTCGCCCTGGCCCAGACCGACCTGTTCTCGGAGTACCGCAACTACCTGACCGGCGTCGAGTACTGCATCAGCGTGCTGCGCTCCCAGCGCCTCGCTGGAACGGTCAGGTTGCAGCTCTCGCTGCCGGCCGGGCAGATCGACGACGCGCTGGGGGAAAGGCTCCGGCTGGCGCTGCGCCGCTACTGCGACCAGCGGATCAGCTACAACGCACGGGAGCGGCGCGCCGTCCGGTGGGGCGGCGCCTGGTCGCTGTGGGTCGGCGTTCCCATCGTGGTGATCGGGTACCTGCTGGTGATTTTCGAGAACCGGCTGGTGGGCCGCAGCGGCAATATCATCCTCGACACCACCGGCTGGGTGCTGGTGTGGGTGGGCATCTGGTTCCCGCTTGACACCGTCTTCTTCAGCCCGCTCGGGTACGGGCGGGAGATACGCGCGCTCGGGCACCTGCGCGACGCCGAGATCACGGTGACCGCCTGGCAGCCGACGACGAGCTGACGGGTCCCGCGGCGTGCTGACGTGTCCGCCGTCGGCGGGCTGCCCTCCGCGCCCGGGCGGGATGGTCTCAGTCCGTCATCGCCAGGCCGTTGACGATTGCCCGGGCGACGGGAGACGGGTCGGTGCCGTCCAGCATGAAGCCCGCCGGCGCGTTGACGGCGGGCTGGGCGATCATCCGGGGCCCGGGGCCTCGGTGCGGCCAGGTGGCGGTGTGCACGATGAACGGATGGCACAAGAACACGTCCCCGGCCGTGCCGGTCGCGTGCGCGATCGGACGGCACAGCGTCGAGGGGTACCACAGGTCGGCATCGGCGTCCGTGCCCGCCTCGCCGTAGGGTTCAAGGAACCGGGCGACGGTCAGGTGCGAGCCGCAGACCAGCCGCGTGGGCGCGTCGCCACGGCCGACGTCGGTGAGGAGAAACAGCGCGAGCAGCCCGCGGGCCCGTGAGCGGACGTTGGCCAGCCAGCGCTGGCCGTCCGGGCTGGGGTAGCTGGCCTCGATGTGGTACCCGGCGCCCGCGCGGTCCTGCGACGGGAACCGCGCCATCACCGCGCGGCCGACATCGACCGGCGACCGCCACCGGCCCGGGCCGATCAGCTCGTCGTAAGCGGCGGTCAGCGCCGGCGAAGGCCGGCCGCGGTGAACGGCCCGGCGTCCAGGTCATCGATCCGCACCAGTGGCGGCCACGTCGCGGGATCGGCCCGGCGCACGCCCCGCGCTGACATCGACTGCCAGATCAGCTCCCGGCACGCCGCCGCCGTGGCCGCGTCCACCGCCTGTCGAACAGCCACGAACCCGTCGCGCAGGAAGCCATCAACGTCCACACGCTCATGATGGCCCGGGCGTCCGGGGCGGTCACCTGGTTAACCCCGACCGGTCACCGCCGGACCGGAGGAGATTTCACGCCGGGGTGTTGAGCCGACCGATTCGGGGCCTATACTCAGACCTGTGGTGCCTACGACGCAGGCACGTCCACGCCATCTTGGCGTGCGTGCTCGCGCGGCCACATTCTCCTCGCTTCCAGCTTGAGGTTTCCGGCGCCGACTAGCTCGCCGAAGATGGCTCCCCGGTTACGAGGAGAGGCATCCCCGACATGAAGATCGCCCTGGTCGCCCAGCACAGCACCCCGGTCCCGACCGACACCGACACAACTACCGCAGGCGACGACGCCACCGTGGTGGAGATGAGCAAGAGCCTGGCCGGCCAGGGCCACCAAGTGACGGTGTACGCGCGGCGCAACACCAAGGCGCTGCCGGAGCGGGCCGAGCTCGCCCCCGGCGTCCGCGTCGAGTACGTCGGCCCGGCCGACTCCAGCGCCGACGACTCCCGCCTGGTCAGCCAGATCGGCGCGTTCAGCGAGCCACTGCGCGAGCAGTGGGGCAACGACCGCCCCGACGTCGTGCACGCGCTGCGCTGGACCAGCGGCCTGGCGGCCCTGTCGGCCGCCCGCGACCTGCAGATCCCCGTGGTCCAGTCGTTCGACCAGCTCGGCGTCACCGAGCGCCGCCACGGGCTGATCGGCGCCGGGGCCGGCACCGAGCGGATCCGCCTCGAGCCCGCCATCGGCCGCACCGTCAACGCCGTCGTGGCCGGCAGCTACGACGAGGAGTCCGACCTCACCCGGCTCGGCATCCCCCGCCGCTCCATCCGGGTCGTCCCCACCGGGATCGACACCGAAGAGTTCACCCCCGAAGGCCCGGCCTGCGCGCGCGGCGACCGGCACCGCCTGGTCACCGTCGCCGACCTGGCGGCCGAGCACGAGGCGCTCGACACCCTGCTCCGCGCGATGTCCAAGATCCCGGGCGCGGAGCTTGTCGTGGCCGGCGGCCCGGCCCGCGCGGAACTCCGCGACGACCTGTCTTACCGCCGGCTCGCCAAGCTCAGCGACTCCCTCGACCTGCACGGCCGGGTCTTCTTCGCCGGGCAGGTCGGCCGGGCCGCTCTCCCGCCGCTGCTGAGGTCGGCCGACCTCATGGTCAACCTCAACCAGCACGACCCGTCCGCGATCACCTCCATCCAGGCGATGGCCTGCGGCACCCCCGTCGTCGCGTCCGCCGTCGGCGGCCACGTCGACGCTGTGATCGACGGCACCACCGGCATCCTGGTCGAGCCCGGCCGCCCGGCCCTGCTCGCGCAGAAGATCCGCGCCCTGCTCGCCCACCCGATGCAACTCGAGGCGTTCAGCGTCGCCGCGACCGACCGGGCCAGGTCCCGGTACTCCTGGGACCGCATCGCCCACGAAACCCTCGCCGTCTACGACACCGCCCTCGCCGCCTAGCGACCGCTCGCGGCGGCGCGCTGCCGGACAAAAAGGCGTGGCTCGCCCGAGTTCGCCAGGGCATACTCGGTGCGTGACTTCGTCGGCCGCAGATGGCTTCTTTGTTCCCCAGCTCCGTTGCGCCACCGTGCTCGGCTCCGATGAGGATGCCTGCCAGGTCGTGGCCGAGGGCACGACCGTCTCGGTCCGGTACGCGCCGCAGTTCCCGGCACCGCGGCGGGAGCGCGTGCTGCCGGGCCATCTGGTGGCCGTAGCTGAGGCACCGGGTGTCTCCGACGTTGTGGTGTGGCGCTGGTACGACGCCGTGGTGCTGGGCGGCGACGAGGATTCCGTCCGGCTCTGGGAGCCCGCCCACGGCGAAGTCGCCGCCCGGCGCCGTCAGCCGCGGCAGTCCTACGCCCCGGGGACGCGCGCCTACCTGTCCGCAGGCCTGCCCGGGGCGGAATGGTGGGTCGCCGGCCGGGCCGTCGACGCGGCCGAGAACGCCGAGGTCGAACTGGACGAAGTCGAGCGCCTCTACACCGAGCACGGCCTGTGGGACTCCGCCCTTGGCCGGTGAGCAGACCTCGCGCTCCCGCATCGGAGCTTGCCTTTAATCCGTTGCGGCGTGCCGGACGACAGTGTCAGTATTCGGGCGCCCGTCGGCTCACCGCGCCGTCCCGGGCCTGGAAATGAAGAACTGGCCGTTGACCCGGAGGAACGATGCTCAAGCGCCCGCAACCTCGACGACGAGGAGAAGGCGTGACCGCGGACACGAGCCGGCTGCCGCCCCCGGCGAAGCGGTGGGTGATGCCCGCCCTCATCGGATACTCCTTCTCGGAGGCGCCGGCCGTGACCACCCTGACCGCGGTCACGGCCGTCCTCGCCGGTGCGGCCCCGGTCGGCATCACCATCGCGATCGGCGAACTGGTGGACGGGCTCACCTCGGCGATCGGCCACGGCCTGGGCACCCCGGCGGCACGGGAGTGCTACCGCTGGGTCGCCCTCATCGTCGTGCTGTTCTTCCTCACCCACCTCGCCGAGTCGGCGCGGACGGCTCTGGGCCGGGCCCTCGGCCGCCGGGTCACCGGCCGGCTCGGCGAGCGCGTGATGATGGCCGCCTCCGAGCCGGCGACCATCGGCCACCTCGAGGATCCCGTCTACCTCAGCCGGCTAGGGCGGGCACGGGGCGACGGAACCATCGACATGCCCCCCGGGGAAGCGGTCTTCGGCTTCTCCACCAAGGCCTCGATGTGGGTGACCAGCATCGGCTCCGCGGCACTGCTCACCCGGGTCACCTGGGGACTCGGGCTGATCGTGTTCGCGATCTTCGTCGTGATCCACTCCCGGCTGGTCCGGAACTACCGGATAGCCGTCATCGAGACCGTGAATCAGACGGAGAAGCTCCGCCGTACGTCGTACTTGCGGGACGTGCCGACCACGCCGGGCGCGGCCCGGGAAGTGCGCCTCTTCGGCCTCGCCGCCTTCTTCCGTGACGCGTACCAGTCGGCAGTGGCGCCCGAACATGACGGAGGTCTGGCAGCGGCGGCGCGAGCACCGCTTGTTCGTCGTCGTGGTGGTCGTGGTCACCGGCGTCACGGTCGCCTCGGTCTTCTACTACCTGGGATACCGGGCCGCCACCGGCGGTACGACCGTGGGTGACCTGGCGATCGGCGGCCTGGCGGTTCGGGCGCTCCTTCAGGTGCTCCGGGCGGACGACGATGATCTCCGCATCGGCTTCGGCTCGAAGGCAGCCGCCGAGGCGTTCGCTTTCCCAGTCGTGGCGTCACCGGACGGGCCGGACCAGGACTCCTGGCCGGCGCCGGTCGCGACCATCTCCTGCGAGGATCTGCGCTTCCGTTACGGCGGCGCCGCAGACGAGGTGCTGCACGGCCTCAACCTCGCCATTCCGGCCGGTCAGTCGCTCGCCATCGTCGGTCTCAACGGCGCCGGCAAGACGACGCTGGCCCGGCTCATCGCCGGCCTGGACGCGCCGAGCGGGGGCTGCGTGCGGATCGGGGGGACCCCGATCGAGGACGCCAACCGCCGGAGCTGGCAGCGTCAGGTAGTCGCCGTCTTCCAGGACTTCGGCCGCTACCAGCTGACCGTTCGGGACAACATCGCCTACGGCTGCCTGGCCCAGGCGGACGACGAGGAGGGCCTGCGCGCCGTGGCCCGCCAGGCCGGACTGCTGACGTTCATCGAGGGACTTCCGGACGGCTGGGACACGGTGATGTCCAGTGGGTTCACGGGCGGAGTCGACGCGTCAGGCGGCGAGTGGCAGCGCATCGCCATCGCCCGGGCGCTGTTCGGCCTGCGGCACGGCGCCCGGCTGCTGATCATGGACGAGCCGGCCGCGAGCCTCGACGCCCGCGCCGAGGCTCAGCTCTACGACACGTTCCACGAGCTCACCGCGGGCGCCACCACCGTCGCGATCTCGCATCGGTTCGCGACCGTGCGCAAGGCAGAGCGGGTGGTCGTGCTCGATCACGGCCAGATCATCGAGGACGGCGCGCACGAGGACCTGATCACTGCCGACGGCCGGTACGCCGAGCTGTTCCGCCTGCAGGCGAAGCGTTTCGAGGAGACACCACGTTGATCAGCGCCCTGCGCTTCGTCCTCACGATCGGACCCCGCATCGACCGGGTCCGGTCGCTGATCGCGGTGGCGGTGGCGATTCTCGAACAGGCCACCGGGATCGGCCTCGCGCTCCTGCTCGGACTGTTCAGCGAGGTGGCCAGCCGGCATTCGACCAGCGGCGTGCGTGACGCTCGCGGTGTGGGTGGCGATCTTCGTGATGCTCACCCAGGGCACCTTCATCGCCGGCTATTTCACCCGCCTTCGGCTGCAGGAGGAGATCCAGAACGACGTCGAGCGCCAGTTCATCGACGTGGTCGGCACGACGCCGACGCTGGAGATCCACGAGCGTTCGAGCCGCTCCGACAAGGCGGCGGTGGTCCGTGGCGCGCGGGGCGACATCGGGCCGGCCTTCGACCGGCTGCTGTGGCTGGCCGGAGCCGCGCTGGCCCTGATCGCCTCGGCCGTCCTGATGGCCTCGGTCGTTCCCGTCCTCGCCGTGCTGCCGCTCTTCGCCGTCCCCGCGGTGCTGGCCACCCAGGCGGCGGACAAGAAGCGCGGTCAGGCCGTGCAGCGCGCAACGCCCCGGACCCGGCTGGCCGGTCATCTGTTCACGCTCGCCACCACGGCCGCACCCGGTCGCGAGACCCGCCTGTTCGGACTGGCGAGCGAGCTGCGGCGCAGGCACCGCGAGGAGTGGGACTCCGCAGGCCGGGACATCGCCCGGACTGACCGACGGGCCCGGGTACCGGTCGCGCTGGCCTGGCTGTTCTTCGTGCTGGCGTACGCGACCGCCATCGCCGTGATGGTGCGGGCTGGCCTGGCCGGCGACGCCTCGCTGGGCCTCATCGTCGCGGCCGTCGCCGTCACCAGCCAGATCACCGGGCAGGTGCAGAGCTTGCTGACCTTGACCTTCTGGACGCTGGAGTCGCTTCGGGCCGCCCGGGCGTTCCTCGACGTGGTGGAGGACGGCGCCGTCGAGCGGGCGGTCGTCGAGCCGGCCCGGCCGGTGGCGGTGCCGGCCCGGCTGGACGACGGCATCACGGTGGAGGGTCTCAGCTTCCGGTACTGGAACCGCGATCGGCCTTCACTGAACGACATCAACCTCGAGCTCCCGGCCGGCGCCGTGGTGGCCCTGGTCGGCGAGAACGGCGCGGGGAAGTCGACGTTCGTCAAGATGCTCAGCGGTCTCTACCGGCCGAGCGCGGGGCGCATCCTGGTGGACGGGACCGATCTCGCGCAGTTCGCGCCGGAGGACTGGCGCGCCCGGATCACGGCGGCCTTCCAGGACCCGGTCCACATCGAGATGTCCCTGAAGGACACGGTCGGGCTGGGCTGGCTCGAGCACCGCGACGACCCGGAGCGGATCCTCGAGGCGCTGCGGACGGCCGGCGGCGACAAGCTCCTCGCTTCGCTGCCCGAGGGCCTGGAGACGCGGCTCGGGCGGAAATCGTGGGACGGCAAGGGACTGTCGGGCGGCCAGTGGCAGACGGTCGCCAACGCCCGGGCGGCGATGCGGCAGGCGCCGCTGCTGCGGGTCCTGGACGAGCCCTCCGCCAGTCTCGACGCACGGGCCGAGGAGTGGCTGTTCCAGCAGTACGCCGACCTGAGCCGCCTCGAGGGCGGCGTGACCGTCCTCGTCACGCACCGCTTCACCACCGCCCGGGCGGCTGATCTCATCGTCGTTCTGGACGGCGGCAGGGTCGTCGAGGTCGGCACCCACGACACGCTGAGTCAGGCCGACGGACTTTACGCCGAGTTGTTCCGCCTGCAGGCCCGGTACTTCGTCTGACCCGCATCGGGTTTAACTGGACTCGCCCGGGCGCAGGCCTAGGCGCGTGCTCAGTGAATCGGAGACGATCGGAGTTCGCGGGCACAGTGTCGGCCTAGGCCGGGTGGAGGGATCACGATGCAGCCTGACGGGCAGCCCACGGTCGGCCAGCCGACCCGGCCGATACGCGCCGGGGCGCCGGGGCACGATTGCGATGTAGTCGTGGTCGGCGGCGGCCCGGCCGGGGCGGCCGCCGCTGCGCGGCTGGCCGCACGAGGGTTCCGGACCGTACTGGTCGACCGGGCCAGCTTCCCGCGCGACAAGGTGTGCGGCGACTTCGTCGGGCCGATGGCGCTCGCCGAACTGGCCGACCTTGGCGTCGCCCAGGCCGAGGCGTTCACCGCAACGAGCGCGATGACTCGGCTGGCTCTGCACATCGATGCAGACCAGCCTGCGGTGATGAGCATCCCGCAGGTCGACGGGATTCCTGGCTACGGGCGGGTCATTCCCCGTCTGCAGTTGGATGCCTGGATCCTGGACGCTGCCCGCCGGGCCGGGGCAACCGTTTTGGACGGCCGGAAGGCGGAAGCGGTCGAGCAGGCACCCAACGCGGTCACGGTCCGCGGCCGCGGCGCGGCCGGCCCGTGGCAGTTGCGTGCCCGGCTGCTGCTTGGGAGCCGACGGCAGCAATTCGATGGTGGCCCGGACGCTACGCGGAGGCGTACCGCCCGGCCATGATCGGATCCTGGCCGTGCGGGCTTACTTCGACGACGTCGAAGGCCCCGATGGCCAGGGCGACATCTGGTTCCGCAGTGACACTTTTCCCGGCTATCACTGGCTGTTCCCGACCGGAGGCGGGTCGGCTAACCTCGGCGTCGGCATGCTGGCGGCCGCTTACCCGCGGTCCAGCCGGCAACCTGCGCGAGATGCTGATGCGGCTGATCGACGAGGATGCCTCGCTGCGGGACCGGCTCCGGGGCGCGAGGATGCGCGATCGGGTCCTCGGGCACCCGCTGACGACCTACAACCCCCGGCTGCGGCTCGTCGGCGACCGCGTGATGCTCCTCGGCGACGCGGCCGGCCTGATCAACCCGCTCAACGGCGAGGGAATCCAGTACGCGCTGCACAGCGCCCGGTGGGCCGCTGACGTCGCGAGTGACCGTCTCGCCGCGGACCGGCTGGACGCGGCCTCCCTCGAGGTCTACCAGCAGCGCGTGCATCAAAGCCTGCGCACGGACATGGCGCTGTCCCGGCTCATCGTCCAGCTCATCCGCAACCGCAACCTGAACCACGTCTGGCTGGGCGCCCTGCGGTCCATCGCCTCGCGGGCGAGGACCGACCCGGACTACGCCCACCATCTCGGCTGTGTCCTCACCGGGCTGACCCAGGACGTCAGCGCGGTAGGCACCGGCGCGGCCGCCAGGATCTTCGGGCAAGCCCTGGTATCCCCGCTGGCCGACGCTTCATGGCAGCACCTCAGCCGCCGCTGGAAACGGGCCCGCCCGGGTCCGGACGAGCTCGGCGGGCATCCCGTGGCTCCTGCGGAGTTCATGGACTGGGCGGCAGACACCGGGCGGCTGCTGGCCGAGTTCACCACTCAGCTAACCCGCGCCAAGATCAGCCGGAACCATCGACCGCACACCGGCATCCTGGACGCCGCGGTCGATATCAGTGATCCCCGATAGACAAGCGACTTCGCCTATTCCAGAGTGCAGTCACAACTGGCGGCCAAGTGCGGCGTCACTGCCCCGGCGCGGGGTCAGTTCTCCTGGTCTGCCTGCCAGCGAACGGCACGAGCGCCAGGAGCTGCCCGATTCCGACCACCAGCACCAGCTGGCGGGCGGTGAGCGCCTCGGCCAGCAGGCCGGCTGCGGCCGCGCCGAGAGCATAGGCGCCGGTCTTGAGGCTGGCGGCTGTGGCCGCCGTCTGGGCGTAGCGGTCGGCCGGCACGGTCCGCTGGCGGACGGCTAGGGTCGCGGCCAGGATGGGCCCGTCGGCCGCGCCGGCCAAGACGGCCAGGCCCAGGGCCAGGCCGAAGCCCGGGGCGGCGGCCAGCGCCGCCAGAAACACCCCGCAGGCCGACAGCGCCCCGATCAGCACCGTCGGGGCCGAACGCCAGGCCAGCATCCGGCCGCTGGCCAGCGAACCCGCCAGGCCACCGGCGCTGAGAGCGGTCAGCAGCCACGCGCCCGCCGAGGCGGGATGGTCAAGCCGGACGGCCAGCAGCGGCAGGGTTACGGGCAGCAGGCCCTGCGACAGCATGCTCAGGGTGGTGGCGATGGTGGTGGAGCGTAGCAGCGGCACGTCCCGCAGCAACCGGAGCCCGTCGGCCACGGCGCCGCGCAGGGAACCGATGACCGACTCGACAGGTTCGTTGCCCTCAACCTCGCGGGGAGGACCCGGCGAGGTGGCGGGCATCGGGACGCCAAGCACCAGCACCAGACCCAGCGCCGCGATGCCTGCCACCGCGGTCAGCGCCAGCCCGGCTCCGGCGGCGCCCGCGAGCACCGCGACCACGGCCGGGCCGGCCAGCCCGGCGACGTTGTAGCTGGCGGCGTCGAGCGCGTTGGCGCGCCGCAGCCGGCCGGGCGGCACCAGCAGCGGCACCAGGCTGCTGAATCCGCCGGTCAGCACCGGCGCGGTGAGTCCCGCCAGCAGCCCAAGCACGATCAGCACCGTGCCCGGGGCGTGCCCGGCCAGGACCGCGACCCCGGTCAGGGCGGCCGCCAGCGTGACCTGGTTGGCCGCGAACAACGCCCGCTTGGATTTCAGCTGGTCCAGGTAAGCCCCGATGACCGGCCCGGTGACCAGGGTCGGGACGGTGAACGCGGCCACCACCAGCCCGGCCAGCCGCGGGTTGTGGGTGCGGGCGATAACCAGCAGGACCAGGCCGATGCTGGCGGACTGATCGGCCAGCCGGGAGACGGTCGCAGAAACCAGCAGCGCGCCGATCCCTTTTCGACCGGCCCCGCCCCCGAGCATCCGCGGGCCAGCCACGCCAGAAACATCAGAAATACGACAAGCACCAGACACGCGGTCGCCGCACAACGACTCGCCCGTAACGGGTTCCATGCCTGATACCGTAACAGGCATGGGAGCGGATATCCGGTTCGGGTCGGCCCGATGGGGCGCGCTGGCGGTGGCGCTGGTCAATACGGCGCCCTACGAGCGGCAGGAGGACCTGCTGACCACCAGGGATCAGCTCCGCGCGCTGCTGCTCGCTCACGACGAGCCCGGCCCGGTCGACATCCACGACCGCGACCTGGCCGACGCGCGCCAGGCCAGGGACGCGCTCCGCGGCGTGTTCAGCGCCCACGAAAGCAACGAAAGCAACGAAAGCAACGAAAGCGACCAAAACGTGGCCGCCCTGCTCAACGACCTGCTCGCCCGGACCGCCCAGCCGAGGCTGGTCGAGCACGAGGGCGTCCCTCTGCACCTGCACGTGGACCCGCCGGGGACGTCCTGGGGCGGCTGGCTGGCCGCGTCCGGCGCGATGGCCCTGGCGCTGCTCATCGCTGAGCACGGGACCGACGTACTCGGCCGCTGTGATGCTCCTGGCTGCGCGCACGTGCTGCTCAGAACCGGTCCTGGCCCTGCCCGCCGGTTCTGCGACAACGCCTGCGCGAGCCGCACCCGGGTGGCAGCCTACCGAGCCCGGCAGGCCCAGCACCATGAGCCGTAGCGCCCTATCTAAGCCGTGACGTCCACTCGGTCAGCTCTGGCTCGCGCAACCCAACGCAGTCGTGCGCCCAGAACGTCTCCGAGTAGACGAAAGTACCGGTCATCCAGTCCTGGCAGGCGGACAGCCGGGCCACCTGGAACGCGCCCGGCGGGTAGCGCAGACTCGGCGCCCGAAAGCCCAGCTCCTCGGCCGCGCGGAAGCCACGCTTGCCGTAGTACCGCGGCGACCCCTCGAGAAATACCAGCGGTATCCCATGCTGATCGGCCGCCGCGAGCGCATGCTCAACCAACGCGGTGCCAATGCCCTGGCCCTGATGCTCAGGCAGCACGCCCAGCGGCGACAGCGAGTACACGTCGACCAGCCGAGGCAGCGCGTCGAGTCGGCATGCGCTCAGCATGACGTGCCCGACAACGCGGTCACCGAAGGTGGCGACGAGCGACAGCGGCTGTACCGCTGCCGTGGCAGCCCGCAACGCGTCCACCAGGCGCGGCACTCGCTCGCCGTCGCTGAAGGCCAAGGCGTGCACGGTCCGGACTTCGCCCTGATCGGCAGGGGTCTCGGCCCGGATTGTTAGCCCCGAAGGGGCGTCTGGGGTCATGGCCGCGACGGTACGCCACCGCTCGGGCATCCCGCCATCCAATAACCGGGGGCCCCGGCCGGGAGCGGTGAAGCCGATGATGTCGGTGGGAATGCCGGCCTGCGTTCCTTGCATGAAGCCGGATCGCAGGCCGGCACCCGAAGCAGGCCAGATGCCGCTAAGCGGCAATTGCCGGTGTCACCTGGTGACACGGCGCGTATGCCTTAGAGCGGACGAACGTTCTCCGCCTGCGGGCCCTTCTGCCCCTGGGTCGTGTCGAACTCGACCTTCTGGTTCTCGTCCAGGGAGCGGTAGCCGGAGCTCGCGATCGCGGAGAAGTGCACGAACACGTCCGCCGTCCCGTCATCGGGGGCGATGAAACCAAAGCCCTTATCGGCGTTGAACCACTTCACTGTTCCTGTTGCCATCTCTCCACGTCCTCTATCAGCCATGCTATGACGCGACCTCGCCGCGCCACCCGTGAGCTTACCGGTACTGATCGCACACCGTGTCCTCATTCGCTCTGCGTGTCGCACGGGTCTCGGCCTCGAGGCCCCGTTTCTGGCCCGATTCTTCGGCCGAAGGCGGACAGGCGCAGGAGAACCCAGGTGCCCGTGAGGCCCTTCCATCTGATCTCCACATCCGCTGCACAGCACCCGCACGGGGTTCGAGCAGGCTGAAAACAGCTGGCCCGGCGAAGCGCACGCGGCCAGCGGCCCGGTAACCGACCCCGGCAGGAGACCACGATGACGAGCACGCCAACCATCCCGCGACCAAGGCCGCCAAGCGAGTCCGCAGCCGGATCGCTGCCCAGGGCCGTCTCGGTGCTGGCAGTGACCGCGCGGCCAGGACAGGAATCGGCCGATCTGGGCGGCATTCTGTACGCGTTTCGCCGGGCGGGGGCCAGCCTCAGCCTGCTCGCCCTGACCCGGGGCGAGGCCGCCGGGCAGAACTCAGGCACCGGCAGGCTCGAGGCCATCCGGCCCTGGGAGACCCAGCTGGCGGCCTCCATCCTCGGCCTCGGCGGGGTCGCGGTGGCGAACTACCGCGACGGTGAGCTGCACGAGTACCCGACTGCCGAGCTGGCCGAGCGGATCGGCCGGGCGATCGTCGACCGTGCTGCTGACCTGCTCCTTGTCGTCGCCCCTGAGGCAGGCGACCGCGCCGACACCGCCGTCGCGCGCGCCGCCGTAGCCGCTGCCACAGCGGCCGGGGTGCCCGCGGTGGCGTCGACCCGGCGGGGCATGGGCGGCGGCTGGACGATCGACCTGGGCGTCGATGAGGAAATCGCCCGCGCGATCCAGAAGTCCGCCGCCGCCGCCCACGCCAGTCAGTCCGAGGTGCTGCCCACGCTGATCCGCCGCCTGGACCTGCTCGGCAGCGGCGAAACCCTGCGCTGGCTGCGGCCGCCGGGACGGATTCCCGCCCAGAGCGACAATCAGGCCCTAGTCACGGCCTAGTCAGGCGTGCACCGCCGGGTGCCGATGGCTCCAGGGTGCGGCCTGCTCGAGCTGGCTGGCGATGCGGACCAGGAGGTCCTCGCGTCCGTAGGCCGCGACCAGCTGCACCCCGACCGGCAGGTCCTCGGGGGTCCAGTGCAGGGGAAGGCTGACGGCCGGCTGGCCGGTCATGTTGAACTGCGGGGTGTAGGGGATGAAGCTGGCGATCCGGTTCCCCTCCTCCTGCGGGCCGGCCGCGGTGAACCAGCCCAGTTCCGGCGGCGGCGCGCCGAGGGTGGGCGTCAGCAGCAGGTCATAGCTGCCCCACCAGTCCGCCATCCGGCGGGCCCACATCCCCAGCCAGGCCCGGCTCTGCAGGTAGTCAGCCGCGCCGAGCTGCCGGCCGGCCCGGCGGTAGGCGGCGTTGCGCGGCTCGATCTCGTCCTCGCCGATCGGCCGGCCGAGCAGCATCTCGAAGGCCCGCATGGTCGCTTCGGTGTCGGCCGCGATGATGATATTGAAGTGCCGGGCGATCTCCGGCTCGAACATGGCAGCGGGCGCGGACTGCTCGACGTGGTGGCCGAGCGACTCAAGCAGCGACGCCGCGCCGGCTACCGCCGCGCGGCACTGCGGATCATCGAGGTAGCCCGGCACACCCGTCTGATCGAGGAACCCGATCCTGCAGCCGGCCTGGGTCGGCGCCGACCTCCTGCGCGAGCAGACGCGGCAGCGGCGGCGCGTAGTACGGGTCGCCCGGCATCGGCCTGCTGATCACGTCCAGAATGCCGGCCGCGTCGCGGACCGAGCGGGTGACCGCTCCGTCGATCGTGCTGCCGGCCCAGGCCTCCCCGGTGATCGGCCCCTGGCTGACCCGCCCGCGGGTGGGCTTGAGCCCGACCAGCCCGCACTCGCTGGCCGGGATGCGGATGGAGCCGCCGCCGTCGTTGGCGTGCGCCACCGCCACCATGCCCGAGGCGACCGCGGCGGCCGAGCCGCCCGACGACCCGCCGGTCGAATGCCCGGGGTTCCACGGGTTGCGGGCGGGCGGGAAGCTGCGCGGCTCGGTGGTGACCGTGGTGCCGAGCTCAGGCACGTTGGTCCGGCCAAGCGCGATGAAGCCGGCCGACCGGAACTGGTCCGCCAGATAAGACGTCACCGGGATCGCGAGGTCGCGCAGTGGTCCGAGCCCGAACGCCGTCACCTCGCCCTCGACCGTGCAGCCAAGGTCCTTGAACAACATCGGGACGCCGCGGAACGGGCCGTCGGGCAGATAATCGCCCTCGGCCTCCTGCCGGGCGGCGTCGAACCTGGTCCGGATCACCGCGTTCAGCTGCGGGTTGATCGCCGTAATGCGGGCGATGGCCGCCTCGACCAGTTCCTTGGGGCTTACCTCGCCGCGGCGGACAAGGTCCGCTTGCGCAGTGGCGTCCAGCCACGTCTCCTCATCCACGACGCACACGCTACTCGCGCGCCGGCAGGTTGCCCAGAGCCTGCCTGCGGCCGCCGGGCGCTGCCCCGGTATCGGCCGCCGAGGCCGTCTGCGTAAGGTGTTTGTGAAGGTGGCACGGGGGAGGACGGCAGCGATGGCAGGGGAGCAGGCAGCGGGCGCCCAGGGGGCGGTCGAGTCCGGGAAGATCCCGTCGTGGGCCCAGCCGCAGCTGGCCACGCTGACCAAGGACCGGTTCTCCGACCCGCAGTGGCTGTTCGAGCGGAAGCTGGACGGAGAGCGGCTGCTCGCGTTCCGCGACGGGTCGAGGGTGCGCCTGCTGACCCGCAACGACCGCGACGTGACGAGCACGTTCCCCGAGGTCGCGGACGCGCTCCTGGCCCAGCAGGCGGACGATTTCGTCGTCGACGGTGAGGTGGTCGGCTTCCGCGACGGGCAGACCAGCTTCTCGCTGCTGCAGCAGCGGCTGGGCGTCGCCCACCCGGCCCAGAAGCTCATCGAGGATTTCCCGGTGTTCTACTACATCTTCGACATGCTGTTCGCGGCCGGCCAGGACACCCGCGGTCTGCCGCAGCGCGAGCGCAAGGACAAGCTGCACGCCCTGCTCGATTTCGCCGGGCCGCTCCGCTACACCGAGCACCGCACGGGGGATGGCGAGGCGTTCTACGCGCAGGCGTGCGTGGACGGCTGGGAGGGCCTGATCGCCAAGCGCGCCGACGCCCCCTACGCCGAGGGCCGCACCCGCAACTGGCTCAAGTTCAAGTGCATCACCGGCCAGGAGTTCGTGATAGGCGGCTGGACCGACCCGCAGGGCTCACGGCAGGGTCTGGGCGCCCTCCTGGTCGGCTACTACGACGCCGACGGCCAGCTGACCTACGCGGGCAAGGTCGGAACCGGGTTCAGCGCCGCGACCCTGCTGAGCCTGCACGAGTCGCTGTCCGCGCAGGAACGCGACACCTCGCCGTTCGCCAACGGCAAGCCGCCGCGGGCGGGCGTGCACTGGGCGCAGCCGCGGATGGTCGCCCAGATCGAGTTCGCCGAGTGGACCACCGACGGCCTGCTCCGCCAGCCCCGCTACGAGGGCCTGCGCGACGACAAGGACCCCGCCGAAGTCGTCCGGGAGACCCCGGCCCCCTAAGGGCAGAAAGATCAAAATCCGTCTATCGAACGGTCCCGGGCGTCTCTTTCCAGGCCCGCTGTTTCTCCCCTCTTCAGTCCGCGACGGAGAATTTAATCCGCATTTGCGGTATTGACAAGGACCGGTGGCGAGTGGGAGAAAGTGCGGATGCGCGGGCAAATGCGATGGTTCTTGGCGGTGGCGGTCGTCCTTGCCGCCGGGTGCACGATCGCGGGGTGCGGATCAGGGGCGCAGCCTGCCAGCACCCCCAGAGCCCGGGCGTACACGAACTACCGGGCGTGCCTGCTGACCGGGGTGCGTGGCACCGCCGATACGGTGGCCGCGCGAGCGTGGGCGGGCATGCAGAGCGCGTCGCTGGCCACCCATGCGAAGGTGTCCTACCTCGCGGTGAGCGGGCCGCAGACCGAGGCGAACGCTACCACCTACCTCGGGTCGCTGGTCGTCCAGCAGTGCGATGTCATCATCGCCGCCGGGGCGGCGGAACAGGCTGCGGTCATCGCGGATGCCGGTCAGTTCCGCACCGTCCGGTTCGCCGTGCTGAGCACGTCGGCCGGGCCGGTCGCGGGGGCCGCCGCCAACGTCGCAGTCGTCGGGGGGGATCCGGCTTCGGTCCAGTCGGGCGTGGCAGGCCTAGTCACGAGCGACGCCTGAAGCTGCGGTGCTTGGCATGGCCATCACGGTCCTGTCCGTTCCGCGCTCCGGGAGCTCGCGATCGCCGCGGTGGTCAATCCTTGAATGACGGTTACCGGGTGTGATGAGCGCCGGCCGCGACCTGGGTAAATGTTGAAGACTGTGTAACGTTACTCGTTTGTTATGAAAATTTCCTGAAGACTACCTTTAGAGCGGCTTAGGAAATGTGCAAGGCTCTCCCGCGTTAGGCAATTTGTGCACTATGTGCGGTAGAACGGGTGGAATAGTGCGTTTCGGTACTGGCCACAAGCGCGGCCGTGGTGCTTCGTGGCGGGGTCCGTCGCGGCGGCGGGCCATCCATCGGGGCACGTCCGGGCTGATGGCGGTGGCGCTGCTCGGCTTCCTCGCAATGCCTGCGGCGGGCACCGGGAGCACTCAGTTGCGCCTGCCGACGGCCGGCTCAATCCGCTCGGCCGCGGTCGGCGTCGTCGACTTCCTGACCGGGCGACACGCGCCCGTCCCGCAGACGCCGAAGCAGCAGTCGGGGACCGCCGCGGGCCGCCCGCACAGCGTGCCCGCTGCGGTAACCAGGGCGGTAGCTCACGCGGCGGGCCGCCAGCCGGGTCCGGGCCGGGGGCAGCGCCCGGCCTACCACCCGCACGGGCTGTCGGCGCGTCGAGTTCGCGACGGGCGAGGCGCAGGGCGTGTTCAACGCCGAGACCTCCACCGCGGTCCCGTCCGCGACCACGGCCCAGTCCGTGCTCTACAAGAACGCCGACGGCTCTTACACGCGGCACGTCTACCCGGGACCGGTGAACTACAAGACCTCGTCAGGGACGTGGGCGCCGATCAACGAGGACCTCGTGCGCGGCAGCGGAGGGCGCTGGCAGGAGAAGGCGAACTCGGTCGGCGCCAGCTTCGCCGCCACCGGCAGCCAGTCGCTGGGGACGCTGACAACGGACGGCGGCGCCCAGTCGGTGTCGTTCTCGCTGGCCGGGGCGGCCACCGTGACCGGCGTGCAGAGCGGGTCGTCGGTGACCTACCCCGGCATCATGCCGCAGACGGACGTGACCGAGACCGCGACCGCGACCGGCCTCAGCGAGACCCTGACGCTGCACTCGGCGCAGGCCGGCCCGTCGTGGCTGTTCCCGCTGAATGTCACGGGGCTGACCCCGTCGCTTGACGGCGATGCGGTCGACCTGAAGGACAGCGCGGGCAACGTGGTGTGGGTGATCCCGCCCGCGGTGGCCCGGTCCGGCCCGGTCAACCTGGCCGACGGGGACTCACAGGCGTCGTCGGTGCTCACGTACCAGCTGGTTCCCTACCAGGGCGGAACCGCGCTGGAGATGACGCTCGACAAGTCCTGGCTGGACGCGCCGGGCCGGGTATTCCCCGTGGTTATCGACCCGACCCTGTCGCCGAACGTGTCGACCTCGACCTACGTGCAGCAGCTGAACGGGACCAACCAGTCCGCCGACAACGGCCCCTCGGAGTTCCTTCCCTCCGGCACGGTGACCGACAGCAACGGAACGTTCGAGGACATCGACTTCCTGAGCTTCCCCTCGATCGGCGCCCAGCTGCCCAAGCAGCACATCACCTCGGCCTCGCTGAGCCTCTTCGACGTGTGGGCCTACCAGTGCACGTACTCGGAAGAGGTATACGCCTACCAGGTGACCGGCTCGTGGTCGGCGACGGCGAAGCTGACCTACCCGGGGCCCGCCTACGGCACCAAGGACGCGCAGTGGACGGGCGTGGCCACGCCGGCCATGTGCGACAACACCACGGGCAAACCGGGGATGGGCGGGTGGATCAGCCTGGGCGTGAACTCGGACGGGCTGACGCTGCTCAACGACTGGACGCTCGGTACCACCGTCCCGAACTACGGCTTCGCGATCGCCCCGTCGCTGACCGACGAGCAGATGTGGAAGCAGTTCGACTCCGCTAACGACGGGGCCATCACCGCGTCGGAGGGCGGGAACTGCGTCGGCAACTGCGAGCCGTACCTGACGCTGACCTACACCGCCGACACCGCGCCGCAGATCGACCACCAGTACCCGCCGAACAACTACAACTCCGCGACGCTGACGCCGGAGCTGATCGCGTCGGGCCACGACCCGGACTCGTGGCCGAACGCCCTGCAGTACGACTTCACCGTCTACGACTCAACCGGCACGCAGGTGGCCAGCTCGGGCGAGATCTCCGCCAGCAACTGGACGGTGCCGTCGGGCAAGCTGACGTGGGGACAGACCTACGACTGGACGGTTCAGGACTCCGACGGGGTGGACACGTCCACCTCAGGCACGACGAACTATTTCGCCACGCCGGTTCCACAGCCGCTGGTGACCTCGGGCCTGTCGCAGAATCAGGACGGCCCCGGGTACGACGCGGGCAGCGGCGACTACACGACGTCCTCGACCGACGCGCAGGTGCCGACGGTCGGTCCAGCGCTGGCGATCACCCGCGACTACAACAGCCAGGACCCGCGCCTCACCGGTGCGTTCGGGGCCGGCTGGTCATCGGTCCTGGACATGAAGGTGGCGCCCGGGCAGACCAGCGCGGCCGGGACGACCGCAACCGAGGTCGTGACGTACCCCGACGGTGAAGAGGTCGCGTTCGGCCTGACGTCCACCGGGGCGTACGTGGCGCCGCCCGGCCGGTACGCGACGCTGGCGTCCGTCTCCGGCGGCTTCACCCTGACCGACAAGAACGACACGGTCTACACCTTCACGCAGCCCCTCCCGTCGGGCGCCTACGGGATCACGTCGATCACCGACGCGCTCGGGCACACCGAGACGTTCACCTGGACCTCGTCCGCGCCCTCACGAGATCACCCAGATCACCGCGGCATCGGGGCGGACGCTGGGGGTGAACTGGGCGACCGCGTCCGGCGCGCTCTACCCGCACGTGTCCCAGGTGTTCACCAACCCGGTGACGGACCGACCAGAGCACCGACCTCACCTGGGAGTACAACTACTCCAAGGACATGCTGGCATCGGTGTGCCCGCCGCAGGACTGGTCGCACTGCACCAGCTACACCTACACCTCAGGCTCGGACTACCCGGAGTCGGTGCTGGACACCGGTCCAGCGTCGTACTGGCGGCTGGACGAGACCTCGGGGACGACGGCCGCCTCGTCGGTCATGCTCAACGAGGGCACCGACAACGCGACCTACTTCGGCGCGACGGGCACCGACGCCGGGCCGCTGGCAGGCTCGTCGGCGACGGCCTCGACCTTCGACGGGACGTCATCGCAGGTGACGCTGCCGCAGAACCTCGTCTCGGGCGAGTCGTACCAGTCGGTCTCGCTGTGGTTCAAGACCACCACCGCCAACGGGGTGCTGTTCTCCTACCAGAGCAGCCCGCTCAGCGCCGGCACCACCACCGGCAGCTACACCCCGTCGCTGTACATCGGCAGCGACGGGAAGCTGCACGGCGAGTTCTGGCAGGGCAGCATCGCGCCGATGGCGACCTCGGCCACCGTCACCGACGGCAATTGGCACCAGGCGACGCTGACCGCGGCGGGCAACACCCAGACCTTGTACCTGGACGGGGTCCAGCAGGGGACGTCCCTGGCCGGAACGGTGAGCGTCTCCGCGCAGGCCAACGACTACATTGGCGCCGGGTTCCTCGGCGGCAACTGGCCCAACGAGGCGAACTACCAGAAGAGCGGCACCACCGGCTACGCGACCTACTTCACCGGCGACATCTCGGACGTGGCGTTCTGGACCCGCCCGCTGACCGTCAACGAGGTGACCACGCTGTACGGTGCCCGGGCACCCATCAGGCGGACCTGCTGACCGGGGTGACCCGTCCGTCCGGCAAGGCGTACGCGCAGGTGTCCTACGATCCGCTCTCCGGCCGGACGACCTCGGTGACCGACGACAACGGCGGCACCTGGCAGCTGAACGCGCCGACGGTGGGCGGCTCAAGCCAGCCGTACGTGGCCTCGGTGCTCGGCAACGAGCCGCTGGACTACTGGCGGCTCGGCGACTCCGGGACCTCCGACGCGGTGAACCAGGTGGTCGGC
Source organism: uncultured Actinomycetota bacterium (assembly GCA_963774945.1). Taxonomy (GTDB): domain Bacteria; phylum Actinomycetota; class Actinomycetes; order Streptosporangiales; family Streptosporangiaceae; genus Trebonia. The sequence goes on along the minus strand of CAVZHA010000007.1, from coordinate 267,022 downwards.
GGCACGGCGACCTACAACAACGTCACCGAGGGCGTCACCGGCGGCCAGTTCGCCGACACGACGATGGACTCGTTCAACGGCACGACCTCCGACCTCGTCCTGCCGTCGCCTGGTCGACGCGGCACGGGAACCAGACCCTCTCCCTCTGGTTCAAGACGTCGACGGCCGGCGGGCGTGCTGTTCTCGTCCTCGGCGGCCACGCTGCCCACCGTCGACGCACGACACGACTACGCGCCCTCGCTCTACGTCGGGATCGACGGGCACCTGTACGGCGAGTTCTGGGACGGCAAGGTCGCGACGCCGGTCAAGTCCACGGCCGTGGTGGACGACGGCAAGTGGCACAACGTCGTGCTGGCGGCGCGAGGCCGCAGCCAGGTGCTGTACGTCGACGGGGCGGCCAACGGCCACCCTGTCCGGCAGCGTCACGGGCTCCGGCGGACCGGATCAGCTCAACGACTACGTCGGCGCCGGGTTCATCGGCGGCGGCTGGCCGGACGAGTCGCACTACGAGAAGAGCGCGCAACACCGGGTACGCCAGTTACTTCACCGGTCGACCTCGGCGACGTGTCGCTCCTACCACGCGCAGCTGACCGCGGCCCAGGTGAGCGGCGAGTGGAGCGCGTCGAAGAACTCGGCGGGCTCGACCCCGACGGAGACCGAGACCGTCACCGACCCAGGCGGCAACACGCTGATCGTGGGAGTATGACCTGCTGAACGGCGGGCGGGTGCTGTCGCAGACCGACGCCCGCGGGCGAGACGACCGCCTACGGCTACGACGTGGACGGCTTCCAGGACGAGGTCGTCAACCCGGACGGGGACTACACCCAGACCGGGTACGACGTGCGCGGCAACGTCGTCTCGACGACCACCTGCCAGGACCAGACCACTAAGGCGTGCTCGACCTCCTACGACACCTACTACCCGGACGACACGTCCAGCGCGCTGACCCCGGACCCGCGCAACGACGTGCTGCTCACGTCCAGCGACGGCCGGTCGGCGTCCAGCACGACACCACGTACCAGACGAAGTACGCCTATAACTCCGTCGGCGAGCTGACCGCCGGACGACCCCGCCGGTTGCCGGGTTCTCCTCCGGGCGGACGACCAGCTACCTGTACACCGACGGGACGACCACGGCCGGCGGGTACCAGGGCGCGATCCCGCCCAAGGGCCTGCAGTACCAGGTGACGACGCCGGGCGGCGCGGTCACCACGACGCTGTACTACGCGAACGGCGACGTCGCCGAGACGATCGACCCCGACGGGCTGCAGACCGTCTACGGCTACGACGGGGTGGGCGGAAGACCTCCGAGACGGTCACCTCCGACTCCTATCCCCGACGGGCTGGCCACCAGCTACGGCTACGACAAGAACGGGCAGGTCGTCACCGAGACCGACCCGCCGGTCACCGAACCGCGTGACCGGCGCGATCCACACCGCCCAGACCGCGACCGTCTACGACGTCGACGGGAACGTGACCTCGCAGACGGTCGCCGACACCAGCGGCGGCGACGCGTCCCGCACCGTCACCAGCACCTACGACGCACACGACATGCTCGTGTCGGAGACGGACGCGGACGGGCACACCACCTCCTACACCTATGACGGCTACGGGAACAAGGCCACCGAGACCGACCCAGACGGAAACGTCACCGCGTACACGTACGACGGCGACGGGGACCTGCTGACGACCACGCTGGAGAACTACACCGGGTCCCCGCCCGGCTCCCAGACCGCCGCTCCGCTCCTCGAGGAGTCCCGCGCGTACGACCCGGCTGGGCGGCTGGCGTCGGTGGCCGACGCGATGGACCGGGTGCACCGAGTACTACTACACCGACAACGGGCTGCTGGCGGCCGTGACGGAGTTCAGCCCAGACGGATCGCAGTGCGTTCAAGCCCGAGGATCCGAACTACCTACGACGCCGCCGGCAACCTGATCGAGCAGGCTGACGAACAACGAGCAAACCGACACCGACCTACACCGTGGACGCGGCCGACCGGGTCACCCAGCAGGTGCTTGACCCGTCCGGGCTGGACCGCACCACCAGCATCTCCTACACCCCGGACGACCGGCAGGCGTCGGTCACCGAGTCCGGCCCGTCCGGCGCGACGCAGTCGACGTCCTACACCTACGACCCGAACGGCAACGAGACCTCGCAGTCGGTGACCCAGCCTGGCGCCGGCGGCCCGGTCGCCTGGTATCCGCTGACCCAGACGTCCGGCACCAGCGTGCCGGACTCGGTCAGCGGCGGCCAGCCGGCGACGGCGACCGGGATGACCTGGACCGGCAGGCGGCGCGTCGTTCAGTGGTGCCGCCGGGCAGCAGATCGCGACCAACGGCCCGGTGGTGGACACGACCGGCTCGTTCAGCGTCTCCGCCTGGGTCAACCTCGCCGGCGACACCACCGCCAACCAGGCGTCGTGTCCCAGCTGGCCGGCACCGACTCCGGGTTCTACCTGAAGTACTACCCGACGACCGGTGGCTGGCTGTTCGCGCGACCGCTGAGCGACACCACTGATCCCGCGAGCGGCCAGCGCGTCGCTCGTTCGCGCGGCGGCGACCGGCACCTGGTACGTTCCTGACCGGGACCTACGACGCCGGCACCGGCGCGATGACGCTGTACGTCAACGGCGCGTCGGCGGGCACCGGCGACCGACTCCAGCCCGATCGCCGTCGCACGGGCCGCTGATGATCGGCGCTGCGAAGTGGGACGGGGCCCTCGCCGACGCGTTCGACGGGCAGATCGAGGACGTGCAGGTGTACCCGCGCGCCCTGTCGGCCAGCGACGTGTCCTCGCTGTACGGGCTGGGCCGGGGCGGTGCGGATGTCACCACCGGGAAGCTGACGACCTCGTGGGCGCTGGACCAGCGCGGCCTGCCCACCTCGATGACCGACCCGGACGGGAACGTCACCAACTACTCCTACGACGAGGCCGGCCAGCTGGCGCACGACCACCCAGCCGGCGGTGAGCACGGAGACCTACAGCGCCAGCAACGGCGACGTTCCGGTGACCGCGCGGCCGCAGTCGCAGACCGGCTACGACACGTTCGGCGACACGACGGAGAACGAGGACCCGGACGGGAACGATCACCACCTACGGGTACGACGCCGACGGGCAACAGGTGTCGGAGACGCTCCCGCCCTACACCCCGCCGGGATCGTCCTCGCCGATCACCGCCACCAGCAGCCGAGGCTTACGACAACGCGGGCCAGCTGCAGTCGCAGACGGACGCCCTCGGCAACAAGACCTCCTACGGCTACGACCAGCTCGGTAACCTGACCACCGAGACGGACCCGGACGGCGGCGTCACCTCGTATACCTACGACGCCGACAGCGAGCCGTTGTCGGAAACGAGCGCGACCGGGGCCCAGACCCAGAAGACGTACGACTTCGTGGGCCGCGATGTGACGTCCACGCAACTCGAGCGGTACTCCGGCGGGTCGGGCACGGCGGCGTACACGACCAGCTTCACCTACGCGCCCGGCGGGTGGCTGGGGACGTCGCAGACCCCGGGCGGGGCGCTGACGTCACGGTTGTACGACGCGGCGGGGGAGCTCACCTCGGTCACCGACCCGCCGGCAACGTCACCACCTACGCCTACGACGACTTCGGCCGGCCGACCGGGACGACCAACCCCGACAGCACGTCGACCACGACTGCCTACGACGCCAGCGGCGACGTCACGTCCACGTCGGACCTGGACGCCACCGGCAAGACGCTGACGACCACGTCATCGACGTACGACGGCGTCGGCGACGAGCTGTCGTCAACCGACGCCATGGGAAACACGAGCACGTTCACCTATGACCCGTCGGGCTCGGTGACCCAGGAGGTCCAGCCGGCTTCCTCGTCATCGGGGATCACCACCTCGTTCGGCTACGACGCGGCAGGAAACAAGACCCGCTACACCGACGGCAACGGTGACAACTGGTACTACACCGACAACTCGTGGGGGCTGCCGGAGACGCGGGTCGAGCCGACGACCTCGGCCTACAACTCGGCGGCGAACTCCACCTACACCCTGGCCTACGACGCCGACGGCCGCGCCGCGTCGGAAACCGAGCCGGGCGGCGTCACGATCGCCGACTCCTACAACAACTCCGGTGAACTGACCGGCGAGTCCGGCACCGGAGCGGACGCGGCCACCGCGACGCGGACCCTGGGATACGACCCCGCCGGGAAGCTCACGTCGGCGACCACGTCGAACACGGCGAGCGGGTCAGGACCGTCGAACGCCACGACCGAGTCGTTCACCTATAACGACCGGGGCCAGGTGCTGACCTCCGCCGGGACGGCGGGATCGACGACCTACGGCTACAACAGCGACGGCCTGGTCACCTCGGTCGCGGACGCGGCCGGGACCACGTCGTACAGCTACGACTCGGCGGACCGGCTGCACACGCTGAGCGACCCGGCGTCCGGCACGACGGCGACGTACGCCTACAACAACGACAACATGGTCAACCAGATCAGCTACGGCAGCAACGTCCGGACCCTGGGGTACGACTCGCTGCACCGGCTGACGAACGACACGCTCAAGACGTCGTCCGGCGCGACGGTAGCGTCCGTCGGCTACGGGTACGACGCGGACGGGCACCTGACCTCGCAGAACACGACCGACCTGGCCGGTGCCTCGCCGAACTCGTACACCTACGACGAGGCGGGCCGGGTGACGTCGTGGAACAACGGCACCACCACGACGAACTACGGCTACGACAGCAACGGCAACCTCACCCAGGACGGGTCGAAGACCTACACCTACGACGCCCGCGACGAGCTGACCAGCGACGGCACGAACTCCTACAGCTTACACGGCCCGGGGCACGCTGGCGTCGCAGTCGTCCTCGACCGCGACGGTGAGCAGCTCGTTCGACGCCTTCGGCGATCAGGTGACGCAGGGGCCGGAGACGTACGTGACGGACGGCCTGGGCCGGCATGACGTCCGCGACGTAACGGCAGCGTCCGGGTCGGCGTACGACTTCTCCTACGACGGGGCGTCAGGGACGATCGTGTCGGACGGGGCGAGCACCTACACCTGGGATCCGTCGGGCACCTCGCTGACGGGTATCGGAACGGCCTGGCGGAGGCACCGGCGGCGGCGTGCTGGCGCTGACCGACACCCACGGTGACGTCGTCGGTCAGTTCACCGCGTCGGGCACGTCGGTGTCCGGGTCGACCGGGTATGACCCGTGGGGCGACCGTGACCGCGACTCGGGGACGGTCGCAGGGGCGGCTGGGCTTCCAGTCGGGCTGGACGGACCCGGCGACCGGCAAGGTCGCGATGGGCGCCCGCTGGTACACCCCGTCGACCGGCGACTTCGACTCGGCGGACACGGTGCAGGTGAACCCGGACCCGGACCCGGCGATGGCGGACCCGTTCGCCTACGCGGGCGATGACCCGCTGGACGGGACCGACCCGTCGGGTCACTGCGGCGGCTGGATCAGCTTCGCGTGCTCGGTCGTCCACACGGGTGTCGCACGCGGTGTCGTCGGGGCTTGACTCGGTGCGGCGGGCGACGGTGTCCGCCTGGGACTCGACGTTCTCCTTCGGCGGCAGCTACTTCGAGGCGATCATCCAGGAGGAGCGCCGGGTTCGGGCCGCCGCGGTGCGGGCCGCGCGGTCGGTGGAGCAGCACGTCTACGACGCGGCCAGGTGGGGCATCCACGCCTATCACTCGGTGGTACGGCGGGCGACCTACTACGCCGTCGCGGACCTACCACGCGGTGACGACGTACGCGCGGCATGGGTACCGCCGAGCGGTGCACGTGGTGCGGACGGTGTATCACGCGGTCCGCCGGATCGTGCACCGGGCGCGGGATGCTGTCGTGCGGGCGGCGCGGTCGGTGGCGCACCATGTGGTGGCGGCGGCGAAGTCGCAGGCCCATGCTGTGGCGGCGGCCGGGGTGTGGGTCGGGCGGCACGTGCAGAAGGCGGCGTCGGTCGCGGCGCACTTCGCGGTGAAGAACGCCGCGATGATCGGCGGCGCGGTCACCGGGATAGCGGTGTTCGCCGGCTGTGAGGCGGTGACGGCGGGGGCGGGGTCGCTGGCGTGCGCGGCGGCGTCGGGCGCGGCGGCGAACGCGGTGTCCTACGCGATTACGCGCGGCGCAGTCGGGGTCGTTCTCGTGGTCGGCGCTGGGCGAGACGACCGCCGAGGGCGCGGAGCGAGGGCCTGGCTGGCGGCGCGCTGGGCGAGGTCGCCTCGATGGCGGGCGGCGCGGTCATGTCGTCGCTGGCCCGCGACGGCGCCGAGGAGGCCGCCAGCATGGCCGGCGACGATGCCGGGCAGGCTGCCGAGAACGCCCGGCCGGGGCCTGCACGATGGCGGGGAGTCGTTCACCGCCGCCACCGGGGTCCTGCTGGCCTCGCGGCAAGACGATGCCGATCTCGCGGCCTGAAGGTCGGCGACAAGGTCAAGGCCGTCAACACCAAGACCGGCAAGGCCGCAGGTGAAGACGGTCACCGGCCGTCCTGGTCCACTACGACACCGACCTGTACGACCTCACCGGTGGAGTCCGGTGGCCACACCGAGGTCATCCACACCACGGCCAGCCACCTGTTCTGGGACCCTTCACTGGACTACGGCTGGATTCCGGCAAACAACTCAAACCGGGCATGCATCTCAAGACTCCGGACGACCAGACGGCCGTGGTGATCGGCGGTCCGCTCCCGGCCGTCCAAGACGGCTGGATGTGGGACCTCACTGTCCAGGATGACCACGACTTCTATGTCGAGCCCGCTGCGGTCCTCCCGCCCGTGAGGGCCGGGCCGTCGGAGGTGGCGGTCCTCGTCCACAACTGCACCATCCCCGCTAGGTCAGTTCGATTCACTCAGGACAGCGCTGGCAAGTCCTTCAAGGACGGTAGATCGGTCATGGATCTGGCGACTGGACTCTCTGATGGGAGTGTGGATCCTTCCAGTCTTCCACCCATCAGGATTTTCAACGACGAGCAGGGGGTGCTGCGGTCCCTGGATAATCGTCGACTCTTCGCCGGTCAGTATGCTGATGTTGAGCTGCCGTATCAGTGGGCTACGCCCAGCGAGATTGCCCGCAGGAGTATGACCTATATCCAGAATGGTGACGGTATAACAATCCGAGGTGTCGGATGGTTCAACTTTTTGGGAGGCGAGTAGTGGATCCCAGTGCAACCGAAGCGGCAGGAGGAAGGGCATACGTGATCTCCGTGCTGTCTGAACTGGTCGCCGAGCTCTCCGGAGAATGCGATTGGGAGAACGACACGCTAGTGCGCTACCTGGATGCGTTTGGAGCACTTCTCGGCTCAATAGATAACTCATATAAGAACGCTGGACGCGAGGTGCCCAGCGACCCATGGGTAATCCTTGCAGATGCACTCAAAGGGGCAAGGTATTACGAATAGTGATGGGTTGAAAACTTGGCCACTCATGTTCGCTCTCTGTCCCTTGGTCGTTTTCCGGCCGCGTGGCGGACGGCTGTGAGCAGTCGGGCGGTGTTGTCGTTGTCAAGTCCTGTGACGGTGTCGCGGAGGCTGACGGGTACGCCTCCGGCGAGGCTGGCCGCTAGCTGGAGGATGCGTCGTTCGCCGCTGGAGCATGGGAGTTCGTCGCCGTTCAGTGCGGTGATAGCGGCATCCCAGTCGATGGCGGCCATCGGGGTGCCGCCACTGGTGCCGCAGGTAATGAACCGGGTGGTGAAGTCGCCGCGTTGCAGGAAGGTCCCGTTGCTGATGAGCAGGGCGACGCCGGCTTCGAGCGGGTAGAGTCCTGCGGCGCAGGCGTGGAGGGCGGCGGTCAGGTGGTCAGTGTTCACGGGGATCCCCGGGAGTGGTAAGGGTCGCGGCGACGATGTCGCGGTAGGCGGGGATTCCGAGGCTGACGGCCTCGGCGCGGCGGGCGGCGGTCATCTCGGCCTGGGCGATCTTGTTGTTGGCGGCGTCGAGGCTGACTCGGAGTCCTTCGGCTTCGCCGGTCCAGCCCTCGCGTTCTGCCTCGGCGATGCGGGCTTGGATGTTGTCGCGGATTTCTTCGAGGCGGTGCCGTTGGGCGGGGTCGGTGCGGAGCATGGGGCAGCGGATGCAGGAGTGCTCGTGGATGCAGCTGGTGGCGTAGGCTCGTCCGCAGTCGCCGAGCGCGACGCGCCTGCGCTCGAAGTGGCCGAGGAACTCTTCCCATTCGGTGTCGGTGGGTGAGCGGTATTCCTCGCTGGGCCGGGTGGCGCGCCGACGGGCGATGAAGGCGCGGTGGCCGCTGATGGCTTCCTCGGGGTAGACCGCCTTGTAGCCCATGGTGGTGTTGATGTCCTGGTGGCCGAGGATGAGCTGGGCGATGTGGGGCGGCATGCCGTTGAGGATGGCGTCGGTGGTGAAGATCCTCCGGAAGTCGTGGGGCTTGAACATGAGCGGCTTGCCGTCGGTGCCGGTGATGCCGGCCGCGGCGAGCGCGATGGTGAGCAGGTCGCGGATGCTGCCGATGGGGATGGGCCGGTTCTCCAGGCCGACGGGCCGCTGGAATAGCAGGGGCATGGGCGGGTTCCAGGTCCGCTCGTGGGTGTCGTAGGCGGCGGCCAGCGGGACGGGCCCGTCGGCGCGGCGGATCCGGGTGATGATCGCGGACAGGACGTCGGCGAGCTCGGGGCTGATGACGAGGAGCCGTTCGGCGTCGGTCTTGGACGGGGCGATAGCCAGCAGGGGGACCAGTTCTCCGGTGGCGGGGAGGCGGTACTGGACCAGGCTGTGGTGGGAGAGCTCGGTGAGTTCCTCGACCCGGATGCCGGTGTGCCTGCAGGACCTCGATGACGGCCCAGGCCCAGAACGAGTGGTCTTCCTCGCGGGTCAGGTCCCGCCGGCTGCCAGTGCCGGGTTCCTCGGCCCAGGTGCGGGGGGAGGGGTTGGCCAGGCGGGCGCGGCGGAGCTGCTGCGCCGCCGGCGGTGAACGTCTCGCCTGGTGCGGCTGCGTTTGCGGCGCTAAGCCGGGCGGCGGCGTCCCTGCGGTTGCGGTCGGCGGCGGCGATGAGGGCGGGCAAGGCGGGGAGCCGTTCGCGGGTTCGGGCGTCCATGCGGGCCTTGGTCCTGCGGACCTGCTTCTTGTACTGGATGTCGCTGCTGCGGATGGGGCAGGGGACGGCCCAGGGTCCCCAGCGGGCGGGGTCGTCCAGGGCCCACTGGGCGAGGTCGAGGTAGAACCCGCGGATGATCATCAGGACGTCGTCGGCTGATTGCCTGGCGATGACCTGCTCGCCGCCGTCGGGCGTGCGGACGGTCCTGGCCTGGAGCCGTTGCTTCCAGGCGGCGGCGATGTCGGGCGGCAGGCTGCAGGGAGCTGATGCCGGGATGGTGGGTTTCCAGGTCTTTCCAGAGCCGCAGCCCGAGGGTCGCCGGCGAGCTGGTCGAGGCTGCTGTAGTCGATGCCGGGCTGGCGCTCGCGCAGGTAGTCGACGATCAGGTCGCGGACGGGCTGGCAGGCGATGTCGTAGCGGGCGATCATCTGCTCGGCGGTGAGCGGCCCGGCGAACTTGGTGCTGATCATCCGCACCGTGGCCGGGGCCCCCGGGCGGGAAGGCCCCGGCTGTGTGCAGGAGCTGGTAGAAGAACGAGCTGTGCCGGTTGTTGGTGTGGGGCTTGCCGGTGAAAACGGCCAGGGCGCAGTCGAGCAGCTCGATGCAGTCGCCGGGGGTGATGTCGGCGACGAGGCCGCCCTTGGCCGCCATGATCAGGCCGATCCGCTCGACGGCCGGGTCGAACGTGGCGTGCCCGGTGCCGGCAGCTTCCCGCAGCGCCTTCAGGCCGGTGATGCCGGCGGGGTCGCGGACACGGCCCATCTCGGCGGCGACCCGGGCCGGGGAGGTGGTGGTCAGCACCCAGGGCAGCCCGGGGCGGATGACGTCGCCGCCGATCAGCTGGGCCAGCCCGGTGCCGAGCCTGCGGCGCAGTTCCCCGGCCCAGGTGCCGTAGTTGCCGGCGGCCTTCAGACTGGCCAGCATCTGGTCGCGCCAGTCCGCGGTCCCGGCCGTCTCGGCGTTGCAGGCGTCCCATCGCTGCTGCCACGTCGCTCCGGGGTGCAGTTCGAGCCAGTCGAGGATCTTCAGCATGGACAGCTTCCGCCAGTCCCGGATGCCGGCCTCCTCGGGGACGAACGGCGGGGCGAGCATCCGCCGCATCACGGTGAACCGGTCCGCGGCGGTCGCTGCCCAGGACGCCGGGACCGGGCGGGGCGGGAACCTTTCCATCACCACCAGGGCCTCGGCGCTGAGCCGCCGCGCAGGGACCTGCGCCGCGGCGGTCACGGGGGCGGTCACCAGCGGCCCTTCCCGAACAGCACGTCCATGCTCTCCGGCCGGTAGCCCAGCGCCGGCTCGGGAGGAGCGGGCCTGGGCTCCTCCCGCCGCCGGTGGTGAGCCAGCGTGGCCTCGATGACGTCCTCGGCGGTCGGGACGACGTAGATCTGCGTGGTCGACAGCAGGGCATGGCCGAGGACCCACTGCACGTCGGTGATCGGCATGTCCGGGTCGCGGGCCAGGCGGTAGGCCGCGGTGTGCCGCAGGGAGTGCAGCGTCCACCCGGTCCCAGCGGCGTCGTTGGCGCGGTCGAACATCTTCCGGGCGGTGTCGTAGGTAAGCGGCCGGAACGGCCGCCGCAGCGTCCACCACAGCGGGTCGTCTGGTCCGGCGGGCACCAGCCCGTGCACCTCCTGCTGATAGAGCCGCAGCCACACGAACGCGTCCGGCGACGCCGGGAGCTGCTGGATCGCCCGCGAGCCCTTGCGGATCACGGTGATGAGCTGCTGGCCGGGATCGGCCCCCGAGCGGGTAACGCTGAGAAGCTCCGATGCTCGCGCGCCGGCGGACACCCAGAACGCCACCAGCGCCCGGTCCCGGTGCGAGCCAAGCCGGGCGAACAGCTCGTTGAACACCGCGTCGGGGATCTGCTTCGGAACCCTTTGCGGGACCTTCGGGCGGAACAGGCCCGCCTTCTGCTTCGGGAACGCCTCCATCGGGTTGTGGTGCGCGTGCGCCCGACCCGGCCGGGCCAGCGGGAACGGGTTCACGATCGGCCCGGTCCCGGCCTCCAGCTGATAGGCGTAGAAGCCGCGGCAGACCGTCTCGCAGTGCGCCACCGTCGACGGCGCCAACCTCCCCGGCGACGGCCGCTTCCCCGGCACCATCTTGGCCGCGGCCGGCTGCCGCCCGGGCTTGCCGGCGAGCTGGAGGTACCGGCAGAAGTCCCGGGCCTCGACCCTCGTCGCCTGGTCCCACGGGACATCCACGGCCCACGTGAACCGGAACCAGCGCAGCAGCGCCAGCGCATACGACCGCTGCGTCGTCGCGGGCCGCCCAGTCGCCTGCAGGTCCCGCAGGAACTCCGACACCGGCACGACACGCCCGCCGCCCGGGCCGCTCAGGTAGTACGGCTCCCACAGGTCCCCGGTCTCGGCAAGCGCCCCCGCTGCGGGAACCACCAGCGATCCGAGATCCCGGGCCGAGCCTGTCTCTTCTCTCGTCACGGGACCCGACCGTAATCACCGCCGTCCCGGAGTGTCCGGAGGTTGATGACCCAGAACCCGTTAGTCCAGTCAACACTCCTTATCTGGACAAGTGGGTGCCTGCGAATAAACTATCGAGTCACGAGCATCTTAAGGCACCCAACGGCGCGGCCGTGACCGTGGTCGGCGGCACCGTCCCGAAGCAGCACGACGGCTGGATGTGGGACCTGACCGTCCCCGGCAACAACGACCACGACTTCTACGTCCAGGCCGACACGACAGATGTCCTCGTCCACAATACGGACGAACCGAGGCTCTGTGATCTGACGTTGGGGCCTGGTCCCTATGCTAAGGCAGGAGTCGCGCTGGAGGAATTTGGGAACATTGACGCTCCAGGGGTGCAAGAACTGACCAATGACGCGGGAAACTTGCACGGATGCCACACCTGCGGGACCATGAATCCCGGAACCCGGCTAGGGAATTGGGTTCGAGATGAGCTGCCCCCGAAGAGGCTGGTCTCACCCGGTACGCCTCAGACCGTCTGGCCTCAATGCGTAGGTTGTATGCGCCAGCAAGGCGGCTTCGTGAACGCGATCAATTCGACTTCGTGAACGGGCTGATGAACGAAGGGTGTCGGTTAGATGAGTGAACGTATCAGGGTCCTGATGGCTCCCGTCCAGCACGGAGTCGTGATATTGCGGGACGCAGAGAGCAAGACCACGCATGAGTGGGATCCCTCACGCAGGACATCCGAGGCCCGCGACTCCGTCATGTTCGCCGTCCAGCTGTCTGAGGATGGTCAGGTCTGCTTTGAGATCTGGAGGGGGGAGCCTCAGGAGCATTTGCCCGAGTTGCTCTTCGACGGTGAAATCGTCATGAGGCACGGAGAACTTGTCCTGGCCGATGCGAATGAAGACTTTAGAATCACTGTGCCCGGCCTCCATCATGGGGGAAGAGTCAGCATCTTTGTTGACGAATTGAACTACACAGCGAAAGTTCAGATAGTGCTCAGATTCTGACAGCGCCGCGCGGCACCTGGCTGGCCACCGCCGGCGGCGGCATCATCGTGCAAGATTGATGTGACCAGTCACGCGATGTTTCCGTCGTCGAGACCCGTGACGGCGTCGCGGAGGTCGGCGGGGATGCCTGCGGCAAGGCTGGCCGACAGGTGGAGGATGCGGCGTTCGCCGCCGGAGCAGGGCAGTTCGCCGGCGTGCAGGGCGGCGGTCGCCGCGTTCCAGTCGATGGCGACCATCGGGGTGGTGCCGCTGGTGCCGTGGCTGATGAACCGGCTGGTGAAGTCGTCGCGGTGCAGGAAGGTTCCGTTGCTGATCGGCAGGGGTGATACGAGGCCTTCATTTGCCCATCCCGAGGATCACCCGCAGCGGCGGGGGAGCGCTGCCCCGGCGCTGCCGCGCACAAACGGGCATCCGCCGTGCGTACTACGTCGTGACGGTCGGCACGCCGATTCTCGTGCACAACTACGGCGGCAGCATTGAGATGCTGGAGATGGAGAATCATCCGGAACTCGGACCGCCGCTTCGTGGCAAGCAGATGGTCGCAGACGTGACGGATCACTTCGGTGACAGAGTTCAATCAATCCAAGGCTACTGGAAGTACGGAGACAACCTGGGGGCGTTCAATGACGCAGTTGCCAACGGAGAGAGCCTTGGTAGCGCAGCGAGAGGAACCTGGACGGGGCAAAGGGCAGCTGAATACGGTTTCACCCGAGTGAAGGTGGTGCCAGCAGACGAAGGCGCGGACGGATTCAATACCGTTTCGGCGATATTCAGGAGAGAATGATGGGAACATCGGCAGTCGAGCGACTAAAGGTGCTCAGGGAGGCCAAGGATAAAGGAACGCCTCCATGGGATGCTGTCCGCAGAGTCAGAGACCTTGGCTTGCTTGAGGTTGGCAAGGAATTCAACGTGGCTGCGGGGCGGTGACCGACACCGCCCCGGGGGCGCGTCTAATGCAGGGGCAGTACAGAAGGGTGGTCAGATCCCCTAGAATTCACGGATACCGTCGTTCGACTACGTATCCCTCCTGAACTGGAGCGTTCATGAAGTTCATCGTCCACGAGAGTCCAGCCCGACGAGGCGACAGCAACTACGTTGCCCGCGTTGACCTTGCTCCTTTTGGTCTCGAAGGAGAAATGGAGCAGCTATGGCTACGGAACCTTGGCGATGGACAGTTCTCGGTGTGCTGCATTCCGTTCAGAGCCTACGGTCTTGCACTAGATGATGTTGTGGGGCTTTCGGCTGATGGCACAACAATTACCCGGCTTGTGCGAAGGTCTGGCCGACGTGCCCTGCGGATCCTCTTCATTGCAATCGGGAGCGAGGTTTTGCGGCTTGGGCTGATGAGCGAATTGAGTGGTGATAGGCATATTGCAATTGATGTGCCTCCCGAGGAAGGCGTCACCAGAATCATGGAAATTGCGCAGCGTGGGGAGGCTTCATCTACGGCCTATTGGGAGTGGGCCGACGCTGTACCGTTCGTTGCTGCTCGCACGTAGCGGTGAATCGGCTTCGACGGCCAGCCAGGGACCCGGCAAAGTCGTATTCATGCCGCTTGAAGTAGCTGGAGCGTCCGCTGGGGGTCGCGGGCGTGGTGGCGGTTGGCGGCGGCGATGTTCGTGTGGCCGTCCAGGCGCAGGATGCTGATGGCCAAACTTCGCAGCGACGCCATGACGCGGGGTGCGTTTCCTGTCCTGACCAGGGACTTGTCTTCCTGGTAGGTGACGTCGCGGACCTTCTCCGGGAGTCGCATGCTCGGGACTCAACCTGGTTTCCGCGTTTACGCAGCTCAGAGGCTGTTGTTAAAGACAATAGCGTGTGCGACACGTGTTGCGCAAGTGTTGTTGCGGTGTGTCACTGGTTTTTGTGCTCGTGGTTGATGCGGGTCATGAGCTCGCGGTTGGCGGCGCGGGCGGCGGCGAGCTCGTCGTCGCGGTCGGCGAGCTGGATGCGCAGGTCGGCGGTTTCCTGCTCGGCCTGGGTGATCCTGGCGGTGAGCGCGTCGATGTCGAGGGGTGCGCCGAGCCCGGATTCGCGCCACGCGTGCTCGCCGAGTGCCTCGGACAGCCGTTTTTCGAGCTGCCGGACGTGGGCGTTGAGCCGGACGGCGCGTTCGTGGGCGGCGAGCAGGTCCGCCTGGAGGGACGCGCGGGTGACGACGGGCCCGGTGCTCGTCCCGGATGGCGGGGCGGCCTCGAGCGCGTGGACCTGCTCGAGCAGGTCGCGGTGGCGGTAGAGGAAGGTGCGGTCGACGGCTGCGGCGCGGGCGATGCCGGAGACGCTGATCTCGGTGCCGGCGGTGCCTGCCTGGTTGATCGCGGCTATGACGCGCTGGCGGCGGCGGGCGGAGTCGGCCTGCCGCCCGGCCTGCATTTTCTGCGTCCGGGTGGTGGCGGTCATGTCCGGGTTCCTTCCTGGGGCGGGGCGGCGTGGCGGAGGCGGGGCATGCCGAGGCTGACGGCGCGGTGCCGGCGAACGACGGCGACGGCCTCGTCGATGTGCGGGCCCGGTCGTCTGGTTCCAGGCCGGCGATGTCGCCCTTGATGCGGCTGATGAGCCCGCGTATCTTGCGGATCTCCTCCTCGGAGGGGGCCGCCGCCGCGAGCGCCCAGTCGTCGCCGCTGGCGGCGGCGAGGCGCTCGCGGGTGCGGAGCAGGTCGTCGAGGTAGGCGGAGAGGTCGGGCAGGTAGGAGACGTCGGTGCGGTAGTGGTCGCAGCCGGCGCAGCGGAACCGGAGCGGGCAGTCGGTGCCGCCGGCGGCGACGTTGGACGGCTCGGTGCAGGTGCCGTAGGGGACGGCGACCGAGCCGACGGCGTAGCGGGCGTGCTCGTCGTCCAGGAGAGCGCGGGCGTCGCGCCAGATGCGGTTGCCGTGCCGGTCGAACTGCATGGCGGTGACCTTGTCGACGGCGTCGCGGCGGCGTTCCTCGCCGACGCGGTAGTACCCGCGGGTGACGTTGAGGCTGCGGTGGTCCATGCAGCTCGGCGAGCACGTCGATGGGGACGCCGGCGTCGGCGTGCCGCTGGGCGTAGGTGTGCCGGTAGGCGTAGGGGATGACGCGGTCCTTGTCGTACTCGGCGCCGTCGGGCAGGAGCAGCGGCGGCAGCGAGGTGACCCAGTCGCGGTGCGCGGCCGACAGGGCCGGGACGGTCATCGGGCGGCGGCCGTCGCGGTTGGCCCATCCGGTGGGCAGCAGCTTCAGCTCGCCTGCCGGGGTTCCGGGGAACCGGTCGCGGACGCGCTGCTGCGCGCGGATCGACCGGGCGGTGGCCTCCGGGACGGGGAGCCGCCGGCCGAGCCGGTTGGCCTTGTGGTTGTCGTAGATGAGCACCGCCGCGCCGTCCTGCGCCGGCGGCCAGGCAGTCCAGCGGTAGCGCGACGACGTCCTCGGGGCGCCGGCCGGTGTCGATGAGGATCTCGATCGCGGTGCGGATGTGCGGCGCGGGCAGTGATGGCAGGTGCCCGCAGACCTGCCGCATGATTGACGCGGGCAGGTCGCGTCCGGGCTCGCCGTGCTCGGGCTCGTCCGGGGTATCGTCGCGGTGGACGGCGAACTGGTCGCTCAGCCCGGCCGCCGGGCCGCCGGGCCTGGTCGCGCCGAGCTGCCTGGCCGTCGTGAGGAGCTTGCGGGTCTCGCGGCAGGCCAGGACCCGGGTGAGCTCGCTGACCTGCCCGGCCGAGTGCTGCCAGGCGAGCCGGGCCAGGAACGCCTCGATGTCCGCGCGTCCCAGCGCCGCGGGATCGCCGCCGCGGTCGGGGCGCTGGCGCAGGCTCTGGGACAGCAGCGCGATGCTGGCGATGTAGTGGCGGGTCTTGTCCCCGCCGCTGCGGCCGCGGCGGCGGGGCAGGTCCGCTGCCGCCCAGATCTTGGCGGTCTCCCGCAGCCATGGCTGGGTAATCGCGGTGAACGACAGGCGGCCCGAGTGCCCGAACAGGGTCATGTCCCAGGTGTCTTTCGCGGTCTCGGTCTCCGGCCCGGACGCGCCGCGGCGGGCGTGCGCGACCAGCGTATGGACCACGCTCTCGTAGCCTTTCCCTCGCAGGGGCGGAACCTCCAGGTCCGCGAGGGAAGCCGCTTGCTGGCTGCGGGCGTCGTCGCAGACTGCCCGCAGGATCGCATCGTGGGTCTTGACGCCCTGGCGGGTGCGCTGCTGCAGCCCGAACAGGATCTCCGTGACGACCGCCGGGCTCATGCCGGCGAGGCTGACCTGCCCGGATCGCGGCACTGGCGGCTCGGTCAGCCGCCAGGCGGCCTCGTCAGGCTGCTCGCCGGCCTGGCGCAGCCGGCGGAGCCGCTGCAGGTGGGCGTCGCAGTAGCTGCTGCCGGCCGACGGCAGCTGCCGCGGGCAGGCCGCGACTGCGCAGGTGCCGTGCGACGGCAGCGCGGTCACGCCCGGCAAGGCCGCGAAGACCGCGGGATCGCCGGTGCCCAGGAGCTCGTGCTGGGCCAGGTGCTCAGGGCAGAGCGGCCGGGACGACTTCACCCACGGCCGCGGGCAGCCGGCCACCGAGCAGGTTCCGGCGCCAGGGTCCAGCCACCGGTGCCTCCTCGGCGGAGACAGGAGCCCGGTGTCTTCCGGGCCGAGCCCGGCCTGCTCCAGCCGGCGGCGGCAGTCCAGGCAGATGCCCGTGCTGGCCGGGCAGGTGGTCTGGCAGCCCGGGACCTTGCAGGTACTGCGGCCCAGCAGCGGGTGCGCGGGGTCGATCCTCAGCACCCGCGTCCCCGGGTCCCACCCGGCCTCGGCCAGGAACGCCGCCTCAAGCCGCTCAGCCAGCGCGGCCGCCTTGCCGCCGGCCTCCGCCGGAGAAGATGCCTCTTCTGCCGCCGGGGTCACGGCCCGCAGCGCGGTCACCGGGCCTGCCCGGCCGCGTCGCGCGGGCTGGGAACCCTGTCCACCGCGGCCCGCAGCCGGGACGGATCGGGATGAGCGTAGACCTGCGTGGACGAAATGGATGCATGCCCCAGGAGATCCTGGACCTCGTCCAGGGCGCCGCCGGCGTCCAGGACGTTGGACGCGAACGAATGCCTCATCTGGTGCGGCCGCGGAGGCGGGTCGATGCCGGCCCTGCGCGCCGCCGCGGCGACCAGGTCATTGACCGCGTCCAGCCGCATCGGCGCCCCCAGCGGGCCGCGGAACAGGTTCACGAACACGAAGTCGCTGCAGGCCGCCGCCGGAAGGCTCATCCGCTCGAACTCGTGGCTGTCGAACGCCTGCACCGTCAGGAAGTCCAGCGGGACCGCCCGCTGCCGACGGGACTTGGCAACCGCCCGGTTCACGTTGTCCTGCCTGCGCACCACGTGCAGGTGAGCGCGGGCGACAGGGCAGCCCAGCGCCCGCGAGTCCGCCAGCAGGTGAACGTCACTGCGCCGCAGCCCGAGGACCTCGCCGCGGCGGAGCCCGGCCCGCGCCATCAGCAGCACGATCAGCCGGTCCCGCGCCGAGCAGCACGCCCGCAGCAGCGCCACGACATCCTCGTCACTAGCCCGGTCCACCGCGGTCTCCGGCTCATGCAGCCGGTGCCGCGCCCGCATCCGCCACCCCGTGCCGCCGTCGTCCGGACGCGCCACGTCCGGCAGGTCACGATCGTCGGCGACCTCATAGATCGCCTTCACCAGGCTCCCGGGCGCCGATCCCTCGGCGACCGCGTGAACGGCCATGCCCCGGACCGCCGCCAGCACGCCGTTGACCCGCCGGGCTGACCTCGCCGGCCGGGTTCCCGGGCCGGACAGGACCTCAGCCCCGGGCCGGGCATCGATTCCCGACACGCCCGGGCCCGCGTGCAGCAGCCACGTCACGAACAGGCCGAGCTGCCCGATCCCGGCCTGCCACTCCCTTCCCGTCCGGGCGCACCACCGCAGGAACAGCGCGATCCCGCCCGCGTACGCCCTCGTCGTCGATTCCGCGCCGTCCCGGCCGAACCGCACCTGCCGCAGGAACGAGTCAGCCGCCTCCACGACGGACAGCTCCTCATCCAGCACCGTCCAGTACCGTGCCCCCGACGGCAGCTGAACCATGAACGCTCGCACCCCGTGATCCCCCGATCTCGTGTTCGCCGTGAACATCTACCAGCCACGAGCACGACACCCGCGGAGATCGGTCGTGAAACCTGCTGCGTGTCGCCGTTATGCAACGTCACGCAACAGCCGGGGCGACTCCCGGAGAACGGACCCAGTGGAGCTTGTTCTCGATGTGCCACTGACGGCGGACCCAGGCGGCCAGGGACTCCGGGCTCGCGTCGCGGTCACTGGTGATCAGGTAGACGACCTCGACGGTCTTCTTGCCCTTCTTGACGACGGTGCGGCGCAGCTGCGCGACCTGGGCGGCGCCGTCGAACCCGATCCAGGCCGGCGCGAGTGCCACCTTGATCGTGCGCCGGGCGTGCCAGGCCGTGGTCCTTGCTCACGGAGGAGACGGACGGGATGCGGGCCCACGGCAGCTTCTTGAGCTGCTTGTAAAGGGTGGGCATGTTGGCCTTGACGGTCATCACGTAGTCGGCTCCCTTCCCGTCCTTGCCCTTCGCGCCGCGGACGGTCTTGCCGTCGCCAGCCGATCGCCAGCCGGCCGCCGGCCTGCACGGCCCACGTCCACAGCCAGGCACCCAGTACCCGGTCCAGCACGTCGGCGCTGACCAGAGCGAACGCGCGGCGGAAAGTGGACTCCTCTGCCGGGCCGCGCACCGCGCCGAGCGCTGTCAGGGCCTCCGGGCCGGCATCGGCGGCCCACTGGCCGATCGCGGCGAACGACCGTGAGCCCGCGATCACCGCCGCGGTCCCGACGGCCAGCAGCCCGGCCAGGGAATGTCGGCGGCCCCGTCTCTTACGCGGGTCAGGGACCTGGGACAGGAGATCGAGCAGGTACCGGATGCGGGCAGCATCCGTTATCGGGGAAGATGTCATGAGGCGGCGGGAGTCCCTCGGGGCAGGCAGTGGCTAGCGTAGGAACTTCCATCGTTTCGCCCGGGCACCGCCCGCCTCCCGCAGACACGCCGGGCGCATCATCACCAATCACGACACCGCAGGTCACAGCCTCACCTAACGATTTTGCCGTGTCCCTGGGCGTCGCGGCGGTCGTCGGTCCACCCGCTCGAATTCGACCGATGGGTCGCCGAGGCGGCTGTCCTTCGTCCGGTGGAGGGCCGCTCGAGCTAGGCGAAGCCGATGGCCTTGTGAACCGAGGCGATCGCGCTGGCGCCTTCGCCGGTAGCGGCCGCGACGCGCTTCATCGATCCGGATCGGACGTCGCCGACCGCGAACACACCGGGGATGCTGGTTTCGAACGGCAACGGCCGCCGTCCAAGCGCGGCCCAGGCCGGGCCGAGGTCGGCGTCAGTCGAGCTGGACGTCGGTCCGAATGAAGCCGTCATCCTCGGTCGCGATCCCGGTCAGCCAGTCGGTGGCGGGCTCGGCGCCGATGAAGCAGAACAACCCCGAGCACGGCTGGGCCTGAATCGTCTCCGCCCCCCGGTCGGTGACGCTGATCTCCTGGAGGAAGTCGCCGCTGTCGAGCCGGGTGACCTCGCTGCGGCAGCGGACCGTTGAGATTAACGGCGAGGAGATCCCGCTGGCCTCGAGACGGGCAGATCCAAAGAACTACATCGCGAGCGGGCATGTTGAGGGGCAGGGCGCCCTCATCGCGAGCCCGAGGCGTCGCAAGCGGTATACTTAAGATCAATAATCCGAATGGCATCTGCAATTGGTGCACGACTCAATTGCCAACGCTACTGGAAGATGGTTCAACACCTGACGTGCAAACGCCGTTGGGCACTGTTCCGAGAGATCCGACTTGGAGCAATAGCAGGATATTTACTGGAAACTCGCAGGAGCCGCGGCCGCCATCTTAGTAATCTTGGAGCCGCGCAACAATTCGGGATGGGAAATGGAAGTATCATGGGTGGCAACCGCGCCAGGATCTGGCCGCATCTCCGCGTTCCGGTACTCTGGCGTCGATGACTACATTTCGCGGATGGAGGATCTCCTGAAGCTGGGCGAGGGGTATTCTGAGGTAAGCTGCGGTGATCAGCTTTACCCGCGCGTGATTCTCGCGTTCAGAGCGTCTTATGGGGTAGTCGCCCATTGGTCGCCAGCGGGGGAAACACAGCTCCTGCGCGGTGATGGCATCATCTCCAAAGACGCCTCAGTATCTGTCCCTGAGTTGGAGGGCGACACAGAGTACACTGGCGAATTTGTTTCAAGTCGGCAGCGCGCTTGGGATGCGATCAAGCAGTTTATCGGATCGGGTTCAGTTGATGGAATCGGTCAATGGGTTAGCCTCAATCGTTCAGGCATCCTGAGGTCCGGTTACTGATTGTGTCGGCATCCGTTTTTTAGCCTGCATGTCCGTTTCCCTCCGGGGCGGGCGGTGCGCACGTTGCCCGGGGTGCCCGGGTGCGCACCGGCTCCGACCGCGCCGGGGTGGTCCTCCTTCCGTGTCGCTGGGGTGATCCGTGCAGTTCAGGCGGGTGCCGGCAGGGCGCAGAGCCGCTGCCAGCAGGTCAGGAACGCGTCGGCCCAGGGCCAGTCGGGGCTGATGGCGAGGGTCTTCTGGCGGGCGTGGGCGGCCAGTTTCGCGGGGAGGTGCCAGATCCGGTAGCGGAGCGTGTCCGGGGCGGCGTCGCGGAGTTCGGGCTCGCCGGCGTGCCCGAGGAGGCGGGTCCAGGCGGCGAGGTCGGCGGCGATGTTCGCCGCGGCGACCCAGCCTGCGTTGACCTGCCAGGTCTTCGATGGCAGGCCGCGCAGGCCCATGGCCTTCGCGGTGCGGACGCCGGCGGTCTCGACGACCGCGTGCTCGCGGTGCACCACGTCGATGTACTGCGGGTGGTGGCTGCCCGGGACGCCCTCGATCCCGCTGTCCGGGATGTTCGTGCAGGTGATCGAGTAGCGCCAGCCGGTCTCCTTCTCGTAGGCGGTCAGGTTGCGCATCTGCCGGCGGGACGGCTTGACCCGGCGGACGATCCAGCGCAGCCCGTCCGGGCCAGTTCTCCGCCCTGGTCATCAAGCCGGTGATCTCGGCGGCGTCCTTGTCTTCCTCGGTGCTGCCGTCCTGGGCGGTGCCGGGCTTCCACGCGTCGGCCGGGCAGCAGCCGGATGGCGTCCTCGTCGGCCGGCATGATCGTCCAGCCGCAGGTGAACAGCATCGTCCGGCGCGGGGAGGCCGGCGACAGCAGGTGGCCGATGAGGTCGTGGCTGGCGCCGGCGCCGTCGACGCGGACCATGACCTTGCGCCGGAACCGGGACGGGACCTGCTTCAGGGCCGCGGCCAGCACCTCTTTATGATCGGTGAACGTGTTCGAGCCGGCGTTGCCGGGGCGGAGCTTCATGGCCAGGCACTCGCGGGTATTGCGGCACCAGGCCCCCAATGGGTGGAAACCTTATCTGGACCAGTCTCAAGGGCGATGGATCAATGTGGATTCGGCTGCAGCGATTATGCAAGACGCTTGGGCGGAGGGCTTGGGAGGGGCTGGAGGTTTCGATACCTGAAGGTGTTGGGGAAGTGGTATTCGAGGATGGGACTACGGCTCCCGCGAGCATGGCGAGACTTGTCCCAAGGGCTGGAGGGATTTGGAAAACGGGATTTCCGATCCTCAGTCCCGAACCTTAGGTGCTACAATGAGGGCGTAATTGAGAGATGAGTTAAGCGTGAGAGGAGATCGAATGTCCTTCGGATTTAGGTTGTCCTGCCCAAGTGCGGGGACGGTCTCGTCGCTGGCGGAGGAAGAGCTGGAAGACAGGAGCGATTACGAATACCTCTCAATGATGGGTTGTCGGATACTTTCAGAGCAAGGCTGCACCTTTCACATTTATGGGTTCGGTAGCAATGATTGGAGATTCGATGTCGAATATGACATGTCAACCCTGGTTGAGCAGATTCCAAAATTCGTCGAGGGACTGGCTGTCAGCGGCAACGCCGAGATCGACTTTTACTCGCAGGGCGTTGAGCGCTCCGTTTCTGCTGAGAGGGCAAATGGCGAACTGCTTCTTCGTTGTCACTCAAGAACTTCCTGGAAACCGCAGCCGGCAACTGAGCGGATCGGTGTTCTCAAAATGGAAGTAATGATCGTAGAATTCATGTCTGAATTTTCGCTATCGCTAAAACGGACCGGCTCTGAAATAGCCGACCTGGGACCATTTTCACGTTGGCGGATTGATCCGCAAGAAATTCTTACTTGATTCAATGTCGCCGACCAGCTCAAACGATACCGCCCGCCCTAAAGACTCGGCAGAGTCGCGGAGTGAGGCTATTACCTGGGGTGAGCACCGCCTTCTGCTGATCTGGGAGAAATTCAGGGGCAATGAGTGCCCAGCAGGCCGGTGAACTGGCGCTGATCATCCGGATCGTGGCCGGGGACCCTGGCGGGAGGACCCCGGCGGAGTGCAGGCCTGACTTCTATCATTGAGGCGGGGCTGGCGTGGTTGTAGCTCTGTGAGCTGCAGGTTTATCGGTGGAGTCCGGGAAGTTTGCGCACTAAGGCGTGGCTCGCATTCTCGTGTGGCAGTGCGTCGCACCATGGGGACCGCCGTGGAGCCGGTGACGGACCGGATCGAGTGCCCCTTCCACGCGCCGCCCTCTCTGGCGCCCGGTGCGAGAATCTGGTCGTGGCCTACTACCTGACCTTCTTCTGCCGCAGCGGGCAAGAGAACGGGTCCTCAGCCCTGGAAACCTTCCTGTCGAAGCTGGCGGAGACGGGCGTCCCGGTGCTGGCCAGGCGCCTTGCCGGGGATTACGGCGATGAAGTCGATGTCTGCGAGATGGCCACCGACAACGGCTCGGGAATGCCGGCGGCAGGCTGGCTCGTCTTGCAGTTCTCGGTGGGGGTCGAGTACAACGCCCAGAGCGTGATCAGCGCCTCTCCCAACGGCGAGTGCGGCATCTGGGGAAGCGACCTCCAGGCCGAACTGATATTGACCGGCGACAGCGCTGACTGGCCGCTCGTGAGCCGCATCTGGGCAGTACTGGTCGCGCTGTGGTCGGCCGTCGCCTGGGACGAGATGTCGGGGTTTGAGGTGAACAAGGACGCCCTCGGGCCCGGCTGAACGGCAATCAGGGCGACCCGCGGGCCCAGCCCGGGCCACCGCCCCTCGCGCGCGTCTGGCACCCAAGCGGAAGCGCGCTGGCCTGATGAAAGCCAGGCCTTGATCGTAGTGTCGTGAGCTGCAGGTTTGCCTTATTCGGCTTGCGGATTTACGCACTGCGGGATGGGTCCGGGCCGCGGCTCGTAATCTCGTCGGGTGGCGTGCGTTCGCACCGTGAGGACCGCGTCCGGGGCGACCGCGGTCCAGATCGTGTGGTCGTTGCGGCGCGGGTCGAGGAACATCGAGCACATCGGGTCGGCGCACGACGGGGCCGAGCTCGAGGCGCTGAAGGCCGCGGCGAGGCAGCGGCTGGCGGCCGGGCAGCGGGAGCTCGACCTCGGCGCAGCCGCCCCGGGGCCGTCGGGGCGGCTGGAGATCGCCTCCTCGCGGATGGGGCACCTGCTGGACGCCCTGTCCAGGGCTTATGACGCGCTCGGGTTCCCGCAGGCCACCGGGCATGATGAGGTGTTCCGTCAGGCTCGTGCCCGCCAGGATCATCGAGCCGGCCAGCGAGCAGGACTCGCTGCGCGTCCTGGAAGAGGCGGGCGCCCCCGCGCCGTCCTATCCCACGCTCAACCGGCGCCTGCCGGCCTGGGCGCGGGAGGCGTGGCGGCACGGCCTGTCGGAGGCGCGCGCCGCGCACGCCCGGCTGGGGCTGGCCAGCCTGGTCCTCTACGACGTGTCCACGCTCTACTTCGAGGCAGACCGGGGCGACGGGTTCCGCGATCCCGCGTTAACCTCAAGGCCGGTCAGTTAAGGTTCGTCCCCGGGTGTCAAGGGGGCGGCGAGGACGGCCATGGCGATGGTGGCCTTGTAGGTGGTCCGGTCGACCTTGCCTTTGGCGTTGTACCTGGACATGGCGCGTTTGACGACGCGGGGGCTGACGCGCAGCCGCCTGCCGGGCATCAGGTTGGCCAGGACGAGCCGTCCGATCTTGCCGGCCAGATCGATGGCGGTGCCGGCGGTGACGCCCGCGGCCAGGATGACCTGGTCGCGGGCTGCGTTGAGGGCGATGGCGAAGCTGGCCCGGTCCGGGTCGGCGCCCGGCTCGGTGGCGGCGGCGTCCGCGATCGCGGTGCGCAGGGCCTGGTAGGTGACCAGGAGGGCGTATACCTCTTGCTCGACGCCGTCGGGGGTGCGGGCGCGCAGGACCCGGCCGCCCAGGATGGTCGACTTGAGCTCAAAGTAAGCGGTCTCGATCTCGTCGGGTAGCGGGGGTGCATTGCTGCACCCCCGCCCCCTCAGAACCGGCCGTGCGGGCTTTCCCCGCAGCTCGGCTCAAGCAGGCCCTATGGCGTGCTGGCCCTGCCGCCGATGCGTCGTCGGCAGTAGGCGTGTATCAGGTGGTATGCGGCTTGCTCGCCTGGCGTGCCGAGGTCCATCACGGCGGTGAGGGCCTCCTTGCGGATGGCCTTCCGGATGGTGGCGTGCCACTGCTCCCACTCGCGCTCGTCGTGAGGCTCGTGGCTGGCGTAGAGCAGCAGCCCCCGGCAGAGGGGGCACCGGCCGTGCTGGCGGCGCAGCAGGTGCCAGGTCGCCGGGCTGACCGGCGGGCGGATGCGCTCACGGCGCTTGGCCCAGTATCCGGTCACGGCGGGGTCATCGGGTGATGACCGCCCGGCGACCAGGGTGTGCCTGACGATCTTCGTCCAGGAGAACCTGCGGAGGTAGTGGCCGGTTTCCCGGCTCCCGAACAGCCACCGGTCGTTCCTGGACGGGTTGAACATGCCGAAGTACCGGGTGACGACCCAGTGCCTCGGCTTGTCCGGGTGGGTGTGCCTGGCCCATTTCCAGGTCAGCCGCCAGACGTGCGCGTCTAGCCTGTTGTAGGCGAGGCTGGACACCCCGATCCGGTAGTAGGCGGCCCACCCGGTGATGATCGGGTTGAGCCGTCCGATGACCGCGTCGGCGTTGGCCCCTCGCAGGGCCGTCACCTCGGCGGACAGCCGGTTCCGGATCCGCCGCAGTGCGTCCTTGCTCGGCTTGGTCAGCAGCTTGCCGCCGAACCGGCGGATCTCGAACCCCAGGAAGTCCACCCCCTGGTCCAGGTGGGTGATCCTCGTCTTGTCCTGGTTGAAGGCCAGTCCTCGGGGTGCGAGCCATCCGGCCAGGCGCGCCTGGACCTCCTCGGCCTGCTGCCTGGAGTGGCAGAGGGCGAGAACGTCGTCGGCGTAGCGGACCAGGAGCGGGCAGCCGGGAACAGCGCCGCCGTCTCGGTGGTAGCGGACCCCGGCTGCTGCCTCCATGCCGTGCAGAGCCACGTTCATGAGCAACGGGCTGATCACCCCGCCTTGTGGGGCGCCCTCCTCGGTCGGGGCAAGGGCCCCGTCCTCGACCACGCCCGCCTTCAGCCACCGGCGCACCAGGCCCCGTGCGGGGAAGCCGCCCAGTGAGGCGAGGATGTGGTCGTGGCTGAGCCGGTCGAACGCCGACTGGAGGTCGGCGTCCAGCACCCATAGCCGCCTGGCGAGCTTGCCGCTCGCGATGCCGTGGATGGCCACGATGGCGTCGTGGCATCCCCGGCCCGGCCGGAACCCGTAGGACTTCGGCTCGAACCGGGCCTCCCACTCGGGTTCCAGCGCGCTGACCGTGAGGGCCTGCAGCGCACGGTCGGCGATCACGGGGATCCCCAGGCCGCGGCGCTTCCCGTTGCTCTTCGGGACGTATACCCGCCTGACGGGCAGGGGCCTCCACGCGGCCGCGCCATGCTGGAGCCAGGCGGCCATGTCGGCCTTCTCCCAGCCCGCGAGCACGATGCGCCCGTCGACCCCGGCCGTCTTGCGGCCAGCGTTGACCTCCGTGACCCGCCGCACGCTCACCAGCGCGTTGCTTCGGGACCGGAGCATCATCTTCTGCAGGCTGCGGGCCCTCTTCAGGTCCCCGGCCTGCGATGCCGCGAAGATCCGCTGCCGCAGCCGCCTTACGTTCTCCTCGGCCTGGCCCCAGTTCACCTGGTCCCAGTCCGGGAAACCGTCCTCTGGTCCGTTCACCGGGGACGGCGCTGCCGCTGTCGCGCCAGGGGTGCCGCTCATGGTGTCCAACTTGCCCTTCGGTTCCGGCGTCTCGGCTTGCTTTGCTCCGCAGGCCCACCAGGCCCGCGTCAGCGCCCTTTCGGGCCGGGGCATGATCCCTATCCGGCCGGTTATGCGGGAGCCACTGGCGGAGGAGCCAGTTCACGGTCCCGGTTTCCCGCTGCCTTTCGGCCGCCGGCATTCGCTTCTCGGGCCTTCCTGCGCCCGCTGGGGAGTTGAGCCTTCCTCACGTCCGGCCGACCGGCAGGCCAGGCCTGCCGGACCCCAACGGGGTTGTCACGTTCCGCTTGGTCGAGGTGCGACCGGGGTGGGTGCCGCCTGGACCCCGGGGACGGTGGTTCGCTCCCGGCCGGTCGTTGGACACCGGCCAGCACCTGCCGCCTTCCAGCGGCGGTCCCTGTTCTCCCGCTTCCAGCATCCCGTCTGCAGGAGTCCACGTAACGAGGCGTCATCGGCGATTCACTTGCGTTCACCCGTCCGGCCTTTCCCCTGCCTGTTCCCCCCGGACGGAACGGGGGGCCTTGGGCGTCTCCCCGGGCTCCGCACCCCGCGATTACTCACGGCGCACGCCAGGGCGGGAACAGTCCCTGCGAACTGGACCGGGAACTACGTAACCAGCATCAGCCGGTCCTCCTTCTGCGAGTTCCACTCGCTCCAAGCGACTTCGTGTCGCACCCAGCGCTCGTGGTAAAGCGCCGCCAGTTCGCCGGCCGGGTAGCGGACCGGGTCCGCCAGGGTGGTGATGAGCCGGTACCCGCCCGTGGCGCGCCCGGCGCTGGTCACGATGGTGATCTCGGCGTCGATGACCCGGACCGGGACGCCGCCGAAGCGCGACAGCCACGATCCGTCCGGGCAGCGGCGCAGGACCGGGAGCTTCGGGGCGGTCCGCCCGGTGCGGACGCGGACCAGGAACTCGGCCCCGGTTCCCGCGACCTGCGCGGCCAGGAACCCGGCGGCGAAGTTGCGGTCGGCCAGCAAGATCATCCCCGCGCGCAGGCTGCCCAGCAACCGCACGGCGCAAGTGGTCTCGCCGTCGCGGACCGGGCCGAACACGGCGTCGATCACGCTGCGGGTGCCGCAGCTGACCAGGGCCAGCAGCCGCAGCATCGGGTAGCCGGAGGCGCCGTTCGGGCCGCCGCTCTGCTTGTCGTAGACGGCCAGGTTCGCCTCGCTGTCCGCGACCGTCATGATCGTGCCGTCCACAGCGACCACCAGCAGCCCCCGCCACCGCGCCCCTGCGGGACCCGGGCCGCTCAGCAGGAAGAACAGCTCCCGCAGCGGCCCCGGTCCCAGACGGCGGCGCGCCTGGGTCATCGCGCCCGCGGTCGGGAGCGCCACGGGCAGCCCGCCCAGCCCCGCCGCCAGGCGGTGCCAGACCTGAACATAACCCAGCTCCGCGAACAGGCATCCCGCCAGCAGCAGGTAGACCACGGCCCGGGCCGGCAGGTCGCGGACCCGCCGCTGCACCCGGCACGTCTGCTCCAGCACCGCATCGACCATCTCGAACGGCACCTGCTGCGTCAGCTCGCCCAGGTGACCAGGCGCGAACCGCCCACCAGCCACCGTCACGGCACGGGTAATGGCACAATGATCCACGGCGGGGCTCCTGGGGCATGAGGCTGTCTTTGGCGGACAACCCTCACTTACCGGAGCCCCGCCCCATCTGCAGCCACATCGGCACCCACCGAAACACCTGACAGCCGACCGAGCCAGCTAACTTACCGGCCTTGGCGTTAACCTTGCGTCCTCGACGAGGATGTGCCAAGACTGCCTGGACGGCGCACTGGACCTCGGACTGAGGGCCACCGGAATAGGGTATCGGAGATCCGGAAATAGAGACGGGCAACACTGCCGCCAGCGCATGCCCAACCGAAGAAAAGGTGCGCACCCGAAAAACGTGGAATTGGCCGAAATCGCAGTCCGGGTTAAGTTCGCCGAGGATGGCCTCATGCAAGCTTCGAAGGTGCGCAAGCGATGACGCTTCTCCCGATACTCTGTACCAAGAACCCACCGCGGCAAGCGCTTCCAGAACTAGATCGTCGATACGCCCGCCGTCAAGCCTGCACACCCCCGTCGACCGCTCCGCACATAGTCACGCAAAGATCGGTTCCCGCTCAGAAGTAATATCGAAGGACGTCACATCGAATGCACTTCCAATGATCACAACTCACCACCTTGCCGCATCCTCAGGCCTGGCTAATCTAAGCCATGAAAGTCGAGGTTACACGAGCGCCAGAAGAAGGGGCTCAGCCTCTTCCGCAAGATAATAATGACCCGGGAAATATTCGATATGCGCGTGCTCTCCGCGGACCCCATCTTCCGCGAATCCCTCGATATTAGCGGCTAATTAGCACTGCCATGAACTCATCTCCGCCGCAGATCTGCAATGACTGCCCATCGTCCATAAGGGTCACCACGACCTTCCTCACTCCGCTCCGGATGACCACCCGGGACAGCCGCCTATCGTAGGGTGACGGAGCAGGAACATCGTCAAGGGACGCCGAGAACTCTCCTCCATTGCGGAGTCTCGCGGCGAGTTCCCTGAATTGCGAGCTAGTTCCCCGCAACTCCATCTCTCCGGTCGCGTCACTGCGCACGAGTGATAGCACTAGCCCTCCTCTGCGGTGAACAGCCGGTTCAGCTCTGCAGGTCCTTCAGCCGGGCGGCCCGCTCCTCGGTGAGCTCGGACGGCGCCCGGCCGGGCCCCGTCTGCCAGCCCCGCAAGGCCGGAGCTAGGCGAAGCCGATGGCCTTGTGGACGGAGGCGATCGCGCTGGCGCCTTCGCCGGTCGCGGCCGCGACCCGCTTCATCGACCCGGACCTGACGTCGCCGACCGCGAAGACCCCCGGGATGCTGGTCTCGAACGGCAGCGGCCGCCGTCCGAGCGCGGCCCAGGCCGGGCCGAGGTCGCCGTTGGCCAGCTGGACGTCGGTCCTGATGAAGCCGTCATCCTCGGTCGCGATCCCGGTCAGCCAGTCGGTGGCGGGCTCCGCGCCGATGAAGCAGAACAATCCCGAGCACGGCTGGGCCTGCGTCGTGCCGGCGCCCCGGTCGGTGACGCTGATCTCCTGCAGGAAGTCGCCGCCGTCAAGCCTGGTCACCTCGCTGCGGCAGCGCACGGTCACCCGGGGGTGGGCGAGGAGCCGGTCGACCAGGTAAGCCGACATCTCGGCCTCGATGGTGGCGCCCCGGACGACCAGCGAGACGTCGCTTCCCCGCCCCGCCAGGTAGAGCGCGGCCTGGCCGGCCGAGTTCGCGCCGCCGATGACGGTGACCGGGCTGCCCGCGCAGCCGCGGGCCTCCAGCTCGGTCGCCGCGTAGTAGATCCCCGCGCCCTCGAAGTCCGGCCATCGCTCAAGCGGCAGCGCGCGGTAGCGGGCGCCGGTCGCGATGACGACGGCCCGGCTGTCGATGATCTCGCCCCCGGTGAGCCGCAGCCGCAGTCGGCCGTCCTCGGTCCGGTCGCGGTCGAGGCTGACGACGAGGCAGGGGCTGGCGAGCTGGGCGCCGAACTTGAGCGCCTGCAGCACCGCCCGCCCGGTCAGGTCGGCGCCGGACAGGCCGAACGGGAAGCCGAAGTAGTTCTCGATCCGGGAGCTTGCCGCCGCCTGCCCGCCGGTGCCGACCGCGTCGAGCAGCACGGTCGCGAGGCCCTCGGACGCGCCGTAGACGGCGGCCGCGAGCCCGGCCGGCCCGGCGCCGACGATGGCGACGTCGACTTGCTGGCCGGGCGAGCGGTGGTAACTCAGGTTCAGCTTCTGGGCGAGCTCGCCGGGGGTGGCCCGCTTGAGCGTGGCGCCGGGCATGACCACCGCGGGCAGGTCGTCCTCGCCCAGGCCTGACGTCTCCATCAGCGCCTGGCCCTCCGGGGTGGCGGCGTCGAGCCACAGGTGGATCAGCGCCTGCCTGGCCGCGTAGGTCCGCAGCGCCAGCGCCGCGGCCGAGATCGGGTGGCCGACGATCTCCACGCCCTCGGCGGCGGTGCTGCGCCGCAGCAGCTCCCGGCGGGCGACGAGGGCCTTGAAGACGATGTCGGACAGCTCGACATCGTTCGCCATCAGCTCCCGCAGCCGCGCGGGGGAGACCCGGTAGACCGCTCCGGCCTCCCGGACCCGGGCCCGCACGTAGAGGTTCTGCCCGGTCAAGAGGCTGAGCTCGCCCACGAAACCGCCCGCGCCGACCTTGGCCACGGTCTCGGCCGCCACCGCGGCGCTCGCCGCCCGGATGACCTCGACCGAGCCTTCCGCGACCACGATCAGGTCGACGTTCTCATCACCCGGCTCGAACAGCACATCGCCTTCGCGGGTCTGCTGCCGCGTGCCGTAGCCCGCGAGCCGTTCGAAGAGCGCATGGCTCAGCCGGGGCGACGCGGCCATCCGCGGCACCGGGCCGCGCAGCACTCCTTGCGTCTCGGCGTTTTTTGCCGGGTGCAGGTCCGGCGGTGCCATCCAGGCCGTGGGGTCAGCCAGGCCGGGAGAGCCGAAGGCCGAGCCGCGGGCGTCGGTCGACATGGCTCGGGCGGCGGCGGGTTCATCCATTAGGCGGGCTCCTGCGGTGGGACTCGTGACCAAAAGGATAGTCCCGGCATCCGGCGGCGCTCGCTCAGGCCGGGCCCAGGTCGGACGACAGCCAGCGCTCCGGGCGCAGGTAGATCACTACCTGCGGGCCGAAATCCGCCTTCGCCATCGCGACGTAATCGCGGGCCTTCTCCGCGCCCAGATAGCGGCTGGCGATCTCCCACAGCAGCTCGTCGGTCTCCGGAACCGTCCGGGTGACCGGCCCCTCGACCGACACGTAGCGGATGGTCGGCTCTGTCCGGTCGACCATCAGGGAGAAACGGCCCTCGGCCGCGATGAGACGGGCCTTCAACGAGGCCGACTCGGTCAGAATCCACGCCTCGCCGCCGGGCTCGTACTGGTACCACATCGGCACCGTCACCGGTCCACGGTCGCGGCCGGCCGACACCGACAGCGCCGCGATGTGCGGCTCGGACAGAAACAGCTCGCGGTCGCGTACAGACAGCCTGTTGTCCACCATGAACCCGAGTCTAGGCAGCGGCACCGACAATCCACCTGGGAGAACCCGTGTGCCAACCGGCTGTTCGCCGCTGGCTACTTGACACGGTTAGCCCGTCAGAGCACAGTATGAGCGCGTTAGGAAAGTTTCCTAATTTTATGCCGGAATGCGACCCGGGGGAGCGGCCGCCCCGCCGAGCGGAGGAGTGCTCATGGTGTGGAGGCGGATGCTCGCGGCGGCGGCCGCGATCGCGTGCGTGGGCGGGATGGCCATCGGCGGGGTGATCCCTGGCGTCGCGCACGCCAGCCCGGCCGTCCGGCCAGCGGCGTCACCCGGCGGCCCGCTGCCGCCGCACGTCTTCGCGCCGTACTACTTCAACACCACCGACACCCTCGCGGCCACCGCGAAGGCCTCCGGGGCGAAGTACCTGACCCTGGCCTTCCTGCAGACGGCAAAGCCGGGTTCGTGCACCGTCGACTGGAACGGCGACCCGTCGATGCCGGTCGGCAAGACCTACGCGGCCGACATCGACGCCGTGCAGGCGGCCGGCGGGAACATCGTCCCGTCCTTCGGCGGCGCCTCGGCCGACAGCGCCGACGAGGAGCTGGCCGATAGCTGCCACAGTACGGCTGCCATCGCCGGCCAGTACGAGAAGGTCATCACGACCTATCACGTCACCCGGCTCGACCTCGACACCGAGGAAGACTCGCTCAACAACTACGCCGGCATCGACCGGCGCAACCAGGCGATCGCCCTGGTCGAGCGGTGGGCTCAGCGCACGCACCGCTCGGTCCAGTTCGTGTACACGATCCCCACCAACACGACCGGCATCGACCAGGGCGGATCGTACGTGCTGCAGAACGCCGTCGCCGACGGCGCGCGGATCGCCATCGTCAACATCATGACGTTCGACTACTACGACAACCTTCCGCACGAGCTGGCGGACAACACCGAGGGCGCCGCCCAGCAGCTCTACGACCGGCTGCACGTGCTGTACCCGGGCAAGACCCCCAGCCAGCTGTGGGGCATGATCGGCGTGACCGAAGACCTCGGCGTCGACGACTACGGGCCCGCCGAGACGTTCACCCTCGCCGACGCCGGGACGGTGGCGCGCTGGGCGGCCGCCCGCGGCCTGGCCGAGCTCTCCTTCTGGAACCTCCAGGACGACAACACCGCGGGCAGCCAGCAGAAGCAGACGCCCTACGCGTACAGCCACCTCCTCGAGCCGTTCACCAGCTCGGTCCCCGATCAGCGGACCGCGCTCGACGCCCCGTCGGCCGCGGCTCGCGCCGTCGACCCGGTGCGCGGCAACCTGCGCTCCGTCTCCTGCCCGTCGCCGTCGTTCTGCCTGGCGGTGGACGAGTCGGGCAACAACGCGCTGCGCTGGAACGGGACCCGGTGGTCGGCGCCGATCCCCATTGACCCGGGCGGAACCGGGGTGGAGCTCGACCTCGGTGTCCTGCGCCTCGCGGACCTTCTGCGCCGCCGTCGACACCCTCGGCCGGGT
The DNA here is from genome assembly GCA_963774945.1 of uncultured Actinomycetota bacterium. Lineage (GTDB taxonomy): Bacteria > Actinomycetota > Actinomycetes > Streptosporangiales > Streptosporangiaceae > Trebonia. Next base: position 233,918 of record CAVZHA010000007.1, on the reverse strand, counting down.
CATGGCCTGGAACGGCCGGTCCTGGTCGCGCCCGGAAACCGTCGACGCCCACGGCGCGGGGCTCACCTCGGTGTCGTGCCCCTCGATCTCGTTCTGCGTCGCGGTCGACGGCGACGGCAACGCGCTGCGCTGGACCGGCGCGCGGTGGAGCGCACCGGACCGGATCGACAACAGCGGCGCGTCGCTGAAGGCGGTCTCCTGCGCGAGCGCGTCCTTCTGCGCGGCCGGCGACTGGGACGGCAACGTCCTCACCTTCAACGGGACGCAGTGGACCGCACCGGACCCGGTCGACCCGACCACCGCCTCGACCGGCGGCGGGATCGGCGCGATGTCCTGCCCGACGAGCACGTTCTGCGTGGCCCTGGACTGGGAGGGCGGCTCGGTGACCTGGAACGGCGTCACATGGCAGCCGGACGCGGCGTTCGACCCGGACGGCGCGGGCGGCCTGATGTCACTGTCCTGCCCGTCGGCGACGTTCTGCACCGCGGTCGACGGCAGCGGCGACTACCTCACGTGGACCGGAAAGCACTGGTCAAGCCCCGTGCAGATCGACGTCACGGGCGACGGCTTCGAGTCCGTCTCCTGCGCGAACGCGACGTTCTGCGCCGCCGTGGACTGGAACGGCAACGCGCTGACCTGGAACGGCTCATCCTGGACGAGGCCCGCGCTGTCCTGCCCCGACAGCACCACCACCAGCGCGGGCACCTGCTACACGACCGGCCGGTACGTCGACCCGAGGACCGGAGTACTCGAGTCCGTCTCCTGCCCGGACGCCTCCTTCTGCGCGGCGGTCGACGGCAACGGCAACGCGCTGGCCGGCGGCCCCGCCGCCTGGCGCGCCGGAGCAGTCGACATCGACCCGATCGCCGGCATCCTCACCTCAGTCTCGTGCGCGTCGCCCAGGTTCTGCGCCGCGGTCGACACCAACGGCCGCGCCCTGACCTGGAACGGCACGGCGTGGTCGGTCCCGCCCTGGTCGGCCAAGAACCCGGCCGACCCCAGCGGCGGCGGCCTGACCGGAGTCTCCTGCCCGACCGCGACCTTCTGCGCTGCGGTCGACGGCAATGGCAAGGCGCTCCGCTGGAACGGCAGCACATGGTCCGCCCCGGACCGCATCGACTCCAGCGGCCTCACCAGCGTCTCCTGCCCGAGCACCGCCTTCTGCCTGGCCGTCGACGGCACCGGCCACGCGCTGCGCTGGAACGGGTCGGGCTGGTCGGCCGCCGTCCGCATCGACGGCGGCGCGCTGACGGCCGTGTCATGCTCCGGCACGGCCTTCTGCGTGGCCGTGGACGCGCGCGGCGACGCCGTCCGCTGGAACGGCGCCCACTGGTCGGCGCCGGACCGCGCAGCCGCCGCCGGCTTCACCGGCGTCTCGTGCGCAACCGCGACGGTCTGCGCCGCGGTCGCAGGCAACGGCGACGCGGTGCTCACCAGGGACGGCGCCCGGCGCTGGACGCCCGTCCTGGCCGACCCGGCCGGGGGCGGCCTCACCGCCGTCTCCTGCTTCACCGGAGGATGCGTCGCGGTCGACTTCGCCGGCCGCGCGCTGATCCTCTCACCCGCCCGCCATCCGAGGACGATGCCTGTCACAGCCAGCGCCTTAGGTCGGCCACGCTGACCATCGGCAGACGCGTCCGGGTCGGCGATCCGGCGGACGGTTGCCGCCCGCTCGGCCGCTGACACGCCGGTCCCGGTGCCGGAGGCCAGATCGACGGGGATGTGCGGGCGGGTGCCCTGCCGGTCGCCCCGGCCGGGGATACGTGGCGATGGCGAAGGCGGAGTTCGGCGAGCAGGTGGTGATCTACCTGCGCCCGGAGCGCTGGCTGTCATCGGACCTCGGCCCGGCCTGAGGACCTTCGGCACTACGACAGAGGCGTTCTTGCCCGCAGTATGGGTTTGCTGGTTTCTCCCTCTATGGAGGTGCTCATGACCACCAAGCCCCATGACCTGTCCGATCTGTACCTTGCGCCGGTGGTACTGGCGGTGGATGCGCGGATTGAGCAGCTCGGCCACCTGGATAGGGATGCGCTGGTTTACGAAGTCGCGCTCGAAAGTGACGAACCGGACTTCACCCGTGCCATGCGGGAAGAGGCGCTGATCAGGACGGTCACACACCTGCTTGACTGCCACGGCTGGGAACTCCGCTGGGATCCACGTGGTCTGCGCCTGACTCACAATGCCCATACCTTCGTCCTTGGCATCCCGGCCGGGCTGGTTGAGTACCTCGAGGGCAGCCCAACGGCGTCGGTTCAGCCGTAGCGTGCGCAGGCGCAGGGCCGATGACCGCCGCCATCATGGGAATGATCTACCACGGACTCGCCATGAAACGGATCGCCCGGTACGGCCCGGACTCTGGTCGCGTTGCACGACCTCCGCGTGCGGTTCATCGCATCGATCAGGCGGAAGCCGGCGCTCGGCGCCGTCATTGTGGCCTCAGATCGCCGTCGGTAACTGATGGAGGGACGAGATAATGGCTACTGACGCACGTGAGCTCGAACGGAAGCGCGGTCCCGGCGCGGCCGGTCCCGACGTGCCGCCCGACCCGCCGCTGACCGGGCACTCGTCCGCCGCCGAGGTGGTGCTCGCCTATCTGCGTGATGAGGTGGCCGCCATCGCGCGCTACGATCCGCAGGTCCGCGCGGACGAACCGGACTCAGTGCACCAGATGCGGGTGGCCACCCGCCGGACCCGCAGCGCACTGCAGGCCTTCGGCCAGATCATCGACCGGGAGGCGACCAGGCCGCTCTGTGACGAGCTGAAATGGCTCGCGGCAGCGCTCGGGCAGGCCCGCGATACCGAGGTGATGCGAGACCTGCTCGAAGCCGGCCTCGCCGGTATTCCGCCCGCCCCTGGTCGTCGGGCCGGTCGAGGCCCGCATCGCCGCTCACTTCACCGCCGAGCTCGCGCGGGCAGGAAAGGCCGCAGTGGCGGCGCTGGACGGGCTTCGCTATCGACGGCTGCTTGGTGACCTGGACGGGCTGCTGGCCCGGCCGCCGCTGACGCCGATGGCGGAACGCGGCGCCGGCGAGGCGCTCGCCAAGCCGGTCCGGCAGTCCGGGCGCCGACTGCCGCGTGCGCTGGCCGCCGTTCCGGCGGCCGACGATCGTGACGTGGCGCTCCATGAGGCGCGCAAGGCGGCCAAAAGGGCCAGGTACGCCGCCGAAGCGGCCATGCCCGCGCTGGGCGGCGCGGCCAGCCGTCAGGCCGCGGCGGCCAAGGACCTGCAGCAGGTGCTCGGAGACCATCACGACAGCGTCGTCGCCCGTGCCGTGCTGCTCGACCTGGCCGGAAAGGCCAGGGAGGCGAGGGAAGACACCTTCACCTACGGCCTGATGTACCAGCGCCAGGCCGGCCGGGCCGCCAGCATGGAGCAAGCCCTGCCGCCCTTCACCGTCGAGACGCTTGCGTAACGAACGAGGTTCGCGCGGGGGAAGGTCCTGGGACTGTTGTCCGGTCATTACGGGACTTTTTGCTCTGGGTGCGTAAATCACTCACCGCGAGCATGGGCGTAGGAGCGGCTGGCGAGCCCCACCGTCGCGGCTGGGCTGCTGTAAGCCAAGGTCGCCGCTCCATGCCCAAGGAGGCAGCCATGAAGGCGCTCGTGTACCACGGTCCCGGTGCCAAGGGGTGGGAGACCGTCCCCGACCCCGTCATCCAGGACGACACCGATGCCATCGTCCAGGTCGACACCGTGACCATCTGCGGACTGACCTGCACATACTCAAGGGTGATACCCCGGAGGTAACGAGCGGGCGGATCCTCGGCCACGAGGCGGTCGGCACCATCGTGTCGATTGGCTCCGGCGTCAAGACGCTCGCGGTCGGCGACCGCGTCCTCGTGTCGTGCGTCTCGGCCTGCGGCCGCTGCCGGTTCTGCCGGGAGGGCCGCTTCGGGCAGTGCCTCGGCGGAGGCGGCTGGATCCTCGGGTACATGATCGACGGCACCCAGGCGGAGTACGTCCGCGTGCCGTTCGCCGACACCTCGACCTACAAGGTCCCGGTCGGCGTGAGCGATGAGGAGATCCTCATGCTCGCCGACATCCTGCCCACCAGCTACGAGGTAGGCGTCCTGAACGGCCGGGTCGGCCCCGGCGACACCGTCGCCATCGTCGGCGCGGGCCCGATCGGCCTGTCCGCCATCCTCGGGGCGCGCATGTTCTCGCCCGGCCACATCGTGGCCATCGACCTCGCGGACTCGCGACTAGAGGCGGCGAAGGGCTTCGGCGCGGACCTGACGGTCAACAACGGGCGCTCCGACGCGGTCGCCTTCGTCAAGGAGCTCACCGATGGCCTGGGCGCGGACGTCGCGATCGAGGCGGTCGGAACGCCGGCCACCTTCGAGCTGTGCGCGGACCTGGTCCGTCCCGGCGGTCGGGTGGCGAACATCGGCGTCCACGGCGCGCCCGCCACGCTCCACCTGGAGAGGCTGTGGATCCGGGACGTCACGATCACGACCGGCCTGGTGGACACCTACTCCACGCCGACCCTGCTGAAGATGGTCGCCGCCCGGCACGTCGACGCGGCGCGGTTCGTCACCCACCACTTCGCGCTCGACGACATCACCAGTGCCTACGACACGTTCTCGCGTGCTGCGGATACGGGTGCCATCGAGGTCGTCATGACCCGCTCCTGAGTGCCATCCGCCCGCCTTGCCCGGACCACGCGCCCGGGCAAGCCGGGCCCTGCCCGCTCTCACAAGGAGGCCACCATGTCCCCGTACCCGTTCCTTTCCGTCGGCCCGTACCCGAGCTCGGCGCTCTCCGCTGGCCACCTCGCCATCCTCGTGGTCATCCCGGTGCTGTCGTTGGCCATCTGGCTCATCGGCGTGTTCGTCGCCGCCCGCCAACCGCGGCGCCCCGGCGCTGCCGGCACGACTTCGCTGCCGCAACTGCCGCAGGCGCAGGAGCCAGAACGCAGGGCCGCCTGAAGTTTCCGGCCTGTGACTAGGGCCACCTCGCGCAGCACGCCGATCAGCTCGTCGGCGCGGTCGGGTTCTCCGGCAGGAACAAGCGCCGGCCGCAACCGCCTGGGCGGCGTTCTCCGGGTCGGTCGGGGTGCTCATCGCCGCCCCGGGCGAGCATGGGCATCGGTGCCGCGATGATGATGCCGTCAACCCTGTCGATCATCACTGACATGTTTCAGAACAGCGTGGAACGGCAGCGGGCGATCGGCATCTGGGCCGGGATGACTGGCGTGGGATTCGCCTTCGGGCCGGTCATCGGGGGCCTGCTGCTTGCGCGCTTCTGGTGGGGGTCGGTCTTCCTGATCAACGTGCCGATTGCCGTCGTCGGCCTGCTCTGCGCGATCCCGCTGGTCCCTGACTCGAAGAACCCGGCCGCCGTCCGGCCCGACCTGGCCGGGTCGGTGCTGTCCATCACGGGACTTGGGCTCGTGCTGTGGGCGATCATCGAGGCGCCGGCCTACGGCTGGTCGTCGGCCCTGGTGATCGGCGCGGGCATCGGAGGGCTGGCCGTCCTGGCCTGCTTCGCCCGCTGGGAGCGCGCCGCCTCGCATCCCATGCTGAGTCTGCGGTTCTTCCGGGCGCCGAGTTTCTCCGCGCCGATCGCCTCGCTTGGCCTGGTGATGTTCGGTCTGGTCGGAGCGCTGTTCGTGCTGACCCAGTTCCTCCAGTTCAACCTGGCCAACTCTCCGCTTCAGGCCGGCGTGCGGATGCTCCCGATCGCCGCCGGGATCGTGGTGCTGGCCCCGCTATCGTCAGTCGCCGTCCGCAGGGCGGGGACCAAGCTCACGATCGCCGCCGGGCTGCTGGTGATCGCGGGCGGACTCTGGCAGACCTCGCTGGCCACTGCGTCGGCGGCGGAGATCTTGGCCTGCTCACCGGCGCGGCGATCGTGCTGGCCGGCAGCGCGCTGGCGCTCGTGACCGTGCCTGCCAGGGCACGGTCACGAGCGCGCCGCCGGCCCCTGGACGGTTCGCTGGGACGGCGGCCAGGCCGTTGTCACGCTTCCTGAGCACATCGGGGCGTCCAATGCGGGGCAGGTCCGCGACACGCTGTTGTCGGTCATCAACCTCGGCGCGACGACGGTGATCGCGGACCTGACGGCGACCATGTCCTGCGATCATGCGGGCGCCGACGCCGTGGTGCGCGCCTGGCAGCGCACGGTCGGCAGCGGCACCGAACTGCGGCTGGTTGTCACCGCCGAGAGCGTCTCGCGGGTGCTTGGCCTGCGGGGCCTCGACCGGCAGGTCTCGGTCTACCCGTCGCTGCCGGCGGCCGGCGCCGCGCGGCTGCCGGCGAGGGCCGTCCTGGCGGCCGCTTCGGCGCCCCGGCGCAGCGGCAACGGACGGCCGCCGGTTCGGCGATGGGGCGATCACCCTGGCCGCGATCCGCGACGTCGCCTGGACCGGCCCGATGACCTCGCGGTGCTGGCCCAGGACGCTGCCGCGACGAGGTGGGAGCACCTGCGGTTGCTGGACGCGATCGTCACCGGTCTGTTTCGTGCTGGGCTCGGCCCTCGTCAGTCACCGTTCGGGCCGTGGTCGCCTTGCCCGCTGAGGCGCTGATTAAGGCGGCCGCTGACTCGGAAATGCTCGTCGTCGGCTCCCGCGGGGCAGGCGGGTTCAGGCGGCTGCTGCTTGGCTCGGTCAGCACCCAGGTCACCCAGCACGCGCACTGCCCGGTTGTGGTCATCCCCAGCACCGACGAGTGACGCCCGCCTCGCCCGGACTGCGTCAGTCATAGCCAGCGCTTGAGATCAGCAACGCTGACCATCGGCAGGCCCCAGCGCAGCGCGTAGGCCTCCAGGTCAGCCGGGCCGGCCATCACCCCGTCCGGGCGCATGACCTCACAGCAGACCCCCACCGGCGGCAGCCCGGCCGCCTGGCAGAGCGCGACCGTGCACTCGGTGTGCCCAGCGCGCTCCGCGAGCAGGCCCGGCCGGGCAGCGAGTGGAAACACGTGCCCGGGGCGCAGGAAGTCCGATGGGCGCGCGTCCGAGTCGGCGATCCGGCGGACGGTTGCCGCCCGCTCGGCGGCTGACACCCCCGTCCCGGTGCCGGAGGCCAGATCGACGGGAATATGGGGGCGGGTGCCCTGCCGGTCGCCCCGGCCGGGAATCGGGCCGATTTCGAGCCGCTCAAGCACCTCTGGTGCGCAGGGCACCGTCGAATGACCGCAGCAGCGGGTGAGGAGGAAGGTGAAAGCCGCGGGGCTCATCGTGGCACCCGCGAAGATCACGTCTCCCTCGCCCTCGCGGTCGGGGTCCCAGACCATCACGCCTCCGCCCGCCGCGAGCTGCGCGACGGTCTTCTCCACGCCTCGGCGCCCGGGAAGCCGCCCAGCCCAGCCGACCGACGAGACCGCCCGGGCGACGTCGTCGGCCGCTGTCGGCGACGCCGCTGACGTGAGGCGCGCGACCAGGTCCGACTCCAGGTTGACCCGATCTCCAGGCACCAGCGCGTCCAGCGTGGTCTGCTGCAGCGTGGCCGGTATCAGCACCACCGAGAACCGGTCTCGCAGCACCTCGGCCACCGTCAGGCTGGCGCCGTCCACTGCAATCGAGCCCTTGGCGGCCAGCCGGCGGAGGAACCTCTCCGGCGGCTTGATCCAGATCCGCCGGCCGGTACCGGTGGTGTCGATCCCGGACACCTTCCCGACCGCGTCCACGTGACCTTGCACGAGGTGCCCGTCGAGCGGATCGCCGAGTGCAAGCGCCGTCTCGACGTTGACGCGCTCGCCGTCCGCGCGGCGATCGAAGGTCGTCCGCCTGCGGGTCTCCTGACTGAGACTGGCAGTAATCTGCCCGTTCCCGATTTCTTCCGCCGTCAGGCAGACTCCGGCGACGGTCAGTGATCCTCCGGGCTTGAGCCGTTCGGCGCTCTTGGGCGCCTGCACCACGACCTGCGCGTCGCCGATCTCGACGACGCGACCGATCTCATCAATCCGGCCGGTAAACATCTCGCTCATCCCCTCATCTGCCGACGGGCAGCCGACTATGGCTTGGTCTGGGCATCAGGGACTGCTAGTCCGAGAGAAGACGGGATATCACCGTGTGGCCCCGGAGTTTCACCGGGTCATTCCGCCCCAAGGCGGAACCGGCGGGCTATCACCGCCGCATCTGGAATCGCACCGATTCAACCCTAGCCGGTGGCGACCGGCGGGCGCAAAGGTCAGGACCCTGGGGACTGATCGTGGTAAGCCCCGCGCGAACATAACGGGTCGCCGCCCGGGCAGGCAGTTAGCGTCGGAACGTGACGCAGACACGGGCGCGCTACGACGAATTCGCCGAGTGGTACGAGCAATGGAGCGGTGACAAGCCACCGCTGATCGCCGCGCACGACGGCCTGCTGCCGGTGGTGACCGGTGACCGGGTGGTGGATATCGGGTGCGGGCAGGGCCGGCTGAGCCGTCATCTGGCCGGCCTGGGCCGAGGTGACCGGCGTGGACATCTCGGATGCGATGCTCGGCCGGGCACGAGCGGCCGGCCCGGCCAGCATCACCTATATCCACGCCGACGTCACCGGCGACCTCGCCTGGTGGGACGGGCGGGCCTTCGACGGCTGCACCTGCGAGATGGCGCTGATGGACATCGACGACCTAGCGGGTGCCTTGGCTGCCGTGACAGCGCTGCTGCGGCCGGGCGGCTGGTTCGTCGCCTCGATCGTGCATCCGTGCCTTCCCGGCAGCGAGCGGGGGGCGAGCAGTTGGCCGCCAGGACGGGGTTACGAGTACGAGGGGTGGTGGATCTCGCCGGCGACCACAATCCCGAGGGCGTCCGGATCCGAGTAGGCGCGACCCACCGAAAGCTGTCCACCTACCTGAACGCGCTGCTTGACGCCGGGCTAGAAGCCGAACGCTTCGCCGAGCCGCCCGCTCCGGTACCGACGTACCTGCTGTGGCGGTGCCGTCGCCGGTGACCGGGCGTCGCCACGGCGCTGGCAGATCTCGCGTGAGTTGTGCGTGCGAGGTGCTGGGATGCGACCGGAGTGACTGATCGGGGCGAAACGGCGGCGCCGGATTGATTTGCCGGCCATACCCACATCTCTCCCGACGGGCCGATGATGGGGTGCATGAGCCACGGTGACGATGTGCCGCCGGACGATCGGGAGTTCCTCGAGATCGGTCCGAAGCGTGGCGTGGCTGGCGTCCTCGGCGTGCGCCGACGGCCGAGGTTGCTGATAGCTCTGGTGGCTGCCGGGGTCGTGGCCGCTACGGTCGTCGCCGTTGTTCGCTTCGGCAGCAGGCCGCCCGGCTCTCCGCCCGCGCGTGCGGCCGCGGCGGCTGGCGCGTCGTCCTCCCCAGGCTTGTCGGCGGTGGCGAGTTCCGGTGCGCCTTCGATGTCGCCGGTCTCAGTCATGAGCTTGGGTCACCCGTTGCTCGGGGTGGGCGCGGGGTGGGATCTGTTCGGCCGTGGGTCCGGAATGGTCGTCCGCATTGAGTTTGCGCGCGGCCGCATCACCCGGACCGCCCTTCCGGCGCTGCAGAGCAGCGGGCCGGTGTCGTTTGTCACCGACGCGGAGGGGGCTCTGGTCCGCCCGATTGACTTCGTGACCGGCTACCTGATCCCGGATGGCCAGCCGGCCCGGGTGGCTCCCGGGGCGTTCGGCACCGGCGGGCCGGCGTTCCCCGGCCCGGACCCCCGGCATCTGTGGGTGGCGAGTGGCGCCGCCGGCGATCGGATGGTGCTGGCCGGGATGGACGGGCGCAGCACCGGTGTGCAGATCGCCCTCCCGGCCGGGAGTTCACAGCTCAGCGCGATCCCCGACCAGACCGGGTACCTGCTCTTCCCCGGGACTGGCGGCGTCTATGACGTCCGCCCCGGCCGGATCAGCCGGGTCACCACCGGCACGCTGCTGGCGGTCGGGCCCACCCGCTGGCTGACCGACGAGTGCGACAACCAGGCCCGCTGCAGGCCGGTCGTCATCGATCGGTTCACCGGCGCCAGGCACGCGCTCAACGCTCGCCTGGACCAGGCCGGGTATCCCGCCGCCGGCGTGATCTCACCGGACGGAACGGTGGCCGCGGTCCTGGCCGGATCGCCGTCGACGAGGATCGAGATCATCGACCTCGCCACCGGTGCTGAGCATGCTCTCCCGCTCCGCATCGTATCGGTCGATGATGGGGGGGAATCGATGGTCTGGTCGCCTGACAGCCGCTGGCTCTTCCTCGCCGCGAACAGCGACCTCTACGCGGTCGGCTCGCGTAACCGCGAGATCACAGATCTTAGCCACATGCTCGGTACCGCGCTGCCGGCACTCACTCAGCTGTCCATCCGCGACCGCCGATGAGTCTGCGGGTAGATAGTCAGGCCGTATGGGTACAGCTCTTCGGCAAAACTGCTGGTCAGAAGTCCATCCAGAAGAGCTGCAGCCGAAGGAACTTTCCGCCGACGTGCGAATGGACGAGATATGTCTGGGGGTCGAATTGGACAGCCTTCTGCGTCTGCCCCGGGCCGCGCCCGGTGCGGCGACCTGGGCGCGTATGGCGGCATCCGAGCGCCCGATGAACCGCTCGACGACCTCATCCTCGGTGAGCGGCCAGCCCAGCTCCTGGCCGAGGGCGACCTGAACGCGCGCGGCGATGCGCTCGCTGTCGACCAGAGCACCGTCGCAGTCGAATATGACGAGCTCAATCGGCTTGATCATTCCCGCAGCATAGGTCTTGCGGCCAGCGCGGCTGTGGCGTCGTTAGGCCCCTCGACCAGCACGCCGTTCTCGAACCGGCCGCGGTGTCGCGCTCGGCGGAGCCGCCGATCGCCAGCCGAAACGGCTACGCTCGTCTGCGTGACTACCGCCTGGGGACTCGGCGCGGCGGGTGTGCTCCGGTTGCCGTCGGGCCGGCTCGTCCGTGGACGGGGGTTGCGGCGCACTGTCCCGGAAGCGCCATCGCCTCAGTTCGCGCTAAATCTGCTCGTCCGCCTGGCCCGCGACAGTTTCCTGGGAGGTCTGCTGGATCCGCTGGCCGGACTTCTGGCTGCCGTCTGACCCCGCTGCCGCGGCCGGCGCTCTTCATGAGGCGTGGGAACGTGCCGTGGCCGAGCGGGTTGAGATCGCCTGCCCGGGCGGGCGCGGGCGGACGGGGACGGCGTTGGCCTGCCTGGCCGTCTTGGAAGGGCTGCCCGGCCGCGAGGCGATCGCTTACGTCCGCCGTCACTACGAACCGCGCGCCGTGGAGACACTCTGGCAGCGTCGTTTCGTCACGAACTTCCGGTAGGAGTTAGTTCGATGACGGGCTCAGCGTCGCGGATCGCGTCCTCGGCCGCAGCTGATCGACCTCGGCCTCACCTGAGATCTCCTCGAGGCTGCGGCCGGCCGGCTCGGGCAGGACGAGGGTAAGCAGCGCGCCGAGGACCGATATCCCGGCGGTGAGCAGCAGCGTGCCGCGCAGCCCGAGCGAGTGCTGGAGGACGGGGAAGAGGAACACGCCGATGAACGCGCCGAGCTTCCCGACGCCGGCCGAGATGCCGTGGCCGGTGGCGCGGAACCGGGTCGGGAACAGCTCGCCGGGCAGGACGAAGGTCGTGACGTTCGGGCCGAACTCGGTGAAGAAGTAGCTGATCCCGTAGGCCAGCAGGAACGGGACCACCGCCGTGGTCATGCCGGGGACCAGGCCGATCACGGCGAAGCAGGCGCCCATCATGATGAAGCCGACGAACTGGAGCCTGCGGTGGCCGATCCGGTCCATCCGCGCGACCGCGAGCGCGTAGCCGGGCACCGCGGCGACGGCGAAGATCGCGAGCTGGATGGCGATCGTCGTGCGTCTGGGAGGCGTGCGGCGTGATGAGGGCGATGATCTGCGGGGTGGAGATCGTGTTGCCGTAGTAGGCGTAGTCGAGCAGGAACCAGCAGCCCGCCGTCCCGGCGAGCAGCACCAGGAGTCTGCGGCTGGCCAGGAAGGCCCGCAGGCCACGGCGGCCCGGTCCGGCGGCTGCGTTCCGGTCTGCGGCTGGCCGCCGGCCGGGCCTGGTAGCGGGGCGGCTCGGGCATCTTGCGGCGCAGCCAGACGGCGGCGGCCGCCGGGATGGCGCCGAGGCCGAGCAGGAGCCGCCAGGTCAGGCCGGGCCGGCGCCGCCGCCGAGCAGGGCGAGGGCGATCAGCGGGCCGACGATCAGCCCGACCGCCTGGGCGGAGAAGACCAGGCCGACCATCCGGCCGCGGTTGCTGCGGTCGGCGTACTCGCTCATCAGCACGGCGCTGACCGGGTAGTCGCCGCCGACGCCGAAGCCGAGCAGGAACCGGAACGCGATCAGCACGGCCAGCGACGGGGCCAGCGCCGAGCCGACCGCCGCGATCACCATCAGCGCGGCGGACATCCAGTACACCCGGGTCCGGCCGATGACGTCGGCGACCCGGCCGAACACCAGCGCGCCGAGGAAGGCCGCTCCGAGCATGACCGCGTTGAGCAGCGCGAGCTGGCCAGCGCCGAGATGCCACTGGGCCTTGAGCAGGGTGGACACGATGCCGATCACGAACAGGTCGTAGGCGTCGGTGAAGAACCCCATGCCGGACACCAGCAGGGCGCGCCTGCGCAGTCCCGGCAGCGTCGCCTCGTCAGGCGGTCCGGCCTGGGCTGGGGTCCGGGTCTCGGACACTGGCATTTCCCGTCATCTCGCCGTAAAGCTGCCGGTCATGTACCACGCCCGGCCGGGTAGCTCAGATCACCCGCGCCACTGAAGTTACGTAGCCAGGGAAACTCTCCGCCGACTTGTGGTGAATGGAACATGAACGAAGAATGTCCGACAGCCGAATTAGCACTGCCTGCCGGGTCTGCCGCGGTCGCCCGTAGCGCATACGATCGAGCGGTGGCCGACGTCCGGGAGTGCGCGCAGTGCGGGACGCCGTTCACCCCGCTGCGCGAGCACGCCCGATTCTGCTCCCCGCGCTGCCGGATGGCGTGGAACCGCGAGCACGCCGGCGTGGCCGCCGCCCCCGCCGTCGCGATCGACTGGTCCGTCACCGCGATGACCGAGGCGGCCGGGCGGCTCGCCGTCGCGGGTGCGTGGGACCTGCCCCGGGTCGCGGCGGCCGTGGGCGAGACGGTGTGGTGGGTCACGCTGGTCGACGCGACCCTGGTCCGCTACCACCCGCGTGACTACGAGAGCGCGCTGGCGGGCAAGGACGTGCGGCGGCGGAAGACCGAGGAGACCCTGGAGGGCCTCCGTTACGTGCGCAACCAGCTGGGCAAGTCCGTCGAACCGGCCGAGTTCGTCCGCCCCGCGCCGGCGACGACGCCACCGCGGCTGGGCCTGGCGCCCGCTGCCCGAGCCGGCGCTCGACGGCGCTCGCGCCGCGGGCGCGGCAGTGGGAGCTGAGCAGGTACCGCGCCTACCAGGAGCGGCTCGCCGGGCGCGACATCGCCCGGACCTTCGCCCGCTGCACCGAGTTCCTCGCTCAGGCCGCAGGCCTCGTCGGCCCCAGCTCATAGCCACGATTCAGTATTCGCCTTTGATCACGAAGAAGGAGCCGCGGATCACGCCGGCCAGCTTGGACTTCTGGCGCGCGAACTTGAAGCCTGCCGCCGCCAGCTCCTCGGGGACTTCCATGCCCTCCGAGAGCTTGAACCCGACCGCGCGCTTGCCCGCGTCCGCAATCGTGTACATCACGTTGATCGACAGACCGGACTCGTAGAACACGTACGCCATCCGGATGCCGTCCACCTCGAACGAGGTCGCCTCGAGCGGGCGGGAGGCGATGACGAGGCCGCGCTCGTCCGCCAGAACGCGGGTCACCAGGTCGAGCGCCTCCGGCGCCTCGCTGGCGGGGCTCACCGTGAAGACGTGGTCGTACTTGTTCTTGTAGTACCGCGACTCGTTGGCCCGAAGTCCCGCGAGCGCCTCTGCCACCGGCGACGACTCCAGGCCGACGGTGGACACCTTCTCGAAATCGACGATGTACGGCACGCGTCCTCCCCATGACGATTGATGAGGGCAACGGTACCTTCTTCACTGCGGCAGACACGGCCGGACCATGCCAAGACGAGACGGGTCGTCTCGTTGTACAATCTGGCCATGATGTCCCGTCAGCCTGATGAGAGTCGTCGTAGTGAGCGAGCCCGGCAGGCGATTCATGCGGCGACTGCGGAGCTGCTGGCCTCGACCAGTTATGACGCCATAACGATCGAGAAAATCGCGGCACAGGCGGGCGTGGGCAAGCAGACCATCTACCGGTGGTGGCCGTCGAAGGCCGCAATCATCGTTGATGTCTGGGCCGAGGTAATCGCGCCCCGCGTGGCATTCCCTGATACGGGCGACCTGGAGGCCGACCTCCGGGCGCAGCTGACCCGGATGCTTGACGTGCTTGCCGAACCGGTGCTCGGGCTCAACTACATGGCTGTGATCGCCGACAGTCAGCGTGACGAGCGGCTGGCGGCCGACCTGTCGGCCCGCATCTTCGCCCCGCGCATCGCCGACACGAAAGACCGGTTGCGATCCGCGCAGGCCGCCGGCCAGATGCGCGATGACGTCGATGTGGATACCGTCACCGAGTTGCTCTACGGCGGAATCTTCTTTCGGAGCCTGTTCCGCCTCGTCCCGCTCGACCGCACGCAGCCCGACGCGCTCGTCGCGGCCCTGATCCGGGGGATCGGCCCGCTCCGCTAGCCCCCGCGCCCGGCGCGAGACCGGACGCAGCGTATTGTTTGTCATGACGAGACGATACGTGTCGTCTCGTCTGTGGAGATCTCGACTTTCGAGGAGATGGCCTCATGGACCTCAGCAACTCGGTCGTGCTCGTGACCGGCGCATCGTCCGGCATCGGTGCCGCCACAGCCCAAGCGGCGTCGCGGGCCGGCGCCCGGGTGGTGCTCGCCGCCCGCCGACAGGACCGCATCCGCCAGCTCGCTGCCGACCTGGGTGATGCCCTCGCAGTGGGGTGCGACGTCACCGACGCAGGCCAAGTCGCGGACGCGGTCCGGGCGACCACGGACAAGTTCGGCCGGCTCGACGTGCTGGTCAACAACGCCGGACAGGGACTGACGGCATCGGTCGAGGAAACCGACCCGGCCGATTTCCGCGCCATCGTGGACCTGAACCTGACCGCGCCATTGATCACGATGCAGGCGGTGCTGCCGGTCATGCGGGCGCAGGGCGTCGGTGCGATCGTGAACGTGAGTTCGGGGACGGTCTTCTCGGTACTTCCGCTCTCGGGTGCGTACGCGGCGTCCAAACAGGGTCTGGCGATGCTGTCAGCAACCGCCCGGCTCGAACTCGCCGACGCTGGCATCGTCGTCTCGACCTTCTACCCGTTCGTCACCAGCACCGAGTTCATCGACTCGATCAAGGCGGGCAAAGAGGCGGCGACGCAGATGATGTCCGACGGCGGGCTGAAGGCGCAGCCGCCAGAACTGGCAGCCGACGCGATCATCGACCTGATCCGCAGCGGTGCCGAGCGGTCCGACGTGGTTCCCCAGCGGTTCGGGGGCACTTACCAGGACTGAGATGGCACCTGCGAGACGTCGGCTCTGTTCGATCGAAGCGCAGGGTCAGGCGACCGCAGTCGCACGGCTCTTGCCGTCCTGGTCATCTGGCGGCCGGTTTCAACCGGGCCCAGTGTGCGAAGTGCCGCGGTCGCCGACGCGCGGCGGCTGGCCCGCGCCACCGCGAGCCTGCCCGCCGCCCGCACCGTCACCGTCACCTACGGGCGGCAGGTCCGCCCGGTCACCTACCCCGGCGCGGCTCCCGACCAGATCGCCGAGTTCAGCGCGGCTGGCGCTCTGGTTGATCGGCAGGCGTCGTGAGCGTTTCTCATGCCGGTGTTGTCGGCGGCGCGGGTGGCGGCCCAGCTGGCCAGTAGTTTGAGCCCATCGGCCGCGGGGGTGCCTGGGTCGGCGGTGTAGGGGCTGGGCGATCGGCGCGGGTTCGTCGAAGACCTCGCGAGGGAACTCGCGGTAACCCCTAATCCTGAAGCCATCGAGAACGGGATCGAAGAGGCAGCGTCGGCACTCTCAGGTGCCGCGTCTGTTACGGAACGCCGACGAGCCTACGACTTGCTCGTCGATGTCATCGTCGGCGGCGGCGCTGACCGAGAGATGGTCAGGCGCGTGCGGGCAACATGGATTGTCCGAGTCGCGCCCGCTCAGGTCGCCGGGCTGGGCAAGGCTGCAGCCGAAGCCGAAAACGCCCTGCCGGTACAGCTTGAAGTTGGCTTCGTGGCGCTCTACTGGTGACGCACTCCGGACGCGCCTTGCAAACGAACGCCCTCGGCATTGGAATGCCAGATGTGGGTGCTACCGTCGGTTATGAGCTGGTTGCACGGCGGTACTGATGTCGGCCCGCGAAAGGCGGCCTGATAATGCGAGAGCAAATCCGCTACGTTCCGGGCGGCATCGTCCTGGACCTTTCCGAGCCTGACACCGGCCACCCGGACGGCCTGGACATCCTTCAGTACCACTACCGGCAGAGCGAGCGGCCCAACCTTGGATTCAGCAAGGCGCACCCGGCGTTCATCTGCCTCGACCATGAGGGTGGTACGAACCCGGGGCTGCATCTAAAGAGGCTCAACGGTGAGTGGCACGCCGTCCACTACGAGGCCGGCGAATGCCGCTCCCACCGCCTCCCAACGCCGATGAGCGACGAGCACAAGCGCCAGACCGAGTACTGGGCACGCGCAGCGCGGGACGTTGGCTGGGATGTCGAGCTTGAGCACTCCTTGCATACCGGGACCCGGCCCGATGCGATCATCAACGGCCCGGTGGTGACCGGGGTCGAGGTACAGCGGTCGGCGATGACGCCTGGCCGCGCGATAGAGCGCACCGCGAGGGCCTCCAGCGCGGGCGTGACCGACGTGTGGTACAGCGACTGGACTCTTCCCCCCAAGTGGGCGTGGCGCGTCCCGAGCGTGCTGTCCCGTGACCACGCCATGGAGGCGAGCTGGGAAGCGGTCGACTGGAAGACAATGCCGCCGCGCGGCGCTGTCCGCGCTGTGGGGCTCCGGCAGGTCAACGCGACCAAGTGCACGATGACCAACTTCAACCGCTGCCCGTACGGCCGGAATTGGTGCGGCGCATGGCACCCTAAGCCCCTGGCTTGGCGAGGCCTGTCCGTCGATGACGTCGCCGCCCAGCTCCCCGCCGGGAAGATGGTGATCCTCTCGTTTTACGGCGTCCGGATGCCTGGACGCCGTGACCGGAGGGCCCTCTTCATCGTCCCGCCAGCGGGGCGCGACCTGTACCGCGAACTGACAGGCTGGCCTGGGGTCCCTGCGTTGGTGCCCGGGAGAGAGGACCGTCCGCCGCGCGAGCCGAGCGGCGCCATCGAGTGCCGCAACATCCAAGCCATCCAGAAGGGGATCTGGGGCATCGACCCGCAGACACCGTTGTGGTGCGAAACCTGCAACCAGCAGCATCCGATCATCGAGCACCGCAACTGCCGCGCTGCTAAGAGCGCAATGGAGTAGAAGATCCCTGCAACGAAGGCCGTTGGCAAGGAGACGGCAACCAACACCCTTAGGAACGCCAGCCGAGCACCTACGGCGAGGCTGGCCCCGCTAGGGTGATGCATGGGATTCACCGAAGACGGCGGCGTACCCACCTCCTGCGGCAGCCTGCAGCCGATCGAAAGCGCGGCGCGGAGATTAGCTGCTTCGGTCATACCTCCTTGGCCCGGATTGCGAATACGGGTTCGCACGGATCTTCCGGTCGCCGGGAGTTCATGGCAAGGTGACCACGGGTTGTTATTGGTCGTAGCATCGATGCCGATCCGGATGGCTTGGCACGCGTGATCCGGCGAATGCGCCATGGTCGGATTGCTCCCGCACCGTCTGATCGTGAGAGACCAGATCAGGTCCCAAATCCTCGGTATCGCTGAGGGAATTAAAGTTTTGCGCGTCATGGGTTCGCGCTTGCGTCTTAGAGAATCGTGTCCCAAACCCGCTTGTGACGCAGATGAAGTGGCACTTTATATTCGTTACGGAACCACTCCGCGAAGGCTTCGCTTCGAGTTTCTTCGTTAAGGAATCCGTCGATTTTCTCGACTTCTTCGACCGCTGCGCGAACTTCGTCATATTCCAAATTAGGAACAACCCCATCGTCATTAGGGCCGCTTTTGAGCAAGCCTGCTTGGTGTGCCTCCTCCACTCCATCTCGGCCGTCGAAAACTCCGGGCCAAGGCATCTCTTCATTTCTTAGGTTGAACCATATGGCGTCGCGTACGACCAGGGGCAACTCAGCGAGTGCCTCGCGCGCTCGCTTTTCAAGCAAATCGAAGCGCGCACGTTCGTTCTCGGGCAGTGCAATCTCGATAGCTTCCTCAGTCGTCTTAGCGATCACGAGGCGATCAACTTTCGCCTCCAACTCGCTGACCTTGCCCTCCGCTTCTCGGAGGGCCTCGCGAGCACCCACGAGATCCGCGATCGCACGGTCATAATCGTTGGAATTGATCACCCGTATCTTCGGAAGCTGCTCTACGTACCCATCCAGTCGTGCCACCCACTGATTCTTAAACTTCCCCCACGTTTTTGCCCCAGGATTGAGGCTCATGCTCTCGCATAGAAGGTCATGGAGTTCGTCGAGCGCAGCAGAGTCGTCGAGATTTCTAACGAGCAATCCGGATAGGACTCCCTGCATATCATAGTGCTCCATGCCCGGGATGGCGATTGGAAACAGCTTCCCAACCGAACTCCATGCGGATCCTAGTTCGGCGAGGCAGTATGGGCTAATTTGGAAGGCTGGTGATACGATAGTTATGACAACAGAAACATTTTCGAGCTTCAATCGCATATATTCGTTAAGATTCGATCCTGATGGTATTCTCGTGTCTTCTCCCGACGAATAAAAGATTGCCTGCTTCGGAACTTCGCATCCGAGCCTGATGATGGTCTCAACAAATGGGTCGACTAGTACGGCAGTCTGCAATTGCTAGCTGACCAGGGCGTGGTTGCGTTCGAGGCGTGCGCGTTTGTGGAACCAGCGCGATAGTGCCTGGTGGCGGCGTCGCCACTGGAGCCACCGGGCAGCGTGGGCGGGCGGCTGGGCCTGTCGCAGGGCGGCGGCGAGCAGGTGCTTGACCTCGCGGACCGACAGCGGGACCAGGCCGGGGTCGGCGGGTGGTTTGTCGTTGGGGCCGGCGGGCGGCGGAGCCTGGCTGTCGGTGCGTTCGCGCAGCCGGGCGGCGGTGACGGCGCAAATGGCGAGGGCGGCCATGACCAGGACCAGGTGCCGCAGGACCGCGGTGTAGAGCCGGGCCTGGCACTGGTCGAGCCCGAAGCAGCCCTTGGCGAACTCAAAGCATTCCTCGACCGGCCAGCGCAGGCCCGCTGCCTTGATCAGCTGGGCCTTGGACGCGAGCTGCCCTTCAGGGACGTAGCAGTAGTGAAAGGCCAGCTCGCCGGTCTTCAGGTGCCGACGGACCAGCAGGCTGTGCCGCGGCGAGGCGGTGCCGATCCAGGCCCAGGCGTACCAGCGGTCGCCCTTGGACCCCTTCCCGGCGGAGCGGACCTCCCAGCCGTGCTTGCCCTTGAGTAGCTTCTTCACCGCGTCCGCGCAGGTCATCTTCGTTCCGGGCGCGACGGTGAGCATGAAGGACGACGCGACGCGCAGCACGTAGGCCTGCCCGCGGTCCTCCAGGAACTGGCGCAGCTCGGTGCAGCTGCCGTAGACCTCATCGCCGCAGGCGAAGTCGAACGAGAGGCCGTCGCCGTAGGCGTCGCCCATGACGTCGATGGCCAGCTGCCCCTTGGTCCGGAACCGCAAGTCCAAGGGCAGCGCCGTGACCAGTGACTTCACCGGGTCAGCGATGTCCTCGGACGGGATCCACTGCCGGGCGCCGATCAGCGCGTGCCCGGTCTTTTCCCGCACGTAAGACAGGTGCACCGTGTTGATCCCGTTCGCGACCCGGCCCGCGCAGCCCATGTACTGGCGCTTCACCCCCGCGGTGCCAGTGCCCTGCTTCTCCTGGCCCGTCTCGTCCAGCGCCGCGACCGTCATCCTCCGGCGCCGGGACCGGCGGGCCGCGGCGTCCAGCCCGGCCGCCGCGTACTTCCTGACCTGGCTCATCGCCGCCGCCTCGTCCCAGCAGGCCCGGTTCAGCAGCCGCTGCGACCGGCCCGGCGTCCGGTCCCCGGCATGCTCAGCGACCGACCACCCGTTCGCCGACGGCAGCTCACTGACCAGCGCCGACACGTACTTGCCGGCCTGCAGCCACGTCTGGGTCCGGGTGAAGCACGACCGCAGCATGCCTGTCAGGGCAGACCGCTCCCGCACCGCGCTGGAGGCCCCTATCCTGGCAGCAGCAGCCGCCTCAGTTTCGTTTGTTCTCACAAGCTAATGATCTCGGGGCGGCTGCCCCTATTTCCCGGGAACCCTTGCGTCTGACCAGGTCACAAACCAACTGGCGACTGCCGTACTAGGGGTCGATCCGCCGACGCGTGGCTCACGAAGATACCGGTCATGGGCATAACCCTAGTCCTAAGAAGGTCTACAGAGAACGGTCGATGATGACCGTGGTCATCATCGACGAAACGCTGTCTGCCGCTCATCATCCCAGCGGCCAGCAGGGCCCTCGACGAGACTGGCCGCGATGGCGGTCAGATGCCGGGCGGGGCTGCCGAACAGGTGCCTGCCGCCGTGCGCGCGCTTGAGGTAGCGATGGGCCTGGTGCTCCCAGGTAACGCCGATGGCGCCGTGCAGCTGGATCATCTCGCTCGCTGTCTGGGTGAGCGTCTCCGAGCAGTAGACCTTGACCGCGGCGGCGCGCAGGCCGAGGTCCGGGGCAGCGCGCCGCTGCATCGGCCGCCGTCGCGGCGCTGACAGCGACCGGGCCGACTCGACGAGGACGTGCAGGTCGGCGGCCCGGTGCTGCAGGGCCTGGAAGCCGCCGATCGGCTGGCCGAACTGGACCCTGGTCAGCAGGTGCGCGACGGTCAGCTCGAGCGCTCGCTGCGGCCGCGCCGACCTGTTCGGCGCCCAGCGCGACGCAGGCCTGGTCCCTGGCGAAGGCCAGCGGCGCGGCCGCGTCCCCGCCGACGCGGCGGCCGGCGACATCTGCCAGCCGGACGACGGCCAGGTCGCGGGAGGCGTCCATGGTGGTGACGGCCGCGCGGGTGACGCCGTCCTGCCGGACGGGTCGACCTCGAACAGCCCGGTACCGTCCGGTGTGCGTCGCGGCGACGAGCAGCACGTCGGCGGCGGCCCCGTCGAGCACGTAGTGCGCCTCGCCGGCCAGCTCCCAGCCGCGGCCGACAGCGCGGGCGTCGCACGCCAGCTCGGCGGTGTCCCAGTGCCCGGGCCGGGTGGTCCAGGCGAGGGCGGCGATCGCGGAGCCGTCGGCGATCGCGGGCAGCAGCCGCTCGCAGGCCGCCTCGTCGCCGGAGGCGAGCACCGCCTGCGGCGGCGAGGACGGCGGAGCCGAGCATGGGGCGGGCGTCAGGTTCCTGCCCAGTTCCTCCATGACGACGCAGGTCTCGGCCAGCCCGGCGCCGGCGCCGCCGTACCGCTCGGGGATCGCGAGTCCGGCGACGCCGATCTCCTCGCACAGCCGTGGCCACGGCCGACTGCGGCCGCACGTCGGCCTTCGCGATCAGCCCGCGGACCGCGTCGCGCAGGTCGCGCTGCTCGACGGTCAGGCCCACGGACGCCTCCCGCTAGCGGGGGCAGGTGACGCCGGTGAGCGCGGCCATGACCCGCTCGCGATGCCAGGCCTGGCTGCCCCAGGCCGGGACGAGCGCGCGGACCTTGGTCAGCCACAGGCTGAGGTCGTGCTCGGCCGTGTACCCGATCGCGCCGTGCACCTGCAGCGCGGCGCGGGCCGCCAGCGTGGCGGCGTCGCCGCAGGCGACCTTGGCGGCGGAGACGTCCCGCGGCACGGTCGCGGTGCCGTCGGTCGATCGCGGCGGCGGCGGCGTCGAGCAGCGGGCGGGCGAACTCGAGCGCGATCGCGACGTCCGCCAGCTTGTGCTTGACGGCCTGGAACGTCCCGACCGGCTGGCCGAACTGGGCGCGGACGCTGGCGTGGCGCACGCTCGCCTCGAGCAGGGCGCGGCCGGCGCCGAGCAAGCTGCGCGGAGCAGGCAAGCGCGCCGCAGGTCGAAGGCACTGGCCACCGCCGCGCCCGCGTTGCGGGCCAGCACGTCGTCCCCGGTCACGACGGACAGCGAGCGGGACGGATCCACCGACCGATGCCAGGTACCGGTCCTGGCCCACCGAGACCGCGTCCGGTTCGGCCAGCAGGACCAGGCCGGCCGCCTCGGCGTCGGCGGCGAACGGCAGCCACGGCGGCATGGCCAGCGTCGCGATCAGGTCGCCGGTGGCGAGTCCGGCGAGCCATTCCCCGCAGCGGTCGGCCGAGTCATCGGGCGCGGCGAGTCCGCCAGCGCGGCGAGCAGCGCGGGCACGGCCGCGAGCGACTCCGCCACCGGCCCTGGCACCGCGTGATGACCGAGTTCCTCGCACGCGGTCACGAGGTCGGCCGCGACTGGCGCCGAGGCCGCCCCACTTCTCCGGCACGGCGAGCGCGGTGACGCCCGAGATCGGCGAGCCGCCCCCACAGGGCGAGCCCGGGAGCCCGGTCGCCGTCGGCCCACGACCGGGCGGCCGCCGGCACGTCGGCCGCGTCGAGCATGTCGTGCAGCGCGGCGGCAGGCGCGCCGAGCCCGTCCAGGGGCGACCACGGCTGGGCGCACGGAGTGCCGCCCATCCCGGAAGTCAGTGACTGCGAGCCTGAGTCGCGCGCGATCGCTGTGCCCGAGCTGGCGGACGCCCGGGGGAGGCGCAGCACCCGCTCGGCGATCACGGTGCGCTGGATTTCGTTGGTGCCTGCGTAGATCGGGCCGGCCAGGGCGAACAGATAGCCCTCGAGCCAGCGTTCGCCGCGGATCTCGGCGCGCGGGCCGAGCAGGTCAAGCGCGGTCTCGTGGAGCGCGATGTCGAGCTCGGACCAGAACACCTTGCCCATGCTCGCCTCGGCCCCGAGCGTTCCGCCCTCGGCCAGCCGGACGGCGGTCGCGTGCGTGTGCAGCTGATACGCGCGCGCGCCGATCCACGCGTCGGCGACCCGGTGGGCGGTGGCGGTGTCGGCCGGGTCGCCGGCCCGCCGCCACAGCTCGACCAGCCGGTCGGCCGCCGCGACGAACCGGCCCGGGCTGCGCAGCGACAGCCCGCGTTCGTGGCTGGCCGTGCTCATCGCGATCCGCCAGCCGTCGCCCGGCGCCCCGACGACGTTCGCGTCCGGCACGAACACGTCGTCGAGGAAGATCTCGGCGAACCCGGTCTCGCCGCCGAGCTGCCGGATCGGGCGGACCGTCACCCCGGGGTCGCGCAGGCCGAACAGCAGGTACGTCAGGCCCGTGTATGCCGGTCGCCGCCCGCCGTGTCGGCGCTCAGGCCGGTGCGGAACAACCCGAACGCGCGGTCGGCGAACGCCGCCCGCGAGCTCCACGTCTTCGTGCCCGACAGCAGCCAGCCGCCGTCGGTCGCGACCGCGCGGGACCGGATGGCGGCCAGGTCGCTGCCCGCCTCCGGCTCGGACCAGGCCTGCGCCCAGATCTCGTCCGCCCGCGCCATCGGCGGCAGCAGCCGGTCGCGCTGCTCCTGGGTGCCGTGCGCGAACAGCGTCGGCGCGAGCAGGAACAGCCCGTTCTGACCGACCCGGACCGGCGCGCCCGCGGCGTAGTACGCCTCCTCGAACGCCAGCCACTCCAGCAGCGACGCGTCCCGCCCGCCGTACTCCGCAGGCCAGGACACCACCGACAGCCGGGCCGCCGCCAGCGCGCGCTCCCACTCCCGATGCCGCTCGAACCCCTCGGCGGTGTCCACCGACGGCAGCGGCCCGGTCGGCACGTGCGCGGCCAGCCAGTCACGCGCCTCCGTCAGGAACGCGTCCGTCTCCGGCGTCACCGCAGAACCTGCCTCACTGCGCCGCCCACGTCACCATGCCGACCTCGGTCACTGCGCAGCCTTCTTCTTCATGCCCTTGGCGTCCAGTCCCGCCAGCGAGTCGCCGCCGACCTCGGCGTTGTGCGCGTGCGCGACGTGGTGCAGCCCGAAGACCGAGTCCATCCCCGGCCGCAGGCCCATCTGGTCCTCGCACTGGTTCACCGCCCGCTTGGCCAGGGCCAGGCCGAACGGCGGCATCGCCGCGACCTCGTCCGCCAGCGCGAACGTCGCCGCCGCGAGCTCCGCCCGCGGCACCACCCGGTTCACCATGCCGACCTCATACGCCCGCGCGGCCGTGAACCGGCCGCCGGTGAACAGCACCTCCTTGGCGAACCGGGGCCCGAGCACCCACGGATGCGCGAAGTACTCCACGCCCTGGTATCCCCATCCGCACCACCGGGTCGGCGAAGAACGCGTCGTCGGCCGCCACGATCAGGTCGCACACCCAGGCCAGCATCAGCCCGCCCGCGATGCACGCGCCCTGCACCATCGCGATCGTGGGCTTCGGCAGCTCCCGCCAGCGGCGGCACATGCCCAGGTAGACCTCCATCTCGCGGGCGTACCTGGCGTCCGCGCCGGCCTTGCCGACGTGGTCCCACCACAGCACCGCCTGGCGCGGGAACGACTTGTCGGCGTCCCGCTCCGGGGTGCCGATGTCGTGCCCGGCGCTGAAGTGATCGCCCGCGCCGGCCAGCACGATCACCGCGACCGCGTCGTCGTCCACCGCCCGGGCGAAGGCGGCGTCGAGCGCGTAGGTCATCGCCGAGTTCTGCGCGTTCCGGTACCGGGGGCGGTTGAGCGTGATCAGCGCGATGGCGCCCCGGGTGGAGTAGAGGACCTCGTCTGCCATCAGCGCTCATTCCTTAGCAGTCGCTTGAGTACCTTGCCCGACGGGTTGCGCGGCAGCGCGTCGCGGAACTCCACCTGCCGGGGCACCTTGTAGTTGGCGAGCCGCTGGCGGCAGAAGTCCAGCACCGTCGCCTGCGTCAAGACGACCTGTCCGGCCCGGGCGACGACGTACGCCCGGCCCACCTCGCCCAGGCGGTCGTCGGGCACCCCGACGACCGCGGACTCGGCGACGCCGTCGAGCCGGGCGAGCACCTGCTCGACCTCGGCCGGGTAGACGTTGAAGCCGCCGCAGATGTACATGTCCTTCAGCCGGTCGGTGATCGTCAGGTACCCGGCGGCGTCGAGCCGGCCGACGTCGCCGGTGTGCAGCCAGCCGTCGGGATCGATCGCCTCGGCCGTCGCGACGGGATCGTCCAGGTAGCCGAGCATCAGGTTCGGCCCGCGCAGCAGGACCTCGCCGGTCTCGCCGGGCCGCTCGCCGCCGATGCGCCACCCGACCTCGAACCCGGCCGCCGGCGCGCCCGCAGGTGCGGGCCACGGTCTCCGGGTCGTCGCCCGGCCGGCACATGGTCGCCACCACCGCCTCGGTCAGCCCGTAGGCGGTGAGCACCACCCGGAAGCTCAGCTCGCGGCGACATCCGCTCGACCAGCGCGGCCGGCACGTTCGCCGCCCCGGTGACCGCGAGCCGCAGGCTCGACAGGTCGAAGCGGTCCCGTTCGGGATGGTCGAGGATGGTCTGGTAGATCGTCGGCGCGCCCGGCAGCACGGTGATCCGCTCGGTCTCGATCACCCGCATCGCCCCGGCGGCGTCGAAGACCGGCAGCGGCACCATCGCCGCCCCGCTGACCAGGCAGGCGAGGATGCCCGCCTTGAGGCCGAAGCTGTGGAAGAACGGGTTCACCACCAGGTAGCGGTCGCCGGCGGTCAGCCCGCCGCGCTCGGCCCACGCCCGGGCGACCGACAGCGCGCTGCGGTGGCTGCTCATCGCGCCCTTGCTGCGCCCGGTGGTGCCGGAGGTGAACAGGATGTCGCTCACGTCCTCCGGCCTGACCGCGGCCGCGCGAGCGGCGGCGTACGGACCGGGGAGTCGCCAGCTTCCGTTCGATAAAGTCTGTCCAGTCATCGCCGCCGACCCGCACCACCAGCGCGAGCCCGGCCAGGCTGCCCGGCTGCGTCCGGTGCCGCGGCGGCGGCGCGCAGCGCGGCCAGCCGGTCGACGCCGAGGAAGTCGTCGTCGACGAACAGGGCGCGGCGCCGCTGCGGCTGATCACGTCGAGCGCCTCGGCCCCGGTGAACCGGGTGCTGACCGGGACCAGCGTGGCCCCCGCGGTCAGCGAGCCGAGCGCGGCGAGCACCCAGGCGGCCGTGTTGGGGCACCAGACGGCGACCCGGTCGCCGGGGGCGATGCCGTCGGCGATGAGCGCGCGGGCGACCTCGCCGACCCGCTCGTGCAGCTCCCGGTAGCTGAGCCGCGCGCCACCCGGCTCGGCCAGGGCCTCCGCGTCGCCGAACTCCCGCGCCGCGCTGCGCGACCGCGGCCGGGATCGTCGCCGGGATCGTCCGCTCCACTACTCGACCCTACCAAGCAAGTGCTTGGTAGGGTAGCTGGCATGCAGTTCGGTGACCGAAGACGACGAGTTCCGCCGCCGGGTCGCCGACTGGCTCGCCGCGAACGTGCCCGCCGGGCTGCGCGGCGCGGGCGGGCCCGGGCGCGAGCACGAGGCGTTCGCCGAGCGGCTGGCCTGGAACCGGCGGCTGGCCGCCGCGGGCTGGACCTGCCTCGGCTGGCCGGCCGAGCACGGCGGGCACGACGCCACCCTCGCGCAGCAGATGATCTTCTACGAGGAGTACGCGCGCAGCCGGGCGCCCGCCCGGGTCGCGGTGGTGGGGGAGGAGCTGCTCGGGCCGACCCTGATCGCGTTCGGCACGCCGGAGCAGCAGCGGCGGTTCCTGCCGCCGATCGCGGCGGTCGAGGAGCTGTGGTGCCAGGGCTACTCGGAACCGGGAGCCGGCTCCGACCTGGCGGCGGTGGCCACCACCGCGGTGCCCGACGGCGACGAGTGGGTGATCACCGGCCAGAAGGTGTGGACGTCGCTGGCGCACGTGGCCGACTGGTGCTTCGTCCTGGCCAGGACCGAGCCGGGGTCGCGCCGCTCGCCCGGGCCTGTCCTACCTGCTGGTCCCGATGCGCCAGCCGGGGGTCACGGTCCGGCCGATCAGGCAGCTGACCGGCACGTCGGAGTTCAACGAGGTGTTCTTCGACCGGGCGCGGACGGCGCTCGGCAACGTGGTCGGCGCGCCCGGCGACGGCTGGCGGATCGCGAAGGCGACGCTGGAGTTCGAGCGCGGGGCGGGCATGCTCGGGCAGCAGGTCGGGTTCCGGCGGGAGCTCGACGAGCTGGTCGAGCTGGCGCGGCGGACCGAGGCGGGAACCGACCCGCTGCTGCGCGACCGGCTCGCCCGGGCCTGGATCGGCCTCGAGGTCATCCGGGCGTACGCGCTCGACACGCTGGGGCGAGCCGCCGGGTCACCGGGGCCGAGGCGTCGGTGCTGAAGGTGCTGTGGTCGCGCTGGCATCAGGCGCTCGGGCGAGCTGGCGATGGACGTGCGCGGCGCCGCGGTCGCATGACGCCGGAGACGCCGGCGAGCTGGACGCGTGGCAGCGGCTGTTCCTGTTCGGCCGGGCCGAGACGATCTACGGCGGGTCCGACGAGATCCAGCGGAACATCATCGCCGCCCGCGCGCTCGGGCTGCCGCAGGCCGGTGCGCCGCGCCATGAACGCCGCTGCAGCCGCCGGAGGGCACGGCCTGCTCGACGGCAAGGTCGTCGTGATCACCGCCGCGGCCGGCACCGGCATCGGCTCCGCCGCCGCCCGCCGCTGCCTGGAGGAGGGCGCCGAGGTGGTGATCAGCGACCAGCACACCAGGCGGCTGGGCGAGACCCGCGATGAGCTCGCGGCCGCGCACGGCGACCGGGTCTGGTCGCTGCCGTGCGACGTCACCGACGAGAGCGCGGTCGACGGCGCTGATCGACGGCGCGGCGCAGCCGGTTCGGGCGGATCGACGTGCTGATCAACAACGCCGGGCTCGGCGGCACCAGCTCGGTCCTCGAGATGACCGACGAGCAGTGGCTGCGGGTGCTCGACGTCACGCTCAACGGCACCTTCCGGTGCACCCGGGCGGCGCTGCGGCAGATGGTCGCCCAGGGGCACGGGGGAGCGGTGGTGAACAACGCCTCGGTGCTCGGCTGGCGCGCGCAGCCCGGCCAGGCGCACTACGCGGCGGCCAAGGCCGGGGTGATGGCGCTCACCCGGTGCGCCGCGCTCGACGTCGCCGCGCACGGCATCCGGGTCAACGCGGTCGCGCCGAGCCTGGCCATGCACCCCTTCCTGGCCAAGGTGACGAGCGAGGAAGCTGCTGGCCGAACTGGTCGGCCGGGAGGCGTTCGGCCGCTCGGCCGCAGCCGTGGGAGGTCGCCAACGTCATGGTCTTCCTCGCCAGCGACTACGCCTCGTACCTGACCGGCGAGGTCGTCTCGGTCAGCAGCCAGCACCCCTGACGTCTCAAACACCCCACCAAAGGAGACCGTCATGCAAAGAACGCCGCGCAGCTGGAGGATCGGGCTCGGCATCGCCGCGCTCGTTCTGGTCGCGCCGCTCGTCACTGCCGCCGCCGCCGCTACCCCGCCGTCGCCGGCCCGCGCCTCCACCGCCCCGAACGCCGCCCCGACCGTCAACTGGGCGCTCGCGGGCGCGTCCACCGCGACCGCAACCACTGCCGAATCCGGCCAGCCCGCGTCGAACGCAATTGACGGCGACGCCGGGACCGACTGGTGCACCTCCGGCTGGACCGGAACCCTGACCGTCGATCTCGGCCAGGTCAGGCGCCTGAGCGACCTCGGGATCACCCTCGACTCCGCCAGCCCGTCCGCCTCCGCCAGCATCGAACTGGCCTCCGCGGCGGGCGACTGGCGGCAGCCGCCCGCGCTGCACGACCTCGCCCTGGACCCGGGCAGCCCGATGTACCTCCCGCTGCCGGGCGGCACCAGCGCCCGCTACGCCGAGCTCACCGTCTACAGCGACACCGGCGCCGACGTCTGCCTGGGCGAGGTCAGGGCCTACGGCCCCGACCCGGCCGCATCGGGCCTGGACCTGGGCGCCGACCTGTCCTTCACCCCGCAGGAACTCGCCGCGGGCGCGACGTTCACCGACCAGGGTCGCGCGGGCACCCCGGTGACGATCATGCGCGGGGCGGGCGCGAACTACGTGCGGATGCGGTTGTGGGTCGACCCGCCGCCCGGCTACAGCGACCTCGCCGCCGACCTCGCCCTCGCCCGGCAGGTGCACGCGGCCGGGATGAAGGTCTACCTCGACCTCATGTACTCCGACTTCTGGGCCGACCCGACCAAGCAGAACATCCCGGCCGCGTGGGCGGGCGAGGACCTGGGCCAGCTCACCGCGACCGTCAACTCCTACACCAGGCAGGTCATCTCCGCCTTCGCCGCCCAGGGCACGCCGGTCGACCTGGTGTCGATCGGCAACGAGATCAGGAACGGGATCCTGTGGCCGGCCGGGGAGGTCAACTGCACCGGCTGCGGCGGCTGGGCGAGCCTCGCCCAGCTGCTCAAGGCGGGCGTGGCCGGCGCGCGGGCGGGCAACCCGGCCGGTCACAAGCTGCTGATCATGATGCACTACGACCAGGGCGGCAGCTTCGCGCTGAGCTCGGCGTTCTACTCACAGCTCCAGTCCTACGGCGTGCCGTTCGACGTGATCGGGCTGTCGTACTACCCGGTCCTCGACGAGCCGTCGATCTCCGGTCTGCGGGCCAACGTGGACGGGCTCGCGGCCGAGTTCGGCAAGCCGATCGTGATCGCCGAGACGCAGTACCCGTGGACGCTCGCGAACGGTAACTCGCCGCTCGGGGACAGCACCGGGGACTTCGCCTGGGAGCCGAGCCAGATCGAGCCGGGCTACCCGGCCACCCCCGGCGGCCAGCTGTCGTTCGTCACCGACGAGCTGTCGATCCTGGCTACCGCCCCCGGCGGGCTCGGGGCGGGGCTGTTCTACTGGGCGCCGGACTGGATCCCGGGCGTGCCCTGGGAGCCGGGCGCCGGCATCGGCTCGCCCAACGTCAACATGACCCTGTTCAACTTCGGCGGCCAGGCGCTGCCGTCGATGGGCATCTTCGAGAACCCGGCCGGGTTGTGCGAGCGCGCCAACCCCGACAGCGCTCCCTGCGTGGTGGGCGGCTGACACTCCACGATCAGAAGATCCAAATCATCATCTCGAACGGGCCCGGCTGACTCTCGCTTCCCCACGACTCCCGGCATCGTGGGGGGCGCAGCCAGCCGGGCCC
The DNA here is from genome assembly GCA_963774945.1 of uncultured Actinomycetota bacterium. GTDB lineage: Bacteria > Actinomycetota > Actinomycetes > Streptosporangiales > Streptosporangiaceae > Trebonia. The sequence continues at coordinate 203,887 of CAVZHA010000007.1, read as the reverse complement.
GGACGTCGGGCGGTCAGCCGAAGATCTCGATCTCCGACGCCTGGGCGCCGTTCTGGACGTTGTTGGCGGTGAAGCTGAGCTCCACGTACTGGTCGCTGGTGCCGGACGGGAAGCGGGATGGTGACGGTGTTGCCGGTGGACGGGTTCCAGGTGTAGGTGGCGGAGGCGACCAGCGTGGCTGAAGCTGGTGCCGTTGGCAGATCCCAGGACCGACAGGGTCTGGGTTCTGGTCGACCAGGCCGCCGGCGGCGGGAGGTCGACGGTGATCGAGCCGAGGGTCTGGACCGACCCCAGGTTCACGGTGATGGTGCTGGGCCAGGCGCCGTTGTTCGCTCTCCCAGTAGGTGCTGGTGTTCCCGTCGACGGCGTTCGACGGGGTGTACGCCTGGGTGTAGCTGGACGCGGTGACCGGCTTGTTCAGCGCCAGGTTGGTGGTGGAGCTGACGCCGGTGCCGGACAGCGCCACGGTCAGCGGGCTGTTCGGGGCGCTGCTGTTGACCGACAGGGTCCCGGACGCGGCCCCGGCCGCGGTCGGCGCGAACGTCACGCTGACCGTGCAGGAGGCGCCCGCCGCGAGCGAGGTGCCGCAGTTGTTCGACTCGCCGAACGGCCCGGTGACGCCGATCGAGGACATCGACACCGCGCGCCGACCCGGTGTTGCTGATCCGTCACCGTCTGCGCCGCGCTGGTCGAGCCGACGGTCTGGTTGCCGAACGACACGCTCGACGGCGACGCCGTCAGCGTCGCGTGCCGGAGCGCCGCCGCCGGAGCCGGGGAAGATCTCGAACTCCGACAGCTGCGCGGCCGACCAGCCGGTGTTGCCGGTGAAGCTCAGCTCCACGTACCGGTCGCTGGTCCCGGACGGCAGGCTGATCGTGACCGTGTTCCCGGTCGACGGGTTGAACGTGTACCCGGCCGACCCGACCAGTGGCTGAACGATGTCCCGTTGGTCGAGCCGAGCACCGACAGCGTCTCGGTCCGGGTCGCCACGCGCTCGACGGCGGCAGGTCCAGCGTCACCGAGCCGAGCGATCTGCGACCGACCCGAGGTTCGCCGTGAGCGTCTGCGGGTACCCGGCGCCGTCGGGCTCTCCCAGTAGGTGCTGGTGTTGCCGTCGTTCGCGTTGCGACGCCGGGAACGCCGGTAGGAGCTGCTCGCCGTCATCGTGGCCCCCAGCGCGAGGTTCGTGCGTCGAGGTGGTGCCGGTGCCGGACAGCGCGACGGTCAGCGGGCTGTTGCCGGCGTTGCTGGTCACCGTCAGGGTGCCGGTGGCGGCGCCGGCCGCGGTGGGCGTGAACGTCACGTTGACCGTGCACGAGCCGCCCGCCGCGATCGACGGACCGCAGTTGTTCGTCTGGCGAAGGGGCCGGACGCCGAGACGCCGGACACGGTCGCCGACGCGGTGCCCGTGTTGGTGATCGTGACCGCCTGCGTGCCGCTGGCTGCTCCCGACCGCCTGGTTGCCGAAGGACAGCGAGGTCGGCGACGCGCTCAGCGTCGGGCTCGAGCTGCTCGGTGACCGACATCGTGATGCTCTGCACGATCAGCGGCGCGCTGGCGTTGGTGACGTTCAGCCGCAGGTCGGCGCCGCCGTTCTGCGCCTCGTCGAACTGCGCGCCGGTCAGCTGCACGGTCGCCGTGGTCCACGTCCCGGTGCCCGGGCTGCTGACGGTCGGGCCGTTCTGGTAGGCGTTGCTCGGCGTGTCGTACTGCACCGTGAAGCCCTGGCCCGGCGTGGCCCAGTAGGTGACCTGGACCGTCACGCTGGCCGCGGCCTCGACCGCGGACAGCGGGTTGAGCTGCAGGTAGACGTTCGCGTCGCCCGCGCCGCTCTGCGACGACGTCCACGTCTCCACGGCCGTCTCGCCGCCCTGGGTGATCTGGGTGAGGTTGCCGTCGGAGCCCGCGTTGGTCTGGCCGACGCCGAGGAACTGCAGGCCGCCGCCGGCCTGGCCGGCCGTGGCGGTCACCGAGGTGGCGCCCGTCTCGGTGACCGGGCAGCTCGACGACGCCGTGCCGGAGGGCGGCGCGCCCGCCACCACGTTCCACTGCGCGAGCGTCGCCGCGCCGATGTTCGCCGTCGCGCACAGCAGGCCGTTCGACTGCTGCGTCTGCGGGACGGCGGCGCCGGTCGCGGCGTTGACCAGGTAGTAGCTGCCCGCGTTGAGGCCGAGCCCGGCCGGGCTGAAGGCGATCGGGTCGTTGTAGGCGGTGCCCGAGGTGATGTTCGCGAGGGTGATGGAGGCGCTGGTGCCGTTGGCGGCCACCGCCGGGACGGTCTGCAGGTCGCCCACGTCTGGGGCGTCGATCTGCGCGTAGGCGGTCGTGTACTGGGTGAGCTGCTCCGGCTGGGTCAGCAGCGTGCCGCCGGCCGTTCTTGTACGCGGTCAGGTTCGCGTCGACGCCGTTGAGCGGCAGGACCGCCTTGAACTTGGACAGGCTGACCGCGCCGTTGTTCACCTCCTGGCTGGTCACCACGCTGAAGCCGGCCTGGTAGTTCAGCCACAGGTTCGCGATCTCGTTCTCGACGTTATTCAGGCTGCCGCCGCTGGTGTTGCCGTAGCCCTGGGAGAAGTCGATGTAGACGGCGGCCGGCTGCTGCGGGTACGTGCCGGACAGGCCCTTCAGCGTGGGCAGCCAGCTGGTGTAGATCGGGAAGCCGACGGTGTCCTTCTGGGTGCCGTCGTGGATGAAGAAGTCCTCGCCGCCGCCGTCGGGCAGGCCCATCGCGTAGAGGGATATCCACGACACCGCCTTCGCGGCGAGCTGGCTGTTGTCGGGCGGCGCGGTCCACTCCTGCGCCACCTTCACGCCGTAGGCGCGGGCCAGGCTGCCGAACGTCAGGGTCAGCCCCTGGGACGAGGCGTCGTCGTCGATGATGGTGACGTTGTACTGCTTCGCCAGCTGGAAGAACGTGTCCGGGTTGTTGGCGTAGGACGTCGCGTTGCCGAAGCCGCCGCCGAAGTAGTAGTACAGCGGGGTGCTGGCGGTGACGTTGCGCACGTCGGCGGTGAGCTGCCCGTAGGTCTGCTGCACGCTCCACGCCCGGAACGCCTGGAACACGCCGAACAGGGCCTGGCCGGGCGCGGCCGCGGGCACCTGGCTGAACGAGCTGTACGAGGTGCCGTTGTCGGAGTTGAACGTGGCGATGGTGCCGTAGGTCTGCGGCAGGTACGTGTTCTGGAACTCGCTGATGTCGTCGGCCGCGTAGCCGCCGCCGGCGCCGTTGAGGTCCCACTGGGCGTCGAGGTAGCCGTAGTCCAGGATCGCGCCGCCGTAGCCGCCGGGCTGGCCGACGGCGTTCTGGATCGTGTCGGTGACGTAGGTGAAGTACTCGGACTGCTCGGTCGGGTCCCACCAGGTCGGGCGCCTGGCCCTGCGCGCCGCCGCTGCCGACCTCGAAGTCGCTGATCCACGGGGCGGGGCTGCCGCCCCAGCCGGCCTGCCAGAAGATCGGGATGAGCTGGATGCCGGCCGCGCTGGCGTTGGCGAGCTCGGTGTCGAACTCGGTGAAGCTGAACGTGCCCGGCCGAGGGCTCGATCGTGCCCCACGGCATGTTGAGCTCGGCGGTGGTCAGGCCGTCGGCCGCCAGCCCGGCGAAGAACGACTCCGACCAGGCGGTGCCGTTGTTGTCGAAGTCGAGCTGGGTGGACCAGATCGGCGTGGTCGGCGACGAGGCCGCCTGCGCCATCGGGGCGCGGAAGCCGCCGAGGAGCGCGAGCAGTCACCGCCAGCACGACGAACGGCGCTAGTCGCCGCGGCCGAAAGCCGTGGTGCCACAACGCCGACGCGTATCCCTTCACGCTCATGTCGCGTTCCTCCTTGAGCGGGCGGGGAGCTGACGTGACTGTAACTCGCGCGACATTGCCTTGCAATATCTTGATTTATACGCCGCAAGTACTTGCTTCCAGACGTAATTACACGATGTGCGGACCGGCTGGTCAGCAGGACGCGGACTCCCCATCGGGCGGGCGCAATCTCACTGATCCCTGATGGCGCACGCATCTTGACGCGTATCGAGGGCGAGACTACGCTCCTGCACGGGTAAACAAATAGGAAAGTTTCCTATTTGATCAATAGCGATCGGGCCTCGCCATGTCGCGTTGGCGCGATCGTCCTCGTTCGTTCGTCACCGACCAGTGAAGGAATCCGCGCTTGAGACGATTCATCCCCCTCGCGGTGGCCGCGCTCGCCGCGGCGGGAATCACCACCGCGGCGGCGACGGCCACCGCCAGCGCCGCCACTACCAGCCACGCAGCCCGCGGGGCGGACGTTATCCTGCCGCCGCACGTCTACGCGCCGTACTTCGAGGCCTACGACAGCACCGACGGCGGCCTGGCCCAGCTGTCGGCCGAGTCCGGCGCGAAGTACGTGTCGCTCGCCTTCCTGCAAACCCCGACCGCGGGCTCGTGCACGGCCGACTGGAACGGCGACACGTCGACGCCGATCTCGGCGACCGTCGCGGGCAGCTTCGGCGCCGACATCGCGGCCATCCAGGCGCGGGGCGGGACCGTCATCCCGTCCTTCGGCGGGTACAGCGCGGACACGACCGGCACCGAACTGGCCGACAGCTGCACCAGCGTCAGCGCGATCGCGGGCGTGTACGAAAGCCTGGTGACCACGTATCACGTCACCCGCATCGACCTCGACGTGGAGGCCGACTCGCTGACCAACACGGCCGGGATCGAGCGGCGCAACGAGGCGGTCGCGCAGACCGAGGCGTGGGCGGCGGCGCACCACAAGGTCGTGCAGTTCGACTACACGATCCCGGTCAACCCGACCGGCCTGACGGCGTCCGGCCTGGCCGTGCTGCAGAACGCGGTCGCCGAGAACGCCAAGATCGCCGAGGTCAACGTCATGACCTTCGACTACTACTTCGGCACCACCCAGGACATGCTGGCCGACGCGGAGGACGCCGCGACCGCGACCCACGGGCAGCTCGAGTCGCTTTACCCGCAAGAGTCGCCGCTGGCGCTCTGGCACTCCATCGGCATCACCACCATGCCCGGTATCGACGATTTCGGCAGCGCCGAGACCTTCACCACCGCCGACGCTCCGGCCCTGCTGGGCTGGGCGGCCACCCACAACCTGGGCCTGCTCTCGATCTGGGCCCTGCAGCGTGACAACGGCGGCTGCGTCGGCACCAAGGGCGCCGGCAGCTGCTCCGGCGTCGCCCAGCCGACGTGGTACTTCAGCCACGTGTTCGGACTGTTCAACTACCTGCCCTAGCAAAGGTTCACCGCCCCGGGGAATCGTGCAACGCGGCGTTGCCCAATTCCCCGGGGCGCCTTGCTGTCAGGCGGCCGGGACCTCGGCCGGGCGCCTGCCGACCAGGGCAGAGCCCTCGAGCTCGATCGAATCCGGCTGACGCGGCCGGCGGTAGCGCCGGGCGAGGGCGACGCCGCCGAACGCGGCCGCGAAGCACGACAACCCGCCCACCGCCAGGCCGACTCGGGGATCGGTCAGGGCGATGATCAAGCCGATCGCGGGCCCGCCGACCGGCGTCGTGCCCTGGAAGGCGACCTGCCAGAGCGAGATCACCCGCCCGCGCATGCCCGGCTCGGCGCTGAGCTGGATCGTGGAGTTGCCGATGGCGATGAACGAGACGCTCGCCCAGCCCACGAACAGCAGCGCGGCGTAGGCGAGGCCGAGGAACGGCGCGAACGCGCAGACCAGGATGGCCGCCCCGAAGCCGACCGAGGCGAGGATCATCGGGCGCAGCCCGGTCCGCCCCCGGGCGGCGGTGAACAGGCCGCCGATGACCGCGCCGACGCCCATCGCCGCGGTCATGAAGCCGTACGCCTCCGCGCCGCCGTGGAAGGTCCGCTCGGCCAGCACCGGGAGCGACACGCTGAACTCGTAGGCGAGCAGGCCGACCAGGCCCATCATCGCCAGCGGGATGGCGATCGTCGGGCGTCCGGGCGGCGTACCGCAGGCCCTCGCGCAGCTGGCCCCGGGCCCGCGGCGACCGGCGGGCTCGGCCGCAGGGCGGAGCGGTCCATCATCAGCAGCGAGGCGACGACGGCCGCGAAGCTCGCCGCGTTCAGCAGGAAGCAGACCCCGATGCCGGCCGTCGCGATCAGCACCCCGCCGATGGCGGGCCCGACCGCGCGGGCCGCGTTCACCGTCACCGAGTTCAGCGTGATCGCGTTGCGCAGCTCGTCCTTGCCGACCATCTCCCGGACGAACGACTGCCGGGCCGAGTTCTCGAAGGCGTTGTTGAGGCCGAGGATGACCGCCAGCACGCAGATCTCCCAGAAGCGGGGCGAGCCGAACACGACCAGCAGCCCGAGCGCGAGGGCCTGGAACCCCATCGCGATCTGCAGCGCGATCATGAGCCGCCGCTTGTCCACCCGGTCGGCGATGACGCCGCCGTACGGGCCGAGGAACAGGACCGGCAGCGCCTGCAGCGCCACCGCCAGCCCGAGGTCGGTGCTCGAGTGGGTGAGGGTCAGCACCAGCCAGGACTGCGCCGTCATCTGCATCCAGGTGCCGGCCATGGAGATCGACTGGCCGGTAAAGTACAGGCGGTAATTCGGGACCTTCAACGACGAGAAAGTCCCATCGAAGAACGCCCCTGGCTTGATCCTCACCAATCATCCCCACCGTCGCCGGCCGCTAGTTGTTTAGCACAACTAACTATAAGGCATCGATGTTCCCTGGCCTTGTCAGTGGCCTCCGGCGCTCGGCAGGCAGCCGCCCTCGCGCGTTATCCCTCCGGAGTCCACCACGACGGCTTTCACGCCGACGGTGCCCCACGCGCAGACCGGCGTGCGGGTATTGAGCAGTACATACCCGCCGAACGCGGCGGGCGTGGAGGAAGGCGAGTTGTCGAGCAGGACCAGATCGGTGCTCTGCATTCCGCCTGCGAGCAGGGCCGACCGGATGTCAGATTCGTTCATCCGCTGAGCGGTGGTGAGCTTCTCGAGCGACTCCTGGATCCGTCGGATCACCGGCGCGGCCTCGGCCGCGACCGCAGCCGGGAGCGGGATGCGCGAGTTGAACGTCTGGTTGGCCTGCTGGTTCTGCTGCGCGCCAACGGACACGCACGGCGTCGCCGCGACGACGCCGGGAACCTCGGGGCACTCGGGTACGGAGGGCTTCGCTGTCGGCTCGCTAGCAGACGGCCCGGCAGGAGAAGATGACGGCGCGGAAAGGGGAAGCGAGGAAGTCCCGTGCTGCGTTCCGCACGCCGCGACCAGAGCGAGGGCCGCTGCGGAAACCCCTGTGAGCAATAGCCTTCCGGATCGCCGCACGGACCAACCATACTCAACCGAACTCGCCTGGACCGGTCGTTTCTGGATGAGGTGCACGGGACGCAGTGTGACGCCGGCCGGCTCGCGAGGTTGAGCTGGTTCGCTGCTGGGAAAACGCATGGAAGCCGCTGGGGGCGCGGCAGGGGGTGCGGGGATGAGGGGCAAGCGTGTTCTTGGCATTGTCTTGGCGGGGGCGCCCGGGCGGCGGCTGACGCCGTTGACCGCAGAGCGGGCCAAGGCGGCAGTTCCGTTCGGAGGTGTCTACCGGCTGGTCGATTTCGCGTTGTCCAACCTGGCCAACGGCGGAATCCGGCGGATTTGCGTGCTCACCCAGTACAAGAGCCACAGCCTCGACCGCCATCTGGCGACCGCCTGGGGGCTGAGCGGCGCGCTCGGCGATCAGGTGATCCCGGTGCCGGCTCAGCAGTGGACCGGACCACGCTGGCAGGCGGGCTCGGCTGACGCGATCTACCAGTCGCTGAGCCTGCTCGACGAGCACCGGCCGGATCTCGTCGTGGTGTGCGGAGCCGATCACGTCTACCGCATGGACCCGGCGCAGATGATCGACCAGCACGTCGCCCGGGGAGCGGGGGTCACGGTCTCGGCGATCCCGATGCCGCGGGCGCGGGCGTCGGACTTCGGCGTGATGCGCGCCGCCGCCGATGGCTACTCCATCGAGGCGTTCCTGGAAAAGCCCGCCAGCCCGCCGGGCCGTGCTGGCCGGCCGAACGAGTCGCTGGTGTCGATGGGCATCTACGTGTTCGACCCCGACGTGCTGATCGAGGCGCTGCAGAAGGACGCGATCGACGAGGACAGCGGGCACAGCATGGGCGGCGATATCATCCCCCGGCTGGCCCGCGACGGGGCCGCGCAGGCCTACGACTTCCGGCAGAACGAGGTGCCAGGGGCCGGCCCGCACGACCGCTGCTACTGGCGGGAACTCGGGACCATCGACTCCTACTTCAACGCGCACATGGATCTGCGGGCAGTGATTCCGCCGTTCAACCTGTACAACCAGCAGTGGCCGATCGTGACCCAGGTGCCCTGCCAGCCGCCAGCCAAGTTCGTCCACGAGGACGGCAACCGGCCCGGACGGGCGGTCGACAGCGTGGTCAGCAACGGCGTGATCGTAACCGGAGGGCTGATCAGCGACTCAATCCTGTCCCCCGGAGTCCGGGTAGACGACCGGGCGCGGGTGAACCGGGCGGTGATCTTGCACAACACTCACGTGCACAGCCGCGCTGTCGTCGAGAACGCCGTCCTCGACAAGGACGTGACGGTCTTGGCGGGCGCCACCGTCGGGGTGGACAAGGAGCGCGACCGCGCCCGCGGGTTCGTCGTGTCGGCCGGCGGCGTCACCGTGGTCAGCAAGGGACGAGTGATAGCGCGATGACGGCCGGGCTCATTCGCTAGCAGTCGCTGTAGCTGGGCTCGTAGCCCGGCGGGGCCGGGGTGATCAGGTAGCCGGCGCCGTTCGGCACCAGGTAGAGGTTGAGCGTCCATGCATTGCAGTCGCTGTGGTCGACGCTGTCGGAGGGCGACTGGCGGCTGGTGAACGTCACCGTCGCGGTCAGGTCACCCGATCCCGTGGGCGTCAGCGACGTCAGCGTCATGCGCGAATCGGCCGTCGTCGCGTACCCGGAGTCGAAGGACGCCCGGGGCTGGTCCACCTTGCCCTGCGCGGTCTGGGAGCTCGCGTATTCCGCGTAGTTATGATCGTTGATCCCCTGGAAGTAATGGCTGAGCACGATCTCCACCGGCGCCGAGGCCGGCTTAACGGCGGGAGCGACGCTGACCACGCTCGGCGAGACCGAGGGGGAGGGCGACGGGGACGGGGAAGCCGAGGGGGACGTGGATGCCTGCAGGCTCGCTGACTGCGTGGCCGCGGGATGGGTCGGCGGCGCCGGGGCACTCGACGCCACCGTGGGCGCATGGCCCGGCGGCAGTGCCGCCTGCCGGTTACCGGTCGAGCTGACGAGTGCGAACGCGCCGCCGCCGGCCGCGAGCAGCACAACGACCGCGACCACAATCCACAGCGAGCGCCGGCCTGCCAACCGCTCCCAAGGCGACTGCCGCGAGGGCCTGACCGGCCAGAACGGAGCCGGTGGGGGCGGAACGACCGGGTCGGTCGGCCCCATGGTCACGGTCGGGGGCGATCCCTCCGTATCAGCGTCCAGGCGCGGTGACCCGACGTCAGGTTCAGCCGTGAGATCGGCGCCGCCCGTCGGCGCGACGCCGAAGTCGCGCCCGCAGCCAGGACAGTACCGAGTACTGGTCGAACGCTGCCGACCGCATTTCGGGCAGAAGTTCATGCGCATACCCCATCTATCTCGGTCCCTATTACGCATGAGGTGACGGTTATGATTTAGTGGTAATACTACCTCGGAGATCATGTCCAGCACAGTATGAATAATGCCGTCAGCGGCAGGCGGATCTGGCGCCTTAGTGGAGGAGATTGTTGATGCGTGAAGGTGTAAGTCTCGACGAGATTGAGGTGGTTCAGAAGCACATCATTGAGGCACTAGTCAGGAGTGATGCGCGGAGCACGCTCTCCGACGATGAGCAAGACCGCGAGCTTTCCCAAGCCTGCGCGGAGGCCTGTGGAATAATCGACCGCTGGGTCAACGGCCCCGCCTGGGAGGGGCTCCGGCCCGGGTCCCGTGGGCCGATCGCTGACGTTATCCCAGATTGGCAGGCCGTCCGACCGTTCCTGGGGCCGCTCGGCGAGGCGCTGAGCCGGATCAGCGAGCGTCGGCCGACCGTGTCAGGGATAGCGCCGATTGAAGACCCAGAATCGTATGTCGATGAGCTAATCAAGCAAGCCGAGTCGACCGGCCGGCGCCATCGAGGTTTTAGCCAAGATGAGCTATACACGGAGGCGACGAAAAGGATCGAGGCTCTGCGCACAAGTGTCTGCGCGGTAGCGAGCGACTTCCAGAAGGGGACCAAGAACCGGGCCCGACGGCGGGCGATTGCCCGTACTGTGCTCAAGCACGTAGCAGGCTTTCTGCTGAGCGCCTCGCTCATTATGGTCGGCGTTACCCCGCAAGCGATGGCGCACGATATGCCCGAGTGGGGCCATGAGGCGGTCAACGTGCTTTTGGTCCATCACGCGGGGCAGACGGCCCAGCCCGGGGTGCGCATGGCCCCGCCGCAGCTCGGCGCGGAGCTTGGCCCGCAGGTCGGGCCGGAGCTCGGCTAGCCGACCGGTCGCCGGTCACTCGGCCTGCCCCTGAACTCGCTGAATTTCAGCAGGAACGGCGCCTCCTGGGGCACGAGGGCGATGCACTGCCCCTTGTCCAAGCCAGACATGTGCCAGTCCTCGATGACGTTTCCGTCGACGACCTTCTGCCTTACCCCCTCGTGGCGGACCGGCGCGTAGGTGGAGATCTGCTTGCGGTTGGTGCCGTACCGCTGCTGGACCAGGGCTCGGCTGGCCTGGTCGGCGAGCCGGAATGCGAGCACCGTGCCGAAGCCCGACAGGATGCTCTCGCCCGCCCCACCCGGGTAACCGTGGAAGACCTGGTTGACGTTCTGGGTCGCGACGAGGAAGTGAAGCCCGAGCTCACGGCCGAAGTTAATGCCATCGCCGACGTGTGAAAGCCGGGGGAGCAGCGCGAACTCGTCGAGCACGAAGTAGAAGTTGTACGGCACCTTCGTCGTGGTCCGCAGTCGTTCCCGGCCGAAGCCGAGGGCCTCCTTCATGGCAAGATCCATCAGCACCCGGTAGACGGGAAGCAGGCCGCTGCCGACGGAGATGTCGTATTCGATGAAGAGCGCGTGGCTGCCCCGGCGCCGGACGAAGTCCCGGACCGAGAAGTCGCCCTGCTCCCGGAATACCCCCGAGAATGCCTTCCTGAGCGTGAGCTGCAAGAAGGCGAGGATGGACTGGACCGCGGGTCCGCCCTCGAGGTAGCGGGCAGTTCCGGCGAGGGTGTCGCTGTCTTCGAAGAGATCGCGCAGTTCTTCGGCCGAGCTTTCAAGTTTTTCCCTGAGCTCCTTGTTGGACCACGCCCGGCCCGCCGACTGGTTCGTCGCCATAAGCTCTAGGACGCCGGCGAAGATGTCTCTCGCCGCCGCGGCGAAGAACATGTTCTGGCCGGCCGATCCGAGCTCGTCGCTGAAGATAGTGGAGGCGACCTCAAAGGCCTCCTCGGCGCGCTGCCGCGGGTCCTCGGCCAAGTCACGGAAGACGTTCCATACGACGCCGCCCGGGTCGACGGCGGGGGCGCTGGATATGGTGGCATCGCCCGGCCGGTGAAAATGCTTGAGAAAGTCCCCCTTCGCGTCGAAGAAGACGAAGATATCGTCCGGGCCGTTCTTGTCGCGGAACTGCCGGACCAGATGCTTCATCGCGTTGGTCTTGCCTGAGCCGATTCCTCCCAGGAGCAGGATGTTGGTCTCGATGAGCTTGTCAAACGAGAAGCGGTCCGACGCAGGAGGCTCCCGGCGGAGCTGCATTCCCTCGAGAATGGTGACCGTGCTGTGCTCGACGCCGGGCGTCCCCGCGCCCGCGTTCGGCGGTGCTTCGCGCGAATTCACTGGGCTGCAGCCGCTCCCACCGCGCCGGCCGGGACGAGGATGTTCCACTCCGGATAGGCCATCGTCCCCCGTGTCTGCAGGTCGATGATCAGCGCTCCGAGCTCGTGCAGGAGCTCGGCGGCGTCGCTACCGGGATCTCCCGCGACGACGTCGAACGCGCTGTAGGAACGGAGGAAGATCGCGATCGGGAAAATGAGCAGGCGCCCCAGCGCGTCCAGGAATCCGCGCTGCTCCGGCAGATGCCCGAATGCGATGGGACTGCTTTCCGCCTCCCGCGAGTTGATGACGACGCCCACGTCGCCGCGGCGGCTAGAGTCTCGGACCAACGCGACGATCAGAAGCACTGTCACGATGGCGAAGACGATCGCCAGCGGAATCAGCACTATCGTGAGCGCAGTGCCGATCGTCAGGAGAGCGAAGGCCAGGGTCAGCACCACCAGCCCGAGGCTCAGCCGCCGCGACACGTTCGCGCCGAGCCCGCTGATGTCCTTGAGATTGGTCTGCTGGAAAATCCAGCTCGCCTTCTGCGTGCCGCGCGGGTAAACCTGGGCGTAGAAGACCACCCGGGCATCGGTGACGTAGAGGGTGCCATGACCGCGCTGCCGCTTGAATAGGCCGGTGCTCAGCGTGACCACGTCATATTCCTTGAGCACCTGCTCGCCGTGCGCGAGGCGAAAGGTCAGTTGTTTCCTGCCGATGGTCGAACCAGGCGCAGCCGGGAGCTGGCGTGAGACCGCAGCCCGCTCCGCCGTGAGCGCTGCCTCGGGGTAGCCGGAAAAACTTGTGTGAGCAGCGTCGATGGCCACGGTTTGCGGCGGCGAGGTCTGCTCAAACATCGCGCCGGAGTCAACTGACTCCTCGTCGGACGCGATAAGCGTGCCACAGCTATCGCAGTACATGTTTGATTGATCTTGTTGTCTTCCGCACGAAGGGCAATCCATTGGTCCTCCCCATGCGCACGCTCGACACGACGTCATTCAGGGATTGAAATAATCCACGACTCGTCACCGCAAGCATGCGTCCCCTGTTACTCACCCCACACAAGCAAAGATTAACCATGTCACCGCTCAAATACCAGGGGCTGGGGTTCTAACATTCCACAGAATCCACTAAGCAAGGGAATTGCGCCGCATGAGGCTTCGTCGGCTGGCGCGAACAACGTAATCAGGCCTGGTCATTTCGTGAGTGCCCGCCAGTCAATAGGTGCGCCTCGGTCCGCGGCGTCAGCGCAGGCAGGCCAGCCCGGCCGCGACGGCGACCGCGGCCAGCGTCAGGGCGCCGGGGCGGATGCCGGCGACGGCGACGATCAGGCCGGCCAGCGGCATGCTCGCGGTCTCGGCCGCCGACTCGGCGGTGGAGATCACGCCCGCGACCCGGCCCAGCGTGCCGGCGGGGGCGAGCCGCTGCAGGGTGGTAGCCGCGACCGTGTAGAAGACGGTGCCGCTGGCTCCCCACGCGAACGCGCCCAGGTACGCGGCCGGGATCCAGCTGGTCCCGGTGAACAGGGCCGCCGCCAGCCCGTAGCCGATCGCGCCGCCGGCCAGCGCCTTCGTCCTGGCCCCGGTCCCCGACAACCGATGGCGGGCGCGGGGGAGTGCCAGGCCGGTCACGATCGCCCCGATCCCGATCGCCGCCTCGAACAGCGCGAACTGCGACGGCGGCCGGCCCAGCACGTGCCGGGCGTACAGCGGCTCGACGACCAGGAAGCCCCCGGACGTGACCATGACCGCCATCAGGGCCAGCGCGACCAGGCGCAGGCCCGGGTCCCGCGCCACCGCCACCGCGCCCGCCGTGGCCGCGCGCAGCCGGGGCCGCCCGCCGGCGGAGCGGCTCTCGGCGGCGGGGGAACCGCCGGAACTGCGGGCGCTGCCAGCCGGCTCGCCGGGAACCGGCAACAGCGGAAGCGGGAGCAGGACTACGACCCCGGCCAGATAGGTGGCCGCGTCCGCCGCGAACGCGGCCCCGAAGCCGACCGTCGCCAACAGCGCACTGGCCGCCAGCGGTCCCGCGACCTGCCCGATCGAGCTGGTGACGCTCAGCAGGGAGTTCGCGGCGAGCAGGTCATCGGGCTGCACGACGCGCGGCGGCAGCGCGCCGGCGGCCGGACCGGACAGCGACCGGGCGGCGCCGTAGACCGCCGCCATGACGTCGAGGAAGGCCAGCGAGCCGGCGGCGGCCATGGCGAGCGCGGCGGCGGCCGCCGCCAGGTACCCGGCGATCATCATGACGCGCGGGCCGAACCGGTCGGCGAGCGCGCCGGTGAGCGGGCTGAGCACCGCGGGCGGCACAGACCAGCAGATGACCGTGATCGAGATGGCTTCCGGGCTGGCGCTGAACCGGTAGGCGGCGAACCCCCACACCACGATCGCCGATGCCCAGCTGCCGATTGAGTTGACCGACTGCCCGGCGAGCAGGAAAGCGAACCGCGGATCGCGGATCGACGGACGGACCCGGCGCGCCGGAGCACGGCGCAGGCCGGAGCGAGCAGACATGACAGAACCTCCACGCGAAGCTGCGACGGTGAACGCTGCAGCCGCGGTGCCCCGCGCGCGAAGGCTTCAGAGCTGACCCGGGCCAGGATTCAGCACGGGAGAGACTGGAGAAGGGCCGGGATCAGGCGATCCGCGCGGGAGACACAGCGGCGTGGACGGCCATGGTGATTATCATCTGTTCTCCTCCCGCGACGAACACGACACCTCATGATGGCACAAACGGGCGGGATTCGCTCAGACCCGCTCGTGTGCGGCGGCGACTCCTTCAAGGAACGAGCTGAGCGGGGTGACGGGACGCCCGAGCAGGTCTGCGAGGGTCGGGCTGGTGACGGAGAACTCGCCCTGCCGCGCGGCCCGGAACATGCCAAGCAGCATCGTCGCCAGCGCCTCGGGCGCGCCGTGCGCGGCAAGGTCGGCGGCCCATCTGTCGTCGTCGGCGACGGTGCGGCGGATGGTTCGCCCGGTGAGCTTGGTCGCAATGTCGGCGACGTCGTCGAGGTCGAACGTGTCAGGCGCGGTTAGGGGCGGGGTCGGGCCGTCGAACCGACCCGGATCCGCGAGGATGATCGCCGCCGCCTCGGCCAGGTCGGCGTGCGTGGTCCAGGAGACGGGCCCGTCCGCAGGCGCGACGATCTCGCCGGTGGTGAGCGCCTGGCCGAGGATGAACGGGACGGTGCTGGCGTAGAACCCGTTTCGCAGCGACGTGAACGGCGTTCCGGTCGCCGCGAGGTACTCCTCGGCGGCGGCGTGATCGCGCATCGGCGCGAACGGCGAATCGGCGCTTGCGCCCTGATGGCTGGTGTAGAGGATACGCTCCGCTCCGGCGTCGATCGCGGCGTCGATCGCAGCTGTGTGCGCGTCGACCGCATCCCCGCCGACCTCGTTCGCCGAGACGATGAGTACCTGGGTGGCGCCCTCGAACGCGTCGGCCAGGGAGTTCGGCTCGCTGAAGTCGCCGCGCCGCACCCGGACGCCGCGCTCGGCCAGGTCGGCGGCACGGCCAGCGTCGCGGACACTGACACCCACCTCCGCGGCGGGGACGCGCTCGAGCAGCGAAGCGACGATCAGAGAGCCAAGCTGGCCGGTGGCGCCGGTGATGACGATCATGGTCCGCCTCCTGTGATCATTGGAATCAACTGCAAGCTACCAGCGATAACGCGCGATAGCAATACTGTGTTATCGTTGCTACATGCCGGACGTGAGGACGTACGCCGATAGGCGCGAGACGCGCGACAACCTGGTGGAGGTCGCGGCGCGACTACTGCGCGAGCAGGGCGCGGCGGCCGTCACTACCCGTGCCGTGGCCGAGGCGGCCGGGGTGCAGGCGCCGACCATCTACCGGCTGTTCGGGGACAAGGACGGTCTGCTCGACGCCGTTGCCGAGCACGTGCTTGCCGTCTACGTCGCCGATAAGGCGGTCGCGGCCGACAACGGCGACCCGATCGCGGTCCTGCGAGGCGCCTGGCATACGCATATCGGCTTCGGCCTCGCCAACGCCGCGCTGTTCGCCTTTATCGCCGACCCCAGCCGGGGCGGCCGCTCGCCCGCCGCGGCCGCCGGGATGGAGGTACTGCGCAATCGGATGCGCCGTGTCGCGGCGACCGGCCGTCTCCGGGTGACAGAGCGCCGGGCGGTGGACCTCTTTCACGCCGCGGGCACCGGCACCGTGTTCACCCTGCTGTCGATGGCGCCCGAGGACCGGGACCCCGGCCTGGCGGACGCCATGTACGACGCGGTGATGCAGACGATCCTGACCGACGCCCCCGCGCTCCCCGGAGGGAGCACGATCGCGGCCGCCGTCACGTTCCGTACCCTCGTGCCCGACCTCGCGACCCTCAGCGACGCCGAACGCGCGCTGCTATCCGAGTGGCTGGACCGAGCCAGCGGCAGCTGACGATCCGGGTCCGCGGCTCAGCGATCCGCTCTCGCTCAGCCGACGGTCGTGAGGAGGTTCGCAGTGAGCATCCGGGTCAGCCAGTCCTCGTACTGATCGGGTTGCCAGCCGCGGTCGGTGGTCAGGTCGAGGAACAGCCTCGGCCCGGTCAGCGCCCAGCAGGCGTCCGCGGCCGTTTCCTGGTCACCCCCGGCCGCGAACAGGCCCACGTCGGCCAGGTGCGCGACCAGCGCGCGGACGCCGGTCAGCCGTTCCTGCTGGGTCGTCGCTAGCATCTGGGCGACGTCGGGGCCGGCCTGGGCGAGCAGGCCGTACAGCGGTGCCAGCCGCTGGTTGGCGCCGCAGACGAACCGGGCCCACCGGCGCAGCTTCTCCACGGGGTCGGCGGCGAGCCGCACCTCCTGCATCTGCGGCCGGTCGGCGATCGCGACCGGCTGGTCGTCGCCGGCCAGGGTCACGTCCCACAGCGCCTTCATCAGCCCCTCCTTGCCGCCGAAGGCCTTGTAGACCGTCTCGGGCGACACCCCGGCCTGGCCGGCCACCGAACGCACCGTCATGCGGTGGTAGCCGTCCCGGAACAGCAGCTCGCGGCTGGCCGCCAGGACCGCAGCGCGGTTGCGGGCGGCGCTCTCGAGCCGGCTGCTGGCGTCGTAGGGCCTGGGCGCGGGCATAACGTTGCCTCCATAATTCGTTACAGTACTATGTATCTAATTATGCGGGCCCCGATGCCCGCCTTCGTTCACCTGGAGGATGCCATGCCAAGCACTGCCCCGCACCGGTCGGCGGCGCCGTCGCCCGCCCCGGGCCTCACTCGGCTCGGCGACGCAGAGGTCAACTTCTACCTGCTGGCGGAGCCCGGCGGCCTAGTGCTGGTCGACGGCGGGCTGCCCGGGCACCTCCCGCAGCTCCGGTCGTACCTGGAAGGCGCCGGACACTCGCTCGGCGACCTCCGCGCGGTCCTGCTGACCCACGCGCACCCCGACCACACCGGGGTCGCGGCCGCCGCCCGGCGGGCCGGGGCCGACGTGTGGGTGCATGAGCGTGACGCGGCCGGGCTCGCCGGGGGCGCGCGCGCCGCGAGCCGGGAGGCCAAGCCGGAACGCTCGCTGCTCCCATACCTCATCCGCCGTCCCGCGACGCTGCGCGCGATCGCGTACATGGGCCGGATGGGCGGCTTCACGGGCTCAAAGGTCACCGACCCGCGGACGGTGGACGGTGACCGGGTGCTTGACGACGTGCCCGGCCGCCCGCGCGTGATCACGCTGCCAGGCCATACCCCCGGCAGCGTCGGCTACCTGTTCGCCGACCGCGGCCTCCTGTTCACCGGCGACGCCCTGGTCACCTATGACGGCATCACCGGCTACCGCGGGCCCGGCGTCGTCTCGCGCGCGTTCACGCACGACAGCCGCACCGCCCTCGCCTCACTGACGGCGCTCCACGCCATCAACGCGGGCCTGCTGCTGCCCGGCCACGGCGAGCCCTTCGCGGGCACCCCCGCCGACGCCGCCGCCCACGCCCGCAGCGCGGGCGCGCGCTGACCAGTCCACCCCATCGCTCGTAACAGCGGCGGTCGCCGCCGCCACCAGGAAATCCGGGTCATAAGAGTCACCGCCCCGCACGGTGGCGGTCAACGCTGCTCCCAGGGAGCGAACCGGTCGGCGGTGCCGATCCGCTCAGCGTCCGGCCGCGACTCCTTCGAGGAATCAGCTCAGCGCGTGACAGGACGCCCGATCATGTCACCCACGATTGCGCCGGTGACGGCGAACTCGCGCACACGGCCTCCTACTAACCTCAATCGTTCACCGAAAGACCAGCCGGGCACCCAGGTCACTTCGATCACGCCACGAGTCGGTGTTCGGCTCCGTAATCACGAAGGCTTTTATCCTGGCGAAGGATAATTATCGTATAAGTGTATGAATCCTTCGTGATCATGGCCCGCCCTGCCGTAGGGCGAGATAACAGCAAGAAAGCTGCGACGGCCAAAGGCGAGACCGAAGGACGGCGGTCCCGCAATCGCCGTCAGAGACGCTCGATGCTCATGGCGGTCGACGTTGCACCGCCCGCGCACGTCAGTAGGTTCCCGGATCGTGCGCCAATCTAGCCCTGGCTTTTCACGGGGTTCGGTGGTTGACCGGCGCGCTTGAATGGAAAAGTGCTCCTGACCTGGGATGATAAGGGGTGTCGAAGCCTTTATCACTCCCAGTTCGAGGAGCACTTTCCGCGTGCACGCTACCGGATGGTCGCGCGGTCTTGAAGTGACGGGAGGCGGCACGGGCATCGTGTCGCACGCTGGGCTGGTCCTGCTGCGGGAGCTGGCCGACCGGACCGGGCTGACGGCCGGCCTGTCGGCGGCGCTGCCGTCGCCCCTGGGCGGGCATGACCGGGGCCGTGTCTTGTCGGACCTGGCGTGCGCGGTCGCCGACGGGGCGCGGGTGATCAGCGATTTCCGGGTGATGGGCGATCAGCGGGAGCTGTTCGGGCAGGTCGCGTCGGTGCCGACCGTGTGGCGGGCGCTGAAGGAGACCGCCGGCGGCGGGGACCGCAGGCGGCGCAAGGTCACGGCGGCGGTGGGCAGGGCGCGGCGGCACGCGTGGGCGCACGGCGCCGCCCGGCACGACGGGCTGCCGCCGGTCCGGGTCGCGGACCGGCGGCTCGAGGGCGTGACCTGCATCCGGCTCGACGCGACCGTCGTGGCGGCGCACAGCGACAAGGAGCTGGCGGAGCCGAATTTCAAAGGCCACGGCCACCATCCCTTGCTGGCCGCCTGCGATAACACCGGCGAGCCGCTGGCCTGGATGCTGCGCCCCGGCTCGGCCGGGTCGAACACCGCCGCCGACCACCTGCGCGTGCTGGAGGAGGCGATCACGGCACTTCCGCCGGCGCTGCGCCGGCGGCTGATGGTCACCTGCGACGGGGACGGCGCGAGCCACGCCCTGGTCAAGGAGCTGGACCGGCTCGCCTCCCGGCACGGCTACCAGCTCACCTACTCCGTCGGCTGGGAGCTCGCCGCCCGGGAGAGGGCCGCGATCGGCCAGGTCCCCGAGGCCGGCTGGGAGGCCGCGGTCGACGGGAAAGGCCAGGTCCGCGAGCGCCGCGCCGACGGCGCCTGCGCGGACCCGCGCTGCGCCCACCGGGCCTGCTGGATCGAGGAAGCGCACGTCGCCGAGCTGACCGGGCTGCTGCGCGAAGGGCCGGCCGGCGACCAGCTCCAGGGCTGGCCCAAGACGATGCGGGTCTTCGCCCGCCGCGAGCGGCCGCACCCCGGCGCGCAGCTGTCCCTGCTCGAGGCGGCCGACGGCTGGCGCTACTCCCTATGGGTGACGAACCTGCCCGCCGCGACCAGGGGCTGGCGCGGCCAGTGCGCCTGCATCGACGCCGCCCACCGCGTCCACGCCCGCGTCGAGGACGTCATCCGCACCGGGAAGAGCGCCGGCCTCGGGCATTTCCCCTCGCACGACTACGGGCTGAACCAGGCGTGGCTCGACGCCGCCATGATCGCCTGCATCCTGCTGGCCTGGCTTAAGCTCCTGGCCCTGGACGGCGACCTCGCCAGGGCAGAGCCGAAGACGCTGCGCTACCGCGTCCTGCACGCCGCCGCCCGCCTGGTCCGCGGCGGACGCCGCAGAACCCTGAAGATCGCCGCGACCTGGCCCCGGGCACAGGAGATCGTCACCGCCTGGCAGCGCGTCCATCCCATCCCGCACCCCACCTGACCAGCAAGGACCAGTCCCGTCGAGCAAGGAAGGGAAACCCAGGGGCCTGTGGAACCCCGGACACCCGGCCCGAGAGCCGGGCCGCCGTCATACCCCATGCCTAAAATCCAGGTCCAGAAACCGCACACAACGCCGGCCAGCGGCAGCCATCAGCCCCGCTGAAAGATCAGGGCTAGCCTACGAACAATAGGTTGCGAAGCTCTGGGCATTGTAGGCTCTTGGCCTCGGGCCATCGCGTCATGAGGGGGACCTATGGCGGGTGTGGTTGTCTTTGTTCACGGAACTGGCGTACGCGAGCAGGGGTGGGCGAAATCGTTCACGGTGGTAAGGCAGCAGTTGCGGGGACTGGATCCGACTCTAAACGTCCGCGGCTGCTTCTGGGGAGCCTCCGAAGGTGCTGAATTGATGGCGGCCGGCGCATCAATTCCGGACTACGCCATCACAAGCGGTGATGGGGCCTCGGCGGCGGACGAGGAGCTCGCACTCTGGTCTGTGCTCTACACCGATCCGTGGTACGAGCTACGGCTGCTGAGTAACTGGCCCAGCGACGGAGGCGAGTTTGCGCCGGGCCAGGTGCCGATATCGGTTCGCTTCAAGGAACAAATCGAGGGCTTCGTGCCGGCGGAGGAACTCAATCGGCTTCTTGGCGACCTCGACCTACGGCTCCATTTCGATGCGGCTTGCGCGGCAATGCGGACTGCACCCGAATTCGACCGGACGGCGGACGCAGCCAATCAGGAGAATCTCAACGAGTTGCGCAAGGCCGTCGCCAGAGCTCTTGTTGCCCATATGGTCGTCAGCGCCGATGATTCCGGGGAACCGCCGATCGGCGGGGTTGTCCGCGACGCCATCGTTCACGCCGTTACTGACGAGCTGCACGCCTACGGCATGGGCATCGCCTCGTGGCTGGCTCGCCCGTTCAAGGGCATCGCCGCACACGTCGCGACAACGCAGATCCGCAGGAAGCGGGGTGCGCTGTCGGACGCCACATCGCCGGTTGCCGGCGACATCATCCGCTACCAGGCGCGCGGGTCGGATCTCAGGCGGTACATCAGGCAGGTTGTCGCCGACGCGGTATCGGGAGTGGCCACCGGGCCTGTATCGCTTATCGCCCACAGCCTGGGCGGGGTCGCTTGCGCAGACGCCCTGATCGAAGACCCCATCCCCGGCGTCGCGCGACTGATTACCGTCGGTTCGCAAGTGCCCTTCTTTTACGAGATCGACGCTCTCACGGCCCTCCGCTATGGAGAGCCGCTGCCGAAGCAGTTCCCGTCCTGGCTAAACATCTATGACCCTCGAGACTTTCTCAGCTATGTCGGGGCCGAGGTGTTCCGCGGGCGAGTCACAGATCAGCGTGTGGACAACGGCGAGCCCTTCCCGCAGGCGCACGGAGCCTACTGGCGCAACGACGAGGTGTGGCGGCACGTCGGTGGGTTTCTAGAGTGACCTCCGCAGCGAGGACCTATGCCGTGGTGGTCGGCATCGAACACTACGGGGCAGGGAAGGACTGGGATCTCGACGGCGCCGCCGATTCCGCCCTGCGAATTATCGGATGGCTACGCCGACGCGGCGTCCCGGCCGAAAACATCTCAGTGCTGTTGTCACCGCTCGACACGAACCGAACGAAGGTCGGGCAGGCGCTCACGGACCTGGGCTTTCCTGCCGAGCCGGTGCCTGCCACCGTTGATAAGGTCCGCCACGTTATTGACGAGCAACTACCCCAGCAGGACGGGGACCTCCTGCTGTTGTACTGGAGTGGCCACGGAGCGCTGGATGAGAAGCTCCAGCGCAGACTCTTCTGCGCCGATGCCGGACGCCGAGCCAAGCACAACATCAGCGTGACCGGGCTGCTGGCGGCACTGAGCGGCAAGGACTACAAAGGGCTCCGTCAGCAGGTAGTCATCATCGACGCGTGCGCCAACTTCATCCAGGAGATGCGGCTCAACTCGCGTGCTTCCGAGTCCGAGTTCGCCATTGGCGATTCGAGGGCTGTGGATCGTGACGGGCTCATGGCCACAGCACAAGGCGAGCGGGCGATCCTTGACCGCAAGGCCAGTTTCGGCCAGGTCGTCGCGGACTGGCTCGACGCGCACGCGCAGACGCTGCCGCCTCCGATGGATCTGCTGGCCGATCATGTGGTGCGGCACTTCGACCGGCTCCGGGCCGACGGCCTCACGGTGCAGCATCCGGTGCGCATCCAGGAGATTCTGCATGGCAAGGAACATGTGTTCGGCGGCGACCCTGTGCCTGGGAAGGTGCTTCGGTCCGCACGGTCCGCCGGCCTTGCCACCGCGCAGCTGCGGACGACGGCCGCGACGCTGGCCCGAGCTCCCCAACTGGCAACCGAAGATCGCCGGAAGGCGGTCATGGGGGCGCTCCAAGGAACCGTGCGTTCCGTTCGTTGTACCGCCGACCGGGAAGGTGACTTGCTGAACCTTGTCAGCGCGGTACTCGATCGCCAGGCTGCGGAGGCGCTGTTTCAGGCGTTGCTCGATGCGGCAACCACCGACGACGAACGCATGGCCGCCGTGGCCGTCCGTCACCGGTGGCAGCTGCAGAGCGCCATGGCGCCGCTGCTTGACCGCTTGCGGCGGATACCGCTGCCGCAGGTTCTGGGCGCGGTGGCGGCGACAACGGGTGACGTGCCCGCGGACGTGACCGAATTCGATCAAGCGGTTGAGCTGCTTGCCGATCTGAGAGAATCGAGGCCGGGAAGAACGCCGTTGGCCGAGTTCGTAGTGCGCCTGCAGCACCGGCGCCCGGATATGAGGGTTCCCTCCGGCTGGTTCTCCGCTCAAGGCATGGACGAAGCAGCCGTTGCGGCGCTGCGGGCCGACGTCGGCGCGGAGGCCCGGATGCCTCGCAAGCTGGTCATTGACCTGCGGAGCTCCAGTCCGGACGCATGGCCCACAGCGGTCAGGGGCTATCTCAGCCCCGGCTGGCACGACAAGGCAGTGGCCTGTGCGCCCACCGAGGAGGGTCTGAAGACTGCGGTCAGGACGATCGTCCAGTGGGCGAAGTCGCAGGTAGCCGATTTCTCCATCGGATTCTTGATGGCGCTCGCCCAGTTCGGGAAACTTCCGGAACTCGAATACGAGGATGCTGTCACGCCGCCCACCAAGTTGTGCGAGGAATTTCCGGTGGTGCTGCATGCCGCCGAACGGCTGGCCATCCAGCAGCTTCGGGCCGCCTGGGACGAGAAGCTGGCCGTGATAGAGGTTTCCCCGAGCGCTGAGCCGAGCGTGCTATGGCTCGGCCGGGACGACGCCAAGGAGGTGCGCTGGGCGGTCAAGGAAAGCCGCGATGCCTACGTGGCTTTCTCCTTTGTCCCGCAGGCTCGGGCGGACCCGCGTGCCACGGCATTGATGGCGGCGGTCGCTGCTGGTGCCCCCTACGTCATATGGGTCGAAGACGCCCCGGCCGCAGGCTACGACCTGAAAGCCCGGCTAGCGCCGATGGCCGGGCCGCTCAGCGACTTCCCCGCCGCCCTGCGCAGGCACCGCCAGACTGACCAGTACCTATCAGGGGCGCTGCGCGTGATTTGGGACAAAGTGGATGAGCTGCCGCCGTCCTTCGAGCGGCTGGGCGATCGGTTCGGTTTGGAGATGGCATCGAATGGCTGAGGACTGGAAGATCTACACAGGGATCGGCTCGCCCCCGCAAGAGCTCCAGCGACTGCCGGACCCACCGCCGTGGCGCACGTACGATGGCACGGTCCCCGCGACCGACAGGGTGATCGAGCCGAACTCGGAGCCGAACGGGACCAAGTTCCAGGCCCGCCCCGAGGTGATTGAGGCGGTGAACGCCGCCCTGACTCTCCGTCGGCCATTGATGCTGACCGGACGGCCGGGCTCGGGGAAATCGACGCTCATCGAGTCCGTTGCCAACGAGCTCTCGCTCGGCCGCGTCGTCCGCTGGCATGTCACTTCATCCAGCACGCTCAGCGAAGCGCTTTACCGCTACGACGCCGTGGGCAGGCTCCAGGAACTCCAGCTCGAGAAACGAGCGCCGGACATCACCGATTACCTCACCCTGGGGCCGCTCGGCACCGCACTGCTTCCCACCGCCAGGCCGAGGGCGCTGCTCATCGACGAGATCGACAAGGCCGACATCGACTTGCCCAACGACCTGCTCAACGTTTTCGAGCGCGGAGAGTTCGAGATCCCCGAGCTGGCCCGCGTTGGCGGTACACGGAACGTCCGCGAGGCGCCCCCAGGCACAGGGCGATTCCCGGTGGACGGCGGGCAGGTTCGCTGCGCTCAGTTCCCATTCGTTGTCCTCACGAGCAACGGCGAGCGAGACTTCCCGGCGGCATTTCTTCGCCGTTGCATCCGGCTGCGGATGCCGCCGCCAGACGTTGACCTGCTCACCGACATCGTCACCGCCCACCTAGGCACTGCGGTCGCCGCGGAGTGCGGCGACATGATCGAGATGTTCGCGGCCGAGGCCGAGGGCACCCGGGCGCTCGCGGCCGACCAGCTCATGAACGCCATCTTCCTGGTCACCCGTAAGGTCGGCCCGCATTCAAAGGAACGGGACCGGGTGATTGAACTGCTTGAGAAGCGGCTGGAGGCCGACCAGCCGTGATCCGGCGGCTCGTTGCCGCTCTCGACGCGGCCGACCCTGAGATCGACGCCGAGGCAATCGCCGACGGGCTGTGGCTGGCGCGCGCGCAGGGCGCGGACCCCCAGGCTGGCGGGCAGCAGCCTGCAGCGCCGTCGCGATCAGTCCCGACGGAGCCGCGCCCGCCGGACGCCGAGCCGCATGACCCGGCGGACGACATCCTGGCAGGCGACGGAGGAGAAGAGAATCCCGGCACGATCACATCCGGCGACGCAGGCGGACCCCGGCCGGGCGCCCAGACGTCGACAATCATGCTCGCCGAGGCGCCCGCCCTGCCAGGGGCGCTAGAGCTCGGCAGGGCCCTGCGCCCGATGAAGTTGCGGCACCCGTCGAAGCGACGGCATGTCCTAGACGTCAATGCGACCATCAGATACTTCTGCGATACGAATGTCCTTACCCCCGTCATCCGGACCGGCGCCGAGCACTGGTTCGACATAGACGTCTTCGTCGACGTCGGTCCCTCCATGGCCGTTTGGCAAGACACCGCAGCCGAGTTCGTCGTCATGCTCCAGCGCCACGGGGCCTTCCGGACGGTTCGCCGCTGGAACCTGGAGCACGACGAAGGAACGGTGCGTGTGTCCCGTGTGCCCGGGCTTCGCTCCACGGCCGCGCGGCTCGCCGATCCCGGTGCCCGGCGGCTCGTGGTCGTCCTGACCGACGGCATCGGTCCGTTGTGGTACCGGGCGCCAGTCTGGGAGGCGATCCGCGAGTGGGGCCTGTCTTGCCCCGTTGTCCTCATGTCACCGCTGCCGCCGCGGTTGTGGCCGGGCACAGCGCTCGGAACACCTGAGGTCAGGCTCCGATCACACCGCCCCGGCACAGCCAATCAACTGCTTGAGGTCACGCTCCCGTGGTGGTGGCCGGACGATGAGCCGCCGCGTTCGACGATCCCGGTACCCGTCCTCACACTGGATGCCTCCGAGGTGGCAGCCTGGGCCCGGATGACGATGGGCGTCGGCGGAGCCGAGACTGCCGGCGTGTTCGCGATGCCGCCGCCGGGCAGGGCGGTTCAGCCGGTCAGTGCTGCGCGCGACGCCGAGGAGCTAGTGGAGCGGTTCCGGGTATCGGTGTCGCCGGTCGCCGGTCGCCTTGCCGTGTACCTGTCCGCGGTGCTGAGCGGTCGGTGGGACGTCGGGCTGGCTCGCATCGTGCAGGAGGCGGCGCCCCTGGAGTCTGGGCATGTTCACCTCGCCGAGATCCTCATCGGCGGGCTTGTCCGCCAGGCGGAACCCTCAGCCGACCAGCAAGAGCCGATGTTCGAGTTCATCGACGGCGTCGCCGACGTCCTGCGTCGTTCGCTGACGGGTACCGAAGCGCTGCGCCTCCTGCAGGCGCTCAGCCGCTACATCGAACGTGCGACCGGCCACGGCTCGGGCATCGCCGCCCTGCTGGTCGGCCAGGAAACGGCGGCGGCCCCGACCGGGGCCTATGCCGATCTCAGGGCAGGAGCCGCCAACCTGATCGATGTGATGAGCCTCGCACTCACGGCTGCCCCGCCGCAACCTCCGCCGCCCATCCAGTCGGCCGTAGTCAGGCTCATCCGCAGCATGCCCGACGAGGCAGAGGAAACAGGGTCATCGCCGCCCCGGGAAGGTCCCGATGTTCCTGCCATGCCCGACGCGCTGTCAGAAGGGATGGCCCTGCTGGCGGTGCACGGGGTGTCGTCTGACTACAACTTCCAGTTCTTCTCCCGGCAGCGCCTCTTCGTCGGGGAAACGCCCGCGGACCTCGCACCGAGCCTGGCGCGTGTGTCGAATGCGATCGACGCTGGGATAGCGCGGAGCCAGCTTTCCGCGGTAGGCCGAGCTTTGTGGCAGGACGTGATTCCGTCGCAGATCAGAGACGCATTCTGGGCGACCCGGGATGAGATCGCCTCAATGACGATCACGGCCGAAGCATCACCCCTTCCCGGGCAAGGCGATCCCAGATCTCTCCCCTGGGAGTTGCTCTATCCGTATGACAGCCGGCATGACGAGGGGTTCCTCGTAGAGCAGTTTCCTGTCACGCGGGTCATCGTCGCCCCCGGACGGCCCGCCGCTAACCGCATCACCCTGGAACGCGTGACGTTTGTGTCGTCCGAGGATCCGCCGGGGGCACAGGCAGAGGCGGAAATCCTCCGCCAGACACCTGGCCTGGCAGGGGTGGAGACACGGACCGTCAGCGACCTCAATTCACTGGTCTCCTTGATCGACTCCGGTCGCGCGGGGTCATTGCATATCAGCTCTCACGTCACGACTCGAAACTCCGATGAGGCCGGCATCGCTGTCGGCAGCGACTGGTTTCGCCCTCGTCACCTTCCCCGTGAAGGCCGGACACGGACACAGCCTGGTGCCGGACCTCTGGTCTTCGTTTCACAACATGACTCGGCGCGCGAGGAAGCCGTCGTCCGATACAGGCTGATAGAGAACCTGGGCAGGCAGGTCATCTATGCAGGCGCAGCCGCCTTCGTCGCCAACGCGTGGCCCGTTTCCGACCGTGGCGCATTCACCTTTGCTCAGGCGTTCTATGAATCGCTAGCCGGTGGAGAGTCGCTGGGCAAGGCGGCCTTTCGTGCCCGCCAGATAACGCGGGATTCTGTCCCTGACGACAGTTGGCTGGCCTACGTCGTTGTCGGAAGCCCCGAGGCGAGGATCGTCGCCCCTTCGCCCGAGCCCTCCGAGTCTCGGGAAACCAGCCAGTCACGAACTGGAGCCCGCCGGCAAACCGCTTCGGCCCGGGTCGTCGCCGTCCACGGCTTGGGGCAGCAGATGCAAGGAGCACAGAAACTGAGGAGGCAGTGGCTGCCCGCGCTGCAGGACGGCTTGGAAGCTGCGGGAGCTGATCCCCTCAAGAGCGACGGTGAGCTGGCGGTTGCCTTCTACGGTGACCTGTTCCGCCCGCCCTCCGTGACCGAACCGTCGACCCCGCTCGAAGAGGACCCTTCGCTCGAGAGAGAAGACGCTGCTCTCGCGCAAGAGCTTCTCCCGTTGTGGCGAGCCGCCGCAGCCGAGCAGGGAACTTCGGAGGAGCAAGAGACGACATCCAAACGTGGCTCCCCAAGTAGGATTACAGCGGCAATTCGCTTCCTGCTCTCGTCCCAGTTCTTCGGCGATCTGACGGAACGCATGCTGACTGGTGATCTGAAACAAGTACGTAGATATCTCACGGAGCCAGGTATCCGCCATGCCGCCCAGGAGCGGCTGGCGGCGGCGATCCACCCTGAGACGCGGGTCATCGTTGCTCACTCACTCGGCTCGATTGTCGCGTACGAAGCTCTTTGCGCGCATCTGGAGTGGGAAGTGCCGATGCTGGTGACGCTTGGGTCACCGCTCGGCGCCAATTTTGTATTCGACCGGCTGCAGCCACCGCCGGACAATGGGCTCGGCTCTTGGCCCGGAAGCATCAGGCAGTGGATCAACATCGTCGACAGCGATGATCTCATGGCCGCCAAGCGCCTCACGGGCCTGTTCGCGGGCCCGGTCAGGGATGTGCAGACCGACGACGGCGCCCGCGCTCGCGATGTCACCAGCTACCTGAGATCCGCCGCGACAGGTCGTGCCATCGCGGACGGCCTGAACGGCTGACCGGTGCGACCTAAGTTAGTCGAGACACCGCCCTGAGGCACTGAACGCCGCCTTGCCCCCGCCCGGCATGCTCATATGAGGATGGCGTGACAGCCGCCGCCCGTTCACCATGGGAATTCGAAGGCGCTCGACCGTGCTATTCCCTTCAGGAATATGGCGGGGGAGTAACGTCACACGCTTATGCCGACATGTGCGACCCCTCCCTGGGCGGCGTCAGCAATACGCAGATCCACACCGCCTCCTACTAGCCTCAATCGTTCACCGAAAGACCAGCCGGGCACCCAGGTCACTGCGATCACGCCACGAGTCGGCGTTCGGCCCTGTGATCACGAAGGCTTTTATCCTGGCGAAGGATAATTATCGTATAAGTGTATGAATCCTTCGTGATCACGGCTCGCACGGCCATAGAACGGGATAACAGCAAGAAGTCGGCGACGCGCGCCGCGGGCCCGTCGGCGACGACCGAAGGCGAGACCGAAGGACGGCGGTCCCGTAACCCCGTCAGAGCCGCTCGATGATCGTGGCGGTCGACATCGCGCCGCCCGCGCACATCGTGATCAGCGCGGTGCTCGCGTCGCGCCGCTCGAGCTCGTGCAGCGCGGTGGTGATCAGCCGCGCGCCGGTGGCGCCGACCGGGTGGCCGAGCGCGATCGCCCCGCCGTTGACGTTGACCCGTGTCTCGTCCGGCGCGAGCACCTGCAGCCAGGACAGCACGACGGACGCGAACGCCTCGTTGACCTCGAACAGGTCGATGTCCGCGAGCGTCAACCCGCTGGCCGCCAGGACCCGCCGGGTCGCGCCGATCGGCCCGTCGAGGTGGAAGTACGGGTCCGCGCCGATCAGGCACTGCGCGACGATCCGCGCTCGCGGCCGCAGCCCAAGCGACGCTGCCCGGTCGGCGTCGACCAGCAGCACCGCGGCCGCGCCGTCGGAGATCTGGGACGACGTCCCTGCCGTGTGCAGGCCGTCGTCGAGGACCGGCCTGAGCCGGGCGAGGGCGTCGAGGCTGGTCTCACGCAGGCCTCCGTCCCGGTCGATCGTCCCGTCGGCCGTCTTCACCGCGATCACCTCGCGGTCGAAGTGCCCGGCCGCCCAGGCGGCCCCGGCCAGCCGCTGCGAGCGCAGCCCGAACGCGTCGATCTGCTCGCGCGACAGCCCGCGATGGGCGGCGATCCGCTCGGCCGCGACGAACTGGTTCGGCAGGTCGATGTCCCAGCTGTCCGGTCGCGGCGACCCGACTCCGGTGCCGACGTTCGACCGCAGCGGCACCCGCGACATCGCCTCCACCCCGCAGCCGACGCCGACGGTGATCGCGTCGGCCGCGATCAACCCCGCGATCACGTGCACGGCCTGCTGCGCGGAGCCGCACTGGGCGTCGAGGGTCAGGCAGCCGGTCCGGTACGGCAGCCCCGCGTGCAGCCACGCGGTCCTGGTGATGTTGCTCGACTGCTCGCCCGCCTGGGTCACGCAGCCGCCCGCGACCTGCTCGACCGCGTCGCCCTCGACCCCGGCCCGGTCGAGCAGCGCGGTCTGCGCGGCGCCGAGGATCTCGGCCGCGTGCAGACCCGACAGCGCGCCGCCGCGCCTGGCCGAACCGGAGTGCGCACGGCCTCGACGATCACCGCGGTTCCCACACCGATCACCCTCCGTCCATCGGTTCCATCGGCGGACCCGATGTGTTGTAATCCATTAGAACACGTTCCAGTTTTAGCCAAACCGGAGGCAGTCGTGGCCGTACCGGATCTCCCGCCCGGGTTCGACTTCACCGATCCAGACCTCTACGCGAGCAGGGTCCCGTCGGAGGAGTTCGCCGAGCTGCGCCGGACGCAGCCGGTCTGGTGGAACGCCCAGCGCCGGGGTTCGGCCGGCTTCGACGACGAGGGCTACTGGGCGGTGACCAAGCACGCCGACATCATCGACGTCTCCAAGCGCAGCGAGGTGTTCTCCAGCTGGGAGAACACCGCCCTCATCCGGTTCGATGAGAGCATCGAGCGGGACGCGATCGAGATGCAGCGGGTCATCCTGCTCAACATGGACCCGCCCCAGCAGACCAAGGTCCGCGCGATCGTGTCCCGCGGCTTCACCCCCCGGTCGATCATGAACATGCGGGGCAACCTGCAGCAGCGGGCCGAGCGCATCGTCGCCACCGCGCTGGCCGAGGGGACCGGCGACTTCGTCGGCGATGTCGCCTGCGAGCTGCCGCTGCAGGCGATCGCGGAGCTGATCGGGGTGCCGCAGGAGGATCGGAAGAAGATCTTCGAGTGGTCGAACCAGATGATCGGCTACGACGACCCGGAGTTCTCCGACGCCGGCACGATGGCGGCGATGGAGCTGCTGAGCTACGCGATGGAGATGGCCGAGGCACGGAAAGTCGAGCCGCGCGACGACATCATCACCAAGCTGGTCAACGCAGAGATCGACGGCGAGCAACTAGACTCCGACGAGTTCGGCTACTTCGTGCTGATGCTCGCGGTCGCGGGCAACGAGACCACCCGCAACGCGATCTCACACGGCATGCAGGCGTTCTTCGACCACCCGGACCAGTGGGAGCTGTTCAAGTCGCAGCGGCCGGAGACCGCGGCCGACGAGATCATCCGGTGGGGCACCCCGGTGACGGTGTTCCAGCGCACCGCGACCGCCGACACCGAGCTCGGCGGCCAGCAGATCAAGGAGGGCGACCGGGTCGGCCTGTTCTACCGGTCAGGCAACTTCGACGAGGACGTCTTCGACCACCCGGAGCAGTTCGACATCAGCCGCGACCCCAACCCGCACCTCGGCCTCGGCGGCTTCGGCGCGCACTACTGCCTCGGCGCCAGCCTGGCCAAGCTCGAGATCGGCCTGATCTTCAACGCGATCGCCGACGCGATGCCGGACATCCGCCCGGCAGGCGCCCCCGAGCGGCTCCGCTCCGGCTGGCTCAACGGCATCAAGCGGCTTCCGGTCACCTATCGATAGCCCGTTGAAACCAGGTCCGTTCGGAACAAAGATTTTAAAATCCTTTTCTCCGAGCGGCCCGCCGCGCCGTCATCGTGGTGGAAGCGGATCGATGATACGCTTACTGTAAGCCATGATATGCGGACGGAACGTGATATGTGTGACAGAGACTCTGTCCAAACAGTCTTGGATTTCATTGCTGCGGTCCGTGACCAGCGAATCAACGACATGCTCGCACTGGTCGACCCGACGGTTATCTGCGAACCGCTCGTGCGACCTGGGCGGTCCATGTACGAGGGGCATGATGGCATGGCCCGCTTCGTCAGCGACATGCACACCGGGTTCGGACGCTACCAGTACGAGATTGGCGAGATCACCGAACGGGACGGGGCGAAACTGGCAGTCCAGGCCAGGATACTGCCGGAATCCACGGGTACGCCGATGCCACCGACGTCAGTCCTCATCGTGTTCACCCTCCGCGATGGCCTGATAACTTTTGTCGAAGGCGAGCAGGCCGCCGACCGGTGAGCTAGCCGGCCAGCTACGCAAAGCCAGTTTCTCGAACGGACCGTTGCTTCGCCCCAATAGCCCCCTGAGACCGGGAACCGGGCCGACCCCGGCGGCGTCCAAGTGGCATGCGAACGTCAAGCGCGCCACCGGCCGGCCGGACCTCTCTGGGAGTGCGGCCGCTGCGCGTGCGGGGCGCGATGGCCGCGGTCTGCCTGCTCGCCGCCCTGCCACTGGCCGCGCTGGCCGGCTGCACTGCGGCGGTAACTCCCGACCCCACGGCGGCGATAGCCAGCAAATCGGCCGAGGCGGCACCCGTGACCGTCCCGCCCGCGTCCACGTCCGCCGCCAAGGTCGCCCTGCAGTTTGACCAGAACGCCGCGGGCGCTTCCGGCCCAGCCCCCGCCGCGATCGCCAAGTTCCGCTGGTCCGCGCTGGCCGGATCACCGCTCGGCTACCGGAACTCACCGCTGCTGGCCTGGGCCGACGGGCAACTCCTGGAGTTCGGCGGCTGGCCAGCGGGCAGCACAGGGCGCAGCGCGGCCGGCGCCGCGTTTGATCCGGGGACCGGGAAATGGAAGCGCATCACCAGTGCCCCGCCCGGGGGCAGCTTCACCGATGGCGACTCCTGGGCCGTCTGGACCGGCCAGTACCTCGCCGTCGCCAGCGGCACCGCCGAGCCCTGCCCAGGGAATCCGGCGCCCGCCCCGCGCTGCTGGACCGGCCTCGCGCTGTACAACCCCACCGCCAACCGCTGGACCGTGCTCGCGGTTCCCCGGCAGTTCGACGGTCTGGCGATGGGGGCGGTCGTCTGGACGGGAGCCGATCTCATCGTGGGCGCGGTGAGCCCCCTGACCGAGACCAACCCAAACGCAGGCCGGCTCGCCGTCGCTGCGTACGAGCCGGCGACGGGACGCTGGCAGTCGATCACCCCGGCTCTGCCGCGCGGCCACGCGCCCGGGGAGCTGAACCTGGTCTATGACGGCGGGCGGCTGCTGCTGTGGTCGCTGTGGCAGGACGCGGTGAAGCCCGGCACCTGGGGCATCGACGTCCTCGCGATAGACGCGGGCGGCGTCTGGCGGAACGTGACCGGCAGTTGGCCGCAGGGGACCGCGTTTGAACTGTCCGCCACCAGCGACGGGATCATGGTCGCGCCCGGCGGCTACTGGTGCGGGGACCTGTGCACTGGATTCGCCACCAGCGGCGCCGACGCCTACTTCGCGAACCCGGCCACGCTGGCGCTGACGCGCATCCCGGCCGGCCCGCTCAGCGAGATTTCCGCCTTCGGTTTCGTCTGGGCGGGCGACGCGATCATCGCCGTCAGCACGGTGTTCGGCCGCACCGGCCCGACCGCCCACCCGATCTTGTCCGGTGACATGGCGATGTTCGACCCGGCCGGCCAGCGCTGGACCGAGCTGCCCGCGACCCCGGGTCACCCGGAAATCACCAGCGATCCCGTCTGGACCGGGACCGAGCTCCTCACCCTCACCACCAACGGCGGACTGCTCGCCTTCCGCCACTGACGGAAAGATCGCTAGCCCGGCGTGCTCGACACCACCCACATCGAGAAGTACTGGGAGCCGCCGCCGTAGGCGTGCCCGAGCGCGGTCCGCGCGCGAGGCACCTGGTGCGCGCCCGCCTTGCCCATTACCTGCAGCGCCGACTCGGCGAACCGGAGCAGCCCGGACGCGCCGATCGGGTTGGAGGAAAGGACCCCGCCGGACGGGTTCACCGGCAGCCGCCCGCCGATCTCGGTCTCGCCCGCCTCGGTCAGCCGCCACCCCTCGCCGGCGGCCGCGAAGCCGAGGTTCTCCAGCCACATCGGCTCGTACCAGGAGAACGGCACGTAGATCTCGGCCACGTCGATCTCGTCGATCGGCGAGGTGATGCCCGCCTTCGACCACAGCTCGGCCGCCGCCGCGACCCCGGCCGCCGGGTTCACCGGGTCCTTGCCGGAGAACATGGTCGGCTCCGTCCGCATCGCGGTCGCCCGGATCCACGCCACCGGCCGGCCGCCATCCAGCGAATCTTGGGCCGCTGACTCGTCGCCGATGATCACCGCGCAGGCGCCGTCCGACGACGGGCAGGTCTCGTCGTAGCGGACCGGATCCCACAGCATGGGGGAGGCCTGCACCGACTCCAGCGTGATGTCCGGCTGCTGCAGGTGCGCATAGGGATTCAGCGCGCCGTTACGGCGGTCCTTGACCGCGACCATCGCGCCGATGTGCGACGGGGCGCCGCTGCGGCGGATGTAGGCGCGGATGTGCGGCGCGAAGTACCCGCCGGCCCCGGCCACCACCTGGAGGCTGAACGGCGGCGCGATCGACAGCGCCCACATCGCGTTCGACTCCGACTGCTTCTCGAACGCGACCGCGAGCACCCGCCGGTGCACGCCCGCCTGCACCAGGTTGGCGGTGACGATGCCGGTGGCGCCGCCGACCGAGCCCGCGGTGTGCACCCGCAGCAGCGGCTTGCCGACCGCCCCGAGCGCGTCCGCCAGGTACAGCTCCGGCATCATCACGCCCTCGAACAGGTCCGGCGCCTTCCCGACCACGACCGCGTCGATGTCGGCGAAGGTGAGCCCGGCGTCCGCGAGGGCCCGGTCGGCCGCCTCCCGGCACAGCCCCGCCATCGACACGTCGGTCCGCTTGGACCGGTGCCTCGTCTGCCCGACGCCGAGCACGGCCGCCTTCATCATCGACCCTCCAGCACGCAGGCCAGGTTCTGCTGCAGCAGCGGCCCGCTGGTCGCGTGCCCGAGCGCGCGATCCGCGCTGCCGGAGAAGATCGCCTCGGCCGCGCAGCCGATCCTGGCCAGCCCGGCCGCGAACATCGGGTTGCCGCACAGCGCGCCGCCGGACGGGTTGACGTCGACCTCGCCGCCGAGCCCGAGCGCCCGGCGCAGCAGGATCTCCTGATGGGTGAACGGCGCGTGCAGCTCGGCCACGTCGACCGGCGGCCCGCCGGGCGGCCGAAGCGGCGGCAGCGAAAGCAGGTCGCGCGCCCCGAGCGAGCCCGACTCGATCCGGTGCCCGAACCAGCTGATCCAGGCCGGCCGCGCGCACAGCTCGCGGGCCCGGTCCCCGGACGCCAGGATCACCACCGCCGCCCCGTCGCCGACCGGCGCGCAGTCGTGCGCCCGCAGCGGGTCGGCCACGTACGGCCGTCCGAGCAGTTCCTCAACCGAGAAATCGCCCGACACCTGCGCGGCCGGGTTAGCGACAGCCGCCAAACGGCAACGCGCGGCGACCTCGGCCAGGTCCTTCTCGGTCCACAGGCCCGCCTCGAGGCCGAGCCGGGCCTGCAGCGCGGCGACCGACACCGAGTCCGGCCACAGCGGCGCGACCAGGTACGGGTCGAGCTGCAGGGCGAGCACCCGCCGGAGCTCGGCCCCGGACGACTTGCCGAACCCGTAGGCGAGCGCGGTCTCAACCTCGCCGCTGACGATCTTCACCCACGCCTCGTACAGCGCCCACGCGCCGTCCATCTCCACGTGCGATTCCCTGATCGGCGGGACCGCGCCGATCGCGTCGACCGCCTGCACGAACGAGAACGCCCGCCCGGCCAGGTAGTCCGACGACCCCGAGCACCAGAACCCGATGTCGCCCTTGGCCAGCCCGGTCGCCCGGAATACCTCGGCGAAGATCGGGACCAGCATCTCCACCCCGCCGGTGGTCGCGTCCTGGCGGACACCGACCGGCGACTGGGCGAAGCCGACCACGGCCACCTCGGTCAAATGAACCTCGCATAGGTTTCGTAGGGGGCGTCCGGCTCTCCGGCCGGCCCGAAGTGGCTGATGTTCTCGGCGCTGGCGCCCCATTCCGCTCGCGGTCGCCAGACCGCCCGCACCCGCATCCCGAGGTGCACCTGGTCCGGCTCGCAGCCGAGGATGATGTGCTGGAACGCGATGTCGGCCCCGTCAAGCAGCACCGCCGCCGCCACGTAGGGCGGGGTGACCTGCTGCCCCGGGTACCCCACGTTGACGACGGAAAAGGTGGTGACGGTCCCGACGTCGGGCAGCTCGACCTGGCTGTCGGCCGGCACCCCGTCGGCCGGGCAGACCCCCCGGGACGGCACGTAGACCTTCCCGCAGGCGGGGCAGCGCTGCCCGATCAGCCGTCCCTCGGCCAGGGCGCGCAGGTAGGCGCTCTCGGCCGCCGACGCGGTGTGCTCGTAGCGCAGCCGGACCGGGGTGACCGTGATCGTGACGGGATCCGCGTCGTCCCGCTTCTGCTGCGGCCAGAGCGCGTCCGGCGGCGCGTCGGTGGGCTCAAAGCAGGCGATGTCGCGGATGCTGCCCACTCGCTCGTCCGCCCACCGCGCCTGGACTCGCATCCCGGTCCGCATCGCGGCGGCCGACCCGGCGTCGACCGCGTGCAGCAGCGCGCTGTCCGCCCCGTCGAGCCGGATCAGCGCCCACCCGAACGGCCGGTCAAGCGGCTGCCCGGCCAGCGGCGTCGGCATCCACGACCAGCTCACCACCGTCCCGGCCGACCCGACCACGACCAGCTCCCGCGGCGGCAGGCTGGTCACCGGGTCGTACTCGAACGGCGGCGCGTGCACCCGCCCGTCGGCCCCGCGCGCCCCGAGGATGCGCCGGTCCCGCAGCCCGGTCATGAACTGGCCGAGGACCGGTCCGAGCGACCGGGTGTAGTCGAACGCGATCTCCATCGGCGCGTGCAGCTGCGTCTCCGTCACTCCTCCATAGTAGAACGTGTTCTAGTAATTGCTTGTCCCAATGTGGAACGCGTTCTAGATTGGGCCCGTGACCGACATCGGCTTGTGGACCATCGCCGCCCAGACCCCGGACCGGGCGGCGGTGATCGAGCCCGACGGCACCGTCGTCAGCTACGCCGCGCTCGCCGCCCGGGCCGACCGCCTCGGGCGGGGCCTGCAGGCGCTCGGGCTCGCCCCCGGCGCGACCGTGGCCGGGATGCTGCCGAACGGCGCCGACGCGCTCGCGCTGTTCTTCGCCGCCCTGCAGACCGGGCTCTACGTGGTGCCGGTCAACTGGCACCTGACCGCGGCCGAGGTCGGCTACATCCTCGGCGACAGCGAGGCGAGCGCGTTCGTCGCGCACCAGCGGTTCGCCGGCGTCGCGGCGGCCGCGGCCGACCAGGCGGGCATCGACGCGAGAGCCAGGTTCGCGGTCGGCGAGATCGGTGGGTTCGCTCCGCTGGCCGAGCTCGGCGCGGCCGGTGACGGCCGCCCGAAACAGCGCACGACCGGCGCCCCGATGCTCTACACGTCGGGCACCTCGGGCCGCCCCAAGGGCGTGCGCCGGGCGCTGACCGGCGAGGACCCGGACGCGGTGCCGCCGTTCACCGCCTGGTTCTTCGCCATCTTCGGGCTCAAGCCGTTCGACGGCCACGTTCACCTGTGCTGCTCGCCGCTCTACCACACGGCGGTGCTGAACTTCGCGACGATCTCCCTCACCCTCGGCCACCCGGTCGTGCTGATGGACCGGTTCGACCCGCAGACCCTGCTCGCCCTGGTCGAGCGGCACCGGGTGACCAGCAGCCACATGGTGCCGACCCAGTTCCGGCGGCTGCTGGCGCTGCCCGAGCCGGTCCGCGCCCGGTACGACGTCAGCTCGCTGCGCTGCATGATCCACGCCGCCGCGCCGTGCCCGCAGGAGGTCAAGCGGCAGATGCTCGACTGGTGGGGGCCGGTCGTGACCGAGTACTACGCGGCCACCGAGGGCGGCGGCAGCGTGATCACGGCCCAGGAGTGGCTCGCCCGGCCCGGATCGGTCGGCACCGCCTGGCCCGGGTCCGAGGTCCGGGTCCTCGACGACAACGGCAACGACGCGCCGACCGGGGAGACCGGCCTTATCTACATGCGGATGGGCACCTCCACCTTCGACTACTACAAGGACGAGGCAAAGACGCTCGCGTCCCGCGCCCGGGGCATGTTCACCGTCGGCGACATCGGCTACCTCGACGCCGACGGCTACCTCTACCTGTGCGACCGCAAGTCCGACTTGATCATCACCGGCGGGGTCAACGTCTACCCGGCCGAGATCGAGTCGGAGCTGTCCTGCCACCCGGCGGTGGCCGACGTCGCCGTCTTCGGCATCCCCCACGACGAGTGGGGCGAGGAGATCAAGGCGGTGGTGCAGCCGGCCGACGGCGTCGCGCCCGGCCCCGCGCTGACCGGCGAGCTGCTCGGCTTCCTCGACGGCCGGGTCGCCAAGTTCAAGCTCCCGAGGACCATCGACTACGTCGCCGAACTGCCCCGCGACCCCAACGGCAAGCTCTACAAGCGGCGGCTCCGCGATCCCTACTGGGCCGCGCGCGATAAGTCGATATAAAGACAAATCTCTATTTCGAACGGGCCCGGGCGACTCTCCGCCGTCAGCCGTCCCTGAACTCGGGGCGGCGTTTGTCCGCGAACGCGCGCGGCCCCTCCCGTGCGTCGTCGCTCGCGAACACCGCCGCCCCGAGCTTGGCCTCGATCGCGAACGCGTCGTTCTCGGCCATCCCCTCGGTCTCCCGCATCGTGGCCAGGATCGCGCGCACCGCGACCGGCCCGTTGGCGGCGATCGCGTCGGCGATCTCAAGCGCCTTCTCCAGGGCCTGCCCGTCCGGCACGACGTGGCCGATGAGCCCCATCGACAGCGCCTCCGCCGCCCGGATGTGCCGCCCGGTCAGCAGCAGCTCGGCCGCCAGGGTGTAGGGGATCTGGCGCGGCAGCCGGACCGCAGACCCGCCGAGCGGGAACAGCCCCCAGCGCGCCTCGGACACGCCGAACCGCGCGCTCTCGCCCGCCACCCGGATGTCGCACGCCTGCAGGATCTCGGTCCCGCCGGCGATGGCCGGCCCCTCCACCGCCGCGATCAGCGGCTTGGTCAGGCGGCGTCCCTTCAGCAGCGGCTCGATCAGCGCCAGGTCGAAGTCGCCCAGCCGCGAGCCGGGGTGGTCGGCGGTCATCGCCTTGAGGTCGGCCCCGGCGCAGAACGCCCCGCCCGCGCCGGTCAGCACGCACGCCCGGATGCCGGGGTCGGCGTCGACCTGGTCCCACGCCTGCCGCATCAGCGCCATCATCGAAGGGCTGAGCGCGTTGCGCGCCTGCGGCCGGTTCATCGTGACGATAAGAACGTGTCCGCGCTGCTCGATCAGCGCATCCGGCTTGCTCGGTCATTCTGGTTCCCGCTCGCCGCTCAGCCATACCTATTGCCCTGAACAGTAACACGTTCTAGTTTCTACCCATGGCACTGAATATGGCCGACATCTTCGAGCACGCCGCCGACGCGTTCCCCGACCGGATCGCGCTGATCCACGGCGACCGGCGGATCACCTACAGCGAGCTCGAGGACCAGGCCAACCGGCTGGCACACCACCTGGCCGCCCAGGGCGTCGGCCCCGGCGGGCACGTCGGCCTCTACGCCCACAACTCGGTCGAGACGGTGGCGACGCTGCTGGCGGCGATCAAGCTCAGGGCGGTGGCGATCAACATCAACTTCCGCTATCTGGAGCAAGAGCTCGCCTATCACCTGCGCGACTCCGACCTCTGCGCGCTCGTCCACGACCAGGAGCTGGCGCCGATCGTCGACGCGGTGATTTCACCCGGGCTGCCGCGGGTGTCGATCGGCGGGAACTACGGCGAAGCGATGCTGGCGGCGTCGCCCGTCCGCGACTTCGGCCCGCGCAGCCCCGACGACATCTACATCATCTACACCGGCGGGACCACCGGCCACCCGAAGGGCGTGATGTGGCGGCACGAGGACATCTGGCGCACGCTCGGCGGCGGCATCGACTTCATCACCGGCGAGACCCTCGACGACGAGTGGTCGCAGTCCCGCACCGGGGCCGAGGACGACGGCATGGTCCGGATGGCGCCCGCGCCGCTCATCCACGGCGCCGCCATGGTGGCCACGCTGGCCTGCCTGTTCATCGGGGACACGGCCGTGATCCTGCCGAAATTCGACCCGCACGCGGTCTGGGCGGCGGTGCAGCGGCACCAGGTCAACGTGCTCTCGATCATCGGCGACGCGATGGCGCGGCCGCTGATGGAGGCGCTCGCGGCCGGCGACTACGACACCTCCTCGCTGATCTCGCTCAACTCGACCGCGGCGCTGTTCTCGCCCGCGGTCAAGGACGCCTGCGCCAAGGCGCTGCCCAACGCGTACATCAGCGAGGCGATCGGCTCGACCGAGACCGGGTTCGCCGGCCTCGCGTTCGTCAACGCCGACGACGAGCACCGCGGCGGCCCCACCGTCACCGCCGGGCCCGACGTGATCGTGATCGACGAGGCCGGCGCGGTGTGCGGTCCCGGGCAGACCGGCAAGCTCGCCAGGGGCGGGCACGTGCCGCTCGGCTACTACAAGGACCCGGTCAAGACGGCCGCGATGTTCACCGAGATCAACGGCCGGCGCTACGCGGTGCCTGGTGACTGGGCGCGGGTCGAGGCGGACGGCGCGATCACCATGCTCGGCCGGGGCAACACCTGCGTGAACACCGGCGGCGAGAAGGTCTACCCGGAGGAAGTCGAGGGCGCGCTGAAGTCGCATCCCGACGTCTTCGACGCGCTCGTCATCGGCGTCCCCGACGACCGCCTCGGCCAGCGGGTGGCCGCGCTGGTCCAGCTCCGCCCCGGCGCCGTCGCCGACCCGGGCGCGCTGCAGGCCCACGTGCACGGGCGGCTGGCCGGCTACAAGGCCCCGCGCACGGTCTGGTTCGTGGACGCGGTCGGGCGCACCGTGTCGGGCAAGGCCGACTACGGCTGGGCCCGCCAGTACGTGGCCGAGCATCCGCCCGCCGCCCCGGTCCAAGCGGAGAGGGCGCCCTGACCGTGCGGGCGCCGATCTGCGACCTGCTCGGCATCGACCACCCGATCGTCGGGTTCACCCCGTCCGAGCACGTCGCCGCCGCGATCAGCCGGGCCGGCGGGCTTGGGGTGCTCGGCTGCGTCCGGTTCAACGACCCGGCCGAGCTCGACGCGGTGCTCGACTGGATGGACGCGAACACCGGCGGGCGGCCCTACGGGGTGGACGTGGTCATGCCCGCAAGGGTGCCGGCCGAGGGCGCCGTCCGCGACCTGGAAGAGCTGATCCCGCCCGCGCACCGTGACTTCGTGGAGCGGACGCTGCTCGAGCTGGGCGTGCCGCCGCTGCCGGACGGCGCGCCGGGCGGCGAGGGCGTGATCGGCTGGCTGCACTCGGTCGCCCGCAAGCACGTCGAGGTCGCGCTGGCACACCCGGCCCGGCTGATCGCCAACGCCCTCGGCCCGCCCCCGCCCGACGTCATCGCCGGCGCCCACCAGCGCGGCATGCTGGTGGCGGCGCTGGCGGGAAAGGCGCAGCACGCCCGCGACCAGGTCGCGGGCGGCGTCGACATCGTCGTCGCGCAGGGCTATGAGGCCGGCGGGCACACCGGCGAGATCGGCAGCATGGTGCTGATCCCGGAGATCGTCGACGCGGTCGGCGACCGGGTGCCGGTGCTGGCCGCGGGCGGGATCGGCTGCGGCCGCCAGATCGCGGCCGCGCTCGCGCTCGGCGCGGCCGGCGTCTGGATGGGCTCGGCCTGGCTGCTGACCCGGGAGTACGAGCGGACCACCAGCTCCACCGCCGTCCAGCAGGCGCTGCTGGCGGCCACCTCGTCCGACACCGTCCGATCGCGGATCTACAGCGGCAAGCCCGCCCGGCTGCTGCGCAACCGCTGGACGGCCGCCTGGGAACGGCCGGGCGCTCCCGCGCCGCTGCCGATGCCGCTCCAGAACGTGCTCGTCGCCCAGGCCCACCAGCGGCTCATGCGGGCCGGGGCCCCGGACGTGGTGCCGATGCCGGCCGGGCAGATCGTCGGCCGGATCACCGACATCCGCCCGGTCGCGGACGTGATGGCGGCGCTGGTGCGGGAGACGGCCGAGGCGCTGGACCGGCTGCGGTGAAGACCGCCGTCGTCTCCGGCTACTGGGGGGCCGGCCCGC
Source organism: uncultured Actinomycetota bacterium (assembly GCA_963774945.1). Taxonomy (GTDB): domain Bacteria; phylum Actinomycetota; class Actinomycetes; order Streptosporangiales; family Streptosporangiaceae; genus Trebonia. The sequence goes on along the minus strand of CAVZHA010000007.1, from coordinate 162,436 downwards.
CGCCGGGCGCGGCCGACCTGTTCGACGCGGCCGAGCGGCTTGACTTCGACCAGGTCTGGACGGCAGAGGCCTACGGCAGCGACGCGTGGACGCCGCTCGCGTGGTGGGGATCGCGGACCTCGCGGATCCGGCTCGGCACGTCGGTCTCGCAGCTGTCGGCCCGCCCGCCGACCACGCTGGCGATGACCGCGATGACGATGGACCACCTCACCGGCGGGCGGGTGCTGCTCGGCGTCGGCACCAGCAACCCGCAGGTGGTGGAGGGCTGGTACGGCCAGCCGTACCCCCGCCCGCTGGAACGCACCCGGGAGTACATCGACATCCTGCGGATGGTCATCGCGCGGGCCGAGCCGGTCAGCTACGACGGCAGGCACTATCAGCTCCCGCTGCCGGCCGGAACCGGGCTTGGCAAGCCGCTGCGCTCGATCCTGCACCCGTACCGGACCGAGATCCCGATCTACCTGGGCGCCGAGGGCCCGAAGAACGTGGCCCTGGCGGCCGAGATCGCCGACGGCTGGAACGTCATCTTCTTCTCGCCCGCGATGAACGACTTCTACGCCGCCGCCCTGGCCGAGGGCTTCGCCCGCCCCGGCGCCCGGCACACGGCCGCGACCTTCGACGTGGTCGGCGGCCCGCTCGCGATCGTCCCCGATGACGACCTCGAGCGCGCGGCCGACCGGCTGCGGCCCACCCTCGCCCTCTACATCGGCGGCATGGGCGCCCGGGGGGTCAACTTCCACCACGAGGTGTTCGCCCGGATGGGCTACGAGGCCGAGGCGAAGACCATCCAGGACGCGTACCTGGCGGGCGATAAGCGAGGCGCGATCGCGGCGGTCCCCACCCGGCTGGTGGAGGACGTCGCCCTGATCGGCCCGTGGGCCAAGATCGCCGACGAGATCCAGCGGTGGAGGCAGACCGTCCTCACCACGTTCTCGGTCAGCTGCGATCTTCGGCACCTGCCCCGAATAGCCGATCTCATCCGCGGGTAGCTGCGCGATGCGGGTCGGGCGCGGCTGGATCATGGCGCTGTCACTGGCGAACATGGGTTTGTTCTTCGGCTACATCGGTCCGCTGCAGGTCCTGCTGCCCAACCAGGTGCAGGACATCGACAGCGCGCACAAGGCGCTCAAGCTGGGCATTGTCACCGGCATCGGCGCGATCGTCGCGCTGGTTACCGGCCCTGCCGCCGGCGCCCTGTCGGACGCGACAGGCTCGCGGTTCGGCCGGCGTCGCCCGTGGATCGCCGGCGGCGCGATCGCCGGCGCGGCCGGGCTTGCGCTGCTGTCCGGCCAGCGCACGATCCTCGGCGTGGCGATCACCTGGTGCGTGGCCCAGGCCGGGCTGAACTGCATGCAGGCAGGCGTTACCGCCCTTGTCCCTGACCGGGTGCCGGTGACCCAGCGCGGCGCCGTGTCGGGCTGGTCCGGGCTGAGTCAGACGATCGGCGTAGTCCTCGCCGTGGTCCTGGTCAGCGACCTGATCACCGGGCGGGTCCCCGCGTACCTGGCGCTGGGGATTCTGGTGATGGCGGCCGCTATCCCGATCCTGCGCGCCCCCGATCCGCAGGTGCCGCGCGACGAGCTCCCCGTCTTTGAGGCGCGGGCCGTGGTGCGCGCGTTCCGGTTCAGTCCCCGTCGCTATCCTGATTTCTCCTGGGCGTGGGCGACCAGGTTCCTCGTTCAGCTCGGCAATTCGATGACGATCCTCTACCTGCTCTATTTCCTCCGCGACAGGGTGCGCTACCAGCAGCTTTTTCCGGGCCACAAAGCCGAGCAGGGCCTGTTGATCCTGATCGTCATCTACACGCTCGCCACCGTGACGACGGTCGTCATTGGCGGCGTGATCTCGGACCGGAGCGGGCGCCGCAAGCCTGCGGTGATGTTCGCCGGCTACACGATGGCCGCCGCCGCCGTGCTGCTGGCCGCGTGGCCGGTGTGGACCGGTGCGATCATCGCCGCGGCGGTGCTTGGCCTCGGCTACGGCGTCTATGCATCGGTCGACCAGGCGCTGGTCACCCAGGTGCTGCCGACGGACGCGGACCGGGCCAAGGACCTCGGCATCATCAACATCGCGAACTCCGCGCCCCAGGTGCTCGCGCCCGCGCTGGCCGCGCCCATCGTCACCTATCTCGGCGGCTACCCGGTCCTGTTCGGCGCGGTCGCCGCTGTCACCGTGGCCGGCTCGGTCTTCGTCACCAGAATCCGATCGGTGCGCTGAACGGCGCCGGACCTCGTCCGTTCCCAGCGCAAACGGCGAACGGCTCGGCCCCGGTTAGGGGCCGAGCCGTTCGCCGGTCGAGTGCGCGGACTAGTTTCGCACCTCGCTGCCCGGAGTCCAGCTCTCGCGCCTGGTGTCGAAGAACGACGACTTCCAGACGAACTTCGCGATCAGCATCAGGACCAGGCCCACGACGAGGAAGCCGAGGAGCGAGTAGTTCTGCGCGGCCGCCGCCGAGAGCATCGACTTGATCGCGATGTAGCCAAGGAACACGATCGAGGCCAGCGGCAGCAAGCCGAGGGTGATCGCGTCGCTGAGGTTGCTGAGCACCCGGCGCCGGTAGTAGACGATCGCCGCCAGCGCGGTAATGCAGTAGAAGGTCGCGTACAGGATGCCGGTGTTGTCGAGCACGTAGCTGAAGGCGGTCTGGACCGAGCTGGTCAGCAGGTAAATCCAGCCCAGCGCGAGCAGGATCACGCTGGCGACGACGGTCGCCACGGCCGGCGTCCTGAACCGCGGGGAGACGTTGGCCAGGCTCTCCGGCAGCGCGTGGTAACTGGCGATGCCGTACGCGATCCGGGCGCTCAGCACGATTCCGACCCCGGTGGCGGCGATCACCGACAGGGCGAGCGCGAGCGCGGCAACCTGGCCGCCCCAGCTGTGCCCGGTCAGCGTGTCGCCCAGGTAGACGAGAACCGACGTGCTGTTCGTGTTGAGCTTGTTGTAGGAGGCCACGCCCTGCAGGCCGACCTGCGCGAGGATGAACAGGACGGCCGCGATGCCGACCGCCATCATGGCCGCCTTGCCCGGGTTCTCGCGGCGGTGCTTGACTTCCTCGTTGACGTAGAGCGTGCCGTCCCAGCCGGTGAACATGAACACAGCGATCAGGAAGCCGCCGACCAGGGTTCCGCCGCCGCCGACCCCGTGCAGGCTGAACCAGCCCGACGTGATGTGCACGGTGCCCGCGTGGTGCCCGAGCACCCAGGTGAGGCCCCACACCGCCAGGACGATGAGGATCGCGTACTCGATGATCCCGATGACGACCTGGGTGCGTGCCGTCATCCTGATGCCGACGACCGAGATGATCGCCATCACCACGACCAGGCCGGTGGCGATGAGGACGTTCGGCCAGGTGCTGTCGGTCGACTGGTTGAATACGGCCAGGACCGAGGGGCCGACCGCGGTGACCGGCGTCAGCGTGCCGAACAGCGTCCCCGCCAGCATCAGCCAGCCGGTCATGTAGCCCAGGTACGGGTTGATCGCCCGCCCGACCCACTCGAAGGACGCCCCGCAGTTCGCGTTCCACAGGTTCAGCCGACGGTAGGCGTTGGCGATGATGAGCATCGGAATCGCCGTTATCAGCAGGATGAGCGGCGCGCCGTAAGCAGTGGCTGCAATAAGCGCGACGAGGGTGAAAGAAACCGACACCGTGGGTCCGGTGTCGGCCAGTCCGATCAGCGTGTCCTGGGCGACGCTGATCGCGTCGGGCTCCAGCCGCGCGGGCGCGACAGTGGCCGCGACGGGCGGCATGGTACGGTCACTCATCATATCTCCGGGCAGTCGGCATTTGTTAAATTATAAAGAGATCTAGACCAGTTTCATGGGTTTCGGGTGACACCGTACAGGAACCACGCCGCAACGTAAACAGCGGGCGTCTGGTGTCACTAGCGGCCATCCTCGATCTGCACATATAGACGTCGGCGAACGTGCCTAGGAATAGTGATTCAGCACGGTCCGTGACCTACTGCCGCCGCCAAATCTGCATTCGACAATGGCCGATGAGGCTGGGCGGCCGGGTGGGCCGCCGGCGCCTAGTCGTTGACGAGAACGGCCGCCCCGTCGAAGGCGCCGGCCTTGAGGTCCTGCAGCGCCTGCTGCGCCTGCGACATCGGGTACAGGTGGGTGGTGGCCCGCACGTGGTACCGGGCGGCCAGCGCCAGGAACTCGCGCCCGTCCTGGCGGGTGTTGGACGTGACGCTGCGCAGTTCCTTCTCGTAGAACAGCTCGCGCTCGTAGTTCAGCGGCGGGGTGTCGGTCAGGTGGATCCCGGCCACTGCGAGGACGCCGCCGCGGTCGAGCGCCCGCATCGCGACCGGGACGAGATCCCCGACCGGCGCGAACAAGATCGCGCTGTCAAGCGGCTCAGGCGGCGCGTCGTAGGCGTCGCCGGCCGACGCCGCGCCGAGCTCGAGCGCCAGCCGCCGGGACGCCTCGCCCCGGGTGAGGGCGTGCACGGTGGCGCCCTGGGCCAGCGCGACCTGAGCGGTGAGGTGGGCGCTGTCGCCGAAGCCGTACAGTCCGAGCCGTCCGCCCTCCGGCAGCGACGCGCGCAGCAGCGCCCGGTAGCCGATGATCCCGGCGCACAGCAACGGCGCCAGCTCGGTGTCGGCGACGTCGGCCGGCAGCCGGTAGGCGAACGCGGCCGGGACGGTCGTGTAGTCGGCGTAGCCGCCGTCGGCGTCCCAGCCGGTGTAGCGCGAGACGGGGCAGAGGTTCTCGTTCCCGCGGCGGCAGTACCGGCAGGTCCCGTCGGTGTGCCGCAGCCACGCGACGCCGACCCGGTCGCCCTCGGCGTAGCCGTCGGCGCCTTCGCCGAGGGCCGCCACCATGCCCACCACCATGTGGCCGGGGGTGACGTGCTCTCGGTGGGCCGGCAAGTCGCCCTCGATAACGTGCAGGTCGGTCCGGCAGACGGCGCAGGCCAGCACCCGCACCAGCAATTCGCCGGGCGCTGGTTCCGGCACCGGCTTCTGCACATATCGCAGCGGGTTGGTCTCGACCGGCGCCTGCCGTTCTACCGCCCACGCCCTCATCGTCGTCGCGCTGTCGACCGTCATGATCCACCTCTATCACGGCCGCCCCAACGGCCCGTGAGCGACTTCGCGGAACAAGCTGTTAACCGGCGGAAACATTTTTACGGAAAGCGCGCATGAGCGAGCTGACACATTCGCGTAACAAAAATGCCGACCGGAATCAATTAGTACAGAATGGTGGATAGTCGGCCGAGGGGATGGGTTTCGCACCGTGGAGCCAGCCATCGCGTGGTGGAGCGGCCGAGTCGGGGTGTCCGGCCAGCGCGGCAGCTCCGAGCCGCTGTGGCGGGCCCTCGCGGTGTTCAGGTTCGCCAGCCTCGGCTACGCCGCCCTGCGGCTCGCCGTCATCGATCGCGGCATGTACTCGCGGCCCGGTTGGGCGTGGGCGGTCATCGGGGTGATGACGGTCTGGACGATCGGCACCACCATCGCCTACGCGCGGCCCGACCGTCGCACCCGGCTGCTGCTGAGCGTCGACCTGGCGGTCACCGCCGCCCTGCTGCTGAGCACCGCCGCCCTCCAGTACCCGTCCGCCCTGCATCGCGGGGTACCGCCGGTGACGGCGACGTGGCTGGCCGGACCGGTGCTGGCGTGGGCGATTCGCTACGGCCGGCGGCCGGCCTGATCACCGCCGTGCTCATGTCCGGCTGCGACCTCGCGCTCGCCCGCGGCACCGCGCTCAGCGTGGCCCTCAACGGCGTCGTCCTGCTGCTGCTGTCCGGGGTGATCGTCGGCCACCTGGCCAGGCTGGCGGCCCAGGTGGAGACGGAACGTCAGCACGCCACCGAGGTCGAGGCGGCCAGCCGGGAGCGGGAGCGACTGGCCCGCCACATCCACGACTCGGTCCTGCAGGTGCTGGCGCTGGTACAGCGGCGGGGAGCCGAGGCGGGCGGCACCGCGGCCGAGCTCGGCCGCCTCGCGGGTCAGCAGGAAGCCGCGCTCCGCGCCCTGATGGGCGGCGGAATCGAGGCCGCCCAGGCGGGCGCCCTGGCGGCGGGCGGCCCGGGCGTGGTTGACCTGCGCGCGCTGCTGCTGCCGGCCCAGACCGACCGGGTGACGGTGTCCGTTCCCGCGCAGCCGGTGCTGGTGGAGCGGGCCGAGGCGGACGAGCTGGCGTCGGCGATGCGGGCGGCGCTTGACAACGTGGCGCGGCACTGCGGCGGGCAGGCCCGCGCGTGGGTGCTCGTCGAAGACGAGCCCGGGCTGGTCACGGTGACGATCAGAGACGACGGCCCCGGTATCCCTGACGGCCGGCTGGCCGCGGCGGCCACGGCCGGACGGCTCGGCGTCAGTCACTCGATCCGCGGCCGGCTCCGCGACCTGGGCGGCTCCGCCGCGATCAGCTCCGCCCCGGGCGACGGCACCGTGGTGGAGCTCCGGTTGCCGCGGCGGGCGGGCGTACCGGTGGCGCGGTCGCAGGAACGGGCCTAAGGTGCGCTCGTGGGACAGAGCGCGCCGATCCGGGTCATGGTGGTTGACGACCACCCCATGTGGCGCGACGCGGTCGCGCGCGACCTCGCCGAGGCCGGCTACGACGTGGTCGCGACGGCCGCCGACGGCGCCCAGGCGCTACGCGTCACCGGCGCCGCCCGGCCGGATGTGGTCGTGCTCGACCTGCAGCTGCCGGACATGTCCGGCGTCGAGGTGACGCGCGGCCTGCGGGCGGCCCACCCGGGCGTGCGGGTGCTGGTGCTGTCCGCCAGCGGCGAGCAGCAGGACGTGCTCGACGCGGTGAAGGCGGGCGCGGGCGGCTACTTGCTCAAGTCCGCCGCCCGGCCGGAATTCCTCGACGCGGTGCGGCGTACCGCCGACGGCGACGCGGTGTTTACCCCCGGGCTCGCCGCCCTCGTTCTGGGCGAGTTCCGCCGGCTGGCGGCCGCCCCGGCCACCGACGGCGGCGACGCGCCGCGGCTATCGGAACGCGAGACCGAGATCCTCCGCATGGTCGCCACCGGCCTGTCCTACAAGCAGATCGCCAGCCGGCTGTCGCTGTCGCACCGCACCGTGCAGAACCACGTGCAGAACACCCTGGGCAAGCTCCAGCTGCACAACCGGATCGAGCTGGTCCGGTACGCCATCGAGCACGGCCTGGCGGGGGAGCCCGAGCCCAGCTGAGGGGTCCTGCACCCTCGCGTACGCTGGGGCGGTGTTCTCGCCGCAAGGGCCGTCGGTGCGCGAGCTGGCGGCGCAGGCGCTGTCCTCGGTCGAGGCCGGCTACGACCTGCTCGCCCCGAAGTTCGACCACACGCCCTTCCGCACCTGCGACGGCGTGCTCGACGCGACCGCGGCGGCGCTGCGGCCGCTCGGCCCGTTCGGCTCCGGACTCGACGTGTGCTGCGGCACCGGCGCGGGCATGCGGGTCCTCGAGCCACTGTGCGGGCGGCAGGCCACCGGCGTCGACTTCAGCGCGGGCATGCTCGCGCGGGCGCGCGACGCGCACCCGGACGCCCGCTGGCTGCGGGCCGACGCCCGGGCGCTGCCCTTCGCCGAGGCGTTCGACCTGGCGGTCAGCTTCGGTGCCCTCGGCCACTTTCTGCCTGCCGAGCGGCCCGCGCTGTTCGCAGGAGTGCACCGCGCGCTGCGACCCGGCGGGCTCTTCGGGTTCCCGGTCGGCGCGCTGCCGCCGGTCACCACGGCCGGGTACTGGGCGCTGCTCGGGTTCGACCTGGCCATGCGGGCCCGCAACGCCGTCCGGCGTCCGCCGTTCGTCATGTACTACCGCACCTGCCGCCTGCCCGCGCTAACCAGGGACCTGACGACAGCCGGGTTCGCGGTCACGTCGGTCCCCCTGACGACTCCTGGCCGAGGCGGCGACCAGGCCTCCCGGTGCGTCCTCGTGCTCGCGCGCAAGCCCGCCTAAATGACGCGGCGCGGCCGGCCGGCTCGTGCCACCATGGCGGGGTGACCGAGATGCGTTCGGGCCGCCTGCGGCTCGCCACCGCCGAGGACGGCGCGCAGTTGCTGCGACTGTGGGCTCTGCTATTCGACGACGACGAGCCGGCGTCCGAGCAGCCGTGGGCGGGCCACGCGCGAGATTGGTTCGCGCGGTACTCCGGCGAGCCGCTGACTGCCTGGTTCCCGGTGATCGAGGTCGACGGCGAACTCGTGGCCACCGCCATCGGCACCCTGGAGATCCGCGTGCCCAACCCGCAGTGCGTCCGGGGCCGCACGGTGCGCCTCGCGAACGTCATCACGCTGCCCGAGCATCGCGGACACGGGCACGGCACCACGCTCGTGCTCGACGTGGTGGCCTGGGCCCGATCGATCGCCGCCGACCGCGTCGACCTGAGCGCCACGCCGGCCGGCCAGCGCATCTACCAGCGGCTCGGCTTCACCGTGACCTCAGCGCCGCGCATGAAGCTCGTCCTGTAATGCTTATGGAGAGATCACTCTCCATAAGCAGGAGGTAGCAGATCGTGGACGACGCGCAGGATGACCGGGCCGCTTTCGACACCGCCGAGAGGCTGCTGGGGGCGCCGCTGGTTCTTCCGCTCGGCCCGGGTGAGCCGGCGTCGGGCGCTGACTTCCGGCGGCTCGCCACCCGGCACACGTTCGGGGATTCCTGGCCGCGGCCGGGGCTCGACGTGCGCAGCCGGGCGCTTGTCTCGGTGACCATCGCCGCCACGCTCGGCACCCGCGAGCCGTTGCGCGGGCAATTGCGGATCGCGCTCAACAGCGGGGTCACCAAGGAGGAGATCGTCGAACTGTTCATTCACCTGGAGGCGTACGCCGGCGCCGCCAGGGCGTTCGACAGCTACCAGGTCGCGCTGGAGGTCTTCGCGCAGACCGCGGGCGGCGACTAGCGGCGGGCGCGGCTAGTCGTCGACCAGGGCCAGCGCCTCCACCTCGAGGAGGTGGCGCGGGTCGACCAACGCGGTCACCTGCACGGCAGTGCTCGCGGGGGGCTTGGCGGTATCGATGACGGCGTCCCTGGCTGCGCGGATGGCCGGCAGGTACCCGACGTCGAGGACGAAGAAGGTCAGCTTCACCACATCGTCGAACCCGGCCCCGGCCTCGGCCAGGCAGCGGCCGATGTTCTCGAACACCTGCCGCGCCTGGGCGGCGGGATCTCCCGCCCCGACCAGCTCACCCCGCTCGTCCTGCGCGATCTGTCCGCTGACGACGACCAGTCGGCCGCGGCCGGTCACCACCTGGCTGTAGCCGCGCCCGGCGGCGACGCCTTCAGGAGCTGCCACGTGCCGTAGTTCGGTCATTACGATCTCCTCTTGGTATCAGAATCGTCGGAGCCGGATGCGCGTCACCGCGTGGTCGGCGCCCTTGTGCAGGACGAGGGTGGCCCTGGCCCGGGTGGGCTGGATGTTCTCGATCAGGTTGACTTCGTTGATCGTCTGTCCAGATCCGGGTGCCGAACGTGTCGACCTCCCCGGCGCTGACCTGGGTCAGCCGTTCGGAACGGCGATTGCGGGTCGGTGAACGCGGTCTCCCTGAGCGCGTGCAGCCGGCTGAGGAACCACCGCCGGATGTCGTCGGCGTGCGCGTCGACGTAGACCGAGAAGTCGAAGAAGTCCGCCAGCGCGAGGGCGCCCGGCGCAGCGGGCTGGAGCACGTTGATGCCCTCGAGGATCAGCACGTCCGGCCGCTGCACGGACTGCCGTTGCCCGGGCAGGATGTCGTAGGCCAGGTGCGAGTAGACCGGGGCGGACACCTCGGGCGCGCCCGCCCGCACCTGCTGCACGAACCGCAGCAGCGCCCGCCGGTCGTAGGACTCGGGGAAGCCCTTGCGCTCGCTCAGGCCGCGCCGCTCGAGCACCGCGTTGGGGTAGAGGAAGTTGTCGGTCGTGACCAGTTCGGTCCTCGGCCGCTGCGGCCACTGGCCGATGAGCGCCTGCAGCAGCCGGGCGGTGGTGGACTTGCCGACGGCGACGCTGCCGGCCACCGCGATGATGAACGGCGCGGGCCGGATCTGCTGGCCGAGAAACGACCCCACCGTTTCGCGCAGCCCCGCGCTCGCCTCGAAGTAAAGCCGCAGCAGCCTGCTCAGCGACAGGTAGATGTCCTCGACCTCACCGAGCTTGATCGGGTCGGCCAGCCCGCGCACCGCGTCAAGGCCCTCGGCCGTGAGGGACATGGGCGTGCTGGCGCGCAGGCTGCGCCACGCATCGCGATCCAGATCCAGGTACGGCCCGTCCCCATGTCGACCAGTCACGCTGCCAAGATACGGCCCGTCCGGTCAGTCGGTGAGGGCTGGATTGCGCGGGTAGGGCGCGTCCGCGACCTGCCGGGCCGGAAGCAGTCGCCCCGCCACCAGCCGCTGCAGCGTGAAGACGGCCCGCCGGCCGGTCCGCGCGTCGTCGCCTGGTCGGCCTGCGACTTCCCAGTCGATCGCGGCCAGGCCGGACAGCTGGAGCGTCCGTCCGGTGTCGAAATCGAAGAACAGCAGCGCCGCCTCGGGGTCGACCGCCAGGTTGCCGAACGAATTGAAGAGGTTGTTGCCCGGGTAGTCGGGCCACCAGAGCCGGTCGCCGTCGACCCGGACGAATCCGGGCGCGCCGCCCCGGTGCGAAGTGTCGGAGCCGCGTTCCGGGTTGGTGGTGCCAAGGAAGAACGTGTCCGCCGCGCGGATCAGCCCGGTGTCGGCCGGGGAGAGGGCCGCGCCGCGCCTGACGTCGCCCGGGTCCCGCTGACCGGGGTCGCCCTGGGCGAGCACGCGCTGGTGGATGTACTGCGGGCAGTTCCCGTAGGCCTGCTCGACCTCGATCGCGAGGGTGTCGTCGCCCGCCGCGCTGAGGATGCCGTTCACTCGGACGCGGCGTCGCAGCGCGAACTCCACGACCACCAGCCCGACCTGCTGCCCGGCGGGCAGCCCGCGCAGCGGGTCGCCTTCCGGCAGCCGGGCGTGGATCGCGAGCGTGGTCGGGGCGACGGCCTCGAGGAAGCCGGCCGGGCCGGTCAGTGGCGAGGTCCACAGCCGCCCGTCGGCGTTCCTGGCGGTGATGGCCGCGAACGTGCGGTCGGCCAGGAACGCGACGATGCCGCCCCGCAGCTCGGCCGGGTCGAGCATCGGCGCCAGCCGCTCCGCCTCCTCCCGGGTGCCGGCCCGCTGCTGCACGGCCACCTCGCCGGCGTGAAAGCCGACGTCGGGGCGGTGGCCGGGCTCGACCGGGGCGGTGGTGCTCATGGCCCTCCTCAAGGATTCCGTTCATCTAACGGATAGGAGCTAACTGATCCGTTAGATAGAGTCGTATCATGTTCTTCTAACGGATGCAAGGCTGATCATCCGTGATAACATCATCCCATGTCCACGTCAGCCGCCACCCCCGCCGAGCGCGCCTGGGTGCTGCTCGATGAGCCGCTGCCGGTGCGCCTGATGAGCACGATCTGGGCGGACACCGACGGCCGGCACGATGACCTGAGCACGACCGCCGACGTGGGCGCGTGGCTCGACGCGGTCGGCGTAGACCGGGCGGGCGCGCCCGCGAACGAGGGCGAGCTGGCGACGGCCCGCGCGCTCCGCGACGCCGTCCGGACGCTGGCCGCCTACGTCACGGCCGACGACCGGCCGGCCGCGGCCGCTGCCGCCGAGCAGGTCGGGGCGGCCCTCGACCTGGTGAACGCGACCGCGGCGGAGCTCCCGGCGCCCCGCCTCGCGTCGCAGGACGGTCGGCTCGAGGTGGGCGCGCCCGCAGGCGCATCCCCGGTCTCGACCGCGCTGGCGCGGGTCGCCGGGCAGGCGGTCGCGCTGCTCGGCGGGCCGGACGCGGCCCGACTGCGCGCCTGCTACGCGCCGGGCTGCGTGCTGTACTTCGTCAAGAAGCACCCGCGCCGCGCGTGGTGCTCGGTCGCCTGCGGTAACCGGGTTCGCGCCGCCCGCCACTACCAGCGGGCTCGCGACCATCAGGACGACGCGTAGCCGATCCGCTCGCGGCTAGTTCTCAGCGCGCGTTTCGCGGGCGAGGATGTCGCCCAGCCGGAGGAGCTGCGCGGTGGCGCCGCCGAGGGTGAACTCGGCCCGCTTGGCGGCGACGAAGTAGCGGTGCAGCGGGTAGGACGTGTCGATGCCGATCCCGCCGTGCACGTGGACGGCCGTGTGCGCGACCCGGTGGCCCGCGTCGGCGGCCCAGAATTTGGCGCTCGCGATCGCCGCGCCGACCTCGGGGTCGCCCGGCCGTCCGGCCGCGAGCAGCCAGGCCGCCTGCCACATCGTGAGCCGGACCGCCTCGACGTCGATGTAGGCGTCGGCCAGCCGCTGGGCGACCGCCTGGAACGACCCGATCGGCCGCCCGAACTGCTCGCGGCTGCGCGCGTACTCGGCGGTCAGCTCGAGCGTCCGCTCGAGCAGCCCGGCCTGCATCGCGCACACGCCCACGGTGCCCCGCGCCGCCAGCCAGTCCGTTACCTCGGCCCCGCCCGACGCGCCGCCGAGTACCCGGCCTTGGTCCAGCGCGACGCCGTCGAGCACCAGCCGTCCGGCGTCCGCGTCGTCCGTCAGCGTCTGCGGCTGCACCGTCACCCCGTCGTCCGACGGCTCGACCAGGAACACCAGCACCCCGTCCGGCCCCGACGCGGGAACCAGCATCAGGTCGGCCCGCGCGGCCGCCGGGACCACCGTCTTCACCCCGGACAATCGCCAGCCCGGACCGGCCCGCTCGGCCCGCGCCGAAGGGGACGACGGGTCATCGCCGTCCTCCTCGGCCAGGGCGACGGTGAGCACGATCGAGCCGTCCCCGGCCGGCCCGGCCCACCGGCGCTGCTGCGCCGGGCTGCCGAACTCGGCGATCGCGCCCGCCCCGAGCACGATCGACCAGAGGTAGGGCGCGGGCGACACCGCCCGGCCGAGCTCGGCCAGCACCGAGCACTGCTCGAGGAGGCCGACGCCCGCCCCGCCGAGCGACTCCGGCAGCGCGGCCGCGAGGACGCCGGCCGCGGCGAGGTCCGCCCACTGCCGCTCCCGTTGGTTCGCCCCGACCGCGTTCGCCCCGGCCGCGTCCCGCTCGGCGAGGATCTTCCTCGCGAGCGCCGCGAGCTCGGTCTGAGTCTCGCTGAGGGTGAAGTCCATGGCGCCTCCTGACGCTCGGAGTTCAACGGCGGGCGGCGGGCAGCCCGAGTGCGGCCGCCGCGACGATGTCCCGCTGCACCTCGTTGGTGCCGCCGCCGAAGGTCAAGATCAGCGCGGCGCGGTGCATCCGCTCGATCCGGCCGGCCAGCGCCTGCCCGGGAGAGCCAGAGCGCACCACCGCATTCGCGCCGAGCACCTCCATCAGCAGCCGGTACGCCTCGACCGCGAACTCGGTGCCGAACACCTTGGTGGCGGAGGCGGCGGCCGGGCCGACGGCGGCCGCCGAGGAGGCGATCTGCCAGTTCATGAGCTTGAGGAACTCCGCCTTGGCGTGCACCCGGGCCAGGTGCAGCCGGACCCACTCGGCGTCGATCACCCGTCGCCCGTCCGCCCGCCGCGTCGCCGACGCCCACTCACGGACCGACGCCAGCGCCGACAGCACCGGCGCGGCCGAGGTCAGTGCCACCCGTTCGTGGTTGAGCTGGTTGGTGATCAGCGGCCAGCCCCGGTTCTCCTCGCCCACCACCGACGAGGCGGGCACCCGGACCGACGAGTAGTAGGTGGCGCTGGTCATCACGCCCGCCATCGTCCGCACCGGCGTCCACGAGAACCCCGGAGCCGAGGTCGGCACGATGATGATCGACAGGCCCCGGTGCCGGGGCGCGGCCGGATCGGTCCGGCAGGCCAGCCACACGTAGTCGGCGTACTGGATCAGGCTCGTCCACATCTTCTGCCCGTCGATCACGTACTCGTCGCCGTCCCGGCGGGCGGTCGTCCGCAGCGACGCCAGGTCGGTCCCTGCCTCCGGCTCCGAGTAGCCGACCGAGAAGTGGATCTCGCCGCCGGCGATCCGCGGCAGGTAGAACGACTTCTGGGCCGGGGTGCCGAACCGCATGATCGTCGGGCCGACCGTGTTGACGGTCAGGAACGGCACTGGCACCCGCGCGACCGCCGCCTCGTCGGTGAAGATGAGCTGGTCGAGCATCGTGCCGCCGCGCCCGCCGTACTCCCGCGGCCAGCTCAGCGCCAGCCAGCCGTCCCGGCCGAGCTGGCGCACCACCGCCCGGTAGGCGTCGCCGTCGCCGTGGTCGCCGTCGGCCGGGTCGTCGATCGCGGCCCTTACCTCGTCTGTCATCAGCCGGCCGAAGTAGTCGCGCAGCTCAAGCCGGAGCCGCTCCTGCTCGGGGGTGTAGGCGATCCGCATGCGGTCTCCGCTCGACCAGAACACCGTTAAACTAGAACGTGTTCTAGGATTGTACATCGGGAGGCCGCGATGGCAGAGGCTGCGATGACACAGACGATGGCTGGCGCGTACATCATCGACGCGGTCCGCACCCCGGTCGGCCGTCGCGGCGGCGGCCTGGCCGCCGTGCATCCGGCCGATCTCGGCGCGCACGTCATCGCGGCCCTGCTCGCACGGACCGGGATCGATCCGGCCGACGTGGACGACGTGGTATTCGGCTGCGTGGACACGGTCGGGCCGCAGGCGGGAGACATCGCCAGGACCGCCTGGCTCGCGGCCGGGCTGCCCGAGTCGGTGCCCGGCGTCACCGTCGACCGGCAGTGCGGCTCCTCCCAGCAGGCGGTGCACTTCGCCGCCCAGGCGGTGCTGTCGGGGACGGCCGACCTGATCGTCGCGGGCGGCGTGCAGAACATGAGCATGATCCGGTATCGCGGCGGCGATGGGCGAGCCCTACGGCGACCCGTTCAGCGGCTCCGCCGGCTGGCAGGCCAGGTACGCCGGCCAGGAGATCTCCCAGTTCCGGGCGGCCGACCTGATCGCGGAGAAGTGGGGGATCAGCCGGGCCGAGATGGAGCTTTACGCCCTCGACAGCCACGCCAAGGCGGTCACCGCGATCGACAGCGGCCACTTCGCGGCCGAGATCGCGCCCTACGGCGACCTGACCGAGGATGAGTGCCCGCGCCGCGACACCAGCGGCGAGAAGATGGCCAGGCTCCGTCCGTTGCGGGAGAACGGCCGGATCACCGCCGCCCTGTCCAGCCAGATCGCGGACGGCGCGGCCGCCCTGCTGATCGCGTCCGGGCGCGCGGTCAGCGAGCGCGGCCTGAAACCGCGCGCCCGGATCACGCACCTGTCCGCCCGCGGCGACGACCCGGTGCTGATGCTGACCGCGCCGATCGCGGCGACCGCCCACGCACTGCGCCGGGCCGGGCTCACGCTCGACCAGATCGACCTGATCGAGATCAACGAGGCGTTCGCCTCCGTCGTCCTCGCCTGGCAGCGCGAGACCGGCGCTGACCTCGGCCGGGTCAACCCGAGCGGCGGGGCGATCGCCCTCGGCCACCCCCTCGGCGCGACCGGCGCGCGGCTGCTGACCACGCTGCTGCACGCGCTCGAGCGGACCGGCGGGCGGCGCGGCCTGCTGACGATGTGCGAGGGCGGCGGCCAGGCCAACGTGACGATCATCGAGCGCCCCTAACTCCCGGGACGCGGCCAGCGCGGCCAGCCGCGCCTCGGCCTCGGCCATCACCCGATCGATCAGCTCCGCGCACGACGGGAGGTCCTCGATCAGCCCCGCCACCTGCCCCGACGACATCAGCCCGAGGTCCGGCCGCCCGTCGACCATCGCCGCCCGCAGCAGCATCGGGGTGTTCGCCGCCATCAGCACCTGCGCCCAGGTCAGCTCACCGCCCCGGCGCAGCTCGCGCCCCGACCGCAGCAGTTCCGCCGACGACAGCCCGGAGACCGCCCGGAACCGCATCGCGTTGCGCGCCGACCGCAGCAGTGCGCCGATCCGCCCGCTGCGCTCGAGCCGGTCTACCAGCGGCGTCCTCAGCACCCGGTGCGGCACGCCGTCGACCCGCCTGGTCACCACCGTGCCGTCGAGCCCGGCCGCCAGGTACACCTGTTTGACCGCGTCCGCGACCGGGCTGTCGGTGGTGAGCAGGAACCGGGTGCCCATCGCGATGCCGGCCGCGCCGTAGCCGAGCGCGGCGACCAGCCCGCGGCCGTCGAAGAACCCGCCCGCCGCGATCACGGGAATGTCGACCGCGTCCGCCACCTGCGGGATCAGCAGGCTGGTGGGCACCGCGCCGGTGTGCCCGCCCCCCTCGCCGCCGGTCGCGATCACCGCGTCGACGCCCCACGCCGCCACCTTCTCCGCGTGCCTGCGCGCGCCCACCGACGCGAGCGTGACCACCCCCGCGTCCTTGAGCGCGGCGATCAGCTCCGGCCTGGGGGCAAGGGCAAAAGAGGCGACGGGAACGCCCGCGCCGATGACGGCCGCCACCCGCTCTCCGGCGTCCGCGGCATCGGCTCTTATATTCACTCCGAACGGTCCGTTGGTTCCCGCCGCTGTCTCCTTGATCGCGGTTCTCAGCTCGGCCAGGCTCATGGTGGCCGAGGCGAGGATGCCGAGACCGCCCGCGGTGGAGACCGCCGTGACCAGCTTGGGGCCGGATACGTACCCCATCGCGCTCGCCACGATCGGGTGGCGGACGCCGAGCAGCTCGGTCAGCGGCGTGCGGATCACGGCACTTCCTTCTCCCGGGCCCGGTCCGGGTCGAGCCGCCGGATGAGGTCGAGCTCGGCCGCCGAGGGCACCCGGCTGACGACGACCTCGTCCAGGCCCGCCAGCTCGAACCCGGTCGCCTCGAGCACCTCGGCCACCTCAACCCCGGGATGCACCGACCGCAGCCGCATCGAGTGATCGGGGGTCAGAAAGTCGAGCACGGCCAGGTTGGTGACGACCACCCGAAGATCGGGCGTACCCCGGTCGTAACCCACCCCGCACACCATGTCGACCTGCTCGACGAAGACCCGCCGCGAATGCCGCGGCACCCAGTAGCTGACCGCGTGGTTAACGGTGTTGCCCGGCGCGCCCCGCACTCCAAGCAGCTGCGCCTTCGGCCGCGCCCAGTCGCCGATGCAGGAGATGTTCTGGTTGCCGAACCGGTCGATCTGGGCGGCCCCCATCATCACGTGCCGCCGCCCGGCCGCGACCATCGTGAACACCTGCCGGTAGGGGAGCCAGCCCTCCACCTTCCCGGCCTCATCGATGAGGAACGCCTCCCCGTCGGTCATCAGCAGGTCGGGCGCGAACGTCTGCCGGGCGAGCCGGGCGCCGAGCGCCGGGATCACCCCCATCGGGCTGGCCAGGATCGCCCCGTCGCCCCGCCAGGCTTCAGCGCACGCCACGACGCAGACTTCGGCGCTCGTCGCCGTGCTCGCCTGCGCGTTCATCGCCATCCCGCCATCTGCCTCGGCAACATCGCGCCGCCGCCGCGGCCAGCGTCGGCGCTCGCCTCGGCGCGAGTTGCGACCGGAGCCTGAACGTTCAACGGCCCATGGCTTTCTGATAAGACGCCTCGTCGCCGTCCAGGTACTCGGCCCGGAACCGGCGCCAGTCGTCAGGGTCGGCCGGCGGCCGTGGCGTAGCGTCGCTGGAAGTCCTCGTCGCGGCCGTAGTCGGGAACGCAGCTGGTGAAGTGGGCGCCGTTCGGTGTCTCGGTCACGCCGTGCACCATCGCCCGGTTGAGCAGCAGGGACTGCGGCGGACCGGTCAGCGCGGGCAGGATCTGCTCGCACGAGACGTACACCCGCTCGGCCGCCAGGCAGAACAGGTCGTCAAAGTAGGGGTCGGGGCCGAGGTACTGCCCGTTGCCGGCGGGTCCGCCCGGTTCATGTGCACCAGCGCCGCGTCGAGCCGCAGGGCCGGCATCGCCACGAGCTCCTCGCCGTCCGGATGCCCGCTGTCCGGGTACGGCGAGCGGACCGTCCGCAGGGCGGGATTGACCCGCATCACGTCCGAGCCGAGTCCCGCCCGGATCGGCAGGAACGGCAGCCGGTGAGCGGCGGCGAGCAGTCCCCAGTGCAGCATCCCCTCGTCGAGTTCGGTCAGCTCGACCGCGCCGCGCTGCCGTCCGTTCCTGAAATGCGGCTCGAGCGCGATCGAGTCAAGCGACGCGAAGCCGGTGACGATCCGCCTCGCCTGACCGGACGCGATCAGCAGCCCCACGTCCGGGCCCGCGTAGGAGACCACCGTGAGGTCACGCAGCGGCGACCGCAGGATCGCTCGCACCAGCGCCATCGGCTTGCGCCGCGACCCCCAGCCGCCGATCCCGATCGTCATCCCGTCCCGCAGTTCCGCCACGATCTCGTCTGGCGTCAGCACCCGGCCGCTCACCGGTGCCCGTCCACGAACGCCTGGCGCGCCCGGTCCCCGGCCCCGGCCAGGTTGAGCTCGTAGGTGAACCCCTGCTCGTACCGGTAGGAGCGCTTGACGTCGACCGGGTCGATCCCGTTCAGCGACTGCTTCGCCAGCCGGATGACGAGCGGGTCCTTGGCCGCGATGGCGGTCGCCACCGACCGCGCGGCCGCGCCTAGTTCCGCCGCGCGGCACCACGTTGAACACGGTGCCGAAGCTCAGCAGCTGCTGCGCGGTGACGGTCTGGCAGGTGTACACCATCGCCCGCAGCAGCGGCTGCGGCACCAGCCGGGCGAGGTGGGTGGCGGCGCCGAGCGCGCCCCGGTCGACCTCGGGCAGGCCGAAGGTGGCGTCCTCGGCGGCGATGATGACGTCCGCGTTGCCCGCCAGGCCGATGCCGCCGCCCAGGCAGAAGCCCTGCACGGCGGCGATGACCGGCACCGGGCACTCGTAGACGGCGGCGAAGGCCGCGTAGCAGCCCTGGCTGGCGCCGAGTATCCCCTCGTGCCCGCCGGCCGCTGCATCTCCTTGATGTCGACGCCCGCGCAGAAGCCGCGGCCCGCGGCGGACAAGACCACGACCCGGGTCCCTGGATCCGCGCCGACGGCGGCGACGGCGGCCGCCAGCTCCTGCCAGCCCCGGATGGGCAGCGCGTTGACCGGCGGGAAGTCGATGACCACGTCGGCGATCCCGTCACCGGTCAGAACGTCGATGCCCATCGGCTCCTCATCCGGCCCCGACCCACCACGAACCAGCGCACGGCCAGAACCAGCCCTGCGACTTAACCTAGCGCTTGCTTGGTGGGCAGCCTAACATGGCCGAATGAGCGCCGTCGATGGGCCGCCAGCCGAACCGTCCGGGGCGCGTGCGCCCATGGCCGCACCCGGGCAATCCGACCTGGCCGCCGCGAGCGTCCTAGTCACCGGCGGCACTCGCGGCATCGGCGCGGGCATCGCCCGCGGGTTCCTCCGCGCTGGCGCGCGGGTGCTGGTCTGCGGGCGGACCGAGCCCGCCGAGCTGCCGAGCGCCGACGGCCGGACCGCGTTGTTCACCCGGGCGGATATCCGGGACCCGGAACAGGCAGCCGGGACCGTTCGGAAGAGCATTGAGCTTTTTCACCGATTGGACGTCGTGGTGAGCAACGCGGGCGGCTCGCCCTACGCCAGCGCGGCCACCGCGTCGCCCCGGTTCCACGCCAAGGTGATCGAGCTCAACCTGATCGCGCCGCTGCACATCGCGCAGGCCGCCAACGCGGTCATGCAGGAGCAGGGGAGCGGCTCGATCATCATGGTCGGCAGCGTCAGCGGCACCCGGCCGTCCCCCGGCACGGCCGCCTACGGCGCGGCCAAGGCCGGCCTGCAGCACCTGGTCACCAGCCTTGCGATCGAGTGGGGCCCGGCCGTCAGGATCAACTGCGTGGCGCCCGGCTTCGTGGCCACCGAGTCGGTCGCCGAGCAGTACGGCGACCCGGCCACGGTCGCCGCCGTCGCCGCGACCGTGCCGCTCGGCCGGCTGGCGACCCCGGACGACGTGGCCCAGGTCTGCCTCTTCCTCGCCTCCCAAGGCGCCTCCTACGTCAGCGGGACGTGCCTGACCGTGCACGGCGGCGGTGAGCCTCCCGCGTTCCTCAGCGCTGGTGTACGCTCCGAATTAATAGAACACGTTCTACTTTGAGGGGCTGCCATGGTCGCGTCCATCAAGCCACAGCGGGACGAGGTCGGCCTGGCCGACGGGCGCATGCTGATCGCCGGGGAGTGGGCGGCCGCCGCCTCCGGCAGCACCTGGTGCCACATCCACCCGGCGACCGGCGAGGAGGTCGCCTCGTTCCCGGTCGCGGGGGCGGCGGACGTGGACCTGGCGGTGCGCGCCGCCCGCCGGGCGTTCGACGAGGGACCGTGGCCGCGGATCCGGGCGGGCGAGCGGGGCCGGACCCTGCGCAAGATCGCGGACCTGGTCCGGGAGCACGCCGATGAGCTGCTGACGCTGCAGGCGCTCGACAACAGCGTGCCGATGAGCTTCGGCGAGATCTACGCGACGTCGGCCGAGTTCGTGGCCGACGTGTTCGAGCATCACGCGGGCTGGGTCGACAAGCTGGCGGGGGAGACGCTGCCGCCGTTCCAGGGCGGCGATCACCTCGCGTTCACGCTCCGCGAGCCGGTCGGCGTGGTCGGCGCGGTGATCCCCTGGAACGCGCCGCTGCCGCTGTTCGCCCAGAAGGTGGCGCCTGCCCTCGCGGCCGGCTGCACGATCGTGCTCAAGCCGTCGGAGTACGCCACGTTCGCGGTGCTGCGGCTGGCGGCGCTGATCGAGGAGGCGGGGCTGCCGGCCGGCGTGCTCAACGTCGTCACCGGTCCGGGCGAGCCCACCGGCGACGCCCTGATCAGCCATCCGATGGTGGACAAGCTCTCGTTCACCGGCAGCCGCGCGGTCGGGCAGCGCATCATGATGGCCGCCGCCGTCGGCTGCAAGCGCGTCAGCCTCGAGCTCGGCGGCAAGAGCCCGGCCGTCGTCTTCGCCGACTCCGACGTCGGCACCGCCGCCGCGGTGACGATGGGCACCGTCACCCTCGGCCTGTCCGGCCAGGTCTGCGCGGCCCAGACGAGGGCGCTGGTGCACCGGGACGCGGTCGACGAGTTCCTCGCGACCGCCGAGGTGATCGCGGGCATGGTCAGCTATGGCAACCCGTTCGACCCTGAGGTCACGTCGTCCCCGCTGATCAACACCCGGCAGCTTGACCGGGTACTCGGCCTGATCGGCCGCGGGCAGGAGGAGGGCGCCCGCCTGGTGTTCGGCGGCACCCGCGGCGACGGGGACCTGGCGGCGGGCAACTTCGTGCTGCCGGCGCTGTTCGCCGACGTGACCAACGACATGACCATCGCCCGCGAGGAGATCTTCGGACCGGTCCTGTCGGTCATCCCGTTCGCCGACGAGGACGAGGCGGTTCGGATCGCCAACGACACCGAGTACGGCCTCGCCGCCACCGTGTGGACCTCGGACGTCCGCCGGGCGATGCGGGTGACCAAGGCCCTGCGGGCCGGGACGGTCGGCATCAACGGCTACCAGCTCGAGCCGAACTCCCCGTTCGGCGGATTCGGCCAGTCCGGCCTCGGCCGCGAGGGCGGCCGCGCCGCCATCGAGTCCTACACCGAGCTGAAGACTGTCCTGCTTCCGTTCACGGACGAGATGATGTAGATCGCCCAGGTCGGCGGTGACTTAGCCGTTGCCGCTGACTTTGTCGGCCTCGATGGTGATCAGCAGGCGGGTCTGGTCGCGGCCGCCGTACCACGGGTAGGGGCCGCCCAGGTACCGCTGGGCCAGCTTCTCGATGTGGTCGGCCGCGCCGTCCTTGGTTACGTTGAGTACCCGGCCCCGGACCGCGAAGTACCGGTGCGGTTTCTCCGGATCGGAGACGGTCAGCGCGACCCGCGGGTCACGTTCGATGTTCCTGATCTTCTGAAATCCGGCCACGCTGTTGATCAGAATGTGCTCGCCGTCGGTATCGACCCAGGTCTGCGTCAGCTGGGGCGAGCCGTCGGGCATCAAGGTCGACACGTAGCACAGGCTGGGCAGGCGCAGCAGGGCGAGCAGGCCGTCGGGCAGTTCCACGTCCGGGGTTAGTCCTCTCAGTCAAAAGTTCCACTGAGCACAAACGTAACGGCAGCAGCAGGTGGACGTCGCCGAACTCGTGCCAGAGGTAGCCGTCGGTCACAGCGCGGCCTCGTAGCAGTCGCGGAGCAGGTCCTGCGCCGTGGAAGGCCGCCAGCATCCGCAGGTGCGAAGAACGCGGCTCGTGGAGCCCGGTGAGCAGCCCGTCCACCACCCGCAGGCCCGTCTCCGGGGTGACCACGTGGGAGGTCCAGCCGGCCTGGGGCGCGATCGGGACGGCGCCCAGGGCGGCGGTTTCCAGGGCGCGGACGACGGTCGTGCCGATCGCGATCACCCGGCCGCCGGACTGCCTGGTCAGGTTGACCAGGCGGGCGGTGGCCGGCGGGACGTCGTACTGCTCGGGGTACGGGTCCTCGCCCGCCTCAAGCGACGAGACCCCGCAGTGCAGGGTGATCGGGGCGAAGGTCACGCCCCGGGCGACCAGGTCGGTCACGACGGCGGGGCTGAACGGGCGGGCCGCGCTCGGCATCTCGGCGCTGCCGGGCAGACGGCCGAAGACGGTCTGGTACGCCTCAAGCGGCCACCGCTGCCCGGCGTAGGAGTAGCGGATCGGCTCGCCGTGCCGCAGCAGGTACGGCACCACCGCGGTCGACAGCCGGGCGTGCCACAGCCGCGCGGTCGCGCGGCCGGCCAGGGTCAGCGTCGGCCTGCCGGGCAGCGCGATGACCTCGGGCGGCGGCTCGATCGACGCTGGGGAGACTGGATTTGCCGGCCGGGATCCGCGGCTCCATCAGCCAGCTGCCGTCCGGCCGGGCGGTCGAGAAGTGGATCGTGAGGTCAGGGCCGGCCGGCACCGCGGCCGGCAGCGTGCGCGAGTTGTTGACCACCAGCAGGTCGCCCGGGCAGGAGCAGCCCGGGCAGATCGGTGAACCAGTGATGGGTGATCGCCCGATCGGCCGATCCGGCCAGATGCTGGCGGCTGACCATCATCCGCACGCCGTCGCGCGGCAGGCCGCGCGCCTCGGCCGGGGCGTGCGCCTCGAGGTCGGCCGGGAGGGTGAATTCAGCGACGGCTGTCACCAGGACGCCTTCTTTCTCGCTTGTCGGTGAGTTCCGTGGGGGGCGCTCGCGACCGCGAACCGGCGGGAGCAACGGGTCACGCAGGCACCAGCTCGGCCGCGCGGTACCGTCCGCTCGGCAGCCGCTCGGTGACCAGCCGGACGAGGGCGGGGACGACCGATTCCGGCAGCGGCCGGTCGGAGATGTCCTCGCCGGGGAACGCCGCCTGGTGCATGTCGGTGCGCAGGTCGCCCGGGTCGACCCACCAGACCCGGATCGCGCTCTCCTCGGCCGCGAGCACGTTCGACGCCTGCTCGATGGCCGCCTTGGCCGCGCCGTAGCCGCCCCAGCCCGCGTACGGCTCGACCGCCGCGTCGGAGGTGACGTTCAGGATCGCGCCGCCGCGCTCGCGCAGCGTCGGCAGGAACAGCTGGGTCAGCGCGATCGGGGCGATCACGTTCGCCTCGAACGCGGCCCGGAGCTCGCTCGACCGGGTAGTCGGCGAGAGCGGGCAGCGGCGCCGCGCCGAGCGTGCCCGCGTTGTTGACGAGCAGGTCGATCTCGCCCGCGGCGCGGAGCACGGCCCGGTGCGCGGGGTCGGTGATGTCGCCCGGCAGCGCGGTGACGTCTGCCCGGCGTGACCGGCCGCGCGCGCCGGCCCGGATGGCGTCGGCCGCCCGATGCAGCGCGCGGGGGTCCCTGGCGTCGATGACGAGCGGCGTAGCCCGCCGCCGCGAGGCCGGTCGCCAGCGCCCGGCCGAGTCCGCGGGACGCCCCGGTGATCAGTGCTTTCTTCATGTCTTCGACGCTAGGCAGGCGGCCGCGCACCGCGCATCGGCCGGTGGGCGCGGCGACGGCGCGGCCGATGGTCCTAGGACCAGCGGCCGATCCGGCCCGGTGCCGGTGGGGATACCGTCGGAAGGGTGGAAAGCTACCTCGCCGAGCTGCAGCTGGTCAGCCAGGCAGTGCTGGCGGTCAGCCGGCACGCTGTCGACCCGGGACGCGCTCGAGGTCATCGTGCGGTCCGCGCGCACGCTGGTCGGCGCCCGCTACGCGGCGCTCGGGGTGCCCGACGACGCGGGTTCGTTCGCCGAGTTCGTGGTCGACGGGATGACCCAGGCGCAGCAGCGGGCGATCGGCCCGCTGCCGCGACAGCACGGGATGCTGGCCGCGCTGCTGACGGCGGGCGCGCCGGAACGGCTGGCCGACATCAGGAAAGACCCCCGGTTCGGCGGGTGGTGGCCCGCCGCCCATCCCGAGCTGACCGGATTCCTCGGGGTGCCGGTGAAGAACGGCGATGAGGTGCTCGGCATCATCTTCGTGGCCAACAAGCAGCTCCGGCGAGTTCACCGACCGCGACGAGGAGCTGCTGACGCTGTTCGCCGCGCACGCCGCGATCGCCCTCACCAACGCCCGGCTGTACGAGCGCAGCCGGGAGGTCGTCGGTGCTCGAGGAGCGGGCCAGGCTGGCGCGGGAACTGCACGACGCGGTGTCCCAGCGGCTGTTCTCGATCCGGGCGCACGCCCGCGCGGCCGAGATGCTGATCGGCGAAGGATCCCGCGCGCGCGGTCGGCCGAGCTGGCCGCGATCGCGGAGCTCGGCGCGCAGGCGCACGGCGAGCTGCGCGCGGTCATCGACGGCCTCGCGCCGCCGGAGCTCGACGGGCTCGCCGAGTCGCTGCGCCGGTACGCGCAGCTGGCCGGGCGGGCGCACGGCGTCGAGGTCCGGCTGACCGCGCGCCGACGTGCCCGAGCTGGAGCCGCGGGTGCAGGCGGCGGCGTTCCGGGTCGCGCCAGGAGGCGCTGCACAACGCGCTGCGGCACGCGGGCGCGAGCGAGGTGTCGGTGACGCTGTCGCGGACCCGCGCGCCGGGTCGTCCTCGAGGTCGCCGGACGACGGGACCGGGTTCGACCCCGCGCTCGCCTCCGCGCCGGGCTCGGGCTGACGTCGATGCGGGAGCGGGCGGCCGCCGTCGGCGGGACGCTGCGGGTCAGCTCGACGCCGGGCGCGGGGACCACGGTCAGGATGGAGGTGCCCACATGATCGGCGCTGGCCGGTGACACGAGCGTGATCAGCGTGCTCCTGGTGGACGACCATCCGGTGGTCAGGCAGGGGCTGCGGGCGCTGCTCGAGGTGCAGGACGGCATCGTCGGTGGCGGGCGAGGCGGGCGACGGTCCCGCCGCCGTGTCCCTGGCCGACGTCGCTGCGGCCGGACATCGTGCTGCTCGACCTGAAGCTGCCGGGCATGGACGGCGTCGCGGTGCTCGAGTCGCTGCGCGCCGGCGGGCCTGCGGGTGCTGGTGCTGACCAGCGCGACCGAGCCGTCGGCGGCGGCCCAGGCGATGCGGGCGGGCGCCGCGGGCGTGCTCTACAAGGACATCGACCCGGACGCCCTGGTCCGGGCCATCCGCTCGGTGCGGGACGGCAACGTGCTGCTCGCACCCGGAGGCGCTCGGCTCGCTGGTCCGCGGCTCCCGGGCCGACATGCTCACCCCGCGCGAGCGCGAGGTGCTGGCCGCGGATCGCCGACGGCCGGTCCAACCGGGAGATCGCCCGGCTGCTGCGGCTGTCCGAGAAGACCGTGAAGGCGCACGTGAGCTCGGTGCTGGCCAAGCTCGGGGTGCAGGACCGGACCCAGGCGGCGGTGTACGCGGTCCGTCACCGGAGCGACGGCGCGAACCCGGGCTAGCTAGCAGCGGCAGGATCGGTCCTGGGAACCGCCAGCGCGCGCAGCTGCCGCCTGGCGGCGGGCGGCCGAGGGCTCGTGAACCGACGTGGCCGAGGTGCGGAGCAGGAACTCGGCGTAGCTGGCGGGGGGCTCGTCGCCGAAGCCGAGCCCGCGCGAAAGCCGGAACTCGGTCGACAGCTTGACTGCGTCGTTCATCTCCCGAATCGTGCTGGCGACCCGCCTGAACAGGTTGTTTGTCTTCATGTCTCCATTTTCCGAGAGATCGGCCGCCTCGGGGAGTGGCAGTCAAGCCATCCTCATATGACATCCTGCCAATACCGGTGTCATACTCGGGTCATGTTGAAGAACGTCGCCGTGGTGGTGCTGAACGAGTTCGCCCCGTTCGAGTTCGGGGTGATCTGCGAGGTCTTCGGTATCGATCGGTCCGAGGAAGGCCTGCCGGTCTACGACTTCGCGGTGGTGGCGGGCGAGTCCGGGCCGCTGCGATCGCGGAACGACTTCACGATCTCGCCTCAGTTCGGTCTCGACCGGCTGGCCGAGGCCGACCTGATCGCGGTGCCCGCGGTCAGCGAGGCCCGGCTCGGCCCGCTCCAGTACCCTGAGCCGCTGCTGGCCGAGCTGCGGGCCGCGGTGGACCGGGGCGCGCGGCTGCTGAGCGTCTGCAGCGGGGCGTTCGTCCTCGGCGAGGCGGGGCTGCTCGACGGCCGCCGGTGCACCACTCACTGGCGGCACGCGGCCGATCTGGCTCGCCGGTTCCCGGCCGCCAAGGTCGACCCCGACGTGCTCTACGTGGACGACGACCCGGTGATCACCAGCGCGGGCACCGCGGCCGGCATCGACGCCTGCCTCTACCTGGTCAGGAAGGAGCAGGGCAGCCGGGTCGCCAACGGCATCGCCCGGCGGATGGTGGTGCCGCCGCACCGCGACGGCGGGCAGGCCCAGTACGTGCAGCGGCCGGTCGCGCCCACCTGCGGCGGCGGCAGCACGCTGCACGACCTGCTCGAATGGCTGCAGGCCAACCTGGACGAGCCGCTGACCGTCCGCCAGCTGGCGGTCCGGGCGAACATGTCCGAGCGGACGCTCGCCCGGCGCTTCGTCCAGGACACCGGCACCACCCCGCAGCGCTGGCTGACCGGCCAGCGGATCCTGCTCGCGCAGCAGCTGCTCGAGGAGACCGACGAGACCGTCGACTACATCGCCGACCGGTGCGGCTTCGGCAATGCGATGGCGCTGCGGCATCATTTCCGCATCTGGCGGCAGACCACGCCGCACGCCTACCGGACGATGTTCCGCGGTGATCCGGTCTTGACGCAAAACGAGAACACGTTACAGTTTTGCTGTGGCTGACGCGATTACCTGGCAAGCGCCCGACGGCGATCACCCCGCCCGCCGCGCCTCGCGGCAGTCGATGACGGCGGTGGCCGACGGTCGCAAGGACGACTGGCTGGCCCTGTTCGCCGACGACGCGGTGGTGGAGGACCCGGTCGGCCCCTCGCCGCTCGACCCCGACGGCGGCGGCCACCACGGGCACGCCGGAATCAGGAAATTCTGGGACCGGAACTTCGGCGCCGTGAGCCGGTTCCACTTCCAGGTCAAGGACTCGTTCGCCAACGGGTCGTGCTGCGCCAACCTCGTCAGCATCACCATGTGGCTGGGCGAGGGCGGGACCACGATGACGGTCGACGGCGTGATGGTCTACACGATCAACGACGGCGGCCTGATCACCTCGATCCGCGGCCACTGGGAACCCGACCGGGCGATGGCCACCATCACCAGCCCGGTCGGCTAGGTCACCCCGACACGACGCTCTCGGCCGGGATCCGTAGCGACAGGTGCCGCTCGCGGTGGTGCTCCTCGTGGTGGTCGGTGCGCCGGGCGTGCAGCAGCTGAGCCAGTGACACCATGCCAAGCAGGCGCCCGGGATGGTCCGGGTCAACGACGGGCGCCCGGGTGGTGCCGCTCACGGCGAAGGCGTTGGCAACCTCGCGCAGCGTCTGGTCGGCGCTGATCAAGGTCTTCGGCGGGCGGGCGAGTTCGCCGACGGTGCGGCCCGGCGGTTCGTGGCCCGCCGCGGCCAGCAGCTCGCGGTGGGTGACCACCCCGCTGATGGCGCCGCTCGCATCGAGGACGGGGTAGAGCGGTGTGGCCGGGCCGCTCCAATTGACGTCGGCCGCGGCGGGCAGGAGGTCGCCGATCGTCGCGTCGGCGGTGAGCACGACCGGGTCGGTGGTCATGACCTCGCGGGCGAAGAAGGTCTCGAGCGGATCGGTGTGAGTATTCGCGGGTCAGGTGGAGGCCGCGGCGGGCGATCTTCTCGGTCAGCACCGATCGCTTGAGCAGCAGCGCCGACAGCGGTAGGCGCTGACCGAGGCGACCAGCAGCGGGGGCAGGTCGTTCCAGGCGTGGGTGAGCTCGAGGGTGAAGACGATGCCGGTCAGCGGGGAGCGCATCACTCCGCCGACCACGGCCGGCCAGCCCGGCCATGGCCCAGAAGCCGGGGAAGACGTGCGGCAGCAGCGTTGCCCTCGAGGGCGCCGAGCGCGCCGCCGATCATGAAGACCGGCGCGAGCACGCCGCCGGAGGTGCCCGAGCCGAGCGAGAGCGACCAGATCAGCGTCTTGACGACGAGGATGCCGACGATCAGCGAGAGCCCGGCCCGGCCGGTCAGCAGCTCGGTCGATGACGTCGTAGCCGACGCCGAGCGCCCGCGGTTCGATCAGCCCGCCGACGCCGATGATCAGCGCCGCCGATCGCGGGCCACCACATCCAGTGGATCGGCAGCCGCGTGAACGCGTCCTCGGCCAGGTAGACCAGCGCCGGTCGCGACGATCGCGAGCAGCCCGCCGGTCAGGCCGGGAATCAGCGACAGGCCGATCGCGGCCGGCGCCGGGGTGCACCAGATCGGTGACCGGGAAGACCGGGGCGCTGCCCAGCAGCGAGCCGCGGCAGACGACCGCGACCGTCACCGCCGCCGCCGACCGGGATCAGGCTGCGCGGGCGCCACTCGAACAGCAGCAGTTCCACCGCGAGCAGGACCGAGGCCAGCGGCGCGTTGAAGGTGGCGGCCATGCCCGCCGCCGCGCCCGCGACCAGCAGCGTCTTGCGCTCGTCGGCGGTCAGCGTGCAGCGCCTGGGCCAGGATCGAGCCGACCGCGCCGCCGGTCATGATGATCGGGCCCTCGGCGCCGAACGGCCCGCCGGTGCCGATGCTGATCGCGGCCGAGATCGGCTTGAGCACCGCGACCCGCGGCTGCGACCCGGCTGCCGCCGGTCAGGATCGCCTCGATCGCCTCCGGCATGCCGTGGCCGCGGATCTTCTCCGACGCCGTACCGGGCCATCAGCCCGACCGACCAGCCCGCCCGCCACCGGGCGCGAGCAGGATCAGCGCCGGGTTGTGGTGCACCGCCCCCGGCGCGACCAGCGCGGTCGAGACCCGCTGGTAGAACACCAGGTTGGTGATCAGCCCGATCAGCCGCAGCAGGCAGTAGGCGGCGCCCGCTCCGGCCGCGCCCACCACTAGGGCCAAGGCGGTGATCGGGAGCACGCGGGCGTCGAGGGTGAAGTCGCCCAGGCGGGCGGAGCGGGGACCATGCTCGCGGGCGGGCAGGGCGGCCGAGGCCGTGTCCCGGTGCGAGCTCGCGGCGCGCCCGGGCGGGGCGCTGTCCGGCTGGGGGCTCACAGCGTGCCCGGTCCGTTCGCCCCGGCGGCGACGGCATCCCCGGCGAGCTGGGCGAAGCGAGCGGCGGCGATCGCGGCGTGGTCACGCTCGGCCGGGTCCATGGCATCGAGCACGCCCCGAAGAAGGTCGTGCCGACGGGTGAGCACGTGCTCCACGACCGCGTGCCCGGAGTCGGTCACCTCGACGGTGACGATGCTGCGGCTGCTGTCGTCCGAGCCG
This sequence comes from uncultured Actinomycetota bacterium, assembly GCA_963774945.1. Lineage (GTDB taxonomy): Bacteria > Actinomycetota > Actinomycetes > Streptosporangiales > Streptosporangiaceae > Trebonia. The sequence continues at coordinate 132,966 of CAVZHA010000007.1, read as the reverse complement.
CGGGCCACGAACCCGGCCGCCTCGAGCTTGTCGACCAGCCGGGTGACCGAGGACGCGGCCGTCCGCAACGACGTCGCCAGCGTTGAGGACGGCACCCGGCCCAGCCCGTCCAGCGTCCGCAGCAGGCGGAACTGCGAGACGGTGACCGCGCCGTCGAGCGCATCCAGGCTCTGCGCAGTGATGCCGACCAGGGCCTGGGTGAGGAGCTCGAACGCGGCGACGTCAGCGCGGGGACCGGCCGGGCGGGGGAGTTCAGCGGGGTTCTGCACGTCGGCCATACTACTTGCACTAGCTAACTCTTGCCTACAACAAGTGTTGTGGCTTCGGGTGCAGCGACGGGATGGGGTCCAAGCCGGCCGGGACCCCACCACGCCGCAGCAGAGCGGAACGATGCGGCTAGTGCGCCCCCTTCGGGAGCACCTCGTCCGGGCGTCCCTGCAGGAGCCGAGGGAGCGTAGTCGCCGCGAGCGGCGTCCCGGCCGCGGGCAGTCCGGCGTTCAGGTCGCGGTTCGCGGCCTTGGCGATCGCCTGGACGGTGTTAATTCCGTACTGCTCGCTCGGGTTGCCGTAGGTGAGGATCGCCATCTTGTAGTCGCGCCCGTGGCCCTCGATCGCGCCGATGCTGTTGATGACCCAGAGCACTGGGTCATTGAGCCAGCCGTTCTTCACGTAGACGGTCAGTCCGCTTGGCGCGCCGGCCGGGACGCCCCACCGCTCATACGAGACCACGTGGTTCATCAGGTTCAGCTCGTAGGCGCGCGATGAGTCGGTGAGCACCGAGTTGTGCTCCGTGAGGAGCCGCGTTAGCTGCAGCTCATCGCGTGCGGTGATCTCGCTGAGCCCCCAGTAGCCACCCGGGTTGAGTTCGGTCTCGGTCATCGTGGCCGCCTTGACGAACTGGTTCAGCCTGGTATGGCCTACATCATTCCAGAGGTAAGTGGCCGCGTCGTTGTCCGAGTACTCGATCATCAGCGTCGCCTCGTGCTTCTCCGTGCTCGTTAGCGACGTGTGAGTGCGCTGCCGCCAATACAGCAGCGCGGCCAGGATCGTCGCCTTGACGACGCTTGCGGAGTGGCTGCGGTGCCCCTCGTTGTACCGGCACTCCACGCCGGTCCGCACGTCCTCAACGCGAATGGAGATGTACCCGGAGCGTCCCCGGATGGCGGTCGCGATGTCCTTGGAGAGCTTCGTGGCGAGGGACGCGTACTTCGTCGGCGCGGTGCAGATGGCGGTGGACGAGGCGGCGGATGTCTGAGCGGCGCTGGCGTGGACGGGCCCGCCGGTCGTGAGTGCCGCCGTGGCGGCGAGCGATGTGACGGCGAGCGCTAGGGCCGCCGGCTTTCTTGCGAGTACCCTGCGCGTGCCTGTCGTCATGACGGAGATATATCACTGGTTAGAGCAAGGGGGAGGCCATTCCGATCGCGTTGTTAATCAGCCGGGCGCGGAACGGCCAGTTCTCGACGGCGTCGGCCTTGACGATGGTCGACTGGGAGAGGTAGCCGAGCTGACGGTCGCGGATCGTCGCGGTGACGCGGGGGTCGAGCACGAGCAGATTGTTCTCGAAGTTGAGTTCCAGGCTGCGCCGGTCCATGTTCGCCGAGCCGACCAGGGTGATCCGGCCGTCGACGGTGAGCGTCTTGGTGTGCAGCAGACCCAGCGGGTACTCGAAGACGCGCACGCCGGACTTCAGCAGGTCCGGGTAGGCGCTGCGGCAGGCGGCCGCGACAAGCGCGGAGTCATTGCGAGCGGGCACGATGAGGGTCGTCTCCACGCCGCGGCGCGGCGCGGCGCACACGGCCCGCAGCAGTGCCTGGTCGGGCACGAAGTACGGGGTGGTGATGATCAGCTCCTGCTGGGCGGCGTACAGGGCGCTGACGAACGAGTCGGACATCTGGTTGCCGGGCGTGGTCGGGCCGGTGCCGAACATCTGCGCGACCACGCCGTCGGCGTGCCGCTCGGGCTCCGGCGTCGCCGCGGGCAGCCCGTAGAGGTCGTCCTCGCCGGTCTCGGCGATCCAGGTGGTGAGGAACAGGTGCTGCGCCTGCCGGACCACCGGCCCCTCGCAGCGCACCAGGACGTCGATCCAGGGCGCGTACCTCGCCTTGACCCGGAATTGCGGGTCAGCGCAGTTCTGGCTGCCGCAGAACGCGATCCGGTTGTCGATGACGACCAGCTTGCGGTGGTTACGCAGGTCGACCCGGCCGACTGCGGCGTTGCCCATGCGCGGGATGTCCTGCAGGGAGATCTGCAGGTGGGCGCCGGCCTCGCGCAGCTGGCGCCAGCGGGGGCCGCGGACGAAGTCGCGTGACCCGAGCGCGTCGGCCATGACCCGGCAGGTCACCCCCCGCCGGGCCGCGGCGCTGATCGCGTCGGCGACCCGGCCGCCGTTGCCGTCATCGAGCCAGATGTAGAAGCTCACGTGGACGTGCTCGGTCGCGGCCCCGATCGCCTCGATCAGCTCCTCGATCGCACGGTCGCAGTCGAGCGTCGGCTTGTCCGGGGACGCCGCCGGATCGCCCAGTAGGACGACGCGGTTACCCCGGGTCGGGCCGAAGCCGTTGATCGACCGGCACAGGTCAGAGACGGTCGCGGCGACCGGGTCGCCCGGCTCGATACCCGCCCCGCTCGGCGCGGCCAGCCGCTCCTCCGCCTCATCAAGGCGGCGAACCCGCTCACGGCCGATGCTCGTCTCGCCGAGGAACAGATAGGCCACCACCCCGATGACCGGCAGGCACATGATCGTCGCGACCCAGGCCACCCGCGAGGCCGGCGTACGGTTCGGCCGGGTGATCGCGCGCAGCACGGTCAGCAGGTGAATGACGAACACGCCGAGCGCGACGATCGCCCCGACCAGATCAGCGGACGTACCGGTCATCGGAATCTCCGGCGGAAACCCTGGCCTTCAGGCCGGGGAGGAAGCCTGTGCCCCGCGAAGCGGGGCAATGATCGTGCCATAGTGCTACCTCTCAGGCGATTATTTATCCGGTATAATGTTCGCATGCCCAGATACCGCCTCCGGCCGACCCGCGAGCAGGAAACCATCCTGCTGCGGCACTGCTCGGACGCCCGGATCGCGCGAGAACCTCGCGGTCGAGCAGCACGCCTGGTGGCGTCCGGGACGCCGGTCCGCGCCCGGCTACCTGGAGCAGTGCCGGCAGCTCACCGCCGCGCGGGCGGACAACCCGTGGCTCGCCGGGGGCAGCCAGACGGTGCAGCAGCAGGCGCTGCGGGACTTCGCGCGGGCCATGGCCGGCTTCTTCGCCCGGACCCGCGGCCGCCCGTCGTGGCGGAAGGCCGGGAAGGACGAGGGATTCCGGATCACCGGGCGCCGCGGGCGGCATTGGGGCGTGCGGCGCCTCAACCGGAACTGGGGCCAGGTCCGGGTCCCGAAGGCCGGCTGGGTGCGGTTCCGCTGGTCCCGCGACGTGCCCGCGGACGCGCGGTCGTTCCGGGTGACCCGGGACCGGGCGGGCCGCTGGCACGTCGCGTTCGCGGCCGTCCCCGACCAGATCCGGGGCCATGGGACCGGGGAGGCGGTGGGCATCGACCGGGGCGTGACGGTCAGCGCGGCCGTGTCGACCGGGGAGATGCTCGCCGTGCCCGGCCTGAGCGCCCGCGAGCGGGCGCGGCTGCGCATGCTCCAGCGCAGGCTCGCCCGGGCCGGGCGCGGATCGGCCCGGCGCGGCAAGGTCAGGATCGCGGTCGCCCGGCTGAGGGCCAGCGAGACGGACCGGCGCAAGGACTGGTGCGAGAAGGCGTCCACCGGCATCGCCCGCCGGTTCGACGTGATCCGCGTCGAGGACCTGAACATCAGGAGCATGACCCGGTCGGCGAAGGGAACCGCAGCCGAGCCGGGCCGCAGCGTCCGGGCCAAGGCGGGGCTGTACCGGGGGATCTCCCGGTCGGGCTGGGGGCTGCTGGTCCGCCGGCTGGAGGACAAGGCCCCCGGCCGGGTCGAGAAGGTGCCAGCCGCGTACACGAGCCAGCGGTGCTCGGCGTGCGGGCACGTGGACGGGAGGTCGCGCGAGAGTCAAGCGCGGTTCCGGTGCACTGCCTGCGGATACGCCGGCAACGCCGACGTGAACGCGGCCCGCAACATCGCGGCGGGGCACGCCGTGAAAGCGCGGGGAGGCGACGGCGCTAGTCGGCCTGTGAACCGCGAACCTCAACTGCTCGCCTCCCAACGCGGGTAGCTGGAATCCCCCGCCCTCAGGCGGGGGAGGATGTCAAAACGGCTCCTTATTTTCAGCGCTCGACACGCAGACCGTACCGTTCGATCGGGCACCGATCGACAACCATGGCTTGATCAGGTCAGGGACGAGCGGAGGGTGCGGGCCAGGTCTGCCATTCCGGTCCAGTACGGTGACGCCTCGACGGCTCGGGCAAAGAGCCAGCGTTGGATCCGGCTGAGATCGAGATCGAGCAGGTGCGCCATCCGGGCGGCTAGGGCTCCGGCGTCGGCGCCCTCGACGAACACTCCGTTGAACACGTGCTGGGTCACATCGTAGGCGGGGTCTCCGATGTAGGGCTTCGGGTCGATGGCGAGCCACGGCTCGCGCTCGGCGGCGAGGACGTTGCCGGCGTGGAGATCGGTATGAAGGAGCACGGCCTCGCCGCCGGTCCGCGGGAGCTCACGCAGCAGCCGGATGCCTTCCTCCGCCAGCGGCGCCTCGAGGCAGCTCCGTTCGGCTGCGCTCCGCTCCTCGTACCGGTCGGCCCAGTAGTCGCACATGTCTGAAAGAGGCCTGAAGCCGTGGCCGGGAGGGGGCTTCATCCACAGGCGCGGCAGCAGGCCGGCGATCACGAGGTCATGCTCCTCGGCGGGCGAGGCCCGCAGCTGTGTCCCCGGCCGGCATCGCTCAAGGAGCAGCACCGTCGCCTCCGCCAACTCGGTTGCCTGGTGGACGCGTACTGCCCCGGCTCCGTCCCACACCCGGAGGCCCTCGGCCTCATGCGCGGCCTCCGGGTGACGCCGGCAGATCTTCAGCACGAGGTCCCTACCCCTATCACGGACCGGGGCCACCCAGGCGGTCGCGCCGCCGGGAAGGAAGGGGCTGCCAACCTCGAGCCGCCACTCGGCCGCGATCCGGGCGACCAGAGGCGGCAGCCCGGCGAGCCAGTCGTAACGCCCCTCTGCGGCAGCCGCCCGCGCCAGCTCATCGGGGATTACCAAGCGTTCGGCCACGGGAACTCCTGCTGTTCGAGCGTCGGCGACACCAAAAGCTACTAGGTAGTAATCATCGGTGAGATTGAGTAGCAGTGCTCATTCGCCAGAGCGCCGGCTCAGGGACGCTCGATGACATGACGAGCTCACCTCCGCTGGCCGGGCTGACACTGCGGGACCGCTGGCGCCGGACCCGGCTTCGAGCCTATTCCTGCACGCTGACTAGCATTTATCGCGCCGCATCGCTGCGCCCGGGGCTGTGGCGGGTGATGGCCCGCAGCTATCACCCGGCGTTCGACCGGATCGCCGCCCGGCACGCCCTACTGGCGTGCCGCCTCGGCAGCGTCGATATCCCCGCGTACCGCGACCTGCTGCTCTCCAGTGGGCTGGCGCTCGAGAACGGACAAATGCGGGCCTGCGGCCTGCTGGGCTTCCCGGAGACGTCGAAGCAGAATTACGCGGGCTGCTACGACGAAGCCAGTCGGTGCCCCGATGGCCGGATGTACCGGCCGGGCGTCATCGTGGACGAGTCGTCTGGTTCAACCGGCCGGCCGTACAACTGGGTGCGCGGCCCTCAGGAGCTCAGGGCGATCTACCGCAACGTAGCGGGCTACGTGAGCCTTGTCTTCCCGGGCGAGAAACTATTCGTGATCAACGCGTACTCGATGGGGGCGTGGGCGACCGGGACTACAACCGGCAACGCGCTAAGCCGGATCGCCATGGTCAAGAACACCGGCCCGGACCTGGAGAAGGTCATCGACACGCTGGCGCACTTCGGGCCGGACTATGACTACATCGTCACGGCTTATCCACCCTTCCTCAAGCACCTGCGGGACCGGCTGGACGCCGCCGGTTTCGACTGGGAGCGCTACCGGCTGCGGGGAATGGTAGGGGGTGAGGGCATGACCGAGGCGCTGCGCGAATACCTGGAGGAGCGCTTCGAACAGGTGCGATCCGGCTACGGCGCGAGCGACCTCACGATCGGCATAGCGGCCGAGACAGATTTCACCGTCCGGCTGCGCAAGCAGCTGGCGGCCGACCGCGAACTCCGGCGGGAACTGCTCGGACCCGGGGAGCAGCGGCTGCCCATGATCTTCCACTACAACCCGCTCGAGACCTACCTGGAAGTCAACGACCAGGGCGAGATCGTGTGCACGATCAACCCGAGCACCTGCCTGCAGCCCAAACTGCGCTATAACGTCGGCGACGAGGGAATGCTGCTCTCGGCCCGCCGGGTCGAGGCGCTCATCGCACGGGACCCGGGGCGCTGGGCGGGCTCCCGCGCCGGTCGCGACCGGATGAACCTGCCGTTGCTGCTCGTGTTCGGCCGGAAGGACAGCACGATCTCCTATATGGGGGCCAACCTCTACCCCCAGGACGTTGAATACGGCATCTACACCGGCAACCCGATGGCCGCTCAGATAGAACGGTTCAGCCTCTCCCTGGCGGAACTGCCCGGCCTGGAGTCCCGCCCGGTCGTCAACATCGAGCTGCGGCCGGAAGCCGACCTCGGCGCCAACGGCGCGTCCGGGCTCGCGGCCAGGTGCCGCGAGGGCGTGCTGGCCCACCTGACCCGGGTGTCGCGGGATTTCGCCCAGTCGCTCTCCGAGGACCCCGCAGCCGCCGACCTCCAAGTCCGGATCTTCTCGCATGGCGAGGGGCCGTTCCGCGGACCCGGCACGATCAAGAACGTCTACCTGACGAAGGAACCGGCATGAACGTGCAGGCAGTGCTGACCGAATCGCTACGCGCGCCATCTGCGCACAACGCCCAGCCCTGGCGCATCACGCCGCAGCCCGACGGCGGCTACGAACTCCACTACGACCACCTGGACTACCTGCCCCACGACCCAGACGACCGGGACGCTTACCTGGCCATGGGCGCCTTCCTCGAGACGATGAACCTGGCCGCGCAGCGGCACGGCCTGAGCGTCGGCTTCACGCCGGTGTTCAGCCGCAACGGGACCGACCTTCACGTAGGCAGCGTGCGGTTCAGTGAGGCTGACGCCGGCCGCCCGGCCGACCCGCTGGCCGAGGCGGCCGCTGACCGGCACACCAATCGCCAGCCCTATGACCGGACGCCGCTACCAGACGAACTGCGGACCAGGCTGACCGCTCTCGGCTGCACGCTCGTCCCCCCGGGCCAGATGGCCCGGCTGGTCGGGCAGGCCAGCCTGCTGTCCTGGAATGACCGCCGGTTCGTAGCCGACCTCGACCGCTGGATCAGCGCCGACCCCGATGCCCCGATGGGCATGACACCGGCCGGGCTTCCGCTCTCCCGGCTGGAATGGACCGGACTGCGATTGGCGCTGCGGCTGGGACGTCTGCCCGGACCGCTGGCCCGCGTCGCGGCCGCTCGCGATATCCGACTGCTGGCCCAAGCGCAGGCGGTGGCGGTACTCGGCGCCGCCGACCTGACCCCTCCGGTGCTGGCCGACGCCGGCGGCGGCTGCTGCGCAGCTGGGTCGCGATCAACGCGGCCGGGTTCGCCTACCACCCGATCTCGGTCGCGGTGGACCGGCCGGAGACCGCTCCCCAGGTCGCCGCCACGGCCGGAGTCCCGGTCCCGGTCGCGGTTTTTCGGATTGGCCGCCCCCGCCGTGAGGCCCCCCGCTCCAACCGCCGCGACCTAGCCGACGTGCTCAAGCCAAATTAAGATCGATCGATTGTCGATTAGTTGCACTTTTTGCAACTTGGTCATGCTGGCGATATGACCTCTTTTCCCGGCACCGATTAGCCAGTTTCGATACTTTTCTTGCGTAACAGTTGCGTCAAAGTATGCAAGATGCGTAAATCGGTAAATATCTGACTATAAGATGTTGATAATTTACAATCATAAGTAGTATGTTTGCGGCAAGTTGCGGTGGGAGTTCGATGGCGGGAGCCTGGGCGGCACCTCGCGGTCTGCTACGTACGCGGAGTTCATGATGCTGCGTCTTGCCCTTGCTCAACTCCGGTTCCGTCCGGGGCGGTCGGCGGTGCTGCTCGTGGTGTTGATCGCCACGGTGGCGTGTTTTGCCCTGGTCGGCGCCTCGGCCAAGACTGAGCAGGTCACGGTGCGCGGCACGCTGGAGGCCGACTCGCGTGCGGCCTACGATCTGCTGGTGCGCCCCGCGGGCTCGGCGAGCGCTGCCGAACGGCAGGGAAATCTAGTCTCCTCGACGGCGATGAGCAGCGTCGATGGCGGGATAACGCTGGCCCAGTGGCACAAGATCGAGCAGATCCCCGGGGTGTACGCGGCTGCCCCGGTGGCCGTGGTCGGCTACGACTACCTGGAGTTTGACGTCAGGGTGCACGTGCCTAACCCTGCCCTGGGACAGTCGCAGGTGCTCTACCGGTTGGCGCCCGAGTTCGTGTCGGAGAACGGGCTGACCAAGGTCCCGGCCGATGACGAGTACGTGTACACGACGAGGAGCCCGCTGGCCGCGCCGTTGAACCAGCCTGCCCCGGCCATCCCGCAGCGGGACGGCAGCATGATGGCGATCTGCCAGGTCGGCACCAGCCCGGACAGCACCAGCGAGATCGAACCTGCGTGCGGCAGCACGAACCGGCAGGACGCGTGGAACACCGCGTCCGCCGCGAACCCCCACGCCACCGGCAGCGAGCTGCCGACCGGGACGCAGGGGATCGCCTGGTACTTCCCGTTCCTGGTCGAGGCGATCGACCCGGCGCAGGAAGCGAAGCTGGACGGCCTGGACCACGCGATCACCTCAGGTTCATACCTTTCGCAGTCGGCCCGGCCGGTCAGCTACTCGGCCGCCAAGCCAACCGCGGAGACCAGAAAAATCGGCGGATGCGCCTGGGCGTTCGACGGGCAGGCGCTGCCAGGCACGCGATGCCAGTGGACCAGTGTCCCGGTGCTGGCCGCCGACGCCAGCCCGATGCAGGAGGCGCTGCAGGTCACCGAGTACCGGATGCCGCAGTCGGCGGCGGCCATGATCGGCAACGGCGCCACCGCCGACACGCTTGCCCTGGCGCTGCCAGGCACGGCCCCGGCCGCCAGGACAGGCAGCGTGACCGTAACCGCGCAGCAAGTATTCAGCCAGCTGCTCGGCCAGCTGGCCGGCAAAGATCCGGCCAGCAGTATCGTGGTCGCCAGCGCGACAGGCGCGAACGACTTCGAGACGCTGATGACCGCGTCGCCGACCCGCTATACCAGCCGCGACGGCGATCAGGTCCCCCAGGTCGTGCCGCCGGAACAGGTCGTGTCCGACAGCGAGTATCTCCCGCCGGAAACGACCGTCTCCCTGCAGGATGTGTTCCCGGACCTGACCGACACCGCGGTGCGCGGGCTGGTCGAGCACGACCGGCCCAGCCAGCCCTTTGTCCCGAACCCCCCGCCGGATATCAACGGGTGGCTGAACGCGCCGCAGCTGAACCTGGTCGGGACGTTCGACCCGGGCAAGGTTTCCGACGGGTCTTCGGCGTTGTCGGCGGTGCCGATGCAGACCTACTTCCCCGACACCGCCACCGCCGCTGACGCGGCATCGGCCAGGGCGCTGGGCGGCGAGCCGCTGCGGCCCAACGGGAACATCGCCGGGTTGCTCTCGGTGTCCCCCAGCCTGCTCACTACCATCTCCTCGCTGCCCGAGCTGGAGAACGCCGACAGCTTCGAGCACGTCGATCGCGCGCACGGAGTCGACACCGCCGCGCCGATCAGCGTGATCCGGGTCAAGCTCACCGGACAGCTGGGCCTGGACCCGGCATCGCAAGCCCGGCTGCGGCTGGTCGCGCAGGAGATCTACCAGCGCACCGGGCTGCAAGTCGACATCACCGAGGGATCGTCCCCAGCCGCGGTGACCGTCACCGATCCGGCCGGGAAGTACGGCCGCCCGCAGCTGCAGCTGGCCGAATTGTGGTCTCGGAAGGGCGCCGCCGAGCTCATCTCCAGTGCCATCGACCAGAAGACCCGGTTGCTGATGCTCCTGGTGCTGGTCCTTGGCTCGGTGTTCACCGCCAGCGCGGTCGCCGCCTCGGTCCGCACCCGCAGGCCGGAGCTGGCTGTCCTTGCGTGCACCGGCTGGCCGAGACGATCGCTGGCCGGCCTCATCGTCACCGAGTGCGCGCTCCTGGGCTGCGCCGCCGGAGTCGGCGGCGCGGCGCTGGCAGCGGGACTCGCCCCGCTCAGCGGGGCGAGGCTCGGGGCAGGGACCTACCTGGCGCTGGCGGTCGCGACGCTCGGGCTGACCTGCCTGGCCGGCCTGTACCCGGCGCTGATGGCAGCACGCGCCCACCCCGGCACCGCTACCGCCTCCGTGCCAGGCGGCGGCCGCTACCGCAAGCTCAAGGTCGGCACGCTCGCCCGTCTGGCGATCGTGAACGTGCTGCGGGTTCCCGGCCGGTCGTTGCTTGCGGCGGCCGGGGTCGCCCTGGCCGTCGCCGGGCTGACCCTGCTGTCCGTGCTCACCCTGGCCTTCCACGGTGCGGCCGCCGGAACCCTGCTCGGCCAGGCCATCATCGTGCAGGTCCACGCAGCGGACTATGTCGCCGCCGCCACCTGCGCCGTCCTCGGCCTCGCGCTCGCGGCGGACATCCACTACACCGCGACCCGAGACCGGGCCGGCGAGCACGCGCTGCTGCGGGCCACCGGATGGACCGATGCGGACCTGACCCGGCTCGCTGCCGCCGAGACCGCCATCACCGCCATCGCCGGCGCCACGACCGGGTGCGCCCTGCCGGTCCTGGGCGTCTGGCTTGCCGTCGGCGCCGCGCCCCTCGGCGCCAGCGCAGCCGCCCTCGGCATCGGCGCCGTCGGCGTCGCACTGACCATGCTCGCGTCTCTCGCGCCCGCCCGGCGGCTCATGCGTACCTCTCCCGCCCGTCACCTGGCCGAGGCATGAAGAGCACCGCAACGCACACCACGGAGCAATCGTGACCACCACCGGATTCGCCGTGCACCTGACGGGCGTGCACAAAACTTACCGTCCGGGCAACGCGGCCCCCGTTATCGCGGTCGACAACGCCAGCCTTGACCTGGCGGCAGGCGACACCGCGGCGCTTACCGGGCCCAGCGGATCCGGTAAGTCCACCCTGCTGCACCTGCTCGGCGCGATCGACGCGCCCGACAGCGGCACCATCGAGGTAGGCGGGACCGACATCACCGGCCTCGGCCGGGGACAGCTGGCCGCCTACCGCGCCACGATCGGATTTGTGTTCCAGAAGTTCCACCTGCTCCCGGCGCTGTCGGCCCGCGACAATGTCATCGCCCCGGCGCTGCCGCAGCGACGGCATCTGCCCTTCGACCCGGCCGCCCGCGCCCAGCAATTGCTAGCGGCGGTCGGACTGGGGGACCGGGTCGGCGCCCTGCCCTCTCAGCTATCGGGCGGCCAACAGCAGCGAGTCGCGATCGCCCGCGCCCTGATCATGCAACCCGGCCTGCTCTTGGCCGACGAGCCGACCGGAAACCTTGACTCCGCCACCGGAACCGAGATCGTCGACTTGCTGCTTGCCCTCAACACCGAGCACGGCACCACCCTCGTCATCGCCACCCACGACAAGGCCATCGCCGAACGCTGCCGCCACGTCATCCGAGTGCACGACGGCCGCATCACCAGCCGCTCGGGGGAGAGCATCAACGGCGACACCGCAATAGGCAACCGGTCATAACCATGAAACGACAGCCGGCTCCTCCGCCGCGATCATCGCTGGGGTCGGTCGGCGGTGACTAGGGCGGAGCGCGCGGTCTGTAGAACCGTCGGCTCAGCCTACGTTGGTTCGAACCCAACACCTGCAACACAACACCTGCGAAAACGGCCCGCTCGCTGCGAATTCTCGCGCTGGCGGGCCGTTTTTCTTTGTCCCGTCATGTGTCACCTTGTAGCGCTGTAGACCGATGCGTTGCGGTGTCCACGGACGAATAGCGGAGGGAATCGGGGCCAGGGAGCGGTGCGGGGAACCGTCGGCTTTGCGCGGACGGCTACGGACGGTGGCCGCGACCACGGACGAGCCACGGACAAGGGGCCGCGAAGGCCCGTTGTGCCGGCTTGACGTTCGCGGCGGAGTTGAGCGTGCATCTCCCTGCGTCCGCCCGCTGCCCGGCCAGTGTCCCGGGGCAGGGCGGCCGGGGAAGGGCGGGTGCGGTGATGGCCAGGGTGGCGGTCTGGGAGAGCGTAACGCTTGCCGGGCGGGCGGAGCGGGCGCGGGCCGCCCGCGCGTTCGTCTCTGAGGTACTCGGCCCAGGGCATCCGTGCGGGGATGTGGCTGTCTTGCTGGTCAGCGAGGTCTTCGGTAATTCTGTCCGGCATAGCGGCTCGGGTGCTCCCGGGGAGACGGTCACGGTCGCGGTTAGGGCCGGGGACGGCATCGTCCGGGTCGAGGTCACCGACCGAGCCGGGCCAGGGGACGCCGGAACTGCGTCCTGCGGGCCGTGATGCGGAAGGCGGCCGGGGGCTTCAGCAGACCCGGCTTGTACCTCGAAGGCAGAAGAGCACCGGTGCTTGCCCGCTGCGGTGCAGGTCGTCCGGGCTGACTGGCGGGCCAGGTCCGTAGCAGGTCAATTACAGGACCGTCGCAGGTACATCGAAGGTCAATCCAGAGGACAGCGCCGGGTGCACCTTGCGTCGCCGCGATTGGAACGGCGGGGTGTCCGCGCCGGGATCTGGTTCTCACTGGTACGTCACGCGCGGTGTGCGGGGGATGTTTCGTTGTCGTTGCGTAGCCGCATCGGCGGGGAAACGGCCTGTTCCTAGCGTCAATATCCGAGCAAGTCTCCCGCACGACCGCCATGATGCCGAACCGGAGGATCACCCATGACCGCGACGACCGGCCAGGATGCGGTAAAGCCGCGGGCGGCGAGAAAGCCCGGCAGGTGGATAGCGGACTGGCGTCCGGAGGACGCCGGTTTCTGGGAGCGGGGCGGTGCCCGGGTAGCGCGCCGCAACCTGGTCTTCTCGATCTTCTCCGAGCATGTGGGCTTCTCGGTCTGGAGCCTGTGGTCGGTGTTCGTCCTGTTCTTGACGCCGTCCTACGGGATCAGTCATGACCTCAAGACCGCGGCCGCGGAGAAGTTCCTGCTGACGACGTTGCCGACCGCTCTGGGCGCAGGCGCCCGGCTGCCTTACACCTTCGCGGTGGCGAAGTTCGGCGGCCGCAACTGGACGATCGTCAGCGCGTCTCTGCTGCTGGTGCCGACCGTCGCGGCGGCGATCGCGCTGAAACCCGGTGTCTCCTACGGCACGCTGCTGGTGCTCGCCGCGCTGGCCGGGGTGGGCGGCGGTAACTTCGCGTCCTCGATGGCCAACATCAACTCCTTTTACCCGCAGCGGCTCAAGGGCTGGGCGCTCGGCCTGAACGCCGGCGGCGGCAACCTGGGCGTGGCCGTCGTGCAACTGGCCGGGCTGGCGGTGCTGGCCACCGCGGGCAAGGGGCACCCGCGGATCCTGCTCGGCGTCTACATCCCGCTGGTCGTGCTGGCGGCGCTGGGCGCGGCGCTGTTCATGGACAACATCGCGCACGTGCGCAACGAGAAGCGGGCCCTGCGGGACGCCAGCCGTGACCCGCAGACCTGGATCATCGCGTTCCTGTACATCGGGACGTTCGGCTCGTTCATCGGCTTCAGCTTCGCCTTCGGCCAGGTGCTGGCCGACCAGTTCGCCTCGCACTTCCTGACGGCGGGCAAGGCGGACCCGGTCAAGATCGCCTACCTGACGTTCCTCGGCCCGCTGCTCGGCTCGCTGAGCCGGCCCCTCGGCGGCCGACTGGCCGACCGCATCGGCGGCGCGCGGACCACGTTCTGGAGTTTCGTGCTGATGGCACTGGCGGCGTCTGCCGTGCTGGCAGCTTCGCTGCAGAAGTCGCTGGCGCTGTTCTACATCGGGTTCATCGCGCTGTTCGTGCTATCAGGCATGGGCAACGGGTCGACCTACAAGATGATCCCGGCGATCTTCCGCAGCAAGGGCCAGCTGCGGGTTGCCGCCGGGGCGGACCCGGATGCTGCCCGGCACGATGCGCGCCGGATAGCGAACGCGGTCATCGGCGTTGCCGGCGCGGCCGGCGCGGCCGGCGGCGTGCTGGTCAACATCGCGTTCCGGCAGTCGTTCCTGGCCTCCGGGACCGGTGACGCCGCCTACATCGGGTTCATCGCGTTCTACGTCATCTGCGTCGGCCTGACCTGGCTGTGCTACCTCCGCCCGGCCACCCGGCGGAGTCTGGGCGGCGTGTGAACCATTCGCTATCTCAGCTGTCTACAGGAAGGAAAACCTGCCCGTGAGCATCTATGACTCTATCGGCGGCGGCCCGGCCGTCGCCGCCGCGGTCGACGACTTCTACACCCGCGTCCTGGCCGACCCGCAGCTCGCGCCGTTCTTCACCGGTGTCGACCTGCGGCACCTGAAGGCTCATCAGCGGGCGTTCATCGCCGCCGCGATCGGCGGCTCGGAGATCTACCAGGGCCGCGGCATGGCAGCCGCGCATGCCGGGCTGGCGATCACCGACGCCGACTTCGACGCCGTGGTGGGCCATCTCGTGGACACGCTGACGGGGCTGGGCGTGTCGCAAGAGACGATCGGGCAGATCGGCGGCGCGCTGGCACCGCTGCGCGGCGACATCGTGACCGCCTCGGCAGACGAGCTCGCCAGCTAAGCTCCCCGTCCTCCGAATGGCGGGTCCGCGTTGGCGGCCACGCCGGCGCCCACACCGAGAACAACCTTTCGGCCGCGTCCGGTGCCGGGGAACGAACATGTCAGGGCTCGCCGCCCATCAGGTGGTCCAGGAGCGGGGCGAGGCCGCGTAGCTCGTTGAGGTGCACGGAGGAGAGCTGGGCCAGGCGTTCCTCCCCGCAGGGGGTGAGGCGGACGCGGGTTACCCGGGCGTCACCCTCGTCGGGCTCGCGCCGGACCAGGTCGGCGGCCTCGGCGCGGTCGGTGAGTTCGACCGCGCTGTGGTGGCGCAGCAGGAGGTAGTCCGCTATGTCGCCGACGGCCGGCGGCAGGCCGCCCGGGTGGCCCTTGACCGCCAGCAGCAGCTGGTGCTGCGCAGGGGTGAGGCCTGCCTCGCGCGCCCGCGTTTCGCTCCAGCTGAGGAATCTCCGCAGTGCGCTCCGAAACGCCAGCAGGTTCTGGTAATCCAACTCGGTGAGCGGACGGTCGTCAGGCACGGCCGGGTGTGGCACCGGCGGTCAGAACATGACGAACGGCACATAGGGTGAGTCGCGCCGGTCCGCTTTCTGTGCTTGCCGGCGGCGGGCCCTGCCGTTCTCCGGATGCTGTTCCGGTGCGGGCACATCGCTGTTTTCGCTCAGCATGGCCGCGAGCAGCGGGTCCTCACGGCGAAGCTCGGTGCCGATCCGGCGGAGCGCCCGCCGACCCGTCAGTCTCACCCGCATCATCTGCCTCCTTCGCTATCCTCATGCGAGTCAAATATATCGTGTTACGATATTAAATCAACTGGCAAGCAGGCGGCAGTGCACGGGACGGTCCGGGATGTGGCGTGCTAACCGCGAAGAAGGCAGCCGTGACCTCAGCGATCCGTGTCCGCCGGGTCTATGAGGACCCGGAGCCAGGGGACGGCTCCCGGATCCTCGTCGACCGGCTCTGGCCACGGGGCCTGCGAAAGGACGCCGCGGCCCTCGACGACTGGCTCCGTGATGCCGCTCCGTCCAGCGAGCTTCGGACCTGGTACCGGCATGACCCGGCGAAGTTCGCCGAGTTCCGTCGGCGCTACACCGCCGAACTTAGCCTGCCTTCGTCGCGGGCTGCGCTCGGCAGGCTGCGCACGCTGGCGGCCGCGGGCCCGCTGACGCTGCTGACCGCGACCGCGGACGCGAAGCGCAGTCACGCGGCGGTTCTCGCCGGCCTTCTCGCGAGTGAAGCCGCCGCGGCGCGGGAAGCAGGTGAGGCGGCCTGCTGGGCGCATCTCGTCTGCCCTGATTGCGGTGCCGTAGTCAGCGAGGGCCACCGCGAGGGCTGTCAGGCCAGCATGCCGCGATCGGCGGCTGAGAGCGGGCCGCGTCAGTAGCGCCATGTTCCGTCGCGGTTACTGGCCCGCTCTGGCTCGTAGGCAAGCCGGTAACCGCGCTTGACCACGGTCTGGATGATGCGCGGGTCACCGAGGGCAGTCCGGAGCCGGCCCACCGCGACCTCGACGGCATGCTCGTCGCTGCTGTCGCCCGGCGTGATCTTCAGCAGGGCGGAACGGGAGACGACGTGGCCTGGCTTGTCGCTCAGCTCCCGCAGCAAGGCCATGCTCGCGCCGCTAAGCGGAACCAGCCGGCCGTCCACCACGGCGGCGTGCCCGCGTACCTCCACCGCGTGACCCGCCGCGGGCAGCCGCCGTCCGCAACGGTCAGGGACCTGCTCGACGATCTCCCGGGCCAGGGCTCCGAGTCGGCTGCGGGCGGGCTGGATCACCGGGATGCCCTCTTGCTGGAAGGGGCCGGCGGTCACCGGCCCGACGCAGGCGGCCACGACCGGCCCGCGCAGCGCGGTGCGCACGGCGCTGCCGCAGCCCTGCTCATCGGCGGCGCGCAGGAAGCTCGCGGCGGCGGGCGCGCTGGTGAACGCCACCGCGTCGAGCCCGGCGGCGCCGACAGACTGGATAAGCCGCCGCAGCGGCACGGGGTCCTCCGGCTGCACCCACCGGTAGACGGGAACCTCGATCACCTCGGCGCCGGCCAGCCGCAGCGTCTGCACCAGGTCGGGCAGCGGCTCACCGTGCAGCTGGACCGCGATCCGCTTGCCTTCAAGGTCATCGGCGGTGATCAGGTAAGCCAGCACCTCACTGGAGGACTCCGACTCCGGTGACCACGCCTCGCGCAGGCCAGAGGCCCGGATCGCGCCGCGGGCCTTCGGGCCGCGCGCCAGCACAGTGGAGTGGTCGATCGCCGCGGTCAGCCGCTCCGCGAGGCCCCAGGCGTCGGCAGCGTCGATCCAGCCGCGGAACCCGATGCCGGTCGTGGCGATGACGATGTCCAGCGGGGCGGCGAGGCAGCGTTCGGTGGCGTCGCGGAGCTGGCTGTCGTCGGCCAGCGGCACGATCTTGATCGCAGGCGCGTAGATAACTGTCGCGCCGCGGCGGTCAAGTGCCGCGCCGAGTTCCTCGCGGCGGCGGGCGGCGGTGATGCCGATCGTGTACCCCGCCAGCGGCTCGATTGCGTGTGAGTCGCCGCTCATCCTGCCATCACCTCCACCAGGCCGTCCCGCACCCGCACCGCGTATACCGGCACCGCAATGGTCGCATCGTCGAGGCAGGCTCCCGTCCGCAGGTCGAAGACCTGCTTGTGCAGCGGTGAGGCGACGGTCGGGATCTCACCGCGGCTTCCCACGATCCCGCGGGAGAGCACGAACGCGCCGGTGAAGGGATCCTGGTTGCCGATCGCATGCAGCGTGCCGTCAAACATGCGGAACAGCGCCACCTGCTCCTGGCCGATCAGGGCCGCGGCGCCCCGCTCGGACCGGAGGTCGCCGTAACGGCAGACCGCCGTCCAGGCGGCTGACGTGCTGATCACCGGACCACCTCCAGCGGCGGCCCGGCTGCCCCCACTGGGACGGGAAGGGCGGCCGGGCGCGGCTGGCCGCGTTCGGAGACGAACGCGATACTCGGGTCAGGCGCGCCCGGGGCGTTGACGAAGGACACGAAGCGGCGCAGCCGCTCGGGGTCGGCCAGCACCGCCGCCCATTCGTCTTCGTACCGCTCGACATGCCTGGCCACGGCCGCGTCTAGTTCACCGCCGATGCCCAAGCTGTCATCGACGATGACAGCACGCAGGTAGTCCAGGCCGCCGTCAAGCGACTCCAGCCAGCTGGCGGTGCGCTGCAACCGGTCGGCGGTGCGGATGTAGAACATGATGAACCGGTCGATGGTACGGATCAGGGTCTCACGGTCGGCGCCGGTCAGCAGCAAGTCGGCGTGCCGCGGCCGGAAGCCGCCGTTGCCGCCGACGTAGAGGTTCCAGCCGTCCTCGGCGGCGATGACGCCGATGTCCTTGGACCGTGCCTCCGCGCATTCCCGGGCGCAGCCCGATACCCCGGCCTTGATCTTGTGCGGAGAGCGGATGCCTCGGTAACGCAGCTCCAGCTCGATCGCCAGCGCGACCGAGTCCTGCACCCCGTAGCGGCACCACGTCGACCCCACGCAGGACTTCACCGTCCGGAGCGCCTTGCCGTAGGCGTGCCCGGACTCGAACCCGGCGTCCACCAGCCGCCGCCAGATCGCCGGCAGCTGCTCCACCCGCGCGCCGAGCAGGTCGATGCGCTGCCCGCCGGTGATCTTCGTGTACAGGCCGAAGTCGCGGGCGACCTCACCCAGGACGATGAGCTTGTCCGGTGTGACCTCGCCGCCAGGGATCCGCGGCACGACCGAGTAGCTGCCGTTGCGCTGGATGTTGGCCAGGAAATGGTCGTTGGTGTCCTGCAACGCCGCCTGCTCGCCGTCGAGGATGTGGCCGTGACCGAGGCTGGCCAGGATGGAGGCGACGGCCGGCTTGCAGATGTCGCATCCCCGGCCGCGGCCGTGCCGCTCGATCAGCTGCGTGAACGTGGTGATCCTGCTGCCGCGGACGATGTCGAAGAGCTGGGCGCGGGTGGCGCCGAAGTGCTCGCAGAGCGCCGGGTTGACGGCGGCGCCGCTGTCGGCCAGCAGGGTCTTCAGCAGCGGGACGCACGACCCGCACCCCGTGCCCGCCTTGGTAGCAGCCTTGACGGCGGGGACGTCGGCCAGGCCCTGGCCGACGATCGCGGCGCAGACCGCGTCCTTGGTCACGGCATGGCAGGAGCAGACCTGCGCGTCGCCGGGCAGCGCGCCTGCGCCCGCCGGGGCGCCTGCGCCCGCCGGGGCGATCATCGTCACCGGGTCACCGGGCAGCGGCCGGCCGACCAGCGGCCGCAGCATCGTGTACTTCGAGGCGTCGCCGACGAGGATCCCGCCGAGCAGGGTCCTGGCGTCGTCGGAGACGACGAGCTTGGCGTAGCTGCGCGTTACCGGGTTGCTGAGCGTCACCTCGAGCGCGCCGTCGGAGGCGGCCAGGGCGTCCCCGAAGCTCGCGACGTCGACGCCCATCAGCTTGAGCTTCGTGGAGGTGTCGGCGGCGGTGAAGCTGGCGGTGCCGCCGGTGAGCCGGTCGGCCAGCACCTCGGCCATCGCGTAACCCGGCGCGACCAGGCCGTACACCCGCCCACCGGCGCAAGCGCACTCGCCGGCGGCGTAGATGTCCGGGTCGCTGGTGCGGCAGCCGTCGTCGACTACGACGCCGCCGCGCTCGCCGACGGCCAGGCCGGCGTCGCGGGCGAGCTGGTCACGCGGGCGCACTCCGGCCGAGAAGACGACCACGTCGAGGTCGAGCTCGGTGCCGTTGGCCAGGGTCGCGAGCAGCCGTCCCGCGTCCCGCCGGATCGAGGCGATCGAGGTGCCCAGGTGCACGGTGACGCTCAGGTCCTCGATCATCTCGCGGAGCAGAGCGCCGCCGCCCTCGTCGACCTGCAGCGGCATGAGCCGCGGGGCCATTTCTACGACGTGCGGGGACATGCCGAGCAAGCGCAGCGCACGGGCGGCCTCAAGGCCGAGCAGGCCCCCGCCGACCACCAGGCCGGCCCGCCTGCCGCGAGTGCTCACGGCCGCGCGCTGCGCCGCGGCGCGGATCGCGTCCAGGTCGTCGAGAGTGCGGTACACGAAGCATCCGGGCAGGTCCCTGCCCGGGACCGGCGGGACGAACGGGTAGGAGCCGGTGGCCAGCACCAGCGCGTCGTAGCCGAGGGTGCCGCCGTGGCTGGTGGCGACGGTGCGGGCGGCCCGGTCGACGGAGGTCACCGCCTCGTCCAGGTGCAGCGTGTAACCGGCCGTGTCGTAGCAGCCCTCAGCGACGACATCGAGGTCAGCGGCGGCGACGCCATCGACATACGACGACAGCGCGACCCGGTCGTAGGCGCGGCGCGGCTCCTCCGACAGCACGGTAACCCGCCACGTCCGGCGCGTATCACGGTCCCGCACGGCCTCGACAAGCCGCTGGCCGACCATCCCGTTGCCGGCAACGACGAGATGGCGCTGCTGGTCCTGCATACTGGGCTCCCTCATGCGCTCACCACATCGCACAGCGGCGCGCCGCCCTGCCAAGCGCAGTAAGGGCAGTGCGTGAAAACTCCGGGTCTGGGCACGCTTCAACCCTGTGCGGCTCCCGTTATCCGCAGTCTTCACGCGCGTTACATTCGCGAAACGGCCACCTCTCGGCCACGCAGCGGCCCCGGTGCGATCGCGGCGAGGTCAGTACACGTCGCGTACGTAGCGCTTGTCAGCGGCGAGCTGCTTAACGTAGGCCGCCGACTCGGTCTCGTCCAGACCGCCGTGGACGGCGGCGATCTCCCGCAGGGCCGCCTCGACGTCCCTGGCCATGCGGGAGGCATCCCCGCAGACGTAGAAATGGGCGCCGTCTTGGAGCCAGGACCACAGCAGCGGACCGTGCTCGCTCATCCGGTCCTGGACGTAGACCTTGGTCCGCTGGTCGCGGGAGAAGGCGGTATCCAGCCGGGTGAGCGTGCCGCCGGCCAGGAAGTCAGCCAGCTCCTGCTCGTAGTAAAAGTCGGTCGCACGGTGCTGTTCGCCGAAGAACAGCCAGCTCGGGGCGCGGTGACCGCAGATCCGGTATTCCTCCAGGAAACCGATGAAGGGCGCGATGCCCGTGCCGGGACCCACCATCACCATCGGCGTCGTGGGGTCGGCGGGCGGGCGGAAGTGCGGCGCCCGCTGGACGCGGACCGGCACCGGGGCGCCCGGCCCAGCGCCGGCCAGGAAAGGGGAGCACACGCCCTGACGGGGCCGCCCGCCCCGGTTCTCATAGCGGACGACGGAGACCGTCAGCGATACCAGACATGGGTCCGTCAGGGGGCTGGACGATACGGAGAACAGGCGGGGCTGCAGGCGTCCCAGCACGTCGGCCCACTCCTGCGGTCCGGCCCGGACGCCGAACTCGGCGGCCACGTCCACCGCCTGACGGCCCCAGGACCACTGCGCCAGCTCGCCCTCGTTGCCGGGCCGCA
Organism: uncultured Actinomycetota bacterium; assembly: GCA_963774945.1. Taxonomy (GTDB): domain Bacteria; phylum Actinomycetota; class Actinomycetes; order Streptosporangiales; family Streptosporangiaceae; genus Trebonia. The sequence goes on along the minus strand of CAVZHA010000007.1, from coordinate 111,841 downwards.
GCAGCTTCCGCAGCTCACGCGAGTCGCGGGCGCGGTCGACGGCGAACCGCAGCAGGCCGGGAGTGATGCGGGTGATGTCCAGGTGGCGCAGCAGGGCCTCGACGAAGGGCACGTCTCCGACGCCCTTGGCCTGAACGGTCGCGTCCGCGTCCAGCCCGGTAACGGCCAGCCACTCGGTCACGAGGTCGGGCCAGTTGACCGGGTGCACCGCCAGGGCGTCCCCGGCCTCGTAGACCAGCGGGGTGCCGCTGTCGCTGGTGTCGAAGGTGAACCGTCGGACCTCCTTGCCCGCCCCGGGCAGGCTCAGCAAGCGGTTGCCGGCCAGGCGAGCGGTGACGGGGGCGGAACGGGCCGGCCGGGAAACTGCCGGGGCAGCGGGGACCGGAGCGGGTGCCGGCTGCCCCGAGGCAGGCCGTTCTGTGCTCTCCAGCGAGGTCAGTACCCGGTCGAGCCAGGCTCGGGCCTCGGTCTCGTAGTCCGGTTCGCAGTCGGTGCGCTGGGCCAGCCGCACCGCGCCCAGCTCTTCCATGCGCCGGTCGAGACGGCGGCCGTGACCGCAGAAGTTGCCATAGGACGAGTCGCCGAACGCCAGCACGGCGTAGCGCCTGCCTTCCAGGCGCGGAGCCTCGGGCGACGCGAGGGCGTCCCAGAATCCGGCCCCGGCGTCGGGGGCGTCGCCGTCTCCGAACGTACTCGTGATCAGCAGCAGGTCGGCGCCGGACGGCAACGCTGCCGGGTCCGCCCCCTCCATATGCAACAGGGAGACGAGATGGCCTTCTGCGGTGAGCCGGTCCGCGGCGGCCGTCGCGAACTCCTCGGCGTTCCCGGTCTGAGATGCCCACAGGACCACGACCTGGCGGGGAGGATCGCCCGCAGACAGGGCGGACGGTGAACCGCCAGGACTGTACGCGGCGGGAGGTGCCGTCTCGGTCCTGGAGTACATCCCGGCCAGCACGCCGTTCACCCACAAAGCGTGCTCCGCGCTGAACGGGGCGCCGGGCGGCAGCATCGGCACGCCGGGGATGCCCGACGGGATGCCGGCGAGGAAGCCCGCCAGGTACCGGCGTTCGTCTTCGCCCAGGACAGGCGGCGCGGGCTCCAGCCCGAACGCAGCGGGAACGGGCGCGGCGGAGAGCACGGCAGGCTGCGCAGGGACCGCCGTGCTCGCGACCGCCGCAGGAGTCGTGGCCCGCGCACCGGCCCGTGCCAGAGCCTGCGTTGTCACCGGGGCGGGCACCTTGGTGAGCGACACCGCGCATATCTTGAACTCGGGCTGGAAGGACAGCGGGTCGACGGCGTCGCTGGTCACCGCGTTGACGCTGAGGTACTCCCCGAACAGGTCGTTCCAGTGGAACGGCGCGAAACAGCAGCCCGGCCGCACCCGGTCGGTGACGACTGCAGGCAGCACGGCCCGCCCACGCCGAGAGGCGACCTCCACCAGATCTGCGTCGGCGAGGCCCAGTTCGGCGGCATCCTGCGGGTGCACCTCGACGAACGGGCCGGGGTTGAGCTTATTCAGCTTGGCCACCTTGCCTGTTTTCGTAAGGGTGTGCCACTGGTGCTGGAGGCGGCCGGTGTTGAGCACATACGGGTAGTCGCCGTCGGGCATTTCCGCCGCCGGGACGTGCGGGCGGGCGTAGAAGACCGCTCGCCCGCTGGCGGTCGGGAAGGTCAGCGCGCCCGCCTCACCGACATACCGGACCGGATTGCGGTCGGCCCCGTCCGCGGTGGCCGCCGGCCACTGCACCGGGGTGGTACGCAGCCGCTCGTAGCTCACACCGCGCAGGTCCCAGCCGGTCGCCGGGTTCCAGGCCCGTTTGATCTCCTCGAAGACCTCCTCGGCGCTGTCGTACGCGAAGCCCTTCTCGTAGCCCATCGCGGAGGCCACGGCGGCGATGATCCGCCAGTCCGCCGTCGCCTCGCCCGGCGGGTCGGCGGCCCGCTGGGCGAGGGTAAGGGTGCGCTCACTGTTGACCAGGACGCCCTCGGCCTCGGTCCACATCGCGCCGGGCAGCACGACATCGGCGTACGCGTTCGTCTCCGTCCCGGCGAACACGTCCTGCGCGACGACGAACTCGGCGGCCTCCAGGCCCTCGATGACCGACTTTCGGTTGGCGACCGAGGCGACCGGGTTGGTGCAGATGATCCAGCACGCCTTGATGTCCCCGTCAGCCATCTTCCGGAACATCTCGACGGTGCCCTTGCCGACGCCCTCGGCCCGCAGCGCACCCGGCTCCAGTTCCCACAGCTCCTCGGTGAAGGCCCGGTCGGCATCGACGAGGACGGAGCGCTGCCCGGGCAGCCCCGGCCCCATGTACCCCATCTCCCGGCCGCCCATGGCGTTGGGCTGCCCGGTAAGTGAGAAGGGCCCGCTGCCGGGTCGGCAGATCGCGCCCGTGGCGAGGTGCAGGTTGACCAGGGCATTGGTGTTCCAGGTGCCGTGCGTGGACTGGTTCAGGCCCATGGTCCAGCAGCTCATCCACTCCCCGGCCCCGCCGATCAGCCGGGCCGCCTCCCTGATGTCGTCTTCCGAGATGCCGGTGATCTGGGCGACGGTGGCGGGCGGATAGTCGGCGAGGAAGGCGGGCATCGCCTCCCAGCCCTCGGTGCGCGCGGCGATGAAGTCCGCGTCGGTGCGGCCGTGCGCGTGCAGCAGGTGCAGCAGCCCGTTCAGCAGGGCGAGGTCCGTGCCCGGCTTGATCTGCAGGAACAGGTCTGCCTTGGCGGCGGTGGCGGTGCGCCGCGGGTCGACGACGATCAGCTTGGCGCCCGCCGACTTCACCCGGTCCATCATCCGCAGGAAGAGGATCGGATGGCAGTCGGCCATGTTGGAGCCGATGACGAAGAAGACGTCGGCCGCCTCGAAGTCCTGGTACGAGCCGGGTGGCCCGTCCGCGCCCAGCGACAGCTTGTAACCGGTGCCTGCGCTGGCCATGCACAGCCGGGAGTTCGACTCGATCTGGTTGGTCCGGATGAATCCCTTGGCCAGCTTGTTCGCCAGGTACTGGGCCTCAAGGCTCATCTGCCCGGAGACGTAGAGGGCGACCGCGTCGGGGCCGTGCTCGTCGATGATCGCGCGCAGGCGGCGGGCCGTCTCGGCGACTGCGGCCGCCAATGGCGCGGGCTGCGGCCCGTCCCCGCGGTCCGTCCGGATAAGGGCGGTCGCCAGCCGACCCGGAGCGGCGAGCATGTCCGCGGTGGTCGCGCCCTTGGTGCACAGCCGGCCGAAGTTCGCCGGGTGCTCCTTGTCCCCGGTCGCCTTCAGGACCGTACGCCGCCCGTCGGGCCCACTGCCGACATCGAGGACCATGCCGCAGCCCACCCCGCAGTACGAGCAGACCGTCCGGACCCTCGTCGTGCCCTCACTCAGCGAGCCCGGCACGGCCACGGGCGCCTCCCTTACGGTGCTCGGCCCTTTCTCACCCCTCGTGACCGTACAAACCACCCGTTACGCGGATGTGTCCGCGCCCCGTCACCAGGGGTTAAGCCCAGCGCACAGGGCCTGGCAGGCAAGTGTGAGCACGGGCCGGCCCATGGCTTCCTCGGGCATCTCCCCGTCACTGGGTCTGCCCGCGCCGTGCTGACTTCGGCGGGGGTCTACCCGTCGCCTTGCGAGATGTGTGCAGCCGGTCGGCGTGGTCGCCGGTGAGGAGTCCCGTGCCCGGATCACCGGGCCGGCGGGGCTACATCGTCAGGAGGCTGGCGCCCAGGCCGGTCAGCGCCGCGACCTTGGCGATCTCGGCCGCGATGTAGTACGCGTGCGCCCTGGACCTGGGCACCTCCGATTCGGCGGCCAGGACCTGGCTGGCCCGCCGGTTCAGCCGGGGCCGCACCAGCCCGAGTTGCGCGGCCAGTAGAGCAACGGCGACGGCGGCGCAGGCCGCCACGGCCGTCGTGGCATCCATGGCGAGGACGGCGCCGGTGATACCGGCCGCCAGTATCGCCTCGCCGCAGTTCAGCGCCCGGAAGACGAGCCGACCGATGCCGAGCCCGACGGGGAGGGTGACTCCCGCTGCGCGGAACTTCAGCGGCGCCTCGAGGAACGAGATCGCCAGCACCATCCCGAGCCAGACAAAGGTGAGTGCAACCGCGATCGCGGCCGCAGTGGAGATCATCGGGATGCCTTTCCCCCGGGGCTGGCGGGTTCGATCCGGGCCAGGCACGCGCCCGGCTCGGCGAAGGGCTCCAGGCGTACCGCCGTGACCGGCGCGCGCAGCCCGGCCAGCGCTCCTTGCATGAGGCCTAGATGGATCCGGCAGACGAGCTGGCCATATCCCTCGGCCAGCTCGAGGAACGGGCAGTGCCGCAGCCTGATCGTCTCGCCCTCGGCCTCCGGCGCGAAGCCGAGACTGCCAAGCAGCGCTATGAGCTGGCCGGCGGCCGGGACGCTGGTCTGGCTGAACGGCTCAGGCTGGCCGACCAGGAAACTGCCCCATGCCCGCCCGGCGGCGACGGCGGATTGCCCGGCGTCCGGCGCGGCCGAGAGCTGACTGACCAGGATCTGGGCGAGCAGCTGATAACTGCGTACGCCGCCGCGGTCCATGCCCGGCAGCGGGCGGTAAACGATGCCGGGCCGCCCCCGGGTACCAGGGAGCCCCTGCTCGCGGGCGGCCGATCCCTCCTTGACGAGGGCGTCCAGGTGAAAACGGGCGGTGTTGACGTGGATACCGACCTGGGTGGCGACGGCCGCCGCGCTCAGTCCCGCTGGCGCGGCGCGGAGGGCGGCGAGAACCTCTGCGCGGCGCATGCTGTCTAATTTACACTAGTGAGACTTGTATTAATAGTCGAAAGTAGGGAGACCTCCGGTGACGTCACCTGCCGGCCTGCCACGCGTCCTGTGCGACATCGGGGCTCTCGCAACGTCCCCGCCTGGCACGCCGGGCGCGATGTGGAAGCTCGCCGAGCCCGGCCGCCAGCTGGACGCCAACGTGGTTCACCTGCCGCCCGGACAGCATGTCGGCACTCACGCCGAGCCGGATCTCGATGTCCTGCTGCTGGTCGTCGCGGGGGATGGCGTTCTTGGCACGGCGGGGCAGGCGAGGCACCTGACCTCTGGTGCCCTGCTGTGGCTGCCGCATGGTTCGGTGCGGGGCCTGTCCGCCGGTCAGGATGGGATGTCGTACCTGACCGTGCACCGCCGCCGCCCCGGCATGCAGGTCCTCCCCGCGCCGCCGTGGTCTGCCTCCCCGGAAGAATTACGGCCACGCGTTATCCGGAACGAGCGGTGGCGACCGTCGTCCTGCCCCGGCTTCATGAATTGGCGGCTGACGGTGTCGCCGCAGGTCCGCTGGTCCGGTGCGCATGACGGGAGGCGTGCGGCGCGGGCCGCGGGCGGGGCCGGGCGAGGGATCAGCCGCTGCCGGTGGTGCTCCTCGGTGAGGTCACGCGCGCGTGCGCAGAGCAGGTCGGGCAGCGTGATGACGCCGACGACCCGCCCGCTGGCGGGACCGGTCACCGGGGCGCTGGTCAGGCCGGTTCGGCGAAGAGGTAAACGACCTGGCGGAAGGTCTGGTCCGTGCTGACGGTCAGCCGGCAGGGACGCCGGTTTGTGCGGCTTGGCGATCGCGTTGATGGCATGCCGGTCCACGGCTCCGGTGCCGGGCACCAGGTGCCCAAGCCCCGGCAACGCCGGGGCTTGATGTCATTCGCCACGCCAGCCGTCTGGGTGGCGTCCCGCGCCGTACGGGCCACGTCGGCCTGTCGGCGCCGCCAGGGACTTGAACCCCGAACCCCACCGTCGTCAGGGCCGAACCCGACAGCCAGACCTGCCAGGATGAGGTCTTCGGCCCCGTCGTCACGGTCAGCACCTTCCGCACTGAAGACGAGGCCATCGCCCTCGCCAATGGCACTGAGTACGGCCTCGGCGGTGGGTTGTGGACCACCGACCCTGTCGCGGGCGCACCGGGTCGCGGCCGCGACGCGCTCCAGGCTGATCTGGGTTAACTGCTACAAGCGGGTCAAATCCGGGCTCGCCCTTCGGCGGGACGGGCAAGTCCGGCTACGGGCGGGAGATGGGCTTCGCCGCGATGGCGGAGTAACCACGCGGAAATCGGTCTGGATCAACGTGGACGCCGCCCTTCCGGACTGGTACGCCCAGTAATCCTGCAATAAAGAAAGAACGGGCCGCCGGCTCCCTGAGCCGGAGGCCCGTTCTCCTAGCGGGAAGTTGCCTGAGAGCGAGGTCCTAACCCGCGTTGGCCGGCGCCGGCTGCGCGGGCTCGATGGCGAGGCGGGGGAGCCGGCGGTCGAGCCAGCGGGGGAGCAGCCAACTGGCGGTGCCGGACATGTGCATGATGGCAGGGACGCACACGGTGCGCAGGACGAACGCGTCGAGGGCGACCCCGATCGTGAGGCTGATGCCGAACTCGGCGACCGTGCGCTGGCTCATGAGGGAGAACGCCAGGAACACGCAGATCATGATCGCGGCCGCGGCGGTGATGATCCGTGCCGTGCCGGCCTGCCCGGCGCGGACGGCGCGGTGGCTGTCCCCGCTGCGCGCCCATTCCTCACTCATCCGGCTGACCAGGAAGACCTGGTAGTCGGTGGACAGGCCGAACAGGATCGGCAGGATGAACACCGGCAGAAACGACTCGACCGGGCCGGCCGTGCCCAGGCCGAACGCGCCGAGTCCCCAGCCCCACTGAAAGAGCGCGGTCATCACGCCGAACGTCGCCGCGGCGGCGAGCAGGTTCATCACCGCGGCCGTCGCCGGGATCAGCAGGCTGCGGAAGGCGATGACGAGCAGCAGGAAGCTGAGCCCGATGATGGTGAGCAGGAACCACGGAAGCTTGGCCTCGACGACCGAGGCGAAGTCGGCGATCGTGGCGCTTTGCCCGCCGACGTATACCCTCAGCGTGGTCCCTCGCTCGGCCGCCGGGATCGTGGTGGTGCGGAGGGTGGTGATCAGCGCGGTGGTGGCGGGGGCCTCCGGTGACGTGCGGGGCGTCAGCTGGATGACGGTCGTCCCGGATGCCGATGCGACAGTGCCCACGTTGGCGACGTCCGCCAGGTGCGGCAGGCGCGCCTCCAGCGCGCGGAGCGCGGCTGCGTCGGCAGTCGAGCCGGCCCGCGCGACCAGCACCAGGGGGCCGTTGAAGCCCGGACCGAAGCCCTGGGCCAGCAGGTCGTAGGCCTGCCTGGTGGTGCTCGAGGCAGGGTCGTGGCCCTGGTCGGCGGAGCTGAGCTGGAGTCGCGACAGCGGGATCGCGAGGACCAGCATGACCGCGACGGCAACCCCGGCCAGCATGACCGGGCGCCGCTGCACGGTGTCCGCCCACCTCGCCCATGCGCCCGCCGCCGTCGGCTCCGGCCCGGCCGGCCCGGCTGCGTGCCCAGCGCGCCTAGCCTGCGGCGCTGCCGCCGGCTGAGCACCCGGTAGCCGAAGAGGCCGAGCAGCGCGGGCAGCATCGTGATCGTCGCGAGCACGGTGAGGACTACGGTGAGCGCGCAGGCGATCGCCAGCCCGTTGAGGAAGCTGAAGTTGAGCACCAGGATGCCGAGCAGCGCGATGCACACCGTGCCGCCAGCGAACAAGACGGTGCGCCCGGAGGTGTTGAGCGCCGCGACCACCGCCTCCTGCGGCGTCAGCCCCGCTTCCAGGCCGCGCCGGTGCCTGCTGACGATGAACAGCGCGTAGTCGATCCCGACGCCAAGCCCGATGAGCGCGGCGATGATCGGCGCGAGAACTATGACGTTCATGCTGTGGGTCAGCGGAGCGATCGCCATCAGCCCGCCGACCACCCCGGCGAGCGCGGTGATGAGCGGCAGCAGTGTCGCGAGTAGCGAGCCAAACGCGATGAACAGCACGATCGCGGCGGCGATCACGCCGACCACCGTGCTGAGGGACAGCGGCGCCTGCTCGGTGTTACCGATGGCCTGGCCGCCAAGCTGAACATCAAGTCCCGGTTCGCGGGCCGCCTGCGCCGCGTTGATCACCCGGACGACGTCCGCGTTTGCCAGGACATCGGATTGCTGGGTGAAGGTGACGACCGCGTAGGCCGTGCGGCCGTCCCGGCTGAACTGCCCGGACCCGTCCTGTGCGCTTCCGTCCGGTCGGTACGGGCTGAGCACCGACGCGACCTTGGGGAACGTGGCGATCCGGTTAAGCGTCGCGGTCATCCGGGTCATGACCGCCGGGTCGCGGACCGTCCCGGTGCCGACATGCCAGACGATCGTGTCGGAGTCGCCCGACTGTGCCGGGACGGTGCTGGCCAGCACCTGCTGGGCGGTGGTTGAGCCCGTTCCGGGCAGCGAGAAGGAGTTGTTGTACTCACTCTTGACGGCCTGGGCGAGCGCGGTCAGGGCGATCAGCGCCAGCACCCAGGCCGCGATGACAGCGAACCTGTGCCGGAAGCACCACCGTGCGATGACAGACATGAAAATCTCCCGAGTTAGACGGATTCGGTGATGTCCATCGTTCGGGAGTGAGGCATTATGCGTCTTCGGCCAGGCGCGGCGACTTGCGCCGCCACGATCGCGGTAGCCGGCGGTCCGGATTACCGCGGCCGAATCGCCGGCGATAGCGGGCCTACCGCGTTCGCAGTAGTTTGCCCGCCGGCCGTTGCCGGCCTGCCCGGGCGCTGCTTACAGTCGCCCCGTGGTCTCTTACAGCCGCCCCGTGGACTCCCCCGTGGGCTCCTCCATCGGCTTCACCGGCAAGTCGTGGGATTGGTGCCGCCGCACGGTGGCCAGGCACCGCGTGCCGGCGGTGCTCACGGGCACCGTCGTGCTGTTCGGCTGCGGGATGCTGACCGCCGCGACGGGCCATCCGCCGGCCCGGCTGACGTCGGCCGACTTCGCCATCGGCGCCGTGACGTACGCCGCCTTCGCCGCGATCGCCGTCGCCCGCTGGCCATCGTGGCTACTGGTCGCGGCCGGGACCGCGGGGGCGGTGGTGTCGATGGCCGCCGGGACTCATCAGAACCTGATCGGCTCGGAGCTGCTCATGGCGATGCTGGTGTTCTCACTGGCTAGCGACCTGCCGCGGGTGACCGTCGGCGGCGTCGCCGCCGCTGCTGCGCTCGGGCTTGGCCACCTGTTGTTCAGCCGGCACGCGGCGACCGGCCTGGCCGATCTGGAGGTGGTGCCGGCGCTCGTGGTCGTGGCCGCCATCGGGCAGGCCGTCCGTGCCCGCAGGATCCAGCGGACCCTGGTGGCGGAACGGGCCAGGCACGCGGTGGAGCTCCACGAGCACGACGCCCGGCAGCGCATCCGGGAGCGGGTGCAAGAAGAGCGGCTGCGGATCGCCCGGGAGCTGCACGACGCGGTGGGCCACCAGGTCGCGCTCATCAGCGTGCAGGCCGGCGCGATGAGTTACCTGCTCGGCGCCGACCTGGCCAGCACCCACGTGGCCAGCACCGACCTGGCAAGGGCGCGGGAGTCGCTTGGGCACATCCAGCGGGCCAGCGAGGCCGCGCTGGAGGAGCTGCGGCTGACCGTGGGGCTGCTGCGCCAGCCGGGCGAACGCGAGCCCACCGAGCCGGCCGCCGGGCTCGCCCGGCTGGAGGAGCTGATCGGCTCCTTCGCCGCCGCCGGCCTTCAGGTGACCTGCGAGGTCATCGGCCAGGCCCAGCCGCTGCCCGAGGCGATCGACCTCACCGCGTACCGGCTGATCCAGGAGTCGCTGACCAACATCACGAGGCACGCGGCCGGGGCCTGCGCGTCGGTCCGGCTCACGTACCGGCCGGGCGTGCTGTCCTTGGCCGTCGAAGACGACGGTCCGCATGCCCGAGACGATGACGGTGGCCCGCCGACACGCCGCGACGATGGCGCGGGCCACCACGGCGCGGGCCACGACGGCGTGCATCATGGTGGCGCGTATCCCGGCGGCGCAGCCGGGCACGCTGACGCGGGCAACGGCAAGGTGGGCCACGGCCTGATCGGCATGCGGGAACGGGCCGCGGTGGTGGGTGGGTGGGTATCCGCCGGCCCGCGCGACGGCGGCTTCCTGGTCCTGGCCGAGCTGCCGCTTCGGATCGGCACGGCGGCATGACCGGCGGCGGCGCGGCCGGAGCGCCCCCAACCGGCGCGCCCCCGACCCGGGTGCTGCTCGCGGACGACCAGGAGCTGGTGCGGGCCGGGCTGCGGATGATGGTCGACGGCGCGCCCGACCTGATCGTGGTCGGCGAGGCGGCGACCGGCAGGCAGGCGATCAGGCTGGCCAAGCAGGAGCGCGCTGACGTGGTGCTGATGGACATCCGGATGCCCGAACTCGACGGCCTGGCCGCGACCCGGCAGATCACGGCCGACGAGAGCCTGGCCGGCGTCAAGATCTTGATCCTGACCACGTTCGAGGTCGACGAGTACGTCTTCGAGGCGCTCCGCGCGGGCGCCAGCGGGTTCCTCGGCAAGGGAGCACGGCCCGAGGCGCTGATCGAGGCGATCCGGACGGTGGCCCGCGGCGACTCCCTGCTCTCCCCGGCGGCAACCCGTGGCCTCATCGCGCGGTACCTCACCCTGGACGACCGCGCGCCGCAGGCACCCCCCGGACTGGTCGACGCGCTGACCGAACGGGAGCGCGAGATCGTCGCCCTCGTGGCGACGGGCATGTCCAACGCCGAGATAGCCGACCACCTCACGCTCAGCCCGCTGACCGTCAAGACGCACGCCAACCACGCGATGACCAAGCTCGGCGCCCGCGATCGCGCCCAGCTCGTGGTCTTGGCCTACCAGGCCGGGCTGGCGGGCCAGCGGTAGCAGCTCCTCGCGCGGCCTCGGCTATGCGGGCCGGTTTCTTTTCTCCCGGCGTGTGTCATCTTGTCGCGCTGTAGACCCCCGTGGTGCGGTGTCCACGGACAAATGCCGGACGGCGTCCATGGGGTGGGAGCGCGGTGCGAGGGACCGTCGGCCTTGCGCGGCCGGCCACGGACCGGCCGCGCCAGCGGCGTGTTCCGGCTTGACGTGCCCCTTGCGGTCCAAGCGCGTCGCGGGCCGCCTCACCAACGGCGCGCGTCGGGGCTTCGGCCTACCCGCTGTGCTTGGCCGCGCCGGTGCCCAGCACGGCGATCAGGGGATGCGCCTCGATCCGCGGTCGCGGAGCAGGAGCTCAATGTGTCCTCGAACCGCTCGTCGAGGTTGCGGGCCTACTGCACGGTCCACTCGCCGGCGGAGTTCGCGGTCACACTGCCAAGATGCAGCCTGCTGGCGAAAGCGCAGGTCAGCCACTCAGTCGAGTATTCGAGCTGTACAGGGTCATGTGCAAGTCCAGCTCCCCGGGCCATCGCGCCGGATCAATCAGCCGCCCTCGGGTTTGCCAGGAAATACTCGCTGACATATATTTGTAGACGAGTAATGAGAGGGAGGTGATCTGATGGCCGCGAAACGCAAAGTTGACAACTTGATGGCCCTGGCGGTGCTGGCCACCGTCGTCCAGCGGCCGATGCACCGCTACGAAATCGCCTCCCTGATGCGCGCCCGGGGCAAGGACCAGGACATGGACGTCAAGTGGGGCTCGCTCTACACCGTCGTGCAGAACCTGGCGAAGCACGGCTTCCTGGAGGTGGTCGGCACGAGCCGGCAGGGTGCCCGTCCGGAAAGGACGGTGTATCAGATCACCGAAGCCGGCCGGCAGGAGATGCTCGACTGGACCAGGGAACTGGTGTCCACACCGGAGCCCGAGCACCCCAAATTCGCCGCCGGGCTCTCAGTGCAGATGATCCTGTCACCAGACGAGGTGATCGCCCTTCTGCGGGCCCGGCTCGGCAGGCTGGAGGAGTCGATCGCCGCACGTCGTGCTGCGATCACCGGGTATCTCCGGGAAGTTCCCCGCCTGTTCCTGGTCGAGGATGAGTTCGCCGTTGCGATGGTCGAAGCGGAGGCGGCCTGGGTCCGCGCACTGCTGGAGGAGCTGACCTCGGGAAGCTTCCCCGATCTCGCGTCGTGGCGGGCCTTGCATGACAGCGGCGAGATGCCTCCGGAGCTGGTCAAACTCTCGGAGAGGGGCCTAACAAGCGACTAGAGGACTCTCAACGGCCCCGGGGCGGTGCGCTAACACCGCCGCCGGGGCCCGGGGCGGCTGCTCGCAGCCATCCCCGTCCAACGCTCTCGAACCGATGCCCGCACGAGACGAACCCGGCCACGAGGTAGCAACCAAAGGATAGCTGGGTTCCCGTGCGTGATCTCGTCACAGAAACGACCGACGAACACCACAGCAGGAGAGAACCCATGTCGACAGCCGCAACGTCCAAAGTCCGCACCGCACTGGTCATAGGCGGCGGAATCGCCGGTCCCGTCGTCGCGACCGCCCTGCTCAAGGCCGGCATCCAGGCGACGGTCTACGAGGCCTACCCAACCCTGGCCGAAGGAATCGGCGGCGGCCTGGCCCTGGCCCCCAACGGCCTGGCCGCACTCGGCCTCATCGGCGCCGACGATACCGTCCGGGCCCTCGCCACTCCGGTCACGGGCACGGTAATGGCGATCGGCGGGCACGCCGCCAGGCTGCCCAGCCTGGCGGACGTGGAGCCGCTTCAGATCGTCGGCCGCGGCGACCTGCATCGGGTGCTCCACGACCGGGCGGCCGAGTCGGGTGTCCGCTTCGAGTACGGTAAGCGCCTGGTCGGAGCCATCGAAGGCCCGGATTCGGTCACGGCTAAGTTCGACGACGGCTGCACCGCGACCGCCGACGTCCTGATCGGCGCCGACGGCGTCCGCTCCACCGTCAGAACCCTAATCGACCCGGAAGCCCCCGCCGCCGGTTACACCGGACTGCTCAGCTTCCAGGGCTACATCGACGCCGCCCCCGACATCGACCCCGAACCTGGCGTCATGACGTTCGCATTCGGCAAGCGCGCGTACTACCTGTTCTGGAAGATGGCGGACGGCCGCGTGACCTGGGGCGCGAACCTGCCGTCGAAGCAGTACATGTCCCTGAGCGACGCCCGGGCGGTCCCGTCCGGGCAGTGGCTGCGGACGCTGCGCGAAACGTACTCGGGCGACCTCCCGGGCGAGCTGCTGGCGAACCGCACCACCGCGGAAAACCTCGACATCACCGGAGCGATCCACATCATGCCGCCGGTCCCGCACTGGCACGGCGGCCGCATGGTGCTGGTCGGTGACGCCGTTCACGCGCCGTCCAACAGCACCGGCCAAGGCGCGTCGCTGGCGATCGAGAGCTCGATCCAGCTGGCGCGGTGCCTGCGGGACCTGCCTGATGCGGCATCGGCGTTCAGCGCCTACGAGCGGTTGCGGCGGGAACGGGTGGAGAGGATCACGAAACGGGGCGCTCGGACGAACAGCGCTAAGACGCCCGGACCTGTCGGGCGCCAGGCGATGCGCGCGCTGATGCCGGTCTTCTTCAAGGTGATGAACTTCGAGAAGGTCATGGGGCGGGAGCAGCGCTATCAGATCGATTGGGATGCGCCTGTTATGGACGGGACTTCGGTGCGTAGCTGAGGTTTCCTGATTTCCCGGCTTTCGCGGCCCTGCGCATGGACGCGCCGCCGCGGTTGCATCGGCGCCAAGGCCGAGCTGAACGTGATGGAAGCGGGCTTGTATACGGACACTGTCCATGGTTTACCGTCATTTCATCCCCACGGCCCTTGCGCGCACGGACATATGACGGACAGAGCTTGCCGCGTAGATCGCCACGAGCCACGTATGCGCAGGTCAGGAGGCATATAATCATATCGGTACAGGGCGGTCTGTAAACCGTCGGCTCAGCCTACGTTGGTTCCAACCCAACACCTGCCACCATCTGCGAAGACGGCCCACTAGCTGCGTATTCTCGGCTAGGCGGGCCGTTCTTCTTTGTCCCGCGGTGTGTCACCTTGTCGCGCTGTAGACCGTCGTTGCGGTGTCCACGCACGCATCGCGGAAGGGAATCGGGGCCTGGGAGCGGTGCGGGCAACCGTCGATGCACGGACGGCCACGGACGGGGGCCGCAGGCACGGACGGGCCACGGACAAGGGTCCACGGAGGCGACGGTTCGGGAGAGCGTGACGCTTGCGGGGCGGGCGGATCAGGCGCGGGCCGCCCGTGGGTTCGTCGGTGAGGTGCTCGATTCCGCGGTGTCCGGTAAGGGCTTGAAATCGCCTGATGCGGAGGTGCCTGGGTCGTCGTGACACGCGGTGATTTCAGGTTGTTGGGCCGCGATGTCATGGCCTTTACTCTGCGTGGATCAACGTTGCGCCGGATGCAACGGGGGGTCGCCGACCGGGTAAGCACCCCGGGAGTGCCCACCCGCCGCCCGGGAGGTCAGTCTGTCCCGCTGGCGTGCAGGCGGTGGACTTCGGCGGCGACGGACGCGACGTCGACCGGTCCGGTTGTGTCCACGGTGATCAGCGGGCCGATGCCGACCGGCCGGTCGTATTTGTCCATCTTGGTCAGCGTCGCCGTCTTCAGCCAGTGGACCTCGTGCCTCGGCCGGGCGTTGTAGCGGGCGACCGCGACCTCGGCCGGGCACGCGCAGTGCACCTCGACGGTGCGGTCGCCGAGACCGCGCAGCTTGTCCAACTCCAACTCACTGTGCGGGTGGAAGTTGGCCTCGATCACCATGTCGCCCGCGCGGGCCGCGAGCGCAAACAGCAGCTCAAACGACGCGGCACCGAGCTGCAGCGACCATGCCTCGTCGATCTCGCCGGCGCCCGGCACGTACAGGGCGTCGTGCAGTGTCTCCTTGATCAGGTCCTTCGTCACCAGCGAATACCCGAGCTCCGTCGCCAGCGGCGCGGCAAGGCTGCTCTTCCCCGCCCCCAGCCTGCCCGAGACGTACGCAATTCTGCTCACCCGGCCCATCCTGGCACAAGCGAACGCCTGCCCCCGCGGGAGCGCGCCGGACGGTCCGCCCAGTGCCACGCCCGGTTTCCGGGGATCGGAGACTGCCGTACTAGGCAATCCCGCCTCGGCGTCTCCAACCAGGCCGCCTCCGAACTGCTGCACCAGCCCTACGCGAGCGAGGGCCAGCCGCCGGGAATCTCCCGGGCCGCCTGACCCGGGCTGCCTCCCCGAGGCGGCTGGCGCCCCTGGTCCGCAGGGGAGGCAGGCCGGCGGCGTGGCTGCACCCCGACTTTACTGTGGTCCTAGCAGCCTCCGCGATGTGCTGCGCCGGATCGACGGCGCGTTCCTGATCAGGTCGGCGTTTCACCCGCAGGCGACCCAGTTCGGGCTCAACCTGATCGACGCGGCCGTGAAGGCCGGCGTCAGCAAGATCGTCTACAACGGTGTCTACCATCCCTCGCTGAGCCTGGTGAACGACGCCAGCACCCGGCCGGTCGAGGAAGCCCTCTACTCGTGGACCTCGACTCCACGGTGCTGCAGCCGGCGTTGTACCTGCAGGCAATCGACCAGGCCTACCGGCAGGCCCTGCAGACCGGCGCCGTCGTGATGCCGTGGTCTGCGCGCTCGAAGATGACCTACGTCGACTACCGGGACGTCGCTGACGCCGTGGCCATCGCCTTCACTGACTCCCGTTTGTCCGGCGGGACATTCGAGTTCGCGGCAGGCGGCATGATCGACCGGATCGAGCTCGCCGAGCTCATGAGCCGCGCGGCCGGTCGCGAACTGGTCGCCGCCGACCCGCCTGCGCGTCCACAGCGCGTGGCGGACGGCCTGGGCGCCATGTTCGACCACTACAGCCGGTACGGCTTCCATGGCGGAAACCCCGACCCCCACGCTGCGCGCAGCGCGCCGATTCGGCATCGGAGCCGCCCGCGAACTCGATCACATCGTCGCCCACGCCCGGGCACTCGCCAGCGAAGTAACCGTCAGCACCGGCACCGGCACCGAGGAGACTCTCCCTAATGCCAAGCTCGACGGCCTCGCCCAGCAGATCGCCCGAGCCCGCCGGGCCATCCGAACGTAGCCGAGCGGTGTGCCGACGCAGGCTCCCAGGCTGATTGTCATCGGTGTGCCTAGGCGGCTATCAGGGCGCCGACGCACGCGATGACCGCGCCGGAGGCGATGAACGTCGCTGGCTTTCCCGCAGCCTGGGCGGTCGCAAAGAGCGTGAGTCCGCCGACGATCTCCCCAACAGTCTCGGCCTGGCGTTGTCCCGTAGTGTGTCAGCGTGTATCGCTGTAGACCGTCATATTGCGGTGTCCACGGACGTATGGCGCGGACGGGCGTCCGTGCCGTCAGGACGGCCGGTGCGGGCAGTTAGGACGGTTGGTGTGTACCATCGGCGATTCCACGGACGGGCACGGACGGGCCGCGCCAGCGGCGTGTTTCGGCTCGACGTGCTCGGTTTGGTCGGGTTTGCGGGCGCTTCGGCGACCGCGTTGGCGGCGTGCTGCCCCTCGGCTACCCGCGCCAGGCGCCATGTGCCCGTGCCCGCGGGGAACACCGAGCCCGGTGTCATTCGCCATCCGGCCGTCCTGGTTGCCGTCCCGCGCCGCACGGCGGCCGTGTGGCCCTGCCGGCGGTCCGGCCGCCCCCGCCGTCGCCCGTCGCCGTCGCGCCGCGTGCGGCTCAGCTCGGGCTGCCTTGGCCAGCCCGCGTACCTGCTGGTGAGCGTGCATAACGCGGGCTCGATGAGGTCCGCTGCGGCCCAGGCCAGCGTTTGTACCTCCCCTGGGGAGACTTCATACTGGATCACATGCGAACCACGCTGGCCATCGGCGACTTCTCCCAGGCCACGCACCTGAGCATCAAGACGCTGCGGCACTACCACCGCGTCGGCCTGCTCGAGCCTGCCGACGTGGACCCCGGCACCGGTCACCGCCGCTACACCGCCGACCAGATCGCCACGGCCCAGGTGATCCGCCGGTTCAGGTCGCTGGACATGCCGCTGGAGGATATACAGCAGGTCATCTCGGCGCCGGACGTGCTCACCCGGAACGCGCTGATCTCCGGTCACCTCCGCCGCCTGGAGGCCACACTTGCCCGCACCCAGGAGGCGGCGGCATCGCTGCGGGACCTGCTCCAGCCGCCGGCCGCCTGCGCCCCGGTGGTCATCGAGCACCGCCAGGTGGCGGCGACCCCGGCCGTGGCGGTCCGCGACATGCTCGACCTGGAGGACGCCGCCTCCTGGTTCCAGGGCGCGCTCGGTGAGCTGCATGCCATCGCCGCCGCCCAGAAACTCACGCTGTCCGGGCCGGCCGGCGGGATCTACGCCAGCCGGCTGTTTACCCACGAACGGGGCGAGGCCACCGTGTACCTGCCCTGCGCCGACCCGGTCCGGCCCACCGGGCGGGTTGCCCCGATCACCGTCCCCGCGGTCGAGGTCGCCCTCATCACCCACCTCGGGTCGCACCAGGACGTGGACCGCTCCTACGGCGCACTGGGCGCCTACGTCGCAGAGCACGCCCTCGGCATCGACGGCCCGGTGCGCGAGTTCTACGCCGTCGGACCGCAGGACACCCGCGACGAGGCGCTATGGCGAACGGAGATCGGCTGGCCGGTCTTCCAGACCGCGGCCTTCCCCTCGCTGGCAAGCTGAGACGATATCCCCCGGGTGCCAGCCCGCGAGCTGGTCAGCCGCGGACGAGGTCGAACTCGTTTCCTTCTGGGTCAGCGAGTGTGACCCAGTGCTGGAGGCTCGCGACCTCGGTCGCGCCAAGGGCGAGCAGGCGCGCGAGTTCAGCGTCGAAATCGTCGGGCCGGAGATCGAGGTGAAGCCGGTTCTTGGCGGACTTCCTTTCAGGGACGCCGTGAAAGAAGATCAGCTTGTCGTCGCTTCCCTCGCGGGGCGCCACCGACGCCGAGTCCGTGCTAGCGTCCGGGTTGACCTCGCGCCCGAGCACCTCGGCCCAGAAGGCTGCGGCGGTCGCCGCGTCAGCGACATCGATGCTCACTGCGAAGATGCTGATTGTCATCGTTCCTCATCCTGTGTGGTTGCGTAGTAAGAGGTATGTAGCTCGCTCAGGTGACCGCCGCCGGTGACCGCAGACGGGACTTGTTCAGGTACCCGGTCCGGTGCGAGAGATCGGCCAGCCGATCTCGGTCCGCCACAGCGCCTCGTCAGCGGTGTCGCGGGCTCCGACGACGTAGAACTCGCGCAACGGGCCGCCGGCGGCCAGGGCATGCTCGGCCACGTACGACCCCAGCGACCCGTAGGCCCGGTCCGCATCGTGGCGGGATCCGGTGTGGGTGATGACGGCGACCTCGACCGCGGGGACGGTGAGCGGGGCTACTCGCCCGGTGGGCCGGACCGGGTTGGCGCAGGGCACGTAGACGGTGGCCTCGCCCCGCTCGTGCGTGAAGAGGCCGGTCGCGAAGATGCCGCCCGCATGGCCGGCCGGCGTGAGCTCCTGGGCTGCGATCGCCGCGTACAGCTCGCGCAGCGCGCCCTGGAACCACGAGGCATAGTCTTCCAGGTCAAGCGTGTCGCGCACCGCTGCCGCCGGGGTGGCCGGCACCTGGCGGCGCTCGATTTCGACCGGGTCCGGGTCAGCGGGCGGTTGCAGCAGGTCGCGCAGGGAAGCGGCTGCCCGCTGCGCTCGCTCCAGGGCAGCCTCCAGCCGGCGGAGATGGCTGGAGATGAGGTCGTTGCGGGTGCCCAGGTCGGCAGCGGAGATGACCGCGCTGATCTCCTCCAGCGGCATGTCCAGCGACCGGAGCCGGCGGATGACCTGAGCGGCGGGGATCTGGTCGGCGGTGTAGCGGCGGTGCCCGGTGCCCGGGTCCACGCCGGCAGGATCGAGCAGGCCGATGCGCTGGTAATGGCGCAGCGTCTTGATGCTCAGGAGCGTGGCCCGGGAGAAGTCGCCGATTGGAAGCGAGCGGTGCATGACCCTGAGTCTGAGATCTCCCCCCAGGGGAGGTACAAGCGCGCGGACGGCCCTTGCTTCTCCCGTAACGGGAGGGCACAGGCTTTGGTTCAGCGGGGCAAAGGACCCCGGCGCTCGAGAGGACCAAGGCAATGGACATCGCCCTTCCCGCTGTTGTCGAGGAATTCGTCACGGCCGTCAACTCCGGCGACCTTGACACGCTGGCCGCACTGTTCGCCGACGACGCCTACTTCACCGCCCAAGGCGAAGCCCGCGGCATCGACGCCGTCCGCGCGGCGCTCGCCAAGGAGTTCATCAACGACCACGTCACCGTGGAGGCCCTCGAAGTCACCGACCACCACGGCGACTTCATCGTCAGGACCAGGTTCGAAGGCGACTACGACAAGACGAACCTCCCCGACCCGCTGATCATGACGAACTACATCGCCCCGCGCGACGGCAAGATCATCACGCTCGGCGTGTTCTTCGTTCCCCCGGCTCCCTGAGAGGCCGAGCCGACGGCTGCCCGCACGGCCCTCACGGCACGCAGTAGTAACTTTGTTACCTTTAGAAAGGATCCCGGTGATGGACGACGTCAAGACGCCGGCGGACCAGGTACCCGGCGTGACCACCGTAATCGACACGGCGAACGCTACCCCCCAGGTCGTGAAGCTCGTCGCTGCCTACTTCAACGACAAGGCCCGGCGAGACGTCGACGCCTCCGCGGCCAACTTCAGCGAAGACCCGTTCATCTACGTTGACGCCACCCTGGGCGCCCTGTTCCCGACCCGCGAGGCCCTGCGCGGCCTGTTCGCTCAAGGGCTCCCGACCTGGCCGGCCGGCGCGAACTCCTACCCGACCCGCGTCATCGGGGACGAGAACAGCGCCATCGTGTACTTCACGAACGACCCGGGCATCTTCTTCCCGGTCGACCAGCGCGCGGTCAGCGTCGTCAACTTCGTCGACGGCAAGGTTTCCCGCTGGATCGACTACTGGGACGCCAACCGCATCGGTGCCGCCACCGTCGCCGGGCTCAAGCAGCCCGACGACAACTTCCCCGCCGACTTCGGGGAGTCACTCGTCGGCGAAGTGGCGTCAGACCGGATCAAGCAGGCAGCGGCGGACCTGAACCGGGCACTGGCCGCCCACGACGTAGCCGGAGCGGCGGCGCTGTTCGCCCCGGACGCGACCTTCACCGACCAGACCGCGCACGTGCGGGTCGCTGGCCCGCGTGACATCACCTCGTTCCTGGACGGGGCACAGGAGACGCTGCCCTACCTCGGGCACGGGGTGGAAGTGCGCCACGTCGCGGGCTCGGATGCCGGCGGCGGTTACGAGTGGACGGCCAAGGGCGTCGTGCCGCGCGGCGTGAACGTCCTGACCCTCGACGCCCAGGGCCTGATCACTACCTTCGAGTCGGTCTGGGACGGCTCCCGCGTCGACGACGACGCGCTGCTGCGCCTGGCCAAGGCCGCCATCCAGCGCTAACCGCAAGCTCCGGGGGCCTGCCCGCCGCGAATAAGCCGGTGCGAAGGCGGCATCGTGCAGGTCCCGCCCGAAGCTGGCCCCTTGCGGGCGGCCGTGCTGCCCGCGGCACCTGATATCAGCTGAAACCAAGTCCCTGTCCCCGCCGGCGCACGCCCGGACAAGACCCGGATCCCGAGGAACCACCATGGATGCTAAGACCGCCGTCGAGCGTTTCTTCACCGCCTACTACACCGGCGACGTCGAGGCTGCCCGCGACGCCATCACCGACGACTTCAGCCTGCACGGCCCGTTCGCGACCTGCCGTAGCCCCGAGGAGTTCTTCGAACTCGCCAAGGGCCTGCTGCAGATCGTGCGTGGCCACAAGGTGCTGCGCTGGGTCGTTGAGGGCAGCAACGTCTCGGCCCTGTACGAGATCATGATCCAGGGCCGATCCGGTGTCTACCCGCTGACCACCGGCGGATGGTTCACCGTCACAGGTGACCGCGTGTCCGGGGGCACACTGCTCTATGACTCCGAGGCGTTCCACGCCATCCTCGCCCGCTGACTCCCGCGCCCGCGAGGGGCGCACAAGCCAATCACCCCGGCACTGAACCCGTCAACAAGGCAAGGAACAGCAATGTCGAACATCGTTATCTTCGGCATCACCGGTTACTCGGGCACCCACATCGCTAATGAGCTGCTTGAGCGCGGCCACAGCGTGACGGGTGTCGCCCGCGATCCCGCTGATGTGGCCCCGAGGCAGAACCTCAAGGTCCTGGCCGGCTCGGTGCATGACCCCGAGTTCGTCGCCAAGACCGTGCAGGGCGCGGACGCGGTCGTCATCGCCATCCGGTCCCTGCAGGCCGACGGCCTCGAGCTGGCGGAAGCGGTACCGCAGCTGCTCACGGCAGCCGCGGCGGCCGGCGCGCGGCTCGGCGTCGTCGGCGGCGCTGCGAGCCTCTACGTTGCCGAAGGCGGCCCGCTGGTGATCGATGCCGGCTTCCCGGAGGAATACAGGGCCGAGGCCGAGGCCCACGCCCGCGTGCTCGACGCACTGAGGAATGCCGACACGCCCGTCGACTGGTTCTACGTCAGCCCGCCCGGGAACTTCGGCAGTCACAACCCGGGAACCAAGACCGGCAGGTTCCGGCTGGGCACCGACGTCCTCCTCGTAACCGAGGACGGCAGGACCGAGATCTCCGGCCCGGACTTCGCGATCGCCCTCGCCGACGAGATCGAGAAGCCGGCCCACCACCAGGTCCGGTTTACCCTCGGGTACTGAGCGCGGCCGGGGCTACGGGTTCCTCGCGGCCCGGCAGCTCGCCCGCGCTCGACAGGTGACTCAACCTGGCTGGTGCCCCCGGCCAGGGTGAGCTGCTGTCAGCTAGTGCAGTCAGGCGTATGCACAGGATGTGCTGATCAAACTGCCGAGCCATCTGAACGTGCCGGCCGCCCAATCTCGGCGTACTGCCCGTATTTCTGCGGCGGCGGGTGATCCGACGAATAACGTGCGACGCGCGACCACGAGGCACACTTGGGCGGTGCAGGCAGCCGTTGTTTACTCCGTGACCGCGCGGGACCAGGAGTCTCTTCTGGACTACCCCGGCGAACCTGAGTCGGTCACCCTGCGCCCCTGGCCGGTCTGACACGTCACGGGCAACGCTTAGCCGACGCTAAGCCCTGAACCGTCACGCCAGCGGGTGTGTTTCGGCTCGACGTTGCCCCGTAAGTCGGTTCTGTGGGCGCTTTGGCGACTGCGTTGACGGCGTGCTGCCCTTCGGTTACCCGCGCCGGGCGCCGTGTGCCCGCTGGGAACACCGAGCCCGGTGTCATTCGCCATCCGGCCGTCTTGGCGCCGTCCCGCGCCGCACGGGGGCCACGTCGCCCTGTCGGCGGGTCGGCCGCACCCGCCGTCGCCCGACGCCATCGCGCGGCGTGCGGCCCTGCCCGGCACGATCCAGGCGGGTCAGGGCTCAGCTGAAGGTGAACCAGTTGAGGTTGACGAAGTCGGCGCCCTGACCGGCACTGGGCCTACTTTCCGGCAGTGCCCGTGGACCACAGCGCGGAGCCGGATGCGCTGTAGAGGACGACGTTGCCGTCGTTTTGCACATTGAGGTAAGCCCCCGTGTTCCCGGCCGTATTGCTGGCCCACACCGGGGTTCCGGAACTGGTGTAGAGCACGAAGTTCCCGTCTCCCTGCATGATCGCCTCATCGGCGCCAGAGCCGACGGTGTTGGAGGCCCACAGCGCGGTGCTGCCCTGGTACAGGACGAGATTCCCGTCACTCTGCATGATCAGCGAGTAGTCGCCATTGCACGACGCCAGCGACTGGTTGGCGGTCAGCGACACGTTGCCGGTCAGCTCCCCGCAGGAGCCGGTAGTGCCGCCGCCTGACGACGGTTCCGGCGATGTCGGCAAGACCTTGGTGAGCGCGATCTCGCCTTTGAGCATCCTGCCGCCGTCGTTGGTGATGCGCAGGTAGAAGTCGGTGGAGCAGGCCTGTCCGCCCTCGTCGAGGGCCAGCAGGCCAGAGCCGACCGGTACACCGCTGAGGCTGGCGGCGGTCTTGCAGATCTGGTTGCCCTCGCCGAACTCGTCGAACATGGAGATGTAGATGCCCTGCGCCCCGACACGGACCATGTTGTAGAACTGCTCCCACATGAAGGTGCCGTTGGCGCGCTGGTTGGCCGAGACGTCACCGGGCAGCACGCAGGGCTGGTAGTCGATGCCGTGGGCGTTGCAGTAGGCCTGGTCCCCGACGTTGACGTTGGTATAGAAGCTGTCAGAGTCGGCGGCGCTGCCGATCCGCCCGACCATCCAGGGCGAGATCATGTTGAACGAGCTGTAGACGCTCAGGTACCCGGCGCGCGAGTCGTTCACCCCGGTGCGCCAGTACGTCGGCACCCCGCCCATCACGTAGCAGCCCTGGCCTTCGAAGAAGTTGATAACGGACTGGCAGGCCGCGGCCGTCCACGGGTGCTGGGTGTCGTTGAAGCCGAAGCCCCAGATGCCGACCACCGGCTTGCCGTTCTGGTGCGCGTACGCGGAGGAGGATATGTACTTGGACATGTTGGCGGTCCAGTCGGCCGGCATCTCCGTCTCCATGTTCGTCCACCCGGTGGCGTCGTACATGATGTAGAACTTGCGGTCGTAGGCCTGCGCGGCGGTATTGACCAGCGCGGTGATCGCGTTGCGGGTCGGGCCTTCGGCGGTGTTGGGGTCGAAGCGCTGCAAGGCGGCGGTGTCGCAGCCGTTCTGCTGCATCCACTGGAAGTGGGTGCTCATGGTCTGCTGGTCAAAGGACGAGAACAACGTCGCCGGGGCGCCGGTGCCGAGCGGGGCGTAGGCCGTCTGGAAGACGTTGGTGTACTCGCTCATGTCCGGCCACGCCTTGATGACGTTGTTACTCGGCGAGGGGGGCTGGCCCTCGTTCGAGCTCCAGTGCCACCACGCGTCGATCGGGGCGCCGTCCCCGATGCACGCGAACCATCCCTGGTAACCGACGGTGATTTTCCCGACGACGTCGCCGGGAGCGCTGGCGTCCGCCGCCGTCAGCCTGACGGCCGTGGCCGGTGCCGACCTGTCGGCAGCCAGTTTCCCGGCGCCCACCGCGGCGAGGACGGAGCCGGCTGCCGCGGAGGCGATGAACGTGCGACGTGAGACGGTCATGGAAATCCCTTTCTCCAGGGAGCTGTCCAGCCGGGAAGGTTGTCGACCAGCCCTGCGGCCGGATGCTGGTGCTTGTTGCGTCTACGAGGCGAAGCTGAGCTGATGGATGTTCCAGCCGCCGTTGTCCTGGTCGATGGTCAGGGTTTGCACGCCGGCCGGCAGCGTCATGCTGGTTGTCGCCGTGGTCCAGTTCTGCCATCCGCCGGTGTCGGGCGCGGCGACCGCGCCGGACAGGCTGGTCCCGGCGGAGTTGGCGATGTGGAGCGCGTCGGTGACGCCGTTGGGGGAGGCGAGCCGCAGGCTCACGGTGTAGGTGCCGGCGGTGGCGACGTTGATCGTGTACTTGAACCATTGCCCGGTTGCCGTCCAGCCGAGGTCGTACGGGCCGCCGGCCGGGGTGGTGTCCTGGGTGTCGGCGGTGGTCTCGAGGTCGATCCCGTCGGGCCTGTAGGTGGTGCCGTTGCCGTTGACCGAGGTGACGTTGTAGGCCGCGCCCTGCCCGCCGGTGTCGTAATTGGCCGCCTGAACCGTGCCGGGCACCGCTGCGGCGGTCCCGCCGTAAGGCCCCTCGGCGCCGCCGCCGAACAGGTTCAGGTTCACCGCGTTCGCGATCGCCTGGTAGCCCGCGTCGTTCGGGTGCAGGTGGTCGCCGCTGTCGTAGGCGGGCAGGTACATGGTCGGGTCGGATGGGTTGCTCGTCGCCGCGGCCTGGTCGATGACGCCGTCGCAGCCGCTGCCCGAGCCGAGCACGTAGGCGTTGTACGCCTCGCGCGCCGTCTCGCCCTGCTGGGTCCAGTAGCCCGCGCCCTGGTACGGGGTCAGCGTCGAGCACAGGAACTCAATCCCGTCCTGGTGAGCCATCGAGATCAGCTGTTGCAGCCCCGCGATCAGCTGGGCCGATGTAGGCGGCGGCGAGGTGCTCCCCAGGTCGTTGATCGGGTCATCGGAGAAGATGACCCACTTGACGCCCGGCTGGGAGAGCACGTCGCGGTTGAAGCGGTTCAGCGCGCTCTGACCGGATCCGTCCACCAGCAGCCTGTTGCCGCTGATTCCCTGGTTGAGCACGCCGATCGTGCGCCCGGAGTTCGCCAGCCGGACGGCCAGGTCGTTGGGCCAGCGCTCGTTAGCGTCCGTGGTAGACGCGTAGCCGTCGGTGATCGAGGCGCCGAGCGTCACCACGGCGCCCTGGGCGGCGGGGTTCTGCACGTTGAGGTTGGCCAGGAAAAAGTAGCTGTTGGTGGTCTGGGCGCCGGACAAGCTCGCGTTGCCGCTGACGTCGCCTGACGCGATGTAGTTGGTCACCGTGCCCTGCTGGTGGTACGTCGACGAGCCGGTGGATTGCGGCAGGTACATGCTGACGGCGACGTCGGAGAGCGTCGGGACCGACATCGCGACCGCGTCGCTGACGGCCAGCCCGCCGGCCGGAATCGTGATCGAGGTCTGACCGCCGAAGGTGACCGTGTGATCGGAGCCCGCGACGATGGTCGACCCGGAGGAGCGCAGCGCGACGTGGACGTCGGCGATCACCAGCGGCGCGGCGCCGAAGACATTCGACACCTGCACTTGGGCGGACGTGCCGCCGATGCTGGTGTGCACGATCTGCCGCAGCGTCTGCTGGCTGAAGGACTGGCCGCCGCTCTCCGGTGACGCTGACCAGGTACCCGTCCAGGGAATGCTCGCGGCCATGCTCTTCACCGTGAAGGCGCCGCCGACCGCCGCGATCAGGCCAGCACACACGATGGCAGCGCACATGATGGCAAGGAGTCTGCGCTTTCTCATCTTCACTCCGATTCCGTTAACCGACGCCGCGACCGCCGGCTGGGCAAGCACAGCCGCGCCAGCCAGCGGAACAGCCAGTGCGAGCCCGGCACCAGTCTTACGACCATGACCAGGCCGGAGGCCGCCCAGTAGTTTCGCTCGAAATTCAAGAAATGTTTCTGAAACAAATAGGAAACTTTCCTATTTGATAGGATTGGACCAGATGCCCCAGGGCGCGTCAAGATACGCATGCGATATTGACGTTTTTTAACCTCTGGTTAAGGGGCTCTTATGGGGAAGCGATGAAACAAGCTTCTGAATGCCTGCTGCCCGCACGAGCGTTTGCCGATGCTCGGTGCGAGAACCCAAGCGACTCCCACCGGCTCGCCGAGGCCCTCGCAGGACATGGCCCCAGACAATGGGCATAACTTGCCGCTTCCCCGGCGGCGCAAGAGGGCGGGGAGGGCGCCGGCGACTAGCCTTAGAGCCGCTCGGCGAGCTGTTCCTGGCTGAACCTGACCGTCTTGCGCCGGGTATCCCGAGGGATTCTCACCTCGGGCTACCCGGCTGTTGTATTTACACTCCCGCGGGCTGTCGCGGGGATGGCGTTGTCGATGAGGACGGCGGCGATGGCGGCGGCGGTCGGGAAGGATTCCGCGTTGAGGACCCGGGTGCGGGCCGAGGCGCCGTCGAGGAGCAGGGCGAGTTGCTCGCCGAGCTGTTCGGGGTTGGCGGCGCCGGCCTCGCGGGCGGTTTCGGCGAGCCGCGCCGCGATGGCCATCTTGTAGTCGCGCGCGTACCGGGATGCGGGGTGCTGGGGGTCGTGGAGTTCGACGGACGCCGCGATGTAGGGGCACATGGGCGTGATGTCCTGTGTCCCTGATGCGGGCACCTCGAAGGCGGCGAGCAGCCGCTCGCGGGGCGTGAGGTCGCTGCGGTCGAACACTGCGGCCATGAGGCCGGGATCGAACCGGCGCAGGTATTCGGCGACGAGCTCGTCCTTGTCGGCGAAGTGCTGGTAGGCCGTGCGTTTGGACACCTGGGCTACCGCGCAGAGCTGGTCCATGCCGGTGCGGTTGATGCCCTGATCGCGAAACAGCTGCTGTGAGGCGGACAGGATGCGCTCGCGCGCGCCCCGGCCGCGGCGTCGGCCCTGGGGGCCCTTCTCCAGCTCCGTCATGTCTCCAGCATACGCGTTTCGGTACCGGTCGGTGTACATAGCTTGCCCTCCGGCCGTCGGTCCAGTAGGTTAAGTGAACTGACCGGTGTACATAACTGCCCGGACTGCCCATCAATTCAAGGGAGCGACCGTGGGAAAGCTTGATGGCAAAGTAGCGGTGATCACCGGCGGATCAACCGGGATGGCCCTGGCCGGCGCCAAGCTGTTCGCAGACGAGGGAGCACGCGTCTTCATCACCGGCCGACGGCAGGACGCGCTGGACGAGGCCGTCAAACTGATCGGCCCGAACGCGACCGCCGTCCAGGGCGACGCCGCCGACCTGGACGACCTGGACCGCCTGTACGACACGGTCAGGCGGGAAGCGGGGTCGATCGACGTGCTGTGGGCAAGCGCGGGGATGGGGGAGCAGGCCCGGCTCGGCGAGATCACCGAGGAGCAGTTTCACGCCGCCTTCTGGCTGAACGCGCGCGGCACGCTGTTCACGGTGCAGAAGGCGCTGCCGCTGCTCAACGACGGCGCCTCGGTCTTCATGACCGGGTCCAGCGCCTCCGTCAGGGGCTACCCCGGGTGGAGCGTGTACGCCGGGAGCAAGGCCGTGCAGCAGGCCTGGGCCCGCGTATGGCTGGCCGAGCTGAAGGACAGGCGGATCCGGGTCAACGTGCTGACCCCCGGCCAGGTCGCCACCGCCAAGCAGGAGGAACTGTTCGACGAGGCGACCAAGGCGGCGTTCGAGTCCCTGATCCCGCGGGGAAAGATGGGCCGCCCCGAGGAGATCGCGGCCATCGCCCTGTTCCTCGCCTCCGACGACTCCAGCTATGTCAATGGGATGGAACTGGTCGCCGACGGCGGCACCACGGTGATCTGAAAGGCAAAAGCCGAGAACAAGAAAGAGAGCACACGTCATGAGCAGCATCAGCATCATCGGTACCGGGAACATGGCCCGCACCATCGGCACGCTGGCGGTAGCGGGCGGCAACACCGTCGAGGTTATGGGCCGCGATCAGTCCAAGGCCGCCAGCCTGGCCAAGGCTCTTGGCGGCGGCGCCACGACGGGAGAGTGGGGCGCCGTCCCGGCCGGGGGCATCGTCATCGTGGCCGTGTTGTACGACAGTGTCGTTCCGGTCGTTGCCGAGTACGCAGACGCCCTCGCGGGCAAGGCCATCGTCGACATTAGCAACCCCTTCAATGCCGCGGCCGACGGGCTGGCCATCAGCGAGGACACCTCGGTCGCGCAGGAAGCCGCCAAGGCGGCCCCGGCCAGCGCCAGCGTATTCAAGGCATTCAACACCATCTTCCGGCATGTCCTGGAGAAGGGCCGACCACTCGACGTCTTCATCGCTGGCGATAACGCGCACGCCAAGGCGGACGTGGAGGTGTTCGTCGAGAGTCTCGGGCTGCGCCCGCGGGACGTCGGCGGCCTGGAAATGGCGCACTGGCTCGAAGCGGCGAGCCTGGTCGAGATGGGCCTCGCCCGCCACGGGGTGGGGCACTGGGACATCGCCCTCGGTGTCACCGAATTCCTGACGCCCTGAAGAAGACCATGCGGTTCAACCTCGAACCCGTCAGGAACGAAGGGTGCGCAGGCCGGTGCGGATTTCTCTGACCAGGATCTCGGGCTGTTCCAGGGCCGCGAAGTGCCCGCCCTTGTCGGCCTCGCCGTAGTGGATCAGATTGCTGTAGGTGTCTTCGATCCAGCTTCGCGGCAGGCGTGGGACGTCCTTCGGGAAGACGGTCACCGCGACCGGGAGCGTCAGCTTCGGGCCGGCGAAGGTGACCGACTTGTTCTCCCAGTAGATGCGGGCGGACGACGCCGCGCTGTTGGTGAACCAGTAGAGGGATATCGCGTCGAGCATGGCGTCCCTGCTGAGGGCGTCCTCGGCGAGCCCGTGGTTGTCGGTCTTGGACTGGAACTTGTCGTAGATCCAGGCTGCCTGACCAGCGGGAGAGTCCGCCAGGGCGAATCCGACAGTCTCCGGCTTCGTGCCCTGAAGGTGGTTCGCCCCGCCGAGATCGCCGGCGTAGAGGGCGAGGGTCTCCACGGCGTGGCGCTGTTCGGGCGACAAGGAGTCGGGTATCTGCGCGGGAAAGGCGTACTGGGTGTTCAGATGAATTCCGAGCAGCCCCTCGGGTTGCATGGCCCCGAGGGCGGTGGTGACGACGGCACCCCAGTCGCCGCCCTGCGCGGCCCATCTCGGGTAGCCGAGACGCTTCATCAGCTCCACCCATGCGCTGGCGATGCGCGATACGGTCCACCCGGTCTCCGCGGGCTTCTGGGAGAACCCGAACCCGGGGAGCGACGGGACGACGACGTCGAATGAATCGGCGGCATCTGCTCCGAACGAAACCGGATCGGTCAGCGGGCCGATCAGCTTCAGGAACTCGACGATCGAGCCCGGCCATCCGTGCGTGAGTATCAGCGGCATCGCGTTGGGATTGTTGGACCTGACGTGGATGAAGTGGATGTCCAGCCCGTCAATCTCGGTCAGGAACTGGGGGAAGCGATTGAGCCCGGACTCGAAGCGCCGCCAGTCGTAGCCGCGCTCCCAGTAGTCGACCAGAGATCTGGCGTTCTCTACGCGAACCCCTTGCGACCAGTCGCCCACCGTTGCTGGATCCGGCCATCGAGTTCTGGCCAGCCGCTGCTTCACGTCGTCGATCTCCGAATCCGAGATAGAGACGGTGAACGGCCGGACGAGGGTCGAAGTCGGCGGCGTCGCTGCGGTCATTGCCTTCTTCACTCTCCTGAGCTTCAAGCACAGCGCAACTTTTCACTGCACACTGGTGTGCAGTCTACTTCATTGCACACTGGTGTGCAACAATGGTGTCGTGCCCACCGAGTCCTCCCGTGTGCGCTCGATGAACGAGACACGCGATCGCATCCTCGACGTCGCCCTCGATGTGCTGGGAGAGAATCCCGACGCCGGAATGGGCGACATCGCCTCCGCTGCCCGCGTCGTCCGCCGCACGGTCTACGGCCATTTCCCCTCGCGCCTCGACCTGGTTCTGACACTCACGGAACGGGCTGTCATCGAGATGACAGCCGTGCTCACCGACGTCAACGCCTCCGACGCAGCAGCGGACGCGATGTGGGTCGAATTCATCGCCCGCGTCTGGCCGGTGGCGCACCGGTACCGAGTGCTGTTGGCGCTGCGCCGTGGCGAGTACGGCGAGGCGATCCACGGCCTGCTCGGGCCAGTCGATGAGCTCCTGGCCGACCTCGTGAAACGGGGCCAGGACAGCGACGTGTTCGCGCGGCACCTGCCGGCGGGCATTCTGAGCCAGGTTGCCTACGGCGTCGTGTTCGCCATCGCGGACAGCGACCTGTCGAACGGGACCCTCGGCGCCCGGGCAGCGACGATCACGAGCCTGCTGATGCTGGGAGTTCCCGAGACGCGCGCCATCGCTCTCGCGGGCGACCAGCCCTGACCCGCAGCACTCGCCCGCAAGGTCGCGGAGGACCGGGTCATCTCCGCCGTTGACGAGCAGGCCAGGCACACCCGCAAGTCCCCGTCGGCCCGCCGCGACGGCTACCGCGCCCACCTGGCCGCCGACCCCGAGACCGGGATCATCACCGGCGAGCGGCTGACCATGGCCTGCGGCGACGAGAACTCCGACGCCGCGGCGGCCGCCGAGTTCGCGGCCGCCGCGGCCTCCGGCCAGGACGGCCCGCTGGCCTGGTACGGCGACTCCGCCTACGGCACCGGGGAGCTGCGGGCCGCGCTCGCCGCCGACGGCCAGCGGGCGGTCATCAAGCCGGGGCCGCTGCGGCCCGCGGTTCCCGGCGGCTTCACCATCGACGACTTCGCCGCCGATCACGCGGCCGGGACCGTGACCTGCCCCGCCGGGATCACCCGGCGCGTCACCCGCACCAGGGCTGTCACCTTCGGCGCCGCCTGCCGCGGCTGCCCGCTCCGCCGGCAGCGCGCCACCGCGAAGGACGGCCGGGCCCTGACCCTGCACCAGCACGACGCCCTCCTGCGCGCGGCCCGCGCCGAGTGGCCCGCCATCCGCGACGACTACAGAGCCTGGCGGCCGAACGTCGAGCGCGCCGTCGCCCAGGTCGCCACGCAGCGAGGCCGCCGGCTCAAGCTCCGCTACCGCAGGGTCACCCCCAACGACGCCTGGCTCAGGACCCGCACCGCAGCCCTCAACCTCCGCAACCTCATCGGCCGCGGCCTCACCCGCCACGACGGAGCCTGGCTCCTGCCCACCTGACGGCCCGGGCCCGGGGCCCGGGGCCAGGCCCGGGCCCCTCAGCAGAGCCCCGGAACACACCCGCCCGCAGGCTCATCTGAGGCGCCCCCACGGCAATCCCGCCCGCCCGTGCCCGAGCCCACGCGTCCCAACCCGACCGGCACCGAACCCCAAACCGGCCTAATTCAGCAGCCTCCTAGACCCGCCTAGACCCATCGCCATCGTTCGCCTGCCGCTCTGCTGGCCGCGGCCACCAGAGCCGGTGACCACCCACCCCAACCGGAGTGATCATGACCTTCCCTCTCACCGGAACCGCCGTCGCCTTCCTCGTTGCCAACGAGGGAGTCGAGCAGATCGAACTGACCCGTCCCCGAGACGCGCTGCGTTAGGCGGCGCGCGGACTGTCGTCGTCGCACCTGGGCCCGGCGAGATACGTGCGTTTCATCATCTCGAATCGGCCGAGCGGTTCCGTGTCGACCTGACCACCGCCGAGGCGCAGGCACATGACTACGACGCCTTCGTGCTGCCCGGCGGCGTGGCCAACCCGACATCCTTGACGCCCTCGGCACCGTGAAGCAGGTCCGGCGATGAACCACGGCGGACATGCTGGGAGATCTGGACCACCGTGCCCGCCAGCCGGGCGGGACGCTCATGCTGCGCTCGGACAGGCTCACCCCGGTGGAGCTAGCCGACGAGGTCTGCCTTCGATGACGCCGGCCCAGTTCCAGGGCGAGCAGCGCCTCGCGGACCGAGAACCTGCTCACAGCGCACAGGGAGCTGAGCTCACGCTCGTTGGTCAGCCGGTCGCCGCGGGTGATGGTGCCCGCGGGTCTCAGGCCGGCGGGTGATGCTTGTGCCAGTGCTGTGCGATGTCCACGCGGCGCGCGAACCACACGCCCTCGTGCGCGCCGATGTGGTCGAGCAGCCGCGCCACCGCACGGGCGCGGCCAGGACGCCCGGCGAGCCGGCAGTGCAGCCCGATCGACATCATTCGCGGCAGCTCCCCGCCTTCCTCGTATAGCTGGTCGAAGGTATCCCGCGCGTAAGCGAAGAAGTCACCGCCGTGCGCGAACCCCGGCGATCCGACGTAACGCATGTCGTTCACGTCCAGGCTGTAGGGGATCACCAGGTGCGGCGTGCCCGCCACCCGCGTCCAGAACGGCAGGTCGTCGCTGTAGTCGTCCGAGTCGTAGAGGAACCCCCCCTCTTCGACGACCAGGCGTCGCGCGCGCGTGCTCATCCGCCCGGTGTACCAGCCGAGGGGACGCTGCCCGGTGACCGCGCGGATCGCCTCGACCGTCGCCGCGACGTGCGCGCGCTCGGTGTCGGCGTCGATGTCGCTGTAGTCGAGCCACCGGTAGCCGTGCGGGCAGATCTCGTGGCCGTCGGCGGCGAGCGCGGCGACGGTGTCCGGTGACCGCTCCACGGCCATCCCGATCGCGAAGATCGTCGCGGGGATCGCGCGCTCGGCCAGGATGCGCCGCAGCCGCCAGACCCCGGCGCGCGAGCCGTACTCGAACATCGACTCGGTCCGCAGGTCACGGACGCCGGAGCGCGGCTTCGCGTCCACCACGTCGTTGGACGCCGCCTCGGAGGTCGCGTCGCCGTGCAGGATGTTGGTCTCGCCGCCCTCCTCCCAGTTCACGACGACGCTGACGGCTACCCGGGCGCCGCCGGGCCACCGTGGGTGCGGGGGATTGGGCCCGTAGCCCTCCAGGTCGCGCGGGTAGGTGCCGCCCCGCGCGTTTCCGGTCCCGCTCATTGCGGTGACATCTCCCGGCGCGGCGCCCTGGAGGGGAGCCGTCACTGTTGTGCTTCCCTCTCGCCGCGCACGCCCGCCTCGATCCGTCCCCAGATCACCCGCCGCAGTTCGTTGAACTCTGCGGCTGTGACGTCACGCGGATAGCCGAAGGGCACCTCGAAGATGTCGCTGACCCGGCCGGAAGACATGACCCCGACCCGGGTGGACAGCAGGAGGGCTTCCTCGATCGAGTGCGTGACGAAGACCGTGGTCACCGAATGCCGCTGCCACAGCGCCACGACGAGCTCCTGCATCTCCTGGCGTACGTAGGCGTCGAGCGCGGCGAACGGCTCGTCCATGAGCAGTACCGACGGCCGCATCGCGAGCGCGCGGGCGATGCCGACCCGCTGCTGCATGCCGCCGGAGAGCTGGTAGGGGCGGCGCGCGGCGGCATCCGTCAGGCCGACCTCGGCGAGCTGGGCTCGGGCACGCCTGAGCCGCTCACCGCGGGACAGGCCGCAGTGCTTCAGCCCGGTGGTGACGTTGTCAAGCGCGCTCATCCACGGGTAGAGGGTGGGGGACTGGAAGACGACCGCCCGGTCGGGACATCTGCCCGCTGTAGAACATGACCGGGGTGTGCCTGGTCCCCAGCCAGATCTCCGCCGTGTTCAAGACGGTGAGCGGCCCGCGCCGCTCCTCCTCGCGGGAGTCGATGACGATCAGGCTGAGCGAGTCCTCGCAGTTTCCGCAGGTTCGCGGAGCCTGGCGTGGCGACGATGAGCATGCTACTCGGGGCGAGGACACGCCGGATCTCGGGGGGAGACGGCGACAGTGAGCCGGCGGCCTGAAGTGGCAGGTCAGAGGCAGGGAAGCCGGGCGGACGGTCAGCGTAACCGCTCCTACCGGCCCCGTCCGTGGCCTGCACGCCCCCCGAAATCCGGGGCGCACGGACGCATGGCGGACGGCGGCGGCCCGCGATCCGGCCTCGAAAACGCATAAGCGCTGGTCAGCGGGGGGGACTCGGGCGGAGCACGCGGGCTGTAAAAACCGTTGGCTCAGCCTACGATAGTTCGAACCCATACCTGCCACCACCTGCGAAGCCGGCCCGTTAGCTGGGAATTCTCGGCTAGGCGGGCCGTTTTTGCGTTGTCCCGTGGTGTGGGAGCGGCGCGGTGGACCGTCGGCTTCCACGGACGGCCGCGGACACTGTCCGCCGAGGGCGGGTTTCGGCTCGTCATGATCAACGAGTACCAGCGGGCAGCATGACTACCGGCAGTCAGCCGAAAAGCCGCAGCTCAAAGGCCCATAACCGGATTATGGAACCCTAGACCAGCCAGCGCTGAACGCCTGCAGCGCGCTCTTCCACGCCTGGTGAGACGCGGGCTGTCTCTGCCGCTTTCGTCACCGCGCAGGCGCCTTGAGGACCACGCGAATGTTCGTGCCTGCGACCGAAAGCCTTTCGGAAGTGACGGGGCCTGAGGTCTTGTCTGGAAGGAATCACCCCAAATAGCGTCGCCATTGCCAGGTCAGTGCCGCTTCGCAAGGGTTGCGAGCGGTTGGCGAGACCGCGCGCCTGGCCCAGTCGAAAGGTGTGCGATGAAGGACGCGATTTCAAGAAGACAGGCTCTCGGGACGATGCTGGCGGTCGCGGGGCTCGCCGTCACGCTAGACGCCTGCGGGTCGTCAGGCCCGAGCGCCGCCGCCACCGCGACCGGTCCGGTTACGTTCTGGACGCTGCAGGACCCGACCAACACGATCCAGCAGGCCCAGGTGAAGGCGTTCAACTCCACCGGGCACGGCACGGTGACGCTGGACATCGTGGCCACGGCCGACTACCTGGACAAGCTGCGGACCGCGATGGGCTCGAGCGCCATGCCCGGGCTGTTCTTCTCCTGGGGCGGCGGGAACCTCGACTCCTACGCCGAGGCAGGGAAGCTGGTGGACCTCGGCCCCAGCCTGGAAGCCCACTTCCTGCCGTCGGCCCTGCAGGCGGGCATCTACAACGGCAAGCTGATCGGGGTGCCGATGCGCGGCACCCAGCCGGTGTTCATCTTCTACAACAAGAACGTCTTCGCCAAGGCCGGCTTGCAGCCGCCGACCACCTACACGGAGCTGACGAGCCTGGTCACGGCGTTCAAGAGCAAGGGCATCACCCCGTTCACGATCTCGGGCACGGCTGCGAACTCGTGGACCGAGCTGATGTGGATCGAGTACCTGGTGGACCGGCTGGCCGGACCCGGCCTGTTCAAGAAGCTGTCCGGCGGCGACTGGTCGCAGTGGAGCGACCCCGCCGTGCTGAAGGCGGCCGTGATGGTCAAGGACCTGGTGGACGCCGGGGCGTTCGGCAGCAGCTTCGCGTCGGTGAACTACGGCGCGGGCGGCACCTCGACGCTGCTGTACACCGGCAAGGCCGCGATGTGCCTGATGGGCTCGTGGGAGTACGCCAACCAGGCGGGGTTCAGCGCCAGCTTCGCCAAGAACGACCTGGGCTACGTGACCTTCCCCGCCATTCCCGGCGGGAAGGGGACCGCGGCCAACGTCGTCGGCAACCCGACCAACTACGTCTCGGTGACCACCGCCGCGTCGTCCAAGACCGCTGCCGACTTCCTGGCCACTACCTACAGCACCAGCTACCTCAAGGCCCTGATCGGCGTGGGCGAGGTCCCCGTCACCACCAACGCCAA
The DNA here is from genome assembly GCA_963774945.1 of uncultured Actinomycetota bacterium. GTDB lineage: Bacteria > Actinomycetota > Actinomycetes > Streptosporangiales > Streptosporangiaceae > Trebonia. The sequence goes on along the minus strand of CAVZHA010000007.1, from coordinate 76,507 downwards.
GCCGCTGCTGGCCGCCTCGGCCGACCCCGCGTACTCGAACTTCCTGTACGACCTCGTGTCCCAGGCGCCGTCCTTCACCCAGTCGTGGGACCAGGCGCTCGGTGAGACCCTCGCCACCCCGATGCTGACCCAGGTGCAGGAGCTGTTCAACGGCCAGGTCACGCCGCAGCAGTTCGTCAGCAACGTGCTGGCGATCAAGGGATAGCCGATGGTCTCGGCAACTCTCGCCGCGCGCCTTCTCCGTGACCGCGGCGCCCGCCGCCGGGCCGCCCCCGCCGTGGTGCGGCCCGGCCCGGCGTGGGCGCTGCCCGGGCTGGTGTTCTTCGTGATCTTCGCCGTCATCCCGATGGCGGGGGTGATCTACCTGTCGTTCACGAGCTGGAATGGGCTGTCCGCGCCTCAGCTCACCGGCACCGCCAACTGGAACGAGTTCTTCAACGACGGCACGATCTGGCAGTCGACCTGGGTCACCGCCGCCCTGCTGGCCGGCAACATGCTCGTCCAGGCCCCGATCAGCGTCCTGCTCGGGGTCTGGTCGGCCGGATTCCAGCGTAACCGGGCCGTGCTGTCGGCGATCTTCTTCCTGCCGCTGCTGTTCTCGACCGCCGCGACCGCGGTGATGTGGCGCCAGCTGCTCGATCCGAACTTCGGTGTCCCGGCGAGAATCGGGCACCTGAACGTGTTCGGCGGCCAGTGGAGCTCGATCGCCGCGCTGATCCTGGTCACGAGCTGGCAGTACATCCCGTTCCACACGCTGATCTACCAGGGCGCGGCCCGCGCGATCCCGCGCAGCCTGTACGAGGCGGCGGAGATCGACGGCGCCGGACGCGTTAAACAGTTCACCCGCATCACGCTGCCGCAGCTCAGGAACGCGATCATCACCTCCACCACCTTCATGGTCATCGGCGGGCTGACCGCGTTCGACATCGTGCTGCTGCTGACCGACGGCGGGCCAGGCACGGACACATCGATCTTGCCGTTCAAGATGTACCAGACGGGGTTCCAGACCTATAACTTCGGCTACGGCAGCGCGATCGCGGTGTTCCTGCTGGCGCTGGCCACCGGGATAAGCCTGATCCTGGTCAAGGCCAGCGGCTACGACAAGATGCGCTCCACCATGGAGGGGGTGTGAGGACCCGGCCCAACTACCCGGCCGCCGCCGCCGCGATCGTCTGGCTGGCGATCATCGGCTTCCCCCTGTATGCGCTGATCAGTTCCGCGATCCAGACCCAGGCCGACTACGGCGCCGGCGGACCGCTGGCCGCGCCGGGGCATTTCACCGGTCGCAACTTCGTCACCGTGGTGGAGAGCGGGTTCCTGCGCGACATCGGGAACACGATCGAGGTGGCCGCCGCCACCGTCGCGATCGTGCTGATCCTGGGGGTGCCGATCGCCTACGCGGTGGTCCGCGGCCAGGGCTGGATCACCAGCGGGGTATTCCGGGTGTTCCTGCTCGGCCTGGCGATCCCCGCGCAGGCGGTGATCATCCCGCTGTTCTACCTGATCAACCGGATGGGTCTGTACGACACGCTGTGGGGGGTCATCCTCCCCACCGCCGCGTTCTCGCTGCCGGTCAGCGTGCTGGTCCTCACCGGCGGGATGCGCGACATCTCCCAGGAGATGTACGAGGCGATGGCGCTCGACGGCGCCCGCCCCGGGCGGGTGCTTAAGGACCTGGTCATCCCGCTGTCGCGGGGCGCGATCGCCACCGCCGGCGTCTTCGCCGCGCTGCAGGCCTGGAACGGCTTCCTGTTCCCGCTGATCATGACCCAGTCCGGCGACGACAAGACCATCACCCTCGGCCTGTACAACTTCGTCTCGGCGTACGGCGACGACGTCCCGGCGCTGCTCGCCGCCGTCGTGCTGTCCGCCGTGCCGATCCTCGTCGTCTACCTCTTCGCCCGGCGCTACCTCGTCATGGGGCTGATGGGAGCGGGCGGCAAGTGACCAGCCCGTCCGCCGTCCGCTATACACGCATGCCCGCCAGACACAGAACGGATGAACGCTGTGACAACCACCGGCCCCTGGAACGACCCGGCCCTTCCCGCGTCCGCGCGCGCCAAGGCGCTGCTCGACGCGATGACCCCGCAGGAGAGAATCCGCCAGCTTGGCAGCACGTGGCCGGACCACGACGACGCCGGGGATGTCGCGCCGATGCAGGAGAGCTTCCGCGGCGCCGACAACTTCGAGGCGGCCATCGCGGGCGGGCTCGGGCAGCTGACCCGGGTGTTCGGTACCGCGCCGGCCGACGGTGAAGCCGGCCGCAAGAAGCTGGCGGAGCTGCAGGCACGGGTCGTGGGCGCGAACCGGTTCGGCATCCCTGCGATCGCTCACGAGGAGTGCCTGACCGGCTTCTTCACCTGGGGGGCGACCGTGTACCCGACGCCGCTGGCCTGGGCCGCGACCTGGGATCCAGACCTGATCAGGGACATGGCCGCGGCCATCGGGGACGACATGGCCGCAGTCGGCGCGCATCAGGGCCTGGCGCCGGTGCTCGACGTGGTCAGGGACTACCGATGGGGCCGGACCGAGGAGACGCTCGGCGAGGACCCTTACCTGGTCTCGGAACTCGGCACCGCCTATGTCACCGGCCTGCAGAGCGCGGGGGTGGTCGCGACCCTCAAGCATTTCGCCGGTTACTCGACCTCCCGCGGTGGCCGCAACCACGCCCCGGCCGCCGCCGGGCCCCGTGAGTTCGCCGACGTGATACTGCCGCCGTTCGAGAAGGCCGTGGTCACCGGCCGGGCCGGCTCGGTGATGAACGCCTACAATGAAGTGGACGGAATACCCGCCGCGTCCGACGAGGACCTGCTCACCGGCCTGCTGCGTGATCGATGGGGCTTCACGGGTACCGTCGTGTCCGACTACTGGGCGATCGCGTTCCTCGCCTCCATGCAGCACGTGGCCGCTGACGTCAGCGAGGCCGCGGGGCTCGCGCTGCGCGCCGGGATCGACGTGGAGCTCCCGCACACCGCCGGATACGCCGAGCACCTGCTGGCCGCCGGGGACGGGCTCGTCGACCGGGCCGTGCTGCGGGTGCTCACCCAGAAGGCCGAGCTCGGCTTGCTTGACGCCGGGTGGCGGCCTGACAGGTACATGGCCTCCGTCGACCTTGACTCGCCGCGTAACAGGGGCATCGCCCGCCGCGTGGCGAGTGAGTCGGTGGTGCTGCTGGCCAACGACGGCACCCTGCCGCTGCGCGCGGCATCCATAGCGGTGATCGGCCCGGTCGCCGACGACGTGAATTGCCTGTTCGGCTGCTACTCGTTCCCCAACCACGTGCTGCCGCACCACCCGGACGTCGCGCTTGGCGTCGAGGCGAGCACCGTGCTCGGCGCGATCCGCGCCGAGTTCCCGGCGGCGGCCGTCCGTTATGAGCGTGGCTGCGAGATCACCGGCGAAGAACGCAGTCACTTCCCGGCGGCACGAGCGGCGGCCGCCGAAGCCGACGTCACCGTCCTGGTGGTAGGCGACCGGTCCGGGATGTTCGGCCACGGCACCTCGGGCGAGGGCTGCGACGTCCCGGTCCTTGACCTGCCGGGCGTGCAGGGCGAGCTTGTCGAGGCGGTACTCGAGGCGGCGCGCCAGACCATTCTGGTGGTGGTCTCCGGTCGGCCCTACGCCATCGGCGGGCACGCGCGGCGGGCGGCGGCCACCGTTCAGGCGTTCCTGCCCGGCGTCGAAGGCGGGGACGCCATCGCGGGCGTGCTGTCCGGTCGGGTCAACCCCTCGGGGCACCTGCCGGTCCAGATCCCGGGGGAGAGGGCCAGCCAGCCTGGCACCTACCTGGCGACGTCGCTGGCGCTCAAGACCGACGGGGTCAGCAGCGTCGATCCGACCCCGGCGTTTCCCTTCGGCCACGGCTTGTCCTACACGAGTTTCGCGATCTCGGGGCCACGCGCGAGCCAGTCCGTGATCCCGACCGACGGCGCGACCGCCGTTCTGGCCGATGTGGTAAATACCGGGGAGCGGGCGGGCACGCTGATCGTCCAGCTGTATGCGTCCGACCCGGTCGCGTCGGTGACGCGGCCAGTGCGGCAGCTGACCGGGTTCGCGCGGGTGGACCTGGCCCCGGGGGAGCGGCGGACGGTTGAGTTCGAGGTGCACGCCGACCTGACCAGCTTCACCGGCCGCGACCTGCGGCGGCGGGTCGAGCCGGGGGAGATCGTGCTCACGGTGGCCCGGTCCGCGGCCGACCCTGGTGCGGCGGTGACGGTGACGCTCACCGGGTCACCGCGGCTGGTGGACCACAGCAGGGTCATGACCGCGGCCGCGCGGGTTAGCTGACCGCTGTTAACTGACCTCTGTCAGGCTCCACTGCTGGTCGAGGGAGCCGACGTCGGCCCACTGCACGATGTCGGCTCCCTCGGTGGTGGACCCGCCGAGCACGGACAGCAGCAGGCCGCTGTTGACGTTCTTGATCTTGTAGTAGGCGCCGTCGGCGACGAGCGTCCACCGCTGGTCGGCCGATCCGTTGTCCAGCCACTGCACCGCGTCGTTCCCGTTCGCGGTGCCCGCTTGCCAGATGCCGAGGACCTGCCCGCTGTTCCGGTTGCCGAACTTGGTGATCCCGCTCGTCGTGGTCACGTGCCATGCCTGGTCGGCGGCCCCGGTGCTCGCCCACTGGACGAGCTGGGAGCCGTTCGCGAGCGAGCCGCCGTTCACGCCCAGCACCATCCCCGAGTTGCGGTTGACCAGCTGGTAGTAGGCGCCGACGGACTGGCCGAAGTCCTGGTCGGCGTAGTAGATCGAGTTCACCGCGCCTTCCCAGAAGCCCGCGCAGGACATGATCAGGACCCGGCCGGTGCTGGAGACGTACTGCAGGGTGCGGCTGTACCCGGCCTGGATCGGGGTGATCACCGACGTCCAGGCGCCCGCGCCGTTGTCGGTGTTGATCGACACCTTGCCCGAGCTGTAGTCGTTGTACAGCAGCGTCCCGTCCGGCAGCACGGTGTTGTACGGGCTGCCGCCGGAGCCGATCAGGGTGCCGATGCTGGTTGAGTCCCAGCTCAGCGGGTTGGAACTGATCTGGAAGTAGGTGGGGGTGTCCGAGGACTCGTTGACCACCTCGTAGGTGAGGAAGTAGTTGCCGTTGGCGAGCCGTGACACCACCGGCATGCCGGGACGCAGGGTCTCGGGCGACAGCGCGACGACGTTCTGCTGCGCGCTCCACGTCACCCCGTTGGTCGAGTACTGGAGCGAGAGCTTCTGGCTGTGAGCGGAGTCGCGGCTGTCGGAGTAGTAGCAGATCAGCGTGCCGTTCGCGAGCAGCAGGTTCGGCTCCCAGATGGCCGTGGTCGAGTAGCTGCCGCCCTCGGCGATCGTCGCCACGAAGCTCCAGGTGGAGCCGTTGTCCGTGCTGGAGTACAGCTCGAGGTAGGTCGCCGAGTCGTCCAGGGGCGCGGAGATCCCTGCGCACAGCACGGTGCCGGCGGCCAGGTCGCCGATCGAGTCGGGCAGCGTGTACAGGAACGCGCAGCAGCGGTTGCCCCGGCCTTTGACCGTGTCCGCGACCGAACCGATCTGGGTCCAGGTCTCGCCGTTGTTAGTGGACTGATAGATCGGAAAGACCGGGAGCTACGGCGGGTTGCTCGAACGTCGCGAGCAGCGATCCGTTGGTGCACTCGGTCGTCTTCGGGTACAGGCAGCCGTACGTCTGCGGGACGTCGCTGGGCGGTGCGACACCCGCGTAAAGCAACGATGGGCCGAAGGCCCGGGCGATGGGTGCCAGCACGAATTCACCGAGCATCGTGGTCGCCGCAGTGACCGCGAAGGTGAGGCCGAAGAATCGTCGTCGCGTGATCTTCACAGTCCGTCTCCCTTGCCGGGGCTGGGTGGCCGCCCTCAGTTTCCGGCGTAGCGACTGGGCTGTCACGAGGAGACGTCGAAAGTCTCTCGGTAACCGGCTCTCGCTATCGAGTCGCGCAGGATCAGCTCGGTGGACAGTTCGATGCGCAGCGTCGGCGGGTGCCCGCCCTCGGCGAGTTGCATCAGGGTGCGCATCGCCTCCTGGCCGAGTTGGGTGAACGGCTGGCGCACCGCGGAAAGCGGCGGGCTGGCCATCGCCGCGACCAGCGTGTCGTCGAACGACATCACCGACAGGTCATCGGGGACCGCGATGCGGCGCTGCCGCGCCGCCTCGAGCACGCCGAGGGCCTGCGCGTCGCTGGCGGCGAAGATCGCGGTCGGCCGCGGGTCCGCGCCGTCCAGGATCTCGCCGGCTGCCTCAAGCCCGTCGGCGTAGTCGAAGTCGGTGGACCGCACGATCGAGGCATCGACCGCGATCCCGGCCTCCTCGAGCGCGGCGCGGTACCCGTGCAGACGCGCCGAACCCGCCAGCGAATGTGACCGGCCCGCCACCATGCCGATCCGGGTATGACCCAGCCGCAGCAGGTGCTGAACCGCCTCCCGAGCTCCGTTCCAGTTGGTCACCCCGATGCTGGGAATCGATGCCACCGGCGCCTGCAGCGGGTCGATGAGTACCACGGGCAGGTGCTGCTTTACGATGCGGGCCTGGTCGGCCTCGGTGAGCATCGAGATCACGATGATCACCCCCTCGGCGCCGAGTGCCACGCTTTCCTCAAGCCAGCGCGAGATCGGTCGGCTGGAGGTCGTGCCAAGCACCACGTTCACCCCGTAGGCCGCCGCCGCGTCCACGATCCCGCGGGTGATCTCAAGCGTGTACGGGCTCATCAAGTCGCGAAACACGGCGATTATCTGCCGCGGCCGCCGCGCGGCGGCTTCCCACGGCCGGACATAGCCGCGGGAGTCGAGCAGCGCCTCGATCTTGGCCCGGGTCGCCTCGGCGACGTCACGGCGTCGGTGCACCACCTTCGAAACCGTGGCGAGCGACACGTCCGCCTCGGAGGCGATGGCGGTGAGCAGGCCATATTGGGCGTCGTGGAGCGCTTTGGCGGCCTTGGCATCGGTTGTCACTGTCATCCCCGCACGATTGTGGCCTGCCGGTTCCCGGCTGTCGAACCGAACGCCGAAACCCTTTCTAGCCTATGAATGAGAGCGTGACACGGATGGTCCCCCATGTCGACCGCGCCCAGTTGGCCGCAGGCGACGCGTGAGACTACCGACCTGGCGCCCAACTCGTACTGGCCGCTTGTTCCAGACCAGCGTCCGGTCCAGCAGCAACGGTGGCAGCTGCCGATCCTGTGGGGCTCGGGAATAGGATTTGGGTGTCCTGCGGGAAGCTAGGCGGCGATGTAGTACTCGTGGGTGAGTCCGCTGAGGACCTGTTTCCGCTGGATCCGGTGCTCGGCGAGGTTGGCCGGTTCTGGTGGACAGGCGTCGGCTTGAGCTGGGGTGAGCTGGCCGAGGGAGCGGTGCGGCCGGGCGTTGTTGTGGTGCCGCAGGTACTCGGTCAGCACCTGCCGCAGATGGCGCTCATTCACGATGAGCAGCCCGTCGAGGAGCTCCCGGCGCAGTGTGCCGATCATCCGTTCGCAGATCAGGTTCGCCCTCGGAGCCTGCCGCGGGCGGGCCAGGATCCTGATGCCCTCTGCGGCGTCCGGGTTGGCGGTGACGCCACCAAGATGGGCGCGGCGGGTGCCGTGCTCGATCAAGATCAGCGCGTAGACACGACGCAGCAGCACGGTGTCCACGTGGACGAAGTCGATGGCCAGGATGCCGCGGGCCTGGAATCGATTTTCGCTGCGGGCGCCTGGCTCAGCGTCGGTGCCCGTGCTGGCGGACGATGACCTCCAGCACTGCGGCGGCCCTGGTCTTGTCGTCCCGGATGGCGTCGAGCTCGGCTGCTGGTAGCCGAGTCGCCGGGGTCCACGGATTTCGTTCCCGTCGGCCGTTAACCTCGCTGAGCCGGTAGAGCACCTGGCCGTCAGCACGCATGACCCACTCCCAGGACGTCGTACCGAGCTTGCCGACGGAACGGCGGCTGACCTGGGCGATTACCTTGGGGGAAAGCAATGCCATGGATAAGCCCCTCTCGCCGGGTGACCCCTGGGCGGAAGTCCCGGTTACCCGGGCCCGGTCACGTTGCCCTGACCCGACAGAGGCTACTGCGTAGCGCTGCAAAGGATTGCATAACACGGCTATGGCGTGATGGACATCACATTTGTCGCCGCAAATGGGCGATCCGAAGGGCCCGAGGGCGCCACGCACCCTCTCTGGGGACCGAAATCAAAGCATCAGTCGGGCCGTGAAGCCGCTTTTCGGTACCACCGGGTGGGCGGAGGCGGCCGGAGTAGCCATAAGACCGGATTGCTGCAAACGTTTGCTCCCGTCTCAGGCCGACTCTGACGAAAGTTCTGGTATAGGGCGGGGCCGAATACCTTGTCACCCCATGCGACCTGGGAATATCCGCGGGTCAGGTCGCCGAGCCGATCCCGTCGCAGAGCCCGGGCCATGGCCTGACAGGCGCAGCGGTTGCCGCGTGGCGCATCGATGCCTCGAGGGCAGCGTCGTCGCGGGCTGGATACCCGGGGTGCGTGTCGCGGTCGGCTGGTTCGGTGGCAACTGCGGCAGCTGCCTGTCCTGCCGCGAAGGTGACTTCATCCACTGCGAGCGGCTTCAGATTCCGGGTGACGGCTACCCGGGAGGTTGCTCCGAGCTCGGCCTGGGCAGCCTCGGGCACCTGGGCGTCCAGTTCGTCGGCAAGCTCATCGCAGCAAGCAGGACGGCGCACGGCCACCCCTCAGGGACCGCCCGAGACACCGAGGAAACCCTACGCTTCGCCGCGCTCACCGGAGTCCGCCTGATGACCGAATTCCCAGCTCTGAGCGGCTGACGATCACGTAATTCTCCGCCGCGCCCACGTAACGCGATCGCCCACAGCGGGTGACTCGGCCGGAGCGAGCGGGCGGTAAACCGTTAGTCGAAGCCGATTGTCTCGGTGGCCAGCGACATGGTCTCGGTGGTACCGAAGCCGGGGGAGCCGGGGGAGTGGCCGGCGAACTCGGCCGCGAGGGCGTCGTGGACGGCGGGGAGGGTCCACATGCCGTCGGGGGTGCCGGCATGGAACACCGCGCGGACGGACGGCGGGTTCAGCACGGCGGCGACGCCGCCGTGCACGATGAACACCTCGCCGTTGATCCGCTCGGCGGCGGGGCTCGCCAGGTAAGTGACGAGCGGGGTCACGTGCTCGGGGGCGATCGGGTCGGGGCCGTCGACGGGGGGCGGGCTCATCATCCCGGCCACCATTGCAGTGCGGGCGCGCGGGCAGATGGCGTTGGCGCGGACGCCGTACCGGGCGCAGCCGCGCGCGGTCGTGACGGTGAGGGCGGCGATGCCGGCCTTGGCGGCGGCGTAGTTGGGCTGGCCCGGCGTGCCGAGCAGGAACGACTCGGACGAGGTGTTCACGATCCGCCCGTAGACCGGGCCGCCCGTCTGCTTGCTGGCCGCGCGCCAGTGCTCGGTCGCGAAGCGGGTGGTCACGAAGTGCCCGCGCAGGTGCACCCGGAGAACCAGGTCCCATTCTTCGGCCGACATCGAGAAGATCATCCGGTCCCGAAGGACCCCGGCGTTGTTGACCAGGATGTCCAGCCGGCCGTAGGTGTCCAGGGCCGCGCCGACCAGTCGCTGCCCGGTCTCCCAGTCCCCGATGTCGCCGTCGACGACCACCGCCTGCCCGCCGTCGGCGCGCACCAGCTCGGCCGTCTCGCGAATCGCGTCCCCCGGCAGGTCGTTGAGCACGAGCAGCGCCCCCGCCCGGGCGAGCGCGAGCGACTCGGCCCGTCCCAGCCCGTTGCCCGCGCCGGTCACGATGGCGGCCCGGCCGCTCAGCTCGTCGGCCATGTCAGTACCCCGGTCCTGACAGGAGACCGCCGTCGGCGGTGAACTCGCTGCCGGTTGAGTAGGACGACTCGTCCGAGGCGAGGTAGGCGACGAGCCGGGAGATCTCGGCCGGCTCGGCGAACCGGGCGAGCGGCAGGTTGGCGAGGTAGCGGTCGCCGTCGTGGCCGCCGTTGGCCTGTTCGAGGACCATCCGGGTGAGCACGCCGCCGGGGTGGACCGAGTTGACCCGGATGCCGAGGTGGCCGAGTTCCTGCGCGGCCGCCTTGGTCATGCCGCGGATCGCGAACTTGCTGGCGCTGTAGGCGGACAGCCCGGCCGCCCCGGTGAAGCCCTCGGTCGAGGAGATGTTGATGATCGAGCCTCCGCCCGCCTTGGTCATCGGGTCGATGACCGCCTTCATGCCAAGCCAGCAGCCGATCGCGTTCACCTCGAGCACGCGCCGGAAGTCAGCCAGCGGCATCTCCGCGATCCGGGCGAACAGCAGGATGCCGGCGTTGTTGACCAGCACGTCCAGCTTTCCGAATGCGTCCGTCGCGAGCGCGACCGCCGCCGCCCAGTCGGCCTCGCTGGTGACGTCGAGGTGGGTGTACCGGCAGGACTGCTGGCCGAGCTTGTCGGCCACGTAGCCGCCCTTGTCGTCGAGCACGTCGCCGAACACCACCCGCGCCCCCTCGGCCACGAAGTGCCGCACGTGGGACTTGCCCATTCCCCGGGCGCCGCCGGTGATCAGCGCGACGCGTCCGTCTAGTCGGCCCATCAACCCTCCAGTCTCAGCCGGCCGTGGAGAGTCGGCCGGGACCGTTCGATATGAGCGGTTTGGATGTGGCCTTTCCGGCCTGTCTCCAATAGTAGAACGTGTTCTTGTTTTGGCGATGATCCGGGCGTAGAGTCCGCAGCGTGGATCAGAGCGCTGATTACGTCGTGGCGGGCGCTGGCAGCGCCGGCTGTGTGCTCGCCCGGCGGCTGGCCGAGTCTGGCGCCAGCGTCATCCTGCTCGAGGCGGGCGGCCAGGACCGGACCCGGCTGGTGCGCAAGCCCGGCATGATCGCCATCTTCCATAACGTGCCGGCCCTGAAGAAGCGGCTCGACTGGGGGTACTACACGGTCCCGCAGGCGGCGGCGCGCGGCCGCCGGATCCCGCAGCCGCGGGGCTGGGTGCTCGGCGGCTCCGGCTCGATCAACGGCATGCTCTTCGTCCGAGGCAACCAGAAGAACTACGACGACTGGGCCGCGGCCGGGTGCAAGGGCTGGTCGTTCGCCGACGTGCTGCCGAGCTTCAAGCGCATGGAGGACTGGGAAGGCGGCGCCAGCGAGCTCCGCGGCGCGGGCGGGCCAATCAAGGTGACCAGGCAGCAGGACCTGACCCCGGCCGCAGAAGCGTTCCTGGTGGCGCTGGCCGAGACCGCCGGCGTGCCGCGGATCGACGACTACAACGGCGCGTCGCAGGAGGGCGCGTCGATCTTCCAGCAGAACGTCAGCGGCGGGCGGCGGTACAGCTCGTCGGTCGGCTACCTGGACGATCACGGCCTGCCCAACCTGACCGTGTGGACCGGCGCGCAGGTGCAGCGGGTCGTCATCGAGGGCAGCCGGGCGGTGGGGGTTGAGGTCATCACCGCCTCCGGGCGGGAGACGATCCGGGCCGGCCGCGAGGTGATCCTGAGCGCCGGCGCCTTCGGCTCGCCGCAGCTGCTGATGCTGTCCGGTGTCGGCCCGGCCGCTCACCTCCGGGAGCACGGCATCGACGTCGTGGCCGACCTGCCGGTGGGCGAGAACCTGCACGACCACATGTTCGTGCCGATGACCTACGTGATGAAGACGGCCCGCAACCGCGGCACCACCCCGTACTTCGCGGCCGGGGTGATGAAGGAGGCGATCCGCGGTGGCACCTGGATGGGTCGCACCGTGTTCGAGGCGGCCGGCTTCGTCCGCAGCGGCCGGGCCGACCAGATCCCCGACATTCAGCTCCAGGCGCTGCCGTGGTCCTACCCGTTCCCGAACCAGGACGCGCCCACCCGGCACAAGGTCGACAAGCGGCCCGCCCTGACGATCATGACCACGCTGATCTACCCGCACAGCCGGGGCACCCTCCGGCTCGCCTCGGCCGACCCGGCCGCGGCCCCGCTGATCGACCCGGGCTACCTGACCGAGGCGGCCGACACCGAGGTTCTGCTCGACGGGATGGAGCTCGTCCGCGCGGTGATGAGCAGTAAGGCCATCGTCGGCGACATCGAGCTTGAGCTCTCGCCCGGGCGGGACTACCCCGACCGGGCCGCGCTGGCGCGGGAGCTGCCGAACCGCGCGACCTCGGTCTACCACCCGGTCGGGACCTGCCGGATGGGCATCGACGAGCGCGCGGTGGTTGATCCCGCGCTGCGGGTGCTCGGCGTTGACGGGCTCCGGGTGGCCGACGCCTCGATCATGCCCGGCGTCACCGGCGGGAACACGAACGCCCCGGCGATGATGATCGGCGAGCACGCGGCCGCGCTCATGCTGGGCGGCTGACTCATGGCTGGCGGCGGCTCCTAATCTGAGATCATCTTGATCATGGAGACGGTAGACACGGTGCTTTCGCAGGCCCGGGGGGACGCATGAACGACGACCAGCGGGCGCTCATCGCCTCGCTCGAGGCGCAGGAAGAACGGCTGGTCTTCACCCGGTTCAGCAACGCGGACGCGTGGCGGCTCGGCAGCGCGATGGACGAGGCGCTGGGCGTCGAGCCGCGGCTGTTCGCGGCGCACGGTGGCGCCTTCCCGATCCGAATCAGGGACGTGGGCGTTGTCGGCACGGTCACCGTGTCCGGCCTGCCGCAGGCGGACGACCATGCCTTCGTCACCGAGATGATCGGCGCCTTTCTCAGCATCTGATTGCGACCGCCGGGCGCACGCGTTCATTTCTGGATGGAGGGAGTCCGGGTGAACCCGGCCGGAATGGTCACCTTCACTTTCGCGATATTCGCGGGTGTGGGCGGCAGGAACCCGTAGTCAACCTGGATCGATACCGCACTACTGACGGTAAGCGTGCGGACCGGCAGCCACGTGGCGGGGCTGACCCACCAGGTTTCCATGCTCCCCTTGCTCGAGTCTTTAGAACGAGTGGTCAATTCGAGCACGCTCTGACCGTCGATTACGGTCTTCCGCACAACTGTGAGCGTGCCTTTGACGATCGACTCGCGCAGGGCTTGCAGGTCTCCCGCTTCTGACTGGACAGCCACCGGGGCGGTGGTATCGGACCATGTGCGGTTACCGTACTCAACGTCGATCACCTCGGTCTTGGTCGGGATGCCCTGCTTGCTGGCGCTGGGTTCCGTCCAGATCAATTCGGAGTCACCTTTCTGGCCGGGGCTGCTCGGCACGACCAGGTAACGCACGTAAGCCTTCTGGCCCGCCTGTGGCTGGAGCGGGTAGGCCCAGCTTTGACTGACACCATTCCATTTGGGCATCTTGCCGGAATAGATTTCAGTGATCTTGTTGTAGAAGATGTCTCCCCCCACGCCGCTGAACGCGGTGAGAATGGCGTCCCTGACTTCCCCCGGGGTAGCCACTGCCGTTCCCGGTTGTACCGCGGCGGGGTGGGAACGGGGCGCAGGCGTACCAGTGGCGCTCAGGACCACTACCGCCCCGGCGGTGCTTGCGAGGGCGGCGGCGCCGATTCCGACCGCGATCACCCGGGCCGGAGGGAAGGCCCGCCGGACGTCCAGAGGTCGACCGAGGCCAGGCCGGGCGGTCATTTCGTCGCGAGGCGTGCTGATGGCCCTCGCCAGGTCGCTCGCCCTCCGGTTGGTGTCGGGCGTCGGGTCCAGGCTGCCAGGCCGCGCCTGAGCGAGCAGGTTCATGATGTCCATCGGGGTTGCCTTTCTTGCCGACTGGCTATCTCATGGCGGCGCTCGGGTTCCGGGACGTCGGCCATCGCCTTCTCGAGGCGCCGCCGCGCCCGGTGCAGGCGGACGAAGTAGGTGGCGGCGGAACAGCCGACCACGGACGCGGCGTCGCGTGGTGAAAGGCCGTGCCAGGCCGACAGCGTCAGCAGTTCCCGGTCCGCCTCGGGCATGGCGGCGAGCGCGCGGAGCACGGCTTGCCGTTCCGATACCTCATCGGCGATGTCCGAGGCGACCCCCGAACCCCACGATGAAAGCTCCGCCGCCAGGGATTCCTGCCGCGCCGCCGCGCGGAACTCGCTCCCGATCACGTTCCGTGCCGTCACCAGCAGCCAGGGCAGCGGATCATCGGGCAAGCTCGTCCAGCCTCCGCCAAGCGACCAGGAACACCTCGCTGACCACCTCGTCGGCCAACTGACGGCCAGCCCGGCTCACCCCGTAGGCGTAAACGCGGTCCCGGTATCTGTCATACAGACCGGTGAACCGGTCGATCGCGTCAAGATCATCCAAAACCTCAGCTCCTCCGCACGGCGACCGCTTGGCCTGACAGCGTTCAGCCGGTAATGTCTCGCGCCCCTCCTTTCTTACAGACTTGCGGAATCAGGCTCCGCGGCTGAGGATCCCGTCGAAGATCAGCCGCAGAATGGCATCGGCCACCTGGCCGCTGGCGTAGCCGCCGGTGGCCCCCCACTGCGAGGGGATCCAGAGCACGTCCCGCAGCAGCCGGTAGGTGAGCCGGGCGTCGAGGTCGGCCCGGAAGAGGCCGGCCTCCTTGCCCCGCTCGAACTGCGCGATCCACGTCTGCTCGATCTCGCCCAGGGCCTTGCGCAGGTACGCGAAGCGGCTCTGGGTGCTGAAATAGCTCCAGTCGTTCTGCAGCATGGCGAGGGCGGCGCGGTGCCTGGACAGGGTCTGGCTCGTCGAGCGGACGATCTGCTCGATCACGTCACGCGGCGACCCGGTCGATGATGCGGCGGCCCGGTAGTCGGCCAGCACGTCGTTGATGAAGCTGGACAGGATCTCGTCGCCGATCGACTCCTTGGAATCGAAGTGGTGGTACAGGCTGCCGGACAAGATCCCGGCCGCGTCCGCGATCTCGCGTACGGTCGTCGCGCGGAACCCCTTCTGCGCGAACAGCTCGGCGGCGGTCTGCATGACGTCGGCCCGGCGCTCCGATCGGCCAGGACCGCTGGCGTCGGAGGCCTCGGGGCGAGGGGTAGCGGGGCGCGTCCTTTTGCTAGTGTCTGGCCCCTGACCATGGCGTGTCGCGTTCACGCAACGCATTATCGCAGCCCAACGCCGGCCAACCTAGCGCTTGCTCAATTAGTCCGGGCGTGCTGGGGTGCGAACGCGCCTCGGTACCGCGCGGCCGGGTGCCGTTCCGGCAGCCGGCCGCCGCGCCCGAACAGCTTGTGCCTGAGGGTGCCGTCGGCGTAGTCACCCTGCATCAGGCCCCGGCTCTGCAGGACGGGCGCGACATGCTCGGCGAATTCCTCGTACCGCTCGGGGCCCCCGGCGTTGACCAGGCTGATACCGTCGACCCCCGCGTCCCGCCAGCGGGCGAGCTCGTCGGCGATCTGTTCGGGGGTGCCGGCGATGCGGCCGCCGGCGTAAAGCGAGAGCCGGGCGGCGTCGGCGGTGCGCTCGTCCAGTTCGGCCGCCTTCCGCCTGGCCTCAGCCTCGGTGCCGCCGGTGACGACGACCAGGCTCTGGAAAAACGTGAGTTCCGCTCCCGCGCGGCCGTGGCCGGCCGCGCGGGAGCGGAGGTCGGCGATGTCACCGGCGGCGTCGGCCGGGGTGACGGACCGGAGGAAGACCGCCTCGGCGTGCTCGGCGGCAAGGGCGCGGTCGGCCTCGCAGGCGGCCGCCTGGAACAGCACCGGGGTGCGCTGCGGGGTCGGGCTCGCCAGGTGCGGCCCCTCCACCGTGTACTGCGGTCCCCGGTGGTTGATCGGGTGCACCTTGCCGTTTCCCCCGCAGGGGCGGCCCGGCCGTCTTGAACCAGCGCGTCCTCGTCCCAGGAGCCTTCCCAGAGCTTGTAGGTGACCTCGAGGTATTCCTCCGCCGACGGGCTGGGCGGGTCGTCGGCGGAGATGTTCCACGCGACCCGCCCGTTGCTGGCGTAGTCAAGGGCGGAGATGCGCCGGGCGAAGTCGGCCGGATGCTCGTGCAGGCTCGAGGCGGTGAAGGCGATGCCGAGATGGTCGGTCACGTAGGCGATCGCGCCGGCCAGCACCGACGGATCGTGACCCGGTGCCTGGAGGCCGCCCTCGAAGGGCCGGTAGCCGCCGCGGTGGCGGGGGGCGTGGTGGGCGATTGCGTCGACGAGGAGGACGACGTCGAACCGGCCGCGCTCCAGCGTCCTGGCGAGCCGCACCCAGTGCTCGAGATCGTCGAAGTCGGCCTGGCGCGGCAGGGCCAGGCGCCAGGTTTGCTGGGCGGGTCGTCCGGTCGAGCTCAGGGCGAAGGCCGCGAAGCGCAGCGGGCGTGGTCGTGCTGACGGCACGGCGGACATGGGTTCTCTCCTGGGTGGAACGCGAGCGAGGGGTCGGCGCTGGGAAGCGGCGGGCGCGGGGCTGCGGTGGCGACCCGGTCGGGTCAGGTCACCGACACAGGCAGCTGGCGGTCCGGCGGAGGTCGACGTGAAGTCGGTGAGCTGGCACCTGCACGGCCGTCCTCCTTCCCTGCTATTCCACTCGGGGTACCCAGATGATCAATCGCAACTAATACTACAGGATTTATCGGAAACGCGATCACGACGGTCTCACCCACGTCCGTCGGCGATGTAGGCGCTGAACCGTTCATCGACCTCCTCGCCGGTCAGGCCGAACTCGTCGAGCCTGTACCGGTGGGCGGAGTCACCGCCCGTTCGCGCCGCGGCGGCCAGCGATCGGACGGCGTCCGCCGCCGCGCCGGTCAACGGCAGCCCGAAGTGCCCGTAGATTGCCTCCACGGTGCCGACCGGGTCCGCCACCAGGTCGTCGTAGCGCACGTCGTAGAACCCGGCCGGATCGCGGCGATCACGCTCGGCGGTGAACAGCGACAGGCCCCGCGCCCACAGGTCGAGCTGCGAGCGCCCGATGGTGCCGTCGGCAAAGGTCGTCGACCAGCCGGCCGACGCGTGCGCGGCCAGGCTGCAGGCGGAGGCGATCGCCGTCCGCGGCGAGCGGTGAGTCTGAATCACCAGCGCGTCCGGATAGGCCGCGAGCAGCGCGCCGAGCGCGAACAGGTGGCTCGGGTTCTTGAGCACCCAGCGCTTGTCCCCGTCGTGCAGGCCGATCAGCTGCAGGTTGCGCCGGTGCCGGTGGTAGGCGCCGGTCCAGTCCTGCCCGCGCAGCCAGGCGGAATAGCCGGGCACGTGCGCGAGCGTCTCGAACGATACCGACCGCATCGACTGCTGCAGCAGCTGCCAGCACTCCTCGACCTGGTCGGCGGCTATGTAGTGCACCCCCATGAACTCGGGGTGCTCCTCATGGTGGCGGGAGAAGCCCGCCTGGATGTACTGGAAGACCGGGTCATCAGCCCAGGTGTGCCGCGGCGGTCGAGGCTGCGGCGCCTGGGTGAGCCACATCTCCAGGCCCTGGCTGGACGGGTCCGCCGTCAGCAGCCGGTGCAGGGCGGTGGTGCCCGTCCTCGGCAGCCCGGTGACGAACACGGGCCGGTCGATCGGGACCTGAATGTGGTCCGGGTTCGCCTGCCACCCGGCCTGGCTGAGCAGCCGGGCGGTCAGCGCCCCGCGCAGGAACGCCCGCTGCATCTTCGCGCCCTGCGGCGTGAGCCCGGCCTCGGACGCGTAGGCGTCGAGCAGCACTGCCAGGCCGTCGGTGTAGTCATCGGGGCCGAAGTCAGTCAGGCCGGTGCGCCGCGTGGCCGACGCGTGCAGGTCGTCGATGGTGCCAACGCGGTTGCCGTCGTTCAATGGTGGTACTCGCCGCAGTTGACGTCGAGGCACTGGCCGGTGATCGCCCGCGCCAGGTCGGACGCGAGGAACACCACCGCGTCCGCGATCTCATCAGGCTCCGGCAGCCTGCCCAGGTCGATCGGGGCGGCGGTCTCTTCGTAGATCTGCTCGGCGGTGACACCGCGCTTCTTCGCCAGGTAGCCGAAGTACCACTTCAGCGAGTCGCCCCAGATGTGCCCGGGCGCCACCGAGTTCACCCGGATGCCCTGCGGGCCGAGCTCGGTCGCGAGGCTCTGGGCCATCGCCAGCAGGGCCGCCTTGGTCAGCTTGTAGGGGCCCATCGTCCGCTGCGAGAACCGCACCACCATCGAGTTGATCATGACCACGGCGCCCTTGCTCTCGGCCAGGGCGGGGGTGAACAGCCGCGTCAGCCTGAGCGCGGCCACGACGTTGGCGTCGAAGCTGGTCTGGACGGCGTCCAGCCCGACGACGCCGAGTTCCTTGATCGGCGGCATCGCCAGCGCGTTGTAGACCAGCGCGTCCACCCGGCCGAATTCCTGTTGGGCCGCGACTGTCAGCCGTTCCACTGACTCGGGGTCCGCCAGGTCGGTGGGCACCGCCAGGCCGCGCCGCCCGAGCGCGGCGACCTCCTTGGCCACCTCGTCAAGCCGGGCGGCGGTGCGGGCGGCCAGCACCACGTCGGCGCCCTCGCGCGCGCTGGCCAGCGCGATCGACCGGCCCAGGCCGGCGCCGACCCCAGCCACCACGACGACCTTGTCCGACAGCAGCATCAGCCCAGCATCCTCTCTGCGAACGCGGCCTGGCGGGCGGCGATGCGCGCCCGCCACTGGGGTTCAGACACTCGCGCCTGGTCATAGAACGCGAGCTTGGTGGGGAGCTCATCGAGCCGAACGATCTCGACCTGCGGGCCGTCCTCCGGTTGCAGGTCGCGCGTCAGCCGCTGCCAGCGGATCTGCACGTAGCCGCGGTCGTGCCCGGTTCGCTCGAGCCAGTTGGCGACGCCAGGGTCGCGGTCGCTAACGATGAACCGCAACTGGCCGTCCGGGTCGATCCTGGCCTGATCGGCGGTAAGGCTGGTCTGGTGGTTGACGTAGTCGAGCGAGATGTACCACATGCTGCCGAGCTGGATGCCCTGGTACGGCGCGGTCTGCCTGGCGGCGGCGGGCACGGTCACGATCATCGCCTCGTCCTCCTTGAGATCGAAGTGGCCGGCCGACGAGAACTGGGTGGCGAGGCCGCCGGGGGTGGCGCGCGGCGCCGTCATCGTGTTAGCGGGCTCGTTCAGGTAGAACCACTCGGGAAAGGCGAGGAAGGTGCGCAGCCGGGACAGCAGCATCTTGCCCGCGACCGCATAGCGCTTGGCGGCGGTCGCGGTGTCGGCCGCCGGCGGCGGCGCGTGGCCGGCCTGGTCGGGCCGGTAGATGCGGATGGTGCCGCGCCGCTCGGCCGTCCAGTCGCTGTACACCTCGCGCACCAGCAGCATGGCCGAGCCCGGCCCGAGGGTGAAGTAGCCCGGTCTCGCCTTGCCCGGTCCCAGCCGGAACTCGAAGGCGCCGGAGCTGTCGACCTCGATCGCCCGGTCGTCGAACGCGCTCAGGCTGTCGGGCACCTCGACCGGGGAGTAGTCGCCCTTGAGCACCTGGAAGCTGAGGTCGGCGGTGCTGCCCCGGGTGCCGGTGACGACGTACTCGACGTCGTCGCGGAGGTAGGCGTGGAAATAGAGCGTGTCCGGGTTGTCGAGCCCCATCTTCGAGTACGGTCCGGTTGACTGCACGAAGTACGGGAAGTCGCGCTGGTAGGCCCAGGCCAGCCGGAGCGACGCCTGGATGCTGCCCGCCAGGTAGTCGTGCCCCTCGGCCAGGTCGCGCTCCGACCTGACGTGCGGCGCGGCGGCGATGATCTGCTCGGCCTCGGCCACCGCCTGCGCGAACGGCTGCGTCAACGGCTGGATGAATGGCTGGGTGGACGGCTGGGTCGGCACGGTCAGGCCGTGAACTTGAAGCTGGGCAGGTCGTCGAGCGACATCATCGCCTCGTAGAGGCGCACGTAGCCGGTATGCGCGATCCGCCACCGGCCGTCGTCCGCGTCGCGCTCGTACCGGTCCTGGTAGAACGCCGCCCCCGTGATGACGATGCGGTGCTCGGTGGCGATGACGGTGTCCTCGAACCGCCAGCTCCCGGTCGCGGTGTCGCCGTCCACGGTGATCTCCGGCTGGCCAGCGGCGTGCACGGTGATGATCTCGGGTCCCAGGTTGGCGCGGAAGAACGCGAGGATCTCGTCCCGGCCGGCCAGCTTCAGCGGCTCGCCGAGGGCGCGGGTCCCGTAGTCGACGGTGGCGCCGGCGGTGAAGACATCTGCCATCTCGTCCCACCGCTTCTGGTCGACGTAGCGCAGATAGCGGTATTTCAGCTGCCGGATCTCTTCGAGCGTGGCTAGGTCCATGAGACAAGCTTGGAGCATCGGCTTGCCCGAAACAAGAACTTGTTCTAGTTTTAGCGGGCGAGAGCGCGACAGGCGCAGCACACGGTAACGGCTTGAAGGCGGTGGGCGCGATGCGGTTCAGCTACGCCGAGTCGATGATCGACCCGTCGTTCTACGCGCCGCTGGCGCGCGCGGCCGAGGAGGCCGGCTATCACTCGATGGTGATACCGGACAGCATCTGCTATCCGCTGCACGCCGACAGCGTCTATCCGTACAGCCCGGACGGCACCCGCGAGTTCCTCGAGGGCAAGCCGTTCGTGGAGCCGTTCTCGCTGATCCCCGCCCTCGGCGCGGTGACCAGCCGGATCCGGTTCACCACGTTCGTGGTCAAGATGCCCATCCGCAACCCGGTGCTGCTCGCCAAGCAGGCGACCTCGACCGCCGTGCTCACCGGCAACCGGCTCGGCCTCGGCGTCGGGACCAGCCCCTGGCGGGAGGACTACGACGTGCTCGGGATCGACTGGGCCAGCCGCGGCCGGCGGATGGACGAGTCGATCGCGATCCTGCGCGGGCTGACCGCGGGTGGCTACTTCGAGCACCACGGACGGTGTTTCGATCTGCCGCCGGTGCAGATCGCGCCGGTTCCGACCGAGCCGATCCCGGTGCTGATCGGCGGTCACTCGGACGCCGCGCTGCGCCGCGCGGCCCGGCTCGGTGACGGCTGGATGCACGGCGGGGGAGACCCCGCCGACCTGCCCCGGCTGCTCGGCCGCCTAGCCGATTTCCGGCGCGCGGCGAACCAGGAGACGCGCCCGTTCGAGGTGCATGTGATCTCGGCCGACGCCTACAGCGTCGATGGCATCCGGCGGCTGGAGGAGCTGGGAGTGACCGATGTGATCATCGGCTTCCGCTGGCCTTACACGGTCGGGCCCGACGCGGAGCCGCTCGGTCAGAAGATCGACAGCCTGCGCCGGTTCGCCGACGAGGTGATGACGAAAGTCCAGGCCCTCTAGTCGCACAGACTAGAACTTGTTACAGTTCATCAATGTTAGATGGTCAGGTACCAGCGGTTTCTGCGCCTGTCCAGCCAGCCTCCGGAGGTGGAACGCGTGATACGGCTGATCATCGCAATCGTCGCCGGACTCGTCATCGGCGTCGTGGCGGTCGGCTTCGGCGAGAACCTGCTGTCCAACGCCGCCAACGGCACTCCGAGCAACTCGACGATCTACGTCTACGGCACCCGCTGAACCCGCCCGAAGCCCATCATCAGTAGCCTGAGGGGCCCCCGACGTGCGTACAAGGCATCGCATCGAGCGCGGCCGGCGCCTGCTGATCGGGGTGCGGGCGAGCCCGCTGGCGCGGCTCGGGCTGCTCGCCGTCGTGCTCGCGTGCTGCGGCTACGCCGTCGCGGTGGAGTGGCCGGGAGTGCATGCGGCGCTCGGCCGGCTGCGCTGGGGCGCGGCCGCGGGATCGGTGGCCGCCGCCATGGCCGGGGCCGGGTGCATGATGCTGGCCTGGCGGGCGCTGCTGGCCGACCTCGGATCACCGCTGCCGGTCGCCACCACGGCCAGGATTACCTTCGTCAGCCAGCTGGCCAAGTACGTCCCCGGCGCGATCTGGTCGTTCGCCGCGCACGTCGAGCTCGGCTGGGATTACGACGTCCCCCGCCGCCGCGGCGGCGCCTCGGTCGTGACCGCGCTGGCGGTGACCGTCGCCGTCGGTCTCGCGATCGCCGCCATCGCCCTTCCGCTGGCCTCGACCGCCGCCGCCCGGCACTATCTGTGGGCGCTGCCCGTGCTCCCGGTGATGCTGGTCTGCCTGTGCCCGCCGGTTCTCGGCTGGCTGACCGACCGGTCCCTGCGGGTGCTGCGGCTGCCGCCGCTCGACCGACGGCTGAGCTGGCGCGGGCTCGCGATCGGGGCGGCCTGGACGGTGCTCGGCTGGCTGCTGCTCGGCCTGCAGGTATGGCTGTTGCTGGCCGACATGACCGGGCGGGGTGCCGCCGTGCTGGTGCTGGCGGTCGGCGGCTACGCGCTCGCCTGCTCGCTGGGGCTGATGCTGGTGATCTTCCCCAACGGCATCGGGGCGCGGGAGCTGATCCTGATCGCCGCGCTCGCCCCGGTTCTCGACCGGCCGGCCGCGCTCGCGCTGGCGCTGCTGGCCCGCGCGGCGACGACGATCTCCGATCTGGCCTGGGGCGGGATCGGGCTCGCGATCGGCCGGCGGGCCGGGATGGCGGGCGCTGTCGCGGCGACCGGGGCTGCGAGTGCGGGCGAGCCGGTTGTCGGCCGCGGGTTTCTCGAGCCTGACGCCCAGGGGACGTCGTGATCGGGCGGGATGGGATCGGGCTTGCGCAGGCGCGGTCGGCCGGGCAGGACGGGACCGGGCTCGCGCAGACGCGATCGGCGGTGGACGCGCGGTTGGCCGGGCCGGCCGGCGCCGGGCCGGATCAGCGCGGGCGGCACGTGCTGTTCATCGCCTGGCGCGACCTTGCCAGCCCCCGCGCGGGCGGTTCGGAGGTGCTGGTCGACCAGCTGGCGGAGGGCATGATCGCCCGCGGGGACCGGGTGACGCTGCTGTGCGGCGGACCGTCGGCAGAGCACGGCTACGGTGCGGAGCAACGGCGGGACCTACAGCCAGTTCCTGCGGGCGCCGCTCGCCTACTGGCGTCACCTGCGCGATGCCGATGTGGTGGTCGAGGTCTGCAACGGGATGCCGTTCCTCAGCCCGCTCTGGTGCAGGCGCCCGCTGATCTGCCTCGTCAACCACATGCACACCGAGCTGTGGCCGCTGCGGTTCCCGGCCCCGGTCGCGGCCGCGGGACGGTTCGCGGAGAGCAGGCTGATGCCCTGGACGCACCGGAACAACCTGTTCCTGACCGTGTCCAAGTCGACCGCCGAGGCCCTCGGGCAGGCCGGCGTCGAGGCCGGCCGCATCCGGCAGATCTGCAACGGGGTGGTGCAGCCGGACCCGCCGACGCCCCGCTCACCCGAGCCGCTGTTTCTGGCGCTCGGCCGGCTGACCGACTACAAGCGCATCGACCTGCTGCTGCGACTCTGGAGCCGGGTCCGGCCGGTCGTCGGCGGCACGCTGGTGATCGCCGGCGACGGACCGGAGCGAGCCGGATCGAGGCCCTGGCCGGACGCGATGTCATCATCACCGGCCGGGTGTCGGAGCAGGACAAGCACCGGCTGCTCGGCGCCGCCTGGCTGCTGCTGCACCCGGCCCTGATCGAGGGCTGGGGCCTCGTGGTCGCGGAGGCGGCCCTCCG
Source organism: uncultured Actinomycetota bacterium (assembly GCA_963774945.1). GTDB lineage: Bacteria > Actinomycetota > Actinomycetes > Streptosporangiales > Streptosporangiaceae > Trebonia. The sequence goes on along the minus strand of CAVZHA010000007.1, from coordinate 53,257 downwards.
CGGCACCCCGGCCGTCGGCTTCGACGTGCCCGGCCTGCGCGACTCCGTCGTCCACGGGCGGACCGGCGTGCTGGTCGCGAGCGAGGGCGACTTCGCCTCCGCCTGGGCCTCGCTGGCGCTTAACCACCAGGCCAGGCGCGTGATGGGGGAGGCCGCGCGCGAGCACGCGGAGCGGCTGCACTGGTCACTCGCGGTGGAGGGCTTCGCCCAGGTCGCCGACGACGCGATCGCGCGGGCGGCCCGCAGCCGGAATCGGTCATGAGCGAGCTTGCGAGGGAATCAGGAAGCACAGTGCGTCCGCGAATGCGGACTCCGAGCGCCAGCGAGGTGTCCTCATGAGCGGCGGCGCGCTCCGCCGCTTCTACGAACAGCCCGGAGTGCCCGCCAGCTCGGGGCGGGACCGGGCCCGCAGGCAGGCCGGGCTGCTGCGAGAGGTACTGCGCGACGCGGCTTCGCCCGCCCTGATCGTGGACGTCGGCTGCGGTGACGGGGCCGCGACCCTGCTCGCCGCGCAGGTCAATCCGGGTCACCGGATCCTCGGGGTGGACTGGTCGGCCGACGCGCTCGGCCATGCCCGGTCGCGCGGGCTCACGGTGGTGCGGGCCGAGGTGGAGCCGACGGGCCTGCCCATCGCCTCCGGCTGCGCCGATGTCGTGGTGATGAGCGAGCTGATCGAGCATCTGGTCGATCCGGATTCGGCGCTCGATGAGGCGCGGCGGGTACTGCGGCCCGGCGGCACGCTGCTGCTGTCCACCCCGAACCTGGCTGCCTGGTACAACCGCGGGCTGCTGGCGCTCGGCGTCCAGCCGCTCTTCACCGAGGTCAGCCTGCGCGGCGTGTTCGGCCGGCCGGGGAGCCAGGTGGCCGGGCATCTGCGGGTGTTCACCAGCAGGGCGCTCGTCGGGCTGCTGGCCGCGCGCGGCTTCGGCCCGGTCCGGGTGTCCGGTGCCTGCTACCACGACGTGCCGCGGCCGTTGCGCCCGCTTGACCGGGCGTTCTGCGGCTGGCCCGCGGCGGCGTCGATCCTGCTCGCCCGAGCACGCAAGACATGATCGGTGGCAGTACCGCCGGGCACGGCGTTCCGCAGCGGACCGGGCCGGCCGCGCGCGGGCGGCCGCGATCGTGGCCGCCCGCCACGGGCCGGCGGTACCCGGCGTGGCGGTACCCGGCGTGGCGGCCGGCGGCGTGGTGGCCCGCGCTGGCCGGGTTGCTGCTCGGCCTGCTGGCCTTGGGCCCGGCGCTCGGCCGCGGCTTCGTGCTCAGCTACGACATGGTGTTCGTGCCGGACCCGCCGTTTTCCTCGGCCCTGCTCGGGCTGTCGGGCGGTCCGGCCCGGCCGGTGCCGAGCGATGCCGTCGTCGCGGCCGCCGCCCGCCTCATCCCGGCCGACCTCCTGCAGAAGCTCATCCTGCTGGCGATCTTCGTGCTCGCGTGTTCCGGCGCCGCCGCGCTGCTGGCCGACTGCTGGCGGGCGCGGGCCGGCGCGCGCCCGCCGCTGATCGCGTGCCTGGCGGCCGGGGTGTTCTACAGCTGGAACCCGTACCTGGCCGAGCGGCTGGTGATGGGCCAGTGGGCACTGCTCCTCGGATACGCCGGGCTGCCCTGGGTGCTGCGGGTGCTGTGCGCCGGCCCGGTCAGGATCGGGCCCGCCCGGCTGGCGCTGGCGCTGCTTCCGGCCGCCATCGGCGGGTTCGTCGCAATGGTGATCTCCGGCCTGGCGGCGGCGCCGGCCGCGCTGGCCCGCGGCGGTCGGGTCGGCGAGCGAGCGCGACGACTCGGCGTTGTCGCCGTCACCTGCCTGCTGCTGAGCCTGCCCTGGGTCATCCCGTCGCTGATCGAGCCGGTGCGGGCCGACCCGGCCGGCGCGAGCCTGTTCGCGGCCAGGGCGGACACGCCGTTCGGGTCGCTCGGCAGCCTGGCGCTGCTGTCGGGCATCTGGAACGCCCAGGCGGTCCCAGTCGGCTACGGCGGCCTCACGTCCGCCTGCTGGCTGCTGGTGGTGGCCGCAGCCGGAGCCGGCTATCTGCTCATCGCCAGGTCGATGCGGCTGTGCCCGGGACTCGGGTCGGCCGGCCTGATCGGGCTGGCGGTGGCCGCGATCGGGGTGACCGCGGCCGGTCGCGCCGTGCTGGCGGACCTCATCTCGGCCTGGGCGGGCTTCGCGGTGCTGCGAGACGGGCAGCAGTACGTGGCGGCGCTGGCGCTGGCCGAGGCGATCGGCCTCGGCGCCGCCGTCGCCTGGGTGCTGCGCGACGTCCGGATCGCGGCCGCCCCTATTCTCGGGGTGCTCGCCGTGCTGGCGCCGGTCCTGCTGCTGCCGGGGATGGCCTGGGGGTCGAGCGGGCGTCTGCACGCGGTGCAGTACCCAGCCGACTGGATGACCGCACGGCAGCTCATCGACTCCGACCCGCAGCCGGGAACGGTGCTGCTGCTGCCGTGGGCGCAGTACCGGCGCTACCCGTGGAACGGCGGCGAGGCGGTCTTCGACCCGTGGTCCCGGTTGCTGGCCCGCGCCGTCATCTACAACGATGCCCTGACCGTCGGCAGCCAGACCCGCGGCAACCAGACCGTCGGGCAGGAGAGCGCCGCGTCCATCCGGCTCAACCGCGTCGTCGGCCAGCCGGGCCCGCTGACCGGGAAGCTGCGGGCGGCCGGGGTGCGCTACGTGGTGATCGACGCCGGCCCGCTACTCGGCCAGCCCCGCGCTGACGTCGCCGCGACCGCCCGGCTGCCCGGGGCGCGGCTCGTGCTGGACAGCGGGGACCTGGTGGTTCTCGTGCTGCCGGGAGGGCGCTCATGAGCCAGGGCCTGGGCCGATCGTTGTCGCTGTTCCGGTTGTTCCTGCGCGAGCAGACCGATCCCGGGCTGTTCTACCGCAGCCTCGCGCGGGATGCGGTCAGCCAGGTCGCCGCGTACGGCGAGACGGCCGGGAAGACGGTGGTCGACATCGGCGGCGGGGCCGCTACTTCACCGCCGAATTCCGCGCCCGCGGCGCCGACTGCTTTCTGTTCGAACCCGATCCGACCGAGCTGTTCGGCGATGACGGCGCGACCGAAGGCGCGGTGCTGGCGGACGGATACTGGCTGCCGGTCCGCGACGGCGGCGCCGACATCTGCTTCTCGTCCAACGTCCTCGAGCACGTCTCCGACCCGACCGGCCTGATCGGCGAGATGATCCGCGTCACCAGGCCGGGCGGCCTCATCTACCTGTCGTTCTGCAACTGGTATTCGCCCTGGGGCGGCCACGAGATGTCGCCCTGGCATTTCCTCGGCCCGCGGTTCGCCGAGCGGCGCTACCGCAGGCGGCACGGCCGGGCGCCCAAGCACCTGGTCGGCCGTACGCTGTACCCGGTTCACATCGGGCCCACGCTGCGCCTCGTCCGGTCCCTGCGCGGGGTGGAGATCATCGACGCCAGGCCCCGGTACTACCCGCGCTGGTGCCGCCCCTTGGTCCGGGTCCCCTGGCTGCGCGAGGTGCTGACCTGGAACCTGCTGCTGATCCTGCGGCGGACCGGGTGACCGATCTCGATCCGGGGCGGCGCTCGACCGCGCTGGCCCGCTCGCTGGGCACCGGCCGGCCGCCACTGCGGATTGAGTGGCCACGTCAGCCGGGGCCGCCCGGGTCGCCGGGGCTGCCGGTTCGGCTGCGCGACCGCTGGTGCTTCCCGGCCGTCTTCCTGATCGCCCTGCTGGTGTTCGCCGGGACCGACACCGGCCGGATGATCTTCGATACCAAGCTCGGCGTTGACATCGACGCCGCGGGCTTCCTGTCGCGGCTGTGGCCGCTCTGGAATCCGCTTGAGTGGTTCGGCACGCTGCAGAACCAGTACATCGGCTACGCCATCCCGATGGCGCCGTTCTTCCTTCTCGGCCAGCTCGCGCACCTGCCGATCTGGCTGATCGAGCGCCTGTGGCTGGCCGCGCTCGTTACCGTCGGCTTCGCCGGGCTGGTGAGGCTCGCGCGGGCGCTGGAGATCGGAACGGACGGCTCGCGCCTGGTGGCGGCCACGGTCTTCGTGCTCTGGCCGACGTTCACGATCGTGATCGGATCGACCTCGGCCGCGGCGCTGCCCGGACTGGTGGTCCCCTGGACGATCCTGCCACTGGTCCGCGCGGTCCGCGGCGCGGACCAGGGCGCGGACCAGGGCCGGTCGGCCGGGCGGTCGCCCGGGCGGGCGGCGGCGCTGTCCGGGCTGTCGGTCGCCGCGATGGGCGGCGTCAACGCGGCGTCCACCGGCTACGTCCTGATCTTGCCGGCCGTGTTCATCCTCGTCAATGCCAGCGGCCGGCTACGGCTGACCCTGTTCGCGAGGTGGGCCGCCGCGGTACTCGCGGCGACCGCCTGGTGGCTGATCCCGCTGCTGCTGCAGGGCAAGTACTCGGTCAACTTCCTCCCGTACATTGAGCAGTCCGGCACCACCCTGCGGTTCATGTCGGCCGCCGCCTTCCTGCGCGGGACCGGCAACTGGACCGCCTACCTGAACCTCGGCACCCCGTGGCTGTCGGCGGGCTGGTCCGAGATCACGTCGCCTGCGGCGATCCTGGCGTCCGCCGCCGCGGCCGGGGTGGGACTGTACGGGCTGGCCCGCCGGGACATGCCGTGGCGGCGCTGGCTCCTCGGCGGCGTCGGCCTGTCCGCCGCGGTGGCGCTGACCGGCTACTTCGGCCCGCTTGGCGGCCCCCTCAGCGGACCGCTTGACGAGCTGTTCAACGGGGCCCTGGCGCCGCTGCGCAGCCTCTACAAGATCGAGCCGGTCGTCGCCGTCGCGCTCGCCCTCGGGTGCGCGCACGCGCTGTCCTGCTGGATGCGGGGCGACCTGCCGCTGCGGACCGGCCGGGTGCCCAGGAGCGCCGCCATCGGACCCGTGGGGGCAGTTGTCCTGCTCGGGCTCGCGATCCCGCAGTTGTCTGGCCAGGTGCTGCAGCCTGGCTCGTTCGGCCAGGTGCCCGGTTACTGGTACCAGGCGGCCGCGTTCCTCGGCGCCCACTCGCCGGAGCAGACAGCGCTGGTCGTGCCGGCCGACTCGCATGGCCTCTACCTCTGGGGCGAGCCGATTGACGATCCGCTTGAGCCGCTGGCCACGTCGCCCTGGGCCGAGCGCGAACTGGTGCCCTACGGCGGGCTCGGCTCCCAGGTCTTCCTCGACACGGCCGAGCAGGCGGTCGAGTCCGACCAGCCGGTGCCCGGCCTGCCCGTCTACCTGGACCGGGCCGGCATTCGGTACGTGGTGGTAAGGAACGACCTCAACCCCGCCACCATCGGCTACGTCTCCCCGCAGATCATCAACCAGACGCTGGCGCTGTCCGGCTTCGAGCGCGTCGCAACGTTCGGCCCGGCCGTACCGTCGTCCGTCAGCTACCTGCAGGCGCAGCCGCTGACGCCGGGTCCCGCCGCCCGCTACCCGGCGGTGGAGATCTTCCAGGCGACCGACCCGGCCTGGCGGCCGTCCAGCCCGGTCGCCGCCCTCCCGGTCAGCCGGACGGTACTGGTGAACGGCGGGCCCGACTCGCTCCTGCCGTTGGCCGGGCAGGGCGTCGTCACCACCCAGCCCGCGGTGATCGCAGGAGACCCGCTGCCGGTGCGCCCGGACCTGTGGGCCATCACCGACGGGCAACGACGGGCCGACGAAGACTTCGGCCAGACGTCGCAGAACGTGTCGTTCACCTACACCGCGACCGAGACCAACCCGCCCGACGATCAGTTCGGCGGCTCCGGCGACCCGCCCAGGCAGCTGCTGCCGGTGCCGGCCGCCGGGCACCAGACGGTGGCCGTGCTGTCCGGCGCCGCCCAGGTCACCGCGTCGTCGTATGGGTCCTGGCTCGAAGAGGCGCCCCAGTACGACCCGGTCAACGCCTTCGACGACGACCCGTCGACCGCCTGGGCGGAAGGATCCGCGTACACGCCGGTCGGCCAGTGGATTCAGATCAGCTTTGATCACCCGCTCGACCTGCCCGCCACGATCGGCATCCAGCTGCTGGCCGACGGCCCCACCCGCTCGGCCGCCACCGAGGTCCAGGTCAGCACCGCGGCGGGGTCGGTCGGCACCAGCCTGGCCTACACCGGGGCGACCCAGCCGCTGAGCGTGCGGCCGGGGCTCACCAGCTGGCTGCGCGTCACCATCACCGCGGCGAGCAACGTGGTGCCGGGCGCGCCGGGAGCCGGGTTCGCCGGCGTGCTCATCCCCGGCGTCACGGTCACCCGCTACCTGCAGCCGGCCCAAGACCCGGCCGGCGCCGCCGCGGCCTCGGCTGTCTACGCCTTTCACCAGCAGGCCGCCGACCCCGCCGTCACCCCGGGTCCGCAAGCCAGCCAGGCGCTCGCACGGACGTTCCAGACGTCGGCCCGGCAGCAGTTCAGCCTGACCGCCGCCGCGGTGGCCACGCCCGGCCCGGCCCTCAGCCGGCTCATCGCTAGCCTGACGCCGGCCAGCGGCTCAGCCTTCCAGGTGACCGCCAGCTCCAGCTGGGACTCGCTGCCCCAGTACGGTCCCGACAACCTGTTCAGCTCGGCCGACGGCCTGCCCTGGCTCGCCGGCTCGACCGACGCGAATCCGCAACTCCACATCAGCTGGCAGGGCAAGCGGACAATCGGCGAGCTGGTACTCGGCCCCGCCTCCGGCGCGGCCACGTTCCCGGCCACCGTCGAAGTAGCGAGCCCGCACGGCGCCCGGCTCGCCCGCGTGGGCCCGGGTGGCGTGGTGCGGCTCGTGCCGCCGCTGCGAACCGACCAGCTGACCGTCAGCTTCCCCGGCACGGAGCCGGCCGCCGGCAGCGTGGACGGGGTGCCCGGCCAGCTGCCGATCGGGCTGTCCAAGCTCACGATTCCCGGGCTGGAGGGCCTGCACGTGGCCGCGCCCGACGCCGGGGCGACGTTCGCGCTTGCCTGCGGACGGGGTCCGTCGCTCAACGTTGACGGTGCGTCGTACAGCACATCGGTCACTGGCACGGTGGCGGACCTGCTGCAGTCGCTGCCGGTCCAGGTGCGGTTGTGCTCTCCCAGCGCCCAGCTGGCGCTGGGCAGCGGACGGCACTGGCTGCTGGCGACGCCGTCTCACGTCTTCGTCGTGACCGATCTGGATCTGGCAACCCAGCCCAGTTCCGTCGGAACCACTGCGTCGGCCGGTCAGCGCGTGGTCCGGGTGCTCTCGTGGCAGGCGGACAACCGCAGCCTGAGCATCGGGCCGGGTGCGGCGAGCTACGTGGAGATCCACGAGAACTTCAATGCCGGCTGGACGGCGACCCTCAACGGCCGGACGCTGACGGCGGTGCGCCTTGACGGCTGGCAGCAGGCGTTCATCGTGCCTGCGGGCCGGGGTGGAGTGATCAGCCTGAGCTACGCACCCGCCACCGTTTATCACGCCGGACTCATCGTCTCGGCGCTGGCGCTTGCGCTGTTGGCGGCGCTGGCGCTCGGGCTGGGCGGTCGATGTTCCGGGCGACGACCTTGGCGCCTGGCTGGGCTGCGGGCAGGGCGCGAGTCTGCCTGGTGGGCCGTCAGACGGCGTCGCCGGGCCGCCGATGTCGATCACGCGGTCGGCCGACCGTCGGCGCACGCCCGGTGGCGCCTCGCGGATCACCCGATGGCCCGGACGGTGGCGGTCTTCGCGCCGCTCGCGGCCGTCATCTGGCTGGCGGGCGGCCCGATGGTGGTCGCGGTGCCGGTGCTGGCCGGCCTGGGCTGGTGGCGTCCACGCTGGCAACCGTGGGTGGCGCTTGGCGCGATGCTGATCGCCGGCATCGCCGCCGCTGGCGCAGGCAACCCCACCGCGATGGGGAGCGGCGCCTTCGGCTGGCTGGCCCAGGCGTGCGCGCTGGTGGCGCTGACGGCGGCGCTGACGCCGGCGATCGCTCGCCCAACAGTCCCGGCGACCGCCCCCGCGGCCGACGACCCGGCCGGCCGCGAGGAGGGCGCGGAGTGAACCGCCACCCGCCGTCCGGGACCGAACGCGGCCAGCTGCCGCGATCGCCGTTTGGGCTCATCGACGAGCTCTCGTGTTACTACGACACAGCGGCAGAGCCCAACAATGAGCTGTTCGAGGTGCAGGTACCGGGAGCCATCGACTACCCGACCCTGCGCCAGGCGGTGGCCGGCGCGCTCGCGGCGGCGCCGCGCGCCCGCGGCCGGATGGCCGCAGGCCGCGCGCTCCGGCGTCGCTATACGTGGGAGTTCCCGCCGGTCCCCGACATCGACCCGCTGTCCCAGACCACGTGGTCGGACGAGCAGGAGCTCGCGGTGATCCGCGCCGGTTTCATGGCCAGCTCGCCGCCGCTGCGCACCTCGCCGCCGATCCGGCTGCTGCTTGCATCGGGGCCTAGCGCAAGCTGTGTAATGCTGAACGCCCACCACGCTGCCATGGACGGGATGTCCTGCGTGGAGTTGCTGCGCGACGTAGCCGCGCGCTACCTGGCCATCGCCGGCGACCCACCGCGAGTCCTCACGTCCGCCGCCTGGGACCCGGAGTCCCGAGCGCCCCTCGACGCCCCGGGATCCCAAACGACCAGGTCGGCGGCGATGTCGGCACCGCCGCCGCAGTCGCGGGGGCCGGTCCGGGCCGTCCGCCGCCATCTCGTCGCCCGCATCGCGCCCGAGCGAGAAAGGCCGGAGCGGCGGGGCCGGCGCGACGGCTGCGGGCTGCGGCTGCTGCTGGTTCCCGCCGTGCCCAGGCTGCCCGGCGCGACGGTGAATGACGTGCTCGTCACGGCCCTGATCGCGACCATCAGCCGATGGAACGCCGCCCACCGCCGCCCGCCCGCCGCGATCAGGATCACCGTCCCCGTCAGCGTGCGTGAGCCCGGCCTGCGCGGGGTGGCGGGCAACCACACCCGGATCGCGACGGTCGCCGCCGACCCGCGGATCACAGCCGACCTGCCCACGCTGCTCGCCGTCGTGACCCGCCAGACGAGCGCCCTGCGGCGGGCGGGCCGCCAGCGCGCCTCGGCCGGGCCGCTGGGCCTGGCACCCGGGTGGTGCCCGGTCGTGCTGAAGAGGCTGGCGGTCCGGACCGCGCTGCGCGCGCTGGGCCGGTTCGTGTGCGATACGACGATGCTCACCAACCTCGGCAACGTCCCCGACCCGCCCTGGTCGGGATCGGGTCGGGGCCGCCCGGTGCGCATGGCGGTGGCGGGGCCCGCGCGCATGCCGCGCGGCCTCGCGGTCGGGGCGATGACCGCCGACGGCCAGTTGCAGCTGTCCTTCCGCTACCGGTACGCGCTGTTTGACGAGGCGGCCGGGGCCCGGTTCGTCGCCGCCTATGCAGCCACCCTCGACGAGCTGACGGCGGATGCCCGCCAGCAAACCGAAGAGCGAACCGAAGAGCAAGACCACGAGCGAACCGAAGAGCAAGACCACGAGCGAACCGAAGAGCAAGACCACGAGCGAACCGACGCGAACGGCCAAGGAGGAGATACCGGTGGTTCTACCGCCAGCGCTGCTCAAGATTCTCGTCTGCCCGGTCGACAAGGGCAGCCTGCTGTATTTCGCGGACGAGGACCTGCTCTATAACCCGCGCCTCAAGCGCGCCTACCGGATCGAGCGCGGGGTCCCGATCCTGCTCGCCCAGCGAGCTGAGCCGGTTCAGGACCACGAACATGAGCGGCTGATCACGCTGGCACGCGACGGTGCCGCCCGGGTGTCAGGCGCGGGCTTGGCCAGAGACGGCTTCTCGCCCGAGGCACCGAAGGCACCGAGCGCCCGCTACCCGGCCACCGCCAATGGCGGGATCGCCGGTCCTGCCTCGGACGGCAGCAGGACGCCGGCCTGAACGTCGCCGACACACGGGACAGGCCCGCTGACCTGCTGGATAACCACCGACCCGACCTCGTCGCCGGAGGAGATCGGGAAGTAGACCGCATGCAGGCCACGCTCAACGCTGTACAGCGCCGATTGCGTGCCGAAGGTAACCAGCACCCGAGCCGGGCTCCCCGCCAGGTAGCCGATCCGCAGCATGCTCGCCTTGGTCGCCACCGCGGTCAGCGGCACGGTGACATTGCCGAAGGTGTCCGCCCAGCAGGCGCCTCCCGCGGGCACCGGCGGACTTGGCGCGCCATAGACAGCAGACGGCACCAGGCGGCCGAAGCCGTCGAATTCCAGCAGATGGTCGTAGGTGCCGTCGGGTTGCGTGATGAACACCGGCCGGCTGCCCGGCGACCCAGACGACCCAGACGATCCGGACGGCAGCGGTGACAGCACCGCCGAGGCGTTGGTGACCGGTCCGAAGAATCCGCCGGTGACGTCCACCGGAGTCGGGTCGTCCACGATCACCGCGCCGCTCGGGACGTCCGCCAGCGCCACCCGCGCGGTGGCGAGGTAACCGGCGGCTTCCGCAGCCCCCGGGTCGGTCGGGTAGTCGTAGAACGACCACAGCGAGCCCACCACGATGGCCGCTATCAGCGTGGTCGCCGCCGCGAACTCGGGTCTGCTCAACCGACGTCGGGTCTCCCACTGGCCGAGGCCGTCGGCCAGCGGCATAAACGCGAGCCCCACGCACAGGATCAGGATCCCGGTGGCGTCCCACACGTACCTGGCCGACAGCCCAAGCACCACCACGGAAACGAGACTGGACCGGCCGGCCAGCACCGGGACCACGTCCACGACGATGAGCCAGCCCGCCAGGATCGCCCACGCCCGCCAGGCCCGCCAGCCGTACATCAGGCTCGCGAGCACGACGATGACCGCGAGCACCCAGGACGCCCAGGCCAGCGCGGGCGGCGGATCGGCCAGCGCCGTGACGCCGGTCGAGGCCCAGCGCCATGGCCCGCCGAACGCTCCCGGGACGAAGGTGTCGCGCAGCAGCGTACCCGCGAAGGTGAGGGCGTCGGCGAAGGTGGCCGGCTTGGTCAGGCCCGCGCTCGAGGTGCGCAACCTGAGCAGGTACAGCACCACGTAGGCGGCGGTCAGCCCCACATATAGACTCCAGGTCCGCCAGTGCTCGCGCAGCGCCGGCCACAGCGCCCTCGACCACGCTCGGCGGGTGAAGAACGCCGACGTCATCGCGAACAGCAGGAAGGGCACCGCCGCGCCCTCAAAGCTCGACAGCATGCCCACCGCCAGCCAGGCCGCCGCTGCCGCGACATGCTTGAGCCCTCCGGTCCTGAGGTAGTGCACGTGCGCGGTCACCGCGCAGAACAGGGCCAGCTGAAGCGGCAGCTGCTCCAGCGACACCGTCCACCACGACAAGCCCGGTAGCGCCAGCGGGCTTAGCAGGTACAACAAGAGCAACAGCAGGATCCCCGGCCGGTCGCCGAAGAGCGTGCGCAGCATGCGGAGCAACGCAAAGCAGGTGCAGCCGAGCAGGACCAGGGTCGCCGCCGAGGCCAGGGTCCAGTCCTCCGGCGAGATCCGCACCAGCACCCAGACGATGGCGGAGCCCACCACGTCCAGGTGGCCGGCGTCCACCCAGGTCAGGTAGGACCAGGTCAGCCCGCTGCTTGACGCGTGCTCGAGGTAGATGTAGTCGTCAAGCCGGAAGAAGGAACGCCCGAGCAGCCCCGCCTGCCACCACAGCTGAGCGGCGATCAGCAACACCCCGGCGGCCAGGATCGGGTTCGCGCGCAGCCACCGCACGGACCCCGCGAGCTCCGGGTAGGCCGGGGCCGCCTTCAGAGCCCGCTGCGTATCCGCCACGATGCCACCTCCACTTCAGCATTGTGACCTATATGCACTCAAAAATAGAACGTGTTACAGTAATGTGTCTGGATCTCACGGCTGTCAAGTGCGAAGGTGGCAGCACCTACTGGCGGCAACCTGCAGACTCCGGAGGGACGATGCGCGGCATCATCGGACTCATACTCGCCGGACTGGGCGCGTTCCTCATCCTGGTCGCGGTGCTCCTGCCCACCTGGGTGGTCGGCCAGGTCGTCAAGTTCCCGCTGAACGAGTACGAGACCGCCACGCTGCAGGCCAGCAACGCCTCGTACTTCGACCAGACCTCGCTGACCGAGAAGACCGGGGTGACCATGGAGGCCACCTACACGATCAAGGGCAACGCGAGCGCGGGCAACTCATCGACCGCCGTGTGGAACGAGTACAGCTACGTGTACGACCTGACCAACCATCAGGTGGTCCAGCAGATGACGCGGACGTTCGCGTTCGACCGGCGCACGGGTCAGCTCGTCGACTGCTGCGGGGCGAGCGTCAACGGAGTGAAGTCGGTCCGCCAGACCGGTCTGGTCGGGTACGTGTTCCCGATGGGCACCCAGAAGCAGACCTACCAGGTGTTCGACACCACCCTGAAGAAGACGATGCCGTTCGTCTACTCGGGGACGACGGACGTGCACGGCATCCAGGCCTACGAATTCGTCGAGAACGTCGCGCCGACGCAGACTGCCTCGGTCACGCTGCCCGGCTCATTCGTCAAGTCGACGGCGGCGTCGGTCACGCTCGGCGAGTACGACGCCGAGCACCTGATCTACTATGTCGACCCCGAGACCGGGGCGCTGGTCGACGTGAACGAGCAGCAGTCGACGACGCTGCGCACGAGCCCCACCGCCGCGCCGTCCCTGGTCGGCTTCGACGCCGACCTGATCGCGACGCCGGCCAGCGTGACCCAGATCGTCGCGCTCGACACCAACGGGCGGAACGAGCTCAGTCTGCTGAAGACCATCCTGCCGCTCGTCTTCGGGATCGTGGGCCTCGTCTCGCTGATCGCGGGGATCGTCCTGGCCCGCTGGCGGAACGCCGACCCGGCTGAAGCCGACGACGGGTCGCCGGAGATCGCCCCTGCGGATTCCGGGCAGTCCGAAGGCCCGGCCGAGGGCGCTGCCCGCGGCCGCCACGCGGCCGAACTCGCGGGCGTGGTGCCCGGCTTCGACGACGAGGCGCCCGAGTCGGCCGAGGGCGAAGGACCGGACGCCGCCGGCTCACGAACCACTAAAAACTAGAACATGTTCTAGTTTCCTGTTACGGTGGCTCGGGTGCAGGCAGGCTCAGCGCAGCAGCAGACGGGCGGCGAGCTCGAGACGGACGCTCACGTCGTCCGCCGAGGCGCGCCTGGTCACCCAGGCAACCAGGTTCGACAGCCAGACGTCGCCGATCACGCGGGCGATGGCGATGTCGTCGGCCGACGGCTCGCCGTCGTGCATGGCCCTGGTGAACATGCGGGTCATCTGCTGGGCAACCGTGTTCACCTCGGCCGCCGCGCTCGGGTCGGCGAACATGAACGCCCGCGTCATCGCCTCGGTCAGCATCGGGTCGCGCTGCATGTTCCTGGTGACCCGCCCGAGGACGAACAGCATCCGCTCGGCGGGCGTGTCGCCCGGGATCGGCTTGCGGTCGAGCTTGTCCTGAATCTGGTCCATTTCCTCGGTGAGCGCGCCCACCAGCAGGTGAATCTTGGACGGGAAGTACCGGTAGAGCGTGCCCAGGGCCACGTCGGCCCGTTCCGCGACCGCCCTCATCTGCACCGCGTCATAGCCGCCCTTGGAGGCGAGCGCCAGCGTGGCGTCCAGGATCCGCTTGCGCCGTTCCCGCTGCGCGGCCGAACCGCCGTCCGGCTCGGCCGCGGCGGTCGGCTTGGTTCTGGCACGCGTTCTCGTGGCTGGCATTCGGGACCTCTCGTTCTGATCACACCCACGATCAGCGTACCAAGGCCACGGCGCATCATGCGTGACCGATCCTGGGCGCGTTCAGATGAAACGTGTTCTACTTGCTAGCGAAACAGGGGAGGTGACGGTGCCGGTCGCCCCGACCTGGCAACGGCGATGGACTTCAGCCTGACCGACGCCCAGCAGGAAACGGCGCGCCTCGCCGGCCAGTTGCTCGACCACGGCAGGGCCGACCCGTGGAAAGAGCTTGCCCGCTCCGGTCTGCTCGCGCTGTCTGTCCCCGTCGGCCTCGGCGGCGATGGACTCGGGGTGATGGAGACGGCCGTGCTGCTGACCGAGATCGGCCGCCGGGCGGTCCCGGTGCCGGCGTTCGCCACGTTGATGACGGCGGTGCTGCCCATCGTCCGGTGGGGGAGCGACGACCTGCAACGCGCGCTGCTGCCGCCCGCCGCCGCCGGCGAGCTCATCCTCACGGCCGGCATCCGCGAGCCGTCGAACCCGCTGCCCCGGATTCCGGCCACCACCGTCACCGGCGGCACGGTGTCGGGCGTCAAGCTCGGCGTCCCCTACTGCGCGCAGGCCGGCCGCGTTCTGCTCCCGGTCAGCTTCGCCTCGCCGACCGGTCCCGAGGGCGATCCCGACGGCGGGACTGGCGTCGTCATCATCGACCCGGCCGCCGCCGGGGTGCAGCTGACCCGCACCCTCGCCGCCGCGGGCGGGCCCGAGTGCACGCTCCGGCTTGACCACGCGCCGGTCGAGCACGTCCTCGGCCCGGCCGACTGCCTGAAAGACCTGTCCGGCCTGGCGGTGGCGGGCGCGTGCGCCCTGGCCGACGGCGCCCTGGCCGCCGCCCTGGAGCTGACCAGTAACCATGTGGCGCAGCGGCATCAGTTCGGCCGCCCGCTGGCGTCGTTCCAGGCCGTCGCCCAGCAGATCGCCGACGTCTACATCGCCTCCCGCACGCTGCACCTGGCGACCCAGTCGGCCTGCTGGCTCCTCGACGCCGGCCGGGACGCGGGCGGCGACCTCGGGGTGGCGGGGTACTGGTGCGCACAGGAGGCGCCCCGGTCCGTTCGAACCTGCCATCACCTGCACGGCGGGACCGGGATGGACACCAGCTACCCGCTGCATCATTTCTCGGCCCTGATCAGCGATCTGGTGCGCTTCCTGGGCGGCGTCGATTACCAGCTGGAGCGGCAGGCATGCTGATCGACCTGACGCCGGAGCAGCACGAGCTCCGCGACCACGTTGCGGAGCTACTTCGCCGGCCTGCTGTCGCCCGCGCAGCGCGCCACGCTGCTCACCGAGCGCCACGGCACCGTGTACCGCGAGGTCGTCCGGACGATGGGCCGCGACGGTTGGCTCGGGGTGGGCTGGCCGACCGCCTACGGCGGACGCGGATTCGGGCAGATCGAACAGCAGATCTTCGTGAACGAGGCGGCGCGGGCCGACATCCCGCTGCCCGCCGTCACCCTGCAGACCGTCGGCCCGGTGCTGCAGGAGCAGGGCACGCGGTGGCAACGGGACTTCTTCCTGCCGCGGATCCTCGCGGGCGAGATCCACTTCGCCATCGGCTACACCGAGCCCGAGGCCGGCACGGACCTGGCGGCGCTGCGCACCAGCGCGGTCCTGGACGGCGACGAGTACGTGGTCAACGGGCAGAAGATCTTCACCACCGGCGCCCACGACGCCGACTACATCTGGCTCGCCTGCCGCACCGACCCGGAGGCGCCCAGGCACCGGGGGATCACCATCCTGATCGCGAGCACCGACGACCCCGGGTTCTCCTGGACCCCGATCATCACCCATGACGGCGCCCACCACGTCAACGCGACCTACTACGATCACGTGCGCGTTCCGGTCAGGATGCGGGTCGGCGCGGAGAACGGCGGCTGGCGGCTGATCACCAGCCAGCTCAACCACGAGCGGGTGATGCTCGGCCCGGCCGGCCGGATCGCCGCGATGGCCGACCGGGTGCGCGAGTGGGCCGCCGACCGGTCGCTGCTCGCGCGACGCGGACGTGCGGCTGGCGCTCGCCCGGGCCGATGTCGTCACGCGCGTCAACGAGCTGCTCAACTGGCAGGTGGCGGCCGAACCAGAGCTGAGCATCGCCGACGCGTCCGCGACCAAGGTGTTCTCGTCCGAGCAGGCGCAGCAGATCGGGCAGTCGCTGGCCGAGCTGGTCGGCCGGCACGGCGACCCGGCCGACCCCGACACCGGGGCGCTGATGACCTGGCTGGACGTGCAGCTCAAGCGGAACACCGTGCTCACGTTCGGCGGCGGCGTGAACGAGGTCCAGCGCGAGCTCATCGCCACCGCCGGCCTGGGGCTGCCGAGGGTGCCGCGGTGACCGCGCCGGAGACCATCACAAGCGCCGCGGAACGGCTCGCGGCCGCGGGCGACAGCAAGCCGCGGCTCGCCCGGGATCCGGTCAACCGGCCGATGATCCGCAACTGGCTGGAGGCGATCGGCGATCCGGCCGACCCGTCCGCCCAGGAATGCGCGGACACCGCTCCGCCGGCCATGATCCAGGTCTGGACGATGCCGGGACTCCACGGAACCCGCGGCGGCGACGATCCGCTCGGGGTGATGTCGGCTCTGCTCGAGCAGGCGGGCTACACCTCGATCGTCGCGACCAACTGCGATCAGACCTACCACCGCCCCGTCCGGGTCGGCGAGCAGCTTTCCGTCCAGTCCAGGCTGCTTGACGTCACCGGGCCTAAGCGCACCGCGCTGGGCGAGGGGTGGTTCGTCACCACCCGGAGCACCTGGAGCTCGGCCGGCGAGCCGGTCGCGACGATGGATTTCCGCGTGCTCAGGTTCAGGCCCGAGCCCCGCAAGCCGCCCCAGGGGGTCGCCACCCCCTCGGCTCCCCCTGGGGTCTCAAATAACCAGGTCATCCGTCCGGTCGTCTCGCCCGACACCGAGTTCTTCTGGGCCGGCACCGCCGTCGGCGAACTGCGCCTCCAGCGCTGCGGCGAATGCGGGACGCTGCGCCACCCGCCCGGCCCGAGGTGCCCGTCGTGCGGGAGCATGACCCCCGGCTACATCGTCGCGGCCGGAGTCGGTGAGGTCTACAGCTACGTCGTCCATCATCACCCGCCGGTGCCGGGCAAGAAGCTGCCGATCGTGATCGCGCTCGTGCAACTGCCCGAAGGCGTGCGGATCGTCGGGCGAGCTCCTCGGCGTCGATCCCGGATCAGGTGCGGATCGGGCTGCCGGTGCGGGCCGAGTTCGTCAGGATCGACGACGACCTGACGCTCCCCGCGTGGCGGGCGACGTCATCCGCCGTGCTGCCCCCGCTGGTCATCGACGTCACCCCGACCTTCGTGATCTCCTCGGCGCTGGCCACCCGCGACTTCCAGGACGTGCACCACGACCGGGACCGCGCGGTCGCGGGGGGCGCGCAGGACATCTTCCTCAACATCCTCACCACGACCGGCCTGGTCCAGCGCTACGTGGCCGGATGGGCCGGACCGGACGCGATCTTCCGCTCGATCTCGATCAGGCTGGGCGTGCCCTGCCACGCGGGGGACACACTGACCCTCACCGGTGAGATGGCGGCCGACGAGGGCGAGGAGCGGGTGATCTCGGTCGTCGGCCGGTGCAGCCTCGGCGATCACGTGACCGCGACCGTCCGCCTCGTCGCGCCGGGGAACCGCTCATGAGCCGGGCTGCGGCCGCGATCGTCGGCATCGCCGCAACCGAGTTCTCGAAGAACTCCGCCCGCAGCGAGCTCCGCCTCGCCGTCGAGGCGATCACGTCCGCCCTGGCCGACGCGGGGCTCGCCGCCGCCGAGGTGGACGGCCTGGTCACCTTCACCATGGACAGCAACGCCGAGATCGCCGTCGCCCGCGAACTCGGGCTCGGCGAGCTCCGGTTCTTCAGCCAGATCGGCTACGGCGGCGGGGCCGCCTGCGCGACCGTGCAGCAGGCGGCGATGGCCGTCGCCACCGGGACGGCGGAGGTCGTGGTCTGCTACCGCGCGCTCAACGAGCGGTCCGGCCATCGTTTCGGCCGGGTGGCGGCCGGACTGGCCGGCAACCTGACCACCGCCGGCATCGACAACGGGTGGCACTATCCGATGGGCCTCGCCACGCCGGCCGCGATGGTGGCGATGATCGCCCGCCGCTACATGCACGTGTCCGGGGCCACCAGCGAGGACTTCGGCCTGGTCACGGTCGCGGACCGCCGCCACGCTGCCAGCAACCCCAAGGCGTGGTTCTTCGGCCGCCCGGTCACGCTCGCCGAGCACCAGCAATCGCGACCGATCGCCGAGCCGCTCCGGCTGCTTGACTGCTGCCAGGAGAGCGACGGCGCCGTCGCCGTCGTGGTCACCAGCCTGGACCGCGCGCGCGACCTGCCGCGGCGACCGGCCGTGATCGCCGCCGCCGCCCAGGGCAGCGGGCCCGACCAGTTCACCATGACCAGCTACTACCGCGAAGACCCGGCCGCGCTGCCAGAGATGGGCGTGGTCGCGAGGCAGCTGTGGCGGCAGGCCGGCATCGGCCCGGCCGACGTGCGCACGGCGGTGCTGTACGACCACTTCACCCCCTACGTGCTCATCCAGCTGGAAGAACTCGGCTTCTGCGGCCGCGGCGAGGCCCGCGACTTCATCTCCGGCGGCGCCATCGAAATGGGCGGCCGCCTGCCGCTCAACCCGCACGGCGGCCAGCTCGGCGAGGCGTACATCCACGGCATGAACGGCATCGCCGAGGCGGTCAGGCAGGTCCGGGGGACATCGGTCAACCAAGTTCCCGGCAACGGCCCCGTCCTCGTAACGGCCGGTACCGGCGTCCCCACCAGCGGCCTCATCCTGGCGGCAGAGTAAGCACTCGTTTGTCACAGGCTAAAAGTCAAAGTTATCCCGAACGGTCCCACCCGACTCCCACGCGTCCCCCTCCGCCCCATCAATTGGCTTACGCATCAATGCTGCCGCCATTGAAAAAGATCTTCAGAAAACGACCTCCATTTCTTGAGTTGATCTCTATCTATACGATAAACTGTTCGCAGTATCCGTTATACACTCTCCGAGCACTCGGAAGGGAGGCCGAAATGGACCGCGACCACGCGAGTGAATCGCACCGCGGGCCATCGCCCGACTCTCGGCCTGCTCCGGATGATGACTGGGATGGGCTGCCGCGGTGCGCGCCTGAGGATGACTTCGACGCGGACGCGGAGATGGCCCGCTGGGTGGCCGACCTGGAGGCGGGCCGGGAGCGGATCCCGGAGGACGTGGGAGCGCGACGGGCCCGGCGGTCTGCCTCAGCCTCAGCCTCGGCGACGCCTGCGACCTGGACCCGGCGGCTGCTGGCGGCGATGCTCGGCCCCGGACGGCCTCGGCGGCCAGTCCCTCGAGCCCCGCGTTCGCCCAGGACGCAGGCCGCCGACGCGCTGCGCCCCGGCCCGGCCCTGGCCGCGCTGACCGAGCAGGCCGTCTCCGATCTCGCGGCCTTGTCCGATGACGAGCTGACCGGGGCGCTGCGCGCGGCCCGGCGGCTGGAGACGGGGCGGCGTACCTGCAGACGATCGACGATCGCGGAGTTCGGCCGCCGCCGGACGGCGCGCGTTCGAGGACGCCAAGGCCCGGAAGGTCCGGCCCGGCCGCCGGCCGGGCGAGTTCGCCGCCGACGAGCTCGCCTGCGAGCTGCTGGTCACCGCGAACTACGCCGACGCCCGCCTCGAGCGCGACGCTCGCCCTGGTACCACCGCCTGCCCCGGACGCTGGCCGGGATGGCCGCCGGGACTGATCAGCGGCGACCGGGCCGACACGATCGCCGCCTGGACCACGAGCCTGTCCGACGCCGACGCCGCCCGCGCCGACGAGATCCTGGCCGCCGCAGCGCCCGGGCTGCGGGGCGACCAGCTCGCCCGCAAGGCCGCCGCGCTGGAGATGAAGCTCAACCCCGAGGGCGTCAAGGCCCGCAAGGAGCACGCGAAGCTGACCCGGCAGCGGGTCGAGCTGCGCCGCGAGGACTCCGGCAACGCGTCCCTCGCCGGCCGCGAGCTCGACACCGTCACCGCGATGGCGTGCAAGGCCTACATCGACGCCCTCGCCGTCCGGATCCGCAACCTCGGCCACGTCGACGGGCCGCTGTCGGCGATCCGCGCCCGCGTCATGACCGAGCTCCTGCAGGGCCGCAACCCCCTCGACCTGATCAAGCCCCGGCCCCGTTTCGCCGACCGCCCCGCGACCGAGCCGCCGCCCGACCCCGCAGCCGGACCGCGACGACGCAGCCGCACGGCCCAGGCACCCGCGCAGCCGAAGACCCGCGAGACCCCGACGACCCCGACGACCCCGGGCCGGACTACCCCGGCGACCCGGACGACCCGCAGGACGCCGGCGAGCCCCGTCCCCGGCTACGCCGGCCCGAACGGCGTCCCCGCCTGGACCCCCGACGAAGCCGACCAACGCCCGCTGGGCCCCACGAACCCGACGACCCCGCCGCACGCCGCGGCCCCCTGCGCCCCGAGCAGATCAGCCCCGCCACCCGCCAACCTCAACCTCATCATCCCCATCGGCACCCTCCTCGGCTGGTCCACCACCCCCGCCCAAGCCGGCGCCTTCGGCCTCCTCGACCCCGACGAAACCCAGGCCCTCGCCGCCGCCGCATCCCACCACCCCAGAACCCGATGGTCGATCACCCTCACCGACCCGCAACGGCCGCGCGATCGCGCACGGCCGCGCCCGCGGCCAGCACCCCTGGCAACCACCGCCCACCGACGACCCGCCGGGACACCAGCGCCCGAACCACCGCCACCGGCGACGCCGCCGACTCCCCACCACGGCGGGCTACCGCCCGACGCTGCCGACGGGCCAGCACCCGACGCCGACCAGGCCGCCCGGCTCCGCCACCTCATCCACGCCCTCAAGATCATCTTCGACCCCATCGCCCAAGACACCTGCGACCACCAAAGCGCCGAGAACCGCTACACCCCCAGCCGCAAGCTAAAGGACCTCATCCGCGCCCGCACCGTCACCTGCGACGCCCCCGGCTGCAACGCCCAGGCCCGCTACGGCGACCTCGACCACACCACCCCCTACCCCGACGGCTCGACGTGCCAGTGCAACCTCGGCCCGAAGTGCAGACGCCACCATCGGGCCAAGCAGGCACCCGGCTGGCACGTCGAGCAACCCGAGCCCGGCACCACCCGCTGGACCCTCCCCAACGGCCGCACCCACACCACCACACCCACCACCTACGACTCCTAACGGAAGCCCGACGCCCAGCGTTGGCGGTGTGACAGTCTGGGCTCATGGAACCCTTGCTTCAGTACGTGGACGCGGTAACGGTTCCGGTGCCGGACCTCGACCGCGGGATAGCCTTTTACCGCGACGTGCTCGGCCACCAGTTGATCTGGCGGAACGATGCGACCGGGCAAGCCGGGCTCGGGACCCCCCGGTCAGGCACCGAGATCGTGCTCACCACCCGGCAGAGCTACGAGCCGGACTGGAAGGTTGCTTCCGCTGATGCTGCCGCCGAGGTGTTCGGCGCTAACGGGGGAAAGGTACTCGTCGAGCCCGCGGACATCCCGATCGGCCGACTCGCCGTCGTAGAGGATCCCTTTGGCAATCGTCTCGTGCTCCTTGACTCCACGAAGGGCACCTACGACACCGACGAATCCGGCGCGGTCACCGGCATTTCCTGATCCCGGTCTCGGCCGGAATCCCGGCCAACGTGCTGGCCAACCTGACCTACAGGTCGGCTCGTGACCCTCACTACTGGCATGGGGAGATTCACTGCCGGTCCATCCTGGCTGGTTTGTGGTGCTTCCCTTCAGCACGCGAGACGCCCGGAGACCATAGGACTGCTCTCCGCATTAGCGCCGTGCGATCGTCAGCCGAACGTCACTCGGGTCGCTTCCCGCTTGCCTTGGACGTAGCCGGCGCGGGCGGCGGGGACGCGGGTCGCGGGATCCATCTGGTTCGTGCCCATGGCGGTCCGGGAATCGGCGTCCGGCGTGATCACCTCGACGCGGCTGCCCTGGTCGCGCAGGGCCTCGACCTGACTCGCCAGGTCCGCGCCGGGAAATCTGCGCAGGCCTTCGAACTGGCCAGCCGGGTTCCCGTCTCGTCCCGGTGCCGTCCCGGCTCGACCGCCAAACGGCGAGAGCACCACGACGTTGGCGTAGCCGGAGGCCAGGTCGGCGTTCTCGGCCGAGCGCACGCCGCCATTGATATAGCGAGTGCCGTTGATGGCGTGCGTGGCGGTCAGGCCGGGCAGCGCGGTGCTCGCGGTGACCGCGTCCACCAGGTCGACGCCGGAAGCGCGGTCGAACGCAGCCAACTCGCCGGTCTGCGCGTTGACGGCGACCACGATCATCGGCCGGTTCGGCCATTCTGCGCGAGGCAGCCGGGCGGCGACCATCGCCCGCCGGTCTTCCGCTCCGGGCTCGAGTACGGGGTCGCTTTCCAGCCCGAATGCGCCCATCGCGCGTTGTAGATCGCCCGCCGACGTTGCGGCCGCGCCAATGGCGCGCATCCGCTCGAACACCGTCGCCCTCGGCAGCGACGGCGGCTGTCCCCGGTTCTGCCCGGCCTGGCCGAACCGGCGGGGACAGCACCGAGGCCAGCAGTTCGGTCGCTGGGATGCCGCTGCGTACCTGCGCGGCCGTGGTGGAACCGGCCGAGGTGCCGATCACCAGATCGGCGATCTCGGTCAGATCCACGCCAGCCTCGGCCAGACCCGCGATGACACCGATCTGCCACGCTTGTCCGGCCGCCCCGCCACCACCGAGAACCAGAGCAACGTTGTGAGCCATCCGCCCACTATTTCGGTCCGCGGATCTTGCTGTCGACCGAAATATCAAGACCGCGACTCACGGCCGGGTTGCCTTCACTCCTGCCATTCGGGCTTGGTGATCGCGTACTCGACCTCGCCGTGCTCGGCGCCTTCGATTTCGAAGGGCCCCTCGTAGGGGACGGTGTGCACCAATGTCAGGTCGCATTTCTCGAGGACGTGCCGCGAGGCGACGTTGACCGTCATCGTGTGCGCGAACACCCGCTCGACCGGCAGCTCGGTGAACCCCATGCGGATCAGGGCGCGCGAGCCTTCGGTGGCGTAGCCCTTGTGCCAGGCCGATCTGCGCAGCCGGTAGCCGAGGTCGATGTTGGTTGGGTCGGCGTCTGGACCTGGGCGGAAATGGAACCAGCCCAGGAACTCCCCGGTACCGGTGGACTCGGCCGCCCAGGTGCCGAGCCGGTCGAGTCGCTCATAGACGGCTAGGTGGAACGGGATGATCTCGTCTCGGATCTCCTCGCGCGGCGTTGGCTGTCCGCCGGTGAGGTAACGCATCACCTCGGGGTCGCTGTTCAGATTGAACAGGTTGTCGACATCGGCCTCGGTGAATTGACGCAGGATCAGTCGCGGTGCTTCCAGGATGATGTGTACGTCTTGGCTGCTCATGAGCCATGAGTATGCAGGTAATAAGTCCAGGAAAGGAAGCGATATCTAAACGGGAAATGTCACATCTGTCCACGGGAACAAGTTGCCATTATTGCCCGTTATCTAGTGTGAAAGACAAATGCGGCGAATTAATCGCCGCCGCTAGTTCTTAATATACCAGGTGGTCGAGAGGGACGTAGCTTGCGCAAGCGATAATGGACTTTGCTGGAATTAGAGAGGTTAATCTGGTAGATCCGAGTTCATGTCGCGCGCGGCGATGTACCCGAACGTCATCGCCGGGCCGATCGTCGCGCCCGCGCCCGCGTAGCTGTGACCCATCACCGCGGCGCTGGCGTTGCCCGCTGCGTAGAGCCCGCCGATGACGGAGCCATCCTCGCGCAGTACCCGCGCCCGCGCGTCGGTCCGCAGGCCGCCCTTGGTACCGAGGTCGCCGGGGACGATCGCGGCGGCGTAGAACGGCGCCTTCGCCAGCGGCGCCAGGTTCGGGTTGGGGCGACAGCGCGGATCGCCGTAGTAGCGGTCGTAGGCGGAGGCGCCGCGGCTGAACTCGTCGTCGTGGCCAGCCCGGGCGAAGTCGTTGAACCGGGTGACGGTCTTCGCCAGCGCCGCCGGGTCGACGCCGATCGCGTCGGCCAGGCTACCAAGGTCCGGTGCCTGGAACACCGCGCTCGCCTCGTACCAGCGCCGGGGCAGCGGCCTGCGCGGCGGCCGACCCGCGAACACGTACTGGTCGCGGTAGCGCTGGTCGAAGACCAGCCAGGCGGGGATGTGCGGGTTCTCGGCCGTGTTCCCCTCGTACATGGCGTGCACCGCGTCGACGTAGGGAGCGGACTCGTTCACGAATCGCTGGCCCGCGCCGTTGACCAGCAGGCAGCCGGGCAGGCTGCGCTCGGCCAGGCAGAAGTACGGCCCGCCCGGCAGCGGAATCGACGGGCCCCACCAGGCGTCGTCCATCAGCCCGGTGGCGGCGCCGAGTTCCTGACCGGCCACGATTCCGTCGCCGGTGTTCCCGACCGCGCCAGTCGTCCAGTCGGTGCCGATCGGCGATCGCTGGTACCGGCGACGCATCTGAAGGTTGCGCTCGAATCCGCCGGTGGCGATCAGCACCCCGCGGCGAGCCCTGAGCACGGCCGGCTTACCGTCGCGGAGCACGCGGACGCCGGTGACCCGGCCGTCGGTGACAACCAGGCCGGTCAGCGGCGTATCGAGCCAGACCGGCACGCCGCTGGCGGCGAGCCCGCTCCGCAGCCCGGCCGCCAGCGCCTGCCCAAGGCTGAGCATTCGGTGGCCGAGCAGGCGGCTGCGCGCGAGCCGGGCCGCGACCTTCGCGCCCGCCAGCATCGCGCGCGGATGGCGCGGGCCGAGGCTCAGCCACCGGTAGTCGGCCTGGGTGACCGCCACGCCGGCCGGGACCGGCAGGTAGGGCTTGTTCAGCCGGCCGAGTTCCGGGCCGAGGACCCTGCCGTCGAACGGCACCGGCTCGATGCTGCGCCCGCAGGCCCGTCCGCCCGGCGCCTCGGGATAGTAGTCGGAGTAGCCCGGCACCCACGCCAGCCGCAGCGGCGTCATCGAAAGCACCAGGTCGAGCATGACCGGGCCGTGCTCGAGCACCGCGTCCCGCAGCTCCTCGGGGACGTCGTCGCCGGTGACGAAGGCCAGGTAGGCGCTGGCCTCCTCGGGGGTATCGGGGATTCCGGCCTTGCGCAGCACTGCGTTGCCTGGCGCCCAGATGCCGCCGCCGGAGCGGGCGGTGGAGCCGCCGAATGCCCCGGTCTTCTCCAGCACCACCACCGTCGCGCCTAGTCGGGCCGCCGTCAGTGCGGCCGTCATGCCCGCCGCGCCGCTGCCCGCCACGATGACGTCGAACTCGGCCAACGCTTCTGGTTCCGCCGCCGGGCCAGTTGCCATCTCGCCTCCCGCCTCCATACTAGAACACGTTACAGTTTTGCGTCTGTAGCGGAAGGAGGCGGAGTGCCGGCCGACTGGGACATTCAAGCCGATGTGGTCGTGGTCGGGTTCGGGGCGGCGGGCGCGTGCGCGGCGCTCGAGGCGGCCGCGGCGGGGCGTCGCGTGCTCGTGCTCGACCGGTTCGACGGCGGTGGGGCGACCGCACTGTCGGGCGGGGTGGTGTACGCAGGCGGCGGGACGCCGCAGCAGCGCGCGGCCGGCGTCACCGACTCGGCCGAGGCGATGTTCCGCTACCTGCGGACCGAGGTCGGCGACGTGGTGCCCGCACGCGCGCTCCGCCAGTTCTGCGACGGCAGCACGGCGATGCTCGCCTGGCTTGAGGGCCACGGGGTGCCGTTCGAGGGCACCCTCTGCCCGGACAAGACGTCGTATCCAACCAACCGTCATTACCTGTACTACTCGGGCAGCGAGCTGTCGGCCCCGGATGTTGCGCCGCCCGCGCCGAGGGGTCACCGGGCCCTCGGCCGCGGTACCTCGGGCGGTTTGCTGTTCGCGCGGCTGGCCGCGGCCGTCCGCCGGGCCGGCGTCGAGGTCGAGCGGCAGACCGCGGCGGTACGGCTGATCACCGAGAACGGGCGGGTGGCAGGGGTGGAGTGCCGCTCGCTGCGCGGCGCGCCGCTATGGGTGCGGGTAGCGCACCGGCTGACGCACCGGGCCGCGCTCAAGCCCTACCTCTACGTGCCGAAGCTCGGCCGGGTCATGCACCGGCCGGCCGACTGGCTCGAGCGCCGGTACGCGCGGACCCGACTCGTCGGGGCGGCTTACGGCGTGGTCATCGCGGCAGGCGGCTTCGGGGCGAACCGTCCGATGCTGCGCGCAAACGCGCCATCCGCGCGCGGCACCCTGCCGCTGGCCACCCCGGGCGACGACGGCAGCGGCGTCCGGCTCGGGACCGGGGCCCGGGGAGCGACCGCCTACCTTGACCGGGTCTCGGTCTGGCGCTTCCTCACCCCGCCGCCAGCGCTGGTACGCGGCGTGCTGGTCGGCCCCGATGGGACGCGGATCTGCGATGAGTCCCGTTACGGCGCGGCCATCGGCGACGCAGTCGTGCGCCGCGGCGGGCATGCGTGGCTGCTGGTCGACCACGCCACCCTGGCCGAGGCGCGCAGGCAGGTGCGCCGATCGACGCTCTGGTTCCAGCGGCTGCAGGCTTGGTACTTGCTGTTCGTCGCCCCGGTGACGGCAGCCACCGTCGGCGGAGTCGCGACTCGCCTCGGCGTCAACCCCGAGGGGCTCACAGCAACGGTGGCCGCCTACAACCGAGTGGCCGTCGCCGGTGGCAGCGACCCAATGGGCAAGCCGACCGACCTGCTGGTTCCGCTGACCCAGCCGCCCTACTCGCTGATCGACTTCTCGATCAGGCCTCGGATGCTTGACCCAGCCCCGGTGCTGACCCTCGGCGGCCTGGTGGTCGCGCCGGACACCGGCGCGGTCCTGCAGGCGGACGGGACGCCGGTGCCTGGCCTGTACGCGGCCGGCCGAAGCGCGGTCGGGCTGTGCTCCCGGTCGTACGTCAGCGGGCTGTCGATCGCCGACTGCGTGTTCTCCGGCCGCCGGGCGGGCCGGCACGCGGCCGGGCCGCCATCGGCAACCGGTGGCCAGCCGCCAAGCGCCTAGTAGGTAATGCTCACATCCGTCGTCAGCGGCACCGACTGGCAGGCGAGGATGTACCCGTCG
Organism: uncultured Actinomycetota bacterium; assembly: GCA_963774945.1. GTDB lineage: Bacteria > Actinomycetota > Actinomycetes > Streptosporangiales > Streptosporangiaceae > Trebonia. The sequence goes on along the minus strand of CAVZHA010000007.1, from coordinate 26,664 downwards.
GCCAGGTCGCCCGCCTCCAGCACCTCGTTGTGCGCCATCTCCACCTCGCCCGCGGTGAGCTGGCAGGCGCACGCACCGCAGATGCCCTGGCGGCACGAGTAGGGCGCGGTCAGCCCGGCCGCGATCAGCACGTCCAGCATCCGGGCACCGGGCGGCCACGGCAGCACATGGGTCGCGCCGTCGAGGTCGACGGTGAGGGTCGCGGCCAGTCCGCCGATCGGCGGGCTCTGCTCGAAGGGGTTCTCCGCCAGTGACAGGAACCGCTCCGCTCGGATTCGCTTGGCGGGCACGCCCAACTGCGCTAGCGCCGCCCGCACGACCGTGAGGAATGGGTCGGGTCCGCAGATGTACGGCTGCCAGGTGGCGTACGGTTCGGCCAGCGCCGCGATCCCGGCGGCGGTCGGGATGCCCTGCAGTGAGTCGAGCCAGTGCATGACGACCAGCCGGCCGCCCGCAGCGGCGGCGATCTTGCGCAGCTCGCTGGTGAAGATCACCGACTGGTCGTCCCGGTTGGCGTACACCAGCGCGACCCGGCCGCGACCGGTGGCGAGCACCGACTTGAGGATGGACATGATCGGGGTGCTGCCGCTGCCGGCCGCGAACAGCAGGAACTCGCCGTCAAGCGCGCGCGGGCAGAAGGTGCCGGCCGGGGGCAGCAGGTCGAGTACGGTGCCCGCGGTGACGTTGTCGAGCAGCCAGTTGGACGCGTACCCGCCCGCCGTCCGCTTGACGGTGATCGCGGGCAGGTCCCCGGCCTGCGGCGACGAGCAGAGCGAGTAGCACCTGGCCACCGATCCGGTCTGGTCGGACGGAACGCGGACGGTGATGAACTGGCCTGGGCGGTAGGCGAAGGTCGCGGCGAGCGCGGGCGGAACGTCAAGGACGAGGGAGGACGCCTCCTCGGTCTCGCGGATGACCTCCGCCACCGGCACCTGGTAGTAGTCGCGCACGGCCCCGGGCTTACTCATACGACGGCGGGCAGACCGCCAGCGCCCCGGACGCCACCGCCGCGTCGATGCTGTCCCGCAGCGCACCGCACGCCTCGATCGGAGCGGCGCCGGTGCTGGTGCCGGCGCGGGCGCCGGTGTCACTGCCAGCAGCAACGCCGGTGCCGACCGCGGCCCGCGCGGCGAACTCGGCGCAGGACGCCGCCGACGCCGCCGTCCACTGCACCGACGTGTGCTGCGGGCTGAACTTCGCGACCAGCACGGCCGCACCGCAGCGAGCGCACCGCACCGATTGCGGGGTGGCCCGCCGGTCGTCGGCCGGGCGAGCGGGGCGGCTGATGGCCGCCACCTCAGCCCGCCTCGGCCGACTCGTCGACGGCGCCGGCTGCCTCAGCTGCCTCAGCCGCCTCAGCGGCGGCTGCCTGCCGAACGGCCAGATTGTCCGCGACCTCCGCCTCCCAGCCCGCCACCGGCCTGCTGGTATCGATCTCGAACTCGTACCTGGCCACCATGTCCGGCTCGATGTCGGCCACGTCGGTGTAGAACTGGTCGTACCAGCGCCGGAGCTGGTAGACCGGGCCGTCCTCGGCGCACAGCAGCGGGTTGTCGATCCGGCTCTTGTGCAGCCAGATCGCCACGTCCTGCTCGAAGCCGATCCCGACGAACTTCGCGAACTTGGCGCCGAACCGAGCCGCCTGGCCGTCGGTCAGGCCCGGCGGGCGCCGGACGATCACGCCCCACTGCAGCATGAACGAGTTCGGGGTGACCGGATAATGGCAGTTGATCAGCACGCTCTCCACGGTCATCCCCTGATAGTCCTGCTTCAGGTTGTCGATCATGTAGGACGGGCCGAAGTAGGAGGCCTCCGAGTAGAGCGTGCTCTCGCCGCCCGCCGAGTAGTTGGTCGCCCCGCCGATGTCCGGGCGGGCCCGCGTCCGCAGGTACTGCGAGGCCACGTGTCCCTCGAGGACGTTCCTGAAGTACGTCGGGAACGCGAAGTGGATGTAGAAGAAGTGCGCCATGTCGACCACGTTGTCGACCACCTCGCGGCAGTTCGCGCCGTCGACCAGGATCGAGTCCCAGGTCCAGGCGGTCCAGTCGGCCGAGTAGGCGCCGTCGATCCGCGGGATCGTCACCTCGTCTGGGGGCGGGTTCCCCTCCGGGTCGTGCCAGACGAATAGCTGCCCGTTCCGCTCCAGCGTGAGCCAGGACCGGGTGCGGGCGGCCGGGGGCACCCGCCGCGCGTAGGGGATCGCCGCGCACCGGCCGTCCCCGCCCCAGCGCCAGTCGTGAAAGGGGCAGGCGACCTGGTCGCCCTTGATCGTGCCGGTGGTCAGGTCGCCGCCCATGTGCCGGCAGAACGCGTCGAGCACGTGCAGTTCGCCGCCGGCGTCGGCGAACACGACCAGCTTGGTGCCGAACGCCTGCACCGCGTGCGGCCGCGGCGGGTCGCCGTCGCGGAACGCGTTCGCCAGCCCGAGGCAGTGCCAGCCGCGCGCGAACCTGCCCGGCGGCGTCCCCACGTCGATAGTCCGAGGCCCATCCATACCCATAGACTAGAACATGTTCTAGTCTTGTGGCGATGGGCCAGCGAGGGGCGAAATTCGGGAAGGGGCAGCTTGTGGGCGAAAGCGGCGCGTACACGGGGCCGGAGCCGACGGTGATCGCCGCCGTCGCCGAGCTGCTTCCGGTGCTCCGGCAGCGGGCGCAGGAGACCGAGGACAACCGGGTCGTGTCGGCCGAGTCGGTCAAGGCCCTCACCGAGACCGGGTTCTTCCGGCTGCTCCAGCCCGCCAGCCACGGCGGCCTCGAGGCCGACCCGATCGCGTTCTTCACCGCGGTCCGGCTGATCGCGAGCGCGTGCGGGTCGACCGGCTGGGTCGCGTCGGTCCTCGGCGTGCATCCGTGGCAGCTCGCGCTGTTCCCGGCCCAGGCGCAGGACGACGTCTGGGGCGGCGACCCGGCCACCCGGATGTCCTCCTCCTACGCGCCGACCGGGCGGGCCCGCGCGGTCGACGACGGCTATCAGCTGAACGGCCGGTGGAGCTTCTCCTCCGGCTGCGACCACGCGAGCTGGGTGCTGCTTGGCGGGATCGTGGTCGACGGCGACGGCAAGCCGGTCGACTTCCGAACCTTCCTGCTGCCCGCCAGCGACTACGTCATCGACGACGTGTGGGACACGGTCGGCCTGCGCGGCACCGGCAGCAACGACGTCGTGGTGGACGGCGTGTTCGTGCCCGCCTACCGGTCGCTGAGCTTCACCGACGTCACCCGCTGCGTCTGCCCGGGGCAGCAGCGCAACCCCGGGCCGCTGTACCGGATCCCGTACGGATCGGTGTTCTCCAACGCGATCACGACGCCGATCATCGGCATGGCGACCGGCGCCTACGACGCCCACGTGGCCTACCAGCGGGACCGGGTGCGCGCCTCGTACGTGGGGCAGAAGGCCGCCGAGGACGTATTCGCCCAGGTCAGGATCGCCGACGCGGCGGGGCTGATCGATTCCGCCTGGCTCGCGCTCGAGCGGAACATGGCCGAGCTGATGGCGCACGCCAACGCGGGGGACAAGCCGCCGCTGCCGCTCCGGCTCCGGGTCAGGCGCGACCAGGTGAACGGCACCGGACAGGCGATCCGCGCGGTGGACCTGCTGTTCGAGAACTCCGGCGGCCGGGCGCTGAAGCGCGGAACGCCGATCCAGCGGTTCTGGCGGGACGCGCACGCCGGGCGGGTGCACGCGATCAACGACCCGGAGCGTGCGCTGTCGATGTTCGGCCGCGGCGAGTTCGGTTACGACGTGCCGCCGGACGCGATGGTCTAACAGACGGGTGACTGCGGCGATGTACTTGCATCATGACTCGGCCGGCCCCGAGCGCGAAGATCGGGATCCGGTCGTCCTGCTGCACGGCGGCGGACCCGGCGCCTCCGGCCGGTCCAACTTCGGCCGCACCCTGCCCGTGTTCGCCGAACGGTTCTGCACTCTGGTCGTCGACCAGCCCGGCTTCGGCAAGTCGGACAAGCCGCCGGTCGAGGGGAACTACTTCCGATTCGCCGCCAGCGCGCTGGGCGAACTCCTCGACGGCCTCGGCATCGAGCGGGTCCACCTGGTCGGCAACTCCCTGGGCGGAGGGACGGCCGTTCGCTTCGCCCTGGAACACCCCGAGCGCACGGGCCGCCTGGTCCTGATGGCTCCCGGCGGGCTCTCGCTCAACCTGTTCGCCCCCGATCCGACCGAGGGGGTCAAGCGGCTGGCGGAGTTCGCGGCCCCGCCCGGCCCGAGCCGGGAGAAGATGGCGGCGTTCCTCCGCATGATGGTCTTCGACCAGCGCGTCCTGACCGATGAGCTGATCGACGAGCGGTACGCGGCCGCGTCCGAGCCGTCCGCCCTTGCCGCGATGGCGTCGATGGGCGCCTCGTTTTTCGACCCCGCCTGCTACGAGGACGGCCTGCTGTGGCGGGAGGCGCACCGGCTGCGCAACCCGGTGCTGCTGATCTGGGGTCGCGAGGACCGGGTCAACCCGCTCGACGGCGCGCTGACCGCGCTCAAGCTGATCAGGCGGGCGCAGCTGCACGTCTTCGGCGGCTGCGGGCACTGGGCCCAGCTGGAGAAGTTCGACGAGTTCAACCGGCTCGCGATCAGCTTCCTTGAAGGGGGAAACCGGTGATCAGGTCGCTCGGCTACCTGCGGATCGAATCGGCCGACGTCGCCGCCTGGCGCGAGTTCGGCACCCGCGTCCTCGGCCTGACCGAGGGCCGTGGTCCCGAGGACGGCGCCCTCTACCTGCGGATGGATGACTTCCCGGCCCGAATGGTGATCGTGCCGGGCGACCGTGAGCGGCTGCTCGCCTCCGGCTGGGAGGTGGCCGACGCGACCGCGCTGGCCGACGTCCGGCGCGTGCTGGCCGACGCGGGCGTCCCGGTCAAGGCCGGCACCCCGGACGACCTCGCCGCCCGGCGGGTGGGGGACCTGCTGCGGTTCGACGACCCCGCGGGCAACCCGATCGAGGTCTTCTGCGGGGCCGCCCTCGAGCACCGCCCGGCCGTCAGCCCCTACGGGAACCAGTTCGTGACCGGCGCAATGGGCCTCGGGCACGTCGTGCTGCCGGTGCCGGGCGTGGGCGATGCCGCGCTTGCCTTCTACACCGAGGTGCTCGGCTTCCGGCTCCGCGACTCGATGCGGATGCCGCCCGAGTTCTTCGGCGGCGCGCCGGGGGACCCGCCGGTCTGGTTCCGGTTCCTCGGCTGCAACCCCCGCCACCACTCGCTGGCGCTGGCGCCGACGCCCGCCCCGGCCGGCCTGGTCCACCTGATGATCGAGGTCGCGACCCTGGACGACGTCGGCCGGGCCCTCGAACGCTGCCGCCGGAGGAAGTCGCCGGTCTCGGCGTCGCTCGGACGGCACGCCAACGACCTGATGGTGTCGTTCTACGCCCGCACCCCGGGCGGCTTCGACATCGAGTACGGCACCGACGGCCGACAGGTCGACGACGCCACGTGGGTGAGCAGGGAAACGACCGCGGTCAGCCTCTGGGGACACAGCTTTGCCGGCCCCGCCGCGCCCTGACCCGCCGCGCCCGGCCCGGTCGGCCCCGCCGCCCTCCGACGCCGGGACCACCGACGCCGCCTACCGGCACGTGCTCGGCCACTTCTGCACCGGCGTCACCGTCATCACCGGCCTAGGCGGTGTCCGACGGCACCCACGGCCGCCGCCCGGCCGGCTTCGCCTGCCAGGCGTTCGCCGCCCTGTCACTCACTCCGCCGCTGGTGCTGTTCTGCCCCAGCACGTCATCAAGAACCTGGCCGGCCATCGCCGCCAGCGGCTACTTCTGCGTCAACGTCCTCGCCGACGGCCAGCAGGACATCGCCCGCCGGTTCGGCGTCTCCGGCCCCGACAAGTTCGCCGGTCTCAGCTGGTCCCCGTCGCGCTCAGGCGCGCCGGTCCTGGCCGGTGCGCTCACCTGGGTGGAGTGCGCAGTGGAAGCCGTGCACGAGGCCGGCGACCACTACCTGGTCGTCGGCCGCGTCACCGAACTCGGCCCGTCCCGGCCCGGCCGTCCGCTCCTGTTCTACCGGGGCCGGTACGCGGCGATGGACGCCGGCAGCGACACCGGCCCGCCCGAGGTCGTCGACACCCTGCTCGGCTGGCCCCGGCACGCCGATTGGCTCTAACCCGAGCGCGTTCACAGTCAAGAGACTCAAAAACGGTATGTCGAACGGACCGTGGCGGCTCTCCCGGATTGGCCGCATCTGGCTGGCAGCCAAACGGGTTGTTCTGCGAGCATGTCCCAATGCCTGAGGTAGCTCGAGTGACTGAGGAATCTCCGGACCCGTCGCCCGCGGACCGAACCGGGGTCAGCGACCAAACGGGAGTCAGTGACCGGACTGAGCCGTCGCCACGGGCGGGCCAGGTGGCGGTCGTCACCGGCGGCTCGGCCGGCCTCGGGTTCGCGATCGCCGGCGCCCTCGCCCGGGCCGGGTCCACCGTGCTGCTGGCTGGCCGGTCGGCCGAGCGCTGCCAGCAGGCAGCTGCGCGACTGACGGCCGAGACCGGCGCGTCGGCGCTCGGCCACGCGTGCGACGTCACCGACGAGAACGCCGTGACCAGCCTGGTCGATCGCGCGCTGTCCGGCTACGGTCGGCTGGACGTGCTGGTGACCAGCGCCGGGGTCCAGGCCCGTGGCGCCCTCGACGAGCTGTCGGTGGCCGATCTGCGCGCCTGCCTGGAGGTCAACGTGGTAGGCACCTGGCTGGCCTGTCGGGCCGCCGTCCGGCCCATGCGCGAGGCCGGGTACGGCCGCATCCTCACCCTCGCCAGCGCGCTCGGGCTCGTCGGCGCGGCCGGCCGGTCCGGGTACGCCGCCAGCAAGGGGGCCGTCGTCCAGCTCACCCGCAGCCTGGCGGTCGAGCTGGCCGGGACTGGCATCACGGTGAACGCGCTCGCGCCGGGACCGTTCCGTACACCGCTGAACGAAGGAATCGACGACGACCCGCAGGTCCGGCGCTTCCTCGAGGCCGAGGTCCCGCTGCGCCGCTGGGCCGAGCCGGGAGAACTGGCCGGCGCCGCGCTGCTGCTGACCGACCCGCAGTCCGGCTACATCACCGGCACCGTGCTGCCGGTGGACGGCGGCTGGACCAGCCACTGACGACCGGCCGGGGACAGCCGTCAGGCGAGCTCGCCGCCACCGTGCAGGTGGTCGAAGATGATCTGGTCGACCGGGGACACCCGGTCGCGATCGGCATAGCTCAGCCACGCTAGCTCGGCGATCTCGCTGCTGGCGGCTAGCGTCCCCCGATAGTCGGCCGCGTAGCAGGTCATCCGCACGGTAATCCCGGTCGCGTGGCCGTGCGCCTGGGCCTCGAAGGTGCCCACGTGGCTGGCGCTGTCGGGCGCGATCGCGACGTCGAGCTCCTCGCGGATCTCCCTGACCAGGGTCTGCACATCGGCCTCGCCCGGCTCGCGCTTGCCGCCGGGAAGGTAGTAGACGTCCTTGCCCCGTGACCGGGTGCTGAGGATCTTCCCGTCCGCCAGCCGGATCCATGCGATCTTGTCGATGAGCGTCATGGTGCCACCCTAGGAGGCGGTACCTTAGAGGCGGGCCGTGACTGGCGTTCGGGTGGAGTACCACCGGGGAGCGGCCCCCCGGCTGTCGCCGGGCGAGCCGTGCGCCTGGGCGAGTGCCATTCGACGTCGCCCAAGCAGCCGCAGCCGCCCGCAGGGAGCACGCATATGACCAGTCCAGCCAGTCCCGTATCCGCTGTCGACAGCCCCGCCCGCACCCCGTCGCGGTCGGCCGCGATCGCCTACACGGCCGCGCTTGAGACCATCGCGGCGGCCGAGCCCGACGTCGCGGCAGCGATCGCGGGCGAGCTCGCGTCGCAGCGCCGCCAGCTCAAGCTGATCGCGTCGGAGAACTACGCCTCGCCCGCGGTGCTGCTTGCGATGGGCAACTGGCTGTCCGACAAGTACGCGGAAGGCACCGTCGGCCAGCGCTTCTACGCGGGCTGCGAGATGGTCGACCGGGTCGAGTCGATCGCCGCCGGGCACGCCAAGGCGCTGTTCGGCGCCGAGCACGCCTACGTCCAGCCGCATTCGGGCATCGACGCCAACCTGGTCGCGTTCTGGGCCATCCTCGCCCGCCGGGTGGAGGAGCCGGCCCTGGCCGCGGCGGGCGTCCGAACCGTGAACGACCTGGCGGCAGCGGACTGGGAGCGGCTGCGCGGGGAACTGCTCTCGCAGCGGATGCTGGGGATGGCGCTTGACGCCGGCGGCCACCTCACCCACGGGTTCCGGCACAACATCTCGGGCAAGCTGTTCGAGCAGGCGAGCTACGGGACCGACCCGGTGACCGAGCAGCTCGACTACGACGCGCTCGCCGCCCAGGCGCGGGAGTTCCGGCCGGCCGTCCTCGTCGGCGGTTACTCGGCCTACCCGCGCACCCCGAACTTCGCGATCATGCGCGAGATCGCGGACGAGGTCGGCGCCACCTTCATGGTCGACATGGCCCACTTCGCTGGCCTGGTCGCAGGCGGCGTGCTGACCGGCGACCTGAACCCGGTGCTGCACGCCGACGTGGTCACGTCGACCACCCACAAGTCGCTCCGCGGCCCGCGCGGCGGGTTCGTGCTCTGCACCGACGAGTACGCCCCGTTCGTCGACAAGGGCTGCCCGATGGTGCTCGGCGGCCCGCTGCCGCACGTGATGGCGGCCAAGGCGATCGCGTTCGCCGAGGCCCGCCAGCCCTCGTTCGCCGGCTACGCGGCCGCGATCGTCGCCAACGCCCAGGCGCTGGCGGACGGGCTGCAGCGGCGCGGCGTCCGGCTGGTGACCGGCGGCACCAGCAACCACCTGGTGCTGGCGGACGTGGCCGCCAGCTTCGGGCTGACCGGCCGCCAGGCCGAGTCGGCGCTGCTCGACGCGGGCGTGGTGACCAACAGGAACAGCATCCCGCGGGACGCCAACGGCGCCTGGTACACGTCCGGGATCCGGATGGGCACCCCGGCCCTGACCACGCTCGGTTTCGGCCCAGACGAGCTCGACGAGATCGCCGACATCTTCGCCGCCGTGCTCGCCGCGACCACGCCCGCCGGGAGCACGTCGAAGGCCAAGTACGTCCTCGACGCCAAGGTCGCGGCCGACAGCCGGGACCGCTGCGCCGAGCTGCTCGGCCGTCACCCGCTCTACCCCGGGATCGAGCTGTAGGAAACCCGCTCCTCCCGGCGGGGCAGTCGGCGGAACGCCCGCCGGGAGGAGCAGCTCGGTGGCTCAGCCGCTAGTACTCGGTCTCGATCGTGTTGAGCGCCTTCTGCAGCTCGGCCAGCGGCCCGCGCAGCTGCATCATCTTCATCATCTTGCCCTTGATCTTGACCTTGCCCTGGGTGAACGCCTTCTGTCCGTCCAGTTCGCCGCTGTTGACCTTGGCGGCGGTGTCGTACGACTGGCTGATCGTGACCTCGGCGTTGTCGGCGTCGCCGAGCGCGGCCGAGACGCTGCCGTCGCCGATCCGCAGCCAGTAGTGGATCTCGCCGTCCGGCGCCTCGGCGATCAGCATCTGGATGACCGCGCTCTTGCCCTTCATCGCCGCCCGGACCGAGTCGTCGGCCGCGACGGTGGCGTTGTAGGCGTCGATCCACTCCGGGGACAGGTACTTGAGGGGCATCGTTGCTCATCTCCCTGATCGGGTCTGCCCGGGTAGCGTACCAAGCGCTTGCTTGGTATAGGAACCCCCGGGACTTGGCGGAGGAACCACGGGCGCTTTCGGCTTATCGCCGCCTGAACCGCCCGTTAAGCGCACCTGCACGCACTCAGCCCGCAGAACGGCATGGTCGGCAACCCCTTGTTCCTGGCGGGTGCTACGACGACTACGTCAGTCCCGCGCAGCTCCTCGTCACCCTCGGCCCGGCGCCCTGAGCCGCCTTCATCGCCCCTGGCGCTACCCGCAGCCCTGGCCAGCCCCGAGCAGCCGCTTACCGCTGGCGCACGTGATGACATTGACGGAATCTGGGGAACCCCGTTACGGTCGCAACGTCGATTACCCGGAGGGACTCGCCATGGCCGACCTCGCTTCGCTCGCAGCGCGGATCATCGACGGCACGATCGAGGTCATCGACCTCACGTCGCCGCTGCATTCAGGGACCCCGATCCTGCAGCTGCCGCCGGAACTCGGCCAGACGGTGCCGTTCCAGCTGGAGGAGATCAGCCGGTACGACGACCGCGGACCCGCCTGGTACTGGAACAACTTCCGCACCGGCGAGCACACCGGCACGCACCTGGACGCGCCCAACCACTGGATCACGGGCAAGGACCTGGAGGACGTGTCGCAGATCCCGCCGCGGCGGCTGATCGGCCCGGCTGTGGTCGTCGACAAGACTGCTGAAGCCGCCGAGAACCCGGACTACGTGCTTGACGTCGCCGACCTGGAGCAGTGGCAGGAGGCAAACGGCCCGCTCCCCAAGAATGGCTGGCTGCTGTTTCGCACCGGCTGGAGCGCCCGTGGTAACGACCCGCAAGCGTTCGCCAACGCCGACGAGCGCGGCCCGCACACGCCCGGCGTCACCCCGGCGGCTGCCGCGTACCTGGCCGGCACCGACCTGCTCGGCATCGGCGTGGAGACCGTCGGCACCGACGCCGGCCAGGCCTTCGGCTTCGAGCCCGCCTTTCCGTGCCACGCGGCGGTCCTCGGCGCCGGCAAGTACGGGCTCACCCAGCTCCGCAACCTTGACCGGCTGCCCGCGAAGGGCGCGATCGTGATAGCGGCCCCGCTGCCGATCGTCGCCGGCTCCGGCTCGCCGGCCCGGGTGCTCGCCCTGGTCGAGCGGTGACCACCGTCGCGCACGCGGTCGGCACCGCGCTGGCGCGACTGGGTGTCACGACCGTGTTCGGCGTGGTCGGCAGCGGGAACTTCCACGTCACCAACGCGCTGACCGCCGCGGGCGCGCGATTCGTCCCCGCCCGGCACGAAGGCGGCGCGGCGGTGATGGCCGACGCCCACGCGCGGGTCAGCGGCGAGCTCGGCGTGCTCTGCGTCCATCAGGGGCCGGGCCTGACCAACGCGATGACCGGGATCACCGAGGCGGCCAAGAGCCGCACCCCGATGCTGGTCCTGGCGGCCGAGGCGACCGCGCCACGGTCGAACTTCCACATCGACCAGTCCGCCCTGGCCGCAGCGGTCGGCGCCGTCCCGGAACGGATCACATCCGCCGCCACGGCCGCCGCCGACCTGGCCCGCGCCTACCACACCGCCATCACCGAGCGCCGGACGGTGCTACTCAACCTGCCGCTCGACGTGCAGGCCGCCCCGGCCCCGGCCCTGTTCGAGCTGCCCGCCTACCCCGCCACGATGCCGCAGGCGGCGGACCGCGATGCGATCTCGGCGCTGGCCGATGCCCTGGCGGCCGCGCAGCGGCCGGTGTTTCTCGCGGGCCGCGGCGCCCGCCAGGCGAAGAAAGAACTAACCCATTTGTCCGAACGGACCGGGGCGCTTCTTTCCACCTCCGCCGTCTGCCGCGGGTTGTTCCGCGGCGAGGAGTTCAATCTCGACGTGAGCGGCGGATTCGCCACTCCGGTGGCGTCCGAGCTGATCAGGAACGCGGACCTACTCGTCGGCTGGGGCTGCGCGCTGAACATGTGGACGCTGCGGCACGGCGCGCTCGTCGGTGACGACACGACCGTGGTTCAGGTCGACCTCGATCAGGACGCGCTTGGCGCGCAGCACCGGATCGACCTTGGGCTTGTCGGCGACGTCGCGGTGACCGCGGACGCCGTCGCGCGGGAACTCCAGCGCCGCGGTCACCACGGGCCCGGCTACCGCTCCGCCAAGGTCGCCGAACGCCTGGCCCGGGAAGGCCGCTGGCGTGACGTGCCGTATGCGGAGGACGCCGAAGCCGGGCGTATCGACCCTCGCACTCTGTCCGCCGCCCTGGATGACCTGCTGCCCGCCGAGCGGACGATCGCCGTTGATTCGGGCAACTTCATGGGCTATCCCGCCATGTACCTCGACCCGCCGGACCCTGACGGCTTCGTCTTCACCCAGGCCTTCCAGTCAATCGGCCTCGGCCTAGCGACCGCGATCGGCGCGGCCGTCGCCCGCCCGGACCGGCTGACCGTCGCCGCGCTCGGCGACGGCGGCGCGCTGATGGGGATCAGCGAGCTTGAGACCGCCGTCCGGCTCGGCCTCGACCTGCTCGTGGTGGTGTACGACGACGAGGCCTACGGCGCGGAGGTCCATCACTTCGGCCCCGACGGGCATCCGCTCGACCACGTCACGTTCCCGCCCGCCGACATCGCCGCAATCGGCCGCGGCTTCGGCTGCGCTGGCGTCACGGTCCGGGCGCGGGCCGACCTGGCCGCCGTCGCCGACTGGATCAGCGGACCCCGGGACCGCCCGTTGGTCGTGGACGCGAAGGTGACCCGCGGCCAGCCCGCCTGGTGGCTAGCCGAAGCGTTCCGCGGCCACTAATCAGGCCGCCCCCCGCCCACCCGGTAGCCCTCGGCCAGCGCCCAGGCTGTCCGCCGGCTGAGCTGACCAGCAGGGCGTTGGCGAGGCATCACGGTCCGTTCAGGAAAAAGATCTAATGGGGTTTGTCGGGTCGCCGTATGGGAGGCTCGGACCCGTATCCGTCGGCTGGTGAGCACTCAAAAGATCCGGGCTTCTAGTCCTTTTCAAGACAGTGCCCCGGCCGGTGACCGGGAGGCCCTGAATCGCTGCTGGGATGTCGTGCCCGCCTGCTGGCGTGAGCACTGCTCATTAGGTCGCTGATGGATCTCCTGACGGCTGCCGAGGTGGTATCGGACTTTCAGGACGGGGACTTGATGCCGCTGTTCGTCGGGGAGCGCCTGGGCGATGACCCGGACGGGGCGAAGGTGGTGGTGTCCCGCCACGCCGCCGCCCGCCTCGAAGAAGTCGCCGCCGAGCTCAACGACAGGCCACGCAAAACGCTCGGCTGGGAACCCCAGCCGAGCGCCTCGCTAAACTCCTGTCACCAGCCGACTAACCACCAGTGGTGCGACGACCGGTCGAATCCGCCGATTTTTATGCTGAACGGACTGTGGCTCCGCCTGCCTGCTCCACTGGACGTCACACCGAGTCAATGAGGCCGGTGATGGTTCCGAGCAGGCTCTCGGCGTCGAACTCCGAGGTGGGCGCGTCCCTTACGACCTTGCCGAGGCGCAGCACCACGACCCGGTCGGTGGGCTGGAGGACGTGGGGGAGGGTGTGGGAGATGAAGATTACGCCCAGGCCCTTGGCATCCTGCTCGGATCGCTGATCGCCGACCCCCGGTTCGTCGGCCTGATCGTGCTGCCGTTCGCCGGCCTGGCCGCGATCTCCGGCATCTTCTACCCGATCACCCACCTGCCGGGCTGGCTGCAGGCGATCGGGCAGGTGTTCCCAGTGTACTGGCTCGGGCTCGGCATGCGGGCGGCGCTGCTACCGGGCGCGCTCCGGTCGGTCGAGCTCGACGGGTCCTGGCGGCTCGGGTACGTGCTGCTCGCGCTGTGCGGCTGGGCGGCCGTGGGGCTGCTGGCGGCGCCGCCGGTGCTGCGGCGGATGGCGCAGCGGGAGTCGGGGGCCAAGGTCATGGCCCGGCGCGAGCGCGCGATGCTGCGCCGGACTTGAGGGACGGGCCGGACGTGAGAGATTTGCTGTCATGAGTGAGACCGTCTACAACCGGATCGCGATGCTCCGCGCCGAGCGCGGCGTCTCCCGCCGGGAGCTCGCGGACGCGCTCGGGGTGCACTACCAGACGGTGGGCTACCTGGAGCGCGGCGAGTACAGCCCAGCCTCTACCTGGCGCTCCGCATCGCCGGGTACTTCGAGGTACCGGTCGAGGTGATCTTCGCGACCGCTCCGTTCCCCCGGCTCGGCACGGCCGAAAAGTCCGCCTAGGCCCCTGCCGTTAGCGGGCTGTGATCATCCCGGGCTTACCGTCACAAATCGCGATGAGACGGACGGCTGAAGTCAATCGCCTGGAAACCTCCCGTTCAGGCTGATTGGCCAGGATTACCACTTGTCTAGCCAAGATGCCAAGGCCTGCCCCGTACCCGGGGGCAGCATGGGAGGGTTTATTTTGCGCGCATCCAAGACGATCGTGGCCACCGTGGCCGCGGTCGGTTCCATTCTTCTCGCGGCAGGCTGCTCGAGCTCGTCGAGCTCGACCACCGCCGCCAGCGGCACCTCGAGTGCCAGCACCGCCGCCGTCGACGCCAGCACCGCCACCTCGGCCGCCGCCTTCGGCGGCATGAACGGCCTCATCGCCGCCGCCAAGAAGGAAGGCCAGCTGAACGTCATCACGCTGCCCTCCAACTGGGCGAACTACGGCGCGATCATGAAGGCGTTCACCGCCATGTACGGCATCAAGATCACCGACGCCAACCCCGAGGGCTCAAGCGCCAACGAGATCAGCGCGATCAACGAGCTCAAGGGCAAGAGCACCGCCCCGACGTCGTCGACGTCGGCAGCTCGTTCGCCGTCAGCGGCGACACCTCCGGTCTGTGGGCGCCCTACAAGGTCGCGACCTGGGACGACATCCCGGCCGCGGCCAAGGCCGCCAACGGCGACTACTACGCCGACTACGGCGGCTACGTGGCCATCGGCTACGACCCGTCGAAGGTGAAGACCCCGCCGACGTCGTTCAAGTCGCTGCTCAACCCGATCTACAAGAACCAGGTCGCGATCGACGGCGACCCGGCCCAGACCGGCTCCGCGTTCGCCGCCGTCTACGCGGCCAACCGCGATAACCCGGCAGCGGGCGGCCCATCGACCCGACCTTCACCTTCTGCCCCGGCGAATTGCCGGCCAGTGCCGTGGTTTCGGTCTGGCCGTAGCCGTCGCGGATGGTCAGCCCCCAGGCCGCTCGCACCTGATCGATCACCTCGGGATTGAGCGGCTCGCCGGCGCCGCAGACCTCGCGCAAGGACACCTTGAACGTCGCCAGCTTCTCCTGAATGAACAGCCGCCACACCGTCGGCGGCGCGCACAACGTCGTCACGCCGCAGCGGCCGATGGTCGCCAAAAGTCCCTTGGCGTCGAAGCGCGGCTGATTGACCACGAACACGGTGGCGCCGGCATTCCACGGCGCGAAGAAGCAGCTCCAGGCGTGCTTGGCCCAGCCCGGCGAGGAGATATTCAGATGGACGTCGCCGGGCTGCAGCCCGAGCCAGTACATCGTCGACAGCCCGCCGACGGGATAACTGCGCTGGCTGTGCCGCACCAGCTTTGGTTTTGCCGTGGTGCCCGAGGTGAAATACAACAGCATCGGATCGTCGGCATGGGTCGGCCCATCCGGCTTGAAGATTTCCGGGAATTCCGCGGCTTGTTCGTAGGCGAGCCAGCCCTCATGCTTCGACGACGCGCCGACGACGATGCGAACAAGCTTATCGCCGCCGAGGCCGGCGAATTTCGCGACCTGGTCCTGCGTCGCCACCACGACCTTGGCCCGGCCGCGATCGAGCCGGTCGCGCAATTCGTCCGGCGTCAGCAGCGTGGTCGCGGGGATCACCACGACGCCGAGCTTGATCGCCGCCAGCATGGTCTCCCACAGCGGGACGACATTGCCGAGCAGCAGCAACAGATGATCGCCGCGCTTGAGGCCCTGCGCGCGCAGGAAGTTCGCGACCTGGTTGGAACGATGCGACAGCGCTGCGAACGAAAGTTTTGTCTCCTTATTGCTGCCGGCATCGACGATCCACAGCGCCGCGCGATCCCTGCTATCGGCATTGCGCGCCAGCTCCGCATCGAACCAGTCCAGCGCCCAGTTGAACGGCACCGGATCGGGCCAGCGGAATCCCTTCACCGCGGCATCGTAGTCGGTGCGATGCCTGAGCAGAAAGGAACGCGCGTCCTGGAATGTGGTCATCTCTGTGGCCTATCGAACGAGCCGGTTTAAATTGTCGTCATTGCGAGGAGCCAACGGGTCGCGCGAATGCGTGCCCGATGACAGGCTCCGCGACGAAGCAATCCAGCTTTACTGCGGCAAAGCTGGATTGCTTCGCTTCGCTCGCAATGACGTATCGATCACTTTCCCGCCAGCTCCCGCACGTGCTGGATAATCCCGGAGAAATCGACCCCGCCATGGCCCGCGGCATCGAACGCCTGGTAGATTTCCTGCGCATGCTTGCCGAGCGGCGTCGCGGCACCGGTGGCCTTGGCCGCCTCCTGCGCCAGCGTCAGGTCCTTCACCATCAGAGCCGCCGCAAAGCCCGGTTTGTAGTCGTTGTTCGCGGGCGAGGTCGGCACCGGGCCCGGCACCGGGCAATAGGTCGTCAGCGCCCAGCATTGCCCCGACGAGGTCGAGGCGACGTCGAACAGCGCCTGATGCGACAGCCCGAGCTTCTCGGCGAGCGCAAAGGCCTCGCAGACCGCGATCATGGAAGCTGCCAGGATCATGTTGTTGCAGATCTTGGCGCCCTGCCCTGCGCCGGCGTCGCCGCAATGCACGATCTTCTTGCCCATCTTTTCCAGCATCGGCTTTGCCGCCGCGAAGGCCTTGTCGCCGCCGCCGCACATGAAGGTCAGCGTCGCGCCCTTGGCGCCGCCGGTGCCGCCGGAGACCGGCGCATCGACCGAGGCGATGCCGTGCTTGGCCGCCAGCGCATGGGCCTGCTTGGCGCTTTCGACGTCGATGGTCGAGCAATCGATGATCAGCGCGCCCTTGGCCATGGACGGAACGACGTCGCTCCAGACCGACATCACATGCTTGCCGGCCGGCAGCATCGTGATGACGACCTCGGCGCCCTTCACGGCAGCGGCCGCGCTATCGGCAATCGCAGCGCCGTCGGCCTTGGCCTGATCGCGCGAGGCCGCCACCAGATCGAACGCGATCACCTTGTGGCCGGCCTTGACCAGATTGGCGGCCATCGGGCCGCCCATATTGCCGAGGCCGATGAATGCGATATTTGCCATGTCAGTTCCTCCGCCGAGATTTCTATCTGGTTTGGTCGAACACCAGTTCGTCGGCGCCGATTTCCGCGAAATAAGGCGCGATCATCTCCGGCGTCACATCCTCGATCCGCGGCGGCGACCAGTGCGGATTGCGGTCCTTGTCGATCACGGCGGCGCGCACGCCTTCGCGAAAATCGTCGCTGGCGAACACTTCCAGCGCGGCACGATACTCCCGCACCAGGCATTGCTCCAGCGAGGACGATGCCCGCGCCAGCCGCAGCAGTTTCAGCGTCACCACCATGCCGCGCGGCGACTTCTCGTTCAATGTCTTCAGCGTCGATTGCGCCAGCTCCGAACCGTCGCGCTGCAGCGCCGCGACGATATCCTGCATGCGGTCATGGGCGAACCAGCCGTCGATCTGCGACTGCATCGCGGCGACGGGTCCCGAGGTCTCGCCGGTCGCAAAACCATCGATCAGGGTTTTGACCTCGGCGGAGGTCGCGCCGGCGCGGACCTTGGTCAGCGCCTCGCGCAACGCGGCCAGTTTGCCGGAGGGCACGACCGCGTCGGCAAAGCGGGCATAGATCGCGTCGGGCCCGTTCATGGTCTGGCCGGTCAGTCCGAAATAAGTGCCGATCTCGCCCGGCGAGCGCGACAGCAGCCAGGTGCCGCCGACATCGGGGAAGAAGCCGAGGCCGACCTCCGGCATCGCCAGTTTGGTCCGCTCGGTGACGACGCGATGGCGGCTGTGCGCGGACAGCCCGACGCCGCCGCCCATCACGATGCCGTCCATGAAGGCGACATAGGGTTTTGGGAATTTGGCGATGCGCGCGTTGAGAATGTATTCCTCGCGCCACAGGATCTTGCCGAGATCGCCGTGCACCTTCGAGCTTTCATAGAGCGCGCGGATATCGCCGCCGGCGCACAGGCCGCGCTCGCCGGCGCCTTCCAGCAGGATCACCGCGACCGCCGGATCGGCCTCGAACGCGTCGAGCGCCTTGTCGATGTCGCGAAACATCTCCAGCGTCACCGCGTTGATCGCCTTCGGCCGGTTGAGCCGGATGACGCCGGCGGCGCCCTCGCGCCGCGCGATCAGGTCGGGCTCGGACCAGTCGCGACCGCGGCGAGCCGTCATCGCGCGCCCTCGATCAGCTTGCGCGACACGATCAGCCGCATGATCTCGTTGGTGCCTTCGAGAATCTGGTGCACGCGCAGGTCGCGCACGATCTTCTCGATGCCGTATTCGCTGAGATAGCCGTAGCCGCCATGCAGTTGCAGCGCCTGGTTGGCGACCTCGAAGCCGACATCGGTGCCGAAGCGCTTGGCCATCGCGCACAGCATGGTCGCGTCGGCGTCCTTGCGGTCGAGCGCCGCCGCCGCGCGCCACACAAAGGTCCGCGCCGCCTCCAGTTCGGTCGCCATGTCGGCGAGCCGAAACTGCAGCGCCTGGAATTCGTCGAGGCGCTTTCCGAACGCCTTGCGCTCGCGCATATAGGCCAGCGACTTGTCGAGCGCGCATTGCGCGCCGCCGAGCGAACAGGCCGCGATATTGATGCGGCCGCCGTCGAGCCCGGCCATCGCGATCTTGAAGCCGATGCCTTCGTCGCCGAGCCGGTTGGCGACCGGCACGCGCGCATTCTCGAAAATCACCGCGCGGGTCGGCTGCGCATTCCAGCCCATCTTGCGCTCGTTGGCGCCGAACGAGAGCCCCGGCGTATCGCCCTCGACCACCAGCGTCGAGATGCCGCCGGGCCCGTCGCCGCCGGTGCGCACCATCACCACATAGAGGTCGCCCTTGCCGGCGCCGGAAATGAACTGCTTCTGGCCGTTGAGCACGTAATGGTCGCCGTCGCGCACCGCGCGGGTGCGCAGCGCCGCGGCGTCCGATCCGGAGCCGGGCTCGGTCAGGCAATAGCTCGCCAGCAATTCCATGGTGCAGAGTTTCGGCAGCCACTTTTGGCGCTGGGCGTCGTTGCCATAGGCATCGATCATCCACGACGCCATGTTGTGGATCGAGATGAAGGCCGACACCGTCGGACAGCCCTGCGCCAGCGCCTCGAAGATCAGCGCCGCGTCGAACCGCGTCAGCGCCGAGCCGCCGACGTCGTCGCGGATATAGACGCCGCCGATGCCGAGCGTGGCGGCCTCGCGCATCACGTCGACCGGAAAATGCTTCTCCTCGTCCCAGCGGATCGCATGCGGCGCGATTTTTTCCGCGGCGAAATCCCGCGCCATGTCGCGAACCGCAATCTGGTCCTCGTTGAGAGCGAATTGCATTAGTTGCTCGCGTTTGTCCTCGGGGTATCACCGTCATGCCGGGCTCGTCCCGGCCATCCACGTCTTTTCTGCTGTGACCGCCCTTAAGTCGTGGATGCCCGGGACATCTGCGCGAAGACGCGCTTCGCGCTTTTGCCCGGACATGACGAATTCCGCTCAATTCATCGTCGGAATCGAGAACTCCGCGCCTTCCTTGACGCCGGACGGCCAGCGCGCGGTCACCGTCTTGGTCTTGGTGTAGAAGCGGATCGAATCCGGCCCGTGCTGGTTGAGATCGCCGAAGCCGGATTTCTTCCAGCCGCCGAAGGTGTAGTAGGCGATCGGCACCGGGATCGGCACGTTGATGCCGACCATGCCGACATTGACCTTGGCGGCGAAATCGCGCGCGGCGTCGCCGTCGCGGGTGAAGATCGCAACGCCATTGCCGTAGTCGTGGTCGGACGGCAGCGCCAGCGCCTCCTTGTAGTCGTGGGCGCGCACCACCGAGAGCACCGGGCCGAAGATCTCCTCCTTGTAGATCCGCATGTCCTTGGTGACGTTGTCGAACAGGCAGCCGCCCATATAGAAGCCGTTCTCGTAGCCCTGCATCTTGAAGCCGCGGCCGTCGACCGCGAGCGTGGCGCCTTCCTTGATGCCGATCTCGACATAGTTCTTGACGCGCTCGAGCGCCTCCCTGGTCACCAGCGGACCGTAATCGGCGGACGGATCGATCGAGGTGCCGATCTTCAGGCTCTCGACGCGCGGAATCAGCTTCTCCATCAGGCGGTCGGCGGTGGTCTTGCCGACGGGCACCGCGACCGAGATCGCCATGCAGCGCTCGCCGGCCGAGCCGTAGCCGGCGCCGATCAGCGCATCGACGGTCTGGTCCATGTCGGCGTCCGGCATGACGATGGCGTGGTTCTTGGCGCCGCCGAAACACTGCGCGCGCTTGCCGGTCGCCGCCGCGCGCTCGTAGATATATTGCGCGATCGGCGACGAGCCGACGAAGCCGACCGCCTTGATATCGGGATCGTCGAGGATGGCGTCGACCGCTTCCTTGTCGCCGTTGACGACGTTGAGGATGCCCGGCGGCAGCCCCGCCTCGATCATCAGCTCCGCCAGCCCCATCGGCACGCCGGGATCGCGCTCCGACGGCTTGAGGATGAAGGCGTTGCCGCAGGCGATCGCGGGCGCGAATTTCCACATCGGGATCATCGCCGGGAAATTGAACGGCGTGATGCCGGCGACGACGCCCAGCGGCTGCCGCATCGAATAGATGTCGATGCCGGGGCCGGCGCCTTCGGTGTATTCGCCCTTCATCAGATGCGGAATGCCGCAGGCGAATTCGACCACCTCGAGGCCGCGCTGGATGTCGCCCTTGGCGTCGGGAATGGTCTTGCCATGCTCGCGCGCCAGCAGATCGGCGAGCTTGTCGTTGTCGCGCTGCGCCAGTTCGAGGAACTTCATCATGACGCGGGCGCGGCGCTGCGGATTGGTGGCGCCCCACTCCGGCTGCGCGGCCTTGGCGTTCTCGACCGCGGCGCGCAGTTCTCGGCCTTGGAAGCCAGCGCCACCTTGGCCTGGACGTCGCCGGTCATCGGCTCGAAAACGTCCGCGAACCGGCCCGATGTGCCCTTGACCTCGCGGCCGCCGATGAAATGTCCGATTGTGCGCATGGGTTCCTCCAGAGTCTATTTGCAAGGGCCGGATTTGGCGGCATCTTGCAGTCTTTGCGCGTTTGGAAAGGGTTTCGACGCGCAGCGCATTTGCGAAAATGCGGGCCTAGCCGGCGCTTTCGGCACGCCTACGACCAATGTCGAATGCGATTGACGTGAGGCCCCGTCAGTGCCGCGCGGAGCAGCGGCTTTTCTGGGCGCGGACTTTTTCGCCGCTGGCCCGGCGCCGTTCCAGCACGGCGTCGCGCCCGGCGCCGAGAATCTCGTCGGAAAACTCGCCATTGCCGGCGACGCGGGCCAGCACCAGCGTTCCCATCATGGTCGCGATCGCCGCCATCGCCTGCTTGCGCGCGGCCTTGCGCGGAACGTCCGGAATTTGCTCGGCCAGCATGTCGATCATCTGCTCCAGCTTGGCGGCGAACGCCTTGCGGGTCTTCGGGCTTTCGCGGGCGATTTCCGCGCCCAGCGTCGGAATCGCGCAGCCATGGCCGGGATCGTCGCGATGCACCGGCGTCAGATAGGAATCCACGATGGTCGCCAGCCGCTTGTCCGGCGGCGTCTGTTCGGCGAGCTTGCGCCAGCGCTCGGTCGAGCGGTCCATCGCATGGGCAAACGCCTCGATGACCAGCGCTTCCCGGGAATCGAAATGGGCGTAGAACCCGCCATGGGTGAGGCCGGCGTCCTTCATCAGGTCGGCGACGCCGACGCCATGCGCGCCCTTTTCGCGAAGCCGCACCGAGGCCTTCTTCACGATCCGCGCGTGGGTTTCGAGCTTGTGTTCCCTGGAATAGCGCATCGGCAGTCCCATAAGATGTTTGCGAGTCATATAATAGCGGAACATGCCGCGGAAAAAGCTGCATCTATTTCACATGGCCGGACACCGGCCAGGTTGAGCGTTGCGGTTCGGCTCGACGGTCCGGCAGCGCCGCTTGACAAGCCGGCGATTTGGCCGGGAATAGCCTGTCCGCAACAGTACACGCTCCCATACGCGAGACCGCCCATGCACATGCTCAATCCCTATTGCGGCGTCGATCGCGACCCGCGCGGCGTCGTCGGGCTGACGATCTGCAACGCCGGCTCGCTCAACATCCTGGGATCGGCCGTCATCAACGGCGTTCGCGAGGGCTGGAGGTGCTGGCGACGGAACGCCATATCCGCGTGCTCGTGATCGCCGGCCAGAGCGAAAAGAGCATGATCGGCGGCGCCGACATCAAGGAAATGGCCGGCTCGACCAGACTTCGGCGGAGAAGTTCATCACCGGCTTGCGCGATCTCTGCGAGGCGGTGCGGGCATTTCCGGCGCCGGTGATCGCGCGGATGCCCGGCTGGTGCCTCGGCGGCGGCCTCGAATTCGCCGCCGCCTGCGACTTCCGGATCGCCGCGCATGACGCCAAATTCGGCATGCCCGAGGTCAGGGTCGGGATTCCCACCGTGATCCATGCCGCGCTGTTGCCGCGGCTGATCGGCTGGGGCCGCGCCCGCTGGCTGGTGATGACGGCGGGAATATCGACGCCGCCACCGCGCTTGCCTGGGGGCTGATCGACGTGGTCGCGCCCGAGGGCGGCCTCGACGCCGCGGTCGAGAAGACGGTGAGATGCCCTGCTGGAATGCGGCGCCGGAAGCGCTGCGCGCGCAGAAGGCCCTGCTCCGGCAATGGGAAGAACTGCCGCTGAAGGAATCCGTCAACCTCAGCATCGGCGTATTCGGGCAATCGTTCCTGACCGGCGAGCCGCAGCGGCTGATGCAGGGCTTTATCGACCGGAAGCGGTAGCCAATTCGCGCGGTGCCTTCCTGCCCGTCTCCCCTTGTAGGAGAAGGTCGCGCGGACGAAGTCCGTGTCGGATGAGGGGTGCTTTCTATCATAGACCAGAACCCATCACGTCCGCGATGCTTCGCATCACGTCCACCCTCTCCCGCAAGGGGAGATGGAATGAAAGGTGACGCCTGCCCCACGACAATTTACACCGGCCCGCCATTGCGATTTCCGCAGTGCATTATATGATGATGGTAATCTAACGGGATACCGTTTCCCATGTCGTCCTGAAAGAGGGAAATATGGCATTTCAGTCGTGAAGCGTTCATGCCATTGTTTGACGGTCAACACGCAGGAAAGCTCATGATCTCCAACTGGCTGTCGGCCGCCCTCGCCCGCCGCAACATCCATTACGGCTGGGTGATGGTCGGCGTCACCTTCCTCACCGCGCTGATCACCGCCGGCACCGTCGGCGCGCCCGGCGTATTCATCGTGCCGCTGCAGCAGGAGTTCGGCTGGAGCACCGCGGAGATTTCCTCGGCGCTGTCGATCCGCTTCATCCTGTTCGGGCTGATGGCGCCGTTCGCCGCCGCCCTGCTGAACCGCTACGGCCTGCGCAACGTCACGCTGTCGGCGTTGCTGATCGTGGCCTCGGCGCTGGTGGTCTCGCTGGCCATGACCAAGGTCTGGCAATTGATGCTGCTATGGGGCGTCGTGATCGGCATCGGCACCGGCATGACCGCGCTGGTGCTGGGCGCCACCGTCGCCGCGCGCTGGTTCGCGGCGCGGCGCGGCCTCGTGGTCGGCATCCTCACCGCCAGCGTCGCCACCGGACAACTGGTGTTCCTGCCGCTGCTGGCTAGTCTCACCGAACGGATGGGCTGGCGCATGGCGCTGGCGCTGATGTGCGTGATGCTCGGGGTCGCGGCCTTTGCGGTGCTGATGATGATGCGCGATCGCCCGAGCGACGTCGGCCTGCGGCCGTTCGGCGACGACGGCACCGAGCCGTTGCCGGCGCCTGCCTCCAACAACGCGCCGATCATGGCGGCGGCGCTCGGCGCCTTGCGCGACGCCGCCAAGACCCGGGTGTTCTGGATCCTGTTCGCCACCTTCTTCATCTGCGGCGCCAGCACCAACGGCCTGGTCCAGGTGCATCTGATTCCGATGTGTCTCGATTTCGGCATTCCGCAGGTTCAGGCCGCCGAGCCTGCTCGCCGCCATGGGCATCTTCGATTTCTTCGGCACCATCGTCTCGGGCTGGCTGTCGGATCGTTACGACAACCGCTATCTGTTGTTCTGGTATTACGGCCTGCGCGGCCTGTCGCTGGTGTTCCTGCCCTTCACCGATTTCTCGTTCTACGGCCTGTCGCTGTTTGCGATGTTCTATGGCCTCGACTGGATCGCGACCGTGCCGCCGACGGTGCGGCTGACCAGCGCAACGGTTCGGACCGGAGCGCGCCAATCTGGTGTTCGGCTGGATCTTCGCGGGCCATCAGCTGGGCGCGGCGACCGCGGCGTTCGGCGCCGGTCTGTCGCGCACCGTGCTCGCGACCTATCTGCCGGCGTTCTTCGCCGCCGGTGCGCTGTGCATCGTCGCCGCCTTGATCACGCTGGCGATCTCGCGGCCCGAGAGCGGCGACGGCGTAGGCGGCTTTCTGTCCAGACGGCCAGTGAAGATATCGCCATCGGCGCCCTCCAGCAGGCTGCCGACGACGGCGCTCAATTCCAGCATCCGGGGCGCGACCTCCAGGTGCAGGCGCTTCTCGTCATACATCGCCGACAAAAGACCGATCGCGACCACGACGAAGGTTTGATATTGCGGCGACCACAGCGGCACCGCCAGACCGTTGATGTGCAGGCTCCAGGTTCCGCATGCGACGACGTAGCCGTGTGCCTCCAGGAAGCGGCGGTTGGCTTCGATACGGCCTCGCAGCAGTTTGGCGTCTTCCGGAATTTCACGTTCCATTTCCGCCAGCAAAGCATCGCCGACATCCGCGTCGAGCGCGGCCGTGTAGGCGTGACCGGCCGCCGTCTCGTCATCGCGATGCGGCTGCCGGTGCCTTCGTGCAGACCGAGCGCGTTGGCCGCGCGGGCAAATTCGAGATAGACCAGATGAAAACGATCGGGGATCACAAAGCCGACGGTCCCCGGCAATTGCTCGGCGACATCCTGCAGGCGCAGCCGGATCAGGTTGCGCAACTGCAGCCCCTTCATCATCGACGTGCTCATCGCCACGGCGCTCGGACCAATCCGGTATTTCTGGTCGCGCGGCAGGTAGACCAACTGGCCCATCCGGGTCAGCGTGTGCGTGAGACGCGACACCGTCGATCGCGGCAGGCCGCAGCGATTGGAAATTTCCAGATTGCCGAGCCGGGCTTCGTGACCCTCGAAGCAGCGCAACACGTCGAAGGCACGCGCGACCACCTGAATGACGTCAGCCTCGCCGGCCAGATCGCTGGCAAGCTTTCCCTGTTTGCTGAGCCGCTCCGAGCGCCGTCCCATGTGGTGCCGCCCACTTATTCCGCGAAATGGAATAAAATTCCGTCGGTTGACGGGCAAGCTACCTCAGGCTTACAGCGCCGACAAGTTCAGCGGCCGATGGCGCCCGCGACCCGGGAAGCCAGTGCCTCGGCCAGCATGCGGTAGCCCTCGGGTGTGAGATGCTGGCCATCCGGCTGATGCGGTAGTCCGTGCAGCATGTTGTTGGGACACTGATCACCGGGATGCTTCGGGCCGCGAGCCGGCTTTGAATCCCGCGGTGCGATCGACGCTGCCCTTGCGCCGGTCGTTGCCGCCGGGCTGCAAAATCACGGCGCTGGTGCCGTTCGGCACGACACTGTCCAGGCGCCGCAACATCCCTTCGGTGGTATCGCCGTTGATGCCGGCATTCATCACGCGGACGCTCGACCCCTTGGCCCGCAATATCGCTTCAAGCTGTGCCGGAAAGGCCTCGTTGCGCGCAACCCCCTTGCCATAGGTGTTGCTGGCGCCCAGCGCCACGACGGTGGCCGCATCCGCCGGCGCACCGCCGAGCAGGAACGCTGCGAACAGCGCGACGCAGACGATACGGATCAGGGGCAATGCACGTGCTTTCATATTGTCCTCGTTGAAGTAACGCCTAGACCATCTCGGCCGCAGGCTGCATGTCGATGCCGAAGGTTTCCAGGAATTTCGACGTCATGATGTAGAAGCCGACGGAGAGTTGCAGTTCGATCAGCGCCGCCGGCGTCAACTTCGCCGCGATGGCTGCGAATGTCGCCTCGGTGGGACGCCTCAGGCCTACGATTTCATCGGTGAAGGCGAGCGCGGCACGCTGCACGTCGTTGAAACAGGTCGCGGATTTCCAGTCTTCAAGCGCCGCATTCTGTTCATCGGTGACGCCGACGCCCTTGCCAATGCGCTTGTGCGCCACGATCTCGTAAGGCGCTTCGCACAGGATTCCCGTCCGGGTGATAGCGAGTTCGCGTACCACCGGATCGAGTTCGCCCCGGTGCCTTATGGCGCCGCCGAGCCGGCAATACTTGTTCAAAATATTTCGGCGAGTGAGCCATCATCCGGAAGATGTTGGCGTTGCGGTTTTTCCCAAGGATTTCGCGCGTCCGTTCGCTCGCAGTCGCGGGGTCGCTGTAGTCGATACGGGCCATGATCCCTGGGTTTCCTGTGGTTGATTGAGCTTGAGCCGCGATCGATCATGCCCGGCAGCGTCGATGGGATCAACACCCCCCGGCGAGCCGCACACAGGCGATCGCTTCAAAAACGTCATCCCGCGTGCACAAACCGGCTGCGCGCAAAGTCGAAAATCCCGCCGCATTAGCGTTCGATTCTGGCACGGTCGGACTTCGCTGAGTGGGGACTCGTCAAAGCGAAAATTCGTCGCGGGGTGTTCCGAGTAAAGCATAAATCAGGTCATCAGGTCTTTTCAGGCCGCGACGACGCGCGCCCAAGTTTAGGGAGAGATCGGCATGGACGAAGCCACCAAAAGGGCCGCCTCGGAAATACTGGCACAAACGCTGGCGGTGACGGCGATGCTCTTCATCGCCAGCTTTGTGTTTTACTGGCGGTGATGTCGCTGCGCCCACTGCAGTCATCCTGAGGAGCCGCGCGGCGGCGCGGCGTCTCGAAGGATAGTCACGTCCGCCGCTCCACCCTTCGAGGCTC
>CAVZHA010000006.1:0-55538 GCA_963774945.1 uncultured Actinomycetota bacterium | reverse complement strand
TGCACGACATCTACAACTCGGGCCCCGAGATCGAGAAGGCGCTGAAGGCGAAGTTCGACGAGGCCGTGGCCAAGAAGGCGCCGGTCATCGAGATCATCCCCGGCAAGGGGTCGGGCCAGCTGAAGAAGCACGTGCTCAGGTTCCTCGAGCGCAAGGACATCAAGCCGCTCTACCACCGGGTGGAAAAAGACTCGAAGAACTTCGGCCGCCTCTTCGTCCACTTTCGCTGGAAATAACGGCATCTGTGGGCGAGAGTTCACATCAGCTAATGATTCGTCTTTGTAAGTTCCACAGGATTGCAACAAACTAGCAACTCAGCACACAATTGCCACTCAACGGCAACTTGATGCGCACCATTTCCCGAGAGGCATGCGCTAGACCTGACAACCTACGGGTTTCTACGCAAACGCCGGGGGGCAGCGGGGATGAGTCGGGTTTCTGAAGTGACCGAAGCGATGGTGCGCGCGGTACCGGCGCGAAAGGCGAGTATTAACGAAGTCGAGGTCGCCAGGTTGCGCGAGCTCACGCGCGAGCTTATCGCCGCAAAGCCGGAGGCAGCAGTCGAATACGCCCGCTTCCTTGGCGTCGAGCAGCGCGGTCTCTGCCTGCCCGAGGCGGAGCTCGACCAGCGCCTCGGCGGAGCGAACGTGCTGGTGACCGGGGGGACTGGGTGCATCGGCTCGATGCTGATGGCCCAGCTCGCGCGGCGCCGCCCCGGCCGGCCTGGTCAGCGTCAGCTCGGACGTCTCCACCAGCTGGACCGTTCAGGCGAGCGCGGAGTACCTGGCGGGCGACGTCAGGGACCGCGCCCGCATGGACGAGGTCATCGCGCAGGTCAGGCCCGACGTCATCTTCCACGTCGCCGCGCAGCGCTCGCCCGCCCTGGCCGAGGTGGAGGTGCACCGCACGGTCACCACCAACGTGCTCGGCACCCGCACTGTGCTCGCGGCGGCCGCGGCGGCGGGCGTGCCCCAGGCAGTGTGCGCATCGACGGGCAAGGCGCTGCGCCCCTACTCGCCCGAGATGTACACCGCCTCCAAGCGCGCCGCCGAATGGACCGCCTCGGTCACGGCCGCACGGGGCGAGCTCCTCGTGTCCGCGGCTCGGTTCACGCACGTGGTCGACAACTCCATCGTCTACGAGCGCCTGCTCGACTGGGCCGCCGCCGACGGCGGCGACAGCGGGGGAACCGACCTGGGCACCGGAGAGGCAGCCGTCGTCCGGCTGCACGGCGAGTCGGTTGCCTTCTACGTCCAGTCGGCGCTCGAATCGGCTCAGCTCCTGCAGATCGCGTACTTGGGGGCCACGTCGGGTGAGTTCCGGGTGCACGCCATCACCGATCTCGGCTGGCCGGTGAGCCTGATCGACGTCGCGCTCGGCGTGCTCGCGTCCAAGCGGAGCCGGACGCCGGTCTACATCAGCGGCTACGACCCCGGCTACGAGGAAGTGCCGTTCCCCGGCCTCTACGACCCGGCGACCGCCGGCGACGTGTCACCGCTGTTCAACGCGTTCGAGACCGCCGCGATGGTCCGCTCGCCCTGTCCCATGGTGGACTCATTCAAGCTGGAGATGGCCCAGGACCCGATGAGCGAGAAGCTGCTCGATGTGCTTGACGAGGTGTGCGGGCAGACCCAGGACCCCGCCGAGGTAAGGTCCCCGCTCGACGACCTCAGCTGGTCACTGCTCAACGCCACCCTGGCCGCCGCCGATAGGACCGCCCTCAACCGGTCGGCCAGGCTGATCTGTCAGCACGAGGAGAGGATGACCCCGGTGCACCGGCGGGTCACCGCGGCCATCAAGAGCCACGCCTGCCCGCCGGCCGGGCGAACCCGGGCAGACCGCGCCCGCATCGCGCGGCCGGAAGCGGCCGACCGCCGCTGATCCGGCCGGAGGTTGAATATCGGCCTTCTTGCCCTTGGGAATGAGGCGTCGAGCCTTCCCAATATCCACGTTCGGCAGGCCATGTAAATCACTGCATTAGTGAACGTGGACACCCGTTCGCCGAAGGTGACTCTGCGTCCCTTTAGCGGCATGCTAGGTTAACATTCGGCTCCGGAATCTCAAGTCCAGAAATCTAGGAGCTTATTCATATTCCCGGTACGTCCGATACGTACGGGCTCATAGACATATGTCGGGAGGACGCAGCGTGAGTCGAGTCTCGGAAATCATCGAAGCAATGGTGCAAGCGGTGCCGGCGCGAAAGGTGAATCTTAACGAGGCCGAGGTCGCCAGGCTGCGCGAGCTTACCGGGGAACTCATAGCGGCGAAACCGGAGGCCTTGACCGAACATGCCCGGTTCCTGCGCGTCAAACGGCGCGGTCTGTGCCTGCCGGAGACGGAGCTCAACCAGCGCCTCGGCGGCGCGAGCGTGCTAGTGACCGGCGGGACCGGGTGCATCGGGTCGACGTTGATGGCCGAGCTCGCGCGGCGCCGCCCCCGCCGCCTGGTCGGGGTCAGCCGGGGCGTGACGAGCGGCTGGCCGCGGCAGGCGGGGGCCGAGTACCTGGCGGGCGACGCCAGGGATCGCGCCCGTATCGACGAGATCATCGCGCAGGTCAGGCCAGACGTCATCTTCCACGTCGCCGCGCAGCGCTCGCCCGCCCTGGCCGAGGTGGACGTGCACGGCACGGTCACCACCAACGTGCTCGGCGCCCGCAACGTGCTGACCGCGGCCGCGGCGGCGGGCGTGCCCCAGGTGGTGTGCGCATCGACGGGCAAGGCGCTGCGCCCGTACTCGCCCGATATGTACACCGCCTCCAAGCGGGCGGCGGAATGGGTCGCGACGACTGCGGCGGCCGGCGGCGATCTGCTGGTGTCGGCGGCCCGGTTCACCCATGTGATCGACAACTCGATCTTCTACGAACGGCTGCTCGACTGGGCCGACGCGGGAGCCGGCCCGGGCGGCGCCGCGGACGACGCCGTC
The DNA here is from genome assembly GCA_963774945.1 of uncultured Actinomycetota bacterium. Taxonomy (GTDB): domain Bacteria; phylum Actinomycetota; class Actinomycetes; order Streptosporangiales; family Streptosporangiaceae; genus Trebonia. The sequence goes on along the minus strand of CAVZHA010000006.1, from coordinate 52,615 downwards.
ATCCGGCTGCACGGCTCGGCGATCGCCTTCTACGTCCAGTCCGCGCTCGAATCGGCCCAGCTCCTGCTGCTTGCCTGCCTGGGCGCCAGGCCGCGTGAGTTCCGGGTGCACGCGATCACCGACCTCGGCTGGCCGGTGAGCCTGATCGACGTCGCGCTGGGGGTGCTCGCGTCCAAGCGGTCGCGGACGCCGGTCTACATCAGCGGCTACGACCCCGGCTACGAGGAAGTGCCGTTTCCCGGCCTCTGCGACCCGGCGACCGCCGGCGACCTGTCACCGCTCATGAACGCGTTCGAGACCGCCGCCATGGTCGACTCGCCCTGTCCCATGGTCGACGCGTTCAGGCTGGAGATGGCGCCGGACACCATCAGCCCCAAGCTGCTGGCCGCGCTCGACTGCGTCTGCGGGCGGACGCGGGAGGCGGCCAAGGTGCGGGCCGCCCTCGACGAGCTCAGCTGGTCGCTGCTCGACGCCGCCCTCGGCGCCGTGTCGAGGACGGCACTTGACCGGTCGATCAAGCTGATCGCCCCGCACGAGGAGACGATGACTCCGACCCACAGCCGGATTACCAGGGCGATCAGGGACCACGCCGGCCCCGCGACCAGCGCCCGCATGGCGACCTCGACCGCCTAGGAGGTTCGGGTAGCGCCCCGACCGGCGGATCCGCTCCGCGAACTCGTCGCGCAGCGCGTCAACCTCCTCCTCGGCCATGCACTGACCCCGCAGATAAATGAGGTTTCACGTGAATCGGGTGTGCATAATGGCGGCATGCAACTCAGCAGGCTAGGCCGGCCCGGGCCGGCCAGCAGGGCGGCGGGCGCGTCCACGCGCGATGGGTTGCGCTGGCCGCGCTCTGCACGCTGCTGTTCCTCACGTTCCTCGACAACACGGTCGTGTCGGTCGGGCTCGGCAACATGCAGACCGACCTGCACGCCTCGATCGCCGACCTGCAGTGGGTGGTCGGCGGCTACGCCCTCGCCTTCGCCTCGATCATGCTCGCCTGCGGCATGATCGGCGACGAACTCGGCCGCAAGAAGGTCATGCTGAGCGGCGCGGGCGTCTTCTGCGCCGGCTCCGTGCTCTGCGCGCTCGCGCCGAACGCGCAGACGCTGATCGCCGGGCGCGTCATCATGGGCCTCGGCGCGGCCGCGAGCGAGCCCGGCACGCTCTCGATCCTGCGGCAGGTCTACACCGAGGACCGCGCCCGCGCCCGCGCGGTCGGCGTCTGGGCCGCGGTCTCCGGGCTCGCCCTGGCGATGGGCCCGGTGATCGGCGGCGCCCTCATCGGCCTGTGGAGCTGGCGCGCGATCTTCTGGTTCAACCTCTTCTTCGGCCTCGCCGCGCTGATCGTCGCGGCGATCGTCGTGCCAGAGAGCTCCGACCGCCGGCAGCTGCGGGTCGATACGGTCGGCACCGTGCTCGGCGCGGGCGCGCTCGCCACCCTGCTGTTCGCGATCATCGACTCGGAGACGTCGAGCTTCACCCGTCCGCTGGTGATAGCGCTGCTCTGCGCGGCGTTCGTGCTCGCGGTGGCGTTCGTGCTCTGGGAGCGGCGCGCGCCCAACCCGCTGCTCGACATGCGTCTGTTCCGTTCGGTCTGGTTCACGGTGCCGAACGCCGTCGCGTTCTGCACCTACTTCGCGACCTTCGCGATCTTCTTCTTCACCGCGCTCTACCTGGACGAGGTCGTGCACGCCTCCGGCTACCGGATCGCGCTCGTCTTCGCCCCGATGACCGTCCTCATGATCATCGCGTCGGTGGCGGCCGGCTACTGGACCGCCCGGACCGGGGCGCGGCTGCCCATCGTCATCGGCTGCGCCGCCTTCGCGGCCGGCCTGCTGCTGGCCAACCCGCTGATCACCACGCACCCGAACTACCTGCTGCTCAGCCTGGCGCTTGCGCTGGCCGGCATCGGCATCGGCATCACGGTGGTGCCGGTCACCGCGACCGTGCTCAACGCGGTGGTGCCTGAGCGCTCGGGGATGGCCGCCTCCGCCACCAACACCAGCCGCGAGATCGGCGCCGTGACCGGGGTCGCGGTACTCGGCGCGCTGGTGTTCTCACAGCTCAACTCCTCCCTCACCGCGAACCTGGTGGCCCTGAACGTCCCGGTCGGCGAGAAGGTCGCGATCCTCGGCTTCAAGTCGACGATCATCTCGTTCATCGAGACGGGTCAGGCGCCCACCAACTACTCCGCCTACGGCCCGATCGTGGGCAAGGTGATCAGCGCGGCGTACGCGTCCTTCGGCGACGGCCTGCACGACGCGCTCTACCTGTCGGCCGGCCTCGTCATCGTGGCCGGCCTGCTCGCCGCGGCCACGCTCCGCGGCCGCGAGCCAAGTCCCGGGTCGATTAAAATGGAGGGCGCGACCGAGGGCGGGCCACACGTGTAGTCAACCTTGTCGGGCCGGACTAGGGCCGGTGCCCGAACTAGACGCATAGCTGTGGTGGCCCCCGGTCGCCTTGCCGACCAGGCGAGGCACCGGACTTACCAGGCGGAGCACGGGTCCGTTCGGGCTAATCGATTTCGTCTTTTTCTGCTCTCGGGGCGCGCAGGACCGTCACCGAGCGGGGGCGGGCCACCAGCTGATCGCCGGTGTGCCGCGGGAACTCCCGGGCGGCCGAGACGGCCGGATCGTAGCTGTCCAGTTCCACGAACCAGGTCTGGGCGGACTCGCGGACCTCGGGGAGCGTGAACGTGACCGGCTCGCGCCAGCCGTTGACCAGGATCAGGAAGTCGTCGTCGAGCAGCGGCGTGCCGTCGTTGGCCTCGTCGGGGGCGTCGCACCCGTCCAGGTAGACCGCGATCGCGTGCATCGTCGGGTCGGCCCACTGCTCGTCGGTCACCTTCGTGCCCGCCGCGCTGTACCAGCCGAGGTCGGCGGTCTCGGCACCGGTCAGGAAACGCTGGCGACGGAAGACCGGATGCGCCCGGCGCAGCGCGAGCAGCCGCCGCACGTAGCCGCGGAGCTCGTCGTCGGCCGCCTCCCAGTCGACCCAGGAGATCTCGTTGTCCTGGCAGTAGGCGTTGTTGTTGCCGCCCTGGGTGCGGCCGAGCTCGTCGCCGCCGAGCAGCAGCGGCAGGCCGAACGAGAGCAGCAGCGTGCTCAGCATCGCCCGCGACTGGCGGGCGCGCAGCGCGTTGACGTCCGCGTCGGACGTGGGGCCCTCCGCGCCGCAGTTCCAGGACCGGTTGTCGTCGGTCCCGTCGCGGTTGTCCTCGCCGTTGGCCTGCATTGTGCTTGTCGTCGTAGGAGACCAGGTCGCGCAGCCGTGAAGCCGTCGTGCACGGTGATCAGGTTGACCGAGGCGGTCGGACGCCGGCGGGCGGCCCCGTACAGGTCGGACGACCCGCTGAACCGGGTCGCGAACTCGGCCACGCCGACGTCCCGGCCGCGCCAGAAGTCCCGCATCGAGTCGCGGTAGCGCCCGTTCCACTCCCGCCACTGCGCGGGGAATCGGCCCAGGTCGTAGCTGTCGGCCTGGCCGACGTCCCACGGCTCGGCGATCAGCTTGGCGGCCGACACGACCGGGTCCTGGGCGACGATGCTCGAAGAAGGCCGACATCTGGTCGAAGCTGCCGGTCTCCTCGTCGCGGCCGAGGGTGGCGGCCAGATCGAACCGGAACCCGTCCACGTGCATCTCGGTCAGCCAGTAGCGCAGCGAGTCCATGATCATCCGGAGCGTGCGCGGGTCGCCCGCGTTCAGCGAGTTCCCGGTGCCGGTGGTGTCGTAGTACCTGCTCGCGTCGCCCGGGTCGAGCCGGTAGTAGACGCCGTTGTCGAGGCCGCGGAAGCTGAGCGTGGGGCCGTTCTCGTTGCCCTCGGCGGTGTGGTTGTAGACGACGTCGAGAATGACCTCGATGCCCGCCCGGTGCAGCGCCTTGACCATGTCCCTGAACTCCTGACTTGCCCGCCCCCGGCCAGCCCGCCCGGAGCGCTGCGGGCGGCCGCCGAGTAGCCCTGGTGCGGCGCGAAGTACCCGATCGAGTTGTAGCCCCAGTAGTTGGTCAGGCCGCGGTCGAGCAGGAACCCCTCGGGCACGTACTCGTGCACCGGGAGCAGTTCGACCGCGGTGACGCCGAGGTCGCGCAGGTAGCCGGTCGCGGCCTCGTGCCCGAGCCCGGCGTAGCTGCCGCGCAGCTCCGGCGGCACGTCCGGGTGGCGCTCGGTGAACCCCTTCACGTGCACCTCGTAGACGACGGTGTCGGCGATACGAGTGGCGCGGCTGGCGTGTCGCCCTCCCAGTCGTAGGCCTGCTCGGAGACGTCGATCACCAGCGACCGGGGGACGTACGGGGCCGAGTCGACGCCCGACGGCCTGGCCGGGGTCGGCCGGGTCGTGGCCGAGCAGCGCGTCGCCGTAGGTCACGGTGCCGGCGACGGCGCCGGGCGTAGGGGTCGATGAGGAGCTTGCGCGGATTGCAGCGCAGGCCGCGGGCGGGGTCGAACGGTCCGCTGACCCGGTACCCGTAGGCCTGCCCGGGCCCGAGGCCGGGCACGAAGCCGTGCCAGACGCCCGCGTCGTAGTGCTCGAGCCTGGCCTGGGTCTCTTCGCCGGTGGCGGCGTCGAAGAGGCAGACCGTCGACCTCCTCGGCCACGGTCGAGGCGACCGCGAAGTTCACCCCGCCGTCGTCGGGCGTCGCGCCGAGCCGGGCGCCGTCGCCGGGCAGCGCCTTGACCGTGGCGCCGGCCGCGCCCGCGGTCACTGCTCGTCGTCCTTGGCCGGGTAGTCCAGGCCGCCGATGAAGTCGATGGCCTCCGGCACCGCGCCGTGGCGGCGGCGGATGATGTCCGCGATCAGCCCGGTCCAGCCGGTCTGATGGCTCGCGCCGAGGCCCGCGGCGTTGTCGCCGTGGAAGTACTCGTTGAAGTAGATGTTGTCCCGCCAGTTCGGGTCGTTCTGCAGCTTGTCCACCCAGCCGTAGCAGGGCCGCCGCCCGTCCTCGCCCCGCAGGAAGATCGAGACGAGCCGCTCGCGCAGGTCGGCGGCGACCTCGCTGAGGTTCTTGTGCTGGCCGGACCCGGTCGGGTACTCCACGGTGAAGTCGTCGCCGAAGAACGCGTGGTACGTGTGCAGCGAGTTGCACAGCAGGTAGTTCAGCGGGAACCAGATCGGCCCGCGCCAGTTGGAGTTGCCGCCGAACATCGCCGTGGTGGACTCGGCCGGCTCGTAGTCGATCGTCGCGGTCGTGCCCTCCAGGTGCAGCACGTACGGCTGGTCCTCGAGTTCCGCGCTGACAGCGACCGCAGGCCGTACGGCGACAGGAACTTCGACTCGTCGAACAGCGACCGGAACACCGGCCTAAGCCGGTCCACCCCGACGACGCTGAGCAGCAGCTTCTCCGGGCGGCCGTCGCCGTCGCGCAGCATCCCCATCTCGCGTGCCTTGTCCGCGTCGGTCAGCCCCTGCCGGTGCAGGAAGTCGGCGAACGCCTTCTTGAACCGGAGCGCGGTGACGACCATCTGGTGGTCGACGACGCCGACCGCCAGCAGCGGGATCATGCCGACCATGGACCTGGCCTTGACCGGGATGACCGCGCCGCTGGCCAGGCAGAGGTGGTCGTAGAACATCCCGTCGGCGTCGTCCCACATCCCCTGGGTCTCGAGCGCGGTGGTGATGCCCGCGTAGTGCTCGAGGAACTTGAGCACCAGGTCGGCGCCGGCCTGGCGGCCGTTGCGCCAGAGGATGAGCGCGATCGTGGCCATCGACAGCGCGTAGAAGGCCATCCAGCCGGTGGCGTCCGACTGCTCGAGGACCGTGCCCGGCGGCAGGTGCGACCGGTCGATCGGGCCGATGTTGTCCAGGCCGAGGAAGCCGCCCTCGAACAGGTTGTTGCCCCAGACGTCTTCCCTGTTCACCCACCAGGTGAAGTTGACCAGCAGCTTGTCGAAGATCCGGGCGAGGAAGTCGAGGTCCTTCGCCCCGTCAAGCGCGAACACCTCGAGCGCGGCCCACGCCTGGACCGGCGGGTTCACGTCGGAGAAGTCCCACTCGTAGGCCGGCAGCGCCCCGTTCGGGTGCTGGAACCACTCCCGGCAGAGCAGCACCAGCTGGTACTTGGCGAACCCGGGGTCGACGTGGGCCAGCGAGACGCAGTGGAACGCCAGGTCCCAGGCCGCGAACCAGGGGTACTCCCACTTGTCCGGCATCGACAGGATGTCGAAGGCGTTGAAGTTCCGCCAGCGGCGCGTTCCTGTTCAGCTCGCGCTCGCGGCGGCGGGGCCGGCTGCGCCGGGTCGCCGTCGAGCCAGGTCGCCACGTCGTAGTTGTAGAACTGCTTCGACCAGAGCATCCCGGCGAAGGCCTGCCGCATCACCAGCGCCTCGTCCGCGCTGGCCTGCGGCGGGGTCAGCGCCTGGTAGAACTCGTCCGCCTCGGCTCGCCGCCTCTGCACGACAAGATCAAAATCCTTCTTGATCGAACGGACCGTTGGTTCCCGTCTCCTGCTTCGGCCGCAGCCGCAGCCGGATGGTGGCGGTCGCGCCGGGCTGGACCGTCAGCCGGTACCAGAAGGCGCACTTGGTGCCCTGCTGCTCCGGGTTCACGGTCGGGGCGCCGCCGACCACGTGGTCGTTGATGCCGTCCTTGGGGTAGGGCGTCTCCGGCGGGCAGCCGAAGAGCCGCTGGCCGTTGGTCTCGTTCTCGCAGAACAGCGGCGTCGGGGTGACGCTGTTGCGTCGATGGCGGCCGTCGTCGGCGGTGTCCGCGAGCAGCTCGAGCGGGCCGAGGAAGGGGTGCTCGATGTCGACGGCGCCGTTCGCGGCCGAGCTTCATAACCGGCTTGGGCGCGCCGTTCTCCCACGACCAGGTGTTGCGGAACCACGCGGTCGGCAGCACGTGCAGCGTGTCCGCGTCCTCGCCCGCGTTGGTCGCGGTGATCTCGACCAGCAGCTCCTGCGCGTCGTCGCTCTTGGCGTACGCGACCTCGGTGATCCAGTACCGGTCCTGGTCGAAGACCCCGGTGTCGAGGATCTCGTACTCCGGGCTGCGCCGGTCCCGCCGCGAGTTCTCGGTGCGGAGCTGCTCGTAGGGGAACGTCGCCTGCGGGTAGTGGTAACGCCACCGGTTCCAGGCGTGGCTCGGCAGCGCGTCCAGGTACCACCAGTGCTCCTTGACGTCCTCGCCGTGGTTGCCCTGCGGCCCGGTCAGCCCGAACAGCCGCTCCTTGAGGAAGGGGTCGCGCCCGTTCCACAGCGCCAGCCCGAGGCAGAGCTGCTGGTGGATGTCGCTGAACCCGGCCAGCCCGTCCTCGCCCCACCGGTAGGCGCGCGACCTGGCGTGGTCGAGCGGCAGGTAGTTCCACGCGTCGCCGTCCTGGCTGTAGTCCTCGCGGACCGTGCCCCACTGCCGCTCGCTGACATACGGCCCCCAGGTGTACCAGGGGCTCGACTGCCTCAACCCGTCCTCAAGCCTGCCGAACCCGGCGACCCGATCGCCCTCAGCCGTCATGAGGGCACACTATCGCTGTCCGGCATATGGAATCGAACCGGGGTGATCGCATTCAGGCCCGCTGAATTCGCCGGTATTTCATAACCGACTCGCCGGAGCACGCGTTATCCGTCATTGAATGGCGCGACGTGGGTACTAGTGGCATTGTGGTGTACTGCCAAGAGAGACCTTCGCGAAAGGCGTCCAGTGCGCAAAATAGTCATATCCGGGCTGTTGGCGCTTGTCGCGCTCGCGGTCGCCGGCGCTAATGCTCTGCCATCGGCCGCCGCGTCGGCCGCGCCCTTGGCGCCGCGGCCTCAGGGGACTTCCGCTACCGCATTCATCATCAGCGGCAAGATCTCGTGCGGGACGCCGAATTCCTGCCTGGCGGTCGGGGAGAACGTCAGCAAGTCGGGCAGTCTGGCCCAGGTCGTCGTGGCATGGAACGGGACGGCCTGGCGCTCCGTCGCCGTGCCGACGCCGAAGCCGACGGTCGCGCGCATCAACCTCGCCGCCGTTTCCTGCAAGTCGGCCACCGCTTGCGTGGTGGTCGGAACGTACCTGACGCTGGCCGGGGCCGGCGCCGAGCGGCCGTACGCCTTGACCTGGAACGGGAAGTCGCTGACCCCGACCGCCGCGCCCCCGGTGCCCAAGAACGGCGGCTTCGCCTCCCTGACCGGCGTGTCCTGCATAATCGTCAAACAGTCTGTATCGCGGTCGGCGAATCGCAGGGCGGTGCCGGCCCGCTGCTGATGGAGACCTGGAACGGCGCGAAGTGGACGCTGCAGACGGCGAGCATCCCGGGCGGCGCGCGGTCCACGTACCCCGGCGCCGTCTCCTGCCACTTCGAAACGTTCTGCGTCGTCGTCGGCGAGTCTTACTCCTCGATCGCGGGCGCGCCGGCGATGCTCCTGGCCGGGTGGAACGGCAAGGTCTTGACGGCGATGAAGGCCGGCGGTGCCCGCCGGCGCCGCGACCGTCACGCTCAACGACGTCTCGTGCCCCTCGGCGACGATCTGCGCCGTGGCCGGCTTCAGCGCGAACCGCTCGGGCACGAGCGCTTTCGGGTTCGCCGAGATGTGGAACGGCAAGTCCTGGACGGCCGACAAGATGGCGGCCCCGAAGGGGGCTGCCGAATCATTCCTGTACGGCGTCTCCTGCCGGGCGGACGCGACCTGCGTCGCGGTGGGCAGCGCGGGCCCGTCGGCGGCCGACGAAGGCGACGGCGCTGTCCTACAACGGGAAGACGTGGACGGCGCAGAACGTACCGGGTCCCGGCACGGGCACGTCGTCCGACTTCTTCGGCGTGAACTGCCTGCGGGCCAACCCGTGCGTGGCCATCGGCGAAACTGTATCGGCGCGCCCGTCGACCGCCGCCCCGCTCGGCGGGCTGTGGAACGGGTCGTCGTGGCGACTGGTCGCCGCGTAGTGAAATTCCGCGCATTTGCTAAGAGAGGTCGTCAGATCGAGGCGGAAACGCCATGGATTTAAATAGACGAGCTTTTGCTGGCGACTACGCGGTGATGGTAATGGGAGTGCCGACGGGTACCGGCCGCAGGCGGGCCAGGTCGGCGAGTTGGAGCCGGATGCAGCCGTGCGACAGCGCGGCGCCGCCGGTTCCGATCAGGCTGCCCTCGCCGAGCGGGCCGTGGATGCCTATCACCGCGTCGTCGGAGTCCTCCCAGTCGCTGATCGCGTCGGAATGGGCCGAGGTGACGAGGATGAACGGACCGTACCCGGCGCTGGGGGACTCCTCGAGCATGGCGACGAAATACTGGCCCGTTGGCGTTGGGTCCTGCCTGGTCCCGATCCCGGCCGGGGCGTTCATGATCTGCCTGCCGAGCCGGTAGAGCCGCAGGCGCTCGGCTGCCAGGTCGACGACGATCCGGTACGGCGTGTCGGTGATGGTCACGTCGCCGGCGCGGACCCAGGCGGTCGACCCGTTGGGGCGGGTGACGAGCCGGACCCTGAACCATCCCGGCCGCTGGCCGATCACCGGCAGGGATGACACGCCGCCGTACCACCGGCCCGGCACGGTGCCGTTCTCCCGGCCTCCCGGGATGACGAAGCGCGGGATAGTGCCCTTGGTGGTGGCGATCAGGCTCCACCCGGCCGGGGCGGCCACGGTTTCTGGCACCGTCCCGGCGGGCGCCTGGGCGGCGACGGCCGGCCGCCCGGGCACGTCGTGGCTGCATCCTGTTGCGAGTGCGGCGGCGGACGCGGCGGCGGTCAGGATGCCGACCGCGATGCGGGGTCGGCGTGGTCTGGATGACCGCGCTGAGACCGGCCGACGCCGGCGGGAGGGCGTGCGCATTGCTGCTCCTTCGTCGGGGGTCTTTGCCCGGCCAGCGGGGTGACGGGCCGGGATTGCTGCCTGTCCCGGTGCGGACCGCAGGGTTTCCCGTCACGCGATGCGGGGACTCAGGACACGGAGTGGACGATGGTGCCGGTGTAGGTCCCGCCGATGGCGCCGCCCGGCACGGTCACGTGGAGCACGGGGTTCCAGGTGACGGTGGTGTTGCCGTCCACGTTGGTGGCGTTGACGACGTCTTGCGGGTTCGCTGACAGGGCTACTTGCGGGACGTAGCCGAAGGTGGCGGGGCCGGTGGCGGTGGTGAGGCCGCTGATGTCGTAGAGGTCGTCGCCGGCCGGGATGGTCTCGGCCGGGCTGCCGGCCCGGTGGTGAAGTCGCTCGAGGACACGGAGGCGGTCCAGTCGGCGCCGAAGCCGCGGCCGTCGGTGACCTGGACGGTTCCCAGGCTGGACGGAGATGGTGGTCCCTGGCGGCCCGGAGCCCAGGGCCGCGCTGGCCGGGGCGGTCATCGACAGCGGGCCGCTGATGACGCCGGTGGTCACGGTGCACTGGGCGCTGGCTGGTTCCCGGCGGGCAGGTGCTGCCGGCCGCGGCCGAGGTCACGGTGTTGACCAGGCTGGTGCCGCCGGTCTCGGGGTTGTCGATGGTGACCGAGTACGTGATGGTGGCCGTGTCGCCCGGCGCGAGGTCTGCCCGTCCAGGTGAGGGCGGGGCTGGCGTAGGAGACGGTGCCGATGGTCGCGGTGGCGTCGCCGTTGTAGGCCGCCGCGCCGAGCACGCCGGTGAGGTCGTCGGTGACGGTCGCGCCGGTGTAGCGGGTCTGGCCGGTGTCGGCCACGGTGATCGTGTAGTCCACCGCCGAGCCCGGCGCGGCGCTGGCCACGTTGGCGGTCTTGGTGATGGTCAGGGCCGGGATGAGGTCGGTGACGATGGCGGTGCAGGCCGGGTTGGCGCTGCCGGGCGGGCAGGTGCTGCCCGGGGCGGTCGAGACGGCCGTGGTGACCAGGTGCTTGTCGCCGTTGTCGGGGTTGTCGATGGTGATCGAGTACGTGATGGTGGCCGTGTCGCCCGGCGCGAGGTTCCCGGTCCAGGTCAGGACGGGGCTGGCGTAGCCGACGGCGCCGCTGGTGGCGGCGGCGTCGCCGTTGTAGGCGGAGTCGTTCAGGACGTTGGCGAGGTCGTCGGTGACGGTCGCGCCGGTGTAGGAGGTCTGGCCGGTGTCGGTCACGGTGATCGTGTACTGGACCACCGATCCCGGCGTGGTGGTGGCCGAGCCGGCCGTCGTGGTGATGGTGAGCCCGGGGACGAGCACGGTGACGACCGCCGTGCAGGCCGCCGGGGCGGTCCCGGACGCCGGGCAGGTGCTGCCCGGCGTGGTCGAGGTGATGGTGTCGGCGAGCGTCTTGTTCCCGGTGTCGGGGTTGTTCACCGTGACCGTGAAGCGGATGGTCGGCCGACTGCCCCTGGTCCAGGTCACCGATCCCAGGTCAGCTCCGAGCCGGCGAACGAGACGAGGCCCTCGGTGGCAGTGGCGTCGTTGTTGTAGGCGGCGTCGTCGAGCACATCGGACAGCGGCACGGTGAAGTCGACGTCCGGTGAGGTCGACGCTGGCCGGTGTTGGTCACCGTGACGGTGTAGGTGACCGTCGCTGCCCGGCGTCGTGGTGCTGGCGCTGGCCGTGTTGGTGATCGTCAGAACCGACGACCGGGACGGTGGTCGTGCAGTCGGGGTCGGTGCTGCCGGCCGGGCAGTTGCTGCCGGCGGTCGGGCGAGGTGACGGTGTTGGTCAGGGTCTCGTCGCCGGTGTCGGGGTTGTTCACCGTGACGGAGTAGGTGATCGTGGCCGAGTCGCCCGGCGACAGGCTCCCGGTCCAGGTCAGGATCGGGGCTGGCGTAGGACACCGCCCCCGCGCGTCGCGGACGCGTCGCCGTTGTAGGCGGCGTCGTCGAGCACCCCGGTCAGCGTCGTCGGTGACGCGTCGCCCCGGTGTAGGGGGTCTGCCCGGTGTCGGTCGACCGTGATCGTGTAGCGTCACCGTCTGCGCCCGGCACCGCGGTGGCTGCTGCTGGCGGTCTTGGCGATCGTCAGCGCCGGGGTCAGCACCGCGACGGTGACCTGGCACGGGGCGCTGGTCGTGCCCGGCGGGCAGGTCGACCCGGCGGCGGACGGAGGCGACGGTGTTGATGAGGAGCTTGTCGCCGGTATCGGGGTTGTTGACGGTGACGGAGTAGGTGATCGTCGCCGAGTCGCCCGGCGACAGGCTCCCGGTCCAGGTCAGGACCGGGGCCGGCGTAGCGACACCGCGCCGGCGGTCGCGGCCGCGTCGCCGTTGTAGGCGGCGTCGTCCAGCACGCCGCGTCAGGTCGTCGGTGACCGACGCGCCGGTGTAGGAGGTCTGCCCGGTGTCGGTGACCGTGACCGTGTAGCCGACCACGGACCCCGGCATCGGCCGCGCTGGTGTTCGCCGTCTTGACGATCGTCAGCCCCGGGATCACCACGTTCACCGTCGTCGTGCACCGCGGGTCGGCGCTGCCCGGCCGGGCAGTTGCTGCCCGGCGCGGTGGTGGCGTCGGTGCATGGTGATGACCTGGCCGCCGGTCGGTCAGGGATTAGCGACGATGACCGACGCCGGTGATCGTCACCGTGCCGCCCGACCGGGACGTCCCCGGTCCACACCGCCCCGGTCGTCCCGACCGACAGCGTCCCGGAGCTGGCCGTCTCGTTCCCGGCGTCGCTGATCTGGTCGGCCGTGTTGGCGGTGGTGAAGCTGACGCTGATCCCGTAGTACGGGGTCTGCCCGGTGTTGGTGATCGTGGTCGTGCTCGGTCACCGTCGCGCCCGGCGTGACCGTCGCCGCGCTCGGCGTCGAGTCGATCGTCAGCTGCGACACCGTCACCGTCGCGGTGCACCGCGGGTCGGTGCTGCCCGGCCGCGCAGTTGCTGCCGGCCGTCGTCGAGGTGACGGTGTTGGCCAGCACGTGGTCGCCGGTGTCGGGATTGTTCACGGTGACCGAGTAGGTGATCGTCGCCGAGCCGCCCGGCGACAGGTTCCCGGTCCAGGTCAGGTTCGGGGCTGGCGTAGCGACACCGCTCCCGGCGGTGGCGGCCGCGTCGCCGTTGTAGGCGGCGTCATCGAGCACCCCGGTCAGCGGCGTCGGTGAAGCGTCGCCCCGGTGTAGGGGGTCTGCCCGGAGTCGGTCACCGTGATCGTGTAGGTCACCGTCTGCCCCGGCACCGCGGTGCGCCGCGCTGGCGGTCTTGACGATCGTCAGCCCGGGCGTCAGCACCGCGACGGTGACGTGGCACGCGCGTCGTCGTGGCGCCGGGCGGGCACGTCGACCCCGCGGCGGACGAGGTGACCGTGTTGACGAGCACCTTGTCGCCGGTATCGGGGTTGTTCACGGTGACCGAGTAGGTGATCGTCGCCGAGTCCCCCGGCGACAGGTTCCCGGTCCAGGTCAGGATCGGGGCCGGCGTAGCTCGACCGCCCCCGCCGTCGCGGCCGCGTCGCCGTTGTAGACGGCGTCGTCCAGCACGCCGGTCAGGTCGTCGGTGACGACCGCGCCGGTGTAGGACGTCTGCCCGGAGTCGGTGACCGTGACCGTGTAGCCGACCACCGACCCCGGCACGGCCGCGCTGGTGTCCGCCGTCTTGACGATCGTCAGCCCCGGGATGACCACGTTCACCGTCATCGTGCACCGCGGGTCGGCGCTCCCGGCCGGGCAGTTGCTGCCCGGCGCGGTGGTGGCGTCGGTGAGCGGTGATGACCTGCCCGCCCGCCGGTCAGGGATTAGCGACGATGATCGAGCCGGTGATCGTCACCGTGCCGCCGACCGGGACGTCCCCGGTCCACACCGCCCCGGTCGTCCCGATCGACAGCGTCCCGGAGCTGGCCGTCTCGTTCCCGGCGTCGCTGATCTGGTCGGCCGTGTTGGCGGTGGTGAAGCTGACGCTGATCCCGTAGTACGGGGTCTGCCCGGTGTTGGTGATCGTGGTCGTCTCGGTCACCGTCGCGCCCGGCGTGGCCGTCCCCGCGCTCGGCGTCGAGTCGATCGTCAGCTGCGACACCGTCACCGTCGCGGTGCACCGCGGGTCGGGGCTGGCGGCCGGGCAGTTGCTGTCCGCTGACGGGGAGCTGATCGTGCTGGCCAGGATCTGGTTCCCGGTGTCGGGGTTGTCCACGGTGACGGTGTAGGTGATGGTGACCGTCCCGTTGGCGGGCACGTCCCCGGTCCAGCTCAGGGTGGGGCTGGCGAAGGTGACCGTCCCGGTGCTGGCCGCGGCGTCGCCGTTGTAGGCGGCGTCGTCCAGCACCCCGCCCAGCGGGTCGGTGAAGCTCGCCCCGGTGTACGGGCTGGCGCCGGAGTTCGCGATCGTGATGGTGTAGTCCACCGTGCCGCCGGCCACCGCCGAGGTCGCGGCCGCGGTCTGGGTGAACGTCAGCGTGGACGCGCCGACCACGGTGACGGTCGACGGTGCACCGGGCGTCCCCGCCGCCGGCCGGGCAGTTGCTGCCCGGCGTCGGGCGAGGTGACGGTGCCGGCGAGGGACTGGTCGCCGGTGTCGGGGTTGTTCACCGTGACCGAGTAGGTGATCGTCGCCGAGGCCCCCGGCGCCAGGTCCCCGGTCCAGGTCAGGTTCGGGGCTGGCGTAGCGAGACCGTGCCCGGCGGTGGCCGCCGCGTCGCCGTTGTAGGCGGCGTCGTCGAGCACCCCGGCCAGCGGGTCGGTGAACGCCGCCCCGGTGTAGGGGGTCTGCCCGGTGTTGGTCACGGTGATCGTGTAGCTGACCACCCCGCCCGGGGTCGCGACCGCGTTGCTGCCCGACGTCGTCGCCGCGGTCTTGACGATCGTCAGCGCCGGGGTCAGCACCGGGACGGTGACCGGCACGGCCGCTGGTCGTGCGCCCGGCGGGCACGACGACCCCGACGGCGGACGAGGCGACCGTGTTGACGAGGAGCTTGTCGCCGGTATCGGGGTTGTTGACGGTGACCGAGTAGGTGATCGTCGCCGAGTCCCCCGGCGACAGGCTCCCGGTCCAGGTCAGCACCGGGGCGGCATAGCGACACCGACCCCGCGGTCGCCGCCGCGTCACCGTTGTAGACGGCGTCGTCGAGGACCCCGGTCAGGTCGTCGGTGACCACCGCGCCGGTGTAGGCCGTCTGCCCGGAGTCGGTGACCGTGACCGTGTAGCCGACCACCGACCCCGGCACGGTCGCGCTGGTGTCCGCCGTCTTGACGATCGTCAGCCCCGGGATGAGCACGTTGACCGTCACCGTGCACCGCGGGTCGGTGCTGCCCGGCCGGGCAGTTGCTGCCCGGCGCGGCGGTGGCAGCGTGTCTGGTCATGACCTTGTCGCCGGCTGTCGGGATTGTTCGACGGTGATCGTCCCGGTGACCGTGACCGTGCCGCCGACCGGGATGTTCCCGGTCCAGGACCGCCCCGGTCGTCGCCGAGCGACAGCGTCCCGGAGCGTGGCGGTCTGGTCCCGTTCGGCGTCGCGATCGTCGAGCCGTCTGGCGGTGTTGATGGTGACGCTGATCCCGTTATACGGGGTCTGCCCGGTGTTGGTGAACGTGGTCGTCGTAGTCGACCATCGCGCCCGGCGTCGACCGTCGCCGCGCTCGGCGTCGTGACGATCGTCAGCTGCGACACCGTCACCGTCGCGGTGCAGCGCGGGTCGGTGCTGCCCGGCCGCGCAGTTGCTGCCGGCCGTCGTCGAGGTGACGGTGTTGGTGAGGATCGTCGTTGCCGGTGTCGGGGTTGTTCACCGTGACCGAGTAGGTGATCGTCGCCGAGTCCCCCGGCGACAGGTTCCCGGTCCAGGTCAGGTTCGGGGCGGCGAAGCGACACCGCTGCCGGCGGTGGCCGACGCGTCGCCGTTGTAGGCGGCGTCGTCGAGCACCCCGGCCAGCGCGTCGGTGAAGCGTCGCCCCGGTGTAGGGGGTCTGCCCGGAGTCGGTCACCGTGATCGTGTACGTGCACCGTCTGGCCCGGCACCGCGGTCGCCGCGCTGGCGGTCTTGACGATCGTCAGCCCCGGCGTCAGCACCGGGACGGTCACCTGGCAGGGCGCGGCTGGTCGTGCCCGGCGGGCACGTCGACCCGGTCGGCGGACGAGGTCGACGGTGTTGATGATGAGCTTGTCGCCGGTGTCGGGGTTGTTCACGGTGACCGAGTAGGTGATCGTGGCCGTCTGCCCCGGCGTCAGGTTCCCGGTCCAGGTCAGCACCGGGGCCGGCGTAGCCCACCGATCCCGGCGCTGGCGGCCGCGTCACCGTCGTAGACGGCGTCGTCGGCCATCGCCGCGAAGGAGTCGGTGACCACCGCGCCGGTGTAGGGGGTCTGCCCGGAGTCGGTGACCGTGATCGTGTACCCGACCGCTGCCCCGGCACGGCCGCGCTGATGTTCGCCGTCTTGACGATCGTCAGCCCCGGGATCAGCACGTTGACGGTGGCCGTGCACTGCGGGTCGGTGCCGCCCGGACGGGCAGTTGCTGCCCGCCGCGGCCGTGGTCAGCGTGCTGGTCATCACCTTGTTGCCGGTGTCGGGATTGTTCACCGTGACCGTGCCGGTGACGGTGACCGTGCCGCCGACCGGGATGTTCCCGGTCCAGGAGATCCCGGTGCCGGTCAGCGTCAGCGTGCCCGACGTGGCGGTCTGGTCGCCGTTCGGCGTCGCGTCGTCGAGCACGTCGGTGATGTTGCTGGCGATCGTGATCCCGGTATAGGGCGTCTGCCCGGTGTTGGTGAACGTGGAGGTGTACCGCACCACGCTGCCCGGCGTCGTCGTCGCCACGCTCGCGGTGTTGACGATGAGCCAGCGACGCCACCGTCACCGTCGAGGAGCAGTCCGTGTCGGTGCTGCCCGACTGGCAGTTGCTGCCCGCGCTGGCCGTGGTCAGCGTGCTGGCCAGGATCTTGTTCCCGGTGTCGGGGTTGTTCACCGTCACCGAGAACGTGATCGTCGCCGTCGCCCCCGGCGCCAGCGTCCCGGTCCAGCTCAGGTTCGGGCTGGCGAACGAGACGCTGCCCGTCGTCGCCGCGGCGTCGCCGTTGTAGGCGGCGTCATCCAGCACCCCCGCCAGCGCATCGGTGAAAAGCACCCCGGTGTCGGTCGTCTGGCCGATGTTGTCCGCGAAGACCGTGTACTGCACGACCGAGCCGGCCGTGGTGCTGGCGGTGTTCGCGGTGACGGCCACGTTCAGCCCGGGCACCAGCACCGGCACCGTGGTCGAGCACCGCGGGTCGCTGCCGCCCGACGGGCAGTTGCTGCCGGCCGCGGCGGAGGTCACGGAGCTGGCCAGGCTGTGGTTCCCGGTGTCGGGGCTGGCGACCGTGACCGAGTAGGTGATCGTCGCCGTGGCGCCCACCGCGAGGGTCCCGGTCCAGGTCAGGTTCGGGCTGGTATAGGAGACGGCGCCCGCGGTGGCGGCGGCGTTGTTGTTGTAGGCCGCGTCATCGAGCACCCCGGCCAGGGAGACGACGGCGCTCGTCCGGGTGTAGGGCGTCTGCCCGGAGTTGGTCACCGTGACCGTGTAGCCCACCGTGGACCCCGGGTTGGTGCTGGAGACGCCGGGGGACATGACGATGGTCAGGGCGGGCACCAGGATCGTGACGCTGGTGCTGCAGGCCGGGTTCGTTCCGCCGGTCGGGCAGTTGCTCGCGGGCGTCGGCGAGGTGATCGTGGTCGCCAGGGTCTTGTCACCGGTGTCCGGATTGCGCACGGTGGCGGAGAAGGTGATGGTGGCGGTGGCGCCGGGCGCGAGATTGCCGGTCCAGGTCAGGGTCGGGCTGGTATAGGACACGCCGCCGACGGTGGCGGCGGCGTCGCCGTTGTAGACCGCGTCGTCGAGCACCCCGGCCAGCGAGTCGCTGATGCTTGCCCCGGTATAGCTGGCCTGCCCGCTGTTGGTCACCGTGATGGTGTACTGCACGGTGGCGCCGGGCGTGGTCGAGGCCGTGCTGGCGGTGCTGGTGATGGTCAGGCCCTGCACGGTGACCGTGGCCGTGCAGCGCGCGTCGGTGCTGCCCGCGAAGCAGTTGGTGCCGGTGGTGGCCGATGTGATCGTGCTGGCGAGGATCTTGTTGCCGGTGTCGGGGTTATTGACGGTGACGGAGAAGGTGATGGTGGCGGTGGCGCCCGCCGCCAGGTTCCCGGTCCAGGTCAGGTTCGGGCTGGTATAGGACACGCTGCCGACGGTGGCGGCGCCGTTGCCGTTGTAGGCCGCGTCGTCGAGCACCCCGGCCAGCGGGTCGGTGAACGTGGCGCCGCTGTAGGCGACCAGGCCGGAGTTGGTCACCGTGATCGTGTAGCCGACCACCGCACCGGGCGCGGCCGTGGCCGGCGAGGTGGCCTGCGTGATCGTCAGCGCCGACACGGCACCGACACCGTGCAGCGCGGGTCGGAGCTGTTCGACGGGCAGTTGGTGCCGGTGGTCGGTGAGGTCACCGTGAAGGCCAGCGTGCCGTTGCCGGTGTAGGGGTTGTTCACGGTGATCGAGAAGGTGATGGTGGCCGCGGCGCCCGCGGCCAGGTTGCCGGTCCAGGTCAGCGTCTGTCCCGTCACCGTGGCCGTGCCCGAGGTGGCCGCCGCGTTGTTGTTGTAGACGGCGTCGTCGAGCACGTTGCCGACAGCGGGATCGAGAACGTGACGCCGGAGTAGGCGCTCGCCGCGGTGTTGGTGATCGTGACCGTGTAGCCGAGGTTCGCGCCCTGCGCGACCGTGGAGGCACTCGCCGACGCGGAGATGACCAGCGGCCCGACCGCGACGGTCACGTTCAGGCTCTGGGTGGCCGTCAGCCCGAAGGAGTCGGTCACCCGCACCGTGAACGAGTAGAGGCCCGCCGTGGTCGGGGTACCCGACAGCAGCCCGGTGGAGGTGTTCAGCGTCAGGCCCGGCGGGAGGCTGCCGCCGGACACCGCCCAGGTGAAGGGGCCGGTGCCGCCGGTCACCGCCAGCGCGTCGCTGTACGCCACCGCTGCCTGCCCCGACGGCGGCGCCGTGTTCGCCAGCGACGGGACGGCGGCGATCACCAGCGTGGCCGGCTGCGTGGCGCTGCCACCGGTGGTGTCGGTGATCTTGACGGTGAAGGGGTAACTGCCTGCCGTCGTCGGGGTCCCGGACAGCAGCCCGGTCGTGGAACTGAGCGACAGCCCAGGCGGCAGGCTGCCGCTGCTGACCGACCAGGTCAGCGCGCCCGTCCCGCCCGACGCGGTCAGCTGGTCGCTGTAGCCGACGCTGACCTCGCCGGCCGGCGGCGCGCCGAAGGTCAGGCTCGGGCCCGCGTTGACCGTCACCGCCGCCGACGCCGCCGACGCCGGGCCGGTGCCCGCCGCGTTGACCGCCGCGACCTTGAACGTGTAGCTGGTGCCCGGCGTCAGCCCGGTCACCGACTCGCTCGTCGCGGCGCTGCTGAACGTCTGGGCCGTCTGCGCCACGCCCGCGATGTAGGGCGTGACGACATACCCCGTGATCGCGCTGCCGCCGTTGCTCGACGGAGCGGTCCAGTTCACCGTGGCGGCCGAGTCTCCCGCGCTGACCGCCCCGATGGTCGGCGCGCCGGGGAGCGCGTAGGGGATCACCGCGGCGGACTGGGGGCTGGCCGAGCCGGTGCCGATCGCGTTGACGGCGGCGACGGTGAACGTGTACGACGCCCCGGCGGTCAGGCCGGTCAGGGTCTGGGTGGTGGCGAGGCACCGTAGGACAGCGGCGTCT
Organism: uncultured Actinomycetota bacterium; assembly: GCA_963774945.1. Classification (GTDB taxonomy): domain Bacteria; phylum Actinomycetota; class Actinomycetes; order Streptosporangiales; family Streptosporangiaceae; genus Trebonia. The sequence continues at coordinate 33,153 of CAVZHA010000006.1, read as the reverse complement.
GGGCGACGCCGTTCAGGTAGGGCGTGACGATGTAGCCCGTAATCGGGCTGTTGTTGCTCGCTGGCGCCGTCCAGGTCACGGTCGCGCTCGTGATCCCGGCCGTGGCCGTAGGCGCCGCGGGCGTGCCGGGCACGGCGGTGTAGGCATAGCTGGCCGCGCCGGCGATGCCGAGCGTGACCACGGTGACGTTCACCGTGGTGGACGTCGCCACGCGCGGGCATCGAGGCGATGGTGAGGTTGCTGCCGCTCACGGAGAAGCAGCCGATCGTCACCCCGGTCGGGCAGGGCAGCAGGACCACCGGGGTTCCTGCCTGCTGCTGGCTGGTCGTGCCGATGTAGATCGCGGTGGCGCCCGTGATGTTGGTGCCGGAGACCGTCACGGCGTTTCCGCCGGCGATCGTCCCGAGGTCGGGACTGACGGTAACGCCCGACGGGGCCGTGGGCACCGTGCCCGCCGGTCGCGGTGCTGGCCAACCCGGGGTTGCCGTCGGTGGAGGACACCGTCGCTTTTGAGCCGGACTGGATCGTCGACGAGGTCACCCCCGACGCGGTGACGATGCCCTCCACGGTGATCGCCGGCAGGGAGGTGCCGGCCGCGAACGGGGTGGCGCTGTCGGTACAGGTGATCACCTGCCCGGACGGCGCCGCGCAGGTCCAGCCCGACCCGTACGCGCCGACCGGCGTCACCCCGGCCGGCATCGTCTCGCTCACCGACACCGGCGAGCTCTCGCTCGCGCCCGAGGCGGAGACCGACGGGTTGACCGTGTACGTCACCGGGGCGCCGAGCGCGGGCGACGCCGCGCTGTAACTGGTCTGCGTCACCGCGAGCTGCGGGGTCGAGGTGAAGCTGACCACGTTGGCCGCGTCGACCTCGTGGAAGTCGGTGATGGACCCGGTAGAACCCACCCAGCCGAAGGCGAGCTGCCGCGGGATCCCGCTGGACGTCAGCCACGAGGACGGGTACAGGCCCGTGGGCACGGTCGGCAGCGCGCCCGACAGCGTGGTGGGCGACCCGTTCACCGGGGTGAACACCACCTTGTAGGTGCCAGCCGCGACCGTGATGCCCGAGGCGGTCGTGAACGACCCCGAGGTGGGGTTGATCGCGACCTCGACTGGCACCTGCGACACGGCGCGGGTGGTCGCGCGGAGCGTGAGCGGCGGCGATGACGTTGTCGTCGCGGTGCTGTTGACGGCGCAGTAGCCGACCGTGCCGTTGCCTGGCCCCCGGATCACGACCTGGCCAGGCACCCTGCCGCTGGTGGCGATGTACGCGGGGTTGGTGCAGCCGCTCCCCTCGTACACGCTGCTGCTGAAGTTGCCGTAGACATCGAGGCCGATGCCCATGTAGGCATCGGCCAGGCCGCTGACGCCCCCGAAGGCCGAATAGCCGAGCGCGCCGCCGGACGGCCCGATGGTCGACGGCGACAGCGGGTTGGCCGGGTTAACCGCGGCCAGCACGAACGTCGATGCCGTCCGCCCCGTTGCCGCCGTACTGGTAGGTGTTGAACGTCGCGTCGATGCCCTGGGAGGTCGGCACGCTCGTCGCGGCGAAGACACCGCCCGTCTCGCCGGTGAGGGCGGCCGTCAGGCGGAGCTTGCCCGACCCCTGCGCGTCGTTACTGGTCGGGCAGCTAAGCAGCGACGCCGCTGCTGCTATTGCCGGAAGCGGTCAGGCAGGCGATAATTGGTCCCCCTGATTGGGGTGCCGGCACGGACACCGGATAGGTGGTATTTACCGTATTATTGGCGAACGACTGGACAAAGAGCGTCGAGCCAGTCGCCGCGGCGACCCGCGCGGGCGCCCACACAGTCAGTCCGGCAAGCGCAAGAACGACGACCAAGGCCGCCCGCAGGCCGGAACGGCACGCAAGAACCACGCCGCAAGCAGCAGCCCGACCGAGACCACCCCCACAGCAAATGCCACAATCATGCCCAGAACCGATCCCCCGGATAAATTCCGGCCACTATCTACATTCAGGCCGGCGACGAAGCTGAATTAGCTTAGAACCATGACGGTAAATCTGCGCTAACCGGGCAGCAATGGCACCGCGCACCGCTCGAATGGCAGCCTAGCGCGACCCGCCCCTGCTAGAGTGATTACTCGCCGAGTTCATTGAATTACTCTTCGTGTCTTCACGAAAGGCAGGTGGCGATGAAGATCTCGCAGCGCACGACGCCCACTCAGGCCACCGCGGCGCTGGCGGTCGGACTGATAGCGATGCCCGCCGCGATGGCCGCGAGCCATCCAGCGGCAGGCCATCCAAAACCGACGCACACGGCCTCGGCCGCCCGGGCATCCCGGGCACCAGGGCTCACCATCAGCATCAGCGACGGCCACGTCACGGCTCGAGCTGGAGACGAGCTCACCTACACGGTGAGCGTCCGCAACAGCGGCGCGGTCGCCGTGCGGCGCCTCAAGGTCACCCAGACCCTGTCTTCCGGCTTGAAGTTCCTTTCCGCCAGTGATCACGGCGTGGCCGCGGGCGGGGACGTGTCCTGGACCGCTAGCCTCCCGGTGGGCGGCAAGCGAACCTTCGTTGACGTCACCCGGGTCACCAGCACGCCGCCGACGCTGCTGCGCCTGGCGGCCGTCGCCTGTGTCACGTTGCCTGGGAGCAGTCGCCCCGTCGTCTGCGCGGCTCACCTCGACCGGCTGCCCGCGGCCGCCGCCGCGTCGACATCGCGGTCAGGTCACTCCGTCGGGAACGTGCTGACGTACACCGCGGCAGGTCTGGCCGCGCTGGCGCTCGGCCTGCTCACTGCCATCGTCGCCCGCCGCCGGGGCCGTCTGCGGCGGCAGCCGGCCTGACCGGCGACGCCACGCCCGGCCGGCAAGGGCCGGCCTGCCAGAACTGGCAGGCCGGCCTTCGCCCAGACGATCAGGCAGGAACTCGACGGCGCCGGTGCTGCCGCGCGTACCACGCCAGTGGCGACCACGAGGGCGACGACCAGGCCGCCGAGCGCCAGCCAGATCCACTGCGTCGATGACAGGGCCGCCTGCGCGGCCACGATCGCGCTGAGCTGGATGGTGGTCGTGGCCGTGGCCTTGGTCAACCCGCTCGCCAGGGTGACCGTGGCCCGCCAGGAGCCCGCGGGCAGGCTCTTCGGCGCGGCGAAGGTCATGTTCCACGACTGCCCGGGCGCGAGGGTGACGATCCGCTGGGCAGGGAACGGCCCGGAGCTAGTGCCCCCGGGACCGTCGGTCAGGCGGGCGCTGCCGTTCAGGTCGATGGCCCGGCCGCCGGTGTTGTTCACGTGGGCGACGATGACGGGCTGACCGGCGTGCGTTAGGTGCCCGGTGATAGAGGTGATGTCGAAGCTGGTCGGCGGGGCGCCGCCACGGCCGACCGCCACGTACAGGCGGACACCGACGCGGGATACCTCGGTGACGCCGGATTCCGCGTCGCGCGCGCGGGCCTTGGCCGTCTGCTGTACCCAGATGACGCCGTAGTGCTCGCCCCGGGTCGCGCCCGGCGGCACCCTGATAGTGATCATGTCCATGACGGATGCCCCGGCCGCGAGGGTGACCGTCGGGTGCTGCACGCTGATCCAGTTGGTCAGCTCGTTGCGCGTCGCCCCGGCGTAGCCGACGAACTGCCCGCCGGAGATGAAGGCGGCATCGGCGTAGACGGTGAAACGCGCCGTCCGCGACTCATCGTTGGCGACGAGGATCCTGCGGTGGATGACCGTGCCGGTCGGCGAGGTAGTCGATGATGTACCGCAGGGCACGCGGGTTGCCTGCCTCTGACACGGGCACGTCGACGAGCCTGACACCGAACGTCCCGTGCGGCCCCGGCGCGGCGGAAGGGCTGGACGAGGTGGCCGCGCTGGCCACCGGGCTCAAGATGCTCAAGATCCCGGCGGCCAGCGCGAACATCATGAAGCTGATCGAGCGGCGCACGTTCTCCCCTTGGTTACTGGTCCGGGCCGCGCCGCGGCCCGGACCTCGTACGGTGGGCGGAACTAGGACACAGACTGGGTGAGCGTCCCCGTGTAGGTGCCGCCGACCGCGGACGCGGGAACCGCGACCGAGATCGCCGGATTCCACGTGGCGGTGTTGTTGCCGACTCCGGCGGTTCCGGTTACCACCGCTGCGCACCGGACAGATCGCCGCGGCCCAGCGTGACGGGGGTCCCGGTGGCGGTGATGGTCCCCGTCGTGGTGATGGAGCCCAGGGTCGTACCCGACGTCTGTAGCCGGGATGGTCTCAGCCGGCGTGGCGCCGCCCGTGGTCCAGTCGGTCGAGGAGGCGGTCGCGATCCAGGACGCGGCGAGCAGGGCCCGGTCGTCGGTCACGATGACGGCGCCCAGGGCCCCGGTGATGGTGGTGCCTGGCGCGCCAGAGCCCAGGTCGACCGTGGCAGGTGCGGTCATCGACAAGGCTCCCGAGGTCACCGTGAAGGTCACCGTCGTATCCGGGTCGCCCGCACTCGGACTGGACGAATGCGCGAGTACGGCCGGCCCGGCCGTCGCGGCTGACGCGGCGACCGGAGTCAGCGCGATTCCCGCGGCGGCCGTAACGGCCAGGATAGAGAATGCTGTTTTAACCATTTTGCTCCCCCTGTAAAGCCCCAGTGGCCTAGTACTGCATTGCAGCAAGCGTTTATATCACGACCCTCAGTTACTACACGAGTCATTCTCGGAACGTCCGCGAGTCTGGGCGCCGCACGCCTGTAACGGAGGCGCTCGAATGGAGAGGAAGTGCGTTTGACCTGCCCGTTTGCCCAAGGGAAGCACCAGTTATGAGCACCGGTCAATGCACGCACACTTGGAGTGCCATGGCGCGTCATTGGGTGAAACAACGGACCGTTCAAAAGAAGATCTTAAAATTCTTCTTTGAACGGACCGTGGTCTTCTCCACACCGCCACGCGGGCCTGTATCACCGCGCGGAACGTCGAGGCTGCGGCTTATGTGACCCATTGTTGCTGCCTGCGCCGGGAATATCTCGGCTGCCCCCGCTTTCGCCCGGTGAATCCGAAGGATCGTCGCTGAATTAAGCCGCCAGGGCCAAGCTCGGGAGTAAGGTGAGCGCTCGGCGGATTGCTCGTCGCGTCGCGGTCGGGGGACCGCAAGCCGGAGGCCAAGGGGGATGGTCCGATTCAGATGAAGGCTACTTTCACTCGCGACTCCCGTCGGGCGCGCTGGTTCCGCTGGCTGACGCGGGGTTCAGCGCTGGCCGTCGCCGCCGCCGCGCTCATCGGCACTGCAGGCCGGCGGTGCGAGCGCCGCGACGACGGCGGTGCCGCTGGGTACCGCCGCGAACTTCGCCGTGCTGGCCGGGTCCACGATCACGAACACGGGCGCCACCACGATCAACGGGGACCTCGGGCTGAGCCCGGGCACCTCGGTGACGGGTTCCCGCCCGGTACGGTGAACGGGACCGTGCACACCGCCGACAGCGTCGCCCTGCAAGCCCAGAACGACCTGACCACCGCCTACAACGACGCCGCGGCGGAGACCGTCACGGCCACCATCCCGACGGAACTCGGCGGGACGACCGAGACCCCGGGGGTGTACAACTCCGCTGCGGGCACGTTCGGGATCACCGGGACCCTCACCCTCGACGCCCAGGGCAACCCGAACGCCGTCTTCATCTTTCAGGCCGCTTCCACGCTCATCACGGCGTCCGCGAGCAACGTGGTTCTCGTCAACGGCGCGCAGGCATCGAATGTCTTCTGGGTGGTCGGCAGCTCCGCGACGCTCGGAACCAGTTCCACCCTGCAGGGAAACATCCTGGCCCTGACGTCGATCACCGTGACAACCGGTGACCACGATCGACGGCCGGGCGCTGGCCCGCAACGGCGCGGTCACCCTTGATACCAACCAGATCACGGTCCCCGTCCCAGGGCTGACCATCAGCATCACCGCCTCGGCCAGCAGCACAGCGCCAGGCGACACCGTGATCTACACGCTCACCATTGCCGACACTGGCAACACCAGCTATGCAGGAGCCATCGTCACCGATTCGCTCGCGGGCGTACTCGACGACGCCACCTACGGCAGCGACGCCGTCTGCCATCGCGGCGGCACCATCTCGTTCGCCTCCCGGACCTGACCTGGACCGGCAACCTCTCCCCGGGCGAGACCGTGACCGTCACCTATTCGGTCTCTGTCAATGACCCTGAGACCGGCAACCTCACGCTCGCCAACACCGTCGGCTCCGCCGATCCCGGCAGCAACTGCCTGTCGGGAAGCTCTGACCCGCGGTGCAGCTCCAGCGTCCCGGTCGTCCTCGGCGTGCTCTCGATCACCGCGCCGGCCAGCGCCAGTCTCGGCTCGGCCGCACCCGGCGGAACGGCCGCCGCCAGTCTCGGCATCGTCCAGGTGACGGATCGGCGCGCCGGGGTGGCCGGATGGACCGCCACGACCTCCGCGACCGACTTCACCACCGGCGTCGGCAACGCGGCCGAGACCATCCCCGTTCATGATGTCCAGTACCTGATCAGCGGTTTCACCTCAACAACAGGCTCAGCTACGTTCACTCCAACGTCCGCGACCGTCATGTCCGGCGCGGCCCAGGCCGTCGTCACCGCCACGAACGTGGACGGTGACAATTCGGCCGCATGGAACCCGGTGATCCAGGTGTCGGTGCCCAGCGGAGCGGTCGGGGGTGCCTACTCGGGGACAATCACCCACTCGGTGGCCTGACCCGACCGGGACCCAGGATCGATACGGCCACTTCCGCAGCTTCATCACCACCCAGAGCGACCCGGCCTGATCCTCGGTTCCTTAGCGCGGATCCTGGGTTCGCAGGGCGCTCCACCCCAGTCGTCCGGTAACTCCCTCGAGCCTGTCGCCGACGATGAGCCCGGCGTCGGTGATGGTGACCTGGTTCAAGGTCATCGCGTGCGCGCGGTTCCGCATCTTGACAATGTTGAGCGCGCGACCCAGCCCCGACGGTTCCTCGATATACCGCAGGTCGAAGACGTTGTCGAACAGGAACATCAGCCCTTCCAGCGACTGGGAGGTGATCGCGCCGCCGGCCGTCTCGCTGGTGGCAAGGAACGAGACCCCGGCCGCGCGGACCAGCCCCACGAGGCTGCGCATGTAGGCGGGGAAGCGGTCCCATTCACGGTCGGCGAGGACCAGTTCGGCCAGACTGTCGATGGCGATTCGGCTGATCGGGCGCTCGTCGAGGTTCATGCGCACGGAGTTCGCCAGGACGTCCAGATCCAGGTCGCCCATCGCGACGTAGGAGATGACCAGGCGTCCGTCGGCTTGGGCGCCGCTGAGGTCCCAGCCGAAGGCCTCGCCCATTTCGGTGAGATGCGCGGCGGTGTCCTGGAAGGTGACGAAGAGGCAGGTTTCGCCGTCTTCTAGTCCCTGGGTGATCCAGCGCAGCGCGAGGGTCGTCTTCCCGACGCCCGACGGCCCCATGACGAGGCTGGCATCACCCTGTCTCATCCCTCCGTGCATCAGCTCGCTCCAGTCCCGGGACACCACTGCTGATCCGGCCGGTAACCGGTCTCACGCCGGCCGGGATGAGTGTTTCTATCCGGGGGAAGACCTGGACGCCGTCAGAGTCGATCTGGAAGGTGTGACTGCCTGGCACGCTGCTTGCGCCGCGCATCTTGACGACACGCAACGTACGCCGGTCGACCGGCTCCCGGGCCTCGTACTCCAGCTGGATGATGCCGTCGGCCAGCGAGAACTCGACACCGCTGCCCAGCTCCTCGGCGGTGTATTCGCCTACGAGCAGCAGCACCGTCCGGGTCTCGGCGAAGCGGCCGGTCAGGTCGTACAGCGCGCCCCGCAGCTCGCGTTCGTCGGCGAAATCGCGCAGCATCTTGGCGCTGTCGAGCACCACGATCGCAGGCTCTTCGTCCAGAGTCTTCCTGACAATCTCCGAGACCATCGGCCCTAGCCCTTCGGGCCGCGCGGGCTGTAGGAAATCGCCCAGGTGGATGTGCTCGACCCGAGAGCCGAGCGAGCCCTTATCGAAGAAGGAAAACTGCTCCAGATGCCTGACGAGCTTGGTGTCGGGCTCGGACACGGTCGTGTAAAAGACGCCCTTATGACCGGCGGTCCCGACCGCGAAGCAGATCTGCTGCGCCAGGATCGTCTTGCCGGTTCCCGGCGCCCCCGCCACCACCACGACCGCACCTGGCTCCAGGCCACCGTCGAGGATCAGGTCAAGACCGCGAACCCCGGTAGCAATCCGCGTCACTGCGCACCACGTCCCTCTCTCAGCAGGCCGTCGGCTACTTTGGTCAGTTGCTCCCACGTGTACGGCTTGGTTATGACCGCGTCCGCGCCGGCCGCGAGATGGGGGTCGCCGCTCGCCGCCAGGATCGGAATGCCGGCCGATGCGGGCTCGAAGCGCAGCCGTCGGATGAGCTCCTCGCCGCCCATCACCGGCATCATCATGTCGGTCACCACCAGATCGGGCGGCGACTCGAGCACAGCCCGCAGCGCCGCCGCGCCGTCCCCGGCGTCGATCACCTCATGCCCCGCCCGCTCGAAGATCCTCCGAAGCGCGAACCGCTGGGCCGGCTCATCATCCACCACCAGGATCCTCGCCACAGAACTGTTGCCTTTCCACGGATAACTACAGATCGTGCATGAGAATACACTCACAGTGATTATCTGATGGGCGATCAGGCCGAACAGCGGCGCCGCGCCCATGACGCCGGTGACGACGGCGTCTGGTGGAGCCGGGGACCTCGCCGCGGCGCGATCCTCAGCCGGTCACCGGGAAGTGGGTGCGGACGGGCGTCGGAGTAGGCGCCGGGCGCGGGCTCGTGGCGGTCGGCGTCGGCGTCGGCGCGGGCCTGGTCGGCGTGGGAGTCGCAGAGGTCGTAGAGGTCGGCGTGGTCGCAGTCGGCGTCGGCGGCGGCGTGGTCGCGCAGGTAGGCGACGTGATTGTGTCGTCGTCGAGGGTCACGGCCCCGTTCCGGGCCAGTGCGCGTCCGTCGACGGTGTCGCCGGTGTTCACCGAGATCGACGTCAGGGCGAGGATGCTGCCGGTGAAGTCGGAACTCGTGCCGAGGGTGGCGGAACTGCCCACCTGCCAGAACACGTTGCAGGCCTGGGCGCCGTTGGTGAGGATGACGCTGCTGGCCGAGTCGGTGACGAGCGTCGAGGGGGCCTGGAAGATGAAGACCGCGTTCGGGTCGCCGCCGGCGTCCAGCGTCAGCGACCCGCCGACGTCCAGCGAGGACGATGCCTTGTACACGCCGGGCGCGAGCGTCTGGCCGGCGCCGATGAAGCCGGGGACGTTAGCTGTCGGGCTGCGTCCGGCGGCATCGTTGTACGCGGTGGTCAGGTCGGACTGGGCGCCTGCGGCGACGCCGTCGGCGCTATGTATCGTCCCGTTGGACACGATGCCGGGCGGGAATCCGGTCACCGCGGTGCCCGGGCTCACGCCGAGGTTCCCGGAGATGGCGCTCGGCCCCGTGTTGGTGACCGTGGTCCCGGCCAGGACCGCGAAGCTGCCCGCCGTCCCGAGACCCACCGGGGCTGTCTCGGCTAGGGCGGGCTGGGAGGCGATGAACATGGCGATGGCGCCCGCCGCGGCCACGGGAACCACGGCCAGCCAGGCATAGCCGGGCCGCCTACGCGGGGCACGGCTGCCGATATCCGTCATATGCGGTGCCTTTCTCTAACGGCTAATACCAGGAAATCGGGAGCCATACGGGCCGTGATGCCCTGACACACCCGCAAGCATGACCGAAAGGCCGATTGCACGTGTTTCGCTGGCATGCCGACGCTCATCCGATTCAGGAATTCTAGACTCGGAACGCTACCGGGAATTCACGGTTGACGCGCGCTAACTCGCCATCGCCGAGATGGAAATTCTCAGGATCGTCGTCCACTACACAATCCAGACGTTAATCAGGAAACCTCTGGAAATGGTCAATAAGCCAGGCTCTGTCGCGGCCCCTAGGCGTACCGCCGCCTGACGGCGCTAGCGGCTGAACGTGAAGCCGGTTCCTGTAGCGTGCGTGATCCGGTACGGGGAGCTGACACCGTACTTAGTGAGGTGGCTGCCGGTGCTCGTCCGGTAGTTGCTCACGGTGCCGTTCATCGTCGGGATGCTGGATCCGCCGGGCGAGTTGTTGTAGACCTCGCCGTAGGTCTGCGTCTCGGTGACGGCCCGAAAGCCGCCCTTCCAGTAGGATTCGGGGATGTAGCCGAAACGCTTTCCGCCGTAAGTAAACCAGACTTTACCGCCGGAGATCGAGTAGCCGAACTCGGGGCTCTGGCCTGTCAGCGGTTTGAACGAGCCCGGCTTAACCGAGGTCGTTGACACGAAGCCGGCTTCATAGCCGTCGAAGTGCCCGGCCGTCCACGCAGTGGTGAAGAGCGTAGGCCGCGTCGTCGAATTTCCCTGGTCGGAGCTGACACCGAATTCGAAGGCATTACCGGCCGCGTCCCTGACGAAGGTCTCCGTGATGGAGTGGTTATTCTCGATAGAGCCGGTGCGGTCCTTCAAGCTCTGGCTCTGTATGGAGAAGTTTTCCGTGATCCAACTCGGCCCGGCACGACCGGTATCGAAGCCGGTGGCCCAGGAGTACTGATGGGCGGGCGCGCTCACGGCAGCGGCAAAGCTGGGAGCGCTCGCGGGGATTGGCGCGTGCACAGCGGGCTGAATAGTGGCGGCGCTTGCGCCGAGTGCCGGGAGAAGGAGACCAGCGATCGCGATACCGGCGCCGACCGTGATCGCGGTTACCGTCCTTTTCATTATTCAATTCCCCTGAAAATTGGCGCCGGTGGCGCGGGCTTCCTGCCTCAGCTGCTTGATAGCCTCAGTGTGCCTCGCGGAAGTGGCCACGGGGTTGGCCGATCGGTTGCCGTCTGGTAGCAGTCCGGCGCCGGTTTTCGACGTGACCGGTCTGATACGACAGTCGGATGAATTCGATCGCAATCTGCCGTACCCGCGAACTCAGGGGCCGAAGAAATGAGGGGCGGGCGGGGAGGGGAGGAAGGGGCCCCCTCCCCGCCCGCCGGCTTAGGCGTAGACCAGGAGCTCGGAGAGCTGCCCGGCGGGCCAGCCGGTGTTGGCCGTGAACGTCAGCTTCAGGTAGCGGACGCTCGTGGCGGAGAAGTTGACGGTGACGGTGTTACCGGTTGAGGGGTTGAAGGTGTAGTTGGCCGACCCGACCAGCGTGGTGTAGTTGGTGCCGTCGGTGCTGCCCTGGATGGTGATCGTCTGGGTTCTGGTCCCCCAGGCGCTCGACGGCGGCAGATCCATCGTGATGCTGGCGACGGTCTTCGACGAGCCCAGGTCCACCTGGAACCACTGGGGGAAGGCGTTGTCCGTGCTCTCCCAGTAGCTGCTGGTGTTCCCGTCGACCGCGTTGGCAGGCACGTAGGTCTGCGTGTAGCCGCTAGCGGTGGTCGGCTGGTTAAGGGCCAGGTTGGTGGTCGTGCTGACCCCGGTTCCTGACAGCGCCACCGACAGCGGGCTGCCCGGGGCGCTGCTCGCGACCGAGAGCGTCCCGTTCGACGCGCCGGCCGCGGTCGGCGCGTAGGAGACGCTGACCGTGCACGACCCGCCCGCGGCGATCGAGCTGCCGCAGGTGTTGTTGGACTCGGCGAACGGCGCCGCAGCGCTGACCGAGACGCCGGTGGCCGCGCTGCTGCCCGGGTTGGTCACCGTCACGGTCTGCGCCGCGCTGGTCGACCCGACCGCCACGCTGCCGAACGACAGGCTGGTCGGCGACGCGGTCAGGGCGGTTGCGCCGCTGACCCCGGTGCCGGTCAGCGCCACCGTCAGCGGGCTGCTCGGAGCGCTGCTCGCCACCGAGAGCGTCCCGTTCGACGCGCCGGTCGCAGTCGGCTTATAGGTGACGCTCACCGTGCACGACCCGCCCGCGGCGATCGAGCCGCCGCAGGTGTTGGTCTCGGCGAACGGCGCGCTGGCGCTGACCGAGGAGACCGTGGCCGCGGTGCCGCCCGGGTTGGTCACCGTCACGGTCTGCGCCGCGCTGGTCGACCCGGTCGTCACGCTGCCGAACGAGAGGCTCGTCGGCGACGCCGTCAGCGGGCTGCCGGTTGGCCCGGTACCGCCGCCGCCGGGGAAGACCTCGAGTTCGGAGAGCTGGGCGGCGCTCCAGCCGGTGTTGCCGGTGAAGCTCAGCTCCACGTACTGGGCGCTGGTCCCCGACGGCAGGCTGATCGTCACTGTGTTGCCGGTCGACGGATCGAAGGTGTACCCGGCGGAGCCGACGATCTGGCTGTAGGACGTCCCGTTGGTGCTATCGAGGACCGACAGCGTCTCCGTGCGGGTGTTCCAGGCCGACGACGGCGGCAGGTCCAGGGTGACCGATCCGATCGACTGCACCGATCCGAGGTTGACCGAGATGGTCTGCGGATACCCCGCGCCATCGGTGCTCTCCCAGTAACTGCTGGTGTTGCCGTCGGTCACGTTCGAGGCGACAAAGGTCTCATACGAGCTGCTCGCCGTGGCGGGCTGCCCCAGCGCCAGGTTCGTGGTGGAGGTCACGCCGGTGCCGGCCAGCGCGACGGTGACCGGCCCGCCCGGTGCGCTGGTGGCGATAGTCAGCGCGCCGGTGAGGGCACCTCCGCTGGTCGGGGCGAACTTCACGCTGACCGTGCAGGAGCCGCCCGCGGCGATGGAACTGCCGCAGGTGTTGGTCTGGCTGAACGGCCCAGTGACGCTGACCGACGATATCGGCGCGGCGCTGGTGCCGGGGTTCGAGATCGTCACCGTCTGCGCGGAGCTCGTCGACCCCGAAGCCACGTCGCCGAACGACAGGCTCGTCGTTGACGCGTGCAGCGCGCCCGCCTGAACCGGCGCGGGGAAGGTGGTGAGCACCGGGGTGGTGCTCCAGCCCGAGTTGCCGCTGCCGAGGTTGAAGGTGAAGGCACCCGGAGTGTACGTGCCGCTGTCGTAGCCGTCGTTGTAGGCGCCGGCGACCCCGACGCCGCTGGCGGTCACGCCGCTCACGCTGGCCGAGCCCGAGGTCTCGGCCTGCATGACGACCGTGCCGACGTTCTGCACGTTGACGTTGCTGACGCTAAGCCCAGAGATCGCGTAGCCGCTGCCGCTGCCGCTCACGAACTCAAACGCCTCGTAGGGGCTGTCCAAGATCGCGCCGCCGCTGTAGTTCACGGTGACGCCGGTGAACGCGGAGTCGTACGAGTCGAACTGAACGGCGCCCATCGGGTGGTCCCAGTTCGGGTTGTAAGCGCCCGCCCGGATCAGGTAGTTGCCGGTCACGTTGATCGTGCCCGACAACGGGGTGAACGGGGTGAGGAACTCCTCATTGGAGATGTCGATGCCGCTGCCCAGGGCGTTGTCGTCGGCGACGACGTTGTTGGAGATCGTGTTGTTGGAGCCGCCGTAGTCGGCGATGCCGTTGGCCAGGGTCGGCGCGACGATGGTGTTGTTGGCGAACGTGATGTTGGAGTCCGCGGTGGGATAGGACCAGATCGCCAGGCTGTCATCGCCGGTGCCGCGGATGAAGTTGTTCTTGACCGTACAGCTGGACGCGTTGCCGTTGAAGTTGACGCCGTCCGCGTCGGTGGACTCGATGACGCTGTTCTCCACCGTGCAGTTACTGTTGCCGAACTGGAGCCAGAAGCCGACGTTGGTGTCCTGGATCCACAGCCCGTTCACGGTCCAGCCGCTGCCGAGCGAGCCGTCGATGGCGTTGGCGGTGCTGTCGTCATGCCGGCCGACGGTGCTACCGAGGATCGCGAAGCCGCTGAGGTTGATCGGGCCCGCGACGGCCGACGTGTTGTCGATGAGCTCGTTGGTCTTGAGCTGCGAGTACCAGTCGCCCGCGCCCTCAATGGTCCCCGCCTGGATCTGCAGGTGCGAGTTGATGAGGAAGGTGCCACTCGGGATCCAGACCGCCTCGCCGGCCGAATTCGCCGCAGTGATGGCCTGGTTGAACGCGGAGGTGGAGTCGTTCACGCCGGTCGGGTCGGCGCCGTAGGTGGTCACCGAGACCGTGTTGGCGGGCTGGGTGGCGGCGGCGGGCACGTTGTAGAAGTCCGCCACGTCGAGCGTGTACGGGACGGCCGAGTTGCCCGAGTCCACTTCGAAGCGCACCGTGGTGCCGGCCGGGTACGTCTGCCCGAACGTCATCCGCGCGTCGTCGAAGAACTTGTGGGTCTCGCTGCCGGTGATGCCCCCGGTCGAGATGTAGCTGTAGGCCGAGGTGAGCGACAGTTGCTGGCTGAGCTTGGTGCCGTTCACGTACACCGACAGGGTGCCGGACGCGCCCTGATTCAGCGCGTAGTGCAGGTCGAACGCGTTGGCCGCGCTGGTCAGCGTGAACTGCACGTACTGGCCCTGCGCGGTCAGCTGCACCGCTTCCCGTCCCGACGCCTCGGAGGGCAGCGTGCCCTGGGCGAAGGACGGGCCGATGATCGTGCCGGTGGTGCTGGCGTTCTCCGCCTCGTACTCGGTGAACGGGACGCTGGCGCCGGTGCCGCTGGGGACGCTGAACGGCGACCCCGACCAGTACGGCGGCGTGCCTGCCTGGGCGAACGCCGGGGCGGCGACCGCCACTGCCAGCACCGTGCCGAGCGCGGTGACCACGGCGGCCGCTAGCGCGACCAGCCGTGTGCGGCGTCTCGCCCCGGCGGGCGGACCGCCCGGTGGCTTGTTAAAGAAGAACATCGCGTGCATGCCTTTCCCTGGAGGGGAGGGTGGGGCGACGTCCTTGGGCAAGGGCGTCGCTAGCCGCCGCCCTGGGAGGGCGGCGGCAGGGTGGCTGCCGCGGCGAGCGCTGGGGGCCTGGATCAGCGCTGATCTTTGGATCAAACGGAACATAACATTGGCGACACATTGGTGCAAGAACTAGATTTTTCGATGAAAATAATCGACCATTAGGTCATGGCGCACGTCGTTTAGCTGGGAATATGTGACTTTTTCAAATACTTGCAGAATATTTCGACAGGATGCAGTAACTAGACCGCGATTGGCAACACTTTATTTGCAATGATTTGCAGCAAGTTTCAAACACCCCGGGGCAGACCATGCGGACAGACGGAGAACCGGCCGACTTCTTCTACCAGCTCGACGATCCTGCGTTCCTGGCCGAGCGCGCGCGGCTGCGCAGCCGGCTGGAGCACGCGCCCGAGAACGCCGTCGGCCGGCCGACGCTCGAGCGCCTCTACGAGGCGATGACCGAGGAGTTCTGCCGTCGCGCCCGGATCGCCTGGACGCGCAGCCGGTTAGCCGCCGAGGACAATGTCGACCGCATTCGGAAAGCTCCGGCCGCGCAGGCACGACGCAGCGCCAGGATCACCGCATCGTCGGTGACCAGTTCCCTGACGAGGCCGCCCCGCAGCTCGATGAGGATCGCTCCCTCATCCTGGCCGTCCAGCCCGAATCGCTCCGCGATCATCCCGGCCAACCGCTCGCGGGACTCGAGCCCGTCCCGGTCGGCCGACACCAGCCACGCCGCGTCGACGGGGTCGCCGCCGTGCGCCGCAGCGAACTCCTGCGCCCACCGGTCAACCGCGCCCGCCCGGTCGATCAGCGTGTTGTCGAGGTCGACCAGAAGCAAGGGCACGCCGAAGACCCTAGCGGTCCGCTAACCAGCGGAACGCGAAGATAGTGGATCGTTGTGTACACCGGGATGTACAGAACGATCCACTATCGTGCCTGTCGGGTCCTCAGGTGGCGATGTCGGGGTAGGGCATCGTGTAGTGGGAGAGGCGCTGGGCGTACTCGAGCTGGAAGCCCAGCGGTTCGGCGTGGTCGCGCTCGAACATGGCGATGCACAGGGTCAGCGTCAGGAACGGGTGCGCGCCGAGGCCGAACAGCGCCGGGTAGTCGTGCGTGGCGAGAGCCTCGCGCTCGGCGTCGGTGAACTTCAGCCACGAGGACCTCTCGGCCGTCGGGCACGTTGAGGATCGGTTGGCGCGCTCGGCCTCCCACCACTCGACCGTGCCCCGGGGGTCCTCGCGGTACCGCTCGACCAGCTCCGGGTCCCGGTCGACGGTGTAGAGGAACTTGTTCATCAGGTACTTCGACATCAGGCCGCACCGCCCTTCGGGTACCAGGTGAAATAGGCCTCCATGGTGTGGAAGAGGTCGAGCGAGTCCACGTAGTCGGCCTTCTCGCCCGCGCCGGCGACGCCCATCATCAGCATGAAGTCGAGGAAGCCGTGGGTGGCGTTGCCCGGCTCCCACAGGGACTCGAGCGACACCTCGCCGAGCGCCTTCTCGATGTCGCCCGACGCGATCCACTCGACCGCCTTGCGGTCGAACTCGGGGTCGGGGCCGTGCGGGCCGAACTGCCGGGGGCCGCCGAGCTCGAGCGATAGGTGGCCGGTGCCGATGATCGCGACCCGCTTGTCGCTTGGCCACGACTTCACGACCTCGCGGATCATGGTGCCGAGCTGCACGTACCGCTTGGGCTGGGGCAGCGGCGGGGCGAAGATGTTGGTGTAGATCGGCACGATCGGCAGGTCGGCCTCGGGCCGCAGCGTGATCATCGGGCAGGTGACGCTGTGGTCGATCCGGAGCTCGTTGCTGAACGCGAGGTCGAACCCGGCGTCCAGGCCGTCCCGCAGGATGTGCGCCGACAGGTCCTCCTGCCCGGTGAAGAACATCTTCGGCAGGCCGAACTCGCGCTCCTCGTTGTACCAGTTGGCGTCGTAGAACGGCGCCTTGCCGACCAGGAACTGCGGCATGTTGTCCAGCCAGAGCTGGTGGAAGTGATCGCTGCCGACCAGGACCAGGACGTCGGCGTTGGCCCGGGTGAGCGTCTCGCGGAACGCGGTGATCTTGGCGACCCACTCGTCGGCGAACGGCGGGCGGTCCTCGCCGGTCGACGTGGACGCTCGGTAGTAGAACGGGTGGTGGGTCGAGGCGATGACCGCTGCGACGGTAGCCATGGCGGCTCCCTTGCCGTGAGGGGACTACTTCGGGGGTTGGTTTACTCGGGCTTGGGCGGAACATAGACCGCGTTGCGGTCCACGCTCATATAGATGTCGTTCGCGATCGGCGTCCGCTGCTCCTCCGCGAGCTGGCCGAGCAGGCCGGCCGCCCGGGCCAGCAGCGCGAACCCGCGCAGCAGGGCCATCGGCAGGCCGAGGTCGGCCAGCACGGCGCCGCAGACGCCGGCCCCGTTGAGCGGCAGCGTGCGCCCGAGGACCTGCGGGTGGACCCGGCCGATGGCCTCGAACAGCCGCAGATGCGGGCCGCGCAGTCCCTCCTCCTGGGCGATCTCGATCAGCCTGGGAGTGCGCGGGTCGCGGACCTTGTGCACCGGGTGCCCGAGACCGGGGACGAACTTCCGCTCGGCCTTGGCCCGGGTGACCGCGGCGAGGGCGAGCGCGTCGAAGCCGGCGTCGTCGGTCGGTATCTCGCCCGCCTCGGCCAGCACCTCGTCCAGGAACTGGCCGCAGTCCTCGGTCACCCCGAGGAACCGCGACCCGCCGCCGAGCAGGCCGGCCGCGAGCGCGCCCTGGACCGAGTCGGGGGCGGACAGGTACGTGATCCGGGCGGCGATCGCGGTCGGCGTGAAGCCGTGGTCGGCCAGCGCGACGAGGACCGACTCGAAGACGCGGACCTCCGACTGGGTTGGCCGGCGCTGCGTCACCATCCAGAACGTCAGCTCGCCGAACCCCACCTTGCCCATCAGGTCGTCGGCCAGGTTCTGGCCGAGCAGGCTGATCGTGTCGGCGTCCGACGTGCCGAGCGAGGTCGGGTACTCCTGCGTCATCGGATCATCCTTCCGTGGCTGAGTCGGGCGAGGACAGCCAAGCGCGGATCTCGTCGCCGTGCTCGTTCAGCTCCGGCGGCGCGAGCGGGTAACTGGCGGGCGTCTTGGAGAACGTGACCGGGTGCCGCATCGTGGGCCTGGTGCGGTCGCCGGTCCCGGCCGAGACGACCGGCTCGAGGCCGATCTTCTCCGCGAACTCGATGCCCTTGTCGACCGTGTTGATCGGCCCGCAGGGCACGCCGACCGCGATCAGCTGGTCGAACCACTCGCCCGCGGACTTGGCCGCGAGCTTCTCCGCCAGCAGCGGCTTGAGCTCGGCCCGGTTGGCGGTGCGCCCCGGGTTGGTCGAGAACCTCGGGTCGGCCGACAGCTCGGGCGCCCCGATCACCTCGCACAGCTTGCGGAACTGGGTGTCGTTGCCGGCCGTGACGATCAGCTCGCCGTCCCCGGTCGGCAGCGGCTCGTAGGGGAACAGGCTCGGGTGCGAGTTGCCCATCCGGAACGGCACCACCCCGCCCGCCGCGTAGGCGCTGGTCTGGTTCACCATCCCGGACATCGCCGACGCCATCAGCGACGCGTCGAGGTGCTGGCCCTCGCCGGTCGCGTTCCTGTGGTTGAGCGCGGCCAGGATCGCGATCGTGGTGTGCAGGCCCGCGATCACGTCGAAGGCCGAGATGCCGGCCCGGAACGGCGGGCCGTCCGGATCCCCGGTCAGCGACATCAGCCCGGACATGGCCTGCACCATCAGGTCGTAGCCGGGCAGGTTCTGGCCGCCGCCGCTGCCGAACCCGCTGATCGAGGCGTAGATGACGGACGGGTTGATCGCGCTGACCGAGTCGTAGTCGAGGCCGAACCTGGTCAGGCCGCCCGGCTTGAAGTTCTGCACGAACACGTCCGCCCGGCGGGCGAGCTCCTGCGCCAGCGCCCGGTCGCCGTCGTCCTTCAGGTCCAGCGCGACCGATCGCTTGTTCCGGTTGATCGACAGGAAGTACGTCGAGACGCCGTCCTCGGTCAACGGCGGCATCCACGAGCGGGTGTCGTCACCGCCGGGAGACTCCACCTTGATCACGTTCGCGCCCAGGTCGGCCATCAGCATGGTGGCGTACGGCCCGGCCAGGACGCGGGAGAAGTCGGCCACGAGCAGCCCGGCGAGCGGACCGGGGATCGCCGCGATCGGAATGCGGCCGCTCAAACAACCCTGCCTTTCAGTGTCCGCATAACGGACACATGTCCGTCTGCCGAGTATGTTAGCCCATGTAGACCGATGTCAAGATGACTCACCAGGCGCGCCGACCGGACTGCCAACCGTGCCGTCGCCGCCGGTGCCCGCCACCGTGACCTGCGGCGCTCCCTGACACGCTGCCCAGTCGGCGCTGATCGAACCCGCCGTCTGCAGCAGCAGCGGAAGGTGCCTGCCGATGAGCACGTCGAGCGGGGTCTCGGCCGCGTGCGAGTTGACGTTGAGCGCGGCGATGACCCGGCCCTCGCCGTCCCGCAGCGGAACCGCGACCGACCTGATGCCCGGGGCGAGCTGCTCGTCGGTGAGCGCCCAGCCGCGGGCCCGCACCTCGCGCAGCGCCGCCGCGCGCTCGGCCGGCGTCCGGCTGCCAGCGGGTGGTGATCCCGGACCTGGACGGCTCGGCCAGCACCCGCTCCGCCTCCGCCAGCGGCAGCGCGGCCAGCAGCACCTTGCCGAGCGAGGTCTGCATCGCCGGGAACCTGGTGCCGATGGTCACCGCCAGCGTCACGATCTTCGGCACCGCCACCCGGGCCACGTAGACGATATCGGAACCGTCGAGCTGCGCGATCGAGGTGGACTCCCTGGTCTGCGCGACCAGGGCCTCCATGTGCGGCCGGGCGACTTCCCACAGGCCGCGCGAGAGGACGTAGGACATGCCGAGGTCGAGCACCCGGGGGGTCAGCTCGTAGCCGCCGCGACTGGCCGCCGCCGGCCGCCGCCTGCCGAACGTAGCCGAGCTGCTCGAGCGTGAGCAGGATCCGGCGCGCCGTCGGCCGGGGCAGGTCGCTCGCCGCGGCCACGCTCGCCAGCGACATCACCGGCTGGCCGGGCCCGAAGGCGCGGATCACGTCGAGGCCGCGCGCGATCGCCTCGATGAAGTCTGGGCTGTCGTCCCGACGAGCCACGTGAACCTCCAGAAGCGACGGGTTGCTGCGTCCCCCGCACTGTAGCGCTTTTCCTGGTCAGTTGTCCGCAGTGCGGACATGTGAAGATCCGCCTGGGTTCAAGCCCGGCAGTTCAGGGCACTTGACACCGGGCGTATAACGCGACAGTGTTCCGATCAGGTCTCAGGTGACCGACTATCGGACGATCGTCCGGAGCAGGCATCGGCCAGCGTCCGGACTTGGACCTCACAGTGGAGGATTTCCCCATGACAGCAGCGGCGCCGCAGCCTGGCCAGCCGGTCGTGTTCCGGAACGCGACCGTGCTGACGATGGACGACGCGCACACGGTCTTCAACAACGCCGACGTGCTGGTCGTCGGCGAGCGGATCGCCGCGGTCGGAGCGGGCCTCGAGGTCCCCGACGGCACCGCGGAGATCGACGCCGCGGGCGGCATCGTGATGCCGGGCATGATCGACACGCACCGGCACATGTGGCAGACGGCGATGCGCGGCTACGGCGCCGACTGGACCCTCACCCAGTACTTCGTCTACTACTACCTGGCCTGGGGCAAGATCTTCCGCCCGCGAGGACGTGTACGCGGGCAACCTGCTGTCGGCCATCGAGGCGATCGACGCCGGCGTGACCACCAGCGTCGACTGGTCGCACGGCCTGCAGACGACCGAGCACGCCGAGGCGGCGATCGACGCGCTCGAGGAGGTGCCCGGCCGGTTCGTGCTCGCCTACGGCAACATCTTCCAGGGCGCCTGGGAGTGGGCGACCACGCCCGAGTTCCGCGACTTCTACAGCCGCCGGTTCGACGGCAAGGGCGACATGCTCGGCTTCCAGATCGCCTTCGACCTGCCCGGCGTCGAAGGGTTCCCGGAAAAGGCCGCCTTCGACGTCGCGCGCGACCTCGGCGTCGCGGTCACCACCCACGCCGGGCGTCTACAACGTCACCAGCGACGTGGGCATCAACCAGATGTACGACGGCGGCTACATGACCCCGGGCACGATCTACGTGCACGCGGCCACGCTGTCCCCCGACAGCTACCACAAGATCGCCGCCACCGGCGGCTACACCTCGATCTCGACCGAGTCCGAGTGCAACGCCGGCCAGGGCTACTCGCCGACCTGGAAGCTGCGCAAGTACGGCATCCCGGTCTCGCTGTCCAACGACACCAGCGTCTGGTGGAGCGGCGACCTCTTCGCCGCGATGCGCGCCACGCTCAACGCCGACCGCGCGATGGAGCACTTCGAGGCGCACGCCAAGGGCGTCGGCCTCACCAACCACATCCTGCGGGCCGAGGACGTGGTCGACTACGCCACCCGCGGCGGGGCGAAGGCGCTCGGCCTGGACTCGTCGGTCGGCAGCGTCGAGGTCGGCAAGAAGGCCGACCTGGTGCTGATCAAGAACGACAACTCGCCGGTCGGCTTCCCGGTGCTGCAGCCGTACGGCCACGTCGTCTTCCAGGCGAACCGCGGCGACGTGCACACCGTGCTGGTGAACGGCAAGGTCGTGAAGTTCGACCACAAGCTCGTCGGCGTCGACCTGGCCAAGGCCAGGGCGTCGATCGAGTCGACCCTCGAGTACCTCAAGGCCGAGCACGGCCCGGAGGAGTGGGAGAAGGGCATGCACCCGGAGATCCCGGAGCACGAGACCCTCAACAACCCCTACACCTACCGCGACGACGTCTCCGCCTGGAAGGAATCCGAGTAACCGGGCAGCGGCGCAGGCGGGGGCGCGCACGTACGGCGCGTCCCCGCCTACGGCGATTGAAGCTCGCCGGCGGCGGATCAGCTAGCTCGGTGAGCGGCTTCCATCGCGCGGAACGCGGGCCAGGTATAGCCAACGAGTTCGTAGAGTGATCGTGAGTGACTGCCGTCGAATCCGGGCGCGCCTATGTAGTAGGCGCGGATCCGGTGGAGGCCGACGGCCAGGGTGCTGATCGTGAGCGCCGCCTGCCCCGTCTGGTCGAGCGTGACGACGCCAAGCAGCGTTTTCCCATCGGTGAACGCCACGAGGCCGACGGGGATGGCCGCACCTGTGCTCGCAGCCACTGCCGCGGTGAAGGTGACCGGCTGCGCGCTGGGCACGGGGTTTTCCGAGGTGGCCAGGCTGGTGGTGGTAATGGTGGGCGCCTGGACGCTGGTCGGGACGGTGATCGTGTCAGAGTCCAGCGTGACCGCGGCGGTGCGGGCGAGCGCCCGTCCGTCCACGGTCACCCCCGTGGTGACGGTGATCGAGGCCTGGGCCATGATGTTTCCCTGGATGATGGAGTACGTGCCGAGCGTCGCCGAACTGCCCACCACCCAGAAGACATTGGCTGCCTGCGCGCCGTTGACCAGGACCACGTTGCTGGCGGATGCCGTGATGAGCGTGGATGCGGCCTGGAAGATGAAGACGGCGTTCGGGTCGCCCTGAGCGTCGAGGGTCAGCGTTCCGGTTATCCCGAACGTTCCCGCGGGCGAGGCGTACACGCCGGGGGTCACGGTCGTCCCGCCGAGTTCCACCGGGATGGTGGCCGTGACCGGGCTGGCCGCAGCGGCGTTGTACGCGGCGGTCAGGTCGTTCTGGGCTTGCAGCGCGGCGATGTTGGCCGCGTTGATGGTCCCGTTGACCTGTCCCGGCGGAAACCCTGTTATCGCTGTGCCCGGACTCAGCCCGAGATCGCCGTTGATCGTGGTGGGACCGGTGTTCGTGACCGTCGACGCGGCGAGAACGCCGTAGTTGGCGGCGGTGCCCAGCGAGACCGGCGCCGTGGCCGCGTGCGCGGCCGGCGCCCCGGCCAGGCACATAAGGACCGTCGTCGCACCGGCCAGGATCGCGGCCAGAGCCAGCCGAGACGGGCCGGCAATGCGGCTCTTAACTGTGAGCCAGGTGGTGACCATGGGATTCCTCCGTAGAGGTCTGCACCGAGGCCGGGCTATCCGGCCACCACGTAACTTAGCGTAACCATATAGATACACGTTGGTTAATTGACGGTCCGAACTTCTTGGCTAGCCGGTCAATCGTGCAATACGGGAAACCAGAGTCAAAGGCCGTCCATGTCGAACGGTCGCGTGGTTCCTCTGGCAGGAACCACGCGACCGTTCGACATTCGGGGCCTTTGATCTTGGCTTTTGCCTTTACTCGCCCCAGATTTCCGCGGCGGTGTCGACGATCAGGGAGAGCTTGTCCCACTGCTGCTGCTCGGTGAGGTCGTTCCCCTCCTCGGTGGAGGAGAAGCCGCACTGGCTCGACAGGCAGAGCTGGTCGAGGTCGGCGTACTTGGCGGCCTCGTCGATGCGGCTTTTGATGAAGTCCTTGGACTCGAGCTCGCCGCGCTTGCTGGTGACGACGCCGAGCACGACCCGCTTGCCCTTGGGCAGGTAGCGGAGCGGCTCGAAGCCGCCGGAGCGCTCGTCGTCCCACTCGCAGAAGAAGCCGTCCACGTCGAGGTTGTTGAACAGCGAGTCGGCGACGAAGTCGTAGCCGCCCTCGGCCGCCCACATCGACTGGTTGTTGCCGCGGCACATGTGCGTGGTGACCGTCAGGTCGGCGGGCCGGTTGGCCAGCGCCTTGTTGATCACGTTGATGTAGGTCTCGTGCTGGTGCAGCGGGTCGCCGCCGATTTCCTTGACGTGCTCGCGCTGGGCCGGGTCGTTCACGTAGGCCAGGCTGGTGTCGTCCAGCTGCACGTACCGGCAGCCGAGGTCATACAGCCCCTGAAGCTCCTTGGCGTACGCGGCCGCGAGGTCGTCCCAGAACTGGCCGAGGTCGGGGTAGACCGACGCGTCGATCGCGTTCCGGCCGCCGCGGTAGTGCACCATGCTGGGCGACGGGATGGTGACCTTGGCGGTCTGGCCCGGGGTCACGTTCGCCCGGAGGAACTTGAACGCGTCGGCGAAGATCGTCTTGGGCAGCGAGACCGGCGCGGTGACGTGCGCCGACGGCGGCGTGTACTCGTAGTTCTTGTCCTTGCTGTGGAACGAGACCCTGATCGTGTCGTCGTTGACCTTGGTGATACCGCCGAGCTGGTAGATGAAGTCCATGTGCCACGACTGGCGGCGGAACTCGCCGTCGGTGGCGGTCTTGAGCCCGACCTCGCGCTGCCTGGCGATGATGTCAAGGATCGCCGCGTCCTCGACCTGCGCAAGCTGCTCGGCCGTGATCTGGCCGGCCGCGAACTCGTCACGGGCCTGGAGCACCTGCTTCGGGCGCAGCAGGCTGCCGACGTGGTCGGCGCGGAAGGGCGGACGGGCGTTGTCTGCCATGCAGGCTTGCTCCTTCAGGTGCTCCGCGACGTCTGGCGACGCGCGTTATGTTTCATGACCTAATCGAGCAATCGTAGACAACTGTGGCGTGCCTCCGGTAATCAGACCTGCAAATTAGGGCCGCACTCCGGTTTGGCGACGCCCTGCGGTCGGGCCAGGCGCGGGACCGCTGGCAGCCGAAAGCCGGGCCGCTCCCGTGCGGGTGCGGCCCGGCTCTGGTTGGACGGCGGATGCCGCGCGGTCAGTCGCCGGTCAGGCGGCCGGCCGCCTTAGGACTCGCTGGCGAAGTCGGCCGCGAGCTTGCTCAGGTTGGGGAACCCGAGCCCGCTGCCGACGTTGTAGACCGAGCCGGGGTTGCCGGTGTAGTAGAGGTTGTCGCTGCTCGTGCCGACCGCGTTGAGCGGGGTGAGCGGGCTGTTCCGGCTGGTCGCGAACGCGTAGATCGACGGGTTCCAGAGCCCGACCCGGTGGCCGAGGTAGGAGTCGATGACCGCGGTCGACCCGTTGAGCTGCGGCGCCACGAAGCTGGTGCCGCCCCAGCCGCCCTGGAGGGCGGGATCGCCGATGGCCACCGCGGACGGCTCGTACAGCAGGTAGCCGGTGTACGGGTCGGCGTCGGCCGACAGGTCGGGCTCGGCCCGCCCGTTGCTGTAGCCGGAGCTCACGCTCGGCGTGGGGTTGACGCTCCAATCGGTCGGCTCGACCAGGTTGGTGCCGGTGACCGAGGTGACCGTGGTGTAGTCGGTCGGCGTCAGGTACTGGACCGCGTGGTACTGGCCGATGCCGGGCACGTCGGACTGGTACGAGGGCCGCTGCTCGAGCATCGAGTAGCCGCCACCGCCGCCGCCGATGTTGGTCTCCGCCGCAGTCGCGAACGATTCGCCCTCAAGCGTCGCCACCGGCTGCCAGAGGTAGTCCCAGCCCCACGTCCGCTGGCTCTTCACGTCCACATTGGCCGTGACGCCGCTCGCGGCCTCCAGCGTGGCCGACCAAGGGAGCGTGGTGCCGCCCGCGGCGGTGATGTACGGGCTGTCGGCCGAGGTCCCGACCGAGAGGTTGGTGGTGCCGAGGTCGTCGCTGGCCATGTACGCGCCCTGGTCGCCGGACGCGACGAAGCTGGACTGGCCCTGAGCCCCCATCTCCAGGAACGCCTCGTCGAACGCGGCCTGGTAGCCGGGCGACTCCTGGTCGCCGGTGATGTACGCCTCCAGGTAGGTCTCGGACTCCAGCCAGCTGGCCGAGACCGTGCTCGCGGTGTTCTGGCTGGCCGCGTCGAAGAAGGCGTCGGCGAAGCCGGAGTCGGTGTTCGGCGCCTGGTAGACGATCACGTTGGCCCCGGGCGCGAGGGAACCGGACTGCTCCACGTCCAGGTCGGTCTCGCCGCTGCCGGCGGCGTCGCTCGGCGCGCCGGGACCGCCGTCCACGTTATCCACCGTGAGCGTGCGGCCGGTGGCCGGGATGTGGGCGATGTTCTGCCAGTAGTAGGCCGGCGCGGTCGGGTCGAGGGCGGCCAGCGTGACGATGGCGAGCGTCTGCCCGCTCCCGTCGGCCCCCTTGTCGTAGAGCTTGTCGAGGCCGTAGTTGGAGGCGAAATCGGACGGCACGTTGCAGGCGTCCGGCAGGCCGGTCAGGGCGAGGCAGGAGTTCGTGCTGTCGGAGTCCTTCTTGAGCGCGCTGGTGTCCGCGTGCTGCGCCTGACTGTCGAACGGGCTGTAGTCGGTGAGCCCGAGGATGGCGACCAGGCTGCTGGCGATGTAGGCCGGGACTTCAGGCTTCTGCGCGGTGCCGTGGAACGTCTGCGCCCGGACGCCCGGGAGGCCATCGCGCCCGCGTTGCGCGGGGGCCTTGTACTGGTGCTGGGTTACCGCCAGGGCCTGGTCGAACTCGCCCGCGGTGCCGCTCGCCACCACGTCGACGTTGCCGGCGTAGACCGACGGTGGTGATGCCGAACTTCCGGAGGTAGCTCTCAAGCCCGGAGATCAGCGCCGGGTCCGCGCCGTACGCGCGGGCAAACTGGCCAACGGAGACGTAATTCCTAACGCCCCTGGTAACGGCCGTTTCCAGCTGCTGCAGGTTCCGCTCTTTGAAGATGAACGACACGGTTTCCGGTGTGCTCGCCGGCGTGTTGCCGAAGCCAATAGCGCCCGGCACGCTAGCCGCGCTGATCCCGGGGTTCACCCGCTCGAGCGTGTTGCGCCCAGGACCGGTTGAGGCGTTAGCGGCGGTCGCGGCGACGGGAACCGCGGCGATCACCGCCCCCGCAGCCAGCCCGGCCCAAAGGCGCGAGCGAACAGATCTCGCCATACTTTTGCTCTCCTTACGTCAGCGACGCCCTGCGCGGTCTGCACAGGGTCATCGCCGCCTGTGTGGCCGCGAGCGATCAGGTGCGCTTGGAGGGACACAAGTGCACCAAGCGGTCAACGTGTCATATATCAGCTCATCTTTTCACCAATCTTTAGAGATGCCATAGAGGGTCTTCCGTTTTATTCGATGGACTCGAGAATTTCTTGGTGCCTTGATGCGACACGAATCCACAGAGTTGACCGGCCGGGACAGAACGCGACCGCAGGACCCTCAGCGCGGACCCGGGCCTCGGGACGCGACCAACCCGGTCAGGACCGGACGGGCAACGTCAGGACAGGACGGAGAGCAGGGCGGGGGCGGCGGCGAGGACGAGGAGCACGGCCGACAGCGCGAGCCCGTGGTACGCGCAATGGGTACGGCCGGGAGGATCAAGCAGCCGGCGCACCCGCGCGCTCACGACGCCGCCCGTCGCGGCCAGCGCCGCCCTCGGCGCGATCAGCGATTTGCCGGTGCCCATCGCCACCAGGGCCTGCAGCAGCGTGTCGCGTCCGCTGCGCCGGGCCGCGACGTCATCGGCGCGCATCTCGGCCAGCCGCGCGATCTCTTCGGCCCCACACGCGAACAGCGGAACCGAGGGGAGACCGGCCCTCGCCGCCTTGCCCAGGGTGACCAGCAGATGGTGCCGTCCGGCGAGGTGCGCACGCTCGTGGGCCAGGACCGCGAGCAGCTGCGGCGGGTCGAGAACCGCTAGCGCCCCGGTGGTGAGAACGATCGTGGCCGGACGCCCCGGCACGCAGTACACGGCGGGCTGCGATGTCTCGAGGACCACCGCGGTGGACAGCGGGGGAATCCCGGTTCCGGGGAACCGCCGCCCGGTGATCCGGGCGGCCTGCGCGTGCTCGGTCGCACGTCGCCGGGCGCCCTGCACGCTGCGGCCGTATCGCCAGGTCAGCGTCATCACCGTCAGCACCGCCAGGGCGGACGCGGCCGCGGCCGAGGCCTCGAAGATCGCGCTGCGGTACAGCTGGGGCGGGCACGGTCCGCCCGTCACCGACTGGCAGATGGTCCCCGCGAACCTCGGCCAGCCGTTGACTGCGGTCCTGACCAGGAACGACACCGCGACAACGGCCGATCCGAGTGCGCTCGACATCGCGACGAACCAGACCGTCAGCCCGAGTCTGGCGTTGACGCCGGACGAGGTCAGGCGAGCCAGCGGCGCCGCCCCGAACCACGCCAGCGTCGCGGCGTAGCCCAGCATGATCAGGGCCGCGATCATGCGGGCCGACCGTCGCGGAGCTTGCCGAGCACCGAGCGCAGCGCCTCGGACTCCTCGCCGTCGATCTGGGCCAGGAAGTGGCTCAGCACCACCTCGGTGTCGCCTCCGTCGGCGAGCGCCTCCCGCATCAGCCGGGCGCTGTACTCCTCCCGGCTGGCGGACGGGCGGTACCAGTAGGCCTTGCCCTCCTTGACCCGCTCCAGCCACCCCTTGCGGTGCAGGTTGTCCATCGTGCTCATCACGGTGGTGTACGCGATCACCCGCTCGGCCGACAGCTCGCCGTGCAGTTCCCGCACCGTCACCGGTTCCGCGTGCTCCCACACGCGGTTCATGATCACCGCTTCAAGCTCGCCGAACCCGCGCACGTGGCCTCCGTCGTCGACCCCGTTCCGGATCGTTGACGTACAGCATAGGCGGGCTCGTCATTGATTACTACTTGTGTACGTACGTAGGTACTACGTAGAGGCGGCGCGACTGCACTGCTCACTGCACTGTCAGCTGCTCACTGCTCGCTGTGACCTATGGGCCGGCGTCGAGCAGGGCCATCAGCCGGGTCACCGTCACCCAGTTGCGGGCGGTTCCGTCGGCCGGAACGCCCGGGCGCGCCAGTTGCGGCCGCCAGCTCGCTGCGCCCCAGCCCGTCGGGGGTGTGCAGGAACAGGGCGCGCCCGATCGGAACGGCCTCGTCCCTGCTGCCCTTCGCCCGGGCGCGCTGCTGGGCTCGCTCGACGGCGGCGATCGCCTCCGGGGCAAGGCCGAGGCGCCGGAAGACCGCGTGCAGGCACCTCGGGTTCGCCTCGTCGGGGAAGGGGTTGTCCGCGACCACCCGGGCGAGGTCGTCCCTCGAGAGCACGACCACGGCCGACCGCAGCGCCAGGCTCCGCGCGATCGCCTCCTCGAGGGCGTCGGCGAGCCGGCCGCAGTCGGTGTCCGGGCTGGTGAAAAGCACGTTGCCGCTCTGGATATAGGTGGCCACCTCGGCGTGCCCGAGTGCCTCGGTCAGCTGGCGGAGGTCGGCCATCGCGACCCTGTTCCTGCGGCCGAGGTTGATTCCGCGCAGCAACGCGACGTACCTGGGCATCTCCCGAGCATTCCACAGGGACCACCCGGGGAGCGATGAGATCCATCCCGGTCAGCCGTCATAAGGTGCGAGCGCGGTAGGGCTTATGGCGTTCCGGTCGTCCTGGTGACCGGAACGCCATACGCCGCCGGCCCGAGGATGCGGAGGAGACAGTGAGCACTGGCGGCTTCTCGTCGAAACGGCTGGCCCGCGTGCGAGACGTGCTGTCGCGTCACCTCGACGCCGGCGACGTCCCCGGTGCGGTCGCCGTCGTCGCCCGCCGCGGCGAGGTCCACATCGAGACGATGGGCAATCTCGCGTTCGAGGGCGAAGGCTCGAGGGTGCCGATGGCAGCCGACACGATCTGCCGCACCGGGTCGATGAGCAAGCCGATCGTCGCCGCCTGCGCGATGACGCTGGTCGAGGACTGCACGCTCCGCCTCGACGACCCGGTCGACGAGTTCCTCCCCGAACTGGCGGACATGACCGTGCTCGCCGACCCGAACGGCCCGCTCGACCGCACCGTCCCGGCGAAGCGCCCGATCACGCTGCGGGATCTGCTCGCCTTCACGATCGGCACCGGCAGCGTGCCGGCCGCGCCCGGAACCATCCCGATCGCCGACGCGCTGAATGCGCTGCAGAGCGACGAGCCCGAACCGCCGGACGAGTGGATTCGCAGGCTCGGCGAGCTTCCGCTCGTCTGCCAGCCGGGCGAGCGGTGGATGTACCACACCGCCGCCAACGTGACCGGGGTTCTCATCGCCCGCGCCACCGGCCGGTCGTTCGGCGACGCTGTGCGCGAGCGGATCTGCGAGCCGCTCGGGATGAAGGACACCGGCTTCAGCGTGGCGGCCGAGGACATCGGCCGCCTGTCGACCGCCTACGAGCTCAACGACGCCACCGGCGAGCTCGTCATCGAGGACGGACCCGACGGGTACTGGAGCCGGCCGCAGAAGTTCGAGGACGGCGGTGGCGGGATCGTCTCGACCGCCGCCGACTACCTCGCCTTCGCGTCGGCCCTGCTGGCCGGCGGCGCGCTGCACGGCGAGCGGGTGCTGTCACGGCCGTCGGTGACGCTGATGACCACCGACCACCTGACACAAGCGCAGAAGGCGGTCTCCGGGTTCACGCCCGGGTACTTCGACGACATCGGCTGGGGCTTCGGGATGTCGGTCCGGACCCGGCGCGCGCACCTCGGACCCTGGGGGGTCTCGTATCCGCCGCTGGCGTCGGTCGGCAGCTACGGATGGCCCGGCATCTACGGCACCGGCTGGTACAACGACCCGGCCGAGGACCTGACGACGATCCTGATGATCCAGCGGGCCCCGGCGCCGCCCGGACTGCCGATCCTGTTCGACTTCTGGACGGCCGCCTACCAGGCCATCGACGACTGACCCGGCCCCGAGACGGCCGCCTCGATTGCCGCCCCGGTGGCAAGCAGCAGCGCCTCCGCGCTCGGCCCGCCGATCAGCTGCAGGCTGGCGGGCAGCCGCTGCCCGCTCGGCACCGGCAGGGCCAGCGCCGGAAGGCCGGCCAGATTCACGGGGCTGGTCAGCGCCAGGTAGCCCGGCTTGACGGCGGCCTCCAGCCGCGGCGGGAAGAACGGAACGGTCGCGAGCGCGAGCGCGTCGACCCCGCGCAGCGCCGCCGCCATAGCGGCGCGCCAGCGTTCCTGGTCGGCCCGGGCTGCCTGCAGCTGCGCTGACGTGAGAGCCTGAGCCTCATCGAGGCCGACCCGCACCCGCGGGCTGAGCAGGTCGCGACGGCCGGGATCGGCCAGCAGGGCCCGGTTGGACACGGCCGCTTCGGCGTCGATGATGACATCGGCCGTTCGCCTGGCCGCGCCCCAGCCGGGCAGGCTCACCTCGATCACCTCCACCCCGCAGCACGCGAGCGCGGCGTCCACCGCCGCGTCGATGACCGGATCCACGTCCACGTCGGCCAGCCTGATCCGGCCAACCCGGGTGGCAGCCGCCACGTCGACGGAAAACCCGGGCTCGAGCAGCGCCAGGCCAGCCGCCACGCCCGCCACATCGCGCGCCATCGGGCCAACCGTGTCCATGCTCGGCGCCAGCGGCCACACCCCCGCCAGCGGAATCCGGCCGTGCGTGGTCTTCAGCCCGGTGACGCCGCAGAACGCGGACGGGATCCGGATCGAGCCGCCGGTGTCGGACCCGTAGGCCAGATCCGCCTCGCCGCCGGCCACCGCGACCGCAGAGCCGCTCGACGACCCGCCAGGAACCCGGCCGGGATCGAGCGGATTGACCGGCGTGCCGAAATACGCGTTCACCCCGCTCGCGCCGAACGCCAGCTCATCCAGGTTCGTCTTGCCCACGATCCTGGCACCGGCCGCCCGCGCGCCAGCCAGGCACGGCGCGTCGCTCTCAGCGGGGGCGGCGGTCGCCGCCAGCGCCCGGCTGCCGGCCGTGGTGGGCACCCCCGCGACATCGATCAGATCCTTGACCGCCAGCCGGGTCCCGTCGCCTGAACCCGGCAGGCGGGTGATGAAGGTAGTCACCGGAACACCCTAGATCGTGCAGCAGGGCCACTCCTCACACCGGGGCAATGGCTTGCCCGGTCCCGCTTCTCGCGTCCAGGATGGATGCCATCCCTACGTTCCCGGAGGCTCGATGGTCGGCTCTGTCGTGTTCCTCGTGCTGGCCGTTTCCATGGGGGTGGTGTGCATCTGGGACATTGGCGGTGCGGCGACCGCGATGCGCGTGCGACTAGAGGAGAGGTCCGTGATGCGCGCTTGGTATCGGCGACTGCCACCTTGGACCTTCCGGGCGTTTGGCGTGTGGTGCGTTGTCTTCGGGATCGGCCAGCTGATCTACGTCATCGCCACTGTGCACGGCAGTTGAGCCACGGACACCGGTACAACCAAAATCCGGCCAGGCGAAGAAAAGACGGCCCGGGGGACACATGACCGGGCCGTCTACTTGCGTGAACACTTGCGCGCTCGGAGGGACTCGAACCCCCAACCTTCTGATCCGTAGTCAGATGCTCTATCCGTTGAGCTACGAGCGCAGGCGCGATGAACAGTCTACGACACCCTAGCCATCGTCCGTGCCAATCTGGGAAGGGGCGTTTGCGGTCAAAGACCTTCTATGGCGGGCAGCCGCCGGCACTCGATCGCGTTGAGCAGCCGCTGATAGTCAAGCTGGTTCTGATCCGCGTAGGCGACTGCGAACTCCTCGATGGCCAGGTCGAACTGGTCGCTGGAGCCCAGGTAACCGGAGATCATCGCGGCCCGACCGGTCCGGGCGTGCGACCGGGCGAGCGCCCACCCGCACAGCCCTGCGTAGTAGGTGAGCTGCGGCGGATCCATGGCCGGCACGTTCATTGCGCCCTTCATGTCGCGGAGTTGCCGGACGTAGTACTCCTTGGCCTCGGCGCCGTCCACCTGCAGTCCGCTGGTCCAGCCCAGGAACGGATCAGCGGCGGCCTGCATCAGCCGCTGCCCTCGGACCACCCGCTCCCCTTGATGCTTGTACTCGCTCGGCCCGGCGAACGGGGCCAGGACCGATTCCTGCGCCTCCTTGAGCTGCAGGAACAGCGGCTCGTCGGGCCGGTCGCCGAGCAGCAGGAGGATGAACGCCTCGGTACCGACTGAGCCGACGCCGACCACCTTGCGGGCGAAATCGCCGAAATAGTAGTGGCGCAGCACCTCACGGCGGTCCGCCTGAAGCGTTTCCCGGTACAGGTCGACCGTTTCGCGCAGCTCATCGACGATGGTCGGCTCGTGCTCGATGCCGAAGCGGACCACGACCGGCGGCACCGGCTTGATCCGGTACTGCCCGTCGACCAGGTGGCACAGCTTGTTCACGGCTTGCACGCTCGTATGCCGGTAGGCCTTGTGCACGTCTTTATTGCGCCGCCGGACGGCCTTGCGCGACTGGACGGCGTCGAACAACTGGCGCACCTGATCGACGTCGATCCGGGAATACCACACGTCGAGGAACCGCATCTGGGCGAAGTTCGCCATCTCGGTGCGGTACACATGCGCGCACCGCCGGGCCGCGGTGCGCTCGGCCCGGGTATCGAAGCCATTGTCCCGTGCGGCCACGGCTACGCTCGCGGCCAGCCGCTTGACGTCCCACTCGAACGGGCCCGGCAGCGTCTCGTCGAAGTCGTTCACGTCGAACACCAGTTGCCGGTCCGGCGCGCCGAACATGCCGAAGTTAAGTAGGTGCGCGTCACCGCAGCACTGCACGCGGATGTCGGTACTGGGCATGTGGCCGAGATCCCAGGCCATCGGCGCGGCCGCACCGCGGAAGTAGGCGAACGACGAGGCGGCCATCCGGCCGTGCCGGATCGGCACCAGGTCCGGCACCCGCTCCCTGGCCTGTTCTTCGAGGATGCCGACCGGGTCCGGCCGGTCTGGCGGCGCCGCCCATTCGGCATGACTGGACCGGGGCACGACCTTGCGCCGCTTACGACCCAGCTGATGCCACTCCTGCGACGTCAGCACCTCGTGCGGT
>CAVZHA010000005.1:0-712738 GCA_963774945.1 uncultured Actinomycetota bacterium | reverse complement strand
CCCATGGTGGCTCCGATCTACGACTGGACCGGCTTTTACATCGGTGCCAACGGCGGCTGCAGCCAAACGCAGACTGTGTGGATTTCGTCGGTGTTGCAGGCACGGTGATCGGTGACGGCTGCCGCGAGCGGTCCGGGGGCCTCGTTGGTGGCCAGATCGGCTATCGTTGGCGGGCCAACCGATGGGTGTTTGGCCTCGAGGCTCAGGGCGATTGGGCGGATCTCAGCAACCAGCGCATCAGCCTCCTCAATCCACTGTTCTCCACCCGCACCAAAACTGATGGTATCGGCCTTTTCACCGGCCAGATCGGCTACGTTGGAACGCCATCCTCGCCGTGTCTTGACGTGAAGGGCGGTGCGGCGGTGACGAGCAATCGTTTCAGCATCCTTGAGAACATCACCGGCACTGAACTGGCCGCAGCAAGCGCGACGCGCTGGGGTGGGACCGTGGGTGTGGGTTGGGAGTACGGCTTTGCACCGAATTGGTCTGCCGGTATCGAATACGACCACCTGTTCATGGGCCACGCCAATAATTCGTTCACCGCTACCGATCCGCGTCTCGTCGGTTTTCTCAACAATCGGATCAGCCAGGACGTGGACATGGTCACCTTGCGCATCAACTATCGCTTCGGCGGTTACGGCGCACCGATCGCCGCGAGATACTGATCTCTGTCTGCTCAGACTGCAGCAAAGTGGGCCGGCAGAAATGCCGGCCCATTTTTATTTGGAGGTCCAAGGATGTCCGAAAAATCCCTCAAACCGGTGTCCCCCCGCAGCTAGATGTTCGGCAGGCTGCTCGGGATTTCTAGCACTTGAGACGCCGGATCACTCGCGGCGGAGCGGCCGAAATCGGCAAGGTGATCAACGTCTACGTGAAAGGCATATCAACCGCCGAACTGGACGAGCGGGAGGAGGGCATGGAGCAGCTGAGCGAACGCCCAGTTGATGCGCATCGCGATTGGGCCGCGCCTCATTTCGAACAGCGCATCCTCCAGCACCTCGATCTATTCGTGGATGCTGCTTGCACGGTGAGGACTTCGGACCAGCGGCAAACGCCGTTCCAATCAACGACGATGTCGTTGAGGGATCGATAAGCATCTCGGGCGCGCTGAAGGCGTCGGGTAAATTCGCTGGCAAATCGCTCCAGGCTGAAAAAACAAGTTTCAGTAATGGATACCTGAGCGCACTCCATCCCGACAATACCTTGACCTGATGAACCGAGAACAGCTGGAGCGTGCCCGCGCCGCCTCTGGGGGCAGGCATGGTTTCGACAAAGCCGGGGGGCTTCGAACGATCATAGCCGTGCATTAAGGCAGCAAGTGACGGGTTCAACGTTCAGGAACGTAAACCTCAAATCCTTCTCGCTTCCTCTGGTAACCCACCAACCGCTGCATGGCGCATCCTTGGGGGCTGTTGTTTTCGTCCCCCACGTCCGGCTGTTGTCCGGCTGGCTTTGGTGGCAGTCCCGTCGGTGACCTTCATTGCTGTCTTGCTGCTGCTGGTTGGTCATTGGGCTGCTGTTTGGTTGTGTGATGTGACTGGCGATCGAAGCATGCTGACGCCAGATACAGCGCTTATTGGCCGTAGGAGAGCGGCACACCTATCCCAGACGATCGACCGCGAGCAAGCGCGCAATCTCCCTCGAATTGCATTTGGCGGCCGACACCAAATGTTTGGCGTAATTCACATGTGGCTCTCAGCGCCAGTCGCGCGAGACGGCGAGCAGCATCGACGATATGGACAGCCCTCGACGCGCAACTGTCCCGGCGTCGGGCACATTGGTAACGATGGAAACGGCGGGACGGTGAAGGCGTAAACGAAGCCAACCATCGGCGACACCGACACTATCACCGCCACGGTCCCGACTTGGAACGTTGGCGGTGATAATGACAACGGGCACTCCGGTGCGCTTTCAATCGTCAGCTTGCTCACCAAGCGGTGGCCCACCGCATTGGTCGGCCATCTGCTGGCAGTGGTTGGCGATCTGCTGGTCACCGTTGTGGCTATTGTAGCGAGCGGGTCAGCCTTGAACATGTTTGACGCAAGTCAATACCGGGCTAGGGCAAAGCGGCCCAGAATCCATTTGGGGTGTTGCTCTACTCCGTAAATTGAGAAGATTGAGACAATCGCTTTGATGGCACAATTAATTGGCTCTTGGCCGCCAGAAGCCACGCAACGGATCACGGGGACCTCTTCGCCATGGGGGTAGCAAGATCAAGCGGCTTCAATTCGATACCAAGCGCCACGGGCGGGATCGCGCGGCTGGCATGTGTTCGGTTGGATGAGTTGGGTAAGGACCCCGCGGTCATTCTCTCCAAGGTGGGACTGACGTCCGAAGAGGCCCGAGATCCGAGCGTCCGACTGGAAGTACGAACCCAGATCA
Source organism: uncultured Actinomycetota bacterium (assembly GCA_963774945.1). Classification (GTDB taxonomy): domain Bacteria; phylum Actinomycetota; class Actinomycetes; order Streptosporangiales; family Streptosporangiaceae; genus Trebonia. The sequence goes on along the minus strand of CAVZHA010000005.1, from coordinate 710,356 downwards.
AACTCTTGGAACTGGCTGCCGAAGAGGCACAGGACGAATGGCTGGGTTTCCATCTGGCGCGCACGTCGCGGAGTGCCCATCACACGCAGCGCCGCCCCCAGTCCCGGGATCACAAGTGGCGGCCGGTGGCGTACCCCCGGGCCATGCGAGGGATGATCACCTCGGCTGCATTTCGTCTGAGCGATCGCAACAAGCGCTGCGCGATGGTGTGCTGTGGCGGCCCGAACTTTTCGGGGGAGTGCTCGGCGAGGCGACCGAGGATTGCCAGCGCGGTCAGACGAGGCTCGGCCGCCAGCCAGCGCTCGATGTCAGCGCGGTGCGGATCGAGAATCGATGGCATTCTGACGCGCTTTTTATAAGGCTTGTGCATGCGCCGATGGATGATGCGCTGCTCCCCCAAATGCACATCATTGCCGAGCCTCTTCGCGAACGCTGCTGCGTTCATTGTCGGTGTCGGTAGGCTGGCTGCTGCCGCGAGCTTACCCGCGCGGGCGCCGACGCGCGTGCCAAGCTCCGCCTGAGCGTCCCTCATCTCAGCCAGCAGAGCCACAGGATCGAGCGTGCGATAAATCTCTCGAAGACGCCGCTTGATGGCCTTGCTCAATTTCGGGTGCGCTAGTGCGCGCTCATAGCGGCGTGGCCGGAACATGATAACGCTTGATTACTTTTGCGCCTTCGCGTCGCTTGTACTTCAGCTTAAAGGACGGCTGGAAGAAGTTGGTGTGCAGTCGAGATGCAGCATACAAACGTTCCAGCACACGCGCCGTCTCGCCGCCATCGAAGCGACCGTATCCCACAAGCCGTCGGACGACCGCGCCGTTCTTCTGCTCGACGAAAGCCTGATCATTCTTCTTGTAGGCGCGCGAGCGCGTCACCTCGATCTTTTGCGCGCGACACCAGGGCACGACGACATCGTTCATGAACGCGCTGTCATTGTCGAAGTCGGCGCCGCGAAGGAGCCAGGGGAAGAGGTTCTGTGCGCGCTCCATGGCCCGCACAACGAGCCCGCTCTCGCGCGTCAACAACGGCATGCACTCGGTCCAACCAGTGGCGACATCGACCATCGTCAATGTCTGGATAAACGAGCCAGCCACGGATGTGACGCCATGGGCCACCATGTCAACCGCACAGAACCCCGGCGGCGGATCGTGCCAGTCGTTGAACGTCCGGATCGGGACTTCACGCCGCACCGCCGAATAAAAGCCAACCCGTCGCCGCTTACCACCAGCCGCAGTGATTTTGGTCTCGACCAGCAGGCGGTCAATCGTGGCTGCACTGACGGCGAGCACCAGCGCTCGACCGGCCTGGTCGAGCTTGAGCCGGCCATGCCGCTCCAGCGAAGGCAACAACGTCGGAATCATAACCTTGAGACGCTTGCCGCAAATTCGATCTGAGGCTTCCCACAGCGCCACCAGAGCATCCCTGATAGTAGCGCCATAGGTCGGACTTCGCTGCCGCCGGGCCTCCGGCGAAATTCTGACATGGCTGGCAAGCGCCCGAACCGCATGCTTGCGATGCCAGCCCGTCACCGCGCAAAGTTCGTCGAGAATGCGCCCCTTATCCATCCGCCCCGCTGATCGATAACGGTCTACCACCGCCGCCGTGATCTCGCGCCGCGTACCCATGCTGATCCGTCCTGCCATCGGCGATACCGATCCGATTCGGTATCGCCGCCCCACTCCTGACGGTCAGTTCTCCGGTAACATTATTGATGAGGCAATGCGCCCTAACCAACCACTGATTTCCTTCTCAGCGCCAGTAACTTCGAGTGCAATGGGGGGCAGCGTTGGACGCCGATTGGGGGTCAAATGGCTCGCCGTTTTACAGACAGTGTGGGAGGCGTACTTGGGTGCCACCCATCCGATCAAGATGGAATGCGTTCAGATGGCGGAGGCCGAAAGTCCGTTGTGCGGCGCTTTCGCGCCGAGTTCACAGTCGCTACCTTCGACAGGTCGCCGATCTGCCCTGCGCCGGCAGGAGGTACGCATCCGAATGATCACACGGCGGTTTGTTTGCGAGGTGGCGCATTGCCGCCGGCAGATCTTTGCCGAGCGGTTCGGAGACGATGTTGTCCCGATCCGGCGCGTCGTACGCGCGGCTGGAGAGCATTGTCCATCATCTGGCTTGGCACTCGGCGGAAGACCGGCAGCAGGCTTTGCTCAGCGCCTCAGGCTGCCCGTCAGTAACGACACCCTGCTGCGGGTGGTGCGACGACGAACGGTGATGCCATCGGATCCGCTGATCGTTGTGGGTACGATGACTGGCCGAGAAACAGTAAAATTGAATGATGGCGCCCAGGGGGACCTTCGCGCTCGCCCACAACCGCCCGCCGTGCGCGTTGATGATCGAGCGGCAGATCGACAGCCCCATCCCCAAGCCGTGGGGCTTTGTCGTGTAGAAGGCGTCGAAGAGCCGCTCGAGGTTTGCAGACGCCAGCCCGGGTCCCGAATCCATCACCGCAACGAGCACGCCGCCTGGCTCGGCTTTCCGGGTGCTGATCAGCAAGTCTCGGGTTCCTTCGCCGACTCCGCTCATCGCCTCGATGGCATTGATGATGAGGTTTAAGACCACTTGCTGCAGTTGGACGCGATCTCCGTGAATGGGCGGCAGTCCGTCCGCGAATTGGGTCTGCACCGAAACGCTGCTCTTCACCGCTTCGCCGCGTGTGAGCTCAATCACCTCACCGATCGCCCCGTTGAGGTCCATACGATCCTTTCGGGGAGGGGCCTTCTGGATGAGGGCACGGATCCGGCCGACCACATCGCCGGCTCGATGGCCGATCTCCAGGATAGCACCGAACGTTTGCCGCGCTTGCTGCAGATCCGGAGGTTGCCTCTCCAGCCAGCGCAGACCGGCCTCGGCGTTGGTAACCGTCGCGGCGAGCGGCTGGCTGACTTCATGGACGATCGAGGCCGAGAGCTGGCCCATCGTGGCCAGGCGATTGGCGTGCGCGAGCTCCATTTGCACGTCGAAAAGCCGCCGCTCGCTTTCTCGAGCTTCTGTCTCCGCGCGCTTGCGCTCGGTCAGATCAAGCACGAACGTGACCCCTTGGTCTCGCTGTTCGTCGAACGCGGCTGAGCCGACCAGCACGGGCACGCGGCTGCCGTCCTTGCGCAAGTACTCCTTTTCATAGGGTTGAACCACCCGATTGGGGTCCAATCCCTCCAGGGCGCGGGCCGTAGCGGCACGCCATTCCGGTGGCGTCAAATCCGTCCAGCGCATGCTGCCTGCGGTGAGATCCTCCTGTGCGTATCTCACCATCTTGAGGAACGCGTCGTTGGCTTCGATGATTTCGCCCGAACGTTTTGAGATGAAAATCCCGATGATGTTAGCGTCGACCAGGCGCCGGACTTTTGCTTCGCGTTCTGCGAGATCGCGGTATAGTCGGGTATTTTCTAGCGCGATCGCCGCCTGAGAGGCGAGCAGCTTCAGCACCGCAAGTCGGGTGGGCGCAAAAACACGAGGAGCCAGGTTGTTTTCGAGATACAGCACTCCGATGAGTTGGGCCTGATTGAGCAGTGGCAGGCAGAGAATCGAGCGAGTCTGTCGCTGATGAATGTAGCAGTCTGCGGCAAACTGGGAATGTAGTCGCGGCATCGTCGAGAATGACGCTCTCCCGGGTGCGCAAGACATAATTGAGCACCGACTCCGGCAGCACGGCTTCGGCAACTGCCTCATCGCGAAGATGGACGGTCACCGTATCGCCGCCGGTCATGGCTTCCGCGGCGATCCGGTGCGTGCCGCCTTGCGCCATGATCAACAGAACTCGCTCGGCGCCTGCCTGCGCCATCGCCGTGCGCATGAGCGTGTCGATCAGCTTTTCCAGGACGATCTCGCCCGAGACGGCTTGCGACACCTTGATCACCGTCGCGAGATCGAGGTGTTCGACCGGTGCCCCGATCGTCCTCGTCGCGCCGGGAAGGGGTTCATCCTCCCGCAGGTATGGATACACTTCATCGAGCTGCCGCACTTTGCCATGTGCTCCCCAACGCAGATAGCAATGTCGGGCGTCCCGCAGATAGACACGAGCAACCTTCTCGAATCCACGTGTCGCATAGAACCGCGCGGCGAGTTCGTTGGCGACGGCTTCATTTTGGACGAAGCCGTTGGCGCTGGCCGACCGGATGGCCTGCTCGTAAAGATGCTCGGCATCTAGCGCGCGTCCTTCGATCCGAGCGATCTCCGCCCCGACCAATGCCGCGCGGTTTTCGAAGTTCTCTGGGCAATTCACCGCCCAGATCTCGAGCTGTCGGTGGTGCGTGACCAGAGCCTGGAGATGCTGTTGATGCTGATCGGCCGCAGCGGAGGCGCAAGATGCCGCTCTGGCCAGCGCGCCGTAGAAGTGATATTCTGCCGTTTCGAAATGTGACGCCGATATCCACAGCAGCCGTTGTGCCTCCAATGAGGCATCGACGGCTGCAACATAGTCGCCACCAAAGTAGCGCGCTTGCAGCTTACGCACCCAATACCAGCACTCGGCAAATGCCAAGTTTGGATTGTCTGAGAAGCGGCGCTCGATCGCACGCTCGTCGAAGTGCTCACTGTCGAAGCAGCCGAATGTCGGCGTCAGTCCCCGGAGAGTTCGGATTAGCCCGAGCTGCGTGCTGATGCGATCAATGGCAAGACCGAACCGCATGTTCTGCGCAAAGGCGAGTCCACGCTCGGCTTCGCTTTGCACCTCATCGAGTGGATCGCCCGCCGCAAGAAGATTCGTGTTGAGATGGCTGCAGCAATGCCCCGCAAAATTTAGGTCGCCGCTTTGATTTGCGGCCTCAAATGCGCGACGTACCAGCTCACGGCCAGCCCGGACATGTGCTGTCCACGGTAGGACGACGTTCCCAAAATTCATATACGTCCTGGCCGGGAAGCGTTTCAGGCCGCGCTGTTCGACCAGGTCATAGCCGAGCCGGCCGAATCGAAATCCGGCCTGGTAGTCGCCGAAGCGCGGTCCGGCGATCATCCCACCAAACCATTCATAGACGAAGCACGAACCGTCACAGTTGCCGCTCTCGAGGCTGAGATTGACAACCCGACAGATGACCAGGCAAGCCAGGTTCGCATCCGTATACAAGAGCAGGCAGCGCGAGCTTGGTGAGAACATCCAGGGTCGCGAGGGATGCCGGATCGCTCATCAAAGGCAGTTCCACGAGCGCCTCAATGGGGCGGTCTCCGAGCGTTGACCAGATCCGCTGGTATTCGAGGCACGCTTCTTCCGCCGTCGGATGTGGTGACCACTCGATGCCCAGATGCCGAAGATAATCGAGACCGACGGCGACCGCGCGGCCGCTCTGGTCGAGGGTCACGTACAGATCCATACGCAAGCACGCGATGGTTGCCTGTTCGACCGCATCTGTGGTGAGGGCTGAAAGCGCTTCCAAGCGTTGGTCCGCATCTGTTAGCGCGCCCGTCAAGTACTCGCACTCGGCCCGATGCAGCTCCAGTCGGAAGATCAGCTCACGCCGGCGCTCGCGCGAGTTCCCTGCCAACAGCGTCGCACCGGCAACTAGATACTTAAGCGCCGAGACGTAAGCTGTGGATGCCTTCGCGCGCTCTCCCGCGATCAGGTTGAACTGGGCCAGTTGCTCGCGCTCGTCCCGTGAGGTGATCAGCGCGGCGCCTCGGTTGAGCTGATTGACGATCTCAAAGATCGCCTCCTGCTGCTTTCCTGCGGGAGTGCGGGCGGCGAGCAACCTTCCTATCCGGAGGTGGACCTCCGCGCGCAATGCTTCCGGAATGAGCGAATAGGCGGCTTCCTGAATGCGGTCGTGGACGAATCGGTAAGCGTCCGCCACGCGCTCGACCAACTCCTGACGGACGGCCGCTAACAGAGCGGCGTGGACCTGTTCCTCCGACATTCCCAGAACAATCGAAAGCATCGTGACCCCGGCGACGTTGCCGAGACAGGCCAGCTGCTGCAATGCCGTCCGGGTTTCAAGTGGGAGGCGGGTGAGCTTGCCGGCCATCAGGTCTGCCACGTTGTCGGTGTAGCCCTTGGCGCGAATGCAATCGAGATCCCACACCCACTGCCGCTGATCGTGAGCGAACGCGAGCAAATCCTCCTCGGCGAGCACGTGAAGAAACTGGATCACGAAAAACGGATTGCCGGCCGTTTTCTCGTGAACCAGGTGCGCGAGCGGAGCAGCACGTTCGGCATCGGTGTGAAGAGTGTCCACGACCAACTGCGTCAGGTATTCACGCGCCGAGGGGCACAAGCCTGATCTCGTGAACGGAGGCGCCGGCGTTCCGGATGGTGTCGAGCTTCCGCATCAGCGGATAGGACGCGTCGACCTCGTTGTCGCGGTATGCGCCGATCAACATCAAGTGACGCACGTCCGGCTGCGTCAGCAGGTCCTCCAACAAGTCGAGCGTCGCCCCATCGAGCCACTGCAAATCGTCCAGGAACAGGACGAGCGGATGTTCCGGCCGGGCGAAGACACCAATAAAACGCCGGAAGACCAATTGGAAACGCCGTTGCGCGTCTTGTGGCGGAAGCTCAAGGACTGGTGACTGTTCTCCGATGATGAGCGCCAGTTCGGGGACGAGGTCGACCATCAGCTTGCCATTGGGGCCCAGCGCCTCCTTAAAGGCGTCGCGCCAACCGCTAAGCTCCGCGTCACTCTTGCCGAGCAGAGGTCGGACGAGGCTCTGAAAGGCTTGAGCGAGCGTCGAATAGGGTATGTCACGCTTGTACTGGTCGAACTTGCCTGCGGCGAAGAGCCCGCGCGGCGGCACCAGCGCCTTGTGAAGTTCATTGACGACCGAAGACTTGCCGATGCCGGCATAGCCGGTGACCAGCGCCAGTTCCGGGGCGCCGCTCCTGACGATGCGATCGAAGGTGGCGAGCAAGGTCTCGACTTCGCGCGCCCGCCCGTAGAGCTTCTCGGGGATCAGCAGCCGGTCGGGCGCGTCGTGCTTGGCCGAGTGGGAAGTCGACGATGACCTGCCGGGCTTCCCATTCGGCGAGGCAGCGCCGCAGATCGTGCTCGACGCCGGCTGCGGTCTGGTAACGCTCCTCGGCCGTCTTGGCGAGCAGCTTCATGATGATGGCCGAGACCGGGGGCGGCATATTCTTCAACCGCTCGCCGGGCGCCATCGGTTTCCTGGCAATATGGCAGTGCACCCATTCCATCGGCTCGGACGCCGTGAACGGCAGAAATCCCGTCAGCATCTGGTACAGCGTGACCCCGACCGAGTAGAGGTCGCTGCGGGCGTCGATTGAGCGGTTCATCCGCCCGGTCTGTTCGGGTGCCATATAGGCGAGGGTACCGGCGATGGTCTCGGGTGGCTCGGGCGCCGGCCGCTCGCGGAGCAGCCGCGAGGCTATGCCGAACCCAGTGAGCCTGACTTCGTAAGTCGTTTTGTTGATCAGGATATTGGCCGGCTTGATATCTTTGTGGACCAAGCCGCGCTGGTGGGCCTTGCCGAGAGCGTCAGTAATCCCGATGGCGAAGCGCAAGAAGCGTCCCAGCTCCAGAGGCGCACCGATCAGCTGGGCGAGCGGCTCACCCCCAGGATCTTCGAGCACCAGTATCGTGCGCCCGTGCTCGCGCACGAGTTCTACTGGCCGCGCCGACCACGCTATATTTAGCTCATCCTTTAAGCCGTATTCGTGGGCAAGACGATCGAGCGTGGCGGGTGCAGGGTGCTCAGTGGCAGGCAGAACGACGAGCACCGTTTCCCCGTAGCCGTCGGCGCTCCGGCGGTTCTCTCCGGCAGAAGATGCGGTCACCATCCTCCCACAGGATGCGGAGGCTGCGATCCCCGTCAGTGGCGAACTCCGTCGAAGCATTCATCTGCCGCCTCCTCCATCAAGCCGGTGACGGCTTTTGGGCTAAGAAGATGCTGCATCTGCTTGAGCCGGAAAGATTATCACACACAAGGAGGCACGCAATGCAGCTCCTGGCACATTTCGGACCTGACGATGAGTTCGGTGACGTCTGTTCGCCAGGAGATTGTGTTGCCCTTTTAGCCGACTTACGATTTGTAACTCCGTTTGCAGAAGGTATCAGCGGGAGCAGCGCATGATGGGGCGACGGGAAAGCTCGGCAGGGACAGTTCTTCTATTCGTTCGATCCCGACGAGGTGGTTCCCCCGATCATTGTCGGCAGATCGACAGTTTGCTCGATCTGGTGCGCAAGGAGCTGGCAGCCTACTACTCGCACACGAGGCGGCCCTCAGATTGACCCGGTGCTGATGATCCGGATTCTCCTCGTCGGCTATGTGTTGTAGTCGGCTCCGAGCGGCGGATTTGCGCCGAGGTTCAGGTAAACCTTGCATATCGCTTTTTCTGCAAGCTCCGTATCGAAGACAAGAGCCCCGATCACTCTATATTCTGCCGTGCGGAGCGGGTGCCAGTCGCTTCCTGCTGAGTACGCATTTCCGAGAAGCCTGACCGATGTACTTGCGCGCCATCATGCTGCCGGCGAGACCACTCAGCTGCAGATTTTTTTCACGACTAACGCTTGTAGGACAAGCGATTTCCGCTCGGGTTCACACTAAGAACTGGCGGGTGGCCGCCGCGATTTCCGCGATGCCCTCAACATCGGACAAGTAGGGAATACGGCGGCGGGTCCGTTAAGTCGCAGTAGCGGGCTGCTTGTTGAAGCCTGTGCATCCGCGCACGTTCAGGCATCGCTTCCGGCCTCCGACGCATTGATCTCTAGCCGAGCGACGGCCGCTGCGACGCCAAGGCCACGACGTCGTTAAAAGCGACATCGGTAGCATGCTCAATGACCTAACATCGGCCCTTCCAGGGTGCTAGTCTAGGCAGGACGAGCGATGAAGCTGCGCCAATTGATCACTCGTTTCGCTGACGCGGCGGCGACATGGCAGTTCCCATAGCGTGTGCTGCATCCTGCGACGCTCGGAAATCTCGAGATCGGCACGTCCACACGATTTTGCGCAGTCGGTGGCTGCATTCCGTCGAAGAGCTCACGATTGAACATTGAGTTCCGCAGATTAGTGGGGAGCAGGTCGCATGAGGAACCGGCGGTCGTTGATGATAATACTAGCCGGAGCTGCACTCCTGAGCGTCGAGAACAGAGCTCCTGCACAAAAAGCGAAATCATTCAGCATCGCCTACCTCGCCCTTCTTCCTGGCGAGGATCGTACGAGTTTTGTGGCGGCATTTGTGCACCGTCTCAATGAACTTGGCTACGTCGATGGGCAGAACTTGCGCTTGGTCTATCGATCCGCGGAAGGTCGGCCGGAGCTCTTGTCGGGCCTCGCGTCCGACCTCATTCGGCTAAGGCCCGACGTGCTTGTCTCCGGATTTGGCACGGTCGCCGCCAAGGCGGCCAAGGCAGCAGCCGACGGCGTCCCCGTTGTCTTTATGGCCGTCGGCGATCCCGTCGGCGCAGGGATCGTCGAAAGCCTCGCCCGACCGGGTGGGAACGTCACCGGGCTGTCGGACCTTGCAGCTCAATTACAGGGCAACCGGCTTCAGCTCTTGCGCGAGATCGCCCCCACGGCCTCTGTCGTTGCAGTGGTCTTAAATCCGGGCACGCCGTACACGGCTCTCGCCTACAAAGAACTCGAGGCAGCCGCGAACGTCGCAAAGGTTCAGCTGCGAGCCTTCGAGGTGCGTTCACCCGAGGAAATCGCACCGCAGCTAGAGGCCGCCAAGGCAGCAGGGGCCGGCGGCCTTGTGATCCTCGAGGACCCACTGACGTTCAGTCGGCGGAGCGAAATTGCGGCGTTCGCCTCCAGCCTGCGACTGCCCGCCGTCTACGGTTACCGCGAGTTCGCAGAGGCAGGTGGTCTCATGTCTTACGGGACCGACCACGACACGCAATGGCGGCGCGGCGCGGAGATCGTCGACCTCATCCTCAAAGGTGCAAAGCCGGCCGACATCCCGGTCGAGCAGCCGACCAAGTTCGAACTTGTGGTCAATCTCAAGACGGCCAAGGCTTTGGACCTCACTGTCCCGGCGACAATTATGATCCGCGCCGACAAGGTGATCGAATAACCTTATACCCGTTCGTGACGCGTTTGAGACATGCCGCCGGCTCTGAAGATGTCTGTTCCTCGAGGGAGATCGGAGTCGCCGGCGATCGATCAAAATGACGCATTTGACCTGACGCGGACATGCCAGCATTGGCAGTCGCCTTGTCGCGAGACGAAGATGGCATTTAGGCCATCGCCGAGAGTATAGTTGATCACGGCTACCAGGCGAGGTCCGGGGATGGCAAAGCGCAAGCCGACGATCCATAAGGCTTCCGCTGGCCGCAAGCCGTCGAAACGCGCTGCACCATCCAAAACCGTGACAGGCATTGCCGACCTCAGACGAAAGAACGCTCAGCTCACGCGCGAATTGCGCGAGGCGCTAGATCGGCAAATTGCCACCAGCGGCGTGCTCAAGGTCATCAGCCGCTCCACCTTTGACCTTCAAGTTGTGCTCCAGATGCTAACCGAGACGGCGGCGCGACTTTGCGATGCTGATATGGCGTCAATCGCGAGGCAAGATGATGCCGGCTTTTATCAGGCGACCAATTACAATTTTCCGCCCGATTGGTGGAATACAGCCGGGCCTTTCGGACTTTTGCAGGGCGAGGCAGCATTTCCGGGCGAGCGCTCTTGGGCGGGAAGGCCGTGCAGGCGTCCTCGGCTGCAGCGGCCTTCTTACGGTAACAGAGTTCAACGATTTCAACGGTCCGCTCCACACTACAATCTCCGTCTTCGCCGCCAATCGCGCATTTCTCCTTGCAACGTATATGCAACACGAGCCAGCTAAGACATTGATATCGCTGGTTTGGAAATGGTTTCGTAATCCGTAGGTCACTTACTTGAGCCAACACGACAATACCCTCATAGGCTTGATGCGCATCGAGCGCCGACAGCGCGAGCACCGGCGGTCCACCGCGGCCTCCGTAGTGCAAGGCCCACCAGACGTGACGCCAGATAGCTTCGGTGTCATCCGCCTCGTGCCCCTCGATCAGCTCGGAATCTCCGCCGGAGCGTGTCCGCAATAGCGCCGCCATTGCGGTCGGCGGTGTAGGTGTAGCCAATACCTTCGGCTCCGTCGGGAATCGCGGACACGGCAAGTTACCAATTCGAAGGGGCTGATTGTGCCGTGCGTGCTGTCAGAGGGCCTAACGGTCAGCGGAACCCGATAAAGTCCGGTGTCGATGGTCTTGATAAGCGCCATTTAGTCTCTGCCCCTTTCAGCATCGGAGCTGACCCCGTTTGGCAAAAAAGCTCAAGCCGAACTACACGTCAATCAAGTCGAACGTATCCTTCCAGCGTACGACGCGAGCGGTGGAGGGCGACGGAAAGTGTGCCGTGCACATCAGCGTTGACGTATCGCAAAAGTGGCCGAACAATTCCCGCCTCGATACCGCTGCCTGCCCGAGTCGTAATCCGACATCATGCCCAGTTCGGGATATCGGGCTTGCAACGGCGAGTGGATCATGTCGCCGGTAATCACGGCATCCGCACCGGGCTTGCCGATCTGCACCGAATAATGGTCGATGGTGTGGCCGGGCGTCGGGATCAGCGTAACGAGGTCGTTGAACGCATGTGCGCTCTTGACGACCTCGACGCGATTGGCGGCCACGATCGGGAGCACGAAATCGGTCATCCACGGACACGCGGCGGGATCGTCCTTGTGACGGCTGGTCCAATAGGCAAGCTCGCGGTCGGCGAATACATACCGCGCCTTCGGGAAGGTCGGCACCCACCGGCCGTTCTCAAGCCGCGTGTTCCACCCGACATGGTCGGTGTGCAAGTGCGTGCACATGACGAAGTCGATGTCGTTCACGCTGATCCGCTTGCCGCGAGGCTCTTCTCGTAGCGATCGCGAATTCATCATGTGCCAGAAGTCCCGCGTCGGCCGCGGCTTGTGGTTGCCGACGCAGCTATCGATCATTATGGTGTGGTGAGGCGTCTTCACAATGTAGCTCTGGATACAGAGCACCAGCTGATCGGTGGCATCAAGGAACCTGGGCTGCAGCCAGCCGCGGTTCTCGTCGAGAAGGTCCCTGGTCATGGTCGGGAAAAATTGCATCGCCTCGAAGAATGGGCCCTCCTGCTCGACAATGCGATGGATCGTGGCGGAGCCAATTTCAATTCCCGTGGGCAAGATCTGCCTCCCTTTTTCTGTCAATCTGGCGAGCCACGAGAACCGACCTCGCCGGGCACGATCTTGGCGGCCCAATTCTCGGCGGGCTACCAATATGTCCGGATTTGATTTACGACAGGCACACGAGTGACAATAGCGCGGATCAGCTCGATCAGGATCCGCTGGCGAGTTTTAGGCGACCTTCCGCTGGTTCTGGAGCTGATGCTCCAGATCTTCAATTATCTGGGCGAGCCGCTCTCTCGTTAGAGGGTCTGTCGGCTCCAAGGCGAGCCTGCGGGCCTGCTCCAGCTTTCGTTCCAACACCACGCGCCTCGTGCTTCTCATCTCGGTGCTCCTGGTCATGGAGGAGCCTTTAAAATGTTCATCGACAAGCTAACAATTCGTTAAGGCGCGACGTCGGCGTGGGTCGTACATTTTCTGCGGCTTAGCACGCGAGGATGAAGGGACGAGAACTCGCCCAGTGCTGGGTCCTCTTGGAGAGAATGCTCAACAAGATCGACGAGCTTTGTGCCGCACGCGACCTGCTCAAAAAGAAACTGCCGAAATCCAATGAAGGGAAAAGTCCTAGTCGGGCGCCGATGGTAGTGCCTCTGAAATACTACGATGAGAAGTCCGACCCGCGTGGATCCAAGCGCTCGCTGAGGACCGACACAGGGCGTGTCGTGAGGGGTGGTGTTGGAAACGCAGCATAGCCTGTTGGAATGGTGATCGGATGATCTGGCGAGATCGGCAAGCCGGAGTGCAGAACCATAGTCTGGCCAGAACGTGGAGCCAATCGCTGCAGAAAATTCCCCAAACAACAAACCACACTATCCCCGCGCCAATGTATCCTTCCCGTCGAGAGAGATCATTGATCGCGAACTCTCTCGAGCGCGGCTTTGAGGATTTTGGCGCTCTTCACCAGACCGGCCTGCTCCTCGTCCGAAAGTTCCGGTTCCAGAACATCGATGACGCCGCCACGGCCGACCACGCTCGGCAAGGACAGCGTCACGCCGAAGCTTCTTGTGAAAGCTTCCGATCGGAATGACGGCGCGCTCATCCTTAAGCACCATCTCGGCGATCCGGACTGATACGATTCCGATGCCATACTGACTGGCATCGTGACCTTCGATGATGGTGATGTTGGCGTAGCGAACCTCTTTCTCCACCCTCTCTCGGAGATCTTGAGGTTCTCGCCGCGTGTCTTGAGAAGTGTCGTGATCGGCACACCGCCGATGCGCGCCGATGACCAAAGAAAGACCTGCGCCGTGCCGTGATCTCCGATCACCTGCGCCTCGACATGCGCGGGATCGACGTCGAAATATTTGCCCAGATGAACACGAAAACGTTGGCTGTCCAGGTAAGTGCCCGCACTCAACACTGTGGCGCCGGGTCTCGTCTCGCGTGCGATATCCGCCAGCGGGTCCGGCGGATCGGTGACGCGAGCAGCACGGCCTGCGGGCGCAGCGTCCACGATCTTCGGCACGATGTCGCGATAAATTTCGGCGTTCTTGCCGAGCAACCTGAGACGGCCTTGCGGATCATTGCGGTCGGTGGCGCCGCCAGTCTTTTCGTTCACGCCCGATGTGACCAACACGACTTGAGCGCCTGCAAGATCCGCGTAGTCGCCGTCGATGAGGTCCACCTTACTGGCCACCGGCACGCCATATCGAATGTCGGTCGCGACTGCCTCGGCGGTCTTTCGCGTACGATTGACCAGAACGATCTCGCGCGCGCTGCCGCGAACTGCCGCGGCCATCGCGGATGCGTTGCCGACACTGCCGGTTCCAACAATTCCGATCTTCATTGATTCCTCCGGTGTTGACCGCTCTCAACGAGACGATAGCAGATCCGTTCCACGAGGGCGCCGTGCCGATCTCGCCTACCAGAGGACGCTGTCGAAGGCTTCTTATCATTCGAACGGCAAGCGTGATCGCGCGTGGAATCGCGGCCAATATGGGCACCGACCGCCTTGGCTCAGGCTGGCCCTTCCCAAGGGAAGTCCCTTTCGATTTCACGAACCTGGGCCGCGACGAACTCGGCGAAAGCGCGTGCCGACGCCTTAGCGGCGCGACCCGCCGGCAAGATCACGTTGATATCGGACGCGCCAATTTCCCAATCTGGCAAGACCCTGACGAGCATGCGGGATTGCAGCTCTGCCTGAACGCTCCGTTGGCCGGTCGAATAAATTCCCAGGCCGCGCGACTGCGGCCGCGGCCGCCGCCTCGGTGGCGTTAATGACGAAGCGCCCTTGAACGCGGATGGACGTCGCCTTTCCGTTCTTCCGGAACGACCAAGCCTCGGAAGTTCTGCTCGCCGGTCCCACGATAAGTGTGTGCTTGGCGAGCTCAGACGGTACAGACGGAGTGCCAGCTCGCGCGAGGTAAGACGGGGCAGCGACGAGAACCCGGTGAACGGTGCCGATCTTGCGCGCCACGGCGGTGCTGTCGTCCAGCGTCCCTATACGGACGGCCACGTCGACTAAATCGCCGATGAGATCGTGGCGAGCATCATCCAGCGCAAACTCGATGCGCAGCTTCGGATGCTGATCCGCGAACTTGGCAAGCCTGGGCATGACCGTGCGAGAGGCGAACACCGGAGACATCGCCACCCTCAACGTGCCGCGCAGTTCGCCGGTGCCCCGCGCCGCATGATCCGCTTCGTCGAGCGCCGCCAGAATCGCTTCGCATCGGGCCAGATAGTCCGCACCAGCCTCCGTGAGTGTGACAGCCCGCGTGCTGCGCAGCAGAAGCGCGACGCCGACCTGCTTCTCCAGCGCCGCCACGATTCTGGAGGCCGTTGGCTGCGTCATCCTCATCTCGCGCGCTGCCACGGAAAAACTGCCGCTACGCGCGACCCGCACAAAAAGCTGCATCGAGGTGAAGCGATCATTCATACAGAAACCGTATTTAAGAAAGTCATTTTTTCAGACTACCGCTAATTTTCGTATAAGCCAAATTAGGGCCGACCGAGAAAGGCAGGTATATCGTGGCCCTCTTTGCTCCCTATAAGCTTGGCCAAATCGAGCTCAAAAACCGCATCGTCATGGCATCGATGACGCGGGGCAGAACGACTAACCCCGGACATGTCCCAAACGAGTTGCAAGTCCAATACTACCGGCAGCGGGCCGGCGCGGGCTTGATCCTGACCGAAGGCACGTGGGTGAACCGGGACGCGATTGGCTTCATTAACGTCCCCGGCCTGTTCACCGACGCTCAAGCCGATGGTTGGCGCCGTGTCACAGATGCCGTCCACGCCGAAGGCGGTGTTATCTTCGCGCAGCTTGCGCATTCGGGCGCAATCTCGCACCCGGACTTTTTCAACGGCGAACTGCCGCTCGCGCCGTCCGCCGTCAATCCGGGGCTCCGGGCCTTTACGCCGACCGGCTTCAAGGACACGGTGACGCCCCGTGCCATGACGCTTGCCGACATTCTCCAGACCGTCGGCGACTATCGATCCGCCGCGCGAAAGGCGCAGGAAGCCGGTTTCGACGGCGTTGAGCTTCACTGCGCGACGACCTACCTGCTGCCGCAATTCCTAAACAGCGAATTGAATATTCGCGAAGACGCCTTCGGCGGCTCGCCCGAGAACCGCTGCCGGATCGTGCTCGACGTCTTGAACGAGTTGATCGGGGTTTGGGGCCCAGGGCGAGTCGGCGTGAAGATCAGTCCCGCCATGAACCAGGGCGGATTCCGCCCCACCGATGCGACCGTCGAGACCTACGACTATCTCGTCGCCAAACTCAATCGGCTCCCGCTGTCGCATCTGCAGGTCCTGCGCGCATCGGGCGATCTCCGGCGGAACCCCTGTCGAGGCGCTGCAGGACACTGTGGGCTACTACCGCTCGCGCTTCGACGGGCCCGTCATCGCCAATTTCGGCTACGACAAGACCTCCGCGACGAGCCTGATTGAGCGCGGCGGAGCAGACCTGGTCTCCTTCGCAAAGCCGTTCATCAGCAATCCGGACTTAGTGCGGCGCTTCAAACGCGATCTGCCGCTGACCCCGCCTGTCGCCGAGACCTTCTACCAAGGTGGCTCGGAAGGATACGTCGACTACGCCTCAGCCCGCCTGACGACGAATTCTAACCCCCAGATGGAGACTACGGTGCTTGATCTTTACACCGACGCGACGCCGAACGGCCTTAAGATTTCGATCTGCCTCGAAGAACTCGGGCTGCCTTACAACGTCCACCGGGTTTACCTCGGCGGCGAGCAGAAGACACCGGAGTTCACCAAACTAAATCCCAACAACAAGATCCCCGTCCTGGTGGACGACGGCTTCGTCCTCACCGAATCGAACGCCATTCTGATCTACCTCGCGGAGAAGACCGGCAAGCTTCTTCCAAAGGAAGACAAGCTCCGCGCCAAGCTCGTTGAAGCGATGATGTTCCAGGCGTCGTCGCTCGGGCCGATGTTCGGTCAGCTCATGGTCTTCGCCGGCGCCTGGAAGAACGAATTTCCGCCGGTGACCGGACGCTACGTCAAGGAAGTGAACCGGATCCTGGCGGTCCTTGAAGCGCGCCTCCAAGGCCAGACGTACTTTATCGGCGACGAGTTCACCATCGCCGACATCGCTATGCTTCCCTGGATCAGGGTGGCCTTCGTCACTCCGTTCGGTCAAATGCTAACGCTCTCGGACAAGCCAAAGCTCAACGCTTGGTGGGAGCGCGTGTCGGTCCGTCCGGCCGTGGCGAAAGGCCTGTCGATCCCCGAGCCTTTTCCGCAGGAGAAGCAGTTCACCGGCTTCATCAAGGCCACCGTGGGCCTCGGCGATCTGCACGCGTAATCACCTGGCGCCGCGCCAGCTCTCTCTCGACTTCCCGGCTTGGAGGCCAACCATGAACCGCCGTGAATTTTTGACCGCCGCTGGCGCTACTGCCGCTGCAATGACCCTCAATGGATTAGCCGAAGGAAAGGAAGCAATCATGACCGACAATACTTCGTTCTGGCCGAATGGCGCTCGCCTCGCGATCAGCATGTCCCTGATGTACGAAGGCGGCGGTCAGCCCATCTCCGGTGCGCCCGGCGTCATCCCGGAGCCGATCAGGAACGGCCTGCCGGACATGCCGACCAACGGCGTCTTCCAGTACGGCATCTACGAGGGCACGCCGCGTCTGCTCAACCTGTTCGACAAGCACGACATCAAGGTCACCGCCTTCATGATCGGCCAGGCCGTCGACAAGGATCCGGCGCTCGCCAAGGAAGTGGTGCGCCGCGGACACGAGGCCGCCGCCCACGGCCGCACCTGGTCGGCGAGCTACGATCTGAGCCCGGCCGACGAGCGCCAGTTCATCATCGACAACATGAAGAGCATCGAGCGCGCCACCGGTCAGACGCCGAAGGGCTGGAGCGCCTACTGGGTGCGCAACAGCCCGCACACGCTCGACATCCTCAAGGAACTCGGCTTCACCTACTATCTGGACGAAGCCAGCATGGATCGAGCCGTTCATCCTGCCGGTCAAGGGCGGCGACTTCGTCACCGTGCCCTACACCTTCCACATGAACGACATCGTGTCCTACCCGTTCGAAGGCTACAACCCGGCCGCCTACGAGCAGGCGCTCAAGGACGAGTTCGATCAGCTCTACGAGGAAGGGGCCACCCGCCGCCGGATGATGGTGATGGCGCTCCATGATCGCATCTCGGGTCACGCCAATCGTGTGCGCGTCCTCGACCGTTTCTTCACCTACGCGAAGAGCAAGCCGGGCGTCTGGTTCGCTCGCAAGGACGAGATCGCGGACTGGGCGCTGAAGACCCGCGACAAGACCCCCTATCTCGATCGCGGTCCGGTGCAGAAGACCGGTCTTTCCGGCCCGTCCGCCTGAAGCGACCCTGCAGCCCGGCCGAACGCCAAGGCTCATCCTCCGACGTTCGGCCGGGGACCATTCGCCTTCAACAGCTTGATGGCGGAGCTTTGCGACCGCATTGGCTGAAGGTGGAATCCGGACGACTAGCAGTGAGGAGAGTACATTGATCAGTCTCTATACCGGCATCTCGCCGGCCGGTTACAAGGTAACGATTATGCTCGAGGAGTGTGGACTGCCCTACAAGCCATTTTTCCCGGACTTGATAGCGCGAGAACACAAACAGCCACCGTTCTTGGCGATGAACCCGAACGGACGGATTCCGGTCATCATCGACCATGACGCTGGCGATCTTACCGTCTGGGAGTCGAGTGCCATCCAGATCTACCTAGCGGAGAAGATTGGTCGCTTCCTGCCGACCGATCCAATAACGCGCAGTAGCCGTGATGCAATGGCTGATGTGGCAGACCGCCGGATTGGGACCGATGCAAGCTCAACTGAACGTCTTCCGCCACCTTTTTCCGGAAAAGCTGCCGAGCGTCATCGGCCGCTATGAACGGGAGACATATCGATTGTACAGTGTCATGGAAAAACAGCTCGGCGAAAGACGTTACATTGCCTGCGAGAGTTATACCATCGCCGACATGGCGTGCTGGCCCTGGGTCGCCTCCGCCGGTTGGTCGCGCTTGTCGCTCGATCGTTATCCAAATTTACGACGCTGGTTGGAGGAAATCGGCGCGCGATCGGCGGTTCAGGCTGGGATGACGGTTCCACCAGCAAGCATCCCGCCGGAGGACGGCGGTGAAGACTATGAGAGGATCGTTTCCCTGGTGCGTGGAAATCTCAGTTAATCGGGCGCAAAGCGGTCGGCGTTGCATCCCTCGCGGACTGGACAGCTCTCGTACTGTCGAGCAGCTAATCCATTCGCGACGGCCTTTGGGACTAAACATCCAGGAAAATCCGCCGGCGTCGAACCACGTTGCCGACGTGCGTCATGACGCAACGAGAGCTTTATCTTGGAAGCTTGTCCGCGAGAATGTCGAGCTTGTAAATCTCCGGCGTTTTAGCAAACAAGTCGCCAGCCTTTGCTTTTTCCATCAAGGCCGCCGCCACCTGGGCCGCATCGCGGAGGCAACGAAAGTGCCATATCCTGTACCGTGGCGTAGGACCGACCCCCCGAAAAAGGAAAAGAGGAAGCACATGGCAATTGATCGACTTCGTGCGGTATTCATGCGGGGCGGCACCTACAAGGCCGTGATGTTCCGAAGGGACGATCTGCCCGAGAACCCCAGGGATCTGGGACCCCATTTTCCTGCAAGTGATCGGCTCGCCCGATCCAGACGGCCGCCAACTCGACGGCATGGGCGGTGGAATTTCCTCCTTATCGAAGATCTGCATCGTCGCCGCTCCACCCGACCCGACGCCGATATCGATTACACCTTCGCGCAGATCGAGTCCGCGACAGCTTCGTCGATTATGGCGCCAATTGCGGCAACATGTCCTCGGCTGTGGGGCCCTTCGCCCTCGACGAAGGATAGATTGCTACTCCCCGCAGCAGCGAAGCTGCAATTCGTATTCACAACACGAATACCTCGAAGATCATCGTCTCACGTTTCCCGGTTGAGCGCGGTGCACTGGCCGCCTCCGGCGATATCGAAATAGACGGCGTCGCCGGGAAAGCGGCCCCAATCCGGCTGGAATTTCTTGAGCCCGGCGGTGCGCGGACTGGAAAGCTGTTGCCAACCGGAAGCTCCCGTGGACGATCTCGACATCCCGGGCCTCGGAAACGTGAAGGCGTCATTTCGATGCCGCCAATCCCTGTGTTTTTGTCGCCGCGAGTGTGCTGGAAAAATGGGCGATGAGTTGCCTGGCGCGCTCGACCGCGATGCGCTTTTTCTGAAGCGCATGGAAGACATACGCTGCGCTGCGTCGGTCAAAATGGGGATTGCGCCGGATATCGATCAGGCGAAACGATGACCGGGATTCCCAAGGTGGCGATCGTATCGGGTCCACGGTCGGCCAGGACCGATATCCGGACGCGAACTCGCCACCTAGGAATGCCGGCATCTGGGTTCGGATGATCTCCGTGGGTCAGCCGCATCTAGCCGTTCCGATCACCGGAGCGATTTGTCTTGCCGTGGCGTCCCGGATTCCGGGAGCATTCCAGCCGAATTGAATAGCTCGAAAGGACCCCCCCATAGCACATCCATCCGGCGTCACGCTCGGTGACGCCGAGTCTCCATTTCGCCAGCGGGAATGGTAAAGGCCCAGTACAGAGCGGTCTATCGTCGCACCCCGCCCTTTCGAAGGCAATGTTGTCTATCGGAAGCCCGATAGACGACCAATTACGGGATATGATCAGGAAACAAACACAACCGTGAAAAACACATGACCTATCTCGTGGCCGATGAACTGCCCACGCTTCCAGCCGACGAACGTTTCCGAAACTATGGAGCGTCCAGGCATCCTGCGACTCCCGGAGCCGCTGCCGCCTCGGCGCGCTGCAAGCAAAGGCCGCGCAATTTGAAGCGTGTACCTGTCGGGCGGCAATGTCCGCTTCCATGGGGCTGTCGGACCTCGACTCCTCACGATCGAAATTGTCTGCTGTCGTGCGACAGGTTTCTCGTGCATCACAACTTCCCGTGCTGGTCGACAGCGATACCGGGTTTGGCGAAGCGCTAAACGTGATGAACATGGTCCGGTCGTTTGAGGACATGCCGGCGAGCCGAAAGGGGAGGAATAAGCCATGGCGGAATCAAAAGGCGGAAGACCGATCAGCGGATCCAGCGTCCCACCGGCGGCGACAAGGCGTTCGGCGGCAAGAAGCAATATTTCCGGCGCAAGAAAGTCTGCCGGTTCTGTGTGGACCAGATCGACGACATCAATTACAAAGACGTCGCGGCTGCTCAGCTCCTTCATGACGCGAGCGCGGCAAGATCACGCCGCGGCGGATTTCGGGCGTGTGCGCGCCGCATCAGCGGCGGTTGGCGGAAGCGATCAAGCAGGCGCGCAACATCGCGCTGATGCCGTTCTCGACGATTCTAAGAGCCAACAGGAGATCATCATGGAAGTCATACTCAGAGAAGATATCGAAAAACTGGGCAACCGCGGCGACGTGGTGAAGGTCGCGCCGGGCTACGCGCGCAATTTCCTGCTGCCCCGGCGGATGGCGGTGGCGGCGAACGAATCGAACAAGAAGATCGTCGAGCAGGAACGCCAGGCGCACCTGCGCAAGGAAGCCAAGGTTCAGGCCGACGCGGCGGACTCGGCCAAGCTGATGAGCGGGTCGAAGTCACCATCTCGCAGAAGGCCGGCGAGAACGATCAGTTGTTCGGATCGGTCACGTCGCCGATATCGCGGTGGCGCTCGAGAAGCTGGGCTACACCATCGAGCGCCGCAAGGTGCATCTCGACGAGCCGATCAAGACGCTGGGCGATTTCAAGGTCACGGTGCGGCTGCACAGAAGTGAATCGTCGAAATTCCGGTGCACGTCGTCCGGGAAGCTTAAACCAGAGCTTTCTTGGGCAAGGTAAGCGCAGTGTCGGCCACGTAGAAGAACTCCTGCAGAGGCGGCGATGGGGCGCGTGGGCGTCGATCGCCGCCTGATTCGTTCCATCCTCGATGCGGCCGACGCCTCGGAAGCGGTCGTGCGGTTTGCGCGCGCGCCGCGCGAGAACCATCGCATGGACACTCGACCCGCTGCTGGTGGACCTGTTCCGTCATCGCCAAGCCGGTCCGGAGGCGCTCGATTTTACATCGATACGATCCGCCGCGATCCGAACGACGTCCCCGACGAGCTGGTCGAGGCGATTCTGCCGTTCGGCGAACAAGGCGGTCGGCCCGCTGATCGCGCTGTATGAAGAATTGGGCGAGGAGCAGGGCGTCCGACATCGCCTTCCTGCTCGCCGGACTGCATGTGCGCGATCCGCGCATTCTGGCACTGTTGCTCGAGCGGCTGGAGTACGATGCGGCCGACGGCGCCTTTCGCGCTGGGTCTGTATGGCGATCCGGCGGCGAGGCCGGCGCTCGAGAAAATGCTCGCGCGAGATTCCGGAAGAAGACGACGGAACTGCGGCGCGAGATCAGGCACGCGCTGGAACAGCTGGATGCGCCTCCGCGACAGTACGAGCCCGAAGCCGTTCGACATTTTCGACGAATATCCGGAGAGTCGAGCTGCCGGCGTTCGACGTGTTGCCGGAGGCGGAACGGCTGGAGCTGCTCGGATCCGAAGACGCGAAGTGCGCGCGGGAGCGGCGCATAGTTTCTTCAATGCACGAGCTGAACGCGAAATCGCGAAGCGGCGTTGTTGGAGACGCGGCGCAAGTCGGATCCCGAGCCGCGGTGCGCGCCGAGGCTTGGGAATCGCTGGCCGACGTGACCGAAGACGCGCGATTCGCGACGCGATGATCGCGGTGATGAACGACTGCGTCGCGACCCATCGACGAGCGCGGCGGCGCTGCGGTCGGGCTGTATGGCGTCGGCCGATCGCGATGACGTCGCGGCGCGGTTAGAAGCGTTGTACGAAGAGGGCGGCAAGGCTCGGGTCAAGGCGCTGGAAGCGATGTGGCGTTCGCTGTACGAGCCCTACGCGAAATATTTCCCGGAGCATCTGGACGACGACGATCCGCCACGCTGCGCGAGGCGTTGCGCGGCGCGGGATATTTCCAGCTGACGCGTCACGCCGACAAGATCGCGCAATATTTCGATCGCCGAGGAGCCGTTTGACGAGCTGCGCGAAGACGCGCTGTTCGCCTACGCGATCGCGATGCCGGGGAGACGACGCGCGGCCGGGTGCGCGGGCATGCTGCGCAAGATCGATGCGCTCACGCCGCTGACGTGCGTAGAAACCGAGCTGGTGGAGTTCGCGCTCGACGAACGTCTGCGTCTGAACGGTATGCAACCGGTGTTCGCGACGAGGAAGACGACGAGGAGCCGGAAGCCGCCGCCGCCGCCGGACGCACCGGCCCTGCGCAAAAGTCGGGCGCAACGATCCGTGCCCCTGCGGCAGCGGCAAGAAATACAAGAAGTGCTGCGGGCGTTGACCGCCGTCTTCCGAACGGCGAC
The DNA here is from genome assembly GCA_963774945.1 of uncultured Actinomycetota bacterium. Taxonomy (GTDB): domain Bacteria; phylum Actinomycetota; class Actinomycetes; order Streptosporangiales; family Streptosporangiaceae; genus Trebonia. The sequence continues at coordinate 687,432 of CAVZHA010000005.1, read as the reverse complement.
GGTTACGGAGCGGCTCGTCAAGGCAAGCAAACGATAAGAATGGACCGAGTCGGCAACCGTAACCGCCAAACCGAGACTTCTCCGGCAGTTGGGAGTCGTCAGCGCCACGGCGCTGGTGGTGTCCAACATGATCGGCACCGGGATCTTCACCACCAGCGGATTTCTGGCGGGCGAACTCGGTTCTCCCGACTGGTTTTGTGGATCTGGGTGGTGGGAGCGGTCTGCGCTTTTCTCGGCGCGATCTGCTACTCCGAACTGGGAATCAATCTTCCGAGCTCCGGCGGCGAATATCGTTTATCTCACGCGGGCGTTCGGCCCCACGTGGGGATTCATGACCGGATGGGTATCGTTCTTCGCGGGATTCTCCGCGCCCATCGCCGCGGCGGCGCTGGCGTTTTCCGATTACCTCGGCTACTTTTTCCGCCTGTCGCTGCAGGATCGCCCGCTGATTCTCGTGGTCGGGAGAATGGACGCTTCGAATTGGCGGCGCGCAGATGTCTGGCTTGCGCACTGGTCCTGCTCTTCACCGTGCTCAACGTTTTCGGCGTGAAGCGCGTGGCGCGAATCCAGAACGTGCTGACCGGCGTGAAGATACGTGATGCTGGTCGCCTTCATCGTCTTCGGATTCGCTGGTGGGCAGGGCAAGCTGGGAGCATTTTTCGATGAATGCCACGCGCACGGCCTCCACCCCGCTCCCCGCGCAGTTCGCCATCAGCCTGTTCTGGATCTACGTCGCCTATAGCGGCTGGAACGCCGCGACCTACGTCGCCGAGGAACTGCGCCACCCTGCCAAGACGCTGCCGGCGGCGCTTGCGCATTGGCACGGCGCTGGTGGCCGTGCTCTATATCGGCACTGAACGTGGTCTTCATCTACGCTGCTCCGCTCGAGGACATGAAGGGCGAAGTCGCGGTCGGCTCACTCGCCGCCTCGCGCCTGTTCGGACCCAGAGTCGCCGGTATCTTCAGCGCGCTGATGGCGCTGTCGCTCATGTCGACCGTGAACGCGATGGTCACCATCGGCCCGCGCGTCTACTACGCGATGGCGAAGAACGGAGCGTTCCTTGCGCTGCGGCGAAGATTCATCCGCGCTGGCACACTCCGGTCGCGGCGATCGTCGCGCAGGGAATCTGCGCCATGCTGATGACGATGACGCCGTTTCCGCAACTGGTGGTCTACATCGGCTTCACGCTGAATTTCTTCGCGGTGATGAGCGTCGCCTCGCTGATGTCTTCCGGCGCAACGCGGGGCTGGCAGAAACTGCGCGTGGTCAGCTTCTGCTATCCGCTGTTCCCGGTGCTGTTCCTGCTGGTCGGCGTGTGGATGATCATCCAGGGCGATTCAGATGAAGCCCATGATTTCGCTCGCGACCGTGATCACCGTCGCGACCGGAGCGCTGGTCTACCACTTCCGGATTCGGCCGAGTGGACCCGCAGCTCCGGTGGTCGAGACTGAAGTTGCCCTACTTCTTGGGTTCCGCTAAGCAGACGACTTCGACTTTCGCCTGCGTATTCGCCAGCGGTCCGAGTTCCGCTGCGACGCCGCGGGCGATGGCGGCGGTTTCGCTGCCCGCCTGGAAGCAGGTGAAATCCGGACGGTCGCGCCATGCGAACGGTCCGCACAGCCGCTTGCCGGCGGTGATCGCGGCGTCGTGGACCATGTTGATCAGCGCGCTCGTAATCCGGCGTGCCCTGCGCGTAGCCCGAGAAGTTGCCCAGGTCGCCGCTGGCCGCGAAGACCGCGGTCACGCCGGGAATCTTCGCGATCTCGTCCGCATTCTTGAGGCCTTCGAGGGTTTCGATCATCAGGATCAGCACGATATTGTCGTTGATGGTGTTGCGATATCCGCCGGGAACGCCGCCCCACATGGCCGGCATCGAACGCCTGGCCGCCGCCGTTGCTGCGCTTGCCGAGCGGCGGGAAGTACGCCCAGTTCCGCGCCGCGATGGCTTCTTCGACGGTATCGACCGTCGGCACCACGAGCACCAGCGCGCCGGCATCGGCGCATGCTGGATCTCGCGTTCATCGGTATAGGCGACGCGCACGCCGGGAACAGCCTTGGCGTGCGGGCAGGTGCGCCACATGCGGGCACCTGCTTCCCAATCGCGCGCATTGTGCTGCATTTCGGTCCAGATGAAATCGTAGCCGGCATTCGCCATGGCGCAATAGGTGGCCGGATCCGTCGCGCTGAACAACGTGCCGCCAGTCACTTTGCCGCCCTGCATCATCTTGAGCTTCACCGGATTCCAGATTTTCGAATCGGCCGGCGGATTGAAGGCCGTGCCGTACTTCCAGTGGCGGCGAACGGCCCGGAATTGACGGCTCCGGGAGGCGCGACCTGGCTCGCGTTACTGTCCTTGCCCGCGGGTGCCGCGAGCGGAAATTTGAGTTTCCCGGCATCGGCGTTGTTCGCGTAGGGATCCGCGTTCGGCTTGGGCGGCGCGGCCGGATTCTGCGCGAGAACCTCAAAGGCCGCGATTCCTACGGCGGCGGAAACGGTCGCGAGAAACATCAGCAGGCGGTTCGTCGTGCTCCAAATTTTATCAGACGCGCGAGGCGGCTAACGAACGGCGATGGTCGCGGGCGGACTCTGCTGGCCGGCGACGGTGATCACGACGGGAACCTTGTCGCCCGGGGCGACACCGGGCGGGATTTCGACGTTCACCTGATAGAGAGCGGTCGCGGTGGGCGTCAGTCCCGCGAAGCCGACTGTGGCGGGAACCCCTCCGACGGTAACCGTTGCCTTATTGACGGTCTGTGAAATCCCGACCCCGGAGATCGGTGCCGGCGGTCACCGGGCAGGTAGACTTCGCCGAGGCCCGTGCGATCGATGACGATCGACTGTCCGGCGCGCACGGGATGCGCGGCGTCGGCATAGGTCTGCGCGCCGGTCGCGGGATCGATGCCGACGATGATCCCCTGACCTTTCCCCGTTCCGTCGTAACTGAATGCCGGAGAAGCGGCCGCGATGGTCACCGGCAGGGGCACGGAAATGCTGTTTCCGCGCGCGACGATCACCTGATGCACCGTGTTCACGGGGATAAAGTCGTTCTGCTCGGGCGGGAAGGCGGGCTCGCGGCGGTCGGCGCGGTCGTAGTCGGGGCGGCCGAAGTCGGCCGAACCGAGATCTTGGCCGCCGAAATCGGGGGGGCCGAAGTCGCCCCGGCCGAGGTCTTGGCCGTCAGCCGCTCCCGATCCGCCCCAGCCGGAGCCTGCGGGCTGCGACCAGCGGTCATCGGTGCCATCCGCTGGGAACGCCTGCGTGCCGTCTGCCGGACCATCCTGCGGGTCCCACGTAGGCCTGGACGGTTTATCCCAGCCGCTCATCTGCGCTCATTCTGCTCCAGTTGCCGTCACTGGCGAACTAACCCACTGAGGTTATCCGCGCGCGGCGATCGTCCGGGGCGATACCGGCAAAGTAGCGGCTAGATGACCCTCCGTCAGGCGGACTTCTCGCGGGGTGTGCGGCGGGAGACGTCGCGCGGGACGAGCGTCGGGTTGACGTTCTCCAGCACGACCTCGCGGGTGATGACGACCCGCTCGACGTCCTTGCGGCTCGGCACCTCGTACATCACCGAGAGCAGCACTTCCTCCATGATCGCGCGCAGGCCGCGGGCGCCGGTGCCGCGCAGGTTGGCCTGGTCGGCGACCGCCTCGAGGGCGTCCGGGGTGAACTCGAGGTCCACGCCGTCCAGCTCGAACAGCCGCTTGTACTGCTTGACCAGGGCGTTGCGCGGCTCGGTGAGGATCTGGATGAGCGCCTCACGGTCGAGGTTGTGCACGCTGGTGATGACCGGGAGACGGCCGACGAACTCGGGGATCATGCCGAACTTGAGCAGGTCCTCCGGCATCACCTCGGCGAAGGCGTCCTCGGTGATCGTGCTTGCTGCGGACCCGCAGCACGCCGTTGAAGCCGATGCCGTTGTTGCCGGACCGCTGCTCGATGATCTTCTCCAGGCCGGCGAACGCGCCACCGCAGATGAACAGCACGTTGGTGGTGTCGATCTGGATGAACTCCTGGTGCGGGTGCTTGCGGCCGCCCTGCGGCGGCACGCTGGCGGTGGTGCCTTCCAGGATCTTCAGCAGCGCCTGCTGCACGCCCTCGCCGGACACGTCCCTGGTGATCGACGGGTTCTCGCTCTTGCGGGCGATCTTGTCGATCTCGTCGATGTAGATGATCCCGGTCTCGGCCTTCTTGACGTCGTAGTCGGCGGCCTGGATCAGCTTGAGCAGGATGTTCTCGACGTCCTCGCCGACGTAGCCCGCCTCGGTGAGGGCGGTCGCGTCGGCGATCGCGAACGGCACGTTGAGCAGCCTGGCGAGCGTCTGCGCGAGCAGCGTCTTGCCGGAGCCGGTCGGGCCGAGCAGCAGGATGTTGGACTTGGCCAGCTCCACGCCGTCGTTGCCCGGGCGCTCACCGCCGGACTGGATGCGCTTGTAGTGGTTGTACACCGCGACGGAGAGCGCCTTCTTGGCCTTGTCCTGGCCGATCACGTACGCGTCGAGGAACTCGTAGATCTCGCGCGGCTTCGGCAGGCTGTCCCACTTGGCTCGGTCGGCTCGGAGAGCTCTTCCTCGATGATCTCGTTGCAGAGGTCGATGCACTCGTCGCAGATGTACACGCCAGGACCGGCGATGAGCTTCTTGACCTGCTTCTGGCTCTTCCCGCAGAACGAGCACTTCAGCAGGTCGCCACCGTCACCGATGCGTGCCACCCAGTTTCTCCTTTACATGGGGCCGCGGCCGTCGCCCGCCCTGGCGTCTCGCCGGGTCGGGCACGACGGGCATGTCCCGCCATGCCGTCATGCGCTTGCTCTCTGACGGTACCGCCTTCGGAGTCCGATGGACCAATCAAACCCCCTCAGCGGCCCGGGAGGGAAGAGGTGAATCCTCCCCCTTGCTACGACACTACCTCCGGGATGCTCTCCGACCCGCGCTTGAGGGTCGTCAGCACCTCGTCGATCATCCCGTATTCCTTGGCCTCCGCGGCCGTGAGGAACTTGTCCCGCTCGATGTCGCGCCGGATGACCTCCTCGTCCTTGCCGGTGTGCCGGGCGAGGATGACCTCCATCGCGGTCCGCATCCGCAGGATCTCGCTGGCCTGGATCTCCATGTCGGAGGACTGGCCGTAGCCGCCCTCCGTGGCCGGCTGGTGGATCAGGATCCGGGAGTTCGGCAGCGCCATCCGCTTGCCCTTGGTGCCCGCCGCGAGCAGCACCGCCGCCGCGCTGGCCGCCTGGCCGATGCAGCAGGTGGTGATCTCCGGCTGGATGAACTGCATCGTGTCGTAGATCGCCATCATCGACGTCATCGACCCGCCGGGCGAGTTGATGTACATCGTGATCTCGCGGTCCGGGTCGATGGCCTCCAGCGTGAGCAGCTGGGCCATCACGTCGTTGGCGGAGGCGTCGTCGATCTGGACGCCGAGGAAGATGATCCGCTCCTCGAAGAGCTTGTTGTACGGGTTCATCTCCTTGACCCCGTACGAGGTGCGCTCGACGAAGGACGGCAGCACGTACCTGGACTGCGGGTCCTGCTGTTTAGATCGGTCACGTTCGTTCGCTCCTTAACCGATTCGGGTCATTGTGTCCGTGGGTCCCGCTCGCCTGTCCGCGGAGCCTAGGAGCCGACGCTCCCGGACGGGACCTCGAGGGCGCTGCGGACCACGTGGTCGACGAAGCCGTACTCCTTGGCCTCCTCGGCGGTGAACCAGCGGTCCCGGTCGGCGTCCTTCTCGATCGTGCCGATGGGCTGGCCGGTGTGCGCCGCCGTCCGCTCGAACAGCGTCTTCTTGACGTACAGCATCTGCTCGGCCTGGATGCGGATGTCGGTCGCGGTGCCGCCGATGCCGCCGGACGGCTGGTGCATCAGCACCGTGGCGTGCGGCAGCGCGTACCGCTTGCCCTTGGCGCCCGCCGTGAGCAGGAACTGGCCCATCGACGCGGCCATCCCCATCGCGTAGGTGCCCACGTCGTTGGGCACGAACTGCATCACGTCGTAGATCGCCAGACCCGCGTAGACCGAACCGCCCGGGGAGTTGATGTAGAGCGAGATGTCGCTCGTCGGGTCCTCGGCGGAGAGCAGAAGCATCTCGGCGCAGATCCGGTTGGCGATGTCGTCGTCCACCTGCTGCCCGAGAAAGACAATGCGGTGCCGCAGCAACCGCTGGAACAGCAGATCCCCCGGAATCACGGGGGCGTCAGGGGAAGCCGTCCTGGCAACTAGCTGTGTCACGTGGTCACCTGCTCCGATCACTTCGGGTGTCGTTGTCTGCGACATTAACGCCACTGCGAGGCGGCCGAGTCCGCCGTACCCCGCTGTTCGCTTTGGGCGCATCGCGTTGCGGCCTTGCTACAAAAAAGCGTGGCCCAGGGCGACAGCCCTGGGCCAGCTAGTTCAGGCAGGTCAGGACTCTTCTTCGTCCTCGTCGTCGCCCTCTTCTTCGTCCTCGTCGGCTCCGGCGTCCTCGACGATGGCCTCGGCCTCGTCGACGACCTCCGCTTCTGCCTCGGCCTCGGCGACGGCCTCGAGAACGACCTCGGTCTCGTCGGCCTCCGCCTCGGCCTCGAGGGCGGCCGCCACGTCGATCGCGAGGTCGTCGACCTCGATGTCGGTGGCGCCCTCGGCCGCGGCCTGGGCGGCCAGCATCGCGTCGACGTCGGAGTTGAGCGCCTCGATCTGCGCCTTCACGTCGATCGTGTCGCCCTTGTCATCGGTCACGGTGACGCGCTCGGCCGCCAGCGTGGCCGCCTTGCCCCGGAGCACCTCGGTGATCGCGACGCCGATCTGGTTGCTCTCGGTGAGCTGCCGGGCGAAGAACTCGGGGCTGATCCCCATCCGCTGCGCCTGGTCGGCGACGAAGTACGACAGCTCGGCCTGGTTCACCGAGAGGTTCTCGGCCCGGGCCAGCTCGTCGAGGACGAAGCCCACCCGGACGGAGCGCTCGGACTGCTGCACGAGGTCGGCGTCGAACTCCTCCTCGGTCTTCTCGAGCGACTTGAGGTAGTCGTCCTTGGACAGGCGCATCTGGACGAGCTGGTTGTCGACGTTCTCGCGGGCGTGGCTGCAGCTCGTGCTCGACGAACTTCTCCGGCAGCGGTATGTCGATGCTGTCGATGAGCGCGTCGACCGCCTTGTCGCGGGCCTGGGTGGCCTGCTGGAGCTTCTTGACCCGCTCGAGCTGCCCGCGGGTGTCCTCGCGGAGCTCGTCGAGGGTGTCGAACTCGCTGGCGAGCTGCGCGAAGTCGTCGTCAAGCTCGGGCAGCTCGCGCATCTTGACCGACTGCACGGTCACGGTGACCTCGGCCTCCTGGCCGGCCGCCTCGCCGCCCGCGAGCTCGGTGCTGAAGGTGGCCGACTCGCCGGCCGACAGCCCGGTCAGCGCCTCGTCGAGGCCTTCGAGCATCTCGCCGCTGCCGACCTGGTAAGACAGCCCGGTCGCCTGCGCGTCCTCGACCAGCTCGCCGTCCACCGACGCGGACAGGTCCATGGTCACGTAGTCGCCGTCCTCGGCCGCGCGCTGCACGCCCTTGAGGCTCGCGAAGCGCTCGCGCAGGCTGGTGAGGTACTCGTCGATGTCGTCGTCGGTTACCTCGGCGCTGTCGACGGTGACCGTCAGCGTGTCGAAGTCGGGCAGCTCGAACTTCGGCCTGACCTCGACCTCGGCCGTGAACGACAGCTCCTTGCCGTCCTCGAGCTGGGTGATCTCCACGTCTGGCTGGCCGAGGACGAACACCTCGGCCTCCTGCACGGCCTTGCTGTAGAACTCGGGCAGCGCGTCGTTGACCGCCTCGGTCAGCACCGCGCCCCGCCCGATCCGCATGTCGATGACGCGCGGCGGCACCTTGCCAGGACGGAACCCGGGGATGCGCGCTTGCTGCGCGACTTCGCGGTAAGCCTTGTCGAGGCTCGGCTTAAGCTCCTCGAAGGAAACCTCGACGCTCAGCCGGACACGGGTCGGGCTCAGCTCTTCGACAGCGGTCTTCACGGCGGCGTGACTCCAGAGACGTGGATGGTAACTGCGCGGATAAGCAGCGCAGCACAAGTGTATGGCGGATAAGTCTATGACCCGCCGGGCCACCTTAGCGCCGATCGCCGTCGTCGGGGATCACCAGGTGCGCGACGAAGCTGATCACGGCGACGACGAGGGCGCCCTCGACGGCGGCCACGAACCCGGTCACGTGGAACGGCTCGTGCAGCTTGTCGAAGGCGATGTAGCTGGTCAGCCACAGCAGCAGGCCGTTGACCACGATCGCGAACAGGCCCAGCGTGAGCACGTAGAACGCGCACCCGACGGTCTTGATGATCGGCTTGAGCAGGATGTTGATGACGCCGAAGATGACGGCGACGATCAGCAGCGTCTCCACCTTGGCCACGTGATTGTGCCCGGTGAGCACGATTCCCGGTACCAGCCAGGCCGCGACGCCGAGCGCGGCCGCGATCACGAGGAAGCGGATCAGAATTTTCATGGGCTCTTTTTACAGCACCACCTGGCCGGAAATGCCCTATTTACTCCGAAGGGATCTTCCAGGCCAGGCCGGCCGCGCTCAGGATCCGGGGGCCGCTGTCGGTTCCCGGGCCGGCCAGGGCCGGCTCTGACTTGCCGCCGATGGTGAGGTCCACTCCCCCGCAGCCGGAGAGGTCGGCGGTGGCGACGGCGAGGGGCGGGGTGCCGGGGCCCGCCCGGAACGTCAGCACGAGACTGCCGCCGAAGTCGGCCGGGCAGTTGAAGGTGCCCGGCGGGAACAGCGCCAGGCCGTTGATCAGCGCGGTGAGCTTGCGGACGGTCGCACCGTCGGTGATCGTGACCGGCTTCGGCGGCTTCCGGCCGCCCTGGTTGAGCCCGAGGTCCATCGAGACGGTCACCGCCTTGGCCGCCGCCGGGACCTTCTCGCTCGCCGGGCGGGCGGGCTGCCAGGTCACCTGGGCGTCGACCCGGATGGCGGTCCTGTCGCCGTCTTGCACCGCCGTGATCACCAGCTCGCGCGAGTCGAGCACGCCGGGAATGTCGGGGAGCGAGGCGATCTGGGTCCAGGTCGTGAATCCCGGCCCGGAGCCGGTACCGGTGCCCGCGGCCGAGAACCGGTGCGGCCGGTGGCTGGCCTCCCACGCCAGCACGCTCTGGGGCGCGCCCGGCGCGATCCACCACTCGGCCTTGTCCACTAGGTCGGGCGTCCCTGGTGTCTGGGCCGGCGACTTGAGCACGCCGTCTTCCACGGTCGGGGCGGCGGAGAGCTGCTGCCCTCCGGTCGGCACCGCGAACGAGGCGAGGATCGCTTCGGCGTCCGCCACCGCCCGCTGGTACGGGGTCCGCGCCGCCGGCGCGGGCGACTTGGCGGAGGTCAGGGGAACCCCGGTCGACCCGATCCGGGCGCTGGCCGGGTCGGTCGCGGTTGCGGTACCGCATCCGGACAGCGCGACCGCGACCGCGGCGCTGAGGGCTAGTGCGGCGAGGGCGGCTGGGCGGGCGGCGACGGCGGTAGAGCGGCCGGCGGCGCTTGCGCGAGGTCTCATGCCACTTGGACGGCCGGCCGGGCGCGCGCGGTTCCGCCTGCCTGGTAACGACTTTGGCCCGGGACTCGGCTGCGCTGAGCGAGGTTCGGAAAGCGTCAAGGTCCAGCATCAAGGCTGGTTAGCCGAGGTTCGTCGCGGATGTCAAGGCGGGTCTGGTGGTGTCGGGGCATGCTGACGCCCGCGGCCGGGGTGGGTGCTTGCCGGTCGCGGGCGGCGCATTGAGGGCGGGGCAGCGGCGGTCGGGCCTAGTCGCCAGGTTCGGTTTGAGCCGGTCCGGGGTTGGCCGGGTGGTGTGCTGACCGGTCGGGGGTTGTCAGCTGGCGGGTTGGGCTGTTGGGGGTGGTGGGTGGCTGCGGAGGATGGTTTTGCCGTCGGGGCTGGTGGCGCGGGTGGATCCGTCGGGGAGGAGCTCGAATTTCCAGCCGAGGCGGTGGATGCAGATGTCGTGGTGGTAGTTGCACAGCAGCGCGCAGTCGTTGACGCTGGTGGGACCGCCGTTTTTCTTGTGGGTGATGTGGTGGACGTCGGAGACCGCGGGGCGGCGGTCGCAACCGCCAGACCAGGCGCAGTGCTTGTCGCGCAGGATCACGGCCCGGCGGATGGCGTCGGGGATGGTGTCGCGGTAGCCGACGTCGAGCAGGACGCTGCGGGTGTTGAGGGGGGCGCCGAGGAGGCTGCGGCGCAGGGCGGAGGCGAGGGCACCGGGGCCGGAGACGAACTGGATGGCGAGCTTGGCGAGGGCGTACTGGAGGGCTTCCCAGGCTTCGGGGGCCAGCGGCTGCGGGCCTGTGTGCGGATGGGGGCCGGGATGCTCGGGGTGGCCGGGCGAGCCGGGGTGGCCGGGCTCGTCTTGCCCGGCCTGGCGCGCGTGGCCGTAGGCGTCGGCGATCAGGGTGATCATCTGGCCGATGAGGTCCCAGTCGGGGCTGCCGGTGACGACCGGAACGATCATCGCGTCGCACGCGACCGCTTCCGCGTCCTTCCCGGACAGGTAGCCGTGCTCCCCCGCTCTCGCGCGGAGCCAGGTGTCCTCGACGACGGACGCCCCGTCCATGCCCAGCAGGTCCCGGAGGGGGATGATCACATCCACGCGGGTGTCGGCGCCGGCCCGGTCGGGGATCATCTTGGCGCGGATGAGGAGCTCGCAGGCTTCCTGGAGGGCGTCGTGGTAGCGCTGCTGGGCGGTGCGCAGGTCCTCGGGGCCGCGGTTCTTGCCGAGGGCGTCGAGGACGGCGGCGAGGGCGGCTGAGCATTCGGGGGTCAGGTCGCCCCGCAGGTGCCCGGCGTTGTCGAGGGTGGTGTCGAGGATGAGGGAGCGGTCGCCGAAGCCTTTCCCGTGGGGGTCGTCGTCGGGGTCGGGCTCCTGCGCCCGCCACGCCTCGTACGCGGCCTGAGCCAGCAGCTTCAGGTCATCGAGGTCGGCCCCCGCGGTGGCGGCCTCGACGAGGATCTTGTCGGCTGCCTGCTGCAGCTCGTCGTGGTCGATGCGGCCGGTCCAGGCGGCGATCTCCCGCGCCCACGAGATGGTGATCGCCCCGGTGGCGGTCGCGGCGTCGAGCGATGGGTGCCTGCTCAGCAGCCGCATCTGCCGCACGGCGGCCTTGGCGTCCCTGCGGCCGAGGCGGGTCTTGGCGGCGAGCCAGGCGGCGGTGGTGGCGTAGCCGTCGGCGTCGTGGTCGTCGGCGGCGTCGAACCGGCGCATCAGCCCGTTGCTGGCGGCGCCGAGCAGGGAGGTGATCGTCCCGAGCTGCTCGAGGGCCTCGGCCCGGGCGGGGCCGTCGAGGCCGTCGGCGGCCGGCGGAGTTCAGGTACGCGCCGAGGGCCTGGCCGACCCGGAGCGCGTCGGCGACGCTGGCGAAGCCCCGGCCGGGGGCGGCCAGGGCGCATCCGGATCCGTCTGGCGTGCACATCACGAACCACCCCCTTCCGCCGGGCGCCGAGAGCATGCGGTTGAAGCTCACGCGGTGGCGGGATCGGCCGTGGCGGGCGCTTGCGCGCCGGCGGCCACAGCGCTCACTCCGTTACGGCTGAGCCTGGCGGCAGCGCCGGCGATCCGCCGGGCGGGAAACCGCGAGGGGCGGCGCGCCTTCGGGGGGCGCGTTCGCGAGGGGCTGCCTTCTCCTCTTATATTACCCGTTCGATCGATGGTAATCAAATAGCCGGACCATGATCATTTGTTCGATTTCATGTCACCTACGCCATCGACATGACATTGGGCTGGCTAGAGTCGGGCGGGACCGTTCGATAAAATGGTTTTGATCTGCCTGGGCATTCCCGGCCTAGGGCAGTTTCCACGGGAGGGCGGCCAGCTTGAGGATCCGGCCGTCCAGCGTGGGCTCGTTCTGCAGGGTGGGCTCCTGCTTGCCGCCGACGGTGAGCGTGACGCCGTCGCAGGGCTGGTCGGTCTGGACGATCGCGAGCGCGGGGCCGCCCGAGCGGGCGCGGAACGTCAGGCTGAGGTAGGGGCCGACGGTTGCCGGACAGGGGGTGTCCGGCGGGATCGTCGACAGCGGGAGGCCGTCGATGAGCGTCGCGAGCGCGCGCACCGTGGCCGGGTCGGTGATCGTGACCGGGGCGGGCAGGCGCTTGGTGGTCGGGCCGCCTGGGCCGGCCATGTCGCCGTTGGACGACTCGGCGATGGTGACCGTCCTCGCCGTGGTCGGGATCTTGCTGCCAGCCGGACGGGGTGGTTGCCAGGCCACCCACGCGTCGAGCCGGATGCCGGTCTGGCCGTCGCCCGCGCTCGCCAGCTCGACGTCCAGCTCCCTGGTGACCAGGGCGCCTGCTGGGGCGAGCTGGAAGCCGCGGTCCCAGACGGGCGGCCCGAAGCCCGCGTCGCCCAGGGTGAACCTTGGCGTCAGATGGCCCTGCTCCCAGGCCAGCAGCGCCTGCGGATCGCCCGGCGCCTCCCAGAAGTCGGTCACGTGCACCTCCCAGGTGGCCCCGAGGTAGCTGGCCGGGGTCTTAAGGACGCCGCCGGGCAGGTTCGGCGGCCCGCCGAGGCGGTGACCGCCCGGCGGCACCGCGAACGACCTGAGGATGGCGGCGGCGTCCGTCTCGGCCCGCTGCTTGAGCGTCTCCCCGGTGGCAGACGTCGTCTGGCCGGCGGCGAGCGAGGCCGACCCAGTCGGGGAGGACATCGGCGAGTGATCCGCTGACACCGTCCGAGCGCTCGCGCAGGCAGCGAGCGCGAGGGCCACGCAGGCGGCGGCGAGAGCCGCGCCGGGCCGTTTCCCCTGCATTGATCTCATGCCTGTTGGACTCCAATTGCGGTGCCACGGTTCCGGCTGACGGGTATGTCTCTAGCCTTGGTTCTTGTGCGGAGTTTTTTCGGCGGGCGGCTCGGGGTCCCCGATTGGGTTGACGACGTGGTGCCCCCATGGCTGACCGAAGTCGTGCGGCCGAAGAAGGCGCCCGTTCCTTGGGGGACGATGGCGCGGGCGGTGCTCGCGCTCTGGGTGCCGCTGGCGGTGGCGTTCGCGACCGGGCGGCGTGAGCTGGCGCTGCTGCCCGCCCTCGGCGCGCTGCTTTCGATCACGATCGACAACGGCGGCCCGTACTGGCAGCGGGTAAAGCGGGTCGGCACGTCGGCCGTCTGCGGCGGCGCTCCCGGGCTGCTCATCGGCATGCTCATCCACGGCCGGGGCTGGATCGCGGTCGTCGCGGTGGTCGTCGTGGCCGGGGTTTCCACGATCCTGACCCGGCTGGGCGGGATCGGCTCGATCACCAGCCTGCAGCTGTTCGTCTACAGCACGCTCGGGTTGGGGGCGCTGGGCGGGCTACGGCCGTGGTGGCAGGTCGCGGCGCAGTGGGCGGTCGGAGTGGCGTGGGCGCTGCTGCTGATCACGCCCGGGTTCCTGCTCTCGCCGCGCAGCGTGGAACGCAAGGCAGTCGCCGCCGTCTACCAGTCTCTGGCCGCCGACCTGCGCGCGATCGGGACGCGGGGCTCGTACGCCGCCAGGGACGCGGTCACGGCCGCGCTCAACGAGGCGTACGACGCGATGCTGACCGGGCGGGCCGGGTCGAACGGACGGTCGCGACGGGACATGCATCTCATGGCGGTGCTCAACGCCAGCCATCAGATCGTCGAGGCGACGTCCACGCTGCGGGTGGCGGGCGAGAAGGTGCCGCCATGGGTCACCGACACGCTCGACCGGCTGGCCGACGCGGTGCTCGACTGGCACGGCCCCGGCTCGGGAATGGTCGGTCTGCGCGGCGCCCGAGTTCGATCCCGCGGGTCAGGCGGGCGCGGTTTCGGCGGGCGCGGTTTCGGCGGGCGCGGTTTCGGCGGGCGCGGTTTCGGCGGGCGCGGTTTCGGCGGGCGCGGTTTCGGCGGGTCGGGCCTCGGACGCTGGCACCTGGGCAGCCATCGGGTGCGGACGGGCACCGAATGGCTGCCGATGGTCCCGCCGCAGTGGTCGTCGTCGCCGGGGGCGCTCGAGCTGCGGGACGGGCTGCTGACGCTGGAGGGCGTGATCTCGGGGAACTGGGCGGCGACCGCTCCCCCGGGCAAGCAGGGCTCCCTCCGGTTCCGCGCGCGGCTGCGCACGCGGGGTATCCACCTGGGCGAGCAGCTCTACGGGGGGCGGATCGCGTGGGAGTACACGATCCGATTCATGCTCTGCACCGGGGTGGCGGCGGTGCTGAGCGAGGTGCTGCCGCTGCAGCGGTCGTACTGGCTGGTGCTCACCGTCGGGATCATCCTCAAGCCCGACTTCGGCTCGGTGTTCGCGCGGGCGCTGCAGCGCGCCATCGGGACCATCGTCGGAGCGGTGCTCGGGGCGGCGATCCTCGTGATCGTGCCCTACGGGCCGTGGCTGCTGCTGCCGTTCGGGGTGCTGGCGGCGCTGTTGCCGTTCGCTCGGGCGCGGAACTTCGGGCTGGTGGCGACGTTCCTGACGCCGCTGGTGGTGCTGCTCATCGACCTGCTGACCCCGGTCGGCTGGCAGCTGGCGGAGGCCCGGCTGGTCGATACCGTGCTGGCCAGCGTGGTTGTCCTCGTCGTCGGCTACGCCCCGTGGCCGTCGGCGTGGCAGGTGCACCTGCCGGGGCAGTTCGCCGAGGCGGTGCGAGCGGTGGCCGACTACATGGACGAGGCGCTGACGACGGGGGCGGCCGGCGCCGGGCGGCAGGCCAGCGGCGCCGCCGCAGCGGGGGCGCTGCCCGCGTGGCCGTCGCGGCTGCGGCGGAACGCCGGGCGCGCCCTGTCCAACGTGCGGGCGGACTTCCAGCGGACGCTGGCCGAGCCGCCGAGGGTGAGCCGCCGGGCCTCGGCCTGGTATCCGGCCGTGGTCGGCCTCGAGGAGGTGATGGACGCGGTGATCGCGACCGCCGTCGCCATCGGCCGGGGGGCCGAGCCGCCGTCGCCGGCGGCGGTGCACAGCCTGAGCGGCGCGCTGCGCTCGGTCGCGGACGCGATCGAGACGGAAACGCCGCTGCAGGCGGCCATCGCGCTCCCGTCCGACCGGCAGCTGGAGTCGGTGACGGCCGCCGTCCGCTCGGTGGTGTCGATGGTGACCCGCGGCGGCGGCGACGCGGCCAGGGGCGAGGCCGCCCAACTGGCCCCCGCCTAATAGCCTGCTCGCCGGCGTCGGCGGGGTCGGCGGTCGCCGGTGGGTGCCGGCGGTCGCCGGTGGGTTCCGCGACAGGCGTGATGGACAGCTCACTTACCAACCCTGGTTGTTACCGGTAACATTCAGGCCGGGCAACGCTTTGGCCCAGATGAGCTGCCCGGTTCCCCAGGCCAGCGGAGGTATGCGATGCTCGATGTGTGCAGGAGGCAGCAGTGAGCCGCGAGGGCGTCAGCGAGCCCCGTCCCCGTCCGGCGAGCATCCGCGATGTCGCCCGGCTGGCCGGCGTCTCGCATCAGACGGTCTCGCGGGTACTCAACGGGCACGCCAGCATCCGCGACGTCACCAAGTCGCGGGTGCTCGCGGCGATGGACGAGCTGCAGTTCCGGCCGAGCCGGGCAGCCCGGATGCTCTCGACCCAGCGGTCGGAGACGATCGGCGTGCTCGCCGCCGCCGTCGGCTCCCACTACGGCCCGGCCAGCAGCGTCAGCGCGGTCGAGGACGCGGCCCGCTCGCGCGGGTACTACGCGACCGTCGCCCACCTGGCGTCGGTCGCGCCCGGTGCCATCACCGCGGCGATCGAGGAACTGCTGAGCCAGAACGTCGAGGGGATCGTCATCGTCGCGCCGCGGACGACGGTCCTGTCGCGGCTCGCGGCGCTGTCGATGAACGTGCCGATCGTGGCCGCCCAGGGCGAGCAGAGCGACGCCGGCGGCATCCCCGTGGTCTCCGTCAACCAGGCCACCGGCGTCCGGCTGGTGCTCGACTATCTCCTCGGCCAGGGACACCGGCGCATCCTGCACGTGGCCGGGCCGCCGGACTGGAACGACGCGCAGTCCAGGCTCCGGGCCTACCAGGCCGGGCTGCGGGCGGCCGGGCTGCCCGCGTCGCCGCCGCTGTTCGGCGACTGGACGGCCGACTCGGGTTACGAGATCGGCCGCGCGCTGGTCAGCGACACCGGACCGGGCGATCTTCCGTTCACCGCGGTGTTCTCGTCCAACGACCAGATGGCGCTCGGCCTCATTCACGCCTTCCGCGAGGCCGGGCTCGACGTCCCGCGCGACGTCAGCATCGTCGGTTTCGACGACATCCCCGAGTCCGCGCACTTCTGGCCGCCGCTGACGACCGTGCGGCAGGACTTCAGCCAGGTCGGCGAGCGCTGCGTGAGCATGCTGATCGAGGCCATCGACCGCTCCGACGATCCCATGCGCCAGCGGGAGGCGGTCGACGCGGCCCCCATGGTGGAGCCGAAGCTGATCGTCAGGGACTCGGTCGCGCCGGCTTAACCGCGCCGCGGAAGAGCGTCGGCTAAAACCTGTCGGCTACGCCATCGACATCGCCTGACCGTGAGAATCAGTCACCAAATGCGGGCGTGGGTTAAGGGCCCGGGGCGTCATGGGCTGCGGGCCTGGTGGGCGGGGGTTTGGGTTTTAGGCGGCGGGGGTGATGATCACTTCGTAGCCCAGGGCCTGGAGGCCGCGGAGGTGGGTTCGGGTTTTGCGGTCGCGGTCGGTTTTGCGGTGGTGCCAGTCGGGGCCGAGGTCGGCGTACCTGGCCTCGGGGTCGGCGAGCAGGTGCCAGATGATGATCAGGATGGACCGCCCGACGGCGCATCTGGCGCGGGTGCCGCCGAGTTTGCGGGACAGGCGGCGGAGCCGCTCGCCGAGGAAGGTGTCGGTCTTCGCGGCGCCGGCGGCGGCCTGGGTGCAGTGGCCCTTGAGGTAGGCGTCGCCCTGGCCTTTGGCGGGCTTGCGGCTCCTCGGCCCGGACTGGCGGGCGGCGGGCGCCAGCCCGGCCCAGGAGGCGAGGTGGCCGGCGGTCGGGAAGCGGGTCATGTCCAGGCCGGTCTCGGCGATGATCGACCGGGCGAGCTCGAGGCTGACGCCGGGGATCTCCGCGAGGCGCCGGTCGGCGGGCAGCACCGCCGCGCCCGGGCCGGGATCGGGCGAGACGGCGCCGTCGGCGCCGATGCCGCGGGCGGCGGGGATCTCGGCCAGGGCGGCCTCGATCTCGTCGTCGAGCGCGGCGATCTGCCGGTCCAGGAGGGTGATGTGGTCCAGGTGCAGGCGGATCAGCATGGGGTGGCAGGGGGCCAGGGTGATGCCCGCCAGGGATTCCTCGATGGCGGCCCGGCCGCCCTTGACGCGGCTGTCGGCCAGGGCGGCCAGGGCCCTGGGGTCGCGCTCGCCGCCGGCGATCGCCTCCAAGATCGCGCGGGCGGTCTTGGTCCGGGCCAGCGACGACAGCGCCGCCGACAGCTTGACCAGGGCGCCCTCCAGGAGCTTCTCCAGCCGCTGCCACTCCCGGGTCCGGTCCCGGACCAGCTGCAGCCTCGTGCGGGTCAGGTCGCGCAGCGCCCGGATCTCCGGCGGCGGCACGAACGAGGGGCGCAGCAGGCCCATCTCCGCCAGCCGGGCGATCCACTGCGCGTCGAGCCGGTCGGTCTTCGGCCGGCCGGCCAGCTGCCTCGCCTGCGACGGGTTGGCCAGCCGGACGCTCAGCCCGGCGCCCTCCAGCAGGTAGTACCAGATCCGCCAGTAGTCCGACGTCGCCTCCATCACCACCAGCTGCACCCGGTCCGCGAGCAGCCGCCCGGCCAGCGCCAGGATCTCCCGCGCGGTCGCCGGGACGCCGTCCTCGACCCGCGACCGGCGGCGGCCGCCGCCGCGGGCCGGCGGCAGCCTCGTGCACACGTCGGCCTTCGCCTTCGCGACGTCGATCCCGGCCACCCGCTCGTGCCGGAGCTGGTAGTCCTCGTCCTCGATCACCTGCGCGGGGATCTTCCGCGCCCTCGCGTTGCCCACCCGGGCCTCCTATGCTTGGAACCGGTTAACCAGGCGGGCTGCCCGGGGACCCGGTCTCGCAGGCTCAAAGGCCGAACACTGACCGTCGTGCTCAAGGCAACAAAAGGCGACCCTCAGGTCAATGTCCCGGCGCCAGGCTATTGGACGGGCTCTCATCCCAAGGAAAAGTCGGCGTCACGGGCAGCCCGCGCCCATCCTCCCAGCCCCGCCCGCACCCACAGGCCCGAACAGCCCGGCGGGCTCCGCCCGCCGCCCCGGCCGGGGCCAGGACCCGGCCGGGAACCGCGCCATCGAGCGGCAGCGACCCACGCCAGCCGACAACCCGCAGCCCCCGCAAATTCTCAGCGCAGCGCGACCGCCGGCCCCCGGCGAGCAGGCTATTGGGGTCGCTGGCGTAGGCGACAGGTCTCGTTTGGGGTCGCTGGCGTAGGCGACAGGCGGCGGTGAGGTTGGCGGGGGCGGTGGGGTTAACCGCGTCGGCGGGTGGGGGCGCCGGACGGGTGGGAGCGGCGGACGGGCGGGGGTTGGCGGGGGCGGCCGTGGGGGCGGTTTAGGGGGCGGTCGGGGGGTGGGGGGAGGTTGGGTTGGGGAGCTTGCCCAATTGGGCGGGATAAGCGACGGTTGACGGGGATGAGGATCTCTGAGATAACATGACGGCAGGTGAATGTGACCGGTCACATCACTGGGAACGAGGAGTGCATGGGCGGCGAGCAGTACGTCATCGGCGTGGACTACGGAACGCTTTCCGGTCGGGCGCTGGTGGTGCGGGTCAGTGACGGTCGCGAGGTCGGCACCGCCGTCACCGAGTACCCGCACGGGGTCATGGACCGCGAGCTGCCCGGGCGGCGGGGAACTCGGGCCCGACTGGGCGCTGCAGGTGCCGGCCGACTACGTGGCGGTGCTACGGCAGGCGGTCCCCGAGGCGGTCCTGGCGGCGGGCATCGACCCGGCCGACGTGATCGGGATCGGCACCGACTTCACCGCCTGCACGATCCTGCCGGTCTTCGCCGACGGGACGCCGCTGTGCGAGGTGCTGGAGTACCCGGACCGCCCGCACGCCTACGTGAAGCTGTGGAAGCACCACGCCGCCCAGCCGCAGGCGGACCGGATCAACGCGCTCGCGGCCGAGCGCGGCGGAGAGCTGGCTGCCGCGCTACGGCGGGCTGATCTCCTCCGAGTGGGAGTTCGCGAAGGGGCTGCAGCTGCTCGAGGAGGACCCCGAGATCTACCACCGGATGGACCACTGGGTCGAGGCGGCCGACTGGATCGTCTGGCAGCTGACCGGGACCTACGTCCGCAACGCGTGCACGGCCGGCTACAAGGGCGATCTACCAGGACGGGCGCTACCCGAGCGGTGAGTTCCTGGCCGCGCTCAACCCCGACTTCGCCGACTTCGCCGAGCGCAAGCTCGCGCACCGGATCGGCCAGCTCGGCGAGCCCGCGGGAACCCTCACCGCCGCAGGCGGCGGCCTGGACCGGGCTGCCCGCGGGGATCGCGGTCGCCGTCGGCAACGTCGACGCGCACGTGACCGCGCCCGCCGCCCGCGCGGTCGAGCCGGGGCAGATGCTCGCGATCATGGGCACCTCGACCTGTCACGTGATGAACGCCGAGACGCTGACCGAGGTCCCGGGCATGTGCGGCGTCGTCGACGGCGGCATCGTCCGCGGGCTGTACGGGCTACGAGGCGGGCCAGTCCGGGGTCGGCGACATCTTCGGCTGGTTCGCGGATGAACTTCGTGCCCGAGGGCTACCGCTGGAGGCCGCGAGCGCCGGGCTCTCGGTCCAGGAGCTACCTGACCGCGCTGGCCGAGCGTCCAGCCGGTCGGCGCGCACGGACTGATCGCGCTCGACTGGGAGTCGGGCAACCGGTCGGTGCTGGTCGACCACGAGCCTGTCCGGGCTGATCGTCGGGCTGACCCTGGCCACCCGGCCGGAGGACGTCTACCGGGCGCTGATCGAGGCGACCGCGTTCGGCACCAGGAAGATCGTCGAGACCTTCGGCGCCAGCGGCGTCCCGGTGACCGAGTTCGTCGCGGCCGGCGGCCTGCTGCAGAACGCGTTCCTGATGCAGACGTACGCCGACGTGCTGCGGATGCCGGTGCACACGACCGCCAGCGCCCAGGCGCCCGCGCTCGGCTCGGCCATCCACGCCGCGGTCGCGGCCGGCGCCTACCCGGACGTGCGGGCGGCCGGCGCCGTGATGGGCGGCCGCGGCGACGCGCGTCTACCGGCCGGACAAGGCGGCCGCCGACGGCTACGACCGGCTGTACGCCGAGTACACGCGGCTGCACGACTACTTCGGCCGGGGCGCCAACGACGTCATGCACCGGCTGCACGCGATGCGGCAGGAGGCCCTGCGTGACCGAGCCGCTAGCCGAGCAGGCGGCTGGCCCGGCGGCCGGCCACGCGCCGGGTGACGCGGCCGATGTCGCCGGCCTGACGGCCGCCATCGACCAGATCCGCGCGGACGTGGCCAGGCTGCACGCCGAGCTGATCCGCTACGGGCTCATCGTCTGGACGGCGGGCAACGTGTCCGGCCGGGTGCCGGGGGCCGACCTGTTCGTGATCAAGCCGAGCGGGGTCGACTACGACGAGCTGACGCCGGACAACATGATCCTGTGCGACCTCGACGGCAACGTCGTCGAGGGCAGCGCCGGGTCCGAGCTCAAGCCGTCGAGCGACACCGCCGCGCACGCGTTCGTGTACCGGAACATGCCCGAGGTCGGCGGGGTGGTGCACACCCACTCGACCTACGCCACCGCCTGGGCGGCCCGCGGCGAGCCGATCCCGTGCGTGATCACCGGGATGGCGGACGAGTTCGGGGGCGAGATCCCGGTCGGGCCGTTCGCGATCATCGGCGACGACTCGATCGGCCGCGGCATCGTCGCCACGCTGCGCCGGTCACCGGTCGCGGGCGGTCCTGATGCGCAGCCACGGCGTCTTCACCATCGGAAGGAACGCCCGCGACGCGGTCAAGGCGGCCGTGATGACCGAGGACGTCGCCCGCACGATCCACATCGCGCGGCAGGGCGGCGAGCCGGTGCCCATCGCCCCGGAGGCGATCGACGCGCTCTTCGCCCGCTACCAGAACGTCTACGGACAGCCTTCAGAAGGAGCAGTGCACTGATGTCCGCACCGAACGCGTTCGCCAGCCTCGAGGTCTGGTTCCTGACCGGAAGCCAGCACCTCTACGGCCCGGAGACGCTCGCGCCAGGTCGCCTGGCAGTCCGCGCAGATCGCGGGCGCGCTCGACGCCGCCCGGCCGTCCCGGTCAAGATCGTGTGGAAGCCGGTGCTCACCCAGCCGGACGAGATCCGGCGGACCATGCTGGCGGCGAACGACAGCGACGCCGGTGATCGGCGTCATCGCCTGGATGCACACCTTCAGCCCGGCCAAGATGTGGATCGCCGGGCTCAGCGCGCTCGACAAGCCGCTGCTGCACCTGCACACGCAGGCCAACGTCGCGCTGCCGTGGGCCGACATCGACTTCGACTTCATGAACCTGAACCAGGCCGCGCACGGCGACCGCGAGTTCGGCTACATCCAGACCAGGCTGGCGCTGCGCACGGAAGACCGTCGTCGGCCACGTGTCCGACCCGCGCGTCGTCGGCCAGGTGGCGACCTGGGCCACGGGCCGCGGCCGGCTGGGCGGCGACCCGGGCGCTCAAGCTGGCCCGGTTCGGCGACAACATGCGGTTCGTCGCGGTCACCGAGGGCGACAAGACCGAGGCCGAGGCGGTCTTCGGCGTCCAGGTCAACACCTGGGGCGTCAACGACCTGGCCAAGGCGGTGGCCGACGTCGACCCGGCCGACGTCGACGCGCTCGTCACCGAGTACCAGGACAGCTACGACGTCGCGACCGAACTCCAGATCGGAAAGGAGCGGCATCAGTCGCTCCGCGACGGCGCGGCCATCGAACTCGGGCTGCGGTCCTTCCTCGACGCCGGCGGCTTCGGCGCCTTCACCACCAACTTCGAGGATCTGGGCGACCTGCAAGCAGCTGCCCGGCCTCGCCGTCCAGCGGCTGATGGAGGACGGCTACGGATTCGGCGGCGGAGGGCGACTGGAAGACGGCCGTGCTGGTGCGGGCGGCCAAGGTGATGGGCTCGGGCCTGCCCGGCGGCGCGTCCCTGATGGAGGACTACACCTACGACCTGACCCCGGGCAGCGAGCTCATCCTGGGCGCGCACATGCTCGAGGTCTGCCCCAGCCTGACCACGCCCGGCCGACGCTGGAGATCCACCCGCTCGGCGATCGGCGGCAAGGAGGACCCGGTCCGGCTGGTCTTCAGCGCCGACCCCGGTCCCGGCGTCGTCGTCGCGCTGTCCGACGTCCGCGACCGCTTCCGGCTGGTCGCGAACGTGGTCGAGGTGGTGCCGCCGGCCGAGCCGCTGCCGAAGCTGCCGGTCGGGCGCGCGGTGTGGCGCCCGACGCCGGACTTCCAGACGTCGGCCACGTCGTGGCTGCACGGCCGGCGCGGCCCACCACACCTGCATGTCCACCGCGGTCGGGATCGAGGCGTTCGAGGACTTCGCCCGGATCGCGGGCACCGAGCTGCTCACCATCGACGAGTCGACCACCGTGCGCGGCTTCGAGAACGAACTGCGCTGGAACGCGGCCTACTACCGGCTGGCCCGCGGCATCTGACATTGGCCCTGGCGGTGAAACCAGGGTCCGTTAGGAAACTTCAAAAGATTTTTCCCGAACGGACCGTTCGCTTCGCCTCTACCGCCAGTTGCCGCGGCAGTCATCCGACCTTTTGGTGCACATGGGCGCGCAATTTTTGCCCGCCCGTTTCCGCTCGGAATGCCCGCGCGTCGCGCGAATGTAACAATCAGGGCGCACGCACTTGACGCACTTGATGAAGCCGATTTACTCTCAATGTGACCGTTCACATGTGACCGTTCACATGTGACAAAGCAAGGGTAAGCAGCTTAAAGGTCACAGCAATGTGACCGCTCACAAGTCGGCTTCGTTATCGCGGCCTGTCTTTTGCAATTCCAGAAGCGCAACAAGGAGGTTGTCCGTGCACAGAAAGTTCGTGACAGCGATCGGCGTCGGCGCGGGCGCGCTGCTCGCCCTGACTGCCTGCTCATCGAGCAGCAGCTCGTCGTCGTCGGCGCCGGCCAGCGCGGCGGCATCCACGTCGGCCGCGGCGACCGCATCGGCATCGGCGGCCGCCTCGACCGGAGGGGCCGCGTCGATCGTCGGCTCGTCCTCGTTCAACGACGCGGCCCTGAAGCAGCTCACCACCAAGATCCAGGGCGCGATCGGCAGCAAGAGCCTGTCGGGCGTCAAGATCGCGTTCGTCACCAACGGCAACTCGGCCTACTGGAACGAGGCCAAGGCGGGCTGGAACGCCGCCATGAAGTGGCTCAGCGCCAAGGGCGCGTCGGGCACGTTCCAGGAGCCCACCGCGTCGGAGGCGAGCGTCCAGGTGTCGCTGCTCGAGACCGACAGCGCGCAGGGCTACACCGGCTGGGGCGTGTCGGCGGTCACGGCGTCGTCCCTCACCACGCCGATCGCGCAGGCCGTGGCCAAGGGGCTGTCGGTCGTCGCGTACGACTCGCCGCTGCCAGGCACCGCCGCCCAGCTCTACATCGGCACCCCCAACACGACCGCGGGCTGCGACGCGGGCAAGGCGATGACCCAGGCCATCGGCTCGGGCGAAGTGGTCGCGATCAGCGGCTCGTGGACCGCGGCCAACACCCAGCAGCGGGTGGCCGGCTTCGAGCAGTGCGCGGGCTCCGGCATCAAGGTCGTGCAGAAGGTCAACGACAATCAGGACGTCGCCACCGCGGTGTCCGACCTGCAGGCCTCCCTGCAGGCCAACTCCAGCATCAAGGGCATCTACGCGGTCTACTCCTACGACGGCGGCGCCGCCGGGCAGGCCGTCCAGTCGGCTAACGACGTCGGCAAGGTCACGATCGTCTCCGACGACGGCGAGCAGAACACGATCAACGACGTCAAGAGCGGCGTGATCGCGGCCTCGATCCTGCAGCGGCCGTACTACCAGGGCTTCATGACCGCCTACGTGCTCGCGGCCGACAAGGCCCTCGGTGACAGCGCCACGCTGGCCCTGGTCAAGCCGTACTTCGTGCCGGGCCCTGGCAACACCCTGAGCACCGGCGTCGGCATCATGACGAAGGCGAACGAGAGCGACTTCGCCAACTTCTGGAGCAGCATCGGGATCTCGGCCCAGTGACAGATTCACCAGTGGAGCACGTGGTGCAGGGCGACGCCGACGGCGTTTCCCTGCACCACGTGTCTAAGACGTACGGACTTGCCACCGTGCTGCAGGTCGAGGACCTGGTCTTCCCGTTCGGGAAGGTCGTCGGCCTGGTCGGCGAGAACGGGGCCGGGAAGTCGACCCTGCTCGGCATCCTGGCGGGCACGGTGACCCCGAATCCCGGCGGCGAGGTGTCGATCAGCGGCACTTCGCTCGATACCGGCTCGCCGATCGCCAGCCAGGCGGCCGGGGTGGCGATGGTCTCCCAGGAGTTTCCCCTGGTGGGGCAGCTCAACGTGACCGAGAACCTGACGCTGGGGAACCGGCCGAAGGACGCCCGCCGGCTCTTCTACGACCGGAAGGCGACCACCGCCGCCGCCCGGCGGATGATCGCGGCGGTCGGGCTCGACGTCGATCCCCGGACGCCGGTGTCCTCGCTGTCGATCCCGACCCGGCAGATGCTCGAGGTGGCGAAGGCGCTCGGCCGCGACCCGCGGCTGCTGATCCTCGACGAGCCCACCTCCGCGCTCGGCCCGACCGAGGCCGCCGCGGTGATCAGGATCGCCCGGGAGCACGCGGCCGCAGGCGGCGCGGTGATCTTCGTCGGCCACCGTCTTGAGGAGGTCCGAGAGGCCGCCGACCAGGTGGTCGTGCTCCGCAACGGCCGCCTGGTGGCCGAGATGGACGTCGCCGAGGCGACCGACGAGCGGCTGATCAGGGAGATGGTCGGGGTCGAGCACCTCGCGTCGGTGACCGCCGACCGGACCGGGCCGGTGCGGCCGGTGCCGGTGTTCACGGCTTCAGGCCTCACAGCGCCCGGCCTCGGGCCGATCAGCCTCAGCGTCAACCAGGGCGAGGTGCTGGGCGTGGCCGGCCTTATGGGAGCGGGCCGGAGTCGCCTCCTGCACACGATCTTCGGCGCGATCGCGCGTACCGACGGCTAGATGACGCTGGCCGGCCGGCCGTACGCGCCGCGGTCGCCCGGTGACGCGGTCGCGGCCGGGGTGGCCCTGGTGCCCGAGGACCGCAAGCAGCAGTCGATCATCGCGATCGCGCCGGTGCGCTGGAACGTCACCCTGGCCACGCTGCGGGGGCTGACCCGGCGCGGGTTCTTCTCGCCGCGCGCGGAGCGCGTTAAGGCGGCCGAGTTCGTGTCGGTGACCGGGGCGCGGATGGCGTCCATCGAGCAGTCGATCGGGTCGCTGTCGGGCGGTAACCAGCAGCGGGTCATCTTCGGCAAATGGTTCGCGGCGGCACCGAAGCTGCTGCTGCTCGACGAGCCCACCCGGGGCGTCGACGTCGGCGCCAAGGCCGAAATCTACGAGCTTATCGACCAGGCGCGGGCCCGCGGCATGGCCGTGATTGTCGCGTCCTCAGAGCTCGAGGAGCTATTCCACCTGTCCGATCAGATCGTGGTGCTCAGAACGGGCCGAATAGGCCGGGTTCTGGCCCGAGACGAATTCTCGAAAGAGCGCGTGCTGCTCACCGCAGCCGGAGTGAGGGAAAGCCCGTGAAGACGGAACAAGCGGAGACGTCAAGCAACGAAGGCAACGAGGCGACGGCCGGCCTTGGGATAGGCAGCGGCGGATCGGTGAGCTGGGCCCGAAAAATTACCGATATCCCGGAATTCGGGGTGGTCGCTGCCTGCGTGCTCGTGTTCATCGTCGTCACGCTGGTCCACCACGACTTCGCCGACGTCGCCAACCTTCAGGTCATCGGCCTCGACCTGGCCGACTACGGCATCCTCGCGGTCGGCGTCAGCATGGTCATCATCACCAGCGGGATCGACCTGTCGCCGGGGTCGATGGTCGCCTTCTGCTCGATGTGCTCGGCCTACGTCGACGTCAACTGGCACTGGCCGGTCGTCTTCGCCATCCTCGCCTCGCTCGGGATCGGCATCGTGGTCGGGTTCCTGCACGGCTGGTTCATTACCCGGCTGGACGTCCCGCCGTTCGCGATCACGCTGGTCACGCTGACGGCTGCGGCCGGCGGTGCTTTGGCGCTGACCCAGGGCCAGCCGATCAGCGGCGTCTCCACGTTCTACGACAAGCTGACGCTGTACGACGCCTTCCGGGTGCCGATCCCGGTCGTCATCTTCATCGTGGTCGCGTTCCTGGCCTGGGTGCTGATGGAGCGGACCTACATCGGCCGGCAGATCTACGCGGTCGGCGGCAACCGGGAGGCAGCCCGGCTCGCGGGCATCCCGATCAACCGCCGCCTGATGCTGACCTACATCGTCAGCGGCGCCTGCGCAGGCCTGGTCGGCGTGCTGGTGATCGGGCGGATCGGCGTCGGCGACCCGAGCGTCGGCAGCGGCTGGGAGCTGGACGCGATCGCCGCCTCGGTCATCGGCGGCGTGTCGCTCTACGGCGGCGAGGGACGCATCGTCGGCGCGGCGGCCGGCGCGCTGCTGCTGATGCTGATCAACAACGCGCTGATCGTGCTCAACGTCTCGCCGTTCTACCAGCAGGTCGCGCTCGGTCTGGTGCTCGGCATCGCGATCGTGGCCGACCGGGTCCGGGCCCGCAGCCGCGGCCGGGCCAGGCGGGGGCTGCCGGTCTTCGGTGCGCAGGGCGCGCCGCTGGCGGCCGCCTCGGGCGCTTCGGCCGAGGTCGGCGGGCAGACGCCGCCGCCGGAGTAGCTTTTAGGTTCTGGCTGCCTGTCTGGACGGGGCGGGCGCCGGCGCTCGGGTTGCGAGCGCCGGCGCCCGCCCCTTTTTCGTGCTCACTGTGAACGGTAACACGAATTCCTATGGAAACCTTGACGTAACTTCTTTGGCGAGTCATATTAAGGCCAATCAAGCGCGTTATCGACCGCGCAGGCGTCGTCCATCCGGAGGTCCATTCTCGAATCTTATTCTCATCGTCTAATGTTACCGGTCACATGAGTCGGCTCACATTCGCTTGACTGGTCTTCTTGCCGAGCCGGTCATTACCAATGCCAGTTTTCAGAGAGGATAGGCAATTGCAATTCCGGACAAGATTCTGTCAGGTACGACGCCGGGTGCTGACCACCGCCGCGGCGGTGGGGCTCGGGCTTGGCGCGATAGTCGCCGCGGGCGTCACCGTCGGCGTGGGCGCCGGAACGGCCAGCGCGGCGACGCAGGAGCCGTGCGACATCTACGCCGCCGCCAGCACGCCCTGCGTGGCCGCGCACAGCACCACCCGGGCGCTCTACGCGGCCTACAACGGGCCGTTGTACCAGGTGCGCCGCGCCTCCGACAACAGCACCACCAACATCGACCCGCTGAGCGCGGGCGGGGCGGCCAACGCGGCCACCCAGAACTCGTTCTGCTCCGGCACCACGTGCGTGATCACCGAGATCTACGACCAGTCGGGCAACGGTAACAACCTCACCGACGCGCCGGCCGGCGGCGCGGCCGGCGGGCCAGACGGCCTCGCCAACGCCGCCTCCGCCCCCACCACGGTCGAGGGGCAGCCGGTCTACGGCGTGTACATCGCCGCGGGCGACGGCTACCGCGACGACAGCACCAAGAACATCGCCACCGGCAACAACTCCGAGGGCGAGTACGACGTCCTCGACGGCACCCACTACAACGGCGGCTGCTGTTTCGACTACGGCAACGCCGAGACCAACAACGACGACGACGGCGCCGGCACCATGGAGGCCATCTACTTCGGCAACATCAAGGTCTGGGGCTTCGGCAGCGGCAACGGCCCGTGGATCATGGCCGACATGGAGAACGGCCTGTACTCCGGCTCCAACGCCGGCCTCAACTCGGCCGACCCGACCACCGTCGTACCGGTACACCACGGCCATGATCGAGGGCGGCGTCCAACCAGTGGGCCATCCTCGGCGGCAACGCCCAGTCCGGCGGCCTCGCGACCGACTTCAGCGGAGTTCGCCCCTCCGGCTACAACCCGATGAAGAAGCAGGGCGCGATCATCCTCGGGATCGGCGGCGACAACAGCAAGGGCTCGGCCGGCACCTTCTACGAGGGCGTCATGACCAGCGGCTACCCGACCGCCGCGACCGAGGCCGCCGTCCAGGCCAACATCGTCGCGGCCGGCTACGGCGGCTCCTCTAGCGGCAGCGGGGCGACCGGGACGATCGTGGCAGGCGACGACAGCGCCGACTGCGTCGACAACAACAACGCCAGCGGCACCAACGGCAACAAGGTGCAGATGTGGGCCTGCGACGGCAACACCGGCGCGCAGAACTGGACCGTCAACAGCAACGGCACCCTCACCATCGACGGCGGCTGCATGGACATCACCGGCGCCAAGTACACCAACGGGACGCTGATCGAGTGGTGGACGTGCAACGGCGGCGCCAACCAGCAGTGGGAGGCGGAGGGCGGCGAGCTGGTCAACCCGACCTCTGGCATGTGCCTGGATGACCCCGGCTCTAATACCACCGAGGGGACGCAGCTCATCCTCTACTCCTGCAACGGCGGCAGCAACCAAAAGTGGACGCTCCCTTAGCGGGAGCTCTTAGCTGGCGTCCCTAGTCGGCGCGCCTGGTGGGCGCCTCTCGTTGGCGCCTCTCGTGGGCGCGCCTCGCGGGCGCGACTCGTTAGCGCCTCTCGTGGGCGCGCCTCGTGGGCCAAATGCGCATTCGGGCCGGTAAGAGTGAGCCCGAATGCGCATTTGGCATACCGGGGACGGGAGGCGAGGCGCCGGCAGGCCGAGCGGCGGGGGCGGAATCCGGTTAAGGGAGCTCGGGCGGGAGGCCGAAGGAGGCGAACGTCGCGGCCGCGGCCTCGTCGCCGGGCAGGAACGCGGTTACGGCGGCGATCTTGTCGCCGTCCAGGGTCAGGACGTCGATCACGTGCGCCAGGTAGCGGCCCGACTCGGAATCGAGCAGGTAGCCCGCCACCGCCAGCTGGCCGTTGGCCGTGACTACCCGGTGACGCCAGCCCACCGACAGGGGGTCGCGGACCAGCCACGCGCGGAGCGCCTGGTGGCCCTGGAACCAGTCGGTGTACGGCGGCATGCACCAGGTCGCGTCCTCCGTCAGCAGCCCGAGCAGCGTGTCGACGTCGCCCGTCTCGAGGGCGGTCGCGTACCGGTGGGCGAGGTCGGCCACCGCGCGGTCGCCGAGGGCGCGCAGGGTCTGCAGCTGACTGCGCTTCGGCAGCGCGGCGGCCGCGGTCGAGCGGGCCCGCTGCAGGGCGCTGGTCACCGAGGCGACCGAGGTGTCGAGCTGAAGCGACGCCTCGGCGGCGGTGAAGCCGAGCACGTCACGGAGAATGAGCGCCGCGCGCTGCAGCGGCGGCAGTTCCTGGAGCAGGATCATGAACGCGATCTCGACGCTCTCCCGCTGCTCGTAGCGGGACTCGGGGGACGTCGGGCTGCCCGCCAGCCACTGGTCAGGGTACGGCTCGAGCCAGAGCGGGTCGTTGACGGCCTCCTTGACCGGCGCGCCCACCGCGGCGGCGGGCCCGAAATCGGCCGGCAACTCCCGGCGGGAGCGGTGCCTGGTGATGTCGAGCGTGGTGTTGGTGGCGATGCTGTAGAGCCAGGAGCGGATACTGCTGCGGCCCTCGAACTTATCCAGCCCGCGCCAGGCCCGCAGCAGCGCGTTCTGCACCGCGTCCTCGGCGTCCTGGACCGAGCCGAGCATCCGGTAGCAGTAGGAGCGCAGCTCCCCCTGGTAGGTCCCGGTCAGCTTCGCGAACGCGTGCTCATCGCCCAGCCGGGCGTTCTCGAGCAGGGTCGCCTCGTCGAGGGCACTCATCACCATTCCGGTAGGACTCCCCCGGCGCGCCGAAATCATCGGCCGCGGCCTGCGAATTGGCGCCGGGTGACGCGGACACGGCCCTGGCGGTGAGGCACGTCCGGGAGGCGGGAAACCGGGCAGGGAATTTCGGGCCGGGACCTCACGGAACGGTGATGGGCGTCGTCTGCGGGGTGTGCCCAGGAGGGCGCTATACGCACTGCACCGACGAGGAGAAGATCATGTCGACTGAGGAGAACAAGGCGATCGTGGGCCGCTGGTTCACGGAGTTCTGGGGCAAGGACTTCAACCCGGCCGTCATCAACGAACTGGCCGCCCCGGACATCCGGTTCGAGTACTCGCTGCACGAGCCGCTGCGCGGCCGGGACGCGGTCCGCGGGTTCGCGGAGAAGTTCCGCGCCGCGTTCCCTGACCTGAACTTCTGGGGCACCGCCGACCTGATCGCGGACGGCGACTACGTGGTCGGCCAGTGGGAAGGCGGCGGCACCCAGACCGGCGACGCGTTCGACGACATGCCCTACGGGCGGCTGCCGGCGGGCACCGGCAAGACGATGCGGTTCACCGGCACCACGGTGCTGAAGGTCGAGAACGGCCTCATCACCCAGGAGATCGGCCTGGACGACGGCGTTACCGCGCTCAGCCAGCTCGGCCTCATCACCGGGGCCTGATGCCGGGACGACCCCCCCGGGGGCACGGACGTGTTGTCCGTGCCCCCGGGCACCGCCCGCGCGCGCCCGTTGGCGCTGGCTGTTCAGCGAAGCCCGGCAGGCCGGCAGCGAGGTGTGTTTCTGAAGGGTAGGAAAATGACGTTGTCGCCGCGGCTGCCGTCGGGCCTCGCTTGCGATACGGCCGGGTCCGGTCCGGCCGACGCTGAATTGAGCCGGATGACGGAACTCGCTGAGCGCCGGGGTGCCCGAAGCGTCGCCATCGGCCGCGGCCGCTCAGCCGTGGCCGCCGCGGCGGTCACGGCTTTCGCGAGCCGCTGGGAGGCCAGCGGCGGGGCAGTAGTCACCGTCGTTACCTGGCCGGAGGAAGCCGCGTCGTGGCTGCGGCAGGCCAGCCGGTTCGCGGCAGCGGACCCGGACCTGTGGATCATGGCTGGGTCCCCGCGCGGGTGGGCGCAGATGACCCGCCGGCTGCTGTGGTCGACCCCCTGGCAGCCCGGCCGTACCCTCGCCTTCGCCGCCCTCGGCACGCCGCACGCGATTGGACTCGTCGGCGCTCACAACCTGCATGGCCTGGCGGGGGCCACCGGCGACGGCGGCACCTGGACCGTCTGCAACGGCAGCATCCAGGCCGGCCCGCGCGACGGGGACACCCGAGAAGTGCCGCGAGACCGCGCTTGATGGCAATGCCGCCGCAGGGGACGCCCAGGGCCGCCTAGTGGTCGTTCGCGAAATCCCAATTGCCCGGGGCAGCCTGGAGCGCCGCGTTCAGCGCCTCGGGGTGGCGGGTCGGGACGACCCAGGTCGGGCTGAGCTGGGGGTCGACGCGGTGGGAGAACTGGCCGTCCTTGTAGTTGGTGTAGAAGCGGGCCGGCCTTATCGCGCTCGCTGTTATTGCCGACGGGTCGATCTCGATTACTAGCGCCGCGCGCATGAACGGGGGTGCGAGGACGCCGATGTTGCAGCGGCGCAGGCCGCGCTTGTTGCCCCAGCGGTTGGTCAGCGTGTGGTACTGCGGCAAGTTCATCATGCGCCGCAGCTCGGCGCGGTCGGTCATGATCCGGATGGCCAGCACGGCGGGCCACGGGCAGGTGTACCGCCCCCAGCTCTGATGGTTGACGGTCGGTCGCCGGCGAGCGGCGCGCGCTGACCGGACTGCGCCGATGGTGATGGCCGACTCGTCGATCCGGATGCCGGTCGGCCAGTTCCGGTACAGCAGGCCGGAGCAGATCATGACGGGGACGAGCATCGATCCCGCGATCACGAAGAACCACGGCTGATCCAGGGTCACGCCCAGGATCAGGCCAGGCGATCTCGATCACGGCGGGCACGACCAGGCAGGACGTCAGCAGCCGTCCGTTCAGGGCGCTGTGCGCTTCCAGATAGGACGGCCGCGTGTCGTTCATCGGGATGCCCGGGCGAGCAGGTCGAGCATGATTTCGCGGAGCTGTTCAAGGTCATGCTGCGCCGGCTGGGAGCTGACGACGCCGGGCCCGTCGACCGCTGCCCGGGTCCCGTCTCCCCGGACACGGAGGTGGTAGCCGGCTGGGTCCTGGCGGTCTGGGCGGTAGGCCGATACCAGGTACGGCACGGGCGCCGCATCGCGTGGCTGCGCGGGCGGGGTCATCGTCCATCGGGCCAGGAGGTCGGCCGCGTTGGTGATCGAGACCAGGACGTAGCGGTAGATCCAGCCCAGCGCCCCGAGCTTGCGGGTATCGGGATGGTGGGCGGCCCGGTCGGGCGGCAGCGCCGTCGGCAGCTCGGCGACGATGGCCTGGGTCGGGTCGGCCTGGTCGCCGAGGGCGAAGAGGCTGAGCGGGCGCAGGTCGTCCCGGTCGCCCTTGGCGAGGACCACGAACGCGGGCCGGCACCGGGCCGCGAGCATCAGGCCGAGCTCCGGCTTGAACGAGTAGCTGCCGCCCGCTTGAACGGGGTGCTGCGGAGCGCCATCGATCAGGAGGCCGCGCCGGACGAGGCCCGCGGTGACTTCCTCGGTGACTTTGCGGCGTCGCCGGTCCGTGACTCGGGTCCAGGCCTGGGCCACGCGCTGATCGAATACGGGGTGCCGGGGACCGTCGAGCACGCACAGCTCAAGCGCCGAGAGGGTCACGAGGTCAACGACATCCGCCTGGGCCTGCGCGATCAGGCGGCGGGCGGTCTCGGTCCGCTCGGCGGCGGCGATGGATGGATCCGGCATCATCTAGAACAGACTCCCGATAGAGGTCAACGTGTTCTCGAACGAGGTCACCTTGTGCCAGGCCGAGTCGGCTACGTGCCCGGCGTCGTCTGCGACCCGCACCGTTGCGTGGCCGACATCGTTGGCGACATCCCGGAACGGTGTCCAGTGCTGGTAGAGATAGTCGCCCGCCAGGTAGGCCCCGGTTGCCGCCAGCGCGACCTCGCCGATTCCGGGCAGGCCGTCCAGTATCAGGTCACCGGTGATCAGCAGGCCGTTGGAGATGCCGACCACGCGGTCGGCCGTGCCAAGCGCGCCGTGGTTCTGGGGCGAGATGACGGTTCCCACGTCGGCGACGAGGCCCAGC
This sequence comes from uncultured Actinomycetota bacterium, assembly GCA_963774945.1. GTDB lineage: Bacteria > Actinomycetota > Actinomycetes > Streptosporangiales > Streptosporangiaceae > Trebonia. The sequence continues at coordinate 654,410 of CAVZHA010000005.1, read as the reverse complement.
CCGCTCAGTGTGTACGACAGCCCTCTGATTTCCGCGATCGACCCGGCCGCGGTCTTCAGCCAGTCTGGCGCGAACGCCTGCCACGCGTCGTACTTCTCGCCGGTCGACTCGGCCAGCCTGCCCGCCTCGATCAGCTCTTCTGTAATGGGTTTTCCCGCGCTTTTCAGTTTCTCGATCTCTTCAACCTTTTCACTGACCCCGTTGATCAGCTCGGCGGGGACGCCGGCGATCTCTTTAAGCACGCTGACCCAGTGATCGGCCGCGACGATGTCGAGCGGCGCCAGGACCGCCTCCAGGACCTTACGGCCCGGCTCGGTGTCCTCCCATAGTCCTGAATGGTCCTCGACTCCTGCCGCCGTCTTGCTGGACGCGGCCAGATAGCGCTGGTACAGCTCCTGGGCTTGGCCCTGGATCCCGCTCACCCGCGCGGAGGCGGCCTGGAGGTCGTCGGCCAGAACGGGCGAACCCGTCGGCAGCGTCGCCTGCCGGGCCTGCAGCGTCTGCTGCTGGACGCTCGCGGCGGCCGCCTGGCGTTCGAGGGCGTCGGCTTCGGCCTGGAACGCGCTCAGCTGATCAGCCCACGATGACGCGGCCGCCTGCAGGGAGTCCGCGGCGCTGGCGGCGTTGCGCAGGGCGGGCGGGAACGTTTCCTGGACAGCGCGGAGGGCGTCGGCCGCCCGCCCCTGCAAGGCGCTCAGGTTCAGCCGCTCGAGGAGCGCGAGGACCTGCCGTGCTTCCTGCGCGACCAGCGAGTGCTGTTGCGCCAGGTTCCTGGTCAGGCCGATGTCGCCGGGGGCCGGATCGAACCCCAGGGCGGGCAGAGAGCGGGCGTAGGCGTTCAACCGACAGCCCGGGCCGCCTGGCTCAGCTGCTGATCGGCCTGCGTGAGGGCGCCGCCGATCTGCGAGGCATGATCGGCCAGCTCGGCCAGGGCCTGCCCGACGATGCCAAGATCCGCCCCGAGCAGCTCCTGCGCGTCCTGCAGTTTCCCGGCCAGCGGATCGGCGCCGACCACCTCGGTGTTCAGGCCTGGCAGGGCGCGGACGACCGGTGACAGGCGATCGCCCGCCGTCCGGAATGTCGCTTGCGCCGCCGTCAACGCCGGGTCCGTGATCCGCAAGTCCGCCACTGTCACTCCCGTCCCGCTCGAGGCTTCGCCCATGTTGCCCGGCGATCAGGATCGCTCGCCTTTATTGAAGACACGGATACCGGCCGCCCGCGGTTCATTGAAAGCAGCGCGCATTTACGCGGCGGGCACGCTGACGGTGATGAGCTTGCCGTCACCGGTATGCAGGAGGCAGCGGCCGGGGCGCGGCGGCTGCCCGAGGACGTCGCGGGCGAGCCGTACCCCGATCAGGTCGCCCTCGGGGATGGTGGACGGCGCCGTCAGGCAGCCGCGCCTGGCCCGCTTGGCCTCGACCTGCCAGCCGCTGAATCCGACGCCGATGCTCTCGGCGTCCCCGCCGAGCACGAGGGCGCGCCCGGCATCGCCCCCGAGGGCGATCAGGCGGCTCAGTTCGCCGGCCGCGCCGCAGTCGCGCAGCAGTTCCGCGTCGTCGATCAGGACGACACCGGGCCCGGTCGAATGCGGCAAGGGCGCCGGCGAGTTCGGCTTCGCCCAGCTCCGGCCGGTCGAACAGTGCCCAGCACACCGGGGACGCCGGCGAGCGCGCGGAGCGGGGACGGCCGTGGCGCGGCCAGCACGACCGGTGTTCCGGCGGCGAGGAACGATCTCGCCATCGACAGCAGGATGGTGGACCGCCCGGACTGGGCGGGGCCGGCCACGATGAAGCAGGGCATCCCGGATGCGAGATCCGGCCCGAGCGCTGCGAGCGTGTCGCCGCCCACCCCGACCAGGCCCCACAGCGGCCCGGCGGAGACCGGCCGCAGCTGCCACGCATCGGCGAATGACACGTGCGAAGGCAGCACGTCCACCCGGAACGGCCGCCTGCGTCGCCGTGAACCGCCCTCGTCGCGGGACCGGCAGTGTGCCGCGATGGCCTGGAGCGCGGCGGCCTGGCCTTGCCCGGATGCGTCGGGCGCGAGCAGCGCCACCTGCAGCTCGGTGCCGGAGCCGGCGCGGAAGGCCCGTCCGGGCGGCACGTCGTCGGGCAGGTCACGCGGGTTGAGCCCGGCCAGCCGGTAGTCGTCCTTCTCGGCCAGCTTGAAGATCAGCTTCTCCTCGCACAGCGACTGAGATGCGGCCGAGGAGCAGCGAGCGGTCGCCGGTCATGACCAGGTGCATGCCGACGCTGGCCCCCTCGGTGAGCAGCCGGGTGAGGATTTCGGTGAGGCTGCCGGCTTCGAGTTCCCCCAGCGTGGTGGTGAATCCCTCCCACCGGTCGAGCAGCACGAAAATATGCGGCAGCCGCTCCGCCTCGACGGCAGCGGCCCGCTGCTCCTGGATGTCGCCGAACCCGGCTGCCGCGAGCAGTTCCTGCCGCCTGCTCAGCTCGGCCGCCAGGCGCCTGAGCAGCCGCGTCGCCCGCTCGGTCTGCGCGCGGCTGACCACCGCGCCGCAGTGCGGGAGCTCGGCCAGCGGCAGCAGCGCGCCGTTGCCGCAGTCGATCCCGTACAGGTGCACGTCCGCGGGGCTGTGCGTCAGCGCGAGGGCCCCGGCGATCGTCCGCAGCAGCTGCGACCGCCCTGACCGCGGTGCGCCGGCCGCCATCAGGTGGGTAAAGGTGTCCAGGGCAAGGACAGCCGACTGCTGCTGCTGCGATTGTCGGCAGGTCGACGAGCCCGAATACGCACGGGGCGGTGCCGCCGGCGGGCCGTTCCTGCTCGGGCGAGCGCCGGCATGATGTCGCGCAGGAGCAGGCTCGGCGGGAGCGGCGCCAGCCACGGGCGGTGCGGGTGCGGGATACGCAGCCCGCTGCGTGGCGCTGCGGATCTCCTCGACCAGGACGGTGAGGTCGGTGATCTCCGCTTCGTGGCGCGCGTCCCGGCGGGCCGCGCGGGTTCGGGCTTGCCGAGGCATGGTCCAGTCCAGCGGCGCCAGCCCACGGCGGCGCAGGCAGTGGCCGGGCCGGACGCCGGGCCGCCGGCCGCCGACCCGCCCGGCCTGGAACGGGACGAGCGAGGCATGCCCGAGCCGGACGTAGGCCCGGCCCGGGCGTGGACTGGCCGATGGTCGCGGCGTCCGGAGACGCCGATCACGTCGGCGCTGTCGGCCGGGTCGGTGACCCGCAGCGCGATCCGCAGGTTGGTGTTGGCGCGGATCTCGTGCGGAGACCACGCCGGAGGGACGCTGGGTCGCCAGGATGAGGTGGAGGCCGAGCGACCGGCCGCGCTGGGCGATGTTCACCAGCCCGGTCACGAAATCGGGCAGGTCCCGGCTCATCGCCGCGAACTCGTCGACGACGATGACCAGCCGCGGCAGCGGCGGCCCGCGCCGCCCGTCGACGAGGAGCTGATAGGCCTCGATGTCCTTGGCGCCGGCCGCGGCCAGGATGCGCTCGCGCCGGGTGAGCTCGGCCGACAGCGATACCAGCGCCCGCGCGACCTGGTGCGGGTCCAGGTCGGTGACCATGCCGACGGTGTGCGGCAGCCGCGCGCACTCGGCGAACGCGCTGCCGCCCTTGTAGTCGATGAGCACGAACGTCATCTCGTCGGGCCGGTTGGCGACCGCGAGCGAGGCGACGATCGTCTGCAGCAGCTCCGACTTCCCGGAACCGGTCGTCCCGGCGATCAGCGCGTGCGGCCCGTCCTTGCTGATGTCGATGCCGAAGGGCCCGTCGTAGGACTCGCCGACGACCGCCAGCGTGGACCGGCCGCCGGCCCGCCAGCGGCCCGCGATCGCCGGTGGCGGAGGGCGGTTCCAGCTCCAGCACATCCAGCAGCCGGGCCGAGTCCGGGAGCACGGACGCATCGTCGGCGTCGCTGACGTCGCGGATCGGCGCGATCGATCGGGCCAGCCTGGCACACCAGTCCGGCTGCACGCAGTCCGGCCGGATCTGGGGCAGCGTCTCGGCCATCGCCTGCTGCACGCGCACCCCGTCGCGTCTCCACGACCACGACGGCCTGGCATTCGGCGGGCAGCAGCTGCTCGTCGCGCGTCCAGGCAGATCGCGTAGACCCCGACCCGCGGCCCCTCCTGGAGCAGCTGGACCGCGCCCGGCAGCGTCCGCAGCTTGCGGGACCCGTCGAAGATCACCACGATGTCCGGCCGGAACCGGGCTTCCCTCGTGTCCGGCGTCCGTGGCCGCCTGCTGCCGCGCGCTGACGATGGCGAGCAGTTCGGCGATCCTGGTGGCGACCGACTCCGCGTCGTTGCCGATCAGCATGGCGCAGTCCTGCCCGGCGCTGCGGGCGGCAGTGCGGCAGCCAGCGGGCCCACTGCCAGCTCGCCTTCCCCGAGGAGTCCGTGAGCAGGTAGATCCGCAGGTCGTTGGGACTGTGCAGCGCGGCGGCCTGCGCCACCAGCCAGCGTGCCGCCGCGCGCGGGGTATCCCCGGGGCCGGCCACGCCGATCACGCCCCGCCCGGGCAGCGAGATCGTGACCGGCGCGTCCGGGATGCGCCAGATCGACCTGCCGCCGGTGCTCATCCTGCTCAGGATCGGTCAGCTCGACGCTCGAGGGCAGGTCGGCCGTCCCGACTCGGAGCACCAGGTAATCCGGGTCGGTGCGGCGCCGTTCCCACAGCCTGCGCCGCGGCCCGGCGGCGATCGAGAGCACCGCTGGCCGGATCGGGGAACTGGTCGGCCCGTTCGGCGCGCTCGGCTTCCAGGGCTTGCCTGGCGTCGTGCTCGATCCGGGCCTTGTGCTCGCGGTACGCCGCCGCCCGCCGGGCGGCGGTCTTCCGGCTCGTGCCCGCGCTCGCTCAGCTGGCTGCCGATCAGCATGACCGGGCTCAGGCCTGCTATGGCCAGCAGATACACCTGATGCAGGAAGTAGGCCATGGCGAGCGCCCAGGACCAGCGGGACGGCGGCCATCAGGATCGGGAGCGGGCGGCGCTCAGCCTCCGACGGCGGAGCGGGAAGCTGGAACCTGGTGGCGCGCTCGGGCGGCAGCAGCCGTGGCGGCCGGTTGAAGTCGATACCGGAGCCGTCCGCCGACGGGTGCAGGGCCGCGTCCGGCGGCCGATAGTGCGCCAGCCCGAGCAGCGAGCGGCCGACGGCGACGAACTGGCCAGGCTGCCACTGCGCGGCGGCGGCGAGCGGCTCGCGGTCCAGGGCGGCCTGCACTCCCTCATAGGCAGCGACCTGGCAGCCGCCCCGGCCGTCGACGAACATCCGCAGGGCAAGCGGGGCAACGGCCTCGTCCCAGATGCGCACGTCCACCGGGCCGCTGCCGATATCGGCTTGTCCAGCGGGCAGCCAGTAAATGGAGCCGGCGCCGGGGCCGCTCATCACCCTGATCTCCACCAGCCCGCCCGGCTCTGGCGTCACGCAGCCCTCCGGGACTGCCCAGGCTAAGCACCGCCCCGTCCCTGATCGGGGACTCCAGCAAGCTCAGCTGGTGCGGAATCCGCTGGTCGCTACGTACAGCGGAACCGCGAACGGCTCGTCGGGATCAGGGGAAGCCATGGCGAGCGAGCCCTGCGAGCGCGGACCGGGGAACCGGAGCACCTGCGCCCCGTGCCGACCGCCGGCACCTGATCGAAGAGCGGACCCGCGCGGTCCAGTCGCTGCCCATGAAGCGCCCAAGCTCGGCGGCGACCTCGACCACCGGTGTCGCCGGGTCGGCCTCAAGCACGACATCTGCTGTCCGCTGCGCACCCGGTGACACAACCGTCAGCGCCAGCCGCATGATCGTCCCTTCAATGCGGTGTCCGGTACTGACACCCGAGCCGAACCGCTCGCCCCGCGCTGGCGCGAAAGCGGCCCGCCCGGGAGACGAGAGTTACTTGAAGCGAAGCGGCGAGCTGCGCGTCCGTCTCCTGGAAGGACGCTGGCCGCGGTATCCAGGTACTGGCCCATGCCCGTCAGGCCCTGGATCATCTTGGTGGCGCCGGTGTTGAACTCGGCGTAGGACGCCTCGAACTGCCTGCTGGAGGAATCCGTCACGTAGCCGCTCGCGACCAGGTTGTCGATCAGCTGCTTCAGCCGGGCAAGATCCCCTTCGATCTGCTGCTCGCCCGCCTTCAACTGGTTGGCAGCGGACTGCATGTCCGCATAGGTCACATTCAGGTTCGGCATAACACAGGCTTCCTTCCTGCCTACCTGCTTGACAACGCCCGACCCGAGGGGTCTACCTGAAATACGGCCGGAAAGCACGCCTGGTTCACCTTTCTCGGCAATACGCTTCCTCGCCTTTCCGAGCGATGACGAGCGTTAAAAAACAAGAAACACGAGACGCCTGGTGCGTGACTGGAACTTCTGACCGGCTACGCTGCGTTGTAATCAAACAAACGACCTGTGGAGTATGCCGGTATGGCTCAGCAAATCCAGACGCTGTTCGTGGACGACATCGATGGCGGTGCCGCCGCAGGCACGGTCCGTTTCGCGCTCGACGGCACCGACTATGAAATCGACCTGAGCAGCAAGCACAGCGACGAACTGCACGACGCGCTGCAGAAGTACGTCGAGCACGCCCGCAAGGTCAGCGGCACCGCGCGCCGGCCGGGCGCCCGGGCCGGACGCAGGCCAAGCACGGTCGACACCGGGGCCGTCCGCGCCTGGGCGCGGGAGAACGGGCACGACATCAAGGACCGCGGCCGCGTGCCCGCCGACCTCGTCGCCAAGTACCAGGCAGCCGTCGGAGCCTGAACGTCGGGGCGCGCACAAGCTCGACTTATGATCGTGCGACAACAAACAAGAGTCGGGCTGGCCGGATTCGAACCGGCGACCTCCGCGACCCAAACGCGGCGCGCTAGCCAAGCTGCGCTACAGCCCGTACCCACGCAGTGTAGCGTGCTGGGGTGCCGGGTTGCGTCGCGACAGCCGACTGCCTGGATCTAGGCAGCATCCGCAAATATCGCGGACATGAACGTCCGCGGCCTTCGGGTCTTCCTGGTCGAGGAACTTGACGTACCTCAGGTATCGGAGTGGTCGTAGCGGGAAACCATGATCAGGGCGGCGACGAAGACCGCGATCATGGCGATGAGCAAGGCCAATTCCGCCGTTGAGGCGGTGGCCTCGCTGGACAGAACGAAAAGGACCCGCCTGATCACGGCGACCAGGCCGACGGCGAGCAGCGGCTGGGTGACCAGGTGGTGGGCGCGCAGCGACAGCACCACGGTGTGCATGATCTCAACCAAGATCAGCACGAGCAGCACCCGGTTGAGCAGGTCCACCACAGCGGCCTCAACCGAGCCGTTGAACACGCCCCTGAGGAAGTCAACGACACCGAGCACGAGCACCACCACGGCCAGCAGCACCAGCAGTATTCCGACGATCACCGACAGGAAATCCTGCGCGTGCTCAAGCACCCAGATGACGCCGACCACGCCGGGCGGATGCCGCTCTTTATCGTCAGACATACGGCCCATTATGGGCATAACGCAGCCCAACGGTGCTTCCGTCGGCTAGCCGTTATCTCCGGGCTAGCCGGCCTTGGTCCGCTGGCTGGGTTCGCCGGCCTGGCTGGGAACTGCGATGTCGAGGGTGTCGAGGCGGGCGGCCTCGGCGGTGTCGTCGTCGGGCTCGGTCTGCGACTTGCGTTCCGCCGCGACCCGGGCCACGTAGGCGTCGATCTCGCGCTTCTTCTCGGCCTCATCCCAGCCGAGGATGTCGGCCATCAGCTCGGCGACCGTGGGGGCGGCGGCCACGCCGCGGTCCCAGGACTCGATCGAGATCCGGGTGCGCCGGGCCAGCACGTCGTCCACGTGGCGAGCGTCCTCGTGGGTGACCGCGTAGCGGGCCTCGACCGCGAGGTAGTCGTCGGCGCCGGGCAGTGGCTCGGCCAGCGACCGGTCCGCGCGGATCATGTCGAGCAGCTCGTGGATCAGCGAGCCGTACCGGTTGAGCAGGTGCTCCACCCGGGCCACGTGAATACCCGCGCCGTCCGCGAGCGACTGGCGCTGGTTCCACAGCGCGTGGTAGCCCTCGGCCCCGACCAGCGGCAGGTCGGCCGTGACCGAGTCGGGCACCCGGGCGTCCATGGCCCGCGCGGCCTCGTCCACCGCGTCCTTCGCCATCACCCGGTAGGTGGTGTACTTGCCGCCCGCGACCACCACCAGGCCGGGCACCGGATGCCCGACCACGTGCTCGCGGGAGAGCTTGGAGGTGGACTCCGACTCGCCCGACAGCAGCGGCCGCAGGCCCGCGTAGACGCCCTCGACGTCCTCGCGGGTCAGCGGCGAGTTGAGCACCGAGTTGACGTGCTCGAGCAGGTAGTCGATGTCGCGGGAACTGGCGGCCGGGTGCTCCTTCGACAGCGACCAGTCGGTGTCGGTGGTGCCGATGATCCAGTGCCTGCCCCACGGGATGATGAACAGCACGCTCTTCTCTGTCCGCAGGATGATCCCCGTGTTCGACTGCAGCCGATCGCGCGGCACCACCAGGTGGATCCCCTTGGACGCGCGCACGTGGAACTGGCCGCGGGTGTCGGCCAGCGCCTGGGTGTCGTCGGTCCAGACGCCGGTGGCGTTGATGACCTGGTTGGCCTTGACGTCGAAGGACTTGCCGGTCACGAGGTCGGTGACGGTGGCCCCGGTGACGCGCTCGCCCTGGCGCAGGAAGTCGGTCACCCGCACCCGGCTGGCGGCCAGCGCGCCGAACGTGGTGGCCGTGCGCACCACCGTCATCGTGTGCCTGGCGTCGTCCACCTGCGCGTCCATGTACTGGATGGCGCCGGTGAGCGAGTCGGCCCGCAGGCACGGGGCCTCGCGCAGCGCGCCCTTGCGGGTCAGGTGACGGTGATGCTTGAGGCCCTTGGCGGTGCCGGAGGCGAGGCCATGCCGTCGTAGATCAGCACCCCCGCCCCGACGTAGGGCCGCTCCCAGATCCGGTGCTGCAGCGGGTACAGGAACTGGACCGGCCGCACCAGGTGCGGCGCGATGACGTTCAGCAGCAGCCCGCGTTCGTGCAGCGCCTCGTTGACCAGCCCGAAGTCGAGCATCTCGAGATAACGCAGCCCGCCGTGCATGAGCTTGCTCGACCGGCTCGACGTACCGCTGGCCCAGTCGCGGGCCTCGATGATCGCCGTCGAAAGGCCGCGCGTCACCGCGTCGAGCGCGCTGCCCGCCCCGACGACGCCGCCTCCCACGACCAGCACATCCAGCTCGCGTTCGGCCATCTTGGCGATCGCGTCTGCGCGCGCCGCCGGGGACAGTGCAGCTACCACGACACCTCCGGTTGATTAGCTGACATCTACCCAGTCAAGCGTCCGCTGCACGGCCTTCTTCCACCCTGCGTAGCCGTCCGCTCGCTGCTTGTCGGACCAGGTGGGAGACCAGCGCTTGGACTCGTTCCAGTTCGCCCGCAGTTCCTCGGTGGTCGACCAGAACCCGGTCGCCAGGCCGGCCGCGTAGGCGGCGCCGAGCGCGGTGGTCTCGGCCACCACCGGGCGGCTGACCGGCACGCCGAGCACGTCGGCCTGCAGCTGCATGGCCAGGTCGTTGGCGGTGACGCCGCCGTCGACCTTCAGCACCTCGAGGTGCACGCCGGAGTCCTGCTCCATCGCCTCGGCGACGTCGCGGCTCTGGTAGCAGATCGCTTCCAGGGTGGCGCGGGCCAGGTGGGCGTTGGTGTTGAAGCGGGACAGGCCGACGATCGCGCCCCGGGCGTCGCTGCGCCAGTACGGCGCGAACAGGCCGGAGAACGCGGGCACGAAGTACACCCCGCCGTTGTCGTTGACCTGGCGGGCCAGGGTCTCGATCTCGGACGCGCCGGAGATGATGCCGAGCTGGTCGCGCAGCCACTGCACGGCCGAGCCGGTCACCGCGATCGAGCCCTCGAGTGCGTAGATCGGCTTGTTCGTGCCGAACTGGTAGCAGACGGTCGTGAGCAGCCCGTTCTTGCTCCGGACGAGCTCCTCGCCGGTGTTCAGGAGCATGAAGTTGCCGGTGCCGTAGGTGTTCTTGGCCTCGCCGGGCGAGAAGCAGACCTGGCCGACCGTGGCCGCCTGCTGGTCGCCGAGGTCGCCGGTCAGCGGCACCCCGTGGACCGCCGCCAGGCCGGTGATCTCCCCGTAGCCCTGCGGCGCGGAGGACGGCACTGATCTTCGGCAGCATCGACCTGGGTATGTCGAAGAAGCCGAGCAGCTCGTCGTCCCAGTCCAGCGTCTCCAGGTCCATCAGCATGGTCCTGCTGGCGTTGGTCGGGTCGGTCACGTGCTGGCCGCCGTGGATCCCGCCGGTCAGGTTCCAGATGACCCACGAGTCGGTGTTGCCGAAGGCGGCGTCGCCCGCCTCGGCCGCGGCCCGGACCCCGTCGACGTTCTCCAGGATCCACTGGATCTTGCCGCCGGAGAAGTAGGTCGCCGGCGGCAGGCCGGCCTTGCGGCGGATGACCTTGCCGCGGTCGTCGCGGTCGAGCGCGCTGGCGATCCGGTCGGTCCTGGTGTCCTGCCACACGATCGCGTTGTAGTAGGGGACGCCCGGTCTTGCGGTTCCAGACGACCGTCGTCTCGCGCTGGTTGGTGACGCCGAGCGCGGCCAGGTCCTTCCCGGTCAGGCTTGGCCGCGGTGCAGCGCGGTCTGGATGACCGCGACGGTCCGCTCCCAGATCTCGACCGGGTTGTGCTCGACCCAGCCGGCCTGCGGCAGGATCTGCTCGTGCTCGAGCTGGTACTTGCCCACCTCGTTGCCGGAGTGGTCGAAGATCATGAACCGTGTGCTTGTGGTGCCCTGGTCGACGGCACCGACGAAATCAGGCATGGCTGTCCTCCTCGCTTATGAGCCGGCCCGCGGATCTCTGGGTGTCTGCACGTCGGTGTCGTCTGATACTGGTCTCCGACGACCGTGCGGATCCGGGCTTCCGGAACTTCCGCCGTGGTGTCCGCGGTCGTGGCGACTGGCTCGGTTTCCGCGATCGGCCCCTTGACCGCCTCGACCATCTTGAGCCGTCCGTGCAGGATGTCGCCGATGAAGAAGTCGTAGATGAGCACGCCGATCACGCCCCCGACGAGGGGCCCGACTATCGGTATCCAGAAGTAGCCGGTGAAGTTCGGGCCGCCGATCGCGTGATATGTGCCAGGCAAGGCCACGTGCCCCCAGCCCGCGAAGAACGAGAACAGCCGGGGCCCGAAGTCACGCGCCGGGTTGATGGCGTATCCCGCGTTCGGGCCGTAGGACATGCCGATCGCGGCGACGACGAAGCCGATGATCAGCGGGGCCAGGTTGGACCCGCACGGCCGTGTTCCGTGCGTCGATGACCGCGACGACGAGCATCACCAGGAACGCGGTGCCGACGACCTGGTCGATCAGTGGCCCGCCGTATCCGCCGCGGAAGTACCCGGCCGGGAACGTGGCGAAGATCGAGTACGTCGTCGAGTGCCTGCCCGCCGCTCTTCGGCGTGTGCGTCGACGAGGTTGAACGGCGTTGATCGCGCTTGTCGTACACGGCGTACACCAGGGCGGCGCCGACGAACGCGCCCGAGCACCTGGGCGCCCCAGTAGGGCAGGACCTTGGCCCAGGCGAACTTTCGTCTGGCGGCGAAGGCCAGGGTCACCGCCGGGTTGAGATGGGCGCCGCTCACGCCGCCCGCCACCCAGATGGCGAAGGCGACGGCCATCGCCCATCCCCAGGTGATCAGCAGCCAGTCGCCCGCCGCGTTGAAGATCGTGGTGGGACTCGCGGTCCGGCCCGAGCCGGGCAGTCCGGCCACGGCCACAGCCACGACTCCGTCGCCGAACGAGATCAGAACGAAACACTCCAAGGAACTCCGCCATGAGTTCGCCCCACAGCCCGGTGATGCGTCCGACTGTGCGGCCCTCACCTCGCAGCGGAGTGATTCATCAGCCATGATGTCCTCCTGCCCCCGCCACGCACCGTTACGGGCGGAACCTGCTGTCTCGGCCCAAAGTACGTCTCGGGGCGATCATCGGCAATGGGCCAGACGAGTAAAGTTTTAGCAAAATCTGAACGAATCAGACAGACTCTTGACGCGGTGAACGGCATAGTCCTATGTTTTTCGCAAAACGTCGTTCTGTAATACCGAACGTCATTCTGATGACTGCGCGACCTGTGGAGCGTCAATGAAGAAGCTCATCAACAGTCCGGACACCGTGGTGACCGACGCGCTCGCGGGGATCGCCGCCGCGCACTCGTCACTCGCCGTCGACATCGAGAACAAGGTCATTGCTGCGGGCCGAGCGGCCCGACGGGCCGGGAAGGTCGGCCTGGTATCAGGCGGCGGGTCCGGTCACGAGCCGCTGCACGGCGGCTTCGTCGGGTACGGCATGCTCGACGCGGCCTGCGCGGGCGAGGTCTTCACCTCCCCGGTGCCCGACCAGATGCTGGTCGCCACCAAGGCCGTCAACGGCGGCGCCGGCGTGCTGCACATCGTCAAGAACTACACCGGCGACGTGCTCAACTTCCAGATGGCGGCCGAGCTGGCCGACGACGAGGGCATCGAGGTCGCCTCGGTCGTCGTCAACGACGACGTCGCGGTGCAGGACTCGCTCTACACGGCCGGCCGCCGCGGCGTCGGCGCGACCGTCTTCGTCGAGAAGATCGCCGGCGCGCTGGCCGAGCGCGGCGCGTCGCTCGCCCAGGTGGCGGCGGTGGCGGCCGAGGTCAACGAGCGCAGCCGGTCGTTCGGGGTCGCGCTCACCTCGTGCACGGTCCCGGCCGCGGGCAAGCCGACCTTCGACCTGGCCGAGCAGGAGATCGAGCTCGGCATCGGCATTCACGGCGAGCCCGGCCGCACCCGGGCACCGCTGCAGCCCGCCAGCGCGATCGTGGAGATCGTGATGGACGCGATCAACGCCGACATGGCGGTCGACGGCGACCTGCTGGTCATGGTCAACGGCATGGGCGGCACCCCGCTGATCGAGCTCTACGGCGCGTTCAACGAGGTCAGTACCTACGTCACCGGCCACGGTGGGCGGATCGCGCGGAACCTGGTCGGCAACTACATCACCAGCCTGGAGATGCAGGGCTTCTCGGTGACCGTCTGCCACCTGACGGATACGCTCGCGGACTTGTGGGACGCGCCTGTGGACACACCCGGGCTCCGTTGGGGACGGTAGACCCGACAGCGTCGTCAAGTACCGCGAGGAGCCCTTATGGACGCTGAATTCTTCCGTGCGTGGATCGCGGAGATCGCAGCGGTCGTCGAAGCCCAGCGAGACCACCTCACCCAGCTTGATTCCGCCATCGGCGACGCCGATCACGGGATCAACCTCGCCCGCGGGTTCAGCGCCGTGCAGACGGCGCTGGCCGCGGCCGACACTCCCACCCCGGGCTCGGTCCTGCTGCTGACCGGGTCCACGCTGATCTCCAAGGTCGGCGGGGCATCGGGGCCGCTGTACGGGACGGCGTTCCGGCGCGCGGCCAAGTCCCTCGGGGACAAGCCCGAGGTCGACCTGCCCGACCTGGCCGACGCGCTGGCGGCGGCCCTGGAGGGCGTCAAGAAGCTCGGCGCCGCCAGCGAGGGCGATAAGACCATGGTCGACGCGCTCGCCCCGGCCGTCGCGGCGTTCGGCAAGTCCGTTTCTGAGGGGGCGGCCGCGCCCGCCGCCCTGGCCGCGCTGACCGACACGGCCGACGCGGCCGCCCACGACACCATCGAGATGCAGGCGCGCAAGGGCCGGGCGAGCTACCTCGGCCCGCGCAGCGTCGGGCACGAAGATCCCGGCGCGGCGTCTTCGGCGCTGATCCTGCACGCGCTGCGCGACGTCGCCGCCCGGCAAGCGGGATGAGCGGGATGAGCCGGCATGGCAGATGAGACGGCCGGCCCCTCCGGGCGGCCGGCCCGGTTTCGTGGTCTGCCGGTGTCGGCCGGGACGGCGGCGGGCATACTGCGGATCGTCGCCGACAGCGTCGTCGGCGACGCCATCGTGGCGGCCACCCCGGAGGAGGTAGCGGCCGCGTTCACCGGGGTCGCGGCGGAGCGGTCGGCCCTGGCGGAGCGGCTGCGGAAGGCCGGGCGGACCTCGGAAGCCGAGATCATCGCGATCGGGGCGCTGATCGCGGGCGACCCGGCGCTGTCCGGCCCGGCCGTGGCGGCGGTGCGAGACGGCGCGGACGCCGTCACCGCGGTGCGGGAGGCGGCCGAGCGCCAGGCCGAGATGATGGAGAAGCTTGACAACCCGGCGCTGGCCGCCCGGGCGGGCGACATCCGGCAGGTCGGCGTGGCCGTGATCGCGCGGCTGCGGAAGGGCGGCGAGGCTTCGGCCAGGGCGGCGGCCGCAGCCGGGGCTGACGCCGACGCGGGGGGCGCGGCTGGGTCCGGAGACGGTGAGGTCCGCGACTTCATTCTGGTGCGGCATGAGGTCACCCCGTCGGACCTGATCGAGCTGGCCGAGGCCGGGCTGGTGGGCGCGGTGTCGGTCGCGGGCGGGGCGAGCTCGCACGCGGCGATCGTGGCGCGCGGGCTCGGGGTGCCGATGATCGCCGGGGCCAGTCCTGACGTGCTCGGCCTGGCGGACGGGCAGGACGCCGTCGTTGACGGCACGGTCGGCGAGCTCCTGGTCGGCGCGCAGGAGATGGACGATGCCAGGCGCGCCTTGGACGCGCAGGCGAGCGCGCGCGGCGAGGCTCGGGTCGATGGGCCCGCCCGGACGGCCGACGGGCATCAGATCGTCGTCCTCTGCAACGTCGCCTCCGAGGTCGAGACCCGGCGCGGGCTGGCGGCGGGCGCGGACGGGGTGGGGCTGCTGCGGACCGAACTGCCCTACGTGCAGGCGGACGACTGGCCGACCTTGGCGCAGCACGAGGCTCAGCTCGGCCCGATCCTGGCGCTGCTGGCGGGCAAGACCGCCACCGTCCGGGTACTCGACTTCTCCGGCGACAAGATCCCGCCGTTCCTGGCCACAGGGGCCTATTGGGGCAGGAGCGAGGTTGAGGCTAGCGGGGAAATTGAGGCTGGTAGTGGGACGGAGGCTGGGGGGGGCCGGCGGAGCCGGGGAGATTAGCTTGCCTGCCGGGGCTGGGCTGGCGGCATTGCTGACGCATCCGTCGGCGCTGGCTGATCAGCTGCGGGCGATGCTTGAGGCCGGTCGGGAGGCGCGGCTGGCGGTGCTGATCCCCATGGTGAGGTCGCTGCGGGAGGTCAGCCGGGTCCGCCAGGTACTGACGGAGACGGCGGCGGAGCTTGATGTGGAGGTGCCGTCGCTCGGGATCATGGTGGAGCTCGAGTCGACCGCGAAGAACGCGGCGGTGTTCGCGTCGGCGGTGGACTTCTTCTCGATCGGCACCAACGATCTGACCGGGGACGTGCTCGGGATGGGACGGCGGGATCCGGAGGCGGGGCCGGGGCTGGCGGCTCACCCACGGGTCCTTGCGCTGGTTAAGGGGGTCGCCAAGGCGGGCAGGGAGGCCGGGATCACGGTCTCCGTGTGCGGGGACGCGGCGGCCGATCCGCGGGTGCTGCCGCTGCTGATCGGGGCCGGAGTGAAGACGGTGAGCGTGCCCGCTGCCAGAGTCGCAACGGTCCGTTCGATAATATCGAACTTGAATTTCTTGTCTTGCAAGCAACTCACCGAACGGGCGCTGCTGGCCTCGTCAGCGGCCGAGGTGTGGGACCTGGTGCCCACGCTGTGAGCGGATCAGCGCAGCGCCGCCAGCACCGCGCCACCGCGCCCGGCCCCCAGGTCGCGGGAGATCGAGCGGGCGGACTCGACCACGGCGCGGGTCAGCTCGGCCTGGGTGCCGCGGTCGAGGAGCCGCTCGGCCGGACCGACCAGGCCGATCGAGCCGACCACGCCGTCGCGGCCCGCGATCGGGGCGGCGATGCCGGCGTCGCCGACCGTCGCCTCCTCGCTCTCGACCGCGTAGCCGCGCCTGCGGACCTGGGCCAGGGCCTGGCCGAGGGCGGCCCGGGTGGTCTTGGTGCGGCCGGTCAGCGGTGTCCGCTCCTCGGCCATCACCCGGGCCGACTCGAGCGCGGGCAGGTACGCGACGATCGCGTGCCCGAGCGCGCACGCGTACCACGGGATGGCCGCGCCCACCTCGAGGATCTGGACCGTGTTGTCCGGCCGGAACACGTGGTGCAGGACGATCGCCCGGGTCCCGGACAGGGTCGCCACCCACACCGCCTCGTTCGTCCGCTGGGCGAGCGACTCGGCCCACAGCAGCGAGCGGGCGCGCAGCTCGGAGCCGTCGAGGTAGGCGTTGCCGAGCTGCAGCACGCCGGCCCCGAGGCAGTACTTGCCGCTGGCCGGATCCTGCGCCACCAGGTTATGCGCGACCAGCGCGCGGAGCAGCCCGTGCGTGGTCGGCTTGGCGAGGCCGACCCGCTCGGCGATCTCGGTGACGCCGAGCCGCGGCGTCCCGGAACCGAGCGCGGCGAGGATGGCGGCGGCTCGCTCCACAGACTGGATCATAGGGTCCTTTTCGGTAATGTCGAACAAGCTCAGGATAGGGCATAGTTCATGGCTGCACGGGTAGGAATCGTCCTCGTTTCCCACAGCGCCTCGCTCGCCGAGGGCACCGCTGAGCTGGCCGGCCAGGTCGGCGGAGGAACGGTCACCATTGCCACCGCGGGCGGGACCGACGACGGCCGCCTTGGGACCAGCATTGACAAGGTCTCGGCGGCGATCCGACGGGCGGACACCGGCGCGGGCGTGGTGATCCTGCCGGATCTGGGCAGCTCGGTGCTGACGGTGCGGACGCTGCTGGCGGACGAGCTTGACGACCTTCCCGGACCGCTTGAGGTTGCCGACGCCCCGTTCGTCGAGGGCGCGGTCGCCGCCGCCGTCACCGCGGCTGCGGGCGGCAGCCTCAAGGCCGTCCTCGACGCCGCGCAGGAGGCACGTCATGCCAGAAAACTCTGAAGCGACGATCACCCTCACCGGCGACCTGCATGCGCGGCCGGCCGGCGCGCTGTCGGTCGCGGCGGCGGGGTTCGCTTCGGCGGTGCAACTGGCGGTCGCGGATAAAGAGGTCGACGCGAAGAGCGTGCTGTCGGTGATGCAGCTGGGGGCGAGCAGCGGCCAGGAGGTTACCGTGCGGGCGGTCGGGCCCGACTCTCAGGAGGCGGTCGACACGCTGATCGGGATCTTGTCGAGCGCCACTAAAGTCGGCGACTGAGGTGAGCGACTGAGCCAGGCAGAGCGCGAATATCGGGCCCTTGCTCTTGGTGCCGAGCTATTGTCCTGATATGGGGGTTTACGTTATGGTCTTCCGTTACGCTGCAGTTTTAACGGCCGGGGGGCGATTTCGTTGTCATTTTTCCTCCCGGTAGAGGCCTATCCGTGGGGGGATCATGGCTACATTCGCTCCTGGCGTTCAGCCGGTGGAAGAGCAGAGGGACAAGGGCCTCAAGTCCGGTGCGCTCGGCCTGGCGTCGAGCGTCGTTATCGGGGTCGCGTCCACGGCCCCCGCCTACAGCCTGGCCGCGACGCTGTTCTTCGTCGTGGCCGCCGTCGGGCTGAAGGCGCCGCTGGTCGCCGTGCTGGCGTTCGTGCCGATGCTGCTGTGCTCGATCGGCTTCAGCGAGCTGAACAAGGCCGACCCTGACTGCGGTACCACCTTCATCTGGGGTACCCGGGCGTTCGGGCCGTCGGCCGGCTGGGCGGGCGGCTGGGCCACCGTGGCGGCCGACCTCCTGGTCATGGGCAGCCTCGCCCAGGTGGCCGGGCAGTACCTCTTCTTCTTGTTCCAGGGACCGAACAGCTCGATCGGAGCCAACGCCTCCGGCGGCTGGGTGCTGTTGGTCGGGATCTTGTGGATCATCGCGATGACCTACATCTGCTACCGCGGCATCGAGCTGTCGGCCAGGTTCCAGCGGATCCTGCTCACCATCGAAGTCGTCATGCTGATGGTGATGTCGGTGACCGCACTGGTCAGGGTCTACGCCAGTCACCCGACGGGATCACTGCACCCGAGCCTGTCCTGGCTGTCGCCGTCGCACCTGCCGTTGTCGGCCTTCGTGTCCGGCATCATCTTGATGCTGTTCATCTACTGGGGCTGGGACACCGCCCTTTCCGTCAACGAGGAGACGGCCGACAAGGCCAGGACGCCCGGCCGGGCCGGCATCATCTCGACCGTGCTGCTGCTGATCACCTACGCGATCGTCATCATCGCGGTGATGTCGTTCGCCGGGGTCGGCGGCACCGGGGTCGGGCTGACCAACCCGGACCACCAGTTCGACGTGCTGTCGGCGACCGGCAGCGCGATCTTCGGGACCTCGGGATTCGGCACGGTCTTGTCCCGGCTGCTGATCCTGATGGTGCTCAGCTCGGCCGCCGCGTCCACCCAGACGACGATCCTGCCCGCCGCCAGGACCACGCTCTCGATGGCCGCCTACCGGGCGCTGCCCCAGCAGTTCGCCAAGATCAATCCCCGCTACCTGACCCCGACGGTGTCGACGATCGTGGTCGGGGTCGTCTCGGTCGCGCTGTACATCCCGCTGAACTTCATCTCCGGCGGCAACCCGATCGCTGACGGCGTGACCGCGATCGGGCTCTACATCGCCTTCTACTACGGGCTTACCGCCTTCTCCTGCACCTGGTACTACCGGTCCACGCTGCGCAGCAGCGCCCGCAACCTGTGGATGCGCGGCATCCTGCCGCTGGTCGGCGGGCTGATCATGTACGCGGCCGGCATCTACAGCCTGCAGAGCGACTGGGTGGCGTCCAACAGCTACACCAGCTGGACGGTGCCCGGCCTGCAGTGGCAGATCGGCGGGATCTTCGTGATCGCCGCGCTGGCCGCGCTGGCCGGAGTGATCAGCTTCATCTACATGCGCGTCACCGCCCCCGCCTTCTTCCGCCGGCAGACCCTCACCCGGGAGACGACCCGGGTGCGGATACCGGAAATGGAACTCTGAGCCGGGGCGCGGGCCATGACTAGCGCAGCCCCGGTTGGCGGCGCGGCGGGCACGGCGGGTGCCCGGTCGTCGTCTGCATCTGCCTCTGCGTCTCCGTCGTCGTCCTGGCCGGTCCGGTCGGGGACGGTCCCGGCGATCGCCGACGGTTACATCGACCGGCTCGAGACGGCCCCCAACCTGGCGGCCTTCCTGCGCCCCGGCACCGCGGTCGCGCTGGTCAGCGAGCGGGCGGCGGCCCCCGACCCGGGCCGGCGGCCGGCTCGACCGCGCGGGACTGGCTGAGGTCATCGGGCAAGACCCAGATCGCGGTTGCCCTGGCCGAGTCGCTGTGGCACTCGGGCGAGCTGGATCTGCTGGTCTGGATCGACGCCAGCAGCCGGGCGTCGGTGCTGTCCGGCTACGCGGCGGCGACCGCCTTGGTGACCGGCCGGGGCCAGGTGACCAGTTGCGAGTCAACGGCCGCCCAGTTCCTGAGCTGGCTGGCGGAGACCAGCCATCCATGGCTGATCGTCCTTGACGATCTGGCCGATGAGGCGGACGTGGACGGCCTCGGCCCGGGCGGCCCAGCCGGCCGGGTGCTGGTGACCTGCGCCGATGCCGCGGCCGTGCCCCGCGGCATGCGGGCTTTGCCGATCGGGCCGTTCAACCCGCGCGAGGCCCTGAGCTACCTGACGGAGCGGCTGTCGGCCAACCGGGGCCAGCGGCTGGGCGCGATCGACCTGATCAATGCCGTGGGCGTCGAGCCGGCCGCGTTGGCCCAGGCCAGCGCGGTGATCGCCAGCTCGGCGATGTCATGCCAGAGCTACCAGGATTATTTCGTGCGCTGGCGCGAGTACCTGGCTTCTTCAGCGGGCGCGCCGCCGCTGGCCAGCGCGGTCACGTGGCCGGTCTCGCTCGAGAGCGCCACCCAGTTCGCCCCCGGCGGATCGGTCCGGTCCATGCTGGCCCTGGCGGCGCTGCTTGACGGGCACGGCATTCCCGCAACCGTGCTGACCGCCCCGGCCGCCGTCCGCTACCTCACTGGCGGGATCGGCGAGCCCGCCGATCACGCCGATCCCGCCGATCCCGCCGATCCGGCCAAGGACGCCGAGCCGGCGTTGGCCGCGCTGGCGGCGCTCGAGCGGGTCGGCTTGCTGACGGTCGAGCGGGCGTCGGCACCGCCGACGGTGCGGATGAGCCCGGTGCTGCAGGCGGCGCTGCGGGACGCGATTCCTGACGCCGTGATTGACGAGGCGGCCCGCGTCGCGGCGGACGCGCTGCTGCAGGCCTGGCCTGCACCGGAGCCGCTCGGCTGGCCCGCGTCCGGTCTGCGGTCCTGCACCGCGGCCCTTCGGCAGGCGGCGGGAAGCCGGCTGTGGGCCGATGGCTGCCATCCGGTGCTGCAACGGGCCGGCGACAGCCTGGATCACGCCCGGCTGACCGGGCCGGCCGCGGAGCACTGGCGTGACCTGGCAACGACCGCCGACCGGTTCTTCGGCGCGGGGCACCCGCAGACGATGCTGGCCGAGCAGCGGCTGGCCGAGGCCTGCCTGGAGGCCGGCCGCGCGGACGACGCCGTCAGCTGGTTCCGCCGGATCGTGGAAACCCAGACCGTGCAGCTCGGGGCCGATCACCCCGACCTGATCAGGACGCGGCTGCGTTTCTGCCACGCCCTGGTGGCGGCGCGCCAGCCTGACCAGGCGGTCTCCGCCCTCAAGCAGGTGCTGTCCGATGCCGAGCGGGCCCGCGGCCCCGAGCACACCGATACGCTCGGCGCGCGGGACGAGCTCGCCGCTGCCTACCAGGCCGCCGGGCGGCACTCCGACGCCATCTCGCTCTACCGGCGCACGCTGGCCGACCGGGAGCGTATCCAGGGATCCCGGCACCCGGAGACGATGACCACGCGCCACTCCTTGGCCGATTCGTACCTGGCCAGAGGCCTCTCGAAAGAGGCGGTAGCGGCCTACCGGCGGGTGGTGGCCGACCGGGAGCGAGCTCTCGGGCCTGATCACCTGGACACGACTCGGGCGCGCTACGGCCTTGGCGCCGCCTATCTGCGGACGGGCAAGGCGGTCGCGGCCGAGCGGGCGTACGAGCAGGCCCAGGCCGGCTTCGAGCGCGTGCTCGGTCCCCGGCACCCTGACACGCTGCGCAATCGCGCGGAGCTTGCCCTGGTCTACCGCCAACTCGGGCGGTACGGCGACGCTCGCGCACTGCTGCGCGACACCGTCGACCGGCTGGAGCGCATCCTGCCCCGCCACGATCCGCTGATCGTCGAACTGCGCGAGGTGCTGGCCGACATCGGCGACGAGTGATCCGGCGGCCGCCCGCCCGCCTGGCGGGCTGGCCTGGCGGGGCGGGCTGGCGGGGCGGGCCGGCCGGGCAGCCCGACGGGCTGGCCTGGCGGGGCCTCCCGTTATCGGCGCCGGGAAATGATTGTCGTTCGGGCGCGTTCCCGTGCTAGGTTCCGCGATCGTGCGACGCGTGTCGGTAGTCGGGAACTCGGGCTCGGGTAAATCCACGTTGGCCAGGGAGCTGGCTCTTGTCCTCAGTGTGGCTCACGTGGAACTCGACAGCGTCTTTCACCAGCCCGGCTGGGAGCCGTTGCCGGAAGACGAGTTCCGTCGGGTCGTCGAGGCGGCCGCAGCCGGGGACTCCTGGGTAATGGACGGCAACTACTCTGCCGTGCGCCCGCTCGTTTGGGCCCGGGCGGACACGGTCGTCTGGCTCGACCTGCCCCGGCGGACCGTAATGCGCCAGGTCATCTGGCGAACGCTGCGCCGGGCGGTCACGCGGCAGGAGCTGTGGAACGGCAACCGCGAGCCACTGCGCAACTTCCTGACCTGGGAACCGGAGGAGTCCGTCATCTCGTGGGCCTGGCACAACCACGGCAAGTACCGGGATAGGTACGCAGCGGCGGCGGCCGACCCGGCTTGCAGCCACCTCACGTTCGTCCGGCTCACCAGCCGCCGCGCCGTCTCCCGCTTCCTGACCGAAGCCGCGTGCAATCCGACGGCTGCGTGAATCGGCCTGTTGGCTACGCCAGCGGCATTGCGTGTTGGTGTTCATCGGAGGCGCAAACTCGGTCACCTTCCTATCAGTTCTGACCACTTTTTCGTCTTCCTATCGATTCTGACCACTTTGACGCCCGAATTATCGGAATTTTGTGGTCAGAACCGATAGGAAGGTGGACCGCGTGGTCAGAACTGATAGATAGATGCGCGCGCGGCTGTTGACGGTGTGAATGGCGCGCCGGGACGGCTGGAACGCGACTGGCCACGCTGCCCCCTTGTCGATGTCGTGGGCGCGTGGGCGACCGAAGCCGTTTGGCGTCCATGGAGCCGACAGGGTGTTGGGGGTGGAGTGTTGGGGGTGGAGTGTTGGGGGTGGGGTGTTGGGGGTGGAGTGTTGGGGGTGGGGTGTTGGGGGTGGGGTGTTGGGGGTGGGGTGTTGGGGGTGGGGTGTTGGGGGTGGGGTGTTGGGGGTGGGGTGTTGGGGGGTGGGGTGGGGTGTTGGGGGTGGGGTGTTGGGGGTGGGGTGTTGGGGGTGGGGTGTTGGGGGTGGGGTGTTGGGGGTGGGGTGTTGGGGGTGGGGTGTTGGGGGTGGGGTGTTGGGGGTGGGGTGTTGGGGGTGGGGTGTTGGGGGTGGGGTGTTGGGGGTGGGGTGTTGGGGGTGGGGTGTTGGGGGTGGGGTGTTGGGGGGCGTTAGGTGCCGATGTGGCCGAGGGCGGCTGCTTCTTCGGCGGCGGCGTTCGGGTCGGCGGCGTCTCCCCAGGTGCCTGCGGCCGCGACAACCTCGGGCTTGCGGACCCTGACGTAGAGGTACGCGATCAGCCCGAGCGCGGTCCAGGCCGAGGAAGACGTACGGGAACGTCCACCACGGCCAGGTCAGCGCGGCGAAGATGTGGTTCGGGATGACCGTCGGTATCCAGTTGACGTAGAAGACGAACACCATCGTGACCGCGCCGAGGAGGCCGAGCATCCACGCGAGCGGCTTGTTCTCGCCGATCTTGCGCAGGTAGATCGGCATCGCCAGGCAGACCAGGCCGTAGGCGAGCATGAAGCCGTACGTCGCGATCGTGCCTTCCTCGCCGGTGAGCGTGGTGTCGGTGGAGCCCGCCAGGATGTAGGCGACCGGGACGACGGTCATCGGGATGGCAACCGACCAGATGGCAACTCCCGGCGCGCGGGTGCGCTTGGTGGTGTGCGTGAACACCTTGGGCAGCAGGCCGTCGTGGCCGAGCGAGAGCAGCATCCGCGAGCCCGCCGTCAGGCAGGCCAGCGAGCAGGCGAACATCGAGCAGGTGATGCCGATCGCGATGAAGTGGCCGAGCCAGCCGAGGTCGACCCGCGAGGCGAGTTGCGGCAGCGGGGCGGTCGCATTGCCGAACGCGGCGTCGCCGAACCCGTAGACCTGCGTGTACGCGACGATCAGGTAGAACACCCCGATGATGGCGCAACTCCATATGATCGCCCGGGGCACCGAGCGGGCCGGGTTCTTCGCCTCCTGGCCGAGCGCGCCCGCCGACTCGAACCCGACGAAGGCGAAGATGGCCAGCACCATGCCGACGACGATGCCGCCCCCGCTGGACCCCTTGAGCGACAGCTGGTGGGCGTCGAAGACGCCGCCGTTGTGCACGTAAACGGCGATGCACAGGACCAGGATGATCGTCACCGAGACGGACTCGAGGATGAACGCGAGCCGCTGCGAGAACTTGATGTCCGACACCGCCATCAGCGCCGGAACAAGCCCGCCGACGACGTAGAGGATCGCCTTGACCGCGTGGTTGGTCGGCGACGAGATGCCGAACCCGGACAGGAAGTTGTTGCCGTAGATCTCGAAGCCGATGACGCAGGCGATCCCGGTGAACACGTAGCCGAGGATCAGGCCCCAGCCCGCGGCACTGCCCGCGCCGGGGCCGAGCGCCCTGGTCACCCAGACGTAGAACGAACCGGCCGAGTTGATCCGGGTGGCGAACTGCGCCGCGCAGTACGCGACGATCAGCAGCACGACCATGCTGATGCCGAACGACAGCCAGGTGCCGTTGCCCGCGGAGAGGAAGACGAGAAACGGGAGCAGCGCCATCGCCGCGCTTGGGGCCATGTTGGCCACCGACTGGGCGAGCACCTCCGGGGTGGAGAGAACTCGCTTCTGCAGGGTGATGCCGCTGTCGACGGTCATCTCTTTGGAGGCAGTCGCCATACGTCCGTTCCTCTAGCTGGTTCTCTTGAATTTCGGCTCTTGACTTGTTAGTGGTGGCAGTGGTCGCCGCCGGGCTGGGGGTTGTCGAGAGCGGGGTTGCCGACGAAGAAGCCGGCCGGGAGCAGCCGGAAGCCGATCGGGTGGACCGGCATGACCGGCCAGTCCTCCGGGCGGACGACGTGGTTGGCGCCGAAGGTGAACCAGAGCACCACGTCGGTGTCGGTGAGGTTCCGGCCGGCCTGGACGAAGGCGGGCAGGCCGTCGCCGCCCTCGGACTGGTTCGGGTAGTCGCCGGTGGCGAAGACCTCGTCCCGGTCGTAGGCGGTGACCCAGAGCGGGCTGGCGGTGAAGCCGGCCCGCCTGGCGACGGCCGAGCCCGGGTGGGCGAACGACTTGATGGTGTGCTCGGGCACGAGCTTGTAGGCGACCGGCTGGCCGAGCTCGTTGGTGACGTTCTCGTTGACGATCTTCCAGTAGCGGCCGGCCAGCGGGTCGGCCTCGCGGCGGCTCATCGTCTCGTCCTCGATGAGCGATCTCCTCGGCCCGCCAGGCGTTGCCGACGGGGTTGTCCGGGCCCTCGGGCATCGCCGTCGGGGTGACCTCGTAGACGCGGTTGGCGGTGCCGTCGACCGCCATGTCCAGTCGGACGTTGAAGAAGTGCTGATGGTGCGGGCCGTAGACGCCGGGGGCGACGATCGTGCCGTACTCGGGCTTGACCCCCTCCTCGATCGCGCCGTTGGAGATGACGCCGGAGAGCTTGACCTCGTACTCGATGGAGCCGTCCTGGTAGAGGTACCAGTAGTAGCCGTACTCGTAGTTGCCGACGGTGACGATGCTGCTGATCACCATCCGGCGCATGCGGCGGACCTCGGCGTGGCCGGTGCGGAAGTCGGTGTGCTTCCAGGCGATGCCGTGGTCCTCTTCGTGCAGGCAGATGGCGTTCTTCATCGGAAGCGGGTGGCCGTCGTTGTCGTTGACGACGCCGTCCAGGTAGACGATCTCGCCGAGGCAGTCGCAGCCGAGTTCCAGGGAGTTGGTGAGCAGGCCGATGCCGTACTCCCCCTCGTCGAGGACCAGCTTGCGGTAATGGGTCAGGCTCGGGGTCGCCGTAGGGGACGAACATCTCGGACAGGCTCGCGCGGTAGATGATGGAGCGGCCGGCGTAGTTGATCTGGTGCAGGACCAGGCCCTCGCGGGGGGTGAAGCCGATCCGCAGGTCCCACTTCTGCCATTCGAGGTGGTTGTCCTTGACGGTGAAGCTGGGGCCTTCGTGCTGGACGATGTCGAACGGCTTGACGTCGGTTCTGGGGCCGTCGGGGAAGTACGGGATGTTGTCCGGGTCGGTGATCGCGGCGGTGGAGTAGTTGCCGGATTTCTGCGGGATCGGGACGACGCCGTCGTCCTCGACCTTGACGACGGTGAGCGTGTCCAGGTCGACGAGCGTGCGCACGTTCTCGACCGGGTGGGCGTAGCCGTTGTCGTCGGTGTCGCTTGCGGACCCAGGTGAGCGGGCGAGACGAAGCGGCCGTCGGTCGGGCCGACGCCGGGCTCGACGTTCGGCGTGGACCACGGGTCGATCATGCACAGGTCGAAGTCCTCGATGCCGCGCTTGCGCATGGCCGCCTGCCAGCGCGGGTCCCGGCGGACGATGTCCTCGGCGGCGAGGAACTCCTCGAGCATCACGCTCGGCTGCACGCCGGGAACGCGCTTGAAGTCGACGACCTCGGCTCCGCCGGCTGCCCCGGCCACCCCGCCCGACGGCAGCCGAACGACCGCCTCGTAGGTGGCGCGCTCCGCCCGCTCGCGCAGCACGACCTTGGCCAGCCGGTCGGGGGCCTTGACGTGGCGCCGTTCTCGAACGCGATGACGTCGTGCTTGGCGGGCTCGTAGAGCGAGATGTAGACGAACCGGGCGGTCTCCGCGTTTAGGCCTCTGGCGTTGCCCTGACGGCGGCGGAGGCGGTCTCGATCTCGGCGGCGGTCAGCGGTGAGAGCGGGTGAGGCGCAGCCGCGGGTTCGCCTGCGGCGGCGTTCGGTGCGTCGACAAGAAAAGCCATGCCATATAGGACATTGGCGGCACGTTTCGCGTCAACGACCGATTTGTTACGTAAACGTGAACCATTGCACATTTGCGCTGCTCCGGGGTGGTCGGGCGGCGTATCGGCGGCGTTGAAGACCTGCCGGGTACGCCACCGACGGGAATTGCGACCTGTCGGCTACGCCAGCGACATCGCCTATTGGGGTCGATGGCGTAGGCGACAGGTCGGGTTTGGGGTCGATGGCGTAGGCGACAGGATGCGGCGCGGGCTCGGGGCTAGGTGGTGCGGAGGCGGGACCAGGCGTCGCCGCCGACGGCGAGGAGGAGGATCACGCCGAGGGTGATCTGCTCGTAGAGCGGGTTCCAGGCCAGCAGGGTGAAGCCGTTGCCGATCATCGCGATGAACAGCACGCCCATCACGGTCCGCCAGATCGCGCCCTCGCCGCCGAGGATCGACGTGCCGCCGACCACGATGCCGGCCAGCACGGTGAAGGTCAGCGCGGTGCCGCCGTTCGGCGACGAGCGCCGACAGCACCCGGGAGGCGTCGATGATGCCGCCGAGCCCGGCCGCGCCGCCGCTGATCGCGAACGTGATCAGCTTGATCCACTGCACCCGGACGCCGGCCAGCCGGGCCGCCTCGGCGTTGCTGCCGGCCGCGTACATGTAGCGGCCGGCGATCGTCCGCGACAGCACGATCGCCGAGGATGATGCACCACGCCGATCATCGTCCAGGCGGCGGTGGTCACGTCGAGGAACTGCGTTCTGGCGAAGTTCGCGAACCCGAGCGCGCTGTAGGCGATGATCAGGTTCCCGCCGGTGACCAGGCTGGCGACGCCGGTGATCACGAACGACATCGCGAGCGTGGCGATGAGCGAGTTGATCCGGAAGAACGTCGCGATCACGCCGTTGACCGCGCCGACCCCGACGCCGACGAGCACGCCGACGAGCGATCGCGAGGACCGGGTTACCGCCCTCGCCATCTTGGTCGCGATCACCTGGCACAGCGCGTAGGTCGCGCCGACCGACAGGTCGATGCCGCCCGCGATCAGCACCATCGTGCCGGCCGCCGCGATGATCAGCGTCGAGGACTGCTGGTCGAGGATCTCGAGCAGGTTCGTCCGGTCGGTAGAAGAGTCGAGCCCTTCCAGATCGCCAGCACGACGAACAACACGATGAACGGGTAGATGATCCCGCCCTGCGCGGGCCTGGCCGAGGAACTCGGACCGCGGCGAGGCTGAAGCCGCCGGGCAGGGCCAGCCTCCTGGCCGCGCGTACCGGGCTCCCCCGGCTGAGTCCCGGCTTCTCCGGGGCCGGCGGGGCGGCCTGCGGCTGAGTCATTCACGCACCTCTTTTTCGGATGGCGCCGAACGCGGCGCCGAGGATCGCCGCCTCGGTCGCGTTCTCGCCGGTGAGTTCGGCAGCGACCCGGCCGCCGCGCATGACGAGCACGCGGTGCGCCAGGCCGAGGATTTCTTCGACGTCGGAGGAGATCAGCAGCACGCCGAGCGCCGTCGGCGGTCAGCGTGGTCAGCAGCTCGTAGATCGCCCGCTTGGCGCCGACGTCGACGCCCCGGGTGGGCTCGTCCGCGATCAGCACCGGTCGGGTCGCGCAGCAGCGACCGGGCGAACAGCAGCTTCTGCTGGTTGCCGCCGGACAGCGCGGACGCCGGGACCGACTGGCCGCCGCCGCGGGCGTCCACCCGGGTCGAGCATCTCCCGCACGGTCCGTCGCTCCGGTCCTGGCTGGACCAGGCCGGCGCGGCTGACCTGGGCGAGCGTGGACAGGCTGACGTTCTCCTTGACCGGTCGGCCGAGCAGCAGGCCCTGCTCCTTGCGCGACTCGGGGATCATCTGAATCCCCGCCCGCATCGCGGAGCGCGGGGTGCCGGTGACGTTGACCTGGCGGGCAGCTGGCTGTGTCGCCGGTGGTGACGGTGACCGATCCCGGAGTGGACGCGGTTGGCCCGGTAGATCGCCCGGGCGACCTCGGTGCGGCCCGCGCCGACCAGGCCGGCCAGGCCGAGGATCTCCCCCGCCCGCAGGTCGAACGAGACGCCGTTGACGCCGGGCGCGACCAGGTCGCGGACCGAGAGCACCGCTGCGCGCGTCGGCCGCGACCGGGCGCTTGGCCGGGAACGTCGCGTCGAGCGACCGGCCGAGCATCGCCGCCATCAGCGACTCCTCGGTCTGCCCGGCGGCCGGGCACGGTCTGCACCAGGCGGCCGTCGCGCAGGATCGTCACCTCGTCGGCGAGCTCGAGCACCTCGCCCAGGAAGTGCGAGACGAGCACGACCGTGGTGCCGTTCGCTGCGCGAGCTGCCTGATGACGGCGTGCAGCGCCTCGACGTCCGGCCGGACAGCGCGGCCGTCGGCTCGTCCATCACGATCAGCTCGGCGTTGCGGCACAGCGCGCGGAGGATCTCGACCTTCTGCTGGTCGGCCGTCCGCAGCGTCCCGGCGTTGCCGCCGCCGTCGAGCTCGAAGCCGACCGAGGCGGCCAGCTCGTTGTACCGGCGGCGCAGCTCGCGACGGTTCTGGAAGCCGGCCTGGCGCGGCTCGACGCCGAGGAACACGTTCTGCTCGACGGTGAGCGATCCGCACGATCGACAGCTCCTGCGCGATCAGGATGACGCCGGCGTTGATCGCGTCCCGGGGCGAATGGAACCGGACCGGCTCGCCGTCGAGCAGTACCTGGCCGTCGTCGGGGGCGTGCGCGCCCGCGATGATCTTGCCGAGGGTGGACTTGCCGGCCCCGTTCTCGCCGACCAGAGCGTGGATCGAGCCTCGGGCGATGGTCAGGCTGACGCCCTCCAGGGCGCGCGTGCCGCCGAAGGACTTGGAGATGTCCCGCAGCTCGACATGCGCGCCCTGGAGGATGTCCTGGTCGTTATCGGGCACGATCAGCCCTGCCACTCCGCGGTGAACTGGCTGACGTCGGCCTTGTTGACCACGCCGCTGTCGGGGAACGCCGGCCACCGGGTCGACGGCGCCGCTGACCTTGCCGGTCTGGATGGCGGCGACCAGCGCCTGGACGGCGAGCCGGTGCCCTCGGCCGAGCGGGCGCCTGGGCGACGTCGGAGAAGACCAGCGCCCGACTGGATGCCGGCCACCGCGGCGGCGCTGGCGCCGTATCCGACCAGCAGCACGTGGTCGGTCTTGTCGCGTGGTCGTGAGCGCGGTCATGGCGCCCTCGATGCCCTGGTCGGAACCGACGATCAGGTTCAGGCTCGGCTGCGCCTGGAGCATGGTCTGCGACCGCGGTCAGGCCGATCGGTGGGGGTGAAGAAGGACTGGCCGTAGGTGACGACCTGGACCGGGCTGCCCTTGATCGCCGCGGTGAACGCGCCGTAGATGGCGGTGTCGAGCGAGGACGCCTTGATGTCGTACAGGTAGCCGACCTTGCACGGGCTCAGCTTCTTGGACGCGCACGCCGGCGACCACCTGCTGGCCGAGCTGGGTCCCGATCGTCGTCGGCACGAACGTCACGTTGGCCGACAGGCCCGCGACCTGCGGCGCGTCCGTGCTCAGGCTCGAGCCGAGGATCTGGTCCATGTTGACGACCTTGATCCCCTTGGCGATCGCCTGCTGGACCAGCGTGACCAGGCCGGTGGCCTGACGATCGGCTGGGTGATGATGCCGTTGTACTGGCCGGAGTTGATGACGGTCTGCAGCTGGTTGTACTGCGTCTGCGGGTTGTTGTTCGCGTCGAACACCTTCAACGTCGCGCCGTCGGTCGACGCGACCGCCTGGGCCGCCGCCAGCATCGGGGCGTCGTAGCTGTTGTCCACCGCGAACGACAGGTAGGCGATGGTCATCGCCTTGGGCGCGGACGAGGTGGCCGCGGCGGCGGATGCCGGCGAGGAGGCCGCTGCGGACGAGGTCGCCGCCGCGGGCGCGCTGCTGCTACTGCTGCAGGCGGCGAGCGCCGAGCGCCGCAGCGGCGAAGGCTGCCACGGCGGCGCCGCAGCGGAGAGACCGCGTTGCCGGGATAGAGGGCACGGCTAAACTCCTTTGTGCTCGCTCACTGGGAGGTGGGTTAGCGGTTAGGCCGGTGGACCGGGTGCCAGCCCGGTCCACCGGTATTTTTGCTGCTGTCGAGCGGGGTTCACCGCGAAACGGACTAATGTCCGCAACACGGTCACTTGAGCTTGATCGGAAGCGTGTCCGTTTCTTCGGCAGGTGTCAAGAGCTAAACGTGGCGGCCGGCCGCAAATGAGACTGACCGGTGATGTCCGGCATGCGGACATGGCACTGTGATGCGCATATGACTGGCCAGGTCAGAACCGCGCGAGTGGCGCGCGGCGCGGGCGCGAGCGGGACTTGAAGCCGCAATCTCGCGTGTTTCGGACTCATGTCCGCTAGACGGACAATGCCTATCTGGGCGTCGCCTTGAGGGTCGTCGAGCGGTGCGGGGGCGCGACGGCCTCGGGGGTGCCATAGGGAGGTGGAGGCGTGGCGGCGGCGGGGGTGAGGCTGACGGCGAAGGTGGAACCCGGGACCGTTCGGGATAAGGCTTCGGGTTTTGCCTTGCGGTGGCCGTGGGCTGGCGTGCGGGAAACCGGCGGGAGCCGGTACGCTACATGGGATGCCCGCTGGCCGGTACGGCGGGGGCACGCGGATGTAGCTCAATGGTAGAGCCCCAGCCTTCCAAGCTGGTCATGCGGGTTCGATTCCCGTCATCCGCTCTCTTGGCTCAGCTCCAGGTCAGGGGCGTGACTCGCTGGTTTTATCGGCTCCCATTGTCCAGCTCGCAGGCACCGCGTCCAGGCCGCCGACTCGATTGCTTCTGAGCGGTGGAGGCGCTATCGCTGCTCAATCTGGTCGTGGGCCAAGGCGGGTACAAGCCACGGCTCAAGATCGATGATGCCTGTGGGGAGGTTGGCGGCCCAGGCTGCGACCTCGGGCAGCATCCGGGTAAGGCCGGCAGTGATCTTGGCCTGGCCATCCTCGGTCGAGGTATAGCCGCCCCACGTGTACAAGTTCCAGTCTTCGTTGTGGGCGCTGAGGTGGGCGCGCACTGCCTCGAGTTCAGCCCGGGTCCACTTGCTCGGAACGACGCATAGCAGCTGTCCGAGTTGTGGCCGCAGTTGCGCCTCGACGGCCTCACGGTCGGCGGCGGCGACCACGAGCACCGCCTGGTCCTCGCTCGGCCGGAACGTCGTCACTACGACCGCGGCGCCGGTCTCCAGCAAATCGCCGAGGTCGTAGACCAGACCGACGTAGTGCACGGCGGGGTACTCGCCGGTCTCCACCTCCTTGATGCCGTACACCCACGTTTGGTGCGGCCAGCCCTCCTGAGGCGGCGGACATGGCGGCATCTCCCAGAGCGGGATCTTGGGGTGCTGGAAATCGGGAAGGGTCTGATGTTCCACCCGCAGGTGGCTGGCTGTCCAGATTCCGGTCAGCGTGGCGTAGCCTTCCACCGCCCGGTCGCGCTCGAACCGGCCCGGCAGCTCATCATCGAAATTGGCGCCGACGATCCGAATAGACCCACGCCATGCGGGTCTCACCGTCCGGAACAGGCTGCCTGTCGCCGCGACCGGCACCGGCGGTTCAAACCAGTCACCGGTTTCGGTGCGCACCACACGGCCCGATGCTGTCACGCGATCACCCTCGCGAATAATCAGAGACGCAAAATCCATGCGTTCTACCTCTCCACGCGGGGACGCCCCCAGCATACGACCGGCCGGCGCGCGCCACACCAAGCTGTCCGAGGGTCAGCCACGGTCACTCAAAAGCCGCTAACTTAGGCCACCGGCTACAAGGCCCGGTGTCCATGCAGCGCGCATGCAGGCGAAACGCACAATCCGCTCCAGCAGCTCAGCTGCATACTTCGAACCAGGACGATGGTCCAGCGCCATAAGCTCCGCAACGGCAGCGGCTCACAGGCTGTTTGGGCGTGCGCACAGAAAAGATGCAAAGCAGGATCGAATGATTCGTCATCGTCCCTCCATTTCTCTATTTCCTGCCGGTAGCCGTGTTCCGGTAGCCGTGTTCCGGGCGTCCGCCGCTGCCGTAGCGGAGCCGGATTTCCACCCGGCCGACCTCGTGCAGGTGGCTGAGGTAGCGCTGGGCGGTGGCGCGGCTCATGCCGGTGCGCTCGGCGACCTCAGCGGCCGACAGGTCCTCGCCGGTCTCGCTGAGCAGTTGCTCGACCGCCTCCAGGGTGTGCACCGAGCGGCCCTTCATGCCGGCGAGCTGGTCGGGGGCGCGCAGTGCACCGAATACGCGGTCCACGGTGCGTTGGTCGGCGTGGCGCAGCGCGCCCAGCCGGGTCCGCATCTGGGCGTAGGACAGCAGCTTGTCGCGGAGCACCGGGAAACTGAACGGCTTGAGCAGGTAGTGCAGCGCGCCGCTCTGCATCGCGACGCGGACGCTGTCGGCGTCCTTAGCGGCGGTGACCACGATGACGTCCACCGGCGGGTGGTGGCCATCGCGCAGCCGGGCGACCAGCTTGAGCCCGTGCTCGTCCGGGAGGTAGAGGTCGAGCAGCATCAGGTCGGGACGGAGCCGGTCCACCGCGTCGACCGCCTCGGCGGCGGTGTGCGCCTCGGCCACCACCTCGAAGCCGTCGATCCTGGCCACGTAGGCGGCGTGGATCGCGGCTACGCGGAAGTCGTCATCGACGACCAGGGTGCGGATCATGACACCACCCGGGATCTCGGCACCGTCACCCCGGCATCGAGACAGCCGGGCAGCACGGCGGTAAAGACGGCGCCCCCGTCCTGGCCGACGCTGACCATGCCGCCCATGCTCTCCACGACCTGCCTGACGAGGGCAAGTCCGAGGCCGCGCCTGGCGCCGGTCAGCGAGGACTTGGTCGTGACCCCGTCGGTGAAGATCTGGTCACGTAGGTCGGGCGGGACGCCGGGGCCGGTGTCGCGCACCCCGATCAGCAGGTCAGAGTCGGCCGCGACCAGGCTGAGCTCGATCTCACGCGGGGCGGGCGCGAACGCGGCGGCGTCGATCGCGTTGTCGATCAGGTTCCCGACCACCGTCAGCACCTGCGTGATCGCGGTGATGCGCTGCCCGACCTTGGTGTCGGGCAGCAGCCGGAGCTCGACATCGCGCTCGCTTGCCAGGGATACCTTGGCCAGGATCAGCGCGGCCAGCTTGGGCTCTCCGATCGCCTCGACGAGCTGGTCGGTCAGCTCGCCACGGGCGGCGGACAGGCCGGTGACGAACTCGACCGCCTCGGTGTAATGGCCGAGCTCGACCAGGCCGACTAGGGTGTGCAGCCGGTTGGCGAACTCATGCGATTGGGCCCGCAGCGTGTCGGCCAGCCCGGTCACCTCGTCCAGCGCGCGCTTGAGCGTCTCGGACTCGGTCCGGTCCTGGAAGGTCACCACCCAGCCGAGCTGCTGGTGGTTGCGCGTGATCGGCATCCGGTTGGCGACGAGCACCCGGTCGGAGTGCAGCACGAGCAGGTCGCTGCCCGTCACCTCGCCCGTCACCACGTCGGCGAGCCTGCCGGGCGGCAACATATAGCGGAGCTTGCGGCCGGCGAACTCGGCCGGCAGGCCGAGCAGGTCGCGGGCCGCGTCGTTGGCCAGCAGGACCCGGCCGCCGGTGTCGTAGCCGAGGACCGCCTCCCTGATGCCGCGCAGCATCGCCTCCCGCTCCTGCAGCAGCGCGGCGATCTCGCTGAGCTCAAGGCCGAAGGTCTGCCGCTTCAGCCGGCGGGCGAGGGCGAGCGCGGCGAGCACGCCGACCGCGAGGACGCCGAGCAGGTACGGGATGAAGGTCAGCAGGGCGCCGGACAGCGCGGTGCTGACCTTGGCCGCCGCGAAGCCGACCGACACCTGGCCAACCAGGCGGCCGTTCAGCCACAGCGGCGTCTTCCCGGCCGCGACCGGGCCGAGCGTGCCGTGCTGAACACCCAGCCAGGGACGGCCGGTGCGGAACGGCTCGGAGGTATCCGGCTCCGGGTCGTCGTAGGTGATGGACGTGCCGATGAGCGCCGGGTTGGGATGCGTGAGGCGGATGCCCCGGGCATTGGTGATCACCACGAACAGCGCGCCTGTCTGTCGCAGGACCTGTTTCGCCAGCACCTGCAGCTGGCCGCCCGGCCTGCCGTCCGCGGCCAGCGCGACCACGTTCTGCTCTCCCGCCAGCGTCTGCGCGATCGACAGCGATCGATGCTCGAACTGGTCGTTGAGCTGCCCGGAGGTGTTCTGGTACATGACGATGAAGCCGCTGACCGCGGTCAGCAGCAGGATCGCCACCATCACGACGACGACCTGGGCGGACAGGCGCTGCCGCACGTGGTGCCAGAGGGGAAGCCGCATCGGTTCCTCCTCTCCACAGGACCTGGGCTGGGGTTACCGCAGTGTAACAACGGGGCAACCCCCCAGGAACATCCGCGAAAAATAGCAAAATGCGCACAAGTGGCAGAACGAGCCGTCGCTTCGCCCTCCCCCCGGTGACCAAGGGACACGGCAGGCGGGAAGGGCGAAGCAACCTTCCGTTCGGAGCGATGGGTTTGATCTAAATGCGCCAAAGGCGCGCAGCGCGCTTTACGGCGAGGATTGAGCGCAATAGTGACGGCCGTCACGTCCGTCGCTAGCGTCCTGGCTTGTGCGATCCAACACACCACGTGACCACCGCATCGAGCTATCGGGTGTCACCAAACGATTCCAGACGCCTGGCGGCGGCGCGTTCACCGCCCTGCGTGACGTGACCATGACCGTCGAGCCCGGTGAGTTCTGCGCCGTGGTGGGGCCGTCGGGGTGCGGCAAGTCGACCACGCTGACCCTGGTGGCCGGCCTTGACCAGGCCAGCAACGGGACGGTGTCGGTCGGCGGGCAGCCGGTCACCGGCATCGGGCGCGGCACCAGCTTCATGTTCCAGACCGATGCGCTGCTGCCGTGGAAGACGGTGCTCGGCAATGTGGCGATGGGGCCGCTGTTCCGCGGCGTCCCCAAGAAGCAGGCGCTCACCGACGCTCGGGACTGGCTGCGGATGGTCGGCCTGACCGGGTTCGAGGACCATCATCCGCACCAGCTGTCGGGCGGAATGCGCAAGCGGGTGGCGCTGGCGGCGGCGCTGATCAACGAGCCGTCGATCCTGCTGATGGACGAGCCGTTCTGGCGCGCTCGACGTGCAGACCAAGGCGATCATGTCCACCGAGCTGCTGACGCTGTGGGACCAGTCGAGGCCATCGGTGATCTTCGTGACGCACGACTTGGAGGAGGCGATCGCGCTCGCCGACAAGGTCGTCGTGATGACCGCCGCGCCCGGCACGGTCAAGGCGGTGTTCGACATTGACCTGCCCCGGCCGCGCGGGTCGGTGCAGGAGATCAGGTTCGGCCAGCGGTTCACCGAGCTGCACCACGAGATCTGGGACTCGCTGCGCGACGAGGTGACGCGGGCCTACGCGCGGACCTCGGCTCCGGCCGGCCCCGTCCCCGCCGTCGAGGAGGTCCCGTCATGACGAGACGGAAGCTGCAGGTACGCGGCGCGCAGGCCGCGCTGCTCATCATCATCTTCGGCGGCTGGCAGCTGTTCACGTCGCTGAAGATCGTCGACCCGTTCTTCTTCGGCCAGCCCAGCGGGATCGTGTCGCAGGCCCGGGCCTGGGTGGAGCACGGCACCAGCTTCGGCTCGATCTGGCTGCAGATCTGGACCACCATGGAGGAGGCCATCCTCGGGTTCCTCCTCGGGGTCGCCGGCGGCATCGTGGCCGGCGTCCTGCTCGGGCAGGTGCGGTTCCTGTCCGAGGTCCTCAGCCCCTACATCAAGGCGGTCAACGCGCTGCCGCGCATCGTGCTCGGCACGCTCTTCATCATCATGCTCGGTCTTGGCATGTCGTCGAAGGTCGTGCTGGCTGCCTTCCTCGTCTTCTTCGTGGTCTTCTTCAACGCCTACCAGGGCGTCCGCGAGGTGGACGGGAACCTCATCAACAACGCGCGGATTCTCGGCGCATCGCGGATGCAACTGGTCCGCAACGTGGTCATCCCGTCCGCGATGACCTGGATTATCGCGTCGCTGCACGTGGCCTTCGGTTTCGCGGTCATCGGCGCGGTGGTCGGAGAGGTGCTCGGCGCCCAGCACGGGCTCGGCGTGCTGATCACCGACTCGGCGAACAACTTCAACGCCGACGGCATCTTCGCCGGCATGATCATCATCGGCGCGATCGCGCTGGTCGCCGAGTGGCTGATCAGCGTGCTCGAGCGGCGGGTGCTGGCCTGGCGGCCGCAGATGGCGACCGAGGCCTCCGCGGTCTGAGCGGTTCTGTTTCGCTCCTTCTCTCATCTTTCTCGTCTGCTTTCTCTCACCTCAACAATCAGGAGTAGCACCATGCGAAAAATCGGTCTCAGAAGAGGCTCCCTGGCCGCCGTGGCGGCCGCGTGCGCCACCGCGCTTACCGTGGCCGCGTGCTCGTCGGGCAGCAGCAGCACGGCCGCGTCCACCACTGGCGGCGGCGGTTCCACTTCGAGTGCCAGCCTGCCCACCGTCACGATGATGGTCGGCGGCATCAACAAGCAGATCTACCTGCCCTATCAGCTCGCGCAGAGCCTCGGGTTCTACAAGAAGTACGGCGTCAACATGGTGCTGTCGAACGAGGTGGCGGGCGGCGTCGGCGCGGAGACCGCCATGGCGTCCGGGCAGGTCGACCTGGCCGGCGCCTGGTACGTGCACACCATAAACTTCCAGCTCCAGGGCAAGGCCGTCGTGGACGTAGCGCAGCTGTCCGGGTCGCCGGGCGAGCGGATCATGTGCGCCACCGGCACGCACATCACCTCGCCGGCGCAGTGGAAGGGGCAGTCAATCGGCGTGACTGACCTCGGGTCGGGCACCGACCAGCTCACCCAGTACCTGGCCGCCAGGTACGGCCTGAAGACCGGCGAGTACTCCAGGATCGCGGCCGGTGACGGCTCCACCATGATCGCCGCACTCGAGCACCACAAGATCCTCTGCGGCATGACCACCCAGCCGACGGTCGCGGCGATCGAGAAGCTGGGCATCGGCTACCCGGCGTTCGACCTCACCACCACCGCCGGGGTGCAGAAGTGGCTCGGCGGATTCACGCCCACCGCCGGCGTGCTCGGGCTGACCAGTTGGGTAGACGCCAACAAGGCCACCGTGCAGAAGGTCGTCGACGCGATCGTCGCCACCATGCACTGGCTCGCCACCCACAGTGCGGCCGACGTCGCCAACGTGCTGCCGCCGAGCTTCGTCAACAACGCGCTCGTCACCAAGGCGACCTATATCTCGACCCTCGCCACGGACAAGTCCCAGTTCCTGCCCAACGGGATCATGCCGGCCGACGGCCCGACGGTGATCATGGCCATCAGCAAGCTGGCGGGCGTCATCACCGGCCCGGTCAACCTGCCCGCGACCTACACTAACTCGTACGCGCTGACGGCGAACAAGCTGCTCGGCCTCCCGGCCAGCTAGGGGCTGGCATCGCTTAGCCCCCGCGAGCCGAGTGCGCATTTGGGCCGGCCAGAGCCTGCCCAAATGCGCATTTGGCTTGCCCGGGGAGCCCGGCCGTATTGCTAGCGGAGGGCATAGGCGATTACACGCCGACTCCTCGGAAACCGTCGATTGTGTAGCGGAAGAGTTCGCCGAGCTCACCCCGGACTGATGAACGAGGCTGCACGTCGACCGAATCCGGCGGGAGCGGCTGTCGGGAGAGCGGAGCTGGCGGGCCCGGCGGCAGTTGCCCGGGGACCGGCGGCTGTCCGGGGGGCATGTTGGGCGGCGGCTGCATGGCGGGCGGGCGCTGCCCGAGGACCGGATTTGGTGGTGGCGGGCGGGCCGAGGATCGGGTTCGGCGGTGGCGGAGGCGGGCCGAGGACCGGGTTCGGCGGTGGCGGAGGCGGGCCGAGGATCGGGTTCGGCGGTGGCGGGGGCTGCCCGGGGAGCATGTCGGGCGGCGCCATGGCGGGCGAGCGCGGCGGAGCGGGCTTGCTCGGGAGGAGAAGATAGTGCTTCATTACGGCCGGGAAACGTTCGAAGATCAGGTTCCGCGGACGCTCCCAGGTGATGCCGACCTCCGCGCACACCTCCCGGACGGTGGCCTCACTGGCAAGGTTCGCGAACCCGGACCCATGCCACGGCAGGACGTGGTGGACGCGGTGCGGGCTTAGACCGGCCGAGAGGAAGAGGTCAATCCAGCGGTTGCCGACCACGCTCAGGTCGTAGCTCAGGCAGATCTGCTGAGCTGCCCAGTCATTGCGCAGCGGCACCGGGATCACCGCGAGTTCATCCTCGGTGACCGACTCCTCGAAGTCATGGCTCGCCACGACCAGGAAGGTGTTGAACCACAAGGTCAGGAAGAACTGGATCAGCCAGGCCAGGATGTGACCGGTCCCCAGGCACAGGGCGAACTCAGCTACTAGCCACGCACGGATGAGCCAGAAGTCTGCCCGGCCCGGGTCCCTGGTGATTGGCTCGGCGGTCTGGCCCGGCTTGGGACGCTCGAACTTGGCGATCTCCCTGGCCCGGAATGGCAGCCCGGTCAGGCATATGCCGAGTTTGTGCAGGGTGTAGCCCGGGACCCGGAGTATTGGATGCAGCCGGAGCATGCCGTCGAAGAACGTCTTCTTCACATCGGCTCCGGAGCCGAGGTAAGGATGGTGTAGCAGCACGTGCCCGTCGCTTCCGATCAGGCTCGTGCCGACGTAGTTGATGTCGAAAAGTGCTTTTCCGAACGGCAGCGTGAACCGGCGACCCCGCCGCTGCTTCCACTTCCGGTGGAGGTGGTAATGGCCCGCGCCTGCCAGCCCGGTTCGCGTCACCACCATGATGATGATGAATGCCCAGCCAGGTATTATGCCTGGCAATCAGGAGGGCCAGCGCGGCGACATGCGCGATACCGATGGCCCAGGTCACCGCGTCGAACGCGTGGTCGTACTTTTTCAGAGTCCGCGTGGAGAACTTGGCGTTGACCCTGGTACGGATCTCCGCGAGCAAGCTTTCCTTGTCGCCGTAATTCAGTCTCGGCAGATCCGTTCTGGCGTCGAAATCCGGCGCCAGCAGGAAGGGGGGTACCCCAAGTTTGGGTAGTACGTCGCGCTCGGTGATCGGGCGTGCTGTTCCGGATTCTTTAATCTCGTATTTCGCGAGGATCCTCTGCAGCCGGGCCGGCTCCCGGTGGTACGTGTGGAGCAGGGCGCTGATATCCCGTCCCTGAGTTTGCTGAAACCACATCGAGCCGCCCGGGTGAATGGTCATCCACTCGGTGAAATCGTAAGCGCGTCCGTCCACGATCCAGAAGGGCTGACCTTGGGGAAGCGTGGTGCCCGTATAGGGCGAGCTGCGAGGTGCCCTGGTGCTGAGGGTTTCTGACATTGACTACTCCTTCCCGCCGCCTCACACCCCGCCTGCCCGAATTGGAGCAGCGCGGTTTCGATCTGGGCTCCCGGGCCCATCGTGACCATGACGCCCCGGTCGCCGCCGACACGCAGCCTTCCGCGAGCAGGCGTTCCAGGCTGACCAAGAAGCTGCCGCTCGAGATGTTCCCGTAGTCGCGCAGCACGGCGCGCGTGTGCCGGACATCGTGCTCATCGAGGCCAATGCTGAGCTTGACGGAGTCGATCACCGCACCGCCGCCGGTGTGCAGCACCCAGTGCTTGATGTCGGAGAAATCCAGGCCATTCCGCACTAGCAGCCTTTCCACGGGCTCGCGGACATTGAAGCCGATCACATAAGGGATGTCCCGGTCGACGTAGAAGCTCCATTTCCCGGCACTATCGTTCCAGTCGAACCGCATGGCCGCCCATTGCTCGGGCATGCAAAAGCTCTCGAAATCGAGCACGCAAGGCACCGGCCCGGACGGCAGTGGTCCTGTGCCGTTCTCGCCATAGCTGGTGAGGACCGCCGCCGCCGCTCCATCGCCGAAGAGGCTGTTGACGATGCCGGTGCGCACGGTCTCATCAACAACGTACATCGCGGAGTTAATCTCGCAGCAGACCAGGAGCGCCACCCGGCCTGGATGGTTCTTGACCCACTGGACGAGCGGGTTCATCCCATTCAGGCCCGCGTTGCATCCCATTCCAACGACGTCCGCCCGGACGAGCTTGCGGTCAAACCCGAGTTCGCGCGAGAAGAGCGAACTGAGCCCCGGGACCATGAAGCCGCTTGAAGTGACGCACAGCAGGTAGTCGACGTCCGCCGGAGACAGGAATACGGCGTCCAATGCGTCACGGATCGCGCGCGATCCGATCTCGAGTGCCCCGTCCCGGAACTTGGCATGGAGGTCGGCTGGCGACTCCTGGCGCACGGTCCCAGTCCGGGCGTCTTTCCCCGGAAGGTAAAGGTGCCTCTTCTGAATATGCGGCGAACGGAGAAGCTTCTTTACGACCCTGTTCTCCAGACCGAGGAGCGCTCCGATCTCGTCTTGCGAATAAGACTGGTCCGGAAATGCGCTCCTGACCGAAGCGATCGCTGCCGCCCGTTCCTGCGAAGAGGCCGGGCGGCGAACCTGGGTTGATCTCAGTGCTACCGGGTCTGACTCAACGCATGGATTCTCTCGGGCCATGTAGAGAGCTCCCCGTGCATGGCTACGCCCCTAGCGTAGGCTCAGGAACAGGGTACGACGGTGCGCACCAATGCGACAAGCCTACCCACGTTCGGCGTAACCACCTCGCGGCCGTTTCCCCTCTAAACGGAAACCGCATCAATTGTCACGCCTGCATCACTGACCACAGTTCAAGACCGCGAAGGAAGCTTCACTTTCTGTCAGCGATCCGCTACCGACGCCCCGAGGTCGATAAGCTCTCCACATGCGCCCTGCCCCAACCCATTATCAATCGCCTGACGAGGACAGCGGCCGGTGGTTCGGCTTTCGCTTCCGGCCTGGCGACATTGTGATCAGCACCCGGCGTAAGACCGGGACGACCTGGCTGCAGATGATCTGCGCGCTGCTCATCTTCCAGACGCCTGAGCTGCCGGATTCCCTCTGGCACCTGTCGCCGTGGCTGGATAACGTGGGCATCCCACTTGGTTTCCAGTATGGCCAGCTCGCCGAGCAGCAGCACCGGCGCTTCATCAAGACGCATACGCCGCTGGACGGGATACCGCTCGACCCCGGGGTCACCTATATCGTTACGGCCCGGCATCCGCTCGACACGTTCGTGTCGCTCTGCCGTCACAACGAAATCATCGGCCACCCGCCGGAGGGTTCCGGCCCTCCGCCGCCGCCAAAGCACCTCGCTGGGCGGCCTAGGCCGCCGATGCCGGGCGGGCCGCACATGCCGGGCGGGCCGCACAGGCCAGGCGGGCCGCACAGGCCGGACGATCGACACAGGCCTCCCGTATCCCCCGGACGCCCCATGCCGCCGCTCATGCCGACGACGGTGCCCGCGCCGCCTATGTCACCCGAGATGCTGCGCGACGCCCTGCTCGGTTGGATCGCCGATGATGACGATTCGCGCCGGAACCTTGACTCACTGCCCGGCGTCCTGTGGCACCTGTCAGATGCCTGGGCCAGGCGAGGCGATCCGAATGTGCTCCTCGTGCACTACGACAACCTGATCGCAGACCTGGAGGGCCAGATGCGCTGGCTCGCCGGGAGGCTCGGGATAGCCGTCCCGGAGAATGCCTGGCCCGCGCTCATCCAGGCGGCCACGTTGAAGCGGATGCGGGACAGCGCGGAGAGCATTGTCCCGAGGCCGCCTGGAGTTGTCGAAGAGCCTGCGTCCTTCTTCCGCCGCGGCACCTCGGGGGCTGGACGCGAGATTCTCAGCGATGAGGAGATGGCTGGCTACTACGCGCGGGCCGCCCAACTGGCTCCGCCTGACATGCTCGAATGGCTGCACTCGCCGTCCAGCCTGGCGAGCTGAGGGGCCCATCGGCGAGCAGGCCGCGCTTGAGCTGCGCCCTGCTCACTACTCGGCCCGCCCCGGTCACGGGGGGTCGAACGGGCCAGGGCCGGGCGGCCCGTGCCGCGGCCTCCCTGGCGGCCCGTGCCCCGGCCTCCCAGGCGGACCCAGACGATGACCCCGAAAGGCGGATGCGGCGGGAAATGCCCGCCATGCAGGCCCGAGCCGACGGGCTCCTGGCGAGCGAACTGGGTGCGGTACAGGTCTGCGTACAGCCCCTCAGCCGCGAGCAGCTCGTCGTGCTGGCCACGCTCGCGGACCCGGCCCTCGTCGATGACCAGGATCTGGTCGGCCTCACGGATGGTAGACAGCCGGTGGGCGATGACCAGCGAGGTGCGGCCGGTCAGGGCCGTCTTGAGCGCTTGCTGGACAGCGGCCTCCGACTCGGAGTCCAGATGCGCGGTGGCCTCGTCGAGCACCACGATGGCCGGTGCCTTCAGCAGCAGCCGGGCCAGGGCGACGCGCTGCTTCTCGCCGCCGGACAACCGGTATCCGCGGTCGCCGACGATGGTGTCCAAGCCGTCGGGCAGCATTGAGACCAGATCCCAGATCTGCGCCGCCTGGCACGCCTCGATCAGTTCCTCCTCGGTGGCCCCGCGCCGGGCGTACATGAGATTGGCCCGGATCGTGTCGTGGAACAGGTGCGCGTCCTGGGTGACCACGCCGACCACGTCGTGCAGCGACCGCTGAGTCACGTCCCTGATGTCGAACCCGCCGATGCGCACCGCGCCCTCGTCGGGGTCATACAGCCGCGATATCAGGTGAGTGATCGTCGTCTTACCCGCACCCGAGGGCCCGACCAGGGCGGTCAGCTTTCTGGCGGGCGCGGTGAAGCTCACGTCGCGCAGCACGCGCTGCCGCGGGTCCGTGCGCTCGGCCACCGGCAAGGCAATGGACTCCAGCGACGCGAGCGATACCTCCGAGGCGGCCGGGTAGCGGAACGAGACATGGTCGAAGACGATCTCCGCTGCTCGCGGGACGGCGCGGCTGACCCGTTGCCCGGTACCGCGAGCACGAGCGGCGCCGCGCCCGGGCGGTCCTCGATCAGCGGCTTCAGGTCGAGCACCTCGAACACCCGGTCAAAACTGACCAGCGCGGTCATCAGGTTGACTTGAACGTTGGACAGCGAGGTGATCGGTCCGTACAGCCTGTTCAGCAGCAGAGCCAGCGAAACGAGCGTGCCGACCTGGAAGGTGCCGCGCACCACGAGGTCGCCGCCTACCCCGTAGACGACCGCGAGGGACAGCGACGCGAGCAGCGTCAGCGCGATGA
Organism: uncultured Actinomycetota bacterium; assembly: GCA_963774945.1. GTDB lineage: Bacteria > Actinomycetota > Actinomycetes > Streptosporangiales > Streptosporangiaceae > Trebonia. The sequence continues at coordinate 611,265 of CAVZHA010000005.1, read as the reverse complement.
ACAGCGTGCTGCCGATCATGGACTGGGTCACGCCGATGTCCCTGACCTTGGCCGCCTGCCCGGAGAACAAGCCAGACTCCTGCGACGGCTCGCCGAACAGCTTCGCCAGCATGGCGCCTGCGACATTGAAGCGCTCGGTCATGGTCGACCCCAGCACCGCGTTGAGCTGCATTGACTCCCTGCTGAGCCGCTGCAGCTTGCGCCCGACGAGACGGGCCGGGACGATGAACATCGGTATCAGCGCCAGCGCGACGACCGTGACCAGCCAAGAGAAGTAGAGCATCGTGACCAGCACCAGAATCAGCTGGAGCGTACTGGACACGGTTGACACCAGCGTCGTGGTCAGCACCTCCTGAGCGCCGATCACGTCGGTGTTCAGCCTGCTGACGAGGGAGCCGGTCTGGGCCCGGGTGAAGAACGCGATCGGCTGCAGTTGCACGTGGGCGAATACCTGCGTGCGGAGGTCGTAGATCAGGCCCTGGCCGACCCGCGCGGTGTACCAGCGCTGGACGAAGTTGAGGAGCGCGTCGAAGATGGCCAGCCCGGCGACGACTGCGGCGACCTCAATCACGACATTGACCCGCCCCGGCAGGACGCCGCGGTCGATCACCCACCCGAGCAGCACCGGGATCGCGACCGTGATCACCGCGTCCAGCGCGGCGGCCAGCAGAAAGACGGCCAGATCCCAGCGGTAGGGCCGAGCGTATCCCCCGATCCGGCGGACGGTTCCCGGCTTCAGCTGCTGCTTGGTCACCGACTCATCGGCGGTGAATCCGCGCAGCATGTGGAGTGGGCCGGGGCCAGGGCCGGGGCCAGGTTGCATAGCGGCTCCGCATAATTCTTACGATATGACCGCGATATATCGACATCTTACGACGCCAGTATCTGACAGACAAGATATGTTTTGTCCGCCATCCGGCGTTCGGCTCTTCGTGTCGTACCGGAGGCGCGATCCTCTGTTGATGTTCTACCGCTACTCCTGCTCACCGCCCATGTCATCGGCCAGGATCAGGTATAGCCTCCGCCGGGTCTGCTCCAGCAGCCGTTCCGCAGCGTTGATCTGCTCGGGCGTGCCGACCTGGGCTACCTGGGCGATGCCGCCGCCGAGCCTGGCGGCCACCGCGAACAGGCCAGGCGGCTGCCATGCCTCGTGCTGGTCTATCGACTCCCACGCGCCGCGCGCCATCCCGGGGTTCTGCTCCACGTAGGCGCGGCCCGCGTCGGTAAGGCTGAACGTGCGCCGACGGCCGGATTCCTCAGCTGCGATGAGGCCCTCCCTGGCCAGCTGCGACAGGGCCGGGTAGATCGCGCCAGGGCTGGGCCGCCAGGCGCCACCGCTGCGCTCGTCGATCTCGGAGATGACCTGGTAACCGTTGCGGGAGTCTTCCACCAGCAATGCAAGGATCGCCGCGCGCACGTCCCCCTTCAGGCGCCGCATCGGGCTGGGCTGCCCTGCCCACCAGCTAGCCGGTGATCTGCCGAAGCCGCCGTTCTCATGCCTCAATGCCCCGGGCCTCTCGGTCCGCCGAGGCGCGGCATCCTGCGCTCAGCACATTTCTCGCGATATGACCACGTATTTCAGCAGCTTAAGGCGCTGGCATCAGATAGACAAGATGTCGTTCCGCTGTCGTCGTGCCTGTCCTCACGGAGGCGTTACTGCACGGTCATGAACCCGGTTTCGCCAGGTCGCGATCTGAGAACGTGGGGGACCATGGACTGCGTCTTCTGCCGCCTCATTCGCGACGACACCGCCGCGTGGATAGCCCGCGGGGCGTCCACGTGCGCTTTCGCCCCCCTCACACCGATCGCCCCCGGCCATACCCTGGTCGTTCCGACCGCGCACGTCACCGACATCTTCGACGCGGCGCCACCCGTCCTTGCCCAATCGATCGAGCTCGTCAGGCGAGTGGCCGACGCGATGCGCTCGGCCCTCGGGGCCGAGGGAGTCAACATCCTCAACGCCAGCGGGCCAGGTTCCGAGCAGTCAGTGCCCCACCTGCACTTCCACGTCATCCCACGATGGGGCGGCGATAACTTCTCCACCTGGCCCACGAGTAGATCGCAGCATCGCATCGAGGGCGACCCATCCAGCCGTCTCGCCTCCGCTCTCGCCGCGGAACCGGCCGGGTAGAACTGCAGGTTCTGGAACGGGTAACCAGAAGGATGCGCGGCTACTAGGAGACCGGCGGGTCGAGTAGTGATCTGAGGATGTCTTCCATCGCGTCGAAGCTCGCGCCCGGGCCGTCGGAGCTGGTCAGTTCGCGCGCTTCCGGACCGGTGGCGGGATAGTGGTCACGGCCAGCTTTGTCGCGGAACGCCAGCCTCATCGTCACCGAGGTCACTCCGTCGGTTTCGTGCAGCTGCCAGGTCTCCACCGCCTCCGCATCCGGCCAGCCGCCGAACAGCCACGTCTCGACGGTCCGGGTTGGCGGCTCGACCTCCAGGTAGGTTCCGCGGAACTCGCACACGGTTCCGTCCTCCGTCACGAAGGAGGAGTAGTGGTTTCCCCCGACGCGCAGATCGATCGAGCACTCGGTCATCTGGTCCGGAGGTGTAGCGCCCCACTTGCTCACATGCTCGGGCTTGGTCAACATGTCGAAGACGAGCGCGATCGGGGCGTCGAACTCTCGCGTGATAAGAATGTCGAGCTCGTTCGGGAACTCCATGAGCGCCGATCCGCGCCTATTAGGTGTCATCACTGCCTCCCTGCCGTGACTCCGGAGTGATGACGTTACGTAAGCTCGGATCTCATCGGCCGACAGCCCGGTTCAGCGATTAGACATAGTCACTTGCATGTCCATTGATTCGGCCTCGGTGATCCGTCACCGGTGAAGGCGAAGTCACGGACCGTTCGGACAAACGATCTTGATCTCTGCCTTTTCTGTCGGGTAGGGCCGATCTAGGCTGGTTCAGCATCGAAGCCGAGGTAGTTAGGGAGCCGTCATGAGCTTTACGGTGGAAAAAGATGTCATGGTGGCTATGCGGGACGGTGTGGAGCTGGCGACCGACGCGTGGATCCCGTCCGTTACCCCGGCGCCGACCCTGCTGGTCCGGCTGCCCTACGGCAAGGACCTGCCCCAGCTGCTGGCGTATGGGCTCGTGCCGAACGTGTTCGCCCTCGTCGAGGCGGGCTACGCGGTGGTGTACCAGGACTGCCGGGGCACGTGGCGTTCGGGCGGGGAGTTCGTGCCGATGCTGAACGAGCCCAGCGATGGCGCCGACACCGTGGGATGGCTGCTTAGCCAGCCCTGGTGCGATGGCAACGTCGGGAGCTACGGGCCTTCCTACCTGGGCTTCACGCAGTGGGCGAGCGTGTCAGGGGGCGCGCCGGTGAAGGCGATTGCCCCGGCCGTGACCACGACCGACTACTACACGACGCCGTGGTTCTCCGAGGGCGGCGCGGCCTCCTGGCACACGCTCCAGTCGTGGCCCACCCAGATGGCCATGGTCGAGACGCTGCGCCAGCTCGGCCGGGGCTCCGGCGATCCGCAGTTGCTGGCCGAGTTGATCGCGATGATGGCGGACCCGCAGCCGCACCTGGCGGCGCTGCCGGCCAGCCGGCAGCCGGCGATGGAGAAGGTCTGGCCATGGTGGGCCGAATTCCTGTCCCACCCCGCTCGCGACGCCTTCTGGCAGGGCCTGTCCGTCATCGACCGGGCCGAGCAGGTCACCGTGCCCGCACTGCACATCGGCGGCTGGTTCGACATCTTCGTGTCCAACACGGCCCGGTCGTTCACCGAACTGCGGGCCCGGGCCGGGACCGAGGAGGCGCGCGAGGGGCAGCGGCTGATCATCGGGCCGTGGGACCACCTGAACGCGACCGGCATCTACCCGGACCGCCGGTTCGGCCTGGCCGGCGACGCCATCAGCCAGAATCTGACCGGCCAGCACGTGCAGTTCTTCGACCGGTGGCTGCGGGGCCGGAGCGGCGCGCTCGACGGCTCCGCCCCGGTGAAGATCTTCGTGATGGGCATCGACCAATGGCGCGACGAGCAGGACTGGCCGCTCCCTGACACCCGGTACGTGCCCTACTACCTGCGCGGCTCGGGCCGGGCCAACACCGCCTCGGGCGACGGGGAGCTCAGCCCCGAGGCACCGGCGGAAACCGCGACGGACACCTTCCTGTACGACCCGCGGCGACCGGTGCCCACCCTGGGCGGGCGGGTCATGCTCCCGACAACCGCGAACGCGGCCGGCCCGGTCGACCAGCGGCCGGTTGAGGACCGCGACGACGTGCTCTGCTTCACCTCCCCGGTGCTGACCGAGCCGCTCGAGGTGACCGGGCACGTCAAGCTGACGCTGTTCGCCTCCTCCTCCGCCCCGGATACCGACTTCACCGGCAAGCTGGTCGACGTGTTCCCCGATGGGCGCGCGATCTTCCTGACCGACGGCATCATCCGGGCCCGCTACCGCAACTCGCTGGCCGAGCCGGAGCCGCTCACGCCCGGCGAGACCTACGAGCTCAGCCTGGACCTGTCGGTGACGTCGAACGTCTTCCTGCCCGGGCACCGGATCCGGCTTGAGGTCTCAAGCAGCAATTTCCCGCGCTTCGACCGGAACACCAACACCGGCGGCGTCATCGCCGACGAATCGGAAGACCAGGCGACCGTCGCCGTCAACCGGGTGCTGCACGGCCCCGGTTACCCCAGCCAGCTGACCTTGCCCGTCATCAGTCGGTAGCCGCGCCGAACGCGCGCCTGCGGCCCTTCCGAGAGTTTTGCCAGCTCAATGGGCCTGCTGGCGTTCGCGCGGGCCTGACCCTCACGCCCTGCTGGCCGGCGCGGCGAGCCTGGTTCGGCGTTGTCGCCCCGGCATAGTTACTGGTTACTGTCTGTCGCGGATCAGCACGGGGTGAACGCGGCGGATTCGGCGCTCACGACCGCGAGGGTCGTGAGCCGGCGCTGTCGCGGCGCTGTTCCAGACACGATCGGGGAGAACGATTGAACCGCACGCCAAGCAGTACACGCTGGATTGTCAGGTGGGCCGCCGCGGGCCTGAGCGCGACGATCCTGCTGCTCGCCTTCCAGGAAATCCCGGCCGCCGCGCAGTCGCGGGCCGCGCACGCCGCCACGTCCAGGACCGTCAAGCACTGGGGCACGTTCTTCGGGGGAAGCAGCACATTCACGCCCGAGGACATGACTACCTCCCCGGCGTCGTTGAGCCTGCCAGGTTCGGTCGCGGAGGTGGCCACGTCGAACTCGAGCCAGTACGCGCTGCTGACCAACGGCAGCGTCTACGCCTGGGGGCTGGGCAACGCCGGCCAGCTGGGCGACGGCGCGACCGGCAACTCCTTCACGAAGCCGGTGCGGGTGCACTTCCCAGCGGGGGTGAAGATCGCCTCCCTGCCCATCGACGTGATGCCGTTCGACACCGGCCTGGCCGTCGATACCAAAGGCCGCGTCTGGGGCTGGGGAGACAACCAGGGTGGGGAGCTGTGCCTGGGTAACCACCAGCAGCACCTCACGCCGGTCAGGCTGCCGTTCTCGCACGTGACCGCCATCGCCGGCGCGTTCGACCACGCGCTCTACGACGCGAGCGGCCAGGTCTGGGCGTGCGGCCTCAACAGCCTGGGAGAGCTCGGCGACGGGACCACCAAGCCCAGCTCGGTGCCGGTCAAGGTGAAAGGCCTCGGCCCGTCCGCCCACGTGGTGTTCCTGGTGGCCGCGTTCGCCAACTCCGGCGCCCTGCTGGCCGGCGGAAAGTACCGGGACTGGGGCACCAACGGCGAGGGGCAGCTCGGCATCGGCACCAGGAAGTCGTCCGACGTGCCGGTCACGGTGCATTTGCCTGCCCGGGTGCGGCAGGTCAGCCAGGGCGGGTCAGCGCCTGGCAACGGGCAGACGCTGGCGCTCCTCACCAGCGGCGCCCTGTACGCCTGGGGCGCTGACGGGCAGGGGCAGCTCGGGGACGGGAAGACGGCGGCGCAGTCCTCGCCGAAGCGGATCACTCAACCGTCCGGCGTCACCTACCGGGCGGTAGCGACGAGCGGCAGCACCTCGTACGGCATCTCTAAGACGGGGAAGGTCTACGCCTGGGGCGGCGGCAAGGAAGGCCAGATCGGCAACGGGACCACCGAGAGCAGCTTCACCCCGGTGATGGTCGCCTCGGGCGCCACCGGCATCTCGGCCACGGCCGACGACGTGCTGATCGCCGTCACTGGATCCTGAGCGTCGGACGGTGTGGGCCCCGGCGGGATCGCCGGGGCCCACAGCGTGGTGGTCAGCGCTAGCTCACCCGTAGCACTCGGTGCTACAGTGTGAATGTGCGTATGCCGGAGATAACGCAGCGAGACCTGCGGTCAAAGTCGCGCGAGATCATGGACGCGGTTGAGCACGGGCAGGGGTTCACCGTTACCCGCGACGGCCACCAGATTGGGGAGCTGATCCCTATCCGGCGAAGGCGCAGGTTTGTCTCCAGGCAGGAATTCGCGGCAATGTCCCGCAACGCGCCGGCCGGCCACCTGGACGCATTCCGCGCCGACCAGGACGCGACCGTCGACCACGAAGACGGCGATCCGTATGACAAGTGAGCCGCCGCACCAGACAGGCGAACCTCTCCGGCAGGGCCTGCTCGACACCAACGTCCTGGTCCTGCGCCGCTGGGTTGACCCGACCGAACTCCCGGACGAAATGGCGATCAGCGCGATCACGCTGGCCGAACTATCGGCCGGGCCGCACCAGGTCCGCCCCAACGGCGAGCAGGACATGTACGACGAGCACGAGGAGCGCGCCCGCCGCACTGAGGTCCTGCAGCGCGCCGAGAGCGAGTTCGACCCCGTCCCGTTCGACGCCGAGGCGGCCCGGATATACGGGCGGGTGACCGCCGCCGTCGTCACCGCGGGCCGCAAGCCGCGCAGGCGGATCGCCGATCTGATGATCGCGGCCACCGCGATTTCAGAAGATCTCCCTCTCTACACCACGAACCCAGGCGACTACGCAGGGCTGGAGAAGCTGGTTCGCGTCGTTCCCGTCACGCGCCCGCCGTTGCCCGACGAGAACAGGTAACACCGCGGATAACTCGCCGCGCTCAGCAGATCCGAGGGGACCCGACCGATGGTAGAGCGACAGTTCCCGAAGCCGGGCGAGATCTTTGAGCTCATGCGGTTCAAGAAGCCGGAGCTCGACGGCAGGAAGCGCCGCCTGGCGACCGCGCTGACCATCTACGACCTGCGCGACATCGCCAGGCGCCGGACGCCCAGGGCCGCGTTCGACTACGCCGATGGCGCCGCTGAGGCAGAGTTGTCACTGGCCCGGGCCAGGGAGGCGTTCGAGGACATCGAGTTCCACCCCTCGATCCTGAAGGACGTCTCTCGGGTCGACACCTCGACCACTATCTTCGGCGGCCCGTCGGCGCTACCGTTCGGCATCGCACCGACCGGCTTTACCCGTCTCATGCAGACCGAGGGCGAGGTGGCCGGCGCGGGCGCGGCCGGCGCCGCGGGCATCCCGTTCACGCTCTCCACGCTCGGGACAACCTCGATCGAGGGCGTCAAGGCGGCCAACCCGGACGGCCGCAACTGGTTCCAGCTCTACGTGATGCGCGACAGGGAGATCTCCTACGAACTGACCAGGCGCGCTGCGGCGGCGGGGTTCGACACCCTGTTCTTCACGGTCGACGCCCCCGTCGGCGGCGCGCGACTGCGCGACAAGCGCAACGGCTTCTCCATTCCGCCGCAGCTGACGCTCCGCACCATCGCCAACGCGATACCGCGCCCGTGGTGGTGGTGGGACTTCCTGACCACCCCCAAGCTCGAGTTCGCCTCGCTCAGCTCCACCGGCGGAACCGTCGGCGAGCTGATGGACAAGGCGTTCGACCCGAGTATCACCTTCTCCGACCTCGACATCATCCGCGATCTGTGGCCGGGAAAGATCGTCGTCAAGGGCGTGCAGAACGTCGAGGACTCGAGGAAACTGGCCGATCTCGGCGTGGACGGAATCGTGCTCTCCAACCACGGCGGCCGTCAGCTTGACCGCGCGCCCGTCCCGTTCCACCTGCTGCCTCAGGTCGTCAGGGCCGTCGGCGGGACGGTCGAGGTGGCGATCGACACCGGCATCATGAACGGCGCGGACATCGTCGCGTCGATCGCCCTCGGCGCGCAGTTCACCCTCGTCGGCCGGGCCTACCTGTACGGCCTGATGGCAGGCGGCCGGCCCGGCGTCGACCGCGCCATAGAGATCCTGCGCGACGAGATCATTCGCACCATGAAGCTGCTTCAGGTAGCGAACCTGGGCGAACTCGGGCCAGGTCACGTGACCCAGCTTCGCCGCCTCATTCCGATGCGCTAAAGCCGAGTTTCCAGCTGCAGGTTGGCGTCGGGCGCGCTCGGTCGGCTGGGTGGCTCTAGCGGTGGCCGATTCCCGCGCCGGGCGCGGCCAGGCGGCTGGCGTCTGCGGCCGGCTTTTCTATCAGTTCTGACCACTTTTTCGCCTTCCTATCGATTCTGACCACTCTAGCGCCCGAATTGTCCGAGTTTTGTGGTCAGAACTGATAAGTAGGCGAGTCGCGTGGTCAGAACTGATAGATAGACGCGCAGCAGCTGTGAACGGTGTGAACGATGATGCGCCAGCGGCCGCTATGCCGTTGACCGCGCGGTCCGCGTCGGGCGCAGCCTGCACAAGCCGTTGACGGCATGCACCCCGGTCCGCCGGCTACGCCAGCGACATCGCCTATTGGGGTCGCTGGCGTAGGTGACAGGAGGCGTTTGGGGTCGCTGGCGTAGGTGACAGGCCGACGCCGGCCTGGGTGGGTGGCGTGGGTGACTGGGGTGGTGCGCGGGGCGTGGGTGATGGGGCGCCACTCGCGTCCTTCTGGTCGCAGGGTTCGCCCGGCGCGGCCTGAGGGCGGGGCTGTTAGGGGCCTGTGGTGCGGCGGCGGCGGGGGAAGGGGCCTTGCTGCTTCCACTTCGAGGCGGGGCGGGCGGGGAGCGCCAGGGCGAGGATGAGGCCGACGGCAGAAAGGACCAGGCCGAACAGCAGGCCCAGGCGCTCGCCGTAGCCCTTCCGCTCGGTGAGCCACGCACCGCCCGCGGCGGAGATCAGCCAGATGAAGAGCAGGTAAAGCGCGATCACGCCGATGGTTCCGTTGTTCTGGTTCATGTTCCTAGGTACGCCTCCTGCACCCTCGGGTCGCGCTGCAGTGACGACGTGTGGTCCGCGAGCACGACTCGGCCGGTCTCGAGCACGTAGCCGCGGCTGGCCGCGTCGAGCGCGCGGTTGGCGTTCTGCTCCACCAGCAGGATCGCCACGCCGAGCGAGTGGATCTCGGAGATGGTCTGGTAAATCCGGTCCACCAGGATCGGGGCGATACCGAGTGACGGCTCGTCGAGCAGCAGCAGCTTGCGGGCTGGCCATCATCGCCCGGCCGATGGCGAGCATCTGCTGTTCGCCGCCGGACATCGTGCCCGCCTGCTGGCTCTCCCGTTCCTTCAGCCGGGGAAACAGCGTGAACACGCGTTCCAGGTCGGCGGCGATGGCCGGGCCGCGCCGCCGGTAGGCGCCGAGGTCCAGGTTCTCCCTGACGGTCATCCGGGAGAAGCAGCGCCGGCCCTCGGGCGACAGCGCGATGCCGCGGGTGACGATCTCGTGGGGGGCCACCCGGGTGATGTCCTGGCCGGCGAAGGTGACCGTGCCTGCGCTGGCCGGGGTAAGCCCCGAGATGCAGCGCAGCGTGGTGGACTTGCCTGCCCCGTTCGATCCGATGAGCGTGACCACCTCACCCTCGTCGACGGTCAGCGAGATGCCCTTGAGCGCCTCGATCGCACCGTAGTGCGCGTGCAGGTCACTGACCTCAAGCAGCGCCATTAGCCTTCCTTCCCGAGGTAGGCCTCGACCACGGCGGGGTTCGCGCGGACCTCGGCGGGCGTGCCCTCAGCGAGCTTGCTGCCGTAGTTGAGCACGGTGACGCGCTCGGAGACGCCCATGACGACCTTCATGTCGTGCTCGATAAGCAGGATCGTCAGCTTCAGGTCGTCGCGGATCTGGCGCATGAACGCGGCCAGGGCCGCCGACTCCTGCGGGTTCATGCCGGCCGTCGGCTCGTCGAGCAGCAACAGCCGCGGCTCACTGGCCAGGGCCCGGGCGATTTCCACCCGCCGCTGGTCGCCATAGGGGAGGTGGATGGCGAGCCGGTCGAAGTCTGCCCGCCGCAGCCCGACGTAGGCGAGCAGCTCACGCGCCCGCTCCACGGCCGCGCGCTCCTCCTTCATCACCCACGGCGGCCGGACGATGGCGCCGAAGACGCCGGCCTTCATCCGGCTGTGATGCCCGATCATCACGTTCTCGGTGGCGGTCATCGCGCCGAACAACCGGATGTTCTGGAAGGTCCTGGCGACGCCGCGGGCGGTGATCACATCCGGCCGGGACCTGGTGATGTTCCTGCCGTCGAGGCTGATCCGCCCCTCGGTGGGCCGGATCAGCCCGGTGAGCATGTTGAAGAAGGTGGTCTTGCCCGCTCCGTTCGGGCCGATCAGCGAGACGATCGACCGGGCCGGGATGTCGAACGTGACGTCGTTGACCGCGATCAGGCCGCCGAACCGCTTGGTGATCCCCTGAGCGAGCAGGATCGGCGGGCGGCGACGGCGCGGCCAGGGCCGCGGGAGGCGCCGGGACGGCGGCGTCGGCGCTCATGCCGGTCCCTCCGGTTCGCTGCCGAGCTCGCCGTCCTGCGCCGCGACCTCGCCGGTCAGCTCGAGGCGGCGCCGCCGCTCGGGAAACAGGCCCTGCGGGCGCACCGTCATCACCAGCACGAGCAGGAAACCGAAGATCCCGAACGACACCGAGCTGAGCTGGAAGTTCAGGCCGAACGCGGACGGCAGGTTGTTGAGCACGTCGGGGATCAGGTAGTTGTTGATGTACCCGAGCAGCAGGCCGCCCGCCAGGGCGCCCCAGATCGAGCCGATGCCGCCGACGACCACCATGGCGACGATGAAGATCGAGAAGCCGAACGCGAACTGGCCCGCGTTGACCTCGGTGAAGTAGGCGCCGAAGAACGCCCCGGCCATCCCGCCGAAGGCCGCGCCGATCGCGTAGGCCATCAGCTTCGTCTTCACCAGCGGGATGCCCATGGAGACGGCCGCCACCTCGTCCTCGCGCAGTGCCACCCAGGCCCGGCCGAGCCGCGAGTCGCGGACCCGCAGGTTGACGAAGAGCACGATCAGCAAGATGCCGAAGATCAGCCAGTACCACGGCCGCAGGTCGAGCAGGCCGAACGACCCCGAGCCAGGGAACCACGGCGCGTCGACCGCGCTGATGCCCAGGTTGCCCGCGGTGAGCGTCATGCCGCCGCCCACGCCGATGGACTGCCCGTTGACGGCGAGGACGCCGATGATCTCGCCGAACGCGAGCGTCACGATCGCGATGTAGTCGCCGCGCAGCCGCAGCGTGGGCAGCCCGATGATCATGCCGGCCACCGCGCAGACGACGACCGCCGCGACGAGGATCAGCAGCGAAGTTGAGGTGGATTCCGGCCAGCGTGCTGGTGAGCGGCGAGACGCCGACGTGGACCCGCACGCCGAAGAAGAAGCCGGAGCCGAACCAGCCGACGCAGTACGCGCCGAACGCGTAGAACGCGACGTACCCGAGGTCGAGCAGGCCGGCCATGCCGACCACGACGTTAAGGCCGAGAGCCATCACCGCGTACGCGACGGCGACGATCGTCCCGTTCAGGAAGCCGCTGCTCGATCCGGTGAGAAACGGCAGGACGACGCCCACCGCCACCAGCAGGCCCGCCAGGGCCTTGCCCCACCACGGCGGGATCAGCCGTTCGGCGGCGTCGCGCCATTCGCGCAGCTGCGCCAGTGAGCTCGCTCACCCCGCCTCCCGCGTTTCCTCGCCGAGCAGGCCGGTGGGCCGCAGCACCATGATCGCGATGAGGTAGGCGAACACGATGGCCTCGGTCCACTGCGGCCCGATCCGCTCATCGGACAGCGCCTGGATGACGCCGATGATCAGGCCGCCGAGAACGGCACCGCGGACGTTGCCGATGCCGCCCATGACCGCCGCGGTGAACGCGAACAGGCCCGCCCGGAATCCCTGGAAGTACCAGACCTGCGTCTCGTACACGGCGTAGATCAGGCCGGCCGCGCCGGCCAGCGCGCCGCCGAGCAGGAACGTCAGCGAGATCGTGTTGTTGACGTTGATCCCCATCAGCCGCGCCGCCTCCGGGTCCTGGGCGGTGGCGCGCATCGCCTTGCCCGGCCGGGTGCGGCTGATGAACCACGACAGCGCGAGCACCAGCGGAACCATCACCGCCCAGGCGAGGAGGTAGCCGCGCAGGATGGGCACGCCGCCGATGGTGAACACCACCTTCTGCGCGCCGATCAGGTCGGTGACGCTCTGCTGGGAGCCGCCGCGCCACAGCAGGCCGACGTTCTGCAGGATGAAGGAGAAGCCGATCGCCGTGATCAGCGGCGCCAGCTTGGGCGCGTTGCGCAGCGGCTTGTAGGCGACCCGCTCGATGAGGACGTTGAGGGTGCCGGTGGTGAGCATGGCGATGACGAGCGAGACGGCCAGGCCGCCGATCACGCCGAGGGCGGAGGTGGTCAGGCTGAGGCCGAGCACGGACCAGATGCCGACGGCGGTGAACGAGCCGATCATGAAGACGTCGCCGTGCGCGAAGTTGATCAGCTCGATGATGCCGTAGACGAGGGTGTAGCCGATCGCGATCAGGGCCCAGATGGCGCCGTCCGACAGTCCCTCGGCGAAGTTGAAGCCCAGCCGCGACAGGTCGTGGTGGATGACCGGGTGGCCGGCCACCACGGCGGCCTGATAGCCGTTGACCAGGTCAGTGACACCGTAGTAAACCGGCAGCGCGGCGAGCGCCGCGATCAGGCCCCAGCGGCCGCCGTACCGGCGCAGGGCCGCGAGGACGGCCGCCGCCGGGCGTGCCGCCAGCACCGGAGGGCTCGGGGTGATTGTCGTATTCACGTGTCCTACGCAGAAAAGTCAGGCGGGAGGGGCGCCGCCGGGCGACGCCCCTCCGCGCCTGCGAGCCGATGTGACCAGTGAGACTAGTTGACGGTCTTCGTCGGCGTCAGGGTCTCCTTGAAGACCAGGTTGCCTGACTTGTCCGCCGAGTAGAGCCCGTAGGACTTCAGGGTGGTGTCGCCGTTCGCGTCGAACCCGTAGGTGCCGATCACCGACTTGCGGTCCTTGATGGCGAACAGCGCCTTGAGGACGTCGGCCTTGTTGTCACCGTTGGCGCCGAGGGACGCGATGGTGTCGAGGCCGAGCTTCATGACCTCGTAGCCGTAGATCGCGTACGGGTCAGGATCGGCCGTGCCGTACTTGGCCTTGTACGCGGCCAGGAACTGCCTTGCCGCCCGGGTAGGCCGCCAGGTCCTGGGTCGCGACCGTGCACTGCATCAGCGGGTCGATCGAGGCCGGCACGCCGCCCTGCGAGGCCTGGGTCCAGGCCGAGGTGCACACGCCGTCGGGGCCGAAGATCTTGGCCGTCGGGAGGGCGGCGTTGACGTCCTTGACGATCTGCACGCCGCCGTTGGAGACGATGCCGGAGAAGAAGAAGCAGTCGGCTCCCTCCGACTTGATCGTCTGCGCGTAGGTGCGGAAGTTGCTCGCGGTCGGGTCGATGCCGGTGTTGCTGACGACGGTGACGCCGTACTCGGCCTTCTCCAGCTCGATGAGCTGGGCGAGGCCCGCGCCGTAGGCCTCCTTGTCGTTGGCGATCGCGACCTTGGTGCAGCCGGCCTGCTTCATCGCCAGCAGGTCGGCCGCGCCCTGGATCGAGTCAATCGGCACGATCCGCAGGTAGGTGCGCTTGCCGGTCGGGTAGTACTTCTCCGGCTCGCCCGGCGCGCTGCCCGGCAGGTTCGTGGTCAGGCCCACGTAGGTATTGGCGGGAGAGACCTGCGGGATGCCGCCCTGGTTCAGGATCGGGATCGAGATCTCGCTCGCGCCGGAGTTGAACTCGCCGATGTAGTAGACGGCCTTCGGGTCAGCGGCGACCTTGCGGGCGTTGGCCGCGGTCTGCGAGGGGTCCCACTTGCCGGCCGCCGCGGTCGAGTCGTCGAGCGCGGTGAAGTTCACCGTGAACTTGCCCGCCTTGCCTCCTGCCTGGGCGAGCGCGAGCTTCATGCCGTTGACCATGGGGATGGTCTGCACGTTGGACGAGCCCTGCATCGGCAGGCTGGAGTAGATGTCGACCGTGTTCCCTGACGCCGATCGCGGCGGCCGTGGCGGACGAGGAGCTGCTTGAGCAGCCGACCGCGCCGACCGCCGCGATCGCCGCGATCGCCACCGCGGCGAGCGCGGGCGTCAGCCTTCTTCCGTTCAAAGTCTGTATCCTCTCGTTGACTGGATCATCCGCCTGCCGGGCCTGGAGAAATACCGGAGCGGCAATCCGGGATCAAATGCGAACCGCACGCGGCCCAGCGAATACCGAAGCGAAGGCCTGCCGCGCCCGGCTGCCGAAATGCACGTCTGTGAGTTCCCGTGATCGCAGTCGTGCAGCTCAGGCGACCGGCGATGGAATACCCAACATGGCCGGAAGAGTAGCGCATGCAGCCGGTGCTGAGTCAACTTTCAGCTGCAAGTTAGTTCAAGAATTATCCGGCGTGAACAGAACTGGCATCCTTTAAAAGCTGTCAAAACCGACCTACTGTCATATATTTTTTCTAGGCTTACCCGCGGCCGGGGGGAAGGAGGCGAAGAGGTGGGACCAGGGACCGTTCGATATGACGATTTTGATTTGATTTTCTTAGAAGTCCGTCAAATTCTGACGAACGCATCGCCCATGGAGTCTCCGGCCACGCAGAACCTGGCGGATCGACAGGACACCGACATAAGGAATATGAGAACTGGTCCCTTGTCGGAGTTAGCGGCCTTCGCGTCGATGGTGACGGGCGCGGCCCAGGTGGTGCCGTCGAAGGTGACCAGGGCTCCGTCGTTGCCGTCCACGGCGGCGCAGAAGTCCCTGGTCGGGCACGACACGACCGGCCAGGAGATGCCGCCCTCCCCCATGCTGAGGCCGTTCGGATCGGCGTTGACGGGCGCGCTCCAGGTGGCGCCGTTGAACGTGAGCGCGTTTCCTTTTCTGTCAATGGCGACGCAGAAGCTGGCGGTTGCGCACGACACCGCCTGCAGGAATGTGCCTGGATCGATGGCAGTCGGTTTACTCCAGGCGGCGCCGTTGAAGGTGATCACGTTCGGGCCGTAATCGACGGCGGCGCAGAAGCTTGCGCTCGGACACGAAACGGTGCCCAGTTCGTTGCCGGGATCTATGACGGCGGCGGCGTTCCAGGAGGTCCCGTTGAACGTGAACGCGTTGGCGCCGTTGTCAACGGCTGCGCAGAAGCTCGGCGAGGAGCACGATACCGATGCCATGCCCGGTTGGGCGCTCGAGGCCGGATCATTAATGCGCGGAGCAGAACTCCACCTCGTGCCATTGAACACAAAGGCGGATGAGTCTCGCGCGTCTACCGCCAGGCAGAACCTCACGGTCGGGCAGGATACGGAATCGGGCTCGCCCGCGGATGAAGAGAGCCTGGCGGGCCGGCTCCACGTGGTTCCGTCGTAGGTGGCCGAGTAGCCCGATTCGAGCACGGCCATGCAGAAGCTGGTGGATGGGCATGACACTGCGGTCGGGTCTTCGACGCCATAGCCGTAGTCGAGGTTGGTCGCCGCTCCCGGTGCCGGCCCGGCGCTGCTGCACCCGGCGGCTGCGCCCATCAGCAGAATTGACAGGCAGGCAAACACCGCTGCGGGTAGCAGCAGCACCGCGTAGCGGGCCGACTTAACACGGAGTTGGCGCAACGGACGGTCATGTCCGGCCGGGGGCGCCTCGGCGGGAGAGGACGTCGATCAGCGCCGCCGCGAGCAGGACGCCGGCCACGACGACGTCAATCCACTGGCTCGACACGCCCAGCAGGTAGAGGCCGTTGTAGATGCCGCCGATGACGAGGCCGCCGAGGATGCCGTGGATGGTCTTGCCCCGGCCGCCGAACAGGCTGGTGCCGCCGATGACCGCCGCGGCCACCGCGAGCAGCACGTAGCTGTTGGAGGCCTTGATGATGTTGGTGGTCAGCGACACCTGCCACGAGGCGAACAGGATCCCGGCGATACCGGAGATCAGGCCCGCGAGGACGAAGCACCAGGTTCGGACCGAGGTCAGGCGGATGCCTGCTCGCTCGGCGGCCGTGGCGCTGCCGCCGATGGCGTACACGTAGCGGCCGAAGCGGGTTCGCTGCAGCAGGAGCGTGCAGGCGCCGAGGACGATGAGGACGATCGGGATGATGTAGGGAACCCCCTCGATCGTCCCGAAGTGGGCGCGGTTGACGTTGCAGATGGCCACGACCGCGGCTCCCGCGACCGCCATGAGGATGATCTTCATCGCGGTGAGGCTGCGCGGCGCGGCCTCCAGCGCCTTGCGACGCTTGCGGGCGTCGCGCATCCAGAGCCCGGTGCCCGCGGCGCCGACCGTCACGACGAACAGGATCCAGCCGACCAGCGGGCTGAACGACCCCCAGAAGATGTCGTAGAGGGCGACCTCGTTGCGGTACTGGGAGTTCCCGATGCCGACGAGCGATCCCCCGAGGACGATGATCGCGACGCCCTCCAGGATCAGCAGGCCGCCGAGGGTGACGATGAACGACGGCATCCTCAGCCTGGCCACGAGCGTTCCCTGGATGAAGCCGACCGCCGCGCAGGCGATCAGGGTGGCGATGATCGCCGCCCACCACGGCCAGTTCGCGCCGCTCGGCTGCACCAGTTCGGCGACCACCACGCTGCCGAGGCCCATGACCAGGCCGACGGACAGGTCGATCTCGCCGAGCAGGAGGGCGAAGATCTCCGCCATCGCCAGCAGCATGTACACGGTGCTCTGCTCGAACAGGTTGACCAGGTTCTGCGCCGACAGGAACTTCGAGTTGGCGACCTGGAAGGCGACGGCGACCACCACCAGGCCCAGGATCACCGGGAGCACACCGCTGTTGCCGCCCCGGACCCGAGCCAACGAGGCCCGCACGTACTGGCCGAGCGACTGGGCGACGAGTTCGGGCGGGACGTCCGCCGCGGCCACCGCCTCGTCAAGGGTAAGGTCGTCCGTCCCGGCGCCGGCCGTCGCTACCGGGGTCTCGCTGGGATCCGCAGTCACAGGAACTTCCTCATCGCTTGTCCTTCGCGTGTCGTCAGACACCGGTTATCGCCCCCGCCCCGCGCCGTGACAGCACGTCGATCAGCACCGCTATCAGCAGCACGCCGCCCGGCAGGATGTACTGCAGTGGCGTGGACAGCGAACCCAGGTTGAGCAGGGACACGCCGTAGGCGATGCCGCCGATGAGGAGGCCGCCGAGGACGCCGTGGACGGCCTTGCCCCGGCCGCCGAACAGGCTGACCCCGCCGATAACGGCGGCGGCGACGGTGTACAGGACGAGCTGGCCGGGGTCGGCCGTGTTGGAGCTGTACTCACCGTAGAAAAACGAGCCGAGCAGGATGCCGCCGAGGGCGGCGGTCGCCGAGCACAGCGCGAACGCCCAGATGCGAATGGCGGGGAGGCTGACGCCGGCCCGCCGGGTCGCCTCCGGGTTGCCGCCAATGGCGTAGATGTAGCGGCCGAAGCGCGTCCGCTGGAGCACGACCGTCCAGACGCCGAGCAGAACCAGCACGATCGGGATGACCCACGGAACCCCGGTGACCGACTTCAGCGTGCTTCCCCGGTTGACGGAGCAGACGATCACGACCGCCGCCCCGAAGATCGCCATCAGCACGAGCTTGATCGCGGTCAGGCTCAGCGGCGGAGTGGTCAGGCCCCGGCGCCGCCGCCTGACGGTGCGGGCCCACTGGGACGCGCCGGCTGCCACGATCACCACCGCCAGAATGATCCAGGCGACCACGGGAGAGATGAGCCCCTGAACCATTTCGTAGATGATGTTCTGGTTGGGGTCCGAGGTGTTGAGGCTGACGGTGGAGTCGGCCCCGCCGAGGATGATGACGAGGACCCCGGAGAAGAGCAGGAACCCGCCCAGGGTCGAGACGAAGGACGGGACCCTGAGCACTGCGGTCAGCGCTCCCTGGAGGGCGCCGATCACGCCGCAGATGGCGAGCGCCGCGAGCACCGCCGCCCACCACGGCCAGTCCGGCCCGGGCTGCTGAACCAGCTTGAACGCGATCACCCCGCCGATGAGCGCGACCGCGCCGACCGACAGGTCGACCTCCGCGAGCAGCAGGACCAGCGTCTCGGCCATCGCCAGCACCATGTACACGGTGCTCAGCCCGAAGATGTACACCAGGTTGCTCGGTCGCAGGTAGGCGTGCTCGGGGGTGATGATCTCGAAGACGACGGCGACCACCACGATGGCCAGGACCACCGGCAGCAGACCGCTGTTGCCGCTGCGGACCCGGAGCCACCAGACCCGCACGTACTCGCCAAGCGACTGGGCGAGGATCGCGGGCGGTAGGTCGGCCGCAGCCACCTTGGCGTCGAGGGTGAGGTCGGCCGGGCCGGCGCCCGCCGTCCCGGCCTGGGTCGTGGCTGGGGTCGCAGCCGGGGTCGCGGGCGGGGTCTCGCCCGGGTCCGCGGTCACCGGCGCTCCTTGATTCTGGCCATCTGCCTCAGCCCTTGCCATTGGCTGATCCGGCGGCCTCGTACGGCCGCCCGCTGGCGGTGCCCGTCGTCATGTACTGCACCACGCTCTGCAGGTCGAAGGTCTCTGTCGGCCCCTCGGCCACCATCCGCCCCAGGTAGAGCACCGCGATGCGGTCGGCGACCTCGAACACGTCGGTCAGGTTGTGGCTGATCACCATCACCGCCAGCCCGCGGTCGCGCAGCCGTTTGATCAGGTCGAGCACGGACCGGGTCTGCACCACCCCGAGGGCGGCGGTGGGCTCGTCGAGCAGCACCAGCTTGGAGTTCCACATGACCGCCTTGGCGACCGCCACCGACTGCCGCTGACCTCCCGACAGCGAGGCGACCGGCTGGCGGATGGAGCGCACGGTGGTCACCCGCAGGGAGCTCAGCGTCTCGGCCGCCTGCAGCTCCATCGAGTCCTCGTCGAGCAGGCCGTAGCTCAGCGGCTCGCGGCCGAGGAACATGTTCTGGACGATGTCCAGGTTGTCGGCCAGCGCAAGATCCTGGTAGACGGTCTCGATTCCCAGCGCGGAGGCGTCACGGGTGCTCCGGATGTGGACCGGCTTCCCGTCGAAGAAGATCTCGCCGTGGTCCGGCTGGTGGGCGCCGGCGATGGTGCGGGTGAGCACCGATTTCCCCGCCCCGTTGTCACCGCACAGGCCGGTCACCTGGCCGGCGGGCAGGTCCAGGTTCACACCGTAGAGCGCCTGCACCGGCCCGAAGTGCTTGTCGATGCCGCGCAGCCTCAGCAGGGGTTCGGCTCCGTCCCCGCCGCGGCTCGCGCCTGCCGGTGCCTCATTCACCTCAGTCATTTTTAATACCCGTCA
Source organism: uncultured Actinomycetota bacterium (assembly GCA_963774945.1). Classification (GTDB taxonomy): domain Bacteria; phylum Actinomycetota; class Actinomycetes; order Streptosporangiales; family Streptosporangiaceae; genus Trebonia. The sequence goes on along the minus strand of CAVZHA010000005.1, from coordinate 591,859 downwards.
GTAGCTTTGCCCACGTTGTCCGCATTGTCACCTCATCGTCGCGGGGCTGGCGGGCCCGCCGCAAGAGCGAGCCCGCCAGCCCCGGTCAGATGATGATTACTTGATCCCAGCCGCGGAGCAGACGCTCGCACCCGCGAGCGCGCAGATCGCCGACGCGGTGTCGAACTTGTCCGCCACCACGGTCGACTCCATGTTCGACGCGGTCACCCACGTGGCCGACAGCAGCGACGCCGGCTCGGTGATGCTCGTGTCAGCCGAGTCCGTGGCCGTGCCGTTCAGCAGGGCCGGGGGAACCTTCTGGCCGGCCAGCAGGATCGTGGCCACCGTTACGGCGTCCTGGACCTCCTTGTAAACCGGCTTGTAGACGGAGCCGCACTGGTAGCCCTGGAGAATGTAGGCCATGCCCTGGGCCGTGGCGTCCTGCCCGGTCGTCGGGATGGTCTTGGCCTTGACCCCGGCCGACTTGAGGTCGGTGATCACCGCGTTGGCGAGGCCGTCGTTGGCCTCGATGGTGGCGTTGATCTTCGGGTTGGCGGTGAACGCCTGCTGGAAGATCGTGCCGCCCTTGGTGTTGTCCCAGCCGGGGGCGAAGTTCTCCGCCACCAGCGTGGCGCCGCCTGCGGTGCCCTTCGCGCCCGCGGAGACGGACTTGGCCGCCTGGTTGAAGACGACCTTGTTGTAACCGGTGGCGAAGGCGATCGCGTTCGGGTCGGTGTCCTCGCCGCCGTTCAGGACGTAGACCTGGGGGCTCTTGACGCCCCAGGACGAAAGGCACTGGTTGAAGCCGGTGCCGATCAGCTCGCCCACCTTCTCGCCGTCAAAGCTGACGTAGTAGGTGTCCGTGCCCTGGAAGATGGCGCGGTCGTAGGCGACCAGGATGACGCCCTTCTGCTCGGCCAGCTTCGCGATCGCGACGCCGGTCGGGCCGTCGAGCGGGCACACGATCAGGACCTTGGCACCCAGGTTGATGTCGGCGGTCGCGTCGCTCAGCTGGGTCGCGTCGATGCCCTGCGCGTTGTCGATGCGGAACTGGGACGACGTGAACCCGGCGTCGCCGAACGCCTCCTTGAAGTACGGCGCGTCGAAGTCAACCCACCGGGTCGACGACGTGGTGTCCGGCAGGATCACGCCGATCTGCAGGCTGCTCGCGCCCTTGGTGCCTGCCGTGGCCAGCGGCTTGAGCTGGGACATGGTCGACGCGAGGTCAACCGTGAAGGAGCTGATGCTCAGCCCCGACGGAACCGCGGCCGAGCCGGTCGCAGCCGGGGCGGACGAGGTCGCCGCGGCCGATGCGGGGGCCGAGGTCGACGACGAGGACGACGACGAGCAGCCCGCGGCCACCATGGCGACGACCGCTGCCGCGGCCACCAGTCCCAGCTTTGGCAGAGACCTTGATGTGCCGTGGCCTTGTGAACGAGAGTGCCACCCTCCCTGACCTCTGTTACGCAGAAGCATCCCAGACCCCTTTCGCCACCACAATGTGCTCAGATACGACGACGTGGGACACCGCACAACTCGCGTGTCCTTCCGGGATGAAAGGTAGATCTTGGGAACGCCATACATCAAGGGCCGAAACACACCCGTGATCTAATTGGACTAGACCGGCCGGCCTTCGTTACACAGGCGTAACGGCGGCGAGAAAAGGTAGCCCTAAATGGCGTACCGGTCAATGTTTGGGCGATCGCCGATACGTTAATATTTTATAGATAGTTTTAGTTGCTAGATGCGTACTAAATATCACTCTGCGTCGCCGGACGGCGCCTGGCGATCCGGTCCAGCCCCCTCGGCGACCAGCGTGACACCTCGTCCACGTTCGGTCCGTAGCGCAGCGTACATCGCGCGATGCCGAGTTCGTCGATCATGAGGATGGGCCAGGGCGACCGAAACAAACTCGAAAATCAGCAGATTGGCCCCTGCGCGCATTGGCCGCCACGTAACTTCGATCAACGTTTCCCGGATGCTGGATCATGGCGGGCAAACCGTCTTATAGTTGCGCGATGCGGGGATGACTAATCACTGGAGAAAGCCCATGACTACGGTAAGTAATCCGATGGTCGCGACAAAGGTGCTGATTATTGAAGACGATCCGAACATCGTCGATCTGATCCGCTCCAACCTGGTCGTGCGGGGCTTCGACACGGTCGTCTCGGCCGGGAGCAAGGTGATCGACCTGCTTGACCTCGAGCAGCCGGACATGGTGCTGCTCGACCTCATGCTGCCAGGCGCCGACGGGTTCGAGCTGTGCCGCGAGATCCGCGAGCGGTCACCGGTCGGGATCATCGTGGTGTCGGCCAGAGGCGGGGAGCAGGACAAAGTCACGGCGCTGAACATGGGCGCCGACGACTACATGACCAAGCCATTCGGCATCGAGGAGCTGCTGGCCCGGATCGGCGCCACGCTGCGCCGGACCCGGCCCGCCGAGGCCCCGGCCGAGCCCGCGCCAGCCAGGATCGCCGTCGGCGGCCTGTCGATCAACCTGGCGAGCAAGCAGGTACACCTCGCCGGCGCCGAGGTGCGCCTCACTCCGACCGAGTTCGCGCTGCTGCGCGAACTCGCCATCAACCGAGGGAAACTGCTGTCCCGTGCACACCTGCTACGCCAGGTCTGGGGCCAAGGGTACGAGGCGGAGACTGAATACGTCCGCACGTACATCAGCCGGCTGCGAGCCAAGCTTGAGCCGCCCGGCAGCCAGCCGCTGATCGTCACCCGGCAGCGAGCGGGCTATCTCATTCCCGCTGAAGGACGTGGCCCGGCCGGGACGGGCTCGGCGGACCTCGCCGACTACGGCCGGCCGCCGCAAGCGTGCTGATTTCGGCGCGAGTAACTGTCATCGGGCATACATCGGATCATTTACGAAATATTTCTGTGGCGGCCAGTTGACGCATGCGGAAAGCTGGCGGAATCTCACTGTCAAGAAGCGTAAAACGTCCGATGAACAGCGCAGGGCGGCCCGCCCGCGCGCCGCGTGCCCCGCATCTCCGATCACGGAAGCTGACACATGTTCTCGATAGCCCTCATCCGGCGGTGGGTAGTGCTGGCCGCGAGCTTTGTGCTGGCGGCAGCGCTCGCCATCCCCGCGTTCAGCGCCACGCCCGCGCGCGCGGCCACGGTCGAGCCTTGCGACATCTACGCTTCCGGCGGCACTCCGTGCGAGGCGGCCTACAGCACCACCCGGGCGCTGTTCGAGGCCTATAACGGGCCGCTCTACCAGGTCCAGCGCGCCTCCGACTCGACCTTCCTCAACGTCGGCCTGAAATCGGCCGGCGGGGTTGTCAACGTGGCGCCGGAGAACTCGTTCTGCGCCGGCACGACGTGCACGGTCACCGAGCTGTACGACCAGACCTCCAACGTCAACAACATGCCGATCTCGCCGGGCACCTCCTGCTCGGGCTGCAGTGGCGGGAACGCGGGCCCCGGCCCCGGCGGGGCCGACATCGGCGCCCCGGCCGAGGCGCTGCCGGTGTACGTCGGCGGCCAGCCAGCGTACGGGCTTGAGTTCGACAAGTTCGGCACCGGCTACCGCGACAACTCGGCCAAGAACCTGCCGACCGGCGCTAATCCCGACGGGCTGTACGCGGTCATGTCCTCCAACATCACCAGCAACCAGTGCTGCTTCGACTTCGGCCAGGGCGAGACCAACGACTCCGACGACGGCAACGCCACCATGAACGCGATCTACTACGGCACGGACTGCTGGACGGGCAACTGCACCGGCCCCGGCCCCTGGGTGGGGGCCGACATAGAAAACGGCATGTACTTCAGCAACACCGGGAACAATCCACCGGCCTACCCGAGCGAGAACGGCACGTTCCTCTCCGCCTGGGAGGAAAATAACGGCGGGACCAACATGACCCTGCAATACGGCAACGCCCAGTCAGGCGGACTGATCCAGACCTATTCTGGCGCGCTGCCGAGCGGCGGCTATGACCCGATGAAGATCCAGAGCTCCATCGAGCTTGGCACCGGCGGGGACAACACGAGCCTGGGCGACGGGGAGTTCTACGAAGCCGCCGACGTTGCCGGATTCCCATCCGAGGCCACCCAGAGCGCGGTGCAGGCGAACATCGTCGCGGCCGGCTACAGCCAGACCCCCGCGGGCGAGGCCGCCTTCGGCGGCACCGCGGCCGAGGTGCCCGGCACCGTGCAGGCCGCCAACTACGACACCGGCGGGCAAGGCGTGGGCTACAACGTCAGCTCGGTCAACGGCACGGCCGACAGCTACCGCAGCGACGGGGTTGACCTGGAGACCACCAGCGACACCACCGACACGACCGGCACCGGCGCCGGCTACAACCTTGGCTGGACCGGCAGTGGGCAGTGGACCAGGTACACGGTCAACGCGGCCAGCGCCGGCACCTACACGGTGAGCCTGCGGGTGGCCTCCCCCAGCGGCGTAACCGACGGCCTGCACATCGCCAACCTCGCGGGCGCCAACCTGTCGGGCAACATCAACATCCCCGCCACCGGGGGCTGGCAGAACTGGACGACGGTGACCGCCACCGTCACGCTGCCCGCGGGCACCCAGGCGCTGGTCGTCGACCAGGACAACGGGGGGTGGAACCTGCACGCCATGAGCTTCGCCCCCTCCGGCGTCAGCTCGTCGTGGTTCGAGGTGGTCAACCAGAGCTCCGGCCTGTGCGCCACCGCCGCCGGAGGCTCGACCGCCAACGGCACCGCCGTGGTCCAGCAGGCCTGCACGAGTGCAGCCGACCAGCTCTGGAAGTTCGTGCCGACCTCGGTCAGCGGCTACTACGACGTAGTCAACGACAACGCCCAGTCCGAGGGCGAGACCTGGAACATCACCGGCGGAGACGGCGCCACCGCCCCGGGCGACCCGCTCCAGACCTGGAACTACGGAGGGACCGGCAACACCAACGCCCTGTTCTCCGCCAAGCTCGGGTCCTCGGGCTCCTACACCTTCGTCGCCGACAACTCGGGGCTGTGCCTGGACGCTCCTTCTAACAGCAGCGGGGTTCAGCTCGTGCAGTCCACCTGCAACAGCTCCTCGGCCCAGGCGTTCAGCCTGGTGGCGAACTCGGGCATCAACACCTCGTCGTGGTACGAGGTGGTGAACGAGGGTTCCGGCCTGTGCGCGAGCGCGGCCGGTGGCTCGACCGCCAACGGCACCGCCGTGGAGCAGCTGGCCTGCACCGGGGCCACCAGCCAGCTCTGGCAGTTCGTGGCCACGTCGGTGAGCGGCTACTACGAGGTTGTCAACGACAACGCCCAGTCCGAGGGCGAGAGCTGGAACATCAGCGGCGGGGTGGGTGCCACCACCCCTGGAGACACGCTCCAGACCTGGAACTACGGAGGGACCGGCAACACCAACGCTTTGTTTGCCAGCGGCCTGCAGTACTCCGGCTACTACTCCTTCGCCGCCGACAACTCGGGCCTGTGCCTTGACGCTCCTTCGACCGGCAGCGGAGTTCAGCTCGAGCAGTTCGCCTGCAACGGCACGCCGTCCCAGGCGTTCAGCCTGGTGCCATAAGAGCGGAGTGGACAGGGGCCGGAGGCCGATGCTGATCGGCCGGAAAACCAGGTGACGATCGCGCAATCGGGCCCCTACGGTGAGGACCATGACGGACCTGACCGCGACCGAGCCGGTGTCCCTCGAAGGCGAGGCTTACTACCAGGATCCGTGGGGATTCTTCGCGCGGCTGCGGGAGTCCCGGCCCGTCGCCGAGGTGCGGATGCCGGGTTACGGGCGCGCCTGGCTCGTCACGCGCTACGCGCAAGCGCGGGCCGCGCTGGCCGATCCCCGGCTGGCCCGGGACATGAGCCGGTGGCCGGGCGGGCCCCGGTCGCGGCCGAGCGAGGCCCGCGGCGTGGCGACGCACATGCTGCACGCCGACCCGCCGGATCACACCCGGCTCCGCCGCCCGGTGCAGAAGGCGTTCACCCCGCGCCGGGTGGCGCGGCTGCGGCCGCGCACCGCGCAGATCGCGGCGGGCCTGGCGGACGGGCTGGCGGCGGCCGACGGGGTCGTCGACCTGCTCGCCGCCTACGCCCGTCCGCTGCCGGTCACCGTGCTGTGCGAGCTGCTCGGCGTCCCGGAGGCGGACCGCGCCCGGATCGCGGCGGCCGTCCTCCGCTACGACGTGGCCGGGGAGATGCCGCCGGTGGAGGACGACCTGGCCGCCTACTTCACTAGGCTGATCGCGGCCAGGCGAGCCGAACCCGGCGACGACCTGCTGTCGGCGCTGATCACCGTCAGCGACCAGGCGGACGAGACGGCGGACCAGCTGACGGACACCGAGCTCGTGTCCACCGCCTTCCTGCTGGTCATGGCGGGCTTCGACACCACCGTCAACCTAATCGCCTCAGGCGTCCTGGCGCTGCTGACCCACCCTGGTGAAATGGCCCGACTGCGCGCGGACAGGTCGCTGCTCCCGGTCGCGGTCGAGGAGCTGCTCCGGTTCACCAGCCCGGTCAACCACGCGAACGATCGGTTCACCACCGAGGAGATAACGATCGGCGGCGAGACGATCCCGGCAGGCGAGTGGGTGATCATCGCGCTCCCGCCCGCTAACCGCGACCCCGCCCGGTTCCCCGGGCCAGAGCGTCTCGACCTCGGCCGCGATACCAGCGGCCACATCGCCTTCGGGCACGGCATCCACTACTGCCTGGGCGCTCCCCTCGCTCGGATGGAGGCCGAGATCGCCCTCGGGACCCTGCTCGACCGTTTCCCGGGAATGTCGCTCGCGGCCCGGCCGGAGGAACTCCGCTGGCGTTCCGTCAGCTTGATAAACGGCCTGGAGTCCCTCCCCGTCCTGCTGGGCTGAGCTCACCCGTAGTTCGGTACCGTTGGCCAGGATCGACGCTGCGCCGAGGCCGGCCGCCGATAGGTTGACCCTGTGACCAGGCATCCTTCACGCGATCCGCGGTCCGGCGGCAAACCAGGTACGCGAACGGGCAGCGCGCTTTGGCGCTGGCGCCTGCGTTCGCTCAAGTCAGTGAACTCGGGCCGGAGCCGACCTGCTCCCGACAGGAGGGTGCTATGCGAGCAGTGACTGTCAACAAAGCCGACGGCCCGGACGCGATCACGGTCGAAGACCGGACCGTGCGCGAGCCGCGCCCGGGCGAGGTCCGGCTGCGCGTGGCTGCCGCCGCGGTCAACCCGATCGACGTGTTCATGTGGCGCAGAGCGGTCGAACCGCCGTTCACGCCCGGGATGGACGCGGCCGGGACCATCGAGTCGCTCGGCCACGCAGGCGGGCGGCTGTCCGTCGGCGAATCGGTCATGGCCGTCGTCGGCCCATGGCTGCCCGAGGGAGGCGCCCAAGCGGAACTGGTGGTAGTCCCCGCGGCGTGCGTCGTCCCGATGCCGCGCGGGGTGAGCGCACCGGAGGCAGCCACCCTGCCGATGAACGGCCTGACCGCACTCGAAGGCCTCCGGATGCTCGACCTGACCATCGGATCCACGCTGGCGGTCACCGGCGGCGCCGGTCTGCTCGCCTCTTACGTCATTGGCCTCGCCCGCCAGCGCGGCATCCGGGTGATCGCCGACGCCGGATCGGGCGACGAGGCCCTCGTCTCCGGATTCGGAGCCGACCACGTGCTGCCCCGCGGCGACGGGTTCGCCGACGCGGTCCGACAACTGCTGCCCGGAGGGGTCGATGCGGTCTTCGACACCACCGCCGCGCTCACCCGCGCCGTGCTGCCTGCCATCCGCGACGGCGGCGCGATCGCGGTCGTGCGCGGCTGGGACGGCGGCCCGGTACCCGGCCGGAACATCACCATCGAGGCGGTCAGCGTCGGCAACGCAATGCACAACACCGCCTGGCTGGAGCAGTTGGCCGACGAGGCTGCAGCGGGACGTATCCAGCTGCGTGTGGCCGGCCTTTTCCCGCCCGAGCGCGCCGCCGAGGCGTACCACCTGATGGAGGCAGGCGGTCTCCGGGGCCGCGCCGTCATCACATTCTGATCCGGACCGGACGTGCCGCTAGCGTCGCAGCACGGGCAGGTCTCGGCCGGTGCCCTCGTCCCGGGCGGTAATGCTGAGATCCCCTTGTGCATCTACGTGGAAGGTGACGTAGATCAGCGGCTCGCCGGGATTGGCCGGAGGGATCTCCGTCACATCGAAATGGCCGAGTCGCTGGTTGAAGGAGACCAGCGGGCTCTCCCCTTGAAAGGGCTTGAGCTGGATGGATGGCCCGTCCTTGGTCGCCGGCAAATTCGGGATAAGGCGATCATAAATGCCGGCCAGGCTTTTCCGCGTTACCCGATGTCTCAAATAATGAGACTTGCGTCTCGCATCGTGGAGGCGAGTGATAATCTGGCTGTATGCCTGACACCGCGACTTACACCCACGGGCACGCCGAGAGCGTGCTGCGCTCACACCGGACTCGGACGGCGGAGAACTCCGCCGGCTACCTGCTCCCCCACCTGCGGGCAGGTCTGTCGCTGCTCGACATCGGCAGCGGGCCCGGCACGATCACGGTCGACCTGGCGGAACGGGTGGCCCCAGGGCCAGTCACCGCAGTGGAAGTGACCGAGGCGGCGCTGGCGGTGACCCGGGCGGAGTTTGAGCGGCGCGGGCGCACGTCGGCGCGGCTGGTCACGGGCGACATCCACGACCTTCCGTTTCCGTCGGGATCATTCGACGTGGTCCACGCGCACCAGGTGCTGCAGCACGTAGCGGACCCGGTGACGGCGCTGCGCGAGATGGTGCGGGTGTGCCGCCCAGGTGGCGTGGTGGCGGTGCGCGACGGCGACTACAGCGGCTTCACCTGGTACCCGGAGCTTCCCGGTCTGGATCGGTGGCAAGAGCTGTACCAGGCGGCGGCCCGATCGAACGGCGGCGAGCCGAACGCCGGACGTCGGCTGCTGGCATGGGCCCATGCGGCCGGGATCGCGGATGTGTCGGCGACATCGTCGACGTGGTGCTACGCGGACCCGACGTCGCGGGAGGCCTGGGGCGGCATGTGGGCCGACCGCATCGCCGCCTCGGCGATCACCGAGCAGCTCCTAACCAGCGGGCTGGGGACGCAGGAGGACATCGACGCGATCGCCGCCGCGTGGCGCGAGTGGGCGGCCCACCCGGACGGTTGGATCAGCGTCCTGCACGGCGAACTGCTTATCCGGGTGCCGTAGCCGCCTCGTCGGTCTCGGCCGGCCATCCGGGTCGGCGTTCCGGGTGATCACCTGTCCGTAACGACGACCTGACCGGGTGTCATGTGAAAGGCTGGCCGCAGCGGCCCGGAGCGGGTTGCACCGGTCAGAGGAGAGCGTTATGAGCGTGTACAGGGTGACCGAGATCATCGGGACCAGCACCACTTCATGGGAAGACGCGGCATCGGAGGCGATCAGGACGGCGGCCGGCACGCTCCGCGATCTGCGGGTGGCCGAGGTCATCAAGCAGGACATTCACCTGGACGAGGGCGGGTCGATCACCTATCGCACCAAGCTCCAGCTCTCCTTCAAGTACGAACCAGAACACTGATCCAGGGTCGTGGCGATGGGACTACTCATCTTAGGGATAGTAAATGGCATGGCCTGGCGATAACGTGCGGGGAAAACAGGTAAGAAATCCGCACGAGTATGGAGATTTCTATGGTCGAGCCGAGCACGCCATCGTCTGACAAGAAAAAGAAGAGGATGCGCGTGGCCGTCGGCTTCACCGGTGTCGCCGCAGTCGCTGCGGCAACGCTCGGGCCGGCGACGGAAGCTCACGCGGCGCCCATCCCGCCGAGTCCGTACTGGGTTGCCGTGGGCATAACCAAGAACATCTCAGCCGTGCAGGTATGCGGCTATCGGAGTCCGGCGCCGGGGACTTGGGCGTGTACCCCGATTATGTCTAACAGCCGGTTCGGGAAATCGGAGAATCTAATAGGTAACGCTACAAAGTGGGAGGACGGCGCTTTCAACGTTTGGATGTGGGATGCAGGCCACGAGTACAAGCACACCTGCAACACAGCCAAATCATCCACCTGGACCGGCTCCGTGGCCCCGACCCTCGGCGAAGGCCCTTATTACATAGCGGCTTTCACTCGTGCCGACGGCACGAACCTCGGTCGCAGTTCGACCATCTGCTGACGGGGACGGGAGCGAGAACCAGTGGGCACGCTCCTCAGCCGAGGGTGCGGGCGCGCTCAAGCACCTCCGGCGACGCCTTGGCCACCGAGCTGCAGATCACCCATGTGTTCGTCGACGGCGACACGGTCACCGGCGTGATTGGTTCCCGGTGGAGCTGACGGCGGGGGCGGAGCTAACGGTCCGTTCGGACAAATTGGTCTTGTGGTTTTGATCTTCAGCCGGTCTCTTTGGACAGCTTTTCCAGCAGCGGGGTGATCCTGGGCTCGATTCGCCTGCTCAGGACGACCTCGGTCCGGCAGCGGATGACGCCGGGGACCGCGATGATCGTCTGCACCACGCGCTCGAGGTCGGCGTTGTCGCGCGCGACGACCTGGCACAGCATGTCGGTCTCGCCGGTGATCGCGTTGGCCTCAAGCACCTCCGGGATCCCCGCCAGCCGCCTGCTGGTTTCGTCGAGCATGCCCTGGGCCAGGTTCAGGTGGATGTAGGCGAGGCCGGCGAAGCCCATCGCGGCCGGGGCGATGTGCGGGCGGAAGCTGGTGAGCACGCCGGTGCGCTGCAGGCGGTCGAGGCGGGCCTGCACCGTGCCGCGGGCGACGCCGAGCTGACGGGCGTATTCGCGGACGCCCGCGCGCGGCTGCGCGACCAGCAGGCGCAGCACCGCCAGGTCCAGTTGGTCGAGGTCGCCCGCCATCTCGCCTCCTGTACCAGCTGCCCAGCGACGCTCGCCGGACAATTGTGCCGATCATGCCAGTGGCTCAAATTTTACGATGAGTGTTGACCGATTGGCAGTGGCTATGCCTACTGTTTGGTAACTCTGCACGGGATTCATCGGCAGAACTGGCCAAATGGCCGCCACTGCGGGACCGGGGATGGATGACTCATGGACTATGCGCTGACCGACCGGTACCTGCGCGAGGAGGGCACGGTCTACCTGACCGGCGTGCAGGCGCTGGTGCGAGTGCTGTTCGACCTGGCGAGGCGGGACCGCGCGCAGGGGCTGCGGACCGGGACCTTCGTCTCCGGGTACGAGGGATCGCCGCTGGGCGGGTACGACCTCGAGCTCGGGCGCCAGCGGCCTGCTCGGCGAGCTCGACGTGGTGCACCGGCCGGGGCTGAATGAGGAGATCGCCGCCACCTCGGTCATGGGCAGCCAGACCGCGCGGGAGACGGGGCGGCTGCGGCCGGACGGGGTGTCCGGGGTCTGGTACGGGAAGTCCCCCGGCCTGGACCGGGCGTCGGACGCGCTTCGCCATGCCAACCTGATCGGGACCGACCCCCGCGGCGGCGCGGTGGCGCTCGCGGGCGACGACCCGGCCGCGAAGTCGTCCACTGTGCCCTGCGTCTCCGAGGGCACGCTGGCCGACCTGGCGATACCGACGCTGTACCCGGCCGACCCGCAGGACGTGCTCGATCTCGGGCTGCACGCGCACTACCTGTCCCGGTTCAGCGGGACGTGGGGCGCGATGAAGATCACCACGGCGGTCGCCGACGGGGCGAGCACGGTGCGGGTGCACCCGGACCGGGTGGTGCCAACATTGGGCGACTTCGGACCGGGAAACCATCGGCCGAGCGCCCGACTGCTCGGCGCCAACCTGGCGGAGCTGGAACGCAGCCTGCACGCGGTCCGGCTGCCGCGCGCGCTCGAGTACGCGCGGCTCAACCCGGTCAACCGGATCATGAGCAGCGCGCCCGGCGACCGGGTGGGGATCATCGCGGCGGGCAAGACCTACCTCGATGTGCGCGAGGCGCTGACGACGCTCGGCCTGGACGAGGCCGGGCTGCGCAGGCACGGCATCCGGGTGCTGAAGCTGGGCCTGATCTGGCCGCTGGAACCGTCGATCATCGGCGAGTTCGCCGACGGCCTGGACGAGCTCATCGTGGTCGAGGAGAAGCGCGCGTTCCTGGAGGCGAGCGTCAAGGAGATCCTCTACGACAGGGCGGTTCGGCCGACCGTGCACGGCAAGCTCGACGCGCGCGGGCATTCTCTGTTCGCCAGCACCGGCGAGCTTGACGCGGACGCGGTCGCTGTCGGGCTCGCCCGGGCGCTCGACCGGCTGGAGATCGACTCGGTGCGGGCGTGGCGCAGTCAGCCGCTTCGGGAGCGTGCGCAGTTGCCGCTGCTGGCGCGCAGCCCGTACTTCTGCTCCGGGTGCCCGCACAACTCCTCGACTAAGGCCGACGCGGGAACACTGGTCGGGGGCGGGATCGGGTGCCACGCGATGGTCCTGTTCATGCCGCCGGAGCAGGTCGGCACCGTCGTCGGGCTGACCCAGATGGGCGGCGAGGGCGCCCAGTGGATCGGCATGGCGCCGTTCGTGGACGAGCCGCACTTCATTCAGAACCTCGGCGACGGGACCTTCTGGCACTCGGGCAGCCTGGCGGTCCGCGCGTCGGTCGCGGCCGGGGTCAACGTCACCTACAAGCTGCTGTACAACTCGGCCGTGGCGATGACCGGCGGCCAGGATCCGGTCGGCGGGATGTCGCTGCCCGGGCTGGTCCGGCTGCTGCAGGCCGAGGGGGCGGCCAAGATCGTGGTGACCTCCGACGACCCGGCTCGGACCAAGGCCGGGTCGCTGCCGCGGGCGGTCCAGATCCGCCATCGCGACGACGTGATCGACGTGCAGCGGGAGCTGGCCAAGGTGCCGGGCGTGACCGTGCTGATCCACGACCAGGAGTGCGCGGCCGAGAAGCGGCGCAAGCGCCGCCGGGGCAAGGCGGTCACGCCGGCCGCGAAGGTCATGATCAACGAGCGGATCTGCGAGGGCTGCGGCGACTGCGGGGCGAAGTCCAACTGCCTGTCGGTCCACCCGGTCGCGACCGAGTTCGGGCGGAAGACCCAAATCCACCAGGCGTCCTGCAATGTCGACTACTCCTGTCTTGAGGGCGACTGCCCGTCGTTCGTCACCGTGGTGCCGCGGTCGGGGTTTCGCCGGGCCGCGCTGCCTTCGGTGGAGAAGGCCTCGCTGCCGGCGCCTGTGCGTTCCTTCGATGCGGGACAGTTCCGGATGCGGATCACCGGGATCGGCGGGACCGGGATCGTGACCGTGGCCCAGATCCTGGCCACGGCCGCGGTGCTGAACGGGCGGGAGGTGCGCGGCCTCGACCAGACCGGGCTGGCGCAGAAGGGCGGGGCGGTGGTCTCTGACCTGACCATCACCGCCGGCCCGGCCGAGTTCGCGTCCAAGCTCGGGCGGTCGCAGTGCGATCTCTACCTCGGCTGCGACGGGCTGGTCGCGACCGATCCGGCCTACCTGGCGGCGGCCGACCCGGGCCGGACGGTCGCGGTGGTGTCGACCACGGAGGTGCCGACCGGGCAGATGGTCACCGACACCTCGGTCGACTACCCGACGCCGGGCGCGGTGCGGTCGGCGGTGGACGGGGCCAGCTTGCGCACGGTGTACCTGAATGCGGGCTCGGTCGCGGGCTCCGCTCTGGGCGATGACCAGTACGCCAACATGGTGCTGGTGGGCGCGGCTTATCAGAGTGGCGCGCTTCCGGTCGACGCTGATGTGATCGAGCAGGCGATCACGCTGAACGGGGTCGCGGTGACGGCTAACGTCCAGGCGTTCCGGCTGGGGCGGCTGGCGGTGGCCGACGCGGATAGGCTGCACGCTCTGCTCGGGCTCGGGCAGGATTCGGCTGGCGCCGCCGTTACTGTTGCCCGCTCGCCCGAGGCTGAGCGGCTGTCGGGCGTGACTGGTGTGACGGACGGGTCTGAGCTCGGCGCGCTGGTCGTGTCCCGGATCGCCGATCTGGTCAGCTACCAGGATGAGGGGTACGCGCGGGGGTACGCGGAGTTCGTCGGGCGGGTCCGCGCGGCGGAGGCGGGCGCCATGGTGGGCGGGCGTGGCTCGGCGAACTCGGCGAACTCGACGGGCTTGGCCGACTCGGGCGGCTCGGATGAGTGCGAGGTGACGGAGGCGGTGGCGAGGAACCTGCACAAGCTGATGGCGTACAAGGACGAGTACGAGATCGCGCGGCTCGCGCTTGATCCTGCGTTCCAGCTGCAGGTGGACGCTACCTTCGGTCCTGGCAGCAAGCTGTCCTACCGGCTCCACCCGCCGCTGCTTCGGGCGATGGGGCTGCAGCGCAAGATCGCGCTCGGACGGTGGTTCGACGGCGCGTTCGTGGGCCTGCGGGCCATGCGCCGGGTACGCGGATCGCGGGTGGACATCTTCGGCTACAGCCGGATGCGACGGCTGGAGCGAGAGCTCATCACCGAGTACCGCGCCAGCATCGAGGCGGCGCTGCCGCTGCTGCGGGCCGACACCCAGCCGCTCGTGGTCGCGATCGCGGCGCTGCCCGATCTGATCCGGGGGTACGAGGACGTCAAGCTGGCCAACGTGGAGCGCTACCGGGCTGAACTCGAATCGTTGCAGGCGCAGCTGTCGGCGGCCACGTCGTCGGTGCCGGTGGCGTAGCGCTCAGCGGCCTGCGCTTGGCGAGATCCTCGGGTCGGCGGCTGGGGATCGACGCACCGTGCTCACCGTCACCACGTGCAACAGGCTGGACGGAAACTGGGCGGAAAAGGCATCATCGTGGGCACTTCGGGTCGCGGGGTGCCCAAATCTGCACACGTTGTCGCTTGCAGGCAGAAAACGGGCACCCGTTTGGCACACAATCATGGCGACGGGTGTCGGGGTTGCACGGCCGCCCAAAAACTCGCGCCCGCCGCACGCGCGACAGCGCTACGACGCGCTCCGCCCTAGCCGGGTGTTCTCTTGGTGGCGGGTGGGGATTGCGAGGCGGCGGTGGAGGATGTTGTAGCGCTGGCTGGCGCCGCCAGCGAATCGGCGGGCCACCGGATGGCGGCCAGCATCAGCGAATCCGGCTGGCCGCCGCTGACGAGGTAAGCCGCTGGGATGGCGCGCGGGGGCGGACTGGGCGGAGTCAGGGACCGTTCGGGAAAATCTAGAAGTTGATCTTGAAGTTTGAGTTAGAGACCTACCTCGCGGGCGATCAGCATGAGCTGGACCTCGGTCGTGCCCTCGCCGATCTCGAGGATCTTGGAGTCGCGGTAGTGGCGGGCGACGGGGTACTCGTTCATGAAGCCGTAGCCGCCGAAGATCTGGGTCGCGTCGCGGGCGTTGTCCATCGCGGCCTCGCTGCCGACCAGCTTGGCGATCGCCGCCTCCTTCTTGAACGGCTTGCCCGCCAGCAGCAGGGCGGCCGCGTCGTAGTACGCCAGGCGGGCCGCGTGCGGCGCGGGCCTCCATCCGGGCGATCTTGAACGCGATCGCCTGGTTGCTGCCGATGGGGCGGCCGAACGCGCTGCCGCTCCTCGGCGTAGCGGACGCACTCGTCGACGCAGCCCTGCGCCGCGCCGACCGCGAGCGCGGCGATCGCGATCCGGCCCTCGTCGAGGATGCGGAGGAAGTTGGCGAAGCCGCGGCCGCGCTCGCCGAGCAGGTTCTGCCTCGGGCATCGCGGACGTCGGTGAAGGTCAGCGGGTGGGTGTCGGAGGTGTGCCAGCCGACCTTGTCGTAGGCGGGCTCGACGATCAGGCCTGCGGTGCCGGCCGGGCACCAGGATACGACGAGATCTTCTTGGCGGCCGTCGACGCGGTCGCCGTGACGGCGGTGACGGTGATCAGGCGCGGTGATGTCGGTGCCGGAGTTGGTGATGAACTGCTTGCTGCCGTTGATCACCCACTCGTCGCCGTCGGCCACCGCCGTGGTCCTGGTGCCGCCGGCGTCGCTGCCGGCGCCGGCCTCGGTCAGCCCGAACGCCCCGAGGGCGGAGCCGCTGGCCAGCCGGGGCAGCCACTCCTGCTTCTGCGCCTCGGTGCCGAACCGGTAGACCGGCATCGCGCCGAGCGACACCCCGGCCTCGAGCGTGATGGCGACGCTCTGGTCGACCTGGCCGAGCTCCTCGAGCGCGAGGCAGAGGGCGAAGTAGTCGCCGCCCATGCCGCCGTACTCCTCGGGGAACGGCAGGCCGAACAGGCCCATGTCGGCCATCCCCGCCACGACCTCGTAGGGGAAGCTGTGCTGGGCGTCGTGGTGGGCGGCGACCGGGGCGACCACGTTGACCGCGAAGTCGCGGACGGTCTTGGCAAGGTCGCTGTACTCGTCTGGCAGCTCGCCGAGCAGGCTCATGCTGGTTCTCCTTCGGTTGCGTTTTTGACTTCGCCTTCGTTTTCGGCGGGCGCGCGGAGGCGGGCCAGCGGTTGATCGACGCCGACCTGGTCGCCGACCTTGACCAGGATCTCGACGACACCGTCGATGGGCGCCTTGAGCACGTGTTCCATCTTCATCGCCTCGACTGCGGCTATCGGCGCACCACGCTGCGTGTTCTCGCCGTCTTGCGACGTGCACGGCCACCACCGACCCGGGCATCGGGCTGGTGATCACGGCGACGGCGTCCTGGCCGGCGTCCGTTCGGCGTCGTTCTTCCGGCGCTTGCCGTATGGGGTAGGTCTCGCCGTCTACATGTACCCATACTGTGTCGGCGGCGGCCGCTGTCGCTGTCGCTGCCGGGCAGATGCGGCGGAGGCCGTCGATCGTCAGCGCGATGCCCTGGCTGCGCCGGCGCGCATTCCAGGTGATGGGCTGCGCCGTTATCGAGGGTCGCGGTGGCTGCTTCCGGTTCGCCGGCGAGGGTGACTTCCGTGGTCCGGTTGCCGCAGTGCAGCCGGAACCGGGACGGGGCGCGGTCGCCGACGCGCCAGCCGTCCGGCCGGCGCCAGAGGTCGCCGGGGTCGGCGTCCCGCCAGCGGGCCAGCCATGCGTGGGCGGCGGCGGCGAGGAAGGCGGCGTCGGGCGCGTCGTTGGGCTGGTACTCGGCGGCGATGCGGTCGAGCAGGGACGTGTCGAGGTGGGCTTGGCGGACGTCGTCGTCGGCGAGCAGGCGGCGCAGGAAGGCGATGTTGGTCTGCACGCCGAGCACGCTGGTCTGGGCCAGCGCCCGGTCGAGGCCCGCCACCGCCTGCTCGCGGGTGGCTGCGTGCACGATGACCTTGGACAGCATCGGGTCGTAGTCGGAGCCGACGACGGTGCCCGTTCGCAGTCCCGAGTCCACCCGGATGCCGGGGCCGGCCGACTCGATGAGGTCGAGGACCTGGCCGCCGGTGGGCAGGAACTCGCGGCCGGGGTCCTCGGCGTAGACGCGGGCCTCGATGGCGTGGCCGGTGAGCCGGATGTCTTCCTGGGTGAACGGGAGTCGCTCGCCTGCGGCGACCCGGACCTGCCACTCGACCAGGTCGATGCCGGTGACCAGTTCGGTGACCGGGTGCTCGACCTGCAGGCGGGTGTTCATCTCCATGAAGAAGAACTCACCCGGTCGCTGCGCCGGAGACGATGAACTCGACCGTCCCCGCGCCGATGTAGTCGACGCTGCGGGCGGTGTCGCACGCGGCGGCGCCGATGCGGGCGCGGGTGGCTGCGTCGAGCAGCGGCGACGGCGCCTCCTCGACCACCTTCTGGTGACGGCGCTGCAGGGAGCACTCGCGTTCGCCGAGGTGGACCGCGTTCCCGTGGGTGTCGGCGAGCACCTGGACCTCGATGTGCCGCGGGCGGAGCACGAACTGCTCGAGGAAGAGGGTGTCGTCTCCGAACGACGCCGCCGCCTCGCGGCGGGCGCTGGCAAGGGCGTCGGCCTAGGTCCTCGGGCCGCTCGACGACGCGCATTCCCTTGCCGCCGCCGCCGGCCGAGGGCTTGATCAGGATCGGGTAGCCGATGTCGTTGGCGGCGTTGATGAGCTCGGCGTCGGTCAGCCCCGGGGCGGCGATGCCGGGCACGACCGGGACGCCGAAGGCGGCGACGGTTTTCTTGGCGGTGATCTTGTCGCCCATCGTGGCGATGGCGTTCGCCGGCGGCCCGATGAACGTGACCCCGGCCTCGGCCAGCGCCTCGGCGAAGGCGGCGTTCTCGGACAGGAACCCGTAGCCGGGATGCGACCGCCTGCGGCGCCGGTGGCCCGGCAGGCGGCCACGACGGCGTCGATCGAGAGGTAGCTCGCCCGGGCCGGGGCCGGGCCGAGCCGGTAGGCGAGGTCGGCGTCGGCGACGTGCCGCGCGCCCGCGTCGGCGTCGCTGTAGACCGCCACCGAGCGGATGCCGAGCGCCCGCAGCGTGCGGATCACCCGGCACGGCGATCTCGCCCCGGTTGGCGACGAGCACGGTGTCGAAGGGTGGCATGTCCGCCTCACATCCGGAAGACGCCGTAGGAGACGTCGTCGAGGGGCGCCTGGGCGCAGACGGACAGGGCCAGGCCGACGACGGTGCGGGTGTCGGCCGGGTCGATGATGCCGTCGTCCCAGAGCCGGGCGGTGGAGTAGTAGGCGTTGCCCTGTTCCTCGTACTGCTCGCGGATCGGGGCCTTGAACGTCGTCGGCGTCCTCGGTCGCTCCAGGTGCGGCCGGTCGCCTCGAGCTGGTCGCTGCGGACGGTGGCGAGCACCGACGCGGCCTGCTCGCCGCCCATGACCGAGATCCGCGCGTTCGGCCACATCCACAGGAAGCGCGGCGAGTAGGCCCGCCCGCACATCGAATAGTTGCCCGCGCCGTAGGAGCCGCCGATGACCACGGTCAGCTTGGGCACCCGGGCGCAGGCGACGGCGGTGACCATCTTGGCGCCGTGCTTGGCGATGCCGCCGGCCTCGTACGTCCGGCCGACCATGAAGCCGCTGATGTTCTGCAGGAACAGCAGCGGGATGCGGCGCTGGTCGCACAGCTCGATGAAGTGGGCGCCCTTGAGCGCGGATTCGCCGAACAGCACGCCGTTGTTGGCCACGACCCCGACCGGGTGCCCGTGGATCCTGGGCGAACGCGGTGACCAGGGTGGTGCCGTACTCGGCCTTGAACTCCTGGAACTCGCCCCCGTCGACCAGACAGCCGATGACCTCGCGCACGTCGTACGGGGTGCGCGAGTCGGTCGGGACGATGTCGTAGAGGTCTTGCTGCGGGCGGGCGGGCGGTCGTGACGCTGCCGTTTCCCACGGTGGTTGCTGTTTCGGTGCTAGCCCGGCGACGATGGTGCGGACGATGTCGAGGGCGTGCGGGTCGTCGTCGGCGAGGTGGTCGACGACGCCGGACTTGCGGGCGTGCACGTCGCCGCCGCCGAGGTCCTCGGCGCTGACGATCTCGCCGGTGGCCGCCTTCACCAGCGGCGGCCCGCCGAGGAAGATCGTCCCCTGGTTGCGGACGATGACGGTCTCGTCGCTCATGGCGGGGACGTAGGCGCCGCCGGCCGTGCAGGATCCAAGCACCGCGGCGACCTGGGCGATGCCGCGCGCGCTCATCGTGGCCTGGTTGAAGAAGATCCGCCCGAAATGCTCTCGGTCCGGGAAGACCTCGTCCTGCCGGGGCAGGAACGCCCCGCCGGAGTCGACCAGGTAGACGCAGGGCAGCCGGTTCGCGAGCGCGATCTCCTGCGCGCGCAGGTGCTTCTTGACCGTCATCGGGTAGTACGTGCCGCCCTTGACGGTGGCGTCGTTGGCCACCACGACGCACTCCCGGCCGCTGACCCGGCCGATCCCGGTGATGATGCCGGCCCCCGGGGTCGCGTTCTCGTACATGCCCTCGGCCGCCAGGGGCGCGATCTCGAGGAACGGGCTGCCGGGATCGAGCAGTCGCTCCACCCGGTCCCTGGGCAGCAGCTTGCCGCGGGACACGTGCCTCGCCCGGGACGCCTCGGGGCCGCCAAGCGCCCGGGCCCGGAGGCGGTCCCGCAGTTCTGACACCAGCTTCTGGTGCTGCTCACGTTCGCCGTGCTGTTCGCGGCGCTGCTCGCGTTCGCCGTGCTGTTCACGGCGCTGTTCGCGTTCGCCGTGCTGTTCACGGCGCTGTTCACCGGGCGGCGCGGTCGTACTGTGCACGGTCATCGGCAACGGCACCTCTCCGAGTTAACAATGATTAACCGAATTTAAGTTAGTCGTCATTAGCCGAAACGTCCATAGAATCTCCTCATGAATGAGCCCGGCGTGACCGCGCGCCAGCAGCTGAAGGCCGACCGGCGGGACGCGCTGCTGGCCGCGGCCAAGCGGCTCATCGCCAAGCACGGCTACCTGGGCGTGCGGCTTGAGGACATCGGAGGGGCGGCCGGGGTCAGCGGCCCCGCCGTCTACCGGCACTTCGCCAGCAAGGACGCCGTGCTTGCGGCCCTGCTGGTCGGGATCAGCCACACCCTGCACGATGGCGGTGCGCGGATTCGGCAGTCGGCCGCCTCGCCGGCCCAGGCGCTGCTCGACCTGGTGGCGTATCAGGTCGACTTCGCGCTGTCCGACCCCGAGTTGATCTTGATCTACGACCGGGATCGGTTCCACCTGCCTACTGAAGACTTGCACGATGTGCGTCGTACCCAGCGGGCGTACGTCGAGATCTGGGTCGACGTGATCCGGGCGGCCGCGCCGTCCGGCAGCGTGGCGGAGGACCGCACCCGCGCGCACGCGGTCATCGGGCTCATCAACTCCGCTCCGCGCATTCCCGGTGCCAGCCGAACCGGCGCGACCCGCGAGGTGCTGAACCGCATGGCGCTGGGCGCGATCGGTCTGCCGCTCTACGGGCTCGGTTAGCCGCTCTAGCCGCTGCAGCCGCTGCAGCCGCTGTAGCCGCTCTGTCCGCTCTGGCCGCTCTGGCCGCTCTGGCCGCCGGGTCTTGGCCCGGTCGTGGGATCACCTTGAACAGGTGACGACATGATCGGCGCCGGCCGGCAGGGTGAGCCGATGGTGATGCCGTTGGCTGGTCGGGTGGTGGCGGCGGTGATCGGCGGCCTGCTCTTGCTCACCTCGATCTGCAGCGTCATCGGGACGCTGGTCGTGACTCGCTCGGTCGGCACCCGGCTGACGCGGTGGGTGGACCTGACCGTCGACCGGGCGTACCAGCTGGTGGTGTCGCGTTCGGCCGATTCCCGGCGGCGCGACCAGCTGCTCGCGACCGAGGCGGCGGCGATCTTGCTGCTCCAGCTGGCGGCGTGGCTCGTCGTCGCGTACGTCGGGTTCGCGCTGCTGTTGTGGCCGTTCGCCGTTCGCGGGGTGGTGTCGGCCTTCGTCGACGCCGGATCCTCGCTGTTCACGCTGGGGTTCGCGGTGCCCGCCGGGACGGCGCCGGCTGTCATCGTGTTCCTGGCCGCGGCGACGGGGCTGATCGTCATCGCGCTGCAGATCGCCTACCTGCCGACCCTGTACGCCGCCTTCAACCGCAGGGAAACCGAGGTGGCGCTGCTGAACTCGCGGGGCAGCGTCCCGTCCTGGGGCCCGGAACTGCTCGCGCGCACCCACTACGGGCTGGGATCGGGCATGTCGACCCTGGACACCATGCCGGCCCTGTACACCCAGTGGGAACGCTGGGCGGCCGACGTCGCCGAGAGCCACACCACGTACCTGCAACTGGCCCGTTTCCGCTCGCCGCAGCCGCTGTCGTCCTGGGTTACCTCGCTGCTGGCCGTGCTCGACTCGGCCGCGCTGTTCCTGGCCCTGTCCCCCAAGGCGGCGCCGGTGATACCGGCCCGGCTGTGCCTGCGAGGCGGGTTCGAGTGCTTCAACCGGATCGCCCGGGCGATGGGCTTCGACATCCCCGATGAGCCCGACGTGGATGCCGGCATCGCGCTGACCTATTCGGAGTTCCTCGAGGCGGTGGCGCGGATGAGGGAGGTCGACTTCCCAATCGAGCGCGATCCGGCCGAGGCGTGGCCGGAGTTCGTCGGCTGGCGGGTCAACTACGAGCGGGCCGCCTACGCGGTGGGCGCGGCCGTGTACGCCGTGCCGGCCCTATGGTCGGGGCCGCGCCGGCATCCGGTGTCGCCCATCGCGCCGATCCGGCCTGATCGCGGCCGACCGCCTACGTGATCACGGCCGTGGGCTGGAGTGTCGCGTTATCGGAGTGCTCGTTGATGCGTGCGGGGAGTTGGGTGTCGGCGACCAGTAACCGGCCCGGCTGCTATTCCGCGTTCCAGGGGAGGGACGAGCTCGTCCAGTGGGTCAGGGTGTCGAGGTCCGCTTCGGTGCTGACGTGGCGGGGCGGGGTCATGAAGCTCGCGTACGGCTTCAGCCGGAGCACGACCCGGTCTTCCTTGACCGCCATCTTGGTCGCGTGCTCGCGGGCGGAGGCGTCAAGCTCGCGGCCTGCCATCAGCTCGAGCACTCCCACGAGCACGTCAACGACCGCGTCGAGGTCGTCGCTGACGGTGGCCTCGATCGTCGCGTTGCAGAACAAGGTGATGTAGGTCGGCGGCCAGTTCTCGTCCAGGACGCACAGCGACACCTTGGGGTTGCGCTTCACGGCCTTGGCCTTGCCCCGCGCCAGCATGGTCGAGATCAGCAGGTCATCGCCGTCCATGAGGTAGTAGAGAACCGTCATGGCGGGCCCGTCGTCTTTCCGGCCGTATCCGAATATCGCCGTCCGGTGCTCGCGGACGAACTTCCGGCGCTGGGCGGGCGCCATCTGGCCTTCTTGGGCCGTGGTCATGCGGACTCCTTCACTGGGGGCAAGAGCCAGGTCCCTAGCGGACGGGCAGGACGAGCAGGACAAGCAGGACGAGCATAGGGCGAAAGCTAGGCCTGCCCGAAGCCCGCGTCAACGTGATCGGGACCACTCGCTACTACCGCCGCTAACCAGCGCTAGACATCCCAGGGGCTTACCTTGTCAGGCGGCGGCTTGCTGGGTGTGCCGGCGGCTTCAGTCAGTCGGCGTGCTCGTGGTGCGGGGGCGGGTTTTGGGGTGCCGGTGGCGGATGCCGGCGACCCGTCCGGCGCGGGGGTCGTGATTGTGTTCCGTTGGGGGCCGCGTTTTCCGGCCGCGGGCGTCATCGTGTGCCGCAAGGGCACCCCGCGACCCGAAGTCCCCACGCTAACCCCGATCTCCGTCCGGCCTGTTGCGCGTGGTGACGGTGGGGATTGAGGGCCGGTGGCCCCGCGCCGTTCCGCGTGCCCGCGCCGCCCGCGCGCCCGCGCCTCAGGCACCCGGCGCAGCCAGGCGGCGCTAGCCGACGAGAGGCGGCGGAGTCTGGCTGACAGCGGAGCCTTGTTGTTATCACATATCGTTGCTAACGTGCTCTGAGTCACACCGCATGATGAGACTAGGGAAACCAGATGGCCTACCTCGAGGCGCACGATCACGCCGACATCTATGTTCCGCACTCCTTCGACGAGCACATCGTCGATCTGGGCGAGGTCAAGCTCAACTACGCAGTGACCGGCGACCCTGGTCTTCCCGCGCTGCTGCTGATCCCCGCCCAGAGCGAGTCGTGGTGGGGGTACGAGGAGGCGATGCCGCTGCTGGCCGAGTATTTCCACGTATTCGCGGTCGACCTGCGCGGTCAGGGCCGCTCGACCTGGACTCCCGGCCGGTACACGCTTGACACCTTCGGCAGCGACCTGGTCCGGTTCATCGACCTGGTGATCGGACGACCGGCGATCGTGTCCGGGCTCTCCTCCGGCGGGACCATCGCCGCGTGGCTGTCGGCCTTCGCCAAACCCGGTCAGGTCGCGGCCGCCGTGTGGGAGGACCCGCCGCTGTTCGCCTCCGAGGCGAACCCGGCGGTCGGGCAGTCCATCCGGCAGGGCATCGGCCCGATGTTCGCGCTGTGGAACGCCTACCTCGGTGACCAGTGGTCGGTCGGCGACTGGGACGGGCTGCAGCGAGCGATCCCGCAGGCCCTGACGATGTCCATGCTGCGGGGTTTCGCCGCCATGTTCCCGCCCCTGGAGGGTGAACAGGCCCCGGGAGTGCCGCAGAACCTGAAGGAGTACGACCCCGAGTGGGGTAAGGCGTTCGTGTCGGGCATCGCCACCGCGTCCTGCGACCACGCCAACATGATCTCCAACGTAAAGGTGCCGGTCCTGCTCACCCACCACTTTCACCAGGTCGACGAGGCCACCGGCACCCTGGTTGGCGCCATGTCGGACCTTCAGGCCCACCGTGCCGGTGAGCTCGTCACGGGCGCCGGGCAGGACTTGACGTTCCGCTCCTTTCCCGACATGCCGCACGCGATGCACAGATACCAGCCTGCGCTCTATACCGACACCGTCGTCGAGTGGGCGACGAAACTCCGCCTACTCGGGTAACCCTGGCATGGCGTGAGGTCGCGGAATCGGAATATGGCGGCTAAGGCACCACCCGGGCGTTGCCCCAAACGACGGTGGACTCTTGCATGCAGCCGTCCATGATTTTCGTGGTCAGCTCGAGCTCGGTCGTGCCCGTCGGAAGTGGCGTGTCTAGCAGTGACGGACGCCCACCTTCGGCGGTGGCGGCGGTAACAAGGGTGAAGGCGCCGGCGCCTGTTCCCGCGTCGACGGTGAAGGTGGCCTCGGTGCCGTTGTCTTCTTCAGCTGACCAACCGTCGGCGAGGCCCACTTCGGCCACGAGGTTCTTGTACGGTCTGCCCAGATGGTAAATTACTGAAGTATTATTGGTACACAAATTCCGATACCCGAGACTTTGCCTGTATTCGGTGTTGTTTATGCTCTGCGGTCCTTTTATCGGAGCGACCCAACCCTGGTCCGATCCCGGGTCGCCGGTCAGCCCGGACAGGTAAATCGGGTCGACCGCCGGACTGGTTCCCGTCGAGACAGAGGGCGTCGGGTGGGGGCTCCGGCGCGAAGACGGCGCAATCGTCGGGTGGGAACTCCCGCTCGGAGACGCCCCGTGAGGCGTCTTCGACGGCCCGATCTTCCGACTGGCGCCCGGCTGCGCACCGGATGAACCGCGAGGTGTGGCCCGGGCGGCTGACCGCACCCCGCTGGCTGCCACGAAGGACAAGGCGGCCAGGCAGACGATGGCCAGTCCGCCCGCGAGCGCGGTGAGGCCGAACTTGCGTCGACTGCGCCAGGCGCCGACTCCGGTCAGGCCGGCCACCGATACGGCCAGGGACGCTGCTATGACCAGAATTTTCTCTCGGATCGTCTCCGAGGGCAGCAGGATTAAACCGACGGCGGACAGCATGCCGAAAAGCCCGGTCACAATGCCGACGGTCGTCGCATAGTGCGCGAGAGATTGCTCTGGATCATCATCGTGTTTATTCGGGTCTTCGGCCGACGGGCTTTGCGGTTCTTTTTTATGCGAAGCCATCCAACGTCTCCTTGGGTGCCGAAATCCACCAGGCAAGAGGCTACCGCCAACACCTCGCCCCTGGACGGCTTTAGAGAATTGAGCGTATTGGGGGTATTTGCCTGGCGCTATTGACCGGCCAGCCGGCCCATCACTTGAGTACCCGGCCGCAGAACGCCGAGCTTGCGCCAGCCGCTGCTGAGGTACAGCCGGACGGCCGAGTCCGCGAGGTCGTCGGTCGTGCTCAGCAACGCTCGCTGGCTGACGCCGTCGAGCAGGGTGTCGTGCAGCAGGCGGCCGAGCCCGCGACGCCGGTACTGCGGCGCGACGGCCAGTTCCACGAACTCGAAGTGGCCTCCGACCCACTCCTCGGTCACGCTGCCCGGCAGCGCATCGCAGACGAGGTCGGTCCAGTACTGGCCCCGCTCACCGATGTAGCCCCAGCCAAATCCGGCGATGGCCGAGCCATCGACGGCGACGGCCGAGCCATCGACGGCGACGGCCGAGCCATCGACGGCGACGACGAGCCGGTAGCCGCTCCGGGTGGCGTGCCGGGTGAACAGGTCGTCGTTCCACGTCCTGAAATCGTCAAAATCGCCGAAGACCTCGTCGTAGCAGGGCCATATCAGCCCGGCAAGACGGATCCCATCCTCCGAGCCGAAGCGGCGGACATCGAGATGTGGACTCGGATCAGACATCGACCGCTCCCCTACGTCGGCGGCAGAGCGCGCATCAGCCGCACGTGGTCGGCGTGCCAGTACTGGCTCTCCCAGTGCGATCCCCCGAACTCAACCCCAGCCGCTTGCCTGGACGCTGTCAGCAGGCCCGGGCCCAGCGGCTGGGCGAGGTCGAAGTGGTACGCGCGGCCGTCTTGGAGCCGGGTGAGCGACACGTCTTCCGGCCGCGTGCCGACACCCACCGCAGACAGGTACACGTCGTCCACGGGGTCGGTGATCGCCGCCCAACCGCCGGCGAACTGCCACACGCGTGCGGGCACGGATGCGGCGTCTACCCGCCATTGGACCGTCGGCCAATGCGCGCTCTGACCGGCCGCGTGCTTGGCGTGCTCCGTTAGCAGCGGGAGGAAGCCGTCTGGCCGGGGCACCGACTGCACCGGGAGCGTCACGTTGATCAAAATATGCGCCGCGTCGAACGCCACGTCCGCCAACGGCGGCTGCCCAGCCCGCGCCGCCTGATCGTCGGTCGGTAGCGCGGAATACGTGCTCACCATAATCAGCGACCGGCCGTCCGCGGTCTCGTGGCCCAGCGCTATCCACCTGGGCTGATCGCCGATCTTGTCGCCGAACAAATCCAGCCAACGCGCACCCGTCCACGAAGCGTCCAGCCCGTAGACCTGGAAGGCCACCGGCGGTGACATCGGCAACCAGCCGGAACCAGGGAAGTTCCGCGGATCGCGAGGTCGCGTCTCATCCCGCTCATCAGGCACGGTTTCAGGGTAGGGGACGCCCCTGCCCGGCGATGGCCGCCCGCCGCCCGAATTCGCCCCGGCCCGAAGCTAGGCGACGCTGGTCGCGATCCGGGTGGCAGTCCCCGGCGTCTAAGCCGGGCCTGGCGCCGGGGACGGTGCCGACGACGGCGTGGCGGCGAGCGCTCACTGCGCGCCGAGTCGGATGAGGCAGGCCGACGGGACGCGCGGGAGCTGCACTGACAGGGCGCTCGCGGCGGCGTCCCAGGTGGCTCCGGCCGCGGCCCCGGTCGAACGCGGGTAGAGCAGCTCCGCGTTAACCCGCCGGCCGCGGAGGTGCGGAACGGGCAGGGTGATATCGGGCCGCGTTCCGGTTCCGGTTCCGGTCCTGCCCTCGGCCAAGGTCCCGGTCTCTGCGTCGAACGGCCCGCGGTGCCACACGGTCAGGTAGCTGGCGTCCGGGGCGCGCAGCCCGAGGGCGATCCAGGGATCGGTCCAGCGCGGCAGGCCGAGCGGCCAGAACGGCAGTGCGCTGGCCAGGCTGCCGCGGAGGTCCTTGTGCACCCGTACGGCCTCCGCAACCAGCGCGCGCTGCCGACGGCTCATGTGGTCGAGGTGGCCGGACAGGTAGATGCGGCCGAGCATCGCGCCGCAGAGCGTGAACGCGATCTCGTCGTCGGTGAACGACGGCTGCGGATAGGCCCAGCTGGCGGCCTGCTCGGGGGCGATGGCGGCCGGGGCTGCGGCCGCGATCGGCGGATAGCGGAGCGGGTCCTGCTGGTCGCTGGTGGACTGCAGCTGAAGGCGGGACAGCAGCGCGTAGTCGATCCGCATCCCGCCCGAGCTGCAGTTCTCCAGCACCAGGGCGGGGTGCCGGTCGAGCACGGCGTCCAGCCAGTCGAGCTGCGCCCGGTTGGCCTCGAGCAGCCCGGCACCCGGGCTCAGCCCGCCGGTGTTGGGGCCCGGCGCTATCTCGATGTTGTAGTCCAGCTTGAGGTAGCCGACGCCGAGGTCGCCGACCACGAAGTCCACCACCTCGTCGAGGTGCTTCACCGCCGCCGGGTGCCTGAGGTCGAGGTGGTGCCGGCCGTGCTCGGTGACCAGCCGACCGTCCCGCTGGAAGAACGCCTCGGGCGGCAGTTGCATGACGACCGGGCTGTTCACGCCGACTACCTCGGGTTCGAGCCACAGGCCGGGAACCATGCCCGCCGACCTGATGCGGTCGAGCACTTCGCCGATCCCGTTGGGGAACCGGGTGGCGGACGGCTTCCATGCGCCGACGGTGTCCCACCAGCTCTCGTCGAGGTCGGCGTACCAGCCGGAATCGATGCAGAAGTACTCGGCCCCGACCTCGGCGGCGGCGTCGATCAGCGGCAGCAGCCGCTCCGTGGTCGGGTTGCCCATCAGCGTGTTCATGTAGTCGTTGAAGATCACCGGCAGGCGGCGGGCGTCCTGGTGCGGGCGGCGGATCGCGCGCCGGACCGCGGTCAGGGCTGCCACCGCCCCCTCGAACCCGTCCGCGCTGACGGCGACGGCCGTAGGCACGGTCGTGAACGTGCCGCCCGGCGGCAGCGTGACATGCCACGCGTGCTCGGTGTCGGCCGGGCCGAGCAGCGCCACGTAGGCGCCGCTGGCCGACCCCGGGGGCGCGTGCCTGCCGTGCGGCCCGGGGCCGGTCGCCCGATACCGGTGCGTGCACTCCCCCGTCTGCCAGTGCCAGCCGCCGTTGTGCTCGATCTGCCAGGCCCACGCGTGGCCTGTGCGCCGGCTGACGACGGCGCCCATCGGCAGGTAGGCACCGGACGACCAGGTGCCCGCGCTGGTCAGGCCGAACCGGCCGCGCGGGTCGGCCCCGTGGACGTGGCGGTTCAGGTCGGGCAGCGCATCGCGCAGACCCCGGCGCTGCCATCGTCCCTCGGCCAGCCAGTCGTTCTCGGCCCACAGCACGTCGAGGTCATCGAGGTCGTCGGGGGTTGCCCCGACGACCCCGGTGGACCCGACGACCCCGGTGGACCCGACGACCCCGGTGGACCCGGTGGCCCCGGTGGCCCCGATCGGGCCCGGACCGCTCGACAGGCCGCCGCACAGGAACGACGTCACCGACTCGACCGTCACCGGCGCGGGGCCGGCGTTGGTCAGCCGCACCCAGCAGCGCAGCGCGCCCTGGCCGGCCAGCACACGGTAGAACACCTCCGCCCGCAGTCCGCTGACCGGGTCGGCCAGGTCGACTCGCAGCTCGCGCCAGCCGCCGGGCAGATCGGCCCGGTCGTGACCGAGGTAGCGGAACCGTCCGCCGGCCTCTGATTCGCAGTAGCGGTCTCCGGACCAGGCCTTTCCCTCGCCCGCCAGGACCACGTCGAGTAGCGGCAGCGCCGCGTCGGCCGGCTGGGGTCCGGCGTCGCGCGGCAATGTGCTGGCGGCACGGGCCGACGGCAGGCCGGTGGCGGTGCCGCTAGGCGGTGGTTCGCCGACGGTGCGGGCCTGCGGTTCCTGTGCCTGCCGGGCGGCTAGCCGGATGATCCGCGCCATCCCGTCCTGGCCCACCTCGATCCGCAGGTCCAGGGCCTCGTCCAGTACGCCGATCGGTGGTTCAGCTGCGCTCGCCAAGCGAGCCTCCTCGTTGCCCGGTCCGGGTCGTCCGCATATCACGGGGGTTAAATCGTGACGGCAGCGCCCTTGACGATCAAATTGTGAGCGGTCACAATCCTTCCATGGATGTGAGCGCTCACACAAGTCCACACCGAACTGTGAGCGGCAGCAGAAGAGCAACAGAAGAGCAACTGATACGGACAGCAGAGCACGAAGAAACGGAGCGACCCGTGACCGAGAACATCCCGCGCAGACGCCGGGCAAGAAGCTGGACGACGCCCGCGGCGCTGCTCGCGACCAGCGCCGTACTCACCCTCGCGGCCTGCGGCGGCCCGGCCGCCCCGGCGACGTCGTCGTCGACCGGCGGCAGCACCGGATCGACGTCCGGGGTCGTGAACGTCACCTGGCAGACGATGTGGTCAGGCAACACCCTGACGCTGCTGAACCAGATGGTCACCGAGTTCAACAAGACCCACCCCGACATTCACGTGACGGAGTCGAACATCCCCAGCGCCACCGGGGACGCGAAGCTGCTGTCCGAGATCGCGGCGGGCGACCCGCCGGACGTGTTCACCGAGTGGAACCCGGTGCTCGGCGAGTACGCCGCCGACGGGACCATCCAGTCGATGTCCCCGTACCTGACCGGGACGTACTCCGGGCTGGAGAAGTGGGAGTACCCGATCGCGCTGCAGGGCGGCGAGTACAAGGGGACGCTGTACGCGCTGCCGATGTCGATGAACTCGTGGGCGCTCTACTACAACAAGTCCATGCTGAAGGCGGCGGGCATCTCCGCGCCGCCCACCACGCTCGCCCAGCTCTACGCCGACCAGGCCAAGGAGTGGAAGATCTCGGGCGGCAAGCTCGAGCAGATCGGCTTCGACCCGGACGCCGGGGGCAACGCGGGCTTCGAGTACTACGGGAGCTTCTTCGGCGCGGTCAACTGCTTCGACTCGGCCGGGAAGTACAGCTTCGAGACCTGCCCGGCCGCGACGACCGAGGCGAACTGGCTCGCGCAGTACGACAACTACCCGCTCTCGGACGTCGAGGCGATGCAGGCCGCCTACGGGGCGGTCGCGGGCGGCGATGATGACCCGTTTGTCGCGGGCAAGATGGGCTTCGACATGGACGGGCCCTGGGAGGGCGCCCAGAACATCCCGGTCACCAACCCAGGCATGAACAGCAACTTCGGCGTGGTGGCGTTCCCCGGCACCGTGGGCCAGCCGAGCACGTTCGGCCAGGGCAACTACAACATCATCCCCAAGGGCGCCGCCAACCCACAGGCCGCGTTTACGTTCGCCGCGTGGCTGGCGGGATACAACAACGCGACCTTCACCGCGCAGATGGACCCGAAGGGCGGCTGGATGCCCGCGTCGCCGTCGATCGTCCAGCAGCCCGCCTACCAGGCCTGGCTCAAGGCCAACCCGTGGCTGAACGTGTTCGTGAGCCAGATGTCGAGCTCGGCCTCGGTCGCGCCGACCCTCACGGCGACAGAGTCGGAATTCGAGACGGCCGAGGCAACCGCGACCGAAGATATCGCCGAGCACAGCAAGACCCCGCAGCAGGCCCTGGCCTATATCGACCAGCAGGCCAACAGCGGGGCCGGCGGCTGACCATGTCACGCAGTTAACTCCGCAAGCAAGAGGCGATCGAGGTAGAGGTAGACATGCAGATGACAACCCGCGCGGTCATTCCGGCCCTCCGGTCACCCGGGTCGCGCCGGCTATGGCTCGGGCTGCTGTTCGTGAGCCCCTGGATCATCGGGTTCTGCGGGTTCTACCTCTACCCGTTCTTCGCGACCCTGTACTACAGCTTCACGAGCTTCACCGGGATCGGGAATCCGACCTTCACCGGCCTGGCGAACTTTGACGCGCTCATTCACGACGCCACGTTCAGGACCGCACTCTTCAACACGTTCTATTACACGATTATCGAGGTGCCGTTCTCGACGATCGTGGCGCTCGGACTGGCCATGCTGCTGAACATGAACGTGCGCGGGCAGGCGTTCTACCGGACGCTGTTCTACATTCCGTCGATCGTGCCGGTGGTGGCGTCCTCGCTGATCTTCGTCTGGATTTTCCAGCCGTCGTTCGGCATCACGAACGCGCTGCTGGCCGACGTTCACGTGAACGGCCCGGCCTGGTTCTTCTCGATCACCTGGTCCAAGCCGACGTTCATCCTGCTCGGGCTGTGGGGCATGGGCCAGCCGATGGTCATCTACCTGGCCGCGTTGCAGGGCGTGCCCAAGGAGATGTACGAGGTCGCCGCGCTGGAGGGGGCGGGGCCGTGGCAGCGGCTGCGCTACGTGACGATCCCGATGATCAGCCCGATCATCTTGTTCAACGTCATCTTGTCGCTGGTGCTCTCCATCCAGTATTTCACTCAGGCCCAGGTAATCGAGACCCCGCCCGGCAGCCCGGGCAACTCGACGATGTTTTACGTCACTTACTACTATCAGCAGGCATTCCAGTACCTGCACCTCGGATATGCCTCGGCGATGGCATTCCTGCTATTCATCCTGGTCCTCATCGTCACCGTCGTATTGCTTAAAACGTCGTCGAGATGGGTCTATTATGAGAACGAAGAGCGGTGACTGAGCAGATGCGAAGCGCACCGCCGCAACCCCTGACGTCAGCTCCGCCTGCACCGCGGCAGGCCGCGGCCGCCCGGTCGCGCAGCGGCCTGCGCAAGACGCTGCGTAAGCTCGGTTCAAGCGCGTCCAAGCACCTCGTGCTGATCATCCTCAGCTGCGTTTTCGGGCTGCCGCTGATCTGGATGATCGGCACCTCGTTCAAGACCGCCGGGCAGGCGCTGCAGCTGCCGGTCGTCTGGTGGCCGCGCCCGTTCCTGTGGTCCAATTACCCGCAGCTGTTCGCGGCGCTGCCGATCTGGCGGTTCTTCCTGAACACGTTCGTCTACGCGGCGGTGACGATCGTGGGCGTGCTGATATCGAGCAGCCTGGTGGCCTACGGCTTCTCCCGGCTCAAGTGGCCGGGTCGGGACGCCCTGTTCTACGTGATGCTGATGACGATGATCCTGCCGTTCATCTGCACGCTGATCCCGCTGTTCGTCATGTACAAGCGATTCGGCTGGATCGGCAGCTACCTTCCGCTTGAGGTGCCGACGTTCTTCGGCAGCTCGGTGTTCAGCACGTTCCTGCTGCGCCAGTTCTTCATGACGATCCCGCAGTCGCTGTCGGAGGCGGCGCGCATCGACGGCGCGAGCGAGTTCTTCATCTACAGCCGGATCATCCTGCCGCTGGCGAAGCCCGCCATGGCGACCGTCATCCTGTTCCAGTTCATCTACTGCTGGAACGACTACCTGGGGCCGCTGATCTACATCAGCAACCAGAATTCCTACCCGCTCTCGCTCGGGCTTGACCTGATACTCGGCGACTACACGACGAACTGGGCTTGGGTGATGGCCGGGGCGACGGCGGCGACCGCGCCGA
This sequence comes from uncultured Actinomycetota bacterium, assembly GCA_963774945.1. Classification (GTDB taxonomy): domain Bacteria; phylum Actinomycetota; class Actinomycetes; order Streptosporangiales; family Streptosporangiaceae; genus Trebonia. The sequence continues at coordinate 559,375 of CAVZHA010000005.1, read as the reverse complement.
TCGTCATCCTGTTCTTCCTGACCCAGCGGACGTTCATCCAGGGGATCGCCCTGACCGGAACGAAGGGGTGACGCATGCTGACCGGCATTCTGGGGACCCGCATCATGGCCGCGCTGGCGGCGCTGTTCAACTTCCTCGCGCTCAACCTGGCCCTGCTCGTCTTCTCGCTGCCGATCGTCACGCTGCCGGCCGCGGTCAGCGCGGCCACGCTCGCGCTGGACCGATGGCGGCGGGACGGTGAAGACCAGGTGGTGCGGGAGTTCGTCATCGGCTTCCGGGCCCAGTGGGCGAGGCAGACCGTCCTCGTCGGCGTGCCGCTGGCGGCGGCCGTCCTCGGCGTGGTCGAGGTGCGGCACTTCGCGGCCGGGGCGGGCGCCGACGGCCGAATCGCGCTCGGCTTCGGAACCGTGGCGCTGCTGGTCACCGTGAGCGCCCTGGGCTACGTGTTCTTGCTGGCGGCGCGGAGTTTGCAGGGCCCGGAGGGATCGGTGGGGCTGGCGGGTGCGGCAGAGTCGCTGGAATCGGCGGGGGCGGCAGCGTCGCTGGGACTGGCGGACACGGCAGAGTCGGCGGGGCTGGCCGGTACGGCAGGGTCGGCGGGCCTGGCGGGAGCGCCCGGGCTGGCGGGTGTGGCAGAAGAGGCGGGCGGTACGGCGGCTGAGTTCTGGACGCTGTGCGTCGGGCTCGCGGTCAGGAACATGCTGGTTACCGGGCCGCTGTTCCTGGTTGTGGTCGGCGGTGCGGCCGTTCTTGCGTGGATCGACCCGCCGCTGCTGCTGCTCGGGCTGCCGCTGCTCGCGCTGCAACTGATGCGGGTCACCGCGAACTTGGGCCTGCGCCGGGCTAGCAGCAAGGCGGTTAGCTAAGCCCCCGCGCAGCGGTCAAGTGGCCGGCGATTGATGGTCGGGCCCGGGACACCCAGGCAGATCAAACCAATTTTCTCGAACGGACCGGGGCGACTCTATTCGCCCGCCCGCGTCCTGTCGACATTGCAGACGGCAAAGAGGCCGAGGGATACACCGCCGCCGCCTGGCTCTCCGGCCCGGCAGCGGCCGTCGGGCCCGAGACCGTGCGCATCGTGTGCCGTTGTGGCCCCCTGTCACGGCGCCCACGCGTGATCGTGGTCCCTTCGGGTCGCGGGGTGCCCCCAACTACCCACGGTCTGCCGATTTCGGGCGAGGGCTGAAACCCGTGAGGCTGCGCTTGAGGATGGGGATATCGAGGCGCGGGGCCCAGATCCGGGTATGAGGCGGGGCCATGCCGTCGGGGCTACCGGGGGGCGGGGCCATGCCGTCGGGGTTGCCAGGGCGGGAGCACGCGGCCGGGGTTACCCGGGCGGGAGCACGCGGCCGGGGTTACCCGGGCGGGAGCACGCGGCCGGGGTTGCCAGGGCGGGAGCACGCGGCCGGGGTTACCAGGGCGGGAGCACGCGGCCGGGGTTACCAGGGCGGGAGCACGCGGCCGGGGTTACCAGGGCGGGAGCACGCGGCCGGGGTTACCCGGGCGGGAGCACGCGGCCGGGGTTACCCGGGGGCGGGGCCATGCCGTCGGAGTTGCCAGGGTGGGAGCACGCGGCCGGGGTTGCCGGGGGGCGGAGCCGGCGTCTCTCGGCGACAACCGGCCTTGGCTAGGCGGTCGGGGGCGGGCCGGAGCTCTCGCGGATGATGAGTTCTGGGCCTGGTCGGGGGCGGTCGACCGGGGTGGCGCCCATCTGCTCCCTGAGCAGATCGAAGGACGCCAGGCCGAGTTCGGTGAAGTCAAGCCGGACGGTGGTCAGGGCGGGGGTCAGGAACGCGGCCTGGGGTATGTCGTCGAAGCCGACGACGCTGACGCTGCCTGGGACGGTGCGGCCGGCCTCGCGCATCGCCCTGATCACGCCGAGCGCGAGGTCGTCGTTACCGCATAGCACGGCGGTGACCTCGGGATCGGCGGCCAGCGACTGGCCGGCCGTGTAGCCCGACCGGGGGTGCCAGCCCGCCTGGATCGGCTCAGGGACCGGCACCCCGGCCTGTTCCAGGGCCGAGCGCCAGCCGTCCAGCCGCCGCGGGGTCGCGTCCGACAGCGGCGGGATCGAGACGTAGTGCACGGTCCGGTGGCCGAGGCCGAGCAGGTACCCGGTCGCCTCCGCCGCCGCCTGGCAGTCGTCGATCCAGACCCAGGGCCGGCCGTCGCCTTCGTCCCCGGTCGGCGTCTCGACGATGCCGACCAGCGGCACCCCGGACGGGACGGCGCTCAACGCCTGGGTGCCGGCCCGGTCGAAGGCGACCACGATCAGCGCCGAGCCGCGCAGGACCGAGCGGTCGACGGCGTCGCGGACGGCGTCCGGGTGCTCGGACTCGATGACCCGGACCCCCATCGCGAAGTCGGCCGCGCGGGCGGCCTCCTCGATGCCCTGCAGGACCGAGCGGTGGCCGAACAACGTCGTGTCCGACGTCAGCACGGTCACCGACTGGACCCGGCCGCCCGCCAGCGCCCTGGCCACCCGGCTCGGCCGGTAGCCGAGCCGGGTGATCGTCGCAAGGACGTGCTCGCGGGTGGAGTGCTTGACGTTGGGCGCGCCGTTGATCACCCGGGAGACGGTCTGGTAGGAAACGCCGGCCGCGCCCGCCACGTCGTAGATGTTGAGTGACTGGCCGCCGCCGCCGCCGGGGTCCGGCTCCGGGTCTGTTCCGCCCGCTCCGGCTCCGCCGGCCCTCGTGTGAGCGCTCACATCCATGGCAGGATTGTGACTACTCGTTGGCTGTATGTCAAGTTGGCGAGGGGGTAACGGGCCCGGGGAAGGGGACGACGGGACCGTTCGGGATGAATAGGTTTTGACTTGGGCTTGCGGGCGTCATTTCGTGATCGTCCAGGTGGTGTCGGCGCTGCTGCAGGCGACCTGGACGAGCGCCGCGCCGACGGTGGCGGAGCCGCAGGCCGGCGCCACGCAGAGGCCGGAGTTGGCCGCGATCACGTGGTACTGATTGGTGCCGACGGAGGTCAGCGTGAACTCCTCGTTGCTGGCGTAGTTGCACGGGAACTGGATGATCGCGGCGCCGCTGGCGGTCGAGTCGGCGTTGACGTCGGTGCAGTAGTCCGGGGTCATCGGCTGGATGAGGTAGGTGCTGCCGCCTGACGCGGTCGGGACGAAGCTGAACTCCTGGTTGGTCCCGCTGTTGCAGGTCCACTGCTGGAGCGGGGCGGCGGACTGCGTGGTCCAGTCGTTCTCGTCCATGCACTGGCCGGTGCCGGCGTTGGCCATCGTGCTGCTGAACCCGGTCGCGAAGCCCGGGGTCAGGTAGATCGCGAACGCGTCGTTGGCGGCGGCGAACGTGATCGGGACCGTGATCGAGCCGCTGGCGGCGCTCACGATCTCGTCGGTGACCACGTCGGGCGAGTTGAGCGGCGACTGGTCCGGGATCCGGTACACGGTGACGTTGACGTTGCCCGCGTTGGCGAGCCAGGACGCCGAGGACAGGCCGGTGAACGTGACCGACGCGGCGCCGGTGTAACCGCCGATGTCCCCAACGAGCGCGACCGCCCGCCGGTGGGAGCTGTCCTCGGCGGCGGCGATCGCGGTGTTGCCGACCTGGCCGGAGGTGGAGACCCGGGCGCCGGTGAGGTCGGCGTAGGTGCGGAAGGCCCACCACTGGCCGGTGTAGGAGTAGCCGCCGCCGTTGGCGACGATGGTCCCGGCCAGGTACGGGTTGACGCAGCAGGACGACCAGTTGCCGCGGGCCGCGTTGGCGTAGCCGGACTGGGCGAACCGGGCCAGGTACCAGGCGGTCTGGCCGGCCGTCTGGTCGTTCTCAGGCAGGAACTCGTTGGCCGACAGCGGGCGGGACGAGATGCCCGCGGTCGACAGGTCGCTGTTGATGGAGGTGGCCACCGCGACCGGGTCGTCGCCGTCGCCCTCGAGGTGGTCGCTGATCTCGCTGGGCGCGGTCCCGGCCGACTTGACGTGGGCGAGGAACTCCGTCCACTCGGTCGGGTTCTGGGCCGGGTCGGCGGCGAAGTCCGGGCCGACCGTGAGCGCGCTCGGGGCGAGGCTCTTGATCGTGCTGTAGGCGGTGTCCCACATCTCGAAGTACTGGGTGGTGTCCACCCCGGGGGCCCAGAACGCCGACGTGTCGGGCTCGTTCCAGATGTCGTAGGTGACCGTGACCCCGGACGCCTGGATCGCGCCGACCACGTCGTCGAGGAAGGTGACGAAGTTGGCGCAGTTGCCGCCGGCGCACGGCCACGTCGTGCCGGACGGCTGGCTGCCGTCGGCGCCGTAGATGTCGGCCAGCAGCACCTGGTACTGCGCGTGGTACGGGGTCGCGGTGAACCGCTTGGCCTGCGCGATCACCTCCGCCACCTGGGCCTTGGTGCTGGTCCCGTACGTGTAGCCGTCCGCGATCCAGCCGCCGGCCGGGGTCGCGTGCGCCGCCGGCCCGCATCGCGGTGAGGCCGAGCGGCTGGACGAACTGGTCCGGCGGCGCGGTGCCGTCCTGACTGGTCCCGTACAGGAAGCCCTCGCCGACGCCGGTCGCGCTGCCGGTCGTGCTGGCCAGGTTCACCGTCAGCGTCTCGGCCGCCAGCGCCCGGGGGGCGGCCGGCAGCGCCAGCAGCGCCAGCGCGACCGCCACCGCCGCGCCCGCCCGGGCCGCCAGGCGGCCGGGTCTCACTCTCGTCCTCATCGTCTTGTTCTCCTGTTCTGCCGGGTCGTGCCCGACTGGATTGTGAGCGCTCACGTGAGCGCTCACAATCGGATAGTGAGCGCTCCGGCCGACGAGGTCAATAGGCGTAATGTGGAGGCACTACTGCCGGGCGGGCCGAAGGGGGCGCGTGCCGTGGACCTGGATCTGCGCAAGGTGCGATACTTCGTGGCCGTGGCCGAGCAGCTGAACTTCGGCCGCGCCGCTCAGGCGCTGCACATCGCCCAGCCGGCCCTGTCCAGGCAGATCCGCGCGCTCGAGCAGGAGCTGAAGGTCCAGCTGCTCGAGCGGGACAGGCGGGCGACCCGGCTCACCCCGGCCGGGGAGGCCCTGCTCGAGGACGGCCGGGCGCTGCTGACGGCGGCCGACGCGGCCCGGCGCCGGATCTCGGACGTCGCCGCCGACGAGCGCGTTTTCACGGTCGGGTTCATGCCCGGCCTGATCGTCACCCCGGCCGTCAGTCAGTTTTCCCTGCTCCACCCCGAGGTCACCGTCGAGGTGCTGCGGACCGACTGGATCAACCAGACCGACGTGATCCACGACGGGACGGTGGACGTCGGCTACCTGCGGCTTCCGGTCGACCCGCGCGGCCTGACGATCGAGCCGCTGCTGAGCGAGCAGCGGGTGGTCGTCGTGCCCGCCGGGCACCGGCTGGCAGGCAAGGACTCGGTCCTGGTGGGCGACCTGGCGGCCGAGCATCTCCTGCAGGACCCGGAGGCGGTGCCGGAATGGCGGGATATCGCCGTCGAGCTCAGGGACGGGCGGCCGGCCGGGCGGATCCCGTTCTTCCGGACCGTGGAGGAGAAGCTTGAGCACGTCGCGGCCGGGCACGGGATCGTGGTGCTGCCGCTGTCGACCGCGACGTTCTACACCCGCGCGGACATCAGCCACGTGCTGGTCGGCGACATCGCGCCGAACCAGGTCTGCCTGGCCTGGGACAGCCTGCGCAGGAGCGGCCTGATCCGCGAGTACGTCGCGATCGCCCGCACCGTCTGCTCGGCGGCGGCGGCGCCGCCCGCTCGCTTAGCCGCCACTGCGCAGGTGGGTGCGGAGGAACCGGATCAGGTACTCGCCCCCCAGGGCGGCGGCGCCGACGCCGCCGAGGGTGAGGATCAGCACGCCGACGGCGTACAGGTCGGGCTCGACCAGCCCGAGCACGCCGATCACCAGCCCGAGCAGGATGACCACGGTCACCGCGCCGACGTTTCTGCTGCTCATGTACTGGAATGCCATTTCTGCGAGAACGTTGCGGGTTCTCCCGCGTGTACCCGGAGTGTAGTAGCGGTACACATAGCGTGATCGTTGGTGGCCGGGTACGGGGCATAAGGGGGGCGCGTGCTAGGCACGATGACGCACGTTCTGGCCGTGGGTGCGGTCAATCCGGTGCCGGCCCGATCGCAGATGGGGTCGTCGCTGGGGTTCCACATCATCCTCGCCTGCTTCGGGGTCGCGTTCGCGGCCGTCACCATGACCGCCGAGTGGATCGGCATCAAGCGCGGCGACCCGGTGGCGATGCTGCTCGCTCGCCGCTGGTCGAAGGTGATGGCGGTGCTGGTGGCGGTCGGGGCGGTGTCAGGGACGGTGCTGTCGTACGAGATGGGCCTGCTGTGGCCGGGCCTGATGGGCCGGTACGGGGCGGCGATCGGGCTGCCGTTCTCGCTCGAGGGGATCTTCTTCTTCCTCGAGGCCATCTTCGTCGGGGTGTACCTGTACGGGTGGCGGCGGCTGTCGCCGTGGGCGCACTGGTGGACCGGGATGCCGATCGTCGTGTCCGGCATCCTCGGCGCGATCTCGGTCGTGGCGGCGAACTCGTGGATGAACTCCCCGGCCGGGTACACGCTCACCAACGGCAAGATCAGCAGCGTCGACCCGGTCTCGGTCTTCTTCAACGCGTCGACCCCGTACGAGGCGACGCACATGCTCCTGGCCGCGTACATGGTGACCGGGTTCGTGGTGGCCGGGGTGTACGCGGTGGGGCTGCTGCGCGGCCGCCGGGACCGCTACCACCGGCTCGGCTTCGGCATCCCGTTCACGATCGCCGGGATCGTGGCCCCGCTGCAGGTGATGATGGGCGACGTCATGGCCCGGTTCATCGCCCACAACCAGCCGGTCAAGTTCGCGGCGATGGAGTACGTCCTCAGCACCCAGCGCGACGCCCCGGAATGGCTGGGCGGAATCCTGATCAACGGCCACGTCTACCTCGGGACGTCCATCCCGGCGTTCGACTCGATCCTGGTCGGGTTCAACCCGCACACCCAGGTCATCGGTCTGAACAGCGTGCCCGCGGCGCAGCAGCCGCCGCTTGACACGCTCATCCACCTGAGCTTCGACGTCATGGTGGGGATCGGCATGTTCCTGTTCGTGCTGGCGGCGTGGCAGGGCTGGTGGTGGTGGTTCCACCGGCGGGTGCTGATGACCGCGTGGTTCCTGGTGCCTGCCGCCCTCGGCGGCGTCGCCGCGGTGACGGCGATGGAGGCGGGCTGGGTCGTCACCGAGGTCGGCCGCCAGCCGTGGATCGTCTACCACGTGCTCCTCGTCAGCACCGCCGTCACCCCGTCGAGCGGGGTCACGGTCACGCTGGCGGTGATCCTGGCGCTGTACGCGATCCTGACCGTGGTCTCGATCGGCACCCCGATGATCATGTCGCGGCGGTGGCGGCGCGAAGGACCCGGCGAGGAGGACGCCGAGCAGGTGCCGTACGGCCCCTCGTCGACGCCGGCCGCGCGGGCCGGCGCCGCCGCGGCCGAACCCCAGGCACGGGCCGGGGATGCGTCGTGAACCCGTCGCCGGAGACGATCGCGGTCGCCGCGATCCTGTTCGTCGTCCTGGCCGCGTACGCGCTGTTCGGCGGGGCCGACTTCGGCGGCGGGATGTGGGACCTGGTGGCGGGCGGGCCGGAGCGCGGCGCGCGCCCTCGGGAGCTGATCGACGAGTCGATCACCCCGGTCTGGGAGGCCAACCACGTGTGGCTGATCTTCATCCTGGTGCTGCTGTGGACCGCGTTCCCGCCCGCGTTCGCCGCCATCATGACCGCGCTGTTCGTGCCGCTGAGCCTGTCGCTGCTCGGCATCGTGCTGCGCGGGGTCGGGTTCGCGTTCCGGCACACCGCCGAGCGGATGCGGCTGCAGCAGCTCACCGGCGCCACCTTCGCGACCTCCTCCCTGATCACGCCGTTCTTCATGGGCACGGTGGTCGGGGCGGTCGCGACCGGGCAGGTGCCGGTCCACCCGAACGGGAACGTGCTCGCGGCCTGGACATCGCCCACCGCCATCCTCACCGGGTTCCTGTTCGTCGCCGCCTGCGCCTACGTCAGCGGGGTGTTCCTGGTGCTCGAGGCGCAAAAGCGCGGGCAGCGCGGCCTGGTGCGCTACTTCGCGCTGCGCGCGACCGCAGCCGGGGCGGTGACCGGGGCGCTGGCCGGGGCCACGTTCGCGGAGCTGTCGACGAGCTCCCCGTACGTCTTCCACCGGCTGACCGGGATCTCGCTGCCGCTGGTGGCGATCTCCATCGCGGCCGGGATCGCCGTGCTCGGCATGCTCTGGCTGCGCTGGTACCACCCGCTGGTCCTGCGGGCGACGGCCGCGGTGGCGGTGGCGACCGTCGTCTGGGGCTGGGGACTGGCCCAGTACCCCTACCTGTTCCCGACCTCGCTGGCGCTGCCCTCGGGCAGCGCGCCCAACGCGAGCCTGGACGCGGAGTTCGTCGTCGCCGGCCTGGCGGTGGTGCTGGTCGTGCCCGGCTTCGCCCTGCTGTACTACCTGCAGCAACGGGGGCTGCTGACCGAGGCCGACAGCGACGACGACCTGCGGCTGGCCGGGCAGGTGGGGTCGGCCGCGCCCGGCCCGGCCGCGGCGGTCGAGCCGGAGCCGGTCGGGGCCAGGATCGGGGTGGCGGCGGTGTTCGTCGCGCTGGCGGTCAGGGCGATCAGGAACGTGTTCGCGCCGGGGTCGCGGCGGGGGTAAGCCCTCGAACTACGTCATTTGGCGGAATCGACGCCGGGCGATGCCCGGCTAGCGTTTCGGTCACATCCCGATCACGCCCGGGGCCGAACCTCGGGCGATGGAGGCAGATCGTGAACGCAGGTCCGGAAATCAAGAACATCGTGCTCGTGCACGGCGGGTTCGTCGACGGCTCCGGCTGGCAGGGGGTCTACGAGCACCTGACCGCCGACGGCTACCGGGTGTCGATCGTGCAGAACCCGACCCTGTCGCTGGCGGGCGACGTCGCCGCGACCCGCCTGATCCTCGACGGTCTCGACGGCCCGGCCGTCCTGGTCGGGCACTCCTACGGCGGCGCGGTCATCACCGAGGCAGGCAACCACCCGAACGTGGCCGCGCTCGCCTACATCACGGCGTTCGCGCCGGACAAGGGCGAGTCGGTCAACTCGCTGATCGCCGGCTTCCCGGCCGACGGGCCGCAGCCGCCGATCCTGCCGCCGAGGGACGGCTTCCTGTTCCTCGACCGGGGCAAGTTCGCGGCCTCGTTCGCGGGCGACGTGGCCGCCGGCGGTGGCCGCGTTCATGGCCGACTCGCAGGTCCCGTGGGGCGTCGACGCGCTCGGCGGCGCGATCACCGAGCCGGCCTGGCGGTCCAAGCCGTCGTGGTACCTGCTCGTCACCGACGATCGCATGATCCCGCCGTCGGCGCAGCGGGCGATGGCCGAGCGCACCGGCGCGACCGTCGCCGAGGTCCCGGGGAGCCACGCCATCTACGTGTCCAACCCGGCCGCCGTGGCCGCCGTCATCAGCCAGGCGGCGGCGACGCTGGCCGGGTAGCGACCGTCCGTCTCGCCCGGCCCCGGCCCGGCCTGGGCCGGGCCGGGGCGGGCGGGACCGACCTCGACGACTGTGGCAGCCTGAGAGTCGGGGCACCGCTGGCCCGCGGGCCCTGGACAGGTTTTCGCAGACAGGGGAAGGTCGGTAGATGGACTTCAGCGCACGCCACGATTTCGGTGGCAGCGCGCCGACGCATCTGACCGGCCGCGAGGCGGAGACCGAACGGCTGCGGCTGCTGCTGAGCCAGATCGCCACCGGGGCCGGGGACGCGCTGCTGCTGTCGGGCGATCCCGGCGTCGGAAAGACCTCGCTGCTCGGCGTGGCCGCCGCTCTCGCGGCCGACTCGGGCATCAGGGTGCTGCGGGCGACCGGTTCGCAGTTCGAGGCGAACATCTCCTATGCCGCCCTGCACCAGCTCCTCCACCCGTGCCTGGACGAGGTGCCGGAGCTCAGCCCGATGCTCGCCGGGGCCCTGAACGTGGCGCTTGACCTGGGCGTGGGGCCGCCGCCGGCGCAGCTCCTGGTCGCCACCGCAGTCCTGGCGCTGCTGCAGCGGGCGGCCACGGACCAGCCGCTGCTGCTCGTCATCGACGACCTGCCGTGGCTGGACCGGGCCAGCGCGCTCGTGCTCGGCATGGTCGCCCGCCGTCTCACCGGCCTGCCGGTGGGCCTGCTGGCGGCCTGCCGGACCGGTGAGCCGAACTTCTTCGAGCAGGGAAACCTGCCGGTCGCGCGGGTGGCACCGCTCTCGGAGGAGGCGGCGACACAGCTGCTGGCCGACCGCTACCCGGTGCTGACGGCCCGGGTTCGACGGCAGCTGCTCGACACCGCCCGGGGGAACCCGCTGGCGCTGCTCGAGCTCCCGGTCTCGCTCGGCGACCTGGCGCACACCGTCGCCGGAACCCTCCCGGTGGCGCTGCCCCTCAGCCACCGGCTGCAGAGCGTCTTCGCCTCCCGCGTGCAGGCGCTTTCCGCCTCGGTCCGCGAGCTGCTGCTGCTGGCCGCCCTGGACGGCACCGGCGACCTGCGCCTCATCCGGGCGATCGCGGCCGAACGGGGGGACGACGGGCTCAGCGCGGCCGAACGGGCCGGCCTGGTGCGGGCCGATGAGACCACGGAACGGCTGACGTTCCGGCACCCGCTCCTCCGGTCGGCGATCGTGGAGCTTTCGACCAGTTCCCAGCGCCGCCAGGCGCACGCCGAGCTCGCCGCCCGACTGGCCGACCAGCCCGAACGACACGCCTGGCACCTGGCCGAGGCCACCGACGGGCCGAACGAACGGGTCGCGGCGCTGCTGCAGGAGGTCGCCCACGCCAACCTGCGGCGCGGCGACTCGGTCGGCGCCGTCACCGAGCTGCTGCGCGCGGCCGAGCTCAGCCCGGCCGGGCGGGACCGCAGCGGACGGCTGGCCGAGGCCGCCTACCTCGGCTCGATCGTGACCGGCGACCTGGGCGACGCTCCCCGGCTGCTCGAGCAGGCCCGCCGCGCCCACCCCGGCCCCGGCGGTCCGCTCTCGGCCGCCGTAGCCGGCGCGTACCACCTGCTGCACGGCGACGGCGACGTCGACAGCGCCCACCGGCTGCTGCTCAGCGCCGTCCTCGAGCAGGACGATCCCCGCGACGCGCACGACAAGGTGCTCATCGAGGCGCTCTACACGCTGATCATGATCTGCTTCTTCGGCGGCCGGGCCGAGCTGTGGCCGCCGGTGCGGGCCATCGTCGACCGCCTCTCGCCGCGCCCGCCGGAACTGCTGGCGATCCTGGCGGCGACGTTCAGCGATCCGGCCCGGCTTACCCCGGCCATGCTCGCCCGGGCCGACGCCTCCGTCGCCGAACTCGGCCAGCAGGTCAGCCCGGCCCGCATCACCCGCACCGGCATCGCCGTCGCCTACCTGGACCGGGTCTCGCAGTGCCGCGAGCCGCTGCAGCGCGCGGTCCAGCACGGCCGTGAGGGCGGCGCGATCACGTCCGCCATCGAGGCGCTGTTCCTGCTCGGCCAGGACGCGTTCCACACCGGTCGCTGGAAGGAGGCCCGGGAGCTGGTCGACGAGGGGCTCGCGCTGTGCGCGTCCCACGGCTACGACCTGCTGACCTGGCCCGGCCGGCTCACGTCGGCCCTGCTCGCCGCGACCCGGGGCGACAGCCAGCAGGCGATCGACACCGCCAGGGAGATGGACGCCTGGGCGGCGCCGCGGCGGGCCGGGATCATCGGCGCCTACGCGTCCCACATCCGCGGCCTCACCGCCCTCGGGGCGGAGGATTTCGAGACCGCGTTCCACAACGCGGCCGCGATCAGCCCGCCCGGCGTGCTCGCCCCCTACGCGCCGCACGCCCTGTGGGTGTTCCACGACCTGGTCGAGGCGGCCATGTACACCGGCCGCGAGGCGGCCGCGGCCGCGCACATCGCCGCCGCCCGCGACTGCCGTCTGGACCGGCTCTCCCCTCGGCTGCGGCTGGTCGTCCTCGCCAGCGCGGCGATCGCCGAGCCGGGAACCGACGGCGCCGCCCTGGAGGAGGCGATCTGCGAGCCGGGCAGCGACCGCTGGCCGTTCGACCTGGCCCGCATCCAGCTCGCGTACGGTTCCCAGCTGCGCCGGATCAAGCGCACGACCGACGCCAGGCAGCGGCTCACGAGCGCCGCCGAGGTCTTTCACCGGCTCGGGGCGGTCCCGTGGGCGGCCCGAGCCGACCGCGAGCTGCGCGCCACCGGCATCACCGTCTCCAAGGCCGACGCCGGCCTCGCCTCGCTCACCCCCCAGCAGCGCCAGATCGCGCTGCTGGCGGCGGCGGGCCACACCAACAAGGAGATCGCGGCCCGGCTCTTCCTCTCCCCCAGGACGGTCTCCACCCACCTCTACCAGGTCTTCCCCAAACTCGGGATCACGTCGAGGGCGGCCCTGCGCGACGCCCTGGCCGAGGGCTACTCGGACCCGGCGGCGAAGGACGGCATGGCGTAGACGCGGCGCGGGCGCAGCCGGACGATCAGCCGCTCCGCGCCTGGCTCGACCGGTGCGGCGGCGCCGCCCATGTGCAGGTCATACATCACCTGGTGGAAAGAACCATCCGGGTCGTCGGTGAGGTCGACCGGGCCCGAGATGACCGCGTAGGTGAACTCGCCGCCCGCGCCCGGCAGGCTGTGCACGAGCAGGCTCACCCGGGGATCGCGCTGCATGTTGGCGGTCTTGCGGCGGCCCTTGATCGTGCTGAAGTAGATATCGTCGCCGTCCGGCTTGACCAGGATGACCGACGCCTGCGGCGAGCCGTCCGAGTTCACGGTCGTGAGGACCGACAGGTGCGGCCCGGAGAGGATCCGGTCGGCGGACTGCCGCGCCAGGTCGCCCGGGAGGCCGTTCTTGAAGGGATCGGTGAACAGTTGATTCGTCATGCCCGTACTGACCTGGTCGCGGGCGAAAAGGAATCGGGCTTGGCGCGCGGTTGCGGTGTGCGTCGCCCGGCAGCCGGGGCGGGCGGGCCGCTGGGGCGAAGCCACGCGACCGTTCGGGATAAAAAAGGCTTTTCACCACCGGATGGCCGCGGCTGTCTCCATTGCCCGACGGCTGTTGCGAATGGCCTGATTCGGGTACCCCTCCTCCAGGGGTATTTCATGGCACAGGAAGCACAGCGCGCGACCGCATCGGCGGCCGCTCGGGCAGCGGATGGCGGCGTCGCAGCCGACGACTCCCGACGCTGGTGGATCCTCGGCGTCGTATGCCTGGCGCAGCTGATGGTGGTGCTCGACGCGACGGTGGTGAACATCGCGCTGCCGAGCGCCCAGCACGACCTGTCGTTCAACAACGCCGACCGGCAGTGGGTGGTGACCGCCTACTCGCTCGCGTTCGGCGGGCTGCTGCTGCTGGGCGGACGGCTGGCGGACCTGGTCGGCCGCAAGCGGATGCTGATCATCGGCATCATCGGCTTCGCCTGCGCCTCGGCATTCGGCGGGGCCGCGCAGAGCTTCTCGCAGCTGCTCATCGCCCGCGCGATCCAGGGCGCGTTCGGCGCGCTGCTGGCGCCGGCCGCGCTGTCCACGCTGACGGTGACGTTCACCAACCCGGCCGAGCGGGGCAAGGCGTTCGGCATCTTCGGCGCGATCGCCGGGGCCGGCGGCGCCGTCGGGCTGCTGCTGGGCGGGGTGCTGACCGAGTACCTGTCCTGGCGCTGGTGCCTGTACGTCAACGTGATCTTCTCGGTGGTCGCCGTCGCGGCCGCGATCCGGCTGCTGAGCCGCGATCGCCGCGACCCCAGCGTGCACCTCGACGGGCCGGGGACGGTGCTGGTGGTGGCGGGCCTGGTCGCCTTCGTCTACGGGTTGTCGGAGGCCGACACCAAGGGGTGGGGAGCGCCGCTTACCATCGGCCTGCTGGTCGGCGGGGTGGTCCTGCTCGCCCTGTTCGCGTTGGTGGAACGGCGAGTAGCACATCCGCTGCTGCCGCTGCGGATCGTTCTCGACCGGTTCAGGGGCGGGGCCTACCTGTCGATCGGGCTGTCCGCGATCGGCCTGTTCGGGGTCTTCCTCTTCCTCACCTATTACCTGGAGGAGGTCCTGCGGTACTCGCCGGTGGTGACCGGCCTGGCGTTCCTGCCGCTGATCGGCGGCCTGGTCGTGTCGTCGACCACCTCCAGCCAGCTGCTGATGCCCAAGTTCGGCCCCCGCATCCTGATCCCGGCCGGACTGCTGCTGGCCGCGGGCGGCATGGTGATCCTGGCCTCGCAGCTCGGGCGTGTCGACCGACTACGCGGCCTGGATCCTGCCCGGGCTGATCATCGTCGGCCTCGGGCTCGGGCTGGTATTCGGGTGCGGGCTGAACACCGCCACCTACGGCGCCGACCCGGCCGACGCCGGGGTGGCGTCGGCCATGGTCAACACCTGCCAGCAGGTCGGCGGGTCGATCGGCACCGCCCTGCTCAACACCATCGCCGCCAGCGCGCTGTCGAGCTACCTGGTCACGCACGGCACCAGCCCGGCCGCCCAGGCCGACGCGGCCGTGCACAGCTACGTGGTCGCGTTCTGGGTGTCGGCCGCGATCTTCGCCGGCGCCGCCGTGATCTGCGGGCTGGTGCTTCGGTCGGGGGTGCTTATCCAGAACCGGGGCGCCGACGCGGCTCCCGTCGTCGCTTGAGAGGAGACGAGATCATGAGTTCAGATCTGGTCCGCCTGGTCACCGTGTCCGCCAGCTACGGCGCCGGCGGCGCCGTGGTCGCCCCGGCGCTGGCGGAGCGGCTTGGCGTGCCCTTCGTGCAGCGGGCGACCAACAGCGCCGGCGGGGTCGGCGCGGCCGGGCCATGTGTCGAGCCGCTGACGCGGGACGAGTCGAATCTGACGCCCGCTAGCTGGCTGCTCGCCTGCCTGTCGGCGGCGATGCCGGCCGGGCCGACCCAGTCGGCGCCGCCGTCCCGGCATCAGGACGAGAGCCTCCGTCGTTACTGCGAGCAGGACATCCGCCGTCTGGCCGACGCCGGCGCGGGGGTGATCCTGGGCCGAGGCGCGGCGGTGGTCCTCGGCAAGGGCCGCGGGTTCCACGTCCGGCTGGACGGGCCGCCGCCAGCGCGCGTCGTCCAGGGCGCCGCGATCGAGGGCATCAGCGTGGACCAGGCCCGCCGTCATCTGGAGGCGGCTGACCGGGCGCGCGACACCTACGTCCGCCGGCTGTACCGAACCGATCCGGCCGACCCGCGCCACTACCACCTGGTGATCGACTCCACCGCGCTGCCGCTTGACGCGGTCACCGAGCTCATCCTGCGGGCGCTCGCTGCTTCCCCCGGTCAGCTCGCGGCTGGTCCGTACTCTGCCGCGGCGGGGCAGTTAGGGATGCTTTAGCCCCCTGGACTCGGGCTCGGGCTGGGCGAGGGGCGGGTTTCGCTCCAGTCCAGGAGCAGGTTGCGCTCGGCGAAGAGCCAGGCGCCGTCGATCTTGGCGAAGACGTCGCGGTAGCGGAGCGAGGCGATCATGATCATGCGCTCGCCGTCGACGGCGTAGAGGTGGTGCGCGATCGTGTAGCTGAGGCCGGTGGCGCGATCACCGTCGAGCGTGACCGTGCACTGGCCGTTGAAGTGCGTGGTCGCCTGGTACTGCCTGAGGTCCTCGAAGACGGGCGTCAGGCCGTCGCGCCCGTCGATGACGTAGCTCGGTTCCGTGCCCTCTCCGCCCAGGTAGACCGCGAAGCGGGTATCTGGGGTGAAGAGCGCCCGCTGGCCTTCTGCGTCGCGGGTGTCGGCGCAGGTGGCGTACGCGTCGAACAGTTCCCTGATGGCGAGGCGGTCGGCCGCCTCGGCCGGGCTCAGCTCGGTGTGAATGGCCATGGTCAGGGCTCCTGACGGGCTAGGGCTCCGGATGCGGCGCTTGGGACGGTGGCGTAGCCTACGGATGTAGCGGGGAACTCCCCGGTACCGTCACACTAACCGGGGAGTTCCCCGCTTGGCAACCCCTCAGCATCAGCGATCCGATGCGGCCCAGAACCGCGAGGCGATCCTCGCGGCGGCGCTTGACGCGCTGTCGGAGTCGGCCGACGCATCCCTGAACTCGATCGCGAAGCGGGCCGGGGTCGCCAACGCCACGCTGTACCGGCACTTCCCGACCCGGGGGCACCTCGTTCTCGAGGTGTACCGGCAGGAGGTGCAGCAGCTCGTCGAGGGCGCGGGTCAGCTGCTCGACAGCTGCGCGCCGGCCGACGCGCTGCGGCAGTGGGTCGACCGGCTCGCGCAGTACGCGATGACGAAGCACGGGCTGGCCTCGGCCCTCGGCAGCGCGACGAACTCAGAGACGCCGCTTTACGCCGAAACCTACGAGCTGATCGTCACCGCGCTGGCCCGGCTGCTGTCGGCCTGCGAGCGAGCGGGCTCGGTGCGACCGGGACTAGACGCCGACGACGTCCTGCTGAGCCTGGCCGGGCTGTGGGAGATCGACCCGAACTCGGACTGGAGAAGCCGGGCCCGCCGCCTCTACGACCTCGTGTTCGCCGGGCTCAGGCCCTAACGGAGTACGTGCTGGCGCGCCACCAGGCTGGATGCGGGCCGAGTAGAGCCGCCACGGTCCGTTCGAGAAAAATGGGGTTGATCTAGTGCTGGGTGACGGCCGCGAGGAGGGCGGGGTGTGGCTGGGGCGGCCGCGCCCAGTGTGCCAAATGCGCTTTTGAGCCGGCAAGAGTGAGCCCAAACACGCATTTGGCACATGACCGGGCCGCTTGGGGGGCGGTTACAGCAGCCGGACGTTGTGCTCGACGGTCTCGATGACGTCGTCCATCTTGCCGGTCAGCACCTGCTTGGCCAGGCTGAGGGTGAAGCCCTCAGCGGTCTTGGCCGGCACGTGCGAGGGCAACGAGAGCGCGTAGCGGTCGACCACCACGTCGAGCACGACCGGCCCGTCGGTGTGAGCGAGGGCGGTCTGCAGGGCGGCCCGGAGGTCGCCGGGCTCCTCCACCCGGATGCCGCGGGCGCCGAGGGCGGTGGCGACCTGGCTGAAATCCGGGTTGGTGAACTCGGTTCCGAACGGGACGATGCCTGCCTCCTGCTGCTCGAGGTTGACGAAGTCGAGCATCCCGTTGTTGATGATCACGTTGACGACGCGGGCCTTGCGCTGGACCTGGGTCAGCAGGTCGCCGAGGCCGCCCATGGTGAAGCCGCCGTCCCCGCACAGCGCGATCACCTGCCGGCCGGGGAAGGCCATCGCCGCGCCGAACGCGTACGGCGACGCGCACGCCATCGACGCCCAGGTGAACGAGCCGAGCATCCGTCGGTCGCGACCGTACTCGATGTGCCGGGCGGCCCAGATGCAGGGCGTCCCGGTGTCGACGGTGAAGACCGCGTCGTCGTCGGCCAGCTCGGACAGGACGGCCGCCAGGTACTCCGGCCGGATCGGCTTGATTCCCGGTCCCTTGGTGACGTAGTGCCCGAGCCGCTTGCGCCAGCGCTCGGTCTCCGCCACGTGCTCGCGCAGGAAGTGATCGCCACGGGAGTCGGCGACCTGCGGCGTCAACGCGCGCAGCGTCGCCGCGACGTCGCCGATCACGCCCAGCTCGAGCGGCGCCCGGCGGCCGATGTGCCCCGGGTCGCGGTCGACCTGGATTGTCTTCACCGTCTTGTGCGGCAGGAAGTCGCTGAACGGGAAGTCGGTGCCGAGCATGAGCAGCAAATCGGCGTTGTTGATCGCGGCGTGGCAGCCGCCGTAGCCGAGCAGCCCGGTCATGCCGACCGCGTTGGGGTTGTCGTGCTCGAGCCACGCCTTGCCCTTGAGGCTGTAGCCGACCGGCGCCTTCAGCCGGGCGGCGAGCGCGCGCACCTCGTCTTGCGCCTCCGCGCAGCCGTCACCCCCGAAGATGGCGACCGTCTCCGCCTGGTTGATGAGGACGGCCATGGCGGCCACGTCTCCGTCGGAGGCGGCGCCGATGGTAGTGGCGGGCAGCGGCACCCGCAGCGAGCCCGAGGGCGCGTTGGCGACCGCCACGTCGCCCGGCACCGCGATCACCACCGGGCCGCGTTCGGCCACCGCGGTGGTAATGGCGGTGCTCACCAGCGGCCGCAGCTGCTTCGGGTTGACCAGCCGCCCGATGTACAGGGCGGCGGTGTCGAAGAACTTGTACGGGTTGAGCTCCTCCAGCGCCTCGGTGTCAAGCAGGGATGACTCGACGTCGCCGGCGATGGCGATCACCGGCGCGCGCTCCTTGCGCGCGTCGAGCAGCCCGTTGACCAGGTGCACCACGCCCGGCCCGGCGGTGCCGCAGACCGCGACCGGGTTGCCGGTAAGCCGCGCCTCGGCGACGGCCGCGAACGCACCGTACTCCTCGTTGCGGACGTGCACGAAGTCGACCGATCCGTTGCGCCGCAGCGCGTCGACCACCGGGTTGAGCGCGTCGCCGACGATCCCGTAACAGCGCCGCACCCCCGCCGCCACCAGCATCTCCCACATGCCATCGGCTACGTTCCTGGCCATCTGCGTCTCCTCGTGAGGCTGGTGTCGGGACTTGCTACTCGAGCCAGGCGCTCGACTCGTACAACAGCTCGGGATCGACCGTCAGGCCCGCCGTCGCCCCTGCAGCATCCCGAACAGGTACACCCGGCGGGAGTGGTGAAACAGCAGCGGCGGCGCGTCCGCCTTGACCAGCTCGGTCATGTCGGCGACGAGGCGGGTGTCCGGAATCGGAACGCCGGCGATGGACTCGGTCATGTCAGGGCGGCGTCAACGGGCGCGGTGGAGTTCGTCATGCTCGGCGCCCTTGCCCTGGGCGATGATCGGCGGGACCCTCATTCCCAGCTCGCGGGCGACGCGCGCGCCGAGGTCGAGGTCGACATTGGCCCAGTACTCGTTGACCGCGCGCTCCTGGATGAAGCGCTCCACCCCCTGGCTGAGGTGCCCGACGATGTTGGACGCCAGGTGGTCCCGCTCGGTCGGCGTCATCACCTCGCGGTAGAGCGTGCCGGGCTGGATGAAGTCGTTGTCCTCCGCGTGCGCCTCGTAGGCGGAGCGCATGATCTCGGCCGACTCCACGAACCAGCTCGGGTCGCGGTAGCGCTCGCCGTCGGCCTTGGGCCCGCTGTAGCTGTTGGGCGCGTAGACCGGCTGGGCCCCGTTATGCCGGTAGCGCATCGGGCCGTCCTTGTTGTAGTTGCGCACCTCGGACACCGGCTGGTTGACCGGCAGCTGGGCGTGGTTGGTGCCGTTGCGATAGCGCTGGGAGTCGCCGTAGGCGAACATCCGCCCGAGCACCATCCGGTCCGGGCTCGGCCCGATCCCTGGAACCATGTTCGCCACGTCGAACCCGGCCTGAACGATCTGGGCGAAGAAGTTGTCCGGGTTGCGGTCGAGAACCATCCGGCCGACACCGATCGTAGGGTAGTCCGCGTGCGGCCAGACCTTGGTCACGTCGAACGGGTTGAAGCGGTAGCCGGCCGCGTCCGCAATCGGCATCAGCTGCACCTCAACCCGCCAGGCGGGCGGGTCGCCGCGGTCGATGGCCTCGCGCAGGTCGCGCCGGTGGCAGTCGAGATCCTCGGCCCGCATCGCCCGGGCCTCGGCGTCGGTCATGTTCTCGATGCCCTGCTCGGTCTTGAAGTGGTACTTGACCCAGAACTTCTCGCCCCCGGCGTTCTCCCACATGTAGGTGTCGCTGCTGAAGCCGTGCATGTGCCGCCAGCTGCGGGGGGTGCCGCGGTCGCTCATCAGGATCGTCACCTGGTGGGCGGACTCGGGCGACAGCGACCAGAAGTCCCACTGCATGTTGTTGCTGCGCAGCCCGCTGTCGGGCATGCGCTCCTGCGAGTGGATGAAGTCGGGGAACTTCATCGGGTCGCGGACGAAGAAGACCGGCGTGTTGTTGCCGACCATGTCGTAGTTGCCCTCTTCGGTGTAGAACTTGACCGCGAAGCCGCGTACGTCACGGTCGCTGTCGGGGTACCCCTCCTCCCCCGCCACCGAGGAGATCCGGGCGAGCAGCGGCGTGCGCTTACCTGGCTCGCTGAGGAAGGCGGCCTTGGTGAACGCGGTGACGTCGTCGGTCACCTCGAAGTAGCCGAACGCGCCGCCGCCCTTCACGTGGTAAACGCGGTCGGGAACGCGCTCGCGGACGAAGTGCGCGAGCTTCTCGATCAGGTAGGCGTCCTGCAGAAGATTCGGCCCGGCCGGGCCGGCCGTGAGGGAGTACTCATCGCTGCCGACTGGGGCACCCGCGTTGGTCGTCGTGTCAGGCGATTGATCAGTCATGTCCTTGTCCTCTCTCCCCCGGAGACAGCCCACTGATCGAGGCTCAGCCTCGCGCGCGCCACGGTCCGTGACGGTCACTCGCAGATTTAGTCCACGTTTTCTAAAAACGTGTAACTGCCTGGTGTTATTACCAGCGACAGGCAGTCTGTCGACGTGCCTGAGGCCATACCCCGCGGGATGGAGCTTCACACAAGGCTGCGATGACCTTTTGACTACCCGGCCGGGTCGTCAAGTGCCCGTCTCGTCGGCGGGCGGCTGGGTGCCGTCGGGGGGCGGGGTCGGCCCGGTCTGCTTGGCCTCCTTGGCCTGATTGGCCTGATTGGCCTGATTGGCCTGCTTAGCCCGGAAGTCCTGGACGGCCTGGTTGACGTGCGCCAGGACCTCGGGACGGAGGCGGTACAGGCCCTTGCGGTCGTAGAACCGCACCACGACGGCCCCGACGACGAGCCAGAAGGCCAGGCCGGAGGCGGCGGCCACGGTCCCCCGGGTCAGGCCGGCCACGCCCTGGGCGTTGAAGTACAGGATCGACCGGGTCCCTTCGATGACCTGGCGCAGCGGTTCCACGTAGCTCAGCGTGCGCAGGAAGCCGGGCAGCGCCTCGATCGGCACGGTGCCGCCGGCCGAGGCCAGGCCCGCGTAGACGAAGATCAGCAGCCCGATCAGCTGCCCGTAGTTGCCGGCCATCGCGAACAGCGCGATCGTCCCGATGCCGACGCTGACCGCGCACAGCCAGGTGAAGACCCACAGCAGCCACGGGTAGGGCATGTCCATGCCCACCCCCCAGGCCACCAGGAGCATCACCGCGGTCAGCACCGCCGTCGCCACGGCGATGATGCCCCATTTGATCAGCAGGGTCTGCCATCGATTGATCGGCAGCGGCTGGCGCTGCCGCCACCGCGGCCCGAGGTCGGTGGTGGCGTAGCCGAGGGCGGAGTCCACCACCGAGTTCACGATCCCGGCGCCGATGAACCCGCACAAGAGCGTCAGCAGCGCGATGTAGAACGCAGTCAGCCCCAGCCCCGCGTTGTCCGGCAGCGGGCGGTACTGCACGGTCGTCACCGTAACCGGGTCGGCCAGCAGCAGCCGGGTGGCGGGCGCCTGCGCGCCGGCCGGGACCAGGGGCGCCAGGCGCCGGCCGATCTGACGGGAGGCCACCGCCAGCGCGGGCTGCAGGATCCCGGTCGCCAGCGAGGTCCCGACCGAGCCCGCCCGCTGGTTGACGAGGATCTCTACCCGCGGGGCGGCGATGGCGGGACCGGCCGGGTGCAGGCCTGCCACCGTCAACAGGCTCCCGGTGAGGCCGGGGGGAATTACCAGCGTCGCGTAGAGGCCGTCCCGGTCCATGGCCTGCTCGGCCTGGTCGAGGGTCATCACCTCAAGATGGAGCCGGTCGGTCACCGCCGGGGCGGCCAGCAGGCCCGCCTCGATCTGCTGTCCGGTCTCGAGCCGCTGGGGGCCGACCGTAGCGCCCCGGTCCTGATTCACCACCGCCACCGGCAGGCCGCTCAGGTGCGCCAGCGGGTCGGTCGCGGAGGCGATGTAGAGCGCGGTCATGGCCGCCACGACCAGGGACCCCACCACCAGGACGGCCAGCCAGATCGCCCGCACCCGCAGCAGGCGGCCGGCTCGGACGGGCAGCCGCGGGTCCGGCGCCCGGCGGCGAGGGCCGCCCCGTGAACTGTGGCTCATGGGCAGCCTCCTGGTGACTGAACGCTACACTGCCAGGACTAAAAGTGACCTTGTCAGCCTAGATCCAGGCGCTTCTGCTTCGGTGACCCGGGCCCGCGCCCGCGCCTGGACCTGGGCCTGCACTTGCGTTGGGTCAGCTGAGATGGATCCGCGGGTCGAGCGCGGCCTGGCAGACGTCGACGACCAGGTTGACGACCGAGATGACGATCACCGTGATCAGGGCGGCGCCCATGATCGTCATCACGTCGTTGTACTTGACCGCGGTCAGCAGCGCCTGCCCGACGCCGTCGAGTGCGAACGCCTGGTCGACGATGGCCGCGGCCCCGAGCAGCGCGCCGAGGCCGATGCTGATGCTCGGCAGGACGGTGACCAGCGACGGGCGCAGGATGTGGATCCAGATGACCCGCCGCGGGGGCAGCCCCTTGGCGTAGGCGGTCCTGATGTAGTCCTCGCCGAGCACACCGAGAACCGAGTCCCTGGTCAGCCGGGCGGTCACCCCGACCTGGGTGGCGGCGACCGCGATCCAGGGCAGGATCATCCGGCCGAACCACGCTCCCGGGTTGCGGGTCAGCGGCACGTAGCCGGGCTCCAGCCACAAGATCCCGGATCGGGCCGTCCAGGAGAACAGGGAGAGCAGCAGCAGGGCGACGACGAACGTGGGCACGATCGTGGTCGTCAGCGTCGCCCCGGTGAGCAGCTTGTCGATCCACGAGCCGGCCCGCAGCGCGCTGACCAGGCCGGCCGTGATGCCGATGATCAGCCACAGCAGGATGCCGCCGATGATCAGCGACAGCGTCGGCGGCAGCGCCCGCGCCAGCACGGTGTCGACCGGCAGCCCGACCGTGATCGACCCGCCGAGGTCACCGTGCAGCAGCCGCAGCAGATAGTGGACGTACTGCCAGCTGGCGGGCTCGCCCGGGCCGAGCTGGGCGTCGATCTGGCCGTCGGCGAGCTGGCTCGGCACCCCGAGGCGGAACAGCCCGAAGGCGACCAGGGTGGTGAGCCAGACCAGGATGGCGATCCCGAGCAGCCTCCGCACGACAAATAGCGCAAACCCGACCATAGCCGACCATCCTGGCAGGTTTCCCACCGGTAACAGCGGAAACCGGCGCCGGAAGCCTCAGCCGTTATCGGACGGTGACTGGCGACGGGAGGGGGTCATGCGACCGGTGGCACCGCAGTACTCACCCGCCGGACGGGGCGCGTGAGGTAGCCCCGTGGTCGGCCGACGACCTGGTTCGGGGCACGGCCGGGAACTGGGGGAAGACCGTTACCCAGTCGGTCGCGATGCTGACCACCGTCCACGAACGATCGGCCGCCCGCTGCAGGGCGTCCTCCGCGCCGGCCTGGTAGTCGAACTCGCGCTCGGCGTCGTCATGCAGCACCAGCAGCCGCAGCCCCTCGCGGTCCCGGCTGCGGGCGAAGCGCAGCATCGGGATGTCGCCGTTGGAGTTTCCGCCCGCCACCAGCGGGCGGCGGCCGATCCGGCTCCAGATCCGGGCCGGCTTCTGCGGACCGTCGTCGAAGAACTCCACCTTCGACTTGTACATCAGCTCGGTGTCGTCCTCGCCGGAGCGAAAATCGAGCCCGAGGGCGCTGCCGATCACCCGCTCGGGCGGAATGCCGTAGAGCTGCTCGGCGAACGGCCGCATGAAGTCGCGGTCGCCGCCCGACGCGATGTAGGTGGTGAAACCGTTCGCCTCCAGGTAGCGGAGCAGCTCCACCATGGGAACGAACGCGCACGACAGGTACGGCCGGTGCAGGACCGGATGGGCCGCCATCCCGAGCCAGGTCATGACCTCAGCGCTGAAGCTCTCGACGCTCATCCCCTCGAATGCGGACTCCACCGCCGCCATCAGCACCCCGAGGTCCGCGTCGTCGCCGCGGTAATGCTTGACCATCGCGTCACCGAGCCAGCGGTAGTCGCGCTCGATCGCGGCCTTGTAGGGCTGCCTGGCCCGCCGCGACGGGTCCGCGTTGGCCAGCTCCGCCAGCCGGAACAGGGTGAAGTCGAGCTGGATGGGGATCGGCTTCTCGCTCCACAGCGTCCCGTCGTTGTCGAACACCGCCACCCGGTCGGCCGGGTCGACGTAGTCGGCGCCGCCGTCGCTGACCCGGTCGACGAAGTCGATGATCGCCCGGCGGGCGGGAGTATCGCGCCAGGAGGCCAGCAGAGCGTCAGCGACCATCTAGTGCACCTCCACGTATGCGCGGTATGCGGCCGTTACCCCGGTCGATGCTAGGAGCCGGCGGGCGGAACCGCTTCACCCATGGCGGGTGGACGCCGGCGCCTGCGCGCCTTCCAGGGAGCGGGTTATCAACTGGCGCTAAAGCGATCGTGCTGGTCGGCGGGGTGGCTGGTCATTCTCGGCGGGCGTTTCTATGCTCGTTATATGGCGCGAAAGAGCTGGGTGCTGACGGTGGTCGTCTCCGGCGCCGGGGCTGCCTCGGATGTGGGGACGCTGATCAAGGAGGCGCTCGCGCGGGGCTGGGTGGTGCAGGTGGTGGCCACGCCGTCCGCGCTCGCCTTCTTCGACGCGAGCGAGGTTGAGGCGCTGACGGGGTCGCCGGTGCGGAGCGTGCACCGGTCGCCGGGCGAGCCCCGGTCCCGTGTTCCCGACGCGATCGTCGTCGCGCCCGCCACGTTCAACCTGCTCAACCAGTGGGCGCTCGGCATCGCCGACTCCTACGCGCTCGCGGTGCTGGCCGAGCAGACCGGCCTGGCCATCCCCACCGTCGCGCTGCCGGCCGTCAGCGCCCCGCTAGCCGCCCGGCCGCAGTTCGCGCGGTCGGTCAAGGCGCTGCGGGCCGAGGGCGTCTCGGTCCTGCTCGGCCCGGGCGGCAGCGCCCCGTCCGGCAGCGCCGACGACGAGTTCCCGTGGCGGCTCGCCCTCGACGAGGCGGCCGAGATGACCGGTTTCTCCGCCTAAATTCAGCGGCTCATCCGTCGCTCTGGTGGCGGTTCTGCGCGTCTTCGTCAAAGAGCGTCGGGTTGAGGTAGTGATCCTGCAGCGCGGCGGCGATCAGCGTCATGTCTCGCGATGCGACCGCGTCGATGAGGCTGCGATGACGGCCGACCACGTCTGCCAGCTCGCTGCCCTGGAACTCGATCGAGGACCGCATCAGCGCGCCCATCTGGCCGTCGAGCGAGTGCCAGAGCTCGGCCAGCCGGGCCCGGCCGCCCGCTTCGACCAGCAGGCCGTGCAGGCGCGTGTCGCTCTCGACGGTCTCCGCCAGGTCCCCGGCCGCGACGGCCTCGGCCATCACCTCGAGTTCCCGGCCGAGCGCCGCGACCAGCCCGTCGTCGATGATCGCGCGCTCCTCGCTGACCGCGCCGGACTCGAGCAGGTAGCGGGCGAAGCAGGCATCCTCGATCTCGGCCGGCGTCATCCGGGCCACCCAGCAGCCACGGCGGGGCGAGAACTCGACCAGCCGGTCGTTCTTGAGCTCCATCAGCGCCGACCGCAGCGTGGTTCGGCTGACGCCGAACTCGGCCGCGAGGCTCGCCTCGATCAGCCGCTCGCCCGCGACGAGCTCGTTGTTGAGGATCCGCCGCCGAAGGGTCAGCCGCACGACTTCTGGCAGCGAAAGGTGCGAGATCATTGCGACTCCCTGCGATTATGCGGCCGTCTTCCGGGGGAGCGTACCCCGTCAGTAGCCGTCGGCCGGCTCGTAGCGGTTGCGAAGCAGCCGGTTGTCGGCGAACCGCTCGAGGTTGTCGATGAAGAGGTCGGTGAGCGCCTCGTTCTCGGTCGCCACGGTCGAGGCCGAGTGCGGCGACACGATGACGCTATCCAGCTCCCACAGCGGGCTGTCGGCCGGGAGGGGCTCGGTCTCGAACACGTCCAGGCACGCTCCGCCGAGCCTGCCCGCCTGCAGCTGGTCGATGAGTGCCTGCTGATCGACGATCTGGCCGCGGGCGATGTTGACCAGCACCGCGTGCGGCGGCAGCAGGCCGAGCTGACGGCGGCCCATCAGGCCCTCGGTCTCCTCGGTCAGCGGGCAGGCGAGCACGACGATGTCGACTGCGGGCAGCGCCGCGTCGAGGTCGTGGCGGGTGATGACCTTGCTCAGGCCGTCGACATCGTAGGACCTGGCGTCGCGGCCGAGGCCCCACACCTCAACGCCGAGCGCGGCGAAGCTGGCGACCACCCGGCGGCCGACGCCGCCGAGGCCGACCACGAGCGCCCGCTGGCCTGCCAGCTGCCTGGTCGTATAACGCTCCCAGTTCCTGGCCTGCTGCCGCCGTCGCAGATCGGGCACTCCCTTGACGAAGTGCAGGGCGCCCATGACCGCGAACTCGGCCAGCGGGACCGCGTGGATGCCGCCCGCGGTGGTGGCGGTCAGGCCGCTGCGGTCGAGTCCGGTCCGCTGCATGAACGCGCCGATGCCGGCGCTGGTGGCCTGCACCCAGCGCAGCCGGCCGCTCTTGGCCAGGTCGGCCATGCCCGCCGGGTCGAGCCAGTCGAAATCGAAGAACACGTCACCGCCGGCCGCGATCGACCGCCACCGCGCCAGGTCGCCCTCGCTCAGGTCCCGGCGCCGCCCGTTGTGGTCGCAGCGGTAACGTGGCACCGGCAGCAGTTCGGGCTCGTAGGCGACCCGCGCTACCGGCGGGGCGGCCGCGATCCGCGCTACCTGGTCCGGCTCGAGGTAGGAGCCGATGACGATGGTGAGCCCGGCGGTCGACTCGGTCATGCTGAACTCCTCCGGATAGCGCGAATATCAGTCGATTGTCGACTATAGACCATCTTCTACGCAGCCCGGACCGGCAGCAGTCATAGGCTATCGCCGCTCCCCTCGCTAGCGATGGCCCCAGGGGAGGTGTTCTCGTGGTGGCGGGTGGGAGTTGCGGGGCGCCGGGTGTCGTTCGGCCGGTCTGGGCGGCGCGCGATTGTGTTCCGTTGGGGGCCGCGTTTCCTGCCGCGGGCGTCATCGTGTTCCGATGGGGGCGCTCCGCGACCCGAAGTTCCCACGCTGACCCCTTGATCCGGCCGGCCTTTGGGGCGTGGTGACGGTGGGGAAGGTGTGCCGGTGCCGGCCACTGGACCGGGCGGCTCGCCGAGCGCGGAGGCTGTCGGCTACGCCAGCGACCTGATGGGCGATCTGTCAGCTACGCCAGCGACACCAATAGGGGCGGTCGATGGCGTAGGCGACAGGTTGAGCGACCTGTCGATGGCGTAGGCGACATGTACCGGTGCGAGTAGAGGGGCGGAGTCGACGGGCGGATGGAACGCGGGCGTATGGGCGACGTGAAGTTGCTGGGGCGGGTGGGGACGCGGGGGCGGAGGTTGGCGGGGGCGAGGGGGAGGTGTCAGGGGCGGGGATGGGGGGTGGGGGGTGGGGGCCGGTTAGGGTTGGGTGGCGTGGATGGGATTTCTGGGCGGGAGCGGTTGCGGCGGACGTTTGACGAGGTGGCGGAGGAGTATCAGGAGGCGCGGCCGGAGTATCCGGAGGCGCTGTACGAGGCGCTGATCTCGCTGACCGGGGTGGTGGCCGGGGTGGACGAGCTGTGCGAGGTCGGGTGCGCGTCCGGGAAGGCGACGCTGCCGCTGGCGCGGCGGGGGTTCGCTATTAGCTGCGTGGAGCTCGGCGGGGCGCTGGCGGCGGAGGCGCGGCGGAACCTGGCCGGGTTCGCGCGGGTGCGGGTGGACCACGGGGACTTCGAGTCGTGGGCGGACGGGCAGGCGGGCGGGACCGTTCGAGATGACGGGGTTGGCGGGTTTGGGCTTTTGTTCGCGGCGACCGCGTGGCACTGGATCGATCCGGCGGTGAAGTACCGCAAGGCCTGGTCGCTGCTGCGGCCGGGCGGGCACCTGGCGTTCTGGGGGGCGTCGCACGTGGTGCCTGAGTCGGGCGGTGACCCGTTCTTCGCGCAGATCCAGGACGTGTACGACGAGATCGGGTCGGGGATGCCGTCCGGCTGGGTCTCCCCCACGCCGGCGACGCTAGCGGACGGCCGGGCCGAGATCGAGGCGAGCGGGCTGTTCGCCGACGTGACCGTGCGCCGATTCGACTGGGAGGTCAGGTACACCGCCGACGAGTACATCCGGCTGCTCGAGACGTTCTCGAGCAATCTGACGATGGAGCCCTGGCAGCGGGAGCGGCTGTACGGGGAGATCCGGCGGCGGCTGGCGCTGCGGCCGGACGGGCTGCTGCGGCGGCACTGGGGCGCGGTGCTGAACGTCGCCCGGAGGCAATAACCTCTTGCTTGAACCGCGTGCCTGACGGTTCAACCGGCAGAGGGGACGGCATGTCTTACCTGGTTGGGCAGCTTGACCCGCACGGCTATCCGGTCACCAGCGTCACCGTCCGCCCGGCCCCGCACGCGCACGTGCTGAGCGACCCGGTTCCGATGCCGGCCGTGCAGGTGGTCGCCGTCATCGACACCGGCGCGAACCACTCGGCGGTCTCACCGGACGTGGTCAGGTCGCTCGGCCTCGAGCCGATGGGCGCAGCCGAGGTCAACCGGGTCGGGGTCAACGGCGCGGTCATCTACATGTACCCGGTGCGGATCGAACTGCAGGCGACCGAGGGGATGTTCGCGCCGTTCGACCTGGGCGTGGCCGGCATCAGGCCGAGCACGCTCGGGGCTGACGTGATCCTCGGCCTCGACATCTTGCGCGCGTTCACGTTCACCTACCGGGGGCCGCGCAGCCAGAGCGACTTCACCCTCTTCCTCGAGGACGCGGCGCCGCCCTGGGACGACCGCGGACGGCACGTCGCCCGGCGCGGACCGGCGTAGCCTGGCGGCATGTCAACGTCAAAGCGCAAGCGGCGGCTGTCGATCGCCGCGGCGATTGTCGGCGGCTACGTGGTCGGCACGATCGTCGCCGCCAGGGTCGGGTACCGGGTCGGCCGCGACGCCTTCGTCCGCTGCCGCCAGGGTCACCTGTTCACGACGACGTGGATCCCGGGCGGGTCGCTCAAGGCGGTCAGGCTGGGCCTGTGGCGGGTCCAGTGGTGCCCGGTCGGCCGCCACGTTGACCTGGTCCGCCTGGTCAAGCCGGCCGAGCTGTCGGAAACCGAGCGCGAGTTCGCGCTTGCGCACCACGACACGATGGTGCCCTGACCTCCTGACCGGAAAATTCTTCTGGCCGGTTGTCGGATTCGCGGGGCAGGGGTTCGTGGAGTGGGTGCGGGCGCCCGCTGGGGGCGCGGCGCGGAGGGAGATTCTCGTGAAGTATGTACTGCTGATCATGGACACCCCGAACGAGCCGAAGCCGAACACGCCCGAGTGGGGCGCCTGGTACGGGGAGGTCGGCGCCTGGTACGAGAAGTGGGGCGCCACCGGCAAGCTCGAGGCAGGAAAGCAGCTCCAGGGATCGGAGACGGCCAAGACCGTTCGCTCGACCGGGGTGACCGACGGGCCCTACATCGAGACCAAGGAGGTGCTCGGCGGGTTCTCGATCATCGACGCGGACACGATCGACGAGGCCGTCGAGATCTCCAAGACCTGGCCCGGGGTGGACCGCGGCTGGATCACGGTCGAGGTGCGGCCGGCCCTGGAGATGGGCTGACCGCTCGCCGCCGCTGACCGGGCCTGCCCGCTTACAGCGTGAGGCCGCGGGTGAGCAGGTCGCGTTCGGCCGGGTTGGCGGCGAGAGCCAGTGCCCGGTCGCTCGCGGCGGCCGCCTCGTCGGCGCGGCCGAGGGCGGTCAGCAGGGCGGCCCGGAGCGCGTGGAAGAGGTGATACTCCTCGAGATCGGCATGCAGGGGCTCGATCTCGGCGAGCGCCTCGGCCGGGCCGAACGCGTAGCGGGTGGCGACCGCGCGGTTGAGCAGCACCACCGGGGACGGGGCCATGGTGGCCAGGCGGCTGTAGAGCAGGCGGATCTGCCGCCAGTCGGTCTGCTCGTAGTCGGCCGCCCCCGCGTGGAGCGCGGCGATCGCCGCCTGGACCTGGTACGGTCCCGGCCGGCGGAGCGCGATCGCGCGGTCGAGGAGCCGGGTCGCCTCATCGGCCAGCCCGCTGTTCCAGCGCGAACGGTCCTGGTCCTTGAGCCGGATGAGCCGGCCCCAGCCGTCGAACCGAGCCGCTGCGCGCGACTCGTGCAGCAGCAGCAGCGCGAGCAGGCCGAGTACCTCGGGCTCGCGCGGCATCAGCCGGTGCAGGGTCCTGGTCAGCGCGATCGCCTGGGCGGCGAGGTCGCGGCGGGCCGGCTCGCGGCCGGAGGAGGCCAGGTAACCCTCGTTGAAGAAGAGGTAGACGACCGCCAGGACCTGGGCCAGCCGGTCGGCCAGCTCGTCCGGGTCGGGGACCCGGACCGGGGCGCCGGCATCGGCCAGGGTCTTACGGGCGCGCAGCAGCCGCTGCGACATGGTGGCCTCGGAGACCAGGAACGCCCGGGCGATCTGCCCGGCGGTCAGGCCGCAGACCGCGCGGAGCGTGAGCGCGACCTGGGCGTCCTGGGCGAGCGCGGGGTGGCAGCAGGCGAAGACCAGGCTCAGCAGCTCATCGTCGGCTTCGGTGTCCGCTCCCCCGGTGTCGGGCGCGTCGCCGCTGCGGCCCTGGCCGGCCACCGCCGGGCCGTCCGGGCAGGCCGACGTGTCGGTGACCGCGAGCAGGGCCAGCTTGCGCTCGCCGACCTGGTCCCGGCGGAGCCGGTCGAGGGCCTTGCGGCGGGCGGTGGTGGCCAGCCAGCCGCCCGGGTTGGCGGGCACCCCGTCGCGCGGCCAGTGCTCGATCGCCTCAACGAACGCGTCCTGCACCGCATCCTCGGCCAGGCCGAGGTCCCCGGTCCGCGCGGCCAGGGCGGCCCTGATTCGGGTCGCCTCCTGCCGGAAGGCGCGCTCGAGCGACTCCGGTGCCGCGTCCATGGCTCCAGTCTTCCACGCCCGCCCGCCCGGCTGGCCCGGTCTTAGTGGCCGGCGACAGTTACCAGCGCGGCGGGCGGAATCTATGCTCGGCGCTATGACCGAGTTTCGGCTTGCGGAGCGGATGGGCCGGCTGGGGACCGAGTCGGCGTTCGAGGTGCTGGCCCGGGCCAAGGCGCTCGAGGCGGCCGGGCAGCGGATCATCCACCTGGAGATCGGCGAGCCGGACTTCCCGACCGCGGAGCACATCAGCGAGGCGGCGGTCGAGGCGCTGCGGGCCGGGCAGACGCACTACGTGCCCGCGCCGGGGATCCCGGCCCTGCGCGAGTCGGTCGCGGCGTTCCTCGAGCGGACCGGGCGGCTGCGGACCTCGCCGGACCGGGTGGTGGTGACGCCGGGGGCCAAGCCGATCATGTTCTTCACGATCATGGCGCTGTGCGGGCCGGGGGACGAGGTGCTCTACCCCGACCCCGGGTTCCCGATGTACGAGTCGATCACCGCGTTCGCCGGGGCCACCCCGGTGCCGGTGCCGCTGCGGGAGTCGAACGGGTTCCGGATCGACGTCGACGAGCTCGCGCGGCTGATCACGCCCGCGTCGAAGCTGCTGATCATCAACTCCCCGCACAACCCGTGCGGGTCGGCGCTGACCGCGGACGACTGCGCGGCCATCGCCGCCCTCGCCGTCCGGCACGACCTGGTCGTGCTGTCCGACGAGGTGTACTGGGCGCTGCGGTACGGCGGGCCGCACGCGAGCGTGCTCGACTTCGACCGATGGCGGACCGGACGATCCTGCTCGACGGCTGGTCGAAGACGTACGCGATGACCGGCTGGCGGCTCGGCTTCGGGGTCTTCCCGGCCGCGCTGGTGGAGCCGGTGACCCGGCTGGCGATCAACTCGGTCTCCTGCACCTCGGCCTTCAGCCAGTACGGGGCGATCGCCGCCCTCGACGGGCCCGCAGGACGGCGTCGCGGCCATGGTGGCCGAGTTCCGCCGGCGGCGCGACGTGATCGTGGCCGGGCTCAACGCGATCGACGGGGTCAGCTGCGTCGAGCCGCAGGGCGCGTTCTACGCCTTTCCCAACATCACCGGCACCGGCCTCGGCGCCGACGAGCTGGCGGGGCGGCTGCTGCGCGAGGCGGGCGTGGCGGCGCTGGCCGGCACCGCGTTCGGCCGGCACGGCGAGGGGTTTCTCCGGATCTCCTACGCCAACTCGGTCGCCAACATCGAGGCGGCGCTGGACGCGATCAAATTCCTACTGCACTCCTGAGCTGCCAGTTGTCGGGCGTGACGGAGGGGAATCGAGTCTGGCCGACGGCCGCCTTTTCGTCGAGCAGGTCAGAAAAGACGACCAATACCGCACATCAAGCACCTAATTTTGCGCTATATGGCGATTTGGTCACACCTCCATGTCTTCGGAGTCTTACACTCTCGCTAGCCAGATGTGCGCACCGAGCACGGCTGCGGCGCGCGCGAGAACTGGCTCATGTCGATTTACCTGCGGCTACGACATGAATATGCGAGGGCAGAGCGATGAGAGGCCCCGACGCGCCCGTAACCGGGCGGCGGCGAGCCAGCCAGACTGACATGCCCGCTATTCGGGCTGGCGACCAGGCCAGGGCGCGGCCGGACAGGCCGTCGCCACCGCCACCGCCGCCGCGGCCGAACCGGCCGCGGCGATCCTCCCTGGCCAACTGGTCGGTCTCGACCCGGCTGGTGGCGCTGTTCGTCATGGCGAGCGTGCTCGGCCTCGTCTTCGGCGGGCTGCGGATCGCGGACGCGGTCGGCACCGCCAACGCGTACTCGCGCAGCACGCAGCTGGCCGACGTCGGCCAGCAGATCACCCGCTCGCGCAGGCGATGGAGGACGAGCGCGACCTCACCGTCGGCGTCATCGCGCTGACCATGCTGCAGCAGAACGCGGCGCAACGACAACGCTGGGTCGACGGTGGTCGCATCGCTCACCGACGGCCCTGCAACCACGAGCAAGCGCCAGCTGGCCAGCGCCGAGGTCACGACCAACGCCGCCGCCGGCAGCGCCCAGGCGCTGGTCGAGGGCATCGGCTCCGGCTACCCCGCGAGCATCCAGGCCAAGGCCGCGACCGTGCTCAACCAGATCACGTACCTGCTGGCTCCCGGACGGGCTGCGGCTCACCCAGAAGGAGCTCGGCCAGGACGTCGCCAACGGCTCCTCGACCAGGTCATCGACAGCTACTCGGGCGTGCTGTCGATCCTGTTCGCGCTCGAGGACGAGATCACCACCGGCAGCGGCGACGTCCAGCTGGGCGACGACGTGCGCGCGCTCACCGCGCTGTCCTCGGCCGAGGACCAGGCCTCGCAGCAGCGCGCGATCCTCTACGGCGCGCTCATCGCCAGCGCGCTCAACGACACAGGCAGCAACAGCTCGCCGGGCAACAACGTGACCGGCCCGGTCGGCGCTGGACGACTTCGGCGGGCTCGACGCGTTCACCACCGCGCAGGACCTGCAGTTCGCCGACGAGCAGTCGTTCGACTCGGTCGCCAGCCCGGCCCAGACGGCGGCGGTCAACAGCGCCGAGGCCAGCCCTCGACTCCCAGTCCGCCCAGCTGATCGAGACGCTGGTGAGCGCGGTCGGCGACCCGACGATCATCTTCCCGCTGGCGGGGCAGAAGATGGTGCTCGGCGCGACCGACACCGCCACCACGCCGAGCGGCTGGTTCGCCGACATGTCCTCGACCGTCAACGGGATGCGGACGGTCAACGACCAGCTCGCCGCCGCGATCGTCGCCCGCAGCCAGCAGCTGCAGCACCAGGCGTTCGAGTCGGCCGTGCTGACCGCGGTGGTGACCGTGGCCGTGGTGCTGCTGGTGCTGCTGGCGACCGCGCTCGTCGCCCGGTCGATGGTCAACCCGCTGCGCCGGCTGCAGACGGACGCGCTCGAGATCGCCTCCGTCCGGCTGCCCGCGCGGGTGGCGGCCGCCGCCAGCGGGACCGACCTGGCCGAGGCGGACCCGGCCAGCTTCGGCTACGTCGAGCCGATCGGCGTGCAGGGCACCGACGAGATCGCCCGCGTGGCCCGCGCGTTCGACCAGGTGCACGCCGAGGCGGTGCGGCTGGCGGGCACCGAGGCGCAGCTGCGCAGCAACCTCAACACGATGTTCATCAGCCTGTCGCGGCGCAGCGTGCCGCTGATCGACCGGCTGTCGCGGATGATCGACAACCTCGAGCAGAACGAGGCCGACTCCGAGCAGCTCTCCCACCTGTTCTCCATGGACCACCTGGTCACCCGGATGCGCCGCAACTCGGAGAACCTGCTCGTGCTCGCGGGCGAGGAGCCGGTGCGCAAGTGGAGCGAGCCGGTGCCGCTCGGGCGACGTGGCCCGCGCCGCCTCGGCCGAGATCGAGCAGTACGGCCGGGTGTCGCTCACGGTCCAGCCCGGGATCATGGTCTCCGGGCAGGCGGCGGCCGACATCGTGCACCTGCTGGCCGAGCTGATCGAGAACGCCACCCTGTTCTCCCCCCGGGAGAACCAGATTCAGGTGTCGGTCGGGGACTCGCCCGGCGGCGGCGTGCTGGTCGAGGTCACGCGACGAGGGGGTCGGCGTCTCCGCGGCCCGGCTCGACGGAGATGAACTGGCGGCTCGACCACCCGCCCGGCGTCGACGTGTCGGTGTCGCGGCACATGGGCCTGTTCGCGGTCTCCCGGCTGGCGGCGCGGCACGGCATCAGGGTCAGGCTCCGCGCGGGCAGCCCGCAGGGCCTGACCGCCCTGGTCTGGCTGCCGGGCAACCTGACCAGCCGCGAGCAGCCGCTGACGGTCGGCATGCACTCGCGCCCGCGTCCCGAGGGCACCACGTTCAACGAGGTCACGGCGTTCGGTGACGACCCCACGCCCGCGCTCGGCGCGGCGCTTGAGGCGGCGCACGGCACGTCGGGACTTCGGCAGCGCACGACCGGCCGGCCCGGGCGGCGGGCGGCACCGCCTGAGCCTGCTCGCCACCAGCGGCGACCAGCCCGTCGTGGGCGGCGGCGGGGCGGCACCGCGGTCGGTGTGGTTCGCGGCCAAGACTCCGTCCGGCCGGCCGCGCGGCCGGGTCCTCGGCCGCGCCTGCGGCCGCGGCTGCTTCGGCCGCCGCTCCCGGTGCCGCGTTCTCCGGGCCTGCGCCCGCGGGCCGCGGCTGGGGGCCCGGCCGGCGTCGACTGGTCGGCGTCGGGCCCGGCCGACCCCGGCCTGCGCTCGGCCGACCTGGGCGGCTGGCCGGGCGGCGGCCCGCCCGGCCGAGGCGCCGGTCACCAGACAGACCCAGGCGGGGCTGCCGCAGCGGGTGCCGCGATCGAACGGAGGCTTCGACGACCAGCCGTCCGGCTACGACTCGGCCCGACCGGACGAGGCGCCGGTGCTCGGCGCGCCGCCCGGGTCCGGCCGCGGGGAATGGGAGCGCGGGATCCCCCAGGGGCAGGGGACCGAGCGGCAGATGCCGCGGCGCCGGTCGCCGGAGGCGGCGCGCAACCGGCTGGCCGGATTCCAGCTTGGCAACCGTGATGCCACCCAGGCGGGCAGCACCCCGGGCTGGACACCGTACGCAGGAGAGGAAACGAGTCGTTGAGCAGCCCGTACCGTCAGGACCTTAACTGGCTAGTCACTGACTTCACCACCCGGGTGGCCGACGTCGCGCACGCGATCGTGGTATCCGCCGACGGCGTGCCGCTGGCGCTGTCGGCGGGCATCCCCTACGAGGCGGTCGAGCAGTTCTCCGCCATCACCTCCGGGCTCACCAGCCTGATCAGGGGCGCGGCGCAGATCATGGAGGCCGGCCAGCCGATCCAGGCGCTGGTGGAGATGGACCGCGGGCTGATGTTCGTGAAGGCGGTCAGCGACGGCTCGGCGCTGGCGGTGCTTACTGCGCCGGAGTGCGACACGCGCCAGATCTCCTATGAGATGACGCGGCTGGTGGAGGCCGTCGGCGAGCTGCTGACCCCCGCCGCCAGAACCGAGGCGTAGACGGTTGAACCGGTCCCGAACTGGATAAACATCGATAGTGATTCTTGTCACCGATATGCGCCGTCCTCCCCTCTCCACCGTCATGGCGGTCGCTGCTTCCCGCTACACTCCCCAGGCAGAAGCAGGCGTCCCCGGCTCGGCCGAGGTGAGCGCCGGTTTGCGTGACGAAGGCTCTTCACTAGAGGTAAAGTCACGGCGCAAGATTCGCTGCTGATGCGATAGGAGTCGTAATGCGCGTCCTCGTACTCGGGGGTGATGGTTTCTGTGGCTGGCCGACGTCGTTGTACCTGTCGGACCGTGGCCATGATGTCACCATTCTGGACAACCTGTCCCGCCGGAAGATCGACGTCGATCTGGAGGTCGAGTCGCTGACGCCGATCGTGCCGATCGGAGAGCGGCTGCGGGCGTGGCGGGAGGTCTCGGGGCGCGAGATCGGGTTCGTCAGCGTTGACCTGGCGACCGAGTACGACCGGCTGGCCGCCATCCTGGCCGAGCTGCGGCCGGACGCGGTGGTGCACTTCGCCGAGCAGCGGGCGGCGCCGTACTCGATGCGGTCGGAGAAGACCAAGCGCTACACCGTCGACAACAACGTGCGGGCGACCCACAACCTGCTGACGGCGATCACCGACACCGGGGTGAACGCGGCGATCGCGCACCTGGGCACGATGGGCGTCTACGGCTACGGGTGGTCGGGCTCGGCGCCGATCCCCGAGGGGTACCTGACCGTGAAGGTCCCGACGCCCGACGGCGACCTGGAGCGGGAGATCCTGCACCCGGCCAACCCGGGGTCGGTCTACCACATGACCAAGACGCTGGACCAGCTGCTGTTCGCGTTCTACGCCAAGAACGACGGGCTTCGGATCACCGACCTGCACCAGGGCATCGTCTGGGGCACCCAGACGAACCAGACGGCGCTCGACCCCCGGCTGATCAACCGCTTCGACTACGACGGCGACTACGGCACGGTGCTGAACCGGTTCCTGATGCAGGCCGCGATCGGGCACCCGCTGACCGTGCACGGCACCGGCGGCCAGACCCGGGCGTTCATCCACATCAAGGACACCGTGCGCTGCATCGAGATCGCGATCTCGAACCCGCCGCAGGCCGGCGACAAGCCCAAGGTGCTGAACCAGATCACCGAGACCCACCGGGTCCTCGACCTGGCCAAGCTGGTCTCCGACATCACCGGGGCCGACATCGCATACCTGCCCAACCCGCGGGTCGAGGCGGAAGAGAACGACCTCGTCGTGCGCAACGACCAGTTCCTCGCGCTCGGCCTTGAGCCGACCACGCTGTCCGAGGGGCTGCTGTCGGAGGTCAAGGAGATCGCGGCCAAGTACGCCGACCGAGCCGACCTGCGCAAGATCATCGCCCGCTCGACCTGGAAGGCCGGGATGGAAACCTCGCCCGACCTGATGACGGAAGAGGCCATCATCGAGGGCTGATCTTCCCTCGCACCTGCTTTGATCGCGCCCGGTCGCCACCCCGTTTAGGGGCGGCGACCGGGCGCGCGGCATTTCCGGTTAAATCGTCGGCGGACAGGCGACACGCCGTTACCTGCGCAAACGCCACATCCTTCGAATTGGGTATCGGAATGAGAGTCAGCCCGGTCCGTTCGAGATTAATTTCTGTTTTCAGCTTCTGTTAAAGGGCGCAGCTGAGGGATAATGCAGAGTAAAAATCGCTAGCCTCGTGAGGTGACGATGAATTCGGCGGCTACGCCGGGCATTGACGCCGGGCGCCGGCGGCGGCAGCTCCCGGCCGAGCTCTCCGGGTTCGTCGGCCGGACGGACGAGCTCGCGGCGCTGGTCGGCCTGCTGCGGCGCGGGCGGCTCGTCACCGTGACCGGTCCCGGCGGCGTCGGCAAGACCCGGCTGGCGCTGCGGGCGGCGGCCGACGCGGCCAACCGCTACGCCGACGGCACCCGCCTGGTCGAGCTCTCCGGCCTGGCCGACCCGGCCCTGCTGCCGGCGGCAGCGGCCGAGTGCCTCGGGCTGCACGGGCGCGATCCCCGCCCGTCGCGCGCGGCCGTCCTCGATCACCTGCGGGGCAGGCGGCTGCTGCTGATCTTCGACGGCTGCGAGCATCTCACCACCGCCGTCGCCCGGTTCACCTCGCAGCTGCTGCGGGAGACCAACGGGATCACGATCCTGGCCACCAGCAGGCAGCCGCTGCACCTGGCGGGCGAGCAGGTCCTGCGGCTCGGCCCGCTGCCGGTGCCGGAGGCCGGCCGCGACCCGGCCCCGGGCGGCGCGGTCGAGCTGTTCGCGACCCGCGCCGCCGCCGCGGCGGGCGGGTTCACGGTCTCCGAGGCGGAGCTGCCCGACGTGATCAGGATCTGCCGGCGGCTCGACGGCCTGCCGCTCGGGCTCGAGCTCGCGGCCGTCCGGGTGCGGGCGCTGCCGCTGGCGGAGCTGGCCGATCGGCTTGACGCCTCGTTCTCGGTGCTGGCCGGTGCGCGGCGCGGCGCGGCGCCGCGGCAGCAGACGCTGCGGGCGGCGATCGACTGGTCGTTCGATCTGTGCACGGAGGCCGAGCGGGCGGTCTGGGCGCGGCTCTCGGTCTTCGCCGGGTCGTTCGACCTCGCGGCGGCGCGGGACGTGGCGGCCTGCCCGCTGGTGCCGGCCGGCCGGGTCGGCGACGTGCTGGCCGGCCTGGTTGACAAGTCGGTCGTCCTGCGGGGGGACGGCCTCGCCGACCCCCCGGGGGGCAGGTACCGGCTGACCGGCCCGGCCCGCGAATACGGGGCGGAACGGCTCGCGGCGGCCGACCAGGAGGGGGAGGCGCGGCGGCGGCACGCGCGGTGGTACCGGAGGATCGCGCGGAGCTTCCTGCGCCACCTGCTGGCCGACGACCAGGCCACCCGGCTCCGCGAGCTCCAGGCCGAGCACGCCGACCTCAGCGCCGCGCTTGCGCACGGGTTCGCGGCCGCCGGCCCGCGCGGGCGGCGCGACGCGGCCCGGCTCGCGACCGCGCTGCTTCCGTACTGGCTCATGTCGGGGCGGCTGCGCGAGGGCATCGGCTGGCAGGACGCGGTCCTCGGGTCGGCGGCGGCTGACTCGGGCGAGGCGGCGGGGGCGCTGGCGAGCCGGGCGGTGCTCGGCGCGATGCTCGGGGCTCCCGAGGCGGTGACAGATGCCAGGGCCGCCATCGCCGTGGCCGCGCGGTCGGGCGACGGTCGCGGCGACGGCGATGGCCGGGCCGGCGGTCTCGGCTACCTCGCGCTGCAGCTCGCCCTCGGACTTGGTCTCGGGCCTGGGCTCGCCGGGTACCGGGAGTCGGTCGAGGCGGCCGCGCAGGCGCGCCTGCGCCTCACCGGGGCCGACTTGGACGCGGCCCGGCGCTGCCTCGACGTTCAGCTCGGGCTGGCGTCTGCACTGGGCGGGAGCTGCACCGCAGCGGTGGCGGCGGGGCGGCGCGCGCTGGCCGGCCTCGGCCCGGGCGAGCGCTGGCTGCACGGCTACGTCGCGATCACCTCCGCGCTGGCGCTGTACCGGCAGCCCGGTCGCCGGCCGGAGTGCGCGGGCGCGGCAGGCGAGGCGACTGAGCGCCCTGCAGGATCTCGGGGACCCGGTCGGCGAGGCCTACGCGCTCGACCTGATGGGCTGGCTGGCGGCCGACGACGGCCGGTTCGAGCGCTCTGCCTGGCTGCTCGGGGCGGCCCAGGCGCGCTGGCAGCTGGCAGGCGGCAGGCTCGGCGGCAACCCGGTCATGGAGGGACACCGGGCGCGGGCGGCCGCGGCCGCCGCCCGTGCGCTCGGCCCCGGGCGGTGCGCGGAGCTGCACGCGCGGGGGGCGGGCGCGCCGATCGAGCTGATCGTCGCGCTCGCGGTGGCGGGCGATGACGCGCTGCCGAGCGTGCCCGCGCCCCGCGTCGCCTGGGATGACCGGGCGGGGATGGCGGCCGGGCCGGGCGGGGCGCCCGGCCAGCCGGACGCAGCGGAGCTCACCAGCCGCGAGCGGGAGATCGCGGCGCTGGTGGCCGGCGGTCTGTCCAACCGGGACATCGCCGACCGCCTGTTCATCTCCAGGCGGACCGTCGACGCCCACCTCAACCACATCTACGCGAAGCTCCGCATCTCCTCGCGGGTCCAGCTGACGATCTGGGAGCGCGACATCGGGCCGGGTGGCCGCCCCGACGAGCTGTCGCCGGACAACCCCGCATAGTAGTCTTGCGCTGTTCCCCCGAGCGCGTGAGGTCTCATGACTTCCGGCACGACCCACCGCATACCTGGCACACTGCCACCCCAGGCGACCGGCTTCGTCGGCCGTCACGTTGAGGTCGCCCAGGTCAGCGTCGCCCTGATGGAGTCGCGGCTGGTCACCATCGTGGGCACCGGCGGCGTGGGCAAGACCCGGGTGGCGGTGCGGGTTGCCGCGCAGACGGCGGGCCGCTACCCCGACGGGGTGCACCTGGTCGAGCTGTCGGCCGTGCGCGACCCGCTGCTGCTCGCGTCCACGGTGGCGGCCAGCCTCGGCCTGCCCGCCGAGGACGCCCGTCCGCAGCTGGCGGCCGTCCTCGACTACCTGCGCGCGCGGGCGCTGCTGCTCATCCTGGACACCTGCGAGCACCTGGTCGACGCGTGCGCGACGCTGGCGGCCGAGGTGCTGCGGGCGGCGCCCGCGGTCACCCTGCTGGCGACCAGCAGGCAGCCGCTCGACGTGCCCGGCGCGAGCACCTTCCAGCTCCGCCCGCTGCCCGTTCCCGGACTCGGCGACGAGGCGTCTGATTCCGACGCGGTCGCGCTGTTCGCCCAGCGCGCGGCGGCCGTCGTCGACGGGTTCACGATCACCAACGAGAATCGCCCCGACGTGATCGCGGTCTGCCGGGCGCTCGACGGCATCCCGCTGGCGATCGAGCTCGCCACCGTCCGGCTGCGGGCGCTGCCGCTCGATCAGATGGCCAGCAGGCTCGACGACCGGTTCCACGTGCTCACCGGCGGCAAGCGGGCCGGGCTGCCG
Organism: uncultured Actinomycetota bacterium; assembly: GCA_963774945.1. GTDB lineage: Bacteria > Actinomycetota > Actinomycetes > Streptosporangiales > Streptosporangiaceae > Trebonia. The sequence continues at coordinate 518,782 of CAVZHA010000005.1, read as the reverse complement.
CGGCACCAGACGCTGCGGGCGACGGTCGAGTGGAGCCACGACCTCTGCACGCCGACCGAGCAGGTGGTGTGGGCGCGGTTGTCGGTTTTCGCGGGGACCTTCGACCTCGGCGCGGCGGTCTCGGTGTGCGCGGACGAGGAGCTGAGCCCGAAGGAGGTGGGCGAGTCGCTGATCGCCCTGGCGGCGAAGTCGGTGCTCGCCACCGACACCCCGGCGGCGGAATTTGAGGCCGGGTCCGAGGCTGGCGAGCAGGCCAGGTACCGGATGCTCGACACCCTCCGCGAATTCGGCGCCGAGCGGCTGGCCGAGTTCGGCCGGATCGCCGCCATCCGACGCCGGCTGGTCGCGCATTACCTCGCCCTCGCGCAGCGCTGGGGCGCCGACGCGATGACCGATCAGCTCCGGCAGTACCGCGCGCTCGGCCGCGAGCACGCCAACCTGCAGGCGGCCATCGACTACGCGCTCGGCCTGCGCGGCAACGACAGCGCCGCCATCTCGATCGCGACCTCGCTGATGCTGTACTGGCGGCTGTCCGGCCGGCTGCGGGAGGGCGAGTATTGGCTGAGCCGGGTGCTCGAACGGTGTCCGCGACCGTCGCCCGCGCGCGCCCGGGTGCTGGCCGTCCGCGGCTACGTGACCGCGCTGCTCGGCGATCTTCAGGCCGCCCACACCGACGCCGAGGCGGCGGTCGCGATGGCAATCGCGTACGGCGACACGACCGCCTGCGGCCGCGCCTACGTCGCCCTGCACCGGACGCTCGCCTGGAGCGGGAACCTGGCCGAGGCCGACGAGACGGGGGCGAGCGCCGCGTCCTGCCTCGGCTCGGCCGGCGACACCTTCGGCCTGGCGGCGCTCGACGTCCAGATCGCGGCCCAGCACCTGCACGCCGCCCGCCCCGATCTGGCCATCGAGCGCTGCGCCGAGGGCATTGCCCGGCTCCCGGCCGACGAGCACTGGGCCACCGGCCTGCTGCTGGCCGGGCAGGGGCTCGGCCAGCTGCTGCGCGGCGAGCTCGGCGACGGCACCGTGGCCGTCCGCCGGGGACTCGCGCTTGAATACGAGCTCGGTGACATGGGCAGCACCGCCTACGCGCTCGGCACGCTCGGTTTCCTGGCCGCGGCCCAGCGCCGCTACCAGCGGGCGGCGCTGCTGTTCGGCGGGTCGGCCCCGCTGTGGGAGCGCATCGGACCCTGGTACACCGGCACCCCGGCGCTGGTCGCGCTGCACCGGATGTCGGAACGGGCGGCGCAGGACGGCCTCGGCGAGGAACGTTACTGGCAGCTCCGGGAGCGCGGCTCGGCCGCGCCGCTTGACCAGATCATCGGGTTCGCCCTGGCCGATGTCGACGACCTGGACGACCCCGACGGCCCCGACGACCCCGACGCCGAGACCGGGGCCGTGGGCGGACCCGACCCACGGCTGAAGCCGGTGCAGGAGACCGGTACCTGATGCGGACACCAGCCGAGCGCGAAGCGCCAGCGGCCAGACGCGGCGGAGTAGTATGAGCGCATCCCACCCTAGACGTGATGAGGGTCACATGCTCGTCGGTAACGGCACCGAGGAGGCAGGGCGGCTTCCCTCGGACGCCAACGATTTCATCGGCCGGGCGGCCGAGCTGTGTCGTGTGGAAACGCTGTTGCGCGGGAGTCGGCTGATCACGCTGGTCGGCCCGGGCGGCGTCGGCAAGACGCGGGTGGCGCAGCGGGCGACCGACATCGCCGCCGACCGATACCAGGACGGCGTGTGCTTCGTCCCGCTGTCCGGACTGCGCAATCCTGACCTGCTGCCGCACACCGTCGCCAGGGAGCTCGGCCTGCCCGAGCAGTCGGGCGGCTCACAGCTCGACGCGGTCGTCACGCACCTGCGGGACCAGAGCGTGCTGCTCGTCCTCGATACCTGCGAGCACATCATCGATGCGTGCGCGCTGTTCGCCGAGGCCGTCATCACCGAGACGCGCGACGTCACCGTGCTCGCCACCAGCCGGGAGCCGCTGGACGTGACCGGCGAGAGCTGCTACATCCTCCCCCGGCTCGGCCTTCCCGATGACGACAACCCCACCCAGGGCACGACCGACGCGATCGAGCTGTTCGCCCTGCGGGCGGCGGCGGTGCTGCCCGGGTTCGCGGTCACCGACGCGAACCGGGCCGACGTGATCCGGCTGTGCCGGCGGCTCGACGGCATGCCGCTCGCGATCGAGCTGGCCGCCGTGCGGCTCCGGGCGCTGCCGCTGAAGGAGCTGGCCGACCGGATTGACCAGCGGCTCGACCGCCGACTGACGATCCTGACGGGCGGCAGCGAGGGCGGCGACACCCGGCACCGGACGCTGCGCGACGCCATCGGCTGGAGCTACGACCTGTGCACGCCGGCCGAGCGGGCGCTGTGGGCGCGGCTGTCGGTCTTCGCGGGCGGCTTCACCGTCGAGGCGGCCGAGGAGGTGTGCGCGGGCGGCGAGCTGCCCTCCGGCCATATCTTCGACACGGTCATCCGCCTGGTGGACAAGTCGGTGATCACCCGCGACGACACCAGCACGGCCCAGCCCACGCGGTACAAGATGCTCGACACGATCCGCGAGTACGGCGCCGAGGAGCTGGCCGCGTCGGGCAGCGAGGCGGCCGTCCGCCACCGCTTCGTCTCCCGCTACCTATCGATGGCGCGCTACTTCGGCGAGCACGTGGTCGACGACGACCAGCTGGAGCGGTTCCGCGAGCTGCAGCGCGAGCACGCCAACCTCGGGGCCGCGCTCGGCTACACGCTCGACGCCACCGACGGCGACCGCTACCGCGAAGGCGCCGAGCTCGCGATCGACCTGTACGGGTACTGGCACATGGCCGGCCTGCTGCGCGAGGGAAAGCACTGGCTCGACAAGGCGCTCGAGCGGTTCCCCGACCCGTCGTCGTCGGAGCGGGGCTGGGCGCTGGTGGTCCGCGGCTATCTCGGCGCGATGCAGGGCGAGGCGTCCGAGGCAGTCGCGGACGCCACCGCCGGCACCAAGATCGGCGAGCAGCGCGGCGACCCCAAGCTGGTCGGGCGGGGCTACTGCTACCTGACGCTCGCGCTGACGATCGCCGATCGGTACGAGGAGGCCCGGGCGGCCGGCGCGCGGGCCGAGCAGCGGCTGCAGCGGCTCAACGACCGCGCCGGGCTGCGCATCCTCGACGTGCACCTGGCGCACGTGTCGCAGCTGGACGGCGACCCCGAGGGCGCGCTGCGGTACGCCGCGCAGGTCACCAGCCGGTTCGGCGAGAGCGGCGAGGCCGACGAGATCAAGGAGCGGTGGGCGCAGGGCTGGGCCTACGCGATCTCGGCGATGGCAATGTACTGGGACGAGGCCAAGCACGACGAGACCGTGCAGACGACCAGCAAGGCCCTGCTGGCCAAGCACGAGCTCGGCGACGTCATGGGGATGGCCTACTGCCTGGAGATCCACGGCTGGCTGGCCGCCCGGGCCGGCCGCCACGTCCGGGCGGCGTGGCTGCTCGGGGCGGCCGACCCGCTCTGGCAGAAGGCGGGCGGCCGCCTTGGCGGCACCGCCGCCCTGCTTGCCGTGCACGATAAGGCGATGGGCCTGGCCCGGGCGGGATTCGCGGGCAAGCGCTTCCAGGCGGTGTTCGACGAGGCCGGACGGCACCCGGTCAAGCAGTTGGTCTCGTTCGCCGTCAGCGACGCCGACGAGCCGACCGCCGAGGGCGCCCGGTGGCGGATGCCCGGTCAGCTCACCTTCCGCGAGGCCGAGATCGCCGACCTCGCGGCCAGGGGCATGTCCAACCGGCAGATCGCGGAGCACCTGTTCATCTCCAAGCGCACCGTCGACGCGCACCTCGACCACATCTACGCCAAGCTCGGGATCTCCTCGCGGGTTGAGCTGCTCAACGCGCTCCAGCTAACCCGCCCGGACCAGCCCTAGGGGGCCGGCTCAGGCCTTGGGCTCGTCCAGCCGGAAGCCGACCTTGAGCGTCACCTGGAAGTGGCAGCGCTGATCGTCTTCGATCCGGCCGCGGATGCCGCTGACCTCAAACCAGTCCAGGTTGTGCAGGGTTTTCGAGGCGCGTCCGATCGCTACCTTGATTGCGTCGTCAATGCCCTCGGCCGACGAGCCGACGATCTCACTGACTGAGTAGATGTTGTCTGACATCGATATCCCTCCGTAGCTTTACCCGGGGGGCTACCCGCTGCCGGGCGGCGTACGCTCGCGGCCGGCTGATGCAGATGCGACGCCGGAGAGTCGCCAGCAAACGTTGGGGGTAGCGTGGATCTCATGAGCGAACCCGAGTTTCATCGTGACCGCCGTCAGCATGGCGGCGCCGCCCAGCGCCTTGACGACGACAAGCTCGCAGAGCTGACGGAGGACGAGCGGGTCGAGGCGGGTCTGGACGACTTCAACCCGGACGAGGTCCCGCCGGCCACCGACCCGCTGCCTGAGGGCGTGCCGGAGCGGACCGACGTCCGGCAGAGCACCGAGTACAAGGACGCGGAGGCCGAGATCGACCGCGAGGAGAAGGCGGGCGAGCTGGGCAGCCTCGACGCCGACCACCCGTTCCCGCCCACTCACTACGACAACAGCTGACACACCGGGCCGCAGGGTCGATGGGGTAGGTGGCAGGTATCGCTGGCTGTCGGCTACGCCATCGACCGCGCCTAGGGGGTAAGCGACAAGTGCCCAACGCGTCGTCTGATGAGCGAAGCGACGTACGGAATCTAAGGGAACCGAGCCGTCCGGGCAGAACTACCCCGTCCGCCCGGGCACGCCAGTCGGCAGGATGACGTCGCCCGGTGCCGGCCCAGTTGCCGAGGGCCGGGCCCAGTCGCGTTGCCGAACGAGCCAGGTACGGCCGACATTGAAGCGGCGCCCGGACCGCGCGTTCTCATCTCCTCGGGCGTCGGCACGAAATTCGGTCGGCTTCCTATCAGTTCTGACCATTCTTTTATCTTCTTATCGGTTCTGACCACTTTAGCGCCCGAAATGCCCGAGTTTCGTGGTCAAAAGTGATAGGGAGATGAATCGTGTGGTCAGAACTGATACATAGATGCGCGCGGCTGTGGCAGGTGTGAATGATGTGCCGATCGACTCGAGCGCCGTTGGCGGTATGCCCCCTGACCCGTCGGCTTCGCCGTCGACGCGGTCCTCGGGCCGGTCACCTACACCCTTGAGTTTGGTGTCGGCGGCGTAGGCGACAGGTGCGGGGTGCCGACGGCGAACGCGGCCGAGCGGTCGCGGGTTGGCGGGTCGCAACGGGGCTGGGCCGGCGGTTGGACTGGTGCTGGGGACGGTGGGGGCCTGGCGCACGGTCCGTTCGATGCGATGGGGTTGAACTTGGTTTCCTGGCTTAGGTGAGCGGGACGCGGTAGGAGACTTCCTGGCCGTGGACGGAGAAGCCGGCCTGGCGCAGGATCGGGCCGGAGGTAGTGACGCGGCCCTTGACGAGGCCCATCGCGGCGCCGTGGGCCGCGCCGTATTTGAGCCGGGCGCCGAGGAGGGCGCGGTAGACGCCCTGGCCGCGGGCGGCCTCGATGACCGCGCCGCCCCACAGCCGGGCCACGCCGTCGGCCATGGCGAGGCCGGCCGAGCCGACCGGGGCGTCGTCGACGTAGGCGACGACCATGCCGCCGTCACCCGCCTTGACGGTGGCGCGATCGCGTTTGGCCTCGTCCGCGAGGCGCTCCTCGGGCGGCATCGACCCGCCGAAGACGGTCACGCCGACCTGGGTGCCGTCCCGGTGCGTGGCTACCTCGGTCGCCCAGCGCAGCGTCACTTCCGTGGCCGGGGGCAGCAGCTCGGGCGGGCCCTGGCGCAGATCGACCGCGAGCACGTCCAGCGTCTCGTCCACCGTCGCGCCGCGCGCAAGGAGCAGGTCCGCGACCTCGGGCGGGCTGTCCAGCTTGACCCACCAGTACAGGTCGGGGAGGCCGAACTGGCGGGCCCGGTCGATAACCGTTTCCACGGCGGCCGCCAGCCCGGCCGCGGACGCCTCCGCCGGGCTGAATCGCAGCAGCTCGAGCGGGTGGTCGAAGTAGTCCGGGAAGCGGACGAGGAGGTACTCCGGCGTCGCTTCGGTCGTAGCGTTGTCGGGGACCCAGATCCAGGCGTTGCTGGCGGCGACGACCTGGTCGGCGGACAGGCTCATGATGCGGTGACCTCCATGCGCAGGGATGTTACCGGGGTGTGGGAATCTGGGTGCATGGACGATGACGCGCCTGCGCTGCTTGACCTGCCGGTGGGGATCCCCGCGAGCGGGTCCGCGCACCGGCGGGAGTCGGACTCGATGGGGGCGATGGACGTGCCCGCCGACCGGTACTGGGGAGCGCAGACCGAGCGGTCGTTGATCCACTTCGGCGACATCGGCCCCGACCTGGTGCCGCGCGAGGTGTACCACGCGTTCGGCTACGTGAAGAAGGCAGCCGCGCTGGCCAACGGTTCGGCCGGAAGGCTGCCCGAGTGGAAGGCGTCGCTGATCGCGCGGGTTTGCGACGAGGTGATCGACGGCGAGCTTGACGCGCATTTCCCGCTTCGGATCTGGCAGACCGGGTCCGGCACCCAGTCGAACATGAACATCAACGAGGTCGTCGCCAACCGCGCGATCCAGCTGGTGGGCGGGGTGATCGGGTCCAAGACGCCGGTGCACCCGAACGATCACGTGAACATGGGGCAGTCGTCGAACGACACGTTCCCGACCGCCATGCACGTCGCGGCGGTCCAGGCGGTGCAGCAGCGGGTCATCCCCGAGGTGACCGCGCTGCGGGACGCCATTGCTCTTAAGGCCGGGCTGTGGCGCGACGTGGTGAAGATCGGGCGGACCCACCTGCAGGACGCGGTCCCGCTCACGGTGGGCCAGGAGTGGTCCGGGTACGCCGCTCAGCTGTCGGCTGCGCTTGACGTTCTCGTGCGCTCGTGCGCGGGCTTGTACGAGCTCGCGGTGGGCGGGACCGCGGTCGGCACCGGGCTGAACGCGCCGCCTGGGTTCGGTTTGGAAGTTGCGTCGCTAATCGCGGAGGCGACCGGGTATCCGTTCGTGACCGCGCCGAACAAGTTCGCCGCGCTTGGCGGCTCGGATGCGCTGGCGGCGGCGTCTTCCGGGCTACGCGGGCTGGCGGTCCCGCTGGCGAAGATCGCCAACGACATCCGCTGGCTCGGGTCCGGTCCGCGGGCCGGGCTGGGTGAACTGGTGCTGCCGGAGAACGAGCCCGGATCTTCGATCATGCCGGGGAAGGTGAACCCGACCCAGTGCGAGGCCATGCTGATGGTCTGCGCGCAGGTGCTCGGCAATGACGCGGTCGTCGGGTTCGCCGCCTCATCGGGGAACCTGGAGCTGAACACCATGCGGCCGGTCATCATCGCCAACTTCCTGCACTCGGCGGCGCTGCTGGCGGGCGCGTGCAAGACGTTCCGGGTGTTCTGCGTGGAGGGCGCGTCGCTGAATCTGGACCGCATCGCCTCTGACGTGGACCGGTCGCTGATGCTGGTCACCGCGCTGTCGCCGGTCATCGGCTATGACCGGGCGGCCGAGATCGCGCACCGGGCCAGCCACGACGGGTCGACCTTGCGGGAGGCGGCGCTGGCGCTGGGGTACGTCACCGCGGCGGAGTTCGACCGGATCATCGATCCGGCGTCGATGGTCGGCGACCTTCCGCCGAGCCCCTCGACCTGACCGCCTCGCTTGTCCGACCGGGGACGGTGCTCACCGCGGGAAACCGGTGTGTATGGTCGGCGAGATGGAGCAGCTTGCGCCCTACACAGTGCAGTCACTCGGTTCGGAGCTGCGCGCGCTCGGCCTGACTTCTGGCGACACCGTTCTGACCCACTCCTCGGCTAGAAGCCTTGGCTTCGTCGCCGGCGGCACTCAGGCGGTCGTGCAGGCGCTGCTTGACGTCCTCGGGCCGTCTGGCACGCTCGTGGTGCCGACCCACACGCCCGACAACACCGATCCGGCCGACTGGCGCAACCCGCCGGTTCCCGAGTCGTGGTGGCCGGTTATCCGCTCACAGGCGCCCGGGTTCGACAAGTCCCGGACCCCGAGCCGGTGGATGGGCGTCATCGCCGAGACGGTTCGCACGTGGCCGGGTGCGTTGCGCAGCAATCATCCGCAGGTGTCGTTCGCCGCCCTCGGCCGGCATGCCGCTTCGGTCACTGAGGGGCACCAGCTGTCCAACGCGCTGGGCGAGAGCTCGCCGCTGGGGGTGATCTACCGGCTCGACGGGAAGGTTCTGCTGCTGGGCTGCGGGCACGACTCGAACACCTCACTGCACCTGGCCGAGTGGCGGCAGAAGTCGCCGGCGCGCGCGGTTACCGGCGCTTGCGTTCGGCGGACCGATGGCACCAGCGAGTGGATCAGCTGGACGGATATCGTCGCCGACACCGATGACTTCGAGCAGATCGGCGCGGCCTTCGAGGTCGCCGTCGGGTTGTCCACCGGGCAGGTCGGCGACGCTACCGCGCGACTGACGCCGCAGCGCGCCGCTGGTCGACTTCGCCACCGACTGGATGGAGACGCACCGGCCGAAGGTCTGAGCTTGCTGAGCTGCGGCCGGGTTTCGCGATGGGGTTTATGGTGTCAGGGTGAACAGGGCTACCCGGTGGGTTACCGAGAACAGCGCGGAGCACTCACGGTTGTACATCGAGCGCTTTCGTCGGCTGGCGAGCGATGGCACCGACCTGGCCGGCGAGGCTCGCATGGTGGACGCCATGCTCCCTCGGTCCTCACGAGTGCTTGACGCCGGCTGCGGCCAGGGCCGGGTCGGGGCCGCGCTGGCCGCGCGCGGGCATCAGGTCACCGGCGTCGATGCCGACGCCGAGCTCATCGCGGCCGCCCGCGCAGAGCACCCCGGACAGCGGTGGATCGTCGCCGATCTGGTTGACCTGGATCTCTCGTCGTGTGAGGATCCGGGACCGTTCGACGCTGCCGTCATGGCGGGCAACGTCATGCTGTTCGTGGCCGAGGCGACCGAGGAGCAGGTGATGCGGAGGGTGGCGGCGCACCTGCGGCCTGACGGTTTCGCCGTGATCGGCTTCGCGGCTGATCGCGGGTATGAGCTGCCCGATTTCGATCGGCACGCGGCCGCGGCCGGGCTGGTGACTGAGCAGCGATTCGCGACCTGGGATCTGCGGCCGTGGCGATCCGGATCGCCGTTCTCGGTGACCGTGCTCAGACGGTGACTCGATGCCGGGAGCCGCCGGGGCGTGCGTGGCGGCGGCGGTGGCCTGGGGTGGTCGGCGGAGCTGATCAGTGGGACCGGTCAGGTGGGGTATCGGTTGGGTTCTTGGGTGTAGGTGCGGCCGCTGGGGGTTTGCCATTGGTGCCAGCCGGGTTTGGGCTGGGTGACTTTCCAGCCGGGTGATTGCTTGACCTGGTGGCAGGCGCGGGAGCGGGCTCCGGCGTTGCACGCGCAGGTGGGTCCGCCCTGGTCGTAGGGGACGGCGTGCTCGAAGTCGGACTCTTTCGCGGGGCGGGAGCAGGTCGGCAGGGTGCATTCGTGGTCGCGGATCTGGACGAGGTGGCGGAGGGCGTCGTTGGGCTCGTAGGCGTGTGACTGGCGGCGGTGGTCGCAGTCGTGGGTGGGGACGGGCTCGAGCGGGACGTCGTACTGCAGGCCGCTGGGCAGGGTGATGGTCCAGGTCCGGCACCAGGGCGGGTCGCCCGGCGGGGCGTGCTGGTCGGGGGTGGTCGGCGGGGTGAGGACCCAGCCGGTCGGCGCTGCGGGGCCGGGCGGGCGTGACTGCCCGGGTGGGCGTGGTTGTCCGGGTGGTTGGAGGAGTTGGGTTAGGCGGGTGGCGGTGATGGTGAGGTTGACGTGAGCGGGGAGCGCGGTCAGGGGCGGGTCGGGGGCGCCGGGCAGGCGGGCTTTCCTGCGGCCGGCGCGCAGGCAGCCGTGGCCGATGGCGTGGCCGTGGTGGTCGGTGACGGTGACGCAGGCGGTGGTGTGGGGGCTGGCGGCGGCGAGCGCGGCCAGGGCGCGGCTGAGTGCGGGGTCGAGCGGGCCGAAGCCGTGGCTTTCGCCGGGCCTCTTGCGCGGGCCGAGGAGCGTGGCCAGCGGGATGGTCAGGTCGATGGGCTTGGGCGGGGGCGCCGATGACGGCGGCGCGGACCACGGCGACGAAGGCGACGGCGCCGGCGGTTCGGGAGGCGGCGGTTCAGGAGGTGGCGATTGGGATGGTGGCGATTGGGGTCGTGGCGACTGCTGTGATAGCGGCGGGGAGGTAGGAGAGGCGGGCTGGCCGCCGTCGTCTGGGCCGCTGCTGGGGCCGCCGTCGCCGGGCTCGCCATCCTCCGGGCCATCATCGTCATCGGCGCCATCGGCGTCGTCGGGGGGCGCGCATCTGCCGTCGCATTCCGCGCACGGGCAGTCCGAGCCGCCGCTGCCGTCGGGCGCGGGTGCGCCCGGGTCGTCCGGCTCCGGCTCGTCCCGGAACGCGCTCTCGCCGGGGGCGCCCAGGCCGACGTCCGGGGGGCCCGCCGCGATCCGCGCCTCGGGACTGATCTGATTTAGCAGGTCCAGGTAGGCCATCGCGCGGAGCTGGTCCATGAAGACGCCGGGGAAAGCACCGGAGTCCTTGTACAGCTGCGCGCGGGCGCACGTCGCCGCGTGCGCGGCCAGGGTCTCGGCAGGCGGCAGGTCGCAGCCGGACAGGGTCGCCGCGCCGGAGCGCTCCCGTTTCAAGGCCACCCGGGCCCGGTTCCGCTCGGCGTGCTCGCGGGCCCGCTCGGCGAGGTCAGGGTCGACGGTGATCGCGGCCTGCGCGGCGATCTTGTCGACCTGGCCGAACGTCTTGCCGCCCAGCCGCCCGGCGATCATCGCCTCCGCCTTGGCCTTGTCTTCCTCGCTGAGGAGTTCGAGGGCGTCGTTGACCGCCCGGGCTTTGGGATAGGTCAGGGTCCCGCCCTCGAGAAGGGCGCCGATCCCGGGCAGCAGCGCGCCCAGGTCCCACGCGGTCTGCATCAGCTTCTCGGCCGAGACCGGGCTCATCGCCAGCGCGAGCGCGATATCGGCCGTCAGCGACTTCGACCACTCGTCGGGCAGGTCCCCGTGGTAACCGCCGCCCAGGCCGTCGTCGTCCTGGCGGACCGCCGCGCGGATCAGGCCGAGCTTGGCCGCGCACGCCCACGACTCCAACGCCGCCGCCACCCGCACCGCCCCCACGATCTCCGCCCGCGAACCGCCATCGCACCGCCACCCCTCCCCCGCCGCCCCCTCAAGCGCCACCCCCAGCGCCGCCGACGGCGCCGCCGAATCCCACACCCCGCCCGCCGCGAACCCGGCCAGACCCGGATCCGGCGACCCCGCCGACTCAGAGGCCGACGGCTCGCCGGACGGTGCGCCCGGGTCCGGGTCGGACGGCGCGCCCAGGCCGGGGCCGCTGACAGGCTCCTCGCCGGGCAGGCCGGGGCCAGGGGCGGGCTCGTCGCCCGCTTCGCGCCCGTCGCCCGGCTGCCGGTCCATTAGCTCTCCCAAGGTGATCTTTGAATATAAGTTCTAGTACTTGAACGCTATCACCGGGGCCCGACAATCCAGGGGCCTGAGCGGGTGGGCATCGAGATTATTTTCGGTCTATTTGAAGAGGTGGTGAGATTGGCTGATGGCTGATGTTGCTGGAGGGTCGGGAGGCGTTTGTTGTGAGCGGAGAAGTTCTCACTGAAAGGCTTCGGCTGGTACCGATCGGCCTTGAGCATGCGGCCGAGCTCGTAGCCATCCATCAGGATCCTTGGACGGCCGCGCGGGCCCGGGAATTCGCGCTGGCCTGCGCGAGAGGCTGGTCGGCGGATGGCGTGGCTAAATGGGTTGCCTTCGAGCGGCGAACCGGAGAACTGGTGGGCCGGGGCGGCTTGTCTCGTATGGCGGCGAGCCCCACTCGTGCGCAGGTTGCCATTCTCGTGGGGCCTGCCTGGGCGGAGCAGCCACTGGAGGTGGGTGGGCGGTGCGGGAGGAGTTTCGGGGCAAGGGCCTCGCCACCGAGATCGGCCGGGCCGGGCTTGGCTTCGCGTTTGGGGCGCTTGGGGTCCGATCAGTCGTTTCGTTTGCCGAGCGGCACAACCGAGCGTCCAGGAAGGTGATGGAGCGTCTCGGTATGCAATGGGCCGGCGAGATCAGGGCCCGTGGGCTGATCGAGGGCGGGAGCGGCGAACGGGACGACGCGCCGTTTGCGCTATACGGGGTCGGTCGCGGAGGGGACGGGGACGGGGGGCCAGGGGGGTGCGGGGGCTTCGGCGCCGACGTTGGCGGCTAGGCGGTCGAGGCCGGCGGCGAGCGCGGCCAGGTCGGGCTCGGCGAATCCGGCCCGGAGCCTGGTGTCGAAGGCGACCGCGGCCTCGCGCAGGCGCAGGAACGCGGCCTCGCCCGCCTCGGTGAGCGTGACCACCTGGACTCGCCGGTTGGCGTCGTCGCGGGTGCGGGCGACTAGGCCCTGGGCGTGCATCGCGTTCAGGTGGTGGGTGAGGGTGGCGCCGGTTATCCCGACCGCCTCGGCCAGCTCACGCTGGTTGCTTGGGCGGCGGACCTTCAGGTTGAGGAGGACGAGCCAGACCGGGAGGGAGCCCCCGGCCTCGGCCAGCGCCGCGTCGAAGGCGCGCTCGACCGTGCGGGACGCCTGGGCCAGGCGAAGGCCGATCGGCAGCGGGAACGGTTGAGGCACGTCCGCGAGTCTAGCATCATGCATCGATGTCAAATCGTTTGACATCAAATTCTTCGATATCTAATATTGGATGCATGACCGACAACACAGCACGGCCCGAGGGCCAAGCGCAACGAGTCGACCCGGCGGCGATGGACCGCCGGTCGAAGATCTTCCGGTACGTCAACGTGCCGATGCGGGCGGTGCTCTCGCTGCCGTTCCCGACCCCGCTGAGCAGGAACCTCATGCTGGTCAGCTACACCGGGCGGAAGACCGGGCGGAGCTACCGGCAGCCGCTGAGCTACGCGCGCGACCGCGACGCGCTGCTCACACCGGGCGGCGGGCGGTGGACGCTGAACATGGAGGGCGGCCGGCCGGTCCGGATCCGGCTGCGCGGGCGCGAGGTGCCCGCCCGCCCGGAGCTCGTCCGCGACCCGGGTGAGGTCGAGCGGCTGCTTGACGTGATCGTGGCCGGGAACCCGGCCGCGGCCAGGTTCATACCGCTCCCCCGGATGGCCGACGGCCGGCTCGAGCCGAATGCGCTCGCGGCCGCCATTGACCACGGGTTCTCGATCGTCCGGTGGCACCTTACGTAAGGGGCGGAGCAGCGGACCGTTCGACATGACGGATTTGCGCCTTTGACCTTTGGGTCTTCTCATTTGCGGTACCCCACCTACTACGAGCTGTAGTACGTGCGCGTAGGATGGCTTTTGTGGGCGTGGATCAGCATTATCTGTATGAAGCGCGGCAGATGCAGGCGCTCTCGCTGAGCGTGCATATACCGCTGGTCTGCTTCGGTATCGCGTTTCCGGTGCTGGTGTTGTTCGCGGAGTACCGGTACCTGCGCACCGGCGACGAGATTTACCGCACGCTGGCGCGGCGGTGGTCGCGGATTATGCTCGCGCTGTTCGCGGTCGGGGTGGTTACCGGCACGATTCTTTCGTTTGAGCTGGGGCTGCTGTGGCCGGTGTGGATGCAGGACTTCGGGAACGTGTTCGGGCTCGGGTTCACGCTTGAGGGGTTCTCGTTCTTCGTCGAGGCCATCTTCATCGGGATCTACGCCTACGGGTGGGACCGGCTGCGGCCGTGGATCCACTTCTGGTGCGGGGTCCCGATCGCGATCGCCGGGGTCGCGGGCTCGTTCTTCGTCATCGCGGTCAACGGGTGGATGAACCATCCGACGGGGTTCACGCTGGTGGACGGCCGGGCGACCGACGTGCACCCGTGGCAGGCGCTGTTCGACAACCCGATGTTCTGGAGCGAGTACGCGCACATGTACTTCGCGGCCTACATCGTGTGCGGGTTCCTGCTGGCGGCGGCGTACGCGTGGGCGCTGCTGCGGGGGCGGCGCGGCCGGTACGAGCGGACCGCGTTCGGCATCTCGATGACCGCCGCCGCCGTCGCCTCGCCGCTGCAGGTGATCGTGGGCGACTGGGCCGCGCGCGACGTGGCCGTGTACCAGCCGGTCAAGCTGGCGGCGATGGAGGGTCTGGCGACGACGACCAGGGGCGCGGCCGAGCACCTGCTCGGCTGGTACAACGGGCACGCGGTGGTGTGGGGGATCGAGATTCCCCGGCTGCTGTCGCTGCTGGCCTTCCACAACCCGAACGCGGTCGTGCGCGGGCTGGCGATCGTCCCGCTGGCGGATCAGCCGCCGGTCAACGTGGTGCGGTTCTCGTTCCAGACCATGGTCGGGATCGGGACGCTGCTGGCGCTGATCGGGCTGGTGTACTTGTTCCTGCGGTTGTTCAGACGGCGGATGTCGTTGCCCCGGTGGTTGCTGCTGTCGGTGGTCGCGGCGCGGGCCGTTGTCGGTGGTGGCGCTGATCGCGGGGTGGATCACGACCGAGGTCGGTCGTCAGCCGTGGATCGTGTACCAGGTGATGCGGGTGGACGCGGCGGTCACCGGGGCGAGCGACATTCCGATCGGGTACGGGACGTTGTCGGTGGTGTATCTGATTCTCGCTGTCATTGTGTTCGTGATCTTGCGGCGGCTGGCGCGGGTGCCCGTGCCACCTGATGCGGCCGCTTCTGTGGGCTCTGGTGCTGCTCCTGTGATCGAGGAGGGGCTCGGTGGCTTACGTGCCCGTCGCGTTCATCCTGGCCGGGATGACCGCGTACACGGTGCTGGCGGGGGCGGACTTCGGGGCCGGGCTGTGGACGCTGCTGGCCGTCGGGGGCTCGGCCTCCGCGCGGCGGCTGCGGGACGAGGCCAGGCACGCGATGGGGCCGGTGTGGGAGGCGAACCACGTCTGGCTGATCTTCGTGTTGGTGATCGCGTGGACGGCCTACCCGGTCGCGTACGGGTCGATTACCTCGACGCTGGCCGCGCCGCTGCTGATCGCGGCGATCGGGATCATCTTCCGGGGCGCCGCCTACGCGCTGCGGGGGGCGCTTGATGAGTCCCGGTTCGCGGAGTACTTGTTCGCGCTGTCGTCGGTGCTGACGCCGTTCGCGCTTGGGACTTGCGTTGGCGCTATTGCCGTCGGGCGGGTGCCGGTCGGGAACGCGGTCGGGAATCCGGTCACGTCGTGGCTGAACCCGGCCTGCGTGTTGATCGGCGCGCTGGCGGTGGTGTTCTCGGGGTATCTGGCGGCGGTGTACCTGGCGGCCGACTCGGTGCGGGCCTCGAAGGTTACTGGTGAGGTCGCGGGTGCGGGTCGGGGTGCCGGTGGGGTGGCTGAGACCGGCGTGGGCGGGGGTGATGGGACGCTGGCTTCCGCGTTTCGGCGGCGGGCGCTGGCGGCCGGGCTCGTCTGCGGGGCGCTGGCGCTGGCGGGGCTGCTGGTGATGCGGCGGTCCGGGCTGAACCTGACCCACGGGGTCGCGCTGGGGCTGGTCTGCGTGTCGGCCGTGGCCGGGCTGGCCACGCTGCTGCTGTGCTGGTGGTACCGGTTCGGGCTGGCCCGGGTGACGGCGGCGCTGGCGGTGGCCGCCGTCGTCGTGGGGTGGGCGGCCGGGCAGGCGCCGCGGTTGCTGCCCGGGCTGACCGTCGTGCAGGCGGCCGCCGGACGGTCGACGCTGGTGGCGCTGATCGTCGCGGTCGGGTGCGGGGCGCTGGTGCTGGTGCCATCGCTGGGGCTGCTGTACACACTGTTCCTGCGGGGGCGGCTGGATACGTCCGAGGACGCCGCGGTGGGGCCGGAGCCGGGCGCGGGCGGCTTCGACGGCTCGACCGCGCGGCGGCTTCGACGGCTCGACCGCAGTCGCCGGAATCGGCGGCGGAGTTGGCGGGGCGGTCGGACGGGGTGGACTGGGTGACGCGGTCGATACGCCTGCGTCATCGGCAGGGACTCGAGTGCGCGTCTGGGGCACGGCAGCCGTGGCCGGGTTGGTGGCGGGCACGGGGTTGCTGGTGTTCGCGGATGCGCAGCTGGGCGCATTTGGGCGGTGTGGTTTGCCTTGTTGTTTGCGCGGTTGGCGTCTTTCTGCTGGCGGCTCCCGGTGACGGCTAATCGGCCTTGGGGCCGCTTTGGTCGAGGTGTTTATGATGCCTCGTCGGACTAATGTGACAGTTGATTTGCCGGTTTGGCCAATGATCTTGGAAACTTTTTTCTTAGCGGAAGAAATGCACGCTATACGGCGCCTTTTCTTCCAAGATCTTTTCGAATGGCGGGCTTGGCATCTGGGGTGAGGTTGGTGTTGCGGCTGAGGCCGGGGCGGGTTACACCGGGCGGGCGGGTTGCCGGGGCGCGGGTTTATCGGGTGGGCGGCTACGGTGGCACTTAGCTAGGGGCATTGGTGGATCTTGGAGGCGGCATGGCGGACGAGACGTACGACGTGATCGTGATCGGGGCGGGGCCGACCGGGGAGAACGTCGCCGACCGGGCGGTTCGCGGTGGGCTGACCGCCGTGATCGTGGAGGCCGAGCTGGTCGGCGGCGAGTGCTCGTACTGGGCGTGCATGCCGAGCAAGGCGCTGCTGCGGCCGGCCGATGTGGTCGCGGAGGCCGGGGCGGTGCGCGGGGTGGCCGGGGCGCGGCTCAACCCGGCCGAGGTGCTCGCGCGGCGGGATTCCTTCGCCCACGGGTGGAAGGACGACGGGCAGGTTGAGTGGCTCACCGGGGCGAAGATCGACCTGATCCGCGGGCACGGCCGGATCGCGGGCGAGCGCCTGGTGACGGTCGGGAGACCTGTCGCTGCACGCGCGGCAGGCGGTGGTGATCGCCACCGGCACCCGGGCGGTGGTGCCCGACTCGCTGGCCGGGGTTGACCCGTGGACGAGCCGGGAGGCGACCAGCGCGCACGCGGTGCCGGGGCGGCTGGTGATCGTCGGCGGCGGCGTGGTCGGCTGCGAGATGGCGGCCGCGTGGTCGGCGCTGTGCGCGGAGGTCACGCTGATCTCGCGCGGGCCGCTGCTGGAGCGGCTGCCGGGGTTCGCGGGGGAATTCGTGGCGGCGGGGCTGCGGGAGGCCGGGGTAGACGTCCGGATCGGCGTGGACGTGCACCGGGGCGCACGCGGGCGCGGACGGCGACCAGGTCACGCTGGCGCTTCAGCGACGGGGCGTCGGTTGAGGCGGACGAGGTGCTGTCCGCGGTCGGACGGTCGGCGCACACCGGGGACATCGGGCTTGAGACGGTCGGCCTGACGCCCGGATCTTGGCTGGAGGTCGACGACACGATGCGGGTGACGGCGGTCGAGGGCGGCTGGCTGTACGCGGCGGGCGACGTCAACCACCTCGCGCTCCTCACCCACATGGGCAAGTACCAGGCCCGGGTCTGCGGCGACGCGATCGCCGCGCGGGCCCGCGACCGCGAGCCGACGGTGCGCGACACCGCCAGCAAGACCTGCGTGCCGCAGGTGATCTTCACGATCCCCGAGGTCGCGGCGGTCGGGCTCACGGCCCAGCAGGCCGAGGCGGCCGGACGCCGCGTCCGCGTCGTCGAGTACGAGCTCGGCGACGTCGCCGGCGCGAAGCTGTTCGCCGACGGGTACCAGGGGCGCGCGCAGATGGTCGTCGACGAGGACCGGCGGACGGTCGTCGGCCTGACCCTGGCCGGGCACGGCGTCGGTGAGATCATCCACTCCGCGACGATCGCGGTGGCGGGCGAAGTCCCGCTCGAGCGGCTGTGGCACGCGGTCCCCTCGTACCCCACGATCAGCGAGATCTGGCTCCGGCTGCTCGAGACCTACGGGCTTTAAAAAAGTTTTATCTCCGGGGTGTAACGCTCCCGGCGGTGGTGGCGTTTCGATAACAGGGTTTCCCCGAAGGGGCCCTCGGATGCCCCCCCGTCCGAGGGCCCCGAACCAAGGGTTCCGGCGCGCGGACCCCTCGGCGGAGCCTGTTTTGCCCGTCGTCGGCCGCGGCCCGCCATCAGCCGCGGCCGATGAACGGCATCGTGGTCGCGGTGATGGTCAGGAACTGGACGTTCGCGTCGAGCGGCAGGCCGGCCATGAACGCCACCGCGTCCGCCGCGAGCTTCGGATCGAACGTCGGCTCGGCCATGACCGATCCGTCCGCCTGCGGGCGCGCCGGCCGCGATCCGCTCGGTCATCGCGGTGTTCGCGTTCCCGATGTCGATCTGGCCGCAGGCGATGTTGAACGGCCGCCCGTCGAGCGAGATCGACTTGGTCAGGCCGGTGATCGCGTGCTTGGTCACCGTGTAGCCGACCGAGCGGGGGCGCGGCGCGTGGGCGGAGATCGATCCGTTGTTGATGATCCGGCCGCCCATCGGACGCTGCGCCTTCATCAGCTCGACCGCGTGGTGCGCGCACAGGAACGAGCCGGTGAGGTTGACGCCCACGATCGACTGCCAGCCCTCCGGGCTCAGCTCGTCCACCGCGCCGGCCGGCGCACCGGTGCCGGCGTTGTTGACCAGCAGGTCGAGCCGGCCGAAGCGATCGCGCACGGTCGCGAACAGCGCCGCCACCGAGTCCTCGTCGGCGACGTCGGCCTGGACCGGGAGGACCATTTCCGGCAGCGCCAGCCCGACCGTGTCTTCGAGCAGCTCAAAGCGGCGGCCGGCCGCGACCACGAACCACCCCTGGTCGGCCAGCGTGATCGTGATGAGGCGGCCGAGCCCGGAACCTGCGCCGGTGACGACCGCCACCTTCTCAGTTGTCATGCCCATTACCGTACGACGCGCGAGGCAGACGCCAAGGGGCGGCTGTCATGGGGGTGGGGTGGGGGTAGGGGTACGACGCGGGAACGCGCCGTCGCCGGGCACCACCGTTTGGGGTCATGGGGCGGGGGGTGGGACCAGGGACCGTTCGATATGAAGATTTTGAATTTACTCGCCGGTGAAGGTGGCCTTGCGCTTCTCCAGGAAGGCGGCGACGCCCTCGTGGAAGTCCCGCGAGCGGCCGAGCTCGCTCTGGATGTCGGCCTCGAGCGCGAGGTGCTCGGGCATCCGGGAGTAGAGCCAGTGGTTGAGCTCGCGCTTGCTGCCCGCGTAGGACCGGGTGGGGCCGTTGCTGAGCCGCTCGAGCAGGTCGTCGGCCCGCTCGGCGAAGCTGTCGTCCGGGTAGACGGCGTTGATCAGGCCGATGTCGACCGCCTTGGCCGCGGTCACCGGGTCGCCAAGCAGCGCCATCTCGGCCGCCCGGGCGAAGCCGATCCTGGACGGGACGAACAGCGACGCGCCGGCGTCGGGGACCAGGCCGATGTTCACGAACGCGAGCGAGAACGAGGCCGACTCCGCCGCCACCACCAGGTCGCCCGCGAGCGCGAGCGACAGGCCGGCCCCGGCCGCCGGGCCGTTCACCGCGGTCACGACCGGCTTGGGCATCTCGCGGATGACGGTGACGATCGGGTGGTACCAGGTGACCAGGGCGGACTTGGTGTCGATGTGCCCGTCGGCGTCCCTGGCGGCGGACAGGCCGTCCTTGAGGTCGGCCCCGGCGCAGAACGCGCGGCCCGCCCCGGTGAGCATGACCGCGCGGACCTGGTCGTCGGACGCGACCTCGGTCAGCGCCTTGAGCAGGTCGGCCGAGAGCTCCTTGGACCAGGCGTTCAGCCGGTCCGGCCGGTTCAGCTCGATTTTCACGGCACCGGGGGCTCGGTAGACGTTCACCGTGCCGTAACCCTGGTCTGCCTGGTTATCGCTCACGTCGGTCAGGTTACAACTGTGGTATGGCCAAGCACGAGCACGAGACGGGCAAATCAGGCAAGTCACGCACCTCGCCGTCGGCGGCGCCGCCGGCGTCGAACGAGCCGACCAAGCGGCTGCCGAAGAAGCCCTACGAGAAGGAGCTCTTCCGGCTGCAGGGTGAACTGGTCAAGGTCCAGGAGTGGATGCGCACCTCGGGCGCGCGGATCGTGATCATCTTCGAGGGCCGCGACGCGGCCGGCAAGGGCGGCACGATCAAGCGGGTGACCGAGTACCTGAACCCGCGCCTCGCCCAGATCGCGGCGCTGCCCAAGCCGACCGAGCGCGAGGCCACCCAGTGGTACTTCCAGCGCTACATCCCGCACCTGCCCGCCGCGGGCGAGATGACGCTGTTCGACCGGTCCTGGTACAACCGGGCGGGGGTGGAGCACGTGATGGGCTACTGCACCAAGCAGCAGTACGCGGAGTTCATGCACCAGTGCCCGACCTTCGAGCGGATGCTGGTCGAGGACGGCGTGCTGCTGCGCAAGTACTGGTTCTCGGTCAGCGACTCCGAGCAGCAGAAGCGGTTCGAGTCGCGGCTCGACGACCCGATGCGGCGGTGGAAGCTGTCGCCGATGGACCTGGAGTCGGTCAGCCGCTGGGAGTCGTACTCGCGGGCCAAGGACGACATGTTCACGATGACCGACATTCCGGAAGCGCCGTGGTTTGTGGTCGAGTCCGACGACAAGCGGCGGGCGCGGATCAACATGATCGCGCACCTGCTGTCCACGATCCCGTACCGGGACGTGCCCGAGCCGTCGCTCAAGCTGCCCAAGCGGCCCAAGTCGACCGGGTACGAGCGGACCCCCCTGGAGGCGCAGACCTTCGTCCCCGATCACGCTGCGGTGCTGGTCAAATAGGGCGGCCGCGCAAGTTTGCGGTATCTGGATAATCAGGCACACTGGGCGGGTGAGCGACGGGGAATTGCGGCGGCGAGCGGCCGCACTCGGTGTGTCTGTCAGTTACTGGGACTGGCAGGGACGCGAGGTAACAGTGCCCAGCGAGACCCTGCGGGCGATCGTCGCGGCGCTCGAGGCGGTGCCGGTGGGCGGTTCGCTGGCGGCTGCTGTTGCTGGCGCGCCGGATGAGGTTGCGGTGGCGCCGGTGCCGTCGGAGCGGTCCTGGGGGTTCACCGTCCAGCTCTACTCGGTCCGCTCCCGGCGGTCCTGGGGGCACGGCGACCTGCGGGACCTGGCCGACTTCGCGGCATGGTCGGCGCGCGAGCTCGGGGCGGGCTTCGTGCTGATCAACCCGCTGCACGCGGCCGAGCCGGTGAGCCCGATCTCGCCGTCGCCCTACCTGCCGATGAGCAGGCGCTGGGTGTCGCCGCTGTACCTGCGGATCGAGGACATCCCCGAATACGAAAACCTCAGTGTTCCCGAACGGTCCCGGCTGTCTCTGCTCGGTCAGCCGCTCCGGGCTGCCAGCGTGACGCCCGCGCTGATTGACCGGGACGCGGTCTGGACGGCCAAGCGCGAGGCGCTTGAGCTGCTGCGGAAGGTGCCGCTGGCGGACGGGCGGCAGGCGGCGCTCGACTCGTTCCGTGATCGGCAGGGCCGGGCGCTTGAGGACTGGGCCGCCTGGTGCGCGCTGGCCGAGGTGCACGGGCCGGACTACCGGGACTGGCCGTTGCGGTTGCGCGACCCGCGGTCTTCGTCGGTCAGGAAAGCTGTTGGCGGCGGGGATCTGGCGGTGCAGGCGGAGTTTCACGCCTGGGTCCAGTGGCTGGTGGCCGAGCAGGTCGCGAGCGCCCAGGCGGCCGCGCGGGAGGCCGGGATGGCGGTCGGCATCATCGCCGACCTGGCGATCGGCGCGCACCCGGGCGGGGCCGACGCGTGGGCCGGGCAGGAGTACCTCGCGGGCGGGTTCACCGTCGGGGCGCCGCCGGACGCGTTCAACCAGCGCGGGCAGGACTGGGCGCTGCCGCCGTACCACCCGCGGGCGCTGGCGGCGGCGGGGTACCGGCCGCTGGCGGAGCTGTTCGACTCGACGCTGGGGTCAGACGGCGCGGCCGACGAGGCCGACCGGGCGGCTGTCCAGGCGGGCGGGCTGCGGATCGATCACGTGATGGGGCTGTCGCGGCTGTGGTGGATACCGGCCGGGATGTCGCCCGACCAGGGCGCGTACGTGTACTACGACAGCCAGGGCACGCTCGGCGCGCTGGCGGCGGCCGCGTCGGCGGTCGGCTCGGTCGTCATCGGCGAGGATCTGGGCACGGTCGAGCCGTGGCTACGGGACGCCCTGGCCGCGCGGGGCGCGCTCGGCACCCAGATGCTCTGGTTCGAGCGGGGCTGGTCCAACGAGCCGCTCGCGCCGCAGTGGTGGCGGCGCAACGCGCTGGCGACGGTGTCGACCCACGACCTGCCGCCGGCCGGCGCGTTCCTGTCCGGGTCGCAGGTGACCGACCGGCTGGCGCTCGACCTGCTGGTGCGGCCGGAGGCCGAGGAGCGGGCCGAGGCCGCCCAGCTGGTCGATGACTGGATCGAGGCGCTGGTCGGCCAGGGGCTGCTGGCTTCCGGCCCGGTCCGGCCGTCGGCCGACGAGTTCACGGCCGCGCTCTACGGGTACCTGGCGCTGACGCCGGCGCTGATGATCGGGGTCAACCTGGCCGAGGCGGCGGGCGAGGTCCGCTCGCAGAACATGCCGGGAACCTCGACCGAGTACCCGAACTGGAAGCTGCCGCTGTGCGGACCGGGCGGCGAGCCGGTGCTGCTCGAAGACCTGGCGTCCGACGCTCGGGTGCGCCGGGTCGCCGAGGCGGTTACCCGGCCTCGCTAAGGTAGGCCCGTAGCAATGGCGACAGCCATGAAGCGGGCAGACCGAAGGAGACGAGGACGACATGACCGGCCAGGGGACTGCGCAGATCGGGGTCACGGGGCTTGGGGTGATGGGCCGGAACCTGGCCAGGAACTTCGCCAGGCACGGTTACGCGACGGCCCTGCACAACCGAACGACGGCCAGGACCGACGCCATCATGGAGGAGTTCGGCCACGAGGGCGCCTTCGTCCCCGCCCGCACCGCCGAGGAGTTCGTCGCCAGCCTCGAGCGCCCGCGCCGCCTGGTCATCATGGTGAACGCGGGCGCGGCGACCGACGCCGTCATCGACGAGTTCGCCCCGCTGCTTGAGGCGGGCGACATGATCATCGACGGCGGCAACGCGCATTTCGCCGACACCCGCCGCCGCGAGGCGGCGCTGCGCGACCGCGGCCTGCACTTCGTCGGCATGGGGGTCTCCGGCGGCGAGGAAGGCGCGCTCAACGGGCCGTCGATCATGCCGGGCGGGTCGGCCGAGTCGTGGCAGGCGCTCGGGCCGATGCTCGAGGCGATCGCGGCCACCGTCGACGGCGTGCCGTGCACGACCCACGTCGGCCCGGACGGGGCCGGGCATTTCGTCAAGATGGTGCACAACGGCATCGAGTACGCCGACATGCAGCTGATCGCCGAGGCCTACGACCTGCTGCGGTACGCGGGCGGGTTCTCGCCGGCCCAGATCGCCGAGGTGTTCAGGACCTGGAACACCGGCCGGCTCGACTCGTACCTGATCGAGATCACGGCCGAGGTGCTCGCGCACACCGACGCCAAGACCGGGCAGCCGTTCGTCGACATCGTGCTCGACCAGGCCGAGCAGAAGGGCACCGGCCGCTGGACCGTGCAGACCGCGCTCGACCTCGGCGTGCCGGTCGACGGGATCGCCGAGGCGACCTTCGCCCGGTCGCTGTCCGGCCACACCGACCTCCGGGCCGCCGCCAGGGAACTGGCCGGGCCGTCGCGGGAAGCCGTCTCCGACCCCGACGCGTTCGCCGACAAGGTCGAGCAGGCCCTCTACGCGTCCAAGATCGTGTCCTACGCCCAGGGCTGGAACATGATCGCCGCGGGCAGCGCGGAGTACGGCTGGGACATCGACCTGGGGAAGACGGCGGTCATCTGGCGCGGCGGCTGCATTATCAGGGCCGCGTTCCTCGACCGGATCCGGGCCGCCTACGCGGGCAACCCGCAGCTGCCGACCCTGCTGGCCGACCCCGACTTCGCCCGGGAACTCGCGGGGGCGCAGGACGGCTGGCGCGAGGTGATCGCGGCCGCGGTGGAGAACGGGATCCCGGCGCCCGGGTTCTCGTCGGCGTTGGCGTACTACGACGCGCTCAGGGCCGAGCGGCTGCCGGCGGCGCTCATTCAGGGGCTGCGGGACTTCTTCGGCGCGCACACGTACCGGCGCACCGACGCCGAGGGCAGCTTCCACACGCTGTGGGCGGATGACGACCGCTCGGAAGTCGGCCGATAGACGGCCTTAACTCTCCGCCAACTGGGAGCTACCGGTTCGGAACCCGGAGGGCGGGGCAGTCGCTAGGCGTGGCAGGATCGGTTTGATTACACCGATCGCACCGATCGAATAAGGCAGAGCCTGGAACGTTGCGGGCACCTGACGAGGGGAGACGAACATGCCGACGACTCCGCTGCGGGAGCGGAAGGCGTGGCAGGCGCTCGAGCGCCATTACGCGGACATCTCCGGGCAGCATCTGCGTGACCTTTTCGCCGCCGACCCCCGTCGGGGCGAGCGGCTGACGGCCGAGGCCGCGGGTGTCTACCTGGACTATTCCAAGAACCGGATCACCGACGAGACGGTGGCGCTGCTGGTCCAGCTGGCCGAGGAATCGGGTCTGCCCGAGCATCGGGACGCGATGTTCCGCGGCGACCACATCAACGTGTCGGAGAACCGGGCGGTGCTGCACACCGCGCTGCGGCTGCCCGCCTCGGCCACCCTCGTGGTCGACGGGCAGGACGTGGTGGCGGACGTGCACGGCGTGCTCGACCGCATGCGCGACTTTTCCAACCGGGTCCGGTCGGGTGAATTCAAGGGCTTTACCGGCAAGCCGATTAAGAACGTCGTCAACGTCGGAATCGGCGGCTCCGACCTCGGCCCGGTCATGGCGTACGAGGCGCTGAGGCATTACTCGACGCGCGACATTACCTTCCGTTTCGTGTCGAACGTGGACTCGACCGACTTTGTCGAGGCGGTCCGCGACCTGTCGGCCGACGAGACGCTGTTCATCATTTCCTCCAAGACTTTCGGCACGCTGGAAACGCTGACCAATGCCGAATCGGCCAAGGAGTGGGTGGTCTCCGCGCTCGGCTCCCCCGATGCGGTCGCCAACCATTTCGTCGCGGTGTCGACTAACGCCGAGAAGGTGTCGGCGTTCGGCATTGACACGGCCAACATGTTTGGCTTCTGGGACTGGGTGGGCGGGCGTTACTCGATGGACTCCGCCATCGGGCTGTCCACCATGATCGCGCTCGGCGCGGACCAGTTCGACGAGATGCTGGCCGGGTTCCACGACATGGACGAGCACTTCCGGACCACGCCGCTGGCGTCCAACCTGCCGGTCCTGATGGGTCTGCTCGCCGTCTGGTACCGGGACTTCTTCGGTTCCCAGACCGTCGGCGTGATGCCGTACGACCAGTACCTCAAGCGGTTCCCCGCGTACCTGCAGCAGCTCACGATGGAGTCCAACGGCAAGCACGTGACGCTGGCCGGCCAGCACGTCGACTACGACACCGGCGCGGTCTACTGGGGCGAGCCGGGCACCAACGGGCAGCACTCGTTCTACCAGCTCATCCACCAGGGCACGGTGCTGATCCCGGTCGACCTGATCGGGTTCGCGCGGACGCTCAACCCGCTCGGCGAGCACCACGACTACCTCTCCTCCAACGTGTTCGCGCAGGCCGAGGCGCTCGCGTTCGGTAAGACCGAGGAGCAGGTGCGGGCCGAGGGGACGGCCGACGCGGTCGTGCCGCACCGGGTCATGGAGGGAAACCGCCCGACTAACACGCTGCTGTGCGACATCCTCACCCCGCGGCTGCTCGGCACCCTGGTCGCGCTGTACGAGCACTCGGTGTTCGTGCAGGGGACAATCTGGGACATCGACTCCTTCGACCAGTGGGGGGTCGAGCTCGGCAAGCAGCTCGCCCAGCGGATCATCCCTGAGCTCACGTCGGCGTCGGAGCCCGCGCTGGCGCACGACTCGTCTACCAACGCGCTGATCCGGCGCTACCGTTCGCTCAAGTCGTCCAAGGAGGCGTGAGGACTAGCCATGGCAACTGACTCACCAATGCAGCTGGGCATGATCGGGCTGGGCCGGATGGGGGCCAACCTGTCCCGCCGGCTGATGAACGACGGCCACCACGTCGTCGTGTACGACGTGAACCCGGACGCGGTCAAGTCGCTGGCGGCAGACGGCGCCACCGGCACCAACACGCTGGCCGACTTCGTGAACGCGCTGGAGAAGCCGCGCAACGTCTGGATCATGATCCCGGCCGGGATCGTCGACCAGACGCTCGAGCAGCTAGCGCCGCTGCTCGACGCCGACGACACGATCATCGACGGCGGGAACTCCTACTACCACGACGACATCACCCGCTCCAAGGCCCTCGCGCCGAGGAAACTGCACTACCTCGACGTCGGCACCTCCGGCGGCGTGTGGGGCCTTGAGCGCGGGTACTGCCTGATGATCGGCGGCGACTCGGCCGCGGTGATGCGGCTCGACCCGATCTTCTCCACGATCGCGCCGGGTGTGGGCAGCGAGTGCATCGAGGCAACGCCCGGCCGCGCCCCGGGGTCCCAGGCGTCCCAGGGCTACCTGCACTGCGGGCCGTCCGGCGCCGGGCACTTCGTCAAGATGGTCCACAACGGGATCGAGTACGGCATGATGGCCGCGATCGCCGAGGGCCTGTCGATCGTCAAGGGCGCCAACATCGGCAATCAGCAGAACGCGGTCCACGACGCGGAGAACACGCCGCTCCGCGACCCCGAGTACTACCAGTACGACATCAACGTGGGCGACGTGGCCGAGGTGTGGCGGCGCGGCTCGGTGATCTCGTCCTGGCTGATCGACCTGACCGCCGCCGCGCTGGCGAAGTCGCCCGACCTGGGCGAGTTCGGCGGCCGGGTATCGGACTCGGGCGAGGGCCGGTGGACGGTGGAGGCCGCGATCGACGAGGGCGTGCCCGCCCCGGTCATCACCGCGGCCCTGTACCAGCGGTTCGAGTCGCGTGACCTCGGCGTGTTCACCGGCAAGATCCTCTCCGCCATGCGGTCGGAGTTCGGCGGCCACGCGGAGCAGAAGGGATGACGTCCGGACCCGCCAAGGGGGACCACGCGCGCCCAGGCCCGCACATCATCGTGCTGTTCGGCGCGACCGGTGACCTGGCCAAGCGGAAGCTGCTGCCGGGGCTCTACCACCTGTTCGTGGCCGGGCTGCTGCCGGAGAAGTTCGCGATCATCGGCACCTCGCCGCCGGAGTTCGCGGTGTCGGAGGACGACTTCAGGTCCCATGCCCGGTCGGCCTGCGACGAGTACGGGGTGGCGAAGCCGTTCGGCGCGCCGTGGGAGAAGTTCGTCTCGCACCTGACGTTCGCCACCGCGTCCCCGGACGACCCCTCGCCGCTGGTGGCGGCGGTCGCCGCGGCCGAGAAGGCGATCGGCAACTCCCGCGGTCACGGTGCTCATGGCAACGGCGACAACGGCGCCTCGATCGGGCGGCTGTTTCACCTGGCGGTGCCGCCGTCTGCGTTCGCGTCGGTGGTGGGGATGCTCGGCGCGTCCGGGCTCGCGACCGAGAACTCCCGGGTGATCATCGAGAAGCCGTTCGGCTGGGACCTGGCCTCGTCGCGGGCGCTGAACGAGGCCGTGCTCAAGGTCTTCAACGAGACGCAGATCTTCAGGATCGACCACTTCCTCGGCAAGGAGTCGATCGACAACATCCTCGCGTTCCGGTTCGCCAACGGGCTCTTCGAGCCGATCTGGAACCGCCAGCACATCAAGTACGTGCAGATCGACGTGCCGGAGACGCTGTCGATCGAGGGGCGGGCGGCGTTCTACGACGCGACCGGCGCCTACCGGGACATGGTGGTGACCCACCTGTTCCAGGTGCTCGGGTTCCTGGCCATGGAGCCGCCGGTGTCGCTGGCTGCCAGGCATCTGCGCGATGAGAAGCTGAAGGTCTACGACGCGCTCAAGCCGATCGACGTGCGGCACGTCGTGCGCGGGCAGTACGACGGCTACACGAAGTCGCCCGGGGTGCCGGCCGACTCCGATACCGAGACGATGATCGCGCTGCGGGTCGAGATCGAGAACTGGCGCTGGCGCGGTGTCCCGTTCTACCTGCGCTCGGGCAAGTCGATGAAGGCCTCGCGGCAGGTGATCACGCTCGGGTTCCAGGAGCCCGCGCTGCGGATGTTCCACGCGCACCGCAAGGACATCCCGGCCGGGCGGACCAACGAGATCGTCATCGACTTCGCCGACCCGGGGTCGATCAACATCGACTTCATGGCCAAGATGCCCGGCCCGGAGATGACGCTGGGCGCCTCCACCATGAGCTTCCGCTACGCCGACTCGTTTGCCCAGTCCAACGCCCTCGAGGGGTACGAGCGGCTGATCCTGCTGGCGATGCTGGGCGACATGTCGCTGTTCACAAGCTCCGATGGCATCGAGCGGGTCTGGGAGGTCTCGGAACCGCTGCTGACGTCGCCCCCGCCGGTGGAGCCGTACGAGCCGGACACCTGGGGGCCGGCCAGCGCGGACAAGCTCATCGCCCCGTATCACTGGCACCTGAGGTAGCTTCCCCCGTTAAATATCCCTCAACAGACTTAACCCTCGACGGTGATGGCCCCGCGATCGGCGGGGCCATCACCGTTTTAGCGTTTACTCCGCAGGCCCGGGGTAACCTCGATGTATATATGCCTGCTGTCTCGTTTGTGGTTAACGGCTCGCTGGCCGGGGTCAGCGGGCGGTTTGTGCCGCTCTGCCGTGAGGTCGCCGCCGCGAACGGCTGGACGGTCGAATTCCACATCACCGAGAAGGCCGAGGCCGGGGTCGGCGCGGCCCGGGGAGCGGCCCTCGACGGGGCCGACCTGGTGGTGGCGGTGGGCGGGGACGGGACCGTCCGCGGCTGCGCCGAGGGCGTGGCGTCGACCGGCGTGCCGCTCGGCATCGTCCCCCACGGCACCGCCAACCTGCTGGCGCGGACGCTCGGCATCCCCGGCCACCCGCGGGCGGCGCTGGACGTCGCCCTTGACCACCGGCGCGCGGCCGACGACCGGGTGATCGACCTGGCGATCGCCGATCGCGAGCCGTTCACGGCGATGGCGGGCATGGGCCTCGACGCCGCCGTCGTGGCCGGGACGAAGCTCAAGCACCAGTTCGGCTGGCTCGCCTACGCGATCTCGGGGGCGACGCACCTCGCCCACCCGCCGACCCGGTTCACGATCAGGCTTGACGACAACCCGCCGATCGAGCGGACGGCGCGGTCGGTCGTCGTCGGCAACTCCGGGCTGCTGCCCGGCGGCTTCGCCCTGCTGCCGGACGCCCGTCTCGACGACGGGCTGCTCGACGTGGGCGTGCTCGCCCCGCACGGCCCCCTGGGCTGGACCCGGGTGGCCACCCGGGTGCTGACCCACAGCCACCATCAGGACCGGATGCTCGAGCGGTTCCAGGCCCGGCGGGTCGAGATCACCGCCGGCGTGACGCTCCCCCGCGAGGTCGACGGCGAGGTCATCTCGCCCGGCAGCGCGCTCACGGTGATGGTCCAGCCGGGCACGCTCACGGTCCGGGTGCCGGTGACGCTGACGCAAGCCGCCATCGGCGTTCCCGCAAAGCGGTAATACATAAGCCGGTAATACATAGGGGGTCCCCCGCTGCGGCCCTCAAACCCCGGTGTATACCGGTATTGGCGCTTCAAATGCGAAAGCCGGTGAACGTGTCCATGGACGCGGAAGAGAGCTTGCTCGGCAAGGTC
This sequence comes from uncultured Actinomycetota bacterium, assembly GCA_963774945.1. Lineage (GTDB taxonomy): Bacteria > Actinomycetota > Actinomycetes > Streptosporangiales > Streptosporangiaceae > Trebonia. The sequence goes on along the minus strand of CAVZHA010000005.1, from coordinate 489,305 downwards.
GGGCGGGTTACAGTCTCCATTCCGGCGCACGGCCCGGGCGAGGTACTACTCCCCATTAGGGGCGCCAGCGAGGCGTTCGCCGCCTGGTCCGACGAGCCAATCCCCCGCCATACGCGGGTCGCGGTCGTCGAATCGCTGTCGGCCCGCTCGGTGTTCGTCACCCCATTCCCCTAGACTCGAGGAAGAGTCAACCATGTTGTTCTGGCATGTTCCCGCGCCCAATGAGGCACTGCTCATTTCGGGCTCCAAACGGCGCTCTGATGCGACGCAATTCCGCATCGTCACCGGTCATGGCAGCTTCGTCCTGCCGGTCAAGCAGCGGGCGCGAAAGCTGTCGCTGGCGCTGCGCGAGGCGGAAATCACCGAGGAGTGCATTACCAATCAGGGCATCAGGCTCAACGTCCGCGCGGTGGCCGCGTTCAAGGTCGGCGACGACCAGTCGTCGATCGCCAACGCGGCCCGCCGGTTCCTGTCCGAGCAGGACCGGATGGAGGTGCTGGTCGGCCGGGTGTTCGCCGGCCACCTGCGGTCGATCATCGGCGGGCTGACGGTCGAGCAGATCATCAGGGAGCGCGACCGGGTGGCGCAGGAGATCAAGGAGGGCAGCCACTCCGAGATGGAGAAGCTCGGCATCGTGGTGGACGCGCTCGCAGATCCAGGAGATCGAGGACTCCTCCGGCTACATCAACAACCTGGCCGCCCCGCACGCGGCCGCGATCGCCAGCCAGGCCAGGATCGCCAAGGCGAAGGCCGAGCTCGAGGCGGCCGAGCGCGAACTCGACGCGGCCGCGACGAAGGCCCAGTACGAGCGGGACATGTCGATCAAGCAGGCCGGCTACCAGGCGGAGACCGAGCAGGCCAGGGCGCGGGCCGCGCAGGCGGGCCCGCTGACCGAGGCGCAGGCGTCGCAGGAGGTCATCGCGCAGCAGACCGCGCTCGCGCAGCGGCAGGCCGAGCTGGCCGCGCAGCGGCTCGAGGCCGAGGTACGGCGGCCGGCCGACGCGGAGGCGTACCGCAAGCGCACGATCGCCGAGGCCGACCGCGACCAGTCCAGGTTCGCGACCGAGGCCGAGGCGTTCCGCAAGCGCACGATGGCCGAGGCCGACCGCGACCAGGCCAGGCTCGCGGCCGAGGCGGACGCCTACCGGCAGAAGACGCTGGCCGACGCGCAGGCGCAGTCGGTGCAGGTCAAGGCCGACGCGGACGCGCACGCGGAGCGGTCGCTGGCCGAGGGCCAGGCGGACGCGAACCGGGCCAGGGCGGACTCGCTCCGGCAGGGCAACCAGGAGCTGATCGCGGCCGACCGGCTGATGGAGAACCTGCCCGCGATCGTCGAGTCGGCCGCCCGCGGGCTGGCCAACGCGAACCTCACCGTGCTCAACGGCACCCAGGGCCTCAACGAGGTGGTGGCGGGCCTGATCGGCCAGGGCATGTCCATCCTTGACCTGGTCAAGAAGGCCGCCGCGAACGGCCACGGCGGCGCCCCGGCCCAGGTCGCGGACGGCCGGGGCCCGGCCGAGCTGAACTAGCGCAACCCGGTCCGGCCGGCTCAGAACCACCCCAGGATGGCCAGAGCACGGCCCGGGCATGGCAGGCTGGAAGCATGTCAGAGCCTCTTACCCTGATGGCAGTCCACGCCCACCCCGACGACGAGGCGTCAAGCGGCGGCATTCTCGCCGCTTACGCCGACCAGGGCATCCGGACGGTCGTGGTGACCTGCACCAACGGCGAGTACGGCGACGCGCCCGGCGGCATCAAACCCGGGCAACCCGGGCACAACCCCGACGCGGTGGCCAGGCAGCGCCTGGCCGAGCTCGACCAGTCGGTGAAGATCCTCAAGGTCAGCGACCTTGAGACGCTCGGCTACCACGACTCCGGGATGGAGGAATGGGACTACAAGAGCCGTCCCGAGGCCTTCAGCAACGTGCCGATCGCGACCGTCGCGGCCCGGATCGCCGACCTGATCACCAAGTACCGCCCGCAGGTGCTGGTGACCTACGACGACCAGGGCGCCTATCAGCACCCGGACCACGTCCACGCGAGCCTGTCGGCCCAGGCGGCGGCCAAGGAGACCGGCATCCCGGCCAAGGTCTACCTGTCGACCATGCGCGGCTCGAACTGGCGGAAGATCTGGGACGCGCTGCGCGCGGCGGGCGAGCAGGTGCCCGACTGGCAGGAGGACGAGGAGCGCGGCCGCCGGGCGCTTGAGTCCGAGGAGCGGATCACCACCACGATCGACATCCGCCCGGTGCTCGAGCGCAAGCGGGCGGCGCTGTTCGCGCACGGCAGCCAGATCAACGACTCGTGGTTCAGCAAGATCCCGCCCGAGGTGGCCGAGCAGGCGTTCGGCTACGAGTACTTCATCCGGGTGGCCGACACGACCGGCACCCCGGTACCGGAGACCGACCTGTTCGCGGGGCTGCGAACCGGGGCATAACCGCCTGGTGGCCGAGGATCTGGTAGCCGGCGCCGTCGCGGAGCTGTACGGCGCCGACCCCGACGCGTTCACCGAGCGCCGCAAGGCGCTGGCGGCCGCTGCGCGTGAGGCGGGCGACAAGCAGTCCGCCGCGACGATCACGGCGCTGCGCAAGCCGACGCGGGCGGCCTGGCTGGTCAACCGGCTGGCCCGGGCCGAACCGGACGCGCCGGCCCGGCTGGCCGCCCTCGCGGCCGAGCTGCGGGCGGCCGAACGGGCCAGGGACGGGGCGCGGCTGCGCGAGCTGTCGGCCGACCGGGGGGCGCTGATCGACGCGCTCACGGACCGGGCGCTGGCCGCCACCGGCGTCGTGGATCCTCCGGCCAGCCTGCGCGAGGAGGTCACGGCCACGCTGACGGCCGCCCTGGCCGACCCAGGGACCGCCGCCGCCTTCGCCGCCGGGAACCTTACCAAGGCGGCACAGTGGTCCGGGTTCGGCTACGCCGATTTCGCCCCGGCCGACGACTCGTCGCCTGACGGCGCCCCCGATCCCGCGCCGGTCGACATCGCCACCCGCAGGTCCCGTCGCGCGAGGGCGGCGACGGAGTCCGGCTCCGGCGCCCGCGGAGCGTCAAGCGCTGAGCCAGCCGAGCAGAGCGCGCCTAGCCTCCCGGCGGCGGCGCCCCGGCCGGCGCGGCTGCCCAGGCAGGCGGACCGGGCCAAGCTCGGCCGGGCCGGGGTGGCACAGGAGCAGTCGAGGCGGGCGGAGCGGGAGCAGTCGCGCCGGGAGGCGGAAGAACAGCGGGCGGCAGCGGAAGAACAGCGGGCGGCGCAGGAGGCAGCCGAGCGGGCGGCCCGTGCGCGGGAGAAATTCGATGATGCCGAACGGGCCCTGGCTCAGGCGTCCGCCGTCGCGGCTGAGGCCGCCGCGGTCGAAGACCGGCTGGAGGCGCAGGTCCGTGATCTCGAAGGACGCCTCACTACGGCGCGGGAGGACCTGGCCGCGGCCCGCCGCCACGCGCGTCACGCCGAGGCGGCCGAGCGCCGAGCCCGGCAGGCGCTGGACCGCATGCCCCGCCCGTTACGCCGTAAAGGTCTGTGCAGGTACGTGTTTGACTGCTTAGTATGAACCGATTGATACCTTTCCTATGTGGATGTTCGCGGTGCGGGGATTTTAAGCGTGGACCACTTTTGCCTCAGTATTTCTCGCAATGAAGCCTGCCCGTGACGATATTTGTGCGTTCGGCGGACGGTCGGCAGCTTGCGGTGAAAATCTCGGGAAACCCTACCGGCCATCCCGTGTTCATACTGCACGGAACACCGGGCAGCCGCGTCGGGCCATTCCCTAAGAGCCGGGTGCTCTACGAGCTCGGGGTCCGGCTGATCAGCTTCGACCGGCCCGGCTACGGGGGCTCCGACCGACTGGACTCCCGTCGGGTGGCCGACGTGGTGCCCGACGTGGTGGCGATCGCCGACAAGCTCGAGCTTGACCGGTTCGCGGTCCTCGGCCGATCCGGCGGCGGACCGCACGCGCTCGCCTGCGCGGCGCTGCTGCCGGAACGGGTGACCCGGGCCGGGGTGCTGGTGTCGCTGGCGCCGTGGGCGGCCGAGGGCCTGGACTGGTTCGCCGGCATGACCGACTCCAACGTGCGCGAGTACACCGCCGCCGCGAGCAAACCGGAGCTGCTGACCGCGCACCTGGTGCAGACCGCCGCCCTGATCAAGGCCAACCCCTCCAGCCATGTCGCCGCGCTCCGCCCGGAGATGCCGGCCGCCGACCGGCGGGTGGTGGCCGACGTCGGCATCCGCACCCTGCTGGCGGAGAACTACGCCGAGGCGCTGCGCGACTCGGCCGACGGCTGGATCGACGACGCGCTCGCGTTCTGCGCGCCGTGGGGGTTCAACCTGGCCGACATCAAGGTCCCGGTGCTGCTCTGGCACGGCGAGAACGACGTGTTCTCGCCGGCCGCGCACGCCCGCTGGCTGGCCGACCAGATCCCGCACGCGATCATGTCGATCAGGCCGGACACCGCCCACTTCGCCGCCCTCGAGGTCATGCCGGACGTGCTGTCCTGGCTGATCAGGCCGTTCTGACCGGGTTAGGTGGGCTGGGCCTCGAGGTCACGGTTCTGCAGCCGCCACTCCCGCAGCGCGGCCACGCTCGGGTGATCGTTGCCGAGGGCCTCGCCCAGCCCCGCGATGACCTTGAGCTGGAGCGCCTCGGCCTCCTCGGCCCGCCGCTGGGCGCGCAGCACGATCGACAGGTTCGCCTCGCAGACCTGAGTGTCGGGATGATTCGCGCCGAGGGTCTTCTTGAACCGCTCGAGGGTGTCCCGCTGCAGGCTCTCCGCCTCGCTCAGCCTGCGCAGGTCATGCAGGCAGTTCGCCTTGTTGATCTGGCAGGAGAGCGTGAACGGGTGGTCCTCGTCGAGCGAGTCCCGCATCGCCGCCAGCGTCCGGTCCACCAGCCCGAGCGCCTCCCGCACGGTGCCGACGCCGCGCAGGTAGGTCGAGATGTTGTTCTCGGCCACCAGCGTGAAGGGGTGCCTGCCGCCGAAGATCGACTGGTAGGACTCGAGCACCTGGCTCGCGACCTCGACCGCGGCGTTCTTCTCGTCGCGGGCGGACAGGTCGCAGGCCAGGTTGAGCTTGCACGCGAGCGAGTCCGGGTGATTGGTCTCGTAGCTCCGCTCGTACCTGGCGTCGATCTCCTTCGTCAGCGCGTAGGCGTCGTCGAGCCGACCGACCTTCCTGAGCGAGACCGCCAGGCTCTTGCCGGTGCGAAGGGTGTCGACGAAGTCCTCGCCGAGGACCTCGCGATAGCGCCCGTAGGTCTCCTCGAGCAGGTCGACCGATCCGGCGTAGTCGCCCGCCTCGCGCATGTCGCGGGCGAGCATCGACGCCGAGTGCAGCGTGTACGGGTGGTCGGACCCGAGCACGACCTGCCGGTAGTTCCGCGTCTCGCGGTCGAGGTCACGCGCTCGGAAGCAGTCGCCGACCAGGCGCAGGTCGACGCCGAGGTTGTTCGCGCTTGACAGCGTGTTCGGGTCGTCGGGGCCGAGGAGCTCCTTGTTACGGCTGTAGGTCGCCTCGTCGAGCTCGAGCGCATCGCGGAACCGCCCGAGGCCGCGCAGGTCGCCGCCGAGGCTGCCCGCGGTCAGCAGGGTGGACGGGTGGTCCTCGCCGAGCGCGTCCTTCTGCTTGCGCCAGATCTCCGTGTCCAGCGCGTGGGCGTCCTCGAAGCCGCCCTGGGAACGGAGCACGTTGGCGATGTGGAAGCGCAGCGACAGGGTCTGCTCGTCGTCCGGCCCGATCTTCTCCTGCCACTGGGATTCGAGCTTGTGCGCGACCTCGAGCGCGTCCTCGTAGTCGCCGCGCTTCCACAGGTAGCGCACCCGGTCGATGAGCAGCTGCCGTGCTTCCTCGTCGTCGCAGTTCCAGACCTCGGACGGGCCCAGGTGGGGCCAGATCAGGTCGTACCGGGCCCAGTTGCTCGGGTCGTCGGTGTCACCCTGGCGGGGCCGCGCCCCCGCGAGGACCTTGTGCACCTCGTGCATGGTCTCGTCGCGGTAGGAGGCCGGCTGCATCTGGTCGCGGATGGCGGCCTGGACCAGCCGGTGGACCTGGATCGAGTTGCTGGTCATCTCCCGGTCGACCTTGGCCAGCGAGAAGCGGGTGATGTCGGTGATCAGCAGCCCGAGCACGGTCCGGGCGGCCCGCAGCCGCTTGTCGTGCGGGGTCAGCGACTTGATCATCTCGTCGCTGCTGAGCAGCGTGAGCGAGATCGGGTCGGGCGCGAAGCAGGCGCAGAGCTCGAGCAGCCGGGCGGCGGCGGGCGACTGGCTCTTGAGCCGCTCGAACGAGAGCTGGTAGGTCACCGCGACCGAGGTCGGGTAGTTGGTCGGCTGGCTGAGCTCCATCGTGGCGGCGAACCGCTCGCGGATCTGGGCGACGTACTCGGCCGCGGCCATGCCGGTCGCGGCCAGCCACGCGCCCGCCTGCTCGATCGCCAGCGGCAGATCGCCGAGCTCCCTGGCCACCAGCGTGGCGTCGTCAACCGACAGGGACTGGACCCTCCGCTGGAGGTAGTCGAGCGACTCGGCCCTTGAGAACACGTCGACCGCCACCGGCTCGGCCAGCTCCGACCAGGCCGGGTTGCGCGACGTGATGATGACGTGGCCGGGGCCGCCGGGGAAGAAGTTCTCCAGCTCGCCCGGTTCCTCCACGTTGTCGAAGACCAGCAGCCAGCGGTCGTAGGGACGGCCCCGGCGGAGCGCCTCCCTGACCGCCTCGGCGGTCTCGGCGGTGGAGTCGGCCGCCCGGACCCCGAGGTGCGGCGCCAGATCAGCCAGGCTGGGGTTGATCAGGTCGCGCTGCTCCGACGGGACCCACCAGACGAGGTCGTAGTCGGCCATGAAGCGGTGCGCGTACTCCTGCGCGACCTGCGTCTTGCCGACGCCGCCCTGGCCGTGCAGCGCGACCGGGAGCACGACGGCGGTGCTCTTCCCGATCAGCTGGTCGTGCAGCTTCTCGAGCACCTCGTTGCGGCCGGTGAAGGACGCGTTCCTGGTCGGAACGCGCCAGACCGGGGGGATCGTGCGCGGGTACCTCGGCTCGGCCCCGCCCGTCCCCGCGATCGCGTCGGCCATCTTCGGCGGGTAGCCCAGCGCCTTGAGCAGCTCCTCGGTTGCCTGGCCGGCGTCGCGCCGGGTCAGGTCCACCACCGTCCGCTCAGAGAACGGCTGCTCGAGCCGGGTCTCCCCCACCCTGATCGGGATGAGCCGCCGGCTGGTCCCGGCCGGGTCGGCGGCCCCCATCGCGTCCCAGACGCCCTTGGCCTGCGGTGACTGCATATAGGCGGCCGACAGCACGGCGATCGTGCGGCTGGCCGTTGCCGCCCCCCGCTCCGCGTCCTCGCGGGTGTTGCCGCCCGCGGCCGACGCGGTCGCGGGCCGCACGACGCGGATCCCCCGCGGCGCGAGCACGGCCGCGATCCAGTCCGCCCACATCCGGTCCTCGGGCACGTAGCTGAGGTAGATATCGCCGGCCGGCTGCCGACGCCGCAGGAACGCGGCCTTGTACGTGAGCCGGGTCTCCTCGCTCATCGCCCCGGCCGCGCGGATCCGCCCGTCGGTTATCGCGACGGTCATCCGCTCGTACGCGCCAAGCAGCGACAGCGGCGACCGGGGGGCGTCGCCGAAGACGGCGAGGGTCTCCTCGAAGGCGTAGAACGGCTTGTACGGAATCGGCACGGCGGCCCAGTAGTCGTTCTCGTCGTAGGCGGTCAGGCCGGCCCGGAGGCCGCCGAAGCGCGCCTTCGCCGCCGCCAGGCCCACGTCCGCCTTGTCCTTCTCGGCCTCGTCGATGCGCATCGGAACCGGCAGCACCTGGATGTTCCGGTAGTGATAGCGCTGCGCCAGGTTCTTGGCGATCGCGGCCGCCCCGTCGATGGACTGCTCGTTCAGCGTGAAGCAGTTCACCAGGATGTCGGGCAGGTGGACGGTGCAGATGTCGGCGATATCCGACAGCCCGGTCCTGCTGTCGATCAGCGTGTAGTCGTAGTGCGCCTTCATGTCCGCGCGGAGCGCGTCGATGAACTGCCCGCCGTCGAGCCGGTCGTAGAAGTTATCCCAGTCGACGGCCGTCGCCGCCGACGAGTAGTCGCGATTCTGGCGACCGGCCGACACGAAGTCCAGGGTGCCGTCGTCGGGGAACGGCCAGTTGACCGAGATGGCGTGCGGCAGTATCTGGGCGTAGTCCCTGATCCAGTCGGCGGGCGGGTCCGCCACCTCGGTCGCGTCCCAGGTGTACTCGGTGATCAGCTCGATGATGCCGGGGGTGGCGGCGACCTTGGCCGGCGCGAGGAAGGGATGGAAATAGCGGTGCAGGCCGGGCGAGTCGAGATCCCAGTCGACGACCAGCACCTTGAGCCCGTTGCTGGCCAGGATCCAGGCGACGTTGGCGAGCGCCATCGTCCGGCCGGTGCCGCCCTTGAACGAGTAGAAGGTGACGATCTTGCCATCGGTGATCGTGTCATCAGCCATTAGGCGCTCCTGGGGTGTCGGAGGTGCCGCCGCTCGGTATCGCGTCATTCCGCCGCCTCGTTAGGCGGGTGAGTTGACGCCGATCTGAGGTACTGCCTGCTCGCCGCCGCTATCACCGTCGGGAGCACCGTCCCGAAGTCTTCAAGCGACGGAACCCCCCGGACCGCCAGAGCCGATGTCGCACGCCCCTCCCTGAGCGTGCGCGGCAATGCGGCCTCAAGCGCGGACCGGACCTTTTCCGCGTCCGCCTGCAGCTGTGTGTCCTGCCGATTCCAGACGACGACGACCTGGACCCATGGCTTGTCCATCGGGTCGAGCCGCCGCAGTACCTCCCGGCATTCGAGCTGCATCACCGCCCACGGGTCGATCAGCAGCACCTCGGGACCCGACGGGCGGTCGCTGCCGAGCAGCTCGGCCTCGTGCTGGTACAGATCGCCCACGTCGGGCGTGTACGACAGGCTCCTGGCCAGGTCGGCGGCGTGGTCGGCGAGCGAGCGGACCGAGCCAGGACGGTAGGGATTCCACTCGCGGGCGTCCCGCCCGTAGTAGGAAGGATCGCGGCCCTCGGGCAGCTCATCGCGGCGCGGCGCGACGACGGTAACCCGCAGCAGCTTGTCGCGCGGGCTGGTGCCGACATCGCCGCCGAAGGCGGCGGGCAGCGACTCGTACTGGAGTGCCTGCTCGGGCTCGACCGGCGAGGCCTCGGCCGCGTCAACCATCCGCCGCGCGAGCAGGTACACCGCCTCGTCGTAGGCGTCCCGCCATCGGTTCACCTTCATGATCCCGTAAAAGCCGTGCTCAGCGTAGAGCGGGCCGAAGTCGCCCGGTCGGAACTGCACCGAACGGGTCGCCTCGGGAAACCGGCCGTCCCGCATTGGAATCCAGAGCGCGGGGACGATGGTCTCCACCCGGCCGACTCCGTTGGCGGCCGCGTAGTTGAGCGCGCGGCGGTGGAACGCGAACCACTCCTTACCGCAATGCTCGCTTTTGAAATACCGCTTCGAATACAGCGGCACAAAGACGCGGCACGTCGCCAGGGCGTTGGACAGCCGCCAGGGCCACTCCTGCCCCTGCTGCAGTTCCCGGTCCATGAACCCGGGCTTGCTCCCCGGCGTCAAATCGGTCAGCTGCCCGATGTGATCGCAGAGGGCGTCGTAAAGCTGAGCTATCCACAGGTCAGGGTCTTGACCGCCCGGTTCGCCCTTAGGGCTGTGCGCGTAGCTGAGGAAGAAGAACGGGCCGGCGTCCCCCGCCGCGCCAGTTGGGTAGCCGTCGTGAACGGCCGCTCCGGACTCGTCGCTTCCGTCCACTCAGCCCCCGTCCGCCCTGGCGGCATACACCGACATTGGGTAGGAGCTATAACTATATGAGGCGTATAAGAGTTTGCAAAGGTCGCCAACCCGCATTAGTTCCGGGTCAACCTGGCGATACTTGGCCATCCATTTCACCGCGAAGTCAACCGTGTCCCGCAAGGACATCAGGCAACACTCAGCGTGACCCACATAACCGTGCCCGACCGCGATCTCGGCCGCCAAAGATTTGCCGATTTCCTCGAAATCGTTATCGTCGAGAACCACGTCGTGATACCCGATCCAGCCCCGTCTGCCGTCGGTGGTGACGACGCACGTGTAGGTCTGCCTCGGCGGCCGGGCGGTGTACCGGTACTCGGCCAGGTGCATCGCGGTGCAGTAGTCGTAGCCGACGCCGAGCATCAGCACCTGCGCGTCCCGGTCGTACAGCTTCGCCAGCGGCGAGCGTTCACCGAGATGCGATTCAAGCCGATGGTCGGCCATCAACTGGCTCGGCCTCCGGCCCGATGGCGGCGAACGAGCTTTGCGGGTGGTCGCTGCGAACGGCCCCGACGGTGGTCCGCAGCGCCTCCGCGATCGCCCCCATGCCGCTGGGCGTGGTGTGCTTGTCGAACGCGGGCATCAGGTTGCGGTACGCCCTGAGCTCGTCCCAGGTCATCCCCGCGGTGAGGTCCCGCTGCGCTCGCGAGAAATTCGAGTTCTCCTCGGTGCCGACCGGCACCACGAGGTTCCCGGCCGGGCCGACCACCGCGCGCAGCGCGGCGACGACGGCGGGCGCCCCGCCCTCGACCCACCCGATCGACCCCAGCGAGGCGTTCACGAGCAGCGTCTGTCCTGCGCTCGACGCCGAGTTCCCGCAGGTCGCGGACGAGCCGTTCGCTCGTCACGGGCGAGGCGACGGCCTCGGTCGCGTCGCCGCGACCTGCCGCTGCTGCTCATGATCGACGCCGCCGTTCCCAGTCACCGCGACGGTCGTCGGCCCACCGCCGCGCCGCCTCGGCGGCGGCGGCGTCCACCGGCTCCCGCAGCCACGGCTCGACGGTGGCGCGCATCCGCGCGACCACCTGGTAGCCGCGATCGGTCAGCGCGCCCGAGCCTGCCAGCGTCTCGATCGCCTCGGCGGTGAGCGCGCGCCAGCGGGCGAAACGCTCCGCCGCCGCGACCGCGTCGCGGCCCTCGCGCGCGATGCCGGCGGGCGCGCCAGTAGTCGGTCACGCCCAGGTGCGCGTAGGCGCCCTGCAGCAGGGCCTCGACTGGGCGCGGGTCGTCGCGCCAGGGGGCGTAGAACACCCGCCCGGCGGCGCCGGGATCGCAGAGCTCGAACTGGTCAAGCATCGCCCCCAGCTTCACGTGCTGGAACTCGTGGATGAGCAGCAGCGCCAGGGTCTCGCCGTCGTCCGGCCGGGCCACCCCGACCGCGCCGAAGGCCTGCCTGGCGGCGGCGCTGACGTCCCGTCCGGCGGGGCCGCCGGACAGCGGCATGATCGTGGACAGGCCCGCCCGCGAGCCCGGCCGCGTAGGCCGGGTACTCCGATTCGATCAGCGGCCAGGCGGCCGCGAACAGCTCCTGCCAGCGCGCGACGTCCGCCTCGGCCAGCCGCGGCGTGACCGGCCACTGATGGCAGTCCCGGTAGGGATCGGTGTCCTCCAGGCTGACCGCGAACGTCCCCGATCGCAGCTCCCGGACCGGCTCCCAGTCCGCCTCGGGCGCATCGTCGGTGACGTGGACGTCCCACTTGCCCGCTCCGGTGCGGACCTGGAAATCGCTGCCGCCGATGGTGATCTCGGCCGTCTGGGCCGCTCCCACCGGCAGCCGGCCGAGCGTCGGCAGGTGGACGTAGCCGCCGCTGACCGGGACCGTCACCTCGGCCGGGAGGCCCGCCCTGATGGCCGCGGCGGCGGTGATCGCCGCCAGGTGGGCCGCGTCGGCCGGCAGCGCGGCCGTGTCCCCGGCCCGCAGGCAGTGCTCGGCCCAGGCCCGCACGTAGGGGTGCGCGAGCACCCGGTCGAGCGCGGCCGGGTGCTCCTTACCCAACTGGGCGAGGCGCGCCCAGCCGGCCAGGAAGAGCTCGTCGGCGTTCGCCCGCGCCCGGACGCGGAGCAGCTGCAGCAGCTTACGGCGCTCGGTCCGCTGAGCCTTGATCAGCTCCGCGACCGAATCGCCGTCGCCGAACCCGGCCGCGAGCGCGTCGAAGTCGGCGTCGGGCAGCCGGCGGGGCGGCAGCCGGCGCGCGCCCGGTGCCTGAACTCCGGCAGCGGGTTGCGTGGGGATGATTCGCGCCTGCACGTGCTTGATGATCTTCTCCAGATCGGCGCAGTAGACCGACGTGTTATCGAAGCCGTTGCCGGTCTTGTACCGGTGCGCGTAGAGCCCGCCGCCGCAGCTGGCGACGACCGGGCACCGGCGGCAGGTCTGGCTCAGACCGTCGAGGCCGAGCTGCCTGGCCTGGATGGCCGGGTGCCCGGCGGCCTCGCTGAGGGTGTTGGCGAAGATGTCGAAACCGGTGGCGGGGGCCCCGTCGTAGGCGACCTTGATCGAGTCGGCCTGCTCGATGGCGCCGTCGGTCTCGATGACGGCCACGTCGCTCGCGTCGAGGCCGAGCGACTCGGTCAGCGAGCTGGCGCCGCGCGTGGTCCTGACGATCGACTCGAACATCCGGACCGGCACCCGGCGGTCGTCGGCCAGCCATCGGTCGAAGACCGCCATCAGCCAGTCGGCGTACGGGGTGCCCGGCCCGGCCCCGGGCGGCGGGGTGTCCCAGGTGGCGTGCGGGAGCAGGAAGTCGATGGCGGGCGGGTCGAGGGCGGCCAGCGCGTCGTAGCAGGCGACCGGGTCGTTGCGCGACGTCGATGGTGCACAGCAGCCCCGCGTAGAGGGGCCGGTACCGGTCGGTCCGCAGCAGGTCGACCGCGCGGATCACCTGGTCGTACGAGCTGCGCCCGTCCCGGTAGCGGCGGTGCCGGTCGTTGCCCGCCCGGTCGCCGTCAAGCGAGATCCCGACCTTGACCCCGGCCGCCAGGAAGACCTCGCACAACTCCTCGTCGAGCTGCACCCCGTTGGTGTGGATCCGCAGGTCGAGCGCGCAGACGGGGGTGATCGCCGCGCGCAGCCGGGCGGCGATCTCGCCCAGCCGGGCGGCGCCGGCCAGCAGCGGTTCCCCGCCGTGCAGGATGACGCGCGCCTCGGCCAGGGCGTGCTCGCGAGCGTGCTCGGCGATTCGCTCGCCCGCCTTCGCGACCGTCGCGCTCGCAATCGCCATCGGGCGGCCTCGCCAGCTGGTGTCCGCGTGCTCGTAGACGTAGCAGTGATCACAGGCAAGGTCGCAGCGGCTGTGGACCTTCAGAACGAACTGCCGGAAGGGCGCGCGGATGGCATGGGGGGCCGCAACCCCCCATGCCAGGGAGGCCTTCCGGTACCAGCCAACGCGGGCTTAGATCGACGAATTGAAGGCAGAGACGCGCGTGACCGTTTCATCGCCGTCGATGCCGATGCGATGCATAATGCGTGAATATTCCACTGCGTCGATGTTCAGGTCGAAATCGAACGACAAGTCAAGCTCGTCCGACTCGCCGGTATCGACGGTCACTGTAGCCATATGCACCGGCTCCCTATGCGGTGCCGACGGAACCGCCGACACAATCCGTAACCGAAAAGAACTAGCTGTCACATGCAACAGTCAGTGACTGTTGCTTACCCTACCCCAGCACCGCGGACACGGAATGCCCGACCAGCCATGAGGTGAAATATTGGCAGGGCGCCGGGATCGCCGCAATCACAAGCACAAGAGCCACCAAGACAAAAGCTGTTGGTAGGCGAGAGCTGTGGTAACGACATGGACGTTTGAGCCTCACAGTGCCCATTTGTCCGGCCGTGCGTACCGTCGCACCGTCGCGACCTGGTCGTCTTTTTCTCGCTGGCCTCTGGCCGTAGCGGTCGATGAACTTGACGACCGAGACGACGCCAGCGATCAATGTTCGCGCCGCAACTATTATGGTTGCGATAATCTCGGCTGTGATCCTGTCGGCCATCCCTTCTTGGTGGCCGAAAGTTTGTTTTAGACAAGGTCACCTGCCCGTGGATTCCTGATCTCGAGCCGGGTTTAGGGTGCGTTAGCCCATCCGCCTAAGACAGCAGTTATCGCGCGCTAAATCGTGCGGGCGGATCATCCGCAGAACGAGCCGGCGTTATGCAGCCGCGCAGTGCCTTCATCCCGCTAAGGGCGTGCGGTGCTTATGCCCCGTTCCTTGAGGTACGCGGTGTTCCGCTGGTCCAAGGCGGAGTATGCGGCGTTCTCCTCGGTCGCGTACTCGATAGGTCCGCTCTGGTCGCCGCGGGCATCGACCTCAGCGCGGTAGACGACGGTCGCGTTGCCCTCGAGTACCGGGTACCAGGCGCCATCGCGGATCTGGATGGAGGCGGCCGCCACCCCGCCCGCGTTGCGGACCACGAGCCGCTGCGCCGGGTCCAGCCCAGTCCGCTTCGAGTACGCGGCCCGGGAGGCGACCACGCCCGAGCCGCAGGACGGCGTGAGCCCCGCCCCCCGCTCGAAGGTCCTGACGAAGACCTCGTCATCATCCAGCGTCTGCAGGAACGACACGTTGGCCCCAGCGGGAAAGACCTCGTCGGCGCGCTTGCCCAGCTCGATCAGGTCAGGCTCGCAGTACGCGTCAACCACGGAGATCACGTGCGGATTGGGCACCGTCACCGCGGTGAAGCCCGCGAACGGGGCGGGCAGCTCGGCCTCGTCGAAGTTCAGCGGCGGCAGCTCGAGCACCACCTGCCGCACGCCGTCGGCCGTCGACGCCGCCCGGTGCACGGTGTAGTCCCGCCCCCCGGTGGCGACGACCTCGGTATCGGTCCCGCGCAGATCCAGGATCAGCCGCCCAAGTCCCCGCATCCCGTTCCCGCAGAACTCGGCCGAGGACCCGTCCGGGTTGAAGAACCACGCCTGCGCGTTCGCCCCCGAGGCGTCGTAGAGGTAGATCCCGTCGCTCCCGCCGGTCCACGAGTCCCGGTCGCACACCGCGCGGACCAACGCCCGCAGCTCAGCGTCCGACGCCCAGTCACCCGGCGTCGCCTCCAGCGCGAAGATCTCGTTCAGCGACCCATGGGTCTTAATCAGCCTCATCACGTCCGAGCTTACCGCCGTCCGGCTTTTGCCCTCGGCCAGCGCCGCGGGGGTGGCGAGGGACGCGGGGGGCGAGGGACGCGGGGGGCGCGGGGGTGGCCAGGGGTGCAAGGGTAGTTGTGCGGGCGCGGGGGTGGCGAGGGACGTGGGCGTGGCGAGGGACGCGGGTGGCGAGGGCGCATGAGTGGTGAAGGGCACCAGGGTGGTGAGGGAGCGCGCCTACTGCGTGTGCTGCCTGGGCTAGGTCACTCCGTCAGCTTGTTATCAGTTCTGACCGGTTTTTCATCTACGTATCGGTTCTGACCACTTTTCTGCCCGAATTGTCGGATTCGGATGGTCAAAACTGATAGAGAGCTGGGGTCTTGTGGTCAGAACCGATAGATAGCTGCGTGCTCTACGCGCCGCGGAAGCGCGCGCAGCCAGGCGAAGCCGGAACTTGAGAGGTGAGCCCCCGCCGCAGCTGGTTTTGACTTTGACCCCGTAGTCACGCGGAGCGGGGGCGGTGGGGGTGAGCCCGCGCGTGTTCGGCGGCCGGTACGGGTTTAACCGGACGCCGACTGGCGCGCGGGCGCACCCCTCGCCCCCGCTCCACCACGCGAGAACGCTCACGCCTGAGCTGTCAGAGTCGCAGCGGACCGTTCGACATACGGAGCCTTTGACTTTGGCTTTTGAACTTTGACGCGCGCTACATCCCGAACGCGGGATAAGTCGAGAAGCGGGCGCCGGCCGCGTAGTTGCGCACCGCGACCCGGGCGCGGTCGATCATGTTGGCCGGCAGCTCGGTCAGCGGGTACCAGCCGAAGTCGCTGTAGCTCCCGCTGCCAGCTCGCCACGCGGCCGCGTCGATGTCGCCCGGCCGCTCCCAGCCGTCGGCGGTCAGGAAGAACGCCATCCGGCCGTGACCTGACACGTCGTGCATGACGTGCGCGAGCGACACCCGGCCGGCGTCGAGCTCGATCCCGACCTGGGCCCCCGCCACCCGGACGGCGGCCTCCACCAGCGTCTCGCGCTCGGCCAGGCGGTCGGAGGGCGGCTCGTAAGCCCCGTCGCCGTAGCCGGTGTTCGCGCGCCTGCCAAGCAGCAGGTCGCCGTCGCTGAGCAACAGCAGATGCACATCGACGATGAGCTGGAAGTGGCGATTGTTCCTGGCCGTTTCTGCGGCCATCGGATGCATCAGCGTTCTGGTCATGACTTGATGTCCTGCCCGGCTTGCCATCGTGTTTCCCCGGTCCCCGTGGCGTCGCGCGCGCCATCTGGCGCATCAACTCCCCGGGACAGGAAACGTACTCCACGCTGGCTGTGGATCACCATGTGCGTAACCGGTGGGTAACTGCCTCTGGCCTGTGGAACACCGGCCTTTTCGCGGTCGCCGGCTGTGGATATCGCGAACCGGTTAGCCCGTGCATGCACGGGCTATGCGCTGTGGACAGTCCGACGGCGGCT
The DNA here is from genome assembly GCA_963774945.1 of uncultured Actinomycetota bacterium. Lineage (GTDB taxonomy): Bacteria > Actinomycetota > Actinomycetes > Streptosporangiales > Streptosporangiaceae > Trebonia. The sequence continues at coordinate 472,963 of CAVZHA010000005.1, read as the reverse complement.
GTGGACGATCGGCCTCGTAAATTCTTTGCGTCAGACCTGGTTCTGGCTCTGGTTCTGGGTGCGCTCGCTGATTTTCTTGGTCTCCTCGTAGATGCGGAAGACGACCATGAACGCCTCGAGCACGACCCGGTACACGCCGAGCGTCAGCAGCACGTAGATCGGCACGATGATGACCAGGACGAAGATGCCGGCCAGGGCCCCGCCAGTCCGGAAGCCGATGATGGCGATGAGCAGCGAGATCAGCGCCGTCCAGATCGTGAACAGCACGTACAGGACCTTGATGATCTTCGGCGTGACGAAGCTGTTGAAGGAGAAGTCGAACAGCGAGCCGACGAACCCCGCCTCGCCCTTTTCCCTCGGCTGCGCGGGGTGGACGCCCTGCATGCCCGGCAGCTGCCACTGCGCGTGGTCCTGGCCCACGAACGTCTGGTCCTGGCCGGGGTAGCCCTGCTCCTGGCCGGGGGCGGCGTAGCCGGGCGGCGGATACCCGGGGGCCGGCTGCTGCGGGTAGCCGTAGCCGTCCTGGGCGGCGCCGCCCTGCGGGGTGAACGACGGCTGGTGCGACTGCGCCTGCTGCTGGGGCGGTGGCGGCGGCGGCCAGGAGGCCGCGCGGGCCTGGGTCTGGTCCTGTCCGGCGGGCTGCCAGGACGATTCTGGGGGCTGTCCGGCCATTGCGTGCTCCCGGGGGGTTAGGGCCACTAGCGTGGCGATAGACGGGCATCGCGCTTTGTCCACGTTATCCTGCCAGACACTTGTTCGCGTCCGTTGAGCCACGCGGCGCGGCTTGCCGGGGGCGATGGGGGTCGAGAGGCGCATAATGTCCGGCATGAGCGATCTTCCCGGCGGGGCCGGAGATGGCGACGATTCCGGCGCCCGCGGCCGGACGTTTCTGGTCACCGGGGGCAACACCGGGATCGGGCTTTCCACGGCGACCGAGCTCGCCCGTCGGGGCGGGCGGGTCTTCATCGGCTGCCGCTCGATGGCGGCGGGCGAGGCGGCCGTCGCCGCCATCAAGTCGGCGGCCGGCTCGCGGGACGTGTGGCTGATCCCGCTCGACCTGTCGTCGCTGACGTCGGTCAGGGTCTGCGCGACGGCCTTCCTCGCCCGCGGCGAGCCGCTGCACGTGCTGGTCAACAACGCCGGGATCGGCGGGCAGCGCGGCCTCACGGTCGACGGCTTCGAGCTGCACTTCGGCGTGAACCACCTCGGGCACTACGCGCTGACCCTGCTGCTGCTCGACCGGCTGGCCGCCAGCGGGCCCGACGCCAGGATCGTGAACGTGTCAAGCGCCGCGCACTTCGAGCGCGCCGGGGATCGACTTCGACGCGCTTCGGCGTCGCACCGCGTCCTTCACCGGCCAGCGCGAGTACGCGGTGTCGAAGCTCTGCAACGTGCTGTTCACCCAGGAGCTGGCGCGAAGACAGGCCGGGGTCTCGGCGCTACGCGCTGCACCCGGGCGTGGTCGCCTCCGACATCTGGCGGCGGGTGCCGCGGCTGGTGCGGCCGCTGATCACCGCCCGCATGCTGACCACCGAGCAGGGCGCGGTGACCTCGCTGTACTGCGCCACCTCGCCCGCCGTGGCGGCGGACGGCGGCCGCTACTACGACCAGCGCGCGGTGCAGGAACCGAACCCGGTCGCCACCCCCGAACTGGCGCAACTGCTGTGGCAGCGCAGCGCCACCTGGACCGGGGTTGGCTGAATGCGTTTGGCCGGCGCGCTGGTCGTGACAGGCTGGAGTTATGGACCTTCCGGTGATGCCGCCCGTGGCCCCGATGCTGGCCAAGCCGGTGGACGCGATCCCGACGGGCGACTTTATCTTCGAGCCGAAGTGGGACGGGTTCCGGTCGATCGTCTTCCGCGACGGCGACGAGGTGGAGATCGGCAGCAGGAACGAGCGGCCGATGACCCGCTACTTCCCCGAGCTCGTTTCCGCTTTTCTCGATCAGCTGCCGCCGCGGTGCGTGATCGACGGGGAGATCGTGCTGCCGGACTGGGACAGCGGGCGGCTTGACTTCGAGGCGCTGCAGCTGCGGCTGCACCCGGCCGCGAGCCGAGTGCGGCTGCTGGCGGCGCAGACGCCGGCCCACTTCGTCGCGTTCGACCTGCTCGCGCTGGGCGACACCTCGTATATGGAGGTGCCGTTCGGCGAGCGGCGCGGGGCTTTGGAGGCTGCTCTGGCGTCAGCGTTGCCGCCGGTGCACCTGACCCCGGCGACGATGGACAACGAGACTGCGGCCGAGTGGTTCAGCCAGTTCGAGGGGGCGGGGCTTGACGGGCTGATCGCGAAGCCGCGGTCCGGTCCGTACTCGCCTGACAAGCGGGTGATGTTCAAGGTCAAGCACGAGCGGACGGCGGACTGCGTGGTCGCGGGCTACCGGCCGCACAAGACCGGCGACGACGCGGTCGGCTCGCTGCTGCTCGGGCTGTACCGGGACTCCGGCGAGCTCGCCAGCGTGGGGGTGGTCGGGGCGCTGCCGATGTCGGTGCGCCGGGAACTGCGGGCCGAGCTCGACCCGCTGGTGACGACGTTCGACGGGCACCCGTGGAACTGGGCGTCCGAAGAGGCGGGGACACGGACGCCGCGCAGCTCCCAGTACAGCCGGTGGAATGTCGGCAAGGACCTGTCGTTCGTGCCGCTGCGACCGGAGCGGGTGCTCGAGGTGCGGTACGACCACATGGAGGGGACGCGGTTCAGGCACACCGCGCAGTTCGTCCGCTGGCGCCCCGACCGCACGCCTTCGTCGTGCACGTTCTCGCAGTTGGAAGAGCCTGTCAGCTACAGCTTGTCCGAAATTCTCAGTCAAGATCAGTTATTTCGAACGGACCGGGGTGACTGCGGTGGCGGATGCCAAGATCGTCGTCGAGGCGGCGGGGCGCTCGGTGAGCGTGTCCAATCCGGGTAAGGTGTTCTTTCCTCGGACCGGGCACACCAAGCTGGACCTGATCCGGTACTACCTTTCCGTGGCTGACGGGGCGCTGCGGGGGGTTTCTGGCCGGCCGATGGCGTTGAAGCGGTTCGTAAACGGGGCGGAGGCGGAGCCGTTCTTCCAGAAGCGTGCGCCGAGCTCGCGGCCGGACTGGATCTCGACCGCCGAGCTTCGGTTCCCGTCCGGGCGGACGGCCGACGAGGTGGTGCTGTCCGACGCGGCCGGGCTGGCGTGGGTGGTCAACCTGGGCTGCATCGACCTGAACCCGCACCCGGTGCTCGCGTCCGATCTCGACCACCCCGATGAGCTGCGGGTAGATCTGGACCCGGTGCCGGGGGTGGAGTGGCCGCAGATTGTTTCCGTTGCCTTGGTGGCTCGTTCCGTGCTGTCCGATTTCGGGTTGACCGGATGGGCGAAGACGTCCGGGTCGCGGGGGATGCACATCTACGCGCGGATCTCGCCTTCGTGGTCGTTTACCGACGTGCGCCGGTCGGCGGTGGCGGTGGCGCGGGAGATCGAGCGGCGTGCCCCCGACCTGGCCACGTCGAAGTGGTGGAAGGAGGAGCGGCACGGGGTCTTCGTCGACTACAACCAGAATGCGAAGGACCGGACCGTCGCCTCCGCCTACTCGGTCAGGCCGCTGCCGGACGCGCGGGTGTCGACGCCGCTGCACTGGGACGAGGTGCCCGGGTGTGATCCGTCTTTGTTCACGCTTGATACGGTTCCAGGTCGGTTCGCGTCGGTGGGCGATCCGTGGGAGGGGATGGACTCGGCCGTGGGGTCGCTTTCTGGTCTGCTCGAGCTGGCCGCGGCCGACGAGGCGGCCGGGCTGCCGGATGCGCCGTGGCCGCCGAACTACGAGAAGCAGGCCGGGGAGGCGCCGCGGGTGCAGCCGTCCAAGCGGCGGGCGCCTGACGGCGGTTCGGGTGAGTCCGGCGGGTCCGGCGCGGTCCGGCGGGTCCGGCGGGTCCGGCGGGTCCGGGTCCGGGGCTCGCGTTGCCCCCAGCCCGACCGGCAGGCGCAAGTCGACCAAGCCGCTGATCGAGATCGCCCGGGCCGAGACCAAGGCCGAGGCGGTCGAGGGCCTGGAACGCTGGAAGGCACGCCACCCGGACGTCTGGCCGCTGCTGCAGCCGCACGACGTGCTGACCGATTCCATGCGCGGCCGCAGCACCACCTGGACCAGAATCCGCCTCAACCTGGAGCACGTCCCCGAGGACCAGCGCCCGCCCCAGGAGCCGCTCGAGGTCGACTATGACCCCTGGGCCGGCTTCCAGCCCTGAACCTTCCAGCCTTGAACCTTCCCTGAACCTTTCAGCCCTGAAACACAGGGTGATAATTCGTCACGCTGCCGTAACATCCGCCGGAGCTGCCGGGGTTATCGTGCTGGCATGCTGATCTCCCCCCATGAGCAGGAACGCCTGCTCATCCACGTGGCGGCGGGACTCGCCCGGGAGCGCCGGGCGCGCGGGCTGCGGCTGAACTATCCCGAGGCGGTCGCGCTGATCACGTCGTTCCTGCTCGAGGGGGCCAGGGACGGGCGGCCGGTGGTCGAGCTGATGGCTTCCGGGCGGACCGTGCTCGGCCGGGAGGACGTGATGGACGGGGTGCCTGAGATGCTGACCGAGGTGCAGGTCGAGGCGACCTTCCCCGACGGCACCAAGCTCGTCACCGTGCACGAGCCCATCCCGTGATCCCCGGCGAGATCCTTTGCGGCGACGGGCCGGTCGTGCTGAATCCTGGCCGGCCGGTGGTGACGCTGGTGGTCGCGAACACCGGCGACCGGCCGGTTCAGGTCGGCTCGCACTTCCACTTCGCGCAGGCCAACGCGGCGCTGCGGTTCGACCGGGAGCTTGCCTGGGGCTGCCGGCTGAACGTCCCGGCCGGCACGGCGGTGCGGTTCGAGCCGGGGGTCGAGCGCGAGGTCGCGTTGGTGCCGCTGGCCGGCCGGCGGGTGGTGCCGGGCCTGCAGATCGGCGGTCGGCGGCTTGCCGGGGCAGCCGCGGCGGAGGGCGAGACTAGTGAGTGAGCTGAGCCGGGAGCGGTACGCGCTGCTTTACGGGCCGACGGCCGGCGACCGGATCAGGCTGGCCGACACCTCGCTGCTGATCGAGGTCGAGCGGGACCTGTGCGCCGGGGGCGACGAGGCCGTGTTCGGCGGTGGGAAGGTCATCCGCGAGTCGATGGGTCAGGCGGTCGCCACCCGCGCCTCGGGAACGCCCGACCTGGTCATCACCGGCGCGGTGATCCTCGATCACTGGGGCATCGTCAAGGCCGACCTCGGGGTCCGCGACGGCCGGATCACCGCGATCGGCAAGGCCGGCAACCCCGACATCATGGACGGCGTCCACCCCGACCTCGTGATCGGCCCGTCAACCGAGGTGATGGCGGGCAACGGGCTGATCCTGACCGCGGGCGGCATCGACTGCCACGTGCACATGATCTCCCCCACGCAGCTCCCCGAGGCGCTCGGCGGCGGCATCACCACGCTGATCGGCGGCGGCACCGGGCCGGCCGAGGGCACCAAGGCGACCACGGTCACCCCCGGCGCGTGGAACCTCGCCCGGATGCTCGAGGCGACCGACGCCTGGCCGGTCAACATCGTGCTGCTCGGCAAGGGCAACACGGTCTCGGAAGAGGCGCTGTGGGAGCAGCTGCGGGCCGGCGCGGCCGGGTTCAAGCTGCACGAGGACTGGGGCACGACGCCGGCCGCGATCGACGCCTGCCTTTCCGTGTCGCTGGCGGCGGGGGTGATGACAGCCATTCACACCGACACGCTCAACGAGGCCGGATTCGTCGAGGACACGCTGGCGGCGATCGACGGCCGGCCGATCCACGCCTACCACACCGAGGGCGCCGGCGGCGGGCACGCGCCCGACATCATCACGGTGGCCTCGCAGCCGAACATCCTGCCCGTCCTCGACCAACCCGACCAGGCCGCACACGGTCAACACGGTCGACGAGCACCTCGACATGCTCATGGTCTGCCATCACCTGAACCCCGCCGTGCCCGAGGACCTGGCGTTCGCGGAGTCGCGCATCCGGCCTTCGACCATCGCCGCCGAGGACATCCTGCACGACATGGGGGCGATCTCCATGATCGGCTCGGACTCTCAGGCGATGGGGCGGATCGGCGAGGTGATCATCAGGACCTGGCAGACCGCGCACGCGATGAAGTCGCGGCGCGGCGCGCTGGCCGGCTACGGCTCGGTGCCGTCCGACGTCGGCGGCGCCCGCGGCGCCGACAACGCGCGGGCGCGGCGCTACGTCGCCAAGTACACGATCTGCCCGGCGATCGCGCACGGGCTCGACGCCCACGTCGGCTCGGTCGAGCCGGGCAAGCTGGCGGACCTGGTGCTGTGGCACCCTGCGTTCTTCGGCGTGCGGCCGCACGTGGTGCTCAAGGGCGGGTTCGTCGCCTGGGCGGCGATGGGCGACGCCAACGCGTCGATCCCCACCCCGCAGCCGGTCCTGCCCCGGCCGATGTGGGGCGCCTACGGGAAGGTGCCCGCCCGGACGTCGCTGACGTTCGTCTCCCCGGCTGCGCTCGAGGCCGGCCTGGCCGACACGCTCGGCCTTGCTCGCGCTCTCGTCCCGGTCGCCGACGTGTCCGGCCGGGGCAAGGCCGACCTGGTGAACAACGACGCGATGCCGGACATCGCGGTCGACCCGGACACCTTCACCGTCCGGATCAACGGCGAGCCGGTCGAGGCCGCCCCGGCCGCGGAGCTGCCCATGGCCCAGCGCTACTTCCTGTTCTGATGACCCGGAGACACGCGATCCGTGATTGCGCCCCAGTGACACAGGGAGTCGCGCCACGGGCGACCGTCCGTTCCCCGGTTATCGGCCCAGGGGGCCACGGGTTCAATAGAGGTGGACCGGTGGGCCACAGGGCCGCAACGTTGTGGCCTTGTGGGCCACAGGGCCGCAAGGCGGCGTCGCGGTGAGCGTGGCGACGCTGCTGCTGTCGGACTCGCGGTTTCCGGCCGGGGGGCATGCGCATTCCGGGGGCGTGGAGCCGGCGGTGACGGCGGGGACCGTGAGCGACCTGGCGTCGCTTGAGACGTTTCTGCGCGGGCGGCTTCGGACAGCCGGGCTGGTCGCGGCCGCGCTCGCCGCCGCCGCGTGCGCGCTCGCCGCCGCGTGCGCGCGGACCGACGACGCGTGCGCGCGGACCGACGCCGCGTGCGCGCGGACCGACGCCGCGCGCGCGCATTCCGCCGGGAGCGGGTCTGATTTCTGGAGTGCGATTGACGCCGAGGCCGATGCGCGCACGCCGTCACCCGCGCAGCGGGCGGCGTCGCGGCGGCAGGGCCGGGCGCTGCTGCGCGCGGCCCGGGTGGCGTGGCCGGAGGATTCTGGCGTGGCCGCGCTCGCTGGGTACCGGGGCGGGCCGCATCATGCGGTTGTGCTGGGCGCGGCTGCGGCGGCGGCCGGATGCGATGCCGGCGACGCGGCGCGGATTGCCGCGTACCAGTCGGTGGCGGGTCCCGGCAGCGCGGCCGTGCGGTTGCTGGCCCTTGATCCGATGCGGGCCACCGCCGTGCTTGCCCGGCTCACCCGCGACATCGACCACGTCGCCGAGCGGGCGGCCGCGGCCGCCCGCGGCCCGCTCGACGAGTTGCCCTGTCCGTCCGCTCCGGCCCTCGACCTGCTGGCCGAAGCGCATATCCGAGCGGAGGTGAGACTCTTTGAGTCTTGACCACGACCACGATTCCGGTGCGCACGAGCACGGGACGCACGAGCACCCCGTCCCGCCACGCGCGGGGCGGGCACTGCGGATCGGCATCGGCGGGCCGGTCGGCAGCGGCAAGACCGCGCTGGTGGCGGCGCTCTGCCGGGCGCTGCGGGACGAGATCAACCTCGCCGTGGTGACCAACGACATCTACACCACCGAAGACGCCGACTTCCTGCAGCGGGCGGGCGTGCTCGACGTCGACCGGATCACCGCGGTCAGGACCGGCTGCTGCCCGCACACGGCGATCCGCGACGACATCGCGGCCAACCTGGACGCGGTCGAGGACCTGGAAGCGCGCTTCGGCGGGCTCGACCTGGTCCTGGTCGAGAGCGGCGGCGACAACCTCACCGCCACGTTCTCGCGGGGCCTGGCCGATCAGCAGATCTTCGTGCTCGACGTGTCCGGCGGCGACAAGGTGCCGCGCAAGGGCGGCCCCGGCGTGACCTTCTCCGATCTGCTGGTGATCAACAAGACCGACCTCGCGCCGCTGGTCGGGGCGTCGCTTGAGGTCATGGCGCGGGACGCGTCGGCCGTGCGCGAGGGACGGCCGGTCCTGTTCACGTCGCTGCGAGTAGATCCGCTTGCGGCCGAGGTGGCCGGCTGGGTGCGGGCCGCCGTCCGGTCCCCGTCCTTCCGCTAGCCCGGAACCGACGCGTGGTTCCACTGGAGGTCACATTGCTCCCCGACGCGGCGGACATGACAACCGGGACGGCGCCCGCGCGTGGGGCGGCGACCGGTGGACAGGACGCGATCCCGATGATGGATCGTTGTGTACATCCGGATGTACACAACGATCCACTATCAGCTCGGCCCGGCGGCTCTACGGCGCCATCGGCGTCGAGCGGGTCATCGGCCGACCGCCCTGCCACCGCTGCCACAGGGGTCGTAGCCGGTAGTCGCGGCGTGCTGGTACGAAATCGGATCAGCGCTTCAGCGGAGATCGTTGCGGTTGCCGGGGCCAGGGGGACAACGCGGCTGCCGGTGCTGTCGTCGCAGGTGCCGCTGGTGTTGCGGCGGACGCCAGAGGCCGTTTATGTGGTCGGCGGGGCGGCTGGGCCAATTGGCGGGGACGAGCTGGCCTTGCGGATCTCGGTCGGCGCGGGGGCGTTTTTGCGGGTGCGGACGGCGGCCGCGTCGATCGCGCTGCCCGGGCCCGACGGGCTTGAGTCGGTGCTGCGGGTATCGGTGGACGTGGGGGCTGGGGCGCGGCTTGAGTATCTGCCCGAGCAGGTCGTGGTGTCGGCCGGCGCGCGACACGCGACCATCATCCGGGCGACGCTCGCCGAGGGCGCGTCGCTCCTGCTCCGTGACGAGGTGCTGCTCGGGCGGCACGGCGAGGCGGGCGGCGCTTCGCGGACGGAGCTGCGGGTCACCTACGCGGGGCGGCCGCTGCTGCGGCAGTCGCTTGAGGTGTCGGGCGCTGACCCGGCCGACCTGGGACCGGCGGTGCTGGCCGGCCACCGTGGGGTGGGAACGCTGCTGGTAGTGGATCCCGCCCTCGACTCGCGTTCGGTCGGGGCGAGCGACCCGGCGGCTGTCGTCGCCGACCGGACAACCGTGGCGGCTGTGGCGGCTGTGGCGGGGCAGCCGACTGTGGCGGTTATGGCGTTGGCGGGGCCGGGGATCCTGGTCACGGCGCTGGCCGACGACGCGGTGACGTTGCGCAGAAACCTGTCGGCTACGCCATCGACCTGAGCCTCGACCTGTCGGCTACGCCATCGACCTGAGCCTCGACCTGTCGGCTACGCCATCGACACTGATAGGGGCTGTCGCTGGCGTAGCCGACAGGTTGCCGAACCTGTCGCCGGCGTAGGTGACAGGGTGGCCGACGCGTTCGGTGGGCGGGATGGCGAGGGGAGGGTCGCGGGCGGGGGTGGGCGTGGGTTGGCCCGGGGTGGGGGTTGGCCCGGGGTGGGGGTTGGCCCGGGGTGGGGGTTGGCCTGGGGGTGGGGGTTGGCCTGGGGGTGGGGGTTGGCCTGGGGGTGGGGCGGGGTTAGAACTGGGACTTTAGGTTCTCTATTTCGCGGGTGTGGGCGCGGAGTTGTTCGAACGCGGGACGCTCGCGGATGCGGGCCAGGGCCCAGCGGACGGCCTCGGCCCGGCTGCTGGCGATGCCGACGGTGATAAGCGTGTCGAGCGTCTCCAGGTCCTCTTGGCCGAGCCTGGCCATAACCGGGGTGAGGCCGGGGCCGCCGCCACCCGGGCCGGCCGGGCCCTGGCCGAGCTGGATGACCGGTTTGCCCTTGGCCCCCGGTTCGGCGCTGGTCGTGAACTGGAGGGTCACCCGGGTCGGCAACCGGTCGAGCTCGCTCCTGAGCTCGTGCAGGGCCTCGCGGTGCTCGTCGTGGAACGCGTCGAACGCCCGACGGCGCTCTGGTTCGTCGTCGGGCGTTTCAATGATGACCCGCGCCAGCAGCTGCCCCGGCTCGATCTCGGGCTGGTCGCCGTACTGGAGCACCTCGACCCGCTCGATCGGCGCACCGGGAAAACGCTCGTGCACCTTCTCGGCGAACTGCTCGCGGATGCGCGCGAGCTCGGCTTCTTCCATGACTGCCTCGCTTCGGAGCTACGTGTGTAATCAGCGTAACTCCCGTTTCTTGGGCAATCAATGAAACGGCGCGATTAAGTGGGGAGGGCGCCTTGGCGGGGAGGGCGGCCTTGGCGGGACTAGGCCGGGAGGGCGGCCTTGGCGGGACTAGGCCGGGAGGGCGGCCTTGGCGGGACTAGGCCGGGAGGGCGGCCTTGGCGGGACTAGGCCGGGAGGGCGGCCTTGGCGGGATTAGGCGGGGATGGCGGCCTTGGCGGTGGTTGAGGGGAGGCCGATCGGGCCGGGGCGGACGTGGAGGAGGCGGCCCGCCAGGGGCTGGGCTGCCAGCTGGGCTTCGGTCAGGCCGACGCGGGCGCTGGTGATGTAGAGGTCGGCCAAGTCCGGGCCGCCGAAGGCGCAGCTGGTGGGCTGGGAGACCGGGACCGGCAGGACGGCGTCGGGCTGGCCGTCGGGGGTGAAGCGGCGCAGGGCGCTGCCGCCCCACATCGCCACCCACACGCAGCCGTCCGCGTCGACCGTCAGGCCGTCGGGGACGCCCTCGGCGTCGGACAGGTCGGCGAACGTCCGGCGGGCGAACGCCTCGCCGGTCGCCGGGTCGTAGTCGAACACGTCCACTCGGCGCAGCGGGGAGTCCGCGTAGTACATCCGCGAGCCGTCCGGCGACCAGCCGAGACCGTTGGACACGGTCACGTTCTTGACCACCGGGTTCAGCCGGGGGCCGGGGTCGAGCCGGTACAGCTCGCCCAGCGGCTCGGCCTCGGTCGTGTGCATCGATCCCGCCCAGACCCGGCCGGCCGGGTCGACCCCGGCGTCGTTGAACCGGATGCCGTCCCTGGCGGGCGCGTCGGCGATGGTCCGAGCGACCCACTGGCCGCCCCGCTCGGCCGGGAACAGCAGGGTCAGCGCGGCGCCGCCGGCGATGAGGATGCCGCCGCCGACGGCCGGGAACGCGGCCGACACCGGACCCGGCGAGTCCGTTACCGTCTCCGCCGCCGGGAAGTAGGTGCGGTGCAGCCGCGCGCCGTCGATATCCACCCACAGCAGGCAGTCGTCCTCGGGCACCCAGTACGGGCCCTCGCCCAGCGCCGCCGTCACGTCTCCGACCGGCTCGACCACCGCCGCCACGTTCACCGTCATCATCGCGATCGCCTCCGCGCTCCGCCGCTCCGGCCTCTTTGAGAGGCAGAGATTAACTGACGTTTACCCAGCTGAGGGCGTGACGCCACGCAAGCGCTGAGTGACGGCCGGAGAGTCGCCCGGGACCGTTCGGGCAAACGATTTTGACTCGCCTAGCTTTTCAGGACCCGCAGGGCGGCGGCGAGAATCTCGGTCCGGTCGGCGGGCTCGAGCGGACCCCCGCTGAGCTGCACGGCGGCCAGGGTCGCGGCCTTGACCGCCGCGAGGGCGGCGTTCGCGCGGATCAGGGCCGCGCGGTCGGGATCGGGGCCGGCCACCGCCGCGACCGTCTCGGCCGTGATCGTCTGCGAGGAGCGGGGCAGTTGCGCGTCGACGATCGCCAGCGCGGCCGGGTCGCGGTCGAAGATCAAGGCCAGGTCGCGGGAGTCGGCGGTGATGTCGATGATCGCGCCGAGCAGGTCCTCCGGCGTCGCCCCGCCGTCGGCGTCGAGGCTGTCGAGGAGCCGGGTGTAGCCGGTGATCGGCCCGGCCAGCAGGCCGCCGAGGATCGCGGACTTGGACGGGAAGTGGTAGTAGAGCGCGGCGGTGGTGGTGCCGAGCTCGCGGGCGATGTCGGCGATGCTCGTCCCGGTGTAGCCCTGCCGCGCGAACAGGTCGGCCGCGATGGCGAGGATCCGCTGCCTGGTGTCGGGGTGCCCGGTGTCGTGCGGCTTCGCCATGGCATCACCGTACCACTTGCTTACCGATCAGTAAGTCGCTAGCGTGGCTGCTTACTAACCGATAAGTAAGGAGCTACTCATGAGCGACTCGGCCGAGGAGGCCGCCGCGTCCTTTTCGTGGACCCGGCGGCACGTGCTCACGCTCGTCGTGCTGTGCCTGGCGGCGCTGCTCGACACGATTGACGTCACCGTCGTCAACGTCGCCATGCCCGCGATTCGGGAGTCGCTGCGGTTCTCCGAGAGCGGGCTGTCGTGGATGGTGAACGCGTACATGGTCCCGTTCGGCGGGTTCCTGCTGCTCGGCGGGCGCGCGGGTGACCTGCTGGGGCGGCGGCGGGTGCTGGTCGCGGGGACGGCGGTGTTCGCGCTGGCGTCGCTCGGGTCGGCGCTGGCGCCGTCGGCCGGGGTGATGGTCGGCACCCGGGCGGCCGAGGGGCTCGCGGCCGCGTTCGTGGTGCCGATGACGCTGGCCCTGCTCAGCTCCGTGTTCCCGGCCGGGCCGGCCCGCAACCGGGCGTTCGCGGTCTGGGGCGGGGTGTCGGCCGCGGCCGGGACGCTCGGGCTGGTGCTCGGCGGGGTGCTCGTCAGCGCGGTCGGCTGGCGGTGGATCTTCCTGGTCAACCTTCCGGTCGGGGCGGTCGTGGTGGCGGCGGCGCTGCGGCTGCTGCCCGCTGACGGCTCCCGGCTTGCTATTCGACGGGGCGGCTTCGACGTCGGCGGCGCGCTCAGCGTGACCGCGGGGACGAGCCTGCTCGCGTATGCGGTGGTGCAGACCGGCAGCCACCGGTGGGGGTCGGCCCGCACGATCACGCTGCTGGCGGTGGCGGCGGCGCTGATCGGGTACTTCGTGGCGCACGAGCGGTTCGTCGCCCGGTCGCCGCTGATGCCGCTGGCGCTGTGGCGGAACCGGTCGGTGGCCGGCGCCAACATCGTGTCGGCGCTGGTCTCGAGCGCGCTGTTCGCGGTCTTCTACTCCACCACCCTCTACATGCAGCAGGTGCTGCGCTACTCGGCGCTGCGGACCGGGCTCGCGTACGTGCCGTTCGGGCTCTCGATCCTGGTCGCCGCCTCGCTCGCGCCCGCCCTGGTGGCGCTGGCCGGGATCCGCTGGACGACGATCGCCGGGGCGCTGACGTCGGTCATCGGGTTCGCGCTGCTCGCCCGGATCCCGGCCGACGGCCGACTGCTGACCGACGTCATCGTCCCGACCGTGGTGGTCGGGCTCGGCGGCGGGCTGATGATCGTGCCTACCTCGATCGCGGCCATGTCCGGGGTGACCGGCTCGGGTCACGGGGTCGCCTCGGCGCTGCTCAACGTCAGCCGCCAGCTCGGCGGCGCGCTCGGCCTGGCGGTCATATCGGCCGTGGTCGCGAGCGCGGCCGCTGCCTCGGCCGCGGCCGGGCACGACGCCGCGGTCGCGCTCACGGCCGGCTTCCGGGCCGGGTTCGTGATCAGCGCCGCGCTGGCCGGTGTGAGCGTTCTCACGGCCGGCGCGCTGCTGCGCGAGGAAGGCCGCGGGCAGCGGGTCAACCTGGTCGAGCTGCAGGCAGGCTAGGCCGGCCGGGCCGGGCGGCCAGGCCGGCCGGGCCGGGCGGCTTGGGGCCGGCGGGGCGCTGGACTGGCTGCATCGATTACATACGATGGGCGTGGTGGTCCCCTCGCGGGGCCGGGGAGGAGCAGTCCTGATGCCCGGTGTTCTTGATGCTCGTGAGCGTGACGAGGCGATACGGAAGCTGACCGCGGGGCCGCTCGATGTGCTGGTGATCGGCGGCGGCATTACCGGCGCGGGGGCCGCCCTCGACGCCGCCTCCCGCGGCCTGCGGGTCGGGCTGGTCGAGGCCCGCGACCTGGCTTCGGGCACCTCGAGCCGGTCGAGCAAGCTCATCCACGGCGGCCTGCGCTACCTCGAGCAGGGTGACTTCAAGCTCGTCAAGGAGGCCCTGCGGGAACGTGACTTGCTGGTCAGCAGGCTCGCGCCGCACCTGGTGCGCCCGGTGCCGTTCCTCTACCCGCTGTACAGGAAGGTGGTGGAGCGGCCGTACGTCGGGGCCGGGCTGGTGATCTACGACGCGATGGAGGGCATCAAGCGGCCCGTCCCGCACCACCGGCACCTGACCATCCGCGGCGCGCTGCGCCGGGCCCCGGCCCTGCGGCCGGACCGGCTGGCGGGCGCCATGCTCTACTACGACGCCCAGGTCGATGACGCCAGGTACACGGTCACGGTCGCGCGGACGGCGGTGCGGCACGGCGCGACCGTGCTCACCCGGGCGAGCGCGGTCTCGCTGCTGCGGGACGGGTCGCGGGTGACCGGGGCGCGGGTGCGGGATGAGGAGAGCGGGCGGACGTTCGACGTGGCGGCGACGTCGGTCGTCGTCTGCGCCGGGGTCTGGTCGGACCCGGTGTTCGCGGCCGGCGAGGTGCGGGCCGGGTACCAGGTCCGGATGTCGAAGGGCGTGCACCTGGTCATGCCCCGGTCGGCGATCGAGTCCGAGACCGGGATGATCATCAGGACCAGCAAGAGCGTGCTGTTCTTCATCCCGTGGGATGACCGGTGGATCGTCGGCACGACCGACACCGAGTGGTCGGGCGACCGGGCCGAGCCTGCCGCGACCGCCGAGGACGTGGACTACATCCTCGGCGAGGCGAACCGGGTGCTGGCGCGGCCGCTGTCGCGGTCGGACGTGCTCGCGGTCTACGCCGGGCTGCGGCCGCTGGTGGCGGAGCCTGCGCCGGTCAAGGACGCCAAGCGCGCTGACGCTAGGCAGCATGCGGACGGCAAGGGCGGGGCCGACGGCGGCGGGTCGGAGAAGCCGACGACCAAGCTGTCGCGCGAGCACGTGGTCGACGCGCCGGCGCCGGGCCTGGTGTCGATCGCGGGCGGGAAGTTCACCACCTACCGGCTGATGGCCAAGGACGTGATCGACGCCGCAGTGGAGCACTTCCCCCGGCCGGTGCCGCCGTCGGTCACCAGCGAACTGCCGCTGATCGGGGCGGACGGGCTGCCCGGCGGTCCGCGCCTCGGCCCAGCGGCTGGCCGACGACTACGGCGTCCCCCTGGCGTCGGTCGAGCACCTGGTCGCGCGCTACGGGGCGACCGCGGTCGAGGTCCTCGAGCTGATCCGGGCGGATAAGACGCTCGGCCTCGCCCTCGGGGGCGGCGGCCCGTACCTGCGGGCCGAGGTCGCCTACGCGGTCACCCATGAGGGGGCGCTGCACGTGACCGACGTGCTCGCCCGCCGGGTGCGGCTGCTGATCGAGTCGGCCGACTCCGGGGCGTCGGTCGCGCCCGAGGTCGCCGCGGTCATGGCGCCGCTGCTGGGCTGGAACCGTCGCCGCCGGGCGGCCGAGGTTCGCGAGTACCAGGCCTTCGCCGCCACCAACGCGGCCGCGCTGCGGGCGCCGGCCGCGGTTGGGGACGCGTCGGCTAAGGAGCTCGTCCCGGCGTAGGGCTGCTAGGTCGGTGACGCGCGGGGCGGGTTCGTTACAGGCTTTACAAGTCGGTTACAAGGGATATATTTGCCACCAGCAATGTAGGGAGGTCCGCCGGACGAGGCGGGGCCGACGGGACGGAGTGCTGGTGGACCTTAACCCCTATGTGGTGCTCGGCAGCGCCATCGTCGGGCTGCTGGTCGGGCTCACCGGGGCCGGCGGCGGGGCGCTGATGACGCCGATGCTGATCCTGCTGTTCAACGTCAAGCCGTCCACCGCGATCTCCAGCGACCTGGTCGCGGCGGTGGTGATGCGGCCGGTCGGGTCGGTCGTGCACATGCGCAAGGGCACCGTCAACTACGGGCTGGTCGGGTGGATGTGCCTGGGGTCGGTGCCGATGGCGTTCCTCGGCACGTACCTGCTGCACCTGTTCGGCGGCGGCGCCGCCCAGCAGACCAACGTGGAGACCCTGCTCGGCGCGGCCCTGCTGGTCGGCACGGCCGGGATGCTGCTCCGCTCGTGGCTGGACCGGCGCACCGGCCAGCGGCGGACGCTGGCGATCGACGCGCTTGCGATCAAGCCCGCGGTCACGATCGCGATCGGCGCGGTGGGCGGGCTCATCGTCGGGATGACGTCGGTCGGGTCCGGGTCGCTGATGATCGTGCTGCTGCTGTTCGCGTACCCGGCGCTGTCGGCCGGGCAGCTGGTGGGGACCGACCTCACCCAGGCGGTGCCGCTGACCGCGGCCGCCGCGCTCGGCGCGCTGGCGTTCGGGCACGTGCAGTTCGGGGTGACGGCGGCGCTGGTGATCGGCTCGGTCCCGGCCGTGCTGATCGGGTCGCTGCTGTCCTCGCGGGCGCCGGACAAGTACATCCGGCCGGTCATCACCTTCGTGATCTTCGCCTCGGGGCTGAAGTACGCGGGGCTGGGAACGACCGAGCTCGGCTGGACGCTCTGCCTGGTCCTGCTGGCCTGCGGCGGGTACTGGCTGGTGCGGAACAAGCCCTGGCAGGCCGATCGGGGCGTCGGCGAGGCGGATCCGGGGCCACCGCAGGAGCTCACGGCTGACATCCTTAATAGGTGATGGACGAACCCCAAGACCACCGTCAGGACCAGGCGCCCGCCATGCAGGCGGCCGTGCGGGACGAGGGGCGGCAGTACGCGCTGCCGCTGGTCGTTCTGGTGGAGCGGGCGGACCCTCCGGCCAGGACGGACGCGCTTGAGGGGGCGGCCAGGGCGGTGCTCGAGTTCCTGTCCGACCCCCGGGTGACCGAGCCGGACGGCGAGTGGGCGGCGGCCGCCCGGGCCTGGGAGGACGCGCGGATCCGCAAGGTCGTGCGGCGGGCCAGGGGGGCGGCGTGGGAGCGGGCTCGCGCGCTGCCGGGGATCACCGTGGGGCAGGGGACGGCCGAGGTGCGGGTGTACCCGCCGGTGCCGGTTGACGACTGGCCCGCCGATCTGGCCAAGCTCCAGGTCTCCGGGACCGACTTCGAGGATCCGACCCCGCCGGCCGACGCACCGGACGGGGTGCCGGTGCTGTGGCTGAATCCGGAGCTGCCGATGTCGACCGGGAAAGCCATGGCCCAGGTCGGCCACGGTGCGCAACTCGCGTGGTGGGAGCTGGCACCAACGGACCGTTCGAAATGGAAGGACGTTGAATTTGACCTTCGGGTGCGGACGGCCGGAGTCGGGCAGTGGAAGGAACTGCTGGCGAGCGGGCTGCCGGTGGTCACCGACGGCGGATTCACCGAGGTCGCGCCGGGGTCGGCGACGGTGGTGGCGGACCATCCGGCGCTCCGAATGTGACGCCTGATGCTGATGTGAAAACTGAGGCCGGGCCTGCTAACTGATCAGTTTCTTTCTCGCTAAAATGCGGCTTCTCGTGCTATTTCTTCAACTTCCGCAGCTATTGGCTCAATAAGATGCCCCCGACGTCGCTTCGCGTGGGGGGAGGGACACCGCAATGGCCGCGCAGCCTACGATCGCTCCGGTCATATCCGGCCAGGTGCCGCCGCTGGCGGCTGGCTTCAATGCGCGCCAGGAGACCGGGTTCCGGCTGGCGGACGGGTTCCGGCCGGGCGAGACGATCCTGCTCGTCCCGCCGCCGGGGGACGAGCCCGATGACGGGCTGACCGCGGGCAGCACCGGGGCCGACGCCGTCGGCGGGACCGGCAAGACCCAGCTCGCGGTCGGCTTCGCGCATCAGATGTGGTCCAGCCGGTCGGTCGACCTGCTGGTCTGGGTGGCGGCCGGCAACCGGACCGCGATCGTGTCCGGCTACGCGCGCGCGGCCGCCGACCTGAACCTGGCCGAGGCCGGCCGACCAGTCCCGGCCGTCGGGGCCGCCGGGGCCGCCGGGACCGGGGCGGGCGAGACCGCCGATGACGGCGCGCGGCGGTTCCTCGACTGGCTGCGCCGCACCCCGCGCCGCTGGGCGGTCGTGCTCGACGGGGTGACGTCGCCGGTCGACCTGGACGGGCTGTGGCCGCAGGGGCCGGCCGGCCAGGTGGTGGTCACCAGCCGGCTGCGGGCGGCGGAGCTGGCCGACCAGCGGGTCCGCGCGACGACCGCCTACGGAGTCACCGGGTTCAGCCGGCGGGAGGCGGTCGGCTACCTCAACACCCGGCTGGTCGGCTTCCCCGACCAGCGGATCGAGGCGCTCGACCTGGCCGAGGACATCGGCGGGCTGCCGCTCGCGATCGCGCAGGCGGCGGCGGTGATCATCGTGGCCGAGGGCACCTGCCGGGAGTACCGGGCCGAGTACGCGCAGCGGCTGCGGACGAACGCGCCCGCGGCGATCGACGGCTGCCCGGCGTCACTCCAGGCGACCTGGTCGATCGCGGTCGAGTACGCGCACGAGATGCCGCCGACCGGCCTGGCCTGGCCCGCCCTCGCGTTCGCGTCCATGCTCGACGCCAGCGGCATCCCGGCGGCGGTGCTGACCGCCCCGGCCGCGTGCGCCTACATCACCGGCCGGACCGAGGTCGGCCCGGCCGAACAGACCCTGGTCAGGACCGCCTACGACGCGCTCGAACGGCTCGGGCTCGCGGCCGTCGACGCGACCAGCAGCGCCCGCACGGTCTGGCTGCACGCCAGCGTCCGGTCCTGCGTCCGCGCCTACCTGACTCCCGCCAGCATCGACTCGGTCGTCCGGGCGGCGGCGGCCGCGCTGGTCGAGGCGTGGCCGCCGAGCGGGGCCGGACCGGACCTGAGCCAGGCGCTGCGGGACTGCGCGGCCGCGCTGCACGCCTTCGCGGGCGACCTGCTGTGGAAGCCGGAAGCCCATCCGGCGCTGGTCCGGGCGGGGGCGTCGCTGATGGAGGCGCCGATGCTGGCGGACGCGGCGATCCAGTACTGGCAGGCGATGTCGGGCGCCTGCGGTCAGCTGCTCGGGCCCGCGCACGCGCAGTCGGTCTTCGCCCGCGGCCAGCTGGTCGACGCCTACGCCGCGGCCGGCCGGCCGGCCGAGGCGCTCGCCTCGGCCGAGGCGGCGCTGGCCGACCGGGAGCGGATCCTCGGGCCCGAGCACCCGGACACGATCGCCGCGCTGGTCAACGCGGCCCGCTCGCACGAGGCGTCCGGCGCCATGGCCGAGGCGATCGGGCTGTACGAGCGGGCGCTGGGGTCACGCGAGCGGATGTTCGGCGGGGAGCACCGGGAGACGCTGGCGGTGCGGGCGCAGCTGGCGGCGGCGTACTCGACGGCCGGGCGAAGCGCAGACAGCATCAGGCTCTTCGAGCAGACCCGGTCCGACGCCGAGCGGGCGCTCGGCCCGCTGCACCAGGACACGCTGGCGGCGGGGGCCGGCCTGGCCGGCGCCTACGCGGCGGCGGGCCAGCACCGCGAGGCGATCGCCGCCTACCAGCGCGCGCTGGCCGGCCGCGAGCGGGCGAGCGGGCCCGACCACCCGGACACGCTGGCGGCGCGGGCGCAGCTCGCGAACGCCTGCCGGCTGGGCGGGAAGCATAAGGACGCGATCGCCCAGTACGAGCGGGTGCTGGCCGACCGGTCGCGGGTGCTCGGCCCGGACCACCCCGACACGATCACCGCCCGCGGCAACCTCGCCTACGCCTACGGCAGCGCCGGGCGGATGAAGGACGCCCTCCCGCACTACGAACGGGTGGTGACCGACCGCGAGCGGATCGGCGGCCCGGACGACCGCGACACCATCGCCGCCCGCGCCGTCCTCGCCGCCGCGTACCAGCAGGCGCGGCGGATGCGGGATGCCGTCAGCGCCTTCGAGCGCGCGGTCGCCGACGGCGACCGGGTGCTCGGCCCGGGCGACGTCGAGGCGCTGACCACGAGGTACAACCTGGCGGTGGCGTACTCCGAGGCCGGGCGGCTGGCGGACGCGGTCACGATGCTGGAGCGGGCCCTGGCCGACTGCGAGCGCCACCTGGGACCCGGCCACCCGATGACCGGCACGGTCAGGGACCACCTGCGGGCCGCCAGCCGGTGACGGCCGCACCGACCCGAGAGTCTCAGCGAAAAGCGACAGAGGGGCACATGGCACCAGCGCAGTTCGACTACATCATCGTCGGTGGCGGCTCGGCGGGCAGCGCGCTCGCGGCACGACTGTCGCAGGACGCGACCACCCGGGTGCTGGTCCTCGAGGCCGGGCGGCCCGACTTCATCTGGGACCCGTTCATCCACATGCCGGCCGCGCTCACCTTCCCGATCGGCTCCCAGTTCTACGACTGGAAGTACGAGAGCGAGCCGGAGCCGTTCCTGGGCGACCGGCGGATCTACCACGCGCGGGGCAAGGTGCTCGGCGGCTCCTCGTCCATCAACGGGATGATCTTCCAGCGCGGCAACCCGCTCGACTACCAGCGCTGGGCGGCCGACCCGGGCATGTCGTCCTGGGACTACGCGCACTGCCTGCCGTACTTCAAGCGGATGGAGAACTGCCTGGCGGCGGTGCCGGGGACGGTGGACGAGCCGTTCCGCGGGCATGACGGCCCGTTGGTGCTTGAGCGCGGGCCCGCCGCCAACCCGCTGTTCGGCGCGTTCTTCGCGGCCGTGCAGCAGGCCGGGTACGCGCTGACCGCCGACGTGAACGGGTACCGGCAGGAGGGGTTCGCCGCCTTCGACCGGAACATCCACCGCGGGCGGCGGCTGTCGGCCGCGCGGGCCTACCTGCACCCGGCCATGTCGCGGCCGAACCTCAAGGTCGTGACGATGGCGCACACGACCCGGATCCTGTTCTCCGGGACGCGCGCGACCGGGGTGGAGTTCGTGCTCCGCGGGTCTGCTGGGGTGCGGAACGTCGACCTCGTCTCCGTCTCGTCGGCGCCGCGGCGCGCGTACGGCGGCGAGGTGATCGTGTGCTCCGGCGCGTTCGGGTCGCCGCAGCTGCTGCAGCTGTCGGGGGTGGGGAACGCGGCCGAGCTGACCGGGCTCGGCATCGACGTGGTGGCGGACCTGCCCGGCGTCGGCGAGAACCTGCAGGACCACCTCGAGGTGTACATCCAGTACGGGTCGAAGCAGCCGGTCTCGGTCGCGCCCGCGCTGAAGTGGCGGAACCGGCCCGGGGTGGCGCTGCGGTGGGCGCTGGCGCGCTCCGGTCCCGGCGCCACCAACCACTTCGAGGCGGGCGGGTTCGCGCGGTCGAATGACTCCGTGGCTTACCCGAACCTCATGTTTCACTTCCTGCCGATCGCGATCAGGTACGACGGGTCGGCGCCGGCCGGGGGGCACGGCTACCAGGTGCACATCGGGCCGATGTACTCGGACTCGCGCGGCACTGTCAAGATCAAGTCGACCGACCCGTTCCAGCACCCGGCGCTGCGGTTCAACTACCTGTCCACGCCGAGCGACCGGCGGGAGTGGACCGAGGCGGTCGCGATCGCGCGGCGGATACTCAACCAGCCCGCGTTCGACGAGTTCAACGCGGGCGAGCTGTCGCCGGGACCGTCGGTTTCCGACGAGTCGTCGGTGCTCGAGTGGGTCGCGCGGGACGCGGAGACCGCGCTCCACCCGTCCTGCACCTGCGCGATGGGGACCGGGCCGCTGGCGGTCACCGACCCGGGGTCGCTGCGGGTGCACGGGGTCGACGGCCTGCGGGTGGTGGACGCGTCGGTCATGCCCTATGTGACCAACGGCAATATCTACGCCCCGGTGATGATGATGGCGGAAAAGGCGGCCGATCTGATCGCGGGGAACACGCCGCTTCCGGCTCAGGAAATAGCCTTTTATCGGCATAATTCGGACGCCGAGCTTCGTTAGCGCGCGGGCCGCGCCGCCGGCTCGCGGATGCGGCACGGATGCGACGCGCATGTGGCGCGGATGTGGCGCGCGGGGCGTGAGTGGCGCGTTGGCCATTGGGCATGTCGGCTGGCAGCGCGCCCACATGATGGAACCAATGTGGTTCATAACGGTGAATGTCTGGACAGTTAACGGGGCATCTCACCATCATCGGTACTAATCCACGACGGCTTTACAGGAGTTGGACCTGCATGTCCTCGCCGGAAGATGACCCGCTGCCGGAGGCAGTCATGCTCGCGCAGGGGGCGGTGGCGGCCGGCCTGAAGCTGCGGCTGCTCGGCGGCCTCGGCGTCCGGGTGCTCTGCCCGGACTTCCCGCCCCGGCTCCGGGTCGGCCAGGACATGGACCTGGCCTGCGCGGGCAAGCGCCGCCGGGACATCGCGGCGTACCTGGAGAAGAGCGGGTGCGTCCCCGACAAGATGTTCAACAACCTCAACGGGGACCGGCAGATGTACTTCATCGCGCCGTCCGGGCGGCCGATCGACGTCATGGTCGACCGGCTCGTCATGTGCCACACGCTGGACTTCCGCTCCTCGCTGGGCAACTCCTCGCTCACCCTCGACCCGGCCGACCTGCTGCTGTCCAAGCTGCAGATCTTCGAGCTCAACGCGAAGGACGTGCACGACATCACCCACCTGCTGGCCGGCCTGCCGGTCGGCGACAGCTCGTCGGGGCCGTTCATCGACGTCGCCCGCTTCCAGGAGGTGGTCGGGGCGGACTGGGGCTGGTGGCGGACCAGCACCGGCAGCCTCGGGAAGCTGCCCGCGCTGCTGGCGGAGAACCCGGCCCTGGTCCCGGCCAGCGCGCGGTTCGATCCCCTCGTCCAGGCGACGCGGCTGCTCGACGCGGCCGCGGCCGCGCCCAAGTCGATGAAGTGGAAGCTGCGGGCCAACGTCGGCGACCGCGTCCGCTGGTACGAGCTGCCAGAAGAGGTAGCGCACTGAGCAGTACCTCCCCCTAGGAAAGCGGCACCCCATGAAGATGTTCTTCGCGACCGACATCCACGGGTCAGAGATCTGCTGGAAGAAGTTCCTCAACGCCGCCGCGTTCTACAAGGCCGACCTGGTGGTGCTCGGGGGCGACGTCACCGGCAAGGTGATGGTCCCGATCGTCGCCTACCCCGGCTACTGGGAGGTCACGATCAGGGGCGAGCGCCGCCGCCTGGAGACCAGGGAGGAACTGCTCGAGGCGGAGAAGCAGCTGCGGGACCGCGGCTCTTACCCGGCGATCGTGACCAGGGACGAGCTCGACGAGCTGAGCGCTTCCGGCGAAGGCGGGATCACCCAGCGGTTCAACGCCGAGATGACCCGGTCGCTCGACCGGTGGCTGGACATGGCCGACGGCAAGCTCCGCGGCGGGGCGATCCCGTGCGTGCTCAACGGCGGCAACGACGACATCTTCGAGATCGACCCGATCCTGGAGGCGGCGCCGTCGGTCACGTTCGCCGAGGGCAAGGTGATCGACCTGGGCGGGTTCACCATGGTCTCGATGGGCTGGACCAACCCGACCCCGTGGGACACCCACCGGGAGGCGCCCGAGGACCAGCTCGCGGCCAAGATCGACGCGATCGTCGGCCAGGTCCCTGGCGTGGACATGGACCGGACGATCTTCAACTTCCACGCCCCGCCCTACGGCACCGGCCTCGACGAGGCGCCCGCGCTGGACGCCAGCATGCGCCCCAAGCACGGCGGGGCGGTGCTCGAGCCGGTCGGCTCGACCGCCGTGCGGGAGTCGATCCTGCGCTACCAGCCGATGCTGTCGGTGCACGGGCACATTCACGAGAGCCGCGGCGTGGCCAAGCTCGGCCGGACCCTTACCGTCAACCCGGGCAGTTCGTATGGAGATGGCGTTCTTCAGGCGGCTCTGATCGATATGAACCCAAAGAACGGCAAAGTTAAGTATGTCCTTGTGAATGGCTGAGCTGTTATGGTGCTGGCGATACATATCGGCATCAAAGTCACATATGTCAATTTATTCGGCAATTCGTCAGACAGTTCGAATGGTGACTAGCGAGGATTGAGCCGTTCCCCGAGGAGGGACTTCATGGCAACCGAAGTTGGCGACGAGAGACCCACGCTATTCCTGCGGAAGGCCACCGGGCTGGTGCGCGGCTGGTCCGTCCGCGACTCGATGATCTACGCCTGCCTGTCCACCAACGTGATCACCCTCGGCCTGGTCGAGTTCGCCTACCAGGACGCGTTCCCGGCCGGGCAGCTGCTGACGGCGGTGCTCATCTCCGCGGTGTGGGTGTCGTTCCTGGTCCTCGCCTACAGCGGGCTGGTGGTCACGATCCCCCGGGCGGGCGGCGACTACGTCTGGCAGTCCCGGATCCTCGGCAGCGGGCTCGGCTTCGTGATGGCCGCCACCGGCTGGTGGTTCATCCTCTGGCTGTGGGCGCCGATCTACGGCTCGGTGCTGTCGGAGGAGTTCTTCCAGCCGCTGTGGGTGTCGTTCAACGACCCGTCCGGCGCGGCCTGGTTCGGCACCCACACCGGGACGTTCGTCGTCACGCTGATCACCATCGGGCTGGCCGGCCTGCTGGTCTCGCTGGGCATGTCCGGCTACGCCAAGGTGCAGAAGTGGTGCTTCTACGGCGGCCTGCTCGGCGTCGCGATCGTGGTGATCCTGCTGCTGGCCTACAACCGCAACGACTTCATCTCGGCCTACAACTCCGAGACGGCGAAGCTGTTCGGGATGAAGAACTCCTACGCGGGCACGCTGGCCGACGCGGGCTCCACCACGATCGGCTACACCCCGGCCCCGTTCGGGGTGGCCGGCGCGTTCAGCCAGTCGATGCTGCTGGTGCCGATGCTGATGTTCTACCTGCTGTGGCCGAACTGGGGCACCACCCTGTACGGCGAGATCCGCGGCGCGAGCGACTTCAAGCGGGTGTTCAGCGGCATGTTCCTCGGCCTGTGGACGACCGTGCTGCTTTCGGTCGTGCTGCTGGTGGTGTTCGCCAAGGAGTTCGGGTTCAACTTCTACCAGTCCGCCAACGCGCTCTGGATCGACGCCGCCTACGGGACGACGTCCCCGCACGCGCTGCCGATCTTCCCCTACCCGGTGCTGCTGGCCAGCTGGCTGGTGCACAACAGCGCGTTCTCGGTCGTGCTGATCTTGCTGATGAGCCTGTGGTTCTTCGCCTGGGTGGGGACGCTGTTCCTGTCCTCGACCCGGGTGATCTTCGCGGCCGCGTTCGACCGGATCCTGCCCGACGGCGCCGCCCAGGTGTCGGAGAAGCGCCGGGTGCCGGTCTGGTCGCTGGTGCTGATGCTGCTGCCGGCCGTCGGGCTCGGCGCGCTGTACTCCTACAACTCCAACTTCCACACCTACACGCTCGACGCGACGCTCGTCATCGCGGTGACGTACCTGTTCAGCGCCATCGCGGTGGTGGTCCTGCCGTGGCGCAAGCCCGATCTGTGGGCCGCCTCCCCCGCCTCCCGGCTGAAGCTGCTCGGGGTGCCGGTCATCCCGGCGGCGGGCGTGATCACCATCGGGCTCATCGGGTACTGCCTGTACGAGTGGCTGACCAAGGCCGCCTACGGCGTCAACAACAACGACTCGCTGCTCTACATGCTCGCCATGTACGTGCTGGCGCTGGTCATTTACCTGGTCGCCCGGTTCATCCGCGGCCGCCAGGGCATCGACCTGTCCTTGATCAACAAGGAGATACCGGTCGAGTAGCCCACTGCGGCCGGCGCCTCCCGGCGCGGCTGACCGCTTGACCGCTTGGTCGGTGGCTGGCTGCGCGGGGAGGCGCCGCTGTTTTTCCGGCCTTTGGTCGTTGCCCGTCTTCTCGCGGAAAGATCAAAATCTGTCGGTCGAACGGTCCCCGGCTCCGCCTGGCCAGTCGATTCCCGTTTCCCCCGCGGCGGCGTCCTCGGCGCTGATCAGCGGGTGGGAGTAGATGTCGAACAGCCCGAGGGCGACCAGACGCCGGCCCTCCGGCCCGAAGATGTCGGCCCCGACCGTGCGCGACAACTGCTCGTGCAGCAGCGGGACGCCGGACGCCATGGCGCTGATCAGCGCGGCCCGGGTCCTGCGGTCCACGGTCGGCCGGTCGGGGCGGGCCTGGTCGGCCCGCTCGAGCCAGTGCTCGGTCATCGTCACCATCTCGTCGAAGATCGCCGCCGCCGACGGCGAGTTCTCGGCCAGGGCGCGCACGATGTACCGCTCGAACGGCTGCACCTGGCGGCGGTCGGCGACGCGCGCCCATGTCGTCCAGGTACTGCGCGTTGATCCGGCCCATGGTCTCGGCGACGTGCTCGTCGCACGCCCGCCGCAGCTCCTCCTTGGAGCCGAAATGGTGCCGGAGCAGCCCGGGCGATACCCCGGCGGTGGCGGCGATCGCGCGGATCGTGGTCCGCTCGTACCCGTCGTCGGCGAAGTGGCTGATGGCCGCCTCGCGGATGCGGGCGCGGGCGGTCAGGTCCCCCGGCGCGGCGGAGTGGCCGGCGGGCGGTGCCGCCGGTTGCGCGGTCTTGTCCGGTCGGTCGGTCTGGTCCGGTCGGTCGGTCTGGTCCGGCTGGTCGGTCTGGTCCGGCTGGTCGGTCTGGTCCGGCTGGTCGGTCGTCATCGGCGTCAGTTACCTGCCAGGTCTCGTTGGTTGAAGGCGAGGCCGCCGAGCAGGGTGCAGGCGACGCCGATGGCGACCATGATGCCGTTCGCGGTCCAGTTCGGCGCTGCGGCCGGGGCCGATGTCATCTGGTGGAAGACCGAGGTGTCAAGCAGCCAGCGGCTGGCCGGGCCGGATCCGCCGAAGCCGCCCGCGATGTCGGCCAGCACCGACCAGGCGAGCACGGTGTAGACGACGGGCGCCGTGCGCCGGGGCCACGCACCGAACGCCAGCACGCCGACGCCGCCGATCGCGATGGCGGGCGGGACGAGGTTGAGGCCGGCCTCAAGCAGCGTCGCCAGGCCCGCGCCCGAGTGCTGGCTGGCCGCCCCGAGCCAGGCGAACAGGCCGGCCGCCGCGCCGCCCGCGACCAGCACGGCCACCGTCACCACGAGCCTGCCGCCCAGCCAGCGGGACCGCGAGATCGGGCCGGCCAGCAGGTGGTCGAGCCGCTGCGACGACTCCTCCGCCCGCGCGGCGATGACCTGCCCGGCGGCGGCGAAGGCGATCAGCACCGCCAGCACGAGGAAGCAGACCCCGAGGACGGCGTCGGTGCCGCTCCCCGAGGCGCCCAGCTTGGCCAGCACGCCCTGCGCCGACGAGCCGGAGATGGTGCTCCCGGCCGACCTCGCGACCAGCCCGAACAGCAGCGCCGACAGCGCGATGGCGGTCCACCAGCCTGCCACGACCGGCCGGGCCAGCCGGATCGCCAGGCTCGCCGGGCCCGACAGCAGCCGCAGCCGCGGCGCGCTGCGGGCCCGGTCGGCCAGGATGCCCGCGCCCGCGTCGCGCAGGCCGGCCAGCCGGACCGCCGCGACCGCGAGCACCACGGTGAAGGCGGCGATCGGCAGCAGGGCCAGCGGCTGCGGCCCGGCGAACGGCCGCAGCTCCTCCGCCCAGCCCAGCGGTGACGCCCAGATCAGCCCGGGCAGCCCCACCCCGGCGTCGGCGATCATCCGCAGCGCGTAGCACGCGCCGAGAAACGCGGCCGCGTAGGACGCGGCCTGACGGCGGGTCGACGCCAGCTGGCTGGTCAGCGCGCCGACGGCCAGGAACATGACCGCGGTGACGGTCATCGCCAGTGCGAAGTAGAGGGACGGCCCGGCCGCGATGCGGACGCTCGAGTCAAGGCCGACCGCGACGGTGAGGATCGCGGTCAGCGCCCACAGCGCGCACGCGCCGGCGCCGAGTCCGGCCAGCGCCTGGGCCGCAGCGCGGCGGCGGGTGGTCTGGCCGGCCAGCAGCAGCTCCCAGCGGCCGTCGTCCTCCTCCCCCCGCAGTAGCCGGGTGGAGGTCAGCAGCCCCCAGACGGCGCCGAGGAGCAAGAGCGTCATTCCGATCTTGAAGGCGGTGAAGCCGGCCACCGTCTGCAGCTGCGGCGCCGGGCCGAACAGGGCGCTGGTCGCCTTGTTCGCGCCGTATGCGGCCGCCAGCGCGTCGCGGGCGGCCTGGGTCTGGTAGATCCTGGTGTAGCTGACGGCCGACGACGCGATCAGCGCGCCGAAGACGTAACCCCAGACCACTCCCGACCTGACCGCCTTCCGCGCGGTCAGCCGGGCGATGACGGCGGCGGCCGGCCAGGCCGATCTCGGGGTGGCGATGGCCGGGCTGTCCGGCGCCAGGTCGACGTGCGTCATGGCGCGTGCTCGCCGTACTGGGCGAGGAACAGCTCCTCGAGCGAGGGCTCGCGGCTCAGCAGCTCGGTCACGTTCGCGCCCGCCAGCACCGTCAGCAGCGGCGCGATCGGACCGCGGACGTGACAGCGGGCCACCCGGCCGTCCACCGCGACCGAGCTCACCCCGGGTACCCCGGACAGGTCGGGGACCGCGCCGTCAAACGTCGCCTGGACCGTGAGGGCGGACAGATGCCGCAGCTGGGCGAGGCTGCCCAGCTCGGCCAGCCGTCCGGCCCGGAGAATGCCGACCCGGTCGCACAGCGCCTCCACCTCGCTAAGGATGTGCGAGGAGAGGAACACGGTCTGGCCGCGGTCGCGCGCCTCCCTGATGCTGAGCCGGAACGCCTCCTCCATCAGCGGATCGAGCCCGCTGGTGGGCTCGTCGAGGATGAGCAGCTCGGCCCGGGTCATCAGGGCGCCGATGAGGATGACCTTCTGCCGGTTCCCCTTCGAGTAAGCGCGGACCTTCTTGGCCGGGTCGAGGTCGAACCGGGCGATGAGCTCGTCCCGGTAGGCGGCGTCGACGCTGCCGTGCACGCGGCCGAGCAGATGGAGGGTCTCGGCGCCGGTGAGGGAGGGCCATAGGTTCGCCTCCCCGGCCACGAACGCGAGGCGGCGGTGCGTCTCGGCCGGCCGGCGCTGGCAGTCCGCGCCGAAGATCTCGGCCCGCCCGGCGCTCGGGCTGATCAGGCCGAGCAGCAGCTTGATGGTCGTGGTCTTGCCCGCGCCGTTGGGGCCGAGGTAGCCGATCACCTCGCCCCGCGCCACCTCGAGATCGAGGTGATCAAGGGCGGCGACGGCACGGTAGCGCTTGGTCAGCCCCTCCGCGCGGATGGCCAGGTTCTGCACGCCGATTCGCCTCACTATACAAGCGGATAGTTTCCTATTCGCTTGTATAGCACGGGGTCGCGAACCAGGCTAGGCGCTGCGGAGGATCAAGATCATCCGCCAGGCGGTGGGGGCGTCGAGCGCGGTCGTGTCGTCGAAGTCGCCGTAGCTCGCCACCAGGTCGAGCGGGCGCACGGCGCCATTGCCGGCGTTGGCGTTGGCGTTGGCGAGGCGGACGGCGGCGGTGAACTCGGTCAGGGTCCAGAATCGGTTCGGCACCACGTCGCTGACCGTGCGGACGGTGCCGTCGGCCGCGGTCACCTTGATCATCATGTGCTCGGCGGTCACCTGCGTGAGCGGGTCGATCCGGTCCTCGCGACCGCCCCAGCGGACCAGCGCGTGCACGCCGTCGGCGTCGATCGTCCACTCGCTGCTCGTCCTCGGCTCGGCCGCGAAGAAGTCGGCCGGGTGCGCGAGCTCGACGATGTAGAGGGCGCCGGGCGCGAGGTGGGCGGCGACCGCGGTCAGGTGATTCACCAGGTCGTCGAGCGTGAACAGATGGCAGACCGAGTTCAGCATCGTGATCGCCAGGCCGAACCGGGCCGGGCGGCCGTCGGCGTCGGCGATGCGGAAGTCGCGCATGTCCGCCTCGACCACGTCCAGGTCCACTCCGTCCGCCTTGGCCTGGGCGGCGGCGTAGCCGCACATCGCCGCGGAGTGGTCGAGCGCGGTCGCCCGCAGGCCACGGTGCGCGAGCTCGCGCGCGTGCTCGGCCGGGCCCGCCGCCAGCTCTATGACTGATCTCACGCCGTCGGTGGTTTTCGCGTGCCTATCGAGCCAGCTCAGCAGGGCGCCAGACTCGGCCGGAACGTCCCGGTAGGCGCACGCCAGTTGGTAAAGCTCGGGTTCGTCGTAGATGCCGCTCACGCCTGTCATCATGCCGCAAGCGGCCGGCTCGCGAGGCCGGGAGGGGCGCAGCCAAGCCGTCCGCCGAATATCTCCTCAAAAGACGACGGCGACCGGAATCTCCGTATGGCATGCAACCCGAACATCACTAGCCAAATCCACAACGCATCTACCGCCAGCGGTTTTGGTGGGGCAGACTGACCGCATGATGACTGAGGCGGAGGCGCTGCAGACCCTGGCACGGGAGGACCCCGCTGTCGCCGACGACGCGCGGGCAGCGCTTCGCTCGCTCACCGCCGGCGGCGGCCTCGAGGCGATCTCGCTGCTGCGGTTGCAGGAATTCCTGTGGTGCGCGCTGCCGAACGGGGTGCCGCAGGCGGCCGAGCGGCAGCTCGCGGTGGCCGCCGCCCTCGCCCGGCTGCTGACCCTGGCCGGGATGGAACGGTATGCGGAGGTCTGCGCCGGTCCCGACACCTCGCGGGTCCTCGGCGCGTACGCCATCTCCCGCGATGAGGGACTCGACGCCTACGCCAAGGCCCTCAACACCTCGCACGCCGTGCCGCCGGACACCGATCTGCTCGCCTGGTCATCGGCGATGGGGACGGACGAGCGGGCTGCCTACGACGCCTGCGCGGCCGCGATCGAGCTCGCGGTCGCGGCGCGCGAGCTCAAGGTCGGCGTCAGCGGGTGGAAGACCAAGCGCGCGGCGCTGGTCGAGCGCTGGCTGACCAGGACCACCGACACGCCCGAGACCGACAGCTGGCTCAGCCGGATCAGCGCCGAGCGGATCGACGAGTGGGCGCACGGGCACCCGGGCGAGCGCTCCCAGCTTGCCCGCCGGATCATGCCCCGGCTGCTCGAGCCGCCC
The DNA here is from genome assembly GCA_963774945.1 of uncultured Actinomycetota bacterium. GTDB lineage: Bacteria > Actinomycetota > Actinomycetes > Streptosporangiales > Streptosporangiaceae > Trebonia. The sequence goes on along the minus strand of CAVZHA010000005.1, from coordinate 442,307 downwards.
GAGCTGCTTGGCGAGCCGCTGCCGACGCTCCGCTGGCTGCTGTCCCGGGCCGACGTGGGGCTGCGGCTGACCGCGCGGCACTACATCGCGCCGTCGCTCGTGGGCGAGGCGGCCAGCCTGTTCGGCTGGCAGCCGAGGGTGAACCGGATACCCGGCGGCGCCCCCGCCGCCCGTGGCGCGGCCGCCTCGGCGGGCAGGCGGCATCAGGAGCTCGAGGTCTACCCGCTGCACATCCTGCGCGGCCTGGCCCAGCACGAGATGGGCGCGGTGCGCCGGATCGCCTCCACCCTGGTGCTGACCAAGACCGGGCGGCTGATGGCCGACGACTCGGCCGTGCGCTGGCACATCGGCACCGCCGCGCTGATCGGGCCTGACGACGGCACCGACCCCGACTTCACGGTCGCGGTCCGTGAGGCGGCGCTGCTGATGATCACGGCCCAGGACAGCCCGGTCGGGTACGAGGAGCTGGCCAGCGGCTGACCGAGCTGCACGCGACCGAGGGCTGGACCTCCCGGTCCGGCAGCAGCCTCACCAGCGCGATCGGCGGCGAGATCCACGTGCTGCGGCACCGGCTGCGGGCCCTGCAACTGCTCGACGAGGACGCCGCGCCCGGCTCGCTCGCGCTGACCGACAACGGGACCGCGGCGGCGCTGTCGGCGCTGCTCTCGCGAGCCCTCCGTCCCCGCCGCCACGACCGCGGCTAATCCCCCGCGAGCCAAGCCAGGGGCCAGCGGGAAAGCACCGCGGGCTGCGCCGTACAGGGGATGCTGAGCTGACCAGAGGCGCTCACGGTCCGTTCGAAATCATGGGTTTGATCTGCCTGGGCTGATGGGGCCCTAGATCTCGAACCGGACGGGCTGGTAGCCGGTGTAGTTCTCGGCCAGCGAGAGCGCGGCCGCCCGGGATGACGTCACGTACCTGAGCTGGTTGAGCATCAGCTGCTGGTCGAACGGGTCGGCCTCCGGGTTGACGTGCAGCATCGAGGTCATCCACCAGGAGAAGTGGGTGGCGCGCCAGACCCGCTCCAGGCAGGTGTCGGAGTAGGCGTCGGCCTGCTCCCAGTTCTTGTCCACGAGGGCGGCCCGCAGCGCGTTCGCCAGCACCACCACGTCGCTGAGGGCGAGGTTGAGGCCCTTGGCGCCGGTTGGCGGGACGATGTGGGCGGCGTCGCCGGCCAGGAACAGGCGGCCGTGGCGCATGGGCTCGGCGACGAAGCTCCGCATCGGGGTAACCGATTTGTCGGTTATCTGACCCTCGGAGACCGACCAGTCGCTGCCGTTGACCTTGAATCGCCGGTTGAGCTCGGCCCAGATCCGGTCGTCGGGCCAGTTCTCCAGCGGCTCGCCCGGCGGGACCTGCAGGTAGAGACGGGAGACCGAGTGCGAGCGCATCGAGTACAGGGCGAAGCCGTCTTCGTGCCTGGAGTAGATCAGCTCGTCTGAGGCGGGGGCGGCGTCGGCGAGGATGCCCAGCCAGGCGAACGGGTAGGAGCGCTCGTAGACGGAGATATCAGGGATGAGCGGCCGGCAGATCCCGTGAAAGCCGTCGCACCCGGCGATCACGTCGCACGACACCTGGTGCGCGACGCCCGATTCGTCGGTGTACGACAGCAGCGGCCGATCCTCGGTGACGCCGGACACGGCCACGTCGGAGGCGGAGAACTCGACCGCCCCCCGGTCCGCGAGCCGCCGCGCGATCAGGTCCTTGACGATCTCCGGCTGGGCGTAGATCGTCACCGTGCGCCCGCCGGTCAGCTCGCGGAAGTTCAGGTTGTGGCGCTCCCCCGCGAACTGCAGGTAGATCCCGTCGTGCTCGATCCCCTCGGCATCCAGCCGCTGGCCGACCCCGGCCGAGCGGAGCAGCTCGACGGTGCCGGTCTCGAGCATGCCGGCCCGCTGCCTGGCCTCGCAGTACGCCCGTGACCGGTTCTCCACCAGCACAGAATCGATGCCCGCGAGCGTCAGCAGATGCGACAGGAGCAGCCCGGCCGGGCCAGCGCCGACGATGCCGACCTGGGTGCGCGAGGTGACAGCCATGTGATCGAGACCCTCCAATGTCCGTAAAACGAACGATAGTGCAGCAAGCGAACAGACGGCACGCTGTCTACCATTGTCAGCATGCTCGACGAACCCACCCCCGGTCATGCCCCTGCGACCGGCGCTACCACCGCCGAGGCGCCGGTCGAGGGCGCCGCAGGCGACAGCGGCGAGTTCGTCCAGTCGCTTGAGCGGGGGCTGTCGGTGATCCGCGCCTTCGACGCCGAGCACTCCCGGCTGACGCTGTCCGAGGTCGCGGCGGCCACCGGCCTCAGCCGCGCCGCCGCCCGCCGGTTCCTGCACACCCTGGTCCACCTCGGCTACATGCGCGCGGCCGGGGGGCGTTTCGAGCTCCGGCCGAAGATCCTCGAGCTCGGCTACGCCTACCTGTCCAGCCTGACGCTCCCCGAGGTCGCCCTGCCGCACCTGGAGGAGCTGGTTGAGGAGGTGCACGAGTCGTCCTCGGTGTCCGAGCTGGACGGGAGCGACGTCGTCTACATCGCCCGCGTCCCCACCAAGCGGATCATGACGGTCACGATCTCGGTCGGCACCCGCTTCCCCGCCTACGCGACGTCGATGGGCCGGGTGCTGCTGGCCGCCCAGCCGGAGTCGTGGCTGGACGCGTACCTGTCCACCGCGTCGCTGCACCACCTCACCGGCCACACCATCACCACGGCGAGCGGGCTCCGCCAGGAGCTGCGCAAGATCAGGGCCCGCGGCTGGGCGCTGATCGACCAGGAGCTCGAGGAGGGGCTCCGCTCGCTGGCGGCGCCGATTAGGGACTTTGACGGCACCGTGATCGCGGCGGTCAACGTCGCCACCCACGCGGGCCGCCGTTCGCTCGACTCCATCGTCGCCGACCTGCTCTCGCCGCTGCTGGCGACGGCCGAGCGGATCGAGCGCGACCTGGCCAGCGCCCGCACCACCGCAGCCGGCCCGGTGGGCCGCCTGACACGCGGGCGGGCCACCTGACACACTTAGGCTCCATGCGCACGCTGCTCGCCGACCACCCGCTCGTCACCCACAAGCTGACGCTGCTCCGCGCGGCCAACACCGACAACGCCACCTTCCGCATGCTCGCCAGCGAACTGGTCACCCTGCTCGCCTACGAGGCGACCAGGGACGTCCGGGTCACCCCGGTCGAGGTCAGCACCCCGGTCGCGATCGCCACCGGCGCCATGCTGGACGAGCCCAAGCCGTTGATCGTCCCGGTGCTGCGGGCCGGGATCGGCATGCTCGACGGGATGACCCGGCTGATGCCGATGGCCAGCGTCGGCTTCGTCGGCATGGTCCGCGACGAGGAGTCGCTGGTCGCCTCGACCTACGCCAACCGGCTCCCGGTCGACCTAGCCGGGCGCGAGGTGTTCGTTCTCGACCCGATGCTCGCCACCGGCGGCACCCTGGTCACGGTGATCAGCATGCTCCTCGACCGAGGCGCGACTGCGGTCACCGCGATCTGCCTGCTCGCGGCCCCCGAGGGCCTGGCCAAGATCGACGACGCCTTCCCGGGTGAGAACGTCCGGGTTGTCACCGGCGCGATCGACGACCACCTGAACGACAAGGGCTACATCGTGCCCGGCCTCGGCGACGCCGGCGACCGACTCTTCGGCGCGATCTAAGGCCCCTCGCCGTCTTCCTAATTCGCCGGTTCCCGGAGAGCGATCGCAGCTTCTATATCAAATGCACGCGATGCTTGGAAAAACGCCGGTGGAAGCTATTCTGGCACGGGTGATGTCTGCGGCGAGTCGTACGGCGGTCGACTAGGATTCGGGCTATCATAAAAATCCTGGCTCATGATAATCCCCTGAGAGAATCCGTTGTCATGACAAAAATCGGTAAGATACTACCGATCCCGGCTGTTATGTCGGTGCTACTCACGTTCACTATAACACCTGCCCCGATTGCATCGGCCCAGGGTTACACCGCCGATTCATTCTGCGGCACAGAAGGTAATCACGCATGGAAGCTACAGCATGAGCCTGATAACGGACCGGCTCAAATCGTCTACTCCGGTGTATTCACCCCCGTTACCGTCTGCCTTGATGACGTTCCGGCCATCGGAAGCGGGTTTAAGATCTCGGCCAGCACGGCGGATAAGCCGTGGGCGGCTTATCCCAACATCGGCCAGGGCGACCAATGGGGTACTCGGCCGCCTGGAAGCTGGCTTCCTTACCGGCCCAACGCGGACGGGAACCCGATCGCGTCCGTGGTGACGAACGCGGTCCAGAATAAAGGCAATCATAACGCGACATTCGATCTATGGTTCAACCGCGCCAGGGACGCACGGGTCGGGCAAAATAATGGGGCCGAAATCATGATCTGGACCGACTGCCATGACACCTGTTTTCACTGGTACAACTGGCGCGTCACTATTGACGGCATCAGGTGGGGAGTCCGCGTATGGACATCTCATCAATCGGCGCCGTCCGGAAACGGGATAACGTGGCTATACACAGCATACGTAGCCTTGACACCGAGAGATTCCGTCCACGGGCTTTACCTTAATCCGTTCCTCAGGAACGCGGAAGGACATGACCGGCTAAAGTCTTCATGGTGGCTTACCGGCGCAGATTACGGATTTGAGATCGGGAAGGGGTCCGCCGGGCTTTACGTGCGCGATTACTCGCTGACCGGATTCGGGCCGGTCTGGACCTCGACCGCCCGGCGCACGGCCAGTGCGCATGCTTCCGCGCGGGCAACCGCCACCGTCAAGGAGACCGCCTCCGTCGATGCCGGCGGGCACCGCTTCGTGGCGTCCGCTGCCGCAACCGGTACCGATTCTGCAGTCAGAAACGCTACCGGAACCGTGATCGTGACCGGGCACGGGCTGAACAGACCTCTTGCCGTAAAGGCCGCGCGTCGTCTGGCGGCCGGCTCAGCGGCAGAGAGAACCGCGCTTAGCCGCGCGAAAACGTCTGCAAAAGCCGATGCATACCGTGCGGCGATGGTTTCAGCGCGTAATATCGCCGGGATCAAAGCTCTCATGCTCGCCGGGCATAAGGCTCTCATGGTGGCTTATGCCTATTTCTCGCGGCATGGGATCGTGCCGCAATAATCTTGGCTTGGTGGCCTCGTCGTCGGGCTGGCGGCTCTCCAGGGCCGCCAGGCGGAGTTCGAGCTGGTCGACGCGGTGGCGGAGGATCTCCAGCTGAGCCTCGTCGCCGAGGCGGCGTTCGACGGTCTTGCGCAGCCGGGGCGACGCCTCGGCCCGCTCGGCGACCACGGCCAGGGGGACCAGCCGTTGCGGGCCGTGCGGGCCGTCGACCAGCCTCGACGGGATCTGCCCGGCGCGGTACCAGGTCCGCAGCGCGGCCCGGGAGACGCCGGTCTCCGCTGCCGCCTTCTCCAGTGTCACCCACTCGGAGCCGTCGAGCCGAGCCGACAGCTCCAGCTCCGTCTCCCATTCGTCGAGCCGGTCTTCCCAGTCCATGGCCCCTCCCCTGATCCGTGCCTGTTCACCCTATTAATAGCATGGTATTGACTAGGTGGAAAGCACCGGGCAGGCTGATGGCATGTTCGAGCGATTCACTGCATATGCGCGCCGCGCCGTCGTGACGGCCCAAGAAGAGGCGCGCGAACTCAACCACAACTACATCGGCACCGAGCACATTCTGCTCGCGCTGCTCCACCGCCCCGATGGCCTCCCAAATGAGGAGGACGGGGGCGCGCCCGCCATTCTCGAAGAGTTCGGGATGACCAGGGAAGGCGTCCGCGAAGAGGTCATCGCCAAGGTCGGCATCGGCAAGGGCAAGGCCAAGTCCGGGCACATCCCGTTCACGCCGCGGGCCAAGAAGGTGCTTGAGCTGGCGCTGCGCGAGGCGCTGCAGCTGCATCACAACTACATCGGCACCGAGCACCTGCTGCTCGGCCTGATCAGGGAGGACGAGGGGGTCGCGGTGCAGATCATGCGCCAGCACACCGACCTGCTCGCGCTCCGCGCGGCGGTGCTCGACGCAGTGCCGCCCGGCGAGGGCGAGGAGGGCAGGCTCGCGGCGGCCACCGGCACGCTGCTGCGCCGGGTCAGGGCGCGGCACTGGGGCCCTCGGGACGAGGGCGACGTCGGCGCCACCCCGGCCACCGACGCGACACTGACGGAGGCCGCCCGGCTGGCGGGCGACTCCCCGGTCGGTTCGCACCACCTGCTGCTGGCCGCGTTGGCCGATCCCAACTCGGCCGCGGCGCGAACGCTGGCGGGCCTCGGCGTCGACCTCGACCAGGCGCGGGAGTTGCTGCGCACGGCCGACGTCACCGGCACCACCGACGAACCGCCGGAGGAGGCCGGCCGCCGGCAGATGTCTCTCCAGGTCGCGGACGAGACGCTCACCCTTGTCATCGTCGACCCGGTGCTGGTGGCGGCCGGGAAGGACGCTCTCGAGGCCGTGAACGCGAGCGCCCAGCCGGGCGAGGACGACAAGTCCGGCGAGGCCGGTGAGTCCGGCGAGGCCGGTGAGGCCGGCGCGGGCGGCGCGGGCGGCGCGGGCGATTCCGCGACGGCGAGCGTGATTCGCGGCGACCACCCTGCTGCCGCCAGCCTCGCCGCCGTATGGAAGGAACTGCGCGATTCGCTGGCCAAGATGGCTGACGCCGGCCGCCCATCGGCCGTCGCTTAACAGACCGCCGGCCCGGCATTGCCAAGACGTCCGATCTGCGGGTCGTCTCCGGGGGGTCGCCTCCCGGGAATGCGCATGCCGGGCCGGCGGTCAGCATGTCCATTGCTCAATGGTTCGGCGCTAGATAAATCATTCATATGGATTACGCCGACAATGAGAGACTCGGGGCATGGAGACCGAATTGCCGGGCACGCTGCTCGGGTCCGGACGGAATGCGGACGTGTACGACATCGGCGGCGGGCGGGTGCTGCGGCGGTATAGGGACGGACGCGACCCCGACTCCGTCGAGCGCGAGGCCAGGGTCATGGCGCACGCCCGGGCGCACGGGGTGCCGGTGCCCGAGGTCTTCGAGATATCCGGCTCCGACATCGTCATGGAACGGGCGACCGGCCCGACGATGCTGGACGTCATGGGCCGCCGACCGTGGACGGTGCGCAGGCAGGCCCGGCTGCTGGCCAGGCTGCACGGCCTCGTCCACCAGGCGCCCGGGCTGCCGGAACTTCGCGCGCCGCTGGGCGACGAAGACGCGGACAATCAGGTTCTGCTGCATCGGGACCTGCACCCGGTCAACGTCATCCTCACCCCGACCGGGCCGGTGATCATCGACTGGGAGGGCGCGGCCCGCGGGCCCGCGCTGCTCGACGTGGCGATGACCTGGGTGGTGGTCGGCTTCTCGGACGTTCCTGAGACTGGGCTCGGGGCGGTGGCCGTGCGGGGCATGCAGTCGCTGTTCACCAATTCGTTCGTGCGCATGGCGGGCCCGCTCGACCAGACCTGGCGCGCCATCGCGGTCCGGCACCGCCTGGCCGACCCGAACCTGCTGTCGTCCGAGCGCGCCCGCCTGGAACGCCTCCCCCACGACTGAACTGGCGCACCGCGCGTCACGCGTCGGCGACGCTATCGACCGCGCCTATTGGTGCTGCGGCGCAGCCCAATCGAGCTGGCGCAAATGATCTTGGAAGCTTTGACCTCATATAGCGTGCTTTTCTTCCGTCACGATACAAGTTTCCAAGATCATTGTGCCGATAGGGGCGAAAGGGGCGCACGAGGCGACAGTGACTGCGGCCCGGACACCGCCATAACCTCTTCTTGCTGTTATCTGCAAGGAGGGATTACGGGGTGGGGTTCTGGACGGGTCCGGGCGCAGGGTCCTCGACTGGCCCGGGTGTGCCGGGTGCGCCGGGGTCCCGGGTGGCCCGGGCAACGTGGGAGGCCGGGGTGGCGCTGGGGTGAGTGAGGTGAAGTGAGCCGTGGAGGCGTTTGCGGGGCGGGCGGGGTTTCGGGGCGGGGGCCGGGGTCGGGGCGGGGTCGGGGCCGGGGTCGGGGCGGGGGCTTCGGGGGGTGGGGGTCGGGGGGAAGGGGTTAGAGGTGGCTGGGGCGTTCTAGGTAGCGGTTGTCGGGGGGCGCGAAGCCGAATTGGCGGTAGAGGCCGTGGGCGTCGCTGGTGTGCAGGCTCCAGCGGAAGTTGGCGCCGGAGCCGCGGTCGATCACGGTCGCTACGAGTTCCTTGCCGAGGCCGCTGCCGCGGGCGTCGGCGGTGACGAAGACGTCGGACAGGTAGCCGTAGGCGACGCCGTCGGAGATCGCGCGGGCGAAGCCGACCAGGCGGCCGGTGGCGGTCTCGTAGGCGCCGACGACTCGCCAGGCCGTCGCCAGCTGCGCCTCGAAGTCCAGCCGGGAGCGCGACTTGCCCCAATAGGCCTCGGTCGACAGGAAGGCCCAGACCACGTCGACGTCTACTCGGGCGGGGTCGTCGTCGAGCTCGTAGGTTCCATATGACCAGATCACGACCCGTACCCTACCGAGCAATGTCCGGGCCGAGAGTCGCGCACGGACCGTTCGAGATGACGGGGTTTGGCTTTTAAACCAAAGGGGGGCCCGCAGGTTGGTTGGTGCTGGGCCATTGACCGGGGGATTTGTCACTCCTAACGTCTGATGGGAGTTCCGAAGGAGGAATGCCGGTGGCGGACCTGGATGTGGTCGTGGTGGGGGCCGGGTTCGCCGGGATCTACGCGGTGCACGCGCTGCGGTCTTCGGGGCTGACGGTGCGGGCGTTCGAGGCCGGCAGCGGGATCGGCGGGACCTGGTTCTGGAACAGCTACCCGGGCGCGCGGTGCGATGTGGAGTCGAAGGACTACTCGTTCTCGTTCTCGCCCGAGCTCGAGCAGGAATGGTCGTGGAGCGAGCGCTACCCGGCCCAGCCGGAGATCCTGCGGTACCTCAGCCACGTGTGCGACCGATATGGGCTGTGGCCGCATATCCAGCTCAACACGCGGGTGACGGCGGCCGTGTGGTCGGACGATTCGGCCGAGTGGACGGTGACGACGGAGGACGGGGCGGCGGTGACGGCGCGGTTCTTCGTCTCCGCGGTGGGGTGCCTGTCGGCGTATCAGGTGCCGTCGCTGCCGGGTCTTGAGACGTTCTCGGGGTCCTGGCATCACACCGCGCGGTGGCCGGCCGAGGGCGTCGACTTCGCCGGGAAGCGGGTCGGGCTGATCGGCACCGGGTCGACCGGGATCCAGGTCGCGCCCGAGATCGCGGCCGTCGCGTCGGAGCTCTACGTCTTCCAGCGGACGCCGAACTACGCGGTGCCGAACCGGAACCGGCCGTGGGAGCCGGAGGCCGAGCGCGAGTTCAAGTCGCGCTACCGCCAGTACCGGAAGGAGGCGCGGGAGTCGTTCCTCGGCGTGCCGATCACCGGAACCGGGCGGCCGGTGCTGAGCGAGCCGCCGGAGGAGGTGCAGCGGACGTTCGGCGAGCGCTGGCGGGCGGGCGGCGGGATGCCGTTCCTCGGCGCGTACACCGACCTGCTGGTGTCGCCGGAGGCCAACGAGGTCATCGCCGAGTTCATGCGGGACCGGATCAGGGAGACGGTTTCCGATCCGGTCGTGGCCGAGTTGCTGTGCCCGCGGACGTTCCCGGTCGGGTCGAAGCGGCTGTGCCAGAGCGACGACTACTACGCGATGTTCAACCGGCCCAACGTGACGCTGGTGGATCTGCGGGCGACGCCGTTGTCGGCTGTCTCCGCGGGCGGGTTGTCGACCACCTCGGAGTTCTACGAGCTTGACGCGATCGTGTTCGCGACCGGGTTCGACGCGATCTCGGGGGCGCTGCGGCAGATCGACGTGCGCGGCCGCTCCGGGGTCGCGCTGGCCGACCGGTGGGCGGCCGGGCCGCGCGCTTACCTCGGGATCGCCGCCCCCGGGTTCCCGAACATGTTCATCGTGACCGGGCCGGGGTCGCCGTCGGTGCTGAGCAACATGGCGCTCTCGATCGAGCAGCACGTGGAGTGGATTCGGGACTGCATCGGCTACCTGTCCGCGCATGGGCTCGCGACGGTGGAGGCGCTGGCCGAGGCCGAGGACGCGTGGATGGCGCATGTGACCGAGGTGGCGTACTCGACGCTGTTCCCGAAGGCGGACTCCTGGTACATCGGGGCTAACATCCCGGGCAAGCCGCGGGTGTTCACGACCTACGTCGGCGGGGTCGGGCCGTACGGGGCGAAGTGCGACGAGGTGGCGGCGGCGGGCTATCCGGGGTTTGCGCTCGGCGCCCCTTGATTCTTTGATTTTTGATTCGTTCCCCTGACTTCAATGACGAAGGTCAGTTCTCGGATCGGTGGAGGTAGCGGTGGGTCATTCTGTGCACCCCCAGGCGCAGCAGGTACTCGACGGGAAGGCGGCGGCGGGCGTCCCGCCGCTGTGGGAGCTCTCGCCCGACCAGGGGCGGGCGGTGGTCGAGGCCAACGGCGAGGTCATCGGGGCCGGGCCGGAGGTGGCTTCGGTGCGGGATATCACGATCCCCTCGTCGGCGGGCGGGATGCCGGCCCGGGTGTACTCGCCGTCTGCTTCCGGTTCCGCGCCTGGGGTCGTCGTCTACTACCACGGGGGCGGGTGGGTGGTCGGCTCGGTCAACTCCTGGGACGCGTGCTGTCGGGTGCTGGCGGTGGCGTCCGGGTGCGAGGTGGTGAGCGTGGAGTACCGGCTCGCGCCCGAGCATGTGTTCCCGGCCGCCGCCGACGACGCGTTCTCGGCCCTGGAGTGGGTTGCCTCGCCGTCCGGGCTGGCGGCCGGGCGGCCGGTCGTCGTGGCCGGCGACAGCGCGGGCGGGAACCTGGCCCTGGTCGCCGCGCTGCGGGCCCGCGACGCGGGCGGGCCGACGCTAGCCCTGCAGCTGCTGGTGTACCCGGTGGTCGACTGCGACCTCGACCGGAAGTCGTACCACGAGTACGACGGGGACGAGTTCATCGTCAACCGGGGCGACATGGTCTGGTTCTGGAACCACTACGCGCCCGACCCGGCCGTCCGGGTCAACCCCTACGCCTCGCCGCTGCGGGCGGGGGACCTGAGCGGGCTGCCGCCCGCGTACGTGATCACGGCCGAGCACGACCCGCTGCGGGACGAGGGGTTCGAGTGCGCGCAGCGGCTGCGGGCGGCCCGGGTGCCGGTCGAGCACCGGCACTTCGGGTCGCAGATCCACGGGTTCTTCACGTTCGTGAACCTGCTCGACGACGCCGACCGGGCGGTGACGGACGCGGGGCTGGCGATCCGGGCGGCGGTCGACGCGACGGCTGGTTCCGCGGCTTCCGCGGAAGCGGCCGGGGCTGATTCTGGAGCGGTTTCTGGGGCTGATTCTGGGCCGGTTTCGGCCGCCGGCGAGTGAATTCGGTGACGGTGGATCGTTGTGTACATCCGGGTGTACACAACGATCCACTATCAGGCCTCGAGCTAGGGAGTCGGTGACGATGCGCGCTACTGCGGCGGTTTTCGAGAAGCTGTTCAGCCCGTTGAGCGTGGCTGAGGTGGAGGTTGACCCGCCTGGGCCGGGTGAGGCGCTGGTGAAGGTCGTGGCGAGCGGCGTGTGTCATACCGACGCGATCGCGCGCGACGGTGACATGCCGTTTCCTGCGCCGGGGGTGCTCGGGCACGAGGGTGCCGGGATCGTTGCTGCCGTTGGGCCCGGCGTTACCAATGTGGCTGTCGGGGACAAGGTGGTGATCGGCTGGCCGTGGTGCGGGACGTGCCGGAACTGCCTGGAGGGGCAGCCTCGGTACTGTCTGGACCTGGGGCCGCTGGTGCTACGGGGCGGGCGGGCGGACGGGACCACGGCGCTGCGGCGGCTGGACGGGTCGGTTTTGAACAGCCACTTCTTCGGGCAGTCGTCGTTCGCGTCGTACTCGATCTGCGCCGCTAACGCGCTGGTGGTGGTGGACCCGTCGGCGGACGTTGAGCTGCTCGGGCCGCTCGCGTGCGGGATCTCGACCGGGGCGGGGGCGGTGCTGAACGCGCTGCGGCCGGGGGCGGGGTCGTCCGTCGTCATCTACGGCGCCGGGGCGGTCGGGCTTTCCGCGGTGATGGCGGCCCGGCTGACCGCGGCGACGTCGATCATCGCGGTCGACCGCCTGGCGTCGCGGCTGTCGCTGGCGCGCTCACTCGGCGCCACGGAGACTATCGATGTCTCGGAGGCCGGGGTCGACCCGGTGGCGGCGGTGCACGAGATCTGCGGCGGGCCGGCCGACTTCAGCCTCGACTGCACCGGCAACGTCGACGTGCTGCGGCAGGCGGCCGACTCGGTCGGGATGCGGGGCACGGTGACGCTGATCGGCGGGGCGCCGGCCGGGGCGACGTTCGCGCTCGATCACATGTCGACGCTGTGGGGCAAGCGGGTGATCGGCACGCTGGGCGGCGAGGGGCGGTCGGCGTCGCTGATCAACGCGCTGATCACGCTGAACAAGCAGGGGCGGTTCCCCTATGACCGGCTGATCGAGGTCTTTCCGCTCGAGCGGGTGAACGAGGCGTTCGAGGCGTCGCACGCGGGCGACGTCATCAAGCCGGTGCTGCGGATGCCGCACTGAAGATTCGGGGTCAGCGGCGGTCGAGGGCCTCGTCGAGGTTGACGGCGGCGCTGATCAGGGCCAGGTGGGTGAAGGCCTGGGGGAAGTTGCCGAGCGCCTCGCCGGAGTGCGCCGATCTGCTCGGCGTACAGGCCCAGGTGGTTGGCGTAGGTGAGCATCTTCTCGAAGACCATCCGGGCCTCGCGGACCCGGCCGGCCCGGGTGAGCGCCTCGACGTACCAGAACGAGCACAGGTTGAACGTGCCCTCGCCGTCGGCGATGCCGTCCACGCCGGTGAGCGCGTAGCGGTTGACGAGGCTGTCGGAGACCAGCTCGGCGCTGATCCGGTCGAGGGTGGCGAGGAAGCGCGGGTCGGTCGGGCCGGCGAACTTCACCAGCGGCATGACCAGCAGCGAGGCGTCGAGCAGCTGGCTGCCCGGGTACATGACGTAGGTGCCGCAGCTCCGGGTCCCAGCACGACTCCTGGACGAACCGGTAGGCCTGCGCGGCCAGCTTGCGCCAGCGCTCGACCGGGGCGGGCAGGCCGCGGTCGCGGGCCAGGCGCCGCGCCCGCTCGAAGGCGACCCAGGTCATCAGCGCGGAGTAGGTGAACCGCTGGCGCGGGCCGCGGATCTCCCAGATGCCCTCGTCCGGCTCCTCCCAGTGCTTGGTCAGCCAGTCCAGCCGCTTGGACAGGCCGGTCCACAGGTCGTAGGAGATCGGCTCCTCCCGGTTGTACAGGTACACCGAGTCCATGATCTCGCCGTAGACGTCGAGCTGCCGCTGGCCGACCGCGCCGTTGCCGATCCGCACCGGCCGCGCCCCGTTGTAGCCGTCCAGGTGGTCGAGGATCATCTCGGGGATGTGCTCGCTGCCGTCGACGGAGTACATGATCATGACGTCGCGCTCGGCGGTCGCGGTCTCGCAGCGCTTCTGGACCCAGTCCATGAAGCTCGCGGCCTCCTCGAGGAAGCCGAGCCGCATCAGCGCGTAGACGGTGAACGAGGCGTCGCGCAGCCAGGCGTAGCGGTAGTCCCAGTTGCGGCTGCCGCCCGGTTCCTCCGGCAGCGACGTGGTCGGCGCGGCGACCAGCGCGCCGGTCGGGTGGTAGACGAGCAGCTTCAGCGCGAGCGCGGACCGCTGCACCATCTCGCGCCAGCGGCCGCGGTAGCGCGACTGGGCGACCCAGCTCTGCCAGAACTCCTGGGTCCGTGGTGAACAGCTCCTCGGTCTCGCCGTCGGCGATCGGCCGGACCTCGCCGTTCCACTCCAGGTGGAAGTTGACGCTCTCGCCCTCGTCGAGGGTGAACGTAGGCGGCGACGCCGTTCTCCTCCGCCTTCAGCGGCGACGTTGGTGCGCAGCACCGCCCGGCCGAGCGGCGGAGGTGAAGACGGCGCCGACCCCCTGGACGATCTGGACCTCGTGGGCGGACCGGCCGTAGTCGAACGCCGGGTGGCAGGCCAGCTCGAAGGTGGCCCGGCCGCGGACCGCGCGGCCTGCCGGACCAGCAGGTCGCGGGCCCTGCCCGGTCGATCTCGTCTCGGGCACCATGAAGTCGATGACCTCGCCGACCGCCTCCTTGCCGTGGAACCGGGTCAGCAGGATGTTGGTGTCGGGCAGGTAGAGCTGCTTCGGCCTGGCGTAGCCGGTGCGGCTGGAGCAGCGAGAAGTAGCCGCCCTTGCGCGCGTCGAGCAGCGCGCCGAAGAGCGACGGGGCGTCGAACCGGGACGGGCAGTACCAGTCGACGGTGCCGTCGGTGCCGACGAGGGCGACCGTGCGCAGGTCGCCGACGATCCCGTGCTCCTCGATCGGCAGGTAGCCCTGCGGCGGCCCGATGCGCGAGTGGTCCATTCTTCAATCATCGCGATGCGCGTTACGGGCGCGTTTCGTCTCGTTAGCCAGGCACGTCACAGGGTTGGCGGAGAAGCGGGCGGGTGGGGGCGGCCGCCTTGGGGTGAGTCGAGCAGTTGGCTAGGGCCTGGTTCGGGGCGTTGGCGGGTGATCGTGGGTCGTTGTGGCGGCGCTGGGCGGGCTTGGAGCGTGATCGTGGGTCGTTGGGGGCACGCCGGCGATCCGAACTGCACACGCTCTCGAGTCGAATCAGCTTGTCGCCAACGGGTGTGACCAGTGGGGTTGCAATCTTCACAAATTACTAAAAATAGTCCCCGATTTAGGTCTGGCGGGGTTGGCGACCTACGGTATATGCGTGAGCTCTCCGCAGGTATCCGTGCTCGTGGTCGAAGACGACCCGGGCATCGCAACGCAACTGGTCCGCGGCCTCGAACGGGCCGGGTACACCGCCGACAGCGTCGCCATGGGCGCCGAGGCACTTCGGCGGCCGCCGTTTGACGTCGTGCTGCTCGACCTCGGGCTGCCCGACCTGGACGGCATCGACGTCTGCAGGCGTCTGCGGGCGGACTCTGACACCGCGATCATCGTGGTGACCGCCCGCGGCGAGGAGGCCGACCGGGTGCTCGCGCTCGACGAGGGCGCCGACGACTACCTGGTCAAGCCGTTCGGGCTGGCCGAGTTGCTGGCCCGGATCAGGGCGGTGCTGCGGCGCGGCCAGCGGCCGGGCTCGACCGGGGGCGAGGCGCTGCGGCACGGGCCGCTCACCGTCGACCTGCGAACCCGGCGGGTGACGATGTCCGGCACCGACGTGGCGCTGACCCCGAAGGAGTTCGCGATCCTGGAGTGCCTGATCACCGACCCGGGCCGGCTGATCAGCAGGCAGGAGATCGTCGAGCGGGCCTGGGACGAGCACTGGTACGGGCCCACCAAGGTGCTCGACGTGCACCTGGCGGCGCTGCGCCGCAAGCTCGGCGACCCGGCGCTGATCGAGACCGTCTACGGCCACGGCTTCCGGCTGGCGGACCGGGAGGCCTTGTCGGCCGGGGACACGATCGCCGGGGGCCAGCAAGCGTGACCGGGCGGCGACCAGGGCGAGCGTTTGACCTGGGCGAGGGCGTAACCGGGCGGGAACGCGGCCGGGGCGAGCGTGTGAGCGGGGCGAGCGTGTGAGCGGGCGGACCGGGCCGTGACCAGGCGGATCGCGCTGGCGCTGGTGCTGCTGACTGCCGCGGTCCTCATCGCGGCGGTGGTTCCGCTCGCGCTCGGCGCCATCGCCCACGAGCGGGACGCGTTCGTCCAGGACACCGCCGGGACGGCCAGGTCGATCGCGCTGCTGGCGCGGGGGCCGCTGCAGACCGGCGGGCACGAGGACCACGCCGACTTCGTGGCGCTGTCGGAGGCGATGCAGGACGCCGGGCGCGACAGCGACCAAGTGGTGGTGCTGAACCATCAGGGCGATCGCGTGCCCCGGCTGTCGCACGGCGCGCCGCCGTACAGCGCCTATAAGAGGCTGCTGGCCGAGGCGGGCAGCCAGTCGAGCCCCACCACCACCGAGCTGACCAAGAACGCGGTCTACGCGGTGGCGACCGGTCGACGGCACCGGGAAGCTGGCCGGCGTCCCGATCGGAACCGTCGTCCTTGAGCGGCCGACCGGCCCGCTCAACCAGAACATCGCCAACCTCTGGCTGTACCTGATCGTGCTGGCAGGCGCCGCGCTCGCGGCAGCCGTGCTGGTGGCGATCTACCTCGCCCGCTGGGTCAGCCGGCCGCTGGCGCGGCTCGACACCGCCGCGGGCAAGATCGCCGACGGCGATCTCACCGTCCGCGCCGCGACCCGGTACGGCCCGCCGGAGCTGCGCCGGATGGCGGCCACCTTCAACATGATGGCCGGACGGCTTGAGGCCCTGGTGCACGGCCACCGGGCGATGCTGGCCGACGCCTCGCACCAGCTCCGCACCCCGCTGACCGCGCTCCGGCTCCGGCTCGACCTGCTCGCCACCGACGCCTCCCCCGCCACGGCGGCCGAGCTGGCCGGCGCGCAGGAGGAGATCGCCCGGCTGTCACGACTGGTCGACGGGCTGCTCGCCACCGCCCGGGCGGAGGCGATGACCGAGCAGCTTGAGACCATCGACGTGCTCGAGGCGGTCGCCGAGCGGGTCGCGGCCTGGCAGCCGGTCGCCGACGGCCACGACGTGAAGCTCATCGCCGAGGCGAGCGCCGACCCGGGCAAGGACGCCCTGACCGGGCGGCCGATGGTCGCGCTCGGCGCCGGGCACCTGGAGCAGATCCTCGACAACCTGATCGACAACGCGATCGACGCGCTCACCGAGCCGGGCGCGGGCGCGGTCGGCGGCTCCATCCGCATCTCGGCCGCCGCGACCGAGACCGGGACGCTGCTGACGGTGGCCGACGACGGCCCGGGGATGACCGCCCAGGAGCGGGCGCGCGCGTTCCTGCGGTACACCACCGGCAGCCAGAACGGCACCGGGCTCGGCCTCGCCATCGTGCACCGCCTGGTGACCGCCAACGGCGGGACGATCAGGCTGGCCGACACCCCCGGGGGCGGGCTGACGGTCGAGGTCGACCTGCCCAGCCCGGCCGACCCTTAGCCCCACTGGCCCCAGCCTGTCCCAGGTACGTAGGATTAACGCCCATGCGCCCTTGGTGGAAGCCTCTGTGGACCAAGCAGGCCGGACTGCGCGCGTTGCGGGCGACGCTCGTCGTCCCGGCGCTGTTCGCGATCTGCCTGAAGGTGATCGGCGACCCGCAGATGACGCTGTTCGCCACCTTCGGCGGCTTCGCGACGCTGGTCGTGGCCGCCTTCGGGGGGACCAGGAAGGACAAGCTGGCCGGGCACGTCGGCCTCGCCGTGGTCGGCAGCCTCGCGCTGATCATCGGCACGCTGGTCAGCGGGACGGCCTGGATCGCGGCGGTGGTCACGCTCCCGGTCACGTTCGCGATCTTCTTCGCCGGGATCATCGGCCCCAATCCGGCCTCGGGCACCATAGCGGCCATGTTCGCCTACGTGCTGCCGGTCGTCTCGGTCGGCGGCGCGGCCGACCTGCCCAGCCGGCTGGAAGGCTGGTGGCTGGCGTCGGCGGCGGGCACCATCGCGGTGCTGCTGCTGTCACCGCCGGCCCCGGCCAACCGGCTGCGGGCCGCCGTCGCCGACCTGTCGGGCGAACTCGCGAGCCGGGTCCGGGCGGCCGCGGCGGGCGAGGTGACCAGCCACGACGCGATGATGGCGGCCAAGGACCGGCTGCGGGCGGCGTTCACCGCGGCGCCGTACCGGCCGACCGGGCTCGCCACCTCCGACCAGGCCCTCGGCAGCATGGTGCAGCTCCTCGAGTGGAGCTCGACCCAGATCGCCGAGGCGTTCGACGGGCACATCGACCTGACCCAGGGCTGCCCGCAGGACCGGGCGCTGCTGCTGCGCTCGGCCGACCTCTTCGGCGACACCCAGGCGCTGCTCACCGGCCGGGACGCGGAGCCTGACTTCAACGCGGTCGAGAGCGCCCGGGCGGCGTCGGCCGAGCACCTCAGCGAACTGTCCGGCCGGGTGGGCGAGGCGGACGCGCGGGTCGCGGCCGCGCAGGCGGTGCACGCGCAGGCGCTCTCGGTGGTGGCCCGGTCGGTCGCCGCCGACGCGCTGATCGTCAGCCACCGGGCGTCGGCGGAGACGATCGAGGCCGCGCGGCGGCACTGGTACGAGTCGCCCGGGGCCGAGCCGGGGACGGTGCCGGCCAGGGCCGCCGCCGTGCTCGCGCGCGCCCCCGGGGCCGCCTCGGCCACGGCGGCGGCGACGCTGGTGCGGCGGCACGCGTCGGTCCGCTCGGTCTGGTTCCTCAACTCGCTGCGAGCGGCGATCGCGATGGCGGCGGCCGTCGCGGTGGCCGACGCGTCCGGGGTCCAGCACGCGTTCTGGGTCGTCCTCGGCACCCTGTCGGTGCTGCGGACCAGCGCCTCGGCGACCGGGTCGACGGCGTGGCGGGGGCTGGCGGGCACCGTGGTCGGGTTCGTAATCGGCGCGGCCCTGCTGGTCGGGATCGGGACCAATCCGGACGCGCTGTGGGCGGTGTTCCCGGTGGCGGTGCTGATCGCCGCGTACGCGCCGGGCACCACGCCGTTCCTGGTCGGGCAGGCGGCGTTCACCGTCACCGTGGTGGTGCTGTTCAACCTGCTCGACCCGGTCGGCTGGACGGTCGGGCTGCTGCGGGTCGAGGACGTGGCGATCGGCTGCGCCGTGAGCTTCGCGGTCGGCGTGCTGCTGTGGCCGCGCGGGGTGGTGGCGGTGGTCAGCACCGACCTGGCCGACTCGTTCCGGTCCGGGGCGGCGTTCCTGACCCAGGCGGTCGACTGGGCGTTGAGCGAGGTGATGGTGCCGCCCGCAGCGTCGATCGCTGCCTCGGGCGCGGCCATCAGGCTGGACGACGCGGTCCGCGGTTTCCTGACCGAGCAGGGCAGCAAGCGGCTGACCAAGGAGGACCTGTGGACGCTGGTCAACGCCTCGACCCGGCTCCGGCTGACCGCGCACAGCCTGGCCACGCTGCGGCCGGCGGTCCGGCCGAGGCCAACGGCCACGGGCCCGATCAGGAAGCCGGGCGGTGGAGCGCCTGCGTGCCGCTGCAGGGCTCGGACGAGTACGAGGGCGCGCCTGCCTGCACCAGCCTCAGGCTCGCGGCCGAGGGGCTGGCCGGGTTCTACGACGCGGTGGCGGGCGAGGTGAGCCGTCCGGGACCGGGTGAGCTGACGGAGATTCCCGCGCCCGCGATCGTGGCGGCGGCCGTGCCCAGGCAGCCGGTGACGGCCGTCAGCGGCGTCGGCAGGGGCGTCGGCGTCGGCGTTGGCGGGAGCGCGGTCGGCGGGCGACGGCGGGGACGGCGGGGCAGGCGTCCGTGACGGCGACGGCGGGAATGCCGCTGTTACCGACGGTAATCACGAGGCCAGCGTGCTCCCGGTGGCCGATGAGCTCGCGCACCCGCACCTGCTCTGGGTTCAGGAGCACCTGCACCATCTGAGCAAGAGCGCCCAGACGGTGAGCGAGCCCGCGCTGCACATGGGCGAGGTCCGCAGCCGGCCCTGGTGGCGCTAGCGAGCGGGCTGACACGACGGGCAACCGCGCTCCACATAGCGTCGGTTACGTTGGGTAAGTATCTGCGATCGGCAGCAATCGCGGGCGCAACGCTAGTAACCTCTATTTTCGGCATCTCGCCCACCTTCCCCAGCTGAAATTATCCCTCGGGGGGGTTACGGGGGGTCGTCGCCTCGGGCCAACGGAGCACCGGGAGTTCCGAGGTTGTCTTCTCACCGGTCGTAGTTGGGGGGCCTGAAGGTGATTCGGTGCGCTTCTATCACAGAAGGGGACAAATGGCGCCGACCATAGGCATCACCACGTACCACACCAACGCCGACTGGCGTGGCTGGTCGGAGGAGGGTGCCCTGCTGCCGTACGGTTACGTAACGTCCATCCGGAACAACGGGGGCCGTCCGGTCCTGCTCCCGCCCGGCGGCGACGAGGCGGAAGCCGAGGCGACCGTGGCCGTCCTAGACGGCCTTGTGATTGCCGGGGGTGGCGACATCGACCCCGCCATCTACGGCGCCCCCAAGCACCCGCAGACGGTTGTCACCGCGGGTGACCGGGACCCCTGGGAGCTGGCCGTCGCCGAGGCCTGCGTCCGCCAGGGCGTTCCGCTGCTCGGCATCTGCCGGGGCGCGCAGATGCTCAACGTCGCCTGCGGCGGCACCCTCCACCAGCACGTACCCGAGCTCGTGGGGCACGACGGCCACAGCGGCCCGGCCGACGGCTTCGGCCGCCACAAGGTGCGGGTGACCAGCGGCACGATCATCTCGTCGATCCTCCCGGGCGGAGAGTTCTTCGAGGTGCCGACCCACCACCACCAGGCGGTGGACATCGTCGGGGCCGGCCTGACGGCGGTCGCGTGGGCGGACGACGGCATCATCGAGGGCATCGAGTCCACCACGCCGGGCGAGTTCCTGGTCGGCGTTCAGTGGCACCCCGAGATGGGGACCGACCCCCGGCTGTTCCGCGCCCTGGTCGAGGCGGCGGAAATGCACCACGCCGAGCGGACCGTTTCCTCGCTCCCGCCGCTCCTTGCTGGGGCATAGCGGACATACGTTTTAATCACCGGCCTGAGCAGGGAAGACATCCTGCTCAGGCCGGCGTGTTTTCGGGCATGACCGTTGATTTCTCCGTAAGCTGCTGTGCGATCGTGTCGGGTCGTGGCTGGTTTTCGCCAAGGACGCGATGGCATGCACACGCACGCAAACGGGGGCGAACGGATGCGCGGTATTTCACGGGCCGGAGGCGCTGCACACGGACCAGCGGGCGGCCACGCACGGGCAAGGGCGGCCGGGCTGGTCGGCACCGGGATCTGCGCGGCGCTCGCGCTGGCCTCGGTCCCGGCGGCGGCGGCGGCGACAAGATCACCTGCGGCCGCGGGTGCGGGGCCGGCCGC
Organism: uncultured Actinomycetota bacterium; assembly: GCA_963774945.1. Taxonomy (GTDB): domain Bacteria; phylum Actinomycetota; class Actinomycetes; order Streptosporangiales; family Streptosporangiaceae; genus Trebonia. Next base: position 421,499 of record CAVZHA010000005.1, on the reverse strand, counting down.
GGGTGCGGGCCGGCCGCGGGTGCGGGGCCGGCCGCGGGTGCGGGGCCGGCCGCGGGTGCGGGGCCGGCCGCGGGTGCGGGGCCGGCCGCGGCCCAGGCGGCCGTGCCGGTCATCGTCTTCCTCAAGGACCAGCCGGCCGCCGGGGGCGGAGCCCGGGACCGTTCGGACCAAAGATTTGCTCTTATTCAGGCCGCCCAGGCCCCCTACCTCGACCAGCTGGCGCAGCTGGGAGCGGCCGACGTGCACAAGTACGGGCTGGTTGACGCCATCGCGGCTCGGGTCCCGAGCTCGGCCGTGGCGACGCTGGCCGACAGCCCGGGGGTCGCGGCGGTGATACCGGACAGCCCGATCGTCGGGCCGGCGGCGGCCGCCGACGCGCCTGCCGCCGACGTGCCCACCGCCGCCATGCCCGACACCGCGGCGTCCACCGTGAAGACGCCGCCGGCGCCTGCTCGGCGACGACCCCGCAGCTCGCGCCGGACGCGCTCACCCTCACCCACACCGACTCGACGACGGCAGGCGCGGTGACCGCGCGGTCGCTCGGCTTCACCGGGGCGGGGGTGAAGGTCGCGTTCCTGGCCGACGGGATCGATCCTGGCAACGCCAACCTGAAGCGCGGCCGCAAGTCCGTGATCGGCCACTACGCGGACTTCACGGGCGGCGGGACGGCGGCGCCGACCGAGGGCGGCGAGGCGTTCATCGACGCCAACGCGATCGCCGGGCAGGGGCGGCAGGTCTACAACGTGGCCGGGTTCAGCGCGCAGACGCCGGGCACCGCGTGCAATATCCGGATCCAGGGGGTGGCGCCCGGCGCCTCGCTCGTCGCGCTGAAGGTGTTCAGCAACAACGACGTCTCTACCACCTCCGCGTTCCTGCAGGCAATCGACTACGCGGTCGACACCGAGCACGTGAACGTGCTCAACGAGTCGTTCGGCGCCAATCCGTTCCCCGACGTCTCCTCGCTCGACGCGGTCGAGGAGTTCAACAACATGGCGGTGGCGGCCGGCGTCACCGTCGTCGTCGCGGCGGGCGACGCGGGGCCGTTCAGCACGATCGGCTCCCCCGCCTCCGATCCGAACGTGATCTCGGTCGGCGCGTCGACCGACTTCCGGTTCTACGCGCAGACCGACTACGCCGGGGCGGACAAGTTCGCGCCCGGCGGCTGGCTGAACGACAACATCAGCGCGCTCTCGAGCGGCGGCTACACCCAGGCCGGCCGGACGCTGGACCTGGTGGCGCCGGGCGACCTCTCGTTCGCCTCCTGCACGCCCGATCCGCCCGAGTACGCCGACTGCGTCAACTTCCTCGGCAAGGCGTCGCCAGTCGAGGAGACCGGCGGGACGAGCGAGTCGGCGCCCGAGGTGGCGGGGGCGGCGGCACTGGTCATCCAGGCCTACCGGAAGGCCCACGGCAACGCCACGCCGACGCCCGCGCAGGTGAGGCAGATCCTGCTGTCGACCGCGACCGACCTCGGGGCGCCCGCCACCGAGCAGGGCTCGGGGCTGCTTAACAGCCTCAAGGCGGTCGAGCTGGCCTCGTTCAGGTCGCACCGCAACTCGGTCGGCGAGTCCCTACGGCTGTCGTCGAACCAGCTCAACTACGTGGGCAAGCCCGGGACGACCGCGCACTGGTCGGTCACCGTGACCAACACCGGCACCAAGACGCAGCGGGTGTCGGTGGCCGGGCGCGGCTTCACCGGCAACTCGGTCGTCAAGCAGGCCACGGTGACGCTCAGCGACCGTCGCAGCACGCACTTCACCAGCTGGACCGGGGCCGCGGCCAACTACGCGACCGTGCGGTTCACCGTGCCGGCCAGGCAGGCGGTGCTCAACGGCTCGATCGCCTGGCCTGCCGCGGCGGCGGCCGCCAGCCACCCGAACAAGCGGGTCAGGCTGGTCCTGGTCGACCCGTCCGGGCGGCTCGCGGCGCACTCGCTGCCGCAGGGCGCCGGCGGCTACGGCAGCGCGCAGGTGCTGCACCCGGCGGCCGGGACGTGGACGGCGGAGATCTTCAGCGACACGTCCACGGCGGGCGGCACGGCCGGGGCGGTGCGGTTCGGGGCGACGGTCGCCCGCACCTCGTCGTTCGGGTCGGTGGCACCGTCGTCGCTGACGCTGCCGCCCGGCGCCGCCAAGACCGTGCGGGTGTCAGCGGTGGTGCCGGCCGGGGCGGGCGACTCGAGCGGCACGGTCGAGTTCGCCACCGGCCCGGCCGGCGGCGGGCCGGTCAGCGTCCCGGTCACGCTGCGCGGCCGGGTCGACGCAGGGCTGGGCACCAGCGGCCGGTTCAGCGGCGTGCTGACCGGCGGCAACGGACGCTCGCCGGGCGAGGGCCAGGTCGAGTCCTACTCGTTCGTGGTGCCGTCTAACCTGCCGGTGATGCTGCGCGACCTCGATGTCAACGTGGTGCTCGGCAACGACCCGGAAAACCAGGTCAGCGCGTACCTGGTCGCGCCCGGCGGGCAGACCATGGGCTACGGCTCGAACTACCTCACCACCGGGTTCACCGGCGGCCGGGGTGCCGGTCGAGTCGCCTCGGCGGCAGTTGTCGCTGTACACGTCCAACCCCACGACCGGGGTATGGACGCTGATCATCGACTTCACCGCGCCCGTCCCCGGCAACGAGCTGACCGACCCGTTCACCGGGCTGATCAGGTTCAACGCGGTCCGGTGGAGCCGCGGCAGGCTGCCCGGCGGGCCCCGGGCGACGCTCAAGGCCGGGAGGTCGTACAGCTACCAGATCAGGCTCGACAACACCGGCGCGGCGCCGGAGGACGTCTTCCTCGACGCGCGACGCCGCGTCCTGGCCAGCTACGCGCTGGCGCCGCAGGACGCGGTCAGTGGGCTCAAGCTGCCGCTGGCGGCCTCGGCCGACCCGCCGGAGTGGATCGTGCCGACCATGACCCACAGCGTGTCGGCCGACGGCGACGACCTCCAAGGGCCGGGTGATGTTCGACTTCGGGCCGTTCCCGGGCGACCCGGACGAGGAGAGCTCGTCCGGCGCGTCTGCGACCGCCGGGTTCCCGCTCGGCCGGGCGACGACCCCGGTCACCCAGGGTCTCTGGTTCGCGGTGCCGTCCGAGGTCGGCCCGTTCGGCGCGGGCAAGGCGGCCGCGGCGACCGCGAGCATGACGATGCGCGCGACCACCGAGGCGTTCGACCCGACGGTGACCTCGCCGCGAGGGCGACTTCTGGCAGTTCGGCGTCACGTCGCTGGCCCGGTCCGCGTCCTACAACCTGTTCACGGTCAACCCCGGGCAGACGAGGACGCTGACGCTGACGATCAAGCCGTCGGGGAAGGCGGGGACGGTGGTGCAGGGGATCGTCTACGTCGACGATTTCGTGGACTCGCTGCAGTTCCTGTCGGGCAGCCAGCTGGTCGCGATCCCGTACGAGTACAAGGTGCGCGGCTGACGCCTGAGGGTCTCGGAGCGTCTGCGTGCTGGCCGGTTGCGATCTTTCTCTCGGTCGTACTCCGACTCGATCGTGCGGAGCCGGATCGTGACGTCCATGTCGCGCAGCTCGTCCAGCACCTCGTCGGTGTAGCTGGTGCCGATGTCGGTGATCACGTAGCCGAGCTCGTCGCGGGTGCGCAGCAGCTGGCCCTCGACGTTGACGCCGTGGTCGGCCAGCACCCGGTTGATCGAGGCGAGCACGCCGGGGACGTTCTTGTGCAGGTGCACGAGGCGGTGCGTGCCCGGCACGGTCGGCAGCGCGACGTGCGGCATGTTGACCGACATCGCGGTGGCGCCGCCGCCGGCGAAATCGACCAGCTTGCCGGAGACGAACTCGCCGATGTCCTGCTGCGCCTCCTCGGTCGAGCCGCCGATGTGCGGGGTCAGGATGACGTTCTCGAGGCCGCGCAGCTCGGAGACGAACTCCTCGCCGTTCCCCTTCGGCTCCTTGGGGAACACGTCGATCGCCGCGCCCGCGATGTGCCCGGACTCGATGTTCGCGCGCAGCGCGGCGTGGTCCACCACGAACCCGCGCGACAGGTTGAGGAAGATCGACCGGGGGTTCATCCGGGCGAACTCCTCCTCGCCGAAGAACCCGTGGTTGCCGGCCCGGCCGTCCACGTGCAGGGTGACGGTCTCGACCGACTCGAGCAGCTCCTCCAGCGACGAGCAGCGGCGCGCGTTCCCCATCGCCAGCCGGTCGGCGATGTCGTAGAAGTACACCGACATGCCGAGCGACTCGGCGATGACCGAGAGCTGGGTGCCGATGTTGCCGTAGCCGACGATGCCGAGCTTGCGGCCGCGGACCTCGTGGGCGCCCTTGGCGGACTTGTCCCACTCGCCCGCGTGCATCTTGACGTTCTTGGCCGGCAGCCGTCGGGCCAGCGAGATGATCTCGGCGATCGCCAGCTCGACGACGGAGCGGGTGTTGGAGAACGGCGCGTTGAACACGGCGACCCCGCGCTTGGCGGCGGCGTTCAGATCGACCTGGTTGGTGCCGATGCAGAACGCGCCGACCGCCAGCAGGCCGTCGGCGCTGGCCAGGACCCGGTCGGTGACCTGGGTCTGGGACCTGATGCCGAGCAGGCTGATCCCGGGCAGCGCCTCGATGAGGTCGTCCTCGCCGAGCGCTCGGGGCAGCGTCTGGACCTGATAGCCAGCCTTAGTTAGTCGAGCCGTCGCGTCCGGGTGGATGTTCTCCAGCAGCAAGGCACGGTTGAGCGTGTCCAGCGTTAGCACCTCTTCCAACGAAACGTAGCTGACGGCGCACTGTAATTTTACAGCATCATTGGGACACGACCTGGCTCGCGACCGGGTTGGGGTCTCGGTCGGCCGGGGGCTTAGGCAGGCCGGGGGCCTAGGCAGGCCGGGGGCTTAGGAAGCGAGCGAGCCGTCGGCCACCCGGACGGCCAGCCGGAACGTTGCCTCGCTGACGTCCGCGCCGGGGATCGTCGGCCAGCAGCGCCGAGCGACCGCTCCCAGCTGCGCCGGGCCGCCCGCGACAGCCCCTCGGCGAGCTGCACGTCGCCCAGGTGCAGGAGCGAGCGAGCCTCGCCCTCCGGGTCGCCGATGTGCTGGTACATCGCCAGCGCCTGCTCGTAGTGGTCGATCGCGCGCGGGCAGTCGGCCAGCCGGCCGTAGACGTAGGCGATGCTGTCGAGCGTGTCGGCCACGCCGGACCTGCTGCCCGATTCGCGGTGCAGCTCGAGCGCGCGCGGCAGTGCACCAGCGCCTCCTCGTGCCCGCCGAGGTGGGCGCGGATCCAGCCGACCATGTTCTCCGAGTAGGCGACCGCCGCCGAGTCGGCGAACGCCCGCCGCAGCCGCAGCGCCTCGAGGCCGTGCTCGAGGGCCTCGGCGTTGCGGTCCTGCTGGCTGAGCAGCAGCGCCGAGGCCGTGCTGGGCCTGCCCGACGCCGGCCCGGTCGCCGAGCTCGATGAACAGGCCGAGCGCCCGCCGCAGGTGCAGGTCGGCCGTCTCGTAGTCGCGCAGCCGAGCGCTCACGTGGCCGAGGTCGTAGTGCACGTGGGCGAGCGCATCGGCCGTCGCCGAGCCGGTCCGCCGCCGCCAGCGCCATCCGCTGCACCGTCAGCACCTCATGCAGCTGACCGCGCCGCTTCAGCTTCGGCGCCCAGTACCAGGCCAGCTTCCAGCAGTGCTCGTCGAGCCCGTGCGTCGACGGCGAGCTCGAGCACGCCGCGCAGCACCCGCTGCTCGGCCGCGAACCAGCCGAGCGCTGCCTCGTACGCATCAGCCTGGTACAACTCATCGGCGGGATCGTTGGCGGCATCGGGCCCGTCGGGCGGCCCGCCGAAGTCCTCGGCGGTGACGCCCGGCTCGGCCGGCGGCAGCGGAACCTGGCCGCGGGCGGGGAAGACCCGGTTCGCGGCCGCGTGCGCGGTGCGCAGATAGTGGTCGGCGATCCGATGGCGGGCGGCGTCGCGGTCGGCCTCGCTGTCGGCGCGGGCCGACAGCTCGACCGCGTAGGCGCGCAGCAGGTCATGGCAGCCGAAGCGGCCGCCCGCGTCCTCGGTCAGCAGCGAGGCGCGGACCAGTTCGGCCAGCGCGTCCCGCGCCTGCGATTGCGTGACGGCGATGCAGGCTGGCCGCTGCCGGGGCGGAGATATCCGGGCCCGGATGCACGCTGAGCAGCCGGAACGCCCGCGCCGCGCCGACGCTGAGCTTGTCCGACCGACCAGGAGAACACGGCCCGCAGGTCGGTTGCCGCCTCGCCGGTGCGCAGCGCGTCCAGCCGGTCGCGGGCGTCGGTGAGCTCGGCCGCGAGGTCGGCCAGGACCGCGCCCGGCCGGGACGCCGCCCGCGCGCTGGTCACGCTCAGCGCCAGCGGCAGCCCGGCGGTCCGCTCGACCAGCGCCGCCATCGCCTCGGGCTCCGCGTTCACCCGGTCGGCCCCGAGCCGTCGGGCCAGCAACTCGGCCGCCTCGACGCCGTCGAGCACGCCCAGCGGCAGCGGGCGCGCGCCGTCCGCCACCACCAGCCCGGTCAGCTGGGACCTGCTGGTGACCAGGACCAGGCAGCCCGCGCTGCCGGGCAGCAGCGGCCGGACCTGGTCGGCGTCGTGGGCGTTGTCGAGCAGCAGCAGCAGCCGCTTGCCGTCGAGCAGGGTGCGCAGCAGCGCGCTCTGCGCGTCCAGGCCGGCCGGCACGTGCCTGGGCGAGACGCCCAGCGCGTCGAAGAACCCCTGCAGCGCGCACCGCGGGCGGCACCGGCGCGCTGGCCGGGTCGAACCCGCGCAGGTTGACGTAGAGCTGGCCGTCGGGAAAGCGCGACGCGGCCTGGCGGGCGAACCTGATCGCGAGTGTGGTCTTGCCGACCCCGGCCGTGCCGGTGATCAGCGCGATCGGGTTCGCCATCGGGTTCGCGGTCGGATCTGCGGCCGGGCCGGTGGCCGGGTCGGCGGCGAAGCCCGGCAGCAGACCGTGCAGCCAGTGCAGCTCGGCGGTCCGGCCGGCGAAGCCGGCCACCTCGGGCGGCAGCTGGGCCGGGCTTGGCACCGGCACCGGCGCGGGCGCGGTCTGTCCCGGCTGGGCCGCGGCCGGCCGGGCCGGAGCGGACGCGTCCGGGCCGGTTCCTGGCGCCGCCGCCGACGTCACCGAACCCGGATCGCCCAGCCCGGTCGTGATGACCGACGGGGCCGTGACCGGCCCGTCGAGGGCCGGGTCCATCGCCAGCAGCTGCCGGTGAATCCTGGCCAGCTCGCCGCCGGGGTCGATGCCGAGGTCCTCAGCCAGCCGCTTCCTGGTCTCGCCGAAGACGCGCAGCGCCTCGGCCTGCCTGCCGCACCGGTAGAGCGCGATCATCAGCAGCCCGGTGGTCTGCTCGCGGAGCGGGTGCGCGGCCGTCAGCGCGGTCAGCTCGGGCACCGCGGCGGCCGCCTGTCCCTGGGCGAGCAGCAGATCGGCCCGCTCCTCGATCGCCGTGGTGCGCAGCTCGGTCAGCCGCCGCTGCTCGGCCTCGGCGAACGGGCCCGGCACCCCGGCGTAAGGCAGTCCCCGCCAGAGCGCCAGCGCCTCGTCCACCGCCCGCAGCGCGCCGTCCAGATCGCAGTCCGCCCGCAGCCCGCGGGCCGCGCGCCAGGCACCGCCCGAAGTGGTCCGCGTCGAGGGCGCCGGCCCCGAGCCGCAGCAGGTAGCCGCCGCCTCCGGAGACGATCGTCCTGGCCGGCGACTGCCGCGATCGGTCCGGGTCGCGGCGCGGCCGGTCCGGCTCGATAACGCGGCGGAGCCCGGCGACATAGGTGTAGATACCGCCCTCGGCGCTGGCCGGCGGCTGGTCTCCCCAGACCGCGTCGACCAGCTCGCCGCGCGAGACCACCCGGTTGGCACGGGTCGCGAGCACCCCGAGAACCGCCAGCTGCCGCGGCTGACCTGCGGCTTGCTCCCGGCCGTCCCGCCAGACCGTCACCGGGCCGAGCACTCCTACCCGCAGCGGAACCACCGCAAGCCGCCCCTCTCGTGCCGCGTACGTCCGCGTGCCCGCGGGCACGCCGACTACCCGGCGCAACCAGCTGCCACAGGTACGGAGATTACCGGACTCGATGGCAGTCATCTAGAAAATATCGAGATCGTCTAGAGCCTGCCCGTTTATCACTAGACGAGCGATCATCGGCCCGGCCGCGATGAAGCCACGTCGGGCCCGGTCGCCGCTGGCGGGCAGCGTGCCCTCCCCAGAACAGGCGTGGGCGCCATCCCCCCCTGGTGCTCACGCCGTCAGCAGTCGACCCCCATGGCATCCCCCCTCATTTCCGTGCCATGGGGGTCGACGTGCGGGGGCGTCTGGGGCCGTGCCGGAGCGTGGGCGAAGCCGCCCCCTCAGCTACAATGCGCGATAGTCGGTGACTTCATGTAGCACTTGGGGGCTGAGCGGCTGATGGTCGAGGGTGGCGGGGACCGGCGGGGGCGGATTGCCGCACAGCGCGCAGCCGAACAGGCGCAGGTGCGCAAGCGGCGGCTGCTACCTGGCGGGCGGCTCGATCATGGCGGTCATCGCGGTGGTGGTCGCGTTCGTGCTCGCGAGCTCCAACGGCGGCTCGTCCGGGGCCGCCCCCGGCAGCACCGCCGCCCCGCCGACCGGCAGCGACGTCACCTCGGTGGTCGGCCAGCTCACCTCGGTCCCGGCCAGCACGCTCGACCAGGTCGGGGCCGGGACGACGCGGCCAACCCGACCTCGATCACCGGTCGCGGCGCTGACCAGCGGGGGCAAGCCCGAGGTGCTCTACATCGGCGCCGAGTACTGCCCCTACTGCGCGGCCGAGCGGTGGGCGATGATCGTCGCGCTCAGCCGGTTCGGCACCTTCAGCGGGCTCGCCCCGATCCGGTCGGCGGCCAAGGACGGCGGCGGCAACGCCGAGCCGTACCCGCTGACCCCGACCTGGACGTTCGCGAAGTCGAGCTTACACCAGCTCGTACCTGACGTTCACCCCGGTCGAGGGGTACACCAACATCCCCGACAAGGCCACCGGCTTCTACACCGTCCTGCAGACGCCGACCGCGGCCCAGCAGGCGCTGCTCAACAAGTACGACGCGGCCTACCAGGGGGCGATCCCGTTCATCGACTACGGTAACAAGTTCCTGAGCGTCGGCGCGTCCTACAACCCCGCCTGCTGTCCGGGCTGACCTGGGCGCAGATCGCCGCCGACCTGCACGACCCGACTTGCCCGGTCGCCAAGTCGGTGCTCGGCACCGCCAACTTCGCGACGGCGGCGATCTGCAGCCTGACCGGCAACCAGCCCGCGTCCGCGTGCACGTCGACCGTGCGGGCGCTGCAGGCGAAAATCTAGGTCAAGATCTAAGGTTTCTCTCAGCTTTTCGTGGACCACTAGCTCGCCAATTCGCCCTACGATGTGCGCATGGGCAAAGCGAGTAGGACCAAGTCGGAACCGGACCGGCGCGCGCGCATCGCCGCGCAGCGGGAGGCAGCAGCGCCGAGCCGAGCAGCGCAGGCGCATCTACCTGGCCGGCGGGTCCATCCTCGTCGTCGTCATCGTGGTAGCTCGCGTTCGTGCTGGTGAAGCTGAACAGCAACAGCGGCGGCACGGCCGCCCCGTCGAGCAACGGCCCGACCGGGCACCGCGCTGACCAAGGTGGTCAACGACGTCACCTGCGTGCCGACCAGCGTCACCGACAAGGTCGGCGGGCGGCACCATCCCGAGCGCGATGTTCGTCGCCGCCACGACCCCGCAGCGCAGTCACCTCGATGGCGCCAGAACGACGGGTCCTACTTCGCGACCGTCGACGGCCCGTCGCTGACCCAGAACGGCAAGCCCGAGGTGCTGTTCATCGGCAGCGAGTACTGCCCGTTCTGCGCCGCGCAGCGCTGGGCGATGGTCAACGCGTTCAGCCGGTTCGGCACCTTCACCGGCCTCACGACCACGCACTCGTCGAGCACCGACACCGACGCGAACACGCCCACGCTGACGTTCTACGGCTCGAAGTACACGAGCAAGTACATCTCGCTGGTGACGGTCGAGCTGGAGCACAACTACCGGATCGGGAACTCCACCAGCAGCAGCGTCGCCTACGCGCCGCTGCAGACCGCGACCTCGGCCGAGCAGAAGCTGCAGACCGCCTACGACCCGGGCACGTACATCCCGTACATCGACTTCGGCAACAAGTACGCGCAGGTCGGCAACCTCTCGCCGCTCACCCCGACGATGCTGGACGGGCTGACCTGGCAGCAGGTGGCGACCGACATGAGCAACCCGTCGTCCTCGGTCGGCAAGGCGATCATCGCCAACGCGAACTACGAGACCGCGGCGATCTGCACGCTGACCAACAACCAGCCCGCCACCGCGTGCACGCCCACCATCCAGAAGCTCGAAAGCACCCTCGCCAAGTAGTCAGGAACGGGGCGGGCCGCGCTGCGGCCCGCCCTGGCGATAACGGCAGATGACAGCAACGGGAGACGACCCGCGATGGCAAGTTCAAAGGCCCGCTCGAGGAACCGGTCCGCGTCGAGCAAGAGCGGTCGGCCGTCGCTGCCGGCGGCGGCTCAAACGGCAAAACCCCCAGCTCCCGAACGGTCCCGGCTGTCTCTGCCACGCCCAACAGCCCGAGTAAGTCGGCCAACGTGACCGCGGCCCGCTCGCCCAAGCGGACCGCGGTCGCGCCCGAGCCCGAGGAGTCGTTCGAGCCGGCGCCAGCCCGTCCGGCCCGCCGCTGTGGCTGCAGATCACCTCGACGGTGCTGGCCGTGATCGGCCTCGCGATCTCCGCCTACGAGACGTACGCGCACTACAACGGCTCGCACCTGCTCGGCTGCCCGTCCGGCGCGGGCGGCACGTTCAACTGCACCGCGGTCATCACCAGCTCGCAGTCGATGGTCTTCAACGTGTTCCCGGTGGCCGTGCTCGGCCTGGCGTTCTACGTCTTCGCGGTGGTGATCTTCTCGCCGTGGGCCTGGCGCTTCCGTGGCAGCCGCCGGCGCTGCGGATCAGCCAGCCGCGGGGTCGACATCGTCCGGCTGGGGTCGGTGATCGTCGGCATGGGCTTCGTGATGTACCTGATCTACGCCGAGTTCCAGATCGGATCGGTCTGCGAGTACTGCAGCGGCGTCCACCTCGTCACGTTCCTGCTGTTCTGCATCACCGTTGTCAGCGCCGCCCTCTGGGGACTCGGCAAGCGGAACACCCCCGCCGCCCGCTCCTGACCGCCCCGCCGTAGTGCCGTAGTGCCGCTCCCGCAGCCGCAGACTGCCGGGGCGCTTGAGCAGAATTACATTATGTTCATGTTCGCCCGCGCGGCCCGGGCGCGGGCGGTTCCCCCATTAAGGTGGCCGCATGCCTGGCATGAACTCGGGCCCGGGCCCTGCCAGCTCGATCCTCGTCTCCGCGTTCCGCTCGGCGCTGCTGCAGCAGGCGCTGATCGTCGCGCTGATCTTCGTCTTCGTGCTCGCGACGTGGGCCGTCATGAGAACGGCGATCGGCGACCAGCGCGCGGACGTCGCCTGGCGCGAGCCCCGCGCGCGGCAGGTGCTGCGGATCGGCTTCGGCGCCCTGTGGCTGTTCGACGGGCTGCTGCAGGCGCAGCCGCAGATGGCGGGCGGCCTGCCCGCCCAGGTCCTGCAGCCGGCCGCGGACGGCTCGCCGTCCTGGGTGGTGAGACCTGGTGAACTGGGGCGCGAACGTCTGGAACTACCACCCCATCGCGGCCGCCGCGTCGTCGGTCTGGATCCAGGTCGGCATCGGGCTCTGGCTGATCTTCGCGGTGCGCGGCTGGTCGCTCCGGCTCGCCGCGCTTGTCCAGCGTGGCCTGGGGGCTGATCGTCTGGTCGTTCGGCGAGGCGTTCGGCGCGATCTTCGCCCCCGGCCTCACCGTGCTGTTCGGCGCGCCGGGAGCCGTGCTCCTCTACGTCGTGGCCGGCGCGCTCCTGGTGCTGCCGCAGCGCAGCTGGGAACGGCCGACGATCGGCCGGCTCATCCTCGGCGGCAGCGGGGTCTTCTTCCTCGGCATGGCGCTGCTCCAGGCCTGGCCCGGGCGCGGCTTCTGGCAGGGCAGGCTGGACGGCCAGCCGGGCTCGCTGACGGCGATGGTCCAGTCGATGGCGGCGACCCCGCAGCCGCACGTGCTCGAGGTGATCGTCTCCGGCTTCGGCAACTTCACCGAGTCGCACGGGTTCGCGGTGAACCTGGTCGCGGTGATCGCGCTGGCGGCGACGGGGGCGGCGTTCTGCGTGAGCGCGGCGCGCTCGGACGCGCGGCTGGCCCGGATCGCCGTCATCGGCGCGGCCGTGTTCTGCCTGGCCGACTGGGTGCTGGTGGAGGATCTCGGCTTCCTCGGCGGTCTCGGCACCGACCCGAACAACATGATCCCGCTGATCTTGCTGTTCACCGTCGGCTACCTCGGGCTGACCCCGCAGCCGACCGCGGACAGCGGCGGCGGTCGCCGCGGCCGATGAGCCCGAGGCGGCGGCCGCATCGGCGCCAGCCCGGAGTCCGAGGCTTCCCCGGTGGCTCGCCGGGCCGGTGCTTGCCTTCGCGGGGGCGCCGCTGCGGGTGATCGCCGGGATCGCGGCGCTTGGCGTGATCATCGTGGGGGCGGCGCCGATGGCGTTCGCCACGGTGAACAAGACCGCGGACCCGATCACCGCCGAGGCGATCGCCGGGACCAACGGCCAGCTCGACACCCCGGCCCCGAACTTCACGCTCACCAGCCAGGACGGGCGGCAGGTCTCGCTCGCCAGCCTGCGCGGCAAGGTCGTCCTGCTCGCGTTCCTCGACCCGGTCTGCACCACCGACTGCCCGGTCATCGCGGCCGAGATGCGGGTGGCCGACACGCTGCTCGGGTCCAAGGCGAGCGACACCGAGCTGGTCGCGGTGGTGGCCAACCCGACGTACACCTCGCTGGCCTACACCCGGGCGTTCGACCTGCAGGATGGGCTCAACACGGTGCCGAACTGGCTGTACCTCACCGGGTCGGTCAGCCAGCTCGCCTCGGTCTGGCACCACTTCGGGATCGAGGTCGAGGACCTGCCGGGCGGCGCGATGGCCGCGCACAACGACATCGCCTTCGTGATCAGCGCCAAGGGCGAGCTACAGCAGGAGATCAGCGACGATCCTGGACCCGGCACGGACGCCACCCAGTCCTCGTTCTCGTCGCTGCTGGCCGACTCCGTGCTCCAGTCGATGGGACAGAACCAGTGACGACCACCACCGGGCGCCGCGACCGCGGCCGGCGGCGCGGCGGGTCCGCCGCAGCGCGCTCGCCGCCGCGGTCGCGGCCATCGCATCGACCGCCGCGCTGGCGGCGTGCGGCTCATCCTCGTCGTCGGCGTCCTCACCGGCCGGCTCGGCCGCCGCCAGCGCCCCGGCCGTCTCGCTGGCCACCTCGCTCAGCACCGCCAAGGACAGCTGGGCGATCGTGCCGATGTCGTCCAACCCGACGTTCTGGGAGGTGTTCGTCCGGCCGGCCAAGTCCGCGACCTGGCGGCTGGTCACGCCGCCGGGCGTCGCCGACAACGGCGGACTGGTCGCGGCGACCGATACCGCGAGCGGGCTCACGGTGGCGGTGCGGCCCAGTCAGGATCTCAAGTTCACGCCGGTCGCGTCGACGGCTGACGCCGGCGCCAGCTGGTCGACCGGCGGGCCGATCAGTGCCGGCGTGGCCGCCTCCCCCGGCGCGCTCGCCGTCTCCGGCAGCCAGCTGGCCGCTCTGCTCGACGACGGCACCATCGAGGCCAGCTCCGACGCCGGCAGTACCTGGCGGACGCTGGCGAAGCCGGGCGCGATCGCGGCCTCCGCGGCCGGCCAGAAGTGCGGGACGGTGCGAGTCACCTCGGTCTCGTTCGGGCCGATGCCCAGCCGAAGCTGCTCGCGGCGGGCGACTGCGGGGCGACCGGCGCCGCCAGCCTCTTCGCCTACTCGGCCGGCGACGGGTGGCAGCGGCTCAGCCTGCCGGTCTCCGGCCAGCTGGTGCGGCTCGGCGTGGGCACCGCGCTGGTGCGGGCCAAGGCGGGGCTGACCGCGCTGTGGGCGGGCAACGCGCTTCGCTGGTATGCCTACGCGCCGCTGTCCTCCTCGGCACGCCGACGCCGACGCCGAGCGTCATCGCCGGAACCATCCGCCGCCCTGGACGGCGTCCGCGCCGCTGCCGGTCACCAGCGCGGTCACCGCGTCGGGCGGCCTGGCCGGGGCGACGGCGACGTCGCTCGGGCGGGACGTGGGTGCTGCTGCCGGGCGGGCAGGCGGCCACCATCGGCGGGCCCGGGCAGCAGTGGCTGCTGCTGCCGCCGACGCCCGCCCACACGACGGTGCTCGCCTCCGGGCCCGGCACCTCCCTCGACGCGCTGGCCGTCTCCGGGTCCACGCTGACCGTGTGGCAGCTCGACCACGGAGTCCACCGTCTGGGCGAAGGCGCAGACCATCAGCGTGCCGATTCAGCTCGGCTCGTCCAGCTAGCCCCCGTCCGGTTAGGCCCCCGCATGCAGCTACATCCTGGACAACTGGTCGTTCGACCCGTTCGTGATCATCGTGGCCATCGTCGTGATCTGGCACGAGATCGGGCTCTGGCGGCTGGCCAGGCGGTCCAGGCCGGAGCGGACGCGAGAACGGCGGATCCGGTCGCTCTGGTTCTACAGCGGCCTCGGGGTGCTGCTGATCGCGGTCGATTCGCCGATCGACTACTGGGCGAGCTCCTACTTCATCGTTCACATGGTGCAGCACCTGCTGCTGATGTTCGCCGCGCCGTCGCTGGTGGTGGCGGGCGCGCCCGGGCAGCCGCTGCTGGACGGCGCTGCCCGGCCGATCCGGGCAGGCGGTGACGCGATCGGTGCTTGCGGGCGGCTGGTCTCGGCCGATCCGGGCCGTCTTCCGCTTCCTGACCGGGCCGGTCGTCGCGGTGGTGATCTTCAACGCGGTCATGGTGCTGCTGGCACCTCCCGGTCCTGTTCGACCTGGCCGAGAACAACCAGTTGGTGCACATCTGGCTGATGCACTCGTCGTTCTTCCTGGCCGGGGTGCTGTTCTGGCTCCAGTTCATCCCGTCGCCGCCGTTCCAGTCGCGGATGCCGGTGCTCGGCCGGGCGGCCGCGCTGCTCGCGACCAACGTCGTGATGATCTTCATCGCGATGACGCTGTCGATCTTCGCGACCCACTCGGTCTACAGCGTCTACGACCACGTACCGGGCGTGACCCTGCCGCCCTTCGCCGACCAGCAGATCGGCGCGGCCATCCTGTGGGTGTGCGGCGACTTCTGGGCGATGCCGACGATGATCATCACGATCAGGAAGCTGATCGCGGACGAGGGCGGCGTCGGCACCGCCCTCGAGCGGTTCATCGGCCACGGCAGCCGGGAAGCCGCCCCCCGTGGCTGGGCCTCATCAGCCCGTCCCAAGTCCAGGCTGCCGCACTAGCCGCTTCATCATCACGGCTGACCGAGCCTGGTCCGCCGCCCGTCCGGTCGACCGCCAACTCGGCCTGCCAGAGCCCTGACCCGGCCCCACCAGGCGCTCCGTACACGCTAGCCACAGCGTCTCGGACATTAGGCCTCATCGTGGGCAGTTGGGGGCACCCCGCGACCCGAACTCCCCGCGCTCACGAGCCGGGGGCTGCTGCGCCAACCCGAACGGCACACGGTGACGTCCGGAGGCCCGGGCGCCAGCACCCACCAGTCGCGGCGAAATGCTCACGCATCAACTCCCTCTTCCGGGCCGCCGGCGATCAGGGGTGTCTGCGCGTTTGGACGTTCCCTCTCTGCGTCACGGGTGACACGGGTGGGGCAGATTAGGCGAATGAGGCAACACCGATAAAGATCTTGGAGGAAAAGACCGCTATACGCGTGCAAAACTTCCGCGACGATACAAGCTTCCAAGATCTTTGCGCTGGGCGAACATCCTGGCGGGAGGTTTTCGGGCTAACGCGTGACGGGCCGGTCGAGGTCGACGCGATGGCTGAACTGAACAGGGTTCTGGGGCGTGGCGGGTGGGTTGTCCGGGGCGGGGGGCTGTCCGGGGCGGGGGGGATGCCCGGAGCGGGGGGCTGTCCGGGGCGGGCGGGATGCCCGGAGCGGGGGGCTGTCCGGGGCGGGCGGGATGCCCGGAGCGGGGGGCTGTCCGGGGCGGGTGGGTTGTACGGGGCGGGTGGGATGTACGGAGCGGGGGGTTATCGAGAGGGGGCTAATCCTCGGAGGTCGGAGACCGGGCGGGAGGGTCGGCGGAAGCGTCTGCGCCTGGGGGTGATGGGGTCGGCGGGCCCCGAGGGCGGGATCTCGCGCTGGGTCGCGTCGTCGGTGGCCGGGGCGTCGGGCGGGTCGCCGTCGTCGTCTGACCGGGCGGAGTGCAGTCCCGGGCAGGTTGAGCGGGAGCGTCGGGACGTGCGGCAGTGGCAGCGGCGGGAGCGACGCGATGCTCTCCTCGGTCCACGCGCGGAGCTGGGACAGGGCCGGGGCCCGGCCGACCATGATCACGCCCGCCACCAGCGCGGCCAGTCCCCCGGCGTAGATCGCCAGCTCCCCCGGGGTGTCCTGGACCCGGTCGCCGAACACGACCACGCCGAGCAGAATCCCGACCACCGGCTCGCCGGCCGAGATGGCCGGCAGCGAGACGTTCAGCGGGCCGGCGCTGAACGCGCTCTGCATCAGCCAGATGCCGAGCGCGCCCGCGCCGACGAGCGCGTACGGCGCCCAGTGCGAGCAGCAGGCCGCCGAAGCCCGAAGTGATGCAGCGCCTGC
The DNA here is from genome assembly GCA_963774945.1 of uncultured Actinomycetota bacterium. Classification (GTDB taxonomy): domain Bacteria; phylum Actinomycetota; class Actinomycetes; order Streptosporangiales; family Streptosporangiaceae; genus Trebonia. Next base: position 404,863 of record CAVZHA010000005.1, on the reverse strand, counting down.
AGCGTCTGCCTGGTCAGCGCGTCCTGGATGCCGAAGATGAGCCCGGCCGCGGCGCCGGTCAGCATCGCCCGCGCCCGGCCCGGGTCGCGTCGCCCGGCCTGGACGCAGACGAACGCGATGAACGCGATCACGGCGGCGGCAGGCCAGTGCGAGAACGAGCCGAACGACAGGCCGATCGGCTTGGCCGACCGCGACACCGACAGCAGCGCGACCCCGGAGCAGAGCACCACCGCGCCGGTGATCTCCCAGAACCTGAGCGACGCCTTGGCGATCGGCACCGCCACCAGCAGCGCGAAGACCAGGTTGGTGGTGAGCAGCGGCTCGACGAAGGCAAGCGGCAGGTTCCCGATCGACCACGCCGCGAGCACCTGCCCGGCGACCATGCAGCCGATGCCGAGCAGCCAGCGGGGCTTGTGGAACAGGTCGAGGATCAGCCGTAGCGACAGGAACCGCGAATCGGGCTCAACGCTGAGCCGCGTTCTGCTGCAGCACGAAACCGGTGCCGATGAGAAGCGCGGCGAGCAGGGTGAGCCCGTAGTCAAGGCTGACGTCAATATCCACGGCACCTTACCTGATACCCCTGTTGCTGCCCTTATGCAGCTCACAACGATAACGATCCAGCGCCCGGGATCGGTTTCCTGCGATGCGTGCCGGATCGCGGTATCTGTCCTGGACTAGCTGAGCCGGCGCAGCCCGTTCCGGTGATGGCGCGCGGTCTCGATGTAGCTCTTGACCGCGAACTCGATCCAGGTCGGGTCCACGTCGGATCGCTTGATCGCGGCCGGCACGCCGGCCACCAGCGACCCGGCCGGCACGACGAACCCCTCCGGCACCACGGTCCCGGCGGCGACGATCGACCCCGCGCCCACCATCGCCCGGTTCAGGGTCACCGAGCCGGAGCCGATCAGGCACCCCGACTCGATCACGCACCCCTCCAGGTGCGCGTTGTGCCCGACCACGCAGTCGTCGCCGATCACCGTCGGCCAGCGCGCGGTGGTGTGCACGACCGTGCCGTCCTGGACCGAGGTCCGGGCGCCGACGGTGATCGTCCCGTGGTCGCCCCGGAGCACGGCGCAGGGCCAGACCGAGGCCTGCGGGCCTATCGTGACCCGCCCGATGACAACGGCGTCGGGCGCGACGTAGGCGAGCTCGTCGATCTGCGGCTCGTCGTCGTCCAGGGCGTAAATCGGCATCTGTATAGGGTAGCGTCGGCTCGTGTCCCCCGGATCATCCAAACCTGCACCGCCGACCCCGCTTCCGAGACCGGCGCCGCCGGCGTTCTATCGCTGCTGACCACCGCCGTGTCCGCGATCGGCGGCACCGAGCGGGACGGGCAGAGCCGGATGGCGAAGGCCGTCTGGGACGCGATGAGCGACGGCGCGCACCTGGCGGTCCAGGCCGGCACCGGGACCGGCAAGTCGCTCGCCTACCTGGTGCCCGCGCTCCGGCTCGCCACGGCCAAGAAGCACGGCCCGGTCGTGGTCTCCACCGCCACCATCGCGCTGCAGCGCCAGCTCGTCGACCGCGACCTGCCCCGGCTGGCCGAGGCGCTGCGCGGGCCGCTCGGCCGCAGGCCGGAGTTCGCGATCCTCAAGGGCAGGAACAACTACCTCTGCCTGAACAAGCTGCGCAACGGCCCCGAGGACGAGCAGGACTCGCTGTTCGACGGGCCCACCAGCCCGCTCGGCGCGCACGTGAAGCGGCTGCACCAGTGGGCCGCGTCGACCACCGCGGGCGACCGCGACGAGCTGGTCCCCGGCGTCCCCGACCAGGCGTGGCGCCAGGTCGCGGTGACCGCGCGGGAGTGCCTCGGGGTGAACCGGTGCCCGTTCGGCGTGCAGTGCTTCTCCGAGCGCGCCCGGCGGACGGCGGCCGAGGTCGACGTCGTCGTCACCAACCACGCGCTGCTCGCCATCGACACCCTCGGCGAGGGCGGCATCCTGCCCGAGCACCGGGTCGTCATCGTCGACGAGGCGCACGAGCTGGTCGACCGGGTCACCTCGGTCGCCAGCGGCGAGCTGTCGGTGCAGGCGATCGAGTTCGCGGTCCGCCGGACCGGCAAGCTGGCCGACGACGGCGAGATCGCCCGGCTGTCCGAGGCGGGCAACGCCCTCGGGCCGCTGCTCGTCAGCATGCCGGCCGGCCGGATGGACCACCTCGACCAGGGGCTCGGCGCGACCCTGACCGCGCTGCGGGAGGCCGCCGTCAACTGCGCCGCCCAGGTCCGCAAGATCGCCGTGTCCAAGGACGAGGACGCCGACCCGGCCGAGGTCACCGCCGCGCAGACCGCGCTGGTCAACCTGGAGGAGATCGGCGAGGTGGCCGAGCGGATGCTGAGCGCGTTCGAGCAGCCGATCGAGGAGCGCGAGGAGGTCGTCTGGCTCGAGCGGCCGGAGGACTGGGCGGCGGAGCCGTCCCGGCCCGCGTCCCTGCACGTCGCGCCCCTCGAGGTCGGCGAGGTGCTGGCGGAGAACCTGTTCAGCGACCGGACCGTGGTGCTGACCTCGGCCACGCTGACCCTGGGCGGGTCGTTCGCGCCGCTGGCGCGGCAGTGGGGCCTGGACGCCTCGGCGATGGGCTCGGAGTGGGAGGGGATGGACGTCGGGTCGCCGTTCGCTGCACGGGCGCAGCGGCATCCTCTACGTGGCCAAGCACCTGCCGATCCCCGGGCGGGACGGGCTGCCGCCCGAGTACCTGGAAGAGATGTGGGAGCTGATCAAGGCGGCCGGGGGACGGACGCTGGGGCTGTTCTCCTCGATGCGGGCGGCGAAGGCGGCGGCGGCCGCGCTGCGCGAGTCGCTGCCCTACCCGCTGCTCTGCCAGGGCGACGACTCGACCATGCAGCTGGTCAAGGAGTTCGCCGAGGACGAGCCGACCTGCCTGTTCGGCACGCTCTCGCTCTGGCAGGGGGTGGACGTGCCCGGGCCGTCGCTGCGGCTGGTGATCATCGACCGGATCCCGTTCCCCCGGCCGGACGACCCGCTCGCCTCGGCCAGGACCCGGGCGGCGGACGCGCGCGGCGGCAGCGGGTTCATGGAGGTGTCCGCCTCGCACGCGGCGCTGCTGCTCGCCCAGGGCGCCGGGCGGCTGCTCCGCTCGGTCGACGACCGCGGAGTGGTCGCGGTGCTCGACCCGCGCCTGGTCACCAAGCGGTACGGCGAGTTCCTGCGGGCCACGCTGCCGCCGTTCTGGCAGACGACGGACCCGGCCGTGGTGCGCGGCGCGCTGACCCGGCTGGCTGGGGACTGACAGAGTCGTTTGGGTGGGAGAGTCGCCCGGGACCGTTCGATATGAGCGGTTGTGATCTTTTGCTTCTAGGCCGTGAGGCCGAGGGCGTCGAACTGGTGGCGCTCCCAGAGGTGCATGGACGTCTCCTCTGGATAGGAGACGACGTCGGGCTGCAGGTCGTAGACCCGGGTCGTGCGGTGCTCGGTCCCGTAGGCGGGCCAGCCGGGGTCGCCGGCCGCCGCGAACGCGAGCCACTCGCGGCGCATCGTGTCGCCGAGCGCGACGAACTCGGCGGGCGGGTTCGCGCCGGTCAGCATCGCGCTCAGGCCCGGTCCCCATCGCGCCGAAGACGAGCGGCACGTCGAGCCCGTGGCAGGCGCCGAACGGGCCGCCGGCGCCTGCGGCCGCGAGTTCGTAGAGGTACGTCCGGCCGCCGGAGGCCGCGTGCGCCTGGGCCAGGTGCAGGGTCGGCATCCGGAACAGCCAGTCGGAGAAGATCAGCTCGTACATGCCGCTCGGGTCGGCGTCGGGGAACGCCTTCCGGTAGGCGGCGGCGCCGTCGGGGGCGGGGGCGAACGTGGCCAGCGTCGCCGCCGCCTCGTCCTCGGTGACGGTGCCGAGCTTGCCCTCCATCGCCAGGAAGAGCCGGTACTCGTCCCGGTTGTGGCCGGTGAGCAGCTCCACCTCGCTGGCCGCGCCCGCCAGCAGCGCCCGCCAGGGCGAGCGGGGCAGCACCTCGCCGTCGATGACCGGCGAGAACGGGGTGATGGTGAGGCTGACCCCGCCCCACTGGGGGAACTCCCTCATCCGGCCGGTGACGGCCATCTGCGCGTTGACCAGGTCCATCGGGTCGGCGGCGGCCAGCGCCTGGTAGGTATAGGGCAGGCCGGCCTGCTCGCGCGATCGCCTGCGCGATGTCGGTCGCCAGCTCCCTGGTGAAGAACGAGCCGGGCACGCTCTGCGCGATCGCGCGCTTGAACAGGCCCTTGGCCTTGTCCATGGCGAGCATGGCGGCGATGACGCCGGCCCCGGCCGACTCGCCGAAGACGGTGACGTTGGCGGGGTCGCCGCCGAAGCCCTCGATGTTCTCCTTGACCCAGGTCAGGGCGGCCACCGCGTCGAGCAGGCCGCGGTTGGCGGGGGCGCCGGGGAGCTGGGCGAAGCCCTCCATGCCGAGGCGGTAGTTGAGCGAGACGAAGACCGCGCCGCCGCGCGCGAACGGGGTGCCGTCGTAGCCGGGCTCGCTGCTGGCGCCGAACATGTAGGCGCCGCCGTAGATCCAGACCAGCGACCGGCAGCCTGGTCGGCGCCGGGGTCGGGGGTCCAGACGTTGACCGTGAGCCAGTCGCCGGTGGTGTCGGCGGACGGGCGCGGGCCGGCCGGCCTCGGCCATCATCTGCGCCTGCGGCGCGGCCGGGCCGAACTCCGTCGCCTCGCGGACGCCGTCCCACGGCGCCGGCGGTTCCGGGGCCTGGAACCGGAGCGGGCCGATCGGGGGCTCGGCGAACGGGATGCCGCGGAAGACCGCGATGCCCTTCTCGATTCGCCCCCTGACCCGGCCGGCGCTGGTGGAGACCACAGGATCGGCTGGCGCCATGAGACGACCTCCCGCTGCATCGATGGAGCGACAAGGGCTTTTTTTACGACTTTAAGCTATTTGACCGGATCGAGCACTACCACCGGGATCCTGCGCGACGCCGCCGTCTCCTCGGTAGGGTGCAGCTGGAGAACGTCCATGACGCTCAGTTTAGGAAAACAGACATGAAGTCACCAATCCAGCTCGATGACCTGCCGTTTGCGTCCTGCCTGTCCGATTTTGAGTCCAGGCCGGCTCGCTTGAGATCGACGGCGACTACGACCGGGTGCGATTCGACGGCGTCGCCTTCGACGCGGCCGCCGCGAGCGGCGCGCGGTTCACCGAGTCGGCGTTCATCGGAGGTTCCTTTGACGAGGGGCGGCTGCGGAAGGCGCGGTTCACCGACGTCTGGTTCGAGCAAACCCGGCTGGTGGCGGTCGACGTCGCCGGGGCGCTGTATACCGATGCGTGGTTCAACGGGTCGCGTCTTCGCCGGGGTGCAGGCGTTCACCTGCGTCCTGCGGCGGGTGGTTTTCCGCGGCTGCAAGCTCGACTCGGTCAATTTCCGCGAGGCCGCGCTGACCGACGTGACGTTCGACGACTGCGTGCTGCGGGACGTTGATTTCGGCGGGGCGAAGCTGCAGCGGGTGAAGTTTCCCGGCAGCACGGTGAGCGGGCTTGACTTCACCAAGGCGAACTGCGAGCAACGTCGATCTGCGGGGGGCGCGGCTGGGCGAGCGACTCCGACTGCCGGGGCGCGGCTTCCGGCGCCGGGATCAAGGCGGGGTTCGAGTCGCTGAGCGGCGTCCGCATCGACACCCTGCAGCTGATGACGCTGGCTCCGTTCCTCGCGCACCACCTGGGGATCACGGTCGCGGACTAAGTTTTTTGGCGTTTCTCGCGTTTTTGGCGTTCTCGGCTTGACCTTGACGCTGCGTCAACCCTCCATGCTGGCTGGCATGAGCAACCCTTCAGCAACCGATCAGGCCCACGGGCCTGCGATCCAGGTGCGAGGCCTGGAGAAGTCGTACAAGGAGCTGCGCGTGCTGCGCGGCGTGGACTTCGAGGTGGCGCGGGGCAGCATCTTCGCCCTGCTCGGCTCGAACGGTGCGGGCAAGACCACGGTCGTGCGGATCCTGTCCACGCTGCTGAGGGCCGACGCCGGGACGGCCGTGGTCAACGGCTTCGACGTCTTCGCGCGCGCCGCTGACGTGCGCGAGTCGATCAGCCTGACCGGGCAGTTCGCGGCGGTCGACGAGATCCTGACCGGGCGGGAGAACCTCGTCCTGGTCGCCCGGCTGCGGCACCTCAAGCAGCCCGGCGCGATCGCGGACGAGCTGCTGAGGCGCTTCTCGCTGACGGAGGCGGGCGGTCGGCGGGCGGCGACGTACTCCGGTGGCATGCGCCGCCGGCTGGACATCGCGATGAGCCTGATCGGGAACCCGCCGGTCATCTTCCTCGACGAGCCGACGACCGGGCTGGACCCGGAGGCGCGGATCGAGGTGTGGCAGGCCGTCCGGGAGCTCGCCGCGGGCGGCACGACCGTGCTGCTCACGACCCAGTACCTGGACGAGGCCGAGCAGCTGGCCGACCGGATCGCGATCCTGCACCAGGGCCGGATCATCGTCAACGGCACCCTGGCCGAGCTCAAGGCAGCTGCTGCCGCCCGCCAAGGTCGAGTACGTCGAGAAGCAGCCCTCCCTCGAGGACGTCTTCTTCGCGGTCGTCGGCGACCGCACGATGCTGACGCGGAGCACGGGCCTGCGGCCGAGCTGAGCGAGAACCTCAACGGGAAGTAGGGAACGATCATGGCCACGCATTTCGTCGGTGACACCGCCGTCCTGACCGGGCGGACCATGCGCCACGTCACCCGCAGCCCGGACACCATCATCACCACCGCGATCATGCCGATCGCCATCATGCTGCTGTTCGTCTACGTCTTCGGCGGCGCGATCGACACCGGGTCGGTCTCGTACGTGAACTACATGCTGCCCGGCATCCTGCTCATCACGATCGCGTCGGGCATCTCCTACACCGCGTTCCGGCTGTTCAACGACATGCAGGGCGGGATCTTCGAGCGGTTCCAGTCGATGCCGATCGCCCGGCCGGGCGTGCTGTGGGCGCACGTGCTGACCTCGCTGGCCGCCAACGTGATCTCGCTGGTGCTGGTCGATCGGCGTCGCGTTCGCGATGGGCTTCCGGTCCGGCGCCGGAGCGCTGGCGTGGCTGGCGGTGGCCGGCATCCTGCTGCTGTTCACGCTGGCGCTGACCTGGATCGCCGTCATCCCCGGGCTCACCGCGAAGAGCGTGGACGGGGCGAGCGCGTTCTCCTACCCGCTCATCTTCCTGCCGTTCATCAGCTCGGCCTTCGTGCCGACCGGCGAAGATGCCGGCGCCGGTGCGCGCGTTCGCCGACAACCAGCCGGTGACCTCGATCGTCGACACGATCCGGGCACCTGTTCGCCGGGCAGCCGGTCGGCAGCCGGCATCTGGACCGCCCTCGCCTGGTGCGTCGGCATCCTGGTGGTCGCCTACGTGCTGCGCGAACGTCGCCTACCGTCGGCGGATCTCCTGAGCGCTTGGCCGGCGTTTCCGGGCTTGGCGAGTTGAGGGCAGGATGAGGGCATGCTGACGATCGGTCAACTGGCGGCCTACGCCGGCGTCACGGTGCGGGCGGTGCGGCACTATCACCACATCGGGCTGCTGCCCGAGCCGGAGCGCGATGCCTCGGGTTACCGGCGGTACGGCGCGACCGCGGTCGTGTCCCTGATCAAGATCCGCACCCTCGCCAACGCGGGCGTGCCGCTGTCGTCAGATCGCCGAGCTGCTCCAAGCCGACGCGGCGGCCTTCGCCGACGCGGTCAGGCGGATCGACGACCAGCTGCGCGACGAGATCGGACGGCTGGAGGCCAGCCGCAAGCAGATCGCGCAGCTCGCGGCCGGGGACAGCCTGCTGGTCCCGCCGGAGGTGGCCTGCTATCTCGACCGGCTTCGGCAGATCGGGGCGTCGGAGCGGATCGTGGCGGGTCGAGCGGGACGGCTGGATCCTGGTCGCGGCGCGCTGGCCCGATCAGATCCGCGAGTGGATGCCGGGCAAGCTCGCGCAGCTCGAAGACCCGCGAATGGTCCGGCTCTACCGGGTCCTGTCGGAGATCGTGGAAAGCGACCGGAGGCGACGACGACCCGCGCCTGGCGGAAGACGGCCGACATTCTGGCCGACCTGCTCTCGAGCAGGCCTACGCCGCCGGCGAGAGCGCAGGCGAGCGAGGGGCGAGCGACGACCTGCCGTTCGACCTGCTGGACGCGCTGGCCGTCGAGTCCGACCCGCGGATGGAGCGGATGCAGCAGCTCATGCGCGAGCGCGGCTGGGCCGGGTGGGCGCGGCTGGAGCGGCTGGCGGATCAGCCCGGCTGACCGCTCCGGCAGCGATTAGTTTCTGCGGCTTGACGATTAGTTTCTGCGGCTTGATCAGTCAACCAGCTTGATCAGTCAACCAGCGGGAGCGAAACCAATCGGAGGTTCCGGGCGTGCGAAAGATCGTCGTGTACGAGTTGCTGTCCCTCGACGGGGTGGCCGAGGATCCGGATGGCTTCATCACCGACTGGGACGACGCGATGGACGCCAACCTCGCGGCGGTGATCGGCCCGCAGGACGCGGTCATTCTGGGCCGCCGCAGCTACGCCGAAGCGCGTCCCGACAGCCAGATCGAGCCACGGGGGCGACGTCGGCGTCCACGCGAGCATCTCGGTCGCCCAGGCGCTCTCGGCCGGCGCGTGGAGCGGCTGGTGATTGCGCCTCGGATCGCGGGCCGGGGACGACTGCTCGCGCTTGCCGACTTCTCCGGTCCCGACCGCCCGGGCGAGCCCCCGGGTCGTCAATCTAGGGGGCGCGCAGGCGCGCATGGCGGCGGCGAACTGGTCGCCTCGGTCGCGGTAGTCGCGGAAGCGGCCGAAGCTGGGGGCGGCCGGGGAGAGGAGCACGACGCCGTCCGGGCGCGCCCACGCGAAGGCCGCCGCGACGGCGGCGTCCAGGTCGGGGCAGTCGGTGGTGCCGGCGAAGCCGTGTCGGCGGTGGCCTTGTTGGCGACGTCTGTCGCGGCTGCGCGCGGCGAAGGCGGCGCTGATCCTGGGGCCGCTGTCGGGGAGAGTCAGCACGCGGGTCGGGGCGGTTCTGCCGCGCACGCCCGCCGCCAGCGGGGCGTAGTCGATGCCGCGGTCCTGGCCGCCGACGATGAGCGCGACCCGGCGGCCGGGGAAGGCGTCGAGGGCGGCCAGCGTCGGCAGCACGTTGGTGGACAGCGAGTCGTCGACGAACGCGACCCCGTCGACCGTGCCGACGGTGGTGAGGCGGGACGGCAGCGGGGTGAAGCCGTCGGCTGCGCGCCGCAGCGCCGCGTCGTCGGCGGACCGGTCGACCAGGTCGCTGGTCGGCGGCCGCGTTGCCGAGGGCGCCGAGGACGCGGCGGGCGATCAGCGCGTTGCGGCGGTTGTGCCCGCCCGGGCAGACCGCAGCGGGTCCATCCAGGTCGCGCCCGGCTCGTCGTGCCTCCGACACCCACTCCACCTTCGGCGCCAGCAGGCCGGCCCGCTCGCGGAGCAGGGCGCTGTCGCCGTTGGCCACGGTCAGCTCCGCCCCCGGCTGCGAGCAGGCGGACAGCTTGTCCCGGTAGTACCGCTCGACGCCGCCGTGCCAGGGCAGGTGGTCGGGGTGCAGCGAGGTCACCGCGGTGACCGGCGGCGTGCTGGCCAGATCGGCGGCCGTGTAGCTGGAGACCTCGATCACCCAGTAGTCGTAGTCGCCCGCGTGCTGCGGGTCATAGGGGGCGGCGCCGAAGTTGCCGCCGACCAGGGCCCGGTAGCCGAGGCCGGCCAGCAGGTGGCCGATGATGGACGAGGTGGTGGACTTGCCCTTGGTCCCGGTGACGCAGACGACCCGGTTCCGGTCGGCTTCCTGCAGCCACAGGCCGAGCCCGCCGACCAGGATGACCCCGGCCTGGCGGAGACCGGCCGCCTCGGGTCCGTAGGGGCTGATGCCCGGGGTCTTGACGACGATCTCGCAGGCGGCCAGGGCGTCCAGGCCGCCGTCGGCGGTGGCGAGGACGCCCGGCTCGCCCGGGGCTGTCGTCGACCAGGACGGGCTCGACGCCGAGCGCGCGCAGCTTGCGCAGCGACGCGCTCCCCTCGCGGCCGAGCCCCCAGACGCCCACCCGCGCGCCGCGCAGGTCGGACCAGCCGAGCGTCGGGCCGCTCGGTCGCTGGTTGCCATGCTCGGCTCAGGACCACTCGGCGGCCAGGGCGGCCGGCACGAAGCTCGCGCCGACCGGGTGGCGCATGGCCTCGATCTCGGCTTCGGTCGGCGCGTCGGGCCGGGCGTTGATCTCGGCCGCCAGCTTCTGCAGGAGCGGGCTGGCGGCGCGATCCGGCCGCCGGGCGGCGAGCACGACCGCGGCGCGGCACTCGTTGACCTCGCCGACGCACTCGAACGGCTTGGTGCCCGAGCCAAGCAGCGCCTCGAACTTCGGCGCGAGCTCCGGGTTGTCGAGCGGCTCGCCGCCGCCGCCGTCGGCCGCGAACACCGCCCGGAGCTGGCTCGGCCGACATGAACGGGGCCAGGATCAGGTCGATGAAGCAGCACTTGTCGCAGCTGCCGCACCAGTGGTCGAGCCGGCGTGCCGGGTCGATGATGAAGGCCTTATTGCAGCTGCGGAACGTCGCGTGGTACTCGGTCAGGGCGGCGAACTTGTCGCCGACCCAGAGCTCGGTCCGGTCGCGCAGCGCGGAGAAGTAGCCCGGCAGCCCGGCCGGGTCGGCCGCGAGCACGTCGCGGAAGGCCGCCTCGAACGCGGCGCTCTTGGAGTACTGGTGGTTGACCGGCTCGCCCCGGTACTCCAGCGTCGGGACCGACGCCGACCACTCGTTGGACATCACCACCACGTCCCGGTCGTCGAGGACGGCGGCGAGGACGGCGATGGCCGAGATGACCCCGGTCACCGGCACGTGCCCGTTGCGGAACCCGAGCTCGGCCGAGCGCAGCAGCTGCGGGTCGATCTCCCGCCCGGCCCGGACGACCGGCAGCCCGCTGACCTCGGCCGGCCGCTCGATGGCGGCGAACCGGTCCCCCGGCCTGCTCACCACGAACAGCGCCACGTCGGCGGCGACCTTGCGCACCCCCTCGACGGTCACGATCGAGTCGATGCCGCCGCCGAACGGGACCAGCGCCCGGCCCAGGCGGTCTTTCGTCGGAGGCGCGGGCGCCTGCGCGCGCGCCGCAGCAGCGGCGCGCGCCTCAGCCGGGGCGGCGGTTGGCGCTTCGATGCGGAGGTCGGAGAGGTCGAGGTCGTTCTTGTAGGCGTACTCGCCGAGGCCCTGCAGGTAGAAGTCGCGCAGGAAGGCGCGCTCGACGTCGGTGAGCGCGGTGCTGCCCAGGTCGATGACGGGCGGCGCGGCGGTCTTGTAGTAGGAGACGCCGGCCAGCAGGAAGACCAGCCGGGCGGCGGCCCGGGCGGCCGGGGTGTCCCAGCGCGGCCCCGGGGAAAGCGAGACCCGCTCGGCGAAGTCCCGCCCGTCCAGCGAGTACCGGCAGGTCAGCAGCCCCCGCTCCGGGTCGGTGGCGAATCCCTCGTACCTGAACACCCGGCCACGCGCTGGCGTGACCCCGTCGACAACCCCTGGCGCACTCATCACCGGCGAGTTTACCGACCTCCGGGCGCAGGTCCCGGCGCTTGCGATCATGAGGCTCCCGAACTAGAATCGATCAAAACGAGCGGACTGATCATAATGATCGTTTGAAGGTGAGTTAATGACAACACCAGCCAGAAACGAGCCATTCACCGACGAGACTTACCTGCCGCGGGAGGACGCGGCCGAGGTCATCGACTTCCTGAGCGCGCTGCAGGAGCGCGGCCGACAGACCGCTGACATCCGACCTCGGCTGACCGGCCCGGACGGGCGGAGCGTCGAACTTCCTGAGCCGATGTTCGAGGTTCTTCTACAGGTCGCCGCGGCGATGAAGGCCGGCCTGGCGGTCACAGTCGCCCCGCATCACATGCTGTTGTCTACTCAGGAGGCGGCCGATCTGCTGCATATCTCCCGGACCACGCTGGTGCGACTGCTCGAAGCGGGAGTCATCCCCTTCGACAAACCGAGCCGCCATCGCAAGGTCCGGTTGGACGACCTCCTCGAGTACCGCCGGCGGCAGCGGAGCCAGGCCGAGCTCGCGTTCGCGGAGATGACGGCCGATGCGGAGCGCTTGGGCCTGTACGGCGCGGACCAAGAGGAGGTCCAGGCCGCCTTGAAGGCTGCCCGCAAGAAGTCCGAACGTTAGCTTCATGGTCAGCGCACTGCTCGACACGTGCGTTCTTGTTCCAAGCAGAGCGCGCGATGTCCTGCTCGAGATCGCCAGCACAGGCGCCTATCGACCGCTTTGGAGCTCGGAGATTCTCGCCGAGCTCGACCGGACCCTGCGCTTGCTGCTTGGCAAGCGAGGAGTATCCCCCGATGAAGCCGACGCCTACCTAACCCGCCTCCTCGGCCAGATGAATGCAACCTTTCCCGATGCGCTCGTGCCCGAGTGGGAGCCGCTGGTCGAGGCGATCCAGCTCCCCGATCCCAATGATCGGCACGTAGTCGCGGCCGCATTGGCTGGCCGGGCCGAGGTTATCGTCACCGACAACCTGGCCGACTTTCCGCCTGCTTCGATGCCCGTGCCGCTCACCAGGCAATCCCTCGACGACTTCCTGCTCGACGCACTCGGTCTCTATCCGGGCCAGGTCATGACGGCGCTTCGTTCGGTCGCTGGTCGCACAGGAAAGCATGGTCCGGTGATGACAGTCAACGACATCGCTGCCTATCTCCAGGCACACGGCACGCCCGGATTCGGCGAGCAGTTGCTGGTCCTGATGGAGCGATCGAGTCAGTGGGCTCCTCAGCGTCCCGCCGTCTGACTCGGCGCGGACGATGTTGGCGTCGGCCGGGACTTCTTGGGTCGGATTCTGACCAGTGGCGGCGCTGGAGTTCCCTAGGAGCAGGTCCCGGCACTTGGCGGGCATGTCGGCTACGCCAGCGACAGGATTGGCGACCTGTCGGCTACGCCAGCGACCGCTTCTATCGGTGTCGCTGGCGTAGCCGACAGGAGGCGTTTGGGGTCGATGGCGTAGCCGACATGGTGTCGCGCCGACGGGTAACGCTTGGACGGGGATGCGCGATGGACTGGGTGGGCGAGCAGTTGCTGGTGGTGCTGGAGCGATCGGGTCAGTGGGGTTGGGGGTGCCCTGTCGGCTGAGAGGCGCGCAGGACGCGGAGGATGTTGGCGCCGGCCAGGGCCTTGAGGTCGGGTTCGGACCAGTGGCGGCGCTGGAGTTCGGCGAAGAGGGCGGGGTAGCGGGAGACGTCGTGCAGGCCGACGGGGGTGACCGGGGTGCCGTCGAAGTCGCCGCCGATGCCGACGTGGTCGACGCCTGCCACCTCGCGGACGTGGTCGATGTGGTCGGCGACCTGGGCGATGGTGGCGGGCGGCATCGGGTGGTCCTTCTCCCACGACGGGAGCAGGCCGAAGACGGCGGACAGGTTGGCCGGGTCGCCGCCGCGGGCGGCCACCTCGGCCCGCAGGCCGGTGAGCCAGTCGGCGCACTCCTGCGAGACGAAGAACGGCACGAAGGTGACCATGCACACGCCGCCGTTGACCGCCAGCCGCCGCAGCACGTCGTCGGGGACGTTGCGGGGGTTGTCGCAGACCGCGCGGGCGCTCGAGTGGGAGAAGATCACCGGGGCGGCGGACACGTCGAGGGCGGCGTGCATGGTGGCCGCCGACACGTGCGACAGGTCGACCAGCATGCCGAGCCGGTTCATCTCGGCCACCACCGAGCGGCCGAAGTCGGACAGGCCGCCGGTGTCGGCCACGTCGGTGGCCGAGTCGGCCCAGCCGACGTTGGAGTTGTGGGTGAGCGTCATGTAGCGCACGCCGAGCGAGAACAGCATCCGCAGCACCCCGAGCGAGCCCGCGATGGAGTGGCCGCCCTCCGCGCCGAGCAGCGAGGCGATCCGGCCCGCCTGGAACGCCTGCGTCGACGTCGGACGGCGGTCAGCGCGAGCTGGAACCTGGCCGGGTAGCGCGTCGATCATCCGGTGCACGAGGTCGATCTGCTCGAGCACGGCGGTCACGGCGGCGTCGCCCGCCAGGTCGGCCGGGACGTAGACCGACCAGAACTGGCCGCCGACGCCGCCCTCGACCAGCCGCGGTATGTCGGTGTGGGTGTTCGGCAGCCGCCCGGTCAGGTCGGCCGCGGCCAGGTCGGAGCCGTACAGCTCGCGCAGCTCCCACGGCAGGTCGTTGTGCCCGTCGATGAGCGGGAAGCGGCTGAGCATCGCGCGGGTCAGCGAGAGGGAGAGGGCGGCGCCGTCGGCAGTTGTCACTCCGGCACAGGGTACGCCGCGCCGGCCGGCACTCAAGCGCCAGCGCCAAGCGGTCTCGACGCCCAGAGGCGGACTGGCAGCGCGGCCTCGGCCAGCGAGTCCACCGCGCCCTCGCCCTCGCGGGGCACGGCGGCCATGGTGGCGGCGGCGTCGCGCGTCGTTGACGAAGACGGAGAAGACCACCCCGAGCGCCATCACCGACGCCGCGACGAGGAACGCCAGGTGGTAGCCGGCCAGGTCAAGCGCGCTGGCCCCGGTCACGCCGAGCACGTGCCGAGCAGCGCGACCCCGACCGCCGCCCCGGCCTGCCGCACCGTGTTCTGCAGGGTGGACGCGTGCCCGGTCTCGGCGGCCGAGATCTTGGCCATGTTGGCGGCCAGCGAGGGCGCCATCGCGAACCCGAACGCGAGCCCGGTGAAGAACATCAGCAGCGGGATCAGCCAGTCCGCGTCCGACGGCCCGGCCAGCGCCATCGCGCCGATCGTCACGCACCGTCCCCGACATGCCCGCGATCATCAGGCGGCGCGGGCCCACCCGCTTGTAGATCCGGGAGGTCAGCTGCGTGCCGGCCATTCCCGCCGAGCGCCTCGGTGAAGGTGCACAGCCCCGAGTGGACGGCCGAGAAGCCGAGGCCGTTCTGCAGCAGCAGCGGCACCAGGAACAGCGTGCCCATGAACCCGCCCGAGGCGGCGATGAGCTGCAGGCTGGTGATGCGGAAGAGCCGGTCGCGGTAGATCCGCAGCCGCAGCAGGGGCGAGGCGACCCGCTGCTCGACGACGACGAAAGCGGCCAGCAGCGCCAGCCCGGACAGCCCGGTGCCGAGCACCAGGGGCGAGCTCCAGCCGGACGACGAGCCGACCGAGATCGCGTACAGGAACAGCGGGAACCCGGTCGCCGCGAGCAGGATGCCCGGCAGGTCGAAGCGGCCCGCCGGGTGCTCGGACCCGCCCGGCAGGAACAGCGCGCCGACCGCGACCGCCGCCAGGCCGACCGGCAGGTTGACGTAGAAGATCCACCGCCAGGAGAGCCCGTCCACCAGCGCGCCGCCGATCACCGGGCCGAGGGCCGGCGCCAGCAGCGTCGGCACGACCAGGATCTGGTTGGCCTTGATCCGCTCGGCGGGCGGGAACACCCGGGTGATCATCGTCATCCCGACCGGGACGAGCATCCCGCCGCCGAGGCCCTGCAGCGCGCGGAACGCGACCAGTTCGGGCAGCGAGGTCGCCACCCCGCACAGCGCGGACGCCGCCGTGAACAGCCCGATCGCGCCGAGCAGGACGTTCCGGCCGCCGAACCGGTCGCCCACCCAGCCGGAGGCGGGCATCGCCACCGCCAGCGCCACCAGGTAGGCGGTCACGACCCCGCTCACCGAGCCGATCGGCGCGCCGAAGTACCTGCTCAGCGTGGGCAGCGCGACGTTGACCACGGTCCCGTCCATGATGTTCATGAACATCGCCGCGACGAACACCGCGCTGACGACCACCTTCTGGTTGGCGGCCCGGCCCGGGAGTGCAAACTTCACGAACTACTCAAGTGCGCACGATCCGGACTTGTTCCCATTAAGAACAAAAATCAGGTTTCGATCGAACGGACCCGGGCGCCTGCGGGCTGCGCCGCGCTATCTGTCAGCGGTGGCGGCCTTGCGCTCGTCGTGGCCCGATCCTGCCGAGCCGGAAGCCGGCGATGCACAGGCAGATCAGGCCGATCAGGACCAGGATGCCCATGTCGTTCAGCCACTGGGCCGCGCTGTGCGCCCACAGCGCGTCCGGCTTGACCGGCGCCAGCGGGTTGGCCGGGGTGATCACGTTCAGGTTGATGGTCGAGGCGAGCGCGGCCATGCCCCAGCGGGCCGGGCGCGATCATCGACACGTACGCCTCGGCGCCGGCGCCCAGCGCGAACACGCCGCCCGAGAGCACGACCTCGATCATGGTGACCACCACCAGGGCGGGCATGGTCTGATCGCTCTTGCTCACCAGCGTGGAGATCAGCAGGCCGAGCAGCATCGACACCACGCAGAGGACCGCGGTCGCCACCGCGATCTCGATGATCGGCGGCCCGGGTATCAGCCGCGGCCTTGGCCGGCATCTTCGTGCCCGGCCAGCCCGACGACGACGATGATCAGCGCCTGGACCACGCTGACGACGCCGAGGACCAGCACCTTGGACATCAGGTAGGCGCCAGACGACAGCCCGGCCATCCGTTCTCGCTCGTAGATCTCGCGTTCCTTGACGAACTCGCGGATCGAGTTCGCGGTGCCGGACAGGCAGGCCGCCATGACCAGGATCAGCAGCAGCGTCTGGGCGCCCTGGTTCTTCCCTGGCGGGCCGCCGAGGCCGTAGGTGGACGGGATGATCCGCAGCAGCGCGCCGAGGATGATCGGCAGCGCCACCGCGAAGATCGTGTAGCCGCGGTCGACCGACAGCACCCGCGCGTAGCGGCGGGCCATCGTGAACACCTGGGTGAGGCTGCCGCGCTGTTTCGGCTTGGCCTCGTCGTCGGGCGCCCGGGCCTGCCGCTGCTGCTGCGCCGGGTTGACCGACATCCGGTTGGCCACGTACTTACCGAACTCGGGCGAGTTGCGGAACCGGCCCGCCCAGTCCGCCGTCGGGTCGTCGGAGAAGGACTGGAAGACATCCGCCCAGTCGCCGGCCGCGAAGTACTTCAGCCCGTCGGCAGGCGGGCCGAAGTAGGCCATCCGGCCGCCGGGCGCGAGCACGATCAGCCGGTCGCACTGGTCGATCAGCTTCGACTCGACGTCGTGCGTGATCACCACGACCGACTGGCCGTTCTCGGTCATCTTCTTCATCTGGCCGAAGAGCTCGCGCTTGAGGTGCGGGTCGAGCGGCGAGGTCGGCTCGTCCAGGAACAGCAGGCTGGGCTTGGTCAGCAGCTCGAGGCCGATGTTGACGCGCTTCTTCTGGCCGCCGGACAGGCGGACGATCCTGGTGTTCGCGTGCTGGGTCATCTCGAGCTCGCCCAGCACCTCGTCGACCCGCAGGTTCCTGTCGGTCTCGGTGATGTCGGGCGGGAACCTGAGCTCGGCCGCGTAGCCGAGGGCCGACTTGGCGGTGAGCTGGTCGTGGGTGACCGACTCCTGCGGCACCAGCCCGATCCGGTGCTTGAGCTCGTCGTAGTTCGCGTACAGGTCGCGGAAGTCGTAGAACACGCTGCCGGTGGTGGCCGGGCGCTTGCCGGTCAGCGCGTTGAGCAGGGTGGACTTGCCCGCCCCGGCCGGGCCGATGACCGCCATCATCGAGCGCTCGGCGAGCGGGAACGTGATCGCCCTCGAGCAGCACCTTCTGCTTGCCGCCGTCGCCCACCGCGACCTGGAGGTCCAGAGCCTCGAAGGGGACGTTGCCCTCGTCGATGTACTCGGTCAGGACGCCGCCGGCCAGCCGGAAGGTGGCGTGGCCGATCGAGACGATGTCGTCTTCTGTCAGCTCGGCCTGGTTCACCCGCTGGCCGTTGACGAAGGTGCCGTTGTGGCTGCCGAGGTCGAAGATCTGGTACCGGCCGGTCGGTGACATCTTCAGCTCGGCGTGCGCCTTGGAGACGCCGAGGTCCTGCACCACGATGTCGTTGTCCGGGCGGCGGCCGATCTTCACCACCCGCGCCGACTGCAGCTTGATGCGCGAGGTGGGCTCGCGGTCGACGCCGGGCAGCGACGCGTGCGGGTCGGCGTTGCCCCAGCCCGCGAACGGCGACACCCCCGCTGCGGCGGGCGATGACCCGCGCGAGGCGGGCGGCGCGGCCGACGCCGGCGCGGCCGAGGCAGGAGGGGCGGCGGAGGCATGCGACGACCCGGCCGAGGCGGGCGGCGCGGTCGGCCGCGCCTCGGGGACCGGTTCGAGCTCGAACCGGAGCACCGGACCGTCCTCGGGGTTGCCGACGTGGATCACGCACGGGCCGTCGATGTTGAGCCGGGAGATCCGCTCGGAGCCCGCGTAGGTGCCGTTCCTGCTGTCCTTGTCCTCGAGCACCCAGGTCCCGCCGGACACGTAGAGCACCGCGTGGTCCCAGGAGACCCGAGGGTCGGTGACCGGGATGTCGGCGCTTTCGTCACGGCCGATCCGGTACTCGGTGCCCCCCTCGAGCCGATGCGTGGAACGCACCGTGCGGACCAACAGCGGAGGTGCGCTGCGCGAACTATGCGCCATTTGAATCCCCACTGCCGAATTCCCCTCCCGATTGAACGGCAAGCCCCCGGATCGTTACATACCCACCTGGTCAAGAGTCTAGGGCTCGGAGGTGTAATCCGGAATCTGGTGAACTATAACTACAGTGCGAGCGTTTCTACGTACACGTCGACATCTGTCGATCTTTTATATTCGGCGACAGCCGCCTGGCCCGACGGGGGACCACCATGAGCTACGAACCGACCCAGCCGATGCAACCCCCATCGACGACGTCGACGGTCCAGGACGACGTTGCTCTGGTCAGCGTCGACGCGGGCAGCGTTGACACCGACACCGACACCGACAGCTGGCACCGATACCGGCAGCCCGGGCGACTCGGGCTCTGACGACGTCACGTTGGAGAGCGCTACCGAGGTCGGCTTGGGGCCGGCCGGTGCTCCTGAGGGCGGCGTCGCCCAGGCCACGGTCCCGCGAGCCGTCTTGAGCAAGGGCGACATTCCCGCCCCGCCGGCCAGCGCGCCGCAGGGCGGCTTGCGCCAGGGCGACGATTCCCACGGTGACCGGGCACCGGCGGACGAGGCCCAGGGCGACGGGGTCGCAGCTGACGGAGCCGCAGTTGACGGAGCCGCAGTCGTCGAGCCCGCAGCGGCCGACGAGCCCGCAGCGGGCGGGCGTCAAGGTGACTGGACGTCCGCCGACGGACCCGAAGGCGACCGGGCGCCCGCCGACGGACCTCAAGGCGACTGGGCGCCAGCGGACGGGCGTCAAGGTGACTGGGCGCCCGCGGACGAGCGTCAAGATGGCTGGGCGCCAGCGGACGGACCTCAAGGTGGCTGGGCGCCCGCGGACGAGCCTGAAGGTGTCCGGGCGCCAGCCGACGGGCCTCAAGGCGGCTGGGCGCCAGCGGACGGACCTCAAGGCGACTGGGGCCAGGGGAATGGCCCGCAGGGCTACGGGCAGCAGGGCAACTGGAATCAGGGCTATGGGCCCCAGGGCCAGGGAGCCCGCAGCGACTGGGATCAGGGCTATCGGCAGCAGGCTTATGGACCTCAGGACTACGGGCCCCCGGGCGGACCGCCGGTCAGGCCGCGACGCCGGCGGCGGCCGGTACGCCGCTCGGTCATCTCGCTCTTCGTCCTCCTGGTGCTCGCGATCGTGCTGGTGATCGCCAACTTCGTGGGCCAGGCGATCGCCGAGAACGACATGGCCAACCAGTTCACCGCCAACGGGTTCCCGGTCAAGCCGTCGGTCGACATCGAGGGCTTCCCGTTCCTCACCCAGGTCGTCCACGAAGGACTTCAAGAAGGTCGTCATCAGCGCCAGCAACATCCCGGCGGGCCCGGTGACGATCTCCAGCCTGAACGCGACGATCACCGGCATGCACCTGAACTCGTCGTGGAACGGCGCCACGATCGATCACGTCACCGCGACCGCCTTCGTCTCCCTCAGCTCGCTGACCGACGGCATCTCGAGCGAACTGGGGGACGCCGCCTCGCTCACCGCGGTGCCCGACGGCGCGAACAAGCTGAAGGTCACCGGGACCGTGCTCGGCGGGCTGAGCGCCAGCGGCGTGGTCGAGATCAAGCAGACCGGGCCGCAGCAGATAACCGTCGAGCTGCCGACCAGCGGCGGCCTGGTCGGCACCCTGCTCGGCTCGGCCGCCTCGTTCACGATCACCCTGCCGGCCGGCGTCCCGCCGAGCCTGCGGATCACCGGGCTGACGCTCAACGGGCAGGGGCTCACGCTCTCGGCCGCCGCCACCAACGCCACCTTCAGCCAGTAAGCCAGCAAGCGCCCGCAACCGGTCAAACGGCAGGCAAAATTGCGCAACTCGGGAAACCCACGGCAATGCGGGGTACCCTGCGCGCGGGTGCTGGGTATAAACAATCAGGAGCCGGTCCACTGAGGGGAGCTCCCGGGTGAGCAATTACCAACCGCAACGGCGGATGGCCGGAGCAGCCGCCGCCGCGCGGCGGGCAGCCCGGCCAGTACGGCGGGCAGGGCCAGCACAGGCGGCTACGGCGGCCAGCAAGGGCAGCCGGGCCAGCAGCCGCCGTACGGGCAACAGTCCCCTGGGTCCGATGAGACGGTCCCGCGCGGCGTGCGGCCGCAAGGCTGGCAGCACCCCCCGCAGCAGTCCCCCGGGTACGAGGAGACGGTCGCAGGGGGCGTGCAGCAACCAGCCTGGCAGCAGGGCCAGCAGCAGCCCCCGCTTTCCGGGCAGTCCCGCCCGCCCAAGCGCAAGCACCGCGGCCGCCGGCTGGCTGATCGCGCTCGTCGTGCTGATCCTGATCCTGGTCGGGATCGACTTCGGGGCCAAGGCGTTCGCCGAGAACGCGATCGCGACCAAGATCGACTCCTCCGGGCTCGGCACCAAGCCCTCGGTGAGCATCGAGGGGTTCCCGTTCCTCACCCAGGTCGCCTCGCGCGACCTGCAGCCAGATCGACATCAACGCCAGCAACTTCACGGTCAAGCAGGTCGTGATCAGCAGCCTGCACGCCACCGCGACCGGGGTGCGCCCCAACGCGTCGTTCAACGGCGCGACGATCAGCAAGATCAACGGCACCGTGGTGGTCTCGTTCTCCACCGTCACCAACCTGATCCCGATCCCGGGCCTGACGGTCAGCGCCGACCCGGCCGACGGGCCCGACGCGATCAAGTTCAACTCCTCGCTGGGCGGCGCGACCGGGAAGATCGAGCACCCCAGCCCGAACGTGGTCAAGATCGAGGTCGGCAAGCTGACCGGCCTGGCGGGCCTGGCGTCGCTCATCGGCGGGTCGACGATCGCCTCGTCGTACACCTTCTCCATACCGAAGCTGCCGGCCGGCCTGGTCGTCCGCTCCATCACCGTCACCAGCCAGGGCATCGTCGCCACTGCCTCGGCGCAGAACACCACGCTGTCCCAGTAGTGAGCTCAGATAACAGGCAGCGACCTTCCCCAAAGGAATATGCAGCGAAAATCAGTGTCGCGTTAGGTACCCAGTGCCCCAGAAGACCCGCCATCAACCTGGTTAATATGACATAATTGGTCATACATGGGCAAAGGGGAAGAATCGGAAGCGCTCTCAGATGCAGCACTGGGTGGCCCATAATGGCGAGAGCGCGTCGTGCACGAACATCCAGGAGTCGCCCGTGACACCCGGCAAGAAGGTGAGCCGAAAGGCACCGCCGGTGACCGTGAGCCCTACCGCGTCACCCTCGGTGCGGACGCTTATCCTCGGCATCGACCGCACCGGCCGGATCGTCCAGCACGACCGCACGGCTCCGAAAATTCTCGCACGATCGAGCGATGATCTGCTCGGAGTTAACCTCAGCGACATCACCGCCACCCAGTCCAAGGACGGCGGCAAGCCGGTCTCCCCCGACCAGGGCGCGATCCTCGTGGTCGCCTCGCTGCTCGAGGCGATCAAGTCCGACCGCGAGGCGAACGACATGCTCTCGATCGCGCTGGCGGACGGGACCATCGCCAGCTCCGTGGTCAGCGCCCGGCCGATGCAGGCGGGCGGCAGCGACGTCGCCGCCCTGGTGATCCTGCAGATCCCGATCCCGTCGGGCGAGCGGTTCATCGAGCCCGGGCTGATGCGCGAGGTCCTGCTGCGCGACTCCGCCCTCTCCGACGAGGACACGCTCGACTTCAGCGACCTCGCCAAGAAGATGACGGCGCAGCTGGTGCCCGCCTTCTGCACCGCCGCCGAGGTGCTCGTGCTCGAGTCGCTGATCGGCGACAACGAGGTCCCGGCGCACGTACCCGAAGCGGACGTCCCGCTCCGTCGGCTGCACGTCAAGCACGACAAGGAGAACCCGTCCTGGCAGGCCGCGTTCCCGGTCGGCGAGATCCTCCGGTTCCCCGGCAACTCCCCCTACTCGCGCTGCATCGCCACCGGCGAGCCGGTCCTCGAGGCGTCCATCACCCCGGAGGCGGCCAGGAAGCTCGCCCGCGCGTGGCGGCGCAAGCCGGTCGGCGGTCTGCTCTCCGACACCTCGATGCTGGTCCTCCCGGCCATCTCCAAGGGCACCGTGGTCGGCCTGTTCTGCTGCTTCCGTGAACTCGGCACCCGCCGGTTCGACCGGTACGACATGGACATGGCGATGGACTTCGCCGCGCGGCAGGCGGTCTTCTTCGACCACGCGACCCGGTACAACCGGGAGCACGCGACCGCGCTCACGCTGCAGCGGGCGATGCTGCCGACCCACCTGTCGTATCCCTCCTCGATCGACGTCCGCCACCGTTACCTGCCCGGCAGCGAGCTGGTCGAGGTCGGCGGCGACTGGTACGAGTCGATCAGGCTGCCCGGCGCCCGGGTCGCGCTCGTCGTCGGCGACGTGGCCGGGCACGGCGTCCGGGCCGCGGTCACGATGGGCCGGCTGCGCACCGCGATCCAGACCCTGGCGATGCTCGAGCTGCCCCCGGCGGCGACGCTGCAGCAGCTCGACGAGCTCATGCAGAACATCGGCGAGCGCGAGCCGCACTTCGCCACCTGCGCCTACGGGGTCTACGACGCCGTCACCGGCGAGATCGAGCTCGCCGTGGCCGGCCACCTGCCGCCGCTGCTGGTCAACCCGGACGGTACCAACGAGTACCTCGAGGTGCAGCCGTCCCCGCCGCTCGGCATCATCGACGACGGCGTCGTCGAGACCACCCGTCACCAGATCGAGGACGGCTCGCTGTTCGTCCTCTACACCGACGGCCTGGTCGAGTCCCGCGACCGGGACATCAGCGAGGGCCTGGACCGGCTGCAGGTCGCGTTCGGCGAGGGCGCGCCCGAGAAGGACCTCGAGGACCTGTGCAAGACCGCCCTCGACGGCGTCTACTCCGACGCCAAGCGCGACGACATCGCGGTGCTGATCGCCAAGCTGCGGCGGATTCCTGAAGACCACCGGATCGAGCTTCCCGCTCGAGCCCGAGCTCTCCTCCGTCCGGCAGGCCCGCTCGATGATCAGGGACCCGCTCAAGCGCTGGGGTCTCGAGGACCTCATCCCGGTCACCGAGCTGCTGGTCTCCGAGCTGGTCACCAACGCGATCAAGTACGCCCACGGCGAGACGCTGCTGCAGCTCATCCTGGAGCCGGACTCGCTGACGTGCGAGGTGCACGACACCTCGCCCGCGCTGCCCCGGGTGCTCCAGGTCGACAAGGACGCCGAGAACGGCCGCGGCCTGCACGTCGTCTCGCAGCTGTCGGCCCGCTGGGGCGCCCGCCGCTCGCAGGGCGGCAAGGTCGTCTGGTGCGAGCAGCCCGTCCCCCAGGAGATCGCGGACGCGATGCGCGCCGCAATGGGGATCGAGCCCCCGATTTTCCATTAGGCTGCTGAGGGTGCACCGGCTCTTTACGATCACCCCGCCACCGCGCTCCTGAGCGGGGCGTTAGGCCAGTTCCTTCCCTTCGGGCAGCCAGCTAGGCAGGCGCCCCGCTTCCGCGACCTTTCCCACCTCGTCGCAGGAGCGATTCTTCATGCCTATTTCCACCCTCTGCCTCGTGCTGTCCGGCTTGCTGTGGGGAACCGGCGGCCTCATCGGCACCCTCTTCGGCCAGGCCGCGGGCCTTTCCGCGCTGTCGGTCGCCGCCTACCGGCTGCTGGCCGGCGGCGGGCTCATCGTCGCCTACCTGACGCTGACCGGCCGGCGGCCGCCCGCCGGACGGGCTGCCTGGACCCGGATCGCCGTCATCGGCCTGCTGTCGGCACTGTTCCAGAGCTGCTACTTCGCGGCCATCGCGCTGACCTCGGTCAGCCTGGCCACGCTGGTCACGATTGGCGGCACCCCCGTCATCGTGGCCGTCGTCGAGCACGCCCGCCGCAGCCGCGCCCTCGGCCGCACGGGCGTGATCACCATTGCCCTCGCCCTGGCCGGGCTCGGCCTGCTGACCGGCCGTCCCGGTGGCGGCTTGAGCGAGACCGCAGTGCTCGCCAGCGCAGGCCTGGCGCTTCTTTCCGCGGCCGGCTTCGCCGCGGTCACCCTGCTCGGGACGTCGCCGGTGGCGGGTCTGGACGAGCTGACCCTGAACGGTTTCGCGTTTAGCCTCGGCGGCCTGGCGCTGCTCCCGGTCGCGGCGGCGCTCGGCGGCGGCCTCGGCTTCCGGCCGACCCTCGCCTCGGCCGGGCTGCTGGCGGCGCTCGGGACCGGCCCGACCGCCGTCGCCTACACGCTGTACTTCCGCGGGCTGCGGAAGGCGTCAGCGAGTACCGGGGCCCTGCTGTCGCTCATCGAACCGCTTACCGCCGCCGTGCTCGCGGCGCTGGTGCTCGGGAACCGGCTGAGCGCGACCGGGGTCGCCGGGGCGGTGATGCTGCTGGCCGCGGTGGTGCGCACGGTGCAGGCTGGCTCCGCCTAGGGCCGAGGAACAGGGTCGGAGGAGCATGCCCAACCCTGTCGGCTACGCCAGCGACATCGCCTAGTGGTGTCGCTGGCGTAGCCGACAGGTGCGGTGGCGGGTCGGTGGCGTAGTCGGTGGATCTGCGGACCAGGTGAAACAACGGTCCGTTAGATATAGGGATTTTGAATTATTCGACGGTGACGCTTTTGGCTAGGTTGCGGGGCTTGTCGATGTCCCGGCCGAGCTTGGCGGCGGCGTGGTAGGCGAGCAGCTGGAGCGGGATGTTGAACAGGATCGGCTCGAGCTCGGGCTCGGCCCGCGGCACCCGGATGGTGGCGTCGGCCAGCCCGTCGGGGATGTCGGCGCTTGTCACCGCGATGACGGGGCCGCCGCGGGCCTTGATCTGCTCGATCGTGGAGATGTTCTTGGCGATCAGGTCGTCGGACGGGATGATCACCACGCTCGGCATGTCGGACTGGATCAGCGCCAGCGGGCCGTGCTTGAGCTCGCCCGCCTGGTAGGCCTCGGCGTGCACGTAGGAGATCTCCTTGAGCTTCTGCGCGCCCTCGCGGGCGACCGGCCAGCCGCGGACCCGGCCGATGAAGAACATGTGCTCGGCGTTGGCGTAGCGGTGGGCGATCGTCTCGATCTCGCCCTCTTCGGCCAGGATCTCCGTTACCTGGGCGGGGAGGTTGCGCAGGCCGTTGACGACCCGCTCGCCGCTGGCCGAGGACAGGTCGCGGACCCGGCCGAGCAGCAGCGCCAGCAGCGCGAAGTTGACCGCCATGCTGGTCAGCGCCTTGGTTGAGGCGACCGCGACCTCGGGCCCGGCGTGCAGGAAGATCCCGTGGCCGCACTCCCGGCCGATCGCCGAGCCGACCACGTTGACCGCCCCGATGACCTGGCCGCCCTTGCGGCGCAGCTCCTGGACCGCCATCAGCGTGTCGATGGTCTCGCCGGACTGGGAGACCGCGACGTAGAGCGTGTCCGGGTCGACGACCGGGGAGCGGTAGCGGAACTCGCTCGCGGGCTCGGCGTCGGCCGGGATCCGGGCCAGCTCCTCGATCAGGGCGGCGCCCATCTGGCCGGCGTAGTAGGCCGATCCGCAGCCGAGGAACTTGACGTTCTTGATGTTCCGCAGCTCGCGGGCGTCGAAGTTGATGCCGCCGAGCCTGGCCGTCGCGAAGCGCTCGTCGAGGCGGCCGCGCAGCGCCCGGCGGATGGCGCCCGGCTGCTCGTGGATCTCCTTGCGCATGTAGTCGCTGAACTGGCCGAGCTCGTAGTCGTCGGCGTCGGCGTCGACCGTGGTCGGCACCTTGCTGGCGTTGTGGTCGCTTTCCAGGGTGCCGGTGAGCGTGGTCGTGTGGTAGCTGTTCGCCTTGATCGTCGCGACGTCGCCGTCCTCCAGGTAGATCACCTGGCGGGTGTAGCGGACGAGGGCGGCGACGTCGGACGCGGCGAACATCTCGTTCTCGCCCAGGCCGAGCACCAGCGGGGAGCCGTTGCGGGCGACGACGAGCTGGTCGGGGTGCTTGGTGTCCATCACCACGAGGCCGTAGGCGCCTTCGACCCGCTTGAGGGTGCGGACGACCGCGTCCTCGAGGGTGGCGGACTCGTCGGCCGCGAGCTCGGCCGCGATCATGTGCGCGAGCGCCTCGGTGTCGGTGTCGCTGGTGAACTGGACGCCGTTGGCCTGGAGCTGGTCGCGGAGGAACTCGGCGTTCTCGATGATGCCGTTGTGGACTACCGCGATGCGGTTGTGCGCGTCGGTGTGGGGGTGCGCGTTGGTCTCGTTCGGCTCACCGTGGGTGGCCCAGCGGGTGTGGCCGATGCCGATGGTGGGCTTGCTGGCCGTGCTGCTGGTGCTTGCGGGCGTTGATTGCTTGGCTGCCAGCCGGTCGCGGAGGTCCTGGACGCGGCCCGCGGTCTTGGTGATCTGGAGTCTGCCTCTGCTGATGACGGCAAGGCCGGCCGAGTCGTAGCCTCGGTACTCCAGCCGGTGCAGTCCCTCGATGAGGACTGGCGTCACATCCCGCTTGCCGACATAACCGACGATCCCGCACACGTTTACCGTGACCCTTCCTCGTCCAATTTGGATTTCATGCCGCTTTGCCTGCTGGTTGCTGCTGTTTCTTGCTGCTTTTCTTGCTGTTATCCGTAGACGATGCGACGAAGCTGGCGTTCTGACAGGTCCTCGGCCCGAAACCGGCGGGCCTGGAGCTCCGCCGCCAGCTGCGGCCAGATGTCGTCGTTGCGCTTGTTGCTCTTCCCCTGGAGCTCGGCGTGACGCCGCCGGACGAACTCCTCGACGGTCTCGCCGAAGTAGGCGGCGACGTCCGCGACGACCCGCGACGCGGTCCCCTCGGGGAGCCCGGTGCTCGCCGCGACGTTGCTGATCAGGTCCTGCGGGTACGTCTCGTCCATGCACACGCCATATCTAGTTGTCCCCGGTGGTGCCTGTGGTCTCATGTCGTTGCATTGTCGTTGCCGCTGAGGCAGCTTGCATGGGCTAGCGTGGACCAACTGTGAGCTTACGCGCTCGATTGTGCCCGATTCCGGGCAAGAAAACACGTCTTTTGGCCGGCTGCTCGGTGAGCTTACCCGAAAAATCCGGGATTCGAGGGGTTCCGCTGGTTCCCGCGGTGCGTTCCGGACGGCGTTTGACCTGGCGGCGCGGTAGGGTCGGTGCGTCTTACATCGAGTAGTCATTCGGTTGCAGATTGGTTGCACTGTGGTTGCGGCTTGATGGCAGCTCGGCTGCAGATTGATCGCGACACGCCGGCGGCGGCGGCGCGTCGGTCGTTGCGGCGAGGGCTCTGGCCGATAGAATTTTTGTGTGAAAAGTTCGCTGGCCGTTGATCAATTCCGGAACCAAACCGACGCTGTAGGGCGAAACCGGCTTGATCGGCTGCGACTGTTCGATATCGAGCAGATGGCGATGACACTGGCATTCCTGGCCGGCTACCGACCCCCGACCTTCGGCAGCGTGGCGCACTGCCCCGAGCCGTACTGCACGGCTTGCGGGGAGTCGGTCGGGATCTTCCTCGGGCACGGGACCGAGTGGCAGCACTTCCGCGTTGCGTCCGCCGCCGCTTCCCCGGGCGACGGGCCGACCGAGGTGTACGACGCTGATCACGCGCCTGTGATTGGGTGGCGGTACGCGGTGTCTGGTCGCTGACGCGTTAGCTTACGGGCGGCCGATGCGGGGCCTGGACGGGATTCTGCCGGGCCAGGCGGGTTAAAGCGGAAGCAGGTCCTGGTTGAGGGACCTCTTGACCCGGACCTCGCTGCTGCCGGGGCCGGGGAGCCCGGGGTACTCGCCGTAGGGGAACCCGCCATGGGCGAAGGCGTCGTTCAGGTACGACACGAACGGCACCGGGTCGTCGCCTTCCTCGCCTGTGAATTGGCCATCGGCGCAGGGATCCGGGACGATGATCCCGTACGGGTCGCCACCGCTGGTGTTGTCCTTGCGCAGCCTGTCCGGGGCGATGTCGAGGGTGAACGGCCCGGCGTCGGGGTCCTGCCCGGTCCGCTCCCGCCAGGCCCGGAACTCCTCCTCATAGTGGCGGTCAATTGACAGCTCCGGATGGCGTGACCCTTCTAGCTCTATGACGAGTGGGTCCGCTGATGCCGACTCCGGCCAATGCGGGTGAGTCCCGACCAGCCAGACATCCCCGACGATCCGGACCCACGACAGCACGGTCATCGGCACGGGCCCGAACCGCTCCTGCAGCCAGGCGGCGTGCTCCGAGGCGCGGGCGGTCGGCGGCGCCCACGGCGCGACCGGGGTCCGCGCACGGTTGTTCCGGTGGAACCGGTACCCCTGGGCGGTGAGCCGTTCGACGATCAGCTCCACGTTGTCCCGGGCGCGGCGGGCCATCTCGTCACAGACGAGCTGCGCCTCCTGCGCGAGGCCGGGCTGGCGGACCGCGCCGCCAAGCTCGCTCAGCTCCGCCCAGACCTGGTCACGCTGGCCTGCCCGGTAGCGCTGGAGCCAGTTCGGTGATGACGCCATGCGCGCAATACTGCCGCATTCGTCCTCCTCTTCGCGCCGGGATTATCCGGCCGCGAGACTGGCACAAATTGTGGTCTGGTCTTGCAGCGGCAGGGGTCAGGCGACGGGCCGACCGAGGTGTACTACGCGGAGCACGCGCCTGTGATCGGATGGCGGTACGCAGTGACTGGTCGCTGACGTCTCTAATGGCGAGGGTAGGTGGCTGCTTGCGTGGGCTCGATGGGCGTGACATCTACCTGGTTGCCCGACTGGCCAGGGCCGCAGTAATCCAGCATCGGGTAGGAGTGGAGGTTGGCGCTCATCGACTTGCCTACGCGGGGAGGCGTGACCTCGATTTTCGTAGCTTGGCGCATTCTGCCAGCGGAGAGTTGTCGCAAATGCTCTGGTTGAGCGCAGCGTAAGCGACTCCGCCCGGAGGCAGGGTGACCAAGATCGGCGGCTTGCCGGTGATCATCTGGTCTTGTCGGTGCTGGTAGGTGAATGCCAGCCGCGCGCCGTGGTCATCGATCAGTTGTATCTGCGGGTACCCGCGCAGGTCGCACGTGGAGTTCCGTGTTGCGGAACTCCACGATGAGCGTGTGCTGCTGCGTGGCTTCGGCGACGAGCGGGCCCTGTTCCAGTCGCAACTGAGCGGAAACGCAATACGGAGTGTGCGCCGCTGCGGCAACTGGGTCTGCTGACCGGCTGGCAGGCACGGGAGCCGCTGATGGTGGAGATACCGGGTGGCCGTAGCACACCCTGCGGTCAAGACTCCAGCGACCGTGATCGCCGGGCCCAGGGCGATCGTGTGGTTCCTCATGACTCCTAGGACGGCGCTCGCCGTCGTCGGTTGCGCCTGCCGATCGGGTCGCCGCTCGTCTCCGTTATCCCGAACGAACCGAGGCGCGTCATCAATCACTGGGCTATCTCGTGTCCCAAGGTAATCGAAAGAAAATGAACCTCTGTACGATGAAACGTCCGCTTGCTATTTGTCTACAAACTGAAATTCGTCTACTATTAGCACCATAGCCCGCAAACGCGAGCGGGTCGCCGCCGGTGAGCCAACACCAGCGACGACCCTAAGACCACCCCAACCAGCTCCACTGGAGGGATGACCATGAGGTCAATCATCGCCGAGGACGCCCCGTCCGCGCTCCCCATCCCGGCCCTCAGCCCGCACCCACGCCTCGACCGGATCGCCGCGGCCACGTTCGAGCAACTGAGTGCGGCGCTCATCTTCCTGAGCGTTTTCGACACCGACGCTTTCGACCACGCGATGGACGTCGCCGAGTCCGACGACGAGAATCCCGGCGCCACCGGAGAAGCCGAGCCCGTCTGCGCAATCTGCGACGGCAAGATCGGCATCTTCCTGGAACGGGGCCTCGTCTGGCGGCATTACGCAGGCGACGGCACGACGGTCGGCCGGCAGCGGATCTACGACCCAGGCCACGCTCCCGTGGTGACCTGGCTACTCGCCGAGGAGCCTGCAGACACAGGACTAATTCCGCCATGCCCCACTTGGTGCCCCGTCAGGATCCGGCGGGGCACCAAGTGGCCTGTGGAACCAGATGGCTCCGTGGTAATCCGGACCAGTGAACCGTAAGAAATACCGATTCCGAATCAGCGGAAATGGCCACTCCCCCGCCCTAGCGTGGTGCCGACAAAAGGACGGCGGGCGAACGGGTGGTGCTAATGAGTGACGCAATCACTGTAAGCGCCGAGTACAACGAGCTGCTCGACTCCATTCTTATCACGATGAAATTTGGCCAGGCGTGTTTGCGAAGTAACCGATCTGCTGCCGACGAGTGGTTTCGCTTTGACGCCACTCGGTGGCTTCTGGGTCGTCAGTCCAGCGGATGATCGCTGCCTCGTGCCGGGCCAAGACGTCGCGAACCTCGGCGGGTGTGATGCGGAAGAACTCGCGGCGCAGGTTGACGAGGTTAACCCGGCGGGCGGCGAATTCGTGGTGCAGGCTGGTTTCGAGGCCGACTGCGTCGTCGCTGAAGACCATGGCGTGGACGTCGTAGTGGAAGGGGACTGACGCGTCGCCCGAGTTCGCGAACCCGGTCGAGTGGTTCCAGTCGCCTGGTCATGCCGATCTTGACCACGTCCGGCCCGAAGGCGCCGACGTTGGAAATGACGTAGACGTGCCCGGCCCGGATGTTGGCGGCTCGGCGGTTGATCCCGTCGATCGCGTCCTGGATCTCGTTGAGCCTGGCTTGAGCGCGGTCGGCGCCGTCGACATCCCCCTTTTCCCGTAGCGCCGCGGCGGTTGCCTCGTAGTGGCCTTGTTCTTTGCGTAGCCGTTCCTGTTCCCGCTCGTATTCGCGGCGCGCGATCTCCTCTTCCTTCAGGCGGGCGCGCTCATCGCGCGCGCGTTCTTTCTCCTCGGCGGTTTTCTCGAGATAGTCCGCAGTCAGTTCGAGTTCCTGGACCCGCAGCCGATGGTACGTGTCGGTTATCTGGATGTTCATGGTGCCGCCAAGCGTGGTGATCGTCTCCCGAGACTTGTCCAACCGGGCCACTGACGACTCCAGCGTGTACGGCTTCATGGAACGCACCGCGTTGTCGGCCTCATTGTTGTAGGCGCGAAGCATCAGCTTGGAGAACTCGCGGACCATCTTGGTGCCCTCTGCTGCCTGGAGTCGTTGACCGTCCAGTTCGTCGACCCGCCGACTGCGGACCCCGCTTTCACCGCGTCCTTGATTCGCGCTTGCAGGCCGGTCAGTTTCGCCTTGTATGCGATGGCATCCTGAAGAGGATGCCGGTATTGGTAGATGCCGACCTCCTGCAAGATCGCAGTCTCCCGGGTCTCGACCACTTGACCAGCCAGTTCTGCTTGCTCGGAACGCAACGCCGCAAGCGCTAGGGTCAACCGGTCCGCCTCGGCTGAGGCGGTCGCGAGCGCGTCCCGCTCGGCTCTCAACCGCTGAAGTTCTCCCTCGAGCCGCATGGCCTGATCCCGATGCGCAGTCAGGTCAGTCGCTTCGGCGCGCAGCGGGCCGATGGTCGCTTGCAGCGCGGCTAGCTCGTTCCTAAGCGTGGGCAGATCCTGCTGCATCCTGCCAACCTCCGCACGCAGCTCGTCCCGGTCCAACACTCCGCTGGACGCGACGACCTCGCGCAACCGCTCCACCTCGGCCTGCAGATCGCGCTTGCGGCCGGGCATCGTCGTGCCGCCCTGACTAGCATCCGGAGCTGGCCGACCCCATACTCCAGTCGCCCCAGGCCCGGGTACCTTCGGAGCGCTCCTAGGCGCCGCAGGATGGTCAGGCTGGGTGAATTCTGTCCAGCGAGTCCCATCCCACCATCGCAGTAGGCCGAACGCTTGACTATCCGGGTACCACCCAGGTGCCGCCGCCTGTATCATCTTTCCCCCAGTAATGCAAACCGTGCGCGCCACATCGCCGTGCGCAGCATAGAAATACTCCCGCAAGAGCTGACGAAATATAGTGACTTTTGCGGAAGTCGCAGCGCTTTGGCCGCCCGCGGATGGCCGCCAGACGTGAACTTTTAGCGTGCGTGCGATCGGAGAATCAAACGCTTAATCACTCTGCGCCCGGGTGACGTATGGTGTGAGCTGCGCGCAACCAAGCCATCAGACGCGGTAGCTTGCGGTGTCTGCGCTCGTAGCTCAACGGATAGAGCATCTGATTACTAGTGCTATCTGCAAGACGTCCTGCGCTTCCATCCTGCTGAGCCGCCCGGTTTGGCAACGGAAGCTCAGCACGTTGTTGAAGCAGAACTTGACGTACCCAACGGCGACTTGGCCGTTTACAGTCCGACAGATCTGCCGTCATGATGTGGTGCAGGGTCTCTCCCCGGCGCCACTGGCACCAAGCCGTGTCGCCTGTGAGCAACATTTGCTGAGCGGCGCCGGCGAGAAGATCCCAGAATTCGCCGCTCTGCCACTGCACGCCCTCGAGATCCTCCGGGATGCCTAGAGTGACCTCCCACTCGTGCTGGCGAAGGTAGTCGCGGACCTCATCGGCGCAGAGGTCGGCGTCGCTTCTTGCACCCGGCGGGACAAGATCTGCTGCGCGGCGGAGCAGTTCGGGAACGTCCATAGGCACATTCTCGGCCCTCACGCGCCGTCGCTGTCTCGGCCGCGAAGCCGGTCGCGGAGGATGTACAGGCAAGACTCAAGCACGTCGTCCCCGAGGGACTCAGGCTCGGTCAGCAAGACTTCCACCGCGAGGAGGCGGGGCAGCGCGATTATCCCTGGCTGGCTGATGCCCACTTGGCTCTCGCCCTCCGGTCGAATTCCTCGGTCATGCTTGCGCATGCGGTCGATTAGCTCCTTGAAGAGCGTCGCGCACTCGGTCGTACTCGGCTAGGAAATCCTGATCGTTCATCGCAGTGAAATCGTCGCTGTCGTTCATGGCCCTTTCCCTTGCTCGAAAGTCATCCGTCCTGGTTTCCGTACTTCACCGGATTGGTTAGCGCGTCACCCCAACCGCAACAGCGGGGCATGTGACCAATATGGAACGCCTAGTGACGACTACGCGAAGGTGTGTCAACCTAGATTCATGACGGGCACATCGGTCAATCCGCTGGCACACTTCGGCAAGCAGGTCAAGAAGGAGCGACTGGCTCGCGGGTGGTCGCTTCCGTACCTCGAGGAGCGCACTGGCATAGATGCCGGCCACTGGTCACGGATCGAACGCGGCGTCCGGCCTCCGACCGAGCTAATCGCCGCCAAGTGCGACGAGGCTTTCCCCGAACGGCGTGGCTGGTTCGGGGAGTACTACTCGGACTCGCGCAGCTGGGCACCTCCCGGTTTCAGGTCATGGACCGAAGAACTCGACAACGCCTCGTCGCTGCGTGACTGGTGCCCGTCGATCATCACGGGCCGCTGCAAACCGAGGACTACGCGCGCGCACTTTTGTCCGTTCACCCAGACGTGACCGACGAGGTGATCAGCACGCGCCTATCCGGTCGCATGGCACGCCAGAAGCGACTGTTCGCCCGTGACGTGCCGATGCTGTTCCTGATCGACCAGCTATCGCTGTACCGCCTCGTCGGCTCCCCGGAGAGCATGGCCGCGCAACTACAGCACCTGGTCATGATGGCCAGTCGCCCGCGCGTCACGATCCAGGTCGTCCCGGCCGTGGCCGTGCCATCCGTCGCGCACGGCATCGTGCTGACCGACTGCGCCGCGTACTCCGAATCGGCCATCAACGGTAACGTGTGGACGGACGAGGAAACCCGTTCGTCGCTAGGTCGCGTTTTCGATACCCTTCGATCAGAGGCATGGCGTGCTAGTGAGTCACTGGCGTTGATCAACGAAGCGAGCGAGCTATGGACTGGCGGAAATCTACTTACAGCGACACCAACGGCGGAGCACTGCGTAGAGACAGCCAGCGGTAGCGACGTGATCCTGGTCAGGGACACCACCGACCGCGACAGCGTGACGCTGAGCGTTCCTACCGCGACTTGGCGCGCGTTCACGGACTCACTCCGGTAGGCCGCCCACGCGATAGAAGAAGAGAAGCCATGGACCGCCGCTGGCCCATGGCTTCTGTCGTCTGGCGATAAACAGCGCCCGCAAGCCCGGCGAGGACAGACAGCTAGAGCGCTACCTCGGCAATCGGGCTGGTAGCGATACGCCAGCCGACGACTGGCTGGTGATCGGTGGAATACGGCTGGACGTCGGCGGTCTCGGGCCTGCCGGCGTAGTGCAGCCACTCGTTGCCGCGGCTGATGAAGATGCCTGCTGCGGCGCCGCATCTGGTGCAGTACGGCTCGAGTGCGTCTGCGTCGGCGGGGCGCTCGTCATCCAGGCAGGGCTCGGTCGCGGTCAGGATCACGTCCAGCACGCCCGGCGCGTAGCCGGCCAGGAAGACCAGGCTGTCGTGCATGCGGTCCGCGTCCAGGGCTTCGATTCGCGCGAGGTCGCCGTCGCCGGGGCCTCGGCGCACGGCCGCGGCTTCGACCGGCGGAGGGATGTACCAGCGGTCGCGGGCCGGGATGATTGTGCTCAAGGTGCTCGCCCCCGTAGTAGAGGTGGGTGCCCCAGGGCCGCTCCGGTGCTCGCGACACCGAGGCGGCCCGCCGTCGGTCTGTCAATCAATGCTATCGCACATATTTACGAGTCGCCAGCCTCATCTGAGTCCATCGTCGGAATTGGTAGCTATCCGCTGTGGTTGCGCCAAGCGCGTCGACCAACGGCTTAGCCGTCGGGAGCGCTGCTCAGGGGTTCCCACCAGTGCCGCGACGTCGGGACGCGCACGGGATACGAGCCCGGCTGTCGACCATGGCGTACGCAACGCCCACCCGCGTGACGAAGCATCTCCGCTAGCATCCTGACATTGGATTGCCATTGGCAACACGTTGCAGGCCTAGAGGCCGGATGGTGGAGACGGTAGACCATGACGGTCAACTCCTCGACGACAGAGTTCGGACAGGAACAAGATGACTGAAGATCTCCCTGTGCGCGGCGATGCGCCTGCCCGCACGGACTGGACTGAGTACGAAGTCACGGCGATCATCGATGACTATCTCGACATGCTCGCTGCGGAGGCTTCCGGCGAGTCTTATTCGAAGACCGAGCACCGGCGAGTGCTCAACAAGAAGCTAAACGGCAAGCGAAGCAACGGTTCGATCGAGTTCAAGCACGCGAACATCAGCGCCGCGATGATCAATCTTGGGCTGCCTTACATCCAGGGCTACAAGCCTCGCGGGAACTTTCAGGCGTCATTGCTCGGAGAAATCCAACGACGTCTAGAGTCGGATCCGTCACTAATTGCCGCACTCCGGTCGACCGTGATTGCTGAGCTTGCAAGAGGTCCCCAACTTCGCCGCGCTAAACCAGCTCCTCCCGCCAAGGTCGCCCAGCGCGGCACGCACTTTGACTATGGCCTGCTTCAGGAGGAAAGCCGTCGCCGCGGCGAGTGCGGCGAGCAGCTCGTCGTAAGTTACGAGCAGACCTCCTTGATGCGCTCAGGGCGTCCCGACCTCGCGGAACGGGTGCGCTGGGCTGCCATGGAGGACGGCGACGGACTCGGCTACGACGTCCTTTCCTACGATCAGGAAGGGCGTGTGCGCTACATTGAGGTAAAGGCGACCGCATATGGGCGCGAGACCCCCTTCTACATATCTTTCGCTGAGCTAGAATTCGCGCGGCACCATCTTGATTCCTATGCGTTGTATCGCGTTTTTGATGTGCTTGGCTCTCCGGAGTTCTACGTGCTACAAGGCAACGTCGCCGATATGTTGACCTTGATGCCCGTAACCTATAAAGCATGGCCCGTCGCCGACGAAAGCGCCTGAGAAGGTGCCGCCCAGTACCGCCATGCGCCCGAGATGGATTTGCGCAGTTGAACCTGACTTTTATCAGGTTAGTGCGCATTTGCTTTCGGCTACTCGATGCGAGGAGGGCGTCTTCAGGGCTGGCTGCCGTGCCCGGCCAGGGGTGCCAGGGCGCTGGCGATTCGCTGGCATCGAACAGGATCGACCGTGAACCCGTTCTCCAGTCCCCAGAGCCAGTAGTCGATGGTTCGGACGAAGCCCCAGGCGGTTGCCTTGGCCTGGTCCAGGTTCCCGTTCTCGACGATGATGCCGAGCAGGCCGGTGATGGCCTGCGCGTCGGGAAGCTCGTCGGCCCGGGTCCAGAGCAGGTCCGCCACCGAGCGTTCGGGGGCGCCCACGGCCGCGCGGGGGTCGATCGCCACCCATGGCTGGCCTGGCCGCTTGCTGGCGAGGATGTTGCCGTAGTGCAAGTCGGTGTGGACCAGCAAGCGAGCGGGATCGTCGGCCAGGTCCGCTGCGAGCCTGGCCGCCAGCGCGATCCACTGGCCGGGAACGGGATCGTGAAGCGAACGCTGGCGTGCCGGGATCGTCGTGGTGAGCTGGCGGGCCTCGGCCCGCACCGACGGGAAGGACCCGGATGCCTCGACGGCAAGGGTCCGGGCAAGGGCTCCCGCGGTGGCGGCGGCCTCGGCAAGGGGGATGCCGGCCAGCGATCGCGAGGCATCCAGGCGCTCCAGGAGCAGGGCCCCGCGCGGCACGTCAGCGGCGACCAGTTCGACGATCCCCCGCCCCCGCCATTCGGTCAGCGCGTCCGCCTCGCCCCTGGTCTGGTCAACTGGCCAGGCCAGCTTGAGCGCGAGCGGCCGGCTGCCCTGGCGGACGGGAAAGACGACCGCGTTGCATCCATGCCAGAACAGGTCGCCGGCGGTGATCAGGTTCCACTGGCGAGCCAGGTCGTGCAGCAGGGAGGGCACAGCGGCCATCCATGCCCTTCCCTCCGGCGAACCGACGGCGGCGAGGTCGGGGGCGGTCAGGTCCGTCAGGGCTTGCATCGGCACTGAGCCTCCTTTTCGCTCACTGGTGCACGCATCGGGTCGGCCCGGGCTATCCGCATCGTCCGCCGAGCCGATGCGCTCGACCTCCCGCGACCCGCGCCGCGAGGACGACACGATCTGGACCACGACCGCGTCGGCGCCGTCTTCACGGTGCGAAGGCACGGTACAAGACGAGGCTACGAGCCACGGTTAGTGCGCAAATTTCCGGGATTCCACCGGCAAACGTACAGCTCACAGCGCTAAAACTGAGGCGGTCCCGCCACAGTGATAAAAGTCAGGTTGAACGGGCGCCGCGCAAGTTGCAGTGCAAGGTTTTGTGGGGGAATCACTAATCGTGAAGATCGGATTCGTGGTGTGCCCTAATGGGCACGGAGAGTGACCTATTTTGGCATAAAGAAAAGGAGGTTGGGTTCGCCTGGACGTGGACCTGGACCGGGCGCGGGGAGGGCGAGCTTGGCGCGGGGTGGGGGTCGGGCGTCGGGCGGGATTCGTCTCGGAGGTGGGGGGTGGCCGGCAGGCCCCCGCTGAGGACGTCGAGGGGGGCGGTGCGGTCGGTCGGGGAGACGGCCACGCGGTTACGGCCGCCCTGCTTGGCCTGGTACAGGGCTGAGTCGGCGGCCGCGAGGAGGTCGATCAGCTCGCGGCTCTCGCCGCGGGCGATCGAGGTGACGCCGATGGAGATCGTCACCTGGACGACCGGGCCGCCGGGGCGCTCGTCGACCGGGACCTCGAGGCCCTCGACGTGGGAGCGGAGGCGCTCGGCGATCTTGACGGCGTCGGTGCCGGTCGTCTGGGCGAGCAGGAGGACGAACTCCTCGCCGCCGAACCGGCCCGCGCGGTCGTAGTCGCGGGACTGGGTGGTGAGCGCCTCGGCCACCGCCTTCAGCACCTTGTCGCCCACGAGGTGCCCGTGGGTGTCGTTGACGAGCTTGAAGTGGTCGATGTCGACCAGGGCGAGGGCCACCGGGCTGCGGGTCCTGATCGAGCGGGAGATCTCGGTCTCCGCCTCGGCCTCCCAGGTGGAGACGTTGAGCAGGCCGGTCTTGGAGTCAACCCGGGACTGGGCCGAGAGGAATGGGAAAGACCAGGAACCGCCGGACCAGCAGCACGGTGGGGACCGCGATGACGATGAGCGCGGGGCTGATCGCCACCGCGAGCGTGATCAGGATGCCGAGGTCCATCTCCACGAAGAGCGCCTGGGCGCCCTCGCGGTCCAGTTCCACCTTCAGGATCCGCACCTGCGGTGAGGTCAGCTTCACCGCGCCCATGATCAGGAAGTGGTGGCCGCGGTTCCCGATGATCTCGCACGCGGCGACGGCCGCGCACCAGGTGAAGGCGTGCAGCCCGATGCCGACGGTGCCGCCCGCGAACGAATTCGGCAGCAGCCGGAAGAAGGCCGATGCGCCCGCGTAGCTCAGGCTCTGCGCGGCGGCGGTGAAGACCTGCCGGTGCGGAACTCCGCGATGGATGAATAGGTACATGGCCGCGCTGAATGCGAGCGGCGCCATGGCGGCGTAGACCGGGGGCAGCAAGATCGCCGCCGGGACGGTCCAAATAGAGCTAAAGTCTCTGACTAGCCCGCCGTTGACGCTATACATCATTCGTGGCGTTGAGGCAACTGAGATCATGCCGCAGCACACGAGCAATAGGAACTTCACAAGGTCATCAAGACGCCAGTCGGTGTGGCTGGCGGCGATCGCTATGACCGCAAGCGCAGCCAGGGGAACCGCCCCGACATAGCAGCGCAACAGGGGCTTGAGCTCCCACCATGCCCACTCCTTCACCACAAAACGCCTGCTGAGGCGGCTGGTGAGGGACGAGGGCTGCATCTTCCACCGTTCCGTTTGTGACACCTGTTACTGCCTTCTAGTAGCAGCTAACCGTAAATGACTAGTTGCGTATAGCTACCATAACCCATCTTCCCGGGCCTTGTAACTATTGCAGCGAGATTTCCAGACATGCCAGGACAAGGCGGAGCTTAATAGTTCTTAACAGCGATGGTGCGGAGGCGGGAGAGACAAATTCGCGCCATAGATAACGGAGTGAACGCTGAGGAGAGAAGCGTTCGCTGTTACGCATGAGGAGGCAAAGCCGTGCGCAACACCTACTGGTTCTGATGTGACTGGTGCGCTAGTCGAGCCCAAACACATCGCACGGGAAGGAAGTGACATCATGCGCGACACCTGGACCTGATCGTTAGATTCACTCATCGTCATCGCAGTCCCCCTAGTTAGAACGAGCCGCACGGACAAGTGTCTGCCTGGTAAGCGAGTCCTCTCGGCCAAGATGTCTCGCAGTGTGACGCCCGACGGCAGGCGACATTCGCCGCCACCGGAGCGCTAGACCACAGGCGATAAGGGCACCGAGTCCCCCACTGAGAGCTACGACCGTCGAGGGAGGTACCACCTCGGCGGCCGCTCCAGCTATAGCGAAAGCCACCCCCTGACCCACGATCAGACCCGCGTTGGCGAGGCCGAAGGCCTGAGCGCGGCGCTCGTTCGGTATCCGCTCGACGAACGCGGTGTTCGCGGCGATCTGATACATGGCGAACGTGTTGGACAGGGCGAAGATCGCCATCGAGACTTCGAGGTTCGGACGCAGGATCGTCACCGCGAGGATTCCGCAGGTGAGCACCGTCATCGGACCCATCCACTTGAGCCGCGTGAGCGGGCCTATCTTCTTGATGAAGATCGGCGACGCCACCGCCGCGCCGAGCTGGGAGAAGGCGATCAGCAGGCCGGCCGCCACCGCCCCGCCCTTGAGGCTCGCCGCGTACGGCGCCGCCAGGCCCTCGGGGACCTCGTAGAACGCGGCCAGCCAGGCCAGGCCGATCAGCGTGCGGAGCGCGGGGTCGCCGAAGACCAGGCGCACCCCGCCGGCCAGCGCCGCCAGCGGGCTCTCGCGGCCGGCGGCGCCCGCGGGGGCGGCGGCCGGACGGGCGCGGGTGCCGAGCAGGATCAGCAGGCCGGAGGCGACGAACGTGAGCCCGTCGGCCGTGAGCGCGGGCCGCGCCCCGAACAGCGCCACCACCAGGCCGCCGAGCGCGGCGCCGGCCACGAACACGATGCGGCTGGTCGACTGCAGCACCGCCATCGCGAGGGGGTACCGCTCGCGGTCCATCATGTCCCGGACGATGGCCGAGCGGGCCGCGTCGAACGGGGGCTGGAGCACGGTCACTATATATAGGAGCGCGATCAGCGCGCCGAGGCTCAGGCCGGGCACCAGCATCGCGCCGACGAGCAGGGCGCGGGCGGCGTCGCAGGCGACCATCACCGTGCGGCGGGGCAGCCGGTCGGCCAGCCCGGACAGGAACAGGCCGCCTAGTAGATAAGGCACGAAGCCGGACGCGAACGTGATCGCGGCCAGGAACGGGGACTTGGTCCTGGCGTAGACCAGGAGCGTCATCGCCACCAGGGCGAGACGGTCGCCGCTGGCGGACAGCACGTACGAGAACCAGAGCACGCGGAACTCGGTGACGGCGAAGACCGAACGGTACGACGGACGGGGAGCCGGGGTGGATGTCACGGCGACCCTTTCATATGCGGCCTGGTTCCCGACGGAGCGTGACCTGAGGGGTGGCCACGCAGACGATCCGAACGGTTACCGATAGCCATGCTTGCAGAAATCGCAACCCGCTGCCGTTAAACGATCACATTCGGTACATGGTTGGTAAAATGATCTTCGTGTGACTAGTGAGACCCTATGACGTCATGGCCAGCCGACTCTCGAACCATGAGGAAGCTCGGCGTGCACGCACTCAGCTAGTGGGCGCGCCCGTTAATTCGTCGGGGTTCATGCGGCTAGCGGGCGCGGCGCGAACGGGTCGTGCTTGCGGAGGCGGGTCAGGAGTTGGTTGAGGTCGGCGCGTGAATCTCCAGTCGAACGGCCGGGCGGTGGCGTTGTAGTGGTGCTCGAACGCGAGGATCTGCTCGGCGAGGCTGTCCAGGTCCCCGAAGTCGTCGGGGGTCAGGAGCTTGCGCTGGATGACGGAGAAGTAGACCTCGACCTGGTTCAGCCAGGAGGCGTGCACGGGCAGGTGGACCATCTGCGCGTTGGGGTAGGCGTCGCGGAGGCGGGCGGCGGCGGCCCAGTTGCGGTGCGAGGCCCCGTTGTCCACGACCCAGAACACCTGCCTCGCCGACGCGTAGGGCTCGGTGCTCATCACCTGGTCCACGAGGGCGGTGAACGGCTTTATCCCGGTGGACGGCTCGCAGCGGCCCATCACCCTTGCGCGGTGAACGTCATAGGCGGCCAGGTAGGCCACGGCGCCGCAGCGGACGTACTCGCTCTCGACCCGCATCGCCCGGCGGGGTCCGGGGGGCAGCGGTAGCCGGGTGCGCGAGCGCGCCTGGACGCCGGGCTTCTCGTCGGCGCTGAGCACGTAATCGTCGTCGCCCAGCAGCTGGCCTTCCCAGGTCCGCTGGTAGAGGTCCAGGACGCGGCCGCCCTTGAGGGCGAAGTAGGGGTCCCGGGGGCAGATCCACGACCGGTGCTGCCAGGGCTTGATCGCGTCGTCGGCGAGCCAGCGGCGCACCGTGGACGCTGAAACGGCGGCGATGCCGCTGGCGGCGGCCTCGCGGCCCAGTTCGGGGCAGCTCCAGCGGGCCAGCGGCTTCCCGCTGGCGGCGGGCGGCTCGCAGGCCAGGGCCTTGACCTCGGCCGCGACCCGGGCCGCGAACTTCCGCGGCCAGCCCGGCCGCAGGGCGTCGGCCAGCCCGTCCATGCCCTGCTCGCGGTAGCGGCGCCGCCACTTGCAGGCCGTGTCCTCGCAGATGCCGAGCCGGGCGGCGATCGCGCCGTTGGCGAGGCCGTCCGCGGCCAGCAGCACGATCCGCGCCCGCAGCACCAGCCGGAACGGCGCCGTGCCGCGCCGGGTAACCGACTCCAGCTGCGCCCGGCCGGCATCATCCAGGCAGATCACATGGGGGCTGGCAGGCACGGGCATCTCCCTCGCTGACGGCCGCCGGCCAGCGCCGGCGCGCGACGGGTCCATGATGAGCCCGCCCGGCTGGGGCAGGATGGTGATATGGCTAAGCCACCTGAGTCGACCAAGACCTCGCTCCGCCAGCGGCTCGCCGCCCGCGCCCGTGAGCGCTGGCCCCAGCTCGCCGGCGTCAGCGTCCGCTGGCACGGCGAGTTCGCCTACGTCAGCGGCCAGCTCCCCGATGGCACCGACCTACCGCTATTCCGGCTCCGCTACGCCGGATCTGCCAGCACCTGGGGCTTCGCGATCTACCGGGCCAGCCACGACGACTACGAGAGGTCGGTCCTGCCCAGCGGCTGGCCGGCCGGCACCCCGCAAGAAGCCCTCGACACCGCCTGTGGCCTCTACCTCGCCGACCCCACCGCCTGGCTCACCCAGCCGCCCCCGACGAATTAACGGGCGCGCCCACTAGTGTTCCAGTCTTGAGTCGGCGGTTGTCGAGCCGACGACGCCGGCGCCGGAGCCTCTGCCGAGCGCGCGGGTGGCCAGCCAGGCCCGGGACCGGCACGCCGACGCGCCGCCTGGTGGCCGAAGGGCGCACCCAGGCGCCGATCACCCACGATCTGGGCTTGTCCCGCAGCACGGTCCGGCGCTTCTCACAGGCTGCCAGCCCGAGGAACTTCTCGTGAATGACGGCACCGGCATGCAGCCCCCATCCTCGGTCAGCACGCCGCCTAGATGCGCGAGCGATGGAACTCGGGCTGCACCAACGCCGCCCAGCTCTGGGCCGAGCTCCGCGAGCGCGGATACCCGGTAGGCCGGACCGCCATCCGCCAATACCTCGCCCGCTTCCACCGTGGCCGCCCCGAGCCCAAGCCGACGGTCCTGAAAGTCAAGACGGTGACAAGCTGGATCATGACCACCCCGGGCGACATCGCCGACGCCGACAAGGACAGCCTAGAGGCGATCCTCGCCGCCTCTCCCGAGCTCGCCGCAGTCACCGCCAGCGTCCGCGCCTCCGACGCCACCATGAACAGGCGCCGCGGCCGTAAGCTCCTCGAGCCGTGAATGACTGCCGCCGAGGCCTCCCGCGAACCCGCGCTCCGCTTCCTCGTCACCGGCGTCCACACGACCAGGACCCCGTCACCAACGGACTCAGCCTACGCCGAAGCTGCGGCGCCGTCGAAGGCGACGTCAACCGCACCAAGGCGCTCAAGCGGCAAACGTACGGACGCGTCGGCCCGGACCTGCTCCGCTGCGGCTTCCTGGCCGCCGACTAACCAGCCCAAAACACAGCACTAAAAGCCTACCAAAACCAAGATTGAGCCCACGTTGACAAGCAGGTCGTCGACCAAGCTTCCCAACTGTCAGGATGAGTTCGTCTGCAACTCAGACGCTCGACCCGTAACGTGCCAGGAT
This sequence comes from uncultured Actinomycetota bacterium, assembly GCA_963774945.1. Taxonomy (GTDB): domain Bacteria; phylum Actinomycetota; class Actinomycetes; order Streptosporangiales; family Streptosporangiaceae; genus Trebonia. Next base: position 361,557 of record CAVZHA010000005.1, on the reverse strand, counting down.
CGCCCCCGTTTCACCGGCCGTCAGTGCTGGACCTGTGGGGTCTTGCAGCAGTTTCACGGACAGTGTTCTGGCACGAGGAGAAATTATATCGCCGTGGTTCACTGCGGAAGCGATCCAGTCATACAGAATGTGCTGAAGAGGTTCCGATCCTCGGAGCTCGCTTGGAAGGCCTGTAGAGCGGTAGGCGATTCCGGCGAATATGGTGGCCAAAGCAAAAATCTCGACTTCTGCGTTAAGATCCTCTCGCAACCAGCCTCTCACTGCTTCAGGAGCTGGGCGGAGAAGAAAAAGTAGCAGCGCCTTGGCCGCCCTTAGGCCTCCAGCCTGACGGAACGATATGAATTCCGCATCGCCACGTGTAACGGCGAGGATTCGTTCAAGGTAAGACGTGACAAGAGGCTCGTCCGAAAGATCACGCGTCGCTAGACGCCCACGCATCTCCGCAATTAGCCCGCTGGGTACGGGGTCTTCCGGACCACTCATCTTTATCAGAGCCTCTAGCGCTGCGAAACATATTGAGTGATCATCTGCGGGACCGATCCACCCAACATCGGCGAGTGTGTCCGCTAGAAGGCTGACGTATTCAACCGTACCTTTACGACTGATCATCCTCTCCAATAGCTTGCCGGCCTGATCGACAATCGGGACCTCGGGCGGGAGGGAACTAAGCATGAGCATTAGTCCTCCTGCCACACACTCGCGAGTAACGAAATCATGCGATTTCAAGGCATCGACGGGCGGCAAGCCGCGAAGCCACGTACTCAGTGTCTCTCCTGATGGGCCGGTCCCGCTAAACAGTATTGGCGTTACTTCGACTCGGACATGTCGTGTGTCAATGTTCCGGTATCGCCGCGCCTGAAACTCGTCACTGTCACGTTGAGACCGTGTATGAATGCGGTTCACACGCCTCGTTGGGATTACTCCGACCGGAGATACGGCAGCTAGCAAGCCATCGATATGGAGCTCTGGGCCGCGCACAAAGACGTGAGGGTCTATGTCCAAAATTATGGGGAAGTCACCAGTTGTTGGCGCGGATATCTTAGCGACGTCCTCAGAGATCGAATCGATCAGCAAAGGCAAGCGTTCCGGAGCGAATTCAAGGAGGTCTGACTGCGGCCGAGAAAGCATTCCGCCGGGGACCACTATTCCTTGAGCGTAGAACGCGAGCGCGTTTCGCCAGTCGACCGGAAGTAGCAAACGGGAGGGCGAGGTCATATTCTGCGATCCTCCATCAGCGACAAGGGCAACTCCTGAACAAATCTAGGTACTCCCTCTCCAGTGTACATCAACCCGAGAATCTTCTTTGCCCGTGCGGACATCACGTAGAATCGCATACGGATATCGTCCGCTTGCGGATCGCTGGTAACCTCTTGCAGCTCCGGGAGAAACACCGTATCAAATTCGAGGCCCTTAGAGCTCATGTAAGTCAGCAGCTTTATTCCAGGGGTCGCGAAGTTGATTGCTTGAAACTTTGAACCGTCACTCGCATCACGGCTTAGGTAGACTTGAACTGGATTTTCGGTCTTGCCTTGAAGGCGATTGTAAAACTGCTTGACCTGCTTTGCCCGTTCGAGGAAAATGCCTATCGACTGATCGCGATGATTGTTCTCAAAGACACGAAGGAACTCGATAGCTTGATGGAGCTGTCCGTGAGCCAAGAGGAATGGTAGCTCACCGCGTGCCGACTCAGGTGGAAGTTCAGGAATTCCAGACGGTAGACCGGCATAGAAGCTCGCGGCGAACTCGGCAATAGGTCGAGTGTTCCTGTAGTTTCGGGTGAGTGTACGCATCTCTTTTATGCCGGTTGACGCGCGGATCTCGGCAATGGTGGAGTGCTCCTCGGTGATCCGTTGATTCTGGTCAGCGAATACCGTCATCGACTCGCTAACCGATTTAAGCACGAGATAGAAGTCAGGCGGCAGATCTTGACCTTCATCGATGAGGAAGTGCCGACGTTCCGATTTAGGGGGAGGCCGACGCCGGATTGTGTTGAGGCAAGCATTCCAATCGAATCTCCAGGGCTCGGGCTCCGGTGGAGCAACCCCGTAGCATCTTTTCCAAAACTGTGAGAACCAGCTGTGGTACGTCGATGCGACTCCGTCAATCTCAAGTCCGCTGATAGCTGCTCGTGCATATGCCGAAAGAAGCCGACCATACATCAGCAACTGCGGCTTTCGTCCCGCCCGATAAAGCATGCTCGCACGATAGATCGCCATGATAGTCTTGCCGGTACCCGGGGGTCCTGTGACAATGCACCAAGAATCCAACGGAAGGGCCAGTATGTCGTCGTGCTGTTCCGAGAGCGAGTCGAAGTCTGGCAATTCAAGCATTAAGTCAGCGACTCCGATTGCGCGCTCAGCAGCTCGGTAACCGCGCTGTAGAAAAATCCAAATTCATGATCGATAAGTAGCATGCGATCCAAGAGGACGTTACCGAGAACGCAGCTCGTCTCGGGTGCCAGGGCGCAGGCATGGCAAGCCGCCAGTGAGAGATTGTCGGTCCCCTGGGCTTCCGATTCCATACAGACGGGATCCAGAGAACACCATTCCGCGGCAGCTAGGGTTCGCGCGAAAGTTGGCACCAGACGCTGAGGTTCGCCAAGGCGCGCCAAACCGCCGAGTGAACCCTCGGAGTCGCCGGCGGCTGTATAGATCAACAGCCCGGCGAACGGTGAGCCGGGGTCATCGTCGGCGAAGATTCTTTCCCTTAGCGAAGAAGATGAATAGCCTGCATCGAAAGACATTTGCCGCATTAGCAGGTGCCCGAGCGTGTGAATAAGAACCAATCGGGGTGCCACCTTGTCCAAGATCCACTTGTCGAGATGGCTATTGGCCAAGCGGATGCGAAGGGGATCAACTCGCTCCCGTACCGGCACCAGGCGTTCCCAGTCGCGCAGAACGCTCTCGTTGAACCTAATGAATACACCTTCACCGAACACTTCGATGGCGGGCAGAACGCCAGTCCTCAACCCCAGATCGGGTTCCACCATCCTATTCATTGTATGTCTATAAAAGCCTCGGAGCACTCGAACTTCACGCAATCGATCGACCAAAATGACGTCTGATACAATATTTCCGAGCCTTCCGGCGAAAGCGTTTAGCCCGTGATGGCCCGCTGGCGACGGAAAAGGGACTCGTCGCGAGAGGAAGGCATCTCTGGGATCGTGTTCGGGTGTGGGAGAAATGAGCGCCTGCCATTCGCGACTTCTCAACTCAGCCGGAGTTCCGTTTGAGAAGACTTGCGCGCTTGTACCGAGCTGATCGGCCAGGAGATCGCGCACGGCCTGTTCTGTGACATCCTCCTTAAGCGCGATCCTTGAGATCATTGGTTCCTTGAGATCGGTTTCTGGATCGCTCAATAGCGACTTGAAAAAGGAATTATTCTTAATTCTGGCGATAGGGCCGCCCAAGTGAACCCAGTTCGAATCTGGTGGGATATCTATGGCCGATTCGACTCGCGCGAAGTATACGCTGGACGCGCCACGCTGGACAACGATTGGTGACTGGTCGCAGCGCGTGGTCTCAGTGCTGCCCTGCCATGGCTGCCGTCCTCGGCAAGAAACTCCGATCCTCTTCATCGCCTCGGGCGCCGTGAGATCGTGCAGGTCTCGGCCAGCCTCACAGGTAGAACAGCGCACCTCGAGAGAGTCAAGCCCTCCGCCAACTCCGTAAAGATGAATGAAGCGGAGCCTCGGTTGGCCGCACTGAGCTTGGTCCCTAGTGGACTTTTTGGAATGTGCCCAGCGTACCCAATCGACATCGGCCAGATGACCATTGCCGCAAACCATCACGAACCGCATAGGCACCAGTTGCGAACGTGAGGAGCACTGCTCACAGCGCGGCGATTGGCCTTGCTTCTCACGTCGCGGATTCCACTTGGTCATGTCTCGGCATACGCCACAGAACAGCCATTGAGGAAAGCGGAAGTACGGAAGGCCTGGACCTTTGTCCTCGGCAGAGATAGGCGATCTAAGCTCCTCTACGCCAAAGTAAGCGGCGATCCGCGGCGCGGTAATAGCATCGAAACGCCCACGCCATTGAGAGATGTCCTCACCTACAAATGACTCGCCCAACATGTCCAGAATAGCGCCTGGACCTGCGCCCATGATCACTTGCGACCTTCGCATGGTGCGCTTTTCCATAAGTTTTCTCCCCTTATGCGCAGACGTACTTGGACATCAATATTCCTCATCGAATCGAGGGTCTCCCATCCCGGTCCGTTCTGGCCGAACCTACGCAGGAGCCCCACGTGCTCGCGTCCGCCGTGTGTCGAATACCTGAGCCCGCCGGTGTCCTCCCCGCTGAGCACGAACTCGCTCCAACGCGTCTCCAGTTCGCGAAGCTGCCGTTCGACGTTTTGAACCTCGTCTGGTTCGGCCGATGCCGCCCGCGCGAGGAAAGAGCTCAAGAGCTCCTGCCATTCCACATCGGTCGCGTTAAACAATGAGGCGGCGTCGTTGGGTTCCCACCCGCGGGCGTGCCGAGCAATCACGACGAGACCCGCGTGGAGTGCTCTGTTGCGAGCAGGGACTGCGAAGGGTGTCACCGACGAGGGCTCGACGGCCCGATAGAGCGCTGAGTGATACGGGACGAACGACTCGTAGTGAGAGCGGTCACGCGGCCTGGTCGGTGAGAACATGGTTACTACCAAACCATCGACTGCGCCACGCCCGACGCGGCTAGTCGCCTGAATGTACTCGGAAGTCGTCTTTGGCTGACCTGATACCAGCATCAACCCGAGACGCTGTACATCAACACCAACCGAAATCATGTTGGTGCTCGCCACAAAAGAGACTGCGCCTTTCTCCCCGCGGCGACGCTGCATCAGTTCCAGTTTTTCGGGGATCTCCTTGGCTGGCACATTGCTGGTTAGTTCTAGTATCTCGTTATCCGAGAGTTGCCGTGCATCCTCTTCGGCTTCGGCGATTACCGAGATCCGTGCTGGTATGTCGTCGTGAGCAAGTGTCACGCTTTTACCAAGCTCACGAAGGTTGTTGTGGTAAGCGACGAGAGTCCAGTACGCGTCGTCCGCCGGAGATCTCAACGGAAGTTCCATCGGAGCTTGCAGCAGGGCCGCTGACAGGTGCACCATGGCCGTAAGAGGGGTATGGCCTTGTGGCATAACCCCACAGTAGAGGCGCCCAGGTGCGTCGCGATCGAAACGCACGAAATACGAATCGTCAGCGTCCAGCCCCGATGGGGGAAACATTGCGACCTTCCGGCCGAATATACCGTGGACCTGTTCATCTGCTCGGCGAATAGTAGCCGTAGAGGCCACGATCTTAGGCCGCGCGCCATGCTTACGCATAACAGTATCGAACGCAGCCTCGTACAGGCCGACAATAGTGCCCAACGGCCCAGAGATCAGGTGAAGTTCATCTTGAAGAATGAGAGCTGGGCCCGGATCGCTGCCGGCGCCAAGGAAGACTCCTGCACGACCCTCCCATGCGAGCCGTGCAAACTTGTCCACAGTACCGATTAGGATGGTGGGTGGATTGTCGTAGAGATCCTCGTCCACCGAGGACAAAGGGAGGTGGTCGTGGAAATCGCAGAGAGGATTCGTGCAGGCCATCCGGAAGCTATCATTGGTTGGGTGCATAGCGTATGCTTCGTCTGGTGCGTCGCCGTCTGGAAGTGTTTCGGTTCCGCACCAGGGGCAGACGTCGATCTGAAAGCCGACGTTAGTAGGCTCCTTATTCTTGATTTTGGCCAATAGCGCCGCTGCTTCGGAGTAGCTATTGGGACTATTGCTGCTTCCAACCCAGACACCAATTGATATTGGTCGGCTGCCCAGCGTGTCGGGTGACTCTCGGCGGATGAGTTCGCACGCGCAGACCAATGTGGCGGCGCGTTGGAACTGTTGGGCTGTCAGCAGACGGAGCGTGTAGCGCGTGATGATAGTGGTTCCCGCTCCCATTTCACCATAGCTGAGCCGCCGTAGGAAAATAGTGAAAGCAGCGAGCCCCAAGTAAGCTTCGGTTTTTCCACCGCCGGTGGGGAACCAGATCAGGTCTACTAGATCGTGATCGGGTGAGTCGCCCAATGCTACTGACTCAATGGTCAGCAGAAGAAAGGCAAGCTGGAAGGGCCGCCACAAGCGCGAGGCATCATCGTAGTTGGGAGTCTGAGGAAGGCTCTCAGTCCACAATCTCCTGCGACCGCTATAGGCCTCCTCTGAGTGAATCATTTGCATGAGCATCACTCGATTGGCCAACGCGAAGGCACTACGAACCGATGGATGTTCGTCGGACTCGAGCAGGCGTACGCCACGTCGCATCCGCAGGTTAGCACTACGCACACGGCTCAGAAGACGGGCTGCCGCGCCTGCCAACCTCGGCTGAATGGAGGTCGCCGTTATCTCTAGTTCCTCGGCCCATGCTTCATATTGGTCGATAAACCGGTGTAGGTCCGCGACAATCGTCTTGTCCGACTCGATTCTGCTGAGACGGGCTAGCGATAGAATGTCTTTGGCATCTTCGAGCCCAAAGAGGACGCTGGGGATGGCGAAGCTGGGCAGGTAGCTGGTCCCGACCCACTCGACCCGACTGTCGGTTCCGTTCCCCCATACAGCCGCTGCTCCGTGGCCTACTGCGAAGGTAGGCACATTTCGATACAGCAGTGCGAGTTCCTCTTCTTCATCATCGCTCTGGACACTGATGCTTGATGGGTAGGGGGCGATCCACCCTCCGTCCGGCGAACACCTCAGGTCGACCTGAAGTAGACAGTCAGCCGCGTTAATACCTCCGCCGCCAGATGCCTTCCTCCTGTTCACGAGTGCGACGGTCACGAGTGCGGCGCCCTCGTCGCCGAAGCTGCGCCAGACGACATCGACCGTTGCGCTGCCATCGAGAATTTGGTTCTGAGTGGCACCCGGGGTCAGCGGCGGCTCGAGCAGGAGGGCCTGGTCTCCCGCGAACTGGATCACGGTCCGTTTCCAGCCATCATCCTGCTTCAGGTAGCGTGCAGCGCTGATCTCTGCTCTTACGGAGCACCAGTGAGGAAGGACGAAGCTCACGCCGACGGCACTCGGCAGCCTCTCGCCGGCGAGAGCGACCGGGTCGTCGGCTTGATCCTCGCCGAGTTGTCCAGTCACCTGTCCGGACGTCTCATCCTGGATATCTTCAGTCAGCCCGGTCTTCTCGTCAGCGCCCGCAGGGAAGAGGATTCCCGTTAGATACCGTCGGTGCGGCAACTCGCCCAGAACTTCGTCGACATCGCCGATCGGGCCGATCAGCTGCCGTCGGAGATAGCTCAGAACCAAGTCCCTGTCGGATGCGGTATCGTTCACGGTCAATGTCCGTCCTCCCTGCCAGGCATGGTGGGCAGCTGTCCTCTGAACTCTTCCTCAAGGACAATCCAGAGCCCGATCCGTGCGCGAGTCATACCAACATATAGGGCGGGAAGATCCAATTCATGGTGTTTCATCCCGACGTCCGCGAGCAGGACAAAACGGCTCTCCAGTCCCTTGAAGTCGGCGATCGTAGCGAAGCCGATGCGGGAGAGCGGCCGCGACTGCAAGCTCCGCAGGTCCAGTATGTCGATTCGCTGACGCCACCGAGCCGATAGACGTCCATAGGTGGACTGATTGAGGGGGAGGGGAGAGAGGAGCGTGATATCCGCTGGTTCCACTCCGGACTCGATGAGGTTTTTGAGGTGTCTTTCCACTGCAGCTGCGCGAAGCTCGAGCGTAGTTCCGAATATAGTCTCGACATCAGGCCCCCTGCCCGCGGCTGACACCCCCACGTCGGCTCCCGTAAGCGTCTGTGTGCTCGAGACGATTTCGCGGGTATTCCGGCAGTTGTCGGTGAGGAGCAGTTCTGCGGGCCTGAACGATCGGAGATAGTCCATCGCTTCTTGATCGAACATACCGATCAGTCCTCGTTGGTTGTTACTATCGAGAAGGAAGAACCATCTCCCATTCTCGAGCCCGCCTACGATGATACGATCAAGGATCGCTAGATCATCGAAGTTCAAAAGATCCTGTGCCTCGTCCACAACGACGGCATCGTAGGAACGCGATTCGCCGGTCGAAATACGACCAAACGGCAGAACATCCACTCCGTCCATTTCCGGCTGACTTGCTACGAATCCGGCGACTATTCCGCTACGGCATGTGAAGAGAGTGCTGCGCCCGCTGGAGTGTTCACGGCGACATATCTCGGCGGCGAGAAGTGTTTTACCGGTTCCCGCGCCCCCTTCAAAGATGATGCGAGAGTTGCGCTGGTTTGCGTCAAGTGCGCGGAATTGACTGGTTGTTAGTCGTGCAAGTTCAGCATCGGCCACGTTCGCGACGTGCTGCAAGCTGGGAATCAAGTCGAATTCCGGCCGTAGCAGTCTGAGTATCTCGGCTATCTGGGCCTCCGTGAGTAGGCCGTCGCGCGCTCCAGGTTTAGCGCGCCAATATGAGGCAAGGCCGCCGAGATCTCTCCGCAAACGGTCAGGACTGGCTAGTTGCCGACGGTCTATCACCATCTCTTGCGACCACTCGACGCTCTCAAGAGTGAATTCACAATCTGGAAGCACGACAGCATAACCGAATGTGATCTTTGATAGAGTTCCCCGTGGCATGGATTCTTCGAGTCGCTTCTGCAAGGAGAACATTGCTGTTCTGGCTTGGCTGAACGGGCTCTCGCGCTTGCGACGGCTATTGCCGGCGCGGTCAGTGAATCTCCAAATCCCGCCTTCACAGGAAACTCCTCCGCCCTTTACTTCGAGGACGTATATACCGCGAGGACCCACGATCAGGAAATCTATCTCGCTGACCCTTTTCCAGACGTGCTCGGCAAGGTTAAGGCTGTGAAGCGCGAATGACCAGTCACCGTCGACTAGCTTTAGTCGGCGGAAGAGCTCCCTCTCCGCGTTGCTTCTGGTGCCAACCGTCACCTGATCAGGGATCATACGCATAAGCGGTATTCTGCCGCTTCGCCGCCCGCAGCGGAAGCGTTTCGATCAGTGTGTTCGTAGAAGCACGGCTAAGATCAGATCGCCCTAGGTTGGTCAGACCGATGACCTGGGACTGAGCGCCCGCATCTGGTTGAAGCAAGGCGATGTCCGGTGGCCTGTGAGCTGTCCGCGCTTTCCGAGCTTCCTCCGGATGACCACCAGCCTTCAGCACGAGTCTCCTGCAGTTCTCACCCGGCTCGACGAGTAACGAGCGCGTATGTGTCGGGAGTGTGAGAGCTTAGGTGCACACTTCTCATGTGACCGACTCTAAGGAACATCCGGACCAACGTCGCGTGCAGCGGATTGTGCGGCTTCTGATGGCGCATGCGACGGACGGGGTCGTCGAACCTCATGACGTCAACAGCGTTTTCGACCTAGTCCACGCACAGGAAGCGGAACGTAGAGCGGTTCTGGCCTCTCTCTCCGCAGCAGAGGTTCGTGTCGCGCCGTCTGAGCTTCGTCCTGACTCAATGTCCGAGGCCGAGCCGACCGGTCCCTATGAAGATGCTGTGCAGGGCGTCCAGCCAGCGCCTCGAGCAGCGTCGGAAGCTGACGTCGAGGCGGCGCGGCGTGTCCTCCGTTCAGACCGTCGCAGCAAATACCCGTCGAGGCGGGTGCTGACCTCTCAAGAGGAGATTGGACTGGCTGCTCTGATGCGTGATGCAGACCTTCCTATGGACAGGCCGCTGCCCGAGGGATACCGTGCGGGCCTAAATCCCCTAGATACGCGCGCCCGAGCATTTGACGCTTTCATGGTGCACAACATGCGGCTTGTATGGTCCATTGCGCAAACCCATCATTCGGATCATATGGAATTGGAAGACATAGTTCAGCATGGAATGCTTGGCCTCCACAGGGCTGTGGAGAAGTTTGACGCGACGAAGGGCTACAAATTTTCAACATATGCAACGTGGTGGATTCGCCAGTCTATTGGTCGCGGGATGGCAAACGAAGGGCGGCTTATCCGCCTCCCGGTCCATATATTGGAGCAGGTTCAGAAGGTCTTGGCTGCTCGGAATAGAATGCTTGCAGAATCGGATTCTTGCCATCTGTCCAGTCTATCGAGGGTGACGGGCCTCTCTGTGGATAAGGTGGCGGAATATCTACAGCTGTCCGCTGGTGTTGTGTCACTTGATAAACCGATTGAGGAGGGAGGGGGAGACACTCTCGGGGATTTCGTCCTAACGCGTGCCGCAGATGAGGCTGATCCCGCTCAGCTGATTGACAGAATGGCCGTTCAGCGCATTATTCGTGACGCCCTTCTCGACCTTAGCGAACGCGAAGCATTGGTCATCAGTTTGCGTGAGGGACTCGACACAAACCAACCTTTGACCCTGGATGAGATAGGCAAGATGTTTGGGGTGACCAGGGAACGGATCCGCCAGATAGAGGGCAAGGCGCGGGGTAAGCTCAGAGACGCCGTTGTTGCGAGAGGACTAGCGCCATTGCGCGCTAATGTCGATCCGATCGTGGATCAAGAGCCTACAACGCCTCTGGCGGCGTCGCACTCGCCTCGGCCCTCCTGTGGCCCCTCAAGACGGCAGTAGCATCTGATGCGGTTTCCCATGCACCGGCGGTGCGTCTAGTACTCCCGCAGCGTTTAGTGGACTTGCTGGCGTTGTAATTGATAATCGCGATGACGGCGTGTTGCTGATGGCGGTGACGCCATTGTGAGCAGTGGCGGGTGTGCTCCTCGTCCGGTGGCGGCCAGTACAACGCGGCGAACAGGCGGCGGATCTCGTTGGCCGAGGTGGTCAACCTGCCTGATGCCTTGCTCTGGCGGCGCGGGGTCCCGCCGGTGCGGCGCGGGTGACGGACAGTCAGGCCAGGGCCAGCATGGCGAGGGTGACACAGCGGTGACGCGTTTCTCAACTCGGTGTCGTCGCCGATCACGACCCCGCCCGGGTCGCTGAGCGCGGAGACCATGTAGCCGCGGACGTCGTAGCGGACCAGCTCATCGTCCCACCAGGCCGCCGCGAACAGCCGCCACATCCGGTCCGGGGTCGCCTCCTCGGCGTGCTCGGTGAGGAGGCGCCAGCCCGTCTTGCGCTCCAGCCCCAACAACAGCCCGGCCACTCACGCCTGGGGTTGTACGGCCCAGCACTCAGCTTCTCACTTGCGATGGGGTTAGATGGCACGCGCCCCGCAAATAAGGTTGCAAGTGGCATCGCCGTAGATGCACCGAACGACTCAGAAAGTGACTCCGCTCGATACTTCTCGGACCGTTGATTCTTGGAGCGGCTCGAGCGCTCTCGCCACGGACCCAGCGACTGCACGACCCAGTGCGACGGGGACCGCGTTACCCAATTGCCTCATCTGCTCGCTGCGTGGGCCGACCAGTTCCCACCAGTCGGGAAACGTCATCACCCGAGCGATCTCGCGAACCGTGAGGTTCCGGAGGGAGCCGTCGTCTAGCCGTACGACACCTTCGCCGCCAGGAACTCCGTGCACGCCCGCCTTTACCGTTTTCGCCGGCCAATCCAGGTTGTTGGGCGTGTGCCCTCGGTACTGTCGGGCGCCTGCCCAACCTGAATGATGCAGCCACCCCGGCGCTTCCGCGCCTACGACAGGCGACGGTAGATCCCCTATAGCGTCGCGCAACGTGCGCCAGGGGGCCAGTTTCTCTTCGACGGGGATCAGGGCGGGGACGGCGGTCCCGGGCATCCGCATGGCATGTCTGTCCCAGTACTCGCCGGACTCCTGGGCTCGGCGCAGCGTCGACTCCGAATGCGTAGGCTGTGGAAACTGCCAGTCCCCGCAATCCAGGTCCTGACGAAGGGCGACGACAAAAACGCGCCATCGGGTCTGCGGCACTCCATAATCTGCCGCGTTGACTAGCCGAACCATCACGTTGTAGCGCTCGCTCGGGTCACCTGGGGGCATTTTAAGCGCCCTTCGAAGACGACTGTCGTGACTAGTCCAATCCTCACCCTCTGCCCGGCTCGCCAAGGGCACGGTCAGTTCTCTTAGGATGTAGTCGCAGTACGGCTTGAACGACGGTCTCAGTAGTCCGCGGACGTTCTCGGCAACAACGATTTTGGGCCGCGTCTGGCGCACGCAGCGGAAAAGCTCAGGCCAGAGGTTGCGTGGATCGCGAAACCCTTTGTGCGCGCCACCCAGGCTCCACGGCTGACAAGGGACGCCGCCAGCGACGACGTCGACCACGCCGAGCCAGCGGGCGAAGTCGATATTTCGAACGTCGTCGTGGATCAAGGGCCACCGGCCGGCGCTGGAGGTCGGATCATCGTCATCAAGGGAGAATGGGCGGGCCGCGTTCACCAACAACGTCATGCAGGCCGGTGCGTCCCGCTCAACTGCGAGCACGTTATGGAAACCCTCCTGATGCATTGCCAAGGCGAGCCCCCCTCCCCCGGTGAACAGCTCGATGCTGGAGCCGGCACGCTTACGACCGATCGGCATATGATCGAAATTGTCTTCTATAGATTCCATGATCGAACACTACATCGATGGACCGACATTCTGGGGAGGACTCGCGCCGCTCCTAGATGATCGGCGTGATCCGCGCATTCGGGTGACCCGTACCGGAGCGGGAGGACGGTAGTGGCTGTCTGCGGCGCCTGGCGAGGCGGCGGAAATTTTCGGATAGCAGGGGCTGCGGGGCATCTGTCCAGCGCGGCGCAAGGCCACCGCGCCGCTTGTACGGTACGGTGGCCGAATGACAGTCCCGCCCGCTGCCACACAGCCTCCGCATGCGGAGGCGGGGACGAGCGTCGAGCTGTTCACGGGAGGCGGTGGCTTGGCGCTGGCGATGCATGAGGCGGGGTTCCGCCACCTGCTGGCGGTCGAACTAGACGCCCGTGCTTGCCAGACGCTCCGCCTAGGCCCGGCGACCGCCTACCACGTAGGCGACCCGCTGCCGGGCTCCCTGGGCGATCCGTGGCCGTTGATCGAGGGCGACGTCGGGAAGGTCGATTTCGTTCGCCTGGAGGGCCAGGTGGACGTGGTCGCTGGCGGCGTTCCGTGCCAGCCCTGGAGTCTTGGCGGCGCGCATAAGGGATACGAGGATAGACGCAATCTTTGGCCGGAACTGTTCCGGTGCATCCGGGAGGCTCGGCCCAAGGCGATTATCGCCGAGAACGTTAAGGGCCTGGAGCGACCTTCGTTCAGGCCCTACTATGACTACATCCTGCGGGAGTTGTCGGCCCCGTTCGAGCGACGGGTCGAAGGCGAGGACTGGCGGGACCACGACCGTCGGCTCGCCAAAATCCTCGCTCCGGGAGGCCCGGCCTACGACCCAGCGACCCGCTACCACGTGAAAAAGGTGTCGGTAAACGCCGCCGACTACGGCGTCCCGCAGGTCCGCCAGCGGGTGTTCGTCGTCGCGTTCCGCGAAGACCTGGGCCTCGGTGGCTGGGATTTCCCGGAGCCTACGCATTCCGAGGGCGCCCTGTGGCGTGACCAGGCCAGCGGCGCCTATTGGAAGCGGCATGGCATCGCGCCCCGCGAGGGCGTCGTTCCCGCAGAACTGCCTGCCCCGGACGGGCTGCTACCGTGGCGCACCCTACGGGACGCCCTGTCCGGCCTGTCAGTCTTGCCAAAATTGCCTGAGCCGATGGAGCCCCTGGAGGCAAAGCTGGAGCACCCGGGCTGGCTGCATCACTATGGCTGGCCCGGCGCCCGCGAGTACCCCGGGCACACACCCAACGACCTGGACCGCCCTGCGAAAACCGTCAAGGCCGGAGTTCACGGCGTCCCCGGAGGCGAGACCGTACTGCGGCGCGACGACGGCACACTTAGATACATGACTGTCCGGGAAGTCGCCCGGGTTATGACGTTCCCGGACGACTACCGACTGGCCGGCCCGCGCGGCGAGCAGATGCGCCAACTTGGGAACGCCGTCCCCGTCGAACTCGGCAAGGCCATGGCCGTAGCTGTCGCCAGCGCGCTCCAGGACTCCGCGCGAGCCGCCACCAATCCCGACTAGTCGGGAGGAAGCCGAGCGGAAAGCCACCCACGCGAGGAGTCTCCGGCCCCTGCGGACCTGTCATCAGAGGCGAGAAGGGCCACGATCGGCGGCGAGATGATCCTGAGTCGGATGCCCACCACATCGGTGTAAGCCTGCGGGTGAGGGCACACTGCCCTGCTGCTGAGAACAACGGATCCGGTTTTCCTGGTCCGGGTCGGGATGAGGCATGACGGCGTCCCAATCCTTGAGTTTGAAGACATCTGGCTGGCCGATACTTTAGCCTTCGGTGACATGAGCGCACGGAGCACGCGGGCGATGCCATCGGCAGAGGGAATTCCAGCACCAGAGCCGTACAACCCGTTGAGCGAGGACAGCCTAAGCGAGAGCCTGCGGAGGAAGATAGAGGAGCAGCCACTCTTGGAGTTCCCGCCTCCGACGTTTCGGGGCGCAGGGCTATACGCGCTCTACTATGTAGGAGATCTTCCTTCCTATGCGGGCCTCAAGCGGCACCGTCCGCCCGTTCCGATCTACGTGGGCAAGGCCGAGGCCGGCAGCAGCTCCTATGGTCGACCCCGCCCCGGCGCGGATGCCACCAAGCTGTGGGACCGTATCAACGATCATGCCCGATCGATACGGCAGGCGACCGAAAACCTTCATGTGGAAGACTTCCGAGTGCGGTATCTCGTTATGGGTGACGCATGGATCGTACTCGGTGAGTCGGCCCTGCTCCAGGCTTACTACCCCGTCCTTTGGAACACCTTCGTAACCGGCTTCGGCTCGAATGCGGCGGGCACAGACCGCCAGAATGGACGGTCGATTTGGGATACATTGCATGGTGGAAGGGAAAGGGCGGCCCACCTGCCCCCAAACCGCTTCTACACCCGCGCCGAGGCTGAGCATCTGGTCGCAACGGCCATAGAGCTATTCCTCGCCAGAGATAGCGGAAAGGATGAAGTGCCAGACGCCTTCCCGAAAGCCAAGCGACGAGCTATATGGACCGCAGGCGAATCAGGCAAACCAATACGCGTGCACGACCCAGCACGGTATCTCGCCGAGATGGATAGGCTCGGACTTGATGCGCCGTTTACGTGATCGTGTGGCGGGCCGAGGTGGCGCCCGCGATCGTCCCGGTGCATTCTCGCGCCGAGCCTATCGCCGCCGTGGAGGTCGGCCAGGTGTAGTGTCGAACGCCATTGCCCATGCAATCTGCTGCGCCAACGTGCGATGGCGGCACGACGCGCCCTGGCGTCGTCGAAGTCGCCCCACTTGTCCCCGAAGATGTACACGACCGCAAACACCGCCCGCCATAGCGACGTGCGGGGTGCTGCGTGATTCCGCCGCGTCGTTCCAGACCCGATCGGGGTTCACCAGGGCCGGACTTGACGCGGCGGAATCTCCGTACGCCTCGCGCCCACGGATGAAGAGAGGCGTCAGAGCGAGAATGGGCGCGGTCCCAGCCCGTCCACAGGGTGAGGGCTGACGCGGGCCGATGACGCGGAGCCCGGGACCGTTCGAGATGACTGGGTTTATCGCCTTTAATCCGGTGCGCCGGGAAGCTTTTCCCGCAGCCGGAGCGCAGTTAGGCTGTCCGTGACGAGATGATCACGGGCAGGTGGTGGGGTCGTGAATGGTGCGCCCGCTGGCGCACTCGGCATCCCCGGCCGGGTGCGGCCGGGCGAGTGGCTAAGAAAGCAGCGGGTGCGGGCCGGGCTGACCCAGGAGGATCTGGCGGAACGGTCCGGGGTTTCCGTGCGGGCGATCGCCGATCTGGAGCGCGGGCGGACCCGGCGGCCGTACCCGAGCTCGGTGCGGGCGCTGGCGCAGGCGCTCGGGCTGCCGGAGGCGGCCGGGGCGGAGCTGGTCGCGCGGTACCGGGCCGGCCGCGACGCCGACGGCGGCGCCAGCCCGAGCGGAAGCACCGCCAGCACCGTCAGCGGCGGGAAGGCAACCGTGCCGCGGCAGCTGCCGTCGGGGGTCGCGCACTTCGCCGGGCGCGGGGCCGAGCTGGCGGCGCTTGACGCGGTGCTCGGCGGCGGCGCAGGCGGCGGTCCTGGCGTGGTCATCTCCGCGATCGGCGGGACGGCCGGGGTCGGCAAGACGGCGCTCGCGCTGCAGTGGGCGCACCAGGTCGCGGACCGCTTTCCGGACGGTCAGCTCTACGCTAACCTGCGCGGGTTCGACGCCGGGGGCGGGCAGCCGACCGATCCGGCCGACGTGCTGCGGGGCTTCCTCGACGCGTTCGGGGTGCACCCGGAGCGGATACCGCACGACACCGAGTCGCTCGCCGCGCTCTACCGGTCGGTGCTGGCGGGGCGGCGGATGCTGGTGCTGCTCGACAACGCGGCCGACGTCGCCCAGGTGCGGCCGCTGCTGCCGGCATCGCCGGAGTGCCTGGTGATCGTCACCAGCAGGCGCGAGCTGTCGGCGCTGGCCGCCCGCGAGGGAGCGCTGCTGGTCCAGCTGGACGTGCTGTCCGCCCAGGAGGCGAACGAGCTGCTGGTCGCGCGGCTGGGGGCCGAGCGGGCGGCGGCCGAGCCGTGGGCGGTGACCGAGCTGGCGTCGCTGTGCGCGCGGCTGCCGCTGGCGCTGTCGGTCATCGTCGCCCGGGCCGCGGCCGCGCCCCGGCTGCCGCTGGCGGCCCTGGCGGCGGAGCTGACCGAGCTCGGCGGGCGGCTCGACGCGCTCGACGTGGGCGACCCGGCCGCCAACGTGCGGACCGTGCTTTCGCTGTCCTACCGGCACCTGCCGGACCCGGCGGCGCGGATGTTCCGGCTGCTCGGGCTTCATCCGGGGCCCGACATCAGCGCGGCCGCGGCCGCGTCGCTGGCCGGGCTGTCGGCCGCGGCCGCGCGGGTGGCGCTGCGCGACCTGGTGCGCGCGTCGCTGCTGAACGAGACCGGGCCCGGCCGGTACGCGTTCCACGACCTGCTGCGGGCGTACGCGGCCGAGCAGTCGGCGCTGACGACCTCGGCCGTCGGGGTCGAGAACACCACCAGGCGGACGCTCGACCACTACCTGCACACCGCGCACCACGCGCACGTCGTGCTCTACCCCGGGCGCGAGCTGATGGCGCTGCCGCCCGCCGCGGCCGGCGTCGCGGCCGAGTCGTTCGGCGGCAAGGCGTCGGCGCTGGCCTGGCTCGAGGCCGAGAACCAGGTGCTGCTCAAGATCGTCGCGCTAGCCGCCTCGGCCGGGTACGACGCGCACGCGTGGCAGCTGCCGGTCGTGCTCTGGACCTACCACAACGTCTGCGGGCACTGGCATGAGGGCGCGCGGCTGCACCGGACCGCGCTGGCGGCCGCCGAGCGCTGCGGCGACCTCAGCGGGCAGGCGTTCGCGCTGCGCGGGCTCGGCTCGTTCGCGATGTCGGTCGGCAACTTCGCCGAGGCGCACGAGTGCCTGTCGTCGGCCCAGTCCGCCTTCGCCGCGCTCGGCGACGACCTCGGGCTGGCCAGGACCGACGTGATCCTCGGCCAGACGCTCGAGTACCAGGGACGCTACGGCGAGGCGCTGGCGGTGGTCAGCGCCGCGCTTTCGCTGTCGTCCGGGTGCGCCCTCGAGGACCCGAACATGGCGCTGGTGCGGGCGTCCGCCCTGAACGGCTCGGCCTGGAACAACGCCCAGCTCGGGGAGCTGTCGACCGCGCGGGCGAACTGCCTGCAGGCGATCGAGCTGTGCCGGGCGATCGGCTACTCCCCCGGTGAGGCCGGAACCTGGGACACCCTCGGCGTGGTGCACCAGCGGCTGGGCGACCACGCGTCGGCGGTGACGTGCTTCCTCAACGCGATCACGCTCGACCGGGAGATGGGCAACCGGTACGACCTGGCCATGGTCCTGCTCCACCTGGGCGACACCTACGCGCTGACCGGGGACGGCGTCGGGGCGCGGGAGGCGTGGGAGGAGTCGGTGCTCATCCTCGAGGTGCTGCACCACCCGACGGCGGGCGAGGTCCGCTCCCGGCTGGGCAGCCTGACATTACTTTCTGTAGCTAGTTAGAATCCCGGCGGTCTGGCAGCTAGTTCGCCGGTTACTCCGCCTGGCCTGCATTTGGTTACTATCTGATAGTCTATGCATACAGAATGTAGATGAACCGTAATGACACGGGGAGATCACGATGTGTGACACTTGGACCTAGCGGCGGGGATCGTCGCCGCCGGGCCGCGTCGGGGCCGCGCCTGGCCGATTCACCGCCGGCATGAAATCCGTTTGCCGAACGTCCATTGACTGAGACTGTGCTCTTGCCTTTAAATCACGCGGACTCGCAGATGCAAAGTTGAAGCGGCGTACCCTGCATCCATTCCACCGCTACGCCGCGCTCGTTCGCCTTACGGCGAGCCTCAGCCAGCATGTCTGACGAGAAGTCCAGGCCGACGCACGGATGCCCGTCGGACGCGATGGGGATCAGCTTGTGCCCCGTGCCGCACCCGAGTTCCAATACGCGCCCGCCTTGCCGGCGAGTAGAACGCTTCACTCATGAAGCGCCTCCTCAGCTCACGTAGCGCAGCATGAGGCGGTCGGTGTGGCCGCCCCAGCTGAGGTGAAGCGTCCAGCAGCCGGGAGCTGGCAGGTTGACGTAGGACGGTCCGGGTCCGTCCGGCAGCGAGACGGTGGCCGTTCGGGTGCTGCCCGCGAGCGTGGCCCGGATGACGAGCGGCGAACCCCCGACCGGACCCCTGGACACCCACAGGATCTTATTGTTCATGGTTGGGAGCGGTGGCGCGTGAAGGGCGTTCCTCGGATTCCAGAGGATCGCCACGATATTGCCCGAGGCGCCTGTCACATGCGGCATTGCCACATCGGCGGGCGTAAACCCGGCCCGCGCCCAGGTCGGCAGCGACGATACCGGCGGCTGCCCGGCGCACCCGTTCGAAGCGGCGCTCAGGCTTGGCTGGCCCGCGCTGGCCGGGGCGGAACTGGCCCCGGCGGGAGCCGAGGCGACGGTTCCGGAGACCCGTGCCGTCGGTTGCTGGCTGGGTCCGGTGCACGCGGCGAGGAGAGACGCTGCCGCGACAACCGGCACGAGAAGAGCACGCTGCCTCATGCCCGGACATTACGCCCGCCTTCGCGACCGCGCCAGACCCGTCGCCTCAGGCTCTGGCACGGATGTCGAGGTCACGGTTGCGCCGGCGACCGCCGATCGCGGCGGCCCCATTGTCTAGCTCACGAAGCGCAGCAACTTAGGACGGCCCGGGTCCGTCCGGCAAAGCGATAGCGGATTCCACCGCCCGCTCAGGCGACGGCGCTGGCGTTGTCGGCTAGGGTGACGGCATGGGTTGCATGGGCTCTCCCACCGCCGCTTAGCGGCGGTACCGCGGTTTCCTTAGCCGCGGCCTCATTGCCTGCCCCGCCGGGGCCAGTGCAGGGCGTACCGCCGGACCAGTGCCCGGCCGGCAGCCACTCGCGCGCGTTGTTGTGCTGCCGGGTCGTCCTGCCTGATCAGGGGAGCGATGTCCCAGTCCCGGCGATTCGATCCACAGCATGAGGAACTTCCCCGCGCCCGTCCGGGGAGATCCCCAAATACCTTCTGCAATACAGGTCTCCTGATGGCCCGCTCGGCTGTGCGGGAAAGGCGGGGGCGCTGGCGGAGCTGGCAGGCGATCATCCACCTGCTCCCTGCGGCAGGCCCGGTCGCTGTCGCTGCGGTGGTGCTCAGCGTCGTGATCGGCGTGCTGCCGCTGGGCTTCGTGATCGGCACCAGCGTCGCCATCGGGCGGGTCACGGGTACCGGGAGGGGCATCTGGGGCGCGGCCCTGCCCGCAGCGGGGCTGGCGGTGGCCGCACTGCTGCTGCAGACCGGCCTGACGCCGTTCCAGGCGGCATTCACCGAACTCATCAGCCGGCGGGTGGACGGGGTCTGCGCCCGGCGGCTGATGCGGGTCACCCTGACGGAGGCGCCGGCCGGCCTGCTGGAACAACCGGACGTCCTGGACACGATGGGCGACGCCCGCCGGGGCCTGACCGAGTACTCCGCTACCCCGGGAGCCGCCGTCGCGGGGCTGATCGCGCTGATTGGCCGGTACGCGCAGTTCGCCGGAGCCGTGACGGTCACCGGGGTGGTGCTCGGCCCGGTGACCGCGCTGGTGATCACGGCGGCAGCACTGACCGCCCGGCTCGGGGAGCGGGGCGCGCAGACTCGGTACTCGCTGCTCAGGAGCCGGTCAGCGGCGCCCCGGCGCAAGGCGCACTACGTCCTCGACACCGGCAGCGAGCCGGCCGCCGCCAAGGAGATCCGGGTACTGGGCACGCTGCCGTGGTGGCGGGAACGCGGCCAGCGGGACTCCGGTGCCTACCTGCGCCCGCTGTGGCGCGCGCGCCGCCGCATCCGCCTGGTGCCGTTCGCGGTGTACAGCCTGGTAGTGCTGGCGGGGGTGCTGGCTGTGCTGGTCATGCTGCGGGACACCGCCGCCCGCGGCGGGCTGAGCGTGCCGGGCCTGTCGCTGGCCCTGCAGGCGGTCCTCATCTCGCTGCGGGTCGGGGTGTACTTCCCGGAAGCCGATGGCCAGACCCAGGATGGCATGCGGGCCCATGACGCGATGCGGGAGATCGAGCGGGCCGTCGCGCGGCGGTCACCGGGTAGCCCGAGGCCCGGCTGGCGCCCCGCCGGACAGGCGCCCGTCTCCGGCATCGCGTTCGAGAAGGTGAGCTTCGCCTACCCCGGCAGTGACCGGCACATCCTCGACGAACTGGACCTGGAACTGCCCGCGGGCACGTCGACCGCGATCGTGGGACTGAACGGGGCGGGCAAGACCACCCTGGTCAAGCTGCTGTCGCGGATCTACGAGCCGACCGGCGGGCGGATCACCGCGGACGGCATCCCGCTGGCCGAGTTCGGCGCCCGGTCCTGGCAGAAGCGCCTGGCGGTGATCTACCAGGACTACGTCCGCTACCAGCTCGACGCCGCCGCCAACATCGGGCTCGGCGCGCCGGAGCTGATGGGCGACGCCGCCGCCCTGGAACAGGCCGTGGAGTGGGCGGGCGCCGCCGGCGTGACCGCCGCGCTGCCGGACGGGCTGTCCACGATCCTGTCCAGCCGGTATCCCGGCGGAGTGGACCTGTCGGGCGGGCAGTGGCAGCGGATCGCGCTGGCCCGCGCCCTGTTCGCCGTCAAAGGGGGCGCATCGGTGCTGGTCCTGGACGAGCCGACCGCGCAGCTTGACGTCAGGGCCGAGGTCGCGTTCTTCGACCGGTTCCTTGAGCTCACCCGCGGGCTGACCACGGTCGTGGTCTCCCACCGGTTCTCCACGGTGCGGCGGGCGGACCAGATCGTGGTCCTGGACGGCAGTCGGATCACCGAGCGCGGCAGCCACGAGGAGCTGATGGCGGCGGGCGGGACGTACGCGGAGCTGTTCGGGCTGCAGGCCCGCCGGTTCGCCGAGGAAGGCGGCGAGGCCTCCGCTTCCTGGGGAACCGGGGGTACCGGGGGTTCTGCGGAAGCCGGCGAGGACGAGGAGGAGACGGCATGAGTGTCTTCCGGGCGGCCCGGTTCCTGTTCGCCATGGGCCTGACGGTGGACGCGGTCCGGCTGCTGCGCGGGACCGTCCTCGCGCTCGCCCTCTACGTCGCCGCGCCGCTGGCCGCCCTGGCGCTGCGCGACTTCACCGACGACGTGCTTGCTCGCCACGCCGGGCCCGCGCTGGCGGCGGCGGTGCTCGCCTCGGTGGCGCTCGTAGCCCAGGTCATGCTTCCTCATTTCTGCCACCTGGATCTCTCGCGGGTGACGGACGGGCAGGAGATGCGGCTGCGCGGCGAGCTCATGGACCTGGTCAACGGCCCGCCCCGCATCGATCACCTGGACTCCTCCGATGTCGCGGACACCGTGGCCCTGGTCCGTGACAGCCTGTTCGCCACGGCCAGGTCCCTGGACGGCGTGCTGCAACTCGCCGGCCTGCTGCTGCAGATGATCATCACCGTCGTCCTCCTCGTCATGGTCAGCCCGTTGTTCGCGCTCCTGCCGCTGTGCGCCGTGGTACCGGTGCTGGCCGAGCGGACCGCACAGGCCGTAGTGGAAGACGCCCGGGAACGGACAGCCGGGCGGTTCCGGCTCGCCAGGCACCTGCTCGAACTCGCGACCGCCACCGGCTCGGTACGGGAACTGCGGCTGTTCGGCGCTGAGGACGAGATCCTGCGCCGTCAGCGGGGCGCCTGGGACGAGGTGACCACGGTGATGTGGCGGGCTCAGTTCCGGGCCGCCGTGTACCGGGCGCTCGGGCAGGGATTCTTCGCCCTCGGTTACGTCGGCGCCATCGCGGCGGAACTGTACAGCGCGCTGCACGGGCACGGTTCCGTCGGCAGCCTGGTACTCGTGATCACCCTCGCGGTGCAGGTGAGCTTGCAGGTGTCCGGCATCCTCGGGGTGCTGTCGCTGTTGCAGGTCGCGGGGCGGACAACCGACCGGATCGGGGTGCTGCGAGCGGTCGCCGCCGATGCCGGGCTGACGGATCCCGCGCCCCCTGGGACCAGCACTCGCACGGGTGAGGGCGGCGGAAACGGGGCCGCGGGCGCCGGAGCTGCGGCGGACGGGGCCGTCGTCCCTGAGCGCCTGACCCGCGGGATCACCCTGGATAGGGTCTCCTTCTGCTACCCCGGAGCGGACCGGCCGGTGCTGTCGCACGTCTCGCTGCACATCCCGGCCGGCGCGGTCCTGGCCCTGGTGGGAGAGAACGGCGCGGGCAAGTCCACCCTGGTCAAGCTGCTGTGCGGCCTGTACCGGCCGACCGGCGGCCGGATCCTCGTCGACGGGGAGGACCTGGCCGGGCTGGCCCCGGCAGAATGGCGCGCCCGAGTGGCGACACTGTTCCAGGACTTTCAGCGCATCGAGCTGACCCTCGGCGAGAGCATCGGTCACGGCGACATCGACCGCGTCGATGACGTCGGCGCGATCGGCGCCGCCGCTGACAAGGCCGGCGCGGGCCGAGTGCTGGCGGTGGTTCCCGGCGGCCTGGGCGGGTACGTGGGGCACTCCTATGACGACGGCACTGACCTGTCCGGCGGCCAATGGCAGGCAGTCGGCCTGGCCCGCGCCCTGATGCGGCGCCGTCCCCTGCTGCTCATCATGGACGAGCCGGCCGCGGCCCTGGACGCCTCGGCCGAGCACGACCTGTTCGATCGGTACGCGTCCTCGGCCGGGCAGGCCGGGCTGGAGGACGGCGGCGTCACCGTGCTGATCTCTCACCGGTTTTCCACCGTCGGCATGGCCGACCTCATCGCCGTCCTCGACCATGGGCGGCTCACCGAATACGGCACCCACCGCGAGCTGATGGACGGCGGCGGCCTGTACGCGGAACTGTTCACCCTCCAGGCCCGCGCCTACCGATAGCGCGCTTAACGGACTTTCCGGATCTTTCGGAAATATCGGCCGACTGAAAAATAACAACCAGTATTGGGCAACCGAATACATCCACACCTATGGCCCCCCGGCCGCGACCCGGACCATCCGAGCGCAGCGCGGGTGTGCGCGCAGGCAGGCTCTTAGCCGTTGGGCGCTGCGGAAAGGCAAAGGCTAAAAAACTATAGCTGTCGAACGGACCGTGCCTTCGCCTAAAACGCGACAGAATCTCGGTTAAGGGCAAGCCCATCTCACCGGGGAGAAACTCATGCCAGAACTCGTTCCGCTATCCGGCAGCGAGCGCTCGGAGCTGCCGACCGCCACGCCCGCCGCCACCCCGCTCGATCCGAGCCAGGTCATCACGGTCACGGTGCTGCTGCGGCGGCGGGCCGAGGTCCCGGCCGACCTGATTAACACCACCACCACCGTCTCCACTGAGGAGCTCGGGCAGCGCTACGGGGCCGACCCGGCCGACGCCACGCACGTCGCCGACGTGCTCGGCCGCTACGGGCTGACCGTGACCGAGTTCCAGCTCGGGTCGCGCCGCCTCAAGGTGAGCGGGATGATCGCGGCGATGACGGCCGCTTTCGGCACCACGCTGACCGCGGTCACCTCCGAGCACCCGGACGGCAGCGGGTCGGTGACCCACCGGTACCGGACCGGCGGCCTGTCGGTGCCGGCCGAGCTGTCGGGGATCATCGTCGGCGTGGTCGGCCTCGACACCGGCCGCAGGCGAGCCCGCACTTTCGCCGCCCGGCCCCAGCCGCGGCCGAAGGAGGCGTGATCGCGCACGCCGCCAGCGCCGCCCCGGCCGCCGTGCCGCTGACCGCCCTGCAGGTCGCGAGCCTGTACGACTTCCCGGCCGGGACCGACGGGACCGGGCAGACGATCGCGATCATCGAGCTCGGCGGCGGCTACAACGCGGCCGACCTGTCGACCTACTTCAGCGGGCTCAGCCTGTCGGTGCCGTCGGTGACGGCGGTCGGGGTCGACGACGGGTCCAACTCCCCCGGCCAGGCCGCCGACGGCGAGGTCGAGCTGGACATCGAGGTGGCCGGGGCGGTCGCGCCCAAGGCGTCGTTCGTCGGTCTACTTCGCGCCCAACACCGACCAGGGGTTCATCGACGCGATCTCGGACGCGGTCAACGCCACGCCGACCCCGATCGCGGTCTCGATCTCCTGGGGCGGACCGGAAAGCTCGTGGGCGCCCCAGTCCATGAGCGGCATGAACCAGGCGATCTCGGACGCGGCCGCGCTCGGCTGCACGGTCACGGTGGCGTCCGGCGACAACGGGTCGAGCGACAACGCCAGCTCGACCACCGGGGTGTCGGTCGACTTCCCCGCGTCGAGCCCGTACTCGCTCGCCTGCGGCGGCACCACCCTCATCGGCAACACCGCCACCGCCACGATCACCTCCGAGGTGGTCTGGAACGAGATCTCCGAAGCAGGGGGGCGCGGGCGGCGGCGGCGTGTCGGTCGTCGTACGCGCAGCCGGCCTGGCAGAAGACGGCCGGGGTGCCCGCGACGGCGGCGACCGGCGGTCACCGGGATCGGCAGCGCGGCCAAGCCCGGCCGCGGCGTCCCCGACGTGGCCGGCAACGCCGACCCGTACTCCGGCTACCAGGTCGTGATCGACGGCAAGGCGCAGCCGATCGGCGGCACCTCGGCCGTCGCCCCGCTCTGGGCCGGCCTGATCGCGCGGCTCGCCCAGGCCAGCGGCACCCGCTTCGGCCTGCTGCAGCCGCTGCTCTACGCCGGGATCACGCCCGGGCGCGGACGTGGCGGGCTTCCACGACATCATCGACGGCAGCAACGGCGCCTACAAGGCCGGGCCGGGCTGGGACGCCTGCACCGGACTGGGGTCGCCGAACGGGACCGCGCTGCTGGCGCGGCTGTCCTCCCGCCACCAACCCCACGCCGCCGCCGACCACGCCGACCGATCCCACCGGTACCGGCGGCGGCCCCGGTTCGTCTGGTTCCGGCACCTCGGCGAACAACGCCGGTCCCGGCGGCTGGTAGCCGCTCACCGTTGAAAGCCGAATGCGCGTTTGGGCCGACTCTTGCCGGCCCAAACGCGCATTCGGCGCGTTTGGGGGGTGGGGTGGCGGGGTGCGGGCGGGGTCTGGTGGGCTGGCGGGTTTGGCGGGACGGGTGGGTCTGGTAGGGCGGATCGGTTCGGCGGGGCTGGCGGGTTCGGCGGGGTGTCGCGTCTGGCGGGGCGGGTGGGGGATGGGCATTGGGGGCGGAGCAGCGGACCGTTCGAGATGACGATTTGATTTGACTGCGCGGTCATGGGACTGGCATCATTTTGGCAGTAGCTCTCATTTCCTTGCGACATCCAGAAGATGGTGACTCTCATGGTGTCCCAGCCAACCTCGACGACCGTGCCCGCTCAGGGCGCGGCCGGCGACGCGCAGCACTCGGCCCGACGCTGGTGGGCGCTGATCGCGATCGCGGCCAGCGTGCTCGTCGTCGGGCTCGACCTGACCGTGCTCAACCTGGCGCTGCCCAACATCGCCGTCAGCCTGCACGCCTCGACCGGCGACCTGCAGTGGTTCTCCGACGCCTACAGCCTGGTGATCGCGGCGATGATCCTGCCCGCCGGGCTGCTCGGCGACCGCTACGGGCGCAAGCGGGTGCTGCTGGTCGCGCTGGTGCTGTTCGGCGCGGCCTCGGCGTTGTGCGCGTTCGCGACCTCGACCGGCGAGCTGATCGGCGCGCGGGCGCTGCTCGGCGTGGGCGCGTCGGCGATCTTCCCGATGTCGCTGTCGGTGCTGCCGACGCTGTTCGCCCCGGAGGAGCGGCGGAAGGCGATCGCGATCATGTCGGCCGCGACCATGCTGAGCTTCCCGATCGGGCCGATCCTGGGCGGCTACCTGCTCGACCACTTCTGGTGGGGCTCGGTCTTCCTGATCAACGTGCCGGTGGTGGTCATCGCGCTGGTCGCGGTGGTGTTCCTGCTGCCGGAGTCGCGCTCGGCCAACCGGCCGTCGATCGACGTGCTCGGCGTGCTGGTCTCGAGCGCCGGCCTGATCGCGGTCACCTACGGGTGCATCAAGGCGGGCCAGAACGGCTGGGGCAACGCGACCGCGCTGGCCACGATCGCGGTCGGGCTCGTCCTGCTGGCGCTGTTCGTGCTGGTCGAGCGGCGGATCACCGCGCGCGGCGGGCAGTCGCTGGTGGACCTGGCGCTGTTCCGGTCGGTCGGGTTCCGGTGGGGCACGATCCTGGTGACGCTCCTGTCGTTCACGATGTTCGGCCTGTTCTTCGCGCTGCCGCAGTACTTCCAGAACGTCCGCGGGGCCGACTCGCTCGGCAGCGGGCTGCGGCTGCTGCCGATGGTGCTCGGCATGGTCGTCGGGATGGTGATCGGGACCCGGCTGCAGTCGGTCCGCGGCGGTTCCGAGGAGACGCCGGGCACATCGGCGGCGGGCCCGCGGGCCGTGATCACGGCCGGGTACCTGGTCATCGCGGTCGCGCTCGCGATCGGCGCGTTCACCACGCTGACCAGCTCGACCTGGTACACGCTGGCCTGGGTGGCGGTCTCCGGGCTCGGCTTCGGCCTGGTGATGCCGTCGGCGATGAACGTCACCCTCGCCTCGCTGACCGCGGAGCGGAGCGGGTCGGGCTCGGCCCTGATCTCGGCCATGCGCCAGGTCGGCTCGGTGATCGGGGTCGCCATCCTCGGCACGCTGATCAGCAACGCCTACGGCAGCCGGGTGGACACCACCGGGCTCCCGGCCGCGGCGGCCGACCTCGCGCGGACCGGGCGTGGCGGGCGGCGTCGAGGTGGCGCACCAGCTCGGCTCGGCCGAGCTGCTCGCTCGGTGCGGTCGGCGTTCGTCGACGGCATGGACATCATGCTGTGGACGTGCGGCGGCATCGCGGTCGGGTGCGCGCTGCTCGCGGTCGATCTTCCTGCGGAAGCTTCGCTGAATCGTGGTTGAAGGGGAAGAATCACAGACCGTGACCGCAATGAACGCGCAGGAATCCCTGCGTGAACGGAAGAAGGCCAGGACGCGTGCCTCGCTGCGGGAGCACGCGCTCCGGCTCTTCCGTGAGCAGGGCTACCAGGCCACCACCGTGGAGCAGATCGCGGCGGCGGCCGAGGTCTCGCCGTCGACCTTCTTCCGCTACTTCCCGACCAAGGAAGACGTGGTCATCCAGGACGACATGGACACCAGGCTGTTCGCGGCGTTCGACCGCCAGCCACCGTCTTTGGGCACGGTCGCCGCGTTGCGCGCGTCGCTGCGGGAGGTCGCCGCGTCGTTCACGCCCGAGGAGATGGAGCAGCTTCGCGAGGCGTTCACCCTGCAGGTGACGGTGCCGGAGATCCGGGCCCGGATCATCGACGACACCAATCGGATGATGCACCTGATGACGGAGGCGCTGGCCAAGCGGACCGGCCGGGCGCCGGACGACCTCGCCGTGCGGACGTTCGCGGGGGCGGTGTTCGGGGTGATGACGTCGGCCTCGCTGCCGTACCACACGATGCCGGAGGGCGGAGTGCTCCAGCACCCTGGTCTTGGACCTGTTCGAGCGGATCGACGAGGCGCTGGGGATGTTCGAGGCCGGGCTGCCGTTGTAGATTCCGCTTCCGCTTCCGCTTTCTCTTTTGCGTTGCGGTTTCCTGGAATGATGACGTGTCATGTAGTGTTCTCGCTGTTGGCTGCCCGGTGCGCCGGGTATTGACTGCCTGGACCTACTGCGAGGAGCGTCATCATGCCCGCCGTTACCGTCCCCAATCTGCTGGTCCTGCCCCGAGTGACGCGCCACCGGTCGAGGGTTCGCGGCCAGTGGCGCGGGTCACCACCGCGCCGTCCGGCTTCGAGGGCGAGGGATTCCCGGTCCGGCGCGCGTTCGCGGGCGTCAGCCTGAGCGACCTCGACCCGTTCGTGCACATGGACCAGATGGGCGAGGTCGAGTACGCGCCGGGCGAGCCCAAGGGCACCCCGTGGCACCCGCACCGCGGCTTCGAGACCGTCACGTACATCATCGACGGGGTGTTCAGGCACCAGGACTCCAACGGCGGCGGCGGCCTCATCACCAACGGCGACACCCAGTGGATGACGGCCGGCGGCGGCATCCTGCACATCGAGGAGCCGCCCGAGGAGCTGGTGGTTTCCGGTGGCCTCTTCCACGGCTTCCAGCTCTGGGTCAACCTGCCGTCCAGGCTGAAGATGACCCAGCCGCGCTACCAGGACATCCGGGCCGGGCAGGTCGCGCTGCTGACCTCGGCCGACGGCGGCGCGCTGCTGCGGGTCATCGCCGGCTCGCTCGACGGGCACGCTGGTCCGGGAGTGACGCACACGCCGATTTCGCTGGTGCACGCAACCGTTTCGCCTGGCGCTTCGGTCTCGGTCCCGTGGCCGGCTCACTTCAACGCGCTCGGGTACGTGCTGGCGGGCTCGGGCACGGTCGGGGCCGACCGGCGTCCGATCAGGACCGGGCAGCTGGCGACGTTCGGGTTCGGGGAGTCGCTGACGTTCTCGGCCTCGCTTCGATGGAGGGGCCGTCTCCGACGTTCGACATTCTGCTGCTGGGCGGCGAGCCGATCCGGGAGCCGGTCGCGGCTTACGGTCCGTTCGTGATGAACACCAAGGCCGAGCTGCAGCAGGCGTTCGAGGACTTCCAGAAGGGGCGGCTCGGGTCGATTCCGGCTCAGGCTGCGGTTCCTGTTCCCACTGATCACCCAGGGCACGACGTCCTCTGAGCGTCGGGCAGCTTCCTATCGGTTCTGACCATGATCAATTGTCTTCGTATCAGTTCTGACCACTGAATTCCGACAAATCGGGCGGGAAAATGGTCAGAACCGATAGCAAGGTGAAGTTGTGGTCAAAAGTGATAGGAAGGTGTGGGGGCTGGGGTGGCTGCGACGTGCTCTAGCGACTGCCGGCGCGCAGGAGGCGTCGGGCTAGACATCTGCAGGGGCTTAACTTGGCAAGCGGCGGCTTGCCGGAATTTGCCTTGCTGGCGATGGCTTTGAGCGGTGTTTCTGTGGTGGCGGGTGCGAATTGTGAGGCGGGCGTGGCGGACGCCGACAGGCCCAGCCTGAGTTGGGGCCGTGATTGTGTGCCGTTTGGGGCCTCGTTTTCCGGCCACGGGCGTCATTGTGTCGGTGACGGGCGCCGGGTCCGGCGGCAGGCGCTGACATAGCGGGAAACATCGGTGCTTCCGCCTGGAGTCGAACCAGGCACCCGCCTTTCGGAGAGGCGGGGGCACAGTCCCTTACCGGAAGCAGGGAAAAGCGAGCCAGAGCCCAGAATCGGACTGGGGGTGCGCAAGGCGGCCGGTTTACAGCCGGCGGGGCGTCCATCGCCCACCTCTGGCGTGGGGTGATTACCGGGTATCGATCCCGGCCCAAGGGGTCCACAACCCCTTATGCTGCCTCTACACCATAATCACCGCACTCTCGGAGGGAGTCGAACCCCCACCCCCGGATTCGTAGTCCGGCGTGATATCCGTTTCACCACGAGAGCATGAGTACCCGCGCTGGCGCGGGCGCTCTGGCGCAGGGATTCGAACCCCGATAGCCGCCTTAACAGGGCGGCGTCCTGCCGTTGGACGACACCAGAATGAGGTTGCCGCGCTTTGCCGTCCAATACGGCCATGGCGCGCGACGGGCCTTCGTGGCGGGTGCGGGATTTGAACCCGCGGCTTCGGCTTATGAGGCCGACGAGGTGCCTAACTCCTCCAACCCGCTGTGACCCACCTGGGGATCGAACCCAGACGCTCCTACTTGAAAGGCAGGTGGCTTTAACCATTTTGCCTAGTGGGCCTTGCGTGCTCCGTGCGGGGGTCGAACCCGCAGACTCCAGGTTGAGGGCCTGGCGAGGTTAACCAGTTTCTCTAACGGAGCATGTATCGTGCGTACGCCGCCGAGGAGTCGAACCCCGACTGTCCCAGTTAGAAGCTGGGCGTGCTGTCCGTTGCACTAGCGGCGCGTAATTATTGTGGGCCGCCGGGGATTTGAACCCCGACCTGCTTGATTAAAAGTCAGCTACTCTGCCGATTGAGCTAGC
This sequence comes from uncultured Actinomycetota bacterium, assembly GCA_963774945.1. Taxonomy (GTDB): domain Bacteria; phylum Actinomycetota; class Actinomycetes; order Streptosporangiales; family Streptosporangiaceae; genus Trebonia. The sequence continues at coordinate 331,341 of CAVZHA010000005.1, read as the reverse complement.
GGCCCGTCGATGTCGGCGGCGTCGGGGCGGCGGGGATCGAACCCGCGTGTACCGGTTACCCTTTCTACTGCTTATAAGGCAGAGGGGATACGCCCCAGTTGGCCACCTCGGAGTCGAACCGAGCTATACCGCCTTATCAGAGCGGCCCCTACGACCGGATGGGCCGTGGCCAATGAACCTGGCACGCCGCCGCGGCGGCCGCTATGCGCTACCCGTTACCCCGCCATTTGAAGCCGGGTCCGCGACGCATCCCCGAAGAACGCTGACGTGCCAGGAGAGGAAGATGGAGGTGTCGAGCCCCACGGTGTTACCCGTCGCGAGGGTTCAAGCCCCGCTGCGGCGCCGGCCGCGCATCTTCCACGTGCGGAGAGCGGAGGGCATGATCCCCAGCGCCAGGACGCCGATCCGCCTTCGAAACGGTCCCGATCCCTGATCGGTTCGCTCTCCATGTCGGCTCTCCCGCCCGATGCGAGCAGGCGGGAGATGGCAGAGGATGACGGTCCCGACCCGCAGCGCCGTTGAGCGCCCTCCCGGTTTCCAACCGAGGCCAGCCGCCCGGCTGGTTCATCCTCCGAGGAAGGCGAGCGACTCGAACGCTACGGTTTCACCCGCGCATCCGCTAGCAACGGAGCCCGGCACCCTGGCCGGTTCACCTTCCATGAGTACCGTCCCGGGGATTCGAACCCCGACCACCCGCGCCCTGAACGCGGTGCCTCTGCCATTGGGCTAGGACGGCGTGCGAGCAGCTGGCCGGCTCCGGCCGGCGACCACGACGTTGGGAATGTCGTGCTCTACCTGCTGAGCTACAACCGCGTGCGAGCAGATGACGAGATTCGAACTCGCGACCCTCACCTTGGCAAGGTGATGCGCTAACCGCTGCGCCACATCTGCATGGAGCCTGCCCGGAGAATCGAACTCCGATCCCCGCCTCACCAAGGCGGGATGCTAACCGTTGCCACTAAGCAGGCATTGTTCCGGGAGCTGGACTCGAACCAGCGGACCCGCGATCCAAAGTCGCGGCAGGAATGCCATCACCCCACCCCGGATCGAATTGGAGCCTCCCGTGGAGTTGGAGGCATTGTGCGCTCGCCCGGACTTGAACCGGGACAGCCCTCGCGGACCACCAGCACCTCGGGCTGGCGCGTCTACCTGATTCCGCCACGAGCGCATGGAGCCGCCATCCGGTGCCGACCCGGATCATCCGCCGTACGAAGGCGGAGCCGCAGCCGTGCGCGGCGGCATTGCTTCCGGGGCTGGAGTCGAACCAACGGGGGCATGGGTCAGAGCCATGCTGGGCTACCGGCAGCCCACCCGGAATCGGTGCGCGGGGCCGGACTCGAACCGGCAGACGACGAGGTTTGAGCTCGACAGCTTTGCCTGATTAGCGTTACCCGCGCGTGCGCCGCCAGGGAATCGAACCCCGTTCTCTCGATTAAGAGTCGAGTGCTTCAACCGCTATAGCTCGCGGCGCATGGAGTGAGTCCCGCTGGGGTCGAACCAGCGACCTGCGGGGCTTCAACCCGCCGCTCTTCCGGCTGAGCTAGAGACTCATGGTCGGGACACAGGGACTCGAACCCCGTCGCGACATGCCGAGGGTGGAGAAGGCCGGAATCGAACCGGCTCGACGGCGCTTGCAGGGCGCGTCCGGTGCCTTACCTGTCATCCCCTCCGAAGCGCGGCGCCCGGTACAGGGTGATCCCCGGGGGTAGCTGCCCTATCTTTCGCCGCGCTCAATTGACGGCCGGGCGCCTTTATGCCCGCCGTCTGGTGTGTTTCCCGCTATGGACGTGTCAAATATCAAGCCTGTACGAGAGGCTCGCAGGGGCGGCGAGAATCGAACTCGCAACCGTCCGCTTTGGAGGCGGGTGCTCTGACCGTTGAGCTACGCCCCAAGGAAAATAAAACGCCGCCTTGTCGGGTGCGACCCCGACCGGCGGCTTCCGTGTTGCCTGGTAGTCCTGGCTATCCGGAAGCCTCCCGGTATAGGGAGTGGCCGAGCGCATGCATGATCGCGGGTCGCGGCTGCTGCCACGATTCGCGATTGAAGCTGCTCGGCTTGTGCGTCATGTAAATCAGTATGCGCGATAGGGCGCGAGCAATGCAATGTATTTTCCGCTGCGGATGAGGGGCGCCTTGCGGATGGGGTGGAGCCAGGGACCGTTCGGGATGAAAATGAGGTTGACTTGGCCTTTGATTGTCAGCGGCCGTCGGCGCGGAGGAGGCGGAGGGCCAGGGTGGGGCAGGCGTTGACGGCCTTGCGGGCGTGGCGTTCCAGGGCGGGCGGGAGCGGGCGCGGGTCGACGATGGGGTAGCCCCATTCGTCGAGGGTGATCATCTCGGGCAGCAGCTCGGCGCAGGCGCCGTGGGCCTCGCAGTCGATCGGGTTGACGACGAGGCGCTCGCGGGTGGCGGGCGGCGCGGTCCTTGCGCTTCTTTCGCTCATGGTCAGGTCCAGTCGTCTTCGGTCTGGGCGGCGGCGGCCGGGATGGGCAGGAACGGCGCGGTGTTGGCGGCCGAGCAGCGGCCGCGCGCGTGCCGGTCGACCTCGGCCGCGAAGGTGATCAGGGCCGAGCGGACGAAGCGGGCGGTGCCGTCCGGGTGGTGGCAGGCGCCCCGGCCGGTGACCAGGCCCGACCAGCGCTGCAGGTCCTCGATCGTGGTCGGCCGCGGGCGGCCGGTGGCCAGCTCGACGAACGCGGCCGCGATCCTGGGCAGGCCGTTGAGGCACGGGCCGCACTGGCCGGCCGACTCCAGGGCCAGGTAGCGGACGACGCGGGCGGTCTCCACGAGGCCGCACCGGTCGGGCGGCAGGCTGATCACGATGCCGGCCCCGACCCGCGCGCCGGCCGGCTCGAGGGCCTGGTTGTCCAGGGTCAGCGCGGCCGCGCGGGCGGCCGGGAGCCACTGGCCGTGGTAGCCGCCGAGCAGCACCGCCGACTCCGGGTTCTGCGGCGGGTCGCCGAGCAGGTTTCTGAGCGGCAGGCCGAGCGGGATCTCGGTGATCCGGGCCTGGCCGTCGGCCCGGCGGATGGTGGCCAGCATCGAGCCCGGCTCGGCGGCGGTGCCGACCTGGCGGAACCAGCGCGGGCCGCGGCGCGCGATCAGCGCCAGCTGCGCGAGCGTCTCCACGTTCTGGACCAGGGTCGGGTTGGCGTCGAGGCCGCGCTCGGTGATCCTCGGCGGCATGAAGGTCGGGATCGACGGGCCGCCGCCGAGGTGGTTGACCAGGGCGGTCTCCTGGCCGGAGAGGAACCGGGCGGGCGCGACCGCGAGCTGGACCGGGACCCGGTCGAGCCGCGTGCTCAGCCGCTCCTGGAGCGCCTGGCGGACCCGGCCGGCCACGTCGTGCTCGCGGTCGGCGTGCGTGACCAGGATCGCGGTGTCCGCGCCGAGCGCCTCGGCGGCGAGCTGGAGGCCGTCGAGGACCAGGTGCGGTGCGAGCCAGAGCAGCGTCGCGTCCTTGTCGCTGGCGGGCTCGGACTCGGCGCCGTTCGCGATCACGACCGGGGTCCGCCTGCGCCGGTCGGCCGCCTCGAGGACGGCCGTCGAGCTTGCGGTGGACCGGGAAGGCGGCGCCGCCGCGGCCGGTGAGGCCCGATTTCTCGATGTCGCCTGATCAGCGCGCCGGGGCTGGCCGGGGTGCCGATGCGGTCGCGGTAGGGCAGGTCGCCGTGCCGGGCGAGGTGCGCGGCCAGGTCCTGCGGCCGTTTGCCCTCCTGCACCGGGGGTAGCAGGCGTGGCAGGTCACTGGGCGCGGCCGCGCGGCTCGCACCGTCGTGGAAGGCGCCCGCGGTCGCGGCGGTCATCGGGTGGACGTCCTGTCTCTGTCGTTGGCGTCGGGCGCCTCTGGTCCTGGCCTTGGCCGGGTTCCGGGCGGCGCGGTCGTGGACGGCGGTCATGATCAGGCCGACCCGCTCGGCCCTGGGCACGTCGCGGGCGGCGGCCGCCAGCCGCCAGACGACCGCCCCGACGACCGCGATCGCGCAGATCAGCGCGATGACGAAGAGGACGCCGTGCTGCAAGTCGCCGCTGGAGAAGAACGAGTGCACCCAGGCGACCGGCCAGCTCAGATAGGCGAGGAGGTGGACGGCCCGCCAGGCCCGCCTGGACAGATGCCGGCGGAGCAGGCTGGTGACGATCAGGGCGATCGTGAGGTCGAGGCTGATCGCGCCGAGGCTGAGCCAGATCCGCTCGTAGGGCGAGGTGAGCGGGACGACGGCGGAGGTGAGGGGGATGTTCACGTAGCCGTCGGCGACCGCGGTCAGCACGTGCAGCGCGACGAAGGCGGTGGCGAGCAGGCTCAGGTTGCGGTGCAGACCGGAGACCGCGAACCTCGGCAGCCCCGGGAGCCGGCCCTGCCTGGTCACCAGCGATGCCGAGCAGCATCACCGCGGTCAGCAGCAGCAGGGCCACGACGCCGGTCGCCCGGCTGGCATACCACAACGTCACGCGTACCCCACCAAAGGTAGAAAAGCGTCTTCCGCTTACCTTCTCAAGGATCGGTCATGAAGCCCAGCGGGACGTACACGTAGCCTCTGAGCTGGCTCTGAGGAATGCCCGGAGCGCTCACCGGTGTTCCTAACTGACCGTAACGGCTGCTGTCCCCCGGCTTCATTAATGGTGTGCCTCCTGCGGGGTCTTGCCCATGGCGCGAGGTGCGCTGGTCCGGGTAGCTTCCTCTCTGGTAACGCGTCAGTTGGTCAGCCGCGTTGCGAGCGGAAGCTTGCCTACTGCCTCAGCAGTTAACACGATCGAAACCCTCAGAAACCTGATATTTACCATGATGCCTGGGTCACCTTCCATCGCCGCCCGCGCGGCCTACACCCTCCGAGACAACAGCACCGGCCTGATCACCAAGGCCGCCCCCGCCCTCTACCCCCATCAGTGGAGCTGGGACGCCGCGTTCAACGCGATCGGCCTGGCCACGGTCGACCTGCCCCGGGCCCGGCTCGAGCTCGACTCGCTCTTCGCCGGACAGTGGCGCAACGGGCTGCTGCCGCACATTGTCTTCGACCCCGCCGCCGCCACCGACGGCTACTGGCCCGGGCCCGCCCAGTGGGAGTGCTCGCTGCATAACGAGGACGCCGCGGCGGCGCCGGCCACCAGCGGGATCATCGACCCGCCGGTGCACGCGATCGCCGTCGACCGGATTCTCTCCATCGCGACGGCCTGCGGCGGCCGCGAGGCCGAGCTCACCTGGGCCTGGGCTGCCGGCATCTACCCCAAGCTGCTGGCCTGGCATCGGTTTCTGGCCCGCGACCGGACCGACAAGTCGACCGGGCTGATGACGTTGTTCCACGGCTGGGAGTCGGGCACCGACAACTCCCCGCGCTGGGACGCCCCGTACGCGGCGGTGGAGGTCGGCGTCGGGCTGCCCGACTACACCCGGCGCGACAAGGCGCACGTGTCGGACGCCTGCCAGCGGCCCACCGACCACGAGTACGACCGGTACCTGTGGCTGGTCGAGGAGGCCAAGGCGGCCGGCTACGACGCCGGGCTGCTCCGCGAGACCGGCTCGTTCCAGGTCGGCGACGTGCTGTTCACCGCTATCTTCGCCGTCGCCTCCGACCTGCTTTCCTCGCTGGCGCGGTCGTTGCATAAGTTCGATGACGCCGCCGAGCTCAAGGACTACGCCGTCCAGGCCCGGGCGGCCGTGTTCTGCCACGTCGACGAGTCGATCGGGTCTGGCCGCCGACGTCGACCTGCGGACCGGCGAGTGGCTGCGGACCGAGACCTGCGCCGGGTTCGCGCCGCTGATCGCCGGGGGCATGCCCGCCTCGATGCGGTCGCGTCTGGTGTCGCTGCTGATGGGACCGCGGTGGGCGGGGCACCCGTCGCTTTCGTTCCCGCTGCCGCCGTCGACCTCGCCGTGCTCGCCCGCCTACGACCCCGACTGCTACTGGCGGGGGCCGGTCTGGCCGGTCTTCACCTGGCTGCTGTGCTGGGCGCTGTCCCGGTCGGGCGAGGGCGCGGTGGCGTCCGCGCTCCGGTCGTCGTCGATTGACCAGCTCCGGGACGAGACGTTCGCCGAGTACTACCAGCCCGAGACCGGCGCGCCGCTCGGTTCGCTGCACCAGTCGTGGACGGCGGCCGTGGCCCTCGACTGGCTCATCGACCTGGAGTAGAGGGCCGCGCGCGTCCTACCCCTGCCCGCGTCCGCCTGAGGATGAGGCCGTGGCGCGCGATTGTCGTCCTTGTCGTCCTGCAGGCCGACGCGCGACCGGGCCGTCGCGCGCCTAGCCTGAGGCCGTGTCGTATCCAGACGCGCCCGCAGGCCCCTCCGGCCGCACAGCTTGCGCCTGCTCGCGCGGTCCGGCGGAGCCGAGGGCAACGAGCGGCTGACCGCGATGACCGGGGCGGTGCTGGTGATCCTGCTGGCCGTCGAGGGTTACACGATCTTGCGGATCGGCCGCCTGCTCACCTTGCACGTGTTCTTGGGCATGCTGCTCCTCGGCCCGGTCACCCTCAAGGCCGGGTCGGTCCTCTATCGCTTCGCCCGCTACTACACCGGGAGCGAGCCGTACCGGCGCAAGGGGCCGCCAGCTCCGCTGCTGCGGATCATCGGCCCGATAAACATGCTGCTCACGGCGTGCGTGTTCGGCAGTGGGATCATGCTCGCGGTCACTGGCCCTGAGTTACTACGGCGGCGGACCATCCGGGTGGCTGCAGCTGCACCGGCTGTCGTTCCTCGCCTGGCTCTTCTTCATGGCCATCCACGTGCTCGCCTACGTGTGGCGGCTGCCCGCGATGCTCGCCGCCGAGGCGCGCGGCGTCTCCCTCCCCGGACGGCGGGCAGACGGGCGCCGGGCGGCACACCCGGCGGGCGGTGAAAGTTCTCGGCGGCCGCGGCACCCGGCTGGCCCTGCTGGTCGCCTCGATCCTGGCCGGCCTGGTGATCGCGCTGCTCACCGTGCATCTGACGGGTAAGTGGGAGCCCAGGGGCTAGGGCCAGCCGGCGACGGTGGTGACGTCGTCCTTCGCCGACACCAGGCGGGCGGGGAGGTTGAGGCTGGTCAGCCAGGCCGGCGCCCGGTCGCCTCTGATGATCGCGGCGGTGGCCGCGGTGTTCGCGTCGGCGCAGGTCGCGGCGGCGACCGAGACGGTCCGCCAGACCGGGGCGGCCGGCAGGCCGGTGCGCGGGTCGAGGATGTGATGCAGCACGTCGCCGCCGTGGTGCCAGCGGCGGGCGGCCGTCGAGGAGGTGGCGAGGCCGCCGGCGCGGATCGACACCACCTGGCTCGGGCCGTCCGGGGCCTCCTCGAGCGGCAGCGTCGTGTCCTGCACGCGGATCGGCCAGCCGCCGTCGGGCGGCGGGCCGGCCACCGCGGTGTCGCCGCCGAGGCTGACGAGGACGCCGCAGCCGAGGCGGTCCGCGATCCTCGCCGCCGAGCGGTCGGCCGCCCAGCCCTTCACCGTCGCGCCGAGGTCGAGCTGGACGCCGGCCGGAACCGTCAGCTTGCCGGCCGCGACGTCGACCGAGACCGAACGCCAGCCCGGGATCGTCCGGACGCTGACCTGCCGTCGCCTCGGCCGGGCGCATGGCCGGTCCCGGTCACGGTGGCCTGCGCATCGTCGGCGGACGGACCGAGGCCAGGCGTCGCCGTGGCCGCCGGCCTGGGAAGCTCGGCGAAGTCCCGGTCGTAGCCGAGCGCCGCCATGCACCCCGCCGACCGTGGGATCCACGTCGCCGTCGGTCAGCTCCGCCGCCCGGAGGCTGACCTCGACCGCCTCGGCCAGCAGCGGGCTGACCGGGAGCGGTGACCGGGCCGGGGGCGTCGCGGGCCGCGTTCCCGACCGCCACCAGCTCGGAGTCGGCCCGGAAGCGGCTGCAGGCGAGATCGAGCGCGGCGAGATCGTCGTTGAGCAGCTCCGGGCCGCGGCCAGCTCTGGCCGGGTAGGTCACCCCGAGCTGAATGAGCATGCCGAGCGCCCGCCAGGCGGCGAATTCCGGCGGGGCGTCGACGCCGCGTCGATCTGTCCGGGCGCGCGGACGATCCGCTCATCGGCGCTGCCCAGGTCCCGCCCGAGGTCGACGACGCGCTGCCGTTGGACTGGCTCGGCGAGCTGGCGGGCGACTGGAGGGTGGACGAGCTGCTGGAACTGTTTGAGTTGCTGGAGTTGCTGGAGCTTTCGACGAGTTCGACGAGCTCGAGGAGGAGCCGGACGAGCTCGAGGCCGGCCGGACGAGTGCGACGAACGTGCCCGATGAGCCCGAAGTCGACCGCTTGACGAGCTCTTGCTCGACGACGTTCCCGAGTCCTTGACCGAGGCGTGCGTCGTCGCTCCGGGCAGGACCGCGATCAGCGCCCCGGCCACCGCCACGCTGGCGAAGGACGCGGTCACGGTGGTGGCGGTCAGCCGCCGCCTGCCCTGCTCGCGCTCGGCCACGGCCCGCGCGAGCTGTCGCGCGCTCGCCTGCTGGCGGCGGCGCGGGCGCGGCGGCCGTCGGGGCCGTCGCCTGGCTGGCCGTCGCGATCTTCCCAGCTATCCATGTCAACCAGTCTGCCACGGCCGGCTGAAGGACTCGTGCGAGCGCGATCTGAGAATCCTCTGAGACCGGCGACAGCCGGCCTTTGCTTGCGCGATCCGCGGACTGGAATCATGGGGCAATGCGCAACGACGCCTCCGCTCACCGCCTTCCGCGCGGCCCGTGACCTGCTGCTCAACCACCGCGAGGACTACGACGCCGCCCGCGCCGACTTCAGCTGGCCGGAGCTGGACGAGTTCAACTGGGCGCTGGACTGGTTCGACGTGATCGCCGCCGAGCATCCCGACCGGATCGCGCTGCGGGTGGTCGGCGACGACGGGTCCGACGAGGCGGTGAGCTACCAGCGCATGGCGGCGCGATCGTCGCAGGTCGCGACCTGGCTGCGCGGGCTCGGCGTGCGGCGCGGCGACCGGGTGCTGCTCATGCTCGGCAACATCGTGCCGCTGTGGGAGGTCATGCTGGCCGCGATGAAGCTGGGCGCGGTCATCATCCCCGCCTCCACCCTGCTGCAGCCGCGCGGACCTGGAGGACCGGGTCGTCGCGGGGCGACGTGCGGCACGTGGTGGCCGAGCGCGCGCAGGCGCGCGAAGTTCGCCGACGTCTCCGGGGAGTGGACCCGGGTGGTGGTCGGGGGCGACGCCGACGGCTGGCACAGCTACGCCGACGCCGCGCTGGCACCGGAGGAGTTCACGCCGGACGGCGTGACCCAGGCGGACGACCCGCTGCTGCTCTACTTCACCTCGGGCACGACCTCCCAGCCCAAGCTGGTCGAGCACACCCAGGCCAGCTATCCGGTCGGCCACCTGTCCACGATGTACTGGATCGGCATCAAGCCGGGCGACGTGCACCTGAACATCTCCTCGCCCGGCTGGGCCAAGCACGCGTGGTCGCAACCTCTTCGCCCCGTGGAACGCGCAGGCCACGATCCTCATACTCAACCAGGCTCGGTTCAGCGCCGCCGGGCTGCTGGCCGCGATCGGCGACTGCGGCGTCAGCACGTTCTGCGCGCCGCCGACGGTGTGGCGGATGCTCATCCAGGCCGACCTGTCGGCGGCGAGCACCGCCGAGGCTGCGCGAGTGCGTGGCCGCCGGCGAGCCGCTCAACCCGGAGGTGATCGAGCAGGTCCGCAAGGCCTGGGGGATCACCGTGCGGGACGGCTTCGGCCAGACCGAGACCACCGCGCAGATCGGCAACCCGCCCGGCCAGCCGCTCAAGCCGGGGTCGATGGGCCGGCCGCTGCCGGGCTACCCGGTCGTGCTGGTCGATCCGGTCACCGGCGAGCCCGGCCGCGACGGCGAGATCTGCCTCGACCTCGCGCGAGCGCCCGCTCGGCCTGATGACCGGCTACCAGGGCGACCCCGAGCGGGACGCCGACGCGATGCGCGGCGGCTACTACCACACCGGCGACGTCGCCACCTCGGACGACGACGGCTACATCACCTACGTCGGCCGCACCGACGACGTGTTCAAGGCCTCCGACTACCGGATCTCCCCGTTCGAGCTGGAGTCGCGTGCTGATCGAGCACGCGGCGATCGCCGAGGCCGCCGTCGTCCCGTCACCCGACCCGCTCCGCCTCGCCGTCCCCAAGGCCTACGTCGCTGCTCGCGGCGGGCGCGACCCCGGGCCCGGAACTGGCCCAGGACGATCATGCGGTTCTGCCGCGACCGCGTCCCCGGCTACAAGCGGATCCGCCGGGTCGAGTTCGCCGACCTGCCCAAGACGATCTCGGGCAAGATCCGCCGGGTCGAACTCCGCGCCCAGGAATCCGACCCGCGCGGTACCCGGGGCAGCACGGAGTTCTGGGAAGAGGACTTCACCTGGTGACCGGGGTGCCGGCCGCGCTAGCTGGTGACGTCCGATGAGGTGAAGCGGGCCCAGGCGATGAGGAAGAACAGCACCGCGTAGACGGCGAACGAGAGCAGGCCGTGCCCCAGCGTGGTGGTGTCGATCGGGGTCCGCAGCAGGGCGTCGAACGAGTTCCACCAGTGCGTCGGCAGGTACGGCGCCACGGTCGCGAACTGCGGGATGTTGTCCACCACCTCGCTGGCGACGACGAGGATCATCAGCGCCGCGATGGCGCCGATCGCGTGCTCGGTGAAGGTCGAGATCGCCAGCCCGATCGCGCCGATCGCCGCCATCGCCGCGCACAGGTACAGCGTCACCCAGAGCACCCGGACCAGGCCCGCGCCGAGCGAGACGGTGTCGCCGGAGAGCAGGGTCACCGGGCCGACCGGGAACAGCACCGCCCCCACGACCAGCGCGACCGCCGAGACGATGAACACCGCCGCCATGCACCACACGACGATCGTCGCGTACTTGACCACCAGCAGCCGGGTCCGCCCGGCCGGGACCGCGAGCAGGTAGCGGAGGGTGCCGTAGCCCGCCTCGCCCGCGATCGAGTCGCCCGCGACGACCGCCACCACCACCGGCAGCACCAGGATGAGCAGCAGCGACAGCGCGATGAAGCTGAGGAACACGCCGTTGCCCGCGAGCTGGTTGAAGAACGCGGCGCCGCCCGAGGCCGGCCCGTTCCCACCGCCGCCCCCGCCGTGCGGCGCGGCCGCCTTCAGGCCGATCCCGATCAGCAGCGGGAAGAGCGCCGCCACCAGGAGCAGCAGCTGGTTGCGGCGGCGGAAGAAGGTGACCCGCAGCTCGTTGGTGAAAAATCTCAGATTTGCCCGAACGGTCCCGGGCGACTCTGGTCTGTCCGACTCTTCCGGTCGGTTGGACCGACGTCAGATCGGCGCTGGTCGAGCTCAACGTTCGACATCGAAGCCCTCCCCGGTCAGGCCGACGAAGAGGTCCTCCAGGCTCGGGGACTCCACGGCGAGGGCGCGGACGGCGACGCCCGCGTGGACCAGTTCGGCGGTGACGCTCTCCGGCTGGACGTCGCCAAGCTCGGCCGTGATCGCGTCTTCGCCCGGCACCGGATCGGCCAGGCCGAGCTTCTTCATGACCTCGGCCGCCGCCGTCAGGTCGGGGGTGCGGACCGCGATCCTGGGGGCGGCGGTGCGGCGCAGCGCGGCCAGCTCGCCCTGGAAGACCAGCTTGCCGGTGCGCATCACGCCGACGTGGGTGGACACCTGCTCGACCTCGGCCAGCAGGTGCGAGGAGACGAACACGGTGATCCCCTCGGCCGCGATCTGCCGGACCAGCGTGCGGACCTCGCGGGTGCCCTGCGGGTCGAGTCCGTTGGTCGGCTCGTCGAGCACGATCAGGTCGCGCTCCACCAGCAGGGCGGCCGCGATCGCGAGGCGCTGCTTCATGCCCAGGGAGTAGTTGCGGAACTTCTTCTTGGCGGCGGCGGTCAGGCCCACCCGGTCGAGCGCGGTGCCGATCCTGGCCCGCGCCGTCCGGCCGAGACCGAGGCGTCGGCGGCGTCGTAGCGGGCCAGGTTGTCCCAGCCCGACAGGTACGGGTAGAACGCCGGGCCCTCCACCAGCGAACCGACCCGGGAGAGCACCCGGACCGCGCCTTCCGGCATCGGCACGCCCAGCACCTGGGCCGACCCGCTGGTCGGGTAGGCGAGGCCGAGCAGCATCCGGATCGTGGTCGTCTTGCCCGAGCCGTTCGGGCCGAGGAATCCGTAGACCGCGCCCCTGGGCACCGCCAGGTCGACCTGGTCGACGGCCAGCTGGCCGCCCCTGAATCGCTTGGTCAGCCCGGAGCTGGCGATCGCCAGCTCCGGGCTTTCGTCGCGCGGTCGTCATGACGAGGTGTGTCCCACGGCCGCGTAGAGGACGCTCGGCTGAACCGCGCCGATGTAGACCTCGCCGTTCGTCATCAGCATCGAGAACAGGCTGGTGGTCAGCAGGGTGCCGCTCCCCCAGGGGCCGTGGACCGGCTTCGCCGCCCCGAGCAGGTTGCTGAGGACGGCCTGCGAGTCGCCGCCCATCACGCTGGACGGGCCGCTGGTGCCGGTCGCCTTGGGCGGAACTGGACGACGGCAGGCCGCCGGCGCCGAAGCCCTTCATGAGATCCGACTGCGGGAGTTCCACCACCGTGAGCCAGCTGGTGCCGTAGCTGCCGAAGCCGCTCGCGCCCTGCTCGGTGCCTGCGGCCGACTTCCCGCTGCCGTCGCTGCCGTTGACGACGTTGACCGTGGCGCCGGACGGCGGGGTGAAGTCGTAGTTGGCGGAGGCCGGGGCCGTGAACTGGATCGCCGTGTAGCCGAACTGGAACGCGGGGCTCGCCGAGTGCTTGGCGAACACCTGAACTCGCAGCGGCACATCGTACTTCGCGTCGACCGCGATCGTCACCTTGCCGACCAGCGAGCGGTCGTCCTTGGGGGCGAGGACGAGCTGGTAGCTGGGCTCGCCCGCCACCATGACGTTGGCCTCGACCGAGACCACGGTGGTCTTGCCGACCGATTTGAGCAGCTCGCTGGCGGCCTGCTGGGGGGTGAGCGGCGGAAGCGCCGACTTCGCCTGCGCGACCTTGCCCTTGCCCTTGCCGTTGCCGTTGGCGGGCAGGTTGAACTTGGTGACCGAGTTCTCGGTCGAGTTCCACAGCCAGGCGGTGGTGCCGTTCCTGATCAGGTCGATCTCGGACTCCGGCTGCGGGATCGCCACCCGGAACTTCTTGGCGTTCTGGTAGTAGATCTTGATCGTGTGCGAGCCGGTCAGCAGCGAGGTCAGCGACGTCGCGTTGCCGACCTGGGGCAGCTGGGGCAGGCCGAGCGAGGTGCTCTCCACCATCGTCCCGGTCAGCGGGGGCAGGCTCGCGTCGCTGCTGACCTCGGCCAGCAGCTGGGCCGGGGTGCGGGCGGGCAGGGTGGGAGAGGCCTGAGCGGACGGGATCTGCAGGCCTGCGACGACCGCGGCGGTAACCGCGACTCCGGTGGCCGGCACCGCCCACCGTGCCCGCCGGGACATTTTGATTGCCATATCTCCTCCTCGCGTCTCGAGGATCACTCTGCTCTGAACTCGCTGTGAGGTCGCTGAGAGCTGCTGAGAGGCCGCTGAGAGCTTGGTGGTGCGCCCGGCGCTGCCTCTCGGCGACACTGTACCCATGCGCGTGCTTGTCGTGGAGGACGAGCGGCGGCTAGCCGCCGCAGTGAAGCGTGGCCTTGAGGCGTCGGGGTTCGCGGTCGACCTGGCCTATGACGGGGTCACCGGGCTGCACATGGCCCGCGAGAGCGGCTACGACGGCGTCGTGCTCGACATCATGCTGCCCGGCATGTCCGGCTACACCGTCTGCATGCAGCTGCGGGCGGAGGAGAACTGGGTGCCGCTGCTGTTCCTGTCGGCCAAGGACGGCGAGTACGACCTGGCCGACGGGCTCGACATCGGCGCGGACGACTACCTGGTCAAGCCGTTCTCCTACGTCGTCCTGGCGGCGCGGCTGCGGGCGCTGCTGCGCCGTGGGGCGGTGCCCCGGCCGGCCGTGCTGCGGGCGGGCGACCTGGCGCTCGACCCCGGGTCGCGCCTGGTCCAGCGCGGTTCGGCGGTGGTGCAGCTCACGGCCAGGGAGTTCGCGCTGCTCGAGTACCTGATGCGGCGGTGCGGCGAGGTCGTCTCCAAGGCCGAGCTGCTCTCGCACGTCTGGGACGACCCGGACGAGATCGCCGACCTCAACGTGGTCGAGGTCTACGTCGGGTACCTGCGGCGGAAGATCGACGCGCCGTACGGCCGGGCGGCGGTGAAGACCGTGCGCGGGGCCGGCTACCTGCTGGCGGCCGACGGTGGCTGACCGAGGCCAGCGAGACCGGCCCGGCGACGCCGCGCCGGGCGAGGCCGGGCGCGCTGAGGCCAGGGCCGACGGGGCCAGGGCCGATGTGCCCGACGCGGCCATGACCGCCGGGGCCGCGGCAGGCGGGGCCGCGGCAGGCGGGGCCGGGGCCGACGGAGCCGGGCCTGGCGCGGTCAGGCGGCTCGGCGGGTGGTGGCTGCGGCACGGCCTTGGACCGGTGCTTGTGCGCTGGTGGCGACGGCGGGGTCTGCGCGCCCGGGTCACGCTCATCGCCGCCCTCGGCCTGCTGGTAGCGCTGATCGCCGGCGACCTGCTGCTGTTCAACACGCTCCGGGTCTCGCTCACCCGGTCGGTGGACGACACCGCTCGATCGGGCGCGACCGAGGTCGCGGCGCTCATCAACGCCGACCGGCTGCCCGACCCGGTCCCGGTCGCCGCCGGGACCGTCTCCATCCAGGTGCTCGGCACCGTCGGGGCAGATCATCAACGTGTCGGCCGACGCGGACCGGCTGGTGCCGCTGGTATCGCCGGCCCAGGCGGCGGCGCTCGCCAACGGCGACTCGGCGCATGCTCGTGCACGGGGCGCCGTTCGACATGCCGTCGCTGCTGCGGGTCGCGGTGGTGCGCGCCGCGGACGGAGAGCTGGTGATCGCGGCCGTGCCCTACAGCTCCGCCGCCGACAGCCTCCAGGTGGTGGGGCACGCGCTCGTCTTCGGGACGCCGGTGCTGTTCATCGTGTTCACCGGGGCGATCTGGCTCGCCGTCGGCTCCACCCTGCGCCCGATCGACCGCATCCGGCGGGGCGCGGCCCGGCGTCACCGGCACCGGGGTGCCGACGGACCTGCCGGTGCCGGAGGCACGGGACGAAGTTCGGTCGCTGGCGCTGACGCTCAACGACATGCTCTCCCGGCTGACCTCCGCCCAGCAGCGGCAGCGCTCGCTCGTCTCCGACACCGCTCACGAGCTGCGCTCCCCCATCGCGTCGATACGAACCCAGCTCGAGGTCGCGCTCGACCACCCGGCCGGCCAGGACTGGCCGTCCACCGCTCGCGACGTGCTCGCCGACACCCTCCGGCTGTCCCGGCTGACCGAGGACCTGCTGCTCCTGGCCCGGCTTGACGAGCAGGCCGACCACGGCGACATGGGCCGCAACGGCGAGCCGCTCGATCTTGGCGAGCTGGCCTACATGGTGGTCGCGCGCTACGCCGACTCCCCCGTCGCGGTCGCCGTCGCGCCAGCGGAAACGGACGCGGCGGCGCCGGTGGAAGTGACTCAAGGGAAGGCAGAGGCTGAAGTCGGGGCAGACGCCGCCCGGTGCGACCCTCTTGACCCGGTCGACGAGTGGCCGGTGCGGGGCAACCGCGACCGGCTCGACCGGATGCTGGTCAACCTGATCGACAACGCGATTCGCTACGCCAAGTCATCGGTCACGGTGTCGGTCAGCCAATCGGGTCCCTGGGTCGAGCTGGCCGTGACCGACGACGGCCCCGGCATACCCGAGCCCGACCGGGAGCGGGCGTTCGACCGCTTCGCCCGCCTCGACGACGCCCGCACCCGCTGCGACGACGACGCCGGCGGCGCGGGCCTGGGCCTAGCGATCGTCCGCGCGACCGCCCAGTCCCACGCCGGCACCGCCCACCTGGAGTCCGCCCCCGACCACGCCTCCGGCCTGCGGGCAGTGGTTCGCCTCCCTGTCGTAACGGAAGCACCTGCGTCTTCTTATCAATTCTGACCACTTCTCACCTTCTTATCGATTCCGACCACTTTTGCGCCCGAATTGTCCAAATTTAATGGTCAAAACTGATAGGAAGACAAATAATCATGGTCAGAACTAATAGGAAGATGGGTTGACGTTTCCGTTTCGCTGTGGTCAATGGGTTCTGCGGGATGGGTGGGGAACAGCGGGTGGGAATTCGCGGGACGCTGAGCGCGGGCGGGGCGGGGCGGGCGAGGATGCCCGGGACGCTGAGCGGGGTGGGGGTGCCGGCGGGGCGGGGTGGGGTGGGCGCGAGCCGGTGCCAGGCGCGGTGTTTTGACGGGGTTGGGGGTTGGGACGGGAAAGGGAGGAGCGGGGGGCGGTGGGGTGCGGGCGCGCGTGTTCGGGGCACGGGTTGGGTGCCACGATTCGCGCGGACGTTGCCCCACGGCCTATGCGACGGCTCGACTGGGTCGGACGTGGCCCCACGGCTTTCGCGACGGCTCGGCTGAAGAGAGTTATGTGCGAAGCCAGGCGGAGGCAACGGACCGTTCGAGCTGACGGGGTTGAATTTGCCTTTTACCAGTGGCCGACTGGGAGGAGGGCGCAGATTGCCACGGCTGCGAACAGGAGGGTTAGGTAGGCGATGGAGAGGTGGAACAGGCGCATCGGGAAGGGGCGGTCGGCGGCGGCGGTGACCTGGGCGTGCAGGCGGTGGGCCTCGAGCAGGAACCAGGCGCCGAGGGCGAGGGCGGCGGCGGTGTAGAGCCAGCCGGCGTAGGGGGCGAGGGCGAGGGTCGCGGCGACCATCGCGTACGAGTAGACGACGATCTTGCGGGTCACGGCGGCGGGCGACGCCACCACCGGGAGCATCGGGACGTTGGCGCGGGCGTAGTCGTCCTTGAACTTCATCGCCAGGGCCCAGAAGTGCGGCGGGGTCCAGAGGAAGATCACCGCGAACAGCACGATCGCCGGGATCGCGATCGTGCCCTTGACCGCCGCCCAGCCGACCAGGACCGGGAAGCAGCCGGCGGCGCCGCCGATCACGATGTTCGACGGGGAACGGCGCTTGAGCAGCAGCGTGTAGACGAAGACGTAGAAGAGGATGGCGGCGTCGGCCAGCGCGGCCGCCAGCCAGTTGGCGGCCAGGCCGAGCAGCGCGGTCGCGCCCGCGCCGAGCACGATGCCCCAGATCAAGGCGGCGGCGGGCGTGATCACGCCCTGCTTGTTGACCAGCGGGCGGCGGGAGGTGCGCTTCATGAGCGCGTCGATGTCGCGGTCGATGTAGCAGTTGATCGTGTTGGCGCTGCCGGCCGCGAGGGTGCCGCCGATCAGCGTGACCAGGACGAGCCGGAGCGACGGGAGGCCGCGCTGGGCCAGCAGCATCGTGGGGACCGTGGTCACCAGCAGGAGCTCGATGATGCGGGGCTTGGTCAGCGCGACCAGCGCGGCCGCGACCGCCCGGGGGGTTCGGACGGCGGCGGGCGGCGGGCTCGCCTCGCCCGCCGCCGTCGCGGTCAGCCGTTACCGGGAGCGCGGCCGGGAGTATGGTCACCCCTGCTCGCCGTCCTTGCCTTCCGTCCTCGTGCTGATTGTCGTCCGGCGTCGTGCGGGGCGGCCTCGTCGAAGCGGGCGCCGCGGAGCGGCGGCTTCGCCGGGAGGGGCTGCCGGGACGGCGGCTCCGGGGAGGGCGTGCCGCGAGGCTCCAGGGCGATCGGGCGCCACGGAAGCCGCGGCACTGGCCGGACCACTGCCGGGCGCCGGGGCGGGGCCGGGCTCCCTGGTGGTCACCGAGGCGACCTGGGCGGCGCTGTCAGCGGACCACCTCAGCCGCGGGCCGGAATGCCTGGCCCGGAAGAGGTAGAACAGCGCGATGGCGGCCGCGATGAACGCCCCGTACGGGAGCGCGAACGTCATGATCGTGCTGCCGAAATACATCGCGGGCCCATCCGCGAGCGGTAGAGCGGACACAGTAATCAATTCCTCCAAGCCGCCGGGTCAGCGCACGTAGAACAGCAGCCAGAATATGAACGCGATGATCGCGAGGTAGTTCCACACGGTGGTGAAGGCACTCAGCGACGACTGGAACCGCTGCACCTCGAACGCCTGCGCGTAGGTCGGCGGCTGCTCCACGAAGGAGATGGCCGGGATGTTCCTCGCCTGGGCGAGCAGGATCTCCAGCCAGATCATCGCGCCGAACCAGACCGTCAGCGCCACCGGGTAGAAGCCGACGAAGACGCTGGCGAAGCCGGACTGGCCGGGCTGGAACGGCAGGTTGAGCAGCTGCCAGACCGTCAGCGCGACCGCGGCCAGGCCGCGCGATCAGGGCGGCCAGGCCGGCGGCCATCCAGGTGCTCCTTGCTGCCCGCCTTGATCCGCTGCAGGCCGACGGTGTTGAGCAGCGCGCTGACCACGACCAGGGCCATGATCGCGGCGCCGTAGCCGGCCTGCGGCGGGGTCGTCGAGCTCGGCAGCCACTTGGAGTGCCCGTCCGACGACTGCGAGGTAGAAGTAGGCGAACGCGAACGCGCCGAACAGGAACGACAGCGAGCCGATCGCCAGCCTGGAGCCGGTCCAGTTCGCGTTGAGCGCGGCCTCGTGGTAGAAGGCCGCCTCCTCGGTGGCCCTGGTCGCGGCCTCGCCGCTACCAGGGGCAGTGATCTCCGCCATGGGCTGAGCTACGCCTTCCGTTCCGGTGCGGACTGAGGGCGCCGGCGATCACGCCGGCCGGCGGATGCAGGTCCGCCACCGGCAGCGCGTCCGGGTCGCCGTACTCGTACGGGCCGGCCAGCACCACCGGGATCTGCGCGAAGTTGTCGACCGGCGGCGGCGAGGGGACCTGCCACTCCAGGCCGCGGGCGTTCCACGGGTTCTGCGGCGCGCGCTTGCGCCAGATCACGGTGGACATCACGAAGTTGAAGATGAAGATGCACATCGAGCCGCCCAGGCAGAACGCGGAGATCGACACCCAGTCGTTCAGCGTCTGCAGGTTGGCCGCGTACTCCCAGACCCGGCGCGGCTGGCCGAGCAGGCCGACCGCGAACAGCGGCATGAACGTGGAGTTGAACGCGATGAACATCGTCCAGAAGTGGATCTTGCCCAGCCGCTCGTTCATCGTGATCCCCATGACCTTCGGCAGCCAGTAGTAGATGCCGCCGAAGAACGCGAAGATCAGGCCGCCCATGATCGTGTAGTGGAAGTGCGCCATCACGAAGAAGCTGCCGTGCGCGGTGGTGTCCGCGGGCACGTCCGAGAGGAACACGCCCGAGATGCCGCCGAACAGGAAGTTGAAGAAGAACGCGATGGCGAACAGCATCGGCACCGTCAGCCGGAGCTTCGCCTGCCAGAAGGTGCCCAGCGCGACCAGGAAGATGAGACCCGTCGGGATCGAGATCAGCTCGGTCGTCAGCATGAACAGCGGCCGCATGTCCGGGTCCATGCCGGAGTCGAACAGGTGGTGCTGCCAGACGAAGAACGACAGGATCGCGACGCCGAACAGGCCCGCCGCAGCGATCTTGTAGCCGAACAGCGGCTTCCTGGTGAAGACCGGCAGGAGCTCGCAGACGATGCCGAACCCCGGCAGCGCCAGGATGTAGACCTCGGGGTGGCCGAAGAACCAGAACAGGTCCTCGTACAGATAGCGAGCTCCCGCCGAGCTGGTCGACGAAGAACGCGGTCTGCGCCGTGCGGTCGGTGATGATCATGTACATGCCGCCGACCAGCACCGGGGCCGCCAGCACGAGCAGGAAGCCGGTGGTGAGCATCGCCCAGACGAACATCGGCAGCCGGGACCAGCGCATGCCCGGCGCCCGGTAGCAGATGATCGTGACCACGATGTTGAACCCGGCCAGGATGATCGAGATGCCCATCAGGCCGAACGCGACCGCGTACGAGTCCATGCCCTCGCCCGCCTGGATCGACAGCGGCGCGTAGCCGGTCCAGCCGGTGGGGAACCCGCCGAGCAGGAAGCTGGACAGCAGGATCAGGAAGGCGCAGGGGGTGAGCCAGAAGGACAGCGCCTCGATCCTCGGGAACGCGACCCTCTTCGAGCCGATCATGATCGGCACCAGATAGTTGCCGAACGGACCGAGGATGACCGAGGTCATCATCATCATCATCATGGTCCCGTGCTCGCCTACCACCTCGAGGTAGGTCGTGGGGCTCATCACGTGATACGTCGGCGACAGCAGCTCGGTCCTGATCGCGATCGCCAGCAGGCCGCCGGTGAAGAAGTAGATCAGCATGCCGACCAGGTACTGCAGGCCGACGACCTTGTGGTCGAGGGTGTACCTGAAGTACCGGCCGAAGCCGACGTTGGCGCTGTGGTCGTCCCAGCTCCTGATCGGCCTGCCGAGCATCTGCCTGCCCCAGGTCGTCGAACACGCCGAGGCCGATCAGCCAGCCGATGACCAGGAAGGAGAAGCCGAGCACGATCGCGAAGTCGTTGTCGTCGGACAACCCGCGATACTGCGGGTACTGGCCGGCGATGAAGTTGCCGAGCCAGTGACCGAAGAGGTAGCCGATGACCGCGCCGATGACCGCGGTGTGGATACCCGGGCTGCAGCCAGAAGTTCCGTTCCTTCGGGGTGGCACCCGGGTCGCCGCCGCCGGGCGCCTGGGCGCTCTCCGGCTGGGTTTCGATAGCCATGAGGTAGCTCGCTCCTTTCCTACGGCTGTTCCGGGTCCGCCGGGTTGTAGTAACCGCCGCCTGCGCTGGTCAGGCCGAGCGCGGTGTTGACCTTGCCCGCCGGGATGGTGGTCGGGTCGTAGGTGAGCGCGTACGGCGGCAGTATCTTGGTCACGGCCGCGAGCTGGACCTTCGCGGTCTGCGTCCACTTCAGGAAGTCCGCCACCGACAAGACGTCGCCGGTGTCGTACATCGAGCCGTGCCAGATGCCGCACAGCTCGCTGCAGCGGACCTGGAAGTAGCCGATGTGCTGGGGCGTGGTGTAGGCGACGTTGTTCAGGCCCGGGGTTGGCGTCGGCCTTCACGCCGAGCGTGTAGGCCCAGAAGCTGTGGATCACGTCGAGCGAGGTGACGTTGAACTGCACCGGCTCGCCGACCGGGAGCATCAGCTGGGTGGTCTCGAACCCGCCGAACTGCGGGTACCGGTAGGTCCAGGCCCACTGCTGGCCGATCACCTGGACCTGCAGGATGTTGCTGCCGCCTGGCGTCCACGAGGTGACGGAGGAGGTGGTGGTCCCGGCCGGCTTCCAGATCGGCTGCGGCCCCTGGCCGGCGCCCGCGCCGGCCGGGGTGATGAGCTCGATGGTGCCGTAGACGGCGAGCGCGAGCACGATCACCGAGGTCGAGACGATCCAGATCGCCGAGATCCTCGTGTTGCCGTGGATCGGCGCCGCGTCGGTCTCGTCGCCCGACTTCTGCCGCCAGAAGGTCAGCGCCCAGCCGAGGTAGAGCAGCACGCCGAGCACGACCGGGGTGGCGATCGTGCCGAGGACGGTGATGTCGGTCTGCTGGCTGGCGGCGGAGCTCGACTGGTCGCCCGGCGGCAGGTGCGGACCCAGGACCAGCGCCACCAGCAGGCAGCCGATGACGGACAGCACTATCCACAGGACCAGCAGCCAGCAAGCCGTCGCGGCGTCCGCCGGTCTCACTTCCGGCAGCGGTCGGGGAGTCGGCGGCCATCAGGCCTGCACCTCCATCTGGCCCATCATGTAACCCGGCGTGCCCATCGGGCCGCCGTTGCCGTCCACGTAGCCGCCGCCGCACGGCACGAAGCACTGCCAGCGGTAGGTCCCGGGGGTCTTGGGGGTCATGAAGCTGAACGTCACCACCGTGTGCGGCGCCTTCGCGTCGGCGGCGTCGTCCGCCACGCAGGGGGCCGTGGCGCACAGCGCGTTGTTCTCGTCCTCCGTCGTCGGCGACGCGACCGGCACGTTGATGCCGAGGCCGGGGATCGCGAACGTGTGCTGCACCGAGCAGTTCGCCCACGAGTCGAAGGTCTGGACCGGCTGCGTCGGCGAGTACGTCTTGCCGTTGAAGTACGAGACGTCCTCGACACCGCCGATCGTCCCCGCGACCTTCCCCCAGACCGGGTTGCGGAGCGGCGTGCACCCGTCGTATCCGAGGATCGTCACGTTCACCTTGGTGTTCGCGGGGACCGCGAAGTAGGTGGTGTGGTCGAAGTTGCCGGTACTGGGGTTCTTAATGAAGTACGACACCCAGTCTGGCTTGCTGGTCACAGTCGTCTCGGGAGTGGTCATCAGGGTGACGTTCACCTGACCGCCGCTCGCGTACGACGTGTAGTTCTCAACGGACGGCTGCGCGCCGATAAACTTAAAGGCGACGAAAACAACGCCCGCGACAACCGCCAGGAAGGCGACCACCAGGGTCGCCGCCCGTGCCGGTAGAGACACCGGATACCACCTCAGTTCTGCTGGTCGCCCACTTACGCCCCTGATGTGTCGGTTGCCGAATGGACCCGCAACAGCCGGGCCTATGAATGACAAAATTGTCATGCGGACCGAGCGCTCTCATTCACAAGTCACCGTGCGTTAATTTACGACTACGTACAGACGTGAAATATTCTTTGGAACACATAGGACCGCAAAGGTTTACAATCGTTTGCGCGTCGGTACCGTAACATCTTCCTCTGGTTAGACTGCGCATGTTGACCCACGAAAAGCCCACATACACCATCAAGCTGTTACTGATCGGTCAGGGGCAGGTGAACGTGACACATCCCGGACGCATCCTCGTCGTCGACGACGAGCCCAAGATCCGATCGTTCATCGGCCGGGCCCTCGCCAGCGAGGGCTATGCCACCGACTTCTCAGGCAACGGCACCGACGCCGTCGCCAGCGCCGCTGCGACCCGGTACGACCTCGTCATCCTGGACCTGGTGATGCCCGACCTGGACGGCCGCCAGGTGCTGGGCAAGCTGCTGGCCGCGCGGCCGGACCAGGCCGTGATCGTGCTTTCCTGCGTGGCCGACGTGGCCGCCAAGGTCGACCTGCTCGAGCGCGGCGCCCAGGACTACCTGACCAAGCCGTTCTCGCTGGCCGAGCTGCTGGCCCGGGTGCGGGTACGGGTGCGGCTGCGCGGCGAGGTGATCAGGGCCGGCCAGGTCACCCTGGACGTGGCCCGGCTGGTGGCCGACGTCGGCGGCGGCCCGGTGCACCTCACCCGGCTGGAGTTCCTGCTGCTGCGCGAGCTCGCGGAGCACGCCGGGCAGTCGGTCTCCAAGGGCGAGCTGCTCGCCACGGTCTGGGGCTACGACTTCGACCCGGGATCGAACGTGGTCGACGTGTGCGTCCGGCGGCTCCGCTCCAAGCTCGGGCTTCGAACTGATCAAGACGGTGCGAGGTGAGGGCTATCAGCTTGTGGCGGGCTGAGCTGGCGGGGAGTGCGCCCCGCCCGCAGCGCCTGCCGCACCTGCCGCGGTTCGGCTGGCCGTACCCGGCCCGCGCGATCGACGTCGCGTGGTGGATCTTCGCCCTGGTCAACCTCGACTTCATGGTCATGTTCCCGGGCTGGGAGACGATCCCGTTCCACCTGATCTGGGCGAGCCTGACGCTCATCTACGGGTTCCGCACCTGGAACCGGGGACCCACCCTGTGGGTGGCGAGCTCGGTGCTCGCGGTGACCGCGGTCGGCATCGCCTATAACGTCGTCGTCGGCTCCGAGCCCGCCGCCGAGCTGACCGAGGACCCGCTGCTTGCCCTGATGTTCCTGGCGATGGCGTGGCACGCGCACCGCCGGCTGGCGACCGACCGGTCGCACCAGGTGATCAGCGAGCACAATGCCCGGCTGCTCGACGACCAGCGGCGGTTCCTGCAGGACGCCGCGCACCAGCTGCGGACGCCGATCACGATCGCGCTCGGCCACGCCGAGCTGCTCGCGAGCGCGGTCGAAAGCCAGCACGCTCAGCTCGCCGAGGACGTCGATGTCATCGTCGGCGAGCTGAACCGGCTGCGGCGGATTTCCGAGCGGCTGCTGCTCATCGCCGCCGCCGCCGACCCGGCGTTCCTGCATCCGGTTCCGGTCGCGCTCGACCAGCTGGTCACCGCGCTGATCCGTCGCTGGCAACCCGCGGCCGACCGGTGCTGGCGGATCGGGCGGCTCGACCACGTGATCGTGCCGGCCGACCGGGAGCGGCTCGGCCTGGCGCTCGACGCGCTGCTCGAGAACGCCGTCAAGCACACCCTGAGCACCGATGTCATACTGTTGTCGGTCATCCGCGACTATCCCGGCCTGCCAGCTCGGATCGTCGTCGCCGACGCCGGCAGCGGTATTCCGGCGGACCAGGTGCCGCTCATCTTCGACCGGTTCAGCACGGGCGACGACGGGCAGCACCGGGGGACCGGCCTGGGGCTCCCGCTGGTGCGCGCGGTGGCCCGCGCCCATGGCGGTAACGTGACCGTGAGCAGCACGGCCGGCCAGGGCAGCTCGTTCGAGCTGACGCTGCCGGCCCCGGCCGACGCGCGGCTCGCCCTGGCGGCCGGGGAGCCGGGCGAGGCAACCCCGCCCCTGGCGCCCCTGGCGCCCCTGGTAGCCGACATCGAGGAAGAGAGCATCAGGCGATGAGTGTTTCGAGCGCCGCCGGTTGGACGGCCCGCCAGGCTCGGCAGCACAAGGTGGTCTCCGGCAGCATCGCGGTGTTCGCGGCCGCGATCATCGCGGTGACCCTGCTGACCTCGTCGTCATCGGCGGCGCCGCCCGCGCCGGCCGCGCCGGCCTTCAGCGTCGCCGCGCTCGGCGGCGCTGGCAAGGTGTCACTCAGCCAGTACCAGGGCAAACCGGTCATCGTGAACTTCTGGGCGTCCTGGTGCGGGCCCTGCCAGCAGGAGACCCCGTTGCTTGCGAGCTGGTACAAGCAGGAGCACGGCCAGATCGCGCTGGTCGGCCTGGACGAGAACGACACCACCGCCAAGGCGCTCGCGTTCGCCCGCGCCAAGGGCGTCAGCTACCCGCTCGGGTTCGACCCGCTGACGACCGTGACCGGGCCGTACGGCGTCGACGCGCTGCCGCAGACGTTCTTCCTCAACGCCCAGCACCGGATCGTCGAGCACGTGCTCGGCGCGATGACCAAGGCCGACCTGACCCAGGGAGTCAGCCTGATGAACGCGACCCGCACGCCGAGCGAGAAGACCATCGAGCCGTCATGACGACCCCGACGCAGACCGAGCCGCCGTTCGTGCCGCTGCGGCGCTCCGGCTGGGCTACCAGGCGCACGCCGCTGTGGGTGTTCGGCGCGATCGCGGTCCTCGTGATCGGCGGGTTCCTGGTCGCGCTGTCGGTCAGGCCCTCGCAGTCGCAGCAGGCCAGCGACCTGCGGGGGTACTTCGGGGACGTGAGCACGGGAGTCGGTTCTTGCGCGGCGGCGCTGCGCGACTCGATGACGTCGTACCAGGCGGTGGCCGGCGGCGACAGCGCCGAACTCGGCACCGCCAAGTCCATCGTCGGCTACGGCGTCTCCAACTGCGAGGTCGCGAGCAACGAGTCGCTGTCGGACTTCGCCAACTACCAGGTGACAGAGTCGCTCGACTCGCTGCACCTCGCGGCGGCCGACAACGACGTCATCACCTGGGCATTCGACGCGACGACGTACCAGCAGGACATGCTCACGGCGCTGAAGGCCCCGAATGCGACCGCCAGGGCCGCCCTCGGCCCCGCCCTGGCCGCGCTCAACGCGGAGCGGGCCACCATCGACGGCATCTGGAACGCCGCCAGGAAGACGACCGGGGACACCACCCCGCTGCCCAACCTGACCGCGCAGGCGCAGGCCGGCCAGAACGCGAGCGGCGTCGACGGGTAGCGACGCTCGATGTCGGCTACTAACACATAGTCGTCAATTGATTACGTTCCGCTGTCGGCGAAATTGGCCTGACGGGCTCGCGCGCAGGACCCCGGAGGGACCGGTCATTCCGGCCTTTCCGCCGCTTTGGGCGCGGGCTAAACCTGTTCCGGCTGGGCATCTTGGCTGGTCATGACCGGCATGACCCGATCTTCTGACGGGAAAAATCAGTGAGGTGACGCCGGACGAGCCTCAAAAGCGCAGCCGCAGGACACTGATTGCGGTGCTGCTGGCGGTGCTCGGCGTCGCCGTGGCGCTCGGCGGCATCGCGGTCCTCCACTCGACCCCACCGTCGAACTCGACGCCGTCGGCCGGCCCCGGCGACGACACCGGAACGGCCGCCGCGGCCAAGGCGGGCGGCGGCGGCAGGCCGCTGTCCGGCCGGGCCGTCTACGACCTAATCAGCCCCAGTGTGGTGGACATCACGGCCACGCTCGGCTACGACGACGAGACCGCTTCAGGTACCGGGTTCTTCGTCGACCCCAAGGACGGCCTGGTACTCACCAACAACCACGTGATCAGGGACGCGACCGCGGTGACGGTCGTCGTCCCTGGCACCCGGCGGTCCTATCAGGCGCAAATCGTCGGCGCGGACACCCGCGCCGACATCGCCGTGCTGCGGATCCTGCCGGTGCCGAGCGCCCCGTCGGCCCCGATCGGCGACTCCTCCGCCGTGTCGGTCGGCACGACCGTGATCGCCATCGGCAACCGGGCCGGCGCGGGCGGCCCCCCGGTGCTGGCGGCCGGGGTCATCAGCGCCACCGGGCGGACGATCGCGGCCGCCGACGGCGCCTCCGGGTTCACCGAGACGCTGCACAACATGCTGCAGACCACGGCCAAGATCCAGCCCGGCGACTCCGGCGGCCCGCTGGCCGACGCGGCCGGGTCGGTGATCGGCGTGGACACGGCCGCCGGGACCGGCGGGGCCGAGGCCGGCTACGCGATCCCGATCAACACCGCGATGACGGCCGAGCGGGCGATCGTCTCCGGGCGCCCCTCCCCCGGCATCGTGCTCGGGGTCCGCGGGTTCCTCGGGGTGATCGTCCCGTCGACCACCGCGAGGAACCCGCGGGCGCAGGCGGCCGCAGAGCGGAGCCTCGGCGCCGATCCGATCCGCTCCGCCTCCCAGATCGGCTGCCTGCCGACGGAGGCCGGGGCCGGGGTGCCCGCCGCGGTCGCCCCGGTCAAGACCGGCGCGCTGGTGGACGGGGTGCTGTGCGGCACCGCGGCCGACGCCGCCGGGCTCACCGCCGGAGACGTGATCATCACCGCCGACGGTCGCGCGGTCTCCTCCCCGGACGCGCTGACCGCGATCGTGAACGCCTGCCGGCCGGGCAGCGAGGTCGAGGTCACCTGGGTCAGCCCGGCCGACGCGACCCGAACGTCCCGGGTCCGGCTCGACTCAGCGCCGGCCGTGTGAGGGCGCTATCCGCTCCCGGTTTCCCTCCCCCCTCCCCCTCCCCCCCACGAGCGGGAGAGCACGGCAACGGCATAGGCGTCGCTGTGCGGCCGTTGCAATACTGGTCCGCCCTTTAGCAGGCGTTCAGCGTGCTTTCAGGTTCGAGAGGCTTACTAGAAAATAACGGCGGTGGCATGAGGACGTCGCCGGCGGGCAGACACCACGTACCCTGGTCATGGTGAAGGCGAGATAATGCACGACGAAGACAGTGGTAGCGCACAGCAAGGCGGCTGGCAGCCACCGGAGTACGTGAGCCCCTGGCTCCCCGCGTCCGGCTCCCCCGAGGGGGGCGAGGGCGCCAACGACACGATCTCCTACCGCAGCGGGCCCTCCTACGACGCTGGTCAAGGACCTGCGAACGGTCCGCAGTACCCGGCTGGCCCCGGCTACGGCCCGGGCTACGGCCCCGCCGGGTACGGCGCTGAGGCCGGCGGTCCCGCGGGCCCCTACGGCGGCGGCCCAGGCTACGGCGGCGGTCCCGGCGGCCCCGGCTACGGCGGAGGCCCCGGCTACGGCGGCGCGGGATACGGCGGTCCCGGCGGTCCCGGCGGTCCCGGCTACGGTCCGCCCGGTTACGGCCAGAACCCGTGGGGCGGGTACGGCAGCCCGCCGCCGCCCCCTCCCCGCTCCGGCTTCGGCCGGGCGCTGGCCTACGTGGCGGTCGCGGTGCTCGCGGCAGGCGCAGGCGCCGGCGTCGCGGTCGCGCTCAACCACAACTCAAGCACCCCCGCCGCGCTCGCCCCGACCGGCAACAACGGCACCGGCAACAGCGGTAGCGGCGGCACCGGGACCGGCGGCACCGGCAACGGCGGCGGCACCGAGACCAACCCGTTCGGCGGAGGCGGTTTCGGCGGCTTCGGGTCGCCAGGCAACGGCGGGACCGGCGGCACCAACAGCGGGACCGGCTCGCTGAACGCGAGCGCGCTGTCGGCCAAGGTCGACCCCGGCCTGGTCGACGTCACCTCGGATCTCAAGTACAGCGGCGCGACCGCCGAGGGGACCGGCATGGTCATCTCCTCCAGCGGCCTGGTGCTGACCAATAACCACGTCATCGACCAGTCGACCAGCGTCTCGGCGCAGCTGGTGACCTCCGGCCGGACCTACACGGCCAAGGTCATCGGCTACAACTCGACCGACGACGTGGCGCTGCTGCAGCTGGTCGGCGCCTCCGGCCTTAAGACGGTCAGCCTCTCCAACTCCGACCAGGCCAAGGTCGGCGAGGCCGTGCTCGCGCTCGGCAACGCCGGCGGCAAGGGCGGCCTGCCGTCAACCGCGCAGGGCACCATTCAAGCCCTCAACCAGTCGATCAAGGCCAGCGACCAAGGCGCCAACACGACCGAGGACCTGCACGGCATGCTCGAGACCGACGCGCCGATCCAGGAGGGCGACTCCGGCGGCCCGCTGGTCAACGCCAGCGGCCAGGTCGTCGGGATGGACACCGCCGCCAACGCCAGCGAGGGCCCGGGCGGCGCCGACACCACCGCCACCCAGGGCTTCGCGATCCCGATCAACAAGGCGATCTCCATCGCCAACGAGATCAGCGAGGGCAAGGCCTCGACCACCGTGCACATCGGCCTGTCCGGCTTCATGGGGGTCAACGTCGCCAACGCCTCGAAGCCGTCCGACTGCGGGACCGACGCGGGCGGGACCGGCGTCTTCAACCCGGCCGTCAGCTCCGGCGCGCTGGTCTGCGACGTCTACCCGAGCGCGCCCGCGGCGGCAGGCCGGCCTGGTCGGCGGCGACGTGATCACCTCGGTCAACGGCACCTCCGTCAGCACCGCCAACGGCCTGACCAACCTGATGACGGGCGACCACCCCGGCGGCCAGCTGAACATCGTCTACGTCAACCAGTCCGGCGCCAGGCACACCACCACCGTCACCCTCACCGAGTGGGCCAAGTAGCCGCCCGCCCGTAAAGACCGCGTATGGCGTCTCCGTCGTCCCCCCCACGACAGAGACGCCATACGCATTTCTGTGGCCGGGGCGGGGGCGAAGACGGCGTTCTCGGCGTGGCGGGTGCGGGCAGTGCGGCGGGTGGTGGACGATGCATGCGAGCCGACTTGGTGCGGGAGCCGGGATCGTGTGCCGTTGGGGGCTGCGTTTTCCGGCTGCGGGCGTCATCGTGTGCCGTTGGGGGCACCCCGCGACCCGAAGTGCCCACGCTGATCCCTCAATCCGGCCAGCCTGTTGCGCGTGGTGACGGTGAGAACGGTGTGTCAATGTCCGGCCGGCAGACCGGACCGAGGGTCCCGCCAGGGCCGTGCTGGCTGGGGGCGTGGTGACTGGGGGGCGTGGTGACTGGGGGGCGTGGTGACTGGGGGGCGTGGTGACTGGGGGGCGTGGTGACTGGGGGGCGTGGTGACTGGGGGGCGTGGTGACTGGGGGGCGTGGTGACTGGGGGGCGTGGTGACTGGGGGGCGTGGTGACTGGGGGGCGTGGTGACCGGACGGACCGGGAGGCGGTGGGGGCGGTTGGGAGGCTGGGGGCGGGGCCGGGGGCTGGGGGTAGGAGGCCGGGGGCTGGGGGTAGGAGGCCGGGGGCTGGGGGGCTAGGTGGTTAGCCAGGTGCGGAGGCGGTGCTCGGCCGCGACGATCTGGGCGGTTTCTACGTACTCGCCGGGGGTGTGGGCGATCTCGGAGATGCCGGGGCCGTAGTTGACGGCGGGGATGCCGAGCTCGGCGAAGCGGGCCACGTCGGTCCAGCCGAGCTTGGCCCGGGGCGTGCCGCCCACCGCGGCCACGAACGCGGCCGCGGGCGGGGCGGTGAGGCCGGGGCGGGCGCCGGGGGCGACGTCCAGGATCTCCACCGGCCAGTCGGAGAAGAGCTCGCGGACGTACGTCTGCGCCTCGTCGGCGGACCGGTCGGGGGCGAACCGGTAGTTCACCGTGACCACGCACTCGTCGGGGACCACGTTGCCCGCGACGCCGCCGGAGATGGCGACGGCGTTCAGGCCCTCGTGGTACTCGAGGCCGTCGACGTCCGGCCGCCGCGGCGCCCAGTCGCGCAGGATCTGCAGGATCGCGGCCGCCTCGTGGATCGCGTTCCTGCCCATCCACGACCTGGCCGTGTGCGCCCGCGCGCCCGCGGCCGTGATCGCGGCCCGCAGGGTGCCCTGGCAGCCGCCCTCGACCACCCCGCCGCTGGGCTCGAGCAGCACCGCGAACTGGCCCTCGAGGAGCTCGGGGGCGTTCCGCGAGAGCAGGAACAGGCCGTTGCGCTCGGCCGCGACCTCCTCGCACTCGTAAAACACGTAGGTCACGTCGCGGGACGGCGCGTCCAGGGTCGCGGCGAGCCGGAGCTGGACCGCCACCCCGGCCTTCATGTCCGATGTGCCTACCCCAGTCAGCCGGGTACCGTTCGACATCAAAAAAAGACGGAAAGTTGCCTGCATGCGGCACGGTGTCGAGATGACCGGCCAGCACCACCCGCTCTTTTCTCCCGAGCTCGGTCCGGGCGACGAGCGTGTTGCCGTGCCGGGTCACCGTCAGCTGCGGCAGGCGTCTGAGCTCGCGCTCGATCGCGTCCGCGAGCGGGCCCTCCTCGCCGCTGACGGAGGCGATGTCGGTCAGCGCGGCGGTCAGCTCGGGGCCGTCGAGGTGCAGGTCGAGGTCGTGGTCCACGGTCGTCAACGCTACCGCGGGCCTGGGCTGGCCGCCCCGGCCGCCTCGCCCGCCGCCTGCCTGGTCATCGCGTGGGCGGCGCCGCGCAGCGCGTTGACGATCACCGCCACCGACGGGCGGCCGACCGACGCCGTGCGCGCGACCGCGAACACGTCCCTCGACAGGTCGTAGCCGGAGGGCAGGTCGCGGACCACCACCTGGCTCTCGTAGGCGCCGACGGCCAGCCTGGGCATGATCGCGATGCCGAGGCCGCGGGCGACCAGGTTGGCGACGGTGCCGAGGCCCTCGAACTCGGACGGGACCGGCGGGGTCAGCCCGACCGCCGCCAGCAGCCGGTCGGCCGCCTGCCGGGACGGCTCGCCCGACGGGGCGGCCAGCCAGGACTCGTTCCGCAGCGCCCGCAGGTCGACCGGGCTGCTGAAGTCGGCCGCCGGATGCTCGCTCCCGACCACCAGCACCAGCGGGTCGCGGACCAGGTGGTAGTAGGTGAGCACGCGGTGGTTGGCGTCGACCGCCTCCAGGTCGGCCGACATCCGGCCGGTCCAGTCGTCGACGATCGCGACCTCGACCTCGCCAGAACGGGCCAGCTTGAGGCCCTCGACCGGGTCGGCCTCGCGTAGCAGCAGGGTGAGCTGCGGATGTTCTCTGAGCGAGTTGGCCAGGGCGGGGGCGAACGCCACCGCCGCCGACGGGAACGCGGTGACCACCACCCGTCCGCTCGGCTGGGCGGCCTGAGCCGACAGCTCGGACTCGGCCTGCTCCACCATCGCCAGGATGAGCTCGGCGTGCAGGGCAAGCCGCCTGCCCGCGTCGGTGAGGCCGGCGCTGCGGGCGGTCCGGTCCAGGAGCGGGGTGCCCGCTTCCTTTTCAAGCACGGCGAGCTGCTGTGAGACCGCGCTCGGGGTGTAGCCGAGGGCGTCAGCGGTCCGCGCGATGGAGCCTCGCGCCGCGAATTCGTGCAGCATGCGAAGCCTGCGGATGTCAAGCATTAAAAAATCTTATCCTGCGGCGGCACGCGTTCGGGCTGGCTCTTACGCTCGGTTAGGATCTCAACGCAGCGCCGAGTACAGGCTGGTACCTGCGAGGATGACCATGACGCCGGCCGCGCCTCTGGTCAGCCAGTGCATCGGGATCAGCTTGAGCAGCCGCCAGCCCGCAAGCACCGCGATCGCGGCGGCCGCCCACAGCGCCAGCGTCGCCCCGGCCCCGACCGCGACCGGATCGTGGAACCGCGCCGCCAGGCTGACGGTCAAGAACTGGGTCAGGTCGCCGAACTCGGCCAGGAACACGACCGCGAACGAGGTGCCGAACACCGGCCAGAAGCCGGTTCGCACGCCGTCCGGGCCGCCCTCCTCGTCGGCGTCGGGATTGCCCTCCTCCTTGTGCCGCCAGAGCAGGACGGCGCCGATCGCGAACGCCGCCGCCGCGGCGGCGGCCACCGGCCGGTGCGGGAGCAGGGCGATCGCGCCGCCGGCGGCGACGCCGATCGTCACCTGGACCAGGAAGGCGGCGGCGGCGCCGGTGAACACGTACCCGGGCCGGTACCGGCTGGACAGGATCAGCGTGGCGAGGATCGTCTTGTCAGGGAGCTCGGCGGGGAGGACGGCCAGGAAGGTGGCCGCCGCCGTGCTCAAACTGGGGGTCATTGCGAGGAGGCTCCGTCGGTCGGGCCGCACCGGCTCTCGCGGCTTGACCGAGGCTCCGGCACGGCAGCATGGCATACAGACATGGCTGTCGGCCGAAAGTCTCGCTCAGGTCGCAGGGCGACCCCCGGACACCGGGTTCAGCTGACCGGGCGATAAAACACCAGGCCACCGAACCGCGATTGTCGGCGTTCCGGCGAGGGAGCTACTCCCCTTCGTGTGCCCATCCTAGCCCGAAAAGGGAAGAGCGACCGGTAACCACCCCTGGCCGGCCGCTCTAGACGCCCCTGCGCAAGAAGCATCTCCGGCACCGACCATAGCGGGCGATACCGGGCGACATCCCGTACTGCTAGGGGTTCTGGGTGCCTTCTTCGGTGAATCTGATCGTCTCGAGGGCGGCCATGTCCCTGACTTCGGTCGCGCCGTATTTGGTGGCGATGATGCCGAGCTGGCGGAACTCCTTGAGCACCCGTTCGGTGGTGGACACCGCCACGCCCGCCAGCTGGCCGAGCTCGGCCTGGGTGATCGGGATCCGCACCACCCCGCCCGAGCCGGTTTCCCCGTGCTCGGTCGCGAGGTCGTACAGTTCCTGGGCCAGCCGCTCCCTGGCGCCCCAGACCCGGTCGGCCGCGCGGCGCGCGGTCGTCGCCCGCATCTTCCCGAGCACGTACTTGAAGACCAGGTCCTTGATCTCGGGGAAGTCGGCCGAGAAGTCGGCGAAGTCGGCCCGGCTGACCCGCCGGGCGGTGACCGTGCCGATCGCGCGGGCGGTGGCGGTCCTGCGGCTTGGAGTCGAGCAGCGCGAACTCGCCCACCAGATCGCCGCGCGACCTGATCGCCAGCATCGTCTCGGCCCCGCTCTCGGCGGCCACGATCACCTTGACCTTGCCCTCGATCAGCACGTAGAGGAAGTCGCCGACGTCGCCCTGGAGCACCAGGACCTCGTCGTTGCCGAACCGGACGACGACGCCGGATCGAAGCAGGGCCGCGCGCTCGGCGTCCGGCAGCGTCGCGATGAAGCTGTCCGGCGCCCACCGGCCGGAGTCGGCCGACGGCGCCACCGCCAGGCTGCGGAGCGGCGCGTGGCCGGGTGAGGGGGGCGACGCGTGGGCGGCCGAGGGGCCGGCCCGCGGGCGGCCGACGATGACGACGGGGGCGAGGCGTGGGCGGCCGAGGCGGCTGGAGGGGTTCGCGGGACGCGCATACTGTGAATTTTGCCAGATGTCGCCGCCGACGGCCGCTATCTACGGCGACAACCCCGCTACGCTTTGTCGAACTGGGAGTGCTGGGAATGCGCGACGGCGAGACCGGCGGCCGCCGGCCGGACCGGGCGCGGCAGGCGCGGCAGGCGCGGCCGGCCTGCGGCTGCGGATGGCGTTCGTCCTCGACGTGGCCGGCTACGGCGCGCGCGGTCTTGCCGCAGCAGCAGGAGGTTCAGCGGCGGCTGCAGCGGCTGGTCGACGCGACGCTCGACGGGTGCGGGCTGAAGCTCGACCCGGAGATCGTCGAGCACCAGTGGACCGGCGACGGCATCAACGCGGTGCTGCCCGCCGACATCGACCCGACCGTGATCCTGCCGCTGCTCATCCGGTCGCTGGCCTCGGCCCTGGGCGCCGACAACGCGCAGTCGGCCGACCGGATCCGGCTGCGGATGGCGGTCAGCGCCGGGCTGATCAGGCGGAGCGTGGCCGGCTTCAGCGGGCAGCTGATCATGGACATCAGCCGGCTGGTCGACAGCTCGGCGCTGCACGAGGCGCTGGCCGCCGCCCCCGCCGCCGACCTCGCGGTCGCGATCTCCGACCACGTCTACGCCATGGTGGTCCGGCCCGGCTACCAGGGCATCCCCGACGGCCAGTTCAGCCGCGTGAACGTGGTGGCCAAGGAGTTCTCGGCCGCCGCCTGGCTCTGGCTGTCGGCCCGGCAGTGGAGCGAGCCCGCGTATCTGCCGCTGACGCCGGCCGACCCGGCTTACGTGGGCGGGTACCGGATCTACGCGCGGCTCGGGGGCGGCGCGGCCGGGCGGCGGTGTACCTCGGCCGGTGCCCCTGATCCGGGCGGCGCGCGATCGATGCCGGGCGGCGGGCGGTGCTCCGGAGTGGGCGGCGGTGAAGGTGTTCGACCAGGCGCTGAGCGCCGACGCGCGACGTCCGCCGACGGCTGGCGACGGGCGCGCTGGCCGCCAGCGTGCTGCCCGACCCGCACCTGGTGTCCGTCATCGCCTCCGACGCCGCCGCCGTCCGCCCGTGGGCGGTGAGCACGCTGGTCCGCGGCCCGTCGCTGGCCGACGCGGTCGCGCAGACCGGGCCGCTGCCGCCGGCCGCGGTCGGGTGGACGGCGCTCGGCCTCGCCCGCGCCATCGCCACCCTGCACCGGGCGGAGCTCACCCATCGCGCCGTCACCGCCGCGCAACGTGCTGCTCGACGATCGCGGGCCGATGCTGACCGACTTCGGCGTCAACCGGGCCGCGCTTGCCCACGGCCCGGGCAGCTTCGCCGAGGACGTGTTCCTGCTCGGCTGCACGGTCTGCTACGCGGCGACCGGCCGGCCTGCGTGGAGTGACTGGCCCGCTGGCTCGCCGGGTAGCTCGGGTGATCCCGACTTGGCCGACTGCCCGGCCGAGCTGACGCCGATCGTGGCCGCCTGCCTGGCGGCCGACCCGCAGGCGCGGCCGTCGGCCGACCGCCTGGTCGGCTGGCTGGCGACCGTGGCCGGCCAGCGACCGCGGTCCTGGCTGCCGGTCGCGGTCGCGGCCAGGCTCCGCGACTACCAGGAGCTGCCGCCGCTGTCGGCGCCGCTGTCGCCGCCGCGGCCCGCGTCGTGGCCGAGGTTCCGCCGGCCTCGATAGGCTGTGACCCATGCTGAGCGTTGAGCTAATCGACTCCCTGTTCCCGGCCGGCCTGCCGGCGCCGTCGCACTGGGAGGAGCGGTACCCGCCGCGGTCGCTTCCGGCCGGGGCCGAGGTGACCCGGTTCGCGCCGTCTCCGACCGGGTGGCTGCACATCGGCGCCATCTTCACCGCCGGCGTCAACCGCGACATCGCCTCGCACAGCGGCGGGCGGTACCTGCTGCGGATCGAGGACACCGACCAGGCCCGGTTCGAAGAGGGCGCGCTCGAGCAGTTCGAGGCCGGGTTCGCGTACTTCGGCATCCAGGCCGACGAGTCCGACCCCGCCTTCGGCGCGGGCGGCGCGTACGGGCCGTACACGCAGTCGGCCCGCGCCGAGATCTACCTGAGCTACGTGCGCGAGCTGCATGCGGACGGGCAAGGCGTACCCGTGCTTCGCCACCAGGGACGAGCTGACGGCGATCGCGGAGCGGCAGAAGGCGGTCGGCGCGCTGCCCGGGTACTACGGCGACTGGGCGATCTGGCGGGACGCGCCCGAGGAGCAGGTGCGGGCGCGGCTCGACGCGGGCGACCCGTACGTGGTCAGGTTCAGGTCGCCCGGGATCGGCGGCCACCGGGTGAGCTACACCGACGCGATCCGGGGCGAGCTCAGCTTCGACGACAACCGCAACGACGTGGTCATCCTGAAGAGCAGCGACCAGGCCCTGCGGCTGCCCACCTACCATCTGGCGCACGTCGTCGACGACCACCTGATGCGGGTCACGCTGGTGATCCGCTCCGAGGAGTGGCTGTCGTCGGTGCCGCTGCACCACCAGCTGTTCGACGCGCTCGGCTTCCCGCGGATCCGCTACGCGCACGTCGCGCCGCTGATGAAGCAGGACGGCACCAGTCGGCGCAAGCTCTCCAAGCGCAAGGACCCGGAGGCGAGCGTCAACTACTACATCGACGCTGGCCTCCCGGCCGAGGCGGTCCAGTACTACCTGCGCGGCCTCGCCAACGCGCGGCTGGCGGAGCTGCCGCTGCCGGAGGCGGCGGCCGAGCCGCTCCGGCTGGCCGAGTTCGGCGTGGCCGGGCCGCTGCTCGACATGGCCAAGCTGGACGACGTCAGCGGCGACTTCGTGGCCACCCTGTCCGGCGAGGAGATCCTGGAGCGAGTGCTGCCGTGGGCCGACGCGTACGACAAGGACCTGGCGTCGGTGCTGCGGGCCAACCGGGAGCTGGCGTTGCGGGCGCTGCGCATCGAGCGGGTCGACACCGACAACCCGCGCAAGGACCTGCGCAAGTGGTCGGAGTTCCGCCGGGTGTACGGGTTCTTCTTCCCGTCGATCTTCGAGCTCGTGACCGACCCGGCCGACGAGCGGTTCGGCGGCCTCCCGCCGGAGTTGGTGCGGGAGGTGGCGGCGGGATTCGCGGCCGGCTACCTGGCGCCGGGGCCGGACGTGGCGTGGTTCGAGCAGATCCGCACGCTGGCCGGGTCGCTCGGGTTCGCGCTGAAGCAGAAGGACTACAAGAAGAACCCGGACGCGTACCCGGGCTCGATCTCGGACGCGGCGGCGGTCATCCGGGTGCTGCTGACCGGGACCCGGCAGTCGCCGGACCTGGCGCAGGTCGCGGACGCGCTCGGGCGCGACGAGGTGCTGCGGCGGGTGAACGCGCTCGGCTAGCGGTGAGACCGCCCAGTAGACGTT
The DNA here is from genome assembly GCA_963774945.1 of uncultured Actinomycetota bacterium. Taxonomy (GTDB): domain Bacteria; phylum Actinomycetota; class Actinomycetes; order Streptosporangiales; family Streptosporangiaceae; genus Trebonia. The sequence goes on along the minus strand of CAVZHA010000005.1, from coordinate 294,390 downwards.
GCCGATGCCGCCCGATCGCTGCCGTCGCTCGAGCAGCTGGCCGGATTCACGCCAGCCCATCCGGCGCGTCCACAATTGCCACTAGCTTGTCGAATAGCCCCGGGATATAGGCGACCGTATCCTGAAATTCGTCGTCGCTTAGTATCCGATCGGCGGCGAGCATGCGCAGCTCTGACTCGGAGTAGCCCGACCGCTGGAGCGAGCCGACCAGCGTGGCCGCGCTCTGCCTGAGCACTTCCGCTGCGTTGTCCGCGCGCAGGTAGCGCAGCTCGGCGGCCTCGTGCCAGAGACACTCCACGAGCCCGCTGACCTGATCCATTCCGGTCAGCCCGTCGGCCCAGCTCGCCATGAACCGGCGCGCCCGGGCATGCGCCGCCGCTCGATCGGCGTCGGTGGGGTAGAAATACCGAAAAAGCAGGCGGCGAATGGCCCCCTGCAGCTCCTGCCAAGGTTCGTCGAGCGGCCGCTTGAGCAGCGAGGTGGAGGTGATCGCTCCCCACAGTTTCTCCACCGGCCACCCGCACTGCTCAAGCCAATCGGCCAGCCAGGTGTCGCCCTGAATGAGGTCCCGCAGGTGCGCCAGCGTGAACAGCCGGTGCGGCGCCAAGCCGCGAAGAGCGGCCACGACGGCAAGACGCACCTGCTCGTCCGGCGGCTTGCTCGTCCTGAACAGGTTGGCTGAGCCGAGCAGGGCGTCGTCGATGTAGTTCCCGGCCAGCTCCTCGAATTGGTCCTGGTCCGCCAGCCGACTCATTTCCACCCACTGTTCTCGCTCTATCCACAGCAGGCACCGGGCCAGCAGCGCGGGCAGCCCCTCGCTCATCCGGTAGACGAGGTCCGCGTAGACCTCTATCTCGGCCCGACTGTGTCCCCTGCGCATCCGTTCGGACAGATCAACGAGCGCTGCCGCTACGATCGCGGGCTTGAATTCGCTGAGCGGAAGCAGGGCCAGCCTCGGCCGCGCGCCCAGCCGCCGCCACTCATCGTCGCGCCGACTCGCCGCCACGAAAGCGACCCGTACGTCCCGGCTGTCGGCGGCGAGCACCATGCGGTAGATCTCGCTCACGGTCAACCGGAGCCTGAGAGCGGTCTCCTCCGGGAGCAGTTCGGCACTGTCGAGCAGGCACAGGTGGTGCCTGCGGCGGGTGAGGATCAGGCTGGCTATCTGACGCAGGGCCCGCTCATCCGCGCCCGGCGGCGGGATGTCAAGCCCGAACAGACGGCCCAGCAGCCAGGGCACGTTCGCCCGCATGTCTTCGTCGGGGTAGTCACGGATATCGACGCGCCGGGCTGACCAGTTCGCCTGCTCCTCCCCCAGCCTGACCGCCAGCTGATCAAGGAACCAGGTCTTGCCCAGCTGCGGAGGCGCGATGACCAGCCAGAAATGCGGTCCGGCGGGATTGGTGACGCCGCGCAGGACATAATCGAGCTCGTCGTCGCGACTGTGGAACTCCGGCGTCACCAGGGCGATTGTCTCTACGCGGGGTGAGCCCACCGCTCCTGAGCCGCCCCGATTCAGACTGGCCGCCAGCTGGCTGAGCCGACGGTCGAAGGCGCCGGGATCGGTCAGGTCAAACGCGTCGTAGGCATCGAGAAAAGTTGGGGAACGGCCCGGAGTGTCGGCGATCTTGAGGACGCGGATGAAATGGGAGTCCGGTCGGCTGCGCTGCAGCTCCTCTTCCCGCAGGATCGCGAGCGCTGTCTCGCGATGGCACCAGGGCGAGGCGGCGAAATGCGGAGAATCGAGCGCGAGAAAGGCATCGGCCTCGCTCAGCCGTCGTTCCATCTGATCGATAAAACGAGCTCCCGGTTCGAATGAATCTCCCCAATCATAGACAGGAAGGTTGTGCTCACGGAGCCAACTGGCGATCGCGCTGGCCGGCTGGCTGTCTTCCGCGGCGTAGCTGAGGAAGATCATTCAGCTCACATCCTGGACGTTCACTATTCGCACGAGCTCGTCGAATAGCCCGGGAATATGAGCGACGGTGTCCTGGAGTTCCTCGTCATTCCGCATCAGCTGAGCGGCGAACCCGCGCGCCTCGTCGTCGCTGTAGCCCGACCGCTGCAGCGAGCTGACCAGTGTGTGTGCGCTCTCACGGAGCAGAGCGGCCGCGTCCGGCGTTTCCTGGCAGCGCAACTCGGCCGCCTGGTGCCAGAGGCACTCCAAGAGACCGGTGACCTGATCCTTGCCTGTCCGCTCGGCCGTCCAGCTCTGCATGAGCGTCCGGGCCCGCGCGTGCGCCGCCGCGCGATCATCGGGCGAGGTATAGAAGTACCGGAAGAGCAGACGACGGATTCCGCCCTGTACCTCCTGCCACGGCTGCGGCTCGGGCTGTCGCGACAGCAGCGCGAGAGATCTGACGGCCCCGAACAGGCGCTTCTCGGACCACGTGGGCGTGGCGAGCAGACCGGCCAACCAGGGCTCGCCCTGGATGTAGTCACTCACGTGCTTCTCCATGAACAGCCGGTACGGCAACAGGCCCCGGAGAACCATCTGCACCATGTGACGCTCGGTGCTGTCCGTCCGCCTTGTCCTGAACAGGTTGTCGGGGTCGAGGAGCTCTTCGTCGACGTAGTTCGTGACCAGCCGGGCGAATTCGTCTTGGCGGCCCAGGCGGTCCATGCCGATCCACTGTTCTTCTTCTATCCACAGCAGGCACCGGGCGAGCAACGCCGGCAGCCCCTCGCTGACCTGGTAGACGAGCTCCGCGTACCTCTCCAGCTCGGCCAGGCCGTATTCCCGGCCCATCTGTTTCGCCAGGTCACCCAGCGCTTCCGCGACGACGCCGAGCCTGAATTCGCTCAACGGGAGGAGGGAGAGCCTGGCCGGCCCGCTGCCCGCCGCCATTCGTCATCGCGGCGGCTTCCCGCCACAAAGGCGACTCGGACGTCCCTCTGGTTGCCCTCGCGGACCCGCTCAGAGACCTCGGTCACGGCCGAGAGCAGGCTCAGCGCGGTGTCCTCGGGGAGCAACTCGGCGCTGTCAAGCAGGCACAGGTGATGCCGGCCCCGGGCCACCAGTTGTTTGGCTATCCGGACCAGTGCGGGCCCCTCGAGGTTGACCGGGGGCGTATCCAGCCCGAACAGACGGCTCAGGAGCCACGGGACATTCGCGCGCACTTCGTCGTCTGGGTAGTCAGCGACGTCAACCCGCCGCGCGGACCAGTTCGTCGACTCCGCCTGGAGCCTGAGGGCCAACTGGTCGAGGAACCATGACTTGCCTAGTTGCGGAGGCGCGATGACCAGCCAGAAATGAGGTCCGGCGGCGTTGGTGACGCCGTGCAGGACCCGGTCGAGGTCGTCCTCGCGATTCCGGAACCTCGGCACGGCCAGCTTGGCCTGACGCTTGGACGACGGGTCGGACCCGTCCGATGGCCGGGAGCCGACCTGCCCAAGCGAGGCCGCCACCATGCTGAGCTGCTGATCGAGCGCGCGAGGATCGGTCAGGTCAAATTTGTCATAGGTATCGAGGAACCTGATGTATCGGTGCGGCGTGTTCGCGATCTTCAACACCCGAATGAACCGTGCGGCCGGCTGATCGAGCCTCAGCTGCTCTTCACGCAGGAGTGCTATCTGCGTCTCCCGGTGGCACCAGGTCGAAACGGTAAAGTGCGGTGAATCCAGAGCGATAAAGGCGTCAGCCTCGTTCAGCTTCTGTTCCATCTGGTCGATGAACGCAACGCCGCGCTGCCCAGGGTCTTCCCAGTAGTAGACGGGGATCTGTTGCTTCTCGCGGAACCACGTCGCGATCTCGTGGGCCCGCGCTCCGTCCTCCTCAGCGTAGCTCAGAAAGAGCATCCGCCTCCCCTTCCACCCCTAGGCCCAAAGACGGTTGGCGTCACGCCACCATGACCGCGATGAATCCGCCCAGGTACGTTATCGCAAAAAAGAGCGGCAGCCACTTTTCGAGATGGGTAAACGGCCAGTAGAGGGCCGGGTCCTTGCCATAGCCGAGGGCCTTCCACTCGGCTCCCCAGTAAGGCGAGGCGGGCAGCCGCTCCTCCATCGCCCCGACGACCGCGTACTTGGCCCCGTTGAGCTGCCCGTAAGAACGCACCAGCCAAAACCAGGCGAGGCACTGCCCGACGAAGACGAGCATTGGGAAGACCAGGATCCAGGACCCCTCCGGATGGGCATCGCGGCCCCAGACGAAACCGATGGCGGCGAAAATAGCCGTGTTCAGGGTCAGGAAGAATGCGTTGGTGGTCCCCCGGCGAACGCTAATCCGGTCCGCCATCTCCACGTAGATCTTGTACTGCTCAAGCAGCACTGCCGTCTCCTCAGCGGCGGCACTGCCCGGCGCTGGCTGCGGTGCGCCCGTCCAAAGGTCATCACGGAGATCACCGGCCAACGCTGATGGGGCGGTGGCGAAGTAACGCCGGTAAATCCGGGTAAACAACCGTGCCTCCTCGCCGACGGTGCAGATGCGGAGCAAACGCTACCGTTTGGATGGCCGGCGACGATAGCGGTCGGCGAAGATTTGACGGGAAAGCAAACTGAGCCCCGCCCGGCTTGGCCGGGCGGGGCTCTGGCGTTTCGCTCGTGCTTATCTCTGCCAGCCGGCCAGGTACTCATCGGCCCTGGACGGCTTGAGCGGCTCGCCGCGGTTGGGCCGGTCCGCGGCCAGCTCGGCCAGGTCGACCAGCCGCCTGGCGCTGACCGCGCTGGTGAACTTGGCGGCGAAGCCCCCGCGGTCGCGCTGCGCTCCGCGTGGCTGGCGAGCACCGCCTCGATCCTGGCCAGCCACTCGGCGGCGGGCGTGTTCGACTCGACCAGGGAACGGTTGTCCGGGGTCGCCTCGGGAACCCCGCCGATGGCGCCCGCCAGCACCGGGACCGCAAGGGCCTGGTACTCGAGTGCGGCCACGCAGAACGTCTCGATGAAGCCGGGGATGACCCGGGTCGGGAAGACGCCGACGGACGTGGCCGCGCGCAGCGACTGCGCGTCGCGGGAGCTGATGTTCGGCGTCACGGTCAGGTTCGGCAGCGCCTCGGCCTGCGCGAGCAGCCGCTCCGCGAGCGAACCGGTGCCCGCGATGACGAACTCGTAGCCCAGATGACGCTCAAGCGACAGCTCGGCCATCGCCACGATCGTGTCGAGGCCCTTCTCCTCCTCCAGGCGGCCGATGGTCGAGATCAGCACCGAGTCCTGGCTGAGCCCGGTCCGCTGCCGGAACTCGGCCACGGTCTCCGCCGACGGCCGGGCGAACGCGGCCGGCGGCAGCCCCGGGTAGCGCAGCGCGATCATCGCGGCCAGCGAGTCCGCCAGCCTCGCCCCGCCGATCGCCTCGGCCCCGGCCAGGAACTGCCGCGCCGTGTAGTCCGAAACCGTGCAGAGCACGTCCGCCCGCAGGACGTCACCGAACAGCACCGCGGCGGAGCCGTCGCCGAGGTGCTCGCAGACCGAATCGAGGACATCGCTGCCCTCAATGCTGTGGATAACTATTGGCCGCCTGCCGAGCAGCCCGAGTGCGTCCGCGGCCCTATTCGCGAGCGTCGCATGCGGATCGATATAATACGTGTTTATGACATCGATATCGGTTGTCGAGGCCGACTCGATAAAGCTCGGCCGCGACCGCGTGCAGCAGATGGCCGTCGGGCACCCGGCGATTTCCGCGGACTTCTTTGACGTGATGGACCTGGACCCCAGGGCCGGCCTCGTCCTCCGGATCAGCGGACGCCCCGCAGTATGTGACCTGGTGCTGTTCCGCGCCAGTGAGCGCCGCGAGCGCGCGTGTTGTTCCACAGTGCCTGCTTTGCGTGCCCCGACCGATAGGGCGGGTACTTGCTCAGCGTGGCAAATCGGAGTTGCTTATTCATGGACGACATCCGGAGTGCTAAGGTAATGGCCTGGAATGGTCGGTCCTGCGGTAGCAAGAGACCCCATGATGGGGCACGCGCGACCCCCTGTCAATAAGCGCGAAAAAACGCGTGTCGCCACCCCGTTCCGGCGGGTCCGCCGGGCCGCCGCCCGAGCACGCCGAGGGCTTGGTTATACAGGCACGGCCGCCCGTCCGCAACGGCACGCCGCGCACTTCATCAAGTGTTTACTTGCGACGTAAATTGCGTACACGCAGACTTACCCGGGTGACGTTCGCGGACCGTCCGTCGCGGCCGCGACGTCCCAGGCAGTCGCCGGGACAAGGCACCATAGAAGTCGCCATGACGACGCTCACCGATCTGCTTCCGCCGCCGACGAACGACGCCCCGCCGGACCCCGACGCGATCTACAGCGCGTTCGCGGGCTGGGCGACCGAGCAGGGCCTCGCCCTCTACCCGCATCAGGAAGAGGCGCTGATCGAGGTCGCGATGGGGTCGAACGTGATCCTGTCCACCCCCACCGGTTCAGGGAAGTCCCTGGTCGCGGCCGGCGCCCACTTCTTCGCGCTCGCCAACGGCCAGCGCAGCTACTACACCGCGCCGATCAAGGCGCTGGTGAGCGAGAAGTTCTTCGCCCTGATCGACATCTTCGGCGCGGCCAACGTCGGCATGATGACCGGCGACGCCAGCGTCAACGCGAAGGCGCCGATCATCTGCTGCACGGCCGAGATCCTGGCCTCGATCGCGCTGCGGGACGGCGCGGACGCCGACGTCGGCCAGGTCGTGATGGACGAGTTCCACTACTACGCGGACCCCGACCGGGGCTGGGCCTGGCAGGTGCCGCTCATCGAACTGCCCAAGGTGCAGTTCATCCTGATGTCCGCCACCCTCGGCGACGTCACCCGGTTCCAAGAGGACCTGACCTACAGGACCGGCTGGCCCACCGCCGTCGTCAAGAACGCGGAGCGCCCGGTCCCGCTGGTCTTCGCCTTCAGCCTCCAGCCGCTGCACGAAGCCCTGGACGAACTGCTCACCACTAATCAGGCGCCCGCCTATATTGTGCATTTCACCCAGGCGGCCGCGCTCGAGCAGGCCCAGGCGCTGATGTCGACGAATGTGTGCACGCGCCAGGAAAAAGACAAGATCGCGGAGCTAATCGGGGATTTCCGATTTGCCTCGGGTTTCGGTAAGACGCTTTCCCGACTGGTCAGGCACGGCATTGGCGTGCACCACGCGGGCATGCTGCCGAAGTACCGGCGGCTGGTCGAGCAGCTCGCGCAGGCCGGCCTGCTCAAGGTCATCTGCGGCACCGACACGCTCGGCGTCGGCATCAACGTGCCGATCCGGACGGTCGTGTTCACCTCGCTGTCCAAGTACGACGGCAAGAAGACCAGGCTGCTGCAGGTCCGCGAGTTCCACCAGATCGCGGGGCGGGCCGGCCGGGCCGGCTTCGACACCGCCGGGCCGCGTCGTCGTCCAGGCGCCCGAGCACGTCATCGACAACGAGCGCTCCTTCGCCAAGGCCCTCGCCAAGACCGGCGGCGACGAAGCGGTGGCGCGCCGGCGGGTCGTCAAGAAGAAGCCGCCCGAGGGGGCGATCTCCTGGGGCAAGCCGACCTTCGAGCGCCTCGTCAACTCCGAGCCCGAGCCGCTCACCTCGAGCTTCACCGTCACCCACGCGATGGTGCTCAACGTCATCGACCGTCCAGGCAACGCCTACCAGGCGATGAAGCACCTGCTGCGCGACAACCACGAGGACCGGGCCAAGCAGCGCAAGCACATCCACCGCGCGATCGAGATCTACCGCGCGCTGCTGGCCGGCGGCGTGGTCGAGCGGCTGGACGAGCCGGACGAGAAGGGCCGCTACGTCCGGCTCACCGTCGACCTGCAGTACGACTTCGCCCTCAACCAGCCGCTCTCCCCGTTCGCGCTGGCCGCGATCGAGCTGCTCGACCGAGAGTCGGAGACGCTACGCGCTCGACGTGCTGTCGGTCATCGAGTCCACCCTCGACAACCCGCGGCAGATCCTGTCGGCCCAGCAGTTCCGCGCCCGCGGCGAGGCCGTCGCCTCGATGAAGTCAGAGGGCATCGAGTACGAGGAGCGGATGGACCTGCTCGAGTCCGTCACCTGGCCGAAGCCGCTCGAGGACGTCCTCGAGGCCGGCTACGACATCTACCGGCGCGGGCACCCGTGGGTCGGCGACTATGAGGTCTCCCCCAAGTCCGTCGTCAGGGACATGTACGAGCGGGCGATGACCTTCGGCGAGTACGTGCAGTTCTACAGCCTGTCGCGGTCCGAGGGGATCGTGCTGCGGTACCTGGCCGACGCGTACAAGGCCCTGCGCCAGACCGTCCCCGACGAGGCCAAGAGCGAGGAGCTGACCGACCTCATCGAATGGCTCGGCGAGCTGATCCGGCAGGTCGACTCCAGCCTTATCGACGAGTGGGAGAAGCTCAGCCACCCCGACGACCTCGAGTCGGACTCGGCGCCGGTCAGGGCGGAGCCCAAGGGCGTCACCAGGAACGCGCGCGCGTTCAAGATCCTGGTCCGCAACGCGCTCTTCCGGCGGGTCACGCTGGCCGCGCTGCGCCGGTACGGCGACCTCGGCGACCTCGACGGCCGCGACGGCTGGAACGCCGCCGCCTGGGCGGAAGCGCTCGACGGCTACTTCGAGCTCTACGACGAGCTCGGCACCGGCCCCGACGCGCGCGGTCCGTCGATGCTGGTCATCGAGGAGGGCAAGACCGCCTGGACGGTCCGCCAGATCTTCGACGACCCGGCCGGCGACCACGACTGGGGCATCTCCGCCACGGTCGACCTCGCCGCCTCCGACGAGGAAGGCGCCGCCGTCATTCACGTCACCGACGTCGGCCAGCTCTAGGGCAAATCAAGAACAAGATCAGAATCATGGTCATATCGAACGGTCGCGTGGCTTCGCGTGGCTCGACGGCGGCTCCCTCAGGCTGGCCGGCCGCGGAAGAGTGCGGATATATCAGACATATCGGCCCAGGCGGTTGGAAAAGATCTTGGAGATTATTTTTATCGCGGAGGTTTTGCACGTCTATAGCGTGCTTTTCTTCCACGACGAAAAAAGTTTCCAAGATCATCGCCCATTGCCCTGACCGGCTGCTTGCCTTTCGGTTGGCGATTTTGCGCACTGGCCAGGGCCGTTGACTCGTTTCTGCTAACTGGGCGAGGCGGGCACCCCACGCGGATACGAGATCGTTCCCCTCGGCGCGGCGCGCCTTGAGGTGGCCGAGCCATCCGGGTCCGAGCTGGGTGAGTTCCACGAGATTGCCGTCAGGGTCGCGGACCGCAGTGATCTGTGTCTCCTCGCCGAGGTCTGCTGGCGGGTAGCACAGCTGGATCCCGCACCGGTCCAGCCACGCGACCATGCGGGGCAGGTCGAAGACCATGAAAGCCAGCTTGACCGGGCCGGGGCCGCCCGCTGGGTCCTGCGGGTAGTCCTCGGCGGGATGGATAGCGAAGTGCACGTCGCCCAGCTCGCAGCCCCAGTGGGGCTCGGTCTCACCGTGCCGCTCCTCCAGCAGCGGAAGACCAAGCACGTCACGGTAGAACTCCGTCAGCCTCCCGGGCTGGCGGGAGACGAGGATAACGCCCGACATAAACCGCAGGCCCTCCGGGCGGCCTGACGGGTTGTCTGCCATGGGGCACCTCCCTATGCAACAAGCACCTCCAGTATGCCCCGCTTACTTCCTGCGGCACAGCAATCCTTCGGCACCCCCCGCGCGGCCGAGAGGTCGACCTCGACGTCGCCGACGCCCATGTCGCCAGGTCGATATAACCATTCGACCCGTCGTCGCCGGCAATGATATTGGGCAGGCAGGCGTCGCCGTGGACGAGCGAATCACCCGGAACATATCCCTCGAATTGGCGGGGTTCGTGACATTGAGCTGGGCGGCCGCCCAGCGTGTATATGTCGTTTCTGACACGCCTGCAATAGTAAGGTGGGATGCCATGCGCGACGATGCGGTCATTGACGATGCCGCCGTGGTCGCCCGGCTGCGGAGCGCCGGCTGCGTCTTCGCCGAGGACGAGGCGGCGCTGCTGCTGTCGGCGGCGCGGACCCGGGAGGAACTCGAGGCGCTGGTCGGGCGGCGGGCGGCCGGGGAGCCGCTCGAGCAGGTGGTCGGCTGGGCCGAGTTCGCGGGCCTGCGGATCGGTGTCGACCGCGGTGTGTTCGTGCCCCGGCGCCGGAGCGAGTTCCTGGTGTCGGTGGCGATCGGGCTCGCGGGCTCGCGCCCGGACGGCGGGCCAGAGATCCCCGTGATCGTCGATCTGTGCTGCGGCACCGGCGCCCTCGGGCTCGCGGTCGCGACCGGGCTGGCGGGCCGGGCCGAGCTGCACGCGGCCGACCTCGATCCGGCCGCCGTCGCCTGCGCGCGGCGGAACGTGGAGCCGTCCGCCAGGGGGGATGGGGGGCGCCGGGGGGAATGGGGGGCGGGAACCCCCCATGCGGGAGGGCAGCCTCCCATGACCGGAGTGAGGGGCCGGGTGTACGTCGGCGACCTGTTCGGGGCGCTGCCGGGCGGGCTGCGCGGACGGGTGGACATCCTGATCTGCAACGCGCCGTACGTGCCGACCGCGACGTCGCGTTCCTGCCCGCCGAGGCGCGCGACCACGAGCCGCTGGTCGCGCTCGACGGCGGCCTCGACGGGCTGGCGGTCCTGCGCCGGGCCGCGTCGGACGCGCCCGGATGGCTCGCGCCCGGCGGCGTGCTGCTGGTAGAGACGAGCGACCGGCAGGCGGCGGAGATGGCGGCCGAGATGGCCGCCGCCGGCCTCTCCCCCGCCATCCAGGACCGACGAAGACTGGGGTGCCACCGTGGTAACCGGACGGGCAGCCAGCCGCTGAGGTTGACGCGGCCTGGGTCCGGCCTCCGGGCTAGGTCGGTCCGGGGGCAGGTGCGCGGATCGTTCGGTCGCTGACGTGGACGCGGGTCGGGTCCGGCCCCGGGCTAGGTCAGTCCTGGGGCAGGTGCGTGAGTCGTTAGGAGGCGAAGCACGGGACCGTTCGGGATAATGGGTTTCGTCTTTGTTTTCTAGCGGGCGACTTTCTGGAGCATCCTTGACGGTCACGGTGAGCGTCGCGCAGCGGCGGGCGCGGCTGGTGGAGCGGCATCGGCTGGCGGTGGCGGCGGATTCCGTCGTCGACGCGGTCGACGCGATGATCGCGCTGCACGGCGACGGACCCCACGGCCGTGTACCTGTCGGCCTGGGCGCGGACGGGCTGCGCGGCGGAGCAGCTGGACGACGCCATTTACGCCGAGCGTTCGCTGGTGCGGATGCTGGGGATGCGACGGACGATGTTCGTGGTACCGGCCGGGCTGGTGCCGCTGGTGCAGGCGGCGTGCACGGATGATGTCGCCAGACGGCTGCGACGGCAGCTGGAGAAGGACCTGGCGACCGGCGGGGTCGGCGACGGCGACCCGGCCGGGTGGCTGCGGGACGTCGGCGCGGGGGTGCTGCGGGTGCTGCGACGCGCGCGGCGGCGGCGCGTCCGGTGCGCAGCTGTCCGAGGGCGAGCCGCGGCTGCGGACGCAGCTCTCGGTACTCGCTCGACAAGAGCTACGGCGGCACCTTCAACATCACGTCGCGGGTGCTCATGCTGCTCGGCGCCGAGGGGCACCTGGTGCGCGGGCACCGGCGCGGCGGCTGGTCATCCGGGCAGTTCGAGTGGTTTCCGGCCTCGACCTGGCTGCGCGGCCCGGCCGCTGAGGGCGGCCGGGACTCGAGGCAGGCCTTGAGGGCGGGCTGGACGGCGGGGCGGCGCGGGTCGAGCTGGCGCGGCGGTGGCTGCGTTCGTTCGGGCCGGCGCCGGTGTCCGACCTGCAGTGGTGGGGCGGCTGGACCGGCGGGCAGACGAAGGCGGCGCTGGCGGCGCTGCCGACGGTCGAGGTGGACCTGGACGGGCAGCCGGGCGTCGCGCTGGCGGACGACCTGGAGTTCCCCGCTGCCGATCCCGCCGGTCGCCTCGCTGCTGCCGGCGCTCGACCCGACGCCGATGGGGTGGCAGGCGCGGGACTGGTTCCTCGGCGCAGCACCGGGCCGCGCTGTTCGACCGGACCGGCAACATCGGCCCGACCGTCTGGTGGGAGGGCCGCGTGGTCGGCGGCTGGGCTCAGCGCGCGTCCGGGGAGATCGTCCTGCCGGCTGCTTGAGGACATCGGGGCCGACGGTGCGGCCGCCGTCTCCGGCCAGGCGGCCCGGCTGGAGGCGTGGCTGGGGGCGAACCGGGTCACCCCGCGCTTCCGCACGCCGCTGGAGCGCGAGCTCAGCGCGTAGCCCGGCGAGTGGTTTGCACATCGATGTACAGTGGCGTACATTTTGTTTTATGGCTGTGATGACGGTTAGTGAGGCTCGCGCCGCCCTGCCTGAGGTTCTCAATCGGGTTGCCGAGGGCGAGGAGGTCACGATCACCCGCCACGGGCGGGCGGTCGCCGTGATCGTGCGGCCGGATATTGTCTGGAGCCGATCGAGAGCGGAGGTCGTCTTGAACGAGGCCGCCCAGATGCACGCCTTGCTTGAGTCCGTCGCGGACGAGGACCTGAATGTCGGCGGCGGCATCAGCGAGCAGTACGCGGAGGAACTGATCGCCTCCATCCGCACGGGCCGAGATAGCCGGTAACGGCGTGGACGCCTTCGACGCCGACGCGCTGATCTACGCTGCGATTCCCGGTCACCCGCTCGGGAGCCGGGTGGCCGCCTTGTTCCCGGCGAAGACGCCTGGGAGGTCGCCCCGGCGGGACGGCGTCGGCTCGGTGCTACTGCTGCCCGAGGTAATGTCAAAGCCGCTGCGAGACGGCGATGCGACGGCCGTCCGCGCGCTGGGCAGGCTGCTGACCAAGCTGGACCTGCGCCCGGTGGACCGGGCGATCGCCGAGCTGGCGACCGTGCTGGCCGCCCGTTACGGCCTCCGTGCCGCCGACGCCACCCATCTGGCAACGGCCGTCAGTCTGGGCGCGGAGCGATTCATTACCAACAACAGGCGCGATTTTCCCGAGACGATCAAGGAAATCGACGTCACCTACCCAGAGATGCTCCCCGGCGGCTAGCGGAGGTGCCAGGTGGGGCCGGTGGGGGTGTCGGTGACCTGGACGTCGAGGCGGTCGAGTTCGGCCCGGATTTCGTCGGCGCGGGGCCAGTTCTTCTCCTTGCGGGCCTGGGTGCGGTCGGCGATCAGCCGCTCGATCGTCTCGATCTCGGCCGTGTCGAGGTCGGCGGCGGAGCGGCGGCGCTCGAGGGCGGCCGGGTCCAGGTCGTTCAGGCGCAGGCCGAGCAGGGCGTCGGCCGCGGCGACGATGACGCGCAGGCCGGCCGGGGTGATCTCCTGGTCGCGGAGCGTCTCCTGGAGGATGGCGAGCAGCCTGGGAGTGGCCAGGTCGAGGGAGATCGCCTCGTCCATCAGCTCCAGGTAGTCGAGCGCGGTCTTGTCACCGGGTTCGGCGTCGTCTGCGCCGGTCTGCGCCGGTCGAGGTCGTGTCGGCGATCGCGGTGAGCGCGGCCCGGGCCTGCTCGTAGGTCTCGATGACCGGCAGCGGGCGGAGCGGCTCGATGCGGGCGAGCAGGCGGCGCAGCGCCGGTCTGGGCGCCGTCGACGGCGGCGGTGGTGAAGTCGAGCTGGCTGCGGTAGTGGCCGCCGAGCAGGAAGAGCCGGTAGGCCATCGGGTGGTAGCCGTCCTCCACGAGGTCGGCCAGCCGCGGCACCGGGCCCGACGACTTGGCGATCTTGGCGTTGTTGAGCAGCAGGAACTCGTTGTGCATCCAGTACCTGACCCACGGATCGCCGTCGTCGAGGTAGGCCTCGGACTGCGCGATCTCGTTGACGTGGTGCAGCTCCCGGTGGTCGATGCCGCCGGTGTGCAGGTCGAAGTGCTCGCCGAGCAGCGCCATCGACATCACCGAGCATTCCAGGTGCCAGCCGGGCGCGCCCCAGCCCCACGGCGAGTCCCAGCGCATGACCCGGCGGACGCCGGGCTCCTCGGCCCGCCAGAGCGCGAAGTCGGTCTTGTGCCTGCGGCCCTCGACGTGCTCGACCCGGGCGGCCTCGCGCTGGCCCGCGATGTCCATCAGCGCCAGGGTGCCGTAGCCGTCGGACTTGGTGGTGTCGAAGTACAGGCCGGACGGGATCTGGTAGGTGACGCCGCGCTCCTGCAGCCGGGTCGCGAACTCGATCATCTGCTCGACGTACTCGCTGGCGCGCGGGTACCGGTCGGCCGGCAGCACGTTCAGCGCGGCCAGGTCGGTGAAGAACGCACGGGTGTAGAAGTCGGCGATGTCCGCGACCGAGCGCCGTTCCTTGCGCCGCCGCGACCTCGAGCTTGTCCTCGCCGGTGTCGGAGTCGGCGACCGCGTGGCCCACGTCGGTGATGTTGACGACGTGCCGGACCGGGATCTGCTTCCAGCGCAGGGCCCGGCGGAGCGTGTCGGCGAACACGTAGGCCCGCATGTTGCCCAGGTGCGGGAAGTAGTAGACGGTCGGACCGCAGCTGTACAGGCCGACGACATCGGCGGACGGCACGAAGTCCTCGAGCTGCCGTCCGAGCGAGTTATAGACCTTTAGCTGGTGACCTGTCACGCTGCCATGATATTGAACCCAAACCGGTAACGGGCGGAACCGGCCCGGTCCCGGTTCCGCCCGTCACGGTCAGTTGCCCGTCACTCGTCGTAGAGGCCGGCGATCTCCTTGGCGTACTTCTCCGTGATCACCGGGCGGCGGCGCTTCAGCGACGGGGTGAGCTCGCCGGTCAGCGCGGTCCACTCGTCGGCCAGCACCGTGTACCGGCGGACCTGCTCCGGCCGGGCCAGATGCGAGTTCGCGTCGGCCACGCCGCGCTCGATCTCGGCCAGCACCTCGGGGTTGGCCGCGAGCTCGGCCGGCGACTCGAACTCGATGCCGCGCTCGCGCGCCCAGCCCGGCGCCACGTCGGGGTCGAGGACCAGCAGCGCGGCCACGTACTTGCGCCGGTCGCCGATCGCGCAGGCCTGCCCGATCAGCGGGTGCCGCTGCAGCTCGTACTCGACCAGGGCGGGCGAGATGTTCTTGCCGCCGGACGTGATCAGCAGGTCCTTCTTCCGGTCGGTGATCTTCAGGAAGCCCTCGGCGTCGAGCTCGCCGATGTCGCCGGTGTGCATCCAGCCGTCGGCGTCGACGGCCTCGGCCGTCCGCTCCTTGTCGTGGTAGTAGCCGTTCATCACCAGCGGGCCGCGGACCAGCACCTCGCCGTCGTCGGCGATCCGCAGCTCCACGCCCGGGGTAGGCCCGGCCGACGGCGCCGTTGCGGGAGTCGCCGGGCACGGCGATGGTGGCCGCGTTGCACAGCTCGGACATCCCCCAGCCCTCGACGATCGGCAGCCCGAGCGCCTGGAAGAACTCGATGATCCCGGGGTCGATCGGCGCCGCCCCGCTGGCCGCGAAGCGCGCAGCGATCCAGCCCGACGAGGGTCAGGACCTTGGTCTTGGCTTCGCTCCGGCAGCGCCCGGACGGCCTCGGGCGAGGGGTCGGGCACCGCCGTCCGCAGCGCCGCGTACAGCTTCTCCCAGATCCTGCGGGACGGCGATCAGCGTGGTCGGGCGCACCTGGGCGGCGATCGTGAAGATCTGCTTGCTGTCCGGGCAGTACGACAGCGTGACCGGGTGGATCATCGACGACCAGTGGTCGGTGTGGCGGCCGGTGACGTGCGCCATCGGCAGGAACGAGACCAGCATGCCGGCCCCGTCGGCGCCGAACCGGGCCTCGATCGGGAGCAGCCGGAGCGAGGCGGCCTGGGTGTAGCGGACGTTCTGGTGCGTGAGCATGGCGGCCTTGGGGGTGCCGGTGGTGCCCGAGGTGTAGATCAGCGTGGCCAGGTCGTCCGGGCTGACCTGGCGCCAGGTCTCCTCGAACAGGCCGGGCGCGGCCTCCGCCTCCGCCCGGCCGAGGTCGAGCAGCCGCGACCAGCCGATCACGCCCGCGACCGTCTCCCGGCCGTGGTCGGCGCCGGTCCCGTCCCCGATCCCGGGGTCGGCCTCGGGGTCGATGACGACGATCTGGCGGAGCTTCGGCAGCTGGCTCCGGACCGATTCGAGCTTGTCCAGGTACTGCCGCTCCACGATCGCCAGCGGTCGCCTCGCAGTGGCCGGCGATGTACGCGCGCCTGATCGGCCGAGACCGTCGGGTAGATGAAGACCGGGACCGCCCCGGCGTGCATCACCGCGTAGTCGGCAGATCGTCGCCTCGGACCGGTTGCCGGACCAGACGACCGCGAAATCACCGGGCCGCAGGCCGATCGCGGCCAGGCCGAGGGCGGCGTCGCGCACCTGGTCGTACACCTGCCGGTAGGTCAGCGATCGCCACTGGCCGCCGTCCAGCCACTGGTGCGCCACCACCTCGGGGTGCTCCGCAACCGTCTGCGCGTACGCGCTGACCAGCGTGGATCCGGCGATCTCGGCCTCGATCGACGCGCGCTCGGCGGCCACGTCGGCGGGGATATCGGTCCAATTGGCGTTAGTCATGCCGACCATTGTGACCCGCACGGTCGTTGATCGGCTAGACCGAGGGCGGGATCGGCCCCGGCGTCAGCGCCGTGTCTATCGCGCCGAGACCGGCTTAATGACATGATTCGCGCGAAGGACGCCGATAGGGGAAGGCAGATCCACATGTGGGACCGTCTGGAACAGCGGGAGATTTCCGGTCACGCCCTGCAACCCGGTCCGGCCGAGCGGCCGCGCCCCGACCTGCCGCCGGCGCCGACCTGATACCGCAGATCAAGCACATCGTGGTGCTGATGATGGAGAACCACTCCTACGACAACTACCTGGGCACCCTGGCCGGGCGCGGCGACGGGCTGCCGACCGGGCCCGACGGCGTCCCGAACGCGGTGCAACGTGCTGCCCAACGGCCAGCAGGTCGCCGCCCATCACCTGACGTCCACCGTCGCAGTTCCCCGGCAACCCGACGCAGACCTGGCACGCCAGCCACATCTCCTACGCCGACGGCGACCTGCGGCGGGTTCGCGACCGGAGTGTGGAAGACCGTCCCCGGCGGCGACCCGGCCGTGCCGATGGGCTACTGGACCGAGGCCGAACTGCCGTTCTACCACGGGCTCGCGCGCACCTTCCCGGTGGCGGACCGCTGGTTCTGCTCCTGCCTGGGCCCGACCTTCCCGAACCGGCGGTTCCTGATCGCGGGCACCGCGCACGGCCTGGTCGACGACCTGCCGTGGGACCTGGTGGACTACCCGGCGGCGGGGACGATCTTCGACGCGCTGACCAACCACGGCATCTCCTGGGCGAACTACCACAACGTGAACCGGGCCTCGGTGGTGTTCAAGCGGCTGCTCGGGGTGCGCGGGCTGATCGCTGCTGCGGCGGCTGGCCCAGATCGGCCGGTGGCTGCCCGGGGTGACCAACGCCGTCCGCGGCAACAAGTCGTTCACCGCCGACCTGTACCCGCTCGGGTTCGCCCGGTGCGTCAGTCACCTGCGGACCACCCAGCAGTTCTTCGCCGACGCGGCGGCGGGGACGCTGCCGTCGGTGTCCATCGTGGACCCGGACTTCGGCGCCTACTCGGAGGAGAACCCGCAGGACATCGCCCTGGGCGAGTCCTTTTCCTGCGCGGTCGTCAACGCGGTGATGAACGGCCCGGCCTGGGAGTCGACGCTGCTGCTGTGGATCTACGACGAGCACGGCGGCTACTACGACCACGTGCCGCCGCCGGCCGCCGTCGCGCCGGACGACGTCCCGGCCCGGAACTGGCAGCTCTCGCAGCCGTGGGCGCGCTGGCTGCTGTCGGTGCTGTCGCCGAAGTCGCTCAAGGCGCTCGAGAACGCCGACGACGGCCCGGTGACGCTACGAGCGGTACGGGTTCCGGGTGCCCGCGGTGATCGTCTCCCCCTACGCGCGGCCCGGACTTCGTGCTCAGCGACGTGCTCGACCACACCTCGGTGCTCAAGCTGATCGAGGAGAAGTGGAACCTGCCGCCGCTCACGCACCGCGACGCGGCCGCCGTCTCGCCGCTGGGCGCGCTCGACCTGTCCGCTCCGCCCGCGTTCCTGAAGCCGCCGCTGCTGCCCGACGCCAAGGGCGGCCCGTTCACGCCGTCGTAGCGCGGCGGCGACGCCCTCGGCCGGCCCGGGCCGGAGGCGTCAGCTCGGTCAGCTTCCTATCGGTTCTGACCACTTTTTCATCTTCCTATCGGTTCTGACCCTTTTCTTGCCCGAATTGTCCGAATTTCGTGGTCAGAACTGATAGAGAGGTGAACGGGAGTGGTCAGAACTGATAGATAGGCGCGGGCGGTTGTGGCGGGTGTGAATGATGCGGCGTGCGGGGTGGCGGTCGGGCGTGCGGGGTGGCGGTCGGGCGTGCGGGGTGGCGGTCGGGCGTGCGGGGTGGCGGTCGGGCGTGTGAGGTGGCGTTAGGTGAGGAGGAAGGCGGCGCAGCGTTCGGCGATCATGATGGTGGGGGCGTTGGTGTTGCCTGAGGTTACCGAGGGCATCACCGAGGCGTCGGCTACGCGGAGGCCGGGGACGCCGTGGACGCGCAGGTCGGGGGTGGTGACGGCCATCGAGTCGATGCCCATCTTGCAGGTGCCGACCTGGTGGTGGTAGGTGATCAGGTTGCGCATGCCGTACTCGACCAGCTCCTCGTCGGTGCGGACGTCGGGGCCGGGGGCGATCTCGCGGGCGCGCCAGTCCTTGAGCGCGTCGGCCTGGCCGATCTCGCGGGAGAGCCTCAGGCTGGCGAGCAGCGCCCGCACGTCGGCCGGCTCCGACAGGTACTGGGGGTCGATCGCCGGGTGCTCGGCCGGGTCGGCCGAGCGGAGCCAGAGGCGGCCCCGGCTGAGCGGGCGGATGAGGCCGGCCACGATCGCGTAGCCGTCGCCGTAGCCGGGCTGCGGGTAGCCCTCGACCGGCATCGGGAAGTGCGACATCAGCGGCTGCAGGTCCGGGGCGGGCATGCCCGGGTCGCTGGCGGCGAACAGGTGCGCCTCCAGGTTGTTGGCCTTGCCCTCGGGAATCGTCTGGGACGAGGAGTACAGGATCGTCGCCAGCGCGTGGTCGTGCAGGTTGGCGCCGACGCCGGGCAGGTCGGCCCGCACGTCGAGGCCGAGCGCGCGCAGGTCGTCGGCCGGGCCGATGCCGGACAGCAGCAGCAGCTGGGGCGAGCCGATCGACGCCGCCGCAGACGATCACGTCCCCCGAGCAGCGCAGCTCGGTGGCCGGCCACGGCGCCAGGGCGGCTGGGGTGCGGAGTCGGCCGGGTCCGTTCGGGATGAGTAGATTAGGCCGGGGCGGGACAGGCGGATGCCGGCCGCCCTGCCCCCGCCGTCGAAGACCAGGCTGTTGACCTGGGCGCCGGTGATGACGGTGAGCAGCGGGCTGTCGACGATCGGCTCGACGAACGAGGTCCAGGTCGACATCCGGCGGCCGTTCCTGACCGTCATGTGGGTGAGGCCGACGCCGAGGATGGAGTCGGCGTTGGGGTCGTCGTTGCGCGGCACGCCGCGCTCGACCGCCGCCTCGATCATGGCGACCGTGACCGGGTTGGGCTCCTTGATCCTGGTGACCGGGAGCGGGCCGCCGACGCCGTGGTACTGCCCCGGGCCGTCCTCGAAGTCCTCGGACCGCTTGAAGTACGGCAGGACGTCGTCGTAGGACCAGCCGGGGCGCCGTTGTAGGCCCAGTTGTCGAAGTCGGACTTGGCGCCGCGGATGTAGATCATGCCGTTGAGCGCGCTCGACCCGCCGAGCACCTTGCCGCGCGGCCAGAACACGCTCGTCTTCAGCGAGTGCCGCTGCGGCTCGGTCGTGTAGGCCCAGTCCTCGGGCGAGTTCCACAGCTCCCAGGAGCGGTTGGGCTGGTGGATGGCCGGGTTGTAGTCCGGGCCGCCCGCCTCGACCAGCGCGACCGAGCGGCCCGCGTCGACCAGGCGGCGGGCGATCACGCAGCCGGCCGACCCCGCGCCCACGATGATGTGGTCGAACTCCGTGCTTGCGCCTCCGGCTGCCATGCCAGTGCCTTCCTTGCCGCTGAGCCGTGCCCCTGCTCACATCATGCGAATTCTGCGGCGGATGTCATTGACGCGGCAACACAGATTCGGTGTCGGCCCCCCTTTGACGAGGGGGGCCGACAAGTGGCGGACACGGGTTCGCTAGGCGGTCGCGCTGAGCGTGCTGCCGCCGGTCAGCCGGGCCAGCGGCGGGCGCTCGACCAGCTCATTGAGGTGCTCGTCGAGGCGGAGGCCGTCGATGGTCGCCACCGCGTGCAGGTAGGTGTCCGGCTGGCGGAGCTCCCACAGGTCGGGCTCGCCGCCGAGGCCGTCACCGTCCAGGCCCGCGGCCAGGCCCTCGCGCGCGGCCACCGTTCTGAGCACGACCGAGGACATCCGGGTCAGGTTGGCCAGCGGCTGGTGCCGGTTCTGCCGGGTGCCGAGGTCGACCTGGGCCATGCCGTCCAGGCCGACCTGCTGGTAGACGTCGATCATCATGCCGATCTCGACCCCGTAGCCGGTGAAGAACGGCACGCGGCGAGCAGTTCCCGGCGGGCGGCGAACTCGCCCGCGAGCGGCTGCGACGAAGCCGGCCAGCTCCGGGTAGAAGAGGTTGAGCAGCGGCTTGGCCATCAGCTCGGTGACCCGGCCGCCGCCGTCGGGGACCGACTCCTCGCCCTGCTTGAACGGACGCCGGTAGGCGGCCTTGACGAACTGGATGCTCGGGTCCGCCAGCATCGGGCCGAGCGTGCCGTAGACGAAGTGCTCCTCGAAGTCGGTGGTGTCGGCGTCGGCGAACATGACGATGTCGCCGCGGGCGGCCGACAGCGCGCGCCACATCGCGTCGCCCTTGCCCTGCGCGGGGCCGTAGCCGGGCAGGAGCTCGTTCTCCGAGAAGACCTCGACGCCATGGGCGCGGGCGACGTCGGCCGTGCCATCCGGGGAGTCGGCATCGACGACGATGACCTGATCGATGAGGCCGGTCCTGGCCTGCAGGCCAGCGACGATGGAGAGGATGGAGCCGATGGTGCCAGCGACGTTGCGGGCCGGGAAGATCAGGGTGGTGGAGGGTCGCTCCGCCCTGGTGTCACTCGATAGCGCGAGACCTGCGAAGTCCCGGTGGTGATACGAGCGCTGCTCAAACCATTCCCAGACTGTCATGTTCATATAACGACATCCTGACTTGTTTAGTTGCAGCGTGGTTGCACACAGACGCGCTCGCGCCGCAACCTGCCCGGTTGGCACGTTAGAGCTACCCCCGGTGCTGGTGTGTATGCCGGGTGCCCGCTTAGGGCTAGCTGTGGATCATGCCGGCTATGTCCAGACAGATCGGCCAGCAGCGCACATCTAACGATCGAAACGTGGCGTATCTAACGTTCGTCGCTCCCAGATAACTAACCAAATGATCAATAAGTCACGCCAACGGAACCTTTCGTTAATCTGGCCGACGCTTTCCGGACGACCGGCGCCGGTTCGATGGCTGGGGATGTCCATGGACGGGAGTCCGCAGACGAGGGCGTCCGAAGACGACAGGAGCGACTTATGCGTCCGAGAACCGGCATTGCCGCGTTCGCCACGCTGATGACCACCGCGGGCGTGCTCGCGGCGGCGGCCGCGGGTGCCACCGCGGCGCACGCCAGCACCGCTGCTCACGACAGCGGCCGGCCGGGCGGCCACCGGCCGGCGACCCGGCTGATCCCCGGCGACCTGCTGGTCAGCACCAGCTACTACCGCAACGACCCGGACATCGTGGCCGGGACGACCCAGCTGCCGCCCGGCTGCACCGGCGCCACTGCGTGACCGCGATCGCGAACGGCAACTACCCGTACGTGTTCAACAACGTCACCGTGGACGCGAGCTTCGGCGTCACCTCGCCGCTCGTACCTGAAGCAGATCACCCCGTCGGGCCGGCCCGCAGGGCGTCATCCCGGTGCCGACGAGCGAGCTGACCACCAGCTTCTCGTCGAAGTCGGAGGGCGCGCTCAACCTGTCGACCGACGGCAGGTACGTGACGTTCATGGACTACGTGGCCGCGCCGGACACGGTCGACGCGTCGAACGCCAACACCCCCGGCGTCATCGACCCGACCAACCCGGTCCCTGGCGCGTACTACCGGGCGGTGGCGCAGCTGTCGGCCGACGGGCAGGTTCACGTTCACCGAGACCAACGCCTACAGCGGCAACAACGGCCGGGCGGCGATCGAGGCCAACGTCGACGGGCAAGGACTACTATCTACACGGCGGGCAACGCCGGCAACGGCGCCAACCCGCAGCCGACCGGCGTCATCCTCGGCGCGGGCACGCAGATCATCACCCCGTCCGACCGGCCGGAGGCGGACCAGACGCCCGGCCAGCCGACCCCGGTCGGCAGCTTCAGCGTCACCCAGCTCGGCGACAAGGCGGACAAGGTCGGCAAGGACGACAACTTCCGCGGCCTGACGCTCTACAACAACGTGCTGTACTACACCAAGGGCAGCGGCAGCAACGGCGTCGACACCGTGTACTTCCTCGACACCACCGGCACCGCGTGCCCGAACGGCGTCGGCCTCCCGGTCGCCGGGCGCGAAGCTGCCGACCGCCGGGATCGAGTCGACCCTGACCTCGACCGGCCTGGCCAGCAACATGTGCATGCTGAAGGGCTTCCCGACCGCGCTCGCCAAGAACGCCACCGACGCCAGCGACTACCCGTTCGGCCTGTGGTTCGCCAACCCGACCACGCTGTACGTGGCCGACGAGGGCGCCGGCGACAACGCCTTCGCCAACGGGACCTACACCGCGGCCGCCGCGTCCACCACGGCCGGCCTGCAGAAGTGGGTCTACAACGCGGCCGCGGGCCAGTGGCAGCTCGCCTACACCCTGCAGAACGGCCTCAACCTCGGCGCCCCGTACACCGTCCGCGGCTACCCGACCGGGGTCAACTCGGTCACCGGGCTGCCGTGGGCGCCGGCCACCGACGGCCTGCGCAACCTCACCGGCCAGGTCAACCGGAACGGCACCGTCTCCATCTGGGCGGTCACCTCGACCGTCAGCGGCGGCGGCGACCAGGGAGCCGACCCGAACCAGCTGGTCGAGATCACCGACTCGCTGAAGGCCGCCACCGCGCCCGCCGGGAGCGGTTCCGCACCGTCGTGCCCGGCCCTGTACGACCAGGTGGTGCGCGGCGTGTCGTTCACGCCGGGCACCGGCACGGGCTTCCCCGGCGGCCGTTAACCCGGTTGGACAACTTCATAGCCGACAAATCGGGTAATGCCGGGCACGCTGTGTGCCCGGCATTACCTGTTTTCCGCGGTGCCGCGAGGCGGAATAGTCCGACGTCAGAGGCGTTGTCACTAAGCGACGGTGATGATCTCCCGTCACACCCCCACCTGCTCGCCCTCGTCTTCGATGGGACCGTTGCGTCTGCTTATGATCTTGAACGTCATCCGTAAACTCCGTTCCGCCTTGGCCGTCCGGTCGACCCGGTCCACGGCCGCGTACATCACCCGGCTCACCGCCACCGCGACCTTCGCCTACCTGCTGGCGACGCTCATCCCCGGCACGACCGACCGCCCGGTGCTGGCGCCGCTGACCGCGCTGCTGGTGCTGCAGGCGAGCCTGTTCCAGACGATCAGGAGCGGGCTCAAGAAGGTGCTCAGCGTCACCGTCGGCGTCCTGGTGGCGGTCGGCCTGGCCGAGTTCATCGGCTTCTCCTGGTGGCAGCTGATGCTGGTGATCGCGGCCGCGCTGCTGATCGGCCGCGCGCTGCGGCTCGGCGACGACCTGCTGGAGGTGCCGATCAGCGCGATGCTGATCTTCGCCTCGGCCGGGGAGCACGCGGCCGCGACCGGGCGGGTCATCGACACGCTGGTCGGCACCGTGGCCGGGCTGCTCGGCGGGCTGGCGTTCGCGCCGCTGCGGGTGCAGCCGGCCCGGGCGGCCGTCTGCGGGCTGGCCGGGCGGCTGGCCGCGCTGCTCGACCGGATGGGCGCCGACCTGGTCGGCGACCCCGAGCCCGCGCTGGTCACGGAGTGGCTGGTCCAGGCGAGGTCGCTGCGCGATGAGATCGAGCGGGTCGACGACACGCTGCGCGAGGCGGCCGACAGCGCCAAGCTCAACCCGCGCGCCCTCGTCGGCACGGCCGAGTCGGTGCCGGTCAACGAGATGACGGTGTCGCTGCGGGGCGGCCTCGAGGCGCTCGAGCACGCGGCGCTGACCGTGCGCGGGCTGGCCCGCTCGGTGCTCGACGGCGCCCAGATCGACAGCTCGGGCAACCCGTTCCGTGACGCGGCCACCCGGGCCCGCCTGTCCGACGTGCTCACCCAGCTCGGCGCGGTGATCCGCACCTACGGGGCGCTGGTGCAGACGATGCCGGCCGGCAGCGAGTCGCTCGAGTCGGAGCTCGCGGCCCAGCTCGAGGAGACGCACCGGCTGCAGGACCGGCTGGCCGATCTGCTCGTGCCCCGGCCGTGCCCGGTCGCCGTGACCGAGACCGGGCACGCCGACGCCGATAGCGCCCGCACGGCTGACTTCATCGCCGGCAGCCAGTGGCCGCTCCGGGGCGAGATCCTCACCCACGTCGACCGGCTGCGGACCGGGCTGACCGCGGACTCCATCCCCCGCGAGCCCAGCCGCGCCCGGCCCCGGCCCCGGCCGATTCAGCTCCGGGCGCCCCGGCTGCGGCCGCCGGAGCAGTTCCTGGCGGTGACGCGCTCGTTCGGCAAGCAGACCGGCGCCGCCCGGCCTCGGGACGTCAACGCCGCTAGGACGTCGACCGTTCCTCGCCAAAGGCGCGCAGCTCGGTCCAGAGACCGCGGTAGGCCCGCGTCGCCGCGGTGTTAGGCGCGAATACAACGACCGGGGCGCGCTCGACCGACATCGTCTCGATGACCGATAGAGCCGGTATGACGGTGCGAGCCACCTCGGTCCGTTCGACAGAAAGCTTTTCTGTTATTTCCCGGTGCAGTTTCTTGCGCCGATCGACCATCGAGAAGAACGCGAGCAGATCCGGGCGGTGGCCGTTGAACTCCCCCACGAACGCGGCCAGTTGCTCCAGCGTCCGCACGGAAAGCGTCGTCGGGATGAGCGGGACGAGGATGACGTCGGCCGCGTGGAGGACGTTCTCCGACACCAGGGAGACCGACGGCGGGCAGTCGAGGAAGACCGCGTCGTACTCGTCGGCCAGCGGCGCGAGCAGCTTGGCGAGCTTACGCGCGGGCTTGCCGCCGGGTACGTCGCTCTGCTGCCGCCGTCGCCGTTGCTCGCGGCTTCCAGCAGCAGGTCCATGTTGCGGTAGGTGAAGTCGGCCGGGATCAGATCGAGGTTGTCGAAGTCGGTTCCCTTGATCGCGTCGTCGAGGGGCCGCTTGCCCCTGATGAGCGCCCTGCCGCCGCCCTTGACCCTCGGCTTCACCCGGAACATGAAGGACGCGGCGCCCTGCGGGTCCAGGTCCCAGAGCACGGTCCGCAGACCGCTCTCGGCCGCCAGGAAGGCGAGGTTGACGGCGGTGGTGGTCTTCCCGACGCCGCCCTTGATGTTGTAAGTCGCGTAAATCCGCATGTCAGCTACCGCCCCGGTTTCCCCCGCAACAGCGCCGATATCCGGCGCTGCCCGTCGATCCCGGCAAACGCCGCGAACCGACGGCCAAAGTCTTCCCGCGCGGCCCGCTGCCGAAGCGCGAGCCCGGCCGTGACCTCGCCCATCGCCAGCAACGTGACCGCGGGCGCCTCGCCCGCCGCCAGCATCGCCGTCGCCAGTGCCCTGATCTCCCCGACCTGGACCTCGGTGTCCTGGAACTCGCCCAGGCAGTCCTGCAGCCGCTTGAGCTCGCTGACCACCTTGGCCTGGGCCGCCCGGTCGTGCAGGGGAGCGAAGAACTCCAGCGCGTACCGCAGCTCCTTGGCTCGTTTGCGCAGGTCGTGGAGGGTTTCTGCGGGCGACTCGGGGGTGATCGCGGCGCCCCGCCGCACGGTCTTGGCGAAGGCGCCGCGGGTGCGCTCCATCGCCAGGGTGCCGGTGGTCTCGCCTGCGACTTGCTGGCTTTTGCCCGAACGGGCCGGGGCGACTCTGGTGCCCGGATTGCCGTCTCTGATCGTGGTCAGCCGGTCTCGCCAGTCCCTGGTCAGCGTGGTGAACCTGGCCGACTTCAGGCCCCTTGTCAGGGTGCGGAACTCCTTGCGTCGCCGCTGTTCCAGGTAGGCGCGGAACGGCTCGAGGTCGTCGGGCTTGGCCGCGGCGAGCGAGTGGGCGGTGTCGTCGAAGTCAAGCAGGTGCACGTCCAGGTCCCTGGTCGGCGTGGTCAGGTCGCCGACCCACTTGAGCTCGGCCGCGAAGAACCCGGCCTCGTCCTCGGACAGGCCGCCGCGCCCGGTCAGCGCGTCGCCGAAGAGCTTCATGGCGCTGCGCGAGCGCCGCACCGAGACGCGCAGGTCGTGCAGGAACTCGGTGTCGGTGTCGGCCAGCACGCCCGCGATGTTCGCCTCGATGGTGTCGAGCAGGCGGAGCAGGATCGTGGCGGCCGCCTTGCTGGCGGGCCGGTCGGCGCTGATGTCGGTGTCGATTTTGTTGGAGTAGTCGCCGGGACGACGGCCGGCCGCGCGCAGCGCCTCGGTGTAGGTCGTGGTGGCCGCGGGCTCGACGCCGGGCGCCGCGCCCAGGATGCGGGCGGCGCTGCGGGCGTCGCCGGCGTAGCCGCGGACCTCGGTGATCGCCAGCCGGGGGGCCAGCGGCGCGGGATGCGGGCCGGGGATCGACGTGCGTTCGATGAGCAGCCGGGCGACCGTCTTGCCGTCCTCGTTCAGCAGCCGGTAGGTCGTCGTCGTGCTGGTGACGGTGACGACCGGCAGCAGGGCGCGCGGCGCGACGAGATCGCCGATCCGCGACGCGACCGGGCCGTCCGGCACCTCGGACATCAGGTGCGGGCGGGCTGCCTGCCAGCCGATGACCGGCTGGCTGATGGCGGCTTTGGCTGCGCTAGCTGGGTTGGCCGGGGTGGCGCGTTGGCCGCGTTGGCCGCGTTGGCCGCGTTGGCCTGTCCGGGGGCGCTGGTGGTGCTCGGGGTGCTGGTGGTGCTCGGGGTGCTGGTGGTGCTGGTGGTGCTCGGGGTGCTGGCCGAATTGGCGGCGCCGCCGGAAAGCAGTAGTTCGCCGCCTCGGGGGCGGCCTGCGTATTCAAGGGTCAGACCGGCTCGGTGCAGCCGCCAGTCGAAGGTGTCGAGCCAGGTCCGTCGGCAAGCGGCGGGCTTGCCGCCGCGGTCAGGGACGACGTCGAAGGCGGCGCCGAGGGCCTCGAGCGCTGCGGCCACGTTCTCGTCCCACGCCTGGTTGTCGTCTCCCGAGGCGATGAAGCCCGCCAGGGCAGGGGTCACCGTGCAACTCCTCTCCCGGCGATGTGATGCAGGCATCATTTAAGCACGAATTCACCATTAGGTGTTAATTACGTTTGCCCTCCGTTAACCTTCCGTTTACTTTATCGAGTCGAGGGCGGGTTGCCCACGTCAATTGCGTCGTGTTAGCGCGCTGCAACCGGCCAGCGGTGGCCGGTCACGGCGAGAACCTCGGCCGGGCGCGGCATGCCCGACTGGGTGCCCGGCCTGGCGGCCGCGGCCGCGCCCGCCGCGGCAGCGGCGGTGACCGCGTCGACCGGCGGAACGCCGGCCGCGAGGGCGACCGCGAGCGCGCCGACGAACGTGTCGCCCGCGCCGACGGTGTCGACGGCGGTGACCTTGAAACCCGGGACGGTTACGACGCCCGGGCGGTGGCCGGGGCCGGGGCCGGGGGACGGGCCGGGGCCGGGGGACGGGCGGGGCGTCGGCAGTCGGGCGGGCGTCGGCGGCCGGGTGGGCGCTAGCGGCCGAGTGGGCGTCGTCGGGCGGCTGCGGGCCGCAGTAGGCGGCGCCGGCTGCGCCCGCGGTGACCACGGCGTTGCGCGCGCCGGCCGCGACCAGGTCGGACGCCGCGTCGGCGGCCTCGGCCAGTCCCGCTACGCTCCGTCCGAGCACGGCAGCGGCCTCCGACTCGTTCACCACCAGCCACTCCGGGCCTGCGGCGACGAGCTCGGCCGCCGCTGCCCGGGGCGGGGCCGGGGCGAGGTTGAGCACGCGCAGCGCGCGGCCCGCGGACTCGGCTAGCGCCGCGCCGATCACCGGAATCGGCACCTCGGCGCTGATCACCAGCACGTCGCGAAATCCGTTGGCCGCCTCGGAAGCGGACGCGGCGGAGCCGGCGGCATCAGGGCCCGATGGGGCGGGTTGCGATTTGGCTGGGGGCGCGGCGGCGATGTCGGCGGCGGCGATGTCGGCGGTGCTGACCTCGTGGTTCGCGCCGGGGGCGACGGTGATCATGTTCTCGCCCGCGTGATCGACGGTGATCATCGCGATTCCGGTGGGAGCGCCGACGACGGTGCGGACCCGGCTGTCGTCAACCCCCTCGGCCCGCAGGGCCTCCCGCAGCGTCCGGCCGAAGTCGTCGTCGCCCGTGCAGCCGACCATCGCGACCGGCATCCCGGCGTCGCGGGCGAGCCGGGCGGCGGCCACCGCCTGGTTGGCGCCCTTCCCGCCGGGGGCGAAGACGGCCGCGCGGCCGAGCACCGTCGCGCCGGGGACGGGCAGATCCGGCACCGTGACCGAAATATCCATGTTCAGGCTGCCGAGCACGGTCAGCCTCGCCGCGTAGACCACGACCGCACCGTACTCCCGGCGGGGCGCGCCGGGCGAGATGACGCGGGCGCTACCACGTCGATGGCGCGTCCGTGCATGTCTCGCTGAGCGCGGGTAGTGATAACGAAAGACTCGCGGACGGCGCGGTTTCGAGCCCGACTGGACAGAACCCGATAACGCGATATATCTTGTTACTTGGAGGTCATCATGAGCGAGTTCGAGCGTCGAATCAGGGATCTGTGGACGCGTATCACCGCGGGGCTGTCAGGTTCCGCCAAGACGGCCGGGCGTAAGCGGAGCGAGTCGGCCGCGCAACTGCGCAAGGAGGCTGCCGCTCGCGCGCAGCAGGCCGCGGCCAAGGTCAGCGACCTGCGTGACACCGACGCGGCCAAGAAGGCAGCGAGCGCGCTGCACGACCTGCGCGAGGGCGAGGCGGCCAAGAAGGCCGAGGCGGCCATCAACGACCTGCGTGCGAGCGACGCGGGCAAGAAGGCGGAGAGCGCGATTGCCGACCTGCGCCAGCGCGAGCCGGTCAAGAAGGCCGAGGAGAGCGCCCGCAAGGTTATGCACGACCTGTTCTCCGGCGGCGACAAGTCAGGCTCCGCCTCGGCGTCCTGACGGGGAGGCCGCGCCCGGGCGAGGCGCGGCCTCATCGTCGGCGGCTAGGGCAGGGTCCGCCGATCGGCACCGGAACGCGACGACCCGGCCAGTCCGACAAGGTTCGCATATCGCCGTTATGATGCCACCGTGGGCGCGTCGATGGACATCTGCGGCAATTGCGGCGCGCCGCTCGACCTCGATGAGGACGGCGCCTGTCGGTGGTGCCGGACGAAGGCGCGGGCCAGAAGCCGGCCGTCGACCAACCGGGGCACGGCTCGGCGTGGCGTCAACTGGAGATGGAACCGGCCTGCGGTGGTGATCTCTGGGATCGCCATCGGCCTGGCGGCCGGGCTTGGCATCGGCATCGCCAGCTACGTCGGCTCGCATCAGTCCGGGCCGCCGACGGCGACCGCCACCGGTAGTCCCGTAGCGGAATCGGTGGCACCCGGGTCGACGGACCTGCAGGCCCTGAGGCAGGACTTCGGCCCTTGGCGGCAACTGGCCGACGGCCCGACCGATAGCCCAGCGCTGCTCCTGCTCGAGAACGGCGCCGCTTATGCGTCCGAGCGGTGGACGGTGTCGTCTGGCGCGACGTGGTGGGCCCAGGACCTCGGCGGCAACGTCACCTCGGTCACGAGATCGGGCGATCACGCCAACATCGAAGACGCCGATGGCATCGGTTACACCGTTGGCGTCGATCAGGCGTTCATCATCTCCAGTAACCCCGATACCGTGCTGCTGATAACCCCGAGCGGCATTGTCATGTCGATGCCCCTAGCGCAGGCGACAGCCGTGCGACGGCCCCTCGGAAGGTAACCGATGCCCCCGCTACTGCTCGGCTTGATCTGGGCCGCCATGTTCGCCGTGCCGGTGAGTTTGCTCCGCCGCGTGCGGCTGCACGTCAGGCTGCGGAGATCGGCGGCATCCCGGCCCGGACCGCGCTCGGGCTCACATTCCGGGCCGACCCGGCCAGCGCGGCAGGCGAAGTCGGGGAGCGCGCCGACTTGGCGGGGCACCGCCTGGCTGCTGGCGGTCAGCCTGGTTCTGCTGTGGGTCGTCGACGGTCTCGCCTTCTACGCCGGCCGCCCGATGATGACGTTGGGCGGGCTGGTGCCGCTGATCCTGGTGAACCTGGTCCTGGTGGCGGCGACCGCCGCCACCTCGACCCGCGGGCGGCTCAACGCGGGTAGCGCCGTCGCCGTGCTTGCCACCGTGACCTTCGGCACCGTCTGGCTGGTCGGCCATAACAGCGGGCACGACGCCTACCTGGCTTCGCACCTAGTCAGCGTGACGGTTGCGCCCGGCGACCAGTTGCCGGCGAGCAGCACCGACCACATGGTGATCGTCTCGCCTGATATCGCCACCACCAAGGCCTCACAGGCCATGGCCAGCGGCATCGCGGGAGAGCGCAACTACAGCACCTACCTCCTGCTCGGCCCGGCGACATTGCAGTACGTGGACGGGCGGATGTGGTACGTGTTCCCGCTGGAGTTTGATGGCGCGGGCAACAAGGCGCGGCTGCACGCGATCGAGCCCGGCTACATCATGGTGTCAGCCGAGGACCCGAACGCCGTCCCGGTCGAGCACTACGACGGGCTTTACTCCATGATCGTCAGCCTGGGCGGCGGGCAAGGGAGCGAGCCAGCCCGATGGGCCTACAGCCACGGCTACAGCGGATACTTGCTCGACGATCCCACGCTGGAGATCAACGACCAGGGCCTGCCGTATTACACGGTGACGCTGCTGTCGCCCCGGCTCGGCTGGACGTTCTTCGCCCCGGTCGGCGTCTTGGTGATGAACGCGCACACGGGCCAGATCACCCGCTACGGCCTTGGCGATGTCCCGGCCTGGGTTGACCGCGTGTACAGCCAGCAGGTCGCGACGACGATCGCAAACTGGTACGGGGAGTACTCTCAGGCTGGCTTCCAGGGCATGGGCAGCAGCAACGCCAACCGCTTCCAGGTCTCCGGCCAGCCGGTCATGGTTTATACCGGTGCCGGCCACCCGGTCTGGCGGATCTTGCTGACCAGTTACAACAGCGACAACTCGGTGTCCAAGATCGTCGAGATGAACGCCGCCACCGGGGCGATGACGATCTACACTCCACAGCAGCCGATGGGCATCGAGGGCCCGGTCACCCAGGCTTTCGATAACGCCTCAGGTACCGGCGCCTCCCTGGTCAAGGCCGACCACTACCAGGCTGTCGACCTGACCCTGCACGTCATCTACGGTCACCTCACCTGGGTGGCCACCTACGAGCCGGAGGGCTCGAGCCCGAGCTTCGTCGGCATGGGCCTCGTCGACGCGTACGAGGCAACGGCGAACAACGTGGTGTTCGGCAACAGCAAGTCGGCCGCGCTGCAGAGTTACCTCGCCCAACTCGCCACCGAGGGCACCGCTAACGGGACGGCGCCCGAACAGGGCGGCCAGTACCAGACGATAACCGGGAAGATCGCCGCCATTGGCTGGGACATCACCGGCGGGCAGAAGTACTGGTACATCAGCCTGACCGGCCAGCCGAAGCAGGTCTACGTCGGAACAGTGGCGTCGGTCGGACCCGCGCTCGTCCTCGCGCAGCCCGGAGACCCGGTCACGATCAACATCTTGAACATCGGCGCCCAGGAATCAACCGAGACCATGCAGTCCTTCAGCGACGCCCGCGTTCCCCTTCAGGCTCCGGGCTCCTAGACGCAGACGGTGCGCGAATATTCGGTTGCCAGCGGCCGCCGCCTAATGCGATAGTGCGACGGAATCAGGTTCGGTGCCGACTCGGGCGGAGCACCTCCGCCGTGAGTTGGCCAAGTGGAAGGGAGGCGTCTGTGATGCCAGCGCCCGTTGCGGGCTTCTGCAGCCCTGCCCTGACCATTTCCTGCCTGAGGAGCTTCACCAGTGCGCGACAGCGCGGATTCCTACGACCCCGCCTTCGGCCGGGTCCGCAAGACTAACGCCAAGCGGCAGCGTAACCGCCTGGACGACGAGGAGACGTTCGCCAAGCGGAACCGGCACGTCCAGCGGCTGGCCTCGGAGGACGCCGTCGCCGACAGGACCGACGGCCTGGCCGAGGACGAACGCTGGTCCACCTGGGATCAGTCCACCCCCACCGAACGCGGGCCCCGGCCGCACCCCCGCTGGCTCGTCACCGACCTTGCCGCCATCGACACCGAGCTCGGCATCGTCAAGACCGGCAAGGAAGCGGATGTCTTCCTGCTCCGCCGGGCGGTGCCTGCGACCGATCGAACAGCCGCGGGCCCGTCCTGCCTGTTGGCGGCGAAGCGGTACCGCGACCCGGAGCACCGGCTGTTCCACCGGGACGCGGGCTACCTCGAGGGCCGACGGACCAGAGACTCCCGGGTGAGCCGGGCGACCGCCAACAGAACCGCGTTCGGCCGGCAGGCAATCGCCGGGATGTGGGCGAACGCCGAGTTCACCGCGCTCGGCCGGCTGTACCAGGAGGGGGTTCCCGTCCCCTACCCGGTGCAGATCACCGGCACCGAGGTGCTCCTGGAGTTCATCGGCGACGCCGACGGGACGGCCGCGCCCCGGCTGGCGGAGACGCGGCCGGACGACCGGGAGCTTTCCGATCTGTGGGATCAGCTGGTCGCTGCCCTGGTCACGCTCGCCCGGGGCGGGTTCGCGCACGGCGACCTGTCGCCCTACAACCTGCTCGTCCACGCGGGCGCGCTCGTGATGATCGACCTGCCGCAGGTGGTCGATGTCATCGCGCATCCGGGCGGACGCGGTTTCCTGGAGCGTGACGCCAAGAACGTCGCCGCCTGGTTCGCCGCCAGGGGGCTGCGGGCGGCCGACCCGGAAAAGCTGACGGGCCTCCTCGTCGAGGAGGCCCGTCTGGCCTTACTCCCGGTCAATCAGAGAGTCCCGGGGCCGGGCCGGGGGCGTCCCGGCCCCGGGAGCCTGGCTAGACCTTCTGCTTGACGGTGAGCTTGCCGTTGCGCATCGTGCCGAGGCGCTGGGCGCGGCGGGCGACCGAGCTGTCGTGGGTCACCATGACCATGGACAGTCCCTTGTCCCGCCAGAGCTTCTCGAGCAGGGCGATGATCTCATCCCGGGTGTCCTCGTCGAGGTTGCCGGTCGGCTCGTCGGCCAGCAGCACCTTGGGCTCCTTCACCAGCGCGCGGGCGATCGCCGTCCGCTGCTGCTGGCCGCCGGAGAGCTCCGACGGCAGGTGGCGGGCCCGGTCGGACAGGCCGACCGAGGCCAGCGCCTCGGCCGCCCGCGCCTTCCGCGACTCGCCGCTGACCCCGAGCGGAACCAGCGCCGTCTCCACGTTCTCCTGCGCCGTCAGGGTCGGGATCAGGTTGAACGTCTGGAAGATGAAGCCGATCGTGCTGGCCCGCATCTTCGTCATCGAACCCTCGCCGAGCGTGGTCAGATCGGTCCCGTCGAGGAGGACGGAGCCCGAGGTGGCCCGGTCGAGACCGCCGAGGATCTGCAGCAGGGTGGACTTGCCGTGCCCGGTCGGTCCCTGGATGGCCATCCACTCGCCGTCGGCGATCTCCAGGTTAACGCCCTGCAGCGCATGGACCGTCTGGCGGCCCTTGGGGTAGTCCTTCTTGACGTCCGCGAGCTTGTACATGAGTTTTCTTCTCCCTCAATCCGGCCGTCAGGCGACCTTGGACAGGGCCGCGGCCGGGCGCAGTCGCGCCGCCCGCCAGCCGCCGAACGACCCGGCGATGAGTCCGCCGAGGACCGCGAGGATCACCGCGGCGAGCACCGCTTCGAGCGTGACCGGTGCGGTCAGGTGCTCGGTGACGGTTGGTACGGCATTCGCCGCCGCGTGCGTGAAGCCGCCGGTGAATCCGCCGGCGCCACCGGCGCCACCGGTGCCGCCGGTTCCGCCAGCGCCGGTGAACGCGCGCGCCCCGCCCGGCGTGGCCGAGCTGGTGGTGCTGCCGAGGGAGGCGGTCAGCGGGTGCGCGAACTTGCCGACCGCGGCCGCGCCGAGGAAGCCGAGCCCGACGCCGATGGCGCCGCCGACGATGCCGATCGCGATCGACTCGCCCATCACCTGGAAGACCACCCGGCGGCTCTTCCAGCCGAGCGCCTTCAGGGTGCCGAACTCACGGATCCGCCGCGACACGGCCGACATGGTGAGCAGGCTGGCGAGCAGGAACGCCGCGATCAGGACCGCGATCGCGAGCCACTTGCCGAGGTTGTTGGCCAGCGACGACGCGCTCGAGATGGAGCCGGTGACCTGGCTCGCCAGGGTGTCCTGGTCGGTGATGGTCACGCCGGAGACCGAGCTCTTGATCGCGTTGGCGACCGAGGTGATGTCGCTGCCGCTGGTCGCCGACACGTAGATGGTGTTGACGTCGTTCTTCAGGCCTGACAGAGTCTGGGCCGTCGTCAGCGGGATGTAGACGTTGGTCGAGTCATCGCCGGCCGGCTCGGTCACGATGCCGACGACGGTGAACTTAGTCGCCGCGGCCTTGGAGTTGCCGATGTCGATCGTGCTGCCGACCTTGAGCTTGTTCGTGGTCGCGTAGCTGGAGTCGACCAGCGCGACGTCCTTGGTCGCGTCGGCCGAGGCGAAGGTCCGGCCGGAGCTGATCGTGCCGGTGGACAGCGGTCCGAGCTCGCCGTTGGCGAGGTCGATGCCGCTGACGACGAAGCTGTTGGTCTTGAAGGAGCTGGTGCCGCCGCCGGTGAACCCGCCGGGGGTGCCGCTACTGCCGCCGCCGCCGAAGCCGCCGCCGCTGCTTCCGCTGCTGCCTGTGTTGAACGACGGCACCGTGCCGGTGACCGTCCGGTCGGTGAGGGTCAGCCCGCCCGCCGCCGCGGCCACGTTGTCGAGCTTGGAGATCGAGGTCACGTCGGCCCCGGTGATCGACGAGAGGGTGACGTCCGACGCCAGCGTGTTGTCATCGATCGTCGACCCGGCCTTCGGCCTGGAGGCCGTGCCGACCCCCTGCTTGAAGCTGAAGCCGAACCCGCCTCCGGCGGTGCTGCTGGTGGTGGGCACCTTGGTCACGGTGATGTCGGTGCCGACGCCGTACAGCGAGTGCAAGACCGACGCCTGGGCGTTCTTGACCCCGGCCGCCGCGGCGGTCACCGTGATCACCAGCCCGATCCCAAGCGCCAGCCCGATGGCTATGAAGATGGCCTGGCGCGCCCGGCGGCGCAACTCGCGCCAGAGGTATGTGAAAAACATCAGACTCCTCAGCGGACTAAGCAGATATATGGCGGTGCGGACCTGTCGCAACCGGGGGAGCGCATCAGACCCCGGCGCTACGTCCGCACCGCCACGAACTCTGGCGGTCGTACCTGAGGGGTAGCTGAGCCAATCCTTCGAAGCGGGTATCAAGCATCCCGACGGCTTAGCGTTCGGCAACGGCCCCCGTTACCGCGCTCACCCGGCACCCGGGCTGCAGGCAGGAAACGCCCGTCATCGGCCCCCGCTGCCGAAGGACGCGGGCGACCTCTTCCGCCGTCCGGCATTGCGCCTGCTCAGTGCGTAGATCCGAATAGCCGAAGCGCATCGTGACGATTTTATCGGCCGCCAGGTTACGCCTATCTCGTCGTTTATCTCGCCATTGCTCGGAGGCGGGATGGGCGGCGGTCCCGTCCAATTCCACGCAGACCAGATACTCCTCGTACAGGTTGTCCAGGTAGATGCTCTGGCCGTCGGCCTTCCTGCGCGCCTGACGCCTGGCGGCGGGCAACTTATGCCGGCGCTCAACCCCCCGCAGGTACCAGCGCTCCAGGTTCGACAGCGCACCCTCCCCCGCGTCGGCGAGGGCGGATTCGGCCTCCCGCCGATCACGGAACCTGCCCCGTTTTTCCAGCGCCCGCCGCAGTCGCGGCGCCGTGGTCAGCAGACCGCCAATGGCCCGGCAAATCAGGTCATATCGATCGGCTGGGTCGTTCATCCCCTCGATGAGATCGAGCACCGTATCCTCGATCCGCGTCCGCGGCGGCAGCAGAACCGGATGCCTCGTCCGGCCAAGAATCCGCGACCGGTGCACCACCACCCCGGGAATCGGGCCGCACTTGGCCGGGTTGCTCCCAGCCGGAACGGTCACGTGGATCAACGGGCCCGGCTGCTTTATGAGGCCGTAGAGCTCGGCTGCGGTCTGATGGCTCAGCACCGCCTCCGGCCCCGCGCGGAGCAGAGCCGCCCACAGTTGCGAGTCCCTGCTGACCTCACCGGAAAAGGTCGCGTACACCCCGCGTTGAATCCGCTGCCACTCCCCCGCCCGTGCCCGATGACGCATTGAGTGCGCGGAGAGCCCGAATTCCAGCCCTTGCGAGCGCCCGATCACACGATCTTGCCGAGCAAGGAGCTCACTGCACTCAGCAGAAATTCTCAGAGTCATGCCCCAAGCGTGCCGATTCCCACCCAGCGAAGCGATACACGCCTTCAACCTGTGGATAACGCGCCCATTTTGCCCTGCCCCTGTGGATAACCATTGGCCAGGCCGATCATTGTGTGCTAAAAGGGCGCCCGTTTTCGACGCCAAACCATGATCGTGTTCCGAAAGGGGCTCCATACGACCCGAAGTGCCCACGCTAAGGCCAAAAACACCTCGCCCGACGACCAGTGTTGCTTTTGAGGTGAGTGGGGCACATGGGGTCTGAACCCAACGGGAAAGCCATGTGCCGGAGCCCGGAGGTCAGGGGGTCGGACATGGGTGGGGTTGGGGGCCGGAGTTGCGTGGGTTTCGCGGGCCGGGCGGGGTCCGGGGGCCGGGTGGGTTAGCCCGGCCCGGTGGGGTTCCGGGGCCGGAGCCGGGCGGGGGCCGGAGCCAGGCGGGGTTGGGACCGGGCAAGGTGGCCGGCCCGGTGCGGGTCGGGGCCGCGTTAGGTTCGCGCGGGCCGGGCGAGGTCGGGAACCGGGCGCGGGGTCGGACCTCGGTGGGGCTGGGGGCGCATGGGGTTGGTTTTGGAGGGTGGGGTTTGGGGGGGTGGGGTTTGGGGGGGTGGGGTTTGGGGGGGTGGGGTTTGGGGGGGTGGGGTTTGGGGGGGTTGGGGGGGTGGGAGCGGGGCCGCGAGTGGTGCGCCAGCGCGCGTTCGGCCCCGGATCGGGTTCAATCCGGGGCCGATGCGCGGGAAGCACCGCTGCGGCCTCGCGACCACGCGGGCGGTTAGGCGCGGTGTTTTAGCTGGTTATGTCTGCCTACACTCCGGACTCGCGGAGGGCGCGGATGCCTTCCTTGAGGGAGGACATGGTGGCGATGACGGCCGAGGGCTCGTAGCCGCAGTGGGCCATGCAGTTGGCGCAGCGCGGGTCCTTGCCGCGGCCGTACTTCTCCCACTCGGTCGTCTCGATGAGCTCCTTGTAGCTCTCGACGTAGCCGTCCGACATCAGGTAGCAGGGCTTCTGCCAGCCCAGCAGGGAGTACGACGGGATCGACCAGGCGGTGCACTCGTACTCGACCTTGCCCTCGAGGAAGTCGAGGAAGAGCGGCGTGTGCATCAGGCGCCACTTCTTGCGGCGGCCGTCCGCGAACGCCTTCTTGAACATCTCCCGCGTCTGGGTGACGCCGAGGAAGTGATCCTGGTCGGGCGCCTTCTCGTAGGCGTATCCGGGCGAGATCTGCAGGTCGTCGACCTCGAGCTCGTCGTTGAGGAAGTCGAGCACGTCGATGACGGTCTGCGGGGTGTCGGTGTCGAAGAACGTGGTGTTGGTGTTGACCTTGAACCCCGCCGCCTTGGCCATCTTGATGGCCTCGACGGCCTGCGTCGAACACGCCCTCCTTGGACACCGACTCGTCGTGCCGCTCGCGCAGCCCGTCGATGTGCACCACCCAGCGGAAGTACGGCGACGGCTTGAACTTGTGCAGGTGCTTGGGCATCAGGAGCGCGTTGGTGCAGAGGAAGACGAACTTCTTCCGCTTGATCAGCTCCTGCACGATCACCTCGATCTGCGGGTGCATCAGCGGCTCGCCGCCGGCGATCGAGACCATCGGCGCGTTCGCCTCCTCGATCGCCGCGATCGCCTGCTCGACTGGCATCCGCTGCTTGAGGACGCTGGCCGGCTGCTGGATCTTCCCGCAGCCATTGCACTTGAGGTTGCAGGCGAACAGCGGCTCAAGCTCGACCAGCAACGGGAACTTCTTGTTGCCGGCCAGCTTCTGCTTCATCAGGTGTGCCCCGATGCGCATGCTGACTCGCAGTGGCATGGACATTTAGCGCCGTACCTCCCTAGGCAGGCCGAACTGTACTGATTCGGTAGTGGTGACCCGCTCGGTCACCGTCACCGTGCCGAGCCCGGACAGCGCGGTGATGATCTCGCTTACTACCGCCGGGGGCGCGGATGCCCCCGCCGTGAGCCCGACCACCGACGCGTCGGCCAGCCAGGACAGATCGATGTCCGTGGCCCCGTCGATCAGGTGGGCGGGCGTGCCCTCCCGCTCGGAGCGCTCGACGAGCCGGACCGAGTTGGAGGAGTTCTTGGAGCCCGCGACGAGGACCACGTCGGCCTCGACGGCGACCGCGCGGACGGCCGCCTGCCGGTTGGTGGTCGCGTAGCAGATGTCGTCGCTGCCGGGCGCGCGCATCTGCGGGAACTTCTCCCGCAGGGCGCCGGACACGTCGGCCGCCTCGTCGATGGCGAGCGTGGTCTGCATCAGGTAGGCGACCTTGGACGGGTCCTCGACCGAGAGCGCCGGCCACGTCGGCGGCGGTCTGCACCAGCACCGTCGAGTCCGGGGCCTCGCCCAGCGTGCCCTCGACCTCCTCGTGGCCGGCGTGCCCGATCAGCGCGACCGTGTAGCCCTTCTCGGCGAACCGGCGCGCCTCCGCGTGCACCTTCGACACCAGCGGGCAGGTCGCGTCGATGACCGACAGGGACCGCTCGGACGCGTCGGAGCGGACCGCGGGGGCCACGCCGTGGGCGGAGAACACCACCGTCGCGCCGTTGGGCACCTCGTCGAGCTCGTCGACGAAGATCGCGCCGCGCTGCTCGAGGTCGGACACCACCCGGGTGTTGTGCACGATCTGCTTGCGCACGTAGACCGGCGCGCCGCGCAGCTCGAGCGCGCGCTCGACGATCTCGATCGCCCGCTCCACCCCGGCGCAGAACGACCGGGGCCCGGCCAGCAGCACCGTCCGCGCGCGGCAGGCGGCCGCCCAGCGCTCGGCGACCGGCGCGGCCGCGCGCAGCGACCGCAGCGCGGCCATCCCGCCGGTGACCATGCCCGGTCCGAAGCCGCCGTCGGAGACCGCCCGGATGACGGCGACCGGACGTCCGGCCGAGGCGGCCGCGAGCGCCGCCGCGTCGACGGGGCTGAGCGCGCCCGTGTTCACGGCACCGGGCGACCCCGCGTCGCCCGAACCGAGCGCGGTCGGGCCGGCGTCGCCGGGGCGGCCTGGGCTGCGTCGCCGTGCGCCGTCGTGGCCGCGTCACCGTGCGCCGTCGTGGCCGCGTCACCGCCTGCGGCCGTCGTAGCCGACTCCTGGACGGAGGACGCGAGGCCCTTGACGGCCGCCACGATGGCGGCCGACTCCATGTCGGCGGTGAGGTAGCCGTCGGCAGCCAGCCGGGACCGTTCGGATGACCCGATGATCTTTTTGACTTGGATGACGCGCCCGGCGCGGGCGTTCAGGCCCGCCCGCCGCAGCTCGGCCGCGAGCAGGTCGGCGCCGGGGAGCGCGATGGTGGTCTCGCCGTCGGTCACCTCGGTCGCGACGACCAGGTCGCCGGGGCTGAGGTCGGCCGCCAGCCCGGCCGCGGTGCCCATCACAACCATCGCGCCGAACGGGCCCGGCTGGCTCTGGCCGGCCGACTTCCTCGATCGGGTGGCGCCCATCCCGGTGCGCTGAACGTGGCTGCTCGACCGGGTCAGACCGCGGCGGACGGCGTTGGCCTCGAACCGGAGCGGTGCGTAGACGAGCAGCCCCGGTCCGGTGTCGGGAGAATCGGCCAGGTCAGCCTCCTCGGCCACCCGGGGCTGGGGAATGGTCTCAGTCATGACGTGAACCCCTTACGTATCTGCCGAGCGCGGAGACCGGGAACGCCAGCCGGTACAGGTGGTAGTTCAGGTAGAAATCGCCCGGGAAGCCGGTCCCGGTGAAGTACGGCTCGTCCCAGGTGCCGTCCGGGCGCTGGGTCTCCGCCAGCCAGCGGATGCCGCGCTCGACCGCCTTGCCCTCGGCCTCGCCCGCCGCCAGCAGCGCCAGCAGCGCCCAGGCGGTCTGCGAGGCGGTCGACGCGCCGCGGCCGGACCAGTTCTGCGGGTCGTCGTAGGAGCGCAGGTCCTCGCCCCAGCCGCCGTCCTCGTTCTGGTGCTCCTCGAGCCAGGCGACGGCCCGGCGGATCTGCGGCCTGCCCGGCTTGACGCCGGCCGCGATCAGCGCGGGCACGACCGCGCCGGTGCCGTACAGGTAGTTGGCGCCCCAGCGGCCGAACCAGGACCCGTCCTCCTCCTGGTGCTTGAGCAGCCAGATGACGCCGCGCCTGCAGGCGGTCTCGTGGGCCAGGCCCTCGGCCGCGAACGCCTCGACGATGTGCGCGGTGACGTCGGCGCTGGGCGGGTCGATGACCGCCCCGAAGTCGCAGAACGGCAGCTTGTTGACCAGCTGGCGGGTGTTGTCGGCGTCGAACGCGCCCCAGCCGCCGTCCTTGCACTGCATGCCCTCGAGCCAGCGCAGGCCGCGCTGGATCGCGGCCCGGTTGTCGGTCTTGGTGCGGCGCAGCGCCAGGATCGACCTCGGCCGTGTCGTCGGTGTCGGCGTAGTTGTCGTTGTCGAACTCGAACGCCCAGCCGCCGGGGGCGGTGTCGCGGGCGGCGAACCTGCCAGTCGCCGGGCTGGCGGATCTCCTCGTTCAGCACCCAGTTGGCGCTGGCGGTCAGCGCCGGGTGGTCCGGCTCGAGCCCGGCGTCGGCCAGCGCGATCATCGACAGCACGGTGTCCCAGACCGGCGACTGGCACGCCTCGAGCCGGCGGATGCCGTCCTCCCTGATCGTGAACCGCTCGAGCGCGTCGATCGCCTTCTTGACGACGGGGATGTCGAGGCCGTAGCCCATCAGGTGCAGCGCCATGATCGAGTAGACCCACGGCGGCTGGATGCCGCCCCAGCAGCCGTCGGCCTCCTGGCGGGCGATGATCCACTCGACGCAGCGGCTGCGGGCGGCCCTCCGGGCCCGCTTGGGCAGCCTCGGCTCGACCTGGTGCAGCGCCTTGTCGAGCCCGTTGAACGCCAGCGACCAGGGGTCCCGGTTGTCGGCCTTGGGCGGCCGGCCGGGGACCGTGGCGTAGAGCTCGTCGAGCAGGAACGGCAGCGGCCTGCTGGGCTTGAAGCTGGACACCACCGCCAGCGCGACGATCGTCTGCCTGGCCCAGCAGCCCCAGTCGTAGATGTTG
Source organism: uncultured Actinomycetota bacterium (assembly GCA_963774945.1). Lineage (GTDB taxonomy): Bacteria > Actinomycetota > Actinomycetes > Streptosporangiales > Streptosporangiaceae > Trebonia. The sequence continues at coordinate 253,026 of CAVZHA010000005.1, read as the reverse complement.
AGCGGAACCCAGGACGGCAGGTAGATGACCTCCGGCGGGATCACCGGCAGCTCGTCCCAGGACCACAGGCCGCTGATCGCGAGCCAGATCCTGGTGAAGACCCGGGTCGCGGTGAGACCGCCGCTGGCCGTGATCCAGTCGGCCGCCCGCCGTCATGTGCGGCGCGTCGACCGGGTCGCCCGCCAGCTTGAGCGCCACGTAGGCCTCGACCGTGGTGGACAGGTCGCCCGGGCCGTCGTAGAAGTTGGCCCAGGTGCCGTCGTCGCGCTGCTGCGACCTGATCCAGCCGGCCGTCTCGGCCAGCTCGACTTCGGTCAGGATGCCGAGGAAGTGCCGCAGCAGCACGTCCTCGGCGTCCATGGTGACGTTGGTCTCGAGCTCGCCGATCCACCAGCCGCGCGGGTCCTGCAGCTGCAGCAGGTGGTCGCGGGCCTTGTCGAGGGTGACGGCGGCGACGTCGCGGATGCCGGAGGTGGCCGGCGTTCCCGGCGTTGCCTGCGCTTCTGCGGTCGGCGCTTGCATGCTGGCGGGGGCGAGGTCGGGGGCGTCGGACAGCTCGTCGGGCGTGCTGTCGGCCTCGGTGACGGAGGCCGGGATCATGACGACCCCGGGCGCGCGCAGCGCCACCTGGGCGCGGAAGGCGGCGCCGACGGCCTCGGTGCCGCGCGTCGGCGCCCGGCGGGCGGCCTGCCCGAGATCGTCGCCCTTCCAGCGGACCCGCTCGGCCGGGCTCGGTGAGTCACTCTCCCGGGAGGTTGTCGTCGTCATCGGTTACCACTGCCTCGCGGTGATGAACTCGGCGATGGCGATGAACTCGGCCCGGACGTCGGCCGGGACGCCGATGCCGTCGAGCGAGGCGGCGGCCGCGGCGAGCCGGTCGTCGGCCTCCTTCTCGGCCCACGCCTTGCCGCCGGCCGCGACGATCAGGTCGGCCGCGTGCACCAGGTCGTCCTCCGACAGCTCGTCCTCGCGGGCGAGCAGCGCCTTGAGCTCGGCCGCCTCCGGGGTGCCGCTGGTCAGCGCGGCCACCACCGGGAGCGACTTCTTGCGGGCGCGCAGGTCGGCCATGACCGGCTTGCCGGTCACCTCGGTCGCCCCCCAGATGCCGAGCAGGTCGTCGGTGAGCTGGAACGCCAGGCCGACGTGGCCGCCGAACTCGGCCAGGCCCATCGCCAGCTCGGGCGACGCGCCGACGTGGACCGCGCCGATCGTGCAGGCGCAGGCCATCAGCGCGGCGGTCTTGTCGCCCGCCATCTCGACGCACTCGGGCAGGGTCACGTCGCCGCGCGACTCGAACGCCAGGTCCTCGCTCTGCCCGGTGATCAGCCGCTGCACCGCGGTCGACAGGCAGCGGGCCGCCCACGGGCCGCCCGGCGCGATGTCCTCGAGCACCAGCTCGTTGGCGAGCGCCAGCAGCGCGTCGCCGGCCAGGATCGCCGCGCCGACGCCGAACACCGTCCACGCGGTCGGCCGGTGCCGCCGCTCGGTGTCGCCGTCCATGATGTCGTCGTGCAGCAGCGAGAAGTTGTGCACGAGCTCGACCGCGACCGCGGCCATCACGCCGCGCTCGGCGGAGACGCCCGCGGCGCGGGCGGAGAGCAGCGCGAGGGCGGGGCGCAGCGCCTTGCCGCTGCCGACCCGGACCGGGTTCCCCTCGGCGTCGGCGAGGCCGTAGTGATAGGCGGCGACCCGGCGGACGCCTGGGCTCAGCCGGTTGATCGCGGCCTCTGTCGCAGGGCCAACCAGGTCACGCGCCACGGCGACGCCTGCAGGCATCACTACCGTCACGAGCGCACCTCCCTCTCATCCTCATCAGTGACGTTCACTTCAGACACTGTTTCCATCTTCAACCGCGGCGCTAGCTTCAAACACCGGGTCCGCTTCAAGCACTGCACTCGCTCCTGATGCGGCTCCCCGAACAGGGACAAATCCTGAAATTTCGTGATTTGTTCCCGACGTGGCGGCGGAATCGTTGTGGCCCTGGGGGCCACGGGCCCGCTCTATCGGGCCCTGGGGGCCACGAGGCTCGTTCGGGGTCGCGGCGGCGGGGGCGGGGGGCGCGGCGGCGGGCTCGTTCGGGGTCGCGGCGGATTGCGTGGCGGGCTCGAGCTGGTCGTGCAGGGCGATTACCGCGTTGAGGCCGCTGCGGACGGCGCCCTCCATCGTGTCGGGCCAGCCGGTGTCGGTCCACGAGCCCGCCAGCACCAGGCCGGGCAGCGCGGTCGCCGACTTCGGGCGGAGCTTGGCCGTGCCCGGGACCTGGCGGAACGTGGCCCGGCGCTCCCTGGTGACGAAGAACTCGGTCACGGTCGCCGCGCGGGCCTCGGGGAACAGCTCCGCCAGGGCGGGGACGAACATCTCGCGCAGCTCGGCCACCGACATGTTCACGTACTGGTCGGCCGCCGACAGCGAGACCGCCAGGTACTGGCCGTCGTCGCCGCGGGCGTGCATGCCGGAGATCCGGGTCCGGTCGAACACCCACTGCACCGGGGAGTCCACCGCCGCCGCGAACGGCACGTCCATCACCTTGCGGTCGTAGCGCACGTGGAGGTTGACGATCGGGGCGGCGCCGAGCCCGGCCCAGCCGTCGACCGTCTCGGCGGCAGCGCGCCGGCCGGGATCAGCCGCGCGGCCTGCTCGTGCGGCACCGCCAGCACCACCGCGTCGGCCGCCAGGACCTCGCCGTTCTCGGCGTCGCCGGCCGCCGAACCGAGATCGGCGTCAGCGCCGCCGTCCACGTCTGCGTCTGCGCGGTCGCCAGGCTGCGCGCTCCGGCTCGAGCCGGACCAGGAATCCGCCTGCGCCGTTCGGGCCGATGGCCGCCACCTTGGTCGACAGGCGGACGGAGGCGCCCAGCTTGTCGAGCGTCCGGGCGGCGGCGGCGCCGTGCAGCTCCCCCAGGCTCAGCGCCGGGACGCCGATGTCGGCCGCGCCCGCGTCGCCGAGCAGGCCGGTCTTCACGACGACGGCGGCGAGGGCGAGCGAGGCGTCATCGCCGGGGACGTTCAGCGAGGAGATGGAGAACAGGTCCCAGAGCACGCGCCTGGTCCGGTCGTCCTGGCCGTGGGCCTCGAGCCAGTCGCCGAGACGGATCTCGTCCGTCTTCGGGTCGGCCTCGTTGAGACGCTTGAAGGCGAGGGCGGCCCGTGAAATCCGGGACCGTTCGGTAAAACTCAGAAACGGGTACCCGAGCAGGGCCGGCAGCATGTGCAACGGCGCGGGGGCGCGACGCCGCCGCATTCTCGCTCTTTTTTCCGGGGAGACCACGGTGATGTCGAAGCGGGGCTGCAGCGGGGCGTGCGCGGTCATTCCGAGGCGGTCGAGCAGGCCGCGGTAGGCGGTGCAGCAGCGCAGGAACACGTGCTGGCCGGTGTCGATGGCCAGGCCGTCGCGGGTGAACGACATCGTGGCGCCGCCCAGCCGCGGCTTGGCCTCGAGCAGCGTGACCTCGGCCCCGGCCTGGGCGAGGGCGATCGCGGCGGTGATGCCGGCCAGCCCGCCGCCGACCACGACGGCCCTCACTGGCCGGCCCCCTTGCGGTACTTCCAGCGGTCGAGGCCGGCCAGCGCCTCGGCCGCGACCAGCGCCTTCTCGCTGCCGGGGAGCGACATCCGGCCCTCGAGGACCGCGTGCGGGTTGGCCGCGATCCGGTCGAGGAGGCGGCGGTAGATGCCGGCCATCGCGCCGGTGCAGGCCGCGCTGCGGCGGTCGATCGTGGCCAGCAGCCGCAGGCCGGAGCCGTACCACTCGCGGGCGCGGGCGGCCTCGAACTCCACCAGGGTCGCGAACCGCGCCTGCATGGCCTCGGACGGGAACGGCTCGGGCTCGCCGAACGGGGCGAACTCGATGCCGAACCTGGTCAGGTCCTCGGCCGGCAGGTAGATGCGGTTGTTGCGGAAGTCCTCGCGGACGTCGCGCAGGATGTTGGTGATCTGCAGCGCGACGCCGAGGTCGTCGGCCATCTTGGCCTGCTTCTCCGGGTGGCTGGCGCCGTAGATGCCGAGCGAGAGCCGGCCGATCGAGCCTGCCACGCAGCGGCAGTACCAGAGCAGGTCGTCGAAGGTCTTGTAGCTGGCCTGGTTCACGTCGGCCAGGCAGCCGTCGATGAGCTCGGTGAACGCGACCAGCGGGACGTCGAAGCGGGTGCCGGAGTCGACCAGGGCGACCAGCACCGGGTCGGTGCCGTCAACGCCGTTGCCGGTGACGCCGTTGCCGTCCCTGGCGTCCTTGACCGCCGCCACCAGCGCGTGCACCTGGTCTCTGGCCTGCTCGAGCTGGGCCGTCTTGGTCTCGGGCGGAAGGTCGCCGTCACCGATGTCGTCGATGCGGCGGGCGAACGCGTACACGGCGGCCAGCGCGCGGCGCTTGTCGCGCGGCAGCAGCCTGATGCCGTAGGCGAAGTTCCTGGCCTGCTCCCAGGTGATCTGCTCGCACTGCTGGTACGCCTCGTCGGTGTTCATCGTCACCTCCCCTTCAGGTAGCAGCGGGCCATGGCCGCCAGCGTGTCGGCCTTGCCCGGCTTCGGCGTGCTCTGCAGCACGTCGTAGTTCTGGTCCGCGATCGCCTTGAGGGCGGCGCGGCCGCCGGCCAGGTAGCCGGCGATGGCGATCCTGGCCGCGCCGCGCAGCGTGCCGATCAGCGGTGCGCCCTCGTCAAGCAGTTGTTCTGCCCGGTCTGCCTCGAACTTGATCAGCTGCCGGACGTTTGCTTCCGCCCGCGGCTTGGCCAGGTCGGGCTCGGTCACGCCGAAGCGCTCCATGTCCTCGCGCGGCAGGTAGATCCGGTCGTTGGCCAGGTCCTCGGCCACGTCCTGGGTGTGCTCGACGATCTGCAGAGCAGTGCAGATGCTATCGGAGGCGGTGATCCGCGCCGGCGTCGCCGCGCTCATGATCGCGAGCACCACCTGGCCGACCGGGTTGGCGGACAGCTCGCAGTACTTCTTCAGCTCGTCGTAGGTCTCGTACCGGGTGACCAGCTGGTCCTGGCGGTTGGCCTGGATGAGGTCGTCGAGCGGCTGGCGCGGGACGCGCGCACTCGTCGACGGTGACCTTGAGCGCCCTGATCGCGTCGAGCTCGGGCTCGCCTGCCGTCGTAGATCTTGGCCACGTCGCGCTGGAGGTCGTCGAGGAGCGCGCAGGCGGGTGGCGGTGATCGTCTCCTCGGTCGGCGCCGGCCGGCAGGCCGGGCAGCGGCTCGTCGCCGATGTCGTCGACCAGCCGGGCGAAGCCGTAGAGCGCGGTGAGGTGGGCGCGGTAGCGCCGGGGCAGCACGCGCAGGGCGACGGGGAAGTTCTCCGCCGCCGCCTTGGCCGCGACCGCCAGCGAGACCTCTGCCGCGACGGTCATCCCCGCGTCGCCGCTGCTCCTCCAGGCCGTCGATCCCCGCGCCGCTTCCCATGCCTCCGCCTGCCACCTGTCTATTTGGGCACAGGTCAGAAATAAATGCAAACAATGACACACACGTCACCTGACGTGGCTGTCGGGGAAGTATGACGGGCCTGTCAGGAAACGGCTCCGGCGCCGAGCGCGGGTCGCGCGCATTGGCGGTCCAATTAGTTTGCAGCAACCAATGCCGATATGCTAGGTAAAGCGCGAAAGTCTAGATGAACCGGTGTTGAGCTGGGAGGATGACGTCGTTTCCGGGTTAGGTTGGGCGGCTTGCCGGCCCCGGCGAAGCCGCTCTCACGGACGCTGTCAGGACCATCGAAGTACCCACTCGGGCCCATTTCACGCCCGTCGATGCAGTTTCCCGAAAATTGCAATTACGACACATTGCTGAAACAAAATCACGGGGCGTGCCGTATTGAACGCGCAACGTGCGACTGTGTGGCACTGCGGGCTTCTGACGTCAAATAGTGACAAACCACACGTCGGCTGCAGCGGGACGGGCGACGGGCACGCGGGTCCCGTGCCCGTCCATCGGGACGATGGTCCCGCCCAGATGGGCGGAAGGCCCCTGCCATCAGGCCGGCCATCGGGGCAACGTTGGTGGCTGGAGCCTCAGCGCTGAAGGGGAGGGATAGCCATGAAGTCCACCGTGGAGAAGATCATGACCACTCGGGTGGTGGCGGTGCACAGGGGCGCGTCGTATAAGGAGATGGCCGTGCGGCTGCGGCGGGAGCGGGTAAGCGCGTTTCCCGTCCTCGACGACGACGGGACCGTCGTCGGCGTCGTCTCGGAGACCGACCTGCTGCCGAAGGAGACGCTGGACGCGGGATGGGCCGCCGGGATACCCGAAATGACCTCCCGCGTGCTGGATCAGATGGATCAAGAGAAGGCGGAATCTGCCACCGCCGCTGAGCTGATGACCCAGCCGGCGGTGACGGCCGCACCCGGGGACACGGTCGAGCACGCCGCCCGCCAGATGTACGTCCACCGGGTCAAGCGGCTTCCGGTCACCGACGCGTCGGGCCACCTGGTCGGGATCATCAGTCGGGCGGACGTGCTGTCGGTCTTCGACCGCCCGGACGGGGAGATCCGCCGGGAGATCACTGAGAACCTGATTCCGAACGAGCTTCGCGCCGATCCTGGGCAGTTCACGGTGACGGTGGAGAACGGAATCGTCACCCTTGAAGGCAGCCCGGAGACGGCCGAGCTTGGCCGCGCCGTCACCGCCCGCGCCCGGCACGTGGAGGGCGTGGTGGCCGTCCGCGACCGTCTCCGTTACCCGTCGTCGTAAGGTTCGTCGCCCGGGCCGCTGCCCCGCTGCCGTGGTCACGAAGCGGCCCTCGGCTGATCGCAGGATCAGCCGAGGGCCTTTCTGTACGGGCGGGCGGTCCGGGTCAGTCGACCGAGGAGCGGGCCAGGAGGTCGAAGGGGGCCGGCCCAGGGGGCGGCGGGTAGTCGAGGCGGTCGCGGACCGCGACAATGCCCTGCACCCGGCGGGCCCGGCTGATGATGGCGTGTCCCTGCTCGCGGGTCTGCGGCCGGCCGACGAGCGTGGCCACCCCGGCGGTCACGCTCACGTCGAGGACTCCGGGGTTTGCGGGGGTCTCGGTCGACAGGATGCCGGTCCTGATTTCCTCGGCGATGTCAGCGTCGGTGCGGTTGTACACGGCGAGCACGTCGGCGCGGCTGACGATCCCGGCCAGGCGGCCGTCCGCGTCGACGACGGGCAGGCGCTTGACGTTGCGCAGGTACATGAGCCTGGCGGCCTGCTCAACAGTGTCCTCGGGCAGCACCATGTAGGCGGGGGACGTCATCAGCTCAGCCGCCGTGACGCCGTGCGCCTTCTTGAGCTGCTGGTGGCGGATGATGCCGGTGATCATGCCCGGCATCCCTTCGTCCCCGTTGCCGAGGGCCAGCTTCGCCAGCAGGTCCGACTCGGAGACGACGCCGATCACCTGGGACGCCTCGCTCAGCACCGGGAACGCGCTGACATGGTGCGTGCGCAGGGCGGCGGCGATGACCTCGAACGGCGTGTCCTCGCTAACGGTGATCACGCTGGGTGTCATGACGTCCCTGACGACGGCGTTCATTAGTCCTCGCCTGCTTCGCTGCGGGTCAGCACTACCTTGAGCGCGGCGCTGGACGCGGCGTCGCTGAAGACCTCGTAGGCCTTCTCGAACTCGTCCAGGTCGAAGCGGTGGGTGACGAATTTGGCGGCGTCGAGCTGCCCGGAGGCGACCAGCCGCATCAGGGTCGGGGTGGACGAGGCGTCGACCAGCCCGGTGGTGATCGTGATGTCCCTGGCCCACTGCTCTTCCAGGTGCAGCACGGCCGCGCCGCCGTGCACGCCGATGTTCGCGATCCGGCCGCCCGGCCGGGCCAGCTTCACGGCCATCTCGAAGGTGGCCGCGGTCCCGACCGCCTCGATCGCCACGTCCGCGCCGCGCCGCCCCGTGAGGTTCTTGATCACGGCCATGGGGTCTTCGCGCGAGTCGTTGACCGTGACGTCGGCGCCGAAGTGGCGGGCGGCCTCCAGGCGGGCGTCGGACAGGTCGACCGCGACGATGTGGCTGGGGCTGAACAGCCGCGCGGAGGCGATCGCGGACAGGCCGACCGGGCCTGCGCCCACGACGACCACCACGTCGCCCGGCCGGACGCCGCCGGCCAGCACGCCGACCTCGTAGCCGGTCGGCAGGACGTCGGCCAGCATCAGCATCGCCTCGTCGGGCACGCCGTCGGGGATGCGGAAGGTGGACGTGTCGGCGTAGGGGACGCGGACGTACTCGGCCTGAGTTCCGTCGATCCGGTGGCCGAGCACCCAGCCGCCCTCGTCCAGGCACTGCCCGTAGCGCCCCTCGCGGCAGTACTCGCAGGTGCCGCACGCGGTGATGCACGAGACCAGGACGCGGTCACCGGGCGAGAGCCGGTGCACGCCGTCGCCGACCTCGTCGACGGTGCCCACGGCCTCGTGGCCGAGGATCCTCCCGGCGCGCACCTCGGGGACGTCGCCAGCCAGGATGTGCAGGTCGGTGCCGCAGATGGTGGTCGCGTCGACCCGGATGATGGCGTCGTTTTCGTCGATGATCTCCGGGTCGGGAACTTCTTCCCATGCCTTCTGGCCGGGACCGTGGTAAACGAGCGCATGCATGGCTGTCTCCGATCGATGTCTCGCTGTCGATCCCAGCCTCGCCCCGCGCTCAAGCCGGGGGCAGAGGCCAAAGGTCCCGAGATGCGGACCGAAGGTCTCGTCCCCCGCGGAACGTGCGTGGCTAGGGTCGGGAGTAGGCCGACCAGGCCAGGAAGTACCGTGCCGGGAAGGAGCGCCGCGATGGCTGACCGGGTGATGGAAGAGCTTGACGAGAACGAGTGCCTGCGCCTCATCGGGCAGGGAGGTATCGGCCGGATCGCCTACGACAGCCGGTTCGGGCCGGCCGTGCTGCCGGTCAACTACAAGCTTCAGGGCGGGGCGATCGTGTTCCGCACGACTGAGAACGGGCCGCTGGACGAGGACCTTCGGACCGGGATCGCCGACGCCGCCTACAAGGTGGCGTTCGAGATCGATGACATCGACCTCGCGGCCCAGAGCGGTTGGAGCGTGCTCGTCCAGGGACCCGCTCGCCATGTTCAGGGAGCCGAGCTTGACGCGGCCCGCAGCGCGGGCGTCGAGCCCTGGGCGCCGGGCGACCGGGAGCTGTTCGTCCGGATCGTCCCGTCCCGCATCACCGGCCGCCGCGTCGGCCCCGCCTGACGGCGAGCACGCGGGCAACCCGCGGCCGGGCTGATGGATACCTACGCGCTCCTGGCGGACGGGACGACCGTCGAGATCCGTCCCGCCGCACCCGAAGACTTCGATGCCGTCAAGGCGATGCACGCGGCGATGTCACCGGACAACATCTACCTGCGCTTCTTCAGCTTCAGCCCGCTGTCGGCCGAAAACGAGGCGGAACGGATCTGCCGGGCGGGTTCGTCGGGCCGAGTCGCCCTGCTCGCGCTGGCCGCCGGCGAGGTGGTCGGCGTCGCCAGCTACTACATCGCCGCCAACGAAGCGGGACCGGCGGTGAGCGCGGAGGTCGCGTTCGCGGTCGCCGAGCACATGCACCACAGGGGTATCGCGACGCTGCTGTTCGAGCACCTGGTCTCGGCCGCCAGGAGCCAGGGCGTGACCACGTTCACCGCGGAGGCGCTGGCGCAGAACACCCCGATGCTGCACCTGTTCGCCGACGCCGGGCTCCCGGTCCAGCGTCATTACGACGATGGCGTGGCCGAGGTGACGATCCCGCTCCCCTCTGACGACACCGGCATCACGCTGGACGCCTTCCTTGAGGCGGTGGCCCGGCGCGAGCGCACCGCCGACGCCGCCAGCCTGCGGCGTGTCCTCGCGCCGGAGTCCGTCGTGGTGATCGGCCCCAGCCGGCGGACGGGGACAGCGGGCCGGGCCATCCTGGACAACATCCGCACCGGGGGGTATCAGGGGCGCCTATACGCGGTCCACCCGCACGAGCTGCAACTCGCGGGCGTGCACTGCGTGCAGGCGATATCAGACCTGCCTGAATCGCCGGACCTGGCCCTGATCGCGGTACCCGCCCCGGCGGTCCTCGACGTCGCCGAAGACTGCGGTCGGCTCGGGGTGAAGGCCCTCGCCGTGATCACTTCCGGCCTGGACACCGCCGCCTGCGCCGACCTGCTGGCCGTGTGCAGGAGACACGGCATGCGGCTGGTCGGGCCGGACTCCTTCGGCATCGCGGTGCCCGGCCTGGGCCTCGACGCCACCTTGGCCGCCAGCCACCCCAGGCCCGGCGTGGCCGGGCTGGTCATGCAGTCCGGCGGCGTCGGCTTGGCGATGGTCGATCAGCTGTCAAGGCTCGGCATCGGCATCTCCTCGTTCGCGTCGGTCGGCCGCAAGCTCGACGTGTCAAGCAACGACATGCTCCTGTGGTGGGAGCAGGACGAGGTAACCAGGCTGGCCGTGCTGTACATCGAGTCGTTCGGCAATCCCCGCAAGTTCGCCAGGACGGCGCGCCGGGTCGGGGCCCGGATACCCGTGCTCACCGTGCACGCCGGACGCTTCGCGGCCGGCCAGGACCCGGCCGGGCTGGCCAGCCGCGAGGCGCTGTTCGAGCAGGTGGGCATCATCGCCGCGCCCGGCCTGGGCGAGCTGGTCGAGACCGCCGCGCTGCTCGCCACCCAGCCCGTCCCGGCCGGCCGCACGGTCGCGATCGTGTCCAACATCGGCGGCGCCGGAGCGCTCGCGGCGGACGCGTGCGACGCGCTCGGCCTGACCGTGCACCGCCCGCAAGGGACTACCGCCGGCAAGCTGCGCGCGCTGATTCCCAGCGCCGGCGCGGTCGCCGGCCCGGTGGACACCACCGTCGCGATATCCGGCGAAGCCTTCCGGCAGTGCCTGGAGCTGGTCGCGGCCGACGAGACCGTGCACGCCGTCATCGCGCTGGCCCTGCCGACCGGCGCCACCGGCGACCTGATCCAGGCCATCCGGCAGGCCGACGTCGGCGTCCCGCTGGCGGCCGTCGTGCTGAACCAGGCCGAATCCGTGCGCCTGCTCGACGACACGATCCCGGCCTACGCGTACCCGCAGGCGGCGGCGGGCGCCATCGCCCGAGCGGCCACCTACGGGGCATGGCGGGCGGAGCCACGCGGAGAGGTACCCGACTTTCCCGACGTGCGAGCCGCCGACGCGCGCGCGGTCGTGCTCGATTACCTCCGCGCAGCGGCCGGCGGCGGCTGGCTGCCGGGCGACCGGACCGCCGACGTGCTGCACTGCTACGGGATCCCGCTCGCCGAACCCGCCCTCCCGGCCGATGATCGTGCGACCAAGGCCACCGTGCGGGTCGTCCATGACCCGATGTTCGGGCCGCTGGTGGTGCTGGCAGGCCACGGGGCCAGGCTTGCGCCGCTGACCACCGCCGACGCGGACACGCTGCTACTCGCCGACCGGGACCAGTCCGACGGCGACCTGGCCGCCTCATCTGATTCGAGGCTCAGGGACCTCTTGCTGCGGGTCTCCCGGCTGGTCGAAGACCTGCCCGAGATCACCGAGCTTGACCTCAGCCTCGTCGACGCCCGTTCGGCTGGCGCGAATTCAGTCGATGCGCGGATCAAGGTGGCGCGGTATGAACCCCACGACCCGTTCCTGCGCAAGCTCCGCTAAGGAAGCGCCTGAGCGCGGTTTGAGCGTGCTCGTCCAGTGGCCGGCCCACTTGACCTGCGCCTTGATGGCTTGCAGGGGCAGGTCCCGGCCGACCGGGAGCGGAAATCATCCGTCGCGGGTGATGTCCGGCCGCCCTGGGCGACGCACGATGAAGATGAGGGCAGGCGAGGAAGAGTGCCGCATGTTCAGCGCCTGGCGGTTCCGGCTTCGACCGCCTTTGGCCGGACCGCCGTCCGGTGCCATGGTCGGCGCGAGAGGTGGGCCGGATAGCCGCAAGAGAAATCGCGCACCCGAGTCCGGACGAGTGCAGAGCCACGGGCAACGAGGCCCGGGACCGGAGCCGATGATGAGCGTTATGACGCGCGGGGTTCCCCCGCAGGCCACGAAGCGGGACACGCGGTATCAGCTGGAGTCGGGCCTGGACCGGATCACCCCGGCCGAGCGTGCCGCGCGGGGTAAGGAGGCGCGGGCCGAGGTGCCGCGGGAGAGCCACGCGGTATTCGATCCCGGGTCAGGCCGACCCGACCCGCTTGGCCTGCTTGAGGAGCAGGCCAAGTCGCGGGTGCCGGAGCTGGTGCCCATCCGGTGGGGCCGGATGATGGTGTCCCCGTTCACCTACTACCGAGGCGCGGCGCTGCCGATGGCCAGCGACCTCTCCCGCACTCCGGTGTCCGGACTGGCGGTGCAGGCGTGCGGGGATGCGCACCTGTCGAACTTCGGGCTGTTCGCCTCCGCCGACCGGCTCCTCGTCTTCGACGTCAACGACTTCGATGAGGCGACGCCCGGCCCGTGGGAATGGGACGTCAAGCGGCTGGCCGCCAGCATGGAGGTGGCGGCCCGCGGCAACGGGTTCGGCGGCAAGGACCGCCGTGAGATCGTCACCGCCACCGTCACCAGCTACCGGGAGGCGATGCGGACCTTCGCCAAGATGACGAACCTCGATGTCTGGTACGCGCACGCGGACCTGGACCAGCTGAAGGCGCAGTTCGACTCGCAGATGAAAGCGCGGCAGCGCAAGCTGGTGGACAAGGGGGTGGCCAAGGCGCGGACCCGGGACAGCATGCAGGAAGTGGCCAAGCTGACCCGCCTGGTCGATGGCCGTCCGCAGATCATCGCCGACCCGCCGCTGATCGTTCCGATCACGGACCTGCTGCCCAAGCAGATGGACGAGGAGACCTTCGCGGCGCAGATCCAGGACCTGCTCGCCAAGTACCAGCGGACGCTGGAAACCGATCGGCGCTACCTGCTCGAGGAGTACGAGTACGCCGACATGGCCCGCAAGGTAGTCGGCGTGGGCAGCGTCGGGACCCGCTGCTGGATCGTCTTGATGCTCGGCCGCGACGAGTCCGATCCGCTGTTCCTACAGGTCAAGGAGGCCGAGGCGTCGGTGCTCAGCCGTTTCGTAGGGGCCAGCAAGTACACCAACATGGGCCAGCGAGTCGTCGCCGGGCAGCGGCTGATGCAGGCATCCAGCGATATCTTCCTGGGCTGGCAGCGGGCCGAGGCCGACCTGGACGGCAAGCAGCGCGACTTTTACGTCCGCCAGCTGCGGGACTGGAAATACTCCATCGCCATCGAGGACCTGCCGCCGCGCGGCATGCGGATCTACGGGCAGGCCTGCGGGTGGACGCTGGCCCGCGCGCACGCGCGCTCCGGCGACCGGATCGCCATCGCCGCCTACCTCGGCGGATCCGACGTCTTCGACAAGGCCATCACCCATTTCGCGGGCGCGTACGCCGACCAGAACGAACGCGACCACAAGGAGCTCGTCGACGCCGTCGCCTCGGGGCGGCTCACCGCAGAACCCGACCTGTAGGATCCCGGCCGGCCGACGGCGTCAGGAGCGGAAGGCAATGACTGCTGTCCCGCCTGAGAGCCCGGTCACCGAAGGACTCCGCAGCCTGGAGGTGCGGTGGATCTTCCCCGGCCAACTGGAGGCCGCGGTGGCCCGGTGGTTCGGGCGGTTCCCGGCCGTGACGGAGACACGCCAGGACACCTACCTGCTGCATCCGCCATTGCGCGAGCTGTCGGTGAAGATCCGCGGAAGCAGGGCACTGGAGGTGAAGGTCTACCGCGGCAGCCCGGGCATCCTCCAGGTGCCGGGCCGGGCCCGCGGCCGCATGGAGTCCTGGCAGAAGTGGTCGTTCCCCTGCAGCCCGCTCAGCCCCGACATCCCCGACACAGCCGGCTGGAGGCCGGTCCGCAAGAGACGGCGCATCAGCTTGTTCTCACCGGCCAGCGGGCAGTTCGTCGCGCCCGCCGCCGGGCTGGGCCAGCAGCCGCAGTGCGAGGTAGAACTCACCACGGTCCGCGCGAACCGCCAGCGCTGGTGGACCCTGGGCTTCGAGGCGACCGGCCCCGTCGGCCCGCTGCGCGGCACGCTCGAGGCCGCCGCCGCGCTCGTGTTCGCCCACGCCCTGCCCGAAGGCGTCGAACCCGGCCTGGACGAATCCCGGTCCTACGCGCAGTGGCTAGGCCAGCGACCCGGCCCCGACAGCGCCGCTGGCGCCTGAAGACAGCGGGGTGATCGGGTACGCGCAGATGACCTGCGGGCGGCACATGGCCACCCCTCGGCGACCGCCGGGGAACCCTCGATCTGCTTACGCACCGGTTAGCACCTTTCGCTCGGCGAGGACGTAATCGAACGCGGCCACGGCAGCGGCCGCGTTCCCGGCCGCGACCTGGCCGGCGAACCGGTCCTTGATCGCGGCCAGCACCGCGTCCAGGCTGACCACGCCGGTCAGCGCGGCGAGCGCGGCAAGCAGGGGGGCACCCGGCAGCCTGCGGCCCAAGCGGGCCATCGCCAGGCTCGAGGCGGGGATCGCGAGCAGCCGGCCGGCGTCGTGCGTAGCGGCGAGGTCGTCGAGGCCAAGCTGGGTGAAGCCGCGAGTGGCGTTGATGAGCACGTATCCGCGTGGCTTCAGGCCGGCGAACAGGTCCGCCTGGTGCAGGAGCGTCGCGTCCTGGATAACGAGCGCGTTCGGCTCGGTGACCGGCTCGCGGGTGCGGATCGGCTTGTCGTCAATCCGGCAGAATGACATCACCGGGGCGCCCATCCGCTCCGAGCCGAAGCTCGGGAACGCCTGCGCGTAGCGGCCCTCGCTGAACGCGGCCGCCGCGAGCAGCTCGGCGGCGGTCACGACGCCCTGGCCGCCGCGGCCGTGGATTCGAACCTGGAACATCTTCTCGCTCCTTCGCTTGGCTGTTCTTTACCGGCTCTGCACGGGCGACCCCCGGGTGGCGTCCTTGCTGGGCGCCGGCCGGGGGTCGTTCCGTGTTCTGTTGATCGTCGTGGTGTGGGTTTGCGGTTGTCGGTCACGGGCTGCTTACGCGGTGGTAGCCGGGGTGATGGTCTCGTGGTCACCGGGCTGGGTCACCTGGGCGGCGCGGCGGGGCCGACGGCCGAAGGCGAGCAGGTAGGCGGCGGCCAGGCCGGCCACGGTGCCGAGGCCGAACAGGACCAGCGAGACGATGTAGACGATCTGGGAGACCTTCCACCAGCCGTAGGCGTTCAGCAGCATGCTGCGCAGGGTCTCGCCCTTGAAGACGGTGCCGACGGTGGCGGCGAGCTGGGTGTTGTTGGGCTGGGCGATGGACTCGGTCGACAGCTGGGAGTAGGTCTTGCCTGCGGCCATGTTCTGGATGTGGACGGCGATGAAGTGGTCGGCGTAGGCCTCGGCCTGCTGGCCGGTGAGCAGCTGCTGGCCGGCGTACTGGCTGACGGACGGGATCATGCTCGGGGTGATCTCGGTGCCGGCCTTGGGGTGAGCGAACGCGGCCGCCGGGGGGAAGTAGATCTGCTGGGAAGCGAGCTGGCCCTGCACGGTGTTGTGCACGTAGGCCGAGCCCCACAGCGCCAGCCCGCCGGCGATCAGCAGCACCGCCGCCAGGGCGGCGCTCGCGGCGGCGAGCAGGGTACGGGATGAGAAGCGGCGCATCGTAGTGCCTCCTTGCGAAGCGGGCCGCTGTCTGACGACCCGCTCGGGTGAACCTGACAGACACGAGTCTTCCGCCGCGCAGGCGGCCGCATCATGGCCGGAGGTCACCACCCCGGCGGGCCTTTCGGCCCTAATCGCCGCCCTCGCGCCACCGCGTGCTGACAACACACCAGCGGGGTGATCGACCGGTCCGCGGAGGCGAGCTCCTGACCACGCGCAGCGGTGACGCCGCCCCCTCGGGGCGGCGTCACCGCTTTCCCACTGAGACTTCTACTGCGACCTGATGCGGCGGCCTGTGAGCTGGGCCGGAACGATCCTGACGAAAAGGTCGTGCTCTCCCGCAGGCCACGGTCGCAGG
The DNA here is from genome assembly GCA_963774945.1 of uncultured Actinomycetota bacterium. Taxonomy (GTDB): domain Bacteria; phylum Actinomycetota; class Actinomycetes; order Streptosporangiales; family Streptosporangiaceae; genus Trebonia. The sequence continues at coordinate 237,177 of CAVZHA010000005.1, read as the reverse complement.
TCGCACTCCTCGCGTAGGTGCCGGAGTTCGCCTGGCTGCAGCACCCGGTGCGCGTCGCCGATGACCAGCACGCTCCACCCCTGGCCAAGTTCCAGGTCGAAATGGTCGGCCTCGAACGAGACTGGGCCGTCGGCCTTCCCGGCGATCAGCGAGCCGGCACCGGTCCGGATCACGATGGTGCCGACCGCCACCGTGTAATTCACCGGCAGTACCATCAGCCCCGAGGCGGCGGTGAAGGCGATCCGGCCGAGCCCGCGCGGCGCAAGAAGGCGGTGGCACTCGATCGGGCTGAGGGCCTCGAGTTGGCCAGCCGAACCCCAGCAGGCCGACTTGTGATCAAAGCCAGGAGAAGCTTCGTGCCCGGCGCCAAGCAGGGCGGCCGGCGTGGTGCACAGGGCTGCGGCCAGCTGGCGCAGCGTGGCGGCGCCCGGATGGCCAGGGAATTTCTCGAGGTACTCCAGGTACCGGCGGTCCACCCGCGCCCGAGCGGCCACCTGGCTGACGCTGAGCCGCAGTTCTGCTCGCCGTGCCGTCAGCCGCCTGCTGAGGTCACCGGGATCTGGCGGCGTCGTCCAGGACGAAGGAACCGGGCGCGCCCCTGCGGGCGCCTCGTGTGCCTGATTCACGGTCATTACGCTCACCTCGATTTCGGTTGTCTTATGCCTTCCACCCTGTCCGCTGGGACAGCCGAGGAAGAGGGGCTTTCGGCCTGTTATGGGGTGCCCTTGGCACTCTTTGCGGTGGTGGACTAAACGGCGGCGGTGGCTTGGACAACGTGTCCTGCTCCCCGTTCCGCGTACCGCTCGCCCGCCTTGAGGCGGGGCGCGCAGCGGTCACCAGCAGCGGCAGGGACACCCGATAACGACACCGACCAGGCCGAAAAAGAGCTTTGAATCTTTTCCCGAACGGACCGTGGCGACTCGGCTACCCGCACCCTTTCCTGCGGCTGGGTTAGCGCACGATCTCGAGCGCCAGCCGGTTTGGGCCAGATCGAACCCAGATTCAACCAATCACCACCGTCGGGAGGTACCCGCCGCCGTCGGCTAGAAGGTGAAGACGAGGCGGGCGGGCACTCGGCCCGCGAGCACCTCTTCGATGCAGACGTTGACGTCGTCAAGGTGCCGCTGCTGCGCGATGACCTTGGTGCGCCCGGCCGCATGCAGCGCGAACACATCGGCCAGGTCCTTGCGGGTGCCCACGATGGACCCGATGATCGACTTCCCGCTGATGACGGTGTCGAAGATCGGGACGGTCATCTTGTCGTCGGCCGGGAGCGCCACGCACACCAGCCGGCCGCCTCGGCGGAGCGATCCGAACGCCTGCTCGAACGCGCGGGGCGAGGTGGCGAGAGAGATCGCGACGTCGGCGCCGCCGAGGTCCCTGATCGCCTCGACCGGGTCGGTCGTCCTCGCGTTGACCACGAAGTCGGCGCCGAGCTGACGGGCGAGGTCCAGCTTCGAGTCCTCGATGTCGACGGCGATCACCCGGCCACCGAATTCCCGTGCGTACTGCAGGCCGAGGTGCCCGAGGCCGCCCACTCCGAAGATCACGGCCGTCTCGCCGGGCTGGATCCTGGAGACCTTGACTGCCTTGAACGTAGTGACCCCGGCGCAGGTCAGCGGGGCGGCGTCGAGGGAGGACACGGTCTCGGGAACCGTGACCACGTGGCTGTCGAAGGCGAGCGCGTACTCGGCCCAGGCGCCGTCGAGCGAGTAGCCGCTGTTCTCCTGCGACTCGCACAGCGTCTCCCAGCCGTCGATGCAGTACGAGCAGTGCCCGCAGGCCTTGCCCAGCCACGCGATGGCGACCCGGTCGCCGACCTTATGCAGGCTGGCGCCAGGGCCGACGGCCTCGATAATGCCAACACCCTCGTGCCCAGGGATGAACGGCGGGTTCGGCTTGACCGGCCAGTCGCCGGCGGCGGCGTGAATGTCGGTGTGGCACAGACCGGAGGTCTCCATCCGGATCAGCACCTGGCCAGGGCCCGGCTCAGGGACGGGAACCTCCCTGATCTCGAGCTTGGCGCCCAGTTCCGGCACAACCGCCGCTTTCATCGTCCTCATGGCTCTTTCTCCTAACCTTGAATTGCTGGCCGGCTATCACGTGACCCGATTTCCGGTTCCGCTTCGCCCGCCACTTCACATCCTTTCTATGACGCCTATTACCCCCGCGCACAGGGTCATTGGTCACTTGAAATTCGGGCCTTATTAAGGGCCTCATAAAACCTGAATCTCCTAGGTCAGCAACACGACGCGGCCCGCCTCAAACCGGCAATAAAGCGAACCGCGTTACCTGGCGTGCGGTCGGACTTGTCGCCTTAGCCGTGAGTGAACGCGGCGGACGGCTGGCGCGTGTCGAGGCCGGCGGCCCATTCGGCACTGCCCTAAGGCGGCCGGACGCCGGATGCTTTCGCTGACTCCGGTCCATCCGCATGTCAGGCCAGAACCGTTGCTAGGCGCGGGTCGTCCAGCGCGGTTCGGTCGACTCCCAGTCGGCGTCCCAGGCGGCCATCCTGCGATTGTCAAGCGACCGACGAGCCAAGACCCCGACCAGCGCGAGCAGCACCGCGACGGCGGCGGCCCCGGCCATCGCGCCGAGATCGGCCGCGGATGCCACCTGCGATTCGGTGATGGGGGGCGAGGTGAGCTGGCCGTTCATTGTCGTCCAGACGCGGACCTTCGCGCCGGCGCCGGCGCCCTCGGGGACCGGCAGTTCGCTCGTCACCACGCTGCCATCCGGCGCGGTCCAGCGGGCCTGCGTGACCGAGGTCAGGTTCCATGATTCACCGGTCAGCACCCCGGCCGCCACGAGGACGACGGCCGTGGCCTGCCGTCGGGACGCCGTCTGAGCGGCCTCGGCCCGCTGCGCGATCGCGTGCGTCCACCCGCCCGCTGCCAGGGCGGCCAGCGGCGCGCCGACCAGGAAGGCCACCAGCAGCACGGCCAGCATGATCGTCTCGGCTCGGTCGGCTGAACGCCGCAGCGGATTGCGGTCGAACTGCCTGCCGCGCAGGAACCTGGCCGCGAGCGTCGTCCCGGGCTTTCGCACCTTGCTGCCCATTGTCCTCACCTTCGCCTGACCGGTACGGGCCACCAGTCCACGATCCCTGGTCACCCGCGGATGACGGCAGGGCCGTACCGCCCGGCTCGGCCGGGACCTTCGGCCCGGCCGGGCCCAAGGTCCCGGCCGCGGGTGACCTACGCCGCTGGCCGACCGCAGGCGGCCGGGCGAGGTTGGTGATAACAGGACGAGGGAGGAAGCACATGTCAACCAGGGTTGGGATTAACGGCTTCGGCCGGATCGGGCGGGTGTTCACCAGGCTGGCGGCGGAGCGCGCGGACCTCGAGGTGGTGGGGATCAACGACATCGCCGACGCCGGGGCGCTGGCGAGCCTGCTGGCATTCGACTCCACCTACGGCCGGTTCGGCCGGCCGGTGGAAGTCGGCGACCACGCGCTGATCGTCGGCGGCAGGCGGATCGCGGTGCTGTCGGAGCGGGACCCGGCCGCGATCGACTGGGGCGCCCTCGGGGCGGACGTCGTGGTGGAGTCCACCGGCAAGTTCCGCACCCGCGAGGCGGCGGCCGCGCACCTGAAGGGCGGAGCGCGGAAGGTGCTCGTGTCCGCTCCGGGGAAGGGCGTCGACCTGACGGTCGTGCTTGGCGTCAACGAGCGCGCCTACGACCCGCTCCGGCATGACGTCATCTCGAACGCGTCGTGCACCACCAACTGCGTCGCGCCGATGGCAAAGGTGCTGAACGACGCGTTCGGCGTGGAGCGCGGGTTCATGACCACCATCCACGCCTACACCGGGGATCAGATGCTGATCGACGGCCCGCACAAGGACCCGCGGCGCGCCCGGTCGGCCGCAGTGAACATCGTGCCGACCACAACCGGCGCGGCCCGTGCGACCGGGGAGGTCATCCCCGCACTGGCCGGAAGGCTGGACGGCGTCGCGGTCCGGGTCCCCGTGCCGGACGGGTCGCTGACCGACCTCGCGGTTGTCGTCGGCACCGCAGTGACCGCCCAGGCGGTGAACGAGGCATTCGCCGCGGCCGCCGCCGAAGGACCGCTGGCCGGACTGCTGCGCTACAGCACCGACCCGATCGTGTCCCGCGACATCATCGGCGACCCGGCGTCGTGCGTATTCGACGCGCCCCTGACGCAGGCGTCGGAGACGCTGGTCAAGGTGTTCGGCTGGTACGACAACGAATGGGGCTACACGGCCCGCCTGGCCGACCTGGCCGTCCTCGTGGGCAGCCAGCTGTAGGCGGCACCGGATCCGCCCGGCGGAACCATGGCCGCAATGCCGGCCGTCGGCCGCCGGGCGGAGCGGCGGAGGCGTTCGACTCGGCAACACGTATCCCACGGGCCACTTCGGTTGACGCCGTCCGACCGTTGGGCGTCATCGTGTGCGGTCCGGGTCGCGGGGTGCCCCTAACGGAACACCTTGACGGTCGACACGGCGGAACGAGGACCTTGCGGCACACGATCACCAGGATGACGGCGATCGCCGCCCGCCCATCGCTTGGAATCACTCGTCTTGGGCGCCAAGGCCGAGGGAGCGGCCGACCTCACGCAACTGTTCCCTGACCGACGGGTGGGCGACATGATCGATGATCTGCCCCGCCTGCCCGGCCGCGTCATAGCCCCAGATCACGGCGGCTCCCTGCTCGCTGACGATGAAGCTGTGCTGGAAGGACGTCACCGGCCCGTCGATCCGCGGCAGCACGGTGGACACGTCCGCCTTGGGGTGCCAGGACGGGAGCGCGATGATGGCCTGCCCGCCGGGTGAGTGCAGCGCGCCGACCACGAAGTCGGTCTGCCCGCCGAACCCCGAATGGACCCTCCCGTTAACCCAGTGCGCGTTGGCCTGAGCGAACAGGTCAACCTGGAGCGCGCTGTTGACGGAGGTCATCCGCGGCCGCCGGGCGATCTGGGCCGGGTCGTTGACCGTCTCGGTCCGCAGCATCCGCACGTCCGGATTGCGGTCCATCCAGGCGTAAAGGTCTGGGCTGCCGAAGGCAAAGGACCCGATGACCGGCTGGCCCAGGTCCAGCGCGCCCGCCTTGGCGAGGCCGAGCACGCCATCGCTGAACATCTCCGACCAGACGGCCAGCCCGCGCCTGCGCTGCAGCCCGGCCAGGACGGCGTCAGGGACGGCGCCGATGCCGGCCTGCAGCGTCGCGCCGTCGCCGATCAAGGCGGCCACCCGGTCGCCGATGCTGGCTGACGTTTCCGCCGCCGGCCGTTCCGGCGGGGACGCCAGCGGCGCTTCCACCTCGATCGCGTAGTCGAACGCGTCGCACGGCAGCACCGAGTCCCCGTAGGTGAACGGAACCCGCGGGTTGAGCTGCGCGACCACCAGCCCGCCGCGGGACCGGGCGGTCTCGATCGCGGCCGGCAGCACGTTCACCTCGGTCCCGAGCGATACGGTGCCGCCAGACGGCGCCGACGTCTGCACCAGCACCACATCCGGCGACAGGACCTCGCGCAGCAGCGCGGGCACCAGCGACAGTCGGCATGGGAAGTAGTGCAGCCGACTCTGCCCGCGCATGCCCGGCCCCACGAACGGCGACTCAAGCGTCACGCCCTCCCGATGCGGCATGCCCGCCTGCGCGTTCAGCGCGAACAGCCGGTACCGGGCGAGGGTGCCATCGAGCACGGCCAGGGCCCGCCACGGGGTGGCGAAGTTGCCGCCGACGACGACCCGCGGGATGCCCGGCCGCGCGCCGAGCGTGATCGCCAGCTGCCGTTCAGAAACGATCCGCACTGCGTGGCTCCTTCAAGGCGCTGGCCGATAACGTGCCGGCCGTTCACCATCGCCGGCGAGATGCGGATGAAGTGATCGCTCTCGCGGGTGACCCATGAAGGCGGCGCCTGCCTCTCCAGAGCAGCGGATCTCCGCGCTGTCGGTCACCGCTCGGGCCTGCCCGACGATCGTCACGCTCCAGCCGGTGCGCTCGGCGAGATCCACGCTGTCGGCCTCGAACGCGACCACAGCCCCGCGAGTCGCGGCTGCGAGCTTGCCTTCGGCACTGGTCCTGATGACGATGTCGCCGTCGACGAGCGCGAAGTTGACCATCTCGACCGCGGGCAGTGCCTGGCGGGTGTAAACGATCCGACCGACGGGCACCGAGCCCATCAGCCGCATGCACTCATCGCGCGGCAGGTGTTCGAGTGTCGGGCTATCGGTATCCATGACAAGCAGAATGCCCGCCGCCAGGACTCCAGCCGAGGGTACAAGGTCCCGAACTGGCAGGGGCTTCTGCCTCGAGTTGCGCCAGGCCACCGTCTGACCCCGTTGGGCTAAGGCCCTTCAGTCCGCACACGCGAGGCCTGAAGCCTGCGCGGGCCGGGACGTTCGCCCCTGACCGGCGCCGCCCGGCGAGCCTAGCGTCAAGAGGTGAAGAAGCAGGTCAGCCTAAGGAGAAGAACAAGATGCCAGGAATCATCGTCGGCGTCGACGGTTCTGACCACTCCCGCCACGCCCTTGAGTGGGCCATCGGGGAAGCGGCGGTCCGCCATGCACCGCTCACCGTGCTCACCGTCCAGCAGCCCGTCGCCGGATGCTGGGGCGGCCCTGTCCTCTACCCGGGCGATGACGACCTGACCGAGGAGGCCCGCGAGACCGCCCAGCAGGAGACGGACCGCACGCTCGAGAAGACCGACCCCGAGTCCCGGCCATCGTCGGTCACCGTCCGGGCCGTCACTGGCCTGCCCGCCGAGGCGCTGCTCGAGGCGGCCGCCGACGCCGACCTGCTCGTCGTCGGGTCCCGCGGAGCCGGCGGATTCAAGCGCCTGCTGATGGGATCGGTCAGCCTCCAAGTCACCCACCACGCCCACTGCCCGGTCGTGGTCATCCCGGCCGAGAACGTCTGACTGGATCTGAACAGGAGGCAACCGCCATGAGCTCCACCGTCAAGGACGTCATGAGCACCCACGTGATCGCCGTCAGGCAGGGTGCATCGTACAAGGAGATGGCGGCCATGCTGCACGAGCAGCGGGTCAGCGCGTTCCCCGTGCTCGACGACGACAACAAGGTCATCGGGATCGTCTCCGAGGCCGACCTGCTGACCAAGGAGGCCTTCGACTCCGCCACGCACGGGGCGCTCGACGGCGTGCTGCGGCGACGTGAGCGCGCCCGGGCAAGCGCCCTCACCGCAGCCGAGCTGATGACCAAGCCCCCGGTAACCATCGGCCCCGATGTCCCGGTCGCCCAGGCGGCCCGGCTGATGCACTCCCGGCGGGTCAAGCGGCTCCCGGTCATCAAAGACGACGGGACGCTGATCGGCATCGTCTCCCGGGCCGACGTGCTGAGCGTGTACAGCCGACCCGACGCGGAGATACGGCACGAGATCACCCAGGACCTGATCCTCGGCCTGCTCCTGGGCGACCCCGAACGGTTCACCGTCACGGTCAGGGACGGCATCGTCACCATCGAGGGCACCCCGGAAACCACCCCGGTGGGCCGCGACATCATCGACGGGGCCCGGCACGTTGAGGGCGTCGTGGCCGTGCGCGACCGGCTCAGCTACCCGCACGACCGGTCGTAGCGCCGGCGGCGCGGGCGGTCCAGATGAGGCGGGTGCCGGCGCCTCCGTCGGCGGGAGTGGTGATCTGGAAGGTCCCGCCGTTGTTCTCGGCGCGACGGCGCATGCTGGCGAGGCCGCTGGACCTGGTCGGGGCGCCCAGGCCGCAGCCGTTGTCGGTGACGTCGAGGGTGATCAGCCCGTCTTGCAGCGCCAGCGAGATGCTGACGGCGGCGGCGTGGGCGTGCCGGGCGCAGTTGGACAAGGCCTCGCGGGTGACGGCCAGGATGTCGTGCGCCAGCGTCTCGTCGAGGTCGATGCCGGGCGGGATGGCGAAGCTGACGCCGGCCGTGAAGCCAAGCTGCGGCGCGTGGTCGTCGATGATCTCCATGACCCGGGATTGCAGGCTGGCGGGGGCCTGCTGGGGCTGCTGGAGCCCGAAGATGCTGGCGCGGATCTTCTTGATCACCTCATCGAGGGTGTCGATGTAGCCGTTGATCCGATTGGCGGTGGCCGGGTCGCTGCGGGCGGCCTGGCCCTGGAGCTTCATGCCGAGGGCGAACAGTTCCTGTATGACGTGGTCGTGCAGGTCGCCCGCGATGCGCTCGTGGTCTTCGGCCTGAGCCAGCAGGGCCTGGTCGGCCCGGGCCAGGGCGAGTTCCATCGCCACGGCCGCGTAGCCGGCGAAGGTGGCGGCCATGCCCAGGTCCGACTCCGTGTACCCGGTCCGCGCGGCCGCCCGCCCCAGCAGCAGCGCGCCGAGGACCCGCTCGCCCGCCACCAGCGGGACGGCGATCAGCGGGCCGATCTCGGCGCCGAGCGCCCCCGCCGTCGCCTTAAGGCGGTCACCGGTGACCAGGCTCGGCTTGCCGCTGCGGATCACCTGCCCAGTCAGCGAATCGGCCAGCGGCGCCAGCCGACCCGTCAACCCGGCCGCCAGCGGGCCTGCCGCCCCGCTCACGGCCACCTGGTCCGGGTCCTGGGGCACGGTCAGGAGGGCGAAGTCCGCGTCGGCGGCGGCCGCGGCGTGCTCGGCCACCAGCGCGTGCGGCGTCCGATGGTCGGCCAGCAGCAGCGGCGTGAGCTGAGCGGAGGCGTCGAGCCAGCGGCGGCGCTGCTCGGACTCGGCGTACCGCCGTGCGTTCGCGATCGCCGCGCCGGCCGCCGCCGCGAGCGCGATCGCCAGCTCCTCGTCGTCTTTGCTGAACTCCCCGCCCGCGATGCGCTCGGTCAGGTACAGGTTGCCGAAGACCTCCTCCCCGATCCGGACCGGGACGCCGAGGAAGCTGCCCATCGGCGGGTGACCGGGCGGGAACCCCGCCGCCGCGGGATGATCGCTGAGGCTGGCCAGCCGGATCGGGGCCGGATCGCTGATCAGCAGGCCCAGCACCCCCCGCCCGCGGGGCAGCTCGCCGATCTTCGCTACCAGGGCGTCGTCCATCCCGACGTGCACGAACTGCTCTAGCTCGCCGTCGCGGCCGAGCACGCCGAGCGCCGCGTACCGGGCGCCGAGAAGCTCCCGGGCGCCGACGACGATCTGCCGCAGCACCACGGGCAGGCTCAACTCCCCCGCTACCAGGGAATTGGCGCGCAGCAGCCCCCGCAGCCGCCCCTGCGCGGCCAGCACGTCACCCGCCCGGTCCACCAACTGCAGCAGCAGCTCTTCCAGCTCGAGCCGCGGTACGTCGGGAAACCCCAGGCCGCCGGCCGCGTCGGCCGCGCTCGCCGCCGCGCCGCGCTCACTGGCCATATCGGTCATCGCCGCAGCCCCTCAAGAGCGACGCTGCGCCGGCGAAGAAGAAGATCTAGCTGCTCACTCACAACCGCTCCCGCTTACGTTGGCCCAAGCGGCCGGTGACCGCGTGGTCCAGGCTAGCCGGGCCGCCTTTGCCAGTTAACGTCTCATACCTCTTGAGCGCAAGATCGCCAGCCAGGGCCTGCGCGACATCGGTCCTCAGGTCCCCGCACGTCACCCGGGCGCAGAAAAGCCCGCCGCCCCGCTCGCAAGGCGGGGCGGCGGGCCGGATTGTCACGACCGTCAGCTCCGGTCTTCCGGGGGAACGATGAGGACCGGGCAGTACGCGTGCTGGCTGACCTGGCTGGCGACCGATCCCATGAGCAGACGGGCGAAGCCGCCCGCGCCGCGCGAGCCGAGGACGATCATGTCGGCGTCCTTGCCCGCATTGATGAGCTCGTCGGTCGGGAAACCGTGGACGGCCTTGACCGTGACCGAATCCGGGCGCGGTCCCGCCAGCCCGGCCAGTACCTTATCGGTTTCCTGCTGGGCCGCCTCGCGGGCCTGCTCGGTCCTGGCCGGGTCATCGGAGTACACGGCCACTCCGCCGTTGTAGCCGGCCACGGCATTGTGCACGGTGAGGACGGTTAGCGGCTGGTGCCGTATGGCCGCCTCCTTCATGGCCCATTCCAGGGCCCGCTGAGAATGGCCGGAACCATCTACGCCGACGATGATCCCAGGCATTTGACTTCTCCCTCTGCTAAAGCTTTCGCCGCACTTTCGCCACCCACGATAGGAGTGCGGTACGCCGGGCGGCAGGGCCATCTGGGCCTTCGGCCGGGGACCTTGGTCCTCAAAAGGATGCTAATTCCCTCTAGTCGCCGCGATCCAGGCGGAAAGGGACGTAGGTCCTGGTTCCGGGGTCACCCAGGTCCCCCCGAACCGGGCCGTCTAGCCATGATGCCGTCGGGCCGCGGACGGAAAACTGTGCTGTGTAAGGGAATACGGAACGCCGGACCACGTCAGGCCCGGCACCACACAGGAGGTTTTTACGATGCGCCGCTATTCTCCCCGCAGGTTCTGGCTCTCCATTAGCAGCCTTGCCGCCGCAGTGATCCTGGCGGCCGCGGCCGGAATGCTGCTCTGGGGTTCGACCTACGTGCACAACACCGTCACCAGCCAGCTATCGGCCCAGCAGATCAGCTTCCCCCCGGCGGCCGCGTTCGCTCACCCCAAGGCCGGCACCGAGATCACCCCGAGCATGATCCCGTCCGTCAGCCAGTACGCCGGCCAGCAGCTGCTCACCGGCCAGCAGGCCGAGGCCTACGCCGACCACTTCATCGCCGTCCACATCCAGAACATGGCCGCAGGCAAGACCTACTCCCAGCTGTCGACCGAGTCCATCGCCCAGCCCAACAACACCCAGCTCGCCGCCACCGTCGGCACCGTCTTCAAGGGCGAGACCCTGCGCAGCATGCTGCTGAACGCCTACGGCTGGTGGAAGGTCTCCCAGATCACCTACATCATCTCGCTGGTCGTCTTCGGCCTCAGCGCCCTCGCGTTCGGCGGAGCGGTCTTCGGGTTCGCGTTCGGCCGCAAGGTCCGGCCCGCAGCGCCGATCGAGCACGAGAGCATCACCCCGGCCGAGGTCTGACCCCGGTCAGCCCGGCTAGGCAGTGAATACCCCGACAGATCGGCTCCGAGCGGAAGGCGCTGACCGATGCTTAAGCAGCTAGAAGGGTCACGCGGAGTGGCCGAAGCGGTGGCGATGAGCCGGCCCGAGGTGATCTGCGCCTACCCGATCACCCCCCAGACCCACATCGTCGAGGCGCTGAGCGCCAAGGTGAAGGCGGGCGAGCTGGCGGCCGAGTTCCTCAACGTGGAGTCCGAGTTCGCGGCGATGTCGGTGGCCATCGGGGCCTCGGCGGCGGGCGCCCGGGCCTACACCGCCACCGCCAGCCAGGGATTGCTGTTCATGTGCGAGGCGGTGTACAACGCGTCCGGGCTCGGCCTGCCGATCGTGATGACGGTCGCCAACCGGGCGATCGGCGCGCCGATCAACATCTGGAACGACCACAGCGACTCGATGTCGCAGCGCGACTCGGGCTGGATCCAGCTGTTCGCCGAGACCAACCAGGAGGCGCTCGACCTGCACATCCAGGCGTTCAGGATCGCCGAGGAACTGTCCACCCCGGTGATGGTGTGCATGGACGGGTTCCTGCTCACGCACGCCAGCGAGCGGATGGACATCCCCGGGCAGGAGCAGGTTGACGCGTTCCTGCCGCCGTACCAGCCCCGCCAGGTGCTCGACCCGGCCGACCCGATCTCGATCGGGGCGATGGTCGGCCCGGAGGCGTTCACCGAGGTCCGCTACCTCTCCCAGGCCCGGCTGCTGCAGGCCCTTGACCTGGTCCCGGCCGTCGCGGCCGACTTCCTGACGGGGTTCGGCCGCGACTCGGGCGGCCTGGTGCGGGCGTACCGGACCGAAGACGCCGACCTGATCGTGGTCGCGCTCGGCTCCGTCCTCGGCACCATCAAGGACGCGGTCGACGAGCTGCGCGACGAGGGACTGCGGATCGGCGTCCTCGGCATCACCACCTTCCGGCCGTTCCCCGCCCACGCGGTCAGGGAGGCGCTGGCCGGCGCCAGCCGGCTGGTGGTCATCGAGCGGGCGATCTCGCCCGGCAGCGGCGGCATCGTGACCGGAGACGTTCGCACCGCGCTGGCCGCGGCGCACGTCCCCGAGATCTCGACCGTGGTGGCCGGCCTCGGCGGCCGGGCCGTCACCCGCAAGTCGCTGCGGCGGATGCTGCAGAGCGCCGCCAGCGGAGCGCTCGAGCCGATGAGCTTCCTCGACCTCGACACCGGCCTGATCGAGCGCGAACTGGCCCGGATGCGGGACGCCAGAAGGTCCGGCCCGAGCGCGGAGAACCTGCTCCGCGACCTGGGCGTCACCGCGTCAGGGATCGGATAGGAGACCCGGCCATGCCACCGGAGCGGATCAAGTTCTACCAGACCGGCAGTTTCGCGGCCGGCAACCGGCTGCTGCCGGCCGACCTGCGCAGCGTGCAGTCCCTGCCCGAGCGGTCGAACGCGCTGACCTGCGGGCACCGCGCCTGCCAGGGCTGCGGCGAGGCGCTCGGCGCCCGCTACGCGCTCGACACGGTGATGCGCGCCACCAAGGGGAAGCTGATCGCGGTCAACGCGACCGGCTGCCTGGAGGTGTTCTCCACCCCCTTCCCCGAGACGTCCTGGCAGATCGCCTGGCTGCACTCGCTGTTCGGCAACGCCCCGGCGGTCGCCACCGGCGTGGCCGCCGCGCTGCGGGCGAAGGGCCGCACCGACGTCCGGGTCGTCGGCCAGGGCGGTGACGGCGGCACGGTCGACATCGGCCTGGGCTGCCTGTCGGGCATGTTCGAGCGCAACGACGACGTGCTCTACGTCTGCTACGACAACCAGGCCTACATGAACACCGGCGTGCAGCGCTCGGGCGCCACCCCGCCGGCCGCCCGGACGGCCACCACCCAGGCCGTCGGCGACCAGCCGGGGAACAACTTCGGCGAGGGCAAGAACGTCCCGTTGATCGCGATGGCGCACCAGATCCCCTACGTGGCCACCGCGACCGTGGCCGACCTGCGCGATCTGGAGTACAAGGCCGCCCGCGCGATGGACTTTCACGGCGCGCGCTACCTGCACGTGCTGGTGCCCTGCCCGCTCGGCTGGGGCAGCTCGCCGGCCGACACGATCCGGGTCGCCCGGCTGGCCACCGAGTCCGGCCTGTTCCCGGTCTTCGAGGCCACTGACGGGGAGGTGGTGGGCGCGGCGCCGATCCGCCGCCAGGTGCCGGTGACGGATTACCTGCGGACGCAGGCCCGCTACGCGCATCTGTTCCGGCCGGTCGAGCGGACCGAGACGATCGCCAGGATCCAGGCCATCGCCGACCGCAACATCTCCCGCTTCGGGCTGCGAGCGGGGATTCAGGCAAATCAAAACCAACCAAATCTTGGCATCGAACGGACCCTGGCCTCCGCCTCCGATGTCCGTGATCTCACCGAGGGGCGATGACGATCATGCAGAGCAAGCCGTTCGCGATCACGCTTGACGTGGGCACCAGCCGGGCCAATAAGACCGGCGCGTGGCGGACCGAGCGCCCGGTGTACCGGGACCTGCTGCCGCCGTGCAACAACGCGTGCCCGGCCGGGGAGAACATCCAGCAGTGGCTCTACCACGCGGAGGAAGGCGACCCGGCCAGTTACGAGGCCGCCTGGCGGCAGATCATGGCCGACAACCCGTTCCCCGCGATCATGGGCCGGGTCTGCTACCGGCCGTGCGAGAGCGCCTGTAATCGTGCCCAGCTGGACTCCGCCGTCGGGATCAACTCGGTCGAGCGGTTCCTCGGCGACGAGGCGATCCGGCAGGGCTGGCAGATGTCCGTCGGAGCGGCGCCGACGGGCAAGCGGGTGCTGGTGGTAGGCGCGGGGCCGTCCGGCCTGTCGGCCGCCTACCACCTCACTCGGCTGGGCCACGCGGTGACGATCAGGGACGCCGGGGCCGAGCCCGGCGGCATGATGCGCTACGGCATGCCGAAGTACCGGCTGCCGCGCGACATCCTCGACGCCGAGATCGGCCGCATCGTCGCGATGGGCGTCACCCTCGAGCTCGGCACCCCGGTCACCGACCTGCTCGGCGCGCTGAAGCCGACCGCGGGCGGCACGGCCGGAGCCGACGGCTTCGACGCGGCGTTCGTCGCGGCCGGCGCGCACATCGGCAAGCGGGCCTACATCCCGGCCGGCGACTCGGCCCGGATCCTGGACGCGGTGTCGGTGCTGCGCGGCATGCAGGACGCCTCGGCGCCCGCGCTCGGCCGCCGGGTGGCGGTCTACGGCGGCGGCAACACGGCCATGGACGCCGCCCGCACCGCCCGCAGGCTCGGCGCGTCCGAGGCGGTCGTCGTCTACCGGCGGACCCGCGAGCGGATGCCCGCGCACGACATCGAGGTCACCGAGGCGCTGGACGAGGGCGTCACCATGCGCTGGCTGTCCACGATCACGCGGGCGGACGAGGGCAAGCTCGTGATCGAGAAGATGCGCCTGGACGATTCCGGTTTTCCCCAGCCGACCGGCGAGTTCGAGACGCTGGAAGCCGACACCCTGGTGCTCGCGCTCGGCCAGGACGCCGACCTGACCGTGCTCGCGGACGTGCCCGGAGTGACCTTCGCCGACCACGTCGTGCAGGTCGGGACCGACCTGATGACCGGGCACCCCGGCGTCTTCGCGGGCGGGGACATGGTGCCGTCTGAGCGGACGGTCACCGTCGCCGTCGGGCACGGCAAGAAGGCGGCCCGGAGCATCGACGCCTGGCTTCGCGAGAGCTCGAGCGCCAAGCCGCCCCGGCCCCCGCTGGCCGAGTACTCGTCGCTGAACACCTGGTACTACAGCGACGCCCCGGCTACCGTCCGGCCCGAACTGGAGGCCGCCCGCCGGATCACCACCTTCGACGAGGTGGTGGGCGGACTGAGCGAGTCGACCGCGCTGTTCGAGGCGCGGCGCTGCCTGTCCTGCGGTAACTGCTTCGGCTGCGACAACTGCTACGGCGCCTGCCCCGACAACGCCGTCGTCAAGCTCGCCGACGGCAAGTACCAGATCGACCTCGACTACTGCAAGGGCTGCGGCATCTGCGCCGCCGAGTGCCCGTGCGGCGCCATCGACCTGCAGCCAGAGCCCGAGTGAGGCGACTGCGGAAGTTGGATGGTCATCGAGACGACGTTGGCGGACGTTCGGCCCCGTCGCCATCGCGGTGGGGGAATCGACCGGCCAGGCGGAGCCAGGGTCCGTTCGATAAACGGAATTTGATTTTGGTCTTCTTTTTCGGCTTTCGGGACGATGGTCCCGAACGTGCGGACGGAAAGGCACTACCGCGGGGGGTTGCCCGGCTGATTCGCTGGAGGAGAGGCCGGGCTCTGGCCGCAGGCACGGAAGGAAGCTCCATCGGGAACGGGTGAGCGCGTTCCCGGTCGTCGATGACGAAGGGAAGGTCGTCGGGGTCGTCTCGGAGACCGACCTGCTCCCCAAGGAAACGCTGGACGCGGGATGGGCCTCGGGAGTACCGGAGATGACCGCGTCCGCGGCGACGAGGAGATTCGCAAGGAGATCACCGAAGACCTGATCCTGGCCGAGCTCGGCGCCGCCCCCGACCGGTTCACCGTGGCGGTGGAGAACGGCGTGGTCACGGTGGCGGGCAGCCCGGAGACGGCCGAGCTCGGCCGGGCCGTCGTCGCCCGCGCCCGGCACGTGGAGGGCGTGGTGGCCGTGCGCGACCGCCTGCAGTACCCGCCGTCCTAGCGCGTCGCCGGTGATCTCAGTAGTGCGGCGGGGAATCGGTGAAAATGCGGGCCGCCATCGCGGCGGCCTGCGCGCGGCGTTCCATGCCGAGCTTGGCGTAGAGGCCGGACACGTAGTTCTTCACCGTCTTCTCGGCCAGGAACATCCGCTCGCCGATCTGCCGGTTGGTCAGCCCCTCGCCGATCAGCTCCAGGATCTTGCGCTCCTGGTCGGTCAGCCCCGCCAGCGGATCGTGCTTCGGGTGCGGGTCGCGCAGCCTGGCCAGCAGCTGAGCCGTCGCCCGCGGGTCCAGCATCGACTGGCCGGCCGCGAGCGAGCGCACCGCCGCGATCAGGTCGAGCCCGCGGATCTGCTTCAGCATGTAGCCGGCGGCGCCAGCCATGACCGCGTCGAGCAGCGCCTCCTCGTCGCTGAAGGAGGTGAGCATCAGGCAGGCCACCTCCGGCATCCGCGAGCGGATCTCCCGGCAGACGGTCACCCCGTCCCCGTCCGGCAGCCGCACGTCGAGGATTGCCACGTCGGGGCGGAGCGCCGGGATGCGGGCAAGGGCCGAGGAGGCCGTGCCCGCCTCGCCCACCACCCGGATGCCGGGGTCGACCTCGAGCAGGTCGCGAACCCCGGTGCGGACGATCTCATGGTCATCGAGCAAGAACACCGTGATCGGCTTGGCCGCCTCGTCGCGCGCCTCTGCCTGGCCTGCCGGACTCTCCACGATGATGTGTCCCTCCTGCGGCCCGACGTCATTCCTGCGAACGGGGCCATCCTCCGGGTACCACTGTAGACCGCGTACCCGCGCCCTGCGGCGGACCAAGGTCCCACGTCAATGGGCCGAATGGCCCGGGACGTGCGGACCGCCGCTCCGGGACCAAAGGCCCTGCCGGGCTTGCGCGCAGACCCCGACGATAGGGAGAGCACGCGACGACCAAATCCAGAGAGGGAATCATGAGCCAGGCCGTGATCACCGGGCAGCAGCCGCTTTCCCGCTCCGAACTACAGGCGATCGACGCCTACTGGCGGGCGGCCAACTACCTGTCGGTGGGGCAGATCTACCTGATGGGGAACCCGCTGCTGACCCGGCCGCTCGAGCCGGAGGACGTCAAGCCGCGACTGCTCGGCCACTGGGGCACCACCCCGGGGCTGAACCTGCTCTACGCGCACCTGAACCGGGTGATCCGGGCCTGGGACCTGGACATGATCTTCCTCGCCGGCCCTGGGCACGGCGGCCCGGCGGTGGTTGCCAACGCGTGGCTCGAGGGCACCTACAGCGAGCTTTACTCGCACGTCACCCGGGACGACGCGGGCATGCAGGCGCTGTTCCGCCAGTTCTCGTTCCCCGGCGGGATCCCCAGCCACGTCGCCCCGGAGACGCCGGGCTCGATCCACGAGGGCGGCGAGCTCGGCTACGCCCTCGCGCACGCCTACGGAGCCGTCTTCGACAACCCCGGGCTGATCGCCGCCTGCGTGATCGGCGACGGCGAGGCGGAGACCGGGCCGCTGGCCGCCAGCTGGCACTCGAACAAGTTCCTCAACCCGGTCACCGACGGGGCGGTGCTGCCGATCCTGCACCTGAACGGGTACAAGATCGCCAACCCGACCGTGCTCGCCCGCATCCCCGAGCACGAGCTCGTCGCGCTCATGGAGGGCTACGGGTACCACGCCCACATCGTGGCGGGCGACCAGCCGGAACTGGTGCACCAGCAGCTGGCCGCCACGATGGACGCCTGCGTCCGCGAGATCGACCACATCCAGCGCCGGGCCCGCGACCTGAGCGCCCCCACCCGACCGCAGTGGCCGATGATCGTGCTGCGCACCCCCAAGGGCTGGACCGGGCCCAAGACCGTGGACGGGGTCCAGGTCGAGGGCACCTTCCGCGCCCACCAGGTCCCCATCAGCAACGTCCGCGGCAACCCCGCGCACCTCGCCCAGCTCGAGGAGTGGATGCGCTCGTACCGGCCCGCCGAACTGTTCGGCCCGGACGGGACGCTGGTTCCCGAACTGGCGGCGCTCCCGCCGCGGGACTACCGGCGGATGAGCGCCAACCCGCACGCCAACGGCGGCCTGCTGCTGCGCGACCTGGACCTGCCCGACTTCCGTGACTACGCCGTCCCCGTCGCCAGCCCCGGCGCCGCCGAGGCCGAGGGCACCCGCGCGCTGGGGACGTGGCTGCGGGACGTCATCACCCGCAACCCGGAGAGCTTCCGGCTGTTCGGGCCGGACGAGACCGCCTCCAACCGCCTGCAGGACGTGTTCGAGGTGACCAACCGGGCGTTCGACGGGCAGATCATCGACGGCGACGACCACCTGGCGCCCGACGGCCGGGTGATGGAGGTGCTGTCCGAGCACCTGTGCCAGGGCTGGCTGGAGGGCTACCTGCTGACCGGCCGGCACGGGATGTTCAACTGCTACGAGGCCTTCATCCACATCATCGACTCGATGTTCAACCAGCACGCCAAGTGGCTCAAGACGACCAGGGAGATCCCCTGGCGGCGCCCGGTCGCGTCGCTGAACTACCTGCTCTCCTCCCTGGTGTGGCGGCAGGACCACAACGGCTTCTCGCACCAGGACCCGGGCTTCATCGACCACGTGATGAACAAGAAGGCCGAGGTCATCCGGGTCTACCTGCCGCCGGACGCCAACACGCTGCTGTCGGTCGGCGACCACTGCCTGCGCTCGCGGCACTACGTCAACGTGATCGTGGCGGGCAAGCAGCCGCAGCCGCAGTGGCTGAGCATGGACCAGGCCATCATCCACTGCACCCGCGGGGCCGGCATCTGGGACTGGGCGTCGACCGACAACGACCCCGGCGAGGAGCCCGACGTGGTGCTCGCCTGCGCCGGCGACGTCCCCACCCTGGAGACGCTCGCCGCCGCGGCGCTGCTGCGCGAGCACCTGCCGTCGCTGCGGGTCCGGGTCGTCAACGTGGTCGACCTGATGCGGCTGCAGCCGAGCACCGAGCACCCGCACGGCATGTCCGACGCCGAGTTCGACGCGCTGTTCACCGCCGACCGGCCGGTCATCTTCGCCTACCACGGCTACCCGTGGCTCATCCACCGGCTGACCTACCGGCGCCACGGCCACCAGAACCTGCACGTCCGCGGGTACAAGGAGGAAGGCACCACCACCACCCCGTTCGACATGGTGATGCTCAACGACCTGGACCGCTACCACCTGGTCATCGACGTGATCGACCGGGTCCCCGGGCTGGCCGCGCGGGCCGGGCACGTCCGCCAGCTGATGACCGACAAGCGGATCGAGGCCAGGGCGTACACCCGGGAGTTCGGCGAGGACGCCCCGGAGATCACCAACTGGGCGTGGCCGCAGTGACGGGAGCAACTCCGTCAGCCGGGCGGGTCCTGGTCGTGAACGCCGGGTCAAGCAGCCTCAAGCTGAGCGTGCTTGACCCGGCGGGCGCGGTCACGGCCAGCGCCGATCTTCCGGTCCCGCTTGGGCCCGCGCCGCGCGGCGCGGGCGACGGCTGGGAGATCAAATCCGCGATCGAGTCGCTCGGCGCGGTGGACGCCGTCGGGCACCGGATCGTGCACGGCGGCACGCTGTACGCGGGGCCGGTCCGGATAGACGAGCAGGTTCGGCAGCGGCTTGAGTCGCTGACCGACCTGGCGCCGCTGCACCAGCCGAAGTCTCTCGCCGCCCTGGACGCCGTGCAGGCCGTGCTCCCCACGCTGCCCGCCGTGGCCTGCTTCGATACCGCCTTCCACGCCACCATCCCCGCCGCCGCCGCGACGTTCGCGCTGCCAGAGGAGTGGCGGACGCGCTGGAGCCTGCGTCGCTTCGGGTTTCACGGGCTGTCGCACGCGTACATCTCGCGGCGCGCCCCGGAACTCCTGGGACGCGACGCCGACCGCTTCCGGCTCGTCTCCTGCCACCTCGGCGCCGGCGCGTCCCTGGCCGCGATCCGCGACGGCAGGTCGGTCGACACCACAATGGGGTTCACGCCACTGGACGGCCTGGTGATGGCGACCAGATCGGGATCGGTTGATCCCGGACTCGTGCTGTGGCTCGAAGAGCACGTGCACATGCCGGCCGCCGAACTGGCATCCGCCCTCGAGCACCGGTCCGGCCTGTACGGGCTCGCCGGGACCGCCGACATGCGCGAAATCCTGGCGCGGGCCGCGGCCGGCGACACCCGCGCCGAACTCGCCAGGGAGACGTACCTGCACCGGCTCCGCGCGTCCATCGCCGCCATGGCCGCAGCGCTGGACGGACTCGACGCGATGGTGTTCACCGGCGGCGTCGGCGAGAATTCGGCCGAGATCCGCCGGCGCGCCATGGACGGCCTCGGCTTCCTCGGCATCGCCGCCGAGCAGGAGTCCAACTACTCGGGCACCGGGGATCGCGAGATCGGCGCGCCCGCCGCAGCCGTGCGCACACTCGTCATCGCCGCGCGCGAGGATATAGAGATCGCGGGGCAGGTACGGGCAACGCTCGCCCGGTAGGGCGATCGACCGGCGGACGTTGTCGCCGGCCGGGCAGCAGACCTCAGGAGCGCCAGATGACGACCAGGGCGCAGTCGTCGCCGCTGTTGACGGTGCGCTGCATGGTCGTCACCAGGTCCGGCGCGCCGGTCCTGAAGCCGTCGATGACCAGGCGCTGGGCCTCGCCGAGGAGGCGCTGGATGCCCTCGTCGATATCCTGGCGCGGCGCCTCGACCAGGCCGTCGGTGTAGAGCATGATCGCGTCGCCGCGGCGGAGCACGCCCTCGTCGGGCACGTCGGGGACGGCGGCCAGGTCGGCGACGACGCCGAGCACGATCCCGCGGGCGCTGCTCAGCCGCCACTCGCCGGTGTTGGCGTCGAACCGAGCGGCGGGCGGGTGCCCGGCCGAGTAGAGCGTGTACTCGCCCGAGGCGAGGTCGATCGACAGGTGGACGGCGGTCACGAACCCCTCGTCGGAGCTGCCCCGGCGCAGGTAGGCGTTGGCGGCGGGCAGGAACCGCTCCCTGGGCACCGAGCCGAGCACGCCGCCGAAGGCGCCGGACAGCAGCAGCGCGCGGGTGGCGGCGTCCATCCCCTTGCCGGACACGTCGACCAGCGCCACCTCGAGCGTCTTGCCGTCGCTGTAGGAGACGACGAAGTCGCCGCCGAACGAGGAGCCGCCGGCCGGGCGGAGCACCACCGTCGACCCCCAGCCGTCGCCCAGCTCGGGCAGCGTGCCCTGGGCGCGGATGCGGTCCCGCAGCTCGATCATCATCCGGTCGGCGCGCATGCCCCTGGTGCCGAGCTTGCCCCGGGTGTTGGAGAGCACGTCGGCGAAGTAGGCGATCGCCGCGATCGTCAGCACGATGCCGGGTCCGGCCCGGTCCTCGACGACGTCGTAGATCAGGCCGGCCGCCACCACGGCGATCAGGATGCGCAGCGCCCGCGGCCACAGCAGCAGGCCGCCCGCCAGCAGCGGCAGGATCATCTCGCCGGGCGAGAACCAGCGATCGGACAGCTGCACCGCGAGCACGGCGATCGCGATCGCGATCGCGGTGAGGCCGGCCGCGACCCGGCGGTTCCTGGTGATGAACTGCGTGCCTGGCCAGATCGGAGAACCAGTTGCCGGCGCGCTGCAGCGAGCGCGCTGCGCCGCGCGCTGCCGAAATAGGCTGCCGGAACTCTCATGACCCGCGCAGATTATCCGCAGATCGCCGGTCTCGCACGCCGTCCACGCTCCTTCTCCCGTAGTGTCGCACCCTGCCGACGTGGTCAGCGAAAAAGATTCGCGTCCAGCGGGCCCAGCGGGATAAGAAGTCCATCATGGCAGACCAGTACGTGATCCGTCCCATCTCCGATGGCGAGTACGCGGCGTTTCGCCGGGTTCATGATCATTCGTTCAACTCCGGCCCGGCCCCGGCCGCGCGGTGGCCCCGGCTGCGCAGGCAGTTCGAGGCGGAACGGTCGCTGGCGGCGTTCGACCCGGCGCTGCCGGCCGGGCTCGGGCTGGTCGGCACCACCGGCGTCTACAGCTTCCAGATGGCGGTGCCAGGCGCGGTCTTCCCGGTGGCCGGCGTCACCGCCGTCGTCGGTGCTGCCCACCCACCGGCGGCGCGGCATCCTCCGCTCGCTGATGCGCCGCCAGCTCGCGGACATCGCGGCCCAGGGGCGAGGAGCCGATCGCGGCGCTGTGGGCCTCGGAGACGCCGCTGTACGGGCGGTACGGGTACGGGCGGGCGTCCTCGCACGCGTTCTTCCGGTTCGGCCGCGGCGAGGGCGCGCTCGGCGCGCTGGCGCCCGTTCGACCCGGCGCTGACGCTGCGGCTGGCCGAGCCGGCTGACGTCGCCGCGGACCTGGCCAAGGTCTATGACACCGTGCTGTCGGGGCAGCCCGGGTTCTTCACCCGCGACGACGACTGGTGGGAGCGGGTGCTCGACGATCCGGACGAGGAACGGCACGGGGCGAGCCCGCTGCGCTGCCTGCTGGCGGCGGACGGCGACGGCGTGCGCGGCTACGCGCTCTACCGGAGCACGCCCCGATGGGAGGAAGGCACGGTCCTGCCCGACGGCGCGATCGGCGTCTGGGAGCTGATCGCGGCCGACCCGGCGGCGGGCGCGGCGCTCTGGCGCGATCTGCTCAGCCGGGACCTGATCAGCCGAGTGACCGCTGACCTGCGGCCGGTCGACGACCCGCTGCTGTATCAGCTGCACGACTCGCGCCGGGCGCGGCTGCGGGTGGTCGACAACCTCTGGGTGCGGATCATCGACCTGCCGGGCGCGCTCGCCCGGCGTGCCTACGCCGGCCCGGTGGACGTGGTGCTTGAGGTCACCGACGAATTGCTGCCGGGCAACGCGGGGCGCTGGCGGCTGCGGGCGGCCTGGCGCGGACGGCGGCGGCCCGCCAGTTGCGCGCGGACGGACGACCCGGCCGACATCGCGCTCGACGTCAGGGAGCTTGGCGCGGCCTATCTCGGCGGGACCCGGCTGGCTGCGCTGGCGGCGGCTGGGCTGGTCGAGCGAGCTGCGGCCGGGCGCGGTGGGGGCGCTCTCGACCGCGATGAGCTGGGACCCGGCGCCGTGGTGCCCACGGATCTTCTGAATGCTGCGGCTTGTTTGTCATCGCACCGATGCTTGGCGTCATCAGGGGCGGGCTTGAGCTCGGGGTGGGCGGTTTTGGGTCGGGTGAGGGGCCCGGGCTGTGGATGACGCGCCTGGTTTGGCGCTCTTATGGGGCTAGCCGCCGGCGAATGCGGACATCGTGTGCCGAAAGGGTGCGCGTCATCGACGCTCGAGCATGATCGTGTGCAGTTGGAGGGTCTATACGACCCGGATGGCACACGCTGAGGGCGGTCTGGGGCTGCCGGACTGCGGGTGTTGCTCTTGGGGTGGGTGGGACGAGCGGGCGGGATTTTGGGGGGTTCTCGTGCAGCTTGTCGGGCAAGTAGGACTGGTTGGGGAAATGGGGAGAGACTGGAGGCGTGGCTGGTATGAGGATCACGCTGTCGGGGGCGATGCGCGCCCGGGATGTGTCGCGGCCGACGGAGGAGCAGCTGGCGGCGGCGGCCGAGCGGGATGCGCGGATTGCGCCCGCCGGCCGGCCGGGTGGCGCGAGCACGTCACGCGGCGCGGGGGGCAGTTCGTCGGGCGCGGCGGGCGATGGTTCGTCGGGCTCCGCGCCGAACGGAAACGTCGCGCCGACGGCGGCTGCGCGAACGGGCCGGCCGGCCTCCGGGCGAGACGCCGAAAGGGCTCCGACCCCCGTTGGTGACGCTGGAGGGGAATCGGCCAAGGGGATGGGGCTCGACGGGGCGGGAAGCGGTGAGCGGGCAGCTGATGAGGTGTCGTCGCCGACGCGGCGGCGGCGTCGACGGCGCGGGCGCTAGGCGGGCGGTGCCAGCCGGGGCGGCGTTAGAACCGCGGGAGCGGCGGTGGCCGGCGGGGCGCGATGGTGGCCGGCGGCGCGGAGGGCCGGCGGGGCGCGGCGGTGGCCGGCGGGGCGCGATGGCGGCCGGCGGGGCGCGATGGCGGCCGGCGGGGCGCGGCGGTGCCGGCCGGGTGCGGCGGTGGCCGAGGGGGCGCTAGAGCTGCGGGAGAGGCGGGAGGTCGCCGGTCTTCTCGAAGTCGGCGATCTCGGCCAGTCGCCGGGCGTGCCTGGCCTCGCCGGAGAACGGGGTCGCGACGAAGATCCTCGCGAATTCGACCGCGTCCTCGGTCGAGTACATCCGGGCGCCGAGGCTGAGCACGTTCGCGTCGTTGTGCTGACGGGCGAGCCGGGCGGTCTCGGTCGTCCAGGCGAGGGCGGCGCGGATGCCCGGCACCTTGTTGGCGGCGATCTGCTCGCCGTTGCCAGAACCGCCGATCACGATGCCGAGGCTGCCCGGATTGCCGACGACACCCTCGGCGGCGCGCAGCACGTACACCGGATAGTCGTCATCCGGGTCGTAGGCTGGCGGGGCCGCAGTCCACGGCCTCGTGGCCGGCCTCGCCGAGCCAGCCGACCAGGGCCGTCTTGAGCTCGAGGCCAGCGTGATCAGATGCCAGATATACGCGCACCGGGTCAGTCTGCCAGACCGCCGACGTGCAGGTTTGCAGGTGTCCCGGGATTTGACCTGAAGACCGTCACGTCTGATGACTATTCGGACACTCCGTGTAATAATGACGGGAGGGCGATTGGGACTGCGTGGGTAGCATGGCCTAGCCCACAGGCGTGGAAGATCCACATCGAACACAAGTCGATTGCGAAAGGGTCACCTGGTGACAGCTAACCTCACCCGTGACGAGGCGCGTACCCGTGCCGAGTTGATCACGGTCGGCTCCTATCAGATAGAGCTCGACCTGACCGGCGGGGACACGACCTTCCGTTCGGTATCGACGATCGACTTCGACTGCGCGCGGCCGGGCGCGGGGACCTTCCTCAACCTCGACGGCACCGCTCGTGCACGCGATGACGCTCAACGGCGTCCCGGTTCCGGCCAGCGCGTTTGACGGCGACCGGATCACCGTCGACGGCCTCGCGGCCGAGAACACGCTGGTGGTCGACGCCGAGTGCGCCTACTCGCGCAGCGGCGAGGGGCTGCACCGGTTCGCCGACCCGGCCGACGGCAACGTCTACATGTACTCCGACCTGGAGACGTTCGACGCGAACCGGGTCTACGCCTGCTTCGACCAGCCCGACATGAAGGCGCGCTACGAGCTCACCGTGCGCGCGCCCCAGGAGTGGACGGTCGTGTCCAACATGGCGGCCGACGTCGAGGGCGGCTCGCCCGACGGCACCGGGGTGCGGCGCTGGCACTTCCCGCCGACGCCGCTGATGGCGACCTACATCACGCACGTGTCGGCCGGCCCGTGGCACGTCGTGCGCGACTCCGAGCACGACGGCATCCCGCTCGGCATCTTCTGCCGCCAGTCGCTGGCCAGGTACCTGGACCCGGACGAGATCTTCGAGGTGACCAGGCAGGGCTTCGACTTCTACCACCAGGCGTTCGGGATCAAGTACCCGTTCGGCAAGTACGACCAGCTCTTCGTGCCCGAGTTCAAGGAAGGCGCGATGGAGAACGCGGGCGCGGTCACCTTCCTCGAGGACTACGTCTTCAGGTCGCGGGTGACCGACTTCTCGCGGGAGGCGCGCGGCGAGACGATCCTGCACGAGATGGCGCACATGTGGTTCGGCGACCTGGTCACCATGCGCTGGTGGGACGACCTGTGGCTGAACGAGTCGTTCGCGACCTGGGCGGGCACCGCCGCGCAGGCCGAGGCGACCCGCTGGACGCAGGCGTGGACCACGTTCACCACCGCGTGGAAGGCCTGGGCGTACAAGCAGGACCAGCTCCCCTCCACGCACCCGATCGCGGCCGACATCCCCGACATCCACGCGGTCGAGGTCAACTTCGACGGGATCACCTACGCCAAGGGCGCGGCCGTGCTCAAGCAGCTCGTGGCCTACGTCGGCCGGGAGAACTTCCTGGCCGGGGTGCGGAAGTACTTCGCCGCGCACTCGTACGGCAACGCGACCCTGGCCGACCTGCTCTCCGCGCTCGAGGAGGTCTCCGGGCGCGACCTGGCGGCCTGGTCACGGGAGTGGCTGGAGACCGCCGGGGTCAACACGCTGCGGCCGTCGTACACGGTCGACGCGGACGGCCGCTTCACCTCCTTCTCGGTCGTGCAGGAGGCGGCGGCCTCGCACCCGGTGCTGCGCTCGCACCGGATCGCGATCGGCCTCTACTCGCTGACCGACGGCGAGCTCACCCAGACCTCGGTCATCGAGACCGACGTGTCGGGCGCCGCCACCGAGGTGCCAGCCCTGGTCGGGCAGGTCCGGCCCGACCTCGTGCTCGTCAACGACGAGGACCTCACCTACGCCAAGATCAGGCTCGACGACCACTCGCTGCGCACCGCGGTCGCGTCGATCGGCTCGTTCACCTCCTCACTGCCGGCCGCGCTGGTCTGGGCGGCGGGCTGGGACATGTGCCGGGACGGGGAGATGGCCGCCAGGGACTACGTGCGGCTGGTGCTCGGCGGCGTGGACTCGGTGCGCGACATCAGCGTGGTGCAGACGCTGCTGCGGCAGGCGACGCTGGCGGTGCGGCAACTACGCCGAGCCGTCCTGGCGCGCGGAGGGCCTCGTCGCTGATAGCGTCGTCGCTGCGGTCGCTGCTCGGCTCCGCCCCGGCCGGGTCGGATCACCAGCTCGCCTACGTGCGCTCCTTCACCGGGGTGGCCACCTCGGCGGCCGACCTGTCGTTCCTGGCCGGGCTGCTCGACGGATCGATCGTGCTCGACGGGCTCGCGGTCGACACCGACCTGCGCTGGACGCTGCTGCGCCGCCTGGTCAGCCGGGAGGTGCTGGGCGAGGAGGCGATCGACGCCGAGCTCTCGTCCGACGCCACCGACGCGGGCGAGCGGCAGGCGGCCGCGTGCCGGGCGGCCGTGCCCTCGGTCACCAGGCAAGCGGGAAACCTGGGAGACGCTGACCGGCGGGAAGCTGACGATCGCGATGTTCCGCGTCCACGCTGGCCGGGTTCGCCGACCCCGATCAGCCCGCGCTGGTCGAGCCGTACCGGCCGGAGTACTTCGCCGCGGTCGGCGAGGTCTGGCGGGAGTGGTCGTCGGCGATCGCGCAGGACTTCGTGGAGGGCGGCTACTCGGTCTGCGCCGTCGACGAGGCGACGGTCGCAGGCCACTGACGCCTACCTGGCGTCTTCGCCGGAGCCGCCGGCGGCGCTGCGCCGGCTGCTCAACGAGGGCAGGGACGAGGTGCTGCGCGCCCTGCGCAACCAGGCCCGCGACCGCGAGGCGGCGGCTCTGGAGGCGTAGCGCCACGTGCGCACAGTGGCCCGGGCCGGACGGCCCGGGCCACTGTCTTATCCGGGTTCCTCCGACGGCCAGCGGGGCGGCCTCCAGTCGCCGTCGAAGTCGGTCGTCTGGCCGACCTCGATCAGGTAGCCGTCGGGATCGCGGATGTAGCAGCGGATCTCGTACTGGTGCTGCTTCGGCGGCGTCAGGAACTCCGCCCCGCGGGCGCTCCAATCTGCGTACACGGCGTGGATGTCCCTGACTCGGATGTTGAGGAAACTGCTGACCCGGTCCGGATCGCGCGGCGTCTCCAGGGTGACGGACGGCTTGTCGTCGGTCGGCCCGCCGCCGACGTTGATGATGATCCACGTGTTCGACAGCGCGACGTAGGTCAGCCCGCCGGGCCCCGAGAAGGCCAGCCGACCGCCGAGCACCTCGGTGTAGAAGCGCTTAGAGCGCTCGACGTCGTCGGAGACGATGAAGTGGGCCAGCACGATGTCCACTGGAGCCGACGGCTGCTCGGCCATCGCGCACCTCCCCTGATGCAGGTCGCGCACTCGCCCGCGACGGGTCCTGCGGCCGATGCTACCGACCGCCCCCGACCGGCAGCTCAGCGCCACTCCTGCGACGCTGACCCACCAGATTGAACTTCAATGACTTTGAAGTTATATTCAATCTTATGAGATCCGCGCCGTCCGCGCTGCTCCCTATCTTGCGCTCGCAGGTGGCAGGAGACCTGCTAGCGCTCCTCTACCTGCACCCTGAGGGCGAGTACAGCCTGACCGAGGCGGCGAGCGTAATCAGGAGCCGGCCTACCCACTCTGCACTACGAGGTAAAGAAGCTGTCCGAGGGCGGCCTGATCAGCACCCGCAAGCGCGGGAACCTGCGCCTCGTCCGGGCCGTCACCGACTCCCCGCTCAGCCGCCCGCTGACCGACCTGCTCGCGGTTACCTACGGTCCGCTGCCGGTACTGTCTGACCTGCTGGCCGACGTCGGGGGGATCACCGAGGCCTACATATACGGATCATGGGCCGCGCGCTATCAGGGAGAGCCCGGCCCGCCCCCGCGAGACGTCGATGTTCTGGTCGTAGGCACCGCAGATCCTGACGACCTTGACCAGGTGACCGAGCAAGCGCAGCGAACGCTTCACCGGCCGGTTAACATCCGGCGAGTCAGGCCCGAGACCTGGAACGACGCCAACCCAGCCGATCCCTTCCTTCAATCGGTTAAATCCCGGCCGCTGGTACGGATCGGGACCGGTGCCCGATGAGATGGGAACAGGGCCGCACGGTCATCGAGCGCATGCTGGCAGATGGCGAGCTGCAGCGCGTACCGGCCAGCCGGACGCAGGCCGATCGACTGCTTGCCCAAGCCCGAGTCCATGTGGCTTCGGCGCTCAAGGTGTGCGACGACGACCCGGCCGGGGGCTACGCACTCGCCTACGACGGCGCGCGTAAGGCGCTGACTGCAATCCTCGAGAACGAAGGTCTGCGGCCGACGACGCGCGGCGGTCACCTCGCCGTGCTCGAGGCCGTTCGGGCGCAAGTGGATCCCCCGGTGGGCCGGGCGCTACGCCAGTTCAACCGGATGCGGACTCGCAGGCACGACGCCGAGTACCCGCCGACAGATTCGCCCGAAATCACCGCAGCCGACGTCCGCGAGGATCAAGCGCACGCCGACAGTCTCATCGGCATTGTGACCTCGCTCCTCGACGAAATGTCCCCGTTCTGAGCGGCGGGATCAAAGGCTGACGTTAGGCGGCGAGCGCCGCCGCGACGGCCTCGCGGACGTGCTTGGCTACGTCGTCGAGGGGGATCACGGTGGTTTCGCCGGTGGCGCGGTCGGTCAGCTCGGCGGTGCCGGCGGCGACGCCGCGCTTGCCGATCGTGATACGGAACGGGATGCCGACGAGCTCGGCGTCGCTGAACTTGACCCCGGCCCGATCGGGGCGGTCGTCGATGATCACGTCCACCCCGGCGTCGAGCAGGCGCCTGATAGGCCCGCTCCCCTGCCTCGGCGACGGTCGCGTCGTTCTGCTGCGCGACCACGACGACGGCCTCGAACGGGGCGACGCTGACCGGCCAGACGATGCCCTTGTCGTCGTGGTGCACCTCGATGCAGGCGGCCATCGCGCGCTCCACCCCGATGCCGTAGCAGCCCATGATCGGCCTGACCGGCTTGCCGTCGGGACCGGCGACCGTGATGTCGAAGGCGTCGGTGTACTTGTAGCCGAGCTTGAAGATGTGCCCGATCTCGATGCCCTTGATAACGGTCAGCGGCTGCCCGCAGTTCGGGCAGGCCTCTCCGGCCGCGACCGCCCGCAGGTCCGCCCACTGGCCGACGTTGACGTCCCTGGCCACGTCAACCCCGCGCAGGTGCACGTTGTCGGTGTTGGCGCCGGTCACCATGCCGGATCGGTCCCGCAGGGCCAGGTCGGCGATGACCGGCAGGTCGGCCACGCCGACCGAGCCGAGCGAGCCCGGGTGGGCGCCGAGGGCGGCGAAGATCTCCGCCGCGTCGGCTGGCCGCACTGCCCTCGCGCCGGTGGCGTCGATCAGCTTCTGCTCCTCCAGACCGTGGTCGCCGCGGACCAGGACCAGCGTGAGGGCGCCGTCGAGCACGTAGATAAGGGTCTTGATCTGCCGGTCGGCGGGGGCGTCGTAACCGGTCGCGAGGTCCTCGATCGTCCGCACGCCGGGCGTGTCGAAGCGCGCGGGCGCTGCCAGCCCTAGGGTCGCGTCGGCCGCCGGGTCGAAGGGCGCCAGCCGCGACACCGCGGCCTCGCTGTTGGCCGCGTACCCGCACTCGGGGCAGTGGACGATGTCGTCCTCGCCGGTCTCCGACGGGCAGATGAACTCGGTCGACCCGGAGCCGCCCATCGCGCCGTTGGACGCCTGGACCGGGATTGCCGGGATGCCGATCCGCGCGTACGCGCGGATGTAGGCGGCGCGGTGGGCGTCGAACGACGCGTCCAGGCCCGCGGCGTCGAGGTCGAAGCTGTAGGAGTCCTTCATGGTGAACTCGCGGGTCCGCATCAGCCCCGCCTTCGGCCGCGGCTCGTCGCGCAGCTTGGTCTGGAACTGGTACCACATCTGCGGCAGCTCGCGGTAGGAGCTCAGCTCGCCCGCCAGCAGTGTGATGACCTCTTCGCTGGTCATGCTCAGCACCTGCTCGGCGCCCTTGCGGTCGTGCAGCCTGAACTGCTCGTCGCCCATGATCGCGTAACGCCCGCTGCGCTGCCAGATGTCGGCCGGCTGCATGACCGGCATCAGGAACTCCTGGGCCCCGATCCGGTTCATCTCCTCGCGGATGATCGCGATGACCTTGAGCCGCACCCGGACCGCCAGCGGTAGCAGCGAGTAGTGGCCCGCCATCAGCTGGCGGACGTACCCGGCCCGCAGCAGCAGCCGGTGGCTGGGCGCGCCCGCCTCCGCAGGGTCATCCCGCAACGTCGGGATGTGCATGGTCGACCAGCGCACGTTAGCTCCGCCTTGTCAAGTCTTGGCCCGTCATGTCCTGGCCGGATTCTATCGCCGGCCCAGCGTCACTGCGGACGGCATTGAGGCAGGCCGGGCCGCCCGTCGCGATTTACAGTGCAATTAACAACGATGAATGTCCGATTTAAACCCGCATACGCTGGGCACATCGATTAAAGAGCGCCGCATTAGAGGCGGCGAAATCGGTACGCTGAGATGGTGAGATGGATGGCTTGGCCCCGAATCAAGAACTCCAGGTCATCAGCGCAGCCAGAGACGCAGCCGCACGACGGCGTGCAGGCAACGGTAACTCCGGCCGCTGACGCTGACCCGCCCCCCCGCAGCAGTCAGAACACCGGCGTCGTCGGCACCACGTACGCCGTGGCCGAGAACCCGAGCCCAGGACGCGCGGTCACCCCGGCATGACCGGAGCGCCAGCCGGCGTCTCGGCCCGATCAGGTACGCGCACTCCGGCTGTCGATGACGACGCCCGCGCGCCGAGGAGGCCGAGGCGGTCGAGCCCGGCGCCGAGCGCAGCGCCCGCCGACGACGGCATCTCCATCTTCGGCGACATGGCCACCAGCGAGGTTCCCGACGAATCGGGACCGACCCTGGACTTCCGCAGGCCGCATCACCCGCCGGCCGACGCGCCGCCGGCCGCCGGCACCGAGCCGGCCGCGGCCGGGCCGGCCGACCCGATCCCCGTCGGCGGATCGTGGAACCGGCAGTGCGACGTCCTCCGTCCGGCCGGTCGAGCCTGCCCCGGAGAGTAAGCCGGGACCGTTCGGGATAAGGGGCGGCGGCCGGCTGCCGACGGCAGCCGCCCGCGACGGCCAGCCCCGGGTCAGCGTTCGCGATCTTCCCCCGGATGTGCAGATCCGGTTCTGGCGGATGCGCGCGATCATCATGATCGTCGTCGGACTGCTATTCGGAATTCTGACGAAGAACTGGGTGATCGGTCTTACGCTGGCCATTCTGGCCGGGATCATCGACACCCTCTACCGGTCCGGAACGCGGCTGACTGGCAGAACGGCGCCAGCCAGGCCGGCGCCCAGAAGCGCACCCGGCGGCAGCTGAAGCGGACTGCGGCGGGAAGGGTACTTCGCCCTCGACGCCCGGCCCATCCCCGACAGCCGGGAGTTCATCGACCACCTCGTCGTCGGCCCGACCGGCGTCTACGCGATCGACTCGGAGAAGTGGAATTCCAAGGTGCCGGTCCGCACCCTGAACGGCAAGCGGCTCTACCGCGGCCCCGAGTCCCAGAAGGAGCGGCTCGAGCACGCCGCCTGGGAGGCGGGGCAGGCCAGCGAGATCCTCTCGGCCGCGCTCGGGACCGAGATCGCGGTCCGGCCCGCGCTCGCCATCTACGGGCCGAGGATCCCGTGGGACATCGCCACGATCAGGAACGTCGACGTGTTCAGCGGGCCGACGCTGCGCAAGTACCTCAGGCGACGCGCCCGGCAGCGTGACGGCGTGCCCAAGCTCACCCGCGAGGAAGTCCGCACGATCTACGACACGGCGGCGCAGGATGCTGCCGGACGTCGCGCCGACGAGGACGGTCGCGCCTGTAGGCTGAACTTCCCATGTCTTTGTGGTGAGGGGAGTTCGGCATGCCGCCGTTGAGGTCACGCACGGTCACGCACGGTCGGAACATGGCGGGAGCGCGCGCGCTGCTGCGCGCCACCGGCGTAGCGTCCGAGGACTTCGGCAAGCCGATTATCGCGGTCGCCAACAGCTTCACCGAGTTCGTCCCCGGCCACGTCCACCTGGCCGACGTCGGCCGGGTCATCGCCGACGCGGTGCGCGCGGCCGGGGCGATCCCGCGCGAGTTCAACACGATCGCGGTCGACGACGGCATCGCGATGGGCCACGGCGGCATGCTCTACTCGCTGCCGTCCCGCGAGCTCATCGCCGACTCGGTCGAGTACATGGTCAACGCGCACTGCGCGGACGCGCTGATCTGCGTCTCCAACTGCGACAAGATCACGCCCGGGATGCTGATCGCGGCGATGCGGCTCAACATCCCGACGGTGTTCGTGTCCGGCGGCCCGATGGAGGCCGGGAAGGTCATCGCGACCGTCGGACGGGTCCTCCGGCGGTCCGCAAGCTGGACCTGATCGACTCGATGGTCGCGGCGGCCGATCCTTCCGTGTCGGAGTCGGACCTGCTGTCGCTGGAGGAGGCAGGCCTGCCCGACCTGCGGCTCCTGCTCGGGGATGTTCACCGCCAACTCGATGAACTGCCTGACCGAGGCGATCGGGCTGGCGCTGCCGGGCAACGGGACGACGCTGGCGACGCACACCGCCCGGCGCGACCTGTTCGTCCGCGCGGCCTCGGTCGCGGTGGAGATCACCAAGCGGTACTACGACGCCGACGACGAGTCGGTGCTGCCGCGGTCGATCGCCACCCGGGAGGCGTTCGAGAACGCGATGGCGCTCGACGTGGCGATGGGCGGCTCCACCAACACGGTGCTGCACCTGCTCGCCGCCGCGCACGAGGCGGGCGTGGACTTCGGGCTCAAGGAGATCGACGAGCTGTCGCGGCGGGTGCCGTGCATCTGCAAGGTCGCGCCGAGCGGGTCCTACCACGTCGAGGACGTGCACCGGGCGGGCGGCATCTACACGATCCTGGGCGAGCTCGACCGGGCCGGGCTGCTGAACCGGTCGGTGACCACGGTGCACGGGGAGCCGATCGCCGCCTGGGACCTGCGCTCGGAGTCGGTGCGGCCGGAGGCGGTGGAGCTCTACCACGCGGCGCCCGGCGGGGTGCGGACGGTCAAGGGCGTACTCGCAGTCGGCGTCGTGGGAGTCGCTCGACACGCGACGCGGCCGGCGGCTGCATCCGCGACGTCGCGCACGCCTACACCGCCGACGGCGGGCTCTGCATGCTCTACGGGAACATCGCCCCGGAGGGCGCGGTCGTGAAGACCGCGGGCGTGCCCGAGGAGCTGTGGACGTTCTCCGGGCCCGCGAAGGTGTTCGAGTCGCAGGAGGATGCCGTCTCCGGGATCCTCGGCGGCCGGGTGGTCGCCGGGGACGTCGTCGTGATCCGCTACGAGGGGCCGCGCGGCGGGCCGGGCATGCAGGAGATGCTGTACCCGACCAGCTTCCTCAAGGGCAAGGGGCTCGGGCGGGCCTGCGCGCTGGTCACCGACGGGCGGTTCTCCGGCGGGACCTCCGGGCTGTCGATCGGGCACGTCTCCCCCGAGGCGGCCAGCGGCGGTGCGCTCGCGCTGGTCAACGAGGGGGACACCGTCGTGATCGACATCCCGCGGCGGGAACTGCGGCTTGACGTGCCCGACCTCGAGCTGGCGGAGCGGCGCGAGGCGCTGCTGGCCTCGCTCGGCGGTTACCGGCCGGTGGCCCGGGAGCGCTCGGTGAGCGCGGCCCTGCAGGTGTACGCGGCGCTGGCGACGTCGGCGTCGACCGGCGCGTCGCGCGACATCTCGGCCCTCGCGCGGCTGGCGCCGGAGACGTCGTGACCGCGGTTCGTCCGGGCCGCGCGCGCCTCGGACGCGGCCGCGCTGGCCCGGGTGCAGGTCGCGAGCTGGCAGCGCGACGCTGGCCGAGCTGGTGCCGGACGAGGTGCTGGCGGAGCTGACCAGCGACGCGGCGCTTGACCAGTTCGCCGAGCGCTGGCTCGAGGCGATCATCAGCCCGCCGACGTC
The DNA here is from genome assembly GCA_963774945.1 of uncultured Actinomycetota bacterium. Classification (GTDB taxonomy): domain Bacteria; phylum Actinomycetota; class Actinomycetes; order Streptosporangiales; family Streptosporangiaceae; genus Trebonia. Next base: position 203,202 of record CAVZHA010000005.1, on the reverse strand, counting down.
CAGGCACCGGGTGCACGTCGCGGTGCGCCGAGCCGGGGTCGGCCGAGGTGGCCGGGTTCGCCGCCGCCGGGCCCGCGACCGACGAGGACCTGTGGGCCGGGGACCGACGCGGAGCTGTACGAGCTGCACGTGCTGCCGGAGGCCGTCCTGCCCGGGGCGGAGCGGCCGGGCACGACGGCCGGCTGCTGCACGCGGTCGCGGACACGTTCGCCGAGGACGGGTTCCGGACCGCGTACACCTGGGCGCTGTCGGGCGACGAGGCCCGGATCGCGTTCCTGACCTCGGCGGGCTGGGCGCCGGACGGCAGCCGGTCCAACCTGGACATGGGCGTCAAGGTGCCGGTGGTGCGGCTGCACACCCAGCTGGCTCCCCCGCCCGCTCCGCCCGCGTAGGATCTGCCGGTGGCTAGTGCGCGTGAGTGGGTGGCGGGGACACGGGTGCGGACCCTGCCGGCGGCGGTCGTCCCGGTGCTGATCGGGTCGGGCGTGGCGGCCGGGTACGGGAAGTTCTCGCCCTGGCGGGCGGTGCTGGCGCTGCTGGTCGCGCTCGCGCTGCAGATCGGGGTGAACTTCGCCAACGACTACAGCGACGGCGTGCGCGGCACCGACGCGGCCGGGCGGCGGGCCGGGCCGATGCGGCTGGTCGGCTCGGGCGTCGCGTCGCCGCGGGCGGTGAAGTACGCCGCCTTCGGCTGCTTCCTGGTCGCCTGCTGCCTGGGGCTGGTGCTGGCGGCGTTCACCTCGTGGTGGATCGTGGCCGGCGGGCGCGCTCTGCGTCCTCGCGGCCTGGTTCTACACCGGCGGCCCGCGCCCGTACGGGTACCGGGGCCTGGGCGAGGTGTCGGTGTTCGTGTTCTTCGGCGTCGCCGCCGTCGCCGGCACCGCGTTCGTGCAGATGGGGCGGCTGTCGTGGCTCGGGCTGGCCGCGTCGGTCCCGGCCGGGCTGCTGTCGTGCGCGCTGCTGATGATCAACAACCTGCGGGACATCGACGTCCGACGCGTCGTCGGGCAAGCGGACGCTGGCCGTGCGGGTCGGCGACGCCAGGGCCCGGGTGACGTACCTGGTCTTCCTGCTGGTGCCGTTCGCGCTGGCCGCGCTGATCGGCGTCTACCGGCCGTTCGCGCTGCTCGCGCTGCGTCGCGCTGCCGCTGGCGGTGCGCGCCGGTGCGGGCGGTGCGCGGCGGCGTCTCCGGGCCCGGGCTGATCGCGACGCTGGGGCAGACCGGGCGGCTACAGCTCGCCTTCGGCCTCGTATTCACCATAGGTCTCGCCATTCACGGTTGATTTGCTATTCATCGTTGTTATTCAGACGTTATCGGACAGACAACTGCAACAACTAACTCCGCAGAAAAGTCAAGACCTCCAAAAATTGTGGCGTTGCCGGTTTCGGATCCGAGATAAGCGATAACCTGCGATGGAATCCCGGGTTGGGGATACAGGGGCGGCCCGCGAGGGGGACGTGACAGCCGCGATCCAACAGGTCCAGCCGTTCTGATGGATTCAGGGGAGGGATGCCTGGGTGGAGCATCGTCAGGTAGAAGACCGGCCAGCAACGTCGCGCCGAGCATCAGGAGACGACCCGGCGCGCTTCCTACGGGAGTTGCGCCAGCTCAGAGACGGCGCCGGGCTCGGGCCGGCCGAGCTGGCGGCGCGCGCGCACTACCCGTATGACCGCATCAAGGCGGCCGAGGTCGGGCCGACGCTGCCCGATCTGCCGGTGCTCTCCGCCTACGTCAGGGGGTGCGGCGGCACCACCGAGGAGTGGGAGGAGCGGTGGCGGTCGCTGACCAGCGCGCCCACCCTGCCGCTGCTCGACGCGCGGCCCGCCGGGTGCTCGACCGCCGCCTCGGCCGGGGCGCGCATCGGCTCGATTAGCCCGGCGGACGACCCCGGACCCTTCGGTCATCCTGGCGGCGCTCGACCGCGTCGCCGAGGAGATGGCGGTCAGCACGCCGTCCGCTGCTCCGCTGCCGTCCCGGGCCGGAGTATCGACGATCGAGCAGCGTCCGGCCGTCCCCGCCCCGTGCCCGTCCCCGGCTGGGGCTGGGGCCGCGCCCGCGGCTGCGACCGCGAAATCGGCGGGCGCCAAGGCGGGGACCGCCAAGGTGGCGGCGTGGGAGACCACGACGATCCGGACCGCCCGGAGTTCCGGCAGCGGGCCAGCCGCGCGGGAGGCCCGGATCTTGGGGACGTCCGAGTCGGGCGCGGCGCGTCGGGTCCGTCGATTCTGTCGGGTCCGTTGGGGGAAATCGGGTCCGACGGGCAGGGCGGGTCTGGTCAGGCGGCTGCGGCTCGGCCGGTCGTGGCCGCGGGCGGCGCGTCGGCGATGGCGACGGCGGCTTCCGGGCCGATCACGGTCGGACGGCGGTCCCAGGGGCTGTCACGGACCACGGTGGTGGCGTCGATCGCGATCGCGATCTGCGTGCTTGTCGCGCTGCTGGCGATACTCGTCTGAGCGTCGAGGTACGGGCGATGTTCGCCTGAGGTTAGGTCGTTTTGGGGCCGTTCCCGTTGGGCGTGCCGGAGTTGGTTGTCGTGACGTCGGCTGCGGCGACGTCGGACACGGCGACGCCAGGGGCGGCGACGTCGGGAGCGGCTGCGTCGGGGGCTGCGTCAGGGGTGGCGTCGTGGGCCGGCTCTTGCTGGGCCGGGATCGCCATCGGGGCGAGCGCGGCCAGGGCCGCGGCGGCGGCCGACGGCATGGCCGCGAGGGCGGCCGCGGCGGCGTCGGGGCTGCCGTCCACGCGGCGGGGGTCGTCCCGTCGGCCGGCGGCCGGCCGGCCGAGGCGGCGGGCGCGTCGAGGGCGGCCGCGGCCGGGCCTGGACCGTCGGTGAAGGCCGAGGTCACCGCCTTGAGCGCGGTGGTCAGCTCGCCCGGGATCACCCAGAACGTGTTGCCGGGGCCGGCCGCGATCTGCGGCAGCGTCTGCAGGTACTGGTAGGCGAGCAGCTTGGGGTCGGGGTCGTTGGTGTGGATCGCCTGGAAGACCTGCGAGATCGCCTCGGCCTGACCCTCGGCGCGCAGGATGGCGCCGGCCTTGTCGCCCTCGGCCCGCAGGATCTCGCTCTGCTTGTCGCCCTCGGCGGTCAGGATCTTCGACTGGCGGACGCCCTCGGCGGTGAGAATCGCGGCGCGCTTCTCCCGCTCGGCCTTCATCTGCTTCTCCATCGCCTCCTTGACGGACTTCGGCGGGTCGATCGCCTTGATCTCCACCCGGGTGACGCGGATGCCCCACTTGCCCGAGGCGTCGTCAAGCACGCCGCGCAGCGCCGTGTTGATCTTGTCCCGGGAGGTCAGCGTCTGCTCCAGGTCCATCGACCCGATGACCGACCGGAGCATGGTCGCGGTCAGCTGCTCGATCGCCCCGATGTAGTCGACGATCTCGTAGTCCGCCGCCTTCGGGTCGGTCACCTGGAAGAACAGCACGGTGTCGATCAGCACCACCAGGTTGTCCTCGGTGATGACCGGCTGACCGGTGAACGCGACGACCTGCTCGCGCAGGTCGATCTGCGCCTTCACCCGGTCGACGAACGGGATGATGAAGTTCATCCCCGGCTCCAGGGTCTTGCGGTACCGGCCGAACCGCTCGACGTTGCGGGCCCGCGCCTGCGGGATGATCCGCACCGAGCGGACCACCGTCAGCAGGACGGCGAGGACAATCACCGCCGCGATGATGATCTCCGCTATGACCATGGCTACTCCCGTGGGTAAACGAGGGCGGTAGCGCCCTCGATCTGCATGACGTCGACGGCGAAGCCGGCCGGGATGACCAGCGTCTCGTCGTAGGAGCGGGCCGACCACACCTCGCCGCCGATGCGGACCCGGCCGCCGTGCTCGGTGACCTCTTCGAGCACCTGGGCCCGCCGGCCGACCAGCGCGGCCGGGCCGGTCCGCAGCACCGGCGGCTGCTTCAGGTGCCGCCGGGCGATCGGGAGCACGAAGCCGAGGCCCGCCGCCGAGGCGATGACGAACGCGAGGAGCTGGAAGGGCAGGCCCAGGTCGGTGGCGCCGACCGCGGCGGCGACGAGCGCGCCGACCGCGATGATGCCGAGCGCGAACGTGGTCGTGGCCAGCTCGGCGACGCCGAGTACCGCCGCCACGATCAGCCAGACGATCCATGCCACGATGGCCGCTCCGCACGCGTTGCGATCCGCTCGCTGCGCATCGACGCAGCAAGCCGTGGGCGCGGGCCGAAGTGCTCGTGCCCTGAAACCCAGGGTAACGCGTCAAACGCGCGCAGAACACCCATCAGCCAGGGCGACTGCCCGACGAAATAAAAAAGTGTCGAATCAGACCAATTGACCGTCGGCCATGCCCCGGCGGCCCGCCCGCTCTACACTCGACTGCAAGGCGAGTGCCGCAACGCTGGCCGGGACGACTGCGCGCGGCGAACACGCTCTGGGTCTGGAGGTAGCGGGTGAATCGTCAGGGCGGCGGGTCAGGCCGTGGCGCGCGTGGCTGGGCCGCCGAAGCCGCCTACGGCGACGGCTACCCGCAGGACGACCAGCTGCTCGGCCCCACCCTGGACGCGGGCGCCTACGCGGTCGATCCCGGCTACCGGGGCCGCACCAGCGACCGGCCCCGGCCGGCCGACATGCCGCCCGGGCCGCCCCGCAGCCGCCCGGACCGCGGCATGCCGCCGCGACCAGGGTTCCCGCCCGGATCGCCTCGCCAGGGACCGCGCGACGCGGGCACCGCGAACCGTCCATGGGCCAGGCCGGAAGACTCGACGCCGTTCCCTGCCGGGCGGCCGCCCGCGGCCGCGGCCCGGACGCGGGCAGCCAGACGGCCGGGGCCCGGCCAACGATCGTCCCCGACCGCAGGCGGCCAGCCGCGTCCGTCCGACGGCGGAGGAGACCATGATGTCGAACGGGCGGCGGGTTCCCCGCAACGGTGTCCCTACCGCCCCCGCGCGGCCCGCGCCCTGAGGGGTCCCGCAGCTACGGCGGCGAATACGACCAGATGGCGGGCGGGCCGCGCGCCGACGGCGGTCGGGCCGCGGCAGCCCCGGCGGCCGGGTCCTGGCGGCCGGGCCGGGCAGGGCGGCCGGGCCGGACAGGCGCCCGGGTACGCCGCGACCGGGACAGCAGTGGCCCAGACGCCGACTCGGCATCCGCCGGCTGCGCGGCCGGGTTCGCCGACGCCGACCGGCCGCGACCAGCACGGCGGCGCCTCCAGCCAGTACGCATCCGATCAGTGCGCATCCGATCAGTACGCGGCCGGACCGCACGCGCCGGACAGGCGCGGGCGGGTCAGCCGGGACCGCAGCAGTCCGGGCAGGGAGCGTCGGCCGGGCAGCAACCACCGGGGCCGGGCCGGGCGTGGTACGGACCCGGACACCCCGGCGCCGGCCCGGACGCGTTCGGGCCGAACGGGTACGGCCCGTCCGGCCAACCGGGACAGGGCCAGCCCGGTCAGAGCCAGTCCGAACACGGCCAGCCCGGCATGGGCCAGCCCGGCCATTACGGATCGGCCAGCCCGGGCCAGTACGGGGCAGGCCCGGACGGGCAGGCGGGGTTCGGACCGGCCAGCCCGGTCAGTACCCCTCGGGCAATCCGGGTCAGTACGGGCAGCCCCAGTACGGCCCGGGCCAGTACGGACCCGGTTCCTATGCGCAGAACCCGCAGGCGTCAGGAGAGTTCGGCCAGGGGGTCGGGAGCGCTGGCGGCTGGCAGGCCGCCGGCCCCGGGCAGACCGGCCACGGCCAGGGGGAATGGGGAGCGGGAGCCCCCCATGCTGGAGCACAGTACAGCCAGGACCCGCGGAACACCGGCTCGTGGCAGGCCACGGGAGCAGGCTGGGCCGGAGGCCAGGGCTGGCCGGGCGGGCACGGACAGCCGAACCCGGGCGTCTACAGCACCGGGTCGTGGCAGGCGGCCGGAGGAGTCCCGCCCGGCAACTGGCAGGGCGGCCCGGGCCAGGGACAGGACTGGGCGGCGGGCGCCCCCCACACGGGAGCACAGGATCCCAGGAACACCGGGTCGTGGCAGGCCGCCGGCCCGGGTCAAGGACAGCAGCACTGGGCCGCTGGACCCGGCCAGGGGGCATGGGCGGCGGGATCCACCCAGGCCGGAGAACAGTTCCCCCGGGTGCACGCAACACCGGCTCGTGGCAGGCGGCCGGGCCCGACGCAGGCCAGGGGGCATGGGCGGCGGGCGCCCCCCGACCTGGAGCTCAGGGGGAATGGGGAGCGGAGCTCCGCCTGCGGGAGCCCAGGGAGGATGGGGGCGGGTGCCCACCACACGGGAGCACAGGATCCCAGGAACACCGGGTCGTGGCAGGCCGCAGGCCCGGGTCAAGGACAGCAGCCCTGGGCCGCGGGACCCGGCCAGGGCAATGCTGGAGCACAGTTCCCCCCGGGTGCACGCAACACCGGCTCGTGGCAGGCGGCCGGGCCCGACGCAGGCCAGGGCTGGCCGCCCGGCCAGGGGGCATGGGCGGCGGGCGCCCCACATGCTGGAGCCCAGTACGGCCCGGGGTTCAGGAACACCGGGTCCTGGCAGGCCGCCGGGCAGGCGCCCGGTCAGGGCTGGGCAGGCGCCGGCCAGCCGCCATTCCACGGACAGCCGCAAGCGGGCCAGCCTTACTCGGGCCAGCAGTATCCCGGACAGCAGCACGCAGGCCGAGCAGTATCCCGGACAGCCGTACCCTGGGCAGTCCTATCCAGGACAGCCGCACCAGGGCAGGGCGACCCGCGCTACGGTGCGCCCGGCGGCCACGGTCCCGGTATGCGCGGCACCGGCTCGTTCGGCCGGGTCGGGGATCCGATGGCGGCCGACCCCCGGTCCACCGGCTCGTTCGGCCGCGCGAGCGGCCCGGTCATCAGGCAGCGGGACAGCGCGCTGCCCGACCCGCCGCCCGGCAGCAAGGGCGTGATCGCGGCGATCGAGACCGACAACGTCGCGGCGTTCGCGCGCGACCTGCGGGTGCTGCGGGCCAAGGTCGGACTCGACTACCCCGACATGGCGGAGAAGTCGCACTACACGATGCGGACGCTGGCGTCGGCGGCGGGCGGTCTCCGGCTGCCGACGCTGCCGGTGCTCATCGCCTACGTGAACGCCTGCGACGGCGACGTCGCCGACTGGGAAGAGCGCTGGGACCGGCTGGTGAAGTCGGGCAAGAAGGGCGGCGCGATCGTGCCGCGCGGGCGAGGCCGGCGGCCGCGAGCCCGGCGCCGCCCCGGGCGCTCCGCGGCGCCCCCAGGCAGGCGCCGCCGGAGGCGCGCCAGACTGGCGAGATCTACGTCATCACCTCGGCCAAGGACCGCGACGACCGCTGGTAAGCGGCACACCGATAGAATTGCCAGCGTGCTTCCTGCCGACAATCACGTACATACCGAGTGGTCGTACGACACGCCGGCGGACGCGTCGATGGTGCGCAGCTGCGAGCAGGCCGTGGCGATCGGGCTGCCCGCGATCGCCTTTACCGAGCACCTCGAGTTCACCGCCAGCGCCCCGGGCGACGCGATCGTCGAGGTCGCCACCGATCATCGCTGGTGGAGCCGGATCAGGCCGCTCGACGTGACCGGCTACATGGCGTCGATCGAGGAGTGCCGGCAGCGCTTCCCCGGCCTGCGCATCCTGGCCGGCGTAGAGGCGGGCGAGCCGCACCTGTTCGCCGCCAGCGCGGGCGCGATCGTGCGCGGGCAACGCCTTCGAGCGCGTCCTCGGCTCGCTGCACGCGGTCCCGTACAAGGGCAGGCTGGTCGCGGCGGACGCGCTCTTCGGCGAGATGTCGGACGACGCGGTGATGCGCTACTACTTCGCCGAGCTGGTCGACCTGATCGAGGGCAGCGATCTGTTCCAGGTTCTCGCCCACCTCGACTTCCCGCGCCGGTACTGGCCCAAGGGAGCGCATCTGTACCGGGAGGACGCCGTTCGAGGACGAGTACCGCACGGTGCTGCGCGCCCTCGCGTCGTCCGGACGGGTGCTCGAGGTCAACACGAAGTCGCCGCTCGCCTCGGTCGACCAGATCCGCTGGTGGCGGGAGGAAGGCGGGACCGCGGTCTCCTTCGGCAGCGACGCGCACCTGCCGCGCCGGGTCGGCGACCGCTTCAAGCTCGCGGTCGACGTCGTCGAGGCGGCCGGGTTCAAGGCCGGCCGCGATCCCTACGACTTCTGGCGCGCGTGAAGGCGGAGCCACGGTCCGTTCGATATAAAGATTTTGAATTTATGATGTCCGATTTCCGCTAGTGTTCGCCGCTGCCGCGGTGGTTGAGTGGAAGCGTGATGGACGACGACCAGCGGTATCAGGCCGCGGCGAGCAAGGACGCCCGGTTCGACGGGGTGTTCTTCACCGCCGTGCGGACGACCGGAATCTACTGTCGGCCGTCCTGCCCGGCGATCACGCCCAAGCGGGCGAACGTGACGTTCTACCCGACGGCGGCGGCGGCGCAGCAGGCCGGGTACCGCTGCCTGCAAGCGGTGCCGGCCGGACGCCTCGCCCGGCTCGCCCGACTGGAACGTCCGGTCGGACGTGGCCGCGCGGGCGATGCGGCTGATCGCGGACGGGATCGTGGACCGGGACGGGGTGCCCGGGCTGGCGGCCCGGCTCGGCTACTCGCCGCGCCAGATCGGCCGGGTGCTCGCGGCCGAGGTCGGCGCGGGGCCGCTGGCGCTGGCCCGCGCGCAACGGGCGCGGACGGCCCGGATTCTGGTCGAGACGACCGTGCTGGCGATGGGCGACATCGCGTTCGCGGCCGGGTTCACCTCCATCCGCCAGTTCAACGCGACGATGCTCGAGGTCTACGACACGCCGCCGAGCGTGCTGCGGGAACGGGCCGCGCGACGGCGTGACCGCGGCCGAACGGCGCGACCGACGCGGCCGGGCCGTCCGGGGCGCTGTGCCTGCGGCTGCCGTTCCGGCCGCCGATCGACCTGGCCCGGATCTTCGGTTACCTCGGCGGCGCGGGCGGTGCCCGGGGTCGAGGTGGTCACCGCGACCGAATACGCACGAACAATCAGTCTTCCGAACGGACCCGGGGTGGCTCGGCTGCGGATCGTTCCCGGCCAGAACTGGGTGGAGTGCTCGCTCGCGCTGGCTGACCTGCGCGATGTCACCGCCGCGGTGCAGCGCTGCCGGCGCCTGCTCGACCTGGACGCGGACCCGCTGGCGATCTCCGGCTTCCTGGCCGTCCGACCCGGTCATCGGACCGCTGGCGCGTCGGCCTGCCCGGGGCGGCGCTCGGTCGGCGCGGTCGACGGCGACGAGATCGCGCTGCGGGCCGTGCTCGGCCAGCAGGTGTCGGTCGCGGCCGCCCGTCGGCTGGCGGGGCGGCTGGCCGCGCTGCACGGGCGCGTCTGGCCGACCGCCGAGGCCCGACCCGAGGGCGCTGACGCATGTCTTTCCCGATGTGGCGACGATCGCCGGGCTCGACCCGGAGACGCTGCCGATGCCGCGCTCGCGGGCGCGGGCGCTGGTCGGGCTGGCCGACGCGCTCGCGTCGGGCGCGGTCAGCCTGCATCCGGGGGCCGACCGCGAGGAGGCGGCGGCGCGGCTGACTGGCGCTGCCGGGCATCGGCCCGTGGACGGCCGGCTACATCCGGATGCGGGCGCTATCGGATCCGGACGCGTTCCCGCCCGGCGACGCCGGCGTGCTGCGGGCGCTGCGGACGCTCGGGCACGTCGGTCGCACCGGGGTCTGATACCGGTGCGGCGCAGGCGTGGCGGCCCTGGCGCTCGTACGCCGTGCACCATCTGTGGGCAACACTCGAAGCTGGCACCGAGGCCGAGGAGATCGCATCGTGAACACGCCATTCGTGGCGGCCGAGACGGGGCTGCCGACCGGCTACGACATCGTGGACTCGCCGATCGGCCGGCTGCTGCTGACCGGGAACGAGCAGGCGCTGACCGGGCTGTTCATGCTCGACACGGGCGGGCACCCGGCGGCCGTGCGGGCGGACTGGACCCGGCGGCCGGGCGGCTTTCAGCGGGCGGCGGAGCAGCTGGCCGAGTACTTCGCGGGCTCGCGGACCGAGTTCGACCTGCGCGCTCGCGCCCAGCGGCAGCCCGTTCCAGCTCGCCGTCTGGGCGGAGCTGGCCCGGATCCCGTACGGCGTGACGGTCAGCTACGGCGAGGTGGCCGCCGCGATCGGCAAGTCGCTGCTCGCCTCCCGGGCGGTCGGCCTCGCCAACGGGCGCAACCCGATCTCGATCATCGTGCCCTGCCACCGGGTGATCGGCGCGGACGGCTCGCTGACCGGCTACGGCGGCGGGCTTGACCGTAAGGAGTGGCTGCTGCGGCACGAGGGGGCGCCGTTCGGGGTTGGCCGCCGGGGCGCGGTGCGGCGCCGGTTCCGGAGGCGCAGGCGACGCTGTTCTAGGCTGCCTGGACTGGCGGGCGGCGCGCTGGCTGGCCTGGCTGGCCTGGCTGGCCTGGCTGCTAGCCCTGCGGGCGGCGGGGCCAGGTCGGCCGGGACTGCGGGCCGACGGCGGTGCCGGCGACGAACACCGATGGGTCGTCGGGGCCGATCCAGGGCGGCTGGTAGAGCTGCTCGCTGCCGCGCACGATCGCGGCGGCGGCCCGCATCAGGTCGAGCGAGTCGTCCCGGTGCCTGGCGTAGGCCTCCTCGGTCGTCCGGCCGAAGCTGTTGCGGTTGCAGGCCATCGCCAGCTCGGTCGCGGCCAGCTGGTACTGGGCCATCGCGCGCTTGCCGTCGACGCCGAGGTTCAGCCGCGCCCACTGCCGGCCGAGCCTGCGCATCCGCAGGCTGGCGAGCATCCGGACGTCGGTCACCATGACCACTTCCGGATGCTCGAAGTCGGGCAGGAACATCGTGATCATCGCCACCACCCGCTGCCGGTCGATGACCACCACGACGATCACGCCGATCACGCGCGGCGGCGAGGATGACGTAGGTCACCAGCAGGCCCGTGCCGCGGGCGGCGACGGAGTGATTCCAGAGCGCGTCAAGCGCGACGGCGGCGAGCCAGCCGACCGCGATCGCCAGGTACCCGCCCGAGCGGCGGGAGGCGGCGTAGGCGACGCCGAGCCCGATCATCGAGGTGAACAGCGCCTGGAAGAGCGGGCCGACTATCCCGCGCCGGGCGAACTCCTCGACCAGCGCGGAGGCGCCGGCGTTCCACGCCTCGGAGTAGGCGTAGAGGTTGGCCACCAGCGCGAAGCCGAGGCCGGTCATGGACGCGTAGACCACGCCGTCGTGGGCCCCGTCAATCTCGGTCCGGCGCGAGGCCAGCAGCGCCAGCAGCACGACGCCGCTGAGGGTCTGGGCGACCAGGGCGCCGCCGATCGCCGCGCCGACGGTGACGCCGACCACCTGCCCCGCGTGCGGCCCGAGTTCCGGCGGGGTGATCGCGCCGGTGCCGGAACGCGCGGCCGAGCAGCAGGCGTGATCACCGCGATGCCCGCGCCCGCGCCGAACATCGCCGCCAGCAGCGCCCGCGGTTCCGGCTCGAGCCGGTCGAGGTAGAGGATCAGCACCACCAGCAGCGGGATCGGCAGCACCGCCAGGCCGAGGCCGACCAGCGCTGGCGCCGGGCCGCGCTGGGCCACCACGATCACCAGGGCGACGATCGCGACCAGGCAGCAGGCCGCGAGCACGAACAGGAACTGGACCGGTGTCCGGCCGAACCGCGCGGAATCCAGCATTGGCCGACGCGGTCGGGGCACCATATTTGAAGCGTAACTGGTACATCAGGGTCGATACCAGACCAGACCGCCGACGGGGTGGGACCTGATGGCGGGCTGCTGCTATTGCGTCTGCTATTGCGTCTGCTGGCGTGTCTGCTACGTCTGCTGGGGCGTCCGCTGGTCTTCGGGGACGGGCGGCAGGTTGCCGTCTTCGTCGAGGTCGAACTCGCCGTCCTTGACGCCGAGCACGAACGCGTCCCACTCGGCCTCGGTGAAGTAAAGCTTGCCCGCCTCCGGCTTCGCGGCGTCGTACATCACCCAGAGCCTGGGCTCGTCCGCCTTGTGCGGCGCGCCGGACGTGTCGGTGGTTACGTAAACCTCGACCCGGCTATCGGTCTCCTCCATGGACGACAGGCTACGCTCCCCCGGCCCGCGCGCACGCGAAACCGGCGCGGCGTCGCTGTTTGCGGCGCGTCTTGCTAGCGCGCCTTAGTCAGCGCGCCTTAGTAGCGCGCCTTAGTAGCGCTGCTGGCCGGCGTAGTCGACCGGGTGGCCGCCGGCGTAGCCGGGGTAGAGCTCGTCCGAGCGGACGATCCGGACGCCGAGCGGCAGCAGCGAGATCGGGATCAGCTTGAAGTTCGCGAGCCCGAGCGGGATGCCGATGATCGTCAGGCAGAGCAGGATCCCGGCTCGTCAGGTGGCCGAGCGCCAGCTCCCAGCCGACCAGGATGATCCAGATGATGTTGCCGATCAGCGAGCCGATGCCCGCCTCCCTGCGCATCTGGATCGACCGCCCGAACGGCCAGAGCACGTAGCCGGCGATCCGGAAGGACGCGATCGCCGAACGGGATCGTGATGATCAGGATCAAGCAGATGATGCCCGCCAGAGACGTACAGGATGCGCCATCCACCAGCCGCACAGGACCAGCCAGATCACGTTGAGAATCAGCTTCATGATCCATCACTACCCGTTATGTGTCGAATACAAGCTGACATAACGCAAGCGACACGGTGATACGGGCAGTGGTCCGGCTAGCTCGAGTGCTGGTGCGTGGTGCTGCGGATGGACCTCGAGCGATTCGAGCAGGCGGGCGGTCGCGGCCGCGATCTCCTCGACCGCGGCGTCGAACACGGCCGCGTTACGGGCGGCCGGGGTCCGGAAGCCGCTGATCTTCCGCACGTACTGGAGCGCGGCGGCCCGCATGTCCTGGTCGGTGACGTCCTCGGCGTACGGCGGGCGCAGGGTCTTGATGCTTCGGCACATAACCGCAGCCTAACGCCTGGGCGCCTGGGCATAGAATCCTGCCGACAACGGCAGCGAGCTAGCGTGGAGGCCCTGATGATCAAGGTGGGAGTGCTCGGCGCCCGTGGGCGGATGGGTCGCGAGGCCAGCGCGACCGTCGAGGGCGCGCCCGACACCGAGCTGGTCGCGCAGGTCGACCAGGGTGACTCGCTCGACGCGTTGATCGGCTCCGACGTCGTGGTCGACTTCACCCACGTCGCGGCGGTGATGGGCAACCTGCGCTGGTGCGTCGAGCACGGCCTCAGCGTGGTGGTGGGCACCTCCGGCTTCGGCGACGACCGGCTGGCCGAGGTCCGGGCGTGGCTTGACGCGGCGCCGGGGGTGCGCGTGCTCATCGCGCCCAACTTCTCGATCGGGGCGATCCTGATGATGCGGTTCGCCGCCCAGGCGGCCCGTTTCTTCGACTCGGCCGAGATCATCGAGCTACACCACGCGAACAAGATGGACGCGCCCTCGGGGACGGCGCTGCGCACGGCGGCGCTCATCAGCGAGGCTCGGTCCGCGGCCGGCCTGGGCGCGCCGCCCGACGCGACGAAAGAGGAGCTCTCCGGGGCGCGCGGCGCCCGCGTGGACGATATCCACGTGCACTCGGTGCGGCTGGCGGGCCTGGTCGCCCATCAGGAGGTGCTGTTCGGCGGCCATGGCGAGACGCTGACCATCCGGCACGACTCGCTCGACCGGGCGTCGTTCATGCCCGGCGTGCTGGTGGCCGTCCGCGGCATCGCGTCGCTGCCGCCCGGCCTGACCGTCGGCATCGAGCCGCTGCTCGGGCTCGACTAGCCACCGGGGCCAATTTCACTCGACTCACCCGTCTCGCAGTCACCTCGGGTACGAAGAATCTTGGAAGGTTGTTTTATCGCGGAAGTTTTGCACGTATATAGCGTGTTTTTCTTCCGCCACGATAAAAGTTTCCAAGATCTTCGGGACGGTGCCCCAAACAGGTGGGGCGCGGGCGACTGGGGGTTCTGGCGGTGCGCGATTGGAAACGCTGACGGCCCCGCCCGAGTGGAGTTCTCGGGCGGGGCCGTCAGCGTTGGAAGGTGCAGGAAGTTACGAGGCGATCGAGCTGAAGGAGTCGGGCTTGTCGTACGGCCCCACCACCGCCAGCACCTTCGGCCGGGTGAGGACCTCGGTCGCGATCGACCGGATGTCCTCGTGGGTGACCGCGTCGATCGCGGCCAGCACGTCGTCGACCGGCTCGAGGCCGGGGTAGACGAGCTCGGACTTGCCGAGCCGGGTCATCCGCGAGGACGGGTCCTCGAGGCCGAGGACGATGCCGCCGCGGACCTGGCCCTTGCCCCGGTCGAGCTCGGCGTCGGTGAGGCCGGACTCGACCACCTTCGCGACCTCGGCCGAGACGATCGACAGCACCTCGTCCGCCTTCGACGGCAGGCAGCCGACGTAGACGCCCCAGAGGCCGGTGTCGGCGTGCTGGGAGGCGAAGCTGTAGACCGAGTACGCCAGCCCGCGCTTCTCGCGGACCTCCTGGAACAGCCGCGACGACATGCCGCCGCCGAGCGCGGCGTTGAGCACGCCGAGCGTGAACCGGCGGTCGTCGGTGCGCGACAGCCCCTCGCAGCCGAGGACCAGGTTGGCCTGCTCGATCGGCCGGGAGATCAGGTTGACCCCGGATCCGGCGGCCGGTGCCGTAGCCGTCCCAGAGACCGCCCGCGTCGCGCAGCCGCGGCGCGGCCGGGCTGGCCGCGCCGGCGTCGGTCAGCGCTGCCGCGAACGCCGCCTGGACGCCTTCCACCACCATGTCGTGGTCCAGGTTGCCCGCCGCCGCCACGACGATGTTGCGGCGGCGTGTACCTGGCCCGGTAGTGCTCGAAGATCTGGTCCCTGGTGATCGCGTTGATCGAGTCGACCGTGCCCAGGATCGGTCGGCCGAGCGGCGTGTCGCCGAACAGCCGCGTGGTGAACGCCTCGTGCACGGTGTCGCCCGGGTCGTCCTCGTTCATCGCGATCTCTTCGAGCACCACGTTCCGCTCGGCGTCCACGTCCTTCGGCTCGATCAGCGAGTCGGTGACCATGTCCGAGAGCACGTCGATCGCCAGCGGCAGGTCGGCGTCGAGCACCCGCGCGTAGTAGCAGGTGTACTCCTTGGCGGTGAACGCGTTCAGCTCGCCGCCGACCGCGTCCATCGCCGCCGAGATGTCGAGCGCGGAACGCTTGCGCGTCCCCTTGAACAGCAGGTGCTCAAGGTAGTGGGTCGCGCCCGCGTGCGTCTCGTCCTCGTCCCGTGACCCGACCCCGACCCAGATGCCGAGCGCCACCGACCGCACGGCCGGGAGGAACTCGGTGACCACGCGCAGGCCGCCCGGGAGGACGGTCCTGCGCACGGTCGAATCGGCCGAGGTCAGCGGGGAGCCAACGGTCCGTTCGTCACTCATCTAGTCGCGCTGCCCGCCACGAGAGCGCTGCCGCGGACGACGGTCGCCACCGCCGCCGCCGTCGCCGCTGCGCTCGCGGTGCGGACGGTCGCCCCGCTCGCTGCGCTCGCTGCGGATGCCGGGACGGTCCTCGTTCGAGTCGCCGCCGCCGAGGTCCTCGCCCGCGGCCTCGCGCTCGATCACCTCGACCGGGACCAGCGACAGCTTGCCCCGGTCGTCGATCTCGCGGATCTCGACCTGGATCTTGTCGCCGATGTGGATGACCTCGTCGACGTTCTCGATCCGGCGGCCGCCGTGCAGCTTGCGGATCTGCGTGACGTGCAGCAGGCCGTCCTTGCCGGGCAGCAGCGACACGAACGCGCCGAACGTGGTCGTCTTCACCACGGTGCCGAGGAACCGCTCGCCCACCTCGGGCATGTGCGGGTTCGCGATCGCGTTGATCACGTCCCTGGCCGCGTCGGCGGACGGGCCGTCGGTCGCGCCGATGTAGATCGTGCCGTCGTCCTCGATCGTGATCTCGGCGCCGGTGTCGTCCTGGATCGAGTTGATCATCTTGCCCTTCGGGCCGATGACCTCGCCGATCTTGTCCACCGGGACCTTGATGGTGATGATCCGAGGCGCGTAGCGGCGACATCTCGCCCGGCGCCGAGACCGCCTCGCGCATGACGCCGAGGATGGTCATCCGCGCGCCGCGGGCCTGCTTGAGCGCGGCGCCGAGGACCGAGGCGGGGATGCCGTCGAGCTTGGTGTCGAGCTGCAGCGCGGTGATGACCTGCTCGGTGCCCGCGACCTTGAAGTCCATGTCGCCGAACGCGTCCTCGGCACCCAGGATGTCGGTCAGGGTGACGTAGGTGCCGCCCTCGTAGATCAGGCCCATCGCGATGCCGGAGACCATGCCCTTGAGCGGCACCCCGGCGTTCAGCAGCGCCATCGTCGACGCGCAGACCGAGCCCATCGAGGTCGAGCCGTTGGAGCCGAGCGCCTCGGAGACCTGACGGATCGCGTAGGGGAACTCCTCGCGGGTCGGCAGCACCGGGACGATCGCCCGCTCGGCGAGCGCGCCGTGGCCGATCTCGCGGCGCTTGGGCGAGCCCACCCGGCCGGTCTCACCGGTCGAGTACGGCGGCATGTTGTAGTTGTGCATGTAGCGCTTGGTGCGCTCCGGGTTGAGCGTGTCGACCATCTGCTCCATGCGGAGCATGTTCAGCGTGGTCACACCCAGAATCTGGGTCTCGCCGCGCTCGAACAACGCCGAGCCGTGCACCCGGGGCAGCACGCCGACCTCGGCCGAGAGCGGCCGGATGTCGGTCAGGCCGCGGCCGTCGATGCGGAGGCCGTCGTTGACGACCCGCTTGCGGACCAGCTTCTTGGTCAGCGAACGGATGGCAGCGCTGACCTCCTTCTCGCGACCCTCGAACTTCTCGCCCAGCCGCTCGAGCGCGAGCGCCTTGACCCGGTCCTCCTCGGCCGCCCGCTCCTGCTTGGGTGCGATCGTGAGCGCCTTGGCGAGCTCGTCGGTGACCGCACCGGAAACCGCCTCGAAGACGTCGTCGCCGTAGTCGGCGAAGATCGGGAACTCCGACGTGGTGGCCGGGGCGAGCCCGGCCTCGACCGCGGCCGCGGCGAGGATCGTCTGCGCCTGGCAGAGCGCCGCGATGAACGGCTTGGCCGCCTCGAGGCCCTCGGCCACGGTCTCCTCGTCCGGCGCGACGGCGCCGGTGGCGTCCGCGTCGGCCAGCAGCTTCAGCGTCTGCGGGGTGGACTCGGCCTCGACCATCATGATCGCGACGTCGCCGTCCTCAAGCATCCGGCCGGCCACCACCATGTCGAATGTGGCCTGCTCGAGCTGCGGGTGGGTCGGGAACGCGACCCACTGGTCCTTGATCAGAGCAACCCGGACCCCGCCGATCGGGCCTGCGAACGGCAGGCCGGCGAGCTGGGTGGACATCGACGCGGCGTTGATCGCGACCACGTCGTACAGGTGCTCGGGGTTGAGCGAGAGGATCGTCTCGACGATCTGGATCTCGTTGCGCAGGCCCTTGACGAAGGACGGGCGCAGCGGCCGGTCGATGAGCCGACAGGTGAGGATCGCGTCCTCGGACGGGCGGCCCTCGCGGCGGAAGAACGAGCCGGGGATGCGCCCGATCGCGTACATCTTCTCCTCGACGTCGACCGTCAGCGGGAAGAAGTCGAGGTTCTCCTTGGGATGCTTCGACGCGACGGTCGAGGAGAGGATGACGGTCTCCTCGTCGAGGACGACGAGGGCGGATCCGGACGCCTGACGCGCGAGTCGACCGGTCTCAAACCTGATTTTGCGTACGCCAAACTCGCCGTTATCGATAACGGCTTCAGCGCTTTTCACACCCTTCATACGGGTGAGACCTCCTTGCGGTAGATCCCGCACCCACCCGCCGCCGTGCCATGGTCGGCTCTGGCGTACCCGCTTGCCTTCAAGCGGGGCAGCCGGCCGGTCTTCGATCGAAGCCCTCGGGCCCTGGGTCGGCATCACGGCCGACTAGTTCAGGATCCCGGGGACCACTACCGAGGACCGGCCCAGGCGCTCGGGCCGGGGGCTACGGGATGTGTCGTTCTGCTTTTGTTCTGTTATCGCGCGGGCCAGGCCAACCTTACCGGGAGCTGAAGCACCCGGTCCAGCGACCGGCCCGCGCACGTAGGGGCCTGACTAGCGGCGCAGGCCCAGGCGCTCGATCAGCGTGCGGTACCGAGTGATGTCGGTGCTCCGCAGGTAGCCCAGCAGGCGGCGGCGGCGGCCAACAAGCAGCAGCAGGCCGCGGCGGCTGTGGTGGTCGTGCTGATGCACCTTCAGGTGCTCGTTCAGATCGTTGATCCTGCGGGTCATCAGTGCGATCTGGACCTCCGGCGAACCGGTGTCACCCTCATTGATCGCGTACTCCGCAAAGATCTGCTTCTTAACTTCGGCTTCGAGCGGCACGTGGCTCCCTAATGATTAAAGATTGTGAATCCCCGTACGACGGCCGCCATGAGGGTGCAGCACGTCTGGGCCAAGACCGGCACTTCACCGGTAGCGTTTCACAATACCACGGTGGATGTGGCCCTCTGTCCAGCTCGAGAGGCTGTCCGGGGGTCGGGCTACCGTCAAGATCAAAGGCCAACAATCCGGTCATATCGAACGGTCCCGCGCGACTGTGGCGCCGCCTGATTCCCCTAACCCGGTGGCCCTCCTTACCCCCGGGCCGCTCTGCGGCCGCTCGCGGCGACTGGGTCGTTTGTTACGTCTGTGGCGTCTGTGGCGTCCTTGAGGCGCGCCGGTGCAGCTCCCCTGGCCGCGTCGTCGGGCCCAACCAGGCGGCGGGCCGGGCGCACTCGGGCAGGAGCCATGATTGTGTGCCGAACGGGTGGGCGTTTCTCGACCGCAGACGCCAACGTGTTCCGTTTGGGGCGCTATACGACCTGAACAGCACACAACGACCACTATGTCCGGCCTGCTTGTTGAGCGTGGTGACGATGACGATGTTGTGCCGATGTCCGGCTTCGGCCACCCGCGCGATGAAGTCCGTAGGGCTGGGGACGGGTCACTCGTCGCCCCGAACCCAGTGCCTCTCGCCAAGCCTGCCGACCGACGGCCACGCCATCGACTCAAACGGCACCTGTCACCTACGCCACCGACACCAAACCGCGCCTGTCACCTACGCCACCGACACTGATAGGGGCGGTCGATGGCGTAGGTGACAGGTCGGACTTCATGTCGATGGCGTGGCCGACAGGCCGCCGACGCCGGCTGCGAGCCCGCGCGACCGTGGGCCGCCTCCGAGTCATTCCTGGGCGGTGGCGGGATCCTGGTCGCCAGGAACTTCAAGGTTCACTGATGCTGGTGGGTCCGGCAACTGATGCGTCGCGGTGGCCTGCTGGTCGAGGACCATGTTGGCTACCCTGCGCACCAGACCCCGGGATCTCGATTCCGGGGCGCGGTGCTTGCCCTCATAAGGCTGACCCTGTTCGTTCTGGCCGGCGTGCCCCGGGTCAAGGCGTGGTGAGGACATCGAAGGCTCCTGCTGAGGTCGTCGGTTACCAACCACGGAACTGTCCCTGGCTGGCCCACAGGGTCGCGAGCGAGGCCGCGATGACGGCGGCGACGACGGCGACGACGAGGCGGCGGACGGGCCGGTCGGCTGACCAGCGCAGGCCGAGGATGACGGCCCGCCGCGTCAGCCCGATCACGATGTAGAGCGAGCCGACGACCGACAGAGCCGCCAGTGCGACGCCGATCGCATCCAGGGCTGCGATCGCGTAGTGGTGGGCGCCGATGGCCGCGCCCGCGAGGCCGGCCTGCTGGACGGTGGCCCGCCACAGCGCCCGGTTGATCTGCGGGAGACAGATCACGAGATAGCCAACGATGATCGTAAGCAGCGGGACGACGCACAGCACCCAAGTGGTGACCGCGATCCTGGCCCCCCGGCGCAGGCCGGCGACCCGGGGGTCGATGCGGCCCTTGGCCCGGACGCTCTTGATTATTGGAGTAACCCGGGCGAACAGATCAGGGACGCCGACGATGTCACTGAGGATGAAGTAACCGTCAAAGCGCACGAACGGGAGCAGCTGCTGCAGCATCTCCAGGTGCGTCACGGCGATGACCAGCAGCAGGATCTGAGCCCGGGTCGCCTCGTAGAGGACGGCCATACCGAGGATGAAGATCAAGTTGAAGTACAGGCCGCCCAGGTCGGTGCGGAGGCGGGCGGCGCGGCTGAGCCGGTAGGAGTCGGTGACGTTGGTGAAGAACGACGGCCAGACCAGGTAGATGCCGGCCCCGATCTTGCCCGGCCGGGCGCCGCCGTAACGGCAGGCGGTCGCGTGCCCGCACTCGTGGAACGCGGCCGAGGCGACCGACAGGACGAACACGATTAGCAGCGTCGCCGGGTCCCGCAGCAGCTGGTCAAGCCCGATCGCCAGCTGATGGGTCGCGACGAGCCACCAGTCCACGGCGGCGACGCTGACCACCACGGCCACGACGGCGGGCCAGCGGAACAGCGGCCGCAGCATCGCCGCGACGACGTTGGCGGCAGTTTCCGGAAGCAGGGTGCCGCGGGCTCGCAGGGCGAGCAGCGGGCTGGCGGTGGGCGGGGCGACGGGGGCACCGGGGCCGGCGATGAGGCCGAGGGGCAGCAACTTGGCCGTGATGATGTAGCGGACCTGATCGGCACCGAGGGACCGGCCGAGGTCCGCGCTCGCCAGTTCGGCGATGATGGCCGCACTGCGGATGCCGTTGATCAGCGTGGCCACCAGGTACAGCAGCCGCGACATCTGGATGACCTGGCCGTCGGGGCGGCGGACGAGGAACGGCGGCGGGCTGTAGCCGGAGTTCTTGAACTCGCCAAGCAACTCCACCCCCAGGGCTAGCCGGGGCGCCTCGGGAACCCCAGACGAGGAAGGCGTCACCGATATTGAAGGGCTAGACGCCGCGGGCAGCGAAGAGGGCCGTCCGGCGGTACCGGACGACCCTTCTCCTGCGCCACCCCGCAGGTATTCGCACATGACCGTGAGCAGCGCTACTCGGGCGCTACAGGATGTTGCCGGACCCGAGGCTGAGAATGTTGTCGAAGCTCCCGTTGAGCGCGGACACGTTTACCAGCCCGGCCTGGGCGGTGTTGCCGTAGCCGACCTGGGTGAAGCTGACGCTGTGGCCCGGGTGGTAGCTGCCGCCGCAGCACAGGGTCTCGCGGTTCGGGAGCAGCTCAGCGCTCTCGAGCTCGAGTTCCTCCATCGTCACGGTTGATGCGGACATTGGAGCCTCCTTGGAGAGTTCCTTTACGGAATCTGCTGTTTGATCTTGTGTACGCTACTTGACGTACGTAGTGTACGGTCATAACCGTACAGCAAGATCACAGAACGGTCAAGGCCCGGAACTGCGGGTGATCCGCGCGCTGCGGCGGCAGATCAGAGCAGGTGAGAGCGCGTTAGGTTGGTGAGCATGAGGGCGCACGCGGGGGCGGATGACGGGGGTGGCCACCCCGAAGACCTCCCGGCGGACGCCAAATCACCGCGGGACGGACCCGATCTCAGCGGACGTCGTCCGGCGGACGCCGACGCTGCGGATGGCAGGGTCGCCCTCCCCGAAGGTGGCCTGGAGAACGCCGGGGCAGTGTCGGCGCAACCGGTCAATCCACTGCAGCGGCTGATCGCGGGGCGACTGCAGGAGCGAGGTTGGTCCTACGGCGAGGTCGCCCGCCGCAGCGGACTGCCCCGGTCCACGGTCTACACCCTCGCCACTACACGGAACCTGGTCCGGCCACCGCGCCCGGCCACCATCAACGGCCTCGCCAAGGGACTCGACGTGCCCGTCTCGGCCGTTCGCACCGCCGCCGCCGAGTCGACCGGAATGCATTACTACGACGAGCCTCCGGCCGACCCACAGCGCGTCGTCTCGGATGATCAGGAGCGTGAGCTGCTGATCGCGAGCATTGACGAGTTGTCCGCCGAAGACCGCCGGCACGTCACCGCCCTGGTGGAGTCCCTCAGGAACCGCCCCGCCCCGCCCTCGACCGGTTTAACAGTCCCAAAACAAATCGGCATATCGCTATTCAGGCGAGCTATCGCGGGGTCGCGATCGTACTTTTCGAGAGCTAGGCCTTAGCTGGCCCGTTCGAGATGCCGGCCTCAGTTGTCGCTAGCCCCGTCGGATCCTTCCTCTAGATATACGAGCCCGTTGCCGTCCGGGTCGGCGAAAAAGAACATTGGCGGGGCGCCGTCGAGATGGACGACCTCGTCGTTGTGCAGCGTCGCGCCCGCCTGGCGAAGTCGCGCGTGGGCGGTCTCGGCGTTGGTCGTGCCCAACCGTACAGCCATCGGGATTTCGCTGTCCGGGGGCAGTAGCACCAGGCCGACGCTCGACCCGGGAGGCACCACTTCGACCAGCCTGGCCCCGGGCCATACCTCGATGTCAGTGCGCAACTCGCAGCCGAGCACCTCCGTGTAAAAGGCTAGTGCCCGGTCCTGATCGGCCACCGGGATCGACACGCTCTGGACTCTCGTCGTCATAGTCATGCCCGGTAAGACCGACCGCCGTCAGGAAAATCATCGCGCCGGAAGGCTCCCACCCCACCGGGATCCGGTCCGGCAGCCAGCCACTCGGCGATAGCTGCTCCGAACCGGTCCCGGCGGAATCGGACCGTCCCGTCGACGTATTGTCGGCGCTCTGCGCCCGGTCACTCTCTGGGCCAGTGGGCGGGGACTCCAAGGTGGCCCGCGAGGGCCTCGTAGCGGTCTTGGGCGAGGACCAGGCGGGCGGCCAGCAGGATCGCCTGCGGGTCCACGTCAGGCGGGCGCAGCACGTAGACCGTGCCGTCCGCCCGGCTGTGGGTTACGACGAGCCGCTCGTAGTCCGCCAGCACGATATGCGCGTCCGCTGTTGCCGGGCGGGCTGCCCGGCGGCGTCGGGCGAGCGCCAAGACCGGCTCGGTCAGGAACGCGGTCGCGATGAGCAGGCCGGCCGCCGCCAGCACGATCTCGAGCCACCGAGGGAGGCCGCCCGTCGACGTCACCTGCGCTGACCGAGGACGCTGGCGTGCGCCAGTCAACGGCTGGGCCGGTGTCGGTCGCCCTGACGGCGCTGTTGCCGGTGCGGATTGTGTGGGCTGCGCGATGCGATGCGGTGCGGCCGACGCGGACGGCACCTGACGCAGTGGAGGCCGCGCGGGCAACCCCGAGTGCGGGATCACGAGCACGGTGCCGGCGCGGATAACGTCCGGATCGGGGCCGATCGCCCGTCGGTTGGCCGCGTACAGGGCGGGCCAGCCGCCGGCGGTGCCGAACGCGGCGGCGATGCCCGACAGGGTGTCGCCGGCCGCGATCTTGTAGTGGGTCGCCGCGATCGGGCCGGGCAGCGTCAGGGTCAAACCGGGGCGGATGAGGCCGGGATCGTTGCCGATGGCGCGCCGGTTGGCCGCGTACAGGGCCGGCCAGCCGCCGCGGATGGCGAGGGCGGCCGCGATGCCCGACAGGGTATCGCCGGGCTGCACGAGGTAGGTGCCGGCGCCCGTCCGGGTATGCGCCTGTGCCGGGGGCCGGCGCCGGTCCGGGTGCCGGCGCCGGTCCGAGTGCCGGCGCTGTCGCGCGCTGTCGTTCGCGCGGCGGGGCGGGCCGGCGCCGGTGACGCCGTGGTCGTGGCCGGAGCGCCTGTTGTCGTGGTGGCCGGTGGGCCGGCCGGGGTGGTGGTCACGCTGCTGGTCAGGGTGACCTGGGCGGTCGTGCTGGTAGTGCTGGTGGTGGTGCTGGTGGTGCCCGCGATGCGGGTGGTCGCCTGGGCCGGGCGCAGGGACCCGATGGGTCCGGCCGCGGTCATGATGAGCAGGATGGCCCAGGCGAGCGCCACGCACGCGGACCGGGTCCGCACGCGCATGGTGCCGTCACTTTCCTTCCGAGGGAGATAAGCGCTCAACGCCCTGGCCCGGCGCGGGGCGCTCGGGGCCAGGAGGAAGGAAAGCGGGGTTAAGCGGGCGATACCTCGGGCAGCGCCGCCCGCCACACCGACGCGGCGGCGGGGCGGCGCGCCAGGCGCAGCAGGATCAGGGTCAGCAGCGCCAGCAGGGCCGCGCAGGCGGTCCCCTGGACGCCGCCGCCGCCGCCGCTGCCGCCGCCGGACAGCCCGGCCGAGCCCCCGGCGCCGCCCCCGCCGCCCGGCGCGATCGCCGGACGCGGCAGGGCCGGGGCCGGCGACGCGGGCGCGCCCGCCGCACCGGGCGACTGCCGAGAAGGCCCCTTCGCCCGCGGTCGCCGGCGCCGCGGTTGCGCTGGGGGCGGCCGCCGACGTGTCGGCGGTCTGACCGGGCCGGGGCGCGCTCGGCGGTGCCGGGCTTTGCCCGGCGGTTGTGCTCGTGCCGGGCGCCTGCGGCGCAACCAGGGCCGTGGCGAGAGGGGCCAGGGTGCCGGGCGGGGTCACCAGGGCGGTGACCGGCACCAGGGACTTGATGACCGGCGCCACGGCCGGAGCCACCACATCGGTGACAGGCACCAGAGGCTCGACCACGGTCGTGACGAGGGGGATGATGGCCCCGGTGACCGGAGCCAGCGGCTTGACCACACTGGCCACCAGCGGGGTCAGCGCGCCCGTGACGGGGGCCAGGGTGTTGGTCACGGAGGTCACCAGCGGGGTGACCGCACCCGTGACGGGAGCCAGCGTCTCAGTCACGGAGGTCACCAGCGGGGTGACCGCACCCGAGACCGGGGCCAGCGTCTTGGTCACGGTAGTCACCAGCGGGGCGGCAGCGCCCGTGACCGGGGCCAGCGTCTCAGTCACGGTAGTCACCAGCGGGGCGGCAGCGCCCGTGACCGGGGCCAGCGTCTCAGTCACGGTAGTCACCAGCGGGGCCGCAGCGCCCGTGACCGGGGCCAGGGCCGTCGTCGTGGTGTTCACCAGCGGGGCCACGACGCCGGCGACGGGAGCCAAGGTATTCGTCACCGTGGTGACGACCGGGGTCACGGTGCCGGCCACGGGAGCCAGGGTCTTCGCGACGGAGGCAAGGACTGGGGAAGCTGCGCCAGTGACTGGGGTGATGGTCTTACTGGCGGCGGCGATCACTGGGGCCACCGCGCCGACCGGAGGGGCCAGCGTCTTTTCCGTCGTGGTGACGACCGGGGTAGCCGTTGCGGCCACGGGAGCGACGGTCTTATCGACTGTGTTCACGACCGGGGCGACCGCGCCGGTCACGGGGGCTACCGCTGTCGCGACCGGAGCCACCCCATCGGAACTGGGCGCTACGGTGGTGACGGCGGCCGCCGCAGCCGCCTCCGCTGTCGGTGTCTTGGCGACCGGAGCGAGCGCGTTCTCGACCGGTGCCAGTGTCTCGGGGGTGGTGCCGACGATGGAGGCGGCCGAGCCGGTGACGGGTGGCAGGGTCCTGGCAACGGCGGTGGCGACCGGGACCAACGAGTTGGTGGCGCGGGCCGGGGCGGTCGGCGTGGTAGTCGCGGATGGCGCGCTGGACGCGGCGGACACGGGCGCAGCGGCGGGGGCCGGTAGCACGGGGGACGCGGGGGGCGGCGCGGGCGCCGATGACGCGGACGGCTCCGATGGCGCTGTAGACGCGGTCGGGGTGGTGGACGCGGTCGGGGCGGCCGGGGCGGCGGGCGCAAGCGTCTTGGTCACAGTCGGTACGACTGGAGTCACCGGACCGTCGGGGATGCCCGGGGCGGGTGTGCTTGAGGCAGGTGAGGCGGCCTTGCCGCGGGCGGGGGTCGCCGCCGACGGCTGGCTGGGGGCTTGGGCGGGCGCACTGGCTGGGGTGGCGGGCGGCGGCGCGGGGCTGGCCGATGAGGAGGCCGGGGCGCCTGAGCCGGCGTCGGCTGGGCTCGTGGCGGGTGAGCTCGTGCCGGAGGAGTCGGTGGCCGGTGAGCTCGAGCTCGACGGGCCGGCGCCAGACGAGCCGGTGGCCGGTGAGCTCGTGCCGGATGAGCTGGGGGCGGGCGAGGTGGTGCTGGTTGAACCGGTGCCTGCTGAGGTGCCGCTCTTTGAAATGGGGGTGGACGTCGACGACGCGGAGGCGACCGCTGAGGTGACCGGCGACGTCGCTGAGCTGACCGCTGACGTGGCTGAGCCGAGCGTTGACGAGGCTGAGCCGAGGGTTGAGGTGGCTGAGCGGAGGGTTGACGAGGGGCCCGAGATGGTGGACGTCAGGGTTGCTTTGAGGGGGGACAGGGCCGCGGTCGTTGCGTGGGCTGGGCGGGAGAACAGCAGCATGACGACGAAGATGCCGGCCGTCGCGAGGGCAGCCTGCATCGCTACGAGAGCGATGCGACGTGCTGTTAGCTGCATGAGCAGCTCCACTCGACGACAGACCAGGTCGCTCGGCTACCCTCCGGCGGCGGAGCCAACCTCGCACACACGGAATTGCTGTTCGGCCACCACCGTACAGTCTGATCGCTAATCGGACAAGGGCGGGATGGCGTGGCAAACGGCCTGGACCGGCCGCGATCGCCTGCTAGACCGGCCGATCGGTGGCTTGCAATTATTCAGCGCAGAGCTCTCTGGTCTGGGCGACGTCGAGGTGCATCTGCTCGACCAGGGCCTCGATCGAGTCGAAGCGGAGGGTGCCGCGCAGCCGGGTGCCGAAGTCGATCGCCGCGTGGACTCCGTACAGGTCGAGGTCGTGCGGGGCGAGCGCGTAGGCCTCGACCGTCTGCCTGGTGCCGTCGAAGGTCGGGTTGGTGCCGATCGAGATCGCGGCCGGCCAGCGGCGGGCTTCCTGGCCTGCTTCGTCCAGGGTGGCGAGCCAGCCTGCGTAGACGCCGTCGGCCGGGATCGCGGTGTGCGGCGGCGACTCCACGTTCGCGGTCGGGAAGCCGAGCTGGCGGCCGCGCTGGTGGCCGCGGACGACGATCCCCTCGACCCGGTGCGGGCGGCCGAGGGCCTTAGTGGCCCCGGTTACGTCGCCCGCCGCCAGCAGCGCCCTGATGTGGGTGGAGGAGATCGTGATGCCGTCCAGGGCGAGCAGCGGCAGGCCTTCGGTCGTGTAGTCGTACTTCTCGCCCAGCTTGGAGATGAGCTGGACGTCGCCGGCCGCCTTGTAGCCGCAGCGGAAGTCCTCGCCGACCACGACCGCGTTGGCGTGCAGCCGTTCGACCAGGACCGCGCGGACGAACTCCTCCGGGTCGAGGCGCGAGAAGTCGAGCGTGAACGGCAGCACGCAGACCGCGTCCACGCCCAGGCCGCCGAGCAGCTCGGCCCGGCGACGGGCGGTGCAGAGCAGCGGCGGGTGGGTGCCCGGCCTGATCACCTCGTCCGGGTGCGGGTCGAAGGTCACCGCCACCACCGGCAGCCCGCGCTCGCGGCCGAGCTGGGCCGCCCGGGCGACGATGCTCTGATGGCCTCGGTGCACGCCGTCGAACTCGCCGATCGTGACGACGGACTCGCCCCATCCTGCGGGCACCTCATCAAGCCCCTGCCAGCGGTACACGGGTCTCCCGTCCTCCTTAGCTCCGCACCAAGCCTACGGGGCGCTGAAGACAGCTAGCGAGCGGAGGGAGCCCGATTCGGCTGTGACAAGCGCGACCAGCGTGGCGTCGGGGGCGAAGGCGGCTACTGGGGTGCCTGGTTCGGGCCAGTCGGCGGACGGCAGCGGGAGGCGGGCGCCCTGGGCCAGGCGGTGGGCGTCCTCGGCGGTGAGGTCGAGCCGGGGGAAGGCAGCGGCGGCGGCTTCGGCCAGCGGTGTTATCCACGGGACGGAAGTGGCGGAGCGGCCGGCGGGGGCCGTGGCGGAGGCGGAGGCGGAGGCGGCGGAGGCGGCGGAGGCCGAGGTGGCGGAGGCGGCGGGAGCTGCGGCAGCGGGAGCTGCGGCTGCGGGAGCTGCGGCTGCGGCGGCGGGAGCTGCGGCTGCGGCGGCGGGAGCTGCGGCGGAGGTCGGCGCGGGGTCGGTGGGGAGTTGAGCAGCCGGAGTCGCCCCGGACCGTTCGGGATCAGGGGTTTGGTGCTTTTGATCTTCTAGCTCTTGGAGAGTGCGGGCCTGGGTCAGATCGTAGGGTCCGACGGCGGTGCGGCGGAGCGCGGTCAGGTGGCCGCCGGTGCCGAGCGCGGCGCCGAGGTCGCGGGCCAGGGCGCGGATGTAGGTGCCGCTTGAGCAGCGGATGACCGCGTCGAGGTCGAGGAAATCGCCGGCCTGGCGGACGTCGGTGACGGTGAACTCGTAGACGGTGACCGGGCGGGCGGCCAGCTCAGGGGCGGCGCCGGCCCGGGTCAGCTTGTAGGCGCGCTGGCCGTTGACCTTGATCGCGCTGACGCCGGGCGGGACCTGCCAGATGTCGCCGGTGAGCTCGGCGATCTCGGCGTCGAGGGCGCCGGGAGGTAGGTCCGTGGCCGGGCTGCCGCCGGTCGGCTCCCCCTCGGCGTCGTCGGTGCTGGTCGACTGGCCGAGCCGGATCGTGGCCTGGTAGGTCTTCTCGGTCAGGGTCAGGTAGCCGAGCAGCCTGGTCGCCTTCTCGACGCCGATGACGAGCACGCCGGTCGCCATCGGGTCGAGCGTGCCCGCGTGCCCGACCCGGCGTGTCCCGGCCAGGCGGCGGACCCGCGCGACCACGTCGTGCGAGGTCATGCCGCCGGGCTTATCGACGATGATCAAGCCGCTTGGCGCGGTCATCCGCGTTCGCCGCCGCCGATTTCCTCGCCGGCTTCGAGGTCGTCGCCGTCCTCGAGGTCGCCGTCCTCGCCCTCGTCCCAGGCGTCCTTGTCGTCGTCGTCGTTGGGCTTCTTGTACGGGTCGGGGTCGCCGGCCCAGGTGGCGCCCTCGCGGGCCTGCGCCAGCTCCTCGTCGGCCTGGCGGGCGGCGGCGATCGCGTCGTCGATCCGGCGGGCGCTGTCGGGCAGCGCGTCGGTGACGAACTCGATCGACGGCGTGTGCCGCAGGCCGATAACCCGGCCGACCTCGGACCGGATGATGCCGGTCGCGCTAGCCAGCGCGGCGGCCGTGTCGGCCTGCTCCTCGGGCGTGCCGAAGACCGTGTAGAAGATCTTCGCCTCGCGCCAGTCGCCGGTCAGCCGGACCTCGGTCACGGTCACGAAGCCAAGACGCGGGTCCTTGATCCGGCGCTCGAGCAGCTCGGCGACGAGCTTGGAGATCCGTTCGGCGAGACGGCGCGTGCGAGCGTCGCTCATGGCGGTTACTCCTCTTCGGTAAAGAGACGCTGCCTAGCGGACAGCAGCTCGATCTCCGGGTGGCCCGCCACCAGGCGCTCGCACTCGTCGAGCAGCCCGGTGGCGTTCCCGGCGGTGTCTGAAACCACCGCCACCCCGATCTCGGCCCGCCGGTGCAGGTCAAGATGACCCGTCTCGGCGACCGCGACACCGGGGTAGCGGCGGCGCAGCTCTGCGACGAGCGGCCTGACGACGGCCCGCTTCTGCTTCAGAGAGCGGACGTCGCCAAGCAGCACGTCAAGCGTCAACGCGGCTACGTACATCGTTGTCGGGTCTTACCGTGCGCGGTTAGGCGCGCGGCTTCTCCCGCATCTCGAACGTCTCGATGACGTCCTCGAGCCTGATGTCGTTGTAGCCGATGCCGATACCGCACTCGAAGCCCTCGCGGACCTCGGTCGCGTCGTCCTTGAACCGGCGCAGCGACTCGACGCTGAGGTTGTCCGAGATCACCACGCTGTCCCTGATCAGCCGCGCCTTGCTGTTGCGGGTGATCGTGCCGGAGCGGACGATGCAGCCGGCCACGGTGCCAACCCTCGGCACCTTGAACAGCTCGCGGACTTCCGCGGTGCCGAGCTGGGCCTCCTCGAACTCGGGCTTGAGCATGCCCTTGAGCGCGGCCTCGATCTCCTCGATCGCCTGGTAGATGATCGAGTAGTAGCGGATATCGACGCCCTCGCGCTGGGCGAGCTCGCCTGCCCGGCCGGCCGGACGGACGTTGAAGCCGATGATCACCGCTTCCGAGGCGATGGCCAGGTTCACGTCGTCCTGCGTGATCGCGCCGACGCCGCGGCCGATCACCCGGAGGTTGACCTCCTCGCCGACGTCGAGCTTGAGCAGCGCGTCCTCCAGGGCCTCAACCGAGCCGGACACGTCGCCCTTGATGATCAGCAGCAGCTCTTCGCGCTCGCCTGCCTTCAGCGCCGACTCGAGGTCCTCGAGCGTGACCCGGCGACGTCGCTGGGCGAACTGGGCGGTCCGCTCGCGGGCCTCCCGGCGCTCGGCGATCTGCCTGGCCATCCGGTCGTCGGAGACGACGAGGAAGTTGTCGCCCGCCTTCGGCACCGCGGTGAGGCCGAGGACCTGCACCGGGCGCGACGGGGGCGCCTCGCTGAGCTGCTTGCCGTCCTCGTCGAGCATGGCCCGGACGCGGCCGTAGGCCTCGCCCGCCACGATCGAGTCACCGACGTGCAGCGTGCCGCGCTGGACGAGCACGGTCGCGACCGGGCCGCGGCCCTTGTCGAGCTGCGCCTCGATCGCGACGCCCTGGGCGTCCTGGCTCGGGTTGGCGCGCAGGTCGAGCGCGGCGTCGGCGGTCAGGATGATCGCCTCGAGCAGCGCCTCGATGCCGAGCCCCTTGGTCGCGGACACGTCCACGAACTGGGTGTCGCCACCGAACTCCTCGGCCACCAGGCCGTACTCGGTCAGCTGGGCCCGGACCCGGTTGGGGTCGGCGCCTTCCTTGTCGACCTTGTTGACCGCCACCACGATCGGCACGCCGGCCGCCTGGGCGTGATTAAGCGCCTCGGTGGTCTGCGGCTTCACGCCGTCATCGGCCGCGACGACCAGGACCGCGAGGTCGGTGGTCTGCGCACCGCGGGCACGCATGGCGGTGAACGCCTCGTGACCGGGGGTGTCGATGAAGGTGATCTTCCGCTCCTGGCCGTCGATCTCGGACGTCACCTGGTAGGCGCCGATGTGCTGGGTAATGCCGCCAGCCTCGCGCGACACCACGTTGGTGTGCCTGATCGCGTCCAGGAGCTTGGTCTTGCCGTGGTCGACGTGGCCCATGACGGTGACGACCGGCGGCCTGGGGGCCAGGTCCTCCTCGTCGCCCTCGTCGTCGCCGAACTCGATGTCGAACGTCTCGAGCAGCTCCCGGTCCTCCTCCTCGGGGGAGACGACCTGGACGTTGTAGTTCAGCTCGGCGCCGAGCAGCTGGAGCGTCTCGTCGTTGACCGACTGGGTCGCGGTGACCATCTCGCCCA
Organism: uncultured Actinomycetota bacterium; assembly: GCA_963774945.1. GTDB lineage: Bacteria > Actinomycetota > Actinomycetes > Streptosporangiales > Streptosporangiaceae > Trebonia. The sequence continues at coordinate 172,272 of CAVZHA010000005.1, read as the reverse complement.
GGTGGAACAGCACCTGGACCAGGCTGGCCGGGTTGGCGTTGATCTTGTCCGCGAAGTCCGACAGGGACGCGCCCCGGCTCAGGCGGATGACCTGGCCCTGGCCACGCGGAACGGACACGCCGCCAATCGACGGGGCCTGCATGTTGTCGAACTCTTGCCGCCGCTGCCGCTTCGACTTGCGGGCACGGCCGGGCTTGCCGCCGGGCCGCCCGAAGGCGCCCGCAGTACCGCCAGACCGGCCTCGTCCGCCGCCGCCGGGACGCGCGCCGCCGCCGCCGGCCGGCGGACCGCCGCCACCGGGACGGGCGCCGCCGCCGGCACCGGGGGGGCCGCCGGGACGAGCGCCGCCGCCGGCGCCAGCCGGACGACCGGCGCCGCCGCCGGGACGCGGACCGCTGAAGCCGCCGCCTGCGCCGCCGGGACGCGGGCCACGGCCAGCGCCGGGACCACCGGGACCGCCGGGACCACGACCGCCGCCGCCGCCGGGACCGCCCGCGCCCACCGGGCGGGACGGCATGCTCATCGGGCTGGGACGCGGGCCACCCGGGCGCGGGCCACCGGGACCGGCCGGGCGGGGACCGCCAGGACGCGGGCCGCCGTCGGTTGGCGCGCCGGGGCGAGCGCCGTAGCCGGCGCCTGCCCCGTCGGGACGCGGGCCGCCGGGACGGGGGCCGCGGTCACCGGTGCGGGGAGCGCCGGGGCCGGTCGCGCCGGGTGCCCCCGGTGCGCCGGTGCGCGGGCCGCGATCGCGGTCGCTGCGCTCCGGTCGGTCGGTGCGCTCGAAGCCGGGGCGGGCGGCCGGAGCCGAGCCCATGCCGGTCGCGGTCGAGCTGAACGGGTTGTTGCCTGGCCGCGGGCCAGGACGCGGGCCGCGCTGGCCGGGCGCGCCGGGTCGCGGCGCGCCGCCGGGACGGGGGGCGCCGGAGGCGGGACGGGACGGGCTGTCCTGTCCGGCGCCGGGCGCGGCCTCCGGGGCCTGCGAGTCCTGCGGACGCGGGGCGCCGGGGCGCGCCGCGCCTGGCCGCGGGCCGGACTGGCCGCCACCCTGGCCGGGAGCGGCCGGGCGCGGGCCCGGGGCAGCCGTACGCGCGGGGGCCGACGGCGCGGCCGACGCGGCCAGCGGGGCCGGGGCGGCTGGGGCCGACGGGGTTGACGGGGTCGACGCGGGGGCGCCAGGCGCGGTGACGCCAGGCACGGACGGGACCGCACGCGGCGGGCCGGGCCGCGGCCCTGGCCCTGGCCTTGCGCCCGCGCCGGGCACTGCGGCGCTCGGGGCGGGCACCGACGGCGCACTCGGCGCAGCCGGAACGGAACCGCCGGCCGCCGGGGCGCCGTCAGGCACCCGGGCCGGGCCTCGGTCATTGCGGCGGCTGTCGCCCTGGCCGCCTTGATCACGGCGGCCGCCTGAACCGGCGCCACCGTCGCCGCGGCCCGGCTTCGCCGAACCGCTGTTGAGCGACTCCTTGAGCTTGCGCACCACCGGCGCCTCGATCGTCGAGGACGCCGAACGTACGAACTCGCCCATCTCCTCGAGCTTGGTCATGACGACCTTGCTCTCTACTCCGAACTCTTTCGCGAGTTCGTAAACCCGGACCTTCGCCACTATGCTCCTCTGTTCGGCCCATCCCATGGGCCTTCAAAACCGGATCATCAACCGATCCGGCGCATAGCGTGCGTGCTCCGGGTCGGCGTCAGTTCGTGCCGTTCATCGCCTGGTGCTCATCGAGCGCTCATCGCTTCTCGACCTGCTTTCCGTACAGGTGTTCCGTCGTGTCTAGCTTGCTTCCCGTCGCCACTGATCCGTCCCGCTCCGTTTTTCCGACAGCTATGTTATGCCCGGCTGTCCGTCCCGGGAAAGGTACGAAGCAAGCGGTGCGACGCTGAGCGAACCCGGGGCGCGCAGTGCGCGTGAGAACGCCCGACGCCGTTGCGCCAGTTCGAAGCATGCCTGGCTGGGATGCAGGTACGCCCCCCGGCCAGGCTGCCGCGCTTGGGGGTCGGGCACGATGCCGTCCCCGTCCACCACTAGGCGAAGCAGACTGGACTTCGCCGCGCGCGCTTTACAGCCAACACAGGTACGTACAGGGTGATTCCCCGCCTGGGGCAGCTCTGCTTGCGCGGTCGTCATTGCCACCCTAGTCTACTCGCCCCTGGCCGTGCGTTCTGGGTCGCGCGTTGCCGGCGCGCGTTCCGGGGCGCGAGTTCCGGGTGGGGCGGAGTGTCAGGAGGCGGCGCCGTCGGCGTCGCGGCCGTGGGAACGCGAGCCGGAGGCGGCGCCGGCCGGGGGCGCGGTGGTGACGCCGTCGGAGCGGATGTCGATCCGCCAGCCGGTGAGCCGGGCGGCCAGCCGGGCGTTCTGCCCTTCCTTGCCGATCGCGAGCGAGAGCTGGTAGTCGGGCACGGTCACCCGCGCCTCCATCGCCTCGCGGTCGACGATCTCGACCTGGGTGACCCGGGCGGGCGAGAGCGCGTTGGCGACGAACTCGGCCGGGTCGTCGGAGTAGTCGACGATGTCGATCTTCTCCCCGTGCAGCTCCGCCATCACGTTCCTGACCCGGCTGCCGACCGGGCCGATGCAGGCGCCCTTGGCGTTCACGCCCTGCTGGTGGGACTGGACGGCGATCTTGGTGCGGTGCCCGGCCTCGCGGGCGATCTTCACGATCTCGACCGCGCCGCTCGCGATCTCGGGCACCTCCAGCGCGAACAGCTTCCTGACCAGGTCAGGGTGGGTCCGCGAGAGGGTCACGGACGGGCCCTTGTGGCCCTTGCGGACGCGCCACACGTAGCACCTGATCCGCTCGCCGTGCACGTAGCGCTCGCCCGGCACCTGCTCGGCCGGCGGCAGCACGGCCTCGATCTTGCCCAGGTCGACCAGCACCGTGCGCGGGTCGCGGCCCTGCTGGATCACGCCGGCCACGATGTCGCCCTCGTGCCCCGCGTACTCGCCGAAGGTGATCTCGTCCTCGACGTCGCGCAGCCGCTGCAGGATCACCTGCCGGGCGGTGGTGGCCGCGATCCGGCCGAACCCGGCCGGGGTGTCGTCGTACTCGCGCCCGGTCACCCCGTCCTCGGTCGCCTCGCGCGCCCAGACGGTGACGTGGCCGGTCGCCCGGTTCACCTCGACCCGGGAGGCCGGGTTGGCGCCCTCGGTCTTGTGGTACGCCATCAGCAGCGCGTCCTCGATCGCCTTGATGGCCGTTTCCGACGAGATGTCCTTCTCGTTCTCGAGGCTGCGCAGCACAGTCAGGTCAATGTCCATCGCCGCCAGCTCCCAGGTCTTCGTGGTCTTCTTCGCCGTCTTCTTCGTCGGCGAGGTCCGGATCTTCGACTTCATCTTCCGCCTGGTCGAGTTCGGCGTCCGGAATCCGCCCGAACTCGATCTGGGTGGCGCCCGGGCCCAGCTCCCCGAGCCCGAACCGGCGTTCGCCCTTAGGCAGGTCGAGCGTGACGCCGCCGGAATCGGCCGCGAGGATCCGGCCCTCCGCCGTTCCCTCGCCGGTCACCTTGACCTTGACCAGCCGGCCGACCGCGCGCCGCCAGTGCCGCGGCTCGGTCAGCGGGCGGTCCACCCCGGGCGAGGAGACCTCCAGGGTGTACGGCACCTCGCCGAGCGCGTTGCCCTCGTCGAGCATGGCCGAGATCTCGCGGCTGACGTCGGCCGCGTCGTCGAGGCTGACCCCGCCGTCGCCGTCCACCACGATGCGCAGCAGCCGCCGCTTGCCGGCGACGGACATCCGCACGGACTCCAGGTCCATTCCGGCCGCGGCGACGACGGGCTCGATCAGCTCAGCCAGCCGCTTGTCATTGACCGGGCCGACCGCAGAACGGGAGCCACCGGGCATCTCGACCTCCTCGTCCGCGAGTCCCCGAACCCACTATCACCTAGGCTTATATATTCGCAGGTCCAGCGTATAGGCCACGGACGCAGCGTACCGCCGCGGACGCGCAGCGGCGGGAAACCCACCCGCCACGTCGGCCGCAGCAGCGACGCGCCGCCCCAGTGGCCGCGCACCGTGCCACGGTCAGGGACGTGGCATGCTTAGAGCCTATGCTGTCAAGGCGTCAGTTGCTCGCCGCGTCACCGACGACGTTGCCCCTGTTTCTCGCGCTGACCGCGTGCAAGGGGCCGGCCGTGCTGAGCGGCCCGCCGCCGGTGCCCGCCCAGACGCAGACGCTGCTGCACGCGGTGACCGCCGAGCTGAACCTGATCTGGATATACAACAAGACCATGGCCGAGTATTCCGGCCTTCAGCCCGCGCTGGCCCCGCTGCTGGCCGAGCACCAGGCGCACCTGGCCCGGCTCCGCGCCCGGGTGATCGAGCCGCCGGGCAGGAAGACGCCCTCCACGGTGACGGCGCGGCCTGCGCTCGCGGCCACCTCGGCGGGCGCGCTCACCCAGCTCAAGGAGGCCGAGCGGGCCGCCGTGACCGCGCAGCTGGGCCGGCTGGCCGGCGCTTCCCCGTCGCTGGCGCAGCTCTACGCGTCGATCGCGACGTCGGAGGCGACCCACGTGACCACGCTTGACGGCCGGATCTCGCGCTCGTGAACGCCCTCGTGAAGAAGCCGACCGGGCCCACCGCCGTCTCGGCCCTGCAGGGCGCGCTGGCGGCCGAGCACGAGGCCGTCTACGGCTACGGCGTCATCGGCGCCATGGTCACCGGCAAGACGGAGACCCTGGCCCAGGCCGACTGGCTCGCGCATCAGGAGGCACGCGACACGCTGGAGGCGATGCTGGTGAAGCTGGGCGCGACCCCGGTCGCCGCCGACCCGGCGTACCAACTGCCGTTCCCGGTCACCGGCGAGGCCTCGGCGGCGCGGCTGGCGGCCGCCCTCGAGGACGGCGTGACCCAGGCGTACCTGGGCCTGGTGGCGGTGACCGACCGGACGCTGCGGTCATACGGGGCGCTGGCGATGCAGCCGCCCGCGAACCGGGCGGTGGCCTGGCGGGGCAGCACGGTCGCGTTTCCCGGGATGCCGACGACGTCTAACGCGTGATGCCAGCGCGAAATTCTTAGGCTTATGCCTGAATCTCAGATTGAGACATTTTGGACTAAAGACGTGATTGTGTGCTGTTCGGGTCGTATAGCGCCCCCAACGGAACACGATGCCCAAACAGCACACAATGGTGGGCGGGCCGAGGTGGCAACGGGGTGGCGGCGTGACGCGCGTGGCTGAGTGGGCGACACGGGGTTGGGATGGCGGCGCGCGGGGTTGGGATGGCGGCGCGGGGCGGTGTTAGTCGCGGGTGCGCGGGAGGGAAAGGACCCGGGTGATGGCGGTGGCGGCGGCGTCGAGGTCGTCGGCGATGGAGATCCGCTCGGCCCACGACCACCAGTACCAGAAGAGGCCGTCCTTGCCCCGGTCGGCGTAGACGCTTTCCTCGAGCGCTCGCGCGGCCGGGTTCGTGATGTAGACGCTCGGCACCCGACCCGGGGGCGCCATGATCCAGGCCTGGAGGCCTCGGTTAGTAAGTTCCTCGGCCAGTTTGTCGAGGTAGACGGTTGCCGCAGCATGATTGCGGTTGGCTTCCACCGAACATCACCGTTACTGATCGTAGGTTTCCCGGGACTTAGCGTATTGACCCTCTGAGGATGCCGCTACCCCGCCGACCGCGCAACGCGCCTGGCGAAAATGCCGGGATAGGCCGCAATAAGTCGGCCCGTTTAATAGTACGTAACCGTAGCTCGGCCGGCAGGGGCTCTTCGTGAAATACCGTTAGCCGCGATACCGCGCGAGTGAGCGCGACGTAAAGCCGCCGCAGGCCATAGGCCTCGCCGGTGGCGATCCGGCCCGGTTCGACCAGCACGACATGGTCGAACTCGAGTCCCTTGGCCAGCGTGACCGGCACGATTGCCAATCGGCCATCGCCGGACATTTCGGATTCCTGGGCGCCGAGGACGCCGAACGAGAAGTCGGCCGCGGCGAGGGCGGCGGAGACCTCAGGGACCTGGGCGTCGGCGCAGATCACGGCGACCGAGCCGGGTCGCTCGAGGGCGGTCGCGCAGCCGGCCGCCAGCCACCCGCCGAGCTCGCCTTCGGCCACCTGGACGACGGAGAGCGCGGCCGGGTCGGCCCGCAGCGACCTGGCCGGCCCGAGCCCGGGGGCGATCGCGGGCAGCAGCCGGGAGGCGTAGTCCAGGATCTGCCGCGGCACCCGGTAGCCGACGTCGAGCTCGCGCACGGCCGCGTCGGGCTTGCCGAGGTGCTTGAGCAGCTCGGGCCAGGAGGTCGCGGCCCACGGGGTGGTGCCCTGGGCGATGTCGCCGAGCACGGTCGCGGCGCCGGTCGCGCACCGGCGGCCGATCGCGCGCACCTCCATCGGCGACAGGTCCTGGGCCTCGTCCACCACCACGTGGGCGATTGACGGCATGCGCTCGATGAGGTCGGCCGCCTCGTCGATCAGCACCTGGTCGGCGCGGGTCCAGGGGGCGGTGGCGAGGCCGCGGGGGACCTTCGGCCAGCGGATGAGGTCTAGCTCGGCCGTTGAGAGCCGGCCGGGACCGTTCGATAGGAGCTGGTTTTGATCTGAGAGGACGGTGAAGACCAGACGCTTCGGATCCACCTTCGGCCAGACCTCGTCCACGCACTTGCGGACCGGCACGGAGCGGCGGACCGAGTCGTGGGTGCGGTCGTCGCAAGTCTCGCCGGCCGCCTCGAGCTGGAGCAGGATCACGTGCGCGATCCGGTGCGCGAGCAGTTCGCGGCCGGTGCCGTAGCGGACGCCGCGGTCGCGCAGTTCCCGCGCGAGCTCCTCGATCTCGTACGCGGGGACCCGCAGCCGGCGCGTGCCCCGGCTGAGCACCAGCGCCTGCGCGGGCGGCTTGACCGACGACCAGAGGACGTCGTGCAGCAGCTCGGCCATCCGCGGGTCGCCCTTGAGCGTGGCCGCCTCGTCGGTGTCGGTGGCGCGGATGGGGGTGGTCGCCACCAGGTCGGCCACCGTGGTCTGGGTGACGTCGAGCTCGCCGAGAGCGGGTAGCACGTTCCTGATGTAGGAGAGGAAGGCGAGGTTGGGGCCCACGACGACGACCCCGCGCCTGGTCACCTGCTCCTTGTGCGCGTAGAGGAGGTACGCCACCCGGTGCAGGCCGACCGCGGTCTTGCCGGTGCCTGGCGCGCCCTGCACGCACACGGTCGTCGCCGCGCCGGCCCGGACGATGTCGTCCTGCTCGGGCTGGATGGTCGCGACGATGTCGCGCATCGGGCCGGATCTCGGGCGCTCGATCTCGCTGATCAGCAGGTTGCTGACGGGGAGCTGTCCAGATTGGTCCGAACGGTCCGGGGCGGCTGCCTGCTGTTCATTGCTCTTGAATCGTTCGTCTTCGTAGGCGGTGAGCGCGCCGCCGGCGAAACCGAATCTCCGCCTCAGGGTTAGGCCCATCGGATCGGGCTGGCTGGCCCGGTAGAACGGCATCGACACCGGGGCCCGCCAGTCGAGCACGACCGGGGTGCCGTCGGGGTCGTGCACGTGCCGGCGGCCGATGTGGAAGTCGGCCCCCGCGAAATCTTCGTCCCGCCTGGCCAGCTCGCTGTAGTCGAGGCGGCCGAAGAACAGCGGGGCGTCCGGGAGGTCCTTCAGCGCCTCGGCCCGGCGGTAGAGGTCGGCCTTGAGGAACTCGAGCGAGACGCGGTCGCCTGCCATCGGGTTCTTGGCCAGCTCGAGGGCGTTCTCGCGCATTAGGTGGAGGAATTCACGGGAGCGGGCCAGGTGGGCGCGCTCGGCGGCGATGACGGTGTCCTCGGCGGCGTTGGTCTTTTTGGTTGTGTCGGTCTTTTTGGTTGTGTCGGTCTTTTTGGTTGTGTTGCTCTTGCTGGTTGCGTTGCTCTGGTCGGCTGGCTTGGCGGCGGCCGCTGGCCCGGCGTCGGCGGGCATGGGTTAACCCCCTGAGATATGCGGATGGGCGTGGGCTCGGCGATTGAGAGCGAAGCTCAAAACCCTAGCACCGGGCGGGACGGGACGTCATCTCGGTTTCTTCGGCAGCGTTGCCTTCCATGGGGCGGGATGACCTGATCAGATGGGCGCATGGACTCGGTGATCAGGCACGCGGGGACTTGGACGATCGAGGACATGATGGCCTCGCCGTGGCACTACCTGCCGGTTGAGGTTCCGGCCGGGACGGCGGCGCTGCGGGTGACGCTGTCCTATTCGCGCGACGGCGGCGGGATCCTCGACCTCGGGTGCTTTGGACCTTCGGGGCTGGGCGGGGCGTCGGGGTTGGCGGGGTCGTCGGGGTTCTGCGGGTGGTCGGGGGGCGCGCGGTCGTCGTTCGTGGTCTCGTCGGTGGGGGCTACGCCGGGGTACCTGGCCGGTGAGGTCGTCGCCGGGTTGTGGCAGGTGGCGATCGGGCTGTACAAGGTGCCGGCCTCGGGCGTGCGGTACGAGGTGACGGCGGAGGTGGTCGGCGGGGCGGGGTGGGGGCGGTGGGTGGCTGATGCGCTGGCGGCGGACGGGGTGGTGCCGGCGGATGACGTGGCGGGGTCGGCCGGAGCGGGGTCGGCCGGGCTGGGGTCGGCCGGGGCGGGGTCGGCCGGGGTGGGGTCGGCCGGGGTGGGGTCGGCCGGGGCGGGGCCGGTGCCGCCGGCGGCCGGGGAGCGGCCGGGGCGGCGAGAGCTGCCCGCCGCATCGGGGCGGACGTGGCTGGCGGGTGACCTGCACTCGCATACGGTTCACTCCGACGGCGCCCTGACCGTGCCGGAACTGGCGGCGCTGGCGGTCTCGAGCGGGCTGGACTTCGTCGCCGTCACCGACCACAACACGGTCAGCCATCACCGTGAGCTGGCCTCCGCTTCGGTCGCTTACGGGGTCACGCTGGTGCCCGGGCAGGAGGTGACGACCTCCCGGGGGCACGCCGGGGTACTCGGCGACACCGGCTGGATCGACTTCAGAACTCCGGCCGACTCGTGGCTGGCGGCGGCCGAGCGCGGCGGCGGGCTGATGTCGATCAACCACCCGTTCGGGGGGGACGTCAGCTGGCTGCACGCGATGGAGCGCCGCCCGCCGCTGCTCGAGGTCTGGCACTGGTCGTGGCTCGATCCGAAGTGGACCACGCCGCTGTCGTGGTGGCAGGCGTGGGATCCGGCGGCGATTCCGGTCGGCGGCAGCGACTGGCACCGGCCAGGGTCGGATTCGCCGCTGGGCACGCCGACGACGTGGGTGGAGTGCGACGACGACTCCGGTGTTTCCGGTGTGCTTGACGGACTGCGGGCGGGACGAGTGGCGATAACGGCGTCGCGAAACGGGCCGATACTGGTGCGGCACGACGGCGGGTTCGTGGCGGTCGGGGCGGACGGCCTGCTGGTGGCCGACCCGGACGGGCCTTACCGACGGATCGTCGGGGACGTCGTGCGGTTGCCCGGCCGAGCCGGGTATCACCGGCTGGTCACCCCGCTCGGCGCTACCGTCGCGCTAACGGCGTAGTTGCTCAGGCGTAACGCGGTGGAGGCGTCCTTGGTCGGTCAGCTTCTTATCGGTTCTGACCACTTTTTCGCCTTCTTATCGGTTCTGACCAGTTTTCTGTCCGATTTGTCCGATTCCAATGGTCAAAACCGATAGGAAGATGGAGCTAGTGGTCAGAACTGATAGATAGATGGATCCTCCGGAGTGACGGGTGTTGCTGGCGTGCGGGGTGGGGCTGGTCGTGCGCGCCCAGCAGGCACGGGTCACTGCGGGGGCGGGGGCGGGCTCGGGGGCGGTGGCTGCCGAGCTGGCGTGGCGCGCGGCGGCGAAGGGGGAGACGTGTCGTGCGGGGTGGGGCTGGTGGTGGGTGCGTGTTGGACGTGGCGCGTCGGCGACGGGGGCGGTGCTGGGTCTGGGGGTTAGGCGGTGGCCAGGTAGCGGACGCGGGCGCGGAGCAGGGCGCGGTGCGCGGTCAGGTCGTCTACCTCGTCGGGCTTGCCGGGGCACTCGCCTGCGGCGACGGCGTTCTCGAGGCGGGTGCGGGCGTCGGCGGGCTCGATCGGCTCGAACACGATCAGCGGGTCGTTCTCGGCCGCCATCCAGGTCTTGTCGAGCAGGCCCTCGGCGTCGTCGACCCAGGCGTCCTTGATCTTGCCGCCCTGGCCGTGGTCGATCAGCACCGACAGGGCGTGCTCGGCGTCGCCGTAGCCGAAGCTGACGGTGATCGACTCCTGGCGGCCGCCGACGTCACCGTAGTGCCAGCACCTGCCCACCGTGGGCGAGCCGATGGCGGCGGCCCAGTCCGGGTCGGCCACACCGGCTGCGGATACCCGCTCGGCGGCCTCGGTCGCCGCCGCCGTGAGCGCGGGCGACCCGATCGCGGCCAGGATCCGCAGCAGCGCCAGCGCCTCGGGGGTCGCGCTCGCCTCGGCCGCGGGGACCAGGGAGGCGGTCAGCTCGGCCATGACCTCGGGTGCGGCCGCGACGTCGCCGCCGGACAGCGCGCCGATGATGTCCGAGCCCCAGAGCTCGGCGTCGATCGGCCGGTGCAGGTGGGGGAGCACCTCGCGTGCCTCGCTGAGCACGACGTTGGACGCCTGCGCCGGCGGCAACGGCGCAAACAGCGCGGCGATGTCAGGGTCTGCCTGGGCCATGCGCGGTATTCTGGCACGCTTAGCCCGATTTCGTGGCGTTACTGATTTGAATCAATATCGTTGTCACGGGCGAAACAGGCCGCCAGGTGGTCGTTGACCAGACCGCAGGCCTGCATCGCGGCGTAGACGGTGACCGGGCCGGTGAACACGAAGCCGCGCGTGCGCAGCTCCTTGGCCAGCTGTTTCGACGCGGGCGTCTGCGGGGGGACATCGGCCCCGGTGACCGGCGCGGGGGCGGACGGCGGGTCGGCGTAGCCCCAGACCAGCTCGCTCAGGCCTTCCTTGAGCTCAAGCGCGGCGCGGGCGTTGTTGATGGCGGCGCGGATCTTGGCCCGGTTCCTGACGATGCCCGCGTCGGCCAGCAGCCGCGCCACGTCGTCCTCGCCGAAGGCGGCGACCGCCTCGAGGTCGAAATCGGCGAACGCCGCCCTGAAGTTCTCGCGCTTGCGCAAGATCGTCAGCCAGGACAGGCCGGACTGGAAGGCCTCGAGGCTGAGCCGCTCGAAGATCAGCCGGTCGCCGCGGACCGGGCGTCCCCACTCGAGTGTCGTGGTAGGCCACGTAGTCGGGCGCGCTCAGCCCCCACGGGCAGCGCAGCCTGCCGTCGGGGCCGGCCACTGCCGCGCCCCGGCCGGGCGCGCCCTGCCCGTCGGCGGCCGCCTGCGACGGCGCGTCAGTCATGCGACTGCTCCGGCGGCGGCGGGGCGGGCTCGAACGGCGCCCGACGGTGCCGCGCCGTCCCGTACGGGCTGCTCAGCGGCTGCGCGGCCGGCTCCCTGGTCAGGTCTGTGACCAGCTGCTCAAGCGCCACGATGCGGACGTCGCGGTCGCGGATCGACGCCCCGATCCGGTCCAGCGCCTCGTCGGTCGCCTGCATGTTGTAGCCCCACAGCGCCATCGGCGGGCGCAGCAGGGCGATATCGGTCGCGGAGACCGGCCCGAGCTCGAGCTCGAGGTAGTCGTTCCGCTCGACCGACAGCTCGCCGCCGCGCCCCGTGGCGACGAGCGTCACCACCGCCAGGACGGCGACGATGAGGACCACCATAAGAACAGGCACATACGAATCGTGCCATGAAACGACGCCCCGCGTCGCGCCCGGCTCCCGCGCAGGCGGGCCGGGGCCGATAATCTGGGCCCATGAGAGACGAGGACTCGGCCCCGAGCGGCCCGCACGATCAGCTGCTTGGCCTCAGGGCCAGCATCGACAACCTCGACGCGGCGATCGTGCACTTGCTGGCGGAGAGATTCAAGTGCACTCAGCAGGTCGGGCGGCTGAAGGCCAAGCACGGGCTGCCGGCCACCGACCCGCAGCGCGAGGCCGCCCAGATTTCACGGCTCCGTTCGCTGGCCGAGGAAGCGCGGCTTGATCCGGAGTTCGCGGAGACGTTCCTGACCTTCATCATCGATGAAGTCGTCCGGCACCACAGAAAGCTCCAGGCGTCGGCGGCCGAGTAGCGCTATTTCTGCGACATTCCGGCGTGCGCGGTCTTGATGATCTTGAGGACCTCGGCCGGGTCGTCGGCGACCTGGAACAGCTCCAGCTCCTCGGGGCCGATGTTGCCCTCGGCCAGCATCGTCTCCTTGAGCCAGCCGAGCAGGCCGTTCCAGTAGGCGCTGCCGACCAGGACGATCGGGAACTTGGTGATCTTCCCGGTGGCGACCAGGGTCAGCGCCTCGAACAGCTCGTCCATCGTGCCGAAGCCGCCGGGGAGCACCACGAAGGCCTGCGAGTACTTGACGAAGACGGTCTTGCGGACGAAGAAGTAGCGGAACTCCACGCCGACGTTCACGTAGTCGTTGAGGCCGGACTCCAGCGGCAGCTCGATGCCGAGCCCGACGGAGACGCCGCCCGCCTCGGCGGCGCCCTTGTTGGCCGCCTCCATGATTCCGGGGCCGCCGCCGGTGATCACCGCGTAGCCCGCCTTGACCAGGCCCGAGGCGATCTCGTCGGCCAGCCGGTACTCGGCCGAGTCCCGTTTCGTCCGAGCCGACCCGAAGACCGACACGGCCATGCCGAGCTCGGCCAGCAGGCCGAATCCCTCCACGAACTCCGCCTGGATGCGCATCACCCGCCAGGGGTCCGCGTGCACCCAGTCGGACGGGCCGCGGCGGTCGAGCAGCCGCTGGTCGGTTGTGGTCGCCGGAATCTGCTTGTCGCGCAACGTCACGGGTCCCTGGCGTCGGACCCTTCGCGCGTTACTTCCACCCATAGTCCTACCCACGGTAGCCACCAACGGTCGGTGCTCTGGCGGAAACACGCCGTACTGAGGGGAAACGGCCGGCGAACGATCATGCCGTTGACGCCGTGATCGCGCAGGATCGCGTTCAGCTCGGTCTTGTCGTGGCGGCTGCCCGCCGCCAGCCGGCGGAGCATGAGCAGGCACGGCATGCCGAACTCGCCGCCCGCGAACTTGCGCAGCCGGGTGCCGCCGACGCAGACCGACCAGGCCGGCGCCTCCCCCGGGGTCAGCTCGTCGCCGGTCTCGACGTCGATGACGTGGGTGGTCCTGGTCAGGATCGAGCCGGCGCCGAGCACCGCGCCTTCCCGCACCCGCGCCCCGTCCACGACCATCGACCGGGAGCCGATCATGCACTCGTCCTCGACCACGACCGGGACCGCGTTCGGCGGCTCGAGCACGCCGCCGATCCCGACTCCGCCCGAGAGGTGGACGTTCTTGCCGATCTGGGCGCAGGACCCGACCGTCGCCCAGGTGTCCACCATCGTGCCCGCGTCCACGTACGCGCCGATGTTGACGAACGACGGCATCAGGACCGCGCCGGGAGCGATGTAGGCACCCCAGCGGGCGATCGCGCCCGGCACCACCCGCACCCCGTCGAGCCGGGTCTTCAGCGGCACCCGGTCGTGCTGACGGAAGTCGCCGACCTGGGACTGCACCATCGGCAGGAGCCGGAAGGCGAGCAGGATCGCGCGCTTGGCCCGCTCGTCCACCACCACCTCGTCGGTCCGCGGGTCGACGTGCGCGACCCGGGCCTTGCCCGCGTCGATCTCGTCCACCGCGGCGACGACCTCGGCCCGGGCGGCGGAGTCGGCCGGGCTCAGCTCGGCCCGCCGCTCCCACAGGTCGTCGATGGCCGGAGCGAGCGGAGACCTCAGATCACTCATGGCGAGCGAGCCTAGCGGCTGGATCGCCCGGGCAAGGCAGGCAACGCGGTACTCCCCACCTGCCCGGCGAAAGCCGGGTAGCTTAACAGCGTGCGGACGACCTCCTCGGGACGCAGCGCGTCGTACAGCTATCAGCGTCCCTCGTGGCGCCGCCCGCTGATCGTGCTCGGCGTGATCATCGTGATCCTGGGACTGATCGCCTTCGGCGCCTTCGCCGCCTACAACGCGTACCAGCGGTACGTCCAGCGACTGCTGATCGTCCCCGGCTGCCAGGCCGGGACCGGCGCGAACGCGATCGGCCTGGACTTCGGCCAGACCGCCGACGCGGCCGACCATCGCCGGCGTCGCCGCCCGCGACCGGCTCCCGCGCGAGGCGCTGACCATCGCCTACGCGACCGCGTGGCAGGAATCCAAGCTGGAGAACCTGCCGTACGGCGACCTCGACTCGGTCGGCATCTTCCAGCAGCGCCCCTCCGAGGGGTGGGGCAGCGCGGCCAAGCTCGAGGATCCCGCCTACGCCGCCAGCGCGTTCTTCAAGGCGCTGGTCAAGATCCCCGGCTACGCCAAGCTGCCAGTCGACGTGGCCGCCCAGGACGTGCAGCGCAGCGCCGACGGCGCCGCCTACGAGCAGTACGCCCAGTCCGGCGCCGCCCTCGCGACCGACCTGACCGCCGCCCCGCACCAGGTCACCTGCTGGTACGACCCCGCCTCGCAGGCGGCCAGCGAGGGCGTCTCGGCCAAGCTGAACCTGCGCGCGGCGCTCAACGGGCTGGCCGACGCGTTCGGCCGGCCGAGCGCGCACGGGGCGGTGACCTCGGTCAGCGTGGCCCGCTCGGGCGGCTCGGCTGTGATCTCCGCCGCCCGGGGAGACGGCTGGACGGCGGCCGACTGGCTCGTCGCCAATGCCAGCTCGTACGGCATCACGCAGGTCAGCTACGGTGGGTACCAGTGGACGGCCGGACTGAACGAAACGAGCTGGCAGGCAGAATCCGGCCCGGCCGGTGCGCGTATTGTCGCCAGCTAGCAAGGCCAACCACCATACTGTTTGGTAGTTCAAGTGGGTTATGAACGTTAAAGAGGAGCTCCCGTGACCTACATCATCACGCAGCCATGCGTTGATGTGCTCGACAAGGCATGCATCGAAGAGTGCCCCGTGGACTGCATCTACGAGGGCGAGCGCATGCTGTACATCCACCCGGACGAGTGCGTCGACTGCGGTGCGTGCGAACCCGTGTGCCCGGTTGAGGCCATCTACTACGAGGACGACGTCCCCGAGCAGTGGAAGGACTACTACAAGGTCAACGTCGACTTCTTCCAGGAGCTCGGCTCCCCGGGCGGGGCGTCCAAGGTCGGGAAGATCGGGAAGGACTACCCGACCGTGGCGGCGCTGCCGCCGCAGGCCGCGGCCGAGTGACCCTCGCCTCACGGCTCCCCGAATACCCCTGGGACGAGCTCGCCCCGATCGCGGAGAAGGCCGGCGGCCTTCCCCGGCGGGGCGGTTGACCTGTCCATCGGCACGCCGGTCGACCCGGTTCCGTCGATCATCCAGGACGCGCTCATCGCGGCCGCCAACGCGCCCGGCTACCCGCTCACCGCGGGGACTCCGGGGCTGCGTTCGGCGGCCGCCGGGTGGCTTGCCCGCTCGCTCGGGCGTGCAGGTCGATCCGGGCACGGTGCTGCCGGTGATCGGGACCAAGGAGTTCATCGCCTGGCTGCCGGTCATGCTCGGGCTTGGGCCGGCCGACACGGTGATCTACCCGTCGCTGGCGTATCCGACCTACGACATCGGCGCCCGGTTCGCCGGCGCCTCCTCGGTGGCGACGGACGCGCTGTCGGACGCGCCGGAATCGACCCGGCTGCTGTGGGTGAACTCGCCGTCCAACCCGACCGGCCGGGTGCTGACCGCGCCCGCCCTCCGCGAGGCGGTCGGGTGGGCCCGCGCCCACGACTGCGTGCTCGCCTCCGACGAGTGCTACATCGAGCTCGGCTGGACGGCCGACGCCGGTCTCGGTGCTGCACCCGTCGGTCAGCGGTGACTCACCTGGACGGCTGCTGGCGGTGTTCTCGCTCTCCAAGCGGTCGAACCTGGCCGGCTACCGGGCCGGGTTCGTGACCGGCGACCCGGCCCTGATGAAGCAGCTGCTGCTCGTCTGCCGGCAGGCCGGGCTGATCATGCCGGCGCCGGTGCAGGCGGCGATGACCGTCGCGCTGTCCGACGACGACCACGCAGCCGAGCAGAAGGCCCGCTACGCGGCCCGGCGGTCGGTGCTGGCGGCCGGGCTGACCGCGGCCGGGTTCCGCATCGACCACTCCCAGGCCGGGCTGTACCTGTGGGCGGCCAGGCCGGGGCTCGACTGCTGGGCCGCCTGCGAGCTGCTCGCGACCGAGTGCGGCATCCTCGTCGGGCCCGGTTCCCTGTACGGGCCGACCGGGAACGGGCACATCCGGGTCGCGCTCACCGCGACCGACGAGCGCGTCGCCACCGCAGGCGAGCGGCTGCAGCGGCTGCAGCGGCTGCAGGCCTAGGAAACGTACTGCTGCCCGCCGTCGATGTCGTAGGTCGCGCCGGTGATCGCGGTGTTGGTCATGACGTGGACGGCCAGCGCGGCGATGTCGGCCGGGCCGACGACGCGGCCGATCGGCAGCGTCGACCGCAGCTCGGCGCGGCGCTTGTCGAGGTCGGTGCCGAGCAGCGTGGCCGACAGTGGGGTGTCGACGAAACCGGCCGCGATGAGGTTGACCCGGATCGGCGCGATCTCAAGCGCGAGCGTCGCGGTGAGCGGCGGCAGCGCGGCGGCGGCGGGGGCGAAGGCCCCGATGCCGGGAGCGACGCGTTCGCCGGCGGCGCCCATGAACAGCAGCGTGCCGCCCGGCCGGACCTTGCCGACGGCGTTCCTGGCGACGCTGACCATCAGCGTTGCGTGATCGGTGAGTGCCTGACGGACCTGGGCCGAGTCCATCTCAGGATCGGGGAGTACGACGGGCCGCCGCCGGTGACCATCACGTGGTCGATCGGCGACGTCAAGTCCGCGGAAGAACCCGGCCAGGGCATCCTCGTCGGTGGCGTCGAAGGCGGCCGTGCGCTGCGCGCCGAGCTCCTGGGCGGCCCGGTCGAGCCGGTCTTGATTGCGCCCGACCAGGATCACGTCGGCGCCCTCGGTCCTGGCCCGCCGGGCCGTCTCGAGCCCGATCCCCGAGCTGCCGCCGATCACGGCGACGGTCTGCCCGGCCAGTTCCGGCTCTCGCCCGGCGGTCACGCGGTCGCCTTCGGCTTGTCCGCCATCTGCGCGTCCATTGGCGTCTTCGGCTGGGGCATGTCCTTGATGTCCATGACCAGGCACTGCACGGCCGCGCCGTAGATCCCGGAGAAGCTCGGGAAGGGCTGGATGGTGTCGTCGAGCACCGCCACCGGGACGCGGGCGCGGATGGCCAGCGTCGCCTGCTGCAGCCACTCGCCCGCCTCCGGGCCGAGGCCGTAGGCGCCGGTGAGCCGCTCGCCGTCGCTGAGCAGGGTCAGGAAACCGTTGGATTCGGCGTAGGCGTGCGTGTAGGTGGCGGTCTTCGGCACCTCGGACAGCTGCGCGGTACCGCTGTACCGCGCTTCGAGCGCGCCGACCGCCGCGGCCTGCGGATCGGTGTAGGTCACGCGGGGAACCGCCTCGTAGTTGGTCGGGCGGTCCTCGCCCGCGATGTTGGCCGCGACCACGTCGCCCTCGTACTCGCCGACGTGGGTGAGCGGCCAGATGCCGTTGACGTCGCCGATCGCCCACAGCCGCTCGCCCGCGCGCAGGTGGTCGTCGACCGCGATCCCCTTCCTCGGGTCCACCGTGACGCCGACCGTCTCCAGGCCGATCCCCTCGACCCGCGGCCGCCGGCCGGTCGCGACAAGCAGCCGGTCGCCGCGCAGCTCCGTGCCGTTGTCGAGCTGCAGGACGTACTCGTCGCCGTCGCGCCGGGCGGCGGTGGCGCGCACCCCCAGCTCGAGCTCGATGCCCTCCCTGCGCAGCGCCTCGCCGAGCGCGTCGCCCAGCGGCGCGGCCTCGCGGGGAATGAGCCGGGGGGCGCCCTCGACGAGCGCCACCTCGCCGCCGAGACGCCGGACGACCTGCGCCATCTCGACGCCGGCGGACCCGCCGCCGAGCACCAGCAGGCGACGCGGCACCGCCTTCATGCTGGTCGCCTCGCGGGTGCCCCAGACCCCCTCGAGGTCGCGCAGTCCGGGGATCGGCGGCGTGATCGGGTCGGAGCCGGTCGCCACGACGACGTGCTCGGCGGTATGGCGGACGCCGTCGACCTCGACCACGCCGGTGCCCGCGAGCCGGCCGGTGCCCCGCAGCACGTCGATGCCCCGGCTGGTCAGCCACTTCGCCGCGCCGGCGTCGGACCAGTTCGACACCATGAAGTCCCGCCACGCCAGCGCGGCGGTCACGTCGACCTGGGCGGTCGCGGCCGCGTTGCGGGCGCCGTTCACCGCCTCGCCCGGGCGCAGCAGCGACTTGGACGGAATGCAGGCCCAGTAGGAGCACTCGCCGCCGACCAGCTCGCGCTCGACCACGGCGACGTGCAGCCCGCGCGCGTGCCAGCGCCGCCGCGCAGTGCTCGCCGGGCGCCCCGCCGCCGAAGACGATCACGTCGTAGTCGTGCCGCTCACGTCGGCAGCTCCGTCCCGGCCTGCTCGGCCACCATGTAGGAGGCGTACCAGTCGGGCCAGTTCTCGTCGGCGTGGCCGATGCGCTTCTCGTGCTCGCCGTGCGCGGCCGACGCGCGCCGCATCGCGTCCGCCAGGTCCGCCTGCGACGCGTACGACGTCTCGGCCGCGTCGACCCGGCCGGGCAGCCGGGTGGTGATCTCCTGCAGCAGCCAGGTGTTGCCGTCGGGGTCGCTGAACGTGGCGAACGAGCCGTAGCTGGCGTCGTCGTCGGCCCGGCCGCTGACGCGGCCGCATCCGTCGGCCCGGAACTGGGCGCCGGGCGCCCCGGGGTGGAACACCTCGCTCGGCTTGGCGCCGTGGGCGGTCGAGCTGCGTCGCGGGCGGCCTCGATATCGGAGACGACCAGGTACAGGCCCTGGGCCGAGCCGGGCGCGGCCGGTGGTGATGTTCGTGCCGAACTGGACCGAGCACGGCGCGCCGGGCGGCGTGAACTGGACGACCCGGAAGCCGTTGTCGAACGGGAAGTCGGCGTCGAGCCGCCAGCCGAGCCCAGCGTAGAAGTTCTTGGCGCGGTCGACGTCCGTGACCGGGATGACGACCACCTCGAGCTTCATGTCCACCATGTCCGCTGCTCCCCTTGATGCCAGGTCATTGTGTTGAGCGGCCGCGTCCGGACAGCTCGGCCGGCGGTTGGACGTCGTCGTAGACGCGGGCCGCGGTGAGCAGCCCGTCCGGGCCGCGCTCGTAGACGCCGAGCCCCGCCTGCGGCGGCAGGTCGTGTATGCCCCAGCGCAGGCAGTTATATTCCACCGCGCAGCGCACCCCGTCGTCGGTCACCGCGCACGGCTGCAGTTCGATGCCGCCGCCTGCGCTGAAGCAGCGGGCGAAGAACGACCGGAGCTCATCGGCGCCGCCCGCGCGGCCGTAGCGCCGGCCGGAGGGGGTGCGGAAGTACCCGTCGGGCGCGAAGGTGCCTGCCACCGCCTCGGCGTCGCCGGCCGCGAGCGCGGTCAGGTAGCGGTCGACGACATCGCCCGGCCGGACCGGCCCGGTCCCGCGGACGGGCCCGAGGACCGGCGGCCGGAGGTGCCGCCGCTCGTCGACCGGCCACTGGCTGCAGTAGGTGCGGAAGACCACCGACCGGTCGTCGGGCGGACTCGGCCACGACCGCCAGCGGCCACGCCAGCTCCCGGCCCTCGTGGTCCAGCCGGGTCAGCAGCTCGACCACCGCCCGTCCCGGCGACCGGGTGGTGGCCACCGTCTCGGCCCGGGCGTGCAGGCCGGCCAGCCAGGACAGATTGCGGCTGATGAACTCGCGGACGTGCTTGTGGCCGCGGACCTCGCCCGGCCCGCGGATCGTAGATCACGATCTCGCCCGGCCACACCGCCTCCAGGATCCGGGGGTCGGCTGCCCGCAGCGCCGCCAGGAACTCTCCGACCGGATCGGCCAGGCCCACCTCGCGGGTCTGCTCGCGCGCCAGCTGCGCGGCGCTGGCGAATTCCGGAAACCACGGCATCTCGACCCCTTGCTTCCCCGCGCTCCCCGGCGCGGACGGGCTCACCGCGCGATGCCGACGCTGGCCCCCCGGAGCATTCCCTGACGCCGCCCGATGAAAGCGCCGACGGCGGCAAGGCGGCAACGGCGACAGAGGCGGCAAAGCCGACAGGCGGCGCAACGAATCGACTGTGTGCGGCGGAAATACGCAACGGATCGCCGCTCGGACGCATAATCACGCTCTGTTACCAACGTAGCCGCTGTCCCTACGCTTGGCGCATGAGCAACGACGTGACCAGCCGGGTCGCCGCGCCCAGGTCCTACCTGATGTGCCCGCCCGAGTACTTCGCCGTGACGTACGCGATCAACCCGTGGATGCGGCCGGACTCCCCGGTCGACCCGGCGCTGGCGATGCGGCAGTGGGAGACGCTGCGGCAGGCCTATGAATCCCTCGGGCACTCGGTCTCGACCATCGAGCCGGTCCCGGGGCTGCCCGACATGGTGTTCGCGGCGAACGGCGCCACCGTGATCGACTCGGCCGTGCTCGGCGTCCGCTTCCGCTACGCCGAGCGGGCGGCCGAGGCGGCCGCGTACATGAACTGGTTCCGGTGGAACGGCTGGACGCCGGTGCACGAGCCCGAGCACGTGAACGAGGGCGAGGGCGACATCCTCGTCGCCGGGGACGGCACCGTGCTGGCCGGCTACGGGTTCAGGTCCGATTTCGCGGCGGCCGAGGAGCTGGCGGCCGTGTTCGGGCGGAAGGTGGTGTCGCTGCGCCTGGTCGACGACCGGTTCTACCACCTCGACACCGCGCTGTGCGTGCTCGACGGGTCGACCGCCATGTACTACCCGGCGGCGTTCGACGACGCCGGCCGGGCGGTCCTGGCGTCGATGTTCCCCGAGCTGATCGAGGCCAAGGACGAGGACGCCGAGGTGCTCGGGCTCAACGCGGTCTCCGACGGCCGCCACGTGGTGCTCGCCGCCGCGGCGACCGGGCTGGCGCGATCGCTGACCTCGCGCGGGTTCGAGGTCGTCCCGATCGACATGTCCGAGCTGCTCAAGGCGGGCGGCGGCGCGAAGTGCTGCACGCTGGAACTGAGGCATCTGAGATGACCGACACCTACTCCGACGTCCACACCCTGACCGACGACCGCGATCCGGCCGACCTGGCCAGCCTGACCGCCAGTACAGCGCCCACAACTACCACCCGCTGCCGGTCATGGCGGCGACGGCGGAGGGCGTCTGGGTGACCGACGTCGCCGGGCGGCGCTACCTGGACATGCTGGCCGGCTACTCGGCGCTGAACTTCGGGCACCGCCACCCTCGGCTCGTCGCCGCCGCGATGCGGCAGCTCGAGCGGGTGACGCTGGTCAGCCGGGCGTTCGACCACGACCAGTTCGGGCCGTTCTGCGCCGAGCTGGCCGAGCTGTGCGGCATGGACATGGTGCTGCCGATGAACACCGGCGCCGAGGCGGTCGAGACCGCGATCAAGGTCGCCCGCAAGTGGGGCTACGTCACCCGCGGGGTGCCCGCCGACCAGGCGATCATCGTGGTGTTCGACGGGAACTTCCACGGCCGGACGACGACGATCGTGTCGTTCTCCTCCGACCCCGACGCGCGCGACGACTTCGGTCCCTACACGCCCGGCTTCGTGTCGGTCCCCTACGGTGACCTGTCCGCGCTGACCGACGTGTTCGGGCGGTACGGGTCGCGGGTCGTCGGGGTGCTGGTCGAGCCCATCCAGGGCGAGGCCGGCGTGGTCGTGCCGCCGCCCGGGTTCCTGGCCGGGGTGCGGTCGCTGTGCACGTCGGCGGGCGCGCTGATGATCGCCGACGAGATCCAGTCCGGGCTCGGCCGGGTCGGCTCCACCTTCGCGTGCGAGGCCGACGGCGTGGTGCCGGACGCCTACCTGCTCGGCAAGGCGCTGGGCGGCGGGATCGTGCCGGTCTCGGCGATGGTCTCCTCCCGGTCGGTGCTCGGCGTGCTCAAGCCGGGGCAGCACGGGTCCACGTTCGGCGGCAACCCGCTCGCGTGCGCGGTCGCGCGTGAGGTCATCGCGATGCTGCGGCACCGGCGAGTACCAGGCAGCGGTCGGCCGCCCTCGGGGCGGTGCTGCACGCGCGGCTCGGGTCGCTGCCGTCGTCGGCGGTGACGTCGGTCAGCGGCCGCGGGCTGTGGGCCGGGGTGACGTTCGCGTCGCTCGACGGGCGCGCGGTCTGCGAGCGGCTCGCCTCGCTCGGCGTGCTCGCCAAGGAGACGCACGGCACCACCATCAGGCTCGCTCCCCCGCTGGTGATCACGGAGGACGAGCTCGACTGGGGCCTCGAGCGCTTCGCCGAGGCGATCGACGCCAGCTAAGCGCCTGACCGGCCGCCTGGCCAGAGCCCGTGATTGTGTTCCGTTGGGGACCGCGCATCGCGGCCGCGGCGTCATCGTGTTCCAATTTGGGGTCTATACGACCCGAAAGGACCACGATGACGCCTATGTCCGGCCTGCTTGTTGAGCGTGGTGACGGTGAGGATGGTGTGCCGATGCCCGGCCGCCCGAGCGAGGGTCGGGTCGGGTCTAGCGTGGCCGGGACCTGGTGCGCATCCAGGTGTAGAACGACACGGCGGCGCCGGCCGCCGCCGCCAGCGCGCCGCCGTAGAGGTACCACTCCCCGGCCGAGCTGGCCTGGATGATCACGCTGCCGTTCGGCCTCGGCATCGCGAGGATGAACGAGGCGATGATCCAGCCGAGGGCCGGGAGGATGCCGGCCGCGTAGGTGCGCAGCCCCCAGCCGGCCAGCACGCAGGTCGCGAACAAGATCAGGATGAGGATGATCGCGAACAGCGGCGCCGGGCTCCGGCCGTACTGGAAGCTGCCGATCAGGCCCTGCACCAGGCCGAGCACGAAGAGCGCCAGGTAGCCCAGGCCGGTAATCAGCGAGCGCCGCGAGGTCCCCATGAGCCTGGAGGTTACCGCGTGAACAGGTCGCGCTCGTACGGTTGCCCGGCCGGGCGAGGGCCAGCGGCGTCGGACGGCCCGGTCAGCAGCGTGTAGTACTCGACGCCGAGGGCCCGGCGGCCGACCTCGTCCGAGAGTGCGTAGAACTGGCCGTCGACCGTGATCTGAGTCTCGTGCGCCTTCATCGCGGCCAGCTTGGCGGGCAGGTAGCGGCGTCGCGTCGATCTCGGTCGTGACCTGGTCGTCGGGGACGCTCACCGACAGGTCCGCGCTGCGCACGAACCAGGAGTCGTCCGGCAGCTCGACCGCCGCCGACAGCGCCGAGCGCGGCATCGCGGTGGCGTAGAACTTCGCCGCCGCGCCGGTCAGCTGGTTCGCCCGCCACGCGACCCGGTGCGCCTGGATGTGATCTGGGTGACCGTAGAAGCCGTTGGCGTCGTAGCTCACGATCACGTCGGGCGCGACCTCCTCGATGACCTTCGACCAGGTCGGCGGCGGCCTCCTCGACCGACGCCTGCCAGAAGCAGCGCGGGTCGTCGTTGTCCGGCAGCCCCATCATCCCCGAGTCGCGGTACTTGCCCTCGCCGCCGAGGAACCGGTGGTCCTCGACGCCGAGCGCCCGGCAGGCGCGGTCGAGCTCGACGATCCGGTGCTGGCCGAGCTCGTCCGGGAGCAGATGGCTCAGATCGGGCGGGATGATCTCGCCAAGCTCGCCCAGCGTGCAGGTCACCAGCGTGACGCGGGCCCCCTCGGCGGCGTACGTGGCCATCGTCGCCCCGGTGCCGATCGACTCGTCATCCGGGTGCGCGTGCACCAGCAGCAGGCTTCTGTTAACCACCAGACGATTATGCCGCTCACCCGACCTGGCATGATCGGGGACCATGACGGAGAGCTTTCCCAGGCAGCAGGCGCG
The DNA here is from genome assembly GCA_963774945.1 of uncultured Actinomycetota bacterium. Lineage (GTDB taxonomy): Bacteria > Actinomycetota > Actinomycetes > Streptosporangiales > Streptosporangiaceae > Trebonia. The sequence goes on along the minus strand of CAVZHA010000005.1, from coordinate 148,592 downwards.
GACGCGCGGTTTCCGGCTCGGGGTACCCCGGGCCTTCCAGGTATCGGCCGACGGGGACCGGGTCACGTTCCTGCGCTCGCGGGCGGGCGACGACCCGGTGACCTGCCTGTGGGAGGCGGACACGGTCACCGGCGGCCGAGCGGCTGGTCGCCGACCCGAGGGCGCTGGGCGCGGACGAGGAGAACCTGCCGCCGGAGGAGCGGGCCCGGCGCGAGCGGGTCCGCGAGACCGCCGCCGGGATCGTGGCCTACGCGACCGACCGGGCCGGCGACGGTCGCCGTCTTCGCGCTGTCCGGCCAGGTCTACGCGGTGCCGCTGGGCGAGGCCAGCCCGACGCCGCAGCTGATCGCCACCGCGACCCCCGCGCTCGACCCGCGGCCCGGACTCGACCGGGACCAAGGTCGCCTACGTGCACGACGGCGCGCTCCGCGTCGTCGACCTGGTCGAGCGGCGACGACTCGGTGATCGCCGACCCGGCCGGGCAGGAGAGCGTCACGTTCGGCCTGGCGGAGTTCGTCGCGGCCGAGGAGATGGGCCGTTCGCGCGGCTACTGGTGGTCTCCCGACGGCAGCCAGCTGCTCATCGCGCGGGTCGACGAGTCCCCGGTCACGCGCTGGTACATCGCCGACCCCGCCAACCCGGACACGGGCGCCGGCCGAGGTCGCGCTACCCGGCCGCCGGCACCGCCAACGCCGACGTGTCGCTGCTGCTCGCCACCATCGCCAAGGACGCCGCCGACGGCACCACGGCCAAGCTCGAGGAGGTCGACTGGGACCGGGCCGCGTTCCCCTACCTGGCCGCCGTGGCCTGGGGCGACGCGCCGCTGATGGTCGTGCAGTCCCGCGATCAGAAGGTCATGCGGCTGATCAACGCCGCCACCGGCGAGCTGCTGCGCGAGGACGCCGACCCGGACTGGACCGACGTCATCGACGGCGTGCCCGCCCAGCTCGCCAACGGGGACATCGTCTGGACCGGGATCAGCGACGACACCCGCGGGCTGATCGTCGCCCCGGCGGCCGGGCTCCAGGACGCCAAGCCGCTCACCCCGCCCGGCCTGCAGGTCCTCGGCGTCCTCGGCACCGACGGCGACGACGTGCTGTTCGCGGGCGCGACCGAGCCGACCGAGATCGGCGTCTGGCGCTACGGCCCGGCCGGGCTGGCCGAGGTGGCCACCGAGCCCGGCGTGCACTCCGCCACCGCCGGGGGCGGCGCGATCGTGCTCGCCCGGCCGCGACCTGGACAGCAACGACCTGTCGGTCACGGTCCGCAAGCACGGCGCCGGGGGCGGGCAGCCGCACCGGATCGCGTCGCTCGCGCCAGCGCCGAACCTGCCGCACCCGCAGCCGAAGTTCCTGCAGGCGGGCCCGGCCGGGATCCGCACGGCGGTGCTGTTCCCGTCCTGGCACCAGCCCGGCACCAGGCTGCCGGTGCTGATGGACCCCTACGGCGGCCCGCACCACCAGAAGGTGATGAAGTCCACCGGCGCCTTCCTCGCCTCCCAGTGGCTGGCCGAGCAGGGGTTCGCGGTCGTCGTGGCCGACGGCCGGGGCACCGGCGGCCGCGGGCCCGCCTGGGACCGCGCGGTCGCCGGCGACCTCGCCACCGGCCCGCTCGAGGACCAGATCACCGCGCTGCAGGCGGCGGCCGAGGCGTTCGCCGACCTCGACACCGAGCGGGTGGCGATCCGGGGCTGGTCCTTCGGCGGCTACCTGTCCGCGCTGGCGCTGCTGCGCCGCCCGGACGTGTTCCACGCGGCGATCGTCGGCGCGCCGGTCACCGACTTCCGGCTCTACGACACGCACTACACCGAGCGCTACCTCGGTGACCCGACTCGGGATGCCGCCGCCTTACGAGCAAAGCTCAATCATCAACGATCCCGAACGGACCGGGGCGACTGCTGCGCCGGCCGATGCTGATCATCCACGGGCTGGCCGACGACAACGTGTTCGTCGCTCACTCGCTGCGGCTGTCCTCGGCCCTGCTCGCGGCCGGGTACCCGCACTCGGTGCTGCCGCTGTCCGGCGTCACCCACATGACCCCGCAGGAGGTCGTGGCCGAGAACATGCTGACGCTCCAGGTCGACTTCCTCAAGCAGGCCCTCGGCTTCCCGCCCGCCTCGGCGTAGCTCCCCTGGCCGCGCGACCAATCCCGCTAAGGTCAGCCTCGGGTTCTTTAACCACGGGGGGAACTGTGGGGACTGGGGACGCTGTCGTCTCGGAGGGAACAGAGGAAGCACGAGAACGCGGCAGGCCTGCGGCCGGGTCGAACTCCGACCCGGCGCGGGCCGGCCGCGACGCCTCGGACGGGTCCGACGGCCGGTCGCGGACCGGCCCGAGCGCGTGGTCCGGCGCGACCCGGGGTGCCGCGATCGGGGCGGCGGTCACCGTCGGCGGGGCGTTGCTCTTTCTCGGCTACCTGCGGGTGTCGTGGACGGTCGCGGCCACCTCGGACGGCGCCGCGCTGGCGCTGCAGGCGCGCGACATGCTGGCAGGGAACTGGCTGCTGCACGGGTGGACGCTCAGCGACGTGTCGTTCTACACGACCGAGCTGCCCGAGTACGTGCTGGTCGAGGCGGTCCGCCCGTTCGGGCTCGGGGTGATCCACGTCGCCGCGGCGGCGACGTACACCCTGCTCGTGCTGGCCGTTTTCGTGCTGGCGCGGGGGCGCGCGGGTGGGCGCGAAGGAATTCTCCGGGGGGCGCTGGCCGGGGTGATCGTGCTGGCGCCGCAGCTCGGGTACGGGGCGTTCGTGCTGCTGCTGTCGCCGGATCATGTCGGGACGCAGGTGCCGCTGCTGGTCGGCTGGCTGCTGCTCGATCTGGGACCGCGCCGCTGGTGGGTGCCGACGGCGCTGTGCCTGCTGCTGGCGGTGGTTCAGTTCGCGGACCGGGTGGCGGTGCTGACCGCGGTGCTGCCGCTGATCGTGGTCTGCGGCGTGGCGGCCGCGCGCCGACGTCCGCGGAAGCCTGAGGTGGAGGCGAGGTGCCGGGCAGAGGGGGTGGCCAGGCATCGGGCGGCCGGACGAGAGGGGCATCGGGACGGCGGGCGTTCGGGGCGGACCTCGGATCGAGAGGGCGGGGCGGCCGGGCGGCGGGCGGCGGACTGCTGGTTCGAGCTGGCGCTGGTCGCGGCGGGGGTGGTGTCGGTCGGGGTCGCCTGGGCGGCGGCGCGGGTGCTGGCGGCGGCGGGCGGGTTCGCCGGGCATCCGTTCCCGCTCACGCTGGCGCCGCTGTCGCTGCTGTGGACGCATGCCCGGCTGACCGGGTGGGGCGTCCTCGAGCTGTACGGCGGGAACTTCATCGGCGTGACCGGGTGGGCCGGGTTCACGTTCGCGGTGCTGCACCTGATCGGGCTGACGCTGGCGATCGCGGCCGTCGGCGTCGCCCTCGGTCGTTTTGTCAGGCCACGCGGCGGGGAGTCGGGCCTGCTGGAGTCGGTGCTGGCGGTCGCGGTGGTGGCGAACTTGGTCAGCTATCTGCTGTCGACCGCGCCCGGGACCGTGCTCGGCACCGGGTACGACGCGCGGGAGATCGCGGCCGTGCTGCCGCTGGGGGCGGTGCTGGCCGGGCGCGTGTTCGGGACGGCGCTGGCCGGGGCGGTGTTGCGGGGCGGCTCTGGGTGGCCACGGGGGTGGGGTCAGTTGAACGGTGGGGCGGAGTCAACGGTCCGTTCGAAAATATCGATTTTGATCTCTTTTATCTTTTTGGTCGTGATAGCCGGGTATGGGGGTGCATTTGGGTACTCGGCGGCGCAGGGGGCGGCGCCGGGGCAGGAGTCGGTGCTTGCGAGCTGGCTGGCGGGGCACGGGCTGCGGTACGGGCTTGGCGGGTCGTCGGCCAATGTGGTCACGGTGGACAGCGGGGGGCGGGTTGACGTGATGCCGGTCGCGGTGCGCGGGGGGCGGGTGCGAGCGCTGCTCTACCAGACGCCCGCCGACGCCTACGATCCTCGTCTGCACGACGCGAACTTCCTGGTCACCGGCGCGCCTGGCGCTCAGGCGGGTCAGCCGGGGCAGACCGCGCCCGCCTCGGCCGTGCGGGCGACGTTCGGGGCGCCGGCGCGAAGTTACCGATTCGACGGGTACACGGTGCTGGTCTGGCGTGTGAACCTGCTCACCCGAATGGGCGAATAGCCCGGTAAATGCGGGGAGTGTAGTCAGTCTCACATGCTGGAAGCACCCGCTGATGCGGCATCCTGAGACTAACTGGAATAAGTTCGTGGGCATCGCATGCGCTCCCGCTCCGTCTCGTCTCGTTTTGGCGAGGGCTGCCCGGCTGCGCGTCGCGGACACGATCACGCACGAGGCAGCGAGGACGCTGGATGACACAAGTTTCTGATGCGCCGGCAGGCAGAACGCGGGCGCAGATCGCTGAGCGGACGCTCCGCAAGGACCCCTGGTATAACCGCGGGCGCGTGGTCGCGACCCTGCTGACCATCTGGGTGGCCTACGCGACCGTCCGCGTGTTCACCGGGCACTGGTACTACGTGCCCCAGTACCACTACCTGACGCCGTTCTACTCGCCCTGCGTGAGCGGCGAGTGCGTGCCCGGGTCGTCGGCGCTCGGGCACTGGATCCCGGCCGTCCCGCCGATCATCCCCTACGCGTTCGTCTCGCTGCTGTTCGTGCTCGGCTTCCGGCTGACCTGCTACTACTACCGGGGCGCCTACTACCGGGCGTTCTGGCGCTCGCCCGCCGCGTGCGCGGTGCGCGAGCCGCACGCGAAGTACTCCGGTGAGACCAGGTTCCCGCTGATCGGGCAGAACCTGCACCGCTACTTCTTCTACATCGCGATCCTGATCGCGATCCTGCTCACCTATGACGTGGTGCAGGCATTCCGCGGGCCGGACGGCGACTTCGGCATCGGGCTCGGGTCGATCATCATGCTGATCAACGTGGTGGCGGTCTGGGCGTACTCGCTGTCCTGCCACTCCTGCCGGCACATCACCGGCGGGCGGCTCAAGAACTTCTCCAAGCACCCGGTGCGCTACTGGGCCTGGACCCAGGTCTCGAAGCTGAACCGGCACCACATGGCCTTCGCGTGGATCTCGCTGACCACGCTGGCGCTCACCGACCTCTACATCATGCTCGTCGCGAGCGGTGCGTTCAGCGACCCGCGCATCTTCAACTGACCTGGCAACGGGCGAGAAGGCTCTTATGGCTACCTCCGATTCAGCTTCGACCTCGACCGAGATCGAGCGTTTCACCTACGACGTCGTAGTGATCGGCGCGGGCGGGTCCGGGCTGCGCGCGGCCATCGAGGCCCGCGCGCGCGGGCTGAAGACCGCGATCATCTCCAAGTCGCTGTTCGGCAAGGCGCACACGGTCATGGCCGAGGGCGGCGCGGCCGCGGCCATGGGCAACGTCAACCCGAACGACAACTGGATGGTGCACTTCCGCGACACCATGCGCGGCGGGAAGTTCCTCAACAACCCGCGGATGGCCGAGCTGCACGCCAAGGAGGCCCCGGACCGGGTCTGGGAGCTCGAGGCGTACGGCGCGATCTTCGACCGGACCAAGGACGGGCAAGATCTCCCAGCGCAACTTCGGCGGGCACGAGTACCCGCGGCTGGCGCACGTGGGCGACCGGACCGGGCTGGAGATGATCCGCACCCTGCAGCAGCGGATCGTCGCCCTCCAGCAGGCCGACTCGTACGAGTTCGGCGACCCCGAGGCTCGCATCAAGGTGTACGCCGAGACCACGATCACCCGGCTGCTGAAGGACGGCGGCAAGATCGCCGGCGCCTTCGGGTACATCAGGGACACCGGCAGGTTCGTCCTGTTCGAGGCGCCGACGGTCATCCTCGCGACCGGCGGCATCGGGCGGACCTTCAAGGTCACCTCGAACTCGTGGGAGTACAGCGGCGACGGGCACGCGCTGGCGCTGCTGGCGGGCGCGTCGCTGATGAACATGGAGTTCGTCCAGTTCCACCCGACCGGCATGGTCTGGCCCCTGTCGGTCAAGGGCCTGCTGGTGACCGAGTCCGTCCGCGGCGACGGCGGGGTGCTGCGGAACTCCGAGGGCAAGCGGTTCATGTTCGACTACGTGCCGGACGTGTTCCGCGCGCAGTACGCGGAGACCGAGGAAGAGGCCGACCGCTGGTACACCGACCCGGACAACAACCGGCGCCCGCCGGAGCTGCTCCCCCGGGACGAGGTCGCGCGGTCGATCAACAACGAGGTCAAGGAGGGCCGCGGCACCCCGCACGGCGGCATCTACCTCGACATCGCCTCCCGGCGCCCGCCCGAGTACATCCTGTCCCGGCTGCCGTCCATGCACCACCAGTTCCTTGAGCTGGCGGACGTGGACATCACCAAGGAGCCGATGGAGATCGGGCCGACCTGCCACTACGTGATGGGCGGGGTCGAGGTCGACCCGGACACGGCCGCGTCCTCGGTGCCCGGCCTGTTCGCGGCGGGCGAGGTGTCCGGCGGCATGCACGGGTCCAACCGGCTCGGCGGCAACTCGCTGTCCGACCTGCTGGTGTTCGGCAAGCGGGCCGGCGACGGCGCGGCGGACTACCTGGAGGCGCTGGGTTCGGCTAAGCCGGCGGTGGCGCAGGCCGACCTCGACGCTGCCGTCGCCGAGGCACTCGAGCCGTTCTCGCGGGAAACCGGCGAGTCGCCCTACGAGGTGCACGCCGAGCTCCAGCAGACGATGAACGACCTGGTCGGCATCATCCGGCGCGAGTCCGAGGTGCGCGACGCGCTGGCCGCGCTTGAGAAGTTCAAGGAGCGGGCCAGGACCCTGTCGGTGCCGGGCGAGCGGGCCTACAACCCGGGCTGGCACTACGCCCAGGACCTGCGGAACATGCTGCTGGTGGCCGAGTGCGTGGCGATGGCGGCGCTCGAGCGCGAGGAGTCGCGCGGCGGGCACACCCGCGAGGACCACCCGGCCATGGAGCCCGAGTGGCGCAAGGTCAACCTGATCCTCACGCTCGACGGCGACAAGATCGACATGGTGCACCAGCCGATCCCGGTGATCCGCCCGGACCTGCTCGACCTGTTCGACATCTCCGAGCTCAAGAAGTACATGACCAAGGAAGAGCTGGCCGGTCATCGTGAGGCGGCGGCGCTGGAAGAGGGGCACTGATGGCGTACACGGCGAAGCTCCGGGTCTGGCGCGGCGACGCGGGCTCGGGCGACCTGCAGGACTACAAGGTCGAGGTCAACGAGGGCGAGGTCGTCCTCGACGTGCTGCACCGGCTGCAGGCCACCCAGGCGTCCGACCTCGCCATCCGGTGGAACTGCAAGGCGGGCAAGTGCGGCTCCTGCTCGATGGAGATCAACGGCATGCCGCGGCTCGGCTGCATGACCCGGATGAACACGTTCAGCGAGGAGGAGACGCTGACGATCACGCCGATGCGGACCTTCCCGGTGATCCGTGACCTGGTCACGGACGTGTCGTTCAACTACGCCAAGGCCCGCGAGATCCCCTCGTTCACGCCCGACCCGTCGATCAAGCCGGGCGAGTTCCGGATGCAGCAGGAGGACGTGAACCGGTCGCAGGAGTTCCGCAAGTGCATTGAGTGCTTCCTGTGCCAGAACACGTGCCACGCGATCCGCGACCACGAGGACAACGAGACGGCGTTCTCCGGGCCCCGGTTCCTGATGCGGGTCGCCGAGCTCGAGATGCACCCGGCGGACGAGGCCGACCGGCGCAACATCGCGCAGGACGACTTCGGCCTCGGCCTCTGCAACATCACCAAGTGCTGCACCGAGGTCTGCCCCGAGCACATCAAGATCACCGACAACGCGATCATCCCGATGAAGGAGCGCGTGGCCGGCCGGCGATTCGACCCGCTGGTCTGGCTCGGCTCGAAGATCTCGCGGCGGCCGGAGCCGGCCGGGACGCCGGCGGTGCCGGGCAAGCGGTAAGTCGCTTCGCTTCGCGCCTGCGTTATCCGCACTGTGCGCCCGTGACCGGAGCTCTCCGGTCACGGGCGCATTTTTATTGGCGGGGAGAATTTGTTGATGATCTTGCTACCGGTAGTAGCATCAGTGGTATGAGTGAGATCCCGCTTGAGGGACCGGAGATTTCCCTCGATCAGGTGGAGGCGCTGGCGGCGCTGGAGAAGGCGTTTGATGAGGCGCTGTCGCAGGTTCCCCGGCCTTATGTGCTGTCGCAGCTCATGGCCATGTTCCCTAAGGTCATGTCGCCGAAGGTCATTGCGGAAGTCGACGCTGACGCGCTGGGCCGCTTCCACGGACGGGTGCAGAAGGTGAGCGTATCCATGCCGGAAGACCTGGCCACGGCCATCCGCGAGCGCATCGGCCCTGGTGGCTTCAGCCGCTATGTGACCGAGGCGGTCGAGCGGCGGTTCAGGCACGACCGGCTCGGCGATCTGCTCGATGAACTCGACGCCGAGTTCGGCCCGGTGCCCCCCGAACTACTGCAATGGGCGGAGCGGCAATGGCCAGCCAACGACGAATAGCAGACGGCGCCCTGATTCTCGACGCACAGGGCCTCGTCAAACTCGCGGCGGGCGACCCGGCCGTCCGTGCGCTGGTACAGACGGCCCATCGGCGATACGACAACGTCGTTACCGCCGCGTCCACCCTGACCGAGGTCCTCAGAGGCGGCGCCGCAGACGCGCGGATGCACCGCATCCTGCAACGCGTCACGGTCGCCAGCATCGACAAGGCGGCTGGGCGCAAAGCCGGAGAACTGCTTGGCGCCACCGGTCTCTCTGGTCATCGCTGCACAGTGGACGCCATGCTCGCGGTGGTGGCACTGGCGCAACCACGTCCGGCCCTGCTGGTTACCAGTGATCCGGACGACATGGCACGCCTCACCGAGGAACCGGGTCGGAGCAAGCGCGAGCGCATCGGGGTCATCAAGGTATAGCCGACCGCCGTCGAGGCCGCCGTCGGACTCGTCGTCGGGGGATGTCGCCTTCCGCGTCCTTCCCCAGCCTCATCCGCACCACGGGCAACGCTCCCGCCAGGCTATAGCGTGATCGTGTTCCCTTCGGGTCGTATGGCGCCCATTTCTCCCCACGATGAGACCTTTGGCCGCGAGGTCGTGCCCCCAACGGAACACAATGATGACCGAGGCCGCCCGGCTTGCGGCGTCCGCCCGGCTGCGGCCGACCCTGTGGGCGCCAGGAGGCGGGAGGTATTTCCTCCCGCCTCCTGGCCCGGTTCGGAGACGCCTTGGGTTATTGGGGACGCTTGGTTACTGAAGGTGCCCGGGATAACTGCAGGCGCCTGGGGTTATTGGAGGTGCCAAGGGGTTATTGCAGGCTCTGGGGGTGTCGCAAGTGCCGGGGGTTATTGGAGGCGCCAGGTGTCGGTGGCGGCGGTGGTGCAGGGCTCGATGACCAGTTGGGTTCCGGTGGCGGGGTCAGCGGCGCAGAGGCCGGACGCGGTGTTGACCAGTTCGGTGGCGATCAGGCCGTCGGCGGCGAGCTTCCACTTGTCGGCCGTGGCGCTCGAGCAGGAGGCGGCGGCCACCAGCGAGAGCTTCGAGCCGGCCGCGGTTCCGGCCTCGGCCAGACACCAGCCGTTGACGCTGACGGTGCCGTTGGCTTGCGGCTGCCAGTGCTGCCAGCTCGAGGTCGAGCAGGTGGCCAGCACCGCCTCGGTGCCGGAGGTCCCGACGCACTTGCCGGGCTCGCCGGACGTGAGCGGGGCGGCCGGGCGGAGCCAGTGCTCGTTCGGCTGAGTGGCCGAGTTGGCGCAGGTCCAGATCACCGGCTGGGTGCCGTTGGCGGCGCTGGCGACCGCGACGTCGAGGCACTTGCCCGACTGCTGGTTGAGGAGCTGGCCGTCGGTGGAGGCCTGCCAGACCTGGGAGCCGTCGTCGGAGTTGCACGGCTCGAGCTCGACCTTGGTGCCGTTGGCGGTGCCGTTGCCGACCACCTGGAGGCACTTGCCCCCGATCCTGAGCGTGCCGTCCTGGACCATCGTCCAGCGCTGGTTCACCTTGCCGGTGCAGGTCGAAAGGTTGACGAGGGTGCCGTTGGCGGAGGTGCTCGATGAATCGTTGAGGCACTTGCCGCTGCCGCCGACCTGCCGGATCTGCCCGGCGGTGCCGGCCGCGGCGGCGGCGTTGACGGTCCAGGTGAATGTCGACGTCCCGGTTCCGCCGAGGGCGTCGGAGGCGGAGACGGTGACCTTGAACGTGCCGTACCGCGTCGGCCAGCCGGTGATCACGCCGGCCGAGTTCATCGACACGCCGGTGGGCAGGCCGGTCACGTTGACGGTGGGGACGTAGCCGGCGTTCTGGTCCGGACCGGAAGTGGTGATCCTGAACCAGACCGGCGTGCCGACCGTGGACGAACGGCTCGTCGCGCCCGCGATGGCGATGGCACCGCGCACCGTCCAGGTGAATGCCATCGACGCCGGGACCGCGCCGGCGGGCGGGGTGACGGTCACCGAGTACTGGCCGAGGGTGGTCGGCTTGCCCGTTATCAGCCCGGAGGCGCTGATCGACACCCCCGGCGGCAGGCCGGTCGCGGTGTAGCCGGACGGATTGGCCTGCGCGTGCAGCGAGCTCAGGGTCTGGATCTGCTCGGCCGGGATGGTCGTGTTGATGGTGCTGATCTGGGTCGGGCCGAGCGAGTCGAGGTCGACTGCGCCGCCGATCCCGGCGACGCTGCCGCTGTCCGAGTACTGCCAGAACGTCAGGTTGCTCCAGGCCGAGGGGATCGACGGGACCGAGACCCCGTACGAGGCGATCCACAGCGGGTCTGCCTTGAACAGGGTGCTGTCCCCGGTGCAGGAGTCCCACCAGCCGGTCGTGGTGTAGATGATCGGGGCCCTGCCGCTGTCCTTCTTCATCTCGTTGATGAAGGCCGTGATCCACGCCACCATCGTCGACGGGCTCAGCCCGTAGCACGCGTTGCTGTTGGTCTCAGTGTTGACGTAGGGGTCGTTCTCGAGGTCGACCGCGACCGGCAGCATCAGGGACTTGTAGGCGGTGGTGGTGACCTTGTTGATTTCCTGGTTCCAGGCGTAGTCGGCCTGCACCGTGCCCCAGCCGTTGCCGGCGTTTGGGTTAGACGCGTTCGACTCGTAGGGATTGGCGAAGACGTAGGGCATCACGTACGAGCCGGCGGCAGCCGCGGCAGTGACGTCACCCTGGTAGTCGGGGTCGGTGTAGTAGTTGCCCTCGGTCGCCTTGACCGCGACGAAGCGCTCCGACCCGGCCACGCTGGTCCAGTTGATCGACGTCGACGCGCCCTGCAGCGAGGACACGTCGGTGCCCTGAACGGGCGTCACGGCGGCGAGCGCGGCCGATCCCCTCGCCCCGGTCTGCGCCACGGCCGCGATCGCGAGACCGAGGACGATCACGAGGATGAGCATGGTTCCCGCGATGCCGCGGTGACGCCTGAGCTGAATCACCGGCGGAGCTTATCAACCGCCCTGGTGGGGATGCGTAGATAATTGATGAATTGTAACTGGTAAATGCTGGCGATTTCCGATGTGTTTGGGGCGCTTCTTCCGCTTTTGCTGGTGCTTGCGTTCGGGCTTGCGCTTCTTGCGCTTTTGATGCTTGGGCTGGTGCTTGGGCCGGCGCTTGTGGCGGTGCCTGGGCTTCGGGTCCGCGGCCGGGTGGAGCGACGGGAGCCCGCTGGCCGACTGGAAGACGTCGAGGTCGGTCCAGCCGATTCCGGGCAGGTAGCCGCTCTCGCTGTACTGCCAGAACGACCACCGCGACCAGGCGGAAGGGGCGGCGGGCCGCTCGCCGTTGTAATCGGCCAGCCAGAGCGGGTCGCGGGTGAACCGGCCGGTCGACCCGGTGCATTCCCGCCACCAGGCGACGGTGGTGTAGAGGATCGGCCACGACCCGGTCAGCGCCCTGGCCCGGGTGACGAAGCCGGCGATCCAGGCGATCATCCGGCGCTGGCCGAACCAGTAGCAGTCGCTGTTCGAGTAGGGGTCGTTCTCCAGATCGACGACCAGCGGGAGCGCGCCGCGGCCGCGTCGGTAGCGCGCGGCCTGGACGGCGAAGCCGGCGGTGGCGGCGCCGCCCGCCCGGTCCGGGTTGGCGAACGCGTAGGCGAGCACGGCCAGTCCCGCGCGGGACGCCGCCCGGGCGTCGGGCAGGTAGTACGGGTTGCTGTAGTAGGTGGCTTCCGAGGTCTTGATCGCGACGAACTTGATGCCGTGGCGGGCCAGTTCGCGCCAGTCGATCGGGCCGTTCGCGTTCTGGTAGGCGGAGACGTCGATCCCGCGCTCGGGACCGCGGCCGGTCTGCGCGATCACCGTCGCGAGGGCCGGGGACGCGGACAGCGAGACCGCCACCGCCATGCCCCCGGCGGCCGCGGCGCGCCAGGCCCGGCGCCGCCTGCGGCCCGGCCGGCGACATTGAATAGTTACTCTCCGCAACCGATTCATGTGCGGAGAGTAATCATTGAAGTTTGGCGGGTTCAAGCAGAAACGCCGACGACACGACGAAGAACGGTCCCGGCTAACTAATTGGAGTCAGCCGGGACCGTTCGGGATAACTGATTTTGAATTTAAACCGCTCGCAGGGGGTTATCCCTGCTCGCCGCGTGAGACTCGGCCGCGCACCCGGCCGCGCTCCTTGCCGTCGAGGATTACCTTCCGCAGCCGGACCGCCGTCGGCGTTACCTCAACGCACTCGTCGTCGGCGCAGAACTCAAGCGCCTGCTCGAGGCTGAGCAGCCGCGGCGGGACCAGCCGCTCGAGCTCCTCGGCGTTGGACTGGCGGATGTTGGTGACCTTCTTCTCCTTGGTGATGTTCACGTCCATCTCGTCCATCCGCGAGTTCTCGCCGACGATCATGCCCTCGTAGACCTCGGTGGCGGGCGAGAGGAAGAGCGACCCGCGCTCCTGGATGTTGAACATCGCGTAGGCGGCGGAGGCGCCCGCCCGGTCGGCGACCAGCGACCCGTTCTGGCGGCCGCGGATCACGCCGGCCCACGGCTCGTAGCCCTCGAAGACGTGGTGCGCGATCCCGGTGCCCCTGGTCTCGGTCAGGAACTGGGTGCGGAACCCGATCAGGCCACGGGACGGGACGACGAACGCGAGCCGGACCCAGCCGGTCCCGTGGTTGGTCATCGTCTCCATCCGGCCCCGGCGGACAGAGACCAGCTGGGTGACCGCGCCGAGGAACTCCTCGGGCACGTCGATCGAGAGCCGCTCGACCGGCTCGTGCACCTTGCCGTTGATCTCCTTGGTGACCGCCGACGGGCGGCCGACGGTCAGCTCGTACCCCTCGCGGCGCATGGTCTCGACCAGGATCGCGAGCGCGAGCTCGCCGCGGCCGCGGACCTCCCACGCGTCCGGGCGCTCGGTCGGGATGACCTGCAGCGACACGTTGCCGATGAGCTCGCGGTCGAGACGGTCCTTGACCAGGCGGGCGGTCACCTTGGTGCCCTTTTCGCGGCCGGCCAGCGGCGAGGTGTTGGTGCCGATCGTCATCGAGATCGCGGGCTCGTCCACCGTGATCAGCGGGAGCGGGTGCGGGTCGTTCGGGTCGGCCAGGGTCTCGCCGATCATGATCTCGGGAATGCCGGCGATCGCGATGATGTCACCGGGGCCCGCGGTCTCGGCCGGGACCCGCTCGAGCGCCTCGGTGCGGAGCAGCTCGGTGATCTTCACCCGCTCGATCGAGCCGTCGGTCTTGCACCAGGCGGCCTGCTGGCCCCGGCGGATGGTGCCGTTGTGGATCCGGCAGAGCGCGATGCGGCCCAGGTAGGCGGACGCGTCGAGGTTGGTGACGTGCGCCTGCAGCGAGGCCTCGGGGTCGTAGACCGGGGCCGGGACGGTCTTGCGGATCACGTCGAACAGCGGCTCGAGGTTCTCGCTGTCCGGCATCCCGCCGTCCTCGGGCCGGTTGAACGAGGCCCGGCCCGCCCGCGCGGCGGCGTAGACGATCGGGAACTCGATCTGCTCCTCGCTCGCGTCGAGGTCGATGAACAGCTCGTAGCAGGCGTCGATGACCTCGGCGATGCGCGCGTCGGGGCGGTCCACCTTGTTGATGACGAGGATGACGGGGAGGTTCGCCTCGAGGGTCTTGCGGAGCACGAACCGGGTCTGCGGGAGCGGGCCCTCGCTGGCGTCGACCAGCAGCACCACGCCGTCCACCATCGACAGGCCGCGCTCGACCTCGCCGCCGAAGTCCGCGTGGCCGGGCGTGTCGATGATGTTGATCGTCAGGCCGCCGTGCTGGACCGCGGTGTTCTTGGCGAGGATCGTGATCCCCTTCTCGCGCTCCAGGTCGTTGGAGTCCATGACTCGCTCGTTGACGTGGGCGTGCGCGCCGAATGCGCCCGACTGCCACAGCATGGCGTCGACCAGCGTGGTCTTGCCGTGGTCGACGTGCGCGACGATAGCGACATTACGCACGTCGTCGCGGGTCGCCAGGCCAACCGCGGTCTCATGGATGGCGGTCGTCGTGGTGGTCTGCTGCTGTGCGGGCATCGTTGAAGTCTCGCTCATTCGACATCGGGAATCGCGCCGCGCAAGTGCGTGGCCGCGCCAACTAGAACAGTGGCAGCCTCCAGTCTATTGCCTGCCGCTGGAGGCGAGGTCCGGCGCCGCTTCTTGCTGCACAACTAGTGATGAATCAGTAGCAAATTTATTGAACCGGACGGGCCTCGTGGTCGTGCAAAAGGTGGCGGGCCGATCAGAGCCGGCAATCCGCGCTTTGGGGTGATTTATGCGGCTGTTGGTGACGGTGGTCTCCCCCGCGATGCGGCGATCGACGGACGTCGTGCTTGACGCCGATCCGGGGACGCCGATGACGGCGGTGGCGGGGGAGCTTGAGCGGTTCGCGCGGGGCGGCGACGTTGCGGGGCGGGTGCCGTCGGGCGGTTCGCTGTATGTCGACCGTCAGCGGATATGGGGGCGGCTGACGCTGGCCGAGTCGCCGATCAGGGACGGCTGCGTGATCAGCCTCGGCAGCGCCGACGGCTGCGTGGCCCCGGAGCCGTCTGGCTTGGTCGAGATCCTGGTGGCGGGCGGGCCCGACGCCGGGGCGATCCACCGGATCGGCCCCGGGCGGGCGGACATCGGCAGCGGCGCCGCGGCGATCGGCATCGGCGACCCGGCGGTGCCTTCGCGGGCGTTGCTCGTCCGCGTCGACGAGCAGGGCGGGTGCCAGGTCGCGGCGTATCCGGGTGTGGCCGCGACGCTGGACGGGGTGCAGCTCGGGGGGCCGGTTCCGTGGCGGCCGGGGCAGCAGGTCGCCATCGGGGGGACGTTGCTCGGGCTGGCGGGGTACGCGCCATCGGACGCTGTGCTGACGCCGTCGGCGGACGGGGGCGGGCTGGACTTCAGGCGGGCGCGGCGGGCGTTGCCGGGGTCGGTTGCGGGGTCGGTTTCCGGGTCGGTGCCGCTGGCGGCGCCGGTGACGGGGGTGGTGCCGGAGGCGGGGGTGGTGCCGGAGGCGGGGGTGGTGCCGGAGGCGGGGGTGGTGCCGGAGGCGGGGGTGGTGCCGGAGGCGGGGTCGGTGCCGGAGGCGGGTCGGGCGGGGGCCGCGTCCGCTCCGGCGGCGGAATCGTTGTGGCCTTGGGGGCCACGGGCCCGCTCTATCGGGCCCTGGGGGCCACAAGGCTCGGTCGGGGTCGCGGCGGCGGGGGCGGACTGGCCGGAGGGGGCGGACTGGCCGGGCGGGTCGACGGCGGCGGATGGGCGCTCGCTGCCTGTGCTGGCGGCGGGGCTGCCGCTGGTGGTCGGGTTGGTGCTGGCGTTCTTGCTGCACCATGTGTATCTGCTGGTGGTGGCCGGGCTGAGCCCGGTGCTGCTGATCAGCGGGGCGCTGACCGAGCGCGGCGGCGACAAGGGGGCGGCCGGGCAGCCGGCCGAGGAGGCCGATCACCGGGCGCGGATCGAGGGCGACGCCAGAGCCGCGCTCGACGCGGAACAGGCCGCTAGGCGCGAGCAGTGCCCCGACCCCGCCACCGCGCTCGGCATCGCCTCGGGCCCGCGCCGCCGTCTGTGGGAGCGACGCCGGGCCGACCCGGACTACCTGCTGCTCCGGATCGGCACGGCCGACCTGCCGGTCACGGTGGAACTCGCCGGTTCCGGCCAGGAACGGTCCGGGCGACGGCGGACGGTGGTGCGGTCGGTGCCTGACGCCTTGGTGACGGTTCCGCTGGCGGAGTGCGGTGTGGTCGGGGTAGCCGGGCCGGGAGACTCCGCCCGCGCGGTCGGGCGTTGGCTTGTGGCCTCCGCCGCCATCTTGCATAGCCCCAATGACCTGCGGATCTACCTGCTCACGGACGATGCCGGGCGGTCCGGGTGGGAGTGGGTCCGGTGGCTGCCGCACTGCCGGCCGGGAGCCCGCGGTAGCTGCGTCGCCCAGCTCGGCAACGACGCCGAGTCGGTCGCCGCCCGGATCGCCGAGCTGCTCGCGATCGTCGCCGCCCGGCATCAGGTGATTCGCGACGGCTATCAGGGCGTCGGGTGCGGGCCGGGGATCGTGGTGGTGCTCGACGGCTCGCGCAGGCTGCGTTCGCTCCCCGGGGTCGGTCAGCTGCTGGGCGAGGGACCGCAGGTCGGCGTCTACGTCATCTGCCTGGACGACGGTGAGCGGCTGCTGCCGTCCGAATGCCGGACCGTCGCCGTGCTCGGCCGGGACGGGCTGCGGGTCCAGCAGACGATGGCGGACACGATTCGCGGCGTTGCGGCCGACCACGCCGACCCCGGCTGGTGCGCCCGGGTGGCCAGGTCCCTGGCGCCGATCAGGGACGTTGACGAGGACGGGGGCCGTCGGCCTGGCGTGGGGGCAGAGGCTCGGTCGACGGAGGTGCGGGTGGCCTCGATCGAGTGGTCGGACCTGGGCCGGCCGCAGCCGGGCCGGCGCCGGCGCCGATGTGCGAGCCGGCGTCCGTGCCGGAGCCGCGCGGGAGCGGGAAGAGGGCGGCGCCCTCGCTCGCACCCAGATAAATCAGCGGCATGTGGCTGCTCATCTTCGGCGAGCTGCTGTGCTGGGGCGTCTTCGGCCTCTACCGGTCCGATCCCCGGCTGATCGTCCTCGGGGCGACCGGCGTGGCCGCCAGCCTGCTCGTCCTGGCTCGGGTGGCCGGGCCGTCGTCCGCAGGGCGCAGCGGGCGCCGACCAGCCTCAACCCGGGTGCGCTCGGCTGTGTGACTGTGATTGATGACGATCCTTCACGATTTATTAACGGTCGCCGCGATTGACGCGGCGAAACGCCGTCGTTACGTTCAACGTTACAAATAGGAAACTTACCTATTTGTAAGCCCTGGGAGCGGGGTAAGGAGGCCGGGAATGCCCGGCATATCGCAACGCGTCATGCGTATCCGTGAACGCGCCACCAAGTGGCGCCCAAGAGGCAGGCTGGCGCTTGCCCTCATCGCGCCCGCCATCGTGGTGGCGGGCCTCGCGGTGCCCGCCGCCATGGCATCCGCCGCGGTCCCGGGCCCTCCGTCGGGCTGGTCGACCGTCTTCAGCGACGACTTCAGCGGGGCATCGGGATCGGGCATCGACTCCCAGTGGATGTACGACACTGGGCCCGGCTCCAGCTTCGGCACCGGCGAGATCGAGACGATGACCAACTCGACCAGCAACGTGCACAACGACGGCAACGGCAACCTCGACATCACCGCCCTCGGCAGCGGCAGCTCCTGGACCTCCGGCCGGGTGCAGACGACCAGCGCTAACGTGGGCGCGCCGGCTGGCGGCGAGCTGGAGGTCACCGCCTCGATCGAGCAGCCCTCCGGCGGGCTCGGCTACTGGCCGGCGTTCTGGATGCTCGGGCCCGGACAGTGGCCGGAGAACGGCGAGATCGACATCATGGAGGACGTCAACTCGCTGTCGGAGCTGTCCGGGACCGTGCACTGCGGTGTCGATCCCGGCGGCCCGTGCAACGAGCCCAACGGCATCGGCAGCGGACTCGTGGGGTGCTCGGGCTGCCAGTCCGGCTACCACACGTACACGATGATCCTGAACCGGACCAACACCTCCGAACGAGTCGATCACGTTCTACCTGGACGGCAACTCGTACTTCACCGTGACCGAGGCGCAGGTGGGCACGTCGACGTGGCAGGCGGCGTTCGACCATAACCTGTCGATCATCCTGGACCTGGCGATGGGCGGCGCCTACCCGAACGGCGTCTGCAACTGCACCTCGCCGACCGGCTCGACGGCATCCGGCGGCACGATGAGCGTCGCCTACGTCGCCGCGTACTCGACCAGCGGCGGCGGCGGTACCACTCCCCCGCCGACCGGGAGCACCGGGCCGATCACCGGCTACCAGGGGCTGTGCGTTGACGTCCGGGGAGCGAACTCCGCCAACTTCACCCCGGTTCAGGTCTACACCTGCAACAACACCAGCGCCCAGCAGTGGACCGTGGTCCAGGCGGGCAGCACCCTGCAGGCGCTGGGCAAGTGCATGGACATCAACGGAGGCGGCACCGCCGACGGCACGACCGTGGATCTCTACACCTGCAATAACACGGGCGCGCAGGTCTTCATCCCGCAATCCAACGGGGAGTTGTACAACCCCCAATCGAATAAGTGCCTCGACGACACGGGCTACGGAGGGTCCGGCACCCAGCTGCAGATCTGGGACTGCGCCGATACCTCCAACCAGCAGTGGCACCTGCCTTAACTAGCCGTCATCGTGCCGGGCGGACTCAGCCGCCCGGCACGATGAGGCCGGACTCATAGGCCAGGGCAATCGCGCGACCCCAGCTATGCCACCCGTAATTAAATGGGTGGCTTCGACCGGAGCTGATCTGATGGGCTGCGGTCGTGACGGATCGCGATCTGACCGGGGCCGAGCTGGCCCGCCGGTTCTACGCCGACGTTGTGGAGCCGCTGCTGAGCCGGGCCCGGCCGGAGCTGAGGTATGCCGCGGCCCGCCTGGGCTCGGGATCGGACGTGCTCGGCCTCGATGACCCGATGAGCCGCGACCACGACTGGGGGTGCCGGCTGACCCTGCTCGTCGATGAAGACGCCCGCGACCAGGTCCCGCGCATCAGCGCGATCATGGAAGAGGAGCTGCCGGAACGATTCGGGGAGTTTCCGGTGCGGTTCCCGGTTACCTGGGACTCCACGCTCTCCCACAAGATCGAGGTCGCCACCGTCGCCGACTTCACCGCCAGCCGACTGGGCGTCGACCCCTCCGGAGGGCTGTCGGCGCTGGACTGGCTGAGCGTGACCGGGCAGAGCGTGCTCGAGGTGACCGCCGGCCCGGTGTTCACCGACCGGACCCGTACCCTGGCAGCGGTCCGGGCGCTGCTTGACTGGTATCCGCCCGACGTCGAGCGCTACGTCCTGGCCGCGGGCTGGCAGCGCATCTGCCAGCTGCTGCCGATGATGGGCCGGACCGCCGAGGCAGGCGACGAGTTCGGTTCACGGCTGCTCAGCGCGAGGCTGGCCGAGGACTTGCTCTGGCTGGCGTTCGCGCTGTCCCGCCGGTGGGCGCCGTATGACAAGTGGCGCGGCACCGTCTTCCGCTCGCTCCCCGTCGCCGCCCGGCTCGGGCTGCTGCTCGACGCCGCCGCCGCACCTGCGTGGCGGGACCGTGAGGAGGCGCTGGCCTCAGCGTGCCGGGTACTCCTCGGCGTCCAGCGCGAACGCGGGCTGCCAGCGCCCGATTCCGCGGTGATCCCCTTCTACGATCGGCCCTACCGCGCGCTGGACGGGGCGGTGCCGCAGGCGCTCCTCGACGGCATCACCGACCCCGACGTCAGACGGCTGCCGGCCATGGTGGGCTCCGTCGAGCAGTGGGTCGACTCGGTCGACGTTTTGTCCAGCCCGGGCCGCCGGGCCGCCTTGCGGGCGGCCTACCGGGCCTTGGCCAGCACTCGGTAAGGCGGCGACGATGCAGACGTCAGAGTTCCGGCGCGCGATGGCAGCGGCCAAGTCGGTCGCCTCGGCCCTTGGCCTGAGGGTCGATGACGCGATCGTTCTTCACGACTCGAACAAGCTCACGCTGCGTTTGCTGCCTGGTGACGTGGTTGCCCGGGTGGCCCCCGTAGAGCATCAGGTCGCGCAGTTCGAAATCGAGCTTGCTCAACTGCTGGCCGCGTCCGGATGCCCGGTGGCGGCTCTTGACGCCCGGGTGGAGCCGCGCGTCTACGAGCGTGACGGCTTCTCGATCACGCTGTGGACCTACTACGAATCTGCGGCGTCCCAAGAGGTCTCACCGGCCAACTACGCCAGTGCGCTCGGGCGGCTGCATGCCGGCCTGCGCACGCTTGATGTCCCCGCGCCGCACTTCAGTGACCGGGTCGAGCAGGCTCAGCGGCTCGTCGCGAACCGCGACCGCACTCCGGCGCTCGCCGACGGAGACCGGGAGTTCCTGAGCGACACGCTACGAGACCTGCGACGAGTAATCGGCGACCGCGACGCCGCTGAGCAGCTGCTGCACGGCGAGCCGCACCCTGGAAACGTGCTCACCACAAAGAATGGTCTGCTGTTCGTAGACCTGGAAACGTGCTGCCGCGGTCCGGTCGAATTCGACCTCGCCCACGCGCCGGAGGAAGTCAGCGAGCACTATCCGGACGTCGATCAAGACCTGCTGCGCGATTGCCGGACCCTCGCGCTGGCCTTGATCACAACGTGGCGCTGGGATCGAGACGACCGGTTGCCGAACGGTCGGCAGCTGGGCGCGGAGTGGCTCAGCCAGATCCGGACAGCAGTCGGCCGACGGTAGGAGCGGTTTTTGTCACCGGACGGACGGGCTACGGCTTACCGGCCGCACCACCGTCACTAGTCCCAGACGCGTGCGAGCCGGCGGAAAGTGTCAGGGTCGCTGTGCAGCGGGATGACGCACAGGAGGTGGCCGCCCGGCGCCCTGAGGATCCGGCAGTCGAGCCACCGTCGGAGCTCGACCGCCCCTAGGGCGACGAGCCTGGTGGTCTCGGCCGCGACGTCGTCGGTCTCGATGTCGACGTGGTAGCGGGGCCCGTCGTCCACCGCCTGGATCGCGGTGACCAGCCCGGGGAACGCGCCCGGCAGCGAGATGAACTGCTCCTCGCCGGGCACTGGCTTCGCCGGCACGCCAAGCGCCGCCGACCAGAACGCGGCGGCGTCGGACGCCTGGTCGCCGGGAACGTCGATAAGCAGGGTCGAAAGCCGACTGCGGTGCACCGCTGCACCTTAGCGCCCACAAGCTCGGCCAGGAGGCCGTACCGGGCCTGCGTGTCTCTTCCTTCCTTGGGCTCGCCAGGCTAGCCGAGGAACGGCAGCAAGTGTTTAAGCAGCAGTTCCGGGCTTTCTTCAGGGATCCAGTGACCACAGGGGAACACCGCGCCGGTCACGTCGCTGGCGTACCTCTTCGCCAGGTCGAGGACGACCTGGCCGAGAGCGCCCTCGCCGCCGATCGCGAGCACCGGCATGGACAGCGGCGTTTCGCGATCGCGGATCGTGTCCTCGACGTCGCGGTGGAAGCTCCTGAAGTAGGCGTACGACGCTGCAAGGTGCCCGGGGAGCCGCAAGTGGGCGGCGTACTCCGCGATCGCGTCGGGGCCGACCCCGCCCTTGACGACCTCGAGCCAGTCCACGAAGCCCGCGATCCAGGTGTCCTCGCGCCCGCTCACGATGCGCTCGGGGAGCCCGTTGTCGAGCACGAAGAAGCCGAAGTTCCACAGGCCGGGGCCTGCCGGGGTGAGCGCCGGGGACTGGTAGACGCTCTCGTCGACCCGCGGCCCCTCGATCACCGCCAGGCGGCGTACCGAGTCCGGGTGGGCGGCCGCGTAGGCATACGAGACCATGGTCCCGACGTCGTGCCCGACCACGTCGACCTGGCCGGCATGGCCGATCGCGAGCAGCAGCTGGTGGATGTCCTCCGCCAGAGTGGCCTTGTCGTAGCCCGTTGCGGGCGCGTCCGACCCGCCCGAGCCGCGCAGGTCAGGCACGATCACGGTGTACTGCTCGGCCAGAGCGGGCATCACCTTCCGCCACATGTACCAGGTCTGCGGGTAACCATGCAGAAGCATCAGAGCCGGTCCCGAGCCCCCGATCGCGTAGTTGATCGTGAGGCCGTTCGCCTGCGCCGTTTTCTCGGTGAAGCCCGCGGGAATCTCGGAGGTGCTGAGCTGTGTCACTTGCCTACTCCTTTTCTTTTCCTTTTCTTTGTGGATCATCTGATCCACAAAGCGGGCGTGCGCGCCCGAGTCCTGTCTGCGGGGAAAGGCCCGTCAGGGGCGCTGAAAAGCTAAGGACCGGGGATAGCGGTCAGTCGAGGACGGTGAGCACCGCCTTCATCCGCTGAATCAGCGTGCGCTTGGCGGGGTTCCGCTTGACGGCGCCGCGCGGCCCGCTCGTGTCCAGGTCCCTTTGCCGAGGTGAGCCGCCTGGGGTGACTGTGTGCCTCAGCGTCGCACTCGCGGGGGCGCCCTGGCACCCGTGGTCATCACGGGCCAGCGCCCCGGCCCGCGGCCCGGGCCACGCCCGTACTCGCCCTGAATAACCGGTGCGCGGGCCACAGCCCGGGCATCAGTTGATGTCCGGCCTCGCCCAGCCTCGCCTCATAGTGTGAAGAGCTTCTCGGCGTTCTGGCGTGCGAGCCGGCGGAAGGTGTCAGGGTCGCTGTGCAGCGGGATGACGTACCGGAGGTGGCCGCCCGGCGCCCTGAGGATCCGGCAGTCGAGCCACCGGCGGAGCTCGACCGCCCCCAGGGCGACGAGCCTGGTGGTCTCGGCCGCGACGTTACGGCCGCGCGCACGCGGTGATCGCGTCTGCATGGCGTCGGGGGGCAGGCGCGCGGGGTCAGCCGAGCCGTTTGACCTGTCGCAGGGCGGGGGCGGTTTCGACGTACTGCACGCCTGGGAGGGGGCCGACGTGCTCGGCCAGGTATCGGTAGAGGTCGCTGGTGTTGCGGGTGATGGCGGCGGCGACCATGTTGTGCGGCCCCGTGACGGCCGCCGCGAAGCTGATGGGCGCGTGGCCGGCGAGGGCGGTCCCGACGTGGTCCAGGCGGGCCGGGTCCACGCGAAGCCAGAGGTACGACATGAGGCGGTAGCCGAGGCGGCGCGGGGGGAACTCGGTGCAGATGAGCACGATGCCCTCGGCCAGCAGGCGGTCCAGGCGTCGTTTCGCGGTGGAGCTCGCGAGTCCGGTGGCCGCGGCGAGCTGCGGGTAGGTCGCCCTGGCACTGTCGGCGAGCACGGCGATGAGTGAGCGGTCGGCCTCGTCAAGGTCCGCGGGCTCGGCGTCCGGTTCCGCCTCGCGGTGCGCGGGGGGTGCCAGGGCGGTGTGCTGGTCGGGGGTCAGGGGGTGCTGCTTGGTGGACCAGACCGGGGGATCACCGTAGTAGACGTGCAGCAGGCAGTGGGCGTTGATGCCGGTGACGCGGTTCATCCGGTGCAGGCTCGGGAGCAGCGGCGCGTCGTCCTCGCCGGTGGCGGGTGCGGTGATTCCGCAGTGGATCTCGGTGCCGGCGCCGCCGATGGAGACGTACCCGGTCTCAGGCAGCCGGGCTAGCGACTGAGCCAGCGACGTCGCGGCGTCGGGAGTGACCTGGATGCGCAGGATCCATTCGGTGCGGCCCAGGCGCGCGGGGACAGCGCGGGACACGGTCCGCAGGCCGAGGGTGCACAGGTTGCGGTAGCGGCGGGCGACGGTGTTCTCGGAGACGCCCAGGACCTGGCCGATCAACCGGAAGGAAGCCCGGCCGTCGAGCTGAAGGGCCTGGAGCACCTGTCGGTCAAGTTCGTCGAGGGCGACGGTTTCTACCATAAAACGTGCTCCATGTGACGGTTAACTCCATTATCCACGCCACAACGACGTCAGCAAGAGGATCTCGCGGGATCGTGGGAGCGAACGAACCGGCACCCGCAGGACACTGCGGCCACCGCCGGTCCCGGAACGGAAGGTACAAGGATCGTGCGTAAGTGGGCTCCCGTGCTCGCGGTCTGCATGGGCACATTCATGCTGGTGGTGGACGAAACCATCACCCTGGTGGCCCTGCCGGACATCTCCGCCTCCCTGCACGCCTCCCTAGGCGCACTCGCCTGGGTCGTCGACGGCTACGCCCTGGCCCTGGCGGCGGGGCTGCTCGCCGTCGGCACCCTGGCCGACCGGTGGGGCCAGCGCCGCGTCTACCTCGCGGGGCTGGCGGTGTTTACGCTCTCCTCGCTGGTCTGCGGGCTGTCTGCCACCCCCGCTGTGCTGATCACCATGCGCGTCGTGCAGGGCGCCGGCGCTGCCGGGATATACGCCACCTCCATCTCCCTGCTGCGCAACACCTACAGCGGACGCGAGCGGGCCACGGCCCTGGGCGTGTGGGGTGCGGTCGCCTCCGGCGGGGCCGCCCTCGGCCCGCTGGCCGGCGGCATCCTGACGCAGGCGTTCGGCTGGGGCTGGATCTTCTTCGTCAACGTCCCGGTCGGCGTCGCGGCCATCGTCCTGACCGCCCGGGCGGTGCCGGCGCTGGCCAGCCGGCCGGGCAGCGAGCGCGCGAGCCTGGACGTGGCCGGAATGCTGCTGTTCGCGCTGTTCGCCAGCTCCCTGCTCTACGGCACCGTCCGCGCTCCCGCCGCGGGCTGGAGCGGCACCGGGACCCTCGCCGCCCTCCTTGTCTCCGCCCTGGCTCTGATCGCGTTCGTGCTGCGGCAGCGCGCGAGCGCCCACCCGATCCTGGACCTGGCGCTGCTGCGCCGCCCGGCGTTCACCGCCGCCCTCATCGCGATCTTCGCCGGCATGTTCACCGCCTACGGGTTCATGGCCTATACCTCGATCTGGCTGCAGTCCCTGACCGGCCTGTCCCCGCTGCAGGCGGGGCTGGTCATACTGCCCAGCGCCGTCGCGTCCATGGCCGTCTCGCTGATGGCCGGACACTGGCTGCGCCGCTTCCTCCGGCGCTACTCCCTGCCCGTAGCGCTTCTGCTGGTCGCCGCCGGCGCCCTGGCCCAGACTGGCCTGACCCCTGCCTCCACCGGCAGCCGTGTCATCGCCGGGCTGCTCATCAGCGGCCTCGGCATGGGCATGGTCTTCCCGGCCGCCTCCTCGCTCGCGGTCGAATCCGTCCCGCATCGCCGCGCCGGCATGGCCGCGGGCGCATTCACCACCTTCCAGCAGCTCGGCTACGCCATCGGCGTCGCAATCTTCGCGACTGTGGTGGCAGCCATCGCAAAAACCGGCCTGACCGGGCACGTCACCGACCCCCGGGCCACCGCCCAGCAGCTCACCGGCGGCGGCGCCCACGCGATCACCACGCGGGCCCCGGCTGCGGTCCGCTCCGCCCTCGAACACCTGCTGCGCACCGCGTTCGTCCACGGCCTCAACGCCGCTGCCCTAATCGGCGCGATCCTGGCCCTGGCCGCGGCAGTCATCACCGCGCTCGCCCTGCGCCGGGAGACGACGGACACGCAGAGCCACGCCGAGCCTGACACCGCCGACACGGTCACCCCGGTCAACTCATAACCGGCATCCGGCCATCTGACGAAGCACGGCTTCAAGGTGATGAAAATGCCCGCCATTGTCAACGGCTCAGCTTGTGAACTGCCGGACGAGCCCGCAGGACAAGCCCAGCACCCCGAAACGACCAGCGATCGTTCGGCTGGCAATCACCGACTCCCGAGGAGATTCCGATGAGCGTGCACATGTCCTCTAACCGGCCGACGAGGCATCCAGGCTGCCCGCGGCGGCATGGCTGGTCCTCGGCATCGTCCTGGTCGCGGAAGTCATGGACCTGCTTGACTCCACCATCACCACCATCGCCGCGCCGACCATCAGCTCCTCACTGCACGGCGGTCCTGGCCTGATCAAGTGGCTGGGCGCCAGCTACGCGCTGGCCCTGGGAGTGCTGCTGGTCACCGGCGGGCGGCTGGGCGACAAGTACGGCCGCCGCCGGACCTTCCTGATCGGCCTGGCCGGCTTCACCGCGGCCTCCCTGGCCTGCGGCCTGGCCTGGGACCCGCCCTCGATCATCGTGGCCCGGCTGGTCCAGGGCGCGTTCGGCGCGCTGCTGATCCCGCAGGGCTTCGGCATGCTGGGCGCGGTCTTCCCGCGCGAGCACATCGGCAAGGCGTTCAGCGCCTTCGGCCCGGTCCTGGGGCTGTCGGCTGTCGGCGGCCCGCTGCTGGCCGGCCTGCTGATCGACGCCAACCTGTTCGGGCTGGGCTGGCGGCCCATGTTCCTGATCAACATCGTGCTGGGCGCGGCCGGGCTGGCCGCCGGGCTCAGGCTGCTGCCGCGCGACGCCGGCGACCGCGCGGTGAGCATCGACGCCCTGGGCTCGGCGCTGCTCGCAGCGTGCATGCTGGGCCTGCTGTCCGGCCTGATCCAGGGGTCCACCGACGGGTGGACGGCCGCGCCTGCCGCCGCGCTGGCCGCCGGGGCGGTCTTCTTCGCCGCCTTCGCCCAGCGCCAGCGGACCGCGGCGGCGCCGCTGATCAAGCCGTCGCTCTTGCGCAACCGTGGCTTCACCGCCGGGCTCATCCTCGGCCTGGTCTTCTTCGCCGCCGTGGCCGGACTGCTCTACGCGGTCTCCCTGTTCCTGCAACGAGGGGCCGGCGACAGCCCGGAGCGGGCCGCGGTAACCGGGTTCGCCCCGGCCGCCGCCGGGATCGTCATCGCATCGGTGGCCTGCAGGAACCTGGTCACCAGGCTGGGACGCCGACTCAGCCTGGCCGGCATCGTGGTGACGGTGGCCGGCGTAGCCGTGCTGGCAGCCATCGTGGCGCACTCCGGCACGGCAGCCAGCACGGCCGAGCTCGCTCCCGCCATGACCCTCATCGGCCTAGGCATGGGCGCCACGTTCTCCACCATCTACGACACCGCCATCGGCGACATCGACCCGGCCGAGGCCGGCAGCGCCAGCGGCTCGCTCAGCTCGGTCCAGCAGCTGGCCAACGCGATCGGTCCGGCCGTCATCACCACGATCTACTTCGGCGCGCTCGCCGGCGGCTCGGCGCACGCCATGACCCTCAGCCTGCTCACGGTCATCGCCATCGGCGTGCTGAGCTGCCTGGCCATCCCGCTGCTGCCGTCCCACGCCCAGCCCGCCGACCCGCACTGACCAGTAGGCACCGCCGCCAGGCGGCAATGCGCGGGCCCGGGCGGAGCCGCGTCGCCCGGCGGCTGATGACCGCCGTGCACATCACCAGGGCACCACACCGGCGTCTTCGAAGAACTTGCCGGTCGGGCCGTCGTCGGGCAGGGTCGCGAGTTTGATGGCGATCGCAGCGCCCTGTTCGGGAGTACGCACGCCGCGGAAGCCGTTGAGGTCGGTCGCGACGTAGCCGGGGCAGCCGGCGTTGATCAGGATGTTCGTGCCGCTCAGCTCCCGGGCGTACTGGAGGGTGACAGCGTTCAGGAACGTCTTCGACGGCGCGTACACCGCGTCCTCGCCGGCAGCACCGGCGACGTCCGCGAGAAGCTGCGCCAGTTCCTCCCCGCCAGCACCCGGGAAGTCAAGCGGACCGTCTGGGCCCGCCGGGTCACTTGGTCATCACCGCCGTGCTCCGACGGCCTGCGAGAAGCATCCGGTCCTCTGCAACGGGGATTCACCAAGGCCGCCGGCAGCCCGCGAGGCAGGCGAAACGCCGTCCTCGGCCCCCGGCGCTGGGGCCCGGAGAACATCCCGGCGTTCCTGCCCGAAGACTGGCACGCCAGGTACTTCAAGCCGATCGACGGCGTCAACCCCATGTTCACCCGGCGCACCGCAGTGCTCCGGCTGGTCCAGATGGTCGCCGGCGGCTCCCTCGGCGAGGCCGCGGCATTCCTCGGAATCGCGACCACCCTTGCCGCTTTCCAGGGCCGGATCTACTCCGGGGCAGGCCACGTCCACTCCGGAGCCAGGCAGCAGCTCGACCCGCTCGGTTTCGAGACCGCGCTCACAGCCCTCACCCGCGAACTCGACGACCCCGCCACGCCGCTGGTCAACTACCAGCACCGGGGCCGGGCGCTGGAAAACTGGTCCATCGACGAGGACACCTGGACCGCGCTAACCGGGCGGCTGCCTCCCGTCCCGGCCCTCAGCAACCCGAACTCGGAGACCGCAAGCGCCAGATCGCCTCCGTCTACGTCTGGACCCAGGTCACCTCCGGCGAGCACTACTTCGCCCCCAGCCCGATCGAGGCAGCCCAGCCGCCCGAGATCCAGAAAGCCTGGAAAGAGCGGCGGAACACCATCTGGCACCAGATGCACCGAAGCCAGCCCGGACCGCACTACACCAGCCTGAAAGCCGAACTCGGCACCATCGCGACCTCGCTCGCCAGGAGCATCGACACTTATCGCATGACCGCGGTGGCCGCCGGACGCGAGACGCGTTACCGATTCGCCTATCCTCGGTCCGGCACCCCGATCGGAGTCCCCGCTATCGCAGACCACGAGCCACCCCCCGCATGGCAGTCCGGCCGCTACCAGCCCGATGCTGACGCCTGGCGGCAGCTGAGGCCGCAACTGCGCCTCGGCCAGCAACTGGCCGGCACCGTCGCCTGGATGATCCGCCCCGGCGTCACCGGCATCGGCGTCGATCTCGGCCTCCCGGTCGGGGGCTTTGTCGATGTCGTCCACATGCCCCGCGATCCAGGCCGGTGGCCGGCCCTCGGGACCGTCACCACCTTCATTATCTGGTGGATCGATGAACGGCCCCAGATCCGCCTAGTGCCCGCCGACCCGCGCTACCGCCGCGAGGACTTCGGCACCTGGATCCAGCAGCAGGCCACCCCGGCCGCCGCGGCATTCCGGGAGCGACAGCCAACAGGCCCCAGCGGGACGCAGGCCAGCCTCGAGCACCCCTGGCTCGGCACCGTCCGCCGCCACGGCGACGGGCAACTCATCGCCCACATCAGCATCCCGCCGGCCATCCGGCCCGCACGGAACAACGGGGACACGCACGCCGAGGTCCTCATTGAGGAAGCCGGCGCAGCAGCAGACCTGCCCGCGCTCGCCGATGACGCAGCCACTCGCGTTCAGGCCGCGCTCGCCGCTCTTGACGAGATCAAGGACTACGCCGCCGAGCACGCCCCCAGCCTCCTGGCCGACAACCGTCTGCCAGTCCCCGCCTCACTCCGCGACGCCCTGTTCCTGGAAGGCTTCACCATCTCAGGCACCGGCACCGAGATCGCCTTCGACTACGGCGCCCTCGACATGATCGTCGTCCAGGCCGACCCCGGCGGCCAGTGCCACTCAGTCGTCCTCTGCCCCTAACCGAGCCGGACTCCGCCAGTGGCCACACCAGCCGCCAACAACAGCTGGGAACCGCCATCTAAAGGTTAGGGTCACAGAGCGCATGCCGGAGTGACGCATGAGCTGACCACGTTCCGTGAAAACTGGCCAACTAGCGTGAAAAGCCACAACCACGGGAACGGGCGCGATCAGTAGACAGGAGAGGTTGATCGAATTGCCGTTCGATGGCGTGTTATGCTGCGATTATGGCTGCGTACATACCGCCGGACTGGCCGACCGGAGTGCATCCGCCGGGTTCCGAGGACTTCGAGACGACCGCTGTCGACTGGCTTCTCGGCGTCGTTCCGCCCGACTACCGGCTGCACGGCGTGCTCCGCCGGCACCCGGCCGCGCTCGCCGCGATGGCCCGCCATCACACGCAGGCGTGCGTCGAGGGCGCGCGGGCGGCCTACCGCTCGGCGCGGACCGAGCTCGGCGAGGCGATCCCGCCGCACGCGGTCGACGCTGTGCTCGCCGCCTACCGGACCGAGGGCCGGCGGCTGGCCGCCAACGCGCGGGCGGTCGCCCTGGTCGAGCGGGCGCTGCACGGGGAGATGTTCGCGCCCAAGATCTAGGCGCCAGGGCTTGCGGAAAAAACTGATATCAGTATGATAGCCTCTGGTATCAGAGAATCTCTCCTGGAGGTGGGCAATGTCAGCCCAGACTCAAACTACGGCCACTCCCCTCTACGCCCCGGCCGTGCCCATGCACGAGCAGCCGGCCTGGTACATCCGCGGCGTGGTGCTGCTCCTCATCGACGTCGCCCTGGTGGTCGTCATCGCCGTCCTCTACTGGCAGGCCGCGCTGCAGTCGGGGGCGCTCAAGGCGGTGCTCATCGTGGTAGCCACCGTGCTGATCATCGTCGCCAGCTTCGTACTGCGCGGCATCATCGTGGTCGCGCCCGGCCGGGCGCACGTGGTGCAGCTGTTCGGCAACTACAAGGGCACCGTGCGCGAGCCCGGCATGCAGTTCGTGAACCCGTTCGCCATCCGCCTCCAGGTCTCGACCAGGATCAGGAACCTGGAGACGGCCCAGACCAAGGTGAACGACGCCGACGGCAACCCGATCGAGATCGCGGCGGTGGTCGTCTGGCAGGTCAAGGACACCGCGCAGGCCACCTACTCGGTCGACGACTACGTGAAGTTCGTCGCCATCCAGGCCGAGACCGCGGTCAGGCACATCGCCTCCAGCTACCCCTATGACAGCCGCGGCACCGACGCGATGTCGCTGCGGGAGAACGCCGAGGAGATCACCGGGAAGCTGACGGCCGAGCTCAACCAGCGGGTGCTCGCGGCCGGCGTGGAGGTCATCGAGACCCGGCTGACCCGGCTCTCCTACGCCGCCGAGATCGCCCAGGCGATGCTCCGCCAGCAGCAGGCGAGCGCAGTCGTCGGCGCCCGGTCTAAGATCGTCGAGGGGGCGGTCGGCATGGTCAAGATGGCCCTGGAGCGCCTCGACGAGGAGAACGTCGTCGAGCTAGACGAGGAGCGTAAGGCGGCCATGGTCTCCAATCTGCTGGTGGTTCTCTGTAGCGAACAGGCCACCCAGCAAGTGGTGAACACCGGCTCCCTCTACTCCTGACGGATCTCATGGCCGAACGCAAAAGCATTCTTCTCCGGCTCGACCCGGCCGTCCACGACGCCTTGGCCAAGTGGGCGGCCGACGAGATGCGGTCCACTAACGCCCAGATCGAGTTCATGCTCCGCCGCGCCCTCGGCGACGCCGGGCGGCTGCCCCGTGACGCCGGCGCGATGCGCCGCCCCGGCCGCCCCCGTTCTACCGAGGCAAACGGCCAAGACGCGGATTAGCGCGTCAGGCCGGGGCCTTGGGAGAGAGCCAGCCCGCGTCGGTGTGCTCGCGGATGACCCTGGCCGGGACGCCCGCCACCACGCACCGGTCGGGGATCTCGCCGCGGACCACCGAGCCCGGCCGCGATCACCACGTTCCGGCCGATCCGGGCGCCGGGCAGCACGATCGCACCCGCGCCGAGCCACGAGCCGCTGCCGATGCTGACCGGGCGGTTGACCGGGAACTGGCGGCCGATCGGGACGTCCGGGTCCTCGTAGCCGTGGTTCTGGTCGGTGATGTAGACGTAGGGGCCGGTCCACACGTCGTCGCCGATCTCGACGTTCTCGTGCGCGACGATGTGGCTGCCGCGGCCGATCACGCAGCGGTCGCCGATCCGCAGCACCGCGTTCGGGCCGAGGTCCTGGCCGGGCACGAGGCCCGCTGACAGGGTGACGAGCGCGCCGATCAGCGTGTCATCGCCGATATCGATCGAGCCCTCGCCGAAGACCGACCCGGCCGGAAACGCCATCAGCGAGCCGCGGCCGAACCGGGCGAAAGCCCTGCCCGCGGGCGTGTCGGCGGTCACCATGCCCGCGTTCTGGAACTCCCGCCAGCCCCAGTGCACCGCATGCCAGACGAGCTTGACGCCGCGCTGTCCCAACCTGCCGCTTAAGGCTCTTCCACCACATCACCCCGGCATTCTGCCCTAGCGGCGCTCCCCCGGCGCTTCGCGAGTGCGGCCGGCGCAACGGCCCGAATGCGTATTTGGGCTCACTCTTGCCGGCCTAAACGCGCATTTGGGCCGTTAGCGGGCGAGGAGGGCGGAGGAGGGCGGAGGAGGGCGGAGGAGGGCGGAGGCGGCGGGGATGGGTTAGGCGAGCGGGAGGAGGTGGGTGCCGGGGCGGCGGGCGGGGCCGACCGAGCGGCCGGTGACGGTGGCGGCGAGCTGGCCGCAGGCGCCGTCGATCTCGCGGCCCCGGGTGTCCCTGACCGTGACCGCGACGCCGTGATCGGCGATCCGGCGGACGAACTCCTCCTGGACGCCGGGCCGGGAGGCGGTCCACTTCGAGCCGGGGGTCGGGTTGAGCGGGATCAGGTTGACGTGCACCAGGTGGCCCGCGAGCAGCTCGCCGAGCAGGTCGGCCCGCCACCCCTGGTCGTTGACGTCCCTGATCAGCGCGTACTCGATGGAGATGCGGCGACCGGTCGCGGCCGCGTAATCCCAGGCCGCGTCCAGGACCTCGGCGACCTTCCAGCGGCGGTTGACCGGGACGAGCTCGTCGCGCGCCTCGTCGTCGGGCGCGTGCAGCGAGACCGCCAGCCGCGCCGTCAGCTTCTCCTCCGTCAGCCGCCGGATGGCCGGGACCAGGCCGACGGTCGAGACGGTCAGCGAGCGCTGCGAGATGCCCAGGCCGGACGGCACCGGGTCGGAGAAGCGCCGGACCGCGCCGAGCACGCTCTTGTAGTTCGCGAGCGGCTCGCCCATGCCCATGAAGACGATGTTGGAGACCCGTCGGGGGGGAATGGGGGCGGGCCCCCCCATGCGAGGAGCGGGTGCTGGTGACGTTCCCGTTGGGGTTCTCGGCCGCCAGGACCCGCTCGCCCGCCACGACCTGGGCGACGATCTCGGCGGTGGACAGGTTCCTGGTCAGACCGGCCTGGCCGGTCGCGCAGAACGGGCAGCCCATCCCGCAGCCGGCCTGCGACGACACGCACATCGTGACCCGGTCGGAGTACTTCATCAGGACCGACTCGACCAGCGCCCCGTCGTGCAGCCGCCACAGCATCTTGCGGGTCGCGCCGTCGTCGCACGCCTGCTCGCGCTCGGAGGTCAGCAGCTGCGGCAGCAACTCCCCGGTCAGGGCGGTGCGGACGCCGATCGGCAGGTCCGTCATGTCCTCGGGCGAGTCGGTGTACCGTGCGAAGTAATGCCGGGAAAGCTGATCCGCCCGGAACGCCCGCTCGCCGAGCGCCACGACGGCCTCCCGCCGCTCGGCCAGCTCAAGATCGGCGAGGTGGCGAGGTGGTCGAGACACTGCGACTCCGTTCCGGCGACATTCTGACGATATTTACTGATATGCACTCTGCGTGAGTACTTGATTGCGGAGGGCAAACAGGGCGATAGTGGGAATATGGCGATTATGCTGTCAGGTCCCGATCCGTTCCCGCCGGCCGTCACGCTGCTTGACAGCGTGAGCCCGTACGGGTCCAGGCGGCTGACGGTCGAGTTCGACGGCGCCACGACGGCTGCGTACCTGCGTGACGAAACGACGGTGATCGTCGCCACCTGGCTAGCAAACCACGTCCGCGCACCGCGCACTACCGATCCGGACAGGATCAACGCCGGTCAGGCCCCGGTTATGCCCGAGGGCCGGACCAGGCACCCGCGCGGCAGGCCCCCGCTCGACCCGGCCACCCTGCAGGCGCTCTGGTTCGAGGAGGGCGACGGCGTCGCCCTGCTCGAACGCGGCACCCTGCTCGCCGTCATCCCCGGCTGGGCGGACTCGACCAGGGGCATGCCCGGCTACAGCCGGGACGTCATCGGCCAGACCCCGTTCGCCTGGGATCTCGACGAGGCCATCGAGGGGCTCGGCCCGCGGGTGGAACGGGCGGCCGAGTTCTGGCAGTGGCGCGACTCGACGGGCGGCTGGGCGCAGTTCCAGTCGGCCGCGCTCGGGCACCTCACCTCCCGGCTCGGGCCGGGCTCGCACTACTGGGACGGCGCGCCGGGCAAGCGCCCGGCGATCGCCATCTCCGAGCGGCCGCCGGGGCCCGGCCGGCCGTACACGGTGCTGTCCACCATCGGGATGAGCGCGCAGCGGATGCCGGTCGTCGAGCAGGTCGTCGAGGACCCCACCGGGTACAGCCGGGTCGAGCTCGCCGTCGCGACCACGCTGCCGTCCGGGGTGGCGGCGCTGATCTTCCTCTGGCTGGCCGGGTACCCGTGGCGCGCGGTGACGTGGTTCGGCCCGGGGCACAGCGTTCGCTGGTACGACAAGCCGGGGACGTTCCCCCTCGGCGGCGGGTACGAGGGGGTGCTGCTGCTCGAGGACCCGTCCGGGCTGGCCGGTCCGCCGGTGCCCGACCTGTCCGGGTTCTCGGTCGACGGCGACCCGGTTCGCTGGCTCTGGATCATCCCGATCACCGAACGCTCCCGTCAGCTGGCCAAGGAGTACGGCTCGGCCAGCCTGGTCAGCCGCCTGTCCGCCCAGCGCCGCGAGCTGGATCGTCCAGCCGCCGTCGGTGTCCGGCCGCTAGACATCCCGGGGCTCAGTACTGTCCGCCGTAAGGCGATCGCGCTACGCTTACCCGCATCGGGGCGCAGTGGAGGTGCCGGTGACGACAGGACCACGAGACCCGGCGTCGAGCCGTGACCGCCTGCGCGCGGGCCATGCCGACCGCGACCTGGTGATCGAAGCGCTCAAAACCGCGTTCGTCGATGGCCGGCTGACGAAGACCGAGCTGGCCGGGCGGACGGGCCGCGCGCTAACGGCGCGGACCTACGCCGACCTGGCCGCGGTCACGGCCGACATCCCGGCCGAATCGAGTGTGGCCGAACCGGCGCCGGCCGAGTCGGCTGCGGCCGTGCCCGGGCTGGGCCGGGCGCCCGTCCCGCCGGTCAGCCGGCCGGTGGCCAAGGCAGCCGTCATATCGGGCATGTGCCTGGCCATCGCGGCCGCCGCCATCGAGGTTGGCGCCCACATCGATCCGAACGTCCCCGGCCCCAATCCGCATCATGCCTGGGTGGCGGCGTGCTTCAGCCTTGCCCTGGTCGCCGTCATCATGGCTGCGTTCACCGTTTCGCTCGGGGCGGCGGTCGCCATACAGCAGCGGGTAGAGCAGCGGCGCTCGCGCGTCGCGGCCGACTCGGCGGCGCATTTACCGCCGAGTCGGCCGCGTTGCCCAATTAACCGTGGACGTGCAGGTTGACGCCTAGGAGGATCAGGAACCAGAGGAAGATCGCGAGGAGGGCGCTGGCCACCGAGCGGAGCCAGGCCAGCGTGATGTAGTGGCGGTCCCAGGCGACGAACACGCCGACGGCGATATAGATGAGGAGAAGGATCCTGCTGACCCGAAACATGTCCGTTGACTCCGTTTCCTGAAGCCTGACCGAATTGCCGACCGTCAACTTCCTCGGAAGCGGACCGTCAAACATCGCTGGGCGTGCGGATAAGCGGAGTGGGTGGAACCAGGGACCGTTCGACAAACTCGTCTTTGATCTTTGTTCTCTGCTTTTTCTTTACTTAACAAAGACGGCGAGCAGCAGCCAGACGACCGGGGCGCAGGCGAGCAGCGAGTCGATGCGGTCGAGGATGCCGCCGTGGCCGGGCAGCAGCGTGCCCATGTCCTTGATCGCCAGGTCGCGCTTGATCATCGACTCGGCCAGGTCGCCGAAGACGGCGGCGGCGACCGCGGCGATGCCGACGATGACCCCCTGCCACCAGTGGCCGTGCAGCAGGGTCGGCAGCAGGATGCCGCCGGCCACCACGGCGAGGAAGACCGAGCCTGCCAGGCCCTCCCAGGTCTTCTTGGGCGAGATGACCGGGGCCATCTTGTGGCCGCCGGTGAACGGGGTGAGCGTGATGCCCGCGAAGTAGCCGCCGATATCGCTGCAGATCGTCAGCACGATGAAGATCAGGACGCGCTTGCCGCCGTCGTGGTCGGCCAGCATCGCGGAGACCGTCGCGCCCAGCAGGCCCAGGTAGGCGGTGGTGAACACGCCCGCGGTGACGTCCCTGACGTAGCCCTCGGTGCCGTTGAACATGCGGGCGATCAGCACCCCGAGGACCGTGAGCGCGAACGCGGCCATGACCGCGCCGCCCGCCGCCCAGTAGGCGGCCAGCACCATTGCCGCGCCGCCGGCCACGACCGGGATCAGCGGGATCTTGATGCCCTTGGTCTTGAGGGCGGTGTCGAGCTCGTGCAGCCCGATCAGCAGGGCGACGCCCATGTAGATCAGGAACGTCGCCTTGACGGTCAGCAGGGTCAGCAGGGCGAGTCCGCCGAGGATGACGCCGACGGCGATCGCGACGGGGAGGTTACGGCCGGTGTTGATGTGGTGGGGGTTGATGTGGGGCTTCGCCTCCTCGGTAGCCTTGGAGGCGTCGGCGGGCACCGGGGCGTCTACGGCCGCGAAATCAAACGCGGGCCGGTGCGCGGGGCCGTGCGCGGGGTCTGGTGAGGCGTTCGCGGAGCTCACGATGGGGTTGGCTGCGATCCGAGCTGACGAGCGCTCAGATTTCGAGCAGCTCGGCTTCCTTATGCTTGAGCAGCTCGTCGATCTTGGCCACGTAGGTGTCGGTGACGTCCTGCAGCTCTCGCTCGGCGCGGTGGACATCGTCCTCGCCGGCCTCGCTGTTCTTCACCATCTTGTCGAGGGCGTCCTTGGCGTGCCGCCTGACGTTGCGGATGGAGACGCGGGCGTCCTCGGCCTTGGAGCGGGCGGTCTTGATGTACTCGCGCCTGCGTTCCTCGGTCAGCTCGGGGAAGACGACCCGGATGAGCACGCCGTCGTTGGACGGGTTAACCCCGAGGTCGCTGTTCCTGATCGCCCGCTCGATGGCGGACAGCGACGCCTTGTCGAAGGGGCTCAGGGTGATCATCCGCGGCTCGGGCACGTTGAAGGACGCGAGCTGGTTCAGCGGGGTCTGCGAGCCGTAGTACTCCGCCGTGAGCTTGGAGAAGATCGCCGGGTGAACCCGTCCGGTGCGGATCTTGCTGAAGTCCTCTTGGGCGACCGTGACGGCCTTGTCCATCTTCTCCTCGGCTTCGAGGAGGGTGTCATCGATCATTGCTTCAGCTCCTGTGCACACGCGTCCGTGGGCTGTGGTGAACGCCGCCATTGACGGCGTTCACCACACTACCGCTGCTCGGTTGTGCCTGGCTTACGCCTGGCCGACCCGGAAGCGCGCGAACGCCAGCACGTTCACCTGGCCGGCCGCGAGGACCGACTTGATGGACTGCTTCGGGTCCTTCACGCTCGCCTGCTCGGTGAGCACGATGTCCTTGAAGAAGGCGTTCACCCGGCCGTCGACGATCTTCGGGATCGCCTGCTCCGGCTTGCCCTCCTCGCGGGTGATCTCCTCGGCGATCCGGCGCTCCTTCTCGACCAGCGTCGGCCGGCACCTCGTCCCGGGTGACGTACTGCGGCCGGCGTCGCCGCGATCTGCTGCGCCAGGTCCTTGGCGACCGCCTCGTTGGCCGCGTCGAGCTGGACGAGCACGCCGAGGGTCGGCGGCAGGTCCCGGTCGGAGCGGTGCAGGTAGGTGGTCACGTAGCCGCCGTCGAGGCGGGCGTAGCGGCCGAGCTCGATCTTCTCCTTGATCGCGGAGCTGGCCTCCTCGATGAGCAGCTCGACGGACTTGCCGTCGGCCGTCTCGGTGGTCAGGAGCGCGAGCCGGTCGGCGACCTTGTTGGCCAGGGCGGCCTGCGCGATCTTGGCCGCCAGCTCCTGGAACTGCTCGTTCTTGGCCACGAAGTCGGTCTCGCAGTTCAGCTCGACCAGCACGCCCGCGCTGTTGCCGTCGAGCTCGGCGGTGACGAGGCCGTTGCCCGCCGTGCGGTCGGCCCGCTTGCCGGCGTCCTTGACGCCCTTCTTGCGCAGGTTCTCGATGGCAAGCTCGAAGTCGCCGTCGGCCTCGGCCAGGGCGTTCTTGCAGTCCATCATCCCGGCGCCGGTCTGCTCCCGGAGCCGCTTCACGTCAGCGGCGGAGATATTCGCCATGTCTGTTCGTTCCTTGCTCGTCAGTTGTTATCGACGTCGTCGGTGGTCGGTGGCGGAGCCCTACTCGGCGTCGGCGGTCTCGGCGGCGGCGGTCTCGGTCCGCGCCGGCCTCGGCCGCGTCCTCGGCGGCGGCCTCGGCCGCCTCGGGGGTCGCCTCGGCGGCGGCGGCGGCAGCGATCTCGGCGTTGTCGGGCGCGACCGCGGCGATCTCGGCCTCGGCCTCGGCCGGGTCGCTGACCGTGGACTCCTGGACTTCCTCGGCTCGCGGCGGCGTCGGCGCGTCGGCCGCCGCCCGCCAGCAGGTCGCGCTCCCACT
Source organism: uncultured Actinomycetota bacterium (assembly GCA_963774945.1). Lineage (GTDB taxonomy): Bacteria > Actinomycetota > Actinomycetes > Streptosporangiales > Streptosporangiaceae > Trebonia. The sequence goes on along the minus strand of CAVZHA010000005.1, from coordinate 110,703 downwards.
CGGGCAGCGGCTCGTCCACGGCCCCGGTCGCCGAGAACGTGTCGTCGGCCGGCTTCTCGTCGGCCTGCGACGCGCCCGCGCGCGCCATCAGGCCGTCCGCCACCGCGTCGGCGACCACCCGGGTAAGCAGCGCCACGCTGCGGATCGCGTCGTCGTTACCGGGGATCGGGTAGTTGACCTCGTCCGGGTCGCAGTTGGTGTCGAGGATCGCGACGACCGGGATGCCCAGCTTGCGGGCCTCGTTGATCGCGATGTGCTCCTTCTTGGTGTCCACCACCCAGACCGCGCTCGGCACCCGGGCCATGTCCCTGATGCCGCCCAGGGTCTTGTCGAGCTTGTCCTTCTCGCGCTTGAGGCCGAGCAGTTCCTTCTTGGTCATGCCCGAGCCCGCGACGTCGTTGAAGTCGATCTCCTCGAGCTCCTTGAGCCGCTGCAGCCGCTTGTAGACGGTGGAGAAGTTGGTGAGCATGCCGCCCAGCCAGCGCTGGTTCACGTACGGCATGCCGACCCGGCGCGCCTGCTCGGCGATCGCCTCCTGGGCCTGCTTCTTGGTGCCGACGTAGAGGATCGTGCCGCCGTGGGCGACCGTCTCCCTGATGAACTCGTACGCGCGGTCGATGTAGGCGAGCGACTGCTGCAGGTCGATGATGTAGATGCCGTTGCGCTCGGTGAAGATGTAACGCTTCATCTTCGGGTTCCAGCGCCGGGTCTGGTGGCCGAAGTGGACACCGCTCTCGAGGAGCTGCTTCATCGTGACGACCGTGCTCATGGCTGCGGTCCCTTCATTTCGTGCGCGCGGACCTGGCTGCCCTGGCGGTACCGCCGTTGATGGCGATGCCGACCAGACGGCCGTTGCCGCGCGCGGCTCGGTTAGTTCCTGGTGCCCGATGGTGGTCCGATCACGCCATGCCGCCGACCGTTCTGACCTGGCCGGTCCTGGCTGATGCCGGGGCCTGACCGGTCCGTCTGGCCGGCGGACCGAGTGGCGCGTCCCGCGTGATAACACGCGGCATGCGAGCACGCGAAGTGCGGCCTCTCCAGGGCACCGGTTCGGTGTTTCCTGAGGGGGCCACTACCAAGGTTACTAGAAGTCAGGGGGCAGCGTGGTATCCGGCCTTGGCCAGCCTTTCTGGCTAGGCGCGGGGGTGCGCCTGGCGGTAGCTCGCCTTCAGCCGCTCGGCCGAGACATGAGTGTAGATCTGCGTGGTCGCGGGCGAGGAGTGGCCGAGGATCTCCTGGACGCTGCGCAGGTCGGCGCCGCCCTCGAGCAGGTGGGTGGCCGCCGTGTGCCTGATCGCGTGCGGGCCGCGTCCTTGACGGCCGGGCGCCCTGACGTGGCATTCCGCCGGCCGGCCGCGCCGTCCGGCCGACCGCGCGCAGCCGGGCGTGCACGATGCGGCGCGCGGTCCGGGGATCGAGACGGCCGCCGCGCGCCCCGAGGAAGAGGGCGGCCCCGCTGCGCGCGTTGGCGAGAACCGGGACGCCCGGCCTCCTGCCCAGCGCGCCACCGCCCGCACCGCGGGCACCCCGACCGGGACGACGCGCTCCTTGCCGCCCTTGCCGAACACCCGGACCGTGCGCCGGTCCAGGTCGAGGCCGCCGAGGTCGAGCTCGCACAGCTCGCTGACCCGGATGGCCGACGCGTAGAGCAGCTCGAGGACGGCGACGTCGCGCAGCGCCAGCGCCGCCGCGTCGCGCGCGGTCCGGTGGCGAACTCGCGCAGCGCCCGGTCCTCGCAGTCGGCCAGGACCCGGTTCATCTCGTCCTTGCGCAGCACCTGAGGCAGCACCCGATGGGCCTTGGGGGTGCCGAGCTGCGGTCCCGGATCGACCGCGAGCCAGCCCTGGCGGTGCGCGAAGGCGGTGAAGGCGCGCGCCGCCGCGCCCCGCCGGGCCAGCGTCGCCCGGGCCGCGCCCGCCTGGTGCTGGTCGGCCAGCCAGCCCCGCAGCGTGGTCAGGTCGAGCGCTCCGGGGTCCTCGACGCCGGACCGGTGCGCGTACTCAAGGAGCGACTGGATGTCGCCGTGGTAGGCGCGCACGGTGTGCCGGGAGAGGGCGCGCTCGGCCGCCAGATGACGGCAGAACGCCGCCAGCGCCGCGCTCAGCGCGGTCGGCAGGTTCGGCCGGGGTGCCGGGTCGGCCGCATCGGTCCCCCGGTCGTGCCGTCGGGCGCTGGTACGCCCATGGGCAAAGTCTGCACCGGGCCGGGGCGGTTGGGAACGACCTCGGCGATGTTCTACGCGGCGTCTGGGCGCGGTGGTTATGCGCGGCGCAGCTCGCCAGCCGTCCGCGCGCGGCGGTGGCAGCGCAGGTGGCTGACCCCCGACAGGGGGATGCTGCGTCTGGCGGGCTGCTATTGCGCTGGTTGGCCTGCTGATCGGGATGCTGTAGGCTGCGTGTCGTCCGGGTGCTTGAGCACGCTTCGGCGACGAGTGCGGACTGGCGCGTCCGCCGTTCGGCTTGGTCTCGGACGGGTTCTGGGCGCGGCGGCGCGACGGCCTTGGCGGGGCGCTGGTCAGCGAGGATCCTGGCGAGTTGCGGCGCATGGTCAGTGAGGACTACGCAATGTATCCGCCCGGCAGCCGTCCGCGCGGGTCAGGTCCCGGGTAGCGCTCGGTTCAGGCGCGGCATTTAGGCGGCGTTTAGGCGGCGTTTAGGCGCGGCTCAGCCGCCAGCCCTCGTCGCAGCGCTCGACGAAGCCGGACGCCGCGAGCGCGGCCAGGCAGCGGACCACCGTGGTCGGGTCCAGTCCCGCCCGCTGCGCGATCCGGGTCGCCGCCATCCCGCCGCGCGCCGGCAGCGCGTCGAGCACCTGGGTCGTCTCCAGGTCCATGGCGTCGAGGTCAAGCGCGGGCCGGACGCCGCCGCGCGCCGGTCGGCCGTCCTGGGGCGGCGGCGGTCGGCCGGGCTGATCCGCGGGCTGACGCTCGGCGCGGGTCAGCGACGGCGGGCGCGTCGTCGGCTCGAGGGTCGCGCCGACCGGGGACAGGTGCTCGATGACCTCGGCCGCGGTGGTGACGAGCGTGCCCTGCCAGTCCCTGATGATGTGGTGGCAGCCGGCCGACTGGTCGGAGGTGACCGGGCCGGGCACCGCCATCAGCCGTCGGCCGAGGTCGCGGGCGTGCCGGGCGGTGTTGACGCGCCCCGCTGCGCTCGCCCGCCTCGACCACGAGCGTCCCGGTCGCGAGGGCCGCGATCACCCGGTTGCGGACCAGGAACCTGAGCCTGCTCACGGTCCGGCCCGGCGGCCACTCGCTGACGATCACGCCCTGGGCGGCGACCGCCTCAAGCAGTTCGGTGTGGCCGACCGGGTAGGGCACGTCCACCCCGCACGCCAGCACCGCCACGGTCACCCCGTCCGCGCCGAGTGCGCCCCGATGGGCCGAGGCGTCGACGCCGAACGCGCCGCCGGAGACCACCGCCCAGCCCCGCGCCGCGACCGACGCGGCGAACTCGGCCGCGACGTACGAGCCGTAGGCGGTCGCCGCCCGCGAGCCGACGACCGCGACCGAGCGCAGGCAGTTGAACCGCAGGTCGGCGGTGCCGCGCAGCCACAGCGCGTACGGCTGCTCGACGCCGAGGTCGGCCAGCTGCTCGGGCCACTCCGGATCGCCCGGGCAGACGAGCCTGATGCCTGATCGCGCGGAAGGCGATCACCTCATCCGGCGTCGGCAGCTCGTCCAGGCGCACCCGCCAGCGCTCCATGGAGCGCTGCAGCGTCCGCTTGCAGGGGTCGCGGCATCGGGAAGTCGCCGCTCGGCTCGGGCAGCCGGCCCGACCTGATCGCCTCGAGCGTTCGCGCCGCCCCGTGCGCCGAGATCAGCCCGTTGAGCCAGCGGTCGGCCGGCTCCGCCAGGTAGGTCAGCGCCGCCCGCGCGTACGACTCCTCGTCGAGCGCGCCGCCGTGCGCTGCGGCGCTCACTGCGCCACCCCCAGCCACAGCCCGATCGCGAGGTTGACCTCGTCGGCGCCGGGCCGGTCCTGGCCGGCCAGGTCGGCCAGCGACCAGGCGACCCGAATGATCTTGTCCGCGCCTCGGGCGGAGACCTGGCCGAGCTCCATCACCCGTTCCAGCGGCTTCATCGACCCCGCCTGCGGGGGAAACGCCCGGCGCAGCTGCGCGCCGGGAATCTCGGCGTTCAGCCGCCACGGCGTCCCCGCCAGCCGGGCCGCCGACCGCTCGCGCGCCGCCGCGACCCGCTCCGCCACCACGGCCGAGGACTCGGCGAACCGGCGGTCGTAGAGCATGTCGCGCCGGCTGACCGGCTGCAGGACGACCTTCACGTCCACCCGGTCCATCAGCGGGCCCGACAGCCGCCCCAGGTACCGGCGCCGGGCCGCCGGCGAGCAGCGGCAGCCGGACCCGCCCGGCGTCGCGGCGCGCGGCGCACGGGCACGGGTTGGCCGCGAGCACCAGCGTGAACCGGGCCGGGAACCTCGCCTTGGCCGTCGCCCGGGCGATCGCCACCTCCCCCGACTCAAGCGGCTGCCGCAGCGCGTCGAGCACGTCCCGGCCGAACTCCGGCGCCTCGTCGAGGAACAGGATCCCCCGATGCGCCAGGCTCGCCGCCCCGGGCCGGATCAGCCCCGACCCGCCGCCGACGATCGCCGCCTTCGACGACGTGTGATGCGGGGCGCAGAACGGCGGCACCGTCGACCAGTCCCGTCCCCCGGTGTCAGCGCCCCGGCCACCGAGTGGATCGACGTCACCTCGATCGCCGCCGCCGCCTCCAGCCTCGGCAGGATCGTCGGCAGCCGCTCGGCCAGCATCGTCTTGCCCGCCCCGGGCGGTCCGAGCAGCGACAGGTGATGCCCGCCGGCCGCGCAGATCTCCACCGCCATCCGCGCCTCCGCCTGCCCGAGCACCTCCGCCAGGTCCAGCTTCTTGGCCTGCGGCGAGCGCGGGCACGGGGCCGTCCGGCGACGGCTCTGGGTCGGGCGGCGTCGGCGGCGGCCCGCCGCGCAGCCAGATGACCACCTCGGCCAGGCGTCGACGCCCCGACCACGCGCACGCCGGGGACCAGAGCGGCCTCGGCCACGTTCTGCGCGGCCACCACGACCGTGTCCACGCCGGGCTCGGCCGCGGCGACCGCCGGCAGCACCCCTGGCACCGGGCGCAGCCGCCCGTCCAGGCCGAGCTCGGCCAGGAACATCTTCCCGGCCGGGGCGGTCAGCGGCAGGCTGTCGTCGGCGGCGAGGATGGCGATCGCGATGGCCAGGTCGAAGCCGCTGCCGCGCTTGGGCAGGGCGGCCGGCGAGAGGCCGACCGTGATCTTCGAGTTCGGCCAGCTCTCGCCGCTGTTGACGATCGCGGCGCGGATCCGGTCCCGCGCCTCGCGCAGCGCCGTGTCGGGCAGCCCGACCAGGATCGTCGCGGGCAGCCCGTTGGCGATGTCCGCCTCCACCTCGATCAGGTGGCCCGTGACGCCGACCAGCGCGACCGAGAACGTGCGGGCGAGCGTCATCTAGCCCACCCCCCGGACATGCTCGACGGTGAAGCCGTCGGCGCCGTCGCGGAGCAGGCCGACCACGTCGATGCGGATCTGGTCGAAGCGGATGCCGTGCGCGGCCAGCCACTGGGCCGCGAGCCTGCGCAGCCGGCCGCGCTTCGCCCGGCCGACCGCGTCGAGCGGCGTGCCGAACCGCGTCCCCGACCGGGTCTTCACCTCGCAGACGACGAACGTGTGCCGCTCGACCGCGACGATGTCGATCTCACCGTCGGCGCGACCGCCAGTTCCGGTCCAGGATCCGGAACCCGCAACCCTCCAGGTAGCTGACCGCCGCCTGCTCGCCTTCCCGGCCGAGCACGTCCTTCGCGCCCATCGCCACCACCTCCACCATCGACGATGGCGGCCAGACGGCAATCCGCACAGCAGCGAATTGCACGGCTGTGGAGGAAATCTTCAGCGACGGCCAGATCTGTGGATAACTTCGGCCGAATGTCAGTAGGCGCCTGTTCTACTGCCCGGGGGACCTGCGGCCTGCGTCGGGAAACGCGGCTGACGGCGCGGGGCCGTTCAGCGACGGTGGCCGATCAGCGACCGGTGCCTGTTGCGCGCTGGTGGTCGTTCAGCCGGGACGGCCGGAAACCTAGCTTCCGGTCGCGCCGTCGCTTCGCCGGGCTGCGGCGCGCGGCCGGCCGGCTGGGACGGGACTGGGCGCGGCTTGACCGGCGAGATGTCGCGGGTCACCATCTCCGTGCCGATCGTGATCGGGTGGCCGTGGTGGGTGATCGGCAGCGGGTCGCCGGACAGCAGCTCGTAGCTGGCGTCGTGGTGGCGCACGTTCGCACGTGGATGATCCGCCCCTGGTAGCGCATGCGGAACGTCAGCCCCGCGAGGCCCGGCGGCAGCCGGGGCTCGAACGAGCAGGCCGTCGGGCCCGGCCGCGCATCCCGCCGAACCCGCCGACCAGCGCGGTCCAGGCGCCGGCCAGGGACGCGATGTGCAGGCCGTCCTTGGTGTTGTGCTCGCGGTCCTGGAGGTCCATGAAGGCGGCCTCGGCCAGGTAGTCGTAGGCGAGCTCGAGGTGGCCGACCTCGGCCGCCATCACCGCCTGGGTGCAGGCGGACAGGGACGAGTCCCTGACGGTGAGCGCCTCGTAGTAGTCGAAGTTGCGCAGCTTCTGCTCGGGGGTGAAGGCGTCGCCGCGCAGCTGCATGGCCAGCACCACGTCGGCCTGCTTGACCACCTGCTTGCGGTACAGCTGGAAGTAGGGGTAGTGCAGCAGCAGCGGGTAGTGGTCGGGCGGGGTGGCGGCGAAGTCCCAGCGGGCGTAGTTGGTGAAGCCGTCGTGCTGCGGGTGGACGCCGAGCCGCTCGTCGTAGGGGATGTACATGTCCGCCGCGGCGTCGCGCCAGGCGGCGGCCTCCTCGGTGCGTGACGTCGAGCTCGCGGGCCTCGTCGCTGAGCTTGGCGGCGAGGTCGGCGGCGGCGGCGAGGTTGGCCTGCGCCATCAGGTTGGTGTAGACGTTGTTGTCCTTGACCGCGCTGTACTCGTCGGGCCCGGTGACGCCCTCGATGCGGAACTTGCCGTCGGCGTCGTGCTGGCCGAGCGAGCGCCACAGCCGGGCGGTCTCGACCAGCAGCGGCAGCGCCGACCTCCCGCTCGAACTCCGCGTCCTGGGTGGCGTCGCAGGTACTTGATGACGGCGTCGGCGATGTCGGCGTTGATGTGGAAGGCGGCGGTGCCGGCCGGCCAGTACCCGGAGCACTCCTCGCCGTGGATCGTCCGCCACGGGAAGGCGGCGCCCGCCAGGCCGAGCTCCTTGGCGTGGTCCTGGGCGATCGGCAGCATGTTGTACCGCCAGCGGAGCGCGTCGGCGGCCGCGTCCGGCTGGGTGTAGGTCAGCACCGGGAGCACGAACGTCTCGGTGTCCCAGAACGTGTGCCCGTCGTAGCCCGGTCCCGGTCAGGCCCTTGGCCGGGATCGGCCGGTGCTCGGCCCGGGCGCCCGCCTGCAGGATGTGGAAGAGGCCGAACCTGACCGCCTGCTGGATCTCGACGTCGCCGTCGACCTCGACGTCGGCGCCCTCCCAGAAGTCGTCGAGGTACGCGCGCTGCTCGTCGAGCAGCCCCTGCCAGCCGGTCAGCTGGGCCGCCGCGAGCGCGCCGCTGACCTGGTCGACCAGGGCGGGCCGGGACCGCTCGGCGGACCAGCCGTAGCCGAGGTACTTGACGATGCGGAGCTCCTCGCCCGCCGGGACCTCGGCCGCGATCATCAGCCGGCCGAGGTCGGGGAACGACTCGGACTGGATCGCCATGCGCTCGGGGCCGTGGATGTCATGGCTCATCGCGGCGGCCAGCCGCAGCTTGCTCGACCGGGTGGTGTGCACCAGGACGGCGCGCGGGCTGCCCGCCGTCCACGGCCATGTGCTCCTCGCTGACCAGCGGCTTGGCGAGGGCACGCGGCGGCGCGGGGGTCGGCCGCGGTGACCGGGATCTCCTCGTTGGCGACCATCTCCGACATCACGCACCAGGCGGAGCGGCTCGTCGACCGGCGTGACCGTGTAGGAGATCGCGGCGACCGCGCGCTGGGTCAGCGAGACGAGCCGGACGGAGTTGACCTTGACGGTGTGCCCGGCGGGCGACGTCCAGGTGACGTTCCTGGTCAGGGTGCCGGCCCGCAGGTCGAGGGTGCGGGTGTGCGTCGTGCACGGTGCCGTACCTGATGTCGAACGGCTCGTCGTCGACCAGCAGCCTGATGATCTTGCCGTTGGTGACGTTGATGACGGTCTGCCCGATGTCGGGGAACCCGTAGCCCGGCCTCCGCGTACGGCAGCGGCCGGTCCTCGTACAGCGAGTTCAGGTAGGTGCCCGGCAGCCCGTTCGGCTCGCCCTCGTCGAGGTTGCCGCGCAGCCCGATGTGCCCGTTGGACAGCGCGAAGACCGACTCGCTCTGCGCGAGCAGGTCCAGGTCGAGGCTGCTCTCGGTGAGGGACCAGGGCTCGGCGCCGTACGGCTCGTTCGTGATCACTTGAGTGCCTTCCCGTCCGACTTACAGCAGGTCCGCCAGGTCCTTGACCACCACGTCGGCGCCGTGCTGCGCGCAGCTCGTCGGCCTGCCCCACCCGGTCTACGCCCGACCACCAGCCCGAACTTGCCCGCCCGGCCGGCCGCGACCCCGGCCAGCGCGTCCTCGAAGACGGCGGCGCTGGCCGGCGGCGACGCCGAGCATCCGGGCGGCCTCGAGGAAGGTGTCGGGGGCGGGCTTGCCGTGCAGCCCGCGTTCCTTGGCGACGTTGGCGTCGACGCGGACGTCGAACAGGTCCGCCACCCCGCCCGCCTCCAGCACCGCCTCGGTGTTGGCGCTGGAGGAGACGACCGCGGTCTTGAGGCCGGCCGCTGCGGACGGCGTCGATGTACCGGCGCGAGCCGGGGTAGACCTCGACCCCGTCGCGCTTCAGCACCTCGAGCACCAGCTCGTTCTTCCGGTTGGAGAGGCCGTACACGGTGGGCGTGCCCGGCTTGTCGTCCGGGTCGCCGGTGGGGAGGTTGATGTGCCTCGACTCGAGGAACGACTCGGTGCCGTCGAGCCGCGGCTTGCCGTCGACGTAGTCGTCGTAGTCCTTGGCCGAGTCGAACGGGGCCTGGCCGCGGCTGACGTGCGGCAGGAACTCGTCGAACATCTGCTTCCAGGCGGCGGCGTGCACCACCGCCGTCTTGGTCACCACCCCGTCCATGTCGAACAGGCAGGCGGTCACCCCGTCGGGCAGGCCTAGCATGCGGCCTGCGCTTCCGATTTACGCCGAGAAGCCGGGCTTGCCGTTCTCGTCGGCGGGCAGTTCGAGGTCACTCTTGGCCAACTCCTCGATGTTGACGTCCTTGAAGGTCACTACCCGCACGTTCTTCACGAAACGGGCAGGCCGGTACATGTCCCACACCCAGGCGTCGTGCATGGTGACCTCGAAGAAGACCTCGCCGTTGTCCGCGGCCCGCACCTTCAGGTCCACGTCGTTGGTCAGGTAGAACCGGCGCTCCGTCTCCACCACATGGGTGAACAGGCCGACGACGTCCCGGTACTCGCGGTAGAGCTGCAGCTCCATCTCCGCTTCGTACTTCTCCAGGTCTTCCGCGCTCATGTCTCCTATTCTCCCTCCCCCTGCAGACCGTCGGTGACGTTCCGGAACGACCGGCGGTGGACCGCGGACGGCCCGTGCACCGCCAGCGCGCGCTGGTGCTCCTCGGTTACATACCCCTTGTGACGGCAGAAGCCATATTCCGGATAACGCTCATCAAGCTCCCGCATCATCCGGTCCCTGGTCACCTTGGCCACGATCGACGCGGCGGCGACCGACGCGGCCACCCGGTCGCCCTTCCACATCGCCAGGTTCGGCGCGGTCAGGCCTTTGACCGGGAAGCCGTCGGTCAGCACGTACCCGGGGCGGCTGGTCAGGCCCGCGAACGCGCGGCGCATCCCCTCGACGTTGCACACGTGCAGCCCGAGGCGGTCGATCTCGGCGGGCGGGATCACCACCGCGTGCCAGTCGACCGCTTTCCTGGTGATCTGCGCGTACAGGTCCTCGCGGACGGCCGGGGTGAGCAGCTTGGAGTCGGCCAGGCCGGGCATCCGCTTGATCGCCGCCTGGTCGAGCACGACGGCGGCGACCACCAGGGGCCCGGCGCACGCCCCGCGCCCGGCCTCGTCAATGCCCGCGACCGGGGCGAGCCCGGCCCGCGCGAGCACGTTCTCATAGGCGGCGAGGCCGGCATTACGCCGCGGCGTGTAGGAGGGAGCGACCATCACCAAGAAGCGTACGCCAACCGGCCCGGCGCTCCCGGCTCGGCCGCAGTCGCCTTCAGGCGTTGCGGCGGGAGCGGCGGCGGCGGGACTTCAGGCGGCGGCGGGCGGTGCGCTGCAGCAGGGTGATCGGGACCGCGCCGAGGAAGCCGAGGCCGAGCGGCAGGGCGGACCCGGCCGCCTGGATCGGGGTGCCGTTGTCCATCGCGGCGACCAGCGCCGCGGTCGACCCGCCGGCCGCGGCCTTGGACGCGTTCAGCTGCGGCTGCTCGAAGGTCGCGGGGATGTTGAGGAAGCCCCACCGGCTCGGCGGCCAGATGATCACGAAGGCGCGGCCGAGCACCCCGCTCTCCGGGATCGTCCCGCCGCCGGGATCGCCCATGTGCCCTCGGGAGTCGTAGGAGACGGCCCGGTGGTCGCCCATCACCCAGAGCCTGCCCGGCGGGACGGTGATGTTGAACGGCTGGGCGGACGGCTGGTTGCCCGGGTACAGGTAGGAGCTCTCGGTCAGCGCGACCCCGTTGACCGTGACCTGGCCCTTGGCGTTGCAGCAGACCACGTGGTCGCCCGGCACCCCGATCACGCGCTTGATGTAGATGTTGGAGTCGTGGCTGATGCCGACGATGCCCTCGAGCTCGCTGACCGCCTTGCTGAAGATGTTCGTGCTCGCCGACGGCGTCGGCGGGGTCCCACGACCCGGTGCCGTCGAACACGACGATGTCGCCGCGGTGGATGGGCCGCGTGTGGTAGACGATCTTGTTGATCAGCACCCGGTCGCCGATCTCGAGGGTGTTCTGCATCGAGGCGGACGGGATGTAGAACGCCTGGATCGACGAACGACTTGATGAGCAGCGCGAGCACCAGCGCGATCACGACGAGCACGGGAAGCTCGCGCCAGGAAGCTGCGGCGGCGCTTGCCGCCCTTGCCCGCTTGCCGCCACGCCGTCGGCTTGCCGCCGTCGCGCTTGCCGCCGTCGGCTGCCGCCGGTGCCGTCGGCGCCGTCGGCCGGTCCGTTCCGTCGGTCTCGTCGACGGCTGCCGTTAGGTCGACGCGGGTCTCATCGGCGCGGGCGGCGCCGCTGCGCGGCGCCGCCGAAGCGCGCGCCGCCTCCGCCGAACCGATCGCCGGGGTCGCCGCCGGGGCCGCCGGAGCCGCTGCCGGTCCTGGACCGGGACCGGCCGGCCCCGGGATCGAGCCGAGGCCCGGCAGCGCCTGGGTGTCGTCCAGGTCGGGGTGGGGCACCGGATCGGCCGGGTCCCAGGGCGGCGATCCAAAGCCGTCCCGCGCGCCCGAACCGCTCATCCGCGCTCCCCCTGTCCGCTCCGCCAGGCCGCGTCGTCATCGCTCATCACTGTGAGCGTATCGCCACTTCCGTCAGGCCCGGCCCAACTGCCGCCGTATTGATTCCAGCCGCAGACCGCGGCCATCCCGGCGCGGACTCAGCTCCGCCGACGGCGACGCCAGACGAGCACGCCGCCGGACAGGGCGGCGGCGCCGCCGCCGACGGCGGCGGGCGGCGCGGTCGCCGACCGCGGCCGCCGCGCGCAGGCCGGCCTGCTGGAAGGTGTTCGGGATGGGCAGATCGCCGATCCGGGACAGCGGGCAGATGATCACGAACGCCCGGCCCACGACCGCGCTCTCCGGGATCGTCCCGCCGCCGGGATCGCCGAGCCGGTAACGGGAGTCGTCGGAGTCGGCCCGGTTGTCGCCCATCACCCAGAGCCTGCCCGGCGGCACGGTGATGTTGAACCGGATCTGGGACGGCGCCGCCTCCGGGTAGATGTAGGACTTCTCGCTCAGCGCCACGCCGTTGACCGTGATCTGGCCCGGCGCGTTGCAGCAGACGACATGGTCGCCGGGGACGCCGATCACGCGCTTGACGTAGTCGGTACCCGGGCCGGCGATCCCGACCAGGCCGGTCACGTCGTCCCAGACTCGGGCGAACGGGTTGCCGACCGGGACGTCGGCGGGTCCCACGACCCGGACCCGCTGAACACCACGATGTCGCCGCGCTCGATCGGGCGGAACCGGTAGACCATCTTGTTGACCAGGATCCGGTCACCGGGAAGCAGGGTGTTCTCCATCGACCCGGAGGGGATGGAGAACACCTGCACGACGAATGCCTTGAGCAGGATCGTCAGGACCAGCGCCGCGATCACGATGACGGCGAGATCGCGCCAGAACGGCCGCTTCCGCTTGGCCGCCTTCTGCTCGTCTGCTGTCGTCTTCCGCTGGTCTCGTCGGTCCGCGGTGCGTTCGTCCGTCGTCTGTCCGACTGGTCGCCTGGTCGTCCGCTAGCCCGGCGCCGGACTCAGCATCCGGCGCTGGCGTAGCAGGATCGGGGGTCACCCGGAATCAGCCGTCAGCCGCAATCAGCTAGCGACGGTCTCCCGCCGCTCCTTGATCCTGGCGGCCTTGCCGCGCAGGTCGCGGAGGTAGTAGAGCTTGGCCCGGCGGACGCGGCCGCGGGTGACGGCCTCGATCTTGTCGATCGACGGGCTGTGCACCGGGAAGGTCCGCTCGACGCCAACGCCGTAGCTCACCTTGCGCACGGTGAAGGTCTCGCGCAGGCCACCGCCCTGGCGGCGGATGACGACACCCTGGAAGACCTGGATGCGGGAGCGGTTGCCTTCCGTCACCTTGACGTGCACCTTGAGAGTGTCACCGGGGTTGAAGGCCGGGATGTCGTCCCGGAGCTGGGCCTGCTCAAGCTCGGCGATCGCGGTGTGCATGATGGATCTTCCTCAGTCCTGGTCGGAAATGCGCGGCAGCGCGCATCCGGGTGTAAGCCTGCGTTTAGCCAGGGAGCACCCCGGCAGAGTCAAGGCCCGAAAGGGCAGTGCTCCTCAGTGTGCCATACTTTCGCCGTCAACCGGAAAACCGGCCTCGGCGATCACCTGCCGGTCCCGCTTGTCGAGGCCGTCGCCCGCTGGCCGCCAGGCGGCGGATCAGGTCCGGCCGGTTGGCGGCGGTGCGGCGGAGCGCCTCATCCCGCTGCCAGCGGGCAATGGCCTTGTGATGACCAGACAGTAGCACGTCAGGCACCTCGAGGCCGCGCCAGGAGCGCGGCCGGGTGTAGACCGGCCCCTCGAGCAGACCGCTCATCGCGCCCCCGGCCCCGCCGAACGAGTCGTCGGCGGCCGACTGCTCGTTCCCGAGCACCCCGGGCAGCAGGCGGCACACCGCCTCCACGATCACGGCGACCGCCGCCTCTCCCCCGGCCAGCACGTAGTCGCCGATGCTGACCTCGTCCACGACCATCCGCGTCCTGGCGTCGGCCACCACCCGCGAGTCGATCCCCTCGTACCGCCCGCACGCGAACACCAGGTGGCGCTCGGCCGCGTAGGCCGCCGCCAGCTCCTGGGTGAACGGCACCCCGCTGGGCGCGGGCACCACCAGCCGCGCCGGGCGGCGCGGCGGCGGTCGGCGGCGCGGCCACGCCGGGCTGCGGCGGGTCCGCCGCTTCCGTGGGCCGCCTCTGCTCCGTGGTGGCCGCCCGGCTTCGGTGGTGGCCGCCCCGGCTTCGGTGGTGGCCGCCCGGCGGCGGCCGCCTCGGCGAGGACGTCGTCGAGGGCCGCGCCCCAGACGTCGGGCTTCATGACCATGCCGGGGCCGCCGCCGAAGGGCGAGTCGTCGACCGCGTGATGCACGTCGGTGGTCCAGCGCCGCAGGTCGTGGACGCGGAAGTCGATGTCGCCGCGCGCGCCGGCCTTGCCGATCAGCGAAACGCCGAGCGGGCCGGACGCCCCGACCTGGCCGCCGGAGTCGATCGGCCCGAAGTAGTCAGGAAAGATCGTGACAATGTCGATGCGCATCGTGACTCCTCCCGGGAGGCGGAGCGTGATCACGAAGGATTTATGCACCTATACGATCGAAATCCTTCGCCAGGATGAAAGTCTTCGTGATCATGGCGCCGGAACGCCGGTTTCAGGTGTATCAGGTGGCGTCTTGGAGGTTGAGCAGGCCCTCGGGCGGATCGATGACGAGGACGCCGCCGGCGATGTCCACCTCGGGGACGATCGCCTTGACGAACGGGATCAGGATCTGCTCGCGCGCCCGCGCGCGACTGGGTCGACGACGAGGATGTCCTGGCCGTGGTGGAGCACGTCGGTCGACGGTTCCCACGACGGTGCCGTCGACCGTGCGCACGCTGAGGCCGACGAGGTCGCCGTCGCGGAACTCGTCGGGGTCGTCCAGGGCGGCCAGCGCGGCCGAGTCGACCAGCAGCCAGGTGCCGCCGAGCTCGGCCGCAGCGGTCCGGTCGCTGATCTCCGCGAACCGGACGAGCAGCTCACCCGAGTGCCAGCGGAAGCCGGCCACGGTCAGCGGGCCGACGCCAACGGGGTCGGTGTCCAGCCGCGAACCGCGAGCGAACCTCAGCTCCGGCTCATCGGTACGGACACCGACCACCACGTCGCCGCGAACCCCGTGCGGACGGCCAATGCGGCCGACGGTGACCTGCATCGGTCGCTAGCGAACTTCGCCGGTCTCGAGCAGGTCGATGCGGACGTGCCGGTTCCCGGCCAGGGAGCCGATCACGGTCCGCAGCGCCCGAGCGGTGCGCCCGCCCCGGCCGATGACCTTGCCCAGGTCGTCGGGGTGCACGCGAACCTCAAGGACGTTGCCCCGGCGGAGCATCCTGCTCATCACGCGAACGTCGTCCGGGTGCGTCACGATGCCCCGGATCAGGTGCTCGAGGGACTCCTCAAGCACCTCAGGCCTCGCTGCCACCGTCGCCAGCCGCAGCAGTCTCGGCGACCGCGCTATCGGCGGTCGTGGCCTCGGCGGCCTTGGCCAGGCGCAGCCTCGGCAACAGGCGCGACCTCGGCCGGCGCGGCCTCAGTGGCGGGCGCTCCTCGGCGCGGAGCCTCGGCGGCGGCCGGCGCGGCCTCGGCCTTCTTGGCGTCCCGCTTCGGAGCGGACGACCGGGCGGGCTTGGCCGCCGCCTTGGCCTCCTTGGCCGCGAAGGACTCCTTCACGAGCTCCTCGTAGCGCTCCTTCTTGTCGGCCTTCGGCTCGGCGGTCCGCAGCGTGCCCTCGGTACCGGGCAGGCCCTTGAACTTCTGCCAGTCACCGGTGATGGTCAGCAGGCGCTGGACCGACTCGGTCGGCTGGGCGCCGACCGACAGCCAGTACTGCGCGCGCTCGGAGTCGATCTGAATGAGCGACGGCTCCAGCTTCGGGTGGTACTTGCCGATCTCCTCGATCGCGCGACCGTCCCGCTTGGTGCGCGCGTCGGCGACGACGATCCGGTAGAACGGTTCCCGGATCTTGCCCAGGCGCTTTAGCTTGATCTTGACAGCCACGGCTGTGCTCTTCTCCCAGCATTTAGGTACGTGTGTCGGGCACCCGCCAGCGGGGAATGGCCGGCCGGACCAACGAAGGCGCCGGACCGGGCGGACGGAGAGAGGGCGCCACGCGGCCAAGCATCGAGACCCCATTGTGCCAGATGACGAGGGCTTAGGGGTAATCCCGCCGACAGCGGACCGCGAGCGGCCGGCCACGCTCCCGATCGTCACCGACAGTAACCGGCGCAGCCTAGCCGCGCCAGCCGCACATCTTTAGACATTCAGAGCTTTCCCATACATGAAACAGTTGCATAACGCGCTGTGCCATCCTGCTGCGACTCGTGCCGAAAGCTGTGGAAACCTCGCACTACAAGAGCCACATACAGGCACCTTTCCCCACGTATGGGACGGGTGTGGTGTTAGCCTCGGTGGGTCCTCGCGGTGGCGCACGCGGCCGCCGTGGGTCTCGCAACGCTAAGTCACTAGACACTGTCCCCCAACGGCGTGGTCAGGTGCCTGGACATGGATGCGCACTTATAAAGGAGAGATCCAGAACCATGACTGACCAGACTGCAAAGCCGGACCCCGCCGGCAGCCAGTCGTCCGCCGGCGGATTTTCCCGGCGTAGCCTGTTCCGCGCGGCCGGCGTTGGTGCGGCCGTCGTGGGCGGCGGCAGCTTCCTCGAGGCCTGCAGCTCGGGCATTAAGGGCGCCGCCAGCAGCACCAGCGCGAGTGCAGGCAGCACCTCTGGCGCCACCACCAGCAAGGAAATCACGATCGGCTGGATCCACCCGGTCACCGGTTCCCTCTCCGGTTTCGGCTTCCCCGACGACTGGGTCACCAAGCAGGTCATGGCGACCTCGCAGTACAAGAACGGCTTCAAGATCGGCGGCTCGACCTACAAGGTCAACATCAAGTCGTACGACAGCCAGTCGAGCGTCACCATGGCCGGCACGCTGGCCCGCCAGGCGATCCAGAACGACAACGTGGACCTGCTGTTCGCGTCCTCCACGCCGGAGACGGTGAACGCGGTCGCGAGCCAGGCCGAGACCCTCGGCACCCCGCTCGTCTGCTCCAACATCCCGTGGGAGTCCTGGTACGGCAACCTCGGCGGCAACCCCGCGCCGGGCCACCAGACGTTCAAGCCCAAGTCCACGATCATGTACTTCCTGGGCGCCGAGCACCTGGTCGAGTGCTTCATCCCGATGTGGAACCGGATCGGCGCCAAGTACGGCAACAACCACATCGTCGCGGCCGCGTTCCCGAACGACGCCGACGGCAACGCGTTCCGGGCCGTGTTCCCGCCGATCGCCAAGGGCGCGGGCTACACGATCGACCTGTCGACGCCGTACGCCGACGGGCTGACCAACTACACGTCGATGATCTCGGCCTTCAAGCACTCGGGGGCCGACTTCTTCACCAACGTGCCGCTGCCGCCGGACTTCGCCACCATGTGGAAGCAGTCCCTCCAGCAGGGCTTCAAGCCGAAGCTCGCCACCGTCGCCAAGGTGCTGCTGTTCCCGACCGACGCCTACGCGATGGGCTCGGAGGTGTACAACATCGCCACCGACAGCTGGTGGGTGCCGTCGCTGCCGTGGACGTCCTCCTTCACCGGGCAGACCTGCCAGCAGCTGGCGGACCTGTACACGTCGGACGGCCTCGGCCAGCCGAACGCGAACATCAGCAACTACAGCCTCTTCGAGATCGCGTACCAGGCGCTCACCTCGGTGAACAACCCGCACGACCACGAAGAAGTGGCGGCGGCGCTGTTCAAGGTCAACCTCCCCCAGGCGGTGGCCGGTCCGCTCAACTACACGTCGACCAACGTGAAGACGAACCCCGCCCCCGGCGTCGCGATCACCCCGCCGGTCGGCATCCAGTGGCAGAAGGGCACCAAGTACCCGCTCGAAGCCATGGTCGTCGACAACTCCCTGCAGCCGGACGCGAAGATCACCGGCGACCTGCTGCCGACCTTTAAGTGAGCCATGGCACTGCTTGAACTCGACCACGTGACGAAGCGGTTCGGCCGCGTCGTCATCGCGGAAGATCTGTCCTTCACGGTTGACGCCGGGGAGACGGTCGGGATCGTGGGGCCGAACGGCGCTGGCAAGACCAGCCTGTTCGGCCTCATCTCGGGCGACCTGACCCCTGGCGCCGGCCAGGTGAACTTCGCCGGGCGCAACATCACCCGGCTCGACTCGGCCGCCCGCGCCCGCCTCGGCGTCGGGCGGACCTACCAGGTCCCCCGCCCGTTCACGGACATGACCGTGTTCGAGAACGTGCTCGTGGCCGCCCAGCAGGGCGGCGGCCTGCGCCGGCGGGCCGCCTACGCAGCCGCCGCGGGCGCGCTCGAGCGGACCGGGATCGCGGCCGAGGCCAACACCCCGGCCGGCCGGCTCGGGCTGCTCGCCCGCAAGCGGCTGGAGATCGCCCGCGCGCTCGCGACCGGGCCGTCCCTGCTGCTGCTCGACGAGGTGGCCGGCGGTCTGACCGACCCCGAGGTCACCGTGCTGGTCGAGATCGTCCGCGCGGTCAACGCCGACGGCACCGCGGTGATCTGGATCGAGCACGTGGTCCGCGCCCTGACCTCGCTCGTCGCCCGGATGACATGCCTGTACGGCGGGGAGTTCATCGGCGACGGCACCCCGGCCGAGGTGCTCGCGAACCCCCGGGTACGCGAGATCTACTTCGGCGCCGACCCCGACCTGGCACTGGACGAGGAAGGTCAAACCCGTGAGTGAGTCGAACGGTCCCGGCCTTCGCGATTCGGCGCCACTGCTCGAGGTCCGTGGGCTCGTCGTCCACCACGGGCAGCTCAAGGCGCTGTCGGGCATCTCCCTGGCGGTGTACCCGGGCGAGGTGTACGCGATCATCGGCGCCAACGGGGCAGGCAAGTCGACGCTGCTGCGCACGATCGCCGGGCTGCACCGCCCGACCGAGGGCACGGTCAGCTACGAGGGCAGGGACATCACCAGGGTCCGCCCGGAGAAGCGCGCCACCGCCGGGATCGGGATGGTCCCGGAGGGCAGGCGGCTGTTCCCGTCCCTCACCCTGGAGGAGAACCTCAAGGTCGGCGCCACCTACGCACGGAAGGGCCCGTGGACCATCGAGCGGGTCTTCGAGCTGTTCCCGTGGATGAAGGACCGGCGCGGTCAGAAGACCGCGCAGATGTCCGGCGGCGAGCAGCAGTCGGTCGCGATCGGCCGCGCGCTGGTCGCCAACCCGCAGGTGCTGCTGCTCGACGAGCTCTCGCTCGGCCTCGCGCCGGTGATCGTGCAGCGGATCTACGCCATGCTGCCGCAGGTCCTGGAGTCCGGCGTCACCGTGCTGCTGGTCGAGCAGGACGTCAGCCAGGCACTGCGCGTCGCCACCCACCTCCAGTGCATGCTCGAGGGGCACACCACGCTTGAAGGCACCCCGGCCGAGGTCACCCGCGACCAGGTCGAGGCGGCCTACTTCGGAGTCACCGATGGGAGCAACCCCTAATGGCCTGGGTTAACGCCATCATCCAGGGCATCTTGACCGGCGGCCTGTACGCGCTGTTCGCGTGCGGGCTCTCGCTGCTGTTCGGCGTGATGAAGGTGGTCAACCTGGCCCACGGCGACCTCGCGACCGTCGCGGGGTACGTCGGCGTCGGGGTGGTCGCGGCCATCCACCTGCCGTTCCTATGGTCGGTGCCGGTAGTCGTGCTGGCGATGGCGGTGCTCGGCTACGTGCTGCAGCGGTCCGTCATCCAGGCCGCGCTCAGCCGGGGCGAGCTGACCACGCTGATCGTCACGTTCGGCCTGTCGATCGTCATCGAGAACGGCCTGCTGCAGTTCTTCACCTCCGACAGCCGGGGCCTGGCGGTCGGCGACAGCTTCACCACCGCCTCGTTCTCGATCGGCTCGGAGATCACGATCGCCTGGCTCGACGTCTACATCTTCATCCTCGCGGTCGCGGTGCTGCTGGCCCTGCAGTACTTCCTGTCCGGCTCCAAGTACGGTCGGCTGATCCGCGCCGTGGCCGACGACCGGGAGGCCGCGCAGCTGTCGGGCGCGGACTACCGGCACGTGTTCGGCATCGCCGCCGCGATCGCGTTCGGCACGGTGGCGCTGGCCGGGATGTCCTACGGCCTGACCACCACCATCAACCCGACCACCGGGACCGACACGATCCTGCTGTTCGCGTTCGCGGCGGTGGTGATCGGCGGGCTCGGCTCGCTGTGGGGCACGCTGCTCGGCGGCATCGTCCTCGGCGTCGCCCAGCAGGTCGGCGCGCAGATCAACATCGGGTACGAGCAGCTCGGCGGGTACGTCATCTTCCTGCTGGTGCTCGTGGTGTGGCCGCAGGGGCTTACCGGCCGGAGGACTCAGTCATGACCGAGATGGCGAAGACACGGGTCCGTTCGGGAGAAAATGCATTGAGAGTCACCCGGTCGCGCAGGAACGTGGCGTGGAGCGGGATCGGCGCGATCGTCGTGGTCGTCGTGCTGTTCCTGACCCCTTACTACATAGGCCCGGGCACCACCGGCATCATGGTGCAGGCGCTGATCGTGCTCACGCTCGCCTCGATGTGGAACCTGCTGGCCGGGTACGCCGGGCTGGTCTCGGTCGGGCAGCAGACGTTCTTCGGGCTCGGCGCGTACTTCGTGCTGATCCCGGCGATGCACGGGGTCACGCCGTGGCTCGGGCTGCCGATCGCGGCGATCGGGGCGGCGGTCTGCGCGCTGCCGCTGTGGTGGCTGGTGTCGCGGCTGCGGACCGGCTACTTCGCGATCGCCACCTGGGTCCTGGCGGCGGCGATCATGCTGGTCATCGAGCAGATTCAGTCCATCGGCGGCGGGACAGGCGAGCCGCTGCCGGGGCTGACGGGGATGGACCCGGCGGTGCTGGCCGCCTACACCTACTGGGCGGCGCTGATCGTCGCGGTGCTCGCCATCGGCGGCGTGTACTTCCTGCTCCGGTCGCGGGTCGGGCTGACGCTGACCGCGATCCGCGACGACGAGCGGGCCGCGCGGTCCTCCGGCGTGCGGGTCGGGAGGGCGCGGCTGCTGGTCTTCGTCGTCGCCGCGGCCGGCTGCGGCGCGGCGGGCGGCGTGCTCGCGATCCAGCAGCTCCAGGTGGTCCCGGGCACCTCGGGCGGCGTGTTCAGCGTGCAGTGGACGGCCGAGATGGCGTTCGCGGTGATCATCGGCGGCATCGGCACGATCGAGGGGCCGATCATCGGAACGGCCGTCTTCATCATTCTCCAGCAGACGCTGGAGTCATATAACGCCTGGTACCTGATCATCCTCGGGCTGGTCGCGATCGTGATCGCGATTTTCTTCCGGCGCGGCCTCTGGGGCACGCTGGACGACAAGGTCAACCTCCGCCTGCTCCCTACCGGCTACTACCTATGGCCGGAAGGCAATACCAGGCGGCGCTTCCGTCGCTCGAAGGCGGACGTCGCCCAGGGGTGATCGCTTTCCGCCCGACCGACCGCTGAATGGCCAATCGCGAGCTTACGCTTCGGCCCGGCGAATACGAGGCGGGCCGGTTCTTCGCCAACCATGTCCAAGGAGGTCAGGGACAGGGGTACGGCGGGCGCCTATTCATGACGAACGAACGGCTGGTGTTCATTCCGATGGCGGGCAGCCAGTCCAACGGAGCATGCCGGGCCGAATTTGACCTGCGGAACGTCGCGGCGGCCGAGGTGGCGCCGCGCGGCACCGGCCCGGGTATCGGATCGTTGCGCCGAAGGCTGAGGGTGCGCATGGATTCCGGCGACGTGGAGTACTTCGTCGTCTGGCGGCCGAGGAAGCTCGCCGTTTTCATCGAGGGACTTCTGCACGGCGTGGAGGTGCGGCGGCCGGCGAGATGACCGAGGCGTCACAATGGACGGGTGCTGCTTGCAGAGGTTGCGGAGGTTTCCAGGGCGGTCGCGGGTTCGTCGGGGCGGCTGGCCAAGATCGCGGCGATCGCGGCCGCCCTCCGGGATGCCGGGCCGGGCGAGGTGCCGATCGTGGTCGCTTACCTGTCCGGTGAGCTGCCCCAGCGGCAGATCGGGGTCGGGTGGGCGGCGCTGAGGTCCGCGCCGCCGGCGTCGGCCGCGCCATCGCTGACGGTGCTCGGGGTGGACGCTTCATTCAGCGAGATCGGGGCGGTGGTGGGCCCGGGGTCGGTCGCCGAGCGGAAGCGGCTGGTCGACGAGGTGCTGGGCGCGGCCACCGCCGAGGAGCAGCACTTCCTGGTCCGGCTGCTCTCCGGCGAGCTGCGTCAGGGCGCGCTTGACGGGGTGATGACCGAGGCGGTGGCGCGCGCGTCCGAGGTCCCGGTGGCGCAGGTGCGGCGGGCGGTGATGCTGCGCGGGTCGCTGCCGGCCGTGGCCGAGGCCGCGCTGGACGGTGGCGCCGACGCGCTGTCGGGGTTCGGGCTGCTGGTCGGCCAGCCGCTCAAGCCGATGCTGGCGTCGAGCGCGCCGTCGATCGAGGCGGCGCTGGCCAAGATCGCGGCCGACGCGGACAAGGCCCGCGGTGGCAACCCCCGGGCCGGAAAGGGCCAAGCCGGCAAGGCCTCCGGCGGCAAGGCGGACGGCGGCGGGGACGACAGCGGCAATGCCAACGGCGACGGCGGTAGCGAGGCCGGGGCCGCCCGGGCCGACGAGACGGCGGGAACGGAAACGGCAGGCACGCCTGCCGCGGTGGAGTGGAAGCTGGACGGCATCCGGATCCAGGCCCACGTCTCGGGCGGCCGCGTTCGGCTGTTCACGCGCACGCTCGACGACATTACCGGGCGGCTGCCCGAGGTGGTGGCGGCGCTGGCGGCGCTGCCGCTGCGGACGGCCGTGTTCGACGGGGAGCTGATCGCGCTGCGGCCGGACGGGCGGCCGTACGCCTTTCAGGACACCGCCGCCCGGGCCGCCAGCCAGAGCGGGACGGGGGAAGACGGAGGGGCGGGCGCGGGCGCAGGCGATCCGTCGGTGCCGTTGTCGGCGTTCCTGTTCGACGTGCTGCACCTGGACGGGGCCGACCTCATCGACCTGCCCGACGTCCAGCGGCGGGACGCGCTGGCCGCGGTGGTCCCGCCCGAGATGCTGATGCCGCGGCTGGTGACGGCGAACCCGCAGGACGCGGACG
This sequence comes from uncultured Actinomycetota bacterium, assembly GCA_963774945.1. GTDB lineage: Bacteria > Actinomycetota > Actinomycetes > Streptosporangiales > Streptosporangiaceae > Trebonia. The sequence goes on along the minus strand of CAVZHA010000005.1, from coordinate 88,080 downwards.
CGTTCTTCCGCGACGCGGTGGCCCGCGGCCACGAGGGCGTGGTGGTCAAGTCGCTGGCCACGCCGTACGCGGCCGGGCGGCGGGGGGCGGGCTGGATCAAGGTCAAGCCGCGGCACACGCTCGACCTGGTGGTGCTCGCGGTCGAGTGGGGGCACGGCCGGCGCCAGGGGTGGCTGTCCAACCTGCACCTGGGGGCGCGCGACCCGGAGACGGGCGGCTGGGTGATGCTCGGCAAGACGTTCAAGGGCCTCACCGACGAGCTGCTCACCTGGCAGACGGCGCGACTGCAGGAGCTCGAGGACCACCGCGACGACTGGACCGTCTACGTCCGGCCGGAGCTGGTGGTCGAGGTCGCGTTCGACGGCGTGCAGCGCTCACCGCGCTATCCGGGCGGGGTCGCGCTGCGGTTCGCGCGGGTGCTGCGCTACCGCGAGGACAAGCCGGCGGCCGAGGCCGACACGATCGCGTCGGTGCGCGACCTCGCCGCTGACTAGACCGGGCGCCGGCCTGCGGCGCGCTCCGCCTCAGCCGTCCCCGGCGGGACCCGTACCTGCGGTTTCTCGCTGGCCAGCTTGACCAGCGTCACCGGGCAGTTGGCGCCCGCAGCGCAGCGCAGGCTGACCGCGCCGAGCACGCTCCCCATGAACGGCGAGAGCCCGCGCGTGCCGACCACCAGCAGGTCTGCGCCCTCGGCCGCCACCACCAGAGCCTCGGCCGGGTCGCCCTCGGCCACCATTGGCAGTAGCGGGACCCTGGGCGAGGGCGCAACCGCGCTGACCTTCTGGACCACGAAGTCTTTGGCCGCCTGCTCGAGCTCCTCTCGCTTGAACGCGCCGGGGATGGAGATGAATGGCTGCTGCCAGGCGAATACGGCGGTCACCTCCCCGCCTCGCGCCTCGGCCTGAGCGAGGGCCCAGCGCAGGGCCGCATCTCCATGGACGGAACCGTCTACCCCGACCACGACTCGGTAGGTCATGCTGACTCCAGCTTCGGTTGCATGGATTTCACGAGTCAGCCGCCGGCGCTGGCGGCAGGCTGCGCCCTCGGGCCCACGGTCGCCGGCGCCAGCGCCTCGTCGCTGAGCTGCTCCAGAGTCTTGCCGTTGGGTTCTGGCAGGGTCGCGATGGTCAGCACCATCCCGGCCAGCGCGACGATCCCGGCGATGATCTCGGCGCCCCGCACACCCATTGAGGAGGCCAGGAAATCCGGGAACAGGAAGGCGCCGAGGAACGCGCCCAGCTTCCCGGCCCCGGCCGATATGCCGTGGGCGGTGGTGCGGACCTGGGTCGGGAAGATCTCGGCCGGATAGATGAACGTCGTCGTATTGGGCCCGAACTGGGTGAAGAAGTAGCTGATCCCGTACAGCAGGGCGAACGCCAGGGCGGTCGTGGTCACGGCCGGGATGAGCCCGATCAGCAGGAACATCAGCCCCATCAGGCCGAAGCCCAGTACCTGGATGCTTCGGCGCCCGGTCTTGTCGAGCAGCAGGATCGCGACGATGTACCCGGGCACGGCGAAGATGGCGAAGATCGCCAACTGCACCAGCGTGTTGTGCAGCAGCGAGGCGTGCGGGTTGAGCAGCTTGAGGATCTCGGGCGTGGAGATGGTGTTGCCGTAGTAACAGAAGTCAAGCAGCGCCCACGCGCCGGCCGTGCCGATCAGCCAGACGAGCATGCGTTTGCTCTGGATCAGCAGCAGGTAGCCCTGGGCCACGGTCAGCCCACTGCGCGCCTTCGACTCCGCCGACGGCGCGGGCGCGCCATCGACCCCGGTGGCGTGCTCGATGGCCGCCCTGGCTTCGTCGGCGGCGCCGCCCGCCATCGCGAACCGGGGCGTCTCGTGGATGCGACGGCGCATATAGAAGACAGCCAGGCCGGGCACGGCGCCGAAGGCCAGCAGGATCCGCCAGGTGGTGTCGTTGGACAGACCGGACCACAGCAAGAGGGAGGCGAACAGGGGCCCGAAGATGAGGCCGGCGCCCTGCATGGCGAACACGAGCCCGACCATCTTGCCTCGGTCCCGCTTGCCCGAGTACTCGCTCATGATCGTCGCGGAGACCGGGTAGTCGCCGCCGATGCCGATGCCCAGCACGATCCGGCAGATGAGCAGGAACGTGTAGTTGGGCGCGAACGCGGAGGCAAGGGCCCCGATCGCGAGGATCAGCACTTCGAAGCCGTAGATTCGCTTCCGTCCCAGCATGTCCGCGATGCGCCCGAAGACGATCGCGCCCACGGCCGAGGCCAGCAGGGTGGACGAGTTCAGCCACGACACCTGGGTAGTCGACAGTGACCACTCGGGTTTCAGCAGCGACACCACGATGCCGATCACGAACAGGTCGTAGGCATCGGTGAAGAAGCCCATCCCCGAGATGAACATGATCTTCAACTGAGCTCGGGTGACGCGGGTTTCATCGAGCGACTCGAAGGCGTCAGCGTCAGCTGGTGGTGCTGCTGAGGTGCTCATATCTCAGCCTGGCAAGCAGATTGTGACTTTGAGTAGCTAGACAGTTACTCTTGGACACAATAATGGTGAACAAAAGATGAACGGAAGGTTAACGCGCCCGATTTGCGAGGGTCGCCGGACTCCTCGAACTACTTCTTTTTCTTGTTCCGCCGGCCGAAGGCGGCCGGGATGACGTTCGAGCCGCCGCCCCCGCCCGGGAACTGCGGCACGTTGGCGGGATTACCGAAGCCGGGGAAGCCGCCTTCGCTGCCCGCTCCGCCGAAGCCGCCCGGGCCGCCGGCCGACTGGGCCTGCTGGAGCATCTCGGCCAGCTCCTCCATCGACTGCGGGGTGTCCTGCGCCGCCGCGGCGGCGGGCAGCGCGGGCGCGCCCGCGCCGTTTCCCGCGGCGGAACCGCCCGCCGGGCCGAGCGCGGACTTACGCGGGTCGCCGCTGCGCCGCTTGCCCTTCGCGTTCTTGGCCGCCTTGGCCGCCTTAGCCGAGCGGCGGGCGCCGCCGCCCATGCCGGGGATGCCGGGCATGCCCGGCATCCCGCCGCCCATCAGCATCTTCATCTGCTTCTGGCCCTCGAAGAAGTTCGTGACCAGCTGGGAGACCTCGCCGACGGAGACGCCGGAGCCGTTGGCGATGCGCAGCCGCCGCGAGCCGTTGATGACCTTGGGGTTGCGCCGCTCCTCGGGGGTCATCGAGCGGACGATGGCCTCGGCCCGGTCCAGGTCCTTGTCGTTGACCTTGTCCAGGAGCTCCTTGTTCTTCGACGCGCCCGGCATCATGCCGAGAATGTTCTTCAGCGGCCCGAGCTTGCGCAGCATCTGGAGCTGCTCGACGAAGTCCTCGAGGGTGAACCCCTCGCCGGACATCATCCGCTCGGCGATCGAGGCGGTCTGCTCGGCGTCGAACGCCTTCTCCGCCCGCTCGATCAGGCTGAGCACGTCGCCCATGTCCAGGATCCGGGTCGCCATCCGGTCCGGGTGGAACAGGTCGAAGTCGGACAGCTTCTCACCGGTGGAGGCGAACATGACCGGCTTGCCGGTCAGCGCCGCGATGGACAGCGCCGCGCCGCCTCGGGCGTCGCCGTCGAGCTTGGTCAGCACCACGGCGTCGTAGCCGACCCCGTCGAGGAACGCCTGCGCGGTGGTCACCGCGTCCTGGCCGATCATCGCGTCGACGACGAACAGCACCTCGTCCGGGTCGGTCGCGTCCCTGATCGCCTCGGCCTGGGCCATCAGCTCGGCGTCGATGCCGAGACGCCCGGCGGTGTCGATGATCACGATGTTGTGCAGCGACCGGCGGGCCTCGTCGAGCGACTGCCTGGCCACCGCGACCGGGTCGCCGACGCCGTTGCCGGGTTCCGGCGCGAACACCGGCACCCCGGCCCGCTCGCCGACCACCTGAAGCTGGGTGACCGCGTTGGGCCGCTGCAGGTCGGCGGCGACGAGCATCGGCGTGTTGCCCTGCTCCTTCAGCCACAGGCCGAGCTTGCCCGCCAGCGTCGTCTTGCCCGCGCCCTGGAGGCCGGCCAGCATGATCACGGTCGGCGGGTTCTTGGCGAACCGCAGTCGCCTGGTCTCGCCGCCGAGGATCGTGACGAGCTCCTCGTGCACGATCTTGATGACCTGCTGGGCGGGGTTGAGGGCCTGTGACACCTCCGCCCCGGCCGCCCGCTCCTTGACGCGCGCGATGAACTGGCGCACCACTGGCAGGGCAACGTCCGCCTCGAGGAGGGCGATGCGAATCTCGCGCGCGGTGGCATCGATATCGGCCGGCGACAGCCGCCCCTTGCCGCGCAGCGAGGAGAAGACCTGGGTTAGCCGATCGGAGAGCGTCTCAAACACACTTCAAGGCTACCGGTGATTAGGGGCTGAGGTATTAGTCAGCGCGCCCGGTCCTGCGGCTGAGGTCTTTTTATCTCCCGAACGGACCGTGAGCTCCGCCCGTCAGGCCGGGCTGAGCGCGGCCAGCACCATCGCCGTCGTGCGCTTACGCAGGTCGGGATCGGTCAGCAGGCCGCCGGTGGCGTCGGTGACGTAGAAGACGTCGACCGCCTCCGCGCCCAGCGTCTCGATGCGGGCGGCGTGCACGTTCAGCCCGCATTCGCCGAGCGCCCGGCCGATCCGCCAGAGCAGGCCGGGCTCGTCGTGCGCGCGGACCTCGACCACGGTGGCGCTGGTCGAGGCGTCGTCGACCAGGGTGACCTTGGGCGGCGGGGCGGTGAAGCCGCGACCGCGGACGGCGCGGGCCCGGCGCTCGAGCCGGTCCTCGACGTCGAGACGGCCCTCGAGCATCCGCCGCAGGTCCGACGAGACGAGGACCGAGTCGGGCGGGTCGCCGTACTCCGGCACCACATTGAACACGGTAACGGCGGTGTCGCCGACGGCGGTCGCGTTGGCACCGCGTACGGTCAGCCGGTGCGAGGCCAGCACCCCGGCCGCCCGCCAGAGCAGGCCCGGTCGGTCGAGCGCGACCACGGTGACCTCGTTGCCGTCGACGATCGCGGCCGGGCCGCCGTCGGCCACCAGCGCCAGCTGGTCCTCGCGCAGCGCGACCGGCGCCGGCATCGGGTCGCCGTCGAGCACCGCGCTCACCCGGCGCACGAGATCGGCTACCAGCCCGGCCTTCCAGTCGTTCCAGGCGGCCGGGCCGGTGGCCAGCCCGTCGGCGATGGCGAGCGCGTGCAGCAGCTCAAGCAAGGTCCTGCTGCCGCCCACGGTCGTCGCGACGTGCTCCACCGTCATCGGGTCGTCGAGGTCCCGGCGGGTCGCCACCACCGGCAGCAGCAGGTGGTGGCGGACGGCCTCGGCCACCAGCTCGACGTCGGTATCGCCCAGACCGACCCGTTTGCAGACATCCCGGGCGACGACCTCGCCGGAAACGCTGTGGTCGCCCGGCCAGCCCTTGCCGATGTCGTGCAGCAGCGCGGCCAGCAGCAGCAGGTCCGGCCTGGACACGTCACGGGCGAGCGCGGCCGCGTTGGCGGCGCACTCGACCAGGTGCCGGTCGACCGTGAAGCGGTGCAGCGGGTTGCGCTGAGGCCGGTTCCTGACCCGCTCCCAGTCCGGGATCAGGGTGGCCAGCAGGCCCTCCTGGTCGAGCGCCTCCCAGACCGCGATCGCGCTCGCCCCGGCCCCGAGCAGCGCCAGCAGGGCGTTGCGGGCGTCGGACGGCCACGGGATCGACAGCGGCGGGCACTCGGCCAGCCGGGCCAGCGCCCGCGGCGCGATCGGCAGCCCGACCTGGGCGGCCGCGGCGGCGACCCGCAGCACCAGCACCGAGTCGGTCCGCGGTACCGCCGCCCGGGCCAGGACGACCTCGCCGTCCTGCTCGACCACGCCGTCGGCGAGCGGCCGCCGGTCCGGCTTCCCTCTTCTCATCCGGACGCCGAGCGCCCGGCGGCCGCCCGCCCGGTCGGCCTGGCGGAAGGCGTGATCGACGGCGTAGGCGATGGTCCGGCCCGCCCCCGCCAGCTGGCGCAGCAGCGCGTCGCCGTCGAGCAGGCCGAGGGTGCGCGCCACCTCGTCCTGCTCCTCGAGCACCAGCCGGTCAAGCCGTCGCCCGGTGACTTCGTGGAGCACGTGGCGGGCATCCAGGATCTGCTCGTAGGCGGCTCTGACCTTGGGCCCGGGGGCGGGCGCGACCCAGGCGGCGGCGATCGCCTGGATGGCGTGCACGTCCCGCTGCCCGCCGCGCGACTCCTTCAGATCCGGCTCGAGCAGGTACGCGAGCTCGCCGTGGAGCCTGGTCCGCTCCTCGTGCAGCCCCTTGAGCTCGGCCAGCCGGGTCCTGGCGTTGGCCCGCCAGTCCTCGAGCGCGCCCTCACGGAGCCTCGTCGTCAGGTCCACGTCGCCCGCCACGTGCCGGGCGTGCAGCAGCCCGAGGGCGACCTTGAGATCGCTCCTGGCCACCCGTCTGGCCTGCGGCACGGTCCGCACGGCGTGATCGAGCCTGGCGCCCGAGTCCCAGACCGGATACCAGATCCGGTCGGCGATCCTGGCGATGCCGTCCCTGCCGTCGTGCAGCATCAGCACGTCGAGGTCGCTGCCGGGGAGCAGTTCCTTGCGGCCGTAGCCGCCGACCGCGACCAAGGCCACGCCGGGCTCGGCCCCCAGCATCCCGGCCAGCCAGCGATCGGTTTCAGTTGTCCTTCGGCTGCGATCAGCCGCGAAAGAAGTCATCACGCTCACCAGGTCGTCCCCCGAAATGATCAGCTCGCGCCCGCATCAGGGCACGCTCGTGGTACCGGCCTCTCGATTGATGGTGGTGGTGGTGTTATGCCAGCGCTGAGCCGGTTCTAACCCAGCTCAGATGGCGTCAGGACCGCGCTCCCCAGTGCGAACCCTGACCACCGTCTCGATCGGCACCACCCAGACCTTGCCATCGCCGATCCGGCCGGTCTGCGCTGCCTTGACCATGACGACGACGAGGTCGTCGGCGTCTTCGTCGTCGCAGATGACTTCCACTCTGACCTTCGGCACCAGGTCAACCTGATACTCGGCGCCCCGGTAGACCTCAGTGTGCCCGCGTTGTCTGCCGTATCCGCTCGCTTCACTGACTGTCATGCCGTGCACGCCGAATGCCTGCAACGCTGCCTTGACATCGTCGAGTTTGAAGGGCTTGATGACAGCCGTGATTAGCCTCACGTGATCACCCTTTCTTTCACCACACCCGACAATGCCGTACCGGCGTTTCCTGCGTCCAGTCCGAATGTGTCAGAACGATGAATCCGCGGCCGGAATTATTACGTCGCAGTTTCCTGCTCAGCCGCCGAGGATCGCGTCGACGAATGCGACCGGGTCGAACGGCGCCAGGTCGTCCGGGCCCTCGCCGAGGCCGACCAGCTTCACCGGGACGCCCAGCTCGCGCTGGACCGCGATCACGATGCCGCCCTTGGCGGTGCCGTCGAGCTTGGTCAGCACGATTCCGGAGACGTCGACCACCTCGGCGAACACCCGCGCCTGGCGGAGCCCGTTCTGGCCGGTGGTCGCGTCGAGCACCAGCAGCACCTCGTCGACGGCGGTGCGCTTCTCCACCACCCGCTTGACCTTGCCGAGCTCGTCCATCAGGTCGTTCTTGGTGTGCAGGCGCCCGGCGGTGTCGATCAGCACCACGTCCGCCTCCTGCTCGATGCCGGCCGACACCGCGTCGAAGGCCACGCTGGCCGGATCGGCCGCTTCCTTGTCGGAGCGGATGGTCTCCGCCCCTACCCGCTCGCCCCAGGTCTGGAGCTGATCGGCCGCCGCGGCCCGGAACGTGTCGGCCGCGCCGAGCACCACCGTCTGCCCGTCGCCCACCAGTGACCGGGCCAGCTTGCCAACGGTGGTTGTCTTGCCGGTGCCGTTGACGCCGACGACCAGGATGACGGCCGGGCGGCCCTCGTGCCGCTGGGTCCGCAGCGCGCGGCTGGCACCGGTCTCCACCTGGCCGAGCAGTTCAGACCTGAGCATCTCCCTGACGTCATCGGGGGTCCTGGTCCCCTCGACCTTCACCTTCGTCCGAAGTTCGGAGACGATCTGCCGGGAGGGGGTGACCCCGACGTCGGCGGTGATGAGGACTTCCTCGATCTCGTCCCAGGTGTCGTCGTCGAGCCGCTCACGCGACAGCAGGCTCAGCAGCGCGGTGCCGAAGCCGCTCTGCGAGCGGGCCAGCCGGGCCCGCAGCCGCACCATCCGGCCGGCCGAGGGCGGCGGCTTCTCCAGGGTCGGGCGGGCGGGTGGCGGCGCGGACGGCTCCGCCGTGCGTTGCGGCGGCGGCGCGGTGGCGGTAGCAGTAGCGGTCCCGCCGCCGGACTCGGTGTCGTCGTCCTTGACCGCGGGCAGCGAGCCGGTCATGTCGAGCTGGCCGTTTCTGCTGCGGCGAACTCCGTGCATGCCCCGCGGCCGCAGGAACATCGTGCTGCCGACGCCGACGAGCAGCACGGCGACCACCACGATGATGATGATGTACGCGATCATTTCAGCCCACTGTCTCCAAGAATTGCACGTCCCCGACGCGGCCCGAACACCGTCGGCCCGCGTTCAAAGCCCCTGAGCACACTACAGCCTGCCCGCATCAAGACCCGGTACTCCCGGTACTCGCGCAATGCGCTACGCGGGCTCGGATTCGCGAACACGCTGGCTGATGACGGTAGAGACGCCATCGCCGCGCATCGAAACGCCGTAGAGGGCGTCGGCCGCCTCCATCGTCCGCCGCTGGTGGGTGATGACGATCAGCTGCGAGCTCTCCTGCAGCTCGCCGAAGACGCCGAGCAGCCGCTGCAGGTTGCTGTCATCGAGGGCCGCCTCGACCTCGTCGAGCACGTAGAACGGGGACGGCCGGGCCTTGAAGATCGCGAACAGGTAGGCGATGGCGGTCAGCGAGCGCTCGCCGCCGGACAGCAGGGACAGCCGCTTCACCTTCTTGCCGGGCGGGCGCGCCTCGATCTCGATGCCGGTGGTCAGCATGTCGTCCGGCTCGGTCAGCATCAGCCGGCCCGAGCCGCCGGGGAACAGCCGGGAGAACAGGCCCTCGAACTCGCGGGCGGTGTCGGCGTAGGCGGAGGCGAAGACCTCCTGCACCCGGTCGTCGACCTCCTTGACCACCATGAGCAGGTCGCGGCGGGTCTTGCGGAGGTCTTCGAGCTGGGTGGCGAGGAACTGGTGCCGCTCCTGCAGCGCCTCGTACTCCTCAAGCGCGAGCGGGTTGACCTTGCCCAGCCGGGTCAGCTGCCGGTCGGCCTCGGCCGCCCGCTCCTCCTGCTCGGCCCGCACGTAGGGCACGCCGACGGTCTCCGGCGCCGCCTCGGCCTCGGCCGCGGCCGCCCGGGACTTGCGGGGCGGCGGCGGCGGTGCCACTGCCTCGGACTGTTCCGCCTCGGTCCGCACCGCGCGGAGCGCGTCCGCGAGCGACACCGGCGCGGCCGCGGCTGGGGCGGGCGTGTCGTCCGGACCATCCGAGGTTTGCGGCGAATCCGACATATCCGGAATGTCCGAAGTGGTAGTCGGCGCCGGAGATGGAGACGCGGGGTCCGACGAGATGGAGGCTTGAGTCGAAGAGGCGGAAGCCGGGTCCGAGGAGATCGAGGCCGGGGTCGAAGAGGTCGAGGCCGGGGACGCCGAGGTCGGGGAGGCCGAGGTCGGGGAGGCCGAGGTCGGGGAGGCCGAGGTCGGGGCCCAAGTTGTGGCGCCCGGGTCCGAAGTGGTGGCGGCCGGGGCTGGGGAAGCAGCGGGAGCTTCGGACGCGGCGGACGGACGAGCCGGGGTCGGGTCTCCAGCGGGCACGACGACGGCGGTGCCGCGCTTGCGGGCCGCTATCGCGAGGGGCGAATTACCGGGGACGAGGATTAGGACTCCTGGGCCGTACTCGGCGACTAGGGCGTCGGGCTCGACGCCGTACTCGTCGGTTGCGTGCGACGCCAACTGCTCGAGGCGGAGCCGGTGCTCGTTCCTTGAGATCTCGGTCCCGTGGGCGGTGTTCACCACCGCGTCGAGCTCGGACGAGACCGCGGTGGCCTGAGCGCGGACCGTCTTGAGGGTTCCGCTGGCGGCGGCGGTCGCGGTCTCGGCGGCGGCGCGGCGGTCGTTGGACTCCGCCAGCGACGATTCGGCGGCCGACACCGCCGCGGCCGCCCCGGCGGCGACGGCGCGGGCGACCGTGCCCTGCGCGGCGCGCTGCCGACGGCGGACGGCGGCGCGCTCCCTGGCCGCCCGCTCGGCCGTGGCCGACGCGGCCAGCGAGTCGGCCCGCCCGCTGATGGCGCGCAGCCGCTCTTCGACCGTGCGGACCTCGAGCCGTGCCTCCATCTCGGACTCGCGGGCGGCGGCGGCCCGGCGGGTCAGCTCGGCCCGTTCCTCGTCGGCCTGCTCGTTCTCGAACTCGGGGTCGCGGGCCCGGTCCTCGTCGGCCTCGGCCTCGGCCAGCTCGGTCTTCAGCTGGGCGAGCTTGGCCAAGTCCTTCTCGGCGCTGCGCTGGGCGGCGCCGACCGCCGCGTCGAGCCGCTTGGCCTCGTCGGCGGCCGCCCGCGCGGCCCCGGCCAGCCGCCCGAGCCGTCCGGAGATCTCGGCCGTGGCGGCGTCGGCGGCGCGCAGCCGCCCGCGGATCTCCTCAAGTACCTGCCTGGCCTCGTCCTGCGCCTCGGTCGCCTCGGCCAGAGTCTCGGCCGCCGCCTCGCTCGCCATCTCGGCCGCGGCCAGCTTGGCCGCCGCGTCATCAGCGGCGGCGCGCACGTCGAGCAGCGACTGGGCCCCGGCCGAGCCGCCGTGCGCCCAGTGCGCGCCGATCAGGTCGCCGTCGGCGGTCACACAGCGAAAATCGGGATGATCCCTGACGAACCCGGCCGACTCGGTCAGATCCGGTACCACCACGACGCTGGCGAGCAGCTCGCTGACCGCGCCTGCCAGCTCGTCCGGCCCGGTCACCAGGTCGACCGCCCACCGTGCGCCAACGGGAAGGGCGGGGCGTGAGTTACGGTCGGGGCTGGCGGGACTGGTGGGGCCGCCGGAGTTGCCGGAGTTGCCGGAGTTGCCGGAGGTGGCGGGGCCGGAGGGGCCGCCCGAGGTGGGGGGGCCACCGGGCGTTGAGGGCCCGGGTCGGCCGGGAGTAGGCGCGTCGGCCGGGTTGGGCCCGCCGACGCGCGGGGAGGCGATGACGAGGCCGACGGTGCCGGCGTTGGCGGCGCGGATGTCGGTCAGGACCTCGACCGCAGCGTCCAGGCCGTTCACGGTGAGGGCCTCGGCGGCGGCGCCGAGGGCGGCGGCGACGGCCTTCTGGTAGCCGTCGGCGACGGTGAGCTGGGCGGCGAACGAGCCGAGGACGCCGCGGAAGCGGTCCGGGTCGGCCAGCACTGCGGCGGTGGCGTCGACGCCGCGGCGGAGGGTCTCCTTGAGCGCGTCGACGCGGGCCCTGAGGGCGGCTACCTCGCTGTTGGCCGCGCGTTCGGCCTTGCGCGAAGCAACGGTCCGTTCGGAGTGATGGTTGTGATCTTTTGCCGCCTGGTCGAGCTCGGCGGCGAGGCCGGAGCGGTCGGAGTCGCCGCCGTCCGCCACATCCTGGACCTCGCTGTACTCGAGCTGGGCGCGCTCGGCGCGGCCGCGGGCCTGCTCGGCGGCGGCGGTCAGCCGGTCGATTTCCTCGCCGGTGGCGGCGCTGCGGCTGCGGGCGGCGTCGACCATGCCGCGCAGCCGGGCCAGCCGCTCGGCCCGGCCCGCGGCGGCGCGGGCGGCGTCGGCCAGCCTGCGCTCGGCGTGCGCGAGCCCGCCCTCGACGGCGGTGCGCTCGGCGACCGCGAGGGCGAGCGCCTCGCGGCCCTCGTCCATCCGCTCGGTCAGCCCCGCCTCCTCCGCGCGCAGCTCCTCGGCCTGTCGGTCGAGCTCGTCGGGATCGCGGCCCGGCCGCTCGGGCTCGGGGTCGGACGCGAGGTGCCGCGCGCGCTCGTTGGCGAGTCCGGCCACCGAGCGGAGCCGCTCGGTCAGCGAGGAGAGGTCGAAAAAGGTCTGCTGCGCCCGGGCGAGCTCGGCCGCCTGGCTCGCCACCACCGCGTCGAGCTCGGCCTCCTGCTGACGGGCCTGGGCCAGGCTGGCCTCGAGCATGGAGCGGCGGGCGAGGATCGCGGCCTCGTCGGCGACCTCGCGCTCGAGCTTGTCGCGGAGCGCCAGGTAGTCGTCCGCCAGCAGCCGCAGGCGGGCGTCGCGCAGGTCGGCCTGGATGGTCGCGGCCTTGCGGGCTACCTCGGCCTGCCGGCCGAGCGGCTTCAGGCGGCGGTTGAGCTCGGCCGTCAGGTCGACCAGCCTGGTCAGGTTGGCCTGCATCGCCTCGAGCTTGCGGAGCGCCTTCTCCTTGCGCTTGCGGTGCTTGAGCACGCCCGCGGCCTCTTCGATGATCGCCCGCCTGGCCTCGGGGCCCGCGTGCAGGATCTGGTCGAGCTGGCCCTGGCCGACGATGACGTGCATCTCGCGGCCGAGGCCGCTGTCGGAGAGCAGGTCCTGGACGTCGAGCAGGCGGCAGGAGTCGCCGTTGATCGAGTATTCGCTCTGGCCGGAGCGGAACATCAGCCGGCTGATCGTCACCTCGGCGTAGTCGATCGGCAGCGCGCCGTCGGTGTTGTCGATGGTGAGCGTGACCTCGGCCCGGCCCAGGGGGGCGCGTGAGGTGGTGCCGGCGAAGATGACGTCTTCCATCTTGCCGCCGCGCAGGCTCTTCGCGCCCTGCTCGCCCATCACCCAGGAGAGACGCGTCGACGATGTTGGACTTGCCGGAGCCATTCGGGCCGACGACGCAGGTGATGCCGGGCTCGAGGCGGAGCGTGGTGGCGGACGCGAACGACTTGAAGCCGCGCAGGGTGAGGGACTTCAGGTACACGTGCCCTCTCCTCCCCCGGAATGACCCTGCCGAACGGCCCAGTTTAGAAGGTTACCGCCCCGGACGGGCGGGTGCGGGGAAGCGCGCGGCAACGGCGGAACCGGGCTCCCGTCGATGAGACCGGGCATCGTTTGCCTGACCCTCGTCCGCAGCGGCAGCGGGGACCGGCTGGCCACGAGCGAGAAGCTCAGCGTCAGCCGGCCTCATTTCCAAAGTCATGGGGCAAGCGGGCCGATTCTCGGCCAGCGTCGCGATGCTGGTGTTTCGCCGGTGGATAACGCGCCATTTCTCCCCTGCGCGTGCATGGTCTATAGCCTGGATAGCTAACGTGTGCTAAACGGTCGAACGTTATCGACGTCTGATCCATGATCGTGTTCTAAAAGCGGTGCCTATACGACCCGAAGTGCCCACGGTAACCCCGATATCCGACCAGCGTGTTGAGGGTGGTGACAGCGAGGATGGTGCGTCTATGCCGGCCGCCGACCGGGGCGTCTCGGCCACTGCGAAGGCTGTCGGCTACGCCACCGACACTAAACGGATCCTGTCGGCTACGCCAGCGACCCTAATAGGCGATGTCGATGGCGTAGCCGACAGACGGGCAACCTGTCGCTGGCGTAGCCGACAGGTGTCGCCGGGCGTCCTGCTGCTGGCAAACGCCGGTATTGGGCGACGGGCGATGGGCCGAGCCCGCATTGGGTGTTGTTGGCTGATTGGGTGTTGTTTGCGGCGAATAGCACCGGGAACAACACCCACATAGCGGTAATTATCCGGGTACGTGAAAACAAAAACCCCGGGGCGGTGAGGACCCCGGGGGAACAACGAAGAGGGACGCCGTGAGGGCGCCCCTGGTTCGTTTCTTGTGGTTGTGGCTCACCGGACCCGCATGGTCGCGGGCTGAGCTGCGCCGCCTGAGATCGTCAGGTAAGCGCGGGCTCACGGTCCAGAATGAGCATGTCCTCGTCATGAGCGAGCCCCGAGGCAAGCGCGTCATTCTCGTCCTGAAGCCGGGCGAGCTCGGCTTCCAGGTCGCGAACGCGCTGCTGGAGACGGCGCATTTCAGAGACCATACGCGGGTCGGGACCGCCGACGTGGCCAAATAGAGCCTTAGACATGGTGAAAGGTCCTCCACACTGAGTGACCAGGGTGGGCACTATGTGATCCGCACACCCATGCGTGCGGGCAACAGATACAGGGTCTCACCCAGACCTATCGCGGTCAAGCTGAAGACAACCTGTCACCCGTTATGTGCCTTATCTTACCAGAGACCTGCCCTATGAACAAACGTCGAAACGTACAAAACCCCTATATGTGGGGGGCTGCAGGTTGTGGGAGCCCTACTTCTACCAGTGACCATTGCGCGGGCGGGGCTGGCAGCGCGGGCAGCTGTAGGCCGAGCGGTTCATGAACGCGTCCCGCCGGATCGGCGCGCCGCACCGGGCGCAGGGCTCGCCCTCGCGGCCGTAGGCGTTGAGCGACACGTCGAAGTAGCCGCTCTCGCCGTTCACGTTCACGTACTGCGCGTCGAACGAGGTGCCGCCCGCCTTGAGCGCCTCCGTGAGCACGTCGTCGACCGCTTCGAGGAGCCGGGACACCTCGGCCTTGCGGAGCGTCTCGGTCGGCCTGGCCCAGTGCAGCTTTGCCCGCCACAGCGCCTCGTCGGCGTAGATGTTGCCGATCCCGCTGATCAGCGACTGGTCGAGCAGCGCGCGCTTTATCCCGGTCTTGCGGCGGGCCAGCCGGGCGGCGAACGCGGCCGGGTCGAAGGCGGCCTCGAGCGGGTCGGGGGCGATGTGCGAGATCGGCTCGGGGACGAGGTCGACGCCATCAGGGCCGGGGGCGTCGGGGATGGCCTTGATCGCCGGGACCAACGGCGCGACCATCAGGTGGCCGAACGTGCGCTGGTCGGTGAAGCGGAGGTCGGGGCCGCCGTCGGTGAACGTGAAGCGGGCGCGGACGTGCGATGAGAGCTCGCGGTCGGGCTGGCCGACCAGCAACTGGCCGCTCATCCCCAGGTGCGCGAGGAGCGCTTCATCATCGTCGAGGGTGAACCACATGTACTTGCCGCGGCGTTCCGCGCGGGTGAACGTGCGGCCGATCATCGCGGCCGTGAACCCGGCCGGGCCGGTGGGGTCGCGGCGGACCGCGCGCGGGTTCAGAACCTGGGCGGTGGCGACGGTGCGGCCGACCACGTGCCGTTCGAGGCCCGCGCGGACGGTCTCGACCTCGGGCAGCTCAGGCATCGACGGCGTCGGCCGAGCCGGGCTGCGGCGGCACGGAGTCGTGCAGGGCGGCGCTGGCCGAGCTGGCCGACGGGTCAGCGGTCGGCCCGGAATCGGGCGGGGCTTCGTTGCCGGGCTTGGCCGACGGGTCGGGAGCCGACGCGGAATTGGGCGGGGCTGCGTTGTCCGACTTAGCCGGCGAGCCGAGAGCCGGGCCTGTAGCGCGGGCGCCCTTGACGGATTCGGCGGACGGTTCCGGAGTCGCCCGGGACCGTTCGAGATCAGGATGGGGTTGATCTTCTGGTTTTTCCGCGTCGTCGGCGGTGATCGAGAGGTAGGCGGCCTCGGCGGCGAGCTGCTCGGCGGCCTTCTTCGACCGGCCCTCGCCCTCGCCGAGCTCGCGCGTCCCCACCTTGACCACCGCGCGGAACATCTTCTGGTGGTCGGGGCCGCTGTCCCTGACGTGGTACTCGGGCACGCCGAGGCCCCGGTCGGCGGTCAGCTCCTGCAGCGACGTCTTCCAGTCGAGCCCGGCCCCGAGCAGCGCCGAGCGCTCGATGACCGGGTCGAACAGACGGTGCACGAGCCCGCTGGCCTCGTCGAGCCCGCAGTCGATGTACGTCGCGCCGATCACCGCCTCGAGCGTGTCGGCCAGGATCGACGGCTTGTCACGGCCGCCGGTCCCCTCCTCGCCCCGGCCGAGCCGGACGAACGACCCGAGGTTGAGCTCGCGCGCGGCCACCTCGGCCAGCGTGCTCATCTGCACCACGGCCGCGCGCAGCTTGGCCAGCTGGCCCTCGGGCAGCGTCGGATGACCCTTGTAGAGCGTGTCCGTCACGACCAGGCTGAGCACCGAGTCGCCCAGGAACTCAAGCCGCTCGTTGGTCGGCAGGCCGCCGTTCTCGTACGCGTACGACCTGTGCGTAAGCGCGCGTTCGAGAGTCTCGGCGGTCATGGGCACGGCAATAGCGCGGCGAAGTCCCGCTGGGTCTGCCGCTTCGGTTCCATCCGCGTCGTTACGTCGTCCGCTCACCGGCGCTCCCTGTTACATGCAGGTCAGGAAGGGTTAAGGACCTGCCGGCGCCGGTAGGTCCCGCACGTCGGGCAGGCCGCGTGCGGCAGCTTCGGGCTGTGGCACTGCGGGCACTCGACGATCGTCGCGGCGATCGACTTCCACTGCGCGCGACGGTTGCGGGTGTTGCTGCGCGACATTTTCCGCTTGGGAACAGCCACTTCAGCTCTCCTGTCAGTCTTTTACTCGGTCGTTCGGTCGTCAAAATCAAGTTTCGCGAGCGCACCCCAGCGGGGGTCCACTCGCTCGCCGTGCCCGTGGTCGGGCCCGGCCTCGGCCAGCTTGGCGCCGCATTCCACGCACAGCCCGGCGCAGTCTTCACTGCACAGGGGCGACAACGGCAGTGCGAGCACCACCGCGTCACGGAACGCGGGCTCCAGGTCGAGGAAGTCGCCGTCGAGGAATCGCTCCTCGCCGTCTTCTCCGCTCTCACCGGGGTCCGGCAGGTAACGGTAGAGCTCCTGGAAGCTGACCTCCACCGTGGTGGTCAGCGGGTCCAGGCAGCGCGCGCACTCGCCCGTCATCGGGGCGACCGCCGAGCCGGTGACGAGCACCCCCTCGGAAACCGCCTCGAACCGAAGGTCGAGATCCACGTCCCCGCCGGCCGGAACCAAGACTAGCCCAGAGCCGAGACCTTCGGGCGCAGTCGCCGAACGCTTCTCGTCCCTGAACTCGCCCGGGCCGCGGCCGAGCACGCGCATGTCAAACCGGAAGCCGTCAGCGTGCACGGCCGGCTTTGCGTTTCCTTTGGACATCACAGTTATTCGCCAGGTAAGTAAATGGGTGAACCGACCTATCAGAGTACAACCTCCCGGCGACTGCTCGGCGCTCAGTCTCTTCGGCCTGCACTCCTCCGCCAGCCGGGCCCGGAGCAGGTCGAGGACCTGCTCGGGAACCAGCGCGCTGACGTCGCCGCCGTACCGGGCGACGTCCTTGATCAGGCTCGAGCTCAGGAACGAGTACAGCGGGTTGGTGGTCATGAACAGCGTCTCGATCTTGGCCAGCCGGTAGTTCATCTGCGCCATCTGCATCTCGTACTCGAAGTCGCTGACCGCGCGCAGCCCCTTGACCACGGCCGAGATGCCATTGGCGGCGCAGAAGTCGACCAGCAGGCCGTGGAACCGCTCGACCCGCACGTTGCCGTAGCCCTTGGTGACCTCGCGGAGCATGTCGACCCGCTCGTCGACGGTGAAGAGGGACTTCTTGGTGATGTTGATGAGCACGGCGACGACGACCTCGTCATAGAGGCCCGCCGCCCGGCCGATGATGTCGAGGTGACCGTTCGTTACCGGGTCGAACGAACCAGGGCATACCACTCGCTGCACGCGGTATCACTCCTCAGGCGCCATGGGGGGCGTGTCAAGCTTCCGACCGCGACGCGGTACCCGTTTGGCCCGCTCCCGCCTCGCTGCCGTACCAGCCATACCAGAAGGTCGCCTCACCGTACCTTCGTGATTTACCTGGCAGAAACCCGGGGGGCCAGTCAAGCGGGCCCGACCTGGTCGCCCGCTCGATCACGACCAGCGCGTCGTCGGCCAGCCAGCCGGCTTGCAGGAGGGTCAGGACGCGGGTGACCGATTCGTCGGTCAGCGCGTAGGGGGGATCGGCGATTACCAGGTCAAAGCGGTCTTGGTTTCGGTCTTGGTTTCGGTCTTGGTCTTGGTCCTGGTCCTGGTCCTGGTGGCCGGCTGGCGGGCGGGTGAGCAGGCGCTCCACCCGGTCGACCGCCACCGTCGCGCCCGGCAGGTCCACCGCCTTGACGTTCGCCTTGATCACGGCGGCGGCGCGGGCGTCGGACTCGACCAGCAGCACCGACTCGGCGCCGCGCGACAGCGCCTCGAGCCCGATCGCGCCCGAGCCGGCGTAGAGGTCGAGGACGCGGACGCCGTCGAGGCGGCCGAGCTCGGACAGCAGCGAGGCGAACAGTCCTTCCCTGGCCCGATCGCTGGTCGGCCGGGTCGTGGTGCCCGGCGGGACGGCCAGCCGGCGTCCCCCGGCGTGCCCGGCGATCACGCGTGTCATGGGTCCATTGTCGCAGCCCCAGGCCGCCCGAGGTACTGGCAGCGCGCGGGGCGCCGCCCGCCGACCGCTCAGTTTCTGTGGTCGGCGTCGTACAAGCAGATGTACGCCAGGGCCGCCCTCCGGAAGGAACCTCATGCCAGCAGACTCAGACCAACTGATCAGCGAGACCCGGGCCGAGCGGGAACGGCTGGTCTACCTCCTGGGCGCCCTCTCGCCGGAGCAGTGGGCCGCCCCCTCGCTGTGCGCGGGCTGGCGCGTCCGCGAGGTGACCGCGCACATCACGATGCCGTTCAGGACCAAGCCGCTCGCGTTCATGAACGGCCTGGTCGTAGCCGGGTTCTCGTTCAACCGGTTCGCCGACAGGGACGCTCGTTCGACCACCCGCAGCAAGAGCGAGGCCGAACTGGTGGATCTGCTCCGGCGCAACATCGACAATCCCTGGCAGCCGCCTGGCGGCGGGGCCGTGGGCGCGCTCAGCCACGACGTCATCCACGGCCTCGACGTCACCGAGGCGCTCAGCCTGCCCGCCGCGCCGGCTGACCGCATCGCGCTGGCGCTCGCGTCGGCCGGGCCACGGCAGCTCAAGTACTTCGGGGTCGACCTTAAGGGACGGCGGCTGACAGCCACGGACGCTGACGTGTCGGTCGGCGAGGGCGCGGTCGCGGAGCCGATGACGGCCAGGGAGATCCTCCTCGTCGTCACCGGACGGCGCACGGCCGGCGGGGCCTCCGTCGCGGATTAGACGCCCGCGGCGGGTAGCCGGGCGGGCCTGGCCGACCTTGGCGGCGTTCGGGTGGTGTCGATGTTGCTGACGAGGGCGGCGAGGGCAGGCCGGGACCGACGCCCGACACCTGGTCGGGACTGTGGACACCTTCGCATCAGTTCTGACTATCAAAACCTGGACAAAACGGACAGAAAGTGGTCAGAACCGATAGCAAGATGAGGAAATAGTCAGAACCGATAGAAAGGCGGATCCGTTGGCGGACCGTGGGATCTGTGGGAGTTGTGGGAGTTGTGGGATCCGTGGGATTAGGCCTTGTCGAGGAACTCGGCTCGGCGGTCGCCGAGGAAGTCGTCGATCGCGTCCTTGACGGCCGGGTGCGCGGTTAGCTGCGGGTCGTCCGCGACCAGGGCCGTCGCCTCCACCCGGGCGGACGCGATCAGGTCCTCGTCGGCCAGCAGGCGCAGCAGCTTCAGGCTGCTGCGGCGGCCCGCCTGGGCCGAGCCGAGCACATCGCCCTCGCGCCGCTGGGCGAGGTCGAGGCGGGAGAGCTGGAACCCGTCCCCGGTCTCGGCCACCGCGTCCAGCCGCTCCCTGGCCGCGCTGTCGGCGGGCGCCTCGGTCACCAGCAGGCACAGCCCCGCGTGGGCGCCCCGGCCGACCCGGCCGCGGAGCTGGTGCAGCTGGGAGACGCCGAACCGCTCGGCGTCCATGATCACCATCGTGGTGGCGTTGGCCACGTCGACCCCGACCTCGATGACCGTGGTCGAGACGAGCACGTCAAGCTGGCCGGCCGCGAACGCGGTCATCACCTGGTCCTTCTCGTCCGGGTGGAGCTTTCCGTGCATGATCCCGACCCGGAGGCCGGCCAGCGGGCCCGCCGCCAGCGCCGGGGCCACGTCGAGGACCGCCAGCGGCGGACGGCGGGCGTCCTGGCTTGCGTCCTGTCCCCCGCCGTCGAGGTCGAGGTCGAGGTCGAGCACGCCGTCCGCGCCGTCCGCCCCGTCATCGTCGGCGCCGTCGCCCGGTCCGCCCGACGTCTCGCTGCTGATCCGGGGGCAGACCACGTACGCCTGCCGTCCGGACTCGACCTCTTCGCGGACCCGCTGCCACGCCCGCTCGAGGAAGCGCGGGCGCTCGAGGGCGGGCACCACGTGGCTGGCGATCGGCGAACGGCCCGCCGGGAGCTCGGACAGGGTCGAGACCTCGAGGTCGCCGAAGACGGTCATCGCGACCGTCCTCGGGATCGGCGTCGCGGTCATCACCAGCACGTGCGGCCGGGAGCCGAGCGTCTTGTCCCGCAGCGCGTCGCGCTGCTCGACGCCGAACCGGTGCTGCTCGTCGATGACCGCGAGCCCGAGGTCGGCGAAGCGCACCCGGTCCTCGAGCAGGGCGTGGGTGCCGATGAGGATGCCGGCGTCGCCGGTGAACGCGTCGGTCAGCGCCGACCGGCGCGCGCGCACCCCGGACGAGCCGGTCAGCAGCGCCACCCGGGTCGCCTGGTCGGCGCCGCCGAGCCGGCCGGCCTCGGCCAGCGGGCCGAGCAGCGCGGTGATCGACCGGTAGTGCTGCTGGGCGAGCACCTCGGTCGGCGCCAGCAGCGCCGCCTGGCCGCCCGCGTCCACCACCTGGAGCATGGCCCGCACCGCGACCACGGTCTTGCCCGAGCCGACCTCGCCCTGCAGCAGCCGGTTCATCGGGTAGGCGCAGGCTAGGTCGTGGGCTATCTCCTGGCCGACCTCGCGCTGGCCCTGGGTGAGCGTGAACGGCAGCCGCCGGTCGAACGCGGCCACCAGGCCGTCGGGGATCGGCGGCCTCGGCACCGACGGCATCGCCGCCGCCGCCAGCCGCCGCTGGGCCAGCGCGGCCTGCATGGTGAAGGCCTCGTCCCACTTGAGCCGCTTCCTCGCGTGGGTCAGCTCGGCCCGGTCCTCGGGACGGTGGATCGCCCTGATCGCGAGCTCCCGCGGCCACAGGTCGTACCTCTCGCGGATCTCGGCCGGGATCGGGTCCTCGCCCGCCTCGAGCGTGTCGAGGACCGCGTCGACTGCGCGGGAGATCCGCCACGAGCTGAGCTTGGCGCTGGCCGGGTAGACCGCGATCAGCTCGTTGGCGAACTGCTCGGCGATCTCGGCCGTCATCAGCGGCTTGTCGTTGGTGTCGGGCAGCATCTCGTACTCGGGGTGCACCAACTGGCGGCGGCCGCGGAAGCTGGACACGGTCCCCGCGAACAGGCCGATCGAGCCCTGTTTAAGCTGGCGGGCGTGCAGGCCGACGTTGGCGAAGAAGACGAGCTGGAGCTTGCCCGGGCCGTCGGTGACGATCGCCTCGAGGCGATCCTGGCCCCACTTTTTCTTGATCTTGGGGTTTTTGTACCGGTTCTCGGGCGCGAGTCCGATCCGGCTCACGAGCTCCACCATCGCGAGCACGGTGACGTGATCGCCCTCGTGCAGCGAGTCGAGCGGCGTCAGCTCGCCCCGGGTGTAATAGCGGCGCGGGTAGTGCCGGAGCAGGTCACCGGCCGTCCGGAGGCCGAAGACCTTCTCGAACGTCTCCCCGGCCGTCTTGCCGAGCGGCTTGACCAGCGGGTCGCGCAACGTGGTCACAGTTGGCAGCATAGAAGCAGGGACCGACATTCGGGCAATCGCTGAAGGCGCGGGGCGCCAGCAACGAGGGGCGACGGCGGCCGGAACGCGCGGTCAGCGGCTCAAACGGCGCGACCGAAGCTAGCCGACTGCGGCGGCGCGCCGGCTTGGCCGGCGGTCGGCTTCGCCGGCCCGGAGAAACTAACCCGGTGAGATGGGCATTGGCAATGAGCGCGAGAATTACCACCGCTGCCAGGCCGTACAGCATAAGAGCCACGAGCCCCCCGCATACGAGGCCGATCACCATGCTCGTCGCCACCCGACTAGCCGACGCCTCGTCTTTCGTCTGGGCGTAGATCCATCCGGCTACGTGGCCCGCGGCTGCGGCGGCTATAAGGACGCCGCCCCAGAGGAGTATCTGAACGACGCCCGTATGGGGATACTGCCCCCGGACGCAAATCGTTGTCAGGCAGGCGGTTACTAGCACAATTCCAGTGCTCAGGGCCAGTACCCGTCTGCGGATCACGCTGCCTGTGTCTCCTTCTACAACCGCAACCGCACACCTGCGAAGGCGATCTGCACGGGGGATTCACGCTCCACCGCTCCCGCGATAAGGGTACCTCTGGCCAGGGCTCGGCGAACGCACGCGCGACGAATTTTCACAAACACACTCATCTTGGGGATGCCCTGGCGGACCGGGGCGACGGATATTCGTGTGGAGTGGGTCGGTCCACCGCTACCAAGAGGGTGAGAAATGCGAAATAAGAAGCTGATTAGGCTGCGCAGAATTCTGGCGACGGTCGCATTCGGGGCCCTCATACTGGGCCCGCTGGCAGCCGTTCAACCTGCACTCGGAGCGGCCGCGCCACCCGGGGCGGCCGTGAGCGCCGTGACCGCCGACCGGACGGTCGGCTCAAGCGCGCCGACTTCCTCCTCCTCATCGGCTGGCCTCGCCAGTCCGGGAACAACGCTGCCCAGTGGTTGGACGCGAGCCGACGATCGGGTGGCCATCGTGCATGGCGACGCGGCCGGCCTGCACGTGCTTGTAGCCGATGAGAACTCCGGCTATTCATGGCGCACGGTGGCCACGCTTGGCGACCCGGCCGTTGACACCACCCAGTGGATCGGGCAAGGGTGCGTGACCGCGTCAGGTCAGTACATGGTTGTGGTCTACGCGCCGAGAGAGGTGACGAATCTCGCCGGCGAGATGGGCATACTCGGACGCGCCGCGATCGTGAACCTCAGCACCGGCGCGGTCCGGCAGCTCGGCGTCGGATACTCGGTCGCCTACTTCGACCCTGGCTGCGGCACAGGCGAGGACGCCGTCCTGACCCGCGGCGGCTGGGGCGGGGACACGGCCGCGACGCCTGCCACCACCGGCCTCGAGGAGATCAACGCCGCGACCGGCAAAGCGGTGACGAGCGTGACCGTCGCCGGGCAGGCGACCTCGGCCATCCCCTACGGGAACTCAATCGCGGCAGCCTACGGCCCGGGCATCGTGCGGTTTAATGCGCAGGGCAAGTACACCACGCTCGCCGCGACATCGGCCGTGCCCTTCCGGCTGGTTCCCGACAGCTCGGGTGGCCTGGGCTATGAGGCACTGCACAGCGGAAAGGTGAGTCTGTACCGGTTCGACGGCGGGCGCGCAGCGCTGGTCGGCTCCGCCCCTGAGCGATCGGTTCAGCTCGTCGGCAGCGGGGGCAAGCTGTGGCTGACCGGCGCTAAGGCCTCGCAGCTGCGCGCTCTGCCGTCCGCCTGGCGGGCACTGGACGTGCCCGCGGGATCGGTGATCTCCAGCGCCGGCGAGCTCGCGGTCACGGGCGCGGTCACCGGTCCGAGGAACGCCGTGACCCGCAAGGATCCCACGGCAGCGCTCCCAGTCAAGGTATCGGCGCAAGTGCTCTCAGGAAAGCGCCCGGGCGAAGCCTTCTCGATTCCCGCCGCGACGGCCGCCCCGATGCCGCTCGGCACGGGCACGGGGCAGTTGGAGACTGAGGCGACCGTGCGTTCAGGAATCGTCCCGGATGCCGGCACTAATCCGGCTACGACCACCACTTCGCCCGACCGGACCTGCGCCATCTCCGTTGACGACCCCACCGTGCAGGCCTACCAGCCGGATTTCCCGCAGGTGGAGTGGGCGGCCGACCAGGCGGTCCACGGTGACCTGACGGACACCCGGACGGCGGGCCTGTATGGGTCATCGCTGCCGCAGTACACCCCAGACGGGCTGTTCTCGCTACCGTCGCTGTCGGGCGGCGGCACGATCCCGGCGCAGGTCCTGCTGGGCGTGCTGACCCAGGAGTCCAACCTGGAGCAGGCCAGCACGCACGTGATCCAGGGGCAGACCAGCAACCCGCTGACCTCGTTCAACTGGTTCGGCAACTGGGTCGACGAATCGGGAACGTACGAGGAAGGCACCGCCATCGACTGGGCCGCCTCGGACTGCGGTTACGGCATCGGCCAGGTGACAACCGGAATGTGCCTTACCAAGGGCCAGGCCGGCGATCCGGAGTGCCAGTACGCCACGCCGCTGAACGCGACCGACCAGCTCGCGGTCGCCGTCGACTACCAGGCCAATATCGCCGCCTCGGCGCAGCTCCTGGCGCAGGATTGGAATCAGCTGGCCGGCGACGGCATGACCATGACGGCGAGTGAGGGCACGTCCACGCTAAGCGGGGCAAACTACATCGACGACTGGTACATGGCGCTGTGGGCCTACAACTCGGGCCTTGAACCTGGTTCAGCGAAGTACGGCAACACGACTGGCTGCACTCCCTCGGCCACGTGCACCGACGGGAACGGGGACTGGGGACTGGGCTACGCCGACAATCCCGCCAACCCGATTTACCCGCCCGACCGTCCCGTGTTCCCCGACGGGAGCGCCAACAACTACCTGACGCCCGGCGGGGGGTCATACAGCCCGTCGTGGGATTTGTCCCACCCGCAGTACTGGACCTACCAGGAGAAGGTCATCAGCTGGGCGTTCGACGCGGTCACCCTCTACGACTACAACCAGGGCAAGGCCGTCCAGGCGTTCGCCTACGCGGCCGGGGAGCCCGCGTACCCCGGGCCCGTCGTGAACGGCGCTATCGACGTCGGTGCGTTCTGCACCAGCGCGAACAACTGCAACGCCAGCGGGCTGAACACCACGAAGCCGACGGTGGCGGCCGATCCGTGCCAGCTGACCGGCAGCTACCAGGATCACTGCTGGTGGCACTCGACCGGAACCACCACCTGCCTTAAGAGTTGCGGGACCGAAGCTCTCACCTACGCCCTCGGCTCGGCCGCCCCGGCCAATGAGACGATCGCCGCCGAGTTCGCAGAAGCCTGCGCGTCCGGCCTGCCGACGAACGCGGTCATCGTGGGCGAGGACCATCCAGGCGGCGGTACCTGCCCCGGCCAGAACTGGACCGAAGCCGCACCCATGACCTGGCAGTTCGGGGCGGCTGGCACGAGCCCGGCCACTTACCCGTCGAAGATCCTCTTCGATCAGATCGGGGCGGGCTTCGGCGGGCATTTCTGGTTCGGCTACACCATCCCGAGTGAATCTCAGGACAACGGCGACCCGCCCGGTACGCAGCCCGATACCAACCCGTTGGCGAAGGACGCCCCGATGGAGATAACCGGATCATGGCCCGCGCCGTCCTCGGTTTCGGGATGGACGAACGTCATGGTCCACATCCCGAGCTACGGCGCCTGGGATCCGCAGACTGAGTACCAGGTCAAGACCGGCACCGGCGCCACCACAGTGGACAGAATCGTCAACCAGGCGCAGCAGCAGAACGCGTGGGTCAGCCTGGGGACCTTCGACCTGTCGGCCGGGGCCAGCGTCTCCCTCAGCAACGTCACCTACAGCGGCCTCGGCGAGGACATCGCCTGGAACGGGCTCGCGTACGTGCCAAGCAGCAAACCGGTCTACCAGTACGTCGCCCTGGGCGACTCTTACACCGTCGGACAGGGTTATTCGCCCTACACGCCCGACAGCGCCTACAACTACAACGGGATGGTGAGCAACTGCGACCGTTCAGTGTCCGAGGCCTACCCCGACATGATCGATGTGCCGGGCACCACCGAGACCATTGATTCGGAATCCAGCAGTCCCGCTTCTGGATACCAATTCAATTTCCTTGGCTGCAACGGGCAGTGGACGACCCAGATCACAGAGAACGCGGCCGACAGCCAGTCGGTCCCCTATGGGCTGGTGAACCAGGCGCCGCTGGTCAACGTCCCTGCCTGGAACGCCTTCTCCCTCGGATACAACGAGCTGCCGCAGGCAGACCAGGGTTACCTCACCCCGAGCACGAATCTCGTCACGATGACGACGGGCGGCGACGATGTACGCTTCGTCACCGTGCTCACGGACTGCCTCGAGACTCAATTCAGCGGTATCGGAGCAGAGTGCGAAAGCGGCGGCACCATAAGCGGCGATCCACAACCGGCCGACGTGTACGAAAATGAGGTAGTCACGGATCTGGAGCCGCATCTGCAGGAAACGTACAAGACCGTGGCGGCCGATGCGCCTAATGCGGAGATCATCGTCATCGCCTATCCAAATCTTTTCGGAGGTGATACGAATGCGCAGACCTGCATCGGAGCCGCAGCCGACGTCGGTCTCGCGGACTGGTTCAACCAATTGGGCGACATACTGCGCACCGACATCGAAACCGCAGTCGCCTGGGCCAGGAGTCAGGGAATCAACATCGACATGATCAACGCGGAACCTGCCTTCAACACCCATCACGTATGCGACTCGTCGAACTGGATCAACGGCGTGACCATGACCAATGGCACGGCGGTGGTGGGCCCTGCGAGCTTCCACCCGGATCAGGGCGGGATCACGGAGTTCGCGAAACTCGTCAACCAGTGCCTGGCCGGCACCATCCCCGTCGCCGACCTGGTGACCAACGACGGTAGCTGCTAGCGAGGGACGTTTTCCGCCTGCTGGCCCCCGCCAACGAGATCGGGGTCAGCAGGCGGCAACCCCGCCCCGGCCGGCCGGCACCGGTTCGCGTGGGGGGCGTTCCTCCGGTATGCTTCGCAGGCTGCCTCAGTTTCGCGTTGGCGTGTACATCGCCGCCGGGTGAGGCGCCGTCAGACTCTAACCATCCTATTTTGTGGAGGCAGCCGTGGCTTCCGTCTGCGACGTTTGCGGCAAGGGGCCGGGCTTCGGCAACAACGTGTCGCACTCGCACGTCCGTACCCGCCGTCGTTGGAACCCGAACATCCAGACCGTTCGGGCCATCATCTCTGGTACGCCCAAGCGCCTGAACGTGTGCACCTCCTGCATCAAGGCGGGCAAGGTCACCCGCTCGGC
The DNA here is from genome assembly GCA_963774945.1 of uncultured Actinomycetota bacterium. Classification (GTDB taxonomy): domain Bacteria; phylum Actinomycetota; class Actinomycetes; order Streptosporangiales; family Streptosporangiaceae; genus Trebonia. Next base: position 61,355 of record CAVZHA010000005.1, on the reverse strand, counting down.
CGCGTCCTAGCAGCACCTGAACTCCGTTTCAAGCCGCCGCGTCACTCGTGACGCGGCGGCTTGTCGCGTTTCCGGAACCGGACGCGGCGCCATGAGCCTGTCGGCTACGCCAGCGACAGGTTTCCGCTCCTGTCGGCTACGCCAGCGACATCGCCTATTGGGGTCGCTGGCGTAGGCGACAGGTCGCGTTTGGTGTCGATGGCGTAGGCGACAGGTTCGCGGGGTGAGCGGCGGTGGGCCCGCGAGGCGTGGGTGGCAGCCGGGGGCAGTGGGTGGGAGCCGGGGCGTGGGTGGGAGCCGGGGCAGTGGGTGGGCGGGGCGGGGCGGGGGCTAGCGGAAGTGCTGCCAGCCGGGGGGGCCGGGGTGGGTGGCGCCGTCGATGGTGACGCCGATGGTGGTCAGGCCGGCGCGGGGGGTGGCGACGCTGGCGTTGGTGGCGGTGCCGGCGTTGGTGGGGGTGCCGGCGTTGGTGGGGGTGCCGGCGTTGGTGGGGGTGCTGGCGTTGGTGGCGGCGCGGACTTGGCCGATGACGCGCCAGCGGGACGGCAACTGAGTCGAGGCGGGGAACGTGGCGACCAGGGAGTGGTCCTCGCCGCCGGTCAGGACCCATTCCAGGGGGGTGGGCGGTGGGGAGTCAGCCGGGACCGTTCGGGATGAAGAGGTTTTGCCTTTTACGGCTGCGTACGCCTCGCCGAGCGGGTCGCCGGGTTCCAGCGCGGCGCGGTTGAGGTCGAGGGCGACGGCGCTCGCGTCGGCGATGTGGCCGAGGTCGGCCAGCAGGCCGTCGCTCACGTCGATCATCGCGGTCGCGCCGAGCGCGGCCGCCTCCGGGCCCGCCTCGTACGGCGGGGACGGACGCCGGTGGGCGGCCACCAGCCCGGCCAGCGCGTCCGAGGTCGCCGGAACGCCCGCCGACAGCAGCGCCAGCCCGGCCGCCGAGCGGCCGAGCGGTCCCGCCACCGCGATCACGTCGCCGGGCCTGGCGCCCGAGCGGAGCACCGGCGCGCGGCCGGCCAGGTCGCCGAGCGCGGTCACCGACAGCAGCACGGAATCGGCCCGGGCGGTGTCGCCGCCGACGATCCCGGCCCCTGCCCGGGCGGCCTCGGCCGCCAGACCGTCGGCCAGCTCTAGCGGCCAGGTCGCGGGGAGCCCGCCCGGCACCGCCAGCGCCACCAGCAGCGCCGTGTTGACCGCGCCCATCGCCGCGATGTCGGCCAGGCTGCGGGCGGCCGCCTTCACCCCGATGTCGTAGGCGCTCGACCAGTCCCGCCGGAAGTGCCTGCCCTCGAGCAGGAAGTCGACCGCCGCGACCACGCTGCCGGACGGTGCGCCGACCACGGCCGCGTCGTCGCCAATTCCGACCGATGTCAGCGGCCCGGCCGGCATCCGCCTGGCGAGCGCCGCGATGATCCCCCATTCGCCCATGTCCGAGATGGAACCGCCCTGCTCAGCGATGTGCCGCCTCCGTCCGCCGTACCCGCCGCGCGGGTGCCGACCCCCAGCCTAATCAGGCTCGCGGACGGCCCGTAGGGGGCATTCCGTACGAAATTCGCCTACCAGGCTGAAACAGGTCTGGACCATTGCGGTACCTTGGCAGTTCAGGCGGCAACCGCAGGCCGCCCGCTGGAGGACGCCATGGTACAGGCATACATCCTCGTCCAGACCGAGGTCGGCAGAGCCGCCGACGTGGCCCGGCAGATCGCAGAGATCGCCGGGGTCACGCAGGCGGAGGATGTCACCGGTCCCTATGACGTCATCGTGCGCGCAGTCGCCGAGAACGTGGACGAGCTCGGCAAGCTGGTCGCAGCTCAGATTCAGGCGGTCGAGGGGATCACCAGGACCCTCACCTGCCCGGTGGTCCGGATTTGAGCGCCGCCTTAGGCGCGGGCGACCGCCCGCGCGCTCAGTAGGCGGCGAGGAGCTCCGCCGCGACCTCGGCGGTCCGCGGTCCGACCCCAAGCGCAACCGCTGTCCGCAGGTCATCCGGCGTATCCACGTCCTGGCGCAGTCCGGCGATGCCATCGAGCGCGAGCTCGATGGCGCCGCCGGCGGCATGCCGCGCCCTCGACGCCCCGCCGTACATCGGCCGGAACTCACCGCCACCCACGACCGCGTACATCGTCGTGCCCACACCCGCGGCGTCCGGCACGAACGCCGCGCCGGCCGGGCCCGCCGCTTCCGACACTGCGCGCAGCGCTATCGCCAGCTCGGCCGGGCGCAGCGCGGGCAGGTCCGCGGTCAGCGCCGCCAGCCCGGTACCGGGCCAGCGCCGCACCGCCACCGTCGCGCCGCGCAGCAGGGCCGCGTTGAGCGGGCGCTGGCTGCCGTCCGGCCTCGGCCGGCCGTCACCGGCGTCGCGGGCGTCCCGGTTGCGGGAGAGCTGGCGCGCCTCGGGAATGATGCGGGCGCCGAGCGAGGACAGCCGCGGCCCGGCCACCGGGTCGGACGTGACCACGATCACCCGCGCGACCTCGGGGCAGGCGACCACGGCGGAAACGGTGTCGGAGGCCAGCGCGAGCGCCAGCTCGTGACGCCGCTCCCCTGCCAGCTCGGCGAGCCGAGACTTAGCCTGGGCTAGTACCTTGACTGGCAGCAGAACTGTCCAGCCATAACGGGCGGACTCCGTCATCTAGCCGACCAGCGGCAGACTTGGGAGCATGTTGTGCGGAACGCGACCATGGGAAGGCCTCCCCGATGAGCAAGTCTTACTCGCCCACGTGGCGGCTGATCTCCGTCATCGTGCTGCGACCCCTGCTTACCCTGCTGATCAGGAACAAGTGGTCGGGCACGGAGAACATTCCCAGGAAGGGCGGCGTGATCTTCGCCCCCAACCACCTGTCCTACGTGGACTGGGGCACCGACGCGCTGTTCTTCCAGGCGAACGGCAGGTACCCGACGTTCCTGATCAAGGACGGCGCGTTCAAAGTCAAGGGCATCGGCCCGTTCCTTTACAAGGCGGGCCAGCTGCCGGTGCACCGGGGCCGGGCGGACGCCGGGCTGGTGCTCAAGGAGGCCGAGAAGCGCCTGGCCGAGGGGGCCGCGGTGATCTTCTACCCCGAGGGAACCGCCACCCGTGACCCCGAGCTGTGGCCGATGGTGGCCAAGACCGGCGTCGCCCGGCTCGCGCTGACCTCCGGCGCGCCGGTGATCCCGATCGCCCACTGGGGCACCCAAGAGATCCTCCCTTACGGCAGCAAGAAGGTGAAGCTGTTCCCGCGCAAGACCGTGCGTACGGTAGCCGGCCAGCCGGTTGACCTGTCGGAGTGGGCCGGCAAGCACACCTCGGCGAAGGCGCTGCGCGCCGCCACCGAGGCGATCATGGGGTCGGTGACGGCGCTCGTGGCGGAACTGCGGGAGGAGGAGCCGCCCGGTCTCCGCTGGGATCCGACAACATCATCTCGAACGGTCCCTGGTTCCACCCCGGCGGCTCAGCCCGCTGTCGCGGCCGACTCCGTGGTCACGCGCGATCCCGTTGCCGCGCCCGAGCCGGTTGCCGCGCCCGAGCCGGTTGCGACGCCCGAGCCGGTTGCGACGGATGAGGCCTCGCCGGAGGTGACCGGGCAGTGAAGGCGGCGGTACTCGGCGCCGGATCCTGGGGCACCACGTTCGCGCTGGTGCTGGCCGACGCGGGCACGCCGGTGACGATCTGGGCGCGCAGCGCGGAGATGGCGACGGCGATCACGGCAGGCCACGAGAACACCAGGTACCTGCCCGGCATCCCGCTGCCCGCGTCGCTGACCGCGACCGACGACGCGGCCGAGGCGGTGGACGGCGCCGACCTGGTCGTCCTCGCGGTGCCGGCCCAGACGCTGCGGGCCTGCCTGGAGGCGTGGGCGCCGCTCATCCCGCCCCAGACGCTGCTGGTCTCGCTGATCAAGGGCATCGAGCTCGGCTCGCTGAAGCGGATGAGCGAGGTGATCATGGAGACGCTCGACGTCCCCCCGCACCGGGTCGCGGTCGTCTCCGGCCCCAACCTGGCCAGGGAGATCGCCCAGCGCCAGGTGGCGGCGTCGGTGGTGGCCTGCACCGACGAGCCGAGCGCGCGGCTGCTGCAGCGGTCCTGCCACACGGGCTACTTCCGGCCGTACTGGAACACCGACGTGATCGGGTGCGAGCTCGGCGGCGCGGTCAAGAACATCATCGCGGTCGCGGTCGGCATCGCGGTCGCGCTCGGCCTCGGCGATAACACCAAGGCGACCCTGATCACCCGCGGGCTGGCGGAGATGGCGCGGCTTGGCGAGGTGCTCGGGGCCGACCCGCGGACGTTCGCGGGGCTGGCCGGCCTGGGCGACCTGGTGGCGACCTGCAGCTCGCCGCTGTCGCGGAACCGGACCTTCGGCCAGTACCTGGGGCAGGGCATGAGCTCCGCGCAGGCGCGCGAGGTGACCAAGCAGACCGCCGAGGGTGCCACCAGCTACGCGCCGGTGCTCGAGCTGGCCCGCAAGCACGGGGTCGAGATGCCGATCACCGAGGTCGTCGCCTCGGTGATCTCGGGCGACTTGCCGGTTGGCGATGCGGCGGCGGTGCTAGCGTCTCGTTCAGCCAAACCGGAATGGTACGGCGCCTGAACCGCGACATTTCCGTTACGGTATGTGGGTACTGGGGACCAATCGCGTTGATGGAGCCTTGTACGTGGAAATAGCCCGCAGGCAGCTTGGGGAGAACACCAGGGCAGTCCACCTGCCCCCGCCACCGGAGACCGCGCAGCGGCCGCTCGGCACGCCGGTCTACCGGACCGCCGCGTTCGCGTTCTCCTCGGCCCAGGAGTACGCGGCCGTCCTCGGCGACCAGGTGCCCGGGTACAGCTACAGCCGGATCGACAACCCGACCGTGGACGCGTTCGCGCGCGCGGTCGCGGCGATGGAGGGCGCCAACCTGCCGCGCTGGCCCGCCGCGCAGGCGTTCGCCTCGGGGATGGCGGCGATCTCGGGGGTGTTCTGGGCCTTCGCCCGGGCGGGGGCGCACGTGGTGGCGTCGGCCGCCCTGTACGGCGGCACCTACAGCCTGCTGCGGAACGTGCTGTCGCGGTTCGGGGTCTCGACCGACTTCGTCGATATTTCCGACCTCGACGCCGTCCGCGCGGCCGTCGGGCCCGCGACCAGGATCATCTTCGCGGAGACGATCGCCAACCCGACCACCGCGGTGGCCGATATCAGGCAGCTGGCCGAGATCGCCCACGAGCGGGGGGCGCTGCTCGTCATCGACTCCACGCTCGCCCCGCCGGTGATCTGCCGGCCGCTCGAGCACGGCGCCGACCTGGTCGTGCACTCGGCCACCAAGTACATCGGGGGCCACTCCGACAGCACGGGCGGGGTGGTGACCGGCTCGCTCGAGCTGATCTCGCAGATCCGGGCGACCCGGATCGACACCGGCGGGTCGCTCTCCCCCGACGAGGCGTTCCTGCTCCGCCGCGGGCTGGAGACGCTGCCGGTGCGGGTGCGGCGGCAGTGCGCGACCGCCTCGGTGTTCGCGGCCACCCTGGCCAAGCACCCGGCCGTCGCCTACGTCGACTACCCGGGGCTGCCCACGCATCCGGGGCACGAGCTGGCCCGGCGGACCTTCGATGCCGGGCCGGAGGGGGTGCGGTTCGGGGCGATCGTCACCGTCACCCCGTACGGCGGCCGGGAGGCGGGGCTGGCCTTCGCGTCGAAGCTGCGGCTGGCCGCGGCGGCGACGTCGCTCGGGGGGACGCACACGGTGGTGTCGCACGTGGCGTCGACGACGCACCGGCAGCTCGACGACCGGGCGCTGGGGGCGGCGGGGATCGACGCGGGGGCGGTCCGGTTCTCGATCGGGCTTGAGGACGTGGAAGACCTGATCAGCGACGCGTATACCGCGCTGGAGGCGCTGGGTCAGTAAGCAAGGCGGATTGGGCGGCGGCCGGCCGCAGATTGGGCGGCGGCCGGCCAAGTCGGCTACGCCAGCGACCCTAAACGCGTCCTGTCGGCTACGCCAGCGACACCGATAGGGGCGGTCGATGGCGTAGCCGACAGGCGGCGTCTGGGTCAATGGCGTAGGTGACCGGCCCGAGGACCGCGTCGACGGCGAAGCCGACGGGTCAGGGGCATGCCGCCCCGCCGACATTGAAGCGGCGCCTGGGCGGCGCGTTCTCGTCTCTTCGGGCGTCGGCCCGAAACTCGGGTCAGCTTCCTATCGGTTCTGACCACTTTTTCATCTTCTTATCGGTTCCGACCACCTTCGCGCCCGAAATGTCCGAGTTTTGTGGTCAAAAGTGATAGGGAGATGAAACGTGTGGTCAGAACTGACACATAGCTGCGCGCGCCAGTGGCAGGCGTGAATGATGTGCCGGTCGACTCGAGCGCCGTTGCGGACGGCCCGGCTCCCCTTAGATTCCGTACGTCGCTTCGACCATCAGACGATGCGCTGGGCACTTGTCGCTTACCCCTAGGCGCCGTCGATGGCGTAGCCGTCAGGTCGGCGGATCTGTCGGTGCCGTAGGCGACAGGCGCGCTCAAACCCTTACTTTCCTGCAGAGCCTCAATGGGGCTTCTACCGGCTTGCGTAGCAATCGGCGCACTGATAGGAATTGTGGGCTTATATCTTGTCATTTTGCTTAGAGGCGGCGAAGCGTGCGTTTTTCTGGTGGGCTGGCGGGGGTCGCGGCGGCGGTTCTCATCATCGGCGGGGTGGCGGTTATCCCCTCGGCCTCGGCGGCCGACGGGGCGGCGGGCGGCGCCGCCCCGGCCTCGACGCCGGGGACGACCCTGTACGTCGACCCCGACGTTTCCTGCAGTGACAGCGGCGCGGGGACGCAGGCCGAGCCGTTCTGCACGGTCCAGGAGGCGGCCAACGTAGTCGACCCGGGGCAGACGGTCGAGATAACGCAGACGCACACCTACGTCAACACCGAGCCGGTGATCATCGCCAGGTCCGGCACGCCGACCGAGCCCATCACGTTCACCTGGGCGACCGGGGGTTCCCTGCCCTACCTGTCGCCGAACACACAGACCGGCAAGCCGGTCCTCACGCTGCAAGGCGTCCACGATGTGACGCTCTCCCACCTCAACGTGGTGGAATTGGGCTCGGATGAAGCGATTGCCGTCATCGGCTCCTCCGACATCTCGCTGGCGAACCTGCTGGTCGCGCACGAGACCCCGGGCGGTGAAACCGTCTCTCCGCCAGCGGGAATCTCTATTGACGGAGCGTCTTCCCAGGTCACCGTCTCCAGAACGCAATTCGCGGGCGGCGGGTTCAAGAGCGCGGTGCTTGCAAGCGCCGGCGCGACCCAGGTGACGCTGACCACCAATCTCGACGTGAACACGGCCGGCGGGTCGGCCTTCACGCTTGACGGCACGACGGGGGCCGTCGTCACCGGCAACTCGGTGGTGGCGAGCTGCGTTCCCAGTGACGGCGCGGCCGCGGGCGTCGCCTTCGCCAACGGCAGCTCTGGTTCGGTCGAAAACAACGTCCTTGTCGCAGGCTCAGGCCCGACCTGCGCCACCCCTGCAGTCGGGCTGTCGGTCGACGCGAGCTCGGCGAACTCGGCCGGCGGCGTCACCGCCGACTACAACGCCTTCTACACCACCGGCCCGAGCAGCGAGTACTCCTGGGCAGGCACCAGCTACAGCGACCAGGCCGACTTCACCGCAGCCACCGGTCAGGGCGCGCATGACCTGAGACTGCCGACGGAATTCACCAGTACCCGCCGATGGGTCGCCCGTCATCAACTCCGCCAACTGCTCCGCGCCGGGGGAGCTGACCACCGACTTCGCAGGCCAACCGTGGGTGCACGACCCGCAGGCGACCGACGCCGGTCTCGGCAACGGCAGCTGCAACGCCAGCCGTGGCGCCTACGGGCTGCAGGACGGCCTGCCCTTCACTTCGCCGCGCCGGCGCTGAACTCGGCCGGCGTACGCGGCCGGGGCGGTGCCGTACAGCACCGGCGTGACGATCACGGGCGATGGCACCAGCACCTGGGGCGAGCCGGTCAGCTACACGGTCGACTTCGGCGACGGCAGCTCGTCCGGCCCGGCCACCCTGGCACCGCCCAACCCACGCGTACCCGACGGCGGGCCAGTACACGATCACGCTCAGCGCGCCGACACCAGCGGCATGACCGTCACGCGAACGTCGAGACGGTCTACGCGCTCGCCGATTCTGGGCCGACGGCCGGGCTGAGCGCCGCGCCGACCGGACTCGGCACGACCACCGGGATCGAGTCCGACACGGCCGTCTTCACCGCGTCGCCGGGCAGCACCGGCTGGGAGATCGCCAGCTCGGTGATCAGCTACGGTGGTTCCGGCACGGGGTCGGGCTCTGGCATCGACGGCATCTGGGAGTACACGTACGCTCAGCCGGGCACCTACACCGCCACCATCACCGTGACCGACAAGATCGGCCGGAGCTCCACCGCCAAGGCCACGATCACCGTCGGCGACGAGCCGCAGGACGTGTACCCGTTCAGCGACTACGACCACTCGGTGGCGGGCCACGGGCTGGTCAAGATCGCGCTGTCGAAGCTGGACGGGGGCGGCTGCTGCGCCCGCGGCGCGCTGGTCGACGTCATCGTCACCAGCCCGCAGAAGGCCGGCTTCGTCATCGTGTACCCGGACGGGACGACCCGGCCCGAGCTGTCGACCGTGCAGTTCCAGGCGGGCCAGGCGGCCGAGAACTCGACCCTGGCGACCGGCGGAACGGTCGACTTCTACAACGGCAGCGCCGGGACCGTCAACCTCCAGATCGTCACCTACGGGATCGACGACGGCTACGGGGCCTACGGCGAAACCTACGCCCCGGTCACGCCGGTCACCGCGCTGCCCAAGACCAAGGTCGCGGGCGGTCGCACGGTGACGTTCCAGGTGGCAGGCCTGCACGGGGTCCCGGCCAACGCGGCGGATGTCGTCCTCGACGTCACCGCCTCTGGCGGCACGACGGCGGGCAGCTTCACCACCTACGACACGACCTCATATGGCGCCCAGGCGGCCGTCAGCGGCGGCTACTGGGCCAAGGGGCAGCAGGTAACCCGCCTCGTGATGATCTCGGCCGACGGCGCCAAGGAGGTCATCGAGAACGCGGGCGCCGGGTCCGCCTACTTCACCGCCGAGGTGGTCGGCTACTACCTCTACACCGGCTCGGACTCGGTGTTCCTGCCGGCCGCCCCGCGACGGCTGGGTACGGTCTTCATCCCGGCCAACCAGTCGGTGACGATGCCAGTCGCCGGGAAGGACGGGATACCGGCGACCGGGACCACCGCCGTCGCGCTCGACCTGACCGCCTCCGAGGCCACCGCGTCCGGCACCGTCGCCGCCTACGCCGACGGCACCGCCCTGCCGTTCCTGATCAGCGTCAGCTACCCCCGCGAGGTCCCGGTCGCCAACGCCTCGATCGCGGCGGTGGGGACGGACGGCGCCATCCGCCTCTACAACGCCGGGTCCAGCACCGTCGCGGTCAACGTCGACCTCCTCGGCTCGTACTACGCCTACCCCTGACCTGAGGCCCGCGGACGCGCTCGCGGCGCCGGTCAGTGGCGCCCGTCCGGGTCAATTCTTCAGTTCTTCAGTGGAGGCTTAATTGGGTCTGCATTGGATCTTGCGGGAGTAATCGCCTGACTGGTACGCCTTATGCGCTTATCTCTTGACTTTTGCTTAGGAGTGACGGGGCGTGCGTATTACGGGCGGGGTGGCCGGGGCAGCTGCGGCGGTTCTTGTTCTTGGGGTGGCCGCCATTCCGGCGGCGCGGGCGGGGGACGTCGCCGGCGGCCGGACGGCCACGACCGCGGTTGCCTCGGCTCCGGCCACCGCGCCGGGGACGACGCTGTACGTCTTCTTGCAACGGAGCGTGCAACAACAGCGGGCCTGGAACCCAGGCCGTACCGTTCTGCACGGTCCAGGAGGCGGCCGACGTGGTCAATCCGGGGCAGACGGTCGACATCACCGCCGCCAGCGCCACCGAGGTTCCCGAGTCAGTGTCGATCACCAGGTCAGGAACGCCGGGGGAGCCGATCACGTTCGCGTGGACGGGGACCGGCGCCGATCCCGTGCTGTCGCCGGACAAGCAGACGGGCGAGGCCGTGGTCACGCTCGACGACGTGCACGACGTCACGCTCTCCCGGCTGACGATCGAGAGCTGGGACACCGACGACGCAATCGACGTGATCGGCTCATCGGACATCTCGCTGGCGAACCTCCACCTCATCCACGGGGTCACCTCGGACACGGTCCAGCCCGCATCGGCCGACGTCATGATCGACGGCGCGTCCTCTGATGTCACCGTCGCCAGGACCAATTTCCAGTCGGGCACGCCGCTCGAGGAGGTGCTGGCGAAAACGGGCGCGCAGCAGGTGACGCTGGCAGACAACCTGCTGTACTCCGGGGGCGCGATATCGGGCTTCACCCTCGACGGCGCCACCGACGCCGCCGTCACCAACAACACGCTGCTGCTCGTCTGCACGAGCAGCACCCTCGCGCGCACCTTGGTCACGATGGCCGACGGCAGTTCCGGCAGCGTCGAGAACAACATCCTCGAGCCGGTGGGCGGGACCTGCACCTCGCCCACGGTCGGGCTGTCAGTCGACGCGAGCTCGGCCGGCGGGGTCACCGCCGACTACAACGCGTTCTTCCCCGAGGGGACTGCCGTCGATTACTCCTGGGCGGGCACGAGCTACGCCGACCCGGCCGCGTTCGCCGCCACTGGCCAGGGTACGCACGACATCACGCTCGCGGGCGTGGTCGAGACGGTCCCGGCGGAGGGGTCGCCCGCCATCAACTCCGGCAACTGCTCCGCGCCGGGTGTGCCGTCCACTGACTTCGACGGCGACCCGTGGGTCCGCGATCCGCTGGCGACCGACGCCGGCCTCGGCAACGGCGGCTGCTACGTCAGCCGGGGCGCGTACGCGCGGCAGGACAGCCTGCCGTTCACGTCCACCGCCCCGCCCGCCAACCCGGCCGGGTACCCGGCCGGGGCGGTCCCGTTCAGCACCGGCCTGACGGTCACCGGAGCCGCCACCAGCCCGTGGGGCGAGCCGGTCAGCTACACGGTCGACTTCGGCGACGGCAGCGCGCCGGTCCCGGCCGTGCCCGGCACCGCCGTGACCCACACCTACACTGCGGCGGGCCAGTACACGATCACCATCTCGGCCGCCGACGTCAGCGGCTCGACCAGTACCGATACAACCTCGCGCCGGTCTACGCGCTGCCCGATCAGGGGCCGACGGCGGCGCTCAGCGCCGCGCCCGTCGGACTGGGCAGCTCCCTGGGCATCGACCCCGACACGGCGGGCTTCACCTCCTCGGACGGCGGCGTTCCTGACTGGGAAATCGGGCACCTCAACGATCATCTACGTGCGCTTCCGGCCAGGCGTCGGTCAGCGTCAATCCGGACGCGACCTGGGACTACACGTACGCGGAACCGGGCAGCCACACCTCCACCCTGACCGTGACTGACAAGCTCGGGCGAACGGCCACCGCGACCGCCACGATCACCGTCGGCGACGAGCCCCAGGAGCGCGTACCCCACCACTGACTACAACCACTCCGTCGCGGCCCACGGGCTGGTCAAGATCCCGCTGGCCAATTTGGAGGACGACTGCTGCGCCCGCGGGGCGCTGGTCGACGTCCGGCAAGGTCGTCCTCGAGAACGCGGGCGCTGGCGCGGCCTACTTCGCCGCGCAGGTGGTCGGCTACTACCTCAACGACGGGTCGGACGCCGTGTTCCTGCCCACCACGCCGCGGCGCATTGACGCGGTCACGATCGCGGCCAACAGTTCGGTCGCGCTCGCGGTCGCCGGCAAGAACGGCATCCCCGCGACCGGCACCACCGCCGTGGCGGTCGACCTCACCACCACCGCCGCCGCCACCGCGTCCGGCACCATCGCCGCCTACGCCGACGGCACCGCGCTGCCCTTCCTCATCAGCCTCAGCTACGCCCCCGGCGTCTCCGTCGCCAACGCCTCCATCGTCACGGTCGGCAAGGACGGCGCCATCCGCCTCTACAACGCCGGATCCAAGCCCGTCACCGTCTACGTCGACCTCACCGGCTCCTACTACGCCTACCCCTGACGCCGTCCGCCGTCGCGGACGCTTGCCTGGTGCTCCGAATGCGCGTGTGGGCCGGCTAGAGCGAGCCCAAACGCGCATTTGGGCGCATTGGCGGGCGGGCGCGGTTGCGAAGCAATCGCCCGGCTGATAGGAATTGTGGCTTATATTCTGTGATTTGGTTTTAAGGCGGCGGCGCGTGCGGCTTTCTGGCGGGTTGGCGGGGGTCGCGGCTGCGGTCCTCATCATTGGAGTGGCGGCCATTCCCTCAGCTCGGGCGGCCGGGAGCATGGGCGGCGCGGCCGCGAGCCCGGCGACGACGCTATACGTCGACATCGGCGGGTCGTGCGACACCAGCGGGCCGGGCACCCTGGCCGTGCCGTACTGCACCGCCCAGGAGGCGGCCAACGTGGTCGACCCGGGGCAGACGGTCGCGATCATCGCGACCGCCCCCGTGGTCGACACCGCGCCGGTGGTCATCGCCCGGTCAGGCACGCCGGCCGAGCCGATCACCTTCGCCTGGGCAGGGGTCGGCCATGGCCTGACACCGGACCTGTCGCCGAATGCGCAGACGGGCAAGGCCGTCATCACGCTCGAGGATGTGCACGACGTAACGCTTTCCCACCTCACGATCGGGAACGTCGGGACCGACGACGGAATCAACGTGATCGGGTCATCGGACATCTCGCTCGAGAACCTGCAGATGAATCACACGCTCACCACGGCCGGCCTTCGGCCGCGATCAGCGTCGACGGCGCGTCGTCGGATGTCACCGTCTCGCGAACCACCTTCGAGGGCTCACCGCAGTACGCGGTGCTGTCGGACCCCGGCGCGCAGCGGGTGACCCTGACCACCAACCTGGTTGACGGGCGCGGAGCGGGCTTCACGCTGAACGGGACGACGGGCGCCGTCGTCACCAGCAACACGGTGCTCCTGTCCTGCAATACCGGCACCATCGCGCCGAACGACGTCACCCTGGCCGACGGCAGCTCGGGCACGGTCGAGAACAACGTGCTTGAGTCGCTCACGGAGACCGGCTGCGGCGCCTCCGGGGCGGGGCTGTCGGTCGACGCCGGCTCGGCCGATTCGGCCTGGCGGGGTCACGACCGACTACAACGCCTTCTACTCCCTGGCCGGCGGAAACGACTACTCGTGGGCCGCGCCTGGCGACGCCAGTCCGGCCGCCTTCTCCGCTGCCACCGGTCAGGGGGCGCACGACGTCACCCTGACCGCCGAGGTCGACCGTGTCCCACCGAACGGGTCGGCCGCCATCAACTCCGCCAACTGCTCCGCCCCGGGCGAGCTCAGCACGGACGCGCTCGGCAATCCCTGGGAGCTCGATCCGCAGGCGGTCGACGCCGACCTCGGCAACGGCACCTGCTACGCCAGCCGAGGCGCGTTCGCGCCTCAGGACCCGCTGCCGATCGCCTACTCGGTTCCGCCGCTCAGCCCGGGAGGCTATCCGGCCGGCGTGGCTCCCTACGCGCTCGGCGTGACGGTCACCTCGGCTGGGACCAGCCCGTGGGGGGAACCCGTCAGCTACACGATTAACTTCGGCGATGGCGGCGCGCCGGTCCCCGCGCTCCCCGGCAACGCCGTCGGCCACACGTACACGGCGGAAGGCGAGTACGACGTCACCATCAGCGCCGTCGACACCTCCGGCTCGACCGTCAGCAAGACCTTCCAGGCCTTCGCGCTGTCCGCTCAGCCGACCGCGGCCACGCTCACCGCCACGCCCGATATCTACAGTGAGATCGGGGGAATCACGCCGGACACGGCCGACTTTCAGCCCTCGGCCAGCGGTTCCGATTGGCAGATAGCGAGCGAGGGCATCAGCTACGGCGGCGCCGGCGACGCGACCACCTCCGACGCCCCTGGCGCCTTCTGGTCGTACGCGTACGCAGAAGCGGGCACGTACACGGCCACGCTGACCGTGACCGACAGGCTCGGCCGCGTGTCCACCGCCAAGGCCACCATCACCGTGGGCGACGACCTGCAGGACACGCGCCCGGTGGTCGACTACAGCCACACCGTTGCCGCCCACTCCGTCGTCGAGATCCCGCGATCGAAGCTCGACCTCGGCGATCCCGCCACCCCCGGCGCGCTGATCGACGTCAGTCGTCACCGGCGCCAAGAAGTCCGGGTACGTCACCGTGTACCCCAGCGGGACGTCCCGGCCCGATCTGTCGACCGTGCAGTTCCAGGCGGGCGAGGCGGCCGAGAACTCGGCCCTCGCCACGGGCGGCTCGGTCGATTTCTACAACGGCAGCGCCGGGCCCATCAACCTCAGCGTCGTCACTTACGGGATCGACGACAACGCGACCACCCCCGACTACGGGAGCCAAGGCGCTACCTTCGCCGCCGTACCGCCCGCCACCGTGCTCGCCAGGATCAAGGTCGCCGGCGGGCACGCCGTCACGTTCCCGGCGACGGGCCGCGACCACGTTCCGGCCAACGCACAGGACGTGGTCCTGGACGTCACCGCCTCGGGCGGCACCACGGCAGGCCACTTCGCGACCTACAGCGCCGACGAGTGGGGCCAAGGCATCGTCGGTCACCGGCGGCTACTGGGCCAAGGGGCAGCAGGTCACCAACGTGGTCACGGTGCCCATGGGCGGGGTCAGCGGCAACCCGGTGATGCTGGACAGTCTCTCCTCGGGTTCCGCCTACTACACCGCCGAGGTGCTCGGCTACCGCGTTGTCGACACCTCGACCTCGGTGTTCCTGCCCGCCACGCCGCGGCGGCTCGGCACCGTCTCCATCCCGGCCAACAAGTCGGTCACCCTGCCGATCGCGGGCAAGGACGGGATACCGGCGACCGGCACCACCGCCGTCGCGCTCGACCTGACCGCCTCCGAGTCGACCGCACCCGGCACCCTCGCCGCCTACGCCGACGGCACCGCGCTGCCGTTCCTGATCAGCGTCAGCTACCTGCGCGGGATCCCGGTCGCCAACGCCTCGATCGCGGCGGTGGGCACGGACGGCGCCATCCGCCTCTACAACGCCGGGTCAAGTACCGTCGCGGTCAACGTCGACCTCCCGGCTCGTACTACG
The DNA here is from genome assembly GCA_963774945.1 of uncultured Actinomycetota bacterium. Lineage (GTDB taxonomy): Bacteria > Actinomycetota > Actinomycetes > Streptosporangiales > Streptosporangiaceae > Trebonia. The sequence goes on along the minus strand of CAVZHA010000005.1, from coordinate 46,309 downwards.
CCTACCCCTGACCTGGGGCCCCGCCGCCGGGACGGATCGAGAAGAGCATCGGGATGTAACGGCGGGGCAAACCTGTCCGCGCCGGCCAGCGGCTACCATCTTCGGGATGACTTGGGCTATGGAGGTGGTGGTGCATGAGCGCGCAGCGCAAGATACGGGTCGCCGTCGTGTTCGGGGGGCGGAGCGTCGAGCACGCGGTGTCGTGCGCTAGCGCCGGGCTGTTCCTTGCGGCCATCGACCGGGACAAGTACGACGTGGTGCCGATCGGCATCGCCCGCGACGGCCGGTGGGTGCTGACCTCCGGTGACGTCTCGCGGTTGGCGCTCAGCGCGGGCGAGCTGCCGTCGGTCGAGGCAATCGCCACGCCGGGCGTGTCGGTCACGCCACAGGCCGGCCCGACGGGGGCGGGCTCGTGTTCAGCGGCCCTGCGGCCGTGCCGGCCGACCTGGGCGAGGTCGACGTGGTGCTGCCGCTGCTGCACGGGACCTACGGCGAGGACGGGACCATCCAGGGGCTGCTGGAGATGGCCGGCGTGCGGTACGCCGGGGCCGGGGTGTTCGCCAGCGCGGCCGGCATGGACAAGGAGTACATGAAGCTGCTGTTCGCCGCGCGCGGGCTGCCGATCGGGCCGTACGTGGTAGTGCGCGACCGCGACTGGGGGTCGGCCGCCTCCGAGGCGGAGCGCAAGCGGGTGCTCGACGAGATCGGCGAGCTCGGCTGGCCGGTGTTCGTCAAGCCCGCCCGGGGCGGGTCGTCGATCGGCACGTCGCGCGCGGCCGACCTCGACGAGCTCGAGACGGCGATCGAGGAGGCCCGCCGGTACGACCGCAAGGTGCTGGTCGAGGCGGCGATCGACGGGGTCGAGGTCGAGTGCGCGGTGCTCGAGGGCGTCAACGGCGGCCCGACCGAGGCCAGCGTGCCCGGCCAGGTCATGGTCGACCCGGACTCGACCTGGTACGACTTCGAGGCCAAGTACCTGGCGGCGAATACCCGGATGGAGATCCCCGCCCCGATCCCCGAGCAGGCCCTTGAGCAGGTGCGGGCGCTGTCGTGCGCCGCGTTCGACGCGATCTCGTGCGAGGGGCTCGCCCGCGTCGACTGCTTCTACACCTCCGACGGGGACGTCCTCGTCAACGAGATCAACACGATGCCGGGGATGACCCCGATGTCCGGCTTCCCGATGATGTGGGCGGCCTCCGGGCTGCCGGTGCCCGCCCTGATCGACCGGATCATCGCCACCGCGCTGGCCAAGCCGAACGGGCCGCGGTAGCGGCCGGCCACTGAAGCCGGCCGCCACCGCGGGTACGCGACGGGCGGCGGCATCGGGATTGCCTCCCGGTGCTGCCGCCCGTCGATGCCGCGCGGTGAAAGGGCTGCGCGCTGCCTGACCCTCGCCGTTACTTCTTCCTGGCGGCGGCCTTGGGGGCCGCCTTCTGCTCGCCCGGCTTGTCCCCGTTGACCAGGGCCTTGAAGTCCGCCCCGGGGCGGAACTTGGGCACTGAGCTCGCGGGCACGTTGATCTCGGCACCCGTCGCGGGGTTACGCGCCGTCCGAGCCGGGCGCTCGCTCTTCTCGAAGACGCCGAAACCGGTGATCGCGACCTTGTCGCCGCTTGCCACGGCCGACTGGATGGTCTCGAGGACTGCGTTCAGCGCCTCGGTCGCGGACTTCTTGTCCCCCAGGCGACCCGAGAGCGCGTCGATCAGATCACGCTTGTTCATTATTCACTCCTGCGTTCCCCCACGGGAGGCCGCGCTTATGGGCATGCACGCCTGAATCGCGACCCCTGACCAGCCCGAAAGTAGGCGATCGGGCCTCGCTACACAATAACCTTCGCCAATTTTGGCCGGCGTGTCGGTCCTGTTCAGGGAATCGCGGTCGAGCAAATGAACGCATACCGGAGTGAAACCGACGCGGTCCGGCGACTACAGCGTGGCGGGCAGCCAGGACGGGCGGCCGGCCTCGAACGCGCCTATCTCGCCGGAGTGCCGCAGCGTCAGCCCGATGTCGTCCAGGCCCTCCATCAGCCGCCAGCGGGTGTAGTCGTCGATCTGGAACGGCTCCACCAGGTCCTCGGACAGGCCGCCGCCGACGACGCGCACTTCGCACCGATCGAGGTCGACCGTGACCTCGGCCGGCGGCTCGGCCTCGGCCGCGTCCTGGATCAGCGCCACGACCTTTTCCGGCAGCACGACCGGCAGCAGCCCCGCCTTGGTGGAGTTGTTGCGGAAGATGTCGCCGAACCTCGGCGCGATCACCGCCTTGAAGCCGTAGTCGAGCAGCGCCCAGACGGCGTGCTCGCGCGACGACCCGGTGCCGAAGTCGCGGCCCGCTACCAGGATGGTCGCGCCCGCGTAGCGGGGCTGGTTGAGCACGAACGTGGGGTCCTCGCGCCAGGCGGCGAACAGGCCCTCGCCGAAGCCGTCGCGGCTGACCCGCTTGAGGTACACGGCCGGGATGATCTGGTCGGTGTCGACGTTGGTCCGCCGCAGCGGCACGGCCCGGCCGGTGTGGGTGACGAATGGTTCCATGATCGCTGGGTCTCCTTACAGGTCGGCGGGCGCGGACAGGCGGCCGGTCACAGCGGTGGCGGCGGCGACCGCGGGCGACACCAGGTGGGTGCGGCCGCCCTTGCCCTGACGGCCCTCGAAGTTCCGGTTGGAGGTGGACGCGGAGCGCTCACCGGGCTTGAGCGTGTCCGGGTTCATGCCCAGGCACATGGAGCAGCCGGCGCCCCGCCACTCGGCCCCGGCAGCGGCGAAGATCTCGTTGAGGCCCTCGGCCTCCGCCTGCGCGCGGACCTGCATCGAGCCGGGGACGACCAGCATCCGGACGCCGTCGGCGACCTGGCGGCCGCGGATGATGTCGGCCGCGAGGCGCAGGTCCTCGATCCGGCCGTTGGTGCAGGAGCCGACGAACACGGTGTCCACCGCGATCTCCCGCAGCGGGGTGCCCGCGGTCAGCCCCATGTAGGTAAGCGCCCGCTCGGTCGCGTTGGGGTCCTTGGTCTCCCCCGGCGCCGGCACCGACGCGCCCAGCGGCAGCGCCTGGCCCGGGTTGGTTCCCCAGGTGACGTACGGGGTCAGCGTGGTCGCGTCGATCGTGACCTCCTGGTCGAAGACCGCGCCCTCGTCGGTGGGCAGCGTCTTCCAGTACTCGACGGCCGCATCCCAGTCAGCGCCCTGCGGCGCGTTCGGGCGGCCCTTGAGGTAGTCGAACGTGGTCTCGTCGGGGGCGACGAGCCCGGCCCGCGCGCCCGCCTCGATCGACATGTTGCAGACGGTCATCCGGCCTTCCATCGACAGCGACCGCAGCGCCTCGCCGCGGTACTCCACGATGTAGCCCTGGCCGCCGCCGGTGCCGATCTGGCCGATGATCGCCAGGATCAGGTCCTTCGAGGTCACGCCGTCGGGCAGCGCCCCCTCGACGTTGATCGCCATCGTCTTCGGCTTGATCTGCGGCAGCGCCTGGGTCGCGAGCACGTGCTCGACCTCGCTGGTGCCGATGCCGAAGGCGATCGCGCCGAACGCGCCGTGGGTGGAGGTGTGCGAGTCGCCGCAGACGATCGTCATGCCCGGCTGGGTCAGGCCGAGCTGCGGCCCGATCACGTGCACGATGCCCTGGCCGGGGTCGCCCATCGGGTGCAGCCGGAGGCCGAACTCGGCCGCGTTCTTGCGCAGCGCCTCGAGCTGGGCCCGCGAGACCGGGTCCGTGACCGGGCTGTCCGGGCCGGTCAGCGGCAGGTTGGGCCCGGTCACGCCGAGGGTCGGCACGTTGTGGTCCTCGGTCGCGATCGTCAGGTCGGGACGGCGGACCTTTCGGCCGGCCGCCCGGAGGCCGTCGAAGGCCTGCGGGCTGGTGACCTCGTGGATGATGTGCAGGTCAATGAAGAGCAAGTCAGGCTCGCCTTCGGCCTGGCGCACCACGTGGGCGTCCCAGATCTTCTCCGCGAGCGTGCGAGGTTCGCTGCTCATGCGGTCCATCTCCTTCAGTCGCGCTGTCGCCGTGAGGGCGGTACCGCCGTACCGCGCCCGTCCTGAGGTCATATCGCGCCGCCTCGACTTGCATCTCACCATTTGAGACGGCAATATCATTACATGAACGATACTAGCGGGGTCGGCGTACTCGACAAAGCCGTGTCGGTGCTGGCCGCCGCCGAGAGCGGCCCGGCCACCCTGGCCCAGCTGGTCGACGCGACCGGGCTGGCCCGCCCCACCGCGCACCGTATCGCGGTCGCCCTCGAGCGGCACCGGCTGCTGGCCAGGGACGTGCAGGGCCGGTTCGTGCTCGGCCCGCGGATCGCCGAGCTCGCCTCGGCCGCGGGCGAGGACCGGCTGCTGGCCGTCGCCCAGCCGGTGCTGATCCAGCTGCGGGACGCGACCGGGGAGAGCGCCCAGCTCTACCGGCGGCAGGCCGACGTCCGGGTCTGCGTGGCCGCGGCCGAGCGGGCGAGCGGGCTGCGGGACACCGTCCCGGTCGGGGCGGCGCTGCCGATGACCGCGGGCTCGGCCGCCCAGGTGCTGCTGGCCTGGGAGGAGGGCGAGCGGATGCACCGGGGGCTGCGCGGCGCCAAGTTCACCGCGACCACGCTGGCCGGGGTCCGCCGCCGGGGCTGGGCCGCGAGCGCGGCCGAGCGCGAGGCGGGGGTGGCGTCCGTCTCCGCGCCCGTGCGCGGGGCGCAGGCGGCGGGCGGGGCGGGCGGCCGGGTGCTCGCCGCGATCTCGGTGTCCGGGCCGATCGAGCGGCTCACCCGGTCGCCCGGGCGGCTGCACGCGGCCGCGGTGGTGGCGGCGGGCGAGAAGATCAGCGAGTTGCTGAGGGCCGAGCTGGCCGGCGGCCGAGCCGAGAACGGCGGCTAAGTCCAGGTGCGGGCGCGGTCTCGGTCGGCCCCGCCATCGACGAGACGCGGAGCTGGCCAGAGGCGCTCACGGTCCGTTCGAGATGATGGGGTTGATCTGCCTTGGCATCCTCGACTCCCGCCTCGCCAGACTCCGAATTACCACCAGCAAGTCTGGTCTAGACCAGGTGCAAAAACCCACAAACTTCACGTATCACATAAAAACCTTCGTGATCATGGGCCCCGGGTCCTACCGCTTCCGAATAACGCGGCTTAGCCTCGAATAGTTGGCGCGGCCGCGCGCGAAACGAGTAGGGGTGCGGATATGACGGGTTCACGCCCATGAAGGTGGCTGTCGTTAAGGAGAGCGCGCCGGGGGAACGGCGCGTCGCCCTGGTCCCTGAGACCGTGCCGCGGCTGACCGCCGCCGGTCTCGAGGTGCTGGTGGAACAGGGCGCGGGAGACGCCGCCTGGTTCCCCGACGGCGCCTACGAGGCGGCCGGGGCGACGATCGAGAAACCCGCCGACCTCTACCAGGCGGCGGACGTCATCCTCACCGTCACCCGCCCCGACGAGGCCGCGGTGGGCCGGCTGCGGGCCGGGCAGACGGTCATCGGGATGCTCTCCCCGCTGGTCACCCCCGAGCTTGCCCGCCAGCTGGCCGGCCGGGGCGTCACCGCGGTCTCGCTCGACCTGCTGCCGCGCACGCTGTCGCGCGCCCAGGGCATGGACGCGCTGAGCTCGCAGGCCAACGTGGCCGGCTACAAGGCCGCGCTGGTGGCGGCCGAGGCCTACGGCCGCTTCTTCCCGCTGCTGATCACGGCGGCGGGCACTGCCCGGCCGGCCAAGCTGCTTGTACTCGGCGCGGGCGTGGCCGGCCTGCAGGCGATCGGCACCGCCCGACGGCTCGGTGCCCAGGTCAGCGGGTACGACGTGCGGCCCGCGTCCAAGGGCGAGGTCGAGTCGCTTGGCGCGACCTTCCTCGAGCTGACCTCGGTCGTCAGCGCGGCGGGCGAGGGCGGCTACGCCCGCGAGCTCACCGCCGAGGAGCGGGACGCGCAGCAGGCCGAGCTGGCCGCCCACATCGGCCAGGCACGACGTGGTGATCACGACCGCCCAGGTGCCGGGGCGGCGGCCGCCGCTGCTGGTGACCGAGGACGCGGTCGGGGCGATGGCCGCGGGCTCGGTAATCGTGGACATGGGCGCCAGCGCCCTCGGCGGCAACGTGGCCGGCTCGGCGCCGGGGCAGACCGTGGTCACCGCCAACGGGGTCACGATCATCGGCGCCACCAACCTCCCTGCGACCGTTCCGACCGCCGCCTCCAACGCCTTCTCCCGCAACATCAGCGCGCTGCTGCTGCACATGACCGTCGACGGCGCGCTGCAGATCGACACGACCGACGAGATCCAGGCCGGGGTCGTCATCACCCGCGACGGCGAGGTCGTCCAGCCCGCGGTGGCGAAGCTGCTGCGCGACAGCCTCCAACACGAGGGAGCCAGCCTTGTCGACCGCCCTGGTCACTGACCTCACGATTTTCGTCCTCGCGCTGCTCATCGGCATTGAGGTCATCGGCAAGGTGCCCGCCACCCTGCACACGCCGCTGATGTCGGCCGCCAACTCGATCCACGGGATCGTGCTGGTCGGGGCGCTGCTGATCGGCGTCACTTCGCACACCGTCGTCGGGTACGTGCTCGCGTTCGTGGCCTCGTTCTTCGCCGCCGCCAACGTCGTCGGCGGCTACGCGGTGACCGGCCGGATGCTCAAGATGTTCCGGCGGAAGACGCAGCCGGCCGAGCCCGCGGCGGCCGTGGCCGACGGCGCCGCCGCCGCGCCATCGCAGGTAACGGCGCAACGGCCGACCGCGGCCGCGTCCGAGTCCAACCACCGGCCGTAGGGGACGCGCGCATGGACACCTTCACCACCAACATCCAGCTGGTCTACGTCCTGGCGGCGGCGTGCTTCGTGGTCGGCCTGCACCTGATGAACTCCCCCGCCACCGCGCGCCGCGGCAACCAGGTCTCGATGGCGGGGATGGCGATCGCCGTCATCATCACGCTCGTCCTGCTGATTCACGACGGCAGCGTCACCGGGGTGGGCTGGACCGTGATCATCGTCGGGGCGCTGCTCGGGTCGGTGGCCGGCCTGCACGCGGCCAGGACCGTCCAGATGACCGCGATGCCGCAGCTGGTGTCGATGTTCAACGCGGTCGGCGGCGGGGCGGCCGCGCTGGTGGCCGTGTACGGGTACATCCACGACGAGTCGGCCCCCGGCGGCGTGCTCGGCAGCACGACCGTCTTCACCGTGCTCGACGTGATCATCGGCTCGGTGACGTTCACCGGCTCGCTGATCGCGGCGGGCAAGCTGCAGGGGGTCATCGCCGGCCAGCCGATCATCTTCAGGGGCGGCCGGGTGCTCAACGCCGCCCTCGCGGTGATCGCCGTCGGCGCGGCCGCGTTCATGCTCACCACCGCCAGCCTGCCCGCGCTGCTGATCGTGGTGCTCGCCTCGCTGGCGTTCGGCGTGATGATGGTGCTGCCGATCGGCGGGGCGGACATGCCGGTGGTGATCTCGCTGCTGAACGCGTTCACCGGCACCGCGGTGGCGATGGCCGGGTTCGTCATCGGGAACTGGGCCCTGATCGTGGCCGGGGCCCTGGTCGGCGCCTCTGGCGGCATCCTCACCAAGCTGATGGCGGACGCGATGAACCGGTCGCTCGCCAACATCATCATCGGCGGCTTCGGGACCGGCGACACGGCCGTCGCGGCCGCGGTCGCGGGCGACGCGCAGATCCGCTCGATCGCCGCCGACGACGCCGCGATCCAGCTCGCGTACGCGTCGAAGGTGATCATCGTCCCCGGTTACGGCCTGGCGGCGGCGCAGGCGCAGCACGGCGTGGCCGAGCTCGCGTCGGTGCTCGAGAGCCACGGCATCGAGGTGACCTACGCCATCCACCCGGTGGCGGGCCGGATGCCGGGCCACATGAACGTGCTGCTGGCCGAGGCCAACGTGCCCTACCCGCAACTGCGGGAGATGGAGGAGATCAACCCCGAGTTCGCCCGGGCCGACGTCGCGCTGGTCATCGGCGCCAACGACGTGACCAACCCGGCTGCCCGCCGCCCCGGCTCGGCGATTTCGGGCATGCCCATCCTCGACGTCGACCAGGCGAAGTCGATCATCGTCGTGAAGCGCTCGATGGGCACCGGCTACGCGGGCATCGACAACGAGCTCTACGCCAACCCCAAGACCAGTATGTACTTCGCCGACGCGAAGCGGGCGGTGGCCGAGCTGACCGCCGCCGTCAAGACCCTGGTCGGGTAGGCGCATCGATGATCACGAATGATTTTCGGATTTGTTAGATGAGGCGAGGGCGGGGTAGCGCAGGGGCTTCGGACGAACGGAGGCGAAGGCCCATGCAGCAACGCGCCAACGGCGTGCAGATACCCGCCCAGGTAGCCGCAGACCACCAGCAGCCCTCGACCGGGGAGCTCGTCAAGCGGCTGTCCGAGCAGGTCTCGGTGCTGGTGCGGGACGAGCTGAAGCTGGCCCAGCTGGAGATGACCAGGAAGGGCAAACAGGCCGGGATCGGCGCCGGCCTGCTCGGCGGCAGCGGCCTCATCGCCCTCTACGGGGTGGCGTGCCTGCTCGCGTGCGCGATCCTCGGCCTCAGCCGGGTCCTCGAGCCGTGGCTGGCCGCGCTGATCGTCGGCGCGGCCCTGCTGGTCGTCAGCGGCGTCGCCGCACTGCTGGGGAAGGCGCGGCTGAAGAAGGCCGCCCCGCTGGTCCCGGCGCAGGCCACCGACAGCGTGAAGGCCGATGTCAACGAGATCAGGGAAAGGGCGCACCGATGAGCATCGAAGGAAAGGTCGTCGACGCCCCCCGGCCGCCGGATGACCCGCAGGGGCTGCAGCAGGAGATCGAGCGGACGCGCGAGCACCTCGGCGAGACGGTGGAGGCACTGATGGCCAAGGTCGACGTGAAGGCGCGGGCGCAGGATGAGGCGGGCCGACTGATTAGACGCCTCAAGGGCAGCGTGGTCCGGGCCAGAGCGCAGGCCGTCACCCGGGCCGCGCGGGCACGGCGCGAGGTCGTCGACAAGACTGCCGGCACGCGCCAGCAGGCCACCGCGCAGGGCCGGCACGTCAGACGCCAGGTCGCCGGCCAGACGTCCGGGCCGCTGCAGCAGGCGGCGTCCCTCGGCGGGTCGGTTGCCAAGCAGGTCAAGCCGCAGGCGGCGGCGGCCGCGGCCGGCATCTCGAAGGTCACTCCGGATCAAGTCAAGCAGGCGGCGGGCAACGCCGCCGCCACCGCCAGGTCGCGGCGCACGCCGCTGCTCGCGGCGGTCGGCGCGATCGGCGCCGGGTTGGTCGGCTGGCTGCTCTTCCAGCGCTGGAGGCGGCGCGGATGAAGCTCCTGAACCGGGCGATCGGGCTGCTGGTGGGCATCCTCGGCGGGATGCTGGCCCGGTCGGCGTTCAAGCGGATCTGGCAGGCCGTCACCGGGGAAGACGAGGCGCCCACGCCGACCGACGCCCGCCGGGGCTGGCGGGAGATCCTGCTCGCGGCGGCGCTGCAGGGCGCGATCTTCGCGGTCGTGCAGGCCGCCCTCGACCGCGCCACGGCCGAGGGCACCGCCAAGCTCACCGGCGAATGGCCAGGCGAGGGCGCTGACGAGCACGGCGGCCACGGCTCAGACGAGGCGGCAGGCAAAAGCGATCACGGGCGCTAGGTGCTGAGGCAGGAGGGCTGGCGGGCGCGTTCGTCGGGGGTAATCCGCATCTTCTGGCTCTACCTGACCGAGATGGCGATGCTGCTCGGCGGCGGCCCCCGGCGCCTGGAGAGCGGGGGGCGTGATGGCGGAGCAACGGTCCGTTCGAGCTGACGATTTTGAATTTCCGATTTGCCGGAAATTGCCGATCGTGAAGCGGCGCGCCGACGGGGGTTTCCTGAGCAGGGCACGGGGAAGCACGTACGCTAGTCAATACGGCTACCTCCTGTCCCTACGACACCATTCCTCACCGCGCTGCTTGCCTGGACCGCCCACAGGCACCCATCGGTCTTACCCGGCGGCGAAGGGACGACGTTCTCTCGCCACCCCCACTGAGGCCATGACGTTCGTCTACAGCACCAACCTGTCGGAGGTCCGTGTCCTGGCGGAAACGCAGGCCAGGAGGGCGGGCCTGACCGAAGATCGCATCGCCGACTTCGTGATCGCCGTCAGCGAGATCGCCGCCAACACGGTCAGGCACGCGCGCACGGAGGGGTCGATCGAGATCTGGAGCGACGCCGGGGAGATCATCTGCGAGATGCGTGACGGCGGGGTGATCCCCGATCCGGCGTCGGCGGGCCGCCAGCCGCCTGCGGCCGACGCCAGCGGGGGCCACGGGCTCTGGCTCGTCTACCAGATCTGCGACAAGGTCGAGTTGTACTCCGACTCCGACGGCACCACGATCCGGGTGCACATGGCGCTGCCGACGCCGGGGGGACAGGCGCGTGATTCGCCAGGTCCGAACGGCGGTGGGGCGACGACGCCGGATGTAGCCTTGTGACGAACCCCGTCTTTACCAGAAATTTACCTCATACATAGGATGCCATAAATGGAAGTTGGCGCTTCTCAGCAGCGCATGGCGGCGTTTCTGCGTGACAACCACGACAAGGTCGTCGACGGCTGGAGCGAGCTGGTCGCGGCGGGCCTGCGCGGCCGTACCTCCCCCCAGGAGGTACGCCGCGAGCTTGAGGATCTCTACTCGCTGATCATCCGAGAGCTGTCGGGAACGGATGAGGACTCGGCCGGCGAACTGCGGGCGGTGCTCGACGACCTGTCCCGCAACCGGGCCAGGGACGGGTTCACTCCCAGCGAGACTGCGCTGTCGGTGTTCTCGCTCAAGGAAGCGGTGTACGAGCTGGTCGCGGAGTCGGCCGAGCTCGTGCCCGAGTACCTCGTGTTCTCGCGGGTGGTTGACGATCTCGGCCTGCGCACGTTCGAGGCGTTCTCGGCCGCCCGCGAGCAGATCATCACCGACCAGACCACCTCCATGATGGAGCTGTCGACCCCGGTTGTGCGGCTGTGGGACGGCATCATCGCGGTGCCGCTGGTGGGCACGCTCGACTCGGCCCGCACCCAGCTGGTGATGGAGAAGCTGCTCGAGACGCTGGTGGCGACCGGGGCCGACCACGCCGTGATCGACATCACCGGCGTCCCCACGGTCGACACCGAGGTCGCCCAGCATCTGCTCAAGACCGTGAGCGCGGCCCGGCTGCTCGGGGCGGAGTGCACCATCTCCGGCATCCGCCCGCAGGTCGCGCAGACGATCGTGTCGCTCGGGATCGAGTTCGGCGACATCGCCACCAAGGCCACCCTGGCCGACGCGCTCGCACTGGCGCTCAAGCAGGCCGGCCTGAAGGTCGTGCCCGCCTAATGGACCAGGTACCGATCCTCAAGATCGGGCAGACGCTGTTCGTGTCTATCCAGATCGACCTGCAGGACGAGAGCGTCATGCTGCTGCAGGAGGACCTGGCGGCCGAGCTCGCTGCCACCGCCGCCCGCGGGGTGATCATTGACATCACCGCGGTGGAGATCGTCGACTCCTTCATCGGCCGGATGCTGGCCACCATCGGGTCGATATCGCGGCTGTTCGACGCCGAGACGGTCATCGTCGGCATGCGCCCGGCGGTGGCGATCACGCTGACCGAGCTCGGCCTGTCACTGAAGGGGGTCCGCACCGCCCTCAACGCCGAGAAAGGCCTGGCGCTCCTGAACGGGCGCGCTTGATGGACAAGCTCCCCATCCAGTCGGGGGACGACGTGGTTCGCGTCCGCCAGCATGTCAGGAACGCGGCCGCTACGAGCGGGCTCTCCCTGGTGGATCAGACCAAGCTGGTGACCGCGGCGAGCGAGCTCGCGCGCAACACCCTGACCCACGGCGGCGGCGGTGTGGCCACGGTGGAAGTCGTCAAGTCGGCTACCGGGCGGACCGGGATCAAGCTGCACTTCGCCGATGAGGGGCCTGGCATCCCCGACGTCAACCTGGCGCTGACCGACGGCTGGACGTCGGGCACCGGGCTCGGGCTCGGGCTGTCGGGCTCGCGGCGGCTGGTCGACGAATTCGAGCTCAAATCCGAACTTGGCGCCGGGACCAGCGTTGTCGTCATCAAGTGGTCACGGTGAAACGGACCCTGATCTCCCAGGCGCCGGGGGACCAGCGCTGGCTCCGGGTCGAGGATCCGAGCGCCGCCGCGGGCTGCCGCGCCGCTGCCGCGGCGCTGGCCGGCCGCCTCGAGTTCCCGGCTGACCGGGCCGACCAGCTGGTGCTGGCGGTGACGGAGGCGGCGTCCAACCTGCACAAGCACGCCAGCCGGGGATCGATGCTGCTGCGCATCACCCGGGCGGGCGATACGCCCGGGATCGAGCTGGTGACCATCGACTCAGGACCCGGCCTGGGCGACGCGGGCGCGGCGATGCGAGATGGCCACTCCACCAGCGGCACCCTGGGCATCGGGCTGGGCGCTATCCAGCGGCTGGCGGACTTCTGCGACCTGTACTCGGTCGCCGGCCACGGCACCGTGCTGGTGGCGCGGTTCTGGCCCGAGCCCCGCTCCGGCACCGACTCCTGCGCCGGGCTGGCCCGGCCGATCGAGGGTGAAACCGAGTGCGGCGACGTCTTCGCGGTGGAGGAGTCGGAGGGGACGCTGACCGGCGTCCTGTGCGACGGCCTCGGTCATGGCCCGCTGGCCGCGATCGCAGCCAACGAGGCGGTCCATGCGGTGCTCGACGGCCCGGCCGGCGATCCGGCCGCCGCGGTCGCGCGCGCGCACGGCCGGATGGGCCACACTCGCGGCGGAGCGCTCGCGGTGGTGCAGGTGACCGGGCGGCTGGTACGATTCTGCGGCCTTGGCAACATCGCGGCGGTGATCCTGGCCAACGGCACCCGCAAGAGCATGCTGTCGGTGCCGGGGATCGCCGGGCACCAGGCCCGCGCGATCCGGCAGTTCGAGTACGACGCGCCGCCGGGCGCGGCCGTCATCCTGCATTCCGACGGCCTTACCAGCAGATGGAGCCCCGATAGCCTGCCCGGCGTTACCGGCCGGGACCCGCTCGTGGCCGCGGCCGCGCTGCTGGCGGAGGCGGGGACGCACCGCGACGACGCGAGCGTGCTGGTGCTTAGGCCATGACCGAGGAGTTCGCGAGCCTCACCGTCCGAGACCTGTCGGGCGTTTTCGCCGCCCGCAGGCTCGGCCGCGAGCTGGCGGCGGGGCTGACGCTGGAACGCCAGGATCAGGTGCGGGTCGCCACCGCCCTCAGCGAGGTCTGCCGAAGCGCGGTCACCGCCGGCGAGACCGCTGTCATCGCGTTCGCGGCCGACCCGGCGAACCTGGTGCTGAGCGTCACGGTCGATGGCGAGCTGCCCGAGGACGGCGTGGCCGGCGCGGCTCGCCTGATGGATACTGTCGTCACTGAAGGGCGGGTTGTCCGCATGTTGAAACGCCGCCCGTCTATTTCACAGTCGGACATACGTGCGGTGAAGGAACAGCTTTCTGCCATGCTTCCGGGGTCCACGCTGGAAGAACTGCGACGCAACAACGACGATCTCATCGCCGCGCTCGAGGATCTCAAGGGGCAGAAGGAGCAGTTGCTGCTGCTCAACGGTGAGCTCCAGGAGACCAACCGCGGCGTCATGGCCCTCTACGGCGAGCTCTCGGAGGAACTCGAGCAGACCAACCGAGGCGTCGTCGCGCTGTACCGGGAACTGGACGAGAAGTCCGAGCAGCTGCGGCTGGCGTCGGAGTCCAAGGACCGGTTCTGGGCCAATGTCAGCCACGAGCTGCGGACCCCGCTGAACTCGATCACGGGTCTGACCCGGCTGCTGGCCGACCCAGCGGGCGGGCTCGACGCCGAGCAGACGTACCAGGTGGAGCTGATCAGGAACACCGCCGGCTCGCTCCTCACGCTGGTCAACGACCTACTCGACGTGGCCAAGGCGGAATCGGGGCAGCTCGTCATCGAGCCGACTGAGGTCAACCTGCTCGCGCTGCTTGCCTCGCTGCGCGGGCTCACCCGGCCGATCGCCGAGGGCAAGCCGGTCGAGGTGGTGGTATCCGCCGACGACGTTCCCGCCACGGTGCTGACCGACGAGATCGCGCTGACCGCGATATTGCGCAATCTGCTTTCCAATGCCATCAAGTACACCGACCGAGGCGAGGTGCGGCTGACCGTGCATACGGCCGGCGGCGGGATCGAGTTCCGGGTCTCCGATACCGGCACCGGCATCCCGGTCGATCAACTGGAGCGCGTGTTCGAAGAGTTCTACCAGGTACCCGGGATCAAGCGGGGCGGCACCGGGCTCGGACTGCCCTATGCCCGCCGACTGGCCGGGCTACTGGGTGGCGAGCTCACCCTGACCAGCACGGCGGGCGCCGGGACGACCGCCGTGCTGGGCCTGCCGCACGGGATGCCGTCCGTCGGCACGGTGCTGGTGACCGACGATGACCCTGGCTTCCGCCAGGTGCTGAAGTCGATGCTGGCCGGCATCGCCGACCGCCTCATCGAGGCGGAGGACGGCGCGCAGGCCCTCGCCGCCGTCGCCGCCGCTGGCGGGGTCGACCTGGTGCTGACCGACTTGATCATGCCCGGGGTGGACGGCAGCGCGCTGCTTGAGCGGCTGCCCGCCGACCTCCCCGCGATCGTCGTCACCGGGCTCGACGTGGCCACCCCGCCGCGGGCCGTGGCGCTGCTGCGCAAGGGCGAGCTGACCAGGGAACGGCTGGCATTCGCGATCCGGGGCGCCATCGGGGGGTCGCGATGACCGAGGGACCTGGCACGCTGCTCCTGGTCGATGACGACGAGGCCAAGCGCTATCTGCTGGGGACCTGGCTGCGAAGGGCCGGTCATGCCGTGACCGAGGCCGAGACCGGACAGGACGCGCTGGACAGACTCGACGGGATCGAACTGGTCCTGCTCGACGTGAACCTGCCCGACATGAGCGGCTACGAGGTCTGCCCGGCTGATCAAGGGCGACCCTCGGACCGCCGCGATCCCGGTCATCCAGGTGTCCGCCACCGCGGTCGAGGTCGCCGACCGCGCCCTCGGGCTCACCCAGGGGGCCGACGCCTACCTGATCGAACCGACCGAGCCGGCCGAACTGCTGGCCACGGTGACCGCCGCGCTGCGGTACTACCGGGCCAGGCAGCGGGCCGAGCGGACCGCTTCGCGACTGGCCACGCTGGTCAGCGCGACCCTGGACATCAACGCGGCCGAGACCTTTGACGGGCTGGCCTCGGGAGCGGCGGCGGGCGCGACGCGGATCTTCTCCGTGCCCGCCATCCTGATCGTGGAGACGCCCGACGGCCAAGACCGCCGGGTGTCGGCCACACCGGGCAGCCCGGGAACGGCACGGCGGGGCGGGAGGCCGGGGCTGGCGAGCCGGGTCGCCGACCGGGTACTCGGCCAGAGCCGGGTCAGCGGGATCGCGAGCCTGTCGGCGGAGGAATGGCTGCGCATCGTGCCCGACAGCACGCTGCGGGTGGACGTGTGCGTGGCCGCGGCCAGGATCAAGCCCGGCAAGCCCGCGGCGGCGCTGGTGGTCGACTACGCGGGTATCGCGGGCGAGGACGACATGCAGATCCTCAGCCAGCTGACTCAGTCGGTCGCGCTCGGCCTGGAGGCGTTGCGCTCATTCGCCGAAGAGCACCTGGTGGCCCTTACCCTGCAGCGGAGCTTCCTGCCGGCGACGCTGCCGGCGATCCCCGGCGTCTCGATGGCGTTCCGCTACCTGCCCGCGAGCGACCAGGCCGCAGTCGGCGGCGACTTCTACGAGGCGCTGCCGTGGCGCGACGGCGTGCTGGTGGTCATCGGCGACGTGCAGGGGCACTCGCTGCACGCAGCCACGGTGATGGGCGAACTGCGGCACGCGCTGCGCGCGTTCGTCAGCGAGGGGCACCCGCCGGTCGCGATCACGGGGCTGGTCAATGAGGTCCTGCGCCGCTACCACCCGGGGCTCATCGCCACCTTGTGCCTGGTGCTGCTCGATCCGGCCAACGGCGAGCTCACGATCGTGAACTGCGGGCACATGCCGCCCCTGCTGGTGGCCGGCCAGGGCAGCCCGGACGGGCCGGGGGCAGCCTTCGTCGGCGAGGGAGGGCTGATGCTCGGACTGAGCCGCCATGACCCGCACGTGGAGACGGCGTCACTGCCGGCTGGCGGCACCCTGCTGCTGTTCACCGACGGTCTGGTCGAGGATCGCGCGGTCAACCTCGACGACAACCTGGAGCAGCTGCGCGAGGTGGCGCTGCAGGCGGCCGACGCCGACGTCGAGGCGTTCGCCAACCGGGTGATGTCGGCCCTCGGCTCGAGCGAGGACGACGTCGCGATGATCGTCGCGCGCCGGGCTGGGTGACGCAGCGGGCTACGCCCCGTCCATCGCCTCGGCCAGGCTGGGGTAGACCGGCATCACGCTGCCGACGCCGATCAGCTGCAGCACCCGGCGAACCGAGCCGTCGGGCGAGACCGCCAGCCGAAGCTCGATGCCGCGCTTGACGGCGGTTTCGTGGGCGAAGACCACCGCGTGCACCCCGGACGAGTCGCAGAAGGTGGTCGAGGTCATGTCAGCGATCACCACGTCCACGCCGGGGGTGAGGGCCGCGACGATGCGGTCATGGACGAGTTCGGAGTTGGTGACATCGATCTCGGCCGGCAGCACCACGACGACTGGCATAGTCTGCTCCGCCTGATCACTCATTGGTCAGCCACTCCCGCCTCTGCCCCTATGAGACCAAGGTTAGCGCCTTTTCGCCGGTTGGCAGGTGCCATCGCGCGTGCTATCGAACCGCGAGCCCGCTGGTCACAGGCCGGTAACAGCGACCTGGGCCGGGTGCTCGACGGTGAAACGGTGCCCGATCGTGGCCGACTGGCGCGGGGTGAGGACCAGGTTCCAGGTGAGCTCGCCGAGGTCGTCGGTCTCGGCCGGGGGCGGGCTGGTCTCGCGGGCGCGGACCTTGACGTCACCGTCGGTGGAGACCGGGATGTGGTCGTGCACGCTGACCCTGACGTCGCGGTCTCGGTGGTTCTCGACCGTGATCTCGTAGCCGATGTCGATCGTCCTGGTCCCGCCGAGCAGGGCCTTGCCGACGTTGCGGCGGCGCAGCTTCCGCTCGACCTTGATCTGGTCGTCCACGCCGAGCTGGACCTCGAACTCCTCGCCGGGGGCGACCGTGTCCAGGCGGGTCTCGCCGACGAACTGGGCGCCGTGGAAGATCCGGGCTAGGCCCGGGAGCAGCAGCAGGGTGCCGTTGGTGACGGTGGCCCGGAGGTACGCCTCGGGCGCGAGGACCGGGATGGTCAGGTAGTCGAGGACCGCGTCGGCGTCGAACCGGGCGACCAGGGTCTTGTGCGGTCCGCCGTCGCCGGGCACCGCCAGCGGGCGCGCTACCGTGTAGGTGAGCCCGGCCCCCGACTCGCTCTCGGCCTGCTCGGCGGCGAGCATTCTGGCCGCCCGGGGCTGCATCTTCTGGCTGCCGGCGGCGGCGGCCACGGCCTGCGGCTCGCCCGGCCCGGCGGGGCCGCTCGAGGCCGCCTCGCCGCCCATGGCCGACATCAGGGCGGCGCCGCCGGGATGGCGGGGCGGCTGCCGACGGCCGATGTACCAGGGGCTCAGCTCGGGCAGGGTCTGGCTCTGGCCCTTGCGGGCGGTCGAGAGCACGAGCGCGACCTCGGGCCAGTCCTCGCCGGTCTGCTGGGTGACCTCGGCCAGGTAGGAGACGTCAAGCCGCTCGCCGTCGAGCACCAGATCGTAGAGCGACCGCCAGGACGCGCCGGACACGTGATAGGTGAGGTCGACCTCGGCTTCGGTCGCGATCTGGGCCTCCAGGTCCACCACGACCTCGACGAACGCGACCTTCTTGGGCTTGCCGCCCTGCTCGGCCGCGGTCAGGCGCGCCTCGGCGGCGGCGAGCTCCCGCTCGGCGGCGCGCTTGCGGGCGGCGATCTCGCGCCTTTTCGCGAGCGTGCCCGCGGTGGACGCGGACAGGTGGCCGGCCATGCCCGACAGCTCGTCATAGCCGGCCCGCCCGGAGCCGACCGCCCGGGCGAGCGCGGTGGCGGCCGCCTCCGACAGGTGGCTGAGGAAGCCGAGCCCGGCCTGCTCGGCGGCATCCTCGTCGTCGAGCTCCTGCACCGCTTCGCGCCAGCGCTCGACCTCGGCCCGCAGCCGCGCGGCCTGCTCGCGCAGCGGCTCGGTGCCGACCCGGCGGCGCACCTCGACGTTGAGCAGGGCGAGGTCGCGGCCGCGGGCGGCGACGCGGACGCTGGCGGTGTCGACCGTGGCCGGGAGATTCCCGATGGTGACCGCTCCCGGCCCGGCCGCCAGCTCGGTCACGCCGGTGCGCAGTACCCGGGCGCCGTCCCTGAACACGGTCACGCCGGTGATCGGCGCGTCCATCGGCTGGTCTCCCGCCCCCCGACCTGCGGCCGGAGGTGCTGCGGTGGTCTCGGTCATGACTGGGTCTCCCCGCTCACGGGTCGGCTGGTTGTCATCACTCTTTCATGTCAGAGCACTCGAGCCGGGCGGGACCAAGGTCCGGCATCTGGCGGTCAGGCCTTGGCGGCTCCCGCCGTCAGGGCGGACCAGGCGGTCGCGATCTCGGCCGCGAGGGCGATGTTGCCGCGGGCGACGTCCAGGTTGACCTCGACGCTCTTGCCCTCGGTGGCGCGCTG
Source organism: uncultured Actinomycetota bacterium (assembly GCA_963774945.1). Classification (GTDB taxonomy): domain Bacteria; phylum Actinomycetota; class Actinomycetes; order Streptosporangiales; family Streptosporangiaceae; genus Trebonia. Next base: position 27,768 of record CAVZHA010000005.1, on the reverse strand, counting down.
CATGTACGCCAGCAGGAACGGGGTAACGGCCTTGCCCCGGATGTTCTCCTTGTCGGCGGCCGTCAGCGCCTCGCTCAGCACCTGATCGTGCAGGGCGGGATCGAGCTGCTTGCCGAGCGGCAGCGGGTTGGCGACCAGCAGCGCGGCGGTGTCGCCGACCGCGTCCCTGGCCGCCATCACCTCGGCGATCTCGGTCGCGGAGTCGAGCCGCCAGTCCAGGTCCTCGCCCGAGTCGGTCAGGTAGAACGCCGGGAACCGACTGGTGCGGTAGCCGACGACGGCGACGCCGCGGGTTTCCAGGCGCTCCAGGGTGGCCGGGATGTCGAGGATCGACTTCACCCCGGCCGACACGACCGTGATCGGCGTCGCGGCGAGCACGGTCAGGTCGGCCGACTCGTCGAGCGACTCGGCGAAGCCGCGGTGCACGCCGCCGAGGCCGCCGGTGGCGAACACCCGGATCCCGGCCCTGGCCGCGAGCGTCGAGGTGGCGGCGACGGTGGTGCCCGCCGTCCGGCGCTGCGCCATCGCCAGCCCGAGGTCGCGCACGCTCACCTTGATGACCGACTCGTCGAGGGCGATCCGCTCCAGGTCGGGGCCGTCGAGACCCACCTTGGGCACGCCGTCGATCACCGCGATCGTGGCCGGGGTCACCCCCGCCTCGGTCAGCATCTGCTCGAACGACCTGGCCGCCGCCAGGTTGGCCGGCCGCGGCAGCCCGTGCGAGATGATCGTCGACTCAAGCGCCACCACCGGCCGCCCGGCCGCGAGGGCGGCGCGAACGGCGGGCGATACCTCGGGAACCGTTGACATGAACCCGACCATACCGGTCAGCGCCCGGACGCCGCCGCGAAGGCTGGCCGCATTCGCGGCCTGCGGCGTATGGTGCGGAAGAGCACTCGCGGCACTCGCGGCACCGCCGGCGGTTCCGCACCCTGCCCTTGAAACGCCGTGCAGCTAAGCGATCGGAGTAGCCGTGACCGAGCGGACCAAGTTCATCCTTGACGAGTCGCAGATCCCGTCCCAGTGGTACAACATCGTCCCCGACCTGCCCGCTCCCCCGCCGCCGCCGCTGCACCCGGGCACCCTCCAGCCGGTCGGCCCGGACGACCTGGCGCCGCTGTTCCCGATGGAGCTGATCCGCCAGGAGGTCACCGGCGAGAACTACGTCGATATCCCGGGCGAGGTCATCGACGTCTACAAGCTGTGGCGGCCGACCCCGCTGTTCCGGGCCCGGCGGCTGGAGAAGCTGCTGAACACCCCGGCCCGGATCTACTACAAGTACGAGGGCGGCTCCCCGGCCGGGTCGCACAAGCCGAACACGGCGGTGCCGCAGGCCTACTACAACTCGGTCGAGGGCACCAAGCGGCTCACCACCGAGACCGGCGCCGGGCAGTGGGGCAGCGCGCTCGCGTTCGCGGCGGCGCAGTACGCCCTCGACTGCGAGATCTGGATGGTCCGGGCGTCCTACGACCAGAAGCCGCACCGGCGCACGCTCATGCAGACCTACGGCGCGACCGTGCACCCGTCCCCGTCCAGGGCCACCAAGGCGGGACTGGACGTGCTCGCGTCCAACCCGGACTCGCCCGGCTCGCTCGGCATCGCGATCAGCGAGGCGGTCGAGGCGGCGGGCGGGTCGGCCGAGACCCGGTACGCCCTCGGCTCGGTCCTCAACCACGTGCTGCTGCACCAGACGGTGATCGGCCAGGAGGCGCTGGCGCAGTTCGAGCTGGCGGGCGAGGCCGGACCCGACCTGATCGTCGGCTGCACCGGCGGCGGGTCCAACTTCGCCGGGCTGGTCTTCCCGTTCCTGCGGGAGAAGCTGGCCGGCCGGATGAACCCGGTCATCAGGGCGGTCGAGCCGTCCGCGTGCCCGTCGTTCACCCGCGGGCGCTACGCCTACGACTTCGGGGACACGGCCGGGTTCACGCCGCTTATGAAAATGCACACCCTCGGCCACGGGTTCATCCCCGACCCGGTGCACGCGGGCGGGCTGCGCTACCACGGCATGTCGCCGCTGCTCTCGCACATGTACGAGCTCGGCCTGTTCGAGGCGGTGGCGAAGCCGCAGCGGGAGTGCTTCGCGGCGGCGGTGACGTTCGCTCGGTCCGAGGGCATCCTGCCCGCGCCGGAGCCGTCGCACGCGATCGCGGCGGTCGTCGAGGAGGCGAAGCGGTGCGCCGAGTCCGGTGAGGAGAAGGTGATCCTGACCGCGCTGTGCGGCCACGGGCACTTCGACATGGTCGCCTACGAGCGGTACCTGTCGGGCGAGATGACCGACTACGACCTGCCGCAGGATCGCATCGACGCCGCGCTTGCCAACCTGCCCGGCGTCCCCGGCGCCTGACGCATTTCATGACATTTCCGGAATGCCGGGCGCGGTCTTTGCGCCCGGCATTCCGGAAATGATTCCGACCCGGCTCTGACGCGTCCTGACGGGCGGCCGGTTGTGGCCTTGTGGCCCACCGGGCTATCTCTACCGGGCCCGTGGCCCCCCGGGCCCGAATGGATATGGCCTGGGGGGCCACAGGGCTCAAACGGTTTATGGCCCAGGGGGCCACGGGCCCGACTCGTTATGGGCCTGGGGGCCACGGGCCCGAATGGTTATGGGCCTGGGGGCCACGGGCCCGAATGGTTATGGGCCTGGGGGTCACAGGGCTAGAACGGGTGCGGGCTAGCGGGCTAGCGGGCTAGCGGGCTAGCGGGGACAGGCTAGCTCTGGGCTAGCGGGGACAGGCTAGCGGGCTAGCGGGGACAGGCTACTGGGCTAGCGGGGGCGGGGTACTGGGGCTAGTGGTTAGCGATGGTGGGGAGGAGGTTGGGGGGGCGGCGCTGGTTGGTGGCCTGCTCGAAGGCGTAGGCGAGGGCGAGCAGGCGGGGCTCGCTCCAGTGCGGGCCGAGGAACGAGACGCCGACCGGGAGGCCCGCGACGTAGCCGAACGGGACCGAGATCGTCGGCCAGCCGGTCACCGCGCCCGGGCGGGAGGTGCCGAAGACGTTGTGGTCGCCGAGGATGTAGTCGGTCAGCCAGGCCGGGTTGGCGGTCAGCGAGAAGATCGCGTCGAGCTTGTGCTCGACCGTCGGCGTCTCGACGGCGGACATCGCCAGCCGGTTGGCGGCCCGGCGCAGCTCCAGGTAGACCGGGTCGGCCAGGTTGCCGGTGGTCGCCTCGGCCGCGTAGAAGATCTCCTGGCCGAACCGCGCGAGCACCCGCTCGGCGTTCACCTCGTTGAACTTGATCAGCTCGGCCAGCGTCGCGGGCGGCGCCTGACCGGCGTCGACCGCGAACTCGGCCAGGTACTTGAGGTAGGCGTTGATCCCGTGCTTGAACTCGTAGTTCAGCGCGTCGAACTCGGGCTCGGTGACCTTCTCGATGCCGGGCAGCTCGACCGGGTCGATCACCACCGCGCCGAACGACCGCAGGCAGCCCACGGCGACGTCGAGCAGCGCGGCGGTGGCGGCGTCGGCGCCGACCGAGGCGGCCCGCCAGATGCCGATGCGCGCCCCCTCGAGCGCCGCCGGGTCGAGGAACGCGGAATAGTCGATGCCGCCGTGGGACCGTTCGGGGTGGGCGTCGTCCGCGATGCCCTGGGCGGAGAGATCGTCCGAGTCGGCGGCGGCCATCGCGGTCAGCAGGACGGCCGCGTCGGCGACCGAGACCGCCATCGGGCCCGCGGTGTCCTGGACCGGGGAGAGCGGGACGATGCCGGTCCGGCTGACCAGTCCGGCCGTCGGCTTGACGCCGACCACGCCGCAGGCGCTGGACGGGGAGACGATCGAGCCGTCGGTCTCGGTGCCCACCGCCAGCGCCGCCAGCCCGGCCGAGACCCCGGCGGCCGACCCCGAGCTCGATCCGGACGGGTTCCGGTCGAGCGCGTAGGGGTTCGCGGTCTGCCCTCCGACCGTCGACCAGCCGCTGCTCGACCTGGTGGAGCGAAAGTTCGCCCACTCCGACAGGTTGGCCTTGGCCAGGATGACCGCGCCCGCCGCGCGCAGCCGGGAGACGACGAACGCGTCCGGCGGCTGAACCCCGAGCAATGCGGGCGAGCCCGCCGTGGTCGGCGCGCCGGCGACCTGGACGTTGTCCTTGACCAGGATCGGGATGCCCTCGAGGGCGCCCCGGGGCCGTCCTGACTGCCAGGCGGCGTCGCTCGCGGCGGCCTGCTCGAGAGCGTCGGGAAGCACCGCGATCACCGCGTGCAGGACGGGGTCGACCTCGGCGATGCGGTCCAGGTAGTGCTGGGTCAGCGCGGTCGCCGAGAGCCGGGACTCTGCCATCGCCCGCCGGAGCTCGGCCACCGTCGATGAGGCTGGATCGATCCTCGTGCCTGGCATCTCGGGGGTCAGTTGGGCTGAGCTCTGGAAATCCGGCATGCCGGCAGGATAACGGCCCAATGCCAGTCGTGTAACGTGCAAAGAACCCTATAAATACCATTCATGCAAAAAACTAAGATCCCCAGGCGTCCCCGGGGGACTGGAAGCTTTCTTTACGGTAGCCAGGAGACGTGACCGACGAGTAGCGCATAGCCGATGAAAGCGACCGCGTCAATGAGCGTGTGCGCGATGATCATCGGCCCGACCCGGCGCCAGCGCAGGAACAGCACCCCGAAGATCACGCCCATGACGGCGTTGCCGAGGAACCCGCCGAACCCCTGGTACAGGTGGTAGGAGCCGCGGAGGGTGGCGCTGATCGCGATCGCGGCGGCCGGGTTCACCCCGAGCTTGCGCAGCCGGGTCAGCAGGTAGCCGGTGACCAGGACCTCTTCGAGCAGGCCGTTCTGGAACGCGGACAGGATCAGCACCGGGAACCGCCACCAGACGTCCGGCAGCCCCTCGGCGACGACGTTGAGCGCGATGCCGGACTTGTAGGCGATGAAGTACAGGCCCAGGCCGCTGAAGCCGATCAGGGCGGCCAGCGCCGCCCCGCGCAGGAAGTCCCGCCCCGGCTGCGACCAGTTCAGGCCGATCGAGGACCAGTCGCCCGCGCGGAAGAGCAGGTAGACCGCGAGCAGCACCGGCGCCACGCCGCTGAGCAGCGAGTCCAGTTGCAGGAAGAGGTCGAGCAGCGGACGGCCGGGGGCCTGCGAGCCGTTCAGCGTGACCGACTGCGAGTGCAGCGCCGCCTGCGCGGTCAGCGACCCGATCAGCGAGATGAACGCGTACAGGCCGCTGGCGCCGAGCGACACCGCGAAGACGGCGATGATCTCCCAGCGGAGCAGCACCCGGTCCCGTCGAGACAGGTCCGGGGCATCGTCGGGACGGGTGAGGCGAAGCCACGCGACCGTTCGGGAAAATCGATTTGGATCTTTTCGATCTTGATCTTCGCTCGAGCGAGCCGCCTGGTCTTGGTTGGGCGAGGAGACGGCCGAGGCCGACGCCTCGTCACGCGAGGAGCGCGTCGAAATCCCCGTCCTGCGCGCCGCCGATGAGCGCCTCGATCTCGGCCTTGGTGTAGATCAGGGCCGGCCCCTGCGGGTCGGCCGCGTTGCGGACCGCGATCTGCCCGTCCGGCAGCCTGGCCATCTCCACGCCGAGGTCCGCGCCGCCGGCCAGCCGCCACGTCAGGTCAGGCAGTTCCCCGGCCGGCATTCCGTTGTAGAGCCCGTCGGCCATGGCGCCTAGATCTCCTTCAGCATCCCGGCCAGGATCTCCCTGGTCCGGTCGGGTGACGTGCCCGCCACCGAAAGTCGTTCCATCACCGCAGCGTACCGCTCGACTTCCTCGTCCTTGTCGATGTAGTGCGCGCCGGTCAGGTACTCCATGTAGACGATGTCAGGCAGATCGGTGTCGGGAAACCGCATGATCATGAAGGCGCCGCCGTCGGCCGCGTGCCCGCCGTACTTGAACGGCATGACCTGCAGGGTGATGTTCGGCTCGGCGATGACGTCCATCAGCCGCTCGATCTGGGCCACGTGCACGTCGCGGCCGCCCATCGGGCGGCGCAGCGCCGCCTCGTCGACGATCGCCCAGAACCGCGGCGGGTTCTCCCGCTTGAGCAGCTCCTGGCGGCCCATCCGGAGCTGGACCCGGCGCTCGACCTCGTCGGCGTCGAGGCCGGGCGAACCCTGCTGGATGACCGCCCGCGCGTAATCCTGGGTCTGCAGCAGGCCGGGCACGAACTGGATGTCGTAGACGCGGATGAGCTGCGCGGCCTCTTCGAGGCCGACGAACACGTGGAACCAGTCCGGGACCGCATCGTGGAACTTCTGGTACCAGGGGGTGGCGTTCGCTTCCCTGGTGAGTTGAATGAGCTTCTCGCGCTCGGCCGGATCGGTGACGCCGTAGAGCTCGAGCAGGTCGGTGACGTCGCGTTCCTTGAACGAAACGCGGCCGAGCTCCATCCGGCTGATCTTGGAGCCTGAGGCGCGGATGTGGTAGCCGGCGTCGTCGCGGGTGATGGCCGCGCCCTCGCGGAGCCTGCGGAGCTGTGCGCCGAGCAGCATGCGGAGCACGGTCGGCCCGCCTGCGGGAGCGGCAGCGCTCCCGGGCGCACTTACACTCAACGCGTTCCCCCTCTCAGGCGTCTCGACGGGCCGGTGCTCCCCGTTCACCAGCACGTCCCTCCACCAAATGCACGCGTCGTCTGCACGAGCTATCCGCACATGCATGCGGCAACGACGCTGGAATGATACCGCGCTCAGTGCCGCTGCACGAGTTTCCGGCAATACTTAAGAAGCTAGGACAGAATAGGGCATCCAGCCGCCTTTCGGCCATCCCCGGCTCCGGCGTGCCAGCGTCGGCCTCCGCGCGCAGCTTTGCGCAGATCAGCACTATGCTTCGTTTCGTCAACGCGTTCACGTTAGGGCAGCCCATGTTCAAGTCACCCATCGGAGGCACCGCCTTCGCCGGCATCGAGACCAAGCTGTCCGGCGGCGCGCCCGACGACCCCAGCCTCCCGGCGACGATGCGCAAGGCGGTCAGGTTCATGCTGGCCGGCGCGGCCATCACCGCCGTCTTCGCGCTGTTCGAGGTCGTCGCCACGATCGTGGACAAGAACTCGATCGACATCAACGGTAAGCCGCCGACGTCCTCGCAGCTGGCTCACCGCGATCATCTTCCTGATCGTCTCCTACGTCGGTGTACTGCCTGCTGTGGGTGGTGATGGCCCGGTTCAACCGGGCGGGCATGAAGTGGGCGCGCATCGTCGCCTCGGTGCTGTTCGCGATCTCGACCTTCCAGCTCTACCAGACGATCGCCTCGCTGCACGGCGGGCAGGTCATCACCGCCGCCGACATCATCTTCATCGTCATCACGCTGGCGTCGTGGGCGGTCGGGGTGGGCGCGATCGCCATGCTCTGGCGGCCCGACTCCACGGCGTACTACCAGGCGCAGACGATCCGCCGGCAGTGACGCTCCGCTTGTCACGCATGGTAGTCGCTCGGGAACGCTTGTCGATTCCTCCCGACTTCCTCCTGTAGCGCCGTATTCGCCGGACCCCTCTGGACTAATCACACCCACGGGCGTAAGTAGGGGAAGAGGTCTATTGACCGGGAGGTCTAGACCCCTGTACTCGTACCTGGGAGGGGAGTGCCGTCGTGGCACACGCATGGATGCCGGAGGCTATGCGCGTTCGGGCGGAAGCAGACGGTGGCGCTCTCGGGCGGCGGGGCTCCCCGGGTCGTCTGGCTCACCCTCGGCAGCCTGGCCAACTCGGTATCCGTCCAGTCGGCCGCGCAGCGGCTGGTAGCCGAGCACCGTCCCTGCCACCTGGTCTGGAACCCGGTCACCGGCGAGCTCGCGCAGCTGATCTCGGTGCTGCGGGCCGGCCGCGCGCTCGGCGCGCTCGACCGGCTCGACTGGACGCCGGTCCGGATTCACCGGCGGCCGGAGAACGTGAACGCCGAGGGCCGGGTGTGCGTGCAGATCGGGGTGCTCGCGGTCGCGGCCGAGCCGTTCACCAACGGGCCGCTGATCGGCGTTGAGGCGATCCTGAGCTGGCTCGACTCCTGGGGGGTGCCGCGGCGCTGGCCGGGAGGGCAGCCTGGCAGCTGGGCCGAGTGCGGGCGGGCGGCCGCCGCCGCTCGGTCCGGCGTCGGTGGTGCTGGCGTTGACGTTGGCGTTGACGTTGGCGTGGGCGTCGGGATTGGCGGCGGGGCGATTGGCAGCGCGGTCGAAGGGGCCGAGGGGAGCCGGGCGGCGTGGGCGCGGGGCGGTCACTTCGGCGCGTCGCAGGTCCCCGGGTGCGCGCACAGCGGGCCGGGGATGATCGACATCCGCCGGCTCACCGGCAGCGGGCCGCACGGGCTGGCGGTGCGCACCCGGGAGCTGCGGTCACCGTTCGCGGCCGCGGCGCTGCCGATTCCGGCCTGAGTTCGCTCGCGGTCTGGCTAAGGGCCTGTCGGCTACGCCAGCGACAGGTTGGGCGGTCTGTCGGCTACGCCATCGACATGGCCTATTGGTGTCGCTGGCGTAGGTGACAGGTGGCGTTTGGGGTCGGCGGCGTAGGCGACAGCCTCTGCACTTGGGGAGACCCTCGGTCTGCGGGCGGGGATCGACACATTGACCTCATCGTCACCACGCACAACTGGGTGGTTGAATAAAGGGCTCATCGTGGTCCTTTCGGGTCGTATAGACCCCAAAACGGAACACGATGGCGCCTGTGGCGGGAGAACGCGGCCCAAACGGAACACGATCAAGGCTTCCACCACGTCGGCTCGTTGGAGTTCTCGGGGCTCGGTGGCGGAGGTGGCGTCTGGGGCCGGTGGGTGGGCGACCGGGTGGACGGGAGAGGGGGCGGCGGGGAGGTGGAGCTCACGGTCCGTTCGGGATGATGGTTTTTGCCTTTAACCTTGGTTGGATGAACGACCGGCTGGTATGGATCGACTGCGAGATGACCGGGCTCGATATCGAGCAGGACGCGCTGATCGAGATCGCGTGCGTGGTGACCGACGGGGAGCTGACGCTGCTCGACGGCGGGATCGACCTGATCATCAAGCCGCCGGCCGAGGCGGTTGACCAGATGAGCGACGTGGTGCGGGAGATGCACACCAAGTCGGGCCTGCTGGCCGACCTGTCCAGCGGGATGTCGCTCGACGAGGCCGCCGACGCCGTGCTCGCGTACGTCAAGCATCACGTGCCCGAGGCCAAGAAGGCGCCGCTGTGCGGCAACTCGATCGCCACCGACCGCTGGTTCATCGCCCGCGACATGCCGGTCCTCGACAACTGGCTGCACTACCGGATGATCGACGTGTCCTCGGTCAAGGAGCTGGCGCGGCGCTGGTACCCGCGGGCGTACTTCGCCTCCCCGAGCAAGCACGGCGGGCACCGGGCGCTGGCCGACATCATCGAGTCGGTGCAGGAGCTTCGGTACTACCGCGAGGCGGTGTTCGTGCCCCAGCCGGGGCCCGACTCGGCGACCGCGCGGGAGATCGCGGCGCGGTTCGAGAACGCCAAGCCGGCCGGCGCGTAACGCGTTCGTTCGCACTGCGGGAGACCGCTATACTCGTGTCAGCCTTCTAGCGAAGGCGCATGGTGGGTGTAGCTCAGCTGGTAGAGCGCTAGGTTGTGGTCCTAGATGTCGCGGGTTCAAGTCCCGTCACTCACCCCAGAGAAAAGCCCCCGGCGTTGTCGTGCGCCCGGGGCTTTTCCGTTGCGGCTGGCCGACGCTATTCGCTGTCGGTGACGGCACACGCCGTGCGGAGTGGGCGGTCAATGTCCGCCCAAGTGTTTCGCCATCGGTCCGATGTCTCCTCATCGTCGCTGGCCGTCATGTCGAGTACGACGCAATATAACTTTCATGAAAGAAAGTTACTTTGAAGTAAGTTATATGCCCGAGGGAACCGAAGTGATGGGCGGCTACTGGACCCGCAGCAACGACCCGGAAATCGACCTGGTAGGCGTGGACCGATCCCCCATCGCCAAGAAAGTCACTATGACTGGATCCATCAAGTGGCTGGAAAACAAGCCCTTCGACGCACGAGACCTCGCCAGGCAAGCCGGCCCGGGTCAGGTCGCGGTGGCGACGGGGACGGCGAACAGGCCGTCTAGGTGCGGGGGCAGGTCGCAGAGGATGACGGACTCGCGTTCGGCCGGGTCGGTGCGGGCCATGACCGCGACCATCATCTTCGTCTCGCTGCGGTTGACCGGCAGGTGCGGGATGCCGGGCGGGATGTAGAGGAAGTCGCCCGCGTGCACCACCGTGCGCCCGCAGAGGCCGGGGCCGTGCCAGATCTCGGCCTCGCCCATCGCAACCCAGATCGCGGACTCGTGGCCCTTGTGCGAGTGCGGCGTCCCCCGGGTGCCGGGGGGCAGCATCATCAGGCGCATGCACAGCGCCTTCGATCCGACCGTTTCCTGGCTGACGCCGGTGGTCAGGGTGAGGCCCTGCTCTTCGATCGCGGCGTCGGGGCGGATGACGACGCAGCTGGAGCGCTGCCCGGCCCCGTGGCCGGAGGGGGTTGCGTGATCCTGCCGGTCCGCCCTCGGCCGGCCTGCCCTGTCCCGCTCGGCCGTCGCCGCGGCGGCGAAGCCCTGACCATGTGCCATCTGCTGATCTCCCTCTCGGAAGCCCGGTCCACCGCCCGGGCATGACATGCGCTGGTGACCTGCCGCGGCAGCCGGCCGAAGGAGAGGGAGCACTCCGGGCGGCTCAATGCGACATGCACTCTTAAATGTGAAAATCATGGCCGCCCGTTGATCCAGGCAACCTGGCGGATACGTTACCGGATCACCACAAGCGACCGATAGGTAACTGCGTGCATTGGGCCGGTATTTTTTCGCGGCCCGTTGTCGCCGTTCGTCGCGCGTGCAGGCTTGGATACCGCCGGTACACTCGGACCGTTCAGGCGTGACCCGCCGCGCCCTCCGGAGGGATAGAGCATGAGCGAGACCGACCCCTGGAAAAACTGGTATCAGCAGCCTACGCCCCCCGACCCGGCGTCCGCCGACCGGACCGTGTCCATGCCGCAGCCCTCAAATCGGCCGACGTTCGAGCCGACCCCCGGATCCGGCGGCGGCAACGGCGGCGGATACGGCGGCGGCGGTTATGGCAACGGCGGGTACGGCGGCGCGAGCGGCGGCGCCGGCGGTGGCGGCTGGGGCGCGCAGCCGCCGCTGGTCTCCCCGCCGGGAGCACCGCCGGCCGGAGCACCGGGCGGCAGCGGAGGCGGACGCCGGTGGCGGTTCTGGGGTCAGCCCGGTCGTCACGGCCGACGCATCGCGCTGGTCATCGGCGTGGTCATCGTGGTGCTGCTGGCCGGCACCTCGGGCACCTACTTCTGGATCAACGGGAAGCTGAACCGGAGCGTGACGCTGCCCGCGACCACCGCCACCTCGGCCGGCACGAACTGGCTGATCGCCGGGTCCGACCAGCGGACCGGGATCAGCCGCACCGAACGGGCGCAGCTGCACCTGGGCGCGGACGGCGCGGACGCCTCCGACTCGCTGATGCTGCTGCACATGGGCACCGGCAAGCCGGTCCTCATCAGCATCCCGCGCGACTCCTACGTCCCGATCCCCGGGCACGGCAGCAACAAGATCAACGCCGCGCTGGCCATCGGCGGGCCCACGCTGCTGGTGCAGACGGTTGAATCGGTCACCGGCCTGAAGATCGATCACTACATGGGCATCGGCTTCGGCGGCCTGGCCGGGGTGGTCAGCGCGGTCGGCGGCGTGCAGATGTGCGTCAAGACCGCAGTCCCGGCCGACCCGACGGGAGACTCGGGCTTCAAGGGTCTCGCCGCCGGCTGCCACAACCTCAACGGGACCCAGGCGATCGCCTTCGTCCGCGACCGGCACTCGTTCGCCACCTCCGACCTGCAGCGGATCCAGGACCAGCGGGCGTTCCTGTCTGCCCTGCTGTCCAAGGCGACCAGCCCGGGCGTGTACCTGAACCCGTTCACCGCGCTCCCGTTCGCGTCCACCGCGGCCAGTTCGATCGCGGTCGACAAGGGCACCAGCCTGTGGGACCTGATCCAGGTGGCGCAGGCGCTGCGCGGCCCGCAGAGCGGCACCGTGCCGATCGCCAACGCCAACTACCAGACCAGCGCGGGCGACGCGGTGCTGTGGAACCGGACCCAGGCACTCAAGCTGTTCAATGCGCTCAAGGCGGGCACGCCAGTCCCGGCCGGGCTGCTGGCCGGCACGCAGGTCGGCTAGCCTTCGGGCCCACCGGCGGCGACGCCTCGGACGGTTCGGATGGGTTTGGACGGTTTGAGCGACGCCTTTTTGGTGTATCTGTACGGGTAAAGGTAGGTCTTGACACCGTGACGCGGCGGTGCTGCGTCGTTAGCGTGCGCTTTCTCCCTGGCGTGCGTCGACGTCCCCTTCGGCGCGGCACGAACTGACTTAACCGGAGGTCTCATGAGCCGCGCAGGGGTTGATGAGGAGGCCAGCCTAGGGCTGTCGACCCGCGAGATAGAGGTCATGTCGCTCATCGCGGGCGGGCATACCAACGGCGAGATCGCAGCCCACCTGTTCCTGGCAGAGAAAACGGTCAAGAATCACGTCCGGCGCATCTACTCCAAACTGGGCGTGCACAACCGCCCGGCCGCCATCGCGCACTGGCTGGAGGCCCGGACGCCGCGCGCCTCCTGAGAACGCGCCGCCCGCGGCCGGCGGATCCTTCGGCCGCGTTCGACAATCCTGAATCTGATCAGCGCGCACCGGCGTGATCTGCGCGGCAGTCGCGGAGCGTACCCTGGGAACACAGCAGCCGTCCCCGAGGAAACGTTCAGGTTGCCCTCAGCAAAAGGCGCGATGATGAAGATCATGAACACGTCGATGACCGAAGAGCGGGCGCAGTCTGACGCGCGGCTGCTCGTCGTCGAGGACGAGCCGAACATCCTCGAGCTCCTCTCGGCGTCCCTTCGCTACGCGGGCTTTGAGGTAATCACCGCGGCCGGCGGCACCGAGGCGGTACAGGCCGCGCAGCGGCACCGGCCCGACCTGATCGTGCTCGACGTGATGCTGCCCGACATGGACGGCTTCGACGTTATCCGGCGGCTGCGGGGCGGCGGGGCGCGGATCCCGGTCGTGTTCCTGACCGCGCGGGACGGCACCGATGACAAGATACGGGGTCTCACCCTCGGCGGCGACGACTACGTGACCAAGCCGTTCTCGCTCGAAGAGGTCATCGCGCGGATCAAGGCGGTGCTGCGGCGCACCCGCGGCGACGGCGTCGAGCCGACCCCGCGGCTGAAGTTCGCCGATCTCGAGCTCGACGAGGAGAGCCACGAGGTCTGGCGGGGCGGCGCCCTGGTGCAGCTCTCCCCGACCGAGTTCAAGCTGCTGCGCTACTTCATGTCCAACGCCAACCGGGTGCTGTCGAAGATGCAGATCCTGGACCACGTCTGGGACTACGACTTCCGCGGCGACACCGGCATCGTCGAGTCGTACGTCTCGGTGCTGCGGCGCAAGATCGACACCAAGGAGCCTCGGCTTATCCACACCCTGCGCGGCGTCGGGTACGTACTGCGGCTCCCGTCTTAGCCGGTGGCAGCCATGTCGGGACCCGATGTCGTCGACACGGAGGCGCCAAGCCCGCCCTGGCGCCACCGCGACGAGGGCGGCCGGCACTTCCTTCAGCGCCTCTCCGACCGGACGCCGCTGCGGACCAAGCTCATCACGGCGGTGCTCGCCCTGGTGATCATGGCGCTCGCGGTGATCAGCGTGGTGAGCGTCGTCATCGTGCGGTCGAACTTGTACACTCAGCGAGACACGCAGCTTGAAGACGCGTTCAGCCATGTCCTGAGCGCCTACCAACCGCCCCGCCGGCAGTCGCTCCAGGTGAACACCGTCCTCCCCTACCCCTACGGGGGCGGCATTGTCCATGGTCTCCAGCAGCTGGGAAGCCAGGTCTCGCGCAGGCAGCATCGGCAGCACTCTTCCCGGACTTGGACATTCGCCGATGACGCAGTCCGCTCCCCAGCTGCCGACTGGCCAGTGGGCTGGATTCGAACAACCCGGTACTGATCACCGTGCCCGCACAGTCCGGCGGCGACACGTGGCGGGTGATCGGTCAGGCCATCTTCGGTGACGAGCTCCGCAGGCAAGCAGGAGACCGCGATCACGTTCGCGGCCGTCGATCTGGGACCTGTCGGTCCTGAAATCCAACGCCTGATTGTAGTGGAACTGATCGTGGGCGCATCGATCGTGATCGTGCTCGCAGTCGTCGGCATCGGGGTCGTCCGGGCCAACCTCCGTCCGCTCGACGACATCGAGCTGAGCGCCGGCCAGATCGCCAAGGGGCATCTGGACCATCGGGTTCCCGAGGGCGATCCGCGCACCGAGGTCGGCTCGCTGAGCCGGTCGCTGAACGCGATGCTGACGCAGATCGAGCGGGCGTTCCATGCCCAGGAGGAGTCGGAGCAGGCGGCGCACGAGTCCGAGGAGCGGATGCGGCGGTTCATCGCCGACGCGTCGCATGAGCTGCGGACGCCGCTGACGACCATCCGCGGCTTCGCCGCGCACTACCGCATGCGTGGCGGGGCGGGCGGCGGGCGCGGCGTCAACGGCGGGCAGCGGCGGTCCGTTCGGAAGATCAAGAGTCGTCATCCCGAACGGACGCGTTTGTCCCCGAATCGGGCAACGGCTCCGCTGCTGCGGGGCTGACCCCTGAGGGGCCATCGCGTGGGGGCGAGCCAGGGTCCTCGTCCCCCGGCGGCATGCCGCCGGAGGAGCTCGATCATCTCATCGCGCGGGTCGAGGCCGAGGCGACCCGGATGGGGCTGCTGGTCGAGGACCTGCTGACGCTGGCCCGGCTTGACCAGCAGCGGCCGCTCAACCTCGCCCCGGTCGACCTGCTCACGCTGGCGGCCGACGCCGTGCAGGACGCCCGGATCGTCTCCCCCGGGCGGCCGATCGACCTGGTCGTCGCGCCTGGCACCGCGTTCCTGGTGGACGGGGACGAGCAGCGACTGCGGCAGGTGCTCGGGAACCTGGTCAACAACGCGATCACGCACACGCCGGCCGGGACGCCGGTGCGGGTGAAGATCGGGGCGGGCACGCTCCCGTCGTCGGAGGATCGGCAGCCCGGCGGGGCGTCCTCGGCCAACGGAACCGGGTTTGCCGGCGGCGCCGTGAGTGCCGCCGCCGCCGGTGAACGGCCGGTGCCGGCCGTGGTGCTCGACGTCGAGGACGACGGTCCCGGCATGCCCGCCGAGCAGGCGCAGCGCGTGTTCGAGCGGTTCTACCGGGCCGACGCGGCGCGGAACCGGGCGTCCGGCGGGACCGGCCTCGGGCTGGCCATTGTGGCCGGGCTGGTGAACGCGCACGGCGGCACGGTGTCGATTCGCACCGCACCCGGTCAGGGGGCCGACTTCCAGGTTCGGCTGCCGCTCTCCCCCGACGCCCTGGCGTCGTCCGACGACCCCGACGACACGCTGCCCGACTAAGGTCGGGCAGGTCGCCCGGCCGCAACCTCGCGTCTTCCTATCACTTCTGACCAGTCGCGCGTCTATCTATCAGTTCTGACCATAAGAACCAGACATATCGGACCGAAAAGTGGTCAGAACCGATAGGAAGGCGTTTTGAAGTGGTCGAAACTGATATGAAGATGCGCATTGAACGCTAGCAGGCGAGGCTGGAGTGGCGGGTGGGCTAGGGCTGACGTGGGAGGTTGGGCCGAGGCGGCCGGGGGAACGAGGGGGCGGCGGGAGCGCGCGGGCGGGCGGGGTTTCGCGGTCGGGCGGAGGGGCCGCAGTCGGGCAGGCGGCCCACGGGCAGGCCCGGGAATCACGACGGGCCCCGGGAATCACGGTGGGCACGGGAGTCACCGCGGCGGTTAGGCGGAGAGCTCGGGGAGTTCTTTTAGGCGGGCTACCAGGTGCGACATGCCGGTTTCGAGCATGGCGAGGACGCTGGCGAAGTCGGCGTCGCCGCCGTAGTAGGGGTCGGGGACCTCGGCCCCGTTCAGGGCGCCGACCTCGCCGAACAGCCTGATCCGGTGGTCTCGGTCGCCGTCGGCGAGGGCGCGCAGGTCGCGGAGGTTGCTGGCGTCCATGGCGACGATGAGGTCGCGTTCGGCTAGCCAGGAGCGGTCGAACTGGCGGGCGCGGTGGGTGTCGCCGTCGTAGCCGTTGCGGTTGAGCTGGCGGCTGGCGGTGCGGTGCATCCGTTCGCCGAGGTGCCAGTCGCCGGTGCCGGCGCTGTCGACGACCACGCGGTGGTCGAGGCCGGCCTTGGCGATCTGGGCGCGAAGCACGGCGTCGGCCATCGGCGAGCGGCAGATGTTGCCGAGGCAGACGCAGCAGATCCGGTACGGCCCCGACGGGTCTCGCGGCGGCGGCAACGGCAGATCGGAGGCGGGCGGCATGCATCCAAGGATGCCGCACGGGGGGCGGTCCTGCGCGCGGGGGCGCGGGGCAGCACGCTTGGGCGCGGTCCGGAGCGCGGTCGGGCGGGGATGCGGTTGGCTGGTGGGCGGGCATGTTCGCGTGCCGCCGGGGGGCGGTGGGCTAGCTCGGGGGCGTTAGGCGGTACATGGCGCCGGCGGTGGGGCTAGCTCGGGGGCGTTAGGCGGTAGATGGCGCCGGCGGTGTCGTCGCTTACGTAGAGGGCGCCGTCGGGGCCGGGGACGGCGTCGGCCGGGCGGCCCCAGTAGCTGCCGTTGGGGAGCTCGAAGCCGCCGACCAGGGTGACCGCGGGGGTCAGGGTGCCCGCGGGCGCGTCCCAGGCCAGCCACTCCACGGCGGGCGCGCGCGGCGGGTGCCGGTCCCAGGAGCCGTGCACGGCGATCACCGCGCCGCCTGACCAGGGGGCCGGGAGCTTGCTGCCCTCGAGGAAGCTCATGCCGATCGGCGCGCTGTGCGCGGGCAGCCCGACCTCGATCGGGGCGAGCCTGGCGCAGTCGAGCGCGGTTCCGTTCGGGTTGGTGGCGGCGTTGGCGACCAGCGGGATGTCGGCCAGCGACCCGGCCGGGCTGCTGTCGTCCTGGTCCGGGTCGCAGTACGGCCAGCCCAGGTCACGGCCCGCGCTGACCGGCACCACCTCGTCCGTCGGGTGCTCGTTGACGTAGGCCTGGATGACCTGGCCGAAGGCATCGCCGTAGGTCCCGAAGGCCCGGTGCGACGGGTACGGGATGTTGTCGCGCTCGTTCACTGCGGTCCAGACGGTGCCGTTCGGCGCGACCGCCAGGCCCTCGCCGTTGCGGACCCCGCGCTCGACCACCTGCCGTTCGGTGCCGTCGGGGCGGACCGACATGATCACCGCGCGCGGCGGCGTCATCGTCCGGTCGTCCGGGGTCGCGTTGGACGAGCTGCCGACGTTGAAGTAGACGGTGCCGTCGGGGGCGACCGCCACGTCCTTGGGCCGGTGCACGTCGTCGCCGTTCGGGTCCTGGTCGGGCAGTCCCCCGGCGATCACCGTGCGGGCGCCGCTGATCCCGGCGGGCCCCCACGGGTAGCGGTCGACCTGGTTCGACTCCGCCACGTAGAGCACCCACCGGCCGTCGAGCCGGGCGAACGCCAGGCCCTGCGGATTGGTGAGCCCCGACAGCAGCGTGGTCGCCGTCGCGGTGCCGGCCGCGTCCGGCCGCAGTTCCATGACGCTGCCGTCGCCGGCCGAGCTGACGAGCAGGTCTCCCTCCGGCGTCCAGGCCTCCATCCGCGCGTCGTCCACCCGGGCCCACACCCGGGCGGTCCAGCCGGACGGCACCGTCAGCGTCCTCGCGGTGGACAGCGCCCCGGCCCCTTCGCCCGCGGGCACCACCAGGGTCGTCGTCGAATCGGCGGCCGCCGCCCGGTCGGCGGCGGCGAGGGACGCCCGCACCGCCGAGGGAGTGGGCGAGGACGACGGAGCGGATCCCGCCGACGCGGAGGCGGGCGGCGCGGTGGCCGGCGTCTCGCCTGCGGGCGCGGTGCACGCGGCCACCGCGGCCACGGCCGTCATCGCCAGCAACGCCAGCGGGAGCCGGCGGGCAGGATCGGTCACGACTCACCCCCTCCGTCGGTCCGCACCGGCACGCGCGCGGACGGCGGCGCCGCGCCGGTTTCGGGTTCATCGTAATCGCGGGCGCGTCCGGCGGGCGGCGCTGCGCGGTCTCGGCCGGAAAGGGTAATCGATGGTTAAGGTCTGCGTTGAGCCGCTCGAGCACCCGGGTCTCGAAACCGGTCGGGGGCCGGGCGGGCGGTATCAGCTCCAGCAGCAATCCGCCGACCACCATCAGCCGGTGCACGTCCTCGCGGCAGGCCCGGCACTGGTTCAGGTGGGCGAGCGCGGCCGCGCGCTCGCGCCCGGTGAGCGCGCCGAGCGCCAGTTCGGCGACCACGTCATGCAGCTGCGAGCATGTCATGGCGCCGTGCTCGTTCATAGTCGACGGCCGCGCCCGGACCGTGCCGCGTCTTGAGTCAGGCAGGGACGCGTGCGGGCGCGCCTGCCGAAAGGCTGGCCGGGCGACCTCCGCGGCGGACCGGTCGCCGGCGGCGGCCAGCGCCAGCTCGAAGATGATCCGCCGGAACCGGCGCACGAACGCGGTCGCGCGGTCGCGGTCGCGCCCGCCCAAGCCAGCGAGCAGCTTCTCATGACGCCCCCTCAGGAGTCCGCTTCACATAAATGCCCGTCAATACAAATACGAACGGGAGGCCGAAAGGGATTTTTGTTGAGTGCTCAACTAGGTATGGTTCGGGTCACGATCTGACTACTGCCCCGCGTGCAGGCGCGCGGCGGGACGTGGAAGGCTGGAGCGGAGGAACAAACACGGAGAGGGCCACAGGCATGAGCGAGCAGTCAACCGCCGCGGCGGCGGGGACCATTGACGTCGGCGGCGACCTGACCGTTAACCGGCTCGGATTCGGCGCGATGCGCATCACCGGGCAGGGCGTCTGGGGCGACCCGCCGGACCACGACCAGGCCATCGCGACGCTGCGGCGCGCGGTCGAGCTCGGCGTCAACTTCATCGACACGGCCGACTCCTACGGGCCGGACGTCAGCGAGAACCTGATCGCCGAGGCGCTGTACCCGTACGCCGACGACCTTGTCATCGCGACCAAGGGCGGCTACGCCCGGTCGGGCCCCAACAAGTGGACGCCCGACGGGCGTCCTGAGCACCTGCGCAGCGCGTGCGAGGGCAGCCTGCGGCGGCTGCGGCTGGAGCAGATCCCGCTGTACCAGTTCCATGTGCCCGACCCGAACGTCCCGTACGCGGAGTCGGTCGGCGCCATCGCCGAGCTGCAGAAGGAGGGGAAGGTCAGGCACGTCGGGGTGTCGAACGTGTCGCAGGAGCAGCTGCGGGAGGCGCAGGGGATCGTCAACGTCGTCTCGGTCCAGAACCGGTTCAACGTGACCGACCGCGCCTCGCAGGCGGTGCTCGACATCTGCGAGCAGGAGTCGCTGGTGTTCCTGCCGTGGGCGCCGATCCAGCAGGCGGGCAAGAACGTCGGCGTGCTTTCCGCCGCCGAACGGCTCGGGGCGACCGAGTACCAGGTTGTGCTGGCCTGGATGCTGTCCTTCTCGCACGTGATGCTGCCGATTCCCGGTACCGGCTCGCCCGCGCACGCGGCCGACAACATCGCGGCGGCCGGGCTCGAGCTGACCGGGGATGAGGAGCGGGCGATCCGCGACGGCGGCTGAGCCGCCGCCGAGCCGACCGATCAGAGGCCGCAGCGCCCGGGCCGCCCGGGCGCTGCGGCTTTCGCGTCGGCTGCGCCGTCGAGAGGAATTGAGCTGAATAGAGTCGCTCACGGTCCGTTCGACAAAATGGGTTTGAACTGCCCGAGCAGCATTCGCTGACAACCTTCGTCGCGTCGGTGACGTGTTAGGGGTCGGAAGAGCGAGCTGACCGGAGGTGACAGTGAGAGCGAGACAGTGGTCTGCGTTCGAGGAGTTCGTCCAGGTTCACGGTGATGCCCTGGTGCGGCTGTCGTTCGCCCTGTGCGGTGATCGCGGTAAGGCCGAAGATGCGGCTCAGGAGGCGCTGGCCAGGGTGTACCTGCGCTGGTCGCGGCTGGCCGACCCGCTGCCGTACGCGCGTCGTTCGGTTGTCAACGCGACCCGTGACTCCTGGCGGCACCGGAGCCGCCAGCAGCAGCGGGAGCAGGTCGTGGCCGGGTACCCGGCGGAACTGCCGGTCGCGCTCGATGACCTCGTGGCGGACCGGGATCGCCTGATCAGGGCGCTGCTCCGGCTGCCGTACGGCCAGCGCGCGGTGGTCGTGCTCCGGTTCTGGCACCAGCTGTCGGAGCAGGAGACGGCCGACGCGCTGGGGAACTCGGTCGGCACCGTCAAGAGCCAGGCCAGCCGCGCCCTCGGCAAGCTCCGCAAGGAGCTCGAGTCCGATCTTCTGCCCGTTAACCAGCACCCGAGGGAGTACTGATGAATGAATCACAGCTAGCCGAGGACGTTCGGGTCGCGCTCGATGAGGCGACTGAGGGCGTGCGCGGCTCGGCCGACCTGGCGGCGCGGGCCCGAGGCAGGGGACGCCGCCGCCGCGCGGGCCGCGGGCTGCTCGCCGTCGTGCCCGCCGTGGCGGTGATCTCCGGTGTCGCCGTCTTCGCGCACGGCGGGGGCGGCTCGGCCGGGGTCACGGCCGGGCCCAGCCCGTCCGCGACCGTGCAGACCGATGCCTACATCGCCCGCCAGGTCGAGGCGGTGCTGGGCAATGCCGACAAGTACATCATCGAGACCAGCGCCACCAGCGGTCCCGGGCAGCTCACGACCACTTACCAGGACCCGGTGACCGGCACCACCCGGTCGGTCGTCTCCGGCGCCGGGGACAAGGTGACCTACTGGATCCAGACCCGGGTGAGCGGGAACGAGGACCAGTGGCGGACGACCTATGTCGACTACACCAACCACACCTGGTGGACCAAGGCCACCCACTCCGGCCGGCTCGGCGACGACACCAGCAACCTCCCGGTCCTGTCGGCGCAGACCCCGCCCGCGCAGATCAGCCGTGCGCTCGCCCTGGGCGAGCTCCGGATCGGCCTTAAGGGCCAGGTCAACCGGCACGCGGCAATTGAGCTGGTCTACGCGGGGAAGCTGGCGGCCAAGGCCGACGCGGTGCACTACTGGGTCGACGCAACCACCTTCGAGCCGGTCTCGATCGTGCTGCCGCCGTTCACCGCGGCGAGCACCATCACCGAGTCGTGGCGGCTGAAGTCGGCCGCCAACGTCGCGCAGACGGACAAGCCCCAGGTCCCGGCGGGCTTCCGGCAGGTTCCGCCGTCGGCCGCGTTTAACTAGCCGCCGCGAGCAGGCATTGCCGCTCGGCGCCGCCGGCCGTTCTGGGATCCAGCCAGGGCGGCCGGCGGCGCTGTTGCGCTCGGGGCCCGGGCGAGTCAGAAGATTGGGGTGCTACCCACCAAACAGGCACGTCACTGGAACGTCGGACACTGATCGGTGCCGGCCCAGCCCTCTATGTCGATGGCGTACAGGGAACCCTTGCTGAGGGGAATGTACTTGGTCCCGGCCGTGAAATCATAGACCCAGTATTCGCCACTAGTAGTCCCGG
Organism: uncultured Actinomycetota bacterium; assembly: GCA_963774945.1. Classification (GTDB taxonomy): domain Bacteria; phylum Actinomycetota; class Actinomycetes; order Streptosporangiales; family Streptosporangiaceae; genus Trebonia. Next base: position 6,386 of record CAVZHA010000005.1, on the reverse strand, counting down.
TAAGAAAGCCGTGGTTTTCTCCACCGCACATACCAATCGCTCCATGCCCGCGCGGCGATAGATAAGTTCCCTTGCCACCATAGCAGTCTGCTACCAGGGACTCCTGATATGGCACATTATAAACCTCAGTCCATATGTGCACCCAGGTGTGATCGATATTTCTATAGTTGCATGAGTAGGCAGCCCGGATGGAGCCTGACTCTGCTACTGCGGGTACTGCGGCACGTGTGGTGCGCCCGACATGCTTGGATGCGTGCGTCGCGCCGGGGTGCAAGGCGGCATCCTGGGCGTTCGCGGTCTGTCCCATTGCGACCGCGGAGGCGGCAACACCGGTGAAGACGGTGGCGACGCGCATGGTCTTCTTCGACGGCTTAACGGAGGTCAGTTTCATCGGTTTCGGCCCTTCCCGTCATCTCAGCCTAGGCGAGGCTGGACGAGTCGTTGGCTACCGCGAGCTATTGGCGGCTGAGTGCGAAATGCGTCTCCACCATATCCCGCCCTACAATCGGCGCATATCCCTCAGACGAGGGATAGCCGGGCAGGCCGGGTGCGCGACACGCTGAATCGCACCACAGGAAATGCCGGTAGCGGACGCCGTGCCCGCACTTGATCGTGTACTTATACGGCAGCGCGGCGATCTCGCTGCCGGCCGGACGCCCACCCGGCCGCAAGGGCGCGGCCGAGTGCCCTCCGCCAGTCCCGCAGAGCCGTGTCCTGACCGATATGGCAGATTCGCCGCTAAGATGTACTAGCTGCGAAAAAGCGTGCTGGCGGCACGCGGGATAATGCGGGAGAGCGTCCGGAGGAGCCGGTGGCCATTTTCGTGAGATCACGCGATGGCCGCCAGCTTGCCGTGAATATGTCGGGACATCCCACCGGGCAACCTGTGTTCATGCTGCACGGCACGCCGGGAAGTCGCGTGGGGCCATTCCCCAAGAGCCGGGTGCTCTACGAGCTCGGGGTCCGGCTGATCAGCTTCGACCGGCCCGGCTACGGCGGCTCGGACCGTCTTGTGTCCCGGCGGGTCGGTGACGTGGCTCCTGACGTGGTGGCGATCGCCGATCATCTGGGCATTGACAGGTTCGCGGTGCTCGGCCGTTCCGGCGGCGGGCCGCACGCGCTCGCCTGCGCGGCCCTGCTACCCGACCGGGTCACGCGGGCCGGCGTGCTCGTGTCGCTGGCGCCGTGGGCGGCCGAGGGTCTGGACTGGTTCGCCGGGATGAGCGATTCCACCGCGCGCGAGTACACGGCCGCCGCCAGCGAGCCCGAGTTGCTGACCGCGCGCCTGGTCGAGACCGCCGCTCAGATCAAGGCCAACCCGGCCGGTCACGTCGCCGTGCTGCGGCCGGAGATGCCGGACGCGGACCGACGGGTCGTGTCCGACGTCGGCATCCGCGCGCTCTTGGCGAAAAACTTCGCCGAGGCGCTGCGCGACTCGGCCGACGGCTGGATAGACGACGCGCTGGCATTCTGCTCGCCGTGGGGATTCAACCTGGCCGACATCACGGTCCCGGTCCTGCTCTGGCACGGCGAGAACGACGTGTTCTCGCCGGTGGCGCACGCGCGCTGGCTGGCGGATCAGATCCCGCACGCGATCATGTCGATCAGACCGGGCGCCGCCCACCTCTCATCCCTCGAGGTCATGCCGGACGTGCTGTCCTGGCTGATCCGGCCCGACGTCACGGAGACGAGCGGATCTCGGCCGCTAATGGTCCAGGAGCAAGTGTCCCCCGGCGCCCGGCCGGAACATAGGCGGGCAGAACGGCCTCCCGGCTCCGCTGACCACGGGCCGATCGGCCCGGCCTCGCCCGCCGCGGGGGAGGCGCCGGACAGGCAGGCCGATCGGGCCGAGGGACAGCCTCAGTCGCGCCCTGCGCCATTCCTGACAGAACAGGGCCGGGGCGGCGGCAGCCCCCCGGGGATCCCGACCTCCCGTGGCGTCTCTGGCCGGCCGGACTGGCGTGCCCTGACCCGATCGTTCACCGACGGCGTCGGCGGCACATTCGACATCTTCGGCGCGATCGGGCGCCGGCCCTCGCGCCTGCCCTCGCGTCTGCCCTCCTTCGAGGATGCGCTTGCGGAGGATGCACGGGAACTGTGCCGTCTACTCGGGCTGCCGATCCACACCGCTAGTGACTCAGACGAGGAGAGGGGCCGATGAGTCCTTCTGCGCCGCGCCGGCCGTCCGCTGCAGCGGGGGTCGAGGTCGCGTTCACCGACCCGGCGGTGGCTACCCTCCGCGAAAGCGCGCCAGAAATCTACGAGCGCTTCATCAGGGCCAAGGAAACAGAATGGCGACACCATCGGCGCCTCGCCTGGGCCGACATTCTTGCCCAGGTGATCGGGCATATGTCGGGGCTTGTCGCGCTAGGCTGCCTCACCGTTATCGCCTGGCACGCTATCGACCGGGGCGACGCCACCCAAGGAGCCTCCATCATCTGCACCGGAGCTGTCTCAATCGTCGCGGTCTTCGTCACTGGCAGGATTACCACCCGCCAAAGTGACAGCAAGGGATCCGCCAGCGACTCACCGACGAGCCGTGGCTGATACCCGTCCGGCTTGACGCCTGGACTCCCCGCATGGTCGTCCGCCTGCGGCAGGCCGGACACCGTGACCGTGCCGACAACACCCACGTCCCTGATGCGGATCGGGAAGGCCCCGCCGTGCGCCGCGAACAGCCGCGGCTCGACGCCCAGCGCCTCGTCCAGCGCGACCCCGCGTGCCGCACGGCAACCCGGGCATGTGCATCCGCGCCGCGCAGTTCCCCGGCGCGGGCCGGGTCCTCCTGGGGGACGTTTCGCTGGCCTGTCGCCGCACCGCATGTCTAGACGGATATTGGGCGCACGCGCCTGACCGGACGGCGCTTCCCCGGGCGGGCGCGTGGTTCGCCGCACGCTGCGCTGACCGGTCATCCCCGGTCAGCAGGTGACGTCAACAGTGACCGGGGCGTTGGCGATGTCGGCGTTCCGGTCGGAGGTGCCGACTAGGTGGGCGGACTTGCCGTCGGCGGCCAGGGCGAACGAGGCGGTGTCCACAAGCAGCATCTTGCCGCCGAGTTCGCCCTGGATCGACGCGTCCTTCCCGACCGTGGCGGCGACCGAGACCACGTCCACCGGCGGCCCGTGGTAGACGCCGTACTGGGTGATCACGCCCGCTGTCACGGTCCACGTTGTGTCGACCCGCCGGCAGGTACCGCCGGTGATGCTCTCGGAGACGAAGCCGGCGGTGATGTGGATCGTGGCGGGGCCCCCGCACTCGACGTCCACCACGCCGTTCACGCTGGGCTGCAGGCCATGGCTGCAGGAGGTGCTTGAGCCTTCGCCGCCAGCGCCGCCAGCGCCGACAGCGCTGCCGCCAGCGCTGCTGGCGGGCGCTCCGGCGGCAGCCGGGGTAGTCGTGCCGCCGCCAGTATGGGTTGACGCGCCGCTGCCGGAGGAGCCACATCCGGCGACGGTCAGCAGGACTGCGGTAAGCAGCGCGGCACTGGAGACTGGCGCGATCGATCTGGACATCTGATTTTTCTTCTTTCTGCTGGCTGCTGCCGTTTAGCTGAGTTTGGACAGGACTAGGCGCGCGAGACGGACCAGACGGGATTCCTTGAGGTCGATGGAGGTGATCTCGACGTAGACGTCGGGGTTGACCGCGACGACGGTGTCGTCCTGGGCTAGGTCAGTGCCGTGGATCGCCGATGTGCCAACACCGGCAAGCGCGGTGAAGGTATAACCGCATCCATCGCAGCTACCGCTCCGGTCCGGCAGCGGCAGCCCGGTCGCCTTGGTCGCGGCGAACTCGGCGGTGGCGGACTTGCGGTCCAGCGGGTTAGCCCCGATCACGAGGTCAACGTCAAGCTGCGCGCCGCCGGCCGGAGTGGTGAACTGGTAGCGGCAGCTCTCGTACCCCCGGAAGGAGATGGCGGAGTTGGTGTCCGGCATGGCGCTTTCCACGGGAAAGCCGACCGCGGTACCGATGTCGTCGAGGGTGACCGGCGCCGTCGCGCTGGCCGGTGCAAGGGTCGCCGGGCTACCGGAAGTGTCCACGCTGGCGCAGGCCAGCGGGACCGGCTCGCCCGAGGCTGCCTGGGATGGCGCCGCGTCGGATGGGGACGCGCCGTCACCGCAGCCCGCAAGCCCGACGGTGGCAGCGGTGATCACCAGGGCGATGAGGGCGGCGCGTGAGCGGGGTCTCCCCAAGAAAACGCACATCCTTTCCGATCATGGGCGGGCCGGGCGCCGGACCGGGAATCCCGGTCGGCGGCAGTTCATGGTCGCGAGAGGCGTTCAGAATCCGCTCATACTCCGTGCACGCCGGCATCTAGGAACAGCTGATGGGAGTCAGGATCCGACTGCTGGGCCCGGTGGGCGCCTGGGACGGGCAGCGGGCGATCGCACTCGGGCCGCGTAAGCAGCGGCTGGTGTTCGCGGTTCTCGCGCTGGAAGCCGGGCGGGCGGTCGACGTGGGGCGACTGGTGGACCTGGCATGGCCGCAGGAGCCGCCGCGGACCGCGCAGCACGCGATCCAAGTCTGCGTGTCCGGGCTGCGATCGGCGCTGCGCGGCGCGGACGGCCTGGACGTCCAACTGGCGGGCTCGGGGTACCTGCTGGCCGCGGACCGTTCCGTGATCGACGTTCACCGGTTCCGGTCACTGCTGGCCACGGCGCGGGGAGCGGCCACCGGCGCGGCCGGCGACGAGGCGCGGGTCGCGGTGCTTGACGAGGCGCTCGCGCTGTGGTCCGGGACCGCCCTGGCCGGCACGGCGACACCCGCTGTGGCCGAACGGCTGTGCGCCGCGAGGAGGCCCGCCTCGGCGCGCTGGAAGACCGGCTTGACGCGCTGCTGCGCCTCCGGCGGCACCGGGAGGTACTTGAGGAACTGCGTGGCCTGGTGGCGATGAATCCGCTGCGGGAACGGCTGACCGGGCAGCTGATGACCGCGCTGTACCGGGACGGCCGGGCGGCCGAGGCGCTCGACGGGTTCCGCCGCTACCGGCAGCGGCTGGCCGACGATCTCGGGCTGAAGGCCGGCCCCGCGCTGCGTGACCTGGAGCTGGCGATCTTGCGGAACCAGGCGCCGACCGAGCCGGAGGCTCGCGGTCCGAGGCGAAGATCTCGGTGCCCTCTTCGGTGTCGACACCATCGCCGAGGACGGGCCGCGGGATGCGGGCTCGCCGGTGCCCGCGCAACTGCCGTCGGCGGCGGCCGGATTCGCCGGACGGGACAGCGACCTAGCGGAACTGGACGCGCTGCTGGCCCGCCAGGCGCCAGGCGGCCCGGTCGTGGTGATCACCGGCATGGCGGGCGTGGGGAAGACGGCGCTGGCGGTGCAATGGGCGCACCGCCACCGAGGCGACTTCCCCGACGGCCAACTCTACGTGAACCTGGCCGGATACGCACCCGCTCCCCCGCTGCCGCCCGAGCGGGCGCTGCCCGGCTTCCTGCGCGCCCTCGGAGTGCCTGCCGAGCGGATCCCGCCGGAGTGCGACGAGGCCGCCGCGCTGTACCGGAGCCTGCTGGCCGACCGGCGGGTCCTCGTCGTGCTTGACAACGCGCGCGGCCCCGACCAGGTCCGTCCACTGCTGCCGGGCGGCGCCGGCTCCTGCCTGACCATGATCACCAGCCGCGACCGGCTGCCCGGGCTCGCTGTGCGGGAAGGCGCGCGGCTGCTGCCGCTGGGCGTGCTGGGCGCCGGCGAGGCGTTGGAAGTGCTGGCCGGAGTGCTGGGCGCGGATCGGGTGGGCGCCGACCCGGACGCCGCCGCGGACGTGGCGGAGCTGTGCGCGTTCCTGCCGCTCGCGCTGCGGATCGCCGCCGCCCATCTCGACCAGGCAGGCCCGGCAGCCTGTGAGCGGGCTGGCCGCCCGTCTCCGGGCGGGAAACCGGCTGTCCGTGCTGTCTGTGGCGGGCGACGAGCAATCGGCGGTGCGCGGGTCGTTCGACCTGTCATACGGGGCACTGCGGCCGGCGGCGCGGCGAATGTTCCTGCTGGCGGGACTCAGCCCAGGCGGCGACCTCAGCGCCCGGGCGGCCGCGGCGCTGGGCGCCGTGCCGGTCGAGACGGCCCGGGCGGCGCTCGCCGATCTAACCGAGGCGCACCTGATGGACGAAGATGTGCCTGGCCGGTTTGGGCTGACACGACTTGCTGCGGCTCTATGCAGGCGACCGAGCCCGGGCCGACCTTGGCGTGCCGGAATCGGATGCGGCCATCGGGCGGCTGTGCGACTTCTACTTGCGGGCGACGACCGCCGCCGCGCGCGGGCGCTGTACCCCAACATGCAGCGAATGCCACTCCCGCAGCGGCTCGGGGACTCAATCGAGGCCGCGGACGCGGACGCGGGCATCGCGTTCACCGGGCACGCGGAGGCTATGGACTGGCTGGAGACTGAGCGGGCC
>CAVZHA010000004.1:0-122609 GCA_963774945.1 uncultured Actinomycetota bacterium | reverse complement strand
ATGCCGCCCACGCCGAGGCCATCACGCTGGAGCTCGAGGCGCCGATGTCGCCCGAGGAGGCGCGCGAGCTGTTGAGCCGTGCGCCTGGCCTCAAGATCGTCGACGATCCCAAGGCCAACCATTTCCCGATGCCGCTCGAAGCCAGCGGCGATCTCGACGTGCATGTCGGCCGCATCCGCCGCGACTTCAGCAATCCGAACGGGTTGGTGTTGTTTGCGGCCGGAGACCAGCTGCTGAAGGGCGCAGCCTGGAACGCGGTGCAGATCGCCGAGGAACTGGCCAAGCTGGCTGTCGCTCCCGTCTGATCGACTGAGGACACTGGCTATTCCAATACGTTGTAGACTACGATTGGATGGCTGAGGCCTTTCAGCGATAGATTGCCAACCTCTTCGAGCGACGCGGCACCGTCGATTGCCGCGGCTACACGCTGCCCCACTAGGATTTGCCCATTTTTCGCCTCGCCGCAGAGCCGGGCGGCTACATTCGTGACGGTACCGATAGCGGTGTAATCCATGCGTTCGGCGAAGCCGATCTGGCCCAGCGTGGCGTAGCCTTGCGCAATGCCAATCCCAAAACCGATCATATGACCGCGACGACGCCAGGCCTCGACCACCTCCGCCGCCACCGCGCGCATCGCCACCGCCATTCCCACGGCGCGCTTGGCCGGCTCGGGCGTAGGCAGGGGATCATTGAAGAACACCATAATTCCATCGCCGCCATAGTGATCCAGCGTCCCCTCAAAATGCGCGACGACCGGCCCAAGAGCGCGATGATAGTCACGCAATAGAGCCATGACCTCTTCCGGCTCGGCGCGCTCGGCAAAGGCGGTGAAGCCACGAATGTCGCAGAAGACGACCACGATCTCTCGGCGATGGCTCTCGAGAATGCTTTCGTCGCCGCGTGCGACGATCAGGTCCGCGAGCTGAGGCGCCAGGAACCGCCGCAACTTGCCGATCCGCTCGAGTTCGGCCACCTGTGCGGCCACGCGGGCTTCCAACTCGCGATTCCAACGTTCGATTTCCTCGGTGCGCTTTCGCAATTCGCCGAGCAGCCCGGCGTTCTCGATTGCGATCACTGCGTGAGCCGCGAAGTTTTGCAAAATCGAGATTTGCTTGTCAGAGAATGGCCGAACTTCCTTGCGATAGACGGTCAGTGCCCCGAGCAACGTGCTGTTCTTGCGGAGTGCGACGACGAGGGCGCTTCGAGCGCCGCCCAGGTCTACGACCGCTCGCCGAAATGGATTGCCTTGACGGTACGCCTCCTCATCCATCTGATCCAAGTTGTGAATGAGCTCCTCTCCGGCGAGCAGTCGCCAGTGTGCGTCCCCGGGACGCGGCTGGTCCATTCCTGTGCTGAAATAGGAAGAAAGAGCATCCGGCACGCCTCGCTGCGCGGTGCGTTCAAAGCGCTCCCCGTCATACGTGGTCACAAACCCGAAAGCCGCCTCGCAAAGACGCAGGGCGTTGTCGAGGATCGTGGTGAATACCGGTGCGAGGTTACCGGGCGAGGAGTTGATGACCCGCAATACGTCGCTCGCAGCTGCCTGTTGAGCTGTCGCTTCGTCGCGTTCGGCCCTGCATTTCGCTAACTCGTGCTCGAGATCGATAACCATCTCCCAGACCTTTGTCGTCTTGCCGAATGGGTTGGTGACCAGGCTCCTCGATTACATTCTCGACACGGATTAGATCGCGTATCGTTTGACGGCGGCTTCATCCCATTCGATGCCGGCGCCGGCGCGCGCGGGAATCTCGATATTGCCGTTCCTGACCGCGAACGGCTCCCGCACGATCGGATTGGCCCAGTCCTGCCATTCCAGCCAGTGCGCCGTCTCCGTTACGCGCATCAGATGGGCGGCAAACTCTGGATAAAGGTGCGTCGACATCGCTATCCCGGCAGCACCTGCGATTGCAGCAGCACTCAGCCAGCCGGTGACTCCACCGATCCGCATGAGATCGGGCATCACAAGATCAGTGGCACCTGCAGCGATGGCCTGCGAGACCGCGCGCGGTCCATAGAAATTCTCTCCAAGCTGTATCGGCGTTTTCAGTTCGCGCGATAGCTGGGCGCAACCCGCAAGGTTGTTGTACGAGATCGGTTCCTCGAACCAGTAGATGTCCTGGTCGTCGAGAGCGTGACAACGATGCAGCGCGTCCCCAAGGGTTAACCCTTGATTGAAATCGACCATCAATTTGATATCGGCCCCGACACGTCTGCGCACTTGATCGATTGCGTTGAGATCGTCAGCCAGGCGGGCGCGCCCGAGACGAAGCTTCAAGGCCTCAAATCCTCCCTCTGCCAGCAATGCTTCGGCCTCATCAGCAAGAGCGTCGACTTCGGAGAGCCAAAGGCCGTTACTGTTATAAGCCGGGACGGAGGCCAACGACCCGCCGAGCATCACGGCCAGAGGCAGGTTTGCCGCCTTCGCAAGCGCGTCCCACGCCGCCATATCAAGGCCGGAGACGGCAATCAGGGACATACCCTCGTAGCCAACCAAGTTCAGCGATTGCCGACCGGCCCGAAAATCGTCGATCGGAGCGACCTGTTTGCCGACGCGCGCGGCTGCCAGATCGTGAATTGCCGGGATCAGGTAGCGCAACGACTGATGCAAGTAAGGCTCGAGGTAGCTGCGGCCGGTGATTCCCTCGTTCGTGTGCAGGTCGATCAAGATCATCGGCCATTGATCGAAGAACCCAACCTTGGATACGACTTTGCGTCGCAATGGAACCAGCACGGCGCGCAGCGCGACCGATCGCAGCGTTAGCCCGGACCGCGTCGAACAGCCGCATCGAGGTCCGATAGAGGGCGCGCAGGTCGCTCATGGTGGGTGCGCCGAGCAGGTTGAGCGCACCGCCCGCGCAGAAGGCGCCGGGGGCGCCCGTGATGATGACCGCGCGGACGTCGGTGCTGGCCTCCAGCGCGGCGACGGCGGTGGCGGCCATCTCCGGGTCGAAGGCGTTGCGGCGCTCCGGAGCATCGAGAGTGATCCAGACAGCGTCGCCGCGCCGGTCAACTCCTACCTTCCCCATGCTGAACCTCACCTATGGTTGGTGCGATCTCTGGTCGCTGTCCTCTTGCCTATGTCGCCGTCAACGCGCGTCATGTGGGCGTCTCGGCCGCTTCACGGTCAACGATGTCGACCGCCGTGGCGGCCTCGTCCCTGAGCACGTTGCGCTGGATCTTCTCCGACGGGGTGAGCGGCAGTTCCTTGCGGAACCAGAGGTAGCGCGGGATCGCGAACCGCGGGATCCTGCCCGCGCAGAAATCCCACACCTCGTCGGCGGTGATCTTGCCGTCGGCGACGATGGCGGCCAGCACCTCGTCTTCTCCGGCCTCGTTGTCGGCGGGCACGCCGATCACGGCGCACTCGGCGACGGACGGATGGGCGAGCAGCGCCTGCTCGACCTCGTAGGAGCTGATGTTCTCGCCCCGGCGGCGGATCGCGTCCTTGATCCGGTCCACGAAGTAGTACCACCCCTCCTCGTCGCGGCGGACCGCGTCGCCGGTGTGGAACCACATGTTGCGCCAGAGCGCGTTGGTCTTCTCCGGCATGTTGTAGTAGCCCAGGCTGGAGATCCACGGATGTCTCGGGCGCACCGCGAACTCGCCCACCTCGCCCACTGGGAGCTCGATATCGGTCTCCGGATCGAGGATCGCGACGTCGTACCACTTCCCGGCGTTGAGCCCGGCGGCGCCGGTCGGCCGGTCCTCGCCGTACGGGCTCAGGATCGGGCACGACGTCTCGGTCGTCCCGTACACCTCGACAAACGCCTCGATGCCGAACCGGGCCTTGAAGCCCGCGAGGATGGAGGACGCCGTCGGCGCGGCGAACACGCAGCGCAGTGAGTTGTCGGCGTCGTCGGCCCGGGCCGGCTGCTTCCAGACGAAGTCCATCATCACGCCGAGGAAATTAGTCACGGTCACATCGTGCTCGCGCAGTTGGTCGACCCAGCGGCTGGCGCTGAAGCGCGAGCGGATGCACGGCACGCCCGCCGGCGATGAGGGCCGGGTAGACGGCCATGTACTGCGCGTTGCCGTGGAACAGGGGCGTGACCGACAGCCAGGTGTCGTTCTCGGTGAACCGGGTCAGGCAACGCGTGATCTCGGCGAAGAAGTTCATGTGGGCGTTGGGCATCGACACGCCCTTGGACAGCCCCGTGGTTCCCGACGTGAAGAACACGACCGTCAGTTCGCGGGCGTCCGGCTGCCGCCTCGCTGTACCGCTCGGCGTCGCGCAGCGCATCCCATGGCTCGGCGTCCCACCCGGCGGCCCGCAGCCGGGCGACGGCGCCCTCGGCGTCGCCGGCGCTGTCGATCACCCAGAACTTCTCCAGCTTGTCCAGGCGGTCCTTCAGGGCGATGAAGCGGTCGGCCAGGTCGTCGTCGACCACCGCCCAGCGCGCGTCGACCAGCTGGACCTGGTGGCGGAGGAACTCGCCCTCGTAGGCGGTATTGACCGGCACCTCCACCAGGTCGCCGACCGCGGTGCCGAACCAGGTCAGCACGAATCGCGAGGAGTTCCTGGCCATGATGATCACGCGATCGCCCGTGATCGCGCCGGCCGCCCGCAAACCGCCCGCGACCCGCTCGGCGGACTCGAGCAGTTCGGCGAACGTGATCTCCACGTCCTCCTCGGGGGCGATGAGGAAGGTGCGATCGCCGCGCTCGGCCGCCTGGCGGCGGAGCACCTGGGCGCCCGTCCAGCGCGTCCAGTCCGGGTCGGTGGGCTCGAGATCGGTGTAAATGCGGGTCAAGGCCTTGCCCCCTCTTAGTTTTCGCGGCTCAACTCTATCAACTATCACTGATAATGAATAGCATTGATTTGCTCGGGTATGCCATCTGTCTCAGCACTAGGAGAAGCACCCATGTCCCTCACGTTCGGCCTCGCCCTGCAGAACGACTTCCCGCCTCACGTCTCCCCGTCGGCGCGGATCGGCGAGCTGCGCGAGCAGGTGCGAGCCGCCCGGGAGGCCGGCCTCGGATCGGTGTGGGCGCTCAACCACTTCCTCGGCAACATGGCGACCCTGCAGCCGCTGCCAACGCTCGCCGCGCTGGCCGAGCACGCCGGCGACATGCGGCTGGGGACGAACATGTTCATCCTGCCGCTGCGCCACCCGGTCGCGGTCGCCGAGGAATTCGCGACCCTGGACCAGATCACCGGCGGGCGCGCGATCGCGGGGTTCGGGATGGGCTACCGGAGCAACGAGTTCGACTCCTTCGGCATCTCGATGGACGACCGGGTGGCGCGCTACGAGGAGAGCGTCGCCGTGCTCCGCGGGCTGTGGGCTAATGCGCCGTTCACCTTCGAGGGCGAGCACTTCACGATCCGCGATCAGCGCATCGGCATTCCGCCCGCTCAGCCGGGCGGGCCGCCGATCTGGGTGGGGGCCGGAGTCCATAAGGCGGGCGCCAGGCGCGCCGCCCGGCTGGGCGACGCCTGGATCGTGCCGCCGCACGCCGAGCCGGGCAAACTGCGCACGATCCTCGCCTACTACCGCGAGCAGCGGCGCGCCCTCGGGCGGGGCGAGGCCGCGGAGATCGTCGTCCGCCGGGAACTCGTCCTCGACGACGATGCCGGCCGGGCCCGGGCTCTCGGCCTGCACGCGCGCGGCGAGACCACCCGCATGTACGCGCAGTTCGAGGCGCCCGACCAGACCGACAGCTACCGCCACCTGCAGGGGGCCGACCGGCTGGCTGACGTGGCGGACAAGTCCTACCTGTTCACCGACCCGGAGACGGCCGTTTCCGCGCTCAAGGAACTCGAGCAGATCGGCATCAGCCACGTGATCTTGCGGATGCAGTGGTACGACCTCCCGCTGGAGCGGATGCTGCAGACGCTGGAGCTGTTCCGGTCGCGGGTCCTGCCCGCTTTCGAGTGAAAGGTCAAATTCACAATCACTCGGTCGAACGGTCCATTCCTCCGCCTGACTCGCCCGGGATTCAGTTCATCGGGCAGACGGGCCGATGACGCCGCGCCCGCTCAGGTCCGCCAGCTCGTCCGAGGTCAGGTCGAGCACCCCGGACAGGACCGCCGTCGTGTGCTCGCCGATCGACGGAACGCCGTCGTAGACCGGGGCGGGGGCGGAGGCCATGTGCAGCACCGGCCCGGGCATGACGGCCGGCCCGAGCAGCGTGCTGCCGGTCAGCTCGACCAGCGTGCGCTCCGCGAAGTGCGGGTCGCCGACGATGTCCCTGGCGTCGTTGACGCCGGCCGACACCACCTCGAACTCGTCCAGGATCTTCAGCGCGGTGGCCCGGGGCAGGCTCGCGACCCAGCCGCTGACCTCGCGCTGGATCGCGTCGTTGTTCGCCATCCGCGCCTCGTTGGTGGCGAAGCGCGGGTCATCGGACAGCTCCGGGCGCCCCATCGCGCGGAACAGCCGCCGGGCGATGACCTCATTGGAGGCCGCGATCGACAGCCAGCCGCCGTCCGACGCCTGGTAGATCCCCCGCGGCGAGGCCGACCCGGTGCCGTTGCCCTCCCTGCTCTGGATCTCGCCCAGCGTCGCGTACTTGAGGATCACGTCGCCCATGATGAACATGAGCGGCTCGTACAGCGCGACGTCGACGACGTCGCCGGCCCCGGTGCGCTCCCGCCGGTACAGCGCCATCGCGGTGCCCAGGGCGGCGGAGATTCCCGCGATCGAGTCGGCGAAGCCGAACGGCGGCGAGGTCGGCGGGGTGTCCGGCCAGCCATTGATGAACGCGTAGCCGCTCGCGGTCTCGGCGACGGTGCCGAAGCCCGGCCGCTCCTTGTAGGGCCCGGTCTGGCCGAAGCCGGAGACGCGGGTCAGGATGAGCCCGGGGTTGTTCTCGGCGAGGGCCTCGTATCCCAGCCCCCAGCTTTCCAGCCGCCCCGGCCGGAACGACTCGACGACCACGTCGACGGTCGCCGCCAGGCGGCGGACCAGGTCCCGGCCGTCGGGCTGGCGCAGGTCGATGCCGACCGACCGCTTGCCCGAGTTGAGCCGGGCGAACCCGAGCGACAGGCCGTTCTTCTGCGGCGTCCAGTGCCGCGCGTAGTCCCCGGTGCCCGGGTCCTCCACCTTCACGACCTCGGCGCCGAAGTCACGCAGCATCCGGCCGCAGGTCGGCGCGGCGTACATGGTGCCGAGTTCCAGGACCGAGACCCCGGCCAGCGGTCCGGCGGTGACGTTCACGAAGGCTCCTCATCGGGCCGGGCGGATGGCTGCTGGCCGGCCGGGAGGTAATCGTCCAGCCACTGCCGGGCCTTGTCGTAATGGGCCCGGTCGATGTGCAGGCCCCGGTAGCGCACGGCGCCCGACCCGGCCTTGGCCGCCTCCTCGTACGCGGCGGCCAGGCCCTGGTAGAACGCGATGTCCTCGTCGGTCGGCCCGAACACCTCGTTGATCACCGGCACGTGGGACGGGTGGATGGCGATCATGCCGCGGAAGCCGAGCCCGCGGCCCAGTCGCGCGAACTCGCGCAGCCCGTCCAGGTCGTCGACGCGCTCCCAGAGCGCCGTCAGCGGGTGGATGCCCGCCTCGCGGCAGGCGAGCAGCACCCGGCTGCGCAGGTAGAGCGTCTCCAGGCCGCCGGGGGTCCACTCGAAGCCGACCTCGCGGGCGATGTCGGCGTGCTCGGCGGTGGGGCCGATCATGGCCCGCATCCGCGGCGACGCGGCGGCGATCTCGCGGCAATTGTGGATGGCGGGCACGGTCTCGACCGGGACGATGTAGCCGAGCCCGCTGACGCCGGCGCGGAGCTCGAAGTGGTCGAGCAGGGCGTCGAAGCGCAGCACGTCGGTCGCCGACTCGACCTTGGGGGCGAACACGCCCGCCAGGCCGGGCCCGACCACCGCCTCGAGGTCACCGCCGGTCAGGCGGGTGGCCAGCGCGTTGACGCGGACGAAAACGTCGACTGACGGGTCGGCGGCGCGCAGCACGCCGATCGACTGGCGCACCTGATCCCGGGCCGCCGCCTTCTGCTCCTCGGGGACGGAGTCCTCGAGGTCGAGCACAATGACGTCGGGACCCGCCTTGAGCGCTTTCTGCGCCCAGTCCGGTTTGTGGCCCGGCACGAACAGCACCGACCGGTAACCGCGCATTCTCACCTACCACCTCTGGTTGAATCGGCGTCCGAGCAGCTCAGAGACTATCCGGATGCGTTGCATGGCCGGCGTGCCGCCGGCGACGGCCCAGCCGTGAGCGTCGCGGTGCAGCCGCTCGAGGCCGTACTCCTCCGTGTAGCCGTTGCCGCCGTGCAACTGCATGGCCAGGTCTGACACCCGCTTGGCCATCTCGTTGGCGGTGCACTTGGCGAGCGACACCTCAAGCGGGTCGGGCAGCCCGGTGCCGGCCGTGCGGGCGGCCCGCTCCACCAGCAGCCGGGCCGCCTCGACCTGCATGACCATGTCCGCCAGGATCATCTGCACGCTCTGGAACTCGATCAGCGGCTTGCCGAACTGCGTCCGCTCCTGCACGTAGGCGATGGACCGGTCGGTCGCGGCCTGCCCGATGGCGAGGCTCATGGTCGAGTTGCCGAGCCGCTCGATCGAGAAGGCCCGGAAGAGCTTGCCGAAGTCGCCCGGCCCGACCACCAGGTTCTCGGCGGGCACGATCACGTCGTCGAAGCGGATGTCGGCGGACGGGATGCCGCGGAAGCCCATCAGCCGCTCGGGCGCGCCGAAGCTCACCCCCGGACTGCCCGCCTCCACGATCAGCGCGCCGATGCCCTTGGCGCCCGGCTCGTCGGTCAGCCGGACGTACACGAGATAGGCGTCCGCCTCGCTCCCGTTCGACGTCCAGCGCTTCGAGCCGTTGACCAGGTAGGCGCCGTCGGCCCGCTTGGCGCGGGTGCTGACGTCGGTCGCGGCCGAGCCGGCGTCGGGCTCGGAGATCGCGAGCGCGATCGACGTCTGGCCGGTGATCACGTCCGGCAGGAAGCGCGCCTGCAGCTCCTCCGAGCCGAGCAGGGACAGCGACCCGGGCCGGGCCCGTGTTGGCCTCGAACACCTGGAATGCGGCTGGCCGGCACTCCTTGGCGAGTTCCTCGATCACGATGAGCGCGTCCATCAGGGGAGCGCCCGAGCCGCCGAAGCGTTCCGGCAGGCAGATTCCGAGTAGTCCGAGCGAGCCGAGGTAGCGCCGCTCCTCGTGCGGGAATGACGTGCGCTCGGCGTCCCAGCCCGCGGCGAGCGGCGCGTAGCGCTTGCGCGCGATATCGGCCGCGACCGTCGCGAGCTGCCGGGAGTGATCGTCAAGGGGTTCAGCAGTCACAGCCACCAGCCTCTCAATATGATGATATTAGTATGCATGATTTGCTGGCACGTCAAGACCTAGGGCGCAGTGCGTTCATCGCGACGGCGCGATTAGAGCGGCTGATCCGATGGGGACGGGGTTCCAGCTGTTGACTGTCCGGACGGCCCCTGCTGCGGAGAGTGCCTGCTCAAGCTCAATAGATGCTAATGTTGCATAACGATCGATCGATGATGCTCGGCCCTCCGCTTGGCGGTGGGCCATTTCTTTAGGAGGGTCAGTTGACCCCTGCAAGGGTTGCCGGCCGCGGCTCGTCGATGACGGGCAGCCGCCCGCCCAAGGCCGCGCTGCTCGTCGCCCAGCGCGTCATCCGCGACGTCGTGCGCCAGGGAATGCGGCCCGGCGACCTGCTGCCGCCCGAGCGGGTCATGCTCGAAACCTACGAGACCGGCCGCGGCACCCTGCGCGAGGCGCTGCGGCTGCTGGAGTTCCAAGGGGTGATCGCCCTCAAGCCGGGTCCCGGCGGCGGGCCGATCCTGCTCAACCCCGACCCGTCTCACCTGGCGAGCACCCTGCAGCTGCTGATGCAGCTGAACGGGGCCACGTACCGGTCCATCGTCGAGGTTCGCAGTGCCATGGAGCCGATGACCAGCCAGCTCGCCGCGGCCAGGATCACTGACGAGTCGCTCGGCGAGCTGCGGCTGACGGTCGAGCAGATGCGCGACTTCATGGACGACCGGGACCAGTTCCTCGACTCCAACAAGCGGTTTCACGACGTGATCGCCTGGTCCTCGGGCAACGTGCTGTTCTCCTACATCGTGGACTCGCTGCTCGACATCCTCGACGGCACGATCATCGGGATCGACTACCCCCGGCACCGCCGGGTGGCGATCCTCAAGGCGCACGAGGAGATCTACGCGGCGCTGGCGCGGCGCGACCCGCAGGCGTCGCTCGAGCGGATGCGCGAGCACATCGACGCGTACGCGACCTACGCGCAGCGCAAGTTCCCTGAGATCCTCGACCAGATCATCTCCTGGGACCGGCAGCCGGGCTGACGCCTCCCGCGATCGGCGGTCGGCTATCCCCGGGCCGACCGCCGGGCCGGCCTTTTCCGCTGTTGCCCGGGTCTGTTGACCGCTCTCGTAATCCATGCATATGATATGCCAAGTTATCGCCCGCCCGCCCGATGAAGGGAGCGGATGGCATGAGCATCGGATACGACGCCGGAGGCCCGGGATCTAAGCCGTCAGGACCGCCGCTGCTGAAGATCGCCGGCGTATCCAAGACGTTCCCTGGCACCCGCGCTCTCGATGACGTCTCCATGGATGTCGCCCCGGGCGAGATCCACGCCCTGGTCGGGCAGAACGGCTCGGGCAAGTCCACCCTGATCAAGATCCTGGCCGGCTACCACCACGCCGATCCCGGCTCGATGGCCTGGCTGAACGGGGAGCCGGTGGACCTGGCGGCGACCGCGCGCACCCGGCATGCCCGGCTGCGCTTCGTCCACCAGGATCTCGGCCTTTTCCTCGAGCTCGGCGCCGTGGACAACATCGCGCTGCGCAGCGAGTTCATCACCGACTCGCTGCACCGGGTCAAGTGGAAGGCGCAGGCCGAGGCGACCAGGGAGCTGATCGGGCGGTTCCGCCTGGACCTCGATCTGCGCAAGCCGCTGGCCGAGGCCACGCCGGTGCAGCGGACCGTCGTCGCGATCGCCGCCGCCCTGGTCGGCTGGGAGGGCGGTCCCGGACTGCTGGTCCTCGACGAGCCGACCGCGGTGCTGCCGCCGCACGACGTGGCGGCGCTGCTCCAGATCGTCAAGGACGTCCGCGACCAGGGAACCAGCATCTTGTACGTCTCGCACCGGCTGGACGAGGTGTTCCAGATCGCCGACCAGGTCACCGTGCTGCGAGGCGGCCGGGTGGTGGAGTCCCGCCCGGTGCGGGGCCTCGACGTGCAGGCGCTGGCCGAGCTGATGGTGGGCGCGGACGTGGACGCGGGCTACCGGGCCGGACTGCCTCCGGCCGACGACCGCGAGGTGGTGCTGCGGGCCCGGGACGTGCACAGCCGCTTCCTTGGCGGCGTGGACGTCGAACTGCGCGCGGGCGAGGTGCTCGGGGTGGCCGGGCTGCCGGGCTCGGGGCGCGAAGAGCTCCCGTACGCGCTCGCGGGCTCGCTGCCCGGGGCCGCCGGCCAGGTCGAACTGGCGGGCCAGGGCTGGCTGCCGGTGAGCAAGTCGGCCGCCTTCGACATTCCGATCGTCCCCGCCGACCGGGGCCGGGAAGCGGTGATCAGCGAGTTCTCGGTGGCGGAGAACATCACGATCTCGGTCCTCAACCGGTTCGGCCGGTTCGGCTGGCTGGGCCGACGGCCCGAACGGGCGCTGGTCGGCGACTGGATGCGCACCGTCGAGGTGACCGCGGCCGGGTCGGGCGCCCTGATCACCACGCTCAGCGGCGGCAACCAGCAGAAGGTGGTCATGGCCCGCTGCCTGGCGCGCGATCCCCGGGTGCTGGTGCTGTGCGAGCCCACGGCCGGGGTCGACGTCGGCACCCGGCAGGCCATCTACGAGTTCATCGCCGAGCGCGCCCGGGAGGGCCTGTCGCTGGTGGTGTCCTCGTCCGACACCGGCGACCTGCTCGCCATCTGCACCCGGGTGCTGGTCATGTGCAACGGACGGGTGACCAGGGAGCTGGCCGGCGACGAGATCACCGAGCAGGCGCTGCTGAACGCAATGGAAGAGACGGAACAGGTATGACTACTCAGCTTCCGACCGACCGCGGGCGCTCCAGGCGAAGGGCGGCGGCTTCCATCGGCTCAGGTCAGCAGGGCCTCCTCGGCCGCGTGGACTGGCGCGGCGGCCTGAGCCCGCGGAACATCGGCGCGGTCTACGTGCTGATCGTCATCTGCGTCGTGTTCTCCGCCTGGGCCCCGTCGACCTTCCCCACCGTGGCGACGATCCGGCAGGTCCTGGACACCAACGCGCTCACCGGGCTCGCGGGCCTGGCGCTGATCGTGCCGCTCGCGACCCGGACCTTCGACCTGTCGTTCGCGTATGTGATGTCGCTGTCCGGGGTGACCGCCGCACAGCTCATCGTGAACGACAACACGAACATCTGGCTCGCGCTGCTGGCCGGGATCGGCGTGGCGCTGATCATCGGCGTCATCAACGGTTTCGTGGTCGTGGTGATGCGGATCGACTCGTTCATCGGCACGCTGGCGACCGGTTCGCTGGTGCAGGCCTTCATCAGCTTCGTCACCGGCGACAACACCATCAACAGCGTCAAGCTGGCGGGCGCGTTCTCGACCCTGAGCCAGGGGGAGTTCCTCGGCCTCATCTACCCGGTCTACTACATGCTGGCGCTGGCGATCGTGCTGTGGCTGTTCATGGAGTACACGGCCACCGGCCGCCGGCTCTACGCGACCGGGTTCAACGCCGAGGCCGCGCGGCTCGCCAACATCAAGGTCAACCGGCTCCGGTTCTGCTCGCTGCTCACATCGGCCGGGATCGCCGGCTTTACCGGGGTCATGCTGGCGTCGTCGCTGAGCTCAGGCGACCCGTCCGCGGGCACCCCCTACCTGCTGCCGGCCTTCGCGACGCTGTTCGTGGGCGCCACCGTGTTCAAGTCGGGCCGGTTCAACGCCTGGGGAACGATCGTGGCGGTGATCATGCTCGGCACCGGGACGGTGGGCCTCGGCCTGGTGGCGGCGCCGCTGTGGGCGGCCGACATGTTCACCGGCGTCGTCCTCATCGCCGCCCTGGGGGCGAGCGTCTACCAGACCAGGAGCCCGCTGCGGGGCCAGGCCGGCCGGAACCGCTGGCTGCCCTTCCGGCAGCGGGCCCGCGCCTGACCGGGGCGCCCGCCCGTCCGGCGGCTCAGCTGGTGGTGGCGAGCACCAGCAGCGAGCCGTCGGACATGTCCCCGTAGCCGGTGACCAGCCCGAGCGATGCGTTCTCGACCTGGGCCGGCCCGGCGCTGCCCCGCAGCTGGCGCACCGCTTCCGTCACGTGATTCATCCCCGCGATGTGGGCCTGGGCGAGCAGGCCGCCATGGGTGTTCACCGGGACCTTGCTGCCCGGTCCGATGCCGACGTCGGCGACATACGACGGGCCTTCTCCCCGGCCGCAGAAGCCCAGTTCCTCGAGCTGGCGTAGCACGACGAAGGTAAAGCAGTCGTAGATCTGCGCGAAGTCGAAATCGGCGGCCGACAGCCCCAGCTCTGCGAGCACCCGGCCGGCGGCCTTCTGCAGTCCGAGATCAAGGATGTCGGGCCAGGCTCGCCAGGTCGTCAGGGACATCCGCGCGGCCCTCGCCGCCGCCGAGGACAAGCACGTCGCGCTGGCGCGAGCGCGCCGCCGCCGAGGCCGGCTCGACCAGCACCGCCGCGGCGCCGTCGGACTCCAGGCAGATGTCATAGAGCCGGAACGGCTTGACGATGAAGGGCGCTCGGTCGTATTCCTCCGCTGTCAGCGGGCGCCGGGCGAAATGCGCCTGCGGGTTCCGGCTCGCGTGGGCGCGGGCGGCGAGCGCGACGGCGCGCAGCCCGGCCGGATCGGCGCCGGTCTCATGCAGCCAGCGGTTGGCCTGCAGGCTGTACCACTGCATCGGGACGACCAGGCCGTACGGATGCTCCAGATGGGTCCGGAAGTCCTGGCCCGGCCAGGAGAAACCGGCAGCGGCGCCGTCAGCCCGGCTGAGCCGCCGCCCGCTGTACTGGGTCCCGCCGGCCGCGACGATCACCCGGCGGGCCCGGCCGGACGCCACCGCCGCGACCGCGATCATGACGGCCGCCACCGCGCTGGCTCCGCCCAGGAAATTGGCCGCGGAAAAACGCAGGTCGGTGATTCCCAGTCCGCTGACATAGGACTCGGGCGTGATCTTGGCGCTGGGGATCACGACGCCGTCGACGGTCGACGGGTCGACCGCCGCGTCGGCGCACGCTCGCCGGGCGGCCTCGATGAGCAGGTGCTCGGCGCTCTTGGCGGTGCCGCGCACGAACTCCGTTTCACCGATGCCGGTGAGCTTCGCGATCGGCCCGCTCACGGCCGGCCGCCGTCGTCCAGGACCCAGCCAAGAAAGGCGTGCCCGTCCACCGCCTCGTACTGGGCGCGGACCGCCATGCCGCAGGCGAGGTCGGACGGATCAGCGCCGAGGTAGCTGCCGGTCAGCCGGATCCCGTCGCTGATCTCCACCACCGCGATGGCGTACGGGACCCGCGAGGCGAACCAGGGGTCGAAGGCCCGGTAGCAGACGGTGAAGGTATGCACCACCCCCCGGTCGGGGAGCGCGGCGGCCCGGAACTCGTCACCACGGCACCGTGAGCAGAACGGGCGGGGCGGCCACTGGAGCGCGCCGCAGGCGGCGCACCGCCGCACCGTGAGCTCGCGCCGCGCCAGCCCGGCCAGGAAGTCGGCGAAGGCCGCCGCGACCGGCGCGGGGTAGGGGCGGGCGGCCCCGCCTTGATCACCAGCGATCGGGGCCGGGTTCGGCGGTTCCCCCGGCTGTGTCCCTGTGCGCATCTCGCCTCGCACGCTCATCGCCTCTCGCTGTTCCTCGGCACCAGACGGGAATCGTTCCAGAAACAATCCCGGAACCCGTCTTGACCGCAACCTGCTAATGATGATTATGATATGGCACAAATTATGGATCATGCGGAGTGCGATCCAACGTGGAGGGGTCCATGCCAATCCTGCAGAGAGCGCGCAGAGCCGCGCGCAAGCCAGTCGCAGCGCTGGCCGTCGTGGCGGCGGTCCTCGTTGCCGTGGGGTGTAGTTCCAACAGCTCAAGCTCGTCCAGCGCCGCGAGCGCCGGCAGCACTGCCGCCGCCAGCTCCGGCGCCAGCGCGACCACCGGGGGCAGCGGTCTCAGCGCGGCCGACCAGGCTGGTCTGGCCAAGGCCCAGGCGTTCCTGGCCACGGCGGAGACGCGCCCCACTCAGATCACGAACACGGTGAAGATCACCAACCCCATTCCCAAGGGCAAGACGGTCGACTTCATCACCTGCGGCGCCACCCCCGAGTGCACCCAGGAGGGCCAGCTCGTTCAGGACGCGGACAACCTGCTCGGCTGGAGCACCGTGATCTTGAACAACGACGGCTCTTCGGCCGCCTGGAAGAGCGATTTCGACCAGGTCGTGCGGACCAAGCCCGCCGCCGTGCTGTTCACCGGTATTCCGGCGGCGCTCTACGCGTCGGACGCGGCAGCGCTGAAGGCGAACGGCACGTTCGTCTCCACCTGCTGTGTGACCGACGTGGCCGGGTCCGCGACCGGGATCGGCTACGCCGTCGACGTGCCTTCCCAGGTCGGGCCGGTTGGCGGCGCGCAGGCCGCGCTGGTGGCGGCCGATTCCAAGGACACCGCCGATTCGGTGATCATCGGCCTGCCTGAGCTGCCCATCCTCGACAACGGCGTGGCCGACTACAAGTCGGGCATGGCCGCCTACTGCCCGACCTGCACGGTCAGCGAGCTCGATATCGCCCTCGCCAACATCGCGACCGCCCCGGCCACGATCGTCGCGTACGTCCGGTCGCACCCGAGCGTCAAGTACGTGGTGGCTTCCACCGACGGCCTCACCGTCGGGCTGCCCGCCGCGCTGAAGGCGGCCGGCCTTTCCGGCGTGCAGATCGTCGGCCAGGGGGCGACGGCGACCAACCTGCAGTACATGCACTCCGGCGAGCAGGCAGGCGATGTCGCCTTCCCGTACTACGAGGTGATGTGGTCGATGGTCAACGCGGTCGCGCAGCACGAGGCGGGCGTGGCGGTGACCCCCTCGGTCGCGCCGCCGATGTGGGTGCTGACCCCGTCCAACGCGCCCACCAGCAACCTGGCCTTCCCGCTGGTGCTCAACTACGAGTCGCAGTTCAAGGCCCTCTGGGGACTGGGATAGCCGGCACCGGGAGAACAGGCGCCTAGCAGCTGGCGGCGCGCAGGGCATCGGCTCTGCGCGCCGTCGGCGTCGGCGCCGCCGCCGCTCGCGAGCGGTCCTGAGCAGAAGGAAGGGAATCCGGATGTCCGCTGGCAGAGTGGCTTTCATCACCGGGGGAACACGGGGCATCGGCCGGGGCATCGCGGAGCGGTTGCTGGCCGACGGCTACCTGGTCGCGGTCTCGGGACGGGATCCCGGCAAGGGGGAGCAGGCCCTGCGCGAGATGGCGGCGGGCGACCGCGCCGTCTTCCTGGCCGCCGACGGCGCCGATCAGGGCCAGGCCGAGCGGGCGGTGGACGATGTGCTCGGCCACTGGGGCAGAATCGACGTCCTGGTCAATAACGTCGGCGGCTCCCGCGGCGTCGCCCCGGTCGCCAGCATGACCGACGACGACTGGGGCTATACGGCCGACCTGATCCTGAACTCCGCCCTGTGGTCCACCCGCCGGGCACTCCCCGGTATGCAGAGCGCCGGCTGGGGCCGCGTCATCAACATCTCATCGGTGGAGAGCAAACGCTGCCGGATCTCCGGGGTCAGCCATTACGTGACGTTCAAGCACGCGATGAACGGCTTCACCCGCGCGGTCGCGGCCGAGTACGCCACGTGCGGCATCACCTGCAACGCGCTCTGCCCGGGCGGGGTCGAGACCGATCTGATGACGACCACCGGGCGGGCCACCGCCGAGTCCGCCGGCGTGACCTACGAGGAGTTCCTGCAGCAGTACGCGGATGAGACGCTGACCGGACGCCTGGTCACGGTCGAGGAGGTCGCCGCGCTGGCCGCCTTCCTGGTCACCGACCTGGCCCGGAGCATCACCGGTAACTTGATCAACATCGACGGCGGATCTCTGCCGTACTAACACCCGCCACTGGATGTGCTTGACCTCGAAGTACTCGCGCATCCCCCACTCGCCGAGCTCGCGGCCGATGCCAGAGCGGCCGTACCCGCCGAAGGGCGCGTCCGGGCGCATCGAGCCGCCGCCGTTGATCCATACCGTGCCGGCCCGGACCCGCTCGGCGACGCGCCGTCCCTCCTTCAGGTTGTCTCCGCACCAGACGTTCGCCGCCAGCCCGTAGGGCGTGTCGTTGGCCAGCCGGATCGCGTCATCGGTGTCCTCGAACGGCAGGATAACGGCCACCGGCCCGAAGATCTCCTGCTGCACGGCCCGGGCACCGGAGGGCAGGTCGCCGAGCAGGACCGGGTTGACGAACCACCCCCGGTCGGGCACCGGCTTGGTCACCGCGAGCAGCTTGCGCCCGCCTGCCGCGACCGAGTCGTCAATGAACCCTTGCACCCGGTCCCGGTGATCGGGCC
Source organism: uncultured Actinomycetota bacterium (assembly GCA_963774945.1). Classification (GTDB taxonomy): domain Bacteria; phylum Actinomycetota; class Actinomycetes; order Streptosporangiales; family Streptosporangiaceae; genus Trebonia. The sequence continues at coordinate 105,156 of CAVZHA010000004.1, read as the reverse complement.
TGATCATCGGGCCGATGTTAGTGGCTGGATCCCACGGGTCACCGACGACCATCTGCCGGAACGCAGGCTCGCTGGCGGCCAGGAAATCGTCGTAGAGCGACTTGTGCACGAGCAGCCGGGCCAGCGCCGCGCAGCCCTGACCTCCGTTCCGCGACCACCGCAGGTGGGTCTCCACCGCGACCTGGCCGACGTCGGCGCCGGGCAGGACGATGCTCGGCGATTTCCCGCCCAGCTCCAGGGTCACCCCGGTCAGCCGCTCGGCGGCCTGGGCCATGATCATTGCCCCCACGGCGTCGGATCCGGTGAAGGAGACCCGGTCCACCCCCGGGTGCGATGACAGCTGCCGGCCGACGTCCGCGTTGCCGGTGATCACGTTCATCACGCCCGGGGGCAGCTCCGCCCGGCGGATCAGCTCGCCGAGCAGCAGCGTCGTCAGCGGCGTCCTCGGCGATGGCAGGAGCACGACCGTGCAACCGGCCGCCAGCGCCGCCCCGAACTTGAAGATCGCCAGGTTGAGCGGGTAGTTGTAGCCGGTGATGGCGGCCACCACCCCGACCGGCTCAAGCACCACGTCGCTCATCGTCGGCACCGGTTCGCGCCAGGGGCCGAGATGCTGGGTCCGGTCCACCGTGGCGGCGTCGGCCGCCCACCGCAGGTGCTGCTGGACTGCCATCCGCACCTGCAGGAAAGCCGCCAGCGAGACCGGTGTCCCCACTTCGTTCACGATCGAGGGCAGCAGCTCGTCGGCGGCGCCCTCGAGCACGTCGGCCAGCCGGTGCAGGTGCCGCGATCGTTCCCGGCCGGGAAGCCCGGCCCAGCCGGGAAAGGCCGCCCGGGCGGCGCTGACCGCCGCGTCGACCTGCTCCGCCGACGCGCCGCCGACGGTGGCGATGACCTCCTCGGTGGCGGGGTTGTAGACCGGCCAGCGTTCGCCCTGCGGGCTGACGAATGCGCCGTCGATCAGCAGGTCTCTGATACCGGGGATCCAGTCACGGAGCGGGTTTCCGGCCGTCGGGGTTACGCTCATGAGCCGCCTTTCCAGTCGGTTCGCAGTCGTCGCGGGCACGGTCTGGTCCGGGTCATATGCTCGTCCGGGGTTCGACCGCGCGCAGGGCGGGCAAGACCTCGGCGCCGAAGCGGCTGATGGCCGCGATGGTTTCGTCGGTGTCCATCGATGGCCACTGCGGGCGAATCAGCAGCGGATTGACCGGAAGCGTCGTGACCAGGCCCAGCAGCTGCCTGGCGACCTCGTCGGGGGTGCCGATGACGACGTGCCCGGCCACGGCGGCGGCGAAGTCGCGTTCGAGGTCGCTGCCCGCCATGACGTCGAGGCCGCGCTGCGCGTAGCTGATGTACCGGCCCTGCGCGACCCGCGCGTACTCGGCAACCGCCCGTTCGGCGGTGTCGGCGATCAGCACGTTGCGGCGCAGCGGCTGCGGGCCGAACGCCTTGCCGCGGGCGTCGAATCCGGCCTTGACCGCGGCGTAGCGCGCTCTGACCTCGTCGGCCGGCGTCTCCGGCGGACAGGCGTAGGCGTCGCCGTAGCGTCCGGCCCGTCGCGCCCCGGCCATGCTGTGCGCGCCGATCCAGATCGGCGGGTACGGCGACTGAGCCGGCTTCAGGTGCGGCCTGACGTTATCCAGGGTCCAGAAGCGGCCGTGGAAGGTCACCTCGTCCTCGGTCCAGAGCCGCTGCATGAGCTCGAGCGACTCGTCCATCCGGGCCGTGCGCTCGGCGAACGGGACGCCCAGGAAGCCGTACTCCTCCGGGCGGTATCCGAGCCCGGCGCCGAAGATCAGCCGGCCCTCGGTGACGACGTCCAGCGTGGCGATCTCCTCGGCCAGCAGAACCGGGTGGTAGAGCGGCGCGATCATGATCTGGGTGACCAGCCGGACGTGCGGTTCAACGTCGGCCGCCAGCCGGGCCAGCAGCGGAACGGGCTGCAGCCAGCGCAGGTCGCCGTAGAGGAAGTGCTGGCCGATCGCGATGTAGCTGAGACCGCTGGCCTGCGCCGCCTCGACGATGCGCCGTACATCGCGGAACTGCTGCGACGGGGGCACCGAGGTGGGCACGTCGCTGAGCAGCAGACCGACATCGACCATGACATCTCCTTAACCACGTCCCGGCTGGCGTCAGCCGGGCTCGCCCGGAAGTCCGTTAGCCAGCCAGCCCCCGTCGACGGGCAGAACCACCCCGGTGATGTAGCTCGAACGCGGCGAGCACAGGAAGTGCACCGCGTCCGCGATCTCGGACGGCTCGCCGAAGCGCCCCATCGGCACCCGCGACAGGAACCGCTCGGCCGACCCGTAGCCGGTCCGCATGAACTTCGCCTGCATCTCCGTGGCGATGGTGCCGGGGGAGACCGCGTTCACGCGCACCGCCAGCGGAGCCCACTCCACCGCGAGCGACCGGACGAGCCCCTGAATGCCGGCCTTGGCGGCACAGTAAGCCGCGCGCCCGCCGAAACCGAGGTGCCCGTTGACCGATGAGATCATCACGATCGATCCTCCGTCCGGCATCCGGCGGCAGGCCGCCCGCGCCCCGAGGAACGCGGCGGTGAGGTCGACCGCGAGCAGCTGATCCCAGACCTCGATGGGAAAGTCCAGCGATCGGCCCGGCCGGGCGATTCCCGCGTTGGCGACGAACGCGCGCAGCCCGCGGGCCGCCCCGCGCTCGCACGCCTCGTCCATCACCTGCTCGTCGGTGACGTCGCCGACGACCGGCTCGGCCCCGGGCAGGTCGGCCAGCGCCTGGCTCAGCTGGTCGCCGTCACGATCCACCCCGACGACCACGTAGCCGTCGGCCGCGAAGCGCTGCGCGATCGCCGCTCCGATGCCGCGGGCGGCGCCGGTGACCACCACCGCCCCGGCGGAAGCGGCAGTGCTCACTTCGCTACCACGCCGCCGTCGACGGGGATGGCGACGCCGGTCACCATGGCCGCGTCGTCGCTGGCCAGAAACGCGACCACGGACGCGATCTCCTCGGGCTGGGCCGCCCGCCCGAGCGGGATGTTGGCGATGAACGCGCCCATCAGGTCGGCGACGTCCGCGCCCGGCTCCCGCCCGAAGAACTGCGGCAGCATGGGGGTGTCGACCGATCCTGGGCAGATCACGTTCACCCGGATGCCGTGCGGCGCGCCGTACAGCGCCAGCGCCCGGGTGAAGGCCACGATCGCTCCCTTGGTCAGCGAGTAGATCGGGCTGTAGGGGGACCCGACGAGCGCCGAGGTCGAGGCGGTGAAGGTGATCGACGCCTTCCGGTCAGCGCGTTTAAGCAGCTCAAAGCCGAGGGTGGCGCCGTAGAAGGCGGATTTGACGTTCACGTCCAGGTTGCGCTGCCAGTCCTCGTCCGACACCTCGATGCCGGCCGGCCCGGGCATGCCGACCTGGTTGTGCAGGACGTGCAGCTTGCCGTGCTGCTGGTCGAGGCGATCGAACAGGCTGCGCAGGTCGGCGACGCCGGTGGCGTCGACCTGCTCCGGCTCCGCGGCGCCGCCGGAGGCGAGGATTTCCTCTGCCACCGCCTTGGCGGCGCCGGCGTTCACGTCGGCCACGTGTACGTAGGCGCCCTCGGCGGCCAGCCGATGGCAGGTCGCGCGGCCCATGCCCGACCCTCCGCCGATCACCAGGGCGACGCGATCCTCGAAACGAAGTGGCATCCCGTGTTCCTTCCTCGGACGGCCCTGCTGACGAGTCAGGCAGACCTATCTATGATATTCGTTGTCATAGATTAGGTTGTCAAGATTGACAACGATCCGATATCTAGGATCATCATTATCATGGTGTATCAACCGGTCGTGGCATTCGACCACAACTCGCAGCAGCACTCGGCCGACCCGGTGGGCTCCTACCGCGCGCTGCGCGAGGAGTGCCCGGTGGCGTGGACGCAAGCGCACGGCGGCTACTGGGTGCTGTCCGGCTACGAGGGCGTGTTCGAAGCCGCCCGCGACGACGATGTCTTCTCCTCGGCGCGCAACGCCCACGGCGGCGAGGGCCTCACCGTTGTCATCCCCAAGACGCCGATGCACCTGCACATCCCGATCGAGATCGACCTGCCCGAGTTCCGCGGCTACCGCAGGCTCGTCAACGTGATCACCGCGCCGAAGGCGGTCGATCGGATGTGGGGGCTGATCTCCATGTACACGACCTGGTTCATCGACGAGGTCATCGAGTCCGGCGACTGCGACCTGGCCGAGGTCATCGGCGTGCCCTCGATCGTCACCGTGGACTGGCTCGGCCTGCCCGTCCGGGACTGGCATCGCTACGCCCGGCTGCATCGCGCGATCCTGGCGGCCGTGCCCGGCTCCGCTGAGTACGTGCAGGCCACCACGGTCGACATGCCGTTCTGCTCGCGGCAGATGCGGGAGACCATCGCCGCGCGGCGGGCCGGGCACCGGCAGGACGCCATCAGCTACCTGGTCGACCAGGAGATGGATGGCCGCCCGGTCTCGGATGACGAGGTCTTCTCGATGGTCGAGCTGCTGCTCGCGGGCGGCGTCGGGACGACCGCCTCGCTCGTGAGCCAGGCCCTGGTATGGCTGTACCAGCACCAGGACGTGCGGGCGGACCTCATCGCGCACCCGGAGAAGCTGCCGAAGGCGGTCGAGGAGTTCCTGCGCTACTTCTCGCCGACTCAGGCGCTCGCCCGGACCATCGCCGCCGACACCGAGTTCCACGGCTGCCCGATGTCCAGGGGTGACCGGGTCCTGCTGGCCTGGGCGTCGGCCAACCGTGACCCGGCCCAGTTCAGCGATCCGGACACGCTCGACATCGAACGCTGGCCGAACCGGCACACGGCCTTCGGCGTCGGTATCCACCGATGCGCCGGATCCCATCTGGGCCGGGCCATGGCGATGGAATTGATCGGGCAGATTCTGCGCCGGATGCCGGACTACGAGGTGCGGCTCGACCTGGTGCAGCGCTATCCGCACCAGGGCACCAACACCGGCTGGCGGTCCATACCGGCCACATTCACTCCCGGCGCGCGACGGGGGCCCGTCCTCGATCTCGGCTAGCGGCTCAGTAGGAGCGGGGCAGACCGAGTACCTTCTCGCCGAGGTACGCGAGGACCAGCTCATTGGAGATGGGGGCGATGCGCTGGACGCGCGCCTCCCGCCAGTAACGCTCGACGTGGTACTCGCTGGTGTAGCCGTACCCGCCGTGAACCTGCAGCGCGCGGTCGGCCGCCTCGAAGGCCCAGGTTGAGGCCAGTAGCTTCGCCTCGTTCGCCTCCTTGGCGCACGGCAGGCCGTTGTCGTACAGCCACGCCGCCTTGCGGATGAGCAACTCGACCGCATCGAGCTTGGCCAGCGAGTCAGCCAGCGGAAACTGGACCCCCTGGTTCATTCCGATCGGCCGGCCGAAGACGTGCCGCTGCTTGGCGTAGTCGACGGCGCGCCGCAGCGACACCCGCCCCATCCCGAGGCAGCCTCCGGCCACGATGATGCGCTCGGCGTTGAGCCCCGCCAGCAGGTACTTGAAGCCGCGGCCTTCCTCGCCGATACGGTCGGCATCGGGGATGAACAAGTCGTCGATGAACAGCATGTTGGTCGAGATCGCGTTGCGGCCCAGCTTGGGTATCGGCTGGACCCTGATCCGGTCCCGGTCCATCTGCGGGAAGAACAAGGTCATGCCGTCGGTCTTCTTCGCGCTGGCCGAACGGGGCGCGGTCCGGGTGATGAGCAGCAGCCGATCGGCTTGCTCAGCGCGGGAGATGAACACCTTGCGGCCGTTGACGCGGTAACCGCCGGGGACCTTCTCGGCGAACGTGGTGATGCTGGTGGTGTCGGTTCCGGCGTCCGGCTCGGTGATCCCGAACGAGACCTGCAGGCTGCCGTCGGCCGCTGCGGGCAGGAACCGCTCGCGCTGCTCCTCGGTGCCGTACTTGACGATTGGCTCGAGGCCGAACAAGCCGACCTGGACGGTCGTGCCCGCGTTGAGCGCACCGCCGCTGCCGGTGACCTCCTCAAGCAGCAACGCCGCTTCCTGGACGCCCGCGCCGCCGCCGCCGTACTGTTCCGGGATGCAGATGCCGAGCCAGCCGGCTTGAGCCATCGCCTGGTAGAAGTCCCCGGGGAACTCGTGGTCCCGGTCGTGCTCCATCCAGTACTCGTCCGTGAACTTCGACAGCACCTTGCGCAAGGACGTGCGGATCTCGTGCTCATCCTGCGCACTCAGCATGTCCACCATGCGAGGCTCCTAACGCTTACCAGGGCGAGGCGCCCGGAACAATCGCCGTTTCGGGCGCCCGCCATGAGATTGCCCTGCCTGATCTGCTTACGGGTTGGCCCACAGCGCTGCGTACTGGGACTTGTAGGTGGTGACGACCGGGAAGACCTGGGCGCTAGTGGTCGGCGCGTTCTGCGGGGTCAGCAGCCACGATGGCGGTGCGACCGACGGAGCCACCGTCATGCCCGCCTTTTCCTGGATGGCCGCGTTGGTCATCGCGTACATCACCTCGTAGTAGGGGAACGCGACGTCGGCGCTCTCCTGCCCGCTGTGCAGGTACTGGATGTTGGTCGGGGTGGCTCCCTGGCCGACGATCTGGACGCCGGTGAGCCCGGCCGCCTTGATCGCCGCGGGCAGTCCGATCGTGATGCCGTCGGTCGACGCGACCACGTATTTCACGCTCGGGTTCGCCCGCAGGTAGGAGACGATCGTGGTGGGGGCGCTGGATAGGTTCGCCAGCGCGATGTTGAGCGTGTTCACCTTGCAGGTCGGGCAGTAGGAAGCCATCCCGTTCTGGTAGTAGGTCTCCTGGCTGGCCAGGATCGCGAACGCGGGAATGTTGACGAACAGCGAGTCCGCGGTGTCCTTCGAGTTCGCGGCGACCCAGGCCGCCTGCGTCCCGCCGACCGGGCCGACCTGCGACGGGCCGTCAATCAGGTAGCCGATGCCGGTGCTCGGCCCGACCGCGTCGGTCACGCAGCAGGTGGAGATGAAGATGCCCTCGGCCTTAATCTGCGGCAGCAGCGATGCGAAAACGGAGGCCGGGATGGCGGTGTACAGAATAGCCGCGGCCTTGTTCCTGACCGCCTGGGTGAAGGCGTCCTTGTCGCCCGTCGCCGACCCGTCGTTAGGGAGGATGACGGTGTTCCAGCCGACCGTGGCGGCGGCCTGCTTGACGATGTCGCCCTCGAGCGTGCACTCGGGGCTGCCGCACGGGATGAAGTCGATGGTCAGGCCCTTGGGGATGGCCTTGGTGACCGCGGTCGTGTCGGTGATCGTCGTCGGGCGCACGCTCTGCTTGGCAACAAGGGCCTCCGCCTTGGCCAGACCCGCCTGGTCGGCTGCGCTCAGACCGCCGCCTGACGTCGCGGCGGCGCTGGCGGTCCCGGTCCCGGAACTGCTGGCGCCGGAACTGCTGGCAGTGGAACTGCTTGAGCCGCCCGAGCTGCACGCTGCGGCCAGCAGCAACGCGGCCGCGACGGCCACCAGGGCAGCGGCGCGCCGCAGCGGCCGGGAGCGGCGTCTTCGCACGTGACCATCGGGGGTCATCGGTCCTCCTGAGGCATCCAGAGATCATGATCATGGATTTTGATTCATATCATAATCATGATTTGCTATCGGTCAAGAAGTTCGGCAGGCCAAGGGGCCGGTGAGCGTAATAGATTTCGAATGAGAGGGGACGAGTGTGCGCGGACTGTACTTCGAGGAGATGGAGGAAGGGGCCGAGTTCTCCCATCCCTTCACCCGGACCGTGACCGAGATGGACAACGTCCTGTTCACCTCGCTCACGATGAACGTCGCGCCCATCCACCTGGACGAGGAATACGCCAAGGCCCACCTGCCCCAGGGCCGGCGGCTGGTGAACAGCCTGTTCACCGCGGCCCTGATCGGCGGGATGATCGTTCCGGACCTGACCTTCCGGACCACTATCGGAAATCTCGGCTACGACAAGATGACCTTCCCGGCACCGGTGTTCCACGGCGACACGCTCCGCGCGGAATCGACCATCCTGCGCAAGCGCGAATCACGGAGCCGCCAGGACGCGGGGATCGTCTGGTTCGAGCACCGCGGCTATAACCAGCGAGACGAGGTCGTCCACCTCTGCCACCGGGCCGGGATGATCATGAAGAAGCCCGCGCAGGAGAACTGATGGACGACGCTGACCTCACCCGCGCCGTGCGCCGCCTGCAGGACAGGCAGGAGCTGCGGGACCTGACCGTGCGCTACTGCCGCGCGATGGACGACTCGGACTGGGCCGCGCTGCGCACGCTGTTCGCCGACCGGCCCGAGGCGGCGGGGGGAGAGAGCGGCGACGAGACGGTGGCGCGGCTGCGATCGGTCCGGTCGACCTACGGGCGGACCATTCACACCCCGCACGGGCAATTGGTCGAGTTCGAGGACGACGATCACGCGACCGGCCTGGTGCCCGCGCGCGCCGAGCTCGCCGTCAAGGGCGAGACCGTCGTCTGCGCCATGCGCTACTACGACGACTACGTGCGCCAGGCCGGCGGCTGGCGCTTCGCCCGGCGGCAGATCGCGTTCAGCTACGCACTGCCGTGGTCACGCCTCGACGGCGCGATAACCGGCGATCTGCCCGTGCACCGGCCTGGCACCGAGGCGGCGCCGCCCGATCGCCTCCCGGTCTAGCCGGCCGCGACCTCCGCGTTCCGGTCGTGGGCCCCGGACGTGCCCTCGGTCCGCAGCTCGGACTTGCGGATCTTCTCGGACGGCGTCCGTGGCAGCTGGTCCGCGAACCGGATGAACCGCGGGATGGCGAAGCCCGGCATCCGGCCCTGGCACCACGCCCAGATCGCGGCGGCGTCGACGTCGCCGGGCGCGACCACCACCGCCAGCACCTCGTCCTCGCCCGCCTCGAAGTCGGCCGGGACGCCGATGACCGCGCACTCGGCCACCGCTGGGTGGCCGAGGATGACCTGCTCGACCTCGTAGGAGCTGATGTTCTCGCCGCGGCGGCGGAGGGTGTCCTTGTACCGGTCGACGAAGTAGTACCAGCCGTCGGCGTCGCGGCGCAGCGCGTCGCCGGTGTGGAACCACAGGTTGCGCCACGCCTCGAGGGTCTTCTCGGGCATTCCGTAGTAGCCCATGCTGGACGTCCACGGGTGCTTGTAGCGGATGACGAGCTCGCCGACCGACCCGACCGGGACCTCCTGGTCGGTCTCCGGATCGACCAGCCGGGCCTCGAACCAGTCGGCCGCCAGCAGCCCCGGCGCGCCCGCCGGGCGCATCTCCCCGTAGGGCGACATGATCGGCGCGCACGTCTCGGTCAGGCCGAACGCGTCGACGAACGCCTCGACGCCGAACCGCGCCATGAACTCCGGGAGCACCGAGAACGCCGTCGGCGCCGCGTACACGCAGCGCAGCACGTTGTCCGCGTCATCCGGGCGGGGCGGCTGCTTCCAGACGAAGTCCATCATGACGCCGATCAGGTTGGTCACCGTGACCTGGTTCTCGCGCAGCTGGTCGACCCAGCGGCTGGCGCTGAAGCGGGACCTGATGACGATCCGCCCGCCGGCGATCAAGGCCGGGTAGGCGGCCATGAACTGCGCGTTCCCGTGGAACAGCGGCGTCACTGTCAGATAGGTGTCGGCGCTGGTCAGACGGGTGAGGGAGACGATGATGGAGCCGAACAAGTACATCTGCGCGTGCGGCATCGCGACGCCCTTGGACGGCCCGGTGGTGCCCGAGGTGTAGAACACGGACGCCAGCGACTGCGGCGCCGGATCGGGCAGCGCCAGCCGATCCGCCGCCAGCAGCATGTCCCACGGCCGCGCGGCCCAGCCGGCCTGGCGCAGCAGGTCGAGCGCGGCGGCGAGGTGGCCGGTGTCGATGACCCAGAAGCCCTCCAGGCCGGGCAGGTCGTCGCGCAGCGCGGTGAAGCGCGCGGCGAACACGTCGTCGATCACCGCCCAGCGGGCCTGCACCAGGCTGACCTGGTGGCGCAGGAACTCGCCCTCGTAGGCGCTGTTGATCGGCGCCTCCACCAGCGCCCCGACGCCGCAGCCGAGCCAGCTGAACACGAACCGGGATGAGTTCGCGGCCATGATCACGACCCGGTCGCCGTCGGCCGCGCCGCCGGCTCGCAGGCCGCCCGCCACCCGCTCGGCCCGGTCGAGCACGTCGGCGTAGCTGAACTCCAGACCCTCCTCCGGCGCGACCAGGCAGCTGGCATCGGGCCTGCGGGCGGCGTGCCCGCGCAGCACGTGCGCCACCGTCCAACGGCTCATGTCCTGATCGGTCGGCTGCAGGTCGGTGTAGTGCCGCGTCATCATGCTCCCTTGGTTGAGCCGGATTCTTAATCTATGATAATGATTGGGCGCATATCAACCGGGCTGGAGGAGTACCTGTGAGTTCAGATGATCTCTCGCGCCGGATACGGCGCCTGGAGGACCGGGCGGAGCTGCGCGAGCTCGTTAACCGCTACTGCCTCGCGGTCGACGATTCGGACTGGGAAGCGCTGTCCGGCCTGTTCGCCGCCGACGCCGAGATGGCCGGCCAGGTCGGACCGCGCGGCGTGGTGGGCGTGCTGCGGTCGATCAGGTCCGGCTACGGCCGGACCATCCACACCGCGCTCGCGCAGGTTCTCGAGTTCGCCGACGACGACCACGCCAGCGGCATCGTGCCCAGCCGGGGGGAGCTGTCCATCGCCGGGCAGACGGTGCTGTGCGCGATGCGCTACCTCGATGACTACGTCCGGGTGGATGGCGGCTGGCGGTTCGCGCGCCGGGTGCTCCGATTCAACTACGCGCTGCCCTGGGCGGCCATGGCGGAGGCGATGACCGGTGACCTCCCGGTCGCCTGGCCGGGCGCGGATCCACTGCCGGCCGACGACATGCAGGAGGCGGGCCGCGCATGACAAGCACCGGGGAAAACCGCTCCAGCGGCCGCCTGGCCGGCCAGGTCGCCCTGGTCACCGGCGGTGCCAGCGGCATCGGCGAGGGAACCGTGCGGCGGCTGGTGGCCGACGGGGCCCGCGTCGTGGTGGCCGACATCCAGGCCGGGGCCGCCGCCAAGGTCGCGGCCGAGCACGGAGACCGCTGCCGGCCCATCGGCGCCGACGTGACCCGGGAGGACGACGTGGCCGCGGCCGTCGACCTCGCCGTGACCGAGTTCGGCCAGCTCGACGTGGCCTTCGCCAACGCCGGCATCTTCGGCGCCTACGGGCCGATCGACAAGACCAGGATGGCCGACGTCGACCTCACCTGGGCGGTCGACCTGCGGGGCGTGTTCGTCACGATGAAGCACGCGGCCCGGGTCATGATCCCCCGCGGCAGCGGGGTCATCATCGCCACGACCAGCCCGGCGGCCGTGGTCGGCGGCATCGGCAACCACGCCTACAGCGCGGCCAAGGCCGGCATCCTCGGCCTGATGCGCTCGGTCGCGGCCGAGCTGAGGCCGCACGGCATCCGGGTCAACGCGGTGATGCCGGGCGCCGTCGTCTCCGCCATGACGGCCGACCTGGTCCTGGGCGACGCCACCGCGATCGGCCAGGTCACCGAGGCGCTGGCGGCCGGCGCGGCGGGCGGCAGGCCCGGCCTGCCCGCCGACATCGCGGCCGCGGTCAGCTACCTGGCCAGCGACGACGGGGCGTTCGTGACCGGGCACACGATGGTGGTCGACGGCGGGCTGACCGCCATCGGCGGCAACTCGCCCTACACCAGGGGCAAGTACGCGGAGCCGGGCGCCCTGCTGGAAGCCGGCCGCCGCAGCTGACCGGATCGGACCCGATCCGCCGTCGGCGGCCCGCCCGGTCTAGGCGGCCGCCGACGCGGTCACGGCGAGGTGATGAACCCTCGGTAGTCATCGGCCGCCACCCCGGCGCAGATCTCCCGGTAGCGGCCCACGCCGCCGATGAACGGCATGAACACCCGCGGCTTGCCGGGCACGTTCGCCCCCATGTACCAGGACGCAGCCTTCGGCATCAGGGTCCGGCTGGCCAGCTCGTTGACCAGCGCCACCCACTCCTCCTGGGAGTCGTAGTCCGCCTCGGTGGTGACGAGGTCCTTCTTGCGCAGGTACTCGAGGTGGTCGCAGACCCACTCGACGTGCTGCTCGATCGAGACGACCACGTTGCTGAGGACCGACGGGCTGCCAGGACCGGTGATGAGGAACAGGTTGGGGTACCCGTTGCAGGAGATCCCCAGGTAGGTGTGCGGCCCGGCCGCCCAGTCGTCGCGCAGCGAACGGCCGCCGCGGCCGTGGATGTCGACGCCGAGGATCGACCCGGTCATCGCGTCGAAGCCGGTCGCGAAGACGATCGCGTCGAGCTCGTACTCGGCGTCCGACGTGCGGATCCCGGTCGGCGTGACGGATTCGAGCGGCGCCTCGCGCAGGTTGACCAGGCGAACCGTGTCCCGGTTGAACGTCTCGTAGTAGTCGGTGCCAAGACAGACCCGCTTCGCCCCGACCGGATAGTCCTGCGAGGTCAGGGCGGCCGCCGCGTCCGGGTCGCGGACGATCTCGCGCACCTTGCCCCGGATGAAGTCGGCCAGCAGGTCGTTCGCCCGCTGGTCGACCGTCAGGTCGTTGAACGTGCCGATGATGTCGCTGCCGCCAATTTCCCACCACTGCCGGAAGCGCTGCTCGCGCACCCCGGCCGGGGCGGTCACGGCCGACTCGTCGAAGTTCTTCCGCAGCGTCCCGTTCCGGCTCGCCCGTTCCTGCGCGCGCAGCTCCGCCCGGTGTGCCAGGAAGTACTCGACCTTGTCCCGGGCTAGCGGCGCGTTGCGGGCGGGCAGTGTGAAGTTGGCCGTGCGCTGGAAGACGACAAGCTCGGCCGCCTCCTGCGCCACCAGGGGGATGACCTGGACGCCGGATGAGCCGGTGCCGATCACGCCGACCCGCTGCCCGGTGAAGTCGACGCCCTCGGTCGGCCAGTGGCCGGTGTGGTACGTGGCGCCGCCGAACGAGCTGAGCCCGGGGAGGTCGGGCGTTCGCGCGGTGGATAGGCACCCCACCGCCATCACCAGGTAACGCGCGCGCACGGCGGTGCCGTCGTCCAGCGTCACGTCCCACTGCTCCGCCGCCTCGTCGTACCAGGCCGCCGCCACCCGGGTGCCGAGCTGGATATCGGGGCGGAGGCCGAACCGGTCGGCGACGTGGTTCAGGTAGCGGAGGATCTCCGGTTGGGTGGCGAACCGCTCGCTCCACTCCCACTCCGCCTCAAGCTCGGGCGAGAACGAGTACGAGTACTCGATGCTCTCGACGTCGCACCGGGCGCCCGGGTAGCGGTTCCAGTACCAGGTGCCGCCGACGCCGTCGCCGGCTTCGAAGACACGGACCGAGAACCCGGCCGCGCGCAGCCGGTACAGCGAGTAGAGACCGGCGAAGCCGGCGCCGACGACCACCGCGTCATAGGGGCCGACCTGTTCCTTGTTCTTGACCACCAGGCTACGATACAACGGAATACGTATATATGAATAGCATGGATTGGAGGAGCGGGGATGACGAAGGCTCCGCCCGGAGTCGCTCTGGCCACGTGGTTTCCAGGGCTGGACGGGACTTACGCCCAGCTGCTCGACGCCGCGCGGACATCGGGCGCGACGCCGATGACGGAGCTCGCCCCGGCCGCAATGCGTCGGCGGGTCGACTCCGGTGACGCGTTGTGCGCGCCCGGACCGGAGTTGCGCGAAGTAGCCGACATCCAACTCGGCCCGCGGCTGACGGCCCGCCGCTATACCCCCCGCGCCCTGCGCACCGACCGGATCCTGCTGTGGTTCCACGGCGGCGGCTGGGTCACCGGCGGTATTGGATACTCGGACCAGTTCTGCCGGTCGCTCGCGGACGGGGCCGGCTGCGAGGTAGTCAGCGTGGACTACCGGCTGGCCCCGGAAGACCCGTTCCCGGCCGCGGTCGAGGACGCGCTGGCCGCGGTGCGGTGGGCGGCGCCCGGCGGTCGTGAGGTAGTGGTCGGCGGTGACAGCGCCGGCGGCAACATCGCGGCGGTGATCGCTCAGGAGCTCACGGCGGCAGCCGCCCAAGAACTCGCGACGGTCGCCGGCCAGGACCTCGCGGCCGGGACGGCCCAGCGGGGCGCACGCGGATCCGGGCCGCTGCCCAGCGTGCGGCTGGCCGGCCAACTGCTGGTCTACCCGGTTCTCGACACCGACCGCGGCAGGCCCTCCTATCTGGCCTACGACGGCCTGGTGCTCGGCGTCGCCGAGATGGGCTGGTTCTTCTCGCAGTACCTGCCGCGCGAGCGGGACCGGGCTGACCCGCGAGCCGCCCCGCTGCGCGCACCGGAACTGCGCGACCTGCCGCCCGCGGTCATCGTCGTGGCCGGCCACGACCCGCTGCGAGACGAGGGCGTGGCCTACGCCGAGCGATTGCGCGCCGCCGGGGTGCCGGTGACCCGGCTGGAGTTCCCGTCGCTGCCGCACGGCTTCCTGCGCTTCACCGGCCCAGTGCCGGCCGCCGCCGATGCCGCGGGGCAAATCGTCGCGGCGGCCGCGGCGCTCATGGAGGACAGGGCTCGCACACAGGACAGCCACGGTAACGAGCTACCGAACGGACAGAGGTGACCACCATGCGCGCAGCCGTACTCGAGCGGTTTGGCGAGCCATTGATCGAGGCCGACGTGGAAACGGCCGGGATCGCCCCCGACGAGGTGCTGGTCCGGGTCGTCGCGTCCGGCATCTGCCACAGCGACCGCACCGTTCACGTCGGCGCCCAGGACCGGCCGCTGCCGCTGGTGCTCGGGCACGAGGCGTCCGGCGTGGTGGAGGAGGTCGGCTCGGCGGTGACGATGCTCGCGCCGGGTGACCATGTCGTCGGCTCCCCGTCCGCTTGCTGCGGCCGCTGCGGCTACTGCCTGCGCGGGCTGACCCAGCACTGCACGGACAAGGGCCAGACCAGGACCGGCGGCGGCCCCCGGCTGGTCCGCGCGGGCGCGGAGGTGCACGCCTTCATCGGCCTGGGGGGTTTCGCCGACCACATGCTGGTGTCCGAGCGCGGGCTGGTCCGTATCCCCGACGAGATGCCGCTGGAGTCGGCCGCGCTGCTCGGCTGCGCGGTGCTGACCGGGGTCGGCGCGGTGCGGCACCGCGCCGACGTGCGGGCCGGGCAGAGCGTCGCGGTGATCGGCTGCGGTGGCGTCGGGCTTAACGCCATCCAGGCGGCCCGGCTGGTCGGTGCCACCCAGATCATCGCGGTGGACCTCAACCCGGCCAAGCTCGCCCGGGCCAGGGAGTTCGGCGCGACCGACGTGGTCGCCGCCGCCGCCGACGACCCAGTCGAGGCGGTGCGCACGCTGACCGCAGGCGGCGCTGACCAAGTACTCGAGGTGGTCGGGCTCGGTCGGACAATCGAGCAGGCATTCGGCATGGCCGCCGTGCACGGCCGGGTCACGGTGGTCGGCGTGGCCCGCCCCGAGGAGACGATCACGCTTCCCGCCGCGGCCCTGGTGACTTCGGAGCGTCTGGTCCAGGGGAGCCGGATCGGCTCGGGTGACTTCCGGGTCGACATACCGCTCTACTGCCAGATGTACCTGCGCGGCCAGCTCAAGCTGGACGAGCTCATCTCCGAGGTGATCGACCTGAGCGAGGTGACCCGCGGACTTGAGCAGCTCGACAGCTCCGACGGCGCGCGCAGCGTCATCCGTTTCGGAGGCGGGCGCGGATGAGCCTGCTCGACCAGTACCGGGTACTCGACCTCAGTGACGAACGCGGCCTGCTGGCCGGGCGCATGCTGGCCGACCTCGGCGCCGACGTCGTCCAGGTCGAGCCGCCCGGCGGCTCGACCGCACGACTGGTCGCGCCGCTTTCAGCGGACGGCAGCTACTTCTGGGACACGTTCGCGGCGAACAAGCGCGGTATCGTCGCCGACCTGGCCAGTGCGGACGGAAGGCACCTGGTGCGCCGCCTCGCCCTGCGGGCCGACTTCCTCATCGAGTCGGCCGGGCCGGGGGTGCTCTCCGCGCTCGGCCTCGGCTGGCCCGACCTCCGGCAGGTCAACCCGGCGCTGATCTACGGCACGGTCACCGCGTTCGGGCACGACGGGCCAAAGTCCGGTTACGCGGAGTCGGACCTCGTCGTCTGGGCGGCGGGCGGTCCGCTGCAGCCCAACCGGGATGAGGGCCGGCCACCGCTGCGGATGAGCGTGGAGCACGCGTTTCTCAACGCCGCCGCCGACCTGGCCGGCGGCCTGCTGATCGCCCACCACGCTCGCGTCCGCAGCGGACAGGGGCAGCTGGTCGACGTCTCGGCGCAGGCCGGCCTCGGCCTCAACACGCTGGCGCGGGTACTGGCGGATTCGGTGCGCGATGCCAACCCGGAATGGGCGGCGATCGTGAGCCCGACCAAGCGGGTTGACCAGAGCGGCAGCGGCACTGGTACCAGCTCGCACCTGAAGAAGTGGCCTTGCCGCGACGGGCTGGTCGAATTTCACCTCGCGATGGGCGCGGCCGTCGGCGGCTTCACCAACAACTTCTTCCGCTGGCTGCACGACGAGGGCGCCTGCTCGGACCGGGTCGCGGCCTGGGACTGGCGGACGCTGCCGGCCCTGGTCGAAACGGGCGAGTTCACCGAGGACGACATGACCGAGGTGCGGACGGCGGCAGCGGAATTCCTCGCCCGACGGACCAAGGCCGAGATCCTCGACGCGGCGATCCGCTACCGGCTGCTCTGCATTGGGATCAGCGATACGGCCGACCTCGCCGCCAGCGTCCAGCTCGCGGCGCGCGGCTACTTCGCCACCGTCGGCGCGGGCGCGCGTCGGCGCACCATGCCCGCGCGCTGGGCCAGCGGGTCGATACCGCTGACTGACCTGCGGCGGCCAGCGCCGCTAGTCGGCGAGCACACGGCCGAGGTGCTGGCCGACTGGCTGGGCGACGAGCGGGCACGGTCGGAGACGGCCGCGGGAAAGACGTCCGATACGGCGGGAGCGACGTCGACAACGACGGCGAAGGAGGAGCGATGACCGACGCGCTGGCCGACCTCAGGGTCGCCGACTTCAGCTGGGTCGTCGCCGGTCCGGTGGTGGGCCGCGCCCTGGCCGATTTCGGCGCGACCGTGGTCAGAGTGGAGTCGTCCACCCACATCGAGACCGCCCGGATGATGCAGCCGTTCTACGACGGCACGCCGGGTGCGGAGAACTCCGCGCTCTACGGCACCTGCAACGCCGGCAAGCTCGGACTCACCCTCAACCTCAAGCACCCCGACGGACAGGCCGTCGCCCGCGACCTGATCGGCTGGGCGGACGTGGTGATCGAGTCGTTCTCGCCCGGTCAGATGGAACGGTGGGGGCTCGACTACGAGAGCGTGCAGTCGCTCAAACCGTCGGTGATCATGCTGAGCACGTCGCTGATGGGGCAGACCGGGCCCGCGGCCAAGCTGGCGGGCTACGGCAACATCGGCGCGTCCGCGAGCGGCTACCAGGATCTGGTCGGCTGGCCGGACCGACCGCCGATCGGGCCGTTCGGGCCCTACACCGACTACGTGGGCCCGCGGTTCTCCCTCGCCTTGCTGCTGGCCGCCTTGGACCGGCGGCGGCTGACCGGTCTCGGCTGCCAGCTCGACGTCGCCCAGAGCGAGATCGGCGTCTTCCTGCTCTCGCCGCAGATGGCCGGGTACTTCGACCGCGGCACCGTCGCCGCCCGGCGCGGCAACGCCGATGAGCGGTTCGCCCCGCACGGCGTGTTCGGCTGTCTGCCCGCGGGCGACGAAGACCGCTTCGTGGCGGTGGCGGTCACCAGCGACGGGCAATGGCAGGCGCTCGCGGCCGAGATCGGCGACCCCGGTCTGGCCGACGACCCGCGCTATCTGACCGAGGCCGGCCGTCTGGCCGCTGCGGCCGAGCTCGCGGACATCGTCGCCGCCTGGACGACGGGGCAGCGGGCCGAGGACGTGGTCGCCCGCCTGCAGCGGCGCGGCGTTCCCGCTCACGTCGCCGCCGGCAGCGCCGACTGGAGCGGCGACGCTCAGCTCGCGCACCGCGGCCACCTGCGCCGGCTGCCGCACCCGCAGTTCGGTACCGCGACCGTCGAGGGCCCGCGGTACCTGCTGTCCGACACCCCGGGCGAGGTGCGCAGGCCAGCGCCGCGGCTCGGCCAAGACAATGAGTACGTGCTGCGCACGCTGCTCGGTTACGACGCGGCCGAGTGCGCGCGGCTGACCGACAGCGGCGCGCTGACCTGAGGAGGCATGCGCAGTGGGAGACAACCAGGTGGAAGGCCAGCAGCCGACGGAGAAGCAGCCGACGGAGAAGCAGTCGACGGAGAAGCAGCCGACAAAGAAACAGGCGGACTGGCAAGCGGACTGGCAGCCGCTGGTCGACGCCGTGGGCCGCGACTTCGGCGACGGCAGCACCGTCTGGGGAGCCGACCTGGTGGAACGGGGCACCATCCGCCGGTTCGCGGAGCCGCTTGAGCTGAGCTCGGGACTGCACTACGACCCTGAGATCGCGCGCGCGCACGGCTTCCCTGACGTCATCGCCCCCTACACTGCGGCGATGAGCTTCAGCGTGCCCGCCATGTGGCGCCCGGGCGAGCCAACCCTCTACTCCGACCCGGCCCCCGACGCCCAGCCCGACCGCAGCCCGATCAACAACCAGGACATGCCGCTGGGTCCGCGCACCACCGGGTTCTTCGCCACCGACATATCCATGGAGTTCGTCCGCCCGGCCGTGGTCGGCGAGCGTGTCGGCCGTCGCGGCAACCGGCTCGTCGCCTGCGTGCCCAAGCAGACCTCGATGGGCCGAGGCGCGTTCCTCACCTGGGAAAGCGAGCTCGTCACGGACTCCGGTGAGGTCATCGCCCGCGTCCGCACTGGCACCTACGCCTACAACCCGCACCCCTGAGCCCCGGGAGCCGGGCCCTCGCCTCCGCGTAGGCACGGTTCACGGCCGTCAGCCGGTGCTGCATTCCATCCTGAGCTCCGGCCTTCCGTGGCGATTAGCCAGCGACATGATCGTGGATAGCTGTGTACACGGGGATGTGCAAAACTATCCACGATCTCGTCCGACACACGGTCCGAGCCTGATAACAGCAAGAGACGTTAGGCCGTGAAGCCGCCGTCCACGGTGTAGACCGCCCCGGCCGCGAAGCCCGCGTCCGGCCCGGCCAGCCAGCTGGCCAGCCCGGCCACCTCCTCGGCGGTGCCGAGCCGTCCGATCGGGTGCTGGGCGGTCAGCGCCGCCAGCCGGCCGGCGTCGAGGCGGCTTTCCAGCAGGGGCGTGCGGATATAGCCGGGGCAGATCAGGTTGATCCGGATCCCGTCGGGAGCGTACGCGCGGGCCGCGCTGCGGGTCAGCCCGACCAGGGCGTGCTTGGCGGTGGTGTAAGTCGGGACCCCGGGGTGCCCTCGCAGCCCCAGTACGCTGCCGATGCTGGTGATCGAGCCGCCGCCGCCCCCCGCGAGCATCGCCCTGATCTCCGCCCGCAGGCAGAGGAACACTCCGTCCAGGTTCACGCCGAGCACCCGCCGCCAGTCGGCCAGGGAGCAGTCGGCGATGGCGCCGCCGTTGTCGGGGACCGCGGCGCAGTTGACCGCCGCCCGCAGCGGGCCCAGCCGCCCGGCGCGGGCGAGCATCGCGTCGACCGAGTTCTCGTCGCTGACGTCGGCCCGCACGGCCGAGGCGGCCGGCCCGCAGTCGGCCGCCACCGCGCCGGCCCGGTCCCCGTCGATGTCGGCCACCAGGACGGTGTAGCCGTCCGCCGCGAGCCTGCGGGCGCAGGCCGCGCCGATGCCGGACCCGCCCCCGGTGACGAGGGCGACGCCGCCCTCGGTCAGCTCGACCTCGTCAGCGTGATCGCCCGCTCCGGGCACGCGGCGACGGCCTCCTCGGCGTCGGCGACCTGTTCGTCGGCGATCTCCATGGAGCTGCCGCGCAGCGTCACGAAGCCCTCCTCATCGTCGCTCAGCAGCGTGGGCGCCGCCGAGTAGCAGCGGCCGTGGCCGGTGCAGCGCGCCTCGTCGACAGACAGATTCATGCTCATGCCTCCTCCGTTTCCCACCGTAGCGGCAGCCGGTTGATGGACAGCTGCGCGCCGCGTTCGTAGAGTTGCTCGTCGCTCGCGAGTTCGTAGTCGGGGATCCGCTTGTGCCACTCGGTGACCGCGATGATCAGCTCATGCCGCGCCAGGTGCATGCCCATGCACCGGTGCGGCCCGGCGCCGAAGGCGAGGTGGTGGTTGACGTGCTCCCGGTCGAGGTCGAACGTCAGCGGGCGGTCGAACTTCCGCGGATCGTGGTTGGCGGTGCCGAGGCCCAGCCAGACGACGTTGCCCTTGCGCAGCGGCAGGCCGTGGAAGTCGATGTCGCGGGTGACCAGGCGGCCGTCCATGTAGACGAGCGGGTACAGGCGGATGAATTCCTCGACCGCGCGCGGCCACAGCTCGGGCTGGGCGGTGAGCCGGTGCCTGAGGTCGGGGTCGCCCGCCAGGTGGTGGAAGATGAAGCCGAGCGCGCTGCGGGTGGTATCGAGCCCGGCCAGCATCGCCGTGTAGCAGATCGTGATGATGTCCTCGCGGGGGATGGGCTCGCCGTCGAGGGTGGAGACCAGCAGCCGCGAGATGAAGTCGGCCTCGGTGTCCTGCGGCTGCCGTTGCCGGTCGGTGATCGCCTGGTCGAAGTAGCCCCGGATCCACTCGGTGGAGATCGCCGCCTGCTTGAGCCCGCGGCCGGCGAAGCTCGCGAAGACGTTCTCGACGTGCTCGAGGAAGACCGCGCCGTCGGCGACCGGCAGGTTCAGCGTGGCCAGGAACAGGTCGGTCGGGAACCGGATGGCGAAGTCGCTGACCAGGTCGCAGCCGCCCTGCGGGTACAGCTCGTCGATCAGCTCGTCGCACCGGCTCAGCACCAGCGGCTCGAGCCGCCGCACTGCGGCCGGGGCGAACCAGCGGTTCAGCACCCGGCGCATCGAGGTGTGCTCGGGCGGGTCGAGGTACTGGGGGAGCAGGTCGAAGGTGTGCTCCGGGGTCAGCGCGCTGATGACCTCGTTGCTGAACACATCCGGCATCTGCAGCGCCTCGAGCACGTGCTCGTAATCGGTGATCATCCAGAACGGCCGCAGGCGGGTGTCGTTCCAGAGGAACGGGCCAGCGTCGCGCTCGGCGTCGAGCAGCTTGTAGGTCTCGAACAGCGGCCGCTGGACCGTGTAGTCGGTGTGGCTGACGGGGCAGCCACTGGCCTGCATGATCTCGGTTTCTGTCTCGGGCATTGGTCCTCCGCTTGGGCTAAGAAATGAGGCCCGTCAATCGCTGGGCGACCGCTCAGGTGCTGGTCCAGCGCGGTGGCCGTTTCTCCTTGAAGGCCAGCGCCCCCTCGCGGGCGTCGGCCGACTGACGGACTGGCACGCTGATCTCCCGCTGCCGGTCGAACTCCTCGTCCAGGCTCCAGTCCCGGCACTCGGCGAGGATGCGCTTGGTCGCGGCCACCGCCAGCGGACCGTTGCGGGCGATGGCCTCCGCCAGCTCGATCGCGGTCGCCCGGGTGGTGCCCGCCGGCACCACCCGGTTCACCAGGCCCGCCCGCTCGGCCTGCGCGGCCGACACGAAGTCGCCGGTGAGGGCCCACTCCGTCGCTAGGTAGTAGGGGACCCGGCGGGAAAGCCGCAGCAGCCCGCCGCCCGCCGCGACCAGGCCGCGCCTGACCTCGGGCAGGCCGAACCGGGCATCCTCGGCGGCGACGATCAGGTCGCAGGCCAGCACGATCTCGAACCCGCCGGCGATCGCGGTGCCTTCCACCGCCGCGACGACCGGCTTGGCCGGCGGCCGCTCGACGATCCCGGCGAAGCCGCGGCTCCCGACCGAGGGGCTCTCGCCGGCCAGGAACGCCTTGAGGTCCATGCCCGCGCAGAACGTGCCGCCGGCGCCGGTGAGCACGCCCGCGGCGAGCGTCGGGTCCGCCTTCGAGCTGGTCGATCGCGTGCGGAGATCGCCCACGCGGTCTCGGTGTCGATCGCGTTGCGGACCTCCGGCCGGTTCAGCGTCAGGACCAGGACGCCGCCGCGCCGCTCGGTCAGCAGCTTTCCGCCGGTCATCGAGGTGTCATCCGCTGAGCGCCGTCGAGCCGGATGGTCTCGCCGTTGAGCATCGGGTTGTCGATGATCGCCTCCGCCAGCTGCGCGAACTCCTCGGCCTGCCCGAGCCGCGGCGGATGCGGGATCTGCGCGGCCAGCCCGGCTTTCACCTCGTCGGCGAACCGGCCGAGGATCGGGGTGTCGAACACGCCGGGGGCGATCGTGCACACCCGGATCGCCCGCTGGGCGAGGTCGCGGGCCGCGTTGAGGGTCATCCCGACGATCCCGGCCTTGGACGCGACGTACGGGAGCTGGCCGATCTGCCCCTCCCAGGCGGCGATCGAGGCGGTCAGCACGAAGACGCCGCGGTCGCCGTCGACGCACCTCGTTGCGGGCCATCGCCGAGGCGGCGAACCGCAGCACGTTGTAGGTGCCGATGACGTTGACCCGCAGCACGGTCTCGAACAGCTCGAGCGGACCGGGGCTGCCGTCCTTCTGCAGGACGCGGACGGTGCCGCCGCGGCCGGCGCAGTGCACGACCGCCCGCAGCGGCGCGCGGTCGGCGGCGGTCTGCACGGCGGCGGCGACCGCGTCGGGGTCGGTGACGTCAGCCGGGGCGAAGGCGGCCGCGCCGCCGAGTTCGGCCGCGCGCTCGGCGCCGGCGGACGCGGGCAGGTCGACGATCACGACCTGGGCGCCGCGCTTGGCCAGCCGCCGGGCGCTGGCCCAGCCGAGACCGGACGCGCCGCCGGTCACCAGCACGGCGGCTCCACTGAGGTCCATCGGCACAGGCACCCTTTCGATGAGGTAGCGACGGGAAAGAGGAGGATCAGCCGAGGCGCTCGAGGATCAGGGCGTTCGCCATGCCGCCGGCCTCGCACATGGTCTGCAGGCCGTAACGGCCGCCGGTCGTCTCGAGCTGGTTCAGCAGCGTCGTGAGCAGGCGAACCCCGGACGCGCCGAGCGGGTGGCCGAGCGCGATGGCGCCGCCGCGGGGGTTGACCAGGGCCGGGTCGACCGGGAACTCGGCCAGCCAGGCCAGCGGGACCGGGGCGAACGCCTCGTTGATCTCGACCGCGTCGAGCTGGCCGAGGGCGAGGCCGCTGCGGTCGAGCACCTTGCGGGTGGCCGGGATCGGGCCGGTGAGCATCAGCATCGGGTCGTCGCCGCACACGGCCGAGGCGACGATGCGGGCCCGCGGGCGCAGCCCGAGCGCGGCCGCCCGCTGCTCGCTCATCACCAGCACGGCGCCGGCGCCGTCGGTGAGCTGCGAGGAGTTGCCTGCGGTGATCTTCCAGTCCAGGTCGGGGAAGCGCTCGGCGTAGGCTCGGGGTGGCGAAGGCGGGCGCGAGCCCGGCCAGCTTCTCCCGGGTCGTGGTCCGGCCGGATCGTCTCGTCCTCGGTGACCTTCGCGCCGTCCGGCGTGCTGACCGGAACGATCTCGGCCGTCGAAGCGGCCCGATTCCCGCGCGGCCGCGGCCAGCTGGTGCGAGCGGGCGCTGTAGGCGTCGAGCTGCGCGCGGGTGAGCCCCCACTGCTGCGCGACCAGCTCGGCGCTGACCCCCTGCGGGACGAGGCCGGGGAAGCGCGCCTTCACCCCCGGGCCGAACGGGTCGGCGTCCTGCCGGGCCGAGCCCATCGGCACCCGGCTCATCGACTCAAGGCCGGCCGCGATCACCAGGTCGTAGGCGCCGGCCAGCGACGCCCTGGACGGCGAAGTCGACCGCCTGCTGGCCGGAGCCGCACTTGCGCTCGATCGTGGTGGACGGCACGTGCACCGGGAAGCCGGCCGCCAGCCAGGCCTGCCGGCCAGGGGTGGCGGACTGCTCGCCGTTCTGCCCGACGCAGCCGACGAGGACGTCATCCACCGTGCCGGGGTCGATGCCGTTGCGCTCGACCACGGCGCTCAGCAGTTGCGCGAGCAGGTCGACCGGATGGACGGCGGACAGCGACCCACCCTGCCTGCCCCGGCCCATCGGGGAGCGGATGGCGTCGACGATCACTGCGTTACTCATAATGCTTCCAATTATTATCATGAATTATCGGTGCCGGCTACTGCCAGATCGCGCCGACCGCGGCGGCGGTCTACGGGTTACTGGCCGCCGTCGACGGCGATCACGGCGCCGGTCGTATAGCTCGACGCGTCGCTCGCGAGGTACAGGGCGGTGCCGACGACCTCGACGGGCTCAGCCCCGCGCTGGAGCGCGAAGCCACGGGACCGTTCGGAAAAACGATCTTGATCCCACGCCTTGCTCACGTCGGTCAGGAACGTCCCGGCCATGATCGCGTTGCAGCGCACGGTCGGGCCGAAGGTGCGCGCCAGCCCGGCCGTGAGCGCGTTGAGGCCGGCCTTGGCCGCCGCGTAGGGCAGCACGTCAGGCCGCGGCCGGACGGCGGCGGCGCTGCTGATGTTGATGATCGACCCGCCGTCACCCGCCGCCATCCGGGTGCCGACCAGCGCCGCCAGCCGGAACGGGCCCTTCAGGTTCACCGCGAGCACCTTGTCGAACAGGTCTTCGGACAGCGTGTCCACGCTCTCGTAGAGCGGTGACATGCCCGCGTTGTTGACCAGCACGTCCACTCGGCCGAAGGCCTCGTAGGCCGCCTTGACCAGCCCCTCGAGCTCGTCCCAGTGCCCGACGTGGACGCCGTAGCCGACGGCGCGCCGCCCGGTCGCGGCCGTGATCTCGGCCGCGTAGGCGGCGCAGGCGGCGGCGTCCCGGCTGGCGATGACGACGTCGGCCCCGGCCTGGGCGAAGCCCGCCACCATCTCCCGGCCCAGCCCCCGGCTGCCGCCGGTGACCAGCGCTACCTTCCCGGATAGGTCAAACGAGGGGGGCGGGTTCAGCGACATGACTTCATCCTAGCCTAAATCCTTGTTATGGTATGCATGAATTGTGCGGGCTCCGGCCTGCCGGAGGGAGACCTGGTGAGTATGCCTGACGACAGCGGCCTGTTCGAGCTGCCGCTGCGGTACCGGGAGCTACAGGCCGAGGCGCGCGCCCTCGCCGCGTCGGTGGCTGGGCGGGCGGCCGTGGCCGACGAGGCCAACGGCGTCGACCCGGTCATGCGGCAGGCGCTGCGTGACAGCCGGCTGACGGAGGTCACCGTGGGTCGCGAGTACGGCGGCCGGTTCCCGCGGGTCGACTCGCTCGCGGTGACCGTGGTCCGCGAGGCGCTGGCCGGGGTGAGCGGCCATCTCGACTCGCTCTTCGCCATGCAGGGCATCGGCAGCTTCGCCCTCTCCGAGGGCGGCACCCACGAGGTGCGGAAACGCTGGCTGCCCGCGGTGGCGTCGCTTGACGCCATCGTCGCGCTCGCGCTGACCGAGCCAGAGGTCGGCTCGGACCTCAAGGCGATCACCACCACCGTCACCGCCGCAGGCGGCCGGCTGGTCGTCAGCGGGCACAAGTCCTTCATTACCAACGCCGGCGACGCCGACCTCTACACAGTGCTCTGCCGGGAGGGCGACGACCAGTTCTCGCTGGTCCTGGTGCCCGCCGACGCTCCCGGGGTGACCGTCACCCGGCCGCACCAGATCATCGCGCCGCACGTGCTCGGCGACGTGGTGTTCGACGGCGTCACGGTGCCCGCCGACCACCGGGTGGGCGAGCACGGCCAGGGGTTCCGGCTCGCGCTGGCGACCCTCGCCACCTTCCGGGTGTCGGTGGCCGGGGCGGCCCTCGGCGTCGCGCAGGCCGCCCTCGACGAGGCGCTCGGGCACACCACCGGGCGGAGTCAGTTCGGCGTGCCGCTGGCCGAGCTCGGCCCGGTTCCCTCGCTGCTCGCGCTGTCGTGGACCGAGATCGAGATGGCGCGCGCGCTCACCTACCGGGCGGCGGCCGCCGCCGCCCGCGACCCGCGGGCGAACCTGCACCTGTCCTCGATGGCCAAGGTCGGGGCGACCGAGGTGACCGGCCGGGTGGTGGACCGGGCGGTGCAGGTGATGGGGCGTTTCGGCCTCGTCCGCGGCAGCGTTATCGAGCGGCTCTACCGGGAGGCGCGGCCGATGCGGATCTACGAGGGGTCGACCGAGGTCATCCTCGACTCGCTGGCCAGGCAGCTGGTCCGGCGGCACTCCGGCGGTCAGGGGACCCAGGCATGATCATCGACGCGCACTGCCACGTCTGGCCCGACCCCATCGCGGCGAAGGTGCTGGCGGCCCGGCCCGCGAGCCTCGACCCGGTGCACGACGGGACCCTGGACGGGCTGCGCGCCACGATGGCCGGCGCCGGGGTCGGTCACGCGATGGTACTCGGCGTCGCCAACGTCGCCCGCACGGTCCAGCGCACCAACGAGTGGATCGGCGCGGTCGACCGGTCGACGTTCACGCCGTTCGGCACCGTCCACCCCGACCTCGCGCCGGAGGCCAACGTCCGGTCGCTGCTCGACAACGGGATCCGCGGCGTGAAGCTGCACCCGCTGTTCCAGGACCTGTCGCTCGACGACCCCCGGGTCATCGAGATACTGCACGCGCTGGCGGCCGAGGGGATCACCGTGATCACGCACGCCGGCGCCGGCGGCTCGGACGAGGCCAACCACCGGGGGTCGCCCGCCGCGCTGCGGGCCGCGCTCGACGCGGTGCCGACGCTGAGGCTGATCGCCTGCCACTTCGGCGGCTACCACCGGCTCGACGAGGCCGACGAGCTCATGGTCGGCTCCCGGGCCTATCTGGAGACGTCCTGGCCGCCGCGGCTGGCGGACCTCGACCGGGACCGGATCCGCTCGCTGATCCGGCGGCACGGCGCCGACCGTGTCATCTTCGGCTCCGACTGGCCGATGGCCGACCCCGCGGCCGAGATCGCCGCCGTGCGCGAGCTGGGCCTCGAGCCGGCCGAGACCGAGGCGATCCTCGGCGGCACGCTGGCCGGCCTCATCGGCCTCGCTCCCTGAGCGGCCGGCGTCACGCCCAGCGGGAGAGTTCACCCTGCGGGGGCTGACGGCCGGGGTCAGGCCGGTCCGAGCGCGATCGACTTGAGTTCCTGGAAGGTGCGCAGGCCCTCCGGTCCCATCTCGCGTCCGACGCCGGACTGCTTGTAGCCGCCGAACGGGGTGCCCCACGCCTGCGGCGCGCCGTTGACGCTGACCATGCCGGTCCGCACCTGCCGGGCGACCGCCAGGCCCCGGTCGCGGTCGGCCGTCCACACCGATCCGGACAGGCCGTAGATCGAGTCGTTCGCGATCCGGACCGCCTCGTCCTCCTCGTCGTACGGGATCAGCGCCATCACCGGGCCGAAGATCTCCTCCTGGGCCACCCGCATCCGGTTGTCCACGTCGGCCAGCAGCGCCGGGTTGACGTAGTAGCCGCGGTCGAGTCCGCGCGGCCGGCCGCCGCCGAGGACGCGGGCGCCCTCCTCGCCCGCCAGCGCCAGGTAGCCCTCGACCCGCTCCCGCTGCCGCTCGCTGATAAGCGGGCCGATCTGGGTGTCGGGCGCGAACGGGTCGCCCACCGGCAGCGCCGCGAAGGCGGCGGTGAGGGCGCCGGCGAAGTCGGCCTGGCGCCACCGTGGCACCAGGATGCGGCTCTGGGCCATGCAGAGCTGGCCGTTCACGGTGAAGGCCATCGGGATCACGGTGCGGACGACGTGCTCGATGTCGGCGTCGTCGAGCACGATCGCGGCCGACTTGCCGCCGAGCTCAAGCGTCACCCGGGCGATCCTGGCCGCGCAGTCGGCCATGATCTGCCGCCCGGCCGCGGTGCTGCCGGTGAACGCGACCTTGTCCACCTGCGGATGCCGGACCAGGTGGGCGCCGACCTCCCGGTCGCCCGGCAGCACGCTCAGCACGCCTTCCGGCAGCCCGGCGGCGGCGAACGCGTCCGCGAGCAGGTAGGCGGTGAGCGGGGTCTCCGGCGGCGGCTTGAGCACGACCGAGCAGCCGGCCGCGAGGGCCGGGCCGATCTTGATCGCGGGCGAGCTGAGCGGCCCGTTCCAGGGGGTGATGGCGCCGACGACGCCGACCGGCTCGCGCACGACCAGGCTGCGGTTGGCCCCGTCGGCGCGAATCTCCTCGCCCGGGTCGCTCTCGATCAGGTCCGCGTAGTAGCGCAGGTGCCTGATGGGGTTGGGCACGTGCGCCCGCTCGGAGAACCAGCGCGGGCAGCCGAGCTCGCGGGTGAGCAGGTTGACGGCGTCCGCACCGAGCTGCTGTAGATGGTCGGCCGCCCCGCGCAGCACTGCCGCGCGCTCGGCCGCGGGCCGGCTGGACCACACGCCGCTGTCGAAGCTCTCCCTGGCCGCCGCCACTCCGGCATCGATATCGGCGGTGGAGGCGAGCACCGACGAGCCGAACGCGGCGCCGGTGGACGGGTCGACCGCGGGCTGCTCGGTGCCCCCGCGCGACGGCACCCAGCGGCCGCCGACGAAGACATCGGGACGGGTGACGAGGTCAGACATGGCGGTGCTCCCGGTCTCCGAAGTCAGATGTAAGCAAACTATGATAATCAATCACAGAAATCAATCCCAGGCTCTTGACCCGGCAATTCATGCGGATGATATGTTCCGTTCGTGAGACTAAACGGCAAGCGCATGCTGGTGACGGGCGCAGCGCAGGGCATGGGGCGGGCGATCGCCGTGCAGGCGGTTCTCGAGGGGGCCGAGCACGTCGTGGTGGCGGACCTCAACCTGGCCGGCGCGGAGCAGACCGTGCAGGAGGTCCTGGCGGCCGGGGGAAAGGCGACCGCGGTCCGGGTCGACCTGCGCGCCTGCGGCGACATCGAGGCGATGGTGGAGTCGGCGGTCGCCGCCATGGGCGGCCTGGACACGCTCGTGAACCAGGCCGGGGTGCTCGACTTCACGTTCGCGCCGGCCGGCACCACCTTCGAGACGCTGCCGGTGGAAGCCTGGGACGCGGTGTTCGACATCAACACCAAGTCGTACTGGCTCGCGGTGAAGTACGCCGCCCGGCACCTGCGCGCCTCCGGGCGCGGGCCGTCGGTGGTCAACGCCTCGTCGGTGTCGGGGCTGACCGGCTACGAGGCGGCTGCCTACAGCGCCAGCAAGGGCGCGACGATCCAGCTCAACCGGTCGCTGGCGATCCAGCTGGCGCCCGACATCCGCTGCAACTGCTACTGCCCCGGGTCGATCAAGACGCCGATGAGCGACGGCTTCCTCGAGTTGGCGGAGGACAAGGTCGCCCAGGAGCAGAACATGTCAGGCAACCACCTGATCCCGCGCCGCGGGCGGCCGGACGAGGTGGCCAAGCTCGTCTGCTTCCTGGCCTCCGACGACGCGTCGTTCATCACCGGCGCGACCTACGAGATCGACGGCGGCACGATGGCCTGGCGCGGGACCCGGCCGCTGTCGTGACCCCTCCATCGGTCCCCGGCCCGGTCGAAGACACCGAGCGCGCTCACTCTGGCCAGCGCCTGCACGGCGACGTGGCGGTCGGCGACCTCGTCGGCCCGGTGGAGTTCGCGCTACCGATTTACCGGCTGGTGGTGGCGGCCGGCGGCAACCGGGACTTCAACTCGATCCACCACAACCGCTCCTACGCGGTCGCGACCAACGCGCCGGACGCCTATGCCAGCACCTTCGTGCTGATGGGGGCGTGGGAGCGGGTCGTCAGGGACTGGATCGGGGACGCCGGGACGATCCGGTCGATCCGCGGCTTTCGGATGCGCAAGTTCAACCTGGTCGGCTCAGTGATGACCGTGGCGGGCACGGTGACCGGGACCCGGGTCGAGCGGGGCGCCGCGGGAGGCACGGGCGTGGTGACCCTGGAACTGGCGAGCAGGGTAGGCGGGGACATCACCGTCGGCCCGGGCGAGGTCGAGGTGACGCTGCCGCTGTCCGCGTCGTCGGTGTCCGGGCCGCGCGACGGCTAGACGCCGGCCGCGACGGCGCGCAGCATGAAGCTGACCAGATGGGACCGGCAATGGCGATCGGGACAGGGACACGGAGGCGGGGATGACGCCAGACGAAACAGCCGCCTTCGCGACGTCGGTGGCCGGGGTCGCCGCACGGTACTGGACGCGCGCGGCGGACGCGGGCGCGGGCGACGCGGGCGGCCGGCGACTGTCCGCCCTGTGGGCGGCGGGCGCGGACCAGGGCTGGTTCGCCCTCGGCGAGGAGGAAGCGCTCGACGCGGCGCTGGCCGCGACCCGGGAACTCGGCCGGGTGGCCTGCCCGCTGCCGGTGGCCGACGCGTTCGTCGCCGCTCGCGTCCTCGGCCGGGAAGAGAAGGTCGCCGGCCAGCTCGCGGCGGGCGAGATCCGCGTCCTGGTGGCGCTCGAGAGCGACGCCGCCGAGGTCCGCTACCTGGACGCAGGGCCGGCCGCCACCCACGTGCTGACGCTGCCGCCCGGGACGGACGCCGCGGTCCGGACGGACGCGGCGGCCGGGACAACCGGGACGGCGGCGCTCCGCCCGATCAGCGCGTGCCGCCCGCTGCCCGGCCTGGCCGTCCCCGCCTGGAGCGCGGTCACCCTCGGGCCCGCCGAAGCGCAGGCTGAGATCACGGCGGCGCGCACCGCTGAGAACGTGACCTTGCTCCGGCTCGGCCTGGCCGCCCGGGCGCTGGCCGCGGCCGAGCGCGCGCATGAGATGGCCATCGAGCACGCCAAGTCCCGCCGCCAGTTCGGCCAGCTGATCGGCAGCTTCGGGGCGGTCCAGCAGCTGGTGGCCTCCGGCCAGATCGACGTCAGCGCAGCCCGCCAGCTGCTCGACCGCGCCGCCGCCGCGTACGGGAGCGGCCGCGACGACTGGCCGCTGCAGGCGGAGATCGCGGTGGAGTTCATCGCCCTGGCCGCGCGCCGGGTGCAGTTCGGCGCGCACCACACGCTGGCCGCGATCGGTTACTTCGAAGAGCATGACGCGTCCTGGCTGTTCCGCCGGGTGCACGCCGACATCACCCGGCTGGCCACTCTCCCGTCGCGGGCGGGCACGGTAGCCGATGTTCTGGTCGAGGCTGGTGCCCAGGTCGGGGCTGACGTCCAGGTCGAAACGGCGGCATCGCTGCCCGCCTTTGACCTCGGCCCGGCCGGGGACAGCTTCCGGGCCGAGGTCCGCGCGTTGCTGGCCGCGCAGGCTCGCCCCGACGGCGGCTTCGACCAGGCGACGCTGATACCGGCGATGGCCGAACGGGGCTGGTTCGGGTTCGGCTGGCCGCTGGAGGCGGGCGGCCGGAACGCGTCCCTGGCCGAGCAGGTGGTGCTGCAGGAGGAGGCCACCTACGCCCGGGCGCCGGTCCGCACCCAGCTCAGCTCGGTGACGCTACTCGGCAACTCGATACTGCGGCACGGCAGCGCACGGCAGCAGGCCGCGTTCCTGCCGCTGATCCGCGCGGGACGGCTGCACTTCTGCCTCGGCTACAGCGAGCCCGAGGCCGGTTCCGACCTGGCCTCACTGAAGACCCGGGCGCAGCGGTCAGCCGATGACGGCGACTGGGTGATCAACGGCCAGAAGATGTGGACGACGGGGGGGCACCTGGCCAGCCACGTCTGGCTGGCGACCAGGACCGACCCGGACGCGTCACCCCGGCACGCGGGCATCACCGTGTTCCTGGTCCCGATGGACACCCCCGGCATCACCATCCAGCAGCACCGGGCGCTGTCGGGCGAGATCTCCTGCACGGTCTTCTACGACGATGTCCGGGTACCGGACTCGGCCCGGGTGGGTGAGGTCAACGGCGGCTGGAAGGTCATCACCGACGCGCTGGCCGGGGAGCGCGTGGTGATGGGCGGTATCGCCGCCAGCATGCTGCGCCAGCTGGATGACCTGCTCGAGTGGGCGCGGGCCGATCCGGTCGGGCGGGTAGGACCGCGCGGGTCGGCCGCCCGCGCGAAGCTGGGCGAGCTGGCCGTCACCTTGCAGGCGAACCGCGCCCTGGTGGCGGCGGCCATCGCCGCGACCGCGGCCGGCCGCGGCGCCCGGCTGGAGGCGCCGATGGCGGGCGTGCTCGGCGGCGAGCTGGCCGAGGCGTTCGGCCAGACGCTGCTTGACATCATCGGGCAGGCCGGCGCCCTGGCCGGGTCGGCCGCGCCCGGCGGCGGCGAGTTCGAGTACGGGCTGCGGCTGTCGATCATGTACGTGGTCGGCGGCGGCACCAACGACATACAGCGCGGCCTCATCGCGCGCGGACTGGGGCTGCCCCGATGACCAACGCCGAAGCGATGACCAGCACCGGCGCGATGATCACGGCCGACCGGCTGACCGGCCTTTTCCGCCCGCGCCGGGTCGCCCTGGTCGGGGCCTCAGACAAGTCGACGTTCTCCCTGCTGGCCTACCGCAACCTGGTCGACTTCGGCCTGGCCGACCGCACCTACCTGGTGAACCGGCGCGGCGCCGTCACCCACGGCCAGCCGACGGTGACGTCGTGCCGGGAGATCGGCGAGCCGGTCGATGTGGCGTTCCTGATGGTCCCGCAGGCCGGGATGCTGGAGGCGCTGGAGGACGCGGCGGCGGCCGGGATCGGCAACGCGGTCGTGCTGTCGGCCGGCTACGGCGAGGCGGGGGAGTCGGGCCGCGCGGCGCAGGCCGAGCTCGTCGCCCGGGCCGAGTCGCTCGGGATGATCCTGCTCGGCCCCAACAACCTGGGGTTCGCCAACCTGACCGACGGCATCCCGGTCAGCTCGATCCCCGGCCTGCCGACAGTGCCAGGTCCCGTCGCCCTGCTCTCGCAGAGCGGTGCCAGTTCCTCGGCCATGATCGAGTTCGCGGCGACCGTCAACGTCGGGCTCTCGCTGATGGTCACGCTGGGCAACGAGGCCATGATCACCGCCGGGCACGTCCTCGACTTCCTGGTCGACGATCCGGGCACCCAGGCGGTGGCGATCTTCATGGAGACCATTCGCGAACCCGACGTGTTCCGTCGCGCCGCCCGCCGGGCCGCCGCCGCGGGCAAGGCCATCGTCGTGCTCAAGGCCGGCAGCAGCGCGCTGTCCGCCCGCACCGCGGCCGCGCATACCGGCGCCCTCGTCGGCGACGACCGTGCGGTTGACGCCGTCTTCGCCAGCCTGGGCGTGATCCGGGTCGACTCCATCGAGGACATGCTGATCACCGCGGGCGCGGCGGCGGCCCTGGGACGGCTGGCACGGCCCGGCATCGGCATCGTGTCGATCTCCGGCGGTGCCTGCGACATCGTGGCCGACCGGGCCGAGGACCTCGGCGCCGCCCTGCCGGAACTCGCCCCCCGCACCCAGCGGGCGCTGGCTGAGGTCATGCCCGGCTACGGGACCGTGCAGAACCCGCTCGACGTGACCGGCGCCGCGATCATCGACCCGTCGCTGTTCACCCGCTCGATCGAGGCGATCTCGGCCGACCCGTCGATCGGCGTGGTCGGCGTCATCAACAGCCTGCCGTGGGCGGGCGAGGGCCCCTACTTCGGGCAGAAGTTCGTCGACGCGATCGGCGCGGGCATGCGCGCCGCCGCCTGCCCCGCCGTCTACATCAGCCAGGTCATGCTGCCGATCACCGATTACTCGCGCGAGTCGATGGCGCTCGGCGGGGTGCCCTATGCCATCCCCGGACTGCGGCAGGCCATCGTGGCGCTGCGCGGCGTCGCCTGGTGGTCCGAGGTCACCCGCGACCTGCCCGATCCAGCCGCCGCTGGGGCCGCACCCCAGGCAGCACCCCAGGCCGGGGAGACGCCGCCGCGCATCCCGGTCCCGCCCCCCGCCCACCGCCGAGGCCACTGGTCCGAGCAGGCCGCCCGCGCGCTGCTGGCCGGCGCGGGCATCCCCGTCGTCCCCGCCCGGCTCGTCACCTCCGAGGCCGCCGCCGTTGCCGCCGCCGGTGCCATCGGCGATGCCACCGCCGGCAGTGCCGTCGCCGCCGACGGCGGGCCAGCCGATCACGCAGGCCCCCTCTGCCTCAAGGTCGTGTCGCCGCAGATCCTGCACAAGACCGAGATCGGCGGGGTCCGGCTGGACGTCCCGCCCGATGGCGACGCCGTCCGCGCGGCCTACCGCGCCGTGACCGCCGCCGCCGAGGCTCATGGCGGCAGCGTCGAGGGCGTCCTGGTCAGCCCGATGCGCCGAGGCGGCACCGAGCTTCTGGTCGGCGTCGTCCGCGACCCGGACTGGGGCCTGATGCTCGCGGTGGCGCTGGGCGGCGTGTTCGTGGAGGTACTGCAGGACTCGGCCCTCGCCCCCCTGCCGGTCACCACAGGCCAGGTCAGACGCATGCTGGGCAGCCTGCGGGGCGCGGCCGTGCTCCAGGGCGCCCGCGGCGCCGAGCCCGCCGACCTGGACGCGCTGGCCAGCGTCATCGCCCGCCTGGGCGACCTCGCGCTGGCCCTCGACGACGGCCTGGAGTCGCTGGAGGTCAACCCGCTGCTGGTCCAGGGCGGTGTGATCGAGGCCCTCGACGCCGTGGTCACCTGGACCAGGAAAGACTGACGAGCAAGGACGAGGAAAAAGGTAAATGCGCACCGCTTTCACCGACCTGGTCGGCGTCGAGCACCCGATCGTCGGCTTCAACCGCTCGCCCGGGGTGGTGGCCGAGGTGACCAAGGCGGGCGGTCTCGGCGTGCTGGGCGCCTCCGCCTATACCCCGGCCGAGCTCGACGCCCAGCTCACCTGGATCGACCAGCAGGTTGCGGGACGGCCCTACGGGGTCGACCTGCTCGTGCCGGAGAAGTTCGCCGCCGCCGACCCGGCCGACATCATCGCCAGCTTGCGCGCCCAGATCCCGGACGGGCACTTCGCGTTCGTCCGCGACCTGCTGGCCAGGTACGGCATCCCCGAGGCCCCGCAGGCGCCCGACCAGAGCGAGGCGCTGGCCGCCCTGAGCCCGGACGGCGCCCTCGCGCTGCTCGACGTCGCGTTCAGCCATCCGATCGCGCTGATCGCCAACGCGCTCGGCACGCCCCCGCCCGGCCTGGTCACCAGGGCCAAGCAGGAGGGCGTGGCGGTGGCGGCCCTCGTCGGCCAGCCCAAGCACGCGGTCCGCCAGCTCGCCGCGGGCGTCGACCTGCTGATCGCGCAGGGCACCGAGGCCGGCGGGCACACCGGGACGATCGCCACGATGGTCCTCACGCCCGAGATCGTCGGGCTCGCCTCCGGCCGTCCGGTGCTGGCGGCGGGCGGCATCGCGTCGGGCCGCCAGATGGCGGCCGCGCTCGCGCTCGGCGCGGCCGGGGTCTGGTGCGGGTCGGTCTGGCTGTCCAGCACGCAGGACGTCGCCAACACGGCCACCAAGGGCAAGTTCCTGGCCGCCACCAGCTCGGACACGCTGCGCTCGCCGACCAGGACGGGCAAGCCCGCCCGCCAGCTGCGCAGCGCCTGGCATGACGAATGGGACGCCCCCGACAGCCCCCCGCCGCTGCCCATGCCGTTGCAGCCGCTGCTGGTCAGCCAGGCGTGGCAGCGCATCGACGCGGCCGCCGAGGCCGGCCATGAAGGCGCGCTGCGGCTCGAGTCTTTCTTCATCGGCCAGGTGGTGGGCTCGTTGCGTGAGGTAACGCCCGCCGCCGAGATCACCCGGCGGATCGTCGCCGACTGCGAACAGCGCATCGCCGAACTGGGAGGACTGCTATGACCACCGATCCCCGCACGCCCGTCATCGTCGGCGTCGGCCAGGCGTCCGAGCGGCTCGACGACCCCGGCTACCGGCGCCGCTCGCCGGTCGATCTAGCCGCCGACGCCGCCCGCGCCGCGCTCGAGGACGCGCTCGGCGACGGCCAGGGAACCGACACCGCCGCGCTCGCCGCCGCGATCGACACGGTCGCCGGGGTGCGCCAGTTCGAGGACTCCACCCCCGGCGCGCGGGCGCCGCTCGGCCGCTCCGACAACTACCCGCGCTCGGTGGCGGGCCGCATCGGCGCCAGTCCCGCCCGGGCGGTGCTCGAGGTCACCGGCGGGCAGGCGCCGCAGCACCTGGTCAACGAGTTCGCCGCGACGATCGCGGCCGGGCGGGCCGAGGTCGTGCTGCTGTTCGGCTCGGAGGCCATCTCCACCATCGAGCACCTCGCCAAGACCGCCCAGGGCCCGGACCGGCCCGACTTCACCGAGCACGCCGGCGGGAGCCTGGAGGACCGAGGCTACGGGCTGCGCGGCATCTGGTCCAGGCACACCTCCGCCCACGGGCTCGTCGGCGGCCCGGCCCAGTACGCGGTGATCGACAACGCCCGCCGCGCCCGGCTCAAGCAGAGCCGGGACGAGTACGCCGCCGCCATGGGCGACCTGTTCGCGCCGTTCACCCGGGTGGCGGCGGCCAACCCGCACGCCTCCGCCCCGGTCGAGCGCGACGCCGCCGAGCTGGTCACCCCCACCGCCCAGAACCGACCGATCGCCGACCCGTACACCCGGTTCATCGTCGCCAGGGAGAAGGTCAACCAGGGTGCCGCCGTGCTGCTGATGTCGGTCGCGGCCGCGCGCGATCTGGGCGTGCCCGAGGACCGCTGGGTGTTCCTGCCCGGCCACGCCGATCTCCGCGAGCGCCCGCTGATGGAGCGAGCGGACCTGTCGGCCGGGCCGGCGTCGGTCATGGCGGCGCGGCACGCGCTCGAGGTGGCCGGCCTCACGGCGGGCGACCTAGCCGCCATCGACCTGTACAGCTGCTTCCCGGCCCCGGTGTTCAACATCTGCGACGGCCTCGAGATCGCGCCCGACGACCCGCGCGGCCTGACGCTGACCGGCGGGCTGCCGTTCTTCGGCGGGGCCGGCAACAACTACTCGATGCACGCCATCGCCGAGGCGGTGACCCGCGCTCGCCGGGCGCCAGGCTCCTACAGCTTCGTCGGCGCCAACGGAGGCGTCATGAGCAAGTACTCGGCCGGCGTGTACTCCACCACCTCGGCGCCGTGGGTGCCGGACAACAGCGCCGCCCTGCAGGCGGAGATCGACGCCTGGCCCGCGCCGGGGCAGGCGCTGCACGCCGACGGCTGGGCCGCGATCGAGACGTACACGGTCACCCACGGCCGGGACGGCGGTAGGACCGGGGTGGTGATCGGGCGGCTGGAAGCCGACGGGCGCCGCTTCATCGCCAAGGGCGACAGGCGTGATGCCGGCCTAATCGACCTGCTCACCGAGTCGGCCGAGCCGATCGGCGCCCGGGTGTACGTGCGATCGTTCGGAACCGGGAACACGGTGACCGTCAGCGAAGAGCGGATGAACGAGCTGTTCCCGCCCGAGCCCCTCGTGCTTCGCGACCGCTACGAGTACGTACTGGTGCGCAGGGAGGGGCATCTGCTCGAGGTCACGATCAACCGGCCGGAGGCCAGGAACAGCCTGCACCCGATGGCCAACGATGAGCTTGACCACGTCTTCGACGCGTTCTTCGCCGACGCCGACCTGTGGGTCGCCATCCTCGCCGGGGCGGGCGACAAGGCGTTCTCGGCCGGGAACGACCTCGTGTACAACGCCTCGGGCAGGCCCATGTGGGTGCCGAAGAACGGATTCGGCGGGCTGACCAGCAGGAGCTCGATGCCGAAGCCGGTGATCGCCGCCGTCAACGGCTACGCGATGGGCGGCGGGTGCGAGATCGCACTCGCCTGCCATCTCGCCGTCGCCGACGCCACCGCGCAGTTCGCGCTGAGCGAGGTCAGGGTGGGGCTGATCGCCGGCGCGGGCGGCCTGGTCCGGCTCCCGCGCACGATCCCGCCCAGGATCGCGACCGAGATGATCCTGACCGGCCGCCGCCTCGGCGCCGACCAGGCCCTCGCCTACGGCCTGGTCAACCGGGTGACGCCAGCGGGCCAGGCGCTTGCGGGCGCCCGCGCGCTCGCGGCCGAGATCCTGAACGGCTCGCCTACCTCGGTCCGCCTGTCGCTGCGGGCAATGGCGG
Organism: uncultured Actinomycetota bacterium; assembly: GCA_963774945.1. Classification (GTDB taxonomy): domain Bacteria; phylum Actinomycetota; class Actinomycetes; order Streptosporangiales; family Streptosporangiaceae; genus Trebonia. The sequence goes on along the minus strand of CAVZHA010000004.1, from coordinate 67,511 downwards.
AAACGCGCGCCATCCCCGACGTCATCGACGCCGTGGCCAGCACCGCCGACGTGGTCGACGAGCTCATGGGCAGCGCCGACACCGCCGAGGGAATGGCGGCGTTCGCGCAGAAGCGCCGCCCGGTCTGGCGTAACTACTGAGAATCGAAGGCAAGATCAAAATCGTCATCTCGAACGGACCGTGGTTCCACCGGACCCGCTCAGGTCTCCCACCGCAGGGGAAGCGAGCGCGCCATCGCCCACGCGGCCGCCACCGAGGCGGAGATCGCCGCCACGGGTCAGGGCGTACTGGGGCCGATGCCGCGTCCCGCGTCCGTCACCACGACTATGCGTTCCTCGCTCCCCCGGCTTCCAATCATTGATCATCATTCGCCTAAATACCATCGACTGGGGCCTGGCCTTGCCACGAGTCGTGCGCAAGCCCGCTTAGCTATTCCTTCTAATCATGATTATGTATTAAGCTTTGACGACGCACCGCGAGACGTCCCCAGTGAAGGAGCCGAGATGACCACTCCCGACGCCGACAGCCGTGGTTGCCCGGTCATCCACACCGACTACCGAGTGGACCGGCCGCTGATGGAGACCTACGGGCTCCTCAACGCCGACCGCGACCGCGCTCCGTTCCTGCTCAACGACTCGGCCCGGCACCAGTTCTGGATGATCACCGAGTACGACCACGTGGTGGAGGCGCTGCAGTTGCCAGAGGTGTTCGGCAACGAGGTGCTCAGCGCCCTGACCCCCAAGCACACCATCGACCTGCTGCCGAACTACCTGAACCCGCCCGAGCACACGGCGATGCGCCGGGTGCTGAATCGCTGGTTCTCACCGGCCGCGGTCCGGCGCATGGAACCCCTCGTGCTCAGCCGGTGCACCGAGCTGATCGATGAGCTCGCCCCGAAGGGCGAGTGCGACCTGGTCTCGGAGTTCGCGATCCGCTTCCCGACGGAGATGTTCCTCGCGACTCTCAACCTGCCGATCTCCGACGGCGAGGAGTTCCTGGTCGCGGTCGAGAAGATCTTCAAGGCCTTCGCGGGCCGGGAAGTCGCGGAGGCGGGTCGGGCCGTCGAGTGGATGGAGGGCTACTTCGGCCGGGCCATCGACCTGCGCGCGGAGAACCCGCAGGACACCGAGACCGACTTCATCTCGCGCATGCTCGTGTCGTCGCTCGACGGGATCCCGATCTCCCGGCAGCAGATCATCACGATCTGCCTCACGCTGATGACCGCCGGGCTCGACACCACCCGCAGCGCGCTGGGCTTTGTCTTCCATCATCTTGCGCAAGACGACGACCTGCGTCGCCGGCTGCACCGCCCGGCCCGAGCTGTGGCCCAAGGCAGTGGAGGAGTTCATCCGGCTCTATCCGCTGGTCTACCAGGACGGCCGGCTGGTCAAGCAGGACATCGATTTCCACGGCCTGCAGCTGCGTCAGGGTGACATCGTCTGGCTGGGCCTCGGCTCGGCCAACCACGACCCGAAAAAGTTCGCCAAGCCGCGCTCGTTCGACATGGACCGCGATCAGCTCAACCACCATCTCGCGTTCGGCGCCGGCATCCACCGCTGCCTCGGGATGCACCTGGCCCGGCACGAGCTTGTCATCGCCGTCACCGAGTGGCACAAGCGAATTCCGGATTACACGCTCGCTTCCGATCGCCCCCTGTCCGAGCGCGGCGCGCAACTCGCGATCAACGAACTCCCGCTGCGATGGGAAGCCTGATAGCCGGTAGGTCGAGTCACCCGGCTGCCGGGGCTGCTGCCCCACTGGCGCTGGGAAACCGGGGCCTGGTACTAGCCAGCTGCAGGGCGAGAGCAAGAAGAGCCTGGTGACGGGAGACTGACCAGAGTGCGCTGAGCGGCATCACCGCGATCTTGTTCTCCTTGCGGTAGGCGAGTTCCCCGAGGTTGAGCACGAAGCCGCGACCCGCTGCTTAGAAGGCACCGTCAAGGGGTCGCGGTGTGTCGCCTGGTGTCGCCCAATGAGCCCATATAGCCGGGGGAGGCCGACAGGAAGATCTCCCTTCGGGCCGCCCGATTCGGCCAACGTTGTCACACCGAGAAACGTGAGATAGAGGTCGCCTGTGGCCGGATGAGGAGCGGGAGCGCGCCGTCCCCGGCCTGGCGGGCGGCAAATGCGAGCCCCGCCTGGCCCTGACCGGGGGGACTCGTCTAGCCCGGCCCGCCGCCTCCCCATTCGGGCGCCAGGCCGGGGGCGGGGGTCATTTGCCCCCTCCCGTCACCACGGCGAAAGAGGGGTCAGTCGGCCCCTGCCCTGCGCATGCCCGGACCGGCGAGCCTGTCCGGTGAGGGGCCGCACAAGCCGGCCCGTTCCAGACTGGAGACGGCCATGTTCACACACCCTTACATCGGTAGCCAGCTCGCCCGCGAACGGCAGCGAGAACGGCTAGAACAAGCCAACCAGCAGCGCCTCGTACAGCAGCTCCGCGAGCGCGCCAGAGCAGCCCAGCACGCACAGCGGGCCGTCCGGCGGCTGCCTCGCATGTTCAGGCGCACCCGCCAAGCAGCGCTCCTCTCATGAACCGGGCCCAACCTGTCAACGTCGGGCGAATTTTGGTTCTGTCGCGCTTTCGGTTTGCGCCGTGAGGCGCTGTAATCCGAGTGAGGTGAGAGACCTTCGCCGGTGGCTGAGCCGATCGCAGTGAACACGGGAACCGCCCGGTGCCGGTTCCCGGCGGGCATCCGGCCCGCCGGCCGGGATAAGCACGCCGACCGCCGACCGCCGACCGCCGACCGCCGACCGCCGAACGGCCGGGCGGGGCGGAGCCGCCGTAGTACTCGGGGAAGCCCGGCGCATGAGGAAGGGCGGCAGCTGTTGCGGGAAGGGAATGACGCTGCAATGCCGCAAGACGCGCCGCCGAGTGGCGGCACCTGGGCTCTCGCCCCGCTAAGGGCCGGGGAACGGGTAGCGGGATGCAGATCAAGCTTCATCGTTGGGCGGCGGCCGGTCTTGGCCGCCGGTTTGATGACCTGTTCAACTTGTGCACGACCGGGCGACGCTGTTCATTGCGTTCTGCCGGGGCGCGGGCAACGAGGGCGCGAACACCCCTGGCGTGACGGCATGACCGCCGGCTCCGTGAAGGAGATCGTGGGCGTGCCCGGGTTCCTGATCGCCGAGATCCACTACCTCGGCAGCGCGCGGATCGCGATGCCGGTGGCGAGGTGGGTCTTGCCGGTGCCGGGGCGGAGGAACACCACGTTGCCACGCTCGGCGATGAAGTCCGGGGTGCCCAGGTGGCCCACGGCGTCGCGCTGGAGGCTGCGGGGGGGGGATCTGATCGCAGCGCAGCGTTCGATGCCAGGGGTCGACCAACGTGCGTCCGCTGCTCGGTCTTGGATGTCTTCTCCGGCCCCCAGCGCCAGCTCGTCCACAGGCTGACCGGAGACCGGCGCTGGGTGCCAGAAGGCGTCCTGCATCCGGGACGCCGGATGGCGACATCCCGTAGATTGCGCTCAATCGAGCCATGGAAGAGTTGCGCTTTCCGTTGGTGCCCATCTCCGGTCACATCACCCAATGAACGCGAGCCACGTGTTCTGCCCATCGGCGGTCGTGACCGCAGGCCCGGCTGGCTAGACTGCCGACTCAGCGCGTCCGTACGGCCCTACCTTGACCGAGACGCTTGGCAGTGAACGGGGCGCACTCCCGTTGGGCTAGCTCTCCGTGGATTACCGGCCGCCAAGGCGCTGCCCACCCACCGTGACGTTGTCGCCCGCTGCCTGCCCGCCCGGCAGCCCGTCACGGCTCGCGGTTCAGCAATTCCGGCCGGATGTTGTGGTTAATCCGGAACATGTTGGCCGGGTCGTATGCCTCCTTGATCGAGGCTAGGCGCTGATAGCGGTCGGCGCCGTAGACGGCCCGCAGCTCGCCGGCGGTCGTGGCCTCGTCGGCCGAGAGGAAGTTCGGCGGCAGGAGCCGATCGGACCACGGCTGCATGCGGTCGACGACCTTCGCCAGGTACCCGCGCAGCTCGTCGGCCTGGTCGGGTCCGCCGACCCCCAGGCCGAAGAGCACGAAGGGAAGGCCGCGGGTGGGGACGGCGTTAGGCGCGGCAGGCTCGCGGTCAAGCGCTCCGCCGAGCGCGCGGATCTCGACGCTGGTCAGCGGGCAGCCGGAATCCGGGCCGGTCACGTCCACGAACGCGTCGACGGTCTCGGGGGTCAGCTCCCGCAGCGACACCGACCGGTCGTAGTAGGGGATCGGGTCAATGGGCTCGGCGTGAATGGCGCCTACTTCCGTGTACGGCATCTCGCCCACGGTGTCCAGCACGATCGATCCGAGCGCGCGCATCGGCGCGAGCAGCCGCTCTCCTTCGCTGGCGGCGCCGTGGTAGGCGACCCGGAGGTGGACTATGAAGGCGCCCTGCAGCTGCTCCGGCAGTTCCGGCAGCGCAGGCAGCCGCTGCACCGCGACTGAGGTGCTCATCTCCCAGGGCAGGGAGGGGATCCAGTTCGCCCATGTGCGCAGCACGTCGGCCGTCCGCTCGCCGGCGAAGTAGATTCCGCCGCCGTAGAGCACGGGCACGGGGAACAGGCGGAATTCGATGGCGGTCACGACGCCGAAGTTCCCCTTGCCGCCGCGGACGGCCCAGAACAGCTCCGGCTCGGTGCTGGGGGTGGCCCGGCGCAGCGTGCCGTCGGCGGTGACGATCTCCACCGCGTGCACGTGGTCGGCGGCATACCCGAAGGACCGGCCGAGGGTCGGGCTCTGCCCGCCCCCCAGCGTGTAGCCGACGACGCCGACGTCAGGCGAGGAGCCGCTTAGCGGCGCGAGTCCGTGCGGGTAGGCCGCGTCTATCACCCGCTGCCATCGGACGCCCGCCTCGACCCGGGCGATCCGCGCCGCCGGGTCCACCTCGACCTTGTTCATCCGGTCCGTGGTGATCAGGATGGCTCCGTGCGCGGGCTGGATCACCTGGTGCCCGCTGGACTTGACGGCGACCGGCAGCCCCCGCTTGGCGGCGAACCGGACCGCGGCTTGCACGTCCGCCGCGGACTCGGCGGCGACCACGAGGGCCGGCTCCAGCCGCTGGGTCAGGTTGAAGACAACGTTTTCGGCCGCGTAACCGTCGCCTTCGGGCAGGATGACCGCTCCGGAGATCTCGGCTTCGAGTCCGGCTGCCGCAGCCAGCGAAATCTGCGGAGCGTCCGAAAGAGTGTGACTCACTATCGTGCCTTTCGTCATGAACCGAACGACCCTCGCCCGGCGCACGCCAGTCCACTAGGCGGCGCTCGACGCCTGGTCGGCGTCGCATCAACGGCACAGTCCGGCCAACGAGATCGACGGGCGACGGCCTCCCCGCGGCAAGGCGCTGCCGGCCAGTCGTTGATCGCGTCCTCGTTTGCTTGAGCGCATGAATGCCGATCGTTTCGCCGCTGCCATGACCGACACGGTGAGCCAGCTGAGCACCTCCATCCCCGGCAGCCGGGTGCTACGCAAAGAAGGCGCGGCCGCCTGGATCACCGGGATCCCGTACCCGTCGTTCAACGGCGTGCTGCTTGAGCGGCCCAACCCGCCTGCGACCGCTGTCGCGGCGCTGCTTGACGAGGCAGCGGACGCCGGAGTGCCCTTCGCCTTCAGCCTGCGGCCCGGCAGCGACACGGCGCTGGCCGACCTGGCCGCCGCGCGGGGAATGAAGCCCGCTGGCCAGCTTCCGCTCATGGTCTTCGACGCGACCGCCGGCGTCGGGCCGGTCAGGCAGGCCGAGGGACTGACCATCCGTCAGCTCCAGCCGGATGAGGTGCCGGTGCACGCACGAGTGGCCGCCGCCGGGTTCGGTGGTCCCGAGGAGATGTTCGTGCCGACCCGTGACCTCCTGCGAATCGACGGGGTGCGCGGCTACGTGGGGGAGGCGGACGGACGGCCCGTGGCTACCGCCCTCGGTGTGACGGTCGGCGAGTACACCGCGATCTACAGCGTCGCCACGGATCCGGCGTTCCGGTGCCGCGGATTCGGTACCGCCCTGACCACGCGGGCGGTGGCGGACGGGGTGCGAGCGGGCGCCTCCTGGTGCTGGCTGCTTGCATCCGACGACGGATACCCGGTGTACCGGAAGCTGGGCTTCGCGACCATCGAAACGTGGACGCGCTGGATGTCAGGTGCATGACGCTGAGCTGCCGTCACGACGAAGGTTTTGAACGCGCCGAGGTGAAGGCCAGCGCCGGGGACTGGGATGCTGACGAGGCGCTTGAACGCGCGTCAGCGGAGGTGGACAAGCTGCTGCCGGCGGGCGTTGACACCCCCGGGATGCTGCTGCTGACGGCCCAGGCTCCAGACGGTGAAACGATCGGCATGGTATGGATCGGATTCGACCGTCCAGATCCTCGGAGCACCGCCTGGATCTATTACATCAAGATCGAGCCGAAGTACCGTCGGAAAGGATATGGCGGCGCACTGCTGCGGCATGCTGAGGAACTGGCCGTCCGGCGCGGTGCCCGGGCCGTGGGCCTGAACGTTTTCTGGTCGAACACCGTGGCTCGCGGGCTGTACGAGTCGTCCGGCTACAAAATCATCTCGATGCTGATGCGCAAAGCGCTGCTCATGTGAGCGTGGTCGTCCGTCACTCAAGCAACGTCAGTTACGCTGCCACTGTGACAGGGGCGGGACGCGAGCAGGCCGCGGGTCGCCCACGGGGAATCTGGGTGCCGCTGACCAGCTTCGTGGGCCGGGCCGAGGACGCGGCCGAGCTCGTCCGGCTGGTTGATGACGGTCGGCTGGTTACGGTGACCGGGCCCGGCGGGGTCGGCAAGACCCGGCTGGCGGCCGAGGTGGCCCGGCGGATGGCGGACCGGTTCCCCGACGGGGTGTGGTTCGTCCAACTGGGCGCCGTCACGGACGCGGTCCAGGTGCCGGCCGAGGTGACCACGGTCCTGGGCGTCCAGCAGGACCCTGGCAGGCCGCCGCTTGAAACGCTCGCGGAGGTGCTCGCGCCGCAGCGGCTGCTGATCATCCTGGACAACTGCGAGCACCTGCTGCCCGCGGTCGCGGCTCTGTGCGCGGCCGTACTCGCGAGCGCCGACGACGTGCGCATCCTGGCGACGAGCCGGGAGCAACTCGGGATCGGCGGGGAAGCGGGGTACCGGCTGTCGCCGCTTGAGCTGCCCGGCTCCGGCGAGCTCGGGGCGGTGGGCCAGTCGGCGGCGGCGACGCTCTTCGTCGAGCGGGCCGCCCAGGCCGCCCCCCGGTTCGTCCTCGACGCGGAGTCGGCGCCGCTGGTGGCGCGGGTGGTGGCGCAACTGGACGGGATGCCACTGGCCATCGAGCTGGCGGCGGCGCGGGTCGAGGCGCTGGGCCTGGCCGGACTGGCCGACCGAATCGACGACGCGCTGCGGCTGCTGGCCGGCGGGGACCGGCTCGCGGCGGCCAGGCAGCAGTCGCTGGCCGCGGTGGCCGACTGGAGCTACCGGCTGCTGACCGAGCGGGAGCAGCAGGTGTTCCGTCAGCTGGCGGCCTTCCCGGGGCCGTTCACGCTGGAGGCGGCCGAGGCTGTGGCCGGACCGGACGCGGGTCCCGCCGTGCTCCGGCTGGTCGACTGCTCGCTGCTGTTGCCGCCTCAGCCCGGTGGTGACCAGCGGACCAGGTACACGATGCTGCAGACCCTGCGCGCCTACGCCCTGACCCGGCTGCAAGAGGCGGACGGGGAACAGCACGCGCTGGCAGAGGTAGCCGCGTTCGCGTGGTCGGTCGCCACTCAGGCTGAAGCGGGACTCGAGACCCGCGACCGCGAACTCGACGCCCTGCGCTGGCTGGACGCCGAGGACGCCACGCTGACCCGGTCGCTGGCCTGGGCACTCGACCACGACCACGACACCGCCCTGCGGCTCGCCGCCGCGCTGACCCCGTGGCTGCGCCTGCGGGGTCGGCTGGTCGAGGCCCGGACCCGGCTCGGACTCGCCGTAGCTCATTCCTCCGCCGCCGCCGAAAGCTGGGCCAGGGCGCAACTCTGGCTGGGATACCTGGCGGCGGACTCCGCCGACGTGGCCGTCGCGGCCGACAGCTACACGGCGGCGATCGAAGCTCACAAAAACCGCGAACCGTCCCGGGTGCTCGTGGCAGCCCTGGTGAGCGGCCGGGCCATCACGCGGCTAAACACGGGCGACATCCCCGGGGCGGTTCAGGACGCCCGCCGCGCCTGGACGCTGGCACGTGAACTGGGCGATCCGGCGAGCGAGCTTCTCGCCGTGACATGCCTGAGTGCGACCGACTTTTACGCCGGCGACGCGGCGGAGGCGCTGGACTGGACCAGGCGGGCGCAGGAACTCCTATCCGCGGACGTACCAGGCTACGTGGCTCGCTGGTGTCATTACGTCCTGGCGCTGGTGCTGACGGAGATCGGCCAGCTTGACGCCGCGCGCCGCGTGTGCGCGGCTGGGCTGACGCTGGCGCGCCAGGTGGATGACCTGAACCACCTGACTTCGCAGTTTCTGGTTATAGCGGATATCGAGCGCCTGGCCGGCAACCTGACCGACGCCGGCGCGCACCTACGGGAGGCGATCGTTCTCGCTTCCAGGATCGGCAACGGCCAAAGTCTGGCCAACGCCATCGAACACTCCGGATACCTCTGCGCCGCGGCTGGGCGCTGGGCTGACGCCGTTACGCTGTGGGCGGCTGTCGCCGCCGACTGGAAACGCCGTGGGACCTCAAGCGGACCGGTGAGCCGGGAACGTCGTGACGAATACATGCAGCGGATTCGGCAGGTGCTTGACCCCGGCCAGCTTCGCGAGGCGCAGGAGCGCGGCGCCGGGATGACAGTTTCCACCGCCGCCGAGCTCGCCATCGTGGTCACCAGTTCCGCTCGGGAGAAGTCCCCGCAGGCCGCTCCGGGCGCCTTGCTGAGTCCCCGGGAGCGGGAACTCGTCACCCTGGTCGCCCAGGGCCGCACCAACGCGGAGATCGCGGCCAGGCTCTACATCAGCGTCCGGACCGTGGCCTCGCACCTGGACCGGATCCGGGACAAGACCGGCTACCGCCGCCGCGCCGACCTCACCCGCCTCGCCATTGAGGAGAGCTTGGTCTAGGCGCTAGCGGCTGCGGCGAGCGGGGTCAGGCGACGATCGGCTCCGCGACGGTCCGACCGCGCGGACGCATCCCCGGCATCCGGACGACGTGCTTGTCCGCGACGTCCATGAGCTCCTCGTCTGCCCGCAGGATGCGCTGGTACATCCCCTGGAGGGCCGGACCCGGATCCACGCCCAGTTCATCCCTGAGCCCGCGCCGCACGCTGTCGTAGACGGTGAGCGCGTCGGCCTGACGGCCGGCCTTGTACAGCGCGAGCATCAGCGACTCGCTGAAACCTTCCCGAAAGGGATGGTCGGCGAGCAGCGCCCGGAGTTCGGCGATCGCCGCGACATGCTCGCCCGCCTCGATCTCCATGGCCAGCCGCTCCTGCTCGGCGGCCAGCTGGAGTTCGGACAGCCGGACGCGACGGGATTCGGCGTACGGGCCCGGAATGCCGGCCAGCGCCGCCCCCTGCCAGAGCCCCAGGGCGCTGCGCAGGAGGCCGGCGGCCCGCGCCTCCTCGTGCTGCTGCCAGGCCTCCCGCGCGTCGCTCAGCCAGCCCTCGAACTGGTCGAGGTCAAGCAGCGCCGATCCCAGGTGCAGCGCGTAGCCGTCCCCGGCCGAGATGATCACGCAGCCAGCCGTCGCGGCCGCGCCGGCGCCCAGGAGACTGCGCAGGCGCGAGACGTACGTGCGCACAGTGCCGACGGCCGACCTGGGCATGTCCCCCTCCCACAGGCCGTCGATGATTACGCCCAGCGGAACCTGCCTGCCGCGGGCCAGCAGCAGCATCGCCAGCACCGCTCGCTGCTGCGGTGATCCCAGGTCAAGTTCGCTCTCTCCGAGCCATCCCCGTACCGGCCCCAGCACCTCAAACCTCATCGCACGGAACACGTGCTTCTCCCCTTCCCGTTCCCCTGTCCTGTTCTGTCCGTGACGAACAGCTTCGCTCCTGTTCTGCCTGTCATAAACAGACTGCCGTTCCGAGGCCAACCAGGGGCAGGGGTCGAATGACCCCATCCTGCGCAGGAGTCACCTCAGGCCAGCTTCGATTCGGCGAGATAGGCAGTACGCAACGCCTTCTTGTCGATCTTGCCGACGGTGGTCCGCGGGAGGGCGCCGACGACGGAGAAGGACCTCGGCCCGTACAGGTCGCCGAGTTCCTCGACGACACGGCGGCGTCCGGTCTATCTGGACTAACCGCGTCGCCATTGCATAGACGCCGAGAGCCTGCTTGCGCCTGCGGTACCGGCTCAGCAGGATCGGGCGCAGCCAGCGCACCGGCCGCGGGAAGTTCCCGACCAGCGTCTGGTAGCCGGCCGGGCGGGCCGGGTCTTCCAGCAGCCCGAACACGTAGTACGGGCCGGATCGCGGTGCGCCGTCGGCGATGGCCTTCCGCAGCCCGACGATGTCCTTGTCGGGAACCTGCGGGAACAGCTGCTCCAGGACGGGTTCCTCGGCATCGAGATGGCTGATGAGGAGGTGCTGCACGCGGTACGCCGACTGGACCGCTCGCGTTGCGGCGTCGCCATTGGCTCCGACGGCCGCGATCGCGTCCGTGGCCGCCGCGAGCTTCTGCAGCTCGCGGTCGAGCGCCTGGTGCTCGTCCGTCATCTGGTCCAGTTCGGCGACGACCTCGGGGAACAGCTCCCGGAGTACCGGCCACAACAGCTCGTCCTCGCTGGCGTGGTGGTGGTGCGCGAATTCGACCAGCCAGCGGGAGACGTCGGCCAGGACCTCGACGTCAGGCTGCCCGCCGCCGACCAGGCGGTCGAAGCCCGCGCTGGTGAGCGCCGAACCGCGGCGCATGATGGCGTGCACCGCGATCAGTTCGTCGTACATGCGCAGGCCCTCGCGCCCGGCAATGATGCTCTGAGTCATGGGCAGAAGGAAACCCGCCCGGCATCGACAGCGCATGGACAACTCCTCGACGCCGGCCGAGCTGTCGCTCGGCGGGCGCATCTTCGTGACCTACGACAAGATCGACCCGGTCACGCACCGGGACGCCGTTCGCGGAGCCAGGGCTGTGGGCCCTGGTGCCCGGTACCGCCACGACCGGCGGCACCAACGCGATCTAGTTCACCGCCGGCATCAACGGCGAGCAGGACGGCCTGCTTGGCGTCATGCGCAAGTAGCGTCAGGCACAACGCGGAGCACGCGGCCGTTCGGGCAAAAAGCTTTTAAAGCCTTTATCCCGAACGGTCGCGTGCTTCGCCAGTCATCGCCTGCGGATTGCCAACGCACGGCAGACGTCAGCAGCCGGAATCCGCGCCCGCATCAGCCCTCGGCGACTCGTTCAACGCCCGGTCGACGCGGTGACAACCTGCGGCGCCAAGATCGCTTACCTCGCGTTCCCGTCGCCCCATCATCGGAATCACGGACCTGGCGAGCGCTGATGCTAAATTTCGGTGCCGTATTTCTTGAGCAGATCAAGCAGGGCCGGACCGAAGCGCTCTGCTCCCCAGTTCGGCACCTGCTGGCCGGGCGTGGGCTCGTCGCCGCCCTCTACAAATACTTGCTCCACGCCGCCGGGGGTATAGAAGAAAAGCATTCTGGCCGGGTGCAGGCCAGTGTTCGTGAAGCGGTGGCGATTTCCCCGGGGTACGAAGACCAGGTCTCCCGGCCCGGCGACGAAGACTTCGTCCTGGTCGAGGAACTCGAGTTCACCCGATAGCAGGTAGAAGATCTCGTCATGCTCGGGATGCGTATGCGGCACGGGTCCGCCACCTGGCGGTACCGATGCGTCGATCGCGCCAAATGACCCATTGGTGCTGGCCGCCGTGACTTTCACCGTGTAGACGTCCCCGGAGAACCATCGGACGACGCCTTCGCTGGCCGGAATGTAGAGGGCTTTGCTCGAGGATCGCGATCCGTTCGGCTCTGCGCCAGGGACGACGATGCTCATAGGGGACTCCTGTTCTGGCCCGCTAGCTTCCGGGCCACATGGGACGGTCACATCTGGTGTGTCGCATCTACCTTGCCCGCCGGATATCGACAGGAGATCAGTAGCCGGTGGACGCCCAGATCACGGTGCGGGGGAAACATCAGCGATGAATTACGGCATCGGGATCCACGCCATGGTCGTGCCGGTGTGCTGCACGCGCCCGAAGACAACGTCCGCGAAGTGGCAGCCGTAGCCGATTTTTCCTGTTGCGGCCAACTCGGCCACGATCTGAAAACGCGACTGTCGGGCGCTGTCGGAATCCGAGTCACCGAACATTTGCAGTTCCGGGTGAACTACCTGGTAAGGGGAGTACATGACGTCGCCGAAGGCGATCAGTTCCTGCCCCAGCGAACTGATACGGAAGCCCGCGTGGCCCTGTGTGTGGCCAGGCAGTGCCTGCACTCGCACGCCAGGGAAGACCTCTTCGCCGTCCGCGACCGTGGCCGCCCGAGCCTCCAGGCTGCCGAGCATCTCCGTGCTCACCCCGGCCGACTCGCGGTTGCGCCACTCGGGCTCATGCACGAGGCAGGTCGCATCCCAGAACGGGTTACTGAGGCGCGGCAGCGCCGCCCAGCCAACGTGGTCCATGCGCAGGTGGCTGAAGGCGATCGCCTCGATATCCTCCGGCTTGCGGCCCGTCGAGGCCAGGCTCGCCAGGAGTTCGCCACTGGAAATCGCCCCCATCAGGGAGTCAGCGCGAGACGCCGACGGGGAGAACGGCCCGTAGCCGGCATCGAGCAGCATGGCCCGGTCGCCGTTTTCGATGAGCAGCGCTCCGCTGCTGACCGTCAGGTAGCCCCCCGAATCGAGGTACTCCGGATAATTTCTGGACCAGTCCTTTTCTGTCATCTCTGGATAGAGCCAGACGGGGTTAATCGGAACCATTCCGTCAGGAAGGTACGTGACCGCGATCTCGCCGACAAGCACCGAACGGATTCTGGATCTCCTGCGCAGTCTCATAAACGTCTTCTCCTTGAGCGGGTGCGGCCAGGCCGTCGCCAAGCCAGTCCAGGATTCTTTTATTTCGCTGAATCGATCAGCACCTCGGCTTCGATCTCCACCGGAATACGGAATGGGAGTTCCGCAAGCCCGACTGCCGAGCGGGCATGGCTTCCTGCCTCGCCACCCCAGAGTTCCAGGATCAGGTCTGAGAAGCCATTTATGACGGTTGGGGCTTGCGTGAATCCGGGTGCAGCGTTCACCATTCCGAAGACACGGACCCACGCCTTGATCCTGTCCAAGTCGCCCAGTTCACGCCGGAGGCTGGAAAGCATCGAGAGCGCTGTGGAGCGCGCAGCCTCATAAGCCTGAGACGGCGTAACGTCGGTTCCCACCTTGCCTAGCTCCGGAGGCAGGGATCCGTCTGTAAGCAGGGGGCCGTGGCCGGAGATGAAAGCGCGGGTTCCTATCACCCGTATCCACGGGAACGGAAGATCTACGCCCGGCGGGAGCTTCATGGGTTCGGGCAGTTCTAGGCCGAGTTCAGCCAGGCGCTTCTCTATAAGCACGAGTATCTTCGCCTCTTTCTGTGACTCAAGTTCCGTAGTCCAGGAATAGGATGTGCCATCACCTTACGAGTCGATTTTGGACGTGCTCGTTCAATAAAAGATCTACAGGCTATTGACGGTTATTGATGGCCGCCGCCAGATTCGCGTCAATCCGCCGTCGCCCGGACGTCGACCGCGATCTGATGAATTCAAGAGGTGATTCCGCGCAAGTCGCGCGGACACCGGTTTCCCCGGCTGGCGAGACCGCATGCCTCGAGGAGGATGTGTAACGTTGCGTAGCATTCATCTGTCGCGCCCCGCGGCCCTGGCCGCGGCGGCAGCCGCAGCACTCGTCGTCGCCGCTCCAGCTGCGGCGTTTGCGAGTACGGATCATGTTCCTCATCGGCCAGTTCCGGTCACGAATTACCGCAACCTGACGCTTCAGCAGGTCAACCTGGCCTCCGACGTCCCCGGGCTGGCCCGGCTGACCGACAAGGACCTGAAGAACCCCTGGGGTGCCGCGCTCACCGCGACCTCCCCGCTGTGGGTCGCCAACCAGGGCACGGACAGTTCCACGCTCTACTCGCTAACCTCGGGTTCGAAGACCGTCGCCAAGTCCGCGAGCGTGCGGGTAACCCTGCCTGGCTCGGTCCTCGGGCCAAGCGGGCTGGTGGCGAACCCGGGCACCGGGTTCGTCCTAACCAACGGCACGGTCAGCGCCCCGGCCGCATTCATCTTCGACACGCTCGACGGCCATATCGAGGCGTGGAGCCCCAAGGTCGACCCGCTTACCGGCAACACGGAAGACAAGGTGACCCTCGCAGGCGCCGGGTACACCGGGCTCGCGATCGCCGGCGCGGGGCGGGGCGAGCGGCTTTACGCCGCCAACTTCGTCCAGGGCGCCGTCGATCTCTTCGATTCCGCGTTCCACGCGGTCAAGCTGGCGTCCTGGCAGTTCAGGGACGTCCGGCTGCCTCAGGGGTACGTCCCGTTCAACGCGCAGGCGCTGGGCGGCCGCATCTTCGTGACCTACGACAAGCCCGACCCGGTCACGCACCTGGAAGGCGTCGGCGCGGGCGACGGCGTCGTAGACGAGTTCAGCACCGGCGGGCGGCTTATCGCCCGCGTCGCCACCGGCGGCTCGCTCAACGCCCCCTGGGGCGTGGCCATCGCGCCGCGCGGCTGGGGGTCCGCGGCCGGCTCGCTGCTGATCGGGAACTTCGGTGACGGGCGGATCAACATCTTCGCCAAGGAGGGCTGCCGGTTCGCGGACCACGCCACCGGCCAGCTCCTAGACGCCGCCACCGGCAAGCCGTTTGCGGAGCCGGGGCTGTGGCAGCTGCTGCCCGGCACGGCTGCGACCGGCGGCACGAACGCGCTCTGGTTCACCTCCGGCATTAACGACGAGGCGGACGGGCTGCTGGGCGTGCTCCGCCCGTAGCCGGCTGCATCGCCGCTGGCTGCAGCCGTGGCTGCCGGCCGGTGGCCGGGACCCGCACGGGTCCCGGCCACCGGCCGGCCAGGTGCGGCCACCGCAGCGGCGGCAACGTTTCGCTCCGCACGCAAGCGCGCCTGCCGGAGACGTCGACGGAACGTCGACAAGGTGTCGATCGCGGAGTGGTGCGCTGAGAGACGACAGGCGGCGGGCATGACTCTCAGGAGGTCGGACCGGTCCGTCACCGGAAGATCGCACGACGTACGAGAGGAACTCCGATGGATTTCGGGCTTGGGCTTCCGCAGGGTGTTCACAACAATCTGAGGCGTGATGTGACCAGGGTCGCCAGGCTGGCCGAGGAGGCCGGGTTCGCCAGCCTGTGGGCCTACGAGCGGGTGCTGTTCCCGGTCAGCCCGGCCCACGGCATGTACGGGGTCGACGGGCTGCCATGGCTAAAGTACTACGAGTACTGCGCCGACCCGCTGACCGTGCTGGCCCTGGCCGGTGCGGTGACCGAGACGATCCGGCTCGGCACCAGCGTCCTGATCGCGCCCCTGCACAACACGCTGGCGCTCGGCCGGACGCTGGCCACGCTCGACCAGGCGACCGGCGGACGGGTGGTGGCCGGGCTGGGCAGCGGCTGGTCAACCGACGAGTACGCCGCCGCCGGGGTCGACTTCGCGGGGCGGGGCAGGATCTTCGACGAGACGATCGACGGGCTGCGGGCGCTGTTCGGGCCGAACCCGGTGACATACCGCGACTCGCGGATCGTCATCGACAACGCGCTGGTGAACCCGAAGCCCGAAACGGAGATCCCGATCCTGATCGGGGGCGGGCTTTCTGAGCGGGCGCTGAAGCGCATCGCGCTGAAGGGCGACGGCTGGCTGCCTGTCAACACGCCGGGGCCGGTCATGGCCGGCACCTGGAAGCGCCTGCTCGACGCGGCCGCGGCGGCCGGCCGGGACCCGGGGAGGCTGCAGCTGGTGGCCGTGGGGAACTGCGTCGTCACGAGCAAGCCGGCCGGTCGGACCGGGAGCCGTACCAGGGCTCGCCCGAGCAGATCATCGAGGACGCAGCGGCGGCCGCGGCGGTCGGCGCGCGGGAGGTCGTCTTCTCGCTTGACGGCGGCGTCGAGAACACCAACGAGATGCTGGACAAGGCCCTGATGCTCATGGACGCGGCCACCGCCGCCGGGCTCCGCTGAGAGCCTGACGCCGCCCCGTGCTGCACATCGTCGGTATGCCGAATACGGATGCCAGCCACCGGGTCCCGGGCGTCCACGACGGCGACGGCGGCCATCAGCACCTCATGCGGGCCTGCCAGGAGGTCACGTGGGCGATAGGAGATTTTCATGATGCGACTGACGCATGGGCTGCATCGCGGCCTGCAGCAGTATCCCGACAAGCCGGCGACGATTGACGGGGAGCGCGTGCGTACCTGGCGCGAGTCCGCGAACCGGGTTGCCAGGCTGGCCGGCGGCCTGCGCTGGCTCATGCTGTCGCCCGGGGACCGGGTCGCGATCCTGGCACTCAACTCCGATGCCTACCATGAGTGCCAGCTCGCCGCGGCGTGGGCGGGAGCAGTCTTCGTCCCTGTGAACACCCGGTGGTCAGTGCCGGAGATCGCCTTTGCGTTGCGCGACTCCGGCGCGGTGATACTGATCGTGGACGATTCCTTTGCCCCCTCCGTGGCGGCCCTGCAGGCTGCGGGCGTCTGTCCCCACACGGTGCTCTATGCGGGACCAGGTCCCGCACCGGCTGGACTGATACCACTGGACGCGCTGATCGCGGGCAGCCAGCCGATACAAGACGCTGACCGCGGCGACGGCGAACTCGCAGCGATCTACTACACCGGTGGCACCACGGGTCGGCCCAAGGGCGTGATGCTTTCGCACGCGAGCCTGTCCAGTTCGGCCCTGACGTCCGTCGCCTCCGGCGCCTACGTCCAGCCCGGTGCCCGGTACCTGCACGCGGCGCCGATGTTCCACAGTGCGGACGCGTCGGGCTGGGTCGCGGTCAACGCGCTGGGCGGCACTCACGTGTTCGTGCCCCGCTTCAGCCCGGCCGCGGTCGCCGCGGCCATCGCGCGGCACCGGGTCACCGACACGATCATGGTGCCCGCCATGGTCCGGATGCTGGTCGACTCGCCTGACGCCGTCGGCGTCGACCTGTCCAGTCTGCAACGGCTGATCTACGGCGGCTCGCCGATCGCCGGTGCCGTACTCCGCCGGGCGATGGAGCGTCTGCCCGGCACCGCCTTCATCCAGGCCTACGCGATGACCGAGATGTCGCCTGTGATGACGCTGCTGGTCCCGGCCGACCATCACGTCGAGAGGCTCCGGGGCTCCAGCGGCCGGGCAGTACCTTACGTGGATATCCGCATCGCTGACGAGCGCGGCCGCGACGTGCCAGCCGGTACCACCGGTGAGATATTGGGCCGCGGCCGCGGTCAGATGCTGGGCTACTGGAACCAGCCGGGTGAGACCAAGGCGGTGCTTGACGACGGCTGGCTGCACACCGGTGACAGCGGCTACCTCAGCGACGACGGCCATCTGTTTGTGGTGGACCGCATCAAGGACATGATTATCACCGGCGGGGAGAACGTTTACTCGGCCGAAGTCGAGGACGCGCTCGCCGCGCACTCTGCCGTGGCGGCCTGCGCGGTCATCGGGATACCGGATGCGGACTGGGGCGAACGGGTCCACGCTGTCGTCGTACTCGCCAGCGGCGCGAGTGCCAGCCCCGACGAGTTGCGCGCCCACGTCAAGACGCTCATCGCGGCGTACAAGGCGCCCCGCAGCGTCGAGTTCGCTGAGTCCCTGCCGCTCTCAGGCGCGGGGAAGGTCCTCAAGCGACAGCTCAGGGAACAGTCAAGGGCGGCCTAGCGCCAGCGGCGGCGCTCCCAATGCCGGCCCGTCCGGATCAGCCACTGGCAGCACGGTCATGCGGTCGGCTAATGGCTGTCGATCTCACTCGTCTAGATCCAGCATGCGGCATCACTGACGCCCGGCGGGCAGCGGTCCCGTTCGCGGCACTCGACTGGAGGAACAATGAAGCTTGGCTTTGGCCTTCCGCAGCGCAATGGCGTTTCCCTGCGGAGGGATATCACAGATATAGCCCGTATGGCCGAGACCGCGGGATTCGCGAGCCTCTGGACCTATGAACGCCTGCTGTTCCCTGTGCAGCCAAGCGACGGGATGTACGGAGTGCCAGGGCTGCCGTGGCCGCCTATCTACGAGGAGTGCGCCGATGCGCTGACGGTGATGGCCGTCGCGGCCGCGGTGACCGAGTCGATAGAGATCGGCGCGGGCGTGCTCGTGGCAACGCTGCACCCGCCGGCCGGACGGGTCAGCGCGACGCCGATAAGCCCGGAAGTCGCCTGCCGCATCAGGTAGCCGTCGAGGTACCAGTGGAAATCACCCTGACTATCGCCTAGTACCCCGCCGGCGGCGATCATCTCTTTGATGAAGCCGGGAAGCAGTTCGTCGAGGGCCTCAGCCCCGCGGGCGAGCAGTCCGTGGGCCTGCCGGCTTTGCGGTACACCACGGCGGGAATCTGGTGCGGACGGGAGAATATCCCGGTCGATGGCGATGACTTGCGTGAATCGATCGGTGAGCGCGCACGCAGCGAGGAGTCCTGCGATGCTCGCGCCGATCACTACGGCCTGGCCGCCATTTGTCGGCTCGCCGCCCAATGAAGTCACAGATTAGCCCTCCGTCTTAACCAGTATTCATTGGCCTGTGCCCGACGAATGCCGCGCGAATTTACCATGCTTCCCGCACCTGACTTCACGGGTATGGTGACTATCCTGAGGCAGGGTCGTCGATAACTTATATACGGCTGCTGAATGCTCATTTCCTGAGGCTTTCCTGTGACCCTTGACGTGTTAGCCTCAGAGTCAAGTGACGGAAATAACGATGGAGACCCAGATGAAATTCGCCTGGTTGTGCAGCCACGAGTCCTATCAGCCAGAGGACCTGGTCAGGCAGGCTGACGGAGAACATCGCGACGAAGGCCGTAAGCCGATGGTCCGCCATATGCGCCAGGTGGCGGCCGGGTCGGTAAGAGGGTCGCCGTGGATGAGAATGAAGCGAGCGGGCGTGCCGGGGGAGATGCGTCGGGCGTCGGGGATGCCGAGGACGTCGCCCCCGCGCCAGGTGGCTGCGGCGAGTGCTTCCCAGGGCTGCAGGCCGGCGGTGACGAGTTCGGTGATTTCCCAGGCGAGGTGGCCGGCCCGGACGGAACCGCCGCCGGAGTCGCTGCCGGCCGCGATAGAAACGCCGGCGGCGTGGGCGGTCTTAATGCTGTGCCTGGCCTGCTCAAGGAGTTCACGGGACGCTCGAGCGCTCGCCGGGTCGGTAAACCGGCTGATGGCGGTGGTCGCAGAGAACTCGATGCGGGAGGTCAAGGCGGTCAAGGTGGCCACGAGGGTGGTTCCGTTGACGGCCAGTATCGCGGCGGAGTCCGCGTCGATGACGAAGCCATGCTCGAGGGTGTCGACGGCCGCGTCGGCGGCGAGCCTGCAGTTGGCCAGGCGAGTGGCATGCGCGGCGACGGTCGCGCCGCGGGCGTGCACGGCCTCGACGACGCGCCTGACCTCGTTGACGGTCCACGGTGCGACGTCCGCGTCGGGACCGTCGAGGTAGAGCTTGACCAGGTCGGCACCCTCGTCAAGCTGCTGGCTGGCGGCGGCTAGGAGTTGGTCGGCGTCTGCGGCCTCGACGGACAACCGGGCGTCGGGGAGCGTGCCGACCCGGCTGAGCCATGTTCCGGCGGCCCGGACATAGGGATAGTCGCGGCGGCGGTTCCACCGGTCGCGCAACGGCAGGGCCAAGGCGCGCTCCTTGCCGCCGGGCGCGTCGGCGCGGCGGACCGACCCTACGTCACGGACCCACCGGACGCCGGAGCGCATGAGGGCGGCGGCGTTCTCCTCGGCGGCGGCCAGCAGGTCGGGGGTAGGGTCGGTCCCGTGCTCCATCCACCGGGCGCCGCCGGGCAGGGTCAGGTGGCTGTGGCAGTCCACGAACGCGGGCATTATGGTGGCACCGCTTGCGTCAGTGACGACCGTGCTCCGCGGGATACGGTCCGGGACCTCCCCGTCGTATATCTCGACGAGGATCCCGTCGCGTACCAGGACGCTGACCGGCGTGACTAGCCGCGGGCTACGCCCGTCAGCCAGCGCCGCGTCCGTGAACAGCTCTGCTTGCGCCATCGCTCTCTGCCCCAATCCGCAGGTCGTTCCCGGCATGGTGGCCACTGGCTGACCCCGGCGTGCGTTGCTTGATCAGCCGTTGAGGGTGTAGAAGCTCATCGGCGAGTTGGGCTTGAAGCCGATCCGCCGGTAGACGGGCTCCCCGGCAACGGTCGCGTGCAGGGTGGCGCGGATCAGTCCGGTGGCCCTGCCCCCCTCGTACAGCGCCTTCCGGGTGACCGCCTCGCCGTAGCCCCTGCGCTGCCACGCCGGGTCCGTGGCGACGAGAACGACGAACAGGCGGCCCTTGGCCTCCACCGTCCCGGCGCAGGCCACCGGGTTGCCCTCCCGCAACGCCAGGTAGGCGTGTGCCTCGTGCTTCCAGAGCGCGGAGCCGCCGAGCCCGTCACGAGCGGCCTCCAGGGGCATCCCGTAGGCACGCGAGTTGAGGTCTGCGTACGTTTGCAGTTGCTCGTCGGTGGTCACGCGCACGAACGTCAGGTCTGGGTGGACCGGATCGGGGATCGGGAGAATGTCCCCGGCCATGCCGGTGCCAGGGAAGGCGAACTGAAGGCCTGCCTGCTCCGCCGCCGCAGTCAGCCCCTCGCGTGCGTCCTCGTCCAGCAGGTCATCAAAGACCCACAAGAAGCCGGGGTGTTTCTTCGCCCGCATGATGTCGGCTGCTTGGCCGAGGCGCTGCTCGAGGAGTTCTGCGCGCGCGCCGGCTTCGGTCAGCGTGAGGGCGTTATAGAAGGCGAACTGGCAGTCGGACCAGCGGACGGCTATCCCCGGTAGGTCCCGCACGTCGGCGGCTGGATCGCGGTCAAGCACCATGGCGTTCCACCCCACGGTGAGCTGCTCCAGTGATTCGACTGACTCCACGAGATGTGTCATAGAAATCTCCTGCTCGTTTAGCATGCCCGGACTTGGTGAATCCGCTTAGCCCCATCGGCTATACAAGAACTTCGCTCATGTTCGTCAACAGACGGTCGACACGCGAAAAACGACCTAGTAGCTATGACCGCTGATCCAGCCGCAAACGAGTTCCGTGGTCCGGTCCTCGTGCCCGACATAGAAGTGATGCGCGCCGTCTACTATCACTGTCTCGCTTTCCCCGCCTGTCAGCCGGGCGAATTCCTCGATGGGATACACCTCGCGCTTTTCGAGCGACCCGCGCAGTGCGAGCACCGGGCAGGTGACCTTGCCGGCGATCCTCGGGCCGGGAGACGGTGTCCCGCGTCGAGAGGGTGTCGTGGGAGCGGCGATTGTACGCAAGGCAGGTGAACCCCGCCGCGACGAGAGCGGGTGGCATAGAGAACTCCGTCAAGCGGAGTAGTGGGCGTCTCGATAGTGACGAGCCGTTGAAGCATTCTATTCTCCCGCCCTGAAGTGATCACTGATTCGGGACCGAGATTAGGAGACAGACGTCAATAATCAATGAATGGTTAATAGCTGTGCGCCACCGTGCGTCCTGCCTGTCCGGTCGGCGAGCGACCGGATGGACGCGACAGCGCCCGGCAGCGTGCGCTCGCGAGGGCGCCCGTGGCTGGTGCGCCTGCGGGATGGTTACGTCTGTCGCGCGCTCAGGTCCGGTGAATGGGCGTAGGCACCGCTAGCTGAGTAGTTGCTCGACGTGGGCGCCGACGGTCTCGTAGGTGGCTGCGGCTCGCTGGTCGAGGCTCACGAGAGTGGCGTCTGCTCGCCATCAGCCGAACAGCCGACGCTTTATCTCCCGGCGGTAGTCCTCGAGCGTGTTGTCCAGGTGCACGGCGGCGGCGCGGGCCGCTCCGTCCGCGTCCCCGTCTCGGATGGCGCGGTAGATGGCGGCGTGCTCCTCGACCGCTTCCGCGACGTGGCCGCCGAGCGTGTCGCGCAGTCCGATCGTTGCTGACTGCAGCAGCAGGCGCCGAGCCTCGCGCACCGCCGCGACCAGGAACGGGTTGTGCGACGCCGCGGCGATGCTGAGGTGGAATTCGTCGTCGCCCTTGCGGAACACCTCCGGCTGCCCGGTCACGTGCCCCTCCCGGCACGTCTGCGCGGCCGTCTCGATGGCGCGCAGTTCCGTCGGCGTTGCCCGGGCGGCGGCGAGGCGGCTGGCCTCGGATTCCTGCACGCGGCGGAACTCGAACAGCATGTAGACGTGATCGAGGTCGGTCGGCAGGAAGAAGCCGTCCCAGCGCATGCCGAGCATTCCGCCGTCGTCGGCTACGTAGAGCCCGCGGCCCTTCTGGGCCCTGATCCGCCCGAGGGCCGAGAGGATCTTGATCGCCTCGCGCACGACCGTCCGGCTCGTCCCGAGCTCTGCGGCGATCTCATTTTCCGTGGGCATCCGGTCTCCCGGCCGCAGCTGAGACCGCGCGATCAGCTCTAGGATCTGCTCGGCGGCCAGCTCGTAACCCGGCCGGTAGGCGCTGCGCGCCGGCGTGGCGTCGTGCAGGCCGGCCTGCGTCTGCGCTGCGCCGGCGCCCACCGCCATGCCGTTCACCACGTCTCCCTCTTCGGCATGTGTCACACCCAAGAGTATGACCGTCCTTCGGGCACCAGCTCCATGCACCCAGTTCAGAAGCCCCACTTAGCGGCAGCGGTGTCCTGCCCAGCGCGACTGGGCAGGACGCCGCGGGGGAGTGTCATGGTGTCAGGGGATTAGCCAGTGTTGATTGCTGCCGCCATTGCAGGTCCATATGTCATGCTTCGGCGAACCACGACGTCGCGGTTGTCGCACAAATGAGTACTACTCTTATCGTGTGACGGCGGCGCAGTTACGGCGCTAGCCGGCCTGCTGGCGCGCAGGCGCGCCGTGGTGGCTCTTCATAGAGCCGGCCGCCCCCGTGCGGGCGTTAGCCGAACACGCGGCGCTGGATCTCACGGCGGTAGTCCTCGAGCGTGTTGTCGAGGTGCACGCGGGTAGCTTCGGCGGCCGCCTCAGACTCGCCGCCCTTGATAGCAAGGAAGATCGCCTCATGCTCTTCAACGGCGGCGGCGGCGTGCCCGCCCAGCCCGATGACGCAGGCTTGACGCTGCAGCGCGCGAGCTTCGCGAACAGCCGAGACCAGGAAGAAGTTGTGCGACGCGATGGCGACGCCGAGGTGGAACGCGTCGTCGCCCCCCTTGAACATCCCATCATCGCCGCTGAGATGCCCATGGCGGCAGGCCTTGACCGCCGCCTCGATTGCCCGCAATTCTGACGGGCTCGCGCGCTTGGCGGCAAGGCTGCTCGCCTGCGCTTCCTGGACCCGCCGGAACTCGAACAGCATGAAGATGTGGTCCAGGTCGGTGGGCACGAAGAAGCTGTCCCACCGGCTCGGCGTGAGCATGCTCTCGCCATCCTCGACGAACAGGCCGCGGCCCTTCTGAGCGCTGACGCGGCCGCTCGCCGAGAGGATCTTGATCGCATCCCGCACCACCGTGCGGCTCGTGCCCAGGCGGGATGCAAGGTCGTTCTCAGTGGGCAGCCGGTCGCCCGGACGCAGGGCAAGCTCGCCGATCAGATCGAGGATCTGTCCCGCCACCACCTCGTAGCGGGGCCGGTAAGCACTGGACAGACCGCGTCCGGGGGCCTGATCGCCATCCGCCGCGGCGCGGCTCTCAACCGCGGGCACACCGTTCACGTTCCCACGTATCCCTGTTCTTCCTCATTGCCTGCCCGCGGCGCAGGACGAGGCGGTCCTAGCGGTGCGGTGAGCGTAGCACGCTCGCTCTCACGGCACTATAGGTATTACTCATCTTCGTACTAGCTAATCGGACAAAGGTCACTCTAGAGTACATCTCTCCCAGAGTTTGGCCAAGAACGCGCAAGATAGGCGTGCCAATAATCTTGACGGGAAGGCTTCCCGTGCGCCTTAATGATGCAAGCAACATGAACGTCATAGTGGTTCATCGGGATGGTTTCCGCTGGCCAGCTGGTCGGCTCGGCTCTACGAGTACGCGAGTGCGCACCGTAGATAGGTCCGACACATTTAGGCGATCTCGGTTGTCCTGCGTCGCGGTGGCGGCTAGGGCGACTGCACAACGTAGTGGAGGTATCGATGGCCCTGGTTACTAGCGCTGCCCGCGCGCGAAGGCGCCCGAGAGCGTCATGGACGCGCACCGCGTTCGCCGTCGGTGTGGCCGTGGTTGCGGTCACCGTCGCCGCGTGCGGCAACGGGAGTTCGTCGGCAACGTCCGGCGGCGGGACGACGGACGGCTTCAAGGCGGCCGCGCAGACCTCTGGCCCGCTGACGGTGTGGGTGGACTCCACCCGCGTGCCCGCCGTGCAGGCGTATGAGAAGGCCCACCCGAACGTCAAGATCGACATGGTCACCTACGACGGTGACGCCAACGGCTCCAACACCCTGCAGACCAAGGTCGACCTCTACGACCGCACCGGGAGTGGCTGGCCCGACGTGGTGTTCAGCGCCGAGAGCAACGAGGTGAGCTGGGCTCAGCCCGCCGGATTTACCGCCCCGCTGAACAAGGGCCTGATCCCGAGCTCGGTGCTGAGCCGGTTCTCGGCCGGGGCGCTGTCCCCCTGCACCGTCAACGGCACCGCGTACTGCCTGCGCAACGACCTGGCGCCGACCGTGCTGTGGTACAACGCGACGCTGATGAAGCAGTGGGGCTACCAGGTTCCCACCACGTGGCCGCAGTACGAGCAGATCGGTCAGGAGGTCGCCAAGCAGCACCCGGGTTACATCGTGGGCGCGGCGGGAGACACCTTCGCCCCGGAGATCTACATGTGGGCCAGCCAGTGCCAGGCCAACGACGTCACCGGCATCCGCTCGGTGACCGTGAACGTGACCACCTCCAACTGCACACGGATGGCGTCGCTGCTCGACACCCTGCTGAAGGACAAGTCGATGTCAAGCCTGAGCGCGTTCAGCAGCGCATTCGACAAGCAGGAGAAGGGCAAGGTGCTCATGATGCCCGCCCCGGTCTGGTTCGCCGGATCCGTTTTCGACTCCGCCTCCGGCTTGAATGCACCCAAGGGCCAGATCGCCGCCGCGCCGATGCCGCAGTGGCCGGGGACGAGCACCCCCACCACCGGCAACGTCGGCGGGGGACTGTGGCTGCTGTCGGCGCACTCCGCGCATCTGTCGGCGGCCGTCAACTTCATTGAGTGGGTGGCGACGAACACCGCCTACCAGGGCGACCTGGCGCCCGGCCTGCCCGCGTACGCGCCGGCGGCCACGACGTGGCTGGCCAACCAGCAGAAGTCCGGCTACTTCGCCAACAACATCGTCCCGGTCGTGCAGCAGGCGGCGGGGCAGATCTGGCAGGGCTGGGGCTACGGCAAGTTCAGCCAGGAGGCGATCTGGGCGGCGACCGTCACCCCCGGCATCACCTCGGGCAAGGCGATCGTCTCAATGCTGCCGAACTGGCAGACCGCGATCACCAACTACGCCACCGCCGACGGCTACCAGGTCAGCCATTGAGCACGGCCTCCACTGAACCCGCCAGGGCGCGCGCACGCCGCGCGCCCTGGCGGGCATTCGGCGCCGGCCACGCCTTCGTGGCCGGCTACGTGATCCTGCTGCTGGCGTTCGGGGTCGTCCCGGTGGGTTACGCCATCTACTTCGCGTTCACGAACGCGAACAACTACTTCGCCGGGTTCTCCAACTTCGTGCAGTCGGCGAGCGACTTCCGCTACCTTCCCGCCTTCGAGCACATAGGCGTCTACCTGGTGATCTGGCTCGTCGCGCTGGTGATCCTGGTGACCGGCCTGGCGCTGGTACTGCACCAGCTGCCGGCGCGCCGCCTGGGCGGGCTGGTGCGTTTCCTCTACTACATTCCGGGGGCGCTGGCGGGGGCCGCGAGCGTCCTGGTGTGGCTGTTCATGCTCGACCCGACCGTCAGCCGGCCTCGTCGTTCCTGCGCCTGCTCGGCTATAGCACGTTCGGGAACGTCATCGCGCCGGGCCACCTGTCGATCCTGTTCGCGATGATCGCGTTCTGGACCGGCGCGGGCGGCTGGATCGTGGTGATGTACGGGGCGCTGAACAACATCCCGCACGATGTCATGGAGGCCGCGCGGATCGACGGGGCTGGAGCGTGGCGCACCGCCCGCTACATTCAGGTCCCGATGCTGCGCAAGTGGATCGTTTACATGGCGATCCTGGCGTTCGCGACGGGCGCCCAGCTGTTCGTCGAGCCCCAGCTCGTCTCCGAGGCCAGCCTCGGCGTGGCGGGCCGCGACTACTCGCCCAACCAGCTCGCCTACGACTTCGCGTTCCAGAACAACAACGTCAATGGCGCGGCGGCGATCTCCGTGGAGCTCCTGGTGCTCTGCCTGGTCGTGGCCGCGGTGTTCGTGACCCGATCGAGATTCTTTGATGCGAACTGACATCCACGTACCCGCCCTGCGCACTGCGGCCGCCCCGCGCGTCCGGCTTGGCCGTGCGCCGCGCCCGTCCGGTGCGGCCGGTCAGCTGCTCGCCGGGCTGCTGCTGCTCGTCTTCGTCGTCTTCTTCATCCTGCCGGTCGTCTGGCTGCTGCTGGCCGCCACGAAGACGGACGCGCAACTCGTTCAGGAGAACCCGCTCGCCTTCGGGTCGTGGCATCAGCTGCGAGTGAACTGGGACGCCCTGACCGGGTTCCAGGGCGACGTCATCCTGCTGTGGCTCCGCAACTCGGCGGTGTACGCGTTCCTCGCCCTGGCGATCACGCTCGCCGTGGGCATCCCGGCGGGCTACGCGCTGGCCATGATGGAGTTCCGCGGGCGGCGCACCCTGCTGATCGTCACCCTCGTGGTGATGCTGATGCCGGCCACGACCCTGGTCGTCCCGCTGTTCCTCGAGCTCAACGAGGTGCACCTGATCGGGTCGCTGTGGTCGGTGGTGCTGCCTTTCTCCTTCTACCCGTTCGGCGTCTACCTGACCTATATCTACTTCAGCACCGCGCTTCCGCGTGACTTGCTGGCCGCGGCCCGCATTGACGGCTGCACGGAGTTCGGCGCGTTCCGCCGCATCGCGCTTCCGCTGGCCACGCCGATCATCGCGCTGGTCGGGTTCTTCAGCTTCGTGGCGAACTGGACCAATTACTTCCTGCCCTACGTGATGCTGCCGCAGAGCGGCCAGTACCCGGTCCAGGTTGGCATCGGGCTGCTGCTGACCGACGTCCCGCAGTTCAACCCGACAGCCGGAGCCGGAACCGTGCTGCGCCCCGAACTCGCCCTGGCCACCCTGCTCGGGATCACCCCGGTCCTGCTCGTATTCCTGTTCGCGCAACGCTACCTGGTCAGCGGGCTGCTGGCCGGAGCTACGAAGGAGTGACATGACGCATGTCGACATCGCGGCCTCGGTACCCCTGCTTGAGCCTCCCGGCTGGGCACTGGCCGAGCGTGAGCTGTTCGACCTGCTCGACTATGCCTGGCGCCGCTTCGCGCGCGAGTTCACCGGCCCCGACGGGCGCCTGAATTACCGGCACACGCTGACCTCCCGGGACGGCGTGGACGACTTCTACGAGACGTTCTTCAACTGGCCGCAGCTGTACCTGCTCGGCGGGGCGGACGACCTGCTGGCCGAGTCCGAGCGCCACTGGGAGGGAGTGACCGCTCAGCTGACCGATCTCGGCATGCTGTCGGCGGAGTACGAGCGCGGGTACGACTGGTTCCACCAGGGCGAGAGCCTGCTGCTGCTCTACTTCCTGACCATGGCCGACCCAGCCCGGTGGTCGCAGCGCGGGGTGCGGTTCGCCGAACTGTACGTGGACGCCGCTCACGGCAACTACGATCCGGCCCGCGGCATCATCCGCCGCCCCCACAACGGCTCGGACCCCGGCCGGGCCGGGCTGTTCGACGGGCCGCACTACCCCTGGATAGACAGGGAGGAGAAGAGCTACGGGTTCCCGCTCGACTGGCTGGTCCCGGCGGGCGCCCCCGTGCCGGAACGGGACCAGGACCCGCGGCTCACCACCGAGATGAACGCCCGTTTGGGCGCGGGGGACACGGCGGTGAACCTCGCCGCCGCCGGACTCGTGCTGAACGCCTGGATCCTGACCGGCGACCCCCGCTACCAGCGATGGATCGAGCAGTACGTAAGCGGGTGGCGGGAGCGCGCTATCGCCAACGACGGGATCCTGCCGGACAACGTCGGCCCGGACGGAGTGGTCGGCAGCCAGCTCGACGGGCGCTGGTACGGCGGTCACTACGGCTGGTCATGGCCGCATGGGTGGTACAGCGTGGGCTCTGCCGCCGGCATCGCCGCGCTAGCCGCCGCCACGGTGAGCGGCGACGACGGCTACCTGGACCTAGTGCGGCCGGCGCTCGACGCGCTGATCGCGCACGGCAAGGTGATGGCCCTCACCGAATCGGACTCGTCCATCCCCTCCAAGTGGTATCCGCAGCTCGGGCCGGCCGTTACCGTGCCGACGCTGCTTGTCCCCTTCCGGTACAGCGACCGGGGCTGGTTCGACTACAACCCGATGCTGGCCTCCGTCCCGATGGCATTGTGGCACCATGCCAACGACCCGGCCGACCGGCAGCGGCTGGAGGACCTGCGCGAGCGCTCCGGGTACGACTGGCGCACCGTCCGCTCCTTCCGCAGCAAGGAGGAGGCAGGGCACGAAGAGCCCTGGTTCACATTCCTGGCAGGCGACAACCCCTACTACCCCGAGAAGATCCTGGCCGCAGCGCAGGCGCAGGTCCGCCACCGGCTCGCCCGGATGCGGGCTTATAACGGCGACGATGTCGCCGAGGCTGACATTCACCTGTGGCAGCAGTCCAACCCTGTGGTGACCGAAGCCCTGGTGCAGCTCACCTGGGGCGGCCCGCAGGTCATCTACAACGGGGGGCTGCAGCAGGCCCGGGTTCGCTATTACGATGCCGACCGGCGGCGACCCGGGTTGCCGCCCTCAGTGGCCGCCCTGGTGTCAAGCATCGATCCCGAGGCAACCGTCGTCGACCTGGTCAACCTTGACCCGGACCAGGATCGGGAGGTCATCGTGCAGGCCGGGGCCTTCGGTGAGCACACCATCGAGGAGGTGCGCTACACCGCCTGCGAGGACGGCTCGTGGGTCGGGGACCTCTACGACTACGGACACGCCGAACCGATTGTCATCGAGCGCCGGGCCGAGGTCCACGGGCCGTGGCTCACCGTGCGGCTGCCGTTTTTCACACGTGTGCGCCTGACCCTGAGGCTGTCCCTGCGGACCAGGAAGCCGTCCTACGCAACCCCCTTCGACGGCGGCGCGAGCAGCCTATAGAAGTCATCGCTCGTATAACGAATAATGTCTTTGGGTTATGATCGCAGTCATTCGCTATTCCCTCCCGAAGACAGGATTAAGCGTGACCGCTACCGGCAGCCCCGATGGTCTGGCGGCACTGCCAGCGTGGCCGAGGCGGCCCGCCCGCCTCGGGACGGCTGTTGTGGACGCGCTGGTCGACCGGATCGTGTCCGGCGAGTTCGCGCCGGGGACACTGCTCCCCACCGAGCCGCGGCTCTGCGAGGCATTCAGCGTCAGCCGAACGGTGATCCGCGAGGCGGTCAAGATCCTGGAGCAAAAGGGCCTGGTTCGGATCAGACAGGGCCAGGGCACGACGGTGGCCATGCCGGATGAGTGGAACCTGCTGGACCCAGTGGTGCTGGAGGCGTCGGTTCGTCACGACAAAGACCTGCGCATTCTCGATGACCTGGTCGAGGTCCGGCGGGTGCTCGAGGCGGACATGGCCGGCCAGGCCGCCGTGAGTGCCACCCCGGCCGATAGGGCGGACATGAGACGCCTGCTTGACCAACTGGCCGTCGAGGTCGTGACGCCGGAGCGGCATATGCTGACCGACCTTGAATTCCACGACCTGATCATGCGCGCGTCCGGCAACCGCCTCGGCCGCGCCATCGTGCGGACCATTCAGTCCGAAGCGCGGGCGAGCGACCGCTACAAGGGTTACCCCGGGCGGGCCGACTGCGAAGCGTCCAACCTCGGCCACGCGCAGATCTACGACCGCATCATCGCGGCGGATGCGGAGGGCGCGGCCGCCTCGATGTCGGAGCACATTCTAGGCTCATGGCTTGCCCGCAGACGCGAGCCGGAACCACCGTCCCAGCCCGAAGGCGCCAACTAGAGGGCGCGGCCGCGGTGTGCCCGTGACTGGCCCGAGCCCGCCAGCCGGGACGCATCCGTCCCGGCAAATCAAAGACTTTTATCCCGAACGGAAGGTGGCGGCTCTAGTCGGCCTGGCGCGCCTTCCTAGCCGGTTGGCTCGAGGAAGGGGATGGTCTGCGGGCCCTCCGGCAGCACGCACAGCCGCGCGCCGGGGCCGGCCGCGGCGAGCGCGTCAGCGACGGTGGCGGAAATGTCGGCCGTCTGCTCGAGGTGCGCGGCGGCCAGGTCGGCGTCGGTCAGGTAAGAGGTATGCATCACGACCCGATGGGCCGACTGGATCTGGGCCTGGATCTGCACCTGCCACTGATCGGGCACGGTCTGGGCCCGGCCGCGGATGCCGTCGAGCAAGGCTCGCGGCGACGGGGCGGAGGCCAGCACCTGCCGGTAGGAGCCGTGATCGGGGAAGCCGTCCCGGCATTCGGCGGCGCAGACGATCGTGCCGCCGGGCCGGGTGACCTGGCTGGCGGCTGAGATTCCCTTGACCGCCTGATACAGGTTCTGGTCCAGCGGGAATCCCGAGTTGGTGGTGACCGTGACGTCGAATGGCGCCGGGACCGGCCGCATCGCGGCCTGCCTGGCCGCCGTGCACGCCGCGGCGTGCATGGCAAGCAGGTCGCCGCCGTAGGCGGCCACGATCTCCTTGTCCCGGTTCAGGATGACATCAAGCCCGAAGGTGACTCCGGTGGCCGCGGCGATCGCCCGCACATCGTCGTGGACCGGGTTGCCCTTGGTGATGCCCCAGGTCGCGCGCTGGTCGCCGATCCGGGCGGCGTCATGCAGCACGAGCACGGTTTCCAAGCCGGCCAGGCCCGGCGCGACCAGCTTCGGGCCGCCGGAGAACCCGGCGAAGAAGTGCGGTTCGACAAACCCGGTCGTGATCCGAACGTCCGCCTCCAGCCACGTTCGATTGAGCCACACCGGCACCCCGTTTCCGTGCGTCCCCGCGAAGGCCAGCTGCCCGGGATCGCGGGCGTCATGATTGACGATGCGGACGCTGTCGACGATCGCGTCGCCGAACATCTGGCGCTGCTCGGCGTGGTTGTTGCCCCGGTGCGTACCGGTCGCCACCAAGATCACGATGTCGTCGAGCCGGGTGATTCCGTCGAGCTCTTCCAGGATCGCCGGGATCATCAGGTGCCGCGGCTGCGGCCGGGTGCCGTCGCAGGCGGAAATCGCGACGATCTGCCCTGGCCTTACCCTGTCGCGCAGCGGAGGACCCGCGACCGGCTCACGCAACGCGGCCCGCAGCACCGCCCGCGGGTCCGCCGCGGCCGGGTGGTGCACCGGCTCGACAACAGTGGTCAGCCCGGGGTCGACATCTATGTCCAGGCCGCTTACACCGTACGCCAGCCGTACTCTCACTGGCGGCCTCCGCTCTCTCCTGGCACGGATGATCATAATATACGTATGACGTCATATTAATAGGGAGGGCGTACCGGATGGCACCGCTCCAGGCCGTGTTGCCCGCGGCGGTCGGCAAGCGCCCCAACGTTGCATTGGACAGCCCGTGACAGTGAAGCGCCTCGCCCAGACCATCCGGCTGCGGCCGGAGCGACGCGAGGAGTACCTCGCCCTGCACCGGGAAGTCTGGCCGGGCGTTGAAGCCGCCCTGCTCGCGGCGAACGTCCGCAACTACACCATCTTCCTCAGGGGAGACACGCTGTTCGGCTACTTCGAGTACCACGGGGACGACTTCGAGGCCGACATGGCCAGCATCGCCGCGGACCCCGATACCCGGCGCTGGTGGAAGCTGACTGATCCCTGCCAGGAGGCATGGCCCGACGCCGGGACCGGCGGCCAGTGGTCTGACCTGACTGAGATCTGGCACCTGAGCGAGGGGACGACCGGCTGGTGAAATGACCCGCCGCCGAAGGGCGGGACATCGCGATGGTGTCGCCACCCGGTGGCCTGGGCCCTCGCACGGGTATTGTGAGTATTCGTATTATGAATTACCTTACACGTATGTCGGCATCAGTCTGAACCGCTGCCCGGGGTTCTGAGCCGCGCCGCCTCCCGCATGTCTCGCACTGAACTGGAGGAAATGCCATGCCTGTGTTGAAACGAATTCTGCCTAGAGCCGCCGTCGCCGGGGTCGCCGCGCTGCTGCTCGGCGTTCCAGCGATGGCCGCCCAGGCGTCGGCCTCGCCGGCTGCGACCCCGCCCGGCGCCGTCATCCAGGTAGCGGATGCAGCGGCCTCTGCTGCTGCAGGCAATCATGTCGCCGGGGCGTACCGCGTCGGCAGCCTGACCGCGGCGCAATCGCTGGCCGCCAAACTCGCGGCCAGAGAGAACGTGACCGTGGAGCTGCCGACCGGAACCCTGCGGCTCCCTCGTCCGCTCGTGTTCACTGCGGCGGACTCAGGACGCGACGGCCACACGATCACCTTTGAACCCGCGCCCGGCGCGCATCCAGTTCTCAGCGGCGCCAGCCCCGTCCGGCGATGGCAGCTGTACAACGCATCCAGCAACATCTGGGTCGCGGACGTCGGAGTGGGCGCCAACACCCGCCAGCTGTACGTGAACGGCAAGGAAGCGCCCAACGCGGCCATCGAGGTGCCGAGATCGGATTTCACGTTCACCGCAACCGGCCTGACCATCGACAACTCCTCGCTGGACTCTCTGGCCAGCCTCCCCGACCAGAACCAGATCGAGGTCGAGAGCGTGGACTCCTTCACGGACCGCTATGCTCCCGTGCAGTCGATCAGCGGCGACGCCATTACCATGCAGCAGCCGGCCTGGGCCAACAACAACTGGGGCTACGACGTGCTGGCCGAGCCGTTCGAAGGCGGCGCGCTGTACCTGGAGAACTCGCTGGCGTTCCTGACGCAGCCTGGCCAGTGGTACCTCGACTCAGCCACCGGCAAGCTGTACTACGAGGCCCCGGCCGGTCAGTCCATGAAGGGCGTGGACGTCGAGCTGCCGCGACTGCAGTCCCTGGTGGACATCAGCGGCAGCTACACCCACCAAGTCTCCGGGCTCAGGTTCAGCGGCATCGAGTTCACCGGCACGACCTGGCTCGGGCCCAGTACCAGCCAGGGGTACGCGGACCAGCAGAGCGGCACGTTCATCAGCGGGACCTGGCAGCAGCCGGCCTTTGGCAGCTGCTTCTTCGGCTGCCAGCTCTTCGAGGCCGCCAGGGAGCACTGGGACCAGATGCCCGCCGCCGTGCAGGTCTCCGCGGCCAGGAACATCACATTCAGCGATGACACCTTCCGCGAGCTGGGGCAGGTGGGCCTCGGCGTCGGCCAGGACGCGGACGCTGACGCGACCGGAGTCGGGCTGGGAGCCAGCGATGTCACCATCAACGGCAACGCCTTCACCGACGACGCAGGCGGCGGCATCGTGGTCGGCGGGGTCCAGACCGACGCCCACCACCCGATCAACTCGGCGATGACCGACCAGGACATCACGATCAGCAACAACCTAGTTGCCGGCACCGGGACCGACTACAAGGAGACGGCGGCGATCCTGTCGACCTACGTCACCGACGACACGATCACCCACAACCAGGTCGAGAATCTGCCCTACGACGGGATCGACATCGGGTGGGGCTGGGGCATCAACGACCCCGGCGGCAGCCAGGATTACGTCAACCGCGGCACCTACAATTACCAGCCCATCTACACCACTCCGACGACGGAGAAGGACAACACCGTCGCCTACAACCTCATCTACAACACCAAAAACGTGATGCACGACGGCGGCAGTATCTACAACCTGTCAGCCGACCCTGGCGCCGTTATCGAAGACAACTACATGTACAACAACAACCACACCGTGGCCCTGTACCTCGACGAAGGCTCCCGCTACGTAACGGAGCAGAATAACGTCGTCCAGGACGCGGGCGTGTGGGCCTTCACCAACGCCAACGCCAACAACAACACCGACGACAACACGTTCACCGGCAACTGGTACAACGGCGGCGCCACTGAAGTCGCCACCGGCGCGCCGCACAACAACGTGCTGAACGGCAGCATCCTCGTCAGCGGCTACGACTGGCCGACCGGAGCGGAGCAGGTCATCAGCGAGGCTGGCATCGCGCAGCCGACTCCCGCGACGCAGGCGGCGGGAGGCTGAGGGACTGTCCCTGGCATGAGCGTGGATGGCCCGGACCATGCGGGCGAGGACGTTCCCCGATCCCCATGATCGCGTTGTGAAACGCGGCGTCGGTAGTGAGGCAAGCGTCCGGGTCATCCACCTGACGGCCGAGCCGGCCGAGGATCTTCCAGGTCCCGGCCCCCGACGAGCTCGGCGCCAGGGGCATGGGCTACGAGCACCCCCATCAGGCGCTGGCCCGCGCCCGAGACTTGTCGGCGACAAGCATGACCTTTACCTGAAGGCCGTTACCCTCTACGACGCCGAGAACCGCGAGCACCTTAAGGCCATCTTGCAGGACGGCCCGTGCTGTCGGCGCTACGGCGCATGCTCCTCGACCCGTCAGCCCTGACCGGGGCGCCCGATCGCCCGCAGGGACGGCGCGGCTGCCTGGTCGGCAACACCACGGCCGAACTCGTCCCGGGCGACGACGCAGCTCGAGCCCTGGCCGCCGCCGCTTACGACGGCTTCATCGGGATCGTGGCCGCAGCTATGGCCCGCGCTCAGGCTACGGGCGAGGTCACCGCTAGCGCGGCCCCCGAGGCGCAGGCGCGGCCGCTGCCGCTCCTTTTCCAAGGGGCGGCGCTCGTGTCTCGCGCGCAACCCGACCGGGACGGCCTCGCCGCCGCCATCGACGCCGCGCACGACGCGCTACGCCCGAGCACCTGACGCCGCCGTGGACCGGTCTAAGCCCTTGGGTGCCCAGCGGCGGCCTGGCGTCACAGGCTCCGCAGCACGCGGTCGCGGTCGCTTTGCGCCCGGCGTGACACGTCGGCGTTGAAGGCGATGGCGTCGTACTCGTGCGGCACGCCGGGGTGCAGGTGCAGTTCGACCGGCACGCCGCATTGGCTGAGGGTGAGCGCGTAGCGGACGTCCTCGTCGCGGAAGATGTCCAGCTGCCCTACCTCGATGTACGCCGGCGGCAGGCCGCTCGCGTCCTTGAGCCGTCCCGGCGCGGACGCGGGGTCGATGTCGCGCTTTTCGTGTCCGGGCCCGAGCAGGGCGTTCCAGCCGGTGGCGTTGTCGTCGTAGGTCCAGCCGGCGAACGGCTCGATGTACGGGTCGGGGATGGTTGTGCGATCGTCGAGCATCGGGTAGATCAGCAGCTGCCGGGCTACCGGCGGCCCCTGCCGGTCGCGGCTCAGGATGGCGACGCCCGCGGCCAGTCCGCCGCCCGCGCTGTCGCCCATCACCGCGATGCGGCCTGGGTCGACGCTGAGCTCGTCCGCGTGGGCGGTCAGCCAGACCAGGCCGGCGTAGGCGTCCTCGAGCGGGACCGGGTGCTGGTGCTCCGGCGCCAGTCGGTACTGCACCGACAGCATCGCGACGCCGGTCCGGGAGACGTATCGCGATACGGGACCGTCGAAGATGAGTCCGGGTCAGCCCGGGAGCGGGTGACGCTGGCCGACATCGCGATCGCGGCGGGGGTCTCCGTCGCCACGGTCTCGAAGGTCCGCAACGGCCACACCGATGTCGCAGCCGGGACGCGTTCGCGGGTCGCAGCGGTGCTGGCGGATCACAACTACGGGCAGCGCAAGCCCGTGCGCCGGGTGCGGCTGATCGACCTGGCTTTCGCCCACCTGAGCCCATGGTCGGTTGAGATAATCCGCGGCGCCGAGGAGGCGGCCGCCGCCGAGGGCTGCCGCATCGCCGTATCAGTCGTCTCCGGTGAGGCTGCCACCGAGCGGTGGCTGGCTCGGCTGTCGGCCGGCCAGATCGACGGGGTGATCCTCGTGCTTACCGATCTAGCCCCGGTCTACCGGGAACAACTCGCAGCGATGTTCCTGCCAGTGGTCATCGTGGATCCGGTCGGTCAGCCCGATCCCCGAATCCCGTCGATCGGCGCGACCAACTGGGCCGGCGGCCTGATGGCCACCGAGCACCTGATCGAGCTCGGCCACCGCCGAATCAGGATCATCACCGGCCGTCCGGCGCTGCTATGCAGCCAGGCCAGGCTCGACGGATACCGGTCCGCGTTGGCGCGGGCGGGCCTTTCCGCCGATTACAGCCTGATCTACTCGGGGGACTTCCTATTCGAGGGAGCCCTGGCGGCTGCCCAGGGCATGCTCGCGATCGCCGACCCGCCAACTGCGATCTTCGCTGGCAGCGACATGCAGGCACTGGGAGTGTACGAAGCGGCCCGGCTGCGCAAGCTGCGAGTCCCTAATGATCTCAGCGTGGTGGGTTTCGATGATCTGCCCATGTCGGCCTGGGTCTCACCGCCGCTGACCACCATCGCCCAGCCTCTGGCGAAAATGGCCGCCATGGCCACACGCACCGTGGTCGATTCGCTCGGCGGCCGCATCGACACGTCCAGTAACCGGGTTGAGCTGACTACATCGCTGGTCGTCCGGGCCACCACAGCGCCGCCGCGGCGGAGAACGCCCGTGCCGAGGCAGAAGGGGCCTGCCAGCCCGGGCGGGAAAGAGCACGATGACCAAATTCGTCCGGAAAATGGGCCGCAGAGATTACCGAGATGCTGTCTCGATCGCCGGCGGCGGCCTGGTGAACGGGTCGGTCCATCGAATGCGCACTTCGCGCCGGCCGTCGCCGTCGAGGCAGGACGGGGCCGTCGCCCACGGGCTGTGCAGGTGGACCACCGCCGCAAAGAGAAGACCTGTTCACCTGCCTTCGTGGACACGATCGACCGCTACGGCTCGCTGCTGGACGAGCTGACCGCGGACCTGGACGATCCCGCGCATGTCTTCGCGCAGTTCCCGGACTGCCCCTCAGCCTCCCCCAGCGGCCTGCGTCGTCTGCTGTACCCGGCATGCCGTCGTCGCGCCACCCGGGGGCATCCCGGGTGGCGCGGCGACGCGATTCTGATTAGTTATGGAAGGGCTGCGAGGCGTTGACTCCCGCCGTGGCGTTGCCTGCGGTGAGGGTCACCGTCGACGCGCCTGCCTGGTTGGGCGATCCGGTGGCCGTGCCGTTGTACCACTGCGGACTGTACTTGCCGGTTGGATCAACGAACTCGACCTGGTAGGTTCCGGGCGGGACGTTATCGAATTCGTAGAATCCATTGCTGGCGGTCGTGGCCGAGGGCACGGCATCCGCGGTAGAGCCGGCCGCGACGAGGTGCACGGCGATGCCAGTTAGCGGGATGCTGAAGTGGGACGTCCCGAAGCTGATCGTCGCGACGTCCGTGCCGGCCAGCACCGCGGTCGTGGAGGTTGGCGCGTTGTTGATCGCCGTCAGCGTCAGCGCCTGTGTGGCGGGCGTCAGCCCGTTGTCCGCCGTGAGGGCGACCGAGTAGGCGCCGGCCGTTCCGCTCGCTGGGGTACCCGCCAGCGTCGCCGTCCCGTCGCCGTTGTCGGTGAACGTGACGCCGGTGGGAAGGGCCCCGGACTCGGTGATGGCAGGCTTCGGGAGGCCGCTGGTCGCGACGGTGAAGGCTCCGGACGACCCGACCGTGAACTCGGCCGAGGAACTCGACGTGATCGCGGGCTCGCTGCCGACGTAGAGCGTGAAATTCTGCGTCACGGCCGGCGACACGCCGTTCTTTGCGGTAATGATGATCGGGAAGGTTCCGGTTGCCGAGGGCGCGGTGCCTGTGATGGTGGCCGTGCCGTCGCCGTTGTCCGTGAACGTCACGCCTGCGGGCAGTGCTCCCGACTCCGTCAGCGTCGCCGTCGGCATCGAGTCGGTCGACACGGTGAAGGTGCCCGTGTTGCCTGCCTGAATGACCGTCGTCGGGTTGGACGTGAACTGAAGGGGTGCGACGTCGACTGTGAAGGTGGTCGACGCCTCGCCGCCGTGGTAGCGCACGGTAGCGGTGATCGTGGCGATGCCGCTCCCCACGGTCCGCAGCGTATCCCCCTTAACGCGGACGACATCTGGCCGGTTGGAGGAGTACGACACGTCCAGTCCGCGGGGCAGCGGCGTGCTCTGGCCCTCGGTGACGTAGCCGTACAGGCTCTGGTCGTTCATCGACACGGTCAGCTGAGGGTCGATGGTGGTGTTGACGTCGAACATCACCCGCTGCGCGACGTGATTGCTTGCGTCGCCCGTCTCGACCGGCTTGGCGGTCACGACCGCCGGGGTCTCGACGGTGCGCCCGATGATCTTCACCGAACCGGTCAGCTTGATGTCGGAGTCCGCGCTTGAGGCGCCGACCTGCAAGCCGTAATCGCCGGAATCGACGACGTACTTGTTCTCGCTCTCGTCCCAGAACGCCAGCGCCGACGCCTTCACCTGAAGCTGACGGTCTTGGTCTCACCGGGCTGGAGAGTGACCTTGTCGAATCCCTCCAGGCGCTTGATCGGCCGCTGCGCCGAGGCCGGCTCGAACGGCGTGGTGACGTAGAGCTGGGGCACCGTGGCGCCCGCGGTGGCTCCCTCGTTCGTGACCTTCGCCGTGACCGGATGGTGCCGTCGGCCGTCACCGCTTCCGGGTCGACGTGGATGTCGGAGTAACCGAAGTTGTCATAGCTCAGCCCGTAGCCGAACGGGTAGCTGACGTCACCGGTGAAGTACTCGTACGTGCGCCCGTCGGTCGTCGCGGTCGGGCGGATGGTGTAGTCCGTGATCGCCGGTATCTGGCTGTCGTTGGCGTACCAGCGTGAAGGGCAGGTGGCCGCTCGGGTTGACCTTGCCGAGCAGGACGTCGGCGAGGGCGCTGCCTTGCTCCTCGCCGTTGTAGGAGCTCCACAGCAGCGTCGGCGTCGAGGACTGGAACCCGGACAGGTCCACCTCGCCGACCGTCTCGAGGTAGACGATCGTGTTCGGGTTGGCCGCCTCGGCCTGGCTGATCATCGACGCCTGGGCGCCCGGCAACGCGAGCGATGGTCCGGTCATGATCCTCGGCGGAGGTGCTGGAGTCGGTGCCGGCCACGACGATGACGGCGTCGTAGTTTGCCGCCGCGTTGATCGAGGCCTGGTCGACGGTGGTCAGCGTCGCCCCGGTCGTCCCGCCGGTGACGCCGGGCAGGTAGTCGACGGTGGCGTCAGGGTCGATCGCCTGGACAGCCGCCTTGACGCCCTGGTAGGCGTTGACCTCCTTGGCCTGCCCGGCCGCACCCTGAATGCTTGAGTAGCCGCCGAGGAAAAGGCCGCCGCTCGGGTTCGCGAAGTAGCCCATCGACCGCGACCTTGTACGGGCCGGAGCCCGGGACCTTAAGCGGCAGCAGCGGCGCTGCCCGTTGACGGGCGAGTTCTTGAGCAGCACGATGCTCTGGTCGGCGGATGCGCGTGCCTGCGCGAGCCGGGCCGGGGTCTCGGTCACGGCGTTGTTGGCGTTGCTGTCCACCCAGGTGGTCCCGCCGAGGCGGGCGCGAGCTGCCGCACCCACGGCACCCGGGCTTCGGAGTCGAACTCGCCGGTCTCGATCCGGGCCGTGAACAGGCGCACGACCGAGGTGTCGACATCGCCGACGTTGTAGACATCGGTCTGGGTGGTGATGTGCTGGGCGATCGCGGTCGGGATCGTGTTGCCGTAGTTGTACTGGTCGGAGTAACCGGCGTTGCAGTCCAGGTCCTCGCCCGCGGAGTTGGCGAAGGCGGTGCGCCCGTACTGGTCCAGCGGCGCGGCTGCCTGCGGCGGCTGCCATTGGTGGCCGGCCTGGATCTCGTAGATGGCGTCGCAGTCACTGGTGAAATAGCCGTTGAACCCGAACGTCTCGCGGGCCATGGTGTCCATCAACTGGACGTTCGCCGCGGCGGGCACCCCGTTCACCTCGTTGTAGGAGCTCATGATCGAGCCGGGGTGGCTCTGCTGGATGATGCTGGCGAACTGGGCGGTGTAGTACTCACGCAGCGTGCGCTGGTCCATGTCCGACGAACCGGTACGCCGGTTGACCTCGCTGTTGTTGGCCGCGTAGTGCTTGAGGGTCGCGATCGCCTTGTAGTAGCCGTTGGCCGACGTCGGCAGCACGCCTTGCGGTGTTTGGCCCTGCAGTCCGTCGACGTACTGGGAGGCGAGATCGGCCGTAAGCGTCGGGTCCTCGCTCCAGGACTCATCGTTGCGACCCCACCGCGGGTCGCGTGACAGGTTGACCGTCGGCGCGTAGAAGTCGAGGTTCTCGGTGTTGTTCGGCGCGACCTCGCGGGCCTCGTCGCCGATCATCCCGGCCTCTTGGTAGACGAGGTCGGGATTCCAGGTGCTGCCCATGGACAGATCCGACGGGTACGACGTGGTATTGGTCGACGGTCGTTGCATTGCCGGTCGGCGTCGCGGTCAGCGCGTTGACGCCGTGATTGGACTCGTTCCACCAGCCCCAGGCCGCGACTCCCAGGCGGGCAATGGCAGGCGGACGGCTACTGTCCATCTGCGCGGCCTTTTCCGCCAGGTCATCCGCGAGACCAGGTCGACGGCGCGCTCAGTCGGTGAGTAGGACGGGTTGAGATAGATCGGCACACGCGCCGCGGCCGGCCCTGAGGTGGCAGTCGGCGCGGACGCGTCAGCCAGGGCAAAATTCACCCCGCTGAGCGTGCCGGCCAGCATTACGCCTGCCACGGTAAGCGGGAATACCCATTTGCGCATAGCGCATCGCTCTCCGATCTCCCCGGGGGGTAGGTCACCGGATTTGCGCCGCACGTCATCACACGCCATCACACCGTTGTGACTGTTTGCGACGCTAAGAACATTAGACTTCTGATTTATCCGGGTCAAGGATTAATTATCTGAGATTGGCATGCGATTCTTCCGTGGCCTGCACAATCGTCCCGTCCCAGCTACAATCCCGTCATGCAACTTTCGCCGGGGTCCCTCACCGGCCTGCGCCAGGACAATCGGCGGCGGGTACTGGAAGTGCTCCGTCAGCACGGCACCACGAGCCGGCCCGAGATCGCCAGGCAGACTGGCCTTTCCACCACGACCGTCTCGGACCTGGTCCGCGTCCTGCTGCACGAGGGCGTCATCGCTGAGCTCGCCGAGCGACCGGTAGCTATAACGCATAGTGGCCGCCCTGCGACGCTGCTGACCTTCAACCCTGCGCGCGGTGGCGCGGTAGGGGTGCACCTGGCCCACGATCACGTCCACCTCGGGCTGACCGACCTGGCGGGTAACGTTCTCGACGAAAGGTCCGCCGAGCTCAACGTCGACCACCAGCCGACGGAAGCGCTTGCCTACACTGCGGTGGCCGCGCTCGATCTCATCGGCAGGGCCGGACTGAAGC
Organism: uncultured Actinomycetota bacterium; assembly: GCA_963774945.1. GTDB lineage: Bacteria > Actinomycetota > Actinomycetes > Streptosporangiales > Streptosporangiaceae > Trebonia. Next base: position 26,168 of record CAVZHA010000004.1, on the reverse strand, counting down.
CGGATGCGATCGCAGGTCTCGGTGTGGCGCTCTCGGCTCCTACGTCGTCGGCCACCGGCGCGATAGCTGCCGGGCCGATATTGCCGGACTGGCGGGCCATTGACGTGGCAGGTGACCTCGAGCGCCGGACCGGCCTGCATGTCGAGGTCGGCAACGACGCGAACCTCGGCGCCATCGCTGAACGCCGCTTCGGTGCCGCTCGGGGCACCGACCACTTCTTGTACGTGATGCTTTCTGACGGGGTCGGCGCGGGACTCTTCCTCGGCGGGCGGCTCTATGAGGGGCTCACGGGGCGCGCCGGCGAGCTCGGCCACGTCACCGTGGTCCCCAACGGCTACGTGTGCCGCTGCGGCAACCGCGGCTGCCTGGAGACAATTGCCGGGGCGCGCGCCCTCACCACGGCGCTGACGCTCACCCGGGGGGCGCGCACCACCCTCCGCGACGTCATTGACCTGGCCGTGGCCGGCGACCCCGGGGTCCGGCGCGTGGTAGCCGACGCCGGCCGCGCCATCGGCGCTGCCCTCGCCGGCATCTGCACAGTGCTCGACCCCGCACTCGTCATCATCGGCGGGGAGACCTCGCAAGCGGGCGCTGCCCTGCTAGACGCCGTGCGCGACGCGCTGGCCGCGGCCATGACACCGCTACGCGAGCACCCGGTCCGGGTGGTCGCCGGGACACTCGGCGAGCAGGCGCAGGTGCTCGGCGCGGTCACGCTCGTCACGCAGCGGATGACGCTGCCCTAGCCCAGCAACTAGCCAGGTGCACAGGCACGACCGGACCAGGCGCCGACTGCGATGTGCTCCCCGGGCGAGCAAGTGTACGCCAAGCTGATGGCGAGCCGCCTGCTTGAGGCGACCGGCGCCGAATCGACGGTCGGCGACCGGGTCAAGGCGCTGTAGGACTGATGACTCCCGCCATCGGATTCGGACCGAGGCGACTCGCGCATGTCCTCGTGCCGATGTGAGCAGCGTAGAGGACAGGAACCTGGACAGGCCTGGGGAGATATCGCGAAACCGTCCTATTCGCTCCCGCTCACAGGCTCCTGTGGGGACACCGGAAGTGGGAACCTACACGCGTGTAGGTTCTCAATGAAGATGTCCCTTTCTCAAAGGACCTGTCCGGAGCTTGTCCTTTAGGACATTTCCATGAGAAGAAGGCAGGGGCGCTGGGGCCGCCACGGGCGAGTCGGTCTGGCTGGTGCCGCCTGCGACCTCGGGTGAGCCCGGGCTTTAGATGAATTCCCAGAGTTCCTTTAGCCTGCTCGCAGCCCAGTCGAGCCGGCCGCTGACGTACTGGGCGTGCAGGTCGTCGGCCACGTGGCTGGCCAGCGCCTTGTCGCGCTCCGCGCCCGGTCCCGCCATCAGCTCCTTGGCGTGCTTGTGCGTGGCCACGCCGAACTCGCCGATCACGGTGAGCATTTCGAGGACGTCGCGCCAGAACACGGCCGGGTCGATGCCGGTGGCGCGCCAGTCGGTGCGGGAGAAGCGCAGCAGGGCGTCGCTGGTGCTATCGGCGAGGCTGCCGTAGGAGTCGTCGACGCAGCAGAAGGCAAGCGAGCAGGCGGTGAGCCCGGCGCGGCGGACGGCCAGCAGGGCGGCCGGGTCCTTGAGGTTCCCGGCTTCCAGCTCCTCCAGCGCCCTGAAGAGCGGCTCGATGTTGCCGTGGGTGGGAAGCCACCCGCCCGGCGCTTCGAGGTCGAACGGGGCCGCCGCGGCCAGCTGCTCGTAGGACGGGCGCGGCGAGACCGGGTACAGGTCCCAGCTTCCGAAGTGCGCGCGCAAGATGCGCCGGCCGCTCGGGACGTCGCGCATCGCAGGCGAGAAGTCCTGGGCCCGGACCCCCGTCCCCTTCAGTACCTTCGCCCGCGCCTTCTCGATGACCTTGCGGTGGCCGGCCAGGTCGCCGGCAAGGCCGGCGGCGGTCAGCCCGGCGGCGGACAGGCGCTCCCTCAGGTCGGCCAGGTGGCACCAATACCGCTCGCCGGACTGCTTGCCGGCGCGGCCCGCGTACAACCTTGCGTCGAGCGCGTCCCAGTCGCCATCGCAGTCCGCCACGCAAACGACGCAGAACCACAGGTCCCAGAGCGTCCACTCGGCGCCGGCGACGACATCCCACGGCTCCCAACCGCGCGTGCCCAGCGGGGCCGCGCGGCCGGGATAGCCCGGCAGCGGCGCGGCGGGGCGCCTGAGCCCGGCTGCGGGCCGGGCCGCGGCGGCCGCGGCCGCCGCCAGCGCCGGCCTGGGCTCGCTCGCCTCCCGCCGGGCCAGCGCGCGGAACTCGGCGCGGGCGGCACCCTGGTCGGCGCCGGGCAGCAGCCGGGCCGCCAGGTCCGCGACCGGCCAGCTGAGCAGGGTGTTGGGAATCCCCGTGAACAGTGCGACCCGGCGCACACGGTAGCGGTCGCGGTCATCGAGCCACGCGTGCGCGACCAGGTGCCGCAGCCTCCGGGCCACCTCGACCTGGCCGCCGAGGCACACCGTGATCAGCGTGCCGCCGATCATCAGGTCGCCCTCTGCCCACCCGCGCACGAACACCGGCTCGGCCACGCCCCGCACCTGGCCGCGCCCGAAAGGCAGCAGGCCGGACAGGGAAACCGCGGCAGCGGCCTGGAGGGGCAGTGCGGAGCGCAGCCCCTCCGCCAGGCCGGCCGCCTCCCGTGCTTCCTCACCGGGCACGCTCCGGTGGATCTCCTCCGCCGTGGCGCCCCGCTCCGGGACCACGCCCGCCTCGAACCGGGCCAGCATCAGGCAGACCCGCGCCAGTCCCCGCTCCTGCTCCGGGCTGCCGATCGCCCCGACGGCCGAGTTTACGGCGAAATAGCGCCGGACACGGTCCAGCAGCCCGGACAGGGTCTCCTCCGCCGGGCCGTCCCCCGGCCCGCCGGGGGACGGGCCGGGCGGACCCGGCGCGCCGCGCCCCGGCGCGGTATCCACCCAGCCGTGAGCGGCAGGCCGCATGTCCGCGGCCCTGCCCCGGAAAGGAGGCGCCAGCTCCGCGTGCGACGGGTACCGCAGCGCCACGCCATCCGCCCACCCGTCCGCAGCGAAGGCCTGCAGGCCGCGAAGCGCCCGGTACGGAGGCACCTGCTGCACGAACGCCCGCATCCGCAGCGCGAGAGCCCGCTCAGCATACGCACCCCGCGGCCGGACCGGCCCGGACGGCAGCTGCCCGGCTACCTCCACCGCACCCGGGAAGGCGCAGGCCAGCCACTCACCAGCCGCGCCGGCGTCCAGCCCTGCATCCGGCGAACCCGCCATCGCGTACCTCTCCCGCAGCGACCATGCGGTGATTAGGACATACAGATCATACCGAGCACGCCCCGGCTAAGCAGGCACGCGCCACGGACCGCCGGAACAGGACAACCACGGAGAGTGCGCCTTCAGTCGCTTGCTCCCGGGTTGCCCAACTGAAGCCGGATGCCAGTCCCGTTGGCGGATGAATAGGGGCAACGGCAGGCACTCGTTCGTGTGTCTGGAGTCCTTGACCCGTGTGGCGAGTGCTGCCCCGGCTGGGTTCAATACCCGTGGTGTCGTAAGCGGTGTGCAGCCGCGACTGGGAAAGCAGGCGCGTGGATGGGAGGGCGCGTGTTCGTCAGGTGGATCATGGCTGATGGCTTCACGTCGTTCGGTCGGCCTGCTCAGTGTTTTCGCAACGCCGGCAGGGTCTTGCCCCGGATGCCAGGTCACAGCCCGGCAGGCCAGGATTCGAGGATGACGCCCGCCTGCCTCCAGGCGCCCGGGCAGTCAAGGGCGCGGCAGGCGTAGTCGGCGGACAGCAGGCCGTCTTCGATCCAGTCGTCGTACTTGGCGGCTTTCTTGTTCGCGACCCGGAGCGCGAGCGACGCTGGGTCGGCGGGCCCGGCTTCGGCCACCGCCTTCAGCCGTTCGCGGACCGGCCCCGGCTCGGCCTTGAGCACGGTGATGACCAGGCCGTCGTCGCTGGCCTCGAGGCCTGCCGCGGTCAGCTGGGCCGCCAGCGTCTGCGTGACGCGGCTGCCGGCCCAGGGGAACAGCACTGTGTCCGCGCCGTCCCGCGCGGTCATGTGGTCGGCGAGCTTGTACCGGGCGTAGGCGGCCCGGGCTTCGCTGAGCAGGGAGACCGCAGCGGCGGACAGGAAGCGGGGGACGGGGCCTGCTGCGAGCACCGACCTCATCCTCGCCCTGACCTGGTCGTGGACCGCGCCGTGGCCGCCGTCGAAACGGGGCGGGCGGCCGCCGGCGGCAGCGGTCACCTCGATGATCTTCTGCGCGTGGTCGACTGCGGTCACCTTCCACCGGCGGCCGCCGAAGATCAGCAGCGCGCCGGCGTAGAGCGCCCACCTTTTCGGCACAGTGATTGGTGAGCGAGTAGCGCGACCATGCTCCCGGGGCGGGTAACCACCGTCCGTTCGGTCAAGTGCTTGTCGTTTTTCAGAACGGACGGTGGTGCCCACCTCTGCGGAATGCGCGGGTGATCAGTTGGGGGTGAAGTCCTGGTTGGTGCCGGGGGCGTTCTTGCAGGGCCACTGGTCGAGTTGCTGGCCGGTGTTGCTGCCGTCGCCGTAGACGTCCAGGCACAGGCCGCTGTTCGGAGTTCTTGAACTGCCAGGAGCCGTCGGACTGCTGCGCGGGCAGCCACAGGCTGCCGGACGCGCCGCTGACGGGCTCCTGGACGATGTCCGGGGTGCCCTGCGGCGGTGGAGTTCGCGGCCACCGCCACGTCATCGCCGGAGTTCTCGGCCTGCAGCTCGCCGTAGCCGCCGGAGGCGGGCACGAACTGGAACTGCTGGTTGGACTGGCCGTTGCAGGTCCACTGGTCGATCGCCGCACCGCTGGTGGTGGTGTTCCCGTACACGTCCAGGCACAGGCTGTCGTTGCCGATAACGAGCCGGTGATAGCCGGACGGGAACCCGCCGCTCCGCCGGAGCTCTGGATGCCGGCCTGGCTGATGACCTGCTGCGCGCCCGATGGCCAGTTGTAGCCGCTGACCTGGACGTTGTTGGACAGGACGTTGTTGTGCGGTGAGCCGGTGGCGACCTCGGTGGCGCCGCCGTTGTACCAGTTACCGCTGAAGGTGTTGCTGTCGGTGTTGTTGTTGGCGTCGGCGTTGGTGAACGCCCACACGCCGGCGTCCTGCACCACGTTGTTCGAAACGGTGAGGTAGCGGGAGCCCTCGTCGAGGTACAGCGCGACCGTGGAGTTGTTGTTGTACATGTAGTTGTCCTCGATCACCGTGCCGGGGTTGGCGGACAGGTTGTAGATGCTGCCGCCGTCGTGCATGACGTTCTTGGTGTCGAAGATCAGGTTGTAGGAGACCGTGTTGTTCTTCAGCGTGGTGGGCGTGGTGTAGATCGGGCTGGTAGTTGTAGGTGCCGCGGTTGACGTAGTCCTGGCTGCCGCCGGGGTCGTTGATGCCCCAGCCCCAGCCGATGTCGATCCCGTCGTAGGGCAGGTGGTCGACCTGGTTGTGGGTGATCGTCGCGCCGGTCACGTAGGTGGACAGGATCGCGGAGACTTCCTTGTAGTCGGTCCCGACCGCTGGTCACGTGGTTGTTGCTGATGGTGATGTTCTGGTCGGTCATCGCCGGGTTGCTCGGGTGGTGGGCATTGGCCTGGACGCCGCCGACCACGATCCCGTCGCCGGCGTCGTCGCTGAACGTGTTGCCGGTGATGGTGATGTTGCTGGCGCCCGAGGCCGGTCCCGCTGGCATTGGCGTCCGCGTCCTGGCCGACGCCCAGGCCCACCTCGCCCAGGTCGGTGAACGTGTCGCCGCTGAAGGTGATGCCGGTGGCCGCGGAGACCTGCACGGCGGCGGGCATCTGGTCCCAGTCCTGCCGGGTGGCCTCGAACAGCTGGCAGCCGCTGAAGCAACTGCCGAACGACGGGCTGCGACCAGGTGCCGGCGATGAACGCGCCGTTCTGCTGGTCCGCGTACCCGTTGGGCCCGCTGGGGCCGAGCCAGGTGGTGCCGGTGAACGTCACGTTGCTGAAGCTCAGGCCGGAGACCGGGCTGCTGTAGCTGCCGCTGACCTGCACCAGGGTCTGCGTCTTCGGCAGCTCGATGTCAAGGCTGCTCGGGTTCTGTCCCGAGGCGGCCTTGTAGTACAGCTGGCCGGTGGGCGAGTCCAGGTACCACTGCCCGGCCTGCTGCAGGAAGGAGTAGTTGTTCTCCAGGTACATCGTGCCGCCCTCGAACGGGCTGGGCCATGACGTCGTAGCCCCAGTTGTTGTTGGCCCAGCCCGGCTGCTGCATGGTGATCGTGCTGCCGCTGATCGACGGCGACCGGCGCGTACCGGTCGGTGAACGAGTCGACGCTCTCCACCTCGATCTGGCTCTGGTCGGTCAGTGCCGGCCAGGTAGCTCAGCGACGAGCTGGTGATGGTCAGCCCGGTGGAGGTGAAGGTGAAATCGGAGCGCGGCACTGGGACCGCGGCCCGGGGCGCCTCCGCGCCGTTGACGTACAGCTGGCGCGAGTTCACCCCGGTGCCGACGCTGGCCACCCAGATGTTGTTCGACTGGTTCTGCAGCGTCCAGCCGGTCACCTGCGCAGAGCCGCTCATGACCGTAGCCTGGCCGGCCGCGCCGGCGTAAGTGATGGTATGACCGTTCTGGCCGGCGTCGGCGCTGGTGAAGGTGAGCGGCTGGGTCAGCGGTACCTTCCCGCGGCCATGTGGACGACCACGTCCGAGCTGGCCGACAGCTGATGAGCCGACTGCTCGGCCTGCGCAACGCTGGTGAACGGCTGCTGCGCGGACCCTGTCTGCGCGGCCGCGGCCGTCATGCCCGCTGCGTGCGGCGCCACGTACAGGTTGACGACACCTGGCGACGGCGCGGCGCTCGCCGCCATGGCCGGGAACGCCGCTGCCGGCCAGCAGCGGCAGCAGGGCTGACCCGGTGACCGCCGTGGCGCGGCCTAGACGGAGTCTCTTGACGCTGGGACATGCTTATCCTCCTTGCGCGCGGGCCGGCCCGCCGCCAGGACGCGGCGGCGGGCCGGCCGACGGTTCATGTCTTGGCTAAGGCAGGTGCCATTGCTGGTTGCTGCCGCCGTTGCAGCTCCACAAGATGAGCTGCGTCCCATTGGCGGTATTGAAGTTGGGGTCGTCGAGGCACTTGCCGGAGGCGGGGTTGACGAGCTCCCCGTTGGTCGCCTGCCATTGCTGGTTGCCACCGCCGTTGCAGGTCCATAGCTCGACCAGGGTGCCGTTGCTGTAGTTGGCGCCGGTGATGTCCATGCAGCCGCCGTCGATGGTCAGGGTGCCGTTGCTGTTGACGGTCCAGTTCTGCGCGGCGGCGTTACCGTCGCAGTCCCACATCTGCACCTTGGTGCCGTTGGCGCCGCTGCCGTTGTTGTCGTCCACGCACTTGGCGCCGTCGTCGCCGGCCGGGATCGTGCCGGTCGCCCCGCCGCCGCCTCCCGAGGAGGTTGAGTAGCCAGCGGCGACGATGTTGGCCTGGACGGCGGCCTCAGTGGCGGCCGATGGCTCGCCTGAGGTCATGACGCCTTCGTACCAGGTGCCGTCGGCGCCGTCGCTGTTGTCGCCGCCGGTGCCGAGGATGATGGCGCCCTGCTTCTTCATCGGGTAGTAGCCGGACGGGCGGGTGCCGCTGAAGTCGGTGGCCAGGGCGCCGGACTGGGCGTTGCCGCCGAGGATGGCCCACTGGTTGCTGGTGCTGCCTTCGACCATGGCGGTGGTGAACCGGTAGCTGGTGGTGGGGTCGTTGGAGTTGAGGCCGGCGTTGGAGCCGGAGTACAGGCCGTTCTCCAGGTCGCCCATGATCCACGGGCCGTTGCCGCTGCCGAAGCCCCAGACCCTGATGTTGCCGAAGTAGACGGCTTCCATGGTGCCGGCGCCGTCGTCGTCGTTGTTGGTCTCGGCGTTGCCGTAGTCGAAGCAGCAGCCGCCGTTGTAGTGCGTGCCGTCGACGACGTCGTAGATGCCCTCGGCGTTGTTGCCGGTGGCGATGTTTCTGGTGCTGTCGTCGCGGTAGCCGTCGCCGGGGGCGATGTACACGCCGTAGACCGGCTGCCCCTCGACCGTGGCGGGGGCGGCGGTGGCGTTGGCGAGGCCGTCGGGGCCCCCGGCCGCGCCGCCGCCGGGGGCGTCGGTGAGGTTGTTGCCGTTGCCGGTCTGGTCGTAGATCTCGGTGATGACGCAGGTGGTGCCGGAGCAGAAGGAGTTCTGGGTGGCGGCGTTGGCGACTCCGCCCGCGCTCAGCGGGTCGATGGTGGTGGTGGTGTTGTCCGAGGACCGCCGGACCTGATACAGCGGGCCGTCGTAGGCCGCCGTACAGCGCCCGGGTGGTGCTGTGCGCGGCCACGCACGGTGTGCCGCCCGAGGCGTAGATGTCACACGGCTCCTGGGTCGCCGCCCGGGCCGGCGCCGCGCCGCCGCCGACGAGGGCCCCGACGGCCAGTGCCGTCCCCGCGCCCAGGACCAGCAGCGCCTTTCTCAAGTCTCTCCCGCGTGGGAGTCGTGGCCGGTACGGTCATCGTTGAGCCTGCCTTTCTCTATCTGAGGAGTGTTATCCGAGGGTCCATTGCTGGTTGGAGCCGCCGTTGCAGGTCCACAGCTCGACCAGCGCGCCGTTGGCGGTGCTGGCGCCGGTCACGTCCAGGCACAGGCCGGACTGGACGCTGGTGATGGTGCCGTTGGAGTTGACGTTCCACTGCTGGTTCGCGCCGCCGTTGCACGTCCAGATCTCCACCTTGGTGCCCGGCGTGGTCTGGTTGGCGTAGGCGTCCAGGCACATCTGGCTGCTGCCGCTGTACACGGTCAGCTGCCCGGAGGAGGTGTCGGTCCAGATCTGGTTGGACGCCGCCGTTGCAGTCCCAGATGTCCAGCTGGGTGCCCGGGGTGGTGCTGACGTTGGGCACGTCCAGGCACTTGCCCGCCCCGACCGCGTGGATCTCGCCGCTGCCGCTTCCGCCACCGCTGCCACCGCCGCCGCTGCTGGAGCCGCCCAGGGCGGACAAGGCGGCGGAGTAGGCGGGCTTGGGCTGGTAGTTCTGGTCGTACATGGTGGCCGCGCCCCAGCCGGGGAAGGTCCCCGGGATCCAGGAGTCGGCGTCGCCGACGCCCCACTGCGACACGCCGACGCAGCGGGAGACCTGCAGGCAGTCGCTCACCACGGTGGCGTAGTCGGTGGCCTGCTGGGTCAGGTTCGCGGTGGTGGCCGGCAGCTGGATGCGGTCATCGAGCTCGGTGACCGCGACGTTGACGCCCAGGGCGGCGAACCGCTGCATGTTGGCCAGCATCGACGAGGGCACCTGGCCCACGATGAAGTGGCTCTCAAAGCCCACGCCGTTGATCGGCACCCCCTGGGCCAGCAGCGACTGCACCAGGCTGTACATGGCGTTGCTCTTGGCGTTCTCGCCCTCGATGCTGTAATCGTTGAGGTACAGCTGGGCGCTGGGGTCGGCGGCGTGCGCGGTGCGCAGCGCGTCGGCGATGTACCCGCTGCCCATCGCCTGGTAGAACACGTCGCTGACGAAGCTGCCGTCGCCGTTGAACGGCTCGTTGACGACGTCCCAGGAGTAGACCTCGCCCTTGTAGTGGCTGGCCTCCGTGGTGATGTGGCTTTCCATCGCCTGCTGCACCTGGTTCAGCGGCAGGCTGGTCACCCACGACGGCAGCTGGCTCTGCCAGACCAGGTTGTGCCCGCGCACCCGCATGCCGTGCGCCTTGGCGAACGACACGATCCCGTCGCCGGGGCCGAAGTTGTACGACCCGTTGGACGGCTCGGTGGTGTCCCACTTCATCTCGTTGCCCGGGGTCACCATGTCGAACTGCTGGCCCGCCAGGTTCGTGATCGTCGAGTTGTCGATCATGTTCCCGGTGACCTCGGTACCGAAGTACTTGCCCTGTGCCTCGGCCGCCGCCCGCAGCGTGCTGGCAGCCGCCGTGGCCGGCACCGCCGCTGGCGAGCGCGCCGCCCGCCACGCAAGCAGCCGCCGCGACCGCGACCGCGACCGCCTGCCGCTGGCGCGGCGCGGACGGCGCGGGCGGCGGGACCTTTCACTCGCGTGCGATGAAGCCGCGATCAGGGTGGATCTCAAGATCATCGGTGACCTCCGGTGCTTAATGGGCGACTTGTGCGGGGGTACGCCACCGGGTGGCGTGGGCCGGCCCGCCGCCGTGAGGACGCGTCGGCGGGCCAGCCGGCTCATGTGTGCGTTAGGGCAGGTGCCATTGCTGGTTGGTGCCGCCGTTGCAGGTCCACAGGTCGAGCTGGGTGCCGTTGGCGGTGTTGGAGCCGGGGTCGTCGAGGCACTTGCCGGAGGCGGGGTTGACGAGCGTGCCGTTGCTGGCCTGCCATTGCTGGTTGGCGCCGCCGTTGCACTGCCACAGCTCGATGAGGGTGCCGTTGGCGGTAGTTGGCGCCGGTGATGTCCATGCACTTGCCGTAGACCTGCAGGGTCCCGTTGGACGTCGACGGTCCAGGACTGGTTGGCGCCGCCGTTGCAGGTCCCACAGCTGGATCTTGGTGCCGTTGGCGGTGGACTGGCCGTTGTCGTCGATGCACTGGCTGGAGTCGTCGCCGGCCGTGATCGGGCCGGTGCTCCCGCCGCCGCCGGTCGACCCGCCGACCGGGGTGACCGACAGGTTGTCGAACTGGTCGGTCTGGTAGCCGGAGGTGCCGAAGCCGACGCATGCCGGAGGCGTACGTGGAGTCGTTGACGGTCGTCACGGTGGTGCCGTTGATCGCGGCGGTGATCGAGGCGCCGTTGAAGGTCAGCGCCAGGTGCTGCCAGGTGCCCGTGCCGGGAGCGGACACGGTCCCGCTGGCCAGCGTGGTCGTGCTACCGCTGCTGCTTTCGCGCACCACCTGCCAGACGCCGGTGTTGGACAGCTGCAGGTAGTACTCGTTGGCCGCGGGCGGGTAGTAGCCGACCGCGGAGCCGGCCCGCCCGATGAGCTGCACCGCGCCGGCCTGCTCGATCAGTGCGTCCGCGGACACGGTGTAGTTGGTCCAGCCGGTGCCCCCGCCGATCGTGAACGGGCTGGCGTTGCTGTCCCATTCGATCGGCTGGACCGGGGCCTGCTGCTGGACGCACTGCCCGGACCGGCCGCCCGCGCACGGCTCGACCTCGAACGCGCCCTGCATCTGCGACAGGTACGTCGGCTGCTGGCCGGCGGTGTCGGAATCGAAGTTGTCGGAGTACGGCAGGGACAGCGAGCCCTGGGCGGGGGAGGTCGCGGTGCCCTTGCCCTGCCCGGTGGTGGTGGTCAGCGAGTAGACGTAGCCGGGCTGGACGTCAGGGAGAAGCTGCCGTTGACCGGGGTGATGTCCTGCGAGTGCACGAACCAGGTCGACGGGTTGCTTGAGTTGACGTTGGTGGTCCACACGTGCACGGTCCCGGTGGACAGGCCGCCGGTGATCGTGTAGTTCACGGTCTGCGCCGCCGATGCCTGCGTGGTCTCGATGATCGAGCTCCAGTCGGTTCCGTCCGGGGACTTCAGCGTGACGTAGCTGCCGTTGGTCCCGCTGCCGCCGATGTACCCGCTGGCGGAGTCGATGTAGGTCCAGCCCGGGGCGGTGAACTGGGTGGTCTGCGCGGTGACCCACGCCTGCTTGCCGACCGAGTACCAGCCCGACCACGGCTGGTTGGCCAGGATCAGCCCGTCGGTCGCGTACGGGAAGGCCGGGTAGAGCGAGGCGACGATCGGCCAGTTGATGGTGGCGGTCATCTTCCCGTCCAGGTAGTCCCGGTTGTCGGCCCGGGCCATCGCGGCCGCCCCGTTGTTGTAGTCCTGCGACCCGTTCTCGCTGGCCCACAGCGGCTTGCCGGTCGCCACCGCGTTCGAGCTGCTCGGGCAGGAGGTCTGGGTGGTCATCCACCCGCAGGGGTAGTGGGAGCCGACGATCTGCACGGCCTGTGGAGAACGCGCTGTTGGACACCAGGTCGTTGGCGACGGTCCAGTCGGTGTCGGCGCCGACGATCTGCACGCCGGAGTAGCCGTCGGCGTTCAGCGTGGAGCGCAGCTGCTCATACCAGCTGATGTTGTAGCCGCGCTCGTTCCAGCCGCCGAGGTAGTTGATCGTCAGGCCGTGCGGACTTGGCGCAGTTCAGCCAGCTCACCAGGTAGTTGATCATGTCGGTGGACCAGAAGTTCCCGCCGCCGATCCACCCCGGCGCGCCCCAGGCCAGCGCGTACAGCTTGATGTTGGGGTTGCGGGCCTTGGCCGCCTCCATCAGCTGCCACTCATACCCGACGTTGCAGTTGACGGTGCCGCGGGAGTGCTCGATGCTGGACTCCGACCCGTCGGTGGAGTTGGTGTCGCCGCCGATCTCCACCTTCAGGATCTGCAGGTCCGCGCCGTAGCCGGGCTTGAACAGGTAGTCGTAGATCTGCTGCTGCTGCGCGGCCGGGTAGTCGGTCAGCAGCCGGGAGTTGCCGCCCCCGCCGCTGATCGCCCCGATCCCGTCGAACGTCCGTCCGCCCTGGGTGCCGTTGACGGTAATGCTGGCGCTCGCCGCGGCCGCGGGCGTCGCCGTCGCGGTCGTGACCGCGACGGCCCCGGATGCTGCCAGCAGCAGCATCGCCCCGGCGGTGAGGGGCTTGCGGAAAATGGCTCGCCATCTCATGCTCGCGTCCTCCTCATGTCTCAGCTGGCGGTGAAGTCCTGGTTGGTGCCGGGGGCGTTCTTGCACGGCCACTGGTCGAGCTGCTGGCCGAGGGTGCTGCCGGCGCCGGTAGACGTCCAGGCACAGGCCGCTGGCGGAGTTCTTGAACTCCCACGAGCCGTCGGACTGCTGCACGGGCAGCCACTGGCTGCTGGCCGACGACGCTGGCGGGCTCCTGGGCGATGTCGGGCGTGCCCGGCCGCGGTGGCGCTGCCGGTGACCGTGACGTCATCGCCGGAGTTCTGCGCCTGCAGCGCGCCGTAGCCGCCGGAGCCGGGCACGAACTGGAACTGCTGGTTGGACTGGCCGTTGCAGGTCCACTGGTCGATCGCCGCACCGCTGGTGGTGGTGTTCCCGAACACGTCCAGGCACAGGCTGTCGTTGCCGATGACGAGCCGGTGATAGCCGCTCGGGAACCCGCCGCCCGATGACGTGGCGGGCGTCAGGTAGATGGCGAACGCGTCATGCGCGGCCTGGAAGGTGAGCGGCACGGTGATCGAGCCGCTGGAGACGCTCACGTTCTGGTTCGTACACCACCTGCGGCGCGCTGAGCGGGTACTGGTCCGGTATCCGGTCCACGGTGACGTTGACGCTGCCGTTGCTGGCCAGCCACGGCACCGAGGCCAGGCCGCTGTACGTCACCGACGCCGCGCCGGTGTACCCGTTGTCGTCCCCGATGATGGCCACCGAGCGCTTGGCCGAGCTGTCCTCGGCCGCCGAGATCGCGGTGGACCCGGACTGGCCGGAGGTGGACACCAGGGAACCGGTCATGTCGGCGTAGGCGCGCATCGCCCACCAGTTGCCGTTCGGCTCGTAGGTGCCGTTGACGTTGGTGAGGACCCCGGCCAGGTTCGGGGTAAGGCAGCACACCCAGTTGCCGCGCATGGCGTTGGCATACCTGGACTGGGCGAAGCGGGCCAGGTACCACGCGGTCACGCCGGCGGTCTGCCGGTCCGACGGCTGGTACTCGTTCGCCGACAGCAGCGGGGCGGGCGAGATGCCGGCGGCGGAGATGTCGCTCTCGATGGCGTTGCGAGTCGGCCACGGGATCGTCGCCGTCGCCCTCTTCGTGGTTGGTGATCTCGTTCGGCACGGTCCCGCTGGACTTGGCGTTCGACAGGAAGCCCTGCCATTCGCCCTGGTTCTGCTGCGGGGTGAAGGCGAAGTCGGGCCCGACGATGGTCGCACTGGGGGCGACGCTGCGGATCTCCTTGTAAGCGCTCTGCCACATCTGGTAGTACTGGCTGGTCTGCGCGCCTCCCGGCCAGAAGACGGAGATATCCGGCTCGTTCCAGATGTCGTAGGCGAACGGGAGCCCGGTCGCCTGCAGCTCGCTCACCACGTCCCCGACGAAGGTGACCCAGTTGGAGCAGTTCCCGTTGGTGCACGGGTACGTCGTGTTCGAGGGCTGGCCGCCGTCCGCGCCGAAGATGTCGCTCAGGATCACCTGGTACTGCGCGTGGTACGGCGCCCTGGGTCAGCCGCCGTGCCTGCGCGATCACCGTGTTCACGTCGGCCTGGGTGCCGGAGCCGTTCTGGTACCCGTCCCCGATCCATCCCCCGGACACGTGACCGCCGCCGCGGAACGCGGTGATGCCGAGCGGCTGCAGGTACTGGTCCGGCGGCTGGGTGCCGTCCTGGCTCACCCCGTACAGGAAGCCCTCGCCGACGCCGGTCGCCGGCCCCGTGGTGGAAGCGAGGTTCACGCTCAGCGACTCGGCGGCCGAGGCCTTCTCGGCGGTCCCCAGCAGCGTTGCGCCCAGCGCGAGCAGCACTGCGGCCGCGGCGATGAGTGGCCTGGTTCTCTTCCTCATCGAAGCTCCTCCTGTAGGGCGCGACGGTCGGGCGCCGGGCGGTCATGATGAGAATTGTTAGCGTTAACATTTAGGACGTGCGGGTCCGCGGTGTCATAGCGGCGCCGGGCGGGGTCGCCCTGCCTCGCCCCGGCCGCCCGGATGGCGGCGGCCGGGGCTCAGCTTACTGGTCGGTTCAGCGTCTCGGGCTAGGGCAGGTGCCATTGCTGGTTGGCGCCGCCGTTGCAGGTCCACAGGTCGAGCTGGGTGCCGTTGGCGGTGTTGGAGTTGGGGTCGTCGAGGCACTTGCCGGAGGCGGGGTTGACGAGCGTCCCGTTGCTGGCCTGCCATTGCTGGTTGGCGCCGCCGTTGCACTGCCACAGCTCGATGAGGGTGCCGTTGCTGTAGTTGGCGCCGGTGATGTCCATGCACTTGCCGTAGACCTGCAGGGTCCCGTCGGACTCGACGGTCCAGGCTGGTTGGCGCCGCCGTTGCAGTCCCACATCTGGATCTTGGTGCCGTTGGCGGAGGACAGGCCGTTGTCGTCGACGCACTTGCGCGCAGTTGGCGCCCGACGTGATCGGGCCGGTCGGCGCGGCCGCCGGCGGCGATGCCGTAGCCGGCCGTGGTGAGCTCGGCCTGGACCGAGTTCTCGGTCGCGTCGGACGGGTAGCCGTTGGTGATGGCTCCCTCGAAGAACTCGCCGGAGGCGCCGTTGCTGTTGTCGCCGCCGGTGCCGAGCAGGATGTCGGCCTCCTCGTGCATCGGGGAGTATCCGTTCGGCAGCGAGCCGGACCAGGTGGTGGTCAGGCCGCCGCTGGCGGCGTTGCCGTACTTCAGGGTGAAGTTGCTGGTGCCGTTGTTCTTCTCCCAGGCGCTGACGAACGGGTAGTTCACTCCCGGGTTGCTCGCGCTGTTGGGGCCGGTATTGGTGCTGTACATGCCGTTTTCCAGGTCGGCTTCCACCCACGGCCCGGGCCCGGTGCACCCGCCGAACCAGCAGGCGTTGCCCCATTCGATCGCGTTCATGTGGCCGTTGCCGGTGTCGGTGTGCGACGTCTCGCCGCGTGCCGAAGTCGAAGCAGCACTGGTTGTTGAACAAGTTCGACGAGGTCACCATGTAGACCCCCTCGGGCTGGGCGCCGGTCGGCACGTTGACGTTGTCGACCCGGTAGCCGGTGCCCGGCGTGCTCCTGATCCCGTAAGCCGGGTGGCCGCCGATCGTGATCGGCAGGGCCATCGCGTTCGCCCCGATGTCCGACCCGTTGGGGCCGGGCCCCTTCCAGAAGCCGCCCGAGGAGATCGGCAGGTCGCTGTGGTTGGAGCTCTGGTCGTAGATCTTGGTGACCGTGCACGTGGTGCCCGCGCAGAAGGACGCCTGCGGGGCGGCGTTGGCGTCGCCGCCCGCCGACAGCAGGCCGATGTTGAGGTAGGTGCCGTCGGAGGAGCGCTGGACCTGGTACAGCGGCCCGTTGTAGGACGCGTACAGCGCCCGCGTGGTGCTGTACGCCGCGACGCAGGGCGTCCCGCCGGACGCGTAGATGTCGCAGGGGAGCGACGACGCTGCCCTGGGCGACGGGCGCGGCGCCGCCGACGCTGGCACTCGCCAGCGCCCCGGCGGTGAGCGCGAGCGCCGCTCCCGGCCAGCAGTAGCAACCTCATCGCGTAACGTAGTCGTGACTGGATGGTCATGTGTGGCCTTCCTTCTTCACGTCAGTGAGCCAGTCGCCGTCGTCGGCGGGCTGTCCGCGCGCCGCGCGACGATGCGAGCGCGCGCACGCGTGACATCGGCACCGCGCGTTCGTCCCGGCCGCCGGCAGCACGGCTTGATCGCGCAGGAGCACCGGCAGGGCGGTCGGCGTCGCGGATGCGGACCAGTTATGAGTTCTCGGGGCCTATGGGGCGTCGCTCGCCGGGAGGGCGTAACGGCTCGCGGCGAAGTCGTGGGTACGGCAGTAGCCAGGGCATCGGCTCTACCGCGGTGGCGCATGAAGGAATGGCGATTGCCTGGGTCCGTCGGCAACTCATGCCTGGCGGCTCGGCCTGTCGCGTTCCCTGCTCGGCGTTGTCGTTTCCAAGTTCGCGAACCGATTCGCGCAATCGGTTAGATGGCATGTTACGGTCGCGGTCCCGGAAGGATCAATAGCACATTACGAACGCGTTGCGCGCCGACGCCCGACATGCCCTGCTCAGCCGCGCGGCGGGCCCCTGGACATAGGCCCGGATCGCCGGCATGTCCTAGCGGTGGAACGTCCGCGGTGAAACGTTCACGACAGCTGCCGCTCGGCTGGACCGCGCGGACGCTCGGCTGAGCCTGGACGATCGGCCCAGCGGCTGCATCTTTCGAACCGATTCGGCAAGCCCGTGCAGGCCTCGCACTCGCGATGCGAATCGATTCGTTAGCAAGGCGCGTGCGTTCCGGCTTGAACGCGCTACGCTGCGCTAGGCGCGAGTGCGGGCCGGGACTCGCGTGACGCTGTCCCTCAGGGAGATGGGAGGGCACAGCAGCAGGTGCTTCGGCAGGGCGGCCGGGTTCGCGATGCGCTTCGGTGAGAAGGTCGACCGCGTGCGCGCCCATGTCGGCGGCGGGGACGTCGGCCGAGGTGAGGGGCGGATGGAACTCCTCGGCCCAGTGCTGCGCGGCGACGCCGATCAGCGAGAAGTCCGCGGGCACGGCTCAGGCCCGCGCGGTGCAGCGCGCGCTGCACGCCGGGCAGCGCCGCCTCGTTGATGGTCGCCGCCGCGGTGACCTCCGGGTGCTCCTCAAGGATCAGCCGCATGCAGGCGTCGCCGCCGGCGGCGTCGTCGCCGCACGGGTACTCCCACCCGGTCAGGCCGCCCTGGGCGATCGCGTCGCGGAAGCCCTGGCGCGCGCGCAAGCCGGGGCCGTATCCGGCGGCCAGCATCTCGCGGGACCGGTTGATCAGGGCGATGTCGCGGTGCCCGAGGTCGGCGAGGTGATGCACGCACCGGTTGAGCAGGTTCTCGTAGTCGACGTCGACCCACCAGGTGCCCTCGGGACGGGCCGTGCGGCCGATGGTCACGAACGGCATGTCCGCCTTCTGCAGCTGCGTGACGCGCGGATCGTCCAGCCTGATCTCCATGAGGATCACGCCGTCGACGCGGCGTCCGTCGATCAGCCGCTGGAATGAGCGCTCGTGCATGTCCCCCGACGGTGACAGCAGGACGTCGAGGTCCGCGCGCGCCGCCGCGTCAAGCACGCTGGCGACGAAATCGAGTTGCATGTAAGTCAGCCGGCGGGCAGCCGGGGGAATGACCAGGCCGATGGTGCGAGTGCGCCCTTCCTTCAGCGCGCGGGCGGCGGCGTTGGGGCGGTAGTTGAGTTCCTCGATGACCTGCTGGACCCGGGCGCGGGTCTGCTCCGAGACGTTCCGCTTGCCGCTGAGGGCGTACGAGACCGTACTGCGCGACACCCCCGCGCGCTTGGCGATCTCCCCGATGTTCAATTCCCGCTCCTCATTGCCTGGCTGGCCGCCCGCGACGACAAGCGAATCGATTCGCGTCAGTGTAGTTCCGCGTCGCCGGCAGCGTCAACGCGGGTGGTCGTATGGGGCTGGTGGGCGGCATCTCGCGTGCAGATCGTCGCTCTCAGGCCCCGCTTCTGGGAACCTCCCCTGGTGGGGCATTGACATGATAGTCCGCTCGACTTAGAGGCAGCCGAATCGATTCCCCGAATTGATTCGAGGAACGAGACCAGGTCCCTTGAACTCGTCCCGGCGGCCACGGCGGGTCGCCGTGATGCCTGCCGGCGAGCACGAGGTCTCCGCTCCTGGTCCACTTGAAACAAGGGAAGCGCCCTAGACGATAACTCAGCGCCCTGGTCATCGCGTCGTGGGCCACCCTGAAGGAGCGCCGCCATATCGCGGTTCCGTCTGTCCAGGGCCGCGCGGCTTCGCCGCGCTGAGAGATGAAAGCAGCAGATGACTTCCGACCTTCACGGCCTTCTATTCGATACCTGGAAGATCCCCTTTAGCTATTACGGATCATGGCTCAGCCTCTCACCGGTCACCGGGAACGCGCGCTACGCCTATGATCTGCACTTGGTCTTGGTCTCACAAGCAGGGGTACTGCAGCCACGCGAAGCGTAACCAGGATGGAAAAGGCTCACTCTGTAGTGGATTTTCGATGGGAGAGGTTGCGTTGCGTCAACCAATGCGGCCGAGGCGGTGAAGATCGAGGGGCGAGTGGCAGAAATGCTTGGCGGGAGGTAGCTCTTGTCGGCGAGGGATCTATCTCTGTCGCCTTCACTGTCTCCTTGGCGCCACGCTCCGCCAACGCCTCCTGGAGACGTTCAAGAAGATCCTGTCCTCTTTCGCCAGTGATTAGATTATTATCCACAAGGCCCGGGATGGCTTTTATGTAAGCTTGGGTGATCCTGAAGAACTCTTCGCCGGAACGCTCGCTAATTTCTTGATTAAGTTTTCGATAAGCTAGGAGCGGCGCTATGAGTAGAGTCCTGGCGGCCGGCGTAGCGAGCAGCATGAGCATCAAAAGTCCGACAGCGCAGATACATAGAATCGCTAGGTAGAACCACCGGGCAAAAGATCTACAATTTTTGGATATAGTGCGATCTTTTGCCAAAGGGATGCTTTGCGTGCCTTTGCCAATAGTTTTGTGATGCCGAAAACACCTTCGTAAAGCTTTACAAACTCCTCCAGAATCTGTTTGTTGACGGTATCAGCCAGGCCCCCGAGTTCGACAGTAGCTGTCAGCATAAGCACAGGGATTGTCACTGCGACGGTAGAAGTAAAACTATCTGTGACATGCATGGGGCAAGTATGGCGCAGTTCCACGCAATAGCCAATGTACTCGCCCCGGGTGAGGCGGTGGCGAGTCCAAGCGCCCGGGTCGGTTCTGACCCGATCCGGAACCCTCCTGCGTACGGGTTGGAGGGAAGGTCGCCAGCCAGTGCGCGTTCCCGTGCCGTCAGCTGCAATTTGAGTTGCAGTCAAGGGGGTAGCACGGAGTCCTCGGTCGTACTGGTACGAATTACACCAAACCCGCGTACCCGCCTGCCGGGCGCTGCCAAGGATGCGGCGGAGTTCCGTCAGGCCCTTCGCGGTCGGGGTATGGCTACGACCGATCAGGAGTCCTTGGACCTTCTGCACGCCATGTAATTCCGGTAAGTCCGGGACGGTCGGCGGAAGTCGAGCGTTGAGTCTCTGAGCAGGAACAACTGTCTGATCAGGTCGTGGCGGGTCGGGGGGCGCCTGAGTGCGTTGGCTCCCGTTTCTGGCTCCCGTTAGCCACTGCCCGGACGTGCGTTTTTTCACGATCCAAGTCATGAGCGATTACTGGTATCAAAGGCGTTCTGGCCCTCCGTAATCAATACAGCGGGCGGTTGGTCAAGCGGGAGCCGGGAAGGCTGCCGATCGCTTCCAGGACGAGATTCCGGCTGCCTGCGCCTCCGGTGACGATCGGCTGTTCGCTGCTGTCGAGCCGTGCCAAGGCTGTAGTGGATCACCGCTACGAGTCGCGACGTGACGGAAACCTCCGGCAGTGGGATCCCTACTGCACGTCCACCCTGTGAACACCTTTTCATGAATGGTTGGCTTGCGCGTTAGCTACCGGATTGCCGTGAGACAGCAACGGAAGTGTCACGTCGATCAGGAAAGTCGGATCTTTATGAATGAATATTTTTGAACTTTCCCGGCGGGCTGGCGGGGCGCGGACTGGTCCAATGGCACGGGCTTTTTGGTGTTTAACCTCGATCCGTCGGCTGATTTGTTAGCCGTCTTGGTTGCCCCAAGGATGTGGGCGCGGCGGGTATTGGGGCGTCCCGCGCCGCCGTTGACGCGCCACCGCTGTCGGTATAGGGGTGACAGTAGCTTCCGTGATTTCGATGGAGGAATTCCGAAACTTTCGGCGACGGAGCCAAAGGAGCAAAGGTGAAACTCTTCCCGTCAGCAAGTTTCCGTGGCAAATGGCTCGCGGCCGTCCTGGGCGGCGCCGCGCTCGTTCTGGGAGCAGCCGCTGCGGTGCCCGCCGCCGCGTCGGCTGGAGCCTCCCAGAAACCGGCGCAAGCATCCAGCGGCGGCTGGGTCGCGTCCTGGGCGGCAAGCCCGATGGCTGGCAGCACGAGCTTCTCCGACCAGACGGTGCGGAACATCATCTACACCAGCGTCGGCGGCAGCTCGCTCCGCGTACAACTGAGCAACACCTTCGGGTCGGCGCCGCTCCAGGTCGGGGCCGTCAGCGTGGGCGTCGTCCTCAACGGGTCGCAGCTGCTGCCGGGGACCAGCCGCACCGTGACGTTCGGCGGGAAAACGTCGGTGACCATCCCGGCAGGCGCCCAGGAGGCGAGCGACCCGGTGACGTTCAACGTCCAGCCGCTGACCGAGCTCGCGGTCAGCGTCTACCTCCCGGACGCCACCGGGGGCGCGACCAACCACTCCGACGCGCAGCAGAACAACTACATCGCCTCGGGCAACCACGTCAGCGACTCCACGCCCACCGCGTACACGAGCACGACCGGCTCGTGGTACTTCGTCGACGGCCTTGACGTGTATTCGAAGACCGCCGACGGGACGGTCGTGGCGTTCGGCGACTCCATCACCGATGGCTACCTGTCGCTGACGGGCGCCAACGCCCGCTGGCCTAACTACCTGGCCCGCAGCCTCAACGCGGCCACCGGCGACCGCGCGCCCGGGGTCGTGGACGAGGGCATCAGCGGCAACCGCATCCTGAGCGACTCCACCTGCTTCGGCGTCAGCGCCCTGTCCCGGTTCGAGCGTGACGCCCTGTCCCAGCCCGGCGTGAAGACCGTCATCTTCCTGGAGGGGATCAACGACATCGGGTTCGCCGGGATGCCCGACTCCGGCTGCTCGGAACCGAACAACCCGGATGTGACAGCCGGGCAGATCGAAGCCGGATACAAGACCCTCATCGCGGAAGCGCACGCCAAGGGCGTCAAGATCTACGCGGGCACGCTCATGCCGTTCATGGGGTCGAACAGCGTGTACGGCGGGTACTTCGGCACAGCGTACGGCGAGCAGTTGCGCGAACAGGTCAACACGTGGATCGAGACCAGCCAAGCATTCGACGGCGTGATCAACTTCGCGAAGATCATGGCGGACCCGTACAACTCGCAGTACATCAACCCGGCGTACGGAGCCAACTCCGCGTCGGCCAGCACGGGCGACGGCCTGCACCCGAATGACGTCGGCTACGAGGCCATGGCCGAAGCGATCCCACGGGGCTTCGTCGGGTAGACCCGACCGAACCGCGGCACGCCGACGATGGGCCGCGATTCAGCCTCAGTCCCGCTCCGACGGCTGAAGACCGTGACGGGTATTGGGGCTGAAGCCGCTTCCGACAGACGGCAGCCCACGAGGCCGACGTGCCCTTGTCGGTGGAGTCCCGGTTCGGTACGCCATCCCTCCGCCGGCACCAGGCCGGGCTCGAGTAGGTCCTTGCCGCCGCAGAACCGCGCGACCTGGTCGCGGATGCGCCACGTGAACTGCTGCTGGACCCTGCCGGTCCAGGAGTCATCGAAGCTCTGCCACGTCTTCTCGTCGTGGAAATCGGAGGCTCTGCGGGAGATGTCGAGCGCTGTGCGGCGCTGACGTGGCACAGGTCGGCGGCGTGCCCACTTGTCAGCATGCGACCCTGAATCACCCGGGTTCACCGTACGATCGGGCACGCGATGCCATGCTGTCCGCGAGCTCGCCCGCCTCCTGAGCAAGAGGCCGCTAGTCAGGCCCAAGAGCACCCTGCGGAGGCCTATCCACCGCGCCCAGGCCCGCGACCTGATCGGCCGGAACGTCATCGACCTCATCGACCTCCGGTCCGGACGGCCGGGCAGGCCGTCCCGCGCCATGACCGAGGAGCAGGCGGCCGCAGTCCGCGAGGCGGCCAAGGGGCAGGTCTCCGGGTACGTCAGGAGATAGCCACTATCTAATCGAACGAGCATCCGAAAAAATTTGTGGAGCTAAGGGGATTCGAACCGCTGACCTTCTGCGCGCCATGCACTCAGGCTTCGTCTGATGGCGTCGGTTTGGGTCTGAACACAGCAGGTCGGAGCCCTGCGAGTGTCTGGGGAGGTCGTTCTAGGTCTGGCAAAGTCTGCGGGCGTTACGGTGATCTCCCCGTCCAGGATCACCGTCCGCGTCCCGGCCGGCCCAGGGCGGCGGCGACCTCGGGATAACTGTCGGTGACATCCCCGCCGCTGCGCCCGCGCAGCACAGCCTGCGGCGGTTCTGGGCTAACCTCCTCACCCGGCCCGACCGGCGCACGTGAACGCGCTCAACCGTGATCAGTCAACGCCGGCCAAGACGCGATGTGAGGTCCGAAAACACTCGGTCCGGTCCCGGGGACGAGGTCAACCTTTGAAGATTGCGGTGCAGCAGCAAGGCGCGGCAGCTCATCGCCGGCTCCCAGCCTGAGATCATTCGGGGCGGTGAAGAGCACATCCGAGTCATGCCCGGCCTGGCGCGGGCTACTTGGGCGGCCGTCCGAGCGGTGGGCGGATGGGGGCCATAGCTGCTACTCGGTGCCTTCGCGGACCCGACCACATCGCCGGAACGGCATCGACGGCGGCGGCCACCGCATAGGCAGCCTGCTCGTAGTTGACCCGCCAGCCGACGAAGTCGGGCCAGGCGTCGGCGGGGTCGCGTTCGATCGGGAAGTCGACCTTCTGCATCCGGGTGACTGCGTCCAGGAACTCGTCGTAGCTGAGGCTGATCCCGGCGCTCGGGTCGGCAATCTCGGGGACGTTGATGCCCATCGCCCTGGCGACCTCGGTGAAGCATTGGAAACCGCTGCGCAGGCAGAGCCGCGCGGGCACCGTCGGAGCGGACTGCGGGGACAGCGCTAGGTAGAGCGCTGCTGAGTCCAGCACGGCCAGCAGCGCTGTCACCCACGACGACAGTGGCCTGGGGGAACGGAACCGTACCAGCGGCAGGTAAGTGGTGTGACTCTCGGCCACGTCAGCAGCCCAGCTCTCCCACCGCGTGTACAGATCGGGCAGGGTGTCGATGGTGGACGCTCCTGACCCCAGCGCGTAATGGGTGCGCGCCAGCAGTTCTGGTCCCCAGGAGGGAACCCCGGCCCGGGCGTTCAGCAGTGCCACCTCGTTCTCCCGCCGGTTGAACTCCGAGTACAGGGTCGGCAGGTACGCGATCTGCAGCGTGACAGCTACCAGCGCCGTGAAGGCCGCGAGGTCTGCGAGTACCTTCTCTGCGTTGCCCACGGCCGCGTTGGGGCCGAACACCCCTGGGCTGGCCATGCTGAACGCCGACCCCAGCCCGCTGTCGATCAAAGGCCATAGCAGCAGCGAGTAGCCGATGAAGAAGATCGCCAGCCAGGCCACCAGCTGGGCGAGCAGGATGGCGGCCGCCTCCGTGGCGAGCACCCGGTCACGCCGCTTGCGGTCGGCGATGCTGCTGGTGGCCATGCGAAACGTCACGTTGATGATCCGGTCAACCCAGCGTGTCAGCCAGCCACCGGCCGGACGGGCCACAATAAGCGTGCCGATGACGCTGCCCCATGCGGTGAGCACGAGCAGGGCGCCAACAACCGCGATCACCGAGCGGGCAGCAAGCGGCACCACCATGGCATTTCCTCCCCACGGTCAATGGTTATGACGAACCTACCGGGGCCCGTCCGGCTTCACGCGCCAGAGGCGTTTGCCCTCCACTTCAAGATCAACCGGAGCCGATCTGTCAGGGATCAACCGAGGCCGGGTCCGGGGCCCCTCCAGCACCAAGGCCGGTCAGTTAAGGTTCGTCGCCGGGTGTCAAGGGGGCGCCGAGGATGGCGATGGCGATGGTGGCTTTGCGGGTTGTGCGCTCGACCTTGCCTCGGGCGTTGTATCTGGACATAGCGCGCTTGACGACGCGGGGGCTGACACGCAGCGTCAGTCGCCGTACTCGCCGTACCAGCCGGCCAGCTTGCCGCCGCGGCTGACGGCCCGCAGGCGGCGCTCGGTCTGGGCACGAGCCGCCGCCGGGGCCACGATGAGCAGCCGGTCGCCGGTCCGCAGCACTGTTGTCGGCGCCGGCACGAACCCGGCGCCGTCGCGGACGACCAGCGCCAGGTTCACCGTCGAGGGCAGGCGCAGCTCGTACAGCTCCACGCCATGCAACCGGGACCCCGGCGGAATGGATGCCTGCAGCAGCTCGGCGTGCAGTTCCTCCAGCGGCGCGGCCTCGGCGAGGATCTCCAGCGGCTCGGCCGGCGCGGTCACCCCCAGCCGCCTGGCCACCCACGGCAGCGTGGGGCCCTGCAGCAGCGTGAACGCGATGACCACGACGAAGACGATGTCGAACAGCCGCGTCGCCCCGGCCACGTGGCGGCTCAGCGGGATCGTGGTCAGCACGATCGGCACCGCGCCCCGCAACCCGGCCCAGGACAGGAACGCCTGCTGCCGCCACGGCACCCGCGTCACCGTGCGTCCCCGGCCCGCGTCCCGCGACGGGCCGTCCCGCCGCCGGGCGCGCCGCGGCCGCGCCCACGCCGGCACCCGCCACGGCAGCCGAAGCGGCAGGGTCGCCAGCACGACCGACACTGGCCGGGCGACGAACACCACGATCACGCCCACCGCCAGTCCGGGCACCAGCTGGCCGGGCAGCCTCGACGGGGAAGCCAGCAGGCCGAGCAGGACGAACAGCCCGATCTGGGACAGCCATCCGATCCCCTCGGCGAAGCCGCGGGTGGCGGGCCCGTGCGGCAGCCGCGCGTTGCCCAGCAGCACCGCGGACACGTAGACGGCGAGGAACCCGCTGGCCGCCGACAGCGTCGCCGCCCCGTACCCGAACACCACGAACGACAGCACCGCCACCGGGTACAGCCCGGACGCGGGCAGCGCGACCCGACGCAGGAGCACCACGCCCAGCAGCCCGACCGCCAGCCCGATCAGCAAGCCGCCCGCCAGCTGCCAGCAGATCTCCCCCGCCACCAGCCACGGCGGCACGCCCCCGCCGGAACCGCCCGGTTGCCCGGCGCCCGCGCCCGACAGCAGCGTGACCGCCAGCACGGCCGGCGGGTCGTTCAGCCCGGACTCGCCCTCAAGCATCCCCGACAGGGCCGGCGGCAACGGCAATCGCCGCAGCACCGAGAACACCGCGGCGGCGTCCGTCGGCGCGAGCACCGCCCCCAGCAGCAGCGCGTCCCGCCAGGAGAAGCCCAGCAGACGCGCGCCCGCCGCGACCACAACGATGGACACGCCCACGCCGACGGTGGCTAGCAGCACCGCGGCGGGCATGGCGGGCCGCGCGTGCGCCCAGTTCGTGGTCAGCCCGCCTTCAGCGAGGATCAGGATAAGGGCCGACAGCCCCAGGACCTCGGTCAGTTCCGCATTATCGAAGCGGATCCCCGCCCCGGACTCCCCCAGCGCCAGCCCCAGGCCGAGGAAAACCAGCAGCGCCGGCAGCCCCGCACTATGCGCCAGACGCGCGGCGAGGACCGCCGCGACCACCGTGGCCGCGCCGATCAGCAGGGTAAAAGCCAGGCTGCCAGGCGACACACTCCCATTCCATCATCCCGGACCAGCCTGCCACCTGCGTTGGAGCCCACGCACCCGCATAGCCGCAACTGCGGCACTCGCCGTTCGCGGTGAGCGAGGATCACAACACCGGGGTCGGCTACGCGACGCCGCCGGACAGCTCCGGCCCGGCGCTCGCGCCTCGCATTCTCGCGGCCCACTCCGCCAACTGGGCGTTGAAGTCGGCCGGGCATCAGAACCGCCGGCCAGGCAGGAACGAGGTCTCCAGGTACACGTTGGCCCGCTCGACCAGGCTCTTGG
>CAVZHA010000003.1:0-624228 GCA_963774945.1 uncultured Actinomycetota bacterium | reverse complement strand
GGCGCAGCCACGCGGTCAGCGCGCTGCGCCGGACCCGCACCCCGCCGCCCGGCAGCCGCACCGCCGACGGCCCGGCTCCCTGCCGACGCCAGCGGTAGAAAGCCGCCCGGGACACCCGCAGCTCGGCGATCACCTCATCGATCGTCAGCAGCGGGTCATCCGCGGTACCGGGCGCTCCGTCCGGGGTGACGGCGAGCCGGCCGGGAGCGGTCGGCGTTCCCGGCGGCGGCCTGTCCGTGGGTCCGCGACGACGGACGCTCCGCTCCGTCCGCCCCGTCAAGTCCGGCCCCCGCCCGGCCGGCCACGGCGCACGGCGGCCCGGCGCTGCGGGGAAACAGGAAAGAAGGAGAGGCCGCGTCGGCGGGGGCGCGCGGCCTGGCCGGCGCCCTGGTCCTGCCGGAGGGGAAGTCCGGCAGGGCCAGGCGCGGGATCCCGGATGGTGGCCGACGGCACACCCCCGCCGGCCGCTGGCCGGCGGAGCGGGCTGGCCTCCCGCCCGGGACCGCAGGCATCAACCCGCACCTCTCCCCACCAGGTCAAGTCCGCCCCGCCCCACTCGGGGACGGGCTTGACACCCGGCCCCGAGCCACGGGTCGATACGGTCCGGTGCCCCCCCCCGTGCGAACAAGGGGACAGCCCGGGGGCCGGGCCGGCCATGGGCCGGGCACCGCGAAGGGGGCACGGTGGCGCGTGCCGCACGGGCACGCGCCACCGTCGCGCCAGCGTCTTCTGCAGGCGGGCAGCCTGGTGAGGGCATGCCTGCCTTCCGGCAGCGCGCTGCGCTGTCGGGAGGGTGTGTCATGGGCGGGGCTGGCCCCGCGTGCCGCCGCTTTGTCCGCTACTTCAGAAATCGGGTTTTCAGGGCGTTTTTTCACGTGCCGCTGGAAAATCGCTTTCGGCGCGGCGGGAGCGCTTCGTATGTTCGGTCGCGTGACTGCCGCTCACCCGCTCCAGGCAGGTGCCTTCACTGCTCGCTCCCGGCGATCCTTGCCGAATTGGCCCCCGAGTTCGGAGACGGCAAGGTATTCCGTCCCAATCGGGACGTCCGCTTCAGTACCGACAAGTCCCCGTACAAGACGCACATCGGATCCATCATCGGTGCCAGCTATCGGGACGGCAGGTCGACAGGCCGGTCGAGGAGACGACCGTCGAGGAAGGTGTCGACTTTCTCGTTGTAGAACGCGATCAGCCCGGCGATCGGCAGCAGTTGGCGGGTCGGGAAGTCGTAGGTCCAGGCGATGTCGGAGTAGCTCGTGTCACCGAGGTGCGCGGTCCAGTAGCCGCTGGTGGTGCCCTTATAGGGACAGGCGGTCAACGTGCTGGTCGGGGCGAGGTGGGTGAAGTCGACTTCAGTGCGGTTGAGGTAGTAGCGGGTCGGCAGCCCGGTCTCGAACACCATCACCGGCGAGCTCGATTCGGCCAGCACGACGCCTTCGAGCTCGACACGGACGCTGCGGGTGGACCGCAGCGCGTCGACGCGCGTGTAGGGGTCGCGGGCGTGGACGAAGACCTGCTCGTCCTCCTCGAACCAAGCGTCCAGGGAATCCCACTCGAACCGCGCCCGTCCGGCCAATCCCTCGACTACGGCGTCGTCGCCGTAGACCCGCAGCGCCGCGGGCCGGGTCACGTCCCCGACCTGCAGGCTGTAGCGGCGGGCGGTGCCGCGGCTGAGCTTCTGCTCGTGCTGCTCATCGACCAGCACCGCGGGGTCGATGTCGGCTAGCGGGATGTAGTACTGCGGGTAGTGCGACCACTCCCATACATACAGCGCCGACATCGTGTCGAGAACGGTCTGCCCAGCCAGTGTCGCCCTGATCCGGCGAGGGACCGGCGCCGTATGGTTTACCGGCGGCAGCGTCAGCGGATAGTCGCCGGTCACGGGGTGGCTCCGGCCGCGGCGAGCAGACCCTGAAAGTCTTCGTCGCACGGTCCGCAGGCCGCCAAATGCACGGCGACGCCAGGGAAGCGGCGGGCCGCCAAGCCGGGGGCGTCCTCGAGGACCATCTCGACGTAAACGTCCAGGATCTCCAGTGCCTGCTCGCAGCCGACATCGCGGGGATCGGCGGCCAGGAACCGATCCAGCCCGGGCCAGTCGCTCATGATCGCCTCGCGTGACCGTCTGTGCCAACCCCAGTTGGCTCTAGTGACGGCAATCACTTGTCCTGCATATCTAACTCCAAGTGTTAGGAGTGATGGCGGGGATGGCACTCAGCGTCGGCTCTGCCCGACCTCGATGAGGTGACCGTCGGGGTCACGCAGGTAGCAGCGGATCTCCGGGCCACGATCGATCGGTTCGGTGAGGAACTGCGCGCCCTTGGCCGACCAGTCGGCGTATACGGCGGCGATGTCGGCAACACGGATATTCAGGAACGCGCTGACCCGGTCCAGATCGTGCGGGGCCTCGAGCGTGATCGAGGGTTTGTCGTCCGTGGGGCCGCCGCCGGTGTTGATGATGATCCAGCTGTTGGCCAGCGCCACGATCGTCGGCTCGCCATCCATCAGCGCCTCGCCACCGAGCACCTCGGTGTAGAAGGCCCGCGAGCGGTCGACATCGTCGGAGACGAGGAAATGGGTGAGCACGATGCCCTCGGCTGGGGCGGGAAAGTCTGCCACGACGCAACTCCTATAGGTGATGTGGGCGGGGCGAGTGCCGCCCCGTCACGGACTGGGCCCTGGGTGTGAGCGGCAGCTCCGGCGATGGCGTCGGCGCGCTTGGCGACGGGCCCAGGAACGCCCCACCGACCCCAGGCGCGAGGATCACGTAGTGCCCGCACCGCTTGCGTGAGCTCTTTGTCGGCGGGTCTCATCGGTAGGTGACCGCCGGCTCAGGGGTGGGCGCGCAATTCCCGTTCGGTCTGGGCGTAGATGCGTTCCTGGCCTTCGGCGTCCTGGGACTTCTTCGAGGACTTCTTCAACTTCGCGGAGCTGTAGTAGCCCCCGGTCGCGGTCGCGAGCTCCGGATCGGCCATCAGCCGCACACAGCCGCGTGACCCCTTCTCCGGAGGCCCGACGAACGGATTGGTCAACGCCTCAATGATCTTGAACGGCCCGCCGGCCTTGCTGCCGAGAGTGGTTTTGACCGCGCCCGGGCTGACTGCGTTGAACGTCAGGCCCTCGCCCTCATGGCGGCGAGCTTGGGCGTAGGTGTACATCAGGGCCAGCAGTTTGGCATCGGCGTAGGCCTGGATCTGCTTGTACTTACCCGGGTAGCTCCAGTCGGTGATCGGCTTGCCCCGCGACTCGACCAGGGCGGTCATGTTGACCACCCGCGAGGGCGCGGCGAAACCATCAGCGCCCTTCCGGAGCAGGTCGAGCAGCCCGTCGGTCAGTGCCGCCAGCGCGACGTGATTGATGGCGATGGTCCGCTCGTACCCGTCGGGTGACAGTGCCTTGCTGGAGAACGCGGCGCCCGCGTTGTTCACCAGTCCGTTGAGTCCCTTCGGCGCGGCCTCGTGCACAGCGTCGACCAGTTCCCGAACACCGGCTAGAGATCCGAGGTCTCCGGCTACGGCCAGGTACTGGCCGTTGCCGTTGCCGTTGGTGACCAGCAGGTCGACAGCGCGTCGGGCGTGGTCGGCACCGCGGGCGTGCACCAGCACAGTCGCCCCGCTGTTCCCAATGCCTTGGGCTGTCTCATGGCCGATACTGCCGTTGGCGCCGGTGACTAGCACGGTCTGTCCGTCCAGCCGGCCGGCGAATTGAGCGTCGAACTTGCTCATGGTCTCTCCTCGAAAGATGTGCAGTAGGAGTGAGTCGTGTAACCCACTCTGTCATGCTCGAAGTGGGCTGTCAAACTCAGAACCTGATCGTGGCGTCATGGTCAGCCATGCCCGGGAGCGACCAAAGCTCACCGCCAAGGGAGAACGCGCCCGGCCCGAATCGCTGCGGCGTCCGCCCACTTAATCGATCAGCGCGGCGTGGCTGGCACCACCCTTGAAGACGTCAAGGCCGCGGCGGACGTCAGCGGATCGCAGCTTTACCACTACTTCCCGGACAAGGACGATCTTGTCCAGGCCGTCCTCGACTACCAAGCGGATACCGCCGTCAATAACCGACGACAAGCCGATTTCGGCAACATCGTACGTCTTCGCGCCTGGCGCGGCTCAGCTCCACTTCGCGGCCGGCGGGTTGCATGGAGTTGACCTGGCGAGCCGCAGATTGGCGTCGGAGGTGAGGTCCCTGACTCGGTTGCCAGGAAGTGCACCGGGTTAGGCGCCAGCGAAGGCAGCTGCGGTCCGGTCAAGGTAACGCTCCAACAGTTGCGGATAGAAGGCGGCATCCTCCGCACTCAGGCCGGACAGCTGGACCTCCACAACAGTTGTGCCGTCGCCCGTCGGCGTGAACGTGATCTCAATGAGTGCAAGTGTCGGCGTCGCCTTGTCGGTTCCTTGACGGTCCCATTCAATCAACATGCGGACCGGGGAATCGACTTCTATGTAGCGGCCGGCGATCACCGTCCCGTCGAGGTCAAGGTGGAACGCGTCCCCCCGCCGAGGAGCCGTCATGAAATTTCGTCGGCCTTGAGCAGACCGGCCCATGTCCAAGAGGCAGAGCCAGTCAGGGTCGGCAAGATGAGCTCACAAAATGCCAGCCCGGGCGCAACCAGGTGTCCGCACCGTCGAATGGCAGCGGGTGAAGAAGCACATCGTGCTCAGGCAACTGCTTTATCCAAAAGCCGTGAGCCGACCTCGGCGATGGCTGTGACGAACCCGGTTTGGGCTCATCTGCCGACGGCAAGGGCGAGGAGGGTATCGACCGCAGTTTCGAACGGACGGCTACTCCGTTGCACCTGGGAGAGCAGAAGCCCTCCTTCGAGCGTGGCGAGCAGAGTAATGGCGAGGTCGTCCGGGTCAACGTCGGATCGGAGTTTCCCCTCGGCATGAAGGGATCGCAGTCCATCGCCGATGGCGGCTGCCCACTGATCGAACCCTGCCGCGATGAGCGCTCGGGCCTCGGGGTCATTCTCGGCCAGTTGACCAACGAGCGAGCCAAGTGCGCAGCCCCCCTTTGCCTTGGTGCGCTTCGCCGCGGCGATCACCATCTTCCGCCAAGCCTCGACTCCGTTCGCGCTGCCGAGGGCCTGCCGGTTGCGACTGACGATGGCGTCGGCATGGTAGTCGATGACCGCCTGCACGAGGTCGTCCTTGTCGGGGAAGTAGTGGTACATCTGAGAGCCGCTGACTTCCGCCGCCGCCTTGACGTCTTCCAGGGTGGTGCCCGCCACCCCGCGCTCATGGATCAGGGCGGCGGCCTCCTCCACTATTCGTGCCCGGGTGCGTGCTCCCTTGGCGGTGAGCCTCGGCCGGTCGCTCGTCTCGTTGACCATGCACCAATGCTAGCAGGATTTTGAGTTTGACAACCCAGTGCCGGGCTGCCAGAGTGAGTCGCACCACCCATTCGGAGCGAGAGGACGACACATCGCATGACTGACCTAAGAGGCAAGACAGCTCTGGTTACGGGCTCGACGAGCGGGATCGGCAAGGCCACGGCCATCGCCTTGGCCGCCCGCGGCGCTCACGTACTGGTAGTGGGACGCAACGAGCAACGAGCCAAAGACGTGGTCGCCGAGATCGAAGGCAGCGGAGGCAGCGCGACGTTCCGGCTCACCACGCTGAGCGACCTCGAATCGGCCCGGGAGCTGGTCGAGTGGGCCACTGAGGCAGGCGACGGTCACGTCGACATCCTCATCAACAACGCCGGCGTCGCCTTGCTCGGGCCAAGCAGCGCAGCCACCGAAGCAGAGTTCGACGAGACCTTCGCACTGAACGTCAAGATTCCGTTCTTCCTCGTCGCGTCACTGGCGCCAGCCATGGCCGAACGCGGATGGGGTTCGATCGTCAACCTCTCCACGATGGTCGCCAGCTTCGGACAGGCCGGCATGGCCCTGTACGGCGCCAGCCGGGCGGCTCTCGAACTGCTGACCAAGGCCTGGGCCGCCGAATACGGCCCGCGTGGCGTCCGGGTCAACGCCGTTGCCCCCGGCCCGACGCGCACCCGCATGATGGAAGCAGTCCCCGACGAGATGGTGAAGCAGCTCGCAGCACTAGCACCAGCAGGTCGCGTAGCTCAGCCCGAGGAACTTGCCGCGGCGATCGTCTTCCTCGCCAGTGATGATGCCAGCTTCGTCCACGGCGTCACTCTTGCGGTCGACGGGGGCCGGGTCGCGACGTAACTCCCGTCGTCGGCGCCGCTTAATAGCGAAGATCTAGTGTCGCGTGATTGTGGATGCCTGACGGTCGATCGAGCCAGAGGCTCCCGTTCTCGCAGGTCATGCGCCTGCGAGAAGTGAGATCAGATAACGCGGCCAGCATCACGCGACACTAGGGCACCAATCATGACCAACAACTGAGGAGTATCACATGAGCGCATACGTAGTTGTCGAATTCACGGTCAAGGACCCGGAAATGTACCGTGAGAAATACGCCCCCATTGCTGGGCAGACAGCCAAAGAGCATGGAGGTGAGGTAATCGCTGCCGGTAACTGGGAAGTCCTGCACGGCGATGGCTCGCTCACGTCAGGAGCACTCGTGCGGTTTACCGACCGTGAGACGGCCCTCAGGTGGTACAACTCGCCTGAATATCAGCAGCTGATCGATGTCCGAAGTGTCGCGATGGATGCCCGTTTCAGCTTGCTCGACGGCCTCCCTATCTGATCGAGGTGGCTCCAGATCCCGCCTCTCGGATACGTGCGTCGCGAACGCGACCCAGCCGACGAGCGCAGCGTCATTGTCACCGTCACCGCCGAGGGCAACGGTTTGCGCGCCCGCGCTGCGTCCATTCCCTCGGCCGTGCGGGACCGGCTTGGGATGCCGATCGAGGAGATGGAGCAACTGATCGCCGTCATCGCCGCGACCCGCCCAGCGTCGGCGGCATAGCCGCCACTGCGGGCGACCTCTGGACGTTCAGTGCGGGAGCGGGCCGCGCGGCGACGCGACGGTCGGGAACGCCGCCACGCCGCTTCCGCAAATGCCGGCTGCTGCGGGGACTGTATCGGCACACCAAGGCCGGCAGCCCCCGACAGGCTCACTCGTCCTCATTACAGACGGGCCGGAGACAACCCCAGATAAGCATGCGGCATAACGGGCGGACGGGAGTTGCCCCCTGATCAGGGGGCAACTCCCGTCCGCTCCTGCGGCGGCGATACTGCACGCAGCGCAACTCCCTGCGGACGTATAGCCGGGCGAGATCTCGTCCTGCACCATCGCAGGTCCCGCCGTTGACGAGGCATGGGCACAACGCTGTTCACCGGCCAGGCCTCCGCGGTCAGTGAGATCAAGCAGCTGATTGGCCTCGCCTGATGTGGCCCGGCCTCGTGTATCAGCTGGCCCTCGTTTTGGTCCTGGCGTTAGCGATCCTGCTGCCGCTTACGCCTGCTCCGGCTGCGCCATGGGTCCGGGCAGGCTGATGGCTGACATAGCGACCTCAATGGCATCGTGTACCGCGCGGGGATCTGCGACGGCCCTGTCGTAGACGTGCAGGCCCTGGAGCATGACGACCAGGAAGCGCGCCAGTTGCCCAGGCGACGCCGTGGGCGGGATCTCGCCGGCGTCGCGGGCGCCCTCAAGTGCCTGCCGCAACGTCTCCTCGACGTGGCCGATCTGCCGTAGGGCGAGGTCGCGGGTAGCCGAATCGGCGGTGCGCTCGGTGATGGCGTTGACGATCAGGCAGCCGCGGGGGAGCCCGTCGGCGGGCTGGGTGAGGTCGGTCATGAGGGCGCGGATGCGGGGCAGGACCGGCGCGGCGGGGTCGGCGGTCAGCTCGGCCAGGCGGGCGTTGCGCAGGTCGCAGTAGCGGCCGAGCGCGCGCAGCCACAGCTGCTCCTTGTCTCCGTAGGTGGTGTAGAGGCTCCCCCGGTTGAGGCCGAGGGCATCGACGATGTCCTGGATGCTGACGGCGTCGCAGCCGCGCCGCCAGAACAGGTCGACCGCCTCGTCGATCTTCCCGCCGGGGTCAAAGGTCTTTCCGCGTGGCATGAACCCACCCTACCTCCA
This sequence comes from uncultured Actinomycetota bacterium, assembly GCA_963774945.1. Lineage (GTDB taxonomy): Bacteria > Actinomycetota > Actinomycetes > Streptosporangiales > Streptosporangiaceae > Trebonia. The sequence goes on along the minus strand of CAVZHA010000003.1, from coordinate 616,237 downwards.
GTTGGAACGATCGATCCAAGTGTGCTAGGTTCGCGGTCGAGTCAATTAAAACGATCGTTCCAGATAGTTGGCGGCAGGAAGGACGAAAGATGACGGCGAGAAGGATGCTGATCACCGGCGCGTCAAGGGGAATCGGTTACTCCCTGGCGGAGCGGCTGGCAGGCCTCGGCCATACGCCGGTCGGCATGGCACGGTCCGCACCCGCAGAGTTTCCCGGCGAGTTCTACGAGGTGAACCTGGCCGACCGCCGGGCGACGGACGTCGCGCTGGAGAAGGTGCTCTCCGGCGGTCCCGTCGACGCCGTCGTCAACAACGTCGGGCTAGGTCGCGCGGGGATGATCGGCGCGGTGGACCTCGACGACCTGGTCGAGCTCTACGACCTGAACGTCAGGGCCGCGGTTCAGGTGACGCAGGCGGCACTGCCGTCGATGCGGGCGCGCGGGTGGGGCCGGGTCGTCAACGTCTCCAGCATGGTAACGGTGGGCCTGGTGGACCGCACGGCGTACGGGGCGGCGAAGGCCGCCCTGGAGTTCTGCTCCCGGGCCTGGGCAAACGAGCTCGGCCCGGCGGGGATCACCGTCAACTCGGTCGCTCCCGGGCCGACGGAGACCGAGCTGTTCCGGCAGCACAACCCCGAAGGCTCGGAAAGCGCCGCCCGGTACCGCGCCGGGTCGCGGGTGGGCCGGATCGGCCGCCCGGAGGAGATCGCCGCCGCGATCGCGTTCCTGCTGTCGGACGAGGCCGGCTACATCACCGGCCAGACGCTGCGCGTTGACGGCGGCGGCAGCATCGGCGGGGCATGAACAGGCCGATGTCGCCGACGCGATGAGCCAAGAAACAACCCGTGAGTTCGCTGCCTGCAGTCCATGGGTCGGATTCTGTTTCCCGAGGCCGGATTGACGTATGGCTCGAGGGATGGGGAGCCGGCGACGAGCCCCTGCACTGGCAGCCGCCCGACGACTGGGTAACCGCCACCGCCTGGCCCGGCCCCGACCCCGCCCGCACCGACCCCCCGCGCGCACCCGCCATCCCGTGGGTTGGACTGGCCCTACCTCACGGCAGGCTGGGGGACCTGGTTCTTTACCCCGGTTGCGTTATAGCGGAAGCGGGCCATCTCGATGGTCACGCCGTATTTCTCCGCTATCTGTTGGGGGCCGAGGCCGTGTCGTGCGGCGGCGAGGAGAAGCGGCCGGGCAGCAGCAGCGTGCCCCCGAAGGTGGTGGCTTGAGCGGCGGGGCTCGGGGTGGCAGCACTGCACTCTCACCCGTCCTGCGCCGGCTGGCAGGGTATGTCCCGCCCTGACCACGAAGCGGAACTCTCCTAGGCCCAGCTGGTTCGAGAGGTTACCGGCCTGCCGCTGGCCGGGATGACATTGGCCAGCGACGGGTCGTGGTCATGCCGACTGTGGGACCGGGCGGGCACGCCGGAGCACGGCGAGTCGGTAAGGGTCGTCGGGACCTGCTTCCAGGTCACCTGGAACGACCGGCTGCGCCCGCCGCCGCCGGTGACCGACCGCCAGACCCGCACGGTCTCCGCCTGGGGCGAGATAGCCCAGGCGAGCCTGGCCCGCCTGCGGGTGCTCGTCGTCGGAGCCGGCAGCGTCGGCCTCGACGTCGCGCTCCGTCTGGCGGCGACCGGCATCGTCGAGGTCGGGGTTCTCGACTTCGACACGCTGGAGATCGTCAACCTGGACCGGATGATCGGCGCCACCTTCGCCGACGTTCGGCTGGCCCGTGGCAAGGCCGAGGTCGCCGCCCGCCTGATGAAGCTCGCCGCCACCGCAGCAGGCTCAGGTCGCAGCAGGCGACGGGCGCATCCCCCTGGCCGGAGTCCACCATGCTGCCCCCAGAACCCAACAGGAAAGGCTCGCCCGCCAGAAGCATCCCGGAGTCCGCCTCCGGCGGACGCTCGCGAGCCTCGGCAACTGGTTCGCTGAGAGGTAGGGCGGCGCAGGCTTGCGCTTGCGTCGTCGCGCCTTCGGCGGAAGGCACCATCACGAAGCTCAGAAGCGACGCCTGCCCTGAATGCGCGGCGGCCGACTGACGCCGGTAATGCCAGAAGCATCGACCACTTGGCTCCCGCAATGGCTCCCGAGAGCATTCGATGTGTTCGAATTAATCTGTTGACCTGGAGCCCCGTTACGGAATCGAACCGTAGACCTTCTCCTTACCATAAGTACGCTCGCCTGCCCCGAGATTCCCGCCCGCGCTGACGCGGTCTCCCAGCGCCCGGAGATCCCTGAAATCCCCAACTTGCGGCGTACCCCCGGTCCACGACACGGTCCACATTCCCCCGCCAATCCTCTGCGCCGCCATGACTATCTGTCACCATGACGACTGCCGCCGCGGCTTCCGCCGGCGCGCCAGGCTAAGGAAGGTCCTCGCCTGTTCGCCGCTGCGACCGGCGGACTGTGAGTCCCGCGCTCCAGCACGCCTCATTATGCCGGTCTAGCTGCACAAACGGCCCGCCCGCCACCTCTTCCGCTGCGGACTTGACCACGTATTGGCCACATGGCACGTTCATCGTGACTTTCTGGTTGACGTTCAGGACGGTGCGCAGCCAATGAGCGATGACAGAGCCGTCGGCTCCAGTGGCCCGGAGGACAAGCTCCCGGGCCGAGCGATCTCTACGATCGGCGCCATTCGCGCCTTCTTTATAGGCATGATCGCCGACTTTCGTGCGCAGAGTGCAGCGCGTCAGGCCCTCGAAACCGTGGAGCCGACCATCGTCAGCCCGCCCGCTCCGGAAATGCGAGTGCTGGTCTACTCCAACATGGGCCTGCCCGAGCAGGAGTTCAGGGCCCAGACAGAGAAGCTCAGGCAGGTCGCCAGCTTCGACAGCGACTCCCGCAGGGGAGCATTATCAGGCGGCCGTCGGTTTAGTCTTCGGGTCAGCTTCCCCTTGTTCGGTATCCTCCGGCGTCCGCTGGTGCCGAAGCCGGGGCATGATCGTTGGCTTAGCCTCGGAAGCAGTCGGGTTTTGCGCAATGTGCGCGGCGTACCAGCGGCTGTAGGCCGCCACCAGCGGCACCGAGGACAAGCCGTGCAGGAAGACGCTCAGCAAGATGATCATCATCACCGTGGTGAGCAGCAGCTGCCTGCCGGGGATGCCCTCATCGAGCGCGATGAGCGCGAACACGATGGAGGCCAGGCCGCGAGGGCCGAACCATCCCATGAAGGCGACGGTCGGGAGCTGCGCCCCGGTCCCCAGCAGGGCGATTGCCACGGGAACCATGCGGATGAGCGTCAGGCTGAGCGCCGCGTAGGCGACGACCTGCCAGGTGACGTGCGGCAGCAGCATGCCGACGGCGAGCGCGCCGAAGCCGACCCACGTGGCGCCCGCGAGTATTCCCCCGACATCCTCGTTAAAGCTGGTCACGGGCGGGTCGTGGCGCCTGGAGAAATAGCCGAACGCCATCCCTCCGGTGAAGGCCGCGATGAACCCGCTGCCGCCCAGCCGCAGCGCGACCACGTAGGCGAGCAGCGCCGCGAGCGGGGGCAGGATCTGCCGCCATTGTCCCTCCAGCCACCCGCGATGGTCCGCGGCGCGGACCAGCAGGCCTGCCAGCGCGCCGGCACCGATTCCGGCGGCGAGGCCCCAGCCGATCTGCTCCGCCATGTTCCGCACGACGGCAGCGGTGACGCCGGTCGCCAGCCGGGCGAGCGAGAGATCGACAGCTACCAGGAAGAACGGCACCGCCAGGCCGTCGTTGAGACCGCTTTCGACGTCCAGCGCCTGGCGCACGCGGGCCGGCACTGACTTGTCCGAGACGACGCGCTGCCCGAGCGCCGCGTCGGTCGAGCAGACCATCGTCGACAGGACGAAGGCGCTGGCTACCGCCATGCTGGGAAAGACGAGGAGGCCGGCGCCCAGTCCCGCGAGTATCGTCAGCGGCAGCCCGATGAGCAGAAGCCGGCTGGGCCAGCCCAGATGCCGCCGCAGGCCCGCGAGGTCGATGCGCGTTGCGTCGCTGAACAGCAGAAAGACGAGGGCGAGCTCGCAGAACCGCTCCGCCGCAAGGCTCTCGATGTGGATGTTCACCAGCTTGAGAGCCGACGTCCCGACACAGAGGCCGGCCGCAGTGAAGATCATGGCCGACGTGACGCCTCGCGCATCGAGCGGCTTGGACACCGCGCCGTACACGATGAGGATCACGGCGATAGTGATAAGAGCGACGAACATGCGTCCTCCCCCAGGCAATCGCCCGCGGCCTCAATCCCCGCTCCCCCGCTGTTGGGTCTCAGGCGCTTTCGAACGCGGCTTGCGCGGGCAGCGCCAGCGTCCGGTCCGTGTCAGGATGTGCGCTGACGTCATGGCCGCGCATCAACCCATCGGGGTGAAATCCCGTCCGGCCTGCGTGGCTGGCGACCACGCCGCAGCCAGCCGACCGGGCCTTCGTTCAGCCGCTCGTGGAGGTGCTGCCGGACCTGGCGGCGTGGCGGGCAATGAGTGTGCGATTCCTGGTCCACGGATTATGGGGAGAGGACCCGAAGTAAGCGTTCAGCCCGGTGATCTGTCGGTGATGGTGGCGCGGATTTGATCACGTCGTTACGGGGGATCGGCTGGGCGGCGAGCCAGGCGTTTCCGGTCATGAGCTGGTGTCGGACGTCGTAGGCGCCGAGGCCGTGCTTGCGGGCGGTGTCGATGTGGCCGCGGATCCTGGGTGACGTCGTCGCTGATGCTCGGTTTGTCGTCGCTGATGCTCGGTTTGTCGTCGCTGATGCTCGGTTTTCGGCAGACGACCGCACAGCCGCGAGCACCGCTTGAGGGCGGAATTCAGGGAGTCGAGCGTGTCAGGGCCGATTTTGCGGGCCTTCACGTCGCCGAGACCGGCCGGATGACCCGCCGGACGTAGCTCTCGTGAGTGACCCGGGTGCTCGCGGCGAGCTCGGTCACGTCGAGGTAGACGTCGAGGACCCGGCCGAAGAGGGCGTCGCCTTCGGGCCTGGTGCCCCTCGGCCTCCCTCAGCAGACGGCCGAGCGCGATGGCAGCCGTCCTCTCGTCGGGCCATGTCTCGCAGGAGACGGCGTTCCTCCCCGGTGACCGGGTCGGTGCCCGCGTAGACCTTGACGCGATAGGAGCCGCTAGGAAGTCGCTCTATGTGACCTTTGGCGGTGGTGGCCATAGAACTACGAGCCGGTCCACGTGCCGTTCGATTGCTATCGAAAAACTGCTCCGAGCTGGAGCCCCGTTACGGAATCGAACCGTAGACCTTCTCCTTACCATGGAGACGCTCTGCCGACTGAGCTAACGGGGCCTACCTACTACGGCGGTGCGCCCTAGCGGGCGTCGCGTAGAGAGCATAGCGCAAGTTGCGCGGTGGTGCTGCCGCCCAGGACGAGGCCGCCGCTGGGTGCCATCGTGGGGGAACGATGGCACCCAGCGCGCGGTCAGCGCCCCGCGGCCGGACTTCGGCTATTACTGCGTGAAGTTCGGGTTGGCGGTGCTGACGTCGTAGCTGGTTCCCCAGTACCACTGGGTGGCGCTGGAGCCGGGGACCACGTGCGGGACGCCGGTCGGGTCGGCGATCCAGTACCGGACGTGGGACTGCTCCCACGACGGGAGGCCGCCCACGGCGTCCTGCACGGCTGACCAGTCGGACCGCATCGTGTAAATAATCGCCACCGAGTGCGGCTGCTTGGCGAGGTGGGCCTGGACCCACGTCGCGGCACCGGCCGGGGTAGCGTCACCAGGCTCGACGTCGAGCACGTTGGCGTTCGGGTCGCTGCCGTTGGTGTCGATCCAGAGCACCGAGTGGTGCCCGGCCACCTGCGAGGAAGAGGCCGCGTAGGCCCCGTCGGCGTAGACCGCGGCCGGCTGGCTGGAGGGAAGCGAACCCGGCGTCACCGAGTCGTACATGGTGTACGGCCTGGTCGGACCGGTCGGCCGCGCGGCCTTGTGCTGGGCAGCGGGGCGCGCCGCCGCCTTGTGCTGGGCGGCCGGGCGCGGCGCGGCGGCCGCAAGCGTGGCGTGGGCCGGCTTGGCCGCAGCCTTCGCAGGCGCTGCCGCCTTGGCAGGCGCTGCCTTCGCAGGTGCCGCCTTCGCGGCGGCCTTAGCGGGCGCTGCCTTCGCAGGCGTGGGCACGGCCGCCAGGCGGGGGGAGGTGTGGCTGGCGACCGGCTGCTGCTTGGCCGGCTGGGTCGTGTGAGCCTGAACGCCGAGAACCTCGTCCAGGGCAGAGGTGTTTGAGTGGGTCGATGACCCCTGCGACGCCGTGTTCGCGGTGGTCACGACGTTGCCCATCGCGTGGGCGGGGGAAGAGCCGATTGATGCGCCGGCCACGCCGACCATTCCTGCCGCGGCGGCGCCGGCGGCGAGCAGGGACACCCTGGAATGCTTGCGCGCCAGGCTGGCGGTGCTGTTGTACAGGGAGGACGTGGACATGCGGGAGTTGATACGGGGGAACAAGAGTTAACCCTTGGGGACGTGCAACCTCAACCCGAGGTGCTCGCTTTCACCCTCAGCTCTGCCGGTCGATGCGACGCACCGTAGCGACGGCAGGGGCGTGGGACGTTGACGCGGGTCAAGGCGACTTGTTGCGGGGGAGCAACCATCGCACGCCTGGGTGCTGAACTGTCACTAGTAAACATCAGATAACGACGAGACATGCCAAGTTCGCGCGAAAACAATCCGTGACGTACATCACGTAGAGTAACCGGACCCGGTAGCGCTACCCTTGCTCCCCCGCGCGCCGCCCTGCGTCTCCCCCGCATCGCGCCGACCGCACGTCACTCCGGCGCCAAGAAAAGCACTGCCCCCGTTGAACTCTTCGCAAACATCAGCTTCCGAACTCGTCGTCTCACGGTCCAGAAGTAACACGCTGTGTATCAGTGGCGTCACGTTAAGCATACAGCATTGGCGTCGCGGCTTCACCCGCTGGTCGCGACCGAGCAGGTCATCTACGGCCAAGCGGTCGTTCGGAGCGCGGCAAGGCGGCTCGTCCGGTTGCGCGCAGAGCGATCAGATTCGCCGCCGACCGGGTAGGAACGGCGGGTGGCGCGGCGCGGTGCGCCCAGTGTTCAATAGGAGGCGTAACGCCAGAGGCAGGCGCAACCGCGCCTGCCGTGCCGCTCCATACTCAATAGGTCGTTCCGCAGCAGCAACGAACAGCACTGGTAGGGCGTCTTCATGCGTTTCGCGCACGCACGACCCGCGACGGTCACCCTGGTGGCGGGGAGTGTCCTGATCACCGCGACATCTGGGCTCTCGCTGGCCGCGGTAATGGGCGAGACCCCGGTCTGGGCGCATCCGTCCGGCTATGCCGTCGCGCTCGATGACGCTGCCGCTACTACGAGTAACCAGTCGTGCGAGCCGGTCAAGCCGACGACCCCGCCGCCCACCGGGTCGCCGACGGCGACTCCGACGCCCACGGCTACGGGCACGACAGCAGGCGGGTCCACGACGCCCACGGCGACCCCGACGGCAACGAAGACCGACTCCACCACGCCGTCCGACCCACCGGCCTCGACGCCGTCTGATCCCCCCACGCCGTCGGTTACCCCGACATCAACCGCGTCGGCCAGCACCAGCGTCAGTGCCGGAACCACAGTCGCCCGCAGCAGCGATGGCAACGTCAAGCAGACGACCGACGCCGAGCCCCGCCACGACGCCGAGCTCGTCGCCGTCGCCCACCGCGTCTGCCACCCCCAGCGCATCGGCGTCAGCCAGCTCATCACCGTCGGCCAGCGCCGCCAACACCGACACGTCCGCGACGCCCAGTTCGTCCGCCACGCCGAGCTCCTCGCCCTCGCCCACCGCGTCTGCCACCCCAGCGCATCGCCGTCGGCCAGCTCGTCGACCGAGCCGAGTTCATCCCCGACAGCGGCGAAGCCCACGGCCACGCCGACTAAATCGCCCAGCGCCGCGGCTACCTCGACTCAGAAAAAGGTCCCAAGCGGCAGCGCGTATGCCAGCGCCACCGCGAAGGCCACGCCGTCAGGCACGGCCGATCCGAAGAAAAGCCCGTCCGTCACCCGCTCGCCTACGGCCGCCCGCTCGCCCTCCGCCTCCGCGAAGGCAACCGTGAAAACGCGCAACGCAGCGCAGGTGGTCCAGAGCGACCCCCAGGTCAGCCTCTGCGTCGAGATAACGGCCTCGCAGTCGAGCAGCAAGCGCGGCGCGACCAGTCAGTGGGTGGTGAGCGCGTGGACCACGGGCGGCAACCTGACCGACGCGACCGTCCAGCTGCAGGCGACCCCGACGAGCGTCGCCCCCAAGTTCAGTTTCGGCTGCGGCAGCGACGATGGAACCGCATCATGCGACCTTGGCGCGATGGACGCGACGTCGGCGCAGCGGCAACTCCAGGCCGAATCGACCGTCGCGACCACGGCATCGTCCGTGAAGTCAGTCAAGCTGACGGTAACCGGTAGCGCGGCCAACCTGACTAAGGACCCGGCGGCGTCCGCAACCGTCCAGATCTCCGGCACCGTCACCCCGACCTCGAGCGCGTCACCGTCGCCGTCGGCGTCGGCGTCCACGCCTGAGTTCCCGACGCCGACCCCATCCGCGTCTCCGATCACCACCACCTCTCCGATCACCACCACGTCTCCGATCACCACCACGTCGCCACTGCCGGTCGGCAACCTGCCCGGGATCTCCACCCTCCCCACCGCCAGCCCCACGCTCAGCCCGGGCGGCAACGCCGGGAACCTGTTCCCCACGCTCGACCCGTCATCTGGTTCGAGCACGCCCAATAGCGTCAAGGGCCGCCCGGTCGCGAACACCACCGCCCTCCCGGAGGGCGCCTCCGTCCTCGGCGCCTCGCTCATCGGCCTGGCTTGCCCTAGCCCTGGCCTTCGTCCTAGCGGTAACCCGCTTCTCCATCCGCCGCCGCCCCGGCCCTTCAGCACCAGGGACAGCGACACCAGCAGGCGCCTCCACGGCCCAGGACTCACCGCCAGCCGCAGCGGCAGCAGGAGCGCTCGCACCGAGCTCGGGAGACAAAGCGCCGTCAGACGCCCCCGACCCCGCCAAGGACGCTCCCGAGGCCGCCAACGACGCGCCCGAGACCCCCAAGGCCCCAGAAGGCCCAGCCGACCCGCCAGCGGACACCACCCCCAGCGCGGACGCCTGACCACCGCCCCCTCGCGTCCCGGAGGCCCGTCCTGACGCGCCGGCCCATGTCGATGGCGTAGCCGACATGCCCGTCCACCTGTCACCTACGCCAGCGACATCGCCTAACAGTGTCGATGGCGTAGCCGACAGGTCCCGCTGGTAGGTGCCAGCCACCACACGCGACCTGCAAACTCGAGGCGTCTGCCAGCTGCGCTGGCGGACGCCTCGCGCCTCGACAGGCCCTCCCAAGCTGGTCTCACGACTCCCATTTGCAACGCCAGTCTCACCAGCTGGGCGTCTGGCCCGAAATCGCGTCAACGTGGGGAGTTGGGGGCACCCCGCGACCCAAGGTGCACACGCTGAGGGTTGAGGGCGCCGTCGCGTGCCCCCAACGGCACACGATGACGCCGGAGCCCGGGCCGGTAGCGGCGGACGGGCTTTTAGGGGTTGCTACCCGGGCACCCACAGCCACCTGAAGCCCGACCCGAGCCACCCACCGCCTACGCCACCCACACGTATAGAAAGCGCGGGGCGCGGCAAGGGGACCGCCGCGTCGTTCTGCCCCGCCCGATCGGTTTTATCGGGCTGGGCAGACTTAACGCGCCGCGCGCCACCATCTAAGCGATGCCAGAGACCACCAAGACGGAGCCACAAGCGCCCCGGTACCAGGAGCAGAGAAGGCTAGTTAGCCAGCGTCTCCAGGCTAGGCCGAACGTTGTCCATCGTCGACGCCAGCTGCGCGGTCGTCATCGTCGGCGATACCACCGCGCCGAACGTGTCGTTGTCGAACCACACGCACATCGCCGCTTCCTCGCCGTTGACGTGCGTCTCGGTACACGACGCGTCGCCCTTGAGCGACCCCGGCGACACCGTCTGCGCGGACGGATAAGACTCCGTGAAGTTGGCTATCGACGTGCCGGCGTCCGCGCTGGCGAGCTTGCCGCCCACGAACATGAAGATCTGCGCGTCGCTGCCCGGGGCCACCACGCCCTGCTGGTAGACGGCCGACACCACGCCGCTGGCGGAGCCGCCGCTTGACTTGGCCACGCCCGCCGCCAGCGCGCTGACGTGCGTCTGCTCCGCGAGGCTGGCCGAACGGGTGTACCCGTCGACCGAGGCCGGGGCGACGATCTTGTGGGCGGGCCCGCTCGGGCCGGCGAACACGTACTTCATCAGCACGCCGCCGATCGCGCCGGCCGCGACGACGGCGATGGCGCCGAGCGCCATCCACTGCCGCCGGTCACCGCTGCGACCGCGGCGGCGGCCGACCGCGCGCCGGGTGGCGGTGTCGTCGTCCTCGGTCTCGGGCCGCTCGATGGTCCGGGTGAAGGCGGCGGGCACCGGCTCGTCGGTGAGGTCGAGGTCGGCGAAGTGGTCGAACGACGTGTCCTCGACCCAGCTGCGCGGCTGCGCGGCCGGGCGCGCGAGCAGGGCTGCCCCGCCGGCCGCGGCCGAGGGCGCAGCAGGTCGCGTGGACGTGCGGCGCAGGCTGTCGATCCGGGTCTCGTCGAAGGCCGGCACGTCGAACCGGGTGTGGTCGACGTTGAGGTCGACGACGCTCATGTCGAACCGCGTCTCGGCGAACCGGCCGCCCTGCTGCCCAGAATCAAAATCCGAGTATCCCGAACGGACCGGGCCGTCTGTGAACCCGTCATTGCCGTAGCCGACCGGGGCGGCCTCCTGCCGGACGTCATCTCCCGGCAGCCACAGGTTGTCGAGCCTGGTCTCGTCGAAGCCGGGCACGTCGAAGCGCGTGTCGTCGAACGGGGAGCGCGAGTTGCCGTAGCCGTGGCCCTCGCCGTACCTGGGGTCGTCGTAGGCAAGCCGGTCGTAGCCTCGGCTCGTCGTAGCCGACCGCCTCGAAGTCGCTGGTGCCGATAATGCCGGCCAGGTCGTAGCCGTTGCCGCCGATGCCGGGAGTCGAGTAGTCGGAGCCGTTGTAGGCGTCCGGGTCGTAGCCCAGGCGCCGGGCGGCCGCCGTCGTAATCCGCGATCGGGTACGCGCCGCTGAGGTAGTTGACGCTCTGGTAGTCGCCGTTCGCCGGGTAACCGTCCTGCGCCTGGTAGGCGACCTCGCCGTCGTCGTAGCGGAGCGGCTGGTCGTAATCCCACGGCTGCCGGTGGCTGTCCGCGCCGTGGTATTCCTCGGCCGACTGGGCGGTCGGCGGGTACGCCATCTCGATCTGGCCGGCCGGAGCGTAGCTCGACCCGGCGTAATCGGGCTGGCCGTATCCCCGGCCCTGCGGGTAGCCCGACCCGTTGCCCTGCTGGTAGCTGGACCCGGCGTAGCCGTCGGGAGCCGGATAGCCCGGCTGCCCCCAGCCCTGGCCAGAGTCCACGAACCCGCGTACCGTCCTGGTCCCGGCGATGCCTGCGTCCTGAGCGGCCGGACCCTGGTAGCCCGGGTCCCGGTAGCCGTCGTCGCCGTATCCGGCCGACGTGAAGGCTCCGTAGGGATGCCCGCCGTGGCTCGCGGGCGGCAACTGCTCCGCCTGCGGTGCCGCGTAGCGGTAATCGCCGTCCCGGTACTCCTGGTCGGAGTACCCGGCTGGCCATGAGACCTCGGGGCCGATCGGCGCCGAGCGCCGGTCCGCCGGAAGCATCCCATGATCATCCTGGGAGTGCGGCCATCCGCTTCTCACGTGGCGGTCACCTCATGTCTGACGGGTACCTGCGGTTCAGGCAAGGTCACAGCATCATCTCGGCAAATGCTCAACTTCGCTACCCGAACAGGCATATAGGCGTGTCGTCGCGCGAAACATTTCCGGAAAAAGCCTCATAACCGTACATTTGACCATCCAGCACGTGCCTATCCGTTACCCAACGTAGCGCTCCAGGCACTGAAATGCAGGGAACTTGCGCGTGACCCGGACCGTTTTCGGGCTGGCGCCGGCATCGATTCGTTACCTGGCCGGATTTGCCACGGTGTTCAAGGATGCGGAATTGTGAGGCTAGTGATGAATCCGCGGGGGCCACTATCGCTGCGGCGCATGTCAGCGCACTGGGTGGTGCTCGCCGCGGCGGCGCTGACCACGCTGGTCGCGGCGGCGGTCGGGGCCGCCTTGGCGGTGTTCGCGGGCCAGGCGCTGCCGCAGGCGGTCAAGCACGACCTGGTGGTCGCGCCGGGCACGGCGATGGTCGTCACCGGCACGTTCGCGGGCGGCACCCCGGCCCAGACCTCGGCCGCGCTGCATTCGAGCATCGCCAACACCCTCGACGGCGTGCCGTTCGCCCTCTGGCAGGGCATCTGGTCCGACCCGCTCGGCTTCGTGGCCGGGTCGCTCCCGGCCAAGCCGACCAGCCTCGCTTCCGCTGACACGCCGCTGCTCCAGGCCGCCTCGCTGCAGGGCGTGACGGATCACGCGGTGCTCGTCAGCGGCCGGTGGCCGTCGCAGCTGGCCGCACCGTCAGGCGGCACGGCGTCGACCGGGGCAGGCGGCGCCATCCCGGCCGCGCTCCCCGCCAGCACGGCCGCGCTGCTCAAGCTGCACCCAGGCGACGTCCTGCACGTGGTCGACCGGTCCTCGGATGCCTCGCTGACGTTCCTGATCACCGGTCTGTTCGCGGAGCGGCAGACGTCGGGCAGCGCCGCCTCCTACTGGCAGCTGAACTCAGTCCCCGCCAGCGGATCGGCGACGGCGAGCGGCTTCACGACCTACGGGCCGCTGGTCGTGTCGCCGAGCGCGTTCCCTGGCCTGCTAGCGGTGGGGACCGGGACCTGGGTCGCCCAGCCCGACATGGCCGACTTCACCGCCAGCCACCTGTCCGCCATCTCCGCCAGCGCCGGCGTGATCGGCGCAAGCAACCTGCTCAGCGGGCTCACCCTGACCACCAACCTGCCGGCCGTGCTCGCCACCACCGGCGATAACGTCGCCGTGGCCCGGTCGCTGCTCGGGATCAGCGCGCTCGAGCTCCTGGTGCTGACGGTGGCGGCGCTGCTGGCGGTCGCCCGGCTGCTCGCCGCCCAGCGCGAGGGCGAGACCGCGCTGCTGACCGCGCGCGGCGCGACCAGATGGCAGCTGACCAGGCTGACCGCGGCCGAGGTGATCCCGCTGTCGCTGGTCACCGCGCTGATCGGCGGGGTCGCCGGGATCTGGCTGGCCCGGCTGCTCGGCAGTACCCTCTACCGCTCGAGCACGGACGGCCGCGTCCCCGAGGGCGGCATCGGCCTGACCGCCTCGGGCACCTGGCTCGACGCGCTCTACGCGGCGCTCGCTATCGCGGTGCTCTCGATCGGCGCGCTCCTCTACCCGGTGCTGCGCCCCGGACGGGGCGCCGCCCAGGTCCGCCGGGGCCGGCAGGCCGTGCTCTCCGGCGCGACCAGGGCCGGGGCCGACCTGGCGCTGATCGTGCTGGCGGTGCTGGCCTGCTGGCAGCTGCGCCGGTACTCGGCCGTCTCGACGTCCTCGAGCGGCCCGTCGGCCATCGATCCGGTCCTCGTGCTCGCCCCCGCGCTCGCCCTGGCGGGCGGCACGGTGCTCACGCTGCGGCTGCTGCCCGCCGCCGCCCGCGCCGTCGACCGGATATCGGCGGCCGGCCGCGGGCTCACCTCGTCGCTGGCCGGCTGGCAGTTCAGCCGCCAGCCGCTGCGCCAGGGCGGCGCCGCCCTGCTGCTGGTGATGGCCGTCGCCACCGGCACGCTGGCGCTCGCGCAACACGCGAGCTGGACCAGGTCCGCCGCCGACCAGGCGGCGTACGTCACCGGCGGAGACGCGCGGGTGGACCTCGCGGTCCCGCTCTCGGCCGGGGCGACCACGACGATCACCAAGGCGCCGGGCGTCCAGACGGCGATGGCGGTCTCGGTCAGCCAGGTGGCGACGCCCTCGGAGATAGTCGCCATCGACACCGCCAAGGCGCCGAACGTCGCCCTGCTCAGGGCCGATCAGTCGAGCCTGCCGCCCGACGCCCTGCTCGGCTCGATTACGCCGAGGTCGCCACCCGGCGGCCAGCTCGTCAGCGGCAGGCCGAGTTCGGTGCAGTTCACCGTCACGCTCAGCCGCGCCCCGCTCGACTCGGTGACCGCGGAGTTCACCATCACCGACGCGACCGGCGCCGCCTTCCAGCTCTCATCCGGGCTGTTCACCGCCGACGGCCGCCCGCACGTGCTCACCGCCTCGCTGGGCGGGACGAACGCCGCCTACCCGCTCCGGCTCAGCCAGGTCACCCTCTTCTACACGCTGCCCGCGAAACCGCTGAAGACCCCGGTCACGCTGACCGTCGCCGGGGCGACGCCCAGTAGCTGGATCGGGGACGCAAGCTCGCCCGAGCTCGACTCGCAGCTCAACGGCGGCCAGGTCTTCGGCCCGTCGGGCAACCCGCAGGCGTCCGGCTGGACCAGCGTGCCCGGCGGCGCGGCGCTCTCGTTCACCGCAGGCTACGGGCAGTGGGCAGCCAATCCGGACGCGAACCCGGTCATCACCGAGCCGCTATCCGGGCAGGTCACGCTCTCCGCCCCGGCCGCCGTGCCGACCGCCGTCCCCGCGATCGCGACCACGACGTTCGACAGCCAGAACAACACCCACCTGGGCACGATCGTGCAGACCACGGTGAGCGGGGTAACCGTGCCTGCCAAGATCGTGGCCGTGGCGAACGCGTTCCCGACCGTGTCCGGCGCGGGCCTGATCATGGACCTCCCCACCCTCGAGGCGTTCCTGGTCAGCCACAACACCGAGCCGGTGCCAGTCAACCAGTGGTGGCTGTCCACCGCCAACGGGCAGGTCCCCCCGTCGCTGGCACGGGCGGTGCCGCCCGGGGCGACGATCACCAGCAGCGCCGCCCTGGCGGCGGCGACGGTCGGCGACCCGCTGTCGGCCGCGCCACAGCAGGCGCTGCTGGCCATGGCGCTGGCGGCCGCGCTGCTGGCGATCTCGGGCTTCTGGGTCTCGATCGCCGCCAACGTCAGGCAGCGGCGCGCGGAGAACGCGCTGCTGGCGGCGCTCGGCGTCAATCAGCGGTCAGCCGCCGCCCAGCTGTTCATTGAAAAGCTGCTGCTGTCGGTCCCGGCGGCCGCCCTCGGCCTGATCCTCGGCAGCGTGGTCGCCCGGCTGCTGGTGCCCGCGGTCACGCTCAGCTCGACCGCGCAGATCCCGGTACCGCCGCCGGTAACACTGTTCGACCTCGGGCAGACGGTCCCGCTCGCGGTCGCGGTGGCCGTGATCCCGGCGCTGGCGGCCGCGCTCGTCATCTTCCGGCGCCCCGATCCGGCGGCCGAACTCCGAGCGGCGGAAGTGGCATGAGAAACCTAGCCGTGCGCGGCATCTACATCTCGCTGGCGCTGCTGACGTTCTTCGCGGTGTTCGTGGCGACCGTCGGCGCGCGCGAGGCGCTCGCCAGCCGGACGCAGGCGCTCCGCCAGACGATCGCCGCCAACCCGGCCCTGTCGCGGACCATCATCGTGACGTCGACCTGGACCGACGTGCAGGGCGCGCTCGCCTCGTCGGACCCCTACGGGTCGCCGCCGACCGTGACCTCGTCCACGATCTCCGGCATCGGCGGTCAGCTGCGGGGCGACTTCAACCACGGCCCGGTCACCCTCGGCCCGGCCGGCGACGACCTGTCGTTGATGACCACCGGGCTCAACATGCTGCCGCCGCCGTCCACCCTGCCGGGCACGGGCGGCACGTCGGTCAGGCTCGAGATCACCGAACGCCAGCCGTTCC
Organism: uncultured Actinomycetota bacterium; assembly: GCA_963774945.1. Taxonomy (GTDB): domain Bacteria; phylum Actinomycetota; class Actinomycetes; order Streptosporangiales; family Streptosporangiaceae; genus Trebonia. Next base: position 600,523 of record CAVZHA010000003.1, on the reverse strand, counting down.
CCTCGCAGATGCGGCTGGTGTCCGGCCGCTATCCGGCCGCGACGCCGATCCCGTCGCCCACGGCCAGCGCCGGAATGCCGGTCGTGACTCAGCCCGGGGCCAAGCCGATTGTCGTCAATCCCAGCACCGGGAAGCCGATCGCGGTCAAGCCAGCCACCGGCAAGACCAAGGCGCCGCCGCTGCCGACGCTCGAGGTCGCGATGAGCACGCAGACCGCCGCCAAGTTCGGCCTCCACGCGGGCGCGAAGTTCGAGATGACCGGCCCCGAGTCCGCCCAGACCGGGCAGATCGTCAAGGTCAACGTCCTAGTCACCGGCATCGTGGCCCCGACCGATCGGACCGCGAACTTCTGGACCGCCGACCCCACCATCATCACCCCCGGCCTGCAGGGCCCGACCGACAACCCGTACTGGGCGGGCGCCGCCATGGTCGGGCCGAGCGAGATCCAGGAGCTCGAGCACTACTTCGGCACCGCCAGCCTCCAGCTGGAGTGGGTGTTCCCGCTCGCCCTGACGGCCGTCACCGCTCAGCAGGTGCAGTCGCTGAGCAGCGCGCTCGGCAACCTCACCAGCCAGGTGCCGACGCTCACCGGCAACCTCGCGCCGGTCGCCCCCACCCTGACGACCAACTCGAGCCTGCAGTTCGCACTCGAGCAGTTCATCGCGACCGCGCAGTCGGTCGACACGCTGCTGTGGCTGCTCTACGTGAGCCTGACGGTCACCGGCCTGGCGGTGCTGCTGCTGGCGGGCCGGATGGTCGCGATGCGCAGGCGAGCCGAGCTCGCGGTGATCAGGGCGCGCGGGGCTTCGCTGCGGCAGATCGCGGTCAGCACCGCCGGAGGGGCCGCGCTGGTCTGCGTCCCGGCCGCCGTCATCGCGGTCGTGCTGGCGATCATCGCCGTGCCCGGAGCCGGCTCGGTGCAGGCGGCCGGGGCGGCGGGCGGCTGGTGGCCGCCGGTCGCGGTCCTCGTCGTGGCCGTCTGCGGCCCCGCCCTCATCGCCGCCTGGCAGCACCGGCTGCCCAAGCACGGAATCACCGACCGCCGCCAGACCAGGGCCAGGACCCGGCTGATCGTCGAGGTGATGCTGATCGCCGCCGCGGTGGCCGGCCTGGTCGTGTTCCGCAACCAGGGCGTCCAGGCTGGTGCTGGCGTCAACCTCTACACCAGCTCCGCGCCGGTGCTGGTCGCGATCCCGGTCGTGATCGTGGTGCTCCGGCTGTACCCGCTGGTCCTGCGGGGGCTGCTCCGCCTCTCGACCCGCACCAGCCGCGCCCCCGCGTTCCTCGGCCTGGCCCGGGCCTCCAGGACCGCGCTCACTCCCGCGCTGCCCGCGTTCGCCCTGGTCCTGGCGCTCACCGTGGCCGCCTTCGCCGGCCTGGTGAGGGACGCGGTCACCAACGGCGAGGTCGCGGCGTCCTGGCAGACGACCGGCGCCGACGTGTCGGTCACGCCCGCGCCGAACCTCATCATCACGCCGACCGCCGTGCGGGAGATCGCCAGCGTGCCCGGCGTCGCGCACGCGACCGGGGTCTACAACACGCTCTGGAGCACCCCGGCGGGCGCGCAGCTCACCGTCCTCGCGGTGGACCCGGTCAGCTACGCCGCGCTGGTGGCCGGCTCCCAGGGGTTCCCGGCGGTGAACGCCGCCTCGATAGCGGTGCCGACCCGGGCCGGGGCGGCGCAGCCGGTCCTGGCGTCCCCGCAGGCCCTGGCCGATCTCGGCCACGGTGTGGTCCCGCTCGCGACCTACCAGGGACAGGAGGCGTCGATCCCGGTCCGGGTGGCGGGCGTCGTCTCGAGCACCCCCGCGCTGCCCGCCGGCGGCGCGTTCGTGATCATGCCGGTCGCCGCGATCAAGTCGACCGCCACCCCGCCGGTCCCGACGCCGGTCACCGTGATGCTGCTGAACGGCGGGTCGATCGACCACGCGCGGCTCTCCGCGGTCGCCCGCCACCTGCTGTTCGGCGGCACCGTCACCTATCGCTCCGATGTGCTCTCCGGGCTCACCAGCGGCCCGCTCCAGCACGGGGCGTTCACGCTGTTCACGCTCGCGGTCGGGGTGGCGGCCGCCCTCGGCCTGGCGGTGATGCTGCTCGAGCTCGCGCTCGGCGCCTCGGAGCGCGACGCGACGCTCGCCCGGCTGGCCACGATGGGCCTCGGCGAGGGGCAGCGGGCCTGGGTGGTGGCGCTCGAGGTGCTGCCCGCGGTCATCGCGGCGGGGGCGGCCGCCTGGGCCTGCGCCGTGGCGCTGCCCCGGGTGCTGGCCCCGGACATCAACCTGTCGGTGTTCACCGGGTCCGCCGCCGCGGTGCCGCTGGCGGCCAATGTCGTGTCCATCGCGGTACCGCTCCTCGGCCTCGCATTGGTCGCTGTGGTGGCGCTTGGCATCGAGATAAGGTGGGGACGCCGACGCGGCGCAGCGTCCCTTCGAGTGGGCGAATGAACGGGAGACCCTGGTGACTCAACCACAGCCGTCGCAGTGGCGGCCGCGCGGCTAACGGTTCCGGCGCCGACGGCGACGCCGGCACGGTCAGCGCGCTCCAGGCGGACGTCGCGCGGGCGCACTCCGACTACGGGGCAGGCTCGCTCATCCTGTGCGACCGCCTGGTCAGGATCTACACCGCCGAGGGCATCGAGGTGCAGGCCCTGCAGGGCCTCGACCTGCTGGTCGGCACCGGCGAGCTGACCGCGCTGGTCGGCGCGTCCGGCAGCGGCAAGTCGACGCTGATGAACATCCTGGCCGGCCTCGACTCCCCGACCGCCGGCGGCGTCCGGGTGGCGGGCCACGACCTCGCGTCGATGACGTCGCGGCAGCGGCTGGCCTACCGGCGCTCGGTGGTCGGCTTCATCTGGCAGCAGACCGCGCGAAACCTGCTGCCCTACCTGACCGCGACGCAGAACGTCGAGCTGCCGCTCCGGCTGGCGGGAACGGGCCGTCCCACCCGCCGCAAGCGCGCGGCCGAGCTGCTCGAGCTGCTCAGCGTCGCGCACTGCGCCGGCCGACGGCCCGACCAGATGTCCGGCGGCGAGCAGCAGCGGGTCTCGATCGCGGTGGCGCTGTCGAACTCGCCGTCGGTGCTGCTGGCCGACGAGCCGACCGGCGAGCTCGACAGCGCGACCGCCGCGTCGGTCTTCGGCGCGCTGCAGACGGCCAACTCCGAGCTGGGCGTGACCGTGCTCGTGGTGACGCACGACCCGGCGGTGTCGTCGATGGTCAGAAGGACGATCGCGATCAGGGACGGCCGGACCGCGACGGAGACGCTCAGGCACGACACGCCGACGGCTCGGGCGAGCTACGGGCACGCGGTCGAGTACGCGGTCCTCGACCGGGCCGGCCGCCTCCAGCTCCCCCGGGAGATGACCGAGAACCTCGGCATGCGCGACCGCGTCCGCCTGGAGGCAGAACCCGACCACATCGGCGTGTGGCCAGACCAGCCGGGCACCCCCGCGGCCTCACCCGACCCATCCGAGTCCGAGTCCGAGTCCGAGTCCGAGTCCGAGTCCGAGGACGGTGCCGCGTGAGCAGCCCGGCCAGCGGCGACCTGTCGGCATCCCCGTCGACGGTCGAGCGCGGAATCATGGTCGACGTGCGGGACGTCACCCGCACCTACGGCAGCGGCCCGACCGCGACCGCCGCCCTGCGCGGCGTCACCTTCTCCATCGGCGAGGGAAGGCTGGTCGCGCTCCGCGGCCGGTCCGGTTCCGGCAAGACCACGCTGCTCAACGTCGTCGGCGGGCTCGACTCCCCCACCGGCGGCACGGTCCACGTCGCCGGCCAGGACGTGACCGGCATGGGCGAGCGGGGCCGGATGCGGCTGCGGCAGGGAGACCGTGGCCTACATCTTCCAGTCGTTCGGCCTGCTGCCGGTGCTCTCGGCGTCGGAGAACGTCGGCGTGCCGCTGCGGATCGCCGGCGTCGCGCCGCGCGAGCGGGAGGAGCGGGTCGCGCTGATGCTGTCGATCGTCGGCCTGGCCGACCACGCCAGGCAGCGCCCGGGCGAGCTCTCCGGCGGCCAGCAGCAGCGGGTCGCGATCGCCCGGGCGCTCGCCAGCCGCCCGAAGCTGCTGCTGGCGGACGAGCCGACCGGCCAGCTCGACCAGGAAACCGGCAAGCAGATCATGCGGCTGCTGCGCGCGGTCGTCCGCTCCGAGGGCGTCACCGCCCTGGTCGCCACCCACGACCCGGTCCTGATCGGCCTGGCCGACGAGGTCCTCCACCTGGAGGACGGCAAGATCACCAGCAGGCGTAGCACGGGACCGTTCGGGCAAATCTTGATTTTGATCGCAGGGGCGGTCAGGCCACGGTGGTGCCGACGCCGGCGATGAGGTTCGCGTAGAGCTCGGTCAGCTGCTTGGTGACCGGCCCGGCGGCGCCGTCGCCGACGGCGCGACCGTCGACCGAGATCACCGGGGCCAGCCCGCCCATCGTGCCGGTGACGAAGACCTCGGACGCGTTGTAGAGCTGCGGGAGCGTGTAGTCGCCCTCCGCGCAGGTGATGCCGGACGACGAGGCCAGCCGCAGCACCGTCGCGCGGGTAATCCCCTCCGGGCAGGCGGCCGTGGTCGGCGTCGCCAGGGTCGCGCCCGGCCGCGTCATCGGGCAGCACCATGAACAGGTGCGTCGCGTTGGTCTCGGCGATGAAGCCGCGGTTGTCGAGCATGACCGCGTCGGCGGCGCCCGCCACGTTCGCCTCGATCTTGGCCAGGATCGAGGTCAGCAGGTTGTTGTGGTGGATCTTGGGATCGAGCGAGTCCGGGCGCGGTGCGCCGCACGCTCGACGTGATCAGCCGGATCCCGCCCAGGTCGTACACCGGGTCCTTGAACTCGGCCAGCACGATCAGCGTCGGCCCGGAGACGTTCAGCCGCGGGTCCATGCCCGAGGTGAGCTTGACGCCGCGGGTGAGGGTCAGCCGGATGTGCACGCCGGTGTGCATCCCGTTGGCGGCCAGCGTGCGGATGATCTCGGCGGTGATCGCCTCGTCGGACGGCACCGAGGCGAAGCCGAGCGCGTGCGCCGACCGCCGCAGCCGGGCCAGGTGCTCGTCGAGCGCGAAGATCCGGCCGTTGGTGAGCCGCAGGCCCTCCCAGACCGCGTCCCCGCCCTGCACGACCGAGTCGAACGGGGACACCCCCGCCTCGTCCCGGTGCGACAGGCGGCCGCCGACGTTGACGATCAGGTCGCGGTTGCGCTCATCGAACTTCTGCAGCATGTGCCCTTATCCGTTCGGGATCTCGATCTTGAGCTTATTCTCGCTGAGCCGCTGGTAGTAGGGCAGGCACTGCTCGAGCAGCGGCTCGAGCGACGGGGCGAGCTCGGCCGGCGGGCCGGGCGTGACCGGGGTGAAGCCGGTCGACCGCCAGACGCTGTCGTACCAGTAGGGCGCCCACACCCCGTCGGTGTCACGGGCTCCGGCCGGCCAGGACAGCATCGACGCGGAGAAGGGCACGCCGAGGGCCGCGCACAGCGCCCGCAGCCCCGCCTCGGGGGCGGCCAGCAGGTCGGCCGAGTCGATGACCGGCCCGCCGAACTCCTCGATGCAGCCACGCCTGCTGCCGCAGCCCGAGGTCGGACAGGGTCGGCGCGGACCGGACGCGGGCGTAGGAGGCCAGCAGCGATCGCGGGTCCCTGATCAGGAAGGCGTGCAGGAACGGCGCGAACGCGGCCAGGTCGACCGTCCGGCAGCACGTGGTGCGTCATGTGCTTGGCGTAGCCGATGGTCGCCCCGGACGGCAGCGGGTCGCCCGCCAGCGACGACAGCACCGCCCGCCACGACGTCGGCTGGCTGGCGATCACCTCGTCCCGGCCCGGATGATCAAGGCCGGTCGACGACAGGTAGAACGAGTAGAGCGGCTCGTCGAAGACGACGGTGTCGGGCCGGTTCTCCCAGGCGCGCATCATCGCGGTGGAGACGGTCCGCGGCCCGGACCACATCGCGATCCGCGTCACGCTTGGCTGCCCCGCCGCGGCCGCGGCGGTCAGAACAGCACCACGCTGCGCAGGACCTCGCCGCGCTCCATCTTGTGGAACGCCGCCTCGACGTCGCCGAGGCCGATCGTCTCCGAGACGAACTTCTCCAGCGGCAGCCGCCCGTCCAGGTGCAGGTCGACCAGCATCGGGAAGTCCCGGCTGGGCAGGCAGTCCCCGTACCAGGAGGACTTGAGCGCGCCCCCGCGCCCGAACACCTCCTGCAGCGGCAGTTCCAGCCGCATCTCCGGTGTCGGCACGCCGACCAGCACCACGACGCCGGCCAGGTCACGGGCGTTGAACGCCTGCGTGTAGGTCTCCGGCCGCCCGACCGCGTCGATCACCACGTCGGCCCCGAAGCCGTCGGTGAGCTCCCTGATCCCCTCGACCGCGTCGGCCGACCGCGAGTTGATCGTGTGCGTCGCGCCGAAATCGCGGGCCCAGCCGAGCTTCCTGTCGTCCACGTCGACCGCGATGATCGTCTTCGCGCCCGCCAGCCGGGCGCCGAGCACGGCGGCGTCGCCGACGCCGCCGCAGCCGATCACCGCGACCGTGTCGCCGCGCGACACGCCGGCCGTGTTGATCGCCGCGCCCAGGCCCGCCATCACCCCGCAGCCGAGCAGCCCGGCCGTGGCCGCCCCGATGGCCGGGTTGACCTTCGTGCACTGGCCCGACGCGACCAGCGTCTTGTCGGCGAACGCGCCGATGCCGAGCGCGGGCGAGAGCGGGGTGCCGTCGGCCAGGGTCATCTTCTGCGTCGCGTTGTGGGTGGCGAAGCAGTACCACGGGCGGCCGCGCTTGCACGCCCGGCACTGCCCGCAGACCGCGCGCCAGTTGAGGATGACGAAGTCGCCCGGGGCCACGTCGGTCACGCCCTCGCCGACGGCCTCGACGACCCCGGCCGCCTCGTGCCCGAGCAGGTAGGGGTAGTCGTCGCCGATCCCGCCCTGCTTGTAGTGCAGGTCGGTGTGGCAGACCCCGCACGCCTGGACGTCGACCAGCGCCTCGCCCGGGCCCGGCTCGGGCACCAGGATCTCGGTGACCTCAACCGCCTCGCCCTTGCCTCGCGCCACCACGCCACGCACGCTGATCGCCATCCCGGGTTCCTCCCCATTGATGAAAAACCAAGATCTTCATATCGAACGGACCGTGTCTTCGCCCGGCCCGCCTAACGCATTCTCGTCCCCGCGGGGCCGACCCGTACAGCACCAGCCGGCAACCAGCCCGCTACCGAGCCCGGTCCCGCGTCAGACCCGGTCGGCGGCGCGGCCGCGCCAGGAGACGGCCCGGCCCGAGTAGTGCCGGCGGGCGGAGTCGGCCGTCATCGCCGCGTACAGGAGCGCGATCAGCGGCAGCGCGGGCGCGCGCAGCGGCGACAGCCGGTAGAACCGGAGCATCGGCAGGTAGCTCGCCGACATCAGCGCCCAGCCGAGCAGGCCGGCGATCCCGGTGACGGCGACGGCGGTGCCGGTCGCCGCCGACGGCGGCCGCGATCAGCGCGGCGATCACGCCGGCGGGCGGCACCGCGTAGAGCAGCAGCAGGCCGGCCAGCGTGCCCGCCAGCAGCGCCGGGTTGTACCGGAGCTGGACGTAGGCGGACCTGGCGATCATGTGCCAGAGGCTGCCCAGGCTCGGGTACGGCCGGTCGGACCTGATGTCGGTGGTGAGACCGAGCCAGATGCGGTTGCCGTTCTTCTTGAGCAGCGTGCCGAGGGCCACGTCGTCGATCAGCGCGCCCCGCATCGGCTCGAGGCCGCCCGCCTGTTCCAGGGCCTCGGCCCTGATCAGCATGCAGCCGCCTGCCGCGGCCGAGGTGCGGCTCTTCGGGTCGTTGACCTTCTTGAACGGATAGAGCTGGGCGAAGAAGTAGACGAACGCGGGCACGATCACCCGCTCCCAGGCCGTCTCCGCGCGCAGCAGGGCCATCTGCGAGACGAGGGCGCGGTCGTCGTCTTCTGCCGCCCGGACCAGGTCGCGCAGCGCGGTCGGCGCCCAGGCGATGTCCGCGTCGGTGAACAGCACGTAGGCGGGCGTGGCCATCGCCGCGCCGGTCTGCGGCGTGGCCGCAGTTGGGCCGACCCTTCTGGTCCCCGTCGATCTGGTCCCCGCCGAGAACCCGGCCTGAGCCCCGCTTCCGGGACCGACCGCGGCGGCCAGGCCCTGGGACATCGCCCAGACCTTGCCTGCCCACCCGTCCGGCCTCGGCTGTCCGGGGACGACGGTCAGCGGCGCGCCGCCGTCCCGCGCCGCCTTCTCGCCGAGCTCGGCCGCGACGCCACCGGTGCCGTCGTCGCTCCCGTCATCGACCAGGAAGACCCGGAACTCGCCCGGATAGTCCTGCGCCAGCAGCGCCGGCAGCGTCCCCGGCAGCGAGTCCGCCTCATTGCGCGCGGGCACGACGGCGACGACCGCCGGCCACTGGTCGTGACCGGCGGCCGCCGTGTCCGGCCGCCGAAGCGGCAGCCGCTGTCCGGTCCGCCAGAAGCCCCCGTGCGCCGCCACCAGATAGACCCACACGGCGGCGCTGACCGCACAGGCGATCGCAAGTCCAAGCACGCCAGCAGCTTGGCACATCCCCCGGCGTAACCGGGCACCACGCTGCCCCCTGCGGCTACATGGTCACCAGGCCACGCTGGCCGTCGTACGCTCGCGCATTGATTCGGACCGGCTTCGTGCGCGTTTCGCGCAGGTAGGCCGGCACGGTGCGACCCTCACCGGGGTGCCGGTCAGGATGACGCAGCACGAGCCAGAGCGGAACACCGGTCCAGATACCGAATGCGAGAATCATCAGCGGGACATTCATCCACAGAACCTGAGCGGTCATCATCGCCTCCTCGACCCGCTTTCCTGACGCGAGCCTTCATCGTCTACTCCTCGACGATGCTCGATCGACCTGAGCCGACCCTTTAGGCGGCTTATGCCCGCGCTCTCCTTCCTGACGGTTGTTCTGAATTTCCTCTGCAGAGACGCGTTTGCGTCGCAGCACGCGTCCCACGGGTCACTTTGGTTGAGGCGGACCGGCGCTCAGGCGTCAGCGTGTGCAGTTCGGGTCGTATAGCGCCCCTTCTAGAACACGATCACGATAAAAGCGCTGGAATGGTGCCCCCAACGGAACACAATGACGGCGCGCCGCCACCGCGAAGCCCCACGCCGAGGGCCTGGATCCTGCTACCTAACAGGGCATTTACGAGCGCGAGCGCCGTTTGCCACTCTGCTTCATCAGGAATTCTTTCGTTTACCTCCGCAAGGGATACCGGCCTTCCAGTCTCGACGGCATAGTCCGTCCAGATTCGACAGAAGGCAGACTCCAGGTACGTGCGAAGAGCCTTCTTTAGGCAAGTATCAGCATCACACCCACCGATAACTGGCACCATCAGCGCAATGAGATCAACCGTGTGATCCCACTCTGCAGAACCGTCATCCTCGATATCGAAAGAATTCAAGACCGCCAGAATCTCCTGCGCGCCTTCAGGAATCTCGAGTCCTACGCTTCTGAGCATGGCAAATGAGAGCGCGCGGGGCATGACGTCGGCGATTTCCGTCCACCGTGTCCACCTTTGACCGCCGAGCACGAAGAAGCGAGACCAGATTGATGCGGACGCGGCCCAACGATCAGCCACCGGCCGATCGGCGAGCCGGGCGCACTTCGCCTCGACAGTTGGGCTGATACTAAACATTAGCGATTCGCATTACGGTGCGACTCATCTTCGCCTCCATGGGGCCAGCGCCTCGGGAACGCTCAAGAGTCCTGGATCCCGAGCGAGGACATATTCCTTATTTCCAGGCCAGCCGCGATTCCCCAGCTCCGATTCCAAGAGAAAGCCCAGGAAGCGGAAGACGGTACTTGCTGCGTAGCGCTCGAACGCGTCAGGATCTAGATGAGTGTCGATAAAGGCCACCCATCCATCGGATCTGCCCGGACCCGGCGCTGTGACCCAATAGTTTCCGGTTCCGTCGGACGCGACTGGGACCCAGCCAAGCTCACGCCACTTCGGATACATCCTTAGGCACTTCTCAATCGAGAGAAAGTCGCTAGGCTCACGGACACCGAACAGGCCGCCCGGGCCGATCATCGCGCCGTTGATTTCAGCGAGCCAAGCCCGGAACTGCGCAGTGAGCTGCAGGCCCGTCCTTCTCTCAAAATTCTTGAACGCCGTTTCTGACGCCCCGGCGGGCATGGTGTACCCAGGCGGCGCAGGCACGCGAAGTGCAAGCGCTCGCAGATCCGCTAGCTGCCACGCGTTCGGCATCGGGAGCAGATCGGGACGCTCACGCTTGACCCATGCGATCACCTCATTCGATGCGGCCTGCGTTAGCTCTTGGAGCCATGCCGGGTCCAGTCGACCGGATCGCACGAAGATCTGAGCGAGGGACTCGCCGCAAGAAGCGGTGGTCATGTCCCAGCCCGCGCAGGAGCACCAGTGGTCGCGAGCCTGTGCCATGGCTGCATCATCTCGCGCCCGAGCGCACACCGCCACCGCGATCTCCTCGGAGCAGGCAGCCCCCTGCCTCCCTGGCGATAATGGCCGTTTCGTTATCTTCTTGACGCAACGCCGGAACGTGACGCCATGTCTTAGGTAGAAGAAGATTCAGCTACAAGAGTGATCGTGTTGTAGAAGGGCGTGAATGGCATGGGTGCAGTGAAACGCGGCAACCGCCTGGCGCGGATCGGGGCCACCGCGATCGCGGCGGCCACCGTCGCGGCCGCGTGCACGGCTGCGGCCGCGTCGTCGGCCTCGGCGGCGACCTCCGGGTCGGCCAGGGCAACGGCAGCGACAGCGAAGACCGTCTCGGCGCGGAGCGCGACGCCCGCCGCCTACGTCCCGCCCAGTGGCACCTTGCGCGAAGGGTCGTCGGGTGCCGCCGTCAAGGCGCTGCAGCAGCGCCTGGCGTCGCTCAAGTACGACCCGGGCACGACCGACGGCCAATTCGGCGCCAACACCGAGGATGCCGTCTGGGCGTTCCAGGAGATCAACGGGGTGAAGGTGACCGGGGTGATCGACACGGCCACCAAGCGGGCGCTGGTCAGCCCGAAGACGTACGGGACGCACGACCCCCGTCAGGACGGGAACAGGATCGAGGTCAACCAGGCCCTCGAGGTCCTCGTCCTCTACAAGAACGACAAAATCTCGCTGATCAGCCACGTCTCGACCGGCGGCGGCTACTGGTACAACTGCGGCGGCGGCGAGTGCCAGGCGATCACGCCCAACGGCAACTACCGGACCGACGACTACATGTCGGGCTGGGTCAAGGTGCCGCTCGGCGCGATGTACAACCCGGTGTTCTTCATCAGCACCGTTTACGCCATCCACGGCGACACCTACGTCCCCGTCTTCCCCGACTCGCACGGCTGCGTCCGGCTGCCGATGTTCATCGCGGGCTTCTTCCACACTCTGGTGAAGACCCCCGGTACCGAGGTCTTCATCTACGGCAAGGCGCAGTGGATGAAGTGAATTAGCGCGGCTAACGATCTGGACGTTCCGCCGCCGGCCGGGAGATAGTGGGAAGCGGCGCGCTCGCGCCGCGCCCGGCCGGCGTCCGGGTCGTCACTGCTGGTAAAGGTGGTCATATGCTGCAGGCCTTCGTCTTCGAGCGAGTTGGCGTCGTCGTCGGCGACCTGTATTTCCTCGACCCCAACCCGCACCCGGGGCAGGAGGGGGCCGAGCACGGGGTCCGGCTCGAGCTGCGGGTCTTCGACCGCGGTGACCTCAAGGGGACGATCTACTCGGCCATGCCGATCGAGGTCGGCCGCCCGATCTGGCGGGTTGACCTGCTCGAGGCGGTGGACGGCAAGCCCGGCAGCTTCAACCGGACCCACCATCACCCGAAGTTCAACGGCTGGGACCCGTCGCCGCGGCAGTTCCTGCGCGAGCTCTCCTCCGACCCGCTCGGCTGGGTGGCGGGGCAGCTGGCCGACCTGCCCGCGGTGCTCGAGCGGGCCGGCGTGGCACCGGAGGTGGCCGATCCCTCCGACGCGGCCTCGCTGCGCGACATCGCCCCGGCCATCGTCGGCGTGACCGGCATGATGCTGGACAAGGTCCGGGCCGGCGAACTCGGCCTCCCGCCGGGCGACGACGCCGTCGACAGCATCAGGAACGGCTGGCTGTAATTTCTTCCTGCTCGGCGATCCTCTCAGGGCCGAGAGGATCGCGGCTATCACCATGAATCCGACCGACTCGTAGAAGGCCGCGTGCAGGCCGGTGGTGAACGCGGCCGCGAGCGGGCCGTGCAGTGACGTGGAGCCGACGAAGATCGCGAACGCGAGGCTCCTGGAGATCGACCGCGACGCGACCAGGATGGCGACCGCGAACGAGAACACCATGCCGATGTTGGCGAACGTCCGCAGCATGCCCGACGCGATGCCGAACATGTCGGGCGGCGCCGCCTTCATGATCGCCGAGCTGTTGGCGGGGAAGAACATGCTGGTCCCGACCCCGTTGACCAGGCTGATGGCGACGATCACCCAGAGCGGGGTGGAGATCGTGAGCTGCGCGTAGCAGATCAGCGCGACCGCCTGGATACCGAGCCCGAGGGTGGCCGGGAGCACCGGCCCGCGCCGGTCCGCCAGCCTGCCCGCGTACAGGCCGACGCCGCCGGACACCAGGTAGCCGGGGACCAGCAGCAGCGAGGCGTGGATCGGGGACAGGCCGCGCGGCCCCTGCAGGTACATCAGCACCAGGAAGAGCACCGCGAAGCTGGCCAGCCCCTGGAACAGCGACGCGCACAGCGATGCCGCCATGGTCGGGACCCGGAAGATCCTGAGCGGCAGCATCGGCGCGGCGACCCGCGCCTCGATCGCCACGAACAGGCCGATGAGCACGACCCCGCCGACCAGGAACCCGACGGTCGACGCGTCGAGCGGCGCGTTCGCGAGCTTGGTGATCGCCCACAGCACGCCGAACAGGCCGAGCCCGAGCGTGACCATGCCGAGCGGGTCAAGGCGCTGGCGGGTCCGCTCCCCCTTGTCGCGGAGCACCCGCAGCGCGCCGGCGATGGCGAGCACCCCGGTCGGCACGTTGATCCAGAAGATCCAGCGCCAGGACACGTAGGTGACGATCAGCCCGCCGAGCACGATGCCGAGCATCGCGCCGATCGTCCAGCCGAGGGCGGTGAACCCGTAGGCCCGGCCGCGCCGCTCGCGCGGGTACAGATCGGCGATCACCGCGCCGCTGTTGGCCATGATCAGCGCGCCGCCGATGCCCTGCACGACCCGGAACACGATGATCGACAGCTCATTCCAGGCCAGCGCGCACAGCAGCGAGCCAAGCACGAACACCGCGAAGCCGGTCTCGTACATCCGCACCCGCCCGAACATGTCGCCGAGCCTGCCCACCTGGGTGGCGAGCAGCGTGATGACCAGCAGGAAGCTGATGATCACCCACACCACGTCGGTCAGCGGGACATGCAGGCTGCGCTCGATCTCCGGGAGCGCGAGGACCACGATCGTGGTGTCGACGGCGGTCATCAAGACCCCCGCCATGATCACGATCATGGCCAGCCCGACCCGCTCCGGCCGCCCGTCTTCTGCGTCAGTGCCGCCTTGCGGAGGAATGTTCCGCTGCAGCCGGGGGAAAGTCACTTTCTTAGCCTAACGAAAGGTAGTTTTTCCGCCAGCCGAGACTAGGCTGTGTTTCCGGTATTCCAACTACAGGAGCGGCAGTGTTGTGGCTCGCGACGAATCGGCGATTGGCACCGTTGGCGTGATCATCCTCGCCACCCGCGGCGAGGCCGGTCCCGGTGAGGTCCGGATCAGAATCCGCGGCGGTTCAGAGAGCCTGATCGCCTGGTCGCCCACGCCGCTGCCGATAGGCACGACCGTCCTCGTCACCGACTCCCGGGGCAGGCGTACGGTCGATGTTATGGAATGGACCGACCCGCTCGGCGAGGCCCCCACCATCCCAGGTTCTACCGAAGTTCCTCGCTCAGGAGAGTGAAACCATGTTCGGTTACCGAGTTCCCGCCCCCGACGAGGCGATGCTCATTTCCGGCGGTCGCCGCGGCATGAAGGACGCGCCGTTCCGCGTCGTCACCGGGCACGGCGCCTTCGTCACGCCGTTCTTCCGCAAGGTCCGCTACCTGACCCTCGCGATGCGGGAGGCCGAGGTCGCCGAGACCTGCGTCACCCATCAGGGCATCTCGCTGAACGTCCGCGCGGTCATCGCGTTCAAGGTCGGCAACGACGCCGAGTCGATCGTCAACGCGGGCCAGCGGTTCCTCTCCGACCAGGACCAGATGGCGGTGCTGACCGGCCGGATCTTCGCGGGTCACCTGCGCTCGATCATCGGCTCGATGACCGTCGAGGAGATCGTCACCGAACGGCAGAAGCTGGCCACCGAGGTGCTCGACGGCTCCAAGGCCGAGATGGTCTCGATCGGGCTGACCGTCGACTCGCTGCAGATCCAGTCCATCGACGACATGGGAGCGGGCTACATCGCGGCGATGGCGGCGCCGAACAACGCGGCCATCCAGCGCCAGGCCAAGATCGCCCAGGCGGCGGCCGACCAGGCGTCGGCCGAGGCGGTGCAGGCCTCGGCCCGCAAGCAGGCGGAGTTCGAGCGGCAGACCGCCGTCGTTCGGGCGCAGTACAAGGCCGAGACCGACAAGGCCCAGGCCGAGGCGGCCCAGGCCGGCCCGCTGGCCCAGGCCGAGGCGCAGCGCGCGGTGATCGCCGCCCAGACCGAACTCGCGCAGCACCAGGCCGACCTGCGCCAGCAGCAGCTCGTCTCCGAGGTCATCAGGCCCGCTCAGGCCGAGGCCGAGAAGATCAAGATCCTCGCCATCGCCGAGGCCGAGCGGACCCGCATCGCGGCCGAGGCGGCCGCGTCGAACAACCGGGTCGCGCTCGACCAGCTGCTGATCGCCCAGCTGCCGCAGATCGTCAAGGAGGCGGCGGCCGGCCTGCAACGGCGCCAACGTCACCGTCCTGAACGGCGCCGACGGCCTCGGCGAGATCGCGGCCGGGCTGGTCAGCCAGGGCCTGACGATCCTCGAGTCGGTCCGCCGGGGCGTCGGCGTCCCGCCGATCGACGGCAGCAGCGCCCAGCAGACCGGCAAGCCCGCCGCCATCGGCAACGGCAAGGCCCCGAACGCCTAACCGCGGGGGGCGAGCAAGGCCGCGAGCTCGGCGGCAGGCGAGCCCTCGCGGAGGGTCCCGTGGACCAGCTCCACGCGGTGGACCACGCGAGGGCTGCGCCACCCGGACCGCGGTGATCCCGGCCGGGGGACAGGGCCGTTTCCGGCAGCAGGGTGAGGCCGTGCCCGGCCGCCGCGAGCTGAAGGAGCGACGTGACGTCCGATCCGTCGTAGCGGAAGGCGGCCCGGAACCCTTCGACGCCGGCCAGCCGGCGGATCTCCGCCAGCGGCGAGGTCACGTCGGGCGCCTCTATCCACCGGGCGTCGGCCAGGTCCGACAGGCGCAGGCCGGCTCGCCCGGCCAGCGGGTGATCGCACGGGAGCACGATCGCGACGCCCGCCTGGCTGATACCCACGGCGGTCAGCGACGAGAACTCCGGCAGCGGATCACCCCAGGCGGTCAGGCCGTCGGCCAGGCCGACGTCGCAGCTCGCCGCGCGCGACCGCGGTGAGCACGTGCTCGCGCGGTCTCACCCGAACCGTGACGTCGAGCCTCGGCCGCCGCCGGCGGAGCGCGGAGAGCGCCCGGGCCAGCCCGGGCGAGCCTGCCGGCCAGCGAGGTTGCGCCCACGACGAGGACGGCGGCCGGCGCCCGTGGTCATCCGCGTGACGTCCGCCCTGGCCGCGTCGAGCCTGAGCAGCAGCGCCTCGGCGTGCTCGAGCAGGCGCGCGCCCGCCTCGGTCGGCGACGACCGGGCGGCGGTTGAGCAGCGGGACCTTGAGGTCGCTTTCCAGCGCCGCTATCTGCTGGGAGATGGCGGCCTGGGTGTAGCCGAGCTCGACCGCGGCGCGCCGAGAAGGAGCCGAGCCTGGCCACGGCGACGAAGGTCCGAAGCAATTGCGCTTCCACTCGATAAGCATCGCTTATCGAAGTACAAGAAACCATCGTTGGCGCTTAACCCGATGCCGGGGTCATCATGGCGTCATGACGCACCCCATGGCAAGGATCGCCCTGGTCGGCGACCGTTCGGCGAACGTCCGGGCGCACGCCCGCATCCCCGCGCTTGTCGACGCGCTGCTCCGCCGCGACGCAATCGCGCTGGACGCCTACTGGATCGCGACGGCCGACGTCGCCGGCGTGCGACCTCGGCCGGTTCGACGCTATCTGGCTGGTCCCCGGCAGCCCTTACGACAGCCCCGACGGGGCCATCACGGCCGTGCGCACCGCCCGCGAGCAGCGGATTCCGTTCCTCGGGACGTGCGGCGGCTTCCAGTACGCTCTGCTGGAATTCGCGCGCGACGTCTGCGGGCTGCCCGCGGTCGAGAACGCGGAGGTCGCCCCCGAGGCCGACGAGCACCTGATCGTGCGGCTCGAGTGCTCGCTGAAGGGCCACGAGGAAGCGGTCATGATCGTGCCGGGCACGCGCGCCGCGAAGATATCAGGCCCCGGGCGCCGGACCGAGCGCTACCACTGCGACTACGGCCTGAACTCGGCCTACCTGGAGCGTCTGTCCCAGGGCGGGCTGTGCGTTCAGCGGCTTCGACGACGACGGGCAGGTCAGGATCGCGGAACTCCCCGGGCACCCGTTCTTCGTCGGGACGCTCTTCCAGCCCGAGCTCCACGGCGACGGCACCCAGCCGCACCCGGTCATCGTCGCCATGGCCGAGGCGGCAACCGAGCACGCCGCCGCGACGGCCGAGGCGGCCGCCCTGGCCGACTAGGCCTCAGGATCGGACGAGCAGCACGAAGTTGATCGCGGTCACCTTCATGGCGAGGTCGCCGTCCTGGTTGATCAGCTCGGCCAGCGAGCGGACGATGCCGCGGTCCGGCTTGCTGTTCGACCGCCGCGCCTCAAGGACGGTGGCGCGGGCGTGCAGCGTGTCGCCCGGGCGAACCGGCCTCGGCCAGCGAATCTCGTCGACGCCCACCGCCCCCAGGCCGGACTCGGGGCTGACGAAGTGCTCCACCAGCAGCCGCATCAGCTTGCCGGTGGTCTGCCAGCCGCTCGCGATCAGGCCTCCGAACGGCCCGTCCTCGGCCGCGACCGGGTCGACGTGGAACGGCTGCGGGTCGTACTCCTTGGCGAAGGCGATGATCTCCCCCTCGTCGAGGGAGAAGGCGCCGCAGTCCACCACCAGCCCGGGGACGTAGTCCTCGAAGTAG
Source organism: uncultured Actinomycetota bacterium (assembly GCA_963774945.1). Taxonomy (GTDB): domain Bacteria; phylum Actinomycetota; class Actinomycetes; order Streptosporangiales; family Streptosporangiaceae; genus Trebonia. Next base: position 583,320 of record CAVZHA010000003.1, on the reverse strand, counting down.
CGGATCACGCGCTCAGGATGATCAGTCACGTCGGCAAGTATCCCAACTGGCGCTCTCCCCGTCACCAGTCAGGCTAACTCTGTCCATGACACGACACATTTGTCCGAATTCAGATCACGACACGATCAAGAAAAAGACTCGAAATACCTGCGACCGGCGCTCGGCGCCTGCCATAGTTCCATCGAACGGTTCGGCGGGACAAAGTCCAACAAACGGTCCGATACCGCAACATAGCGGGCGGTTAGCCCGACGAGAGTGTGCAGGCCCGCCGAGAGGCTCTAGCAGCCGCGTAGGCGGGCGAGGCATCGAAACATGGGGAGAGCATGACCGCTGGGCACAATGACCGCCGCCTCGTGAAGATCAGGCGCCGGGGCAGGCACTCAACCCCCTCCCAGGTGGAGCGGGTGGCGGCGCAGGCCGGCAAGGCGGCTCCGGCCGTGGCCATCGCCGGCGCGCTGGTCGCGGTCCCTGGAGCGCAGTCCGCGTTCGCCGCGCGGACACGCCGGCCACGGTGAGCACACAGGCGCACGAGGCCGTGCACGCCGACCAGGCCGCGCACAAGGGAACGCAGTCGACGGCGGCGACGCTCGACTCGATCTCCACCCGCGCCGTCACCGTCGCGTCGACCGGCACCGCCAGGCACGCGGCGCAGGTCAAGTCCAGCCACTACACGGTCCGCAGCGGCGACACGCTGTCAAAGATCGCTCAGCGCTTCTACAACAAGGCCGCCGACTGGGGCTACATCGCACCACGAGAACGACAAGACGGTCTCCGACCCGAACCTGATCTTCGCCGGCGAGAGCCTGTACATCCCGGCCACGTGCCCGCCGACTACAAGCTCGCCGACTACTACACGCCGAAGCACGCGGCCCCTGCCCCGGCCGTCACGGAAACGGCCTCGGTCAACACGAGTAGCAGCTCCAGCAGCTCCCACCACAGCTCGGGCGGCAGCAGCACCGTGGTCGTGCAGTCGGCCAGCCACGGCAGCAGCGGCGGCGGCTCGTCCGGCGGGCTGAGCGGCACGCTCAGCTGCTCCGGCCTTGAGGAGCTCTGGAGGTCGGCCGGCGGCAACCCGGCCGACGCGTTCATGGCGGCCGAGATCGCGGAGGCCGAGTCCGGCGGCAACCAGTACGCGCTGAGCCCGACCGACGACTACGGCTACTGGCAGATCAACGGCAGCAACGGCGCGCTCGCCACGTTCAACGCCTACGGCAACGCCCGGTCCGCGATCGTCCTCTCGGACGACGGCAGCAACTGGAACGCGTGGACCACCTACCACTCCGGCGCCTACGAGGGCCGCTGCTGACCAGCGACCCGCACCATAAAGCCGATCAGGCCGCGCACCTCCCCCGGGCGCGGCCTGATCGGCTTTCTCCCTCAGGCCCGGCTTGCACCCGCGACTCTAACCAACTACATTGTAGTCATGAGCAAGAAGAGCCCCACTCCGGTGCGATTCGACATGATGGTGGCCGACCGACTGGCCATGTTCGTGTCGATCAACCATGGGCTCTCGCTGTCTTCAGCCGCCAACATGCTGGTAGACGAGGGACTACGAATGATGGAGCATCCAGGCGTCCTGTTCAGGACGGGTCCGACCGGACGCCGGGCCGGACTGGCGGCCGGCCCCGATGTGTGGGAGGTTGTCCGCGCAGTTAGATCCGCGCGCGGAGCCGAACCCGGTCTCGGCGAAGGTGAACTGCTCGCGCTCGTCGCTGAGAACACCGGCGTGTCGGAGCGCATGATCCGCATAGCCACCGGCTACTGGGCCGCCTACCCAGACGAGATTGACGCGGAAATAGCAGTTGCCGACGCCGCCGAGGACAGCGCCGAGCAAGCGTGGCGCCGCGAGCGGGAACTCCTAGGCGGCTGACGCAAGTGGCGCGTCCGCTGCTGCTTGACGAGATGTTTCCCGAGGCGATGGCCGAACAGCTGCGTGCCAAGGGACATGACGCGCGCGCGGTAGTGGCCACCCCCGCGTTCGCCGTGCTGCCTGACGAGGAGATTCTCATCGGCGCCGCCGAGGCGGGCCGGGCGCTGGTTACGGCCAACATCAAGGACTTCATGCCGATCGACGCCCGTTACCGGGCAACTGGCCGGACCCATGCGGGACTCATCATGGTCAGCACCAAGACGTTCCCGCAGAACCGCACCTACATAGTTGCGGTGACAACCGCGCTCAACTCGCTACTCGCTTCGGCCTCGGATGGGCTCGAAGGGCGGATTATCTTTCTCCGTCGAGAGTAGTCAACGCGCGAGCTAGCGGGGGGCCGCCAGGACGTCGGCGATGCCCTGCGCGGGCGAGCTCGTCGGCGCGCTCGTTGCCCGGGTCGCCGGCGTGGCCCTTGACCCAGTGCCAGCTGACCTGGTGCGGTGCCATCGCCGCGACCAGGCGCTGCCACAGGTCGACGTTCTTGACCGGCTGCTTGGACGCGGTCTTCCAGCCGTTGCGCTGCCAGCCGGGCAGCCACTTGGTGATCCCGTCGAGCACGTACTTGCTGTCGGTGTAGAGCTGCACCGAGACCGGCCGGCTGAGCGCCTCGAGCGCGGAGATCGCGGCGAGCAGCTCCATCCGGTTGTTGGTGGTCGCCCGGTCCCCGCCGTGCAGCTCCTTCACCACGGTGCCGTAGCGCAGCACCACTCCCCAGCCACCCGGCCCCGGGTTGCCGCTGCATGCCCCGTCGGTGTAGATCACGGCCTCGTCCATGCCGCACAGGCTATTCCGTTTCCGGGACCGCCGGGGCCGCCCGAGAGCGACAGCAGGCGCTGGCCAGCGGCGAGACGCGTCGCGCCGCCCGGTACGATCCCGACTTATGACCAGATGGGGAGACCCGGCCGCCGGGCCGACCCGAACCAAGCCGAACCGCGTCGGGGCCGGCCAGGGCGCGGAGCTCGTCCTCGTCGAGCGGGAAGATCCGCACCCCCGCCCATCCGTCCGGTTTCGTGCAGGCGGCCGCGATCAGCGGCGGGGTGGTGGTGGCGCTCGGCCGCGACGACGGAGATCCGCGACCTCGTCCGCCCGTTCACCCGGGTGGTGAACCTGCGCGGCCGGCTCGCGATCCCCGCCTTCGGCGACGCGCACGTGCACCCGGTCCAGGGCGGGCTCGAGTCCCTGCGCTGCAACCTGGCCGGCCTGCGCACCAGGCAGCAGTACCTGGACACGATCGCCGCCTACAGCGCAGGCCCTCCCGCCCGGCGCCTGGGTCCTCGGCGGCGGCTGGTCCATGTCGGCCTTCCCCGGCGGCACGCCGAACGCCGCCGACCTGGACCTGGTGACCGGCGGGCGGCCGGCGTTCCTGCCCAACCGGGACCACCACACCGCCTGGGTGAACACCGCCGCGCTGGACGCGGCCGGGGTCACCGCGAGCACCCCCGACCCGGCCGACGGCCGGATCGAGCGCGACCACGCCGGCGTCCCCGACCGGCGCGCTCCACGACGGCGCGATGCGCCTGGTCGGCCGACTACGTCCCGCCGCCCGGCCAGGCCGAGCTGACCGCCGCGCTGCTCGCCGCCCAGGCCCGCCTGCACTCGCTCGGCATCACCTCCATCCAGGACGCCTGCATCGGCGACGCGGGCGAGCTTGGCATGCCCGACGCGTTCGACACCTACCGGCGGGCCGCCGCCGACCGGCTGCTGACCTGCCGGGTGACCGGGGCGCTGTGGTGGGACAGGTCCCGCGGCCGCCACCAGCTCGACACGCTGCAGGCGCGCCGGGAGGCGGCCGACGGCGGCGGCTACTTCCGCGCCACCTCGGTCAAGCTGATGCTCGACGGCGTCTGCGAGACGTTCACCGCCGCGATGGGCGCCCCGTACCTGGACGGCCACGGGCACCACACGGACCGGTCGGGGAACCTGTTCATCGAGCCGGAGGAGCTCGCCGAGGCCGACCGGCCTGCTCGCCGACCTCGGGTTCCAGCTGCACTTCCACGCGATCGGCGACCGGGCGGTGACCGCCGCCCTCGACGCCCTGGCCACGATCCCCGGCCGGGCTGCGCGCCAACGGCAGGCACCACATCGCGCACCTGCAGTTCGTCAGCCCGTCGGACCTGCGAGCGGTTCGCCGAGCTCGGCGTGATCGCCAACTTCCAGCCGCTCTGGGCCTGCCGGGACGAGCAGAACGACAAGCTCACCGTGCCGTTCGTCGGCGACGAACGGGCCGGCGTGGCAGTACCGGATCGGCTCGTTCCTGCGGCTCGGGTCGCGGGTGGCGTTCGGCAGCGACTGGCCGGTGTCAAGCGCCGACCCGCTGCAGGAGATGCACGTGGCGGTCAACCGGATGCTCTCGAGCCCGGCTCGGCGAGCCGGGGTCGGTCGAGACGACCGATGCCGCTGCTGCCGGACGAGGCGATCACGATCAGCGCCGCCGTCGACGCGTTCACCCGCGGCGTCGCCTACGTGAACCACGAGGAGGACGTGGCCGGCACGCTCGAGCTCGGCAAGCTCGCCGACATCGCCGTGCTCACCCAGGACATCTACGCGGTCCCGCCGACCGCCATCGGCGCACACCACGGTCGCGCTGACGGTCGCCGGCGGACAGATTGTGCACGGCGACGAATAGTGTACGGGCGGTGAACGGGCCGTGAACGAGAGCGCGGGAAGGGAGCAACTGCCCGTTCGATGGGAAAGGCATTCGAACCGGGCGTCGACCTGCCGGTGAACACCCGCCCCCCGCTCGTGACCTGGCGGCATTGATGTGCTGTATTTATAAAGTGATCAACGCGCTGCCTTCGCCCGGCTCGGATGACCCCGCAGACCTCGCCATCCTGGCCGGGCTGACCGTGCAAGACAACGAAGACGACGATCCGGTCCTGCTCTGGCCGGACGGCACGCAGGTCGACACCTGGCGCGAGGACTATCCGTACGACGAGCGGATGACCCGCGAGTACTACGAGCGGGCCAAGCGGCTGCTCCAGATCGAGCTGGTCAAGCTGCAGAACTGGGTCAAGGACACCGGCCAGCGGATCGTCATCATCTTCGAGGGACGCGACGCGGCGGGCAAGGGCGGCACGATCAAGCGGTTCACCGAGCACCTCAACCCGCGCGGCGCGCGGGTCGTGGCGCTGGAGAAGCCCAGCGAGCGGGAGAAGACCCAGTGGTACTTCCAGCGGTACGTGACCCACCTGCCGTCGGCCGGGGAGATCGTGCTGTTCGACCGCTCCTGGTACAACCGGGCCGGGGTCGAGCGGGTGATGGGGTTCTGCACCCCCGAGGAGTACCTGGAGTTCATGCGCGAGGCACCGGAATTCGAGCGGATGCTGGTGCACTCCGGGATGTCGATGACGAAGTTCTGGTTCTCGGTGACGCGGTCCGAGCAGCGGACGCGGTTCATCATCCGGCAGGTCGACCCGGTCCGGCGGTGGAAGCTGTCCCCGATGGACATCCAGTCGCTCGACAAGTGGGAGGACTACACCGAGGCGAAGGAGGCGATGTTCTTCTACACCGACACCGCCGACGCGCCGTGGACGGTGGTCAAGTCCAACGACAAGAAGCGCGCCAGGCTCGAGGCGATCCGGCACATCCTCGAGCAGTACGACTACGACGACAAGGACGAGGAGGTCGTCGGCAAGCCGGACCGGAAGATCATCGGGCCGCCGGCGCTGCTGTCGGAGAACGCCTCGATCCAGACATTCACTAGATTGTGAGAGTGAGCGTTACCGAAGAAGTCATCACCGAGACCCCGATCACCTCCGAAGACGAGCTGCGGGCGGCGCTTGGCGGGCTCCCGTCCGGGCGCGCCGCGACCAAGGACCGGCCCGCGCTGCACCCGCTGCAGATCGAGTGGCTGCGCAGGTCGCCGTTCTGCGTACTGGCCACGTCGGACGCCGACGGCAACTGCGACGCCTCCCCCAAGGGCGACCCGGCCGGGCAGCTCATCCACGTGCTCGACCCCCGCACCATCGCCATCGCCGAGCGCCCCGGCAACAAGCGCGCCGACGGGTACCTCAACATCCTGTCCAACCCGCACGTCGGGCTCATCGCCCTGATCCCCGGCCGCAACGACACGCTGCGCATCAACGGCCGGGCCAGGATCGTGCGGGACGCCCCGTTCTTCTCCGAGCTGGTCGTCCGCGGCCAGCGGCCGGTGCTGGCGGTCGTCATCGACATCGAGACGGTGTTCTCGCACTGCCCGAAGGCGTTCCTGCGGTCAACGCTGTGGGAGCCGTCGTCCTGGCCCGCCGCCGACGCGCTGCCGTCGGTCGCCGAGCTGAGCAAGGCGGTGCAGAACCCGGCCGAGACGCTCGAGGAACTGGAAGCGCACTACGACGTGGCGAATTACTCGAGGCTGTTGTACTGAGCCCAGAGCGCCGGGATCGTCACCCCGAGGCCGCCAAGCAAGCCGGCGCAGCAGCGGCAGGGAAATGCCGATCACGTTGTTGTGGTCGCCGTCGATCGATTCGACGAACCAGCCGCCCAGGCCCTCGATGGTGAAGCCGCCGGCCATGCCGAGCGGCTCGCCGGTGAAGACGTAGGCGGAGATCTCCTCTTCGGTCGGAGTGCCGAAGCGGACCGTCGTCGCGGCCACCGCCTCGACGCGCTTCCCGGTCCCGGCGTCGATCACGCAGTGCCCGGTGTAGAGCGTGCCGGTCCGGCCCGACATCTCGTGCCAGCGGGCGGCCGCCTCCACCAGGTCGGCCGGCTTGCCGTAGGCCGCGGCCGTCAAGGTCGAGCATCGAGTCGCAGCCGATGACGATCCCGTCGTCGAGGGACGCCGCCACGGCCGACGCCTTGGCCGAGGCGAGCACCGCGGTGAGCTCCTCGGTCGACTCGGCCGAGAACGCGTCTTCGTCAACACCGCTGACGATGACCTGGGGATCGAGGCCGGCCGCGCGCAACACTGCGAGGCGAGCCGGGGAAGCTGAAGCTAGTACGAGGCGCACGCATCAGAACATACGGCAACAGATGACGGGGCGTAGCATCGTTGCCATGCGTTTCGGCCTCGTTGGTACCGGTTACTGGGCGGATTCCACCCACGCGCCCGCGCTCGCCACCACCCCGGGGGCCCGGCTGGCCTCCGTCTGGGGACGGAACGCGGATGCGGCCGCCGCGCTGGCCGCCGGCACGGCGTGTCCGCCCACGACGACTTCGACGCGTTCCTCGCCAGCGTCGACGCGGTCTCGTTCGCGGTGCCGCCGGACGTGCAGGCACCGCTCGCGATCCGCGCGGCCGAGGCGGGCAAGCACCTGCTGCTCGAGAAGCCGGTCGCGCTGTCGGTCGCGGACGCCGACGCGGTCGCCACCGCGGTCGAAAAGGCCGGCGTCGCCTCGGTCGTGTTCTTCACCTGGCGGTTCAACCGCGAGATCCGCGCCTGGCTGGCCGACGAGCAGGCCCGGGGCGGCTGGTCGGGCAGCGGCTGGTCGGGCGGGGTCGCGGTCTGGCTCGGCACGGCGCTCGCGGACGACTCCCCGTTCAACACGCCCGTGGCGGCAGCAGAAGGGCGCGCTCTGGGACCTCGGCCCGCACCTGGTCGGCATGCTCTGGGCCTGCCTCGGCCCGGTGACGTCGGTGTCGGCCGTGCGAGGCCAGGGCGACGTGCGGCACCTGGTCCTCCAGCACGAGGGCGGCGCCTCCTCGACCATGACCACGGCGCTGGACGCCCCCGAGCCGGCCGAGGGGTTCAACCTGTTCGTCTGGGGCGCGGCCGGCCGCTCGATCATGCCCGCCACCCCGGCCGAGCCCGACGCACTGCCTGCGCGTCGCCGCCGCCGAGCTCATCGCGAGCGCGAACTCGGGCCAGCCGAATCACCCGTGCGACGTCCGCTTCGGCCGCGACATCGTCGGCGTGCTGGCCGAGGCCGAGGCGCAGCTTCGCGCGCGTCGGCTAAGACGGCCGGTCTGCCCCACCGAACTTCGACATTAAGTTCCGGTAGCAACCACGCGGGCCACTGTACCTACGTGCGCGTGTCCGCCTAGGCTTTACCGATATGAGTAGCTCGCCCGCCGTACCCGATCCACAGCACCTGCGCGCCTCGGACGCCGACCGGGAGCGCGTCGCGGAAACGCTGCGTGAGGCCGCCGGCGACGGACGGCTGACCATGGACGAGCTCGACGAGCGGCTGGACGCCGTGTACGCGGCCAAGACCTACGCCGAGCTAGTGCCGATCACCCATGACCTGCCCGACAACAGCGGCGCGGCGTCGCCCGTCCCGGCGCCGTCCCGGGCCGGCCTCGGGCGACGTGCGCCAGTACGGCGGCGAGCCGACGTCGCACACCGCCGTCGCCATCCTCGGCGGCTTTTCCCGCAAGGGCGACTGGGTGGTGCCGAAGACCTTCAACGCCTTCATGCTGCTGGGCGGCGGGGAAATCGACCTGCGCGACGCCCGGTTCGCCGAGCGCGAGGTCTCCATCCACGTGGTCGCGATCCTCGGCGGTTGCGAGATCACCGTGCCCGACGACGCCACCGTCAACGTCAACGGCGTCGGCATCATGGGCGCGTTCGAGCATTCGGCCCAGGGAGTCGGGCATCAGCGCAGGCGGACCGGTGATCAACATCAGCGGGGTCGCCTTCATGGGCGGCGTCGACGTCACCCGCAAGCCGCCGAAGAAGTCCAAGCGCGAAAAGCTCGAGGCCAAGCGCCGCCGCGAACTCGGATAGCGTGGACCGACTCGACACCTGGCTCAACGCGCAGCGAGGTTGGCGGCGTCTGGCTGCTCATGATCGCGACGTGGTATGCGTCGACCCTGCTCCTGTGCTCCAGCGTCTGGATGCTGAGCACATCCGAGCTTCTCGCTGCCGACTCTAGACGCCACCGTGCATCGCCGTCCTGGCCATACCCGCGACCATCTGCCTCGGCTCGGCCATGGCCGCGAACTATGCGCGGCGAGCGCGGAACCCTCAGCGGAGGAAGGGCCAGCCGCCGTTCTTCATGTGGCGACACATCGCCGTGCCGGGCTGTGGTATCCCGATCCTCCTGATCGCGGCCCGCCTGAATACCCACGATCGATCAACACCGGATGAACGGTTCTTGCTCTTTTGCAGATTATCCTGTCTAGCGGCTAATCGCGTTTGCGTAGCGAGACCTGCCGCTATGGCCGCCGCTTTACCCGCCCGCGTGGGGCAGCCCAGGCGACCCTGGGAGGCGAGCGCTAAACAAGTACTACATGGCGTAGTAGAATATTCGGGGATACACGCTGGGCGTGCGCGGAGGCGGGTTCATGGGTGCAGACGAGCTGACGGCGACGGTGGTCGGCGGCGGAATCGCGGGGCTGGCGTCGGCGATCGCGCTCGCGCAGGCGGGGTGGCGGGTCACCGTGCTCGAGCGGGCGCCGGCGTTCGGCGAGGTCGGGGCCGGGCTGGCGACGACCGGGAACGGGATGACGGCGCTGGCCGCCCTCGGGCTCGGCGAGGCCAGCCGCGAGGTCGCCTACCAGACCGGCACCGCCGGCATGCAGGACCAGGCCGGCCGGTGGATCATGCGGATGCCCGACACCCGGTCGACCCGACCGCGGTCACCACGATCTGGGGCCTGCAGCGGCAGCGGCTGCACGGCGTCCTGCGCGCGGCCGCCGAGGCGGCCGACGGCGTCGAGCTGGTGACCGGCGCCGAGGTGGTCGCGGTCGAACCCCGGCGCGCCCGACGGCGACCCGGCGGAGGTCAGCTGGCGAACGGCGAACACGGGCCACCGGGCCGAGACGGCGCTGATCGTCGCCGCCGACGGCGTGCGCAGCGCCGTGCGAGCGCAGCTCTTCCCCACGGTCCCGGCCCGCTACAGCGGCAGCACCAGCTGGCGGGCGATCATCCCCGACACCGACTCCGAGGACCGGCTCGTCCAGGCGTGGGGGCCGGGCACCGAGTTCGGCTCGCTGCGGGTCAGCCCGGCCGAGATCTACTGGTACGGGTACTTCCGCAACCCCGAGGGGGCGGTCTTCGCCGACGAGCTGGCGGCCGCCCGCGAGCGCTTCGCGGGCTGGGCGCCGTGGGTTCGCGGCGATGGTGGACGCCACCCCGGCCGAGCGCCTGATGCGTCACGACGTGTACCACCTCCCCGGCGGGCTCCCCGCCTACGCGAACGGGCGGGTCGTCTTCGTCGGCGACGCCGCCCACGCCATGCTGCCCACGGCCGGCCAGGGCGCGGCCACCGCGCTCGAGGACGGCGTGTGCGTGGGGCGGCTGATCGCCGCTCCGGTCCGGGACGGCGTCGACATGGCGGCGGCGCTGGCCGCGTTCGACCGCGCCCGCCGGCCGCGCTGCCGGCAGATCGCCAGGACCGCGATCATGACCGCCCGGTTCGGGTGCGACCTCGGCGGCGGCTGGCGGCAGCCGGTCCGCAACGCGATCTTCCGCCGCCTGCCGGCGACGCAGCTGGTCAAGGCGGGCCAGTCGATCGTGCGCTGGACCGCTCCCTAGTCAGCCCGGCCGACCAGGGGAATGGGCGGATGAGAGTCGCCGGGAACCGTTCGATGCAAACGATTTTGGGCTTTTAGCGGGCGGCGTAGTCCGGGCGGCGAAACGGCCACGCGTCCGACAGCCACCGGCTGACCGCGTCGTGCAGCGGCCGGTCGAGGTGAGCGCGGTCGGCCCGGGTCCAGGAGCGGACGTCGGCGTCGTAGCCCTCGCGGTCGGACGACCCGATGTAGAGGCAGCCGATCACCTCGGCCGAACCCGGGTCGAGCACCGTGTAGGCGAAGCGGGTGCGGTCCGCGAACTGCGTGACGTGCCGGCCGATGTCGGCCGCGTTGTCGGCCAGCGACAGGTCGAGGTCGAGCCAGGTCTGGCCGCCGAAGCCGGGGGTGGCCTTGATGTGCGCGATGCTCGAGGTCCAGGCCGCGTAGTCGGACTCGTTGTGCCTGAAGTCGAGTGGCTCGAGCACGAACAGCTCGGTCGCCAGCCCGGCCGGGACGGTGAAGTCTGCTGGCACCAGCGGGGCGGTCGGCTCGGTCACCCGACCATCGTAGGGTCGCTAGCGCCAGCCGAGGCCGGGGGCCACGTGGGTCAGGACGGACTCGATGACGTGGGCGTTGTACTCGACGCCGAGCTGGTTGGGGACGGTCAGCAGCAGGGTGTCGGCGGCGGCGATGGCCTCGTCCTCCTTGAGCTGCTCGATCAGCTTGTCCGGTTCGGCCGCGTAGCTCCGGCCGAAGATCGCCTGGGTGCTCGCGTCGATGTGCCCGATCTGGTCCTCTTCGGTGCCCCGGCCGCCGAAGTAGGCCCAGTCGCGCTCGTCGGTGAGCGCGAAGATGGACCGGCTGACCGACACCCGCGGCTCGCGATCGTGGCCCGCCTTCGCCCACGCCTCGCGGTAAGCGTGGATCTGCTCCGCCTGCTGGACGTGGAAGGGCTTGTCCGACTCGTGGTTGATCAGGGTCGAGCTCTGCAGGTTCATGCCCATGGTGGCCGCCCAGACGGCGGTGCTCTGCGATCCGGCGCCCCACCAGATGCGCTCGCGGAGTCCCGCCGAATACGGCTCGACGCGGAGCAGGCCGGGCTGGTTGCGGAACATCGGGCGCGGGTTGGGCTCGGCGAAGCCCTCGCCCTTCAGCACCGTCAGCAGCACCTCGGCGTGCTCGCGGGCCATGTCGGCGTCGGTCTTGCCCTCGGGCGGCTGGTAGCCGAAGTAGCGCCAGCCGTCGATGACCTGCTCGGGTGACCCCCGGCTGATGCCGAGCTGGAGCCGGCCGCCGGCGATGAGGTCGGCCGCGCCGGCGTCCTCGGCGAAGTAGAGCGGGTTCTCGTAGCGCATGTCGATCACGGCCGTGCCGATCTCGATCCTGCTGGTCTTCGCGCCGGCGGCGGCGAGCAGCGGGAACGGGGAGGCCGAGCTGCTGGGCGAAGTGGTGCACGCGGAAGTAGGCGCCGTCGGCGCCAAGCTCCTCGGCCGCGACCGCCAGATCGATCGACTGCAGCAGCGAGTCGGAGGCCGACTGCACCTGCGAGCCCGGTGCGGCCGACCAGTGGCCGAATGAAAGAAACCCAATGTGCTTCACGTCTGCTAGAACGCAGGCCCCTGTAACCGCATTCCTTGACGTGACAACTACTTTTACCCGTAGGTCGGGTGCTGCGGCCAGCCGGCCGGCGAGTCCTCCCAGTCCTCCTGCCGACCGTAGGGGGCCAGGTCGAGGACGTTGTTGACGAACAGCAGCCGGTCTACGCCGCGAGCCTTGGTGAAGTAGGTCTGGTAGACCTCGTCGCCGTCGCGCAAGAACATGCTGAACCCGAAGTACCCCTCGGTGCCGCAGTCATCGGCGAACGTCGTGCCGCGCGACGACGCGAACGGCATCGTCCAGCCCATCTTCGCCTTGTACGCCTCGATCTGGGCGATCGGCATGTTGGAGACGGTCGCCCACGCGACGCCGTTCTCGGCCAGCCCGTCCAGGTTGACGACGTTGCTCGTGAACCACGTGCAACCCGGGCAGAATTCGTCCGGGCCGTTGTCCATGAACTGGTAGACCGCGAGCTGCACGTGATCGCCGAACAGATCCCGCAGCGTGGTGCTGCCGTTCGGCGGTCTCGAACGTGTACTCGTCGAACTTGCGCATCGGCAGCCGGCGCCGCCTCGCGGCGAGCGCGTCCAGCGTCCTGGTGGCTTCCTTCTCGGCCTTGAGCAGCTCATCCCGGGTCTGCTGCCACTCGGCGGCGGACACGATCTTCGGTTTAGCTATCCCTGTCATGGCGCCTAGCCTCCGTGTTTGGTCCTCTCCTAACGCACAGACTGAGCGAGGCGCCGTTTCTCATCGGCCGACCGTCGGCAAAGATCAAAATCGTTATCCCGAACGGTCCGTTCGTGACTCCCTGAGGTCACAGCTTCCTTGGTCCCGGTCCCTGCCCGCCGAGGATGTCGCCCGGGTTCATCAGCTTGCACAGGTCAAGCGACAGGCACCCGCAGCCAATGCACCCGCTCAGGTTGTCGCGAAGATGCTGGAGCCTGGTGATCTGGTCGTCGAGCTCGCCCCGCCAGGCCGCCGACAGGCGCTCCCAGTCCCGGCGGGTGGGCGTGCGGCGGTCCGGCAGCCGGTCGAGCGCGGCCTTGATCCGGCGCAAGCGGGATCCCGACGCTCTGCGAGGCGCGGATGAACGCCACCCGGCGGATCACCTCGCGCGGGTACCGGCGCTGGTTGCCCGAGGTGCGCCGGCTGGAGATCAGGCCCTGCGCCTCGTAGAAGTGGAGCGCGGAAACGGCCACGCCGCTGCGCTCGGCGACCTGGCCGACGGTCAGCTCTCCCGGTGCGACTGCCTGTTCCTCCGACATGGGCTTGACCTCAACGATACTTGAGGTTTTAGCGTGGGGTCATGATTCTCACCGATGCCGAGCAGCGATTCCTCGCCCGCCAGCCCCTGGGCCACCTGGCGACCATCGGCCCCGACGGAACGCCCCAGGTGAAGCCGCTCGGGTTCACCTGGAACGCGGCCCTGGGCACGATCGACATCGCCGGCTTCAACATGGCCGGCAGCGCCAAGTACCGCAACATCCGGGCCAACCGGCGGGTCGCCCTGGTCGTCGACGAGATGACCGAGGCGAGCATGCAGGGGGCGCACTTCCTGGAGATCCGGGGCACCGCCGAGGCCGTTACCGGCAGCCCGTCGGCCGACGGGCACCTGGCGGCCGAGATCATCCGGATCCGACCGCGGCGGGTCATCGCCTACAACGTCGACCCCGAGCAGCCCGGACTGCAGACCCGCGACGTCGAGGCAGCCGACTTCCAGCCCAACGTGGCCTGAGCCGGTGCGCGCGATCTCAGTCGCCCGCTTCGGCGGGCCGGAGGTGCTCGCCGTCGTCGAGGCGCCCGACCCGGTGGCCGGGCCGGGAGAACTCGTGGTCGACGTCAGCGCGAGCGACGTGATGTTCGTCGACACCGTGATCCGGTCCGGGCGCGGCGTCGGCTTCTTTCCGATCCGGCCGCCGTACGTCCCCGGCAGCGGGGTCGGCGGGGAGGTGGTCTCCGTCGGCGACGGCGTTGACGACGGCTGGCTGGGGCGGCCGGTCATCGCCCACATCGGCTCGGCCTGCGGCGGGTACGCCGAACGGGCGGTTGTCAGCCTCGGGGAAACGGTCGCGGTCCCCGACGGCCTCGATCCGCTGCTCGCGGCGGCGATCATCCACGACGGGCCGACCGCCCTTCGCGTCGCCCGGCTGGTCGACGCCCGCCCGGGAGATCAGGTCCTGGTCCTCGGCGCGGCCGGCGGGATGGGCATCCTCCTGGTCCAGCTGCTGCGCGCACGCGGGGCGCGGGTCATCGGCGCCGCCCGGGGTACCGCGAAGCTGGACGCGGTGGGCGAGGCCGGGGCTGACGTGGTGGTCGACTACGGCCAGCCGGGCTGGACGTCCTCGGTTCTCGACGCAACCGGCGGGGCCGGTCCGGTCGTGGTCCTCGACGGGGTCGGCGGCCAGCTTGGTCGTGCCGCCTACGAGGTCATGGCCGACGGCGGCCGGTTCTCCGCCCATGGGGCGCCGAGCGGCGGCTTCTCGGCGATCGACCCGGCCGACGCTCGCCGGCGGAAGGTAACCGTCACCGGTCTCGGTGACCTTCAGGTCCGGCCCGGCGAACGCGCCGACGACGCCCGTCAGCTCCTCCCCGACATCCTCTCGGGGAAGGTTCGGCCGCACGTCGGCCAGACGTTCCCGCTGGCCGAGGCGGCCCGCGCGCACGCGTTGATCGAGGCGAGAGAGGCCGTCGCCAAGACCTTGCTGATTTCGGCCTTACTGGTCTCGGTCTTCGTCTTGGTCTTCGTCGAGGTAGAGGCAGAACGGGTGGCCCGCCGGGTCGTATAGGACGCGCACGTCTTCCTGCGGCTGGAACTCGGCCAGCGTCGCGCCGCGTTCGATGGCCTCGGCAACTGCGGCCGCCAGGTCGTCGACCGCGATGTCGATGTGCATCATCATCCGCTGCCTGCCCTCGGCCGCCGGCCAGACCGGCGGAATGTAATCGGGCGCGTCGTCGAAGCTCAGATAGGACGAGGTCCCTGGGACCTGTATCGCGGCGCCGTTCGGCTCCCGCACAGAAACCGGCCACCCGAGCAGGTGAGAGTAGAAATCGGCGAGGGCCTGGGCGTCGGGCGCCTCAAGCACCACGCCCCACCAGTCAGTCTTGGATCGTCCGCGCATGCGGCCATTATCGCGCCGGCAGCTTGCCTGGGTCCGCTGTCACGCCGAGGTCGCGGGCGGCGGCCGAGATCTGCCGGGCGAGATCGACGTCACGCTCGCTCAGCCCGCCGACGTCGTGCGTTACCAGCCGCACGAGCACGCTCGGGTAGCGCAGGTCAACGTCGGGATGGTGGTTGGCAGCGTCGGCCAGCTCGCCGATCGCGTTGACCAGCGCGACCCCGGCCCGGAACGACCCGGTCGCGAAGTACGCGCTGGCGGCGCCCGACACCACCCGCCAGTCGCCGACGCCGTCGGCCTCGAGGAACTCCTGCGGCGTGATCCGTTCTGTCATGCCCGCAACCTACCCTCCAGCTGGGCCATCAGTCACGGGGAAAATGCCGTGCTCGGGCGAGCGCGGGCTTGCTACTTTCCCGGTGTGGACGATGACTCCTTCCGCTCTACGTCGCTGGCCGTCTCGCCGTGCTGCCGGGAGCGGAGGCGGTCGCCCTCGGCGGGTCGCGGGCCCCGGGCACGCACCGGCCGGACAACGACTGGGACTTCTCGATCTACTACCGACGGCTCTTCGACCCGCAGGCGCTGCGCGACCTCGGCTGGCCGGGCGAGGTCTTCGAGGTCGGCGGCTGGAGCAAGGGCGTATTCAACGGCTGGGCGTGGCTGCAGATTGACGGTCGGAAGACCGACGTTCACCATCGCGACCTGGACGTCAGAGACCGGGAAATCGCGGCGTCGCAAGACGGCCAGTTCGACATCGAGCCGCTGTCGTTCCATCTCGCTGGCGCCCCGTCCTATCTGGTGCCGGCGGAACTGGCGGTTAGGCGGGTCCTGCACGGGCAGCTGCCGACGCCCGAGTACCCGACGGCGCTGCGCGAACGGGCGCCGAAGGTCTGGTGGGGCCGGGCGGAGCAGACCTTCGGCTACGCGCGCGCGAACCACGTCCCGTGGGGCGGGCCACCCAGTGCGCCGGGCTCATCGCGCAGGCGACGTCTCAGGCGGCGCACGCGGTGCTGGCCGCGCGGGGCGAGTGGATCACCAACGAGAAGCAGACTGCTCACCCGTGCGGGCCTGCGCCAGGTGGACGATCTCCTCGCGGCTGCGGGACCAGACCCCGCCGTGCTCCGCGGCCTGGTCGAAGGCGCCAGGCCCTCTGCTCGGATACGGCAGTTGTAGTTCGTTACTCGCGCCTCCGAGCTGGCGATGGACTTGTATTCACGGGGATAGGCGACCGGGTTCGATGCTGCTTGCAGGTAGGCGAAAGGAGACGACTGGCCGCCCTTGGTCGGATATCTTCATGTCCTGGCGCGCGTTACAGCCGAGAAGCCACCGCGCTAGCGAACGGCACCCGCACGCCACGCCGCGCCGAATCCAGCACGGCCGTGGAGCTTGCCCAGATCAGCCCATCCACAGTCAGTGGGATGAGTCGAGCCGTCCACCCTGCCCCCCGTGAGCGTGAACCGGGGCGTAAGCATGCTCGTACGACACCACTGCGGCGACCACCGCAACGCCGACGACAGCTGCGGCGGTCGACCACCGGATGGTCCTGTCCGCACTGGCCATCGCCCACGGCCAACGGTGTTAAGCGCGAACTCCGTGGTCAGCGCGCTGTCGAAGACATGCGCGAATGGCTCGGCCTGGTCTCCCAGTGGCGACCTGTATTTAAATCTGCAGTATTCGAATGAATATTCATGCGACCATGCCCGAGGGCGGGTTGCTGACTACGGCTCGATTTGCGGCGATCTCGATTCCCGCGCGGCGCTCAGGCTGGCCTGGCGGGTCGGGTCCACGCGGTCATCAGCTGCTGGCACCCCGGCGAGTAAAGGGCAACGGCGGCGGGCGGTGCCTGGCAGGCACGGCAGCCCGGAGGGGGTGTGCACCAGCGGATCGAGGCTGGCCGGGACGGTTAGGCGGCGGGCGGTGACCAGACGGTCATCCACGACAGTCGACGGATCGAACTGGCAGCGGCGGTGCCGCATCCAGCAGCAGTCACACATCGCTCAGTGGATTCCCCTCGCGACCACCCACACCACCACGCCATCCGGCCTGGCTGAAAGTCATTAACCCGCGCCAAAGCTGGGCGATCACGGCCACAAGGGCATTACGATGAGCGGGTTCGTACGCCTCTGGGGAGTCAGGTGGAGTTCAGGGTCCTTGGCACGCTTGAAGTTTCCGGGCCGGACGGGACTCGGGTGCGCCTGCCCGCCGGGCGAGCGCGGACCGTCTTGGCGCTGCTGTGCGCGAGTGCCGGTCAGGTGGTCCCCAGGGACCGGCTGATCGACGAGGCCTGGAATGGTGCGCCGCCGGGCACTGCGGTGACCCAGGTGCACGGGTTCATCTCCGCGTTGCGCCGGGTGCTCGGTCCGGCGGTGATCCTTACCTCTGGCAACGGCTACCTGCTCGCGGTCGGCGAGACGGACCTGCACCGGATGCGCGCGCTGGTCCTGCGCGCGCGGTCGCTGCGCGAGGAAGGTTCGCTCGAGACGGCGGCCGGATGCCTGCGCGAGGCGCTGGCGTTGTGGCGCGGTCGGCCATTCGAGGACATAGGCTGCGACTCGCTTGAGACCTCCGCGGACCTGATCGAGTCCGAACGTGCCACCGCGATTGAGGAGTACGCCGAGAATGAGCTCGCGCTCGGCAACGGCGCGGAGCTGGCCGTGCCTCTGGCCGCCTGGGCCAGCGAGTATCCGCTGCGGGAGCGGCTGCGCGCTTCGCTCATCCGGGCGCTGCTGCTCACCGGCCGCCAGGCGGAAGCCATCGCCGCCTACCACGAGGTGCGGCAGCTGCTGTCGGACGAGCTTGGCGTTGATCCAGGCCCCGTGTTGCGGGGACTCTACGAGCGGATCCTGGCCGGCGACCGGGCGCTGATGGCGTCAGGCGGCTCGGGTGCGCCGGCGCCCGCGCAGGTACCCGCCGCGGTCGCGGACTTCACTGGCCGCATCGTGCAGGTAAACGAGCTCCTGGCCACGCTTTCGCGCGGCACGCCTGCGGCCGTGGTGATCTCGGCGGTATCCGGCATCGGCGGTGTAGGGAAGTCCGCGCTCGCGGTGCACGTCGCGCATCTGATGCGCGACGTATTCCCGGACGGGCAGGTGTTCGTGAACCTGGCCGGCACCTCTGGCGAGCCCGTCTCGCCCACTGACGTTCTCGCCAGGCTGCTGCGTGACTTTGGTGTGGCACCCGGCGATGTGCCGACCGGGTTCGATGAGCGCTCCGCCCGGTACCGGAGCGTGCTGGCC
Organism: uncultured Actinomycetota bacterium; assembly: GCA_963774945.1. Classification (GTDB taxonomy): domain Bacteria; phylum Actinomycetota; class Actinomycetes; order Streptosporangiales; family Streptosporangiaceae; genus Trebonia. Next base: position 565,054 of record CAVZHA010000003.1, on the reverse strand, counting down.
GACAGGCGCGTGCTGCTCGTGCTCGATGACGCCCGTGACGCCGCGCAGGTCCGCCCGTTGCTGCCCGGGTCGCCAACCTGCGCGGTACTTGTGACAAGCCGGGCGATGCTCCCTGACCTCGCTGGGGCTGTCCATCTTGGCTTGTCTGTCATGGCGCCGGATGAGGGGGCGGAGCTGTTCGCCAAGATCATCGGTTCCCGCCGGGCTGCGGCCGAGCCGGGCGCGGTGATGGAGATCGTGCGGGCGTGCGCCGGGCTTCCGCTCGCGATAAGGATCGCGTCGGTGAAGCTGGCCGCACGGCCAGGCTGGTCCATCGCGGAGATGGCTGGCCGGCTGGCCGCAGAGCACCGGCGGCTAGCCGAACTTACCTCGGGTGACCTGGCGGTACGGGCGAGCTTCCGCCTCAGCTGCGACGGGCTCAGCCCAGCCGCCGCGGACGCGTTCCGGCTGCTGGGGCTCATCCCCGCGGGCGAGTTCGCCCTGCCTGCCGCCGCCGCGCTGCTTGGGCTGCCACCGGTCGAGGCGGAACAGGTTCTCGATGAGCTGATCGACGCGAGTCTCCTCGATGCGCACGCACCGGGCGTGTGCAAGCTGCACGATCTGCTCCGGCTGCTCGCGTCCGAGATGGTGACGGCCGAACTCGCGCCGACCGATCGCGGCGCCGCGATCGGCCGGCTGGTCCGCTGGTACGCGGCGGCGCTGCAGGCGGCGGTGGCTGAACTTGCGTGGGGCCGTCCGGTGCCACCCGGCAGGGATTTCCCTTCCGGCGGCATGCCAGTGTTCGGCTCCCACAACGCGGCGCTCGACTGGTGGCATCGGGAACAGGAGAACGTGGCGTGGGCCATCCGCTCGGCCGCCGAGGCCGGCACGCACGATACGGCGGCACGGATGGCCGCGCTCCTGTGGATGTACGCGGAGCGTTCCAGCTCCGTAGCCTGGATAGAGTCCTCGTATCTCATCGGGCTCGACAGCGCGCGGAGGCTGGGGGACAAGGCCATGGAGGTGTGGCTGCTGTCGGAGCTAGGCAGCCTGCTGAGCAGTCGGCTGGAGCGCGATGAGGAGAGCATCGGGGTCCTGGAGCGCGCGATGTCCGCCTACCAGGGCCTCGGCGACAAGCTCGGCGAGGCGCGCGTGCACAACAAACTCGGGACCGCGAATCACAACCTGGAGCGGTTCAAGGCGGCGCTTGAGCAGTTCGAGCTGTCCCAGGCGATCTTCGGCTCGCTCGGCCTGCTCAACATGCGCGCAATGGGGCTGAGCAACGCCGCAACGGCCTGCCGGAGCATGGGCGCCTGGGACAAAGCGCTTGACCGCTATGCCCAGGCCCTGGAGATCAGGCAGCGCATCGGCGACCGGCACGGCGAGGGCGTGTCGCGCACCAGCCTAGGCATCGCCTACCGGCTAATGGGCAAGCTCAGCGACTCGCTTGAACAGCACCGGCTCGCCGTGTCCGTCCAGCGCGAACTCGGGACCAGCCACTGGTGGCTGCTGTCGGCGCTCGATGAACTAGGCCAGACCCTCGCCGCACTCGGCCACGACGACGAGTCACGCGAAACGTGGACCGAGGCGGCGCTGCTCGCCGAAGGCGCCGCCGACTCGCGCGCTGCGGAGTTCCGAGGGCGGCTGGCTCTCGTTCCGCCGTCCGGCCACTCTTGATCGCCTTCCCCGGTTACCTCGCCAAGATCACACGGGGAGGGCCACACCCGTCTCCGACGTGATCACCGTGCCGCCGCACACGAAAAAGGACAACCCCGAAGGCCGCCCTTACACCATCCGCAACCTCAGTGACGCGAGCCTGCGCCTACATCGCCGTCCCGAATGACCGTGGACACCCTGGGCGCGCAGCGCCTGGACCTGCTCACGCCGCTGGCGGGTGCGGATGGCCAGGGCAGATTCCTCGCGCCCGGCCGGACGACCTGCGCGCCTGGGCCGCTCGTCAGCGGCCCGTCGAGGTCGACGAGGCGCGTCGCGCTCCCGTCCCGGCCGTCCTGGCTCGTTGTCGCAGGCCAGACCGCGAACCGGACATCCGGGACGCTTTCCAGCGGATCGCGTCGAGGCGGTACCGCTGCAATCCCGCGTGAGGGCAGTCGCGGTGCCGGTCTTCGGCCCGGGGTCGCCCGGCGGGACGGGTGTGGTTCAGCAATCTTGGACGTCGAGCGCCCTGGGAGTTCCGTGGCCCGTACCGGATACGTAGGCGCTATATATCTGGTTGTCTGCCCCGTTGCCAGTCCACAGCTGCACCGGGTTGCCCGCCTTGAACGCCGACGGGCCGGGGCCGCCCCAGACGTCCAGCCACACCGCGCCGGAGGAGAGCCAGGCGGGCATGAGGCTGAAGGAATAGTAGGGGCTGCGGAGGCAGAGTTTCCACTCGATGTTGAACACCGTGTCTCCGTTGGATTCCCACGAGCACGGCTGGATTCCCACCCGCTGCCCGGAGCTGGCGTTACCGAAGTCGTCCAGGCAGTACCACTCGGTTCCGTACCCGAAGTTGCCGTAGGTGGCCAGGTCGAACCCGACATCGCCGGCTACGTCTTCGTATAGCTCGCACCACTGCTGGCCGGCACTGCCGTTGCCCGGCTCAACGGTGACAAGACCCGACGGGTTGGCTTGGAGCCACAGATTGCTGACGCCGCCGCTGCGGCTGCTGCTGCCCGGCGCGATACCGAAGGTTCCACCTCCCGTGGGGCAGGTAGTGGCGGCCTGCGCCAGCGGGGCTGGCCCGGCGGTAAGCGCGAGGGCCGCTGCCACGCTGGCCAGGCCGAGCAGCAGGGCTGAGGGCTTACGCACAGGTGCCTTCCTGAGGAGGCCGAGTACCCCGGACACGGCTAGGGCCGGCAGAGCCGCGGCCCTCCGCTTTCCGAACTTCATGATGTAACCCCTGATGTCTAGATGGAATAGTCCCTCGTGGTCGCGGATCCCGGCCGTTTCGGCCGCACCCGCGTACAGCATCCCGGGCGACGCTACGGCTTGGCTATGGGTTGACTATGTACCGAGCCAGCCGCGAGCTTCCGCACGTGGCGGCCCGCTGCCCCAGGGTTTGATGAAGGCATGAGGTGCTACCCGTCTTCGGGGGACTTGGCCGGAACGCGCTGTCGGCGGCGGGTGAATACTGGATCTAGAACTCACGAACAAAACCAGACGGGGAAGCTCAATGCATGGGCTTTAGACGTTTGTGTCCCGTGACAGTTCAGTTCTCTCTTTGTCAATTACGGCAGTTGTAGATCGTTACCGTGGCGTCTCGTCGGCGTAGGCATGCCATCGCTGGTGGGCTTGCTGGGCGCCATACTGGTGGCGGCGTCGCCACAGCGCCCAGGCGTCACGGTGCGGTTTGTTGCGGCGGGGCTCGGGGATGACAGTGCCGCGGAGCTGTCTGAGCAGTTCAGGCACGGTGACGGGGATCAGGTCGAGCACGCTCGCGCCGATGTCCGCGGCACGCTGCCAGGCAGCGGCCACGGCGAGGAACGCGCAGGCGAGCAGGCTGATCGCGGTCCAGCGGTGCCAGGAGGTCCAGGTGGTGACCTGGCCGCTGTCCAGCCCGCTGACCTGCTTCGACAGCTGATGATCTTCTTCGATTCTCCACCTGGTGACGGCCACCTTGATCAGCTTCGCCAGCGGCACCGGGTCCGGGGTCCAGCACAGGTAGCTGCTGACGGTGCCGGTATAGCGGTGGCGGCGGAGCAGCAGCACGGCGTGCCCGGGGTCCTGCCCCTCGGGGGTGTCGTCAGGGGTGATCTCGATCATTGCCCAGTGGTAGTCCTTGGCGTCCTTGGTCGCCGAGCCGGTCCGCATCCGCTGCCACATTCCGGGTTTGACCAGGCTGGCGGCGGTTTTCACGGTGAGGCGCCGGCCGGAGGGCAGGGTCACCATGTAGTTGGAGCGGACGGCCATGACGTAGCCGGTTCCGCGTTCCCGGATGCTCCTGCGCAGGTCAAGGCCGCCGTAGACCTCGTCGCCGACGGTGAACCCGGCGCGGATGCCCCGGTCGTGGGCGTGCTGCAGCAGGTCGTCGGCGAGCTGCGGTTTCGTGGCGAACATGATCTCGTCCGGCACTCCAGCGAGCTCGCGGCGCTCCTCGTCGGCGGCCCAGTCCGCGGGCAGGTACAGGGCCCGGCCGATCAGGGTGTGCCCGGCCGGGGACGCGCAGGTCAGGGTGACCGCGACCTGGCACATCGCGATGCCGCCGACGGTGCCGCTGTACTGTCGGGCCGCGCCGGCGCAGTCCGCTGACGACTTCTCGTCGGCGGTCTCGTCGACGATGAGCACCACGTCGTGTGCTGCATCCGGTACGGGCTCGCGTGCCCGGCGGCCTCGGCCAGCGTCCAGCAGTTGTGATCCTGCAGCTCGGACAGCAGCCCGTTCACCATGTCACGGCAGTCGCGCCAACTTTCCCGTGTATCGGTCCATGTCGCTGCCGTGCCAGGCCAGTGTGATGCCCTCGCGCGAGGGACGGCCGTGACCTGCAACGACGCGTCCCAGATCACGAACTACAACTGCCGTATCGGACGGACTCGGGGCAATTTATTCCTTGTGGGAGTTATGCCCGAGATATTAGCTTTTACACTGGCATTAATTCTAACAATGCAAATTGTTATGTACTGAACTAGTTCTGCTGCTATGTTGCGGAGATTGCGAGTAAGCCAACAGGTTTCACGTCTTCGTCTCTGGAGTTGTTTATGCGCCGTCTTCCGCTAATCGCCGCCGTCTATACAGCGAGCGCGGCCCTTGCCGCCTGTTCAAGCGCCACCGCGACCCCGCCGACCGCCGCGGCATTGCCCGCCACAACTCATCAATCCTGCACATCGACGCTGGCGGCGTGGCTGCACGGCCCCGGCGGCAGCGCCCTGCGCTCAGCTCTGACCGCGGGTTCGTCAATGGGCGCAGCGTTGGAAAGCGGCAGCCTGACCCGGGTCGCCGGAGCGGCGCCGGAGCTGAATTCTGCGGCCAGCCGAGCCGATGGACATCTACCGCCCGCCTGTGCCGACGGAGGCTCCGCTTATCAAATCGGCATGCATGACTGGGAGATCGGCGCACTGGACGCGAGGGATGGCAACCTCATAGGGACGGCTTCAAAGATCGCCACCGGAGCGCGGGTAATTGACGCGGTGCCCGTGCTTCAACGGCTATCGCCATCCCTGCTCAAGGGCCTGTCACGGCCAGTGCCGATCCCGACGAAGTCAGCGGCGCCTGCCCCCGCCGCTACGACGGCGCCGCCGTCGGCGGCGCCCACGGTCGCGGCGCAGGCTCCATCGAGCGCGCCCGCACCCGTCCATGCCTCGCCCACCCAAGCCGCCACCGCGCCCGCAGGCTGCCACCCGGTCAGCGATGAGGGGACGTGCTACAAGCCCGGCGAGTACTGTCGCGAGGACGACCACGGGACCTCCGGTGTAGCCGGCGACGGCGAGGCAATCACCTGCGAAGACAACGACGGGTGGCGCTGGGAGCCGGCCTGATCACTCCTGCCGGGGTGGTCAGCGTTCTGGTTCCAGGACGTTCGCCAGCCGGAAGGCCCCGAAGACGCGGGGGTCCGCGAAGACCACGTTGTGGGCGATACCGCGGCCGGTCACGGTCAGCACCTGCAGCGTGTGCAGGCGCAGCGCCCCCGTGTCGTCCGGGCAGTACGCGACCAGGGCGGACTGGCCGTTCGCGCGGGCCGGGATCATCCGCCACCCGCCGCCGCGCATGGTGAATACGCGGGCGATGAAGCGGCCGTAGTCGCGCCGTCCGGCGTACCAGAGCGGAACGCGGCGGCATCTCCAGCACGGCGTCATCGGTGAGCAGCGTGACCAGGGCGTCCACGTCGGCGGCTTCGAACGCGCGGATGTAGCGCTCGATCGTTTCCCTGACCACCCGGTCATCGGGCGTGGGCAGCGCGTTCTCCTGCGGCGCGGCCGCCGCGATCGCGGCCCGCGCTCGCTGCAGGGCGCTGTTGACCGCCGGCGGTCGACGTGTCCAGCTGCCCGGCGACCTCGGCCGCGCTGAACTGGAGCACGTCTCTGAGCACGAGCACGGCCCGCTGCCGCGGCGGGAGGAACTGCATGGCCGCGACCAGCGCAAGCCGCACGCTGTCGCGCTCGGCCGCGCGCGCCAGCGGATCCGCGTGATCGCGGCGCAGGTACGTCTCGGGCAGCGGCTGCAGCCACGGCACCTCGAAGTCCGGCACCAGCGGCGTGTCCGGGTCGTCGCTGGCCGCGCCCAGGCCCGAGGGCAGCGGCCGCCGGGGCCGGCTCTCCAGCGCGGTCAGGCAGGCGTTGGTCGCGATCCGGTAGAGCCAGGTCCGCAGCGACGCGCGTTCCGCGTCGTAACGGTCGCGGGCCTTCCACGCCCGGACCAGCGTCTCCTGCGCGACGTCCTCGGCGTCGTCCACCGAGCCGAGCATCCGGTAGCAGTGCACCACCAGCTCGCGCCGGAAGGGGGCGGCGGCGGCGTCGAAGTCCGCATCGACGGTGATGTTCACGCTCGCCCCCGTATTCCGTTGCCCTGGCTGCCTGGCATGGCTGTCTGGCGTGGCCGCCTGGCGTCGGTTCGACGGTACCGCCCCGCGGCCGATGAGTTCAGGGGCTGCTCCCGGTATGTACACCCGACCACGAAACGCGCAGGGCCCACGTCGGCCCGAGCCAGGAGGAGCGCCATGAACCGCGTCATCGTCATTCAATTCATCACTCTCGACGGCGTCATTGAGGACCCCGACGGATCGGGCGGGTCACCGGACGGCGGCTGGGCCTTCCGGTTCGGGCCGGAGGCGGTGGCCGGCGACAAGTTCAAACTCGGCTCTCGGCTCGATACCGGCGCGCTGCTGTTCGGGCGTGAGACCTGGCAGCTGTTCGCCAAGCTCTGGCCGGAACGGTCGGATAAGTTCTCGACCCAGATGAACACGGCGCCCAAGTGGGTGGCGTCCCGGACCCTGGACGACGTCAGCGCCTGGAACAACTCCCGGTTGATCGAGGGCGAGCTGACCGCCGAGGTTCAGCGCCTGCGGGGCGAGCGGGACGTCATCGTCATCGGCAGCACCAGCGTGGTGCACGCGCTGATGGAGCGCGACCTCGTCGACGAGTACCGGCTGCTCGTCTTCCCGGCCGTGCTCGGCCGCGGCGGCCGGCTGTTCACCGGCCATACTCCGGTCGGCGATCTGCGTCTTGTCTCGGCCGAGCCGAGCGGCGCGGCCGCCCTGCTGCGGTATGAGAAAGCCGAGCGGTAACCATCCGGCGTGAATCACCCGGGCAGGGTGATTCACGCCGACCGCCGCCTGGATACCGTCCTATTCGGTATTCGGACTCCACGCGATTGCTGATGCTGAGGTGTCATGGCGATTCAGACGGATAATCCGGGCTCACCCGCGCTCAGCGCGGAGCAGACCGCGCAGGTGCGCACCCGGGTCCGGCTGCTCATCGACATCACCGCCCGGGCCGGAAGCTATCGCAGGGGGCTGCAGGCGGCCGCCGCTCAGCTCAGCCCGGAAGAGGCGGCGATCATCGTCGACTCTGGAGGACCACGGGCTGCAGGTGCCGCAACTGCGCGACGTCCTCCGCGGCGGTCACGTGCTGGTCGACGATCCGCGGCTGTACGAGAAGTGGCGCTTCGCAAAGGCCAGCCACCCGCGGATATCCAGCCATCACCGCGATATCGACAAGAAGATCTACCCCGACTTCGGTATGCGCGGGCCGGTCGTTCGGGAGAAGCTCCACGGACGGACCGCCCACGGCACCTGGGTGCAGCTGGAGAAAACCCCGGCCGCGTTCGGCAAGGGCAAGCTGCCCAGCCTGGATGACCTCCGCCACCTCATGGACTACGTCACCTACCGGATCACCCGCAGCAACGTCGGCCCGTGGGGCCTGTCGCGGATGACCGAGCGGCATCCGATGTACCTGTCGCCCGATCTGGCCGTGCCCACGCCGCTTTCGCCAGAGGTCGCGGCGTCGCTGACCTCGGCCCTGCAACGGATCGAGGAAGACGGACGACACGACCGCCGCCTCGGCCGACCTCGCCGGGCCGTTCCCGCCCCCGGAGCGGGCGGACCCGGCGGCGGAGCTGGGCCAGATACTGTCCGGGCGGTCCGGGCGGGGTCTGTTCGGCAACTCCGACGTATGGGTGACGGAGACCGCGTCCCAGGTGGCGGCCACGATCATGGATCAAGCTCGCACCGAGCCGCCGACGGCGGACTTGTGGGCGGAAGCGGGGCTGATGTGAGCGATGCGGCAACGGCAGGCTCGACCTCGCCGGAACCAGGCCCAGGCCAGGCCGCCGTTCCCGAGGGCCTCGTCGCCGCCGTGGTGGAGCTGGTCAACACCGGTCCGGTGCTGCTCGGCGCCTACACGCTGGCGGAGCTCACCGCGGTGGACGCGATCGTGGACTTCCTCGAGGCCCGGCCGTCGGACGAGGTCCTGGCCGAGGCCGTTCGCTCGCTCTCCGCCCGGCAGCTGCTGGTGACGGGGACCGACGGGCAGTCCGACCGGCAGCAGGTGCGGGTCCGCGGCGACCTGGGGATCGCGGTGGCGTTCCAGCAGCGGGCCCGGATGGTGCTCGACGCTCGGGCGACCGGGACCGCGCCCGGCGAGCCCTGGCGAACGCTGCTGATCCCGCAGCCCGAGCACATCTTCCTGGTCGTTCGCATCGATGCGCTCGGCGTCCACGAGATGGGCCTGTACCCGTCCGACAAGACCCTCGACGACCTCATCGACTGGCTGCCCGAAGGGCGACCTGGCCGATGCGAAGGCGCATGAGGACACGTCGGCCGTGCTTTCCTCCTCATCCCGGGCCGCGCTGGTCACCGTGACGAAGTACACCGCGCAGGGATCGGCCGAGACCGCCGGGTCGAGCAGCGACCTGATCCTCGCCCGCCGCGAGGACCGGTTGCACGTCTTCGGCCGTTCGCAGGAAAACCCGGCCACGCTGATCCCCCGTCAGATGGACGGCAGGACCGTCCGCGACACAGTGACTGACCTGCTGTCGTCATAGCCCGGAGCGCGGCCGGGTCTGATGCCGACCCGGCCGCGCAATCGAGGGCTCCTGGCTACGCCGCCAACGGCTGGACCGTCAGCTGGCAATCCTCGCGGATGCGGCCCGTCTCCCCGAGCAGGAGGAAGACCCGGGCAGCCCACACGACCTCCCCCTCCGGGGTGCTGAGCTGGACCGAGAACGTGATGATGTCGTCGTGCCTGCTCACGTCATCGGCCATGGTTACGTTGTACTTCCCGCTCGCCACGAACGTCTCGTAGGCGTGGGCGATCCTGTCGTCGAGTTCCGCGTGGCCGCGGAACTGGATCCCCTCCACGAACTCGACGCCATCGGGCTCCCACAGGCTGCCGATGGCGGTCCGGCGAGCTTCGGCGTCGGGCTCGCTCCACACCGCCACGTATCGGTCGATGATCGTGCGCGCCGCTGCCTCAGTCGTTTCTGTCATGGCCCTACTCCCGTCGATCCGGCTACTTGCCTACCAGTCACGAGACTGGGCCCTCCCATTACAGGAGGGTCAAGGCGATCGGGAGCCGCTGTTGAACGGGCCGGTCGGGCCGTTCATGCAGATCATCAGATGTCAGACGCCTCAATGCGCATTAGGTCGTCTTTACTCCAGGGTCGGTGCGGATCGGCCGAGAGGCGATAGGCGTGCCGAAGCCGGGCTTCCTCAAGCGCGTTACGAACGCTGCGGGCGTTACCAAAATGCGGATCTGGCATCTGCAGCAACAGATAGTCACGAAATGCGACCGTCGCCTCGTCCGACAGGTAGTAGGACGACCGGTCCAGGATGAGCTGCCCGATCGCGAGCAGCTCATCGGGGTCGTAGGCGGCGAAGTCCAGATGATGCGCGACGCGCGATCGCATGCCGGGGTTGGACTCGAAGAAGCGGTCCATCCGGTCCTTGTATCCGGCCAGGATCACCACGAGGTTATCCCGGTCGTTCTCCATCACCTGCAAGAGGATGTCGACGCATTCCTGGCCGTAGTCCCGTGAATCGTCGGCCCGGTACAGCGAGTAGGCCTCGTCGATGAACAGCACGCCGCCCATCGCCCGATCGAGAACGTGCCTTGTCCGCGGCGCGGTCTGGCCGATGTACTCCCCCACCAGGTCGTCGCGCATCGCGTGCACCAGGTGGCCCTTCTCCAGGTACCCCATCCGGTGCAGCAGGTCGGCCATCATCAGCGCGACCGTGGTCTTCCCGGTTCCCGGCGCGCCGGTGAAGCACATGTGCAGGTTCGGCCTGGACTCGGCGGCCAGCCCGAACCGTTGGCGAGCCCGGTCGACCAGGAGCAGTGAACCGATCTCGGCCACCCTCTTCTTCACCGGGGCGAGCCCGATCAGCTGGCTGTCGAGGGCGGCGAACAGGTCATCGATGCCCGATGCCTGCCGTTCGGTTTCGAGGGTGATAGTGGCGTCGGACTGCAGCGTTTCGCCCCGCCGACGAGCGCGTCCACTCCGGGCGGTCTTGGTAGCGGCGGCCGGCGGAGCCGCCGGAGGGCGGCTCCGCCGGGGCGGGGCCACTGCCCGCACGCGACTCCGTCTTGCGGACGGCGCCCGGCCCGCGAACGGGACAAAGGGCGCAAACTCTCGGCGCAGCCCCGGATCCATGATCAGCAGGGCGTCGTCGTTCAGGCTGGCGCCGCGGGCCACGAGACTCTCCGGAGTGGTCTGCCGCACCCCGTCCCAGATAACCCAGGACAGCAGCAGAAAGAAGACGGCCGCGCTGCCGAAGACGCTGAACACCACGACGTTGAACAGCAGCCAGGTCAGGAGCAAAGCACCAACGAGGCCTAGCAGAAGTAGGCCAAATCCGAAATACCGCAGTCTGCCAGTCCACATGACACGAGTGAGGGTAGCTAAGCGACAAGCCGCAGGTCAACGCCGGCCCTCAGTATCGCTTCGCTCATCTCGCACTAGCTGGCCGGTGGTGCAGAAAGGCCGCCAAGCCAGTTCTGCCACGCCTCGCTCTCGGTCGACGGGTCGCGGTCGTCGAAGTAGTGCGCGGTCGCGAAGACCATGTCGTTGTAGCCGTGGATCAGCATGTACATCGCGTCGTCGGTACGCATGCCGACGAAGCTCGGCGAGACCACGAACTCCACGGTGCCGTCAACCGGCTCGATCCCGGGCACGCTGAGCCGCGCCGGCCGACCGTCCGTCGCGTCCGCGCCCACGCCGACTGCCGCCGTCATGGCCGCCCACGAATCCTTGGAGATCGGCCCCGGCATGAACAGCGAGTTCTTCGCCGTGCGTGGCGCGAAGTGCTCCAGGTAGACGGCGAGCTTCATCATGTAGGCGTGGTCGCCGACGGACAGGCCGTTGTATTCGGCCTCCCAGTCGTCGCCGAGGAGACCACTGTGCACAACGCGCACCACCGAGCCGCCGCCGTCGCGCGACTCGATGAGCCACTCGAAGGCCGCGAACGTGCCGTCCGGGTTCTTGTCCTCCTGCGTCGCGTAGCGGTGACCCGGTTCCCAGACCGTGATGCGGCCGGTCGACACCTGGCCGAACATGCTGAATGTGGTGGTCTTGCTGGCGCTATCGATTTCACTGCGACCCATGAGCCATGAGTCGACGGCCGGTCCCGAGGTGATCGCCTCCCACACCTCCTCCGGCGTGGCATCGACGGTGAACTCGTTGCGTACCTCGAATGGATGCGTCATGACTTCTCCTCTGCTGGTGGGTCGGCGTCTTCCGTGATGCACGGGTGCACCGCGAGGATGAGGCGGTGCGGCCGGCCAGTATCGGTGTGGTACTTACTGATGATTCCGGCTAGGGCGTCCGTGACTTCGCCCAGGAACGCCGCGCGATCGGCCGGCTTCGCGAACCGCACTTCGGCGTCGAGCCCGAATGTGGCGAGGGGCTTGTTGGCCCGCGCCGCCCCGTTGATGAGCGCGCCTGTCTCCCGGACCAGCCGCGCGGCGAGCGCGAGCAACCAGCGCGCGGACAGCCGATCGGGCGACCGGGCCGGATCGGGCGCGACCGCGGCGAGCGCGGCCGGCGAGATCACGTAGGCCGCGGCGGAAGCCCGCACGACCCGCTCGGTCATGTTGCCCTTGCGGCGTTCCTCGACCAACTCCACCAGACCGTGCTGCTCAAGGGTCTTGACGTGATAGTTGACCTTCTGCCGGGCAAGGCCAAGCCGGCCCGCGAGCATGGTCGCGGTTTGCGGCTCGGCCAGCGCCGCAAGCATCCGAGCCCGCATTGGATCGAGGGAGACCTCCGCAGCGGCGGCATCCTCGATCACTGCGACATCTTGCATGTCGTAACCCTGTCACGGACAACTTTTATTGTCAAGACTATAAAAACTGTCTGCTGACGGAGTGGGGCTACCCGCTGCGGCGGTACTCGGACCAGGCAATCATGTGACCTGAATACGAGTCACCGACTCGAGCGGCTCGTGCCATCTGTCCCGGAAAGGAAGCCGCGCATGGCCTCACTGGTCCTGAAGATGTCCGTCTCGCTCGACGGCTACATCGCGCCAGTTGACGGGAGTACCGACTGGATCTCCGCCGGGCGCTCCGAGGATTCCCGCAACTGGACCGTCGAGACCGTGAGCAACGCCGGCGTGCACCTGATCGGTGCCGCCACCTACGCCGGGTGGGCGAACTACTGGCCCACAGCCTCCGGGCCGTTCGCCAAGCCGATGAACGAAATCCCCAAGGTCGTGTTCTCGGACTCGCTCGCGTCCGCCGACTGGGCCGAGACGACGATCGTCTCCGGAGACCTAGCCGAAGCCATCACGCGGCTCAAGCAGGAGCGCTCCGGCGGGTACATGCTCGCCCACGGCGGGGCACGGTTCGCCCGATCGCTGGTAGAAACCGGCCTGATCGACGAGTACCGCCTTGTCGTCCACCCGGTCGTCCTGGGCGCGGGCGAGCGGCTCTTCCTCGCCCCGCTTACCATCGACCCGACAAGGACCACCGTCTTCAGCGGCGGAGCCGTCGCCCACGTCTTCGTCGCAGCGCGCCCGTAACCGAGCCTGATGGCCATCACGCCAACCCAAGGCGCAACCTCGACCGGAAGCGGGTATCGGCGGAGCCATACTGCTTGAGGACTTCAACCCACGTCAACGGTGTAACCAGGGCAAGACAGGCAAAGGCGGGCCGCGTAATGCGGCCCGCCCCGGTGGGCGCCTCCTAGTAGATTCATGCCATGGCCAGGTCGGTCCCCGAAATCGTGCGCGCACTGATGCTGGCATGCATCGTCGGCTTCCTCGCCGCGTGCTCGGCCGCTACTGAGGCGTCCCATGACCCGGCCCCGCCGGCTACCGCGTCGCCCGAGGGAGTTGCTCGCGCCTACCTGAGCGCCGCCTACACCGGCAACTGCGCCCTCACGGCCGAACTCACCATGGCCAATACCTGGAGCTGGTGCGACGACCCGAAGTTGCTGCACTACCGATCGGTTGGAAGCGCCCAGGCTGTCCCGGCATCCGAGGCGGGCCGCAACGAAGAATGCGTTCCATTCGAGATGTTCACCAATGGCAGCTCGGACGGCTCGATGCCGACCGGATGGCAACCTTGGAGCTTGTGCTTGGTAAAGACCACCGCCGGCTGGCGGCTTTATGACCAAGGCCAAGGCTAGGCCGCGCTGAGATCGGCGTTGGGTTGCCAGGTCCAGGCTGGCGAAACGACACCCGAGGCGGCTTAGGCGAGGCGCCTGCGAGCTGGATAATCGGGCGCGGATGAAGATGAACCCCAACCGTCAGAAAAGTTCGTCCTGAGACCATCAATCGACAGCCGTTGGCTCATCCATTTCGGCTATCCACTCCACATATTCGCGTTCCGTCGCTCCACGCCATTGCTGTGTGTCCCCGTCGGGAACTAGAGCGGGTTGCCAAAGCCTGTGGCATACCCAGCGGTCTAGCCATTCCGCCAGGGCGTAAGGCTGTTTGAACAATGCGCGATCGTCTACCGGGCCGGGGTTGGGATCCCAGCCCCAGATCTGTCCTTGTTGCTGCGAGCAATCTGTGAACGAGTAAATTCCACATCCCCAAGAGCAGATAGGCAGGAGACCCGCGGGCAGAAAAGACCAGAGCTGCGAGGACTGAGCGTGTGCACTGCGGTACAGGTCGAGGGCGCCCTTGTGAATGTCGTCGCGGTGACCGTCCCTCAGCCCAAGGATGCCGTAGCCAGGCCCGAAACCTCCGTTGGCAACCTCCAAGTACAACCGCCTCAGCAGCCGTGGGAGGCGATAGCCGATGACCTTCTCTGCCTCCTCGACCGCGGCGGCCGGAGCCGTCGGAAGGGCGGGCAACTGCTCAACCAGTCCATCGGCGCGCGCTGTCAGATACTCCGGTGATCCACGATGGTAGACACGCCTGTATCCACCCTCGGAGGACCTGAGGTACATTCCGCCGCCGGTCATGGACGGGACTGCGAGCCCCGGGATGCTGTCGAGGTACTCACCTGCCCGGACCAGTGCCCGGACGGATTGGAACACAGTGTCGTCATTCAACTGATCCACCAGATGATTGTGCCAGCGGCGAATCGGCTGGAGCGAAGGACTTGACGTCGTTGGAAAGATCGCTCGTCCAGGCTGTGCGGGGCCATGATCAGACGGTCAACGTGAGTCGCTCAGGCCGACGAAATAGTTCTCGGCTTTGCTCCGTCTGGTCTGCCACAGGGTGTAGCACACCCAGCCGACGACGCCAACAATGAACAACCCGCCCCACCAGTAGGTACTCAGCAGCAGCCAGATCCCCACGGCAGAGACTCCGACCTGACCCACGCCCTCTAGCGCCAGCGTGCGTCGTTCGGGCTTGATCCCCGATCCGGAGCTACTCCGGGCCCTCAGATGCGCTCGGCACCGGGTGAGGAGGAACTCCAGGGCAACAAAGGCCCCGAGGAACACCACCGAGAGTACGCCGCTCGGCGGATTGCCCGAGGTCCAGTACCATGTGCCGCCGATCTCGGCGCCGACGATACCGTCCTTCCAGACCTCGATCGTGATAGGTGCGCGGGCGGTCTCCTCTGCCTTTGCCGTATCGGCCAGGGCCTGCCCGTTCCCGGAGAAGTCGCTCCAGTTGTTGATCACACCATCGGCGGTGGCGTAGGAGATCTCGGCTGTGCCAGTGTTCTGCGGCGAGGTCCGGACTCCGTTAACGTAGCCAGCGAACTTCCCGACACACACGCTCAGGTTGTTCTCGCCCTGGCAGGCCGGCGCATCGCGAAAGGCGCGGATGTTGAAGGCATTCACCATGGAGCTTACGAGAAGGATCAGGAGCGCTACTGCCAAGGCGCCCGAGAAGTAGGACCACAACTTCGGGAGCCGGTACAGGTGGCGGAGCGCGGCGCGCAGCCGAATGGAAGGAGCCGGCTGCTGCTGTTGCAAGGGATGCTGCTGGCGCACGGAAACTGGCTTGGGTCGCGACCGGCGAACAGCGGCGCTGCGCGAGGCGGGAACCCAGGTTTCCGTCCCCCGCTGTCGTCGCCACCCGAGCAAGCTCCCGAGCAGGAGGACGAAACCAAGCACAAGGCATCCTATGGAGAGGACCCAGTCCCAGGCCGAGGACGCGGGTACCGAATTCGGTATCTCGCTGTACCCGTTGGACTGAACCGCCACGGGTATCCCACGCCAGACAACCACCTCGGCCGAGTCGCCATCGGATGCATAGCCGAGCATCTGGTTGTCAGACCCGAAGGTGATATCGAGCGTTCGGGAGCCGACCTGCACGTAAAGCGCGTAATCCGCGTCCTTCCCGCCAACCTCCGTGACACCGCTAACGGAACCGCCCACCGTCTGCAAGCAGTCGGCGTCCAAAGCCGCACCGCTCGGGCAGGCTGTCGCGTGGTCATAGGCGGAAACCGTCGAGGCGTCAGCAACGGCGAAGGCTCCGGCAATCAAGCCACCGATCAGAAAAACCGGTCCGAGGCCCCCAAAGAGAGCTAGCTTCACACGCATCGTGCCCCGTCCATCGCTGGTAGCAGTATGGGTGAAGATATCAGCTCATATCGGCCGCCAATGGCGGCTGGCATCGCCGCCTGGTTTGGCATGCCGGGGTGGCAGAGTACTGTCGCGGGCATGCGTGAGCCCGATCTACGTGCCGCCTGCGCGGCCTACGACGCGATCGCCCCCGTCTACGCTGACCAGTTCAAGGACACACTGGATGACAGGCCGACCGAGCGCGCCCTGCTCGCCGCCTTCGCCGAGGTGATCCGGCGCGGGCCTGCGGGAACAGTCGCTGATCTCGGCTGCGGGCCTGGCCATATCGGGGCGCACCTGCACAGCCTCGGGCTGTCGGTGCTTGGTATTGACCAGTCTGCCCAAATGCTGGCGATCGGCCGGACGCACTATCCCGAGGTCCCCTTTGCGCGTAGCTCGATAACCCGCCTTGGCCTGGCTGACGGATCCTGCCGTGGAGTGCTTTCCCGCTCCTCGGTCATCCACCTGCCACCCAGACTGCTGCCGACGGCACTGGCCGAGATCGCACGAGTGCTTGCTCCCGGCGGCTGGCTGCTAATCAGTTTCTCAGCTACAGACGTCCCTGAGCCGCCGTACGAGTACTACGACCATCGGGTGGCCGCGGCCTATCGCTGGTGGCCGGATCACGTCGTATCGCTGCTACGTTCGGCAGGAATTATCGAGTCGGCCCGACTGATAGAGAACCCCGAACCGGATGATCGCCGCCAGTTCCGCGTGGCGTTCATACTGGCGCGTAAGGCGTCGACCGACGGTACCGCCGGGTAGCGTCTGGACAGGAGAGACCGGTCCGCGATGGCTACTGCCGTCTCCGACAGAACCTCGCCCGGGGCACGGCGAACCGTGGAGGTCGTTCGAAGCTCGTAGAGATCCTCTGCGGGCTGGTCGCCCATAAGGCCTGGCGCCGCCTCATGGTCTCAGCGAGTTCTTCAGCGGAGACGTACTCGCCGCGGGCCAACTCGGCATCGGACTCGGCGAGCCGGTTCATCGTCGCGGCGTCCCGTAGGATGGCGAGGGTCTCCTCGAGCGCCTCCAGGTCCGCGGGAGCGATAAGGATGGCTGACGGCCTACCGTAAACGGTTACGGTCACCCGCTCGTGCTGGTCGTGAACCCGGCCAACGAGCTCAGACAGGTGCGACTTGACGTCGCCCAGCGGAAGAACAGTCATAGTCAAAAGTATGACTAAAAAATCTACGCGACGTCAAAAAGGCTTCCCTGGTGCCGCTAGGCGCTGTGCGCAAATTCCGCGCACAAACCACAAGCAAAAGGCCGGATCCTTGTTCGGATCCGGCCTCTGACCTTGGTAGCGGGGGCAGGATTTGAACCTGCGACCTCTGGGTTATGAGCCCAGCGAGCTACCGAACTGCTCCACCCCGCGGCGATGTCTTTACTCTATGAACTCCCGCGTGCAGAAGCAAATCGGCCATGCGACCCCACCTCAGGCGGCAGCCGAGGGTGGGGAGCTACCCCAGCGGCGAGGCCATCCACACCGTGTACGTGACGGGCCAGTTCCCGGCCGGCGGCCCGGTCAGCACCTTGGCGTCGGCGGTCGTGCGGAGCGAGACGACGCGGCGCGGCACGACCCCGAACAGCGACACCGCCGCGCGGGACGAGCCGAGCAGCACCGGACGCCGGCCGGCCCGCTCGATCGAGGTCGCCACCTGCTCGACCGAAGCTGCCGACGAGCCCGCCACCATCGACGCGGTCGGAACCCCGCAGAGCACGCGCACGGTCGGCGCGAACTCGGCCGCGGTCGAGGCGTTGACGAACACCACGCTGGCGGACGGGCCGATCGACGCGCACAGCGAGGTCGCCGCCGAGATCGACCCGGCGTACGTCGACGTCGCGCCGACGCCGCGCAGCCGTACCCGGCTCACGAACTTCGACAGCCCGGACGAGTAGCGGCCGACCGACGCGTGCGGCACTATCCCGGGGTTGAGCGAAGTCACCAGCGGCGGGATCGCCAGCGCGAGCACGCAGCAGATCGCCGACCAGCGTGACCGTCAGGCGCGATGCGCCGAGCACCGCCGCCCGCACGGTCAGCCGCGACGAACCCCAGACCCCGAACAGGACGAGCCCCGGCAGCACCACCGGCACCAGCCGGTGCGAGGCCCACAGCTGCCACGGCGCCACGGCCGGGTCCCAGAGCACGGTTCCCACCGACCAGGCGATGATCAGGAACGGCAGCCCCCACAGCCGCGCCGCCATGATCGACGACCGCCCGTCGATCACGGCCCGCACCAGCCGCCGCCCCAGCACCGCCGCGCCCGCGCAGGCCAGCAGCACGGCGGGCACCCCGAGGTACCACAGAACCCAGTAGAAGCTCTGCTCGTAGTACTGCCGCCGGCCGTCCACCGGGAGCCCGGCCAGCCGCTGCAGCGCGGCGACCTCCCGGGCCAGGGCCGGGTTGGTCTGCCCGCGGACGGTCTGCACGTACGGCCGGAAGGCCAGCACGATGAGCGCGACCACCGGCAGCGCCACCGCCGCCCACTGCGCGATCATGGCCAGCGACGGCAGCGAGATCTCCTCGCCCGCCAGCCCCACCGCGCGCAGCCGCCGCGTGAACACGCGCCACACCCGAGCGCGCACGTCCGGGACCGCGAGCGGAGCGATCAACGCCGTCGCGAGGCCGAACCCGGCCGCGGCGAGCCCGAACACGTGCAGTTCGGTCGACAAGGTCGACAGGTAGGAGCGCCCCAGCGTCAGCGCCGCCGTCAATCCGATGGCGATGCCGACGAACAGCCCGATTCCGAACGGCGCCGCCTGGCGCCTGCCGAGCCACGAACAACCAGCGCGAGCACCGGGAACGCGGGCAGCAGGATGCTCAGCGACCCGATCCAGGTCAGCACCGTCAGCCCGAGCGCCAGCCCGCCGAGCCCGGCCACCGCGATCCCGCCGCCGAGCACGCCGAACGAGTCGATGAACATGCACAGCCCGCCGAACAGCAGCACCTGGACCAGGGGCTCGCTGAACGGCGTCCGCGACACGTAGATCTCGGGCAGCGAGACCGCGAGGACCAGCGCCCCGACCGGCGCCCACCGCCCCCCGGCCAGCCGGCCCACGACGCCGCCGAACGACAGCACCGCGCAGCCGCCGAGCACCGCCGGCATCAGCAGCGCGCCGCCGAGCCCGGACAGCCACGTCCCGGCGGCGAGCACGAGCGGCAGCCCGGGCAGGAACGCCGGGGTGAGGTTTCCGCCGGACAGGTAGAACCCGGGGTTCGCGAAGACCAGCCCGCCGGAGCGTTCCGAACGACGCCGCCGACGTCGGTATCCGCGCGGTCCCGTGCTTGGCGATCCAGTACCCGTACTGCAGGTAGACGCTCGGGTCGCCGACGCCGAAGACCTGCTCGGACCGGAGCGCCGCCTGCCACACCCCGAACCCGGCCGCGATCGCGACCGTGGCCAGCAGCGCGCCGACCGGCACGTCGACCCGCCGGCCGTCGGCGTCAGGCCCGTCGGCGGGCGCAGCGTCAGCCGCCACGTCCAGCCTCGCCGAACTGCGGCCACTGCACCGGCAGGCCCCGCATCCCGAAGTAGCACAGCGCCACCGCGAGCGGCACGAAGATGATCAGCACCGGCAGCGGCAGCAGCCGCCCGGCCAGCAGCATCGCGGTCCCCGGCACGAGCAGCGCGACGGCCAGCAGGGCGGGCGCCATCGTGAGGACACCGAACGCCCGGCCAGGTAGCCACCACCACCGCTCGGCCAGCCGCTCGCCCTCGCTCGGCCGCGCGCCGGTAGAACCGCCTAAGAGCGAGGAGTCCGGTGGTGACGGCGGGCGGGATGGCGAGCGGCGGCGGCGACTTCTGCTCTATTTCATCCCGAACGGACCCTGCGCCAGGCCTGGCAGCGTCAGCTTCCCCAGTCACCGTGGCCGGACCCGCCAGGGCCGTCGGCCTCAGGCTCGGCCGTCTGAGGACGCGGGGTCCTCGCGGACTCGCACGGCGGGCAGTCGTAGACGCACGGACCCCACTGTAGAAGAAGAACCTGTGCCAACCATTCAGGACCACGCAAGCCGCGTATCGGTCCACACTGAGCTATGGAGCTCTTTACGAATTGGCACACCTGGCAGCGGACGGAGCCGGAGCTGCGCCGCCTGCTGCCCGCGGCCGACGCCGACGCGGTGGCGCCGCGCGGTCGAGTTCGCGGTCCGCTACCACGGTGACCAGACTCGCCCCACCGGTGCGCCGTACGCCGAGCATCTGCTCGAGGCGCTGGAAGTCCTGGTGCGCGGGGCCGGCGTCACCGACCCGGGCATCCTCCAGGCGGCCGTGCTGCACGACGTGGTGGAGGACACCCCGTGCACGATCGACGACGTCCGCCGCGCGTTCGGCGGCCGGGTGGCGGAGTTGGTCGCCTGGGTCACCAAGCCGGACCCGGAGGAGGGTGCCGACCGCCGGGCGGCCAAGGAGGCGTACCTGGGCCGTCTGCAGGGACGCGCCCGACGACGCGGTCCTGGTGAAGCTCGCGGACCGGGCGTCCAACGTCCAGACGCTGCGCAACCTCGGCCTGCCCAAGCAGCGCCAGTACTACGCGGAGACCGTCACGTACATCATGCCGCTGGCCGCTCAGCGGGAATGGTGGGCCGACTGGTACGCAAGCTGGCAGCGGGCTCATCAGGATCTGGCGTAGCCGAGCCGTCCCGCCGCCCGGCTTCCGACCCGCACGGCGAACAGCCAGATCGCCAGCGTGGCCGGGTAGATGAAGTAGCCGAACCTGGTCGACGGCGCCAGCACGAACATCAGCGTCATCGCCCCGGCCAGCAGCACCACCGCCCGCGAGACCGTCCGCGGCGGCCGGAACGCCAGCGACAGCGCGACCGCCGCCCCGGCCAGGACCAGCAGCACCACCACGATCGTGTGCCCGGCCTGGTGCCAGGTCGACGCGATGACGTGCCCGAGCAGCGGGCTCGAGGCCGCCGACTGGACGCTGGCGAGCCCGAGCGGGAACCGGATCGTGTTGTCGACCAGGGACTTGGGGTGGACGATGAACGGCCCCACGCAGACCGCGACCACGCCGAGCGCGGTCAGCGTGAACGCCCAGGACCGCCTTCCTGCCGTCGCGGACCGCGATCAGCACCACCGCCACCACCAGGGCCGGCCACGCGGTCGCCTTCATCGCCGAGGCGATGCCGAGCGCCAGGCCCGCCAGGACCGCGAAGTTGACCGAGCGTCGGACGGCGGTAGAGCAGCGCGAACCCGAGGCAGAGGAACCCGACCATCGGCACGTCGGTGCCGCCGACGGCGAGCTCGAAGGCGATCACCGGGCTGCCCGCGACCAGGATCGCCCAGCGACCCGGATGCCTGGCGCCCCCCTGCCGGAGCGCCAGCCAGAACACGACCAGGAAGACGACGCCGAACCAGATCCTCGGATCGGTCAGCAGCCCGCCGTCGAAGATCGCGCGGGGCAGCCCGAACAGCGCCATCACCGGCAGGTACGGGTTGTAGGCGTTCGGGTTCCGTGGTCGCCGCGAGCGCCGCCGCGCTCGTGTACGGGGTGCCCTGGTGGAGCAGCATCGACCCGGACCGGGCGACCACCCACACCTCGGGCTGTTCCAGGCCCTTGGCCGCCATCCAGGCGAGCGGCGCCAGCAGCGCCCCGACGAACGACAGGCCGAGCGCCACGTCGGAGACGCGCGCGTTCCTGACCGCGACGACGCCGAGCAGCGCGAGCCCGTACCCGCAGGCCGCCATCACGCCCCAGAGCCGGTGCACTGAGTCGGAGCTGAACAGCGCGACCAGAACCGCCCAGATCACGGATACGGCGAAGATGCCGGCCAGCCAGCGGCGACGCATGGCGGCCGGTGACTCCCATGCGGCACCAGGCCGACCGCCACCCATATTCATCCGATAGTACGCGAGTAGCATGCGTGGCCATGGGTCGACTTGAGGGTAAGGCCGCCATTATCACCGGTGGTGAAGGGTCAATCGGAATGGCGACCGCCCGCGCCTTCGTCGCCGAGGGCGCGCAGGTTCTGCTGGCCGGCGTCTCCGAACCGGACCTGACGGCGGGCGCGGCCGAGCTGGGCGAGCGGGCGGCCTGGAAGGTGACCGATGTCACCGACTCGGATCAGGTGAAGGCCGCGGTAGCGGCCGCCGTGGCGCAATTCGGACGGCTCGACGTCGTCGTCGCCAACGCCGGCATCGCCGGGGCGACCGGGCCGATCGCCGACTACCCGGAGGACGCCTTCGACCAGACCCTCGCGGTCCACGTGCGCGGCGCCTTCCTGCTGTGCAAGCACGCGGTGCCGCACCTGGCCGACGGCGCCTCCGTCATCATCACCTCGAGCGTGGTCGGCCTGACCGCCGCGCCGCACATCGCGGGCTACTCGACCGCCAAGCACGCGCAGGTCGGGCTGATGCGGACGCTCGCGGCGGAGCTCGCGCCGCGCGGCATCCGGGTCAACACGATCCACCCGGGCCCGGTCGACAACGAGTTCCAGCACCGCGTCGAGGAGGTCGCCACCGGCGCCGACCGCGACGCCGCCCGCGCATCTTCGACGCAGATGATCCCGCTGGCCGGCACGCCGCCCCGACGAGATCGCGCGCGCCATGGTCTTCCTCGCCAGCGACGACAGCTCGTTCATGACCGGCGCGACGCTAGCCGTCGACGGCGGCATGTCCAGCTGACGGCCTAGCCGACCAGCCGACCACCCAGTCCCGCGCATTCAGCCACCACAGGTAGACCGTGAGGGCCGGGTAGACGACGATCAGGCCCCCGGCGGCGGCGGCGACGCCCACCACGATCATCCGCCCCTCCCAGCCGAGGCCGCGCCGGTCAATGCCGGACGCCAGCCCGCACGCGCACCCGGTAGGCCAGGTCCAGGTGGCGGAACCCGGCTGCAGCGACCAGCGCGAACGTCCACGGCGGCCACGCCGGAGGGCGAACCCGACCTCGGCCAGGAACACGTACTCGGCCGCCTGGATCAGCGGCGGCACCAGCCAGTCGCCCCGGCCGTCGTGCGGATGCCAGGACCCGAACGAGGCGAGCAGCATCGCCTCGACCGGGGTGAGCACCAGGATGCCGGGCAGGTTCCGCAGGCCGAGCGCGGCCAGCACCCCGGTCACCAGCAGCCCGACGAACAGCGGCGCCAGCGGCGGGATCCGGCCCGTCCACGAACCGGCCGATCCAGACCGAGATCCGGCCGTCGCCGCGGTAGCCGCGAACCTCGACCGGGCGCCAGCCCGGCCGGATGGACTCGATGATCATGGCGCCGACGGCGGCCACGCCGAGCACGAGCACGGCCAGGAAGCCCGCCCGGACGCCGCCGAGCAGCACCGCCGCCACCGTCGCCGGCAGCCGCACGTCGCCGGACGGCCCGAAGATCCTCGGCCGCCGCCGCCGCCTCCGACGGGGCCGTGCAGGCAGATGTCCGCCATCGGAACCAGCGCCGGCGACGATGACCGCGATGACCGCGAGCCGCCACACCCCGGCGATTCCGACGCCGCCGAGCCCGGCCACGAACGTGCCGCGCAGCGCCTGGCCGGCGGGCCCGGACGGGGCGGCGCTGACCGGCGTTCAGGCTGACCCCGGCGGCGATCCCGGCGTAGACGAAGAGCTCGGCCAGCAGGGCGCAGGCGGTCAGCCCCCAGTCGACGGCGGACGCAGGCGACTTCTCGGCCAGCACCTGCGCCGACGTAGACCGCGACGAAGACGGCGATCGCCGCCACCAGCGCGACCCCGTCCTCCCGGGCCGAGCCGAGGGAGAGCCAGACCGCCGCGATCACCGCGAACCCCACGGAGATCCTGGCCATCGCCACCGGTGGAATCCGGCACGCGATCGCCAGGCGCACCACTGGGCCGACGTGACGCCGGCTCGCGGCTAGCTCCTCTGCGGTCATGCGGATCTTCTCCCTGCCCGCCAGGCATGAGGTTTCCCCAGCGTACCTGCGCGCCCACTAACTGTCGTGGATATCCACGCCGGGACACGCGGCGGTAAAGTCCCGGATGTGACCGGTGACACGGATGGTGGCGGTGGTGCTAGGCGGCGGCGTGGGCACCCGGTTCGGCGCCGCGCTGCCCAAGCAGCTGCTCACCCTGGCCGGCAAGACGCTGGTCGAGCACTGCGTCGGCCGCGTTCGCCGAGGCGCCCGGCATCGACGAGACCGTGCTTGTCATGCCCCTCGACTACCACGAGGAAGCCAGGAGAATCGTCGGCGACCAGGTGAGCGCCATCATCGAGGGCGGCGTCACCCGGTCCGACTCGGTCCGCAACGCGCTGGCGCTACCTGGCCGCCCGCTACCCCGAGGCGGACGACCGGCGTCCTGCTCCACGACGCCGCCCGCCCGCTGGTCACCCAGCAGATCATCGCGGACTGCGCGGCGGCGCTGCGAGAAGCACGACGCGATCGGCACCGCCGTCCCCACCTCGGACACGATCCTGGTCGTGACCGACGGCGTGATCGCGAACGTCCCGCCGCGCGAGACCCTCTACCGGGCGCAGACCCCGCAGTGCTTCCGCCTTGAGATCATCGCCCGAGCCCACGAGCTGGCCGCCGCCGACCCGGACTTCACCCCGACCGACGACTGCGGCGTGGTCCTCCGCTACCTCCCCGACGTCCCGGTCCACATCGTCCAGGGCAGCGAGCGCAACATCAAGGTCACGTACCCGTCCGACCTGCCGGTAGCGGAGGCCCTGCTCAGGACCGACCGCCGCTTGATCAGGGTCCGGCCGAAGTCCCACATCAGGCCGGACCCCTTGGAGGCGTCCTCGAGCACGTCCGCCAGGCCGTCGATGAACAGCTTGACCTCGGCGTCGCCGATCATCAGGGGCGGGATCAGCTTGATCACTTCCATGTGGTCGCCGGACACCTGGGTCAGGATCCGGTGCCGCTGGAACAGCGCGACGACGACCATCTGCGCGAACAGGCCGACCCGCGCCTTCTGCAGCATCGCCCAGCCGGCCCTGGCCTTCATGCCGGACGGCCGGCCGAACTCGATGCCGATGATCAGCCCGCGGCCGCGCACGTCGGCGATCAGGTCGTACTTGGCCCGCAGCCCCTCGAGGCCGCGCATCAGCTCGCTCGCCCCGCCGGGCGGCGTTCTCGACCAGGCCCTCGTCCTCGATGACCGCCAGCGACGCGAGCCCGGCCGCCATCGCCAGCGGGCCGCCCTTGAAGGTGGTCGAGTGGACCATCAGCTTGTCCATCGAGGAGTAGACCGAGGAGTAGATCTTGTCCGTGGTGAGCATCGCGCCGACCGGCACGTAGCCGCCGGAGAGCGCCTTGGCCACGGTGACGATGTCCGGCCGGACGTCGTCGTACTGAGTAGGAGAAGAACTTGCCGGTGCGGCCGAACCCGGCCTGCACCTCGTCGCAGATCAGCAGCGCGCCATGCTTGTGCAGCAGCGCCAGCGCCTCGGGCAGGAAGCCGGCCGGCGGCATCATCACGCCGTGGCCCTGCACCGGCTCGATGATCATCGCCGCCACGTCGCCCCTGCGCAGCTCGGCCTCGAGGGCGGCGAGGTCGCCGAGCGGGATCTCGGTGCCCGGCAGCAGCGGCCCGAAGCCGCGCCTGAACTCCTCGGCGCCGTTCACCGACAGCGAGCCCGCGGTCAGCCCGTGGAACCCGTGATGGGCGTAGATGATGCGGCCCTTGCCGGTCGCGTGGCGGGCGAACTTCAGCGCCGACTCGACCGCCTCGGTGCCGCTGCTGCAGAAGAACACCCGGTCAAGGCCCGGGCGTCTTGGCCAGCAGCCGCTGCGCGAGCAGCCCGGAGATCGGCTGGCAGTCGAACTGGGTCCACGCGGCGAAGTCCATGTCGAGCGCGTCGTGCAGCGCCTTCTTGATCACCGGGTGGCGAGCGTCCGGCCGCGAACACCCCGAACCCGGCCAGGAAGTCCGCGTAGGCGTTCCCCTCGGCGTCGTAGAGGTAGGCGCCCTCGCCGCGCACGTAGTCCTTGTCGAAGCCGATGGTGCGCAGCGTGCGCGGCAGCTGCGGGTTCAGGTACTTGCTGTGCAGGTCGTAGCCCTGGCCGCGCACGGCCGCGAGTTCGGCGCCGAGATCAAAACCCATTGCCGCATTGTATTGCGGACGACCGTGCCTGCGCGATCTAGCTCCGCCGCCTCGCGAGCCGCCGCGGGCTGGTGAGGAACCCGGCGCCCCAGCACATGTGCATGGCGGCGAGCACGAGCGGCACCCGGACCCGCACCCGGGCGGGCAGGTCGCCGGCCAGCACCGCCGCCGCCCCGGTGACCCCGGCCGCGTAGACGAGCGGGACGACAAGCCCGAAGCCGAGGTAGGGCACGAACCCGGCCGCCCCGGCCGCCGCCCCGATCGACCCCGACGACCCCGACGACGAGGCCGGCGGCGTTCAGCGCGGTCGCGACCGGCGCCGCCAGGTAGCGCGGGTTGACCGTCTCCGGGTAGCGGCGCGCGACGACCCGCCGCCAGCGCCCGTAGCGGAAGTGCTGTTTGGCGAGCGCCCGCAGGTTGGCCCGCGGCCGGTAGGTGACCCGCAG
The DNA here is from genome assembly GCA_963774945.1 of uncultured Actinomycetota bacterium. Classification (GTDB taxonomy): domain Bacteria; phylum Actinomycetota; class Actinomycetes; order Streptosporangiales; family Streptosporangiaceae; genus Trebonia. Next base: position 538,723 of record CAVZHA010000003.1, on the reverse strand, counting down.
CTCGGGGGTGAACCAGATGAGGTGGCCCGCCGCCCTGATCCGGTAGTTCAGCTCCCAGTCCTCGGCGATCAGCATGGTCTCGTCGTAGCCGCCGACCTGCTCGATCGCCTCCCGCCGGTAGACGCCCGAGGTAGACGGTGTCGGCCGGGCCGGCCTGGCCGCCGGTGTGGTTGGCGGCCGCGCCCATGCCCGGCCGGCGAGGTCATCGCCCAGGCGACCGCCTGCTGGAACGGGGTGACCCCCTCGGCCGCCATCACGCCGCCGACGTCGGCCGCGCCGGTCTCGAGCAGCGTGCGCACGGCGGTCCGGAGGTAGCCGTCGGGCAGCAGCGCGTGCCCGTCGATGCGGGTGATGATCGGGTGCCGGGCCGCCTTGACCGCGGCGTTCATGGCCGAGGCGATCTGGCCCGACGGGTTGGGCACGACGGTGATCCGGCTGTCGGCGGCGGCCAGCTCGCGGGCGATCGCCTCGGTCCGGTCCTTGGAGGGCCCGACGGCCAGCACCAGCTCGAACCCGCCCGGGTACTCCTGCTCGAGCACGCAGGCGACCGAGTCGGCCAGGTGCCGCTCCTCGTCGCGGACCGGCATAACCACCGAAACTGCCGGAAGCGCGGCTGACTCCCCAGGCGAGAAATGATCCGCCTGGGGAGTCAGCTCGGTCCGTTCGAAATGACGGTTTTGATCTTTGTCCATGACGCCGGTCACGGGATGCAGTTTAAGGGGCGACGCCCCTCCGGGGGTTCGTTACCCGTTAGAGACTCACATCCTCCAGGAGGTCGGTGACGAGGGCGGCGATCGCGGAGCGCTCGGAGCGGGTGAGGGTCACGTGCGCGAACAGCGGGTGGCCCTTGAGCTTCTCGATCACCGCGATCACGCCGTCGTGCCGGCCGACCCGCAGGTTGTCGCGCTGCGCGATGTCGTGGGTGAGCACGACGCGGGATCCGGTGCCGATCCTGGACAGCACGGTGAGCAGCACGCCGCGCTCCAGCGACTGGGCCTCGTCCACGATCACGAACGCGTCGTGCAGCGACCGGCCCCTGATGTGCGTCAGCGGCAGCACCTCGAGCATGTCGCGGGCGACGAGCTCGTCGATCACCTCCTGGGTGGTGACCGAGCCGAGCGTGTCGTAGACCGCCTGCCCCCACGGGCCCATCTTCTCCGACTCGGAGCCCGGCAGGTAGCCGAGATCCTGGCCGCCGACCGCGTACAGCGGGCGGAAGACGATGACCTTGCGGTGCTGACGGCGCTCCATGACCGCCTCGAGGCCCGCGCAGAGCGCGAGCGCCGACTTGCCGGTGCCCGCCCGGCCGCCCATGCTGACGATCCCGATCTCGGGGTCGAGCAGCAGGTCGAGGGCGATGCGCTGCTCGGCCGACCGGCCGTGCAGGCCGAACGCCTCGCGGTCGCCCCGCACCAGCTGGATCTGCTTGTCCGCCCGGACCCTGGCGAGGGCGCTGGCGCTGCCGGTGTGCAGCACCAGGCCGGTGTGACAGGGCAGGTCACGGGCGGCTTCGCAGTCGAGCGTGCCGTGTTCGTACAGTTCCTCAACCTCGGCCGAGGTGACGCTCAGCTCGGCCATGCCGGTCCAGCCGGAGTCAACCGGCAGCTCGGCCCGGTACTCCTGCGCATCCAGCCCGACCGCCGCCGCCTTGATCCGCAACGGCAGGTCCTTGCTGACAAGGACCACGTCGTTGCCCTCGTTGGCGAGGGCGCGAGCCACCGACAGGATCCGCGTGTCGTTGTCCCCGAGCCGGAACCCGGCCGGGAGGACCTGCGAATCGATGTGGTTGAGCTCCACGCGGGCGGTGCCGCCGAGCTCGCCGACTTGAATCTCGGCGTCTAGGCGGCCGTACTTGAGCCGGAGGTCGTCGAAGTACCGGAGGGCCTGGCGGGCGAAGTAGCCCAGCTCAGGATGGTGACGCTTCGCTTCAAGCTCGGTGATGACCACGACCGGCAATACCACGTGATGCTCGTCGAATCGCGTGAATGCAGTCGGGTCGGCGAGCAAGACGCTCGTGTCGAGGACGTAGGTACGACGGTGCACAGAGTTGGCCACGCAAACTCCCCTGGGCGCCGGTGGCAGGCACCGACGCCGCGGACAGGACACGCCGATTCCCGGCCATCCGGGGGCAAACGTGTCGGACGGACCGGGGCTGCCCCCTGTAGAGGGCCGCACCGGCCCTCTCGTCGCACGCAACGGCAACAGGGGGCCTCCCGCGGGGGGCGGCCTGGGGAGCCGCCCGCCACTACTGAAGGTACCCGCGATCCACCTGCGCGAAAAGTGCCGGGCTTAGCGTGCCCGGTACGATGGCTTATTTCTCGCCGAGGCTATGAGGGCTCCAGACGCCAAACCTGCGGTTACGTTCGGAGTAGGAGCGAAGTGCCCGCAGGAAGTCCACTTTGCGGAAGGCCGGCCAGTACGCGTCGCAGAAGTAGAACTCCGAGTGTGTCGACTGCCACAGCAGGAACCCGCCCAGCCGCTGCTCGCCGCTGGTCCTGATCACCAGGTCGGGGTCGGGCTGGCCCGGCCGTGTAGAGGTGCTCGGCGATGTGCTCGACGTCCAGGACCTCGGCGAGCTGCTCGATCGTGGTGCCCCTGCTCGCGTGCTCGACGAGCAGCGACCGGACCGCGTCGGCGATCTCGCGCCGCCCGCCGTAGCCGACCGCGACGTTGACCAGCAGGCCCGGGGTTGTCGGCGGTGGCCTCGCCGGCGTCCTTGAGCACCCGGGCGGTGTGGTCGGGCAGCAGGTCGAGCGCGCCCACCGCGTTCAGGTGCCAGCCCTCCTCGACCAGGCCGTTGACCGTGTCCTCGATGATCGTCAGCAGCGGGCCGAGCTCCTCCTGCGGGCGGCTCAGGTTGTCGGTGGACAGCAGCCACAGCGTCACCACCTCGACCCCGGCCTGCTTGCACCACTGCAGCAGCTCGAAGATCTTGTCGGCGCCCTTTCGGTGACCCTTGCTGACGTCGGTGTGCCCGGCCGACCTGGCCCAGCGCCGGTTACCGTCGGTCATCACGCCGACGTGCCGCGGCATCGTCTTACCTGACAGCGAGGATTCGAGCCTTCGCTCGTACAGCCGGTACACCAGGTCGCGGTATCCCATGACCGACCTTCCTCGCCAGAGCGCGCGCAGAGTGCAAAGTCCCTGTGCCACGGTATCCGACCGGCCGATCCTGACATGCCCTTTTACTTCAGGGGCGAGTGTTATCTGCTGAGGTTACGGTCTCCGGCCAGCCGGCCGGCCCCTGGGACCGCACCTCCTCGACCCGGCGGAGCGCGTCGCGGAGCTCGGCCAGCCACGCGTCGGCGTGCTCGCCGGTCAGCCGCACGCACCAGGCGAGCGCGTCGGACCGGCTGCGGGCGACGCCCGGCGTCCACCAGGGTGTCGAGCACGCGCCGTTCCGACTGGCGCAGCCTGGTCATGACCGGGACGGACAGGGTGGTGAACATTTCCTCGTGGCCGGCGCAGCGCGCGCCCCAGGCGACCTTGCGGCGGAACCGGTGCTCGGCCTCGCGCGCGATCTCGATCCGCTGGTCCCTGGTCTGCTCGCGGAACCGCTTGATCCGGCCCTCGGCCGCGGCCCGGCTCCGCCTCGGCGCCGCCCTCGCCCCCTCGTCGGCCGCCCCGGCCTCGGGCGCGGGCAGCGTGCCGACGACGCTGATCTCCTCGCGATCGACGATGACCTCGGCCGGCTCGGTGAACCACTCATCCGGCAGCCGCCCGGCGAACCATGCCTGTATCTCTGTACTCATGATTACATGATTACACTCGTACAGATCTCGGTCAACCAGCCGCCTCGCCCGAAGACCGAACCCGCCGCCTCGCCCGAAGACCGATATGGCCCTGTGGCCCACCGGCACGTATAGAGCGGGCCCGGGGCCCCCGGGCTAATACGGAAGCGGGCCCGTGGCCCCCCAGGCCATATCGGAATTGGGCCTGTGGCCCCCAGGGCCCGAACGCGCGGAGGCGGGCGGGCGAGGCGGGCGTGGTGACGGCCAGGCGACGCGGGCGGGCGGCGAGCGGCTAGGCGACGCGGGCGGCCACGGCGGCGGCCTGGGCGGGGTTGACCCGGACGGCGCCGGCGAACTCGCTGCCGAAGTCGGCCGGGACCACCTCGACGTCCAGGCCCGGCTCGGGGGCCTGGATCATCCAGCCGTTGCCGAGGTAGATCGCGACGTGCGAGATGTACGTCGGGTCGGTCGGGTCGGTGTGGTAGAAGAGCAGGTCACCCGGCTGGAGCTGGCTCACGGGGACGGCCGGGCCGGTCAGCGCCTGGTCGGCCGCGACCCGCGGCATGACCAGGCCGGCCTGGCGCGAACGACCACTGGACGAGCCCCGAGCAGTCGAACGATCTTCGGCCCGGCCGCGCCCCAGACGTAGGGCATCCCCCGGCGGCTCATCGCGGCCCTCAGCATCGCGCTCGAGCGCGGTCTGCGGCACCGCCGACTCGGTCGCCTGCCCGGCACCGGCCGCCCCGGTGCCGTTGGTCCCGGCGACGCGTCGCCGCCGGTGCTGATCAGCGAGACGAGCTGCTCGACGCCGGCCCCCTTGGGGATCAGCCGTCCGGCGGCGGCCGCGGCGGCGGTGAAGTCGGACGGCGCCACGCTGACCACGATCGCGTTCCCGGCCGGGGCGCCGAGCGCGCGGGCGGTCGCGTCGGACACCACCGCGTTGACGCCGCCGATGCCCAGCGTGCCGAACGCCGCCACCCGCAGCTTCTTCGTGGTCTGCCCGGCCGCGGTGACCGTCCCGCCGAGCGTGATCTTGTCCTCCGTGCCCATCGTGTACGAGACCGCGATCCCGCCGCCCGCCACGCCCTGCCAGAGCGCGTTCGACGCGCCGGTCGGCCGCGCGGCGAACTCGCGGAAAACCGACGGATCGACGCCGAGCACCGCGGTGGAGGACCCGTTGATGCGACATCCGGACCGCCTCGATCCGCTCGGTCGCGACCACCCCCGGTATCCGGCTCACCTTCGCGGCCAGGCTCTCGGAGCAGCGAGAACGGCGCCACGATGAGCAGATCGGCCTGGACCGTCCGGCGCAGCGGGGCGACGCGGGGCGGGCCGCCGACGACGACGTGACCGGGACCGCGAGCAGCCTGGCGCTGGTGCCCATGGTCAGCCCCGGCGCCACCGGCGTCGACCCGGTGGACGGCCGCACGGCGGGCAGCCCGAACGTCGACGCGGACGCCAGCGCGGCGCCCGCGTCGGCCGAGGCAAGCTGGCCCGACGGGGTCGAGCTGAGCACCGCCACGAGCGCTCCGCTGAGCGTGCCGACCGCGGCGAGGACGGCGACGCCGGCCGACAGCGTCTGCCGCCGCCCGCTACGCGCCGAATGACCTGGCTATCCGCCGGCCTCCCCTCGGTCAGCTGCACAAAGCAACCATGCCGTACGAATTAGACGTTCGTCTAGCCCGACAGCAAAGCTTCACGCAACGCACCTGTTGTTGTTACCGGTGCCTGGCAGGTGAAACCGCGGCAGACGTACGCCGTCGGCGCGCCGGAGACCAGCGGACGGCCGGCCAGCAGCGGAACCGCGCGCCCGGCCGGCGTCCGGGGCCCCGGAGCCGAGGGCGAAGACCGCCCCCGGCGGCGCCACGTGCAGGGCGGCGCGCAGCAGATCGGCGGTGCGCGGGTCGTCATCGGGGCCGACGATCGCGATCTCGGCCGGCCCGGACAGCAGCGCCTCGGCGACCGACAGGCCGATGCCCGCCGGCCCGCGGGTAGCGGGCGGCGATCGGCGGCAGCACCCGCAGCGCCGCCACGGCCGCCTCCGTGTACCGGGCCTCGCCGGTCAGCGCCCCGTAGCTGAGCAGCGCGTCCGCCGCCGCGAAGGCGCCGGACGGGGTCGCGTTGTCGGTCGGGTCGGCGGGCCGGAAGATCAGCCGCTCGCCGTCGTCCGCGGTGTCGTAGAAGCCGCCGTTCGCCGTCGCCGAACAGGCTGAGCACCGTGTCGAGCAGCGCGCCCGCGACCGCCACCCAGCGGTTCTGCGCCGGTCACCCCGGCCAGCCTCAGCAGTCCGGCCGCCACGCAGGCGTAGTCCTCGAGGAGCCCGGCGCTCGGCCCGGCCACCCCGTCCCGCGAGGTCCTGACGATCCGGCCCGCCGAGTAGTGCAGCGAGACCAGCAGCCCGGCCGCGTCCTCGGCGGCGGTGACGAGATCGGGCCGGCCGAAGAGCACCCCGGCCTCGGCCAGCGCCCCGATCGCCATCCCGTTCCAGGCCGCGACCACCTTGTCGTCCCGGGCCGGCCGGGTCCGCCCCTCGCGGGCCGTCAGCAGCAGGCCGCGAATCCGGCTAAGCCGCTCGTCGGGCGAGATGCCGGACAACGCCGCCGGGTAGGGACGGGGACCGTCCGCCCGGGCGGGCGCCGGCCTCGGGGTCGGAGACGACCCCGGGATGCGGGGTGCCCTCCGGGTCGGTCTGGCGCTGCAGGACGGACGTGCCGTGCTCGAACGTGCCCTGCTCGGTGACGCCGAACACCCGGGCCGCGAACGCGCCGTCGTCGGGGCCGAGAACCTCCCGGAGCTCGGCCGGCGTCCAGACGTAGTACACGCCCTCGGCGCCGTCGCTGTCGGCGTCGAGCGAGGCGGACAGGCCGCCCTCGGGCGGTGCGCAGCTCGCGGACCATGAAATCGCAGGTCTCCTCGGCCACCCGGCGGGCCAGGGCGGAGCCGGTCAGCCGCCACAGGTGCGTGTAGACGCCGGCCAGCAGGGCGTTGTCGTACAGCATCTTCTCGAAGTGCGGCACGGTCCAGCTCGCGTCCACGCTGTACCGGGCGAACCCGCCGCCGAGCTGGTCGTACATGCCGCCGCGGGCCATCGCCTCGCAGGTCGCCTCGGCCATCGAGAGCGCCGCCGCGCCGCCGGTGCGCTCGTGGTGGCGGAGCAGGAACTCGAGCGCCATCGAGGGCGGGAACTTCGGCGCCCCGCCGAAGCCGCCGTGGGCCTCGTCGAACCCGGACGCGAGGCCGGCCACCGCGGTGGCGGTCACCTCCTCCAGGTTGAGCTCCCCGCCGCGCCGCCCAGCCCGGACAGGGCCGAGGCGTTCTCGGCCAGAGCGGCCGAGATCCGTTCCGACTCGCTCTTGATCCGCTCCTTGTTCTTCGTCCAGGACTCCGACACCGCGGTGACGAGCTGGACGAACTGGGCCCGGGGGAAGTAGGTGCCGCAGTAGAAGGGCTCGCCCTCCGGGGTCATGAACACGGTCATCGGCCAGCCGCCCTGGCCGGTCATCGCCTGGGTGGCCGACATGTAGACGGCGTCGATGTCCGGGCGCTCCTCGCGGTCCACCTTGATCGCGACCACGCTGCCGTTGACCACCGCGGCCACCGCCGGGTCCTCGAACGACTCATGCGCCATCACGTGGCACCAGTGGCAGGCCGCGTACCCGACCGACAGCAGCACCGGCACGTCCCGCTCGCCGCGCCTCCGCGAACGCCTCCTGAGACCACGGCCACCAGTCGACCGGGTTGTCGGCGTGCTGCAGCAGGTACGGGCTCGTCGCGCTCTTCAGCCGGTTCATAAACCACATTCTTTATCTCGAACGGTCCCGGCCCGACTCTCAGGGCACCATTACCCGGCGCCGGTGGCCGGCCCTGCAGGTCACAGCCGCGGGTCGACCGGCTCCGACTCGAGCGCAAGCACGGCGAACACGCACTCGTGCACCCGCCAGAGCGGCTCGCCGCGGGCGACCCGGTCGAGCGCCTCGAGCCCGAGCGCGTACTCGCGCTGCGCCAGCGAGCGCTTGTGGCCGAGCCCGCGCTGCCGCAGCCGGTCGAGGTTGGCCGGCTCGGTGTAGTCCGGGCCGTAGATGATGCGCAGGTACTCCCGGCCGCGGACCTTGAGGCCGGGCTGCACGAGGCCCCTGCTCGCCCTGGTCAGGTTGGCGGCCGGCTTGACCACCATGCCCTCGCCGCCGGCCGTCGGTCAGCTCCTGCCACCAGTCGGCCGCGGCCGCCACCGCCGCCGGGTCGGTCGTGTCGACGGACAGCGCGGCGGGTGGCGGCGAAGATGGCCGGGTCGGCCGCGACCAGCCGGTCGGCCACGTCGAGGTGCCAGGCGTGCGGCTTGGCGTGGTGCGCGGCCCCCTCGCGAGGCGAGCACCTGGAACGGTGCCACCCGGATCCCCGTCCAGCCCGTCGGTCGGCCAGCAGTAGCGCCGGTAGGCGGCGGTGAAGGCGTCGGCGTTGGCCGCCCGGGACCGGGTTCGCGCCAGCAGGCGCGGACACGTCGAGCCCGGCCGCGGCCGCCTGCTCGAGCACCGCGACCGCGGCCGGGCAGCGCGCTGCGGGCGGCCGCCCCGACGGCGGCGTACTGGTCGCGCAGCAGCTGCTCGGCCTTGGCCGACCACGGCAGCAGCTCGGCGTCGAGCAGCAGCCACGACGGTGCCGAGCTCGTCGAACAGGCCGGCCGCCTCGGCCGCGGCGCGGAGCCGGTCGACCAGCTGAGCGGTGAGCGGCTGGTCGAAGAACGGCCGGCCGGTGCGGGTCCACACCGCGCCGAGCGCGTCGCCCGGCGCGCCGAACCGGGCGCGGGCCGCGTCGAGGTCACGGCAGACGAGCGCGACCGCCCGCGAGCCCATGTGCTTCTCCTCGCACACCACCTGGTCGACGCCCTCGGCCCGGTAGGCGTCGAACGCCTGGTCCGGGTGCTCGAGCAGATCCGGGCGGTGCGAGGTCGCGACCGGGCTCATGGTCGGCGGCAGGTAGAGCAGCCAGCGCGGGTCGATCGCGAACCGGCTCATCACCTCGAGCGCCGCCGCCGCGTTCTCCTCCCGCACGCCGATCCGCCGCAGGTACGCCGTCTCGATGACCCGGCGTCCGGTCACGTCGGCGATGTCGAGCACCTCGGGCTCGCGGTGAGCGGGCGCGACGCCTGGCCCGCGCGCGGTCGCGGCCGGGTTGACGGGAAACGGCCTGGCCGGCTCGTAGTACACCCGGTCGGCCGGGACCGAGACGATCTCCCGCTCCGGGTAGCGCAGCGCGGTGAGCCTGCCGCCGAACACGCAGCCGGTGTCCAGGCACATCGTGTTGTTGACCCACTCCGGCTCGGGCACCGGGGTGTGGCCGTAGAGCACCATCGCCCGTCCCCGGTACTCGCTCGCCCACGGGTAGCGCACCGGCAGCCCGTACTCGTCGGTCTCGCCGGTCGTCTGCCCGTACAGGCAGAACTCCCGGACCCGGCCCGACGCGCGGCCGTGATACCGCTCGATCAGCCCGGCGTGGGCGACCACGAGCTTCCCGCCGTCGAGGACGTAGTGGCTGACCAGGCCGTCCATGAACCGCTCGGCCTCGGCCCGGAACTCGGCAGGCTCGGCCTCGAGCTGCGCCAGCGACTCGGCCAGGCCGTGGGTGACCTGCACCTTCCGGCCGCGCAGGGCGCGCACGCAGCTTGTTCTCGTGGTTGCCGGGCACGCAGAACGCGTCGCCCGCGGCGACCATGCCCATGACCAGCCGCAGCACGCCGGGCGTGTCCGGGCCGCGGTCGACCAGGTCGCCGACGAAGATCGCGCGGCGGCCCGGGTGGCTGGCGCCGGCCGCCCGGCCGAGCTCGTCGCGCCTGATGACGTAGCCGAGCTCGTCGAGCAGGGTCTGCAGCTCGGCCGCGCAGCCGTGGATGTCGCCGATGACGTCGAACGGCCCGGTCTCGTGGCGCAGGTCGTTGAACAGCCGGGTGCGGGTGATCGTCGCGGCCGCGATCTCCTGCTCGCCGTGCAGGACGTGAACGGTCCGGAAGCCTTCCTTCTGCAGGCCGCGCAGCGAGCGCCGCAGGTCGGCGTGCTGGCGGCGGATCACGTGGTCGCCGAAGTCGCGGTCCGGGCGGCTCGCGTTGCGCGCCCGGCAGACGCTCTCCGGCACGTCGAGCACGATCGCGGTCGGCAGCACGTCGTGCTCGCGCGCCAGCGCGACCAGCGAGCGGCGCGCGTCGACCTGCACGTTGGTCGCGTCCACGACGGTCAGCCGCCCCGCCGCCAGCCGCTTGCCGACGATGAAGTGGAGCAGCTCGAACGCGTCGGCGGTCGCGGACTGGTCGTTCTCGTCGTCGGCGACCAGGCCGCGGCAGAAGTCGGACGAGATCACCTCGGTCGGCTTGAACCGCTCGCGCGCGAACGTCGACTTGCCCGAGCCGCTGACGCCGATCAGGACGACGAGGCTCAGCTCCGGCACCCCGAGCTCGGTCATCGCGTCACCCCCGGGCCGGCCGTGACGTCGTCCGCCGCGATCGGGCCGGCGACCTTGTCGAAGACCGCCAGCTGGGTCGGCGGGCCGACCTCGGGGTCGTCCCCGCCGACGGGCAGGAACCGCGCGCGGTAGCCGTTGCGCTCGGCCACCGCCGCCGCCCAGTCGCGAAACTGGGCGCGGGTCCACTCGAAGCGGTGGTCGCGGTGCCGCGGCGTGCCCGGCGGCAGGGTGTCGTAGCGGACGTTGTACTCGACGTTCGGCGTGGTGACGATGACGGCGGACGGGGCCGCGGACCCGAACACGACGCGCTCGAGCGCCGCCAGCCGGGACGGGTCGACGTGCTCGATGACCTCCATCAGCACCGCCGCGTCGAGGCCCGCCAGCCGGTCGTCGCGGTAGGTGAGCGAGGACTGGAAGATCGCGAGCCGTTCGCGGGCCGGTCCGCTCATCGAGTCCAGCCTGAGCCTGCGGGCGGCGATCTGCAGCGCCCGGGCGGACACGTCGGTGGCCACCACCCGCTCGATCACGTGGTCGGCGAGCAGGTCGCGGACGAGCGCGCCCTCGCCGCAGCCGAAGTCGCCGACGCGGGTCGCGCCGGCTGCCCGGACGGCGGCGAGCACGGCCCCTCGGCGCTGCTGGCTGAGCGGGGCCGGCTGATCGGGCTCGGCCGCGATCCGCGCGCCCTCGAGCGCGTTGTCCAGGTCTTCCGGCGCCGCGTCGTCCACCTCGGCCAGACGCGCGAGCGCGTCCGCCGTGAGCTCCCGCTTATGCGCCAGGTAGCGGCGCGTGATCAGCTCTTTCTCCGGATGGCCGGCCAGCCAGTCGCCGCCCGCGCGGACCAGCTTGTCGACCTCGTCGGTGCTCACCCAGTAGTGCTTGGCGTCGTCCAGGACCGGCAGCAGCACGTAGAGGTGGTTGAGCGCGTCGGCCAGCCGCACGGTGCCGGCCAGCCGGACGTCCAGGTAGCGCGACTCCCCCCAGTTCGGCAGCGCCGGGTCAAGCGGCGCCGCGGCGGCCGCGACCTGCCAGCCGAGCGGCTCGAAGACCCGCCGCGCGAGGTCGATCCCGCCTCGGCAGGGCAGCGCGGGCACGTGCAGCTCGAGCGGTATAGCCGAGTCGGCCAGCTCCTGATGGCCGGCGCAGCGCCCGGTGAGCGCGGTGCGGAACACCTCCTTGATCGCGACCGCGAGCATGCTCGAGGCCGCGTACGGACGGTCGTTCACGTACTGCCCGAGCGCGAACCCTTCGCCGCCGGCCCCTGACGGCCGCGAACGAGGCCGACCGGGTCGACCTCGAGCAGCAGCGCCGCCGTCGTCCGGGCGTCCCCCACCTCCGGGTAGAACACGTGCGCGGTCCCCACCGACACGTCGAACGCCTGCACCCGACCCGGGTGCTTATGCAGCAGGAAACCGAGGTCGGACGCGTTATCGGCGGTCGTCGTGATCGTGAGCAGCACAATCCGTCATTGTGTCCGATTCTGCCACCGCGCGTCGTCCCATTTTCGCGGCGGCGCCCAGCCAGCTGCCTCAGCCAGCGGCGTCAGAAGAAGGAACGACCCGAAGTGCCGTCGCGTTCGCAGTTGAGCAGGAAGCCGCCGACCGAGATGACGAGCCGGTTGCCGGTGACAGTGGCCGTTGCGTGAACTCCGTTGTTGAAGGCCGAGATCGCGTTAATCGCCAGCAGCATTAGCGAGTTATTGCCCGCGTAGCCGACGGCCGAGACCATGAGGCCGTTCGTCGTAAAGCCATCGCCGGCCAGGCGGTAGTACCCCTCGTGGATGTTGATCGGGTCGTCGGCGGCGAACTGGCCGTTGGGCGTGAACAGCACGTAGACCTGGTTGGTCAGGTCCCGGTTGGGGATGGGTGTCTGCTTCCCGTGGCTGGTGATCGAGGTGACCAGCCACTTGGAGCCGACGAAGGGGGCGTGCGTGGTGGCCGACCGACTGGCTTCGCGGCCCGTCGGCGGCCGACCCGACGCCGCCGGATCGGCCGAGGCGGCACAGCCCGCCGCGGCCAGCGCCAGCAGCACGACAGCGACCGCGATAGCCGCCTTGTAAGCCCGTTTCATCGGCCGTCTCCGTCCTTCGTTCAATGTTCCTTTGACGCGAACCGACGGCAAACGGTTCCCTTACGCCGCCCTGTACCGTCTGGTTCCCACGGTGGTTCCCAGGGCGCGGACGCCCTGGCCGAGGAGGTAGAAGACGGCGCCGGCCACGCCCACGAAGAAGCCAAGCGGCCAGTTGGTCCGGTAGGACAGGGCGATGGAGATCCAGACGGTGACGAGCGCGATGACGACCGAGAGGGCGAGCGCGGCCCCCGGCCGGGCGGTGACCGAGCGGGCGGCGGCGGCCGGGCCGATCATCAGGCTGAACATCAGCAGCGCGCCCACCACCGGCACGGTCATCGAGGTGGCCAGCGCCATCACGACCAGGAAGTAGAGATCGGCCCGGCGGGTGGAGACGCCGCGCGCCTCCGCCACCTCGGGGAGCGCGCTGGTCAGCATCAGCGGGCGGAACGCCACCCCGATGGCGACGACGGACACGATCCCGAGCAGCAGGATCGGCAGCACCTCGTCCTGGCTGATCCCGAACACCTCGCCGAACAGCAGCGCGTAGGTCTCCTCGGCGTACTCGCTGCTGACGCTGATGAACAGCGCGCCGAGCCCGAGCATGAGCACCAGCCCGAGCGCGGTCACCACGTCGTTGCGACCCCTGCGGCCCTGCCGTTCCGAGCCGAGCGCGCCGATGCCGAGGGCGCCGCCGACCGCGAACACCGCCAGGCCCCAGAGCACGTTGATGCCGAGCAGGCTGGCGCCGGCCGCGCCGGCGAACGCGCCGTTCGGTATCGCGTGCGCGGCGAACGTCTGCCCGCGCAGCACCGCGAAGAAGCCGACCATGCCCGCGATCACGGCGACGATGGACGCGGTGATCCAGGTGTTCAGCATCAGGCCGGTGAACATTCGGCCCCCTCGTGCGGCGAGCGCGGCGCGATCCGTCGCGGCCGCTTGACGTAGGTGAGCAGGTAGCCGGCCAGGACAAGAGCGACGACGAAGAACGAGACCGGCCAGCCGTGGCCGTGCGGCGGCCAGTAGTAGGAGTCGTACGCGAGCACGATGCCGATCCAGGTCGCCGCCACGCCGGTCAGCGCGGAGGCGGCCATCGCCCAGCCCGGGCTCTTGGTGACCCGCAGCGCGGTCGCGGACGGGCCGATCAGCAGCGCGGTGGACAGCACCGCCCCGATCGCGACGGCCGCGAGCGAGACCGAGACCGCGAGCGCGGCCAGGTAGACCATGCCGACGATCCTGACCGGGACGCCCTTGGCCCGTGCGAGGTCGGACGAGAGCGAGCTGAGCAGCAGCACCCGGGTGAGCACGGCGACCACGACGAGGGCGATGATGCCCGGACGCGATCAGCGCGGGCACGGTATCCGGGCTGATCACGAAGATCGAGCCGAACAGCACCGTGAACGACGCGCCGGTGGTCGACGTGTGCAGGGTGCCCAGGTAGAGGAAGAGCGCGGCGGCGCCGAGGGCGGCGCCGAGCACCACCCCGGTGGCCACGTCCCGGCCCCGGCGGCGCTGCACCCCGATCCCCTCCATCAGCGCGGCGGCCGCGATCCCGGCCGCGAGGAAGCCCCAGAACTGGTTCAGGCCGACCAGGAACGCGCCAGACCCGCCGGTGGTGGCGACGTCGGCCAGCGAATGGCCGGCGAAGGACTGGCCGCGGATGACGGTGAAGACGCCGATGACGCCCGAGGTGACGGCGACGACGGCGCCGACCAGCAGTGCGGTCCTGACCGGGCCGCTGCCGAACAGCCCCGGCTCGAATAGGTAGTGCACTGCGCTACTCGCCCGCCACCACGAGGACCCGGTTCTGCACCCGGACCACGTCCACCCGGTGGCCGTACAGCCTGGTGAGGCCCTCGGAGGTGACGACCTCGTCGGTCGGGCCCGGTGGCGACCCGCCCGTTGGCGACGTACACGATCCGGTCCATGACGCCGAGCAGCGGGTTCATGTCGTGCGCGGAGAGCAGGATGGCGATCTGCTGCTCGCGGGCCAGCCGGCCGAGCACCGCGACGATCTCCTGCTCGCTCCTGAGGTCGAGGTTGGCCAGCGGCTCGTCGAGCAGCAGCAGCTTGGGCCGGGAGATCAGCGCGTGCGCGATCAGCACCCGCTGCTGCTCGCCGCCGGAGAGCTCGCCGACCCGCGCGTCGGCGTACCTGGCCGCGCCCACGTCGCTCAGCGCCGCCTCGATCTGATCGCGGCGCTGCCGCGACGGGAAGGCGAACCCGAGCCGGTGCCCGTCCAGGCCGAGCGCGACCACGTCCCTGGCCCGCAGCGGCATGTCCGGGTCGATGACGAGCTTCTGCGGGACGTAGCCGATGGCCGACTTGCTCTTGCTGTCCACCGGCTCGCCGTCGATGAGCACCCGGCCGCCCGACGGCTCGAGCAGCCCGAGGATGACCCGGAGCAGGGTGGTCTTGCCTGCGCCGTTCGGGCCGATGATCCCGGTGAACTCGCCCTTGCGGAGCGAGAACGTCACGTCGCTGAGCACCTGGCGGCCGCCGAGGCGGACGCCGATGTCATCGAGCGTCAGCAGGTCAGGCTCGGGTCGCCTGCGCGGCGGCGACCCGCTGCGGTGCTTCGTTCGTCATGACGGACCTCACAGGAACTCGCTCATCACAGGTGCTCGGTCGAGACCTTGTCCGCGACCGCCTTGCGCAGGTCCTGCACCTCGGTCAGCATCCAAGTCTGGTAGTCGTACCCGGGCGTCGGCATCGTCTCGTAGACGCCGACCACCGGGATGCCGTTCTGGTTGGCCAGCGTAATCAGCGACTCGGTGAGCGGATCGGTGACCTGCTGGTTGTAAAGGAACACCTTCACCTTATGGTCGGTGAACAGCGCCTTCTGCACGGCTACGTCCTGCGGTGACGGGTCGACCCCGTTCATGATGTCGGCCTGGAACGCCCACGGCGTCAGGTTGTCCGCGCCCGCGGCCTGCAGCAGGTAGTCCGCCACCGGCTCGGTCGTCGCCACCGGGACGCCCGCGTAGGCCTGCTTGAAGGCGGCGATGGCGCTGTCCCAGGAGTCGAGCGAGGCGGCGAAGGACTTCGCGTTCGCCTTGAAGTAGGCCGCGTGGGCCGGCTGGATGGCGGCCAGGTCGGCGGCGATCGCGTCCGCGACCTTCGGCATCGTGGCTTGGGTTGTACCACAGGTGCGGGTTAGCGGTGGAGTCCGGCAGCCCGAGCAGCTTCTGGACGTCGATGACCTTGCTGCTACCGCTCTGGGCGGCGCTCTCGATCGTGGACATGAACGTGTCGTAGCCGACGCCGTTCTGCACGATGAGCTGGGCCGCGCTGATCTCGCGGGCGATCGCGGGGCTCGCCTCGAACGTGTGCGGGTCGGTATTGGGGTTGGACATGATGGCGCTGACCTGCACGTACTGGCCGCCGACCTGGCTGATCACGTCGGCGTACTCGTTCTCGGCGCCGACCGCGACGATCTTGCCGCCGGGATCGGACCCGGCCGCGCTCGCGCCGATCGAGCACGCGGACAGGGCGGTGGCGGTGACCGCCGCCCCGGCCGGAGCAGCGCGATGCGCGCCAGGCGTCGCCGTCCGCGCCGCCCGCCTGACGATCCGCTCCTTGACCGCACCACTGCGCATGCCCTGCTCCTCGATGATCGCCCTCCCGTACGTTCGTAATGATAATCGTTTCCAGTATCATTAAGCAACCGGAACGCGGAGATCACGCTGGCGCGGTGGTCGCGGGTCCGTCGGGGTTCATGGTCAGCGCCAGGAAGGCCGGCTAACTTGCAAGACGTGACAGTGGATCAGCCGAGGGGGACTCGGGTGCGCGGAACGAGGCAGGCCTCGGCCGTCGCCACCGCCCTGACCAGCCTTCCCGGGTTCCGCAGCGCGCAGGAAATTCACGCCGAGCTCCGCCGTCAGGGCGAGACCGTGGGGCTCACCACCGTCTACCGGCACCTGCAGGTGCTCAGCGAGCAGGGCGTCATCGACTCGATCCGCGACCCGTCGGGCGAGGCCCTGTACCGGCAGTGCGGCTCGACCGGTCACCACCACCACCTGACCTGCCGCGTCTGCGGTCGCAGCGTCGAGGTGGAGGGGCGCGTCATCGAGCAGTGGGCGGAGAAGGTCGCGGCCGAGGCCGGCTTCACCTCGGTCAACCACACGGTCGAGCTGTTCGGCCTCTGCCCCGACCACTCCGACGCCGAGCTCTGAATCGGTACCGCTGGCACTCGGCACGGGAACGGCCGGGCGCCCCGCACTGGGGTGCCCGGCCGTTCCTGCTGACCCAGCCGCGGTCAGCGGTCAGTAGATGTCAACGGTGTTCGAGTTGTAGGGAAGAGACGGGAAAAGGCACTGCCCGCCGCCCACTAGGTTAACGACCGCTTCGGTTATGGAAGCCCAGGAAGCGCCGGTGACCGAGTGCTCGTTGGTCCAGCCGGTCGGGATATTCCAGTACTGAGTTCCGCCGCCCTGCTCGGTCGGGACTCCGTAGTAATAGCGGCTGCCGACGCCGGCCGAGTCGGTGACGGCGATATCCCAGTAGAAGTAATCGGCGTAGTTGTCGCCGTACAGGGTCCAGCCCGAGTACACGATCGTCTTCTTGTTCCCGAGGGCGTAGTAGTCGATGTACGCCTCGCCGCAGACCGCGGCGGCTGCTTCGGCGCTCGCCTTCGTCGTCGAACGCTCGGAAACGCTCGGGCGGTACGTCCCGTAGACGGTCACCTGATGCAGGGTCGGCTTGGCCGCCGTCGTGGCCGCGCTGGCGGCCTGGCTGCCGAGCGCCACGCTGCAACGAGCAATGCACATCCTGTCAACCGGCGCTGGCGGCCTGCTGGCATTGCGCTGGCCTCCCTGCTGGCGCACTTGACCGGCACCAGCCAGGCGAAGACACGGACCGTTCGATATACCGATTTTGTGCTGTTGACTGGGCAGCGGAACGGCCGGGCGGCCCGCACTGGGCCGCCCGGCCGTTACCGCTGACCGAGCCGAGCTTCCTGGCTTACGCGGCGGCGGTGACCGCCGCGCTGTCCGCGCCGTCGACGTTGACGGCCGATGACGCGGGCTCGAGGGCCAGCGCCAGCACGTCCCTGACGTCGCTCATCGGGTGCACCGACAGCTTCGCCAGCACCTCGGCGGGCACGTCGTCCAGGTCGGGCTCGTTCCGCTGCGGGATCAGCACCGTGGTGATGCCCGCCCGGTGGGCGGCCAGCAGCTTCTGCTTCACGCCCGCCGATCGGCAGCACCCGCCCGGTGAGCGAGACCTCGCCGGTCATCGCCACGTCCGAGCGGACCGGCCGCCCGGACAGCAGCGACGCGAGCGCCGTCGTCATCGTGACGCCCGCCGACGGGCCGTCCTTCGGCACCGCGCCGGCCGGCACGTGGACGTGCACGCCGCGGTCCTTCAGGTCGGTCACCGGCAGCTCCAGCTCGGCGCCGTGCGAACGCAGGTAGGAGAGCGCGATCTGCGCCGACTCCTTCATCACGTCGCCGAGCTGGCCGGTGAGGGTGACGCCGGTCCCGCCGGTCTCCTTGTCGGCCAGCGACGCCTCGATGTAGAGCACGTCACCGCCCGCGCCGGTCACCGCCAGGCCGGTCGCGACGCCGGGCACCGCCGTGCGGCGGTCGCTTGACGTCAGCCGGGTCTCCGGGGTGAACCGGGGCCTGCCCAGGTAGTCGCTGAGGTTGTCGACGCCCACCGTGACCGGGATCGCGCCGGGCTCGAGCGCCTCCTTGGCCGCGACCTTCCGCAGCACCCGGGCGATCGCCCGCTCGAGCGAGCGGACGCCCGCCTCGCGGGTGTACTCGGCCGCGATCAGCCGGAGCGCGTCCTCGTCGAGCGTCACCTCGTCGGCCGACAGGCCCGCCTTGGAGAGCTGCCGCGACAGCAGGTGGTCGCGGGCGATCGCGACCTTCTCGTCCTCGGTGTAGCCGTCGAGCGTGACCAGCTCCATCCGGTCGAGCAGCGGCCCGGGGATCGAGTCGAGCACGTTCGCGGTGGCCAGGAAGACCACGTCGGACAGGTCGAGGTCGACCTCGAGGTAGTGGTCGCGGAACGTGTGGTTCTGCGCCGGGTCGAGCACCTCGAGCAGCGCCGACGCCGGGTCGCCCCGGTAGTCAGAGCCGATCTTGTCCACCTCGTCGAGGAGCACGACCGGGTTCATCGTGCCGGCCTCGCGGATGGCGCGGACGATCCGGCCGGGCAGCGCGCCGACGTAGGTGCGCCGGTGACCGCGGATCTCGGCCTCGTCCCTGACGCCGCCGAGCGCGACCCGGACGAACTTCCGGTCCATCGCCCGCGCGACCGACTCGCCGAGCGAGGTCTTGCCGACGCCGGGCGGGCCGACCAGGGCGAGCACCGCGCCGGACCGGCGGCCGCCGATCACGCCGAGGCCACGGTCGCTGCGGCGCTTGCGCACCGCCAGGTACTCGATGATCCGCTCCTTGACGTCGTCGAGCCCGGTGTGGTCCTCGTCGAGGATCGCGCGGGCGCCGGCGATGTCGTAGGCGTCCTCGGTCCGCTCGTTCCACGGGATGTCGAGGACGTGTCGAGCCAGGTCCTGATCCAGCCGGTCTCCGGCGACGCGTCCGGGGTCCGCTCGAGCTTGTCGACCTCCTTGAGCGCGGCCTCCCGGACCTTCTCCGGCAGGTCGGCGGCCTCGACGCGGGCCCGGTAGTCGTCCTCCTCGGTCCCGTCGCCGTCGCCGCTCAGCTCCTTGAGCTCCTTGCGCACGGCCGCGAGCTGCTGGCGGAGCAGGAACTCCTTCTGCTGCTTCTCCATGCCCTCGGTGACGTCCTTGCGGATCGTCTCGGCCACGTCAAGCTCGGCCAGGTGCTCCCGCGTCCACTTGATCGCGATCTCGAGGCGCTCGGCGATGTCGGCCGTCTCGAGCAGCTGGAGCTTCTGCTCGACGGTCACGTAGCTGCTGTAGCCGGCCCGGTCGGCGATTGTCGACGGGTCGTCGAGCTGCTGGATCATGTCCACGACCTGCCACTGGCCCCGCTGCTGGAGGACGGCGACGATCAGGGACTTGTACTCCTTGGCGAGCTCGGTCGCCCGGGCGCCCTGCCCGGTCTCCTCGATCACCGTGCCCTCAACCCAGAGCGCAGCGCCCGGGCCGGTGGTGCCGTGGCCGATCTTCACCCGGGAGACCCCGCGCAGGACCGCGCCGGGCTCGCCGCCGGGCATCCGCCCGACCTGCTCGATCACGGCCAGCGTGCCGGTGCCGGCCAGTCGGCCGGCGATCCTCGGCACGAGGAGCACCTGGGACTTCTCTTCCGAACGTATTCCTGGCCCCCGGCCAAGCCCCGCGCTGTTGCGAGCGGCGTCGACGGCGCCTCTGACCTCGGCGTCGGTAAGTTCAATGGGGACCACCATGCCAGGCAGGACCACTTCGTCATCGAGCGGCAGCACCGGCAGCGTGAGCGTTTCGCTCATCAGCCCTCCTAAGGTTGAGTCACCTACACTCAAGAAAGAAGAGCCCGTTCTTATTTCCGGCCCGTTGTCCGCTGTCAGCGAAGGGTCTAGCGGCCCGACCCGCGCTGGATGGTGATCGCCGCCGTGTAGCCCTCGCTCGGGATCGGCTTGACCACCTCAACCCGGACCCAGGCGAGGTCGTAGTCGCTGATCAGGCGCTCGGCGACGCGCTCGGCGGCCGTCTCGATGAGCATGAACTTGCCCTCGATGACGACGGTCTTGATCGTCTGCGCGGCCGACGAGTAGTCGAGCGCCTCGGCCAGGTTGTCCCGAGCGGCGGCCTTGGCCACGTCGGCCGCCATGTCCACCGCGAACACCAGCGCCTGCTCGGTCTCGCGCTCCCAGTCGTACACCCCGATGACCGTGGACACCCGCAGGTCCCTGATCGACACCGTATCCGTCACATCTCTGATGCTAGCTTCCGCGGGCGGTGGTGGCCCCGTGGCCCACCAGGCCACAACCGTCTTGGGCTCGTGGCCCACCGGGCTGCATAGAACGGGTCTGTGGCCCCCAGGGCTAATACGACCGGGCCGGGCGCCGGTTTTACCTGGTACCAAGTAGTCATGAGCGACGAGCGGGAACTGCGGGCGGCGGCCGAGGAGCACCTCCGGGCGCTGGCGGGCGAGAACGCGCGGCTGCGCGAGGACCAGTGGACCGCGATCCGGGCCCTGGTGGCCGAGAAGCGGCGGGCGCTGGTGGTGCAGCGGACCGGGTGGGGCAAGTCGGCGGTCTACTTCGTCGCGACCGCGCTGCTGCGCGCGGCCGGGGCGGGCCCGACCGTGATCGTCTCGCCGCTGCTGGCGCTGATGCGGAACCAGGTCGAGGCGGCCGCGCGGGCGGGCATCCACGCGCGCACGATCAACTCCGCCAACCTCGAGGACTGGCAGCAGGTCTACGCGGAGGTGCGCGACGGCGCGGTCGACGTGCTGCTGGTCAGCCCCGAGCGGCTGAACAACCCCGGCTTCCGCGACAACGTGCTGCCCCACCTGACCTCGGCCGCCGGGCTGATCGTGATCGACGAGGCGCACTGCATCTCCGACTGGGGTCACGACTTCCGGCCCGACTACCGCCGGATCAGGACCCTGCTCGAGACCCTCCCGCCGGACATCCCGGTGCTGGCCACCACCGCCACCGCCAACGCCCGGGTCACCCAGGACGTCGCCGAGCAACTGGGCGCGGGGGTCGCCGCCGACATGGACGGGGTGCTGGTGCTGCGGGGGCCGCTCGACCGCGAGTCGCTCAGGCTCGCCGTGGTCAGCCTGCCGGCCACCCCGATGCGGCTGGCCTGGCTGGCCGAGGCGCTGCGGACCGACGCGCTGCCGAACTCGGGGATCATCTACACGCTGACGGTCGCCGCCGCCTACGAGACGGCCGCCTTCCTGCGCGAGCAGGGCATCGACGTTGCCGCCTACAGCGGCAAGGACGACCAGGCCAGGCGGCTGCAGGCGGAGGAGGACCTGCTCGCCAACCGGGTCAAGGCGCTGGTCGCGACCAGCGCCCTTGGCATGGGGTTCGACAAGCCCGACCTCGGCTTCGTGGTGCACCTGGGCGCACCGCAGTCGCCGGTCGCCTACTACCAGCAGATCGGCCGGGCCGGGCGCGGGGTCGAGCGGGCCGAGGTCGTGCTGCTGCCCGGCCGCGAGGACCGCGACATCTGGGCGTACTTCGCCTCGCTCGCGTTCCCGCCTGAGCGGCAGGTCCGGGCGACGCTCGACGCGCTCGCGGACGCGGGCAGGCCGCTGTCCACCGCCGCCATCGAGACCCGGGTCGACCTGTCCAGGGGGCGCCTCGAGTCGATGCTCAAGGTGCTCGACGTCGACGGCGCGGTGACCCGCACCGCGGGCGGCTGGATGGCCACCGGCAAGCCCTGGGAGTACGACGGCGAGCGGTACGAGCGGGTGGCGCGCGAGCGCGACCGCGAGCAGCAGTCGATGCTGGCCTACCAGGCCACGACCGCGTGCCGGATGGAGTTCCTGCGCCGGGAGCTTGACGACCCCGAGGCGGCCCCGTGCGGCCGGTGCGACAACTGCACCGGGCAGCGCTGGGCGGTTGACGTCGCGCCGGCCGGGGCCGAGGCGGCGCGGGAACGGCTGTCCCGGCCGGGCACCACCGTCGAGCCCAGGAAGATGTGGCCGACCGGGATGAAGGAGCTCGGGATCGACGCCGCGGGCAAGATCCAGGCCGCCCGGCTGGCCGAGCCCGGCCGCGCCCTCGGCCGTCTGACCGACATCGGCTGGGGCGCCGCGCTGCGCGCCCTGCTATCCGAGCAGACGCCCGACGGCCCGGTTACCGACCAGCTCGCGGACGCGATGGTGCAGGTCCTGGCCAGCTGGGACTGGAAGCAGCGGCCGGCCGCGGTGATCGCGATGCCGTCACGGACCCGGCCTGACCTGATCACCAGCCTCGGCCAGCGGATCGCCGCCATCGGCCGGCTTCCCTACCTGGGGGCGCTCGGCTACGCGACCGAGGACGGACCCGGACCTCGGCGTCACAACAGCGCCCAGCGCCTCGCCACCCTCTGGCGGGCCCTGGTCGTCCCCGACGACCTCCGGGCCGCGCTCGCGACCCACGGCGACGGCCCGGTGCTGCTGGTCGACGATCAGATCGACACCGGCTGGACGATGACCGTGGCCGCGATGCTGCTGCGGGACGCGGGCGCCCCGGCCGTCCTGCCGCTGGCGCTCGCGGTCACGACCGGCTAGGCCACGTACGGCTCGGCGCCGGTCTCGCTGACCATCGGGCGATCGGCGACCGCCCAGCCGGTCATGCCGTCGGACACGTTGACGGTCTTCCAGCCGGCCCCGGCCAGCGCCTGGGCGGCGTAGGCCGAACGGGCGCCGGACCGGCAGATCACGTAGATCTCGCGGTCCTGCGGGATCTCCGCCGCCCGTTCGGAGATCGCTCCGACCGGGATGTGCACGGCTTCCGGGGCGTGGCCGGCCGCCCACTCGTCGTCCTCACGCACGTCGAGCAGGTAGGCACCCGCGGGCAGGTCCGTCGACACGACGGACGGCTGAGCTTCGTCGGAGTGGAACACGGCATTCTCCTGTCGTGGCGCGCGGCAGCACAATCGTCAACACGCTGTGCGCGACACTGTACCGCCTGGCCCGTCGGCCTGTTCGGCTGCCTTGGAGTAGAAACGATCGGGTCCGCCGAGAGGCTGTCGCGGCATCGCCGAACGGAAAACAACGGCGATGCGCAATATTTACCAATTCTCTGTGTTGTGTCTGACCGGTTTTTCACTAATATCACATGGTCTGTCTACCGACTGCCGCGCCTTCGGCCGGAAATGGGGCTTGCTCGTGACCAGCGATCCTTATCAGGCTTACCCTTCGTTTCCGACGGGTGCGCCTTATCAGTTCGTCGAGGAGCCGGCCGTGCAGCTCGTCGCGGCGGGTCCGGTCGAGCAGCGCCGGCTGACGGTCGCCTTCCGGCTGATCCTGGCCATCCCGCACATGTTCGTGCTGTTCTTCCTCGACATAGCCGGCTTCGTGGTCGTGTTCCTGGGCTGGTGGGGAGCACTGTTCACGGGCCGACTGCCCGGGTTCGCGGTCAGCTACCTTTCCGGGCTGGCTCGGTGGAATGCGCGGGTCTACGGATATTCGTTCCTGCTGACCGACGACTATCCTCCGTTCAGGTTCGACGACGATCTCGCGTACCCGATCGTCATAGACATCCCGGCGCCCGGGCGGCTCAATCGCTTCGCGGTGTTCTTCCGCCTCATCCTGGCCGTCTGGGCGCACATCGTACTGAGCGTGGTGACCAGCGCGGGCAACGTGATCGTGGTCTTCCCCGCCTGGCTGATCCTGCTCATCACCGGAAAGCTGCCCGCCCCGCTGCACCTGGCGTTCACCGCCGTGGTCAGATTCCAGACTCGCTACTACTGCTACATGGGCATGCTCACCTCGACCTACCCGTGGAAGCTGTTCGGTGACGAGCCGGACGTCTCGGCGACCGTGGCCCCGGCCCCGGCCCCGGGCTGGGCTGCGCCCGCCCAGCCGACGACGCCGGCCGAGTCGGCCTGGGGCACCCCGCCCGCAGACTGGGCCCCGCCTGCCTACGGGGCCACGCCCGCCTACGGCACCGAAGCCGGCACCGGCGCTAACCCCGGCTACGAACCCACGCTGGGCTACGGCACACCCGCCCCCGGCTACGGCACGCCGGGCGGCTACGGCACGCCGGGCGGCTACGGCACGCAGGCCGGGTACGGCACGCAGGCCGGGTACGGCACGCAGGCCGGGTACGGCACGCAGGCCGGGTACGGCACGCAGGCCGGGTACGGCAGCGCCCAGCCGGTCGCACCGCCTGCCAGCTGGCGGCTGGTCCTCCCGCAGTCGGCCAAGGTCCTGCTCATCGTCGTCATCGTCCTCGGAGTCATCACCGACGTCGGCGAGCAGGTCGGCCGGATCGCCCTGGCGAATCACACCACCAGCACGATCAACACCCGGACCACGGCGATCAGCCAGTGGAACAGCGCCTACACGACGCTGAAGACAACCAGCGGGCACTACTCGACGACCTCCTGCGGCCAGAACCTAGGCTGCCTCACCAGCAACGACAGCCACCTCTCGACCGCGATGACTATGTTCGCGAACCAGATCCAGACCATCACGATGCCGCCAGCGGCCGCCTCGGCCGCGAACGCGGTGGTGGCGGACGCGAATAAGGTCGCGCAGGACCTGTACACGCTCAGCCAGGTCACGGACATCTCCCTGTACCAGAGCACCTACTCGGGCACCGGCGTGAACCTGGAACTCCAGCGGTTCCAGCTGGATGTGTCAAACTTCGCCACCGCGCTCAGCAACTCCTGAACCGGGCGGCCAGCGGAAACATGGAGTCCTTGTACGCCGACATATACAGCACCTCCACCGCACTGTAGATCCGCTAACCGATTACGTCATCGTGCGCTCGCGCTCCTGGCCGCGCAGCAGCACAACCGCGACCGCGCCGAAGATCACGGCGGCGGTCGCCTCGTAGTGCGCGCGGCGCGGGGCCTCGTGCTGGATCCTCGTGTGGAAGCGGTCGACCGCAGGCGGAAATGGCGAGCGGCCGAAGAACAGCAGCGACGGCTTGTCCAGGTCGGGCAGCGCGGCGCCCGCCATGCCAGCCAGCACCGCCGCCCGGCGGCCGCGCGGTGCCAGCGCCGTCATCGTCGCCATCACCGCCAGTCCGACCAGGCCGTCGGACACGGCCACCCTCAGATATCTCCGGCCATGGCCGAACTTGCCCCAGTGCGGCGCGGTGTCGAGGGCGAAGTGCGACGCGACGCCCAGCGCGAAGGCCGGGCCCGGGCGGCGCACGGCCGCGCCGATCACGACCCCGGACAGTACATGGTTGGTGACCAGCATGAGCTCCACCGTATGGCGACCATGTCGTCCTAAGCACGCGGCGCGCCACTCCTGGTAGCGTTTCCACCATGCTGGACAGACGATTCATCAGGGACAACCCGGAAGCCGTGAAGGCCGCCGTCCGGGTTAAGGGCATCGACCTGGACGTGGACGAACTGCTCAGCCTGGACCAGTCCAGCCGTGAACTGCAACGCGAGCTTGACGAGGCGCAGACCAGGCGAAAGGCGTTCGCCAAGGAGTTCGCGCGGGCCGACGAGGCGACCAGGGTGACGCTGCGGGCCGAGCACGATGAGCAGGACCTGCACCTGAAAGAGGTCCGCGAGTCGCTCGCCGAGGTCAACGAGAAGCTGCAGGCGCAGCTTCTGCTCACCCCGACGATCCCATGGAAGGGCACGCCGGTCGGCCGGGACGACTCCGCCAACGTCACGATCAGGACGTGGGGCGAGCGGCCGGCCTTCGACTTCGAGGTCAAGGATCACGTCGAGCTGCTCGAGAACCGCGGCTGGGCGCAATTCGCCCGGGCGCGGAAGGTGGCGGGCGAGCGGGCCTACGCGCTCACCGGCGACATGGTGCTGCTCGAGCGGGCGCTGCTGTCCTACGCGCTCGACCACCTCGTCTCGACCGGGTCGACCGTGATCTCGGTCCCGGTCATGGTCAGGGAGGAGGCGCTGATCGGAACGGGGCAGTTCCCCGCCCACCGTGAAGAGACCTACGCGCTCCCGGCCGACGACCTGTTCCTCGCGGGCACGGCCGAGGTCGCCCTGGTCGGCCTCCATTCCGGCGAGATCCTCGACGCCAAGGCGCTGCCGATCAGGTACGCGGGCATCTCGCCGTGCTTCCGCCGCGAGGCGGGCAGCGCCGGACGGGACGTGCGCGGCCTGCTCCGGGTGCACCAGTTCGAGAAGGTCGAGCAGTTCGTGATCTGCGCGGCCGACGACGATGAATCCGACCGCTGGCACGCCGAGCTGCTTGGCGTCGCCGAGCACCTGCTGCAGGGTCTGGGCCTGCACTACGAGGTCGTCGAGTGCTCCACCGGCGACATGGGCGCCGGCAAGTACCGGATGAACGACGTCAACACGTGGTTCCCCTCCCTCGGCCGGTTCCGCGAGACGCACAGCTGCTCGTCGCTGCACGACTGGCAGGCCAGGCGGGCCAGCGTGCGCTACCGCGACTCGGACGGGGCGGTGAAGTTCGCCTACACGCTGAACAACACCGCGATCGCGACCCCTCGGCTGCTAGCGGCCGTCATCGAGAACTGCCAGACCGCCGACCAGAAGGTCCGCGTGCCCGAGGTGCTCCAGCCGTACCTCGGCGGCCGGGCCGAGCTGTAAGCGGCCCTGACCCTGAGAAGCTAAGAAGCCAGAGAAGTCCCAGTAAGACCTACGTAAGTCGGACGAGAAAGACTGGAGGGCCGTGCGCCTTGGGACGCGAGCGTCGTACGCTGCGAGGCGTGGAACTCCAAGCTGACCGGGTAGCCGACCTCGCCCACCGACGGGTGGCCGAGCTGCGGCGGCGCGATGTCGCGATCGCATTGCTCAGCGTGCCGGCGGCCGACGCGCTCGCGTCGCTGCCGACCATCAGGCGGGGGCTGCTCGCAGCCGGGAACCCGCTGTCCGCCCCGTTCTGGGACTCGGCCGAGACGATCCTGCAGAAGATCAGCGAGCACGACGCGACCTTCGGGGACGTGCACGGCTGGCTTGAGGCGACCGGGACCGAGCCGACCGGGATCATCGGGCTGCACGTCTGGGCCGAGCCCGCCACCCGCAGCCAGCTCCAGGAGGAGATGCACGCCAGGCTGGTGGGCCACCTGGAGGAACTGCTGGCGGCGGGCGAGATCGACCCGGACCGGCTCGCCCTCGGGGACGAGGATGCCCGCCGGGAGTACGTGACGCTGCAGGAGCGGTGGATGACCAGTCCGCTGCCGGACGGGCGGGTGCCGATGACGGCGCTGCTCGACGAGCAGGACGAGGCGTTCCTGGCCGACTGGGCCGCCGCCGACGCCGAGGCGCGGTCCGCGCTGCACTCCATGCTCGCGGCGGCCGGCGAGCGCCCGCTGCCCGCGGCCGACCTGCGCGCCGCCGTCGTCAAGCTCCGCGGTGACATCGCCCAGCCGGGGTGGCCGGGCCAGATGCTCGTCTCGTTCAGCGGCCGCAACGCCGAGTCGCTGCCATCCGACGACGCCGAGCTGTGGCTGACGCTGGCCACGTCGGTGGCGGCGCCGCAGGGCGGCCCGCTGTCGGACGAGGACAAGGAGTTCGCCCGGGCCATGGAATGGGCCGAGGAGGAGGACCTCGAATTCGGGGACGACGTCGACGAGGAGAGCGACGTCGACGAGCCGGACGAGCTTTCTGCGGCGATCGCGGCGGTCTGCGCCCTCGATCACTTCGATTGGCTGGCGGTCATGTCAGCCCTGGTGACCGGGGGGCCGGGAACGCCCGCCTCGGCCGCCGACCTGGCCCGGTACGTCAGGGACTTCGATCCCGAGCAGGTCATCGGCCTGGCCGTGGTCGACAACGACTTCTCGTTCGCCCCCGCCGTCGCCGCGGTCGACGGCTGCGGAGGCCGACGACTACGTCGACGTCGAGGTCGAGGTCGGCGTCGAGGTTGACGACGATGACGGCTTCGACGAGGCGGCCCTGCTTTTCGAGGACGCCGACTTCGGTGGGAGCGACTTCGATGAGGACGAGGACGAGGACGAGGACTTCGATGAGCTCAGCATCGAGGAGCTGTTCCTCAACGTGACCGCCATGTGGTCCGTGCTCGGCGCGATCGACTCCGACGACCGGCTGACCCCGCTCGGCTGGTGGGGCCTGCCCGAGGCCATGAGCCGCGCCTGGACCGAACCCGAGGCCGAGTAGCCGCCTGGCAGTCGGCGCTGGCCGCCGCCGCTGAGCGCGGCCAGCCGCGGTTGGCAGCGGCCTAACTGCGCTTGGCCGCCGCCGGGTCGATCGTGGCGGCCCGGGCCGCGCCATCCGGCCCGGACTCGTCGGCGGCCAGGTCCTCCGGGTCCTCCGGGCGGGGTCCGATCTTCTTGAACTGCTTGTTCATCGAGCGGAGAATGAAGACGAGCGCGACGCCGAGCGCGGCCACCACCAGGAAGCCGAGCAGTCCCGGCTCCACGTTGCTGAGCGACGACGTGGAGTTGCTTGAGCTGCTAGCCAGCACGGCGAGGAACGTCACAGGGTCACACTCTCCCGGATACCCGCGAAAAGGTCGTCTTCCGGCAGCTCGGTATCGACGAGCGACCTAGCAAGATGATAGTCCTCGGTCGGCCAGGCGACTCGCTCGACCTCTCGCGGGCACGCGAACCAGGAGCTGTTGGGGTCGATCTGGGTGGCGTGCGCGCGCAGCGCGTCGTCGCGGATGCCGAAGTAATCGGCCGCCTGCACCCGGCTGGTGATCTCCAGGGTCCGCTGGCCGCGCTCCAGGCGCTTGCGCGCGCGCTCCTCCCATTCGGCGAAGATCTCCGTGTACGGGGACTCCAGGTCACGGCGCAGGAGTTCCTCGTGCAGCGCGGCGTACTTGGCCTGGTGGAAGGTGACGAAGTAGTACATCTTGGACGGCTGCCAGGGCTCGCCGCCGACATCTGGGTACCGATCCGGGTCGGCCGCCGCCTCGAACGCCTCCACCGCGACCTGGTGGGTCTTGATGTGATCGGGGTGTGGATAGCCGCCCGACTCGTCGTAGGTCAAGATCACGTGCGGCTGGAATTCGCGGACCAGCCGGACCAGCGGGGCCGCCGCCTCGTCCAGCGGGACCAGGCCGAAGCTGCCCTCGGGCAGCGGCGGCAGCGGGTCCCCCTCCGGCAGGCCGGAGTCGGTGAAGCCGAGGAAACGCTGCTCGAACGCCGAGAATCTCCCTGGCCCGGTCCATCTCCGCCCGCCTGATGCTCGGCAGGTCGGCCAGCACCTCGGGCCGGTCCATGGCCGCGTTGAGCACGCTGCCGCGCTCGCCGCCGGTCATGGTGGCGACGAGAACCTCGACGCCCTCCCTGACATACCTCGCCATCGTCGCGGCGCCCTTGCTCGACTCGTCGTCCGGGTGCGCGTGCACCGCCATGAGGCGCAGCTTCGCGTCTGCCGTCTGACCCTGCCCGGACCCTTGGGATGACACCCTGGTCTCCATCCGTCTGCTCTTGCTACTTACACCGGAACACCTACAGCGGAACGCCCACCCGGTTTATCTGCATTCCCGCCGGGAACGCTGGGTCGGAGGCTTTCTCGACCGACACGCCGCCTACTGGGAGCACTTGACTAGTTCGCGCCAGTGGCCGAACCTTGTTAGCCTCAGAAGATTACCCCCGGAGACCGGCTGGCTGCTCGGAAGGCACGTAAGCCCTCGCACCCAAAGCAGCGGCCAGCACGCAGCGGCCAGATGAGTCCTGCGTAGTACTGAGGAGTGCCCGTGACCGAGACGCGCAATGAAAGCGTCACCTGGCTTACCCAGGAGGCGTACGACCGGCTTAAGGCCGAGTTCGACTATCTCTCCGTGCAGGGGCGCATCGATATTGCGAAAAAGATCGAGGCGGCCCGCGACGAGGGGGACCTGCGCGAGAACGGCGGTTACCACGCGGCCAAGGAGGAGCAGGGCAAGCAGGAAGGCCGGATCCTCCAGCTCCAGTACATTCTGGAGAACGCCCGGGTGGGAGAGCCGCCGCGCACGGACGGCGTGGTCGGGCCCGGCATGACGGTGACCGTCCGCTTCGTCCGCGACGACGAGGAGGTCACGTTCCTGCTCGCCTCGCGCGAGGAGAGCGGCGCGCCGATCGACGTGTACTCGCCCAAGTCGCCGCTTGGCGCGGCGATCACCGGCAAGAAGGTCGGCGAGAAGGCGAGCTACTCGCTGCCCAACGGCAAGCAGATCGCGGTGGAGATCATCGACGCCGTGCCCTACGCAGGCGCGTAGCAGGACCCAGGTCAAACGGGCGTCTGGCGGCCGCTTGCCGCCGGACGCCCGTTTTAGGTAATTTTACAGTGTTTTGCGCCCGCTAGCCGATCAGCGCCTCCGCCTCGGGGGCGGGCGCGCTCTCGCTCGGCGCCCGTCCGCGCAGCGGCACCTGCTTGATGAACAGGGCGAGCACGAAGACCACGATCGAGGCCGGCAGCACCGCCAGGAACACCGCGTCCTCCCCGTGGGTGACCGCGCGGAAGACGATCTGCTGCACCGCGTGCGGCAGTGACGACACCTGGGCGGGGTCGAACGACGCGCCGCTGACGTGGAACTTAGAGCCCGCGGTGCCCGCCGACGCCATCACCGAGTTCAGCCGGCTCGCGAACACCGCGCCGAACGCGGCCACCCCGAGCGAGCCGCCCATCTGCTGGAAGAACATCCGGGCGCTGGTCGCCACGCCCATGTCCTTGAGCTCGACGCTGTTCTGCGCGATGAGCGAGACCATCTGCATCAGGCACCCCATGCCGAGGCCGAGGACCACGAAGTCGATGCCCAGCTCCCACCGTGATGTGCTGACGCTGAGCCCGGTCAGCAGGTACATCGCGACCGTCATCACCGCCCCGCCGACGATCGGGAACAGCCGGTACTTGCCGGTCTTGCTCACCACGATGCCCGCCAGCACCGAGATGGCGGCCGAGCTGACCATCATCGGCGTCAGCAGCAGCCCGCTGACCGTCGGGGTGGCGCCCTGGACGGTCTGCTGATACAGCGGGAGGAACGTCAGCGCGCCGAACAGCCCCAGGCCGACGAAGAACGCCAGCGCCATCGCGAGGCTGAAGTTCCTGCTCTTGAACACGTGCAGCGGCAGCATCGGCTCGGCCGCCCGGCGCTCGGCCGACAGGAACCACACGAACGCGACCACGGCCACCGCGATCAGCCCGAGGACCGGCCCCGATACCCACCTGTACTCGGTGCCGCCCCAGGTGGCGACCAGGATGACGGCGGTCGCGATCACGCCGAGGAGCACGCCGCCGAGGTAGTCGATCCGGCGCTCGACCCGGCGGACCGGAAGCTTGAGCGTCAGCCACATGTAGACCAGCGCGGCCCCGCCGACCGGCAGGTTGATGTAGAAGATCCAGCGCCAGGAGAACGCGTCGGTGATCCACCCGCCGAGCAGCGGGCCGCCGACGGTGGCGAGCATCATCGCGGCCATGAAGTAGCTCATGTACTTGCCGCGCTCGCGGGGGGGCACGATCTCGCCCAGGGTCGCCATCGCGCCCACCATCAGGCCGCCCGCGCCCAGCCCCTGCAGCGCGCGGAACGAGATCAGCATCGCCATCGACGTCGACAGGCCGGACAGCGCCGACCCGATGAGGAAGAGCACGATCGCGAAGATGAAGAGCTTCTTGCGCCCGTACATGTCGCCCAGCTTGCCGTAGAACGGCGTGGTGATCGTCGAGGTCAGGATGTACGCGGTGACCACCCAGGACAGGTGCGAGACGCCGCCCAGGTCGCCGACGATCCTCGGCAGCGCGGTGCTCACCACCAGCTGGTCGAGCATCGCGAGGACCATCGTCAGGATCAGGCCGGGCAGCACGATCATGACCTGCCGGTGGGTCAGGTACCCACCGCCGTCCCCGATGCCGCCGACCGATCCGCCCTCGCCCGCCGCCGCCGGGGCGCCGGTGCCCGTCGACTCGCTCACGTTCCACTCCTCAGGCCCGAATAAAAGCTATTTTGCCGCCCAGATAGCGCCGTTTCCCATACTAAATTGGTATTCCTCCATGAGCTGAACGGGTGGCGTCAGCTGAACGACAGATCGTAACCCGCCGCCCGCAGCCCGTCCTTGACCCGCTCGCAGTGCTCGGGGCCGCGCGTCTCGACCTGGAGGACGACCTCGACCTCGTCCACCCGCAGCGTCGGCGCGAGCCGCTCGTGGCTGACCTCGAGCACGTTGCCGCCGAGCTCGGCCACCAGCCCGAGCAGGGTCGCGAGCGAGCCCGGATAGTCAGATACCCGGCAGCGGAAGCCGAGGAACCGGCCGGCCGCCGAGAGCCCGTGCCGCAGCAGCTTGGACAGCAGCAAGGGGTCGATGTTGCCGCCGGACAGCACCACCACGACCGGCGGCTCGAAGGCGCCCGGCTCGGCCAGCAGCGCCGCCACCCCGGCCGCCCCGGCCGGCTCCACCACCTGCTTCGCGCGCTCGAGGCAGAGCAGCAGGCCGCGCGCGAGCGCGGCCTCGGACACGGTCACGCATCCGGTCGGCCGCCCAGGCCAGGATCGAGAACGGAATGTCGCCCGGCCGCTGGACCGCGATCCCGTCGGCCATCGTCGGCTCGCCCACGCACTGCACCGGGTGCCCCTCCGCCATCGACGCGACCATCCCGGGCACCGCCGCCGCCTGCACCCCGACGATCTTGACCTCGGGGTCGAGCGACTGCACGGCGACCGTCACGCCCGCCGCGAGCCCGCCGCCGCCGACCGGGACGAGGATCGTCCGCACCTGCGGGCACTGCTCGATGATCTCGAAGCCGAGCGTGCCCTGGCCGGCCACGATGTCCTGGTGGTCGAACGGGTGGATGAACACGGCGCCGGTCTTGGCCGCGAACCGCAGCGCCTCTTCCAGCGCGTCCTCGACCGACGCCCCGTGCAGGATCACCGACGCCCCGTAGCCGACGGTGGCCGCCACCTTCGGCAGCGGCGCGCGCTCCGGCATGACCACGGTCGCCGAGGCGCCGAGCAGCCCGGCCGCGAACGCCACCCCCTGCGCGTGGTTCCCGGCGCTGGCCGCCACCACGCCCCGGGCCCGCTCCGCGTCGGACATCCGGGCGATCCTGGTGTACGCGCCGCGGACCTTGAACGACCCGGTGCGCTGGAGGTTCTCGCATTTGAGGTAGACCGGGCCGCCCGCCAGCTCGGACAGCACCCGCGAGTAGAGCACCGGGGTAGTCGAGATGACGTCGCTCAGCAGCTCGCGGGCCGCGACGATGTCGTCGGACTGCACGAGCGGGGAAATAGATGCCACAACAGCGAACATTAGCGCCCGCCGGGACCGCCTCAAGATGCGAACACACGGTAACCCGACATAGTGTCGGAAGGGTGCAGCAGAGCAGCGATCATCCCAACGCAAGCGCTTCGCACGGTCGGCCGGCCACATTGGGCCAGCTGAGGGCGAGCGGCCACGTCTATCGCACGGTCAAGCAAGAGATCAGAGAGAACCTGCTCGCGCGAATGCGCGCCGGGCAGGACCGCTTCCCCGGCATCGTCGGCTTCGACCAGACCGTCCTGCCGCACGTCGAGCGCGCCCTGCTCGCCGGGCACGACATCATCCTGCTGGGCGAGCGCGGCCAGGGCAAGACCCGGCTGATCCGCACGCTCGGCGGCCTGCTCGACGAGTGGACGCCCGCCGTCGCGGGCTGCGAGATCAACGACCACCCGTACGCGCCCGTGTGCGCCCGCTGCCGCCGCCTCGCCCGGGAGCAGGGCGACGACCTCGCGGTCAGCTGGCAGCACCGCAGCGAGCGGTACGGCGAGAAGCTCGCCACCCCGGACACCAGCGTCGGCGACCTGATCGGCGACATCGACCCGGTCAAGGTGGCCGAGGGACGGACCCTCGGCGACCCGGAGACCATCCACTT
This sequence comes from uncultured Actinomycetota bacterium, assembly GCA_963774945.1. Classification (GTDB taxonomy): domain Bacteria; phylum Actinomycetota; class Actinomycetes; order Streptosporangiales; family Streptosporangiaceae; genus Trebonia. The sequence goes on along the minus strand of CAVZHA010000003.1, from coordinate 505,164 downwards.
CGGCATGGTGCCGCGCACCAACCGCGGCGTCTTCTGCCTCAACGAGCTGCCCGACCTGGCCGAGCGGATCCAGGTGGCGCTGCTCAACGTGCTCGAGGAGCGCGACATCGGAGTGCGCGGCTACTCGCTCCGGCTGCCGCTCGACATCGTGCTGGTGGCGAGCGCGAACCCGGAGGACTACACCAACCGGGGCCGGATCATCACCCCGCTCAAGGACCGGTTCGGGGCCGAGGTCCGCACCCACTACCCGCTCTCGCTGACCGACGAGCTCGCGCTGATCACCCAGGAGGCCGAGGTCTCCTGGGACGGCCGGGACCCGGGCGCGGAGCTGCCCGAGCACCTGATCGAGGTCATCGCGCGGTTCACCCGCCTGGTGCGGGAGTCCCCGGCGGTCGACGGCCGCTCGGGCGTCTCGGCCCGGTTCGCGATCGCGGCGGCGGAGTCGGCCGCGGCGGCCGCGGTGCGGCGGACCGCGCTGATCGCCGAAGCGCGCGACGAGACGCCGGTCGCGCGGGTCGGCGACCTGCCCGGCATCGTGCCGACGCTGCGCGGCAAGGTCGAGTTCGAGGTCAGCGAGGAGGGCCGCGAGGAGGAGATCCTCGTCCACCTGCTGCGCCGCGCCATCGCCGAGACGTTCCGCGCCCGGCTCGGCGGCGCCGACCTGACCGGGCTGCTGGCCAAGTTCGAGGACGGCGGCACGATCGAGTCGGGCGAGCTCGTCTCCGGCACCGAGCTGCTCGCGCCGCACCGGCGAGGTCCCCGGCCTGGCCAAGATCATGAGCAGGCTCGGCATGGAGGGCCACGAGTCGTTCGGCGAGGCCGCCGCGGCGATCGAGTTCGTCCTCGAGGGCCTGTACCTGATCCGCCGCCTCTCCAAGGACAGCAGCGACGGAACCTCCACCTATCGGTCCTAGCGAACACTAAGAAAAACAGTCATTTCGAACGGACGCGTGGTCCCACAGGAGCGGCAGATGGCTAACTACCGGTACGGGCCGTACGACGATGGGCCGGACCCGCTGGCGGCGCCCTATGACGTCCGGGAGGCGCTCGACGAGATGGGCGAGCGCATCCTGGGCGGCGACAACACCAGGGACGCGCTCCGCGACCTGCTCCGCCGCGGCTGGCAGGACCGCCAGGGCCTCGACGACCTGATGCGCCGGGTCCGCGAGCGCCAGCGCGAGCTGCGCAACTCCGGCCGGCTCGACGGGATGCTCGACCAGGCCCGCGAGCTGCTCGACGAGGCGATCGAGACCGAGCGCGGCGAGCTGTTCCCCGACCCGAGCGACGACGCGCGGCTGCGCGAGGCCGAGCTCGACACGCTGCCGAACGACACGTCGCGCGCGATCAGGCAGCTCGCCGACTACGACTGGCGGTCGCAGGCCGCCAGGGAGAAGTTCGAGCAGCTCCGCGACCTGCTCCGCCGGGAGGTGCTCGACAGCCAGTTCCAGGGCATGAAGCAGGCGCTCGAGAACCCGGACCCGGCCGCCATGCAGCGGGTCAAGGACATGCTCGCGGACCTGCGGCAGATGCTCGACGCCGACACCAGGGGCGAGCACACCCAGCAGGACTTCGACCAGTTCATGGGCGCAGTACGGCGACATGTTCCCGGACAGCCCGCAGAACCTCGAGGAGCTGGTCGACTCGCTCACCCGGCGGATGATGGCCGCCCAGCGGCTGCTCGAGTCGCTGACCGACGAGCAGCGCGAGGAGCTCGCGAACCTGATGGCCGACGGCGATGGAGGACGCCGGCCTGGCGGCCGAGCTGTCGGCCCTCGGCGACGCGCTGCGCGCCCGGCGGCCCGAGCTCGGCCAGCGGCAGCCGGGAGTGCGGATGTCCGGCGGGCAGCCGCTCGGCCTCGGCGACGCCACCAGCGCCGTCGCCGACCTGGCCGACCTGGCCGACCTGGAGTCCGCGCTCGGCCAGGATTACGCGGGCGCGAACCTGGACGACGTCGACGAGGAGGCGGTCCGCCGCGCGCTCGGCCGCCAGGCGGTCGATGACCTGCAGGCGCTGCGCCGCCTCGAACGCGAGCTGCAGCGCCAGGGCTACCTCGCCAGCGACGGCGGCAACCTGGAGCTCACGCCCAAGGCGGTCCGGCGGCTGGGCGACACGGCGCTGCGCCGGGTCTTCGCCGGCCTGGAGGACGGGATGCGGTCCGGCGATCACGACCGGCGCGACGCCGGCCAGGCGGGCGACACCACCGGGGCCACTCGGGAGTGGGAATTCGGCGACGAGCAGCCGATCGACGTGCCAGGGACGGTCCGCTCGGCGCTGCTGCGATCGGCCGCCGAGGGCGTCGGCCGGGGCCGGGTGCGGCTCACCGCGCAGGACTTCCGGGTCGCCGAGACCGAGCGGCGCAGCGCGGCCGCGGTCTGCCTGCTGGTCGACCTGTCGTACTCGATGGCGCTGCGCGGCACCTGGGCGGTCGCCAAGCAGACCGCGCTCGCCCTGCACGCGCTGCTGCGCTCCAAGTACCCGCAGGACGCGATCCAGGTGGTCGGGTTCTCCAACTACGCCAGGGAACTGCACGAGACCGAGCTGGCCGGGCTCGGCTGGGACATGGTGCAGGGCACCAACCTGCACCATGCGCTGATGATCGCCGGGCGTCACCTCGACAAGCACCCCGAGCACGAGCCGGTGGTGCTGATCGTCACCGACGGCGAGCCGACCGCGCACCTGATGCGGGACGGCAGGCCGTGGTTCGACTGGCCGCCCGCGCCGGAGACGATCGAGCTGACGCTGGCCGAGGTGGACAAGATGACCAGGCGGCACGCCGCGCTGAACATCTTCATGCTGGCCGACGACGACCGGCTGGCCGCCTTCGTCGACAACGTGGCCAAGCGAAACGGCGGCCGGGTCCTTCGAGCCACACCGGAGCACTTGGGAGAATACGTGGTGAACGACTTCCTTCGCACCCGCGGAGCGCGGCGGCGACGGTAGATTTGCAATACTCGTTTGCGTGAACGCCATCGGCGTTTGCTAGCCGTCAGGAGGATTGGGTGAGCCGCTCAACAGGATCCGGCCCGACCACAGGCCGGATTGCATCCGCGGTGATCCTCGCGGTCGTCGCGATCGCGTTCCTCGTTGTCGGCGTGATCTTCTGCGTGGAGCCGGCTGGGTCGCTGCCCAGCTGGCTCGGCCACGGGACGGTCTGGGTGAACAACCAGAACGTGCCGTCGCCCGGCTACCACCCGCTGCGCGCGGTGGGCAGCCTGATCGCGGGGGTCGTGTTCGCGATCGGCGCGTGGTTCACGCTCAGGTACAAGCCGGCCACCACGACCCCTGAGGCTACGGCGACGCGCGTCCCCGAGCACCAGTAACCGCTCACAGCCTCACGGGCCAGTCCCGTTCCTGTCGCTGGCGTAGCCGACAGGACGCTTAACCTGTCACCTACGCCAGCGACATGCCCTATCAGTGTCGATGGCGTAGCCGACAGGTGCGTTTCGGGCCGATGGCGTAGCTGACAGCTCCCCGAGGACGGCCCGGCGGGGCTCGCGGGGAGGACCGGTGAGCCGGGCAGACTGGGGTTCACTAGAGTGATCGCATGACCTCGGTTAGCGATCCGGAAATCAGCGCGTTTCTCAGTGAGGGAACCCGAACCGGCATCCTGGGCTACGCCAGCGCCAGCGGCAGGCCGCTGGTGACGCCCGTGTGGTTCATCGTCGAGGACGGCTCCCTCGTCTTCAACACAGGGAAGGAATCCGCCAAGGGCAGGGCGCTGGCCCGCGATGCGCGGGTCACACTCTGCGCGAACCTGCAGGAACCGCCGTACGGGTTCGTCCAGGTCCAGGGCGACGCGGAGCTATCGGAGGACCCAGCCGAGCTGCTCCGCACCGCGACCGTGATCGCGGCCCGCTACATGGGGGCCGACAAGGCTGAGGCGGTCGGCAAGCGCAACGCCGGTCCGGGCGAGCTGGTCGTCCGGCTGATCCCGACCAAGGTCATCGCCGCGCTCAACGTCACCGGCTGACTGGCTAGGGCAGCTGGAAATCGTCGCGTCCCGGACCGCGAGGCCGGCCTCCGATGCGCTCTTCGTCGCTGTCGATGTGCACTATCTGGACGACGGTGGCGCCCGGGCGGCGATGGTGGCGGCCGCTGATCGGCGATTTTCGCAGGTCGTGCGGACCCGGACCGCGATGATGGCAGCGGTCGAGCCGTATCGGCCGGGCCAGTTCTACCGGCGCGAGCTGCCTCCGCTGCGGGCCGTCATCCCAGCCGTCAACGAGTCCGCGCTGATCGTGGTCGATGGCTATGTTGACCTCGATCCCGACGGCCGACCCGGTCTGGGCGCGAATGTCCACGCCGAATTCAGCGTCCCGGTCATCGGCGTGGCCAAGACGGCATTCGCGACCGCGACGCACGCCGCCCGGGTTCTTCGCGGGCTTTCCTCCCGGCCCCTGTACGTCACCGCCGCCGGGATGACGGTTGCGGACGCGGCCGTCCTGGTGACGGAGATGGCCGGGCGGTTCCGGGTGCCCGACGCGCTCAAGCGCGTCGACCGGCTGGCCCGCGGGCTGGAATTGCCTGATGCAGGTACCTGCGCGTTACCACGTCGCGTCGCTACCAGTCAGGCCCGGATCGACCCAGGAGGCGCGCGGCGAGGGTTCTGAGCAGCCCCCCGGCCGAGCGGTAGCGCGGGCAGTCAGCGCAGAGGGCGCACTCGGTGCCGCCACGGTAGTGGCGATGCGCGGATCGCGGATGCCCGCAGCGGCAATGAGCGTCCTGCCCCAAGTCCCCGGCCATAGGACTGGAATGCTAGCCGCATTGCCGGCCTCGCGCGATTACAGGACGTTTATCAGCAACTTCGCCGGGTAGGTCAGCGTGCCGCGCGCATGCAGACCAGCGCGGCCGTCCCGGCCGACACGGGCCTGTCCCATCCCCTAGGATCGCACCATGTCATTTGCCGACCACGCCGTCCTGTGGCTCCACCTGGTGGCCGCGATTTTCACCATCGGGCCAGGTACCGCAGCGATCATGTCTACGCCCCGTTATATTCGCAGGCAGAACACCGTCTTGGTTGGCTATCTGTACCGGACCACGCGGATTTACTCGATCGCCGCGCTGCTCACCCTCATCTTCGGCGCTGTCTTGGCCGGCCTGACCCACAAGTTCAGCCAATGGTGGATCTCGGTCTCGCTCACCCTCTTCGTCGTCGCGTTCGTGCTGCTCATACTGATCATCCGCGACCAGCGGACGGCGCTGACCGCGCTCACCACGGCCGACGACACGGTCGCGGCCGAGCGGGGCGAGGTGACCAGGACCGCCGACATGGCCCGCGCGTCGGCCGAAGCGGCCCCCGCTCAGGAAGCGGCAGCGGAAGGGCAGCAGACCATCGTGGCCGGAGGCGAGCAGCAGGCCACCGCGATCGCCTCCGATGCCCGGCCGACCATGACCACCGACCCGAGGACGGGCCTACGGCTGGGCGCGGTCGAGCGCGGCCGGATCGCGATGATGGGCGGGATCACCGCCGCGATCTGGCTGGTGATCCTGGTACTGATGGTCTGGCACTAGTCCCGCTCCGCTCGCCTCCGGGGCGGATTAAGCGAGAGCCTGGGTTAGGTCGGCGAGCAGGTCGGCCGCGTCCTCGATGCCGACCGACAGCCGGACCAGGTCCGGCGGTACCGCGAGCGGAGACTCGGCCACGGAGGCGTGCGTCATCCGGGCCGGGTGCTCGATCAGCGATTCGACGCCGCCGAGCGACTCGCCCAGGCTGAACAGGCGGGTGCGCCCGCACACCTCGACTGCCGCCGCTTCACCGCCGCGCACCCGGAATGACACCATTCCGCCGAAGTCGCGCATCTGCGACTTGGCGATCTCATGACCGGGGTGCCCGGCCAGGCCCGGGTAGAACACCGCCTCGACGGCCGGATGGTCGGCCAGCATCGCCGCGACGCGGGCGGCGTTGGCGCAGTGCCGGTCCATCCGCACGCCGAGGGTCTTGATGCCGCGCAGCGTCAGCCAGGCGTCGAACGGCCCGGCCACCGCCCCGGTGGCGTTCTGGGTGAAGTGCAGGTCCGCGCTGTGCGCCTGGTCCCGGACGATGACCGCGCCGCCGACAACGTCGGAGTGACCGCCGATGTACTTGGTGGTGGAGTGCACCACGATGTCCGCGCCCAGGTCGAGCGGACGCTGCAGGTACGGCGACGCGAACGTGTTGTCCACCACCAGGAGCGCGCCGACGTCGTGCGCGAGCTCGGCCAGCGCGCGGATATCGACGATGGACAGCAGCGGGTTGGTGGGGGTCTCCGTCCAGATGAGCTTCGGCCGCCATTCGGCCGCGGCCCGGGCGACGGCGCCGAGATCGGTCTGGGTAACCGGCCGGTACTCCACCCCCCAGTTGGCGAGCACCTTGTCGAACAGGCGGAAGGTGCCGCCGTAGGCGTCACCGGGGATGAGTACCCGGTCGCCCGGCCGGCAGAGGGTGCGGATCAGGCAATCCTCGGCCGCCATCCCTGAGGCGAACGCGAGCGCCGCCGCGCCGTTCTCGAGCGCGGCCAGGCAGGTCTCGAGTGCGGTCCTGGTCGGGTTGGCGGTGCGCGAGTACTCGTAGCCGCCACGGGTGCCGCCCACGCCGTCCTGCTTGTAGGTCGAGGTCTGGTAGATCGGCGGCACGACCGCCCCGGTGATCGGGTCGGGGTCCTGGCCGGCGTGAATGGCCAGCGTCTCGAAGCCGAGCATCTCGTCGTTCACTGTTCTTCTCCTCCGGTGGTGACCGCGCTCGCGGCGGTGCCGCTGGTGGTGGCGGCGGTGCCGCTGGTGGTGCCTGCCGCGTTCGCGGCCGTGGCGGTGGCGGTGGCGTAATACGCGAGCAGGTCGGCGCGGGTAAGCACCGCGGCGGGCTTGCCTTCGACGTGCACCAGGGCCGCGCCCGACTTCTCCAGGACCGCGGCGGCGCTGCTGACCGGCTCTCCCTGGCCGAGGACCGGGCAGCGCCGGCGACATGTGCCCGCTGATCGGGTCCTGCGGGGTGGCGCGCCCGCTGACCAGGGCGTCGAGCAGGTCGCTCTCGGCCACCGAGCCGGCCACCTCGGCCGCCATCAGCGGCGGTTCCTCCTGCACGACCGGCAGTTGCGAGACATCGTACTCGCGCAGCAGGGCGATGGCCTGGGCCACCGTCTCGTCCGGGTGGACGTGAACCAGTGCCGGTATGCGCGTCTGCCGGGCGGCCAGCAGGTCCCCGACCGTCGGCCCGGCGCTGCTTTCGCGCAAGAACCCGTAGTCGGCCATCCAGTCATCGTTGAAGATCTTCGACAGATAGCCGCGGCCGCCGTCGGGCAGGATGACGACGATCACATCGTCAGGATCCGCGCTGGCGGCAACCTTCAGAGCGGCGGCGACGGCGAGTCCGGACGAGCCGCCGACCAGCAGCCCCTCCTCGCGCGCGAGTCGCCGGGTCATCGCGAACGAGTCGGCGTCGCTGATCGCGATCACCTCGTCGGCGATCTCCCGGTCGAAGGTGGTCGGCCAGATGTCCTCGCCGACGCCCTCGACCAGGTACGGCCGGCCGGTCCCGCCCGAGTAGACCGAGCCCTCGGGGTCGGCGCCGATGACCTTGACCCGGCTACCGGACTTCTCCTTGAGGAAGCGGCCGGTGCCCGAGATCGTGCCGCCGGTGCCGATCCCCGCGACGAAGTGCGTAATCCTGCCGTCGGTCTGCGCCCAGATCTCGGGACCGGTCCAGTGATAGTGCGCGGCCGGGTTGTCCGGGTTGGCGTACTGGTCCGGGTGCCACGCGTTGGGCGTCGTCCGGGCGAGGCGGCGGGCGGTGCTGTAGTACGAGTCGGGATGGTCGGGCGGCACGCTGGTAGGGCACACGACGACCTCCGCGCCGTAAGCGCGCAGCACCGCGATCTTGTCACCGGCCACCTTGTCCGGGCAGGTGAAGACGCATCGGTAGCCGCGCTCCTGGGCGACGATGGCGAGCCCGACGCCGGTGTTGCCCGAGGTCGGCTCCACGATGACGCCGCCCGGCTGCAGCCTGCCCTCGCGCTCGGCGGTCTCGACCATGCGGAGCGCGATGCGGTCCTTGATCGAACCCCCGGGGTTTAGGTATTCGACCTTGACCAGGACGTTCGCTGTCCTCGCGACGTCCTTGACGACGGACTTGAGCCGGATCAGCGGGGTGTTCCCCATCACATCGGTCAGCGAGTTGTAAACCTGCACGTGGCTCTCTCCCTGGTTATCCGCTCCACAGCGGTACCGCAATGCACAGACGCTATCGGCTGCTGGTCGTTTCGGCTGTTAACGTGTCTGTGACACGTGCACAAGGAGGCCCAAATCATGCCAGAAGCCGTCATCGTCGCGACCGCCCGTTCCCCGATCGGCCGGGCCTTCAAGGGATCCATGACCTCGATCCGGCCCGACGACCTGCTGGCGCAGATGGTGTCGGCGGCTCTGGCTAAGGTTCCAGCACTTGACCCGGCCTCTGTCGAAGATCTTATCGTCGGCTGCGGGCTGCCCGGCGGCGAGCAGGGGTTCAACATCGCCCGGGTGACCGCCGTCCTGCTCGGCCTCGACAGCGTGCCCGGTACCACCGTCAACCGGTACTGCTCGTCCTCGCTGCAGTCGACCCGGATGGCCTACCACGCGATCAAGGCCGGCGAGGGCGACGTGTTCATCTCCGGCGGCGTCGAGTGCGTCTCCCGGTTCGCCAAGGGAAGCAGCGACTCGCTGCCGGACACGCAGAACCCGGTGTTCGACGCTGCCAAGGCTCGCACCAAGGCGACCGCCGAGGCGGAGACCCCGTGGCACGACCCGCGGGCCGACGGCGAGGTGCCGGATGTCTACATCGCGATGGGGCAGACCGCGGAGAACGTCGCGGCGATGCGCGGCATCTCCCGGCTGGAGCAGGACGAGTTCGGCGTCAGGTCGCAGAACTTCGCCGAGAAGGCCCTCGCCAACGGGTTCTGGCAGCGGGAGATCGTGCCGGTGACGCTGCCGGACGGCACCGTCGTGTCGGCCGACGACGGGCCCCGGGCGGGGACGACGCTGGAGAAGATCTCGACCCTCAAGCCGGTGTTCCGCGAGCACGGAACGGTGACCGCCGGGCAACTGCTGCCCGCTCAACGACGGCGCGGCGGCCCTGGTCGTGATGAGCGACACCAAGGCGGCCGAGCTCGGCCTCACGCCGCTGGCCCGGATCGTCGCGACCGGCGTCAGCGGCCTCTCACCCGAGATCATGGGCCTCGGGCCGATCGAGGCGGTCAAGCAGGCGCTGGGCCGGGCCGGGATGTCGATCGACGACGTCGACCTAGTGGAGATCAACGAGGCGTTCGCGGCGCAGGTCATCCCGTCGGCCCGCGAGCTCGGCATCGACTCGTCGCGGCTCAACGTGAACGGCGGCGCGATCGCCGTCGGCCATCCGTTCGGCATGACCGGCGCCCGGATCGCGACCACCCTCGTCAACAGCCTCCAGTTCCACGACAAGACGATCGGCCTGGAGACCATGTGCGTCGGCGGCGGCCAAGGCATGGCGATGATCTTCGAACGGCTTAGCTAACCGGCTTGACAAACGGGACATTACGGGAAGGTTGCAGTTTAGGTCTTGCCAGTGGCCTCCGGGTGAGGCAGGCTCGGTGAAAAGCGCCGTCAACCCCGGAGGTGCCAATGTCACTGACCCACTCTCCTGACACGCACAAAAGCCTCATCGCACGCATCCCGTTCGTAACCGGTCGATCACTCTCCGAGTGGTTCGGCCACCTGGAGTCCGGCCCTGCCTTCCTGCGCCGCGAGGAGCGATCGAACTGGCTCGCCGACGAGCACGGCATCTGCGACCGCTACGCCGTGGCTATCGTCCGCGAGTACGAAATACAGCGTCACCTCAGGCGATTTGGCGTCTAGCCAAAAGCCGTGCGGTCGAGATGAAAAAGTAGCTGCAATTCTCATTTCGGACCTGCGACTGCATACGCGGATGCACGTTCGCCGCGTTTAATCCCCGCTCAACCAGCCTGCGGCCCCCGGCCGATGTCCGGTGCCCCCGGTCGGGTTCGAACCGACACTAGGGCCCTTTTAGGGGGCCGGCCTCTTCCCTTGGGCTACGGGGGCGGACTAATAGTACCCTGAAATCACAATCCATCCCCTTAGTGCGACGCCTGAGAATATCGGCCGTTCCATCCCTAGCAAAGCATTAATAATTGGCGGACCAGTTCGGTCACAGCCAATGCAAGATCAATTTCTAAGCCGAGGGTCCGTCGGGGAAGACCGGCCGCGTCGCGAGCGCGGGTGAAGATCGCGTCGACCATGTCCGAGGTGACGCGGCCGGTGAACGTGTTCTGCTGGCTTGGGTGGTAGCAGCCGAGGATGAGCAGCCCCGCGTCGCCGTAGCCATCGCCGCCGGGGGAACTGGATCCGTCCGCGCCCAGGGTGTCCACCGTGATCTCCGTGCCGTGGCCGAACACGGGCCTCGGCCGCGGCACCCGATAGCCGCGATCGCCGAGCACGGGCCACAGCGCGTTCCATGCGAACCCGCCGAGGCAGACGATTACCCGCAGGGACGGCGTCACCATCCGCAGCTCGGCCGTGAGCCAGGGAAGGCAACGGTCGCGTTCCACCGGTGTCGGCTTATTGTCGGGCGGCGCGCACCGGACCACGGCCGCCATCCGCGCGCCGATCAGCCGCTGGCCATCACCGGCGGAAACGCTGTCCGGTCGAGCCGCGAGGCCGCATCGGTAGAGCGAGGCGAAAATGAAGTCGCCACTGCGATCACCGGTGAACACCCGCCCGGTCCGGTTACCGCCGTGCGCGGCCGGAGCAAGGCCGACGATGAGAATGGACGGCTCCTCGTCTCCCCAGCCGGGAACCGGCCGGCCCCAGTACCGCTGCTCCCTGAAGGACTTGCGCCGGGTCAGGGCGACTTCTTCCCGCCACTCAACCAGCCGCGGGCAGGCCCGGCAGACCGATTGCCGCGCGATCAGCTCGGGCAGCGTCCCCGCGTCGCGCGCGAGCTCGGCGACCTGCCCTGCGGTGCAGGCGACGGGCGTGCTCGCGTCCGCCGGGTCCCCCGGCCAGCCGGTACCGGGAGGCACGAACGCCGCAGCCGCGTCGCCTGCAGGCCGGGAGGCGTCCGCCACTACGGCACCAGTGACCAGGCGATGCCGTCGAGGATGTCGTGCTCGCTGACCAGAACCTCGGCGAACCCGAAGCGGGACATGACCCGGTCGAGGATCAGCGCGCCCGCGCCGATCACGTCGACCCGTCCCGGGTGCATCACCGCAATCGCCGCCCGCTCGGCCCTCGTCATCCCCAGCAGGTTCAGGGCGATCTCGTGCACCCGCTCGGCCGGCACTCGCGAATGGTGAATCCGGGCGGAGTCGTAACGGCGCAGCCCGAGCGCTATCGCGGCGACCGTGGTGACCGATCCGGCCAGGCCGACCAGGGTGCTCGCTTTCGCCACTGGGACTGACGCGGCCGCCTGGTCGAGGGCGGCGTCAATGTCGGCGGTGGTGTCGGCGATCTCGGCCGGCCGCGGCGGGTCTGCGTGCAGGTGCCGCTCGGTCAGCCGCACGCAGCCGATGTCCACCGACCGGCCGAAGATCTCACCGCCCGTGCCCGCGGCCTCGGGGCCGCCGACGACGAACTCGGTCGAGCCGCCGCCGATGTCCGTGACCAGGTAGGGCGGCGGGCAGGCGCCCTGGGCGGCCAGCGCCGTGCCCGCCAGCTCCCTGGTCGCGCCGGTGAACGACAGCCGCGCCTCCGCGTCGCCCGAGATCACCTCCGGGGCGACTCCGAGGACGGCCACGACCCGGTCGGTGAACTCCAGGGAGTTGGCGGCGTCCCTGGTGGCGCTCGTCGCCACCATCCTGATCGCTTCCGGCGAGGCCGCGCCGATCAGGTCGGCGTACTCCCGCAGCGCGGTCATGGTCCGGTCAAGGGCCGCCTCGGACAGCCGGCCGGTGCGGTCCACGCCTTCGCCGAGCCTGACGATCCGCATCTCGCGGGCCACGTCGGTCAGCACGGAAGGCGGAGGCGCCGACCCGCCAGTGGAGCCAACGGTCCGTTCGAAATCATCGGCAGTTGAATTTATGTCGGCGATCAGCAACCGGATGGAATTCGTCCCGCAGTCAATCGCCGCGACCCGATGCGTCATCTATCTCCCTCGGGCACCACTACGCAGGGGCCGCGCGTCCACCAAGGGCCGATCTCGTCGAGCGCCTCGCGGCCGAACGGGTTGGCCCCGGGAACCGCGAGCTCGTGCGCGACCAGCGCGTGCAGGCACTTCACCCGTTCGGGCATCCCGCCCGCCGACTGGGTGCCGGCCGGCAGCGGCTCCACCCCGGCCAGCGTCGCCGCGACCGCCCGGTGAGCCAGGTAGTCCTGGTGCGCTCGCTGGTAGCGGTCCTTCAGCTGATCATCGGCGAGACGCTCGGTCATCTCCCGCATCCGGCCCGCCGCCTCGAGTCCGCTGACCGCCGCGGCGGCCCGGGGACAGGTCAGGTAGTAGACCGTCGGGAACGGAGTGCCGTCGGGCAGCCGGGGCGCTGTCTGGACGACATCGGGGAGCCCGCACGGACACCGGTGCGCGACCCGCTGAAGCCCCCGGGGAACCCGCCCGAGCTGCGCGGCGACCGCTTCCGCGTCGTGGCTGGCGATCCCCGGCTCGGCCGCGTTCACTTGGTCGGCTGGGCGTCGGCGCGCTGGACGGACTGCCACAGGGCGGCGTACCAGGGATCGACCGCGACGTGCGGCTTGCTCGCGGTCGGCGGCGTCGACCGGCCGGAGACGACCTCGTAGCACTGCTCCTGGGGGAAGCACATGTGCAGCTCGTCCTCGGCCTGCTGCTCCACGTACCACGTCTGGGTCAGCCTGCCGTCCTCCTCCTCGAGCGCCTGCACCTGGGCCGCGTTGGCCTGCTGAAGCGCCTGCAGCTGGTCGATCTGCTGCCGCTGGGCGATGTACTCGCGGACCGGATAGGCCAGGCTGAGCGCGATCGCGCAGATCACCACCGCCAGCAGCGCGGCCCGCCCGGTCAGCCGAGTGGGCCGCGCGGCCGCCGCCATCGCGGCGGCCTGCGCGGGCGACGGCCCTCGCTGCTGGGGTGGCTGAGTCTGCCCGTCCATATCAGGAGGCGGTGAACCTCGGGAAGGCGCCGGCCCCCGCGTAAACCGCCGCGTCGCCGAGGTGCTCCTCGATGCGCAGCAGCTGGTTGTACTTGGCGACTCGCTCGCCGCGGGCGGGCGCGCCGGTCTTGATCTGGCCGGCGTTGGTGGCGACGGCCAGATCGGCGATGAAGGTGTCGTCGGTCTCGCCCGAGCGGTGGCTGATCATGCAGGCGAAGCCCGCCCGCTGCGCGAGCGCGACCGCGTCGAAGGTCTCGCTGACCGTGCCGATCTGGTTCACCTTCACCAGCAGGGCGTTGGCCGACTTCTCGGCGATGCCCCGGCGGAGCCGCTCGGGGTTGGTCACGAAGATGTCGTCCCCGACGATCTGCACCCGGTCGCCCGCCGCGGCGGTGAACGCCTGCCAGCCGTCCCAGTCCTCCTCCGCCAGCGGGTCCTCCACGCTCACGATCGGGTAGCTGCTCACCCAGTCGGAGTAGGTCGCGATCATCTCCTGCGCGGACTGCGGCTTCCCGTCGAAGTTGTAGGCACCGTCGTGGTAGAACTCGGTCGCCGCCGCGTCGATGGCCAGGGCGACGTCGCGACCGGGGGCGAACCCGGCCTTCCCGATCGCCTCCATGATCAGGTCGAGCGCGGCCCGGTTGTTCTCGAGGTTCGGCGCGAAGCCGCCCTCATCGCCCACCCCGGTCGACAGGCCGTGCTGCTTGAGCACCGCCTTGAGCGCGTGGTAGGTCTCCGCGCCCCAGCGCAGCGCCTCGGAGTACGTCGGCGCCCCGATCGGCGCGATCATGAACTCCTGGACGTCGACGTTCGAGTCGGCGTGCGCGCCGCCGTTGAGGATATTCAGCATCGGGACCGGCAGCACGTGGCCGTTCGGGCCGCCCAGGTAGCGGAAGAGCTGCAGGCCGGCCGAGTCGGCGGCGGCCCGGGCGACCGCCATCGAGACGCCGATGATCGCGTTGGCGCCGAGCCGCGACTTGGCCGGCGTCCGGTCGAGGTCGATCAGGGCCTGATCGACCAGACGCTGGTCGTCGGCCTCGTGACCGAGCAGCTCCGGCTGGATCTCGTCCACCACGCTGTCGACGGCGTGGCTGACGCCCTTGCCGCCGAACTCGGCGCCGCCGTCGCGGAGCTCTACCGCCTCGAACGCGCCGGTGGACGCGCCGGACGGCACGCCGGCCCGGCCGACGGAGCCATCGTCAAGTACGACCTCGACCTCCACCGTCGGGTTTCCCCTGGAGTCCAGGATCTGCCTGGCATGCACCGCTTCAATGGACGCCACCGTCGTCAGCTCCTTGCCTGTTAGCGCGAGAACTTTCCCACTAGCGAGGGTAGTGGAACGGCCCTCGACTCGCGCAGCGGGCACGCCGATATGTCCGCCGCCAGAACTGGGTGCCGTGGCACTTCACGGGACACGCACGATCCCGGTGATCGGCGGGGCGGGAGTTGACCGGCGGGGTGGGGCCTGACCGGCGGGATCCTGCGGCCGCCGTGATTCGCGGAACCGCCGCAACCAGGGACTTCGAGCTGCCCGCGGGCGAACACTTTTCATGGCCACGGTCGGTATCAGACGGGCCAGGCGCGCGATCAAATGTACGACCGCGCTCAGCGCTCGATCAGGAGACTTGCAGGAATGGGACGGTTCCTTGTCGGCTTTTTGGTAGCTTTGGGGCCCGCTTGAACGATTCCGTGCCCGCTACCAGCCGTAGTCGGAGGCCAGCATGAAGGTTGTCTGCGTAGGCGGCGGCCCGGCCGGCTTGTACCTATCGATTCTCATGAAACTGCGCGACCCCGGCCACGATGTCGCCGTGTTCGAGCGGAGCGAGACCAACTCGAGTACCGGCTGGGGGGTCACCTTCGGGCAATCCCTGCTTGACCGACTCTATGACCGCGATCCCGTCTCGGCCCGCGAGATCGAGGCAGCCGCGTTCATGTGGCATGACCAGGTGACGCACTATCAAGGCGAGCAGCTAGTGGCGCCCGGCACTAAGGCGTACAACATCACCAGGCGCCGCCTGCTGAGCATCCTGGGTGGTAGGGCCCTAGACCTGGGTGTGCGGGTGGAATACGGCCGCGAGATCGCGTCCGGGTCGGAGTTCCCTGAAGCCGACGTCGTCGTTGCGTCCGACGGTGTCAGCAGCAGGGTAAGGCAGGACGCCGGCGACTTCCGGACGCAAGACGTGTCGGGCAGCAACAAATACATCTGGCTGGGCACGGATAAGGTTTTTGAGCAGTTCAACTTTCTCTTCGTTCCAACGGAGGGCGGCTGGATCTGGGCACACGCCTACGGAATCGATTCCGAGTCGAGCACATTCATCGTGGAATGCGCGTCAGAAACGTGGCATCGACTTGGATTCGACGCAATGACCACCGAGCATGCGCTGCCGATTCTCGAGGGGATGTTCAAGGAGCACCTGTCGGGCCATCGACTGATCGGCGATCTCGGCGACGGCACCAGCGCGCGGTGGCTGAACTTCCGAACTATAAGTAACTCGTGCTGGCATTCGGGCAAGGTGGCACTTATCGGGGACAGCGCGCACACTTCGCACTTCGCTGTTGGCATGGGCACGACGCTCGCAGTCGAGGATGCCATAGTCCTCGTTGACCGCCTGTCTGAGCACGGCGCTACAGAATCCGCGTTCCAGTCTTATGAGCAGCAGCGCAGGGCGGAGATGGCGACTACCCTGGCCGAAGCGCGCTGCAGCGCACGCTGGTTCG
Source organism: uncultured Actinomycetota bacterium (assembly GCA_963774945.1). Lineage (GTDB taxonomy): Bacteria > Actinomycetota > Actinomycetes > Streptosporangiales > Streptosporangiaceae > Trebonia. The sequence continues at coordinate 489,390 of CAVZHA010000003.1, read as the reverse complement.
AGAACCTGCCGCGATATATTGACCGCGAGCCCCGGCAATTTGGTGCGCTAATATATGGGCGCCGGTCACCTCTCGTCGCGGTGTTGCCGCCCACTGTCTCCTACCTGCTTCGCACCACAGCTAATAGGATGACCTTCCTCGATGACGTGCGCCGCGTGGTAGGACCCACCGTGAAAATGATCTACAGTCGACGGAAGCCCGTGCTACCCCGACGGGAGGCGCCTTGAGAATCACCTGCGTGGGAGCGGGGCCGGCTGGCCTTTACTTTTCGATCCTGGCAAAGCTCCGTGACCCGAAGCACGAAATTACGGTTTACGAGCGGAGGGACGCTGGGTGTGGTTATGGCTGGGGTGTGAGCTTCGGGCCCGGCCTCGTCCAGAAACTCTACGCCAACGACCTTGATTCGGCGCGAGAGATCGAGGAGGCAACGCTGGGTTGGCGCGACCAATCCGTGGAAATCCGCGGAGAATGCGTCACCTACAACGGGAGCTCGGACGTCTACAACATCAACCGGCCGCGCCTCGTTGAGATCCTCGGGGCGAGGGCGCAGCGACTTGGCGTGAAAATTCGTTACGGCGAAGAGCTCACAAGTGCGACGCAAGCCCCCGATTCCGATCTCATCGTCGCCGCCGACGGGTTGAACAGCAGGATCCGACAATCCGTCGAAGGATTCGGCACGACCCGGGTCCCGACCACAGATAGGTATATCTGGCTAGGAACGGCAACGCCCGCCACGGCGCCGGTCTATCATTTTATTTGGACCGACTGTGGCTGGATCTGGAGCTGTATTTACGGTGTTCGATCCGGTCTTAGCACGTTCGTTGTCCACTGCTCACAGGAAACTTGGGCGGCCCTCGGATTCGACGCAATGTCAATATCAGAATCGATCTCACTGATTAGTGATATCTTCAAAGAACAGCTAGACGGCCATCGGCTCATCGGTCAGGTAGGTGACGAGAACAACGCTCGCTGGCTGAGTTTTCAGAGTGTAAACAACCAGCGCTGGCACAAGGGAAACATCGCGCTTATCGGCGACTGCGCGCATGGCACTCATTTCACCGCCGGCCTCGGGACAACACTCGCCGTCGAGGACGCCCTGGCACTCGCGGACAATCTCCATGGTTGCGATAGCCTCGAGTCCGCACTACAGGCGTACGGCGCACAGAGATCGGCCGAGGTCAGCCGTTCACAGCAGCAGGCGCGCCTAAGCGGCCAGTGGTTCACCGACATTGATCGTTACATCGATCTCCGACCGAACCAATTCGCCACCCTGATGCACGCGCGCCGGTCACCACTCCTGCCGCACCTACCGCCGCAGGCATATTACGTAATTCGCCAGACCCGCCGGAAATTGGTGCCGATCGTGAAGGCGATTTACAGGTGATGCATGTTAACGCGGTGCATCCAACGGAACTCGGATCCGCCGAAATCGAATCGTGGCACCGGATGCAGCGGGCCACGCCGTCGCTCTGGCATCCATTCTTGTCACCAGAATTCGCCGCTGTTGTGGGGCGCTACCGCCCCCAGTCCCGAGTCGCCGTTCTCTCGGATGGCCACGATGTTATTGGCTTCTTCCCCTTCGAGAAGCGCAGGTTCGGCGTTGGCGTGCCGATCTCCGGGTGGCTGTCGGCCTGCCAGGGCGTCATTCACGCACCCGGTGCCCAGTGGAACGCGGGCGACCTGCTACGAGGGTGCGGCCTGTCGGCCTGGCGATTCGACAACCTGATCTCGGATCAAGCGCCCTTCAGGGCATACCATGCGGCCACCGGTCCGTCCCCGGTCATCGATCTGACCGAGGGCTTCGGCTCCTACTACGCGAAGCTTCGCGTCCGGGCCTCGGACATGTGCCGGGAACTGGAGCGGAAGACGCGCAAACTCGGTCGTGAGGCGGGCGCGCTCCGCTTGGTCTGCGATTCTTCCGACCCGGAGGTGCTGCGCCTGCTCATGGCGTGGAAGTCAGAGCAGTACCGCAGGACCAACAGCGTCGACCGCTTCGAACGATCGTGGATTCCCGGGCTTCTCGAAGAGCTCCTCGCCACCCGGACAGAACATCTGTCCGGACTGCTCTCCGTTCTGTACGCGGATGACCGGCCGGTGGCCATTCAGTTCGGCCTGCGGGCCGAGGGTCTTCTCGTCGGGTGGTTTGCTGCATACAACATCGAGTTCAGCAAGTACTCCCCTGGCCTGATGCAAATAAGGCTGATGGCCGAAGCGCTCGGCACGGTGGGTGTGCAGAAGCTGCACATGGGCAAGGGGGCCATTCGTTACACAGATGCCCTGAAGAACTCCGACATTTACGTCGGCGCAGGCGTCGTAACCAGCCGCTCCCTGCCAGGTGCCGCCTATCGTCTACGCGATAGCGCCAGTTTGTACGCCCTGCGTACGGTTCGCGAACATCGCAATCTGCACCGGGCGGCTGATTTGGTGCTGCGCGCGAGCGGAGTGTCCAGCCGCACATATGGCCGGATCTTATCGAAGGGCGGAGTGATTGACAGCCATGGGACGCATCCATGGGTGGCCTGCCATCCTTACCGAGCCAGACCTGCTTGAATCGCCGCTCACGCTCCAGCCGATACGGTTCTCCGACGCCCGCGTGTGGCACCGGATACGGCAGGCGAACGACTCCTGGCTCAGCCCGTGGGGCGCCACCAGCCCCGCAGCATCCCCAAGCCAGTCGCGGATCCAGCGGTCTACCAGTCTGGCCAGGCAAACGCCGATCTGGCCGTTTGTCTCAATGTCCCGCGACCAGTGGGAGAGCAGGCGAAGGGTCGCGTTCCGGTGGGGGATCCGCTATGCGGGGCAGCTCGCCGGGCAGGTCTCGGTGTGGCACATCACCTGGGGACCGACTCGGTCGGGCGAGGTCGCCTACTGGATCGATGAGAAGTTCGCCGGGCGCGCAATCACGCCAACGGCGCTCGCGATGGCGGTCGATCACTGCCTCCTCGTGATGGGGCTGCACCGGCTCGTGGCGTCCGTGCGCCCGGAGAACGCTCCCTCCAGGCGCGTCGTGGAGAAGCTCGGGTTCCGCAACGAGGGCATCCGGGTACGCGAAGTGCACATCGACGGCGCCTGGCGAGACCACATCTGTTATGCCATCACCGCCGAGGACGCACCAGGCGGGCTGCTCCCCCGCTGGCGGAGTTCGCTCTTCACTGAACGACCCGATCGAGTCGAGGAGCCGACGTGAAGGTCGGCGTCCACACGTAGCTGGAGGGGAATTGGACGTTTTCCCGGTACCGCGGATCAGTGGTGCACTGCTGTTCGAGCCGACCCCGCATATCGACGAACGAGGTTTCTTCAGCCGGACGTTCGATGTTGACGTGATGCGGGCGGCAGGCATCGACCCCGGCGCCTTCGTGCAGGACAGCGTGTCCAGATCGGCCTGCGGGGTGATTCGCGGCCTGCATGTGCGCGGCGGCGCGGGCGAGGCAAAGCTCGTGCGGTGCTCTTATGGCACGATCTTCGACGTCATCGTTGATCTGCGGCAGGACTCGCCCACCTTCGGCAACTGGGAAAGCTTCGACCTGCGGGACACCCCGCAAATCTCGCTGTACGTGCCCGCTGGCTGCGCGCACGGATTCCAGGCGCTCACCGACCCGGCGGACGTCTCCTACCGGATCGATCGTGCGCATGATCCCGCCGAGGACGTGTCGATCGCCTTCGACGACCCAGAACTGGCGATACCCTGGCCGCGGCCGGCGACCGTCAGGTCAGCTCGCGACCGAGCCGGGCTCTCGCTGGACGACGCAGTGAAACTGCTGGCGCAGTTTTAGCCAAGCCGTCGAAGCTCCTCGCTCGGTCAGCAGCTCCGAGTCAGGAATACGGCTTTTAGCAGCGCTCCCCAGCCGTAGGCGATCTGATAAGGCCAGCTGGTGGCCGTGATCGGCGCGGTGCTGACATAGACCCCGCCGGAGAAGCAGCGGCCGAAGAGCAATTGCGACCGGGCCGCTTGCGGCCTCGTCGCCACGATGAGCAGCGAGTGCCAGCCTTCCCGCTTGGCGAGCGCGGCCACGAACTCCGCCTCGCCTCTGGTGTCACCTGGGTTAGGCTCGAAGCAGATGGTCTTGACCCCGGGAGTGGGCGGCGGGCACGGGCCGCCGTAGCCCATCCAGCCGCGCGAGACCACCAGGACCGGTGCCCGGTGTTCTCTGGCCAGCAGGAGCGCGGCCGGGAGGCGATCCCCGGGCCCGGCCAGCATGACAATGGCATCCACCCGTGCGGGCGCGCCCTGAATCGGCCAGATAAGTATCCGTGCCGTCAGCACCACAAATAGCGTGACGAGTGCCGCCACGACCAGGAGGACCTTGCGCGCCCGGCGACCCCGAATGTCAACCTGGCCCGGATTGCGCTGGAAACAAGACGGCAGACAGCTCAGCGAACTGACCGGCAATTCCCTCGGCCTTGGTCGCGTTGCGCTTCTCAAGCGTGCGCGTCAGCTCGTTCGACCGGCTCTCCAACTCCGTGAACTTCTTGACCAGCTCGTCTATATCGAGCGTGGAGACAGCCAGGCTGAACTCGGCAAGCCCCATATCCGTTATCAGTACGTCATGCTTCGGGGAATAGCTGATCGCAATCGTCGGCTTGGAAAGCTTGAGCGCACACAAGACATTGTGGTAGCGGATTGCAACGACGCTACCGACGCGCGCCATCACTTGCATGATATCCGAATAGGAGGAAACTGCCGCCGCCGTGACCGTTGACTGCTCGAGATCTGGAAGATTCACTCGAATGTCATCCAGGATCTCCGCTACGACATCGTTATCCGAGCCATTCGTGTCGCCTACTACAAGCAGGACCTTGTGGTCATTTTCGGCCAGCCACCGAACGAACCTCTTCATCCCGGCGACATAACTGACATAGATCTCGTCGGCCTGCTTGCGCTCGTCGTTCGTGCCATAGTAGGCCATGACTCCGACCGCTACGAGCCGAGGATCCACCGCACTGCCGACGGGCGGGCGGAGCGCGAACGCCAGATCCGGGTAAACGTGATCTCGGCCCACATCAAGCCCACGCCTTCGCATGGATTCTTTCGCGCCGGCATCCCTGTAAGAACGATAATAAGCAAGCCTGGCAGCCGAATTGAACAGAAACCGGGTCGTTCGCTGATTGACGGTTCCGGCACCAACGCTAACGAAGGCGACCTTAGTCCCGAAAGCCTTCCCCGCCGCCGAGAGCAGGAATATCGCGTACGGCCAGCCCCGGGGCACCATCGGCAGGCTCGCCTCCAAGACTCCGGCACCGGGCACTACCACGACATCGTGACGGCGGACCCAGCTGACAGTCCTGAAGGTATCGAGGCCTCTGCCCACGACTTTCAGGATCGTGCCGGCGGCTCCCGACGCCTTGAACTTGTTATGCCAGAACAATTGGATGGCGTCGATGCCGTACCGGGACCGGAGCGTCTCCGGCCCGGTGCACATCGCGTCGATGACGGCGTTCGGGTGGTCGGTCCTGAGGTAGCCAAGCAGCGCTTCCATGGAAGCGTCGTTGCCGATGTTCCCGGCCCCCACCTTGCCGAAGATGCCGACCCGGGGCACCGGTCGGCCCCGGTTTTCCTCGCGGTTCACGCAGACCCCTGCTCGGCATGGGCAACCACGGCTTCAACCGATAGGCCGCTCGGGGCGGGAGAAGACGCCTCGCCGTTGCTTCGCAGCCGACTTCTGGTGAGGCTGCGCTCGGCCACCGGCAGCGCCCTGCTGGCCACCCAACGGCCCAGAACCCGGTAGCACTTCCGCTTGTCGGCGGCGGACAGCGGAGCGCGGGCGATAGCCGACACGTAGCTCCCGATGTACTCGCCGTAGAGCCGGGCCGTCGGGTGCCTCAGCCGACTGGCACGACGCGGATCCAGGTTCGCGCAACGGGTGCGCACGTCGCCGGCGGCTCCGCCCTGGCCCTCATGCTGACGCCGGAAGTACAGGTATTCTGGCACCATGTAGAAGGGTCCGTTCAGGGCCAGTTCCACGGTGAAGGTGCGGTCGGCGAAGTGATGGCTGCCGTGCAGTGCGGTCCGGCGCAGCACATCCGTTCTGACCACTCCGCCCTCGTCGTCTCCCCACCCGTCGAAGAGCATGCTGCGCAGCCGCTCGGGCGCTCGAGGATCCCCCGTATTGACCGGATAGTCGACGACCTCGGTGATGGCGTTAGCCTTGTCGATTACCGCTGACCATGAGTGCGCGAGCACGACCGCCGGGTCCTTGTCGAGCGCCTCGACGCAGAACCGCAGCAGGTCGCGCCCGTAGAGGTCGTCATGCGACGCGGTCTTGAACAGCTCGCCCCTGGCCTGATGAATCGTGAAATTGTGATTGGGGGCCGAGCCGATGTTCTGCCGTTGGCAGAAGTAGCGGATTCGCGAATCCTGTCGCGCGTACCCAGCGCAGATGTCAGCGGTACGGTCAGCAGACGCATTATCCGAGATAATCAGTTCGAAATCCTGAAAAGTCTGGCCAAGCAGGGACTCAATTGACTGGGCAAGGAAATTCTCGCCGTTGTAGACAGCGAGACCTATGCTCAGCCGCGGGGTCGCAGTCACCGTCCACCCACCTTGATGTCCGACAGCACGGAGCTAAAGCGGGCGGCCTGGTGTCGCCCGCATGACCCACTGGATCGGCGGCAGTGGGCCCCTGATACACGGGTTGGCGCCGGGCATCCGGGCTAGGACCTCTCCATGCCAGGAGGAGAGACGATGTACTCATCCGGCCACCCGTCCGTTTCCCGCGCGGCCGCGGCGACCGGGGGCCGGTCCCAGGCGGGCAGGCCGCGGTCCGCGCCTCGCGGAGACCAGTGGCCTGCCTCGTGCATGCCGTTGTACAGCTGCCGCCACCACAGGGCCGCGCCGAGCCACGTCGCGAAGGCCGCGCCCCAGACCACGCCGACCGCTCCGTCGACGTACGCGCCGATGATCCCGAATCCTAGGTAGATCCCGGACGAGCAGATCATCGAGCGCAGGCTGCGCTTCGCGGCGCCGAGCGCGTGCAGCCCGGCGTTCGCGCCATCGGTGAAGCACGAGCCCATGATCGAGATCGCGTAGGGAATCACCAGCTGGTAGGCGGGACGCCACAGTTCCCGGCCAAGCAGCAGCTGCCCGAGCCCCCTGGGTACCGTGACCAGTAGCGCTGCCCCCCACAGAGCGCATGCGACCGCCAGCCCGGCGCCGACGAGGAAGCAGTACCGCCGCAGCCGGCCCGGGGAGTCGCGGAGGATGCGCGCGGCCTCAGGGACGGTGACGATCGATATCCCCATGAAGACGACGAGGAACGGCCCCATGAGCAAGCTGGCGGCCTGCACGTAGCCGACCGTTGCCAGGCCCGCGATCCCGCCGATGCAGTAGGTCCGCAGTTGGTTGGCCCCGGCGCTTGACGTGTTCTCGGCCAGGAAGCGCGGCCCCAGGTCGCGATGGCGGATAACCCATTCCGGGGCGCTGAAGGGCCTCGGCAGCACCCGCGCCTGCAGTGGGCCGACGCAGGCCGCCACCGTCGCGGCCAGACCCCACATGAGAACGAACCAGAACAACGCGTCATGGTGGGTAATCCGCAAGATCACGATGCCGGGGACCATCGCCGCGGTCCAGATCGTGTCGTTGAGGAAGGACTGGCCGCCGCGCCCGGCCGCGAAGAACGCGTAACGCCAGCTGTCCTGGAGCATGAGGCCAGGCAGCGTCAGGCCAAGGGCGATAAAGCCGACTTCCACCGTCCCGGTGAGCAGGGCCGCAGCGACGAACGCGCACGTGCCCATCGCGATGCCCAAGACCAGCGCGGTGCCACCGGAACGGCTGACCGCCCAGCGCCAGGCCTTCGGCTCCGCATCCGTGAACCGGACAAGCAGCGGTTCGGTGGCCAGGCCGCGCGAGGCGTTGAGCGCGAACGCGTACGTTACGTAGACGATGCTGAAGGCGCCGAATTGCGCTGGTCCCAGTTCCCTGGCCACGTAGAAGCTCATGGCGGCGTTGGACAGGCTGGACATCGCCTGGTCGGCCAGGCCCCACCCGAAGCGCTGAGCCAGCCGACGGCGGATACCGCCCGCGCGGCCTGTTCGATCAGCCACCGAGCGCGCACCTTGACCGAGACGGTTCCCGCATCAGTCCAAGGTGCCCAGCGCCGCGAACGGTGCGTCCGCCTTCCTGTGCAGGGCTGTTCACGTACCCTCCGCGGCCGACGCTGTGGTTTGACAGGATGCGACAGCAACCCCGCCAACTGTAAGACCCGCGCAGGCCCGGTGCTGATACATTCGCGGCCGCCTTTTCCAGATCTTGCACTGCCGTAGCGTCGGCGACCCGCCCTCGCCGCCGCCTGGGCAAGGTATCAACCCAGCCGGGCACCGATCTAGTAGGGAACTACTACCGGCCCGTGCCATTGGGGCCTTGTCAGCCACCGAGGAGCAGCGAGTGTCAGCGCACGTGGTGCAGCGATGATGGACGAGCAGACGGTCCAGGACTTCTGGCAGAACCATGCTTGCGGGGACGCTCAGGTTGGCGGGCTGCGAGAGCGCTTCGGCGGGGACTATGAGAAGTTCTTCACCGATTACGACCGGTTCCGTTACCAGACCGAGAAGCACCTGCCTGCCTGCTTCGACGCGCTGGGCGTCAAGGGCAAGCAGGTCCTGGAGATCGGGCTGGGCGAGGGGGCGGACGCCGAGAGCCTGATCCGTCGCGGCGCCCGCTGGTCTGGCGTCGACCTGACCGCCGAGTCGATCGAGCGGGTCAGGACCCGGCTCACGCTGCGCGACCTGCCCTTCGAGGATCTCAGCCAAGGCAGCGTCCTCGACCTGCCGTTCGCTGACAACTCGTTCGACATGGTCTTCAGCCACGGCGTCCTGCACCACGTCCCCGAGATCAGGCAGGCGGAGAAGGAGATCCACCGCGTGCTGCGTCCAGACGGGGAACTGGTGATCATGATGTACGCCCGCTGGTCGCTGAATTACCTGGTCTCGATTGCCCTGGTCCGCCGCGCGGCCTTGCTCGCCGCCTACCCGCTGGCCGGTCTGGGCATCGTGAAGAGCGGTGACGGGATGCTTGGCGCGCACGTGGAGAACGCGAGGCGGATCGGGCTGGGCCGGTACCTGCGGCTGAACGAGTTCACGCACTACAACACCGACGGCCCGGGCAACCCGTACGCTCTCGTCTACGACCGTCGGCGGATCGAACGGGACTTTCCCTCCTTCCGGGTGACGCGCACCTACAAGCGCTTCATGCACGCGCCGCCGCTGCCGGTGCACGGACTTCCCGGCCAGTCCGTGCTCGGCTGGCACCAGTGGGCGCACCTCAAGCCGACCCGGGACGGGGTCGCCGACGCGTAAGGGCGTTCCGGCCCTCCGCTGCTAGGGGGCGGTGGCGCTCCAGGTGCCGAGGGTCTCATCGTTCTTATCGACGTCTACGAGCACGGCCGACTCGAAGCGCGTTCCCGCCAGCCGCAGCATTTCCCCGACCGAGCGGACCTTAGCCGCAGTCGATTGCCCGGCGGTTACCACCGCCACCGCGTCCGTGGCCCACGTAGCCAGGTGCTCAGCGCCGAACGCCGGGTCCAGGGTCACCAGCGAGAGCACCACGTCCGCGCCGAATGTCGCCTCGGTCAGCGCCTCGCTCGGCTGTCCCAGGTCGACCAGTGACGTGTTGCTGGTCAGCGGGCCGACCGGCGTCACGTCGTGGGGATCAGGAACGGCGACCTTGAGCCTAGCCCCGTTGGCGGCGCTGACCAGTTGCACCCCAGGCCGGGCGGCGCCGAGCCGACGTGCCGCCTGGCTGCCGCTTGACAGGTCGGCGACCACGATCTTCTTGCCCTCCGCGGCGTAGCTCGCGGCCAGCGCCACCACTGCCTCGGCGACCGTCTCCGGGTCGTCAACGGCGACCACGGCCAGGCCGACCGGCTCGCTGCCGGACTTCCCCGGTACCGCGTGGCGGAGGTGCTCGACCAGGCGGCCCAGGTCACGTTGGCGATTGCGGGCACCGCCGGGGCGCGGCAGCCGCCGCCTGCGCAGCGGGCCGAAGCTCGCCCTGACCGGCACCCCGAACGCGTAGGCGACATCGTCCCTGGCCCGCAGCCGGTTGGACAGCAGCGCGCCGATGATGACGATCGCGATGCCGAGCACCAGACCGCCGAGCAGGCCGCCGCCAATGTAGATTCCGCCCGCCTTCACGACCGAGCGCTTGCCTGGCAGCGCGGCGTTGATGACCTGGGTGCCCTGAATCATCGTCTGCGTCAGGGACCGGTCGGTGACGATCGTGCCGACCACGTCGGACTGAGCCGCGGCGAGCGAGTTCTGCAGCGTCTTCTGCGCGTTCTGAAGGTTGGAGATTGTGGACTGGGAAGCGGGAGGATTGGCAGTGGAGGCCTGCTGAAGCTGCTTGCCAGCCGTCGTCACCTCACCCTGCAACTGGGTGACCTGCTGGTTGAGGCCGGCCTCATTCTGCTGCTCCTGAACCTGGGCGTACTGGGCCCGGACCTTCAGGAAGGCGGCGGCCACCGCGTCGGCCCGCGCCACCGCGCCCGCCGACGTCGGCGCGCTCGCGGTGATCGACAGCACCTCGTTGGCCACCTGCGTCACCGAGTACGAGGTGAGGAAGCTGGCCACGGTCTGGTTGAGTCCCAGCTGGTGAATGACGTCCTCGGCCACCGCGTTGCTCTGCGCCAGCGCCGCATCGGACGTGATCTGCACCTGGGGGTCCTCGTTGGGACCGTCCTTCAGCAAGATGGTGGTCGTCGACTGGTACGCGGGCGGCATGGCCTTGTACAGCCCGATGCCGACGATAAGCCCGATCACGGCGAGAGCGACCCAGATCCGCGTGCGGCGCTTCAGCGCCGCACCGAGGAAGGAGAGCGTGACGAGACGGGTGGTCGGGTCGTCGGTGACGCTGTCCTCGCCGACCGGAAAGTCGCCGCCCGGCCACAGCCGCTCCGGCAGGTCGTCGTCGATACCGACGGGCCAGATCGGCCTCTGACTTGGCTCGTTCAACGTCTGCTCTCCGTTGGTATTCCAGTGACTCGAGTCGGAACCCGGCGCTGGATCTTGGCCAGCTGCGGGATCCGCCCGCTGGTGCCGTCGGTCGGGTCCGGGTCGGCGACGAGGATTCCGGCAATGCCGCGTCCGTCAGCGTCTGCGGCCATCGCGATCCTCGCGAGTTGCTCGGCGGTCGCCGACCCGGCGGACACTCCAAGAACGGTCACGTCGGTCCGGGTCACGTCCGGCAGTCGTTGGCTGTCATCGTCACTGACGATGACGAGGACAACGAACTCGGCATCGGCAATGTCGGCGGCCTCGTTGCCGCTCACGACCAGGGTCTGCAATGGCCGCGCGCGCGGTGGCGCTGCGTCCGGCGGGGTCGCGCAGACTCGGTAAAGCGTGGCCAGCGTGGCTGGATCCTGTTCCTGGCTGACGGCGAGCGCGGTCTTGATCCCCAGCGACGCGGCGAACGCGGCGAGTTGCGGTCCCAGCGCGAGGGCCGGCTTATCGGACGACCGAGTAAGAACGGCGAGCGATAGGACGCCGCCTTCCCCACCATTGTCCCGCGTATTCGCAATTCCGAGTTGCCGCAGCAGCTTTCGTAGCTGCCACGCGAGCACCACGCTCGGTTCGTATTCGTCGAGCAGCCTCGTCCAGGCGGCCGCGTCGGATGCGTGCATGACGGGCATAGCGGCGAGCACGGGGACGCCGAGGGCGTTCGCTATCGCGTCCCGCTGCCGCAGCCGTCGTTCATTGCGTCCCCGGGCGAGAGCGACGATGAAGCCGATCAGCGCCCCGGCGATGACCCCGATCAGCGCACCGGGGAGTACCCCCTCCACCCGGTTGTCCCCGGTCGAGCTCTCGGCGGGCTGGAGCAGGCTGGCGTTCACCCGGCCGGCCGGGCTGCCAGGGACGGTAACGTAGGCCACATAGCTCTTGGCGACCGCGTTGGCGATCTCAACTGCCTGCGCGCCGCTCGTGCTGTGGCCGTCGATCGCGATGATCGCCCCGGTCGGGTTCGACGCCAGGACAGCGGCCCTGAGCTCCGCCAGCGTCATCGCCGGGGAGATGTTCGGCAGGGCCGCCTTGAGGACGGGGTCACTGCCCGCGATGAGAACCTGGGTCTCCGAGCCGGAAGTGATGACGGTGCCAGTGTTGGTGACCGCTGTATCCGACGAGGTAGTGAGCTGAGGGATGACGACGAGCGCCTCGCCGGTCGCTTTCGGCGGGTTCAGCACCGCGTAGCCGACGCCTGCGAGGAGCCCGAGCGCGGCCAGGCCGCCAATCAGGGCCCGATACCGTCTAGCAATATGCAAGGACGTTCGCAGGTCCAGTGGCTGCTGGCTCATCTGGCCTCCGCTTGACTGCCCAGCGCGTTATTTTGCGCGCTGTTAGGTACGCCCAATGATACGGCCCGATCTGGGACGAAACGCTCAGGCAAATGGTCACTTGGGGTAAACTGAAGCTTTGTTATCAAGGGCGTGCCGTGCGGCAGATGCCCCGAACCCAAAAGCGTCCACGCGGGCACGCGCTGGCCAAGTGCCGCGGAATACCACCCCATGAGGGGGGCCGTCTCGCCGCGGTGTGAACTCCAGCGCAATTTGCCCGGCAGCTCCAGCCGTGCCTCCGCCGGCCTCGGCCAGTCCCACCGGAGGACGGCGCCCGCGCCGTCAAGCTCAACTCGAACGTCCGGGCCGAGATGGAAGGCGAGCCGGACGTCATGGCCGCCCCCGGTGATCACATCGGTGATCTCGATTGCGCTGGCGGCGGGGTCAAGCCGGACCGACCGACGGTGCCTGACCGACGGCTTGAGCGTCTTATAGCCATCGTGTTCCCCGATCCAGTGCAGATCAGGATCGGACGACGGGATCCACCAGGACCGCGCCTGCCGCAGCCACATGAACGCACCGCCTTCGGTGGACTGGCTGAACCCGCCGACCTCGACCGTGTTATGCGCGATCGTCGACCTGAAGTACGACCGCCACTCGCGCTCGCCGTGGTAGCAGTACGTCCCGGGGTCGGCGAGGACGTCTACGCCGGCATACCGGACTTCCATCGAGAGCGCGTCCGCGTGCGCGTGCGCGGCGATGGACAGGAACCCATGCGGCCCGGCGTCCACGCGGCACCATATCTCCGGGGATCGGGCCGCCTCCGTCCGCAGGATCGTGATGCCGGCGTCCGCGAATCTGGACGGCCGGTGAGACGGGCGTCCGTCAACGGCCTTCTTCGCGCCGACCATCGCGCCGGCCAGCACGCTGCCGGCGTCCGGCACCAGGCCCGGCCACCAGTCCAGCCGTCCGAACACCGCGTCACCGAGTGACAGCAGGGCCGGCCACCGGTTGTGCTCAGGCGCGTCGAGCAGGACCACTCGTCCCTCGTCTGAATCGCCCTGGCGCGGCGGGCGGATGCGTTCGTCCACCAGCGCCGCCATCGCGTCGACCATGGCGGCGAGCAGCGTCCAGGTACGTGCCGGGACCGGCGTGCCCGCCGCCTCAGCTTCGAGCACGGCAAGGAGCCCGAGCTCCACGACGAAGCCGTGGTAGTCAGAGGCAAGCTCACGGTTGATCCCGGAAGGGAACGTGTTATGCGCCAGTTCACGGTCAAGGAGCAGTAGTGCGTCCCGCCGCCAGCGGTCGCTCTCCGGGAACCACGGGAAGGCGCAGCTCGCGGCCAGCTGCCCAGCGGCCTCGGCGATGACGTGATTGTTGGCCGACGAGCCCCTGGACTCGAACGCCGCCAGGTACTCCTGGTGCCAGCGGATCTGCCGCAGGGCGAGATCGTTGTTCTCGAAGAGGTCGGCGACCGGCGGCCAGTCGTTCAGCAGTCGCCTGATCCAGGCGAAGTTGATCAGACGGACGCCGAGCTCGATCCCGCTCGTCCAGTTGATTCCGGACAGGAACGGGTTCTCCCGCCACCAGGAGCACAGCTGCTCGGCGACCCGTTCCGCGTACTCGTCCTTGCCGGTGAGGTGCCAGGCGACCGCCAGCAGCGTCAGGTGCTGCAGCCGGTTGACCTCCCATACCTGCTTGATGTTGCCGACCGCGGCTTCGTCCCGCTGGTCAATGCTGAACGCGTACGCCTCGGGGGCGGACCTCCGGCCAGTCGCCGGGTCACGGAACCAGTCGGGCTGATCCATGTCGGTGCGCGTGACGCCGAGCATCTCCCACTCGCCCTTGAGCAGCCGGTCCGCATCAGCGATGATCGCCTCTCGGGCCCGCTCGGGCACGGCGGCGGCGCTGTTCGGCGGCAGCAGCGAGGTAAAGGCGCGCTCGGCCGCCGCCGGCCGGGCCGCGAGCGCGGCCGGGGGGGCCTGGCCTGGGAGCACCTGACGCCGCGCCCATGAGCGCCGAACTAGCTGCTCGCGGATGCGCCAGGCGACCTCGACGGCCGACATCCGGCCAAGTCGCCTGACGTACCAGCTGAGCTTTGACGTATCGTTCACACCGGCTCCGGACGGCCGCTGAGCAGGCTTTCGCCCACCGCGATGGTGGCCCGCGTGGTCGCCAGCAGGGAGTCGGCGCTGATCGGCATCGGCGCGCCCGTCCTGACCGCCTCGACGAACGCCGCCATCTCCGTCTGCTGGCCCTTGTCCTGGCCGCCGCGGGCCTTGGCGGCGGACTTGCCACGGGGGGTCCAAACCGAGGCCGTCTTGAAGTTGTCGAGCCGGGCGGAGCGGCCGCCGCCGGTGACGTCCATCGTTTCCTTCTGGAATCGGGCGCTGCCGCCGGTCAGGTACGCGATCGTGCCCGACGCCCCGTTGCCGAACCGGAACGTAGCCTGGACATCGCCCTTTTCCGGGCCACGCACCGCGTAGACCTCCTCGACCAGGGAATCCGCCCACCAGGTGAGCGTGTCGATGAAGTGCCCGCCCTCGCCCACGAAACGCGACCCCTCCGCTTCCTCGTTGAGGTACCAGCTGCCGGAAGCCAGCGGGCCCGCGTTGACCAGGTACCTGGTCGACGCCGTGGCCGCGGCCGCCCCGAAGTCCTTCCGCATGGCGGTGAGCAGCGGGGCGAACCGGCGGTTGAAGCCGACCATCAGCCGGTCGTTGCCGGTCTCCTCGATGGCCTCGGCGATCCGGTCGGCCTCCGCGCGAGTGAGCGCGAGCGGCTTCTCGACGAAGACCGCCTTGCCGGTCGCGAGCGCCCGGCACACCAGCTTCGCGTGCGTGGCGTGTCTGGTCACGATGAAGATGGCGTCGAGCGAGTCGTCACCGAAGACCGACTCAGAATCGGTTGAGGCGGTGATGAAGCCGAACTTCTTCTGCGCGTTGACGGCCGACAGCGACTTGGTGGTTGCCACGTGCGCCAGACTTGCCCCCGGCAGCCTGGCCAGGTGCGGCAGGAGCATGGAGCTTGCGTAGTTGCCCGCTCCGACGAAGCCGATCGCGATCCGCTCGCTGGGACCAGAGCCGGTTTTCCGAGCGGATGCGGGCTTCGCGCCCGGGAGCACCTGCCTGGTTACCAGGGCCGGCGCGTCGTCGGCGGGAACCGGGTACTCGAGCAGCACGCCGATGGCCTTGAGGGTGCCGGTCTTGAGGTCCTCGTAGACCTTGACCGCGTCCGTCATCGGGAAGACGCCGTCGATGAGCGACGCCACCTCGAGTTCGTTGCGCGCCACCAGGTCGAGGAAGGACTCCAGGTTCCGTTTCTCGGTCCAGCGGACGTAGCCCGCCGGGTAGTCAATCCCGTCTAGCTCGTACCTGGTGTCGTAGCGGCCGGGCCCGTAGGACCGGGAGAACCGGACGTCGAGTTCCTTCTCGTAGTACGCGTTCCACGGCAGGTCGAGCTTCATCTTGCCGATGTCGACGATCCTGGCGCGGTCGCGGGCCAGCCGCACGGCCGCCTCAACCGGGCCGTTGCTGTTGCCGCCGGCGGACAGGAACACGTGGTCGGCGCCCCGGCCGCTGGTGATCTTGGCCAGCGCGGCGAGCACGCTGTCCAGGTCTTCCGGCGACCCGCAGGCGACGGCCCCCGATTTCTCCGCCAGGCGGCAGCGCTCGGGCACCGGGTCGATGCCGACCGTCTGGACGCCGGCCGCCGCGAGCAGCCGGACGACGAGCTGGCCGATCAGGCCGAGGCCAATGACGGCGGCGGTCTCGCCGAGTTGGACCTCGCCGCGTCGCACGCCCTGCATCGCGATGGCGGCAACGGTCGCGAACGCGGCGTGCTCGGGCAGCACCCCGTCGGGCACCGCCGCGCACAGGTTGACCGGCACCCAGTTGTAGTCGGCGTGCAGTGCCTGCTCATTGCCGGCGCAGGCGACAAGCTGGCCGACCTTGAACTGCTCCGCGCCCGCGCCGACCTCGGTGACCACACCGCAGAGCGAGTAACCGAGCGGCGTGTAGGAGTCGAGCTTGTTCATCACCTTCTTGTAGGTGCTGACAAGCCCCTGCTGCTGCACCTGGTCGAGGACCTTCTTGACCTGATCCGGCCGGGCCCGCGCCATTCCCACCATCGACAGGCTGGCCTCGGACACCTTCATCATCTCGGTGCCGGTTGAGATCAGCGAGAACAGCGACCGGACGAGCACGCCGCCGGGGCGGCAGACGGGAGCCGGCACGTCGAGGACGGCCAGCTCACCCGACTTGTAGTTCTGGGCTATCTGCTTCATCAAGTTCCTCAGGGTCAGTGATCAATCAACGTCTGTTCGTCCCTAGGCCGCCACGCCCGCGCCCCGGACCTGGCGGTACCACAGCTCCATGGACAGCAGCTGCCAGATCTGCTTGGCGTTGTCCTCCCGGCCCGCCTGCTCGTCGGCGATCAGCGCGAGCAGCGGCTCCTTGCGCAGCAGGCCGAGCTGGACGAGCTCGCCGCCCACGAGAACGTCGCCGATCAGCTCCCTGAGGTCGTTGCGGACCCAGGCCCGCAGCGGGGCGCCGAAGGACGCCTTGGGGCGGTGCACGATCTCGGGCGGCAGCCAGCTCTCGGCCGCGTCCTTGAGCGCGGCCTTCGAGACCTTGCCGCGGATCTTGTCCCGCCCGGGGATCGTGAAGGCCGCCTCGGCGACGATCTTGTCGACGAACGGGACGCGCACCTCCACCGAGGCGGCCATGCTCGCGCGGTCGGTGTAGGTCAGGTTGAGTCCCGCCATGAACAGCCTGGCGTCCGCGAGGCACATCCGGTTGACCTCGTCGTCGAGGGCGTTGTCGTTGTAGATGGCGGCGTGCTCGTCGATGACGTCAACGACGGAGGCACCGAGTTCGGGCCCGACCAGCGCCGTCAGCGATTCCGGGTCGTACATCGTGTAGCTGCGGCGGAACCTGGCCTCCTCGGGAAGCTCCGCGAAAGTCATGAACCGCTTGGCCCAGCGGGGGTAGCGCAGGCCCCGGTCGCCGATGGAGACGGGAAGGCTGTTGACGGCGAGGCGGGCCGGCCAGCGGACGGCGCCCGGCAGGCGGTGGTATCTGCTGGCCATCAGGCAGGCCAGCTGCTTGCGGTAACCGCCGAAGAGCTCGTCGGCCCCCATCCCGGACAGGAGCACCTTGACGCCACGCTCGCGCGCCGCCTCGCACATCAGGAGCGTGTTGATGGCAGCAGGGTCGCCGATCGGCTCGTCGAGGATGTCGACCATGCGCGGCAGCAGGTCAACGATGTCCGGCGAGATCTCGATCTCATGCAGGTCAATGCCGAACTGCCGGGCCACTTTGCGGGCGTAGACGGCGTCGTCCGGCATGGCCTCTAGCTTCTGGTCTTCCGGCCGGAAGGTGATGGTGTAGGCGTCCACCGCACTTGAGTCCCGGTGGGCAAGCACCGTGATGATGCTCGAGTCGAGCCCGCCGGACAGAAAGCTGGACACCGGGACGTCGGCGACCAGGTGCGCTCTGACCGATTCCTCGATCACCGACTTCAGGTCCGCCGCCGGCTTCCCCGCCCCGGCGGCCGCCACGTCCCGCACGTGCCAGTACTGCCTCACCTCAAGCGCGCCACCCGGCCTGATCCTGGCCCAGGTGCCGGCCGGGAGCTTGCGTACGCCCTGGATGGCGCACCGCTGCTCGGGGACCCAGTAATAGAGCATGGAGGCAACCAGCGTGGCCGGCTCGATCCGCAGCTCCGTGCCGAGGGCGGAGACGATCGCCTTGAGCTCGGAGGCGAAGACGATGCCGTCGCCGCGCTCGGTGTAAAAGAGGGGCTTGATGCCAAGCGGGTCGCGGGCGAGCACTAGCTCGCCGGTCGTCATGTCGGCGATGGCGAGCGCGAACATGCCGCGGAACCTGTCGAACGCGGCGGGCCCCCAGTGCCGCCAGCCCTCAAGCACCACTTCGGTGTCCGAGGAGGTGACGAAGCTCGCGCCTGCGGCTTGCAGCTCGGCCCGCAGCTCCTTGTAGTTGTAGAGCTCACCGTTATAAAGCAGCGCCAGGTCGCCCTTGCGCATCGGCTGGTCGGCCGCAGTCGAGAGGTCAATGATCGACAGCCGCCGGTGCCCGAGGTGCACCGAGACCCGCTCGTCCTCGTGGCTCCACACCCCGCCCGCGTCGGGACCGCGATGGGTGATCCGGTCGGTCATGACGTCGGCCAGCTTGCGCCCGTCTGCCTGCTGGTAGCAGCCGGCGATTCCGCACATGCTCAGGCCTGCCCGCTGTTGGCTGGACTGCCGTTGGCTGGACTGCCGTTGGCTGGCCGGTCCGCCCCCGGTCCGATGAGGCGCTGGTAGACCCCCAGGTAAGCGCGCGCGGAATGCGGCCAGGCGAGCTTCTCCTCAACCAGCGCCCGGCCGGCCTTGCCCATCCGCTCCCTGCCGTCGGCGTCGTCGATGAGGTCCACGATCATCTTCGCGTAGTCGCGCACGTCCTGCTCCGGCGTTCCGGTCGGCGTGACGTAGACCGCCGCGTCGCCCGCCGACACCCGGGTCTCGCGCAGGTCGAAGGCCACCACCGGCAGCTCGAAGGACATGTACTCCATCGTCTTGTTCATGGTGGACACATCGTTGAGCGGGTTCTTGGGGTCCGGGGAAAGGCCGATGTCGGCGACCGACATGATCTTCTTGACCAGGTCGTCGGGGGCCCGGCCGGTGAACTCGACATGGCCGTTCAGCTTGAGCTCATCCCGCAGGGCCACCAGCTCGTCGAAGCAGTCGCCCTTGCCGATGAGCGTGAACGCGATATCCTCCCGGCCCATCTCGTGCACGACGATGTCCGCGGCGCGGACGACGATATCGACTCCGTCCTGCGGGCCCATGACACCGATGTAGGCCGCGAGGAAACGCCGCCCCCGCCGCAGTTCCGGGTCCTCGGGACCGCGCTTGAGCTTGTCCGGATCAGGACCGGTCCTGACCACCGTCACGTCCTGCGGCCGCTTGCCACTGCGGCGGATGGCGATGTCACGGTAGGAGTCGTTGGTGGAGATCACGTGGTCCGCGGTTCGGTGAGTGCGGCGCTCGAGCGCCAGCAACCCGCGGTACGGCACGCGCGGGCCGTCGGGAAAGCGGGACTGGAACAGCTCAGGGCTCAAATCGTGGTGGTCGAAGATGAACTTTGTCCGGTCCGCCGCGCGCAGCCCGAGGGCGATCGGCCAGAAGATGTCCGGCGGGTTGCAGGCCTGCATGACCGTGAACTGGCCACGGCGCCGGGCCTTGAGAACCTGCCATGCGGTCGCAAGGAACGAGTACACGTACTCCATGACGAAGCTCAGCTTGCTGCCGCCCGGCGCGTAGGGCTCGTACTTATAGAGCCGCACCGTGTCTATAACCTCGTACGACGGGTCGCCGCTGCCCTTGGGGCAGACGACCGAGACGTCATAGCCGGCGCCTACCAGCGCCTGGCACTCAAGCCAGACCCGCCGGTCGAAGGGCACGGGCAAGTTCTGAACGATGATAAGGATCCGCTTCATCAGCCAAGCTCCTCATGACCAGCGCTGGTTGTGGTTACAGTGCCTGCAAGACCAAGGACCGGGGCCGACCGTTCCGCCATCCGTTTTCGCCCGAATTTCGTGATAAGGCTTGTACCGGGGTAAGTCGCCCATAGGAGCGGCCAGCGGGCCGTCCTGATACGAGCTGACTGATGCTCCTCGGTACCAACCGGTGACCGCGCCCTCGACTGCCCCCGGGCCCAGCGGCGCGCCCAGACAAGAAGATAGGCCGCGGACCCTCGCTGATACACTCGCGGCGTATCAAGGACCGGTAGGCGATGCTCTGATGAATACGGCCTCTGCCCGGTCCGAGGCGCCGCTCTCGTTCACCAAGGTCCACCCATACTGATGAACTTGCCTGCCGCTGCGGTCATCCGCCCCAGCTACGCCGCCCGCTCGCTGGCTTCCGCCGAGGTACGACAGCGCTGGCAGCTGCGCAGGGTCAGTATCACCTGGTACCTGCTGGTGCTTAACGCGGCCACCTTCTACAAGGGCCTGTCCGGCTTCCCCATCCCTGGAAGCGTCGGAAAGATCATCACCCAGGGGGCGCTGCCGCTGGCGTTGGTGTTCGCGCTGTCGGTCAACCGCAAGCTGCTCGTCCGGCCGAACGTGTTCCTGTGTCTCGTCGGGCTCCTCGTCCTTGACACCATCTTGACGATCATGGAACCGCAGCACTTCGGGACCATCTACCGCACTGTCCGGTTTGTCGAGTTCTACGCGGTCCTGTGGCTACTCACTCCCTGGTGGGGACGGCGGGACCTGTTCCTCCTCCGCTGCCACCTGCGGGCGTACTACGTGCTGCTCGGGTCGGCGGCGGTCGGCATCTTCCTGTTCCCGGGGAAGTCCATCGGGGGCGGCAGGCTCACCGGCGCGATCTGGCCGATTCCGCCGCCGCAGGTCGCCCATTACTCGGCGATAGTCATCGGGCTCGTCTTGATGCTGTGGCTCGGCGGCGTCATGGCCGGCCGGAAGGCCCTGATCATCGCCGTGGGTTCCCTGATCATCCTGATCCTCACGCACACCAGGACCGCCTTGCTGGCGATGGTGGTTGGCGTCATCATCGCCGGGCTCAGTTTGATCAGGGCCAAGCCGCGGGTCCGCCGGTTCTTCGCCTGGGCCGGCGCCCTGGTCGGGATCGCGCTCCTCACCGCGTCCAGCCTGCTGGTTACCTGGCTGGCCCGGGGCGAGGGAACGTCAGAGCTCGAGAACCTCACCGGCCGGACCAAGGTGTGGGGTCCGCTGCTGTCCTTCCCGCGGGACAAGTTCCAGGAAATCTTCGGCTTTGGCCTGTCGAACAGTTCCTTCAACGGGCTGGCGATCGACAGCAACTGGCTGTCCTCATATCAGGAGCAGGGGCTGCTTGGCGCGGTCACCTGCGGCGTCATCTTGTTCTTCCTGATGGTGACCGCGTATCTTCAGCCGCGCGGGGTGCAGCGCGCGCTCGCGCTGTTCCTCATCACCTATTGCCTGATCGCGTCGTTCACGGAGGACGGGTTCACCGACGCCACGACTTACCTGCTTGAGCTGACGCTAGCCGCGTCACTGTTCGTCCCCTCGTTCCTTGGGAGCAGGAGGGCAGCCTACGTCAAGCCCGGCGACGCACCGCTCGCGCCCGATTTGGACGCGGTCGGCTGAGCCGTTGCGACGGCCGGTCAGGACCAGATCTCGCGAACCACGTTGAGCATGACCCGCGAGCCAAGCCGGTCAAGTTTTACCGGGAACTCCCGCATGTAGGCGAGACTCTCCCGCACGGCCCGCTGCCGCTCAATCGGGCAGATGACGAGCATGAAGCCGCCGCCTCCGGCCCCGCTTACCTTGACGCCCGCCGCACCTGACTCAAGTGCTCTGGTCACGGCCGTGTCGATCGCATCGTTCGACACGCCTGCGGCTAGTTTTCGCTTTGCCTCCCAGCTTTGCCTGACGGACTCGCCGATGGCGTCGATGTCGCCCTCGCGGAGCCGGTCGGCGGCGAACCCGGCGAGATCGCGCAGAAAGTCAAGCTCTGGTCTCGTGGTCTCTACCTGCGCGTTCTGCTCGGCCAGGATCGTGTTCGCGCTTCGCGTGACGCCGGTGTAGAAGAGCATGATCTGCTGCTGGAGGGACCTGAGCTCAGCCGGCTCCAGCCTTACCTCGTCGTGGGTCACCGCCTGACCGGGACCGAAGCGGAGGTCGCGGATGCCGCCGAGCGCGGCGATGTACTGATCCTGCTTGCCGATCGGCTTCCCGCACCGTTCGATCTCGATCTCGCAGGCCAGCTCGGCCAGTTCCGCCGCAGGCACGTTGCGGCCCTGATAGGTGAACAGCGCGTTGAGCAGGCCGACGGTGACCGCGGAGGAAGAGCCGAGGCCGGAGCCGGTCGAAGGGATGTCGGCCAGCGTCGTGATCTCAACCCCGCGGCTGACGCCGGTCATGAGCATGGCCTCGCGGACGAGCTCATGCTCAAGGTCAGCGACGTCAGAGACGATCTCTTTCTTTGAGTAGTTGACGTAGATGTCGTCGTCGAAGCGCTGCTTGACGATGACATAGATGTACTTGTCGATCGCGCAGTTGAGAACCCGCCCGCCGTATTTCACGTAGTAGTCGGGTAGATCCGTTCCGCCGCCGAGCAGTCCGATGCGCAAGGGAGTCTGGGTGATGATCATCGCAGGGCCCGCGCGGGCCATTCCTCTCTAGCCCGGTAGTACGCCTCAGGCGTACCGATGTCGCGAAAGTACCCGTCGACGAGCACGGCCCGGGCGTTGCCCACGAGGCGCGGCAGAAGATCGTAACCGATGTCCACCGGCCGCTTGTCGGCGATTTCGCCGAGCACCGCCGGGCTGAACGCGTAGATCCCGGCATTCACCAGGTCGGAGGCGGGCCGGGCGGGCTTCTCGGTGAAATCGACGATCCGGCCGGACTCGTCCAGCGCCACCACGCCCCCGGCCGACGGGTTCTTCGACCGGAAGACCGCTATGGTGGCGAGCGGCGTGTCGGCGCGGTGCGCGGCGATAAGGTCGTCCAGGTCGAAGTCCGTCAGGTTATCCGCGTTGCAGGCGAGGAAGAACTCCTCCCCAGCGACCCAGTCCCGGCCCGCTGCCAGCGTTCCCGCGCTGCCGAGGAGTTCTGGCTCGAAGACCAGGCGGATGGCGGGCTGGCGCCCGCCGCGAGTGGCGACATGGGCCCGGACGACATCCGCTAGATGGTTGAGGTTGATGAGCACCTCGGTGACCCCGGCGCGGGCGAAGGCGTCGAGCCAGATGTCAAGGAGGGTGCGATCGCCGATCGTTACCAGGCACTTTGGCGTCGTGTCGGTGATGGGCCGCAGCCGAGTTCCTGTTCCCGCCGCCAGCAGGAAGGCCTTCATCTAGCCGCCTTCCGCACCACGCCGAGCGCGCGCATCCGGGCACTGGCCTCGGCTAGGACCCCATCGAGTCCGCCGATACCCTCAAGCCAGGACGCGTACGCTGCGACCGAGTCGGCCGGCCTGCGGCTCGGCTCCCAGCCGAGCTTCCGCAAGGCGCTGATGTCGGACTGGATATGCCGCGTGTCGCCGAAGCGGTACTCGCCAGTGATCAGCGCCTCCTCGGCTGAACCGTAATGGCGCATGACGACGTCCGCGAACTCCTTGGTCGTGACCGCCTGGCCCCCGCCCACGTTGAAGACCCGCCCCACGGCGCGCTCGTCTTCCAGCACGAGTACGTTCGCGTCCACCACGTCGTCGATGTTCACGTAGTCGCGAACGGCGCCGCCGTCCTCATAAGCTGTCGGCGGCCTGCCCTGGCGATAGCTCAGGCAGAAGATGCGGCAGGCGCCGGAATAGGCGTTGAACACCGACTGCCGCGGACCCTGGACGATGCTGTACCGGAGCGCGACGGACGGGATGGCATAGCGTCGGCCGAGGTTGATGGCGACCATTTCTTCGCCGTACTTTGACATCCCGTAGGCGTTCTGCGGATTAGAGACGCGCTCAGGCGTGACCCGCATCTCCAGCGGACCGCCGCACTGCGGGCACGGGATGTCCCACTGCCCGGCGGCCAGGGCGGCCTCACCGCGCATGCCGGGGAGCTGCTCGCCGTCGGCCGGGCAGCGGTAGAGCCCTTCTCCCATGGCGGACTGCGAGGACGCCACCACCACCCGCGCAATATTCAGCCGTTCGGCCACGATGATCTCGTACATCAGGGCCGTCGAGACGACGTTGACGTCGGTGAAGCGCGCGAAGTCCGGGAGGTAGTCCTGGTAAGCCGCGAAGTGGTAGACCGCGTCGACGCGCCGCAGCAGGTTGCCGAGCAGTTCGCGGTTGCGGACGTCGCCCTGGTAGAAGTCGACCTCCGGGCGCAGGTACGTCGGCGGGCGTCCGCCCGGATGCACCGGCTCGGTTAGCGCGTCGAGAACGATGACGTCATGCCCGAGTTCCAGCAGGCGGTCAGTGGTGTGAGAGCCGATGAAACCAGCGCCTCCCGTTACCAGGATCCTCACTTGTTTCTCCCGTGCTTTCGCTCCTCCGCGACTTCGCGGTAGAGGTCGAGGGTGGCCGAGCCGGTGGCGCCCCAGGTGAACCGCGCCGCTTGCTGGGTCCCGAGGTCGATCAGCCGTTTCCTTCCGTCGATCGCCTCGAGGATCCCCTTGGCGATCGAGGCCGGCTCCTCCGGGTTGACGAGGACGGCGGCACCGCCGGCGGTTTCTGGCATCGCGGTGACGTCAGAGGTCACGACGGGACAGCCGGACGCCATCGCCTCCAGGATCGGCAGGCCGAAAGTCTCGTTGAACGATGGGTAAACGAAGACGTCGGCGGCCCGGTAGAAGTGGACCGTCTCATCGTTCGACACCCCGCCGACGAAGACGACATCCGATCCGATCCCGAGTTCGGCGACGAGGGCCCGCACCTCGGCCACGTATTTCTCGTCGCGCAAGGGCCCGACGATCGCGAGCTGCCGGTCACCGAACTCGGGCCGGGCATGGGCCCAGGCACGGAGCAGGCCATCGCAGTTCTTGTACGGCCAGAGCGAGGAGACGAAGAGCACGAACGGCTTCGTGACGCCGTGTTTGGCTACCACCTGGCGCGATTTTTCGGCGTCTCCGGGGGTGAACAGGTCGTGATCAACCGCCTCGGGTATCAGTCGCAGCTTGCTGTCGTCGACGTCCAGGTACTGCTTGAGCTCTGCCCGCAGGCTGTTGGAGTTGATGATGATGGCCTTTGCCGCCCGGGCCGTGTGCGGATAGCCGAGCTGCCGGTAGGCGCGGGCCAGTGGCTTGACGGAGTCCGGGGCGGTGAACGCGTGCATGGTCTTGATGTGGGCCACTAGCGACCAGGGGTTGACCAGCGGTGCCATCAGCGTGTTGAAGACGTCGATGCCGCTCAGCGGGAGCCGGACCGGCGAGTAAAGGTGCTCGGTGAGCGTGCGCCCGATGCGCTGCTCATTGGACCACGGGTAGGTGATGTAGGAAACGCCTGGCCCGTAGCCTTGGTGCATATGCCGTGATCGCGGGCTTACCAGCAGGTACAGCCGTTCATCGGCCGTGAGTCGCTTGCCCATCTCGGTGATGGTCTTGACCCAGAACCAGTGGGCACCCGACGGGGCGTCGGGGTGGTCAGTCAGGAGGTTGATCGCTACGCGCATGCCCCTTGTGCTTTCTTTGGATGCCAGGTCTCAGAACACGGTCTCAGAACACGGTCGCGGCGACTTCGTCCGCGCTCATCCGGGACTGACGGATGTACTGCGCTAGTGCGTGCATGATCGTCTGATGCGCGTCCTCGACAACGCCGTAGTTGGCGCAGTCGACATGGATGGCGACCTCAGCCAGCAGCCTCGCGTCGCCGCCGGCGAAGCCGGTGAGCGCTATGGTCCGAAGGCCGTGCTCACGCGCCCAGGTGAGGGCGTTCACTATGTTGGCGGACCGGCCCGACGACGATATGACGACGAGGACGTCACCCGGCCGCGCTTGCGATTGCAACTGCCGGGCGAAGATCTCCTCGTACGACAGGTCGTTCGCGATGGCGGTGAGGATCTCGACGTTCGTGCAGAGGCTCATCACCCTGGGCGTCAGATCGGTGCCGGTCCCCACGCCCTTCACGTGATCGCACTGGAGGTGGTTGGCGATGGACGCCGAGCCGCCGTTGCCGCAGGAGAACACGGACGCGCCGTACAGGTACGCGTCGGCCAGGACGGCGGCTGCCTTCTCGATCGAGGCCGGGTCGACCGACGCCAGGGCCCGCCCTATTTCCTGCCCGTACTCCTGAAAGTAGCGGGCGGCGTCCGCGTACGGCGCAGCCGGGAACGGGACTGCGGCGTCAGCCGCGGCAGGCACCGCGAATTGCAGATCGTTGATGGCGCTCATGTCGTGATGCGCTCCAAGATGAACGGGGCCGCAGTCGCCAGACTTGGGAATGACCAGGTGTTCGGGCGTTCCTGGGGTTCCGGACCGAGGTACACGGCGGACGCGCCAATCGCGGCCGCGAGGCCCATGTCCTCCGGTCGGTCGCCCACAACCCACGATGCGGTGAGGTCGAGGTGGAGCTTCGCCGCTGCGGCCCGTGCCATGCCCGGGTTTGGCTTACGGTCATCGCTCGTCCGGGCGAAGGCCTCGACGACGCCTTCCGGGTGGTACGGACAGTAGAGAAACGCGTCGACCTGGGCACCGTGCTCGGCCAGCCGCTTCGCGATGTGATCGTGCACCAGGCTCACGTCATCGAGCCCGTAGAAGCCCCGGGCGACGCCCGCCTGGTTGGTGACGACCGCGACCGGGATGCCCGCCTGGTTGAACCGGGCGATCGCCTCCGCCGCGCCGGCAATGAACTCGACCCGGTCCACGGAGCCGACGTACCCCGAGTCAACGATGATGGTTCCGTCTCGGTCAAGCAGTATCCCGGAACGCCGGGACCCGCTTTCCCCGGCGCACGCGCCCTCGTCGTCGGTGGCCGACGATCCGGTCACCGCCGCCTCGCCCGCCGCGAGGACGCCGCCACCGCGGGACGGCACAGGCCGCCAAGCACGACCCTCAATCTCGTCACCTCGCATGTTCGTTCGCAGAAGGTCATCAGCCTTGCGGCTATACGAGCGCCAAAAGGGCAGGCCTGATACACCTGATCACACGGCATCCCCGATGCCGGGCGGCGCTGACGTATCAACGAGGGGACTCGCCTCTCTGTAGGGAGGTAGCCCAGGCGTGGTCACCTGCGGTCAGCCTCGCGTATGTCACGCATGGCTTCGCGCTGGACACCTCTCGTCTACTCGCCGCTGCAGAATGAAATCGACGTCATCCATGAAGATTATTTCCCGCAAGTCCCGGCTCCTCATCTCGGTTGTGGTCGGCTGCGTCCTTGGCGCCTGCGCGGTCACCGGCTGCACTCCTAAGAGCACCACCGAGTCGAGCCCATCGTCTGCCCGCACCCCCGCCGTCGCGAGAGCATCGGCTGCCAGCATCCCAGTCGTCACGGAATCCGGCGGTGCCGTATGCGGCAAGTCGGTCCTCGATTCCCCGTTCAGCTACCACGGCCGGGCCGGTTCTTACGCCAGCGGCACCCACGGACTCCCGACCTACGGTAAGAGCGGAACTGATTTCCCTGACGCGACCGCGGGCATGATCATCCCGGTCGGAACAAACGATTATCCATCCTATAAACTTAACCCTGCGACCGTTTACTACCTGCTGCCAGGCACGCATACCGGATCTTTCCAGGCAGATACCGGCGACGCATTTGTCGGCGGCCGCTGGCACGGGCAGGGGAGCATTCTGAATGGTAATTACTCATCCGGCAGCGAGGCGATCGACTCGAACGAGTCCATCGGCAACCAGTCCGGCGTCACCATCGAATACCTGACGATCGAAAAATACCTGCCGGATGGCGACGCGGCCGCAGTGAACCAGGACGCGAACACCGGCTGGACCATTCGCTACAACACCGTTACGCTCAACGTGCCAGGCGCGGGGGTCATGCTCGGCAGCATGAACACCCTGCACACCAACTGCTTGACACAGAACGGCCAGTACGGATTCCAGTCAGATAACACCAACGGATTCGGCAGCGACTCGCTGACGACAGGCCCCTACGGCATCATGGTTTCCGATAACGAGATCAGCTACAACGACACTTGCGACTTCTCTGGCCTGCTAAACAACAAGGCAGCGCACATGAAGAGCGCGAATCCGGTGTCCGTCAAGTACCGCAACCCCCGGTGCCCAAAGGTCGTGGGTGACGGCAACCAGGGCGGATTCAAGCTCTGGGAAACGAACGGCGTGACGATTGCGGATAACTTCATTAATAACAACTGGGGCCCCGGCGGCTGGGCTGACACTAACAACGCCAACACAACGTGGACCGGAAATACGATAACCAACAATGAGGGCGAAGGAATTATCGAGGAAACATCTTACAATTTCAGCATCACCGGAAACTACATTGAAAATAACGATTGGACCGATGGCCTGAACAACTCCAGTTTCCCCGAGGCTGCGATCTATATCAGCGAGAGCGGCAGCGACCAGACCTTCGGCGGCGTGCCTGGCTGCAGGGAACCGGGCTGCGCCGACCAGAAGTCATACGTACACGAGTCGGTCATCAGCGGAAACCATCTCGTCAACAACGGCGGCAGCGTCTTTCTCTGGCAGAGCTCCAACCGGTTCTGTTCAGATGGATACGATGGGCCGTGCACTCTGGTCGACGGCGGCAGCAAGGGGCCGTTTACGGTGGCAAACTGCAAGGCCCACCTGCCGACCGCGGCCATCGACACCAAGACGTTCAAAGGCCTGACGACCGGCTCACCGGCAGAAGACTGGTGGGACGGCTGCCTCTGGCGGACAGCCAATGTGAGCATTTCAGGTAACACCATCGACTTTAATCCCGCGCAAATCACCGACTGCAATGCCCGCAGCTGGCCCGATTGCGGCGCGGGTGGCATCTTCAGCGAATACGGAACCCCGTCAAGAAACCAGCCTGGCTGGATCGTTCCGACACAGCTCACTTTTTTTCAGAACAACGTATGGTCGGACAACACATACCACGGCCCGTCATCGATCTTTGCCTGGAACCAGGGTAATGGCGATAATCCAGTCACCTGGGCCATGTGGTCCGGTTCGACTGCGGCTGGTGATAAATGCACCTCGGCCCAGGAGCAGCAGAGCGGTTACTGCAAGGGGTCATTCGGGCAAGACGCGGGGAGCACGTACAGCCCGGCGCCGGTTTCCTGAATCCTCCGACCCGGAGGATTCGGCAGGCAGCAACCGGAGGGGGCCGCTGGCCGCGGGGGTCTGAGCATGGCTCAGTTTCCGGTGGCGGCCAGGCGGCCGGTGCCGCGGTGAGGGGTCCTCGACGGTGCCGTCGTACTGGCGGACCGCGGCGCGCAGTTGCACCCACCACACCGCCGCGCCGATCCACGATGAGATCGCCGTGCCGAGCACCGCGCCGGTGGCACCGTCCAGGTAAGCCCCGAGGATGCCGAGGGCGAGGTAGAAACCTGACTGGATGACCATCGCCCGCAGGCTTCGCTTGGCCGCTCCAAGCGCGTGCAAGCCGGCCTGCGCTCCGGTGAGGAAACAATTTCCGAGCACGAAAAGCGTCTGCGGCACGGCCAGCGGGTACGTCGGCCGCCAGATGTCACCGAGCAGCCACTGCCCGGCTCCCCGCGGCAGCACGATCTCTAGGACGACCCCCCAGGCCAGTCCCCCAACCGCCAAGCCCGCGCTGACAAGGAAGCAGAACGGGATCAGCCGGTGCGGCGAACGGTGCACGATTCTCGCCGCCTCGGGCGTCGTGACCAGGCCCATCCCCAGCAAGAGGATCATGACCGGACCCATAAGCGTATTAGCGGCCTGGACGTAGCCGACGGCGGCCAGGCCGAGAATGCCGCCTACCGCATAAGACCGGAGCTGCTGCGCCGCGCTGTACGCCGTTCCCTCGGCCATGAAGCGGATTCCGAGGTCCCGCTGTTTCACCAGCCAGTCGCGCGCGCCAAGCAACGTCGGAAGGACGCGGGCCTGCAACGGGCCGACGAGAGCCCCGATGGTAGCCGACATTCCCCAGACGAGCATGAACCAGAACACGTTCGCGTGCCCGCTGCGCTGCACCAGGATCAGGCCGGGAATGAGAGTCACGGCCCAGATGGTGTCGTTGAGGAACGCGTGCCCGCCACGTCCGAGCGAGAAGAACGCAAATCGCCAGCTGTCCTGCAGCATCAGTCCCGGGAGGGATAGGCCAAGGGCCAGGAATGCCATCCTTGCGTAACCGTCGAGCAACATGGCTACGGCGAGCACCACGAGCCCGGAGACAACGCCCACGACCGCGGCCAGTCCGCTGCTCTGCGCCACTGCCCGCTTCCAGGTCCGGTGGTCGACCGCGGTGTACCTGACCATCAGCGGGTCGGTCGCGAGCCCTCGGGACGCGTTCAGCACGAACGGATACGTCACATAGGCAAGGCTGAACGCCCCGAACTGCTCAGCGCCGAGGGACCGGGCGACGTAGATGCTGACCGCGAAATTCGTAATACTGGATACCGCCTGGTCGGCAACGCCCCAGCTGAGGCGACGTACTATCTGCCCCGACAGCACCGCTTTCAAGTTCAGGGTTCTCTCCCTAACCGCAGCGAGCCTGCCGACGGGCCAAGCCCTTCGCACTAAGGGATCGTCAGACACCGGGGCTGATACGTAATTCGGTACATTAGCCTCCCGCTCACCGCGCCATCTTGCTGGCGCGGTCGCCGAAGACGAGCAGTGAGCCGCTCGGAGGCGGGCCGTAGATGGACTGCACCAACTCCTCATCGAGGGCGCTCTCGTCCTTGACGCTGACGAAGTCGCGGATCGCCGTGCCAGTGCAGCCGGCGTCCACAACCTGCGCGCCGCGGCGCGCCGTCAGATCCCTGGTGTCCACCGTCCGGAAGTCGACGCTGTATCTGGCCACGCCCGAGGTGTTCGGGATGGAAGTGTGCAGCTGCGCGCCGGAGAAGAGCAGAACCTCACCCGGAGCGGGAACCGGGATCACCTCCAGGCCCGGCGTGTGATCGACCGCCCTGGGCCGCGCCTGAGCATCCCTGCCGACGGACTTGGCCGTATCGAACCGCCGGGCGTTGTTCTCGTAGTAGTCAAACCCGTCCGAGGTGTTGGGCACTGACCTGGCGAAGCTCGCCAGGTCGAAGCTCATCGCGTTGGTCTCAAGCACGGGAAAAACCGGCAGCCACCAGTTGACCTGCTGCGCCGGGGCGCTGTACCAGACGTCTCGGTGCCAGGGGAAGGCGAAGGCAATCCCCGTCGTGAGGTGCCCGACCGGGAAGGAGGTTCGCGGTTTCGGCACATCGTAGTGCGTGCAGGCCGGCTCGAACCCGGCCTCGGCGATGATCGCGCGGACCAGTTCACGGGACCGTTCGGCATGGATCCAGCGCGGCTTCCACTCCGCCAGGAGCGCGGACATCTGCAGCGGATCGATGTGCTCGTGCGCGTGCTCCGGGTCATGCGGTGCGAAGAGGCCGGTCAGCTCGTCCCGCATGTAGTCGACAAACTCCGTGAGCGTCCGCAGCCGGGTCAAGATGACCAGGTCTCCGCGGTAGAGCCGCTGCCGCAGGTCCTCGGCCGGGATGTCTGGATCAGTGAGAAAGGCTGGCATCGAATCCCTCAAGCGCTGGTTGGACTAGTCACGAGATGACGAGTTTTGTGCAGGTGAAAGCCTCGGCGTAGCGTGCGCGGCATTCCACTCCCCGCAGTCGGGCGAGGGCGAGAAACGTCTCCTCGTCCCACCAGTCACGACCACGCTGCGACGGATAGCACTTGTCGAGCAGCTCGACTTTCCGCCTCGCGACGTCATCGGTCAGCGGAAAGTACGTGTTGGGGCGAGTCAGGTCGCCGTCCCACTTCGGAATCTCGTAGCCGAGGCAGAGGTGGTCGCGGAACGCGGTCGGCACGAGCTCGCCAACGGTCCGGTGGTCCTGATGCGCATCGTCGGCCGACGGGGCGAACACGAGATCCGGGCTCAGCGAACGCGCCTGGGCCTCGATGACCTCTTTTACCTGACCCCAGACGGCGGGCAGCCGGCCGTCGGGCAGGTCATGCAGCTCCACCTCGAGGTCCGCGCCAGGCAGGAACGCGCGAGCGGCCGCCTGCGCCTCCTGCTGGCGCTGGCTGGTCCCCGTCATCAGGACGAGCCGAACGCGCAGCCCGGGATGGCGCTCAGCGAGGCTCAGCAGGGTGCCGCCCGCCGCGATTTCGATGTCGTCGGGATGCGCGCCGATCGCGAGGACCGACAGCGGCGCGCCCGTCGGCAGGCCAAGGCTCAGCGTCAGCACTATGGCGTCACGGTATCCGGGCCGGCCAGGGCGATCGCCTGGCCGGTCTCGGCCGGCGCGGTCTTCCCCGCACCCGAGCGCTCCGGATCCCACACCATCCAGGGACAGTTGCCCCGGTAGTACATCTCCTCGAGCTGAGCCCGTTCCTTCACGGTATCGGCCGGAGTCCAGTAGCCCTTGTACGGGTAAGCGAGTACCTTCCGCCGCTGGACCAGTCGCGGGATCGCGTCACTGAGCAGGTCCTCACCCTCGGCCAGGTGATCGAAGATCTCCGGCCGCAGGACGAAGTACCCGCCGTTCTCCCACTGTCGCAGTTCCCGCACCGGCATGACGTGCGTGATCAGCCCGGTGTCATCGACGTCCACCACGTGATGCGACGACTGGGGCGGGACGGCGAGCAGGCTCACGATGGCGTCGCTGGCTGCGAACCGCGAGATCATGTCCGGCAGCGGCGCGTCGGTGAACACGTCCGCGTAGTTGGCGAGAAACATCTCCTCGCCTTCCACGAACCGGCGTACCCGCCGCAGCCGCTCGCCGATCTCCGAGTGCAGTCCGGTGTCGACGAACGTTATCCGCCAGTCCGCGATGTCGGTATTGAACAGCTTCGGCCGGCCGTCGCCTTCGAGCACGAAGTCGTTGGACCGCGTCTCGTCGTAGCGGAGGAAGAAGTCCTTCACCACCGAAGCGCCGTAGCCGAGGCAGAGCACGAAATCACGGTGCCCGTAGTGCGCGTAGTAGCGCATAACATGCCAGATCAGGGGGCGGTCGCCGATCATGGCCATCGGCTTAGGGGCGTTCGTCACACCGTCCCGCATCCGCATGCCCAGGCCACCGCAGAAAAGCACGATTTTCATGATCGCTCCTCTCGTGCGCACCTGATCAGAAGACCGTCGACACGCTGCGAAAATACGCTGCCAGCCACTCAGACAACCTCGAGGGCAGGAATCGGGAAGACCAAACGCCCGCCCCAGGAGCGCGCGTAGGACAACTGGTCGCTGATCTCCTCGCGCAGGTTCCACGGCAGCACGAGGATGTAGTCCGGCTTCGTCTCGGCCAGCCGGTCGGGTGCGTAGATGGGGATGTGGGTGCCCGGCAGGAACTTGCCTTGCTTCACCGGTGACCGGTCCACGGTGTACTGGAGCAGGTCGGACCTGATCCCGCAGTGGTTCAGCAGCGTGTTGCCTTTGCCCGGCGCGCCGTAGCCGGCCACAGTCTTTCCCTCGGCCGCTGCGTGAAGGAGGAAGGTGAGCAGGTCGCTCTTGATGCGCAGTACATCCCCGGCGAAGCCCTGGTGCCCGGCGGCCGTGTGGAGGCCAACCGCTTCTTCCGCGGCGAGCACGGCCTTGACTCGCTCCGAGGGTTCCCCAGCGGCCTCGGCCGGCAGCGCGTGGACCCGGAGCGAGCCACCGTGCGTGCCCAGTTCCTCGACATCGACCACGCGCAGGCCGCCCGCTTCCAGGGCGCGGCTCGACGTCAGCAGCGACAGGTAGGAAAAGTGCTCGTGATAGATCGTGTCGTACTGCCGCCGCTCGATCAGCCGGAGCAGGTGCGGGAACTCAAGCGTCACTGACCCCGAGTCCTTGACCAGCGCCCGCAGCCCGGCCGCGAACCCCCGAATGTCCGGCACGTGCGCGAAGACGTTGTTGGCGGCGACCAAGTCGGCCTTGCCGTACTCCCCGGCGATCGCGGCGCCCGTATCCGGGCCGAGGAACTCCACCACCGTCCGGACGCCCTTGGCGACGGCCGCCTTGGCGACGTTGCCGGCCGGCTCGACCCCGAGCACCGGGATGCCGGCCGCGGCGAAGTGCTGGAGCAGATAGCCGTCGTTGCTCGCGACCTCGGTGACGAGGCTGTCGGCCGCGAGCCCGAGCTTGGCGGTCATCTCGTCCGCGTACCTCTTAGCGTGCGCGACCCACGAATCAGAGTACGACGAGAAGTACGCGTACTCAGAGAAGATGTGCTCTCCGGACACGTAGGCGGGAAGCTGAACGAGCAGGCACTCTTCGCAGAGCAGCACGTTCAGCGGGTAAAACACCTCGGGCGCATCGACGCTCCCCGGCGGGAGATAGCTCTCGCAGAGCGGAGACATGCCAAGATCGACGAAGGAGCGGGTAAGGCTCGCGCCGCATAGCCGGCATGCATGTCCAGACGACATGTCCCTCCAATGCATCCGCCCGGCGACTGGCAGCCACGGAGCCAGGTGCCCGGTGCTCGATATTCGACTGGTGTCCGCGTTATAGGATCCGCTTGATTCGGCGCAAATACGGGAAGCGGCGTGTGATCCGCCACGACTAGAACGGGGATGCGGATGAACACCCACAAATGCCGTGCCTGCCACCGCGAGGCGGGGCAGGTGGTACTCGATCTGGGTGATCAGCCCGCCTGTGACTACTTTCCTCCCTGTGACGATCCGGGGCCCGATCCGGTTTACCCGCTGCAGATGTGGCTCTGCTCTCACTGCGGCCTGGCGCAGCTGCTCCACGACCCGACCGTGCCCGCCGAGCCCAAGGGCACCGAGCCCGCCGCGCTCGTCGCGCAGGCGGCCGATGCCGTGGCCCGGGTCACGGCCGCTGGCCTCCTCCCGGCCGGAACGCGGGTGGCCGAGTGCACCAGCCCGCACGGCGGCTCCTGGCTGGGCCTGCTGGCCGGCCGGGGCCTTGTTCTGGTGGATGCCTCGTCGAAAGCCGATGTGATCATCGACTGCTTCGGCCTGATGCACGCGGCCGACCAGGCTGACGCGCTCGCCGAGCGGGCCGGCCAGCTTGCCCCTGGCGGAGTGCTGCTGCTGCAGTATCACTCCCTCGACACGATCATCAGGCATGGTCAGTGGAACGCCCTGCGGCACGGTCACTACGCGTACTACTCGACGACCGCGCTCACGGCGATGCTCGCGACCGTCGGCTTCAGCCCGCGCACGGCGTGGCATTTCGATCTCTACGGCGGCACCGTTCTGCTCGCCGCTCGCCGCGACTGCGACAATCCGGGAGCGCCTGACGAGTCGGTCAGATCGGTGCTCGCCGCCGAGGCGCGCACCGGAGTATGCGACCCGGTCGTGCTCGGCGGACTTCAGCGGGACGTGCAGACCAGGGCCGTCGCGCTCCATGACTGGCTTGCCAGGTGCGCGGCGGGCGGGAAGTCCGTGCTCGGCTATGGTGCCGCATCCCGGGCGGTCGCGTTGCTGCGCAAGGCGGAGGTTGGGTCCGGTCTGCTGCCCGCGGTGGCGGATGCCTCGCCCGGCAAGCACGGAGCGCGGATGCCGGGTACCGCGATTCCCGTGATCAGCCCGGCCGAGCTCACCGCGCGGCGCCCGGACGAGGTGGCGGTCTTCGTCTCGGACCTGATGACCGAGGTCCGCGCGGCCTACCCGGAAATCGAGGCCGGCGGCGGCCGCTGGGTAGACGCCGACGCCCTCGGATCGCTTCAGGCTCAGAGTCGGCCGTCTCGGGTCTAGCAGGCTTCGAGCAGCACGCGCAACCGGGCGAGGCAGCGCCCTCTGGTCGGACCGATGCTGCCAACCGGAAGCCCGAGCTCGTCCGATATCTCGGCGTAAGACGCGGGCGGATCCGACATCAGCATTTCCATGAGCCGCTGCCACCGCCGCGGGAGGTGAGTCATCGCCTCTCGCACCACCTCGGCCCGCTCGGCGGCGAGCAGCGCCTCGTCGACCTGTGGCTCGTGCGGGACCGGACCGTCAAATGAGTCGTTCTCATGCACCAGCACCAGCCGCTTACGCGTTGCCAGGAGTCGCAGGCACTCGTTCCGGGCCGTCGCCGCCAGCCAGGAACCGACCCGATCGGCATGCTCGATCCGGTCGATGTGCTCGATCAGCCGCATCCACGTCGTCTGGAAGACGTCGGCAGCATCGCTCTCGACGAGTTTGAAGTCGGTGGTGATCGACCAGATGAGCCGACCGTACTGTATCGATCAGCTGCTCCCACGCCCGGGGATCGCCGTTAGCGGCTCTCCGCACCAGCCTCGTTACGTCCAGCTCGGCGACATCACGCCCGACTGCCTTCACGTCTTCGACGTCTGTCTCCACAAGCTCCCGTTCGAGAACTATCGCCCTAGTAGGCACCGGACCCCCTGAAAATCACCGAGAACGTCTTCCACAAAATCTGCAAATCGAGGGCGAACGACCAGTTCTCGACGTATCGCAGGTCCAGACGCACCGCCTTCCTCCCAGGGCAGGTCAGACCGACCGCTCACCTGCCACAGTCCGGTGAGTCCGGGCCGTCACGACCAGCCGGCGGCGGACATGGTCGGCGTACCTGGCCGCCTCGTCGGGCAGCGCGGGCCTCGGCCCGACCAGCGACATCTCGCCGAGCAGGACGTTGAACAGCTGCGGCAGCTCATCCAGCGACCACTTGCGCAGCCGCGCGCCGACTGCGGTGATGCGCGGATCCTGACGCATCTTGAACAGCACCCCGTCGAGGTCGTTCTTCGCCCGGAGCTCGGCGAAGAGCTTCTCCGCGTCCACCACCATCGTGCGGAACTTATAGATCTTGAACTGCCGTCCGTCCTTGCCCACCCGGGTCTGGGTGAACAGCACCGGCCCGGGGTCGGTCGTCCTGATCGCCAGCCCGACCACGATCATCAGCGGGGCGAGCAGGATCAGCGCGGCCGCAGCGGCAGTGCGGTCGAACAGGTCCTTGATTACCTGGCGCGGCCCGCTCAGCTGCGGGTGGTCCACGTGCAGCAGGGTCAGCGCCGGCGATCGGCCGAATTGTGGTGCGCGGTCCTGCCACGTCGAGCAGGGCGGGCGCAACGCAGAGGTCGGTGCCCGTCTTCTCCAGACCCCACGCGATCTGACGGAGCGTGGCGCCGTCGAGCTCGCTGCTCGACAGCACCGCGACCGTGTCCGCCCCGCTGCGGCGCACGGCGTCAACCACATCGTCTACCGCCAGGCCTCCGAACACCGGGACGCCCGCCACCATCTCGCTGGTGGTCTCGCGCACGCAGGCGGCGACCACGGTGAGCCCGTGGTAGCTGCCTCGTCGCAGTTCCATGACCAGATCGACGACGGCCGACTCGGGTCCAACTGCCAGCACGCTGGACATGCACTGGCCGGCCGCCCGCCTTCGGTGCAGCCGTTTGCGCCATACGTACCTGACACACACATCGGCCCCGGCCAGGGTCGGCATCGTGAGCAGCAGATACTCACGCGACAGCTCCGTGTTAATCGCGTACGAGAGGATCGCGAGCCCCGCGGTCAGGCTGAACCCCGCGTTCAGCACCTTGCGGAACTCGTCGGAGCCGGTGCCGAGGCACCTGACGTTGTACGCGCCAGAAAGCGAGAGCGTTACCACCCACATCAGCGGGATGATGACACTGATCAGCACATATTCAATACCGAGGTGCCAATCAAAACGAACCTGAAGCGCCACGGTTGAACAGATAGCGGCTACCGCGAAGTCGGATATGGCCGTTCGGCGTACGTATTCCCTCGTCCACGTGGACACACCAGGCATCAACTGCACCTGCTGACCACCCGTAGAAAGCACAAAATTACTCATGTTAGACCGCCCCACCCCTAACGGCCGATGCAAACTACCGCTCCGGAACGAAGACCAGGCTCCAGGAGCCCCTCTCGTTAACAAGACGCCTGGTTCTCGTTCTCGGTTGACACGATAACTTGAGAAAAGCCAATCAGTCCAGCCCTGTCTTGCTGGGGGGATATGAACAATGATGTATGCACAGAGATCTCGTCAGAAGGTGCGTTTCACGCTACCGGATTCAGATACCGACAACGCCGACGAAGGCCCATCGCTCGCACGTACGAATTCACTCTGCGTAGCGCGATGTCACCCGCGACAAGGGAAACAAATATAAACTTTCTCAATCGAAAGTAAATACCAATGACCTCAGTTTAGGATCAGGATTCAACGTAGTCCAACTCATTGGGGCGTCAGTTAATACTGACCTTGGTTGATGCTGAAAGGATTTTTTATCAGTCTCGATCAGGATCCGACAATCGACCGGAGTCCGATCGCTCCCATGAACGCATCAGGTCGGCGTACCGTCTGGCCGCAGAACGCAATTCCAATTCTGGGTCAATTCCGGCCTCGGATGCCCTCGCCACAAGACGAAACAGCTCGTCGCCAAGATTTTCCGCCACCGAACTGTTACCAGCCGATGACGGCAGCGATACTGGCAAGCCCGCTCGCGCCGCCCGTCGCTGCAGCTGCGCGGCGAGCGACAGCGCGGGCTGCCCGAACGACCACGCCGTCGAGCACGGACGGCGGACCGGACCCGGTCTCCGCCGCCTTCTGCGCCCGCTCGGCCTTCTTGATCTCTTCCCAGTTCGCGTTGACGTCCGCCGCCGATGACACCGGGACCGAGCCGAACACGTGCGGATGCCGCCTGATCAGCTTGGCGGCGAGCGTGTCGGCCACGTCATCGATGGTGAAGCCGCCGTCGGCGGCGGACCGCTCAGACGCGATCCGGGCGTGGAAGAGCACCTGGAACAGCACGTCGCCGATCTCCTCGCGGAGCGCGGGCATGTCGTCGGCCTCGATCGTCTCCGCCGCCTCGTACGCCTCCTCAAGCAGGTAGCGCAGCAGCGAGGCGTGCGTCTGCTCCCGGTCCCAGGGACAGGACCGGCGCAGCGTGTCCACGATCGCGACCAGCTCGAGCAGTCGCGCACCGGGCACGTCCGCCGACGGCCCGACGCCGGCGGGCACGTCGGCCGGGCCGGTCACCTCAGCACGCCGGGGTGAGCCCCGTGGTGGAGGCGGGCGACGGCACGCCCGCCGGCTGGGACAGCGTGTTGGTCGCGGGCACCACCGAGTACTGGGTGTAGTCGAGCCGGCCGAACTGCGGGCTGACCTGGATGTTCAGCGACTTGGCGGCCTGGCATTCGGCCTTGTTGTACTTCGCCGTCACGGCGTTGCTCTCGGCCGTGGCTGGTCGGCCTGCTTGCCGCCGTTGGCCTTGATCTGGTACGCGCTCTCCTGGGCGACCCAGGTGCCAAGGGCGGGCAGCATCTGCGGCGAGATCCCGTTGCCGAGGAACAGCGCCGGTCGCGCTGCTGTAGCCCTCCTGCGAGGCGGACGACGCGGCCTCGGACTGGATCTCGGACAGCCCCGCCTGCGACTGCGCCTGCGTGACCGAAATGTTGCTGTCGGCCGCCACCTGGTCCATGATCGAGAACCTGATCAGCCAGGTCAGCACCGCCCGGGGCTGCTCCGCGCTGGTGAGCGAGACCTGGCCGCTGTACGACTTGACCGCCGCCTGCAGGTTCGAGACCTGCTGGTCGAGCGACGAGCTGGTGATCCGCTGGTTGCCGACGATCGCCGCCGAGCCCGCCTGCACCGGTGAGCACGCGGCGATCAGCATGCAAGCGCCAAGGCCGGCCGCGCCAAGCGCGAGCCCGCGACTGGTCTTCTTAGCGGGCACAGCCCGGCCAAACACAGCCCTGCCAAACACAGACGGTCCCTTCCAACACTTCAATCACAGCTGAAATCTACGAATCGGACAGTACCGAACGGACGACCTCCGCGCACCAAGCGAGCAGCTCGGTGTCGCGCAGCGGCTCCCCGCCGAAGCCGCCGCTGGATGCCCCGGCCTTCGGCACCGGTACCAGCATGGTACGCACCGCCGGCTTGAGGATTGTCTTCGGGTATAGCCGCTGAACTCGGACCACACGGGAGTCAGGCAGCACGACCGGGGCGAACCGCACGTGCGACCCCTGCAGGGTGATATCGGTCAGGCCGACCCGCCGCGCCGCCGACCGCAGCCGCGCCACGTCGAGCAGGGTCGCCACCGGCAGCGGGAGCTCGCCGTAGCGGTCGAGCAGCTCGTCGCGGACCGCGACCACGTCGTCCTCGCTGTCGATGGCCGCGATCGACGTGTAGGCGGCCAGCCGCAACCGCTCGCCCGGCACGTAGTCGTGCGGGATGTGCGCGTTCACCGGGAGCTCGACCCGGACCTCGGGCCGCTCGGGCGGCGCGTCGTCCTTCAGCTCGCGGACGGCCTCGCCGATCATCCGGATGTAGAGGTCGAAGCCGACGCCGGCGATGTGCCCCGACTGCTCGCCGCCGAGCAGGTTGCCGGCGCCGCGGATCTCCAGGTCCTTCAGCGCGACGTACATGCCCGCGCCGATCTCGGTGTGCTGCGCCACCGTCGCCAGCCGCTCGTGCGCGGTCTCGGTCAGCGGCTTCTCCGACGGGTAGAGGAAGTAGGCGTACGCCCGCTCCCGGCCGCGCCCGACCCGGCCGCGCAGCTGGTGCAGCTGGGACAGCCCGGCCGCGTCGGCCCGGTCCACGATCAGCGTGTTCGCGTTCGGGATGTCGAGCCCGCTCTCCACGATGGTCGTCGCCACCAGCACGTCGAACGTCCGGTCCCAGAAGTCCACCATGATCTTCTCGAGCTCGTGCTCGTTCATCTGCCCGTGCGCGACCTGGATGCGCGCCTCCGGCACGATCTCGGCCAGCCGCGAGGCGACCTTCCTGATCGACTGCACCCGGTTGTGCACGAAGAAGACCTGGCCGTCGCGGAGCAGCTCGCGCCTGATCGCGGCCGCGATCTGCTTCTCGTCGTACCCGCCGACGAACGTCAGCACCGGGTGCCGTTCCTCCGGCGGCGTCAGGATCGTGGACATCTCGCGAATCCCGGCCACGCCCATCTCCAGCGTGCGCGGGATCGGCGTGGCCGACATCGCGAGCACGTCCACCTCGGTCCGCAGCCGCTTGAGGTACTCCTTGTGCTCGACCCCGAACCGCTGCTCCTCGTCGATGATCACCAGGCCGAGCTGGCTTGAACCGGGTCTCCGGCGACAGCAGCCGGTGCGTGCCGATCACCAGGTCCACCGTCCCGTCGGCGAGCCCGCGCTGGGTCTCCGCCACCTCGGCCGTGGTCTGGAACCGCGACATCGGCTTGACCGTCACCGGGAACGGCGCGTACCGCTCGGAGAACGTGTTGAAGTGCTGCTGCGCGAGCAGCGTGGTCGGCACGAGCACCGCCACCTGCTTGCCGTCCTGGACCGCCTTGAACGCGGCCCTGACCGCGATCTCGGTCTTGCCGTAGCCGACGTCGCCGCAGATCAGCCGGTCCATCGGGACCGGCTTCTCCATGTCGAGCTTGACGTCGTCGATCGCGGAGAGCTGGTCGGGCGTCTCCACGTAAGGGAACGCGTCCTCGAGCTCCCGCTGCCACGGTGTGTCGGGCCCGAACGCGTAGCCGGGCGAGGCCATCCGCGCCGAGTACAGCCGGATCAGCTCGGCCGCGATCTCGCGGACCGCCTTGCGCGCCCGGCTCTTGGTCTTGGCCCAGTCCGCGCCGCCGAGCCGGTGCAGGGCAGGCGCCTCGCCGCCGGACGTACTTGGTGACCTCGTCGAGCTGGTCGGTCGGCACGTACAGCCGGTCGGGCGGATGCCCGCGCTTGGCCGCGGCGTACTCGAGGACCAGGTACTCGCGGGTCGCGCCGGCCGCGGTCCTGCTGGTCATCTCGACGAACCGGCCGACCCCGTGCTGCTCGTGCACCACGTAGTCGCCCGCCCGCAGCTGCAGCGGGTCGACCCCGCCGCGCCGCCGCGCGGACGGCAGCCGCCGCTCGTCCCGCGCGCCCGGCCGGGAGGCGCCCCGGGCGGCGAAGTCCGCCTCGGTCAGCACCGCCAGCTTCACCGCCGGCCAGCTGAACCCCTGGCGCAGCTCGCCGGTCGACACGTAGGGAACGCCGCCCTCGGGCTCGGCCTCGATGTCGCCGAGCCGCGCGCCGAACCCCTCGCCCCTGCAGCACCTCCGCCAGCCGCTGGGCCGGCCCGTGCCCCTCGCTGACCAGGACCACCCGCCAGCCGTCGGTCAGCCACTGGCGCACGTCGCCGATCATGCGGCTGGTCTCGCCGCGATAGGCCATCGCCGGCTGAGCCTCAATGCTGATTGCGAACGGTCCCGACCGGCTGTCGTCGGCCAATTCCTCGAGCGGGGCGGCGGGCCGTCCGTCCGGGATCTCGTTCTCCCCGTCACCGTCGGCCAGCCCGAACGGCGCCAGCGTCCACCACGGGATGCCGAGCTCGGCCGTGTGCTCGCGGATCGTCGGCGATCGGCTGGAAGGCCGACCCGCCGAGGTCGATCGGCGCCTCGCCGCCGCCGCCGCGCTCGCCCAGGACGCCTCGAGGAACTCCTGGCTGGTGGAGACCAGCTCCATGGCCCGCGTCCTGATCCGCTCGGGGTCGCACGCGACCAGCACGCCGCCGAGTCGGCAGGTGATCGACCAGCAGCTCCATATGGTCGGCGAGGACGGAGGCGAACGCCTCCATGCCCTCGACCGTGATCCCGTCGGCGATCTTGCCGAGGATGTCGGAGACGGCCGGGTGCTGGTCCGCGAGCTCCTTCGCGCGGGCCCGGACGGACGGCGTGAGCAGCATCTCACGGCAGGGCGGGGCCCACAGGCCGTGCTCGGCGGCGCCCGGCCGAGCGCTGGTCCGCCACCTTGAATACGCGGACCTCCTCCACCGTGTCGCCGAAGAACTCGATCCGCAGCGGGTGCTCCTCGGTCGGCGGGAACACGTCGAGCAGCCCGCCGCGGACCGCGAGCTCGCCGCGCTTGCTGACCATCTCGACCCGGGCGTAGCCGATCTCCACCAGCCGGGTGATCACGTCCTCGGGATCGGCGTCGTCGCCGACCGCAAGCCGCACCGGCTCGAGGTCGCCGAGCCCGGCCACGATCGGCTGCAGCACCGACCGCACCGGCGCGACGACCACCGAGAGTGCACCGCCGAGCTGGTCCCCGGCCGCGCCGGGGTGCGCGAGCCGGCGCAGCACCGCGATCCGCTGCCCGACGGTGTCCGAGCGCGGCGAGAGCCGCTCGTGCGGCAGCGTCTCCCAGCCGGGGAACGTCGCGACCGAGTTCGGCGGCAGGAACGCGCCAAGCGCCGCGGTCAGGTCCTCGGCCTCCCGCGCGGTCGCGGTCACCGCGAGCACGAAGCGCCCCCGGCCGTCCGGGGTCACGGTCCCGGCCGCCAGCGCGGCGACGAGCAGCGGCCGCAGGGCGGACGGCGCGACGAGGTCACGCTCGCCCGCGCCGGGCGTGTCAGGGGTGGCGAGCGCGGTACGGAGCTGGGGATCTTCGGCTACGGCAGCGAGCAGTCCAGCGAGGCTCATGGTTTCCCAACGTCGGGTATGCGGGGTTCCCTTCCTGCAGCGGGCGCGGCCCACCCGCAGGCGGCACCGGGCCACACGAACCCCCGCGTGCCCCGGAACCGCGGCGCCCTCTCCTTCAAATTCGGGCGCACGCCTAGACCACTCCTAGTTTACGTCCCCGCCGTCCGCGCACCCGCCACAGCCCGGCGCGTTTGCCCGCGTAAACGCGACCTTCGAGTCGTGTGGCACCCCCGGCGGCGCACGCCGGCGGCCGAGCCGACCCGCGCTAGGCAGTCCGCCGGAGCAGCCCGTCGATCTCCCCGGCCGCGAGCAGTTCCTTGATCCTGCGCAGCCGGACGTACCGCGACCCGGTGAAATCGTCGTACGTCAGCCCGAACTTGGTGTAGCTGTCGAGCAGTTCGCCGACCCCGTCCCGCACGTGCCAGCGGAAGCGCAGCTCCGGGAAGGTATCGACCAGCTTGCCGAAATCGACCCGGTAATCCCGCAGGTCGGGTCCTGCGTTGGCCGCCAGGGTGACCGACGAGCCGGCGACGGTGTCGCGGACCATGTCCGCGATGTCGCGGACCTGGACGTTGTCCTCTTCTCGGCCGACGTTGAACGCCTCGTCGTGCACCTTCTGCCGAGGCGCCTCAAGCACGGCCAGGAACGCCCGGCTGATGTCCTCGATGTGGACCAGCGGCCGCCACGGG
Source organism: uncultured Actinomycetota bacterium (assembly GCA_963774945.1). GTDB lineage: Bacteria > Actinomycetota > Actinomycetes > Streptosporangiales > Streptosporangiaceae > Trebonia. The sequence continues at coordinate 445,578 of CAVZHA010000003.1, read as the reverse complement.
GTGCCGTCGCTCTCCAGCCGGACCTGGCCGGTCGTCAGCGCGACGGCGGTCAGGTTGTTCACGACGATGTCCAGCCGGAGCCGGGTCGAGGCGCCGTAGGCGGTCGCGTTGCGCAGGTAGGTGGGGCTGAAATTGTCATCAGCGAGCTTGGAGAGCTCGCGCTCCGCCAGCACCTTGGTCTCCCCGTAGGGCGTGACCGGGCGGAAATCCGCGTCCTCGGCGACGGCGGCCGACCCGGCCGCGCCGTAGAGGCTGCACGACGAGGAGAAAAGGAACCGGGCAACGCCCGCCTCCTTGGCGGTGCGCGCCAGGTGCAGCGTGCCGTCCAGGTTCACCGAGTACGTCGCATCGGGGTTCAGGTCGCCGAGCGGGTCGTTCGAGAGCGCCGCCAGGCAGACCACCGCGTCGTAGCCCGAGAGCTGGCCGGTCACGACATCACGCATGTCGACGGGACCCCGGGGCTGGGGATCGGCGGCCGGACCCAGGTCGCACCCGTCGTACAGGCCGAGGTCCAGACCGTCGACCTGATGGCCGGCGGCCCGGAAAAGCGGAACGAGAACGGCGCCAATGTAGCCGCCGTCGCCGGCAACGAGGATTTTCATCGCACTCCCGAGTTGGGACCGTCGCACTATGCCCAGTGCGACCCTCAGCCACGCTAGTAGACCGCTTTTGAGACAGCCGTGATACCTCCCGAACGATCTGGTCGCGGTTTTTCCTACAAAAGACAACCTTGGTGTACGCGGCAGCCTGCGGTGGGTCAGGCTGAACGTGCTACGCGGTCCGAGTGCGGGGAGGCGCGGTGAGCGGCTACCTGAATGGCAACTCCCAACCGGAGCCTGCCGATGGGCCGAAGCCGGACAGAAGGTGGACGGCCGCTATGGCGGTCCTGGTCGCGCTGTTCGTGGCGATGGCCAGTTTCGACCTGATCTCCGGCGGCGTGGCGTCAGCCGACCGCCCGTCGGCGTCGCGCACGGCCGCGGCGTCCGGGACGGCCTCGGCCCGCTCGGCGGCTCCCGTCCCCAGCCGCGACGCATCAGGCACTCCTGGCCCGGCTCCCCGCCCGGTGGCCGTCCGCTTGCTGACGATCGCGTCCGCCGCCGCCTACGGCCCCGACGGCACGTCCGACGGCGACCACCCTGATCTCGCGCCGGGGGTCATCAACGGCGGCGACGGGCAGCCCTGGCACAGCAGCTGGTACGCGTCACCTGAATTCGGCAGCCTGCAGTCCGGCACCGGCCTCCTGCTTGATATGGGCGAGACGGTGAAACTCAGCCGAGTGCAGCTGGTTCTCGGCAGCCCGGTTGGCACGGACGTCCGGGTCCAGGTCGGGGACGCGTCGCCAGCGGAAGGACTGCCCGTCGCGGCCAGCGCGTTCGACGTGGGCGGCACCGTGCAGTTGCGGCTTGCGGACGCGGCCAGCGGCCGGTACGTGCTGATCTGGTTCACCCGGCTACCGCCCGACTCGCCGGGCAAGTATCAGGTCAGCGTCTACGGCGTCACCGTATACGGCACCAAAAGGACATTATCGTCGCGCTCGGCAGAAGTCATCGAGCAAACTTGATGCGATCCGTAGTTATTCAATTAGCATGCAGTCATGACAACTGCGGAGCGTGGTGCTCCCGATACTCAGCGTAAGATAACCCGTTTCTTTGCCGAGCCGCTGCGCGACTACGTGCTTGCCTGCCTCGGACGCCCGGTCAGCCTGCTCCAGGCGGGCAGCCTGGCGCCGCTGCGCGAGCTCGGCCTGGCCGAGCTGGCCGAGGGCGGCTTCGAGATCTCGGTCTCGGTCGTCGATGACGACAACCCGGTCGCCCGGCAGGCGCTGCAGGACGCGCAGTCCGCCTACGACGACGTCATCACCGGCGATCTGCGCTCCGCCCCGATCCCGCAGCGGGCCTACGACGTGGTCTACTGCGCGCTGCTGCTCGAGCGGGTGCAGCCACGTCGAGCTCGTGCTTGACCGGCTCGTCAGCGCGCTCAAGCCGGGTGGCCTGCTGCTGCTGCGGACCGGCGACCGGCGCAGCGCGGCGGCGCTGCTTGACCGGCTGCTGCCCGGCCCGGTCAGAAAGGCGGTCTGGTCCCGGTTCCGGCCGGGCGTGCCCGGCCCGTTCCGGCCGGTCTACGAGACGGCGGTCTGCGATCAGGGCATCGCCTCCTACGCGCTGCTGCGCGGCCTCGTCATCGCCAGCCGCGGCGCCGAGCAGACGCGCCCCGATGCTCCCGGCCGGGCTATCATCGTCGGTGCGAATCACCTGCGCCGCCATCGCCTGGCTCACCCGAGGACGCCTCACCGACAGCCACGATGAGCTGCTTTACGTGATCCGCAAGCCGATGGACCGTTTCGCCCGCGTCGTCTGAGCGAGCGAGCGTCGTCCACATCCGCGATACGGAGGCGCACGTGACGGAGCTGCCGGACGGAGGGGCTGACCCCCCGGGCCCCGACCCCGGGGCAGTCCGATGAGCTGCCCGCCGAGCTGGCCGACTGGCCCGCCTGGACCCCGGGCGACGAGCAGCTCGGCCAGCTCGAGCTGCTCACCTCGGGCGCGTTCGCCCCGCTCGGCGGGTATCTGACGGCCGAGGATCTGTCCGCCGTGGCCGCCAGGGGCGAGCTGGCCGACGGTACCCCCTGGCCGATCCCGGTCACGCTCACGGTTCCCGCCGCCGTGCTCCCTTCGACCGCCGACCGGCTGGTGCTGCAGGACCCGGAGGGGTCGCCGCTGGCCGTGATCGAGATCACCGAACGGACCGCGGTCGACGCCCCGGGCGACGCGCTGCGGCTGGCCGGGCCGGTCACCGCGCTGCGCCCGCCCGAGCACGGGCCGTTCCGCGCGCTCCGGCGGCGGCCGGCCGACGTGCGGGCCGAGCTCGGCAGCGCCCCGGTGCTCGCGCTCGCGACCAGGCGGCCGCTCGGCCAGCGTCAGCTCGGCCAGCTCAGGCACCTGGCCGACCAGCTCCGGGCCCGGATCCTGCTGCTTCCGCTGGTGGCCGGCCCGGCCGAGCTCGTCATCCGGCCGGAGGCGCTGGTCCGCGCCGTCCGCGCCGCCGCCCGCCAGCTCCCCGACAGCACCCTCGTCGTCCCGGTGCCGCTGCCGCCGCAGGACAGCGCCGCCGACGAGCTGCGGGCCCGCGCGGTCGTCGCCGCCGCCTACGGGGCGACCCACCTGCTGACGGACGGCGGACGGGTGGCAGGGGAACCACGCGACCGTTCGGGCAAACCGGAATTTTGACTTCAAGAAGCTCGGCCTGGAGATCCTGGCCGAGGGCGAGTGGGCGTACGACCCGCTGGCGGAGGTCTGGCGGCCGCTCGGGCGCATCGAGCCGGGGCTCGAGCGCGGCGAGCTGTCCGACGGCGAGCTCGGCGAGCTGCTCGACCACGGCGACCCGCTGCCGGCCTGGCTGATGCCGGCCGCCGTGGCGGCCGAGCTGCGCCGGGCCCGGCCGCCGAGGTCGTCCCGCGGGATCGTCGATCTTCTGCACCGGCCTGTCCGGGTCGGGCAAGTCCACGCTGGCCCGGGACCTGCGCGACGCGCTGCTTGAGCGCGGCGACCGGACGGTCTCGCTGCTCGACGGCGACCTGGTCCGACGGCTGCTGTCGGCCGGGCTGACGTTCTCCCGCGAGGACCGGGACCTGAACATCGCCCGCATCGGGTACGTGGCGGCCGAGATCGCACGGCACGGCGGGATCGCGATCTGCGCGCCGATCGCGCCGTACGCGGCGGCGCGCGAGCGGGGTGCGGGCGATGGTCTCCGAGGTCGGCGACTTCGTCCTCGTGCACGTGTCGACGCCGCTTGAGGTGTGCGAGGCGCGCGACCGCAAGGGCCTGTACGCGAAGGCGCGGGCCGGCCTGATCGGCTCGTTCACCGGGATCTCCGACCCGTACGAGGAGCCGGACGACGCGGACGTCGTGATCGACACGTCGCTGGTCTCCAGGCACGACGCGGTGGCGACGGTGCTCGATCAGCTGACCCGCGGCGGCTGGCTCGCCTAACCGGCTCAGTTCGGCCCTTCCGGCCGGGCTACGCCTTGGGGAAGCCGAGGACGGGCTCTTCGGCGTCCGGCGTCACCACGTGCTCGGGGTCGACGCTGGCCGCGTCGTCGCCCGCATCCTCGAGGGCGGCGCCCTCGTCGAGGCGCTGGCTGAATTCGCTGGCCTTCTTGCCGACCCGGCTCAGCCGCCCGTTCAGCTTGTCGGCGATGATCGTGCGCTGCTTGTTGAGCAGGACGTAGCTGAGCAGCGCGCTGATGATCAGGGCAAGCCCGAGCAGCAGGAGGCCGCGTGCCCCGGCCCAGAACAGGACCAGGACCGAGGCGCCGAACATGATGATCCGGGCGCTGGTGTAGGCAAATGCGGTTCTCATAGCACTACCCAGTGTAGGACGGGCTGCCGGAGGATGCTCGGCCAGCAGGGTCGGGTCGATGTTGCCCCCGGACAGCACCGCGACCACCGGGGCTGTCGTTGCGTCTGAGGTCAGTCCCAGCTCGGCCGGATCCCGGAACAGCGCCGCCGCGACCGCGACCGCGCCGCCCGGCTCGGCCACCAGGCGGCCCTCGCGCGCGAGGCGTCGCACGGCCTCGAGCAGCTCCTCTTCGCTGACCGTCACGATGTCATCGACCAGCGCCTTGATGTGCGGGAAGGTCAGCTCGCCGACCTGCTCCACGCGGAGCGAGTCGGCCTTGGTCCTGGCGGTGTCGGCCGCCGCCCAGGCGACCCGCGCGCCCGCTGCGCAGCGAGTCCCGCGCGTCGGCGGCGAACTCCGGCTCGACGCCGATGACCCGCGTTCCCGGCAGCAGGGCCTTGACCGCGACCGCGATGCCCGACACCAGCCCGCCGCCGCCGACCGGGACGAGGACGGCGGCCGGAGGGCGGGCGCCGGGCCCGGCGCTGAGCTCCTCGGCGATCTCCAGGCCGACCGTGCCCTGCCCGGCGATCACCCGCCGGTCATCGAACGGCGGGATCTCGGCGTAGCCGCGGTCGCGCGCGATCCGCGCCGACGCCTCGATCCGCGCCGCCAGCGTCGGCGCGACCGTCACCAGCTCCGCGCCGACGCTCCTGATCAGGTCGGTCTTGACCGGCGGGGCGGTGTCCGGCACGACGATCGCGGCCGGGACGCCGAGCAGGGCGGCGGCGTAGGCGACCGCGAACCCGTGATTGCCGCTCGAGTGCGCGACCACGCCCGGCGGTCTCGAGTCCGCCATCAGCGCGGCGATCGCGTTGTAGGCGCCGCGGAGCTTGAACGCGCCGGTCGGCTGGAGCGACTCGGGCTTGATCAGCAGGGCGGGCGGCCCGGCGGCCGCTGCGGCACCGGGAAACGCGAGCAGCGGCGTCCGAACGGTCACTCCGCGCAGCCGTCCGGCAGCGGCGCGTATCTCATCGAGCGAAACGAGATCAGCCACCTCGTAACCCTAGTGCAAGCTCGGCACCCGCATAATGCCACGTCGCGCCACAAATACTCCGCAAGTCACCCAGAGCGACAGCCGAATCGCTAGGCTAATTTCCAGAAATCTAGGCAGAAAGTACCCGTTTGTCGCCAAACTATGGGCATACTCCGACCGAGTACGAGGAGATGGAACGTGGACGGCAACAATGAGCGGCTGCTCACCCCGGGGGAGGTAGCCGCCCTGTTCCGGGTGGACCCGAAGACCGTCACGCGGTGGGCGGCGTCGGGACGAATCACCAGCATCCGCACGCCCGGCGGGCACCGACGGTTTCGGGAATCCGAGGTGCGCGCCCTGCTGCGCGGCGACAGCGAGATCTCGCCAGAGGGACACCCGGCCGCTTCCTAGCCAGGTGATCTAGCCGGGCACCGGCCTGCGGGGCGGCATCCGGTGGCCGGGCGCGCCCGCCGCTAGCGGCGCGCTCGGCGCGACTACTCGTCCGGTTCTTCGTCCGGGCCGGGCCAGTACTGGTCCCCGACGAGCCTGGCGAACTCCTGGAACTCCCGCAGCAGCGCCGCGTCGCCGGCCCGCCACTGGTCCTTGCGCTGCTCCGCCTCATCGGGGGTGATCGCCTGCGCGGCGAGCCTGGCGTAGTCGGCGTCCTGCGGGCCGATCTCCACGTACACATCGCCGATGATCCGCCCATCCCCGGTGTGGATGGCGGTCTGCGGAACCTGCAGGTTCCCGTTCGGTAGTCGTATCACGAACATCGCAGCTCACCCTAGATGCCATAACGCCGGTTGAAGTACAGCATGACCTGGAGCGCGAGCCGCGTGTTGCCGCCCAGCATATCGACAAGCGCCGGCCGCTGCGCCGATGCAATCGCGGCGAACGAATCCGCGAAGAACTCCTTACGACCAAGTCCGCCGCCCTGGCGATGAAAGTCACTTGCTATGTATGGCTGACATTGATCATAGATCCGCCTGAACTCGGGCGAGTCGGATTGCCATTTTCCCGGCGGGCTGTCCAGGTCGTCGAGCGCGTGCCCGACCTCGTGGCACATCACGTCCGGGGTCGGCGACGGCCGGGTGCCGACCACGATCTTGCGGTCTCCGTAGGCGCCGGCGCAGGCGTCCCACGTCGCCTTGCCCGACGGCAGCTGGACACCGTGCAGCCCGCCCATGTCGTCGAGGTCGGGCACTCCGCCCGCGCCCACGTAGATGCCGTCGAGCCCGTCGGCCAGCTTCTCCTGCAGCGCCCGCGGGAACTCGGCCAGCCGCTCGATGGCGGCGATCGCCTGCGCGGGCGGGGCGGTCGTGGCGGCGTCCCACTGCCGCCACAAGATGGACTCGAGCGGACCGCAGTGCCGACGACCGTCGACGGCCGCGTGGTGACCGCGCGGGTGCGGGGCGGCGAACGGCAGCGCCGCCTTGGCCGGGTCGCGCGCCAGCCGGGCGCGGGTGGCCGAGGGGCCGAGCAGCGAGGCCGCCCGCTGCCTCGCGTGGGCGGCGGTGCCCTGCTTGGCCTGCGCCTTCTCGGCGGGCAGGCGGCCGCGGGCGGTCCCCGCCTGCTCGCCAACGACCTGGTACCAGGGCTGCCTCGGGGCCGCGCGGGCGGCTGGCTGGCGCCGTCCTGTCCCCGGGTGGCGGTCTCCACCGGGGCGGCCCCGAACTGCGGCGCCTCCCTGATCCGGGCCCGGCCGCCGCCGGCACCGCCGCGGGTTGCGGCATCGCCTGCGGCGGGCGAGTAGTTCCTCGGCAGCGGCGGCAGGGCCGGTCCGCCGGACCGCGCGCTGGAGCTGCGCGGCGCGGGCCCGGCCTGCGGCGATCGCCTCGGCAGCCGGGCTGCGGGCCGGCTCGGCAGGCCGGCCGGGGGCTGCCTGGACGGGACCGGGGACCGCTGCCGCAGGCTCGCGGCCTGCGACGACGCCTGCGACCGCGGCGGCCCGGTGGCCGCGCCGGCGCTCCTGCGGTGCCTGCCGCCGACCTCCGCGCCGTCGGCCCGGGAGTCTCCCGGCCTGCCACTGCCAGCGCCCTGCCATCCGGGACGCCAACCGACGAGTCGGCCGAGCCGCTCGAATAGGCGTAGCCGCATTCTTGGACTCCCTGCTTTCGCGTCAAAGCCCAGAGTATTCCGAAACCGCCTCGCACGTCACCCCGGGTGACAGACCGCGACTAAACATGCAGGTGGGAAAATACGAGCATTCCGAATGCGGGATAGCAACCGGAAGGTTAGGCTTTCGCCATGTTGCTGTCAGGTGTCCTTTTTGTCCTGTTCCTGGCTGGCTGCTGGCTCTACTGCCTCACCGACGCCGCCCTGACGCCCGCCGAGGAGTTCCCGGGCTGGCGCAAGCGCACCTGGATCGCGGTCATCGCCGTGACGCTGATCGCGGGCGCCATCGCCTGGCTGATCGCCCGCAGGAACTGGCGGGCGAGCCAGTGGCCGCCCGCCGCCACGCACCTGATCATCATCGATCGCAACAACCCCAACGTCGTCTGGTTCACGCCCTGGATCGACGGAGGGCGCCGGCCGACGCGGCCCAGTCCCGCCACCCGGCGGGCCGCTCGATGCGGGCCGGGCAGCCCGGCTGGGTACCGCCCAGGGGCCCGGATGACGATCCCGAGTTCCTCCGCCAGCTCGCCCAGCGCATCCACGGCACCCGACCGACCCCGCCGAGAGGCGGTCTGTCCGCCGCAGGACCCGCTCCAGGCTGGGAAACTTGGGACGCGCGTTGCCTGGCTGGCATGTGCGATCAGTGTTCCGGCGTCTGCGACCTTGGCCACTAAAGATCTTGGAAACTTTTTTCGTGACGGAAGAAAAACACGCTATACCCCGCTGGCCCTAGGTCCCGGTTCGGTCTGTCACGGACACCCGTGCGGGCGCATACGCTGGACCAGCCGGCTGCGCTACTGGACGCCGGCGTAGGAGTGCAGGCCGGTGACGAAGATCTGGACCACGAAGATGTTGGTCAGCAGGCTGGCGAAGCCGAGCAGCTGGATGTAGTGCGAGCGGACGCCGCGCCAGCCGCCGGTGGCCCGGGCGTGCAGGTAGGCGGCGTAGATCACCCAGGTGATGAACGCCCAGGTCTCGACCGGGTCCCAGCCCCAGTACCGGCCCCACGCCTCGTCCGCCCAGATGGCGCCCGCCATCACGCCGAACGTCCAGATCGGGAACCCGAAGACGACCGCGCGGTAGGTCAGCTTGTCCAGCTGCGCTCCGCTCGGGATGCGGTCGAGCAGCGCGTTGGCCTCGGCCTTCCCGGCCGCGACCCGCTTCCGGTACCGCTCGACGACCAGGTACATGATGCCGAGGACGGCGGCGACGAAGAAGATGCCGCTCGACAGCGTCATCGCGGTGACGTGGATCGACAGCCAGTAGGACTGCAGCGCCGGCACCAGCGGCCCGGCCGGGGTGTAGATGAGCGTCTCGGCCAGCCCGAGCGCGATGACGATCGCGCCCATCACGAACACGCCGATCGCCCAGGCCCGGTACTTGACCAGGATGTAGTAGAAGAAGATGGCGGCCACGCAGGTCAGCGCGGTGATGAACTCGTACATGTCGCCCCACGGGGCGCGGTGCACGGCCAGCCCCCTGGTGGTGACCGCGACCACGTGCGCGAGGATGCCGAGCGCGCTCAGCGTCGCGGCGGCGCGGACCCACGGCCCCGCCTCCGCGATCGAGCGGAACGCGCCGGCCGGCCGCGCCGGCCGCGCGGCGGCCGCGCCGGTCAGGTCGCCGCCCGCCAGCCGGGCCAGCGCCGGACGCCGGCGCGTCGGGCCCGGACGCGGCTGCCCGCCGACGTATCAGATCGGACCCGTCGAGCACGGCGCCCGCCGAGGTCGCGCCGACCGCCGCGAGCTGGGCGGCTCGCTCCGCGGCCGGCGCCGCGGCCAGTCTGGCCGCCTTGCGGCGCGGCCGCCCGAAGGCGTAGTCGCCCGCGAAGGCGAGCAGCGCGAGCGAGTAGATGAGCAGCGCCGCGATCATGAAGTCGGTGCTGACGTGCGCCAATCCGGCGTTGACGGACACGAGCCTCACGCTCCCGTTTCTGACTGGTTGTTAGGCTCAGGCTTCTGGTGGTCGGCCGCCGCCGCAGGCCCGGCAGTCGGCGAAGATGTGGCCGCTGTCGGCGACGACGCGTCGGCGATGTCGGCCGCCAGCGTGGCGAACTCGTCCTCGAACCCGCCGCTGGCGTCGGTCCTGGTCAGACCGCCGACGGTGACGACCGAGCCGATGCCGTCCGGCCCCGGCACCGCCCGGACGAACACCCGCCGCCGCCGAACGAAGAACGACAGCAGCAGGCCCGGCGATCGCCAGGATGCCGCAGACGAGAGCGGGAATCTGCCCCGGGTCGTAGGTGATCTCGAGGCTCACCCACTGCGCGGTGCCGACGTAGGTGATCGACCCGAGCTTGCCCGGCAGCTTCCAGGTGCTGCCCGGGGGTCATCAGGTGCGGCCCGCCCGTGATCTCCGTCATCTGGCTGGTGTCGAGCTGGTAGACGCTCTGCGGCGCGCCCGAGTTCAGGCCGAGGTTGCCCGAGTAGCCGATCAGCGACACTTCCGGGTTGTTGGCGGCCGGGAAGATCGACTCGAGCGTCGTGCCGTTCGCCATGTAGGCGGTCGGCACGAACACGCCCTCGAAGCCGAGCGAGGCGCTCGGCGCCTTCACCACGCCGTCGGAGAGCATCGTGTTGGTGTTGGCCGGGATGAACGGCGTTGCCTCGTCGTAAGCGACCCCGTTGGGCCCGGTCACCTTGAACTCGGGCGCGTACCCGTGCCCGATCAGGTACACCTTCGACCGAGTCGACCGACAGCGGGTGGTTGACCTGGATGTCGTAGTTCTTGGCTGGCGCCGCCCGGCGTGGCCGTGTAGCTCACGTTGGCGTTGAACCCGGCCGGCTGCCCGATCGACGCGCCCGAGTCGATGTAGTTGGCCGTGAACTTGTCCAGCGTGAGCGAGAACGGCGCCAGATCAGACCCGCTGACCAGTCGTCCCGGGTGGAACTCGGCCAGCTGCGCGGTGGTGTCGGTGAACGTCTGCCCCTCGGTGACCAGTTCGTCGGCCTTGTAGCCGAACAGCCCGCCGAGCGCGATCGAGAGCAGCACGCCGAGCAGCGACAGGTGGAAGAGCAGGTTGCCGACCTCGCGCAGGTACCCCTTCTCGGCCGCCAGCCAGTGGCCGGCGTCGCCCGCGGCCGGCCGCCGGAGCCGGAAGCGCTGCCCGCCGAGCACCGAGGCGGCCGCGTCCACGGCCGCGTCCGGCGACAGCGCGGACGGGTACGTCACCGACGTGCGGCAGCCGCGCCAGGTTCCTCGGCGCCCGCGGCGGCGGCGTCCGGGCCGAGCCGACCAGCTTGAACGTCCGCGGCACGACGCACCCGACCAGCGAGGCGAAGAGCAGGATGTAGATCGCCGCGAACCACGGCGCGGCGAACACGTTGAACAGCCCGAGGCGGTTCAGCCACGGCGCGAGCGCCGGGTGCGAGGTGAAGTACTGCGTCACCGACGCCGGGTCGGCGCCCTGCTGGGGCAGGATCGAGCCGGGCACCGAGCCCAGCGCGAGCAGGAAGAGCAGGATGAGCGCGGTCCGCATGGAGGTGAGCTGCCGCCACGCCCAACGGCCCCAGCCGGCCCCGTCGCCGACGGTCCCGAGGTCCCGCCGCTGCCGCTCTCCGGCGGTTCGCCGGTCCGGTTCCGAACGGGCGCGTGGCTTCGCGCGTCTAGGTCTGCGGTCTCCGGCCCGGGCGCGGCCTCGGAGGTGGTGCGAGTGCACATCGGTCACTGGGTCACCGCCGCGTCTCGTAGCAGGGTGGTCATGTCCGGATAGGTGACGGCCCCGTCGATCACCCCCGCGATGTGCCCGGTCTTGTCGATGACCAGGGTCGTCGGGCGTGGCGCTGATCGGCACCGCGATCGCGAGCCGCTGCTCGACCGCCCCGTTGGCGTCGTTCACGCTCGGATAGGTGATGCCCTCGCCGCGCAGGAAGGGCAGCGCGCTGGCGGGGGTGTCCTGGATGTCGTCGCCGAGGAAGGCGATCCCCTGCGGGCCGTACTCCTCGTCTAGGTACTTGAGCGTCTGGCCCTCGCTCTCGGCACGGAGCGCACCAGGAGCCCCAGATGTTGAGCACCACGATCTTGCCCCGGTAGCTCGCGAAGTTGATCGGCGTGCCGGTCAGCGAGGTCGCCGGTGAAGTCGGGCGCGGCCGGCCGATGGCCGGCCGGATAGGCCACCATGTTGTCGTCGCTGGCGCTGCTGCTGTTCTCGTGCGTGAACACGGTGACCACCAGGGCGGCGACCAGCAGCACGACGACACCGGCCGCCGTGGTGACGACCGTTCGGCGCTTCGCTTTGAACACCACCGGGTCGGGTCCCTACCGTCTCCTACAGGGGGTAGTACGTCGTGCCTATTGTGCCCTATCCGGGTCGGCGACCTGCTGGCGGGGCGGCACCGCGTAGGAAACGCCGGTGAGCTGGTCTCCGTCGAAGGTGAGGCTGGTGACCGACCCGAGCGCGCACTGACGGCTGCTCGGGTTGTGCCACAGGCGCTTGTGCTCGGCTGCCAGGCGGCTGACCCAGATCGGCAGCTGGTGGCTGACGCAGACCGCCTCCCGGCCCCGGCTGGCGTCCCTGGCCCGGTCGATGACCTGGCGCACCCGCGCGACGACCTCGGTGTACGGCTCGCCCCAGGACGGCCGGAACGGGTTCCACAGGTACTGCCAGTTCATCGGGTTCAGCCCGAGGCTGGCCAGACTGACGGACTTGCCCTCGAGCACGTTTCCTGACTCGATCAGCCGGTCGTCGGTGGTGATCGTGAGCCCGAGCCGCTCGGCCACCGGCTGCGCGGTCTCCTGCGCCCGCTCAAGCGGGGACGCGAAGACGGCGGCCACCGGGCGCCCGGCGAAGAAGTCGGCCGCCGCCGCGGCCATCGTCCGCCCGTTGGCGGACAGGTGATACCCGGGCAGCCGCCCGTAGAGGACGTGCTCCGGGTTGTGCACTTCACCGTGCCTAAGCAGGTGAACAACAGTGATCTCAGTCATGGCTCCGCCAGCCTACCGGCTTGCCGCGGACGCTCCGGGCCCGCGGGTCGCCCCAGCCTGGACCGCCGGGGCCGCCGAAATCGCGCGGGCCCAGGCGGCATCCGCATTTCCGCTATTCAGTAAATCGCAGGCATAACTGGACCGCCCATAACATAGGAAAGTTCGCTATTGTCGGTAAGATATCAGTGGCCGGCGATCGGGGAGCCGCACAGTGCCGTACATGGGGCCGGGTACGAGAAGGCTATGCGTCGCTTACGACGTTGAGCACTATAGTCAGCGCGGCACCCGGCGCGAATACGCTACCCAGCGGCGGCTGGTCGATGTCCTCGAGTTCGCGTTCGCCGAGGCCGGCCTGGCGCCCGGCCAGTACGAGCTGCAGGAGCAGGGCGACGGCGGCCTGGCGCTGCTGCCGACCGGCGGCGCGGTCGACGAGCCGCGCCTCATCGTCGACCTCCTTCGAGCGTTGCAGAACGCGCTCACCGAGTTGAATGACGATCTCGTCGACGAGGCGAAGGTCCGGCTGCGGGTCGGCCTGCACGAGGGCGTCGTGCACCCGGCCGCGCACGGGTACGTGGGCCCGGCGGTCATTGAAGTCTGCCGGCTGCGGGACGCCGATCCGGTCAGGGACGCGCTGGCGGAGAGCACCGCGCCGATGGTGGTGGTGGCAGCCGACGGGCTCTACCGGGATGTGCTCTCGCAGGGATACCACGGCCTGCCCGGCGCCGCCTTCACCCCGGTCGACGTCGAGGTGAAGTCGTACCGGGGACGGGCCTGGATCTACCTACCAGGGGAGGCCAGATGGCGGGGCGGGGACCGGGCGCAGTCCCCAGCCCCGTCCGACGCTGACACCCGCAGGCCGCTGGTGGAGGAGTTCCTCGATTCCAAGGACGCCTGGTGACCAGCGCCGACGTCCTCGCGCTATTCGACGAGGACCAGGAGCCGGGCACGCTCGCCCGCCGCGTCTTCTACGTTGAGGGCCCGAGCAGGGACGGCACCTCCGCCGGGCGCGAGCAGGCGGGCGGGGTCATCGTGCACAAGCCGAAGGCGGCGCTGCTGCTGCCGTCTGACTTCCCGCCGCTGTCCCGGCGCCGCCCCGACTTCCCCGGTCTGCGCCATGTGCTGGTCCGGTTCGGCTTCATGCTCGACCGGCTGCCGCCCCGACACGCCTATGAGTCGGCCACCATCACCATCACCCTCGACGACCCCGACGCGGAGGTGCTCGCGCAGCGCCCGTCCCTGGTGACCACCGAGACCGAGTGGTCCGACAGCACCACCACCGAGCTGTCGGCCGCCCTGGACGGCCTGGCCAAAGTCGGCGCGCAGCGGACCCGGGTCACCGAGCGGGGCCACCGGACCAGCCTGCCGCTGGTCACCGCGGTGAACCGCGGCCCGAGCGGCTTCGGATGGCACTACCAGGCTCAGGACGGCGCGCCGTTGCATCCGCAGGTCGAGTCAGCCAGGGCCGTGATCGAGCTGCCGCGCGCAGTGGCCGAGCTAACCGGCACGATCGAAGCGGAGGCGGTGGTCTCGTTTCCCCGGTACGGGGTCATCACCAGGTCTAAGGCCGCGCCGGAGATGGCAGCGGCGCGTTTCCGGCTGCCGCTCGGCACCGCCGGCTAGGCGAATCCGGGCCTGGGCGGGTACAGCACCGGCGTCTGGTAGCCGTGCGCCGTCGCCTCGTCCGAGTGCAGCACCGAGCGCGCGACCTCGAACGCGTACGGCACGTCGTCGGTGGCAAAGTAGGCCTGGTAGAAGCCGACGCTAAACGAGATCGAGACGCCGTCGGCAACGCCCGAGTTCATGCCCACGGCATAGTCGATGCGCCGGGCTATCGCCTGGGCGAGCCGCGCGGAATGGCACGCATTGACGATCACGCACCGGATCGTGGCCTTGTGCAACCCGAACAGCTCGGCCATTCCCTCGATATTAGTGGGCTTGCTGTAGCCATCATCGTCCTCAACGTACAAGCGGCCGTCCTCGTCGCCGTGCCCCGAGAAATGCACGACGTCGGGTTTGTGCCGCAGCAGTGCCCGACTGATGTCGTGCAGCCGAACCGCGACGTCATCCACGAGGAGCAAGCCAGCTCGGTCCTGGTCGAGCTGGAGTTCCTGCCGGATCTTCCTGAGCTCCAGATCCGGGCGAATCGGCTCCAGGTCCCTCGGGCTCGCGGCCAGGAAGAGAATCGTCCGCCTGCGCTTCCCGCCCGGCCTGCCGACTGGGATGCTCAGCTGCTCGTGGAGCGACGTCCGGCACAGCGACCCGAGCCCGTCCGGGTAGCTGTAGGCCAGCGTGACCGAGACCGGGACCAGACCGGCGCGATTCGGGCTGAGGCTGAACCGAGGCCGGACGGCCTCGCCGCCGCCAAGCACGGGAACCGGGAACGACCCGCGGTTGGTCTCGAACGGGCCGCTGATCGCGACGTCGACGTTGAGCACGGCCGTATCAGACGGGTTCCTGATCAGAACCTCGAACTCGCCCCATTCGTCAACGGCGAGCGGTGCGCCCTGGTGCTCGGCCTGTTCCAGGCGGAGCCGGGGCGCCGGGCGGGCCGCTCGCGGCGGTTCCCGGCGGGGCTCCTCGGCCGAAATCGGCGCGCTCCAATCGGAGACGCGGACGGACCGGCCGACCTCGTTCCGGTAGGAGAAGTTCGAGCTGGTGAGCGTGTAATCGCCGGCCTTGTCAGCCACGATCGTGACCGGGTGGGCGCAGTCGCGGCCTGCCGCGATCGCCGCGACGGCGACCCGCCCCCGGCCACCGACGAGCCTGAGGCCGGACGGCAGCCCGAGCGTGAACGCGATGTTCGCGCACGGGCCGCCGCCGGCGTTGGCAAACCGGATCTCAAGCTGGGCCGGGCGGCCGACGACGAGCCGCCGGGGTGTGACCGAGACCTCGATCATGGGCGTCCCTAGGAGGTCTTGGCCCGGGCCTGGGCGGCGACGTCCCGTTTCGAGTTCTCCCGCTCGGCCTCTTCCTTCATGCGCGGGTCGATCCAGCTGCCGCTGTACGCCTTCTTGCCGCCGGGATGGTCGCGGGCGCAGGTGGGACAGTGCATCGCCGCCCGGTAATCGGCCTTCTCGGTGGCGGCGAAGACCTCGTCGGACCCGATGATCTTGCCGTGCCGCAGGCAGACCGGCATCCCGCAGTGATGGCACAGGAACAGCGGATTCTCGTCGGTCCACGGCTCGCCGTTTACTCCGCACGACACCTTCATGGCTACTCTCCCAGTTCCCGAAGTTCGGCCTCGATGCGGTCGATCATCCGCCGGTGCAGGTCCTCCGAGATCCGGCCCGCCATCACCGCGTCGTCGGCGTCATCCTGCTTCTTCCGCAGCTCGGCGACCCGATCGGACCGGACGTTGGCTGGCCGGACGACGACGACCGGTTCCTCGGCGACGATCTCGGCGTCGACGACCATCACGTCCCGGTCGGCGGGCTCGCCGTACCGGTCCTCGGCATACGCGCCCGGGGCCGGCCGGGGGTCGGCCCATTCGTCGGCACCGCCCGCGCTGAGCGCGCGCACACCGCCGCTGCCGGCGGACCGCCGCTTGAGCAGTCCCTCGACCAGATCGTTGAGGGACTTCCAGGTGTTCTCGATCATGGCCCGCTGCGCGAGCTCGCGGTCGTTGACGTACGAGCCGTGCACGGTCACCTGGGCGATCGTCCACCCGATGGAGCCGCGGGAGTCGTCCTCGCCGAGCTCTTCGCCGCGTACGTTGATGCCGAAATCGACCGGGAGCACGCCCTCGTACCAGCGGCCCCCGATGTCCCAGACCCGGTTGAGCACGTTCTCGCGCCCGTCGTCCCGGTACGGCAGGTGCTCGACGACGCTCTTGACGTAGTAGCCCGCCTCGCCGATCAGATTGGTCAGCTCGGTCACCAGGCGGTAATCGGGAACCACGCCGTGCCGGACGGGCTCGCCGTCGTGGTCCGGGTACTCCCCGGCGCGGTTCCCCCGCGCGTTGCTCGCGTCGGGGATCGCCAGGTCATTCTGGTAGAGGAGCGCGGCCAGGCTGATCTTGAAGTCGACCGTCACCTCGGTCCTGACCTTGGCCTCGGGCCCTTGCCAGGCTGGCTGCGGCTGGGGCCGCCCCGGACCTGGTTGCGCAGGTCTTCCCGGCGCCTGGGGCCCCTGCGGCTGCCACCCCTGAGGCGGGGGTCCTTGCGGGTGCCATCCCTGGGGCTGCCACCCCGGGGGCTGGGGTCCCTGCGGCTGCCATCCCTGCGGCGGGGATCCCTGCGGCTGCCTTCCCTGGGGTGGCCTTCCCTGAGGCTGAGCGGTCTCGTGGGCCCTGCGGCCGCCGGGCAGGTAGACGTCGATGCCCTTGATGCCGGAGAGGCTCTCGCCGAACACGGCCTTCAGGGTCCCGCTGAACGTCGGGTCCGGGGCCGGCGCCGAGCCGTCATCGACGTCGGGGTCGGCGAGCAGCGGCGTATCCGTGTGGAGTCGCACGCTGGTGCTCTTCTTATCGCCCGGCCTGACCCGCTCCCAGCGGATGGCCCGTCGCCCGTCGCCGAGCTCACGAATGGTGGGCCGGGAGGATCCGTCCATCA
Source organism: uncultured Actinomycetota bacterium (assembly GCA_963774945.1). Taxonomy (GTDB): domain Bacteria; phylum Actinomycetota; class Actinomycetes; order Streptosporangiales; family Streptosporangiaceae; genus Trebonia. The sequence continues at coordinate 428,616 of CAVZHA010000003.1, read as the reverse complement.
GGTTGACGTTCTCGACCGTCCCCCAGCTGGCCGGGATCACGATCTCGATCAGGTCGAACCGGGTGAGGTTCAGCTTCCGGCCGTCGGCGTCGAGCTGATTCCAGTGCAGGTCGATCTCGAGCGTCCGGCGGTCGGAGGACGGGGTGATGGACGGGACGATCCACAGCGGGATCTCCTCGGGCGACCGGTCCGGGGCGACCCGGTAGCCGGCCGAGATCCGCCACTCCCCCGGCGGGCGGCCCGGCACGTGCTCGAGCAGCGGGTGCCCGACCACCGACGGCGCGCTGAAGGAGATCCCGAGCCCGTCGCCGAGGACCAGTTCCTGCCCTTCGTAGAAGGCGAGGCCGGCCTTGCCGTTGATCATCGCGAAGCCGGCCGCCAGCCCGATCGGAAGATCCTCGGGCAGCCTGAACTTCGGCTTCCGGTACTCGTCCTTGTACAGCTTGAGCGACTTGTCGGCGTCGTTGAGCGACATGTCGATCACGATCTCCCCGGTGGCCGGCGAGAGGATGGAGCCGGTGTAGCGCTGGCCGTCGAAGCTGACCTCGCCCGCCAGCCGCTCCACCACGTCAATGGAGTTGACCTGGGGAAACAGTGGGAGGCGGGGCTGCGAGGCCGGATCGCGGGCCGCCTTTTTCGCCTCGTTGAATATGGCGATCCGGTGCTCGTGGTCCTCGCAGTGGTAGACGGCCGCCTGCAGCGGGCTGCCGTCCTTCAGCTTCAGCCAGCCGAATTCATTGCTGGCGGCGGCGGGCGTCGGATGGGCGACCGGCTTGATGCCCTCGCGGAACGCGAGCGGGCTGTGCTCCGCGCACATCGGCCGGGCGCAGTGGTGGCACAGGCTGAGGATCTCGGTTGAGCCGCAGCGATAGCACCGGGCGGACGGGGCGCGATCAAGCTTCTGCTGTTTCACGTGATCACCTTCTCGACGTCTGCAGGAACCGGAACCGATCCCGGAGGGCCTGATGCAGCCGGTTAATCTCGCCCCCGAGGCTCGCGTGCTCACGCGGCACCGTGCCGAGCACCGAGAGCGTGATCCGCCCGCTCTCCTTGCTCCGGCTGACCTTGATCCGGTTGTCGCCCATGATCTGGGTTCGGTCCATGTTGAACTTGTCGCCCTCGACTGCGATGAGCAGCGTGAGCGTGTCGGGGCCCTGGCGACGGGTCGCCTGCAGCAGCCATTGGAGGTTGGTCGGGTCGGCCCGGATGTCCCCGAGCGGTATCTCGAACTTGGCGTTTCTCAGCACCGTGAGGATGTCGGTGATGCGCGCGTCTTCGGGGATCACGTCGTCGAACACGAACTGCTGGTAGGGCTTGAAGGTGCGCTTGGCGAACATGTCGTCCATGCGGTACTCCGTGTCGATGCAGACCCGGGTAGTGAGCTTCGGCTCCCACGGGTACCGATCTCTCGGGCGCGCCAGGTCGCCGCGCGCGTCTGGCCGCGTCCGGCGCTGCCAGTCTCCCCTCGCGTCGAATAGCCGGGCCTCCAGCCCGGACAGCAGGTAGTCGGGGATCTCGACCTCGGCGTGCAGCTTGAGCGTCTGGTCCTGGATGCTTGACGATGCGCCGAAAAGCTCTCCCGGATGCGCGATCCGAAGTCGCATGTCGACACTCTTAAACAGTTTTACCCGAGCGCTATCGTCGGTGTCGTCATGCTCGTCGGCGCCCGCCTTGTCCTCTTTCTCTCCGGCCATGGGAACGTCTTCCCACTCGAGGCGGCGGAGGACCGGGTTATAGCGAACCGAGTGCGGGACATCGCCATTCCCGTCGGCCGACACTTCCTCGCTGAGTACCAGCGTCGTGCTGCTCAGCGACGTAATCGCGGGCCACTCGACCGACATCAGCTTGATAACCGGAGACAGCTCAGGTCCGTTCGGCTTGACCGGAATATCGAGCTGCACGCTCATATTCAGCTCGAGCCCGCCCGTGAAGCCGCTGTTCTGCCGGAGCCAGCCAATGGCATCCGGGAGGGTGACATCGCCGCTTCTGGTGAGGTGGTCCACAATCGCCAGCGTCATCGTGTCGGGATCACGGAGCTCGACATCCAGCTGGATGGGACGGATCTCGGGGTCGTCCGGGCGGTAGTCGTAGCTGATCTGGCAGGCCATCCGGTCGGCCGTCAGGTAATCGATGCCCTCGGCCACGGTCGGGACCGGCACCTCGATCGGTATGACACCGGAGTTGCGGTGCAGGCGCATGACGCTGCGCAGCTCGCCCGTCCTTGCGTAGTCGGACAGCAGCAGCTGGCCGACCTGGGCGGTGCCTTCCTCGGTCCGGGTCTGGATGCCCTTCTTCACGTCGTCGGCCGCCTCGCGGGTGAAATACTTCTCCCCGTCGTAAGGCACCACGATCTCTACCCGGCCCTCGGCCGGACCCGGCTCCCAGACCGGATTAGTGGATATCTCCTGCGTGACCGAGTATTCCTCGGTTATCTCCACCTTCTCGGGCGCCGCGCGCGCATACAAATTTCCCGACACGTATCCCCACCCCTCATGTCGCATACGCCGGTCTGCCGCAATCTAACAGCAGCAATCCGATGATGTGAAGACATCGACGCATAGTTGACATCTATTTGTCAACGGGGGTTTTCTTCGGGAATAGTTAACCTGCGGCGATGACAGGGAGTATGCCCATCGTGGCCCATGGGACTACAACGCCTTATTGATAAAGACCAATACCAATGGACCTGACGAGGACGAAGGTGGCGGCCCCGCGCCCGGCTATGCGGCCAGCGCAGCGGCGGCGGCGCGGGCGGCGGCCGGGAGGGAGGCGGCGATCCGGGCCAGCTCTTCCTCGCCGTGGGCGGCGGAGGTGAACCAGGCCTCGAACGCCGACGGCGGCAGGTACACGCCCCCGTCCAGCATGGCGTGGAAGAACGCGGAGTACGCGGTGGTGGACTGGTCCTTGGCGTCGTCGAAGTTGGCCACCGGGTCGGTCCGGCCGATGAAGAACGTGAACAGGCTGCCCGCGGTCGACAGGTAGTGCGGCACGCCGACGGCGGCCAGCTCGGCCGAGACCAGCTTGGAGAGCGCGCCCGCGAACGAGTCGACCGCGCCGTACACCTCGGGCGTGCAGGCCCGCAGCGTGGCCAGCCCGGCCGCAGTGGCCAGCGGGTTCCCCGACAGCGTGCCCGCCTGGTAGACCGGTCCGACCGGGGCGAGCCTGGACATGATCTCCGTTCGCCCGCCGAACGCGGCGCAGGGCAGCCCGCCGCCCATCACCTTGCCGAACGTGACCAGGTCACCGCGCACCCGGTCGAGCCCGTACCAGCCCGACGCCGAGACGCGGAAGCCGGTCAGCACCTCGTCCATGATCAGCAGCGCCCCCGAGCTGTCGCACAGCGCCCTGAGCAGCGCGTTGAAGCCGGGGGCGGGCGGGACCACGCCCATGTTGGCCGGGCACGCCTCGGTGATCACGCAGGCGATCTCGCCGCCGCGGGCGGCGAACAGCGCCGTGACCGCGTCCGCGTCGTTGTACGGCAGCACGACCGTGTCGGCGGCGGACGCGCCGGTTACCCCCGGCGTGTCAGGCAGCCCGAGCGTGGCCACGCCCGACCCGGCCGCGACCAGCAGCGCGTCCACGTGGCCGTGGTAGCAGCCGGCGAACTTCACCACGACCGACCGGCCGGTGTAGCCGCGGGCCAGCCGCAGGGCCGACATGGTCGCCTCGGTGCCCGAGTTGACCAGCCGGACCTGCTCGACCGGCGCCCGCGCGATGATCTCCGCCGCCAGCTCGACCTCGCCCGGGGTGGCGGCGCCGAACGACGTGCCGCGCGCGAGCGCGTCCGACACGGCGGCGACCACGGACGGGTGCGCGTGCCCGAGGATCATCGGCCCCCACGAGCACACCAGGTCCACGTACTGACGGCCGTCCACGTCGAACAGGTACGGCCCGGCTCCTCGCTCGATGAACCGGGGCACCCCGCCCACCGGGCCGAACGCGCGGACCGGCGAATTCACCCCGCCCGGGGTCACCTCGACGGCGCGGGCGAACAGTTCGGCGGAACGGTTCTTCACGAACTAGCCTTCTTCCTCAAGCACGTCAACCAGGAACTCGAGCAGCCGCAGCGCGTCCGGCAACGGCTGCCGTGCGGCCTGCCGGACCCAGCGTACGTCCTGGCCGGTGCCGTACCTGGAGGGCGGGGCGAGCACGTAGCTGTCCCGGCAGTGCCAGCGCAGCGCCTCAGTCTGGGTGAACATGTCCGGCGAGGAGTCGAGGCCGCACGACCACCACTCGTCCTCGTCGGCCGGGGCGCCCCTGGTGGCGACGTAGAAGTGCATCCGCTCGGCCCCCTGCACCGCGACCGGGCCGGTCTCGACCTCGGCCGCCGCCATCCGGGCGAGCACGGTCGCCCCCGCCACCGCGGGCACGTCCAGAACGTCAAAAACCCGCCCGGTGACGAGTATCACGTTCGCCTCCGGACGGGTTTCCCACCACTGCCGCACCACTTCGCTGTCCACGCTGGCCTGCATCTGCCAGGTTGGCGAGACCGGGTGGGCACCCGGCGCCGGGCAGCCGACCCGGTCGCATGAGCACGCTCGCCCCGGTTCCGACAGCCCGATCCCGTCAAGTCCGTCGCTTGGATGAGCTCCCGGGCACACCGGCCAGCCAAGCGCAGCGTATTCCAGTGCCGCCGCGCCCAGCGCGGGCGGCCGCTGCGCCGCCCGGCGTCGGCCTCGTCGCCGCATCATCGCTACCATTCGGCCCCGAACTCCTCGTCATCCACCGACCCCACGCCGCCGACGGATATGCCAAAGCATCCGCTCATGCGGTCGGGTGGGATAGCCGAAATCGTACCGCCACCGGGCGCGTCACCAGGCCCAGACGGTGGTGACCCGCACCACGCCGGCCCCCCGCGGGCGGGCGGCAGGGGCTAGGCGAGCCAGCGTGAAACTTCTTCGGCCCAGTAGGTCAGGATGACGGACGCGCCCGCCCGGCGGATCGAGGTGAGCGTCTCCATGATCGCCTTGTCCCGGTCCAGCCAGCCGTTGGCGGCGGCCGCCTCGATCATCGCGAACTCGCCGCTGACCTGATAGGCGGCGACCGGGACCTGGACCATGTCGGCCACCCGGCGGATCACGTCGAGGTAGCTCAGGGCCGGCTTGACCATCACCATGTCGGCGCCCTCGGCCAGGTCGAGCCCGACCTCCTTGAGCGCCTCGAGGACGTTGGCCGGGTCCTGCTGGTGCGTGGCGCGGTCACCGAACTTCGGCGCGCCCTCGGCCGCCTCGCGGAACGGGCCGTAGAAGGCCGAGGCGTACTTGGCCGAGTACCCGCAGATCGGGACCGCGGCGAAGCCCGCGCCGTCGAGCGCCTTCCTGATCGCGCCGACTTGACCGTCCATCATGCCGCTCGGCGCCACCAGGTGCGCGCCCGCCCGCGCCTGGGCGATCGCCGTGGACGCGTACCGCTCGAGCGTCGCGTCGTTGTCCACGTGGCCGCCGTCGGTGACGATGCCGCAGTGGCCGTGGTCGGTGTACTCGCACAGGCACAGGTCCGCCATGATCACCAGGTCGTCGCCGACCTCGGCCCTGATGTCGGCGATGGCGACCTGGGAGATGCCCTCGGGGTCGTCGGCGCCGCTGCCGATGCCGTCCTTGTCGGCCGGGATGCCGAACACGATCATCCCGCCCACCCCGGCCTCGGCCGCCGCAGTGGCCGCCTTCCGCAGCGACTCCCTGGTGTGCTGGACGACGCCCGGCATCGAGCTGATCGGCTGCGGGTCGGCCAGGCCCTCCTTGACGAACACCGGAAGCACCAGCTCGGACGGCCGCAGCGCGGTCTCCGCCACCATGGCCCGCAGCGCCCTCGTCCCGCGCAGACGCCGCGCCCTAACCTCAGGAAACCCAGTCAACGGCCTCTCCCGTCTCGATCTCTCCTTCCGCGTGCCCGATACAATGGCCGTTTTTGCCATCGGGCGCGCATCGGGGGGTACGGGGGGTCGTCCCCCCGGGGGTACTAGCGAAGGCGGCGGCGACCGCCGCGGCGGCGCTCGCTGGGGCGTCGGAGCGGCTCGCCGGCCTCGAGGGCGGCGTCCCGCTGGGCGGCGCCGAAATCGGCTAGCGCATCGACCAGCGCGCTGACCGACGGCTTGCTGGCGGTCACGTCGACCCGGAGCCCGAACTCGGCCGCCGTCTTGGCCGTCTGCGGGCCGATTACGCCGATCACGGTGACCGCGTGCGGCTTGCCCGCGATGCCGACCAGGTTCCTGACGGTGGACGAGGACGTGAACAGCACCGCGTCGAAGCCGCCGCCCTTGATCGCCTCGCGGATCGGGGCGGGCGGCGGCGCGGCCCGCACCGTCCGGTACGCCGTCACGTCCTCGGCCTCCCAGCCCAGCTCGGTCAGCCGGGCGAGCAGGGTCTCGGTGGCGATGTCGGCCCGCGGCAGCAGCACCCGGTTTATCGGGTCGAGCACGTCGTCGAACGGCGGCCACGCCTCGGCCAGGCCCTCGGCCGACTGCTGCCCCTCCGGCACCAGGTCGGGCCTGATCCCGAAGTCGAGCAGCGCCGCCGTGGTCTGGTCGCCGACCGCGGCAACCTTGACCCCGGCGAACGCGCGGGCGTCGAGGCCGTACTCCTCGAACTTCTCCCGCACCGCCTTGACCGCGTTGGTCGAGGTGAACGCCACCCACTGGTACCGCCCGGTGACCAGGCCCTTGACCGCCCGCTCCATCTGCTGCGGGGTGCGCGGCGGCTCGACCGCGATCGTCGGCACCTCCTCGGGCACCGCGCCGTACTCGCGCAGCTGGTCGGAGACGACCGACGCCTGCTCGCGGGTCCGCGGCACCAGGACCCGCCAGCCGAACAGCGGCTTGGTCTCGAACCAGGACAGCCTGTTCTTCGCCGCCGCCGCCTCGCCGACCACGGCGATGGCGCCGCCCCTGGTCGTCGCGACGGTCACCCCGGCCGCCTTCAGGTCGGGGCCGATGCGGCCGAGGGTGGTGACCACCGTCTGCTGATCGGTCGTGGTCCCGTCCCAGGTGATGGCGAACGGCGTCGCGTCGGGCCAGCCGGCCGCGATCAGCATCTTGCCCAGGTCGGCGGGCGCGGTCTCCGCGCCCATGATCACCAGCGTGCCGGCGCTGTAGCCGACCCGGCTGGCCTCGTTGGCGTGGATGATCCTCAGCTCTCCCGGCGCGTCCCCGGTCAGCGCGATGCCCGCGTAGGCGGGCGTGCCGGTGGCCGCGGCCACGCCGGGGACGATCTCGAACCGCGCCTTCGCCTTCGCGCACGCCTGAACCTCGGCCGCAGCACCGGACAGCAGCGGGTCGCCGGGGAACAGCCGGACGGCGAGCTGCCCGGCCTTGGCCGCCACCGCGAGCACCTTGGCGGTGCCCGCCACGTCGGACGGCTCGGCCAGCTGGACCTCCTCGGGCAGCAGGTGACGAACCCGGTCGGCCACCTCCGCCTCGGCCACGACCAGGCTCGCCGTCCCCAGCAACCGCACCGCGCGCATCGTCAGGAGCCCGTCGTCGCCCGGGCCGGCGCCGACGAACGCAACCCAACCGTCGATCTCAGTCATGCGCACCATCCCCGTCGGTGTCGTCTGCGCGCATCAGGTCTGCCGCGCCGAGCGCCAGCATCCGCGCCGCCAGCTCACGCCCAAGTCGGGCCGCTTCGCCTGCGTCCGCTTCGCCACTTTCACGTATCACTATTGTGCCGTTAGCCGCGCCCGCGTCCAAAGCGCCAGGCTGCGGAGTTTGCGACCTGGTGCCGAGAACCACGGCCTGCAGCCGCAGCCGGCCGGTGCCCGGTTGGGCGGTGCCCGGCTGGGCGGTGCCCGGCTGAATGGTCGCATATGCGCCGACCGGGGCGCTGCAGCCCGCCTCGAGGGCGGCCAGCAGCGACCGCTCGGCCGTCACCGTCGCGCGGGTGGCCGCGTGGTCGATGGCCGCGAGCAGCCCGATCAGCTCGGCGTCATCGGCCCGGCACTCAACCGCGAGCGCGCCCTGGCCTGGCGCCGGCACCATGTCGTCGGGTTCGAAGATCTCGCTCACCAGGTCGGTCTGGCCGATCCGGGCCAGCCCCGCGTAAGCGAGGACCACCGCGTCGAGCTCACCGTCGCGCACCTTCCCTAGCCGGGTGTTGGCGTTCCCGCGAATGGGCACGCAGGTGACTTCCGACCGCAGCACGGCCAGCTGGGCGGCCCGGCGCGGCGCGCCGGTGCCGACGCGCGCGCCCGGCGGCAGGTCGGCCAGCTTGATCCCGTCCCGTCCCACCAGCGCGTCCCGTGGATCATCCCGGGCCGGAATCGCGGCCAGGGCAATGCCGGGGGCGGCTCCCGTCGGCAGGTCCTTGAGCGAGTGCACGGCGAAGTCCACCTCCCCGCGGAGCAGGGATTCCCGCAACGCGCTGACGAAAACCCCGGTGCCGCCCAGCTGGGCCACCGGTTCCCTGCTGACATCCCCGAGGGTGGTCACGCCCACGATCTCGACCCGGCGGCCGGTCTGCTCGGTGATCAGCCGGGCCACGTCGCCCGATTGCGAGACCGCCATCGGGCTCCGACGGCTGCCGAGTCGCAGCGGTTGCGGGTTCACAGGTTCCCCTCCAGATTGGGAATGCTCGGGGAGTCGACCTCGGCGTGCGTCACCGCGTCGATCGTTCGCGGGTCGAGATCGAAGAGGACCCGCAGCGCGGCCGCGTACTCTTCCCCGTCCGGCGACGACGCGAGTTCTTTTACCCGGACGGTGGGTGCATGCAACAGCTTGTCTACCACCCGTCGCACCGTCTGGGCCATTTCCTCCAGCGCGTGCCCGCTGACGCTCTCCTCCGAGAGCCGCCCGGCGAGCCTCGCGAGCTCGGCGTCGACGACCGTCGCCGCCTTCGCGCGCAGCGCCACCACGGTCGGCGTCACCCGGTCGGCCCGGACGGCGGAACCATAGGCGGCGAACTCGTCCTCGACGATCGCGCGGACCGCGGCCACCTCGTCGGCCCCGACGGCGGTCTCGCCGCTCCCGCGCAGCGTGTCCATGCTGATGACGCTCACGGCGGCCTCGGCCGGCCCCGACACCTCGGCCACGGCCGGATCGACGTCTCGCGGCATCGCCAGGTCGAGTAGCACCAGCGGGCGCGACCGGTCGCGGACGGACAGCACCGCACGGACGACCGGCTCGGTGATCACCAGGTTGGCGGCGCCGGTGCAGGAGATCACCAGGTCGGCCGCCGCGATCGCGGCCGCCAGGTCGGCGAAGTCGGCGACGGTGCCGCCCACGCCGGCCGCGAGCCGCTCGGCCTTGGCCCGGGTCCGGTTGGCGACCGTCACCTGCGCCGCCCCCGCGCGGGCGGCGGTGGCCACGGCCAGCCCGCTCATCGCGCCGGCCCCCACCACGAGGACATGGAGCCCGGACAGTCGTCCGGGGCCGTTCGATACAAGCTTTTCCTGATTTTCCTGACCGGGCGGATGGACCGCTCCCTGCGCACCGGACAGGTGCGGCGCGGCCAGGTCGATGCCCACGCTGACCAGGCTGAGCCCGAGCCGGTCGATGCCGGTCTCGGCGCGGGCGCGTTTCCCGGTGCGCAGCGCCAGCCGCCCGAGGTCGCGCAGTGACCGGCCGAGCGTCCCGTGATCCCCGGCCACCTTCAGCGCCGTCCGCACCTGCCCGAGTATCTGGTCCTCGCCCACCACCATCGACTCAAGGCCGCTGGAGACCGCGAGCAGGTGCTGGACCGCGCGGTCCTCGTAGTGCACGTAGAGGCTGGAGGTCAGCTCGGCGGCGGGGATGCCCGAGTAGCGCGACAGCAGGTCGCACACCCCGGCGACGCCGCCGTGGAACCGGCCCACCTCGGCGTAGACCTCCACCCGGTTGCAGGTCGAGATCACGAACGTCTCGGCGATGTCGGGCAGCCGCGCAACGTCGTGCAGCAGCTTGCCGAGCGTGTCGCCGCTGACGGCGGCGCGCTCAAGCGTCGAGACCGGTGCGCTCTTGTGGCTCAGTCCGACGACGAGGACGCTCATTGTTCGGGTCCCACCCTCAATACCGCCTACGCTTCCGCCGCTGTCGGATCCGGCGCCTGGTCAAACCGCTCAGCGGACCGCCGCTGGGCGTGGAAGGCGAGAATCTGCAGCTCAATCGATAGATCGACCTTACGCACATCCACGCCCTCAGGCACACTAAGCACCAGCGGCGCGAAGTTCAGGATGCTTGTCACTCCGGCCGCGACCAGCCGGTCGCACACCGCCTGGGCCGCCCCGGCCGGCACCGCGATGACCCCGATTGCGACGTTCTGGCTGGTCACCACCGTCTCGAGGTCGCTCGCGGGCCGGACCACAACCCCGCCGATGTCGCTTCCGATCAGCGACTGGTCGGTATCGAAGACCGCCTCGATCTGGAATCCTCTGGTGACGAACCCGCCGTAGTGCGCAAGGGCGCGGCCGAGGTTACCGGCGCCGACGATGACCACGGGCCAGTTCTGGGTCAGCCCGAGGGCCCGGGACACCTGGTAGACGAGGTACTCGACGTCGTAGCCGACGCCCCGGATGCCGTACGAGCCCAGGTGGCTCAGATCCTTGCGGAGCTTGGCCGAGTTGACGCCAGTCGCCCGGGCGAGCTCGTCGCTCGCCACGGTCGAGACCCCGCGTTCGGCCAGCATGTACAGGGCCCGCAGGTAGACCGGGAGCCTGGCGACGGTGGCCTCGGGGATGCCGCCCGGGTATGGGCGATCGGCGGTCGATCCGGGCTCCGATGCGAAGCCGGGAAGCTCGGCGGCACTGGACATGCGACGCTCCCGGGGGAAGGTTCGGCGCTGCGGCGGGCGTGCACGTGGCGCGAGCCCGCAACGATGACGATGGCGAGCGAACGGACAGTGGCCACTAATCGGCCAGCTTGAGCCGGTCGCGGCCGCTACCACCATACGTCGTTTGTGAACGAATGCACAAAGTGCCGTCGTCCGCCGGGCGGCTGGCACCCGGCCCGGGCGCCGGACTCGGGTGCCGGGGCGGCCGTCGCCCCAGCCGCCCTGGAGGACAGACCAGCCGTGACGGACCGTGACCAGATGGCAGCCGTCCGACCAGAATAGCGGATCGCGCCCGACAACCGACAGCACGCGCCGCATGTCTGTTATGTGACGCCAGTGCAGACAGGGAAAAGCGTAATTTGTTAATGTGTGGTGTTGGTGTTATCGGGTGGACAGCGCAGCACGGAGCCGGTCTTCCGATACTCGCCAGAAATCGTGCTGGACGCCATCCACCAAGGTAACTGGGATCTGCTCCCAATATTCACGCAAGTCATCCTCCGATTGCGTGATATCACGCTCTTCCCACGCAACTCCGAGATCATCGGCAACCCTGCGGATGACCTCTCGCGCGTCGTCGCACAAGTGACATCCAGGACGGCCGAGCAAAGTGATTCGCGGCGCCGGCATCTAGCTCGACCGGTACCGCTGGTCGGAGTACCCGGGCGGCGACCACTCGGCGGAATCCGATCGGGACGAGTCCGAGTCGCCGGCCGCGTGGCCCCCGCCGACTGCCTCGCCGGCCGCCTGGTACCCGCTGGCGTCGTCGGACGGCGCGCCCGGGCCGAGCTCGCGATAGCGGCGGACGGCGGACACCTGCGAGGCGACGGTGGTCTGGCCGCTCGGCTCCTGGTACTGGCCGCCCGGCCGAGCTGGCCGGGGTGAAGGACGCGGCGCCGGCCGTGCCGGGGTACCCGTTCGATCCCTGGTACCCGTTCGCGTTCGAGTACCCGTCGCCGCCGGTCTGCTGGCCGGCCGCGCCCGAGTAGCCGGTCGCTCCGGAGTAGCCGGTCGCGCCGGAGTAGCCCGCCGCGCCGGAATAGCCGCCGCCCGAGTACCCCGCGCCGGTGCCGTAACCGCCGTTTGCCTGGTAGGTCGCGGTGGCCTGGTAACCGGTGCCAGAGTAACCACCGGCCTCGGAGTATCCGCTGGTGGCAGGGTATTCGGCGGCCGCTGGGTACTGGCCGCCGTTCGCGGCCTGCCCGCCGCCGGCGTAGCCGTACTGCCCGGTCGGGGCGTACTGGCCCGCCGCGGCGGCCGCGTACTGGCTGGCGGCGGCGGCGTAGCGGTCCTCGGTGGCAGGGGTGAAGCTGGCCGCCGGGGCGGCGGGCGCGGCGGCGGCCGGGGCCTGGTACTGCGGACGGGCGACCGTGGCCTGTTCGCCGCCGTACTGGCTGCCGTTGCCGTTGCCGTACTGGACACCGTTGTACTGGCTGCCGTTGCCGTACTGGCTGCCGCTGAACTGCTCAGACCGGGGCTGTTCGCCGAGCGCGGCCGAAGAGGGGGCCGAGCGGGAACCCGGCTGCCCCTGCCCGGCCGCGTCAGCCGCCGGGGCCGCGCTGAGCGCCGCCACCTTCGCGTATTTCAGCCGCAAGTCGATGATGTTAGTGGCGAGCACGCAAGACGCGCGATCGGCCATGAACCGGCGAATGTGCGGCTGCCGCTCGTGGCTCTCAAACGCCGCGCGATCGCGGTAAATCTCGTACACGATCCGCTGCATTGGCGCCTTTGGCACCACGTGGATGACATAAACCAGGGTATCGGGTTCGGTCGTCCTGACGCCCTCTGCCGCGCGTTCCGCAAGCCGGTCGAATTCCGCTACCTTATCGTCAAGCAGCGTATAAATGGAAAGCCGCCCGATCGGCCGGGGCGTGCCGGCCGGCCCATCATGCGCGGCGTCGTCGGCATCGGCCGACATGAATTCGGGAACAAAGGCGGTGGCGCCGTTAGCATCGGCAAAGCCGGGCCGGCCGCCGTAACCAGACTCGTTTGCGTAACCGTAGCCGCCCTGACCGTATCCGGAGTCGCCGTACCCGCCCTGCCCGTATCCCGAGGCCGACTGAGCGGGCTGGTAGCCGTTGGCGGCACCGTTCTGGCCCCCGTAGCCGGACCGGCCGCCATAGCCGGAGGCGTCGTAGCCGGACGGGTCGTAGCCGTTGCCGTTGCCGTTGACAGCCCGGCCGGCGGCCAGGTCGTACGACGTGGCCTGGTCGGACGACGGCTGGAAGGAGGGCGCGGGGTACCCGCGGCCCTGCCCGCCGTCGGCGCCGCCATCAGCCCAGGGATCGGGGCGACCGCCTGCCGCGTCCCTATCCCGGCGACCTTCGTCCCACCCGTCGTCACGCCGCCGTCTGCCGCTCATATCCGCTCCGATCTCAGTACCGGGCACGCCCCACCCACTGCCATTGTCAGGCAAGTCGGGCACTGTGACCGGCGTGTTATCAACATCCGCCGTGACCGCTCACGGTCAGTCGGCCGAGTCCGGGCACGCGGAAACGCGGGCACGCGCCTGGCGCGCCCGCGAAACCATGCTGCCCGCCCAGTGGCGGGCGGTACGTGCGCTACTTCTTGTTCCTGCGCTGGATGCGCGTCTTCTTCAGAAGCTTGCGGTGCTTCTTCTTCGCCATACGCTTGCGGCGCTTCTTGATGACTGAGCCCATCAGGCCACCATCCTCTCGGCACAACGGCAGACGGGCACGCCATCACCCACCGGCGGACGGGAGGCGGGCACACGCCCGGAATTACTAGAGATCACATGAACGACAACCGCTCACGCAGTGCTCCAGCGTACCGGGTACCGCACGCCGTTGAGACGCCCGGTAGCCGGACAGGCTCCATCGCCCGCCCGGCGCGCCCGTTCGCACCCTGGTCAGGAGGCCTTGCCGACGCCTGAAAGCAAGGTCCCGCGGACGCCGGCTTCGACCCTCCGACGACCGCGAGACCACGGCGCTGGCTGAGTGCTGCGGCGGTTCCGGTCGCCCGCGCTCAGCCGCCAGCGCCGTTGCTCAGACAGTGCCGACGAAGGCCGCCCGCAGGTACTGGTTTACCGCCTGCTCAGGGACGCGGAAAGAACGTCCGACCCGGATAGCCTCGAGTTCGCCGGAGTGGACCAGTCGATAGACGGTCATCTTTGATACCCGCATGATCGTGGCCACTTCGGCGACGGTAAGGAATCTAACGTCGCTTAGGGGAGTTTCGTTTGCCATCATTGCCCTCTTCCGCGCGATGCCGAGCACGCCTGACCGGATTCGGCGCACCAGTCACGTACGTATCCAGGGTAAGTCCCGTACGGAAAAGAGCAAGTACCCATAATAGCCTCAATGTACTTACCCTAGAGGCTCAAGCAGACCCGAGTCCCTTCTGACGCCTGTCGATTCTCTGCAAAAAGCAGAAAGCAGCACGTCACGTGCGTGCCGCAGGCAACCGAGGTCGCCCGGCCAAGATAACTACGGAAGTAGCCCGTGCGCTGGAAACACCGCAGTCCGGGTTCGCATGATCGCGCGATCGACCGGATCACCGGGATCCGCACCGGACGAAAATGCAACATAGCGGGCATCCGCTCCGTCGGTCATCGACAGCGGCGCCGTTTCCCCGCCCAGCGACCGGGCGAGTTCCCGCCACCGGTCCGGCGTCGGCATTGCCGGATCCACCGGCGTTCCCGCCGCGATCGCGAGCAGATGCGTCCAGATCCTCGGCACCACCTGGACCAGCGCGTACCCGCCGCCGCCGGTCGCGAGCCAGCGCCCGTCGCACAGCTCGTGCGCCACATCGTGCATCATGACCTCGGCCAGTCGCTGCGCGTCGATGGTCAGCTGCAGGTTCGCGAGCGGATCGAGCCGGTGGCCGTCGCACCCGTGCTGGCTGACCAGCACCGTCGGCTTGAAGGCGCGCAGCAGCGGCCGGGCGACCGCGTCGATGGCGCGCAGCCACCCGGCGTCAGCGGTCCCCGCGGGCAGCGCGACGTTGACCGCGTACCCCTCGCCCGCCCCGGTGCCGGTCTCGCCCGGCAGTCCGGTGCCAGGGAACAGCGTGGCCGGGTGCTCGTGCAGGCTAATCGTCAGTACCCGGGGATCGTCGTAGAACGCGGCCTGCACGCCGTCCCCGTGGTGGACGTCCAGATCGACGTAGGCCACCCGCTCCGCCCCGGCCGCCAGCAGCCACCTGATCGCGACCGCGAGGTCGTTGTATACGCAGAACCCGCTGGCAGACGCGCGCATCGCGTGGTGGTGCCCGCCCGCGATGCTCACCGCGTGCACCGCGTCACCGGACCAGACCGAGCGCGCGGCGGCCGTCGTCGCGCCGACGACGAGCGCGGCCGCCTCGTGCATACCCTCGAAGACCGGGTCGTCGGCGGTGCCGAGCCCGTACCGCAGGTCGGGCGCCAGGGTGCGGCCCGCCCGCCGGACCGCCTCGATGTAGTCCTCGTCGTGCACGGTCGCCAGCGAGCCGTCGGTGGCGGGCGACGGCGAGACCATCGTCACCCCGGGCGAGGCGAGCACCCCGAGCTCGGACGCCAGCGCCATCGTCAGCCGCAGCCGCACCGGGTCGAACGGGTGCCCGGGCCCGAAGTCATACCGCGTGAGCGCTTCGTCCCATGTCACCACAGCCGACCCGGCCACCCGGCACCTCCGATATGACTCGTACCTGCGATCTGGCTACCCGGCGACGGCGGGCAGGAACTTCAGGACCCGCCGAGCTCGCGGCCGCGGTTGCGGGCCGCCTCGATCGCCGCGAAGACCGCACCGCGCACCCCGTGGCGCTCGAGCTCGCGGATCGCCGCGATCGTGGTGCCGCCGGGCGACGTCACCGCCTCGCGCAGGATCACCGGGTGCTCGCCCGAGTCCCGCGCCATCGTCGCCGCCCCGAAGACGGTCTGGGTGACCAGCTCGAGGGCGGTCCGGCGGGGCATGCCGACCAGCACGCCGGCGTCCGCCATCGCCTCGATCAGGTAGTACACGTAGGCGGGGCCGGAGCCGGCCAGCGCCGTCGCCGCGTCCTGCTGGTACTCGGGCAGCCGGAGGACCTTGCCGACCGGCGACAGCATCTCCTCCGCGATCCCGCAGATGCGCCTGCGACGCGAACGAGCCGGCCGAGATCACCGACATCCCCTCGTTCACCAGCAGCGGCGTGTTGGTCGTGACCCGGACCACCGGCACCTCGACCGGGAACCGCTGCTCGATGAACGAGGTCGTGATCCCGGCGGCGAGCGAGATGACCAGCTGCGACCCGGTCACCAGGCCGGCTATCTGGTCCAGCATCGCGCCCATGTCCTGCGGCTTGACCGCGACCACGAGCGTGGCCGCGTCCTTGGCGGCCTCCTCGGCCGTCACCACCGGGCACCCCGTAGGCCGCGCGCAGTTCGTCCCCGCGCGCCTCGCGGCGCACGACCACCGCCACGTCCGAGGGCGCCCGCCCGGCCCGCAGCAGGCCCGACAGCAGCGCCTCGCCCATCTTCCCGGTGCCAAGTATCGCGATCATGCGCTCGACCCTAGCGAACGGTTAGAGCATCTTCCGGCCGGACGGCGGCGGCGGGACGCTGTCGCGGCGCAGCGTGACCTTCACGTTGGCGCCGGCGTCGGGCGAGACGATCACTTCCTGGGCAGCCGCCACCCCGTCCGCCAGCAGCGCGGCCTCGGCGGGCACGGTCCGCTTGACCAGCCCGAGCCCGATCGGCCCGAGCTCGTAGTGCCGGGCGGCCGATCCGACGAACCCGACCTCGGTGCCGTCCTCGGTCGTGATCGGCGCGCCGTGCGCCGGCAGTCGGTCCACCGAGCCGTCCAGGTGCAGGAAGACGAGCCTGCGGGGCGGCCGGCCGACGTTCTGGATCCTGGCGACGGTCTCCTGCCCCCGGTAGCAGCCCTTGTTGAGGTGCACGGCGGTTTCGATGAGCCCGATCTCGTGCGGCAGCGTCCGATGGTCGGTGTCCAGCCCGGGCCGCGGGATGCGCGCGGCGATCCGCGCCGCCTCAAGGGCCCACAGGCCGGCGACGGGATAGGTCGCCGCCAGCTTCCCCATCGCGTCCGGTTCGACAATCAAGTCGGTACCGAACGGACCCTGCATGACTGCCTTGGCCTCCGCGTCTTCGACCAGCGGGGCGGCGCCGTCGGGTGACGTGATGGTGGCCACCGCCAGCGCGCCGGTTAGGTCCTCGACCTCCACCCGGAGCATGAACCGCATCGAGTTGAGGTACTCGACCAGCGCCGCCGCAGTGTGCGGCTCGACGTGAATCCAGGTCGCGGTGCCGTCATCGGTCAGCGTCAGATGGTGCTCGAGGTGGCCCTGGGGGCTGAGCACGAGCGCCTGCTGGGTGCTGCCGGGGCTGAGCCGCTCCAGGTGCTGGCTGGTGAGGCTGTGCAGCCAGGACAGCCGATCGGGCCCGGTGACCTTGACCACGCCCCGGTTGGACCGGTCGACCAGGGTCGGACGCTCGCTCATCACCCGCTGCTCGCGCATCGGGTCGCCGTAGTGCGCGGCGACCCCCTCGTCCGGCCACTCCGCCTCGACGGCGCCCGCTAGGTCAAGCATCTGTGCCTCCACCCCTGCACTCTCTGCAGCGTCCGAAAATGGTGAGGTGCGAGACGTTGGTCTCGAACCCGTGTCCCTCGTCCAGCGCCTGGGCGAGCGGGGCGATCGTCTCCCGGCCGGCCTCGTCGATCTTCCCGCAGTCCTGGCACACCAGGTGCACGTGGCCGGCCTCGGTGGCCAGGTGATACGTGGGCGCGCCGTGGTTCAGGTGCGTGTGCGCGACCAGGCCCAGGCTGTCGAGCAAGCTCCAGCGTCCGGTAGATCGTCGAGATGTTGACGCCCTTGGCGGTCCGCTGGACGTTGGCCGCGATCTCTTCCGGGGTGGCGTGGTGCAGCGCGGCGACGGCCTCGAGAACGAGTTGGCGCTGCGGTGTCACCCGGTAGCCGCGGGACCGAAGCTCCTGGTCCCAGGAACGATTCCGCGTCTGACCATGCTCCATGTCAACGAGTGTAGTTCTGGTGGGCGTCCGGTTCGCCAGCGGAAAAATCTCTTGCGCACCACCGGGTGGCTCACGTAGCGTCGTCAGTAAGCGGAAGGGAGGTGGTCCGATTTATGCATGATCCTCGGACTTGCGAGGTGGCTGTCAGCTAGCCGCCGCCCCCGCCAAGTGGGCCTGCGTAGCGGGTCCCGGCTGCTTACAGTGGCGGCGGCGGGCTAATTCAGGGCATACACCGGACCCCCGGGCTGATCGGCTTAGTCCAGCCGATCCCGCGCCTAGCGCGGAGTCGCCCGGGGGTTTTTACGTTTCCAAGAACGTAAAACCTGCCAACCACGCCATCGCCGCCACCGGGTTCCTGTCGGCTACGCCAGCGACACCAAAAGGGGCGGTCGATGGCGTAGCCGACAGGCGGCGTCTGGGGTCAATGGCGTAGGTGACCGGCCCGAGGACCGCGTCGACGGCGAAGCCGACGGGTCAGGGGCATGCCGGGCAACGGCGCTCGAGTCGACCGGCACACCATTCACACCTGCCACTGGCGCGCGCATCTAGGTATCAGTTCTGACCACACCATCCATCTCCCCATCACTTTTGACCACGAAACTCGGACATTTCGGGCGCTAAAATGGTCAGAACCGATAAGAAGATGAGAAAATGGTCAGAACCGATAGGAAGCTGACCGAGTTTCGGGCCGACGCCCGAAAGAGACGAGAACGCACCGCCCGGGCGCCGCTTCAATGTCGGCGGCACCTGGCTCGCTCTGCCACGCGACCGGGCCCGGCCCCCCGCCTTGGCGGGCCCGCACCGGGCGACGTCATCCTGCCGACTGGCGTGCCCAGGCGGACAGGTTAGTTCCGCCGGGACGGCCCGGCTTCCCTCAGATTCCGTACGTCGCTTCGACCATCAGACGATGCGCTGGGCGCTTGTCGCTTACCCCTAGAGGCGATGTCGCTGGCGTAGGTGACAGGTTGAGCAACCTGTCGGTGGCGTAGGTGACAGGTTGAGCAACCTGTCGGTGGCGTAGGTGACGGGTGGCGAGACGACCGCAGGCGTCTCTCTAGTCGATCCAGTCCCACTGGAGGACGGCCCACAGGTGCGGGGTGAGGGGCTGGCCCATGGCGGCCATGTCGAAGGCGTAGGCGAGGTCCTTCTCGCCCTCCTTGGTCTGGTTCGGCACCAGGCCGTACAGCCGCTTGCCGGCCACGTAGGGCTTGGCGGTCTCGGTCCTGGCCACCGCGTCGGTCACCATCTCGATCGTGGTGAGGCCGGTGAGCTGGCCGTAGTAGATCTCGCTGATGCCGGTCGGGTGGCTGAGCGCCACCTCGACCTTCCCCTCCGGCTGCGGGCGCCAGAAGCCCGCCTCCACCGCCAGCGGCTCGAGCCGCACCAGGTCGCCGTTCTCGTTCCGCTTGAGCTCGCCGTCCTCGGTGGTGGCCAGCCGCCAGGTGCGGCTGGTGTGGATGAGGTACGGCTTGCCGATGTGGGAGAACGTCAGCTCTTGGAAGAAGTCGAACGGCTCGATCGTCGGGTAGTCGCCCTTGCCGGTCCCCACCCACCGGCCGAGCAGGAAGCTGAACGGCGCGATGGCCGGGTGCTCCTCCGGCAGTTGAATGGGCGACGTGCCGTCTTCTGGCATGCCGTTATCCGTCATGCGGGCCTCCACGGATGACCTTGACCGCCGCATAGCCCACGGCGATGGCGACCACAGCGTAGGCGATGATCAAGATCGTCGCGCTGAGCATCCCGTGCATGGCACGCGAGCGTAGTCGCCGGTGCCCGGTTTGTGCCGGAGGGCGCGCCGGTCGGGCTAGAGTTTCCCTCGTGGCAAGGAACCTCGTGATTAAGGTCACGGCGGGCGCGGACGAGCCCGAGCGGTGCAATCAGGCGTTCACGGTGGCCGCGACCGCCGTCGCCAGCGACGTGCCGGTGTCGCTGTGGCTGACCGGCGAGGCGGCCTGGTTCGCGCTGCCCGGCCGGGCCGACGGCTTCGCCCTGCCGCACGCGGCCCCGCTGCCCGACCTGCTCGCGTCGGTGCTCGCGCTCGGCACGGTGACCGTGTGCAGCCAGTGCGCCGCCCGCCGGGACATCACGCCCGCCGACGTCATCGCGGGCGTCAGGATCGCCGGCTCGGCCACCTTCGTGGCCGAGATAGTCGCGGACAACGCCCAGGCCCTCGTCTACTAGCCGCTCTAGCCTCAACGCCCAAGTGCGCGTTTGGGCCGGCCAGAGTGAGCCCAAACGCGCATTTGGGCCCCCAGTCCGTGGGAGCTAGGAGGGCATGGAGGCGGCGAGGCGCTCGGCGCGGAGGCGCTTTGCGAGCTCCTCGGCCTCCGGCGGGAACGGCGGCAGCGGGCCCACCGCCCAGAACAGCAGCAGGTCGGCCAGGTTGGGGTTGCGGACGAGGGCCGGCCCGTGCAGATAGGTGCCGAGCACCCGGCCCGCGTACGAGCCTTCGGTCCCGTCGCCGTTGCCGGTGCCGATCTGGGTGCGGGCCAGCGGCCGCACCCCCGGCCCCAGCCGGGTGACGCCCTGATGGTTCTCGAACCCGGTCAGCCGCCCCACGTTCAGCCCCGGGTCCACGTCCGCGACGATCTCGCCGACGGCCCGGCTCTCGCCTCGGCCGCTGCGGATGTCGAGCAGGCCGAGACCCTGCACCGGCGTGTCGTCGGCACCGCCGAACTCGACCCCCATCATCTGATAGCCGGCGCAGACCGCGAACACCACCGCGCCGCGCTCGGCGGCCGCGTGCAGTCCGCCGTCCGCCAGCAGCCGACGGGTCGCCAGCGTCTGCGGCAGGTCCTCGCCGCCGCCCATCAGGTAGATGTCGCCGTCTCGCGGAACCGGCTGGTCGGAGTTGACCTCGACGACCTCGACCGGGATGCCGCGCAGCCGGGCCCGCCGCTCGAGCACGAGCGCGTTCCCCCGGTCACCGTAGGTCGACAGCAGGTCGGGGTAGACCCAGATCAGGCGGAGCGGTCGCATTACTCGGCCCCTTTCCTCAGCCCGCCCGGCATTACTGCACCCGTCCGAGGGCGGTGCGGTACTGCTGGAAGGCGGTGTAGTTCGCCAGCACCTCGAGGTTCCGCGACCCGGATCTGACCGCGTCGACCGCCTCGTCGATGTCGCTCACCAGACGGAACTGCACCTCGTCGGCCTCCAGCCGGACGGCCAGATCGAGCCTGCGCTCACCGCCGACCAGGATCGTCCGGCCGCGCAGCCGACGGAAATCGACGTCCCACAGCCAGGACGTGTCCCGGCCGTCGGGACCTTGGGCGTTGACCGCAAGCAGCACCGGCGCGGGGGCCGGGGCGACGACGTCGAGCGCCTCAAGCCAGCCCGCCGGGTTCTTCGCGAGCAGCAGCCGGATCTCGACGCCGCGCCGACTGACCTGCGTGTACCGCCCGGCCACGGAGGTGACGGCGCGAACCTCCGCGCAGCGCCTGCGCCAGCCGCACGCCGAACGCCTCCGCCACCGCCAGCGCCACCACCGCGTTGGCCCGGTTCGCCCGGCCGGGCAGGGCGAGCTCAAGCGGGGTCGGCCGACCGGACGGGTCGATGACCTGATCGTCGTAGAGCATCCAGCTCACCGGGGGCCGACGGAGGCCGCACTCCCGGCAGGACCAGTCGTCTCCGTCCCGCTGCAGGTGGGCACCGCAGTTGGGGCAGCACCAGGAGTCCTCGCGCCACGCCTGCCCGGCGGCGACCCAGGTGACCTGCCGGCGACGCGCCCGCGGACCAGGCGACGAGCGGGTCGTCGGCGTTGGCCACCACCCGACAGTCCGGGCGCGGCCGCCAGCGCCTCCCGCCAGCGCCGGGCCAGCAGCCAGATCTCGGCCGCCCGGTCCATCTGGTCCCGGCTCAGGTTCAGCAGCGTCACGACCCGCGGGCCTGGTCGCCTTGACCATCGACGGGATGTACTTCTCGTCGGTCTCGAGGACGGCGATGCGGGCGTCGGGGGTCCGGCTGAGCGCGGACACCGCCCCGGCGTCCATGTTCGCGCCGTAGATGTTCGACGCGATCTGGCCGCCGAGCGGGGCGAGCGCCGCCGTGATCAGCCGCGTGGTCGTCGTCTTGCCGTTGGTGCCGGTGACAAGGACGACCTGGCGGCCCGCGGCGAGCAGGGAGAGCAGATCCGGCTCGAGCCGCAGGCCGATTCGACCGCCGATGACCGAGCCGTCGCCCTTGCCCGCGAGCCGGGAGACGGAGGCGGCGGCGTCGCCGACCGTCGTCGCGAGCTTGGCCCGTATCGGCAGCCGGGTTCGGTGGTGGGTGTTCGCGTCCATCGCGGCCGATGCTATCCGGCTACCGGCCCGCCGCGCGGCAGTAGCGGCCCGGGCGCGGTGAAGGCCCCGTTAACTTCTGGCGCCCCGACGCCAGTCCGGCCGGGTCGGCGGCGGCCCGAGATTGGGGCTGAGCGCGTTCTCCGGCGCTCGCCGCGGGCCAGTCGTCGACGCCGCTGACCGGGCTGCCCGCGTCCGCCGCGGTCAGCTCGCCGATCTCGTTCAGTGCGTTCAGCGTGGAGACCGCGAGGGCGCCGATGGCCGGGTTGGCGTCCGCCAGCAGGACCCGGCGGCCGCCGGGGGCGTCGTAGCTCACGATCATCGCCGTGGCCGGCAGTCGCTGCAGCTCCGACGGCTCGACCAGGAGCTCCCGCGAGCGCTGCAGCGAACGCGCGAGCGACTCGCTGTCCCCGGTCGCGCGCGAGGTCGACACTCCCCAGGCGGTGCTGGTGCTTATCCCCTCGGTGAGCGACACGGACTCGCTCGTACCGTGCGACGTTCCGGTCTGGCCGGACCGGGACCGGCCGCCGCCGAACGGCGTGACCCCGACGCCGCCCGCCTGCGTGTAGCCGCTGCCGTCCGACGTCGACGAGCTGTCGCTGGTCGACGACGCCACCGACGCTGGAGTCGCCGACCGTGCTGGTGTAGGACGCGCCGACCGTGTCGGTGACCGAGGTGCCGACGGTCTCGGTCAGCTGGGAGACGACGAACCGGTGCTCGGCGCCGATCTGCTCGCTGGCCGCCTTCGCCTCCTCCGCGTTCCCGAGCCGCATGAACGCGACCGCGGCGTTTCCACGGCCGATCCGCTGCCGCACCGGGGGCGGCACCGACCGGTAGGCGAGCACCAGGCCGGAGCGGGTCGTCTCGCACGCGTCGGTGAGCCGGTCGAGCACGTCATCGCGGAGCCGCTCGGCGCCGAGCACGATCAGCGTGTGCCGCCACGAGGCCGGGCCGCCGCCGGCCGGCAGCCGCCCCACCAGGTGCGTGAGCGTGGTGATGACGAAGCTGCCGAGAAGCCTGGCCGACAGCGCGCTGGCGCGCTGGTCGACCGCGATCACCCGCAGCCGGCCGCGCGGCCGGCTCGGCCGGCTCGCGGCCGGCCTCGGCCAGCTTGCCGAGCTGCGCCTCGATGCCGAGCGCGCGCTCGAGCACCACCCGGTCGGTCGCGCCCTGGCCGTAGAGGGCGGCGATCCTGGCCCCCTCGCGCTCGGTGATCAGGCCCGCCGCCACGTCGGCGCTCGGGTCGCCGACCTGCGCGAGCGCCCGCAGCGCGGCCGCCAGGCGGCTCAGCGAGACCGGTCCGCTCCCGTCGAGGGCGCCGATGACCCGGTCAAGGATGGCGCTGTCGACCGCAAGGTCCCTGGCCGAGCTCCGCTCCTCGGCCACGCTGACCGACAGCGCCAGCACGTCCGCGAGCTCGCTCGGCGCGAGCGAGGCGGCCAGGTCAAGCCGGGGCAGATCGCGCGGGAGGACCCAGACGGCGGGATCGACGCCGCCTGCCGCGATCGACAGGTCCACCAGGTCGGCCGCGACCGCGCCGCCCGACAGGTCGATGACGGTCACCTCGCCGCCCATCGCCAGCCGTCCGGCGGCGACCATCGTCAGCAGCGCCGACCAGCCGGACAGCGTCCCCCCGGCGACGTCCACCCGGTCGATGCCGGCCGGGACCGGCACGCCGTACCAGCGCTTCTGGGTCTCAAAGGCCGACCGCTGCCGCTGCCACCGGCTGACGAGCCGAGCATGCTCGGCCTGCCCGGCGAAGTGGCGGCTCTCCTGGTCGGCCCGCAGCCGCTCGACCCGCTGCCGCTCTTGCTCGATCCGGCCGCCCAGCACCCGCTTCCCCTGCCAGATCGCGTACCCGGCGGCCGCGGCCGCGAGCAGGAAGACGGCGATGGTCGGGGCGGCCACGATCGCGCGCAGCAGGCCGGCCGCCACGCAGGCGCCGAGCGCGAGCGCCAGCGTCATCGCCACCGCGATGATGATCTTCAGCGGCCGGTCGATCAGGCTCTCCTCGCGCCGCTGGGCGGCGAGCCAGTCGGCCGGCACCGGCTGCCACTGCTGCGGCACCGGGCGGCGGGGCGGCGGACCCGGGTCCGGCCACGGGGTCGCGTACTCCCATCCCAGGTAGAGCGGGCCGTCCGGATCACGCGGGGTCATACCGCAACCTCCGCCAGAGGCGCTCCTGACCTGCGACGGGGGGTCGCGGGAGCCGGGCCGGCACCAGCCGCCCGCGCGTCTCCAGCCGCCGCCGCGGCCCGCTCACCGCCAGCACGAACTCGCCCCGACCGAGCGACCGCAAAATGCCGACCGATGGCGCCGGGCCAGGGGCTGGTCCCGCCGGGCCCGGCGGCGCGCCGCCCGCATCAGCTCCCGCGCCGCCCGCACCCGGTGGCGCCGCGCTCGGCCCCGGTGAGATCCCGGAGACGCCGGCCAGCGCCTGGCCGAGGGTCACCGCTTGGAACGGGTCGGTGATCCGGTGCACCAGCAGGGTGGCTGCCAGCCCGGTCAGGTCCGCCGCGGCCGCCGCTGACGCGGTGCCGATCACGACCACCAGCCCGGCTGCGCGACCGTCGCCGATGAGCGCGGCTACCGCTGATTTGGGCAGCCGCTCGCCGCCCGTGACCCAGATCAGCCCGTCGCCGTCAACGCCGATCCGGCGCAGGCCCGCCGCCAGCATGGTGATGCCGGCGCAGGCCCGTGCGGCCAGCTCGGCCGAGCCGGCGGACAGCAGCACCGCCGACCGCTCGGTGATGACCCGGTCGAGATCCGCGTCGGCGCTCTGGCGGCGCAACGGCGTCCCCGTAGCCGCGCAGGCCGCGGCCACGGCGCGGACGATGGCGGTGTCGGCGCTGACGTCGACGACGATCAGCGGCTTGCGACGGCGGAGGGCGGCGTGCACCACCTGCAGGCCGGTGACCGTCACCTGCTGGCCCTCCGCCCCCGTCAGCAGCACCCCGCCCGCCATCTCGGGCCAGCTCAGTTCCACCACCGCGCCGGTGGCCGGGGCGACCCCGAGCGCGCAGCCCTGCCTGGTGACCACGCCGCCCGCGCGGATCAGGGAGGCGGCCAGATGGGCACGGACCGCCGCCAGCAGGCCGGGACGCGGCGGCCGGACCGTCTGCTCGTCGGTCCGCCGCCAGCCCAGCCAGCCGATCAGCGCCGCCTCGGCCGCGCCCGCGATCAGCGCGATCGGCAGCTGCCCGGGCAGCCAGCTCCCGGCCCCCGCGAACGGTCCCGACGGTCGGCCCAGCCCGGCCGGCAGGTCCCGCCGTCCGAGGTAGCCGAGGATGTGCGCGGGCCCGGCCGCGAAACCGGCCGCCGCGGGCCCCGGCCCGATCGCCAGCACCCAGATCAACCCGGCCGCGGCCGGCCCGGTCAGCCACCACAACCGCCACCGGCTGACCCGGCCGGTCACGGTCAACGCCACCGCCAGCCCGAGGGTGAGCTGGGCCAGCAGCAGGTGGCCGAGCAGGAGGACGACGGCGCAGCCGGCCATCACCCGCCGGCGGCGCATAGCGGGGCTCGTCGGAATCGGCTGGCGGGCACGCCGCGGCATCGATCCCATCCCTGGCACTCCCTGGCACCACGTCAGCAGTTATCTACTCTAGGTTGCCAGGAATGTACCCTCCGTGTCGATACCTACTAATCGTCCGGATGCGCGGCCCGGGGCAGCCCGTCCCCGACCTGGATGACGACGCGGAACTGGTCGGGCTTGAGGGTGACCGTGGTGAGGCCGACCGGCGACCCGTTGGCGGGGTCGTCGAACCTGATCGTGACCGAGATGGCCGGCTGGCCCGGCATCAGCCGCAGGCTGCGGGCGACCGACGGCTGCGGCGGCGCGAGCTCGAGGTCCACCGCCCGCGCGTGCGCGGGCGGCGTGCCCGGCGCCGTCTCCGGCGGCGCCTGCAGCATCGCCTGGAACGACGCCAGGTCGTCGGCGTCCGGCCCCGGCGCCGGCCCGGGCAGGTAGGCGGTGGAGATGGCGACCGGCTCGGCCCCGACCGCCCACACGCAGCGGATGATCCGAACCTCGCGCTGGCCCGGGGCGCCCAGCGCCCAGGCCACGTCCTGCGGCGCGTCCCGCTGCGACACGTGCCTGGCCTGGCAGCTGATCTCGCCGCCCATCGGATCGAGCTGGGTGCTGAGGCCGCCGATCCCCTCGACCGGGATGAGGTACTCGGCCGGGCTCGCGCGGTACAGCTGCCCGTCGGGAAGCCTGCGGATCAACGACCGGCGGGCGAGCTCACCGATGGCCACGTCGATCTCGGCCATGCTGACGTTGTACCGGCGCGCGAGCGCGCTGCGCCTCGGCAGCTGCCAGCCCGGCTCGCGGTGCACGAGCGCGGCGGCCATCCGGTCGGCCAGCACACCGCTCGCCCCGCGCTGAGCGGGTACCTGGGCCTCCACCCGACCGTTTCCTCCAGCCCGTCCGCACACTCGATCAAAAAAACTAGCAAGGCCCGCCCCATCGCCCCCTAATTGATATTCAGGGGAGGTGAACTCCGGCTGAATTACAGGCAAATGAAGCTGGTCTGCTAAATGTCATATAGGTAAACCATTGGCACGCGCGGCGATGTGCGCAACCGCGAAACTACAGTCTCCTCGCCGCTTGCGACGCAATCGGCGGTCCAGTCCGCGCGGACCTGGCCGACGCCCAGCCGAATGAAGCAACGCGCGCCGCACGGCCCGCCTGGCCGCAGCCGGACTATCCTGGCGCTAGGCCCGTCTGACGGGCTTCGACCTGCTTGGACGGCACTTCTTACCGCACATAGCTACCATCAGGCCAACATATCGGTAAAATTCCTGACAATGAAGTCCAGCAGCGTACTGATTGCCTTTCAGTGCACTGATAGAGGCCGATGCATACATTCGGCGAGGCTTCTAGCGGTCTGCCGTCTGATCGGCCCGGACTATCGAAGTCACCAAATGTTAACCTTCCGGACGCCGCGCATCCACCCGAGCTTCACTCGAGGCTACCTGGGCCGCCTATGAATATACGGGTTGCCATGGTTTGCGCGGCACATTCCACGCGCAAGCCGGCAATGAAGAGCGATAAAGCTCACACTACAAGGAGAATTTCTGATGCAGTTCCGAGGCAAGCAGGTCGTGGCGGCTAGCGGTGCTGTCGCCGCCGCCATCGCCCTGGCCGCATGCTCATCTTCGTCCTCATCGTCGAGCTCGGCGCCTGCTTCCGCGGCCGCCAGCTCTCCGGCCGCCGCGAGCTCGTCCGCGAGCGCCTCCACCGCCAGCGGCACGATCAGCGGCGCAGGCTCGACCTTCCAGACCAACTTCCAGCAGGGCGCGATCTCCGCCTTCAAGTCGGTCGACTCCGGCATCACCGTCAACTACAACCCGGTTGGCTCCGGCACCGGTCGCACCGACCTCTACTCGAACACCGTCCTGTACGCCGGCTCGGACTCGCCCATCCCGGCCAAGGAAGCCAGCAAGGTTCCGGCGGGCAAGACCGTGCTCTACTTCCCGGTCCAGATCGGCCCGATTGCTCTTGCCTACAACGTCTCCGGCGTGTCCAACCTGAAGCTGGACGCGGCCACCCTCGCGGGCATCTTCTCGGGCAAGATCACCACCTGGAACGACGCGGCGATCAAGGCCCTCAACCCGGGCGCCAGCCTGCCCAGCAGCTCGATCAACCTCGAGGTCCGCTCGGACTCCTCCGGCACCACGGCGAACTTCTCCCAGTACCTGGTGGACGCCGCGGGCAGCGCCTGGACGCTCGGCACCTCCTCGATCGTCTCCTTCCCGAAGTCGGCCCACGCCAACAGCGGCGGTAGCGCCGTCGCGGCGGCCGTGAAGGCCACCTCGAACTCCATCGGCTACGTGGACTTCTCCACCGCCACCGCCACCGGCCTGACCGCCGCGTCGATCAAGAACTCGGCCGGCGACTTCGTCGCGCCGTCGTCGGCGTCGGCCGCCGCCGCCGCGACCCACGTCACGCCGAAGGCCGACCTGACGTTCGCCGCGGTCGACGAGCCGGGCGCGACCTCGTACCCGATCACCTACCAGTCCTGGGACCTGGTCTACGCGCAGCAGCCCAACGCCAACGACGCGGCCCTGCTCAAGGCC
This sequence comes from uncultured Actinomycetota bacterium, assembly GCA_963774945.1. GTDB lineage: Bacteria > Actinomycetota > Actinomycetes > Streptosporangiales > Streptosporangiaceae > Trebonia. The sequence goes on along the minus strand of CAVZHA010000003.1, from coordinate 400,560 downwards.
TGGCTGGGCTACCTGCTCGGGCCTGCACAGAGCCAGCTCACCCCGCTGAACCTCGCACCGCTGCCTACGGCCATCGACTCGGCGGCCGTGGCTCAGCTGAGCAAGATCACCGGCTAGGCGGTACCTGTGTTCCACGCAGCTCGCACCCGGACGCTGTCGTGAGCACGGCGACGAAGGCGGACCCGGCCAAGCCGGCCGGGTCCGCCGATTCGCTGTCTACCCGACGGCCCCTCGGCGACCGAGGCTTCCAGCTGCTGGCGCTGCTGGCCGGCCTCCTCGTCCTCGCGATCCTCATCGGCATCGCGGTCTCGACCGCCCAGCAGGGCTCGAACTGGTTCTCCACGGCCGGCTTCGCGGGGATCTTCTCCACCGTCTGGAACCCGGGATCCAACCAGTTCGGCGCGATGGCCTTCGTCTACGGCACCGTGCTGACGTCCGTCATCGCCATCATCATCGCGGTCCCGGTCAGCCTCGGCGTCGCGCTGCTGCTGACCGAGGTGGTGCCGCGCCGCTGGGCGGCGCCCATCGTCACCATCATCGACCTGCTCGCGGTGGTGCCTTCGGTGGTCTGGGGCCTGTGGGGCATCCTCGTGCTCGAGCCGTGGATCCAGCCGATCTACGCGTCGATCGCCTCTGGCGTCAACGGCATCCCGGTCCTCGACAACCTGTTCGGCGAGTCTAACGGGTCGGTCAGCGGCGCCTCGTTCTTCACCGCCGGCCTGATCCTCGCGATCATGATCACCCCGATCATCACCTCGCTGTCGCGCGAGGTCATCGCGACCGTGCCCACCATCGACAAGGAGGGCGCGTACGCCCTCGGCGCGACCAGGTGGGAGATGATCCGCGGCGCGGTCTGGCCGCACAGCCAGGGCGGCGTGGTCAGCGCGGTCCTGGTCGGCCTCGGCCGGGCCATGGGCGAGACGATCGCCGCCGCGCTCGTGATCGGCTCGTCCGTCCAGGTCACGTCGCACCTGTTCGTCCCCGGGTACTCCATTCCGGCCGTCATCGCGAACCAGTTCGGCGAGTCCTCAGGCGAGTTCCGCTCGGCCCTGATCGGCCTCGGCCTGATCCTGTTCGTGCTCACGATCATCGTCAACCTAATCGCCCGCGCGGTCGTTGAACGCTCCGCCCGACGCAGCAGGGGGGCCTGATGGCCGCCGTCTCCAACCAGCCGACGATCGACCTGCGCGAGCCGGGCGGCTGGCGGCGCAACAAGAACCTGATCGCGACGTGGCTCATGTACCTCGCGTTCGTGATCATCTTGATCCCGCTCGGCTTTGTGATCTTCGAGGTGATCGCCAAGGGCGCCAAGGCGATCTCCTGGCAGTTCCTCACCAACAGCACCATCCCGCCGAACGTCATGCCGCTCGGCCAGGGCGGCATGGGGGCCGCGGTTGTCGGGACCCTCGAGATCACCGGCTTCGCCGCGCTGATGGCGGTGCCGCTCGGCATCCTCGGGGCGGTCTACATCGGCGAGTACGGCGGCCGGAGCTGGCTCGCCAAGCTGGTCTCGTTCATGGCCGACGTGATGGTCGGCGTCCCGTCGATCGTGATGGGCCTGTTCATCTTCACGGTCTGGGTGATCCCGCACGGGCTCTCCGGGACCTCCGGCTTCGCGGGCTCGCTCGCGCTCGCCTGCCTGATGCTGCCGCTGATCATCCGGTCCACGTTCGAGATGCTGCGGCTGGTGCCGAATCACCTCCGTGAGGCCAGCTACGCCCTCGGCGCGACCAAATCGCGCGTCACGCTGACCGTGGTGCTCCCGGCGGCGGTCAGCGGCATCGTCAGCGGCTCGCTGCTCGCGGTCGCCCGGGCGGCCGGCGAGACGGCGCCGCTGCTGTTCACCATCGGCGCGGTCGAGTCGACCAACTCGAACCTGTTCAGCGGCGCGACCACCTCCCTGCCCTCGCAGATCTTCAGCAACGCGCTGTCGCCGTACGTGGGCGCCGAGGCGCGGGCCTGGGGCGCGGCACTGACACTCATCGCCATCGCATTTATCCTGTTGTTTGTCGCCCGCATCGTCACCGCTCGATTCACCCGCTACGCGCGCTAGGGACTTTCATGGAACAGCCTGAGCAGAAAATCAAGCTGACGCTGCCGGAGACGACGGTGGCAGAGGCGAAGCAGGACGACGCCTTCACCGGCGCGCCCGTCTTCGACGCCAAGAACGTCTCGATCTACTACAGCGCCTTCCGCGCCGTGACGGACGTCTCGCTGACCATCTACGAGAACGAGATCACCGCGTTCATCGGCCCGTCCGGCTGCGGCAAGACAACGGTCCTGCGGACCCTGAACCGGATGAACGACCTCATCGTCGGCGCCCGGGTCGAGGGCGACATCCACTACCGGGGGGCGTCGCTGTACGAGCGCTCGGTCTCCCCGACCGCCGTGCGCCGCCGGATCGGCATGGTCTTCCAGAAGCCGAACCCGTTCCCCAAGTCGATCTACGACAACATCGCCTACGGGCCGAGGATCAACGGCATCCGCGGCAAGGGCAAGCTCGACGAGATCGTCGAGCGGTCGCTGCGCCAGGCCGCGCTCTGGGACGAGGTGAAGGACCGGCTGAACAAGTCGGCCCTGGGCCTGTCGGGCGGTCAGCAGCAGCGCCTCTGCATCGCCCGCACGCTCTCGGTCGAGCCTGACGTCATCTTGATGGACGAGCCCTGCTCGGCCCTCGACCCGATCGCGACCGGCAAGATCGAGGACCTGATGCACGAGATCAAGTCCAAGTACACGATCGTCATCGTCACCCACAACATGCAGCAGGCGACCCGGGTCAGCGACCGGACCGCCTTCTACTCGGTGCTGCGCGACGACAAGAGCGACACCCGCACCGGGGTGCTGGTCGAGTACGGCCGCACCCAGCAGATCTTCGAGGACCCGCACGACACCCGCACTCAGGCTTATGTGACCGGCCGCGTGGGGTAACCAAGATCAAATTCAGCATAGGTAACGGTCGCGGCTGACTCTGGCCGCGACCGTCCTCTGTTTTCCGCTGGTCGACCTTATTCGGTCGTGGGGCCCGGATTGGGAATGGCGCCCGACCCGGCCAGGTAGATCACCCGGCGGGCGATGTTGACCGCGTGCGCGCCGAGCCGCTCGTAGTCGCGCGCGGCCAGCGTCATCTCCATCGTCACCGGGACCGACATCTGACCCGAGGCGAGCTCCGCGATCAGGCTGGAGTGCAGGTCGTCCATCTCCTCGTCGCGTTCCATGAGGGACTGCGCGGCCGACCCGTCGCGCTGGTACCAGGCATCGGCGGCGGTGCGCCACATGGCGGCCGCGAGATCGCCCATCGCCTCGACCAGGCCGCTGGCGCGCGGCGAGAGGTCGCCCCGGAAGATGCGGTTGGCCCGGGCGGCGATGTGCACGACCAGGTCGTGCGAGCGCTCGAGCTCGGGCACGATGCGCAGCGCCGATAGCAGGAACCGCAGGTCCGACGCCACCGGCGCCTGCAGCAGGATCGCCCGGTTGACCAGTTCCTCGACCTCGCGGTAGAGCGCGTCGATCTCGCGGTCGCGGGCGATCAGCGCCGTGAGCGCCTCGCCGTCGTAGCTCAGCAGCGCCTGGGTGGCGCTTGGCAGGTCCTCGCCGACCATCGCGAACAGCTCAATGACCTTGCTCTCGATGTTCTCAAGGGCGTTCTCGAATTCCTGTCGCTGCTCACTCACGCGAACCAGGGTACTGCGGGCAGATGCATCAGCAGGGAAGGGAAAGATGACGGCAGCGTGTATCGACGGTTAACGGCAGGCCTCGCCGCTCCGATAGGTGACCGGGGTGTGAGCGTGCCCGGTCGCCTGAGCTCAGGCGACCGGGCACGCGGTTGACGGCTCCTAGCTGGTGGGCTCCTTCACGGCTGGCTGGGGTCCCGCGGCCGGCTGGGATCCCTCGGCCTCGGTGGGAGTGCCACCAGGCGGAGTGCGCCAGATCAGCCGGTGCAGCGGGATCCAGCGCGGGATGTCGCGCAGGCCGGGGATGAACGGGATGCCCAGCAGCAGGATGGTCGCCCAGGCCGGTCATGTAGACGGCGATCATGTCGATGTTGGCTGAGTTGGTCCAGCCCGGCACCTGGTACCACAGGGTGTAGAGCCACAGCCAGGGCTGGCCGGGGTAGCTGCCGGTCTCGTTCATGACGCCCCACTGGCTGCCGGTCAGCCCCATCGCCTGGGCCTGGTCGGAGAAGTAGGCGCCGTCCTCGATGAACAGCAGCGGCTTGGTGAAGTTGGTGCCGTAGAACGGCTGCTGGGACAGCAGGTCGGTGTCCAGCGCGCCGCTGCGGGCCAGGGTCAGCTCGCCGGCCATCAGGGCCGGGACCGGCCCGTCGTTGGCGGCCGGGACGACCGGGCTGCCGTTGGCGAACTTCACGCTTCGTGACCGCGTTGGCGTAGGCGTTGGCCCACGTCAGCTGCTGGGCGGCCGGGGCGGCCCGGTAGACGGCGAGCGGGGCGGCGACGCCCGGGTCGGTGGCGGCGAGCGTGGCCAGCGGCCCCAGCACGAAGTCCTGGGCGGCGTCGACCGGCTGGGTGACGCCGGGGATGGTCTGCGGGGAGAACAGCAGCCTCTGGACGCTGCCGGTCTGGTTGTTGTACGGCGGGCCGTAGGTGGCGGTCTCGCTGGTCCCGTTGAGCTCGGTCGCGGCGGTGGCCAGGAAGTCGGCCGGGGCGACCCTGGCCCAGGTCGCGATCGTGACCGGCGGCACGTCCGGGGAGGACAGCAGGCCGGCCAGGCCCAGCGTCAGGCCAGCACGATCACCGCGGCGATGGTCCCCTCCTTGAGGATGTCGTAGCGGCGGGTCGGTCCCCGCCACGGGGCGGCGTCCGCGGCGCGCTCCGCCAGCCGCTCGGCCCGAGGGCGCGGCCGGAGCCGGAACGACGGGCGCGAGGCCGGAAGCGGGTGGCTGACCCCGCGCACCCGCACCAGCAGCACGTGCGCGCCGACGATGGCGATCAGCACGATCGGGACGAGCACGATGTGCCACATCAGCATCTGGCCGAAGTTCATCACGTTGAAGAACGCGCCGACCCCGACCGAGTTGAACGCGTCCTTGCCGCTGGCGGAGATCCACTGGGAGTCGAAGTTCTGCTGCGACAGGTAGCCGGTGAAGCACTCCACCACCGACGCCGCGAACGCGACCACCCCGGTGATCCAGGTCAACGTCCGGCGGCCCCGCCAGGCCGCCATCCAGAACTTGCCCCACAGGTGGATGACCAGCAGCGCCATGAACAGCTCGACGCTCCACAGGTGCAGGCTGTTGAAGAAATGCCCGACCGGGTTGTAATGCCACCAGTCAGGGCCGCCGAGCGCCAGGGCGAACCCGCTCGCGATCGCCACCCCGAGCGCGGCCAGCGAGCCCACGCCGAACACGTAGATCCAGGACGCGACGTAGGCGGGCTGCCGGTCCGGGAGCAGCTTGCCCGGCGGCAGCGTCGCAGCGCGCGGCGCCGCACCCGAGCAGTCCACATGTCAGCGTCCTCGTCAACGCCGACGTCCGCGTCGGCCGAGGTCTCCGGCTCAGCGCGCGGCGGACGTGGGCTGGAACGTCGCGCCCGGCTTGCGGCGGCCGGGGAACGGCAGCAGCAGGGCCGCGCCGAAGATAGCCACCATGACGGCGATCAGCACCAGGTTGGCCACCGAGACGGTGAAAATCGACCAGGTCAGGTAGTGGCCAGGCGAGTTGAGATCGACGGCAAGGGGAACGTCCATGGCGGCTCTCCAGATCCAAGTGCGGCAGGCCGACGGCGTCTGCGGATTGCATAACCATGCGCCGCAGGCGGGGCCGGCGCGCAGAGCCAGGGGTCACCGACCGCCGGGACGTTAGTCCCGGCGAGGACTGGACATGACGATGGCGGGTGCCGACGATCAACCGTCGGCACCCGCCACTGCGGTAATAGACCTCTAGACCGCGAACTCGACGGTCGTGACGTGGCCGATGTCGGCCGTGACCGACTGCTCGAGGCGGACTCCGCCCGGCGCGAGCACGCGGAGCGTCCAGTCACCGGGCGCGGCGAAGAAGCGGAAGCCCCCGTCGTCGCCGAGCGGCACCTCGGCCACGAACTCATCGCCGGTGCCGAGCAGGCGGGCGTAGCCGGTGGCGACCGGGGCGCCGCCGCGGAGCACGCGGCCCTCGACGATCGCCTCCTTGCCCGCCTTGTCCTTGGTGATGGTCACGCCGCCGGCCGGCGCGCCGCAGGAATCGTTGCTGCTCACTTGCCCTCCCCGATCTCGATCGGCACGCCCACCAGCGAGCCGTACTCGGTCCACGAGCCGTCGTAGTTCTTCACGTTCGGCAGGCCGAGGATCTCGTGCAGCACGAACCAGGTGTGGGCCGAGCGCTCGCCGATCCGGCAGTACGCGATCGTGTCCTTGCCGAAGTCGACGCCGGCCTCGTCCTTGTAGAGGGCGGTGAGCTCCTCGTCGCCCTTGAAGGTGCCGTCCTCGTTGGCCGCCTTCGACCACGGGACGTTCTTCGCGGTCGGGATGTGACCGCCGCGCTGCGACTGCTCCTGCGGCAGGTGGGCCGGGGCGAGCAGCCGCCCGGAGAACTCGTCGGGCGAGCGCACGTCGACCAGGTTGCGCTTGCCGATCGCGGCGATGACCTCGTCGCGCAGGGCGCGCAGGGTGGCGTCCTGCTCGGCGGCGGTGTAGCTGGTCTTCGCCCGGGACGGGACATCGCGGGTGAGCTCGCGCGAGTCGAGCTCCCACTTCTTCCGGCCGCCGTCGAGCAGCAGCACGTTCTGGTGGCCGTAGAGCTTGAAGTACCAGTACGCGTACGCGGCGAACCAGTTGTTGTTGCCTCCGTACAGCACCACGGTGTCGTCGTCGGAGATGCCGCGCTCGGACAGCAGCGTCTCGAAGCCCACCTGGTCCACGAAGTCACGGCGGACCGGGTCCTGCAGGTCCTTCTTCCAGTCGATCTTGATGGCGCTGGGGATGTGTCCCTTGTCGTACGCGCTGGTGTCCTCGTCGACCTCGACGATGACGGTCCCAGGGCGTGTCGATGCGGGACTCGACCCAGTCGGCGTCCACTAGGGCGTCGGAACGGCTCATGACTGTGAAACCTCCTTGAGCGGCCCGCCTTAAGCGGCTGGCCGGATCCTCTGGATAAACAGGTACATGTGGCAGCCGAGGCAGAAATCAAAGGCCGCGTTGAGGAACGCGGCCGCCAGGGCGAACGCGGCGAAGACGATCCCCACCACCGGGAGCCCGACCGCGAAGCCGATCGCGCCGATCCCGGCGAAAACCATGCCCACGCCCTGGGAGAAGCGGGGCGGGGCCTCCGGCTCGGTCTTGGACGGCGGCCCGAGCCGCGGCCGGACCAGGTGACGGTAGATGAGCCCGTAGGGCGCGTAGCGCAGGCCCGCGAGGGCTCCGATCGCGAACACCAGCGTCTGCGCGAACAGGAGCCAGCCGGCGACCGGCGTGCGAACTGCCGACGGTGACCAGGACCACGGCGAGCACCACGGTGGTGATCGCCGCGCCGAAGCGGGGTCCGCGCGAGTCGATGTTCGGCGAAACGTGTCCGCGCGAACCGATGGTCGGCGAATTTACGGTCATGTCTTGCTCCCAGACGCAGGTGAGATGCTTATGTGCTCCGCCTGCCCCGCGGCTCAACCGCGCCGTTAAGGCAGTCGCAGGCACCGCGCGCGTACACATCGCGGTCGTCACCCGGCAGAAATCGACGGCACGGCGCTTGGTCAGCAGCGCATACCGGGCCGGTTGGGAAGTCACAGACCAGATGCTATGCAACCGCGACGCCGCTGTCACCCTTCGACGGGCGGACCGTGACGGTCCGGCCGATACGAGGGCTATTGTCCCCTTACTCAGTGGGAAATTCAAGAGACCGCGTCCTCGCCGAGCACCGCGCCGACGGCCGCGAGCAGCTCGGACCGGCGCTGCTGGCCGGACGAGCGGCGCTCGATGACGCCATCTGGGCCGAGCACCAGCACGGTCGGCGTGGCCATGACCCGCAGCCGCCTGGTCAGGTCCATCCGGTCGGCCGCGTCGATCTCCACGAACGCGACGCCGGGCCGCTCTCCCGCCACCTCGGCCAGGAGTTCCCTGGTGGGGCCGCAGTAAGTGCAGAATTCGGTCGAGAACTGGACCAGGGTCGCCCGCGGGCCGAGCGACGCGCCCAGGTCGGCGGCCGTCAGCAGGGTGCCGGGGCTCGCTTCTGGCCGGGAGTCGCCCCGGTCCGTTCGATCCGAGATTGGGGTTGACCCTTCCCCTCGGAAGCGGCCCGAGCGAGCGCGCAGCCCGAACCCCACCGCGGATGCCGCGGCGAGGACGACCACGAGCACAATCAGGCCACCGATCACGGACATAGCAGCGCAGACGGTACGGGCCGGTATTCCCCGGCCGTCCGCGACTTTCCCGTCCGGCCCTGTCGCCAGCGCGCAGCGGCGGTTCAGACGCTCAGGGAGAGCGTCCGGGCGCCGGCGACCGTGACCTGGAAGCCGCGCACCCCGCCGGCCGGCACCCCGGCCGACCCCGGGTACCAGACCGCGCCCTCGTGGTTGTCGGTCACCCAGCCGCCCGCCAGCGTCCGGCTGCCGCCGGGACCGATCACCCAGAGCTGGCACGAGGTGCCGACCGGGATCCCGCTGACCTTGGCCGCGAGCTGGGTGCCCCAGCCCATCGAGCGGTACTGCACGCTGGCGGACATCCCGCTGGCCGACGTGGTGGCGGTCTGCCAGGGGCCGTTGGGCTGTCCCGGGTAGTCAGCCGACGCGGTCGGCGGCGCGGCCGGGCTGCCGCCGAGCCCCAGGCCGCCGAACACCCCGGCCGCGACGATCAGCGCCGCGGCCACGCCGAGGCTCGCGTCCCGCCGACGCCGTCGCCTGCGCCGGGCGGCGGTCAGGTCGATCACGGTGGACAGCAGCTCCGGCGGCGCCTCGCCGCCGCCCGGCTGGCCGGCCGGCGGCGGGCCGTCGCCGGCCGCGAGCGCGATGGCCTCCTCGGCCGTGACCCGCGCGAGCAGGGCAGGCAGCGCGGCCAGCCCGGCGAGCTCATCGCGGCAGTCCCGGCAGGTCGCCAGGTGGGCCTCCACCAGCGCGCGCTCGGCCGGGTCGATGGCGCCGAGCACGTAGACGCCAAGCGAGACCCGGGCCTCGGGGCACTCCATGGTCGGTGTCACGGCGCCAGCCCTCGTTCCTGGAGGGCCAGCTTGAGCGCCTTGAGCGCGTAGTAGGTGCGCGACTTGACCGTTCCCGGCGGGATGCCGAGGGTGGCCGCCGCCTCGGCCACCGAGCAACCTCGGTAGTAGGTCTCGACGATGACCGTGCGGTGGTCCGGGCGCAGCGACGCCAGCGCCTCCGCGACCGCCCACGACTCGAGCGTCCGGTCGGCGTCGTCGTGCGCGGGCAGGGTGTCGAAGGCCGACTGCCCGACCTCGTTCGGCCGGGCCTGCCGCGCGCGGTGAGCGTCCACCGCGAGGTTGCGCGCCACCGCGAACAGCCACGGGCGCGCCGGGCGGTCCTGCAGCGCCGCCGGGTGGCGCCACGCCCGCACCATGGTCTCTTGCACAAGGTCCTCCGCCCGCTGTGCGTCGCCTCCGGTCAGGTGCATGGCATACCGGTGCAGGGCGCCGCCATGCTCGGCGTACAACGCCCTGATAAACGCTTCGTCGGCTCCGCGTTCTCCGCTGGCCGTTGCTGCGTCCGGCACATCAGGTAGAACGTGGCCGTGGACGGGGCGGTTCAACGGCGGCGGAAGATTCCGCTGAGCCGCCCCTGAGGGGTCGGTGCTCACAGTAACCGATATACCGGTCTTAATCACTCAAAGCAATCAAATCGACTCAATCAGTTACCATTTGTCGTCAATGTTTCTTAAGTGCATGGTGATTCATTGGAGTGAAACTCCTCACGTTTAGTACCTGGCTGACCGTTTTTCCGCTGCCGACCGGGCCCGGGCCGTCGACGGCGCGCGCTATCGCCGTCACGCTGGGCCGGCTCAGCCCCCGGCGAACGGCGGCAGAACCTCGATTACCGCACCATCGTCGAGTGCTATCGACTGCGTCGGGGTATGCCCCACCGGATCGGCGTTGACCAGGAAGGATGATCTCGCGAGGACGGCCGCCAGGCGTCCGTCGGGTTTCCGGCTGGCGACAACCGTGTTAAGTAGGTCACTGAGCGTGATAGCTTCAACCGACTCCTCCCGAACCCCCGCCGCCTCCTTCGCAGCAGCCCAGTACCTGATGGTCACCTTGGCCATATCGGATATCCTCACTTCAACGGGACCTCGGGCGCTGTTGCCCCCGGGTCCCGTTTGTGTTTATACAGATAATGATGGCGTTCACGCGCCGCACGACTGGAGGTGGCATCCGGTGAGCGAGCTGCTGTTGGTGACCGGCGTACTCGAGCCGTCGTCCGAGGTCCTGCCGGCCCTCGGCCTGCTGCTGCACTCCGTCCGCGTGCTCCCGGCCGATGCCTCCGCGCTGGTCGAGGCGCCGCCGGCCGACGTCATCCTGGTCGACGCGCGACGCGATCTGGCGCATGCGAAGAGTATCTGCCGACTGCTGCACACGACCGGCCTTGACTGCCCCATGCTCGCCATTGTCACCGAAGGCGGGCTCGCCGCGATCAGCGCCGAGTGGAACGCCGACGATGTGATCTTGAACACAGCCGGCCCGGCCGAGGTCGAGGCCCGCCTCCGGCTCGCCACCGGGCGGCGCGCGATGCGCGCGGCCGCGGACGCGCCCGACGAGATCAGGTCCGGCGACCTGGCCATCGACGAGGCCACCTACTCGGCCCGGCTGCGCGGCCGCGTCCTCGACCTCACGTTCAAGGAGTTCGAGCTGCTGAAGTTCCTCGCGCAGCACCCGGGCCGGGTATTCACCCGGGCGCACCTGCTGCAGGAGGTCTGGGGCTATGACTACTTCGGCGGCACCAGGACGGTGGACGTCCACGTCCGGCGGCTGCGCGCCAAGCTCGGCCCCGAGCACGAGGCGCTGATCGGCACGGTCAGGAACGTCGGCTACCGGTTCGTCCCGGTCAAGGGCGTGCCGGAGGACCGCGACGGCGCCGATCTGCTGCCCCCGGCCGCGCTCGGGTCGGACGTGGTGATCCCGGCCGACCGGTGAGCATCAGCACCCATCCGCTCTCTCCGCCGGACGCGGGCCGGGTTCTCGAGCTCGCCTCGGCCGCGGTCGGCGCCGACGGGGTCGCCCCGTTCTCCGAGGACGTGCTCCTTCAGGTTAGGCACGGCAGCGCTCCGCCGGCGCGCGACATCGAGGTGACCGCCGCCAGCCCGGCCGGACCCGGCCAGGCGCTGGTCGGCTACGCCCACATGGACGCGCCCGACTACGCCGGGCAGGACGGCGACATTACCGCCGAACTCGTCATCCACCCCGCCCATCGGCGTCAGGGATACGGAACGTCGCTGCTCGGCCGCGTGCTCGAGTTGGCCGACGGACACGGCGTCCGGATCTGGGCGCATGGAGACCGGCCGGGCAGCGCGGCGCTGGCCGGGAAATTCGAGCTCGCCAGGATCCGTGCGCTCTTCCAGCTGAGGATGCCGCTGGCCAAGGCACCGGAAACTGATCCCGCCCTTCCTGCGGGCGTCACGGTCCGGAGCTTCGTGCCGGGCGAGGACGAGGCGGCCTGGCTGGGGGTGAACCAGCGGGCGTTCGCGCACCACCCCGAGCAGGGCTCGTGGACGACCAAGGACCTGCAGTTGCGCGAGGATGAGCCGTGGTTCGACCCGAACGGCTTCTTCCTGGCCGAACGGGACGGGCGGATCGTCGGATTTCACTGGACGAAGGTGCACCAGCCGGATGACGGCACCCGCGCCGATCGGCGAGGTCTACGTGGTCGGGGTCGATCCGGGACAGCAGGGCGGCGGGCTGGGCAAGGCGCTGACCCTGACCGGCCTTGCCCACCTGCGCCGGCTCGGGCTGGCGGAGGTCATGCTCTACGTTGACGAGGACAACACCGCGGCGGTCAAGATGTACACGGCGCTAGGCTTCGAGCCCTGGTCAACCGATGTGATGTACCGGCGCGCCGGAGACTAGGCCGTCAGTAGCACCAGGCCTGCAGAAGCAGCGGCTAGGCGCTCAGGAGGCTGCGCAGCCGCAGGCGCGAAGGCCGAGCGCAGCGTCTAGCTCGCTCTGCCGGAGCGGGCCGTCGGCGGCCGCGACGGCGGCGAGCACGTCGGTGTAGAGCTCGATCTCGTCGAGCGCCACGTCGTCGTGAACACGAAGATCAACCTGCATGGGAATCGTGTTCACCTCCATTGGCCGGGCGCTTCCTGCCCCGCCCTTCAGATTACGTCGCAACACCATTCCTCCGCATGACCCATCGGAGCCATTCGCAGACCACCCTTGTGTACGGTTTTACCCGTCTTCGGGATAACGATCCCGCGATTGAGTAGCGGAAATGATCTGAGTCTGATAACGGACATCTGTTTACTTTCAGCGCCTTGGCATCACCGTCACGGCCAGCACCATATGTCCGTTTATGTCGCGGTACATGATTCAATGTCCGCGTATCTGAGGGTAACTAACTGATTACAGCTTACGTCGCGCGCGGCGTCGGCGCCATACCACAGCCGCAATTCGGCCGTTTCGGTTGCGGACAGCACCCTCCCGGGATCACAGTTGAGCAGGTCAACCGCTCTGCGCCACCCGCTCGTGGGGTACCTACAGCTCACAGTAGGGCCCCGGCCACCGCTAGACTCCCGGACTATCGTCCCCGCAGACCACTCAGGACCCAAATCTCGTGAATGAAAACAGTGACCTCCTGCCGAACCTGCTGCACGAAGAGTTCGAGATGCAGATGCGCGGCTACAGCCGCCGCCAGGTTGACGACTTCGTAGCGCGCCGCAACAACGAGATCCGCGAGCTTGAGCAGCGCCTCGCCCGGACCCTCGACGACTCGGAGCACCTCCGCCGCGAACTGTCGACCGTGCGCCAGCAGGCGCTCTCCGGCCGGCCCGCGCACGAGGAGGTCAGCGAGCGGATCTCCCAGATCCTCAAGCTGGCGGACGATGAGGCGCGAGCGCAGAAGAACAAGGCCGATGACGACATCGCCAAGCAGCGGGCCGACGCCCAGCAGGAGTCCGAGCGGGTCCGGGCCGAGGCCCGCGAGCAGGCCGAGCGGATGCTGACCGCCGCCCAGGAGCAGGCCGAGCGGACCATCTCGGCGTCCCGGACCGAGGCCGACAAGACCCGCACGGCCGCCCGCACCGAGGCCGACCGGCTGACCGGCGATACCCGGAAGAAGGCGGACGCCGCCCTCTCTCAGGCCAAGGCCCAGGCGAAGAAGGTCCTGGACGAGGCGACCGCGCGCGCCACCGCCATTCACGACGGCGCCGAGCGCAGGCTCAACCTGCTCAGCACTAGGCACGCGGAGACCGTGCGCCGCCTGACCGACATCCTCGACGGCGTGCAGGGCCTGGTGGCCGCGGAGGCCGCCCGGATGTCGCTCGAGGAAGAGGTCAACCAGTCCGTCAGCCGGGCGGTCAGCCTGGCCGAGGCGGAGGAAGCCGCCAATGCCGGCGCGGACGACGCCAAGCCGGCCGACGACAGGGACCTGGCGCTACTCGCGCCGCCTGCCCCGGAGACCGTCGCCTCGGGCGCGGCCGCACCGCAGCGAGGCGACGACGATCGCCCGCCCTTCCCCACTCGGCCGGGACTTGGCGGGCGGCCAGGGATGCACGCGGCCCAGGAGCCTCCGCTCGACTCCTTCGACGGGCCGGTGCCGGTCGGCGGCGGGATGATGGCCCCCGGCGGCGGTCGCGGCCCGGCCGGGCGTCAGGGCACCCCGCCGCCGCCGCCGTCGCTGGCCGACCGGGCCAGCCGGTTCGGCAGCCCGCAGGACGGCCCGCCGCGCTCCTCGCTGCCGATGCCGAGCGGCGCGCCGGTGGCCGGCCTGGGCGACCCGCTGGCCGACCGCGAGGTCAAGCGGGAGGTCAAGCGCGAGCAGCCGAACCGTACCGGCCTGATCGACCCCGATGAGCCCACCGAGGGCCTCCGCATGCTGTAGGCACCAAGGCACCACGACCCGATGGGCGCCGCCGCGATCTGCGGTGGCGCCCATCGGGCTCTGTCTTCCCGCTCCCTACCCAGCCCCTGCCCACCAGGCGCGGGGGTTCCCGGTCAGGTGCGGGTGGCCGGGTCGGCCAGCACGTCGAGGCGCTTGAGTATGACGCCCTCGCGCAGCGCCCAGGGGCAGATCTCGAGCTGGCTGAGGCCCATCAGATCCATCACCGCGTCCGCCACGATCGCGCCGGCCGGCATCTGCCCGGCCCGCCCCTCGGAGACGCCGGGGAGCCTGGCCCGCTCGGCCCGGTTCATCGCCGCCAGCCGCTCGGCCCACAGGCCGGTGTCGCTGTGCTTGAGGAACCGCTTGGCGTAGAACCCCTCGCTCGACGGCGCCGCCCCGGCGATGCGCGCCAGCTGCCTGAACGTTTTGGACGTGCCGACCGCGTGATCGACCGCGCCACCGCGGCGGAGCCCGCCCGCCAGCTTGGCGATCTGCGCCCGCACATGCCTGCGCAGCGCCCGCACCTCGCCCGGCGGAGGCGGGTCGGCGGTGAACCAGTCCCTGGTCAGGCGGCCGGCGCCGAGCGGCAGCGACACCACCACCTCGGGATCCTCGTCCTGGCCGGCCGCGATCTCAAGCGAGCCGCCGCCGATGTCGACGACCAGCAGCCGGCCGGATGACCAGCCGAACCAGCGGCGGGCGGCCAGGAAGGTGAGCTTGGCCTCGGTCTCGCCCGACAGCACTCGGATCCGGGCGCCGGTCCGCTCCTCGATCCTGGCGAGCACCTCCTCGCCGTTGCCCGCGTCCCGGACGGCGGAGGTGGCGAACCCGATGAAGTCCTCGACGCCGGTGTCCTCCGCGATCTGCAGCGCGTCGGCGACGACCTCGGTCAGCCGCTTCTCGCCCACCGCCGACAGCGAGTTGTCCCGGTCCAGGTGCGCGGCGAGCGACAGGTCGACCTTGTGCGAGAACGCGGGGAGCGGCTGGCCACCTGGATGCGCATCGACGACGAGCATGTGCACCGTGTTAGACCCGACGTCGAGTACCCCCAGTCGCATGACTCAGACGGTACCTTCCGGTGCGGGCCGGACGATACTCCCCCGGCCCCCCTGGGATCCCCCGGCAACCTGGTTCTGCCTGGTGGCGAGAGCATGAGGTACCTTCACCCTCATGCGTAACGGTGAAGTGTCGTACTGGTGGCAGGCGTTCGGCGGGTTCCCGCCCCGGCGGTCGTCCCTGCCCGGCCCGCTTGAGGTGGACGTCGCCATCGTCGGCGGCGGCTACACGGGGCTGTGGACGGCGTACTACCTGGCGGGGCTGCGCCCGTCGCTCCGGATCGTGGTGCTCGAGGCGGCGTTCGCCGGATACGGGGCCTCCGGGCGCAACGGCGGCTGGGTGACGTCCGAGCTGCCGGGGTCGCGGGCCCGTTACGCGCGGGGCCCGGGCGGGGTCGCCGGCGTCCGGGCGCTCGAGGCCGAGCTCAGGTCGACCGTGGACGAGATCGGGCGGGTGTGCGAGGCCGAGTCGATCGACTGCGACTTCATCAAGGGCGGGCGGCTCTCGGTGGCCACCTCGCCGTCGCAGCTCGCCCGGCTGCGCGAGGGAGTCGCCGCGATCAGGGAGTGGGGCGACGGCAATGACGTGTACGAGTTCCTGTCCGCCGCGCAGCTGCGCGCCCGGGTGAACGTGGCCGGCGCGCTGGCCGGGCTCTACGCTCCCGCCAGCGCGCGCATCCAGCCCGCCGCGCTCGCGGCCGGGATCGCGGCGGCGGCCGAGCGGCGCGGGGTCGACATCTACGAGGCGACGCCGGTCACCGCCATCGAACCGTGCGGGCCGCCTGGCGGCAGCGGGGCAGGCGCGGTCGCCCGGACGAAGTTCGGCGACGTGCGGGCGCGCTCGGTGCTGCGCTGCACCGAGGGCTACACCGCCGGCCTGCCCGGCCTACGGCGGGCCCTGCTGCCGATGAACAGCCACATGATCGTGACCGAGCCGCTCTCGCCTGCCGCGTGGGAGGAGATCGGCTGGAACAGAGCAGAAACGCTGGGCGACGAGGCCCACGCGTACATGTACGCGCAGCGGACCGCCGACGGCCGGATCGCGCTCGGCGGGCGCGGCGTGCCCTACCGGTTCGGCTCGGGGCTGGACCAGCTGGGGCAGACGGATCCCGCGACCGTGGCCGCGCTGACCGACGTCCTGCGGCGGATGTTCCCGGCGGCGGGCTCGGCTCCGATCGCGCACGCCTGGTGCGGTGTGCTCGGGGTGCCGCGCGACTGGTGCGCCACCGTGACCTATAACCCCGCATCCGGCCTGGGCTGGGCGGGCGGCTACACCGGGGTCGGCGTTGCCGCCTCCAACCTGGCCGGACGGACCCTGGCCGACCTGGTGCTGGCCGAGCCGTCGCCGTTGACGGCGCTGCCGTGGGTCGGTCATCGGAGCAGGGCCTGGGAACCGGAGCCGGCCCGGTGGGCGGGCGTCCAGGGCCTCTACGCCCTCTACCGGCTGGCCGACCGGCTTGAGTCGCCCGCCGCCGGTGGCCGGGGGGCCGGAGTGGGGGTCGGGGAGGCGCTCGGCCGGGTCGGCGACGCGATCTCCGGGATCCCGCACTAACGTGCAGGTCTAGTCAGGCCGGCCGGCCACACTGGAGGTGTGCCTGGGATGAGCGACGACGAGGCGCGGCCGACTCCGTCGGGCGGCGAAACCGCGCCTGCGCCCGGTGACGCCACCGCGCCCCCGGCCCCGCCCGAGGTCATGGACGGAATCCGCTCGCTGCACGAGCGGCTCGACGAGCTCCAGCGCTTGGTCGCGGGCCGACTTGACACCGAGGACGTGCGCACGGCCGGCCAGTGGATCCACGCCCGGGCCGATACGGCCGTGCACGCGGCCCGGGCAGTGCCCGCGTGGCAGCGGCGCACGCAGGGCGAACTGCGGTGGCCGGTCACGGTGACGACGGCGGTGGCGGTCGCGCTGCAGATGGCCGTGCCCGACCGGCTGGTGCTGGTTCGTCCCTTCTGGGTGCTGCCCGCTGTGCAAGGGGTTCTGATCGTGGTGCTCGCGGTCGCCAACCCACGTCACATCGATAACGAGTCGAAGGCGCTTCGGTGGCTGGCGCTGACGTTCGCCGCGCTGCTGACCCTGTCCAACCTGTGGTCGCTGGCAAAGCTGGCGATCGGCATCACCCAGGGAACCACCGGCACGACGCCGAGCCACCTGCTGATCACCGGCGCGCTCATCTGGCTGACCAACGTGATCGTGTTCGGCCTGTGGTACTGGGAGTTCGATCGCGGCGGCCCGGTCGCCCGCGCCCTCAACACCCAGCAGTACCCGGACTTCCAGTTCGTCCAGATGGTCAGCCCGCCGGTGATGGTCCCGCCCGACTGGGAGCCCCACTTCGTCGACTACCTGTACCTGGCGTTCACCAACGCGGCCGCGTTCAGCCCGACCGACGTGATGCCGCTGTCCCGGTGGGCCAAGATCGCGATGACCGTGCAGTCGGCGATCTCGATCGTGACCGTCGCCCTGGTGGTCTCGCGCGCCGTCAACATTCTGCAGTTATCGGCGGCGACTAGGTGACCTGCGTTTTACGTGACGGGTTGTCCGGGCGTAACGTGCAGGTCATGTTCCTCCCCACGTCATTGGTCGGAAGTTATCCACAGCCTGACTGGCTTATCGACAGGGGCCGGCTGGCCGGCCGGTTCCCGCCCCGGGTGCGCGCGACCGAGCTGTGGCGCGTCGCCCCCGAGTTCCTCGAGCAGGCGCAGGCGGACGCCACCCTGCTCGCGATCCGCGCGCAGGAGGACGCCGGCCTGGACATCGTCACCGACGGCGAGATCCGCCGGGAGAGCTACTCCAACCGGTTCGCGACCGCACTCGACGGGGTCGACATCGACAACCCGGGAACGGCGCTCGACCGCAGCGGCCACCCGAACCCGGTTCCCCGGGTGACCGGCCCGATCAAGCGGCGTCACGCGGTCGAGGTCGAGGATCTGAAGTTCCTGCGCGCGCACTCGTCGCGGACGATCAAGATCACCGTGCCCGGGCCGTTCACGATGGCCCAGCAGGCGCAGGACGACTACTACGGGAGCCGTGAGGCGGCCGCCTTCGGGTACGCCGAGGCGGTCAACGAGGAGATCCGCGACCTGTTCGCGGCCGGCGCCGACATCGTCCAGCTCGACGAGCCGTACCTGCAGGCGCGCGCGGGCGAGGCCGCCAAGTACGGGGTGGCGGTCGTCAACCGGGCGCTCGAGGGCGTCACCGGGCTCGGCACCACCGCCTTGCACCTGTGCTTCGGCTACGCCGCCGTCATCCACGAGCGGCCCGAGGGCTACTCGTTCCTGCCGGAGCTGGCGGACTGCGACGTCGAGCAGATCTCGATCGAGACCGCCCAGTCTTCGCTTGACTGCTCGGTGCTTTCCTCGCTGTCGGGCAAGACGATCATTCTGGGCGTGCTCGACCTGTCCGACCCGACGGTGGAGACGCCCTCGGTGATAGCGGACCGGGTCCGGCGGGCGCTGCCCTACGTGCCCGCGTCCCGGCTGGTGCTCGCGCCGGACTGCGGGATGAAATACCTGCCGCGCGAGTCCGCCGACGGCAAGATGGCGGCGCTGGCGACGGCGGCGGCCGAACTGCGCGCGGAACTGGGCGGCTGACCCGGGTTCAGCCTGCTAGCGGCGGGCGCTCAGCAGGCGCCCGTGATGATCAAGCGGCCAGGTCAGCGTGATGCCCTGGCCGACCGGCAACGGGTGCCAGCGTGCCGCGAACGCGTCCAGCCGCTCGAGGATCCGGTCGGTTAGCCCCCCCGACTCCAGATCCTCGGGCGGCACCCGGTTGAACCATGCGGGCGGCTCGCTCCGGTGCCCAGCCCTCAGTTCCCATAGCACCTGGCAGACGGACGCCAGGTCCTCGGAACGGCCCATCTGGGCGTGCTCGACCGCGCTCGGCTTCCGCCTCGCCTCCCTGCGCCGCTGATGCCTCATCAGCCGATTGTCCGCCGGCCAGAACATGTTGCTCTGGCCGGCGGCGATCCGGCCGAAGGCACCGCCGGTGAGGCGCGCTTCCGCCTCCACCAGGAAATGCGCCGCGTCGTGGGGCAGGTAGTCGTGGTAGCCGGGGCCGTGCCGAGGCGCCAGCTCGGGTCCGCGGTCCCGGACGACCGTGACGAGGTAACGACGCCCGGAATCCTTCGTGAACGTCACGTCCATGAACGTCACGGTAACTTCGGGTCAGCTGGAAAGCACTCGATTTTCCGCGTCTTCCGCGGCGCCGGGCTGGGGGGGTGTTGAGACGGGGTTACGGCATCACCTTGTTGACGGCGTATTCCGCCTGGGACTCGGTGAATCCGGCACCGTAGCTCGACGTTAGCTGCTGGATCAGGCTGGAGCGGCTGAATCCTTCGCCGTCGCCGAGGTATCCCTTGGCGGAATCAACGGCCTGAGCGTCCCAGTCGGGGTGCAGGTAACTAATGGCGTACTCGGCCTGCGCCTCGGTGAATCCCTCGCCGGCAGTGGTCGTAAGCTGCTGGAGCAGCCCCTGCTCGCTGAATCCCTGCCCGCCGCTGAGATAGCCGTTAGCGGAATCAACGGCCTGCTGATCCCAGTTCGGATTGAGATATTTGATGGCGAACTCGGCGTCCGAATTCGAGAAACCCTCGCCGAAGCTAGAGGTGAGCTGGTTTAGCAGTCCCTGCTTGCTGAAGCCCTGCCCCTCGCCGAGGTAGCCCTCGGCGGAATCAACGGCCTGCTGCTGCGCCGCCGTCATCGATGGCCTAGCCGGAGCAGCGGGCGTGCTCGGAGCCGAACTCGCCACGGCGGACGAGGTTGCCTTCGACGGGGACGCGGAGCCGCCGGCCGCCCCGGTGGCGGGCGTGCTTGGAGCGGAACTCGCCACGGCGGACGACATCGCCGTCGACGGGGACGTGGAGCCGCCCGCCGCCCCGGTGTCCGAGACTGTCGTCGACGGCTTGTTTGAAGCGGACCCTACAGCGATGACGACGAGTGCGCCGAACGCGATGAGCGCGGAAAGCACCTTGTGCCGGGCAGGCCAGGACTTGCGCTTCTGCCCCTTTGGCGTCTGCGGCGGCATGGCTGGCTGCTGCCACGACGGAGACTGGGGCGGCCACGGCTGCCCATACGGCTGCTGCTGAGGGTTTGGCTGCTCCCATGGCTGTGGCTCCCAGGGGTTCTGCTGGCCGACTGGCCCCTGCTGCTGGGGCCTATTGCGCTGTGGGTGCCACGGCTCGTTTTGCCGCGAATGCTGGCCAACGCGCTGCTGTGGGTCCTGAGGTGGCTGACCGTAATCCTCTGGGTACGTCAATTCGTCTTCCCCCCAAATATTTCAAAGGCATCTATTGCCTTTGGATGGCTGACGAGCTGCGCGCGCCGCCGGTGTACCGGCGTAATTTGGTTGACGCCGGAATGCTCCCGTTGTGTTACAAGAAATCCCTTCCAGGAGGGAAATTTGATTGACTGCCAGCCGTGGAGACTAGAAAGCGTTTTGCAGCACCCCCAAGGAAACGTGTCACGTTCCGTTCCCGGTAGGACAACGACGGACCGCCCGGAAAGCACTCGATTTCCGCCTCTTCTGTGGCGCCGGGTACCCTCGGGCCCATGAAACTCCACGTCGGCTGCGCGATGTGGACGTACGCGCCGTGGCAGGGCCGATACCTGCCGCACCCGCTGTCCCCCCGTGAGCGCCTCAGCGCGTACGCGACCTGGTGCAATGCGGTGGAGGGGAACACGACCTTCTACGCGACGCCGACCCAGGACACGGTCACGTCGTGGGCCGCGCAGACCGCGCCCGATTTCCGGTTCATTCTCAAGCTGCCGAAGCTGATCACTCACGAGCGCCGCCTTACCGATGTGGACGATCTCCTGCGCGCCTTCCTGTCCGCGATCGAGCCCCTCGGGCCGCGGGCGCACACGCTCTGGATCCAGTTGCCGCCCTCGTTCGGCCCGGCCGACCTCGGCGCGCTGGCCGGCTTCCTGCGCCGGCTCCCGCGCGAGCACCGCTACTGCGTGGAGGTGCGGCACCGTGAGTTCTTCGAGGACCCGGGGTCGGAGCAGCAGCTGGAGCGGGCGCTCGGGCACGTCGACGCCGAATGGGTCACGTTCGACACCACCGTCCTGTTCGGGCGCCGGCCGACGAGCGCGGCCGAACGCGAGGCGTGGACCAAGAAGCCGCGGCTTCCCCTGCGACAGCGGGCCCTCAGCGCTCAGCCAATGGTCCGCTACATCGGCCGGGACGACACGGCCCGCACCATCGCGGGCTGGCAGCACTGGCTCGAACCGGTCGCCGGCTGGCTGCGCGAGGGGCGCTCACCGACCGTCTTCATCCACACCCCCGACAACGTCGACGCGCTCGAGCTGGCGCGCCGGTTCCACAACGACGTTCGGGCCCTGGTGCCCGAGATCGAGCCGCTCCCTGAGCCGCTACCGACCGGGCCGCCGACGCTGTTCTGAGCGCGGTCTGCGGCTTGAGAGCTGTCGGCTACATCCTCGTGCCTTCGGCTCCGTAGGACATCAGGCGGTCCGCCGTCAGGCGGATCCAGGCGCTGACCCAGTCGCCCGAGACGGCCGCCCGCACATCAGCAGGTGCCAGCGACGGCTCGACGACCTCGGCCGACCCTTCGATAAGCACGGCGATGTGCTCGTCATGGTCTCCCTCCGCGATCACCAGCGTGAGCCAGGGCGCGGCCCGCAGGTTCCGCTCGCGCACCGAGCCGGCCACCGTCGGCAGCCAGAACGTCGCGTCGCGTCTGATGTAGGAGGACAGCGCCGCGTGCGGACGGCCGTTAGCGCGGGTGGAGCCGACCACCGCGAACGCGCGGCGGTCGAGGTACGAGGCCAGTTGCGCGGCGTTGAGCCGTCGCTCCGGAGGATAGGAGGCGAGGGTCGCGGCAGTCGCCCGCAGGAACGTCCGATCCTGCAGGCGGCCAAGCAGTTCGCTCATGGACCAGTTGTACCCCTGAGAGGATTGGTTCTGATCCCACGGCGACGCAGCAAGGGAGTGCGCGGATGACGGCACCGGAGAGCGGCCTCGCGGCCACAGCCTTGGCCTGGCGGGAGGCCGACCCCGACCCGGAGACGCGGGCCGAGCTCGACCAGTCTGCAGGGCGCGGGCGACGCCAGGGACGCTGACGTTGAGCTGGCGGGGCGGTTCGAGGGCTCGCTGGCCTTCGGCACGGCCGGCATCCGGGCCGCGATGGGCGCCGGCCCGACGCGGATGAACCGGCTCGTGGCCGGGCGGGTGGCGGCAGGCCTGGCCCGCTACATCGCCGCCAGGGACCCGGCCGCGGCGGCCGCCGGCGTCGTGATCGGGTACGACGGTCGCGCCAAGTCCGACGTGTTCGCCGCCGACGCCGCCCGGATTCTGTCCCGGGCGGGCGTCGGCGTATCGATGCTGCCGGGACCGCTGCCGACCCCGGTGCTCGCGTTCTCGGTGCGGTATCTGCACGCCGCCTACGGGGTGATGGTGACGGCCAGCCACAACCCAGTCCAAGACAACGGGATCAAGGTCTACGTGCGCGACGGCGGGCAGCTGCTGCCGCCCGCCGACGTCGACATCGCCTCCTTCATCGACGCGGTCGACCCGCTCCGGCTGCCCGCGGGCTGGGCCGACGGGCCGTTCGACTTCAGGCCGGCCGATGACGGCGTGAGCGCCTACGTCACGGCGGTCGCGGCCGGCCGCCGCCGACCCCTGGCGGCCGATGCCCGGCAGGCTGCCGGTGGCCGGGCGACTGCGGACGGCGGCGGGCCGGCCGCCGAGCCGGGGCTGAAGGTCGTGCACACTGCGCTGCACGGCGTCGGGGACGCGACGCTGCGGGCGGTGCTGGCCTCGGCCGGGCTGGCCGGCCCTGGTGCCGGTTGCCGCCCAGCAGCACCCGACCCCGCCTTCCCGACCGTGCCCTACCCCAACCCGGAAGAGCCGGGCGTGCTCGACCTGGCATCGGCGACGGCGGAGCGGGAAGACGCCGACCTGGTCCTGGCCAACGACCCCGACGCCGACCGGCTGGCGGTGATGGTGCCTGGTCCGGAGGGCTGGCGGATGCTCACCGGCGACGAACTCGGCGCGCTGCTCGGCGACGCGGTGCTGGCCGCGCCTGGCCAGCGGCGCTACTAGCGGTCCCGGTGATCCGGGCCGTCCAGGCGGTCCCCCGGTCGTCGCCACCACCGTTGTCTCCGGCTCGCTGCTGCGCCGCCTCGCGCAGGCGGCCGGCGTGCGGTGCGTCACCACGCTGACCGGCTTCAAGTGGATCGCGCGGGCGGGCGGCGCCGACGGCAATCTGGTCTACGGCTACGAGCAGGCGCTCGGCTACGCGGTTCGGCCGGATCTGGTGGCCGACAAGGACGGGATAAGCGCGGCGCTGCTCGTCCTGCAGCTAGCGGCGGAACAAGCCCGCCAAGGGCGGGCTCTGGCCGACCGGCTCGACGACCTCGCCCTGGCCCACGGCGTGCATGTCACCCGGCAGCGGTCGCTGCGCGCGGACGGCCCGGCCGGCCTCGCCCGGCTGGCCGACGCGGTCGAGCGGGTCCGCGAAGGAGCCGCCGCGCGCGCTGGCCGGGCACCCGGTCACGGTGACCGACCTGCGCGAGGGCGCCGACGGGCGTGGTGGACCTGGCGGGCGGCCGCGCCGAGCGCTGCCCCGGCCAGCCGATTCCGCCCGCGAACGTCCTGATCTGGCACGTCGGCGGCGACGCGCGCGTGATGATCCGGCCGAGCGGCACCGAGCCCGAGCTCAAGATTTACGCCGAGGTCGTCGAGCCAGCCCGGTCGCGAGGCGAGCTTGCCGCCGCGCGGGCGGCCGCCGCCGCCCGCGTCGAGGAGTTGCTGACCGCTGTCGCCGCCACTCTCTCGGCGTGAGGCGGGCGCCGTGATTGTGTGCCGTTGGGGGCCGCGTTTTCCGGCTGCAGACGTCAGCGTGTTCAGTTAGGGGCACTCCGCGACCCGAAGTGCCCACGATGACCCCAAAATCCGCCCGGCCAACTGCGCGTGGTGACAATGAGGACGGTGTGTCGATGCCCGGCGGGCTGCCGATTCCGCCCGCGGCGCCAACCTGCCGGGCGACTGCTGACGGACGTCACTGGTCGTACTGGTCGTGCAGCCGCCACCAGTAGCCGTCCTCGTTGCGGCCGAGCGGCGCCCGGTCGAGCCACTGGTACGCCCCCCAGAGCGCATCGAGGCCACGGGCGTAGGCAGAGTAGGCGTGGAACACCCTGCCGCCGTCGCGGACGAACCCGCTCATGCCCGGCTGCTCGCCGGACCAGTCCTTCCAGTTGACGTCTCGCGCCTCGAGCTCGCCCTGGCCCCGGTAGTTGTATTCGACCGGCGCCACATCGGGATCGATCGGTGACGTGGAAGTCGTAGTTGAAGTCGCTTCCCAGCGACGACGCCCACGGGAACGTCCAGCCCATGCGGTCGCGGTAGGCGAGCAGCCGATCGAGCGGCGCCCGCGAGATCGCGACCAGCGACACGTCATGGTCCTCGAGATGGGCGCGGATGCCTTCGAAGCCGTCGGCGATCGCCGAGCAACTCGGGCACCCCTCGGTCCAGTCCGGCCCGAACATGAGGTGGTAGACGATGAGCTGCGATCGCCCGGAGAAGAGGCCGTCGAGCGTCGCATCGCCCGCCTCGGTCGCGAACGTGTAGTCCTTGTCGACCGGGACCCACGGCAGCGCAGCCCGCTGGCGAGCCAGCTCGTCGCTGCGCTTGGTGAGCTCCTTCTCCTGCTCGAGCAGCGCGAGTCGCGCCGCGCGCCATTCGCCGCGGCTGGCGATCGGGTGCCCGCTCGCCGTTCGCGTTGATTCATCCGCCATGGCGGTCTCCTCTCGTTGTCATCGTTCCTGGTCCTTCTTCGCCTCAGCGTGCGCGGTCTCCGCGAGCCGCTTGATCGAGCCGAGCCGCCGGTCCCATTGCGCCGCGAGCTCGGCCATGGCCCGGGTGGCCTGGTCGAGGCGATCCGCCTCGACCTGGTAGAGCACTTCCCGGCCCTGGTTGACGGCGGCTGATCAGGCCGGCCCGCTCGAGCACGACCAGATGCTTGGAGACGGCCTGGCGGGAGAACGGAACCCGTGCCGCCAGCCAGCTCGCGCTTACCTCGCCGTCGCTGACCAGCAGGTCGAGGACCCGCCGACGAGACGGGTCGGCGATGGCCGACCACAGCTCATCATCAGCTTGTCCGGTCACTCCGACTGGCGTTTCCCAAGCAGCGTGGCGAGACGGTCCAGGATCGTGCCCCAGCCGCCCTGGTGCTCGTCGGCGTAGCGCTGCTTCTCCGCGTCGGGCCAGGCGAGTGACTCGTGCCCGCTCTCCACCACCCGAAGACGGGTCCGCTCGTCGCCCTCGGCAGTCAGCGTGAACTCAACCAGCATCGAGTTGCCAGCCGCGGGCTGGCCCCCGCGGGTCTCATTCCAGCGGAACGAGAACCGCGTCGGCGGATCAACCACCTCCACGACGACGGGTCCGCCCTGGTCCCCGAACCCCATGTAGCCACTGGGCGCCCGGCTCGACCACCAGATCCACCCGGTCGGCGAACCACTGGGTCATCTGATCGGGCTCGGTGATGGTGCGCCACACCACCTCGACCGGCGCCTCGATCAGCACGTCCCGGTCGATCAGCAGGCCTGCCATCAGCATCCGCTCCCTCTCCGCTCGGCGTCGGCGGCCACCGACCGCCCGTACCCTGCATCTGCAACCAACGGTAGCACGTCAGCGGCTCACCTGCAACCAATGGTTGCAATTCAGGGGACGGCGTATCGAAACCAGCCGTAGCCCCGCCGCCCTATGGCATCGGGGCTGGCGGGGATTGCAGGGTGGAACCAGGCGGGGAATTCAGGGACGTGGCGAGCGGGGTGCCCGCCACCGGGCAGTGTCCGCGCGACGGACGGCGGGAGTTCCTTTGGCGCCTGCTGGGTGTCCGTACCGGATCGGCTCAGGGCGTCGTTACTGATCGTGGTCCAGGCGAGCAGCGCGGCCGCGAAGGACGCTCCCGCGGCAACGTACATGGCGACCGGGAACCCGGCTGCCATCCTGGCCGGGTCCTCGAAGGCGGAGCCGGAAAGCCCTGCGGCCAGGGGAAGCGCTGCGACCGCGATCATCTGACCGAGGCGCGAGAGCGCGTTGTTGACGGCGGAGGCGATCCCGGAATGCTGCGAATCGACGCTCGCCAGGACCGTCGCGGTGATCGGGGTGATCAGCACGCCGAGACCGACCCCGAAAACGATCAGCGCGGGCAGCACCGCCGAAAGGAACCTGTCGCCGGGATGGAGCTGCGCCATCAGCAGCAGTCCCGCGCCGGCCAGCACGGCTCCCACCGTCAGCGGGATCCGCGGGCCGATGCGCTGGGCGATCGCGCCCGATGGGGTGGAGAGGGCCAATAGCAGCAAGGTGATCGGCAGCGTGGCCGCACCGGCTTCAACTGGCGCTGTAGCCGAGCGAGACCTGCAGGAACGCGACGAAGAGGAAGATCACGCCGCCGAGTGCCGCGTAGGCGACCAGCGCGAGCAGGTTGGCGCTGGCGAATTGGCGGGAGCGGAACAACTCCAGCGGAAGCATCGGGTGACTGGACCGCCGCTCGACGGCGACAAAGCCGGCCGCGGCGGCCACGCCGACCGCCGAGGCGGCGATCACCGCAGGGGTCAGGCCACCGGACGCCTCGATCAGCGCAAAGCACACGCCCCCGATGGCCAGCGTGGCGAGCGCGGCACCGCGCAGATCCAGGCCGCCAGCGTGCGTCGGGTCCCGGGTCTCGGGCACGTGGCGAAACGCGGCCGCGACGACAAAGATCCCAAGCGGGAGGTTGATCAGGAAGACCGCGCGCCACGACACCGCGTCGGTCAGGTACCCGCCGACGGTGGGGCCGATCGCGCCCGCGACCGCGCCCAGACCTGCCCACGCGCCGATCGCCCGGGTGCGATCATCGGGATGAAAGACCGCCTCGATGATCGCCAGGCTCCCCGGGGTGAGGAGGGCCCCGCCAATCCCCTGAATGAACCGGGCGGCAATAAGCAGCCCGATCGTCGGGGCGGCCGCGCACAGCGCCGACGCGACCACGAAGACCGCCGCCCCGAGGATGAAGATGCGACGTCGGCCGTAGATATCGCTGAGCGAACCACCCACCAGGACGAGCGCCGCGAGCGTGAGCACATAGCTGTTCAGCGTCCACTGCAACCCGGCGACGCCCGCGCCGAGATCACGGCCGATCGTCGGCAACGCCACGTTGACGACCGTCGCCTCAAGCAGAATCATCGAGTCGCCAAGCACCGCCACCGCCAGCACCCAACGGCCGGCGGCCGAAGCAAGCCGCACCGAGCCGTGCCCTCGACCCTCATCCCCTGCCAACTGCACCTCCCTGGCGCTCCTCGCTAGCCTTAGTGTGTATCCCCCAGTCCACTTCATCGAGCGGAGGGCGAGCCGGTGACTACGGTGACTATCGCAGGCCCTGATCTGAGAAGGTTCCTGGACGGACTGCCCGGCGTGGACAGCGTCGGGGCTGAGGCGCGCGCGGCGGTCCTGGCCAGCCGGTCGATTAAGACCACGGCGAAGCGGGTGGCGCTCGACCTGGCGATCTCGATGATCGACCTGACCACCCTGGAGGGCCAGGACACCCCGGGCAAGGTCCGCGCGATGTGCGCCAAGGCCAGGCACCCGGACCCGACCGACCCGACCGTCCCGATGGTCGCGGCGGTGTGCGTCTACCCGGACCTCGCGGGCGTCGCCGCGGCCGAGGTCAAGGGCACCGGCATCCACGTGGCCAGCGTCGCCACGGCCTTTCCCAGCGGCCGGGCCAGCCTGGAGGTGAAGCTGGCCGATGTGCGATCGGCGATCGCGGCGGGCGCCGACGAGATCGACATGGTGATCGACCGGGGCGCGTTCCTGGCCGGGAACTATCAGGTGGTCTTCGACGAGATTGCCGCGGTGCGCGAGGCCTGCGGTGGAAAGGCCCACCTCAAGGTGATCCTGGAGACCGGCGAACTGGTCACGCTGGACAACGTGCGCCGCGCCTCCTGGCTCGCGATGCTGGCGGGGGCCGACTTCATCAAGACCTCGACCGGGAAGGTGAGCCCGGCCGCGACCCTCCCGGTGACCCTGGTGATGCTGGAGGCGGTCAGGGATTACCGCGAGTCGCACGGCCGCCAGGTCGGGGTCAAGGCGGCCGGCGGAATCCGCACGGCCAAGGACGCGATCCGCTACCTGGTGCTGGTCAACGAGACGGTCGGCGACGACTGGCTGGACCCCGACTGGTTCCGGCTGGGTGCCTCCAGCCTCCTCAACGACCTGCTGATGCAGCGGACCAAGATGGCCACCGGCCGGTACTCCGGCCCCGACTACTTCACCCTGGACTCGTAATGGGAAAGTTCGAGTACGCGCCCGCGCCTGAATCACGCGACATCGTCGCCCTGCGGGAGTCATACGGGCTGTTCATCGACGGTGACTTCGTCCCCGGCAAGGGTGACGGCGTCTTCAAGACCATCTCGCCGGCCACCGAAGAGGTGCTGGCCGAGGTCACCGAGGCCAGCCCGGCCGATGTTGACCGCGCGGTGAGCGCCGCCCGGCGGGCCTACGAGCGGACCTGGTCGGTCATGCCGGGCAGGGAGCGGGCGAAGTACCTGTTCCGCATCGCCCGGATCATCCAGGAACGAGCGCGCGAGCTAGCCGTGCTTGAGTCGCTGGACAACGGCAAGCCGATCCGCGAGTCCCGTGACGTCGACATCCCGCTGGCCGCAGCGCACTTCTTCTACTACGCCGGCTGGGCCGACAAGCTGGAGCACGCCGGGTTCGGCCCGGACCCGCAGCCGCTGGGCGTGGCCGGCCAGGTCATCCCGTGGAACTTCCCCCTGCTGATGCTCGCGTGGAAGATCGCTCCCGCACTGGCCTGCGGAAACACCGTGGTGCTGAAGCCCGCCGAGACGACGCCGCTGACCGCGCTGCTGTTCGCCGAGATCTGCCAGCAGGCCGACCTTCCCCCGGGCGTGGTCAACATCGTCACCGGCGCCGGGGCGACCGGACGCGCCCTGGTCACCCACCCGGGCATCGACAAGGTCGCGTTCACCGGCTCGACCGAGGTCGGCAAGGAAATCGCCCGCGCCGCCGGGCGCAGGAAGGTCACCCTGGAACTCGGCGGCAAGGCCGCCAACATCGTGTTCGCCGACGCGCCGGTCGACCAGGCGGTCGAGGGGATCGTGAACGGCATCTTCTTCAACCAGGGCCACGTGTGCTGCGCCGGCTCCCGCCTGCTGGTCCAGGAATCGGCCTATGACCAGGTGCTCGCGTCGCTGCGCAGGCGACTGGCGACGCTGCGGCTTGGCGATCCGCTGGACAAGAACACCGACGTCGGCGCGATCAATTCGCCCGCTCAGCTCGCCAAGATCCGCGAGCTGTCCGATTCGGGCGAGGCCGAGGGCGCGGAGCGCTGGTCAGCGCCGTGCGAGCTGCCGGTCAAGGGCTTCTGGTTCCCGCCCACGGTGTTCACCGGGGTGTCCCCGGCCCATCGCATCGCCCGCGAGGAGATCTTCGGGCCGGTGCTGTCGGTGCTCACGTTCCGGACCCCGGCCGAGGCGATCGCGAAGGCCAACAACACTCCCTACGGGCTGTCCGCTGGCGTCTGGACCGACAAGGGCTCGCGGATTCTGTGGATGGCCTCGCGGCTGCGGGCCGGGGTGGTGTGGGCCAACACCTTCAACAAATTCGACCCCACCTCGCCGTTCGGCGGCTACAAGGAGTCCGGCTACGGCCGCGAGGGCGGCCGCCACGGCTTGGAGGCCTACCTCGATGTCTGAGACCTCTCCCGCCCAGCGTCTGGCGGTGCGGAAAACCTACAAGCTCTTCATCGGCGGGGCGTTCCCGCGCTCGGAAAGCGGAAGGTCCTACCCGGTGACCGACCACAAGGACAACTTCCTGGCCAACGCGGCGATGGCCTCGCGCAAGGACGCCAGGGATGCGGTCGCCGCCGCGCGCAAGGCGGTGGCCGGCTGGTCCGGCGCGACCGCGTACAACCGGGGGCAGGTGCTGTACCGGGTGGCCGAACTGCTCGAGGGACGCCGGTCCCAGTTCACCGCCGAGGTTCGCGCGGCCGAGGGCCTCGGGGCCCGGGCGGCCGAGACGGTGGTGGACGCCGCGATCGACCGCTGGGTCTGGTATGCCGGCTGGGCCGACAAGATCTCGCAGGTCCGGGGGGCCGCCAACCCGGTCGCGGGGCCCTACTACAACTTCTCGCTGGCCGAGGCCACCGGCGTCGCCGCGGTGCTCGCGCCGCAAGACTCCAGCCTGCTCGGTCTCGTCTCCGTGGTGGCGCCCGCCGTGGTCAGCGGCAACACCGTCATCGCGGTGGCCAGCGAGTCCCGCCCGCTGCCCGCCGTCACCCTGTCCGAGGTGCTCGCCACCTCCGACGTCCCCGGCGGGGTGATCAACATCCTGACCGGTCGCACCGCGGAGATCGCCCCCTGGCTCGCGTCCCACATGGACGTCAACGCCATCGACCTCACCGGCGCCGCCGATGACCTGGCCGACGACCTGGCGGACGCCGCGGCCGACAACCTCAAACGGGTCATCCGCCCCCGTTCGGCGGACGGCGACTGGACTGGCTCCCCGAGCTTGCACCGCATGCACGCGTACCTGGAAACCAAGACCGTCTGGCACCCCACCGGTATCTAGCGCTGCTGTATCCGCGAAGGCAACGGTCCGTTCGAGCTGATGCTTTAGATTTTTCGAACGGACCGTTTGCTTTACGTTAATTCGCCAACTCACCCTTTTACGTGATTGCATCTGTACCAAATGCAAGGGAAATGTCTATTCTTGTGGCGCGGCAAGGCGAACTCGCCGCGGAGCGGGAGAGACAATGAGCTGGCGAAGACATTTCACGGTCGCGGGCTGCCTCAAGCGGGCGGCGGTAGCTGCCCCGCTGGCGGTTATCTTGATTAGCGCGAGCGCGGTCGGCGCACAGGCGTCCACCGACGCTGCCTGGACAATCGCGAATTCACCGAACGTGACGGTGACGGGCGGCAACATCGAGTCCGTCTCCTGTTCCGCTTCCACCGCGTGCACCGCGGTCGGAACCGACGTCAACACCTCGGGGATCGACGTGACCCTGGCGGAGCGGTGGAACGGCGCCAGCTGGCAGCGGCAGGCGACGCCGAACCCGGCCGGCGACACGACCACCTCGGTCGCGCCGGCTCTGGTCGGGGTGGCGTGCCCGACGGGAGGCTTCTGCGTCGCGGTCGGCAACTACCAGTCGGGCTTCAACCAGTCGGGCATGGCCGACACGTGGAACGGGCAGTCGTGGACGGCGCAGTCGTTCCCGGTGCCGGTCGACTCCGATGGCTGGCAGCTATTCGGGGTGTCGTGCACCTCGGCCCGCTTCTGCGAGGCGGTCGGAGGTTACTCCGACGAGGACAACGGCACCAATGACACGTTCGCGGCCGGCTGGAACGGAACCTCCTGGAGCCTCCAGCCGACGGTGAACCCGGACCCCAACGACTTCCAATTCGAGCAGTTCAACGCGGTCTCGTGCTCCTCGCCGACGTTCTGCGTCGGGTGGGCCAGCGGTAATGCGGGAAATCCGGGCGACACCATGGTCGAGCAGTGGAACGGCAGCTCGTGGGCGCTGCAGACCGCGCCGTCAACGGATGCCAGCGTCAACGCGGTTTCTTGTACGTCCGCGAGCTTCTGCGACGCGGTCGGCCCTGACTCGGCCTACAGCTGGGACGGGTCGGCCTGGACAGCGCAGACGATCCCGGCTTCGGCCGCTTCAGGAAACCTGCAAGGCGTGTCCTGCACGTCGAGGAAGTTCTGCGAGGCGGTCGGCGAGTACAACAACAACCCGGATGTCGTCCCCGTGGCCATCCGGTGGAACGGCTCAGCCTGGACCTCGCAGACCGTCCCGAATCCGGCCAAGAGCACGTTCGCGCATGCGAACGCGGTCTCCTGCGCATCGGCGAGCGCCTGCGAGACCGGCGGCTACTTCCAGCTGCAGATGACCTCCAACGATCCGAAGGCGTTCGCCGAGGGCTGGAACGGGTACGCCTGGCAGCTCCAGTCCGCGGTCGCGCCCCCCGGCGCCACCTCCAACGATCTCAGCGGGGTCTCCTGCGTATCGGCGACCTTCTGCGAGGCGGTCGGCAGCCACGACAACAGCGCGGGCAACCAGGACATGCTCGCGGAAACGTGGAACGGTCAGAAGTGGACGATTCAATCGGTCCCCGCCCTGCCCAATCCGAGCGGTTCTACGACCTTCGGTAATGGGCTTGACGACGTCTCGTGCGTCTCCACGCAATTCTGCGAAGCGGTGGGTGCAGGCTCGGTCGGCGCCTTTGCGCTGATGTGGAACGGCACGTCGTGGACGCTTCAGACGCTGCCAGGGATCGAAGATGTTGCTCCCCAGGCGGTGTCCTGCGCCAGCGCAGACTTCTGCATGATGGTCGACGGCTTCGCGCAGGCAGAGACCTGGGACGGAACGTCTTGGTCGGCGGCTCCCGCCCCGACCGGACTCACCTTCATCGGCTCAGTCTCCTGCGTGTCCGCCGCCTTCTGCAATGTGGTCGGCGGCGGAGATGAGGACTCGCTGGCGGCGCAGTGGAACGGCACCTCGTGGACGACCGAGACCCTCGCCGGGACGGTCAGCACTTCCATGAACGCCGTCTCGTGCACCGCCGCCACCTCCTGCGAGGCGGTCGGCGAAACCCCCGGCAGCAGCGACCAGGAGGGCACGGTGGCCGAATCGTGGAACGGGTCCGTTTGGACCGTGCAGTCCGCCCCCGGTCCCACCACGACGCTAGGAAGCGAGCTGGACGCGGTGTCGTGCGCGTCGGCGACCTCGTGCACCGGGGTCGGTTCGTATCGGTCGAGCAACGTCGGCAGCACCTACTACCAGCCGGAAACGGTGGTCGAGGACTGGAACGGCACCGCGTGGACGCTGGAGTCGAGCCCGAATCCGAGTTCCGGCGGACAGCTGGGCGCCGTGTCCTGCACAAGCAGCCAGACGTGCACCGCCGTGGGGGAGGCGGCTGACGAAGGCGGGGTGCCGTCGACCCTGATCGAAACCGGTGGCTGAACCGCGGTAGTGGCCCTTCTGGGGGCGAGGCAGGCCCTTGCCCCCAGAAGGGCCCTAAATAGTCTTTTGCGCTCTACTAGGATTTGCCGGGTGAAATCGATCGAGTACCGGCTGTCGCAGCGTCGCCAGTGGCGGAGACGCGGATGGATTGCCACTGTCGTGTTCCTCATCGGCGTCGCCGGGGTCGCGGTGGCGCCCGAGGTATCCGGCAACGCGACCGGCTTTCTGGCTATACCGGGCCTGGCGGGCCTGGGCGTCGCGATAATTTCGTTTAACGTCGCCCATGGCCGCACCGTGCTGTCGCCGCGAGGCATCAGGACCGGCACGCTCTTCGGCCGCCATTCGTGCCGCTGGCCGGAGGTCGCGGAGATCGAGTCAGTGAACTTCTCGGTTTCCCGCTACAACCGGCCGGCCGAGGTGCCCGAGGGTCATGGGCAGGCCCGGATCCGCATCCGGCGATCCTCCGGCCGGTCGTTCCTGCTGGCCGCTCCCCGCGACCTCAACGGGCGCGACCCGCAGCTCAAGGCGAAGTTCCAGGAGATCCGCGACTACTGGGCGAACGCGCAGGGGCAGACCCAGACCAGCGACCGCTGACGGATTTAAGATCCTCCGGACTCTCCCGTGTCCAGCGCCGTCGCGATGTCCAGGAGCGCTTGTTCCTCCGCCGGGCTCACCAGCCTCCCTCCCTCCCGGTGGGCCGCAGCGACCTTGTTGGCCACGGCGAGCACGAAGCGCCGGTAGTCATCGCGCTCCTCGACGGTCGCCTTGTCCGCCAGCAACGTCGTCGCGTTCTTCAGGCAGTCGAGCGATTGGTCCCTGAGCTCCTCGGGGGTGTGGACCTTTTCCGCGCGCACCATGCGCGGCTTCTCCGCCACGATCTCGTCGAGAAGCTCACTCTCACCGTGCTGGGCACGAGCCTCGGAGTACGCCTTCGACATCGCGAACGTCTCCCTGATCGTCCCGCCGTGCGACGCCGTGATGACGAGCAAGCCCGCAGTCGGCGGCCCCTCGAGCACTTGCTGCCATTCGCTGGGCGAAAACGCTGCCTTGGTAGTCATGGCACTCTCCGATGCGGATGCGGATGCGATGCTGATCATGTAGGAGCATTCCGTGGCACGCGGCAGCGCACCTCACCCGCTACGGGTCAAATGGGAAAGTGGTATCGGACAGCGCTCGACCTCTACCGGGCAGGCCAGCCGAGTGCGTCGAAGACAGCCACCGGGTCGAGGTAGTCGCGCCAGTGGACTACTTCGCGGTCGCGGAGGGTGAGCACCGAGATGTAGCGGTTGCTGTAAGGGGCGTCGGTGGCGACGACTTTGCCTGCGGAGGCGTACTCGAGGATCACCGTGCGTGGCCAGGTCGTAGCAGCGGTCGAGGACGAGAGCGTCGCCGTAGGGCCGGTAGAGCTCGGCCACCGCAGCGCGGCCTTCTACCCGTCGGGGGTAGCCGGGAACCGTGGTTACGTACTCGAAGACGACGTCCTCGGCGAGCAGGTCGAAGAAATGGCCGGGTCCGGCCAGCCCGTCAAGCCCCTGCTCGACGATGCGGAAGAACGGGTCAAGCGCGGCGAAATCGGCCAAGCCGACGATGGGCGCCTTCATGACGGCGGTTCCTTTCCTTCCCCGCCTGGCGGTTGCGGCCACGAGTTTTCTGGCGGGTAGCGCCTGCGATCGCCCATTACCCTACCGTCGCGCTCTTTACCCGCGCCCAGGTAGCTTACCCAGCCTGCATCGACCGATATACGTCGGATAACGCATTCACTACGAAATGGGCCGGCTCCCTCTTTTGCCACCCCTCGCCGCGTCAACTAGTCCGAGGCGCATTGGGCGGTCAGAGATCATTTACAGCAGGGGAGCGTTCACATGGGGCTGCAGCAGGACGCCGAGTCTGCGCGCGAGGACCCGGACTGGCAAGGCGACCAGCGGGAGCAGGTCCAGCCCCCGGCGCCAGTGCAGCTCCAGGTCCCGGGCCCGAAGGTTCCTGGGTGGGACTTCGATCGGACCGCTGGCCAGCAGTATGCACCGCAGCCGTTCGGCAGCCAGCCCCAGCCGTGGGGCCCGCAGCAGTGGAACCCGGCAATGGCGTACCCGCCACGCGGGCACGGCCGCGTCGCGCAGAACCTGGTCGTCGTCTTCGGTGCGCTCATGATCGCGGTGATCGTCTTCGTTGCGGTGTCCGTCATCGCGCACACGGCCCAAGGCACGCGCACCGCAGCCGGTAGCAACAGCCAAGCGAACGAAGGCGCCGGAGCCAACGGAAATAACGCGCCAGTTGAAAACACTCCCACCGGCACGCAGACCGCTCAGATCGGCTCTGCCATCACCCTGGCCGGCCTATCCGCCGGCGAGCAGATGAGCGTCACCGTCACCAAGGTCTACAGTGACGCCCAGGCCGTCGACCAGTACAACGAAGCCCCGGTGGGAGACCGGCTCTACGCCGTCGCGTTCCAGCTCAAGAACACCGGCAGCGCCGGATACTCTGACGCACCCAGCAATAGCGCGATCGTTTTCGACTCGAACGGGCAGTCTTATCAGACGCAATTCGATAACGTCACCGAATGCCCGCCGTTCCAAGCCGTGGTCAACATCCCGGCCGGTTCTTCCGGCGTCGGCTGCATCGTCTACGAAGTCCCTAATAACGCGAAGATCACCAAGGTCCGGGTCATCCTCGATTCCGGTTACGGGCCGCAGACGGGCGAGTGGAAGATCGGCAAACCGGAGCAGTGAGCGGTAGACAGTGTCGCGGATCCACTGGACAGGGGTGATACTCGGAATAGGCGGTCATGGATTTCGAAGCTCATCCAGGGGATGACCGGGCGTACTCGGTGGGGGTCCGGCCGTAGTGCTTGTTGAAGGCCCGGATGAAGTGGCTGCTGTCGCCTTGTCTGTCAGGCAGGCCGGGCGACTCCTACCCCAGCGGCGCGCCGGTAGTGGGAACACCTCATACCCGAAATCCGCGAATCCCAGTACCCGTGATATAACGAGTTATTACTCGACTTGAGAAGGGGTCTGAGATGCCGATCGCCGAGATCACCAGGGACGAGACTAGCGAACGCGCCCGGCTGCTCCGCGTCGATTCCTATCGCGTCGAACTGGACCTGACTGGTGGCCCGGAGACATTCCGGTCAGCGTCGGTGATCAGGTTTGACTGCGTCAGGCCGGGAGCGGACAGCTACGTCGACCTGATAGCCGAGACGGTGCACGAGATCACGCTGAACGGTACGGCCGTCGACCCGGCGACCGCCTACGCGGACGGGCGGATCGCGCTGTCCGGGCTGGCCGCGCAGAACGAGCTCCGGGTAGTGGCCGAGTGCACGTACGCCGACGGCGGGGGGCTGCAGCGGTCGGAGGATCTGACCGACGGCCGCGTCTATGTGTACACGCACTTCGAGCCGGCCGATGCGCGCCGTGTCTACGCGAACTTCGAGCAGCCGGACCTGAAGGCGGAGTTCACCTTCCGGGTCACGGCCCCGGAGCGGTGGATCGTGTTCTCCAACCAGCCGGCCCCGAGCCGGAGCCGGCCGCTGGCAGGCCTGGCTCGGCGGTGTGGCACTTCCCGGCGACGCCGCGGATCTCCACGTACCTGACCGTGCTCGCGGCGGGGGAGTTCCACGTGGTCCGCGAGACCCACACCACGCCGTCTGGCCAGGTGATACCGCTCGGGCTTGCCTGCCGCCAGTCGATGCTGGCCTACCTGGACCCGGCCGACGTGTTCACGATCACCCGGCAGGGCTTCGACTACTACACCGAGTTGTTCGGCATGCCCTACCCGTTCGCCAAGTACGACCAGGTCTTCGTGCCCGACAGCGGCGGCGCGATGGAGAACGTCGGCTGTGTCACGATCACCGAGTCGCTGATGTTCCGGTCTAAGGTGACCGAGGCCATGTACGAGATGCGGGCGATGGTGATCCTGCACGAGATGGCGCACATGTGGTTCGGCGACCTGGTCACCATGAAGTGGTGGGACGACCTGTGGCTGAACGAGTCGTTCGCCGAGCTGTGCGGGTTCCAGTCCGCCGCCGAGGCGACCAGGTTCACCGATTCCTGGACGACGTTCTGCGGCGGTCTCAAGGCGGCCGGATACCAGGCCGATCAGCAGCCGTCGACGCATCCCATCGCGGCCGACGTGCCCACGCTCAGCGAGGCGCAGGCGAACTTCGACAGCATCAGCTATGCGAAGGGCGCCTCGGTGCTTAAGTCGCTCGTTTCCTACCTAGGGCGGGACGCCTTCTTCGCCGGCGTCCGGGCCTACCTCACCGCGCACGGATGGGGCAACGCAACGCTCGCCGACCTGCTCGGGGCGCTGGAGTCCAGTTCGGGCCGCAGCCTGACCGAGTGGTCGAAGTCATGGCTGGAGACGGCGGGGCCGAACACCCTCCGGCCGGAGTTCACGGTCGACGCGGATGGGGCCTTCACCAGCTTCGCGGTGCTGCAGGAGGCGCCGCCCGGACAGCCGACGCTGCGGCTGCACCACATCGCGATTGGGCTGTACGAGCGAGACAGCGAGGGCGCTCTCGTGCGGGCGCACCAGGTGCAGGCCGACCTGACGGGAGCGCGGACCGAGGTGCCCGGGCTGACCGGTCAGCCGCGGCCGGACCTGATCCTGCTGAACGACGACGACCTCGACTATGCCATCATCCGGTTCGATAAGCGGTCGCTGGCCACCCTGACAGAGTCAATCGGTCGGTTCCGTGACGGCCTCGCCAGGACCATCTGCTGGACGGCCGTGATCGACATGACCGGGCAGGCAGAGCTGTCGGTGCCGGCCTTCGCGGCGATACTGGCCGCGGGCATGGGGTCGGAGTCGTCTGTCTCGGTCTTGCGCGAACTGACCGCGCATGCGTCTCAGTTCCTGGCCTTCGCATCCGACCCGGCCGGGGTGCGCGACGTCAAGCGGCAACTGGCCGCCGAAGCCCTCAGGCTGCTGCGCGCGGCGGCCCCGGGCAGCGACCATCAGCTGGCGTGGGCGCAGATGCTCGGCTGGACCGCGACCGCGCCAGACCAGCTTGACCTGCTGGCCGGGCTGCTCGACGGCAGCGAGGTGATCGAGGGCCTGGCCGTCGATACAGACCTGCGCTGGCGGTTGCTGCGGCGCCTGGCCGCGATGGGCCGGGCCGGGGACGCGCAGATCGACGCCGAGCTGACACGCGACCACACCAACGCGGGACAGCGACACGCGGCCGCCTGCCGTGCGTCGGTACCCGACGTCGAGCACAAGGCCGCAGCGTGGCAGTCGCTGACAGAGGCCGGCGGTCTGGGGATCGAAGAGATCGTCGAGATCGGTTACGGCTTCAACCAGATGGAACAGGCGGACCTGCTAGCCGGCTTCACGGAGAAATTTTTCTCCCAGCTGCCGGAGATCTGGGCACGACACGATGGCCTGCTTCGGGTCGTGCTGGGGAAGCTGCTGTTCCCCTACTCGGCGGCCTCGCCCGAATTGCTCAAGCGCGTCGACGCGTTCCTCGCCACGCCTGACCTGGACCCGGCGCTGGCCCGCGTCGTGATTGAGGGCCGTGACATCGTCGACAAGGCGCTCCGATCCCGCACCTTGCCCGAGTAGCTGGAAATGCGTGGGCTTTAGCCGGCTGGCTAGCCAGTGAGTCGGTGGCACGCAGGAGGGCAATCGTCCGCTCTTGGACGTGCTTCGGTCGGCCGCGTCTCAGCCCGTGGACTCGCGCAGGATCTGGTACTCAGCGCGGAACCACTGCGCCGCCACAATGGAGGTGCGGCGGGTTCGGCCGATTCCGCTGGCCCGACGGCGAAAATCCCTCGTGTCGATCATGGGCTGGAGTTGGCCGACGTCGATGTTGCCCTGGTGGCCGCAGCCTGCCTTCCAGGGCGTTTCTTCGTCGGATTTCCGCAGATCAGAGAAGCTGTGTGGTCAGGGGCGGGGTCAAACCGCCGACCTTCCGCTTTTCAGGTCAACCGCGCTGAGCGCGGTGCAGACCTGCGAAAACGGACGTCACTGACGAGCGGAACCGCGCTAGGCGGAAGGTGCAAGAACGACGCTAGCAGGACCCAATACACACGGCCACCAGGCAGGACAGCGAGCCCACCCAAGACCACCCCGATCCTCGTACACGCGGTCGTGAAGTCGGCCGCCAGCTACCAGTAAGTTCGGCCCCTGGGAGATTCAGGTAGGGATCGCAGGACCGCGGCGGAGGCATGAGCCAGCGCCCGCCCGTTTGAGCGCTCCCACGATCAGCCGAACACTTCGCGGGTTCGGAGCAAGTCGTCAATGCCGTAGGAAATGATCCACGCCATGAGCCGTGCGTAGACGTCGCCGCGCAAGGCGCCGAAAGGCGCAACGAGCGGATCTCAGCTGAAGGACTCCTGCGTCCAGCGACGGCAACGCAGCAGGCCCCGACCGTCCAGCGGGTGTCTCGACTGGCCGCTATCGTCGAGACCGTGAGCACGGGACACGAGGTTCTCCCCCCGGATCAGTACGTGGCGTCGCTAGCGCGCAAGCGCATGGCCGCGGCGGCGCTCTTTCGAGACGCGCAAGGACGGGTCCTGGTCGTCAACCCGGTGTATAAGCCGGCGTGGGACCTGCCCGGCGGCGCGGTCGAGTCGGATGAATCGCCGCACGCTGCCTGCCGTCGCGAGGTAGTGGAGGAACTGGGCCTGGACCGTCCGCCGGGCCGGGTCCTGGCGGTGGACTGGGTGCCCGCCCGGGCGATCGGCCCGGGCCCGACGCTGCTGCCCGACGGTGTGATCATCGTCTACGACGGCGGAGTCCTGACACCCGCAGAGGTGAACGAGATCGCCGTCGCGAACGGGGAATTGTCGGGGTTCGAATTCATCACCGCAGTCGAGGCTGCCGACCGGGTGACGCCGCTGGTTGCCCGGCGGATCGCCGCTTGCCTGGAAGCGTGCGAGGCCGGCACTGTCGCAGCGCTTGAGAACGGCAGCCCAGCGTTACGTCGTCTACTTCTCAGCCGCTGGCAAGCACGGCAGCCAGCGGAGGCGCGACGTGGGCACCGACAGCCGGGGCGATAAGAGCGCGCCCTGCTGCCCGATAGAGACTGTCGTGGATCCCGTCGGCGTACAGCAAGGCATTCAGATCGCGGACTGCCTTCGCGCTGGCGGAGCCTGCAACGAAGCCGCTGGCCCCGACGAGCAGCGCCAGTTCCGAGACCACCCGGTACGCGGTGTCGACGCCATAAGCCTTGATTGCGCAGCCCCAGCCAGCCGCGAAAGGGCTGTCCGAGTCTGCCAGCATCGCGGCATTGAAGGCGGCCAGCAGCGCGGCGTTGATCTCGGCGTACGATCGGCCGACGGTGATCAGCGCGTTGTCGCGCAGCCTTCTGATGTTCCCTGACCTGCGCCGGGCCTCCAGGATGGCCACAGTGCGGTCATGGCATCCAGCCGCGGCGCCAAGCGCTGTTGCGGTGACCAGAGGCCGGTATCCGGCGAAGTGCTCCCGCAGCAGCCGTATCCCGGTTCCTGGCTGCCCGATGATGTCGTTCGGGCGGATCCGTACTTCGCTGAGGTGCAGTTCTCCCCATGCCCAGCCGGACAGCCCGGCGGGCACCAAGGGGATGCGGGTCAGCCCTTCGCTGCGGGCGTCTACGGCAGCCACGGAGATCTCACCGTCCGGACCTGTGAAGAACAGGCAGAATACCGCGGCTTCGGCCAGCCGACTGATCCAAGTCTTCATCCCGGTTACCGTCCACGTTCCGTCGCTGGCTGGCGTGGCCCGGGTCTGGGTGGCGTGGACCTGGCTGCCGCCGTGCGGCTCGGTGATAGCGATGCCGGGTATCGCGCCGTCGAGCAGTCGCGGAATCCAGAGGTCGCGCAGTGGGGGCGACCCATGCCTGGCGATGAGTTGCCCGTGCCCGAGGCCTGTAGTATCGCGCAGGTCGGCGTCGTAATAGCCGCAGATGAACTGCATGAGGGCCTGGACCACCGCGGGGCGACCGACGCCGCCGTGGCAGGACGGTACCGCCAAGCCAAGATGCCCCCCAGCGGCGGCAGCTGTCCTTATCTGCCGAAGGTGTCCGCTGCGCAGGCCCGGCTCGACGTCCCCGCTTACGGGGTAACGGCTGAGCAGGTAAGCGAGGTCGTCCTCGAAGCGGCTCACCACAGCGAGATCTGTGACGGCGGCCCCTGCGAGGGCCGGCTCAAGCGCGACCAGCCAATCGCACGCACGTCGCTCCGCGTTCAAGGTCATGGCCGTCCTACCTTTCGCACGCGGGCCGGGACGCCGTAGACGAGCGTCTGCGGCGGCACGTCGCGGGTGACGACTGACCCGGCGCCGACCAGCGCGTCCTCGCCGATCGTCACCCCGGCCAGGATGACAGACCCGGAGCCGACTCTCGACCCGTGATCGAAGCGCGGGGCAAGCAGTTCGGGTTCGCGCCCGGGGTCGCGCCAGATGAGGTAGCGGTCGTTGACGGTGCGGATGCCGGCGCCGAGGAACACGTGGTCGGCGAGCACGGACGAACTGGTGATGTGGCTTCCTGGCGAGCACCGCACGTCATTGCCGATCCGGGTTTCACGCTCAACCGTGAGGTTGTGGCCCAGCTGAACCCCGTCGCCGACAGTCACGAAGGACCGCAGAAGGGTGTGATGCCCGACGACGGTCTCGCTGCCGATCCGCGTCCCCGCGTACACGACCGCACGGGACCGGATCACCGCCCCGGAACCGATTGCCGTTTCCGCACCGGTTCCCGGGTAGACCTTCCCGACCGCGTATCCGCGCTCGGGCTTGCCGACCACGGCGTGCTCCTCGACCTCCGCAGCGTCCGCGAGGCTCGTTCCGCCGTGAATCACGGTGAATGGGCCGATCCGGCATCTCGAGCCGATGGTCACGGGCAGCACGATCCCCTGCTCATCCGCGGGCATGAAGACCGCGTGACTGCTGATCGCGCTACCCTCCCCAACCTGCAGCAGCCCGGCTGCCGCTAGCTCTGCGGCTGTGACAGTTTCTCCTGCGGTGTATCCGCGCATCGCTGTCGTCTCCTGTTCCATGAGCGCCGTCCGGCGATAGCGTGCGGCGTATCCTCATGAAGCGCCCCGGGAAGGCGAAGGGGAACAGGAGTCCCGCAGCGTGCAATCCGTTTGCGTCTCTCGCAAACGGGCCTGCCGCAGGAGCGAACCGCGGTGCTATTCAGCGGTTCAGCCGCGCGCCGGGAGGATGGCTAGCGGCGAGCCACAGTCAGCCGCGTTAGTTCAGCTACAGCTGACATCTTCGGGTACCGAGCCGTGAGGTCATCCGCGATACGACGCATGGCGGGACGGCTGGTCACCTCTGATGGCGATTCGCGGAAGGCGGCGATCAGCGACCTGGCGGTCTGCTCCGGTTTCCCCCACTGCCACCAGGCTCGCGCAAGGTCAGTGTGCAGGCGCCCACGGCGCTCAGCGCTGGGGAGCTGGCCCGGGTGAAGGTTGCTACGGTTTCAAGGGCGGGCTAACGCCCGCCGTCGCCGGTTGGCCTGTGTGACCAGAGCGGCAGAAGTCGCGCGAAGGGAAGCCAAGAGACGCTGCGGCCAGTAGAGCAGACGTTAGGCCAGCCGAGAGCGAGCACCCTGTCGCCAGGGGACCGCTAGTCACCGGGGCGGCCGGGCTACGCCGCCGCCTCTTGCGCGGCGGCGCACCGGCGCGGCGGCCCGCCGCCAGGTATGCGACCCCCGAACCGGCCCGCACGGGGAGCCCGCCGCAACGACCGCGCGAGCCGGCGGGCGCGCGAACGGCCAGCGGCCACGAGCACTAGGGCGACGCCAAGCCGCGGCTTGTCCCGCGAGCAGTTCAGACCTTGGCACCTGCGTGGTTCGGTGAGAAGTGCGCTCCCCGAACCACCACCGGAGAAGTCTGGGTGTATCCCGGAACCTGTCAAGAGCGCTTCGCGTCCCTTCGGGATGGCCTCCGGCCACACTTGACAGAACCCGTCCAACACAGAAAGAGTTAGGCAGGTTAATTTGAGTCGGCAGGCTTATCTGGAGAATCTTGAGGCGATTCTGATTGTTCTATACGCTTTCGCCTGTCTCTTTCGCGGCCACTCTCGAGCTCGGGACGCATACCCATAAACAGGCCTAGCATACTTATTATATCGAGAGCTGCTAGTATTCCACCTATGTAAGGGCCAGCTCCGCCGAGGCTTGCTATGTAAGCGCAGAGACCGAGCACCAGGACCAGGGCAGCAAGTGCCCACGGGCGCCCAGTGCGAGCAAGCGTAGCAGGTACTTCATACTGAGCTCGCTGTACGTACGCTTCTGTGTCAGCCTTTTGCTTGGCGATAT
Source organism: uncultured Actinomycetota bacterium (assembly GCA_963774945.1). Classification (GTDB taxonomy): domain Bacteria; phylum Actinomycetota; class Actinomycetes; order Streptosporangiales; family Streptosporangiaceae; genus Trebonia. The sequence goes on along the minus strand of CAVZHA010000003.1, from coordinate 357,302 downwards.
CAATCCAGGCGTTATACAGTTCCGGCGCTTTTTCACGCAGTTCTGCCGCCTGATCCGCTGACGGCAATTCCATTTGCGTATGTAGATGCTGTTCAAGCTTATTCTCTACCCTTGCAACGACCAGGTTAGCGATCCGTTCAACTTTGGGGTCGTCCGACAACTCGCTATCGACGACCTCGCCGTCAACGACAGGATCAGATTGGACTGAATCGTCGCCGGGATTTGACCCAGCCCGTTGGCCGTTCGCGCCAGTTGCGTCGGGTGCGTCCAGGTGACCTTGTTCGTCTCCTGGTGTGGGTGTGGTCACATGGCACAGACTACTGCGTAGCGGCTCTCGATGGCTCGACTACCTCACGTCGAGTACGGAAGAGGAGGTCGGCCGAGGAGCGGAAAGGCTCTGCGGCAGACTCGTCAGTTTTTTCGGCAGCAAGGCGGCGACGCATCATGCGGTAGACAACGATTCCGGTGAGATCGAAGAGCGCAAGGATACCCAAGGTCACTGAGTCGCTACTCTTACTCATAGCTACCGCTCCACCCCTAAGCGCGTCACCAGAGCCGTACTCTATGGTCCGTACACTGCGCATTATGTACACATTGAACGTTTTTAAACCATTAAAGTCATCCCTGTGGGATAAAGGTCACAGACCTGACATACGTTCGTGATCCCCCGATCTCAACTACATACTGTCATCATCTCGTGACCTCACGCAAGCTACCCGGTGCCAAGGCAGACTACGCGCGCTGAATCGGTTACGCGGCAGTATGCGATGAATCGAATCGCTCGACCGCCGACGCCGTGGGGTGACCGGGACCGGGTCTCCAAGCCTGCTTGGTCAGGTGGTGCGCTGAACCGTGCAGTCTACGTGCTGCAACGAACGGGCAACAGCGGTCTCATGTGGTCTGGAGGGGGGGTACGTAACGAAGTAGGCAGCAGAAGGCTAAACCGATGTGTTGCCGCAGGTGAAATGACATTTTCGCTGCTCTGTGAGGTGTGGTCAGGGGCGGGGTCGAACCGCCGACCTTCCGCTTTTCAGGCGGACGCTCGTACCAACTGAGCTACCTGACCTTGGCGATGTAGCGCAAGGCTCCTACCGCTGCGGTCCTGACGGGATTTGAACCCGCGACCTCCACCTTGACAGGGTGGCGAGCACTCCAACTGCTCTACAGGACCATCTGTTGTTGTCTACCTTAGCGGACAACGTGCCCCAGTGGGGCCCGGCGCGCAAGCCGTAAGCTCCAGCGCCTGACAGAGCATATCACCGGAACTCGGTGGTTGAGTCCGGCTACGGCTGGGGGGCGGAAGCGTCCGTCTCGTCACGATCCGCAGTCGGCCAGGCGATGACGGGGTCGCCGACTACCAGCGCGACCTCGTCGCCGGACGAGGGTGGTTCCGCACCATGCACCCGTGCCTGAACGGGCCCCGAGCCTGCGACATCCACGGTGACGAGCACGTCGTGACCGTGGTATCGGATGCCGGTCACCTTGCCGGCCACCGCCTCCTCGGATTCCTGCCGGGGGAGGCCCGAACCGGGCTCGATGCGGAAAAGCGTGATCTGCTCCGGCCTGACCAGCACGCTCAACTTGCTCGCGCTCGCAGTCGGCCGGGGGTCGCGGAGCACATGCAGGCCGAGGGCCGTTCGCACCCGCACGCCTCCATGAGCTGCCGTTTCGCTCACGCCCGCAAGCAGGTTCGCGGTGCCGAGGAAGGCCGCGGTCCACGGGTCGGCCGGGGCTGAGTACACCGACCTGGGCTCGCCGACTTGCAAGATCACGCCATCGCGGAGCACCGCGACGCTGTCTGCGCACGATAGGGCCTCGTCCTGATCATGCGTGACCAGAACTCCGGCCGTGTCCGTGGCGCGCAGTGCCCCGAGCACATCCGCGCGGACCGAAGAGCGCAGGCTCGCGTCAAGCGCGGCGAACGGCTCATCAAGCAGAACCAGCTTGGGCCGGGAGGCAAGCGCGCGGGCGATCGCCACCCGTTGCTGCTGGCCGCCGGAGAGCTCATGGGGGTAACGGCGGCCGAAGTCGGCGAGCCCGACGAGGTCGAGCATCTCGCTCACGAAGGCACCGCGCCGCTCCCGTCGCGGCAGCGCGAACGCCGCGTTGGCACGGACGGTCAGGTGCGGGAAGAGCGCGCCGTCCTGGGGCACGTAGCCGATCTGACGGCGCTCTGGCGGCGCCTCCCGGCGCCCGTCGTCTGTCAGCGCGCCGCCGAGTGCGACCGTCCCTGCGTCGGCCGACTCGAATCCGGCCACAACGCGCAGGAGCGTGCTCTTGCCGGCCCCCGAGGCGCCAAGTATCGCCGTAAGGGATGAATCAGCGACCGAGAGCGACACGCCGCAGAGGACCGGAGTCGCACCGTAGGACTTCCAGACGTCGGTGACCTCGAGCGCGCTCATCGGCTGAACGGTCCGAAGTACCAGGGAAAGCTCGCGTTCGCGGCCGGCGAGACGGACTTCCAGCCCATCGTCACCTCGGTGGCCCGCGCCTACGGCAACGCCAAGGCGAGCACCTGGCTCGATGGCATCAAGGCGAACGCCGGATCGCACACGTACCCGGACAACGAGACCGTTGCGGACGAGGTTAACCGGGGCGCGGTGGCCTTCGGCGTGGTCAACCAGTACTACTGGTACCGGATGAAGGCAGAGCTCGGAGCGTCCAACGTGCATTCGATGATCACCTACTTCGCCCCGCATGACCCGGGGTACGTGGTCGACGTCTCGGGGGCGGCCGTCCTCAAGTCCTCGAAGAACCAGGCGGACGCGCAGAAGTTCCTTGCCTTCATCGTCTCCAAGCAGGGACAGCAGATCATCGCGCACTCGATCAGTTACGAGTACCCGCTCGACGACGGCGTGACGACCTCGGCGCCTGAGACACCGTTCGCGGACCTCCAGCCGTACCCGATCAGCATCGCCGACCTCGGGGACGGCGCGACCGCCATCGCTCTGCTGCGCCAGGCCGGACTGCTGTGACGGCCGCGGTCGCCCGGGACGGGGCGCTGCCCCGTCCCGTGACGGCCGGCCCGCATAGCGCGTGGCCGGGACGGCCACGCGCGCGCAGGAGACTGCCGGGCGGGCTGCTCGTCCTGTCCATCCTGGTGGCGGCCGTGCTCCTGGTCCCGCTCGCGTTCCTGCTCACGGAGGCGGCCGGCGCCGGGGTAGGCCAGGTCGCAGCCCTGATCGATCGCCAGCTCACCGTGCAGCTGCTGTGGAACACCGTCCGGCTCAGCGTGGTGGTCACCGCGTTGTGCGCGGTCATCGGCACCGGGACGGCCTGGCTGACAGAGCGCACCAACCTGCCCGGCTGGCGGGTGTGGATGGTGCTTCTGGTGGTGCCGCTGGCGATACCCGATTTCGTGGTGAGCTTCGGGTGGGCGTCGATCAGCACCGATGTGACGGGCTTCCGCGGCGCGGTTCTGGTGATGACGCTGTCGGTCTTCCCGCTGGTTTACCTGCCGGTCGCAGCCAGCTTCCGCAACGCGGACCCGACGCAGGAAGAGGTGGCGCGCAGCCTTGGCGCCGGCCGGATCAAGACCTTCTTCCGTATCACGCTGGGACAGGCCAAGGTCGCCATCCTCGGCGGGCTGCCTGCTCGTCGTCATGGTCTTGCTGGCCGAGTACGGGGCATTCAACATCCTCGGCTACCAGACCTTCACGACCGAGATCTTCACCGAGTTCCAGCAGCTCTTCGACATCGCGTCCGCCTGCGCGCTCTCTCTCGTGCTGGTCGCGCTGACCCTGCTCGTACTGGGAGCGGACGCGCTCGGCCGTCGGCGCGGGCGGGTCAGCCGGGCGATCCTTACTGGTGGGTGCAGGGCACCAATCAGCCGTTCCAGGGCACCTCGCGGCTGAGCGCTACCGGCTACACGGCCGCCTACGGCGCCTGCGCAGCCGCCCTGGCCACGGCCATGGCGCTGCCGGTCGCAATTCTCGCCGTCCGGCGCAGCGGCCGCGTCGCGCACCTGATTGAGCGCAGCACTTACCTGGTGCTGGCCATGCCCGGACTGGTTATCGCGCTGTCGCTGTCTTACTTCAGCAACCGCTACGGTGACGGCATCGGCTAACAGAGCGCGCCGATGCTGGTGGTGGCGTACGCGATCATGTTCTTCCCGCTCGCCCTGGTCGGAGTCCGCACGTCGGTCGCGCAGGCGCCGGCCGGGCTTGAGGATGTGGCCAGGTCCCTCGGCCAGAATCGGCTGGCGGTGTTGTGGCGGGTGACCAGGCCGCTGGTCACGCCCGGCCTGACGGCGGCGTTCTGCCTGGTGTTCCTGTCCGCGGTGACCGAGCTGACCGCGACCTTGATCCTGGTACCGACCGGCGTGCAGACCCTGGCCACCCAGTTCTGGAACTACCAGCAGAACCTCCCCTATGGCCAGGCCGCCCCGTTCGCCCTGCTGATGATCGCCATAGCCGCCGTCCCCAGCTACGTACTCGGCCGCTTCTTCGACCGCCGCACGCTCACCGCGCCCAAGCTATTGAGACGTCGCGGCCTTAGAGCCTGTTGACAAAGGGGTTGTAGCGCCAGATTGGTGAAGGTATCGGTGTGGTTACCGTCTGCCGAAGTGGCGGGCACGATGTAGGCGGCCCTTGGTAGCGAGAAGGTGTCTAGTCATCTCCACCGCCAAGGGCCTGAATGCCTGTCTACCTTGCGACGGCGCGGAATGCCACCTGTTCGAGTGAAGGGTGCCTGTGCCGTGACCGCGTGCCGTGTTACCCGTCCGACCTGTCTGATGAGCAGTGGGCGGTGCTGGAGCCGCTGGCACGGGAGGTAATGCGCGAGCTCGTTCGGGTCCAGGGCCGGCCGATGGTGCATGACCTGCGGGCGGTGTGCGACGCGGTCGCCTACGTCGTGCGGAACGGGATCGAGTGGCGTGCCCTTCCCGTGGACTTCCCGCCCTGGGACTCGGTTTACGCCTTTTACCAGCGGTGGAACGCCCGCGCGCTGCCGGAGCGGCTGGCCGGGCGGTTGCGCGGCCTGCTGCGCGAGCGACGGGGCCGGAACCGGGAGCCGTCCGCTTGCGTGATCGATTCCCAGATGGTGAAGTGCGCGGACACCGTCCCGAAGTCCACCAGCGGCTACCACGGCGGCAAGAAGGTGACCGGAAGAGGGCGGCACGTCGTGGTGGACACCGAGGGCTGGCTGCTCGCCCTGGTCGTCGTGGCGGCCTCGGCCAGCGACAAGGCCGGCGCGAAGCTCCTGCTCATCAGGCTGTTCGACGCCTTCGGCACCCTGAGGCTGATGTGGGCCGACACGGGCTGCAACGGCAGTCCGCTGGAGAAGTACGCCAGGCTCTTCGGCATCGCCATCGAAGTGGTGGCCCGGACCAGCCCGCATTCCTTCCAGGTACTGCGCCGCCGCTGGGTGGTGGAGCGGACGTTCGGCTGGCTGATGCGCTACAGGCGCCTCGCCCGCGACTACGAGCGCCGCCCTGAGCACCACGAGGCCATGGTCTGGTGGGCCACCGTCTTCATCATGACCAAACGACTCGCCCGGTACGAAACCGGGCAGCCCGACCCGCCCCGCTGGGCAGGCGAGCGAACCCGCCCCGCCCAGCAAGCGGCATTATCAACAGGCTCTTAGCGGCGCGTGGCTGCGCCGGGCGCGGCCGCGGCATCTCGACTGCAGTTGGCGAGACCCGGTCTGGCGGTCGGGCATCGACGCATCGTCCTCACCGTCACCACGCGCAACAAGCCAGACGGATACGAGGGTCATCGTGGGGGAGTTCGGGTCGCGGGGTGCCCCCAGCGGAACACGCTGACGCCCGCGACCGAAAAGCGCGGCCCCCGACGGCACACAATGACGGCCCCTGCCCGGCCAGCTCGCCGCCGTCCTCCACGGCCGCCTCACAACCCGCACCCGCACCACAAATCACCGTCGGGAGCCAGCGCGTAGCACAGCCGGTAAGCCGCCAAGCCGCCGCTTGACCAGCTAAACCCCTGGGATTGCTAGCCGGCGCCGAAGAATCCATCGTCTACCCTGTCGGCCAAGCCGACATCGGGGGGTTCCGGGGGCCAGGGGGAATGGGGGGCGGGAGCCCCCCATGCTGGAGAGCTGTCCCCCCGGGCAGATACCAGGACCCGGGAAGCTGACAAAAGTCAGCAAACATGGCTGATCGAGTGCCCCCAACGGGATTCGAACCCGTGCTGCCGCCTTGAAAGGGCGGTGTCCTAGGCCACTAGACGATAGGGGCGTCCGCGCAGTAACAGAACCGCGTTACGCACCTGCCCATACTACAGGCGAAGCTTGCCGATGAAGGACTCCAGGATCGAGCCGCCCTCGCCTTCCTCGGGCAGCACGACCCAGGCGAGCACGTAGATCAGCGCGCCCAGCCCCCAGAAAACCGTGAAGACCCCGAACCCGAGCCGGACCAGGTTCACGTCGACGCCGAAGTAGCTGGCCAGCCCGGCGCAGACGCCGGCCACCATCCGGCCTTCCCGCGGCCGCAGCAGCCGCTTGCCCCCACTCCCGTTGTTCACACTCATGTCTGTGATCATGCCCAACCGCTATGTGATCTGTCATCAGGAATCACCCTGTCAAAACCCTGATCCACTCGGCGATCCACCCCGGCGCCCGCCCAGAACCTGCCTCGTATATCCGCACGGCGCCGACCTTCGGTACGCTTCGGTTGGGAGTGCCGATTAGGTCGCGGCACTACGGGGTGCTAGCTCAATGGCAGAGCAGAGGACTTTTAATCCTTGGGTTCAGGGTTCGAATCCCTGGCGCCCCACCATCCGGACATCAGCAACCGTCCCGGCGGCCCGGCGTCCGCATCGCCGGCCCAGCAGGCGGGCCGCCTGCCCTGCGTGGCGGATCTCGATCCCGGCTTCGACGAGCTCCCAGCCCAACGACGCATCGACGCGCATCGCACTCAACTAGGCTGACTCGCTCACGCCCGCACCGACCGGTCTGTATCTTCGACAGCGTGCATGGACGCATACCGGGCGGGAAGGTTCCACCAGGGTCGTACTCCGCACATTTCAGACATACTCGCCCGGTCTGGCAGGGTCGCCGACCAGCAGTTCACCCACAGGGGGTCGCATCAGTGAAGGGTTTTAGAGCCTTCATCAACCGAGGCAATCTCATCAGCCTGGCGATCGCGATCGTCGTCGGCACGGCGTTCACCGCCATGGTCACGGCGCTCGTCGCCGACATCATCACGCCGCTAATCGCGGCGATCGCCGGCAAGCCGAGCTTCGGTAACCTGCATTTCACCATCCACCACAGCACCTTCCTGTATGGATCGTTCCTCAACGCGGTGCTGTCGTTCCTGATCATCGCCGCCGTCGTCTACTACCTGATCGTGGCCCCGTCGGTGAAACTCACCGCGCGGCTGACGAGGAACGCGGAAGCGACGACGAGGGATTGCCCGGAGTGCCTGAGCACCATTCCGATCGCGGCGTCGCGGTGCATGTACTGCACGGTCCCAAGTCCCACCGGTTAACCCCGCCCCGCCGCAAACACCGGCCAGGCATCGTGCAGCACAGCAGCAGCCCCAGCAGTTTCACCAGCCCCAGCACTATCAGCAGTAGTCGCTTTCAGCAGCGAGCGGTAACAACAGAAGGTCTGGACTCGGGCCGGGGCCTGGCCGTCCCGAGTCCAGACGATCTTGACAGGGGCCGTCTGATTGGCTCCTGTTCTTTCAGTCTGGCACCGCTTCCTTGTAGAAAGCTGTGGCAATGCTGGGAACCAGATAACTGGCTCGTAACGGCCAGTACCTCGTCCTTGGTGGCCGATGCGGCTGCGAGCAGCTGCGTCACCGGCTGATCAGGAACATGTCGTTGCGCGAGCTCGAGAACGTGATCGGTATTGTCTCGCTCAAGAAACTCCGCCAGCCGCTCGGCCTCGTCGGCGCTGAAGCCGATCACGGCACGTGGCTGTCCCCAGGGCTCGCTGAGCGCGTAGCCCACGTAGCCCACTACCGGCTGAGCCGGTGTCTCCCCGAGGCCCTGGAGCGCTCTCCAACGCTCCCAGGCCGATTCCAGGCGCGCAGCCGCGTGTTGTGCACGGCCGACCAGCTCTGGATCACGCATCGTGCGATCCCCCTAAAAATTGTCTACCCCGGAATTTCTCCGGACCGGTCCCAGCGCGGTGAGCGCCGCCTGCGCCAGTGTCAAGACCCCGTCATGATCACTTGCGCGAAACTGCCCTCGCCCGCTGGGACCGACCCCCAATACTCCGGACGAGCTCCGCCACCCGCATGGCCAACGGCACAAAGGCGTGCCGTCCTCCTGGGCCATGCTTCTGAGGCGGGATGCTACTCGGAACGCTGCTGCGGAATACCCGCGAGCAGTGCACGGACCTCGGTCTCCCGGTAACGCCGGTGCCCCCCAAGCGTGCGGATCGACGTCAGCTTCCCGGCCTTCGCCCAGCGCGTGACCGTCTTGGGATCGACACGGAACATCGTGGCGACCTCGGCCGGGGTCAGTAGCGGCTCGGCCTCTGGAGTGCGTGCGGACATTGGTGCGGCCTCTCCTCCTGGATCGATGTAGCGATCCTCGCGTTGTATGTTGTGTGGCCTTGGTGCCCCGAAGGAGCTTGACGTAGATATCCCCATATGCATGGCCCATGGGTCCATCTTCCATCACCAGCGGTGACTAGTCGATAACTTTCTGCAAAGTTTCTGTGTTCTGAGTGCCCCGTTGCCCCCGCTGGCTGCTCACTGTCAGTGATTCTAGCGATACTTATCGTCGCATCGGGCCAGATTCGGAAAAACTGCCCTGCGCATTCTGCTTCTCGCGCAGCTCACCACCGCCCTCCCCGGTGGAGACCAGCGATGCCTGACGCTGTAGCCCCCTAGACACTGACTGTAACCTACCACGACTGAATCGGTATATAACCAGACACTTGTCTTTCTTAACCACGATGGTGCGACAGGTACCGCACGTCAACCCCTGTGCGGGCCCCTACGCAGACTTTTCGCAAGTGCGCCGCCTGCAAAGCCGCGCAAACCCGCCGGGCCGAGGCAGCCCCGCCAGGCGGGTGCTGCTGGAGGTGCGGAGGGGCCTCGAGGGGCATCGGGGCCGCCCGGAGGGCTCTTCGGAGGCCCCTCCTCGGCAAGCAATACAGGTGAGTACACCGCGACAGGGGATCGGCGTAGTCATCAGGGCCGCAAAGCAGGTACGGTTATACCTGTACGGATGCTGGCCAAGCGCCGAGGTCTCTGAGAGGGATCTACGGCGGTTCTGTGTGTGTCACAGGCGTGCCAGCTACGAGGCATCGTGGGGCCGCACGGCTCCGGACGTTCGAGGGGGTCGAGCCAATGGGGCGCGGCCGAGCTAAGGCCAAGCAGGTTAAGGTTGCTCGCCAGCTTAAGTACAACGGCGGCGGCACCGACCTTGACCGGCTGCGTGAGGAGCTGGGCGTCGGATCGGAGTCGCGGAGCGCAGACCACGACAACCCGTACGCCGTGTACGACGACGAAGACGTTGACGAGGACGCCCTCGACGACGACGCTGGCGACGAGGACGACGACGAGGACGACTGGTCGTCGTCTCGCTAGCGCACAACACGCTAATGCGCAGCGGCAGGACGCCTAGTGCCTGCCGCTGCGCATGCTGCGCAGCCGGTTCGACGCTGACAGCCTGCGCCGTGCCTTCAGAGCGGCTTAGGCGCTCACCGCGGCTTCGAGCACGCCCTTGCCGCGTTCGCTCTCCGGCACCTGCACCGGGTAATGCCCGTCGAAGCAGGCGCGGCAGAGTGAGTCCGGCTGCTGCTCGGTCGCGGCCACGAGTTCCTCGAGCGACACGAAGCCGAGCGAGTCGGCGCCGATCGCCTCGCGGATCTCCTCGACCGAGCAGTGCCCGGCGATGAGCTCGTCCCGCGACGCGAAGTCGATGCCGTAGAAGCACGGCCACTTCACCGGCGGCGACGCGATCCGGACGTGCACCTCGAGCGCGCCCGCCTCGCGCATCATGGCCACGATCGCCTGCTGGGTGTTGCCCGCGCACGATCGAGTCGTCCACCACGACGATCCGCTTGCCCGCGATCACGTCGCGCAGCGGGTTCAGCTTGAGCCGGATGCCGAGCTTCCTGATGGTCTGGCTGGGCTGGATGAACGTCCGCCCGACGTAGGAGTTCTTGACCAGCCCCTGCCCGTAGGGGATGCCGCTCGCCTCGGCGTAGCCGATCGCGGCGGGCGTGCCCGACTCGGGCACCGGGATCACCAGGTCCGCCTCGGCCGGGAACTCCGCCGCGAGCCGCCGCCCGATCTCCACCCGGGTCACGTGCAGCCCGCGTCCGCCGATGGTGGTGTCGGGGCGGGCGAGGTAGACGTATTCGAACAGGCACACCTTCGGCACGGCCGGCGCGAACCGACGCGACCGCAGGCCGCGCTCGTCGAGCGTGATCAGCTCACCGGGCTCGACCTCGCGCACGAAGGAACCGCCCACGATGTCGAGCGCCGCGGTCTCGCTCGCCACCACCCAGCCGCCGGCCGCGCCGCCGAGGCGGCCGATCACCAGCGGCCGGAACCCCTGCGGGTCGCGCGCCGCGTAGAGCGTGTTCTCGTCCATGAAGGCGAGTGAGTAGGCGCCGCGGACGACCGGCAGGATGCGGGCGGCCGCCTCCTCGACGCCGCCGCAGGACGCGGCGCCCCCGGCGATCAGCTCGGTCAGCACGTCGGTGTCCGAGGTGGCGTGCAGCGCCGAGTAGCCGCTCTCCGGCGGCAGCATGCCCGCCAGTTCGCGGGTGTTGGTCAGGTTGCCGTTGTGCCCGAGCGCGATCGAGACCGTCGGCGTGGAGCGGAACGTCGGCTGCGCGTTCGCCCACACCGGGGCTCCGGTCGTCGAGTAGCGGCAGTGCGCCACCGCGATGTCGCCGCGCAGCGCGGTGAGCGAGGGCTCGTCGAAGACCTGGGCCACCAGGCCCATCTCCTTGTGCACCACGATCCGCCTGCCGTCGCTGACGGCGATGCCGGCCGACTCCTGGCCGCGGTGCTGCAGGGCGTGCAGCCCGTAGTACGCGAGCTTTGCGACATCTTCGCCGGGAGCCCACACGCCAAAGACACCACAGGCATCTCTCGGCGGACGGTCGTCGGGATCGAGATCGTGCGTAAGACGCCCGTCTGGCTTGGCCACGACACCAGTCTATTTGCTCTCCTGACCTGCGGACACCCCGGAGCCCCAGCACTACCTCAGCGGCAGGTACTCCGACAGGTCAGCGCGGGCACCGCTCGCGCCGGACGGCGCCGCTGCGCACCGCCTCGGCCCAGCCGAGCCGTCCGGTCGCCAGCCGGATCCAGGTCAGCGGATCGGTCTCCACCACGTTGGGAGGGGTCCCTCGCGTGTGGCGCGGGCCCGCGACCACCTGGACCGCCGCGACCGGGACAACCCGGACTTCCACCGAACGGCCGGGTGCTTCGCGTTCCAGCTCAACGAGGAGATGGCGGGCGGCGGACCTCAGGGCCGCCTGCGGCGGTTCCTCTCCCCGGTCGAGCGCGGCCGTCACCAGCGGCCACATTGGCCTCCCCGTTGGGGTCGGCCTTACGCGGCGGCATCCGACCGAGCGGGCTGGTCAGCCGAAGAGGGCGGGGAGGGTGGCGGACCAGACTTGCTCGAGGTCGGTCACCGCGACCTCGAAGGCGTTAACGACCGTGAGCGTCTCGCCGCCGGTCCGGCCGAGCACCGTCGCCGGGACTCCGTGCGCGTCGCACAGGTCGGCGAACTCGTCCTCGCGGCCAGGCGTGACCGAAACCACCGCTCGCCCGGAGGACTCGCTGAACAGCGCCGTGAACGTGTCGGCAGGCGGTTCCGCCGCCACGCCCGCGCGGTTGTCGAAGCCCGCCAGGCTTATCCAGCAGCCGACGCCTCCGCGCAGGCAGGACTCCGCCAGCGCCACCCCGAGGCCGCCGTCGGAGAGGTCGTGGGCGCTGGCGAGCACGCCCGCGGCGGCGGCGGCGGCGATGAGCGCGGCGAGGTTCCGCTCGGCGTCGAGATCGACGGCCGGCGGGCGCCCGCCCAGATGCTGGTGGACCACCTCGGCCCAGGCCGAGCCGCCGAACTCCTCACTGGTCGTGCCGAGCAGCACGATCCGCGCCTCGTCGGCCGGGAAGCCGACGCCGAGCCGCTTGCGCACGTCATCGTGGACGCCGAGCACGCCGATCACCGGGGTGGGGCGGATGGCGACGCTGCCCGTCTGGTTGTAGAGGCTGACGTTGCCGCCGGTCACCGGGATGCCGAGCGTCTTGCAGCCGTCGGCCAGGCCGCGGACGGCCTCGGCCAGCTGCCACATGACCTCCGGGTCCTCCGGGGACCCGAAGTTCAGGCAGTTGGTCACGGCGACCGGGCGCGCCCCGGTCATGGCGACGTTCCGGTACGCCTCGGCCAGCGCCAGCTGGGTGCCCTGGTACGGGTCGAGCAGGCAGTAGCGGCTGTTGCCGTCGGTGGCCAGTGTGATGCCGAGCCCGGTCTCCTCGTCGATCCGGACCAGGCCGCCGTCCTCCGGCATCGCCAGCACCGTGTTGCCGCGCACGATGGCGTCGTACTGCTGGGTGACCCAGCGCTTGTCGGCCAGGTCGGGCGAGCTCGAGCAGCGCCACCAGGGTCTCGCCGAGCGCGCGGCCGTCCACCGGGCGGGCCAGCCCCTCGGGGCCGTCCTCGGTCAGCGCGTCGAGGGCCACCGGGCGGGTCATCGGGCGCTCGTAGACCGGGCCGTCGGCCGCGGTCTTGCGGCGGAATCCTGACGACCGTGGTGCCGCGCCAGGTCATGGTCAGCAGTCCGTCCTCGGTCACCTCGCCGATCACCGTCGCCTGGACGTCCCACTTGGCGCAGACCTGCATGAAGGCGTCGATGAGGTCCGGCCGGACGACCGCCATCATCCGCTCCTGCGACTCGCTCATCAGGATCTCGGCCGGGGTGAGGCTCGGGTCGCGCAGCGGGATCGCGTCCATGTCGACGCTCATGCCGCCGTCGCCGCCGGCCGCCAGCTCGGTCGTGGCGCAGGCGATGCCCGCCGCGCCCAGGTCCTGGATGCCCTCGATCAGCCCCTCGGCGAAGAGCTCGAGGCAGCACTCGACCAGCAGCTTCTCGAGGAACGGGTCGCCGACCTGGACCGACGGACGCTTGGCGGCCTTGCCGTCGGAGTCGGCACCGAACGTCGCGCTGGCCAGCACCGACGCCCCGCCGACGCCGTCCGGCCCGGTCCGCGAGCCGAACAGCACGACCTTGTTGCCGGCCCCGTTGGCCGCGGCCTCCTGCAGGTCGCCGTGCCGCATGAGGCCCACGCAGAGGGCGTTCACCAGCGGGTTCCCGGCGTAGCAGGCGTCGAAGACGAGCTCGCCGCCGATGTTGGGCAGGCCCAGGCAGTTGCCGTAGAACGAGATGCCCGAGACGACTCCGGGCAGCACCCGGGCGGTGTCGTGCGCGTCCGCCGGGCCGAACCTGAGCGCGTCCATGACCGCGATCGGGCGCGCGCCCATGGCGATGATGTCCCTGACGATGCCGCCGATGCCGGTCGCCGCGCCCTGGTGCGGCTCGACGAAGGACGGGTGATTGTGGCTCTCGATCTTGAAGGTGACCGCGTAACCCTGGCCGATGTCCACCACGCCCGCGTTGGCGCCGATGCCCGCCAGCAGGTGTCGCGCCTGGTCGGCGTCGGGCGCGAGGTTGCGCAGGTGCACCTTGGACGACTTGTACGAGCAGTGCTCGCTCCACATGACCGAGTAGAGGGCCAGCTCGGCGGCGGTCGGGCGACGGCCGAGGATGTCGCGGACCTTCGCGTACTCGTCGTCGGTGAGGCCGAGCTCCTTGTAGGGCTGCTGCTGGTCGGGGGTCTGCTCGGCGACCTCGACGGTGTCCTTGTCGCTCACTGCGCCGCCTCCGCTCCGGTCCGCGGCGAGTCCGGACCCGGCGAACGCCGCGACGGCCGAGGTGAAGAAGCCAAGTCCGTCGGCGGACGGGCCGGTCAGCGGGTCGATCGCGTGCTCGGGGTGCGGCATCAGGCCGACCACGTTCCCTTCTTCGCTGCAGATGCCCGCGATGTCGCGGGCGGCCCCGTTGGGGGCCTCGCCCGACGTAGCGGACGACCACGCGGCCGGCCCGCTCCAGCTCGTCCAGGGTGGCCTCGTCGGCCGCGAACGCGCCCTCGCCGCTCTTGAGCGGCACCGTGAGCTGCTGGCCGGCGGCGTAACCGGAGGTCCACGCGGTCGCCGCGTTCCCCACGACCAGCCGGACGTCGGTGTGGATGAAGCGGCGCTTGGCGTTCCTTGTCAGCGCGCCGGGCAGCAGGTGCGCCTCGCACAGGATCTGGAAGCCATTGCAGATGCCGAGCACCGGAAGCCCCGCCTTCGCCGCCGGCATGAGCTCGGTCATCACCGGGGAGAAGCGGGCGATCGCGCCGCACCGCAGGTAATCGCCGTAAGAGAAGCCGCCGGGGAGGATCACCGCGTCCACGCCGCGCAGGTCCCGGTCGGCGTGCCAGAGCGAGACTGGCACCGCCCCGGCGTAGCGCACGGCGCGGGCCGCATCGGTGTCGTCGAGGGAGCCAGGGAATGTGACAACGCCTATCCGCACGTACTGCAGCCTACCCGGCAGCGCCTGCGCTCGGCGAAATGTCCCAGCTCAGCGGGACGAGACCACTACGCGCTGCGAGCGAGCGGCGGATCCCAGGCGATGCGCTTGTCGAGCACCACCCGGGTGCCGCGGCCCGGTGCGGTCCGCAGCGTCACCTCGTCGACGCAGGCGCTCATGATCGCGAAACCGCGCCCTGACTCCGCCAGCGCCGCGTGGTCGGGGGGTTCGTGCTCGGGCGGCGCCGCCTCCGGCACGGCGCGGGCGCGACGGCCCCGGCGGCGCAGGCCGCCGCGGCGCGCGGCAGCCGCGCCCGGCGTCGGTGACCTCCACCCGGCAGGCAGCGCCGTCCACGGTGGCCGCCACCGTGTAGGCCGCGGCGGAGTGGCCCGCGTGCAGGACGACGTTGGTGCAGGCCTCGGTGGCCGCGAGCAGTATGTCGGACACTGAGTCCTCGTTGACGCCGACCCCGCGCAGCGTGTCGCCGAGCACCCGGCGCATGACCGGGACGCTCAGCAGCTCACGCTCGAACACGAGGCAGAACCTTACCTTCGGCCGCGCATCTCGCTGCGTTCTCACACCTGAGGGATTTCCCGCGACACGCGGTAATAATCAATTTCTTTGGTCCGGGCCTTGACAGGTCACTCCGTGATATGCAAGGAGAACTCTTCGATCACCGGGTTGGCCAGCAGCTCGCGGGCTATCTCCTCGACCGCGGCGCGCGCCGCGTCGTCGGCCGGCCCGTCCAGCTCGAGCTCAAACCGCTTGCCCTGGCGTACTCCGGTCACGTTCCCGAAGCCGAGGCGATGCGACGCGCTTAGCACCGCCTCGCCCTGCGGGTCGTGAATCTCCGGCTTTAGCATGACATCCACGATCACTCTGGCCACGTATCCCTCCAAGGCGAACAGGGCATATAACGTCAGGTGCAAGAACTACACGCGTCCCGCCAAGCGGCAACCGCCCATGAAGCGTACAGCCGCCGCCGGGACGTCAAGCCTGGTCAGGCCGGCGACGGCGATCCCACCGCCGACCACACCGAAGGGAGTGTCAGGTGACCACCGAGACCATCCAGATTCTTACCCCCGAGGGCGAGCGGACCGATCACCCCGAGTACCCGCTCGGCGACGTTGACATCAAGGGCATGTACCGCGACATGGTGCTTGTCCGCCGTATCGACACCGAGGCGGTCGCGCTCCAGCGCCAGGGCGAGCTCGGCCTATGGCCGCCCCTGCTCGGCCAGGAGGCCGCGCAGATCGGGTCCGGGCCGCGCGCTTTCCCCCAAGGACATGGCGTTCCCGTCCTACCGCGAGCACGGCGTGGCCTGGTGCCGGGGCCTCGACCCGCTCCGTCTGCTCGAGCTCTTCCGCGGCGTCAACCACGGCGGCTGGGACCCGGAAGAGCACAAGTTCCACCTCTACACGATCGTCATCGGCGACCAGACCCTGCACGCCACCGGGTACGCGATGGGCATCAAGAGCGACGCGGTCGAGGACGAGGCGGCCATCGTCTACTTCGGCGACGGCGCGACCAGCCAGGGCGACGTGAGCGAGGCGTTCGCCTGGTCGTCGGTCTTCAACGCCCCGGTGGTGTTCTTCTGCCAGAACAACCAGTGGGCGATCTCCGCTCCGGCCGAGCGGCAGAGCCGCGCCCCGATCTACCAGCGGGCAAGCGGCTTCGGCTTCCCCGGCGTCCGGGTCGACGGCAACGACGTGCTCGCCTGCTACGCCGTGACCAAGCACGCGCTGCGCGCCGCCCGCGAGGGCCAGGGCCCCATGCTGATCGAGGCGTTCACCTACCGGATGGGCGCGCACACCACGACCGACGACCCCACCAGGTACCGGCTCTCCAGCGAGCTCGAGGCCTGGCGGCTGCGCGATCCGATCGAGCGCGTCCGGTCCTACCTGGCCCGCACCGGCGAGGCCGACAGCGCCTTCTTCGAGGAGGTCGACGCGGCCGCCGACGCCGAGGCGGCGCGACTGCGGGCCGCCGTCCTGGCGCTGCCCGATCCGGCCCCGCTGTCGCTGTTCGACAACGTGTACGCGGGCCCGCATGCGATCCTCGACGCCGAGCGCGCCGAGTACGCGGCCTACCTGTCTGGATTCGACGAAGCCGGCGTAGCGGTCGCCGGGGCGGAGGCTGCCCGATGAGCTCGATCACTCTCTCCAAGGCGCTCAACGCCGGGCTGCGCAAGTCGCTCGAGTCCGACCCCAAGGTAATGATCATGGGCGAGGACGTCGGCAAGCTCGGCGGCGTCTTCCGGGTGACGGACGGACTGCAGAAGGACTTCGGCGAGCATCGCGTGGTCGATACCCCGCTGGCCGAGGCGGGCATCGTCGGCACCGCGATCGGCCTGGCGCTGCGCGGCTACCGGCCGGTGTGCGAGATCCAGTTCGACGGCTTCGTCTTCCCCGCGTTCGACCAGATCGTCAGCCAGCTCGCCAAGATGCGCTACCGCTCCCGGCGGCAGCGTTGCCGCTGCCCGATCGTGATCCGGATCCCGTTCGGCGGCGGGATCGGCGCGGTCGAGCACCACAGCGAGTCCCCCGAGGCCTACTTCGCGCACACGCCCGGGCTGCGCGTGGTCGCCTGCGCCGACCCGGCCGACGCGTTCGCGATGATCCAGCTCGCCATCGCCGCCGACGACCCGGTCGTCTTCTTCGAGCCCAAGCGGCGGTACTGGGACAAGGGCGAGATCGACACCTCGGCGCCGCTGGAGTCGGCGCTCCCGCTCGACCAGGCGCGGATCGTGCTGCCAGGCGACGACGTCACCCTGCTCTGCTACGGGCCGCTGGTCCGCAGCTGCGTCGAGGCGGCGATCGCGGCCCGCGAGGACGGCCGGTCGATCGAGGTGATCGACCTCCGCTCGCTGTCGCCGATCGACGTCGCGACCATCACGGCATCGGTGGCGCGGACCGGACGGTGCGTGGTCGCGCACGAGGCGCCCGTCTACGCCGGCCTCGGCGCGGAGATCGCCGCCCGGGTGACCGAGCAGTGCTTCTACCATCTCGAGGCGCCCGTGCTGCGCGTCGGCGGGTTCTCGACCCCCTACCCGGTGGCCAGAGTCGAGGATCACTACCTGCCCGACCTGGACCGCATCCTGGACGCGGTCGACCGCACGTTCGCCTTCTGAGCCCGGAGAAATCAGCATGAACAAGGACTTCAGGCTCCCCGACGTGGGGGAGGGCCTCACCGAGGCCGACATCGTGTCCTGGCACGTCAAGCCGGGCGACACGGTCACGATCAACCAGGTCATCGTCGAGATCGAGACCGCCAAGGCGGTGGTCGAGCTGCCCAGCCCGTACGCGGGCACGGTCAGCGCGCTGCTGGTGACCGAGGGTCAGACCGTCGACGTGGGCATCCCGATCATCACGATTGACGTGCCCGTCGCGGGCGAAGCCCCGGCCGCCGAAGCCGCCCCGGCCGAGGCCGAGGCGCAGCCGCCGCCACCAGCCGCGCAGCAGCGCGCCCGCCCCGCCTGCCCGCCAGCCGGTTCTGGTCGGGTACGGCGTCAAGCCGGGCTCGACCAGCCGCCGGCCGCGCAAGAGCGCGCCGACCCGGCCGGGCTCCTACCCGGCATCGCCCGCTGCGCCGATGAACGGGGGCGGTCCCCTCCCCGGGACCGGGCCAGCCGGGCCAGCCGGGCTGATCTCGCCGCCGCCAGGCCCCGCTTCCCTCGGCGGCCCGAGCAGGACCTACCTGGCCAAGCCGCCGGTGCGACGGCTCGCCCGGGACCTCGGCATCGACCTCACCGGGCTAACCGGCAGCGGGCCTGAAGGGTCGGTCACCAGGGAGGATGTGCAGAAGGCGGCGGGCGAAGCAACGGACCGTTCGACACCTCGGTCTTCGCGGAGCCAGCCGCCGGCCCGCACGGCGTCGCCGAGCTCAGCCCGGCCGGAACCGGGGCCGCCGAGGAGCGGATTCCGGTGCGCGGGGTGCGCAAGCACACCGCCGCGGCGATGGTGGCGAGCGCGTTCACGCGCGCCCCATGTGACGGAGTTCCTCCAAGTCGACGTGACCGAGACGATGGCCGCGGTCCGCCGGGCCCGTGAGCTGCCCGAGTTCGCCGGGGTCAAGGTGTCGCCGCTGCTCTTCGTGGCCAAGGCGCTGCTGGTCGCGGTGCGGCGGCACCCGATGATCAACTCGTCCTGGGACGAGGCCGGCGCAGGAGATCGTCGTCAAGCGGCGGGTCAACCTCGGCATCGCGGTCGCGGCCGAGCGCGGGCTGCTGGTGCCGAACGTCAAGGGCGCCGACGCGCTCGCGCTGGCCGACCTGGCGCGGGCGCTCGACGCGATGGCGTCCACCGCGCGGGCGGGCAAGGCGACGCCCGAGGACCTGGCCGGCGGCACCATCACGATCACCAACGTGGGTGTCTTCGGCGTGGATGCGGGTACGCCCATCCTGCTGCCCGGGTGAGGCCGCGATCCTGGCCTTCGGGCAGGTGCGCGACCTACCATGGGTGGTGGATGGCGCGCTCGCGGTGCGGAAGGTAACGACCCTCTCGCTCTCGTTCGACCATCGGATCGTTGACGGGGAACTTGGCTCTGCGGTGCTCCGCGACGTAGGCTCGATGCTGGAGGACCCGGTTCGGATGCTGGCTTGGTCGTAGCGGCCCCGCCGCAGGTCATGAGCGTCCCCTCAGCCGGCTTGCAGGCGCGCGAAGGAAGATAGATGGCATGACGGTGCATAAGCTGCGCGACGCGGTCGTGGTGATGGCTGGGTTCCTGGCGCTGATCTGGGCGCTCCAGGTGTTCAACTGGGCCGACGGGTACCGGCTGGACGCGGACTTCGGCATCCTGTCGCACCACCTCAGCAGGCTGCCGGACATCTTCACCGCTCCCTTCCTGCACGTCTCCTGGCAGCACATCGAGGGCAACAGCCTCCCGCTGTTCGTCCTCGGTGTGCTCGCCGCCTACCGGTCTATCGCTCGCTTCCTTGTCGTCTCGCTGATCGTGGGGTGACGAGCGGCATGGCGGTGTGGCTGTTCCAGTCGGGCGACGCGGTGACGGTCGGGGCTTCCGGGCTTATCTTCGGATATTTCGGATATGTCCTCGTCCGCGGCTTCCTCGACCGGAACATGGTCGACATCGGGGTCGGGGTCGTGGCGGGCGTCCTCTACTGGACGATCCTCCAGGTGGCCATCCCTGGCACGCCCGGCGTCAGCTGGATCGGCCACCTGGGCGGCCTCGTCGGCGGCGTGATCGCGGCCTGGGTGGTCCGGTCAAGGACGCCGATCGGCGCGCGGCCGCGCCGGCCATGCCCGGCGCGGCGGGGCTCCAACGGGCAGGCCGACGACATCGCTGACCTAGCTTCGCGAGCTCGACGGCAAGCGCCGGTAAACCGCGGGCTAGAACGCGCCCTCGGGGACGTCCATGAGGTCGGTCGTGGTCTGCTCGATGATCTTCCTGTCGCTCTCCAGGCGGGGCAGCACCGTCGTGGCGAAGAACTTCGCGACCGCGAGCTTGCCGGTGTAGAAGTCGCGGTCGGCCTCGGCTGAGCGAGTCCCCGTTGTCGAGCGCGCGCAGCGCCACCTCGGCCTGCAGGCCGAGCAGCCAGCCGATGATCAGGTCGCCGAAGGCGAGCAGCAGCCGTACCGAGGTGAGCCCGACCTTGTAGACCTCCTCCGGCCGCTCGAGCGAGGCCAGCGCGAACCCGCTCATCGCGCTCGAGCGCCGCCTGCACCTGGGCGAGGCCCTCGGCGATGGCGGCCCGCTCGGTCTTGAGCCGGCCGTTCCCGTTGTCGGCCGCGGTGAAGGCCGCGATCTCGGCGAACAGCGCGGTGACGGTGGCGCCCTGGTCGCGGCCGATCTTGCGGAAGAAGAAGTCGAGCGACTGGATGGCGGTGGTGCCCTCGTACAGGGAGTCGATCTTCGCGTCCCTGATGTACTGCTCGATCGGGTAGTCCTGCAGGAACCCGGAGCCGCCGAGCGTCTGCAGCGAGAGCGTGAGCGTCTCGTACGCGCGCTCGGAGCCCACCCCCTTGACCAGGGGCAGCAGCAGGTCGTTGCGCGCGGCGGCGGCCGCGTCGTGCTCGCCGTTGGCGGCCGCGAGCTGCACCGCGTCCTGCTGGGTGGCCGTGTAGAGCATGAGCGCCCGCAGCCCCTCCGCGTACGCCTTCTGCTGCATGAGCATCCGGCGCACGTCCGGGTGGTTGATGATCGTGACCCGGGGCGAGGTCTTGTCGAACTGCCTGGCCAGGTCCGGGCCCTGCACCCGGCTCTTGGCGAACTCGAGCGCGTTGAGGTAGCCGGTGGACAGGGTCTCGATCGCCTTGCTGCCGACCAGCATCCGGGCGTGCTCGATGATCATGAACATCTGCCTGATGCCGTCGTGCACGCCGCCGACCAGGGTGCCGACGGCGGGCCGGCCAGGATCGCCGCCGAACGTCAGCTCGCAGGTGGTCGAGACCTTGAGGCCCATCTTGTGCTCGACGTTGGTGACGCGGGCGCCGTTCCGCTCGCCCAGCGAGCCGTCCTCATTCACCAGGTACTTGGGCACCAGGAACATGGACAGGCCCTTGGTGCCGGGTCCGGCGCCCTCTGGCCGGGCGAGCACCAGGTGGAAGATGTTCTCGGTCATGTCCTGGTCGCCGTTGGTGATGAACCGCTTGACGCCCTCGATGTGCCAGCTGCCGTCGGGCTGCTCGATCGCCTTGGTCCGCCCGGCCCCCACGTCGGAGCCGGCGTCCGGCTCGGTCAGCACCATGGTGGCGCCCCACCCGCGCTCGACCGCGATCTCGGCGAAGCGCTTCTGCTCGGGGGTGCCGAGCGTCCACAGCACGGTCGCGAACGACGGCCCGTTGCCGAACATCCAGGCGGCCGGGTTCGCGCCGAGGATGAAGCTCGCGGCCGCCCAGGCGAGCGATCTGGGCACCACCGTGCCGCCGAGCTCGGGCGGCACCGAGAGCCGCCACCACTCCGCGTCCATCAGCGCGCGGAACGACTTCTTGAACGACTCCGGCATGGCCACGTTCCCGGTCGCGGGATCGAAGACCGGCGGGTTGCGGTCGCCGTCGACCAGCGATTCGGCCACCGGCCCGGTCGCCAGCCGATTGACCTCCGCGAGCATGTCGCGCGCGGTTTCCTCGTCCACCTCGGCGAAGGGTCCGGCGCCCAGGATCTCCTGGCGGCCGAACACCTCGAACAGGTTGAACTCGATGTCCCGGAGATTGCTCTTGTAGTGGCTCATGTAAACGCTCCGCGTGAGTCGGTGCCTGATTACATGTTACTCGCTAGTAGCAAGCGCCGCGACGGCCGGCCCGGCCGTTGTTTCCGCTGCGGACGCCGGGCCGTGCTGCTACACTGCGTCAAAAGACGATGACAGAAGCCAGCACCCGTTCGCCTGTTTCAGCACTTTTGAGGCACAAAGGACCCCTTGGCATTAGGCTTCCGACTCGTGACGGAAGCACGCGACCCCTCGACAGGCATCCCCATGCGGCAGCCTAGCGATGGCATGCCTCCCCGGCAGCAGGGTGGCGTGTCCTCAGCCCCCCCGTTCTCGGCCGACCTCCCCGGTCGGCATCCCAATGCGCGTGCCACCGGCAGCTTCGACGCCTTCGGGGGCGGCGACCTGCCCGCCCGCGGCCGGCCGGACCGGGCGGGCCGCGGGGCGCCGGGCCGGGCGGCGACGGGCAGCGCGGCCAGGGCCAGGAGGCATTCCCGGTCCGCCAGCCGACCGCGCGGCCGCTGCGATCGAGCGGCCGTCACCGCCGGGCCGTGCCCGCCAGCCTGCCGCAGACCGCGCCGGCCCTCGTGCTGGCCGTCCCCGGCAGCGACACCGACCTCACCTCCGGCCCGGCCGGCGAACTGACCGCCATCCTCCGGGTGGACAACCCGGCGGTGGAAGTGCGGGCCGCGCGCATCGACGGCGGCGGGCCGGGCGATCCCTCCGACCTGCAGGCGGTGCTGGCCGACGTGGCCACCCGGCGGCCCGACGGCCCGCCGTGCGGCAGTGGTGATCCCGCTGATCGCGACCGTCAACCCGCCGGTGATCAGCAGGCTGCGCGGAGCGGTGGCCGCCAGCGGCGTGAACGCCCTCGTCAGCGGCTTCCTCAACTCGAACGCGATGATCGCGGAGGCGCTGCACATCCGGCTGGCCGAGGCGGGCCTCGCCCGCGCCGACCGGGTGCGCCTGTTCAGCATCGTCACCGCCGCCGACGGCGTCCTCATCGCGACGTCGGGCGGCCCCAACGGCGCCGCCTCGGCCAACGTGACCTCGGTGCTGCTCGCCGCTCGGCTCGCGCTGCCGGTCATCACCGCGTCGGTCGACAGCGCGCCGACCGTCCACGACGGCGTCGATGCGGCTTGAAGGAGATGGGCGTCACCCGGCTGGCGATCGCACCCTGCTTCATCGGCCCGGAGGTCGCCAAGTGCGACCTGGATTCCCTGCTCGCGATCGGCGCGGAGTGCGCGGCGCCGATCGGCGCGCACGCCAACATCGCCAAGCTCGCCGCCATGACCTACGGGCAGGCGCTCAACTCGCTTGACCTCCCGGTCGGGCGCGATCAGGACAGACACGGACAGCACGAGTAACTCGCTGTGTCCGATGCGTACGCATAGGTTCAACTAGGCGATCTTTCGGCATATCCTCGCAACCGTTGCCGCTTTGCTGTCGTCATAGGTGACAGCAGAGTCGAATGCTCCTGATTGTGGGGAATCCTGTATGCGTACGGTATCCAAGGCGCTTGGCGCCATCCTTACGGCGGGCGCCCTCGCGGGCGCGGCCCTGGCGGCTTCCGGCCCGGTAGCGGCCAGCGCCGCGACCACTGCCACCGCCGCGCCCTCGGTTGTCGCCGCAGACAGCCCGTCCGGCTTCATGTACGGGACCGACAGCTGGCCGGCGACCGCCCTGCTCAGCAACCCGTATCGGGAGCCCGTCCTCTGGGGCCCCTACGGCGGCTACATGGGCATGGCCGGGAACTGGGCGCGCACCGAAGGGTGCAAGACCGGCAACTTCCTCGCCTGGTCGTCGACCAACAGCGCGGAGGCCGACGCGAACTTCTCCAAGAACCACGTCGGCGTCGGCACCGGCGTCTACTGGTACATGGGCGGTCCTGGGGTCGACCCGCACTGGAACAACACTGATGCCGAGGCCACCAACTGGGGCGCGGCGCAGGCCGCGGACGCGCTCGCGGCGATGAAGAACCTCAAGGTGACCTACGGAGTCGTGTGGGCCGACATCGAGCTGCCGGGCATCCTGCCTGCCAAGGACAACGGCTGGAATAGCGTCTACTCCTCGCCCTGCAGCGAGAAGGTGATCCGCACCTCGGTGCCGGCCGGCGTCGACCGGTCCGAGCTCAACGGGTTCGCCAACTACATCACCTCGCACTCGAAGTACAAGGTCGGCGTCTACTCCTCGGCCCCGGTCTGGGACAGCATCTTCGGACGCCGGCGACGACCGGCAATGTCTCGCTGATCCCGAACACCTACGAGTGGACCTACCTGCCGGAGACCTCGTCGGTCACCGGCTCGACCGAGCCCACCGGCTGGTGCCTGCACAACTCGAAGACGTGCGCCCAGTTCTTCGGCGGGCAGACCAGCTCGAGCAACTACGCGCTGATGTGGCAGTGGTCGGGCGGCGGCGGCATCACCAACAAGTGGGGCTGGGACTTCGACCAGATCGACCTCAACCGGATGAAGTAGCGCCGGCCCCGCTCGCGGGACCAAAGACGGGCTCCGCCGACACGTGGTCGGCGGAGCCCGTTTTCGCGCTGTCGGCGTCTACTCCGTTACCGTGCCCGCCAGCAGCGGCTCGAGCTTGAGGGACGGGTTGTCCCGCCGGATCGCGTTCAGCCGCCACTTGTCGGCGAACAGCGCGAGCAGCGCGCCGTCAAGCCGCCGGGTCAGGACCTCGGCCCCGCGCGCGCCCGCCAGCGCCGTGATCCCCTCCTCGTCCGTCAGCCGAGCCAGCTGGTAGCCGAGCGAGTCGAGCTCGGAGCGCGCGCCGAACTCGTGCTCGAGCCGGTGCAGCACGACGTCGAACTGCAGCGGCCCCACCGCCGCGAGCACCGGCGCCTGGTCGCCGCGCAGGTCGGACGCGAGCACCTGGACGACGCCCTCGGTGTCGAGCTGGTCGATGCCCCGCCGGAACTGCTTGTACTTCCCGGCGTCCTTGCAGCGCACGACGCCGAAGTGCTCGGGCGCGAACGACGGGATGGGCGGGAACGCGACCGGGACATCCGCGTAGAGCGTGTCCCCCGGCCGTAGCGCGCCCGCGTTCACCAGGCCGATCACGTCCCCGGGGTAGGCCGTCTCGACCGTCTCGCGCTCCTGACCGAACATCGCCTGCGCGTACTTGGTCGCGAACGGCCGCCCGGTCGCGGCGTGCGTCAGCACCATCCCGCGCTCGAACCGCCCCGAGGCGACCCGCACGAACGCCACCCGGTCGCGGTGGGCGGGATCCATGTTGGCCTGCACCTTGAACACGAGGCCGGAGAACGGCGCCGCCACCGGCCGCGCCTCGCCCTCCACGGACGTGCGCGGCGTGGGCGCGGGCGCCAGTTCGCACATCGCGTCGAGCAGCCGCCGCACCCCGATGTTCGACAGCGCCGCGCCGAACAGCACCGGCGACGACTCCCCGGCCAGGAACGACTCCATGTCGATGTCGGCCCCGATCTCGTCGAGCAGCGCCAGCTCCTCCTCGGCCGCGTCGTAGGCCGCCCCCTCGCGCTCGCGGGCCTGCTCCGGGTCCTTGAACACCTCTTCAAGCGCCTTCCCGGCCCCGCCCGGCGTCCGCGTGTACGCCGTGTACACGCCGGTGGCGCGCTCGACCAGGCCGCGGAAGTCGCCCGCGATCCCGACCGGCCAGTTCAGCGGGGTGGGCCGCAGCCCGATCCGCTGCTCGATCTCGTCAAGCAGCTCGAGCGGCTCCCGCCCGGGCCGGTCCCACTTGTTCACGAACGTCACAACGGGCACGTGCCGCGACCGGCACACGTCGAACAGCTTCAGGGTCTGCGGCTCGAGGCCCTTGGCCGAGTCGAGCAGCATGATCGCGCAGTCGACGGCCTCGAGCACCCGGTAGGTGTCCTCGGAGAAGTCCGCGTGGCCGGGCGTGTCGAGCAGGTTGAGCACATGCCCGTCGTAGTCGAACTTGAGGACGGCCGAGGTGATCGAGATCCCCCGGTCCTTCTCCATCGACATCCAGTCCGAGGTAACGCCGCGCCGTCCGGCCTTCCCGTGCACCGCCCCCGCGCTGTTGATCGCCGCCGCGTGCAGCGCGAGCGCCTCGGTCAGGGTCGACTTGCCCGCGTCGGGGTGACTGATCACCGCGAAGGTCCGGCGTCTGGCCGCCTCGTCGCGCACGGCCAGGTCCGACGAGGACCGCTTCTCAACATTTGTCACCGACACCGCGGCAGTACTCCTTAGCTCAGCACGTCTCACTCAGCGCGACGCCCCAGACTCCAAACAGGAGGAAGTCAAGATCTATTCTCCCGAACGGACGCGTGGTTCCACGCCAACGCACCATGACCGCCAACGGCGGGCGACCCGAAGTCAAGCCCGCCCAGGCAGCCGCAGGAATCTGCCCTACCCGGCACCCAACCTTACCCGACCACCGCCAACGGCTTTCCCGATCGCTAGGCTGCGGCCCGTGGCCGACTTCATCTCGCTGCCCTTCTACGACCTGTTCCACGAGAACGGTCACGTGCCTGAGATCAGGCGGAAACTGCCCCCGCTGGTGGCCGGGGTCCGGCGCAGCATCCTCGAGATCGGCGCCGGGACCGGCCTGATCACCATCTCGCTGGCCGAGTGGACGCCGGCCGAGATCTTCGCCCTGGAACCGTCGGCCGGGATGCGCGGAGTGCTGCTGTCCCGGCTCGGCGCGCGGCCGGAGCTGCTCGAGCGCGTGACGGTGCTCCCCGGCGACGCGCTGAGCGTGGACCTGGATGAGCCGGTCGAGGCCATGGTCATGATCAACGTGATGTACGCCCTTGAGCCGGACTACAGAAGACAGCTCTGGCCCGTCCTTGCGTCCCAGCTGGAACCCGGCGGTCTGCTCGTTTTCACCTGGCGCGACGGCGGGCCTCCGGCCCGGCGACCGCTCCGCGAAGAGGGCTCGCGCCAGGTCGGCCGGCACACGTACGCGATTTTCTCGGAGATCCTCGAATCAGGCGATGAGGGCGCCAAGGCCCGCTACCTGCATCGGATCACCCAGGACGGCAAGGTCATCAGCGAAGAGGAGCTCATCGGCTACGCCTACCGTCCCCCCTGGGACGTGATTGCGCGCGAACTGGGCGGCGCCGGATTCATCCAGGCGGACGCCCCGGAAGGCCTGCTCGCCTGGCGGCGTCTGCCGTAGCGTCAGTGCAGCTGATGCGCAGACGGCGGAGGGGGATTCATGCTGATCTACTCGGCGATCACGTCGCTGGACGGGTACACGACCGACCCCGAAGGGAACTTCGACTGGTCCGCGCCGGATGAGGAGGTGCTCGCCTTCCTCAACGATCGGGAGCGCCCGATCGGCACCTACCTCTACGGCCGCCTGATGTACGAGGTCATGCACTACTGGGAGAACGTAGACCTGGCGGGCCAATCGGCGGCGGCGCGGGACTTCGCCGGGATTTGGCGATCGGCCGACAAGATCGTCTATTCCTCGTCACTGCCGGAGGCCACGACGACCAGGACCCGGATCGAGCGAAGCTTCGATCCGGAGGCCGTCCGCGCGCTGAAGCAGCGGGGCGACGTCAGCATCGGCGGCCCGACCCTCGCCGCCGACGCAATCCGCGCCGGTCTCGTCGATGAGTATGAGCTCTACGTCACGCCCTTCATCGTGGGCGGCGGCCTGCCCGCTCTCCCGTCGGGGGGCCGCGCCGCTCTGGAGCTGGTCGACGAACGCCGCTTCGCGAGCGGCGTGGTCTACCTCCGCTATCACCCCCGGACAAGGCCTTAGCCTGGCACGGCTTGCCGCTCGCGATTCCGTCATGTACTTTCGAGATGGAAAGTACATGACAGAGGAGCATAGATGCCCGATGTAACCGGGGACCTGGCGGCGCTGGAGCTGCTGCGGGCGCAGCGGAGCCGATTGGCGGACCGGATGCGACCGCCGTGGTGGTTCCTGCCCGGTGCCGCCATCGTGTGGGCACTGGTCCTCGCGAGCCCGTTCAGCTCGCGGTACCTTTCCCAGGGTGGCTACTGGGCCATCGCGGCGGCCGCGCTGGCGGTGGCCTGCCTGCTGCAATTGGGCCTGGAGCGGGTGACCGGCATGAAGGTGGGACCCCGGCCCGGGCGCGTGCTGCGCGACGGCGTGCTCTACTACCGCCCGGGCCGTCCCGCGCTCATCTCAATGCTCGTGGTGAGCCTAGCCGGAACGATGACCGAGACCACCCTGATCCACCACGACCTGCTCGGGGCCGCGATCGTAGTGGCGACCGTCGCGGTCGCGGCGGAGGTGGCCCTCCAGCAGGCCAGGCTGCGGGAGATCCGCCAGCAGTTGCGCGACGGCGGAGCAACGCGTGACTAGCGGTGTAACCGCTAAGCCGGACCCGTTCATCCACCCGATCACCCGCTTGTCGATCTGCGGGCTGCTGGCGGCCGGCGCGGACTGGGTCGAGTTCGCGGCGCTGCGCGACGCGGCCGCGATCAGCGACTCGGTGCTGTCGAAACAGTCCGTCATGCTCGAAGACGCCGGGTACGTGGAAGTCCGCAAGGGCGCCGTCGGCCGTCGGCCGCGCACCTGGTTCCGGCTCACCGCGAAAGGCCGCCAGGCGCTGGAGGGCCATCTGGCGTGGCTGGCCCAGCTGGAGGAGGCGGTCTCGGCCGGCGCCGGGGACGTGCAGCACGCCGAGCCCCCCTCTCTGAGGTAATCTCCGCGCATGGCAGACCTGGGACCCGTCGCCTGGCCGCCCGAACCGATCAGAACCGAGCGACTGGTGATCCGCGCGCCCGAGGCCAGGGACCGTGCGGCGCTCATCGGGCTGCTGGCCTCCCCGGAGGTGGGCACCTACCTCGGCGGCCCCCGGCCCCGTGACGAGCTCGAGCGCGAGCTGCCTGCGGTACCCGAACGGCCGCCCGGCCTTTTCGCAGTCGATCTCGATGGGGCGATGATCGGCCAGATCATTCTCCGGAGGGCAGCGGAGCACCCCGAGCCGGCCGCCGCGGGGAAGGCCGAGCTCGGCTACCTGTTCCTGCCGGAGGCGTGGGGATACGGGTACGCCGCCGAGGCGTGCGCAGCGGCCCTCGACTGGCTCGCCGACGAACTCCCCGACGATCCGGTGGTCCTCTTTACCCAGACCGCCAACGCCCGCTCAATGCGCCTGGCCGCGAAGCTCGGATTTACCGAGGCAGGGCGGTTCGAAGCCTGGGGGGCCGAGCAGTGGTTCGGCCTGCGCCCCCCGCCTGATCGAATGAAATAGCCGCACCGTTCATCTGTCGCGTCAATTCTTAAATTAATTTTGGTTGAATAAGAAAGAAACATAAAGCGACTCATAGCCGTCCCGCGAGCCACATATTTGCGGATTTGTAGCTAATTTCAGCAGATCAGGGGCCATGCTACGCGGACTTGTCGTTAAATGATGGGACAATTCCATGCGCAAGGTAGTACGGCCTCGCAGCAGCTCTGCAAGGTCTTTTGCTCGGGTTCGCAGCTTAGGCGGCGCTGGCGAATGTGAGGTGGGAGAGCAGTGGCTAGGCGACCGGTGAAGCACGCCGGGACGTCGCGGACCAGAACGAGCGCGCCGTGGTCCGCGTTCGGGCCGTCGAGGTGGCGAGTCCGCTGGCGGCTGGTGGCCATGGTGGTCGTGCCCGCGGTGACCGCGGCCATCCTCGGCGGGATCACTATCGACAGGGACGCCAGCGACTGGTTCGCGACCGGGCGGGTGCACAATCTGGCGCAGCTGGACACGTCGGTCGTGCGGCTGGCTCAGGCGCTGGAAAACGAGCGCGACCTGTCTCTCGGGTACGCGGCGAACCGGGTGGCGGTACCGGATCTGGCCGCGAAGCTAAGGCTTGCGCAAGAGGTGTCAGCCACCGCCGGGCAGGGGGTTCAGGCCGGGGCGGCCAGGATCGGGACCGGCGGCGGATACCAGGCGACGATCGTGCAGGACCTCGCCACGCTCTCGCGAGCCCTGACAAATCTGCAGCGCGTCCGCCCGGCGATGTCGTCCTCGTCGCCGAAGCTGATTCAGTCGGCGTCGACCAGCGTTTCAACCTATGCCGATCAGGCCATTCAGGCGGCCGACACGTTCAGCGCGTCGGTCGGCAACGGCACCAGCGACGCGGATCTCAACGGCAGCCAGAATGCTCTCGGCGCGCTGCTGCGGGTGGCGAACCAGATGTCAGTCCAGCGCGGCGTCCTGCTCGTTGCTCTCGGCTCCTCGCCCCCCGCGCTCAGCCCGGCCAACCTGGCCGCGCTGCTGCAGGCCCAGCAGCAGCAGGCCGCGGACCAAGCCGAATTCGACGCTTCTGCTAGCCAGGCTGAACTGGCAAATTTCAGCGGCGTGACCGGGGGCGGCGCGGCGGGCCCGGCGAGGACCGAGGAGGCGCTTGCACTGACCAACGCGTTCAGCAACGTGCCGCTGACCTCGCTCAACAACGTCAGCGACCCCAAGCTGACCGCACCGGGCTGGTACGGCGCGATGTCGGCCACCATCAACGGCACCCATCAGGTGGAGGACCAGCTGGCCGGCGTGCTTGTCACCCAGGCCAGCGCGCTCCGCTCGCAGGCTAGCTCGGGTCTGCTGGTCACCAGCGTTCTCACGGTGCTCCTGCTGGCCTTGGTTGTGCTGGTCACCACCGTCGTGGCCCGGTCCCTGATCCTTCCGCTGCGCAAGCTGCGCTCGGACGCGCTCGAGGTGGCCAGCCGCCGACTGCCGGAGATGGTGGCCCGGCTCAGCGAGAGCGAGGGCGCAGGCGAGAACGCCGGGATCGAGCCGATCGGGGTCGCTTCGGCCGACGAGATTGGTGAAGTTGCGCGAGCCTTCGACCAGGTGCACCGCGAGGCGGTCCGGCTGGCGGCCCACGAGGCGAGGCTGCGCGGCAATCTGAGCGCGATGTTCGTCAACCTGTCGCGGCGCAGCCAGATGCTAGCTGAACGGCAGCTCGGCATCATCGATTCTCTCGAGCAGTCAGAGCAGGACCCTGACCGGCTCAGCGGCCTGTTCCGGCTGGACCATCTCGCCACCCGGATGCGCCGCAACTCCGAGAACCTGCTGGTGCTGGGAGGTCACGAAGATCCCCGCAAGTGGAGCCAGCCGGTGCCGCTGCTTGACGTCGTGCGCGCCGCGATATCGGAGATCGAGCAGTACGAGCGGATCGCGGTGAGCATCCAACCGGGGGTCCTGATTACCGGCCGCGCTGCCAGCGACGTCGTGCACCTGGCGGCCGAGTTGATCGAGAACGCGACCGCCTTCTCGTCGGCCCAGGTGCTGGTCACGGCCGGGATGCTGGCCAGCGGCGGCGCGTTGATCGAGATCACCGACGAGGGGCTGGGCATCGCGGACCAGGATCTGGCGGGCGCGAACTGGCGGCTAGACCATCCGCCAGTGATCGACGTGGGGGTATCCCGCCGGATGGGCCTGTTCGTGGTGGGCCGCCTTGCGGCCCGGCACGGCATCCGGGTCCGGCTAAAGCACGCACAGCCCCGCGGCCTGTCGGCCCTGGTGTGGCTGCCGGGCTCGGTGGCCCAGCTGGAGGTGACCGCGGTGAGCTCACTGCAGCCGCAGGCGGGCACCGGCGGGTACCCGACTGATGCCCCGGTCCCACCTGGCCCGACCTCGTTCACGACGATCCACGCCCCGTCATCCCTCTCCACCTCAGGCGACCTGGCCCGCGCGGCACCAGCGCACCCGGCCGGTCCGGGCTGGTTCCGGCGCGGCGACGGGCCGAGCCGGCAGGCCGCGATCGCTCGCCGCCGATCGCCGGGAGAAGTACGCAGCCGGCTGTCGGAATTCCAGCACGGGGCACGCCGGGGTCGCTCGGGCGCACCGCTGAACTCTGGGGCCGATGAGAAGTGAAGACGACCGCCCAGACACGAGAGGAAGGCCCGTGAGCACCCTGGGGCATCCGGCGCAGGACCTTAACTGGCTGGTCACGGACTTCGTCGGGCGCGTTCCTGACGTGGCCCACGCGGTCATCGTCTCCTCTGACGGGCTGGTGGTGGCGGTGAGCACCGGATTCCCGGAAAATCGCGCTGACCGGCTGGCGGCGGTGACAGCCGGGCTCTCTAGCCTCGTGCAGGGAGCCGCGAGCATGTTCGAGGCCGGCGGCGTGAACCAGACGGTGGTGGAGATGGACGCCGGCGTCCTCGTGGTCATGACGATCAGTCATGGCGCGAGCCTGGCCGTGCTGGCCGGACCCGACGGGAAGATGGGTCTGATCGCCTATGAGATGGCCCTGCTGGTCGAGCGGGCCGGACGGATGATCACCCCGGCCACCCGGGACTCGGACCAGGCTGCCATCGTGCCCAGCCGACGATGACCGGTCAGCCCGGCCGCCCTCGAATCGGAAGGGAGGAGCCGACATGCCACTTCGGCACGGACGGCACACCGCCAGGGCATGCGGCGCGCTAGCGGCGGCGATTCTGGTGGTCGCCGGATGCTCCTCGTCCGCCCCGGTCGGCGGCTCCTCGGCTGGCGGCGGCGCGGCGTCGGCCGATAGCGCCGTACTCAGCGGCACCATCAACGCGAGCGGATCGACGTTCCAGCTCACCTTCCAGGAGGTGGCCATCTCCGGCTTCAGGTCGGTTCAGCCCGGCATCACCGTCAATTACGACGGCGTCGGCTCAGGCGGGGGCCGTGCCGACCTGGCCGCGGGCAAAGTCAACTTCGCCGGCTCGGACTCGCCGATCCCGCCCACCGAAGAAGCCAGCTTCAAGGGCAAGGAGGTGCTCTACTTTCCCGTCGTGATTGGCCCGGTCACCCTGTCGTACCACCTTTCCGACGCAGGCAGGCTACGTCTCTCCGCACCGGTCATCGCGGGCATCTTCGACGGTCGGATCAAGACCTGGGACGACCCCGCGATCGAGGCCGACAATCCCGATGTCACGCTGCCCGACACGCCGATCACGCTCGCTGTCCGCTCCGATTCATCCGGCACTACCGCCAATTTCACCGAGTTCCTGGCGGCGGCCGCGGGTGCTGCGTGGCCGCTCGGTACCAGCTCAACCATCCACTGGCCGGCCTGGCAGTCTGAGCGCCAAAGGCAACGGCGGGGTAGCGCAGATCGTCAAATCCACCCCCGGAGCGATCGGATACGTGGACTACGCCACGGCCAAGGGCGCCGGGCTAACCTTCGCCTCGGTCAAGAACAAGGACGGCGACTACGTAGCACCGTCGCCGGAATCCGCCGCCTTGGCCGCCAGCCAGGTCGTTCTCAAGCCCAACGAAACGTTCAGCGCGATCTGGGCGGGCGGAAATGGCTCCTATCCGATCACCTACCAGTCGTGGGACCTAGTGGACGCCAAACAGCCGAATGCGAACGACGCCAACATGCTCCGCGCGTACATCGGCTACCTGCTCGGAGCCGGGCAGGAACTACTTCCCCAGCTCGGCTACGCCCCGCTGCCCTCTCGCATCGACCAGCAGGCCCAAGCGCAGCTGACCAAGATCGCCGGTTGACACGCACTACCAGTGGGAGCGGTCGACGGGAATCGAACCCCACCTTGTTCTGGGTCACGGCTGGGCAGCACCTGCCAGGTTTATGGCCCGGCCGGCGAACGGGACGAGGACGGCCAGCAGAACGCACAGGGCAGCGCCGATGAGCCAGGCAACGGGTACGCCGACGGACAGGAGGTGAGTCCAGGCAAGTGGCCCGAGGGTCTGGGCGATGCCCCAGCAAGTGCCGTACGCCGCCAGGTATCGCGCGCGGGAGACGTCGTCGGCAAGGCCGGCCACAACGGCGTACGGGGGTCCGAGCAGAAAAACCTGGCCTAGCGCGACGGTGGCGGCACCGACGCAGAGCAACGGCATCACGTCCGCGAAGGCGACAACGGCGAATCCCACGGCAACGATCGCGATCCCAGCCGCCATCAGGAAGAACGGCCGTGCCTCAGCGCCTCGCAGGAATCGCTGGCCGGCGATTGCCACGGCAGCCTCGACGGCGAGAAGCCAGCCCGTTTGCGCCGGGCCGAGGCCGCGGGCGGCAACCGTCAGCGGGAGCGCGGTGACCGAGAGGTTCCAGGCGAGGGCGAACCCCGTACCGACGCCGAGCATCACCAGCAGGCGTCCATCGCGCCACGGGTTGCCGCCGGACGTGGCCGGCCGCGCCGCGGACGGCTCATGCACCCACAGCAGGATCAGCGCTGCCGCTGCCACGCAGGTGACGGAGTCGGCGACGAACAGCAGCCGCAGGCTGACGGCCCCGAGCAGCACCGCGAGGATCCCCGCGCCTACGCCGGCGGCGGCCAGCGCGGCACCGAGCAACCCGAAGGCCTGCGGACGCTGGTCAGGCGCGACCATCTCGGCCAGCAGCGCCTGGCTGGGCGGCTCGTAGATCTCGAAGGCGAGACCGAGCAGCGCGGCTCCCGCCGCCGCTCCGGCAATGCCTGGCGAGACGGCAATGACGAGCAGGGCGACGCTGCAGCCCAGCAGTCCGAGCACGATCGTCGGGCGTCGCCCGAGACGGTCAGCCATCCGCCCGCCGGCCAGCCGCGACGGAACCGTGGCGAGGCCAAAGAGCGCGACCACCCACCCGGCGGTGATGAGCGAGGCGCCGTAGACGTGGACGAGCGCGACGGCCAGGAACGAAATCGCGAACGCGCCGAGCTGGTTGACGGCACGGGCCAGCACGAGCGCCCGTACCGGACGCGGCCATCCGCGATCTTCGTGACTGGCGAATGACATAATGGCCGTCATGGGAGAGACCGTAGTTGACGGACGAATGACGGGTCAAATACATTTCGACAGTCATTTGTGGGTGGTCACCGACGTCGCCTGCCGTCTGGCGAACGCGCTGACGGCCGGGCACGACGGTACCCGGCCAGTGGCGCCGCCTCCGCCCGGCCACCGTGCTGACGCGGTCCGCGCGGTGCTCGAGCGCGACGACTACCGGCCGGTCCTCACCGAAGAGCAGGCAAAGTCGCTAACGGACCTCGCCGGGCGAGTCCGCGAGGTCTTCACGGCAAGCTCGTCCGGCGACGTGGCCCGCGCCGCCGGCATAGTCAATGGCCTGCTCGAGGAATTCGGCGCGGCTCCCCGCCTCGATCTTGCGCGAGGAGGCGGCTGGGCTCTTCACTTTCACGGCCGCGACGCCGGTATCGTCACCGGCTGGGGCGCGGGCATCGCGGCCGGCCTCGGAATGGCCATCGGCTCCGACCTCGCTGGCCGCCTTGGCGTCTGCCAGGCCGACCCCTGCGACCGGGTCTACATCGACACCTCGCGCAACCTCGGAAAGCGGTTCTGCTCCACGCGCTGCCAAAGCCGGGTCACGTCCGCCGCACATCGCACCAAGAACAAGACCTGACGGCTAACGGAGCAGGCGCGTGTAGCGGCGGCTGTCACACGCTGGCCAGCGCCACCCAGTGCCCAGCGTGTTACCCCGCTCTTGTGGTGGGACCCCGGGACAGACCCCGGCCGGGCGAAGACCCCGTTCCGCTCTATCGTTGAGCACGCCCACGACCGCACCTCGGCCTCGCGCCGCCCTCGGCGGGCAGGCCCGGAAGGACGCCGCGCGATGACTGCTCAAGAGGCGATTGAGGTGCTGCTCGCCGAGCGCCACAACCTCGGCCCCGACGTGCTGCGCTCCATTCAGGACATCTGGCACTGCGCGTCCGCCGCCCGCTACGGCGAGCCCTACGAGGCGTGGGGATATGGGCCCGAGTTCTACGCCGACCACGACACCGCCGAATGCGAAGACGACACCTCCGCCCTCGCCGACCGGCCCGGCGATGCGAGGGGCTTCCCGCTCATCGTCTGCCTATGCGGCTCGACCCGCTTCTACGACCAGTTTCAGCAAGCTAACTACGAATTGACCATGCGCGGCGCGATCGTGCTCTCGGTCGGCTTCTATCCACATGCCAAGGCCCGGCATGGGCACGGCGAGGGCGTCAGACACGACTCCGCCGCCAAGGTCGCACTCGATGAGCTGCACAAGCGCAAGATCGACCTCGCCGACTACGTGCTCGTGCTCAACCCCGGCGGCTACATCGGCAAGTCCACCCGATCGGAAATCGCCTACGCCGCCGCCCACGGCAAGCCTGTCCGCTACCTCGAAGCGCCCGAGCGTACCGCATGACCGGGCTGTGGCTCGAAGTCATCGCCCGCGCGGCCGGGCGCTGCCAGTGCCTGCCGCTCGTCGACGGCCTAGCCGGTGCGCTCGCGCCGCCTAATGGCCCGCTAATGGCCGCTAATGGCTCGGACGGCCGGTTTGACTCTCAAACGACTAAAGGCCCAATGTTCGGAACTTGCTTCCGACCTAGGCCTTTGCGTTGGAGCGGATGACGGGAATCGAACCCGCACTGTCAGCTTGGGAAGCTGATGTTCTGCCATTGAACTACATCCGCAGGTTGTACCGTGCCACCGGAGGCGGGCAGCTCGGCCGTCCTTGCCCACACATGCTACAGGAACAGGTAGCTTGCTTGCGTGCTCCTCTCCGATCGTGACATCAAGGCCGAGATCGAGTCCGGGCGGGTCAAGCTCGACCCGTATGCGCCGGAGCTCGTCCAGCCGTCCAGCGTCGATGTACGGCTCGACCGTTACTTCCGGGTCTTCGAGAACCACCGCTACCCGCACATCGACCCGGCGGTGGAGCAACCCGACCTGACCCGGCTGGTGGAGACCGACGGCGAAGAGCCGTTCATCCTGCACCCAGGCGAGTTCGTGCTCGCCTCCACCTTCGAGGTGGTCTCGCTGCCGGACGACGTGGCTGGGCGCCTCGAAGGAAAGTCGAGTTATGGCAGGCTCGGGCTGCTGACGCACTCTACGGCGGGGTGGATCGATCCCGGCTTCTCTGGACACGTCACGCTTGAGCTGTCCAACGTCGCGACGCTGCCGATCAAGCTCTGGCCCGGCATGAAGATCGGCCAGCTCTGCCTGTTCAGGACCAGCTCCCCAGCCGAGCACCCGTACGGGTCCGCCATTTACGGCTCCCGGTACCAGGACCAGCGCGGCCCTACCCCGTCCCGCTCGTACCTGAACTTCTACCGCACGAAGGTCTGAGGGTAAGATCCGGATTGAGTAGGATCTGATTAAATCTGCCACTGCGTCGTATTTGCCGACCTTCGCATCGGCCAAGAAGGCTTCCCACGCGCGCGAGGAATAACGAATCGTCGCCTCGTTGCGACTCGCGGAATCACGGGCGAAGATGCCGTCCGAGTCCGCTGCGATCTCTACGCAATTACCGTTGACCATACTATGGCGGGACTTACGCCAAGTGGCTACGCTGCCGGCATACGGGTCCATTGACATGTAGATCACCCTGTTCAGGACCTAGCAGGAGCCTACAGCCTACATGCGGTAGTTGAAACAGGGAAGTCAGTATGTAAACCGCCCGGTGAACAACACCATCGAAACGGAAGAGCGGTAGTGAGCAGGGCGGGAAACATGTGGCCGCCCGGTCCCAAACGAATCCGTGTGACACCGGGCGGCCATTATCAGCGCAGAGCGTCGAATCCGCCCTGTCGCGCCGCAGCAAGGAATGATCGCCACGAAGCACCTGGATAGCAGAGAACCGGACCGCTTGGGTCCTTTGAGTCCCGCACAACAACTATCGTGGCCGCCCCGGCCACTTCTGTGCAGTTCCCGTTGTTCATGCTGCGCTTGGCCTTACGCCAATTCAGCAGCTCGCTCCCGTCCGAAGATAGGGGCATCGGCGTCCCTTCACGACATTAGCCCGGTGGCCTGGGGCCCGCCGGGCAATACGTTGAATGATAGAGTTGTGAACTGATGTTAGTATCTTTATTATCTAATGCGGAACACAGTTCTCAATTGTATTGAGCACCTATTTTCGATATCAGATCGATTGTTTCTTTTGGATTCAAAGCGATCTCGCGCAGGTGTTCCAAAATCTGCTCATACCTAGCTACATCGCGTTCTTTTTCGATGAAAAGCCAGCCCATCAGGCCCTCAACATACACCACTCTCGGGGCAACGTCCCCGAATTCAAGTATGTTAAACATGTTGTCCATTGCCGGGTGCGCGCCAGCGCCGAACGGTATGGCACGCAACGTGACGTTAGGCATGTTTCCCACCTCGACGAGATGGCGCAATTGCGCGGCCATGACTCCCGAGCTGCCGACGACACGGTGCAGCACCGCCTCATCGATGATGGCCTCAAGCCGCAACAGCGGGTCCCGCGTGGTGAGGACCTGCTGGCGGCGGAGCCGGACCTCGATAAGCGCGTCCGCTCTTTCAGTCGTGAACTCCGCGGGAAGGCTGCCCTGGTGCATTGCGCGTGCATATTCAGGGGTCTGCAATAGGCCCGGTACGATCGAGGACTGATAATAGCAGAGCCAGGTTGCGGCCTGCTCCAAGCCGACGTAGGTGGCGAAAAAGTCTAGTTCATAGGACTGCCACCATCCTTGCTGCTTGCCCTCCTTGGCCAGCTCCATCATGGAAGCGACCTGGGCCTCCTGCGTGACGCCGTAAATTCCGCACAGGTCACGAATGTCTCGCTGAGTTGCGCCACGCTGGCCGGTCTCCATCCGACTCACCTTGGAGGCCGAGCAGAGCAGCAACTCGGCGACTTGGTCGACCGTCAGCCCTAGTTCCAGACGAAGCTCGCGCAGCCGTGCTCCTAGCTCACGGCGACGTAGCGTCGGGCTGCGCACTTCCGGCACTGGAGGTCGCTTCCTTCCGCTTCCGGGATGCATCGCGCTTCCGCCGGCGCCACAACGGTCCCCCGCAGGGATGGTGCCGATGGCACATGAGTTTGGCATTTGATTTTGGCACTTGCCAACTGCACGTGACAGAGGCACCATTAAATCAGACAGCAGAAGGCATCCTCAAGCGACCCGCCGACAACGGGGTCGAGCGGTGACCCAAGGGTTACCGATCCGAGATCGCTGGCCCGCGAGCGTCGCAGCGAGCCGGCGATTGACCAAGGAGGACCGCCATTTCACTGCGCTCAGCGGCGGCCGCCCGCTCAGTGCAAGGGCGCACGCTCTCGGCCCCGCAGCGTCGCGGGGGACGTCGACTACACGGACTGCAGACAATCACGCGCTGCAAAATGCCCCGGAAATACCGCTGGACCGGTGCTGCCACACCGGCCCAGCAAAACACCACCCGTCCTCAGGAACCACCGAGAAGGGCAAGTGACAATGCTTAACGTAACCAACCAGGTCGGCAAAGACAAGTCCGGATGGCCAAAAGACAACCCCAGGTGCCCAAAAGGTAACACAACGGAAACGATTAAGGTTCCCGACCTCTACCTCGCCACAACGACCTGGGGGAGATGCGACCGCCCGACATCGATCGCGGACGCCGTCGGCAGCGCCTGCACGCTCGCGGCCGCCTGGCTGATCGGCCTGCCGCGCCGGGCCGGACGCCGACTGCTCGCGATCAACGACGCCGAGGCCGGCTGGCGCGGCTGGCAGGTCACGGAGACTCTCGGCGGCCTCGGCCGCCGGTACCGCGACGCCAGGTGGGACGCGCTCGCGGCGGACCCCACGCTGCGCTGCGGCAGCCTCGGCGAGGCACGGACGCGTCCACGACCGTGCGGCCAGTCGACGGCTGGGACGACGTGCACTGCTGGCCATGGGATGGCGAAGGGTAATGGCGTCCGGCCGCCCGCAGGGCGCAACGACCCAAGCCTGATCTCCAGCCTGGAGACGGCCGTGCGGCAGGTGCGCCGACCGGGACCGATCGGGCTGGCGTGGAACTGGCGCGTCGAGCTCGCGATCATCGCCGCCATCGCGGGCGTGTCCATCGCTATCGCCGGCAGCATCGGCCTCATCGGCCTCGCTGCCGTCTCGGGGGCCGGGCTGGCGGCCGGCGCAGCGCCGCTGTGCTGGCCGCCGGCCCGCAAGCAGATCGTCGCCTGGGCCTGGTGCGTGATCACCCCGCATCGGGTCAGGGCCGGCTGCGTCAACGCCTGGGTGCAGACCAGGAGCGGGCGGCTGCCGATCATCTGGTCGGCGGCCCCGACCGAATACGGCGAGCGGCTTCGGCTGTGGTGCCCGGCCGGCATCACCGCCGACGACCTGATCGGCGCCAGCGAGGTGCTGGCGGCCGCCTGCTGGGCGGCCGAGGTCCGCGTCGCGACCGATGCCCGGCACGCGCACCTGGTCACGCTGGCGGTAATAAGAAACAGTCATCCCGAACGGACCGGGCCGACTCCCTACGTCTGGCCGCACCCTCGCCGCGCGGCCGACGACGGCCCGGGCGAGGCCGATGAGCGAGATACGCCCCGCTGGACCCGCCCGACGCACCGGGTGGGCGGCTGACGGAACCACCGGCCCGTTCGGTGATGCCGCCTTACCTTCGCCAGCGCGCGACAGGCGGGTCACCAGCGCCGACCTGTCGGCTACGCCATCGACAGCGCCTATCGAGGTCGCTGGGGTAGCCGACAGGTTCCGTTTGGGGTCGCTGGCGTAGCCGACAGGGGCGGGAGGCCTCAGGCCTTGGTCTCTTCGCCGCGCTCATCGCGGAGGCGGACCGAGCGGACGAGGAGCTGGGCGACGTCGATGACCTCGAGGCTCTCCTTGGCCTCGCCGGTTGCCTTCTTGGCGTTGACGGCGTCGCCGAGCATGACCATGCAGTAGGGGCAGGCGGTGGAGACGGTGTCGGGGTTGAGGGCGAGGGCCTCGTCGATCCGGTTGTTGTTGATGCGGGTGCCGGTGCGCTCTTCGAGCCACATGCGGGCGCCGCCGGCGCCGCAGCAGAATCCGTTGCCCTTGCAGCGGTGCATTTCCTCGGCCTGGGTGCCGGGGACGGCGTCGATGATCTGCGCGGGGCGGGGTGTAGACCTTGTTGTGGCGGCCGAGGAAGCACGGGTCGTGGTAGGTGATCTTCTCGTCGACCGGGTTGACCGGGGTGAGCTTGCCGTCCTCGACCAGCTTGGCCAGCAGCTGGGTGTGGTGTATGACCTCGTAGTCGCCGCCCAGCTGGGGGTACTCGCGGCTGATGGTGTTGAAGCAGTGCGGGCAGGACGCGATGACCTTCTTCCCGGTCCCGGCGCCGACCCCGGCCTCGTTGAGGGTCTCCACGTTCTGCTGGGCGAGCATCTGGAAGACGAACTCGTTGCCCAGCCGGCGGGCGGGGTCGCCGGTGCAGGCCTCGGCCGGGCCCAGGACCGCGAACTTGACCCCGGCGACGTGCAGCAGCTCCGCGATGGCCTTGGTGGCCTTCTTCGCCCGGTCCTCAAGCGCGCCCGGCGCAGCCGACCCAGTACAGGTACTCGACATCGTCGGGGATCGCGCCCGTCGAGGACGGGGACCTCGAAGTCGAGCTCGGTGATCCAGTCGGCCCGGCGGTCCTCGGCCATGCCCCAGGGGTTGCCGCGGCGCTCGAGGTTGTTGAGCATGCCGGTGGCCTCGGTCGGGAACGCGGACTCGACCAGGACCTGGTGGCGGCGCATCCCGTTGATGTGGTCGATGTGCTCGATGTCGACCGGGCACTCCTCGACGCAGGCACCGCAGTTCGTGCACGCCCACAGCGCCTCGGGGTCGATCACCCCGTTGACGTCGGCCCCGCCGACCAGCGGCCGTCCCGCCTCGGCGAGCACGTCGGCCGGGAGGTGCTCGCGCTCCTCCTCGGTCGCCAGCAGGTACGGGGCCTTGGCGAAGGCGTGGTCGCGCAGGTCCAGGATGATCTGCTTGGGCGACAGCGGCTTGTCGGTCGCCCAGGCCGGGCACTTCGACTGGCAGCGCCCGCACTCGGTGCAGGTGCCCAGGTCGAGCAGGCCCTTCCAGGTCATGTCCTCGACCTTGCCGATGCCGAACACGTCGGTGTCCGGGTCGGCCTCCTCGAAGTCGAGCACCTTGCCGTTCGACCGCATCGGCTCGAGCGGGCCGAGGGCGTTCGGGCGGCGGGAGAACATGATGTTCACCGGGGCCAGGAAGATGTGCAGGTGCTTGGAGTAGGCGACGATCACCAGGAACGCCAGGACCACGCCGAGCTGGGCGAGCAGGAAGACCACTTCCAGGACGCTGTTGACACCGTAGCCGAGCGGGTGCAGCGCCTTGGCGAAGACCCAGGACGCGAACGCCCAGGCGTGCGGGTAGGGGAACACGCCGGTGTTCTGCTGGGCGCCGCGGTACAGCAGCAAGGTGATGATGACCGCCGTGATCATGGCCAGCACGACCCAGGCGGCGCGGGTATGCGAGCCGAAGAACCGCGACCGGCGGCCTTCCTTGTGCGGGTCGCTGCGCAGCCGGATCACCGTGAACGTGGCCAGACCGCAGAGCACGCCGACCGAGAACAGGTCCTCGAGAAAGCCGATCGCCGCCCAGTGCCCGATCCCCGGGATCGCGAACGTGCGGGAGAACAGATCCCCGTACGCCTCGATGATCGTCAGCAGCAGCACGATGAAGCCCCAGAAGGTCGCCGCGTGGGCCGCGCCCGGCACCGACCACTGCAACAGCTTCCGCTGCCCGACCACCTCTGTCAGCTGGGTTTCCGCCTCCCGTCCGGGATGCGACCGGGCGTACTCAAGCCGTTCGGGCGCCGGCTGGCCGCTGAACGCCAGCCGCTTCAGCCACCAGAACCGCCGCCCCGCGATGGCAAACGCCGCCACGGTCAGCACCAGGCCGACGATCATCCGCAAGACCACGCGTAACCTCCTCAGGTACCTGGGGGTTAAGCGTAACGGCGTGACGAGCGACACCCAAGAGCGCACAGCGTCAGGTGGATCACGCTCGGCCGCGCCGGGTAGGGGCTGTTGGGGCCCTAGGGGCCTGCTCCACGACCGGCGGAAAGAAATCAAGCGGGCCGGGAATGATCCGGCGATCACAAAAGTTGAGCCCAAGTGACTCAAGTCATTTGACACCGGGACTCGCCTGGGGCAGGCTTGAGCCCGGAAGACTCAACTTCACACACACTACAAGGACTGCTCATGGCACGTGCGGTAGGTATTGACCTCGGGACAACAAACTCGGTGGTTGCCGTCCTCGAGGGCGGGGAGCCGACGGTCATCGCAAACGCGGAGGGCGCGCGGACAACGCCGTCAGTTGTCGCGTTCGCCAAGAACGCCGAGGTACTCGTCGGCGAGGTCGCCAAGCGCCAGGCTGTCACCAACGTTGACCGGACGATTCGCTCGGTCAAGCGGCACATGGGGACCGACTGGACCGTCACCATTGACGGCAAGAAGTTCAACCCGCAGCAGATCAGCGCGTACATCCTGATGAAGCTCAAGCGGGACGCCGAGGCTTATCTCGGTGAGAAGATCACCGACGCGGTGATCACCGTCCCCGCGTACTTCAGCGACGCGCAGCGGCAGGCGACCAAGGAAGCCGGCACGATCGCCGGCCTCAACGTCATGCGGATCATCAACGAGCCGACTGCGGCTGCTCTCGCGTACCACCTGGAGAAGGAGGGCGCGGCCAAGATCCTCGTCTTCGACCTCGGCGGTGGCACCTTCGACGTCTCGCTGCTCGATGTCGGCGACGGCGTGGTCGAGGTCGAGGCGACCAGCGGCGACAACCACCTCGGTGGCGACGACTGGGACCAGCGGATCGTCGACTGGCTGGTGCAGGACTTCAAGTCCGGCTACGGCATCGACCTGTCCAAGGACAAGATGGCGCTGCAGCGGCTGCGCGAGGCGGCGGAGAAGGCGAAGATCGAGCTCTCGCAGTCGATGGAGTCGCAGATCAACCTGCCGTACATCTCTCACGGCCCGGACGGCCCCCTGCACCTGGACACCCGGCTCACCCGGGCCGAGTTCCAGCGCATGACCTCCGACCTGATCGACCGCTGCAAGAGCCCGTTCCAGCAGGTCATCAAGGACGCGAACGTCAAGCTGGCGGACATCGACCACGTGGTGCTCGTCGGCGGTTCGACCCGGATGCCCGCGGTCGTGGACCTGGTCAAGTCGCTCACCGGCGGCCGGGAGCCCAACAAGGGCGTCAACCCCGATGAGGTCGTCGCGGTCGGCGCCTGCCTGCAGGCCGGCGTGCTGCGGGGCGAGGTCAAGGACATCCTGCTGCTCGACGTCACCCCGCTGTCGCTGGGCATCGAGACCAAGGGCGGGATCTTCACCAAGCTCATCGAGCGGAACACCACGATCCCGACCAAGAAGTCGGAGATCTTCACCACGGCGGACGACAACCAGCCGTCGGTGCAGATCCAGGTGTACCAGGGCGAGCGCGAGATCGCGGCGTACAACAAGAAGCTGGGCATGTTCGACCTGACCGGCATCGCCCCGTCACCGCGCGGCATCCCCCAGATCGAGGTCTCGTTCGACATCGACGCCAACGGCATCGTGAACGTGTCGGCCAAGGACCTGGGCACCGGAAAGCAGCAGTCGGTGCAGATCACCGGCGGCTCGGCGCTGAACAAGGACGACATCGAGAAGATGGTCCGCGACGCCGAGCAGTACGCCGAGGAGGACCGCCGCCGCCGTGAGGAGGCCGAGGTCCGCAACCAGGCCGACACCCTCGTCTACTCGACCGAGAAGTTCCTCGCCGAGAACGACGACAAGGTGCCCGCGGACGTGAAGACCGAGGTGCAGGACGCGATCGCCGACCTCAAGAAGGCCATCGAGGGCAACGACCTCGAGGCGATCAAGACCGCCAGCGAGCACGCCGCCACGGTCAGCCAGAAGATGGGCAGCGCCATCTACGCCGCCGCTCAGGCGGAGCGCCAGGAAGCCGGTCAGGATGAGACGGCGACCGACGCACCGCAGGACGAGGATGTCGTCGACGCCGAGATCGTCGACGAAGGCGAAGGTGGAGCCGCCTGATGACTGCACCTGAGGAGCCCACGGGACCGGTGATCCGCGATAACCGGCGGATCGACCCGGTAACCGGGCAGCCAAAAAGGGGCAAGCACGCGGCCTCTCAGCCGGCCGGCACTGCAAGTGCCGGCCGGCCGGGGGGCGCCGGGTCGGGCAACGCTGGCCCGGGCGGTGCTGGCTCAGGCGGCCCAGGCGCCGCCAAGCGCGGCGCGTCGGATGAGCCCGAGGCCGCTGCGGCGGCCCCCAAGCCGGCGGCGACGCCGCCGGCCGGGACCCCGGCGGCCGAGCCCGCGGCGGCAGCCGAGCTGCGCGCCCAGCTGGCGGAGCGGACCGCCGACCTGCAGCGGCTTCAGGCGGAGTACGCCAACTACCGCAAGCGGGTCGACCGG
The DNA here is from genome assembly GCA_963774945.1 of uncultured Actinomycetota bacterium. GTDB lineage: Bacteria > Actinomycetota > Actinomycetes > Streptosporangiales > Streptosporangiaceae > Trebonia. The sequence goes on along the minus strand of CAVZHA010000003.1, from coordinate 312,651 downwards.
GACCGGGCCACGGTGCGCGAGCAGGCGGTGGCCAGCGCGCTCACCGAGCTGCTGCCGGTCCTGGACGCGATCAACCAGGCGCACGAGCACGGCGAGCTGTCCGGCGGCTTCAAGTCGGTGGCGGACTCGCTTCAGGCTGCGGTGGGCAAGCTCGGTCTTGTCAGCTACGGCCAGCGCGGCGACGCCTTCGATCCGAAGATCCACGAGGCGCTGGCGTACTCGGACTCGCCTGACGTGACCGAGGACACCTGCGTGGAGATCTTCCAGCCCGGCTACAAGGTGGGCGAGCGGATTCTGCGCCCAGCGCGGGTTGCGGTGGCGGCGCCAGGTTCAGGGCCAGACGGAAGCGACGACGCTGCCGACTGGTCAACCGGAGAAGACAATAACTAGCGAAGAGCCCGGCGAGGCCAGATGAGCGCGAAGGACTACCAGAAGGACTACTACAAGACGCTGGGCGTCCCCAAGACCGCGACCGCGGCCGAGATCAAAAAGGCCTATCGCGAACTCGCTCGGAAGTATCACCCCGACGCGAACAAGGGGAGCACCGACGCCGAGGAGCGCTTCAAGGAGATCACCGAAGCGTACAACGTGGTGTCGGACGAGAAGCAGCGCAAGGAGTACGACGAGGCCCGCTCGATGTTCGGCGGGTTCCGGGTGCCGGCCGGCAGCCAGGCCGGCGCCTGGCGCCGGCGCGGGGAACTTCGACTTCGGCGACCTGTTCGGCGGCGAGGGCCTGGGCGACGTGATCGGCGGGATCTTCCGCGGCGGTCGTCCCGGCGGCGCCGGCGCGGCCAGCCGCGCGCGGCGCGGCGCGGACGTCGAGACGGAGACCAACCTGTCGTTCGGCGACGCGATCGACGGCGCCACGGTGTCGCTGCGGCTCACCGGCGAGGGGCCGTGCCCCGTCTGCCACGGGACCGGCGCCAAGACCGGCACCGTGCCGAAGGTCTGCCCGGACTGCCACGGCACCGGCCAGCAGAGCCGTAACCTCGGCGGCTTCGGGCTCTCCGAGCCCTGCAAGACCTGCCGCGGCCGCGGCCTCGTGGTCGAGGACCCGTGCCCGTCGTGCAGCGGCAGCGGACGGGCGATGAGCTCGCGCACCATCCAGGCGCGCATCCCGGCGGGCGTGGCCGACGGCCAGCGGATCCGGATCCCCGGCAAGGGGGCGCCCGGTGAGCACGGCGGCAAGGCGGGAGACCTGTACGTGCGGGTCCACGTGACGCCGCACCCGGTGTTCGGCCGAACCGGCGACAACCTCACGGTGACGGTGCCGGTGACGATGCCCGAGCTTGCGCTCGGCGCGGAGATCAAGGTGCCGACCCACCGCGGTGCCGCGGTCACCGTGCGCGTCCCGCCGGGCACGCCGAACGGACAGGTGCTCCGCGTCCCCGGCCGCGGCGTCCGCCGCAAGGACGGGACGCTCGGCGCGCTGCTCGCCACCGTCGAGGTGGTCGTGCCGCAGGACCTGAACAAGAAGGCACGGTCGGCGCTCGAGGACCTGCGTATCGCCACAGCGGAAGCGGACCCGCGCGAGGACCTGCTCCGCCGGGCCCGCGAGGCGTAGCAGACCAGCACGACCAGCACGACCAGCACGACCAGCAGGAAATGAGAACGAAGGAAAGGAGATGACATGAGCAACCCATACGAGCTGTCTGATGACGTGCCCGTGTATGTCATCTCCGTGGCCGCGCACCTATCGGGCATGCATCCGCAGACGCTGCGCGGCTACGAGAGGGTGGGGCTGGTAATACCGCGGCGGACCGCGGGCGGCGGTCGCCGCTACTCGATGCGTGACATCCTCACGCTGCGGGAGATCCAGCGGCTGTCCCAGGAGGAGCGGATCAACCTCGAGGGCATCAAGCGGATCCTGGACCTGGAGCGGGAGCTCGAGCAGACCCGGCTGATGGCCGCGGGGCTGCACGCCGAGATCTCCCAGCTGCGCAACGAGCTGGAGTCCACCCGCGCGGTCGCCGCCCGGCTGGCCGAGCTCCGCCGGTCACGGACGGTGGACCCGGCCGCCACCCTCGTCCCGGTCCGCTCCTCCACCAGGGTGACCTTCTGGCAGGCAGCGGCCGCGCAGGCGACGCCGCCGCAGGCGGCCGCCCCGCCCGGCGGAACCGGCCAGCCGCAGGCGGACGCACCGCCGCGCGGTCCCGGCCAGGCGACCGCCGGCGAGAAAAGTTAATAAGCATCAAGGGGGATTGAAGTAACCCATGGACGACAAGCTCACCCGTAAGAGCCAAGAGGCGCTCTCGGTGGCGATCAGGAAGGCCGCAGCGAACGGCAACCCCCAGGTCGACCCGCTGCACCTGCTGGCCGCGCTCCTGGAGCAGGCCGACGGGACCGCGGCGCCGCTGCTGCGGGCCGTGGGCGCCGACCCGGCGCTCATCGCGAAGGAGGCCGGCGATCAGATCGACCGGCTGCCGCGTATGCACGGCGCCACCACCAGCGCTCCGGAGACGTCGAGGCAGCTCCTCGCCGTGATCAACACGGCCGCGAGCCGGGCGCGCCAGCTCGATGACGAGTACGTCTCGACCGAGCACCTGCTGGTCGGGATCGCCGCCGACGGCGGCCAGGCCGCCACCGTGCTGCGCGCGCGCGGGCGCTACCGCCGACGCCCTGACCGAGGCCTTCACCGCAGGTGCGAGGCAGCGCCAAGGTCACCAGCGAGGACCCGGAAGGCACCTACCAGGCGCTCGAGAAGTACGGCGTCGATCTGACCCAGCAGGCCAAGGACGGCAAGCTCGACCCGGTGATCGGCCGTGACTCCGAGATCCGCCGAGTGGTCCAGGTGCTGTCCAGGCGGACCAAGAACAACCCGGTTCTGATCGGCGAGCCCGGCGTCGGCAAGACGGCCGTCGTCGAGGGCCTGGCCCAGCGCATCGTGGCGGGCGACGTGCCCGAGTCGCTGCGCGGCAAGCGGCTGATCTCCCTCGACCTCGGCAGCATGGTCGCGGGCGCGAAGTACCGCGGCGAGTTCGAGGAGCGGCTCAAGGCCGTGCTCAACGAGATCAAGGCCAGCGACGGCCAGGTCATCACGTTCATCGACGAGCTGCACACCGTGGTCGGGGCGGGCCGCGCCGAGGGCGCGATGGACGCGGGCAACATGCTCAAGCCGATGCTGGCCCGCGGCGAGCTGCGGATGGTCGGCGCCACCACGCTTGACGAGTACCGCGAGCGGATCGAGAAGGACCCCGCCCTCGAGCGGCGGTTCCAGCAGGTTCTGGTGGGCGAGCCGTCGGTCGAGGACACGATCGCGATCCTGCGCGGGCTCAAGGGCCGCTACGAGGCGCACCACCAGGTGCAGATCTCCGATGCCGCGCTGGTCGCCGCCGCCACCCTGTCCGACCGCTACATCACCGCCCGGTTCCTCCCCGACAAGGCGATCGACCTGGTCGACGAGGCCGCGTCCAGGCTGCGGATGGAGATCGACTCCTCCCCGGTCGAGATCGACGAGCTGCGGCGGATCGTGGACCGGATGAAGATGGAGGAGCTCGCGCTCTCCCGCGAGTCCGACGCGGCCAGCAAGGAGCGGCTCGGCAAGCTCCGCGCCGACCTCGCCGACCGGCAGGAGCAGCTCACCGGGCTGACCGCCCGCTGGGAGCAGGAGAAGTCCGGTCTAAACCGGGTTGGCGAGCTGAAGAAGAAGCTCGACGACCTGAAGGGCCAGGCCGAGCGCGCCCAGCGCGACGGTGACTACGAGACCGCGTCCAGGCTGCTGTACGGCGAGATCCCCACCCTCGACGCGGAGATCGCCGAGGCGGCCGCGACCGACCGCGCCGACGAGGGCCAGCCGGATGCCGGCAGCCCCGGCCTGAGCGCCCCGCCGATGGTGAAGGAAGAGGTCGGCCCGGACGACGTGGCCGACGTGGTGTCGGCCTGGACCGGCATCCCGGCCGGGCGGCTGCTCGAGGGCGAGACCGGCAAGCTGCTGCGGATGGAGTCCGAGCTCGGCAGCCGGGTCATCGGCCAGGCCAGCGCCGTGCAGGCGGTCTCCGACGCGGTGCGCAGGGCGCGGGCGGGCGTGTCCGACCCGGATCGGCCCACGGGCTCGTTCCTCTTCCTCGGACCGACCGGTGTCGGCAAGACCGAGCTGGCCAAGGCCCTGGCGGAGTTCCTGTTCGACGACGAGCGGGCGATGATCCGCATCGACATGAGCGAGTACGGCGAGAAGCACTCGGTCGCGCGCCTGGTCGGCGCGCCGCCCGGCTACGTCGGCTACGAGGAGGGCGGTCAGCTCACCGAGGCGGTGCGGCGGCGGCCCTACTGCGTGGTGCTGCTCGACGAGGTCGAGAAGGCGCACCCCGAGGTCTTCGACGTGCTGCTGCAGGTCCTGGACGACGGGCGGCTGACCGACGGGCAGGGCAGGACCGTGGACTTCCGTAACACGATCCTCATCCTGACCTCGAACCTCGGCTCGTCTTTCATCGCCGACCCCTCCATCGACGAGAAGGCCAAGCGGGACGCGGTGATGAACGCGGTTCGCGCCTCGTTCAAGCCCGAGTTCCTCAACCGGCTGGACGACGTGATCATCTTCGACGCGCTGTCCACGTCGGAGCTGTCGAGGATCGTGGACATCCAGGTGGACCGGCTCGGCCGCAGGCTGTCGGCCCGACGGCTGACGCTGACCGTCACCCCGGCGGCGAAGGAATGGCTGGCGCTGACCGGCTTCGACCCGGTGTACGGGGCCCGGCCGCTGCGTCGGCTGGTGCAGTCGGCGATCGGCGACAAGCTGGCCAAGGCGCTGCTGTCCGGCGCGGATCACCGACGGCGACGAGGTGATCGTCGACCTGCGACTCCGCCGCTGACGGACTGACCGTGCAGGGCGCCGGGCAGCAGGCCGACTAGGCCGGACTGCTGAGGCCCGGCCCCGCCGGCCTCAGGCCTTGCGGGGCGTGCCGTCGAGCATGCGGTCGTAGTCGTCCTCGCCGAGGCCGAGGTCAACCCGGAGGCGGTACCTGAGGCGGAGCAGCAGCTGCAGCTCCGCCTCATCGCCGAGCTGGATGCACCGCTCGACGCCGACCGTGCTCCAGTCCTGCGCCCGGCGCAGGTCGCCCTGCTCGGTGAACAGCTCGGCCAGCAGATCGCAGGTGCGGGGGCTGACGTCGTCGCGCTCGGCGGTCAGCCCGGCCAGCAGCAGCTCCGCCTCCGGCCCCCGGTCAAGCCCGAACAGCGCCCGGGCCAGGTGAACCCTGGCCTCGGCCGAGACCAGGCCGCCGTCCTCGATCGCGGCGGTGAACTCGTCCGCCGCAGGCTGAGGCTCGTCGGCCATCATCCACTGCTCGCCCGCTCGCACATGGGCCTCGGCGCGCAGGCCGGGATCAACCTCCTGCGCGAGTTGGCTCATGCGAACGGCGGCCCGCACGTGATTACCCGTGCGCGCTGCCTGGAACTCGATCTCGTCGAAGTCGCCGACGCCAGCTGCCACTCTTCCCACGGTACCTCAGCGACCCTTCTCCATACGTCCGGATTTATCGGCGGGCGTGCTCAAGCGCATCCCAGAACCCGCGGCGCAGCGCATGCCGCACCTCGTCATGGAGCAGGAAGTCGATCGGCAGGGCCGATCCCTGAAGCAGCCTGGCCTCAAGGTCAGACGGCATCCGGGGCTTCCTGGCAAGCACGGCTTCCAGCCACAGCGCGGGCGCGTCGCGGGCCACCGACTCGCCGAAGGCCTGGCCCTCCTCGTGCGCGGACTGCACCGCGTCCGCGAGGGACACGCCGGACTGCCCGCCGGAATAGCCGCGGCGACCCGCCCGCGTCCTGCTGCCCGGCCGGCGGCGGAGCCACCTGGCTCAGCGCGGGATACACGTCCGGCCCCTGCTGACCGGCTTGACCCGGCCGGCCCTGCTGACCCTGCTGACCCTGCTGACCCGGGGGTGCCTCGCCCGGTCCTGTCGGACCCCCGTGCGCGGCCGGGACCGGCGGCTGACCGACCAGCGATATCGGCCCGCTGACCGGCGCGGGCCACCGTAGGCAGCGGCGCGGTTGCCGCCGTAGCCCATGCCCGCCTGCTCCATCGGCACGACCGGGGCGATGGGCTGACCGCCCGATCCCGGGCCGGTGGCCGGCGACGCGGGCCCGAGGTCCGGGATGGCGAGGCCACCGGGCGCCGGCGACTGGGGCGGCTGACCGAGCGGCCCCTGACCGGACGACGGCTGGCCGGCCGGCTGCCCGGCCTGCGCTCCGTTGTGGACGGGCAGCCGCCGGATCGCGGCCGAACCAGCCGGGACCGCGGCCGGGACGGGAACCGGGACCGGCTGGAACCTGTCCCCCGCGCCCCCCGGATGCGGCTCGCGGCTCGCCGCCTCGTGCTGGAACTGATCCCGGACGGCGCCCGGGTTATAGCCGGACTCGGCCGGGTTGTAGCCGGACTCAACGGCGCCGTACCCGGACTCGACCGGGCGCAGGATTTCCGGTTCCTGAGCAGGCCGGGCCGGGCCGCGCTCGGCGGTCAGGTCGTCCGCGGCCAGCGGGACGGCGACCGGCGCGGCGTACAGCTCTTCCCGGGCGGGCAATTCAGGCGATTCCGGCCGTTGGCTGTCCTGGCGCGCGGGCGGCTCGGCCCGCGCCGTGAACTCCGGCCGACCCGCGGGCGCGGGCGTGAAGTCGGGAAGAGAAGGCCCGGCGCCGGGGGCGGGAGCTCCGTAGTCGGACGGCGGGGCGCTGTAGTCCTGGCCGGCCCGGTACTCCTCGAGCGGCCGGTAGTCCGAGACGCTGCCGAAGTCGGCGATCGTGTCGTAGGCCGCGGCGGGCTCCCGGACGGCGTCCGCCCGGTCCTCGTCGTGCCGCTCGGCCGCGTGCTGGGCGACCCGCCCGAGCAACGCCCGGCCGTTCCCGTGGCCGTTGCCGTTGCCGTTCCCATGACCGTTGCCATTGGAGCCGGCCCGGATGGCGAGCATCCCGCCCTCGCGCTCGTCCCGGCGCGGCGGCTCGGCCCCGGAGATCAGCTCCGCGAACGGCCGCAGCTGGGAGGCGCTGATCTGCACGATGTCGTCGCACTCCTGGCGGAGCGCGCGCGGGATCTCGGCGTTGCCGTCGTTGGCGATGTGCAGCAGGGTGACCCGCATGCCCATGTCCTGGACGTCGGCGATGACCTGCGCGAGATCCTCCTCGGCGCTGACCACCATCGCGTCGCTCACGGCCTTGTTCCGCGCCAGCGTGGTGAGGTCGCGGTGGATCTCGCCCTCGACGCCCTCGCGGCGGCCCGGCCGCATCTTCGCCAGCCGGAGCTTGACGCCGGGCAGGTCGGCGAGCGCGTCGTGGTCCGGACTCCGGCGGCCCTCGACCGTCGAGTCGTACCAGTAGCAGCGCAGCAGCGGCAGCCTCGACCGCTCCATCGCCAGGCCCGCGAGCAGTTGCAGCAGACCCGGGTAATCCCACGAGACGGACTCACGGCGGCGCGTACCGTGCACCGCCATCGCACCGTCCGCCAGCACATAGCCCGCGTCCACGAACAGCGCACAGCGATCCACGCCATACCGCCTTTCCCCTCACAGTGCGAGAACATCCAGGTCAGCAGCCACAGCGACACATGGCCGAGCGTCCCTCGCCCTCCTAGGGTAATAAAGTGCGCCGCCCCCGAGGGCCGTTCCCGCACAAGTCACCGCCCGGCCGGGGGCAAGATCACCGTTCCCCAGTACACTGCGTCGCTGTGAGTGATCGCGAAGAACTGCTGGCAGGGATCAAGGCCAAGGGCGTTGTCCACGGCGACTTCGTGCTGTCCTCGGGACAGCACGCGACCAGCTACGTGGACCTGCGCCGGGTAACGCTCGACGGCCGCCTGGCGCCGCTGGTCGGGCGGGTGCTGCTGAACGCGACGGCCGGGCCTGTCCTACGACGCGGTCGGCGGGCTGACCCTCGGGGCCGACCCGGTGGCGACGGCGATGCTGCACGCGGCGGCCAACCGGTCCACCCCGATCGACGCGTTCGTGGTGCGGAAGGCGGAGAAGACTCACGGCCTGCAGCGCCGGATCGAGGGGCCGGACGTGACCGGCCGCCGGGTGCTCGCGCTTGAGGACACCTCCACGACCGGGGACTCCGTGCTCACCGCGGTGGAGTGCCTCGAGGCGGCGGGCGCGGAGGTGGTCGGCGTCGCCGTCATCGTCGATCGCGGCGCCAGGCAGAAGATCCTCGACCGCGGCCTGCCCTACATCGCCGTCTACGAACTGGCCGAACTCGACCTCTAGCGACAGCCCCGATCTAACCCTGGCGGTGCCGGCCGGTGCGCTCGGCCGACGAGGCGGGGGCGGTGCCCTCGGCCGCCTCGCGGCGGAAGGCGCGCAGCCGGTAGACGACGAAGCCGACGATCGCCAGCACCACGACCACCACCAGGATGTAGCTGGCGAGCGAGAGGCTGTGGTTCAGCTTGGTCCACTGGCCGCCGAGGCTGTAGCCGATGCTGGAGAGCACGACGATGTAGATGGTCGTGCCGATGAAGTTCAGCACCCCGAATCGCACCGGCGGGATGTCCACCAGGCCGGCCACGATCGACGCGAAGGCGCGGACGAACGGCAGCATCCGCGCCACCGGCAGCGCCCACGCGCCGCGCCCGGCCAGGAACCGCTCCGCCCGGGCCACGTCCGACTCGGTGATCAGCACGTACCGGCCCCAGCGGCGCACCAGCGGGTGACCGCCCCACCGGCCCACGCCGTAGGCGATGTAGGAGCCGACCATCTCGGCCACGATGCCGAGGATGATCACCAGCGCCAGCGACGGGTGCGGGTGCACGACCGCGCCCGACGCGATCGCGCCGCCGAGCAGGAACGTCAGCTCGGAGGAGATCGGTATGCACATTGCCTCGAGCACGCCGAACAAGACGATGGCGTAGATGGCGTGCGACACGAGGAAGCTCTGCATGGGCACCTTTGTACAGCATGGCCAGGAGTGACATAGCCCACTTCCAGGCTAGAGTTCTCCCCGGACAAGGGATTCAGAGGGAATTCAACAGGAGGCATCCGCCATGCCCATCGCGACCCCAGACATCTACGCGCAGATGCTCGACCGGGCCAAGCAGCAAGGCTTCGCCTACCCGGCGATCAACGTCACATCGAGCCAGACGCTCAACGCGGCCCTCAAGGGCTTCGCCGACGCCGAGAGCGACGGGATCGTCCAGGTCTCCACCGGCGGCGCCGACTACCTGTCCGGCCAGGCGGTCAAGGACATGGTCACCGGCGCGAGCGCGCTGGCCGAGTTCGCGCACGTGGTCGCGGCCAAGTACCCGGTCAACATCGCGCTGCACACCGACCACTGCCCCATTGACAAGCTAGACACCTATATGCGCCCGCTTGTCCAGATTTCGGCGGACCGGGTCAAGGCGGGCAGGGAGCCCCTTTTCCAGTCCCACATGTGGGACGGCTCGGCGGTGCCGCTCGCGGAGAACCTCGAGATCGCCAAGGACCTGCTGGCCAAGTGCGCCGAGGCGAGGATCATCATGGAGCTCGAGATCGGCGTCGTCGGCGGCGAGGAGGACGGCGTCGTCGGCGAGATCAACGAGAAGCTCTACTCCACCCCGGAGGACGCCCTGGCGACGGCGGAGGCCCTCGGCCTCGGCGAGCGGGGCCGGTACATCCTGGCCGCGACCTTCGGCAACGTGCACGGCGTGTACAAGCCCGGCCACGTGAAGCTCCGCCCGTCGGTGCTCAAGGACATCCAGGACGCGGTCGGCGCCAAGTACGGCCAGGACAAGCCGTTCGACCTGGTCTTCCACGGCGGCTCCGGCTCGGCCGAGAGCGAGATCCGCGAGGCCATCTCCTACGGCGTGGTGAAGATGAACGTCGACACCGACGCCCAGTACTCGTTCACCCGCCCGGTCGCCGGCCACATGTTCGCCAACTACGACGGCGTGCTCAAGGTCGACGGCGAGGTCGGCAACAAGAAGGTCTACGACCCGCGCTCCTGGGGCAAGGCGGCCGAGAACGGCATGACCGCCCGGGTCACCCAGGCCTGCCAGGATCTGAGCTCGGCCGGCACCCGGCTGAAGTAAGGGCAGATTCAGAATCGTCATCCCGAACGGACCGTTTGCCCCGCCTGGCAGGCACCGTGGCCGCGCAACGCGGAGCAACGGTCCGTTAGGGATGACTTCTTCGGATTTTCGTACCCCTTGCGGCTAACGGCTTCAGGTGAGCGGCCGCCTCGGCGCTGCTGTCGGCCAGGAACGTCCAGCAGCGCTGCGCCTCGTCCTCCTCGCCGATCGCGTCGGCCGCCCGGGCGAGCGCGGCCAGGCAGCGCAGGAAGCCCTGGTTGGGCTCGTGCGACCACGGGATCGGCCCGTGGCCCTTCCAGCCGTTGCGCCGCAGCGCGTCGAGCCCCCGGTGGTACCCGGTGCGGGCGTAGGCGTAGGCCTCGACGAACCGGTCGCCTTCGAGCGCCAGCTCCGCCAGCAGCGCCCAGGCCAGTGAGAACGTGGGGAACGCGGCCGCGACCTCGACCGCGGGCTTCCCCTCCGCCAGCATCTTCTCCGCCTCGGGCACCGGCGGCAGCAGCGTGGCCGGCGGCTCGCCGAGCAGGTTCGTGTGAGTGCTCATGCGCAGCAGTGTGCCAGATCGGCTTCGCATGCGCGGGCGGGCCGGTTGCCCCGCGATCGGCGGCGGCGCTACCCGACTAGGTTTCACCAGCATGTTTCGGGTAACCTCACAACGCAAGAGCCCCTGTCGCGCTTGCGCCGCCAGGGGCTTTCGTCGTGTGAAAGGCGTGAAGAGAAATGCCTGCCATCGTGCTGATCGGCGCCCAGTGGGGCGACGAGGGTAAGGGCAAGGCGACCGACCTGCTCGGGGACAGCGTGCAGTACGTCGTCAGGTACCAGGGCGGCAACAACGCCGGCCACACGGTCGTGATCGGCGAGGAGAAGTACGCGCTGCACGTACTCCCGTCCGGCGTGCTCTCCCCCGACGTCACCCCGGTCATCGGCAACGGCGTCGTCATCGACCCGAAGGCGCTGTTCGAGGAGATCGACGCGCTGCAAGAGCGCGGCGTGAGCTGCGACCGCCTGCTCGTCAGCGCCAACGCGCACCTGATCATGCCCTACCACCGGGCGCTGGACAAGGTCAGCGAGCGGTTCCTCGGCAACGCCAAGATCGGCACCACCGGCCGCGGCATCGGCCCGACCTACGGCGACAAGATCGCCCGGGTCGGCATCCGGGTCCAGGACCTGTTCGATCCCGGCATCCTCGCGGCAGAAGCTCGAGCTCGCCCTGCGGGACAAGAACCAGCTGCTCACCAAGATCTACAACCGGCGCGGCATCGACGCCGGGCAGATCGCCGACGACTACCTGGCCTACGGCGAGCGGATGCGGCCGTACGTCGCCGACACCGGCCTCGTCCTCGGCCAGGCGCTCGACGAGGGCGCGACCGTGCTCCTCGAGGGCGCGCAGGGGTCGCTGCTCGACATCGATCACGGCACCTATCCGTTCGTCACCTCCTCGAACCCGACCGCGGGCGGCGCCTGCGTCGGCGTCCGGCATCGGGCCGACCAGGATCAGCAAGGTGATCGGCATCGTCAAGGCGTACACCACCCGGGTCGGCTCGGGCCCGTTCCCGACCGAGCTCAACGACGAGTCGGCGAGTTCCTGCGCAAGATCGGCGGCGAGTACGGCGTGACCACCGGCCGCGCCCGCCGGACCGGCTGGTTCGACGCGGTGATCGCCCGCTACGCGACCCGGGTCAACGGGGTCACCGACTTCTTCGTGACCAAGCTCGACGTGCTCTCCAACCTGGACAAGGTGCCGGTCTGCGTGGCCTACGAGGTCGACGGCAAGCGCTACGACGAGATCCCGATGACGCAGACCGAGTTCCACCACGCCAAGCCGGTCTACGAGTACCTGGACGGCTGGTGGGAGGACATCTCGCGAGGCGAAGTCGTTCGAGGACCTGCCCAAGGCCGCTCGCGACTACGTCCGGGCGATCGAGGAGCTGTCCGGCGCCCCGGTCGCGGCCGTCGGCGTCGGCCCGCGGCGCGACCAGACGCTGTCCCTCCGGCCGCTGCTGTAGCGACCTGTCGGCTACCCCAGCGACCCTAAACGCGCGGCTGTCGTTGTAGCCCTGTGGGCCACAGGGCTACAACGGATATGGCCCTGGGGGCCACAGGCCCGCTAGAAGTGGCCTGGTGGGCCACAAGGCCATCTCGCTGGTGGCAAGGGTAGGCTCCGGAACGTGCGCGTACTTGTGATTGGGTCTGGCGGGCGGGAGCATGCGATCGTTCGGGCGCTTGCGGCCGACCCGGACGTTAGCGAGCTGCATGCCGCTCCGGGGAATCCGGGCATCGCTTCGCTCGCCCGGACGCATGGGGTCTCGGCTACCGATCCGGCTGACGTCGTTGGCCTGGCTAAGCGGCTCGGCGCCGACCTTGTTGTCATCGGGCCAGAGGCGCCGCTGGTGGCGGGGGTGGCGGATGCGCTGCGCGCGGCCGGCATCGCCGTGTTCGGGCCGGATGCGGCGGCGGCGCGGATCGAGGGGTCCAAGGCGTTCGCCAAGGACGTCATGGCGGCGGCCGGGGTGCCGACCGCCGAGGCCCGGGTGGCCGCTACCCCGGCTGAGGCGGAGGAGGCGCTTGACGCCTTCGGGCCGCCTTACGTGGTCAAGGACGACGCGCTCGCGGCCGGCAAGGGGGTCGTCGTCACCGACGACCGCGCGGCGGCGCTGCAGGCACGCCGCGTCCTGCCAGCGGGTGGTGATCGAGGAGTACCTGGACGGGCCCGAGGTGTCGCTGTTCGCGCTGTGCGACGGGAGCACGGCGGTGCCGCTGCTGCCGGCGCAGGACTTCAAGCGGGCGCACGACGGTGATCTGGGGCCGAACACCGGCGGCATGGGCGCCTACACCCCGCTCCCCTGGGCCCCGGCCGGCCTGGTCGACGAGGTGATGGACCGGGTGGTCATGCCCACCATCGACCGAGCTGGCGCGCCGCGGCGCGCCCTACCGCGGCGTGCTCTACGTCGGCCTCGCGCTGACCGGCAAGGGCGTCAAGGTGATCGAGTTCAACGCGCGCTTCGGCGACCCGGAGACGCAGGTGGTCCTCGACCGGCTGGCGACGCCGCTGGCGGGCCTGCTGCACGCGTCGGCCGATCGGCGGCCTGGCGGCCGCGCCCGCGCTCCGCTGGCACCCGGGCGCGGCGGTGACGGTGGTGCTCGCCGCCGAGGGCTATCCCGAGTCCCCGGCCAAGGGCGACAAGATCACAATCGATTCGTCCGAACGGACCGATGGTTACCTCTTGCAGGCCGGCACTGCCCTGGTCAGCGGGCGACCTGGTGACGGCGGGCGGCCGGGTGCTCAACGCCGTGGGCTCGGGCCCCGACCTGGCCGCCGCCCGCGACCGCCGCCTACGCCGCCGCCGGCCGCGCGTCCTTCCGCGGCGGCTGGCACCGCGACGACATCGCCGAGCGCGCCGGCCGTACGGGCCGACCAGCCCTCAGTCCGCCGGCGCCCCGGGCGGTTCCCCGCGCCGGCTGGCAGGCGGCTGAACGCGGCGGCGGCTACCGTAGAGGCATGATCGACAGGTATACGCTGCCCGCGATGGGGCGGGTCTGGTCCGAGGCCCACAAGTACGAGCTCTGGTGCCGGGTGGAGACGCTTGTGCTCGAGGCCCACGCCCGGGCGGGAACGGTGCCTGCCGAGGCGGTCGGCCCGGTCCGGGCCGCGCCGCCGCCGACGCCCGAGGCGGTGGCCGAGGTCGAGGCCGTGACCGAGCACGACGTGATCGCGTTCCTCACCGCCTGGGCCGACAACACCGAGCCGCGCTCGGCCGCCGCCTACGTGCACTACGGGATGACCTCGTCGGACCTGCTCGACACCGCGCTCGCGCTGCAGCTCGTCGAGGCGACCGACCTCATACTGGAGAAGGCGGACCGGCTGGTGGCGGTGCTGCGCGACCACGGGCTCGCGCACCGGGACACGCTCCGCTCCGGCCGGACGCACGGCATCCACGCGGAACCCGACGTGTGGGGGCACCGGGTGGCCGACTTCGCGTTCGCCGCCGCCAGGTCAAGGGACCGGGTCCGGCGGGCCCGCGAGGCGGTCGCGGTCGGCACGCTGTCCGGTCCGGTCGGCAGCTACTCCAACATCGACCCGTCGATCGAGGCCGAGGTGATGCCGGAGCTCGGGCTCCGCGCCGGCCGACGTCGCCACCCAGGTGGTGATGCGCGACGGCATCGCCGAGTGGGTGTCCGCGCTGGCCATCCTGGCCACGGTCTGCGAGGCGATCGCGCTCGAGGTCCGGCACGGCCAGCGGACCGAGGTGCGCGAGCTCGCGGAGCCCTTCCGGACCGGGCAGAAGGGCTCGTCGGCGATGCCGCACAAGAAGAACCCGATCAGGTCCGAGCGGATCGCCGGGCTGGCCCGCGTGGTGCGGTCCTACGTGACGCCGGTCACCGAGGGCATACCGCTCTGGCACGAGCGCGACATCTCGCACTCGAGCGTCGAGCGGATCGCGCTGCCCGACGCGGCCATCGGCACCGACTACCTGCTGCACCTGACCACCGGCCTGGTCGAGGGCCTGGTGGTCGACGTCGACCGGATGCGGGCGAACATGGACGTCACCCACGGGCTGCTGTTCTCCTCGTCGGTGCTGCTCGAGCTGGTGAGCAGCGGGCTCTCCCGGGAGGACGCGTACGCCCTGGTGCAGGCGGCCGCGATGGAGACCTGGGACAACCAGACGCCGTTCCGTGATTCTCTGATTACGCAGGGTAAGAACAGGAACATGGTGCTGGATGAGGCCGCCCTTGACCGGGCATTCCGCGCAGAAAGCTACGTCGAGCGGCTTGGCGGCGTCTTCGCTCGTCTGGCTGACCTCGCTTGAGCACCCGCATCGGGTGGCATACTGGACAACGCGTTCGCTCGGGTGCGCTCACGGAGTGCGCCGTTCTCGCCGTTCCCCCTCGGACAGGAGCTGTATCCACATGACCAAGGGCACCGAGATCCGCTACCGTGTTCGCGGCGGAGCGCCGCTGCAGGGCACGGTGTTCATCCAGGGCGCGAAGAACGCGGCCCTGAAGATGATCGCAGCGGCCCTGCTGACCGATAAGGGTCGCACCGTGCTGCGGAACGTCCCGCCGATCGAGGACGTCTACCGCGCCGTCGAGCTCGCCCAGGCGGTCGGCGCCCGGGTTGAGTTCCACGAGACCGAGCGCACACTCGTGGTAGACGCCTCGACGCTGAACTCGCCGGTGCTGCCAGCGGAGATCGCCCGCCGCTTCCGCGGCTCGGTGCTCTTCGTGCCCGCGCTGCTGCACCGGTTCGGCGAGGCCGTCATCGAGGGCATCGGCGGCTGCAACCTCGGCAGCAGGAACCTTGACTTCCACTACCGCGGGTTCGCCCGGCTCGGCGCGACCGTCGACGAGGGCGAGTCGGTCATCAGGATCACCGCTCCCGACGGCCTGCGCGGCGCGCACCTGTACCTGGACACGCCGTCGCACACCGGCACCGAGAACCTGATGATGGCGGCGTCGCTCGCGCCAGGCACGACGATCATCGACAACACGGCGCAAGAGCCGGAAGTGCTCGACATGATCTCGTTCCTCACCAAGATGGGCGCGGAGATCACCGGCGGCGGCACCGGCTTCATCACCGTGCACGGCGTGTCCGAGCTGTCCGGCGGTCGAGCACACGGTGATGTCCGACCGGATCGACGCGGGCGTGTTCGCCATGGCCGCGGTGGCCGCCGGCGGCGAGATCAACCTGGTCGGGGCGAACATCGACCACTTCGGCGTCGCCCGCTGGAAGCTCGAGCAGATGGGCGCGGAGTTCTCGTCCAGCGGCGCCGTGCTTCAGGTCCACCGGGAGAAGCCGCTGCGACCGATCAACGTGATCACGCAGCCCGTACCCGGGCTTCGCGACCGACCTGCAGCAGCCGATCATGGCCGCCGCGACGCTGGCCGACGGCGCGAGCTACATCCGCGAGACGATCTTCGACGGCCGCTACGCGCTGGTGCCCGAGCTGAACAAGATGGGCGCCAAGGTCGAGATCGACAACAACGTCGCGATCGTGCACGGGCCGTCGGCGCTTCGCGGCTGCGATGTCGTGGCGCCCGACCTGCGCGGCGGCGCGGCGCTGATCCTGGCGGGCCTCGCGGCCGAGGGCGAGACCGTGGTCTCGCCCGGCTACCTCATCGACCGCGGTCACGCGACCTTCGCCGAGCGGCTGCGCGTCCTCGGCGCTGACGTCACCGCCGAAGAGCACGAAATCGGCGAGCCCTAAGGGCTACGCCCGATAGGGGAAGGCACGCGCCGCCGCGAGAAAGGCATCGTTCGCGGCGGGCGTGCCGATCGAGATCCTCGCGCCCTCGCCCGCGTAGGGGCGGACCGAGATCGCGGCCGCGTCGCACGACTGGGCGAAGGCGGTGGTCTGGTCGCCCAGCCGGAGCCAGACGAAGTTCGCCTCGGTCGCGGGGACGGTCCAGCCGTCCGCCCGGAGCGCCTCGCGGACGCGGTCGCGCTCCTTGACCGTGGTCTCCACCCGCTCCAGGAGCTCGTCCTCGGCGTCGAGGGAGGCCACCGCGGCGGCCTGGGCGATCGCGTTCACGGTGAACGGGAGCATGGTCTTGCGGATGGCCTCGGCGACCGGCTCGTGGCCGATCAGGAAGCCGATGCGCAGGCCCGCCAGGCCGTAGGCCTTGGAGAAGGTGCGCAGCACGGCCACGTTCGGACGGTCGCGGTAGAGGCTGATGCCGTCGGGGACGTCGCTGTCGCGGATGTACTCGCGGTAGGCCTCGTCCAGGATGACCAGGCAGTCGGCCGGGACCTGGTCAAGGAACTCGGTCAGCTCGCGCTCGCGGACGACGGTGCCGGTGGGGTTGTTCGGGTTGCAGACGAGGATGAGCCTCGTCTGCGGGGTGATGGCGGCCGCCATCGCCGGCAGGTCGTGGGTCTCGTCCGGTGAGCGGGACGCGGACCGAGGTGAGGGCCGCGAGGTCGGCCAGCGGCGGGTAGGCCTCGAACGAGCGCCAGGCGTAGAGAACCTCCGCCCCGGGCTCGCCGACCGCCTCCATGAGCTGCTGCAGCACGCCGACCGAGCCGCAGCCGACGGCGACGTGGCCGACCGGGACGTCGAACCGCCGGGCGATCGCCTCGGTCAGCGCGGCCGCGCCGTTGTCCGGGTAGCGGTTGACGGCGCGGGCGGCCTCCGCGATCACCTCGACCACGGACGGCAGCGGCCCGTACGGCGACTCGTTGGATGACAGCTTGTGCGCCTCGCCCGCCGCGGCGGTCGGCGCCTGGCCGGGCTTGTAGGCGGGCACGGTGTCGAGCACCGGACGGAATCGCGGCGATACGTCAGTCATGCCTATCAGTTTCCCACCGGCAGATCACTGCCCGCGCCGCCCGCGCCGTTCTAGGACAGTGACTTGGCCGCGTACGCGTAGGCCTGCTGGGCCAGCTCGCGAACCGCGGTCTGGGAGGCGTTCGGTCCGGCCACGCGTCACCGCGCCGACGAACCCGTCGCCGCGGTAGACGAGCGACCACCGGGCGTCCGAGCCGCCCGCCGCCGACGCGACGTTCAGGACCTTGGCCTGCTTGCCGATCCCGGTGAGGGCCGATTCGGTCACGCTGTAGGTGACGGTCTTGCCGTCGACGGTCGCCTTGTAGCGCGCGCAGGAGGCGGGCAGCCGCCCGGCCAGCGCGCTTGCGGCGGCCGTGCCCGGCGCCGCCGCGATCAGTTCGGAGACGTCGTTGCCGCCCACCTTGAACGTGACCGACGCGGCCGTCGCGCCGGCCAGCACGGCCGTGTCGAGCCCGGTCTGGACGGCCTGCGCGCACGCCTTCGGGGCGCCGCCGGCCGACTGCCCGGCTGCCGACTCGCGCCGAGATCGCGGTGTAGTCGCCGCTCGCCGCCGGCGTCGCCGCGCCCACGCCGTTGACCCGGGTGAGCAGGGCGCCGCGGAGCTTCGAGGCGCTGAACGAGTCCCCCTTGGCCGCCGACAGCGAAGCGCCGGCCCCGTGACTGCTGGAGCTGGTGCACCCGGCGAGGCTGGCGCCGACCACTGCGGCCGGCACCAGCAGCAGGATCGCCGATTGCCGTCTACGACCGTCGAGCATCGCTCATCCCCTCACGCTACGAATTCAATCGATGTCGTTGCGTGATGATAGCGCACGTCGAGTAACCAGCGGTGACGCTGGGTCAACCGAACGCCGGTCAAGTCGGCGCAGGTCAGGTCAGCGGCACCGGCTTCTTCGCGACAACGGGGTGCTTGACGGCTTTGCGGGCCTTGTCGATCTTGTGACTGCTTCGCCCGCCGCTCGGCGTTCGCCACCTGCTCGGCGAGCTGCGGCGTCATCCAGTCGAGCATCGGCGTCAGCGCCGCCCGCCAGACGGTCGCCTGGTGGCCGCCGCCGGGGATGATCGTCAGCGGCACGTCCGGCGTCCCTGAGCAGGAGCTCCTGCTTGAATAGCTCCGCCGCCTGGACGTCGCCCTCATCGGCGGCGCCCGCCGCGAGGAAGAACTGCGGGACGCTGACCGTGACCGGAACCCGCGTTATGTACTCGTCGGGCGAGTTGATCAGCAGCAGCTTCTTGCTGCGGGCGAAGTCGTTGACGTCGACCGGCGTGCCGCCGGCCTTGCCGCCGAGCGGCACCTGGCTCTCGATCGGCGCGAAGTAGCCGCTGAGCGACCCGGCGTAGCCGAACAGGTTCGGGTGCTGCAGGGCGATGTTGGCGGCGCAGTAGCCGCCCTCCGAGTAGCCCGCGACGCCCCAGGCCGGACCGGGCTGCTGCACCCGGAGGTTGGCGACGGCCCAGCGCGGCACCTCCTCGGCGACGTACGTCATGTCCTGCACGCCGCCCGGATCGTTGAGGCACTGCAGCCCGTACTGCTGGCCGCCGTCGGTGTTCGGCATCACCAGGACGGCGGGCTTGGCCTTGCCGCTGGCGATCGCGTTCAGGTAGATCGGGACCACGTTCATCACGTTCACCCAGGCCTGACGGATCACCGGGCGAGCCGTGCAGCAGCTCGATGGCAGGGAACCGGTAGTTGGAGTACGCCTTCTGGAAGTACTGCGGCGGCAGGTAGACGTACGCCGTCCTGCTGATGTGGCTGTGGCGGCCGGTGATGATGGCGCTGAAGAGCAGCCCGTACTGCGCGTCGATCTGGGAGTCGTTGGCGGTCCGCGATCAGCGACTTCAGCGAGCCGGCGGTGCCCTTGCCCAGGCCGGCCGCGGTCAGGTGCGGTATCGACGGTCGTCTGCCCGGACAGGTCGTTGTAGAGGGCGCCCCAGGTCTGGTAGTAGTCGTAGTACTTGTTGACCGCGAAGATGCCGAACACCATGGCCGGGATGAACGCAAGACAGGCGGCGATGACGCGGAACACGACCTGCCTGGCCAGGGCGACCCAGGCAATGAGCCCCCCGAAAGCCAGCAGCAGGAGGACAAGGAACAGCGTCCCCTGGGGTTCAAGCACGGCCACTCCTCGCGGTGGCCCCCGGCCAGAGATCAGCCAGGGACCATATATGGCGGTGGAGGTGGGATTTGAACCCACGGAAGGGTTGCCCCTTCACACGCTTTCGAGGCGTGCGCCCTCGGCCACTAGGCGACTCCACCGCCGGTGAGCTTACCTGACTTTCGACTCAAACAACGAGTCGGGTCACTACCTGTGTTCCGAGAAGAACCTTCGTATTACGTTCAGGCACTCGTCAGCGAGCACCTCGCCGATCACTTCCGGCACCGGCGCGAGTCGCTGATCTCGCACGACATCCCAGAGTGAGCCGACCGCGC
Organism: uncultured Actinomycetota bacterium; assembly: GCA_963774945.1. Classification (GTDB taxonomy): domain Bacteria; phylum Actinomycetota; class Actinomycetes; order Streptosporangiales; family Streptosporangiaceae; genus Trebonia. The sequence goes on along the minus strand of CAVZHA010000003.1, from coordinate 292,958 downwards.
CCGCCCGCGGGTCCGCCGCGCCGTAGACCAGCGCGGCTCAGCCTGGCGGCCGTTATCGCGCCCGCGCACATGGTGCAGGGCTCGAGCGTCACCACCAGCGTCAGGCCGTCGAGCCGCCATTGGCCGACCGATCGCGGCGGCCGCCCTGATCGCGACGATCTCCGCGTGCGCGGTCGGGTCGCCGTCGGCCTCGCGACGATTGCGCCCGCGGGCGATCACCGCCCCCGAGCCGTCGAGGACGACCGCGCCAACCGGGACGTCCCCGGTGTCCGCGCGCGGCGCCGGCCTCCGCGAGCGCGGCCCGCATGGCCGGCTCGAACGAGGCCTCGTACCCGGTCGGCAACGGGTCAGGCGCCGAGGGCGACGTCGAGCGCGCGCTCCATCGCCGGGCCGAAGCCGAGTCGGACCGCGATCGACTCCACCGCGTCCTCGACGTGATCCCAGGGGTCGTCCTCGGAGTCGAAGTCCAGCCGGCTGCAGATCGCGGCGAGGTCCATCTCGTCGAGGCCGAGGTCGGCGAAGATCGACAGGTCGCCGACCGGCAGCACCTGGTCCAGGTCCTCCTCGTCCGGGACGGGGATGTCGAGGTAGTCGAGCACCTGCTCGGCCAGCGGGTAGTCCAGCGCCGCGCCGATGTCGGAGAGCAGCACCGAGACCTGGCTGCCGATCATCCGGACGGCCACGAAGAAGTAGTCGTCGATCCCGGCGAGTCCTATCGTGCCCGCGATGCTCGGCTGCTGGCGCAGCGCGCGGATGAACCCGTTCAGGTCATCGGTCACCGCCACCGGCAGCACGTCGGCATTCCACCCGTCGTCCTCGCGGAAGACGACGATCGCAAAATCAGTCTCGCTCACCTCAGGCATCGCCATGGTCCAAGCATGCCTTGCCGGGAGGAAGGTTGTCAGATCGACGGCGGTGATGGTGACCAAGCCGAGTCGTGGCGCCGCTCCTCGGCGTGGCTTCTTCCGCTTCTCCGCAGGTCGGGGCAGACTGGTCGCGAGGGCGGCGTACTCTCGCTCCGGGTCATGCGTAGCGCGCGCGAGATGCGGGCATAATTGGTCGCGGTAGGACGGGCATGGCCAGAGCCGCACCTGCTTGGTGGTCCCCCATCCAAGCTGGGTTTCGGTCTACTATTAAGGGAACTGGCACGATGGAGCACGTCTGCGCTTCCAGGGAGGCGGCAGTGAAACTCAGCAAGATCCTCACCTATGCGGCTATCGCATTCGTCGTATGGTGGGTGATCCAGCAGCCGACGAGTGCCGCGCATCTGGTGCACAACATCGGGACGCTGCTCAGCAGCGCCGCGCACGGTCTGTCGAATTTCGTGGCTCGGTCTGATGCTAGGAGCGATCTTAGCAATGGGCATTAGGGTCGTACCGAACGAGACGGTCCCGGCGAGCATCTACCGGGTACTCCTGCCGCACGAGCGCCGGGTGATCACCGTTCGGTTCCACCCTGCGGTGCTGATCAAGCCGGTGGCCTTGGCCCTCGCCGGGCTTGCGGTGGCCGGCTTGCTCTCCACCATCGCCCGCCTCGACGGCGCCGTCCTGCTGGTCATCTGGCTGGCCTGGCTCATTCTCCTGATCAGGCTGCTTTACGCGATCTACGTATGGCTTGAAGATTACTTTGTGGTAACTTCGCAGCGCCTGCTGCTCGCCACCGGCGTCATCAGGAAATCTGTCAACATGATGCCGCTCACAAAAGTCACCGATATGCGCTTCGAGCGCTCGGCGATGGGGCGGCTTCTCGGTTACGGCACGTTCATCGTCGAGTCGGCCGGCCAGGATCAGGCGCTTCGCAAGATAGACCACCTGCCCTATCCCGAGCAGCTCTACCTCGAGGTCTGCGGGCTGATCTTCAAGGACCCGGGCACCGGCGACGACTGAATTACCGCGACAGTGCTCGCCCAACCCCCTCTGCCCACTCCTTGGCGGCGATGGCGGAGCCTCGCGCGCCGGCCATGTCCAGGTCAGGGACCAGCGTGATCTCCGCGATCTCGGCCTGCTCAACGTAGAACACGGTGTTCTCCTTGACCGTGTCGACGAACCAGTCGCGGAAGTGCGGGGCCGCCTCGATCACGCCGCCGCCGACGAAGTAGGTGTCCGGGTCGGTGAACTTGGCGGCGATGGAGAAGACCCGGCCGATCGCCATCGCCTGCTGCCGGAAGATCTCCAGCGCCATCGCGTCGCCCCGCTCGGCGTAGCCGCGCACCAGCTTGGCCGCCCGGCCGATCTCAACCCCGGCCAGCTCGTGGCCGGGGAACCTGGTCAGCCAGTACGGCAGCAGGTTGCGCGGTTATCCCGGTCAGCGAGGCGACCGACTCGGCGTCGCCGAACTGACCGCAGTTGCACGACGGCAGCGTCTGGTCCGTCCTCGAGCAGCCCCTCGAGCGGGATCATCATGTGCCCGAGCTCGCCCGCCATCCCCGCCGCGCCGGTGATGACCCGGCCCGTCGTGGACCACGCCGCCGCCGCATCCGGTGCCGACGATGACGGAGACCGACCCGCGGGCGGCGGCGTTGGCCCCGTGCCGCACGTGATGGGCGTAGAGCGCGGCCGCGTTGCCGTCGTTGTTGTAGACGACCGGGATGCCGAGCCGGGCCTCGAGGGCGCCCCTGATGTCGAACCTGGACCAGTCCGGGTGGCCGAAGTTGGTCGCGCCGCCGGTCATCAGGACGCCGGTGGCGCTGGCCGGACCGGGCGTGTCGAGGCCGACCGCGCGCGACCTTCTCCCTCGGCACCGAGGTCATCGCCAGCACCTTGTCGAAGGAGTCGACCAGGGCGGTGATCGCCTTGTCGGGCCCCTCGCGGACCAGGCTGGGCAGCTCCGCCATCGTGTCCACGAGGAACCGGCCGCGGTCGTCGAGGACCGTCCCGTTGTTCGCCGTGCCACCGTTGTCGATGCCGACCGTCACCCAGCCGCCCGGTGCCAGCATGAATCCTCCCAAACCGTATACCTGCCCGTGTCCTGAAGACCGTATCCCAGCGACACCACAGCAGGGAACAGGCGTAAGAGCCGCCGACTCAGAAAAACCTGGTCACCGGTCAGGGGTGGTGACCGGTGACCAGGAGCTTAGGAGGGAACTCCGCCAGCGACCAGAAGCTTCGGGTCGTGCGCCATCTCGGCGGGCGGCGTGGACGGGAAGAAGGCCTCGTGCGCGACGTTATTGGTACTGTACGCGAACATTCCGGTCGCGTGATCAAGCTGCACGTAGCCGGCAGTTCGCCTCACCCGGTAACCCCAACCCCGGCCACCCGGCGGGGCGGAGCGCGGTCAACCCGGGAGAGTCACCCACGGTCCGTTCGGGATGAAGATCTTGACTTAACCCACGTCTCTGCAGGCCGACCTTGGAAGGCGATCGTGTTCCGTTGGGGCGCTCCGAACCGGCCTTCGACCATGATCGTGGGCACTTGAGGGCACCCCGCGACCCGTACTCCCCACGCTCCCGCCCCGGACCGCTCGGGCTGTAACCAACGCGGTCTGTGGTGCTCACGAGTCGAACCGACAGACCCACGCCCCCCGCTTTGCCCGCCTCCAGGGGAGGTAGACCGCCATCTCACGGTCACCACCACCGGTTTGCGGGCGACAGCCCGCCTCGGGGGGTACGGGGGGTCGTCCCCCCGGGAGATGCGCGGAGCGGGAAGGTGGCCGCCAGGCCGCCAAACACGGCTGGGGAAGAGGGCCGAAGGCCCTCAAACACAGTTGTGCGGAGGATCGGGGATTTGAACCCCGGATGGGATCACTCCCAAACCGCATTAGCAGTGCGGCGCCATAGACCGGACTAGGCGAATCCTCCATCCGCGTCCGCGCTGACTTCTGCCGTAGATGCCGACATCAGCCGTAAAGGACGTGGTGCCGATCAGCGTACCGGTACCGGCGTCGCTCGGCAAAGCGAGCGACGCCGTCGGCTGCCTGCGCGGGCAGCGAGACCGGTCCGCCGGGTCCGCCCTCAGTGCGGGAGCGGTGCCAGCGTGGTCACCTCGAGATCGCCGTCGGCGTACTGGTCGCGCAGCGTGGTCTTCTTGAACTTGCCGACGGAGGTCTTCGGCACCTCGTCGATGTAGCACCAGCGCTCGGGGAGCTGCCAGCGCGGCACATGCTCGCCGAGGAAGGCGCGCAGCTCGTCCGGCGTCGCCGGGGGCGCGTCCGAACGCAGCACGACGGCCGCCAGCGGCCGTTCGCCCCAGCGCTCGTCGGGCACCCCCACCACCGCCGCCTCGGCCACCGACGGGTGCGCCATCAGGATGTTCTCCAGCTCCATGGACGAGATCCACTCGCCGCCGGACTTGATCACGTCCTTGGCCCGGTCGGTCAGCCTGATGAATCCCGCCTCGTCGAGGGTGCCGACGTCGCCGGTGCGGAGCCAGCCGTCGTTGAACTTCTCCGGCGCGCGGTCCTTGTAGTAGGACGCGGTGATCCACGGGCCGCGCGTCTCGAGCTCGCCCACGGCCTTGCCATCGGACGGCAGCACGTCGCCGACGTCGCCGGTCAGCCGCCCCTCGACCCCGCACACCAGCCGCCCCTGGGACGCCCGGAACGGCCATACCGCCTCCCCGGTGACGCCCGCGGGCTCGCGCGCGACCGAGCCGATCGGCGACAGTTCCGTCATCCCCCAGGCGTGGGTCATGCCGATGCCGAACTCGTCCGCGTACGCGCGCATCACCGCCTCCGGCAGGGCCGAGCCGCCGCAGACCAGCGTCCGCAGCGAAGACATGTCGCCGCCGGCCGTCCGCAGGTGGGCGAGCATGCCCTGCCAGATGGTCGGCACCCCGGCGCCGACCGTCACCCGCTCGGTCTCGATCAGCCGCGCGATCACGTCGGGGTACAGGTAGCGGTCGGGCATCACCAGGTCGGCGCCGGACATCAGCGCGGCGTAGGCGAGCCCCCAGGCGTTCGCGTGGAACTGGGGGACGATCGGCAGCACCCGGTCGCGCTCGGACACGGCGAGCGCGTTCGCCGTGCACACCGCCATCGAGTGCAGGTAGGTCGAGCGATGGCTGTAGGCGACGCCCTTGGGCAGCCCGGTTGTGCCGCTCGTGTAGCACATCGCCGCCGCCGACCGCTCGTCGATCTCCGGCCAGTCGAAGGAATCGGGGGCGGCGGCCAGCAGCTCCTCGTAGGAGTGCACCTCGCGGCCGTGGCCGGCCAGGGCTGCGAGCGCCTCGTCGTCGGCCGGTCCCGACACGATCACGTGCCTGATCATGTCGGCGTGCGGCAGGACCTTGGCGAACAGCGGGATCAGGGACGAGTCGACGATGACCGCGTGGTCGCCTGCGTGGGTGGCGATGTAGCCGACCTGGTCGGGCGAGAGCCGGATGTTCAGCGTGTGCAGCACGGCCCCCATGGCCGGGATGGCCAGGTAGGACTCGAGGTGCTCGGCGTTGTTCCACATGAACGTGCCGACCCGCTGGTCGCCGTCGACGCCGAGCGAGCGCAGCGCGTTCGCCAGCCGCGCCGTCCGCTCGCCGACGGCCGCGTACGTCCGCCGCCGCGACGGCTCGTCCCCGGCGCAGGTGACGACCTCCTTGTCGCCGAACACCGTGGTGCCGTACCGCATGATCGGCGGAAACGGTCAGCTGGAAGTCCATCATCGTGCTTTCCACGGCGGACCCACCTCCTCGTGAAGTTCCACTGAGTGCTACCAGCAACGCTAGCGCCTCGTTATGCGCTGATTTAGGGCGCTGAGGCTGATAGTGCCACGTGTTCCCTGGCCGTGTTAAGCCTCCGCCGCGCTGCGCCTCACGAGGAGAACCCGCCGCCGAGCTCGGCGTCCGCGCCGAGTTCGGCGTCCTTGCGGAGCTTGGCGACCGCGCGCGCCACGGTGGACTTGACCGTCCCGACGGAAACACCGAGCGCGGCCGCCACCTCCGGCTCGGTCATGTCGTCGTAGAACCTGAGCATCACCGCGGCCCGCATCTGGCGCGGCAGCCGGTCAACCGCGCGCTGGACCACGTCGTGCAGGTCACTGTCGCCGGTCGCGTCGGCGGCCGGGGAGTCGGGGATCTCGTCGGTCGGGTACTCGTCGAGTCGCCGTCTCCGCCAGCCCGAGATGTGGGTGTTCACCATCACCCGCCGGACGTAGGTGTCCAGCGCGGCCTGATCGGAGATCTTGTCCCACGACTGGTAGGCCTTCACCAGGGTGGCCTGGAGCAGATCCTCGGCGTCGGCGCGGTTCGCGGTCAGCGCCTGGGCGGCGCGCAAGAGGGCACCGCTGCGCGCACTTACGTACTCGCCAAACGCAACGCGCTCACCGACGCTCATGGACCCTCTACGCTCAAGACACGCTACTCTAAGTGATTGATTGATAACGATACGCCTCGAGCATCGACTTCTGCCACTCGGCCACAGCAAGCGCACCACAGGAACACTGGCAACACTGATAAAGCGCAAATGCCCCGAGGGCGGTCCATCTGCGCTTCCTCGCTGACAGAAATTGCCGAATCACTTGACGTGTCTGCGCGTATGTGAGCATCGTCGGACATGACGTCGCGAGGGTCGCAATCCCATGCCGGGCAAGTGCGGCGGAAAGCACATGTTTGCGCGGGTTGCGCCGACCTGGCCGTTTCGGGACCTTCGACCCGATATGCAAGGCGGGCGTTGCTCCGCGCGGCGGTCTTCGACAACCCCGTATTCGACGGCCGGGAGCAGGAATTCTGGGCCCATCGACCCCCCACCGCGGCCACCGTCGTCACCGGCGTGCTGGCCGAGGTGACCCCGCGCGCGATCGTGATCGCCCGGTCCGACGGCGAGCAGTTCCTCGCCCTCTCGCCGAGCACCGTCACCTGGCTCGGGGCCAAGGTCTCGCCGTCGGCGCTGCGCGCCGGGGACCCGGTCATCGTCCGCCGCCGAACGCACCGGCTCGCGTCCGGCGGCGGCGTCGCGGCCGACGGCGGGCGCGCGGCGCAAAGCCCCTCCGCCAGCGTCGCCGAGCGCATCTGGGCCAGGATCGGCCGGGTCGCGGGCGAGATCCTCCAGGTGCGCGGGCGGGAGCTGCTGGTCGACACCGGGCAGCACGGCCGCGAGCCCGATCGGGTCGTGATCGCCGAGGCGTCGCTCCGCCATGTCCAGGTCCGCTTCCCCCGGCTGACGCCGGGCTACCTGATCGACGTGATCGGCACCCGCTGCGGCGACGGCTACCTGCTGGCGGTCACGCCTGCCGACCGCCCAGCCGCCCTATCTCGCCGCCCATCCGCCCGCTCCCCCGCCGACCGGCGCGCACAGCGGCGGTCCGATCAGCGGGGCGGCGGTCTGGCACGAGCCGGGCGACGAGCGGGCCGATCTGCTCGGGGTCGGCTACGCCGCCCTCGACCCGGAGACCGAGGGCGGGCCGGCCGGCGCGAGCGCCGGCCGACCAGCACGAGCCCTGCGCGCGGCTGCCGTACCTGTCGCTCGGCAGCGCGGTCCGGGTCAGCAACGAGTGCGCCGACCGGGCCGCGGTGCTGCCGGTCACCAGTTGCAGCGCCAGCGCCCGGCAGTTCTGCGACCGGTGCGTGAAGTGCGGCACCTCGCCCAGGGCGCGGGTAGCGGACCTGACCATGGCCGCCTTCGTGGAACTGGGCGGGAATCTCGAGGACGGCTGCTTCAACGCGACGCTGACGCTGGCGGGCTGAGACCCGGTCGGCGGGACGCGGGAATTTTGGCAACGGTGTGACGGGGTGTTCTGGGGGTGGTGTTTGTGAGTGGATCAGGGGTGCTCGCGGTGGCGCGCGAGGTCCAGATCCCGCTGCTGGCCGTGCTGCTCATCGGCGGCTGCGCGGCTAAGGCACGGCGTGCGCTCGGCGCGCGGTCGATTGACGCGGGCATCGGGCCGACCGGGATGTTCCCGTTCCGGCTGCAGCGGCCGGCCGCGATCGTCGATCTGCGTCAGCGAGTTCGGCCTGGGAGTCGGCCTGCTGGTGACCGCGGGCCGGATCGGGGCCGGGCCGGCCCGCGCTGGCGGTCCGGGCGGCGACCGCGGTGCTGTTCTGCACGGCCGCGGCCGTCCTGGCGGAGTTGCGCACCCGGCGCCCGGACGTGGGCTGCGGCTGCTTCGGCGACGTGAGCAGCACGCCGGTGGGCTGGCGGACGATCATCAGGGCGGCGCTGCTCGGCGCGGCCGCGGTTGCCTCGATCGGGGTACCGCCGCTGCACATGCTCGGCTCCCTCGACCGGCTGGGCGAGGCGCTCGCGGTCACCGTGGCCGAGCTGGCGCTGCTGGCAGTGCTGTCGCCGGAGATCGGCGAGCTGATGGTCAGGCTCGGCCGGGCCGAGCCGTGCGAGCTGCGCCGGGTCCCGGTCGCGAGGACGCTGGACACGCTCTGGGCCAGCGCCTCCTGGCGGCGCTACCACCGCTACCTGATCAGCACCACCCCGACCGACGTGTGGCGGGAGGGATGCTGGCGATTCGCGGTGTTCCCCGGCATCCTCGCCAGCCGCCGCGTCGAGGTGGTCTTCGCCGTCTACCTGTCCGGCCGCCACGCCCCGGTCCGGGCGGGCGTGCTCGACATCGACACGCCGTCGGCGACTTCCTCCTCGTCCCGCTACAGCTCTCTAACCGTGTATAGGAAAAGCGCAATACTAAAGAATAAAATCAATATTCTCTCGAACGGTCCCGGCTGACTCTGGCCCCGCAGGCTGAGACCCCGGCGTCGCTCAGACCGGCTGGGCGCGCAGGAACTTGCCGAAGTGCGGAACCGTGAACGCGATCAGCCCGCGCTCCGAGCTGTAGATCAGGCCCTTCTTGATCAGCCCGTCCCTGGCGGGCGAGAGGCTGGACGGCTTGCGGCCCAGCTCGTCGGCGACGTTCGAGGTCGGCACCGGCTCGTCGCCGATCGCGGCCATCGCCCGCATGTACTCGCGCTCGGCCGGGGTCGCCCGCTCGTAGCGCGAGCCGAAGAAGCCGACCGCGAGCTCGCCCTCGGCCTCCGGCGCCGCGACCCGAACGTCTCCCACGGTGATCGGGCTGGCCGCGGCGACGTCCCAGGTGACCTTGCCGTACGCCTGGACGAAGTACGGGTAGCCGTCGGCGGCCTCGTAGAGCGCGTCGAGCGCGTCCTGCTTGAACAGCACGTCCTCGCGCTCGGCCGGGGCGAGCAGCGCCTGATCGGCCGCCTCCCGGTCCAGCCGGTCGATCCTGCGCGTAGCGGAAGAGCCGTTCCGAATAGCTCTTGCTGGCCGACAGCACCGAGGGCAGGTGCGGCAGGCCCGCCCCGACCACGATGAGCGGCCCTCCCACCTGGGACAGCTCGTGGCAGGCGGCGCAGAGGGCCGACACGTCCTCGGCGGGCACGTCCTGCATCTCATCGACGAACAACGCGATCCCGACGCCGAGGTCGGCCGCGACCGAGGCGGCGTCGCTGAACAGCTCGGTCAGGTCCACCTCGAGATCGCCCGAGTCCGCCCGGCCGCGCGCGGCGGGCACGTCGATGCCGAACTGGGCGCTCACCGTGGTGCCCTTGGGCGCCTTGGGGTCGCGCAGCGCGAACGCCTTCAGCACGCTGAGGAAGTCGTCGACCCGGTCCGGCGCGCGGTGCCTGGGCGCCAGCTCGCGGACGGCCATGTGCAGCGCGCTCGCGACCGGGCGGCGGATGGACTGGTCCGGCCTGGCCTCGAGCTTGCCCGTCCCCCACAGTCGCTGCAGCGCCATCGACCTGAAGGTGTTGAGCATCACCGTCTTGCCGACACCGCGCAGCCCGGTCAGCACCATGGACCGCTCGGGGCGCGACCTGGCCACCCGCTCGAGGACCACCTCGAACTGGCCGATCTCCCGGTCCCGCCCGGCGAGCTCGGGCGGCCGCTGCCCGGCACCGGGCGCATAGGGATTCCGTATGGGGTCCACAATGGGACTCTATGACGCCCTCTAGTCGAATTCGTAGATTTCCGTAGAGAGCGCTACCGGCGTGTCGCGGCCTCCCCCGAGGGCGTCGACGGCGTCAGTTGTTGCGGCCGAGGAAGCGCTTATGCGCCTCGGCCAGCTTGAGGTACGCCCGGGCCGCGATCTCGGCCCGCCGCGCGGCGTACTCGTGCGGCGCGACCTCGAACCGGGTGAGTTCGACCTGCACAGCCGCAAGCTCGGACTCGTACTCGTCCTCGATCGTCAGCGCGTCATCGACGTACTGGGTATCTGCCTTGCTCATGTTCACGGTCAACTCTGTGTACCTTTCATGCTGCACCCCGGCAGGCTAGTCAATCGCATTTGCACGCACGCGCGGGCTCACCTGGGTCAACTCATTGTTCACAGCCGAAACACCCATGCGTGGCGGTCACACGCGGTCATTTTCGTCATCCGACGTACTGTGTGATGTAACTCACACTGGCCGCTATTCGCTCGTTTTGCTGTTATGACTTACCGGGCCGTTGATGCGGGTGAGGTAGGCGTTGTAGGCGGCGAGTTGATCGTCGTCGTCGTCGACGTCGGCGGGCCGTCCGCCCTGCCCCGGCGCGCCCCCGGCCACCCGCGGCGGTCACGGCCGCGGTGGGCGCGACCTCGTTCATCCGATCGGCCATGGTCACCCGGCGCGCGGTCTCGAACCAGCCCATCGACGCCGACGACCGTGGCTCCCTGCTCCACGAGAAGAACGTCACCATGATCACCGCGAACATGATCGCCGCGCCGCCGATCCACATCACCGCGCCGCCCTGGTGGATGTCGTTGAGCGGGGTCGGCCCCCAGTTTCGCGGCGCCATCGGCCGGAACGGGTAGTTCTGGTAGGACCCGAGCACCACCCCGGTGAACGCGTCGACCGGCATCGCCAGGAACAGCAGGAAGAGCCGGAGCGGGTAGGACATCTTCCACTTGATCGGCTCCTTGCCGACCAGCGGAAGGAAGTAGAGGTACCCGACGACGAGGTAGAGCACGTGCTCGGCCTCGTGCACCGCGTCGTACTGGATCACCAGGTTCATGAAGTTGGTCAGGTGGGTGCCGACGATCACCGCGGCGTAGGCGACGATGCCGACCGCCGGCCAGGTGATCCAGGTCACCGGCTTCGACCTGATGATCCTGATCACCCAGGCGTGCACCGGGTTCCTGCTCGCGTGCAGCAGCAGCGTCACCGGCATCCCGGACACCAGCAGCGGCGGCGCGATCATGAGCAGCATCAGGTGCTGGATCATGTGGTCCCAGAACAGCGTGTCGTCGTAGGTCCCGATCCCGCTCTGCGTGGCCAGGTTGATGACCAGCAGCCCGAGCAGGAAGAGGATGGTCCGCCCCAGCGGCCATGGCCGCCTCGGGTGACGCTTGCGGACGCGGAATGCCCCCCACAGGTAGAGCACCGCCAGCGATGGCGGTGAACCCCGTCACGATCGGCGCGAACTGCCAGTTGGTGGCTGCCTCGCTCCAGCTGAAGGGCGGCAACATGGAGCTTCCCATACAGGCGAGAGTACCCCTACGCCCCGTCGTAGCCGACTGCGGCGCTGCGCCCGCCGAGTACGTCGCCGCACCCGTCTCACCAGCCTCAGGACGCTCAGGAAGACGGCGACGGCCAGTTGCAGCTGATCATCGGATCGACGCCCAGATAGTTGAGCGGGCCGATGGCGATCGTCGCCGCGATGGTGGCGCCCTCACTGCAGGTCGTGGTCACGTTGTCGCTGAAGTAACCGCGCTGCCCGGCCGCGGCGGCGCCGATGATCAGCCAGAGGAACAGGACAATCGTCTTCCGCGACATGCCACCTCCGACCGCTGGCAGAAAGCCGTACACAGGCCACCTAGTCGGATAATAGTGCCCAACCACCCCTCCCGCCGCCACATTGGCCACATCGCCACGCCGAGCAGACCTCTCTCGACCAATCCTCCGCCTGATGCCCGCCGCGCTCACCCTGTCGCCTACGCCGCCGACACCGGTAGAGGCCGATAGAGGAGGTCGCTGGCGCAGCCGGCGGACCGGGGTGCACGCCGTGCACGCCTTGTGCAGGCTGCGCCCGACGCGGACCGCGTGGTCAACGCCGGAGGGGCCGCCCGGCTGATCATCGTTCACACCGTTCACAGCTGCGGGCATCTATCTATCAGTTCTGACCACACGACTCGCCTACTTATCAGTTCTGACCACAAAATTCGGACAATTCGGGCGCTAGAGTGGTCAGAACTGATAGGAAGATGAAAAAGTGGTCAGAACTGATAGAAAGCCGGCCACAGACGCCAGCCGCCCCGGCCGCGCCCAGCGCGGGAACCGGCCACCGCCAGAGCCACCCAGCCGGCCAAGCGCGCCTCGGCCGTTCCGACCCGCTTCCAGATTGCGTACCTGGCTTCGATGGTGAGGCGGCGTGTTGGGGATTTGGCATGCACCCCTAGGCGATGTCAACGGCGTAGCCGACGGGCGGCGTTTGAGGTCGATGGCGTAGCCGACAGGATGCCGGGAGCGCGAGGGCGTGTCCTCGATGCCTGGCGACATCACACAGAGCGGAGGGCGTGGGATTCGAACCCACGAGCGTGGTCACCCCGACTAGCGGTTTTCAAGACCACCGCCATCGGCCACTAGGCGAGCCCTCCTGCGTGGAACAACATTACGCGAATGGGGACCCGGACGTGGTGCTGGCCGGGGATCGGCGGCGGTGCGCGAAGCCGTCGGCGACCAGGGCGGCCAGGTTGAGGTAGGCGTCGGCGGTCTCCTCGTTGAGCATCTCGAGCTCGACCTCCGCGCCCTCCTCCAGGTGGGGGTCGTAGGGCACCCGGACGACCGCGCGGCGAGCGGGCGGCGAAGTGCTGTTCCAGGCGGTCGAGGTCGACCGTTGACTTGCTCTTGCGCCGGATGGCGGACAGCACCACGACGCCGCCGCGGACCAGGTCCGCGTAGCCGTGCGCCTCGAGCCAGTCGAGGGTCGCGCTGGCGCTGCGCGCGCCGTCGACCGACGGGGAGCTCACCAGGACGATCTGGTCGGCCAGCTCGAGGATGCCGGCCATCGCCGAGTGCAGCAGGCCGGTGCCGCAGTCGGTGATGCAGATCGAGTAGTAGTGCTCGAGGACGCCGACCACGGTGCGGTAGTCGTCGGCGCTGAACGCGACCGAGACGCCGGGGTCCCGGTCGGACGCGAGGATCTCGAGCCTGCTCGACGCCTGGGACGTGTACGCCCTGACGTCGGCGTACCTGGTCACCATCGACCGCTCGTTCAGCAGGTCCCTGATCGTCGCCGGGGTCTCGAGCCGAACCTTGTCCGAGAGCGTGCCGCGGTCCGGGTTGCCGTCCACCGCGATCACCCGGTCCCCGCGCAGCGACGCCAGCGTCGAGCCGAGTCCGACCGTGGCCGTGGTCTTGCCGACGCCGCCCTTGAGGCTCAGCACCGCGACCCGGTGGTGCCCGCCCGCGACCGGCGCCCGCACGCGGCCGACCAGCTCGCGCCGGCGCATGCTGGCGGCCGACTCGCCGACCCGGACCAGTCCCCCGGTCGCGCGGTAGACCGTCCGCCGCCAGCCGCCGTCGGGCGTCGCCCGCTTGCCGGGAAGCAGCAGGTCGGAGGTGAGCGTGTCCGCGGTCTGGCGCTGCCAGGTGCCGGGCTCGGCCGGCCCGGACTCGGGCGGTGCCGCCTCGCGCTGCCCCGGGCGGACCGCGCGCAGGCGTCGCGCCGAGGCACCGACGCGCGGCACGTCGTGCGCCGTCGCCCGGACGGCGCGGCGCTCGCGGCGCGGCGGCGCTGCAGGCGCGGCCCGCGGCGCGGCGCGGCGGCAGCGGCGCAGCGACCGGGACGTCGCTGCCCACGCGCACCTGCGACCACGGCACCGACGGGCCGCGCAACGGCGGCGCCGCCTCCGGCGGCCGGGGCGCCGTGTACGGGTCCGGGGTCCACGCCGGCTGCACGTCAAGCGGCCGCTGGGCCGGGTGACGCGGCCCCGGGGGCCGGGCCGGGATCGGCGGAAGCTCCGCCCCCGGGCCGGACGGCTCCCCCGGCCGCAGCGCCTGGGCCGACGGTACGGGGCGGCGAGACTCGCTCGAAGGCCCCGTCTCGACCGGTGGCGGGGTCGAGGGACGTGGCGGGGTCGAGGGGGGCGGCGGGGTCGAGGGACGTGGCGGGGTCGAGGGACGTGGCGGGGTCGAGGGCGGGCGGCGGCGGTCGAGGGCAGGCGGCGTCCAGGCCGTCGGCGAGGCGGCGGGCGGTGACGTCGGCGAGGCGGCCGGCGGTGACGTCGGCGAGGCGGGCTCGGGCGGCGTCAGGGCAGCCGTCGACGTGGTCGGGGGAGGTGTCGGCGCCGAGGGCTCGGGCGGCGGGGTCGCCGATGCCGGCCAGGGCGGACGCGCAGGCGGCGGCTGCGACGCGACCGGCGGCGGCGTGCGTCGGCATGGCCGGATAGCCGGGGTCGGGGAGCGCTTCCGGATCGGGCAGCTGCTCCATCACCGGCAGGTCGGGCAGCGGCTGGTCCGCCGCCTGCCAGTCGGGAAGCGGCCCCCGGGCGGTACCCGTCTGCGGCGGGTAGCCGGAAGCGAACGGGTAGATCTCGGTCGGCCTCGCGCGCGCCGGAGGCGGCCGGGTGGTCGTGTTCGTCTGCTGTCATGGCTGCCCCCAGTAGCCACCTGCCCTGCTGTTGCCATAGTGATCGCGGCACCGGTTAACTCATTGCGCGGCTCCCTGATCCGATAGCGGTTGAAAGACCCTAGTTAGGGAGATTCCCGCCCAAGGAGGCAGCTATGCACGCGGTCGTGATCAGCGAGCCGGGAGGCCCCGAGGTTCTGCAGTGGACCGAGGTGCCGGACCCGCGGCCAGGGCCGGGCGAGGTGCTGGTCGAGGTGGCCGCGGCCGGCGTCAACCGGGCCGACCTCATGCAGCGCCAGGGGCTCTACCCGCCGCCGCCGGGCGCGCCGCCGTATCCGGGCCTCGAGTGCTCGGGCACCGTCGCCGCCCTCGGCGACGGCGTCACCGGGTGGCACCTCGGCGAGCAGGTCTGCGCGCTGCTGTCCGGCGGCGGCTACGCCGAGCAGGTGGCCGTCCCGGCCGGGCAGCTGCTTCCGGTCCCGAAGAGCATCACGCTGATCGAGGCGGCCGCGCTCCCGGAGACGGCCTGCACCGTGTACTCCAACGTCTTCCTCACCGCCCGCCTCGCGGCCGGCGAGACGCTGCTCATCCACGGCGGCGGCAGCGGCATCGGCACGATGGCGATCCAGCTCGCCAAGCACGCCGGCGCCCGGGTCGCGGTCACCGCGGGATCGCGGCAGAAGCTCGACGCCTGCCGCGACCTCGGCGCCGACATCACGATCAACTACCGCGAGGAGGACTTCGTCGACAGCCTCATGGCGGCGACCGACGGCCACGGCGCCGACGTCATCCTCGACATCGTCGGCGCCGCCTACCTGGCCCGCAACATCGCCGCGCTCGCCCCGGACGGCCGGATCGCCAACATCGGCATGCAGCAGGGCCGCCGGGCCGAGCTCGACTTCGGCGCGCTGATGGCGAAGCGCGCCGCGATCAGCTCGACCAGCCTCCGGGCACGGCCCGAGGAGCAGAAGGCGAGCATCGTCGCGGCGGTCGCGCGAGCACGTCTGGCCGGCCGTCGAGGCCGGCCTGATCCGCCCCGTCATCGACACCGAGCTGCCGATGCAGCGGGCCGCCCAGGCGCATCGGATCATGACCGAGTCGGCCCACACCGGCAAGATCCTCCTGCGAGCCAAGTAGCCGCCGCAACCCGATAGCGTGTGAAGCATGAGCGACGAAATCAGCCCACAGGAGCCGGGCAGGCCGCAGGTCGTCGTGGTCGGGCCGGACGGGATCGCCGTCGGCGGCGGCAGCGAGGACGGCGACGCCAACCCGTCCGAGCGGCCGATCACGGAGATGGTCGAGCAGCCCGCCAAGGTGATGCGGATCGGCTCGATGATCCGGCAGCTGCTCGAGGAGGTCAAGTCGGCGCCGCTTGACGAGAAGAGCCGGGCCCGGCTGAAGGAGATCCACCAGAACTCCATCAAGGAGCTGGAAGACGGGCTCGCGCCGGAACTCGTCGCCGAGCTTGAGCGGCTGTCGCTGCCGTTCGAGGACGACACGCCGAGCGAGGCGGAGCTCCGGGTGGCGCAGGCGCAGCTGGTCGGCTGGCTCGAGGGTCTATTCCACGGCATCCAGACCACGCTGTTCGCGCAGCAGATGGCCGCCCGCGCCCAGCTCGAGCAGATGCGCCGCGCGCTACCGCCGGGGCTGCTGCCCGCGCAGGAGCAGGAGCAGCAGCCGCTTCGAGGCGCAGGCCCCTACCTTTGACTGCCTGACCTGTTCACGACCGACCCCGACTCGGACTCCGACCGAGAGCTTGACCCGTCCGCCTGGCGCCGCTAGGGCCGTCCGTACCTCAGCCTGGCCAGCCAGGCGGCGGCGTCGGCGAACTCGGCGTCGGTCGTGCCCGGGCGGACCTGGGTCGGCCCCCGGTCGCTGCGCGGGTAGCTGCCAAGGAACCGGACCTCGGCGCAGACCCTGCGCACGCCCATCATCGCCTCGCCCACCCGGGCGTCGTCGATGTGCCCTTCGCAGTCGATGAAGAAGAAGTAGCTGCCGAGCCCGTCGCCGGTCGGCCTGGACTGGATCGTGGACAGGTTGATCCCGCGCACCGCGAACTCGGTCAGAATCTGCATCAGGGCGCCCGCGTGGTCCTCGCCAAGGAACGCCGCCACCGAGGTGCGATCGGACCCGGTCGGCGCGGGCAGCGACCCGGCCGACCCGACCTCGACGAACCGGGTGACCGCGTTCGATCGGTCGTGCACATCGGGCACCAGCACCGTGAGGCCGTACCGGAGCGCCGCCGCCGCCGATGCGAGCGCCGCGTCCAGGTCCCCCTCGCCCGCCCGCCTGGCGGCCTCGGCGTTGGACGCGAACGGCACCCATTCCCGGCCGGGAAGGCTCGCCGCCAGCCAGCGCCTGCACTGCGCCTCGGCCTGCGGGTGCCCGCCGACGGTCTTGACGTCCGCCAGCGTGGCGCCCTCCCTGGCGAGCAGCGCGAACTCGATCGGCAGCCGGGTCTCGCCGACGATCAGCAGGTCGCCGCCGGCCAGGTCGTCGACGGTGGCGGTGACGATGCCCTCGACCGACGACTCGATCGGGACGACGGCCCGCTCGGCCGCCCCGGTGCGGACGGCTTCGAGGGTCGCCGCCGATGGTGGCGCACGGCACTGGCTCCGTCTCGACCCCGAGGCGTCGGCCGGCCTCGGCCAGCCTGGCCACGGCGGCCTCGCTAAACGTTCCCTCGGGACCGAGATAGGCGTAACGCATGACCTCATCTTGCCGTAGCGCGGCTCATGCGATGGCCGCCGTCGGTCAGTTGGCGGCAGCGGCGCGCTTGGCGGCACCGCGCCGTCCGGCCGGGGCCGGCACCACCGCCGAGAGCCCGGTTCCGAGCCGCGCGGAGTGCACCGCCTGCGCCTCTTCCGGCGATAGTTCCTGACCGCCCCTGCCCGCCACGATCGGCTTGGCGTAGGTCCGGGTCTCCGCCCGCCCGTTGATCGAGCTGATCACCACCCCGTCACCGAGGGTGTTGAGCAGCGCCAGTGAGAACGAGAGCTGCCCCGACATCTCGTTGAGCGCGTCGTATCTGACGATCCCGACGTCCCGCAGCGCCCGCGGGTCGACCGTGCCGTGCGACCCGACCGCTCCGTGCACAAGCGCGGCGCATTCGCGGACGGACCGGGCGGCACGTCTGCTCGCCCTCAGCCCAACCGCAACGCCCGAGCACCCCGAACAACACCCCTACCGCAGCAATCCATCGTCGTCACGGTTAGCACTATAGCCGTAACCCACAGTGGCGTCGCCCGCGGGTCGAGCGCAGCCGCGTCGCCAGCGCCAGCCCGACGTCGGCGAACTGGCGGGCGCGGTGCAGTTGCGACGGCAGGTCACCGCCGGTCGCCCGGTGGGCCATCTCCACCTCGACCTCGACGACGCGCATTCCCTTGCGCATGAGGTCGATCGTCATACGCGGTCTCGACCCCGAACCCGCGCGCCAGCGGGCGCGCGGCGTCGAAGGCGGCCCTGGTCAGGCAGCGCTGGCCGTTCAGCGGCTGGGCGGGCGCCCAGCCGATCGCGCGCCTGATCCCGGATCCGGCCAGCCGGACCACGAACCCGTGCCCGCCGAGCTTGACCCGGTTGGCGAAGACCGCGATCGTCATGTCCGCCTCGCCCGCGGCGACCGGCCCGATCAGCGGGCCCGCGCATCCCGCGGTGGCCCGAGGTCGGCGTCGAGGAAGAGCAGGTGCCGCGGCCCGTCGGCCGGGCGACGCCGGTCCAGCTCGGCCACTTCGCGCGCCCCGACCATCATCGCCATCGCCTTGCCGTGGTTCCTGGCGTACCGCAGCGCCCGCGCGCCGGCCTGCCCGGGCGACGGCGGCGGTATCGTCCCGAGAGCCGTCATCGACCACCACCACGACGTCGACGCCGGGCAGCGCCCGGGCGGCGGTGACGGTCGCGCCCACCCGGTCCGCCTCGTTGTAAGCCGGGATGACGACGGCTACCTGTGGCATGAGCCGATGGTAGCGGTCCTCGCCCTGCCCTCCCCGCGAAAGCGGGGCCGACGTCAGTTATTGCTGGCGGGAGAGTCCGCGATCGTGAACACGGCGTCGAGCCCGGTCACCTGGAGGATCTTCTTGATCGCGGGGCGGGGCGCGGCGAGTTCCAGCTCGCCGCCCCGCTCTCGCGCCTGGCGCAGGCACGAGAGCAGCACGTTCATGCCGGTTGAGTCGCAGAACTCCACCCCGGACATGTCGATGATGACACGCGACGCCGGGGCGGCACTGGCTATTACCGCGGCGATCTCGCTCTGTAGCCGCGGAGCGGTATAAAGGTCGATTTCCCCGGTTGCGATCACAAGCTCGTGATCACCCTGAGACCGACTTGAGACATTCAGCTCCACGGCTGGAACCATACCATTCCCGATCACCCAGTCCTAGTCACGGATCATCTAGCCCTGGCCGCGAGCGGGACACATCCTGCCTGGTCGGCGGCCCGGAACAGGCTGCTAATCGAGCGGCGCACTCGGCCTCGTCGGCCGACCGCCTGGGCGCGGGGACAGCCGCGAACCGCTCGTTCACGGGTTCCGGCATCATCGCCGGCTCCCTGCTGACCGGGCAGGTCATGGCGCGCGGGCCGCCCCGGCAGCCCGCCAGTTCGCCCCCCGGTACCCGGATCACCTCGATGCCTGCCGCCTCCAGGCGCTCGTTGCTCAGCGTGTTCCGCTCATAGGAGACGACCGTTCCCGGGCCGAGGGCGAGAATGTTCCCCGCGTCGTCCCACTGGCCTGACGGCCCGCCGAGCGAGCCCGATCTGGCCGGCCCGACCCGCGCCGGGCCGAGGCCGGTCTCGATCACCCGCAGCCGGTCCAGCCCCATCGCCTGCGCGGCCGCCTCGAGGAACGGCTGCGGGTGAGACAGCCACAGGCCGTCATCGCGCTGCGTTATGGTCCGCGCCACCAGCGAGTAGGCGACCGGCGGGCGCATCATCACCGTGTCCGGTCCGATCAGCGTGCACAGCGTGTCCAGGCACTCGGCCGTGCCCGTGTCGGTCAGCGCCGCGAGCACCGTGTGCGCGAACCCGGTGTCGAACACCCGCCTGGCCAGGCGCTCCATCCCCGCAGGTGAGGTGTGCGCGCCCACCCCGATGGCCACCACCCCCGGCGTCAGCAGCAGCACGTCGCCGCCGTCGAGCACCTCGTGATCCGGCTCGTAGAGCCGCTTGGTGCCGGCGAACATCGGGTGATAGCCGGTCGCGATCGCGACCAGCTCCGCCTCCCGGCGCCGGCCGGGCGGGCTCGTCACCGCCACCCGGTCCCCGATCCACACGCAGGTGTCCCGGGCGAAGACCAGGTTCGGCAGCGGCTCGATGACGTAGTCCCAGGCCCCGAGCAGGCTGAAGACCGCGCCGCGGCCGCCGCGGAATTCGTCCCGCGCCAGCCCCATCACCAGCACCTGGCCCAGTTCCTCTGGGCGCAGGCCGTCAAGGTAGCTCTTGAGCTGGCCGCGCAGCTCCTGACCCAGTCTCGGGTCGCTGATCGTGGTCGCGATCGCCTGCTCCCGGCCCGGCGCGTACTCGAGCGCATCCTGCACCAGCTCGGTCAGGTACAGCACCTCGACTCCGCGCGAACGGAGCGCGGCGGTGAACGCGTCATGCTCGGCCTGCGCCCGCTCCGCCCAGGGCAGGGCGGGCAGCAGCATCCCGCACGTGCGCTGTGGCGTTACCCGTCTCAGTTCTGCTCCCGGCCGGTGGACCAGCACCGTCCGCAGCTGCCCGATCTCGCTGTCTACCCCGTAGAACTCGGACAACGAATCCCCCCGGAAACGCATCATTCACGTCTCGTTGCCGCACTGTTTCGTAATGAAGCTGCTTCGCGGTGCAGCATCCCCCACCGGGGGATTATCACCACTTCAGGAGACGCTTACGCATCCCGTGACGATGTGATTACCAAACGTCGCGGCCGGTGATCGGCGGAGCGGCCGGCGTCCGAGTGCTCGTCCGTCCGGTCCGGGCTCAGCGCGAGCTCGGCCCAGACCGTCGTCTCGCCCGCGCCGTCCGGTGCCGAGCAGACTCCCCACCGCAGCGCGAGCCGGTCGACGATGCCCAGGCCGCGACCGCCGATCGCGGAATGGCCGGGCTCGTTCACCACCGGCACGGTCGGCCCGCCGCCGTCGCTCACGGCCGATCTCGAGGCAGTCGTCGTCCAGCCACCAGGCGACACGGACGACGGAACCAGGCAGCGGCGTAGCGTGCCGCAGGGCATTACTGATAAGTTCACTAAGAACGAGGCCGGCATCACACGCCGTAGCCTCGAAGACTCCAGCCTCGGAGAGGTCGCCTATTAGACGTCGGCGAGCAACGCCGACGCTAGAGGCTGTATACGGGAGCATCAACACGCTCGACGTACCCACCTCCATGCGTACCCCGCCCCGTCCGTGATCCCTACGAACCCGGCATGAGCGGAAATGCCCCCGTGGGCCGGCCGTGAAACCGTGAACGGCAGATTTCGGGCGTGTTATCCGACACTGTGTCCAGCGTGTTATCTGACATCGTGTCCAGATTGTCCGGCCGGCTGGACTCACGTCGGCCGCCGAGGCGGTACCTTCTGGTGGTAAAGCTTCCTTGTTCCGCCGAGCTACCTAGTGGATGGGCACCATGGCTGACCCGACCGTCGTGGTCGATAACCTGCACGTGGTCTACCGCGTGTACGGCGCAGGCGGCAACAAGGGCACCGCCGCCACGTCGCTGATGCGCCTGGTCAGGCGGCAGCGCCGGGTCTCCATCCGGGAGGTCCACGCCATCCGCGGCATCTCCTTCGTGGTCAGCCACGGCGACGTGGTCGGCGATCATCGGCCGGAACGGGTCGGGCAAGTCGACCCTGCTCCGCGCCATCGCCGGGCTGCTCCCGGCCGAGCAGGGCGCCGTCTACACCTCGGGCGAGGCGGCGCTGCTTGGCGTGAACGCCGCGCTGCTCGACGACCTCACCGGCGAGCGGAACGTGGTGCTCGGCTGCCTCGCCATGGGCATGCCGCCGGCCGAGGTCAAGGCCCACTACCAGCAGATCGTCGACTTCTCCGGGGTCGGCAACTTCGTCGACCTGCCGATGCGCGCCTACTCAACCGGTATGGCCCAGCGGCTCCGGTTCGCGATCGCGTCCGCCAAGAGCCACGAGATCCTGATGATCGACGAGGCGCTGGCCACCGGCGACGCCGCGTTCCGCACCAAGAGCCACAACCGGATCAAGGAGCTGCGCGACGAGGCCGGCACGGTCTTCCTCGTCGCCCACAACCTCGGCGAGATCGAGCAGAGCTGCAACCGGGTGATCTGGATGGAGGCCGGCCAGATCCTGCGCGACAGCGACGACGTCCCCGGCGTCATCGACGAGTACCTGGCCGCCACCGGCGGCGAGCCGCGCCACCGCGAGCAGGCCCGGCTGTAACCTCCGGGTACCGCCGCGCAGCGCAGCGTCAGCCGCATGATCGTGCCGCCCTCGGGGCGGGTCTTGGCGATGACGGTGCCGTTCTGGGCGATGGCGAGCCGCCGGACGATGTAGAGGCCGATGCCCACGCCGCCGAAGCGGCGGCGGTCACCGGTCTCGCCCTGCACGAACCGCTCGAAGATGCGCTCGTGGTCGCCCGGGGCGATGCCGATGCCCTCGTCCTCGACGTCAACCTCGATCATCGGGCCGACGACCCGCGCGCGCACCAGTGACGGTGCCGCCTGACGGCGAGTACTTGAAGGCGTTCTCGAGCAGCTGGCCGACGATGATGTCGGTGGCCATCCCGTCGCCGTACGCGAGCGGCAGGTCCGTCGGGGACGTCCGCGACCACCTCGTGCTTGTCGGAGAGCGGGCCGAACGAGACCACCGTCGCGCGCAGCAGCGCGGCCAGGTCGAACGAGTCGTTGTTGACCGGGAGCGCGTCGGCGCCCGCCCGCGCGCCGAGCAGCAGCTGCTCGACGAGGCGGCCGAGCGAGCCCGCCCGCTCGGCGATGGTCGTGACGGCGGCCCGGCGGTCGGCGTCGGAGAGCTGCTCCCAGCGGCTCGCCAGGGTCGAGGCGAATCCCTGCACCACGGTGATCGGCGTGCGCAGCTCGTGGCTGGTCGTCGCCAGGAACAGGTCCTTCGCCTCTTCGAGTTCCTTGGCCGCGGTGACGTCGCGGAAGTCGACGACCTTCTCGCCGCCGTCGCCGAGCTCGGTGCAGAGCACGTCCACCCAGCGACCGCTCGGCAGCTTGTGCGTGCGCCGCTCGCCCGGTACCGGCAGCGGGAACGGCGGCGGCGTGCCCATCACCTCGCCGGCCGGGGTGCCGGTGATCCGGTGCGCGGCCGGGTTCCACTGCTTGACGTTGCCGCTCTCGTCGAGCACGGCGATGCCGTCGGCGCTGCCGTCGATGACGGCGCGCTCGTGCGCACGCTGCCTGACGACCTCTTCGAACGCCATCGCGTTGGTCAGCGCCACCCCGGCGTGCCCGGCCAGCAGCTCGAGCAGCTCAAGCTCGACGTGGCTGAGCGAGCGGCGGCTGTAGAGCGCGTACAGCGCGCCGTAGGGGCGGCCGCCGACGTGCGACAGGGAGAGCGCGATCGTGTGCAGGCCGGGCAGCGCGGACCAGATGAGGTCGTCGAACCCGCCGGCCTCGTCGGTCGCCATCATCACCGTCTTGCCCGATCCGCAGCAGCTCGCCCGACCAGGCTGCTCGACAGCGAGGCGACCCGGCCGCGGAGCCGGGCGGGCAGCCCGGCGGTGGAGACCAGGCGGAGCCGTTCGTCCTCGATGAGCACGAACCCGCCCGCGTCGGCCCCGGTCAGCTCGCGCAGGCTGGCGGCGATCCGGTCGAGCACGGACTCCAGGTCCCGCTGGGCGTTCATGTCGGCCACCACGTCGCCGAGGCGGCGCACCACCCGCGCCCGTTCGGCCATGTAGTGCCGGGCGACGTCGTCCTCGCCGGTCTGATGGCAGATGTTGACCCAGCCGATCACCTCGCCGGTGCCGTCGGTCAGCGCGCTGGTGTCGATGCGGACGTCGATCACGGACCCGTCCTTGCGGATCCGCCGGGTGGCGAAGGAGACCTGCCCGCCGCCGCGGACCCGCTCGAAGACGGCGTTGTGCTCGGCCGCGCTCTCCTCGGGGATCGTCGGCGGCTCAAGGCCGATCACCTCGTCGGCCGCCCAGCCGAACATCCGCTCCGCCGCCGGGTTCCAGAGCATGACCGTGCGGTCGGTGCCGTAGGCCACGATCGCGTCGGCCGCGCTCTCGATAACGGCGCGGGCGACCGCGTCCAGCCGGTCCCGGCCGGTCCGTCCCACGGGCTCGCCGGAAGGAGGGGGACCCGTATCCGCCTCCCCACGCTGGGTGCGCCTGCTCTGCCACCACATGTTCATCGTGCCACCTGGAACGGCCTAGGTCTGCGGAAGGGAGTTACTTCCCTTCCTAACGATGTGCCCGATCACTGTCGTGAAATGCCGGCTTCCTGACTGCGGTTGCGTGGTGTTTGCGGCGGGACCAAGTAATCGAATCCGGTGACAACGTAGTCGCCCTTCCGTAACCGGGCCTCGGGCCAGACCTTCCGCGACGGCCGCCGGGCACCTATAGTGCTGCTAGTTTTCGCAGTTTTCAACAGCCGGTCACCTGGAGTTGCGCCTCCCTTGGTCCGCATAAATCGGATCAGACGGGGCATTTCTTCAGGCGAAGTGCAAGCTTCCGCTTAACATGCGGGAGGATACTTGCTATAACAAAACTATCGACCACCAGTGGCCGCGAGGACGCGGAAATGGACCCTTCACAGGACCAGGGCGCGCCTGAGCAGCGGCGCCAGGAGCAGCGCCGCCGCCAGCGGGATCGCGCCCGCAGCCGCAGCCGCTGCCGCATGTCTCGCAGCAGCGGCCGATCGCGCTGGCCCATCCCGTCATCTCCGGTTACAACGGTTCCTCGTCCGCGCGCAACGCCCTCGCGTACGCGGCGGGCATGGCCCGGCGGCTCGACCGGCCGCTGCTCATCGTCTACGTGACATCACCCGGCGTGTACTGCGAGCCGATGACCGGTCAGGTAGTCGGGCTGCTGCGGGACGCGGACTCGCTCGAACGCTGGCTGCTGGCCGAGCTCGACCTGGCCGCCGACTCCGGCGGCCTCGAGGTGCACGTGCGCACCCGGCGCGGCAGCCCGGCCCGCGAACTCGCCTCCATCGCCGCCGAATTCAGCGCCGACGCCCTGGTCATCGGCGCCCCCGCCCACTTCTGGCACCGCCTAGTCGGCTCAGTCCCAAGCTGGCTAGCCCGCCACGCCCGCTGCCCCGTAATAGTCGTCCCCTGACAGCCCGCACAGAGAACATTCGCCCGCGGCCCCCATGCACAGGGAGCTGGCTGAACCACGTGGAACAACGGTCCGTTAGATACACGGATCTTGACTTTGGCCCCCCAAGACGAGGAACCTCAGCCTCGGCCCTCGTCGGCGGAAGCCGCATCGGGGGCTCCGGGGGTCGTCTCGGGGGTCTGGCAGCTCGCATCGGGGGTCCGGGGGTCGTCCCCCGGGAGATACGGAGGACAGGGAAGATGAGCGAAGCTCATCAACCATGGTGGGCGAGGAGGGATTTGAACCCTCACATCCTTTCGGACACACGGACCTGAACCGTGCGCGTCTGCCGTTCCGCCACTCGCCCGCTCGAACGACGACTCAGGCTAGCACGGCCCCCAGTGTGGTCGCACCCCGGATAACATCGGATAGATAACGAGCGGAAGGGAGGCCCAACGGGTGGGAGTTCTGCAGCGCTTCGAACGCCGGCTTGAGGGCATGGTCGAGGGGACCTTCGCCCGAGTGTTCAAGTCCGAACTACAGCCGGTCGAGGTGGCAAGCGCGGTCCAGCATGAGATGGACGAGCGCGCCGCCATCGTGGCGCAGGGTCGCACCCTGGTGCCGAACGACTTCGTCGTGGAAATCGCGCAGACCGACGCCGAACGTCTTGACGTGCTGGCGGAGGACCTCGGCGTGGAACTCGCGACGCTGGCCAGGGATCACGCCAAGGAGCAGGGCTACTCGTTCGTCGGGCCGGTGCGCATCCGGTTCGAGGGCGTTCCCGACCTGACCACCGGCACGTTCCGCATCCGCTCGGGAGTGATCCGCGGGCACACGGTGGAGGCGGGCGAGGTCCGCCAGCCGGTCAGCGACCTGCCCCGGGTCGCTTCTTCGCAGTTTCCCGGCCGACCGCGGCTGGTCGTATCCGGTTCCTCACCGGGCACCGGCGTGACCGCGGGAAGCACCTATGAGCTGCAGACCCCGGTGACCCTGCTGGGCCGGGGCACCGATTGCGACCTGCGACTGGTCGATGCGGGGGTGTCGCGGCACCATTCCGAGCTGCGGGTGGAGGACGGCCAGGTGGTGCTCGTCGACCTCGGGTCCACCAACGGCACGTTCGTCAACGGGCAGCCGGTGCGCCGGGTGGTTCTCGTCGACGGCACCACGGTCACGCTCGGCCGGACCACGATGGTCTTCCGGCAGGACGACAGGTATTGACCGATGCGCCCCAGGTAGTAACTAGAGCCGCACCAGGAGGACCGGAGACTGACTACCCTTACCCAGCCCCGCTGCATGGGGCAGCCCAACCGCAAGCGACGTAGGAGCCGAGGACACCGCACGGGATGAACGCGCTCACCCTTACCCTCATCAGGGTGGCCTTCCTGGCCGTCTTGTGGCTATTCGTCATCGCGGCGATCGGCGTGGTACGGACCGACTTGTTCGGTACCGCCGTCGGCGAAGGTACGGCGGCCACGGAACCAGGCCCCGCCACGACCGGCCGCCCAGCGGCCGTCCAAACCGCAGCGGCCCGGCCGCGGCGCGCCCCGTTTCCTCGTCGTCACCGAGGGTGCGCTGAGCGGCGTGAGCATCGACCTGACCGACCAGCAAATCACCATGGGCCGGGCCAATGACGCCACGCTGGTGCTGAACGACGACTACGCTTCAACCCACCATGCCCGGATTTTCCCACAGGACGGACAGTGGATCGTTGAGGACCTCGGTTCTACCAACGGCACCTACCTGGACCGTCAGAAGGTGATCCGGCCCACCCCGGTGCCCGTAGGCGTGCCGATCCGTATCGGCAAGACCGTTCTGGAACTGCGCAGATGACACTAGCCCTCCGCTATGCGGTCCGCTCTGACGTCGGTCTCCTCCGCGAGGGGAACGAGGACTCGGCCTTCGCCGGTCCGCACCTGCTCGCGGTCGCCGACGGCATGGGCGGCCACGCGGCCGGTGAGGTGGCGAGCGCCGCCACCATCACCACGATCGCCCCGCTCGACGACGCCAGGAACCTCGGACCTGACCTGGTCGGCGCGCTCGCCGACGCGGTCGCCATGGCCAACCTGCGGCTGCAGGAGCTGATCATCTCCGATCCGGCGATCGAGGGCATGGGCACCACGCTGACCGCGCTGCTGTGGGCGGACGGCTACGCCGCGCTCTGCCACATCGGCGACTCGCGCGCATACCGGCTCAGGAACGGCCAGTTCCTCCAGATCACCCATGACCACACGCTCGTCCAGTCCCTGGTCGACGAGGGCAAGATCACCGAAGACGACGTGGCCACGCACCCGCACCGGTCGCTGCTGCTGCGCGCCCTCGACGGCAGGACGGTCGCCGAACCCGACCTGACCCAGCTCGAGACGCTGCCCGGCGACCGCTACCTGCTCTGCTCCGACGGCCTGTCCGGCGTGGTGACCGAGCACACGCTGCACCAGACGCTCAGCTCGATCAGGGACCCCGACAAGGCGGCGCTGCAGCTGGTGGAGCTCGCCATCCGGGGCGGCGGCCCCGACAACATCACCTGCATCGTGGCCGACGTCATGGACACCCAGGCGAGCGCGGTGCCGCCGACCTGGACCCCGGTGCTGGCCGGGCGCGGCGCAGATCGGCGCCCCGGCTGATCTGCGCCAGCCCGCCCGGCAGAGCTCTCCCGCGACCAGGGCGATGCGACTGACCAGGACCGCTCCGCAGCCGGTGACGCCGGACGAGTCCGCCCGACCGGCGTCTGGCCGGCCGGGCCCCGCGACGGCTACACCGGCAGCTTCGACACCGCCGGGTTCGAGTCCGACGGCTACGAGGCCGGGCGGCGGCCAGGGCGACGGCTTCGGGACCGGCCGCTTCGACACCAAGGGCTTCGAGCGGGTTCCCGACGACGAAGACGACGGGGACGAATACGACCAGCCCGGCGGCGGGCGGCGGGGACATCGCGGCAGCCGTCACCGCTACGACAGATGAAGACGACGACGACTACGGTCACCGGGGCAGGCGCCGCTGGCCGATCGTCACCGGCGCGCTGGTGCTGCTGGTGCTGCTGCTCGGCGGCGGCGCGTACGGCGCCTGGTGGTACAACCAGCAGCAGTACTACGTCGGCGTGCAGAACGGCTACGTGGCGATCTTCCAGGGGCACCAACCAGAGCGTGGCCGGGATCAGCCTGTCGACGCTGCTCACCCGGTCCACCCTCAAGGTCAGCCAGCTCGGCCTGACCGACCAGGGCACGATCACCCAGACGATCTCGAAGGGCAGCGTCAACGACGCCAAGGCGCTGATCGACACGCTCCAGGCCGCAGTCCGACCAGTGCCACGGGCAGTGGACGGCGCTGACGACGTGGCAGGCCCAGACCGTCAAGTACCAGAGCGAGCCTGGTCAAGGCGGCGCACAGCAAGCCGAAGATCAAGGTTCCGGCGTCTGACGCGCCCGGCCCGATGCCGGCCAGCGCCCGATCCGGACAGCTGCGCCCCGGCCTCCGCGTTCGGCATCCCGGCGTCGGCGCTGCCCGCCCGCGCAGCCGGTTACGCCGCCCGCCACCCCCGCGACGACGCCGACCGCCAAGCCGTCGGTCAAGGCCACCCCCACGGCCACGGCCAAGAAGCCCGACCCCGGCGGCCGGGTGAGCAGCATGACCATGCCGTCCCCGGCCGCTGGGCAGCCAGCCGCCGGAGGAGGCGCCTGTCACCCGCAGGTCGACCGAGCTGCTGATGACCGCCTTCGCGCTCGCCATCGTCGCGCTCGCGTTCGCGGCCACGGCGCTCAGCCTCAAGGGCCAGCACCCGTCGACGATCATCGGGTACATCGTCGCGTACTGCGTGATCATCATTGGCGCCCACCTCGCGGTGCGCAAGTTCGCGCCGTACGCGGACCCGCTCCTGCTCCCGATCGCGACCCTGCTCAACGGGCTCGGCCTGGTGATGATCTACCGGCTCAACCGAGGCGGGCCGGAACGGCAACACGGGCTCGCCGGGCACGAGCGGCTCCCCGGTGCCGATCTCGACCCTCGGCTCGTCGGCGACGGTCACGCAGGTCATCTACACGGTGCTCGGCGTCGCCGTCTTCGTGCTGTTCCTCTGGCTGGTCAAGGACATCAAGGTCCTGCAGCCCTACACGTACATCCTGGGCCTGGCCGGCCTGGTGCTGATCGCGCTGCCCGGCGCTGCTGCCGGCGTCCATCAGCGGCGTCGCGGACACCAGCGCCAAGATCCAGATCGCCATCGGCGGGTTCAGCGTGCAGCCCGAGGAGTTCGGCAAGCTGCTGCTGGCGGCGTCGTTCGCCAGCTACCTGATGGAGCACGGCCAGCAGCTCTCCCTGCTCACCGACAAGTGGCTCTTCGTCAAGATGCCCCGGCGCAAGGACCTCGCGCCGATCTTCGTGGTCTGGGCGCTCAGCATGCTGCTGCTGATCTTCGAGAGCGACATCGGCACCAGCGCGGTGTTCATGGGCCTGTTCGTGGCGATGCTCTACATCGCGACCTCGCGGCGCTCGTGGGTGATGATCGGGTTCGGCATGTTCCTCGTCGGGGCGTTCGTCGCCGCGACGCTCGTGTCGCACGTCGGCCAGCGGTTCAGCGTCTGGCTGCACCCGTTCAGCACCGCGAACCTCGTCCAACGGCACGCAGCCCTCCTACCAGATCGCGCAGGGCCTGTACGGGATGGCCAACGGCGGGCTGCTCGGCCGCGGGCTCGGCGACGGCCAGCCCTTCTGGACCCCGCTGGTGCAGAGCGACTTCATCTTCACCGCGTTCGGCGAGGAGCTCGGGCTGGCCGGGGTGATGGCGCTGCTGCTGCTCTACGGCCTGTTCGTGCAGCGCGGCCTGCGCACCGCCCTGCTGGCCAAGGACGAGTACTCCAAGCTGCTCGCCAGCGGCCTCGCGTTCATGTTCGCGCTCCAGGTGTTCGTGATCGTCGGCGGCGTGACCCGGCTGATCCCGCTGACACCGGCATCACCACGCCGTTCCTCTCCCAGGGCGGCTCGAGCCTGGTGGCGAGCTGGCTGCTGATCGCCGCGATCGCGCGGATGAGCGACACCGCGCGCCGCCCGGCGCCGCGGCCGATTCAGGATGAGGGGATGACTCAGGTGGTGTCGCTGCGGTGAACCAGCTCAAGCGCGACCTGAACCGGTCGATCAAGCGGGTGTCGATCGCGGTCCTCGTCCTGTTCCTGATCCTGCTCGTCAACGTGAACTACCTGCAGGCGGTGGAGGCGCCGAGCCTGGCCAACGGGCCAGCTCAACGACCGCACCGAGTACAACCAGAGCCAGGTCCAGCGGGGCAACATCGTGACCCAGGACGGCGTCACGATCGCGAGCACCAAGCAGATGAACGACGGCCTGTTCAAGTACCAGCGCACCTACGCCGACGGCCCGGTGTACGCGCCGGTCACCGGCTACGACACGATCTTCACGGCCGCCCAGGCGCCCAACTACGCGACCGGCGTCGAGCGCGCGGAGAACGCCCTGCTCTCCGGGACCGGCGATCAGCTCGCCTTCCGCAACTTCATCGACATGATCACCGACAAGCCCCAGAAGGGCGCGACGGTCCAGGTCACGATCAACTCCAAGGCACAGCTCGCCGCCTACCAGGGGCTGCAGCAGACCCTGGCAGGGCAAGACCATCAACGGCGTCCAGCAGGTCGGCGGCGTGGTCGCGCTGAACCCGTCCACCGGCGCGATCCTGGCGATGGCCTCCTACCCGAGCTACAACCCGAACGCGCTCAGCCGTTCAGAACACCGGCACCGCGGGCAACCTGGTCGGCAAGCTCTCGGCCGAGAACCCCAGCCCGCTGATCAACAACGCGACCCAGACCACCCTCCCGCCCGGCTCGACCTTCAAGATCGTCACCAGCTCGGCCTGGTACACCCAGAAGACGTCGACGCGAACCCGCAGCAGAAGGTCTACTCGCCCGCAGCCGCTCAAGCTGCCGAACGGGAACCTCCTCAACGACGACAACGACGAGCCCTGCGGCGACGGGACCGGCCAGACGCCGGTGATCACGGCGTTCGCCCAGTCCTGCAACACGCCGTTCGCGAACATCGGCATCGATCTCGGCGGCCCGGCGATCAACGCGACGGCCGAGCAAGTACGGCTTCAACACTGCGGCTGACATCCCCGGCGTCACCACCGCGGCGTCCAACTTCACCGCCGAGTCGGACCCGTCGCTCACCGCCTACGACGCGATCGGCCAGCACGACACGACCGAGACGCCGCTGCAGGAGGCGATGATCGCGGCGACCGTCGCCAACGGCGGCGTGCTGATGAAGCCGTACCTGATCGATCAGGTCACCGCCTCCGACCTGTCGGTGGTGGACCAGACCCAGCCGCAGCAGCTCGGCCAGCCGATCTCGGCCGACCGTCGCCGGCTACGAGAAGCAGATGATGATCGCGGTGGTGCAGGACCCGGACGGCACCGGCGATGCCGTTCAACCCGACGCGCGAGAACGGCCTGGAGATCGCCGGGAAGACCGGCACCGCGCGAGAACGGCGGAGCAGCCCAGCCGGACGCGGTCTTCACCGCGTTCGCGCCCGCTGACAACCCAAAGATAGCCGTCGGCGTCATGATTGAAGGCGGGGGCTACGGGGCCGCCGCGGCCGCGCCGATCGCGGTCGCGGTCATCAAGGCCTACCTGCAGGCTACGGGGCAAGGGTGAACGAGTACGTTCTCGACGGCCGCTACGCGCTGGTCGAGCGGATCGCGACCGGCGGCATGGGCGAGGTCTGGCGGGGCACCGACCAGATCCTCGGCCGGCCGGTCGCGATCAAGATGCTGTCCGCGATGCACGCGGACGACGAGCAGTTCCGCGCCCGGTTCCGCGCCGAGGCGCGGTACGCGTCCTCGCTCTCGCACCCGGGGATCACCCGGGTCTTCGACTACGGCGAGCACAGCCCGCTCGGCGGCCCCTACCTGGTGATGGAGCTGGTCGACGGCCAGCCGCTGTCGGAGATCCTCGAGCGGTACGGCCGGCTCGACCCCAACGTGGTGCTCGACATCGTCGCCCAGGCGGCCCGCGCCCTCGACATCGCCCACCAGGCGGGCATCGTGCACCGGGACATCAAGCCGGGCAACCTGCTGATCATGGCCGACGGCACGACGAAGATCACCGACTTCGGCATCGCCAAGGCCAACTCGCTGCAGGCGATGAAGCCTGACCGCGACCGGCATCGTGATGGGCACCGCGCTCTACGTCTCGCCCGAGCAGGCGACCGGCTCGCCGCTGACCGGCTCGTCCGACGTCTACTCGCTCGGCGTCGTCGCCTACGAGTGCCTGTCCGGGCGAGCCGCCGTTCATGGCCGACCAGCCGCTGGCGATCGCGATCATGCACAAGCACGACCCGGTGCCGCCGCTCCCGCCCGACGTGCCGCGCCCGGTCGCCGACCTGGTGTACGCGATGCTGGCGAAGGCCCCGGACGGCCGCCCGGAGACGGCGCAGCACGTCGCCGACCGCGCGGAGTCATCCGCGAGGCCCGCAGCCGCTCCGGCTACGAGCGGGCCGATCACCGCCGACCTGCCGGTGGTGCCGAACTTCCCGCCCCCCGATGGTAACGATTTCTATAACAACGGTAACGATTTCTATAACGACGAGCCGCTCCGGTGGTTCCCGCCCGCGCCGCCGCGCTCTGCTGCTCGCCGGGGCCGGCCTGGCGGCCTGCGGGATCATCGCGATCATCGTCGCTTCTGCTCACCAGCAGCACTAACCCCGGCGGCTACGATCACGACGGGAAAGTCGGCGGAAACCGACGTCTACCTGGCCAGTCGCTCGGCCAGGTCGGGATCGCCCACCACCGCCTCGCTGCCGGCAACTACAGCCGGCGGCGGCGGCACAGGGACTAATCTAGAGACGGCATCGAAGACCCCTACCGCGACCCGTTCGGCCGGCCCTACGTCGAGCGAGCGACAGTCTCCGACGCCAACGCCAGTCCTCGCCGTCAACGAGCACGTCCCCCTCTGCGTCGGCGACAAGCAGCTCGGCGACCCCGACCGGGTCGGCCGACGACCCACCGGTATCGCCGCCGCCACGCCGTCGGCAACGCCGACGCCGACGACGAGCCGCTCGGCCGACCAGGTGCGGGCCGCTGGCGCCGGCTGTCGGCAGGACAGAGGGATGACACTTCGATGCAGGGTGGTTTGGAAGAGTGCGAGACATGACACAGCCCCGGCTGCTCGGTGACCGTTACGAGCTCGAAGGTGTCGTCGGACGCGGCGGCATGGCTGAGGTGTACCGGGCACGCGACCTCCGGCTCGACCGGGTGGTCGCGATCAAGACCCTGCGCACCGATCTCGCACGCGATCAGACCTTCCAGGCGCGGTTCCGCCGCGAGGCGCAGTCCGCCGCGTCGCTGAACAACCCGTCGATCGTCGCCGTGTACGACACCGGCGAGGACATGTCGACCGGGGTGCCCGTCCCGTTCATCGTGATGGAGTACGTCGACGGCAAGACCGTCAGGGAGCTGCTGAACGACGGCCACCGGCTGCTGCCCGAGCGCATCCTGGAGATCATCTCCGGCGTGCTCCGCGCCCTTGAGTACAGCCACCAGGCGGGCATCGTCCACCGGGACATCAAGCCGGGCAACGTGATGGTCACCAGGAACGGTGACGTCAAGGTCATGGACTTCGGCATCGCCCGCGCGATGAGCGACGCGCAGGCCACGATGACGCAGACCGCGCAGGTGATCGGCACCGCGCAGTACCTGTCGCCCGAGCAGGCGCGGGGCGAGCGGGTGGACACGCGGTCCGACCTGTACTCCACCGGCTGCCTGATGTACGAGCTGCTGGTCGGCCGGCCGCTGTTCACCGGCGACTCCCCGGTCGCGATCGCCTACCAGCACGTGCGGGAGAACCCGATACCGCCGTCCCGGCTCGACCCCGACCTCCCGCCGTGGGCGGACGCGATCGTGCTCAAGGCGATGGCCAAGTCGGCCAACGACCGGTACCAGACCGCCGCCGAGATGAACGCCGACATCCAGCGCGCCGCCTCCGGCATGCAGGTGGCCGCGGCCTTCCAGCCGCCGCCGACCCGGGCCGACTACTACGACTACCAGCAGCGCACCCAGCGGATGGGCCCGCAGACGATGATGGGGGCCGGCGTCGCGCCGACCACCGTCTCGCAGTACCCGCAGGGCGGCTACCCGCCCGGCTACCAGCAGGGCTACAACGACGGCGGCTACGACAACGGTGACGGCGAGCAGGACGGCGGCGGCGGCCGCCGCTGGCTGCCGTGGACCATCGCCGGGGTCGTGCTGGTGGCCGCGATCATCGCGGCCGTCCTGCTGCTGCACGGCGGCGGCGGCAGCGGCGCCTACGTCCCGACCAACCTGGTCGGCGAGTCGCAGAGCGCGGCCGTCGCCCAGATCAAGACGGCCGGGCTGCAGCCCGAACGTGCAGACAGCAGACCGACGCCAACGTGACCGCGGGCAACGTGATCAGCACCAACCCGTCCGGCGGCTCGAGCATCGCCAAGGGCGGCACCGTCACCCTCCTCGTCTCCGAGGGCGCCGGGCAAGATCTCGCTCCCCAACGTCCAGAACGAGCAGTACAACACCGCCGCGCAGCAGCTGCAGAGGCGCTCGGCTTCACCAACGTCAACCCGGTGGCGGACAACCAGTCGAGCCTGCCGTCGGGTGAGGTCGACCACATGAGCCCGACCCCGGGCCAGAAGTACGCCCGCGAGTCAGCAGATCACGCTCTACTACTCCGGTGGCGGCATCGCGGTGCCGACGCTGACCGGCGTGCCCGATCTCGACCGCGATCCAGGAGCTCAAGAGCGCCGGGTTCACCTCGCCGCCCAGCATCCACTACGCCAACGGCCCGGTCAGCCAGAACATCCCGGTCGGCACCGTGTGGAACCAGTTCCCGGCCAACGGCACCGTGCCGCCGAACACGGTGATCACGCTGTACGTCCAGCAGACGGCGGCGACGCCGACCTCATCGCCCTCGACCTCGGTCACTCCGACCGGCACGCCGACCACGACGGGGACGCCGACCGCCACCGCCACCCCGACCGGCACCGCGACCAACACCCCGCCCGGGGGCTGAGCGCAAGCTCACGGCCGTAGCAGCCGTAACCGTGCCGCGGGTGCATTACGCTTACCCGCAACAGCCGCAGTGTTAGCCCGGGGAACGTCCCCGGTGCCTTCGCAGTCCCCGAGCAGGAGGTGCGCGGTGCCGAAGTCCCGCGTCCGGAAGAAGCCGGTCTACACGCCGCCGGCGGCGCGGTCGAAGAAGCGGGCGGTCAGCCCGCCGTGGCTGGTGCCCACGATGATCGCGTCCCTGATACTCGGGCTGGTCTGGATCGCGCTGTACTACATCACCCAGTCGGACATGCCCGGGCTGAGCGCGCTCGGCGGCTGGAACCTGGTCTGCGGGTTCGCGCTGATCGTCGTCGGCGTGGTGCTCGCCACCCAGTGGCACTAGCGCTGCGAAAGCCCGGCCGCCCGGCGCGCGGCGAGGCGTCTAGAAGCCCGCGCCTGGCTGAACTCGGCGGTGAGGTGGTTGGACCTGAGCACCACGATCACCACCAGGATGGCGAGTATCGCGACGGCCGCGCCGACCTGGATGACGACCCGGTTCTTGCGCGGTGCGTAGGCGAAGGCGGCGGTGATCAGCATCGCCCACGATCAGCCCGCCCACGTGATCCTGCCAGGCGATCGTCGCCGCGGTAGATAAAGCTGAACGCCAGGTTGATCCCGATCAGCACCAGGATCCCGCGGCTGTCGATCTGCAGCCGCCTGGAGACCACGAACCAGGCGCCGAACAGGCCGAAGATCGCGCCGCTGGCGCCGAGCGCGAGCTCGTTCTGCGGGGCGATCAGGAAGAACGCGACGCCGCCGCCGAGCGCGCTGAGCAGGTAGACGGCGAGGAAGCGGACCCGGCCGAGCAGTTGCTCCAGGCTCGGCCCGACCACGAACAGCGCCCACATGTTGAACAGGATGTCGAAGAAGCCCGAGGCTGCCGATCCCCGCCCCCGGCGGCAGGAACGCGGACGTGATCAGCCGGTACCACTGGCCGGCGGCGATGCCCTGCAACGGCCGCCGAGTTGATCGCGCGTACCCGAGCAGCCCCCAGTCGGTGGCGATGGACGGCTTGCCCAGCTCGACGAGGAACAGCAGCACGTTGACGGCGATCAGGGTCCAGGTGACGACCGCGGTGCGCGAGGGCCTGCCGCCGAAGACGGTCGTCGGCCGCCTGGTGCCGTCCGGCCGCCCTCGTGCACGCAGTCCACGCACTGCTGCCCGACTGCCGCCGAGCGGAGGCAGTCGGGGCAGGCGTGACGACCACACCGGACGCAGGACACCCATGTTTCCCTGTCTGGGTGCCGATAACAGGTGGGCGGGGTTTCCTGCCCGGAGGGGGTGGCTGGTCCGGCGTGGTCATCGGGGGGTACCGTCGCCTAGTCGCGCGTGATCGTGACGGACTGCAGCACCACGGGGGTCACCGGGCGGTCGCCGGGGGCGGTCTGCACCTGGGTGATCGCCTTGATCACGTCGACGCCGTCGATGACCTCGCCGAAGATCGTGTGCTTGCCGTTCAGCCACGGGGTAGCCGCGACCGTGATGAAGAACTGCGAGCCGTTGGTGCCCGGGCCGGCGTTGGCCATCGCGAGCAGGTACGGCTTGTCGAACCGCAGGTCCGGGTGGATCTCGTCGGCGAACTTGTAGCCGGGGCCGCCGGTGCCGGTGCCGAGCGGGTCGCCGCCCTGGATCATGAAGCCGGCGATCACCCGGTGGAAGATCGTGCCGTCGTACAGCTTGTCCTTGGTGGTGGCCCGGGTCTTCGGGTTCGTCCACTCCCTGCCACCCTCGGCGAGTTCGACGAAGTTCCGGACGGTCTTCGGCGCTTGGTCAGGGAACAGCCGGACAGTGACCGTCCCCTGCGTCGTCGTCAGCGTCGCGGTCAGCGTTTCGGTCATTACGTGACTCCGGTTCATCTCCAGGCCGGGCGATCCGGCCTGTCTCCAATCACCGTACCGGCTTCGCCGCAATGTCATCTCGCCCCTGCACCGCGATGATTGAACAGGGGATCGATGGGCATCTTGTCTCACCGAGAGCAAGCCAAGGGGGCAGAACGTGTTCTTCACCAAGACAAATACCGCCAAAATCGACTCGGCCACCGCGTCCGCGCGGGCGCGGGCGGCCGGTCTGGCCGCCCAGTCCGCGGCGCAGAATGCCGCGCAGAGCGCCGCGCAGAACGCGGCCACTGCCGCGCGCACCGCCGCCATGGCCGCCCAGGCCTCGGCCCAGACCGCGGCGTCCGGGGTGACCAGCGGTGTTCAGCAGGGCGTGTACAGCGCTCGCCGCTGGACCGCGCCCAAGCTCGAGCTCGCCGCCGACCACGTTACGAAGACGGTCGCGCCGAGCGTCTCCTCGGCCCTGCGCAGCACCGCCAAGCAGGTCAAGCCGGCCGAGCCGTCCAAGGGGCGGACCGCGCTGACCTGGTCGCTGCTGGGCGCCGCCATCCTCGCCACCGCAGGTGCGGCGTTCGCGCTCATCCGCTACCAGTTCCGCGCGGCGACTTCCGACGAGACCGTCGAGGTGGGCGAGACGACGGGCGTCTCTGCCGAGCCAGCGACGCCGACGCCGATGCCGACCAGGCCGGCGACTCCCGCCGCCTCGAGCGGCACGACGGGGACGAGCGGCACGACGGGGACGAGCGGCACGAGCAGGACGAGCGGAACGACACCGGCGAGCAACTCGGGCGGCGCGAGCGCGTCGGCCGCCAGGACGGCGCCGGGCAAGACCGCAGGCAAGACCGCGGCCGACACGACCCCGGCCGACAAGACGGCGACCACCACTGATACGTCAGTGAATGGACACGTTACTTCGAGCGGTTGGTAAACAGCGAAACGCACGAGGTGGCTTAATTCTGGTGTTCTATTGACACCGTGCGGATGCACGTTCATTTTTTAATAGAGGTCCGAAGTCCCACTCCGGGGAGGAACACCATGGCTGGGTGGGACGAGCGCATCGCGCAGCTTGAGGCCGAGTTCCCCGGGTGGCACATCTGGCGGTCCAATGCCGGCCGGTGGTGGGCCACCCGGACCGGCACGGTCCGGCGGCGCGAGGACCTGGGCACCGCCCGCGTCATGACGGTGGACGCTGACGACGCGGGCGCGCTCCGTGATCAGCTCGCCGTGCAGGCGTCCCTCGATCGGGATATCGCCGGCTGACCGGACGCCAGCACCGGTATTAGGACAAAGATCACTACTGGAACGAGTCCTGTGGGGCATCTTTAGTTTTCGCCCAACGGATCTTAGCCAGTCCTTAAACGACGCCTGGATACGGTCGATTGAAGCCGGTCTTCCGTCGGAGCTGGCAAAACCGGGCGTATCCACCTGCGGAGTGACACCGTGATTAACCGGATCATGCGCGCCAGCGGGGGAACCCGAGGGCTCGTCTGGACCGCGGCGGCCTGCATCACTGTTTCGCTTCTGGTGATGTTCTTCGTATCCGTCGCCGGGCCATCCATAGTGGTGCCGACGATGGCGCACGCGCCGGACGGCGCGCCGCCCTGGTGGATCTCGCTCGGGCTGGGCAGGCCGCTGACGCTGTTCCTGTCGTGGGGCGCGGCGGTGGTCGGCGCGATCGGCGTCGGGGCCGGCCTGATCGCGGTCTCCCGCGGCGCCCGGGTGCCGGTCCGGCCGCTGCTCGCGGTCTCGTTCATCGTCATCGCGCATCTTCACGTTCCTGCCGGCCGCGGGCAGCACCGACACGCAGTCGTACGCCATCGACGGCAACATGATCGTGCTGCGATCACAGCCCGTACGTGTTCACACCCGCGACGATGGTCACCCTGGGCGACAAGCTCGCGGTCGGCAGCCCGCCCACCTGGGCGCACCAGCTGTCGGACTACGGGCCGATCGCCTCGGCCGAGGAGTGGGTGGCGGCCGAGCTCGGCGGCACCTCGATGGCGCTGATCACGTTCTGGCTCAAGCTGATCGTGGCGCTCGCGTTCGGCGCGGTGGTGCTGCTGCTCGACCGGCTGCTGCGCGACAATCCGGCCATGCGGCTGCGCGCCCACCTGCTGTGGTCGCTCAACCCGCTGCTGCTGTGGGAGATCGTGGCGAGCGGGCACATCGACGGCCTCGCGATCGCGTTCGGGCTAGCCGGCCTGGCCCTGCTGCGGTTCGGCCCCGGCGGCGTCAGGCCGACGCTGGCCCGGTGCGCGGCGGCGGGCACCCTGCTCGCGGCCGCGGCCTGCACCAAGTCCCCGTTCGTGCTCTTCCTCGTCGGCCGCGCTGTGGGCGGTGCGGCGCTCGCCCGCCAGGATCGCCTGCCTGCTCGGCGGCTGGCTGTGGCTGACCGTCGCCTCCTACGCGATCGCGGGCTGGCCCGCGGTCAAGGTGCTGTCCCAGCGCGGCCAGCAGGTCACCTGGGACAACCTCTACCAGGTGATCTACCGGCCGCTCGGCCTGGCGGGACCGATCGGCGCGGACAACGTCCCCGGCTGGGTGTTCCCGCTGGCGCTGGCGCTGTTCATCGGCGTCGCCGCTGCTCGCCTTCTTCCGGCTGCCGGACCGCGTTCCCGGGCTTCCGGCGGTGAGCCCGGCGCTGGCGCTGAGCCTGGCCTGGATCTTCTTCTGGCCGTTCCAGCGCCCCTGGTACGACGTCATGATCATCGCCCTGCTCGCGCTCTACCCGTCGTCCGGGCTCGACGCGGTCGTCCTGGTCCGGCTCTGCTTCGGCGCCATCACCTACATGGAGGCGGCGACACATCGGGCACACCGCCTGGTTCCAGCAGGTGCAGTTCATCGAGGGCGACTGGATCACGTCAACCGTCCGGTTCCTCACCGCGCGCCGCGCTGATCTGGATGTGCGTCACCGGCCGCTGGGGAGGCAGACCCGACCAGCCGTCCCCCGGCGCGCCCGCGGGCGCTGCCGCCGCCAGCGTGGCCCCCCCGGCGGTAACGCCCCGGTCCTGACCGCAGGCCCCTGCAGGTACTGCTCCGGCCACCGGCAGTCGATGAACCCCGCCAGCAGATCGGGCAGCGGCCCGGCGCCCTCGATGGCCGACGGCCGGGCGGTGCCGAACGCCACGGCCTCGGTCACCGCGCCCGCCAGCAGCCATTGCGGCTCGTCGGGCTGGCAGAGCCACTCGGCCCGCTCCGCCCGGGCGGTGATGGCGGCGCCGACGTGGATCGGCGAGCGCCGCCGGATCGGCGATCACGGCCGCGCGGGCGGCGACCGCGGCGTCCACCGCGTGCGACAGCGCGCACTGGCGCACCCGCGCTGGCAGCGCTGTGATCGCCGCCGAGCGTGGCCGGCCTGGGCACCGGCGTCGGCCAGCCGGTCAGGTGCGCGAGCACGGCCAGCTCGGCCCAGGGCCGCAGCCAGGCCGACGCCGTCGAGCGCCCGCTGCGCGGCGCGCATGTCCCGCAGCGTGCACGGCCGCGCCTGGCATTCGGCGCCGCAGGTGGCCGAGCGCGGGGTGCACCACCGTCGCGGGCGTCGGCGGCCGGGACGGGCGGTCCGGCTTCTCGTTCGGCTGCCGTCTTTGACCTGGACCAGGATCGGGAAGTCCATGCCGTCGGAGAAGACCGCCGCCTGCCCGGGCGGCAGCGTGACCAGGTAGCGGGACTGGGACGGGGTCGCGTTCATCGTCGCGCCGACCGCCTCCCGGTCGTCGGCGGCGGGCAGCCGGTGCACGATCTTCACCGCCGTGTTCTTGATCACGTCGGGCACCAGCCGGGCCGGGATCTGCTCGGCGATGATCAGCCCCTCGCCGTACGCGCGGATCTCCGCCAGCAGGCCGGCGAACATCTCGACCGCGTGCCCGGCCGCGCCGCCGCCGCCGGGCTCGTCACCGGACCCGGCCCGGCGCAGCAGCCGGTGCGCCTCCTCGACGACGGTCAGATGCCGCAGGCCGGCCGGGCCGGCCGGGCTGGTCCGGTGGGCGAGCCGCAGGTGCTCGGCCAGCCGGATCAGCACCGTGCCCATCAGGAACGCCTTGTCCGCGTCGTCGCCGACGTCCTCGATCTCGAGCACCACGTTCCTGGCCAGCAGCGCGCCGAAGTCGATCGGGTGCCCGCCCTCGAGGAAGCGGCCGGTCGTGCCGTGCCTGAGGCTGGCCAGCCGGACCCTGATGAAGCCGAGCACGTCGTCGGTGACCCGCTGGGAGTAGCCGATCTCGGTGACGACCCGCTCGGCCGCGCGCTGCAGAGCGGTGAGCGTCGGGTAGGCGGCGTCGGGCCCGCCGTCGGCCGGCTCGCCGAGCGCGAGGTCCCAGCCCGAGTCCTCGTAGACCCGGCCGAGCGCGGCGCTGAGCACCTGCGGGAAACGGTTCCTCGGACCGGAAGGACGCGATGAACAGCGCCCTGACCAGGTCCGCGTGCGTCTGCAGCGGGAACCTGACGCCGCCTTGATCGACGGCGGGCTCGAGCGGGTTGAGCCCGGCCGCGATCGCGTCCGGCTCGCCCGGCCTGATCCTGATCACCTCCGCGCCCGGGAGGCGCGCCGCCATCAGCCGGTACTCGGCCTTGGCGGGCTCGACCACCAGCCACGGGATGCCGTGCGCGGTCGCGGCCTCGAGCAGCGACCGCACGGTCTGCGACTTGCCCGCCCCGGTCGCGCCGCAGACGAACACGTGCCGGTTGAGCGAGTCGCGCGACAGCGTCAGCGGCCCCGCCGCCCGCAGGTTCCGGTCGAGGACCTCGCCCAGCTCGATGCCCGGCCGGCTCCGCCGGCGGGCACTCCGGCGGGCGGCTCCGGGGTGACGTCGAAGTCGGGCCGGAGCGCCAGCCGGACCCCCGGCACCTCGGACTCCGGCGGCCGCGCGAGCGCGGCCAGCAGCTCGGTCGACCCGTAGAACGGCGAGGCCGGGACGGCGTCGCCGCCGGGCTCGAGCCGCGGTACCGGGGCGGAAGGGCGCCGGGCTCAGCGCGTACGGCAGCCCGCTCGAGGTCGGCCGACGCGCACAGCAGCCCGGCGATCCGGGCGGCGCTCGGCTCGTCCCGCCCGCCGGCCGCGATGGTGATCCGCCAGAACCCGGTCGACTGCCGCGCTGCAACTCGGCGTGGCGTTCCTTGAGCCGTCGCGCCTGGGCCGCCCGCTCGGGGAACCGGTCGGCCGTCCCCTCGGCGATCCGCTGCCGCAGCGCGACCTCCTCCGACAGCGCCCGCAGCTCGGCCGGGGTCACCGGTTCGGCGGTCACCAGCCAGCCGAACGGCCCGGTCCAGCTGCCGAGCAGCCCCTCATCGAGCGACAGCCCGGCCCGGCCGGACGCCCCGACCCGGCGGCGGCGGCCCGCGTTCCTGTTTCGCCGGGCAGCGCCAGCAGCCCGTCGCTGATCCCCGCGATCTCCCGCCAGCGTCCGACCTGCCCGAGCAGCCCGGCCAGCTCGGCCGGCGGCAGCGCCGTCCCGCGCGCCCCGCCGGGCAGCGCCAGCAGCACCTCACCGCCGGCCGGCGTCGACGCTGCCGACGAGCGCGTCCCCGGCCGCGATCATCAGCACCGGCCCGCCCGCCGCCGCCCGGACCCAGCCGAACGCGACCGTCCCGGCCGGCTGTCGCGATCCCCGCGTGGTACGCGGCCACCAGCGCGGCCGCGCGCTGCGGTCGGCCCGGATCGCCGCCGTCGGTCCGGGCGGGCCCGCGATGGCTCGCGGCGGCGCGGTATCTCGGTGATCCGGTAGGCCGCGCATCCGGCCGGCACGGCGGGAACTGTCACATCTCATACACGCATCGTCAAAGCTGGCGGTTCACGCAACCAGGACTCTTCGGACGCGCGTCAGAGGGGTACGACGATTTCGGCGCTTAACGTCGGAGTTATGGAGCCGCTGATGCGAACTGCCAGGTCCCCCAGCCGTGGTCGCAGGCCTACCGCTCAGCGCACCCTGCTGGCGCCCGCCGTGCTCGCCACCGCCCTGCTCGCCACCGCCGTGGTCGGGGTGATCGCCGGCCGGCCGGTGACGGCGCAGTCCACCGCCAACCAGGCCGCGATCGATGCCAAGGCGGTGATCGCGGGCAAGGCGGCCGCGAAGACGACCGGGCCAGCGGGCTGGCGGGTGGTCGCCACCATCGGCCCGTCCGACCAGGCCGTGACCGGCAGGGTGAGCGCAGGCTCGGCCGAGGACGCCTGGTCGGTCTGGACCGGGACCGCCTTCACCGCCGTGGAGCGCCTGGAAGGGGCCCGCTGGTCGCAGGTGCCGCTTCCGAAGACGCTGACCTCCTACGCGCGGTCGGCGGTCGCCTTCGGCGGCGACTCGGCGACCGACTTCTGGCTGTTCAGCTCGCGTAGCGACACCACCGCGCTGCGCTTCTCCGACGGCCGGTGGACCGCTCGAGCGGATTCCTTCCTGGGTGCTGCAGCGGCAGTCGGGCGGGGACGGCCTGAGCGTCCGCGCGGCGGTGTTCGCCCCGGACAACGTCTGGGTCTTCGGCCTCGACGCCGGCGCCTACGCCGCCCATTACAACGGCCGCGGTTGGGCGAAGGTGCGGCTGCCCGCCGTGCCTGACGAGGTCAGCGCGGTCAGCGCCGACGACATCTGGGCCCTGCACGGAAACGAGGCCTGGCGCTGGAACGGCGGGAAGTGGGCCGCGACAGTCCCAGCGCGGCGACCCGCGAGCTTCGGCACCTGCCGCGGCCGAGCGAACCGCGCCTGGATGGGCGTCCTCGGCGACGGTCGCGACCGAGTCGCCAGCTGCACTGGAACGGCGCGCCGTGGCGGCGGCGCACCCCGCCGACTCTCGACCGTCGCCCGACGGTCCGTGGCCTGTGGGCCGACCGGCACGACGTCAACCCCGGCGGCTTCGGCGTCTTCACCGCTGCGCGGCCGCTGGACCAGGCGAGGCCGCAGCGTCGACGGCAGCTCGAGTCCCTCACCGGATCCCGGCACCCGTCCGTGAGGTCACACCGGCACCCGGTCAGACCGCCACAGACCTTCCCATCGAACGGACCGTGGGTGACTCAGGCCCCGAAGACTTGCTCCAGGTAGGGGTTGGCGAAGCGGCGGTCCGGGTCCATCTCGTCGCGGATGCGCAGGAAGTCGGCGAACCGGGGATAGGCCTGGCCGAGGTAGGCGGCGTCGCGGGTGTGCATCTTGCCCCAGTGCGGGCGGCCGCCGACGCCGGCCGCGATCGACTCGAAGAGCCGGAAGTACTCCTGGTACGGCAGCCCCACGTACTGGTGGATCGCCACGTAGGCGCTGTCCGCGGCCGTACGCGGTGGACAGCCAGATGTCGTCGGCGGCGGCGACCCGGATCTCGACCGGGAACATCACCGGGTGGGCGAGGCGGGGCACGCCCGCGCGCAGCTGGCCGAGCACCTCGTGCACGGACTCGCGGGGAACCGCGTACTCCGACTCGACGAACCGGACCCGGCGCGGCGTCACGAACACCTCGTGCGACGGCGCGGAGTACCGGCGGGTGGACAGCGTGGCCGACGCGAGCCGGTTCAGCGGCTTGATCAGCCCGGGCACCGCCCGGCCGGTGCGGCAGAGCGCGCCGAAGGCCGCGTTCTCCATCACCTCGTACTCGAGGAACCGCCGCCAGGCCGGCATCGGCGACGGGATCGCGGCCCCGTCGCCGACCCGGACGGTGCGGTTGTTCTGCTTGAGCAGCGCGTTGCTGCCGTACGGGAACCAGTAGAACTCGAAGTGGTCGTTGCCCGCCGCGAACTCGTCGAACCGCTCGAGCACCTCGTCGACGTGCATCGGCGCCTCGTGCGGCGGCCAGCGTGAAGGCCGGCACGCACTGCAGCGTCACCGTCGAGATGACGCCGAGGGCGCCGACGCGACACCCGGGCGGCGTTGAACAGCTCGGGGCGCTGCTC
The DNA here is from genome assembly GCA_963774945.1 of uncultured Actinomycetota bacterium. Taxonomy (GTDB): domain Bacteria; phylum Actinomycetota; class Actinomycetes; order Streptosporangiales; family Streptosporangiaceae; genus Trebonia. The sequence continues at coordinate 248,548 of CAVZHA010000003.1, read as the reverse complement.
GGCGGAGCAGGAGACGACCGACCCGTCGGCCAGCACCAGCTCGAGCGCGGCGACCTGGGTGGCGATCCCGCCGAGGCCGGCCCCGGTGCCGTGCGTCCCGGTCGAGATCGCGCCGGAGATCGTCTGCGCGTCGATGTCGCCGAGGTTGGGCATGGCCAGGCCGAGCGAGTCGAGCGCCCGGTTCAGCTCCCGGATCGTGGTGCCCGACCGCGCCGTGATGAGCCCGGACGAGAGATCCGCGCCGACGATGCCGGTCCAGCCGGACAGGTCGAGGGCCGCGCCAGAGGTCGCCGCGGCCGGGGTGAACGAGTGCCCGCCGCCGAGCGCCCGCACCGTGAGCCCGCCGCCGGCGGCGTCCTTAATCGCGTCAGCGATCTCCTCGGCGGAGCGCGGCCAGTACCGACGTGCCGGGTCGGCGCTTGCCGTACCCGCCCAGTTATGCCAGGTCATTCGCCTACTCTTCTAGATTTTCGAGGCCCCGTTGATCGTTTGCCGACGCCGACCCGTTAGTGTGCCGCTATGTCTGACTTGATCGCCGGAACGGACGTCCACGATCGGTATGCCCGTTATGACCGGGCGACCGCCGACCTGGACCCGCCGTTCGCGGTGGTGGATCTCGCCGCGTTCGACAGTAACGCCCGCGACCTGGTGCGACGGTCCGGCGGGGTGCCCATCCGGGTGGTGAGCAAGTCGCTGCGCTGCCGCCACCTGATCGAGCGCGCCCTGGCCCAGCCAGGATACCGGGGCGTTATGTGCTATTCGCTGGCCGAGGCGATCTGGCTGCACTCCATCGGCCTCAGCGATGACCTGCTGGTCGCGTACCCGACCGCGGACCGGGCGGCGCTGCGGGCGCTGGCGGCCGATGAGGCGGCCCGGCAGCACATCACGGTGACCATCGACTCGGCCGCCCACCTGGACTTCATCGACGCGACGATCGGCCCGGACCACCCGCAGATCCGGGTCTGCCTCGACCTGGACATGTCCTGGCGCCCGCTGCCCCGCGGTCCGGTCGTCCAGATCGGGACCTGGCGGTCGCCGCTGCGGTCGCCCGCCGAGTCGGCCCTGTTCGCCGAGACCGTGCTCAAGCGGCCCGGGTTCGCCCTGGTCGGCGTGCTCGGCTACGAGGGGCAGATCGCCGGCCTGGGCGACGCGCCGCCCGGCCGGCCGGTCCGGGCCGCGCTCGTGCAGGCGATGCAGGCCCGCTCGTCGGCCGAGTTGAACGAGCGCAGGACCGAGGTCGTCCGCCGCATCCGGGCGATCGCCCCGCTTGAGTTCGTCAACGGGGGCGGCACCGGCTCGCTCGAGTCCACCTCGGCCGACAAGTCGGTCACCGAGCTGGCGGCGGGCTCCGGCCTGGTCGGCCCCACCCTGTTCGACGCCTACGCGAAGTTCCACCCGCAGCCCGCCCTGCTGTACGCGCTGCCGGTGGTGCGACGGCCCAAGGCCGGGGTGGCGACGCTGTTCAGCGGCGGCTACGTGGCCTCGGGAACCGGGACGCCGGACCGGCTGCCGTCGCCGTTCTGGCCGGCCGGGCTGCGGCTGACCAAGACCGAGGGCGCCGGCGAGGTGCAGACCCCGGTGCTCGGCACCGCCGCGAACGGGCTCAGGATCGGCGACCGGGTCTGGATGCGGCACGCCAAGGGCGGCGAGCTGGCCGAGCGGCTGACCGCGTATCACCTGATCAGCCCCGGTGAGCCGGACGCCGTCAGCGTTCCCACCTATCGGGGAGACGGGCAGTGCTTTGGATAAGCCCGCTTATGGGCATTGTCCTTGTCACGGTCATCGTCGCCCGGACAGTCGGCCAGGGTCCGTTCGATCCGCTGATTTCCTTTACCAAATCGAGACGAATCGGCATACTTAGCTAGAGCACACACAACGTGGAGGTCACCCCGTTGACAAATCGGGCCTTCCGCTCAACACGAGGCCTCATCGGGGGATTGACGATCCTGCTTGCAGGCGTCCTCATGACGGTCGGTCTGAGCGGCTGCGGCGCCCCCGCGTACGCGTACGTCGCTGACAGCGCGGCCGGGACGTATTACAAGGTGCCGGTCCAGTGGCATCAGATCTCCCAGAAACAGATCGACGCGCTGCTTCAGGCCGAGGGCGGATCGAGCGCCGGCATCTGGTCGACCGCGTTCGACGCGGGCACCGGCCCGAACGCCAACCACGTCCTGGCCGGCGACCTCTCCCAGCCCTTCGCGTTCGCGGAGGTCCTGACGCTCAACCCGACCGCCAGCAACGAGCTGTCGTACAACATGCTGCGCGACTTCATGCTGCCGGTCACCTCGGACACCCGGAGCACGGAAGCACAGCAGGGCTTCCCGCTGACCGGCTTCAAGCAGCTGGTGGACGACACGATCACCGGCAAGGCGGGCGTGCACGGCGTCCGGGAGACGTTCCAGTACACGTTCCCGGGCGGGGCGGCCAACACCTTCGACGAGGACGTGCTGACTAACGCCGACCAGACCGAGGTCTACCTGCTCATGGTGCACTGCGAGAGCACCTGTTACACGCAAAACCAGAACGCCATCAACACGGTCATGACGTCATTCACCGTCGGGAGCTCCACATGAAGAAGTCCCAGTGGCCGGCCGCGCAGGGACTCACCTATGAGGGCGGGCGGCCGAAAGACGATGACATCCTGACCAGAAGGCCGATTTCCTTCTGGGACCGGATCAAGTGGCTGTTCCTGCTGGCGGTGATCTGGCTGCTGCTGGTCTGGTCGCTGATGGCGGACAATCCGCTGATCGGGTTCGTCGACGCGGTCCGGCTCGAGACGCAGCTCGGCTGGTGGGTATTCGTGCTGGCCGGCCTCGAGGTGCTGCACCAGGCGCACTTCCTGATCAGCGAGCACTCGGCCGCCTACAACCAGTTCTGGATTCACAAGGTCTGGGGCCGTTCGGAGCGACTGTCGCAGCGCAAGCTGTCGGCCTGGACGCGGTACCGGATCGGCCGGATCATCCGCTGGGTGGTGGTGCTCGCCGTCATCGCCATCATCGCCGGCAAGATCATGCACGACGCGCCGCTCAACGCGGTCGTGCTCATCCCGGCGATCCTGTGGCACGCGCTGCCGACCTTCATCCAGTACGCGTTCCTGCTGTTCTTCACCGTCGCCCAGTTCGCGCTGCTGTTCTGGTTCATGTCCAGGGGCGGCGTCGACGTCTACTACCCGGACGACATCAAGACCAGGTTCACCGACGTCTGGGGCCAGGACCACGTGCTCGAGCGGGTCAAGGAGAACATCATCTTCCTCGAGCACCCCGAGCTGGTCGAGGACCGCGGCGGCTACGTGCCCGGCGGCATCCTGCTGTGGGGACCGCCCGGCACCGGCAAGACGCTGATGGCGGAGGCGGTGGCGGGCGAGACCGGCAAGCCGTACGTGTTCGTCGACCCCGGCGCGTTCATCAACATGTTCATGGGCGTCGGCATCCTCAAGGTCAAGAGCCTCTTCCGCAAGCTGCGCAAGCTCTCGCTGCGGTACGGCGGCGTGATCGTCTTCTTCGACGAGGCCGACTCGCTCGGCAACCGCGGCATCGCCATGGGCGGGGCGCCCGGCGGCGGGCCGACCGGCGCGACCCCGGCCGCGTTCGCCGGACGGCTGCCACGGCTTCTCCTACCTCTCGTCCGACACCCAGTGGCTGCTGACCCGGGACGCCATGCGCTCGGAGCTCGCCGGCCGCCTCGGATGAGCCCGGCGTCCGGCGGAACAAGCAGATCGTCGGCGGCATGATGAACGGCGGCGGGGGCGGCGGCGGCATGGGCACCCTGCAGGCGCTGCTGACCGAGCTGTCCGGCCTGAAGAAGCCGCGCGGGTTCATCAACCGGGTGGTGCGGCGGGCGCTCGGCATGCGGCCCAAGCCGCCGCCGCACTACCGGATCCTGATCATGATGGCGACCAACATGCCGTCGACGCTGGACGAGGCGCTGCTGCGCCCGGGCCGCATCGACCGCATGTACCGGGTCGGCTACCCGTCGAAGAAGGGCCGCATCCGCACCTACGAGGGGTACCTCGACAAGGTCGCGCACGAGCTGACCGAGGAGCAGATCGACAAGCTCGCCACCATCACCCCCTACGCGACCGGCGCCACCATCAAGGACCTGGTCAACGAGGCGCTGATCACCGCGATCAGGGACGGCCGGGACGTGATCACCTGGCCCGACGTGATCAAGGCGAAGCAGCTCAAGGAGCTCGGGCCGCCCGAGGACGTCGAGTACATCGAGCGCGAGCGGCACGCGGTCGCGATCCACGAGGCGTGCCACGCGGTGATCGCCTACCGGACCCGGCAGCACATGGAGATCGACATCGCCACGATCGAGAAGGGCAGCAACTACCTCGGCATGGTGTCGTCGATCAAGCCGGAGGACCAGTTCACCCGGTGGCGCAGCGAGTACGAGTCCGACATCCTGGTCGCGCTCGCCTCGCTGGCCGGGGAGCGGATGTTCTTCGACAGCGACAGCTCGTCGGGCGTCTCCGGCGACCTCGACTCCGCCACCACGGTCGCCTCGTACATGGAGGGGTACTGGGGCATGGGCAAGACGGTCTCCTCGTCCCAGGCGTCTCGCCGTCTCGAGGGCGGCACGCCCGGCGGCACCCGGGCCGCCGCCGCGCCCGTCGGCGACCGAGGGTCCATGCCCGGCATCCAGAAGCTCGCCGACCGGATCGAGGACAACCTGTCCGAGCTGCTGGTCCGGGCCGAGGAGATCCTGCGCGAGAACGAGCGGTGGGTGCTCGCGGTCGCGCACGCGCTCGAGAGCCACAAGACGCTCAGCGGCGAGGACATGACCGCGATCTTCGACGGCACCCGGGGACCGCTGGTCGACGGCGCGCCCTACGCGGACGACGCGTTCATCGACCGGCTGCGCGAGTACCACGCGGCGGCGGCCCGCGCCCACCGCGAGCACAACCAGCCGGACGTGCCGCTGCCGGTGCCGACGCCGGCCTACGCGATCGGCTACAGCCCGGCCGACCTGTACGGCGACCAACGGGAACGGAAACGGTTCCGGCAGCTTCCTCGACGGAGGCTTCGGCGGCGACGGGACCGGGACCGGCAACGGCCGGCAACGGGTCCGGCGGCGATGACATCATCGAGCTCGGCGGTCACGGCGGCGATCAGGCCTGACCGTGCGAGCCAGCCACCGGCTCCGGCTGGCATTGAACCTGGTCAACGGCTCCACGCTGTCCGGGCTCGCCGTCGCCCGGCTCGGCCGCGCCCGGCTCTCTGCCAGCTGCCAGGACGGCCTGCTGGCGGGCACCGGCTACCGCCTGCCGGTGCCGTCCGCCCCCGCCTTCACCCTCGGCAACGTGATCATTACCCGGCGGCCGTGGATTGACGCAGGAAAGCGACCTGTTCAGGCACGAGGCCAGGCACGCCACCCAGTACGCGTGGTGCGGCGGGCTGCTCATGCTGCCGCTGCTATTTCGCCGCGGCGGGCGCGTCCTGGCTGCTGTCCGGTGACGTCGGCGCGTGGAATCCGTTCGAGCGGCTGGCCGGGCTGGCCGACGGCGGCTACCGCGACCGCCCGCTCCGCTGGCCAGCCCGGAACTCCGACTGCTAAGCGTCAGAGCCAGGATGCCGCCTGCGGCGCTGAGTTCTCCTCGCGGGACGCTGACTGCGCCGCGCGGTACGCCGAGCGATTACGGAAGAACTGCACCGCCAGCAGGATCGGCACGACGAAGGCGTAGAAGAGGAGGAAGTAGTGCCCGCCCTGGAAGAAGGTGACCAGGTAAAGGCCGTAAAGGAGGAACGCCGCCCCGACAATGCAGTTCATCACCCGGCTCCGCTTAGCGTAGGGCGCTCGGAAGCTGCCCAGGGCGAGGAGCATCACGCCGCTGGCAATGAGGAAAAAGGCATACACGTAAAACAACATCAGGCCGCCACCTCGGGTCATATAACCGGTTCACTCACCGGAAGAAGACAGATTAAATCGTGAAGCGAACACGAAAAACAGACATCGCGGTGGATTTAGCCAAATCTTTATCGCTCGTCCATCGAGCGTTTCGACCTGGCCCCGGCCGCCCGGCCCTGGATTACCGTGAGAGTCCGGCCAGCAGCCGCTGGACCTGGCCTCGATCGCGGTCGGGAACCAGGCGCGCCTGCCGGATCGAGCGCCATCCCTTGCCGGTGAGCAGGAACTCGCCCGGGGCGGCGACGGCGGCGACGCCGTTCATGATCGCCTGCGGGTCACGCCAGTGCCGCTCGGCCGCCGCGCCGGCGTCCACCACGTCGGTGACCTCGCTGAGCTCGAGGTCGATCCCGGCCAGGCAGTCGGTCCCGGCGACGTTGGCCCAGACCAGGCCGCCGGCCCAGGTCAGGTCGTTCAGCCCGCGCACCCGCTGGCCCTGGCAGCGGACCTGCAGGACCTCGCGCGGCTCAAGCGTGACCGGGTCCCGGCGCACCAGTTCGCTGGTCCCGTCGCTGGTCACCACGTCCGGCAGCGACGCGGCGCCGCCTTCCGGCGGCTGGCCGACCGCGCACATTCCCCAGCCCTCGCGGTTGTACCGGACCTTCTCCCGCAGCTCGAGCGTCTCGGCGTCCCAGCTCAGCGCGATCCGCTCGCGCCAGGTGAGCTGCCAGATGGCGTCGGCCACCCGGCAGATCCCCTCGCCGAAGAACTCCGGCTCCAGCTCCGCCTGCGCGGCCACCGAGCCCGCGCCGAGTTCGTACCTCCGCAGCGCCGACTGCCCGTAGTTCCCGACCGACTCCCAGACCGAGCTCCCGTCGGCCACCAGCCCCTGCGAGAACCCCCGCCCGGGATGCGGCATCTTCCGCACCACCTGCACCCGATGAAACCGCACGACCCGATTATCCGCCCGATCGGGATGTCGACGGCGCCGGTGACAGGTGGCGGATCACGTCAGCGGCGTCGGCGACAGGCGAGGTTGTGGCCCGGTGGCGTAGGCGGCAGCCTCTGCACTGGGCGAAACTCGGCCCGGCGACCGGGCATCGACACACCGTCTTCACCGTCACCACGCGCAACAAGCCGGACGAATATAGAGGTCATCGTGGGTACTTCGGGTCGCGGGGTGCCCCCATCGGCACACGCTGACGCCCGTGCCCGGAAAACGCCGCCCCCAACGGCACACAATCACGGCCGCCGCCACAGATCGGCTCGTCGGCATCCTCACCGCGGCCCCAAAAACCACCACCCGCCACGACGAGAACACTGACTTCAGCTCGGCGAACCGGCCGACGAATCTCCCCGCCATGAAGCTCCATCCGAGTGAACTACACCCGGTTGTAGTTCACTCGGTTGTAGTTCACTCGGTTGTAGTTCACTCGGTTGTAGTTCACTCCAGTGGAGTTAACTCGGATGCACTTCGCCGCTGCTGCAACGCTTCCGTCAGCGCCGGGATCACCGCGTGGAGGTCGCCGATGACGGCGTAGTCGGCCCGGGTCATCATCGGAGCGCTCGGATCGGTGTTGACGGCGATGATGCTCTTGGCGCCCGAGCACCCGGCGAAGTGCTGGATGGCGCCGCTGATCCCGCAGGCCAGGTACAGGTCCGGGGTGATCTTGGTGCCGGTCTGGCCGACCTGCATGGTGTGCGGCCGCCAGCCCTCGGAGGTCACCACCCGGGAGACGCCGACGACGCCGCCGAGCAGCGCCGCCAGCTCCTCGAGCGGGCCGAACCCGTCGGCGCTGCCGACGCCGCGGCCGCCGCCCACCACCACCCGGGCAGTCGCCAGCGACGCCCCGCCCGCGCCGGCCGGCGTCTCGACCGCGCGCACCGCCAGATCGCTGCCGTCCACCGACGGCGCGACGTGGTGAACCGCGGCCGCCGCTACCGCCTCGGCCGGAACCAGCGGAGACGGCATCGGTCGCCACGGTCAGCAGCGCGACCGGCGCCGTCGAGCACCGCCTCCTCGAGCAGCAGCCCGGCCCACCGCTGCCGGACGATCGCGTACGCGCCGCCGCCGTTATCCACAGCCTGTGCACAGTTCGCCGCCATCGGCAGCCCGGTGATCGCGCCCAGGTGCGCAAGCACCTCGTTGCCGCGCTCGGTCCCGGCCGCCACCACGGCCTGGCCCGACTCGCCGATCAGCCCCTGCAGCACTCGGGCCCACGCCAGCGGCGCGTACCCGTCGATCCCCGCTACGGCGTAGACGTCGGTGACGCCGTAGGCGGCCAGGTCCGCCACCAGCCCAGGACCGATCTCCGGCTCCGCTCCACCCGCCGGATAGCCGCCGCCGAACACTACGGCCGCGACCTCGCCGACGTCCCGACTCGGCAGCCGAGCTGGCGGCAAGCTCCCGAGCCAGGGTGAGCGCCCGCAGCGACACGTCCGCCACCGCCGCCGCCGCGCCGCCGTCAACCGCCCCGCCATCCAGCTCCACCAGGCAGAACACCGTCATGTGACCACCCCGAGCTGCACCAGCACGTCCACCAGGGCCGGCACCGCCTCGGCGCCGTGACCGAGCACGGTCGCCTGCTTCCTCGGCGCGTCCGGCACCCGCAGCGACGTCATCCGCACGTCCGCGGCGGCTGCGCCGGCTGGCTCCGGACCCGGAACCCTGCGTGATCGCCGCCCGCTTAGCCCGAAGCCGTCCCGGCAGCGAGGGATAGCGCGGCAGGTTGATCCCTTCCTTAACGGTCACCACGCACGGCAACTCAAGCGCGAACGTCTCAAGCACTCCCCGGTAGGTCCGCGACGCCGACACCGAACCCGCGGCGTCGTCCACCGCGAGCGCCTTGATCCCGGTCGCGGCCGGCCAGCCGAGCAGGTGCGCGAGCCGGATGCCGACCTGGTAGTCGCCGGTGTCAGACGCCTCGTTGCCCAGCAGCACCAGGTCGAACCGGCCGCCCGCCGCCACCGCGTGCAGCGCGGCCGCGGTCGCGATCGGCCCGGCCTCCAGGCCCGGCTCGGTCTCGATGAGCACCGCGGCGGACGCCCCGAGCGCCAGGCAGGCGCGCAACTGCTCCTCGGCGGAGGCGGGCCCGAGCGTCACCACCGTCACCGACCCGCCGAACCGCTCGGCCAGCCGGACCGCCTCCTCGACCGCGCACTCCTCGTGCGGGCTGATCGTGAAGCCCGACGCCTTGGTGTCGATCGCGCGCCGGTCGGCCGTCAGCGTGATCGCGCCGCCGACCGTCGGTACCCGCTTAACGCAGACCAGGATCTCCATGACCGCCGCTCACCGCATCCGCTCGCCGCCCGGGTCGAACACGGCCCCGTGCGACGCGACCGTCACCGGGTACTGCTCGCCCATGTACTCCGCCAGCAGCGGCGTGCCGACCTCGGCCACCGGGGCCGGCAGGTACGCCATCAGCAGGTGCTTGCCGACCGACGGCCCCGACCCGGCCGAGGTCACGTACGACGGCCGCCCGAGCGCGTCCACCAGACGCGAGCCGTCCAGCCGCAGGATCGGCTCGCCGCCAAGCAGGTACCGCGGCGTCCCGTCGGCCGACGGATGCCGAATCGACGGTGAGCGTGCACAGCACCGCCGCCGGCGCGGCCGCCCGCGCGGCCAGGTACTCCTCCTTGCCGATGAAGTCGGCCGACTTCACCCTCGGCCGCGTCATCCCGGCCTCGACCGGGTTGTACTCGCCGGTGAGCTCGGCCCCGAACGCCCGGTACCCCTTCTCAAGCCGCCCCGTCGTCCCGTACACGCCGATCCCGACCGGCACCAGCCCGTACGGCCGCCCCGCCGCCAGCAGCAGGTCCCACAGGTGCCCGGCCTGCTCCGCGGGCACGTGCAGCTCCCAGCCGAACTCGCCCACGTAGGAGATGCGGGAGGCGAGCACGACCGCGCCGCCAAGTTCAAAAGATTCGATCATCCCGAACGGTCCGGGGCGACTGTGGTCACCGTCGCGATTCGCCGCCGCGAGGACATCCTGGGCGCGGGGTCCCCAGAGCCCGATCGTGGACCACGCCGACGAGACGTCGACCAGCTGCGCGTCGTCGGGCAGCCGGTCGCTGATCCACTGGGCGTCTCGTCCGCCGTCGGCGGCGCCGGTGACCACGCGGAAGTGACTCGCGCCGAGCCGCATGATCGTGAGGTCGGCCACGAAGCGGCCCGCCTCGTTGAGGAACGGCGTGTACACGGTCCGCCCGGCCGGCACGTCGAGCTGGGCGACCGCGATGCGCTGCAGCCCGGCCAGCGCCCCCGGGCCGGCGACGTCGAGGATGGTGAACGCGGACAGGTCGACCAGGCCGGCCCCGTCCCGCATCGCCAGGTGCTCGGCGTTGATGATCGGCGACCACCAGCGGGAGTCCCATTCGGCGGGCCGGTCCATGATCCGGCCTGCGTACGTCGCCAGCAGCGGCTCGTTGGACGCGTACCAGTGCGGCCGCTCCCAGCGCGCGGTCTCGCGGAACACCGCGCCGAGCTCCCTGGCCCGCTCGTACAGCGGGCCGGTGCGCAGCGGGCGCTCCGACTCGTACTGCTCGGCCGGGTGGACGATGCCGTACATCTTGTTGAACGACTCGGCCGCCCGGGCGCGCCCGAACCCGGTCGTCCGCGAGGACGGGTAGAACCGGGAGACGGCCGCCTCGTGCACGTCGATGGTCGGCACCCGCCCCGACATCAGCTCGGCGACCGCCCGGCCGCACCCCGGGCCCTCCTTGATCCAGCTCGCCGCGGCCGCCCACAGCCCCTTGACCTCGGGGGTCTCGCCGAGCAGGGGATGGCCGTCCGGCGTCATCGAGATCAGCCCGTTGATCGCGTACCTGATGCCGGCCTTCTCGTCGCCAAGCAGCTCCGGCATGAGCTCGAGCGACGCCGCCAGCTGGGGGTCGAAGTCGTCGGCGGTGAACGGCAGCTCGGTCGGCGAGAGCACCGCCTCCTCGTTGGACGGGATCGTCTCCGGCGGCACGATGATCGGCCGGTGCATGTACGAGCCGACCTCCATGTCGCCACCGTGCTGCCGCTCGTACATGCCCTCGTCCACGTCGCGGACGATCGGGTAGGAGATCTCGCCGGTGGTCTCGGCGAACAGGCCGATCGGGCCGACGCTGATCATCTGGTGCACGGTCGGGGTGAGCGCCAGCCGGGCCCCGGCCAGCGCGGCGACCTTAGGCGACCACACGCCGCAGCAGATGACCACGTTCCCGGTCGCGATCTCGCCCTGGCTGGTGACCACCCCGGTGACCCGCCCGGCGGCGGTGGTGATGTCGAGCACCTCCGCGCCGGCGACGACGGTCAGCGCCCCGGCCGACACCGCCTGCTCGCGCATCAGCGTGCCCGCGCGCAGCGAGTCGACGACGCCGACGGTGGGGAAGTAACCCCCGCCGAGGATGACCGACGGGTCGAGATAGGGGACGAGCTTCTGCACGCCCTCGGGGGTGAGGATCTCGGCCGGGATCCCCCACGCCTTGGCCTGGGTGATGCGCCGGCGCAGTTCCTGCATCCGCTCCTGGGTGCGCGCGACCTCGATGCCGCCGGACTCGGTGAAGACCCCGAGCGCCCTGTACTGCTCGGTCGAGTCCCTGGTCAGCTCGAACATCAGCCGCGAGTACTCGATCGGGAAGATGAAGTTGGACGCGTGACCGGTGGAGCCGCCCGGGTTCGGCAGCGGCCCCTTGTCCAGCAGGACGATATCCCGCCAGCCAAGCAGCGCCAGGTGGTGGACGAGGCTGTTGCCGACGATCCCCGCGCCAATGACCACGGCGCTCGCGCGGGCCGGCATGTCAGTCATGGTGTCTCCTCAGGCAAACTCAGCTCGGACTGCGACTCAGCTAGAAGGGGTCTGCGATCAGGTGCTCCCTGGCGGCGACGCCGGGCAGGCCGGTCATCCCGCGGCTCTCGACAGCGGCTTGCGCGGCCGATGGCCGAGGGCGGCCGACAGCCCGGCGGCCTCGTCGGCGCACCGGCGGGCCGCGTTCGCCGCCACGTCCCTGGTCATCCGCGACGTGGGCGCGGAGACCGACATGGCCGCCACCACCGTGCCGTCGTAGCGGAAGACCGGGGCGGCGAACGCGATCAGCCCCGCCTCGAGCTCCTCGTCGGTCACCGCGTAGCCGCGGGCGCGGACGGCGGCCAGCTCCGCGCGGAGCGCGGCCTCGCTCGTGATCGTCTTCTCGGTGCACGGCTCGAGCGCGCCGGGCGGCAGCTTGGCGGCGCCGTAGGCGAGCAGCACCTTGCCAAGCCCCGAGGCGTGCAGCGGGACCGGGCGGCCCACCCAGTTGGTGCCGCCGATGAGGTAGGCGCAGTCGACCTGGGCGATCTGGTCGACGCTGTGCCCCGAGGTCGCGACGCCGAGGTTGATCGTCTCGCCGGTGGCCTTGCCGAGCCGGTCGAGAAATGGCTGCGCGACCGCGACGAGCGACGATCCGCCGCCGTCGCGCCAGGCGAAGCTGACGAACATCTCGCCCGGCAGGAACCGGCCGTGGTCGTCCCGGCGGACCAGGTGATTGCGCTCGAGCGCGAGCAGCAGCCGGGACGTCGTCGACTTGGCCAGCCCGGTGCCGGACGGTCAGCTCGGTGAACGTGACCGGATCGGACGCGTGCACAACCTCCGACAGCAGCGTCGCCGCCCGGTCCACGGCCTGCGTGCCGTTGGGGTTGCTCATCGGCGCCTCGCCTATCGGGCTAAACCACGTTATGGGACCAAGTTCTACGATATGGCCCCTGGTGTCAATAGCGCGCTCGCCTCCAGTCGGCCTGAGAGCACACCGGCGGGCCAACGTTGTGGGAAACACCAAAGTGAAATGTGGCCGACTTGGAAATCTAAGTGTGAGCTCAGCGGCGTTATCGCGATCGTGCCTAGGTCACGTCACAGCGCCGTGCCACGTACATTTGGCGTCGAAGACAGGCGAGGCAAACGCGGTCGGCCGGCCCTTGACGCGCGGCTCGGCCGTCCCGAATGGTGGTGGATATGAGCACGGAGGATCGCAGCGGGCGGGAGTTCATCCTGACCCTTTCCTGCCCGGACAAGCCCGGCATCGTCTACTCGGTGTCCAGCTTTCTGGTGCAGCACTCGGCCAACATCATCACCAGCCAGCAGTACGGCGAGCCCGACGACGGACTGTTCTTCATGCGGGTGCACTTCTCGGTGCCGCAGCCGGGGCTGCAGGTCGCCAACCTCGAGCGCGACTTCGCCTGGGTGGCCGAGTCGTTCCACATGACCTGGCGGCTGCACGACAAGTCCGAGCGGATCAAGACGCTGGTGATGGTCTCCCAGCTCGGGCACTGCCTGAACGACCTGCTCTTCCGCTGGTCGGCCGGATCGCTGCCGATCGAGATTGTCGGCGTCGTCTCCAACCACCAGGTCTTCCGCGAGCTGACCGAGACCTACCGGGTGCCGTTCCACTACGTCCCGGTCACGGCCGACACCAAGCCCGCCGCCGAGGCGAAGCTGCTGTCGCTGATCGACGAGACCAAGACCGAACTGGTGGTGCTCGCCCGCTACATGCAGATCCTCTCGCCCGAGGTGTGCAAGCGGGTCGAGGGCCGGATGATCAACATCCACCACTCGTTCCTGCCGTCCTTCAAGGGCGCCAAGCCGTACCACCAGGCGCACGCCAAGGGCGTGAAGCTGGTCGGGGCGACCGCGCACTACGTGACGCCGGACCTCGACGAGGGCCCGATCATCGAGCAGGGCCTGGTGCGGGTGGACCATTCCTACGGCCCTGACCGGCTAGTCGAGGCCGGCCGCGACGTCGAGACCCAGGTGCTGGCGCGCGCGGTCGCCTGGCACGCCGATCACCGCGTGCTGCTGAACGGCAACCGCACGGTCGTGCTGCCCTAGTCGGACGCGGTCAGCGGTGCGCCCGCGCGCCGCGGACGGCGGCGAGACGGAGGCTGCGGGCCAGGGCGGCCCCGCCGAGCGGTTCCGCCCGGTCGCCCAGCTCGCCGCTGATGACCTGGACCGAGTCGGCCACCACGGGGGCGGTGTGCCGGTCGATTGACTCCCTGACCCCAGCCAGCACGTACTGGCCGGCCGCGCCGAGCGACCCGTCCACGACCACCGCGGCCGGGTCGAACATGGTGCAGAAGCTGGCCAGCGGCCTGCCCACCAGCCGGCCGAGGTCGGCGAATACCCGGCGCACGCCGGGGTCGCGTTCCGCCGCCAGCGCGAGCATCTGGGGGAGCGCGAGCTGCTTCTCATTGGACAGCCGGACGTAGTCAAGCAGCGAGGAGCCCACGATCGCGGCCAGGCAGCCGCGACCGCCGCAGCTGCACAGATCGCCGTCGACCCGGACCTGTACGTGCGCCAGCTCGCCGCCGAACCCGGAGGCGCCGCGGTGCAGCCGCCCGCCGATGACGAGGCCCGCCCCCACGTTGTGCCCGAGCGTGACGTAGACGAAGCTGTCGTGGCCGCGGCCGGCCCCGAACGCGGCCTCGCCCAGCGTGCCGAGGTTGGCGTCGTTCTCCACGTGCACCGGGACGGCCAGCCGCTCCGACACCGCGACGGCCGACTCGCCCGCACCGACCGGCCTGGGCAGCCCGATCACGGCGCAGCCGAGCTGATCGCGCGAGCACCCCGATCCCAGGAGGAGCTCCTCGACCAGGTCACCGACCGGCTTCGCGATCGATCCCAGATCGGCCGCCTGATAGCCGACTACCTCGGTCGACGAGAGCCGGGCGATGATCTGCCCGGGGTAGGTGACGAGGGCGGCCTCGATGCCGGCCCGCCCGCACGAGAGCACGGCGGTGACGGTCGGCGGCGCGGCCGACGCCAGCGTCCGCGGCGGCCGGCCGGCCTGGGTAGTCCGGTCCGCCTGACCGGTCGTGCGCTCTACGATAAGCTCCCGGCTGATCAGGTCACCGACCATGCCGGTGACGGTCGTCCGGGGCAGTCCGGACAGCCGGACGAGGTCGGACCGGGTCAGCGGTCCCGAGCATTCGAGCAGCGCGAGCAGTTCGCTGGCGCTGCCCCCGGGGTCGTATGGCATCGGCTTCCCCTCACGACCAGGGCGGCGACCGCTCCGCCTCTTCCCCATCATTATGACGAATCCGGATTAATATCGCCTGGTTTTGGCCGGTTATTATGGCCATATATGGCTTTTTCAGCAGATAACGCGCGGCACTCGGGGCTGCGGCAGGCTTTCCGTTCGCTTGAGTCACCCGAATTCAGGCCCTGGTTCCTCGCCCAGGTCTTCTCGGCGTCCGGCACGATGACCCAGGGTGTGGCGATGTCCTGGCTGGTTCTCCGCCTCACCGGCAACGGCGTCGACCTCGGCCTGATGACTGCCTGCACGTTCCTGCCGCTGCTGGTGTTCGGGCCGTACGCGGGCACGCTGGTGGACCGGTTCGACCGGCGGCGGCTGCTGATCGTCACGCAGACCCTGCTGCTGTTGCTGGCGGCGCTGGCGGCCACGCTCATCGCGACCGGGCTGGTCAAGCTGTGGATGCTCTTCGTCATCGCCGCCCTCACCGGATGCGTCAGCGCCCCAGACGGCACGGCCCGCCAGGTCTACGTGATCGACCTGGTGGGGACCGGGCGCCTCGCCAGCGCGGTCAGCCTGTACGAGGTCGTGCTGAATATCTCCCGCGTGGTCGGGCCCGCGGTCGGCGGCGTGCTGCTCGCCACCGTCGGCGTCGGGGCCTGCTGCGCGCTCAACGCCGCGTCTTACCTGCAGCCGCTGTTCGTGCTGCTCAGGCATCGGCCGCAGCACCCGGCGGCGCGGCCGGCCGCTGCCAGGGCCCGTAAGGCGCCGCCCGGGCAGCTCCGGGCGGGTGTGCGGTACGCCTGGCGGAATCGGCCCATCCGGGTGTGCCTGTTCCTGGCCGCCGCCTCGGGCCTGCTGTTCAACCTCAGCGTGCAGCTACCGCTGCTGGCCACCCGCGTGTTCCACCTCGGCGGCGGCGGATACGGCCTGATGATGGCGATGTTCGGCATCGGCGCGCTGCCCGGCGCGCTGCTCGCCTCGGCGGGCCCGGGCCGTCTGACCGGCCGGTCCGTCGGCGCGCTGGCCATCGCGACCGCGGCCGCCGTATTCGGCACGGCCGCCGCCCCCGCGCTGTGGCTGGTGATGCTGGGACTGGCCGCGACCGGCTGCCTCTCGATCTGGTTCATCGCCCAGGCGAACACGCTCGTCCAGCTGGCCGCCGATCCGTCCATGCGCGGCCGGGTGATGGGCCTGTGGACCATGGCGCTGCCCGGCACCGAACCTGCCACCAGCCCGTTCGCCGGCTACATGAGCCAGACGTTCGGCGCCAGCGACGGGTTCAGCCTGTCCGGCGTGGCGCTGCTGCTGACCGCCACGATCGGCTGGCGCGCCCTCACGGACCGCCCGGCGGCCTCCGGTGCGGCGCCCGCCGCCGCTGCGCCAGCCGAGACGACGCTGCCAGGCCAAACGCCCGCACTGGCCGAGTCCGCGCGCGCCGATACCGCCTGAAAACATCTCCGGTCAATCCGGCCCGGCACCGCGATACCGTGGCCTCAGCCCAGCTCCTCGTGTCCGCTGTCGTGCTCGGCAGCTATCTCTTTATCGCCGGCAGCATCTCCCAGTAAGACCCGTCCCCGTACCGCCTCCGTCTCGCCCGGTCGGCGACGCCGGCGAGCGCGGCGTGGGCGGGAGCGAACTCCCCACGATGACACGTATATCCGTCCGGCCTGTTGACCGTGGTGACGGTGAGGACGGTGTGCCGATGCCCGGCCGCCGGCCGAGGATCTCGCCACGGGCGCAGGCTGTCGCCGACCCCGAACCCCGCCCGTTGCCCGCCCTCCGACCCCCCAACGTCGCCTGTCACCTACCCCACCGGCCCCAAAGGTCGTCGATCGCCTACGCCACCGACACCAGACGTCGCCTGTCGCCTACGCCACCGATCGCCTACGCGACCTGTCGGCTACGCCGTTGACACTGATAGGCGATGTCGATGGCGTAGGTGACAGACCGCGAAACCTGTCGCTGGCGTAGCCGGCTGGGCCCGCCTAGCACCTCGGCGCAGCCAAGCGCCGTTAGGTCGTCGGGGCGAGCAGGGCGATGAGGTCGTCGACGAGGTCGGCGTCCAAGGGCTGGCGGGTTGCCAGGGTCCGGTACCAGATGGTGCCGAAGACGATGTCGGCGACGGTGCCGGAGGCGGGGCGGGCCGGCAGGTCGCCCCGTTCGCGGGCGCGGTTGATGATGACGGCGAGTGCTTCGCGACGGCGCTCAAGGAAGGCGGCGCGGAAACGGTCGCCGAACTCCGGGTCGATCTGCGCCTCGGCCATCAGCCCGCGCAGTAGGTCGGCCAGCCCTGGGAAGCTGGCCATCTGGTAGCTGGCCTCGAGGAACGTGCGCAGGTCGGCGCGGTAGCTGCCGTGATCGGTCACCGGCACGTGCAGGTCGGCCTTGGCCGCTCCGGCCTCAAGCAGGATGTCCGCCTTGGAAGGCCACCACCGGTAGATGGTCTGCTTGCCGACGCCGGCCCGCGCGGCGATGCCCTCGATGGTGAGACGGCCGTAGCCGACCTCGGCCGCCAGCTCGAGCGCGGCCATCAGCGTCGCCTGCCGGGACGCCTCGCTGCGCGGCCGCCCGGGCGATCGTCCTCCGCTCATAAGTCGATGTTACAAGACGCCTCGTCTCGTATAGTATCGAGACGTAGAGTACCGAAACTGTTAAGGGGAGACACATGCGCGCAGTGGTCATGGGCGGAACCTCCGGCATCGGGCTGGCGACCGCCGAGCACCTCGCCAGCGCCAACTTCGACGTCACCGTGACCGGCCGCGATCCGGTGAAGCTGGCCGGCCTGGAGGGCAAGTTCGCTGACGTCGAACGGCTCGACGGGACCGACCGGGACGCGGTGGCGGCGTTCTTCAAGCGGCTGGGGCCGTTCGAGCATCTCGTGCTCGCCTTCAGCCCGGGCGCGGTCGGACTCGGCCCGATCCGCGAGATCAGCCTCGACGACTTCGAGACCGCCTTCACCGGCAAGCTCTTCGGCTACGTCCACGCGATCCGCCAGGCGCAGGTGACGGAGTCGATCACGATGATCTCCGCCGCCAGCGCCCGGGCCGCGCTGCCCGGCACCGTCACGCTGGCGGCCGTCAACGGCGCGATCGAGCGGATGGTCTCGCCGCTGGCGGCCGAGCTCGCGCCGGTGCGCGTCAACGCGGTCTCACCGGGCATCATCGACACCCCCTGGTGGTCGTTTCTGCCCGACGACCAGCGCCAGGCCCAGTTCACCGCGGCCGCGGGCAGCGTGCCCGCCGGCCGGATCGGCACCGCCGCCGACGTGGCCGGCGCCGTCGCCTATCTCGTCGACGCGACCCTGGTGACCGGGACGATCCTGCCCATGGACGGGGGATTCACGGTCGCCTGACGAGGCCGAGTTCGGTTGACTGCAGCTGGCCGGGGCATCGCTTGGTCAGCTGCAGCTCACCGTTGGCCAAAGGTGACCGGGAGGCTGCGCAGGCCGCGCAGGACGGTGTTCTCCTTCCAGGCGGGCTCGCCGGCCAGGCGGAGATCGTCCGGGCGCTCCAGCAGCAGGCGGAGGACGATCTGGGTTTCCAGCCGGGCCAGCGGCGCGCCCAGGCAGAAGTGGATGCCCTGCCCGAAGGACACATGATGGGTCGGCGGCCGCGAGATGTCGAGGTCGTCCGGATCGGGGCACAGGGCCGGATCCCGGTTGGCCGCGCCGACGAGCATCAAGGCGGCCGAGCCGGCCGACACCGGCACCCCGGCGATGCTCGCGTCGGTCAGCGCGACGCGCGCGGTCAGCTGGACCGGCGGGTCGTAGCGCAGGAACTCCTCGACCGCACCCGCCATCAGCCCGGGCTCGGCGCGCAGCCGGGCGAGCTGGCCGGGGTGCTGAATCAGCCCGAGGACAGCCGAGCCCATGAGGCTGGTGGTTGTCTCGTGTCCCGCGACCAGAAGCAGAATGCAGGTCGCGATCAGCTCCTCCTCGCTGAGCACGTCACCGTCGTCGACCACTCCCGCCAGCGCGGACACGAGGTCGTCGCCCGGAGATCGCCGACGGACCGCGATCAGGTCACTCAGGTAGGCGCCGAACTCGGCCCGGGCCAGCCGCTGTCGCTCCCGGTCCTCGGCCGAGATCAGGAAGCCAGGGTCGAGGCCCCGCGCCAGGGCGTCGGACCAGCCGACCAGCCGGTCGTAGTCTGCCGGCGGGACGCCGAGCAGCTCGCTGATCACCGTCACCGGCAGCGGCGAGGCCAGCGCGGCGATCAGGTCCGCCGGCCCGCCGGACGCGCTGGCGGTGTCGATCAGCTCGGCCGCGATCGCCTCGATCCGCGGGCCGAGGTCTCTCACCCGGGCGGGGGTGAACGCGCGCGAGACCAGCCGGCGCAGCCGGGTGTGGTCCGGTGGATTCAGCGCGAGGAATGAGCGGACGGCCGGCTGTGCCCCGGTCACCTCGGCGCCCTGGCCAACCCGGCGCAGTCCCAGGCGGCCCTCCTCCGCGCGCCCGAATCTGGGGTCTCGCAGCACCGCCGCGCAGTCCTCATGACGGCTCAGCACGTACACCCGCTCGACCGGCCGCCAGATGGGCCGGGCGGCCCGCAGCCAGGCGTAGGTGGGGTAGGGGTCGGCGACTCGATGCGGGTCGAACAGAGTCATCAGCCCTTCGACCCCGTCGGCCGGCAGCTCGGTCACGCCACGAGTCTAAGCCCGGCGCGAAGAGCGCGCCCGGGACGCCGCTCGCCGTCCCTGACGCCCGCCCGGCACGCGCGCTGCCGGGCGGGCGCATCTGCTGGTCGCCGACCGGGACCTGGGTGAAGCCTGCCCTGGGCGGAGTGCCAGTCACCGCACAGTAGGTACGCGCTCTGCTGCAGCGGCCAGGCCGCGGGTCAGGCGCGGTGGAGACCGATCGAGTCGAAGACCGCCCGCGCGGTGGCTCCGTTTCCTGACAGGCCGAGCAGGAAATACGTCGCCGCGTGGTGCGGTCGGGCGACCGAGAGGATCAGCACGCCGGCCGAGAGGCCGCCCTGCCCGGTGACCGACGCCAGGCAGATCCGGACGCCGCGCCGCGACTCGCAGCGGCCGAAGCTCTCGCCGACCGATTCGGCCGCGTACTTCCCTGTGACCGCGACCAGGCCCGGTTCGGCCTCGTCAACGCTGGCGAACGGGAGCTGGAACGGGCACGGCAGGTGCATCGGCGGCTTGGTCGCGTCGACCAGCAGCAGCGTGCTCGGCCACAGGCCGGTCCCGCAGCTGGCCCACTGGTCTTCGCGCTGCAAGCCCCAGGAGCGCGGGGACGCGAACGCCACGCCGCCGAACTGCCGCCAGGTCCAGCCGGCCGGGACCCGGGCGGTCGGACCGCGGCCGAGCACGACGTCGAGCGGCGATCTGGTCAGTGTGGCCAGCACCCGCGCGGCCAGCTTGCCGCGGGCGCCGATGCGCACCCCGAGTTCCGGCACGAGGTACGCCGTGGTGCCCTTGGCGCTGGTCAGCCGGTAAACGGGGATGCCGTGAATGACGGCGGTGGGCTTGCGATGGGTGAGTCCCTTCGGGATCTTCCCTGCGGGCAGGATCCAGGCCAGGCTGGCGGTCACGCCGCAGTTCCAGCCCTTGGGGAACCCGGGCGCGACGCCCGCGAAGATCATGCCGTCGAAATCCCCAACCCGCACATCAGCTGCTGCGGGGCCTCCACCAGCCACGACGATCCCGGGACGGAGAGCTGCGCGTTTCGGTACGGCACGGGCGCCCAGCCGGACGGGGAGACGGATACGGCTTCAGGAGAGGCGGTCGTCGCTGCTGATGAGGCGGCCGTCGCCGCTGCTGGGATAGCGGCTGCTGCTGTCGGTGGCACCGCTAGTGCGCTGCCGACGGGTCCGATCACGGCTACGGTTACCGCCGCGACGGAAACGCCGATTGCGGCCGCGCGCCGGCCGCGCCCCGTCCATCGCGCGCCTTGCTCTCTCCAGGTCATCGCCACTGCCTTTCGGGATCTGGTGCCTGCGGCGGACGCCGCCGACTGCTTGGACGACCCTGGCGACGCAACTGGTTGCCGTTTCCCGTAACGGTTTCGCTCCGCGTCTTGCCGATCGGTGTCGTAAGAGCTGGCGCTAGCGGGAAGCCTGTACCGGAGGGGGCACATCATGACGGAGCACTGGCCAGCCATTTCCTACGATCGGTGGGCTGCCACCTGTGACACGCTGCACGCCCACACCCAGGTGCTTGGCAAGCTGGCGGTGGAGCTCGCGCCGCCCGAGCCGGAGCTGCTGCATGCCGCGCTGCGGCTGACCGCGCGCGGCCTTGAGACCGAGACGCTGCGCGCGCCGGACGGCTCCGGGTCGCTGGTGGTGGCGCTTGACCTGCACACGCACGAGGCGGTGGTGGAGCACAGCCGAGGAACGGTCGAGCGGGTGCCGCTCGTCCCGGACCGGCCGGTGGCCGAGGTGACCAGGGATGTGCTGGCGGCGGTGGCCCGGGCGGGCGGCGCGGTCCGCATCAACCCGAAGCCGCAGGAGGTCCCGTGGAGCGTGCCGCTCGACGAGGACTACGAGCACGCCCGTTACGACCCCGGCCAGGTTGAGGAGTACTTCGCCGCCGCCACCCAGGCGGCGCTGGCGCTGGCGGCGTTCCGCGCGCCCTACCGGGGCCGGTCAACGCCGGTCAACGCGTGGTGGGGGTCGTTCGACCTGTGCGTGCTGCTGTTCTCCGGTGCCCCGGCCGACCCGGCGTCGGACGGCTTCATCACCCGCAACGCGAACGACGCCCAGCAGATCGGGGTGGGCTGGTGGCCAGGGAACCCGAGCGTCGGGGCGGCCTTCTACGCCTTCGCCTACCCGGCCCCGTCCGGCTTCGGCGGCGCCGCCTTGTCCCCGGCGGCCGCCCGCTGGGACAAGACCCTCGGGGAGTACATCCTGGACTGGGATGACGTCCGCGCCGCCCCCGACCCGCATGCCGCGGCGGTGGAGTTTCTGCGCTCGGCCTTTCATCATGGCTACCGGACGTCCGGATGGGACGCCGAGCTAGGCGCTTCCGAGGAAGGCAAGCCGCCCCCCATACGGTGACGATGTTTGTTGTGAACGGCCCGAGCGGCTATTGATCGTCGGGCGTTTGGGCGGTACCGGGGTCCGCTGCTGCAGCGTCGACCGACGTCGGCGGCGGTGTCGTCTGCGCGTCGGCACCGGTCTTGGCGGTCGCCTTCCGCTTCGCGCGCCGCCGCCAGGCCCACTGGACCGCGGTCACGATCGCGGCGAAGCCCACGAAACCAAGCACGCCCGCCACCCAGTGGCCGACCTCCGTCGCCCAGTAGCCAAGGGACGCGGTCACCTTGACCGTGATGTCGATGGGCTGCGTCACGTGCAGCGGGATATCCGTGTTCTGGTCGTACGTGATCGCGATCAGGCGAATGGTGGCGGTTCCCGGTGACTGTGCGGACACGGCCCACTGCCAGGAGCCGGTCTGGTCGAAGGCCAGCACAGGCTGGCGCTCGGGGGCCTCAGCGTCGCAGGCCAGCCCCTGGCACGTGGCCGTGACCCCGACGATCCCCCCGGTCGGCACGTCCTGCGGCGCCGTGAGCCATCCGGAGGGCACCGGAGGTGGCGTGGTCCCGCCGTTCCCCTGGCCCGCGTCGATCACCTCGACGCTCAAGGTCGCGCTGCTCCCGGTGACGAGCGTGGCGGGAACCTGGTAGGAGAGCACCCCGCGGTCGAGCGCGGCGTCGTCTGCCAGCAGGGCGATTTTGAACTGCCGCTGGCCAGACCCCTGCACGGCTCTCGCGCCGCCCTCGGCGCCGCAGCCACTAGCGAGCAGCGCGATGGAGAGAATGCTCAGACACAGGGCTAGCCCGCTCGCCTTGCGCAGCGCGTCGCACCGCATCGACCACCTCTGAATCTCGGTCGCACTAGCCTAGCGCCGCCTCAGCCCGGCCAGCTGAGGTTATCCGCGGGCTGGCTGGCTTCGATCGGGGCCAGGAATTCCGCTATCGCCTGCGCCGACCGCGCCGGGAGCTCGCCTCGGGAGATCGTGGCCGGCGTGCTCGACGAGACGCAGGCGGGCGTCGGGAAGCTCGCTCTCCAGCCGCTGCGCGGTCATGATGGGAACGATCTGGTCGGCCGGGTCGGCCAGCAGCAGCACCGGCACGCCGATCGACGGGAGAACGGCCTCCAGATCGGCGAGCTCGCTGAACAGGGCGCGCTGCTCGGTCAGGAAGACCCGCCAGAGCGGCTCCACGCCGCCGCCCTTCTGCCCCCAGACCTGCAGGAAGAAGCGCTCGCCGGGGTACAGCGGCCTGCCGTGCCGCCTGCTCAGCCAGGCGAGCCTGGTCGCGGGCGATCCACGGCGTCCAGCGCCACATGAGCTGCGCGCTCAGCGGGCCGAAGACCGGCGCCGCGAGCAGCCAGTCGACGATGCTGACGGAGCCGGGGCCGACGCCGGCCAGCAGGACGACCGCCTTCACCCGGTGCGGCGCCAGCGCCGCCGCCTGCAGCGCGACGCCTCCGGCCCAGGAGTGACCGACCAGCACGGCCGTGTCCACCCCACGTTCGTCCAGGTCATCGAGGACGGCCTGGGCGTTGGCGTCGAATCCGGCGGCCTGACGCTGGCTCGAGCCGTAGCCCGGGCGGTCGACGGCCACCGCGTGCAGCTGGGCTGGCAGCCGCTCCATGACCGCCTCCCAGTCGGCGGCGGTGCCCGGCTGGCCGTGCAGGAGGACCAGTTCGTGCGCGCCGGGCTGCGTTGCCTCCGCGGCCGTGTCCCCTGGCGACGGTTCCAGCTCGGGTTCCGGCGCGGCCTCGGCTGCGGGCGTGCGGACCCGCAGTACCAGCAGGATCAGCCACCCCACGGCCGCTATCAGCCAGAAGCTGACCAGCCGGTAGAGCACGGCGGCGGCGACGGCCTGGCCGACCCGCAGCCCCGACGCGACCAGCGCCACGCTGATCGCGCCCTCGGTGATGGCCAGCCCGCCGGGCGTGAGCGACAGGGACTGCGCGCCGATCCCGGCCAGGTAGACCAGGAGCAGGTCGCGCCACGGGACGGCGGCGCCGACGGCGAGGATGCTCACGGCCAGCACGGCCGCGTCGGCGAGCCAGTTGACCAGCGCGTCACCGGTGGCGAGGACCCAGGTGGACGGGGGGATGCGGAGCGCGCGGAACCGTTCGGCCCAGGCCCGCAGGGCCAGCATCGGATCGGTGGCCGGCCACCGCAGCAGGCGCGCGCCGAGCTTGAGCGCCTGCGTCAGGTACCCCTCCAGGGCGGCCCGCAGCCGCGGCCGCCGCGCGGCGGCCAAGATCAGCGCCGCCACGATGACGGCCAGCGCGACGCACGGAACGGCGATCACCAGAGCCAGCGTGCGGCCGGAGGCAAGGCCGCCGCCGACCAGTAGGAGTACCCAGGCGACGGCGGAGATGACTCCGCCCGCCAGCAGCGCCCAGCCCGCGAGCAGGGCGCCGGCCCGAGCCGGGTGAAGCGGCGGAACAGGTAGGCGGCGGCCAGCCCCGGGCCGGCCAGCGGAACGGAAACCGACATCGCGTTGGCCGCGTAGATCGTGGCGAGCACCGAAGTTCGGGTGGGCCGGACGCGACCTCGGGTGAGCAGCAGGCGGAACATCGCGGCGAACGCGGCCATCGACAGTGCCTCGAGCAGGATGCCGACCGGAAGCAGGTCCAGTGCAGACGGGCCAGCACCGTGAGCGATCCGGCCAGGCGGGATCGCTCGGCCGCCGCCGCCACCGCCATGACCGCGACGGCAATGATCGCGACGCCAGCCGTCATCGCCCTTCCGGGCCATACCGGGCGACGGACCAGGTCGCTCTCGATCACCGGCGCTG
The DNA here is from genome assembly GCA_963774945.1 of uncultured Actinomycetota bacterium. GTDB lineage: Bacteria > Actinomycetota > Actinomycetes > Streptosporangiales > Streptosporangiaceae > Trebonia. The sequence continues at coordinate 223,953 of CAVZHA010000003.1, read as the reverse complement.
TCCCTTCCTGGTCAGCTTCGGCTGAAGGTCGCACGCTGATTGTGAACAACCATCGCGTTTCGGGTCATACCCGAGACGTCACATCCGTAAGCGCTCTCGGTAACCACCCCACCCGCCCTACATGTAACGAAATGATTGCGACGATCACACGGCGTGGGCAGGCTGAGATTTCGCGAACCCAACGGCCCCGTCAGTCAGGTACGGGTGGGGGCGAGGAACTCACGGGCCCCTCGAAGCCGAGTGTTCAGTCGGGCCTGGGTGGCGGCACTGTCCAGCCGGACGTCGAGAGCGCCTAGGCGGCCGGTGGCGGCGCGGAGGCCGACAGGAAGCGCGGCCTGGTCCAGGCCGTCTCGCGCCGCGATCAGCAGGCCCAGTTCGTAGCGGCTGATGGCATCGGCGCCGGCGACGTGGCAGACTCCGGCGCGCGGCGACGCGGCAAGCTCGAGAAGGGCCGAGGCCAGGTCGGTGACGTCAACCGGGCAGCGCACCTCGTCCGCGAAGAGGACACCGGTTTCTGCGCCGGATGCCAGCGCGTGCACGAGCCTCTCGGGCGGGGAGTCGCCGTCGCCGATGATCAGCGAGGTCCGGGCGACGACGGCGGCCGGGGCGATGCCCTTGACCGCCGTCTCCGCCGCGGCCTTGGCGGCGCCGTAGGGCGTCACCGGATCGGGCTGTCGCGTCTCGTCGTAACTGGGTGCGGTGCCGGAGAAGACCGCGTCGCTGGACACGTGCACCAGACGCGCCCCCGCCGCGACCGCAGCGAGGGCGACGTGCGCGGCGCCGTCAGCGGTGGTCTCCCAGTCCGACTGCCGGTACGCGGCGTTGATGATCGACGTCGGGCCGGGCGTCCAAGGCCAGCGTCGTGACGTCGTCGCGGCGCCGGATGTCGAGCTTGCGCCAGTCGGCGCCGGCGGTCGGCGGGGCGCTCGCGTGGAAGGTGGCCATGACGCTGTTACCCGCGAGCTGAGCCTGCCGCGTGATCCTCAGCCCGAGAAGCCCGCTGCCGCCGATCACGAGAAGGTCCACCAGCGCACGGTAATGCAAGGCCGGCTCCGCAAGCCATAGCGCCGTCTGTCATCCGCCCCGGCCGCATCGCGACGGAGAACGTAGCCTTGGCCGGGTGACGGAGATCGTGACATACGTCGAGATGACCGACCCAAGCCAGCTCAAGCCCGGCACCCTGGCCCCCGGACTGGCGTTGACCAATGCAGACGGACGCCTCCCGCTGGTATCCGACGTCATGGCCAGGATCGGCGCACCCTACGGCTGGCGCAGCGCTCATCGCAGCCCGGAGGAATGGCCTGTCTGGTTCGCCGGGCACCCGGGCCGTACATGCTGGCTGCTGGCCCTGGACGATGAACCAGTCGGCGTAGCCATCTACGACCCTCACCCCGGCGGCGAGGTTGAGATCAAGACATTCGGCCTGGTACCGGAGTCCACCGGCAAGGGCCTAGGCGGCTATGCGCTGACCCTCGCTATCCGTCAGGGCTGGGATCTGGCGCCGGGCACCCGCCGGGTCTGGCTCCACACGTCCTCAGCGGACAACCGGAACGCTCTCCCCAACTACCATCGCCGTGGATTCCGCACCTTCAAGACCGAAGAATACGACTCCTGAACCCTGGACTCCTGGCTCCAGTGTCGCAGACGCCGACTCGTACTATGACTGACAGTGAAGGAGACGTTACAGGAGGTCAGGGGTGGATCAGGCCAAGATCGAGGCGCTCGCCGCCGCCGAGGGGGAACGGTTCCGAGACGACCGCCCTCGTTCGATGGAAGCCACCTCTCGCGCTACCCGGACGATGCCGCGCGGCGTGCCGATGTCGTGGATGGATGAGTTGTACGACCATCCGCCGCTATGGGTGTCGCACGGGGCGGGATCCCGGTTCTGGGACCTTGACGGCCACGAGTACGTGGACATGTACGTCGCGGACATGAGCGCCTTCTGCGGGCACGCCCCCGCGCCGGTCGTCCGTGCCGTCTGCGAACGGATGGCGGCGGGGAACCAGTTCCTCCTGCCCGGCGAGGACGCGCTGGTCGTGGCCGAGGCGCTCGCGACGCGGTACGGGATGGCCAAATGGCAGTTCACGCTGTCTGCGACGCAGGCGAACACCGAGGTCGTGCGGATCGCGCGGGTCCGGACCGGCCGTGAGAAGGTCCTCGTCTTCGACGGCAAGTACCACGGCCACCTCGAGACAACGCTGGGCATCGCCGAAGGCGGCAGGGTCCTGCCGGAGTACACCGGCCTGCCGACCGAGGTCACGGCCAATCTCCGGATCGTGCCGTTCAACGACCTGGATGCCGTCGAGCGTGCGCTGGCGCCCGGCGACGTGGCGCTGCTGCTGACAGAGCCGGCGATGACCAACGCGGGGTTCCTCCTGCCCGACCCCGGATTCCACGACGGGCTGCGCGAGATGACCCGCCGCCACGGGACGCTGCTGGCGATTGACGAGACTCACACGCTGGTCACCGCGCACGGCGGGCTCACGACCGAGTGGGGTCTCGAACCGGACTTCCTGACGGTCGGCAAGTCGATCGCCGGCGGGGTGCCGCTTGGGGCGTACGGGATGACGGACGACGTGGCCGCGACGCTGCGCCCGCCCGCAGGCGGGGCGGCCGTGTCCGGGATCGCCTACGACGAGGTAGCCACCGGAGGCACGCTCTTCGCCAACGCGCTGTCCATGGCCGCCGCCCGCGCCGCCCTCACCGAGGTGCTGACGCCGGAGGCATTCATCACCACGGCAAGGCTGGGCGGGCAGCTCGCCGCAGGCCTGCGCGCGCACATCGACCGGGCCGGGCTTCCATGGTCGGTCAACGCCCACGGCTCACACGCCTTCTACTTCTTCAGCCCGCAACCTCCGCGCGATGCCCGCGGCGCCCGGGACACCGACCACCCCGGACCTGCGCGCGCTCATCCGGCTGTTCCTTGCCAACCGCGGCGTATGGGAGTCGGGCTGGTGGCTCGGGCCCACAGTCTCGGTCGCGCACACACCACAGGACGTGCAGGCATACCTCGACGCGATCGGGGAGTTCACGCAAGCCTTGGCGTGAGGCCGTCTCACCTCACTCGTGCGCTAGGGCGCGCACGCGGATGCCATTCGTTGGGCACTGACAGAACAATGCCATTTACACTTCAGCGCGAGCCTTTCGCGGATCCGTTGTTACGGTCTCGTGGCCGTGTGGAGGAGTGCGTACTGTAGTGGAGATTTTTGCTTTCGATCGGAAATTCGATCGTAGCTCGTTCAGCTGCGGCCAGCCTGACCTGGACGATTGGCTGAAGAGACAGGCTGGGCAACACGAACGAGCCAACAACACACGGACATTCTTGGCTGTTGAAGGGGGGCAGATCATCGGCTACTACGCCACGACGACCTACCGACTCGGCCTCGATGAGGCTGCAGCGATGTTCGGAGTCGGGCGGCGGGCATATCCCATCCCGGCCGTCCTCCTGGCGCGACTCGCGGTTGACTCGACTTGCCAGGGCAGTGGCATCGGATCGAAACTGTTGTTCCACGCGCTGATGCAGATCGCGGCTGCTTCCCGGTATATCGGCTTTGAAGTCGTGGTGGTCCACGCGATCGACAGTGAAGCCGTAACGTTCTACGCGCAACGGGGTTTCACGCAATTCGAGGATCATGAACTGCATCTGTTTATGCCTGTGAAGAACCTGCTGGCCACCCTTGACGCCGAAGCAGGTTGACCTGTACGCCCCTGAGACGTACATTAGAGTCAGCGGCTGGGAGGAGGAGCACGACCATGTCTGAGGCCAAGTCTGCTCGCATTAATGTGCGGTTGAACCCTGAGTCTCTGGAGACGATCAAGGCGGCTGCCAGCGTGCAACAGCAGGACCTGACGTCATTCGTCCTGGGGGCCGTGATGGAACGGGCCAGGGCCGTGCTCGCCGAGGACCGGCTGATGCGGCTGACGCCGCATGAGGTGAACCAACTGGAACGGGCTCTGGACTCCGAGCCCGAGGTCGTTCCTCAGCTCAAGGCTTTCATCCGCCGAATCAGCGAGAGCAGTGAGACTGTCCCGAGCTGATCGCGCCGAGCGCGTCACCAGTTGTAGGTCCCGATAAGGACCCCGGCCGGTACAGGCACCGAGACCGGCAGGGCCGGGAGCGCGGTGAACCGCCCGTCGCGGAATAGTCCGAATCGCAGGTGCCCGTCCCACACCAGCGACCCGATCACGACGCTGCCGTTCGCGCTCGCCCAGCCGAGGTACGCACCATCGGGGTACCCGGTCGAGCATTCGGGCTCGACGTCGGCCAGGTTCGCCGCAACGTCGCCTTGGTCGGCCGAGCTCTCCTGGAGGAAGCCGATGACCGTCCGCACGCTGGGCGTGCACGCTCCGCCGCTGTCGACGCCGGTCGGCAGCAGCTTCGGCTGCACGCTCCCCGCGCAGATGACCGCCTGCCCGCCCGTGATCAGCTGCCAGCCCTGCGAGGCATCGCAGCTGTAGCCGCCAATCTTGCTGTGCGTCGTCCCGATCACGGCCAGCAGACTGCTGCTGGTGATCAGGTTCCCGTCGGGTACAGAGGCGTCAAGCACGCGGATGGCGGTGGAGTTCCAGGCGAAGGCGAGCTGCCGCCCGTCGGACGACCAGCGCAGCACCCTGGCGGCGGTGAACTGCGACGATCCGCCTGCCGCCGACGCCGACTCCACCGCCAGCTGGCCTGGCACCGTCGCCGACCAGCTGCGAAGCACCTTTCCGGTCGAAATCGAGTAGATCCGCAGCGTCGCCGGACTGCCCGCCAGGGCGACCGCCAGCTCGGTGCCGTCGGGGGAGATCGCGACCCCGGCGGGGTTCTGCCGCACCGGAATCGGCACCTGGGTCAGCCGCGCCGGCGTCCTGGCGCCAGGGTCGACTCGGAGCAGGTACCACACAGCGGTGCCCCCATCGGGGCCACCCAGGCGGTCGCCCATGGCGATGAACGTCCTGTCATCGGCGGCCGCACCGTAGATCTCCTCCAGGTACACGCCGTGCGGCTCGGCGACCTCACCCACCTGCCTGCCGGTGGCGGTGTCGCCCACGACGAGGTACGGCGTGTCCGCCTGCATCCAGGCGACGTAGTACTCGGGCACGCCGGGGATGCTCACGTTCCGGCCGGCCGGGCCGACCGAAGTCGTCGAAGGAGAAGGCGAAGCCACGCGACCGTTCGGGACATCTTTGATTGTCACCAGCGCGATGGCGACGGCCGCGACTGCTACCGCGGCGGCGATCGGGGCGAGTTTGGACCGCCACCGGCGGTCCCGGCCGCGGCTGCCCGGACGGGACGCACCCCCGGGGCGGCGCAGGCTGAGACGTCGCTGACCGTGACCACCGAGCTGAACCTCATCGGCGGCGCCAGGGAGATCCTGGGTGCCGGGCGCCAGTTCGAGCGGCGGCGCGTCGCGCACAGTGTCCCCGATGGCCTGCATCGCCGCCCGGGCCCGGCCTTCGGTGGTGATCATGAGGCCTCCTTGAGCTTCCGGCCGAGCGCGGCGACCGCGCGGGAGGTGGCCGACTTGACGGTGCCCCGGCTGATGCCCATGGCGCGGGCGGTTTCTTCCTCGGACAGGTCGAGGTAGAACCGGAGCACGAGGGCCTCGCGCTGCCGGTCGGGCAGCGCCCGGATGGCGGCCAGCACCTGCTGGTGCTCCTCGCCGATGAGCGCCGCCGCCTCGGCCGACTCGCTCGCCATCGGCCCGGGGCCCTGGCGGTCATGGCGCTCGCGCTGCCCCCGCTGCCGGAGCGCGTTGCGGCAGCGGTTGAGCACCGCCGAGCGGACGTAGGTGAGCGCGTTCCCGGGATCGTCGAGCCGGTCCTAGTGCCGGTACAGGCCGAGAAACGCGTCCTGGACCACGTCCTCGGCGGCGCCGCGGTCGCCCAGCATGACGATGGCGAGCCGGATCAGCCCCACCGCGTGGGCCTGGTAGAGCGCGGTCACGCCGGCCGTCGCGTCGCAGTCAGCGTCGGTTTCGCCCACGGGGCCGCCCACGGGGCCGCCCACGGGGCCGCCGCCGGGCGTCAGCGGCGGTCGGCTCGACATATCCATCCTGTCCACGAAGCAGAGACACTGACCGCGCGATCAGGTTGCCCGCGCGGTCAGGAAATTCTCACCCGGCTTCCAGGCAACGGCTGCTCCCGGATGGACAAAGGCCGACCGCGACCCCCGTCGTTTTGCCAGCTGGACAGCTAAGATGGGTGGCCATGGCTGAAATTGTGCTGCGGGTCCGGCTCATCGGCGGCGATCACCTCGACGTCGGGTACGACGATCCCAGCACGTCCGATCCGGACGAGGTCACCGAGCACGTCATCGCGGCCCTGGCCGAAGACTCCGGCCTGCTTCGCGTCCGCCACGGCGACCGGCTCGTCATCCTGTTCGGCCGGGGCGTGGCAGCCATCGAGGTGGCGCCTCGCGGCGCGATCCTCTGACTCGCCCGCACTGCCGTGGCGGCATCAGGCCAGCCGCGCGCCCCCGGTCGTCCGGTAGAGGTCCCGCAGCAGCGACACCTCCGCCAGGTGGTGGAGTGCCTCCCGGTTGACATGGAGGACGAGCGACGCCCACGGGGCGTTCAGGTGCGCCTCTGGCTCGCCCACCGTGCACGCCAACCGCTCTTCGTCCAGCCGCTCGATGTGCGAGCGCCACTGCATGACCTGCTCCTTGAAGTAGGCGACGCCCTCCTTGGCCGTCAAGGGGCGCTCGGCGTTCGCATGAGTGAGGGACCCGTCGCCGAAATGATGCGAGGCGCGTAGCCCGAAGACGCCCACCGCCAGATGCGAGAGCCGCCATGCGATCGTCGTCACCGGCGCGGGCTCTGGATCTGGCCACGCCTGATCGAACTCGCCACGGCCGCCGGGTCCCGTCGGGCGGATGCTCCAGCAGCCGGGAACGGGCTCCCAGAGGTACTCGTCGTCGGTGAGTGTTTCCAGCGCGGGGCCGTGGGCCAGGTTCCACTCCAAGTCGAACTGCTCGAGCAGCACCTGGTTCCAGTCAACGGTCATGGGTCCATCGTGCCTGCCCCACCCCGAGGTTGTCTCGGTGACGGCACCTGCGGTGGAGCCGCTGTGACCTGTGACTCAAAGCGAGAGGTCCCACGCCGGTTCCGCAGTCCCGCCAGCGCGCCGATCCGTCAGCTGCTCTTCCCCGTTATCCCGAACGGACCGTGGGTTACTCATCCTCCGCGAGGAGCCTCCCGGCGGCGTCGCGGGCGCGGGTGACCTGCGGCGCCCCCAAGCCGATCAGCCGAAGGCAGGACGCGGCGATGTCGTGCGCGTGGGAGTCCCGCAGGTCACCGGACCGGCGCAAGTGGATGACCGACTCGACGACCTGCATGACCAGCGTCGCGATGAGGGTCTCGTCCAGGCCGGCGGACGGGGCGGCCGCCCGGCCGAGCCGCCCGTAGGCCGCCTGCAACTGCGACCGCTCCGCCCGGAACGACGCGAACTCTTCCCCCTGCACCTCCGGCACCAGGTACAGCGTGGCGATGTTGTGCGGCGCGCGCGTCAGGGTCCGCACGTCGATGAGGGCGAGCGCGTACAGCCCGGCGGCGGGGTCGTCGCGGCAGCGGGACTCCAGCATCGCGGCGACCTGCAGGCTGGGCCGCACCGACTGGGTGAGCAGCTCGAGCAGGATCTCGTCCTTGCCCGCGAAGTAGTAGTACAGCGACGCCTGCCGGATGCCGACGCGCTCGGCGATCTGCCGGGTCGTCGTCGCGGCGAGGCCCTGGCTGACGAAGAGCCCGGCCGCCGCGTCGAGTATCTCCTCGCGTGGCGGCACGTCGGCATTGCTGGCCGGCCGCAGCCGGGGGCGGCCCGCGCGCCGCCGGTGCTCGGCCGCCCCTGCCAGCTTGCCCGCCGCCGGGCCTCGCGCGTCCGCCACGCCAGCGATTATCTCAGACCGCCGCGCGGCGACCGATCCACGCGCGCCAGCCGCCGAAGCGCGTGATGTCGGCGGCTCCCCGCACCGCCGCCGGCTCGCAGAGGAATCCGAGCACGTCACGGCCGTCGTCCAGGCCGACCCGGCCGATCGCCATGGGGGCGGCCAGCCCGGTCATGAAGCGGGCGAAGCCCGTCGCGGGCAGCCGCCATACCTCGCCCGTGATCGACGCCCCGGCCTGCCCCCTGCCTGGGTCCCGGCCTGCACCTCGGCGGATGGCCCTACGTCCGCCGCGGGCAGTGGCTCGACCCGGACCAGGCCGGGCTTGGGCGGCTGGGTATCCAGGGCGTACAGCCGGTAGGCCGGCGCGGTGGCAGCCGGTCCCAGGAGCGTGCCGCCCGCCGCGAGGAGCTCATGGTTCAGCGGCTGCCCGCTCAGGTGCGCGCCGACGACCAGCAGGTCGACGTCGGCCTGGTCGTAGCGCGCGGCGATGCTCCGCCAGCCGCGCGTCGCTGCCCGCCGGACCGGTCAGCATGACCCCGAACGGCAGCCCGGCGACCGTCCCGGCCGGCACCGCCAGGGCCGCGAGGTCGAGCAGGTTCGCGAAGTTCGTATAGGTCCCGAGCCGCGCGTTGATGCCGACCGGGTCGTCCCGCACTTCGGCGATCGTGGGGTGCAGCGTGGTCGTCGGGGTCAGCAGCGCGTCGCAGCCGTCCAGCGCGTCGGCGGCGCGCGCCGCGAGCCGGTCGAGCCGCTCCCGGTCCGCGAAGTAATCGGCAGCGCCGTGCTTCGCGGCGTCGAGGATGATCGTCGCGACAACCGGGTCAAGGTCGCCGCCGATGAGCGCTGGCGTGCTCGCGGACGTGGTCGCCGACCGCCGTGTACCGCTCGGCGACGAACGATCCGCCGTACAGCAGGCTCGCGGCCTCCAGCAGGGGCGCGATGTCGACGGGGACGACCTCGGCGCCGGCCGCCCGCAGTCGCGCGACGGCCGCCTGGAACGCCTCCGCCCAGCCGTCGGCCAGCCCGGCGAGCTGGGCTGGCAGCGGGACGGCGATGCGGACGGGCCCGGCGTCGGCCCCCGCATCGGCGCCGCGGGGCCGCCAGCCGCCGCGCGGCCGGCTGCCGAGCAGGGTCGCCAGCGGGTCCACGCCGTCGGGGCCCGCCATCACCGCGACCGCCCGGCGGGCCAGCGGCAAGGACGGCGCGAACACGGTCACGCAGTCGAGCGACCGGCACGCCGGCACCACGCCGGTACACGGGATGACGCCTCGCGTGGGCTTGACGCCGACGATGCCGTTCAGTGCGGCGGGCACGCGACCGGAGCCCGCCGTGTCCGTTCCGAGGGCGAAATCGACCAGGCCGAGCGCGACCGCGACCGCCGACCCGGAACTGGAGCCGCCGGAGATCTTCGCCGGATCCCACGCGTTGCGGACCGCGCCGTACGGGCTGCGGGTGCCGACCAGGCCGGTCGCGAACTGGTCGAGGTTGGTCTTGCCGAGCACGACCGCCCCGGCCGCGCGCAGCCGGGCGACCGCAGGTGGCGTCCCGCGCGGGCAGGTACTCGTACGAGGGCGCGCCCGCCGTGGTGGGCAGCCCCGCCACGTCGATGTTGTCCTTGACCGCGGCCACCAGGCCGGCCAGCGGCAGTTGCTCGCCGGCGGCGACCGCGGCGTCGATCGCGGCGGCTTCGGCCAGGGCCTCGGCCGCCGGACGCAGCGTGATCCAGACCTCGGGGCGGCCGGCCGCGTCGATGGAGGCGTACGCGGCCGTTACCCGTCGACGGCGCTCACCGGGCGCCAGCGTTCGCCGGGACGGCGGCTCAGGCGCGGCCGGGCCGGGTCCGGGTCCAGCCCGGCCGGCGGGCCGTCGTCAGCCGGGTCCGGGACCAGCGCCAGCAGCACCTGGCCCGCCGCGACCTGGGTCCCGACGGCGGTGTAGACCTCCGCCACGGTCCCGTCGTGGGGCGCGGCGATGATCGTCTCCATCTTCATCGCCTCCAGCGACGCGAGCTTGTCGCCCGCGGTTACCCGCATGCCGGGTCGGGCGTCGACCTGCCAGACGCTCGCGATGAACGGCGCGGTCACCGCGGTCGCCCCGGCCGGCACCCGCACCGCCTCGCCCTGGCCGCCGCTCGCCCGCGCCGGCTCGGGCTCGGCCTGTCGCGCTCGGCCCGGTCGAACTCGCCACTGGCACGCCAGCGCCCCTTCTCGGCGGCGAACGCCGCCGACTGCCGGGCGCGGAACGCGGTGATGGACGCCGCGTTCGCCGCCAGGAACCGCGTGTACGAGCCGTAGTCGAACCAGCCGTCAGCCACGTCCACGTGCCCCCGCCCGGCCTCGGTCTCGGCGCGCAGGTCGAGCAGTTCCTCGGCGCTGACCGGGTACCACTCGATCCGGTCGAAGAAGCGCAGCGCCCACGGCTGCTCCGCGAACAGCCCGGCCGCGGCGGAACCGGTTCCACACCTGGGTCGTCCGCCCGACGAACTGGTAGCCGCCGGGTCCCTCCATGCCGTAGATGCACAGGTACGCGCCGCCGATGCCGACGGAGTTCTCCGCCGTCCACGTCCGCGCCGGGTTGTACTTGGTCGTGACCAGCCGGTGCCGCGGGTCGACCGGCGTGGCCACCGGCGCGCCCAGGTACACGTCGCCGAGCCCGAGCACCAGGTACCGCGCGGCGAAGACGATCTCCCGCACGTCCTCGGGCGTCGCCAGCCCGTTGATCCGCCTGATGAACTCGATGTTCCACGGCGTCCAGGGCGCGTCGGAGCGGACGCCGTGCATGTATCGCTCGATGGCGAGCCGGGTCGCCGGGTCGTCCCACGACAGCGGCAGCCGCACGGTGCGCGACGGCACCCGCAGCTCGTGCGCCGGGGGCAGCGCGTCCTCGACCTGCTGCAGCAGCGGCAGCAGCGACCTCGCGGGCAGCCGCGCGGCGTCGGTGTGGATCTGCAGCGACCGGATGCCCGGCGTGAGGTCGATGACCCCGGCCAGGCCGCTGGGCCGCCAGCGCCTCCTGCAGGGCGTGGACCCGCATCCGCAGGCCCAGGTCGAGAACGGGATCGCCGTACTCGACGATCACGTTGTCGTCGCCGTCGCGGCGGTAGACCACGGCCGGCGCGTCCGGTCCGCCGTCGCGCCGGGCCAGGATGCCGTCGTCGCCGTCGCCGCCGGTGCGCGCCAGCGCCGGCGTGGCGCGCCGGTCCCGCAGGGACGCCGCGTCCGCCTCGCGCACCGGCACGAAGCGCACGGTGTCCCCCGGCCGAAGCTGCCCCATCTTCCACAGCTCGCCGCTCGCGATGACCGCCGGGCAGACGAACCCGCCGAGGCTCGGGCCGTCCGGGCCGAGGATGATCGGCGTGTCGCCGGTGAAGTCGAGCGCGCCGACCGCGTAGGGGACATCGTGGATGTTGGACGGGTGCAGCCCGGCCTCGCCGCCGTCCTCGCGTGCCCACGACGGACGCGGTCCGATGAGCCGGACGCCGGTGCGGGCCGAGTTGTGATGCACGGTGTAGCTGCTGGCGTACAGCTCGTCGATGTCGGCCCTGGTGAAGAACTCCGGTGCCGCGTGCGGTCCCTCGGTGACCCCGATCTCCCAGTCACTCGCGATCGCGGGGCGTCGGTCGAGCGGTGTCTTAACGGAAACGCGCGCGCCCGCCGAGACCTCGCGGGCGCGCAGGACGTCGCCCGCCGCGAGGGCGCGGCCGCCGTGCCCGCCGAACCTGCCCAGCGTGAACGTCGACGCGCTGCCCAGGTAGGAGGGCACGTCGAAGCCGCCGCGCACGGCCAGGTAGCAGCGCAGCCCGGGCCCGCCGATCGCGCCGATCGAGAGGGTCGCCCCGGCCGGCACGGTGAACGGTTCCCACCAGGGCACGGGCAGGCGGTCCGGGCTGCCGGGCCGTCAAGCGACGCGGCGGAGACCGCCCCGCCCAGGCACACGACCGTGTCGTGGGAGAACTTCAGGCTCGGCCCGGTCGCGGTGCACTCCAGCGCGGGCGCGCCCTCGGGGTTGCCGACGGCGAGGTTGGCCTCGCGCAGCGACACCTCGTCCATCGGGCCGCTCGGCGGCACGCCGACCTGCCAGTACCCGAGGCGCCCGGGCCAGTCCTGCACGGTCGTCAGCGCGCCCGGCTCGAGCACCTCGATCCGCGGCTCGGGATCGGTGAGCCCGTCGAGCGTCGAGGTCGAGTGCAGGGCGGACCGGAAGTCCGGCAGCGCGAGCGCCGCGCGCAGCAGCCCGAGGTTGGTGACGACGCCGTCGACCCGGGCGTCGCCGAGCGCCGCGCCGAGCGTGTCCAGGGCCTGCTCGCGGTCGCCGCCAACCGCGATGACCTTCGCGAGCATCGGGTCGTAGCTCGGGGAAACCTCGAGCCCGGCCTCAATCCAGGCGTCCACCCGCACGCCTGCCGACGACGACGCTGCCGGCGGCCAGGTGACGGCGGTGACCAGGCCGGGGCTTGGGCGGCCGCCGTGGTTGGGATCCTCGGCGTAGACGCGGGCCTCGACCGCGTGGCCGCGCGGCACGTGCCGCGACGCCATGAACTCGGCGACGCCGTTCGGCGCCCTGGCCGGCCAGCCGCAGCATCTGCTCGACCAGGTCGACCCGGTACACCTCCTCGGTGACCGGGTGCTCCACCTGCAGCCGCGCGTTCACCTCGAGGAACGACGCCTCCTGCCGGGCCGGGTCGTACACGAACTCGACGGTCCCGGCCGAGCGGTAGGCGACGGACGCGGCCAGGTCCCGCGCCGCCTCGTGCAACTGGCGGCGCAGCGACGGCGGCAGCCCGGGGGCCGGGGCCTCCTCGATGACCTTCTGGTTGCGGCGCTGAAGCGAGCAGTCCCGGTCGCCGAGCACCACGACCTGCCCGGTCCCGTCGCCGAAGACCTGGACCTCGACGTGCCTGGCCGGCCGAACCAGCCGCTCGAGGAAGACGCCGCCGGCCGCGAAGTTGGCAGCGGCCGAGCCGCTGGACCCGGTCGAACGCGTCGGCCACCTCGCCCGCGTCGTGACAGGCGAGCAGGCCGATGCCGCCCCCGCCGCCGGTGGCCTTGACCATGACGGGAAAGCCGATCCGGCTGGCCTCGGCCACGGCCTGCTCGGCGGAGGCCAGCAGCCCGGTGCCGGCCATCATCGGGACGCCGGCGGCGCGGGCGAGCGCACGGGCCGTGTGCTTCGCGCCGAACGCCTCCAGGTGCGCGGCGGTCGGCCCGACGAACGCGAGCCCCGCCTCCTCCACCTGGCGCGCGAAGTCGGCGTTCTCGGACAGGAACCCGTACCCGGGGTGGATGGCCCCGGCGCCGGAGAACTTGGCGGCGGAGAGAATGCCGCTTCCGTTCAGATAAGAATCTTGAGGTCTTGACTTTCCGATCAGCACTGCCTCGTCGGCCTCGCGGACGTGCGGCGCGGCGATATCGGCGGTGGAGTAGACGGCGACCGTGCGCAGGCCGAGGCGGCGTGCCGTGCGGATGACGCGGCGGGCGATCTCGCCCCGGTTGCTGACGAGGACGGTGTCGAACGCCCAGCCGCTCAGGCCAGTCCGCTCACGCTGCCCCTGCCGTCACGATCATCCGCAGCGGGGTGGGGTTGAAGTCGTTACACGGGTTGTTCATCTGCGGGCAGTTGGAGACGAGGACGAGGATGTCCATCTCGGCCCGGAACGCCACCCGCTTGCCCGGCCCGGAGATGCCGTCGACGATGCCGAGGGTGCCGTCGGCCTCGATGGGGACGTTCATGAACCAGTTGAGGTTGGACACGATGTCGCGGGCGCCCATGCCGTACTTGGCCGCCTCGGCCAGGAAGTTCTCCCGGCAGCCGTGCTCGGCGGCGGTGTGGTGGCCGTACCGCAGGGTGTTGGACTCCTTGCCGCACGCGCCGCCGATCGTGTCCTGCCGGTCGATCTCGTTGGCGACGACCGTGGCGAGGGGGTTGCCCTCGTTCGACCGCAGGACGGTGCCGGTGCGCACGTAGACGTTGCCGGACCAGGCGATCGTGTCCGGCACGCTGTACCGCTCGTCGGTGTCATGGGCGTTGTAGAGCAGGCAGTCGCCGGACTGGTTGCCGCCGACGTCCACGATCGTGAGGATGTCGCCGCGGCTCACGACGGCCGACCACGGGGCGCGCGCCGCGACGACCTCGTCCAGGAGGATCGCGCCTCCATCGACGAGCGGACCCGCCAGGTCGAGGACGGTGCCCTCGGCGTAGTTCGCCGGGTCGAGGACGGCGTTTCCGGAAACGCTCATGGTCGTCACAGCCCCCTTGCGGCCAGGTAGTCGGCGGTGTTGAGGTAGGCGCGGTGCGCCTCGGGGGTGGCGTCCCAGCCCGGGTCGGCTGGCGTCGTCGGCGCCGACCGCCACGCGTGCACCCGCAGCGGGCCGCAGGTGTACGCCGGGCTCGGGTCGACCGGGTGCGGCACGTTGGCGATGAGGATGATCAGCGGAAGCTCGGCCAGCAGTTCGACGGCCTTGCCCGGGCCGGCGCTGCCGGTGAAGGCCAGGCCGCCGTCCGGCTCTACCCGGACGCCCTTGAAGAACGAGACCGACGGCGGCAGGTCGCGCGGAGCCAGCCCGTGCTTGGCCGCCGCCAGCACCAGCAGCTCCCGGCCGGACGGACTCGGCCCCTGCGGGGCCGAGTCGCCGTACTTCGCCCGGTTGGCGGCGGCCGTGCTGGTACCGCAGAGGGCGTCGTGCCGCCCGGAGTCGTCACCGACGATCGTCGCCAGCACGCGGCCGTCGCCGGACAGCAGCGGGTGCCCGGTGGTGAGGTAAGCCTGCCAGCCGATCTTGACGGTGTCGGCCACGTTGAGCCGCTCCCATGGCTCCAGGGCGTTGTAGAGGAGGACGTGCGCGCACGCCTGGCCGGCCACGTCCTCCAGCCGGATACGCGTTCCGCGCGCCACGACCTTGTGGGTGTAGTTGCCCCCCGCGACGGTCTCCGCCCAGGTAAGCGCGCCGGGCTCCACACCGGGCGGCGGGTACGGCGTGCTGCTCGCGGGCAGGTAGGGCATCGCGTCGGCGACCCTGCCGCCCTGGGCCCGCGCGTCCGCGCGGGCCAGGGCGACCGTGTCGGTCTCGTGCTCCGAGGCTGCGGTGGCCATGACGGGTTGAGTGCTTCCTTCCTGGTGGGGGTTCAGGCGCTTTCCGGCTCGGCGAGCACGGCCGCGGCTGCCGGCTCGGCGGCGTGGTGGTGATGCCAGGCGTGCGGGATGTGCACCTTGCCGCCGCGCAGCCGGAGGTGAACGAGGTAGCCGACGACGAGCGTGATGCCGATGAACAGCACCGCGCTCCACTTCAGCCACCAGGTGTGCCCGGTCAGGTCGTAGACGGAGCTGCGCGGCCAGGCCAGGTTGACGATGGCGAGGACCTGGTAGATGACCGCCACGAGGGTGACCGGGATGGCCCACTTGCCCAGGCTGAACAGCCGCTTGCCGTGCTCGTCGGTCCCCTCGGCGGTGGCGGCGCTCGCCTGGCCGCGGGCGTGCCGGAACCGGTGCAGCAGCAGCGGCGCGGTGACGCCCAGGTAGCCGAGGTACAGCATGGCGATGCAGAGGCTGGACAGCGCGGTGAACACGGCGCTCTGCCCGAGGTTGACGACGAGGACCAGGGCGGCGCCGACGCCGACGACGAGCGAGGTGACGATCGGCGTGCCGGTGCGCGGCGAGACCTTGGCGAGGACGCCGTGGAACGGCAGCGCCTTCTGCCTGGCCATCGAGTACATCATCCGCGCGCCGGAGGTCTGGCAGGCCAGCGTGCAGACGATGATCGCGATCACGACGTCGATCAGGATGATGCGCCCGGCGGTCGCGCCGAAGACCGCCTCGACCACGTACGGGAGGCCGACGCTGGCGAGGTTGCCGTCGGTGAGGCTGGGCGCGGCCATCAGCGCGGCGATCAGCAGCAGCGCCCCGCCGACGCCGGACACGATGAGCGCGCGGATGATGGTCCTGGGCGTGATGCGGCGCGGCGCGTGGGTCTCCTCGGACAGCTCGCCCGCGGAGTCGAAGCCGACCATGACGTAGGCGGCCATCAGCCCGGAGGCCAGAAAGGCCCAGATGTAGGGCGAGCCGGGAGTGGGGGCCGCGCCGGTGGAGTGCATCACCACCGACGGGCCGCGCTTGGCGTGCGCGAACAGCGTGATCACGATCGCGATGACGCCGAGGATCTCCAGGACGACGCCGGTGCTGCTGATGATCGCCATCAGCCGGATCCCGATGATGTTGATCGCGGTCGTGACGGCCAGCAAGATGACGCCGAGCAGCACCGCGTTCCGCGCGCCGCTCACGGAGGTGGGCGAGGGGTCCCCGCCCAGGAACTGGAAGCCCGACCAGATGGACGGCAGCACCGCCTGGAGCGCGATGGCCGCCGCGGCCACGGTGAGAACCTGCCCGATGATCATGACCCAGCCGGTGAACCAGCCGAACGTCTGCCCGGCCAGCCGCGACGACCACTGGAAGATCGCGCCCGAGATCGGGAACCGCGCCGCGAGGGTGGCGAAGTTCAGCGCGACGAGCATCTGGCCGAAGAACACGATCGGCCACGTCCAGAAGAACGCCGCCCCGCCGAAGCCGAAGCCGAGGAAGAACAACTGGAAGACGGTGGTGAGGATGGAGACGTAGGAGAACCCGGCCGCGAAGGACGCGAAGCTGCCGACCCGGCGGTGCAGTTCCTGGTTGTATCCGAAGCGCGCCAGGTCGGCGTGCTCAACTGGCTGTTCGGTGGTTTCCGTCGTGGACGTCATGGCTGCCCCTGGATGGCTAGCGGACCCTAATATCTGTCGCGCGACAGATAATTGGCACTAGCGTCCGTCGGCGTCGCTTCCGGCGCTTTTCTGTCGAGTGACAGGTATGTGACGAGACGGGCGGAACGTTACAGACACGGTCATGGGCCGCCACCAGCCCGCAACCAGCCAGCCAGCCTGCCGCAACCGGAGAGAGCAACTGTAGGTCTTAGCGCGTCTTCGAGTACTGCGAGCTACCACCGCTCCGGGGGGAAAATGAAACCGACCGTGAGTGACCTCACGCCATGAGCGAGACGATGAGCGAATCACAGCTGCTGTGGCTGGTGGCGGACAAGGCGGAGCAGTGCGCCGCCCAAGAGGCTGGGCTGGCGGTGCTGCTGCGGAGGCTTGGTGCGGTTTCGGCCGGCCGCGGCGAAGATCATGTCGGCAAGATAGCCAAGGTAGCGGAATCGGCAGAAAGGGCCGCCGCCTCTCTGCGGAGCTTTATCACGTCAACGCTAGTCCGAGCAGTTGTGCTGGAAGCGCAGGCGCGGCAGCAGCGGGCCAAGATCAACGCCACCGCGCAGCGGATCGCCAACGACGACAGCCCGCCGGAGGGCGGCTGATCGTTCCCCGGCGCCAGCAGACGGGCCCACCGCACTGGCTAACGGACCGCTATTATCAGATCATCGACGGTGACGAGATGGAGTCGGATGGCTAGTCCTGGCAGTCAGGGGACGGCATCTGTTCGGGCGGTCTTTGCACTGTATGAGGCCATCCGCGACAGCCGGATCGCGGACGTGCTTGCCCTGACGGACCCGGACGTCGCATGCCGGCCCCTGGTCCGCCCCGGACTGGCCGTGTACTACGGGCATGACGGGATGGCTGAACTCGTCCGCGACATGCACGCCGCCCACGGCCGCTACCAGGTCGAGATAGCACAGATCACCGAGGACGACGGCCCCCAGGTGACCGTCCAGGCCGTGATCGTGCCCGAACCCGGGCACGGGCGGCCACTGCCGGTCAGCAGCGTCTACGCCTTCCGCGGCAGCCTGATCACGTCCATCGAAAGCTCCCCGGCCCCGTAGGCGATTCCGTCGGCGCCGTGCCGCCGGGTAGTCCGCGGGATCTATTGGCTACGCCGGGAGATTCCGTCGGACTCGGCGATGCGATCGGCCTCGACGGCCCGGAGTCCCTCGCCCATGTGCTCGCGAGCTTGCCGCAGCAGCTTGAGAGCGTTGCTGGAGGTGCTCGGCGGAGCGGCGCGCTCCGGATCAGCTCCATGTTCCTCAATGAGGTGAGTCTGGAGCGCGGCCGCGACTTCGTCGGCCGCCTTCAGCGCGTGGTAGATGGCCCGGTCCCGGGCAGTGTCGTCAACCATGCGGCCAGTATCGCGCAAGGCGTCCTACGGCCGCACGACCGGCCTGAAAGCCGGCACTGACGCGAGGCTGGTGTCGCTACGGTGGTTAATGGCTGGCGTTCCCTCCCGGGCACAGGGCACGATCATTGCCGTGAACGAACTTGAGGAAGGCACTCGCCTTGGCCTGGATTTCGGCAAGCTCGCGAGCGTGGCGGCAGGCGGCGCGCACGTGGTGCCGACTGTGCTCCAGGACGCGGACAGCGGCGAGGTCTTGTTCATCGGCTACGTGAACGAGCAGGCCCTCCGCGCCTCGCTGCGCGAGCGAATCGCGGTGCTGTGGTCCACCTCGCGCAACGAGCTGTGGCGCAAGGGCGCGACATCCGGCGATGTACTGGAGCTAGCCGAGATCCGGGTCAACTGCGAGCAGAACTCGCTGCTCTACCTGGTCCGCCGCACGACCGGCGGAGCGTGTCACACCCTAGCCGACTCCGGATCGGCCCGCCCCTCCTGCTACTACCGGACGATCGCCGACGAGCTGACCCTGAAGCCCGCTAAGTGACCACCTGCGCTTCCACTGCCCTTGACGGCTTTTTGAGCGATCCGCGAAAGATTCAGGGCGCTGCCGGCCATGAACCAGCATGTACCGACGGACGAGCGTGAGGAGCAGCAACAGGTGCGTGCTGACGACGGATATGCACAACGAGAACGCCGCTTCCGCCAGCTGTACGAGGAGCATTACCTGCACATCCAGGCCTACGCGGTCCGCCGCGTGGATGTGCAGGCCGATGTCGCCGACGTCGTGGCCGAGGTGTTCACCACCGCCTGGCGGCGGCTCGACGACGTTCCCCCGGCCCCGGACGCAAGATTGTGGCTCTATGGCGTGGCTCGTCGCGTTCTGGCTGGTCATCGCCGCGGCAAGGAAAGGTTCGGCAGGCTGATCGCCCGGATCGAGGCCAGTCATGTCGCCGCGCCGCTACCAGCCCTTGGCGACCCGGACGGCCGCCTGACCCGCGCCCTGCGCCAGGTTCCTGCCGCCGAGCGGGAAGCGCTCATGCTCGTCGCCTGGGAGCAGCTGTCCTACGCAGAAGCGGCACAGGTCCTGGGCTGCTCACCGAACGCGGTCGGGATCCGGGTGCACCGGGCCAGGACGCGGGTGCGTGAGGCATTCGGGGAGCCGCCCCAGCAAAACCCGCAGAACGCGATCCGCCAAACGCCGATGCCGGCTCATACGGGAGGAAACCATGGACGTTGACACCTTGCTCGCGGCACACGACCCGGCAAGCCGCCGCCCGCTGCCCGGGCCTGACTCGGCCGAGGCGATCAGCATGTACCAGCAGATCATCGGGTCCGCCCGGCCGAAGCGGAAAGCGACCCGCGTCCGCATCGCCGTCGGCGTCACCTCAGGGGCGGTGGCGGCGCTGGCGGTCGGCCTCACGCTGTCATCGCTGCCTGGCGGCACGCACTCGGCGGGGAGGGCGATCGGCCACCCGACCCCGTCGTCCAGCCGCAGCTCGGGCATCGCGGTTCTGACGGCCAAGCAGGTGCTGGATACGGCCGCCACCAGCGCGCTGAGCCACCCCGGCGCGACTCCACGGCCGGACCAGTTCATCTACACGAAGGTCGGGGACGGCGGCGGTCACGTTGCGCAGACCTGGCTCTCGGTGGACGGATCAAGGAACGGGCTAATGGAAGACCAGGGGCCCAACGGGAAGTCGACCATCCTCGGCTGCGTCAACGGCGAGCGCCAGATCCGGTTGCCCGGGTACAACGGCAAGCCTTACACGGGGCCGGCGAAGCCGAAGGCAGCCGTCCCCCTCGACGGACCTGTCGTCACCGAGCCGTGCACCCCACAGCCCGCGTTCTTCCCCGCCATGCCCACGACCGCGAGCGCGATGCCCGCGTACCTGGCGAAGACGCAGGGGGTCAGGCTGAACGACATCAACGACGTGGCGAAGGTCGTCGAGGGCATGTTCCAGTCCGACTACCTCCTGCCTGCGCAGCGGGCGGCCCTGTACAAGTTCCTGGCGACCACACCCGGCCTGACCTTGGAGCGCAACGTCAGGGACGTTAGCGGCCGCCCGGGGATCGGCGTCGGCTGGTCGTTCCAGGGCAGCAAGGCCATGCTCATCTTCGATCCCAGCACGTACACCCTGCTCGGCGTGACCACCTGGGGAGAGAAGGGCGAGGTAGGCGGCGCCGCCCTGCTCCAGATGGCGATTACGAACCAGGCCGGCCAGTTGCCGTAACACCCGCACCGCGTCCGTCCGCGGCCCCGGTCCCTTCCGGAAGGGACCGGGGCCGCTGGCACTCGGGTTGCCGTCGCGGGCGAACCGAGCTTGCGCACCGACTGCCCGGCCACGCCTGACGAAGGCAGATCTCCGGCGCTGTTAACGGGTCGTCACGATGCATGACTGGGTGTTCACCTGATTCGACGGGCGGCGATTGACCGTAGCGTCGTGGGTGTTGGTGCCGATGGGCAACGGGGAACTGGCCGACGGGGGTCGGCCAGCGCCGAGGCCGCGGTTGATCACTCGGGGGGGTGACGGACCGCCGCCTAGCACCGGCAACACCGGGGTCGCGGTCGGTCCTTCTGGGGAGTGATCGACCGCGACCCCCGCACCTCAAACACCAAGTTGCGCCAGAAGCGAGCGTGACCGACCCGAGGACGGGCCCTGAGGCATGGGGCCGGCACAATGGAGTCTCCGCTTCCTGCTCAGGGCGGGCCCATCGACAGAAGGCAGCAGTTGCACCAGATGGATATGACTATCGGCACGGGACGGTTGCAGGGCAAGAACGTGCTGGTCACCGGCGGCACGACCGGAATCGGCTTCGCCATCGCCGAGAGGTTCCTCCGCGAGGGCGCGAGGGTGGCGGTGACTGGGCGAAACCAGGAGCTTGGCGTCCGCGCGCAGGCAGGGCTTCGCGATACCGGCCCGAGCTGGTTCGTGGCCGCCGATGCTGCTGATCCTGCGGCGGTGGCGCGCTCGGTGGACCTGGCCGTCGAGCACCTCGGTACGCTCGACGTCCTGGTCAACAACGCCGGAGTCGGGGTCGAGGCAAGCCTGCTGCGAACGCCCCTGGCGGACTACGACCGGCTGATGGACGTGAACGTGCGGGGCTACCTCCTTTACGCGCAGGCCGCCTATCCCCACCTGGCCCGCCGCCGTGGCTGCATGATCCACATCTCATCCGACGCGGGCATCTGGGGCGAGCAGGCCATCGGGCTGTACTCGGTCTCGAAGGCGGCGGTGGTGATGCTGGGGAAGATGCTGGCGCTTGAGGGAGGTCCCGACGGCGTGCGCTCCAATGTGCTCTGCCCGGGAGACACCTGGCCCGGGATGCGGCACATGGCCCCGCCGGGGGAGGAGGACCGCCCCGAGAGCGGCGACTGGCCGATCCCGCCGATCGGCCGGGTCGGCCAGGCCCGCGACGTGGCCGCCGCGGCGGTCTTCTACGCAAGCGACGAGGCCGAGTTCATCACCGGCACGACGCTGCTGGTCGACGGCGGCATGACCGCTGGTTATCACCAGCGCGAGAACAGTCCGCTGGCCGAGCCCGGGCCCTGATCGGCAGAAGCCGAACCGCGCCTGCTACCGCTCCGGGTGGGCTAGCTGTCGAAACCGTCCGCCGCCGTTCGTCGGGGTGACAACAGGCAACGCGGAAAGGAGCACTCGTGGCACACCCCGTCGTGCACTTCGAGATCATCGGCAAGAACCCGGAGAGCCTCAGGAACTACTTCGGCGAGCTGTTCGGCTGGCAGTTCGATACCAGCTCCCCGGTCGCGGAGGCGGTGTCAGAGCCGGCCAACTACGGTTTCGTCGACCGCATCGTGACTCCCGACGGGACCGGAATCCCGGGCGGTATCGGCGGAGGCGCCGGCTACCCGGGCCACGTCATCTTCTACGTCGGCGTGCCCGATGTAGAGGCCGCCCTGGCCGAAGCCGAGCGGCTCGGCGGCAACCGCCGGATGGGCCCGGAACGGGCGCCGACAGGCCTGGTGATCGGCCATTTCACCGACCCTGAGGGCAACCTGATCGGCGTTGCCGGGACTGCGTGAAACTCCGGGCGCAACGTGTCGATTCGGTCGGCCGCCGTTCGTCGGGGTGACGACAGAGCCCGCAAGACGTAGGAGAAACCATGATCAAGGCACTCAGCAAGCTCGACGTCATCACCCTGTTCGTCGAGGACCTGCCTGAGTCCAAGAAGTTCTACAGCGAGGTCTTCGGCCTCGAGGTGATCTGGGAAGACGACGCCTCGGCGGTCGTGAAGATGTCGAACCTGATCATCAACCTGCTCCGGGTCTCTAACGCGGCGACGCTGGTCGACCCGATCCCGGTCGCCGCCCCCGGCGGCTCCCGCGCGCTGCTGACCATCGAGGTGGACGACGCGAACGCGGTGTGCGCGGAACTGGAGGCGCACGGAGTGAAGTTGCTCAACGGCCCGATCGACCGCCCGTGGGGTCGGCGCACGGCGGCCTTTGCGGACCCGGCCGGCAACACCTGGGAGATCGCGCAGGAGCTCGCCTAGACGGCAGCCCTCGCCGCGTCTCGGCTACGACCCCAGGGTGCCGTCGACCGTAGCGCGATAGACGCTCACCTGGTATTTGCCCTGTCCGATCGAGGGCAGTGCGGTGAACCAGATCAGCACGTACCTCCCGCTCGCCTCAACTTCCGTCGGCAACCGCACCGTGGCGCCGATGTCCGTCGCGGTTGACACGATGAACATGTCGTCAAGGACGGCGGTGTTGCCCACCCGCACTTGGACGGCCGCGCCAGGTTGCCCGCCAAGCTTCAGTTGAACGCTGCTGACCGTCACTGTTTTGCCCATGTCGAGCAACAGGCCGGTGCCTGTTCGCAGGTTGCCGAATTCAGATGACAGATACCACGAGCTGTACCACGGCTGAGCGCCGTCATCGAGGGCCCGAGACGCAAAGCCCGGGTTGTCGCCGTCCGACATCCCCTGAGGTCCGAAAGCGGCGATCGCGCTGACGGCCAGTGAACGCGGCGTAAGGGTGGGCGCTGGGCTTGAAAACAAGCCCTGATGCGACGCAGTAGGCGCTGCTGCGATTGGCGACGCGGCGATTGGCGACGCCGGGGATGGTGCCGCCGCGGATGTCACCGCCACTGCCGGGTGGGTAGCGGCCGACGAGGTCGTGCCTGAAGCAGCGGCCTCTCCGCCCGATCCCAACTTCCCGAAGATGATGTCGTAAGTGCCGAGCAGCACAAACACGACTATCAGGCAGCCGAGAAAGATCATCCACTTCTTGCCCGAATTTCCCGATTGCCGCGGCTCGGCCGACCCCGGTTCCACCGGGCCGAGCTCCGTGTCGACGGTCACGGTGTCCCTCCCGCCCGTGAGGACCGTGTGCCTCGCCCCATCTTTACACGCAATGGAGTCCGCCAAAAAGCCACGTACAAGCCAAATCCCAAAAGCCAGAGGTTTCCGTCGGTTCCGCAGTCCGATCTGCCCGCCGATCCGATCGCCGCTCTTCTCCGTTATCCCGAACGGTCCCCAGCGCCTCATCAACCGCACGCTCAGCCCGTGAATAGGGTTGCGCCCAATCCAGGCCGCTGCTAGGAATCATTTGGGCTGATTTGAGTGGACGGGGTTCGGATGCGTCGGGTTTCCGTTGGTGCGGTTGCGGCTGTCTCCCTCTTGATCGCGGCGGTGATGATCTGCGCGCAGCCGGCTCGGGCGGTCCAGTCCACGCGAACGCGGGCCGTGGCCGCTGCCACCTGCTCGCCCACGCTTCAGGGAATCTCCTTGTCGCCAGCGTCCGTGCCGGGAGGCGCTCCCTCCACCGTCACGGCCACGCTGACGTGCAGCCCGAACAAGGCGCAGACGATCATCCTCAAGGGCTTCTCCGGGACCCGAGTCCCGGCCGCGCTGCACGTGGCCGCGGGCAAGATCAGCGCGGCGGGCACGATCACCACCGCGACCAGGAAAGCGGCGCTGCGCGGCTGGATCACCGGCACGCTCGGCAAGACCAGCCGTCGGGCGCTGCTCACCATCGGCGTGACGCCCAAGACCTGCCAGTCCCCGGCGCTGTCGGCCGCGTCGCTGCCCAGTCTGGCCTATGTCGGCGACCACGTGGTCCTGGGGCTGAAGCTGACCTGCACGCCGGCGAAGGCGGTCCGGCTCTCGCTGACGTCGAAGGACGCCCCGGCAGCGGCCCCCGCCATCCCGGTGCCAGCCACGGTGACGATAGGAGCGTACTACCAGTCAGTGAACATAGTGCTGGCCCCGAAGACGTACCAGCCGGGCCAGTACAAGTCGACGGTCTCCGTCCGCTACGGCAGCAGGACCCTATCCCGCACCATCACCGTCGACCCTGGGCTGTCGCAGTTCGCCAATTCACCAGACAGCTGCTCGCCGAATTCGGTGAACCTGTACATCTTCTTCACCGGAGACGTCCCGTCGGGCGGACTGACCGTGAAGCTCAAGTCGAACAACGCGGCGATCAAGGTCCCCGCGACCGTCGCGTTCACGCAGCAGGGGTCCATCGGCGGCGGGTTCGCCGGGGTCACCGTCAACAGCGTCAGCAAGAACACTACGGTCACGCTCACGGCGACGCTGGGCAGCCGGACCCTCACCCTGTCGATTGTCCTGCTCGCGGCGTGGCAGAGCGGCGACAAGATCACCCTGGTCCCGTCTCCCGGTCCCGGCCCGCTCTACGGGCCGTCGGGCGGCTACGAATACCTCGTTTACCTCAGCAACCCGGCGCCGGCCAGCGGGCTGTCGGGCACGGCGACCACGAACTCCCCGAACGACGTCCAGGACCTCAGCAGCGAGGTCTTTGTGACTCCGGGCTGCACCAATACGGAAATCTCGTTCGATGTGCCCTACGAGTCCGCGCCTGTGCACGCCACAGTGACGGTGAGCCTAGGCGGCTCCACGGCAACGACCTCGGTCACGATCGAGCCCAGCCTCGCCTCGGTCACGCTCCCCGCGACGATCGTGGGCGGCCAGTCCGGCACCGGAACCGTCACCCTGGCCGGGGCGCCCGACGTCGCGGACACCGTGTACCTCGAGTCGACCTGGGGCATCCTCACCGTGCCGCAAATCGTCACCATCCCTGCGGGGCAGACCTCCGTCACGTTCCCCATCACGACGGTTGCCGTGACATCGGACTCGCAGCTGAACGTCATCGCCTCGCACATCGTCAGCGATCAACTGGCTGACTCGGTGACCTCCAACGACATCGACGTGACGCCGTAACCGTAACCTCCGACTGAACACGACGATCGGATAGTCGTCACTTAAAGCGTTAGAGTTACGACCGAGTGTATTGTCCAGTTCTGGAGATAATCACGTCGACATTTGTTCATTTTGGAGCGAACTGTGATATTCAGCTCAGCCGCTCGCCTCCTATCGCGTCATCGCGTAAGTGCGCTGATCGCGGCGGTGGCACTGGGCGCCTCGGGCGCGATGCTGCTGGGGGCCATGCAGCCCAGCGCTTCCGCAATTAGCTCCGTCCACACCGCTCAACACAGCTCCAGACTGCTTGGCCCAGTCACCACTGTGCACGTTCTCTCCATCACCCCGCCCACCAGCTCGGGCCTGCCCGCTGTTCGCACTGGCATCCACCTGGCACCGGACGAAGTAGCCGTCATCACCGCGACCGGAACGGCCAGCTGCGCAGCCGGAAACCCAACCGGGCTCTGCGTTTACCTCGGCCCAAACGGCGAGGGATCCGCCACCGGCGCCGCCCCCGCATTCTTCGACCCGAACGCGCCTGCCTACAGCCTGCTCGGCGAGGCCGGCAGCGGCCCGTTGGCTTATATCGGCGCCGGCCCGACCACAGTTCAGGGACCGGGCGAGCTGCGACTGGAGTACAACGACCAGCTCGGCCTCTACTTCGATAACGGCGGCGGCTTCACCGTCACGATCCAAACCTGCTCGCGGTTGCGGCTGTCTCGGAACCCGCCAGCGCGAACTCCCGCTGCAGGCCGGTGAGCATGAGGATGTTGCGGGCACGTCGCGAGGCCCGCGCCACGCGTACCCAGCCGCCTTCGAGCCGTGCGTGGCGGCGCGCCGCCTGCAGTGCATTGATGCCGGCGCAGTCCATGAAGGTCACGCCGTCGAGGTCGAGGGCAAGCCGTGCCCCGTGTCGGCGCAGCGCGCCCAGCAGCTCTTCGCGCAGCTTCGGGGCGGACGCGATGTCGATCTCCCCGCTGACCCCGACGACGAGCGGGGCCGTGGACAGGACGTCCACGTGCAGGTCGGTGGCCTCCGCGGGTCGCCTGGGCGACGGCACCGGCAGCGGCGGCCGAGGTGAGTCCTTGCGGATGGCAGTCGGTTCGTTGCTCATGTCTCCCACAGTAGGAATTACAGGTGGTACTCGAATCAGGGATCTTCGTAGTCAGTGGATAGCGGCCTAGGTGAGCACCTCAGTCCCCGGGGTCGCCTGATCCGGTTGGGCCGGGTTCCAGGCTCCGGGCGAGCTGGGCGCGCGAGGTCACGTTGAGCTTGCGGTACACCTTGCGAAGGTGGTAGTCGACGGTGCTGGGGCTGAGGAACAGCTGCGCGGCGATCTCGTTGTTCGACGCGCCGCCGGCCGCGAGGCCCGCGATATGGGCTTCCTGGGGGGTGAGGTCGAAGGTGGTCTCTGGCGTGCGGGCCCGGGCGCGCTCGCCGCTCGCGCGCAGCTCTGCGCCGGCCACTTCGGCGAAGCGGTCCGCGCCCATGGCGGCGAACATGTCCTGCGCGGTGCGAAGCTGCTGGCGTGCGTCCCGTCGCCGCTTGGCCCGCCGCAGCCACTGACCGTAGAGCAGGTGCGTGCGGGCGAGCTCGATCGTGACCCGGGATCGCGCCAGCTGGCTGAGGGACTCCAGGTAGGCGTCCTCGGCGTGGCCGTCCTCGTCGAGCAGGGCCTGGCTGCGGGCGCGCACTCCGAGCGCCCAGGGCGTTCCGGCCGCCAGCGTCCGCTGGGACAGGGTTTCGTACGCGGTGGCCGCCGCCTGCCGGTCGCCGGCCCGGACGGCCGCCTCGATCATTTCCGGCAATGAGGCCTCGGACGTGAACACGGAATCATCGTCGATCACCGACAGCGCAGTGGACGCCGCAGCCTGAAAGTCACCGCCGAATAGATCCGCCACCGCGACGATGTACCGGCCGACGTCCACCACGGCGCGCTGGCCCCGCGCGGTCGACTCGTGGACCTGGGCCATGCCGGCCGCGCGGGCCTCGGTGAGGCGGCCGCGGTACTCGAGCAGGAGGCCGTGGCCGCGGCTGTCGATGCCGAGTATTCGCGGGAGGTTGGTCTCGGCCAGGAGCTCCCGCATTTCCGCCCACAGCGCGCCGGCGTCGCCGAAGCGGCCAGTCAGCCAGTTGCTTATCGCCAGGAAGGCCAGCCCGACTGGCAGGATGGTGAGCGCCCCAAGCGCGCGCGCCGCGCGCACCATGCGGTCCGACAGGTCGAAGACGGCCTGCTCGTCCCACAGGCTGCCGGCGGCCATTATGCCGAGCCCGAACCACTGCAAGCCCGTCGCGGGGTCAAGGTCGTCGGCGCGCAGCGCGGCGACCGCGGCGCGCAGCGGGCCGAGCGAGGCGTGATAGCCGGCCGTGGATCGGGCGCAGTACCCCTCGAGCAGCAGGTCGGTGACGGTCGGGGGCGAGGAGGCAGGCGGAAGGGCCTGCGCCGCCCTTGCGATCTCCTGTGCCTCCTCTGGTCCGGCCCAGATCGCCGCCTCCAGGGCCTCAAGGAGGGTGTCCCGGGCCAGCCTGGCATCCGGCGCCAGCTTCCGGCACGCGTCGGCGAGGGTGGTGGCTGCCTCGGCCGCGTTGCCCGTCGCGAAGCGGATCTCGACCGGTCAGCCGCGTTCGCCAAGCCGCGTGCGACGTCATCGGTGAGCCGGGGGATCGCGGCGCCCACCAGCTCCCGGGCTTGTTCGGCGTGGCCGGCCCGGAGTTCCGCGTCGGCCAGGGCGACCTCTCGCTCCGCGCGGGCACCGTCGCCGGGTGTCAGCTCGGCCGAGCGGCGCAGCAGGGCCGCCGCGGCCGCGTAGCCGCCGCGGGCGCGCGCGCGGTCGGCGGCGTGCTCGAGCTCGGTGGCGAGTTCCTCGTCGGGGACTATCGCGGCCGCGGCCCGATGCCAGGTGCGCTGGTCGAGGTCGGACTCGGAGCTGGCCGCTTCGGCGAGGGCGGCGTGCGCGCGCCGCCGATCACTATCGGTCGCGCCGTGGTATGCGGCGGATCGCAGGAGCGGATGGCGGAACCGGACCGAGTTACCGGAGAACTCAAGGACGCCGTCCGCGGCCGCGGCGGCCGCGTCCGCGTCGATTCCGGTCTGCTCCGCCGCCCGCCACAGTAGGCTGCGCTCACCCGAGACGTCGGCCGCGGCCAGCAGCACGAAGGCCTGCGCGTCGGGCGGAAGATCGCGTATCTGGCGCAGGAAGCGGTCCCTGAGCCGCTGGCCCACCGGAAGCGGCTCCGGCAGCGCCGCCCGGCCGGCGAGCTGCTCGGCCGTGTACTCGGTGCCGAGCTCCACGAGCGCGAGCGGATTATTGTGGGTGTCGGCCAGGATGCGGGCGGCGACCTGGGCGTCGAGCGGACCGTCGATGACCGAGCCGAGCAGCTCGCGGGCCTCGGCGTCGGGCAGGCCCCCCACCGTGATGACCGGAAGCTGCTCGAGCACCTGCGACGCCGACGGCTCGCCGACTGCCGCGATGAACCCGACCCGGTCGGCGTACAGACGGCGGGCCGCGAACCCGAGCACGTGCGCCGACTCGCGGTCGATCCAGTGCCCGTCGTCGATGACGCACAGCAGCGGCTGGTCTTCAGCCGCCAGGGACAGCAGTGTCAGCGTGGCCAGCCCGACCAGGAAGAGATCGGGCGCCGGCCCCTCTTCCAGGCCGAACGCGATCTTCATGGCATCGCGTTGCGGCGCGGGCAGTGCCGCGAGCAACGACTTGAACGGGACCAGCAGCTGGTGCAGGGCCGCGAACTCCAGGCTGATCTCCGACTCGACCCCGATGACGCTGGAAATGCGCAGGTCCGGCGCCGAGTCGATGGCGTACTCGAGCAGCCTCGTCTTGCCCGTCCCGTGCCCTCCTTGCAGCACCAGCGTGCCGCTGAAGCCCTTGCGCACGGAGTCAAGCACCCGGTCGATGGCCGCTCGCTCCCGGCGGCGGTCAAGCATGCCCGGCCCGCGCTCCCGCTGGCCGTCCGCCTGCCGCAGCGGAGGCCGCCACCCAGTCTGCGGACGAGCTGGCCTTCCTCTACGCGGCCCCTTGCCTCCGTCAGCCATCGTTACCAGATCCCTTGCCAGGCAGCAGCCCGACCCGGCCGGAAAGCCCGACCCCCCGTCATGATCAAGCGTAGTCCAGCCGCCGAAATACACGACCGGCGCACTCGCGCAGGCTGTGAATTCCCCGGATTCGAGCACGGCGCCTAAGCCGTAGCGTTCGCAGGAGTGGGCCAGCGGGCCACGAGGCAGGCACCCGCGAGGAGGAGAAAATGTCGAACGACAGGCTGCGGACAGAGGTCGCCGCGGAACTGAGCTGGGATCCCAAGGTGGACGGCACGGACATCACCGTGTCCGTTGAAGGCGGCCGGGTGACACTGCACGGCACAGTCACCCGCTTCCGGCAAAAGCGCGAGGCGGATAAGGCCGCCCGGCGCGTCTACGGGGTCACTGCCATCAGGAACTTCCTGGAGGTACGCATCCCGGACCAGGACAGGCGGGCCGATGCCGACGTTCGCGCCGACGTCGGGCAGGCCCTGGCGCTGAACGACATCGTCCCCGCGACCGTGCAGGCCGGCGTCGAGGCGGGCCTCGTCACCCTGTCCGGCGTCGCGGCCTGGCAGTTCCAGCGCGACGAGGCCGAGCTCGCCTGCGCGGCCGTGCCGGGGGTCGTGGACGTCGATGTCGCGATCTCGCTGCGGCCGGCCCCTGGCGACGGCGACATCGAGCAGGCGATCAGCGCCGCGTTCGGGCGCAGCGCCAGGCTGGACAGGTTCGAGCTATCGGTCGACAGCCCGCTTCCCGGCCTGGTTGTTCTTTCCGGGACGGTCGGCTCCTGGGCCGAACACGATGACGCCGTCGCCCTCGCCTGGTCCGCGCCGGGCATCACCGACGTCGATGACCGGATCGCGGTCGTTTACTAGCTCCTGTTCCAGTCTCGGGAAAAGAGTTGGGCGGGATGATGACCGGGCTGGTAGCTTTCAGTCGACCGTGACACCGCCCGAGGAGGTGAGACCCATGAACGCTGTACCGACGTGGGTGCTCCCCCTTCCCGTCACGGGCGGGCGATTGATGTAGGTGTCGCCGGGAGCGCCTCGACCACCAGGCACTCCCGAAAGGCAACACCTATGTCCTCTCTGCAGTTCACCGCCAAGTCGTCGTCGGACGGAATGGTCGAGCGCGACTTCACCGTTGGCGAGATCCCCGGCGTTCTCTGGTCGCCGGCCTCCAGCCCAGCCGATCGGGCACCCCTCGTGCTGATGGGGCACGGTGGCGGCAACCACAAGAAGCATCCGGCCATGGCGGGCCGGGCACGGCGCCTCGTCACGGGCTGCGGCTTCCATGTCGCTGTCATCGACGCTCCCGGTCACGGTGACCGGCCGCGCACCGCGCACGACGAGCAGGAGATCGCCGAGTTGTACCGGGCGAGGGCGGCGGGCGAGCCGGAAGGCCCGATCGTCGTCCGCTACAACGACCACCTGGCGGAACTCGCCGTGCCCGAGTGGCGGGCGACCCTGGACGCCCTACAGGAGCTTCCGGAGATCGGCGCCGACGGGCCGGTCGGCTACTTCGGCATCAACATGGGCACCGCGATCGGCGTGCCACTGGTGGCGATCGAACCCAGGATCACGGCCGCGGTCTTCGGTCAGCACTGGCCCGATGTCCTGGCCGAGAAGGCGAAGCAGATCACCATCCCGATCGAGTTCGACATGCAGTGGGACGACGAGCACATCCCGCGCGAGGCCGGTCTCGCGCTGTTCGACGCCTTCGCCTCGAAGGAGAAGACGTTGCACGCCAACGCGGGCAAGCACAAGGAACTGCCCAGGTTCGAGGCCGACAGCGCGGTCCTGTTCTTCGCCCGGCACTTCGGCCGAGCGGTCACCTCTCTGGCCTGACCTGAGCGGTTGCGGCGCCCGGCCTGCCAGCCGGGCGCCCCGACGCGGACTAGGTGTTCGCGTGATTCGAAGCGCGGCCGCCGACCGTAGCGTCGTAGGTGTCGGCCCGAGAGGGATCGTTCCCGCAAAGAAAGGAAAAGGAATCATGAACGCGGACGCGCTTACCCGCGGTGTTATCACCAGGAGGTTCAGGCTGGGTGAGCTCGATAATGCGGCAGCCGTTCACCGGAGGGTTCCCGCAGCTCGGCATGGGTTTGCTGGCTGGCTAGCGGCAGAGCCGCCTGATGCGGACGTGCAGCGGCAGGTGCTGCGCGCGCTGCTGCTGGACACCCGGGTTCCGCTGACCGTGGACGCTCGAGTTCATGACGGGATAGTCACGCTGACGGGCTTGGTCGCCTCAGAATGGGAGCGCGGGCACGCCAGATCCGCGGCCACCTCCGTGCCCGGTGTCCTGGGCATCGACGATCACCTGGCTGTCCTGCCCCGCTCGGACGAATTTAGGCTGGGAACGCCAGCATCCTGAGCTCGTCCTCAACATGGACGTCGTCGGCGGCAAATGGAGGTATAAGTGTCCATCCGAGAGCTATTGGAACAGTCCTGACGGCGGCCTGCGCTGAGTGTGGTCACAGGCTGAGGTGGACCCGGAGCGCGCTATCTAGTTCGGCGATCAGCGCGGCGGGCAGCTGACCCAGTCGTTCACCTATCCGCTCGACAGCCACAGAGCGGACCTGCTCGGCTTGGGCCTTCGAGTCGCGCTGCAACCCGGTCTGGCGCGCTGGCAGGAAGACCTGAAACGGGTAGATCCGTGCGGTGTTCGAGGTCACCGGGACTACGGTGATAACGCCCCGGCCGAGCCTGGTGGCTGTGGCATTGGCCGCGTCGTTGCTTACGACGACCGCGGGGCGCGTCTTGGCGGCTTCCGATCCCCGGACGGGGTCGAAGGAGACGCTGACGATCTCGCCGCGGTTCATTCAGCTGTCCAGACCGTCGGCTAGGGCGGCATCCCAAGTCCCAGGCTCATCGGAGGAGTCCCAGGAAGTCCAGGCGTCCTCGTAGGCGTCGGCGAGTTGGGCGGCGCGCAGCAATCCGACGGCCTTGTGCAGCGCCGCAGACCGCGATGCCGCGCCCTGTTCGTGCACGTACGTGTCGAGGAACTCGACGTCCTCCTCCGGGAGGCTGACACTCATCTTCACACCCCCAATACTACCCTGAGGGTTACCGCTATCGCCAGAACCACGTCATCGCAGTATGACCTGAAGTGAACCCGACCCGGGACCGCTAGCATGTAGTCGACTATTTGCGACTATAGACGGGCAGTCCAAATGAGCATCCAGAGCCGTTGGCCCACCCTGTTCCCGCCCCGCATCTACGAACTGACCTACCGGATACTTGAGCACGCCGTCCACGCCGAGCAAGCCGACCTGGCGATCATCCAACTCACCGAGAGCGCCGACACCTGACCTCATCGTCGACCAGTGCATCGCACTGGCCGACTGCATCCTCGACCGCCGGACCTCCGCCCCCTGGCCACCATCGGAGAAGGTCATCCGCGCCTTCACCAAGTCCACCATCAGCGGCCTAGAAAACTCCGGTGAGAAGATCGCCCACACCGGCCCGCCCGCCGCCACCAGCGACGCCGTCCACACGTACCTCGCCCGCGTAGTCGTCGACGGCGAGCCCGCCGCCCAGGTCTCCCCCCGGGCGAGTCCGTCATCCTCCCCGCCTGGACCGCGGCCGCCATGCTGGTATCCCTCCTGCCAGAGGGCACCCGCACCTGGCAGGACCACCTGCAGATGATCTGAGACCTGGAAACCACCGACGGCGTGAACTACTCGGCCCTCGCCGCAATCCACTCCCGCGCCCGCCGCCGAGCCATCCGCCCCGCCAGCGAGTAGGAAGAGCGAGAGGTCTCCGTCGGTTTCCGCAGTCCGATCGGCCCGCCGATCAGACCGCCACCCTTCTCCGTCATCCCGAACGGTCCGCGGCGACTCACCAACCACACAGTCATCTCTTATCCCAGGTAAGCCAAATTAGAGGAACCTCTGTACGACGACACGCCAGCCCGATCTTTGTCCCCAAACTGAAATTCGTCTACAATGAATAGCACCCCGCAAAAGCGAGCGGGTCGCCACCGGTGCGCTAACACCAGCGACGACCCTAGACCACCCCAACCAGACCCCTGGAGGGATGACCATGAGGTCAATCATCGCCGAGGACGCCCAATCCGCGCTCCCCATCCCGCCTCTCGGTACGCACCCGAGGCTCGACCGCATCGCCGCGGCCACGTCCGACCAACTGAGTGCGGCCCTCATCTTCCTGAGCGTCTTCGAGCCAGACGCCTTCGACCACTCGATGGACGTAGCCCAGTCCGACGACGACAATCCCGGCGCCACCGGGGAAGCCGAGCCCGTCTGCGCAATCTGCGACGCCAAGATCGGCATCTTCATCGAACAGGGCCTCGCCTGGCGCCATTACACCGGCGACGGCACCACGGCCGGCCAGCAGCAGATCTACGACCCAGGCCACGCCCCCGCGGTGACCTGGCACCTCTCCGAGGAAACGCAGACACAGGACTAATCCCTACCTCAGCGTCCACCGAGCCGCGCGGGCTGCGGCGAGGGCTTCGTTCCAATACGGCTTCTGATGCCGGGCCAGGTCTTATCCGGACCGTAATGAATGGTCATCAGGGTGGCAACCTCCCTTCGGCATCGTGACGGGCAACGAGAGCCAGGACCACATCCGGGCCCCGAGACGCGCCTGTTTTGTTTCTAGTGGAAGGAGTAGGGAACGCCGAGGCGCGCTGCCGATAGCCTTCTGTAGGTTGCTAGGCCCCGCAGAAGGTGCCTGACTGGTCAAGCCTGGCGGCTGGGGTAAGGCGACGGTGCGGGTGCCCGGTCGCGGGTTGCGTGCCTCGAATTCGAGCGTGGCGATTCTCTTCCAGGATTCGGTCCATTCCCAGACGTCCGCGCCGCAGGCATAGGCGATCATCTGAACGACTTCTAGTTTTGGCAAGGTTCGTCGGTCCAGCTTTAGTGCGTCCCTGAGTGTGCTCTTAGGAAGGTCCTTCCTGTCGGAGGCGCGTGGCTTAAACGAAGTTCTTTCGCACCAGGCTTGATAGATGGTAGCCCCGTTGGGGCTGCCCGCCAGTTTGTGCACCAGGTTGAGTTCATAAACGAAGTCGGCGGCCGTGTCCTGCCAGGGATTTGATCCGGCGGCGATTCGGGCCGCTGGCTTGCCAGGATTTGGGGCCGTCTCGGACTCCTCTCCTCGTTTTCGCGGTTTGCACGTGCGCGGACGTCGTGGACTCGATGCGTGCGCGGCCTCCCAAAGTGAGCGCCATCTGTCATCGACTTCGCCGCCGCAGGAAGTAACAAAGGCCTGTACTACCTCCCACCTTGGGCACCTTTTTCCAGACGCTGCATTGTTAAGGGCCGCATGTGAGTAGTTGGTAATCGCGCCCATGTCGCGATAGGTAAGGCATGCCGAGCGCCGTAGTTCACGCAGGGCATTACCCAGATCGGCGACTGGTCCGTCGCCGATGATGAAGTTCTCTTGGCGCCCCACTAGTCGACGCCGAGCATTAGATAACCGTCGATTACCTCTTCCTTGCGGATGGAGTCGCAGGATGCGCACGGGGTTGCCATCTGCGATAGTTGCGACTGTTCCACAATCGGGTTGGGATACGCAAGCGGAAACCTAGAGGATTTTGTCTACTCTTATTCCTACAATTTATTACCACTCAGTAACTTAGTCCTCAAGCGGGGTATCTTTGCAGTTCAGATTGGGTGCATGACCAATCGGAGGCGTTCTGTAGGGGGTGAATCTGGACGAGGTGTGACGACTTCCTCCGGGATGGTCTAAGGGTCTGGTGCTCGGTTACTTCGCTCATGCATGATCGAAACCTGAAGGTAAGGCCGGAGGTCTGGGAGATGGATGTGGTCCGGCACGCAGAAGTAGTGTCAACAACGGACGGCCATTGCCGAGCAAGAAGCGTAGGCACAGTTATGGTCGACTGTTCGCGACTATGTGCAGGCCAGATGAATTGGGGTTGGTCGGGTAATGAGTAGTAGCGTGGACGTTGCGAACATCTTTCGCGTCGGGAGCATGGTCGTGCACGCTGATATTCCGGGTATCGGGCGCGTCGGCCGGATCGATGCAGGACGGGTTCGAGTCGATTGCTTTGAGTCAATCGTGGAACCTGCGGCGGAATCGCGGTGGGTTGATGCTAATGAATGCCAACCCATTAGGCTGCAGGAGCAGACGCGAGTCTACTGGCAGAATCCCGATACTGCAATCTGGCAGGCTGGGCGGATCGTTGGCGGCGATCAGGCGGAGTACTTCGTACGGCTGCCTAATAGTGAAGTCGATCTCAAGATTCCAGAGTCACAGTTGCGGGTCCGATGGGACATGCCCGTACGCAACCCCGTTGATGTTTTGATCGCGGGCGCGAATGAGTCGGGTTACTTTTCCAATGCGCGCCTACCGATGATGCGCAGCCTTGTCACACAACGGGCGGCGTGCGGAAGTGCCTTCACGCTGCTCTCGTCCGGGGTTGAGATCTTCCGGCACCAGGTACACGCCGCCATGACGGTTATTAGCGACCCCGTTCAGCGTTACCTGCTCGCCGACGAGGTAGGCCTTGGCAAAACCATCGAGGCGGGCCTCGTGATTCGGCAGGTGCTACTGGACGAGCCTACAAGCAAGATCGTTGTCATCGCCCCAAACACACTGCGACGGCAGTGGCAAGACGAGCTACGAAGCAAGTTCTTCGTCGGAGACTTCCCATTCGCGACGATACGGATCAGTTCCCACGACACGCCGGAAAAGTGGCAGTCCTACCAAGGTTACGACCTAGTGGTTATCGACGAAGCTCACCAAGTAGTCCGGGTGAACGGGCCGGATGAGTCGCCCTATCGTGAACTCGCCGCACTGGCCCACTCGGCAGAGCGCGTGCTGCTGCTGACGGCAACGCCTCTCACCTCCCGCGTCACGACGCACCTTGGACTGCTGCATCTGCTGGAACCGAACCTATACAAGTGGACCGAAAGGGAGGCGTTCGAGAAGAAGTTCCGACTCCGCAAGCAACTGGCCAACGCCGTCTACGGGCTTGACTCGGACTACGAGCAACTCCTTCCTAGTTCGGTGTCCGAGATCACGGAACTTATCCCGGAGGACCCCCAGTTCCGTCGACTCTCAGAGCAGGCACTGTCCTTCCTGACGGAAGACGACGATTTGCGCGACGAGGATGACCGTGCGGCCTTGGCCGTAACCGTAGAGTCCCTCCGCGCTCACATCAGCGAGACGTACAGGTTGCACCGCCGGATGATCCGGCACCGGCGACTGCAGGTGACGCGAGGGGACGACGAGGGGACGACGCGACCCTATGAGATCACCGGTCGTTCTCGACCAAGTCCACTCGTATTTGACTC
Organism: uncultured Actinomycetota bacterium; assembly: GCA_963774945.1. Lineage (GTDB taxonomy): Bacteria > Actinomycetota > Actinomycetes > Streptosporangiales > Streptosporangiaceae > Trebonia. Next base: position 187,514 of record CAVZHA010000003.1, on the reverse strand, counting down.
GGTTCAGCAGGGGGCCGTCCAAGACGCTCTGCTCAACTGGCAGTCCGGGATCGCCAATTGGCTCGTGGATGAGGAGCACGAGAGCGATGCAAGGGCCTACGGCCAGGCACTGGGGGTGCTCGTGTCGCGTGCGGACGGCACGTCCGCCGACCTCGCAGACGCCCTGCGATGGCGCCTGAATCGAGACGAACTGGCCGCCGAGAATGCTGGGCTAACCAGCGAGGAAAAAACCCTACTAAGCGGTCCGCCAGTTGCCTCCCTGGAGGAAGGCGTACTCTCCCAGATCACTGACGCATTGGATGACGGCGAACTGGCCGACTTGGCCCAGGCCCTCAAGTCCGCTCTAAAGGGGCAGCGAGTCGTTGTCTTCTGCGGACCGGGAACGCTGGCGGGCCGACTGGCGGGAGCTCTGCGCCTGGAGTACCCGAGGCTGCGGGTGGCGGCACACACGCGCCAGGGCGGCATGGAGGACGGCGGCGCCGCCGTCGCGGCCTGGCGCAAAGATGGTGGTGTCCTCGTCGTTGACGACAGCGCCGAGGACGGCCTCAACCTCCAGGCCGCCGACGTCGTTGTGCACTGCCGCCTGCCGTGGTCGCCAAACCGACTTGAGCAGCGCATAGGCAGGGTGGACCGTTACCAGGCGGGGATCCTAGGTCACCCCGCGCAGCAGTTCGTGATCGCTGGCTCCGACGGCGAGTACACGTTGCCGGGTGCCTGGCTGTCGCTACTGGAACAGGGGTTCGGCATCTTCGGTCAGTCGGTGTCCGCCCTGCAGGACACCATCGACCAGGGACTAGCCAGCATCTGGATGGCCGCCGCCCTGGACGGCCCGGAAGGACTCAGCAGACTCATCCCCGCCGTGGCCGCCGACCTGGCGACGGAGCGTCGTGAAATCGATGGGATGGACATGATCGAGGCGATCCACGACGCTCGCACCGGGGTGGTGGACGTTGCGGCAGCCGTCGGAGAACTCGAGCTCAACTGGCGGGAGATAGAAACAGCGACCATAGGATTCGCCAGTGGCGCAGCCGGTGGACTGCGCTTCATGGAGCATGTCATTGGGCCTGGTGGCCAACTGTTCCAGTTCGAACGGGGAAACAAGCCCCCGCTCGTGCCACCGCGGATCCTGGCCCGAGGTGGCACAAATCTCACACCCGAGATGATGCGCGGCGCTTTCAACCGGGCCGTCACGCTCAAGGAACCCGGGACCAGGATGCTCCGGTCTGGGAACCCGTTCATGGACATGCTGGCCCGCACCGTGTGGATTGATGACCGGGGACAGGCGACTGTACTGGAGCGCCAATATCCCGGGGAGGCATGCGTGTACTTCGGCTTTGACTTCCTAGTCGAGGCAGATACGGAGATTGCCCTGGAACTCGTCGGAGATGACCCGATCAGCCGCAACGCCCTGCGTCGCCAGGCGGACTGCCTCCTCGCTCCGTTCACACGGCGCGTCTGGGTGCCCCTGCCAGGCAGGGTCGCAATTGATGAGAGGGCCCAGGTTGAGTGGCTCGACCAGCCGTATAGGCCAAAGAAGGATCACGGCCGGGATACCAACCTGAACGCCCAACGCATAGGCGCACTGTTTGACAAGTTCGGCGGCCGTGAGCGGTTCGCCGGCGGGGCAAGGTATGCCGAGCATGCAGCTCGAGACGAACTCGGCCGTGTCACCGACCTCCGTGCGCGATGCGAGGAGGCCCGCCAGCAGGCTACCTCGGGCCTCGCGGTTCGTCGGGCCCAGGCCGAAGCCCGGAAGGCGGCCGGCCGGATCGTGACGGACACCGAGGGCTACTCCATCGACCTTGATATAGCCGATGCGCTCATCGACGGAGTGGCTAACCCCGGCATTAAGGTGATCTCCGTGACTTGCCTGGTCCGAGGAACCCTGCCAGGGGTGGACCATGGCTAAGGACACCGCGCCGGACTCCTGGCTGGCTGCCCAGGAATTGCTGGATCTGTGGCCGGATATGTCGAGTGACTTCCCGGTATCGGGGACCTGTCGACGTCTGCGCGACGCCTTGCTCGAACTGTCGTCGGGCACCGCTGGTTGGCTCGACGTTGCGGTCCTGGTCCGGCAAGTACTGCTGGAGCAGGACGCCCGGCACGGGAAGGCGTTGGCACTGAAGGTCCCCGTCGCGCTTCCGTTCCCGAGCCGCGGAGAGTGGGCCGCGGCGGGCTGTGAGGCTTTGCCCGCCGCCGCCAAGAGGCTCTCCGTGACCGCAGAGCCCTGGCATCCCCCGCTCCGGTCAGTTGAGCCCGAGACAGCGGGCGCCGAGGACCTAAACTGGGTATACAGGGGCGAGGGCAAAGAGCCCCGGGCTTGCCCCGCTGACCCATTCTGGACCGAGGCACTCGGCTACGAGACATACACGTCGCTAGGCCAGAGGCAGGCTGCCCGTACCGTCGTCTTGGCCCCGCCAGGCAGCACCACGTTCGTGTGTCTTCCCACCGGGCAAGGCAAGACAGAGGTGGCTCTGGCGTCGGCTCTGCTGGCAAGCCGTCAGAGAGGGGTATCCGTCCTCGTCGTCCCGACGGTCGTACTAGCACTCGACCATGAGCGGCGGATCCAGCAACTCCTGGCCACCCTGGGCGAACGGCCGAACCCCAACGGCCTGTACGCCTACACGGGCGGGATGGGTGGTCCCGACAAGCAGCAGATGCGCGACGCCGTCCGCGACGGGACCCAACGCATCGTCGTGAGTTCCCCCGAGGCCATAGAGCATGGCCTCAGTGGGAGCCTCGCCACTGCTGCCAGCCAGGGCTATCTCAAATACCTCGTCATTGACGAGGCGCACCTCGTCGATCAATGGGGCAGCGGCTTTCGCCCGGAGTTCCAGACGCTTGCCAGCCAGCGCCTAGCCTGGCTCAACATGGCCCCGTCCGGTCAGGGTCTCATCACAATCGCGATGAGCGCCACCTTGACCGACGCACACATCAAGACCTTGCAGGATCTCTTCGGGCCGGAATGTACCCCGCCGCTCGTCTATGCGTCAGAAACTCGGCCCGAGCCGAGCTATTACCAGACAAGAGCACTGAGCAAAGAGGCGCGAGACGAGGCTGTACTGACTGCGGTCTTGCGACTACCCAGGCCCCTCGTGGTGTACGCGAGCAAGAAAGAAGACGTCTCTTCCTGGGCCACTCGGTTGCGGACAGCAGGCTTGTTTCGTGTGGCCGAGGTTACCGGCGACTCTGATGACACGGAGCGGCAGGCGGCCTTGGAAGGATGGCGCGGCGAACTCGCCACTGGGGCGGCGATCCCGACTCGACACGACATTGTGGTCGGCACGTCGGCCTTCGGACTCGGGGTAGACATGCCCGATGTGCGCACCGTGGTGCACGCCTGCCTACCTGAGACCCTTGACCGGTACTACCAGGAGGTCGGCCGCGCAGGTCGCGACGGGAAACCGTCTACCGTGTACCTGGTGACAGCCCCGTCAGACGACCAATTGGCCGCCAACCTCAATCGAGAGACACTGATCGGCGAGGAGGTCGGCTGGGATCGTTGGTCGGGCATGTTCCATTCCGCCACTCCTCTGGAATCAGAGACCTACGAGATCGACCTGGGTTCGCGTCCCACGCACCTAGCGACCGCTTACGGCCGGAGTCAGCAGTGGAACGTCCGCACCCTCAACCTAATGGCGTGGGCCGGCCTAATCCGACTCCGGGCGCTGGAACCACCTAAGTCGCGGCCGGACGAAAGCCGCGAAGAGTTTGCAGGTAGGCGCGAAGCCTTCTACGAGAACGCCCGGACCCACATAGCAGTGGAACTCATCGACGGCGCCACGAATAATGAGGAGCACTGGAAAAAGACAGTCGAAGCACAGCGCGCGATCGTGGCCGCCGAGCGGCGCGATTCCCTTCGCCGGATGCATCAGTTGCTGCGTGGGGATCGGTGCGTCAACGAGCAGATAGCGGCCTATTACACGGTCCACTCAGGTGGCGGGACACTCCGCACCGGAATCAACTGTCGGGGCTGTCCTTGGTGCCGTGCGAACCGAAGTGCCGACGGGGACTCCGGCCTGTACCTTGCCGCGATCGAACCGTTCCCCGATGTCTACCCGTGGCCGGGTCGCATCCCGAAACCACTCGCCCCCATGCACGCCCGCAGCACATCGCTGAGCCTCACTTGGGCGACCGGTCGGGAACGAGAGGATCTGCTACCGGAACTTCTTGAGCGCCTCGTGCGGCGCGGAATGGCCGTCATCGGGGGCAGTGGCTTCGACTCCAAGTTGGCCACGCGTGTCCAACGCGCTGCCCGCCCGGCTCCTGTAATTGCTGACGACGATGCGTACTTTGCCGTCTCCTTTCCTGAGCCGGTCATCTGGGTTCTCGGCCCGCAAGAACGTCAACTCGATGACATCGTCGCTGACCGGCTCACGGCCGGCAACCCCACTTACCTCGTCCATCGCCGCGACCTATCGGATCCGGAGAAGCCAGGCCGCACGCTCGCGAACCTGCACTCCTCACTTTCACTACGCACCGCGCTGGGAGCCTTGTAAATGGCGCTGATCAACGAAGGCGCGTCCTTCCCATCATTCATGTGGGCAGTCGTGCGACTTCTACTCGTCCTTGGCGGGAAGGCAGACGCCGAGAGTGCAAAACGGCTATTGACCCCACCAACCCTCCTCTCCGAGGAGGCGAAGGAATTCGGTATGGCGGTCAAGAGCCTTGCTGATCTTGGAGTCGTCACAGACGACGGCGAAGCCGTTGAACTGGCATCTGCGGGCCGGGCATTGTCGCCCGACGACGTCGGTGGCTTCAACGGACTGCTCCGACGTGCTGCCCTCGACCCCGCGCGCAACGGAGGCCTCGCGGACAGCCCAGACCTGGACGGGCCCAAAGACCTAGTCCGTGCGCTCGCCTGGTTCCTGACGAGAGACCCTCTTGAGTCACAGGGATGGGAATCGGTCGCGCAGTTCCAGAGAGGTGCCTTCGCCAGCCATCTACCTCCCCCCTTCGCCAATGAAGTGCGATGGGGACGGTTCGTCTACTGGGGACCGGCACTGGGGTTCACAGCCGCATCGCTCATTCCGAAGGAAGGAGCGATGCGGCTGGTCCCGGACTGCACGGTTGCTGTCCGGGACACCGTACTGGCCTTGTGGAAAGAAGGAGAGACCATCCGGGCATCTGAGGCGGTCGACCAAATCCTCGAGGCGTTGCCTGTTCTGCCGGGCGGCCGGTACTCCCGAATGCTGGGACTGATCCCTCCTGACGGGCAGGTCGCAGCGAGCCTGTCCAACGCACTGCTAGCCGGGGAGGCAGACGGTTGGCTCGCGTTCAGCAGTCCGTCTGACGCAGACAACATCTTTCTGATGGACGGGGCCGATACGCGTGAGGTCGCTCGTATCACGATCAGCGGGAGAGTGTGATGGCAGAGTTCAGGAACTTCCTCTGCTGGACGGCAGAAGGCGCAGCCGCATTGCCAGTTGAGGCCGTGGTGGCGTCACGGGCCTTCTTCTTCGCGACGCACGCTCCGCTCACTATCTACCGTGCCAACAATGAGGGCGCACGTCCGGAGCCACCCGGTGCCCCACTGAACGAGGAAGCAGTCTGCGGGGAGTTGCTGTCGTCACCCACTCGCGGGGGCGTCCTATTGTTGCCGGTAATCGGCGAGTCGGGCACTGGCAAATCGCACCTTGTCCGCTGGGTCCGGGAGAAGATCGACTCCACGCACAAACTCCAAGTGATCTACCTGCCGAAGAAGCAGACCAGCCTTCGCGGCGTGCTCAAGGCTCTGCTCGCCCAGGTCGACAACCCCGAACTGAATCAATTGCGGGCCGATGTCGACCGGATGAGCTCGGAACTTGACGAGAAGGGCTTGCAACAGCGACTACTCAACCAGTTGCAGGAGGCACTCGTCGCCGCTCCGCGACAGCCCGGAAGAACCGGTATCCTGTCAGGAACGCGAGGCCTGGGTATCCTTCTGATAGACCCCTACGTGCGTGAGCACCTGTTGCGCAAGGACGCCCTCATACCGAGGCTGGCCGCAAGCCTGCTTCAGGACCGGCATGAGGGAGAGTCGGATCGGCCTGCGGAGTTTCGCATTGATGACCTGCCGTTGGACATCGCAGATGTAAATCAGGTATCAGGTCCAACGAAAGGGTTGTTCGGACACCTCCTGACGGAGTCCACACTGCAACTCGCAGCGGTGCGCATGCTTAACGAGCAGTTGCCGATGGCCGTAATGAATGCGACCAACATCGGGTCAGGACGCCTGCAGGACGCGATGCTGGCTGTCCGGCGCGAGTTTGCCCGGCAAGGTAAGGAGATCGTCCTCCTCATCGAGGACTTTGCTGTGATTCAAGGCATTCAACGAGATCTGCTGGATGCCATTATCGAAGTGGCGGATCGTGACGGGCGACGCGAGTTCGCGCCCATTCGCACCCTTATGGCCGTTACGACGGGCTATTATAAGAGTCTTCCGGAGACCGTAAAGACGAGAATTCCACACGTCTACGACCTTGACGTTCAGTTCGACCCAGACTCCGGAATGGGAGGGATGTCATCTTTCGTAGGGCGCTACCTAAACGCCGCACGCCTGGGTCCCGGCAAATTGAACGAGCACCTGGCGCACGAAGGTGCTCTTGTTCCGAACGCGTGCGAAAAGTGTGACTTTCGTGACCTGTGTCGCGCCGATGACGCATTCGGACAGTCGAAAGAGGGATACGGACTATATCCCTTCAACAGGTCGGCCCTGCGGCGGGCCATCCGTTCTCGCCCGGCACCGGGAGATCACGGGGATGCCTTCAACCCGCGTTTGGTCATTGACCGTGCGGTACGCAATGTCCTACTCGAGCACCTCCCATATATCGCCGGTGGACAGTTCCCCGACGAGCGGTTCAGCGAGGAATACCGGCCGCTGCGAAAAGGTGAGGAAGGGTATTCGGATGAAACTCAGGAGTCAGTCCTCCCGGCCGACGTAGATGACGCTCTCAAGAAGGAACTCGGCACGGAGGAAGGCAAGAGGTATGCGACTTTCCTTCAGTTTTGGGGAGACGCCGGTAACAGCGTGGATAGTCTGTCGCCGCACGTGTACCGGGCCTTCGACGTGAGGGCGAAGGTAATAAAAGATGCTAGTGGCATACGACCTGGAAAGTCCGATGGTTTCGGAAGTAATACTACGTGGGCTGGCGATGATCCTAAGCCAAAGCCGCCACCGCCGACGGACCTGCCCAGAACTCTGCAAAGGAATCTCGATCGGGTCAACGACTGGTCGCAGCGTGGTGAGGAACTGGACATGACTCTGGCTCGCGAACTGCGCGAAGTCATCCGGGGGGCCGTGCTCCAGAGGTGTGCGTGGAATGACCCCCTGATGCGGGAACCCACGGGTAAACAACTGGATGCTGCATGGCCGGCGCGGTCAACTGTGGTCTCCATCGACGGGTCATACGGGGAGAGATCAACGGCAACTTCGGATGCCCCGATCAGGTTCACGCGATCCTCCGCCAACGCCGTGTTTTTTCAAGGACTCCTGCTCGCGAATGCCGGGGTCTTCGAGGGGAAGCCGTGGGCGAACGGCGGATATGTCACTCGCGGCGCTAAGGCAATGCGACGCCTGTCGCGGGACGCGGATAGGAACCAGAGGCACCTGCTAACGGCAGTTGCGCGATCGGCCGACATCGCTGACGAACACTTGGCTGCGGGCTTGCAAGCGTCGCTTCTTGGGGCGACGCTTGCAGGCAAAGCGTTGCCGGGCATGGGCGATGCCGAACTGCTTGCGGCTCGTCTTTGACGAGGGAAGCACGTGGCAACGACAAGATGCCTGTGACTCCAAGTGGACCTCGACGTTGGCGAAGCACTTGGAGGCACGCCAACCGCTAGTCACGAGCCTGCGATCTGGACTCGGGGTGAGTCGGGGTACAGGCGCTGTCAGGATGATCGACGCGGCGAGGGCGCTTCCAATGCTGCATGACGCCGCCAAGTCGTGGCAGTGGGGTACGCCCAACACAGACCTGGCACCGTGGATCCGGAAGGCGGTCATTGGGTTCTCCGAGTGGGAGCGCCTGGTGGATGCCCAACTCTCCATCCTGACCAGTCAACTCGTAGAAGTACGCGCGATGCTTCCTAAAGGTACGAGCCTCAGCGACACCATCGACGCGGTGAAGGCGGCCATCGTTGCGGCAAAGGAGGCTGGGGCGGACCAGACGGCACCTGCACTACGAGAAGAACTCAAGTCACTAGCCGATCAGGCAGCACAGTTGGACTCGCGGGCGGTGGACCGACTGGAAAGTGATCTCGGTAAGGCCGGTCCCGAGGCTGAGTCGACGCAAGGGCACAGGGCTCGGATCGTTGCGGCGGCACGGCACCGGGGAACGGATGTTGCGTCGATCAGGCAGTTCCTCTCTGCTAGTGACACCTGGCTGACGAATGCACTGAATGCGGCCAGAAAACAGGAGGGCGGTGCCGGGCAGATTGCGGAGCAGCAGGTCGACGAGTTGCTCGGCATGTGGGCTGCACTGGATGGAGGAGGCCGGGGATGAGCGAATTTTCATCGGTCCTTGAGTTGGCCCAGGCTGTGACTCGGGAAACGAACCGGATCAAGCAGGGCGCAAAGGCGAAACAGGACGCCGACCGGGTCCTGAAGCGGGTGGACGAGACGACCGTGGTTCTCGGACGATTGGGCCAGGTGGCCAAAGCTGCCCAAACGCTTGCGGACGTCAGTGGCGAGGAGGGCGTCAGCCTATCCCGACTCGACGAGGGGCGCGAAGCCTTCGCCCGCAACGCCGAACGCGCAGGCTTCCTGCCCAGCGATCAGGCATTCAACGGAGCGCGAGCGAAGATCGCAGACGCCACCAAGCGGGTGAGCGAGGAGCTCACCATCACCTGGACGCACTGGACTGGCCAATGCATCAACGAATTGCGTCTTGTACGGATGCCCATGTTGCCTGAGGACGAGCGGAAACCAGCCCAGCAGCACCTGAAGGACTTGCGGGACTACGCTAGGAAGCCGGTGCCGACCATCGGGGACATCTCATTGTTCAAGGTAGCCCTGGCAGGGCTAGCGGACTTGCTCGGCCGGGTCCCGGATCCAGAGGGCCAACTCGTGCCTTTGCTGGAACGACTCGCGGTACGCCCGATCCTGCTGGCCGATCTAGACGATCAGCAGATCGCATTGCTGCGACAAGTGGCGGATCAGATCGAAGTACGGCGGCGAGGCGCGTGACCAGTCGACTGAAGGAAGAGGTTGCGGGCGAACTGCTCAACCGCCTAGAGGATCTTGAGTTGCCGTCGCTGTCCTGGGGTGTCACGACGGGGGCACTGTCGCGGGACGAGGTCCTATCGGTCATCGAGACATACGCGCTCGATCATCCAAGTCGGCTGCCGGACGTGGGTCCGGCGGAGATCCTCGACAACTTGCTCGACGCGGCACTGCTTTTTAAAGTCCTCGACACGTCGCCGCCGCGGTACCGGACGCGGATGGCGGAAACACTCCGACTGACGTCGCGACTTCGGCAACTGTTCGGCCCCAAGGACTTGACGGATCCGCCTTCGAACTGGTGGGAGGACGGGCGCCCTCTCGTCGCGGACTACCGACTGCACGTCGCCCCGCGACGGTACCCAGATCGCAATGTCTCCGTGGCCAAGGCACTCGGCGAACTGGGGGAGATCCCCGGTTGGACGGCAATGCAGAGCGATGTTGCGGCCGCGCAGGTTAAAGCTCGGCCCCTCGCGCGGTTCCAAGTGGACTCGGCGGCTGAGATCTACCGGGCGCTCGGGGCGAAGCGCACCTGCGGCGTAATCGTCGGGGCAGGGACCGGTAGCGGCAAGACGCTTGCGTTTTACCTGCCCGCGTTCGCAGCGATCGCACCCGGCTTGATCACAGGCAAGTACCGGGTACACACCCTCGCGCTCTACCCGCGGACCGAACTACTGCGGGATCAGTTGCGGGAGGCGGTGTCGGCGACCCTCGACGTTGCCGACGTGCTGCGCAAGTCCGGCCGTAGGCAAATCCGCGTTGGTGCGTTGTACGGTGCCACGCCATGGGATGGCCAGGATTCGCGGTTGAACGGGAACGGAAATGGCCAGGCCTGGCGGCGGCGCGGGCGGGACGTCATCTGCCCGTACCTGCCCTGCCCCAAGTGTGAGGGAGATCTGTTTTGGGGCGAGATCGACCGGCAACAGAACCGGGACCGCCTTACATGTAGCTCCAGTTCCTGCCGCCTCGTGCTGGATGACGTTGTCGCTCTGAGCCGCAAGACGCTCCAGGAACGGCCACCGGATGTGCTATTCACCTCGACGGAAATGCTCAGCCGACAGGCGTCCGCGCCCTTGGGGCGCCTCCTCGGGTGGCGATCGGGTTTCGGGGCCATGGCGCCGCGACTGGTCTTGCTCGATGAGGTGCACACCTACTCCGGGGTCCATGGCGCGCAGGTCGCCCTCCTTCTACGCCGGTGGCGGCACAGCGTGAGGTCCCCAGTGACCTTTGTTGGCCTGAGCGCTACCTTGCGGGACGCGAAGTCGTTCTTTGCTCAGTTGATCGGGCTGGACCAGGCCAATGTTGAGTACATCGAGCCCAGGCCGGAGCACATGACCGCTGAAGGCCGAGAGTACGCCATTGCCGTCCGTGGGGACCCCGTATCCGGGACGAGCCTGCTGTCCACGTCGATCCAGGCCGCAATGCTCTACGGCCGGATTCTGGACCCGCCGGAACAGGAATATCTGTACGGGTCCATTGGCTTCCTGTTCACCGACGATCTAGACGTCACCAACCGGTTCTACGACGACCTGCGAGAGGCCGAGGGTGACTCCAGGTACAAGTGGGGTGGCAAAACCAAACGCGTTCTGGCAGGACTCCGCGCCCCGGACGCGAAGTTCGAGTCCGAACGTTTCCGAGACGGCCAGTCCTGGAACCTAGTCCAGCGAATCGGCCGGCACCTGGACCCAACCGCGAATACCGGCGAGTTGCGCGTCGGACGGACGTCGTCCCAGGACGCTGGAGTCGATCGGAACGCGGACCTCATTGTGGCGACGGCGTCCCTTGAGGTCGGGTTCAACGATTCCCGGGTGGGCCTCATACTCCAGCACAAGGCACCGCATGACGCGGCGTCCTTCATCCAGCGTCGCGGTCGCGCAGGCCGTCAACGTGGCACCCGGCCTTGGACGGTCGTCGCGTTGTCGGACTATGGCCGGGACCGAATCACCTACCAGGCGTACGACACCCTGTTCTCCCCCGAGTTGGCCGCCCGGAGCTTGCCCATCGTCAACCGTTCCGTGCTGAAGATTCAGGGTGCCCAGGCACTGCTGGACTGGCTGGCGCTGAAGTTGGCGGCGAAAGGACGCCGGTCCGATCCGCGGGCCATCCTCACGGCACCGAAGTCCCCCCTGACGACAGAAGCCAAGGAGGTTGCCAAAGAACTGGCCAATATTCTGAGGGATACGCTCGAGCAGTCGGCACTACAGGATGAACTCGCCACGCATATGCAGTCGGCGCTGCGGATCAGTGCCGACGACGCTCAGGCACTGCTGTGGGAACCTCCCCGGTCGCTGCTGCTATCCGTGGTTCCGACGGCACTGCGCCGCGTCCACAGTCAATGGCAGACGATTCGGCTGGACCCGGGCGCCCGGCCCGGCGACATGCTGCCGGAGTTCATCACCAGGGCGTTGTTCGATCCATTGAACGTGCCAGAGGTTCTCTTCAATCTGCCGTTCATGACGGACAAGGAGGAATCGCTGCCTATAGAACGTGCGCTGCGCGAAGCGGTCCCCGGGCGGGTCAGTCGCCGGTACGGCTACCAGAAGCAGAGCGATCGAACCTGGCTCCCGCTACCACCGGAATCTGCGGGCGGCGCCATCGACGTCACTTCCATCACTTCCAGGTATAGCAGGGAAGGCACCTGGTCCCCAGCGGGGCAGGGCACGTTCGAGGTGATCCGGCCCCACCTCATCGACCTCAAGACCCCCGACAAAGAGGTCACAGATCAGGCCCAGGGCATCCCCATCTGGGGTACCCAGATCATCGCGCCGACCGCGGGACTGATGCTGGCTGACATCCCGGATCCCTCGGCATGGGTCGGGCGCGTCACATCCGCCGGGTTCGCAACCCACGCTGCGGGGAGCCCAGCAGAGGTGCGCCGGATGGCTACAGGCGCGACCTGTGAAACGACGTATACGGGGGGCAAGACGGTCTCCAGTGCCGTCCGGTACACGCTCAATGACATGCCCGCGGCACTTGGGTTCCGGCTCACCGTCGACGGCGTACGGTTTGATCTCGCTTCCCTCGACATAAACAACACACTGGTCGCCGCGCACCTGGCGTCGCCCGGATGGCGGACCTTCGCATTCACGACAGCGATCCGAGAGGAACCACGGCTCGATGGCATCGCGAATTCCTTCCAACGCACCTGGCTGACGCTCGTATACCTCACTGCGTTCGCGCTCGCCGGACTGGACGGGACCCGCCCACCCAACGAGGTACACGCTTCGCTGGCTAACGGCAAGTGGAGCGGCCAGTTGCGCCAGGTGCTCCAGGTCCTGTACCGCGACGACTCCGCGCAGGGTGCTCCGGCCTCCGATCGACTCGTAAACACGCTCACCAAGCTCAGCGAGAACCAGAGCGTCAAGGACTGCCTCGACGCGCACGGACGACTGCTGTGGGTGGCAGATGTCCCGCAACACGTGGCCAACCTAGCGCAGCGCACTTACCGGGATACGGTCGCAGCAGCCTTGCTTACGGCGGCGTTGCGCGCCTGCCCCGATGCGAGGGACCAGGATCTGATCGTGGACGTGATTCCTCCGGAGGAGGGTATGGACGCTGCCGCGATCTGGCTGACCGAGACCTCGATCGGTGGTTTGGGCCTCATTGAGCAACTCGCAGGCTACTACGCGGCGGACCCCAGGCGATTCTGGGGACTTGTGGACAGCGCCCTGGGGTCCAACGACTTCGAGTACGTCGACTCGACGCTGACCCGGTTGCTGGAGAACGTGCTGGCCGAGCCTCAAAGCGCGGCCAGTCGGGCCATCGCCCGACTGCGGGACGCGAAGTCGACGCATGCGGCCGACGTCGCACTGCGGGACTTGCGCGAGGCGTGGACAAAGCTAGACGGGTACCCGAGGCAGTCCGCGATCTCGGCGCTGTCGGCCCGACTGTTGCGTCCCGGTTCTAAACGGTCCACCGATGAGATGGCACTCGGCGTGGTCCACGCCTGGGACGAATTGCAGGACAGGATTGGCTTCGAGGTGGACGCAAGGGTGATCGCCTTCGGCGTCGGATCAGGGCAGATCCCGGTGCCGGGTACTAATGGCAGTATCACCGGAGACCAGGTGTTCAGCATGCTGTGGCCCCGTGGCTACCAAGCTCGGAGCTATCATTTGGCGCACTACCAGCCGTATGCCTCGCATGCATTGCTTGATCGACTCCTTGTCGTGGCGGCCCGGGATGAGCGACTGCAGCACGTCGACGTCACGAAGTCCGACTGGTGGGCTGAATACACTCGAGAACTCGCCAGCCGGGGTGTTGTCGTCCTCACGGCCCCGGCCGACCAGTCCGCGAAGCTGAGCAGGGCACTGCGGACCGTGCCTGCTTTGCCGGTGGACCGGGATGTGCTGCGTGTCTATGGAGAAGTACGCGAGGTAGTCCGAGTCGGCGCGGAACTGCGGGCGGTCATCGACGTCCGGGAGGCAGTGCAGTGACAGTCGAAGCGTTTGGGGGCGGTGCTGCTGCAAGTGAGGTCGGCAAGGTACTGGAACGGACACTGCGCCCCAGTCCAGTGACGGGAGTCCGCATCGACCCGATGCTGACCGCGGTCCTGCTCGCCGAATTGCTCACGCCCAGCAGCGAGATCTGGATGGTTTCGGCGTGGATCAGCGACGTGCGGGCGGTGGATAACAAGCGCGGCGAATACGACAGCCTGTTCGGCGACGCGGCGGCACGCCTTTACTCCCTGTCGGAGGTCCTCGGCCTCCTCACCGTCCGGGGCTCGCGACTGACCCTCGTTACGCGGGACGTGACCGAGAACGACTTGTTCCTGACCAGGCTGGGTCGGGCTGCCAACCCAGAGCGACTGCACCTGATCCGGAGCCCAGACGTTCACGAAAAGACCTTCTGCGGTGGCGATTGGCTGCTGAGTGGGTCGATGAACTTCACCGTCAACGGAATGTCAGTCAACGACGAGGTCGTCACATACAAGTTGGACAGCACGGCTGCCGCCCAGGCCCGGATCGAACTCACACATCGATGGGCGACCTCATGAGGAAAAATGAGGAGCGCTTGGGTGATTCCACGAGTCCGATCGAAAGATTCATCAATGATTTCTTCGGTCTAGGGAACATCGCTTGGCCAGGCCAGGAACCCGACTCCAGCGCAGGCAGGACGGTGCGGCCATACCTGGATGTGCTGTGGCAACGTGAGGACTCCGAGGTGCCGGTCGTGCTGCCGCGCCGCCGTGAGATAGGTGGCGACCTGACTGCATACGTGATCGCCCGCGACCCGGCCCACGCCGTAGTGGTGTCGGACCTGCTCACCGCCTTCGTCGGCCCCACCTACTCCAGTTTCGACGGCCTGCCGGCCCAACTGGATCCGACGGACCCGGTTGAAAAAGCCGTGTTGGAGTTCGCTGGTCCTGGCTTCACGTTTACAGTCACCAGTCCCACGAGAAGGACCCAGATCGAGGCATGGAAGGCATTGGAACTGCTGCAGTACTCGTTTCGGCAGCGTCCGGTGCGTACTTGGCACGTCCGCAAGCCGGTCGGGCGACTCCTCGGTGAGTTCGAGGTGGCACTTGCCGCTGGCGACAACTCCGCCTCGGGAGACCTGCTCGACCAGATTGCCGCCGTCGGCGGAGTGAGCCCGACCAACCTCGCGAACCTCAAGATCAAGCGCCTCGCGCGACTCGGCCGGGACGCCGAACTCCTACGGTTGCCCGGCCTGGCCGACGTGGTCCTCACCCGGCCGCCCGCACCGACCAGGGACGCCATCCTGGCTGCGATTTACGACACCGCGCTCTCAGCGCCCCTCGAGGCCGGCGACCTGGAGTCGGCCAAGAAGAGCCTGATAAGCGCAGGTGCCTTCGTCGTCCCCCTCCTGGAAGGTGGAACGGCCGGACTCAGCGGAGAGGCCCTTGCCGTGGCCGCTCTCACGGCGGATATCCGCGGTGACGCACGCCTGCTCGCCGCCGTCCTTCTAGACCCGCACCGCCACGAGCAAGTTGCCCGTGTCGCCCCATTGATCGCCCACGCCCTGACACCCGTCCCGACCTCCGACGTCTCGGCCGATGTTGCGCCCGTCCCCGCTCCGATGCCGGACGCGACTTCCAGCGTGCCATCGGTCCCCGCCGCAACGCCGGTGGAGACTGCCCTGTCACCGGAACTGGCCCCTCCTGCGTCCTGGCTGGAACTCGTGGAGGCACTCTCAATCGGAAGCGCTGACGTCACTGCCGTCCTCGCGGGCCAGGATTGGCAGGAGTGGAACCCACCAGTTAGCGAGGACCAGGCGATCGCTCATGCCCTAGCCAGCCTTGGCAACGAGGCGGCCGATCGAGCATGGATGCTCGCCGGCCCGGTCATCGACGCTGATGGATACGACCAGCCTGCAGCTCGGACAGCCCGGCAACTGATCGAGATCGCCCTGCTCAATGACCGATTCAGTCCCGGCGATCTGTCCGGCGTCGTCGCACTGGCCGACATCTTCCTGAGGTCCGGGCCGGACGAGGCTGCCTACAGGAGTTTGCTGGACGACCTAAGGGATGAGAGCAACCGGTGGGCGGGACCGGACCGGGCGACCGTGGTGCTGGACCTCGTCGACCTACTCGTCCGCGCGGCATGCCCGGACGAGCACGCACGCTTGCGACTGGCACAGGCACTCCTGCGGCCACTGCGCGACAAAGATGGTCGCCTCGAGCCTGACCAGGCCCGGTTTGCTCGGCAACTAAGCGGCGAAATCCAGGTCGACCTGGACTGGCCAGCCCGGGATGAGGCCGGCCTGGACAATGCGTTGCCGGACATCCCACCGACGCAGGTGCTGCTGTACTCGCTCGATGAAAGAGTGCTTGAGCGGACAAAGGCGCTACTCAGCGAGATGGCACCGGGTGCGGACGTCCGACTGAGTCACGACAAGGTTGGTTCGCAGCCCCTCAAGCAGCAGGCGCGCGGAGCCGAGGTCATTGTCATGGCGACCCGTTGCGCGAAGCATGCGGCCACGGGCTTCATCCGACAGCACGCTTCTGGCACGTCACTGGTCGCTGAGGCTGACGGCAGTGGCTCAGCTTCCCTTCTTCGTGCGGCGATCACCGCACTTCGGGCACGAACCGGCCAGTAGCCAGCGCTCGCGTTACCTCTAGGCACAATGCCCCCGGGAACTGGTGCCCTAGTTGCAACTGTGGCTCAAACTACCGCTAAGATCACTGTGCTCAGGTTCAATAAGTGTTGTCATAGATGCGACACGAATAGGAGAAACTGCGCTATCAATGCCGGCTACGACGGAGCAGTTGTGGTAGCACGGACTAGTCAGCCGATCGAGTAGTTGTGCGAAGGAGGCGTCATGGCAGGCAAGCCCGCAGTGGTCCTGTTGAGCGGTGGCTTGGACTCAACGACCGTTCTGGCGATCGCCAAGGCGGAGGGATACACCCCGTACGCGCTGAGCTTCAGGTACGGCCAGCGGCACACCGTCGAACTCGAGGCGGCCGAACGAGTCGCGGCGGCGCAGGGTGTTGCTCGCCATGTCATTGCCGACATTAACCTGCGAGTATTCGGCGGTTCCGCTCTGACTGATGACATCGCAGTCCCGCACCATGACAGCGCAGACGAACTCGGAGGGGACGACATCCCGGTCACCTACGTCCCCGCCCGGAACACGGTGTTCCTGTCGTTCGCCCTCGCCTGGGCGGAGACCCTTGGGTCGAGTGACATCTTCATCGGCGTCAATGCGCTGGACTACAGCGGCTACCCCGATTGTCGGCCCGAGTACATCAAGGCGTACGAACAGATGGCCAACCTCGCCACGAAGGCTGGCGTCGAGGGTACCCAGCACTTGAACATCCATACGCCACTGATCGACCTGACGAAAGCGCAAACCATCGAGCGCGGCCTGACCCTTGGCGTGGACTACTCCCTCACGCACAGCTGCTACGACCCTGACAAGCAGGGGCTGTCGTGCGGCACTTGCGACTCCTGCCTGCTACGGAGGCGCGGGTTCGCCGAACTCGGTCTGGAAGACCCCGTGGCCGTAGCCATTCGGGCGTGAGTTGGATGTCCTACAAGGTCAAGGAAATCTTCTACACTCTTCAGGGCGAGGGAGCGCATGCAGGCCGAGGGGCCGTATTTTGCCGTTTCTCGTCTTGCAATCTGTGGACTGGGCGTGAGCAGGACCGAAGTCGCGCCATCTGCCAGTTCTGCGACACCGATTTCGTGGGCACCGATGGCATCGGCGGTGGCAAGTACGCGACCGCCGCCGACCTAGCGGCGAAGGTTGCCAACACGTGGGACCGTCATGCGGACTCGCGGGACCGGGCCTTCGTCGTGTGCACGGGAGGCGAACCCCTGCTCCAACTGGACGAGGCGGCCATCGAGGGCTTCCATGCTGACGGGTTCGAGGTCGCGGTGGAGACCAACGGCACCCAGGACGCGCCGCCGGGACTGGACTGGATCTGCGTCAGCCCCAAGGCCGGCGCGCCACTCCGCCTGACGAGCGGCGACGAACTCAAGCTTGTCTACCCACAGCAGGGCGCGATGCCAGAGATGTTTGGTCACCTCAACTTCCATCGACTGGCACTGCAGCCGATGGATGGACCGGAGCGAGACAAGAACACTCGCTTGGCTGTGGAGTACTGCATGGCGCATCCCCGGTGGCGACTGAGCCTCCAAACGCACAAGTACTTGGGAATCGCGTTATGGAGATCTTCAAGGAGTTCACGTTCGAGGCGGCGCACCAACTCCCCAACGTGCCGACGGGCCACAAATGCGCTCGCCTACATGGGCACTCCTACCGTGTAGAGATCCACGTGACAGGGGAAGTCGGAGAGCGAAGTGGCTGGGTCATGGACTTCCAGGACGTCAAGGATGCCTTCGCTCCACTCCACGACCAACTCGACCACCGCTATCTCAACAAAGTCGAGGGCCTGGAGAACCCCACCAGCGAAGTACTTGCCCGCTGGATCTGGGAGCGCCTGACCGAAGCCCTGCCACTCAGCCAGGTCCTCGTCCGGGAAACTTGTACCTCAGGATGCGTCTACCGCGGTGAGTAACAGCCGGAAACTGCACATCATCGTTACCTGTACTGAGCGAAAAACTGCACAGGTCCCGGAGCACCTGCATTTGCGTAATGTCCAAGGCGACGAGCCAGAGGAACGCGCAAATCGGTGGGTTGAACGACTGGCCTCCGAGGTTTCCGCCACGACCTTGCCCGCCCGTGACCTCTACGCCGGCGAGCATTGGACAAGGGCTAAGGCGTTGCCGCGCCTTGCTGTTGACACCCAGGCTCAACTCTGGACCTGTTCAGCGGGCTACGGACTCATCTCAACGCAGGCGCCCGTGCGACCCTACGCGGCTACGCTCTCGCCAGGTCACCTTGACTCGGTTCCCGGCGGCAGGACTGGCGCGGCGGTCTGGTGGGACGCCCTCTCGAGTTGGAAGGGACCAGAGCCTACGCAGCCGCGCACGTTCAGGGGAGCTCGCGAAATCGGATCCGGATGCGACCTTCCTTCTGGTGATGTCGGCCACCTACCTGCAAGCCTGCCACGCGGACATCGAGGCTGCAGCCGTCGCGACCGACCAGGACCGGTTCATGATCGTGTCCGCAGGAACTCGCGCGTCCGCTTCACTCGGTCGGCAGCTCCTCCCAGCCAATGCGCGACTACAAGCGCACCTCGGTGGCACACGGCAGGTGCTCAACGTGCGGATCGCCGAGGACCTTCTTACAAGGCAACTCATGAGCCGAACGGCCGCTACGGAATATCTCGAGGGTCTACTTAAAAGGTACCCGGACGTCGAGCAGTGGGACCGCCAGAAGTTCTCCGACGACGACGCCGTCGTCGACTGGATCCGCGATGAATACGGACACGGACGGGGTGCATCGGCTAGTCGTATGCTCCGCGCGCTCCGAGAAGCCGGTCGGGCCTGCGAGCAGAAGCGTTTCGGTGGGTTGCACAAGCAGTTCACTGACGAACTGCACCGGAGCCAGCCATGACCGTTAAATCGTCCGAGCGCGTGCTTGTCCGCCGGGCACTCCGAATCACCCAGGGCACCGGGACGCCCGTGTACCTCTTCAGCCTCACGGCGAGGGAGATCCTCCAGGTGGCGGAGATCTCGCGAGTCGGCCGCGGCGATCACAGCGAACTCATCGGCTACCAACGACCCGAGGTACGCCAGCACGTCAAGGAGATAACCGACTATCTCGACGGTGATGATGTGCTGTTCCCGAATCCTGTCATCATCGCACTGCCATCTACCGTGAAGTGGACGAGTGGTCGCGGGCCCAAGGTTGACGGTATCTCGACAAGCGGCATAATCAAGATTCCTCTCAGCGGAGCCACCCCCGGCTGGATCGTCGACGGTCAACAACGAGCCCTTGCCTTGTCGCGGGCGAGGCGCCAGGATTTCCCAGTCCCAGTCAACGCCTTCATCACCGACTCAGTTGACGTACAGCGCGATCAGTTCCTGAGGATCAACAACACGAAGCCACTGCCTAGGGGCTTGGTCACCGAATTGCTCCCCCAGGTCAGCAGTCCACTGCCCCCTCGACTCTCGCTGCGGCAATTGCCCTCGGCACTCTGCGACTCGCTTAATGTCAGGGATGATTCCCCCTTCCAAGGTCTCATCAAGCGCGCTTCCACCTCCGCCGGGGACCGGCGGACAGCAGTCGTCACGGACACGAGCTTGGTAGATGCTCTCGAAGAGAGCCTGAAGCCGGCGGGTTGCCTGTTTCAATACCGGAACCTCAGTTCCGGCGAGAACGACTCCACGAGGATCTGGCAGACCGTCGTCACGTATTGGACTGCGGTCCGCGACACGTTCCCAGAAGCCTGGGGGAAGTCCCCGACCGAGAGTCGACTTATGCACAGTGCCGGAATACGCGCCATGGGACGACTCATGGACCGCGTGATGTCGATGGTCGACCCATCCCGCCCGGAGGTCGATGAGGCGGTCCGCAAGGATCTAGCCCTGCTTGCGCCGTACTGTCACTGGACCAACGGTGAGTGGGATGAGCTACGCATGAACTGGGATGAAGTGCAAAGCGTTACACGCCACATCAACGAGCTATCAAATTACCTGATCCGTACCTACCACAATGCTCGGATCGCTGGATGAAGTTCTTTTTCCCAGATAGCCAGGACCAGATCGACCCGGGCTTCGACTTCGTCACGGAAGAGCGCTCGCCGATGCGAGTCCGGCAACGTGACGACCTGTACATTCACGAGGTCCTCGGGCACAGAGTGATCGACGGATTGCTCGTTTCGAAGGCCATCGTGGACGGCCGGGCCGGAACAGCGGGAAAGTACACGCTCGCTCAACGACATCGTCTGTACCGTGTTGGTATTCGCCGGTTCTTCCGCCTGGAGGACGCGCCAGTGAGCTTCCAGACCATGGGAGACTGTGGCGCGTTTAGCTACTTCGAGGACGAAACTCCACCTTATACGCCGGACGAGGTCATTGATTTTTATGACGAATGTGATTTTGACATTGGCATCGCACCTGACCACATTATCTTCGGGTTTGCGAGGGAAGGTCACGTTGACCCCGAGCAACTCAAGGTGTGGCAGTTCAGGAAGCAACTGACGGCCCGGCTTGCCGATGAGTTTCTGACGCGATGCCGAGAACGAGCGGTGCGAATCACACCTATGGCTGTCGCGCACGGTTGGAGTCCTCAGTCGTACGCCTCATCCGTGTCAGAGTTGCAGGAGATCGGATACGAACGCATCGCACTCGGCGGCATGGTGCCGCTGAAGACACGCGATATTGTTTCCTCTCTAGAAGAGATAAGTAAAATTCGTCTACCCAAGACGCAGTTGCACCTACTCGGAATCATGCGTGAAGATGCTGCCGCTCGTTTCGCGGCACTGGGAGTGACGAGTTTCGATAGCACTTCTGCGTTTCGACAGTCATTCAAGGATGACAGGGACAACTACCACACAACTGGCCGCACCTATACGGCGATCCGCGTTCCGCAGGTTGAGGGAAACATGAAGCTCAAGCGGAACATCGAGGCAGGGCGCATCGTTCAAGAGGACGCGGTCCGACTCGAAAGACAGTGTATGACAGCGTTGCAGCAATATACGGGCGACGATGGTGGCACGAAAAAAATTCTCGGCCTATTGCGTGAATATGATCAAGTCGTCGGCAACCGTAAAGACTATACCGAGGCATACGGAGAGACGCTCCAGGACGCACCGTGGAAGAAATGCGGTTGCCGGATCTGTCGCGAGGCCGGCATTAATGTGGTAATATTTCGTGGGTCGGAGCGTAACAAGCGTCGGGGATTCCACAATATCTATGCGTTTCGTCAGCGTATCGACCGTGAGCTACAAGTAGGGAGCGCTTAATGCCGACGGGACAGTATGCGAGTACCGGCAGTGAGGCGCGGGCGTCTAAGGTCTTGCGGTTGCCAGCTCTAGAGGTAAGCCAGGGGCCGGGTCGACTGCTCTATACTTTCGCAGTCGACGGCAAGGTACTTCCATCCTTCACAACGGTTTCCAGGATTCGCCGCGAGGGCGACGGGGATATTGAGGGCTACCAGAGGCCTGAGGTCATTTCGCATATTGCCTCCATCCGGCGGTATCTCGAGTCCGAGGCCCCAATGATTCCGAATGCCTTGGTCATCGCGTTCGACCGACGCGTCAGATTCGAGGCGGCTGACGAGGTGGCCGACGTCACCTACGCCCGGCCCGGGACACTAATCATCCCTATCAACGATGACGATGCCCTTGACGATAAGCCCGGCTGGGTCGTTGACGGGCAGCAACGCAGTGCCGCTATCCGTGAGGCACGCATCGAAAGCTTTCCAGTGTGCGTGACGGCGTTCATCACAGACTCCGACCATGAGCAGCGGTCCCAGTTTATCCTGGTCAACTCGGCAAAGCCACTGCCCAAGGGTCTGATCTACGAATTGCTGCCGACCACCGTCGGGACCCTGCCGAAGTCTCTCCAGGCCCGCAAGTTCCCCGCCCTTCTCCTGCGCAAGCTCAACAGCGAGATCCGTTCCCCGCTCTACCGGAAGATCCAGACACCGACCACACCCGAAGGCATCATCAAGGACAACTCAATCCTCAAGATGCTGGAGAGCAGTCTTAGTGACGGTGCCCTCTACACGTTCCGCGACCCCGACACCGGAGAGGGAGACGTCGAACAGATGATGTCGCTCCTTGTCGGATTCTGGAGCGCGGTCGCCGAGGTCTTCTACTATGCCTGGGACATTCCTCCGCGCAAGTCCCGCCTTATGCACGGCGTGGGTATCGCGAGCCTCGGCTTCCTGATGGACGCCATCTACGACCGGTACGCACGAGTACGGGCCCCTAGCAAGAGCGACTTCGCCGCCGACCTTGCAGACATCGCCGACTCATGCCGATGGACGAACGGCTTCTGGGACTTCGGTCCGGGTCAGCAGCGCAAGTGGAACGAACTGCAGAACACCACGCGTGACATCCAACTCCTGACGAATTACTTGCTCTTTGAGTACAAGAACCGCGTCTGGCGTAAGCCGATCTCGGAACTGAGCGCTTAGCTCGCTGAGGTTACTCAATGTCCGGAAGTGAAGGCGCGCAGGGACTGCATGCGACCTTGCATGTGATCGTCACTAGCGCTAACCGCATGAGTCGACCGATTCCCGCGCACCTTAAACTGGGACAGGTTCCTGGTCAGACCCCGGCTGAGCGCGCCCACGGGTGGATCACCCGACTGACTGAGGCGGGCAGTGCGCTCGAGATACCGGCGGTGGAACTTTACGCAGGAGAGCATTGGTCAGTCGCGCGCGAATTCCCGGCAATGCGCCTGCCGGGAGAGGAGATACGCGTGTGGTCATGCTCGGCTGGTTACGGCCTGATACCTGTGGAGGCGCTGATCATGCCGCACCACGCGACGCTCACTCCTGGCCAAGCCGACTCGGTCCCCGGTGCCTGGGCGTCGTGGTGGTCACTGCTCAGCGAGTGGACTGGCCCGGTATCGGGCTATCCCCGCAGCATCCGGGCACTAGCGACTGCAGATCCAGCCGCGGTGTTTATGTTCGTTCTTTCCAAGAACTACTTGCGCGCGTGCAGTGCCGACCTCGCGGCAGCGTGCGAGCAGATCACCGATCCGGACCGGTTGTTCATTGTGTCAACGGGCGGCAGTCCCGGAGGTGACCTGGCCGCCTTCGCCGTCCCCGCCGATGCCAGGCTGCAGGCCCATTTCGGGGGAACCCGTCGGGCGCTCAACGCCCGTATAGGCGCCGACCTGCTTCAACGCGGAATCCGCAGCAAGTACGAGGCATCGGGGTACTTGGCACGATTGCTTGCCGCCCAGCCTTCCATCCCGCGCTACAACCGCAAGAGACAGTCGGACCGCGAAATCCTCGACGCCATCACTGCTCGCATAGCCCGCGGGCCGGAGACGTCAGCCAACGGGTTGTTGCGCGAGTTCCGCGACGCCGGTCTTGCCTGCGAGCAGCGTCGGTTCAGCCGACTTTATGGCCAAGCCGCGGAGGTCGCGCCTCGACAGCCAACGCCAGGCGCCGGACCGTTGCGAGCAGGTGCTCACCGTTCAAACCAGCAGGGCGACGGCACGGTCACCAACTGAGGCGAGTCAGCCCACACTCAGAATCGGCTTCAGGGCAGCCAGCGCCCGGGACCGTTCGGGATGATCGATTTTGATCTTCTGACCAGGACCGCCCTGCGAGGCTATGGTGACAAGTTACGACCGCGTGTTCAGGCGGCCGTCGGCCAGCTGGTGTGGTGGAGGTGGCGGATCCGGCTACAGCCTCGATCTGTGCGCTCGACTGTCGGTCCCACCACCTAGGTTGTTAACAACAGCCTCTGGGATGTCTATCCGTTTCACCTGTGGGAGTCGTCGTGGCCATCAGCGTTGCGCCGGGCCAAGAAGGATCGCAAACCGATGGTGCCGTTGCGCCTGAGCCCGGTGTCGTCGGAGCTGACAGTCAGCATGACACCGCCGCGGACGAGGTGGGCTTGGTTGCCGGGACCGAGGACTCCACGCCCTTGCAGTTCGCCGTGGCTCTCGATGAGGCGTCTTACCTGCAGCTAGACGATGTGGTCGTCACGGTGCGAGATCTCCCTGGGGGCGGGCATGTGGCGACCAGTGGCATCGTCACGCAGGTTCGGGCCAGGCATGAGGGGGCTAGCTTCGGCTCGGACGTTTTTCTGATCTCCGATGGTGTCCTGCCTGCCAGGACGCAGGAGATCGCCGAGGTCAGCACCACGCGCGTGGAGCCGGAGATCTACGTGCCGCCGCGTCCCGGCGGAGTCGTGCGTCGCGCGACAGGCCAGGAGCGGGATCGGGCTCTCTACTTCGACCAGATGACTAACCAGGTCCCGGTCGGCCGCGGACGAGACGGATCCCCGATCTACGTCAACATGGAATTCCTCGACGGCACGCGAGGCGCCCACGTGTCGATCAGCGGCATCTCCGGCGTGGCGACGAAGACCAGCTTCGCGCTGTTCCTGCTGCATTCCATCTTCCGCTCCGGCGCGCTGGGCGCACGGGCGGTCAACGCGAAGGCGCTGGTGTTCAGCGTGAAGGGCGAGGACTTGCTCTTCCTCGACCAGGCCAACGTGCACCTGGACGATGATCTGCGAGCCCAGTACGCAGTCCTCGGCCTGCCCGCCGAGCCGTTCGCGTCGGCAGGCTTCTGGGCGCCGCCGATCCCGGACGACCAGACCGGCCGGCCCAACGTCACCGGTCGCACGAGCGGCGTCGAGGCCTTCTGGTGGACGCCGAAGGAGTTCTGCGCGCAGCAGCTCCTGCCCTACGTGTTCGCCGACGCGGAAGACGAGCGGCAGCAGTACACGATCGTGATCCACCAGGTGGCCAACCGACTGCGCTTCGACGCGGAGGCGTACGGCGACCAGGGCGCGGTGAGGATCGGCGGCCGGGTCGTGACCACGTACGAGGATCTGCTCGACCTGATCATCGAACGGCTCACGGACGATGACACCCGGCAGGAGTGGGCAGGCCCGGTCACCGGAACGGGAACGGTGAACGCGTTCGTCCGCCGTCTCCGGTCGTCGCTGCGTCCGCTGTCCGCCATCATCCGCGCCGACCTCGCGGGAACGCCGCGCCGGGCGATCTCGACCCAGGACCAGCAGGTAACGGTCGTGGATCTGCACAATCTGCACGAGCGCGCCCAGCGGTTTGTCGTCGGCGTCGTGCTGGCGGCGGAGACCGCGCGCAAGGAGGATGCCGGTCCCGGCGGACTCTTGTTCACGATGATCGACGAGCTGAACAAGTACGCGCCCCGTGAGGGCGCCTCGCCGATCAAGGACGTCCTGCTCGACATAGCCGAGCGCGGTCGTTCCCTGGGCATCATTCTGATTGGCGCGCAGCAGACAGCGAGCGAGGTTGAGCGGCGCATCGTGTCGAACTCGGCGATCCGGGTGGTCGGCCGTCTCGACTCGGCCGAGGCGGGGCGTCCCGAATACGGCTTCCTGCCGGCTTCCCAGCGTCTCCGCGCCACCATCGCGAAGCCGGGCGCCATGTTCGTCTCCCAGCCGCAGATCCCCGTGCCGCTCGCGATCGAGTTCCCGTTCCCCGCCTGGGCGACGCGGCTGTCGGAGTGCGCCGAGCCGCCTCGCTCGCCGGACAGGCCAGCCGCGAGCGTGTTGTCGCGGCTGCCGGACGACGACGAGATCCCTCCTTTCTGACCCTCGCCGCGCAACGATCCTTACGAAGGAGCGCACAAAGGCCGTGAAGTTCCTGCACACCGCCGACTGGCATGTCGGCAAGACGCTCAAGGGCCGCGACCGCCTGGACGAGCAGAAAGCCGTCCTGAACGAGATCGTCGGCATCGCCGAGGCCAACGAGGTCGATGCCGTCCTCATAGCCGGCGACGTCTACGACTCGACAGCACCGTCGGCGCCTGCCCAGCAACTGGTGGTCAGGACGCTGTTGCGCCTGCGCCAGACGGGTGCCCAGGTCATCGTCATCGCGGGTAACCACGACCACGGGCCGACCTTCGAGGCCTACCGGCCGCTCATGGGCGAGATCGGGATCACCCTCGCCGGAATGTATCGCCCTTCGGAGAAAGGCGGGCTCGTCCGGTTCGCTTCCCGCTCTGACGGCGCGGACGCCCAGGTTGCCATCCTTCCGTTCCTGTCCCAGCGGTACGCCGTGCGCGCGGCGGAGATCGTTGCGAACACCCCCTCGCAGAACGCCCGCGCCTACGACGAGATGGTCCGCCAGATCGTCACGTCGCTGACGAGCGGGTTCAGCGCCGATGCGGTCAACATCGTGATGTCTCACGTCACCTGCGTCGGGGGCGTCTTCGGCGGCGGTGAGCGGCCCGCTCAGTCGATCTTCGAGTACAGCGTTCCGGCGTCGATCTTCCCCATCTCGGCGCACTACGTCGCGCTCGGCCATCTGCACCGGCGGCAGAGTCTGCCCGCCCAGGCACCGGTGCACTACAGCGGCTCGCCGCTCGCGGTGGACTTCGGCGAGCAGGACAACACGAGCGTCGTCTGCCTCGTCGAGGCGGCCCCTGGAATCCCGGCGCGTGTCACCGACATCCCGGTCACGTCCGGTCGGCGACTTCGCACCGTCCACGGCACGCTGGCCGAACTGCAGGCCCTGGCCGGCGGATTCGGTGACGACTACCTGCGGGTGTACCTGCGCGAGCCAACCCGGGCCGGGCTTCGTGACGAAACCATGGCGGTCCTGCCGAACGCGCTCGAAGTACGCATCGACCCGGAGTTCGCGGACCAGGGATCTACTAAGAGACAGGGTTCCGGGGAGGATCGCACGACGCGAACGCCCGCCCAGTTGTTCGGGGACTTCTGCGCCACCCGTAACGTCAGCGACCCTCGGGTCGCGACCCTGTTCGGGGAATTGCACGACGACGTCACCAGCGCCGATAGTGCCGACCTGTCGGCAGCGGGCTAACGGGGAAGAGGGATCCAACGATGCGTCCGATCATCCTCGACATGCACGGCTTCGCTTCCTTCCGCGACGAAGCGCACGTCGACTTCAGCGACGCGGATTTCTTCGCGCTTGTGGGCCCGACCGGCTCGGGCAAGTCGACGGTGATCGACGCGATGACGTTCGCGCTCTACGGGTCGGTGCCCCGCTGGGGCCGCAAGGGGATGGTGTCCCTGGCGCTCGCTCCCACCGTTGCCCGTGGCACCGTCAAGCTCGTCTTCGAGGTCGACGGGCAGCGCTACGTCGTGGCCCGAGAACTGCGCCGCACTGCCAGCACGGTCAACCAGCGTGCCGCCAGCCTGGAGCGACTTGCGGACCCGCACGGCTCGGCGCAGCCCGGTGACCAGACTTTCCCGATGGCCAAGGACATCGACGGTGTCAACGCCGCCGTGGAGAAGCTGCTCGGCCTGAAGTACGAGGACTTCATTCAGTGCGTGGTGCTGCCGCAGGGGCAGTTCGCCGACTTCCTGCACGCCAAGCCGAGTGAACGCCAGGAAATCCTCCTTCGGCTGCTTGGTGCGGAGCACTACCGGCTGATGATGATGAAGGCGAACCAGCGCGCCAACGTGTCGGAGCAGCGCGCTACCACCTACGGTGAAGAACTGCTCGGCTACGCCGACGCCACGGCCGAGGCTGAGAAGATCACCCGCGCGGCTGAGGTAGCCCTGGTCAGCCTCGGCGAACGGGTAACGGAGACGTTGCCGCTGATCAGCGCTCGGCGCGAGGAGCTGAAGGCCGCTGAGGGCAAGCTTCAGGAGCTCCGCGCCCAGCAGGCAAAACTGTCCGCTCTGCGGGTTCCGGACGGGGTTGAGAAGCTGGATGCGGACCTCGCGGCGGGCCGGGTCGACGCTGGAAAATCTGAAGGCCGCCGAGCAGGTGGCCGAGGACGCCGACACCGTCGCCCGTGACGAGCTCTCCCGTGGCCCGCAGCGGGCACCACTCGAGCTGGCCAAGGAACGCCGTGCTGAGTACGCCCGTCTCCAGGGCGGCATGCCGGGACTGGTCGCCGAGGTTACGAAGCTCGGCGAGCAGACGGAACGCGCCTCGACTGCGGTGGATAGCGCCGCTGCCGCCGTGGATGACGCGCGGACCAAACGCGATGAGGCGCTGCGCGCCGCCCAGGCCGCCGCCGAGCGCGTCACCGTTCTGACCGGCGAGCACACCAGGTTCGCGGCCGTGTCGATCCCCCAAGGTGTTACCGAGCTGGACGAGCAACGCTCGGCCGCCACGCGGGCCACGAAAACCGCGGTCGGACGCCTTGGAGAAAGCAGAGCAGGCCGACGCCGCGGCCCGCGAGACGCGCGCTGCCGCTGCACCGGAATCATCCCTCGGCCAGGCAACTCGTGACCTCGGCGAGCTGCGGACGCTTCTCGCTGACCTGGCGTCCGCCGGGCGTGCCGCCCAAGGGGCCGCCACCGCGCTGGAGGGAGCCGAGGGTGCGTTGGCGGCCGCGGAGGAAGCACGTCGCCAGCGTCAGGCCGAGCTAGAGGAGGCGCGGCGTGACCATGTGGTCGCCGGACTGCGTCCGCACTTGGTGGCTGGGGAGCCTTGCCCGGTATGCGAGCAGAGCGTGCTGACCCTTCCCGCCCCGCTGGTAGCTCACGCGGTCGACGCGGCTCAGGCGCACCTGGCTGAGGCGGAGAACACGGTAAACGCCGCGCGCTCTGCTGTCCGTGAGGCCGACACCATCGCCGCCAACGCCAACGCCAACCTCAGAGCCCGTGCCGAACGACAGACAGTTCTCGCCAGCGACCTGACCAGTCTGCTGTCCGGCCAGCTGGCTCATTTCCCCCTGTCGGCCGTCCGATGCGGTCGCCGACGCCAAGGCCGCCATCAATGACGACCAGCTCGCTCGTGCGCTCGCCGAGATCGCTGCCCTGACGCAGGCCCGGCTGACGGCGGAGCAGACCGCTGAACGAGCCACTAGCGAAGCGCAAGAGGCGAGGAAACGCCATCGGGGAGCGCTAGACCAGGAAGCCAAGGCCGAGGCCGCACTGACCAGTGCCCGGAATGCGCTGCGGACTGCCCGAGACCCTCTCGTAGAGCTGGGCGCGCCGCAGGTGGATGACACGAACTTGGCCGCCGGGTGGACGGCGTTGGCCCAATGGGCGCAACAGCAGGCCGAAGCACGGGCCGCAGCCTTGACTGAGGCGCAGGCAGCCAAAGAGGCCGCCGCCGATCAGTATCGGAAGCTCGCAGCCGAGTTCGGCGAGGCAGAGCGAGCTCTCGCCCGTCTTCGCGAAGAGGCGAAGACAGCCTCCGAGAACGACCAACGCGCCCGAGCCCGGCTAAGTCAGGTCTCCGCCCGCATCGGTGAACTTGACGGGCTGCTTGAGGGCGCCCCGAACGACGAGCAGATAACCGAGCGGCTGGCCCTGCTGAAGCGCCTGGAGACGGCTGCCGACCAGGCCAAGACGGTCCTGGATGCGGCACGTCAGCGGCGTATCGCCGCAGATAAGGCGCTTGCGGCGTTGAGAGAGGAAGAGCAAAAGGCACGCTCCCAGCTCTCGGCCGCGCGCGACAGTGTGGTGGCTCTCGGTGCCCCGGTCCTTGACGGCAGAGGCCTTCTCGACGCGTGGATAGTCCTGTTGACCTGGGGACAGGACCAGGCGAAGGTCCGCGAGCAGGAGACGGTGACAGCAGAACGCGCCGCCGAACTTGCCCGTGCGAGCATTGTGGAACTGACTACCCAGCTGAGCCGAGACCTAGCCAACGCCGGGATCGAGCTCGCCTCCGGATCGGTCCACGAAAAGGCAGCCGCCGCGGTGGCGAGCGCACTCGAAGGTGCCAGAGCCAGGACGAGCCGTATCAAGGAGCGGCGCGCTGAGGCTGCGGACCTGGTGCAGAAGCAGCGGACCGCCCAGGAGGAGCAGCAGGTCGCGCATATGCTCGGCAACCTGCTGCAGGCCAGGCAATTCCCGCAGTGGCTGGTCAGCGAGGCACTGGACGACTTGGTCACGGCCGCCTCGGAGACTCTTGCCGCGCTCACGAACGGCCAGTTCGATCTCACTCACGACAAGGGCGACCTGTTCGTCATCGACCACGCCGACGCGGATGCCAGACGATCGGTGCGCACCCTGTCCGGTGGCGAGACCTTCCAGGCGTCTCTGGCGCTTGCCCTGGCCTTGTCATCGCAGATCAGCGCGCTGGCCACTGCGGGCGCGGCACGGCTTGATTCCATTTTCCTTGACGAGGGATTCGGCACCCTGGATGGCGAGACCCTGGAGGTCGTGGCCACCACGTTGGAGACCCTCGCCCAGGGCAGTCGCATGGTCGGCGTCGTCACCCACGTAACGGCACTCGCCGAGCGCGTCCCGGTCAGGTACCGGGTCACCAGGAACGCGCGGACGTCGATCGTTGCCCGTGAGGGCCTCGCCATCGTGGACGAGGAGGAACTCACGGCATGATCAGCGACATCGCACCTTCGACGGCTGGGACGGGCTCTGCCGGGCAGCCAATGCGTTTCAGCGTCGATGGCTGGGACCCGTCGTACGGCGCGAGCCTCGAACTCGAAGAGCAACTGCAGGAATCCACCGCCACCGTCGCGGTCGACGTGGAATTGCCCGCAAGCAGGTGGCAGGCAATCGACGCCACGACGGACCGCGCGCTTCCCGCGGCCATCCTCTTCGTCGACGGTGTGCGCCGCATTGAAGCCCGCGTCTGGATCGACGATGAGGTCTCGGACGGCGCCCGGCCGACCGACGCGACGGCGGCCCTGTGTGCCTCGTACGCGGCCGGGGTGGTCTGCTGCTCTGGAGAGCAGGCGCATCTAGTGATGGCGGAGATGCGGCGCGGTCTGTTCTCGGTCGCGCGCCACGCGAGCGACATCGTCACCCGGGCTGGCCGGTATCAAGCGCATTACATCGGGAGCGGCTCGGCAGGCGTCCCGCTCATGGCGCGACTTTCTCAGGGACTGCAGCGTCGCCTGGCCGAGATTGAGATGGTCACCGCCGTCGCAGCGCGCTCGTCCGTGCATGACCATGGCCTGCCGCCTGACGACGATCTGCTCATCATCGACGGACCGCTTCGCGGTCGTCAGCATCTCCCGCGCGCCCTCGGTTACATCAAGTCGCACCACAGTACGTACCTGCCCCCTGAGCTCAACGCGCTCGTGGGGACGCTCACCCCAGGTCAGCGCACCCCGGTGTTCCTCATGGGGACCTCGTGGGACCGGCACAGCTGGTACCTGCGCCTCCCGGGTGCTCCTGGCGCGCCCTGGGCGGGGATTGTGCGCGTCGAATGCGCTGCAGACCTACCGCGTTCTGAGGTGATCCGGCTCGCGGACCTGAGCCAGGCATGTCTAGGCCGGTTCGCGTCAGCCCCGTACAAGGACTCTCGAGCTCCGCAGAACCTTTACCCCATCGGCGGCCTCGAGCATGACCTGCGGCATCGTCTTGGCGATCAGCGTCTGCTCTACCGGGCACTGAGCCAAGCCGCACATGGAAAATTCTTAAGATCCGCCTAATCCCAATTCCATCCCTCGATGGATTTCGCCGAATATCGTGAAGTTCGCATGTTTCCCGCGATGGAGCGACTTGGGTCATATGTTGTGAGACGCTAATCCAATGACGGAAAGCGTGACCGGTTCTGCCAATTTCGGCCAGGGCGGCCAGGCCTTCGACTTGAACGTCGAGAAGGTTCTGGAGCATTGGTCGGTAGCGTTCGCGATCCGCGAGCTGATCGCGAACGCACTCGACGAGCAAGCGCTCACTAGCACCAGGGATCCGGGGATCTTCAAGGACGACGCTGGTCACTGGCACATTGCTGATGCGGGACGCGGGGTTCGGTACGAACACCTAACGCAGAACGAGAACGCGGAGAAGCGCTCGCACCCTGGAGTCATCGGGCAGTTCGGCATGGGCCTCAAGGATGCGCTCGCTGTGTTCGACCGACGGGGAGTAGGCGTGGTCATCTACTCGCCGCACGCGGTCATCACCACGGGACGACGGCCAAAGGAAGGATTCCCGGATGTTGTCACGCTGCACGCGTTGGTAGCTCCGCCAGTGGACCGGCGACAGGTAGGAAGCCACATCCTGCTCACCGGCGTCACTGACGAAGATGTCGAACAGGCTCGGCGTTTCTTTCTCCGCTATAGCGACGAACGGCTGTTGGAATCAACGGAATTTGGTGACGTCCTGGCCCGCGCCGACGCGGGCCAGCCGGCCCGCATCTACGTCAAAGGGCTGTTCGTCGCCGAGGAACCGAACTTCCTGTTCTCGTACAACATCACCAAGCTATCCGCGGCCCTCCGCCGGGCGCTGAACCGTGAACGTAGCAACGTCGGCCGCACCGCATACTCCGACCGGGTCAAGGCCATCCTTACGGCAAGCAGGTCTTCGCAGGTCGCGACCCCGCTCGCTGAGGATCTAAATGCGTACTCGCTGGGACGGCTTCACGACGAGCTCAGCTGGCGCGACGTGGCCTTGCATGCATGCCGGGTGCTTCAGACCAACGAGAAAGTCATCTTCGTTACCCCCTGGCAGCTTGCCGAGAACACGGCCCAGGTCAGATACGCGAAGGACGATGGCTACCGCGTCGTGGTAGTGCCAGATGACATCGCGCGGTCACTCGGCAGCCTCACCGATCTGGACGGCCGACCGATAGTCGATCTGAACCGCTATCGAGACGAGTGGAACGACAGCTTCTCCTTCACGTTCGTGGAGCCCAGGACAATGACTGCGCCGGAGCAGGCTGTGTTCGCGCGGACCGGAGAGATCGCCACTCTCGCTCACGTTGACCTATCCAGGCGCCGGGTCGCCGTGCTCATCTCTGAAACGATGCGGCTGAACGATGTCGGGAACCCGGTTCTCGGAGTCTGGGAATCGGATGAGCGTCGGATCGTGATTCGACGCGACCAACTGATCGGAGTGGCCAGCTACGCTGGCACCCTGTTGCACGAGATAGGCCACATGTTCAGCGGCACCTCGGATGGAACTTTGGAATTCGAACAAGTCCTGTCCGAGCTGCTTGGCCGGGTCGCAGAAACAGTCTTGCAAACCTGAACGGCAACCGACGCCACTTGTCGGCAGGGTCTACTCTGCGACCGTGACCGCTATATGGGGAACTGACCCGAATGGGCGCTGGCTGCCGCTCGCACCGACGGCTTACCTTGCGGAAGCCGAACTGCACGACCTGGTGCGCGACGCTCCGCAGATGCTGCCCCTGGCGGGAACGCCGCATCTGACGGTCCTTGGCCGTGAAGTGCGCCTCGGTAACGGCTATGCGGACCTGCTGGCTGTCGAATCGACTGGGCGGCTGGTCGTCATCGAAGTCAAGCTATCCACGAACGCCGAATCCCGACGCGCGGTCGTCGCCCAGGTGCTGTCCTACGCGGGCTACCTGCAGGGCCTCGACCTCGCGCAACTCGAGTCGCAGATCCTCGGGGAGAAGCTGGGCGCCGCAGGGTCGGTGTTTGGCGCCGTCCAAGCCGATGAGCGCCAGGACGTGGTGGACCCGACGGCCTTTCACGACGGGATCTCCAGTAGCCTCGCCGACGGCAGCTTCCGGCTGGTCATCGTTTTGGACTCGGCGCCGGACGAACTCATCCAAGTTGTCGGCTACCTGCAGATGGTGATCGACAAGATCGACATCGACCTGGTAACCGTGACCGCATACGAAGTGGGCAACTCGCGGGTACTGGTGCCACAGCGGATCGAGCCGGCCCGCCGGGCCCGAGAGATGTCCGACGCAGCGGTTAACGCCAGGCAATCCGGTACCCAGGTATACGGATCCCATGAGTTCCGCAGTGCCATTGACCAGGCGCCACCCGCATTCCGAGACGACCTCGCCCGACTCACCGACTGGGCGGAATCGCTGGAGGCGGAAGGGGTAGCGCGGCTAGCCACCCGCAGCGGGACCTCGGGAATCACCAGCCTGAAACCAATACTGCACACTGGCGGAGTTGCTCTGGTCATCATCTCCCGCGACGCGAAGTCGACCTCCATGCAGTTCTGGCGCTCCGTCTTCGAGCGGCGCGCCCCGGAAGCGATCCCAGCGGTCGAAGCCGCCCTCGGCACCAAGATCACCCAGGGAAATGCCACCCGGGCCTTCACAGAAGAACTCCTCACGGCGTTGACCGACGCTTACCGCCAAGCCCACGCCAATCCGGAAACCCAAGAAATCTAGGAGCCCGGTGGCTCGCCGGGCCGAGGGCAGGACACCCGACAGTAGATTGCCTCCTGCCTCCCCCTCACCTGAGGGTATGGGTGCCGGCTCCTTCTGGTACCTCTCTTCTCCATGGATGACGCGCTGCTCTCGGCCGTCTTTGAGCGCCTCGCGGAAGAGTCGCTCTCGCCCGAGGCGGAAGAACTGCTGCTGGCTGCTCTAGACGGCGACGAAGCGCTCAACAGACAGTTGGACGCGGATGGGGCGCGTCGGTATGTCCGTAGCGCGTCCGCCGGGACGGCGGCCAGCGAGCCGGTTGGAGCCTACCTGCGCTCCGTGACGGTTGCCGGGTTCCGCGGCATTGGGCCGACCGCCACGCTGGAGGTCACGCCAGGACCCGGGCTGACCTTGGTGGTGGGGCGGAACGGGAGTGGGAAGTCCAGCTTCGCCGAAGCCCTTGAGATGCTGCTCACGGGGACCCTCATGCGGTGGGCGCCGCCAGCCCCGAATGTTGTTAGAGAGGGCTGGCGGTCCAAGCACGCCGTTGGCGACACAGAGATCACGGCCGAGTTCCTCATCGAGGGCAGCGGCAAGGCGACTGTCTTCCGGTCGTGGACCGCCAACACCGACCTGACCGGGTCGACCGCATGGCTGCAGCGTGCGGGTGAGAAGCGCGTCTCGCTGTCGGCTCTGGGTTGGGACGCGGACCTGAAGGAGTACCGGCCCTTTCTTTCCCATGCTGAGCTTGAGGCATTCTTCGGAAAGCCGTCCGAGCTGCATGACCTACTCGCCTCGGTGCTCGGGCTTGAGGATCTCGCCAACGCCGACAAACGGCTGAACGCGGCGCGGAAGGTCCGCGAGGACGACCTGTCGAACGTGAAGAAGCGCCTCGAGGCGTTGCGCGCACGGGTGCAGCCGATCGCCGGTCAGGACGAGCGAGCGCAGGCCTGCCTGACTGCGCTTTCTGGCAACACTCCCGCCAGGTGGGACATCGCGGGGGCAGAGGCCGCGGCCACCGGTGCGACGGTGGCCGACGGCGGCGCTGTGGCGGCATTGCGCGGCGTAGCCCAGTTGACCCCTCCCCGCGCGGAGGAAGTCGAGGCGGCGATCGCGGATGCCCGGTCCGCAGCGGAAGGGCTTCGGAATGTTGCCGGGACGAACGCCGCGCAGGCCCGCGAGCTCGTCACCCTGCTCGACGCTGCCCTCGGGCACTATCACGCGCACGGGGACGGCGACTGTCCAGTCTGCGGCAACCCCGGTGCGCTGACCGCGGCGTGGCGAGACGCCACCGAGCAGAACCGGGACCGGCTTCGGGGTGAGGCGCTCGCGGCGAACGACGCTTTCGAAAAGGCGCGCGCGGCCGCGAGACGTCTGGTGGCACTGCTCTCGTCACCTCCAATCGTGCTCACCGCCGACCGGCAAGTGCCTGCGGTCGATGTCGCGCCAGCTCGCCAGGCATGGTCGGCCTGGATAGCTCCCGCCGCGGGTCGGGTGGAGGCTTCCGACACCATCACTTCGGAGAGCCTTGCTTCTTTGGCGCAGCATCTTGAGACCGAGTTCCCTGCCCTCGTCTCCGCTGTCACTGCCGTTGCGACCGCCGCCGCCGAGGCGCTCGCCAGCCGGGATGACCAGTGGGCTCCCATAGCCGCCGACGTGGCCGCCTGGTGCGCGGACGCTGCCAAGGCGGTATCCGGCGGGACGGCCGTCGGCCACCTCAAGGTCGCACGCAAGTGGCTGGCGGACGCCATAGACGACCTCCGCGACCGGCGACTTTCCCCGCTAGCAGAGCAGTCCCGCACGATCTGGGCCGATCTGCGGCAGGAGAGCAACGTTGATCTTGGCGCGTTCCGTCTCGTCGGCGCGAACACCACGCGCCGGCTTGACCTTGATGTCAGCGTCGACGGCTCGCCTGGCGCTGCCCTCGGGGTCATGTCCCAGGGGGAGATCAACGCCCTTGCCCTCAGCATCTTCCTACCCCGGGCGACGATGCCGGACAGCCCGTTCAACTTCCTTGTCATCGACGACCCGGTGCAGGCGATGGATCCCGCGAAGGTCGACGGCCTGGCGAAGGTCCTCGACAAGGTCGCCAGACGACGGCAGGTCGTCGTCTTCACCCACGACAACCGGCTCGCGTCCGCTATCAAGGACCTGGGCATCCCGGCCACAACCCTCGAAGTGACCCGGCAGCCGAAGTCGCAGGTCACCGTCCGGGAGTGCCTGGACGCGAGTAGCCAGGCGATCAAGGATGCCCGCGCGCTCAACAAGGATCAGGACATTCCCCTTGAGGTCGCCGAGCGGGTGATCCCCGGGCTATGCCGGACGGCGGTCGAGGCCGCGTTCACCAGCGCCTACTGGCGCGCCGCGTTGCGCAAGGGACGGAGCCGGACCGATATCGAGGAGTCCTTCGAGCCGAATGGCAAGCGAGTGAACCTGCGCGGGATCGCGCAGCTCGCTCTCTTCGACGGGGCGACGGACGCCAGCGTTCCTGGCTACCTTAACAAGCAGTGGGGATCCAGCCATGCCAACACCTACCAGGCGCTCAACAAGGGCGCCCACGATGGGTACGCCGGCGACCTCGACTGGCCTGATCGAGGCCACCAGAGCCTTCGTCCGCAAGATCTCGGAGAAGCTCCCTTGACCCCCGGCGAACTGCTCGCGGAGGCCCGGTCCCTTATTAACCGCCCGGACGCGTCGATGGCCGGAGTGTGGCCACGAACAGCTGCCTTCCTCACACGCCAGGCGCTCGAGGACGCGGTTGACGCACGCTGGGCGGCGTCCTCGGCGACCGCTCCGATGCTGCAGGCGAGTATGTGGTCCCGGCTAGCCTGCCTGCCCGCCTATGTCACCGGATCGGAGGCCCGCCAGGCCACCTTCGCCTACGCTGCCCTGTCCAGGGCCTGCCACTACCACACGTACGAGCTGGCCCCGACCGCCGCCGAGCTGACCGGCTGGATAGCCGACGTGGAGACCCTGGTCGCCGAGTTGGGACAAGCGGGCCCGCCTACCTGACTCCCGACTGGCCATCCTGAGGCGAAGCACGGGACCGTTCGGGATAATCGATTTTGGTCTTCCAACGGAGGAACCCGCCGGACGGCACCCAGCCAGTATCAGCCGCTGAGTGCTGGCGAGTCGCCTGCGAGCTTGATGAACTCGGGTGGCACGTGCTTGGTGAGCCAGACTCCGTTGGATGCCTGGAAGAATTCGTGGCCGCTGACGCTCATGGCGGCGGAGTCGATGAGCAGGACGACGGGACGGCCGCGGCGCGCGCCGACCGTGCCAGCGATCTCGGGGGAGGCTGACAGGTGGACGTGGGTGCGGGCGCCCGGTCGCAGGCCGTCGACGAAGATGCTGTCCAGGAACCGGGCGACCGTCCCGTGGTACAGGACGGACGGTGGCTGGCACGGATCTAGGCCCAGGTCGACCTGGACGGAGTGGCCTTGGGCCGCCCTTATCAGGCCGTCGCGCATCTCGAAGCGCTGCTTGCCCGGCGCGTTGACGACGCGGCCTATCATCGCGGCGTCCAGGTTTCGGCCGTGCCGCGCGGCCCCGGCGAGCAGGGCGTCGATGCTGGCCCAGCCGCCTTCCTGGAGATCGAGTCCGATGGCCCCAGGGTCGTGGCGCAGCACGTAGGACAGGAACTTGCTGGCGCGGGTCACGTCGTCGCTCATCGGTTGGCCGAAAGCAGGCGAGGCACTGCAAGCAGATTGCTTCTCACGTCTTCATTCTGCTTGTCCGGGCCCTGCGACAGCACTCCGATTTCGCCGACCGCAGCCAACCGGCTCAGTCGACCAGCTACAGAGGTGGTCGCGCACGCGCGTCAAGGCGGCAAACGGCCGACTGCCCCACCCGATGATCAGGCGGCAGTAGGCCAGAAACTGCTGAGACCAGGTCGGCTTCAGAAGCTGCTATGGAGTCATGTTTCTGCAGTCGCCGGGTACTGTAGAAAACATGACTCACGCCGCAACCGTCTTGCTAGAGCCGGATGAGGTGCGCAGCATGAACGAGCAGATCGCACGTCTCGCGCCTGGCGAGCCCTACCTGACGGTTATCGTCGACGGTAAGGCCATTGTCCGCTCCACTCAGGGTATATCGCAGACGCTCCTTCAGCTGTGGCGCAAGGAGCCGGCAATGATGGTGCCGGATTCGGTTAGCTACCGGCCGATGACGAGAAGTGTGGATCTGTCCGACCTCTGAAGCAGGCATGGGGCGACGACCTCGACCGCCCGAAGATCTGGCCGCGCGACTGAGTCTTTCCGGCGTGCGCCGCCCGCACCCGACGTGTACAGCGGCAAGTTCGCCGAGCACGGACCGACAAACACGTTAGATGCTCTATGGACCGTCCGTATCGGTAGTTTGGCCCCTATGCCAGGTGTAGATAGCCCAACCGTGCATCAGTTGAAGATCGGCCTGGAGGGCGCCGCGCCGCCACTGTGGCGGAGGCTCCAGATTCCGTCGGCGGCGAGTCTTGGGTTCCTGCACGACGTTATCCAGCAGGCTTTCGGCTGGGAGGGCTATCATCTGCATCGTTTCCGCGATGAACGCGGCCGCGAGTGGGGCGATCCCGGATCTTCGAGCCGCGGCGGTTTCGGGGCAGCGGCCTTCGCCAACGAGGAGGAGGCCGGCCTCGGCAAGGTACTGCGCGCCGAGGGGGCGGTGCTGTGGTACGTCTATGACTTCGGCGACGACTGGCGGCACCGGATCGAAGTTGAGAAGGTCGTGCCGCTCGATCCCGGCGTGACATACCCGAGGTGCACGGGCGGTCGGCGCGCCGCGCCCCCGGCGGAGGACATCGGGGGGATCATGGGGACTGGAAGAGATCGCCTACCTGGTCACCCATCCGGAGGCAGATCCGCCAGAGCACTTCGAAGATCTCGTCTCCGGCCTGCGCGACGAGGGCTATGACCCGGGTGCGTTCGATCCAGCGGAGCTGACCCGCAGGCTGTCCGGCCTGACCGTGCGGACGGCAGCCACGGCCGCCAATACTGAGGGAAGCTCCCGCCGAGGTGGAAGTGTTTCCGGTGATCACACTGCCGCCGCGCACTGACCTGGCGGCACAGGCACGCCGGGCACCGCTCATTGATGATGCCCTGCGTCTGGCTGCATGGTGTTCTCCGGGCAGGCAGGTGACGGCCACGGGCTTGCTCAAGCCCGCCGTGGCGCGGGAGGCCGTCGAGGAACTCCGGCTGTGGCAGCGCGATGACACGCTCGCCGACACGCGCGCCAGGGCGAATGCCCTGGGCAGCCTGCGCAGCGCGGGAGACCTCCCCAGCCTTAACGTTCCGTGGCAGTTCGCCTCAGGAAACGGGCTCATCGCCATCCGCTCCGGTCAGGCCGTCCCCGGGCCCGAACTGCCCGACCCGGCCGATGCCGACCAGCTCCTGTCCTTCTGGCAGGAGGCGCTAGAGGGGGAAGTGGGCGCGCTCGATGACATGGGCGCGCGCGTCATGCCTGGCATGTTCGG
Organism: uncultured Actinomycetota bacterium; assembly: GCA_963774945.1. GTDB lineage: Bacteria > Actinomycetota > Actinomycetes > Streptosporangiales > Streptosporangiaceae > Trebonia. The sequence continues at coordinate 147,901 of CAVZHA010000003.1, read as the reverse complement.
CGTCATGTTCGGCGACTCCGTCGCCAGCGTCGTCTTCCCCGTCCTCAAGCTCCTCTACCGGCTCCCTGCCGAAGAGTGGCTCGACACCGGCGGACTCCTGTCTTCGCTGGGCTTCGCTGGGCCGCCTGACACGTCGCTCCTTGACGTCTTCGTCATCGAGAGCACGACCCGGCTGCTGAAGATCCTCTCCGACTTCGGCGCGGCCGACGTGGACTGGGGAACCACGCGAGGGCCCGCCGACCAAACCGCCGCCATCATGCTCCTCGCCGATAGTTTGGCCGGACAGCCCTGCTATCGGATGCGGCTGACGTCGCTGGGCCGGTACGGCATCAAGAACGTCCTCGCGAGCAAGGGGCACACCGCGCGCATCGCCGGAGAACTGGCCGCCGCGGACGCCGCAGCGCTGCTAGACGCGCTTTCGGACTACGACCCCGCCGCCTTCAGCACCGAGCTCACCGGATGGCTGGCCTGCCGCGACGAGGCAAGCGCGGTCACTCAACTGCTCGATGCCATACCCGGCGCCGAGCCTGACCTCGCGGGGCGCCGCGTCGCCGCGCTCAACGCCCTGACCATCGCCAGGCCTGACGACGCTCGGAAGATCCTGCGCGAAGCGGCAGCGAGCGGGCCCGAGGGGCGCCGTCACGTCGCGGCGGGCGTGCTGGCCAACCTCGGCGAGGAACCGGCGCTTTATCAGGAGACAATCCAGCAATGGCTGCTCATCGACCTGCTCACCGCGTTGAGGGTCGGCGACCTGCGCGAGATCATGACCCAAGACGTGCTGGAAGCCATCATGGCGCACGCCGACGGCCTATGGCGCAGCGGACACCCAGCGGCGGCCGACACCATAGAAGCGACAGCGGCAGCGCTACGGGACGACGACAAGACACTGGCGAAGCGACTGCGCCGCTGCGCGCACAAGGCACGCGCTCGCACTCGCATCGCTTAGCCGGGCGGCGAGCCATGCGGCTCACTCATTAAGCGGCATCTGACGGAAAGCCGCATCCCGATCTAAATCAGCCTTTGTAGGCGATCGTGGCATAGTCGCCGCTCGCGCCGCTGTACCCGGTGACGAACACCGTCCCCGTGGTGCGGCTGACGGCCACCGAGTAGGCCCTGGCCCCGCCGGCTCCGTCGTAGCGTCGGATCCAAAGCCGGGAGCCGGTGGCGGCGTTGTAGGCGACCGTGGCCCAACCCCAGGCGTCAAAGCTGGCGCTGGCGCTTTCCCCGGTGACGTATACCGCGCCGCCGCCGGGGGCGACCGCCACCTGGAAGGCCTCGTCGGTGAAGTTGCCGGGGCCGTTGTAGCGGGCGGCCCACCGCTGGGCGCCGGTGGCGGCGTTGTAGGCGACCGTGGCGTAGTCGTAGCCGGCGCTGGTGCTGCTCGTATCGGTGTACCCGGTGACGAACACCGTCGCCCCGCTCGGGCTGACGGCCGCCGAATAGGCCTGGCCGTCGCCGCTGCCGGGGCTGTCGTAGCGCTTGGCCCACCGCTGGGCGCCGGTGGCGGCGTTGTAGGCAACCGTGGCGTAGTCATAGCGGTCGTTGGTCCCGATGCTGGACCCGGTGACGAACACCGTGCTCCCGTTGGGGTTGACCACCACCGCATTCGCGCCTCGGCTGACGCCGCCGTTGCGGGCGCCGTTGTACCGCTTGGCCCACCGCTGGGCGCCGGTGACTGCGTTATAGGCGACCGTGGCGTAGTCATAGCTGTTATGGGCCCCGATGCTGGACCCGGTCGCGAACACTGTCTTCCCGTTCGGGCTGACGGCCAGCGCGTGGGCGTAGTTGCCGCCGCTGGCGCCGTTGTAGCGTGCTGCCCACCGTTGGGCGCCGGTCGCGGCGTTGTACGCGATCGTGGCGTAGTCGTTGCCTTTTGTGGCGCTGAGGCTGGTCCCGGTGACGAACACCGTGCTCCCGTTGGGGCTGACCGCCACCTCGGCAGCTTCGCTGTCGCCTTGGTTGCCGAGGCCGTCGTCGTACCGTTTCACCCAGAGCTGGGCGCCGCTGGTGGCGTTGTAGGCGATCGTGGCGTAGTCCACCCCTGAGACGGCTCTGAAGCTGTAGCCGGTGACGAACACTGCCTTCCCGTTCGGGCTGACAGCGACCGAGAGTGCCCGGTCGGTGCCGCCGGGACCGCCGTAGCTCTTGGCCCACCGCTGAGCGCCGGTAACGGAGTTATAGGCGACCGTGGTGTCGTCCTCCGCGCCTCTCGCCGTGGTGGTGTAGCCGGTGACGAACACCGTGCTCCCGTTCGGGCTGACAGTCGCCGACAGAGCGCCGCCGTTGCCGTGGTTGGCGTAGAGCTTCATCCACAACTGGGTGCCGGGACTGGTCGCCGCGAGAGACGTGCCCGCATCGGTCACTGTCACCGTCCCCAGGGTGATTGCCTGCGGGGTTCGGGCACTCGAAGCGCTGGCCCCCGTTGCCCCAATCCCGGCCAGCGCGACACCGGTTGCCGCGGAAAAGACGATTGCCTTGAAGTTCACTGGGTTCCTGTCTCGATTATGCCTGGGTGGCTTACCGCCGTGCCGACCAGAATTTCCACGATTTGCTCCGCTATCGGTTCCGACTTGATTTCTCGCAGCTACATTTAAACCTCGATCTTTCGCGTCCATGAGGTGGTTGCGATAATGACCGCATTTGTACTCGGCCTCGCGGGTCATAAGGCTGCGGATCATTTCGCTCCGGCTTGCGGACGGCGAGCTTGGTTGTAGCGGTCGGAGCGTCGGCGAGCCGGTAGTGGCTCGGCCGACCGGTGGACCTCGTCGGACGCGGCCTGTCGATGGTGGTGGTGAGGCGGTGATCGAGGCCTGCGATGCTGTCGTCGTGACTGATGCAGATCTTGCTCGCCGGGTTCGTGATCGCTGTCGGCTGACAGGCAGCTTTGTGCTGCGTTCGGGCCGGGTGGCTGATGAGTACTTCGACAAGTACCAGTTCGAGGCCGATCCTGCTTTGCTGGGTGAGCTTGCCGACGCGATGGTGCCGCTGATTCCTGAGGGGACCGAGGTGCTGGCGGGTCTGGAGATGGGCGGCATCGCGGTGGTCACGGCGCTCGGGCAAAGGGCTGGCCTGCCGTGCGCGTTCGTGCGGAAGGCAGCCAAGACTTATGGCACGGCCAGGCTGGCCGAGGGTGCCGAGGTCAGGGGGCGCCGGGTCCTGGTGGTCGAGGATGTGGTGACCTCGGGCGGGCAGATCGCGATCTCCGCTGGCCAGCTGCGTGAGCTGGGAGCCTGGATCGGCCATGCGCTGTGCGTCATCGACCGGCAGGAGGGAGGCGCCGGCGCCCTGGCGGGTGACGGGATCCGCCTTCATGCGCTGCTTAGGCGCGAGGAACTCGATCAGGCCTGACCTGTGCCTGGGCGACGGGTGAAGGCGAAGTCTGGGACCGTTCGGGCTGACTGATTTTGATCTTCTACCGCTTGAAGGCGACGCCGCCCCACATCGCCGCGACCGCGCTCGCTTCCTCCGGGGTATCCGGGCGCCACTGCTGAATCGGGGTCACGCCCGGTTCGACGAGCTCGAGTCCGTCGAAGAATCCGGTGACCTCGGCGCGGCTGCGGTAGGTGCTCGGCTGGGCGAGCAGCCGGTTGAGGCGGTCGCTCATGTCCGACATCTGGCCCATGTGCATGTCGTTGGGGACGTGCGAGATCGACAGCGAGCTTCCTGGCGGCACGGCAGCCATCAGTTCGGAAATGATCTGCCGCGGGTTGTCCTCGTCGCGGATCAGGTGGAGCACGGCGATCAGCATCACGGCGACGGGCTCGGTGAAGTCGATCGTCCTGCCCGCGATCTCGAGGATCTTGCCGGTATCGCGCAGGTCCGCGTCGATGTAGTCGGTCGCGCCGTGCGGTCCGCTGCCGAGCAGGGCGCGGGCGTGCGCCAGGACCATTGGGTCGTTATCGACGTAGACGACCCGCGCCTGCGGGGCAACGGACTGGGCGACCTCGTGGGTGTTATTCGACGCGGGGATGCCGGTGCCGACGTCGAGGAACTGACGGATTCCCCGCTCCCTGGCCAGGTAGCGCACGGTGCGGGCGAGGAAGGCGCGGTTAGCGCGGACAGATGAGATCAGGCCGGGGAACGCCTCCAGGGCCTCCTCGCCGGCGGCCCGGTCTGCGGCGAAGTTGTCCTTCCCGCCTAGCCAGTAGTCGTAGACCCGGGCGATGTGCGCCGTTCCGGTGTCAAGCCTCTTCAGATCGGAGATATCCAGGGAGTCATGTCCCGATTTGGGCATTTCGGACATAGCCGTCTATCGCTCCCGTCTCGGGCTTCGTCGCGGATTTCGCTTCACCTTACCGTGGTGCAATCGATTGCTACCGCTTCAATGACCTAGTCGCTCAAGATCCGAGAGCTGCTCGACCAGCCCTGATGGATGGTCGCGCCGCTGACGCACGGATGGACCGATCCGATCGCTGCTCTTCTCTGTTATCCCGAACGGTCCGCAGCGACTCATGAACCACACAGCTACCTCTTATCCCCAGGTAAACGAAAATAGAGGAACCTCTGTACGACGCCACGCCCGCCCGCTAATTGGCCACAAACTGAAATTCGCCTATCATTAACAGCACAGCCCGCAAACGCGAGCGGGTCGCCGCCGGTGCGCGAACACCAGCGACGACCCTAGACCACCCCAACCAGACCCCTGGAGGGATGACCATGAGGTCAATCATCGCCGAGGACGCCCAATCCGCGCTCCCCATCCCGCCTCTCGGTACGCACCCGAGGCTCGACCGCATCGCCGCGGCCACGTCCGACCAACTGAGTGCGGCCCTCATCTTCCTGAGCGTCTTCGAGCCAGACGCCTTCGACCACTCGATGGACGTAGCCCAGTCCGACGACGACAATCCCGGCGCCACCGGGGAAGCCGAGCCCGTCTGCGCAATCTGCGACGCCAAGATCGGCATCTTCATCGAACAGGGCCTCGCCTGGCGCCATTACACCGGCGACGGCACCACGGCCGGCCAGCAGCAGATCTACGACCCAGGCCACGCCCCCGCGGTGACCTGGCACCTCTCCGAGGACCCGCAGGCACAGGGCTAAGTCCCACCATGCCCCACTTGGTGCCTCGCCGGGATCCGGCGGGGCACCAAGTCGCCTGCGTGAAACTAACACCCGCGAACGAACGCCCTGGCGACGATCGCCTTCACCAGCTCGTCATGCGTCAGGGCAGCTGCCCGTTCTCGATGCTGCGGAAGATTTTCCTCCACGAGTCGATCTCCGCCCTGCGGACCACCGACTCGCAGAACGCGCAGATGTCGTACTCCAGTCCGCTCAGCCCCTTGATCTTGGCCGAGGCGGCCGTGGCCTCGCAGATCGCGCAGTTGTCGGCCGGTGGCGTGACCGGCGTCTTCTCGTTCTCATTCATGGCAGCTGGTATGCCTTCCAGGCGAGGCGGATGGTCGTCACTTTCGCGAATAGCCAGGAGGCGGTCTGCACCCTCACCTTACCGTGCAGCAATCGTTTACAGCGGCTGCTCCTCACCCCGTGGGCCACGCATGCTGTCCGCCCATCGTCATGAGGAATGGCAGGTGAAGGCGGAGCACGCGACCGTTCGGGCTGACTGATTTTGTTCTTCGGGCCTTGGTACTGGCAGAATCCGGACTCGGCTGGCGGCCGGGCTGTCATGGCATAATGCGTGCTCGTGAAGAAGGCGGACATAACTCCCGAGCTTGTCTCGCGGCTGGTCGCGAGCCAGTTCCCGCAGTGGGCCGCGCTGTCCGTTCGTCCGGTTGACGTCGACGGCTGGGACAATGCCACGTTCCGTCTCGGCGAGCGGATGTCGGTCCGGTTGCCCAGCTCGCAGGCCTACGTCGAGGAGGTCGAGAAGGAGCACCGCTGGCTGCCGGTCCTGTCCCCGCAGTTGCCGCTGCCGATCCCGGAGCCGCTGGCCATGGGCGAGCCGGGCTCCGGTTTCCCGCGGCCGTGGTCGGTGTACCGGTGGATCGAGGGCCAGACGGCAGCGGCCGCGACGGTGGCGGACCTGCCCGAGTTCGCCGCCGACCTGGCCGACTTTCTCACCGCCCTTTACAAGGTGAACCCGTCCGGCGGGCCGTTGCCCGGCCCGCACAACTTCTTCCGCGGCGGATCACCGGGCTACTACGACGCCGAGACCAGGGCGGCGCTGGCCGCGCTGCGCGGTCAGATCGATACCGACCTGGCCGAAGAGGTCTGGGAGCAGGCGCTGGCAGCCCGCTGGGACGGTCCGCCGGTGTGGTTCCACGGCGACGCGCAGCCCGGGAACCTGCTCTTGGACTCCTCCGGTCGGCTGAGCGCCGTCATCGACTTCGGCACTTGCGGGATCGGCGACCCGGCGTGCGACACGACGATCGCGTGGACGTTCCTGTCCGGTGAGAGCCAGCGCGTGTTCAAACAGCGGATGCCGTTCGACGAGGCGACGTGGACGCGCGGCCGCGGTTGGGCGATCTGGAAGGCGATGATCGTCCTGGTCGAGGAGTTGAACACTGACCCCGACGCAGCCGAGCTCACGAAGAACATCATCGGCAAGATCATCGCTGATCACCTCGACGCCAGGTAAGGGTGTCCGTCACTGCGGGCGAGGCGACCCGGGCGCGGATGACCTACTCAGTCGGCTCGGCCATCTTCCGAATCCGGGCGACAATCTGGTCAGCCTCGTCCTGGGTGATCGGGATGAAGTCGAACATGGTGTCGCCGCGCTCGGATGCGTAGAGGAGGGACGAGAATTCCCACGTCAAGTCAGACGAGAATGCCTCATCAACTTGACCGTTGGCGTCGACTACGCGACGGAGGACTCCGCCGGGGCGCTCACGGCTGCTGAACTCATCGATGATCGCGTAGTAGGTGATCGTCTGAGCCATGTCATTTCTCCGGGAAGTCTCGGATCTCGGTGGTGCCGGGGGGAGTGTCGAGGAGTGCGTTTACCCGACGCTGGAAAGCCTCAAGCTCGTGTCGTTCGGTGGGCGATGTGTCTGTGCTTCGGATGCGTTCGTATGCCTTATGGGTCAGCTCCTTGGCCTCCAGGCTCGCGGGCGTGTGGAACTGTACCTCGATGCGCAGGCCAGTCTCTGGGCTGCGCCATTGACTGTTGATCCCTTTGTACTGGCTCATCTGACCAGAGGTTCTTGAGCTTGACTTCCTCGAGTCCGATCTCCTTGATGCGCTCAACGTCCGCGACTACACCATCAGCGTAACGATCGGGGCTGTACGTGAAGGTGAATCGCACGGGGTCCGGAACGATGCTGAGCGCTTGAGTCGCCGTGAGTCCCGGGCGGCCCCGGAGCGCATCGGCAATCTTCTCCTTGAGTCGGTCTTCGCCTTTGAGCATGTGCTCTAGGCCGGCGAGGCCGCGGGTGGGATCGGAGGCTTCGATCTGGCGCATGGCCGGGAGGGCGACTCGTTCGCCTTCGTCGTGGATGTCGGCGCAGGCCTTGGTGGCTTCGGTGTTCTGCTCAGGGGTGAGCCTGCGGGTTTCGCCGAAGGACCAGGAGCCATCGGTGTGGGTGCGGGGCGTAGCCCGCTCTCGTTCTGGATACCGATCTTGGTGTCCTTCCCAGGCGGCTCGCAGGGACGGCAGCGCCTCGTCCCAGGAGCCGCGGTCGGAGTCCGCATCGGCCGCCGCGTCCGCGGGGCATCCTGCGCGCTCTCCTGGTGGGCGGCATATTCCTGCTCGACTTGGGCTCGATTGGCGCGGTGGACCGTGGCGCGATCGGCCTGGTCTAGAGGCAGTGAGTGGGGCGGCGTCGGGCTGCCCGGGAATCGTCGGGTGGGCGACGGTGGCCGGGTTCATCGGGATCGTCGGCTGGGTCGGGGCGGTCGACGGGCACTCGTCACCTCCCAGTGTCGGCACCCAATTTCGGATACGTCTCACCCTGGGCAACGGCTGTGGGCCCGGTCCGGTTCAAGGCTCGACGAATCGCACGCTCCTGGCCGACGTAGTCAGATATGGTCAGCTGGTCAGTGCGGGTGAGGACGGGCGGCCTAGGTACTGGCTGATCGCGGCCGGACTGCGGGAAGCCATCGAGTCCGGTCAGTACCTGCCTGGTGCGCGCCTTCCCGGCGAGAACGACGTTATGAGAACCCACGGTGTCGCTCGCGGCACCGCAGGCAGGCACTCGCCCAACTCGTCAACTGGGGCCTGGCTGAGGCCCGCAAGGGGTCAGGGATCTACGTGCGTGACTTCCGTCCCATCGTCCGCGAGGGTATCGGCCGACTGGGCTCCTCGACTTGGCCATCGGGCGCGTCAGTCTGGAGCACCGAGACCGAGGGGCGTGACCTGGTCGTCGATCAGGTAGAGGTCTCCGAGGCAGATGCCCCCGAACATGTCCGCGCACTGCTCGGCCTTGAGCAGGGGGCCAGGGCGGTGCTCCGCAGCCGCCGCTACGTCCTGGACGGAAAGCCCGTCCTGCTGTCCCGATCCTGGCTTCCGGCCGCGATTGCCTCGGACACGCCGATCGCCCAGACTGAGACCGGCCCCGGCGGCATCTACGCCCGCCTCGCCGACCTCGGCCACGCGCCCGCGCGATTCCGCGAGGACATCCGCTCCCGGATGCCGTTGTCGGCCGAGGCGGAACGGCTCCAGATCGCGGCCGGGACCCCGGTCGTCGAGATATGCCGGGTCGCGGTCGATGCCGATGGCACCCCGGTCGAAGTCAACGAGATGACCGCCGACTCGAGCGCCTACGTCTTCAGGTACGAATTCGGCGCTTAACTCGACGATCTCTGCGTCGACGATTCTGGCGATCCGTTGGCTCGCCGATTGGGGGGAGTGGTGCCGCTCTCCGCGTCGTCTGCCCCTTGCGGGGCCGTCTGCTCGGCGGATCAACGCGGAGCACGCGACCGTTCGGGATGATTGGTTTCGAATTTCCTCTCCCACGAGGACGCCCGAGTGGCAGCCCAGGTTAGGAAAGTGTATCCATTTAGGTAAGTGCCTGCCGCAGCATAAGGCATTTGAATCGGAGTAATATTCGAGTAAGCGAGATTTACGATGATCATCATCGAACGGGGATCACGATGGACGGGCAGCCGGGGCAGGACGACGGGGAGGGCGCGGGCCGGGACCGCGATCCCGAGCCGACGCCCCCGGCCTCCGGCAGCCCGGTGCCGGATCCGGCCCCGGTCGGGTCCCGACCCGCGGCTGGCGCAGTTCGCGTGAGACGACTCGCGCGACGCGCCCGGCGCCGTCGGGCCGGATGGCCCTGCTGGTCGACGAGCTGTCGGGGCCGGAGCGGCGCTGCCCGGGGGCCGACCGGCGACGAGCTGGTCGGCCTGCTGCGGGCGTGGGCGGCGATCGAGTCGTGGGCCGCGGGCGCCAAGCTCGGCCTGATCCGGGAGATGATGCGCCGCGAGGCCCCTCCGTCGCCTGGCAGCGACCATGGCGACCTGCCGGAAACCTGGTCCCGGTCGCTGCGCTACGAGCTGGCGGGCGCGCTGGCCTGCTCGACCCAGTCGGCCGAGAGCACCGCGTCGCTCGCGTGGGAGCTGGGGGCGCGGCTGCCCCGCATCGCCGCCCGGCTGGACGACGGGACGCTGACCAGCCCGAAGGCCAGGGCCGTCGCCGAGACCCTCGTGCAGCTGACCGACCCCGACGCCGCCGCCGCCGAGGCCCTGATCGCCGACCAGCTGGCGGGCAAGACCTACACGCAGGTGCTGCGCCTGGCCGAGCAGGCGGCCCTGACGGTCGACCCGGGGATGGCCGAGCGACGGCGCGAGCACGCGCAGAAGAGGGACGCGCGGGTCTCCTTCTTCCGCGAGCAGGCCGGCACCGCGGGCCTGTCCGGCCGCGACCTGCCCCCCGACGAGGCCCTCGCCGCCATGGCCAACGTCAACGCCCGCGCCGAGGAATACAAGGAATCAGGGGCGTTCGGCGACACCCCGATGGACGTGCTGCGCGCCCACGCCTATCTCGACCTCATCAACGGCGTGCCGGCCGCGAGCGGGTCGCGGTCGCGGAACAGCAAGACGACCTGACGGACAGCGCGGACGCGTGGGCAGCCGCTCGATGCAGGGTCAGCACAAGCCGAGCCCGCTGCCGGCGACGCGCACGGCGACCCGGACGCCCCGGCCAGCCCGGGCGACTGCCCGTGCTCCGAGTGCGACGGCAGCTGCGTGCCCCATGAAGACGACGATCTCGACGGCAGCGGGCAAGCCGATGACGACGATGACCCCGGCGACGATGCCCGCCCCGATGACGGCGGGCGATGGCGGCGAACCCGGACGTCCGGCTCCGGACGCTCCGGCGGCGATGGCGGCTCCGGCTCCGGCTCCGGCGGCGCCGGCGGCGACCCCGGCCCCGACGGTTCCGGCGGTCCCGGCGGTTCCGGCGGCCTGGCCCCCGGCCCGGCGTGCCGCCGACCGGGCGGGCGCGCGAGCGGCGCCCGGCCGATCTGATCGTGCCGCTGGCGACGCTGCTCGGGCTGGCCGAGCGGCCGGGCGAGATCCACGGCTTCGGCCTGCTCGACCCGGCGCTGGCCCGGGACCTGGCCGCCGCCGCAGCGGCCAGCCCGCGCACCGAGGTGTGCGTGACCGTCACCAGCCCCGAGGGATACGCCATCGGCCACGGCTGCGCCCGCACCGGCCCGGACATCACGCCAGGTCGGCTCGGCAGCATCCCCGGTCGCGCTCCCCGCCCGGCTGAACCTGACCATCCCCGCCGCCACCCTCCCCAGCCTCTCCAGCCGCCCCGCCAGTCACACCGGCCCCTGGTCATTCACGATGCGCACCCCGCGCGGCAGACCCGGAACCCCAGACGGCTTCGGCACCTGGACGCTCGTCCTGCCGGGCGGGCGCGAGCTCACCGTGCGCCTGGACCCGGTACCGGTCTTCGAATGTGACCACCGGTACGAGACGCACGGCTACCAGCCGAGCGACCGGCTCCGGCACCTCGTCCAGATCAGAGACGGCACCTGCACGTTCCCGCCCTGCAACCGGCACGCGCGCGACTCGGATTTCGAGCACGCCGTGCCGTATGACCAGGGCGGGAAAACGTGCACCTGCAACGCGGGCGCCCGCAGTCGCGCCTGCCACCAGGTCAAACAGTCGCCCGGCTGGAACGTCACCCAGCCGAAGCCGGGCTGGCATCGATGGCAGACCCCCGCCGGCCGCGTCTACACGCAGGAACCCAAGCGGTACCCCGCCTGAACGCGGCCAGACACCCGTGCAGGCCGAACTGAAGGCGATGCCCGCCGCCGAAACCGCCGTCTACGCTCCGCTGCGCGAGGTTCAGGCCGCTTACCTGCAGGCCGGCTTCGCGCAGGTGGCGGCGAGCTACGGCTCCATGTACGGCTACGCCATGCACGGCCTCGGCCTGAGCCCGCAGACGATCGCCAAGCTGCGTCACAAGCTGCTCGTCGGCTGACGCAGCACGTCAGCCGGCTCCGCTCGGCAGCCATCGGAAGGCACGCCGCAGGTCTCGGCCGGTTCATCACCTGGCCGAGACCTGCGGCGCCCGGCCGGCGCCAGGCCGGCTAACCACTCAGCCACGCCGGCGGTTATCCTCACCCGATCGGCCTACAGTGGGGCCGGACGAGCGGGGAACCAGATGAGACGATCCTCCAGTCGGATCACCAGCGTCGACGTGGCACGGGAAGCCGGAGTGTCGCAGAGCACGGTCAGCTTCGTGCTCAACAACACCCAAGGGCAGACGATCCCCGAGGAGACCCGACGCCGCGTCCTGGAAGCGGCGAAGAAGCTGGACTACCGACCGCGCGCCTCCGCCCGGTCGCTGGCGGCCGGACGCAGCGACGTGGTCTTGCTCGCGCTGCCGGGACTGCCGATCTCCGCGAACCTCTCCCGCTTCATCGAGCAACTGGCGGCGGCGCTCGCCGAGCACGGCCTGTCTCTGGTCACCCACCTGGCCGAGGGGCACGGGCGTCCGCTGCCCGACCTGTGCGCCGCGGTGGACGCCTCCGCCGTCATCACCCTGATCCCCTTCGACGAGGAGACGACCGAGGCGCTGCATCGAGCCGGGGCCGAGGTCGTGCTCGGAACAGGGAGCCAGGCCAGAACCGAATTGCAGCAGATCGGACGGCTCCAGGCAAAGCATCTCATCGGCCTCGGCCACAGCCGACTCGGCTACGCCCTGACCGGGGGAGCACCCGACGCAATTCAGGGTGCAGGAGCGCCTCGCGCGGCGTCGTTCGCCGCGTGCGCCGAACACGGGCTGGCCGAGCCCATCGCGCTGGAGGTCGAGATGGACGGCGCCCAAGGCGGCCCTGGCCGTGGACCAGTGGACCGACGCGTCGGTCACCGGGGTGTGCGCGTACAACGACGAGACCGCCATGGCGGTGCTGGCCGGAATGCACCTGCGAGGTCTGCGGGCCCCGGACGATATCGCGGTCATCGGGGTCGGCGACATCGCCGCCGCGCAAGTGAGCATCCCGCCGCTCAGCACCATCGGCCTTGACTACGCGGAAACGGGCCGGGAACTCGCACAGGCCATCCTGGAAAGCCTGGCTGGCCGGAACGCAGCTCCGCACGACGGCCTGTCCCGGCCCCGGCTCGTCCGCCGCGCCTCGGCCTGACCGCTGGGAAGCCGCAGGCGGGTTCCGGTCTGCGCAGAGATCCGAGTTACGAAAGACCACATTGTGGTTACATTGTGTGATGCGAAGGGTGCTGCTGCCGCCGAGGGGAACATAGCGAACCATGGCCTCCGAAGCCGACGACGTAGCGGCACGGCTGCGCGCGGAGTTCCCCCGCGCGCTGCGAGACGGACAGCTGATCGGGTACTTCCAGCCCGAGGTTGAGTTGTCGACCGGGCGGCTGGTGGCGGCCGAGCTGCTCGCCCGGTGGGAGCATCCGGAGCTCGGGACCCTGCAGCCGTCCTCGTTCATCTCGCTGGCCGAGGAGCTCGGGCTGATGACGGAGTTCAGCCTGGAAATGCTCAGGCAGGCGCTCGTCCAGCACCGGGCCTGGGCCGCGGCCGGCTGGCTGGTCCCGGTCTCGGTCAACATCGGGCCCGGCTGCGTGGCCGACCCCGACTTCCCCGCCGCCGTCGCCCGGCTCCTGGCGCGAGGAGCAGGTGCCCGGCCAGATGATCGCGCTCGAGGTGAGCGAGGAAACCGGGACCGACGGCCGTCAGCGCCAGGTTCTTCGCGCAGCTGGCGGAGTCCGGGATCCAGTTCTCCCTCGATGACTTCGGCACCGGCTTCGCCTCCCTGGAGAGCCTCGGCGGCTGGCCGATCGACGAGCTCAAGCTGGACAGCTCGATCGTGCGCCCGATCGTCACGCAGCACGAGCTTCCGCACGATCGTCCGCACCACGATCGACCTCGCGCACCAGCTCGGCGTCAAGGTGGTCGGCGAGGGGGTCGAGTCCGCGGCCATCAGTTCCGAGCTGCAGGCTCTCGGGTGCGACATCGGCCAGGGGTTCTACCTCGGGCGCCCGATGTCGGCCGCCGCCTTCACCGAGTGGCTGCGCGACCCGGCCAGGCTCGTGCTGCCGGTGGAGGCGTCCGGCTACCCGCAGCCCAGTCCCCAGCCGCGCCGGGCGGATCCCGGCGGGCTGGTCAGCGCGCCCGTCGGCCGCGCGGTCGGCGCGCTGCGCGGCGATCGGTGCAGCAGGTCGGCGGTCGGCACGCTGGCGGCCGCGGTACTGGTGCTGGTGGTCTACGGTCTGTGGCAGATGTTCCGCTGGGGCGGGCGCGCGCACCAGGCGCTCATCGGCGACCTGGCGTTCGTCCCGGTGAACGGGGCCGCGGTGGTGCTGGCCTGGCGGGTGTCGCGGCGGGCGGATCTCGGGCACCGCACCTGCCGCGCGTGGCGCCTGCTGTCGCTGGCGATGTTCCTCTACCTGCTCGGCGACCTGCTGCAGTTCTGGGTCGAGAACGTGATGCACCGGCGTGGCCTACCCCGACCTGGTCCGACGCGGCCTACCTGGGCTTCTACGTAGTCGCCTTCTGCGGCCTGCTCTCCTTCCCGGCCCGTCGGGGGTCGGGCCCGGAGCGGCTGCGGCTGCTGCTCGACCTGGGCACGGTGTTCACCGGCGGCGCGGTGCTCATCTGGTACCTGGCGCTCGGGCCGGCCGTCGGGACCGGCCTGCACTTCGACCTGTTCGACCTCGTCACCTACGCGTACCCGATCGGCGACCTGCTGCTGCTGTTCGGAATCCTGACGCTGCTGTGGCGCGGTGTCCCCCGGTCGAGCGTCATGGCGCTGCAGATCTTCGCGGTCGGCCTGCTGCTCTTCATCGCGGCCGACCTCACCTACGCCTACATCACCGTGCACTCGGCCTACCTCGGCGGCGATCCGGTCGACACGCTGTGGATGCTCGGGGTGACCGCCGTCTGCATCTCCGCCGCCAGCCAGCTGCGCACCAAGCCCACCGGGATCGTGGTCGAGCCGGCGGAGCCCGTTCCCGCGCGGCCGTCCTTCCTGCCCTACGTGGCCGTCCTGAGCAGCTACGTCCTGCTGGCCTTCGTCGGGATGCGCAGCGTCGGGTTCAACCCGCTCGGCGGCATCCTGCTCGGTGCCCTGCTGCTGACCCTCCTGGTCAGCGTCCGCCAGTACATCGCCCTGCGCGACTACGGCCGGCTCGCGGTCAGGTACCAGCAGCTGGCCTCGATCGACGGCACCACCGGCCTGTTCAACCGGCGCCACTTCATGGAAACGGCCGAGGCCGCCTTCGCCCATGCCCAGCGGCTCGGCCAGCCCGTCGTCGCGCTGATGATCGACGTTGACAACTTCAAGCAGATCAACGACCTGCACGGCCACATCGCGGGCGACGAGGTGCTCACCGACCTGGCGCGGGCGTGCCGGGAGAACGTCCGGCCCGAGGACATCGTGGGACGTTACGGCGGCGACGAGTTCGTCATCATCGTGCCCGGGATCACCAGCCTGCGCGCGATCCACCTGGCGGACCAGCTCACCCGCCGGGTCACCGATTTCCATCGGCAGCGACGGGGAGCCGCTTGCCTACACACGCAAGCGTCGGCATCGCCGAATGCCCGCCCTACGAGGACCTGACCGCCCTCCTCATCCACGCCGACCGGGCCATGTACATGGCGAAACAGGCCGGAGGCGGCGGCTGGCGTATCTTCGGCGACGACGCCGGGGCTGAGCAGATACAGACCAGTACCGGCGTTTCCTGAGCTAGTCCGGCGCCGGGCGGCGCCACCTGACCAGCGCGGCCAGCCCGGGTCGGCTACGCTTCGTCCATGCCGGGCGAATCACGACGTAACTGGATCATTCGGACGGTGATGCACGCAGGGCGCCCCCGCAGTAGCCGCCGGATCTGGACGGTCACCCTGGCGCTGGTGGTGGTGGCCTCCGCCGCGGCGATCGGCATCCCTTCAAAGCGGCCGGAACTCCTGGCAGGCGTCTTCGCGCTCGGCTGCGCCGGCTGGATGGTCAGCGAGAGCAGCGCCCGTTCGCGCCGTGAGCGCGAGGCGCTCGCTCAGAGCCTGAAGGAAGCCAAGGACGTCATCGACAACCTCTGACCTGGAGTGGAGCTAAGGGGATTCGAACCCCTGACCCCCTGCATGCAAGGCAGGTGCGCTACCACTGCGCCATAGCCCCAGGAATACGTCCTCAGGGTACCAGCGCTTCCCGCCGGTCGTGGATCAGCCGACTCCAGGGTCCACAAAAGAGGTCATGACCAGGCACTTTGCATTCAAGTTCGGAGTTGTTGGTTCGTGTAGACAACGTTGTCTCGTCACGCTAATGTGAGCACCGCGCTACGGATTGTCGCCCGGTCGATTTCCCCCCGGGCAACCCGCAAAGTAGCGCTGCGGGCGTCCCAGGTTCTGGGGGGTTACCGAGGACTCCCGCAGGCGGCCCCTGGGCGGCCGACCCCGCCTAGGGGCCGACCATTGCGCCTCAACCCTCCAAATCCAAAAGGGGGCATTGGTGGGCGTTGTCTGGGGCGAAGGCGCGTCGGACCAGCGCGGCCCGGCCACTGGCACGGGCCTGTCGGGCTGGGTCGAGCGCCTCATCCACACGGTTTGGCGACGGCTTTTCATGCATGGGGGTGAGGCATGAGCACGACCCGCTGGGAGGCTCCGCGCATCGGCTATCTCCTGACCTCGGCGATGGCCGGCCGGCGGTACGACGAGGCGTCCGCCACCTGGCGCGAGCTCGACGAGTCCGCCCAGTGCGACGTCATCATCGCGCTGGCGGCGCAGGCCAGGCTGGCCGTCCAGGAGGCGGGCATCCCGCTGCAGATCGACTTCTCCGGGCTCGCCGACACCAGTTGCACCGAGGCGCGCGCCGCCGCCGAGTCCGTCTACGAGGGCACCGGCGCGTGGCAGCCGCCGCAGTGCCCGCACTGCCGGGAGCTGGTCGCCTCCGCCCTGGCCGAGATCCAGCTGCAGGCCGGGGTCGCGTCCGGGATGCCGCCGTCCTACGTCGACCTCATCTGCCGCGGTAAGGCGGTCGGCGGCGCCGCCTGACGCCGGCGCCGCTGGCTGTCAACCCGGAGAAGCTACTTCAGCAGCCGCGACATCCGCCGGTCGGCGAGCGGCTTGCCGCCGGTCTGGCAGGTGGGGCAGTACTGCAGCGCCGAGTCGGCGAAGGAGACCTCGCGGATCGTGTCTCCGCAGGTCGGGCACGGCTGGCCCGGCCTTCCCGTGCACCCGCAGCCCGGTCTTCTTCTCCCCCTTGAGGTCGGCCGCGGCCAGCCCGGCCGACCGCTTCACCGCCTCGCGGAGCGTGCTCACGATCGCGTCGTGCAGCACCGCCACCTCGTCGGCGGTGAAGCTCGAGGCGAGCTTGAACGGGGACATCTTGGCGACGTTCAGCACCTCGTCGGAGTACGCGTTGCCGATCCCGGCGATGATGTGCTGGTCGCGAAGCACGCCCTTGATCTGGGTGCGCCGGCCGGCCAGGATCGCGGCCAGCGCGTCGACCGTGAAGTCGTCGGCCAGCGGCTCGGGGCCGAGGCTGGCGACGCCGGGCACGTCGGCCGGGTCGCGGACGAGGTAGACGGCGAGCCGCTTCTGGGTGCCCGCCTCGGTCAGATCGAACCCGGACCCGTCGTCAAGCACGAGCCGGAACGCGAGCGGGCTCTTTCCCGGCCTGACCGGCTTATCCGGGATGTCGTCGCGCCAGCGCAGCCAGCCGGCCCGGGCCAGGTGCATGACCAGGTGCAGGTCGCCTGCCCCAGCGTCATCCGGGCCGGACCCGCCGGAGCAGCTGAGATCCAGGAACTTGCCGTGCCGGGAGATCTCGCCGATCACGCGCCCGGACAGCGCCGACAGCGGCGGATCGAAGGTCTTCAGTACCGCAAACGAGGCCGCCTCGGCCCGCGCGATGACGCGGCCGCTCGCATGCTCACGGAGGAAGACCGCGAGGGCTTCCACCTCCGGAAGTTCGGGCATGCCTACAAGTCTAGGCCCGGACCGGCGCCGGACAACCCCGTGACCAGGTCTGAAAGAGCAGCGATGCTGTCGAGCACATGGGTCGCGCCCGCCGCGCGGAGCTGCGCGGCCGAGCGGGCGCCCGCGCCGATGCCCGCCACCAGGCCGGCCCCGGCCCGGCAGCCGGAGAGCACGCCGTCCTCGGTCGCGCTGACCACCGCGACCTCGCGCACGTCGGCCGTGCCGAGCCGCAGCATCGCGGTGAGCACCGGGTCCGGCCAGGGGAAGCTCCGGGGCACGTCGTCGGCGCAGAGCACCAGGTCGGCGTCGCGGAACGAGCCGAGCAGCTCGCCGCAGGCAGACCTGGACAGCACGGTCATCAGCACGACCCGGGCGCCCGAGCCCGCCGCCTTGCCGATCGCGTCGGCTACCGCCGACGGCACGCACACGCCGAACCGCTGCGCGGCCGCGCGGAACGACCGGTCGAACGCGAGCGCCGCCACCTGAGCCCGAGGCTCGTCGCCCTCGAAGAGCTCGCGCAGCACGCTGGCGGGCGGGCGACCGCGCGAACGGTCGAACCTGACCATCGAGCGGGCGTAGTCCTGGGTCCCCGGGACGATGCCCTGGGTCGCGATCGCCTCGGCGTAGGCGCGCTCCACAACGGAGTCGTCGATGACGATGCCCGCCAGGTCCAGGCAGACCAGCGAGATGGGAGAGGATTCGGTCATCGCACGCGCCTAAGGGGTTCAGCGGCGGTTACGGATGTAGTCGGTAGTCCGGAGACCGGGCCAGGCGGCCCGGTCCGGGCCCTTCGTCAGTATTCGTCGGGGGCGGTGGCCTCGCTCCACAGGTCAAGATCCGCGCGCTGCGACGCGACCTTGCGCCAGACCGCCAGACCGCCGAGCACAAACAGGATGAGGATCAACAGCTTCTTCACCGAGCCGGTCCCTCCAACATCGATTTCCCCGAGTGGTCGTAAGCCCGTGTCGTCCGGGCCACATCCGTTAGCCTACCGCCGCCCCGGTGAGCCGCCGCTCAAGCTCTTGCAGAAAAAGCGAAGACCCCTGCACGTGAACGTGCAGGGGTCTGGCGTCGATAGGCGTGGGGGTACGTGGACTTGAACCACGGGCCTCGTCCTTATCAGGGACGCGCTCTAACCGACTGAGCTATACCCCCGAGGGGCAGCCCTATCGACTGGGTTACTCTACCGCATTCCCAAGGCTGCTCGCGTCGATCAATCCGTCTCGCGCAAGGTCACCTCGATGCCGCCGACGGTCTTCGCGATCAGGTTGTAGATCACCGAGCCGATCGTGGACAGCGCCGTGATGAGCACGATGTTCAGCGCGCCGAGCATGGCCGTCTAGCCGAGGATGAGCGACGCGGAGAACCAGTGCGAGATGTTCGTGCCCGCCGTGTTCTTGGCGGACGTGATCGACGCGACCTGGTTCTGCAGCGAGTCGAACACGCCGAGCGCGGACAGCACCATGTAGAGCACGGCCACGGCGACGAACAAGATGATGAACGCCACCACCGAGGCCACGAAGCTGAACTTCATGACCGACCACGGCTCTACCCGCGACAGCGTGAGCATCGCCTGCCGCTTGCTCGACCGGCGAACCTTGATCTTGGGCGCCGACCGCTCCTTGGGCGCCGATGCGGTCCTGGCACCGGATCCGCCGCGGAACGCGGCCGTGACCGAGCTCGCGAGTCCGGCGGCCGCACCGCTCAGTCCGGCCGCGGCACCGCTCAGTCCGGCCGCAGCCCCGGCCGCGGCCCCGGCCGCAGTCGACGAGAAGCCGCCGTTGGACGACGCGCCCTGGGTCCGGTTGGCCCCGGTGGGCGCGCCGAAACCGGCCGAATCGGCGGTCACGGTTGCGGTCGGCGTATCCGGCGTGCTCGACCAGGACGACCGCGAGTAATTTGACGGCGCGTAGGCCGAGGACTGCTGCGTGTAGCTCGACGCCGGCTGCTGGTAGCTCGACCCGGGCGATGACTGAGTTGAGGAGGATGAGGGCGAAGATGGAGCGGAGGGCGATGACGGCGCCGGCCTTGCCGATGTCTGCGGCGCGGGCGAAGCGGCCGCCGCTGGCGTGAACGACGGCCTGCTGCCGATCCCGTCCGCGGGCATCGGCGCGGCCTTGGCCGGCTTAACAGGCTTAGCGGGCTTGGCGGCCTCGCTATCCGGCTCGGCTACGGCCTCGCTCTTCGCGTCGTCCTTGGCGGTTTTCCCATTAGCATCGGCCCGTGGCGTCGCCTGCGTACGTGACGCACCGGCCCCTGTTGACCCGGAGCGCGAGCTTCCGGACCTCCGTGATGATGACATAGAGCTATTGTCAATGACCGCTCCGTCACTGTCCGCATCCGGGTCCGAATCCAGCAACTGCGGCGTCGTTATGAACGGCGACTGCGTCGTTGATCCCGCTTCGTCCACGCCGTCCTCCTCGGTGCCCAATGGTGCCCCTTTGTGCCTTCTGGTGAGACTATCCGACATAGGTCAGACGTCGACGTCACCCGATTCGTTGCCATCGTCGGCAATGTCCTCAGTTGTGGCTGTGTTTTCGATGTCGGCGGCTACCTCCGACTCGGCGTTGCGCGCCAGCGCGACGATGGTGTTCCCGGTCGCCAGGTTCATCAACCGGACGCCCATCGTCACCCGACCCGTCTGCCGCACCTCGCTGGCCCTGGTCCTGATCACGCCGCCGTTCGAGGTGATCGCGAAGACCTCATCGTCCGGACGGACCATCAGCGCGCCCACCAGGCCACCGCGGCCCTCGGTGATCTGGGCCGTGATGACACCCAGGCCACCGCGGTTTCGCAACGGGTACTGGTCAGCGGGCGTGCGCTTAGCGTATCCGCCTTCCGTGGCCACGAGGACATCTTCCTCCTCACGCACCACGTACATGCCGAGCAGTTCGTCGCCGTCGTTGAACCGCATCCCGATCACGCCCGAGGTGGCCCGGCCGGTCGGCCGCATCTGCTCGTCGTCGGCGTGGAACCGAATCGCCTGCGCGCCCTTGCTGACCAGCAGCAGGTCCTCCTCCGGCGACACCAGCGCGGCGCCGATCACCTCGTCGTCCTCGCGCAGGTTGATCGCGATCAGCCCGGCCGAGCGCGGCGAGTCGTACTCGGGCAGCCGCGACTTCTTCACGAGCCCGGACTTGGTGGCGAGCACCAGGTACGGCGCCACCGTGTAGTCGCGGAGCGTGAGCACCTCGGCGATCTGCTCGTCGGGCTGGAAGGCGAGCATGTTGGCCACGTGCTGGCCGCGCGCGTCCCGCCCGGCGTCGGGGAACTCGTAGCCCTTGGCCCGGTACACCCGTCCCTTGTTGGTGAAGAACAGGATCCAGTTGTGGGTTGAGGTGACGAAGAAGTGGTCCACGATGTCCTCGGACCGAAGGGCCGCACCGCGCACCCCCTTCCCGCCGCGTCGCTGTGCCCGGTACTGATCGGTATTAGTCCGCTTCGCGTACCCGCCGCGGGTGATCGTAACCACGATGTCGGACTCGGGGATCAGGTCCTCGTCGGCGACGTCGCCGTCGAAGGCGACGATCTCGGTCCGCCGCTCGTCGCCGTACCGGCTGACGATCTCGCCCAGCTCGGTGCTGACGATCTCGCGCTGCCGGGCCGGCGAGGCCAGGATCGCCTCGAGGTCAGCGATCCGCGCCTCGAGCTCGTCGCGCTCGTCGATCAGCTCCTGGCGCTCGAGGGCGGCCAGCTTGCGCAGCTGCATGTCGAGGATCGCCCGGGCCTGGATCTCGTCAAGTCCGAGCAGCGCCATCAGGCCCTGCTGGGCCACCGAGGCCGACTCGGAGCCCCGGATGAGCGCGATGACCTGGTCGATCGCGTCGATCGCGGCCAGCAGGGCGGCGACGATGTGCAGTCGCTCCTGGGCCTTGCGGAGCCGGAACCGGGTCCGCCGCTGGATGACCTCGATCTGGTGCGCGACCCAGTACCTGATCACCTGGTCGAGGCGGAGCGTGCGCGGCACCCCGTCCACCAGCGCCAGCATGATCACGCCGAAGGTGTCCTGGAGCTGGGTGTGCTTGTAGAGGTTGTTCAGCACAACCTTGGCGACGGCGTCCTTCCGGAGCACGATCACCAGCCGCTGCCCGGTTCGGCCGCTGGTCTCGTCGCGCACGTCGGCGATGCCGGACAGGCGGCCCTCCCTGACCAGCTCGGCGATCTTGGACGCCAGGTTGTCCGGGTTGACCTGGAACGGGAGCTCCTTGACGACCAGGCAGTTGCGGCCCTGGATCTCCTCGAGGTCGACCACCGCGCGCATGGTGATCGAGCCGCGCCCGGTCCGGTAGGCCTCGCGGATGCCGCGCCGGCCGACGATCAGGCCCCTGGTCGGGAAGTCGGGTCCGGGGATCCGCTCCATCAGCCCGTCGAGCAGGTCTTCGTACGGCGCGCGATACGGCTTGTCCTCGTCGGCCTCGGCCGGCGGCTCGGCCGCCGGGGCCTCGAACCGCTCGTAGTTCTCCAGGTACCACTGGACGCCGGCCGCGACCTCGCGCAGGTTGTGCGGCGGGATGTTGGTGGCCATCCCGACCGCGATGCCCTGCGAGCCGTTGACGAGCAGGTTCGGGAAGCGCGCGGGCAGCACCACCGGCTCGGCCGACCGGCCGTCGTAGTTCGGCCGGAAGTCGACGGTCTCCTCGTTGATGTCCCGCAGCATCTCCATCGCCAGCGGGGCCAGGCGGCACTCGGTGTACCGCATGGCGGCGGGCGGGTCGTTACCCGGCGAGCCGAAGTTGCCCTGCCCGTCGATCAGCGGCATCCGCAACGACCACGACTGGGCCATCCGCACGACCGCGTCGTAGATCGAGCTGTCGCCGTGCGGGTGGTAGTTGCCCATCACCTCGCCGACCACCCGCGAGCACTTGAAGTACCCGCGGTCGGGCCGGAAGCCGCCGTCGTACATCGCGTACAGGATCCGCGTGTGCACCGGCTTGAGCCCGTCGCGGACGTCGGGCAGCGCCCGGCCGACGATGACAGACATCGCGTAGTCGATGTAGCTGCGCTGCATCTCGACCTGGATGTCAACCGGCTCGGTCCGGTCGTGCCCCCCTGCGGGCGGCCCCATCACTTCGGTCACTTCGCAACCTCTCGTTCAAAGATCAAGATCAAAAGATCAACACGGTCATATCGAACGGACCGTGGTTTCACGTGAATCGTCCGGGTGAGCCTTGCTGGCCAACTCAGATGTCCAGGAAGCGCACGTCCTTGGCGTTGCGGGTGATGAAGGAGCGGCGGGATTCGACGTCCTCGCCCATCAGCACGCTGAACAGCTCGTCCGCCTGCGCCGCGTCATCCACCGTGACCTGCAGCAGCACTCGCCGGGCGGGGTTCATCGTGGTCTCCCAGAGCTCGTCCGCGTTCATCTCGCCGAGGCCCTTGAACCGCTGCACGCCGTCACGCGGCCGAGGGTCCCGGCGCCCGGCCGCGATCCCCGCCTCGATGACCCGGGTCAGCTCGGCCTCGGTGAAGACGTAATCGGGGGGCGTCCCGCGCTCGACCCACTTGATCTTGAACAGCGGCGGCTGCGCGAGGTAGACGTACCCGGCCTCGATCAGCGGCTTCATGAACCGGAAGAGCAGGGTCAGCAGCAGCGTCCTGATGTGCTGCCCGTCCACGTCGGCGTCCGCCATCAGGATGATCTTGTGGTAGCGGAGCTTGTCGATGTCGAACTCGTCGTGGATGCCCGCGCCGAGCGCGGTGATCATCGACTGGACCTCGTTGTTCTTCAGCACCCGGTCGATGCGGGACTTCTCGACGTTGATGATCTTGCCCCGGATCGGCAGGATCGCCTGGAACTTCGGGTCCCGGCCGCCCTTGGCCGAGCCGCCGGCCGAGTCGCCCTCGACCACGTAGATCTCGGACTTGGCGGGGTCGGTCGACTGGCAGTCGGCCAGCTTGCCCGGCAGCCCGTTGCTCTCCATGGCCGACTTGCGCCGGGTCAGGTCGCGCGCCTGGCGGGCGGCGATCCGGGCCCGCGCCGCCTGGCTGGACTTGTTGATGATGTCCTTGGCCTCGCCGGGATTGCGGTCGAGCCAGTCGCGCAGCCGGTCGTTGGCGGCCTTCTGCACGAACGACTTGGCCTCGGTGTTGCCCAGCTTGGTCTTGGTCTGCCCCTCGAACTGGGGCTCGGCCAGCTTGATGGAGATGATCGCGGTCAGGCCCTCGCGGACGTCCTCGCCGGTGAGGTTGTCGTCCTTCTCCTTGAGCAGCTTCTGGTCGCGCGCGTACTTGTTGATGACCGACGTCAGCGCGGTGCGGAAGCCCTCCTCGTGGGTGCCGCCCTCGGCCGTGTTGATCACGTTCGCGAACGAGTGCACGGACTCGCTGTAGGAGGTCGTCCACTGCATCGCGACCTCGACCGACATGCCCTCGGTCTCGTCACCGAACTCGATGATCGAGGGGTGCACCGGCTCCTTGGACGCGTTCAGGTAGCGGACGAAGTCGGCGATGCCGCCCGGGTACAGGTAGACGACCGTGCGCGCCTTGTGCACAGTCGCCTGGGGAGTGACCCCCTCGTCGTCCTCGGTGGCGGCGACCTTGGTCGGCCGCTCGTCGGTGATCGCGATCCGCAGGCCGCGGTTGAGGAACGCCGTCTCCTGCATCCGGCGCGACAGCGTCTCGAAGGACCAGTCGGTGGTCTCGAAGATCCCGCCGTCCGGCCAGAAGGTCGTGACCGTTCCGGTCTCATCGGTGGGCTCGCCGCGGTGCAGCTTGCCGGTCGGGGCGCCGCCCGCGTAGGACTGCGTCCAGACGTAGCCGTCCTTGTAGATCTCCATGTCAAGCCGGACCGACAGCGCGTTCACGACCGACAGGCCGACGCCGTGCAGTCCGCCGGAGACCGCGTAGGACCCCTTGTCGAACTTGCCGCCCGCGTGCAGCGTGGTCAGCACGACCTCGACCGCCGGGCGGTGCTCGATCGGGTGCTCGTCCACCGGGATGCCGCGGCCGTCGTCGACGACCCGGACGCCGCCGTCGGCCAGCAGCGTCACCTGGATGTCGGTCGCGTAGCCGGCCAGGGCCTCGTCGACCGAGTTGTCCACAACCTCGTAGACCAGGTGGTGCAGTCCGCGCTCGCCGGTCGAGCCGATGTACATGCCGGGACGCTTACGGACGGCCTCAAGACCCTCGAGTACCGTGATCGACCGCGCATCGTAATCGTTCGACAAGTTCGACAATGAAAACTCCATCCTGCTGCTGGCAGTGACTGGTTCCCGGCGACCAGTGCCCCCTGTTAGCCAGAAGGTCGGTGGTCTCCAGACGATCGGACGAGCACTCGTGCCCGGCGCTCGCGCGGCCTCACGCAGCCCCAGCCACCGGCCAGTCTTGGCCGCGTGACTACCCTTTATTTTACCTGTGGTTAAGGACTATCGCGGTTGGTTGGGGCTACGTGTTGCCGCCTCATCTGGCCCGGAAACGGCCTGATTGTCTGGGCGGGGCAGACGGACCGCGCACGCGGATTCTGGTTACCGTCCCGTGGCCCAGTTCTTCGCGCTAGGCGCTTGACGAGTTGCGGCGCCATCAGGCGGACTTGAGCCGCCCAGGCGTCGGAGTCGGCGGTTACGGTGAGCTCGCCATTTTCGAAGCCGTCGGGCCGTGTGTGCAGTGCCAGCTGCGGGCCGACGATCTGGGGCCAGTCGCCGAAGACGGCGCCGACGGCGACTCGCTGACGCCAGCCCCGGGCCGACAGCAGGCCGCCGACGGCGGCGTTGAGCGGCTGGGGGTCGTCGCGTCGAGGTCGGGCCGACCAGGCGGCGGACTGCGTGCCCGGGGGAGTCGCCGCGGACCGTTCGATATCCGGATTTTGATTTTGCTGGCGGGAAGCTGGCGGCCGCGCCGGGCCGATCGCCTCTGGCCCAGGCGTCCGCCCGCGCTCGGGCCAGCGCCTCGGCCGCCAGCCGGGCGCGTTCCTGGTCAGGGCGCATCGGTCAGCGCGCCGGCGGCGACGGTGAAGTGCCGCCCGGTCAGGATCGGCGGGACGTCGGCCGGGACGGCGGCGGTCACCAGGACCTGCTCGGCGGTGGCGACCAGGGTGGCCAGCCGCTCGCGGCGGCCCGCGTCGAGCTCGGCGAACACGTCGTCGAGGATCAGCACCGGGTCCTCGCGGCCGGACCTGAGCAGGTCGAAGCTGGCCAGCCGGAGTGCCAGCGCGAGCGACCAGGACTCGCCGTGGCTGGCGTAGCCGCGGGCGGGCAGCGCCCGGATGCTCAGCTCGAGCTCGTCGCGGTGCGGGCCGGCCAGGCAGACGCCCCGGTCGAGCTCGGACGACCTGACCTCGAGCAGGGCCGCCCGGAGCGATCTCTCGGCCGCGCGGACGCGGTCCCCGTGACTCTCGGTTGCGCGTTCGGTGTGGATAACGTCCGGCGTTTCTGCCAGACCCCCGTCGGTGGCCCCTTCCTGGCGTTCACGTGCCGCTATCTCGTCCGGCGGCTCGAACGAGCGCCGGTAGGCGATCTCGGCCGGGCCGCGGCCGTCGCCCGCCACCGCCAGATAGGCGCGCTCGACGTGCGGGCGGAGCGCCTGCACGAGGTGCTCGCGGGCGACCAGGAGCTCGGCCCCGGTCCGGGCCAGGTGCGCGTCCCAGACGTCGAGGGTGGCGGTGACCGCCTCCCTGGACTGCCGGTTGCCCTTAGGGCCGCCCTTCGGCCCGGCCGACTTGAGCAGCGCGGTGCGCTGCTTGAGCACCCGCTCGTAGTCGGCCCGGACGGCGGCGTAGCGCGGCGCCATCGCCACCAGCAGGTCGTCGAGGAACCGGCGGCGCTCGCCCGGGTCCCCCTTGACCAGGGCGAGGTCCTCGGGCGCGAACAGCACCGTGCGGAGCACCCCGAGAACATCGCGCGGCCTGGTCAGCGGGGCCCGGTTGAGCCGCACCCGGTTAGCCCGGCCCGCGTTCAGCTCGATCTCCACCAGCGCGTCGCTCGGGCTGGTGGAGATCGCCGCCCGGATGATCGCCTGCTCCGCGCCCGCCCTGATCAGCGGCGCGTCCTGGGCGGACCGGTGGCTGGTGAGCGTGGCCACGTAGCCGACCGCCTCGACCAGGTTGGTCTTGCCCTCGCCGTTCGCGCCCGCTGAAGATCGTGACACCCGGCGCGAGCGGCACGTCGACGGCCGCGTAGCGAGCGGAAGTCCGTCAGCGCGAGTCGGGTCAGGTGCACGCTCTCTGAGCGTATCGGCTAACACCGACACTGACCCGCGCCGCGCATCCACCGCATCCGCTCCGCCCCATGGCAGCCACCCCTGTCAGGCCCAAATGCGCCTTTGGCCGGGCAAGCAGTGAGCCCAAACGCGCATTCGGCGCATTCGGCATCGGGCTGGAGGCGCGATCAGCCCGCCGAGCGGATGGGCATGATCACGTAGCGGTAGTCGGGGGTGGCCTCGCCCTTGCCGGTGATCACGGCGGGCCTGGTCGGCGTGGTGAACGAGATCCGGACGGTGTCGGAGTCGACCGCGCCGATGCCGTCGAGCAGGTACTGCGGGTTGAACGCGATCTGCATCTCGTCGCCGTCGTAGGACGCCTGGATCGCCTCGCTCGCCTGGGCCTCGTCGCCGGCGCCGGCCTCGAGCAGCACCTCGCTGGTGGCGAAGGTGAGGCGGACCGGGGTGTTCCGCTCGGCGACCAGGGCGACCCGCTTGACCGCGTCGGCGAACGGCGCCGCGGGCAGCTCGGCGACCGAGGAGAACTCGTTCGGCAGCAGCGTCTGGTAACGCGGGTACTCGCCGGACAGCAGCCTGGTGGTGGTCCTGCGGCCGCTGCCCTCGAAGCCGATGATGCCCTCGCCCGATGCCCCCCTCGCCGGTGGCCAGCGCCACCGCGACCTCGGCCCCGCTGGTCAGCGCGCGGGCGGTGTCGCTGAGCACCCGGGCCGGGACCAGGACGGCCGTGTTGAGGCCGGGCGCGACCGGGGTCCAGCGAAGCTCGCGGACGGCGAGGCGGTACCGGTCGGTGGCGACCAGGGTCAGCGTGTCCTCGTTGATCTCCATCCGGATGCCGGTCAGCGCGGGCAGCGTGTCATCCCGGCCCGCCGCGATCGCGACCTGGCTGATCGCCGAGGCGAAGGTGTCCGCGCCGATGGTGCCGGTGACCTCGGGCATGCCCGGCAGCGTCGGGTACTCCTCGGTCGGCAGCAGCATCAGCGTGAACGTGGCGCTGCCGCACTTGACCGTGGTCCTGGTGCCGTCGGTGGTCAGGTCGACCGGCCGGGCGGGCAGCGAGCGCACGATCTCGGCCAGCAGCTTGCCGGAGACGAGCACGGTGCCGGGCTCGTCGGCCTGCACCGGGATCGTCGACTGGGCCGAGACCTCGTAGTCGAAGGTCGACAGGGTCAGCTCGCTGCCTGCCTGCAGCCGCATGCCGGCCAGCACGGGGGCCGTCGGGCGCGCCGGTAGCGCGCGGGCGGTCCATGCGACGGCCTCAGCGAGTGGGTCACGCTCAACCTGGAGCTTCATGGGATGCCTCCTGCCGGGGTCGGCTGATGTTTGCGGTTCCCCGTTGGCGGGGTATTTGGCTGGTGCGGAGCACGGACCGGACGGGGTTTCCCCAGCCGGGCCGCGCACCTACTTGTTTTTGGGGTCTATTTAGTTATAGGAACGTCGTAGTCATAGGGCCTGTGGATTGTGGGGAGAACATCGTTCCCCCAGTTCGCGGGCCATTTTTTGTGCACAGGGGCTGTGCGCGCAGTGTGGACGTCCGAGAGGGGTGGTGTGGATGCTGTCCAGGTTTCCCCCAGTTGTCCACCAGCTGTCCCCTGGTTATCCCCTGCCGGTCCACAAGGTTATCCACACCGCTTATCCACAGACCTGGATAACTCGTGTGGGTAACCTGTGAGTGGATCTTGGGAAAGCGTGTTGCCGATCGCAAGAAATCCGGGTTGTTGGCACTAGCTTGCCCGGGCCTGCTGCTTGATGCGGTTGGTGAGCTCGGTGACCTGGGTGTAGATCGAGCGGCGCTCGGCCATCAGCGAGCGGATCTTGCGGTCCGCGTTGATGACGGTGGTGTGGTCGCGGCCGCCGAACTGCTGGCCGATCTTGGGCAGCGACATGTCGGTGAGCTCGCGGCACAGGTACATCGCGATATGCCGGGCGGTCACCAGGACCCGCGACCGGCTGGTGCCGCACAGATCCTCGATCGTCAGCCCGAAGTAGGCGGCGGTCTGGCCCATGATGGTCGCCGCGGTGATCTGCGGCCCGCCGCCCTGGGTCTCCGGTATCAGGTCCTTGAGCACGATCTCGGCCAGGCTGATGTCCACGCTCTGCCGGTTCAGGCTGGCGAAGGCGGTGACGCGGATGAGCGCGCCCTCAAGCTCGCGGATGTTGGTGGAGATCCGGCTGGCGATGTACGAGAGCACGTCGGCGCGGGGCGTTCAGGCCCTCCTGGATCGCCTTCTTGCGACAGGATCGCGATCCGGGTCTCGAGCTCGGGCGGCTGCACGTCGGTCAGCAGGCCCCACTCGAACCGGCTGCGCAGCCGGTCCTCCAGGGTGACCAGGCGCTTGGGCGCCCGGTCGGAGGAGATGACGATCTGCTTGCTCGCGTTGTGCAGGGTGTTGAAGGTGTGGAAAAACTCCTCCTGGGTTCCTTCCTTGTTCTCCAGGAACTGGATGTCGTCCACCAGGAGCACGTCGACATCGCGGTACCTGCGGCGGAACCCGTCCTGCTTGCCGTCGCGGATCATGTTGATGAAGTCGTTGGTGAACTCCTCCGAGCTCACGTAGCGCACCTTGATGCCGTTGTAGAGCGTCTGCGCGTAGTGGCCGATCGCGTGCAGCAGGTGCGTCTTGCCCAGGCCCGAGTCGCCGTAGATGAACAGCGGGTTGTAGGCCTTGGCGGGGGCCTCGGCGACCGCGACGGCGGCCGCGTGCGCGAACCGGTTGCTGCTGCCGATGACGAACGTCTCGAACGTGTACTTCGAGTTGAGGCGGGCGGAGGCAGGGCGGAGCGGCTGCTCGCTGCTGCTGTCCCGACTGTGCCCGGCGGTGCGGCCCTGCTGCCCGTGCTGCCCGCGTTGCTCGTGAGTGGTCTGCTGTCCGCGACTGCTGGTCTGGGCGTGGAATGCCAGTCAGGCCAGACGGCTCGTGCTGATGCGGCGGTGACGGCTGGGACGGGTGGGTGAACGACAGCTGCTCGGGCTGGCTTCTCGCTGAGCGGCCGTCCGCGGACGGCCACCCGGTCGGCTCCGTAGCCCACCGCGTTGGACGGCTCCGCCCGCTCTCCCGCTGGGCTCCCGTGCCCCATTCCCGCTGGGCTGCCGGTCTGCGGCTCTGGACTGATCCCCGGTGGACTGGTAGGGATACTGCTCCGCGCCATCTCCGCCCTGCTGGGGGGAGTCCTGCGGCATGCCCGGGTG
Source organism: uncultured Actinomycetota bacterium (assembly GCA_963774945.1). Lineage (GTDB taxonomy): Bacteria > Actinomycetota > Actinomycetes > Streptosporangiales > Streptosporangiaceae > Trebonia. Next base: position 118,274 of record CAVZHA010000003.1, on the reverse strand, counting down.
CATCGGCATCGCGCGGCATCGCCGGCAGCTGCCCGCCGGGCTGGATCCATCACCGACAGCGGTGAGCTCGGCGGGCCGGACGGCTGGTCCTGCGGGGACGTCGGCCGCGGGTCCACGGTGACCGCGAGCTGGATCGGGCGGCCGAGCTCCCGCGAGAGCGCGTGGATGACGAGCGGGCGGAGCCGGGTTTCCAGCTGCTCCTTCACGAAGGCATTCGGCGTCGCGATCAGCACGGTATCCTCGACCAGGCCGAGCGGCCGGGTGAGCTCGGGCTTGAGCCAGGCGAGCTGGCTGGGCCCGACGTGCATCTCGGCGAGCCCCTTCAGGGATCGTGCCCATACCTGCGCCAGATCCAAATCGCTCACCGATGCGCTCCCCTCGCCTCACCGCAACGCCCGAATCGCGGTCACGTCAACCGCTGACCGCAACTCGTTGTCCACAGGTCCGTCCACAAGGTGTGTACGTGCGCTGTACCGCGGTTTCCCCGGCTCCCTGGCGGCAGCTAGCTCCCACCGGGTCGGCCTGCGGACGTTGATTTTCCACAGCCTAAGTCGCCGGCGGCGGATGCGCTGTGGAAATCGCGGTGTTCCACTGATGGTAGCCGGGCGAACGAGCAGGACTCTGGGCGGCTGCGCGCGGCTCGGTTTGACCTGCGCACCGATCGCCTTTACCGTTAACAGGCTGAGCCTCTGTCGCGTCTGTAGGGGCTGCCTGGCCGAGGTCGGGCCAGGTTCTGACCGCGCGACGCACGACATGTCCGCCCCTTACACCGCATCGAGTCTCTGGAGTTCCAGTGAGCAAGCGTACGTTCCAGCCGAACAACCGTCGGCGGGCGAAGGTCCACGGCTTCCGCCTGCGCATGCGACCCGCGCCGGCCGTGCCGTGCTGGCCGCGCGCCGCCGCAAGGGCCGCGAGCGGCTCGCCGTCTGACCCAGCTCGCTAGCGGGCTCAACCGGGCGGGCAGCCAAGGCTGCGCAGGAGGTGTGGTGCTGCCCCAGCAGACGCGGATGAGAAGCTCGGATGAGTTCCGGCGCACGTTGCGCTCGGGCCGCCGGGCCGGTGGTTCCGTCGTCTCCGGAGCACTGCTAATGCCCGCTGGGCCGGTTCCAAGCGATGCCGGTCCGAAGGTAGGCTTTGTGGTTAGCCGTGCAGTTGGCTCGGCGGTGGTTCGCAACCGGGTAAAGCGACGGCTCCGGGAACTCATGCGCAGGCGGATCGCCTCGCTTCCGGGGGGTTGCCTGCTCGTGTTGCGTGCGCATCCGGCCGCTGCTGGCGCACGCCAGGCAGATCTGGTCGCCGATCTTGACCTGGTTATCGGACGACTGCTCCGGCGGCAGGTAGGGGCGCTGCGCCAGGAATGAGCGCATCGGATATGGCGTTGACAGACAGTAGCGGGCCGACGTTGGCGGCACGGTTTCTGATCGTGCCGGTTATCGGCTACCGCCGTTTCGTCAGCCCGCTGCTGCCCCCGTCCTGCCGGTTCGCCCCCTCTTGCAGCGAGTACGCACTTGAGGCGCTCCGGCGTCACGGCGCGGCGCGCGGACTGTGGCTGACGGTTCGTCGGCTCGCCCGTTGCCACCCCTTCAATCCTGGCGGATACGATCCCGTGCCTCCCCGGCCCCAAGGAGTTACCCAGTGAGCATCCTCAACCCGCTGTTCGAGGCGGTTGCATGGGTGATTAGCCGCATCCATGATGCGCTCTCCGTGCCGTTCGGCGCGGGCAGCGGCTGGTCCTGGGGCCTGTCGATCGTCCTCCTGGTGTGCCTGATGCGGCTCATCATGGTGCCGCTCTTCGTCAAGCAGGTGAAGTCACAGCGCAAGATGCAGTCGCACATGCCGGCGCTGCAGGAGATCCGCAAGAAGTACAAGAACGACAAGACCCGTCTCAACGAAGAGACGATGAAGTTCTACAAGGAGAACGGCATCAACCCGCTGGGCGGCTGTCTGCCGCTGGTGGCCCAGCTGCCGGTCTTCTGGTCGCTGTTCAACGTGCTCAAGGCCATCGCCGACTGGACGCCGGGCCACACGCCGCAGTACGGGCTGTCCGTCGCGACCGTCGAGAGCGCACGTCATGCGCACGTCTTCGGCGTGCTGCTGTCCGACAAGTTCCTGTGGGCGGCTACGGGTGAGTCGTGGACCGTCCGCGCGGTGATCCTGCTCTCGGTGGCCGTCAGCGCCACCACGACGTTCCTGACCATGCGGCAGAGCGCCAAGCGCGGCATGATGAACCAGCAGATGCCGGACCCGGACCAGCCCGGTGCCGCGATGGCGCAGAGCATGTCGAAGAACATGATGTACATCGCGCCGTTCTTCGCCCTGACCGGTCTGTACTGGCAGTACGGCCTCGTTATCTACTGGGTCACCACCAACGTGTGGACGCTCGGGCAGCAGCACATCCTGTTCCGCAACCTTCCGATCGTGGGGAGCGCGACGGTTGGCTGCGGCTGACGTCGCCGGCGGTCGTTCGGACCGGACCACCGTCCAAGAGCAGCCTGGCAGGCGGCGTAACGCCGCCAAGAGCAACGGTTCCGCCAAGACGAGCGACCAAGGCCGGCACGCGACAAAGCCGAGCCCGAACGGGACGGCGGCCAAGCCGAGCACCGCGAGCGCGAACGGCACTGCGGGCAAGGCGAAGGTGCCGGCCGGCGAAGCGTCGGCGGCGTCGGCGCAAACGGCCGGCCAAGAGCCACCGCCAACGCCGGCGGCGAACAGCGGTATGGTCAGCTCCTCGGAGTCGGGGAGCGGCGGGCGCGGGCTGCTCGGGTTCGGCAAGAAGCAAGCCGGAGCCGGAGGAGGCTGCCCGTGGTTCCCGAGACCAAGATCGTCCGGCAGCAGCCGGTCCGGCAGGCGCGCAGCAAGCGTTCCGGTGGCTCTGGTAGTTCTGGCACTTCTGGCAAGAGGTGAGCGACTGTGGGGGATGGTCCCGGTGAGGGGTTCGGCACGGTGGTAGGTCGCGAGGAAGCGGTGGCGCCTGCCGCGGGCCCGGAAGATCAGGAGCTGGACAGCGTGATCAATGGCAACGACCTCCTCGGCGAGGATGACGACCTGGTAGAGGTCGAGCGATTCCGACGACGATCTCGCTGACGAGGCGGAGAGAAGTCGAAGGCGCGGACGAAGACCTCGCCGACGAGGCGATGATGAAGACGACGAGACGATGGAAGATGGCGAAGAAGACGATCTGACCTCCCTCGAAGAAGAGGGCGACATCGCCGCCGACTACATCGAGGGGCTGCTCGACATCGCCGACCTCGACGGCGACATCGACATGGACGTGGAGGGCGACCGCGCGGTCGTCTCCGTCGTCGGCGCCACCCTCGACGAGCTCGTCGGCGACGACGGCGAGGTGCTTGAGGCGCTGCAGGAGCTGACCCGGCTCGCCGTGCACAGGAAGACCGGCACCCGGGCCAGGCTGATGCTCGACGTGGGCGGCTTCCGGGTGCGCCGCCGGGCCGAGCTCGCCGACCTCGGCCGCTCGGTCGCGGACGAGGTGGCGCGGACCGGGGAGCCGAAGAAGCTGCGTGCGATGTCCCCGTTCGAGCGGAAGATCATCCACGACGCGGTAGCGGTCGCCGGACTCCGGAGCGAGTCCGAGGGCGAAGAGCCGAACCGGCGCGTGGTGGTCTTCCCCGCTGGCTGAGAGGATCGCCTGTGACCGCTGATCAAGCTCGATTCTCCCGCTGCCCTCGGCCGAGGCGATCGCGGTATTCGGCGACTCGCTGGCCAAGGCGCGAGCGGTACGTCGAGCTGCTGGCCACCGACGGGGTGACGCGCGGGCTCATCGGCCCGCGGGAGACCTCCCGGCTGTGGGACCGGCACCTGCTGAACTGCGCCCTGGTGGCCGAGCTGGTGCCGGAGCGGGGTGAGCTCGTCGACATCGGTTCCGGTGCCGGGCTGCCCGGGATCGTGCTGGCGATGCTGCGGCCCTCGCTCCACGTGGTGCTGCTCGAGCCGCTGCTGCGTCGCTCGGTCTTCCTCGAGGAGTGCGTGACCGCGCTCGATCTGCCGAACGCGACCGTGCTCCGCGCCCGGGCCGAGGAGAAGGCGGCGTCGCGGGATCAGCGGCTGACGTGGCGACGGCGCGGGCGGTGGCGCCGCTCGATCGGCTCGTCGGCTGGGCCGCCGGCCTGCTGCGACCCGGTGGTCAGCTGCTCGCGATCAAGGGGCAGTCGGCGGCGGCGGAACTGGAGGCGGCGGAGCCGGTTCTGTCCGACTTGGCGTGCGGAGTGCGGAGGTTCTGCAAGCCGGTCACGGTAGGGTCGTATCTGCGACAACGATTGTCCGTGTCGTCATGGGAGGACACGGCCGAGAGGAGCGAGCAGGTGCTCAGCGCAGTCGGCGTGGGGTGGCCTGACGAGGGGATGGCCCTGGCAGCAGGCGTGCCCGGGCTCGGCTGGCCGCAGTTGCGGCTGGTCCTCGTGTCTTCAGAATCCGCTGAGCAGGTCTCGATCGAACTGGGCGCGGAGGATATGTCCGTGAACGATCCTGAGGACCCGCGCCTTCCCGGGTCGGACCGGGTTCGGAACGCGCTGGCGGCGGCGGTTTCACGTGGAACCCCCGGTGCTGTGATGACCGCCGGCGCCGTGGACGGTGCCCCCAGCAGTGATGGAGAGCAGATGTCCGTCGCAACCCCCCACCTCGGTACCGGAATCACAGGTCGTCGTGCCGGAAGCGCCGCTGGCGACCGAGGCCGACACGCCGATCGGCCGCGCGGCCGAGGCGGCCGTCGGAGTCCGCGGCGCGGGCCGGGAGGACTGGCCGCGCCCGAGCCGATGCCGGATCATGACGGTCGCGAACCAGAAGGGCGGCGTCGGCAAGACGACCACCGCCGTCAACCTGGCCGCCAGCCTCTCCCAGCACGGGATCCGGGTGCTCGTCGTCGACCTTGACCCGCAGGGCAACGCGTCGACCGCGCTGAACGTGGATCACCACGTCGGGCGCGATTCGATCTACAACGCGCTGGTCGAGGAGCGCCCGCTGGGCGAGATCGTCACCGAGGTGCCGGAGATGCCCGACCTCTTCTGCGCGCCCGCCACGATCGACCTGGCCGGCGCGGAGATCGAGCTGGTGCCGATGGTGGCGCGCGAGGGGCGGCTGGCCCGGTCGATCGAGCAGCTCGACACGTCGAAGTTCGACTACGTGCTGATCGACTGCCCGCCGTCGCTCGGCCTGCTCACGGTCAACGCGCTGGTGGCGGCCGAGGAAGTGCTGATCCCGATCCAGTGCGAGTACTACGCGCTCGAGGGTCTCGAGCAGCTGCTGCGGACCGTCGAGCTGGTCCGCGGGCACCTGAACTCCAAGCTGCAAGATCACCACGATCCTGCTGACCATGTACGACGGCCGCACCCGGCTCGCGACCCAGGTCGCCGACGACGTCCGCGAGCACTTCAACGACGTCGTCCTGCACACGATCATCCCCCGCTCGGTCCGCGTCTCCGAGGCGCCGAGCTACGGCCAGTCCGTCATCACCTACGATCCCTCGTCGTCCGGGGCTGTCGCCTACGCCGAAGCAGCGCGCGAGCTCGCCTACCGCGCCATTACTGCCTGAGTACCGCGGGGGTCGCGGGGGCGCGGTGGTGCTTTCCGCGCTGTCGGCCCGCTTCCGAATGGGCTCGCCGCGACCACTTCCGGATGCCTGGCTCCCGGCCTGACCTGTCACCTACGCCAGCGACACCAATAGGCGATGTCGATGGCGTAGCCGACAGATCCCGAACGCTGTCGCTGGCGTAGCCGACAGGCGGAGACGGCGAGCGAACCAGGCTCGCGCCAGCCTAAAAGAAGCGCAAGCCTTCTTCCGCCCGCCCCACGCCTGCACCTACGGGCTAGCAGCATCGCAGCCCGTCGCCCACAGAAACCTGGACTCCGCGACAGACACCCGAGTCGGGGTTCTCCCACGGGTTAGGGAGGGGCGGCCGAGGCGCAGGGAAGTTCCTGCGGACGCTCCTTCCGAAGGAGCGTCCGCAGGAACTTACCCTCGCCTCGAGCACCCGGCCTGACGGCCGGCTTTTGACTTGGCTTTTGACTCTGACTTGGCTTTTGACTGTGACCTTCGTCTACCCCTCGGAAGCGCCAGCTTCCGGAGACATCGCCTTGACGATCCGCTCAAGGTCGTCGATGGTGGCGAACTCGACGGTGATCTTGCCCTTCTTGACGCCCATCTCAACTTTGACCCTGGTCTCGAACAAATCCGAGAGCCGGTCCGACAGGTGGCGCAGAGCCGGGGCGACTGGCTTCGCCGTGACCGGCCTGCGGGCGGCCCTGGCGGGCTCGTCGTCACCGCCGAGGGAGACGATCTCCTCGACCGTGCGGACCGAGAGGCCTTCCGAGACGATCCGCTGCGCCAGGCGTTCCTGGGCGGCGGGCGAGTCGAGACCGAGCAGTGCGCGGGCGTGACCGGCGCTGATCACGCCGGCCGCGATCCGCTTCTGCACTCGCGGGCGGCAGGCCGAGCAGGCGGAGGGTGTTGCTGATGTGCGGGCGGGAGCGGCCGATCCGCTGCGCGAGCTGCTCGTGGGTGGCGCCGAAGTCGTCGAGCAGCTGCTTGTAGGCCGCCGCCTCTTCCAGCGGGTCGAGCTGCGCGCGGTGGAGGTTCTCGATCAGCGCGTCGCGGAGCATGTCGTTGTCGGACGTCTCGCGGACGATGGCCGGGATGTACTCCAGGCCGGCTCGCTGCGACGCCCGCATCCGGCGCTCGCCCATGACGAGCTCGTAGCGGCCGGGGCCGAGCTTCCGCACCACGACCGGCTGCAGCAGGCCGACCTCGGAGATGGAGGCGGCCAGCTCCTCGAGCGCCTCTTCGTCGAAGGTCTGGCGCGGCTGGCGGGGGTTGGGCGCGATCGAGTCGATCGCCACTTCCTCGAAATAGGCGCCGTCGACCGGGCGGAGCCCGGCGTCCGCGTCGCCCGGGGCACGCCTTCCCGCTGCGTCGGCGGAGTAGTCGGCGGGGATGCCCCCGACTGCGCTCTGCGGGTTTGTGGTGTCAACCGGTCCGACTGATCCAGCCGATCCAACCGAGCCGACCGCGCCCTGGCTAGTGCGCTGAGCGTCCGGTATTAGTGCTCCGAGGCCCTTGCCGAGACCTCGCCGTTGCTGCGCCACTATCTCTCCTGTGTACGTGCTCGTGTAGCCGCGGAGACGGCCCGGGGCTAGCTCATGGGGTGTCCCGAGCCGCGGCCGTCAGTTCCAATGTAACGGCAACCGATGGTCGATTGAGCTGCTTCGCCGAGCTTGGTTTCACGTGAAACGAAGCAAGCCCGGTGCGTGCTCGGGCTGACGTTTCACGTGAAACCAGAGCCGGCAAGATCAAGCCGGGCGCGCTAGACCGAGACGGCTCCGGTCACGGTCGCGATGGCGGCCAGGAACTCGTCGACGTCGCTCTCCTCGGTGTCGAAGGCGGTCATCCAGCGGACGGTGGAAGTCGACTCATCCCAGACGTGGAACATCCAGTCCCGCTGCAGCGCGGCGACGTGCCGGGGGTCGAGGCGGGCGAAGACGGCGTCGGCCTGGACCGGGTAGACCACCTCCACCTCGGGGATAGCGGCGAGGCCGTCCGCGAGCCGGGCGGCCATGGCGTTGGCGTGCGCGGCGTTCCGCAGCCAGAGGTCGTCGGCCAGCAGCGCGTTGAACTGCGCCCCGAGGAAGCGCATCTTGGACGAGAGCTGCATGTGCTGCTTGCGAAGGTACCGCGCGTTGGCGCCGTCGGCCGCGTGCATGACGATGACGGCCTCGACCCCCATGGCGCCGTTCTTGGTGGCGCCGAAGCTGAGCACGTCCGCGCAGGAGGCGATCTCGGCGACGGAGCAGCCGAGGAACGCCGCGGCGTTGGCCAGCCGCGCGCCGTCCAGGTAGACGCGCAACTGGTTGGCCGCGCAGAACTCCTTGATCGCGCGGAGCTCCGCCAGCGAGTAGCAGGTGCCCAACTCGGTGGACTGGGTGACGGCGACCACGCCCGGCTGGGCGAAGTGCTCGTCGCCGCGCCCGGCCAGCCGGCCGGCGATCAGCTCGGGCGTGATCTTGCCGTCGGCCGAGGGGACGGTCAGCAGCTTGGTGCCGAGGATCCGCTCGGCCGCGCCGCACTCGTCGGTGTTGATGTGCGCGGTCTCGGCGCAGATGACGGCCTCGTGCCGGCCGAGCAGGAGGCCGAGGCCGATGACGTTCGCCCCGCTGCCGTTGAGGACCAGATAGGCCTCGCCCTCGGCGCCGGAGAGCCGTCTGAGCTCGCCGACGGCCCGCTCGCGTCCACGGGTCGGCGCCGTAGGCAGTCGCGTCGCCGGCGTTGGCCTCGACGATGGCGCGCATGACGTCCGGGTGGGTGCCCGCGTGGTTGTCGCTGCCAAAACTCTTCCGTGCTGCCTGGCCGGTCATCCGGTCCTCCAAGTGCATAACTAAAGATCAGTCGTCACAGCATTCCCTGCCGTGAGCGGGGTACCATGCCAAAATAGTGGCTAGTTCACGCTGACCTGTGATCGGGGAACAGAACGGGATGTCGCGCCGACTTGTCAACATCACCCTGGATAATCTCGGCGATCTTCCGCTGAGCTGCCGTTCCTGCGTCTTCTGGGAACTCGATCCGGTGAGCAAGTCCCGGGCCGAGGCCAATGACCCAGCACTGGAAAAGGAGTCCTGGATCTCCTCGGTCCTGCTCGAATGGGGCAGTTGCGGGAAAATCCTCTACGTCGACGGAGTGCCGGCGGCCTATGTGCTTTTCGCGCCGCCGCAGTACGTGCCCCGGTCGGTCGCCTTTCCGACCAGCCCGGTCAGCGCGGACGCGGTCCTGCTGATGACGGCCCGGGTGATGAGCGAATTTTCCGGCGGGGGCCTGGGCCGGATGCTCATCCAGGGCATGGCCAAGGATCTCACCCGGCGCGGCGTGCGCGCGATCGAGGCGTTCGGCGACAAGCAGTGGACCGCTCCGGCCTGCGTGCTCCCGGTCGACTATCTGCTCGCGGTCGGCTTCAAGACCGTCCGCCCGCACCACCGCAACCCGCGGCTGCGAATGGAACTGCGGACCGCGCTGACATGGCGCGAGGACGTCGAGGTGGCCCTGGAGCGACTGCTCGGCTCGATGTCCCCCGAGCGCGTCCTGCTCCGCCCGAGCCCGGCCGCCGTGAGCAGCCGGATCTGACGGGTCAGCCGGACGCCCGACCGCCGGTTATGGTTGGGTTTGGGTATGGAGAACGTGCGCTTTCTTGAGTGTCTGGCGGCAGACTACGAGCGGATCCGGGCGGTGGCCCCCGGAGACCTGGACCGTCAGGTGCCCACCTGTCCCGAGTGGACCGTCGCCGACCTGCTCCAGCACGTCGGCAAGGTCTACCTGCACAAGGCCGCGATCATGCGCGACGGCGCCGAGCCCGCACCGTGGCCCCCGCCCGGCCTCAACGACGAGGAGCCGGTAGCCCTCCTCGACCGTGCCTACGCTGAGCTCATGGAAGAGTTCAACCGCCGCGATCCCGAGGACTTCTCCCAGACCTGGTACGACCCCGACCAGACGGTCGGCTTCTGGATCCGCCGCATGGCCCAGGAGACGGTCATCCACCGCATCGACGCCGAACTCGCCGCCGACACCCCGGTCGCCCCCATCCCCGACGACCTAGCCACCGACGGCATCGACGAACTCCTGAAGATCTTCGTTGCCTACGACGTGACAAAATGGCCCGAGGACCACGCCAAGACCCTAACCGAGTCCCCCGGCCGCTCCTACACCATCAAGACCGACGGCGTGCAATGGCTAGTCGAAACCGCCCCCGCCACCTTCACCGTGAGCGGCGGCCCAGGCATGACAGCACCCACCCTCACCAACGCCGACACCACAATCACCGGAACCCCACCCGCCCTCCTGCGCTGGACGTGGAACCGGACCACCCCAGGTGAGCCCTCACCCATCACCATCGAGGGCAACCGAGACCTCACTGAGTTCCAGCGCTGCGTAGTCACATCCACCCAGTAACCCGCACGGGGCCGCCCACCCCGGCCCCCAACCGCCTGCCTTACCCACGGAATAGAGAAGCGGGGCCCGCGAGTGGTGCGCCACCGCGCGTTCGGCCACCGATCGGGTTTAATCGGCGGCCGAACGCGCGGGAAGCACCACCGCGGACCCCGCGACAGCTCTAACCAGGCTTAGATGAATTCAGCCAGGTCCTTCAGCAAAGCAGACTTCGGCTTGGCGCCCTTGATCGACTTCACGACCTCGCCGTTCAGAAACACGTTCAGCGTCGGGATCGCCAGGATCTGGTACTTCTGCGCCACGCCCGGGTTATCGTCGACATTCAGCTTGACCACGTCGATCTTGTCGGCGTGCTCGCTGGCGATCTCCTCGAGCACCGGCGCGATCATCCGGCACGGGCCGCACCACTCGGCCCAGTAGTCGACAATGACCGGCTTGCTGTTCTTGAGAACCTCCGCCTCGAAGGTCTCGTCGGTGACGGCCCTGGTGGTACCCATTGTGATCACACCTTTTCTGTTGAACCCTGTGTTCTATAAGCTGACGGATGCTGCGGTTGCGCTCGCGGTCGCGGTCGCGTCCTCGTGCTCGGCCAGCCAGCGCTCCGCGTCGATGGCCGCGGAGCAGCCGCTGCCGGCCGCGGTGATCGCCTGCCGGTACACGTGGTCCACCACGTCGCCGCAGGCGAAGACGCCCTCGATCGCGGTCCTGGTGGACCGGCCCCTGACCTCGAGGTAGCCCTCGTGGGTGATCGGGAGCTGGCCGACGAACAGCTCGCTGCGGGGCGAGTGGCCGATCGCGATGAACGCGCCGCCCACCGGGAGCACGGTCTCTTCGCCGCTCTTGGTGTTCCTGACCTTCAGGCCGCACAGCTTGCCGTCGCCGACCATCTCGATCGGCTCGCTGTCCCACTGGAACTTGATCTTGGGGTTGGCGGCCGCCCGCTCGGCCATGATCTTGGAGGCGCGGAGCTTGTCGCGCCGGTGCACGATCGTCACCGTCTTGCCGAACCGGGTGAGGAACAGCGCCTCCTCGACGGCCGAGTCGCCGCCGCCGATCACCGCGATGTCCTGCTCACGGAAGAAGAACCCGTCGCAGGTCGCGCACCAGGAGACGCCGTGCCCGGACAGCTCCTTCTCGCCCGGAACGGAGAGCTCCTTGTACTTGGACCCGGTCGCGATGATCACGGCCTTGGCCAGGTACGTCTCCGATTCGGTCTTCACCACCTTGGGCGAGACGGTGAGGTCGACCTCGATCACGTCATCGGCCAGCAACTCGGCCCCGAACCGCTCCGCCTGCTTGCGCAGGTGGTCCATCAGGTCCGGGCCCATGACCCCGTCGGGGAAGCCGGGGAAGTTCTCCACATCGGTCGTCTGCATGAGTGCGCCGCCCGCAGTCACCGACCCCTCGAACACCAGTGGCGAAAGCTTGGCCCTGGCCGCGTAGATCGCGGCCGTGTATCCAGCGGGTCCGGAACCGATGATGATGACGTCACGTACGTCGCTCACTGCATGCGCCTTTCTCCAAGACTTGCCTACGCCTCAACCGATACTAGGGCGCGGAGATTCCCGGCTAGCCCTCGAGCGGCACCCGCGTGATTAGCTGCGGGTCGGTCGCCGTGCAACCGCGTCCCACCACCCACACCTCCGTCGGCACCGCGATGATGTAAGCCGGGATTCCGTCGTAGCTGGCCTTGTCCACCAGGCTCGGCGCGTGGCCGCCGGTGACGGCCGTCACGCAGCCGGAGAGCGTGACCGACGGCACGGAGCCACCGGTGACGGATGAGCTCGCGGCGGACGCGCCGGCGGCGACGGTCGGGGCGGACGCGCTGGCCGAGCTGGCGGGCGTCGTGGCACTACCGCTGCCGAAGCTGGCCAACTGACCCCGCACCTGGCTGGCCAGCGTTGACTGCTTATAGGCGGTGCCGGTTGCGTGGACCAGGTACCCGTTCGGGCCTGGCCGGCGGCCCGGCGAAGTCATGCTCAGGCGATTTCGGCCCCGCTCCCGAGGCGGGCTGCGGCTCGCCGCCCGGCCGCGGCGGACGCCGACGAGCTTGACGCCGAGCTGGCCCCCTCATAGGAGGATGAGGCCGAACTGCCGAAGCCGCGGCTGACCAGGAACCCGAAGCCGGCGAGGACCAGGACGCAGACCAGCGTCCAGCTCGCTGCCTGCATGGACGGCATCCGCAGCCGCCGACGCCCGGTGCCCGGTCCCGAGCCGCCGGGCCTGGATGCCGCGGCCGCGCTCCTGGACGCCCGTGAGCCGCGTCGGGGTCTGCGGCTGGCCGAGGTCGACCGGGCGCCCGCCGTCGCGGCAGGGGAAAGTCCTTCAGGATTGTCCGAACGGTCCGTGTCCTTCGCGTCACCGGCTCCGGCGGCGGCCGCCAGCGGGCCGACGGAGTCAGCGGCGGTCTGCGGCTCGGCCATCGCTCGCGCGGCCGCCTCGGCCGCGATGGCGGCGTTGATCCGCGCCTCGAAGGAGGCCGGCAGGGCGGGGCTGTGCACCGAGGCGAGGAACGAGGTCACCGCGGCCAGCTCAAGCTCCGAGTGCCCGGCGTCGGAGTGCCGCTGGTCAGGAAGCCCGTCGTCCAGGTGCCCGTCGTCCGGATCTTCCCATTCCGGTGGCCACTGCCCGCTCATACGCCTCCTCCCTGCTCAGATGAGACGCCGTCGGCGACCGGACGGTTCCCACTAGCCGGATAATTGGCACGCAGATGCGAAAGATAGGGCAGCAGCCGTACCCGCCCGCGGGCGCACCGGCTCTTCACCGTGCCCTCGGAGACGCCCAGGATCGCGGCGGCGTCGGCCACCGGGTAGCCAAGCATGTCGACCAGCACGAGCGCGGCCCGCTGGGGCGGCGGCAGCGCGCGCAGGGCCGTGTCCACGTCGAGCCGGGTGTCGACCGCATCCGCCCGGTTCGCCTGCGCGCCGCCGCCGACGGTGTCGTTTCTCGGCTCGGGCACGGCCAGCTCGTCGGGGTCACCCGACCAGCTGACGGACCGCCGCGACGCCTTCCGGCGAAGCAGGTCAAGCGAGGCGTTGACCACGATCCGGTGCAGCCAGGTGGTGACGGCGGAATCGCCGCGGAAGTTGTCGGCCCGGCGGAAGGCCGAGATCATCGCCTCCTGGAGCGCGTCGGCGGCGTCGTCCGGGTCGCAGACGATGCGCAGGGCGACCGCCCACAGCCGGTCCTTGTGACGCAGGAACAGCGTGCCGAAGGCGTGCTGGTCCCCGGCCAGGTGCAGCCGGAGCAGTTCGGCGTCGGACGCCCCGTTCGGTCGCCACCCGGCCGCTCCGGCCGGGCCCGAGGCGGGCGGCTCCGGATGTGCCCGTGCCACCGTCCGAGGCCACGGCAGCCCGCTCCCGCCCGCCGCTAGCCGGCCGCGGAGACCGCGGTCCCGCGTATCACGACGTCGTAGATGAGGCCCTGGTAGATCGGCTGCCCCTTGGCCTGGGCCACCGCCGCGGCGGGCGGGTTCACCATCTTCGGCAGGCTGGTCAGCCAGATCAGCACATACTGGCCGGTGACGTTCGCGTCGGCGGAGCTCACGTTGAACGTCTGGCTGCCGGCGCCGGACGCCTGGGGCGAGACCAGCTTGAACTCCGACAGCGCGCTGCTCGACGTCGCCGAGGACGGCCCGGAGTTGCCGAGGTAGATCCCGGCCGTGGTGACGCCCGGCCCGAACAGCAGCTTGACCTGGCTCAGCTTGACCTGATGGCCCATGTTGATCAGCAGTCCGGTGCCGGGCTTGAGGCCGCCGAACTTCGGCGAGCCGAAGTAGTAGGAGGTGTCCCAGCCGGTCGTGGTGCTGCCGTCGATGGCGTCGCATCGCCAGTGTCGGGTCCTCGGTGTTGCCGGCCGGGCTCCCGTAGATGTTGAACGTGCTGTCGTTGACCGGCTTGAGCACGGTTCCGGCCGCCGCGGCGGGGTGCGACGAGCTGGCGGAGGACTTCGCCCGGGCGCCGGTCCCGCCGCTGGCGCTGTTGTTGTCCGACTTGCGGAAGCCGACCGCCCAGACGGTGGCCGCGACCGCCACCAGCACGAGCACGACGACCACCGAGAGCAGCGCCCGGCTCGTTCCCCGGCGCGGGCTCCCCTGGTAAGGGCCCTGGTACCCGCGCCCGGCGGGCGGGTACTGCGCGGACTGCCCGCGCTTGCCCGGGGTACGGAGCAGTACCGCCCTGCTGGCCCCTGGTCTGCCAGGTGTCGGGGTCGTTCGGGTTGGCGGGGTAGCCGCCGTAGCCGCCGCGATCGGGTAGTCGCGCTCGGTGTAGCCGGCCGGCGCCGGGGGCGCGGGCTCGGGCAGCGGGACGGGCGGCGCGACGCCGGCGATGGCGTCCGCGAACGCGGCCGGGGACTGGATCGGCGGTCCCTGCCGGGTCGTCCGCTGCAGCAGCGCCCGGACGATCACGCTGTCGATGGCCGAGGAGACGTCGGCCGAGACCTGGCGGGGGGTGCAGACCACCCCGTCGGAGACGGGGGCGGCGGGCAGCCGGGCCGGCTGTTCCCCCGGCCAGTAACCGGTCAGCGCGGCGTAGAGCAGCCCGGCCAGTGCGACCGTGTCGGCGATGGCCGGATCGTAGCCGTCGGTGCCGGTGAGCCCGTCGCCCGCCAGCGCGGCGTCGATGCCGAGGCCGGTGATCTTGATGCCGCTCGACCGCGTCCAGCACAGCGCGTCCGGGGTCAGCCGCAGGTGCGCCTGCCCGACGGCGTGCGCGCCGGCCAGCGCGCGGGCCGCCTCGGAGATGAGCGAGCAGGCCCGGCCCGGGTCGAGCGGGCCGTCGGTGAGCATGTCGGTCAGCGTCTCGCCGCTCACCCACTCGAGCACCACGTACGCCTGGCCGCCGCCGTCCTCGACGTCGAAGACCTGCGCCATCCTCGGGTCGGTGAGCCTGCTGGCGGCCCGGGCGGCGGTCACCACCTGCGGAATTCGGGGGAAGCCGGACGCGAACGTCAGCACCGACACGGGACGTGCGAGCGTCTCGTCGATGGCCTTCCACATGGTCCAGCCGTTCCCGGCGGTGACCTGGTCCACCAGCCGGTAGCGTCCGGCGAGTCGGGTACCTGGTTCAGAGGTGTACGTGCTCATACCTAAGCCAAGAGCGGGGCCGACTCTCGGCCTCCTTCCAGCCCCTGAATGTCCACGATCACCGCGTGGCTCGCATTGGCGCGGACGCCGCGAGCCCTCCCCATGTTAGACCCCACCGCCGTCGGCGACTGACCGGAGACGAGGGACGCCCCTACCGTTATATGCGACTCCTGCAAATATCTCACGGTCGCCCGCGAAGTATTCTGTTGAGTTGGCCTGTGTCTGATGTCTGTTCCGCAAAAAGTCATCCTCCCGCCATCTACCCGAACCGGCCCCCGACAGACCGCATCAGCGTGCGGAATTCCTCGATGCCGAGTATCCGCGCGCAGAGCGCGTAGAGCAGCAGCGCGCCGCCGCCGCCGACCACCGTGATCACGAAGCCGTACAGCGGGCCCTGGTGCATGAACGACCCGACGACCGCGATGATCACGAAGATGAACACGAGACCCGGCAGCGTGGCGAGCAGCATCCGGACGAGCGACCTGGTGATCCGCCAGCCGTCCAGGCTGCCCACCCGGCGCAGCAGCAGCGGCCAGGCGATCAGCGCGCCGGTCAGCGATACCAGATCGTAAGCGAACGCGAGGCCGATCACCGTCTGGGTAGTGGGCAGCGCGGTCACCGCGACCACGGCGCCGATCACGCCGACGATGAGCATCACCATGCCGATGATCGGCCGGCGTCCGGTTCTGGCGGAACGAGTAGAACACCCGGAGCTGGAGCTGGGTGAGCATGAACGGCACCAGGCCGAGCGAGAAGACGCCGAACACCTCGCCGATCTCCCGCGCGTTGCGCAGTGTCGGTGTGCCCGTGCGCGAACAGGAACTCGCACAGCGGCGCGCCCATCACGGCGAGGAAGATGGCGGCGGGCACCACGATGACCGAGGCGATCCGCACGCCCTTGGAGAAGTCGTCGCGGACGAGCGAGTACCGCCGCTCGTTGGCGTGCCCGCTCATCCGCGGCAGCAGCGCGCTGATGACCGAGATCCCGACGATCGCGTACGGGAGCTGGAAGAGCTGCCAGGCGTTCGAGTAGATCGTGTAATAGGCGGTAGTCGTGACGCCGTGGTGCAGGGCCGTGTTCGTGGCGGCGTTCGCCGCCCGCTGCACGACCAGGTTGCCGAGCGCCTGGCTGGCGACGTAGCCGAACATCCAGCCGGCCATCCGGCCGATCTCGCCGATCTCGCTGCGCCGCAGGTCCCAGCGCAGCCGCATGCAGAACCCGGCCCGGCGCAGCACCGGGAACAGGCAGATCGACTGGATCACGATGCCGAGCGTGGTGCCGATGGCGAGCAGGTGGACGGCACCCGAGGAGACGGTCAGCGGGTCGGTGTTCTTCCCGGCCACGAGGTAGAACACCCCGCCGACGATGATCACCACGACGTTGTTGATGACCGGCGTCCACATGTTGGCGCCGAACCGGCCCCTGGTGTTCAGGATCGCGCCAAGCAGCGAGTCCATGCCGTAGAAGAAGATCTGCGGGATGAAGAAGTAGGCGAAGAGCACCTCTAGGTGGTGCGTGGCGACGGACTCGGCGTAGCCGGGCGCTCCCGGCGTGTCCGCTGATGCCCCCTGCGTAAAGATCGACCAGCGGAGCCGACAGCAGGGTGGCGACCACGGTCACGATCAGTAGCGAGACCACGCCGAGGGTGAAGATGCGCTCCGCGTACCCCTCGCCCCGGTCCGGGTCCTCCTTGGCCGCCCGGACCAGCAGCGGGACCACGACCGCGGTGAAGATACCGCCCAGCATGAGGTAGTACACGGTGTTCGGCAGCGTGTTGGAGTTGTTGTACGCGTCCGAGAGCCCGGCCGTGCCGAGGACGAACAAGAGCACGAACGTGCGCAGGAACCCGGTTCCCCGGGACGCGATCGTGCCGAGCGCCATCGCCTTGCTCGACCGGGCCAGGTTCGGCGACGTGTCGTCGGCCGTCCGCTGCGGTCCGGTTGACGGCGCCTCGCTAATGGGGCGCTCGAGGATCCTGGTCCGGTTGTCCCCGTCGTCAAACTGCTCGCGGCGATCGACCGGGGTGAAACGCGGGGCCGCGGCCGGCGCGTAGCCGTACTCCTCCGGCACCGGCACCGGCTGGTACCCGGCCGGCGCGGGCGAGAAGAACGCGGTCGGCGGCGGGGCGGCGTCGCGACGCCTGCCGTCGGGCGGCGCGTATCCCGCCCGGGGCGTGAAGCTCGGGCGCGGCCGCCCGCCGTGCCGCCCGCCCCGCCCGCCCGGGGCGCCCTGGGCGCTCGGGCCGCTCGGCGTGAACGTCGGCTGGACCGCGGCGTCGCGAGAAGGCGCCTGCGGCTGCGTGGCGCGGGCACCCGGCGGGGGCGGGGGCGGGGGCGGCGGGGCAGGAGAGAACTCCGGTCCCGTCGGCGGACCGCCGCCATGCTGGCGCGGGTCTCCCTGCGGGGGACGCGGGTCTCCCTGCGGGGGACCCGGGTACGGCTGCTGCTGCGGTCCCGTGCGAGGCGTAAAGCGGGGCTGCCCGGCCGGCGGAGGAGGCGGCTGCCGGTCGGCCGGGTACGGATCCTCGGCATAGGGATCGTCCGAGTACGGCTCATCGGGATACGGAGGGCCGGGGGGCCGCGTCGGCCTGCTCATCCGGTACCTCCCGCGTGCGCCCTGCTATCAGCCCTGTGGCCGGCCTCGTCGTGGCCGGCTTCGCTCTCGCCGCCGCGCCGCCGCTTGCGCCGCAACCGCAGCACGGTGGCGAGCACGAGCACGCCGAGCGCGCCGAAAATGATGACCAGGATCAGTCGCCCGAACCTGGTGACCTGCACGCTGAGCGACTTTGACGCCAGCGGCCAGGTCAGCGGCGACCCATCCTTTGTCTGCAACTGTAGCCGCAATGTGGTGGTCCCGATGGTGGTGGAGTGCAGAACCAGCTTGACGCTCTGGGTCATACCCGGATTCACCACGAGTCGCGTCCGACGGTGACGTCACCGTCAGCGAGCTGCCGGGCTCGGCCGATGCCACCACCCGGACCGCGATCGCCAGCCCGGGTGACGGTAGGTAGGGCAGCTTCTGGTGGCTCAGGCCGTTCTGCACCGACGCCAGGGTGGAGCCCGAGGTCCCGGCGAGCAGGATCTTCCTGACCGGGATGAGCACCACCGTGTTCTGCAGGTCGGTGATGTAGCTGGAGAGCTCGGTCAGCGCCAGCCAGCCGCCCGGCGACCCGCGGCCGCGCCAGGCGGACGACTGGGTCACCGCCACGGCGGCGGCGAGCATGGTCAGGTACGACTTGGGCGGATCGGAGAGAATGCCCTCGAACTGCGTCACGTTCGCGTCTGAGGGAGCCGCAGCTGGTCGACGTACCCGTCGGTCACCGACAGCTCGGCCCCGCTCACCCGCCGGCTCGGCAGCCGCTCGGCGGGCAGCTTCGCGGTCGCGGTGGCGAGGGTGCCCAGATCGGCCACCCGCAGCCAGGGCGCCTGCTTCGTCAGCCTCAGCAGCTCCGCGGCCTCGGCCGGCGACGGGTCCCAGCCGGTCGGCGGCGCGACCACCAGGGAGCGGGAGGGCGCGTTGGGCCCCTCGGCGACGATCATCGCGGTCTGCGCGAGGAAGTCCTGGGCGGCGGCGAACTGGGCGCCCGGCCGACGAGCCGGCCGAGGCCGAGCCGAGGATGCTGGTGATCCCCGAGTCGGCCAGCAGCGCCGACATGCTCGCCCCGGTCGACGTTTTGGTCCGGGCGAGCGCGTTGTCGTACGGCGGGGTCGAGGTCGGCAGCTCGTCGCTGTTGAGCACCACCGTGTTGACCCCGCCGGCCCGGGCGAGGCTGGTCAGCACGCCGGCGTCGGCGGTGCCGCCGGCCGGCCAGGCGACCGGGAGGGCGGTGCCGCTGCCGGTGCCGTCGGCGCTCGACCCGAACGTGCTCGGCAGGATCTTGCTCGCCACCGCGTCGCCGAGCCGATAGGCCGAGGCCAGGTCGGCGTCGAGCCCGGCATGGCTGAGCGCGGCCGCGTCCACGTCGGCGTACGGGGTGAGGAAGGCGGGCTGGCCGGCCGTGCCGGCCAGCCTGGACAGCCAGCTCTGGGCGGCCGGCGCTGGCCGCGCAGCGGGGTCCGGTCGGTGCACTGGGCGTTGCCGCCGGTGTAGTAGCCGCGCGTCATCACGGTCGCGTCGGAGAGCAGGGCCGGGTCGATCGCCCAGGTCAGGTCGTCGGTCGAGGCCCACTGGAGGCCGGCGTCGAGCAGCGTCGACAGCCGCCCGTTGGCGGCGAAGCTGCCGTCGAGCGAGTTCGTATCGAGCGTCTTCGGGCAGGCGCCCTGCTGCGGCGTGTCGATCAGCGGCCAGATCCACGCGACCTTGAGCGGCGTGGCCGAGCCGCTGCCGGTCCAGTACGGCAGGAAGGTCCGGCTGGCTCCCTGGTAGCCGTTGGTGGCCGAGGTGGCCAGTACCTGCAGCGGGTAGTCGCCGAGGGACGGTGGGAAGCCGTAGTCGAGGAACGCCTGCGTCAGGTCGAAGGACGCGGTCCAGTGCGTGGTCGCGCCGTTCGCCAGCGCCTTGCTCAGGCTCGTATCGGCTACCGTCTGCAGGGTGACCGGGCCGTTCTGGAGCGAGACGGCTCCGCCGCCGGCGAAGGTGTCCATGCCCGACCGGGTGAGGAACGTCAGCGGGTACCACTGCAGCTGCACCTGGATGCCGCGGATGGTCGAGCCGGTATGGTTGGACAGCGTTCCGCTCACGGTGACGGTCGAGGTCTTCGAGGTTGCCCACTGCTGGGGGGTTACCCCGGTGATGGAGACGGCGAGCGAGTGAGAGGCGCCCGGGTCCGTTCGGGATGATGGCTGTTGAATCTTCTGGACGGAAGCCTGCGCTGTCGCGGCGACCAGCACCGCGCAGGACAGCGCGAGGAGCACAGCGATCAGGGGGCGGACGACAGGGCGCACGCTTCGCATGTTATTGCCGTTCGCTGGAAAGGAATGGGCTAGCTACCCTCAATGTCCGTGTCAGAATCAACCTCCGTCGCCCAGAAGGCTACCTTGAGCGCCGACCAGCGTAAGGCCGCCGCCGCGTTGCTGCAGGCCAACACCTCACCGGCCGTGGTCGAGCTCGGCGAGATGTTCGCCCGGGCCGGGCACGAGCTGGCGCTCGTCGGCGGCCCGGTGCGGGACGTCTTCCTCGGCGGCCGCGCCTCGGACCTCGACCTGACCACCGACGCGGTGCCCGAGCGGGTGCTCGAGATCATCCGGACGTGGGCGGACAAGACCTGGACGGTGGGCATCGAGTTCGGCACGATCGGGCTCCGCAAGCGCGACACGATCTTCGAGATCACCACCTACCGCAGCGAGGCGTACGAGGCCGGGTCGCGCAAGCCCGACGTCAGGTACGGGACGTCGCTGGTGGCCGACCTGGAACGGCGGGACTTCACGATCAACGCGATGGCGGCCCGGCTGCCCTCGTTCGAGCTCGTCGATCCGTTCGGCGGGCTCGCCGCGCTGGCGGAGCGGGTGATCAGGACGCCGGGGCGGCCGGAGGACTCGTTCTCCGACGACCCGCTGCGGATTCTGCGGGCGGCCCGGTTCGCCGCCCGGCTCGGGTTCGCGGTCGCGCCGGAGGTGCAGGTCGGCGATGCGGGAGCAGGCGTCGCGGCTGTCGATCGTGTCGGTCGAGCGGATCACCGACGAGCTGACCAAGCTGATGCTCACGGTGGCGCCCGAGGACGGCCTCGATCTGCTGGTCGCCACCGGGGTGGCCGAGATCGTGCTGCCGGAGCTGCCCGCGCTGCGGATGGAGGTCGACGAGCACCACCGGCACAAGGACGTCTACACGCACTCGCTGACCGTGCTCCGCCAGGCGATCGACCTCGAGCCCAGGTACGGGCTCGGCCCCGACCTGGTGCTCCGGCTGGCGGCGATCCTGCACGACATCGGCAAGCCGCGCACCCGCTCGCTGCTGCCGGGCGGGAAGGTGGCCTTCCACCACCACGAGGTGGTCGGGGCCAAGATGGCGCGCAAGCGGCTGACCGAGCTCCGGTTCCCCAAGGAGGTCATCGCCGACGTGTCCAAGCTGGTCGAGCTGCACCTGCGGTTCCACGGCTACGGGGACGGCGAGTGGACCGACTCGGCCGTGCGCCGGTACGTGCGCGACGCCGGACCGCTGCTGACCCGGCTGCACGCGCTGACCCGGGCGGACTCCACCACGCAGGAACGCGCGCAAGGCGGCGCGGCTGGCGGCCACCTACGACGCGCTCGAGGCGCGGATCGAGGTGCTGCGGGAGCAGGAGGAGCTGGACAAGATCAGGCCCGAGCTCGACGGCGGCGAGATCATGCAGATCCTCGGGCTCACGCCCGGGCCGCTGGTCGGCAAGGCGTGGAACTTCCTGCTCGAGCTGCGGCTGTCGGAGGGCCTGGTCGGCCGGGAGCGGGCTACCGAGGAACTGCTTGGGTGGGCCGCGCGGGAGGGGATTGCTCCGCCCGATCGTCCGACCTCGTGAGCGCGGAGTACACCGCGGCCGCGACGAGGTACAGCACTCCGACGATGAGCACCACCGCGTACGACTTGCCCGTCACCGGCAGGAACGGCACCGCGATGGCCGGGCCGAGGACGTAGGCGGCGTTGAAGAGCATGTCGTAGAGCGAGAACACCCGGCC
Source organism: uncultured Actinomycetota bacterium (assembly GCA_963774945.1). Taxonomy (GTDB): domain Bacteria; phylum Actinomycetota; class Actinomycetes; order Streptosporangiales; family Streptosporangiaceae; genus Trebonia. Next base: position 96,660 of record CAVZHA010000003.1, on the reverse strand, counting down.
CATGTACTGGTCGTCCACGGTCTGCTGGACGGTCGTGTCCACGCAGATCTTCACGCACTGGGCGGACAGGCCGAGCGCGAACCCGAGCAGCAGGTACGCGTACTGGTTGAAGGTCGGGCCGACGACGAGCGTCACCAGGCCGCCGATCAGCAGCCAGATGACGATCCAGCTGTCCTTCGCGACCCGCTTGACGCCCTCGGGCGTGACCACGGCGGCCAGGCCGAATCCGATCGCGCTGGCGACCACGAGGAGCGTGACGTGACCAAGGGCCTTGTTGCCGTTGCCGCCGTGGAAGAAGTAGTTCCGGTACAGCAGTAGCGCCTCGACCAGCAGGGTGCCGTAGAGCGCGCGGTGCACGGCGACCGCGCCGAGCGCGTAGGCGGCCTTGCGCCGCTGGTTGAGGTGCCTCAGGCCGGCCACCAGGCCCCGGACTACCCCGCCGAGGTCGGCGGCGAGCCCGGTGGTCTTCGCCCGGGCCTTCTCCGCCTCAAGCGGTCCGAGCAGGTTCCTGTCCATCCGCGTGCCGAGCAGCCCGGCCGCCAGGTAGCAGGCGCCGCCGAACCAGAGCACGGCCGCGCTGCCGGCCAGGCCGCCGCCGGAGATGAAGTGGACGCCGAGGCCGACGACGCCGCCGACGAATCCCAGGATCGTGCCCAGGGTGGGGACGACGGCGTTCGCCATCACCAGCTTGTCGTGGCTGACGACGTGCGGGGTTCCGGCCGAGACGGCGGAGAGGAAGAACCGGTTCACCGCCAGCACCGCCAGGGCGCTGATGTAGAGCGGGATCGCCGGTCTGCCCGGAAAGCACCACGAACCCGGCCGCGGCCACCATCGCCGCCCGGATCAGCGCCCCGTAGACGATGATCTGCCGCCGCGACCAGCGGTCGATGAACACGCCCGCGAACGGGCCGATCAGCGAGTACGGGAGATACAGGACGGCGAACGCGTCCACCGCGGCGACCGGGTCGGGGAAGCTCTGCGCGCTGAAGAACGCGTAGGCCGCGAACCCCGCGTTGAACACGCCGTCCCCGGTCTGGCTGACCAGCCGGCTGGCGAACAGCTTGCGGAAGTCCCGCTCGGCCAGCACCGCGCGCAGTTCGTCGCCGAACGAGGACCGCGTGCCGCCTTCTCCCCCCGAAGCTACGGTCACACTGAACAGCTTAAAGCGCCCGGGCCGGCGGACTATAAGGCTGCTGTCCCGGGCGCTGGCCCGCGTGGCTTGCTTAAGCGTCGTGCTAGCGCTCGACCTCGCCCGCGATGAACTGCTGCACCAGGTCGCGGCAGACGTCATCGCCGAACTGCTCGGGCGGGGACTTCATGAAGTAGGAGCTGGCCGAGATGATCGGGCCGCCGATGCCGCGGTCCTTGGCGATCTTGGCCGCGCGGAGGGCGTCGATGATGACGCCGGCCGAGTTCGGCGAGTCCCAGACCTCGAGCTTGTACTCCAGCGAGAGCGGCACGTCGCCGAAGGACCGGCCCTCGAGGCGCACGTAGGCGAACTTGCGGTCGTCGAGCCACGGCACGTGGTCGGACGGGCCGATGTGCACGTCCGCCTTCGCCATCTCGTGCGGGATCTGGGAGGTGACGGCCTGGGTCTTGGAGATCTTCTTCGACTGCAGGCGCTTGCGCTCCAGCATGTTCATGAAGTCCATGTTTCCGCCGAAGTTGAGCTGGTAGGTGCGGAGCAGCTCGACCCCGCGGTCCTCGAACAGCTTGGCCAGCACGCGGTGCGTGATCGTGGCGCCGACCTGGGACTTGATGTCGTCCCCGACGATCGGCACGCCGGCCTCGGTGAACTTGGCCGCCCACTCCGGGTTGGAGGCGATGAACACCGGCAGCGCGTTCACGAACGCGACCTTGGCGTCGATGGCGCACTGGGCGTAGAACTTGGCGGCCACTTCCGAGCCGACCGGCAGGTAGCAGACGAGCACGTCGGCCTCGGCCTCGCGCAGCGCCGCGACGACGTCCACCGGCCGCTCGTCGGACTCGGTGATGATCTCGCGGTAGTACTCGCCGAGGCCGTCAAATGTGTGGCCCGCGCTGCACGGTCAGGCCGGTCGGCGGGACGTCGGCGAACTTGATCGTGTTGTTCTCGCTGGCGAAGATCGCGTCGGAAAGGTCGATGCCAACCTTCTTCGCGTCCACGTCGAAGGCGGCGACCACCTCGATGTCGGACACGTGATAATCGCCGAACCGCACGTGCATGAGGCCCGGCACGCGGGCATCGTCAGCAGCGTCCTTGTAGTACTCAAGGCCCTGGACGAGCGAGCTCGCGCAGTTGCCCACCCCCACGATGGCGACGCGCACTTTACTGGATGGCACAGCACCCATCAGGATGACTCCTTCTCGCTTCCGCGAACTGTCGTTCCACGAACGGTGTCGGGATCTTCTATGTCGGTCCGGCCGGCCGGAAATTGGGGCCCGGCCGACCCGCCGCTTGCCTCTGACCGCCGTTCCTCGGCGATCAGCTCATTCAGCCAGCGGACATCGCGCTCAACGGCCTCGAGCCCGTGCCGCTGCAATTCGAGCGTGTAGCTGTCTACTCGCTCGCGGGTGCGCGCAAGCGCCACCCGCAGCCCTTCCATCCGGTCCTCGAGCCGGCTCCGCCTGCCCTCCAGGATTCGCAGCCGGATGTCCGCCCTGGTCTGGCCGAAGAACGCGAAGTGGACGCCGAACTCGTCGTCTTCCCAGGCCGCCGGGCCCGAGTTGATGAGCTGGTCCTGGAACCGCTCCTTGCCCTCGGCGGTCAGCCGGTAGACGATCTTGGACCGGCCGGGAGGACGCCCGGACCGGCTGTCCGGCGGCGGCTCGTCACCCTCCTTGGTGATCAGGCCCTCGGCGTACAGCTTGTTCAGGCAGGGGTACAACGTGCCGTAGGAGAGCGCGCGGAACGTGCCGAGCAGCATGTTCAGCTGCTTGCTGAGCTCGTAGCCGTGCATGGGCGTTCGATGGAGCAGCCCAAGAACGGCGAACTCAAGGACGGCAGTCCGGTTGCGGCCCACTGCATCCCCCCGGTGGGTGGTGGGTAGGTAAGGTATGAACGTATCAGGATGATATCTCTCGCCGATATCTCGGTCCGATATATCGGGGCGAACGATCTCAGCATAGGGGACCGTTCCCCGGACGGCAACCGGGGGTTCACTTCGGGGCGCTCGCTCGCTGCCTCCGGGGTCGCGACGTACGCTGGATTCATGGCCGCACGTCGTTCCGTTGTGGATTACGCGCTCGCCCGGCGCGCCACCCTCGCGTCCCTGAAGGCCGGGCGGACCACGCTCGCCGACGTGTGCGACGCGCACCCGTACCTCCTGCGGGCGGCCAAGCACCACGGCGAGCCGACCGAGGACCGCTGCCCCATCTGCGGTAAGACAAACGTCACACACGTCACCTATGTGTACGGAGACGAACTCGGACAGTACGCAGGACGGGTCAAGCGGGGTCCTGAATTGACGGAGATGGCTGCCGAATATGGCGAATTCAGGGTGTATGTGGTCGAGGTCTGCCAAAGTTGCTCCTGGCACCATCTCGCCACGTCGTACGTGCTTGGCACCGGCGAACCACCAGTGGGGCGCCGACGCAGGGTGCGTCCGAACTAGCCAGGACGGTTGACGCCAGCATGTAACGTGTGGGTTCGGCGGGACCAGGCTGCCCCGCCTTCCTACCCACGGGCGCCCCAGCCGGCCTGACGATACCCAGCCAGGTTCGGGCCACAAGGGCTCGCTCACAGCCACTGCGAGGACGTGTGAGTAGCAACGATGAGAAGTACCCGGAGCCGGAAGGATGGGGGGACGACGGTTTCTGGCGCGATCCGGATATCGACTCGGATTACGAGACCGGCCTGACGAGCCCGGTCCGTCCGGCCCAGGACGGGCCCCGTCAGGACCCCGGGTACAGCTACTGGTCGGACGGCAAGGGCTGGGAGAATTCGCCCGGCGCCGGCGCGGGTACAGGCACGCCGCCGGCTGGCGCCTCCCCGTTCGACGCGGCCCGGTTTGACGCGCCGCGCGCCCCGTTCGGGCCCGGCGAAGGCGGCCTGCCCGGCAACGGGAACCCGGGCGACCCGACGGCGTACTACCCGGGCGCGGGCGGCGGCCCGACGGGTGTCTACGGTGCCGGACCCATTGGTCCCGGCGGCCCGGTCGGTCCCGGCGGCCCGGGTGGTCCCGGGCGTCCGCCAGGCGGGCCCGGCGGCCCTCGGCGCAGGCGCAGGGGCGACTGGTGGCGGCGCTGGACGTGGAAGAAGGCGCTCGCGGTCACCGGCAGCGCGTTCGTGGTGTTCATCCTCGCCCTCGTGGGCGTCTACTACTACCTGGCCAGTTCGGCCACGATCCCCACCGCGTTCGCCGCCAACGTCCTCGACCAGGCCACGACCGTCTACTACAGCGACGGCCACACGGTCCTGGGCACGATCGGAAACGTCGACCGGCAGGACCTGAACATCAACCAGATCCCCAAGGGCCTGCAGGACGCGGTGGTCTCGGCCGAGGACCGCGGCTTCTGGACCGAGGGCGGCATCTCACCGACCGGCATCCTCCGTGCGGCCTACGAGGACGTGACCGGTGCCAGCGGCGCCAGCCCGCAGGGCGGTTCGACGATCACCCAGGAGTTCGTCAGGAACTACTACGCCAACGTCGGCACCCAGCAGACGATCAGCCGGAAGGTCAAGGAGATCTTCATCGCGCAGAAGCTGGCGTCGTCGAAGTCCAAGGACTGGATCCTGCAGAACTACATGAACGTGATCTACCTGGGCGACGGCTCCTACGGGGTTGAGGCGGCGGCTGAGACCTATTTCGGCGAGCCGGTCTCCAAGCTGACCATCGCCCAGGACGCGGTCATCGCGGCGATCATCCAGGCAGCCGTCCACCTATTACCTGCCGCAGTACCGGACCAACCTCGAGGGCCGCTGGACCTACGTGCTCGACGGCATGGTGAAGATCGGCGATCTGAGCCAGGCGCAGGCGGACCACATGACGTTCCCGAAGCTGCTGACCGACAGCCCGTCCTACAGCCCGCCCGGGCTGACGAGCGGGTGCTCGACCACCTCGACCCAGCCGTGGGCGGCGTACCTGATGACGCAGGTGTGCGGTGAGCTGACCGGATCGAAGAGCCAGGGCTACGACGGGTTGTCGCAGACCGAGCTCGACAACGGCGGGATGAAGGTCATCACCACGATCAACCTGTCGATGGAAGAAGAGATGTACAAGGCGGTGAACGAGAACATCGCCCAGATCAAGAACACCTCGGGCGCCACCGTCACCACGCTCCCGCCCTGGGCGCTGATCGGGGCCGAGCTCCAGGACCCGAAGACCGGCCAGATCATCGCCGAGTACCCGGGTCGCGGCGAGAGCCCGGGCCACGGCGTGGACACGTCGGCCGCGAAATGCAAAACCTATGACTGCAACATCAACACCATCACCTCCCGCGAGCAGGTCGGGTCGTCGTTCAAGCCGTACGTGCTGTCGACGGCGGTGTCGGAGGGCATGGACGTTCAGAACAGCATCATGAACTCGAGCACCTATCTCTGCATCCCGCCCGCCGCCGAGCCGGCTGCTGTACTCGGCGGCGATCCCGGCCTCGGTGTATCTCGATGACCCGACCGGCTCCGTTGGCTGCCCCGCGACGGGATACGCGAAGATCCAGAACGACGGCGGCGAGGCGATCGGCTCCCCGATCGGGCCGAAGGGGGACAACCTGGCCAAGACGACCGTGCAGAACGCGCTCGCGCAGTCCTCGAACACGGCGTTCACCGACCTGGCGCACCGGGCCGGCACCACCGACGTCGTTGCCATGGCGAAGAGCTACGGGGTCGACACCGTGGCCTCAGGCCTGACCACTCACGAAAACGAGGTCCCGTTCGTCACTCTCGGCGAGGGCTCGCTGACCGTCAACGAGCAGGCGCAGATGCTCGCCACCATCGACGACAACGGCGTCTTCCACACCGCGCACGTGATCAAGTCGTGGCAGATGCCCGACGAGGCGGTGCAGACGCCGATCGTCGAGACGCGCACGGTGCTCACCCCGGCCGAGGACTCCGAGGTCCAGTACGCCATGCTGGATACGACCGTCAACGGAACGGCGGTCAACGCGGCCAACGGCCTGGGCGGCCGGCAGATCATCGCCAAGACCGGCACCACCTCGAACTACCTGTCCGGGTTCTTCATCGGCGCGGTCCCGCAGTACGCGATGGCCGTCGGGATGTTCGTCAACCAGCAGGACTCCTCCGTGGTCACGTCGGATAACCTGTCCGCCCTGGGTGGTGGCGGGTTCGGCGGTTTCTGGCCCGCGAACATCTGGAACACCTTCGCCCAGGCCGAGTTCGCGAACCTCACGCCGCAGAGCTTCCCGCCCGCGCAGTTCTCCGGCCAGCTGTGGAACATGATCGGCCCGCTGCCGAAGGCGAAGCCGAAGAAGACCACCCCCAAGTGCACGGGGACGGTCCGCGGCAAGAAGTTCCCCGTCCCCGGCAAGGGCTGCCCGTCGACGACGCCGACTCCGACGCCGACGACCACGCAGCCGACCGGGTTCCCGACGTTCCCTGGCCAGCCGACGGCGACGCCGACGATCTCCACAACCGCGACGCCGACGTCAACCGCTACCGGCACGGCCACGCCGACCAGCACGGCGACTGGCTTCCCCGGCGGCGGGCACGGCGGCGGCGGGGCCACCGCGCAGACCGCGACCGGGGTCAAGGCGGGCATGGCCGTCGGCGGGGTGCTGGCCGCGCTGCTGCCCGGCTCGCTGCTGTGGACGACCGGGTCGAGACGACGGCGCAAGCGTGGGGCGGGGGGCAGCCGCTAGCCGGTAGCCTGCGGTAGGCATCCGGAGCGAGGGGCGGGACACGTGCGTTACAGGTATCCGGCGTACGTCGGCGCGGGCGTGGCCGCGTCCGCGCTGGCGGCGCTGCTCGGCTACGCGCAGAAGCTGCCGTGCAGCTCGGGAGGTGCCTGGAACTCCTTTACCGGCCAGTTCCGCGATGCCTGCTACACCGATATCTACCCGCTCTACTACAACGAGGGGCTGTCGGCCGGCAAGGTGCCCTACTTCGGGCACCCGGTCGAGTACCCGGTCCTGATCGGCGCGATGATGCAGGTCGCCTCGTGGGCGGTGCACGCGGTGACCGACCCCTACAGCCGGGGCAAGGACTTCTATTACGTCACCGTCGTGCTGCTGGCGATCTGCCTGGTGGCCGCCGTGCTGGCGACCGCCGCCACCGCCCACCGGGAGGGCGGCGGCGAGGGCTGGAAGGCGGCCCTGCTGGTGGCGCTGTCGCCGGCCCTCATCCTGGCCGCCTTCATCAACTGGGACCTGTTCGCGATGGCGCTCGCGGCAGGCGGCCTCGCCGCCTGGGCGGCGCAGCGGCAGTACCTGGCCGGGGTGCTGCTTGGCCTCGCCGTGGCGACCAAGTTCTACCCGCTGCTGTTCTTCGGCGCGCTGCTGCTGCTGTGCCTGCGGGCCGGCCGGATGCGGGAGTTCTGGAAGGCCTTCGGCGCGGGCCTGCTCGCCTGGCTGGTGGTCAACCTGCCGGTCGCGATCGGCGCGACGGCCGGGTGGGGCCGGTTCTACGCGTTCAGCCGGGACCGGGGCGCCGACTGGGGCTCGGTCTGGTACCTGTTCGAGCACTACAACGTGCCCGTGCTGGGCGACTCAGCGCAGAGCACGCTGAACCTGATGTCGTCGGGCGCCTTCGCCCTCGCCTGCGTGGGGATCGCGTTCCTGGCGCTGGCCGCGCCCCGCCGGCCCCGGCTGTCCCAGCTGTGCTTCCTGCTGCTGGCCGCGTTCCTGATCCTGAACAAGGTCTGGTCGCCGCAGTACGTGATCTGGCTGGTGCCGCTGGCGGTGCTGGCCCGGCCTCGGGTCTGGCCGTACGTGCTCTGGCAGCTGGCCGAGGTCGCCTACTTCTTCGGGATCTGGGGCTACTTCGTGAACATGTACCAGCCGCCGGCCGGGGTAACGGGCGGCTGGTACTTCGTCATGCTCGCCGCCCGCCTGCTGACGGTCGGCCTGCTGGCCGGCACGATGGTGGTCGACATGCTGCATCCCGAACGGGACCGGGTTCGAGCGTCCGGCCTCAATGACGACCCATCCGGTGGCGTCCTCGACGGTGCCCCCGACCGCCTGGTCATCGTCTGGGGTCGCGCCAACCGCAACGCCTCCGAGCCGGCGGAAGCCACGAACTTAGAAATAGAAGCCCCAGTAGGGCTGGCCGGCGGTGGACTTGGTCTGGCTGGCGGGTGGCGCGGTGACCAGTACCGGGGCGCCGAAGTCGCCGAAGGTGATGTCTCTGTCGGTCGTGAGGAGCGTCTTTCCGGCGCGTGCTCCCTGCTCGGTGGTGGTCGTGAGCACGCGGCGGACCCGTCCCTGCTGATCTACGTACGCGGTACCGGTGACGGATTCCCGCCCGCTGTAGAGACGTGCGGTGAACGTGTACTTAGTCCCGGACCAGCCGGGGCCCGACGCGGGCCCGGCGTCGTGCACGGCCGTGCCCGGGGCTCGCAGCACCACCGTCAAGGCGGCCGCGCTGACCGGCCGGTCGGAGACGAAGCCGTACAGGTCACCTGGCGGCATTGCGCCGGCCGCCGCGGCCTTGACCGGGGTTTCGTCCCAGAGCTTGCCGAACCCGCCGCCGGGGGACACCGATGTGTAGAGGCTCGCGCCGATGAAGCGGATCTGCGCCCGTTGCGTCTGCCCGCCCGAGCGGGTGGTCAGCAGCTCGGTGCTGCGATTGTGCTGGGGGTCGAACGCGCCGGAGACCGTGTCGGAGTTCAGCGTCCGCCGCCCCGCGAAATGCACGGCCGTGTCAAGGCTGAAGGTGTAGCTCTGGGCCGAGGTCCGCGCCAGCGCGGCGGTCACCGCCGCGAGCGGCGACGGCGCGGCGGGCCCGGGCTGCAGCGCGATCGTCACGCCTGCGGCCACCGCCGCCACGGCGACTGCGCCCGCCGTGAGCGCATACGTGCGGCGGCGCGAAGGGCGCCGCCGCGCCGCGGAATCCTGCTGCGGCTGGTCGGTGCTCACCATCAGTCCGCCAAGGCCGGGACGGGCTCGTCAGCGAAGGCCGCGCCGTCAGCCAAGGCGCGGATCCCGAGCAGGAGCGCGAGCACCGAGATCCTTGCCTCGGTCACGAAGAAGTCGTTCTCGCCGTAGTCGCAGTATCGCAACTCGTTGCGCCGCAGCGCGGTGCTAATGTTCAGGTCGCCGTTGAGCAGCCTCAGCCACGTCTCGGCCGTCCCGACGATGCACCAGTCCGCCTCCGCGTCCTCAGCGGCGCCGTCCGCGTCAGCGCCATCCGCGCCGGCACTACGGGCGGCGTCAGCGGCGCCTCCGCCGCTGGCGATCTCCCGCGCGCCGAGATCGACATTGCACTCCCAGGGAGCGCTGTGCGGCTGGCGGATCACGACCGTGAAGGTCTCGGTCATCTGCGGCTGCCATCGGGCCGCCAGGTCGGCGTCGACCCGGGCGAGCGCCGATTTCAGGCGGCCAGTGAGGACCTCGGCCTCGGGCGGCGGGGGCGAGGCGTGCTCCGGTTCCTTCTCCTTCTCCTTCTCCGTGTCCTCGTCCGGCGGCAGCAGCAGGCTGCCGGGGCTGTCGGCTGTTCCCCAGCTCTCGTCCACCTGGACGTAGCCGAGCTTGGCCAGCAGTCCGTTTATGGACTCGAGAACCGGGGGCGGGATCAGCCCGACCGGCAGCGCGTCGCTGCGGCCGACCGAACTCTGGCTGATCTCTGACGTGTACCAGATCTTGTGGTCGGCGGGCCCGAACCGCTCATGCTCGCGCGAGAACACCGCCTCTCCGATCCCCGGCAGCTGCCCGACGCCGATGAAATCGAAGATCCCGGCCGCGACCCGCTCCGGATCGGCCACCATGTCCTCGTACCGCACCCGGTGGCAGCTGTCGGGGTGCTTCTCCTCGACCGCCGCGATCGCGGCGGCGCCGTCCAGCCAGTACCTGGACAGCGCCATCACCGCGTTGCCGGGCGAGTCAGCGATGTACCGGTCGAACCCGTACCCGTTCAGCCCCCACGGGCACGCCTCCAGCCCCGAGCTGATCATGTCCATCGGATGCCGGTACAGGCAGATGAACCGGGCGCGCGGGTAAACCCGCAGCAGAAGGCTCGCATACGCGGCGGTGCCGAGGCTCTTGTCGCAGTAGAGCTTCTTACCCCGGCGAGCCAGGTACGGCGCCGTCATCAGGTCCATCGTCGCCCGGATGCCGGCGATCGCGGCCTCCGGGATCGCCGGCGGGGCGTCCCCGCGCTGCAGCGACAGCGGCGCGCCCTCGATGAGCGACCAGACCACCGCCAGCTGCGAGCACAACGACGGGATGTTCGTCTCCGGCGGGCACGCCAGGTCCGGATGGGTGTCCAGGACCAGGCGCAGCAACGTTGATCCGGAGCGGCCCATGCACAACACGAACACAGGATCAGCCGCCGGATTGTCACTGCCGAGACCATCCGCCAGGGCGTGCGATACTGCCGAACCCGAATGCTCCACAGGAACCCTTCTCACTGGCCGCATCCACGGGATAACGCAATCCCTCTGACGCCACCATGATTTCGTCGCGCCGCATCGCACGCGCATCGCGGGCGCATCATCAGATCCGGGCCGATCGTCAGATGAAGCAGAGTCGGTCGAGCGGTTCGCTCAGCAGTGTCGGGTCTTGCGCGTAAACGCGCTTGTGCAAGCCGTGCAACTCCGGCCCTGGATCGATTCCGAAGCCGGTGGTGATGGCTGCTCTTGCCTGGCCGAACGCGCTCAGGGCCTCCGCCTGCCTCCCGGAGCGGAAGAACGCGAGCATGAGCAGGAGCCACAGGCGCTCACGTTCGGGGTGCCAGGTTGCCAGCCTGAACAATTCCGGTACGGCTGCCGTCGCGGCGTGCCTGGATGCGCGGATCTCGGCCTCGATCCGAAATTCGGTCACGCTGAGTCGCTTCTGCTCTAGGTATTCGACATAGCGATCGCGTGTGTAGCCCAGGGGAATGTCTCCGAGCGGGGTCCCTCGCCACAATGCCTCCGCCTCGGACAACCGCGACGAGGCCCTAACCCAGTCGCCTGCGGCGACGTGTTTCATTCCGCTCTTGACCAGGGCCTCGAACCTGAGCAGGTCAAGTTCCTCGGGATCGACCCGCAGCATGTAGCCGGGCGTCTGCGTCACAATGCGCTGCCCGGCTTCACGGCCGAGCTTCGCGCGCAATCGATGAATGTAGGTCCGCGTCGTCTCGATTTTTGACGGCGGGGAATCGCTCCCCCACATGGCCTCGGTCAGCGTCTCCACCGGCACCACGTCATTGGCCTTGACGGCTAGACCGGCGAGCAGCGCCCGTTGCTTGGCGGGAGGCACCTGCCGCTCAATCCCCCCGCTTTCGACGTAGAGCGGTCCGAGCAGGGATATCCGTAGCGACGTCAAGAGCGACCCAGTCCTCCCAGAAGGAAGAGGAGACAACATCAATAGCAACAAGACCACTCACTGCAGCCCTATAGTAACCAAAAAATTACGGAAGTCACTAGCGAGGTGAGCTCTGATCTGAGCAGCTTCTCAATCCGTCTGTCTAGCTGCGAAAACGCGTTGACGATATGCGGACGATAGGTCGCCGCAATCCGTTGCTGTCATCTTGATCGAGAACAATGCGCGATCTGAGACGGGGCATACACGATGCGTAATCGGCAGCGGTCTTCGGCGCGGGCGTGGAGCGAGCGATGCACGTCAGCACGCGGATATGTAGTCACAATCGGTGCCCGACATCTGCCTGACCGGCGGCGAATCTCCGCTTCGCTGCGCATGCTCGCGCTGATCCTGACTGCGCTCGGCCTGGTCATGGGCGTTACTGCCGCCGCGCGGGCCCAGGCCCTCTCCGGCCCGGCCAATCGGGCCCCCGCCAAAGCGCCCACCGCATCTCAACCGGGTGCTCTCGGCGCTGGCAGCGGGACCTCGACCGACCTGGCCGTCACCGGCTACGGGGATGGATCCGGCTATCACCTCGAGGTGGGCCGGGAGTCTTCCGGGTTCGCGTGGCGCGAGATCGCGGTTCTGGACCCGGACGGGATCGATGATTCCTCCTGGACCGGTTATCAGTGCGTGTCCGGGGACGAGCGGTACGCGGCGGTGTCGATCCTGCCGGCGTCGGCGGTGAACCTGGAGTCGGCCCGTGATCACGGCGGCTTCGCCTACTCGGTGAACCTGTCGACCGGTCAGGTGCGGCCGATCGCGACCGGGGTGGGGCTGATGTACTTCTCGCCCGGCTGCGGTGTCGGCGATGACGCGGTGTTCTCGCTGTATCCGGGCACGGGGCAGACCTCCACCCAGACTGCTGACCGCCGATCTTGCCACCGGCTCGGTGACCAGCGCGGTAACGGTGACCGGGCAGCTGTCATCGGCGGTGCCAACCGCGGCCGGACCGGTGGCCGCGCTGGGTCCCGACCTGGTCTCGGTCGCCGCTGACGGGAAGACCTCGCTGCTGGCAGCCGTCGGCGGACAGCCTTTTGACCTGCGGCCGGCCGTCGACGGCGGAGTCAACCTGCTCGACGCGCAGGCCGGCTCGGTCACGTCGACCGCGCTGCACGAGGACGCTGGGGCGCTCACCAGCCTGGGAACGGGGCCGTTGGAGCGAATGCAGCTGTTCGGCGGGGAGAACGGGCGGGCGGTGCTGTCCGGCGCCACCAGCACCGAGCCCACTGCGCTGACCTCGTCCGAGGTGCGAGCGGTCAGTGATGCCGGGCTGGCGCACGGCGCCGAATCGTCCTCGGTGGACGGCGACGCGCTGGTCGGAGCGGCGGCCAAGGCTTCGGTCACCACGCCGGTGGTGCTGTCCACCCGCACTGAGAAGATCATCCCTGACCGGCAGGCCGCAGCCAGTGCCAGGCCGGACAACGCCTTTCCCGGGTACCAACCGTCGGGGGCGGGCGGGTACTCAGTTCCTGACGCCGCGGGAGCATTGCGGCCAGGACCGGCTGTGGCGGGCACCGCAAAGGCAGCGGTCAGCACCATCACCACCACGGCGATGCTGACCACCACCCAGGCGGCCCAGACGCCGACCTGCGCGGTGCCCAGGCTCGACCCGACCAAGCAGGTCATGCAGCCATCGCCCCAGCAGGTGGACTGGGCGGCGCAGATGGCCGAGCAGGGACTGCTGACGACCGGCAACGGCTACAGCCGCCCGGCCGGGTTCGACAACCTGGGGCTGGTCGCGTACGCGCCGAACTCCGACTTCCCGCTGATCGCGCTGGACCACCCGTCCGGTGACACCTGGAACACCGTGCCGCGGTCGGTCTTCGAGGCGATCATGGCCCAGGAGTCCAACTGGTCGCAGGCGTCCTGGCACGCTCCCCAGGGGGTGGCGGGCGACCCGCTGATCGCCGACTACTACGGCGCAGGCGGCGGCATCGACTCGATCGACTACGCGGACTCGGACTGCGGTTACGGCATCTCCCAGGTGACCGACGGGATGGCCGTCGGTGACACGACGCTGTCGGCGCACGGCCAGATCAAGGTCGCGGTCGACTACCAGGAGAACATCGCGGCCGGCCTGCAGATCCTCGAATCGACCTGGAACCAGCTCTACTCCGACGGGATCACCGCCAACGGCGGTGACCCGAAGTACCTGGAGAACTGGTTCTTCGCAGCCTGGGCGTACAACTCCGGCATCGAGCCGACCGGATCGTATGACCCCACCGGCTGCACGGCCGGGCCGTCCTGCACCGGGCCGGACGGGACCTGGGGGCTGGGCTGGGCCAACAACCCGGAGAACCCCGCCTACCCGCCGAACCGAGCCCCGTACCTGAAGCTCACCTACGCGGACGCCGCGACCCCGGGCGACTGGCCCTACGAGGAACGGGTGATGGGCTGGATGGGCAGCCCCATCATCCGCTACAACGGCACCGGGTACAGCGACGCGTACGCTGTCCCGACCTACAACAGCGGAGAGTCCTGGCTGCAGATCCCGCCGTCGCCGTTCACGGAGTTCTGCACCATGGCCGGCAACGACTGCAACCCGACCACGATCAACTCGGGCAACCCCGGCAACGGCCACTGCCAGCTGAGCGACGACGAGTGCTGGTGGCACGCGCCGGCCAGCTGGGCCTCGACCTGCGCCACGTGCGCCACCAGCTCCTACGCCTACACCACCGGCTCGACCCAGCCGACCTACCCTGATCCCGACCCGCCGACCTGCAACGTGGACACCTCGGTGGTGCCGTCCGGGTCGATCATCGTGGACGACGAGACCTCGCCCCCGCTGAACATCCAGGGCTGCTCGAACGAGAACTGGACCTCCAACGGCACGTTCACCTACACCTTCGGCACCGACTCGGCCGGCGACCCGATCGGGGCCATCGACACCCATCAGCTCGGCACCGGCCTCGGCGGCCACATCCTCTTCACGCATACCGAGGACGGCTCCATCCCGGCCGAGATCAACACCGGCACCTGGACTCCGAACCTGCCGTCTCTGCAGTACTACACGGTGAAGATCCATCTCCCGGCGCTCGGCGGCGACGCCACTGACGTCGTCTACACCGTCAATCCGGGCGGCGGCGCCACGCCCTGGAAAATCCGGGTCAACCAGGCCTGGAACGCGGAGACCTGGGTGACGCTCGGCACCTTCGCGATGCAGAACGGCGGCAGCGTCGTCCTGACCAACCAGTCCAGCGACGTCGACACGACCGGGACCGCTTACGCCAACTTCGACGTCGCCTTTGACGCGATCGCGTTCGTCCCCGAGGGCGGAACGCCGGGGACGCCGATCGGCGGGCCGCCGACCGTGCAGAGCGAGCCCAACGGCAGCAACCCGGCCTGGGTCCAGTGCACCTGCGGGACCACCACCGCGGGCGACCCGGTCGACACCTCGACCGGCTACTTCGGTCAGTCCTACACCGACCTGTCGACGCCTGGCCTCGGCCTGCCGCTCGACTTCACGCGCACCTATTCTGAGGCCACCGCCGACCCGGCCGGCCCCAACGGCTCCGCGGCCGTCGACGGTCCGTTCGGGTGGGGCTGGACGTACTCCTACGGTCTGACGGCGGCGACGAACTCGACCACCGGGACGGTGACCATCACCCAGGAGGACGGGTCCCAGGTAGTTTTCAACGACTCGTCCGGCACCTACACGCCCGCGTCGCCCCGCTATGACGCGACCTTGACCGTGAGCGGCTCGAACTACGTGTACACGCGGCGCGGTCAGGAGATCTTCACCTTCGCCGAGTCGACCGGCCGGCTCATGGCCGAGACCGACCTGGCGGGGAGCAAGGCCAGCCCGACCTATCAGACGACGCTCGCCTACAACGGCAGCGGGCAGCTGACCACGATCACCGACCCGTCCGGGCGTACCTACACGCTGACCTGGACCGGCAGCCACATCACCGAGCTGCTGGATTCGGCCGGCCGTGAGATCACCTACACCTACGACGCCGAGAACGACCTGACCGGGGTGTACGGCGTCGGCACGGTGCGCTCGCCGTCGCTGGAGACTAACGACCTCACGCAGTTCGGCTACAACACCACGACGCACCTCATGACCTCGATCCGCACCCCCGACAACTACGGCAAGGCGGCTTCCGACGTCACCGCGATGACCTACGACAGTTCCGAGCGGGTCCTCACCCAGACCGACGCGGACGGCGATGTCACCACGTTCACCTACGGGCCCAACGGCGGACTCGCCACCGGGCAGACCGAGGTGACGGACCCGAGCGGGCACAAGACGCTCGACACATACTCCGGCGGCCTGCTCACCTCCCAGACCAAGGGCTATGGCACTGCCGCCGCGGGAACCTGGATGTACACGTACGACCCGGTGACGCTCGGCATAAGCACGGAGACCGATCCCGATGGCCACCTCCAGACCTTCAGCTACGACAGCCAGGGAAATGTGATCGCTCAGTCCGACGGCCTCGGGCGCACGACCGACTACGTCTACGACGCGGACGGAAACCTGACCGAGACAATTGACCCGGACGGCGTGGCGACCATCAACCAGTACGATCAGGCCGGCCAGGTTCCCTCCGGAGCGGTGGGCGTAGACGACCTCACCTCGACAACGGTGACCCAGGCGGACAACCTGACGAGCTCGCCGACCTTGAGCTACGGCCCCGCGCCGACCCGCACTACCAGCTACTACTACTCCAATGCCAACTATCCCGGCGAGCGCACGAGCATGGTCGACCCGAACGACCACACCACCAAGTACACCTATGACGCGTACGGTGACCTCACCTCCACGACCGACCCGGACGGAGACGTCACCGACTACGGGTACAACACCGGGACCGGTTGGATGACCTCCGAGGTCTCTCCAGACGGCACGGCCGCCGGGGTGACCGCGGGCTGCACGCCGCCCGCGGTGGGCTGCACGGCGCTCGCGTACGACGCCTACGGCCACGTGATCTCGTCGACCGATGCGCTCGGCTATGCCACCCAGGCTAAGTACGACGCCGACGGCAACAAGATCTCGTCGACCGACGCCGACGGGAACGCCACTACCTACGCCTATGACCCGGCCGACCGGCAGATCTCGACCACGGCGCCCGACGGGTCGACGCAGACGACCGCCTACAATCCCGACGGCACGGTCGAGGACACGATCAACGGGGTGGGCGCCGAGACCACCTTCGGCTATGACGGTCAGGGCCGCCAGGTGACTCAAACCGACCCAGACAGCAGGACGACCACCTCGACGATCGACCCGGCCGGCGTGGTCACCGCGACGAAGGATCCGGCCGGCCGCGTGACCAGCTACGGGTACGACTCCGCTGGAGAGCTGACCTCTGTCTCCTACTCCGATGGGGTCACGCCCAATGTCACCTACGGCTACGATCCCGACGGCAACAAGATTTCCATGGTGGACGGGACCGGGACAACGACCTGGACCTACGATGTCTTCGGCGAGCTCACCGCGATGACACCGGGCTCCGGGGCGACGGTCACCTACGGCTATGACAACGACGGCAACGAAACGTCGATCACCTACCCGGGCCAGACCACGGCGGTAACGCAGGCGTTCGACCTTGCCGACCGCCTGTCCAGCATTACCGACCCCGCCGGGAACAAGACGACCTTCGGCTATGACAAGGACGGCAACCTTCTCACCACCGGGTACCCCGACGGCGCGACGGTGACCGACGCCTATGACAACAGCGGCGTGCAGACCTCGGTCACCGCCGCCAAAGCCGGCACCACCCTCCTGTCGCAGACCTACACCCGGGACCACGCGGGCCAGGTCGCGACGCAGACCACGGGCTCGGCGACCAACACTTACAGCTACACGTCGGACGAGCGGATCAAGTCGTCGGTGACGGGCAGCACGACCACCAGCTACTCGCAGGACGCCGCAGGCGAACCGACTGGCGTCGGCTCGGCCACCCAGGCGTTCGACGCCGCCGGGCAAGTCTGCTGGACGCTGCCCACCGGCACGGTGACCAGTCCCACCTGCGGCACGGTCCCGACCGGGGCCACCACCTACACCTCCGACAGCGAGGGCGAGCGGACGCAGGAGCATCCGGCCAGCGGCACCGCGAGCGCCTACGGGTACAACCAGGCAGGGGAGCTCACGTCCTTCAGCGGGCCGAGCGGCACCGCCAGTTACTCCTACAACGGCAGCGAACAGCTGACCTCGGAGACCGCAGGCACCACAACAACCCACTTCACCTGGGACAACAACCAGACTCCGGATGTACTGACCGATGGCGTCAACAGCTATCTGTACGGGCCGGACGGTCTGCCGATCGAGCAGATCGGCCCGTCGGCGACGTACTGGTTCGTGCACGACCAGATCGGTTCCACCCTGGCGCTGCTCAGCAGCGCCGGCGCGGTCGCGGGCTCATATACCTACTCGCCGTTCGGCGTGGCCGTGCACACCGGGACTGCGACCACCCCGCTCCAGTACACGGGTCAGTACACCGACTCCGCTTCGGGACTGGTGTACCTCCGGGCGCGCTACTACGATCCTGCGACGGCGCTGTTCCTCACCGTCGATCCCGCCGTCGACTCCACCGGAACGCCGTATGCGTACACCGGTGACAATCCGCTGAACTACACGGACCTGCTCGGCCTGTGCGGCGGCTTCTTCCACGATCTCTGCAGCGTTGCCGATAGCACTGGCAATTTTGTGACGCATAACCTGACTGCCGACTCAACTATCATCACTGTCGGCGCGATACTCGTCAGCGTGGCCTGTCCGGAGTGCACCCTGACCATACTCGCCCTGGACGTCGGCTCCGACGTACTGAGCGGGATATCGACGGCTAATGACATACAATCGGGCAACG
The DNA here is from genome assembly GCA_963774945.1 of uncultured Actinomycetota bacterium. Lineage (GTDB taxonomy): Bacteria > Actinomycetota > Actinomycetes > Streptosporangiales > Streptosporangiaceae > Trebonia. The sequence continues at coordinate 78,412 of CAVZHA010000003.1, read as the reverse complement.
TGACGGAGTCGACCATCGACGTGCTGGGAGACCTGGTGAGCCTGGGCAGCCTCGGGGCCGATGTGAGAGCTGGGCTCAAGATAACCGGTGACGGCGCGCACGTGGCCACCGCGTCCAAGGATGCCGCCGAGGCAGCCGGCAAGCTTTCGACTAACTTCGCTGGCAGCTCCCTCGTCGTCGATCTTGGCGAGACGTTCCAGAAGGTCCTGAACCGAATGTTCGTGGGAACTGCATGCTAACGGCCGATCCGGCGGTCAACGTCATGGCGGTCGGCTCGTCAGGAGCTGGAGCGCACATGCTCATGTCCCTCGCCCCCACCTCGGATACCAGCCGCGTTACCTGGATCATCCTGCTGGGAATAATCTGCGCAGCATTCGCCGTGTGCGTGATTATCGTGGTGCGCGGAAGCCGCCCTGACTCACAGACCAAACGGACCAGAACGCAGAAGCTGCGGATCCAGAGAGCCCGGAGCTCGCTCTGGGTGCTGGCCGCGCTTATCTGCCTGACGATCGCGCGGATAATCGTGGCGCCGCACTGACGCCGCTGCGCGGACTAGGCCTGGTCGCGGAGCCAGGCGATGTCGGCGGCCAGGCCGGGTTCGGGGGTTTCGCAGACCACGGGGGCGCCGGCGGCGCGGACGACGGCCAGCAGGGCCTGCGGGTCGATGGTGCCGGCGTCGAAGTTCGCGTGGCGGTCCGCGCCGGAGGCGAACTCGTCGCGGGAGTTGTTGCAGTGGACCAGGTCGATCCGGCCGGTGACGGCCTTCACTCGGTCGACCGCGTCGGCTAGGTCGATGCCGGCCGAGTTGGCGTGGCAGGTGTCGAGGCAGAAGCCGATCTCGCCGCCGTCGCCGGCCGCCGCGCTGACCGCGTCCCAGAGCCGGGCGATCGCGTCAAGCGAGCGGGCCATCGCGCCGTTGCCGCCCGCGGTGTTCTCGATCAGCATCGGCACCGGGCGCTCGATCTGCTGCGCGGCCTTGACCCAGTTGGCGACGCCCTGGGCCGGGTCGATGTCGCCGGTCACGTGACCGCCATGGACGATCAGGCCCTTCGCCCCGATCGCGGCCGCCGCCTTGAGCTGCTGGTCGAGCAGTTTGCGACTCGGGATGCGGATGCGGTTGTTGGTGGACGCCACGTTGATCACGTACGGCGCGTGAATGTAGATGTCCACGTCGGCGGCGGCGTAGGCGTCGGCCAGAGCGCCCGGATCGCCGCCCGGGATCACCGGCCCCTTCCATCCCTGCGGGTCGCCGAGGAAGAACTGGGCGGTCCGTGCACCGCACGCGACCGCGTTCTCGAGCGGGTTGTCGGAGTGAAAGTGGCCGCCGATGCGCATCATGGGTCAGAGCCTAGCGACCGGCAGGAGCTATCGGAGACGTCGGCCCAACTAGCTCTCCATCCCCACCAGGCGCACAAGAGATCGGGCGATTTTGGTGAATCGGTGTCTTGTTGTGGCGAGATGTGCGTGTTAGCCTTTATGTGAATAAGTTAATTAGCAAAAATCGTGATCAGGATGGTTTTCGGTCGTATGTCGTAATCGGCTTTCTAGTGCTCCTGTCTTGTTCCTTCTGTTGGAAAGAAAAGAGCGCATGGACCGTCTAGTTTCTGCCGTGCCGAATCGTGACCGGGGCACTGTCGAGAGCATCGACGGCGCCGCTGCCAGGTCAACGCTGATTGTGCTGACATACCAGCACGCGGGCGCAGAACGGCTGCGGTCGCTGCTGAGCAGGGACCCAAACCTGGCTTGCACCCACGGCACGGGCATCCTCCCGCTCTGCGACTCGGCCGCGGCCACCTGGCGCGGCGTGGAGGGCCGGAGCGCGGACACGGCGCTTTCCCGGCTGGCGGCCACCTCCATCCGAGCACTCACCATGCCCGTCATCACCTCAGTGCTGGCGCGGCAGGGCGGGCGCCGCTGGTGCGAGTTCGCTCATGCGCCGCCACGCCTGGCGGAAACGTTTCTGCAGCTCTATCCGCAGACACGGGTCCTTTGCCTGCACCGTTCGTGCGTCGATGTCATCGACACCGCCATCCACGCAGAGCCGTGGGGACTGTCAGGCCCGAGCTACGCCCCGTTCACCGCCGCGTACCCCGCCAGCACCGTCGCCGCGCTGACCGCCTACTGGAACGCGTTCACGGCCCAGCTGATCGCGTTCGAGGAGTCGCACCCGCAGGCGTGCAAGCGGGTGCGATACGAAGACCTCGCCGACGAGCAGTACCCGGACGGCCTATTCGAGTTCCTGGGCATGGCAGCCCCCCGCTCCGGCCTGGCCGATCTGATTAGCCCAGATGACGCAGAACCGCCAACCGAACGAGCGGGACGTTCACCCTTCCCTGCCGACCAACTTCCCGCGCCAGTTCTCGCCCAAGCCGACAACCTGGCCAGGAAACTCGGTTATCCGCCTCTCGGATAGGAGTCGGAGCGTGCTTCTTGCTGGCAGCAACATGACCGCGTTCGACGCACCGGTCGTCTTTGGCTTGCTCGGACCGCTCTTGGTCAACGATCTCCATGGCGCGGCCATCCAGATCCCCCAAGCCAAACAGCGAATTGTTATGGCCGCACTTTTGCTCAAGGCCAATACGACAGTTTCCTGTGCTCAACTCGCTGAGGACCTCTGGGAGGATCAGGCGCCGCCCAATGCGTCGGCCACGATCCGCACGTACGTGGCCCGCCTGCGGCGCGCCCTCGGTCCGATGGGAACCCGGCTCGTCAGTCGACCTTCCGGCTACGCTATCGAAGTTCACGAGGCAGCCGAATTGGACCTACGTAGGCTTGAATGCCTTCGCTCCGAAATGCGGGAAGCGTCCGACGCCGGGCATTGGGAACGGGTGGCTTTGGCATCAGGCAAAGCACTGGATCTATGGCGTGGCATTCCCTTGGAAGATATACCTTCGCCGGCGCTCTGCAGGTCTGTTGGCGCCGGTCTCGATGAATTGCGGCTCCAGCTTGTGACGAGCCGCATTGATGCCGAGCTTTTCCTCGGCCAGGAACACCACGTGGTTGCGGAGCTCCGGCAGCTGGCCGACGAGCACCCGCTGCGCGAGCACATCCAAGCCCGGCTCGCCCTTGCCTATTATCGGTGCGGACGTCAGGCTGAGGCTCTCGACGTCTGCCTGCGGGCGCGCGCGTCCCTGGTTGACGAGCTCGCCGTCGAGCCCGGACCCGAACTGCGTCAGCTGTATCAACACATCCTGACTGCCAACCCGGTGCTCGACTCGACGCTCGCGCTCTCCAGTGCGCTCACGGTTAGCCGGACCACAAGGGGCGCCTGGCAGTGACCGCGATGCGGCCGCGATGCGGCCGCGATGCGCATGCGATGCGTCGGGCGGGGAGGATGTAGAAGTCGGTCAGCGACCTTATTAGATTAATTCAGGCCGGGCTGACGGTGGAGAAGTCCCACGGCATGAGCCTGATTCACAAGGTCGGCGCGATTGACTGTTCCGGTGCGCCGGAAAATCTCCTTGATATGCTGCGCGACCGTGTGCTTGCTCATATGCAATTCGTTGCCGATCTGCGGATTGGTCAGCCCGCGCGCGATCAGCTCAAGAATCGATCGCTGCCTGGCGGTGAGTCGAGAAAATCCTTCTCCGGATCCGGGTTCCATCGAGGTCGAGAACCTTCCGTGGGCCACTACGCGCAGTCGCAAATTAGCTTCTGTGATTCAGACTCAATTCAGAAGGTTGCCATACTGAAATATCTGCGTCAACCCTAAACACCGCCATTGTTGGGCGATTTGCGTGCTATGTACTCGTATGTTACAAAACGTAACAATTCACGAGCCGTGCGCACCCATGTTGGGATGCTGGCGGAGCCGGAAATGGTGCGATCTTGTTACTACGGTAAGATTTTCGTGCCCTGCTGCGCGGAGTGACTGTTGGAGACCAAGTGGTGTTGCAGCCCCGGTCGCGGCGAGGGACGCTGGCAAGCCGCCGCGTGTTTCAGGGCACTACGAGAAGCCGCCGTGGGCAAGGCCGAGGGCCAGGCCGATGAAGCCCGCGATCATCCCGGTCACGAGGAGGATCCGCTCCGCGCGGGTCGCCGACATCATCTGGGTATAGAGGCCGACCAGCAGGGCTACCAGGCCGGTGGCCGCGGCCGCGATCGCGAGGGCGTGGGTGCTGGTGACGTAGCGCAGAACCATGCCAAGAGCGAACGACGCGAGGCCGACGACGAGGGTGCAGGCGCTCGCGAGGTTGAGCAGGGGATGTGGTCGACCGTCGGTGAGCTGCAGGCTCGAAGCCTCTCCAGGCCCGCCGGTTCCGGTAGTGCCAGCCATGGCTGTGCCTCCAGGGGGACTCCATCGTCTGGATTTCCATCGGAGGTTCTTCCCAGATGCGCTCGGTGTTGAACCGCGAGCGGGGCAGCGGGCTTTCCGATTCGGCCCGGGCGGTCGCGCCCCCTTGGTACAGTTAATGGCTGCGGGCAGGGACGGAGTCCTGTCGCCCGCAACCTCCTGTCACGGAAAGACCGTGACCGCGTCAGTCCAGAGGAGGTAGGGCGCGCATGCGTCACTACGAGATCATGATCATCCTCGACCCCAACCTCGAGGAGCGCACGGTTCAGCCGTCGCTCGAGGGGTTCCTCAAGGTCGTTACCGATGACGGCGGCAAGGTCGGCAAGCTCGACATCTGGGGGAAGCGTCGCCTCTCCTACCCGATCGACAAGAAGCCGGAAGGCATCTACGCCGTCGTCGACCTGAACGCCGAGCCGGCGTCCGTGCAGGAGCTCGACCGTCAGCTCAACCTCAACGAGGGCGTGCTGCGCACTAAGGTCCTGCGGCCCGAGCACCGCTGATAGACCCCCACTAGTTCTGCTATCGACCTGGAGCGCCACGATGGCTGCAGGAGACACCCCAATCACGGTCGTCGGCAACCTCGTCGCCGATCCGGAACTCCGATTCACGGCGTCCGGCCAGCCGGTCGCCACCTTCAGGATCGCCTCGACGCCGCGCATCCGCGACAACGCGACCAACGAGTGGAAAGACGGCGACAGCCTCTTCCTGTCCTGCAATGTCTGGCGGCAGGCGGCGGAGAACGTCGCCGAGTCGCTGCAGCGCGGCATGCGGGTCATCGTGACCGGCCGGCTCAAGCAGCGGAACTACGAGACCAAGGAAGGCGAGAAGCGCACCGTATACGAGGTCGAGGTCGATGACGTCGGCCCCTCCCTGCGGAACGCTTCCGCCAAGGTTGCCAGGGCCAACCGCACCGGCGGTGCGGGCGGTTCCGGTGGAGGCGGCGGCTACGGCGGCGGCCAGCCCTCCGGAGGCGGAAACCAGGGCGGCAGCTACGGCGGCGGCCAGAACTCCGGCGGCCAGAACTCCGGCGGCCAGCCGTCCGGCGGCGGCAGCGACCCGTGGGCGTCCGACGCCGGCTACTCCGACGAACCTCCGTTCTAAAGACCAAGTAAGCAAGTTATGACCATCCCCGCATTAGCGGGGCTCTCCAAGGGAGCACCACGATGGCGAAGCCACCAATTCGCAAGCCCAAGAAGAAGGTCTGCGCCTTCTGCCACGACAAGATCAGCTACGTGGACTACAAGGACACCGGCCTGCTCCGCAAGTACATCTCGGACCGCGGCAAGATCCGCGCGCGCCGAGTCACCGGTAACTGCACCCGGCACCAGCGCGACGTCGCGACCGCGATCAAGAACGCGCGCGAGATGGCGCTGCTCCCGTACACCAGCACGGCTCGCTAGGGCAAGGGAGGACTGACCAATGGCTCGCATGAAGCTCATCCTGACCCAGGAAGTCGGTGGCCTCGGCGCCGCTGGCGACGTGGTGGACGTGGCCGCAGGCTACGGGCGCAACTACCTGATGCCGCGCGGGTTCGCGATCACCTGGACGCGCGGTGGCGAGAAGCAGATCGAGCTGATCAAGCGGGCCCGCGCGGCCCGCGAGATCCGCACGATCGAGGACGCGCAGGCGGTAGCCGGACGGCTGCAGAAGCTCACCGTCCGGGTCAAGCGGCGGGCCGGCTCGAACGGCCGCCTGTTCGGCTCGGTCGGCGCGTCCGACATCGCGTCCGCGCTGAAGGATGCGGGCGGCCCGGACATCGACAAGCGCACGATCGTGGTCCCCGACCCGATCAAGGCCGCGGGCGCCTACCGCGTCCAGGTGCGGCTGCACCCCGACGTGACCGCCGCGGTCAACGTCGAGGTCTCCGGCGCTTAATCCACAGCCTCAGGCTGTGTTATCCACAGCAGTTTCCACAGGGATCCGTTCTCCACAGGAAACGTCGCTGTGTCCACAGTTGCCATCCGGGTGGCGTGCCCTCAGTCCGAGGTCGCGCCGCCCGGTAGCGCTGTGTACCCTCGCGTGCGCCTGGCCAGCTCCGGGTCGAGGTCGCTGACCATCTGCCACAGACCGGCCACCCGCGATGCCAGCTCCGGGTCGCTGGCATCGCTGCGGGCATCGTTCGCTAGCTGGTCAATCGCTGCCGCCAGGCGGTCAACCGCGTCCCCCGTGTTCGAACACACAGACGAATGATAGCGGACTCGGGCAAGGTCGGCAGGCTCTTTGACAGGCTGCCGCCGGTGTTTTCGCATGCCCGCAGCCTGGCCCGGCGTGAGCTGCCGACAGTCATCAACGGTCCGTTCGATATCTGGGGAAAAACCTCGGCCGGCGGACTACGCGCACCCTTTTTCCACAGGCAACTCTGTGCTGCCTGTGGATTTTTCTGTGGAAAACCAGCCGCCAAAACGTGACCGACTTTTTCTCTTGCACAGCCGGTGGATTTCGTTCGCACAGGTCAGGTCGCGCACTGGGGGCTCTGCGGCGGGTTGTCCACACCGTAATCCACCGACTGCGCACAACCTTGCTACAGGTTCTCAACAAGTTATCCACAAGGCTGTTTTGGTGGTCGCGGCGCGAGCGGCCAGAATGTCATAGCCCGATGTCAGACTCTCCTGGTAGAGGGGTGTCGACGAGGGTGAGCCGTTACGCGGGGGGAGGGTGCGCCGAATGAGCCTTACCGAGTTGTCGCAGCGCGGCGAGGAGTTCGAGCGGATGCCGCCGCACGACGTGGCGGCCGAGCAGTGCGTCCTCGGCGGCATGCTGCTTTCCAAGGACGCGATCTCCGACGTCATTGAGGTCATCAGGCCGACCGACCACTACCGGCCCGCGCACCAGCTTGTCCACGAGGCGATCCTCGACCTGTACGCGCGGGGCGAGCCGGCCGACCCGATCACGGTCTCCAACGAGCTCACCCGCCGCGGCGAGCTGGCCCGCATCGGCGGCGCCCCCTACCTGCACACGCTGATGGCAGCGGTGCCGACCGCGGCCAACGCCGGCTACTACGCGCGGATCGTCCGCGAGCGCGCCATCCTCAGGCGGCTGGTGGAGGCGGGCACCCGGATCGTGCAGTTCGGGTACGCGGGCGACGCGGACGCCGACGAACTCGTCGACCGGGCCCAGGCCGAGGTCTACTCGGTCACCGACCGGCGCATCGCCGAGGACTACCACCCGCTGTCCGAGATCATGCCCGCCGCCCTCGAGGAGATCGAGGCGATCGGCGCCCACGGCGGCGGCATCAGCGGCGTGCCGACCGGCTTCGCCGACCTCGACTCGCTCACCAACGGCCTGCACCCCGGCCAGATGGTCGTCGTCGCGGCCCGCCCGGCGGTCGGCAAGTCGGCTCTCGCGCTCGACTTCGCCCGGTCCGCGACCATTCGGCATGGGCTGCCGACGGTCGTGTTCTCGCTCGAGATGGGGCGGAACGAGATCACGATGCGCTTGCTGTCGGCCGAGGCGCGGGTGCCGATGCACATCATGCGCACCGGCCAGATGAGCGACGAGGACTGGGGCCGGCTGGCCAAGCGGATGAGCGAGGTCGCGGACGCGCCGCTGTTCATCGACGACTCGCCGAATATGTCGCTGATGGAGATCCGGGCCAAGTGCCGCCGGCTGAAGCAGCGGCACGACCTGAAGCTCGTCATCATCGACTACCTCCAGCTGATGTCCTCTCCCAAGAAGACGGAGAGCCGGCAGCAGGAAGTGTCGGAGATGTCCAGGTCGCTGAAGCTCCTGGCGAAGGAGCTTCAGGTCCCGGTGGTAGCGCTGTCCCAGCTCAACCGGGGCCCCGAGCAGCGCCAGGACAAGAAGCCGATGCTCTCTGACCTGCGTGAAAGCGGTTCCATCGAACAGGACGCAGATGTCGTGATACTCCTGCATAGAGAAGATGCCTACGAACGTGAATCACCACGGGCGGGCGAGGCGGACCTGATCATCGCCAAGCACAGGAACGGCCCGACCGCGACCGTGACGGTGGCCTTCCAAGGCCACTACAGCCGCTTCGTCGACATGGCCCCGGCGTAGGGCGAACCCTGCGAACTGCTCGCCTCACTCTTTTAGGTTCCCGTGGGGCAGCCGAGCGAGCCATCGGCGGAGACCTTGAAGGCCTTCTTGCCGCCCTCAAGTCCCGGGGCATCGAAGTAAGCAACCCTCTGCGTCAGGACGATCAGGCCTACGTCCCGGCCGGATGGCGATTCGGCGACAGTAGCATTGGCGGCTGCTCGCTGTGCATCGACGACCTCGAAGGAGTCGGCGGTTCATCGAAGCCGAGCGCATGGCCCCCGACGACGCCGACGCACACGCAGTCCAGGCCGAACTTGCCGCCCTCATCGAATCCCTGGGTTCCGTTACAGCCCGCACCGGGACTGCCTCGGGAGACTCCCCAAGAGCGGCAGCAGGTAATGACGCTCATGCGGCCGAATAAACCGCACTTGCCTGCGCAAACCAGAAAAGATACAACACTACCCGCATACAGGCCTATAAGCACCACATAGGCAGAGACATCAATCCCTCCGGGGCCGTGCCACGTAGAAGGGTTAAAGCGCAGGCTTAATGTGGGGATTCATAAATATGGGCATTTGGGACGGCGACAGCAGCGAGGAGGATGATCGTCCGGGATCACGCAGCCGGCTAGATGGGCGCGTGCTGACTTGCAACGGCTACGACGATTCGATCAGATGGCGGCCGGGCGAGCGGCTTGAGCACCTGTTCGAGCAGCGCTGCGACTGGCTGCGCCGCCATGGCCAGGACGGTCATCTCGTGATAGACGCCGCGGGCGGCTCGCTGAGCTACACAGAGCTTGACGCGCGAGCGAACCAGTTGGCGCGCTTCCTGATCCGCCGGGGCGTCCAGCCCGGCGACCGGATCGGCCTGCTGTCCGACGTAGCTGTGGACGGCTATGTCGGTATGCTGGCGGCGCTCAAGGCCCACGCCGCCTTTGTTCCGCTGGACGCGAGCTTCCCTGCGGACCGGGTGGCCTACATCGCCTCCGACGCCAGGGTCCGGCTGATCCTGACCCGCTCGCACATCGCGGCCAGGCTAGGGCCACCGACCGGCCAGGTCGAGCTGGTGTGCGTGGACCAGCCCGAGGACCTGATCGACGCCGAACGCCACGACCCGTTGACCGAGGACGAGGTGCCGCAGCCGCCCGACGAGCTTGCTTACATCATCTACACGTCCGGCTCGACCGGCAGGCCCAAGGGCGTGGCCGTCGGCCACGCGAGCATCTGCAACTTCATCCGAGTAGCCGCCGAAGCCTACGGGATCACCCGCGACGACCGGGTGTACCAGGGTATGACAATCGCATTTGACTTCTCCGTCGAGGAGATCTGGGTCCCGTGGATGTGCTGCGCCACGCTCGTCCCCAAGCCGGACGGCGGCAAGCTGCTTGGCCCGGACCTCGGCGCGTTCCTCAGGGAGCGCCAGGTGACCGCGCTGTGCTGCGTACCCACGTTGCTGGCCACACTAGAAGATGACCTTCCTGAGCTGCGCTTCCTGCTGGTGTCCGGCGAATCGTGCCCACGTGACCTGATCGCCCGCTGGCATCGGCCTGGCCGCCGCTTCCTCAACGTCTACGGTCCGACCGAAGCTACCGTGACCGCGACCTGGACTGTCGTGCACCCAGGCCGGCCGGTGACGATCGGGGTCCCGCTGCCGACCTATTCGGTCGTGATCCTCGATCCAGAGAAAGACGTAGCGCTGGCGCCCGGAATCATGGGCGAGATCGGCATCGCAGGCATCGGGCTTGCCTACGGCTACCTCAACCGGCCCGACCTCACGGAACGCGCGTTCCGGCCGGACTTCCTCGGCATCCGCGGCAATCCGGCAGGAAAGATCTACCGCACCGGCGACCTCGGGCGTGTGAACCGCCAAGGCGAGATCGAGCATCACGGACGCATCGACACGCAGGTGAAGATCCGCGGTTACCGCATCGAGCTGACCGAGATCGAATCGGTCCTGCTGCGCGTCCCCGGCATCGCGCAGGCGGTGGTCAACACCCACCGGCCCAACCCCGATGTCGTGGAGTTGGTCGCCTACTACAGCCCGCAGAAGAACTCGCCCCCGGTGGACCCGGGCCGCGTCTACGAGACCCTGCGCGAACGACTGCCCGCGTACATGGTGCCGGCCTACCTGGAGGAGCTGCTGGCCATCCCGATGATGTCCAGCGGCAAGGCTGACCGAAAACGCCTCCCCCCGCCGAGCGGTCCACGCCTGCAGGCCGCCCGTGGCGCTCTCGCGGCTCCGGCGAATGATACAGAAAGTGCGCTGGCGGCTGTCCTGGCCAACGTACTGGGAGTCGACCGGGTATCCGTGGACAGCCATTTCTTCGACGAGCTCGGCGCCAGCTCGCTGCTGATGGCGCGGTTCAACGCGGCGCTCCGCGAGCGCACCGCCCTGCCTTCAGTGTCGATGAAGGACATCTACCTGTATCCGACGGTGCGCGAGCTGGCGGCATCGCTCGGGCCCGCGACCTCTCCGCAGCCGTCCGGAGCGGCGCAGCCTCAGCCCGCCATGCGGGATAACCCGTACCAGCCACCCTCGCAGGCGGCCAGACAGCCGTCGGGTACCCCGCAGTATTTCCTGTGCGGCGTGCTCCAGCTGCTGACGGTTGCCGCGTGCATCGCGGGCAGCGCGCTGCTGCTTAATGCCGGTTGGTCCTGGGTCCTTGGGGCGCGCGGTTTCTTGGACATCTACGCGCGGCTCGTGGCATTCGGCAGCGGCACCCTGCTCGGCCTCGGCGTTCTTCCCATCGCGGTCAAGTGGCTGCTCATCGGCCGGTGGAAGCCGCGGAGCATTCGAGCCTGGAGCTTCGACTACTTCCGGTTCTGGCTGGTCAAGACCCTGATCGTCGCCAATCCGATGGCCCACCTGTGCGTAGGGACACCGCTGTACGCGCTCTACCTGCGGGCGCTCGGCGCCAGGATCGGCCGCGGCGCCACCATCCTCACTCAGCACATCCCGGTCTGTACCGACCTGCTGACCATTGGCGCGGGCAGTCTCATCACCAAGGACACATCCATCAGCTGCTACCGCGCCAGGGCGGGGCTGATCGAGACTGGGTACGTTACCCTCGGCGCGGGCTCGTTCATCGGCGGGCACTCAGTCATCGACATCAATGCCGCGGTCGGCGAGCGGGCGCAGCTTGGCCACGCGTCCGCCCTGCTCTCCGGCCAGGTGGTCCCGTCGGCCGAGATCTGGCACGGCTCCCCCGCCGAGCGGGCCCCGGACGGCACCGTGTACCAGGTCGTGCCGGCCGTCTGCGGCGGCGCGCTGCGCCGGACCTGGTTCTGCGTCACCCGGTTGCTGCTGATGCTGGCCGTCGCCGGGCCGGTGGAGGCTGCGGTCGCGAGCCTGCTGGTAACGCACTCGCGCGCGCTGACCTCCCTGCTCGGCAACTCACGGGTGACGAGCTGGCCCTTCTACCGGGCGGGGCTGATCGCGGCCGCAGCCGTGGTCTTCGGCCTGACGCTGGCCGGCCTGATCATCGTCGGCCCGGCCGGGCGGCTGCTCAGCAGCCTACTCAAACCGGGACGTGTCTACCATCTGTACGGCATTCGGTACAGCGTGCTACGCACCGTCGCCCGGATCAGCAACATCAAGTTCTTCAACGCGCTGCTCGGCGACAGCTCCGCCATAGCGGGATACCTGAGCTACCTCGGGTACCGGCTTAAGCCCGTGCACCAGACGGGCTCGAACTTCGGGATGGAAGTCAAGCACGACGTGCCGACGCTCAGTGCCGTTGGCACGGGGACGCTGGTCTCCGACGGCCTGTCCATGATCAACGCGGAGTTCTCCGCCAGCTCGTTCCGCGTCGCGCCCGTCGTCATCGGAAGGAACAACTTCCTGGGTAACGGCATCGCCTTTCCGCCAGGCGGCCGGACCGGCGACAACTGTCTGCTGGGCACCAAGGTCATGGTCCCGGTCTCCGGTCCGGTCCGGCAGGGAGTCGGCCTGCTCGGCTCACCCTGCTTTGAGATCCCCCGCACGGTCACCCGCGACCGCCAGTTCGACGAGCTCAGCCGCGGCCCGGTCCAACGGCGGCTGCTGCGGGCCAAGAACCGGCACAACGCCGCCACCATGAGCCTGTACCTGCTCGTGCGCTGGCTGTACGTCACCGGGATCCTCCTCGTTTCGCTGCTGCCACTGCGCGGCGACGCCACCCTGGTCGGCACGCTGGACACTGCAGGAGCGGTCGTGGCCGCCCTGCTCTTCACCATCGTCTACTTCGTGCTGGTCGACCGGGCGGTCACCGGGTTCCGCGCGCTGCGGCCGAAGTTCTGCTCTATGTACCAGCCGGCTTTCTGGCGGCACGAGCGGTTCTGGAAGATCCCGTCGATCGCCTTCATCCCGTTGTTCAACGGCACGCCGTTCAAGGGCGTCATCTGGCGGCTGCTCGGCGTGCGGATCGGCCGTCAAGTCTTCGACGACGGCTGCTCGATCATCGAGCCGAGCCTCGTCAGCGTGGGCAGCTACTGCACGCTCGCCGCCGGGAGCATCATCCAGTGCCACTCCCTAGAGGACGGCGCCTTCAAGTCCGACTACACCGTCATCGAGGCCGGATGCAGCATCGGGAGCGCCGCCTTCGTCCATTACGGGGTCACGATGCGCGAAGGCTCGGCGCTCGACGCCGATTCCTTCCTGATGAAAGGCGAACACGTGCCGCCCGGCGCGCGCTGGGGCGGCAACCCCGCCACTGAACGCGGATGGCGCGCCTTGCCGCAGCGTGGCCCCCCGGATTAGCCCCGCCCACCGGGGTGCCTCTATCCCACGGATATCCCAAGAAAAGGAGCCTGACACGATGGACATCTTCGAAGCACGCGAATCTGCCGTGCGCAGCTACTGCCGCACCTGGCCAACGGTGTTCGGCCGGGCCGCAGGCAGTCGGCTGTACGACGAGCAGGGGTACGGCTACCTCGACTTCTTCGCTGGGGCCGGCGCGCTCAACTACGGGCACAACAACCCGATGCTAAAGGGCGCCCTGCTCAGATACCTCGCCGACGACGGCGTCACCCACTCACTCGACATGTACACGGTCGCCAAACGCGAATTCCTGACGCTGTTCGACGAGCTGATCCTGCGCCCCCGGCAGCTGGACTACCGGGTGCAGTTTCCCGGCCCCGGCGGCGCGAACGCCGTTGAGGCAGCGCTGAAGCTGGCCCGCAAGGCGACAGGCCGTACGGAGATCATCACGTTTACCAACTCCTTTCATGGCATGACGCTCGGGGCGCTGTCGGTCACCGGCAGCCGCTTTCACCGCGCGGGGGCGGGAATCCCGCTGAGTCATGCAACCCCGGTTCCGTTCGGTAAATCCTTGGATTCAGACGGCCAGATACCCGATCTCCAGTGGCTCGAGCGTCTGCTCGTGGACGAGGGCAGCGGTCTGGACACCCCGGCCGCAGCGATAGTGGAGACCGTGCAGGGCGAGGGCGGGATCAACGTCGCGAGCGCAGAGTGGCTGCGTCGCCTTTCCGACCTGTGCCGTGAGAACGGCATCCTGCTCATCATCGATGACGTCCAGATGGGCTGTGGCAGGACAGGCCCGTTCTTCAGCTTCGAGCCCTCGGGGATCACCCCGGACATCGTGTGCCTGTCCAAGTCCATCAGCGGGTACGGGCTGCCGCTTGCGCTTACGCTGATCAGGCCCGACCTGGACATCTGGGCACCAGGCGAGCATAACGGCACCTTCCGCGGGGTCAACCCCGCGCTCGTGACCGGTAGCGCCGCGCTGCGCGCCTACTGGAGCGATGACAGCCTGGAGCGGGGCACGCTCGCCAAGGGCGAGCGGATCATGGCGGCCGTCACCGCGACCGCCAACTCTGTCCCCAGCGCCCCGATCCAGGTACGCGGTCGGGGCATGGCCTGCGGCCTGGCGTTCGCCGACGGCGACCTGGCCGGCAAGGTGTCCACCGCCGCCTTCGAGGCCGGCCTGCTGGCGGAGACCGCGGGCTCGCGCGGCCAGGTGGTTAAGCTGCTGCCTCCGCTGACCGTCAGTGACGCGGAGCTGGACGAGGGCTTGTCGGTCCTCGATGGAGCCATCCACGCAGTGTGCTGACCCGCAGTGTCCCACGGGTCGCTTCGCGCGCGCCCGGAGGCCGCAACCCGTTGACACGTGCCTGCCGGTCTTCCGCCCGCACCGGCGTTGCCCTAGCCTATCCCGGCAAAATAGTCGAGCGAGCCCTTCCGCGCCCCAGGGAGCGGGCGAGGCCAGCGAGGCAGGCGCGGCAACCAGATCCGGCAGCAGCGCCGCGCAGGCCAGGACGTGCGGACCGCCCCTGGAGATGCCCACATCCCGAGCCGCTCGAGGCCCAGCGCCGCGCATATCGCCCACACATCCGCCGCGCAGTCGAGCACCGACCGCCCCGGCTGAGGTGCGGACCCGCCATAGCCGGGTCGCTAGGTTTTCCTGGCTAGCCGCGCATGCCACGCGCCACCGCCCGGGTGCAGCGCCCTCATACGTCCGCCGCAGACGGACGGGCGACCGCGGCGGCGGCGAGGAGGGTGGCGGCGGTGAGAGAGACCCAGAGAGCGGCGGGGCCGCGGGCGGCGAGCGCGGTGATGATGGCGGGCGAGATAGCCAGGCTGAAACCGGTGGAAAGCTGGAACCGCGCGCCAGCGCACGGCCTAGCGCGTGCTCTGGAGCAGTGTATGGCATCAGCCTCCAGATTCCGGGCGCTGAATCGGGCACGGTGTGGGTGGCGCTGGGCTGGACGCGGGGGCAGTTGCTGAAGCCTACGGGCGAGTCATTGCCCTATATGGGCGTTAAGGTCCCTGGGGCAGCTAGGGGCAATGCTGGGCACAACACGGTAAAGGGTCTTCTCCGGGACGCTGGAAGGTCCTGCGACTGGAGATCAGCGGAAGCTGAATGGGAGCATCGCGTTGGGATCGCCCATCATCTTGGCTGGGCCGTGGCTGTCACCGCGTCGGCCGGCCATGTGGTCGTGGATCGCCGGCGGATCGAGTTGATCGAGCCGGACATGCCGGCGGCGCCGGTCGAACACGAAGCCAAGCATCTCGACGATGACGACGCCGCGAGGATGGTCGCGGAGGTCCGGGCGTCGGCGCTGCGGACGACGCCCGCGTCGCTTGACCAGCTCGCTTCATCGCTGCCAGGGCCGGTCGCCTCGATGTCGCTTCGAGCCTGGCTGCTCGACTTCCCTGACGACATCGCCGTCCAGCGCAGGCCGCCGTGGCTGGGAGGTCCACCTCTCGACGCCGCCAGCAGATGGTTAATTAGCCAGATCGATGCGGGCTCGCACTGATGATCCTCGATGCGATGCGAGGCGATTTCGGCAACGGGTAGTTCGCGTCCCCGGCACGGAGCCCCTCGATTGTGAGGGCCGAGAACCGGCGCGCCGCCGAGACCCGGTCTCGGGCGGGGATGGTCGTAAGCCCGCGCCCAGCAAGCAGCACGAGCATGAAGTCATCAAGCACGAAGTCGGCCCGGAGATCCCCGGCCGCGATGGCTCTGCGGCTGATCGCGGCGATCTCCCGGGTCAGCGCGGCACGGTGCGCGGCGAAGTCGACCGCGTTCGGGTACTCAGCCATGAATGCGTCGGTGAAGCCCTGGTTCCGCGCGTTGAGCACAGTGACTCGCTCGATGACGCTGCAGAACCCGCGCCATGGGTCGGGATCCGCAGTGGCCTCGCGAACGATCGCGCCGCAGGCGCCAAGTTCGTCCCCGAACGCCTCCAGCACGAGGTCCTGCTTCGTCGGGAACCGCCGGTAGAGGGTCGCGGGCCCGACTCCGGCCCGTCTGGCGATCTGGCGCATCGTGACACCGAGTCCCGATTCGGCGAATAGCCCACGGGCTGCCTCGAGAACGCGATGACGGTTGTCTTGCGCATCGGAGCGGAGCACGTGAGGCAATGTCCCAGTCATTCCTCTCACTTTAGCCAAGTGGACGAGGGCGTCCATTAGCGTCTGACCGCGCGGCACGGCCCGCGGCTGACGATCAGGAGGAAAGACATGCGCGCAGTGACCATCCGGGCCTTCGGCGACCCCGACGGCATGGACGTCGTCGATCGGCCCGCGCCGACCCCGGCACCCGGCGAGGTAGTGATCGGTACGGAGGCGATCGGAGTCGGCGGCGTCGACGCGGTGATCCGCCGCGGCACGCTCGGCGGATACGGATTCCCTGAAGGGATGATCCCGGGCAGTGAGGTCGCCGGGATCGTGACCGCAGTCGGCGAAGGCGTGGACCGTGCCTGGATCGGCAGCCGGGTCTGGGCGTTTACGGGCACACGCGGTGGCGGGTACGTCGAGGAGGCAGTCGCCCGGACGGACGACGTCGTGGAGCTTCCGGCGAGACTGTCCTCAGCCGACGCCGTCACGCTGGGCAGCGCGGCACCGGTCGCGCACTTCGCGTACGAGCACGCACACCTGCGCGCGGGCGAGACCGTGCTTGTGCGCGGCGCGGCGGGGAGCATCGGCATCGCGGCCGTCGAACTCGCGGCCCGCGCCGGAGCGGGAGCGGTAGGCGTCACGACCTCGTCCGCGGAACGCGGGAAGCGGCTCCGGTCCCTCGGGGCGACGCACATGCTCGACCGCACGGGCGCTGGCGACGAGTCGGTTCCGGACGTGTTCGACGTGATCATCGACATCGTCGGTGGGCCTGACCTGCCGTCGTTTATACGGCGACTCGCGCCGAACGGCCGGCTAGTCGCGGTCGGCGTCGTCGGCGGGCACCCGCCTGCGGACTTCGGCATGGCGATCCTCGGCGCGTTCCAACGCTCGATCTCCTTCGGCACGCTGAGCCTCGACACCGTTCCACGAGCGGAACTGGCACGCGTCCGGACGGAGTTGTTCGCCGCCGCAGCCAGGGGAGAGACCCACGCAGTCGTGCATGACATCATGCCGCTCGACGCCGCCGCGGACGCCCACCGCCGTATGGACGCGGGCGAAGTGTTCGGCCGCATCGTGCTTGTCCCCTGACAGCGACTGGCACTTGACGCACTCCGGTCGCAGCTGTAAGGCTCACTCAGCTCAAAGGCCCCGATGCGTCGCGGCCGGGCAGCTGCGGCTGAGAAAATGCCACGAGCTTGAGACTGATCTTGGTCCAAGCGTCGTCAGACAACCAAGAAAGCCCAGGTCAGGCAAGATCAACATGTCACGTGAAGTGAGACCCTACAGCCGCGCCCTCATCCTTCCGCCGCAGACGGACCGGTTACTGTCCTCTGACATTGAACATTCCTCTTTGTCAATTAGCGTTGCTCGACCGGGGGCCTCTGTCACTACAGTTTCCTCACTACGTGGCCGTGGGGATCGGGGCGTGACCTGTGGGGCAGGACAGGGAAGCGGCTGGGGACGCAGACCCGGAGTTCGAACTGTGTTATCTCGACGCGGACGGCGGCGAGCACCGCGAGCTGCCGGCTGCGTGGCCGGGGCTGCGCCCTGAGACGTTCATGCCGGCCAGGGAGTTTCGCTGGGCCAGGAGCCAGAAGCACCTGCCTGGCCTGTGGTGGTCGGTGACCACGGGGTCGCATGTCGGGTACGAGTCCTGGCTTGAACGTGACCACGTGATGCTGCTGGACTTCGACCCGCGGGTCACCGCGATCGCGGCGCAGCCGTTCTGGCTGCGCTGGCGTGATGACGGCGGCCGGTCCCGGCGGCATGCGCCCGACCTGTTCGCGCGGATGGCCGACGGGTCCGGGCTGGTCATCGACGTGCGTCCCGATGACCGGATCGAGGAGAAGGACGCGGAGGCGTTCGCGGCCGCAGAGGACGCGTGCGGCCTGGCCGGGTGGGGCTTCAGGCGGTCAGGGGTCCCTGATCCGGTGCTGACGGCGAACGTCACGTGGCTGGCGCGGTACCGTCACCCGCGGTGCGCCGGGCCGCCGGGCCTGGCCCGCCTCCTGCTGGAGGTCTTCGCCGGGCCGGTCGCGCTGATGGCCGGGGCTGCCGCTGCCGGCGACCCGATAGCGGTCCTTCCTGCCTTGTTCCACCTGATGTGGCGGCATGCGCTGTCTGCGGACCTGGCTGTCAGGCTGACGGCGGAGACTCCCGTGGTCGCCGGGACGGCTCCGGGCAGTGCCCGGTGACCGGGCAGCCGGGCGGTCTGGGGATCGGGGACCGGGTCCGGTTCGGCGGCCGGGACCAGGTGGTGATCGGGGTGTCCGGGACGTCGGTCCGGCTGGCCGATACTGCCGGCGAGGTCGTGGCCGTGACGGTGTCCGGGCTGCTGGCGGACGGCGGTTTCGAGGTGCTAGATTCCCGGCCGAGGCCGGGGATGCCGCAGATCTCGGTGCTGGACGGCCTGCCCGCGGGGGCTGCGGAGCAGGCACGGTGGTGGGAGCGGCACATCGTCGAGGTGCTGACCGGAGTGCGGCCGGACGCCGAGGGCACCGTCCCGCGGCCGGAGTACGACCCCGGGGCTGTCACGCTGACCAGGCGGGAGCAGGCCAAGGCCGCCGAGCTGACCGCCGCCGGGCACCCGGTCACGGCGAGCGCGGTCGCCAAGCGCCGCCGGCGATACCAGGAGCAGGGCCTGGCCGGCATGGTCGACTACCGGGCCCGGCGGCGGATGCCGCCGCACGGCCGGACTGACGCGGCCGTGGTCGCGGCCATGCGGAAGGCGATCGGCGAGGCGGCGGACGACTCGACGAGGACGGCGGCGTTCGTGTTCCGCCGGACCAGGGAGATCCTCGCCGGGGACGGCGGAGAGCCAGAAAGGCTGCCGTCGGAGCGGACCCTTTACCGCCTGTTCGGCCGGCTGGAGGCGGGCCGTCACACGACCGGGTCGGCGAGCACCCGGCGGTCGCTGGCCGCCCGCCCCGAAGGGCCGTTCGGCCGGATGCCCGCGGCGGCACCCGGCGACGTGATGCAGATCGACTCCACGCCGCTGGACGTCCTGGTCCGCCTGGACGACGGGGTCACCGCCCGGGTGGACCTGACGGGGATCATCGACGTCGCGACCAGGACGGTGACCGCGGCGGTGCTGCGGCCGACGACGAAGTCGGTGGACGCGAGCGTGCTGCTGGCCCGGACCGTGACCCCGGAGCCGATGCGGCCGGGCTGGCCGCAGGCCATGCGGATGTCGGAGTCCGCCCTGCCGTTCCGGCGGCTGCTCGGCATCGACGAGCGGCTGGAGCACGCCGCGGCCCGCCCGGTCATCATCCCGCAGGTGATCGTCGTCGACCACGGCAAGGTGTTCGTGTCGGAGTCGTTCAAGGCGTCCTGCGCGTTCCTGGGCATCAGCTTCCAGCCCGCCCGCAAGGCCACCGGGACCGACAAGCCGCATATCGAGAAGATGCTGGGGTCGGTGGCGACGATGTTCGCCCAGTACGTGTCCGGCTATACCGGCCGCAGCCCGGAATACCGCGGCCGGGGCACCGAGGAGAAAGCCGTGTGGTCGCTGCCGGAGTTGCAGGACCTGCTCGACCAGTGGCTGGTCATCTGGCAGACGCGGCCGCACGACGGGCTCCGCGACCCGCTGCACCCGGGCCGGGCGTTCAGCCCGAACGAGAAGTACGCCGCCCTGACCGAGACCGCCGGCTACGTGCCGCTGGCCTTGTCGCCCGACGATTACATCGAGCTGCTCCCTGCCACCTGGCGGGCCGTGAACGCCTACGGCGTCAAGATCAGCCGCCGCATCTACGACGGGAAGGAACTGAACCCGCTGCGGATGCAGCATTCCGGGGTCACCGCCCGCAAGGGACTGCACGAGGTTCACTACGATCCCTACGACATCTCGCGAGTCTGGCTCCGCGACCACCGGGGCGGCGGATGGATCACCGTGTTCTGGACCCAGCTGCACCGGGTCGCGGCCCCGTTCGGGGAACTGGCATGGGACCACGCCCGCAAGCTGATGCCCGCTGCCACCGAGGCCGAGCTCGCCGACGCGGTCGAGGACCTCCTCACCCGGGCCGGCCGGGGTCCCGGCGACGTTGCCGCAGCAGCATCCTCGAAACGGGAACGGCGGGTCGCCGCCCGCACCCGGGCCGCCGGGCCGTCCGTGCCGGCCGGGCCGGAGCCGGAAGACGAGCCTGCGGCCGCAGAGCCTGACGGCGAGGCGGGCGACGGGGAGGCTATCGTCCCGATGCCGATCTTCGACCCGTTCCGCGAGGCAGAGAAATGGCGGTGACCCGGCCCGCCCCGGGCAGCGCCGGCCCGGGGGTCCAGCTGACCACGCTGCCCGGATGGCGGCAGTTCGTCGCCGCCGTGCCGTCGGTCCCGGCCCTGCTCCCCGAGCAGGACTGGCTCTCGCTCGAGGACGGCAAGCGAGCCGCCCACGATGAGGAGCGGCTGGAGCACCACTCCCGGCTGGTCGTGGTCCAGACTCCGGTCATCGGGCGGATCGTCGCCCAGGGCGGGAACCTGATCCGGATGAACCGCCTTGCCCATTACGGCCGGTCCGGGCTCATGGTGTCCGGGCCGGCCCGGACCGGGAAGACCACGGCCGTCACCCAGCTCGGCAAGACCGCCGAGGTCACGCACCGGCACCGGAGCCCGGGCTCCCGCGACGACATCCCCGTCATCTACATCACCGTCCCGCCGGCCGCGACCGGCAAGATGATCGCGACGGAGATCGCCCGGTTCCTCGGCCTTCCGGTTCCCCGCCGGGCCAACATCACCGACGTGATCGAGTCGGTCTGCGGCATATGCCTGGACACCCGCGTGAGCATGATCATCGTGGACGAGCTGCACAACCTGGACATGACCACCCGGGCCGGCGCCGAGGCCTCCGACACCCTGAAGTACTTCTCCGAAAGGCTGCCATCCACTTTCGTCTACTCCGGGATCGGCCTGGACCGCGGGGCCCTGCTGGCCGGCCCCGCGGCGACCAGGTCGCCGGCCGGTTCACCCTCATCCCGACCAGCGCGTTCACCCCCGGCCGGGAATGGTCATCCCTCGTCGCCGCGGTCGAGGGATCCCTGCGGCTCTACCGCCACAAGGACGGCTCCCTCGTCACGCTCGCTGACTACCTGCACCGCCGCACCCGCGGCATGATCGGCAGCCTGCTCTGGCTCCTGCGCGACGCATCCTGCCACGCCATCCTCGACGGCACCGAGAAACTCACCCGCAAGAGCCTCGACCAGATCGCGGTCGACATGACCGCCCAGGCACCGCCGCCCCGGACGAGAACGCCGAAGCCGTGACGAACGCGCTGCCCCGGGACCGCGCCGAGCAGATCCTGGCCGATCATGCCGCCGGGAAGCCAGTCCGCGAGATCGCCGAGGCCTACGGGCACAGCATCACCACGGTCCGCACCTACGTCAACGGGCTCCGCATGCCGGGCGAGACCGCGGCCCGGGCCGACGACTTCGCCCCGTTCGTCGCCTACTGCCGGCGGCGGCTGGCGGACGACCCGCACCTGCGGACTCCCGCCCTGCTCGCTGAGCTCTCCTGCCTGGGCCTCGGCAACTCCAGGGCAACGCTCTACCGCGCGATGGAGCGCCACGGAATCCAGGCGCATCCCTGTCCCGAGTGCCACCCGGCGAGCATGAGCGGATACTCGCCGCTGGCCGCAGCCCGGGCCCTTCAGCCAGCGCCCCTGCCAGTGCCGGCTGCCCCCCTGGCCGGGGAAACCCTCGCATCGTTCCTCAGCCGCCTCGCCGCCCTTAACCGCACCACCCGCGAGGCCCTGCTGGACATCCTCCCGTCCTGGTTCCGCGTCAAGACCCGCTGGCACGACGACCGCTGGCAGCCTCCCTCGCTCATCTCCCAGGCAGACGATGCCGCCACGAGGCTCGCCGTGATCAGCGGCTCAGGCGCAGCAGCCATCAAGAACGCTCTCCCCGCCTTCGGCGGGAAGAGCGGCCAGCCCGTCCGGGCCGTTACAGCATGCCGCCTCTGCACAGCGTCCCGCCGCATCAGCCAGCCGGTCCTGGTCCACCTGCCCGCCCACCTCCAGGTCTGCCTCACACACGGCATCTGGCTGTCCGGCCCGGGAACCCCGCAGATCAGCGTCAGCGGCTGTCCCGACATCCTGTCCGCCGAGCGTCAGGCCCGTCGGCTCCGCCGCCGCTGCACCATCGAGCAGCTGATCAACGCAGGGCTTCACGCACCCGCCGCCCAGGACGACCGCGAGTGGAAGCGCCGCATGACGGCCCTCATCGAGTGCAACCCCCGGCAGGCAACCGAATCAGGCACCCGGGCACTGCTCCAGGCCGCGGCATACCCGGAAGCCATCGCCGCAGTGGCTTTGTTCGCTTGCAGCGACCGCACTTGTTCGTGACTGATGACTGCACCCATGAACCGGCGAGGTTGATGTTCGCTAGCTCTGACCGGCACCAGGAAGTTGGCCAGGAGGAGTCGCCTAGCTCGGCTGGCCTGCCTGCGTTCCGTCTCCGGTGAATCGGCCCGTCGCATTGATTCCGTCCCAGTCAGCGGCACCGCACGGTCGCGGGACGGATACTGGGGTCATGGGGCAGATTGGCGTGGTTCACCTCGAGCGCAGGCTCGGATCGGACCGGCTGGAGGCGCGGCTCGGCGCGATCGACGCGCTAGAGCGCGTCATGATCGACTCCGCCAGCGACCATCCGGCCATCGTGGAGCTGCTGGCCGCCTTCGTCCGCGAATGTACTCCGGCTGCGGCGCCCGTGCCTGACCCGGACGCCGGCGGCCGGCCGGAGCAGGACCCGCGTCCGGCGGCTGACTTGCAGGCAGCCGTTACCGTGCTCGGCCGCAGGCCAGCCGGACGAGCCGAACGCGGACGGGTGAACCTGACCCGCGCCAACCTGTTCTACGCGGACCTGGCCGGCGCAGTCCTGGCCGACGCCGATCTGGCCGGCGCGAACCTGTTCCACGCGAACCTGGCCGGCGCGGACCTGAGCGGCGCGGACCTGACCCTCGCGGACCTGGGCTGCGCGAACCTGGGCGGCGCAACCTTGGCCGGTGCGAATCTGACCCTAGCGAACCTGACCCTCGCGAACCTGACCGGTGCGGACCTGACCGGTGCGGACCTGACCGAAGCGGATCTGGACGTGTCGGCTCTAACGGTGGGCACTCTGACCGGCGAGCAGCAACGCGCTGTCAATACGCCGGCCTCCACATGGCAGCCGGCACCTTGGTGGCTTCGTTGGCGCACATGACTCCAGCCTCGTGACTGCGGTCACTTCTCGCGAACAACGGCGCCAACTTCAGGAACCAGATCGCGGTCAAACTGGCAAGCAACTGCGGTCAGAACCCGCGAACGAAACCACCGCAGCCATCACAGCCTGCGTCGGCCCGCGAAAGCCCGCCAGAGCAATCTTCGCTGACAAGATCCGCCCGCAGAGGCCGACCGAACCAGGCAAAACAGACATCGTCCTCAACGTGGATTGACAGTCAAGATTCCTCACCACAGATCATCCGCCTAGGTTGAGCAATCTTCACTGTCACGGGACAGTTACGCACACCGCGGATGATCACGCCGGCGCCGTGCTGCAGGCAGAACGCGACGGTCAGCCCGGCCCCCGCGGCGGCCGAGACGTTGTCCCAGTCCGCGGGAAGCCCCCGCCGCAACTGGACCGCCGTTTCGGTGGGGTGCTGCACTTGGCGCGCGAGCCGGGTCGCGGGGGAGTCCGCGATCGGAAGACGACTGTCAGGGGGCGTCGAGCAGTAGCTGCAGTTCGGTGACGTGACCGGCCGGGTCTTCGTCGTCCCAGTGGTGGTAAAGCTCGCGGCTCGGCCCGGCTAGCGTGTAGCCGCTGTCCTTGGTCCAGTGGATCAGGGCCTCGAAGGCCGGGGCGATGTCCTCCATGGTGCCGCGGTGGACAAGCGCCGCCACCCGGACCGCGGGCAGGTCGACGATGCGCAGCAGGTCGCCGGCGGTGACGTCCTGGCTGCCGATGTCGAATCCGACGTGCAGGATGGCGCTGCCGTCTTCTGCCGGGCCCTCGTAGCGGGCGATGTTGATGCCGGGGCGCACCCCGGCCTCGCGCAGGTGCGCCCGCACCTGCTGAAAGAGCGGCCGGAAGACGGGGCCGATGTTCTCGGTGCCGAATCCGGGCGCGCTGACGACTGCCTCCGCTACGCGGACCGGCTCGCTGTGCTTGATGACGACGTCGTGCAGTTCCATGACCTGGCCTCGTTCTAGTGCCCGGAGGTGGGCTTCGATACGCCGGAGGCGGGTCTGCTCGCCGGCGAGGTTCTGCTCTATCTGCGCCTTCCGCATCCGCAGCATGCCCCGCAGCTCCCCGGCGGGCAGCTCCTCCTCGAGGATGGGGCGGATCTGCTCCAGGCTGAAGCCAAGCTCCCGCAGCGCCACCAGGCGGTGGAGCCGGGCCAGCTGGGCAACGTCGTAGAACCGGTACCCGGTATGCGCGTCGATCTGGGCCGGCGCCAGCAGGCCGGTCTCGCCGTAGTGCCTGAGCATCCGGGGCGAGACCTGGCCCAGGCGCGCGAACTCGCTGATAGTCAACATGATGCGTCCATTGATACGGGTTCACGCCGTGTGAAGGTCAAGACCCCGGCAACTGAGGGAGCTGAGTCATGGGCGCCGCGGCAGTCGCAACGGTCCGTTCAGGCAAAGGATTTTAAGTCTTTCTTCCGAACGGACCGCGGTTTCACCATCGGGCGGGCCGCTCCCTGGCACAGCGCCCGGCGCAGCAGCCGGTCGGCGGAGCGGCCCGCACCGTGGCGGCAACGACGGCGAGTTCCTCCTCAGCGACGATGATGTCGAGATGACCGGGCGTGACGAGGTCGAAGGTGCCGGGATAGACCGCATGCTCCCCGTTGTCATAGGACAACCGCGGCGGCGGCGAGCAGGGTGGCGGCGGTGAGGGAGACCCAGAGGGCGGCGGGGCCGCGGGCGGCGAGCGCGGTGATGATGGCGGGCGAGATAGCCAGGCTGAAACCGGTGGACAGCTGGAACCGCGTCAGCGCGCGGCCGAGCGCGTGCTCTGGAGCGGTGGCCGCCACCAGGGCCGTCGAGCTGCCGGCGTAGATGAGCTCGCCCAGCGTGCTGAGCACGGAGACGCCGACGATGGCCGGGACGGCCCACCGGTGAGGCAGTTCGGCGCTGCCGAGGAAGCCCAGGTACGAGACGCTGATCACGACGCCTGAGATGGCCAGAGCAGTACGGCGCGAGAAACGGGACATCCAGACGGTCACGGGTACCTGGAAGGCGACCACGAGCCCGGTGTTGATCACGAAGACCGCCGCCGCCCACGCGGGCGAGGCATGCAAGTAGGTGACGAGCACGAGCGGAAGCGCGACCTCAGGAATGCTGAGGCAGAACACGTAGATGACGTTCGCGGCAAGCAGCAGGCGCATCGGGGGAACGGCAGTGCGGCGCGCTTGCGGAGCCCGCCCGGCGCCGCGGGAGGTGCTGTCGCGGGCGACAGCAGGCGGGGCAGTGGCACGGACCCTGACGCTGTAGGCGAGCGCGGCGGACAGCAGGTAGCTCACCGCGGTTCCGGCGGCCGCGGCGCGCAGGCCGACGGTGCCTCCGGTGAGGCTGGCGGTAGCGAGCAGCGCGCCCAGGCCCAGGCCGGCGTTGCGCACGGACCGGCCCGCCGCCAGCGCGGCATCGCGCTGGCGGCCTGTGGAGATAGTGGAGACGAGGGCGGCGTGCGCCGCCGAGACGGCCTGGCCCCCGAGGCCGAGGAACAGGGCGGCGATGGCGAGCAGCCACACGGTGGCAGCGTGGCCCGCCGGGGCGGCGAGCAGCAGCACGGTGCCGATGACGCGCACGAGCATGGAGGCCGCCACGGCCGCACTGCGCGCGCCCCGGTCCAGCCAGCGGCCGACGACGGGCATGCAGCCGAGTCCCGCCACCATGCCCGCGGTCATGGCGAGGCCAGCGGCCACGGCCGCCAGATGCAGCACGTCGATGCCGTACAGCAGCAGGAACGGCCGCAGCAGTCCGGCGCCGATGGAGTCGACTGCGAGGGCGACGACATAACGCGGGCCGCCGACGGCGTGGACAAGAGCGCGGAAGCCGGGCCTGCCGGCCGGGAGCGAAGCGGCAGGCTTAGGGGAGAGAGGGGCGGGAGGCGAGGATCGGACGGACCTGGTCATGAGGCCACTGTGCGGTCGGCTGGCGGACAGGGCCCAGTCAGTTGACGGGATCGGTCAACTGTTTGGCAGCCGGGGCCTCCGGCCAGCGATTATGGAGGAATGACGCTGCGCATCGACATCACCGGCCTGCCTGTGGAGCAGGTGTCGTTCGCTGCTTCACCGCTGGCCGAGCTGACCTCGATGCTGCATGTACTGGCCGCTCCCGAGCACCATCCGCAGTTGACGGCCTGGGCCGCGGGCGTGCGCACGGGACTGCGGCCGGAACTGGCGGAGCGGCTGCAGGAAGCCGAATTCCTCTGGCGGTCGTCGCGCGCGGACTTCCTGCTGCCGGCGCAGCCACGCGAGACGTGGGCGGAGGAACTGGACGACATCGACCAGATCACGGACGAGGCGTACGTGACTTCTGCGCTCGTCACCACCTGCGGCAGCAACCGGGTCCGGTTCGGCGGGTCATCCCCGCTCACCGACGCAGGCGCCCGCGACCGCGCGCTGGACCAGGCGCAGGCCCGCGGCGCGCTCCAGGAGGCATTCGCTGAGCGGCTGCTCGCGGACCCGCAGGCGGTACGGTCACGGGTGCGCGAGACGCTGGAGCAGTGCGCGTCAGCGTTCTTCGCCTCGGCGTGGGCTTGTATCGCCGGGCGGATCGCCGCGGATCTGCGGGTGAAGACCGATCTGCGGGACCGCCAGGGCGTCGGCGCGGCCCTCGCGGCGGTCTCCGGCGCGATCGCGCTCGCGCCCGGGGGCGACAGCATCGTGGTGGACAAGCTCCAGGATAATGCGACGAGCGCCAGAGGGGTTGCGGTGACGTTCATCCCGACCGTCTTCGGCAGTCCGCACCTGGTGGCGGTGCACTCGCGGGGCTGGCGGCCCGTGGTGCAGTATCCGGCCGGGGGGACCGGCGACCCGGACCCGGTGTCGCTGGAGGCTATCGAACGCAGGCTCGACGCACTGGCGCATCCGGTCCGGCTCCGGCTCGTGCGCACGCTCGCGCGCAGCTCGCACACCACCAGCGAGCTGGCGTTCGCCTGGGACCTGACGGCCCCGGAGGTCTCCCGTCACCTCGCGGTCCTGCGTCGCGCCGGACTGCTCACCACCGAGCGGCGCGGCCGATACGTGCACTACTCGCTGCACCTTCCGGTGTTGACGGCGCTAGGCGCGGACCTGATGGCAGCGATGCTGAGGTAGCCGGTCCCGAAGCCTCAGAGGAAATGCCACAGGTTTGAGACTGATCTTGAAGCGGGCCGGGCAAGGTAGCCCCTGCCCGGCCCGCCCTGGGATCCGCGTCAGTCCCCGAGGTCGGTGAGGAACCGGTTGGTGTATTCCAGAGCTGTCGTGCCGGAAACCGAGTTGCAGGTGGGGGAGGCGTAGCCCGTGGCCGAGGAGCAGGGCGTGTCCCGGTCGAAGGACCAGAAGTGCAGCCCGGCCAGGCCGTTGCTCTTCACGTAGGAGGTGAGCGTGTCCACGTCGGCGGCGGTGAAGGTCTCGCTGGTGTTGTCGTTGAGGCCGATCATCGGGGTAACGGCGATCTTGCCGGCCGCGATCCCGTAGGTGTGCTCGAGGTTCTTCACTGCCTGCTCCGCTGACTGGGCCATCTCGCAACTGCTGTTGACGACAACGCAGACGCTGCTGGAGGCGCTGCCGAAGTCCATGGTCATCAGGTTGATGACGTAGTTCTTGAGACTGGACCCGAGCACCGCCTGGACGACCTCGTTGCCGAGGGAATTCACTCCGCCGAAGCTGCCGTCAGAAGCGGCCAAGGTGGCGAGGGTGAAGGAGAACTGGATGTTCGGGTACTCCGCCTGCGCTCCTGCCGCCGAGGCGACGAGGTTCTGGATGTCCGACTGGGACTGGCCGCCTTCGATGTCGAAGTCGATGCCGACCAGGTGCGGGCTGGCGTAGCGGGCGATGAACGCTTCCATGCCAGACGCCGAGGTGCAGGTGAAGGTGCCGGCCTCGCCGCCGGTCGAGACCACGTAATTCAGGCCCGCCGCCTGGAGCTGCGGAACGTTCTCAGACGCGAAACTGGCACCAGGGACACCGCCCCAGTTCTCGCTGCCGCAGGATCCGGTAGCGAACGCGAGCGTGATCGCGGGCAGCTTCGGCACGTAGGTCGACACAACGCTGCCGGAGCCCACCACCGGAAGGTCGCTGCCTTCGACGGCCGACTGCATCTGGTCGGTGTTCCAGTTCATGTTGATGGTGACATCCTTGTACGGACTGAAGAGCGCGCCGCTCACCGAGCCCGTGCCCGTACCCGTCCCTGATCCCGAGCTCGAGCTGGCACTCGGGCTCGGGCTTGGGCTTGGGCTCGGACCTGATCCGGAGCCGCCGGTGCAGGCGCCGTTGGACGTCCACGGCTGTCCCGAGCCGCTGCCGCCGTTATTGGTCGCCGGGTCGTTGCCCTGCGTCCACCAGTTGGCGGTGTAGTTGATCCCGTCCTCGCTGGCCTGGTTGCCGGCGGTGTAGACGGCAGTGGAACTCCACGCCGCAGCGCACGCGGTGGATGTCTGCGCGGCGGACAGCGCAAGGGATACCTGCGCGGCGGACCCGGAGGTCAGCGCGAGGACCGAGCCGCCGGCTACTAGCCCGAGCGCTGCGCTGGCGACGATGGCCGTACGCAGAGTCCGTCTTCTGCCTTGCATGGACCCTCCAGGGTCGAGAGAGGCTGAGGCGATCTGGTGCCTTGCCTGCGCGGGTAAAACCGGTGATGTGGTCACCTTGTATCCCGGAGAGTCAGGTCGCCAGGGCTTACTGCAAAGAAGCCTTCCAATTAAGCTTCTCTTAAAGCAGCCTTTCGCTCGGCTTAGGACTTCAGGACTGGAGGGCGGATCTGCACGGCTCCGCGCTGGCCGTTTATCCATGAGATTTTGTCACCCGGGTGTAACCGTGATGCAGGGATGATGGGCTGCCTGTTGTCGCGTCTCGCGTCCTGGCGGCGGCTCAGGGTAAGCGGAGGAGGCATGGTGTGCGGCGGCGGGGATGGGAGTGATCGTGCGGGTGCTGGTAATCGAAGACGACGCGGAGCTTGCCGAGATGATCGCCGTCTTCTTGCGCAGGCGGCAGCTGGCCGTCGACGTTGCCCTCGACGGCCGCGGCGGGCTGGACCGGGCGCTGTTCACGAACTACGACGTGGTGGTGCTTGACCGGGATCTGCCGGGCTTGCATGGCGATGATGTATGTGCCGAGATCGCCGCCGCCGGCTGCCGGTCCCGGGTGCTGATGCTGACCGCTGCGGCTTCTGTCGAAGACCGGGTGGACGGGCTGGACAAGGGCGCCGACGATTACCTTCCCAAGCCGTTTGCCCTTGCCGAGCTGGCTGCCCGTATCCGCGCGCTGCTGCGTCGCGCCGAGCCTGCGCTGCCGCCGGTCTTGGTCCACGGGGACCTGGCATTCGACTCTTCCCGCCGGGAGGCTTATCGCGCCGGCCAGCGGCTGGATCTCACCCGGAAGGAGCTCGCCGTGCTGGAATTGCTGCTCGCAGCCGGGGGCCGGGTCGTCTCTGCCGAGGAGTTGCTTGAGCGGGTGTGGGACGAGATGGCAGACCCGTTCAGCACCGTTGTCAAGGTGACGGTCAGGCGGCTGCGGCGCAAGCTCGGGGATCCGCCGGTTGTCCAGACCGCCGGCCACGGTTACCGCATCTGAGGACAGGGAAAATGACGGCTGCCCTGACCAGCCTGGGCCTGCGGCTCGGCCTGCGACGCCGCGGGTTCCGGGTCTATCTGACCGTGGTCTACGGCGGCCTGTTCCTCGCGTCCGGGACTGGTCTGCTTGGCCTCACCTACTGGCTGGCGGATACCAGGTTTCCAGTGACCGGTCGGCGCTCGGGCACCGGCGATGGCGGCCCTGGCTTGCTGCCCGGGCAGCTGCGGGACGCCGCCCGGGCGGCTCAGGCGCAGGCTATTGCGGAGCGCGCTGCCGCGTTGCATAGCCTCCTGGCGATGTCCGGGATCGCCCTGGCGGTCATGACGGTGATCTCCATCGGGCTTGGCTGGCTGGTCGCCGGGAGAATGCTGCGCCCGCTGCAGATGATCACGGCTACCGCCCGGCGCATCTCCGCCCGCAACTTGCACGAGCGCCTGGCGATGACCGGACCGGATGACGAACTCAAAGAACTCTCCGACACCTTCGACGGGCTGCTCGGTCGTCTTGAGCGGGCCTTCGATGCGCAGCGCCAGTTCGTCGCCAACGCCTCCCATGAGCTGCGTACCCCGCTGGCGCGGCAGCGGGCTTTCATCGAAGTGGCGCTGGACGACACCGAGCGCACGGTCGATTCACTCGAAAAGGCCTGTGCACGGGTACTCCTGGCCAGTGAGCAGCAGGAACGGCTTATCGACGCGCTGCTCACGCTGGCGCAGAGCCAGCGCGGGCTCCAACTGCGGGAGCCGGTCGACCTGGCCGTCGTCGTCGGCGACGTGCTCCAGACTCGGCAGCCTGAGGCGCAGGGGCGGGGACTGCGTGTCAATGCCCGGCTCGCCGAGGCGCCTGTCCTGGGCGATGCCCGCCTGGCCGAGCGGCTTGCCGACAACCTGGTGACCAATGCCATCGTGCACAACGTCCCCGGCGGCTGGATAGAAATCGCGACCGGAATATCGGGCAGCAGCGCTATATTGTCGGTCGCAAATACCGGTCCCGTGATTCCGCCAGCGGAAGTCCAGCGGCTATTCGACCCATTCAAGCGGCTAGGCGCCGATCGCATTGGCGGCCACAATGGCGTCGGTCTTGGCCTGTCCATTGCCAAGGCTATTGCTGGCGCCCACGACGCGCAGCTGAGCGCGCATGCCCTGCCCGGTGGCGGACTCGAGATTCAGGCGCGCTTCCCGGAGATCCTTCCTGGCCTGCCCGGACGCAAGACGCCGACGGCGGGCGCGCAGACGGAGTCGGCTGGATCCGGTTCCGCCTGACCAAGCCGCGCAGGAACCCGCCGCAGTCCGCAGGAAATCATGCGCTATCCGCGCCTTCGGTCTTCGCCCTGCCCTAATTCACTCTCAGGCGCTGCTTGAATGGCCTTTCAGCAGCATGTCGCGTGGGGAGATCCGGCCGATTTCAGGATTGCTTCTTTGGTCATCGGCAATTTGTCACCGTAGTGTCACCGGGGCGACGGTAGGACTTGTTGTACTCGGCCGCCCAGGCCGGGTGGTGGTTCGTTTCGAATCAGGGAGTGCGTAATGTTCGCGATGCCATGGATGGCTTCGGCTGCGCGGGGCGGGGACAGGGTCCGGCGTGCGGGCCCGCTTGCTGTCGCGCTGGCGGTCGCAGGGGTGCTGGCGGCGGGGTGCTCGGGCGGGTCGGCCGGTCCGGGGGTGTCGTCGGCCTCGGCCTCGGCGTCGCCTACCGTGTCGGGGGAGGCGGAGGCTCTGCAGTACGCCGCGTGCATGCGGTCGCACGGGGTGCCGGACTTCCCTGACCCGACAGTTCAGAACGGATCGGCGGGGTTCAGCATCACGGCGGGTGACGGGGTGGACCAGAACTCGCCGCAGTACCAGTCGGCGCGGCAGGCGTGCTCGAGCCTGCGGGGCGGGGGGACGGCGAACTCGGGGTCGGGGAACCTGGCCAAAGAGCTGAAGTTCGCGCAGTGCATGCGGTCGCACGGGGTGCCGGACTTCCCTGACCCGAACAAGAACGGCGGGTTCTCTGGAACCTCCACGATCAACCCGGCGTCGCCGACGTTCCAGAACGCGCAGTCGACCTGCATGCAGCAGTCCGGCCTTGGCGGCCCGGGGTCCTCGTCATGAGCGCCGCAACCTCGGCGGAGGCAGCCCGGCCGGGCCGGGCCCCGGGGCAGGACACGGACCCCGGCGCGCGGCAGCGCAGCGGGCTAGGGCACCGGCGGCGCGGGGTGGCGCTGGCCGCCGGCCTGGCGGTGGTACTGGCCGCGGCCGGCAGCGGAGCGGCGTGGGCGGCCGGAGCGTTCCGCGCCGGCTCGCAACCGCCCAGCGGGGTGGCGGACAACGCGTACCCGACGGCGCTGGCCACGGTAACCCTCGGGTCGCTGTCCGCGCAGCGGCAGGTGAGCGCGGCACTCGGGTACGCGGGCAGCTACAGCGTGCTGAACCAGGCCGTCGGCGTGTACACGCAGCTGCCGGCGGCCGGGCAGGTCGTCCGCCGCGGCCAGGTGCTGTACCGGGTCAACGGGGATCCCGTCGTCCTGCTGTATGGGAGTGTCCCCGCCTACCGGTCGCTGTCGGAGGGGATGCGCCGGCGCCGACGTGCGCCAGCTCAACGCCAACCTGGTGGCCCTGGGTTATGCGACCAGCTCGGAACTCGACCCCGCCTTCGACTACTTCAGCGCGGAGACCGCGTACGCGCTGAAGCTGTACCAGGATCACCTGGGCATGATCGAGACCGGGACCTTGGCGCTGGGCCAGGCGGTGTTCCTGTCCTCCGCGGCCCGGGTCACCACGATCAGCGCCCTGCTCGGCGCCCAGGCCGGGCTGGGCAGCCCGGTGCTGCAGGCCACCTCGACCAAGCGGCAGGTCTCGGTCGCGCTGGACGCCTCCGAGCAGTCCTACGTTCAGGACGGCGACAAGGTCTCCATCACGCTGCCCGACAACCAGATCACGCCGGGCATCGTAAGCTACGTCGGCACCGTCGCCACCACGCCGCCGAGCAGCGGGGGGACATCGAGCACGCCGGTCATCACCGTCGACGTCACACCGTCCGACCTGGCCGCGACCGGGCACCTTGACCAGGCGCCGGTGCAAGTGTCGATCACCACCGCCACCGTTTCCGGCGCCCTGATCGTCCCGGTCGACGCGCTGGTCTCGCTGGCAGTGAGCGGGGATGGGGAGGCGGGTGGGGGGTACGCCGTCGAGGTCGCCGAGCCCGGTGGTACCCACGAGCTGGTCGCGGTCACCCTCGGCCTGTTCGATGACGCCGCTGGCACCGTCCAGGCCAGCGGTGCCGGCCTGCACGCAGGCCAGCACGTCGTGGTCCCGGCACTATGAGCGCCGAGACGGCCGCGCCCGGCCCCGCAGCGGGCCTGGCCGACGCGGACGGCGGCGCTGCCCGGCCGCTGCTGGAGCTGGCCGGGGTGCACAGGACCTATCCCGGCCATCCCCCGGTCCCGGCGCTGGCCGGAATCGACCTGAGCATCAGGCCGGGCGAGCTGGTCGCCATCGTCGGCCCGTCGGGATCGGGGAAGTCCACGCTGCTGCACATCATGGGCATCCTGGACCGCCCGGACTCCGGGTCCGTCAGGATCACCGGCCTGGACATCGCCCGGCTCACCGACCGGGAGCTCGCGGCCCTGCGCGCGGGCCGGATCGGCTTCGTGTTCCAGCAGTTCTTCCTCGCCGAGCACGCCACCGTTAGCGACAACGTCGCCGACGGCCTGCTCTACACCGGAACACCCGCAGGCGAGCGCCGCAGGCAGGCCATGCATGCGCTGCACGCGGTCGGGCTCGGCCACCGGGGCGCCGCCCGCCCGACCCAGCTGTCCGGCGGTGAGCGCCAGCGGGTCGCGATCGCCCGCGCGCTGGTCGGCCGCCCGGCGATCGTGCTCGCCGACGAGCCGACTGGGAATCTCGACAGCACCAACGGCCGCTCCATCGTCGCCCTGATGGAGGAGCTCAACGCCAACGGCGCCACCATCGTGATCATCACGCACGACAACGCCCTCGCCGCCCGCATGCCCCGCCGGGTCGAGATGCTCGACGGGCGCATCGTCCGCGACACCACGCAGGGAGCACGGCCATGACCTCGCATCAGCCATCAGCCAAGCCAGCGACGGGGAAGGCTCCGCTGTGACCACGGCTACCACCCTCACTCCGTCCAGGCTGCGGGCGGCCGATCTCGCGCGCGTCGCCAGCGTCGGGCTGCGCACCCGGCGGCTGCGGGCCGCACTGTCCGCCCTCGGCATCGCCATCGGGGTGGCCGCCATCGTCTCCGTCCTCGGCCTATCCCAATCCTCGTCCAACGGCTTGATCTCCGAGATCGACGCGCTGGGCACCAACCTGCTCACCGTGAGCAACGGGCAGACCTTGGGCGGGCAGACCGCCGAGCTGCCGAAGTCGGCGCCCGCCATGATCGGCCGAATCGGCCCGGTCACCGCGGTCCAGGACACCGGGGCCACGGGCGCCAACGCCTACCGCAGCCCGTTCATCCCGGGCGTCGACACCAACGCGCTCAACGTGCAGGCGGCCACGCTGGGCCTGCTACCCGTCGTGGCCGCCAGCGTGGCGCACGGCTCTTACCTGAACACGGCCACGCAGAACGAGCCGGTAGCCGTCCTCGGCGCGCAGGCCGCCCAGTTCCTCGGCATCGACCGGGTTTTCTCCGGTGAGCGCATCTGGATCGGCAACCAGTGGTTTTACGTGGCCGGCATCCTCAACCCGGCCGTGCTGGCGCCGGAGATCGACACCTCCGTGCTCGTCGGGTTTCCCGCCGCGGAAAAGTACCTCGGCTTCGCCGGGCACCCGTCCGAGATCTACCTCCGTTGCCAGCAGGATCAGGTCAACGCGGCGGACTCCGTCCTCGCGTCGGCCGCCGATCCCGAGGATCCCGGCGAGGTCAACGTCAGCCGGCCATCAGACGCGCTTGTCGCCCGTGCCGACGCCCAGTCCGCGCTGAACGGCCTGTTCCTCGCCCTCGGCGCGGTCGCACTGCTCGTCGGCGGCGTCGGGGTGGCGAACATCATGGTCATCTCCGTCCTCGAGCGTCGCTCCGAGATCGGTCTGCGGCGCGCCCTCGGCGCCACCCGGGGGCAGATCCGCGCCCAGTTCCTGCTCGAGGCGGTGCTGCTGGCGCTCCTCGGCGGCGCCGGCCGGCATCGCGGCCGGCGCACTCGCTACCGCCATCTACGCCAGCGCCAAGCACTGGGCGATCGTCATCCCGCCGCTCGCCTGGGGCGGCGGGATCGGCGCCGCCATCGCCATCGGCGCCATCGCCGGCCTGCTCCCCGCGCTGCGCGCCGCCCGGCTGTCGCCCACCGAGGCGCTGCGTACCGCCTGATCCAGCCACCGTGTAGGCCCGCCACATGCCACCTGCATCACGCCGAATCCACCGTCCGTAATGGGGCTCCCGGCGGCGCTGGAGCTGGCAACCCGCGCGTGGCCGGCCTTCCGCGCGCCCAGCCCCGAGGGCACGGCATCGACCGGTGGATCGGCGGCGTGCACCTGCACGGCCCCCACGTCCCATGGCGCTGGGACGACGGTACCGAAACCATCGTCCGCCTCCCCGACGAGACATAGACCTGTCCACAGGCGTGCGACGCGGCACATGCACACGACCAGCCGAGGAAATCAGCATCGGCGCGGAGGAGGGGATCGCCGCACTGAGGACGTACATTGCTGCTGGCGTTCCTGTGAGGAAGTCTGGCAGGCGTGTCGATCTGCGGCATGTCCCGCTCGACCTAGGGGTGAGCGGGCCTGAGGGCGGGCCCCGGATAGTCCAGGGAGACACGGTCATGAAGTACATGCTGGTCATGCGCGCCACCGACGAGGCCTTCGCGTCGATGGCGAACGCCGACTTCAACGAGATGCTCGAGATCGTCGGCAAGTTCAACGACGAGCTGATCCGGGCGGGCGTGCTGCTCGCCGCGGAGGGACTCGCCGATGCCGCCGAGGGCGTGGTCGTCGACTTCTCGTCCGAGCCGCCCGTGGTCACCGACGGCCCGTACGGCGAGACCAAGGAGCTGTTCGGCGGGTTCTACATCCTCAACGTGGCGTCGAAGGAGGAGGCCGTCGAATGGGCCAAGCGGCTGCCGATCAACGGCCCTGGCTTCAAGACCGAGATCCGCCGGGTCACCACGATCGACGAGTTCCCGCAGGACAACGAGTGGATCAAGAAGGAGCGGGCATGGCGCGAGGCCACCGGCCAGCTCTGAGCGGGCAGGCAGGGGATGGCTGACGCTGCCCGCCGGGAGGCCGTCGCGGCTGTCTGGCGGATCGAGTCCGCGCGGATCGTCGGCGCGCTCGCCCGCTACGCCGGGGACTTCGCGCTGGCCGAGGACCTCGCCCAGGAGGCGCTGGCGGAGGCCCTGGTGACCTGGCCGCGCGACGGCGTCCCCGGCAACCCCGCCGGGTGGCTGCTCACCGTCGGCCGCCGCCGCGCGATCGACGCGTTCCGCCGCCGCGCCGCGCTCGACGAGAGGTACGCCGCCCTCGCCCGTGACCTGGGCGAGGGCGGTACCACCTCGGGGCGCCCGCCTGCCGGCCCCGCCAAGGACGCGGACTTGCTGTGGGATCCGGACCGGATCGACGACGACGTGCTCGCGCTGATGTTCATCTCCTGCCACCCGGTGCTGTCGCGGGAGGCCCGGGTGGCGCTCACCCTGCGGGTGGTCGGCGGCCTGACGAGCGACGAGATCGCCCGGGCGTTCCTCGTCCCGGCCGCGACCGTGCAGGCCAGGATCACCCGGGCGAAGAAGACCCTCGCGGCGGCCCGGGTCCCGTTCGCGGTGCCGCCTGCGGGAGAGCGGGCCGAGCGGCTCGGCTCGGTGCTCAGCGTGATCTACCTGATCTTCACCGAGGGATCCTCGGCGAGCTCCGGCGGCGACCTGATCCGGCTCGACCTCGCGGGCGAGGCGCAGCGCCTCGCCCGGGTGCTGGCCCGGCTGATGCCGGACGAGCCAGAGGTGCACGGCCTGCTTGCGCTCCTGGAGCTGACCGCCGCCCGTTTCCCCGCCCGCATCGGTCCGGACGGCGAGCCGCTGCTGCTAGAGCAGCAGGACCGCGCCCGCTGGGACCACGCCGCGATCCGCCGGGGACGAGCCGCCCTGGCCCGCGCGGAGCAGGCAGGCCGGGGCCTGGGAGCGTACGGCCTGCAGGCGGCGATCGCAGAGTGCCACGCCGTCGCCCCGTCGGTTGGCGCGACCAACTGGGAGCGCGTCGT
Source organism: uncultured Actinomycetota bacterium (assembly GCA_963774945.1). Taxonomy (GTDB): domain Bacteria; phylum Actinomycetota; class Actinomycetes; order Streptosporangiales; family Streptosporangiaceae; genus Trebonia. The sequence continues at coordinate 41,355 of CAVZHA010000003.1, read as the reverse complement.
GATCCTCTACGAGGCGCTCGGCCGGCTCGCGCCGTCGCCAGTGGTCGATCTCAACCGGGCGGTGGCGGTCGCCATGGCCCAGGGGCCGACCGCGGCGCTGCCCATCGTGGACCAGTTGCTGGCCGCCGGCGCGCTGTCCGGGTCGCACCTGCTGCCGAGCGTCCGCGGGGAACTGCTCACCCGCCTCGGCCGCACCGACGAGGCGCGCGCCGAACTGGAGCGCGCCGTGGCCTTGTGCGGCAACGAGCGAGAGCGCACGGTGCTACGGCGCAAGATCACCGACATCGCGAATCCCGGTCAGGCACGTGAAGAAATGCCACCGGGCTGAGGCTCGGTCGGCGAGGTCCATGAGCTTGCCTACCCACAGCTGGGTCAGGTTACATGTCCGGATCTGGCCCATACTCGAAGCGTGAACGAGAGATCGCCCCTCGGGGACTTCCTGCAGACGCAGCGCTCCCAGCTGCGCCCGGAGGATGCCGGGGTCCCCACCTACGGGGACCGTCGGCGCGTGCCCGGCCTGCGGCGCGAGGAACTCGCGCTGCTGGCGGGGGTGAGCGCCTCGTACTACACGCGGCTGGAGCAGGGGCAGTCGCTGAGCGCTTCGGCGGAGGTACTGGACGCGCTCGCCAGGGCGCTGCGGCTAGACGATTCGGAGCGGCGGTACTTGCACGATCTCGCGGGTGCGGGCAGGCGTCCTGCCCGCACCCGCAAGCCACCGCCCGAGCGGGTCACAGAGGCGACCAGGCAATTGCTGGACGCGCTGGGGGACACTCCCGCGATCGTGCTGGGCCGACGTACCGACCTACTGGCGTGGAACCACATGGGTCACGCGCTGTTCGCCGGGCATGTGGATCCGGGTGTTCCCGGTCGGACCGGGGAGGGGCCGAACATGGCCAGGCTGGTGTTCCTCGACTCCCATATCCGTGAGCTGTACGCGGACTGGCCGGACAAGGCCCGGGCGGTAGTCGGGAGCCTGCGCCTGACGGCGGGCCAACATCCGGAGGACGCCGCGTTGCACGCGCTGGTGGGTGAGCTGTCTGCAAAGAGCGGAGAGTTCGCCTCGATGTGGGCCGACCATCGGATCAAAGCGTGCACGGTCGCCGCCTACGAGATGCACCATCCGCTGGTCGGAGCGCTGACCGTCATGCAGCAGACGCTGAGCCACGGTCCGGGCCCGGTCGTGGTGGTCGGTACCACGGAACCGGACTCGCCCTCACGGGCCGCGCTGATGCTGCTCGTCCAGCTCACGGGAACCACCAAGGTCTTGGCCAAACAGGCGCGGACACGGCCCCACGTCGACGCGGATTGACCCATTTAGCACACGACGGCCCGGCCGATAACGGTCTGCCGTGGGCTCTCGAGATCTTGGCGAGAACCCTCCTCACCCGTCAGATGCGCCACCGTCTGGCTGCTGCATGCCAGAAAACACAACCGCACACCTTAAGGAGACCTATCCCATGCAGGAAACACGCGAGATCACCCTAGGCGATGTCACGATCACCCGGGTCGAGGAGATGCACGGGCCGATCATGCCAGCCGAGCATTTCTTCCCAGAAATGCCAGAGCAGGCATGGCAGGAGAACCGTGGCTGGCTCGTGCCAGACCACTTGGGCGCCGACGACTCCTTGGTCCATGCCGCCATGCAGACCTGGGTGCTGCGAAGCGGCGGCAGGACGATCCTGATCGACACGGGCATCGGCAACGACAAGGCCCGTCCGGCCGTCGAGGCCTGGAACCATCTGGCGCTGGACTACCTGGGAAACCTCGCCGCCGCCGGCGTACGGCCGGAGGACGTCGATCTGGTCATTAACACGCACCTGCACACTGACCACATCGGCTGGAATACCCGGCTGGTCGACGGCGCGTGGGTGCCGACCTTCCCGAACGCCACCTACCTGATGCCCAAGGCGGACGTCGAATACTGGAATCCGGTCAACAACCCGAATATCGCCGGCGGAGTCAACGAGAATGCGTTCGAGGACAGCATTACCCCGGTGCTGGCCGCGGGCCAGGTCCGGCAGTGGGAGGACAGCTGCGCGATCGACGCGAGCCTGCGCCTTGAGGCGGCCCCTGGCCACACCCCCGGTGCCGCCGTCGTCACGCTGAGCTCCGGCAGCGACCGGGCGCTGTTCGCCGGCGACATCGTCCACACCCCGCTGCAGATCATCCACACTGACCCCAGCAGCTGCTTCGACCTGGACCCGGCCCAGTCTCGCGCGACCCGCCTCCGCCTGCTCGGCTGGGCTGCCGACAACAACGCCCTCATGTTGCCCGCCCACTTCAGCGGCCATACCGCCCTTGAGATCGAGAACGCCGGCAGCAACGGCTTCGCGATCAAGCAGTGGGGGCCGTTCTCCCGATACTGATCCTCATCACCGGGCCGCCGGCTCCTGCGATACTGCACATCGAGTAGCTCATCTACGCCAGGGTCCAAGCGGCGCGCGCGCCCGCAGCTCCATACCCGCCATCGAAGGAGCCTTTTCATGAGCGCCAGGGCACTGCTGCTGGTCGACGTTCAGCGCAACATGCTGCTCCCGCCCGAGCCGGTCCCTGACGCGCCAGCCGTCGGTCCCAAGATCGCCGAGATCCTGCACCGGGCGCGACGGGCCGGCGCGATGGTGATCCACGTGCGCAACAACGGCGGCCAGGACGATCCCGACGCGCCGGGAACCACCGGCTGGGAGCTGATCCACGACGTCGCCGGGGCCGAGGCGGTCGTGGACAAGCGCACGCCCGACGGCTTTGACGGCACGGAGCTCGGGAGCCTGCTCGCTGACGCCCCCGACGTCGTCATCGTCGGCCTGCAGAGCGAGTACTGCGTCCGCGAGACATCGCTCGCCGCCCTGAAGCGAGGCCTCGGCGTAGTGCTGGTGCGAGGAGCGCACGCAACCTACGGAGACGGTGAGCGCACCGCGGCCGAGATAGCCGCGGCAACCGAGGCAGAACTCGCGCAAGCAGGAGCGCGAATCCTCGACGCCGACGACGTCACCTTCTGAGCCGCCGGCCGGGAGCCCGGAGGATGGCATCGCTTGACCGCCCGACGTGTGGGAGGGCACCTTCGCGGTAAAGACAGGAGTGCACGTCGCGGCAGCGCGAGCCCAACACTGAGGGGAGGCGGTCATGGAAGCGACGATCGGTGACCAGATTTGCATTCACGGCAACACCGTCGGGCATGAGGACAAGACCGGCGAAATCATCGAGGTCCACGGGATGAGGGGCGAACCTCCGTACCTGGTGCGGTTCGCCGACGGGCGGACGCGGCTGCTGTTCCCCGGGCCGGACGCGGTGATCGTCCCGCAGCAGCGTCACAACCAGGAAGGCTGACAAGCCAGGTACGCCAATGCCTGCTTCGACCGAGGTGCTGATAATCGGCGCAGGGCCGTCTGGGCTGTTCGCGGCGGTAGAGCTGGCGCGTCACGGGGTGCAGGCCCGCGTCGTCGAGCGTGAGCCCGGCCCGCACACGCAGGCCCGTGCCACGGCGATACAGCCAGGAACGCTGGAGATTTTCGCCAGCGCGGGTGTGGTCGACCGGGTGCTGGCCGAATCGGTGCACCTGGAGTTCGCCCGGCTCTACGACGCGCGGCTCGGACAGGTGAACGAACTGGCCTTCGCCGGCGCCGGCTGCCGGTGGGAATTCCAGTGCAGCCTGCCGCAGTGGCGGACCGAGCAGATCCTGGCCGACCGGGTCGAGGAACTCGGGGGCGCCGTAGAGCGCGGCGTCGAGGCGGTCGCGGTCAGACAGCGGGATGACGGCGTGCTCATCGGGCTGAAGCAGGCAGACGGAACCGCGGAAACGGTCGAGGCAGGCTGGGTCATCGGCGCCGGCGGCGCGCATAGCGTGACGCGCGAATCGATGGCCGAGACGCTGGTGGGCACGACCTACCCGGGCACCTCGCTGGTCGCCAGCGGGATCATGGAATGCGGCCTGCCGCGCGACAGCGGGGCGCTTATCGCCAGCCCGGAAGGCTATGTCCTGCTCGTACCGCTGCCCGGCGGACACTGGCTCACCTTCGTCGGGGACCTCGACGATGGCGAGGCCCGGCGGCTGGCCAGTGATCCGGGGACCGGCGCGGTGGCGGCGATCGTCGAGCGACGGGTCGGCCAGGGAATCCGGGTGCGGAAAGTCGCCTGGGCGGCCCCGTTCCGCATGCACCGTCGGCTCGTCCCGCAGCTCGCCGATGGACGTTGCTTCTTGCTCGGTGACGCCGGGCACCTATCCAGCCCGTTCGGCGGCGAGGGCCTCAACTCGGGTATTCACGATGGCTCCAACCTGGCCTGGAAGCTGGCGCTTGAGCTTCGCGGCCGCGGCCGCCCGGGCTTGCTTGAAAGCTTCGCGGCCGAGCGGCTCGCCGCCGACCGGCACGTCCTGGCGGTCTCCGACCGTCTGCATCAGCTCGCGTACCGCAGCGTCGAGTCGGCCCGGACCGGCGTCGTTCCCGCCCCGCTCACGCCGGCCGAGGTGGCGGCGATGGTGCAGTCACGCTCGATGCTGGACGTTTCCTACGCGGGCAGCTCTCTGGTCGGCCAGCACCCGGCGGGCACGCGGACGCCGATGGCTCCCGCTCCCGGCGACCGCTACCCGGACCGGGCCACGCTGGCGGGGACCGGCCATCACCTTCTTCTCCTCGGCGGCGCCGACGACGCGGGCATCGAGCGGCTGCGACGCCGGTGGCGGGGGCTGGTGGAGATAAGCGCTGCCACCGGCGATTCCCGGCGGGCCGGGCTGGCAGCCGAAGGCGCGATCCTGGTCCGCCCGGACGGGCACATCGGCTTCCTGACCCCGGCCGACTGGGCTGGACTAGGCGCGCTCGACTCCCACCTCGACTCCTACCTGATCCCGGCTAGCGCCTGAGATCGTGCTCGCGCGCTGCTGACTGTGCCCGTCAGCCACTCGAAGAGCGTGGACACGATCCCGCCCACGGGAACCACGCGACCGTTCGGGATAAGGATTTCAAAATCTATTTTCCCGAACGGACCGTTGCTTCGCCGCCCGACCGCACCCGCGCCTGGTCAGGCGGCGCGGCGTTGGACCAGCCAGACCGTGGCCGCGATGAGCAGCACCGACAGTGCGAGGAGCCAGCCGCCCTCGATCCACTGGAAGGGCCAGAATCGGGTGGCCGGCTGGTAGCTGGTCCACTGCGTGAAGCCGTGCTGCACGAGGCAAGGCCCCCAGATGGCGAAGACCTCTCCCGTCACTCGCGGATCGAGATCGCTGTTCCGCGAGGGACCGAATGACGCGAACCCGGTGATGCCGTCGGACGGGATGGCCTCAAGCGCCTGCCAGGGGAATCCCCAACGGAAGACGGCGGCTAAGCCGGAACCGGAATGCCGAGCTGGCTGTGACCGGTCCTCCCGCGCCCGCGCTTCGCATTGACGCGCGGACGGAAATCCGTCCGTCCCTTCCTGTGGTACAAGGAGGCCCGGCGCGGGTCTAACTGAGTGAGAGCCTCTACGAGGGGCGGGACGGAGACATGCCTTGAGTATCGGAAACCACTCGTGAGACACGGCGCGTCCGTGATCCCGGACGCCGACCCGCAGCGCACGGCGGAATTCGAAGGCTTCGTACGCGAAAGCGAACCGAGGCTGCGCTGCGCTCTGGTCGCGGCCTACGGCTTCGAGGAGGGGAGGGACGCCACCGCGGAGGCGTTCGCCTACGCATGGGAACACTGGGAACGCGTCCGCCAGATGCCAAACGCGCTGGGCTATCTGTTCCGGGTTGCGCAGAGCCGCCGTCGGCGACGACGGGTACCCGTGCTCTACGACGTCGCCGGATGGCCGGACCACCTGTTCGAGCCCGGACTGCCCGGCGCGCTCGCGGCCTTGTCATGCCGCCAGCGCCTGGTGGTCGTTCTGGTGCACGGATTGGGCTACACGCTGCACGAGGTTGCGGAACTGACCGGGATGCGGCGCACCACCGTCCAGAACCACGGCGACCGGGGAATGGCACGACTGCGCAGGAAACTAGGAGTGACTGATGGAAACTGACCTGAAGGACCAGATCCGTGACCTGATCGAGCGAGGGGCGCCCCCCGTCTCGTTCCTTGAGATCAGCGAGCGGCGAACGGCGCGCACGCACCCCATCCCGCGCGCCGTGGGCCGGCGCCGCCTAATACTCACCGGCGCGGGGGTCGGCCTGGCCGCAGCCGGCTGCGCGGCGGGACTTGTCATCGCGACCGCCTCTGCGAGCGCGCCGGCGCCTGCCGGTGCGCGGCCGCGCCTGGCCGAACCCTCCCGCCAGGGCGCCACCGTTGTGACAGCGGCGATGATCGAGCACGTGTCGTCCGCGTCCAGCTCCGCCCTGGCTAGCTCCGGCCAGGAGAGGATCAGCTACCGGAGCGTGAAGAACGGCGCCGTGACCAGCGCCGGGACGGACACCGTCACCTACTCGGGAAGTGACTACAACTACGCGGTGCGCACTACGGTGCCGGCATCCCCGGACGGCAGCATCCGTGTCGTGAACGGCCAGTTCTACATCTCGCTTCCGACGACAACGGCAGCCAGGGAGGTGTGGCTCCACGAACTCGGCGAGAGCACCACGCCGCACTTCCCCGAAGCCGCGACGCTGCTGCGGTTGCTCTCCCCCGCCGCAAAGTTCCAGAACGCCGGGACGGACGTCATCGGCGGTGTCCGGCTCACCCGCCTGCACGCAACCCAGGTCAGCGGTCTGCCGGATGACCCGACCCTCGGCAGGTACGCGAACCTGGTCGCCGACGCCAAGTCCGCAGTCGTGCCAGCCGGGACCCTGACCGCGCTCGACCTGTGGGCCGACAGCCGCGGGGTGGTGCGCCAGATGACAATCCAGTTGCACGGCGGCGACGGCCAGACGACGCTCACGGTGACCTTCAGCGGCTTCGGGCAGCCGCAGTCCATCACCGCCCCGGCGACCTCGAACGCGGTCCCGGGTAACCCCTGAGTGATACACGCATCCCGCCCAGGGTCCGCGCCGTGGCTACTGGAGCAACGGAGTCCGGGCTGGACCCGGCTAGACGGCTGAGACGGGCGCGGCCGGCCGACTGGTCGGCCGCGCCTGCGTGAAGAAATGCCCGGCCACTCCGCCAGCCGGCCGGTTAGGCGCGGCGGCGGATCCGCCAGGTGCAGAAGCCGGCCAGGGCCGCGGCGCTGGCGAGCCAGATGACGGTTTCCAGGATCTGGAATGTCCAGTAGCGGCTGGCGGGCTGGTACACGACGTGCTGGCGCAGCGACTGCTTCGCCAGGTAGGCGTCGCACTGGGCCTGGGTGCCCGTCTGACAGGAGGCCACCTGCGGCAGTGAGAACACCGTCCCTTGCGCGGTTGTGATCTGATCGGTGAGGATCCACGCGCCGGGCAGCGAGTTGACGGGGTCGTTGAGCTGGCCGCTTGAGGTCATCTGCATCGCGGTGAGGTTCGCGACGACGGGGCGGGTGTACTGGGCGGGGGTGATCAGGTGCGGGCTGATCCAGAGCGGCATTGCGACCAGCGCGGCCGCGAACACAGCCAGGGTGAGGCCCATGGCGGGGATGGTCCTGCGGACAAGCAGGCCGGCCGTGACGCCGATCATGAAGGCGAGCGCGGCCGCGCCGATGGGAACGATGCCGCGGGTGCCGAACACGATCGGATCGAACCTGGACAGCTGGCTGGTGCCGACCGGGAACCCTCCGGCCCGGTCGATCGGCCCGGCCCACCAGGACAGCAGTAGTGCCGCGATCCCCGCGAAGAGCATCGCCGCGCCGCCGCCGATGGCGATCTTGACCAGCAGCCACCTGGTGCGGGTGACGGACTGGCTCCATATCAGCCGGTGCGTGCCGGTCTCCAGTTCCCGCGCGATCAGCGGGGCGCCCCAGAACGCGCCGATGACCAGGGGCGTCAGGTACATGACGGCGCCGCCGGCGAAGTAGAGCAGCGGATAGCCGCCGGCCTGCACCTGGGCCAGGAACGCCGCCGGGCGGGCGCCGTACTCGGCCTGCAAGTGGTCGAGGCCGGGCTCTGTCAGTGCGAATGCCAGCGTGAGGATCAGCAGCGCGCAGGCGGCGACGAAGAACTGCAGGCGGGACTGCCGCCAGGCGAGCCAGGTCATGATGCTGCCTCCAGGTAGGTGAGGACCATGTCCTCCGTGGTGAGACCGGGGTGCGCCGCGAGCAGGCCGCGCAGCGGGCCGGCGGCGCGGACCCGGCCGCCGTTGAGCACGATCAGCCAGTCGCAGGCCCGGTCGAGATCGGAGACCAGGTGCGAGGACAGCACGACGCTCGTCCCCGTGTCGCGGGCGGTGCCGATCAGGTCGTCCATAAAGCCGCGGCGGGCCAGCGGGTCGAGCGCGGCGACTGGCTCGTCCAGGATCAGCAGTTCGGGCCGCTTGGCGATCGCCATCGTGAGCGCCAGCTGGGCGCGCTGCCCGCCGGACAGCTTGCCTGCCTTCTGCCTCAGGTCAAGGCCGAGTCGCGCGACCCGTGCTTGCGCGTACGTCTGGTCCCAGCCCGGGTTCAGGTGCGCGCCGAGCTTCAGGTGGTCGGCGATGCTCAGCCCCGGGTAGGCGGGCGTCTCCTGCGCGACGAAGCCGACCTTGGCGAGCTGCGTGCCTGGCGCCTCCCCCAGCACCCGGATCGTCCCCTCGGTCGGGGCCAGCAACCCGGTGATCAGGTTCAGCAGCGTTGACTTGCCGGCGCCGTTCGGGCCGACTAGTCCGGTGACGGTCCCGGCCGGGACCGTCAGTGTGCATGCGGTGAGGGCCTGCCTGCCGCGGTAGCGCTTGCCGAGGCCCTGCGTCTGGATGACTGTGTCCATGCCAGCAACCATCACCGGCGCCGCCCCGTCGCCGCGTCGGGCCACGGTGCAGGCTTGCGGGTCGTACCCGGGTACGATGCGCCCTGCGACCGGCGCGGTTATGGTCGGACCGTGAAAATTACCCCGGTCCGGCTGGACTGCGCGGCCGCGCTCGCGCTCGCCGCCGTGGCCATCGTGGGTTTTCACGAGCTGGCGAGAACGACGGCGGTTCCCCGGCCGTTGATCTTGATCGTCGTCTTGCTGTCGGTCCTTCCCGCGGCCGGACGACGGCTCTGGCCCCGCGCCGTGCTGGCCGTGGTGACGATCGCCTCGGCGCTGGTGGTTGCCATGCTCCATGGCGACCCGACGCCGCAACTGGCGGTCGGGTACGTCATCTACCTGATCCCCGGGCGGTTCCCTCGCCGGGAGGCGCTCGGGCTGCTCGGCGGCACGCTGGCCGCGCTGGCGGCGGCCGCGGCCGCCGTGCCCGGCCGCGACGCCCTGGTCGCGCTCGCGGAAAACGGGGTGCTGGTGGCGGGCGCGTGGCTGATCGGGTACGCGGTCACGCAGCAGCGTGCGTACGCCAAGGCGGTGCGGAGCCAGGCAGGAACGCGACGAACGGATCCGGATCGCTCGGGAACTGCACGACGTAGTCGCGCATGGTCTGAGCCTGATCGCGGTGCAGGCGGGCGTGGCCGGCTGGGTCGCCGAGTCACAGCCCGCCGAGGCCGCACGGGCGCTCGCCTCGATCGAGGAGATCAGCCGGGGCGCGCTCCGGGAGATGCGCGCCCTGCTCGGCGTGCTGCGGGTGGAGGATGACGTGGCCGCCGACCTCGAGCCCGCCCACGGCCTGGCCGACCTGCCCGCGCTGGCCGACCGGGTGACGGCGGCCGGGATCAAGGTGACGCTGGACGTCCGCGGCGAGCCGCGCGACCTGCTCCCCGGGCTCGACCTGGCCGCGTACCGGGTGGCCCAGGAGGCGCTCACCAACGTCGTCAAGCACTCCGGCGCGGCCAGCTGTCAGGTCACCGTCCTCAACGAGGCGGCAGCGGTCGGCCTGGAGATCACCGATGACGGCCGCGGGACAGCCGGCCACGGAGACGGGCACGGGATCAAGGGGATGCGGGAACGAGTGGCTCTCTACGACGGGACGTTCCAGGCCGGTCCGGGGCCGGAAGGCGGCTTCACCGTCACCGCGCGGTTCCCGGCATGATCCGGGTCCTGGTCGCCGACGATCAAGCGCTGCTGCGCGGCAGCCTGCGGCTGCTCGTGGACAGCGCCCCCGACCTGACCGCGGTCGGCGAGGCGGGCACCGGCGCCGAAGCGCTCGCGCTCGCCGTCAGCGAGCAGCCCGACGTGATCTTGATGGACATCCGGATGCCGGGCATGGACGGCATCGAGGCGACCAGGCAGATCACCACCCGCGCGGAGACCGCCGCCACCCGCGTCCTCGTCCTGACCACGTTCAACCTGGACGAGTACGTGTTCGCGGCGCTGCGCGCCGGGGCCAGTGGCTTCCTGCTCAAAGACACCCGCCCCGGCGACCTGCTGGCCGCCGTCCGCGTCGTCGCCGCCGGCGACGCGCTGCTGTCCCCGAGCGTGACCCGGCAGCTCATCGGCGAGTTCGCCCGGCAGCCGGAACCCGGACCAAGACGACCCACGGTGAGTGAGCTCACCGACAAGGAAGCGGAAGTCCTCGCGCTGATCGGGCTCGGCCTGTCGAACACCGAGATCTGCGAGCGGCTGTTCGTGAGCATGTCCACCACCAAGACCCACGTAGGCCGGCTGCTGATGAAGCTCGATGCGCGGGACCGCGCGCAGCTGGTCATCGCGGCCTATGAGAGAGGTCTGGTCCGCCCATCACGGCCGAGCTAAATGCGTGCGCAGTAATGTCAGCGGGGGCGGTAGGCGTCTGCTCGGTGTTCGATCGCCGCTATCTCGATGACCTGTTGGTCGTCATTGATGCGGTAGATGACTCGGTACTCGCCGCGGCGGGCGCTGTGCAGGCCCGCCAGTTCGTAGCGGAGTCGCTTGCCGAGCCGATGGGGATTGTCCGCCAGGGAGCCGTAGATGAACTCGACCGCGGCCGCCGCAGCCTTCTCCGGGAGCTTCCGAAGCGCGCGCTGCGCCGGGGCAGTCCACGTGACGGTGAACTCGGCGTCGCTCACGACCCGGCGATGAGGCGCAACGCCTCGTCCTTAGTGAGCGGAACGGCGGCACCTGCGGAGAGTTCCATGACGGCCTCCCTGATGTCCGCCAGGAGACCCTGGTTTCCCATGATGTCGAGGGTTTCCTCAAGCGATTCCAGGTCGGCCACGCTTACTACGACGGCGGCGGGCCGACCGTGCTTGGTGATGACAACCCTCGCGTGCTCCCGTTCCACCTCCTCCACAACTTCGGACAGGCGGTTCTTCACCTCGGCTAGCGGCATCTGCTCCAGCATTGACATGGCTATAAGTATAGCCAGATTTCGATGAGGCGGCTAGTCGAGGCTTGCCCGAGAGCGCTGACGCCCCATCAGGTGGTGACGGTGACCGGGAAGCCGGCCGGGCTTCGGTGCCCGGCTTGGTCGACAGCGCGGACGCCGAACTGCAGGTTGTCCTTCGCGATGTCCAAAGTGACCGAGGTGACATTGCCGACACCGATCGCCTGGGTCCAGTCCGAGGCGCTGGTTTCCCGTGTCACTACCTCGTACCCGGATAGGTCGGTCTCCGGGTTGGCGTCCCAGGTGAGGACCGTGTCGTTGATGCCGGCGAAGCCGACCGGGGGCGTCACGTGGATCTGCACGTTCTTCGGGGTTGCCGGGTTGGTCGCCAGCGCCCACAAGGCGGCGGCGTTGACCTTGGCTACCCGGGCCGTGTAGCGGAAGTCGACGAACTCGAGCCGGTCGCCGAACTCCACCCCGCCGATGACCTCGACGTCGCGGTGCTCGTGATTGAAGTTCTCCCGGGGCTCGGTGATCCGGGCCGCCGGGTAGCCCTGGGCCTGGAACGAAAGGTGGTCGCTGCCGCGCAGGTAACGGTCCCGCCGCCAGATCACCCGGATGTTCATGCCGGTGAGCGAGGCCGGGGCAGCCGAGCTGACGAACCGGGCAAGCTGATGGGTGCCGCCGTCGTTCTCGCCGCCGACCGCCTCGATGAGGGAGATCTGGGCCGCGTTGTCTGCGGCCGGAACCCCCTCCACGAACAGCCGCACGCTGAACGGATCCGGCCTGGTCCCGTCGAAGGCCTGCGACGCGCCGACGATGTCGTTGCTGAACATGCCCTGCACGTCGGCTCCGGCCGCCTTCATCTGGGCCGCCATGAAGGTCGAGCCGTACAGGCCCTGCTCCTCGCCGTCCACGGTGGCGAACACCAGCGTGCCGGGGAACTGGCGGGTGGCGAACAGACGCGCCAGTTCCAGCACGACCGCTACCCCTGACGCGTCGTCGTCCGCGCCAGGCGCGTCGCTGGTGAAATCGGTGACGTCGGTAACCCGGGAGTCCAGATGCCCGGTGAGGACGTAATAGCGCTGCGGACTGGCGGTGCCTTGCAGGGTGGCGATGACGTTGGTAATCGTGGTCGGCACGGGAATGTTGGGGGAGGCCGGCTGTACGAAAGACTGCTGCTCTACGGTCATCCGGCCGGCCGAGGTAGCCGCGATGGCCTGCATCTGCTGGTACACCCACGCGGTAGCGGCTCCGATACCGCGTACTGGGTCGGTCTGGCTCGACGAGGTGTGCCGGGTGCCGAATTGGACCAGCCGGGTAATGGTCGCCTCGATCCTGGCCGGATCGATCTCGCCGAGCAGGTGGCGCAGGCCGACGTCGGGCTCCGACTTGGGAAACGCGGCCGCGCTGGCAGAGGTGGCTGCGCTCAGCAGCGGCACCGCGACCGCGGTGACGGCCGAGGCGGACAAAAACGTACGGCGGGTGGCGCCGGTGCGCCCGGGAGCACTATTTCTATCCATGGCCTGAATCAATGCCTGCCGTTCTCACTTGTCAAGCCTGTTCGATTTGTTCAGAGAAATTCGCCCGGCGAGGCGGCCCTGAGACGACAACTGCCCCTGACCAGGTTGACCCTGGTCAGGGGCAGTTGAGTTGGGCGTGGATGATGGGCTTACGGCAGCCGGTTGGTCCAGTTCAGTGAGAGGTAGGCCTCGGTGCCGAACCGGGTTGCCGGGATCGTGGCCCACGGGCGGACCGGGGCGCTGGTCAGGTCGAGTACGTCGGCGGTGGCCGGGTCGATGACCAGGTAGCCCACACCGGCGTTCCCGATGGCGATGCCCACCCGGCCGAGCGGATCGGTGACGTCCTTCGCCACCGTAAGGCTGGACTGCTTGGCCAGCAGTCCGTAGACCGCCGCCTTGGTGCCGGGGGTGACCGGGCCGGTGAGCAGCGCGCCGGCCACCTGGAAGACGTACTCCCCGTAGGTCGGCTTTGTCAGGCCGACGGCCGCCTGCTGCTGGGCCGGACTCATGCCCTCCCACTGACCCTGGAGCAGGGCGTTCAGCCTGCCCGGGGTTGTCGGCAGCTTCCGAGCGGTGGCAAGGCTGACCTTGATCGCCCCCGCGTTGTAGGAGTAGCCGCCGAAGGCGTAGTTGCTTGTCACCGGCCCGGTAAGGCCGGACTTCCCGGAGGGGTTGACCAGAGGTGGTTCACCCTCCGCCTTCCACTTCGCCTTGTCCGCCGCCGAGGCGAAGCTGAACGCGAGGTTCTCGTTCACGATCGTCCGCGTGCGACTAGTACCGGTCCAGCTCTCCTCGGTGGCCGCGAAGGACGCGCCCAACCACGGGTCCTTGGCGCCCGGCACGCCCTTCGCCACCGGCTTACCCGGCTTGCGAAAGGTGGTGGGCTCGAAGTCGCGCTCCTTGACGTACCAGTAGGTTCCGGTCGCCGCAGGGCCGGTCGCCGCAGTGCGCGCGACTGTCAGCAGGATCGCCTGGCTACCGCCGGCACCGTTGACCGCGGTGCCGGTGGCACTGCCTGACGTGCCCGGCGCCGGGTGGCCGGGCGAGGACGGCATGGTGATGACCACAGCGGCCGCGACCGCGGCGGCGACGAGGCCTACCCCAGTGCCAGCGAGCATGCGGCCGCGCCGGCCACCAGTGAGCACGTGGAGACCACCGCGGCGGGCCGCGGCTTCAGACTCGCCGAGCGCGCGAGCCAGGTCGGCGGCGCGGTTCCGGGCGTAGGCCTCTTCCGCGAGCCGGTCATGGCCGGCCGGGCGCAGGTCGGCGATGACCCGCAGCGGGTCTTCAGTCACGTTCATGCATATCTCCTCGGGGTGAAACAGTGGCTACCGGAAGGGGCTCGCGGGACTGCTCTGCCAGTCGTAGCGTCTCGACCAGCCGCTTCCTGGCCCGGTGCAGCCGGGCTGTGAACGCGTGCGGCGAGCAGCCGACGACGGACGCCGCTTCGGCGGCGTCCAGGCCGTGCCAGGTGACCAGGGTCAACGCTTCAACATCGGTGTCGGGCAGCGAGCCCAGGGCCTCGAGCGCCGCCGCGCGCTCGATCACGTGCTCGCCGGGCGTCCCAGGCTCGCAAGTCGGCATCGGTGGTCAACTCCCAGATTTCGTGGGTGAGCCGCTGCTGCCTGCGGGCGTGCCTGAATTGCTGGCCAAGCAGGTTCCGCGCCACGCCAAGGAGCCACGGCAGCGGCGACTCGGGAACGTCGTCGAGCCGTCGCCAAGCGATAAGGAACGTGTCGCTCGCGATGTCCTCGGCGCCGCCCGGACCAGCATGCTGCAGGGCGTATCGCAGGACCCTGCGGTAGTACTCGTCGTACAACCCGGTGAAACGCTGTTTGGGATCGCTCAAAGTACCTCCTTCCACGTTCGGCCTTTCACTAGGTAGTCGTGCGGGAGGCCGGAGAATCACGCGGAGACGCGAATCTTCCCTCGCGGGTGGTGATCATCGTCTACGAGGGAAACGCCTCGTTCGTCGGCTCGACCTCCGCGCACGTATCACTGAAGGTCACGTAGCGAATCCGGTTGTGAGTGACGATCGTTCAGTTCTAGTAAATTCCGACGACTCAGTCCCCTTTTGTCACGGTTGAAATCCTAAGCATCGCTAAGCTTTCGAGGCCGCCCAGTTCCCAGGAGTGTCATGCGCCGCAGAGCCCCCATTTCCACCTACGGCGCAGCCGTCGCCGCCGGGGCGTTCATCGCCGCGGGCCTGGCCGCGGTCCCGGCCACGGTGGCCGCCGCCGGGGCGACCCCCGGCCCCTCCGTTATGTCGCTGCCGATCACCAGCTATTACCAGATGGCGGTCGACAGCGCCGACAGCCAGGTGTTCATCAGCCAGGGCGGCAACGGGTCGGACTCGATCGCCGTGACCGACTTCTCCGGTCACGTCATTGGCACCATCGCCGAGCCGAGCCCGGTTGAGGGGATCGCGCTGTCGCCCGACGGCTCCACGCTCTACGCGGCGATCGTCAGCTCGAGCACCGTCTCGCCGGCGATCTCGGTGATCAGCACCGCGTCCCTGACGCAGACGACGACGTACCCGCTCCCTGCGGGCGACACCCCGCAGGACGTCGCGGTCCAGAGCGGCAAGCTGTGGGTCAGCTACGGTACGGGTCTCGCCGGCCACGCCACGATTGGCGATTTCGACCTGTCCGTCGCCTCCCCAGTGCTTGAGACCCAGGCGGCTATGGGCGGCTGGTATTCCGCGCCCATGCTCACCGCCGACCCCACTGGCGCCGGAAGTGTGCTCGTCGGCGCCCAGCCGAACGCGTCGCCGCCGGAATTCGCCTCGTACGACACATCCGCCAACCCGGTGACGGTCAAGGCCCATAACACCGTGTCCGATTGCTTCTCCGCCGTTGACGTCGCTGTCGTCCCCGGCGGTGCCGGATTCGCCGCCGCCTGCGGCGATCCGGCTCAGGGGTTCGAGTATGTGTACAGCACCAGTGGCCTGACCGAGCAGCGCTCGTACGGAACGGGCGGCGCTCCCAACGCCATCGCCTTCGCCACGTCGACCGGGCTCGTCGCCGTCGGGGCCGGGCAAGCCTCGCCGACGATCGTCGTTTACACCGCAGCCGGGGTCGAGACGAATCAGTACAACGCCGACGGGTCAGTGGCGGATCGCGGACTCGGACTAACCGCAGACGGCTCCGAACTCTTCGCTGTGACGGGTGACGGCAGCGATTTCTCACTGAACGGCTATCCGGACCCGTCGATCACGCCGACCTCGGTGACGTTGGCCCAGCCTGCGAGCAGCGCCGTCGGGAAGACGGTCACGATTACCGGCACCTTTGCGATCAGCGACGAGGTGCCCGGCAACAGCATGTCGATCGCCATTACCAGGACGGGCGGCGGCCAGCCGGCGACCACATTCAACCCGGCTGTGCGCGCCGGTCAGTTCACCTGGATCGACTATCCGCCTGCAGGCGGTACGTACACCTACACCGCGAAGTACGCGGGTACAGCGACCACGGCAGCCTCGTCCGCCTCCGTCAATGTAACCGTCGCCAAGGCGACGCCGTCGCTCTCGCTGGCGGTCACCCCGACCACGGCCAGCTACGGTCAGGCGGTCAAGTTCAACGCTGTCGTGGAAACCGTCGAGCCCCCGGTCAGCACCCTGACCGTGTACGCGCAGCAGGCCGGCGGCGCCAAGACCAAGCTCGCAAGTTCCACGATCACCTATGGCTGGAACATCAGCGGGACAGCGCACTTCGACCGCAACACCACGATCTACGCGGTCTACTCGGGCAACGCCGCCAACGCGGCGGTGACGGTGACGAAGACAGTGAACGTCGAGGCGAAGGTGACCGCCGCGATCGGCGGGTACTACGGTTCGAAGCCGGGTTACCGGCTCTACCATCACACCGCCCGGGTGGGCCTGAGCGCCGCCGTCGCCCCGGCCAAGCCGGGCGAGTGCGTTCAGTTCCAGGTGCAGGAGTACGTAAGCAAGACCTGGCGGGCGGTCGCGACCACCGGCTGCGCCACCCTCAACAGCAAGAGCCAGGCCAGCGGCTACCTCGTCGTCAGCAAGTACGCCGTCGGCGTCCCGTACCGCGTCCGGGCCGACTACATCCGCGGCAAGGACACGAGCAATCTGGACGCCGACAGCGGCTTCCTCTCCTTCATGGTCGAGAAATAACTTCCGGTCAGATCTAGCCGTTCGTACTGCGTCGGTTTCCTGTTCGGTCGGTAGCGCGCTGTCACTTTGGCGCCGCCATTCATGAGTCTCCGAAATATTTCGATTACAGAACAGGTAAGACAGGGTGGTCGGCGGGGCCTGAAACTGCCCGAAAAGGCAGGTCGCAGTCGGGCCGACCGCCCGTACGCGAGCCCGCGAAGCCGCCAGCGGCCTAAAGTTAGTAAGATCTTAAAGTTTCGTCTTGTTAATTAGTTCTGAGTTATCTGTGGGAACCTGCATAATTGTGACTCCCTGAAAGACCGTAATGTTGGGAGAAGTCACTTTGCGTGCCAGACTTGGAGCCACGCTCGCCGTTATCGGCGCCCTGGGGGTGGTCGCGGCGGGATCACATGCGGCGAACGCCACTACCGCCGACGACACCTTCACCGTTGTCTCGCTCTTGACGACGGCCGGCAACCAGGACCAGTTGACGGTGGTGGTGGACTCGCCCTCCACGCTCACCGGCCTATCGGCGGCGTTTCGTGAGCGGCGGGGTCGATGCGTACGACCAGACCTTCACGGCGGGCCCGACGGGGACCGACCCGACCGACCCGACCCAGACCCAGAGCACTTGGACCGCGAGCATTCCGGCCGGCGCCTCCGGCCTGCCGCTCGGCAGCTACACGATCACGCTGACCGGCACCTTCGCCGACACCACCACTCCCTACAGCCTGCCGACCGGCGACCCGTACAGCTTCCAGGCCTCCTCCTCGGTGACGCTGTCGGCGGCGAGCACCAGCCTCGGCCGCCGGACCCCTCGACGACGCTGTCGGGCCAAGTGACCCTGACCAACCCCGACAACACCGCCGACACGGACTACCCGGCCGGTCTCCAGGTGGCTATCCAGTCGGGTACCAGCACCATCGCGGACGTGCCAGTTGCCAGCGACGGGACATTCTCGTACGCGATCAAGCCGTCGGCCAGCGAGTCAGTCACGGCCTCGGTTGTCGGTAACGCCACGGTCGGCGTTTCGAATGCCTCGCCATCGGTGGACCTCACCGTCACCGACGACACGCCGACGCTGTCACTGAAGGTGAACCCCGTCACCGAGACCTACGGCAAGCCCGTCGCGGTGACCGGGACGCTGACCGACGCCGCGACTGCGGTCGCCGGCCAGCAGATCTGGGTCAACACGACCAACTCCGCGACCGGCGCGCTGGCCACCGGGAACACCACCGCCACCGGCGCCTTCAGCATCACGCTGCCGGAGCGGGCGGCAGGCGGCACCCTCTACGTGGGCTCGGCCAGCGCGAACGACCTGTCCACGGTGTCGGTTCCGCTGACGCTCAAGGTCGTGCACCCGACGGCGGAGAGCGGCTTCAAGGTCACGCTGAACCAGTACTGGGGCCTGAGCGTGAGCGGCTGCATCGGCTTCCCGGCCGGCGACAAGACCGAGAAGATCACCCACACCTCCGGGCTCACCCTTGAGTACGCGGAGCCCGGCGGGACGTGGCGGAAGCTCGCCGCCATCAACGCTAACGAGGCCGATCACGCCTGCGGCACCGGCGGCATCGAGTTCACCGGCACCTTCACCGCGCCGCAGAACTACGCCTACTACCGGGTCGTCTACGCCGGGACCACCGGCGCCACCGGCTTCGCCGCCAACAACGGCTACTCCGTCCTGGCCTGGCGGTACGACGACCGGATCACCGACTACAAGATCTCCCCGACCACCGTCAACGCCGGCGGCAAGCTGACCATCTCGGGCGTCCTGCAGTACTGGTACAGCGGCTGGCACAACTACAGCGGCCAGACCATCGTGATCTACCTGCACCCCCAGGGCAGCAACCCGACCTGGTACTGGCTGGTCAAGATCAAGACGAACGCCAAGGGCCAGTTCAGCACGACGTTCAAGGACCCGGTCAGCGCGACCTGGCAGGCGGCGTTCGAGGGCAACAACAGCAACGGCGTCGGCCACCTCGTGGCCGGCTCGCCGGAGGTCTACGTGCGCCTGAAGTAAGCGGCGCAGCAGTCTCAGCAGCATGACCTGGGAGGTCGGCCCGGCACGCGAGTGCGGGGCCGGCCTCCGCGGCAACTCGCAGCCATTTGTTTTTTTGCGGAGGATCTAATGCGGAAAGCTATTGTTCACGGTGCATTGCTGGTGGCCGTCGCGGCGTCGGTCGCGGCGTGCGGCCCTGCTGCCGCCACCTCTTCCAGCGGCAGTTCCACCGCTAGCTCATCGGCCACCGTCCAGCCGTCGGATGCCAGCACGGCGGCGTCGAACCCGTCCGCCGCCCCGACGAACATACCGACTGGCGGCCCCCAATACCCCACCGGGACGACGTCCGCCACCGCGGGATAAGGCGCCAACTCCGCCGCCGAGGCACTCCTGCTGGAGCAGGTCGACTCGCTCAAGAGCGGACCGGCACCGGCCGGGAGGCGATGGCCCTGGCCGCCGGCCGCCCGCCGGACACGGTCATCCTCGACCTCAGCCTGCCCGACCTCAACGGGGTCGAGGTCATCAGCGAGTTGCGGCACCGGTACCGGGCGCCGATCATCCTGCTATCCGGCCGAGCCTGCGCGCTTGACGCCGGCGCCCCTGAGCCGGGCTACCGGGCCAGCGAAGCACCGGGCGCGTAGCCGCCGGCGTCGATGTCCTCGATCAGGGTCGGGCCGACCGGGGTCCAGCCGAGCAGCTCGCGGGTGACGGCGCTCGACGCCGCGAGGTCCATGCCGAAGAAGGTCCCGATCCACCCGAAGTGACCCGGCACGTCATCGGGGGCGATCGACGCGACCGGCAGGCCGAAGGCCCGGCCGATGGCCTCCGCGATCTCGCGGGTGGGGACGCCCTCCTCCGCGACGGCGTGCAGGCGGCTGCCCGCCGGCGCCTTCGCGAGGCCGAGGGCGACCAGGCGCGCGGCGTCGGACACGTGCACGGCCGCCCACCGGTTGGCGCCGTCGCCGGGGTAGCCGGACACGCCCTTCTCCCGGGCGACGGCGGCGATCGCCGCGATGAACCCGTGGTCGCCGGCGCCGTGCACGGTCGGCGAGAAGCGCAGGCTCACGGCGGCCGACGCCGCGGTCGACGAACTCGAGCGCGAGGTTCTCGCTGCCGCCGCGCGGTGAGTCCGGGCCGTGGAACGGTGATGCGTCGGCCTCGGTGCTCGGCCTGCCCTGGGTGAGGCCGGCCACGCCGGAGGCGAGCAGGAAGGGCCGGTCGGTGCCGACCAGCGTCGTCGCCGATGGTCTGCGACGGCGGCCCGCTCGGCCGCGGCGGAGGCGGCCGGGTTGGACCAGTCGTGCTTGTTGGCGAGATGGATGACGGCCTCGGCGTCCTCGGCCCCGGCCCGGATGCTGTCCAGGTCGTCGAGGTCGCCGCGGCGAACGCGGACCCCCTTGGCCTCGAGGGCGGCGGCGGAGGCGTCGGACCGGGCCAGGCCGGTGACCTCGTGTCCGGCGGCTAGCAGTTCATCGACGGTGGCGGAGCCGATCCATCCGGAGGCTCCGGTGACGAAAACGCGCATGGCAGGTGTTCCCTTCGGCTCCGCTGCGAGCGGAGCGGATCGACCTGATGTCTGTGACTGACGTCAGTCACAGACATCACTATACCCCTGTACGGCAGTCACTGTCATCACTAAACTTGGCCGAATGGTGCGTTGGGAGCCGGGCGCGAGAGAGCGCCTGCAGGCGGCGGCGCTCGAGCTGTTCGCCACGCGCGGGTTCGAGCAGACGACGGCGGCCGAGATCGCCCAGGCGGTCGGCCTGACCGAGCGCACCTTCTTCCGGAACTTCAGCGACAAGCGCGAGGTGCTGTTCCACGGGCAGGAGCAGTTCCTCCAGGCGTTCGTCGACGGGGTGGACGAGGCGCCCGCCGAGGCGTCCGCGCTCGAGCTCATCGCCGTCCGCGCTGCAGGCGGCGGCGACGTTCTTCCCCGACGAGCGCCGCCCCTACTCGCGCCTGCGGCAGACCGTGATCGACCAGAACCCCGCCGCTCCAGGAGCGCGAACTGCACAAGCTCGCGGGCCTGGCCGCGACGGTCGCCGCCGCGCTGCGCGCGCGGGGCATCGCCGAGCCGACGGCCACCCTGGCCGCCCAGTCCGCCGCCACCGTGTTCGGCGTCGCGTTCGCCCAGTGGATCCGCGACGGGGAGAGCCGGTCGCTCCCCGACATCGCGTCGGATGTGCTCCGCGAGCTCGCGCCACCTAACCGGCGCGGCCGGACGCAGCGCCGACCGCTCTGACGCTGGTCAGACGGCTCGCAGCGGCGCCGGGCGGGCGGCCGACTCGATGATGGAGAAGCCCCGGCCGCGCAGCCGGCGGCGCTCCTCGCTGAGGTAGGCCGAGCAGGCGGTCGCGGGTGTCGCGATTGTGCGCCACCGTCAGCGCGACCGCCCGGTCGGTATCGCGGGCCTTGATCGCGGCGACGATCTCCAGGTGCTCGTCCCTGGCGTCGGACCGGGACTGCGGGGTGCGGACGCCCAGCCAGCGGGTGCGGGACAGCCGGGTCAGCGCCCCGGCCATGCCGTCGGCGAGGAACTGGTTGCGCGACAGGCGCGCCAGCGCCAGGTGGAAGTCGCTGAAGTCGCGCAGCCCGGTCTCCTCGTCGTCGCAGCCGCGGTGCGCCTCGGACAGCGCCCGCAGCGCCGCGAGTTCGTCGTCGTCGGCCCGCTCGACCGCCAGCCTGACCGCCGCGACCTCCACCGCCTCGCGGTACTCCATGATCGCGCGGACCTCGGCCAGGTCGATCGGCGTGACCTTCCAGCCGCGGCCCTCCCGCTGGGTGAGGCCCTCGTTCTCCAGCCGCATCAGCGCCGCCCGGATCGGCGTGCGGGAGGCGCCGAGCAGCGACTCCAGGCCGCGCTCGCTGATCCGCTCGCCGGGAACGAGCTCGAGGATGAGGATCGCGGTGCGCAGCCGGCCGTAGACGCTGTCCTCGCCGTCGAAACTCACGTGACCTCCTACTTGGTATACCAATATGGTATTCCTAAACGGTACTCCATTGGAAGGAACGCGGGCATGGTCATCAGCACGACGCCGACACGCGAACGGGTGCCAGACGGCCAGCCCCCGGCTAAGGCCTGGCGGATGCTCGCCCTCGGGGTCGGCGCGCAGGCGGCCGGGCAGCCTGTTCCTGAGCACGCCCGCCTACCTGATCCCGCTGCTGCACCTCGACCGCGGCGTGCCGCTGGCCCAGGCCGGGCTGCTGGCCGCCGCCCCGTCCCTCGGCATGGTCATGGCGCTGGTCGCCTGGGGCGCGGTGACCGACCGGTACGGGGAGCGGTGGGTGATCGCGGGCGGCCTCGCGCTCACCGCCGTGTTCGCCTTCGCGGCGGCCGTCGTGTCCGGCTACGTCGGCCTCGGGGTCTTGTTCGTGCTCGGCGGCGCGGCTGCGGCCAGCACCAGCGCCGCGTCGGGCCGCGTCGTGATCGGCTGGTTTCCCCGCTCCCGCCGGGGCCTGGCGATGGGCATCAGGCAGATCTCGCAGCCGCTCGGCGTGGCCGTCGCCGCGCTCGCCGTCCCGCCGCTGGCCAGCGGGCTCGGCATCTGGGCGCCGCTGCTGCTGGCGGGCGCGCTCACCGCGGTCCTCGCCGCCGCCTGCGCGGTCGGCATCGCCAACCCGCCCCGGTCGGCCGCCAGGCCCGCCGCCGACGGCGAGCGGCCGTTCAACCCGTACCGCCAGGGCCTGTTCCTGACCCGCATCCACCTGCTGTCGGCGCTGCTGGTGGTGCCCCAGTTCACGCTGTCCACCTTCGGCCTGATCTGGCTCATCACCGGCCTGGGCTGGAACGTCACCGCGGCCGGGGCGGTGATCGCCGCCGCCCAGTTCATCGGGCGCCCTCGGCCGCATCGCGGTCGGCTCGGTCAGCGACCGGGTCGGCAGCCGCACCCGGGTGCTGCGCTGGGTCGCGGTCTCCGGCGTCGTCGTGATGCTGGCCCTGGCGGGCTGCGGCGCGCTGCACTGGGCGGTCGCCTCGGCGGTGGTGCTGATCGTCGCCTCGACCGTGAGCGTGGCCGACAACGGCCTGTCCTTCACCTCGGTGGCCGAGGCGGCCGGTCCGTCCTGGTCGGGCAAGGCCCTCGGCATCCAGAACACCGGCCAGTTCATCGCCGCCTCGGCCGTCGGCCCCGGCATCGGCGCCCTCATCACCGTCGTCGGCTACCCGGTCGCCTTCGCCCTCGTCGCCCTCACCCCGCTGGCCGCCATCCCGCTGGTCCCGCCCCGCGACAGGCACAGCCCCTGAACCGCGGCGAACGTCGTCGCGCCGCTGTTCAGCCAGAACGCGGCGATGGGGGGACTCCCGGTCCTGCGCGGCGCGACCGATCCCGGCGTGCTCGGCGGCCAGTACTACGGGCCAGCCGGATTCCTCGGCACCCGGGGCTACCGGAACTAACCGCCTCCAGCAGTCGATCCCACGACGAGGCCGTCCAACGTCGCCTGTGGACGGTGTCGGAAGAGCTGACCGGGGTCGCGTTCCCCGTCTGAACCCCCTCGGCCGGCCAAAGTCACAGTCGCCGGGCCCGCGTAGTCAACGGCGTTCGAGTCCCGACGCATCATTCACACCTGCCACAGCCGTGGACATCTATGTATCAGTTCTGACCACCCGACTTCGTCTTCCTATCGATTTTCACCACAATATTCCGACAATTCGGGCGCAAAAGTGGTCAAAACTGATAGGAGGGCGGAAAAATGGTCAGAATTGATACGAAGCTGACCGAGTTTGCGCCTCCAACGCCAAGGTTCGACCGACGGCAGGGCCCCAGGCGCGGTCGACGGCGTTGCCGACAGGCACTCCCCATCGGGCGCTGGCAACCTGCCTGGCCTGGTCGGCGCCACCGTCGGGGGCGGCACCTGGACGGTTAGCGATGGCCGGATCCACGCCATCTCGGGCAGCGGTCCCAGCCGCTAACGCGCTCAGGCCGCGTCGTGGAAGACAAGCCCGAGGGTGTGGCGCCGGCCGGAGCGGATCGCCGACACCCCGTGCCTGACCGGGGCGGCTGACCATCCGCGGGCGGACCTGACCGGCCTGTCCCTGGTCGTGAACAGGTATCCGTGCCCGTGCGGGAGCAGCCTGGCGGTGCCCCGGGACTGCGCTCGCGGGCGCTGCTCGAGGAGCAGGAACTCGCCCCCGGTGTGGTCGACGCCGGGCTCGTTCAGGTTGATGACCACCTGCAGCGGGAACACGAGGTCGCCGTAGAGATCGCGGTGCAGCGCGTTCCAGTCTCCCTGGCCGTAGCGGAGCAGGATCGCGGTCGACTTCCGCTGGCCGGCGTCGTGGCACATCCGCAGCCACTCGTCCAGCGTGTCCGGCCACGGGGCGGGGCGGCCGAGCCGGGCGTGCCAGTCGCGCGCGATCGGGAGCAGCCGGGGGTAGAGCGCCTGCTTAAGGCGCTCCACCGGCGTCGGGTAGGGGGACTTGAAGTAGCGGTACTCGCCCTCGCCGAAACGGTGCCTGCCCATGTTCACCGTTGACCGGAAGAACCCGTCCTGCTCGTACAGGGAGCGCAGGCGCTCGGCCTCGGCCGGCGTCAGGAGCTGCGGTAGCAGCGCGCCCCCGTACTCGTTCACCTCGGCCGTGATCGCCTTCCAGTCGCCGGAGTCGACCCGATGCCGCCACGGGTCGGTGCCCGGCCCGGTCTGCTGGGCGATTGCGGTGGCGCTCACGCCGCCGCCTCCAGGTTCAGGAGCGTGGCCTTGGCGGCCGGGCCGCCGACGTACCCGCCCGGCGTGCCGTCGGTGCGGAGCACCCGGTGGCAGGGCAGCACGACCGGCAGCGGGTTGGTGGCGCAGGCGGTGCCGACCGCCCGGACCGCCTTCGGGTTCCCGACCAGCTCGGCGACCTGTCGGTAGCTCCGGGTCTGGGCGTAGCCGATCTCCGGCAGGTGCTGCTGCACCAGCAGCCGGAATCCCGTGGACAGCGACAGGTCCAGCGGCAGGTCGAAGCTGCGCCGCCGTCCGGCGAAGTACTCCTCGAGCTCCCGCGCAGCCGGGTCAAGGCGCTTCGGCGCGCGCAGGACGCGCGGGCTCAGCCTGCTCGCCAGGGTGTCGAGCACACGGTCGTGGCCCTCGACGTCGTAGGCGACGCGGACGAGACCGCGCGGCGTGGCCGCCAGCAGCAGCGTGCCGACCGGGGAATCGACCGTCCGGTAGGCGACGTCGATCAGGCCCTCGTCCTCGGCCGCCTGCTCGAGCCTGCGGTGCAGGCGCGCCAGCGTGTCGGCGTCGGCGGGCGTGGTGAAGAGATCATCGGGGTTGTTCATGATGGGCCTCCGCCCGGGTAGTTCTTCCGCAGGTTTCTGATGCCATCGGCGGCGGCCCTGCGCGCCGCGTCGGTGGTGCCGCCGATGATCTGCGCGATCTCGGCGTAGGGCAGGCCGGCGACGTAGTGATAGGCGACCGCCTGACGTTGTTTGTCCGGCAGCGCCCGGACCGCCTGCCACAGCCCGTCGCCGAGTCGGGGACGCCGAGCCTGGTCGGGCTCGCGGTCGACCTCCGCGACTTCCTCGACCGGGACCGGCTGCCGCTTGCGCGACCGCAGCACGTCGATGGCCTTGCGGTGCGCGATCGTCACCAGCCACGCCTCCACGTTGGCGGTCTCCGGGCAGTTCCGGGTAGCCGCGCATCGCCGACAGGAACGTCTCCGACCAGGCGTCGTCGGCGTCATGGCTGGCGAGCAGCACCCGGCAGACCCGCAGCACGGTGCGGCCGTGCTCCGCCACGACCGTCTCAAACGGCTGCTTGATGCTCATGCCCTGAAGACGCTCCTCCGCCGCGGAACGTGAGATCGCCGACCGGAGCCGATCCGGCGCCATCAGCGGCGATAGCCGCTGGCTCCGATCTCGAGTCCAGTGAGCAGGTTAGAGGCGAACCTGGAGATGTCCCCGGCGAGCCCAGGCTGGGCCCGTTCGTGAGGGGTCTCCGCGCTCGCGAGTTGCAGAACGGTGGTGAGCGTTTCCTCGGCGAGATCGGCTGCGTGGGTGAGCCCCCACGACCGTCCCTCCGCGACGAGGTGGTTCAGGGTGATGGCGGCGTGACGGTACTCGCCGCCGACTTTGAGGGCGACCTCGCCGTCGTTGGGCTGATGCGCTTGCGGCACCACGTCGTAGGCGGGGCTGAGCATCATGGACCCGTCCGGAAGGTGCAACAGGGAGAGGTTCTTGGCGTGAAGGTCGAGGTTGCCGACAGAAACCGAGACCACGACGAGGGCAAACAGGCGCTCGAGGGAGTCGCGGTCTCCAACCGCGGAGAAGACCCGGGAGATGCGCTTGAGGCTCACTTTGCCGCCGTACTTCTGGTACTTCTGGTTGCCCGCCGCCCCTAGGACCTGGTTGAAGTCTTCCTGGTGGATTCGCCCCTGGGGGGCAACAGGGGAACGGTCGTAGCGTTCTACGACTACTGCCGGAATTCCGTTGAACTCCTCGATCCACGTCGGGAAGGAGCTCAGCCCTACGGCCCGGGCGAAGCGGGAACCGTACTCCTCGTCGTAAATCGAGGTCGGGTAGTCCCGCGACTCTGGCTTGAGGATGTGGGTGGACGGCCAGCCGTCGATCACCCGGTTCCAACCGCCTTCGGTGCGACCGAGCACGATCTTGTCCTGGACTCCGGCCAGGGAGGTCTTTCCGCTCGCGGGCTTGTTCCCGAGCGGATTGTCCTGGACGTGGTCAAGCAGCGCGGCGACCCCCGCGCTCGACAGCGGTTCCAGGGCCGGCCGCTTTGGCTCCCCGGGTACGTCAGGATCCCAGATCTGGAGAGCTCCGGCGACGTCTCTGCCGTAATGACGGAGCAGTCCGATGACGTCCTGCTCGCCGAGTCGGGCCTGCTGGGCGAGTCGGGCCAGCATTCGGCCCTCGGGCAGCAGTTCCCTGAAGAAGTTTTGCCTGCGCTCCTTACGCGACCGCACGGCCACGGCAGCGAGCGGGATTGCGACCGACAAGACGCTGCTGTCGATGCCGAACCGGGCGACGGCCTCCGGATGTGGCACGAAGTCAAATGTCCGCCACGGCCCCGAGAGCACTCCAGCTCGTGTCCCGTAAAGTTCGACTATCAGGTCAGCCATGCTCGTCTCGCGGCGTGATCGTCGCCGTCAATTCCATCCCGGTCTCGCGCATTGCCGCGAAGAGCCGGTCCATCACAATCGACGGCTTCCCTGCCTCAAGCTCCCACACGTATTTCTGCGTGGTGCCCAGCCTTCGGGCAAGTTCACGCTGGCTTAGCCCCGATAGCAGCCGAGCCTGCTGAAGGATTCGTCCCAGAGACTCGGCGCTGGTCACCTTTCCCGTGTATGACATCGCATCCCCTGACTCCGATATCGGAGTCATAATACGTGACTACTATATCGAAGTCAAACTTCTTGACGCTGATATTGACGTCAAGATCGCGGCACGCGAGCTCGGGTCGTGCGGCCTTGGTAGGCGGCGCGGTAGGCGGTGGGGGTGGCCCCCGCGTCGCGCGCCAGGTGGACGCGGAGGTTGGCGGGGCTGCCGAGGCCGCTGCGACGGGCGATTTCCTCGACCGGCAGGTCGCTGACCTCGAGCAGCCGCCGGGCCTCGCGCACCCGGGCGGCGGTCAGCCAGCGCAGCGGCGTCAGGCCGGTCTCGGCGACGAACTGCCTGGAGAAGGTTCGCGGCGCCCAGCCGGCCTGCCGGGCGAGGTCGGCGACGGTCAGCGGGTCCGCCAGCCGCTCGAGCGCCCACTCGCAGGTAGCCGCCAGGCCGTGACCGGGCAGCGGCACCGGGCGCTCTAGCCACTGCGCTTGCCCGCCGTCACGGTGCGGGGCGACGACCATCCGGCGGGCCACCCGGATGGCCGCGTCGGTGCCGTAATCGGCCCGGACCAGTTGCACGCACAGGTCGATCCCGGCCGCCAGCCCGGCGCTGGTCAGCACCGCGCCCTCATCGACCCAGAGCACGTCCGGGTCGACCTTCACCGACGGGAAGCGGGCGCTCAGGTCGTCCGCGTACTGCCAGTGCGTGGTCGCCCGGCGGTGATCGAGCAGGCCGGCCGCTGCCAGCGCGAAGGCGCCGGTGCAGACCGAGACCACCCGGGCGCCGCGCGCCGCCGCCGCGCGCAGCGCCGAGCAGACCGCCTCGCCGGGATCGTCCAGCGGCAGGTAGCCGGGCACGACCACGGTGTCGGCGTCGGCCAGCGCGTCCAGGCCCCGCTCGGCTCGTATCGCGTAACCCGCCGTCGACGGCACCAGCCCGGCTGCCGGCGCGCACACGGTGAACGTGTACTGCTCGGCGTGGATGACCTGATCACCGAAGACCTGGGACGGAATGGCCAGGTCGAAGGCTTCCACGGTGGGCAGCGCGAGAGCGACCACAGCGTGCATAGGCCGGATTCTAGCGATGTCAGGCAGCTCTGCCGCTTGCCGGTGATCGCGCGCGCGGGCCACATTTTGCCTCATGGGAAACATCGACGAGCTTCTGGAACGCAACAAGGCCTTCGCCGGGACGGATCTCAAGGACAGGGTGCCTGCCATCCCCTTCATCCCCAACCGGCAGGTGTACGTCATCACCTGCATCGACCCCCGGGTTGACCCGGCCGGCATCCTCGGGCTCGAGCTCGGCGACGCCATCGTCGAGCGCAACGTCGGCGGGCGCGATCACCCCGGCCGTCATCCAGGACGTCGCCTGGATCAGCTACCTGCACGAAGTCAAGACGCCCGACGCCGACTGGTTCGAGCTCGCGATCATCCACCACACCGACTGCGGGTCCGGCTTCTTCGCCGACCCGGAGCTTCGCCACGGATTCGCCGAGCGCGGCTTCGATGAGCAGGCCCTGGCCGAGCTTCCGGTCCTCGACCCGGCGGAAACCGTCCGGATCGACGTCGAGCGGCTCGCCGCGGAACCCTCGATCTCGCCCCGCATCAAGATCTCCGGCTACAGCTACGACGTCAAGACGGGCCTGCTCACCGCGGTCGTCCCCGCCCGTCCGCGCTGACTGCGTCAGCGTGGAACGGCCCGACGGCCGGGGCGTCGGCGGGCCGTATCGGCTGCGGTGTGATGGCGAGCGCGCTGAGCGCGGCCAGCAGCGCGAACCCGGCGCAGGCGGCGAGCGCGGGCCTGAAGCCCTCGGTCACGCTCGCGGGGGTGCCGAAGTGCCCGTAGGCGGAGAACACGGCGCTGGCGACGGCGATCGCGAACACGGCGCCGAAGCGCTGCATCATGTAGTTGATCCCCGACGCCTTGCCGAGCTCGTCCGGCGCGACCGCGTTGAGCACGGCGGTCGGCACGGTCGGGAGCGCCATCGAGACGCCGACGCCCGGCGATCAGCAGGGCGACGTCAAGCTCGACCCAACTCGTCGAGAGCGAGCCTGCCACGGCGACCCAGACGAGCCCGGCGGTCTGCAGGAACAGCCCGGTCGCCATGACCGGCCGGCGGCCGATACGGTCGGAGACGGCGCCCGCGATCGGCGAGATAGCCATTGGCGTGGCGAAGAAGGGGAGTAGCCGCACGCCCGCCGCAACCGGTGAGTAGCCCCGGGCAAGCTGGAACTCCTGGGTGACGAGGAAGCCGGCCGCGAAGATCGCGCCGGTCATGAGGAAGGTCGTGACGTTGCCGACCGCGAACGCCGTGCTGCGGAAGAGCCGCAGCGGCACCATGGGCTCGCTGCAGCGGTGTTCCCAGGCGCCGAAGGCGATCAGCGCGCAAGCGCCGGCCAGCAGGCAGCCGACGATCTCGGCGCTCGTCCAGCCCGCCTGGTCGCCGCGGACCAGGGCCCAGACGACGGCGACGACGGCACCGGTTACGAGCGCGGCGCCGACCAGGTCGAGCCGCTCGCTGGCGCCGTGGCTGTCGGGCAGCAGCCGCAGCGCCAGCGGCAGCGCGACCGCTCCGATCGGCACGTTGATCCAGAAGATCCAGTGCCAGTCGAGTCCCTGGATGACCGCGCCGCCGATGATCGGCCCCAGTGCGACTGCGAGCCCGGCCAGTCCGCCGTAGATGCCGATGATCATCCCTCGTCGTTCGGCCGGGAACGCCGTCGTCAGGATCGTGAGGCTGAGCGGCAGGACGATGGCGCCGGCCAGGCCCTGGACCGTGCGCGCGACGATCAGGTCGGGGGCGTTCGGAGCGAGCGCGCAGAGCGCCGACGCGACGGTGAACAGGGCGAGCCCGAGATTGAAGATCGGTCGGCGGCCGAACCGGTCGCCGACGGCGGCCGCGGTGATGATGCCGGCCGCGAAGGCGATGTTGTAGGCGGTAAGCGTCCACTGCAGCGAGTCGAGGCCGACGTGCAGGTCGCGCTGAATACGGGGCAGCGCCGTGATCACCACGACCGAGTCAAGCACGACCATGAAATAGGCCGTCGCGGTCAGGCCGAGGACCCAGCCGAGGTGCGGTCGGGCTGGCGTGCGCGGTCTGCGGGTTGCTCACGGCCATCTGCGATTCTCCTCGAAGGTTCAGGCGGACATCTGGCGGCGTGTTCGCCGTTAGTGATGCAGACACCGCGCGGCGGCCGGAGTTGGCGGCGCCCAATTTCCCGCTTGCCTGGTGTCGGTACTGGTAGGAGCCGCGAGAACGCAGCAGGGCGAGGCCGTGAAAGGGTGGTTTGATGAGCACGGACCTGGTTGACCGCGCCAAGGCCGGCGACGAGCAGGCGTTCGGCGAACTCGTCGGGATGCACCGGCGCGAGCTGCAGGCGCACTGCTACCGGATCCTCGGCTCGGCCATCGACGCGGAGGACGCACTGCAGGAGACCCTGCTCGCGGCCTGGCAGGGCCTGGCCGGCTTCGAGGGCCGGTCATCGCTGCGGGTCTGGCTGTTCCAGATCGCCACCAGGCGCTGCCTTAACGCGCTGCGCTCGGCGAGCAGGCGACCGCCGATGGCCTGGCCGCCGCCCGGTATTGAGCTTCCCGCCCCAACCCGGCTGGGCGAGGTGACGTGGCTGGAACCCTATCCCGACGCCCTGCTCGAGGGGCTCGCCGACGCCGCGCCCGGCCCGGAGGCGCGCTACGAAGCAGCCGAGGCGATCTCGGTCGCGTTCGTCACGGCCCTGCAGCTGCTGCCGCCGCGGCAGCGCGCGGTGCTCATCCTGCGGGACGTGCTGGGATTCAGGGCGAGCGAGGCGGCTGGCATCCTCGACTGCACCGAGGAGTCGGTGACCAGCGCCCTCAAGCGCGCTCGGGCCGCACTGCAGTACCAGCGCGCGCAACCACCGGGCCGGGAGCCGCCCCGGCCCGGTTCGGCCAGGGAACGAGCGTTGGTGCAGCGCTTCACCCAGGCCTACGAGGCGGGTGACGTGCATCAAGTCGTCGCGTTGCTGACCGAGGACGCCTGGCTGATAATGCCGCCGGTGCCGCTGCGGTACCAGGGGCGCGAGCTAGCCGCTCGAGTTCTGGGCCGCGACCGCGTTCCGCCCCGGCCGCTCCGCCCGCCTGGTGCCGACCCGGGCCAACGGCCAGCCCGCGTTCGGCCTCTACATCCGCGATCCGCGCGCCCCGGTCTCCCACGCCAACGGGATAATCGTGCTCACCCTCGCAGGCGACCAGATCAGCGTCGTGACCGGCTTTCCCGACAACGGCCCGCTGCCCGTCTTCGGCCTCCCGCGAACGCTGCCCGACTGAACCCGGTCTCGGCCCGCTAGCGCTGACGGCGTTGACGCTCACGATGACGCCGATCGCGAGCCAGTCGGCAGGCTGCAGCGACTGGCCGAGGACGAGCAAGCCGGTCAGCGCCGCGAAGACCGGGTTCACGCTCATGAAAACGCCGAAGAACCGGGCCGGGACCCGCCGCAGGGCCTGCAGGTCGGCGATCATCGGGACGGCCGAGCACAAGATCCCCGCCGTGGCTGCGCGCCCGAGCGCGGCGGCCGGTCACGGCATGGCTGCTCAGTGCCCAGATGCCGATCGGGACGTACAGCAGCGCCGACAGGCTGGCCGCGGCGGCCGGCCCCTGGGCGCCCGGCAGCCGGACGCCCACCACCCGGTTCACCAGCACATACCCGGCCCAGCAGAGGGCCGCAAGCAGGGCCAGGAAGATGCCGGCGTAGTCGGTGCTCGGCTGCGGCCTCGCCAGCACGACGACGGCGACCGCTGCGACCAGGGCGCACGCAAGGTCGATGACGCGCCGCGAAGCCAGCAGGGCGACCGACAGCGGGCCGAGGAACTCCAGGGTGACCGCCAGGCCGAGCCCGATTCTGTCGATCGCGGTGTAGAGCGACAGGTTCATGGTGGCGAAGATCAGCGCCAGCGCGAGCACCGGGCGCCACTGGGCCCGGGTGAACGAGGCGAACTTGGGCCGAACGGTGATGAGCAGCACGACACCCGCCACCCACTGGCGCACGGCGACCACCCCGGCCGGCCCGAGCACCGGGAAGGCCAGCGCGGCCGTCGCCGCGCCGAGCTGATTGGACGCGGCGCTGCCCGTCATCAACGCGATGCCCGTCAGCCGGATGCTCATGGCAGGAGCATGGACCGCGCGGCTCTATGCGCAAAATGCATGGATGGAGCCAGCTATACGCTCTGGTTATGGATCTGGAACTGCGGCACCTGCGCTGCCTGGTCGCGATCGTCGACTCGGGAACCTTCACCGACGCCGCCATCGAACTCGGCATCTCGCAGGCGGCGGTGTCGCGTAACCTGATCGCGCTCGAGCAGGTTCTCGGCGTCCGGCTGCTGCACCGCACCAGCCGGACCATCACCCCGACCACGGCCGGCGTGCACGTCCTGGCCCAGGCCCGGCAGGTCCTGGCCGCGGCCGGGAACCTGGTGGCCGAGGCGACCACCGGCCATACCCGGCTCCGCATCGGTCACGCGTGGTCGGCCATGGGAAGGCACACCCGCGAGTTTCAGCGCCGCTGGGCGGCCGCCTACCCGGACGTCGAACTTCACCTGATCCGCACCAACTCGGCCACCGGCGGCCTGGCCGAGGGCCTGTGCGACATCGCGGTGCTGCGCACCGCCGCCGACGCCGGGCACTTCGCCAGCGCGATCGTCGGTCGCGAGCGGCGGTTCTGCGCCCTCGCGGCCGACGATCCCTGGGCCAGGCGACGCTCGATCAGGCTGGCCGAGATACCACAGCGGACCGTGCTGATCGACCGCAGGACCGGGACCACCACGCCCGACCTATGGCCGGCGGCCGAGCGCCCGCACGTCAGGGACACGCGCGATATCGACGACTGGCTCGCGATCATCGCCGCCGGCGGCGGCATCGGGATCACCCCGGAGGGAACTACCACCCAGTACCGGCGCGACGGCGTCGTCTTCCGGCCCGTGCGGGACGCCCCGCCGATCGCCGTCCACATGATCTGGCGGCGGCACGACCCGCATCCCTCGACCCACGCCGCGGTCGCCCTGCTGACCGAGCTCTACCGGCACCCGTCGTAGCCCGGAGACCGGACCGAGGTGCGGGAAACCGACGCGAAGCAGCGCGCCGCCGACGCCGGCCGCCAAGACCAGGCCGGCCCCGACCAGCAGCGCCTGGTGGTAGCCGCCGTGCAGGGTCGGCTCGACGACCAACGGGCCCAGGACCTGGCCGATCCCGTAGCCGGCGGTGAGGATGGCGACGGCCCGGGGCACGCGAAGGTGCCGGCCCGCCGCGAGTGACAGCGTGGTGATGCCGATAAAGGTGGCGCCGAACAGCACCGCGGCTGCCAGCGCGGCCGGGATGGCCGCAGTGAAGGCGGGCAGCGCGATCCCGACCGCCTGGAGGAGGAGCGCTCCGGTGATGAGCGTGGGACGCGAGACGCCTCGGCTGAGCCAGGTCCACGCGGCGCACGAGGGCACGGCGGCGGCCCCGACGATGATCCAGACGCTGCTCGACAGCCACGACGGTCCGGTCGCGGAGATGGCGGCGACCAGGAAAGTCCCGGCGACGATGTCGCCGGCTCCCTCCAGGAAGTAGGACACGGCGAGAATGGCGAACCACCGGAAGTGCCGTGGCGCAGGACCCGGATCGTCGGACGGCGCCGCTGGCTTCCCGGCCGGCCCGGCTACCCCGACGAACCAGGCGGCCGCCAGCAGCAGGACGGTCAGCGCGGCCGACGACCACCACACCGCCTGCCAGTCGCCGATCGGCTTGACGACGGCGACGAGCGCGCCCGACAGGGCGATGCCGACCCCGACGCCGCCGTACGCCCAGCCGATCATGTGCGGCCGGCCGCTGGTGAGCTCGGTCAGGATCATGTTCCCGGCCACCATGAAGATGACCGCGCTCGCCACCCCGGCCAATCCCCGCAGGACCGCCCAGGCGGCGACGTCGCGGGTGAGCGGCATCGCCGCCAGCGTGACGACCAGCACGATGCCGCTCACCCGCAGCGCCAGCCGCGCCCGGCTCAGCGCCGGCAGCATGATCCCGAGAACGGCCCCGATCAGGTAGCCGAGGTAGTTGCTGGTCGCGAGCGTGCTCGCCTGAGCGGAGGTGAGGTGCGCCTGTGCCTCCATCAGCGGGAGGACCGGGGTGAACACGAACCGGCCGACGCCCATCGCCCCGGCCAGCGCCGCCCCGGTCTGGATCGCCACCGACCAGCCGGAGCGGGTGGCGGTCGTGCCTGCCGAATGCGACCCCATCGTGCACCTCTTAATCGTAGATGTTCAAGATCCACGATAACAGCGAGGGCGAGAATCATAGATACCCAGCGTCTATGATCTACGTCATGGAGCTACCGCAGACGGTCGAGTGGGCGCTTCATTGCTGCTGGCTGCTAGCGCAGACCGACGGCTCTCCCGTCCCTCGGCGTCGGCTGGCCGAGTTCTTCGACCTGCCCGAGCCCTACCTCGCGAAGTTGCTGAAGGCGCTGGTCGCGGCTGAGGTGCTGACCTCCGTGCCCGGCGTCAACGGCGGCTACCGGCTCGCCCGGCCCGCCGGGCAGGTCACCGCGCTCGACGTCGTGCAGGCGGTCAACGGGCACATGGCCATGTTCCACTGCACCGAGATCCGCCAGCGCGGCCCGGTCGGCCTCACCGCCGGCCAGTGTCGGCAGCCCTGCGGCATCGCCAAGGCCATGTACAACGCCGAGCTTGCCTGGCGCAACGCCCTCGCCGCGGTGACAGTAGCGGACCTGACCGAGAACGCGGCCGACGTCTCGGCCGACCGGGCGGCCCGCTGGCTCGGCCCCCAGGCGCGCGCCGGGCTGGCGCCGGCCCGCCCGTTAGCCTGGGCAGACAATCGAACCGAGCGGACTGGAGCGCCGATGGAACTGACCAAGCACACCCACGCGTGCGTGACCCTCGACAAGGGCGGCAGTCGTCTCCTGGTGGATCCGGGGGCCTTCACCCCCAACCGGGCCGAGCTGGCCGCCAGCGCGGGAACGATCCTGATCACCCATGAGCACTTTGATCACTTCGACGAGGAGGCGATCGCGGCCGCGCTTGACGCCCGGCCGGAGCTGCGGGTCTACGGGCCGGCCGCCGTCGTCGACCGCTGGCAGGCCAGGCGCGGCCAGGTCACGGCCGTGGTCGAAGGCGAGCGGTTCGACGTCGACGGTTTCGACGTCGCCGTCTTCGGCGGTCTGCACGCCGCCATCCACCGTGACATCCCGCAGGTCGCGAACGTCGGCTACCTGATCGACGGGCACGTCTACCATCCCGGTGACTCCTACTTCGTGCCCGCCGCACCCGTGACAACGCTGCTGGTGCCGACGAGCGGGCCGTGGACGAAATTCGGCGAGGCGGTGGACTTCGTGCGGGCGGTCAACCCCGAGCGGGCGGTGCAGATCCACGAGATCATGCTCAGCGAGATCGGCCAGCAGACGATGGCCACGTTCCTCAGCCCGAAGATGCTGACCGACGTGTCGCTGACGATCGTGCCGATTGGGGACACGATCGCCGTCTAATTCGTTCGCATCCCCCGCCGCAAGCTAAAGGCAAGGTCAGCGGCCGCGCGACCGCGTCCAGGCTGAGGAACCCCGGCACAGCACCAGAAATGTGCTCATTTGGGGGATAGGCCGCCGCCGGTTTGGGTGGCAATGTCGGCTCCAGTGTCCCTTTCCGGGTGGAGGCGTCATGCGCTGGCTGCGGCGGGTTTCGGTGATGGCGGGCGGGGTGCTGCTGGCGGGGTCGCTGGCGCAGGGGTCGGCGATGGCGGCTACCTCCGCTGCGGGCTCGGCTGCGGCGCCCGCGAGCTCGGCCCAGACGACGGCCGGTACCGGGCAGTCCGCGTCGAACGCCGTCGCCAAGGCAGCGCCCGGGCCTGCCCAGCTGCCCGATCCGGCCAAGGTGCTGCCGTCGGGGTGGCAGCGCTCGTCCGATGAGGCGGTCACCGTGTCAGGGGACTCGACCGGCCTGCATGTGCTGGCGGCGAGCGAGGCGAGCGGGTACGCGTGGCGGACGGTGGCGACGCTGGGTGACCCGGCGGTGGAGACCGATCTGTGGGTCGGGCAGGAGTGCGTGACCGCGGCGGGCCGGTACGCGGTGGTGGTGTACGCGCCGGAGCAGGCGGCGAACATGGCCGAGGCGCAGGGAGTGCTAGGCCGGGCGGCGGTCGTGAACCTGCGGACCGGAGCGGTGAAGGACCTGGGCGGCGGGTTCTCGATCGCCTACTTCGACCCGGGGTGCGGCGCCGGCAGCGACGCGGTGCTCACCAAGGGCGGCTGGGCCAACGACGACAGCGACGGGCCGATGTCGACGACGCTGGTGGTGGCGGACGCGGCCACCGGTAAGGTCTCGGCCCCGGTCAAGGTGGCCGGTCAGATCACCTCGGCGGTGCCGTTTGACGGGCAGATCGCGGTGGCCGGGGGCCGGGGCGTGGAGCAGGTCAGCCTGGCGGGCAGGACGCGGCTGCTGGCGGCGACTGCGGCGGTGCCGTTCCGGCTGACCCCCGCCGCCGACGGCAGCCTGGGGTATCAGGTCATGGCGGGCAAGAACGTGGATCTGTGGCAGCTGGCGGGCGGGCATGCCAGGCGGATGGGCAGCGCGGTGGCCGGGTCGGTCGAGCTGCGGCAGGTCGGCGGGCGGACGTGGCTGGTCGGGCCGCAGGCGTCGAAGGTGGCCGGGCTGCCCCGTTCGTGGCAGCCGGTCGACGCGCCCGCAGTCGCCCAGCCGTCGAGCACCGGGACGCTGGCGGTGACCGACGCCGAGGCCGTCGCCCCGGTCAAGGGCCAGCATTACGATCCCGCCGCCGCCCAGCCGGTGACGGTCAGCGCCCAGC
The DNA here is from genome assembly GCA_963774945.1 of uncultured Actinomycetota bacterium. Taxonomy (GTDB): domain Bacteria; phylum Actinomycetota; class Actinomycetes; order Streptosporangiales; family Streptosporangiaceae; genus Trebonia. The sequence goes on along the minus strand of CAVZHA010000003.1, from coordinate 4,470 downwards.
TGCTGGCCGGGAAGCGCGGGAAGGCCGCGTTCAAGGTGGCCACCGCCGCCGCGCCGGTGCCCCCGCCGTCGGGGGGAACGGTCAAGGCGGCCGCCGGTACGGCCACGGCTGCGACCACGGCCCTAGTCCGCCCGGACGCCACGACGCCCGGGTCGCCGTCGACGCCGGTGTCGGCCGACCGGACCTGCGCGGTCGCGCTCGACGACCCGACGATTCAGGCCTACCAGCCGACCTTCAAGCAGGTGGAATGGGCCGCTGACCAGGCCGTGCAGGGGACGCTGACCGACCCAGCAGTCACCCAACCTGTACGGGTCGGGTCTGCCCGCCTACACCCCGCAGGGCCCGAACGGGCTGTTCCAGCTGCCGACGGTGGACGGGGGCGGGCACCTCCCGGCGCAGGTGCTGCTGGGGGTGCTGACCACGGAGTCGAACCTGCAGCAGGCCAGCATGCACGTGATCCAGGGCCAGACCGCCAACCCGCTGAGCTCGTTCAACTGGTACGGGAACTGGACCAACGGCGAGACCGACAACACGGGACTGATCAACTGGAGCAACTCCGACTGCGGGTACGGGATCGGGCAGATCACCAGCGGCATGTGCATGGCCGGGAACCCGAACAACAACAACGAGTGCGCGGGCCAGGAATCGACCACGATGTCGTCCGAGCAGCAGCTGGCGGTCGCGGTGGACTACCAGGCGAACATCGCGGCGGCCGCCCGGCTGCTGATCCTCGACTGGAACAACCTGTACACGCTCGGCATCACGCCCACCGACGGGATACCGAACGGACAGTGGGTGTTCGACTCGAACAAGGCCGACTACATCGGCATGTGGTACATGGCGATCTGGGCGTACAACAGCGGCCTCGAGCCTGCGAGCCCTAACCTCGGCAACCCCGGCAACTGCAGCCCCGGCCCCGGCTGCACCGACGGCGAGGGGAACTGGGGGCTCGGCTACGCCGACAACCCGATCAACCCGGCCTACCCGCCCGACCGGCCGAACTTCCCCGCCGCGTCCTCTAACACCACCCCGCTCGGAACCACTTACAGTCCGAGCTGGGACATGTCGCATCCGCAGTACTGGCCCTACCAGGAGAAGGTGAACGGCTGGGCGTTCGACTCGATCACGCTGTGGGACTACTCCCAGGGCAAGGACGTGCAGGCGTTCGCCTACGCGCCGGGGAACTCCGCCGTGGCGACCTTTGACACCTTCTGCGTCCCCGGGGTGGGCGGACTGAACTCCTCCGATCCCCCCGGCAACAACTGCAACGCCAGCGGAGTCAGCTACACGTCGCCCTCCGCCCCGGACTCCTGCCAGCTGACCGGTAGTACCTACGGCGACCATTGCTGGTGGCACTGGCCTGCGTCGGTGAACCCCACGACCATCGCCCACGGCGAGACCCCGGGCTGCGTCGTGGCCCTTGACTGCGGGATGGGGGTGATCACGTACGCCGCCGGCGCGGCCAACCCGGGACCCGAGGCGATCGCCGCGCAGTTCGCCCAGACCTGCGCCTCGACCCTGCCGTCCACCGCAGTGATCGTCGGCGACGGCGGGCAGTCCGCGCTCGGCTGCCCCGGCCAGAACTGGACCTCGCAGGGGACGTTCACCTGGAACTTCGCCCAGGACGCAAACGGGAACTACTCATCCAAGATCGACTTCGACCAGATCGGGGCCGGGTTCGGCGGCCACTTCTGGTTCGGCTACTCCCAGCCGAGCGACGAGCCGGCCCAAGATGTCATCACCGGCGCCTGGAATCCGCCAAGCAGCGTCTCCGGCTGGACCGACATCAAGGTAGCGATACCGAGCTACGGTGCCAACGCGGCCGACGCGGTCTACACGGTCGACCCGGGCGGCGGCGCCTCGGGCAAGAGCGTGGAGATCGACCAGGGCGCCACCAGCGGCAGCAACACCTGGGTCGACCTGGGAGACTTCCACCTCGGCAGCGGGGCCACCGTGTCCTTGTCGAACGTGACCCCCGACTACAGCGGGTCCAGCGTCACCAGCCAGGACATCGCCTGGTCGGCGGCGGCGTTCATCCCCGTCTCCGGGCCGTCCTGGGACTACACCGCGATGGGCGACTCCTACTCATCCGGCGAGGGCAACCCGCCCTACGACCCCGGTAACGACGGCTGCGACCGGTCGAACGCGGCCTTCCCCCGGCAGTTCGCCGCCGACACCCCCAGCATCGGCTCCGACGGCATCCAGCACATCGCCTGCAGCGGCGCCACCATCGCCAACCTCACCACCACCGGGCAGAACGGCGAAGAGCCGCAGATCGATCAGATGTACTCCGGCTCGCAACTGGTCACGGTCACCATCGGCGGCAACGACGCCGGTTTCGCCAGCGTCCTCACCAACTGCCTGACGACACCGACGACCTGTGAAAACACTTACAACGAGGACAACGCCAGCAACGAGTACACCATCATTGACTCGCTCGAGCCGAAGCTCGTCGCCGCCTACACCGCCATACAGAAACAGGCGCCAGGCGCCAAGGTCGTGGCGGTCACCTACCCGAACATCTTCCAGCCCATGACGACCTGCCCGGGAATCAACAACATGGCGCTCAACGACGTAGAGTTCCTCATCGGCCTGACCTACTACCTCGACAACGCGATCGAGAAAGCGGCCCAGGAGGCGGGCATCTACGTCATGGACGAGCGGTATGCGTTCCTCGATCACGAGATCTGCTCGTCCGACCCCTGGGCCTACGACCTGACCAGCGCGTTGACCCCAGGCGAACAGTTCCTCGACACCAGCCAGCTGTTCCACCCCAACGCCGCGGGCCTGGCCCAAATGTCCGCCGACCTGGGTGTCTACTGGCAGGCGCTGCAATCCGAGCAGACGGATATTGTCAGGGGCGCGGCGCCGAAGACCGCGAAGTCGGTGTCGCGGGCCACTACCGGGGTCCCGGGCAACTGGGTGCCCGTGAACCTGTGGCCGGGCTATGACCTGCCCACCCAGGAGGAAGCCGAGCAGATGCTCTCGGAACTGCCCAGGACCAACGTCCTGATCTCCGGTTACGACGACGAGGATCCCGCCTGGAATTTCATTACCAGGAAGGGCTGCGACACGCGCAACCGGGTGCTGCAGAGAGACGCGGTGTCGCCCAGCCAGTGGGAAGGGGCGATATCACTGCTGCCCAGCGATGGAACCTGCCCGGTGACCCAAGGGTCGTGGCAGACCCCTTACGACATCCCGGAGACGCCCCTCAACTTCGTCTCCCAGGCCGATATCGCCAATGCCGTTAGTGGCATAGCGATCGACCATATCGTTCCCAAGGCGGACGCCTGGGAGACCGGAGCCGGCACCTGGGAGGCTCGGTCCGGCTCCGCGCTCATAGCCGATTGGCTGATGCGGGACTTCAGCAATGACATGACCGTGCCAGAACTGCTTTCAGTCTCAGCTATCTCCAACAGTTCTAAAGGCGATAAAAGCCCGGATCAGTGGATGCCGGACAACACGGGAATGACGTGCCCCTACGTCGAGGCGTGGATCGAAGTAAAGTACAAGTACGCCCTGGCCGTTTCCACCATAGCGAACGCGGATGGGACGTCCGAGCTGTCGTTCCTCCAGGACACCCTCGCTAGCTGCGGACCTGTGCTGGACGCGCCCAGAAAGTAGCCTTGCCACATGACCGAGGATGAGGCCACGACTGTGGCTAAGCTCGCGGCGCGGTGCGTTTGGCGCGATCGGGGTCGGGGGCATCTGGATCTGATCATGCGGTACGGCCGGCTGTTCAGCCCGGGAACGGACGCAGGGGGCGGCGCACTCCCGATGGTCCCGGCCTACGCCGGCAAGAACGCCTACCAGCGGGCCATGGCCCGTGGCCTGGTCTACGTCGAGGGCTACGCCCGCGTCGGCGGCGGCATTGTCACCAATTCGGCCTGGTGCCTTGATGGCGAGACCGTCGTGGATCCCGGGTTCAGCCAGCCGGGCTCCGCGTACTTCGGCGTGGCGCTGCGGTCGGACTACGTGCGACGGGCGCATGAGGCCCGTCGCCTGGACGACGGGGGCGACGGCTTCATGGGCGTCTTCCTCCCTCCCCACGAAGAGATGGACCCGCCATTGGACCCGGCCGCCGACATCGTTCCTGACCTCGGCCGGGATATTCCCTCCGCAGTACGTGACTGGGCCTTGACGGCGCCGCCCCCGGCAGGCGCTGACCGGGTAGCCCCAGCATGGGTCCTCGACGAGTTGCTCAGGTTCCCGGTATGAGGGCAGTGGTCCGGCCCTGCGGCCTCAGTGCGCGGCAATCAGCGAATCAGAGGCTTTAATCGACCAACCGGTCAGCCCGGATGGACCCCGAGCGACGGCCGTCCTCGGTCCGGCCGCAGGCCAGGCGTACTCTGGGGTAACACATGGCGGGCGGCACGGGGGTGCCAGCACTGGATGTCAACGGCACGACCCGGCCCAACTGGGGCATCGGGGGGTACGAATGGGCAAGGTTTCGCCGGGTGTCCTGTCTGA
>CAVZHA010000002.1:0-501179 GCA_963774945.1 uncultured Actinomycetota bacterium | reverse complement strand
AGCCGGCGTCGAGCCGGTATCCGTGCTGCAGCACCGAGATCATCGCCAGCGTTGACTCCGCCCCCTGGTTGCGGTTGCGGCTGTTGATGCCCAGGGCGTCGCAGCCGCCGCCGGTCCGCTCGTCCAGCATCGGGACCTTGGCGTCGTTGTCGCCGAGGAACCACGCCACGCACAGGCTGACGCCGTCCAGCCAGCGCGCGTCGCCGGTCACCGCGGCCGCTCGGACGCACGCGTCGGCCAGCGCGGCGACCTCGATCGGGCGCTGGTCGAAGCCGGGGCGCTGCTCGCCCGGGCCCCAGCCGCCGACCGGCACCACCGACAGGTGCCCGTCGCGGGTCTCGCCCGCGAGCAGCCACTGCAGCATGCGCAGACCACCGCGGAGCACCGAGTCGCGGTTCAGCTTGCCGCCGATCACGATGACCGCCTCCGCGATCGCCGCGTTGGCGTAGCTCAGCCTGGGCATCGGCCACGGCCAGGCGGCGTCGTCGGGCGGCTCGCCGATGACGACCCCGGCATCTTCGAGGAGGCTGAGCGCAGCCGGGTGACCGGGCAGGACGGCGAGCACCTCGGCCGCGCCGAGAACCGCGAACGCCATCGCATGCGGCGCCGGCGAGCGGACCCGGGCGCCGGAGTCGAACAGGGCGAGCGCCTCGCCCCGGATTCCGACCGTCGGCCCGCGGGCGGCGGCGGTGCCGAGCCCCCACAACGCCCGGCCCCAGCAGTCGCCGGTTCCCGGCTGATCGCGCCAGCGCCGGTCGTAGCCGAGCCGGTTACGGTACCGGCCGTCGGGCCCCTGCGCCAGCGTGAGGAAGTACAGGTAGCGCCGCGCGAGCGTGATCAGCTCGTCCCGCGGCGACGGCTCCCGGCACAGCACCAGCAGGCCGCGGGCCACGTCATCGACGCTGTAGCCGTACTCGACGCGGGGCACGACGCCCTCGGCCTGCTCAAGCAGGCCGACCCGGTCGGTCAGCCTGAGCAGGTGCCGGAACGGCGGGGTCCGCCCGGTCATGCGATCTCGAAGCCGAGCACGTCGGCGGTCCCAATCCTCGGCGCTAGGCGCGCCCGACTACCAGGGCCGCAGACGGCGCGAGCTTGACCGCCGGCGTCCGAAGTGCCCCGGCCCTGTCCCCATCATCACACATCAGCCGGGGTGCGTTGACGATAGGGGCAGAGCCGGTCACCCGCAGTTGCCTAGGAGCCGACGGGCACCGCCGCGGTCATGGCCACGCACTGGCGCTCGAACTCCTTGACCGCGCCGCTCCGCCAGCCGTGGGCCATGGCCGAGGACATCGGGTCGGGGAAGATGTCCTCCTCGCCGCGCTCCACCCCGTCCCAGATGCCCGCTGCCACCGACGCCGCCGAGGGCTTGGGTATCTGCAGACCCCGCGACATGTCGGTGTCGACCGGACCGGTCAGGACAGCGTGCACGCTAACGCCCTGTCCGGCCAGCAGCGCGCGCAGCGACTGGGTCAGTGAGAATGCCGCCGCCTTCGAGATCGAGTACCCGGGAATGACCGGCAGGGGGGCCAGGGAGTTCAGCGACAGGTTGTTGACGATGGCCCCGCCGGCCCGGGTCAGCTGCGGCAGGAAGGCCTGGGTGACGGCGTACGGGCCGAAGAGGTTGACGGCGAGCTGGCGCTCGATCACGGATCGGTCGCTCAGGTCGTCGTAGAGCGCGATGCCCGCGTTGTTGACGAGGACGTCGAGCGCTTCAACCGTCTCGGCTGCCGCCCGGATGTCGGCTGCGCTGGTCACATCCAGGGTGAGCGGCAGGACGCGCGGATCGGGGTGGGCCCACGGCTCGCGCGTGCCCGCGTAGACCAGCCGCGCGCCCCGGCGCAGGGCCTCGTCGACTAGCGCCCGCCCGATACCGCGGTTGCTTCCGGTGATGAGCACTGCGCGGTTGGCAATTGACGTCATGACGATCTCCTTCTTGGTGTTTCTCTTCGTGTTTCTGCTGTCGGGGTCAGGTCAGCGGGGTGAGGCCCGCCGGGGTCAGCAGGTAGGCGTCCCGGTCGCTGCCCGGGTCGGCGGCGAGGTCGAGGACGGACTGCCCGACCTGCTCGGCGGTCAGGGCAGGCCCGGTCTTCGCCAGGTAGGTGGCGACGTCCTCGCCGTCCCTGGCCGCGTACGCGGCGACGGCGGCCGAGCCGAGGTCGGTGGCCGGCGTGAGCTTCGGCAGCAGCGAGATGAACCTGATGCCGAGGCCTGCCCGCTCGGACTCGGCCGCGGCGTAGCGGGTGAGGAACCTGATGGTGGCCTTGGCGCCGGCGTAGCCGCCGCTGAGCGGCGAGCCGTTGACCGCGGCGCCGCTCGACAGGGCGATCACCACGCTGCCAGGGTCGAGCGGCCGCAGCAGCGCCTCGCGGGTCCAGTTGAACGCCTGCTGGACGTCGACCTCCCAGTTGCGGCTGAACGTCTGCCAGGTGTGCTGGTGCAGCGGTCGCGCGAGCGGGCTCGCCCCGGCGTTGAGCACGAGCACGCTCGGCCGGTACTGGTCGATGAGCTGGCCCGCGCAGACCGGGTCGGCCGCGTCGGCGACGACCGGGGAGAAACTCGGGCCGAGCTCGGCCCGCAGCTCCTCCAGCCTGCCCCGGTCGCGTGACAGGCCGACGACCTGCGCGCCCGCCTTGGCCAGGGCGGTTGCGATGGCTCGGCCGAAGCCCCGGCTGGCACCGGTCACGAGGACGCTCGCGCCGGAGATTTCGTGCGCTGTCATTGGCTGCTCCCTTGGTTCCTGGTTGCGGTCGGACGGGAAGTGCCCGGCCTACTGCTACTGATCCGGGGGCCGGGCGGAACTCACCGCTGCCCGCCTGGTGGCCCCCTGGTGCCGCCTGGTGCCGCCTGGTGCCGCGGCAGCGGTGAGTTTCGCGGTCCGGCCGGGTCTATATCGGTGACGGGCGCATGTGGCCAGGCGCTCGCGGCGAGAACACCGAGGAGGCGCGATGGGATCGGCGACGACGCAGGAACCGGGCTACCGACCGTCGGAGGCCGGCGGCGACGACCGGTCGGCCGCGATGCTCGGCAGCGCGGACTTCGCCCTGCTGACCGACCCGTACCGGCCTGAGCTGCTTGCCTACTGCTACCGGATGCTCGGCTCGGTGCACGACGCGGAAGACCAGCTGCAGGAGATCCTGGTCCGGGCGTGGCGGTCCTACGGGCAGTTCGAGGGCCGGGCGTCGGTGCGGACCTGGCTGTACCGGATCGCCACCAACAGCTGCCTGCGGGCGCTGGAGAACCGCAGCCGACGGCCGTTGCCGGCCGGCCTTGGCGGCCCGGCCGACCCGGACGGAGCGCTCGACCCGGCCAGGACCGAGGTCCGGTGGCTCGAGCCCTTCCCCGACGTGCTGCTCGACGCGGAGTCGGCCGATCCGGCCGCGATCGTCACGTCCCGTCAGGATCTGCGGCTGGCGCTCATCGCCGCCCTGCAGTACCTGCCCGGCCGCCAGCGCTCGGTGCTGATCCTGCGCGATGTGCTGATGTGGCGGGCGGCGGAGGTGGCCGAGCTACTCGGCATCTCGACCGTCGCGGTGAACAGCGTGCTGCAGCGGGCTCGCGCCGGGCTACGGAATGCGGACCCGGTGCGGGACGAGGTGCGCGAGCCGGCCGACGTGCGGCAGCGGGCGCTCGTCGACCAGTACGCCGCCGCGATCGAGAATGCCGACGTCACTGCCCTCATGCGGTTGCTCAGGGCCGATGCCACCTTCGAGATGCCCCCGGTGCCGACCTGGTTCCTCGGGCGCGAGGAGATCGGCCGCTTCCTGGCGTCCTACGTGCTGCGCGAGCCGGGCGACCTGCGGACGATCCGGACGTCCGCCAACGGCCAGCCGGCCCTCGCGGTCTACCAGCGCGACCGCGACGGCGTGCACCGCGCGCACGTCGTGCAGGTCCTCACCTGCGCGACGGACGGCGTCGCCCGCATCATCGCCTTCAGGGATCCGGGCCTGTTCGCCGCCTTCGGCCTGCCGCCGGAACTGCTCGCCTGACCTGACCCGCGTGCCTGAACCATGGTTTCCTTGGCGTCATGGCAAACGGCGACGATCGAGCCCTGGAGATTCACGAGATCACCTTCGACGCACGGGACCCGCACGCGCTGGCGGCGTTCTGGGCGGCGCTGCTTGAGCGCGAGATCCGGCCCGGCGACATGCCGCAAGACGACTCGGTGCTGGTCGTGCCGACTCCCGGTCAGCCCGGGCTGCTGTTCCTGCGCGTCCCGGAGGGGAAGACGACCAAGAACCGGATCCATTTCGACCTGTGGCCGACCTCAACCAGGCGCGACGAGCAGATCGAGCGGGCGATCAGCCTGGGCGCGGTGGTGCTCGATGATCGACGGCGAGCGGACGGGACCGGGTGGGTGGTGTTCGCCGACCCGGACGGGAACGAGTTCTGCCTCGGACGCGGTGCCGCCGAGCGCGCGGTCAAGTAGCCCTGAGCGGGGGACTGCCCGCGGCCCGCGTCGCGTCATGGTCGGCATACCCGTTCGACGAGGTCCCGCCAGGCCCGCCCGATCCGCTGCTCGACGTCGTCGGCGTCGGCGAGTTCGCCCGACGAGAGGTAGAGCAGCACCGGGCCGTCGAGGGCGGCGGCGAGCTGGATGGTCAGCATCTCCAGGTCGGCCCGGCCGAGGCTGAGCTGCCCGAGCAGCATGCGGATGTGGAGCTGGGACATCGGCGTCCGCGGCCCGGCCGGCGTGGGCTGACTGCCGTCGAGGGCGGCCCGGGCGATGTCCCGGCGCCTGACCATGAAGACGGCCCGGGCGCGGCCGTAGGCGATCAGCCGCTCCAGCGGAGCGGCGCCGGGGCCGAGCGGCGGCGGCCCGGACAGCACCCGCTGCTGGAACTCCCGTTCGTCGTCATCGAGCAGCGCCTGGAAGATGCCCGCCCGGGTGCCGAACCGGCGGAACACCGTGCCCTTGCCCAAACCCGCCCGTTCCGCCAGCCCGTCCATGGTCAGCCGGGCCGCGCCCTGCTCGGCCAGCATCTGTCGGGCGGTGGCGAGCAGGTGCACCCGGTTGCGGGCGGCATCGGCGCGCTCGGCGGGCGGCGGTCCCCAGATAACGGGCTGGCTCACGCAGTCACTCTACGGCGGAATACTAAGCGGGGTATAGTCCGTTTATGCTCAACGATCGCGGCGGCAGAACGCGGCGATCACGTCAAGCGACGCGATTGGAAGGTGGAGACATGCCTCTCACCGGAGAGTACGCACCGAGCGAGTTCGACTTCGCCCGCGACCAGGTGGAGCTCTACGAGCGCTCGGGCGGCGCCGAGGGCAATAAGAACCCCAGCGGCCAGCTCGTGATCGTGCTGACCTCGGTCGGGGCCAAGACCGGGAAGCTGCGCAAGACGCCGCTGATGCGGGTCGAGCACGACGGCGAGTACGCCGTGGTCGCGTCGCTGGGGGGCGCGCCCAAGCACCCGGTGTGGTACTACAACCTGACCGCGAACCCGCACGTGGAGCTGCAGGACGGCCCGGTCAAGCAGGACTACCAGGCCAGGGAGGTCCACGGCGAGGAGTACGCGGCCTGGTTCGAGCGGGCCGTCGCGGCCTATGCGGACTACGCCGAATACCAGAAGAAGACCACCAGGACGATGCCCATCTTCGTGCTCACGCCCCTGGACGCGCAGTAAAGGCTAAGGCCTCAGTGCCCGTCGAGGCACCGCGCGGCGACCCGGTCAGCGGCGGGGGCGGACGTAGGCTGGCCGGGACGCCGGCGATGCGGCCGGCCTTCGGGGACGGGACTGGTCATGGCTAATCTCCAGGTTGTCGCGGTAATGACGGCTAAGCCCGGGTCGGTGAAGCTGGTCGGCGAGGCGCTGCAGGCGCTGGTCGATCCCGCCCGCTCTGAACCCGGATGCAACTCGTACCAGCTCTTCACGTCGGCGGTTGACCCGGCCACCTTCATCACGGTCGAGACCTGGGGCTCGCAGGAGGAACTGAACGCGCACTACCAGAGTCCGCAGGTACAGCAGGCGCTCAGCGCGGCCTCCGAGCACCTGGTGCAAGCTCCGGCCATCCACCCGCTCATCCCGGTCAACACCAGCTGACCCTCGGTCCAGGGCAGGCGTCAGTGCCAAATGCGCTTTTGGGCCGGCAAGAGTGAGCCCAAAAGCGCATTTGGCGCAACGATTTCCGGCTCACGCGAGCTCGCGGAGCGTCTCCATCAGCTGCTTGGCGAGCTCGCCGGGGGTCGTTCCGCTGCTTGACAGGATGCCGACCGGCTCAGCGCTGCCGGGCATGGGGACGTTGAGCTTACGCAGCCAGCCCCGGTCGAGATCAAGCTGGACCGCGTGCTGCGGGGTGATCCAGACCGTGTCCGACAGCAGGGTCAGCGCCCGCGCGACCGAGACCGACTGGGTCTCGGTCCGGCCAGGCGGCAGCGCGATCCCCTGCGCCTCGAAGAACCCCTCGACGTCGTGCCTGGGGGCAGTGCCGATGCCGGGGATGACCAGGGGGTAGCTGAGCAGCGAGAGCAGCGGGACCGAGCGGCCGGCCGGCGCCAGCGCCGCCAGCCGGTGCTCCGGACGGGTGACGACGGCGAGCGACTCGGCGTAGAGCAGCTCGAACGAGACGCCCGCCATCATCGCGGGCTCCGCGATCCGGCCGACCGCGAAGTCGACCTCGCCCGCCCGCAGCGCCGCTATCAGCTCCGGGTTGTGCCCGGTCTGCACCCGCACCCCCGCGTGCGGCCAGGCGTCCGCGCAGCCGGGCGATCGCCTGCGCGAGCAGCCCGCCCGCCGCCGTCGGCAGCGCGGCGACGCGCACGGTCGGATAGCGCGGCGGCTCGGCCTCGGTCAGGGCGGCGGCGGCCGAGTCGAGCGCCCGGGTCACGTCGACCGCGTAGCGCAGGAACCGCTCGCCCGCCGCAGTCAGCTGGGTGCCCGCGCGGCTCCGCTCGACCAGCTGGTGGCCGGCCAGCCGTTCCAGCTCGGTCAGCGTCTTGGAGACGGCCGGCTGGCTGAGATGGAGCCGGTCGGCTGCCCGCGCGAGCGTCCGCTCCTGGGCGACGACCACGAAACAGCTGAGGTGCCTGAGCCGGATGCGGGACAGCGCGCCCGATGTCGCCAACCCACTGCGATCACCCGACTCCGGCCCGACATCGCGTACTTCCATAACCTCAGGTTATGGATTGATGATCAACAAGTCAATTTACTTCACTTGATAGAAACTATAGAGTCACATATGACGCGACCGACCCGTTCGCCAGAGAGAACCCATCTGTCACGCGACGGAAGGGGGCGACTACGGGCAGTGTCGCGGCGCAGCACCACGGGCATTTGCGGAGGCGAAATATGGCTCGGATTATCGGCGGCGTGGCGACATCGCACACGCCGACCATTGGCTTTGCCTATGACCAGGACAAGCAGGACGACCCGGACTGGGCGCCGATCTTCCAGGCGTTCAAGCCGGTCTCCGGCTGGCTGGAGGACAAGCAGCCCGACGCGATCGTCTACATTTTCAACGACCACGTGACGTCGTTCTTCTTCGACCATTACTCCTCGTTCACGCTCGGCATCGGCGATGAGTTCCCGGTCGCGGACGAGGGCGGCGGCGCGCGCGAGCTGCCGCCGGTGCCCGGCAACCCGAAGCTGGCCGCGCACATCGCGCAGAGCCTGGTGACTGACGAGTTCGACCTCTCCTACTTCCAGGACAAGCCGCTCGACCACGGCTTCTTCTCGCCGATGTCGGTGCTGCTCGACCATGCCGACGGCCGCTGGCCGACGACGATCGTGCCGCTCCAGATCGGCGTGCTGCAGTTCCCGATCCCGACCGCCGCCCGCTGCTACAAGATGGGCAAGGCACTGCGCCGCGCGATCGAGTCCTACCCCGAGGACATCACGGTCGCGATCGTCGCCACCGGCGGGCTCTCGCACCAGGTGCACGGGGAGCGGGCCGGGTTCAACAACCCGGAGTGGGACGCCGAGTTCCTCGAGCGGTTCACCGACGACCCGGCCTCGCTGGTCGAGATGACCCACGCGGAGTACGCCGAGCTCGGCGGTTTCGAGGGCGCCGAGGTCATCATGTGGCTGATGATGCGGGGCGCGCTGTCGGACAACGTGGACGTGATTAGCAGCTCGTACTACCTGCCGTCGATGACCGGCATCGCCACCCTGGTGCTCGACGACAAGGGCGGCAAGACCCCCGCGTCGGTACGCGAGCGGCACCGCGAGCGGATGGCGCTGCAGCTCAAGGACGCGGTCAGGCTCACCGGGACCTACCCGTTCGACATCGCCGCCAGCGTGAAGGCGTACCGGATCAACAAGTTCCTGCACGCGATGATCGACCCCGAACACCGCGCGCAATTCCTCGACGACCAGGAGACCTCGTTCAAGCAGGCCGACCTGACCGAGGAGGAGAAGGACCTGATCAGGAACCGGGACTGGCAGGGGATGATCCACTACGGCGTCATCTTCTTCATGCTGGAGAAGCTCGCCGCCGTCATCGGGGTCTCCAACCTGCACGTCTACGCGGCGATGCGGGGCGAGACGCTGGAGGAGTTCCTCTCCACGCGCAACACCCAGGTGATCTACTCGGTCGCCGGGAACGACGCGGGCAGAAACCTCGGCTCGCTCGCGCCGGCCGCGCGCTGAGGAGACGGCGAAACTGCGGGTTGAAACCAGGGTCCGTTCGGGAGAAAAGATTTTGATCTCGAACGGGCCCTGGCTCCGTCTTTCCCGCATATTGGAACACCTGCACGAGCGAGCGCCGGGGGCTCGGCGCGTCTAGGTGACGTGCATTTATTCATGTATGTTCCGTTTGTGCCCGACAATCCGACGCTGATCCCGACGCTGCCCGGGTCCTATTACACAGATCCCGACGTGTTCGACCGCGAGCAGCAGGCGATTTTCGAGGGCGACTGGATCTGCGTTGCGCGGTCGGGCGACCTCGGCCAGCCCGGGCAGTTCCAGACCGTCCAGGCCGGGCGCGAGAGCGTGCTCGTGGTGCGGCAGCGCGACGGCGGGCTGCGGGCGCTGCTCAATGTCTGCAGGCACCGCGGCGCGCGCGTCTGCACCGAGGAGTCCGGGCAGGTCAGCCGGTATTTTCGCTGCAGTTATCACGCCTGGTCGTACGAGCTCAACGGGCGGCTGGCGGCGGCGCCCAACCTCGCCCGGATGCCGGATATCGACCGCTCCGAGCGCGGGCTTGTGGCGGTCGCCGCGCGGGAGTGGCTGGGGTACGTCTGGGTCTGCCTGGCGGCGGCCCCGCCGTCGTTCGAAGAGCGGGTGATGGGCGCGGTTTCCGGCCGGCTCGGCACCGTCGACGCCATCGACGCGTACCGGCTCGAGTCGCTGGCGGTCGGCCGGCGGATCGGCTACGACGTGGCCGCCAACTGGAAGCTGATCGTCGAGAACTTCATGGAGTGCTACCACTGCGCGACCATCCACCCGGAGCTGGTCAGCGTGCTGCCCGAGTTCGCGGGCGGCTACGCGGCCCAGTACTACGTCGGGCACGGCGCGGCCTTCGCCGACCGGGCGGCCGGGTTCACGGTCGACGGCTCTTCCGGGTTCGGCCGCCTCCCGGGGCTCACGGACGAGCAGGACCGGAAGTACTTCGCGATCACCATCAGGCCCCAGGTCTTCATCAACCTGGTGCCCGACCACGCGATCGTGCACCGGATGACCCCGCTCGGGCCGGACCGGACGACGGTGGTGTGCGACTGGCTGTTCTCCCCCGAGGTGATCGCCGCCGGCTCCGATGTGTCGCCGTCGGTCGAGCTGTTCGACCGGGTCAACCGGCAGGACTTCGACGCCTGCGCGCGGACGCAGCCGTCCATGTCATCGCGCGCCTACCGCGACGGCGGCGTCCTCGTGCCCAGCGAGCATCACATCTCCGACTTCCACTCCTGGCTCCGCGCCCGCCTCGCCTAGCCCTTCGCCCGACGGCTCAGGTTTCCCTCAGTTGCGGCCGGTATCGTGTCCGTGACGCTCTATCAAAATGCCCCCTGTTCTGCTGAATTAGCGGTGGCTGAGCGATAACCGGATGACAATCGGGTGGGCATGGGCATGGGCAGAGCGGTGGCGGATAGATCAGATGAGTGAGAGCGTCGCAAGTGCCGTAACGGCCGGTGATGACCAGGAGCCGGCCAAGGCGGCCGGGTCGCGGCGGATCGGGGCGCCCAGGCAGCGGCTGCTGTGGGCCGGCGGCCTGCTGCTGGCCGTCGCGGCCCTGTTCACCCTCTACCTGTTCCAGTCGCGGGTGGGGCCGTTCAACTCCGACGGCGCCTCGATGATCTTGCAGGCCCAGGCGATGCTGCACGGCAACCCGCTGCTGCGGGGCTGGCGGGTGGCCGACGTCTCCTTCTACACCACCGAGCTTCCCGAGTACATGCTGGTGACGGCGCTGCGCGGGCTGCGGCCGGATGTCGTGCACATCTGCGGAGCGCTCACCTACGCGCTGACCGTGCTGCTGGCCGCGTTCCTCGCCCGCGGCCGCGCCACCGGGCGGGCCGGGGCCGTCCGGGCGCTGCTGGCCGTCGCGATCATGCTCGCGCCTGGCATTACCGGCGGCACCGAGGTGTTCCTGGAGAACCCGGACCACGCCGGCACCGCGGTGCCGATCCTTATCCTGCTGCTGCTGCTGGACCGCGCGCGGGAACGCTGGTACGTGCCGGCCGCCGTCTGCCTGCTGCTGGCCTGGGTCCAGGTCGCCGACCAGCTCACGCTCATCGCGGCGACCGCGCCGGTGGCGGCGGTGGCGGGGGTGCGGCTGCTGGTGCTGGCGGCGCGACGCCGGCCGCGCAGTGAGCTCAGGTACGACGGTCTGCTGCTGGCGGCGGCCGTCGCCTCGGTCGGCGTGGCCTCGCTGGCGGAGGCGGTGATCCGGGCCCTCGGCGGCTTCCGGGACAGCCCGCTGGTGTACGGGCTGCTGGCGCCGGTGTCGCAGATCCCGGCCAACGCGCGGATGATGGGGCGGACCCTGCTGCTGCTGTTCGGCGCGAACGATCCGGACCGGGGCCACGGCGGCACCCATCAGCTGCTTGAGATCAGCGCCCAGCTGCACCTGATCGGGCTGGTTCTCGCGGCGGCCGGGTTCGCGCTTGCCGTCATCCTGTTCTTCACCAGCCGGATGGACCGGGTCACGCAGATTGTCGCGGCCGGCGCTGCGGCCACGCTGGCGGCGGGCATCCTCGGCACCGTGCTGCCCGACCTCGCCCACGCCCACGAAGTCGCGATCCTGCTGCCGCTCGGCGCGGTGCTGGCCGGGCGGATGCTGCCGCCGCTGGTGTCCGCGCGGTGGCCGACCGTGCGCTGGCTGCGCGGCCGAGCGGCGGCGGTCGCCCTCGGCGGGTGGCTCGCGGTCGGGCTGGCGGCGCTGTGCTTCGCGGCCAGCCAGCCGCCGGCGCCGCCGACCAACCAGCCTCTGGCGGACTGGCTCGTCGCGCACCACTACACCGACGGGCTGGCGGGCTACTGGCAGTCGAACGCCACCACCGTCGCCAGCGGCGGCAAGGTCCAGGTCACGCCGATTACCTACCAGGCGACCGGGCAGTGGAGCTGGGAATCGGCGGCCGACTGGTACCAGGCGACCGACCGGCGGGCGGACTTCGTCGTCGCGGAGGCCGACCCGACCGCGACCGGCGTCATCACCACCGCGTCGGCGCTGCGGTCCTTCGGGCCGCCGGCCCACCAGTACCAGGTCGGCCAGTACGTGGTCATGGTCTACGACTACAACCTGCTCACCCGGCTCGGCTGACTCGCGCCGGAGACACCGCAGGCCGCCCCCGGGCTGGGAGCGGCCTGCGGCTGGTCGGAAGCGGAGGCTAGCCGACCTTGTACTCGTAGGGCAGCGCGCTGAGCTCGTCGCCGGAGATCTGGCCGTACGGCGGGATCGCCGCCAGCTCGTCATCCACGAACAGCGTGCCCCTGACCACGGTGCCCGCGGCCGCCGACGGCGTGATCGTCACGTCGATGATGGCCGACTGGCCGGGCCCGATGACGACCGCGCTGTTGGTGAACGTCCCGGTGCCCGCGGTCGCCCACAGGTCGCCGGTGACGGAGGTCACCGCCGGGTCGAACGCCCTGGTGGTGACCGTCGCGGTGACGGTCGCGGTCCCGGCCGGGGCGGGCCCGGGGTAGGGACCGCACTCGCTCGGCAGGGCGAACCAGCCGCCTTGCGACACGGTGCCGCCGGACGGGCTGACGGACCCGGTCGCAGTATCCCCGCAGAGCTCGCCCGGCGTCCCGCTGGTGCTCGCGGTGTCCGGGTCGCCCGCGAACGGGCCGAAGTCGAACATCGCCGGGAGCGAAGACGTCTGCGACACCTGGATGCCGGACGTCTCGGTCGGCACGAGCCACTCCGGCTCGTTGGTCGGCGGCAACGGGATGGTGCTTGCCGTCAGCGGCGCCAGCGTGAGCGAGGTGTCGGTGTCCAGCCGCGGGTCGATGAAGAAGTCCTCCGGCTCCGGCCCGTTGTTGGTCACCGTCACCGGGATCGTGACCGGCTTGCCCGCCGCCAGCGTGGTGTGGGCGCTGTCGGGCAGGCCGGCCGCGCTGGCCCTGGTCGCGTTGAACGTGATCGACCCGGTGTACGGGTCGGCCAGCTCGTTGCCCTCGACCGGCTCGGTGAAGGCCACCACCAGGGTCCAGGTGCCGGGCGTCGGGTCGACCGTGTACGCGGTCTCCCCGGTGCTCGCGTTCCCGGTCAGCGGGTCCTGGTTCTGGCCGTAGCCGACGGCCTCACCGTCGGGGGCGACGAGGTACGAGCCGATCGGGTCGCCCGCGTCGTTCGCGAGCTTGACGCTGGCGGCGATGTCGCTCACGCCCCTGGGCACGTTGAACTCGTAGTATTCCTCCTGGCCCTCGCCTGGCGCCCGACCGTTGCCGCCGGTCAGCACGCCGGAGAACGCGCCGCCGCGAGCCGGGTCGACCTTGCTCCGCAGCGTCACCGGGATGGAGGTGGCCTGGCTCGATCCGCTGGCGGAAATCACGATGGAGCCCGCCGCGTCACCCGGCGCGGACGGGGTCCTGGCGGCCACCCAGGCGGTGCCGCTCTGACCCGGGTGCAGGGTCAGGGTGGACGGGAAGACCGCGCCGAACGGCGTGAACGTCTGCGTCGACACCTGCCAGGGGACGGGGCCGTTGGTGCCGTCGTCGGCCTTGGTGTCGCCGAAGATGACGCCGGTCCAGGTCCCGGCGGCCGGGTACCTGACGTCGACGCTGCCGTAGTTGCCGTCGCCCTGGGGCAGCGAGTGGGCCGCGAGCTTGCCGGTCGGGTCGATCAGGATCATCCGGACCCGCGAGTTGAGGCTGCTGAGGTCGCCCGAGGTGTACGCGAGCTCGGCGAACAGCCGGTCCTGGCCCGGCCGGACGGTGAAGTGGAAGACGCCGTAGTTGTTCGGCAGGCCCTGGTAGTTCGCGACCTGCGGGCTGGTGGCGTCGTTGAGCGTGACCGTTCCCGACTGCGTGTTCTGCAGGGCGCCGAGGCCGCGGCCGGTCAGGCGCACGGTCTGGGTGCCTGCGCTGGTGTTGGTGACCGTCACCGGCCAGATCTTCGCGGTGCCGGGCTGGCCGACCGCGTTGAGCTGGCTGACCGACGTCTTAATGGTCTCGCCGACCGGGGCGGGCGAGCCGTCGGGGGTCTTGATCGACTCGGCCAGCTCGACCGCCTTGTACGCGTCGACCAGGCCGGCGCCCTGCTCGGTGGCAGGCTCGCCGAGGTCGGTCGCGGTGCTGACCAGGATCTGCTTGACCAGCGCGGGCGTCGGGGTGGCGCCGTGGTGGGTCTTGCGGTAGGCCTGGATGACGTCGGCCGCGATGCCGGCCACGAACGGCGACGACTCGCTGGTGCCGCCGGACTCCTCGATGTCGGACGGCTGGCCCTGGAAGTTGGTGCACTCGTCGTACATCGCCGTGTCGGTGCTGCACGAGGCGAAGCTGAGGTCGCCGGGGGCGACCAGGTCGACCGTGCCGCCCTGCTCGTTGAAACCGCCCGAGCTCAGCGAGCTGATGTTGTCGCTCAGCCAGCCGGTGGTCGAGAAGTCGCGCGCGAGGGCGTAGTTGGTCTGCTCGTACATCTGGAACTGGGTGGACGCGCCGACCGAGATGAGGTTCGGGTCGGTCGCCGGCGAGCCGGTGGTGTTCTGCGAGCCCGCGTCACCGGTGGAGGTCACGACGGTCACGCCCGCGGCCACCGCGGCGTCGTCGAACTGCGTGGTGGCGTCGAGCGCGCCGACGTCCGGCAGCTGGTTGGCGCCGAACGACTCGTTTAGCACGTTCACGTGGTCGGTCTGCACCGCGTAGTCGATCGCCTGCAGGAAGTTCGACTCGGTGGTGAACACGCCGCTGGCCGAGTCCTCCTGGAACACGTCCAGCCCGACCAGGCTGGCGCCCGGCGCGGTGCCCTGGATCTTGATGTTGCACGGGGTCGGGTAGGACTGGGCGGAGAAGCCGTTCACGTTGTAGGTGACCAGGCCCTGGCCCGCGATCGCGTTCGCGTCCAGGAACGCCTCGTCGCCGCCGGTCGGGGCGGCCGGCCCGAGGCCGGTGAAGTCCTGGTAGTCGCCGCCGGTGGCGGGGTCAAAGACCGACGTCCCGTTGGACCGGATGAAGTTCTCGTTGTTCGGGTCGAGGCCGTCCGCGATCCAGCCGACCTTCACCCCCGCGCCGGTGATGCCGAGCGACGCCGCCGTCGGCGCGCCCGGGTTGTCGGAGGCGGTCTGGGTCAGCGGCAGTCCCTCCGGCGCCAGCTGCGGCTTGGTGCTGCACGCGCCCGGGATCACGTTCGGGGTCGGGGTCGCGGCCGAGGCCTTAACCGACGCGGCTGACTTGCCCGTCGTCGCGGGGGCGGTCGCGGAGTCCGGCCCGCCGAGGCTCACATTGACGATGGAGTTGGGGATGACCTGGGCGACGGCCGGGTCCGCCTTGAGCCTCGCCTCCTCGCCGGCCGAGACGGTGGCGGCGAGCGAGTTGACCGTCCGGAACTGCCGGACGTGGCTGGCGTGAACCTGGCCGAGCTCGGTCATCAGCGGCTTCTGGTCGGCCAGGATGGCCTTACCGCGCTGCGACTCGGCCGCGCTGCCGACGGCGTGCTGCGCCAGCTGGCTCTTCAGGATCACGATGACGCTCTTGTTGACGTTCTGCGACAGCTGCGCCGCGAGTGCCGAGGTCATCGGCGCGGTCGACGAGCTTGACGCCGCGACCGGAGCGGTCGTGGCCGCCCCGGCCGCGGCCGCCGGGACGATTGCCAGCGCCGGGACGGCGGTTACGGCAATCGCGGCTGTCCATACTTTGCGTCGGGCGAATGCCTTCGGCAGGTGCCTTGCCATGCGTTCGTGCATGCCAACCTAGCCTCACTGTGAAATTACTGAACAATCAGGCGGTTCCGCCGCCTGGACCCGAAGGTCGCCGTCGGACCGCGTGTAACACCCCGCGTCCGGCCGGCGACACATATCGCGAACGTTAACAGGAAGCTCAGAAGTTTGGGAGACCTCGGAGGGAAACTGAAAGTGGCGTAAAACGCTAACCGTCACATCAACCGCTCAATCCGCCGACGAACCATGCGGACTCGGCGTTCTCCCGCCCGATTTCGAAATTGAATCGCCTTGCATAATAAATAGATGATCTTGGATATGGGTGATCGTAATTGAAGGCGATGACCAGAGCCACGCCACCCTCTCGCGATCGCGGGTTCTCCCGGGCCCTCGACGTCGACCCGTGTACCGGTTGATCGCCTAGCGCCGCTAAAATCGTGGTGCGACCAGATGACGCCCTGGGGTGGAGGCGCCGGCTTTCCCGAACCGCTGCTATTCGCGGCTGATGGCTTCTAGCTCCGATCATGAGCCCGAGGAGTGCTCCCGCGTGCCAGAGCCTGCAGCCCACCTGACCGAACCGAGCGCTTCTGGCGCCCCCGATGCGAACAGCGATTTGCCTGCGCGGCGCCGGCCTCGCGCCGCGCTGCCCAGACCGGACCGGCGCGAGGTGGCGGCGGTCTTCGCCGGCGGCGCGCTCGGCACTCTGGCGCGGGCGGCGCTGGCCGAGGCGTTCCCGCATTCCGCCGCCGCCTGGCCATGGCCGACGTTCGCGGTCAACATCGTGGCGGCGTTCCTGCTCGGCTACTTCGTCACCCGGCTGCAGGAGCGGCTGCCGCTGTCGTCTTATCGGCGGCCGTTGCTCGGCACCGGGCTATGCGGCGGGCTCTCCACCTTCTCCACCATGCAACTGGAGATCGTGAAGATGCTCGACGCGCACGCGTGGGGCCTCGCCGTCGGGTACACGGCGGCATCGGTCGCGGCCGGGTACGCGGCCATCCAGCTGTCGACCGCCATGGTCAGAAGGGTGCGGGTGCGGGTCCGATGAGCATCCTGGTCTGGACCTTGGTGGTGGTGACCGGCGGCGCCGGGTCGCTGCTGCGCTTCTACCTCGACGGAGTCGTCTCGGCCGTGGCCGGGCGGGACTTCCCGCTCGGCACGATGGTGATCAACGTGTCCGGCGCGGTGGTCCTGGGGCTGCTGAGCGGGCTGGCGCTCAGCTCCTCCCAGTACCTGCTGCTCGGGACCGCGGCGGTCGGCTCGTACACCACCTTCTCGACCTGGATGCTGGAGACGCAGCGGCTCACCGAGGAGCGGCAGTACCGCAAGGCGGTGCTCAACATCGTCGTCAGCCTGGCGCTCGGCATCGCGGCGGCCGCGCTCGGACGGACGATCGGGCTGCACCTGTGAACGCGGACGCGCTGAAGCTCACCAGCTATTTCGGCGAGCGCCAGCGGACCGCCGACAACGGCTTCGCCGCCGATGCGCTGCTCGACCTGTACGGAAAGCGGGAAGTCGCGACGAGCATTCTGCTGCGCGGCGTCGAGGGCTTCGGCGCCAGACAGCACCTGCGCACCGACCGGTCCGAGACTATGTCGCACGACCTGCCGCTGATCGCGGTCGCGGTGGATACCCGACCCAGGATCGAAGCTCTGCTCGAGTCGACCTCGGGCCTGCTCCGCAGCGGTCTTGTCACGCTGGAGCGGGCACGGCTGCTGGCCGACGACATCGAGGCGGCCGCGCCGAGCTCGGCACCGGACGAGGAGACCAAGCTGACCGTCTACGTCGGCCGCCAGGAACGGGTGTACCGCGTCCCCGCCTTCGTGGCCATTTGCGACCTGCTGCACCGGCGGGGCGTCGCGGGCGCCACCGCGCTGCTCGGCGTGGACGGTACCGCGCACGGCCAGCGCGAGCGGGCGGCCTTCTTCAGCCGCAACGCCGCCACGCCGATGATGGTCATCGCGGTGGGCTCCGGGCGCCGGATCGCCCAGGTGCTGCCCGAGCTCGGGGGCCTGCTCCGGCGGCCGCTGCTGACGCTGGAGCGCGTCCGCATCTGCAAGCGGGACGGCGAACTGCTCGGCCGCCCCCCCTCGGTGCATGAGGCGCTGCCGCTGGCCGGCCAGACCCGCCTGCCGCTGGCGCAGAAGCTCATGGTCTACACGTCGGAGGCAGCCCTCCACGACGGCCAGCCAATTCACCGCGCCATCGTCCGCCGGCTCCGCTCGGCCGGAATCAGCGGCGCCACGACGCAGCGGGGCATGTGGGGTTTCCACGGCGATCACGCGCCGCACGGCGACCGCCTGCTCCAGCTGGGCAGGCACGTCCCGGCGGTGACGATCGTGATCGACACGCCGCAGCGCACGCAGACCGCGTTCGATCTCATCGACGACCTCACCGCGGAGCACGGCCTCGTCACCTGCGAGACCGTCCCGGCCGTTCGCCCGGTCGGCACCGGGCACGCGACGGCGGGACTGCCCGTCTCCTGACGAACCAGGGCGTCCAGGCGGGACTAGTCGACGGCGGTCTGCCGACGTAATCTTGCGGCAGCCAGACGACGATGTCCTGGATCGGAGCGCGCCTGTGGACGAGGAGTGCACGGTACTGACCAGCTATCTCACCGAGCGCCGCCGGGCGCAGGGCGTGCCTGCGGGCGAGGCCCTCATCGGCCTCTACGCCAAGCGGCGGACCATGGCCAGCATCCTGCTACGAGGCATCGAGGGCTCCGGGGGGTCGCGGGCCGGCCGATCGCTCTCGCAGGCGTCGGAGCCCACGCTGACTGCGATCGCGATCGATACTCGCCCGAACATCGAGACGTTGCTCGAGGAAACCCTCCGGCTGGCGCGGCCTCGGCTGGTCGCGATGGAGCGGGCGCGCCTGCTGTCGGGGGAGATAAGCCCGGTCCGGCTGGGCGAGGAGCCCGGGGAGGCAACCAGGCTGACGCTGCACTGCGGTCAGGGCGATCGCGCTTACCAGATCCCCGCCTTCGAAGCGGCCTGCGAGCTGCTGTACCGGCGCAGGATCGCCGGGGCCACGGTCTTGTCCGGCGTCGACGGCGCCAGCGTCGCCCACGGCCGACAGCGGCCCGCCCAGTTCCTGCACCGCGACGCCGACGTTCCGCTCATGGTGATCGCCGTCGGGGCGGGCGACCGGATGGCGCGGCTGCTCCCCGAGCTCGGCAGCATGTTCCGTCGCCCGCTGATGACGATCGAGCGGGTCCGCCTGTGCAAGCGCGACGGGCACTTCGTCAGCCGTCCGCAACTGGCCGCGGGCGCCGGCGACGCCTACCCCGACGCCGGGATGTCGGCGCAGGTCAAATTGACGATCTACACCTCAGAGGCGGCGCGTCACGATGGCCAGCCGGTGCACCGGGCCATCGTCGGTGGCCTCAGCTCGGCCGGAATTGACGGGGCGACCAGCGTGCGCGGCATCTGGGGCTATCACGGCGATCACGCGCCGCATGGGGACCGGTTCCCCCGGCAGGCCCGGCACGTCCCGGTGGTGACGACGGTGATCGCCGGCCCTGAGCAGATCTCGGCCGCATTCGACGCGATCGACCCGCTGACCGCCGAGCACGGCCTCGTGACGGCGGAAAGCCTGCTGGCCGCGTGGCCGACGGCCGGCGCCGAGATGCCGGCCTGAACGTCGGGCAGCGGTTCGGGCATCCGCCACATGGGTAGTCCCGCCCCCCGCTTGGATCACCCTGCACAGCGGACATAGGCTCTTGTCATGCCAGGGAACCGTTCACATGTTCCCTCGATGGCCGGTCTGCTGGCCTTCGTGTGCGCCCTAGTGCTGGTCGACACGGTCTTCTTCACCGCGCTCACGCCGCTGCTGCCGCATTACACCCGCGAAGCGGGGCTGTCCAAGGCCGGCGCCGGCCTGCTGGTCGCGTGCTATCCGGCCGGGACGCTAGTGGGGTCGCTGCCAGGCGGGGTGCTGGTCGCCCGGCTCGGCGAGCGCCGGGTTGTGCTGCTGGGGCTCGGGCTGATGAGCGCGGCGACGCTGGCCTTCGGGTGGACGCAGACTGCGGCGGTACTTGACGCCGCCCGTTTCGTCCAGGGGCTGGGCGGCGCCTGCACCTGGGCGGCGGGCCTGGCCTGGCTGTCCGCCCGCGCCCCGGACGAGAAGCGCGGTCAGCTGCTCGGCACCGCGTTCGGCGCGGCGGTGGTGGGGGCGCTGCTCGGCCCGGTCGTCGGCTGGGTGGCCACCCAGGTGGGCACCGGGCCCGCGTTCTCGGCCGCCTCCGTGGCGGGAGCGGCGCTGATGGTGGCCGCGTTCGCGGTGCCGCCGCCGGCGGCGGCGGCTGGATCTCCGGCACCGCGCGAGGTCCTGCGCGCGCTGCGCGATCCCCGGCTGGCCAACGGCATGTGGCTGATGGCGCTGGCGGGCATCGCCTTCGGCGTAGTCGACGTGCTGGCGCCGCTGCGGCTGTCCCGGCTGGGCGCTAGCAGCACGGTGATAGCGGCCATCTTCCTGGGCGGGGCGGTGATCGAGTCCTGCGTGTCGCCGCTGGCGGGCAGGTTCAGCGACCGCTACGGCACCAGGCGGCCGGTGCTGATCGGGCTGACCGCAGGCGCGCTGTTCAGCGTCCTGGTGTGGCTGCCGGGCGGCGTCGCGTGGCTGGCCGCGGTCCTCGTGCTCGGGACGCCGTTCTTCGGCTCGCTTTACACCCCGGCCGCCGCCATGGTCGGTGATAGCGCGCAGGACCAGAAGCTCAACCACGGCATCGCGTTCGCGCTCACGAACCTCACCTGGGCAGGCGGGCAGGCCATCGCGTCCTCGGCCAGCGGCGCGCTCGCCGAGGCCACCTCCGACGCCGTCCCTTACCTGCTGCTCGGCGTCGCCTGCCTGGCGACGCTGGGCGGCATGCTCCGGCCTGGGGCCGGCCGAGGGTCCGCTCGCAAGCCGGCCGTCGGCGGGAGTCAGGTGCCGGGCGGGAAGGCGTAGGACGAGTGCGGCGGGACGTGCGGTCCGACCTCGAGGACGATCTCGGCGTGCCTGCGGAGCGGGACGGCGGCCGGCTCGCCGGGCCAGGGCCGTCCGTCGACGTACACCGCCACCTGGGTTCCGGTCGGCGCCGCGAATGACGCGAGCCGGGTGCGGGACAGCGGCTCGCCCCAGGCGCGGAACAGGTCCGCCAGCGTGAGCCGGGAACCGGGGCGGACGAGCACCAGCCCGGTTGGGTCGAGCGTCGCCAGCGCGCCGTAGCAGCGGGCGTTGGTGACCCGCCCGTCGAGCGTGCGCCAGGGACGCCGCGCGCCGATCCCGGCGGGCAGCAGCAGCACCCGGTCGGCCGCGAACACCTCGACGTGCACGCCGTCGCGGGGGCCGGGCGATGGCCGGCACGACCCCGCGACCGGGCCGCTGGCGCTCAGCGTGAAGCGCGGGCCGGTGCCGATCGGCCGCGCCTCGCTCAGCAGCGCCCTCGGGATCGACGCGGTGTCGGGGGGCCGGGCAGCCGGCGGCGGCGACGCGCAGGCCGCCGCGACGGCCGCCGCCGCCATCGGCAGGACCGCGATACGTGCGGCGCGCGCAACGCGCCCAGCCAGCCCGGGCACAGACCGATCTTACGAGCCGGTTATCGCGCGTCCCCGGCGAGGGATCGTCGCCGCGCCCGGCGGGCTGTCACCGGAGTGCGCGTTCGGCCTCGATCGTGCGGCCCGCCGCCAGGATGAGGGCCGCGGTTGGCGCGGTGCCCCAGCTCAGGGTAGGGAGAAAGTCGTCCGGGCGGACCAGCTGGCGCTCGTCGATCTCGTGCCGCGGATCCCAGCGCAGGAGCTCGACCCTGGCCCAGAAGCGGGTCTGGTAGTAGCGCCAGGGCCCGGTCGGGTGGTCAGGATCGTCAACCCGCTGGCAGCCGATGTAACGGCTCTCGACAACGCGGGCGCAGCCCTCCTCCATCACCTCGCGGACCAGGCAGTCCTCCAGCGTTTCGCCGGGCTCGACCCCGCCGCCGAGCAGGTTCAGGTACCGCGTGCCATCGAATTCGCCGCCGCCGAGGACGATCATCCCGGCCTCGGTGAAGCAGATCCCGTAGGCCTGAGTGGAGTGCGGCGGTTCCGGCCGGAACGGGGGATCGAACCAGGTATAGGTGACCCGGCGCCCCCGCTCGAAGATTTCCTGGACGGATCGCGCCTCAGGTTCGGCCAGGCCCGTTGACCAGCCGCCCGGCGGCGTGACGCGTTCCACAGCCTGACCTTACGTGAATTCGCGAACAGGGTGAAGGCGGCGGGAACTCCGGCCGTCTCGCACAGCACTTATACGACATGAGACGCGACGCTTTCCGCGAGATGGTTTCCCGCGCCGTCTCGGCCATCGCGCTGGCCGTGCTCGCCTGCTGCGCGCTCGGCGCGCTCTCCCCCGCCGCCCGCGCCGACGGCGATCCGGGCAGCGACGTGCTCGTGTACCAGAACCTGTTCGTGGCGGCCGACTCGAACGTATCGATCGCGCAGCAGCTGGAACTCGGGGGCCTGCTCGGCTCCGCGTCGCGCGACGGCTTCACGATCCGGGTGGCGATCGTCGCCACGCCGGCCGACCTCGGGGCGATCACCCAGCTGTGGCGGAAGCCCGTCAGCTACGCCAGCTTCCTCGGCATCGAGCTCTCCCTCGCCTATTCGCAGCGGCTGCTGGTGGTGATGCCCGACGGGTTCGGCTTCAGCTGGCAGGGGCACTCGGCCGGCGCCGCCTATCAGGTGCTCGGCAAGATCAGGGTCGAGCCCGGCGGCACCGGCCTGGCCGCCTCGGCCGAGGCGGCCGTGCGGGCGCTCGCCGCCGCCTCGGGCGTCCGGCTCGCCGCGCCCGCCGCCGGCCAGGCCGCCGGAACCACGGGCGGCGGCGGCACCGGCACCGGCACCATCGGCAGCGCCAACGGTGCGGCCGGCAGCGATGCGGCCGGCCAGCCGTCACCATCCGGCGGCCAACAGGCGGCGGCCCCGGTATCCGGTCTCTCCGGCTGGCTCATCGCCGTCATCGCGACGGCGGCGCTGGCCGCGATCGCCGTTGGCGGCTGGCTCGCCCGGCGCGCCGGGCTTCGGCTCCCGGCGGCGCCTGGCCTGACCCGAGCGTCGAGGGCACCGCGACGATGGCTGACTCGATGGAGGAAGCGGAGCGGGCGGCGGAACCGGCTTGCTATCCCCGGCAGCTGGCTGGCGGGCGGCATCGTCGCGATCGCAGTCGCCCTGATCGCCGTGCACACGGTGCTCACGCCGTCGGCCGGCGCGGCGCCGAGCGGCAGCGCATCGGCGGACGCGGGCCTGGCAGGCAACCCCAGCCTCGACCCGGGGACGCCCCTGTCCACCGTCGCGCCCGGCTTCACCCTGACCGACCAGTTCGGCCAGCCGGTGTCGCTCGGCTCCTACCGGGGCAAGGTCGTGATCCTCGCGTTCAACGACTCCGAGTGCACCACCGTCTGCCCGCTGACCACCGTCGCGATGACCGACGCCAAGGCGATGCTGGGCGCGGCCGCCAGCCAGGTTGAGCTGGTCGGCATCGAGGCCAACCCGAAGGCGACGTCGATCGACGACGTGCTGTCCTACTCGCAGGTGCACGGGATGCTGTACCAGTGGCGGTACCTCACCGGGTCGCTGTCGCAGCTGCAGACGGTGTGGAAGGACTACAGCGTCGGCGTCACCGTCAGCCAGAAGCAGATCGACCACGAGCCCGCGATCTTCGTGATCAATCAGCAGGGTCGGCTGGCCAAGCTGTACCTCGCCCAGCTCGCCTACTCGGCCGTGCCGCAGCTGGGGCAGCTGCTCGCCAACGAGGTGTCCAGCCTGCTGCCGAGCCATCCGGCGGTGCACTCGCACCTGTCCTATGACCAGGTTGCCACCACCGGCCCGGCCGCTGCGACCACCGTTCCGGGGGCAGGCGGCGGCTACGTCGGCCTCGGGCCCGGCCAGCCGGGCGAGCAGAACCAGGCCCGGCTGTACCTGTTCTTCGCGACCTGGGACCAGGAGATCACCAGCCTCGGCGGGCAGCTCGACGCGCTCAACGCCTACCAGTCGGGCTCGACCGCAGACCACCTCCCGGCCCTCACCGCGATCGACGAGGGCAGCGTCGAGCCGACGGCCTCGGCCCTGCCGAACTTCCTGGCCACCCTGACGCACCCGCTCGCGTACCCGGTCGGAATCGACGGCGGCGGACAGATCGCGGACGGCTACGGAGTACAGGGCGAGCCGTGGTTCGTGCTCGCCTCCCGGTCGGGAAAGCCGATCTGGACGTGGGAGGTCTCCACCTCCGGCTGGCTCAGCACCGCCAGCCTCGACCGGCACGTGCGGGCGGCGCTCGCCCGCGCGCAGCCGACGGCCGGCTAGCCGCCAGCACCCGCCAGCACCGCCGCAAGCGAAGCAGCGCAACGCGCAGCCGAGAGGAACTCAGATGCCCACGCCTAGCCGATTCCGCCGCCCGCTCCGGCGGGCCGCCCCGATCGCCGCGGCCGCCCTGGCCGCCCTGCTCGCCGCCGGGTGCGGCGCCAGCGCGGCCACCACCGGCTCGGCCGCCGGCCCGCCCGGCTCGTCGGCCAGCCCGATGGCCAGTTGCGGCAGCATGCCCGGCATGACCATGCCCGCCTGCCCGACGAGCTCGGCCGAGGCCGCCGCCGCTGAGGCGGCCGCGTCGGCCGGGGGCGTCAACCCGATTCCTGCCCAGGTCCTCGGCACGGCCGACTGGCAGGGCATGAAGGTCACGGCGGAGGCGATGACGGCGGTGCCGTTCCTGATCTACAACGGCACCAGCATGCAGGAGGTGAAGCCGCCCAAGAACGTCAGCTTCCACCTGATGGTGCTGCTCAACGACGCCCAGACCGGGGTGGTGATCCCGTACGCCAGCGTCTGGGCGACGATCACGGCCGGCTCGAAGACCGACCTCGACGAGAGCCTGTGGCCGATGATCTCGCGGTACATGGGTCCGCACTACGGCAACAACGTCGTGCTGCCCGGGTCGGGCACGTATCACCTGTCGCTGCTGGTCTCGCCGCCGGTGTCGGCCCGCCACGTGGAGTACCAGGACGTGTGGCTGACGCCGCACCGGGTCAACTTCACGTTCCACTGGAAGCAAACGACATAACCGGGAGCGCCGATGGTTACCCCTAGGCCCGCGTGGCTGACCAGGCGCCGGTTCCTGCTCGAGGCCGGCACCGCCGTCGGCGCCGGCACGGCGGTCGGCGCCGGGGTCGGAATCGACCGCGCGCTGGCGGCCGGCCCGCCGCCGGGCCGGCCGCGCCCCGCGTGCCCGACGTCGCGCTGCCCGCGCAGTCGGCCGGCCTGCCCGGCCGACAGCACGCGTGGACCGCGTACCTCGCGGTCGACAGGCAGGGCGACTTGATACCGCCGCAGTTCGACCGGCTGCTGTTCTTCGACGTCATCGGCACCCCCACCCCGGCCTACGCGCGGCTGCTCGAGGCGGCGCTGCGCACACTCGAGCGGACCTTTCCGTGGGGGCCGTCGGGACTGCTGTTCACCGCGGGCTGGGGGCCGGCCTACTTCAGCGACGTGCTCCGGGTCGCACCGCCGCTCCCGTCGGCCAGGGCGCTGTCGGACTTCGAGCAGCCCGCGATTGACGACTACCACCTCTGCCTGCATATCGCCTCCGACAACGAAACGCGGCTGGCGGCGGTCGAGGCCGCGCTTACCGGCGGCGCTCCCGTCCCGCACTACACCGACGCGGCCGAGGCGCTCGACATCTCGGCCGCGCTGCGGTGGCGGGAGACGCGGACCGGGTTCGTCGGCACCGGCCTGCCCGCCGAGCGGCAGAATACCGGCGGCATCCCGGCCGGCCAGCCTGTCCCGGGCGACGCGCCGCTGTTCATGGGGTTCAAGTCGGCCCTGAAGCGGAACCAGGCGACCGAGGACGATGTGACGATCCCCGACGGCCCGTTCGCCGACGGCACCACCATGCACGCGAGCTACCTGCGGCTGCGGCTGGACACCTGGTACGCGCAGCTGTCTCAGCAGGAGCGGGTTGCCCGCATGTACGCCCCGCAGGTCACCCAGGAGCAGGTGAACCACTTCACCACCGACGCCGGGAGCGACCCAGACCTGCTCGGCCAGGCGATCAGCCGGTACGGCGTGATCGGGCACGCCCAGACGTCGGCCACCGCCCGCAGGAAGGGCAGGCCGATCATCTTGCGCCGGGACTTCGACAGCACCGACGGCGGCGAGGCGGGGCTGCACTTCGTCGCCCTCCAGCGCACCATCGAGGACTTCGTCACCACCAGGACAGCGATGAACGCCAGCAGCGCGCAGCTGCGGAACCCGTCGATCACGGACACCGTCAACAACGGCATCAACGAGTTCATCTTCGTCACCAAACGCGGCAACTACCTGCTGCCCGCCCGCGCCGATCGGTCGTTCCCGCTGCTGCCCGACCGGGCCCGCGCGCTCGCGGGCCCGACGGCGGCCTGAAATCGTTTCCTCTGCGGCAGCGCCGCCCGCATTAGGTCGTTACGATCGGAGAGTGACCGTCCCCGATCGCTCCGCCACGTCCGCCGGACGCCCGTCCGCCGCCGACGCGCTGAACCTGATCTCGTCGCTCGCCGACACCGCCCGCGCCAGCGCGGATCCACTGGCCACCCGCGACGAGGCGGCCGGCTGGCTCCGCGCGGCGGGCCTGCTCCCGCCCGACGACGCGACGCTGAGCGGCTCGGAACACGGGGCCCTGCTCCGGCTGCGCGACGCACTGCGCGACGTCCTCGCGGCGCGCTCCGCCGGGCGGCCGGACGCCGACGCCGGCGCCCGGCTGACCAGGGCGCTGGCCGACGGGCGGCTGGTCGTCACGGTCGAGCCGGACGGCACCGCCGGGCTCGCGAGCTCCGCCCGCGCGGTGTACTCCAACCTGGTGGCCGCCATCGCCATCGCGGTAGCCGGAGCGCTGGGGTAGAACCAGGGACCGTTCGAAAATTCAAAAGATTTTCCCCCGAACGGACCGTTGCTTCGCCCGGAAAGCCCGATCCGAGCCCACTGGCGGCCGACCCGCGAGCCAAAGCGCGCCGCTGCCGGCGGGCTGAGGAGGGCGGGAGGAGGGAGGGAGGGCGGGAGGAGGGAGGGAGGGCGGGAAGAGGAAAAGAGCGCGGGGAATGAGCGCTGGCCGCATGCGTTATACGGATCGTACGCGCTTGTCCCCCAGAACCGCTGAAGGAGCGAAGATGAGCACCGTCGCACTGACCGAGGAGACGTTCGAAGAGGTCGTCACCAAGGAGGGCATCACGCTCGTCGACTGGTGGGCTTCCTGGTGCGGGCCCTGCCGCATGTTCGGCCCGGTCTTCGAGGCCGCCAGCGAGACCCACACCGAAATCACGTTCGGCAAGATCGACACCGAAGACCAGCAGGGGCTCGCGGGCGCCGCGAACATCACCTCGATCCCCACGCTGATGGCGTTCAGGGACGGTGTGCTTGTGTTTTCCCAGGCCGGCGCCCTTCCCGCCGCATCGCTTGAGAAGCTCATTGAGGCCGTCAAGGGCCTCGACATGGACGATGTCCGCGCCCAGCTCGCCGTGCAGCAGCGCGAGGGCGCGCCGGGCCAGGCCTGAGCTCCCGGTCCGGCGCGCCCTCGGCGCGACCCGAAGGTCAGTTCAGGCCGAAGCCGTCGAACTCCCCGTTCCTGACGCCGCCGATGAAGGCGTGCCACTCGTCCGGCGTGAAGCGCAGGACCGGTCCGGCCGAGTCTCTGCTGTTACGGACGCCGATCTCGCCTCCGCGCAGGTCCGCCACCTCGACGCAGTTGCCGTTGGCAAAGCTCAGTGAGCTTTTGATCCAGGTGTCAATCTTCGTAGCCCGTACGGGGCGGCTTCCCACCATTGGGGTTCCCACGATGTCCCTTCGCTGACATGAGTTCCGCTGCGTTTCTCGCAGTGCCGCGGCCGGGACGGTGAGCCTCCGGGGGCTTTCGGCTCACCGTCCCCGCCTAGCCCCTGCGGGCAGTCCGCGCCCGCGCGACATCGGGCTGGGACTGCGGTGTGGAATCGCGGGATCGTCACAACCGTTGCCCGCAGGGGAGCTAAGTGCCCAACCGAGCTGAGCCACAGCCGCTAGGTTGGACCTGGCAAGCGGGCCTGCGCCCTCGCCTCTGCTCGTACTCGGAAGCGCCCGTTTGCCAGTTGACTTTTGCTATAAGAATGGTGCTGCAACTTTCAGCGCAAGACATCGGTCAGCTGCCGTATTTCGAAGTTCGTCATCGGAGCAGCCAGTCTCCCTGTTATGTTTGCGCCACTTCACGGTCTGGGCCCGCGCCGAATCTCGGTGGCGTCCCGGCCGCGCGCGTCGGCGTCGCCCGGGCCGGTGGGGACCGCGGCAGGGGCGGAAACGCCGAAAGCGGGCTCCCTGAGGGGGGAACCCGCTCTTTCGCGCTAGTACAACGTGGGCCGATCAGCCGCCAAAGCGGTCGAATTCGCCGTTCCTGACTCCACCGATGAACGCGTGCCACTCGTCGGGCGTGAACCGCAGGACCGCCCCTGCCGCCTCCCGACTGTTGCGAACACCGATCTCGCCGCCGGACAGGTCCGCCACTTCGACACAGTTGCCGTTGGCGAAACTAAGCGAGCTCTTCACCCACTCTGGCTGACTACCGAGCGTAGACATAGTCACGCTACCCCTCACTGATTGGTGTGCTTCCCTCACACACGGCTACCAGCAATAACACCAAGGCAAGCCGCATGCGCAGATTAACAGCACCACGCGCATCATGGGCCTGCTTTAACCCAACCGGCACTACTGACCAGCCAAGCGGCGCACAGCCCCTAATTGATCAAAAATTCACATAAGTATTTGAAAAGAACATTGGCGCACGCCAATAGCGCTTAACGGGTATCCCGCGAAGGCTCGGATACCTGTCAGCTACCCCAGCGACACCCTTGGGGTCTGCCGGACGGCCGGGGCGAGAGGCCGAGGCTAGGAGGCGGTGGCGCGGGGGACGTCGGCCCGGGCGACCGACCAGCGGGACTCGGCGGTTTCCAGGATGAGCTTCCTGGAGTCGGCCGGGGAGAGGGCCGCCTCGGTCAGGGTCCGGAACGCGACGCGGTGCAGGTGGGTCTCGCGCTCGCCCTCGAGGATGAAGCCGCTGCGCATCTGCTCGGTGGAGACGACGTCCTGCAGCACCGCGTCGCCGTCGGCCTCGAAGCCGAACAGCACGAACGACTCGCCGATGACCGTGTGCTGGGCGTCGAGCGGCAGGATCTGCAGCGTCATGTTGGGCCGCTCGCACTCCTGCGCCAGCCGCTGCAACTGGTCGTACATCACTCGGTCGGCGCCGATCCGGCGGAGCAGCACCGACTCGTCGAGCACGACCGAGATCTTGAGCCCGAGCCGGTCAAGCACCTGCTGGCGACGGAGGCGGACCCGGACCAGCCGGGTGACCTGGGACGGCGCGATCGGCTCGACCCGGTCGTAGCTGTCAATGATGTGCCGCGCGTAGCCCTCGGTCTGCAGCAGCCCGGCGACCACGTCCACGTGCCAGATCGCGACCGCCGTGGCCTCGTGCTCAAGGCCGATGAACTGCTGGTAGTCCTCAGGGACGGAGTCCGCGAATTCCTCCCACCAGCCCTTCTGGGAGGCGTCCTGGGCGAGCGCGAGCAGCATCTGGCGGTGCGTGCCCTTGACCGCGTAGTAGTCGAGCAGGCGCTCGACCTCGCGCGGCCGCAGGCCGGTCTTGGCCCGCTCATAGCGGCTGATCTTCGACGGCGACCAGTGGAGGTTGCGGGCGACCGTCTCCCCGCTGACCCCCTTCGCCTCGCGCAGCGATCTCAGCTCGGCCGCGAGCCGGAGGCGACGGACCGTGGGACTGCCCTCTTCGACCACGGGTATGCCTCCTTCCAAGCTGTGGACGGACAAGTGGTGCCGCTCTTGAATATTTCACGGAAAGAATTGCCGAAACTAGTAGTTCAGCTTATATCTTCCCCCAGGTGATCCAATCGTGTCTACGCATGAACTTGCGTATGACACGGGAGCGATAGCAGTCAACTAAGTGGCTGGTGGTAAATGAGGCCCGGGGCAAGCAGCGGCCCGCCGTCGATTGAGTAATCGACGGCGGGCCGCTGACCGGGCGCGCTAGATCACGTGTGGTAGTGGAATGCACTGTCGGTGGACGCCACCGAGGTAGCGGCGGGGGCCGAGGTCATGGCGGCCACCGCGGGGGCGGCCACGAGTGACCCGATGGCGCTGATCGTGAGGATGACGGGGGCGATGATGGTACGACGAATGCGCATGATTCCTCCATGCGTAAACCGAGGCCAGCAGCCCGCCACCCGGCTAAGGCGGCCCGCACGGCGCGGCACGTCTGTCGCGTCGATCATCGCCAGCGTTGGGCTGATTACAAATCGTAGCGTACGTTAACTGACAGTATGGACGCAAGGGGTAGTCAATATATTACTTTAAGTTATTTTGCGTCGACCGCCTCGGCAGGCTGCCGCCGCCGCGAGCAGCGGACCGGATGCGCATGTGACAGGGCTCGCTCACCGATGACAGAGTGGCTGCCGATCCCAGACAGGTCGGCTGGTTTAATCGGCCCTTATTGACAGCGAGCTGATCGATATCGCGATTCACGTGCAGCGCTTGGCTGACGGTCCTGCGGTGACGGAAACGACCGCGAGGTGCCCCGCTGCGGAGGCAGCGGTGAATGCTCATTAAAGAAAATTCTCCCGGTCTTCCGCGCGAATTCTCCGCCGCTTCTTGGCGAAAGCCAGCAGCCCGCAGCCGATTCGGGCAATCGACGGCGGGCGGCTGGCCGGGCCTGATTATCTTCACCCGTAGTAGATAGACAGTCCGGGCGTACGCCGACGCCGTCGCAGTAGCTGGGGCCACGGCGGTCAGAGCGGTTACTGCGGGGACGGCCACGAGAGACCCGACGGCGCCGATCGTGAGGACGAGGGGAGCGATGATGTTGCGCCGAATGCGCATGATTCCTCCATGCGTTTACCAAGGCCACGTGCCTAGGACCTGGATCCGGCGGCCCACACACGACTTCTTTGTCCGTGTTTTTCATTCACCAGTCTGCGGCTGATTACATGGCCTATAGTAGACATATAGAGCAATCGAATTCAAAGAGGCCAAGCGCGCTTCACTCTTTGCTCTGTAGATTTCAAGCATAATATTACTATATAGATGCACATGAATTGTCATGATGAGGTGCCGTGGACGTTGCAATGCAATTTTCATTGCACATTACAGAGACAATTACAGAACGACGATCGGCGTAAAGTTCGAAGTTCAGCCGAATTAATGTCCTAAAACGTTCCGCTTGTTCGGCAGATGCGCAGCTAGTACGCTTCGTAACATGCATCCGGTAACCCCGGCCGGCGTGCTGGCCGGGCGTGATGACGAGCTTGCGCTGCTCGATGGGCTATTGAGAGAACTCGCCCAGGGCAGTGGCAACGCCGTGCTCATCGAGGGCGAGCCGGGCATCGGCAAGACCGCCCTCGTCCGCGCCGCGCTCTCGGCCGCCGCTCTTGGGTTCCACGCGTCGCATGGGGTGCGCACTCGGGTCATCGGGAAGCCGTCAGGTCTTCTGGGGAGCCGGGGACGAACTCGGCCAGGAGCTGCCGCTCCTGCCGTTCCTCGACGCGCTCGAGGTGCGGGCGCGCGTCGGTGAATGCCAGGCGAACCACGATCGCCGGGCTGCTCCGCGGTGAGGTCGCCACCGACCGTGGCGCCGACGTGCCCGCGCTGCTGGCCGAGCAGCTCATCGCGCTCACCATCGACGAGACCGCCACGCGGCCGGTCGTGCTGGTGATCGACGACCTGCACTGGGCGGACCCGGCCACCGTCAAGCTCTGGGGACGGCTCGCCAGGACCGCGCACCAGGTGCCGCTGCTGCTCATCGGCGTGACCCGTCCGGTACCGCAGCGGGACGACCTGCTCGCGCTGCGTCGTGCGGTCGACGACGAACATCGCGTCCAGCTCGGCTCGCTCTCCCAGCCGGCCGTGGCCGAGCTCGTCGGCACGCTGGCCGGCGGCAGACCGGACACCGGGCTGCTCCGGCTCGCGGTCGGGCGCGGCGGGCAACCCGCTCTACCTCACCGAGATGCTGGCCGCCCTCGCCCGGTCGGGCGGCATCGCGGTCACGCCTACGGGCACCGCACAGCTCGCGAAGGGCACCGTGCCCGACTCGCTGCCCGGCGCCATCGCGGACCGGCTCGGGTTCGTCTCCGCATCGACCAGGGAGGTGCTCCGCGCCGCCGCGCTGCTCGGTGTCGAGTTCGCGATCACCGATCTGACCGCCGTGCTCGGCAGGACCGTCGCCGCCCTGGTCCCCGCGCTCGACGAGGCCCGGGCGACCGGGGTGCTGACCGATTCCGGCAGCGGCCTCGCCTTCCGCCACCCTCTCATCAGGGAGGCGCTCTACGCGGAGATGCCCGCCTCGGTGCGCGCCGCCTGGCACCGAGACGCCGGGCACGCCCTCGCCTCGGCCGGCGCGGCGCCGGACCGGGTCGCCAGGCAGCTGCTCCGCGCGCTGGGCGGCCCAGTCCGTCCGGACGCCGACGGGCCAAGCGACGGCCGCGACGGTCCCGACGGCGAGGTCTCGCCGCTCCCCGAATGTCCGATGTCCCGGCCGATGCGCACGACGCCCTCGATCCTCACGAGGCCGGCGAGGCCCCCCACGGCCTGTCCGACGAGATTGACCGGTCACGCGCCGGAACCGCCCAGGCCCGTGCAGCCGGCGCGGGCATGGCCATCGAGATCGAGCGTCCGCCGGTCGGCCCGGACTCGACCTGGTCGGCCGGTCCGGTGGACGACTGGATGATGGACTGGCTGACCGCCTCGGCCGACTCCCTGGTCGGCCAGGCGCCCGCGGTGGCGGCGGAGCTGCTCACCCAAGCCGTTGGCAGCATTCCGGTCGGGTCCGCCAAACATGGCTGGCTGGCCGGCCGACTCGCCGACGCGCTCTACCGCACCGGCGACCGGACAGCGGCCGTGCAGGTGGCGGAGAGAGCGCTGACCTACGCCGCCGATCCGGACTTGATCGTGGACCTGCACTGGACGCTCGCCCAGTGCCGGATGCTGGCGGGCTCGGGTGCAGAGTCCCTCACAACGCTCGACCGGGCGCTCGTCCTCCCCCGGGCTCTCGGCCAAGCACCGCGCCCGGCTGCTCGTGCTCGCCGCGCGCACCTACCAATTCCTGGGCGATCTGGAGGCAGCCGACCGGGAGGCCGAGGGCGCGCTCGCCTCGGCCGCGGAGGTCGGTGACGCCTGGGCGACCGGCTGGGCGCTGCACGTGCTGGCGCTCGGGGCCGCTGATGCGCGGCGACTTGGCCGACGCGCTGCCCGCTGTACGAGCGGGGTCTCGCCGTGACCGAGACCGACCCTGGCGCTGACCGACCTCGGGCTGCTGCTCCAGATCAACAAGGCCGCAACGCTCTTCAACCTCGACCGGCACGACGAGGCGCTCACCACAGCGGAGCGGGCCCGGCAACTCGCCGACCAGGTCGGCACGGCGATCCGGCTGGCCCAGGCGCACGGCATGCTCGGTCAGCTGTACTTCGAGATCGGGCGCTGGGATGACGCGCTTGTACGAGCTCTCCGCCGTGCCGACGGACCTGAAGGAGCCTGGGGCGGCGTGCGATGACCTTGGCATCACCGCGCTGATCAGCTTCCACCGGAACGAGCCAACGACGGCGCGCGCCCAGCTCGGCGGCGACCGAACCGCACGCGCGGCGGCTCGGGCCAGCGGTCGATCCCGCCGCTGATCCTCGCCAGGTCGCTCGACCGCGAGCAGGACGGCGACCTCACCGGTGCGCTCGCCGTGCTCACGGCCGCGTTCGACGGCAGCCCGGACGACCTCGGCGAGATCGAGGACCTGCTCGGGGACGCGGTACGGCTGGCGCTCACGACCGGGGACAAGGCGATCGCGGAGACGCTGACCGGGCAGGCCAGCCGCACTGGCCGAGGGGTCGCAGATACCGCATCGGCAGGCCAACGCCCTGTACTGCCGCGGCATGCGTCGACCGGGACGCCGCAACCCTGCTCGAGGCCGCACAGCGATACGCCGACGCGAGCCGGCCGCTCCCCCGGGCCAAGGCGCTCGAGGCGGCGGCCGAGTGCCTGGTCGAGGTCGAGGACCGGATCGGCGCGCGGCTGCGTTCGAGCAGGCGATGGAGATGTACGAGTTCCTCGGGGCCGAGGCCGACCTGAACCGGGTGCAGGCCGAGTTCCGCGGCTACGGGATCAGGCGCGGGCCGCACAGCAAGCACCGGCGGGCGCAGAGCGGCTGGGAGTCGCTGACCGACGCCGAGCTCAAGGTCGCGGCGTTCGTCGAGGAGGGGCTCTCCAACCCGGATATCGCCGCG
This sequence comes from uncultured Actinomycetota bacterium, assembly GCA_963774945.1. Lineage (GTDB taxonomy): Bacteria > Actinomycetota > Actinomycetes > Streptosporangiales > Streptosporangiaceae > Trebonia. Next base: position 467,664 of record CAVZHA010000002.1, on the reverse strand, counting down.
CGGCTGATGCTGTCGCGCCGCACCGTCGCCACCCATGTCTCGCACATCCTGAAGAAGCTCGAAGTCGCCACCAGGACCGACATCGCCCGCGAATCGGCGCTGCGGGTCCACGCCTCTCAGTAGGCCCACGAGGAGTCCCCGCCGCTCGTGCCACCCCCGCGGGTGGCGGGGACGTTGTGGTCCCGTTCCCGGTTGTGGTCCCGTTCCCGGGTGGCCGCCCGCTGCGGATCCCTGGCTGAAGTTGATCACCAATAATGCAAAACGCGTTATTCGGTGGGTAATAGTGTCGAAAGTTCCCTTTGTTCCGCAAATGACCAGCTAGTGCCATTAGCGGCCAGTACGCTTTATCTCGTGCATCCGGTAACCGCGGCCGGCGTGCTGGCTGGACGCGCAGACGAGCTTGCGCTGCTGGACGGGCTGTTGAGAGATCTCGCCCGGGGCAGCGGCAACGTCGTGCTCATCGAGGGCGAGCCCGGGCATCGGCAAGACCGCGCTCGTCCGCACCGCGCTCGCGTCCACTGCCCGCGGGTCAAGCGCGGGCGCGCATCACGGGTCGCAGTGGGGCTGCCAGGTCTTCTGGGGGGCCGGGGACGAGCTCGGCCAGGAGCTGCCGCTGCACCCGTTCCTCGACGCGCTCCGGGTGCGGACGCCGTCGGCGAACGCCAGGCGAACCGCGATCGCCGGGTTTCTGCGCGGCGAGGTCGCCACCGACCGCGGCGCCGACGTTCCCGCGCTGCTGGCCGAGCAGCTCATCGCGCTGACCATCGACGAGACCGCCGCCCGGCCGGTGGCCCTGGTGATCGACGACCTGCACTGGGCCGACCCGGCCAGCGTCAGGCTGTGGGTCCGGCTCGCGAGGACCGCGCGGCCAGGTGCCGCTGCTGCTGATCGGCCTCACCCGCCCGGTCCCGCAGCGGGAGGACCTGCTCGTGCTGCGCCGCGCGGTCGACGACGCGCACCGCGTTCCAGCTCGCCTCGCTCTCCCAGCCGGCCGTGGCCGAGCTCGTCGGCGCGCTGGCCGGCGGCAGGCCGGACACCGGGCTGCTGAAGCTGGCGGCCGGCGCGGCGGGCAACCCGCTCTACCTGACCGAGCTGCTCGCCGCGCTCGCCCGGGCTCGACGGCATCGCCGTCGACCGCGGCCGGCGCGCCCAGCTCGCGGCCGACACCGTGCCCGACTCGCTGCCGGGCGTCATCGCCGACCGGCTCGGGTTCGTGTCCGCGTCGACCAGGGAGGTGCTCCGCGCCGCGGCGCTGCTCGGCGTGGAGTTCGCGATCACCGACCTGACCGCCGTGCTCGGCCGGACCGTCGCCGACCTGGTCCCCGCGCTCGACGAGGCCCGCTCGACCGGCGTGCTGACCGATTCCGGTCAACGGCCTGGCCTTCCGTCACCCGCTGATCAGGGAGGCGCTGTACGCCGAAATGCCGCCTCGGTCCGCGCCGCCTGGCACCGCGACGCCGGGCACGCCCTCGCCGCGGCGGGCGCGCCGCCCGAGCGCGTCGCCCGTCAGCTGCTGCGCGGCCCCGCCGACGACGGACCGGGCTGGATGATGGACTGGCTCGCCACCTCGGCCGACTCCCTCGTCGGCCAGGCACCGGGGGTGGCGGCGGAGCTGCTCGCCCGGACGGTCGACAGCATCCCGGCCGGGTCCGGCCAGGCACGGCTGGCTGGCTGGCCGGCTGGCCGACGCGCTCTACCGCACCGGCGACCGGGCGGCGGCCGAGCGGGTGGCGGAGCGGGCGCTCGGCCACGCCACCGACCCCGACCTGATCGTCGACCTGCACTGGACGCTGACGCAGTGCCGGATGAGGTCGGGTTCGGCCGATGAGACCTTCGCCGCGATCGACCGGGCGCTTGGCGCGCCCAGGCTCTCGGCCAAGCACCGCGCCCGGCTGCTCGTGCTCGGCGCGCGCACCTACCTGTACCTCGGCGACGCTTGACGCGGCCGGCCGGAAGGCGGACGACGCGCTCACCCTGGTCGAGGAGATCCGACGACGGCTGGGCGACCGGCTGGGCGCTGCACGTGCTCGCGATCATGACCACGGTGCCGGGGCGAGCTCGCCGACGCGCTTCCGCTCTACGATCAGGCTCTCGCCGTGACCGAGACCGACCCCGCGCTCACCGACCTCGGGCTGCTGCTGCTGGTCAACAAGGCCGTCACCCTCTGCAACCTCAATCGGTACGACGAGGCGCTGGCCACGGCGGAACGGGCCCGACAGCTGGCGGACCAGATCGGCACCGCTATCCGGCTGGCGCAGGCGCACGGCGTCCTCGGCCAGCTGTTCTTCGAGACCGGGCGCTGGGATGACGCGCTGGCCGAGATCGAGACCGTGCCGACGGACCTGAAGGAACCCGGGGCGGCCTGCGGGGAGCTCGGCATCCTGGCCGTGATCAGCTTCCACCGGAACGAGCCGGCGCTGGCCGCGCGCAGCTACCTGTCCGCCACCGAGCCGCACGCGGATCGCGTTCGGGCAGCGGTCTGATGCCCGCCGCTGATCCTGGCCCGGTCGCTCGACCGCGAGCAGGCCGGAGACCTGCCCGAGGCGCTCGCCATCCTCACGGCCGCGTTCGACGGCAACCCCGACGACATCGGAGAGACCGAGGACCTGCTGATGGACGCGGTCCGGCTGGCGCTCAAGATCGGGGACAAGATGGACCGCGCAGACGCTGGCCGGCCAGGCCGCCGCCCTGGCCGAGGGATCGCAGGTTCCGCACCGGCAGGCCAGCGCGCTCTACTGCCGCGGCCTGATCGACCGGGACGCCGCCGTGCTGCTCGAGGCCGCGCAGCGGCTCGCGGACGCCGGGCGGCCGCTGCCCCGGGCCAAGGCCCTCGAGGCGGCGGCCGAGTGCCTGGTCGAGCTCGACGAGCGCACCCCCGCGCGGCTGGCCTTCGAGCAGGCCGTCTCGGTGTACGAGTTCCTCGGGGCCGAGGCCGACCTGAACCGGGTCAACGCCGAGTTCCGGGTGCACGGCATCAGGCGCGGGCCGCACAGCAAGCACCGGCGGGCGACCAGCGGCTGGGAGTCGCTGACCGACACCGAGCTCAAGGTCGCGGCGCTGGTGGTGGACGGACTCTCGAACCCGGAGATCGCCGCCCGGCTGGTGCTCTCCCGCCGCACGGTCACCACCCACGTCTCGCACATACTGAAGAAGCTCGACGTCGCCACCAGGACCGAGATCGCCCGCGAGTCGGCCCTGCGCGCCCGCGGCGCGTAAGCGCGGGCGCCCGCTAAGCGTCGCGGGCGGTGTTCCAGTGGTGGCTGCTGCGCGTTCTAAGGCAGTCGTGGAAGATGTCAGCGACCCCGCGTGGGCGTCAGCCGTCATAGTGTTCTATTGGGGGCCGCGTTTTCCGTCCGCAGGCGTGATCGTGTGCGGTTGAGGGCACCCCGCGACCCGAAGTGCCCACGCTAACGGGAAAAACCGTCCGGTCGATTGCGCGTGGTGACGGTGAGGACAATGTGGTTCGAGGGTCCGGCCGCGTGACCCGGTAGACGGCAGGGCCAGGGACATACGAGGGCGGCGCGCCGGGTGAGGGTCCGACGCGCCGCCCGTAGGTAGCGCCCGCGCAGCGGCCCATGGAGCGCGGACGCATTAGGTGGGAGCGCTGCGCCGGCGGCGTCCTCGCGGACCGGGGGGCGGATCCCCGGAACCCCGGCTACGGGACTGGCCCGCGCAGGGAAAGCTGAGACGACGACGGGCGCAGCGCACCCACGTTCTGTGGCCCCGGTTAAGCGGGGCGGTGCGGCCTGGGGGCCGCGGGCTCGGCAGGATCGCAGGGGCGGTGCGCCGTGTGCGGCGCACGACGCACCACCCCCACGTCTGGCCCCGCCAGCCGACCGGCGGCCCGGGCACCGCGCGCCATCAGGTCGCGGTGCCCGGTTGGCCCGGGGAAGCGACCCCGGGAGGGGCGGGGCGGCGGGGATGGCAGCGCGAGTGCGGCTCACGGGCGACCACCCCCACGGGGTTGCGGGGATGGGGCGCGAGTGCGGCTCACGCGCGACCACCCCCACGTTGTGATGGGCGCACGCCCCAGGTGGTGCTGCCGCGCGGCCCCCAGGTAGTGCTCCGGTATGACCCCCAGGTGGTGGCTCGATGCGAGCCCCACGTGGTGCTGCTAAGCGATCCCCCGGTAGTGGCTCGATGCGAGCCCCACGTGGTGCTGCTAAGCGACCCCCAGGTGGTGGTCCGATGCGACCCCCACGTGGTGCTCCGACGCAACCCGCACGTGGTGCTGCGAGGCGACCCCCACGTAGTGGCGCTCCGCCGCGGCGGCCGATGCTCGGTCAGCCCCGGCCTGCCTGCGTGTTCGACGACCTTCATGCGTTTGCTCCAGACGTGTCGGGCCCGCGTCTCGCCTGGGCCGGTTCGCTTCCTTATCCCCGACCAGAACGTGAGGCGGCAGCGGACCACCCGGTCCCTGACGCCGCGCGCGTCGGCGCCCTGCCAGGCAGCGCCGCGCATGCCCCGGCCGTGGAAGCCGATGCCGCGCAGGTCGGCCTGACGGCAGCCGCCCGATCCGACGGCGGGGGCGGTGAACCTTCGGGGGCTCACGGTTCACCGTCCCCGCTCGTGGTCCCCTGCGGACTCGGCCCGGCCCCGCTGCGGCGCGGGGAGCGAGGGAGAGCGTGTAGAACACGGCTCGGCCCGCGGGGGTGCGGTAGTGGCCCGACTCGGCCGCCAGGGCGGCGGCGAGCAGCAGGCCACGGTCTGCGTCCGCGTCGGAGGCGGCGGTCTCCCAGGAGTCGCCGTGCACCGACGCGTCGTGAATTTCGACCCGGAACTGGGTCGCGGTGCAGCGGATGGCGAGCATCAGGGTCTCGCCCGCGCCGTTCGTGACCGCGTTGATGATCAGGTCGCTGGCGAGGATGCCGGCCACGCCCGGGTCGACCGGGACCCGCCACTCGGCGATGGCGGCCCGGACATGACCGGCGGCGTGCGCCGCCGCGGCCGAGCCAGTGGAGAGCCGGACCCGGCGGTGCCGGAGCTCGGCCGGCTCGGGCTCGGCCGCCCGGTGCGAGAGCGCCGGACGGGCCATCGGGGCCTGCGCCATCATGGTCATCGGTTCCTGTTCCTCGGTCTGGGCCTGGCGATGATGCGAGATTTGCGGTGGTCCGCGGCTTGCGGCCTTGCCCGCGAAGTTGCGCTACAAATGGTGCTGAAATTTGCAATGCGAAACATCGGTCAGGTGACCGATCTTGGATCATGCCCGGCCGGGTGGTCGATTACGGTCTCGTGAACATCGGGCTGAGCTTCCAGAGTGAAGTACACGGCCTTTCCCCCGGGGGTACGGTAGAACCCCCACTCGGCTGACAGCGACGTCACCAGCAGCAGTCCCCGGCCGGTCTCCGCATCCGCTTCGGCCGGGCAGTCGCCAAGCACAGGGAGATCGCCCGAACCGTCATGGACATCCACCCGCAGCCCGGCCTCGTCGGCGGCGATCACGAGGAGCACGGCCTCGGCCGCGACGCCTCGGCGCGCCGCTCTCCCGTTCAGGCTCGGGCGCACGGTGGCATGCGTGACCGCGTTGGTCACCAGCTCGCTGGTGAGCAGGATCGCCACGTCCGGGTCGACCGGGACGCACCAGGCGCCGATCGCCGCCTCGACCTCGGCCCTGGCGGCCGCCACGGCGGACAGCCGTTGCGCCAGCCGGACGACGCGGCAGACGCGAACGCTCGCGCTGGTGGCCGTGTTCGGGCCGGTCGCGGCGGCGATGTTGGTCGGATCGGGTGGGCGGATCGGGCGAGTCGGCGCCATCGGGGTCATGGGCTTTCCTTAGCGGGCCGTGTAGTGCCGGTTGCAAGACAAATATGTCTGCAATTTGCACTGACAGACATCCGTCAGCTGACTGATATCCCATCTGAGCAGGTCAGAGCGCGTAGGCTATCCGCCACAAGGGTTATTCCAAGTTCCTATCCCGCCAACCACGCACTCGCGTGCGGCGTGGCCACAAGAGTCATTCAGGGACCGTTCGGGATAAAAGATTTTGATTTTTCCCGAATGGATCGTGGTGTCTCAGGAGAACTCAGCGGCCACCTTGGGCCTCAGAGGTCGCCAAGGATCAGGTCGGCGGCGCGATAGCCGACCAGCATCGCGGGCGCCCCGGTGTTGCCGCTGACCTGGACCGGAAGGACCGAGGCGTCGGCGACCCGCAGCCCTTCGGCCCCCCTGACCCGCAACTGCGGATCGGTCACGTCGTCGGCGCTGACGCCCATCGCGGCCGCGCCGACCGCGTGGTAGATGCCGGTGCCGGTCGTCAGCGAGTAGCGCACCGCCTGCTCCGGGGTGGCCACCGCCGGGCCGGGGAACTCCTCGCCCGCGATCAGGTCGGCGACCGGGGAGGTGGCGAGGATCTGGCGGGCCAGCGCCAGGACCGGGGCGACGGCGTCGCGGTCGGCGCCGGTCTCGAGGAAACGCGGGGCGATGACGGGCGGGTCGGCCGGGTCCTGGCCGGAGATGTGGACCGTGCCGGCCGTCTGCGGCCGGATCGGGTAGGCCATGAAGAGGATGCCGGGATGGCGGGCCAGCTTCAGGTCCGCGCTCGAGGTGTCAAGCGCCATCGGGGCGAACAGGCCCTGGACGTCGGGGCGGGGCTGATCCGGGGCCGACTTGAACTGGCAGACCAGGTCGTAGCCGGCCGTAGCCAGCAGTCCCCGGCCCGATAGCAGGTACCTGACGACCTCGGCCGCCTGGCCGCGGCGGCTGCTGAGCCTGCTGGCGGCGACCCGGTCCGGCCTGAGCGTGACCTGCAGCGCAAGGCCGCGCTGCTCGATGACCCGCTGCCCGACGTTGGGCGACTCGATCCGGGGCTCGATGCCGGCCGCGCGGAGCAGGCCGGGGCGGCCGATGCCGGACCGTTCGAGCAGCAGCGGCGTCTCCACCGTGCCCGCGCAGACGATCACCTCGCGGCGGGCCCTGATGTCGGTCATGTTCCCGCCGTGATCCTGGACCCGCGCGCCGACGCAGCGGCGGCCGTCGAACAGCAGGCGGCCGACCCGGGTCCGGGTGACCACGGTGAGGTTGGGCCGGCCGCGGCCGCGGCCGACGCCGGCGATGGCCGGCCGGACGTAGGCGTCGTAGGACGTGGTGCGGCGGCCGCCGCTGATCGTGGACGGGGTGAAGGCGATCCGCTCGGCGTCGGACCCGTTGGCGTCCTCGACGTGCTCCCAGCCGTGCTTGACCGCCGCGGCGAGGATCGCCCCGGTCACCTCGTCGCCGCCGGCGGCGACGGTGATCCCGAGCGGCCCGCCCGCGCCGCGCAGCGGCGAGGGGCCGAGGCTGTGGTTCTCCATCGCCCGGTACGCGGGCAGCACGTCCGCCCAGGACCAGCCCTGGTTGCCGCGGGCCGCGAGCCCGTCCCAGTCGGCCTGGGCGCCGCGCATCCACATCATCCCGTTCACCGCCGCCGACCCGCCGAGCACCCGGCCGCGCAGCCAGACTTCGTCCGCGCCGCCCGGCGTGACCGGCTGGGTCTCGTACCGGTACAGGTACCGGTCGCCGCGGAGCGTGTAGTAGAAGCCCTTCGGGATGTGCAGCAGCGGGTTGACCGGCCGCCCGCCGTACTCGACGAGCAGCACGCTCGGCCGGGCCGGGGCCGCCGCCAGCCGCCCCGCCAGCACGCAGCCGGCCGCCCCGGCGCCGACGACGATGTAGTCGTACTCCACACCGACCATCTTCGCCGATCGGGGCGGGCGGCTAGCGGACGCGGGCTACCCCGGAGATGGCCTGGCCGTCCCTGGACGGTACCGAGGGAAGATCCGACCAGCCCGGATGCCACTGGCGGCCGTCGACCACGCCCGGCGGGACGAGCTCCATGCCGTCGAACAGCGTGGCGAACTCCGCCACCGGGTAGTTGTGCCCCTGCGCGACCCCGGAGCTGTAGGTCCCGAACCAGCGGTCCGCGACCTCGCCGTCGCCGCGGACGTTGGAGATGATCACGTAGCTGCCGGGGGCGAGCCGGGCGGCGTACGCGCCCACCAGCGAGCGCGCCGCCGCCGGGCTGTAGAAGTGCAGCAGGAACCCGATGATCAGGCACGTCGGCGCGGCGAGGTCGAGTTCCTGGCCGACGGCGCCGAGAATCGCGTCGGGATCGCCCGCGTCCGCGTCCACCACGAGCACGCCCGGGCTGCCCTTGGCGACCAAGGCCCGGAGGTGGGACACCGCGACCGGGTCGTTGTCGACGTACGCCACCCGCGCCTGCGGCGCGACCGCCTGGGCCGTCTCGTGGCTGTTGGGCGTGGTCGGCAGGCCGCAGCCGAGATCGATGAACTGGCCGACCCCCTGGTTCGCCACCCAGGTGACCGCGCGGGACAGGAACTGCCGGTTCTCCGGGACGATGTCGGCGGCCGGGGGGAAGACGGCGACCAGCCGGTCGCCCATCTCCCGGTCGGCGGCGAAATTGTCCTTGCCGCCGAGCAGGTAGTCGTAGACCCGCGCGATGCTGGGCGTCCTTGGGTCAAATTCCGGCACAGCGGAATCTTACGGGACGCCCCGGAACGCCGCAGCGTCCGCGCCGCTGAGGGGGCCGGCGCTCGGCTGGCCAGCGTCAGCTAGCCGGCGCTCAGCCGGCCGGGTCGATCCAGAGCCGGGCCGCCAGCGCCAGGCCGGTCAGCGCGACCAGCCAGCGAAGCAGCGCGGGCGGCAGCCGACGGGCGACGCGCGGGCCGATCAGCGAGCCCGCGAACGTTCCCGCCGCCAGCGGCGCCACCGCCGACCAGTCGACGTGGGCGAACACCGCGAACAGCACCGCCGAGGTGATCGTGGCCGCGCCGACCAGCATGTTCTTCAGCGCGTTGGCGAATACGAGCGCCGGTTCTGCGGTGAGCAGCAGCAGCGCGAGCAGCAGCACGCCCGAGCCGGCCCCGAAGTACCCGTTGTACACCGACAGCGCGAACAGGCCGACCGGCAGCAGCAGCAAACTCCCCCGGCCGGGTGCCTCCCGCCGGGCCTGCCAGGCGGCGATCTGCGGCTGCAGCAGCAGCGCGAGCGATCCGATCACCACCAGGAAGGGCACCACCTGGCCGAACACGCTCGCCGGGGTGACCAGCAGCAGCACCGAGCCGGCGGTCCCGCCCAGCGCGGCGACGACGCCCCAGCGCCGCAGCCACGCGCCTCGCCCGGCCAGTTCCGGCCGCGAGGCGACGGCCGACCCGGGCCAGCACGCGACCAGCGCGACGATGTTGGCCACGTTCGCCTGCAGCGGCGCGATCCCGGCCAGCAGCAGCGCCGGATACGAGACCAGCGACGTGATACCGCCCGCCGTCCCGACCAGGCCGGCCAGCGCGCCCGCGGCGACCAGGAACAGCTCGCGTTCAACCAGGCTCACCGGGTGCGCCGCCCGTTCCTAACCGCCACCCGGCAACGGTACCCCGGACCGGCCGGGAAACCTGGGACTCGCGTGGCCGGGCTGACGCGTGCGCCCCACTGTTCCATCTTCCGCTGCGCCTAGGCGCAAAAGATCTTGGAAACTTTTTTCAGCGCGGAAGAAAAGCACGCTATATCGGTGCAAAACTTCCGCTAAAAAACAATCTTCCAAGATCTCTTTCCGACCGCTCGCCCGATATTTCCGAAATGTCGGGCAAACGGTCGGGCCCCCGCCCGGGTGACGCCCAGCGGCGTGGGGGTGAGCCGCTGTTGCGAGAATGTGGAGTCCACTTGAGCAGCGGTCAGCCGGAAACAGGAGCAGCGCGTGACAGAACCGGTCATCCATCGGTACGGCGCGGACCCGGCCCAGTTCGGGGAGCTTTCGCTGCCGGACGGGCGGCCGCTCGGCACCGTGGTGGTGCTGCACGGCGGGTTCTGGGGCGCCCGGTACGACCTGTCGCTCGGCCGCCCGCTCGCGGCCGACCTGGCCGCGCGCGGGTACGCGGCCTGGAACCTGGAGTACCGCCGGGTCGGCAACGGCGGCGGCTGGCCGGCCACCTTCGAGGACGTCGCGGCCGGGATCGACCTGCTCGCCTCGCTGCCGGTCGACTCGTCCCGGGTGGGCGCCGTCGGGCACAGCGCGGGCGGGCACCTCGGGGTGTGGGCGGCGGCCCGGGCCGGGCTGCCCGACGGCGCACCCGGCGCGCGGCCTGACGTCGCCGTGACCGGGGTGTCTCGCAGGGCGGGGTGCTCGGGCTGGCGGACTGCGCGCGCGACCGGCTGGGCGAGGACGCGGCGATCAAGCTGATGGGCGGCGGACCGGACGACCGGCCGGAACCGTACCGGCTGGCCGACCCGATGACGTGGCTGCCGTCGCCCGCCGCCGTCGTCTGCCTGCACTCCCGCGCCGATCAGCGGGTGCCGTACTCCTACAGCGAGCGCTACGTCGCCGCCGCGCTGGCGGCGGGCGGTCGCGCGCGCCTGGTGGAGACGTTCGGCGACCACTTCACGCTGATCGACCCGGCCACGCCCGACTGGGCGGTCGCGGTCGCGCGCGCTGCCGGAGCTGCTGGCGGGCTGAGAGTCGCCCCGGTCCGTTCGGGATAATCAAGATCTTTAGCTCGAACGGGCCGGGGCGACTGCTCGCAGGCCGGCTGTCTCGACTACCCGCTGATGACCTGGGGGACGGCGACCGACTTGAGCCTTGCGTCAGGTCGGGAGCAGCGCGACGGCCGCGAAGCGGCCGGACGGGCGTGCGGCGCGGTGCGAGAAGAACCGGTCGGCGTTGGTTCTGGTGTCGATGCCCAGGTCGTGGACGTTGGCGTCCTTGACCCCGGCCCGGCCGAGCTGGATGCGAAGGCCGCCGACCAGGTCGAGCGTGCAGTGCCCGGGCCGGGTCGGCCTGAGCAGGCCGGCCGCGTCGGGGCCGAATGCCGCCGTCACCTCGGCTGCCTCGACGTCGCCGACCTCGTAGCTGTCGGCCCGGATGGCCGGGCCGATGCCCACCAGCAGGTCGGCCGGCGCTGACCCGAACGCCTTGGCCATCGCCTCGACGGCATTCGGGAGCATGCCGGTCACCGTTCCCGCTCGTCCGCAGTGGGCGACCCCGATCGCCCGGTGCACCGGATCGAACAGCACGACCGGGGCGCAGTCGGCCACCACGACCGCCAGCGCGACGCCGGGCAGGTCGGTGACGAGCGCGTCGGTCGCCGGGAAGGCGCTGCGCGAGCCCGCGACCCCGTCGTGGCCGCGACCGGCGGTTCCCCGATCGACAACCGCCACCCGGTTCGTGTGCTGCTGGGCGGCGATGGTCAGCCGGTCCGCGCCGACGGCGGCGGCCACCCGCGCCCGGTTCTGCCGAACCGCCTGCGGGTCGTCCCCGACCTGGGCGCCCAGGTTGAGGCTGGCGTAGGGGCCGGCTGACACGCCGCCGTGCCTGGTGGTGACGACGGCGGTCACCCCGTCCCCGCTGAAGGGGAACGGGTGCAGCGGAAACTCCGAATTCACCCGGCCACTCTAACCGCCGAGTCCGCGCGCTGGGCATACTGGCAGCCATGGGTGACGTCATCGAACGGACGGAGACGCTGGCGGCCGGGCCGGCCGATGCGCTGGGCGGGCTGCTCGACGTTCCGGTGCCCGACCTGGCGGGCGGGGCCGGGCTGCCGCTGCTGTGGCACTGGTGCTATCTGCTCGACCGGCCGGCCCAGGCCGACCTCGGCCCGGACGGGCACCCGGTCCGGGGCGTGCTTCCCGCGCCGCCTGCGCCCGGGCTGCGCCGGATGTGGGCCGGCGGCCGAGTGCGCGCCTGCGGGGTGCTGCGCTGCGGCGAGCCCGCCACCAGGCTGACCCGGGTGCTCTCGATGACCGACAAGGTCGGGCGGACCGGGCCGATGACGTTCGTCGTGGTCGGCCACCAGATCGTGCAACGCGATCAGGTGGTCGTCGACGAGGAGCAGGACATCGTCTACCGAGCGCCGGTCGCCGCCGCGGGCGGGTCGGCCGACGGCGGCGGGTCGGCCGACGGCGGCGCCGAGCGGTCGGGCGCCCGTTCCGCTGAGGGGACGGATACGGTCGTGCCGGCGGGCGACGGCGAGCGGGAGATCCCGGTCTCGCCCGCCCTGCTCTTCCGGTTCTCGGCGCTCACCTATAACGCGCATCGCATTCACTACGACCGTGACTTCGCGCGCGACGTCGAGGGGTACCCGGGGCTGCTGACGCACGGGCCGCTGCAGGCGCTGGCGATGGCGGAGGCCGCCCGCGCGGCCGCGTTCGCCGGCGCGAGCCGCCTCGGCGTCGCCCGCGCGCGAACGGTACTTCGAGTACCGGCTGGTCTCGCCGCTCTTCGACCACCAGGGCATGATCGTCAGCGCCGTCCCGGGCGAGGCCGCGACCAGCACCGCCGTCCGCGACCGGCACGGCCGCCGGACCGCCCAGGGGACGCTTCGCTAGCCAGCGCGCGCGTCCCGGCCGAGCGAGCTCTGCCGCTTGCCGCGCTTAAGCCGGGTCGCCCGGCTGGTCGTCGTCGTCCGGCCGGCAGCGCATCAGCGTGGTCCTGGTCACGAGGGCCACCACCTCGCCGTGCTGGTTCCTGGCCACGTGGTCGAAGACCACGATGCCCTGGCCCGGCCGGCTCGCCGACAGGCGCTTGTCGCGCACGGTCGTCTCACCGTAGATCGTGTCGCCGTGCCGGACCGGGGCCGGGAAGCGCGCGTCGCCGAAGCTCAGGTTGGCCACGATCGTGCCCTGGGTCAGATGACCGACCGACAGCCCGACCAGGACCGACATGGTGAGCAGGCTGTTGACCAGGCGCTCGCCGAACTCGGTGCTGCTCGCTGAAGGCGGCGTCGAGGTGCAGCGACTGCGGGTTCATGGTCATCGTGCTGAACAGCGTGTTGTCGGCCTCGCTCAGCGTCCGCCCGGGCGCGTGCTGGTAGAGGACGCCGGTCTGGAGCTCCTCGAACCACAGCCCGCGCTGGCGCACCACTGGCACGGCCGCTGACTCGCTCATCCTGCCTCCCTGCTCGCTGACGATCCGGACGATTCTCCCCCTGCCGTTCGCGCGCCGCACCGGCGGCCCGTCTGCAACCGTTTGCAGGTCGCGGGCACTTTGGGGGGGCCAGGGCCCGTTCGAGCGACTGAATTTGATTTTTCATGTTTTGTGATTCTCATGTTTAGCCAGCGTGAATAAAGTGTTAAAACCAGTGAATAAAGCGTGAAAACGCTGGCCTCCACCCTGTTTGACCAGGGATGCCGATGTAGATTTGCCAAAATAACCACGGCGGGATGGGCCGCCCTGGCAGCAGGGATCCGGGATGAACCAGGCACGCACTCCGCGGGCGACCGCGTTCGAGCGTTCCTACCTCGGGACGATCGAGCAGATCCGCGAGGTATGCGCGGACCTGACCGCGATCACCGACGGCTGCCCGCTGTCGGACGACCTCGTTCTGATCACGTCGGAGTTGGCGACCAACGCCATCGTGCACAGCCGTTCCGGGCGGCCGGCCGGAACGTTCACGGTGCGGGTCACGCTCTATCCGGACGATTACGCCTGGGTTGAGGTCATAGATCAGGGTGGCGAGTGGGCTAGCAGCCGCCGAAGGCACGGGCTCACCGCCCTTGCCTCCATCGCCGGGGACGGCAACTGGGGGGTAGACGGCGACGAGGCCTGCCACGTCGCGTGGTTCCGCCTCGACTTGCCCAAGCCGCACCCGGCCCAGCGGCTGTCCTCGAACGGCTAGCGCGCGGCCGGGTCCAGCCAGGCGCGGGCCGCGCTCGTCAGCGCCGCGACCCCGGTACGCAGGGTCGGCTCGATGATCGGCGCGAACAGCGGCGAGTGGTTGGACGGCAGGGTCTCGACGATCACCCTGGCCTCCTCGAGCGACGTGATCCCGGCGAACAGCGCCGGGTCGGCGCAGCCGAGCAGCCAGTAGGCGCAGGGCGCGCCGGACGCGGTGGCGAGCAGCCCGACGTCCTCGCTTCCGGTCACCGGGCCCGGGTCGAGCACCAGCCCGGGCCCGATCGCGCGCGGCGAAGGCGTCGCTGACCCGGGCGCACGCGGCGGGGTCGTTCACGACCAGCGGGAACGCGCCGAGCGAGGTGATCTCGGGCGCGACCACCGCCCCGGATGCGGCCGCCTCGGCCGTGACGATGCGCTCGATCGCGGCCAGCACCTTGCCCCGCACCCCCTGGTCGAAGGTGCGGACCGAGACCAGCAGCTCGGCCTCGTCGGGGATGACGTTCGACACCGTGCCCGCGTGCAGCGCGCCGACGGTGACCACGGCGGCGTCGGCGGCCGGCAGCTCACGGGCGACGATGCCCTGCAGCCGCTGCACCACCGCGGCCGCCATCAGCACCGGGTCGATCGTGGTCTCCGGGCGGGAGCCGTGACCGCCCTGGCCGTGCAGGACGATGCGGAGCGAGTCGGCGGCGGCGAACGCCGGACCGGACCTGACCCCGAGCAGGCCGGCCGGGATCGGCGCGACGTGCTGGCCGAGCACCACGTCGGGCAGCCCGAACCGGTCGAACAGGCCGTCGTCGATCATCGCCTGGGCGCCCTCGCCAACCTCTTCCGCGGGCTGGAAGACGAGCAGCAGGGTGCCGCTCCAGCCGCTCGCGTCGGCGGCGAGCTCGGCGGCCGCGCCGAGCAGGCAGGTGACGTGCGCGTCGTGACCGCAGGCGTGCATGACCGGCACGTCCTTGCCGTCCGCGCTCTTGCCGCGGTCGGCCGACGCGTAGTCGAGGCCGGTCCGCTCGAGCACCGGCAGCGCGTCCATGTCGGCCCGCAGCAGCACGGTCGGGCCGTCCCCGTTGGCCAGCAGGCCGACCACGCCGGTGCCGCCGACGCCCGTCGTCGTCTGGTAGCCGAGGTCGCGCAGCCGCGCCGCCACGATGCCGGCCGTCCGGTGCTCGGCGAACGCGAGCTCGGGGTGCGCGTGCAGATCGCGATAGATCCCGGTCAAGTCAGCCAGGTCAACGGCACCCGTCACAGCAATCCTCCACATTTAGTCAGCGATGTGGGTAGACGGTACTCCCGTTGCGCCTGCCTCGTTATTCGGGGTTATCCGATGGCGCGGTTGGCGCCGGATCGCCGGAGGCGAGGCGGCGGATCTGGGCCAGTTCGAGCTTGCCGGTGGCGGTGCGCGGGAGGGCGGGGAGCAGCCGGATGGAGCGGGGCACCTTGTACCCGGCCAGGCGGCGGCGGAGCGCGTCCTTGCAGCTGCTGCTCGGTGACCGTTGCGTCCGCGGTGGCGACCACCGCCGCCACCCGCTCGCCCCAGGTCTCGTCGGGGACGCCGACGACCGACGCGTCGGTCACCCCGGGCTGCGCGAGCAGCAGGTCCTCGACCTCCTGCGGGTGCACCTTCTCGCCGCCGGTGTTGATCACCCCGCTGCCCCGGCCGAGGAACCGGATCGCGCCGTCGGCGTCGACCGTGGCCAGGTCGCCCGGCATCGTGTAGCGGACCCCGGCGACCGTGCGGAACGTCGCCGTGGTCTTGGCCGGGTCCTTGTAGTAGCCCTCCGGGATCGGCCCGCCGAACGCGAGGGTGCCGATCTGGCCGCTGCCAGGGATCACCTCCCCGCCGTCGGCGGCCAGTACCCGGGTTGCCGCGGCCGGGAAGAACCGGGACGGCAGGTCGGCCGTCGACGAGGTGATCGCGAACGCGAACGGGCCGCCCTCGCTTGACGCGAGCGCGTCGGTGATGGTGACCGCGGCCCGCTCGTGCAGCGCGCGCTTGAGCCGGTCGCCAAGCACCGTCCCCGAGCTGGTGATGGAGTCGAGCGAGCTGAGATCGTGCGGCCGCCCGGCCGCCTCGGCGGCCAGCAGCTCATCGACCAGCGGCTGGCACACGGCGTTGCCCGCCACCAGCAGGGTGCGAACCCGCTGTTTCGCCACCGTCTCCCAGACCTGGCGCGGGTCGAGCCCGCCCGGCCGGGTCATGACCACCCGGCCGCCGACCGCCAGCGCCCCCATGCTGTTGAACAGGCCGGTCGCGTGCATCAGGGGCACGACGGAAAGCACCACCGGGGCCCGCCCATCGGCCCGCGCAGCCCGCGCGATCGCCACCATGTCACCCAGCGTGCCGGGCGGATCGGCCGCCCCCAACCGGCTGAAGAGCGAGGCCCCCATCGATCCCAGCAGGTCGGACATGCGCCAGATCACGCCCTTCGGCCTGCCGGTGGTGCCACCGGTGTACATGAAGAGCTGATCCGAGCCGGGGCGCGGCTCCGCGTGGCGCGGCGCGGTCGCGGCGTACAGACCGGCCAGCTCGGGGGCGGCACGGACCGGATCCGCCTGGGCCGTGCCGGTCGGAATCGGGCCGACCCGGACGAGCAGGCGCAGCGACGGGAGCGTGCGCGCGGCGTGCGCCACGTTGGCCGCGAGGTCGCCGCTGAACACCAGGGCCGCGGCGTCGGCGTCGGCCAGCAGCGCGGTCAGCTCGCCTTGGGTGTACCGGTAGTTCGCGTTCACCGGAACGGCGCCGATCTTGAACGCGGCGAACACCGTCTCCAGGTAGGCGGCGCCGTTGTAGAGGTAGCACGCGACCTTGTCGCCCGGGCCGACCTCGGCCGCCGAGAGCGCGGCCGCGAGTCGGGCCGCCCGGTCCTCGAACTCGGCGAACGTGTAGTCCCGGCCGGGCTCCGAGATAGCCACGCTATCGGGCTGGTCGCGGGCGATGGCCTCCCAGATCGTGCCGAACGAGACGTCCACCGATCAGACCTCCATGTCCGCTGCGCGCGGCGGGCCTGTGAGCAGGAACCACGCGACCGTTCGGGATAATGGGATTTGAATTTGCACTTTGGTCCTCAGGGCATGATCAGGACGATCTTGCCTGCGACGTGCCCGGTCTCGCCTCGCTCGTGGGCCTTGGCCGCGTCCGCCAGCGGGAACGTGGCGGCGATGACCGGGCGGAGCTTGCCCCGGGTGACCAGATCGGCGATCACGGTCATGCCCTGGTGGTCGTACTCGACCAGCATGATCTCGGCGCGGACTCCGAGCCCGGCTGCCTGGCCGGGGATCTCCGGGGCGAACGGGAGCAGCGAGACGAGGATGCCGCCCTCGCGCAGGACGCGAAGCGAGCGGGCGGAGTAGTCGCCGGCGATCGGATCGACCACGACGTCCAGGTCCGCCACGGCCGTCGTGAAGTCGGTCGCGGTGTAGTCGATGACCTCGTCCGCGCCCAGGCTCCGCACGAGGTCGTGGTTGCGCTCGCTGGCGGTGCCGATCACGTACGCGCCGCTGGCCTTGGCGATCTGCACCGCCAGGTGGCCCACTCCCCCGGCCGCCGCGTGGATCAGCACCCGCTGGCCCGCTTGCAGGTGAGCGGTGTCGTTGAGCGCCTGCCAGGCGGTGAGCGCGGCCAGTGGCAGCGCGCCGGCGGTGACGTGGTCGACGTTGGCCGGCTTGATCGCGAAGGCGCGGGCGGGGCCGACCGCGTACTCCGCATGCGAGCCGACGCCGAACGGGTACGGAAGCATGCCGAACACCTCGTCGCCCGGCTTGAACAGCGTGACGCCGAAGCCGACCGACTCGACCACGCCGGACACGTCCCAGCCGAGCGTGAACGGCGGCTCGCCCAGGAACACGCGGAAAGCCCGGTGGGCCCAGTCGCTGGGGTTGACGCCGGCCGCGCGCACGTGGACGAGGATCTGGGAGAGGCCGGGCTCGGGCCTCTCCACTTCGACCTCGCGGAGCACCTCCGGACCGCCAAGCGCCTCTTGCCTGATCGCGCGCATCGTCGGCTTCTCCATGACCTCAAGCCTGCCAGCAAGAGACAGGCGTGTCGATTAGGCAAATCGACACCAATGGGACCTGCCAACTAGGGTCGGGTGACTAACCAGGATCGGGTGTCGTGGGACGTCTTCACGCCTGCCCGGGGCAATGAGCGAGTGGAGAGACGGCCGGGCCCGTTCGAGATGATCGATTGTGAATTTCCGCGGGCCGGCGGGCGGGGACGGAGCGCCGGGGGACCGCCCCCGCCCGTGACTGCGCGGGGCTTACAGCTGCGCCGTCACCGCCTTGACCTCGGTGTAGGCCTCGAGGGCCTCGTGGCCCATCTCGCGGCCCCAGCCGGACTGCTTGTAGCCGCCGAACGGCAGCGACGCGTCGAAGACGTTGTAGCAGTTGATCCAGACGGTGCCCGCCCGCAGCTTCTTCGCGAGGGCGTGCGCCTTGGAGATGTCCTTGGTCCAGATGCCCGCGCCGAGGCCGTAGTCGGAGTCGTTGGCGGCGGCGGCGATGTCGTCGAGCGACTGGAACGGCGCGGCCACGACGACCGGGCCGAAGATCTCCTCGCGGACGATCTTCATGTCCGGGCGGGTGCCGGTGATCACGGTGGGCTCGACGAAGTAGCCCCGGTCGCCCCAGCGCCCGCCGCCGGTGACCGCCGTCGCACCGTCCGCCCGGCCGGACTCCAGGTAGCCGGTGACCCGGCTCGAGCTGCTCGTCGGAGACCAGCGGGCCCATCTGGGTGTCCGCGCTCATGCCCGGGCCGAGCTTGATCGACTTGGCGATCTCGGAGACGCCCTCGATGACCTCGTCGAACCGGCTCTCCTGGACGTACAGCCGGGACCCGGCCACGCAGCACTGCCCGTGGTTGAAGAAGATCGCGTTGGCGGCGCCCGCGATCGCGTCACCCGGGGCGTCATCGAAGACGATGTTGGGCGACTTGCCGCCGAGCTCGAGGGTGACCTTCTTCAGGTTCCCGGCCGCGGCGTGCACGATCAGCTTGCCGACCTCGGTCGACCCGGTGAAGGCGATCTTGTCGACCAGCGGGTGGGCGGCGAGCGCCGCGCCGGCCGTCTCGCCGTAGCCGGTGACGACGTTCACCACGCCGTCGGGGACGCCCGCCTCGGCGAGCAGGCTGGCCAGGCGGATCGCGGTCAGCGAGCGTCTGCTCGGCGGGCTTCAGCACCACCGTGTTGCCCGTCGGTCAGCGCCGGCCCGAGCTTCCACGCGGCCATCAGCAGCGGGAAGTTCCAGGGGATGATCTGGCCGACCACGCCGACCGGCTCGCGGAGCGTGTAGGAGTGGAAGTTGGCGCCGGGCATGTACGGCACCGAGATGTTGATCGAGTTGCCCTCGATCTTGGTCGCCCAGCCGGCCATGTAGTGGAACAGGTCCGCCGCCAGCGGGACGTCGGCGCCGAGGGCGACCGCGTAGGGCTTGCCGTTGTCGAGGCTCTCGAGCTGCGCCAGCTCCTCGCGCGTGCTCGAGGATCAGGTCGCCGATCCGCCAGATGATCCGGCCGCGCTCGGACGGCGTGATGCGGCCCCAGGGGCCGTCGTCGAACGCCGCCCTGGCGGCGCGGACGGCGCGGTCGATGTCCTCGGAATCGCCCTCGGCCACGTTCGCCAGCGTCTCGCCGGTGGCCGGGTTGGGCGTCTCGAACGTCTTGCCCGAGGCGGCATCGACCCACTGCCCGTTGATGAACAGCTTGCGGGGGGTGGCGGTGAACTCTTCGACGGTGCGGTCCACGGTCACTGTCATGAATGGTCATCTCCTCGCCGCGCGGCGGGGGCGGCTACCCCATTGCAGCTGCCCGCATGGTGCCGCGCGCGGGCACCGGTCCGTGACCAGCGCCCGGTCGGTAGGTAGTAACAATTTGACAACGACGGCGGTCGTAAAGCAAGGACCGGGGCCGAGCTTTCGGTCTTGCGTGGTCACCTTCCGCGTCGGCATGATGATCGCATGCCACCGCCACGCGCGAGCGGCGCGCGGTACGTCGCCGAGACCCAGGCGTTCTTCGGCTGCCGGGCCGCGACCTGGGACGCGAAGTTCGGCGACGACCTGCCCGCGTACCGCGCGGCGGTCGCCGAGGCGGGCATCCCGCCGCGGCGGCGTGGCGATTGACGTCGGCTGCGGGACCGGGCGGGCGCTGCCGCCGCTGCGCGAGGCGGTCGGACCCGACGGCTCGGTCGTCGCCGTCGACCTGACCCCCGAGATGCTGGCGGCGGCCCGGCCCAAGAGCAGCGCCGCCGGGGCCGCGGTCATCCTGGCCGACGCCCGCGCGCTGCCGTTCGCCGACGCGTCGGCCGACGCGATCTTCGCCGCCGGCCTCGTCCACCACCTGCCGGACACCGAGGCGGGGCTGCGCGAGCTCGCCCGGGTGGTCCGGCCGGGCGGCCTGCTGGTGCTCTTCCACCCATCCGGGCGGGCCGCCCTCGCCGCCCGCCACGGACGGGCCCTCGCCGCCGACGAGCCGCTGGCGGACGGGATGCTGCGCCGGTTGACCGCGGCCGCCGGGTGGCGGCTGACCGCCTACGACGACGCGCCGCAGCGCTTCTTCGCCGTCGCCGAACGGCGCTAGCGGCCGCCCGGGCGGGCGGCTACGTCTGGGCCGGCCTGATCCGGTCGATGAAGTCGAGGGCCGCCACCGCGGTCGCCTGACGCCAGGCCAGCAGGGTGGCGTCGAAGCCGGCGCTGGCCGCGTGGCGGGCCTCGATCGCCGCCGCGATCGGCACCAGGACCGCCCGCTGGGCGTCGAGCAGGCCGGCCGGGTCGTCGCCCGCCCGGTCGAGCAGGGCGAGCTTGAGCAGCAGGTGGGAGCGGATGTCGCGGACGTGCTCGACCGGGGTCTGCAGCCAGCGCGCGGCCGCCGCGCTGCCCGCCGCGGTGGCCGTGTACACGGTCCGCTGCGGGCCCGCCCCGCGCTCGGTCCCCTCCGGGGCGATCAGGCCCGCGTCAAGCAGGCGGCCGATGGCCCGGTAGACGACCGCCTTCGGGATCTGCCAGACCCGGCCGAGCTCGCCGTCGGTCGCGGTCAGCTGCGCGACCGCGAAGCCATGGGCGGGCTGCTGGCGCAGGATCGCGAGCACCAGCCATTCCGGCAGCGACATCTCGGGAAGCGACGTCGCGGCCGGGGCGTGCGATGGCTGGGCGCTCATAGAACAGGAGCGTAGCCGCCACTAGAACGGATACGGGGCGATGTCGCCCCGGATCGTGATCCAGCGCGCCTCGCGGCCGCGTCGCCATCACCGGAGGCGATCCAGCCGCCGGAGTAGACCTTGCCCTGCCATGCCTCGTCGTTGAGAAACGCCATCATTCGCTGCCGACCCTTTTCTCGTTGTGGGATGCCCCAACTCGGCTGAGGGTGAGGTTGTCGGGCACGCCGTAGGCGGCCGCCGGCTCCCGTCCCTACGCTGAAGTCACACTGAGACTACGATTCTGGCCGGGCTCATGTCCACGACGCGCCCAGCGGGCCAGGAACGATGACGGGAGAGCCCCCAGATGACCACCTCGGCCGGCGTATCGGTGCCGATCAAGCACACGGACCGCTTCTTCATCGGCGGGGAGTGGGTAACGCCCTCGTCCGATTCGACCATCACCGTCATCGACTCGCACACCGAGCTGGCCTACCTCACCGTGGCCGAGGCCCAGTCGGCCGACATCGACCGGGCCGTCACCGCGGCCCGTGAAGCCTTCGACCGCGGACCCTGGGCCCGGCTGTCGCCTGGTGAGCGGGCCGCTTACCTGCGGGCGATCGGCGCGGAGATCGGGAGGCGGACCGGCGACATCGTCCAGATGTGGCCGCGCGAGTCCGGCGTGACCGTCGGCTTCGCGGCGACCGGCGGCCCGGGCGCGCAGCGCATCTTCGACTATTACGCCGGCCTGGCGGACACGTTCGAGTGGGAGCGGCCGGTGAAATCGCCGCGCGGCTTCGGCCTCGTGGTCAAGGAGCCGGTCGGCGTGGTCGGCGCGATCGTCCCGTGGAACACGCCGATGGCCCTCATCAGCATGAAGGTCGCGCCGGCGCTGATCGCCGGCTGCACCGTGGTGCTCAAGACCTCGCCTGAGGCTCCCGGCGAGGGATACCTGATCTCCGAGGCGGCCGAGGCGGTCGGCCTGCCGCCCGGCGTGCTCAACGTGGTCTGCGCCGACCGTGAGGTCTCCGAACTGCTGGTCCGCGACCCGCGGGTCGACAAGATCACCTTCACCGGCTCCACCGCGGCCGGACGGCGCATCGCCTCGATCTGCGGCGAGCGGATCGCCCGGGTCACGCTGGAGCTCGGCGGTAAGTCGGCCGCGGTCATCCTCGATGACGCCGACATCGAGACGACCGCCCGCGCCCTCGCCCAGGCCGAGTGCCTGGTGTCCGGCCAGGTGTGCGCGTCGCTCACCCGGATCGTGGTCACCCGGTCGCGCCACGACGCCATGGTCGAGGCCCTCGCCTCGTCGTTCTCGAAAGTCACGGTTGGCGACCCGTACGACCCGCAGGTCCAGATGGGCCCGCTGGCGGCCGAGCGGCAGCGCACCCGGGTCGAGGGCTACATCGCCAAGGGCATCGCGGGCGGCGCGCAGCTGGCCACCGGCGGCGGCCGCCCGAAGGGCCTGGACCGGGGCTGGTACGTCGAGCCGACTGTGTTCGGCAACGTGGACAACTCCTCGGTCATCGCCCAGGAGGAGATCTTCGGCCCGGTGCTCTCGGTCATCCCGGCCGCCGACGAGGATGACGCGGTGCGGATCGCCAACGAGACCATCTACGGCCTGCACGGCGCGGTCTTCACCAACGACAACGATCGCGCCCGCGAGGTCGCGGGGCAGATGCGCACCGGCAACATCAGCCACAACGGGTTCAAGACGGACTTCGAGATGGGTTTCGGCGGGTTCAAGCAGTCCGGCATCGGCCGCGAGGGCGGAGAAATGGGGCTCATGCTGTTCCTCGAGTCCAAGGCCATCCTGCTTGACGGCCCGACCTCCCGGTACCGCGACGCACAGGTCTGAGCTTTAGCAAAATCGAGTCAGGAGCATCCATATGACTACGGCAGTTGAACCGATCAGCACCCCGCTGCTGATCGCGGGCGAGGAACGGCCCGGCTCGGCCGGCACGTTCGCGGTCTACGACCCGGCCCGCACCGGCGCGATCATCGGCTACGCGGCCGCCGCGTCGGCCGAGGACGCCGCGGCCGCGGTCAGCGCGGCCGAGGCGGCCTGGCCCGCGTGGGCGGCGCTGTCCGCCACCGAGCGGACCGCGATCGTGCTCAAGGCGCTGTCGACGCTGGAGTCGGATGCGGAGGAGCGGACCGAGATCCTGTCCCGCGAGAACGGCAAGATCCGGTTCGAGGCCATGATCGACACCATGGTCTTCGCCGGCCGGTTCCACCAGGCGGCCGAGTTCGCGCCGTCGCTCGACGTCGACGAGCAGCTGGCCGGGCCGCCGTTCAACACCACGATCAGCAAGCTCTCGGCGGGGGTGGTCACGATCATCTACCCGTTCAACTGGCCGCTCGCCATCCTCGCGGCGTCCCTGCCGTATGCGCTGATGGCGGGCAACACAGTGATCGTGAAGCCGCCGCCCACCACCCCGCTGTCGTCCGTCCGGACCCTCGCGCACCTGGTCCGCGCGCTCCCGCCGGGCGTGCTGAACGTGGTCACCGGGGCCGACGCGGTGGTCGGCCCGGTCGTCGTCGGCGACCCTCGGATCAAGCACGTCGTCTTCACCGGCTCGGTCGGCGGCGGCAAGCGGATCATGACGATGGCCGCCGCCAACGTGACCAACGTGACGCTGGAACTCGGCGGCAACGACCCGGCGGTCGTGCTGTCCGACGCGGTCCTCGACGCGGACGCGTTCGCGAAGATGAGCGGGGCGACGTTCATGACCACCGGCCAGGTGTGCATGGCGCTCAAGCGGCTCTACGTGCCCAGGTCCCGCTACGACGAGGTCGTGGACGGGCTGAAGGCCACGCTGACCGCGACCAGGGTCGGCCCCGGGCTCGACGCCGCCACCACGATGGGCCCGCTCAACACCGCCCAGCAGCGGGACTACGTGGCCGGGCTGCTCGAGCAGGCGCAGGCGGCGGGGGCGGAGGTGCAGACCTACGGCGAGTACGCCGGCGACTGGACCTCGGGCAACTACATGCTGCCGTCGCTGGTGCTCGACCCCGCGCCCGAGCTCGGGATCGTCGCCGAGGAGCAGTTCGGCCCGTCACTGCCGATCATCGGTTACGACGACGAGGCGGAGGCGATCCGGCTGGCCAACGCCACCTGGTCCGGGCTCTGCTCGTCGGTGTGGTCGGGCGACACCGAGCACGGCCTGGCGGTCGCCCGCCAGCTGCGCACCGGCGTCACCTTCTTCAACAACCACAACGCGACCGCGGTCGACGAGCGCGCGCCGTTCGGCGGCTTCAACCAGTCCGGCCTCGGCCGCGAGCTCGGCCGCGAGGGCCTCCTCAGCTTCACCGAGACCCACGTCATGGCCGTCCCCGACGGGTCGGCCGGGCACTAGGCAACCCCACCGCCGTGGGCCCAAATGCGCTTTTAGGCCGGCAAGAGTGAGCCCGAATGCGCATTTGGCACACGGGTGGGGTGGGGTGGGGTGGCGCCGGTGCGCGGCGGCACCGGTGCGCGGGGGCACCGGTGCTGGGGGTCGGCGGAAGTGGCGTTACGCGGTGATGGAGACGCTGGCCTCAGTTGTGTAGACGGAGAAGGTGAAGGACTCGACGAAGTAGAGCTCGACCCGCTCGGCGTCGTGGGACAGGTAGCCGATCGACAGGTCCTGGCCGAGGCGCAGCTCGTAGTCGCCGCCGCGGCCGGACAGCAGCAGCGCGCCGTCGATCGCGGGCGCCCAGATGATGTCGCCGTCCAGCAGCCTGGCCAGGTGCTCACGGATCGGGTAGCCGTGATCGGAGGTCTCGCTGACCGCCGTCCACGCGTCGGCCGACAGCAGCAGCGAGTACGGGCCGGCCACGCCCGCCAGCCGGAGCTGGCTGAGCGCCTTGCTGACCACGTCCGGGTACGTCCCTGACCTCGGCCGGCAGGGTCAGTCCGGGGTTGGTCGAGGCGGGGCCGACGCCGGTGATCTGGGCCTGGGCGTAGCCGTCGAAGACCGCGCGGTCCTCAGCGAAGGCGATCTTCTTGGCCGCGTCCTTGACCGGCTGCCAGTCCGGGTCCTGCGAGCCGCGCTCGACCGAGTCGATCTCCGACCGGCTCAGCGTGAACGGGACCCTGAGCTCGACCACCGGCTGCCAGGCCCGCAGCGTCGCCTGGATGCCGGCCGCGGGCGGGTCGATCGACTCGGAGTGACCGGTGCCGACGCCGGCCAGCGTCGGCCCGTCGGGGCCGGTCACGTCGACCGACTTGCGCGCGGCGGCGTGCCTCGCGAACGTGCGCTTGGCCTCCTCCTCGATGCCTGCCCAGGCGGCGGCCGAAACCGGGGCGAGTTCGCGATGCAGGTTGTTCATAGCTGCCTATCCCTTCAGAGAGCCAATGCCAAGCGAGCCATCCCCGGCCGGGGCGTTCCCGGGTGAAACGTTATCGGCGGCCGCCGGGTCGGCGGCCGTCTGGCCCGCGGCCGACGGCGGGTCCGGCGGGTCCTCAAGGAATTCGGCCGGCGGGGCGAAGAACAAGGTGCCGGTCACTGCGGTCGAGAAGTCGAGTATCCGGTCGGTATTACCCGGCGGCCGCCCGATGAACATGTTCACCAGCATCAGCTCGATGATGTCGGGCGTGGCGGCGTAGGCGATGTAGTACGTGCCGAACTCGCCCTTGCTGGCGTGGCCGAACGGCATGTTCGCCCGGACGATCTTGATTTCCTCGCCGTCCGGCCCGGTCACCGTGTTGAGCGCGACGTGCGAGTTGACCGGCTTCACGTCGTCCGGCATCTCGATGTCGTCCAGCTTCGACCGGCCGATCACGCGCTCCTGCTCCTCGACGCTGATCGCGTTCCAGGCGGGCAGGTCGTGCAGGTACTTCTGGATGATCACGTAGCTGCCGCCGGCGAAGTCCGGGTCGTCGGCCGGATCGACGATCCCGGCCTTGACCGCGAGCCGAGCCCGACGGCGACTCGGTGCCGTCGACGAAGCCGATCAGGTCCCGCTCGTCGAAGTAGCGGAACCCGTGCTCCTCGTCGACGACCTTGACCGCGCCCGCCAGCCGCGCCATCACCTGGGTGGTGTACTCGAAGCACAGGTCCATCCGGTTCGCCCGGATGTGGAAGAGCAGGTCGCCCGGCGTGGCCGGGGCCCGGTGGCGGGGCCCGTGCGAGCTCGCGGAAGGGATGCAGCCCGGCCGGGCGCGGGCCGTCGAACAGCCGGTCCCAGGCGTCCGAGCCGATCGCGGCGACCACCTGCAGCGCCCCGCCGGGAATCCGGAAGCCGACCGAGCGCTGCAGCGCGGTCACGTCGCCGAGCAGATCGCGGACGGCATCCTCGCCGCCCGGCTCGATGGTCAGCACCAGGAACACGGCCGCCGCTGTCAGCGGGCTGAGCACCGGCTGCGGTTCTGGCGCCTCAGTTGACTCCTGCTGGCACGGGCATCCCCTTCGACGCTGGTCGGAATCTAGCGTCCCACACCGGCCGTCCGGGCGAAGCAACGGGCCGTTCGGACCAGAGATCTCGGCGTCTTTGATGTTGCCAAGACCGCTTTCTGTCCTAGCACGCCCCGCTATTGCCGATGCTGCGCGGGCGCTCGGCCGGCTCCCGCAGCATCGCGTCCAGATCCTCGCGGGCGCGGGCGACGCGAGAGCGGATCGTGCCGATCGGGCAGTCGCAGACCTGCGCGGCCTCGGCGTAGGAGCAGCCGAGCAGCTGGGTGAGCACGAACGCGGTCCGGCGGTCGGGGTCGAGCGCGGCCAGCAGCAGGTCGACCGTGGTCTGGGCGCCGGGCTCGGGCGGCGGCTGCCCGAGGCCCGCCGTCGGGGCGTTCAGCAGCCGTGCGGCCAGCTCTCGCTCGCGGGTCCTGGCGCCGAACTCGGCCGCGCAGACCCGCCGCGCGATGGACAGCAGCCAGGTGCGGACCTGGGCGTCGCCGCGGAACCGGCCCAGCGCCTGGATGGCCCGCAGGTAGGTCTCCTGCGCGAGATCGTCGGCGGCGGCCGGATCGACCAGGTGCGCGCAGAACCGCCACACGTCACCCTGCGTGAGCCTGACGAACCGGGCGAGCGCGTCGCGATCCCCGCGCCCGGCGGCCCGGGCCAGGGAGGTCAGCTCGTCCACGAGGAAAGAGTACGACAGCCTGTAGTGGACGCTGTCCCCGGGCCCGCCGGGTTTCCACGCGGATTCCCGCCGCCAGTCCCGGTCATTATCTGGATGTGCGACTCAGATCAAGATCAGCAGCATGAAGGCCATCGCGACGCCCATCACAACCCGGGCGCCGACGGTGACCGCGGGCGACAGCAGCAACTGGCCGACCGGGCGGCCGGCCGCACCGGGGGCGTCGCCCCCGGTGCCTCCCCTGACGGCGTCGAGGCTGACGTGGGCCGGCTGGCCATCGGTGCGGCCGACGGACGAGCCGGCGGCCGCGGCGACGCCCTCGGGCGGCAGGCCGGAGAACGCGGCGCCGGCCGGCTCGGCTCCCGCCATCGCCGCGGCGGCGGTCCCGTGGATCGCGTCCAGCGACATCCGCGTGCTGGTGCGGCTGTAGCGCTTGCCGGAGAGCTGGTCGAGGTCCCAGATGCTGTAGCCGATCAGGATGAGCGTGAAGACGAGCGCGAGCGTCGGGTACTCTCAGCGTCTGCATGCCGCTCATGTCGCTCATGCCCGCCATCGCGGCCATGCCGGCCATCGCGCCGGCGGCCGGCGCCGATGGCCAGGAACATGTAGAGCATCGAGGCGCTGTGCACGAGGTGCGGCGCGCAGTGCCCGCCGGCCAGGGCGCGAACCCCGTTGACCCGCGCGTCCCGGACGACCCGGAGGCCGAACAGGACGATCAGCACGCCGAAGATGACCTCCCAGACGGCGCTGGGGAAGGTGCGCAGGCTCGGCGCCAGCATCGCCCGCCATGGCGATGGCCATCAGCAGGTGCGCGATGTCGGTGTCGATGATGACCGAGTCGGGCCGCCACGGCCGGGCCACCACCAGCCGGGCCGCGCTCACCGCCGCGACCACCAGCATGAACGCGGCGACCAGGTCAAGCAGCCAGCTCGGGGTCATCAGCCAGTCCCCTTCGGCGTCACGGCGGACGCGGGCGGCTCGGCCGCCGGTTTCGTCGGCGGCGTCCTGGCCGGCCAGTAGGCCAGCGCCAGCAGCACCAGCAGCGGCCCCGAGTTGGGGTCGGTCGCGCCCGACGCGAGGATCCCGCCCAGCGCCTGGACGACGACCCAGATCACGACCGCCACCACGATGGCCAGGACCAGCGTCGCCCTGGCCGTGCGGGCGGCCTGCGGCGGCAGGTAGACGCGACGGCGATCAGCACGAAGGCCACGGCCAGCACGACCGACGCGGCGAGCCCCTGGTCGGCGACGAGCGAGGCCGCGCCGCGCAAGATCGCGGCCAGCCAGCCCGGCTCGCCGCTGTTCATGCTCGCGATCACGCCGCTCACCGCCTGCGGCGCCCGGTTCGCGGGGAGTCAGGGCGAAGTAGCCGAAGCTGAGCCACAGCACCAGCCAGAGCGCCCTGGCCAGCGTGCGCCCCGACCGCCCGGGCGGCGATGAAGGACGCCGGCGTCCCCGGCCGGTCGGCGGGCCACAGCAGCACCGCCAGCAGCGCGTAGAGGATCACCGCGCCGGGCGCGCCGTTGAGCGGGTCGGCGCCGCCGTTCAGCACCCCGCCGAGCCCCTCGCCGAACCACCAGACGCCGAGCGACCAGGCGATCGAGGCCGCCAGGGCGAACCGGACGGTCGGGCGGAATGCGATGCCAACGCCGAGCAGCAGCTGGATCGTGGCGAAGATCGTGTTCAGCAGCACCAGGTGATGCTCGACCAGGGTCGCGTCCCAGGTGATCGGGCGGGCGATGACGGACGGATTGCCCGCGGCGGTCCTGCCGCCAGCATCTGGCCGAACGCCTTGGTGTACATGAACGGCTGGTACTGGAGCACGCCGTCGAGCAGCCAGATGGCCGCGAGGCCGAGCTGCAGCGCCCGCCTCGCATCGGGCCGCACCGCGGCGGACGGCGCCTCCGCGCCGAGCCGGCCGCGCATCGCGGCCCGGCCGCCGGACGGCGACGGCAACTTCACTCATCAGGGCTCCTCAGATACTTCGCGGCCAGGAATGCCGCAACCCACGATAGAGAGACGTCGCCGACGCCGCAAATTAATCGCATGAGTCCGCCTGACAATTCGCTTAATCTCACTAACACGCAGGTGAGCGCCTGGTTACAGGTTTGTTTCTGGGTCTCGCATAAACCCCTGAGAGGTATCCGCTAAACCGGGTGGGGGTATTTCATAAACCCGCCCAGGGTATCTGCGGGAAAGTATGGCAGGCCGGGAACTTCCCGGGCCCGCGCAGGCACTACTACTGCATGGACTGCGACACGATCCGCGTGGCCATCTCGACTCAGATCGACGGCGAGGTCCCGTGGCTGCCCGCTGGCGAGCTCGAGACGCACCTCGCGGGCTGCCCCGGCTGCCGCGAGTGGCAGCGCCGGGCGCACACGGTGACCCGCCGGGTGCGGCTCGGCGGCGCCTTCCTCGATCACGATCTCGCCCCCGGGGTGCTCGCGGCCGTCCCCGCCGCCCGTGACCGCGGGTGGTTGCGGCTGGCCAGGCGCGGCCTGCTGATCGCGCTGGCGCTGGCGCAGTTCGCGATCGCGGCGCCGATGCTGTTCCTCGGCCACGACCGCGAGGCCGGCCTGCACGCCGCGCACGAGCTCGGCTCGTTCAACCTGGCGCTGGCGATCGCGTTCGCGGTCGGCGCGATCCGCCCGCGGCTGTCGGCCGGGCTCGCCTGGCCGTGCGCGATCGCGGCGGGCGGCCTGGTCACGACCGCGATCATCGACCTGATCGGCGGCCAGGCGATCGGCCCGGACGAGGCCGAGCACCTGGTCGCGCTGGCCGGGGCGGCGGTGCTGGTCTGGCAGGCGGTCCGGCCCGGGACCGAGTCGGCCGCGCCCGCGATCGTCCCGGCCGAGGGACCGACAGAAACGCCGGCCGACGCCGAGGCGGCCCCGGTCGCGTGGCGCGACCGGGCAGCCGACCACCCGTGGGGCGGCGACGCCGCGCGGGCAACTGGTCCGGCCGTTGCCGCCCAGATCGGGTCGGCGCCGTCCGATGCGGCAATAGGCGCGACCGCCAACTCCGCGCCCGGCCAAACAGGCCCCGACGCCGCGGCCGACGAGGCCGTCGCGTGACGCCCACGGCGCCGGTCGCCGACCCGGCGACCGCGCCTGCGGGCGCGCTCGACGCGCCGCCGGCGGCGGTAGCCAGCCGGGACGTCGAGCTGGCGATCGAGGGCATGACCTGCGCGGCCTGCGCGGTGCGGATCGAGAAGAAGCTGAACCAGGCTGGACGGCGTGCGGGCGTCGGTGAACTACGCGACCGGGACTGCGCGGGTCACCGCGCCGACCGGGCTGGCCGACCGACGAGCTGATCGCGGCCGTCGTCCGGGCCGGGTACGCGGCGACCGCGCCCGCCGGCGAGCCGGAGGCGGCCGACGAGGACCAGCCCGGCGCCGAGACCGACGCCAAGCACGCCGCCTACCTGAAGCGCCGGCTGATCGTCTCGCTGGTGCTGTTCATCCCGCTGACCGACCTGTCGATGATGCTGTCGCTGGTCCCGTCGCTGCGGTTCCCCGGCTGGCAGTGGCTGCTGGTCGGCTGCGCCGCGCCGGTGGCGCTGTGGTGCGCGTGGCCGTTCCACCGGGCGGCGCTGAAGAACGCCCGGCACGGCGCGACGACGATGGACACCCTGGTGTCGCTCGGCATCGTCGCGGCCTGCGGCTGGTCGGTCTACGCGATGTTCGCGCTCGACCGCGGCGGGGCCGGCGGCACCCTCTGGCAGCGGCTGATCCACAACTCCGGCGGCGGCATCTACCTCGAGACCGCCGCCACCGTCACCACCTTCCTGCTGGCCGGGCGGCTGTACGAGGCCCGCGCCCGGCGCATCGCGGGCCAGGCGATGCGCGACCTCGCGGCCGCCGCGGCGAGCGAGGTGTGCCTGCTCGAGGCCGACGGGACCGAGCGCCGGGTACCTGCCACCCGGCTGCGGCCGGGCGACCGGTTCGTCGTCCGGCCGGGCGAGACCATCGCCGCCGACGGCGAGGTCGAGTTCGGCCAGACCGCGGTCGACCGCTCGATGATGACCGGCGAATCGGTGCCCGGGCGAGGCGGTCGAGGGCGACAGCGTGACCGGCGGGACGGTCGTGCTCACCGGTCGGGTGGTCGTCCGCGCGGTCAACGTCGGCCGCGACACCCAGCTGGCCCGGCTGATCAGCCTGGTCGAGCAGGCCCAGGCGCAGAAGGCGGCGATCCAGCGGGTGGCCGACCGGATCTGCGGCGTGTTCGTGCCCGCGGTGCTGGTCTGCGCCGCGGCCACCCTGGCCGGCTGGCTGCTGGCAGGGTCGCCGGCCGAGCACGCGTTCAGCGCCGGGCTCGCGGTGCTGATCATCGCCTGCCCGTGCGCGCTCGGCCTGGCGACGCCCGCCGCGCTGGTGGCGGCGTCCGGGCCGGGGCGCCGGCCACGGGATCTTCGTCAAGGAGTACCAGGCGCTCGAGTCCTCGCGGGCGGTCGACGTGGTGGTCCTCGACAAGACCGGGACGGTCACCACCGGCCGGATGGAGCTGGTCGGGCGTGCTGGTCGGCCGACGGCGTCACCCGGGCCGACCTGCTCAGGTACGCGGGCGCGGTCGAGGAGGCCTCCGAGCACTCGGTCGCGGCGGCGATCAGCGCGGCCGCGCGGCGGGAGTGCGGCCCGCTGCCGCTGGCGGAGGCGTTCCGGGCGCTGCCCGGGCTCGGCGCGCGCGGCACGCGTCGACGGCCGCGAGGTCGTCATCGGGCGCGCCCGGCTGCTGGCCGAGCACGGGATGACGGTGGACGGCGAGCTGACCCGCCAGTGCCGCCAGTGGGAGCAGGCGGGCCGCACCGCGGTGCTGGTCGGCTGGGACGGGGCCGTCCGCGGCGCGGTCGCGGTGGCCGACACGGTCAAGGACTCGGCCGCCGCCGCCGTGGCCGAACTGCGCGCGCTCGGGCTGCACCCGATCCTGCTGACCGGGGACAGCGAGGCGACCGCGCGGGCGGTCGCCGCCGCGGCGGGCATCGACGAGGTCATCGCCGGGACGCTGCCGGCCGGCAAGGCGGCCGTCATCGACGGGCTGCGGGCCCGCGGGCACCGGGTGGCGATGGTCGGCGACGGCATCAACGACGGCCCCGCCCTCGCCGCCGCCAACCTCGGGCTCGCCCTCGGCTCCGGCACCGACGTGGCGATCTGCGCCGCCGACGTGATCCTGCTCCGCGACGACCTGCGCTGCGTGCCCGACGCGATCAGGCTGTCGCGCGCCACCTTCGCGACGATCCGCGCCAACCTCGTGCTGGGCGTTCGGCTACAACGTGGCGGCGATCCCGCTGGCCGCGCTCGGCCTGCTCAACCCGATCCTCGCCGCCGCCGCGATGACCCTGTCCTCGGTCTTCGTGGTGGCCAACAGCCTCCGCCTGCAGCGGTATCCGCTCCGCGCCGGCGAGCCAGGAACGACCGGGAAGGCGTCATGCACGGTTACACCCACGACAAGGACAGCTACCTGCGGCGCCTGCGCCGCATCGAGGGCCAGGTACGCGGCCTGCAGCGGATGGTCGAGGAGGACAAGTACTGCATCGACATCCTCACCCAGGTGTCGGCGGCCACCAAGGCCCTGCAGGCGGTCGCGCTCGGCCTGCTCGAGGAGCACCTCAGCCACTGCGTCAGCCAGGCGCTGGCCGAGGGCGGCGACGACGCGACCGAGAAGATCAAGGAGGCGTCGGAAGCAATCGCCCGCCTCGTTCGTTCCTGATCTTGGATAACCGGAGCAGAGAGGGACCCCCCGATGACAACGACGACCTACAAGGTCACCGGCATGACCTGCGAGCACTGCGCGAACGCGGTGACGACCGAGGTCAGCGCGCTGGACGGCGTCTCCGCCGTGCAGGTCCAGCTGGTGCCGAACGGCGTCTCCACTGGTGACGGTCACCGCGCCGCCCTGCTGCCCGACCCCGAGGTCAGCGCCGCCCTCGACGAGGCCGGCGGCTACCAGCTCGCCTAGCGGTAGTTGCCCTGGTCAGCCGAGGTGCCATCCGCTGCAGCGTGTACAGGCCGATGAGGATGAAGGCGCCGGGAGGATCCAGTGGCCGTACCGGGCCACGTCGTGGCGGTGTGTGGCGAGCAGCTGGCGGCCGGCACCAGACCGCGACGCCGATCGCGAAGACGCGAGCTGGCGCGATCTGGCCGGCGCCAGCCGTGGCGAAGACCGGGGTATAGCGGCCAGGTTGTCGGCCCGTCCACGATGGTGAGCGGCCACGCCGGCGGCCGCCTGCCGACGGCGGTGCGGGCCTCCCCGTCGCGCCGCCCTGACACGCGTAGGCGCGATGTTGCCAGGCGACGGGACGGGCGAGCAGCCAGAGCCAGCGGGCCGGAGCGACAGACCGTGCCCGGCCGCGAGCGACAGGCCGACGAGCGGCGAAGCCGAGGTACTGCCGGCCCAGATCCCACCGCCGCGGCGGCCGCCCGCGACGCCGCGTGAGCAGCGCGAGGACCACCAGGTCGTCGACGTTGGTCCGCGAAC
Organism: uncultured Actinomycetota bacterium; assembly: GCA_963774945.1. Taxonomy (GTDB): domain Bacteria; phylum Actinomycetota; class Actinomycetes; order Streptosporangiales; family Streptosporangiaceae; genus Trebonia. The sequence goes on along the minus strand of CAVZHA010000002.1, from coordinate 434,405 downwards.
AGCGCGACCGCCGTAGCGGCCGAGGCGGGCAGCGAGCTCACGGGGCAAGGGTACTGGCCGAGCGGCCGTGCGGCGGTCATCGACCGGGGAGAGCCGGGCGGGACCGTTCGATATGACCTGGTTTTGAATTTATCTAGGAGGCGCTGCCGCCGGTGGCCAGGCGCATCAGGTCGCTGTCGATGTTGATCCCGAGCTCGGTCCCGCCCGCCGAGCCGAGCTCGTGCTGGTAGTTCTGCCAGGACTCGTCGCGGACCTTGCGGGCGAAACCGGACTCCATCAGCAGCACCAGCTCGAACGCGGCCCGGTCGATGCGCTGGTTGAGCGCGTCGTCGCTCCAGTCCTCGGGGGCGGCGAACAGCGACGTCGGCACGGGCAGGGTGCGCAGGTAGGCGAAGAGCGACCGCATCTGGTCGTCCACCACCAGCGCGTGCCGGGCGGTGCCGGCCGTCGCCGCGAGCATCACCGGCTTGCCGATCAGCAGGTCGTTGTCGAGCGCGTGGAAGAACGAGGTGAAAATCCCGCTCGGGCCCGCCTTGTAGACCGGGGCGGCGGCGATGATCCCGTCCGCCGCGCCGAGCGCGTCGATCGCCTGCTGCAGTCTCGGGGTGATCAGCTGGCTGGTCAGCGCCGTCGTGACGTCGGTCGCGAGCTCGCGCAGGTCGATGACGCGGGTTGTGACGGTGGCGCCCCGGACTCTCGGCCAGCGCGGCCACCCGCTGGGCGGTGCGGTCGGCCAGCAGCCTGGTCGAGGAGGGGTCGGAGGTGCCGGCGCTGACCACCACGAGGTTCAGCGGGCTCGTCTTGGGTCGGGTTGCTCATGTTCTTTCTTCCTAACGGACCGGGGTGGCTGTCAATTTGGCGCAGATCGCTGTCAGCTGGTCGAGCTCGGCCGGGGTGAGCTCCGATCGCATCGCGTGCGCGACCGATCGGGCGTGCCGGCGGCCGACGCGCCGCTGCAGCGCCCGGCCGTCTTCGGTCAGCGACGAGCCGGACGGTGCGCAGGTCCCTGCTGTCGGCGATCCGCTGCACCAGCCCCCGGGCGGCCAGCCGGTCCACCAGCCGGGACAGGGCGGGCTGGCTGAGCAGCACGTGCTGGTTGAGATCGGTCGGCCTGATCGGCTCGGGGCACTTGGACAGCGTGTAGAGGACGTCGTACTCCTTCATGGAGATGTCTTCCCAGACGTCCTCGGCGTTAAAGCGCCGCATCAGCGACGCGTGGGCGGACAGCAGCGCCTCCCACGCGTCGTTGGCGGGGTGCCGGGGGTCGGCCATTTCTGGGTCAGCCTTCCTGCTCGTTTCAGACGACCGAGGGGTACTCGACCTCGACGTTCTCGGTCGCTGTCCTGGTAGGGGGAGGCGCCGGTCACGTTGTCGCCGCGGTTGGCGTTGGGGCGCGGCTGGCGCGGCGGGTTGTCGCCGTACTTGGCCTTGACCAGGCTCGCGTGCGTCGGCGCGTCCGGAACCTCGGGGTCCTTGCGGGCCGCGAGCTCCTTGCGCAGCACCGGCACGACCTCGCCGCCGAGCAGCTCGAGCTGGTCGAGCACCTTGCCCAGGGGCAGGCCCGCGTGGTCCATCAGGAAGAGCTGGCGCTGGTAGTCGCCGAAGTACTCGCGGAAGGTCAGCGTCTTGTCGATGACCTCCTGCGGCGACCCGACCGAGAGCGGGGTCATCTCGGCGAAGTCCTCGAGCGAGGGGCCGTTGCCGTAGACCGGGGCCGCGTTGAAGTACGGGCGGAACTCCTTCTTGGCCTCCTGGGAGGTCTTGGCGATGAACGCCTGGCCGCCGAGGCCGACGATGGCCTGCTTCTCGGTCCCGTGGCCGTAGTGCGCGTAGCGCTGCCGGTAGAACTTGATCAGCCGCTGGTAGTGCTCCTTGGGCCAGAAGATGTTGTTGGCGAAGAAGCCGTTGCCGTAGAAGGCGGCCTGCTCGGCGATCTCGGGCGAGCGGATCGAGCCGTGCCAGACGAACGGCGGCACGTCGTCGAGCGGCCGCGGGGTGGAGGTGAACCCCTGCAGCGGCGGACCGGTACTTGCCCTTCCAGTCCACCACGTCCTCGCGCCACAGCCGGTGCAGCAGGTTGTAGTTCTCCAGCGCGAGCGGCAGGCCCTCGCGGATGTCCTGGCCGAACCACGGGTAGACCGGGGCGGTGTTGCCGCGGCCGATCATCAGGTCCATCCGGCCCTTGGACAGGTGCTGGAGCATCGCGTACTCCTCGGCGATCCGCACCGGGTCGTTGGTCGTGATCAGCGTGGTCGACGTGGTGACGACGAGGCGCTTGGTCGTCGCCGCGATGTAGGCGAGCAGGGTGGTCGGCGAGCTGCTGAAGAAGGGCGGGTTGTGGTGCTCGCCGATGGCGAACACGTCCATGCCGACTTCCTCGGTCTTCTGCGCGATCTTCACCACCGCGTCGATGCGCTCCGCCTCGCTCGGCGTGTAGTTGGTGGTCGGGTCGCGGGTGATGTCGCTGACCGAGAAGAGTCCGAACTGCATGGCTGGCCTTCCTGGCACGATATATGCGTTTGCATGTATCGGAAGCAAACGAGGGCGCGTTGCTATTCCCGGTGGGGTCCCTACCCAGGCGTGACAGTCAGGACCGCATGTGGGTGACGGTGCCGAAGGAGCGCTGGCGGTACAGGAGCGGCTCGAACGAGTGGGTGTCGGCGTGCTCGACGAGGCCGATGATGATGACGTGATCGCCCGCCGTGACCAGCTGCTCGGTGCGGCAGACGAGCCACTGGCCCTTGCCCGCCAGCCGGGGCGCGCCGTGGTCCATGTACCAGGCGACGTCGGCGAACTTGTCGTCGCCCTTCCTGGCGAACGCGGTCGCCAGCGCCTGCTGGCCGACCGCGAGGACGTTCACGCCGAACCGGCCCGTCTCGGAGATGATCTTCAGCAGGTCGGAGCGCTGGTCGAGCGAGACCAGGATCATCGGCGGTTCGAGCGAGAGCGACGAGAACGCGCTCACCGTGGTGCCGTGCGGCCTGCGGTCGACGTGCGAGGTCACCACGGTCACCGGGGTCGGCACCCGGGCGAGCGTGTCGCGAAAGACCGTGGCGTCGACCTGGTCACGTCCCTGGCTAGCGCCAACAGCGTCCATCTGGTCAGCCTACGTTCACCGGCGGCGTTCGGCCAGAGCGCTCCGCCTCGGCGCGCCGCCTCGGCGCGCCGGACCCGGCTAGACGCGATGCACCAAAGTCGGCTGGCGGTGATCGTTGCCGTGCACAGCGGGCGCCGGAGCGCGTCGCGCGGCCTTGACTGCGATCACGGCGGCAACGGATTCTGGGCTCACACGTGCGGTAGCGGGCCGACCCGGCAGGAGGCAGCGCAGTGACGACAGTCGCGCCGACGGAGGAGTTCCTCGAGCTGGCCGGGGGGAGGGTGCACCTGCTGCGGGGCGGGGCGGGCGAGCCGGTGCTGTTCCTGCACGCGGCGGGCGGGGCCGGGGCCTGGCTTCCGTTCCACGCGCAGCTGGCGGAGGCCGGGTTCGAGGTGATCGCGCCCGACCATCCCGGATTCGGCCAGTCCGACGACTTTCCCGAGGTCGAGGCCATCGACGATCTCGTCTACCACTATCTGGACGTGCTCGACGGGCTCGGCTTCGGGCCCGGGGGCGCCCGCCCGCACGTCGTCGGGGCGTCGTTCGGCGGGTGGATCGCGGCCGAGCTCGCCGTGCACTCGCCGCACCTGATCGGGTCGCTCACGCTGCTATCGGCGGCGGGCCTGCGGCTGCCCGACCACCCGGTCGCCGACGTCTTCCTGATGCCGCCGGCGAAGCTCGCGGCGGCGCTGTTCCACGGCCCGCCGCCGCCGCTCCGCGCCCCGCCGGGCGCCGCCCCCGACCTTGACGCGATCATCGCGGCCTACCGCGAGGCGACCTCGCTGGCCCGGTTCTCGTGGGTGCCGTACCTGTCCGACCCCAAGCTCGAGCGGCGGCTGGGCCGGATCACCGCGCCGACCCTGGTCGTCGCGCCGGCCGACGACCGGCTGATCCCGGTCGCGCACGCGCGGCGCTACGCCGCGCTGATCGGCGGCGCCGACTACGCCGAGGTCGCCGAGTGCGGGCACGCGATGCACGTCGAGCGGCCGGCCGAGTTCGCCGCGCTGGTGGCGTCGTTCCTGGCGTCGCATCCCCTTGCCCCCCTCGCCGAGAGCGGAGTCAGCCGGTGAAGTTCAGCTTCTTCCACCTGATGCCGTACCCGCACCTGCCGGACGACTTCGACTCGAAGTACGACTCGTCCGCGCTGACGTACCCGAATGCGAACTTCGACCCGGCCCTTGGGTCGGCGCTGTACGCGCGGTACCTGGACGAGCTCGAGTACGCGGACCAGCTCGGCTTCGACGGGATCGCGGTCAACGAGCACCACCAGTCCGCCTACGGGCTGATGCCGTCGCCGAACCTGATGGCGGCGGCGCTCACCCGGCGGACTTCGCACGCGCGGATCATGGTGCTCGGCAACGCCATCGCCATCCGCGGCAACCCGCTGCGGGTCGCCGAGGAGATCGCGATGCTCGACCTGATGTCGGGCGGGCGGGTGGACTCCGGGTTCGTGCGCGGCATCGGCTGGGAGTACTTCGGGCATTCGATCAACCCGGTGAAGTCGCGGTCGCGGTTCGACGAGGCGCACGACCTGATCATCAAGGCGTGGACGTCGCCGGAGATGTTCTCCTGGTACGGTGCGAATTACGAGTACAGGTACGTGAACATCTGGCCGCGGCCGGTGCAGCGTCCGCACCCGCCGATCTACATACCCGGGGCCGGCTCGACCGAGACGATGAAGTTCTGCGCGCGAACGGAAATACACCTATATGTCGGTCTACGCGCCGACGTCGATCGTGCGGCGCTGGTTCGACGGCTACCGTGCCGCCGCCGCCGACCTCGGCTACGTGCCCGACCCGGAGAAGATCGCGTTCTCGGTTCCGGTCTACGTCGCCGACACCGACGAGCAGGCGCATCGCGAGGCCCGGCCGGTCCTGGAGTGGCTCTATCGCAAGGGACTCAAGCAGACCGCCGAGATGGTGACCCCTCCCGGCTACATGTCGCCCGGCTCGCTGCGCGGGGTGCTGTCGTCGGGGCTGCGGTCGCTCGGCGGGCTCTCCTACGAGGACCTGCTCGCCAACGGCCAGGCGGTCGTCGGGTCGCCGGCCGCCGTCGCCGACCGGCTGGCCGAGCTCTATGAGAAGCTTGGCGGGTTCGGACAGCTGATCGGGCTCTTCGCGATCGGGCCGTCCACGCACGAGCAGGTGATGCGCAGCGCGGAGCTATTCGCCGCCGACGTGATGCCGGCGCTCCGCCCGCTGGGCGTCGCCGCGGAGAGGACGACCGATGAGCTCGCTGCGCGAGGAACTGCTGGCCGGCATCCGCAGTCACCGCGAGCAGTTCGAGGCCGCAGGAGACCGGGCCGAGGAACTTCGCACCCTCCCCAACGACGCGGTGGCGACGCTGCGCGCGCTCGGGCTGTTCTGGCTCAAGACCCCGGCCGAGCTCGGCGGGACCCCGCTGCCGCCGGTCGAGTTCAGCGACGTGATCGAGGAGCTCGCCTACATCGACACGTCGACGGCGTGGGCGGCCATGATCGGGGCCGGGTGCAACGGGCTGGCCGGCGGCTGGCTGCCCGAGGCGGGCGCGCGGCGGATCTTCGGCCCGGCCGCGGACGGTGCTGCTGGCGGGCCGGCTTCGGGCAGGCCTGGCGGGCGGCCGCTCCCGGTGATCGCGGGGCAGCTCGCGCCGCGCGGCACCGGGGCGCCGGCCGCGGGCGGGTACCTGGTCCACGGGCGCTGGGGATTCTCCAGCGGCATCGTGCACGCCGACTGGCTGATCGGCGCGTTCAAGGCGGACGGCGCGGCCGGCCCGGGGGCCGGGAGCGCCGACGGAGCCGTCGCGGCGGACGGCGGCTCGGCCGGGACCGGGTTCGGCCGGATGATCGTCTTCGCCATCCCCAAGGTCGAGGCCGAGGTCATCGACAACTGGCACGTGGCCGGGCTGCAGGGGACCGGCAGCCTCGACTTCTCGCTGGACGGCACGTTCGTGCCCGCCGAGCTGACCTACGAGCTCGGCAGCCCCGCCGTCCGGGGCGGCGACCTGTTCCGGCTCGGCATGCCCGCGTTCGTGTCCAACGAGGTGCCGCCGCTCGCCATCGGCCTCGCCCGCCGCGCCATCGACGACATCACCGAGCTGGCCGCGCACACCGCCCGCTTCCCAGGCGGGCCCACGGTCAGCGAGCGCGCGGTCTTCCATCATGAGCTCGGCCGGGCCGAGGTCCGGGTCAGGGCGGCCCGGGCGGTGCACCGGGAGGCGATGGCGGCCGCCTACGCGAGCGCGGTGGCCGGCCGCGCGCCGTCGGAAGAGCAGCAGCTCGCGGTCACCACGGCCTCGGTCTACGCCGTCGAGACCTGCGCCGACGTGGTCGGCGAGCTGTTCAAGTTCGGCGGCGGCCGCGCCCTCGCGCTGTCCAACCCGATGCAGCGCCACCTGCGCAACGTGCTCGCCGCCCGGCAGCACGTCGCCCTGTCCGAGGAGAACTACGAGGCGGCCGGCCGCTATCTCCTCGAGTCCGCCAAGACCCGCCGGGCCTGACCGGTCAGTGGTGGCCGCCCGCGGCGCCATGGCCGCCCGCGTCGTGCGCCGCGCTGTGGGCAGCGTCGACGGCGGCCGAGATCGCGGCCTGGGTGGCGGCGTCGACCGCGGCGCTGACCGCCGCGTCGGTGGCCGCGCGGACCGCCGCGTCCGTCGCCGCCATGGTCGCCGCGTGCTGGGCCGCGACGGCGCCGTCCACGGCCGCGGTCGCGTGAGCGGCGGCCGGCTCGCGTCTGGCGGCCTGCCGGAGGCGCTTGCGGGCGGCGGCGCCGGCCCGGCCGGGGAAGACGTAGCGGGTCACATCGATGGCGGAAGCCAGTCCGGCCAGGGCCGCCTGGGCCGGGTCGAGCGAGCCGCCGCTCGCCGCCGCTTCCAGCCGGGCGCGCGCCTGGGCCGCCCGGGCGGTGTCGATGACCACCCACCGGGTGACCGGGATGAAGCCGAGCGCCTTGCGGCGTTCCTTGCTGATCGTCCCGGCGATCTCGGCCCGGGCGAGGTACCGCTCGACCAGCCCGGGCCGGATGCGCTTGACCCACGCCTTCGCCGTCGGCTCGCGCCACCCGCTGGTCATGCTGGCGAGGGCGTCATCAAGCAGCGGGTCACTGGTCCGCCCGGAGTCGCGTATCACAATGCGGCCGCGCACGATATCGACCCGGCGGGCAGCGGCGAGCCGGACGAGCTCGGACCCGGCCAGCCCGTACCGAAGCTTGACGGGGAGAACGAGGGTGCCGTCGGGATTGACGGCCATCAGCAGAAGATCCTGGCCAAGCTCATCCATGGCCATCACCATAACCGGCCACGGCCGACGGGGTACAGGACCAGAATCGCTGGCGAGCGCTAAACTCCGGCTTCGGCGGCGCCGCCTGGTAATCAGGCGGCGCCCGGCGGATGCGCTAGCAGTCACTGCGCGGAAGCAGCACGGCGGGCGGAGACGGAGGAGGCCAGCGTCGCCAGGGCGGCCTCGGTCATCTCGATGTCGAGGCAGGCGTCGGTGACGGACTGGCCGTAGGTCAAGGTCGCGGGGTCGCCCGGGTCCTGGCGGCCCGCGACCAGGAAGGACTCGAGCATCACGCCGGCCAGGCCGGTCTCGCCGCCGGCGATCTGCCCGGCCAGCGACTCGGCCACCGACGTCTGGCGGCGGTAGTCCTTGCCGCTGTTGCCGTGGCTGGCGTCGACCATGATCCGGCGCGGCAGGCCCGCCGCCGTGATCAGGTCCAGCGCCTTGGCGACGTGCGAGGACGGAGTAGTTCGGTCCGCTGCGGCCGCCGCGCAGGATCACGTGGGTGTCGGAGTTGCCGGTGGTCGTCACCACCGCCGCCGCGCCCGCCTCGGTGACGCCGAAGAACGTGTGGCTGGCGGCCGAGGCGCGCAGGGCGTCGACCGCCACCTGGACGTCGCCGTCGGTGCCGTTCTTGAAGCCGACCGGCATCGACAGACCCGGACGCGAGCTGGCGGTGGACCTGGCTCTCGGTCGTCCGCGCCCCGATCGCGCCCCAGGTCACGGTGTCGGCGATGTACTGCGGGGTGATCGGGTCAAGCCACTCGCAGCCGACCGGCAGGCCCGCCGACAAGATGTCGAGCAGCAGGCGGCGCGCGGTGCGCAGGCCGCGGTGCACGTCGTACGAGCCGTCCATGCCCGGGTCGTTGATCAGGCCCTTCCAGCCCGTCACCGTGCGCGGCTTCTCGAAGTACACGCGCATCACGATCAGCAGGTCATCGGCGTGCCTGTCGCGCAGCTCGGCCAGCCGGGCGGCGTACTCAAGAGCCGCCTTCGGGTCATGCACCGAGCACGGGCCGGTGACCACCAGCAGCCGGTCGTCGGCGCCGTCAAGCACCGCGCGGACCTCGGCCCTGGTGGCCTCGACCGTCTGCGACTGGCGCGTCGCCGAGCGGCTGTTCAAGGAAAAGCGCGGCCGGGGAAAGCAGCGGCTCGTAGCCGACGATCCTGGTATCCGTGACGCGTGACATCGGGGTTCTCCTCCCGGGCGCGCCTCGCCCGGGTCTTCCGCGAGCCAGCTACGCCCTTGATTGGGACGAAGCAGGTGCTGCCTCGTCCCTGGCTGGCTCCGGGTAGTGGTAAGCGCGCGTAACAACAACGCTCGGCTCCACCCGGAGCCAGCGTAAAGCGCCAATACCACTGGGACATGTGACCGATCATACACGGCCGACGCGGCTGGGACGGCAGTGACCGGTCGGATACGGAAAGCACCCGAGCCCCCTGTGGCTCCTCCCGAGGCCGAAGTTACCCTTAGGGTCTTGCCGGGCCTCCTGGCTTCTGCCGGGGCGGCGTGTCACGCCGGCGGCGGCACGGGACAGGGGAGATCATCGGCCCATGGACAGCCTCAACCTCGCTGACACGTTCGTCACGTTCTTCGCGCTGATCGGGCCGCAGAAGGTGCTGCTGTCCTTCGGGCGGCTGTCCCGCACGCTTGACGACCACTCGGTCCGCATGGTCGCCGCCGCCACCGCGGCCACCGCCGCGATCATCGGCGCGGTCTGCGCGCTCACCGCGCCCTGGGTGAGCCACGTTCTTCCACATCGGCGCGGCCGAGCTGGACCTGGCGGCCGGGCTGCTGTTCATCATCTACGCGGTCGGCCTGGTGCTCGGCATCCACTTCGACACCGAGCTGCCGCACAAGGCGGCAGCCGCGGCGAACGCCGCCAGGGACGAAACCGAGGACGCCGACCCGGCTCACCCGCTGTCGAGCGGGTTCCGCGCGATGCTGCTGCCGTTCGTGGTCAGCCCGATCGCGATCGCGGCCGACCTGGAGGAGTCGATCTCGGCCGGCGGCTGGGGCGGCCGGTGGACCGTGGCGGGCGCGTTCGCGCTCGTCGCGCTGGTGGACATGCTCTTCACCTGGGCGTTCGTGCCGCTGCTGCGCCGGATGCACGACAGCGTGCTCGAGGTGCTCTCCCGGCTGCTCGGCACGCTGCTCGTCGCCGTCGGCGTCGGCGTCTTCCTGGACGGTCTGATCGCCCTCGGCGTCGTCCTGCCCGGCCACTGCACTGACTCGTCGACGCCGCTACATCAATGGCAATATCTGGTAACGGCCTGACCCCTCGCCGCATCGCGAGAATCGGCGGTCTTGTTATTTTCTGAGATTTTCATTCGACACAAGCGAACAAAATGATCATAGAAATAACCAAATGTCAATGTATTGAATGAGAAACCGCTGATAGTTAACATCTGGGGCAACTGTGGCCGCCACAAGGGGCCACTGAGCCAGAGAGGTCCCCCATGGCAAACCGTCCCCGTAGGTTCCTCCTCTACTCCATCGCTGCCGTTATCCCGGCAATCGGCCTGCTCGCAGGCACCGCAGCCGTCGCCAGCGCACGCACGATCAGCGCCCGCCGCCGCCACCCATTCCGCCGCGGCGGAGGCAAAGGCGATCGCGATCTCGGAGATCAAGAAGCTCACGGTCGGGTACCACCCCACCGACCACCGGGTGGGCATCACGTCCCCGGGCTTCAAGGGCCTGAGCGACGTCACCTCCACCAACTGGTCCGGGTACGCGGACACCGGCAGCTCCTTCAGCGACGTCAGCGCCAGCTGGAAGGAGCCGGGCGCGACCTGCAGCTCGCGCACGACCTCGCTGGCCGCGTTCTGGGTCGGCATCGACGGCTACAGCTCCGGCTCGGTCGAGCAGGACGGCACGATGATCGAGTGCTATAACCGGACCGCTTACCAGTTCACCTGGTGGGAGATGTACCCGACCAACGACGTCCAGGTCGTCGGCCAGACCGCCGCGGCCGGCGACGCCATCACCGCCTCGGTGGTACAGGAGCGGCACCAGCTACAAGCTGACCGTGACCGACTCCACCCACTCCGCCGACAGCTTCTCCACCACGCAGAGCTGCTCCGCCTCGAGCTGCGTGGACAGCAGCGCGCGAGTGGATCGCGGAGGCCCCGACCGGTTCCAGCGGCGTTGAGCCGCTGACCAACTTCGGGACGTGGACCGCCTCGAGCGCCGCCGTCACCGAGGGCAGCACCGCCGGCAGCATCTCGTCCTTCACCGACGACGAGATCACCATGATCGACAGCTCCGGCGCCACCAAGGCGCTCCCCAGCGCCCTGAACGGCGCTGGCACCAGCTTCTCGGTCGCCTGGAAGAAGGCCAACTAGCAGAAACAGGAACCCCGCCCCCGGTTTGCGGCGAAGCCGCAAACCGGGGGGTCCGGGGCCTAAGCCAAAGACAGGAACCCCGCCCCGGTTTTGCGGCGAAGCCGCACCGGGGGGTCCGGGGGTCGCCCCCCGGTGTAAAACTACGAGGCCCCCGCATGCGCTTTCTGCATGCGGGGGCCTCCAGGTCTCGTAGCCCCGACCGGATTCGAACCGGCGTTACCGCCTTGAGAGGGCGACGTCCTAGGCCTCTAGACGACGGGGCCCTACGAGTTGCCGGGGGTTCCGCTTCCCCGGCGAGCTAAACGATACCGCCTCCGGATGAGTGCAGCCAACACGAGTCATCTCAGGGACGGCAAGTATCGGAGATTTCATCACTCGCGGACGAGGCGGACGGCCGCGGCCACCAGGTCTGCGTTGCCCGGGCGACCGAGCCGTCCGGCAGGAAAGTCGTGTCCTCGAGGCCAACCCGGATGCCTTGTCCCATCGCCACCGCCGCGCGCATCACGTCCCAGGTGGCCAGGTCGTAACCGTGGTGCACCTGGCGGGCGGTAACGCCGAGCCGGGCCAGCTCCGCCGCGGCCTCGGCGGCGGTGGTGACCGCGCCGGCCGGGTTGCGGTCGACTGGTTCCATCAGCACGCGGAGTATCCGGTCCCTGAACGGGGCCGCGCCGAGCAGGCGCGCGTCGGCCGCCGTCCACACGCCCGCCTCGATGTCGATGCCCAGGCTGGTGAGGAGGTCGGCGAGATCGTCGGTGCCGGGCTCGTTCATGTTGATTGAGGCGTAATCCGGGCGGTCGGGACCGGTCCACCGGGCGACGAGGTCCAGGCGGCGGGCGACGTCTCCGTCGACCGTCCAGATGCCGGTCGTCACCCCGACCGGCAGGCCGGTCGCCGCTCTGGTGGCGGCCACCGCCGCCAGTACCTGGTCGGGGTCGAGCGTCTGCGCCCCGGCCGCGTCGCGAGGGTGCAGATGCAGCGCCTGCGCTCCCCGCTCGGCGGCGGCGCGGGCCTCGGCCGCCAGTTCGCCGGGCGTCAACGGCACGGCCGGATGCTCCGCCCGCGTCGTCCCCCCGTTAAGAGCAGCCTGTACCAGCATGCCCCGCGCGCCGTCAACGCCGTATTCAGTCACAGGAGAATCATCCCCTGGGCATTGCGGGCGAAGCCCGCATCGGGGGGTGTGGGGGGTCGTCCCCCACTGTAAATGCGAGACGACCCGGTGCTGTGAAGCAGCACGTGGGTCGCCAGTCGTCTCGCGCTGGGGTACCAGGACTCGAACCTAGACTAACAGAACCAGAATCTGCTGGGCTGCCAATTACCCCATACCCCATTTGGCAACGCGGGCCGGAAGCTTCCGTACCGCGCCGATGTAGTGTATCGAATCCCGGACCCCAGAGCGAACGGGAAGCCCGATGGCCGCTCTAGCGGCGCTTGGGCGTGGCCGGGCGGACCTGTCGGCTACGCCAGCGACATCGCCTATTGGGGTCGATGGCGTAGCCGACAGGCTCTGTTTGGGGTCGGTGGCGTAGCCGACAGCGTTCGCACTCGGCCAGGCCCCGGTCTGCGGCCGGGCACGGACACTCCGTCCTCACCGTCACCACACGCAACTGGCTGGGCGGACATAGGGGACAGCGTGGGGACTTCAGGTCGTATAGACCCCCAAATTGGACACGATGACGCGATCGGCAGGAAAACGCCGCCCCAACCGCACACGATCACGCCACCAGTCCGGGCTAGGCCGGAACCGGTGTTCTGGCGGTGGCGGGTGCGGGTGGTGGAGCGCCTGTGGCGAGTGAGAGCGAGCTGGGTTTCTGGCGGCCGGCTGCCGGTGGCGATGGCCGGTGGCGATGGCCGGTGGCGATGGCCGGTGGCGATGGCCGGTGGCGATGGCGGGTGGCGATGGCGGGTGGCGGGTTGGGATGGTGAGGCGCCTGTGATGGATGACCGCGAGCTCGGGCGACCGGCCCGAGCGGTGCTGCTGGGCGGCCGGCGTCTGGCTGGGGTCGACGGTGAGCGGGCGCTGGATAGAGTCATCCAGGGTCCGTTCGGGACAAAGATTTTGAAGATCTTGACTGGGCTAGAGTCAGCTGTCATGCCTTGGTACGACTTGCCGCTCGAGCGGCTGCGCGAGTATCGGACCAGCACGCAGGAGCCGGACCGGCTCGACGACTGGTGGGCGGCCCGGCTGCGCGAGGCGCGCGACCGCGCCCGGCCGGTCACGGTCACGGCCCACGAGCCCGGCCTGTACGCGCCGTTCGAGGTGTCCGACGTCGAGTTCTCCGGCGGCGCCGGTGAGCGCGTCCGGGCCTGGTACATCGCCGCCGGCCGGCGCGGCCAGCGGCGTGGTGGTCAAGTTCATCGGCTACGGCGGCGGCCGGGCGTCCCGGCCGAGCACATGCTGCTGCCCGCGCTCGGCTACGCGGTGCTGGTGATGGACAGCCGGGGCCAGGGCGGCCGCTGGTCGAGCGGGGCGACGGCCGACGGTATCGGTACCGGGCCGGAGAACTCCCTGGTCATGACCCGCGGCATCACCACCCCGGAGGAGTACTACTACACCCGGATGTTCACCGACGCCGCGCTCGCGGTCGACACCGCGCGCGAGCTGGCCGGGCGCCCGGACGCGAGGATCGCGGTCACCGGCGGCAGCCAGGGCGGCGCCCTCGCGCTCGCCGCCGCCGCGCTGCGGCCGGACGCGGTGGCGGTGTGCCACGCCGACGTCCCGTTCCTGTGCGACATCCAGCGGGCGATCACGCTCGCGCCGCACGCGCCCTACACCGAGATCCCGGAGTTCCTGGCGGAGAACGTCGAGCTCATCCCGCGAGCACTGGACACGCTCCGTTACATCGACTGCGCGCTGCTCGCCCGCCGGATCACGGCCGCGACGCTGGTCAGCGTCGGGCTGATGGACGACATCTGCCCGCCGTCGACCGTGTTCGCGGCGTACAACGAGATCAACGTCGCCGACAAGGAGATCGCGGTCTACCCCTACAGCGGGCACAGCTGGCCCAAGGCGCACGTGGAACGGCAGCTCAGGCACCTGCGGGAGCGGGTCGGGGCCGAGGGCGCCGAGGGCGCTTAGCCGCCTAGTCCCGGATGGTGACCCGGTTGGTCAGCGTGCCGATCGACTCGATCGTCACGCTGACCTCGTCCCCGGCGGTCAGCGGGCCGACGCCCTCGGGGGTGCCGGTGAGCAGCACGTCGCCGGGGAGCAGGGTCATCACCGACGACACGTACTCGATCAGCGACGGCACGTCCCACAGCAGCTCGCTGGTCCGCGCGTGCTGCCGGACGTCCCCGTTGACGGTGGTGGTGATCCCCAGGTCGGCCGGGTCGGCGGCGGTCTCCATCCACGGGCCGAGCGGGCAGAACGTGTCGAAGCCCTTCGCCCGCGTCCACTGCCCGTCACGGGCCTGCAGATCCCGCGCGGTCACGTCGTTCGCGCAGGTGTAGCCGAAGATGACCTCGGCCGCGCGCTCCTTCGGCACGTCCCGGCAGAGCCGGCCGATGATCACCGCGAGCTCGCCCTCGTGGTCGACCCGGTCGGTCAGCTTGACCGGGTAGGCGATCCGGTCGCCGTGGCCGGTCACCGAGGTCGAGGGCTTGAGGAACAGCACCGGCTCGGCGGGCAGGTCCGCCGGAGCCCATCTCCCGCACGTGCCCGGCGTAGTTCTTGCCCACCGCCACCACCTTGGACGGCAGCACCGGGGCGAGCAGCCGCACCTCGGCCAGCGGGTAGCGGTTGCCGGTCAGCCGAACGCCGGCCGGGTCGATGCCGAACGGATGCCCGTACAGCTCCGCGACCGTCTGCGGCTCCCCGGACTCGCCCTCAACGACGCCGTAGGCGACGCCGTCGCCCTTGGCGAACCTTGCGATACGCACAATGCTCCTTCGCACTATCGGGGGGACGGCCGCGCTACTGCTGGTACCCCTCCACCTCGGCCGCCGGGCGCACCGCGGCGCCGTCCGGGCTCTCGCCGAACTCCCGCCTGGCCCGTCGCTGGCGCAGCAGGTCCCAGCATTGGTCAAGCGCCTCTTCTGCAGAACGAAGACGCGCCCGCTCCTGTTCCGAGCTCAGCGTGCCGTCGGCCAGCTGAGCGCGGAGCTCGTGCTCGGTCTCGATCAGCCCGCTGATCCGCGTCATGATCTCCTTCTCATCCATGTGCCTAAGGTATGCCCGCCGGTGCCAGGTCCGCGATCGGGGTAGCAAATCATTCATATCGAACGGTCCCGTGCTCCGCCGCCTTCCCGCTCCGACTTCCAGCGGTCAGTCGGGGTGCGCCCGGCCCGGAGCAGACCGTAGCTGACCGCCTCTTCGAGCGCGTGCCAGGACGCGGAGATGACGTTCTCGTCCACGCCGACGGTGGACCAGGTGTCGCCGGCTGCCGTCGCCCGACTCGACCAGCACCCGGGTGATCGCCCCGGTGCCGGACGTGCCCTCCAGGATGCGGACCTTGAAGTCGGTCAGCTCCAGGGTGGCGAGCTCGGGGAAGGTCTGCTCGAGGGCGGACCGCAGCGCCCGGTCGAGCGCGTTCACCGGGCCGTTGCCCTCGCCGACGGCGACGACCCGCTCGCCCTTGGCGACCAGCCGGACCGTCGCCTCGCTGGTGACCGTCGCCTCGAATCCGTCGCGCTGCTCGACGATCACCCGCCAGGACTCGACGGTGAAGTGCCGCCTGCGCTCGCCCGCCAGCTCGTCGCGGAGCAGCAGCTCGAAGCGACGCGTCCGCCGCCTCGAAGGAGTAGCCGCGCGCCTCAAGCTCCTTGACCTTGTCGGTGACCCGGCCGATGACCTCCTTGCTGTCGGACAGGTCGAAGCCGAGCTCGCGTCCCTTGAGCTCGACCGAGGCCCGGCCGGCCATGTCGGAGACCAGCATCCGCATGTCGTTGCCGACCAGCGCCGGGTCGATGTGCTGGTAGAGCATCGGGTCGACGCGGATGGCGGAGGCGTGCAGCCCGGCCTTGTGCGCGAAGGCGGAGAAGCCGACGTAGGGCTGGTGGGTGTCCGGGGTGACGTTGGTGACCTCGCTGATCGCGTGGGCGATGCGCGCCATCTCGCGGATGCCGTCGCCCTCGAGGACGACGCTGCCCTTCTTGAGCTGCAGGCCGGCGACCACGCTGAACAGGTTCGCGTTGCCGGCCCGCTCGCCGTAGCCGTTCGCGGTGCCCTGCACGTGGGTGACCCCGGCCTCGACCGCGACCAGGGTGTTGGCGACGCCGCAGCCGGTGTCGTCGTGGCAGTGGATGCCGAGCCGCGCCTGGGTCGCCTGCGCGACCGCGCGGACGACGTCGCCGAGCTCGGTCGGCATCATGCCGCCGTTGGTGTCGCACAGCGCGACCACGTCGGCGCCGGCCTCGGCGGCGGCCCGGACGCATTCGACGGCGTAGGCCGGGTTGGCCCGGTAGCCGTCGAAGAAGTGCTCGGCGTCGACGAAGACCCGCTGGCCCTCCGCCGTCAGGTGGCGCACCGTGTCGGCGATCATCGCCAGGTTCTCGTCGAGCGTGGTGCGCAGGGCCAGCTCGACGTGGCGGTCGTGGCTCTTGGCGACCAGGGTCACGACGGGGGCGCGCGACTCGCGGAGCGCGGCGACCTGCGGGTCGTCGGCGGCGCTGACGCCCGCCTTGCGGGTCGAGCCGAACGCGGCGAGCGTGGCGTGGCTCAGGTCGAGCTCGGTCTGCGCGCGGCGGAAGAACTCGGTGTCCTTCGGAATCGCGCCCGGCCAGCCGCCCTCGATGAACCCGACGCCGAGACGGTCCAGGTGCCGGGCGATCACCAGCTTGTCGGCAACCGTGAGGTTCAGGCCCTCCTGCTGCGCGCCGTCGCGCAGGGTGGTGTCGTAGACGTGAAACTGGTCGTCGACGCATCGTCGCTGTCCGTTTCTTCCGTATCGCTGTGGCTGACGTGGGCTGGCTGAGCGCAAACACTGTGCTTGCCCAAAACAAAAGACCCCTCGCGGAACGCGAGAGGTCTGCGCATCGGCACTGGCGATCGTTCGCCGGGCGTAGCTCGGCCGATGCGCCCGCCGATAATAATCAGGCCGAGTGGTCACGAGCACTTAGTGTGCCGATACCCGCGTGACTGGTCGCTCAGCTGACCGTCTCCATCGAAGCGCCGTGGCCATCGTGCGCTGGCCGCTAGCCGACCGTCTTCAGGAAGTCGCCCGCCAGCGACGCGGCCGCCTGGTTGGCCGTGGCTCCGGTCTCGATCGCCGCCACCGCCAGGTCGCCGCGGTAGCCCACGAACCAGCTCAGGTAGGCGTTGCGCGCCGGTCTTGACCGTGCCCGCCTGACCGTAGACCTGCGCCGCCGGGCAGGTCGGCCGGGTGCGCCGCCCCGGACTTGACGGCGAGCCGCATCAGCTGCCTGAGCTCGCTCAGGCTGGCCGCCGACATCGGCGCCGACCAGGTGCTGGCCGCCGGGTCGCCCGCGACGAGCTGGGGCGACAGGCCGACGCCGGAGTCGACCTCGGCCGCCACCATCGCCATGCCGAGCGGGCTCATCAGCACCCCGCTCTGGCCGATCGTCTGCGCGGCCATTTCCGCCGCGCCCGACGGCCGTCGAGGCCGATCCGGAGAACGACGGCACCCGCAGGTGCCACGACGAGCCGATGCCGAAGCCGCGCTCGACCGCGGTGAGCTGAACTCGCGGTGAGCGTCCGGGACAGGGTCGCGAACGCCGTGCCGCAGCCGGAGGCGAAGTCGGACGCGAACGTCGACGTGCTCGGCGCGCTGGCCTGGTAGCTGAACGTCACCCCGCCGACGGTGGTCGTCGGCTGGCACGGCAGCGGCTGGTTCTCGGCGACACGCCGGCCGACAGCAGCGCCGCCGCCGACACGATGCTGAAGGACATCCCCGGCGCGACCTTGCCGGTCAGCGTGCTGCCGTCGTCCGGCAGCGGGGTGGCACCCGCGCTGGTGCGACGCCAGCGCCCGGATGTCACCGCTGCGCGTGTCGACGGCGACGATCTCGCCGGAACCGGACTGGGCCGCCAGGGCCGTCGCGGCGGCCTGCTGGTCGGTGGTGCTCAGCGTCGTCCGCACCGTCGTGCCCGGCGTGCCCGGGCGAGTTCCACAGCGTCGCCACCGTGCGCCCGGCCGAGTTCACGCACCACGATCGAGGTGGTCGGCGTGCCGACCAGGTCGTCCTGGTAGGTCTGCTCGAGGCCGGACTGCCCCACGGTCATGCCGGGCTGGTAGGCGGCGCCCTCGGCCCGCAGCACGGGCGAGCTCCTCGGTCCCGACCTCGCCGACCGTCTGCTGCGCGGGCGAGTCGAACAGCCGCTCCGTCTGCCGCACGTAGCCGAGGCCCGGCACCTTGGCCAGGTTCGGCCACTGGGCGGTGAACGAGTCCGGCGGCAGGGTCAGCAGGGCCAGGAACGAGTTCGGCGGCGCGGCCTGAATCTGGCCAAGCACCTGCTGCTGGTCGAGCCCGGTGACCGCGCTGAACTTCGCGGCGGTCGCCGCCTCGTTGGTGAGCCGGTCCGGGTACACGCCGACCTGGTAGTCGGCCGACTCGGTGACCAGCGACTGGCCGCTCGAGTCGGTGATCTGGGCGCGCTGCGGGAAGGTGGTCACCGCCGCCAGCCGGTCGCCCGCCGCGAGGCTGGGGTTGATCAGCGCGGGCGACCAGTGGATGGTCCACTGGCCGCCGGACGAGGTCAGCCAGGAACCGCCCGGTGTAGGTCCACTGCTGCCCGGACTGCGCCAGGTCCACGGTCGCCTGGAACTGCGCCACCGCCGTGGACCCGTGCTGGGTGACGGACTTCAGCGAGAAGAACGCGTTCGGTCGCGTCGACGTCGGTGTAGGCGGCGGCGAGCTGCGCGGTGACCTGGCCGGGGGTGCCGTCGGTGAGCGCGGCCGCCTGCGCGTAGTGGCCCTGGTCCCAGGCGAGCAGGAACGCCTGCACGACCGGCTCGGCCGACGCCTCGCTGCCGAAGCCGTCGGTCAGGCCGAAGCCGAACGCGGCGACGACGAGCGCCAGCACGGCCGCCATCTTCTGCTTGCCGGACAGCCAGCCCTTGCGCGCCGTCTGCTTGCGATGCCGGCTGCCGCCCGATCGCGGCGGCCTGCCCGGCGGCGCGGCACTTGGGGACGGCTGCTGGACGCTCGAGCCGCCCGGCGGCACCAGGCCGCCCGGCCCTTCCGGCGCAGCCGGAAGTCTCGGTACCACGGGGTCGGCGACCCCGTCACCGCCGACAGGCTTGACCGGGGTCTGCGTGCCTAGCCCGAGGGTCGGGAACGACACATGTACCCCGGGGTCGGCCGGCGTGGCTACCCCGCTCACGAGAGCGCGCAGTCACCGTCAGCCTCCGGAGTCACCGTCGTCGCCGAATGGCACGCTCAACCTCCCTGGCCGCGTCTTTCTTGGCCAGGTCTTGTCTCTTATCATATGTCCGTTTACCGCGGGCAAGTGCGAGCTCCACCTTGACTTTGCCGTCCTTGAAGTAGAGCGACAGCGGGACCAGCGTCAGCCCCTGCTCCGACGTCTTGCGGACCAGTCGCTCGATCTCCCCCCGGTGCAGCAGCAGCTTCCTGGTCCGTCTGGGCAAATGGTTCGTCCACGTTCCCTGGGTGTACTCCGGGATGTGAACGTTGTGTAGCCAGACTTCCCCGTCAACGACCTGCGCGAACCCATCAGCGAGGGACGCGCGGCCGGCGCGCAGCGATTTGACCTCGGTGCCGGTCAGCGCGATCCCGGCTTCCAGCGTCTCCTCGATGGCGTACTCGTGCCGGGCCCGCCGGTTCGAGGCGATGACCTTGTTTCCCTGCTCGCGTGCCACGTCTCTCCTGTCGGACCTTCCCCGCTGACTACAGAAGATACCTAGACCCGCAGATAGCGGCGAAGGGTCACGAACGCGGTGACGCCGCACAGGGCCACCCCGATGATCATCGCGAGCACGATGACCTCGATCAGGTCGCCCATCGAGAGCCCGACGTTGTAGCTGAAGTACTGCTGGAGGTTGTTCAGGAGCAGCGATTTGACCCCGATGAGCAGCGCCGCCGCGATCACCCAGCCGAACAGGCCGGCGATCACGCCCTCGAGCAGGAACGGCAGCTGGATGTAGAAGTTGGAGGCGCCGACGAGCCGCATGATGCCGGTTTCTCTGCGGCGGTTGAACGCCGACAGCCTGATCGTGTTGGCCACCAGCAGCACTGCGGCGACGACGAGGATCAGGGCCACGACGACGACCCCGTTCCGCAGGCCGTCGAGCAGGTTGTAGAACTTCTGGAGGATGGTCATCTCGTCGATGACCGAGTCGACCCCGGCCGCCCCGTGGACCGCGCTCGCGACGATCTGGTAGTCGGCCGACGGGTTGACCAGCTTGATCTCGAGCGAGGGCGGCAGCTCGCTCGGGGTGACGGTCGAGACGAGCGACTGCTCGTTGGACATGGCCGACTTGAACAGCGTGTACGCCTGCTGCTGGGAGACGTAGGTGACCTTCTGGACGTCGTTCGGCATGCCGTTCAGCGTCGCCTCGATGCTCGACAGCTGGGCCGGGGTTATCGCGCCGTGGCAGGTCGGGTTGATGTCCCCCTTGTAGCAGAGGTAGACCGAGATCTCCACCTGGCTCTGCCAGTACGTGCGCGTGCGATCGACCTGCTTGACGAAGAGCAGGCCCGTGCCGAGCAGGGAGAGGCTGATCGCCACCACGACGATGAGCGCCATGGTCATGGTGAGGTTCCGGCGCAGCCCGACCCAGATCTCCTGGAACACGAAGTTAGAACGCATACTGGCCTTATCTCATCCTTGGTAAGTCATGTGCCGTCGATCGAGGCACCCGGTAAGCAGGTGGTAATAGTCGGCGGCTAGTAGGCCTGGCCGTAGATGCCGCGGTTCTGGTCGCGGACCACCTTGCCGTACTCGAGCTCGATCACGCGCTTGCGCATCGAGTCGACGATCGCGGCGTCGTGGGTGGCCATGACGACCGTTGTCCCGGTTCGGTTGATGCGGTCGAGGACCTTCATGATGCCGATCGAGGTGGCCGGGTCGATGTTTCCGGTCGGCTCGTCGGCGAGCAGGATCATCGGCCGGTTGACGAACGCCCGGGCCATCGCGACCCGCTGCTGCTCGCCACCGGAGAGCTGGTCGGGCATCCGGTCGTGCTTGCCCTCCAAGCCCACCAGGTCAAGCACCTCGGGCACCACCCGCTTGATGAACCGCCGCGGCTTGCCGATCACCTCGAGCGCGAAACCTACGTTCTGCTCGACGGTCTTGCTCGGCAGCAGCCGGAAGTCCTGGAACACGCAGCCGATCTTGCGCCGCAACGCCGGGACCTTCCAGTTCGTGAGGCGCGCGAGGTCGTTGCCTGCCACCAGGATCCTGCCCTCGTTCGGGCGCTCCTCGCGGAGGATCAGGCGGAGGAACGAGGACTTGCCAGAGCCGGACGGCCCCACGAGGAAGACGAACTCTCCCTTGTTGACCGTCAGGTCGACGTTCTCAAGCGCGGCCCGATTCTGGTTCGGGTAGACCTTGGTTACGTTCTGGAACTCGATCACTGGGCCATCACACGATCTCTCGATGAAGGGCTGCGGTACGCCCGGCATAAGCGCGTCGGCGCAGGTAGGCCGCCACACGGGTATTTCCGGCCGAGCCGGGCAACTTGCGGGTAACCTGGGTTGGCCAGGGAACAGTCTAGGGGGAAACTGGCAGCTAAGGCTCCAGATCACGCCAAGTGCGCCGGGGCACTGCCACCGGAGGGAGTTTCAAATGAGCTGCGAGCACCTCATCTGCGCCAACTGCGCGGGACCCGTGGTCGAGGGCCGTTGCTCGGTCTGCCGGGCCGCCCGTGAGCACGTTCACCACCACGGCCTGACCCTCACACCCCAGCTGCTCGTCGCGGTCGCGCTGCTGCTCCTGCTCGGCCTCCTCATCGCCGCTCACGTGGTCCCGTAAGCCGGGGCGGCTACCCGCGCAGGCGGCTACTCGCCCTTCTCGTTGCGGCGGAGCCAGCGGATCTCGGCGTCGATGAAGTCGTCGATCTCGCCTTCGAGGACCGCCAGCGCCTGGCCGGTCTCGTAGCCGGTGCGGACGTCCTTCACGTTCTGATACGGGTAGAGCACGTAATTCCTGATCTGGGTGCCCCAGGCCCGGCCGCCGTCGCCGCGCAGCGCGTCGAGCTCCTTGGCCTCCTCGAGGCGTCGCCGTTCGAGCAGCTTGGCCTGGAGAACGGCCATCGCCGAGGCCCGGTTCTGGATCTGGGAACGCTCGTTCTGGCAGGAGACCACGATCCCGGTCGGCAGGTGGGTGATCCGCACCGCCGAGTCGGTCGTGTTGACGCCCTGGCCGCCCGGGCCGGATGAGCGGAACACGTCGACCCGGAGCTCGTCGTCGGGAATGTCCACGTGGTCGGTCTGCTCGGTCACCGGGAGCACGTCGACCCCGGCGAACGAGGTCTGACGGCGGCCCTGGTTGTCGTACTTGGAGATGCGGACCATCCGGTGCGTGCCCTGCTCGCCCCGGAGGGTCCCGTAGGCGTACGGCGCCTTGACCGCGAACGTGGTCGACTTGATGCCCGCCTCGCCGTAGGAGACGTCGTAGACCTCGGCCGGGTACTTGTGCCGCTCGGCCCAGCGCAGGTACATCCGCTGCAGGTTCCCGGCGAAGTCCTCGGCGTCGGCGCCGCCCGCCTGCGAGTTGATCGTGATCAGCGCCTCCCGGATGTCGTACTCGCCGTTCAGCAGCGTGCGGACCTCGAGGGCGTCAATGTCCTTGCGCACCGCCGCGAGGTCGGCGATCGCCTCGTCCCTGGCCGCCTGCTCGTGCATCTCCTCGGCGAGCTCGAACATCACCTGGGTGTCGGCCAGCCGCTGGCGCAGGCTCTCCATCCGCGCGAGCTCGCCCTCGAGGTAGGAGAGCCGCCGGGTGACCTGCTGCGCGCGGGTCTGGTCCTCCCAGAGCCCGGGGTCGGCGGACTGCTCGCGCAAGTCGGCCGCCTCGGTGCGCATCGCCTCAGGGTCGACCACTGCCTCGATGGTGTCGAGCTTGGACGACAGTTCCGGTATCTCGTCTGCGGGATCGGTAGCTGCCATGCCGGAAAGCCTACGCGAATTAGGGCCTGCCAGCGTATCCAGCACGCGCCGACCGCCTGCCAAGGCCCGCTATCCTCACGATCTGTGGCACACGAAAAGCGGCGGGCTCGGCTCAGGCTGGCGCCCCCGACCGGGACGCGGTCGGGCCGCGTCCGTCTGGCGTGCGCGGTCGGGTCGGCCCTGACCGCCGCGCTGGTCCTCGCAGGCTGCGCCTCGGCGTCGACCGACACGACCGCGACCAGCGCAAACGTCGGCAGCGGGCCCACGCTCACCCGGGCAACGGCACTCCAGGCGTTCAACGCCTATGTCGCCACGAGCAACCAGGCGGCCGGGACGAACGACGGCAAGCTGGCGCTGTCCGTGGTCACCGGCGCGCAGCAGTCGCTGGTCGCGGCCACGCTCAAGAGCCACGCCGCCAGCAGCACGTCCGGCGGCACCAGCGCCTACGGCAGCACCCTCACCGTCAAGCCGGCCCTCGGCCAGTACTCCTACGGCGCCCCGACCTTCTACCTGCCCGAGCCGTCCGGCTACCCGCGCTTCTTCCTGGCCGACGTCACCCGGGCGCCTGCGGTCAAGGGCGTGCGCAAGGATGCGACCACCTCGGTCGGCGGAGCCCAGGTACCGGTCGACGGACCGGCGCTGATGGTCTTCGAGCAGTCAACCGCCAACGGGCCATGGCAGCTCGCCAGCGTCGCCCAACTCGCCGCGGGCACGACCTTGCCCCGGCTGGCCACGGACAACAACGGCTACATCCCCCAGGTGCCGCTGACCTCGCCCGACCTGCTCGCGCAGCCCTACGCCACCGGCCCGCTGCAGGCGGCCGTGGTCGACGACGGCCCCGCCAGCGCCGCCGCCAAGGCGGTGGCGGCCGGGCCGCTGACCACCGGCCTGTACCAGGCCGCGCGCGACCGCTACCAGGAAGCGGCCGACCGCGCGCTGACCGGCCTTCAGGTGCCCACGGGCGACGTCTACCAGTGGTCCATGGAGGGCACGCCCTATCCCGCCTTCGCGCTCCGCACCGCCGACGGCGGCGCCCTCGTGCTCTACGCGATGTACCTGAACAGCACGGTCGCCGTCCCCGGCTACTTCGACGATGCCTCCCCGATCCAACCGGGCGCCCCCATCGAGATCCCGCTCGACCTGCGCCCGCTGCTCCCGTCCGGCCAGCCAAGTCCCCGGGTAAGCCTCAAAGCCCAGTCCCTCTTCTCCTTCGCCGCCATCGACCCCCCGGCCACCTCATCCAAGATCACCGTCCTGGCCATCGGCGGCGCCCTCAACTACGCCACCGCGTCCTGACCCGACCCCGCTCTGGGGCCAGCCCGCCACGAGTGACTTAAGTGGCTATCGAGGTTCGTCGGCGCCGCACCTTCGTATCAGTTCTGACCACTGGGCGCGCCTTCCTATCAGTTCTGACCACTAAATCCCGACAATTCGGACACAAAAGTGGTTAGAACCGATAGGAAGGCGAAGAAATGGTCAGAAGTGATAAGAAGCTGAGCGGGTGGTGGGTCCCCTGGGGGCGGTAGTGCCTGCTGGTGGGGCGGGTGTCGGGTGGGGGTGGTGTCGGGTGGGGGCGGGTGTCGGGTGGGGGTGGTGTCGGGTGGGGGCGGGTGTCGGGTGGGCGTGGTGTCGGGTGGGGGTGGTGTCGGGTGGGGGTGGTGTCGGGTGGGGGTGGTGTCGGGTGGGGCGGGTGGTGGCCACTGGTGGGGCGTTCGCAACCCGGTGGGGTAGTGGTGTCCGGTGGAGCGGTGACGCCTGATGGGGCGCACGCGTCAGCCCTGAAGACAGATCCGGTTGCGGACCTGGATACCCACCGACCCGGGAGAGGGATGGGCGGCTCAGGGAGAATTCCACCGGCCTCTTCCGAAGGAGTGCCGGAGGAATTCTGCCCTGGCCGCCCAGCCCGACATGCGGGTTCTGACTTTGATCTTCGATCTACGAAATCAACGTCCTAATAACGCGAACCGCGACCGAGAGGGTGGTGAAGGTAAACCGGTCGCTCTCCCAGATCTCGGCCAGCGTAGCCGCCGCCCGCGCCACCGCGTCGGAGTTCCGCGCCTCCCAGGCCGAGACCAGGGCCGCCGCTTCTTCCGGCGAGGCCCCGTCGGCCGGGCAGCCGACGGCGAGAACGTCCCTGGTCAGCGCGGCGTGGGCGCCGTAGAGGTCGTCGCGCAGGGCCGACCTGGACATCGCGGCCCAGCGGTCCTCGCGCGGCAGCGCGACCACCAGGTCGCGTAGCCGCCCGAGCTGAAGCCGGTCCGCCACCGCGAAGTAGACCGCCGCGGTCTCGGCGATACCGCACGAGCTGGCCGAGGCGCTCATCACGATGTCGAACGCCGAGTACGACGGCACCATCGCCGCCACCTCGTCGGCCAGGCCGGCGGGCACGCCGAGCCCGGCGAAGGAGGCGCGCCGTTCCTCGTAGCCGGCCAGATCCCGCCCGGACAGCACCTTCGGTAGCGCGGAGCGGACCGCGTCGACGCCCTCGGCGAAGAAGCCCGCCGTCTCCGCGATGCCGAACGGCGACCGCCGATTCACCAGCAGCCACCTGGTCGCCCGTTCGATGAGCTTGCGGGCCTCGAGCACGACCGCGATCCTGCGCGTCCACGTCGACCACGCCCGCCAGCCCGTCGACCTGCTGCCAGAACGACGGCATGCCGAAGACCTCGCGGGCCACCAGCCACGCCCGGGTGATGTCGGGCACCGGCAGCCCGGTCTCCTCGCCCAGCCGGAACAGGAACGTGGACCCGCCGGTGTCCACCATCTCGTTGATGACCGAGGTGGTGATGATCTCCCGGCGCAGCCGGTGCACGCCCAGCTGGTCGGCGAACCGCTCGCGGAGCTGGGCCGGGAAGTACCCGGCCAGCACCGACCGCAGCGCCGGGTCGTCGGGCAGGTCGGAGCCGAGCACCTGCTGGCCGGCCGCGATCTTGGTGTGCGCCAGCAGCAGGGCGAGCTCGGGCGTGGTCAGCCCGGTGCCGGCCGACCGCCTGGCCGCGATCTCCTTCTCCCCCGGCAGCCCGTCGCCCTGCAGCGAGATTCGCTTCTGCCGGGCGAGCTGGCGCAGGTAGCGGGCGTGCACGTGGAGCAGCCTCGGCGCCTGGTGGCGGGCGACCGCGAGGGCCATGTTCTGGCCGTCGTTGTGCCGCAGCACGTGCGCGGCCACCTCGTCGGTCTGCGCGTGCAGCAGCTCGCCGCGCTCCTCGGTGCGGATCTCGCCGCTTGCGATCGCCCCCGCCAGCAGGATCTTGATGTTGACCTCGTGGTCGGAGGTGTCCACGCCGGCCGAGTTGTCGATGAAGTCGGTGTCGACCAGACCGCCGCCGAGCGCGTACTCGATCCGCGCCGCCTGGGTGAGGCCGAGGTTGCCGCCCTCGGCGACGACCCGCGCCCGCAGTTCCGGCGCGGAGACCCGCACGGCGTCGTTGGACCGGTCCCCCACCTGGGCGTCGGTCTGGTGCGAGGCCTTCACGTAGGTGCCGATGCCGCCGTTCCAGAGCAGGTCGACCGGCGCCCGCAGGATCGCCGAGATCAGCTCGTCCGGGGAGAGCGCGGCGACGCCGACCGTCGAGGCCGAGCGCGGCCCGGGTCTGGCGCCGAGATCGGCACCGACTTCGCCGACCGGGCCCACACCCCGCCGCCGGCCGAGATCAGCGAGGAGTCGTAGTCGGCCCACGACGACCTTGGCAGGTCAAACAGCCGCTGACGCTCGGCGAAGCTGACCGCCGGGTCCGGCTCCGGGTCGACGAACACGTGCCGGTGATCGAACGCGGCCACCAGCTTCATGTGCCGCGACAGCAGCATCCCGTTGCCGAACACGTCGCCCGACATGTCCCCGACGCCGACCGCGGTGAACTCGTCGGTGTCGGGGTTGAGCCGCAGCGTCGCGAAGTGCCAGCGGACCGATTCCCAGGCGCCGCGGGCGGTGATGCCCATCTTCTTGTGGTCGTAGCCCTCGGAGCCGCCGGAGGCGAACGCGTCGCCCAGCCAGTACTGGTACCGGCAGGGCGATCTCGTTGGCGACGTCGGAGAACGTCGCGGTCCCCTTGTCCGCCGCCACCACCAGGTACGGGTCGTCGCCGTCGAGACGGACCACGCCCACCGGCGGCACCACCGCGTCGCCGACGATGTTGTCGGTGATGTCGAGCATCGCGCTGATGAACATCTGGTAGCAGGCCAGCACCTCGCCCTGGTAGGCGTCGCGGTCAGCCGGGTCGGGCAGCCGCTTGCAGACGAACCCGCCCTTGGCGCCGGACGGGCACGATGACCGAGTTCTTCACCTCCTGCGCCTTGACCAGGCCGAGCACCTCCGTGCGGAAATCCTCGGGCCGCTCCGACCAGCGCAGACCGCCGCGTGCGACCGCGCCGAAGCGCAGGTGCACCGCCTCGAGCCGCGGCGAGTAGACGAAGATCTCGAACTTGGGCCTCGGCTCCGGCACCCCCGGCACGCTGCCGGGCGCGAGCTTGAGCACCAGGTAAGGCGCGCGCTCGCCGTCTCCGAGGAGCTGGAAGTAGTTGGTGCGCAGGGTCGCCTCGATCAGCGCGAGGTAGGAGCGGAGGATCCGGTCGTGGTCGAGGACCATCACGTCATCGAGCGAGCCCCTGAGCTCCTCGCCGATCGCCGTGCAGCGCTCCTGCGCGCCGTCCTGCCAGACCGGGTCGAAGCGGGACTCGAAGAAGCGGACCAGCAGGCGGGTGATCGCCGGGTTGGAGCGCAGCACCCGCTGCAGGTAGGCCTGGCTGAACTGGGTTCCGGCCTGGCGCAGGTAGCGCGCGTACGCGCGCAGCAGCACGACCTGACGCCAGGTCAGCCCGGCGTCGAGCACCAGGCCGTTGAAGTCGTCGTCCTCGGTCTGGCCGCGCCAGACCGACCCGAGCGTGGACTCGAATCCGGTGCAGGCCGAGGTGATCTCGGCTGCGGTCAGCTGCCCGCTCCGGGTCCGCTGCAGGCTGAAGTCGTAGATCCAGAACGATCGGTCGCCGCCGACGAACTCGTACGGGTGCTCGTCGACCACCTCGAGCCCCATGTGCTGCAGCTGCGGCAGCACGTCGGACAGCGTGATCGGGGTGAGGCGGAACAGCCGCAGTCGCCACGGTCCGTTCGGGCTGATCGAAAGACGGATGTCGAACTGGCCGGCACCCTCCTGCAACCGCAGCACCACCGCCAGATCCTCCACCGCCTGGACCGGGGTGATGTCGGTCTTGTAGGTCTCGGGAATGCCGTCCGACAGGCGTCAGCAGCGCGGCGGCCCGCGCGGGGCCGAGCTGGCGCTCGGCCTCGGCCGCCAGGTCCTCGTCCCACGAGCGGACCGCGGCCGCGATCCGCGCCTGCAGCGCGGCCTGGTCGACCTCGGCCAGCGGATGGCCCTGGGCGGCGTAGACCACCACGTGCAGCCGCGCTAGCGCCGAGTTGCCGACCATGGCGCCGTAATCCACCGAGTCGCCGCCGAGGGCGCTGCGCAAGATCTCCTGGACGCGCAGCCTGACCTGGGTCGTGTACCGGTCCCTGGGCAGGTAGACCAGGCAGGACACGTACCGGCCGTAGGCGTCCGGGCGCAGGAAGAGGCGGACCTGCTTGCGCTCGCCGAGCCCGAGCACCCCCCGGGCGATCGGGACGAGCTGCTCGGTGCTGATCTCGAAGAGCTCCTCGAGCGGGTATCCCTCGAGGATCTCGGTCAGCGCCTTGCCGTCGTGGCTGTCCTCGGACAGCCCGGCGGCGGCGAGCACGCCGTCGAGCTTGCGGCGAAGCACCGGGATGCGGGTGATCGACTCGGTGAACGCGGCCTGCGTGTAGAGGCCGAGGAACCGGTACTCGCCGGTGACCTCCCCGGTCTCCTGGCTGAACGTCCTGATCGCCACGTAGTCGAGGAACTTGGGTCGGTAAACGGTGGACCGGATGGACGACTTGGCCAGCACCAGCAGCCGCGCCCGCCGCCCGCCCGCCCGGGTCTTGGGCGGGGTGACCGCGAACGACTCGATCCGGTCGTGCCGGAGGATGCCGAGTCCGGTGCCGGGCACCGGCCTGAGCTCGGCTCCGCCCGGCTCCTCCCCCTCATCGGTCCTGACCAGGTCGTACTTGCGGTAGCCGAGGAAGGTGAAGTGGCCCGCCGCCAGCCAGGCGAGCAGCTCGCTCGCCTCCGCCTCCTCCGAGCCGCCCTCGTCGGTCAGCGCCGCGACGAGTTCCCTGGCGGCGCCGCGCATCCGCCGCTGGTCCTCCATCGCGACCCGCAGGTCATCGAGAACGCGGCGCAGATCTGCTGCCAGTCGCTGCTCGTCTGCCACCTGGCCGAGCTCGACGTGGATCCACGACTCGCTGACCGACCCGTCGCCCGCCAGGGCGATCCCGTGGGCCGTGCCCGCCACGTCCCGGCGCACCGTGAGCACCGGGTGCACGATCAGCCGGATGTCGGCGGCGTGCCGGTTGAGCTCCATCGTCACGGAGTCGACCAGGTACGGCATGTCGTCGGTGACGATGTCGACGATGGTCCCGGCGCTGGTGAGGGCGCCCACGGCCCCATCGCTCGACTGGGCCGGGCGGACGCCGACGGCCGGGCGGCCCTGCGGGCGGCTGGCGCCGAGCGCGGCGTGCCTGGCCACGGTCTCGGCCAGCCGATCGGGCCCGGCCGCGATCAGGTCCTCGGGGGCAACCCGCCGGTAGTACGCGGTAACGAAGGCGATCCGGTCGCCGACCTCGTAGCCGGGCGCGGCCGGGGCGTCCGGCGCCGCGGGCGGTGCAGCCGAGCCGCCCTCCACCCCGCCATCCGCCCACAGCGAGGCCGCCTTCGCGAGCAGCGCCTTCTGTATCGTCCCTGATGTCGT
This sequence comes from uncultured Actinomycetota bacterium, assembly GCA_963774945.1. Taxonomy (GTDB): domain Bacteria; phylum Actinomycetota; class Actinomycetes; order Streptosporangiales; family Streptosporangiaceae; genus Trebonia. Next base: position 404,866 of record CAVZHA010000002.1, on the reverse strand, counting down.
CCGAGGCCATCATCGCCTCGTCCGCGCTTTCCGGCATTACTCGTCCACTCCTTTGTGGTGGCCGCAGCGGCACGTCGTTGTACCGGGGGGCTGGGTTGGTGCACACAGGCATGCGGCGGCTCGCCACGGGTTACCGCGACGGTCGCTAACGTGAGCTACTGATCACCATCAGTCACGACGAGCGCACGTTGAGGTGATCCTCACACGCACTTCAATGTCCTCCTACCTACAGACTAGAACGCGAAACGGACGCCGACGACACTTCCGGGACACACGTCGGTCAGGAACCGGCCGAGGTGACGAACGCGACAAGGGCTTCGAGGTCGGTCAGATCGCGCAGAACCGCGTCGGCGCCTGCGTCGCGGAGCTCGGCCGAGGACGCGCGCCCGCTCGCGACCGCGATCGAGGTGGCGCCGCCGGTCCTGGCCGCCTCCACGTCGCGGGGCGAGTCGGCGATGTAGATCGTCGCCCGCTCGGCGAAGCTCGCCCGGTGCTTCTCCTCGGCCCGCAGCCGGGCCGCCCGCAGCAGCGCGCCCTTCGGGTACACCTCGGAGCCCGCGAAGCCGCCGATGGCCAGGTCGAGGTGCCGGTCCAGGCCGAAGGCGCGGAGCTTGAGCATCGCGTTCGGGCGACTCGACCCGGTCAGCACCGACTGGACAACGTTCGCCAGGCCGGCCACGGCAGTGACCGCCTCGGCTGCGCCCGGCATCAGGGTGCCCTGCTCGGTCAGCAGCTTCTTGCGGGCGGCGAGCCGGGTCGCGAACTCCGAGCCGAACGGGGCCAGCAGCCGCTCCGAGTCCCCGTCCGCGCGCAGGCTGACGCCGTTGCGGCCGAGCGCGTCGAAGAAGATCTCCGGTTCGGTGTACCCGACCATCTGCGGCAGTTGAACCAGCGGCCGGCCGGTGACCTCGGCGAACGCCTCGGCGTAAGCCGCCCGGGTGACCTTGGTGACGTCAAGCAGCGTCTGGTCGATGTTCCACAGCACAAGCCGATGAATCGCGCGCCTCCGTAATCGCCGCCCGCGGCCGCCAGCGGCGGCCGCGAAATCAGCCCATATGGGGGTAACGGTAGCCGGTAGCGGCGGCGATGGTCTGCTCGATCGGACCGGCCCAGGCCATGACCGCGGCCGCCGCTAGTCCAGGTACTGCAGTTCCTGGGTCGCGTACCAGGCCAGCTCGCGGGCCTCGGCCGAGTCGACGGTGAAGGACGCGTCGTCATCGCCCGCGTCGGCGGCGGCGATCGCGGCCGCGGCGGCGGCCACGTCCGCCGTCGAGCCGAGGTCGTCGACGTGCCCGGCGGCCACGGCCGCGATCGGGATCGCGGCGTCGACCACGACCGCGGCCGACTCGTCGTCGTACGCCTGCCAGGTCACGTCGGCGTCGGGGACGTCGGCCGCGAGCACCACCCGGCGGCGCGGCGCGTCCGGGTCGCCGTCGAGCAGTCGCAGCGACTGGCGCGCGGCCGCCAGCATCGCCACGTACTCGAGCTCTTCGTCGTCGCCGCTCGCATACGCCTCACGCAGGGCCGGGGTGACCGCGAAGGCGCGCAGCGGGGCCGGGCCGACCTGACCATCCGCGAGGATGTCAGCCAGGCCCGGCAGCGTGTAAGCCAGGTAAACCCGCATGACCGATCATCGTAGCGACTTCGGCTCGCCCACGGCGTCCACCACCACGGCGACGGCGTCGGCCAGCGGGGTGTGCTCCCAGAGCCGGACGACCGTCCAGCCCGCCTGGGCCAGGGCCTCGTCGGCGGCGCGGTCGCGCTCGACGTTCCTGGCCAGCTTGGGCGACCAGTACCACTCGTTGCTCTTGGGCTTGGAGCCGTGCTCCGGGCAGGCGTGCCAGAAGCACCCGTCGATGAACACCGCGACCTTGCGCCGGGTGAACGCGACGTCCGGTCGGACCCGGCGCAGCGGCAGGTCAAGCCGGAAGTCCTTGCGGTACCGGTATCCCAGGGCGTGCAGCGCGGTCCGCAGCGCGAGCTCGGGCTTGGTGTCGGTGCGCCGGTTCGCCTTCATGTTCGCGGTGACGCCGGCCGACGTCGGGAACGGGTACGGCTTCGCCGCCGTCCCCGCAGGCTCGCTGGCAACACTTTGCGCTATCTCCTGCGCCACGCGGGAGAGCCTAGTACGCCGGCCGCGAGGCGGGCAGGGGTCTGCGGTACTAGCCGCGGTATCGACCTCAGGCGGGCGCGGGCAGGGCGCCCGGCCAGACTCTCGGCCCGGCGTACGACATCGACACATGGTCCCCACCGTCACCACGCGCAACAGGCTGGCCGGATAAAAGGGTCACCGTGGGCACTTCGGGTCGCGGGGCGCCCCCAATGGAACACGCTTTCGCCTGTGGGCCGGGAACGGCCACTCCAATGGCACACAATCACGACTCGTCCCCAGGTCGCTGCGTGCCAGGCCAAGCGCCGGGGTTGTCCAAGCGGGCGGGCCGCGGCCGGAATGTCGGTGGGGGCGGGTAGAAGTGGATGCGCAAGCAGTTGCCGCATTCCGCGGCCGGCCCGGCCCCTTGGACGAATTCCCATGGCTATCGAGCAAGCACTGACGATCGAGCAAGCGCTGACTCCGGACGACCTGTCCACGATGCGGATGATGGCCGTGCCCGATGTGTGGCCCCCGATTGACTGCCGCCCGGCGGTCGATCTCTGTTCTCAGCAGGGCGGCTTCACCCTCGCGGACGGCAGCGGCGGGCTCGACCAGCACGGCAGCGGCGGGCCGGGCGGCAGCGGGCCGGGCGGCAGCCAGACGGGCGGCAACCGGACGGGCGGGAACCGGACGGACGACGGCGGGCCGTCCTGGCCGCGGCGGTTCGCCGTGCTGCTGGCGGAGGCGCTGACCGGCGACCGGCCGACCCGGCAGATCCAGCCCTGGCTGTCCGAGCGCGGCAGCGTGCACCTGCACCGGCTGCAGCCGCTCTTCCGTAGTGGCCAGCGGGCCCGGGTGCAGCGGGTGCTGACGACGCAGCCGACGCCGGACGTCATCGAGATGACCCTCATCGTGGCGGTCGGCCCCCGGGTACGAGCGCTGGCCGTTCGGCTGGCGCTCGCCCCGCCGCCGCAGCGGCCCGGCTGGCGGGAGAATCGGCCCGCCCGCAGCCCGGCGTCGTCGGCGGCCGCGCGGCCGGCCTGGCTCTGCACCGACATCGAGGCGGCCTAGCGCCCGCCCGGCGAGATGGAACCTCCGGGCGGGCTCAGCTCACGCCGCTACGGACGCCCGGCCCCGCCGTGGCAGCGCTTGAACTTGCGGCCGGAACCGCACGGGCACATGTCGTTGCGGCCGACGCTGGCGTACGGGTCGAGCGAGGCGTCACCGTGCGTCTCCACGCCGCCGCCATCGGCCGGGGCCGAGTACTGGAGCTGGCGCGGACGGCGCGGCTCAAGTCCGGCCGGCGCTACCACCTGGGGACCGGCCGCCTGGGCGGCGCTGCCCGGCTCTTCGGTTGCGTCAGGACCGAACGTCTCGGCCGCGCCCGATGCGTGCGCTCCGCCGCTGCGGGTGGCCGCCTCGCCTCGGCCGGCCGCCGTGGCGTGGCCCCGGCCGTCGTTGGCCGCGTGCCGACCGCGAGCGCGGTCGGCCGGCTGCTGGCCGCCTGCCTGCTGATCCGGCTGCCCGCTCCTCGGCTGGCTCCCAGCCGACCGCTTGCCGAAGGCAGCCGGCGGCGCCACCGGCTCGGGAACGCTCGGCGGCGCGGGCGGCCGCCGCCGCCGGGCCGGCGCCGGGGCAGCAGGCGCCGCCGCTGCGGGGGCGGCGGGCGCGGCGGCCGCAGCTGAATCGGCGGGGGCCGGAGCGGCAGGCGCCTGGCCGGCCGTCACGCCCGGCAGAGTGCCGCCGAACCCGAGCTGAGCCCCGGCGCCGACCTCCTCGACGATCGGGTTCTCCTGGATCTCGAACTGCCGGTTGAACAGGTTACCGACCGACTCTTCCTTGATCCCGTCCATCATCGCGTTGAACATGTCGAAGCCCTCGCGCTGGTACTCCACCAGCGGGTCACGCTGCGCCATCGCCCGCAGGCCGATGCCCTCGCGGAGGTAGTCCATCTCGTACAGGTGCTCGCGCCACTTCTGGTCGAGCACCGACAGCACGACCAGCCGCTCGATCTGGCGCATCAGCTCCGGCGTGTACTCCTCCTCGCGCCGGTCGTAGGCACCCTGGGCGTTCTCCTGCACCATCTCGGTGAGCAGGTCGGCGGTCAGGTTCCCCTTTTCGCCGCCGGCCTCCTCGATCACCTCGTCGATGGTGAGCGTGATCGGGAACAGCTGCTTGAACGCCTTCCAGAGCTTCTCCAGGTCCCATTCCTCCGGGTACCCGTCGGCGGTCGCGGCCGCCGACGTACGAGGCGGTCACCTCGTCGATCATGGAGCGGACCTGCTCGTGCAGGTCAGCGCCCTCGAGGACCTCGTGCCGCTCGCCGTAGATGACCGTGCGCTGCCGGTTGAGCACGTCGTCGTACTTCAGGACGTCCTTGCGGATCTCGAAGTTCTGCGACTCGACCTGGGTCTGGGCCGACCGGATGGCGCGGGAGACCACCGAGTTCTCGACCGGGACGTCGGCCGGGATGTTCAGCCGGTCCATGATCGCCCCGACCCGCTCGGAGTTGAACATCCGCATCAGGTCGTCCTCGAGCGACAGGTAGAACCGGGACTTGCCCGGGTCGCCCTGACGACCGGACCGGCCGCGGAGCTGGTTGTCGATGCGCCGCGACTCGTGCCGCTCGGTGCCGAGCACGTACAGCCCGCCCGCCTGGACGACCTCCTCGTGCTCGGCCGCCACCGCCGCCTTGGCCTTGGCGACCGCCTCCGGCCACGCCGCCTCGTAGTCCTCCGGGGTGTCCACCGGCGACAGGCCGCGCTGGTGGAGCTCGGCGTCGGCGATGAACTCGGGGTTGCCGCCGAGCATGATGTCGGTGCCGCGGCCGGCCATGTTGGTCGCCACCGTCACCGCGCCGAGCCGCCCGGACTGGGCGATGATCGTCGCCTCCTGCTCGTGGTACTTGGCGTTCAGCACGTGGTGCGGCACGCCCCGGCGCTTGAGCATGACCGACAGGATCTCGGACTTCTCCACGCTCACGGTGCCGACCAGGACCGGCTGGCCGGCCTCGTGGCGCTCCACGATGTCCTCGACGACCGAGTCGAACTTGGCCTGCTGGGTCTGGTAGATCACGTCGGTCTCGTCGGCCCGGATCATCGGCCGGTTGGTCGGGATCGGGACGACGCCGAGCTTGTAGATCTGCATGAACTCGTTGGCTTCGGTCTGCGCCGTGCCGGTCATGCCCGCGAGCTTGTCGTACAGCCGGAAGTAGTTCTGCAGGGTGATCGTGGCGAACGTCTGGTTCTCGTTCTGGATCTGCACGCCCTCCTTGGCCTCGATGGCCTGGTGCATGCCCTCGTTGTACCGGCGGCCGTGCAGCATGCGACCGGTGAACTCGTCCACGATCAGGACCTCGCCGTTGACCACGACGTAGTCCTTGTCCTTCTTGAACAGCTCCTTGGCCTTGAGCGCGTTGTTGAGGAACGACACCAGCGGCGTGTTGACCGGGTCGTAGAGGTTGTCGATGCCGAGCCAGTCCTCGACCTTCTCGACGCCGGACTCGGTGATGCCGACCGTTCGCTTCTTCTCGTCGACGTCGTAGTCGCCGTCGCCGTCCTCGCCGCGCCGCAGCCGGGGCGCGATCTTGGCGAACTCGGTGTACCAGCGCGAGTTCTGCTCGGCCGGGCCGGAGATGATCAGCGGCGTCCTGGCCTCGTCGACCAGAATCGAGTCGACCTCGTCGACGATGGCGAAGTTGTGGCCGCGCTGCACGCACTCGTCAATCGACCAGGCCATGTTGTCGCGCAGGTAGTCGAAGCCGAACTCGTTGTTCGTCCCGTAGGTGACGTCGGCCGCGTACGCCTGCTGCCGCTCCGGCGGGGTCATCTCGGCCAGGATCGCGCCGACCTCGAGGCCGAGGAAGCGGTGCACCCGGCCCATCCACTCGGAGTCGCGCTTGGCCAGGTAGTCGTTGGTCGTGACGACGTGCACGCCCTTGCCGGGCAGCGCGTTCAGGTAGGCGGGGAACACGCCGGTGAGGGTCTTGCCCTCACCGGTGCGCATCTCGGAGATGTTGCCCAGGTGCAGGTTGGCGCCGCCCATCAGCTGGACGTCGAAGGCGCGCTGCCCGAGGGTGCGCCGGGCCGCCTCGCGGACGGCGGCGAACGCCTCGGGGAGGATGTCGTCGAGGGTCTCGCCGTCTTCAAGCCGCTGCCGGAACTCACCGGTCATCGCCCGCAGATCTTCGTCGCTCATCGCGACGAACTCATCCTCGATGGAGTTGATCTGCTCGCTGATCCGCTTGAGTTGGCGCAGGATCTTCCCTTCGCCCGCGCGAAGGATGCTGTCTAGGATCGAAGGCACTGTTCGTCGTGCTCCTTGCGGACTTGCGGATCGGCTTCGGCAGAATTAAACATGCCTCGCTCACCATGGTAGGCGAAATGGGGGCCGGCTTCCGAGTCGCCAACCCGGTTGGGGTATTTTCGTGACACTGCATCAGCGGCGGGCCCCGAGCTAGAGCGGCCCGAGTTCGGAGGAGGAGTCGTGGCCGACCAGGCAACAGGCACCGTGGAGAGCACCGATGCCGCTGGCACGCTGGCGCACGGCTCCACCCATGAAGAGCACAACCCGGGTCGCCCGATGTCCTGGGTCGGGGTCGGGATCGTCATCATCGGGTTCATCATCGGCGGCATCGCGTTCTTCCCCGCCCCGCACTGGACGATCTTCTGGATCGGGACGGCTGTCGCGATCGTCGGCTGCCTCACGCTCCTGTTCACCAAGACGATGAACGAAGACTGGTATTAAGAAGTTGCCTGCGGGCGGCTGACCTCGCTCTGGCATGGCCTGCACCACCCGGAATGTCGGCCCCTGACGCTAGGGTCATGAGCGTGGCAGAGTCGGCCGGGACCGTTCGATATGAGCATGAGACATCAGCCCGGGGACCTTGCGCTGAGCGCGGACGAGGTCCGGCGGCTAACCCTCTATTCTCAGGGTTTTCTTGGCGTCGCCGCGAAGCGCGGCGGCGTGTCCGGGGTGCTGCGGCGGATCGGGGCGGTCCAGCTCGACACGATCTCCGTCCTCGCCCGGTCGCACGAGCTGGTCGCGTACGCGCGGCTCGGGCCGATCGGGCGGTCGGCGGTCGAGACCGCTTATTGGCCCGCGACCAAGCCGAAGACGTTCGAGTACTGGGCGCACGCCGCCTGCATCCTGCCGATCGAGGACTGGCCGTACTACGCCTGGCGGCGCCGGGCCATCACCGCCCGCGGCCAGCGCTGGCACCAGGTCAGCGAGCGGGCCTGCGACCGAGGTGCTGGCGCGGCTGCGCGACGAGGGGCCGCTGACCGCGACCCAGCTCGGCGGGGCGAAGGCGGGCGGGCCGTGGTGGGACTGGTCCGAGGTGAAGATCGCGGCCGAGTGGCTGCTCGACACCGGCCGGGCCGTCTGCGTGCGCCGCGTCGGCTGGCGGCGGGTCTACGACCTGCCCGAGCGGGCCGTTCCCGGGCCGCTGCTCGACCAGCGTCCGACCGATGCGGAGTGCCTGGCCTACCTGGTCGGCGGCGACCGCCCGCGCGCTCGGGGTGGCCACCCAGGCCGATCTGATCGAGTACCTGCGGCTCAACGGGCAGGGCCTGCACATCCGCGGCGACGCCGCCCTCGGCCGAGGCGGCCGAGGCGGCCGGGCTCACCCCGGTCACCGTCCCCGGCGTCAAGAAGCCGGTCGGCGCCTGGGCCGACCCGGCCGCGCTGGCGTGGCTGTCCGGCGGCGGCCGGGGTACCCACCGCACGACCCTGCTCTCCCCGTTCGACTCGCTGATCTGGGATCGGAAGCGGACCCGGCGGATGTTCGGCTACCACCACCTGTTCGAACCGTACGTGCCCAAGGAGAAGCGCGAGCGCGGCTACTTCACGATGCCGCTGCTGGCGGGCGGCCAGATCGTCGGCTGGGTCGACCCGGCCCGCGAGGGCAAGACCCTAATCGCCAGGAATCTGCTGCTGGAAAAGCCCGCAGCCGTCGCGCCCATGGCCCGAGCTCTGGCCGAGGCGGCTCAGTGGGTCGGCTGCTCGAATGTCCGTATCGAACGGACCTCGCCGACTGCCTACGCTCAGCCGCTTCTAGTCGCGTTGAGGCAGGAAGTCGGCTAGGCCGTGCGCCTGATAAGATCGCCGTCCTTGCGATCGGGCGCACACCGGGGGGTACGGGGGGTCGCCCCCCGGGAGTTAAGAGATCTCGATCAGCTTCTCGCGCACGGCGATCATCACCGCTTCCATCCGGGAGTGGATCTGGAGCTTCTCCAGGATGTTCCGCACGTGGTTCTTGACCGTGTTCTCGGAAATGAACAGCTCCTTGGCGATGTCGCGGTTGTTCATGCCGCGGGCCACCAGGCGGAGCACCTCCATCTCCCGGTCGGTCAGCTTGGGCGCGGGCGCGTGCTTGGCCGGCTCCTCCTCCGCGTCCCGGCGGGCCAGGGTGGCGAACTCGCTCAGCAGCTTGCCCGCCATCGACGGGTTGATCAGGGACTGGCCGCCGTGCACGGCCCGGACCGAATCGGCCAGCTCGTCGAGCGGAATGTCCTTGAGCAGGTAGCCGCTCGCTCCCGACCTGATCGCCTCGAACAGGTCCTCCTCCTCGTCGCTGATCGTCAGGATCACGATCTTGGCCGACGGGGCGACCTCTTTCATCTGGCGGGCGGCCTCGATGCCGGTGATCTTCGGCATCCGGATGTCCATCAGCACCACGTCGGGCAGCACCTCGCCGGCCAACTGCACCGCCTCGGCGCCGTCGGAGGCCTGGCCGACGAGCTCGATGCCGGCGTCCTCGCTGAGGACCATTTCCAGGCCACGCCGGAAAAAGGGCGTGGTCGTCCGCGATCAGCACCCGGATCGGCTCGCCGCCTGACGCCAATTCCGCGTCCGTCGTCGCCGGCGCGGAAACCGCCGGCGGCGCCGGCGCTGGCACCGTCGGGGGGGTGGGAAGGCTGACGCTTCCGAGCGCCGTCTTCCTAGCCGTAGATGACCCGTCGGTCACGGGGAAACTCCTTTTTATTGTGCGGGGGGACGACCCCCCTGCGCCCCCGCGCATGGGGGGCGCCCGCCCCCCATGCCCCCGGCGGGGGGTGCCCGAAAGGCGGGCACCCCCACCCGGTGGCTGAGGTTAGAGCTTGGTGGTTGCTGTTGCAGGCGACGCAGGGAGCGCGCCGCCTTGCTGTGGCTGGGGTTAGAGCCTGGTTACGGCTCGGGTTAGAGCTCCCCTGTGGCTGGGGGTAGAGCCTGTGGTTCCTGGTGCAAAAGATCGGCTCGGGTTATCTTGCAGCCACTTAAGGTTAGTTTCTCTCTGCTTGAGGTTACTTGTCGGGGGTGCTCTGAGCTAGTGCCTGTGACTATTCGTCAACCAGGCGGATGACACCGTAGTCATAACCTCGGCGGCGGTAGACCACGCTGAACTTGCCGCAATCGCTGTCGTTGAAGGCGAAGAAGGCGTGGCCGACCAGTTCCATCTCGAACAGCGCCTGGTCGATCGTCATCGCGTGCGAGGCGTGGAATTTCTCCCGCACCACGAGGGGGCCGTCACCCTCCATCTGGATCGGCAGCAGGCCGGAGACCGCCGCCTCGGCCTCGGCGCCGTTGCGGAAGCCGACGAAGTCGTAGTCGCCGTCATCCTCCGGCATCGCGGGCAGTGGCACCACCGTCTCACCCCGGCGATGCCCGTTCGCCCGGCCGTTCGCCCGATCGTTGGCCTTGCGCCCGACCGGCGTGCCCTTGAGCATGGCGGCGGCATCGGGGGCGGGGATAGCCGGGATGGCGACGTCGGTCAGCGCCGCCGCGTCCGCCGCCATCGCGCTCGCCTCGGCCGGCGCGGCCGCAACCGCCGCCAGCGCGTCGGTCGACCGCACGCTCAGGTCTCCCTTGCGGACCTTCCGCCGCTCGGCCGCCTTGCGCAGCCGGCCTTCGAGCTTGGTGAAGGCGAGATCGAGGGCCGCGTACCTGTCATCGGCGGCCGCCTCCGCCCTGATGGCGGGCCCACGGGATCTGACCGTGAGCTCCACCCGCTCGCTGCGGTCGGCCTGCCTGGGGTTCCGTTCCGTCGAGACCTCGACGTCCACCCGAATCGCGTTGTGATCGAGCTTCTCGAGCTTTGCCAGCTTTGCGCTCGCGTGCCTACGGAAGCGCTCGGGGACACTGGTGCGCCTGCCCTTGAAGGTAATTTCCATCTCGATCCCCCTACGGAGTGAGACAACCGGTGGTGGACACTCGCCCGGCCGACCTGGTCTTCGACCCCACATCCGCCTGCTGAGGGGTTCGCGGCCTTCTGTGGCCACTACTGCCCTTCTCCCGTATCGGGGAACTCTGTATCCCCCGGCGGGGCAGGACTTACTACTAAGCCGCACCGTGATCGATCGACGAGAAGTCGCCTTACGTGGGCCGTTTTGCCTGCGGCTGGCGTCGGCTTGCCTGATAGGCCCTGCGGATGCGGCGACCGCATCGAGGGCCTGCCCGGCGCAACCACGGACCCGGGCGAGTGCCATAGGTGAACGCTAGTCCTCCGGAGCCAAAATGTCAGGAGGGACATTGGTTGCAAAATGTCACATGGGCCACACAGCATGACGTTTCGCTCTGGAGGTTCTTTGGCGATTCAGCCTGGGTAGGTGGGTGAGTTGCCCTTGACCACGGCGCCGGCGCCGGTCATGATCGACGTCCAGGCGCCGGTCAGGGTCGGGGCCTCGATCATCTGGTCCTTGGACACCCCGGCGATCAGCGCCTCGGCCCGAGGTGGCGGTAATGGAGCCCACCGTCTGATCGAGCATCTGCGAGGTCGGCGTGCCGCCGTTCACCGGGTACTCGGTCAGGGTGGACCCCGGTCCGCCGAGCGTGATGACGTTGTCTGGCCCGTACCACGTCACCGCTGCGAATCCGCTGGTGAGGTTGCTGACGTAGAAGGGCGAGAGGGATATCTTGACCGACCCGAGAGACGGGACCGGTCCCGGCCTCCCAGTCGATCGCGCCGAACGCCAGTTCGTCGGTGTCGATGATCATCGCCACCCGGACGCCGTCGGGCGCGATCTGCAGTGCGGTGTACTGCGGGCCGGTGGGCGTGCCGTAATCGGACGTCACGCTGACCAAGATCGGTTTCGCCTGCCGGGCTGCCCGGGGTGGCGCCGGTGCGGAACACGTAGATCTCGTCGCTGCTGCCGGTCGTCGTCCACAGGTTGTCGGTCGGGATCCCAGCTCAGCGTCGCGTAGCCGGCGCCCGACTGGCGCGCCAGCGGGCCGCCGATCGGACCGATGAACAGCTCGCCGCCGCGCAGGGCGGCCAGGTACTTGCCGTCCTTGGAGACTGCGATCTTCGAGTACCCGGCGCCGAGCTTGACGATCGAGCGTCTGCTTGGCGGTCGCGCCCACGCCGTCGCGGCTGTAGACGTCCCCCGCGCTGTCGACGTAGTAGAACACCGGGCTGGCGCCGGTCGCGCTGGCGCCGCCGGCCGGCCGTAGCTCGCCTGGGACTTGTTCTGCACCGGGTTGGCACCGCTGCCGACCGGATAGTACGCCTTGCCGTTCACGATCAGCTCGAGCGACTGCACCTGGGAACCGCCCTGGCCCGAGCCGACCAGCGTCCACAGCAGTTGCGACGTCCACCTGGGTGCAGCTGGGCCCTGCTGATTTTCCCAGTCGAGGTTGACCGTGGCCACATTGTCGGTCAGCGTGGTCGACGCCTTGGCGGAGGCGGGAAAGGCGGTCTGGGTCGCGCCATCGGCCAGCCAGTCCTGGGGCTGCTTTTCCAGATAGTCGACCAGCCGGGTCGTCAGCGCGCTGGCCGAGGCCTGCAGCGGCACGTACACCGGGTCGGGGACGAGGTAGTGGTAGTTCGGATCGAAGAAGTACAGGTTCCTCAGCTCGTAGTCGTCCGCGAACTGGGTCGGGGTAAGCAGCAGATCCTGCGGCGCGACGGAGATCCGCCACTGGCCGTCGGTGTTCACGAGCGTGAAGGGCAGCGGACCAGTGCCGTCGGATCCGGACGCCGAGGGGACGGCGTAGGTTCCGTCGTGCGACGACAGGATCGCCTGGATCTTGCCGTTGACCTCGACCGTCGCCGTCTTGGGTGCCTGCTTGCCGGCCTTGCCCGCCTTGCCGGGCTTGCCGCTGGTGGCGCTCTGTTTGGGCGCGGCCGCCTGGTAGACCGCGTTACCGACGCTCGGCTTGGTCTGGTACACGTACGCGCCCCAGGACGGGTTCCAGTCCTTGCTCTCGTCCGGCGTCAGGTACTGCCTGGCCACCTGGGCCTGGTTGCCGAAGGCGGCGGCGGCGAGCAGGAACCCGTTCACGATCTGCTGCGGATTCCAGCCGTTGCGCGGGGGCTGCACGATGAACTGCATGTTCTGGCCGTTCTGGCCCCCGGTCTGCCTGAGTGACCGGGTACGAGAGCACCGGGCCCGCGCTCGGCATCGAGACGCAGCCGGTGACGGCGAGCGCGGCCGCGACCGCGGCCAGCAGCGCGATCAGGGGCCGCCGGGCGCGGCTACCCATGCCCGCCGCCGGCCAGGTCGGTCTCGAGCACGGTGACGATGCTGGTGACGATCTCGGCCTCGTCCGGGCCGAGCGGGAGCGGCGACCCCGCCAGCGGCTGCCCCGCCTCCCTCGGCACGGTCAGCCGGAACACCGAGCCCCGGCCCTTCTCCCCCCAGGCCTGCAGCCACCCGCCGTGCAGCCGCGCGTCCTCGAGGGAGATGGCGAGGCCGAGACCGGTCCCGCCGACCGTGCGGGCCCGCGACGGGTCGGCCCGCCAGAACCGCTCGAAGACCAGCTGGTCCTCACCCGGACCGAGCCCGACACCGTGGTCGCGGACCGCGATCGCGACCGTGTCCCGGTCCGCCGCCACGGTGACTACGACGTCCCGTCCCTCGCCGTGCTCGACGGCGTTGACCAGCAGGTTGCGAAGGATCCGCTCGACCCGGCGGCGGTCGACCTCAGCCAGGCAGGCCTGCGCGGGCAGCCGGAACTCGATCCGGCAGCCCCGGCGCTCCGCGAGTTGCTGCGCGTCGTCGGCGCTTCTGCGCACGATGTCGGAGATGTCGGCCAGCTCGGAGTCGAGGGTGGCCACGTTGGCGTCGTGCCTGCTCATCTCCAGCAGGTCGGTCAGCAGGGTCTCGAACCGCTCGATCTGGCTCTGCAACAGCTCGGCCGAGCGGGCCGCGGCGGGATCGAGCTGCTCCCTGGACTCGAAGAGGATCTCGGCCGCCATCCTGATCGTGGTCATCGGCGTTCGCAGCTCGTGCGAGACGTCGGAGACGAACTGCCGCTGCGCCTTGGAGAGCTCCTCGAGCTCCAGCAGCTTTTCCTGCAGGCTGGCCGCCATGTCGTTGAAGGACGAGGCGAGCGAGCCAAGGTCGTCCTTGCCGCCGACCGCCATCCGCTCCTCGAGCCGGCCCGCCGCCACCCGCTGCGCGGCCCGGGCCGCGTGCCTGACCGGGAGCACCACCCACCGGGTCACCAGCGAGGCGATGGCCGCCAGCAGCAGCACCAGCGCGATCCCGGCGCCGATCAGCGTCGTCTGGACCAGCTGCAGCGTCTGCTGCTCGTTGTCGAGCGGGAAGAAATAGTAGAGCTGGTACCAGTTGCCGAGCGGCGCGCCGACGACGATGGCCGGCTTGGTCTGCCCGTTGAGGGTAAGCCCGGTGGGAGCGTAGTAAAGCAGTGTCTCCGGCTTGCCGTCGGGCGCCGCCGCCTCCTGCTCCGCGGCGACGTTGTTGAGCAGCGTCTGTGGCAGCGAGCCCTTTTCGACGTTGGTGTCCCACTGCGGGAACCCTGGCCTCACCTGCAGGCTGGCGCTGGGGCCGATTGCCACGTAGTACCTGATCGAACCGCTGTTGCTCGGTTGCAGGACGCTGCTGAGCTGGCTCATGACCGTCTCGGCGTCGGACCCGCTGGCCGGCTCGGTGTTGACGTCGGACTGGCCGCGAGCCGTGTTCAGCCCGGCCAGCATCTGGGTCTTGGCCGAGCTCTCGGCGTTGAGGACCAGGCCCTGGGCGATCTGCTCGGTGAGGAAGAAGCCGAGCACCGCGATCATCGCCGCCGAGATCACCAGCGTGGTCCCCACCACCCGCAGCTGCAGGGACCGGTGCCAGCGGTATCTGACCTTGGCGACAACCAGGTGCTGGACGCGCAGCAGGGACCTGATCAGGATTGTCAGCCGGTGCGGAAGCCAGCTGACGATCCAGCGCACCCACTTCCGTCGGCGCAGCGCCATCTCCCACGCCTCGCGCACGTCCCGGTGCTCACGGTGCTCACGGTGCTCGCGGTGCGAGTCCGCGGCGGGCTCGACCGGAGACGGAGCGAGCCCTGATTCGGGCGCCGGAGGGGGCTCAGGCACGACGGCATCCGGCGCGGGCGGCAGGCCGACCGCGTCGGAGTTAACCGCAGACCACTCCATCCGCCGATCAGCCAGGTCCCGCCTTGTATCCGACACCGCGCACCGTGACCACGATCTCAGGGTGCTCGGGGTCCTTTTCGATCTTGGCCCGCAGACGCTGCACGTGCACGTTCACCAGCCGCGTGTCGGCCGCGTGGCGGTAGCCCCAGACCTGCTCGAGCAGCACCTCGCGGGTGAAGACCTGACGCGGCTTGCGGGCGAGGGCGACCAGCAGGTCGAACTCGAGCGGCGTGAGGCTCAGCGTCTCGCCGCTGCGCTTCACCGAATGGCCCGCCACGTCGATTGCGACGTCGCCGATCTGCAGCATCTCCGGCGCCGGGTCGTCCGTCCGCCGCAGCCGCGCCTTGATCCTGGCGACGAGCTCCCTCGACTTGAACGGCTTGAGTATGTAGTCGTCCGCGCCCGACTCGAGCCCGACGACCACGTCCACCGTGTCGGTCTTGGCGGTCAGCATGACGATCGGCACACCCGACTCGCCCCTGATCTGACGGCACACGTCGATCCCGTCGGTCCCCGGCAGCATCAGGTCAAGCAGCACCAGATCCGGCCGGGTGTCGCGGAAGGCCTCAAGCGCCTTATCCCCGTCGGCGACGAACGTCGGATCGAATCCCTCACCGCGGAGGACGATGCCGAGCATCTCCGCAAGCGCCGCGTCGTCATCGACGACTAGCACGCGTCCCTTCATGGGCCCCATCGTTCCATGTGTATTGCTCCAAGCGAGCGCTCACGGCGGCAGACGGTCCTGCCCGCCGCTTGACCCGCCACCACCATGCGCAGGTTAACCCCTTTTTACCAGGTCCGCACCACCGGCGAGCCCGTTTGACGGTACGCGCCGCTGGCGTCCCACGCATCCCGCCAGCGGTCGGACCGGACTGCCGACGGCGATGCGGCCCTCCCGCTGCCGCCTCTGACCAGACTCGGACATATTCTAATATTAGCCCCTAGGGGTCGAATAACACTATTGCGACCGTTTTATTGAAACCACTAGAGACCATATTATGTTAACCGATGGAAACGGCAACGAAAACGTATCATACGTGGTCACGACGGCCCGCAGGGCCGTCCCAGGCGGCCATGTAAGCAGGTCTGACCGCCAGAGATAACCTATCGGTCGCGCCGTTCACAGGTGGATAGTTAGACCAGTCGGGGGTAGGTAGGCGACGTTCGCAATCGCGCGGAAGGGACATTACTGGCATACGGCTGGTAATCAGAAAAGCAACCGGGGGAATCATGGGTATCTTCGACAAGGCCAAGTCAGAGGCCGAGGACGAGGTCGAGAACCAGCAGCAGAACATGGGCCAGCAGGGCGGCATGCAGGACAGCCAGCAGGGCGGGATGCAGACCGCGCGGGACACGATCGGCCGGCAGGGCGGCGGCCAGGGACAGGGCATGAGCCAGGGTCAAGACCAGAGCGGCCAGGGCATGGGGCAGGGTCAGGGTCAGGGCATGGGCCAAGACCAGGGTGGCGGCCAGGGCATGAGCCAGGGCATGGGACAGGGCCAGGGCCAGGGCATGGGACAGAGCGGCCAGGGCATGGGTCAGGGCATGGGTCAGGGCATGGGTCAGGGTGAGGGCCAGAGCATGAGCCAGGGCCAAGACCAGAGCGGCCAGGGCATGGGACAGGGCCAGCGCGGCATGGACCAGGACCAGGACCAGCAGGGCATGGGGCAGAGCGGCCAGGGACAGGGCCAGAGCGGCCAGGGGCAGGGCATGAGCCAGGGCGAGGGCCAGGGCCAAGGCCAGAGCCAGCAGGGCGGCCAGGGCCAGGGCTGGTAGGTATACGGCCACTGCTCCCGCCCGCAACGTCAGTCTCACGGGTTGGGCGTCCGGTGCGAAATCGCGTGAGCGTGGGGAGTTGGGGGCAGCCGGCGACCCGGAGTGCACACGCTGACGGTTGAGCGTGGTGACGCGTGCCCCCAACCGCACACGATGAGGTCGAAGTCCTGGCTAGGGGCGTCGGACGGCCTCCATGGTGGTGTGTCGCCGCCGGTGGGCCGAGGTGCGGGAGCCTGGCCGGGTTGGGGATGGCCGGCCCGAGTGGGAATGGCGCTCCCTTGAGCGCGGTCCACCGGAGGAACGCCCCTGCGCGCACTAGAGTTCTGTGCATGCCGGAGCCGTTGAACAAGGTCGTCGAGGCGGGCTGGGCGGACGCCCTCGAGCCAGTCGCCGATCAGATCACTCGCGATGGGCGCATTCCTGCGCGCGGAGATCGCCGCCGGCAGGCGGTACCTTCCCGCCGGAGAGAACGTGCTGCGGGCCTTCAGCCAGCCGTTCGACGACGTGCGGGTGCTGATCATGGGCCAGGATCCGTACCCGACGCCGGGCCACCCGGTCGGCCTCAGCTTCTCCGTCGACCCCGCCGTCCGGCGGCTGCCGGGCTCGCTGCTGAACATCTTCCGCGAGTACTCGCAGGACCTGGGCTACCCGACGCCCGCCACGGGCGACCTGACCCCGTGGGCCGAGCGCGGCGTGCTGCTGCTCAACCGGGTGCTGACCGTCCAGCCGGGCAAGCCCGGCAGCCACCGCGGCAAGGGCTGGGAAGCAGGTCACCGAGCAGGCGATCCGCGCCCTCGTCGCGCGCGATAAGCCGCTGGTCGCCATCTTGTGGGGGCGTGACGCCAGGAACCTGGCCCCGATGCTCGGCAACACGCCCGATCATCGAGTCCGCGCACCCCAGCCCGATGTCCGCGCATAGCGGATTTTTCGGCACGCGGCCGTTCAGCCGGGCCAACCAGCCTGCTCGAATCCGGCGGGCGCCGCGCCGGTCGACTGGAAGCTGCCGTAAATCGGCCAGCCGATCGGCCAGGTCGGCCGCCGGGAGTACCCCTCCGGGCCGACGCGGCTGATGCTTCGGTGAACGTAACCTGAGTAACCGTGGGAAGCGAGTCCTTGACAGGGACCGACGGCGCTGAGGTAGCGGGGCAGCCGCTCCAGATCGCCCCAAGCGCACGACGATGAGCACCGGCACGCAGCCGACGAGCGCGTCCGCCGGTCATTTTGACCTGCCCAGCCGGCGGGCGATGACCTGGTGGTTCGCGGCCTTCACGGTCTACGCGGGGGTGACCATCCTCACCGGGCACGCCGACGGCACCTGGGCGGCCTGGGCCTGCGGCGGCTACGCGGTGACGACGATCCTGCTGCTGGTCACCAGGAACTGGGTGGTGCCGCTGGCGGCGGCGGTCGGCGGCGCGCTTATCGCGCCGCTGTTCTGGCTGATCACGAGGGCGGCCCCCACCGGGGAGGTCGTCGTCATCAGCCAGTCGGCGAACTACCTGCTCAAGCACGGCACCCCGTACCTGCCGCAGAGCCTGCTCGACCAGCTGGGAAGTCCTACAACCCGTACCTGCCGTTCATGGAGATCTTCGGCCTGCCACGGTCGGCCGGGCTCGGCCGGCGTCGCTCGGCGACCCCAGGATCTGGACCACGCTGGTCACGATCGTCGCGCTCGCGGCCGCCTTCACGGTGGTCTCACCGCACCGGATCCGCGACTGCCGCCAGTGCCGGAACCGCCTCGCCTGGCTCACCACGGTCGCCATCGTCTCGCCGGTCATCGCGTTCCCGCTCTCGGTCGGCGTCACCGACCCGCCGGTCATCGCGCTCACCTGCCTGACGCTGGCCCTGGCCTACCGGGAGAGGCTGGTGTGGGCGGGCCTCGTCCTCGCGCTGGCCTGCGCGATGAAGACCACCGCGTGGGCGGTGATCCCGGTGCTTGGGGTGATGGCGTGGGTCCGGTACGCGCCGCGCGCGGCCGCCCGGTTCGCCGCCGCCGCCATCGGGCTGACCGCGATCCTGGCGGCCGTCGGCGCGCCGGCCGCGCTGGCGTCGCCGAGCGCGGTCAACGCGGTCAAGCAGAACCTGATCGAGTACCCGCTCGGCTCCACCAAGTACAAGACGCCCGCCCAGAGCCCGCTCCCTGGCCACCTGATCGCCGAGCTCGGCCCGGCCGGCCACGCGGCGGCGGTGGCGCTGATGGTGATCGCGGTCATCGCGTTCGTCGCGTGGCTGCTGCTGCGCCCGCCGCGCGACGTCCGCGACGTCGCGTTCCGCCTCGCGGTTGGCTACGCGGCCCTGTTCACGCTCGACCCGTCGACCAGGTTCGGCTACTACGCCTACCCGCTGGCGCTGCTCGGCTGGCTGGCGCTGACGCCGTCAGAAACCGGCCGCCCGGGCATGTCGTGGCTGACCGCCGCCCTCGCTAGGACCCGAGTCGCCAGCTCGCGAGGTAGGAGCGCTGGGCCGGGGTGAGGGAATCGGTCCTGGTCCCCAGGGCGGCCAGGACCATCTGAGCCGCCTCGGCGTCGATGTCCGACGGCACCGGGTGAACGGCGGCGGGAAGCCGCTCCGCCTGGCGGGCCAGCCACGCCAGCGTCAGCGCCTCGATGCCGAACGCCAGGTCCATCACCTCGGGCGGGTGGCCGTCGGCGGCGACCAGGTTGACCACGCGGCCCTCGGCCAGCAGCAGCAGGCGGCGGCCGTCGGCCAGCTCGTAGGCGTCGGCATGCGGGCGCACGTCGGACTGCACGCTGACCGCCAGGCCGGCCAGCGCCCGGACGTCGATCTCGACGTCGAAGTGGCCGGCGTTGGCGAGGATCGCCCCGTCCCGCATCACCGCCAGGTGCTGGCCGGTGATCACGTCGGCCGAGCCGGTCGCGGTGATGAACACCTCGCCGATCGGGGCGGCGTCGGCCAGCGGCAGCACGAGGAAGCCGCGCAGCACCGCGTCGAGCGCCCGCACCGGGTCGACCTCGGTGATCACGACCCGCGCGCCGAGGGCGCGGGCGGACTCGGCGATGCCGACCCCGCAGGCGCCGAACCCGGCCACCACCACGGTCTTGCCCGCCAGCAGGACCCCGCTGGCGCGCAGCAGCCCGTCGATGACCGACTGAGCGGTGCCGTGCCGGTTGTCCACCAGCCGGGTGACCGGCGTGTCGCTGGCCGCGATCACCGGGAACGCGAGCGTGCCGTCGGCCGCCATCCGGCGCAGCCGGAGCACGCCGGTCGTCGTCCCCTCGCACCCGCCGCGGACCCGGTCGAGCACCGCCGGCCGCGCTCGCGTGTGCAGGGTCGACACCAGGTCGCCGCCGTCGTCGATGACCAGGTCGGGACCGTCAGCGTCGCCGACCCGGCCGACGTCGTCGACCCCGAGCGCGAGCGCGATGTGCTCGTAGTACGTGTCCCGGTCGACCCCGGCCCGGGCGAAGACCTCCACCCCGTCGCCGGCCGCGAGCGCCGCGGCGATGTCGTCCTGGGTGGAGAGCGGGTTGGACGCCGCCAGCCGGACCAGCGCGCCGCCGGAGCGCAGCGCGCGGACGAGCACCGCCGTCTCCGCCGTCACGTGCAGGCAGGCGGCGATGATCATGCCGTCGAACGGCCGCTCGGCCGGAACCGCGCGGCAAGCGCCGACAGCAGCGGCATGGACCGTTCCGCGTAGCTGATACGGCCGTCCCCGAGCCCGGCGAGCCCGGGGACGGTCCGGTACCGGCGCGTGGCGTCGGTCATCAGTCACCTTGCATCTCGTCGCGCCCCGCGCGACATCGGGGGTACGGGGGGTCGTCCCCCGGGAGACAGCTGAGTTTTGGGGGTCCGATACGATGGCGCTCTTTGCCATCGGACCCCCGAAACTCAGTAGCGGTAGTGGTCGGGCTTGTAGGGGCCCTCGACCGGGACGCCGATGTAGTCGGCCTGGTCCTTGCTGAGCACGGTCAGCTTGACGCCGAGCGCGTCCAGGTGCAGCCGGGCGACCTTCTCGTCCAGGTGCTTGGGCAGCGTGTAGACGCCGACCGGGTAGGCCTCGGGCTTGGTGAAGATCTCGATCTGCGCCATCACCTGGTTGGTGAAGGAGTTCGACATCACGAAGGACGGGTGCCCGGTCGCGTTGCCCAGGTTGAGCAGGCGGCCCTCGGACAGCACGATGATCGTGTGGCCGTCGGGGAAGACCCACTCGTCGACCTGCGGCTTGACGTTGATCCGCTTGATCCCGGGGATCGCCGCCAGGCCCGCCATGTCGATCTCGTTGTCGAAGTGGCCGATGTTGCCGACGATGGCCTGGTGCTTCATCTTCGCCATGTCGGCGGCCTTGATGATGTCCTTGTTGCCGGTCGTGGTGACGAAGATGTCGACCTGGCCGACGACGTCGTCGAGCGTGGTGACCTGGTAGCCGTCCATCGCCGCCTGCAGCGCGCAGATCGGGTCGATCTCGGTGACGATCACCCGGGCGCCCTGGCCGCGCAGCGACTCCGCGCAGCCCTTGCCCACGTCGCCGTAGCCGAGGACCAGCGCGACCTTGCCGCCGATGAGGACGTCGGTGCCGCGGTTGATCCCGTCGATCAGGGAGTGCCGGCAGCCGTACTTGTTGTCGAACTTGGACTTGGTGACCGAGTCGTTGACGTTGATCGCCGGGAACTTGAGCGAGCCGGCCTTGTGCATCTCGTACAGCCGGTGCACGCCGGTGGTGGTCTCCTCGGTGACGCCCTTGATCGACTCGACCGCCTTGGTCCACTTGCCCGGGTGGTCGGCCAGCGAGTCGCGGAGCTTGTCGAGGATGACCACCCACTCCTCGCTGTCGTTCTCGGACGGGCTGGGCACCGCGCCGGCCGCCTCGTACTCAGCGCCCTTGTGCACGAACAGGGTGGCGTCGCCGCCGTCGTCGAGGATCATGTTCGGCGCCTCGCCGTTCGGCCAGGTCAGCGCCTGGTCGGTGCACCACCAGTACTCCTCGAGGGTCTCGCCCTTCCAGGCGAAGACCGGGACGCCCTTGGGGTCGTCCGGGGTCCCGTCGGGGCCGACCGCGATCGCGGCGGCGGCGTGGTCCTGGGTCGAGAAGATGTTGCAGCTGGCCCAGCGGACCTGCGCGCCCAGCGCGACCAGGGTCTCGATCAGGACGGCGGTCTGGATGGTCATGTGCAGTGAGCCGGTGATCCGAGCGCCGCGCAGCGGCTGGGATTCGGCGTACTCCGCGCGGGTGGCCATCAGGCCGGGCATCTCGTGCTCGGCCAGCTGGATTTCCTTGCGGCCAAAATCAGCCAGGTGAATGTCGGCGACCTTGTACGGTTCGGCGCTCATGCGCGTGACTCCTCCATTGACGTGTGTGCGGCCGGCGTGCGGCATCGGACACGACGCTACGCGATCCCGGGGCCCGGCTGCACGCTCGGGGTAGGTTTTTTGACAAATAAATGTTAGATTATTGATCATGCGGATTACGGAGGCCGCCGCGCGGCTCGGCCTGTCCCCCCGGATGCTCCGCTACCGGGAGGATCTCGGGCTGCTGCCGCCGCTGCGGGACCGGCCGAGCGGGCGCGGCCAAGCGCACCGGCAGTTCACCGACGAGGACATGGCCGCGATCACCACGGCCCTGCGCATCGAGCAACAGTACGACATCACCCCGGCCGCGCTGGCGTTCGGGCTCCGTGTGCTCACCGACCCTGCCGTCCGCGCCGTCGTGGCCGACCTCGGCCGTCGCACCGGCCACGTGCCCTCGGGTCCCGGGGCCGGCCGCGCCCTCGACTTCGAGAAGGAACGCGCCCTGCGCGCCCTCGGCCGCGGCTGACCAGGCCCGCGCTGACCACGCCGGCGCGGCTGACCGGCCGAGGCTGAGTGAGCAGATCTAGCCCGGCGGTTTGCGGCTCCGGCGGCGCGGCAGGCCGGGTCGGCTGCGTCGGACCACCTCAATGGAGGGGTCCGTCGGGTCGACCTGATCCGGACGGTAGATGTCGGGCTCGAGGTAGATGGTCTCCGCGATCGGCACCGCCGCGCGGATCCTCTTCTCGGCGGCGTCGATGCCCGCCGCCAACTCCGCCGCCGTCAGCGTGCCGGGCACGCCGATCTTCCCGGCCACCAGCAGCGTGTCCGGCCCGATGTGCGAGGTGCGCATGTGGATCAGCCGGAACTCCTCCGGTCCGCTCTCGAGCGCGGAGACGATCTTGGCCGAGACCTCCGGGGTGGCCGACTCGCCGATCAGCAGGCTCTTGGTCTCGTAGCCGACGATGAAGGCGGCGCAGGCGAGCAGCACGCCGACCCCGACCGACCCGACCCCGTCCCATTCGTCGTGCCCGGTCAGCTGAGACAACAGCACCCCGAGGAAGGCGAACAGGAGCCCGATCAGCGCCGCCGAGTCCTCGAGGAGCACCACCGGCAGCTCGGGAATCTTGGTGAGGTGCACGAACGCCCGCCAGCCGCGCTCGCCCCGATGCTCGTTCGCCTCGCCGATCGCGGTCCGCAGCGAGAAGGACTCGAGCACGGCCGACACGCCGAGCACCACGTACGCGACCACCGGGGAATCGAGCTGGCCGGGCGCGATGATCTTGTGGATGCCGTCGTAGAGCGAGAACGCCGAGCCGACGGTGAACAGCATCACCGCGACCACGAAGGCGTAGAAGTACCGCTCCCGGCCGAACCCGAACGGGTGCTCGGCGGTCCGGGCCCGGCGCGACTTGCCCCCGCCGATCAGCAGCAGTATCTCGTTCCCGGTGTCCGCGACCGAGTGCACCGCCTCGGCCAGCATCGACGCCGATCCGGTGATCAGGAAGGCGGCGAACTTCGCGATCGCGATGGCCAGGTTGGCCGCGAGCGCGGCGATGACTGACTTCACTCGCGCCCGGTCAGGTCTCGCAGATCCTTGATCGCCGCGATCGCCAGCGGATCGATCCCGCCGGCGATCCCGAGGTAAACCGAGGCGTAGTCGATCAGCTGCACCATCCCGGCCAGCCGCCGCAGCGGGGCGCCGCCCTCCATCGCGATCTCCGACACGTCGATGCCGCGCGCCTGCGCCAGCGACGCGGCCGCGATCCTGGTCCGCTCCACGATCGGGTGCTCGCCCGCCTGATCGGCCAGCAGCACCAGCCGCAGCTGCGCCTCGTCCATCGGCGGCCCGTCGAGGCCGAGCTCGTCGTCGCCCGCGTCGGAGAACGAGTCGAAGTCGCCGTCGTCGAATCCGTCCTCGGATAGCCCGCCCAGCCGTCCGAAGTCCTCGGCGGCGGGGAACTCCGGCTCGGGCGGCGGCGCGTAGGGGCCGTCGAACGCGGCCACCTGGTCGTGCCCGGCGGCCGGCAGCACCCCGGCGATCGCCGGGTACTTGGCGTTGGCGGCGAGCTGGGAGGCGAACCGGCGCGCGGCCGCCGCCGCCAGCTCCGACCCGCCCCAGATCATCGGGAGCCGACCGATCAGGTCAAGCGCCAGCGACTTGGCCGGGTTGACGAACGACTCGCTGGACGGGCGGCACTGGTGCGACACGTCCTCCATGACGGCCGCCGCCGCCTCGTAGTCCGCCTCGTCGATGCGCGCCACGCCGAGCCTGGCCGCGGCCACCAGCAGCGGCACGGTCAGCGCCCACGCCATCGCGCGGGCCGGCCCGACCGTGGTCACCGGGATGAACGTCCCCCGGGCGCGGGCGGCGAGCTCCTGCAGCGGCGAGCCCGGCGCGCCCACCGCGACCAGGTGGCAGCCGCGCCGCGCGGCCTCGGCCGCCAGCGCGATCGTCTCGGCCGTGTGCCCGGACCTGGACACCGCGATCACCAGGTCGGTGGCGCCGATCCAGCCCGGCAGCTGGTACCCGGACACGCCGGTCACCTGGACCGGCGACCCGGTCCCGCAGATCGCGGCGAGCGCGTCGCGCGCGAACACCGCGCCGCCCGCGCCGCCCGACCCGGCGACCACGATCGCGCGCGGCCGGACGTCCGGGCTGAGCTCGGAAAGGTCGGTTTCGGCGCACGCGCGCAGCGCGGTCCGGACCTGCGCCGCGGACGAGGCGACCTGCCTGAGCATGCCGCCCGGGTCGCCCGACTCGATGAGCTCGGTGTCGTCGAGGCGGAGGGCGGCCAGCGCCACCCCGCCCTGCGGCGTATTCACCCCGCGCTGCCCTCTGCCTGCGGCAGCGGCGTCTGGCGGGCCTCGTCCACCAGCAGCACCGGGATGCTGTTGCGGACCGGGTAGGCCAGCCCGCACCCGGTGCACACGAGCTCGCTGGCAGCCTCGTCCGCCCGCAGGTCGGCTCGGCACTTCGGGCAGACGATGAACTCCATCACCCAGTCTTCAATTTCCATACGAGGTCCTTCTCCCGGAATTTCGCATGCTCGATATCCTCGTTCGGGCCCGGGGTGTCCCCGGTCTAGCACAGCATCGAGCATGCCGGGGGCACGGGGGGTCGTCCCCCGGGGGGATAACTGAGTGCGGATCAGGCCGAGTACCTCGTCGCGGATGGCGGCCATCTCCGCTTCGCTCGACGCTTCCACGTTGAGCCGGAGCAGCGGCTCGGTGTTGGAAGGACGGACGTTGAACCACCACGTTTCCCCCGCGACGGTGAGACCGTCCAGCTCGTCGAGGGTAACCCCGGACCGTTCGGAGTAAATGCTCTTGATCTTCGCCGTCGCGGCGGCCTGGTCGGCGACCTCGCTGTTGATCTCGCCGCTGTCGGCGTAGCGGGAGAACTCGCTGAGGATGGCCGACAGCGGGCGGGCGTCGTGGCCGAGCGCGGCCAGCGCGTGCAGCGCCGCCAGCATGCCCGAGTCCGCGAACCAGAAGTCCCTGAAGTAGAAGTGGCCCGAGTGCTCGCCGCCGAAGATGGCGTTGTTCTCGGACATCTTCGCCTTGATGAACGAGTGCCCGACCCGGGTCCTGACCGGGGTGCCGCCGTGCTCGGTGACCAGTTCGGGCACCGCGCGGGAGGTGATCAGGTTGTGGATCACCACCGCGCCCGGCTCGCGGGCCAGCTCGCGGGTGGCGATCAGCGCGGCGAGCACGGACGGCGAGACGATCTCGCCCCGCTCGTCGACGATGAAGCAGCGGTCGGCGTCGCCGTCGAAGGCCAGGCCGATGTCGGCCTCGTGCTCCTTGACCGCCCGCTGCAGGTCGCGCAGGTTCTCCGGGTCGATCGGGTTCGCCTCGTGGTTGGGGAACGAGCCGTCGAGCTCGAAGTAGAGCGGGACGAGGGTGATCGGCAGCCCCTCGAACACGGTCGGCACGGTGTAGCCGCCCATGCCGTTGCCCGCGTCGACGACGACCTTGAGCGGGCGGATGCCGGACAGGTCGACCAGCTTCTTGAGGTACTCGGCGTAGCCCGGCAGCAGGTCCCTGTCGGTGATGGTGCCCGGCGCGCCGTCGTAGGCGGGGACGCCGCTGGAAACCATCGCCTTGATCTCGGCCAGGCCGGTCTCGATGCCGACCGGCTTGGCGCCGGCCTTGCAGAGCTTGATCCCGTTGTAGCGGGCCGGATTGTGGCTGGCGGTGACCATCGCGCCGGGGATGCCGAGCGACCCGGAGGCGTAGTACACCATGTCGGTGGAGCCGAGCCCGCCCCTGATGACGTCCGCGCCCTGGGACGTCGCGCCGCGGCCGATCGCGTCGGCCAGCGGGCCGCTGCTCGCGCGCATGTCATGCAGCGTGACGATCGTCTTCGCGCCGGTCAGCCGGACAAACGCCGCGCCGACGGCCTCGGCCACGCTCTCGTCAAGCTCGTCAGGTACGACACCCCTGACGTCATAAGCCTTGAAGATCTTGTCAAGGTCGCTCACGTTAAGTCCCGCCTTCTGACTGATCCCGTCTAACGGACTCTTCCCAGGACCAAACCTATCGGTCGCGGAAGGTGTTTACCGCCAGGGGACGGCGCTCGGCGGCCCGGACCAGCCAACGGGCTCGAGTTACGCCTCCGGCGCGGGAGACGGGGCGGATCGCAGCACCCGCAGGTGACCGCGACGGCCGACCTCGACGCCCTGGCCGACGGGCTCGGAGACGGCCGGGCGCGGCTGCGCCGCCGGACGTCCCTGACCACCCGGGCGCGGCTGAACGGCCGCCCGGGACGGGGCAGGCACCGAACGCGACCCGACCTCACGCACCACGTTCGCAAGCGCCTCGAGATCGTCGGCCCGCTCCTGGGCCGGGTCGGGCGGCAGCCGGACCACGTCCCAGCCGCGCGGCACCACCAGTCGCCCGGCGTGCATCTCGCACAGGTCCCAGGAGTGCGGGTCGACCGAGACCGCAAGCGGCCCAAGCACTGCCGTCGAGTCCCTATACACGTATGTGAGCGTGTAAACGGGAGGCTTCTTGCACGCGGTCCGCGAGCAGCAACGGGTATTCACCAGCCCACCTCGCTCACCAGACGGTTAACGGCACGCGAACGACGCGTGCCCGCGTGAGCGCTAGCGCAGTCGTCAGACTGTCCGGCCGGCGCCGCCCCCCGGGTCGCCGGCAGGTTTTCGTTGTCGCTCACAACGGCTGACGGTACCTATCCGGAGCCATTTTCGCCACCACCCGCGGGCACGGTTCGCGATCGTGTCGTTTTGTCTGCCTCCTGTCCGGCTGGCCAGTATCCGATAGCCGCCCGCCGGCGATACTCTCAGTAACTGTGAGCAGCGGTGAGAACGGCGCTATCGAGCCCGCCCAGTCCCCTCGGATCCGGCGGCGCGACCGGCACGGGCGGGGCCTGCGGGGCCGCCTGGTGTCCCCGACGGTGCCGCTCTACCGCACCAGGTCGCAGCAGTTCGACGACATGGTGCTCGACGCCGTGGCGCGCCTTGAGGGGCGCTGGGAGGCCGAGCTGGCGGGGGTCGAGTTCGCCGTCCAGGAGGTGCCCGAGGCCGACGAGCTGACCGACGACAGCGTCCCGCTCCCGCTGGCAAGGACCGCGCCGGGGTCGCCGGAGTCCCGTGACCCGGCCCGCCCGGCCACGCCCGCCCGCATCATCGTGTACCGCCGCCCGCTGCTGGCCCGGGCCGAGAACGACGGCGAGCTCAGCGATCTGGTGTTCGACGTCGTGGTCGAGGAGTTCGCCGACTTCCTCGGCGTCGAGCCGGAATCGGTTGACCCGGGTTACCGGGGCGGCCTCGACTAACCCGGTCTGCCCGGTCTGCCCGGTCTGCCCGGTCTGCCCGGCTGCTAGGGCAGGACGGCGGTGTAGGCGTTCTGGACCGGCGGCAGGGTGATCTCGGTGAGGGCGCTCTGCACCGGCAGCAGCGACTTCAACGCGGCCGTGAGGCCGCCGGTGCCCGAGGTCACCACCCGGGCGGCGTAGAGCGGGCCCGAGCCCGCCTTGGGCGTGAGCACGATCGCGAACGAATGCCCGCCCGACGGTCGCGGCACCGCGACGGCGAGCGTGCGCCCGGCGCCGACGGTCACGTTCTGCAGGGCGGCGGGCGAGGTGACGGTGCCGTCCGAGTCGATGACGTTGACGCTGGCGGCGGCAGCCGCCCCGGGCGCGGTGAGCAGCAGGCCGATGGTGAGACCGCGAGTGGCCGGGTTCCCCGCTACCACGCCCTGATCGGCGACGGGGTTGGCCCCGGCCGTGAACGAGCCGATTCCCACCCCGGGGACCAGCACGCCCGCGACAATCGGCACGTTCGACGTCAGCTCGAGCCCGGCCGCCGACGCCCCGAGCGAGCTGAGCGTCACCGGGGTGGTCGCGGCGGCCGAGGCCTGGACCGGGTTGCTGCCGCTGCCGAACTGGATGTTCGCGCCGGCCGGGGTATAGGCGACGATCTTCAGCTTCGCGTCGGTCGCGCCGGGCACCGTCACGAACAGCCGCGCGGAGCTGCTCGCCACCGTCAGCCCGGGGATTACCACGGTCGTCGACGGCGCGGCGGCCTGCGGCAGCCAGCCGCCGTTGCCCGATCCTGCCCCTTCCCAGACCGAGGCGGCGATCTGGCCGGAACTCGTCTGCACGTGCAGGGCGGTTGCCTGGGCGCCGTGGACGAAGGGCGACACGTTCTCCGCAACGACCTGGTCCGGCGCGACCGTGATCGCGTTGGCAAGCCCGCTCTGCTGGCCGGTGTCGGTCAGGATGGTCACGTCGACGCTGGCCTGGGCGGTCCCCGAGTTCGTCAGGTACAGCCAGACGTCCGGCTCACCGGAACCCACGAACCACATGTCGGAGCTCGGGTGCGAGCAGCTCACCAGGCCCATGCCCGACGAGTCGGCCTGCTCCGCCTCGAACCCCTCGGCCATCTGCCCGGTGGCTGACACCGAGCTGCCGCCGCCGTTGGCACCGCCCGGGGCGGTGACCGTGGTCGCCGCGGCGGGCACGTTGACGGTGACGGGCTCGGCCGGCGCGGCCGTGGCCGCCGGCGTGCCCTTGCTGGTCGGGGACGTGCTGCCTGGCGTCGGCGGGCCGGCTGCCGTTTGCTTGCCGTTGCCCTTGGCCGGCGTGGTGGCGGCGGACGTGACGGGCGCGGCGGGGACCGAGCTGACCGTGGCGGAACCGGCCACGACGCCCGCCTTGGCCGTGCCCGTGCCCGTTGCCGATGCCGATGACGACTGCGAGGGCACCGCGATCATGGACACGTGCGCCGTGCCCTCGCCCGGCGCCGACGGCGGGCACGATCGCGTGACCGACGTCACGGCGGCGGCCTGACCGGCCGCGACCGTGGCCCGGCGGGCGGCCGGCTTGGTCGACAAGGCGAACAGGGTGACCGCGGCGAGCGCGAGCAGCACACCGCCAAGCAGCGCGAGGCGGCGAATCATGACTCCCCGTCCCGACCGGGGCGATCGGCCGAGCCGCGCCACCGGCTCGGCCGCCCGTGCTTGCTCGCCCGGTGCGAGTGGCGTTCCGGCTTGCCCGGCTGCGCCCGGGCCGGCCGCAGCGCTCGCGCCGGCCGCGCCAGGCACGGCGGTGGCCGTCGGCCACGGCCCTGACTCGTCCGCGGGCCCGGCGGGATAGTCGTCGTCAACTGGGTAGCCGGGCTCGCCGAAGCGACCGGGCCGCTCCGCCCGGGCCGCCCGCTCCCACTCGCCGGTGTCGCGATTCCAGCCCGTTGGCGTACCGGCCAGCTGGCCCGCGTCCGGCGGTGTGATCGGGGGCCGGGGGCCCGTTCCCGGCGGCGGCGCCTGCGGACCCGTCTGCCAGCGGGTCGACCCCTGCGGGCCGGTCCCTGACGGCAGCGGCTGCGGCCCGGTCCCCCACGACGCGGTCTCCCACGGGGCGGCTTGGGCCGTCGCGGCGGGCTGCTGACTGGCCGGCTGCGTCCACGGGTCGGCGTTGTCGCGTCGCCCGCCGCTGCCCCAGTCGCCCACCATGTCCCATGGCGCCTGCTCGCCGAGGCCGGCCTCGCGGTGGCCTCCTGCAGTCGCGCCGACTGGCCATTCCGCCGCCGGAACGGTCTCCGGCAGCTCATCCCGGCCGAAATCACCCGCGTCGAGGTCATCCGGGCTGAAGTCATCGCCGCGGTAGTCGTCCTGGCCGTCGGCCTTCCTGCTGCCGCCGCGTTTGCGGGTCATCGCCAGCCGGGCCGAGCCGAGGCCCGCGATGGCAACGCCAGGACGGCGGATTCGCCCGCGGCGGCCCGCGGTCTCTGCCGTCGCGCTCTCCGCCGTCGCGGTCTCGGCCGTCGCGGTCTCGGCCGTCGCGGCGGCCGCAAGGTCGTCCTCGGCGACGCCGACGCCGGCCACGTCGGGGTCAGCCGCGCCGCGCGCGAACCGCCGCGATCCCCGCGACGCTCGCCTGGCGTCCCTCGCCGCCTGGAGCGCGGCCATCGCCTCGGCCTGTTCGGCCGGGTCGGCGCGCTTTCCTGGCAGCGCCAGCATGCAGACCGCCAGCAGCACGATCAGCTCGGCCAGCAACGACGCCTCGCGGGCGAGGTCGTTCCTGCTCAGCGACAGCTTGCCGCCGCCCGCCGGGAGCACAAACCCCTGGGCCCAGCCGTCGACCGCAGTCGCGACCGGGCGCAGCGCGTGCCCGTTGAGGGTCGCGGACCACCCGCCGTACGGCTCCGCCAGCACCAGCGTGCCGCCGTCGGCCGGGGCAGTGGTCCCGCTCATGCTGACCTGGTTGGCGGTGAGCGGGGTGACCGTGCCGTCGGCCGCGATCACCCGGGCCCGCGCGACCGGCCCGGACACCTGCCACAGGTCGTAACTGGACGAGCTGGTCAGCGCGTCCAGGCCCAGGGCGGCGTCGAGCCGCTCGGCCACGGCCGGGTCAACCGGGCCAGGCAGCAGCACCCACCTGATCCCGAACGAGCCGAGGACCAGGCCGGGATCGCCCGCGTCGGCCCCGTCGGGCGCGCCAAGCGCCGCGACCTGACGGCTGAGGGCCTGCTCGGCGGCGGAGTCGGTGGTCAGCTCGGGCTCGCCCAGGGTCGGGTCGCCCTGCCGGACGACCGTGTAGTCAAGCACGTCGCCGTTCGGCCGCAGGATCAGCGTCCGGTACTGCTGGCCCGAGGTAGACGAGGCGGAGACGAAGGCGGGCAGCAGCGGCGAGGTCACGCTGCCGACCGGCCCCCGGACGCCGCCCTTGACCCAGGACAGGCCGGCCAGCACCGGCGCCGACGCCGCGGCGACCAGCGCGATGATCGCCAGCGCGCGGCTGAAAGTCCCGTAGCCACGGGCGGCCGCGCCCGGCCCAGCGACGGCGGGGCCGGCTTCTGGTGAGGTCTCGCGTTCGTTCGAGGCGATCTCGGCCAGCCAGCCGGCCGCGGGCGCGACCGCCAGCAGCAGCCCGAGCGCCGCCAGCGCCAGCGCCACCCCGGGCCAGCCGGCCGCGGGCTGGCCGCCGCCCGCCGGCGTGACGTTGATCCGGCTCAGCGCGATCGCGGCGATGAAGCCGACGATGGCCGTGCCCCAGCCGACACCGGTCACCCAGGTGCGGCGGGTGGGCAGCACAACGGCGACCACCGCCAGCCCGAACCCGATCGTGACCCACACCGGCGGCAGGCCGGGGCCGCCGGGGCTGAGCGCGAGCAGCTGCTGCGGCCCGAGCCCGGTTGTGGTCAGGCCCGCCGTCTGCACCCCGGCCTCGGTCACGAACGCGATCGGGTCGGTCAGCAGGTGCAGCGACCAGGGGAAGAGCACGAAGAACGGCACGATGGCGACGATGGCGGCGTTCACCGGGTCGGCCACCAGCAGCCAGCGCCGGGCGGCGAGCACGCCGAGCGCGAACACCAGGCCGAGGATCCAGGCCAGCGGCGCGAAGGCGGCCGCCACCGCGACCAGCAGGCCGACCGCCCAGGCGGCCCGGCGGGCCTTCTTGGGGGTGCCGGTGAGCATCCGCGCGGCGCTGATCCCGATCAGCGGCAGCAGGACGAACGCCACTGCGGTGCCGAGCCGGCCGGCCGCGATCGAGCCCGATCGCGACCGGGAGCAGCGCGTAGGAGGCAGCCAGCAGTACCCGCGCGGCGGTCGCCCTGACCAGCCGCCGCGTGGCCAGGTAGGCGGTCAGCCCGGCCAGCGGCACGCAGCCGAGCAGCAGCACGTCGACCGCCAGCCAGGCCTGCCCGCCGAGGATCGTGCCCAGGGCGGCCACGACCGCCAGGTACGGCGGGGAGGAGGCGGTCGATCCGACGCCGACCGCGTGGAAGCCCGCGAGGTACTCCGACCACAGCGCGCCGGAACCGCCCCAGGCGGGCACCAGCGCGCCGCCGCCGAGCGGGCTGGTGCCGAGCAGCCTCCGCTCGGCGATGAGCGCGACCACAAGCAGCACCGCGAACAGCTGGACGCCGGGGTTGCCGATGATCTTGCGCATCACCGACGTCGTGTCGACGAACTGCTCGTCTTCCTCGGATTCCTCCGAGGCGGCCTGGTGACGCCCGCCCGACGCCTGCGGCGGGCCGTCCGATATCAGCCCCGCGACCTTCTCCGCGAGCCGCGACAGCGTGCGCGCGGGCGGGATGAGGGTGCGGACCGCGGCGTAGGCGTCCGCGCGCCCGGTCGCGCGCCTGCGGCGGCCCTGCCAGAGCCGGATCGGGTGCAGGAACAGCCAGCCGACCGCTTCGGCCTGCGCCCGCGCCATGTCGAGTTGCTTGGTCGCGGCGAAGTAGGCGGCCTTGATGATCGAGCCGATCACCGCCCCGCCGACGATGCGCAGCATCGCCAGCAGCGGAAGGTTGACGGCGAGCACGTAGAGCGCGTTGCGCCGGTCGAGCCTGCGCGAGCCGCCGCCCTCGGTCGGGCGGCGTCGCCTGGCCGCCAGCTCCCGGTGGTAGAGCACCGCGTCGGTGACGACCTGCACCCGGTAGCCGGCCGCCTGCACCCGCCAGCAGAAGTCGAGGTCGTCGCGGAACAGCCGCAGCCGGGTGTCGAACCCGCCGAGCTGATCCCACACATCGCGCCGGACGAGCATGCCCGCCGAGCCGACCGCGAGCACGGCCCGGTTGTGGTCGTGCTGGCCCTGGTCGATCTCGCCCGGCTCGATGCCGGTGACCCGGCGGCCCGCCCGGTCGATGGAGACGCCCACCTCGCGCAGCGTTCGCCGGTCCTGGCCGTCGAGCACCTTGGGCCCGAGCACCACGACCGAACGGTCCTTGCTGGCCGCCCGCAGCAGCCGCTCAAGCGCCTGCGGGGCCGGCTCGCAGTCGTCGTGCAGCAGCCAGATCCACTCGACCCGGGTCAGGCTCGGGTCGGTCTGCCCGGAGCGCCGCCGGGTGGCGTGCCGCAGCGCGACCGAGACCGCCTCGCCGTAGCCAGTGGACCGCTCCATGCCGAAGACCGCGTCCTGCCCGATCAACTCGGCCAGCACGGCCCCGCTGCGATCCCGGCTTCCGGTGTCCACCCCGACCACCTGCTCGACCGCATAGGTCTGCGCCTGGAGCGCCTGGACGAGGCCGGGCAGCAGGCGAGCGCCGTCATGCGCCACGATGAGCGCGGTAACGGTGTGCCTGGTTTGCGGTGCAGTAGTTGACACGTGGTCCAGCGCAGGTCGGAGGTCAGGGCCGCCCCGCGTGGAGGCACGCAGAAGCGCTCAGCCCTCCCCGCGGGAACCCGGTGCACAATACAGTGCATGCACAGCCGACGGCAGGATTACGGTCAGATGCCCTAAACCACCTGGCGTTTGATCCGCCGTCGCTCGCGTTCGGACAAACCGCCCCAGATGCCGAACCTCTCGTCGTTCTCCAGCGCGTACTCCAGGCACTCGGCCCGGACCTCGCACCCCCGGCAGACCCGTTTGGCCTCCCGGGTGGAACCGCCCTTCTCTGGAAAGAACGCCTCCGGATCCGTCTGCGCGCACAGCGCCTGGTCCTGCCAACCCACGTCATCTACGTCTTCCGGACGGACAACAACCTGCGTTAGCGGGACGATGACCTCAGTCAAAGCGCATCCTCCCCTCATGGAGCCCCCTTGACGCTCACTGCCCTTCCCGTGACAGCGAGAATCACACCAATGAAATTACACCCGCGTGTCTTGCTTCACGTCAAGCGAGGAAGGTGGTATTGGCCACCTGGTTGTCCAAGTTGCACGATAAATTCTTCAAAAACTTCCCTCTGCACATACTTCGCTACTCACCGCAATTGCGACAACGATGGCCGGCCGACCCGCCGGCGAAGTCCGACGTCCCCCGCATGCAAGACTGGCGACATGCGGATTACCGTGCTCGCCGGCGGCGTCGGCGCCTCTCGCTTCCTGCGCGGCCTGGTCGCGGCTGCCCCCGACGCCAAGATCACCGTCATCGGCAACACCGCCGACGACATCACCCTGTTCGGCCTGCGCGTCTGCCCGGACCTGGACACGGTGATGTACACGCTCGGCGGCGGCATCAACCCCGACCAGGGCTGGGGGCGCGCGGACGAGACGTTCAGCGTCGGCCAGGAGCTCGCCGCCTACGGCGCGGAGCCGTCCTGGTTCACCCTCGGCGACCGCGACTTCGCGACCCACATCCTGCGCAGCCAGCTGCTCGCGTCCGGCCTGCCGCTGTCCGCGGTCACCCGGCGGCTGTGCGAGCGCTGGCAGCCCGGGGTCGAGCTCATCCCGATGTCCGACGACCCGATCGAAACCCACGTCAAGATCAACACCGCTGATATCGAACGGACCCTGGTTTCACCTCTGGTCGCCCCGGCTGACGGCCTGATTCACTTCCAGGAGTGGTGGGTGAGGCTGCACGCGGCGGTGCCGGCCTCGGCGATCATCCCGGTCGGCGCGGATCGGGCGGTGCCCGCCCCCGGCGTGCTCGAGGCCATCGCCGAGGCCGACTTCGTGCTCTTCCCGCCGTCCAACCCGGTCGTCTCGATCGGGCCGATCCTGGCCGTCCCCGGCATCAGGGACGCGGTCGCGGCCAAGACCGTGGTCGCCGTCTCCGGCATCATCGGCGGCGCGCCGGTCCGCGGCATGGCCGACGCCTGCCTGACCACGATCGGGGTCGAGACGACGGCCGCCGCGGTGGCCGCGCACTACGGCGCCGACCTGCTCGACGGATGGCTGGTCGACGACGAGGACAAGGCGGCGGCCGACGACCCGGCGCTGGCCGGCATCGCGGTCCGCGCCCTCCCGCTGTACATGCGCGACGTCCCGTCGACGGCGGCCATCGCCAAGGCCGCCATCGACCTCGCCCACGAGCTGGCCCGATGACCGCGCAGGTCACCATCTCGGGCCTGTCCGGCATACCGGAGGTCTCGTCCGGCGACGACCTGGCGCGGCTGATCGCCGACGCCGCGCTCGCCGCGGACGGGCCCGGCCTGCGCGACGGCGACATCCTGGTGGTCACCTCGAAGGTAGTCAGCAAGGCCGAGGGCCGGGTGGCGGCGATGTCGCGCGATGACGCGATCGCGGCCGAAACCGTCCGCGTGGTGGCCAGGCGCGGCGCGACGACGATCGCGCAGACCAGGCACGGGCTCGTGATGGCGGCGGCCGGGGTCGACGAGTCCAACACCGCCCCGGGCACGGTGGTGCTGCTGCCCGAGGACTCCGACGAGTCGGCCCGGCGGCTGCGCAAGGCGCTGCGCGCCCGGCTCGGGGTGACGGTCGGGGTGGTGGTCACCGACACCATGGGCCGGCCGTGGCGGGCGGGGCAGACCGACACCGCGATCGGCGCGGCCGGGGTGCTGCCGGTGCGCGACCACCGGGGCGAGCAGGACACGTTCGGCAACACCCTCGAGGTCACGATGGCGGCGGTGGCGGACGAGATCGCCGCCGCCGGGCGACCTGGTCAAGAGCAAGGCCAGGCAGCTGCCGGTGGCGATCGTCCGGGGGCTGTCCGCCCTGGTCACCGACGACGACGGCCCGGGCGCGCGGGCGCTCGTCCGGGTCGCGAGCGAGGACATGTTCCGGCTCGGGGCGGCGGACGTGCTGCCCGCCCGGCGCACGGTCCGGTCGTTCACCGACCAGCCGGTCGACCCGGCCGCCGTCTCGCGCGCGATCGAGGCCGCGCTGACCGCCCCGGCGCCGCACCACAGCGAGCCCTGGCGGTTCGTGATCGTCTCGTCCCCCTCCGCCAGGACCCGCCTGCTCGACGCGATGCACGACGCGTGGGTGGCGGACCTGCGCGGCGACGGGTTCACCGAGGATCAGATCGCGCGCCGGACCCGGCGCGGCCTGCCGCTGCGCGACGCGCCGCTGATCGTCGTCCCCTGCCTGGAGCTGTCGGCCGCCCACGGCTACCCGGACGAGCGCCGGTCCCAGGCCGAGCGGGACATGTTCACCGTCTCCATGGGCGCGGCGGTGGAGAACTTCCTGGTTGCCCTCGCGGTCGAGAACCTCGGCTCGGCCTGGATCTCGTCCACCCTGTTCTGCCAGGACCTGGCCGCCCGCGCCCTCGACCTGCCGCCGGGCTGGCGCCCCATGGGCACGGTCGCCATCGGCCACCCGGCCGCGCCCCCTCCCGCACGCCCCGCCCGCAACCCCGACACCTTC
This sequence comes from uncultured Actinomycetota bacterium, assembly GCA_963774945.1. GTDB lineage: Bacteria > Actinomycetota > Actinomycetes > Streptosporangiales > Streptosporangiaceae > Trebonia. The sequence continues at coordinate 368,876 of CAVZHA010000002.1, read as the reverse complement.
ACCATCACCCGCTAAGGCCATTACCGCGCTGGCCTCGGCCCGCCAATGTGCCGAATGCGCATTTGGGCTCACTCTTGCCGGCCCAAATGCGCATTTGGGCTCATTGGGTGGGGGCGCCGGGGCGCGCGAGGGCGAGGGGCGAGGGCGAGGCAATTGGGCGGGATTTAGGGCTCGACTAGGCGGCGCCACCAGGGGACGAGGACGAGCAGGCCCGCGACGACCAGCAGCGCGCCGGCCGCGAAGTAGCCGGCCGGCGGTGTCGTCGAGCAGGTCGGCCCCAGGCCCAGGGCCCGGTTAAGGTCGTTGATCCTGGTGCAGGAACTCGCGGTTGGGGCGTGAGCTTTCCGGCCCGGCGTCGAATGCTTTGCTTTCTGACTTAGCCGCGCCGCCGCTGGCGCAGGTGCTCGTACGAGACGCCGGTGAAGGTGGCGAGGCGGTCGCGGAAGGACGTCGCCGAGTCCGGCCACAGCAGCGTGACCCGGCCGGTCCGCTCGTCGCGGTACCAGCTCGTGCAGCCGCCCTGCACCCAGACCGTGTCCCGCGCCATCGTGTCGATGTCGCGCATGTACGAGTGCACCGCCTCGGCGGTGACGTCGAGCGCGTCGGCGCCGCTGGCGGCCAGGTGATCGAGCGCGCTGAGCACGTAGCCCACCTGGGTCTCGATCATGTAGATGGCCGAATTGTGGCCGAGGGCCGCGTTCGGCCCGTCAAGCACGTACATGTTCGGGAACCCGTGCACGGTGGTGGAGGCGTGCGCGGCCATGCCGTTGCTCCACTCCTCGCCGAGCAGCCGGGAGCGGCGGCCGCGGATATGGCCGGCGATGGACGGGCGGGTGGAGTTGAACCCGGTCGCGAGCACCAGCACGTCCAGCTCGTAGCTGCTGCCGCTGGCCGCGATCGCCGTGCGGCTGCCACTGCCGCCGACGGTCGCGCCTGGTCCTGAGGCGAGCGGGACAGCGCTGCCGTCGGCGATCCGGGCCAGCGGGGTCGGCTCGAGCCGCACGTGGCCGCGCTGCAGCGCGCCGTAGTAGTCATCGGAGAACAGGATCCGCTTGCAGCCGATCTCGTAATCGGGGGTCAGCCGGCCGCGCAGCCCCGGATCGGGCACCGAGGCGGTGAGATGGTCGAGCGCCCGCTGGCGGAGCAGGTCGATGTCCGGATGCCGCCGCTGGCGGGCGCCGAGGCCGCGTTCGGCCTCGGCGAACAGCTCGTCCCGCAGGGCGGTGACGGTTCCCGGGTCGGCCGCGAACCGTTCCATCTCCTCCCGGCTGTACTCCCGGTCGCCGCGCGGCAGCACGTACGGCGCGGAACGCTGGAAGACCACGACCTCGCTGGCCTCGGCCGCCAGCCGGGGCAGGATCTGGATCGCCGAGGCGCCGGTGCCGATCAGCCCGACCCGCTGGCCGACCAGGGACACCTTCGCGTTCCAGCGGGCCGAGTGCCACCACCGTCCGCCGAACCCGTCCAGGTTCTTGATCGCGGGGATCTTCGGCTCGGACAGCCTGCCGGTGGCGATGACCAGGTTGGCGGCCGAGAAGTCGCCCCGGGTGGTGCGGACGAGCCAGCGCGCGTCGTCGTCGCTCCACTGCGCCTCCGACAGCGCGCAGTTCAGCCGCAGGTGTTCGTCGAGTCCCTCCTCGGCCACGCACGCCCGCAGGTAGGCGTGGATCTCGCGCCCTTCGGCGAAGACGCGGGACCAGTGCGGGTTCGGCCGGAAGGAGAACGAGTACAGGTGCGACGGAATGTCGCACGACACGCCCGGGTAGCGGTTGTCCCGCCAGGTGCCGCCGACGTCGTCGGCCTGCTCGATGATCACGAACGACTCCCGGCCGCGGCGGGCGAGCTGGATGCCCATGCCGATCCCGGCGAAGCCCGCCCCGACGATCAGGACGTCGACTGCCGTCACCCCGGCGCGGTCAGACACCGGCGACGACCTTGCCGTAGCCGGTGGTGCGCTGCCAGACCGGCCGGCCGAGTTCCCGTGCGACCCGGTCAACGTCATCGAGGGTCAGCACGAGGCCGGCCTCGGCCCCCGCGTCCGGCGCCAGACGGCCGTCGAGGAGCAGCCCGCCCAGGTCGTTGGCGCCGCTGCGCAGCAGGTCGACCGACGCGTCGAGACCGAACTTGGGCCAGGCCGCCTGGATATTGCCGATGCGCTGGTGCAGCATCAGCCGGGCGACCGCGTGCACCGCCAGGACCTGCCGCCAGGACGGGCCGGGAACGTCCGCCCCGACCAGGCCGGGGGCGGGGGTGGGGGCGGGGAAGCCGGGGGGGTTGGTGGCGGGGATGCCGGGGGCAAGAGCAGCGGCCGCGGGGATGAACGGCATCGCGATGAACTCGGTGAAGCCGCCGGTGCGGTCCTGGATCGCGGCCAGCGTCCGCAGGTGCGCGACCTGCTGCGCCGGGGTCTCGATATGCCCGAAGACCATCGTCGAGGTCGAGGTCAGCCCGGCCCGGTGGGCGGCCTCGATCACCTCGGCCCACCGCGCCACCGGAAGGTCGGGGCCGCCCGCCAGGCGGGCCCGCACGTCGTCGTCGAGGATGCGCGCGGCGGTGCCGGGAACCGAGCCGAGCCCGGCCTCCCGCGCGGCCACCAGGAACTCCTCCAGCGGCAGCCCGCGCCGGGCCGCGCCGTCGAGCAGTTCGGCTGGGCGGAAGGCATGCAGGTGGATCTCCGGCGCGGCCGCCTTGACGGCGGCGATGAGATCCAGGTAGTCGTCGTCGCAGTCGGGCGGTAGCGGTCCCTGCAGGCAGATCTCGGTCGCGCCGAGTTCACGGGCCTCGGTCACCAGGGCGGCCAGCCGCTCGCCGCGAGCTCGGGTCGCGGCCGGCCACGGCCGCCGGGTCGAGATTCCGGTTGACCACGTAGGTGAGCCCGCTGCCGACGGCCTGCTGGCGGACCGAGTCGGCCAGCTCGCACAGCTCGGCCAGCTGCGGGCCGACCGCGCCGAGCAGCGCGGCGTAGCCCGCGTCGGGCAGGCCGACCGGATCCGCGGTCGCCGCGCGGAGCCACTGGCCGACTAGACCGGATGACGGAAGGCCTGCGTCGGCCGCGTCATGACTCATCGGATCAGCATAAGCGGGAGAGGGCGGGGCCGCCGCTGACGGCGTTCCCGGCGGCGGCGTTCCCGGCGGCGGGCTCGGGCCGCGGGCGGCCCTGCGGCATCGCCGACTCGTCGGCCAGGCCGCTGGCGGGATCGGCGAGGGCGGCCACGTGCGCGGCGACGCGCGGGTCGAGCCACGGCTCCCGCTGGTACGGCGGGTAGATCGTCAGGCGCTCGCGCAGCGTGAAGCCCCCGTTCTTGGTGACCTGGGCCAGCTCGTCGATCTGCGGCCACGGGCGCTCGGGGTTGACGTGGTCCGGGGTGAGCGGGCGAGACACCGCCCCAGTCGTCGATCCCGGCGTCCAGGATGAGCTGGTACTGCTCGCCGACGAGGTTCGGCGGGGCCTGGATGCGGGCATCCGGCCCGAGCACCAGCCGGGTGACCGCGATCGTGGCGGCGAGGTCGGCCAGCTCGGCGTCGGGCGTGTCGCGCATCTTCGTGTCCGGCTTGGCCCGGAAGTTCTGCACGATGACTTCCTGGATGCCGTTGTACTCGCGGGACGACCTGCTGCAGGGCGAAGATCGAGTCGACGCGCTCGGCCGGGGTCTCGCCCAGGCCGATGAGGATGCCGGTGGTGAACGGCACCTGGGCGCGCCCGGCGTCCGCCAGGACCTGCAGGCGGACCTTCGGGTCCTTGTCGGGCGAGCCGAAGTGCGGAGCGCCCCTGCTCGGTGAACAGCCGCTCGGCGGTCGTCTCGAGCATCATGCCCATGGACGGGGCGACCGGCTTCAGCCGCTGGAAGTCCTGCCCGTTCATGACCCCGGGGTTGAGGTGCGGGAGCAGGCCGGTCTCCTCGAGGACCAGGATCGCCATCGCCCGGACGTAGGAGAGCGTGTCGTCGTAGCCGTGCGCGTCCAGCCACTCCCTGGCCTGCCGCCAGCGCGCCTCGGGGCGGTCGCCGAGGGTGAAGAGGGCTTCCTTGCAGCCGAGGGCGGCGCCCTGCCGGGCGATCTCGAGCACCTCGTCCGGGCTGAGGTAGAGGCTGTCCAGCCGGCCCGGGACGGTCGCGAAGGTGCAGTACCCGCAGCGGTCCCGGCACAGCCGGGTCAGCGGGATGAAGACCTTCTTGGAGTAGGTGATGATCCCCGGCCGCCCGGCCGCCGCCAGTCCCGCGTCCCGGGTGCGGGCCGCGAGGCCGAGCAGCGCGCGCAGGTCGTCGCCGCGCGCGTGCAGCAGGATCGTCGCTTCGGCCTGGTCGAGCGGCTTGCCGTCGGCGGCCCGGGCCAGCGCCCGGCGCGATGGCCGCCTCGCTGACGCCGTCGTCTTCACCCTGGCCGATGCTCGAAGCGCTCATATCTTGCACCTTATGGCAGCTTGCGGCGGGCTTTGCGCCCATGGCGAGGGCAACAACCGCGACGGCGGGCTCAGAATTTCCGGTAGTCGCGGACGGACATTCTCGGGCCGCGGCGCTGCGGCCGGACGGCCCCGTAGCGAGCCGGGCCGGAGCCCGCGGGACGGGCCGGCCGCGCCGCCGCTCAGCCCGATCAGCCGGGTGGCCCGGTGCCGGTGCCCCTTGAACGGCTCGAGCAGCGCCAGCATCTCCTCGTCGGTCGACCGGTCCTGGCCCGCCAGGGCCCAGCCGACGATGTTCTTCAGGTGGTAGTCGCCGACCGAGACCGCGTCCGGGTCGCCCGCCGCCCGCTGCCTGGCCTCGGCCGAGGTCCAGATCCCGATGCCGGGGATGGTCCGCAGCTTGCGGTCGGCCTCCTCGTGGCCGACCTCGAGCAGCCGCTCAAGCGACGCAGCGACCGTCGAGGCCCTGATGATCGTCTCCGCGCGGACGCCCTCCACCCCGGCCCGGTGCCACTCCCAGGACGGGATGCGCCGCCACACCGCCGGCTCGGGAAAGACCCGCATGCCCGGCCGGCGCGGGCCCGGCGGCTCGGTCCCGAACTTGTGCAGCAGGATCTTCCACGCCCGGTGCGCCTCGAGGATCACGACCTTCTGCTCGAGGATCGCCGGAACCAGCGCCTCCATCAGCCGCCCGGACCGCCCCAGCCGGAACCCCGGATGACTCCGGGCGAGTCCCAGATCAGCGGATGGCAGGAGGGATCGAACCCGGACACGTCGTCATCGCGCCCGAGCGCCTGCGGAAGCGCCGCCAGCAGCCACTCCGCCCCCGGCCCCCACGCCTGCGCCCGCACCCGCGTCGACGCGGAACCGTCATCGGCCGAGACGACCCACCCGGCCGGCGGCAGCACCCGAATCGTCGCCGGCCCGTCAGGGGTGAGCGACGTCCGCCAGATCGCCCCCGCCTCATCGACCCGATAGGTCGGATCCCCGCGCCCCCGCCCTTGGACCCCGAGCGTCACCCGGACGTCGAGCGCAAGGGCGCAAGCCACTCAGCCTCGAGCATCGGCTCACCCACGCGCTGCACCCACGCGCCCCATGCTAAGCCCCGCGTCAGCCCAGACCAGGGCAATCCGACGTGTCGACGCATTCCCCGATTCAGAACGCGAAGCGGGGAGCGGCTGGCGGTGCGCCAACGCGCGGGAAGCACCGACACCGCTCACCGCGACCCCAATCAGCTAGGCGTCGGTAGAGAAACGAACCGAGGTCGGCTCGAGCCGCATGCCGGGCCAGACGCGCAGCCCCTTGAGCAGTTCGTTGCCCGGCCCGACGTAAGCATCGTCGCCGATGACCACGCCGTCGAGCACCGCGCCGCGGACGGTCGCCCCGGCGACGGTCGCCGTGCCGGCGATGGTGGCCCGGTAGCCGACGATGCTGTTGCGGACCACGGCGCCGGCGCCGATGGTGGCGCCGTCGAAGATCACGCTGCCCTCGACGACCGCGCCGGCCTCGATGACGGCGCCCGCGCCGACGGTGGTGCCGCCGGTCAGCAGGGCATCGGCGGCCACGCGGGCGTCGCCGAGGATCAGGAACGCGCCGACCGCGCCGGGCAGCGCGGGCGACGACAGCGCGCCGAGCACGACGTCGCACGAGCCGCGGCACGAACGCCTCCGGGGTGCCGACGTCCAGCCAGTACGCGGCCTCGGCGTAGCCCATCACGACCGCCCCGGCCTCGATCAGGCCGGGGAACGTCTCCCGCTCGACCGAGACGACCTGGCCGGCCGGGATCTGGTCGATGACCGACCGGCGGAAGACGTAGCAGCCGGCGTTGATCTGGTTGGTCACCGGGTTCGGGGTCTTCTCGAGGAACGCGGTGACGTGCCCGCCCACGTCGGTCGGCACGCAGCCGTAGCGGCTCGGGTCGTCCACCGGGACCAGGTGCAGCGTCACCGCCGCTTCCTTCTTCCGGTGCAGGTCAACCTGGGCGGGCAGGTCGTGGCCGGAGAGGATGTCGCCGTTGAGCACGACGATCGGCTCGTCCGGGCCGCCGCGCAGCAGCGCGGCGGCGTTCCTGATGCCGCCGCCGGTGCCGAGCGGCTCCGACTCGTACACGTAGTCGATCGACAGCCCGAACTGCGCGCCGTCGCCGAAGGCCTCGGTGAACATCTCGGCCCGGTAGGAGGTCGCCAGCACCACGTGCGTGATCCCGCACTCGGCCGCCCTCGCCAGCTGGTGCGCGAGGAACGGCACGCCGGCCGTGGGCAGCAGCGGCTTGGGCGCGGACAGGGTGAGCGGGCGCAACCGGGTGCCCTTGCCCCCGACGAGCATGATCGCTTCTAGCGGTTCACGCGGCATATGTATTCTGCCTTAAGCGGTCGGTTCCATGGACAGCGGTAGCCGCCGGGCGGCGCCGGCAACTCACGCAGCATACTCAGATCGCGCCTGAGCATCGCCCGGACACACGGGAAATTCGCCCGATAGCGTTATGCCCAAGCGTCACCGCACTGGCCATCCGGCGCGGTGCACCGGGACTCCGCCGCCCGCTTGTAGCTCGCCACGTGCGCGGCCGCCGACGCGGCCCAGGTGAACTCCTGGGCCCGGGTGTGCCCGGCCTCGCCGAGCGCGGCCCGCCGCTCCGGATCGTCGAGCAGCGCGCGCAGCGCGATCTCGATCGACTCCGCCGTCCGGCTCGGTGTACGCCACCGCGTCCCCGCCCACCTCCGGCAGCGACGTCCGGTTGGTGGTCAGCACCGGCGCGCCGCACGCCATCGCCTCGAGCACCGGCAGCCCGAACCCCTCGCCGCTGGACGGGGACGCCACCACGCAGCGCGCCGCCGAGGAAGCCGGGCAGGTCGGCGAACGGCAGGTAGCCGGGCCGGCACCAGCCGCAGGTCGGCGGGACGGCCGCGACGGCCGTCGTCCAGGTCGTCGCTCCAGCCCCCGCCGCCCGCCGAGCACGAGCGCGGGCGGGTTCTCCAGATCGGCCACCGCCGCGGCCCAGCCCCGGACCACCGCGCGGCGCGTTCTTGCGCGGCGTCCAGCGAGCCGAGGAACGCGACGTACGGCTTGCCGTGCAGCCCCAGCCGCGCGGTGACGTGGCTGACCTGCTCGCGGAGTGGGCCGGTGGAACAGCTCGTGGTCCACCCCGTGATAGGCGACGTCGATCTTGGCGGGGTCCATGCCGAGCACCCGGACCAGCTCGTCGCGGGTCGCGTTGGACGGCACGATCAGCCGCGTCGCCCGCCTGGCCGCCGTCCGGGTGGCCGACTTGAGCGACATGACGTGTGACCGCGGTGTACTGCTCGGGGTCGGTGAAGAACGTGACGTCGTGGATGGTGACCACCGTCGGCAGGCCGGGCCGCATCGGCATCGAGTAGTACGGCATGTGGAGCACGTCCGCGCCCACCTGCTGCGCCAGCACCGGCAGCCCGCTCTGCTCCCAGGCGAGCCGCTCGGTCCGGTGCCCGAGCCCGACCGGGCCCGGCCACGATCGTGGCGTCCGGCGCGTGCCGGCGGTACCGCTCCTCGTCGGCCAGCTGGCAGGCGACCGCGAGATCCGTCCCGGTCGCCGCCGAGAGCGCCGATCAGCCCGTCAACGTAGCGGCCGAGCGCGCCTCGGTCGGCCGGCACGTCGGTCGCATCGACGAGTACCCGAAGTGCCACGACTCCACGAGCTCCCTTCGACTTACCTGCCTAGCCGAAGCCTACGCCCGCGCCAGTCCTGGCGGCAGCGAGCGTGACCAGGTAACAGTGACAGTCCGTCAGCACGACGGGACGGACTTGCCCGCCTTGATCGCCTCAAGGTCGGAGACCGCCTGCGACAGCGTGGACACCTTCACGAGCCGCAGCCCGGCGGGCACCGCGCCCGCCGTGTCCGAGCAGTTGCCGGCCGGGGTGAGGAAGATCGTCGCGCCCGCGCCGCGCGGGCGCCCACCATCTTCTGCTGGATGCCGCCGATCGGCTGCACCTGGCCGGAGGCGGTGATCTCGCCGGTGCCCGCGATGAACTTCCCGCCGGTGAGGTTCATCGGGGTGAGCTTGTCGATGATCCCGAGCGCGAACATCATGCCCGCGCTCGGCCCGCCGATGTTGCCCACGCTGATCGTCACCGTGAACGGGAACTTGTACTGCTGCTGCACCTCGACGCCGATGACCGGCGTGCCGCCCGACTCCTTGCTCGCGACCTGGATCGGACAGCGTCTTCCCGTCCCGCAGCACCGTCGAGCGTGCAGCACCGAGCCCGCCGGATGCGCCGTGATCATCGAGCTCAGCGACGTCTGGCCGGTCACCGGCTTGCCGTCCACCGCCTCGATCACGTCCCCGGCCTTGAGCACCTTGCTCGCCGGGTAGCCGGGCACGGTCGAGACCACCGTCACCAGCGTCTGGTACGGGATGTGCAGCTCGGTCAGCGCGGCGGCGGTGGCCAGTCTGCTGCGAGCCGGTCATCTGCTCGGTGTCCTGCGCCTGCGTCTGCTGGGCGGACTGCCCGGCCGGGAACAGCTCGGTCTCGGGGACCACCGCCTCGGACGGGTCCAGCCAGGCGCGCAGCGCCTGGAAGATGTTCATGTCGACGCCGGGGCCGCCCTGGAAGCTGACCGTCACCATGTTGAGGTTCCCGGTCGTCGGGTACGTCTGGTGCCCGCTGATCGTGATCAGCGGCTGCCCCGAGTAGCTTGCCCAGCGTGTTCAGCGTCGGCCCGGGCAGAGGATCACGTAGGGCACGGGGACCAGCACCGCCACCGCGATCGCGACCACCGTCGCGAGACCGGCGATGGCCAGCGTCAGGGAACGTCGGGACATGATCGGAAGACTACGCGCTGCCGACCCACTCGTCGGAACCGTCGGTGAACCGCTGGTGCTTCCAGACCGGCACCGACGCCTTGAGCTCGTCGATCAGCGCGTGGCAGGCGTGGAACGCCTCCGCCCGGTGCGCGCAGGACACCCCGACGACGACCGCCAGGTCCCCCACCGCCAGGTCACCGACCCGGTGCACCGCCGCCACCGCGATCGCATCGGGGTACTTGGCCGCGATGGACTCCGGCCACCCGGCGCAGCTCGCCTGCGGCCGACGGGTGCGCCGTGTAGGACAGCCCGGTCACGCCCGCGGGCGGCGTCGTTGTCGCGCACGGTGCCGACGAACAGCACCTCACCGCCCGCCGCCGGGTCCGCGATCGCGGCCCGCACCTCGTCCACCGACAGCGCCGTGTCCCGGATGGCGATCAGCCTGATCTGGTTCACCCGACCACGGTACCTCGCCGCCACGCACGGGGCGGTGACGGGCCGATCGGTGCCACCACGCGACCGTTCGGATAAAAGTTTTTAGGTTTTATTTCTTTTGCGGGCGTGCCGGACGATCGCGGCGGTGCCGAGGACGGCGGCGGCCGTGCCCGCCGCGCCGGCCGCGGTCAGCGCCGCGTCCTTGCGGGCGAGCCGGCGGCCCGACCACCGCGTGGTGACCGCCGCGGGCGGCCAGCAGCACCGTCAGGGCCTCGGCGTTGCGTGACCGACGGCTGCCAGCCCGCCGCCCGCAGCGCCGCGCAGTCCACCACCCACGGGTAGACCACGTAGCGCAGCTCCGCGGCCGGGCGCGGGCGTCGCGCCGAGCCGGTGCAGCCGCTGGGCGGTGCCGAAGGTCAGCCGCGCGGGCAGCTCGATCGACTTCATGCCCGCTCAGCGCCTCCACCTCGGCCTGCGAGAGCGACCCGTCGCAGCCGACCGCGAAGTCGCCGCCGATCAGTCCCCGCCGCCGCCAGCTCGAGCGCGGACACCAGGTCATCGACGTGGCAGAACTGCCAGCGCGGCACGCAGCCCCGCACCGCGAGCAGCCGGGGCGCCTCGAAATGCCTGGTCAGCAGCGTGTCGACCGCGTCCCCGACGAGCGCGGCCGGGCCGCACGACGGTCACCGGCGTGCCCGGGTTGACCCGCCGCGAGCGCCGGGCCAGCTCCTCGACCTCGAGCAGGTCCCCGGCCACGCTGCCGTCCGCGTCGGCCAGCAGCGGCGCGTCCTCGGGCAGCGGCACCGGATTGTCCGGGCGCGCCCCGTACACCATCGCGCTGGTCACCAGCACGACCCGGCCGATGCGCTCGGCCGCCGCGGCGGTCAGCACGGTCTGCGCGCCGCGCACGTTGCGGGCGCGGCGCTCCCTGGGGTCCTGATCGACCGAGGTGGACATGTCGGTGTGCACCACCACGTCCACCCCGGCCAGCCGCGCCGCCAGCGTGGGGTCCCGTGACGTCGGCGACCCGCCAGGTCACCCCGGCCGCGTCGCCCCGGTGATCGTCGATCGCGACCACCCGGCCGATCAGCGGCGAGTCCGCGAGCCGGACCGCGAGCGCCTGCCCGACCCCGCGGGCCGCACCGGTGACCGCCACCACCGGCGGCGCCGGCGCGGTGCTACGCTCACGGCGAACGCTGCGCTCATGGCGAACCTGCCGTCTGCCGTTTCTCAAAATCGGCTGCTCCCGAATAGCGTGTCGATGTATGACCCTTCTATCCTGCCCGACCCCTATCAGCTGAGGGGGCGCATCATGGCTGACCGTCCACCCTTTGGGTTCGGCCCACCCAGCCGGCCCGGCGACGACGAACCGAAGCCGCCAGGCGGCCAGGGGCCGTCCGGCCCGTTCGGATTCGGACTTCCCGGCGGTCCCGACGGCCCTGGCGGCCCCGGCAACCCGAACCAGTTCGCCGACGCGCTGCGCCAGTTCGCCGACCTGCTCTCCTACAGCGGCGGGCCGGTCAACTGGGACCTGGCGAAGAACCTGGCCAGGCATTCCATCGCCGGCCGGGGTGATCCCAGCGTGCTCGCCAACGAGCGCGCCGCCGTGACCGAGGCCGTCCGGCTGGCCGACCTGTGGCTCGACGACGTCACCGCGTTCCCTTCCGGCATCAGGAAGATCGAGGCGTGGTCCCAGTCCGAGTGGCTCGAGGCGACCTTCCCGGTCTGGTCGACCCTGTGCGAGCCGATCGCGACCAGGGCGATCGAGGCGATGGGGTCGATGGCGGCCTTCGACCCGTCCCACCTCGACGACGAGACGTGCCGCCCGAGATGCGGGCGATGCTGTCGGGGATGGGCGGCATGACCGCGTTCGCCCCGATGCTTCGCCAGCTCGGCGGGGCGATGCTCGGCGGCCAGGTCGGCACCGCGATCGGCGAGCTCGCGAGCGAGATGGCCACCTCGACCGACATCGGCCTGCCGCTGGCCCCGGAGGGGACGGCGGCGCTGCTGCCGTCCGGAGTGGCCGCGTTCGGCGACGGCCTGTCGGTCGACCCGGGCGAGGTGCGGCTGTTCCTGGCGCTGCGCGAGGCGGCTCACCACCGGCTCTTCGGCCACGTGCCGTGGCTGCGCCAGCACCTGCTCGGCGCGGTGGAGGCCTACGCGGCCGGCATCACGATCGACATGAGCAAGCTGCGCGACGCCCTGCCGGACATGGACATGGCCAACCCCGAGGAGGCGCTGCGCGGTGCGCTGAGCGGCGAGACGCTGTTCCGCCCGGAGGACTCCCCGCAGCAGAAGGCCGCCCTGTCCCGCCTCGAGACCGCGCTCGCGCTGGTCGAGGGGTGGGTGGCGACCGTGGTGGCCGCCGCCGCCGATTCCCGGCTGGTGCACAGCGCGGCGCTGGCCGAGGCCATCCGCCGCCGCCGGGCGTCCGGCGGCCCGTCCGAGCGGACCTTCGCCGCCCTGGTCGGGCTCGAACTGCGGCCCCGGATGCTGCGCGAGGCGGCGGCGCTGTGGGCCGACCTGACGCGAGGCAGCGCGGCATCGACGGCAGGGACGCGCTGTGGGCGCACCCTGACCTGCTGCCGACGGCCGACGACCTGGCCAACCCGGACGGGTTCCTGCGCGGCGCGACCGAACTGGACATCTCCGATTTCGAGGAGGGCCCGGCTGCCACGGAGGACGGACCTGCCACGGAGGACGGACCTGCCACGACCGAGGACGGCCCGGCCACGACCGAGGACGACCCGCCGGCGACGTGACCGGAGCGTTAACCGGGAGCCAGGACTCGGGGCTCGCCCGCCCGCCATCGAGGCTGCCCCGCAGCTGCAGGCGGGATGGGCGGGCCAGCCGCGGCGCTGCCATTGCCAGTCGGGCAGCACCAGCTCGAGCGTGCCGTTGGCGGCGGCGGGCTGGCCCGCCCGGTCGATCAGCATCAGCGCCTGCGCGGTCGCGACGGCGCGCGGTCGCCGCCGCGAGCGCGGTGTCGCACGCCTGCGGCACCGTGAGCGGGCCGCCCGCGCCGCCTGCCTGCGCGAGAATGCGCGGCCAGGCCTGGTCCCGCGCCGTCTTGCTCAGGTCAAGGCAGCGCACGCAGGCCGACCGGCCCGGCAGCACCAGCGGCCCGACCACCCCGATCGCCTCGTCCGCCGCCACCACCAGGTGCGGCACACCATGCCGGATCAGCTCGTCGACAATCACCGGGTCGGGGCGGCCGGTGAGCACGGCCAGGTCCGGCAGCCGGCGGCGGTCGTCGGCGGTCCGCACCTCCCGCGCCACCCGGTGGACGGCGCGGGCGACCCCGGCCGACCGCTGCTCGCCTACGTCGGCCGCGCCGAGCCCGCCCGGGGTTACGTCGGCCGGCGCCGTCAGTCCCGCAGTCCACGCAGCTCACCCACGCGACGCCGGACGCGGCCAGGAACGTAGCGATGCAGCCGCCGACCCGGCCCGCGCCGTAGACCCGGGCGAACGCGGCCCGGCGGCGGGCGAGCACCGCCGCCCCGCCGTCGCCGTGCCCGTAGGCGAGCGCGGCGCAGGCCAGCTCGGGGGTGATCCGCTCGAGCAGGTACCCGGGCAGCGTCGCCCGCAGGCCGGCCGGGAAGTCGTCGAGCACCCCGGCCGAGGCCAGCAGGCCGAGGACCTTGTCCACCGCGTCCTGGCCGATGCCGTAGGTCGCCGCCGTCCGCGCCACCTCGGCCGTGTCGCGGGACCCGTCGAGCAGCGACACGATCGCGGCCGCCTTGCCGAGCCCGGTCAGCGCCCGGGCCCGCCGGGGATCGACCCCGATTTGCAGCGTGTCGCGGTCCCGCCAGAGCGGCCGAAGTCCCGCCTTCAGTGCTGGTCTCATGCCACAAATCGTGACCGTCGGGACCGACATTCCGCCCTGAAACGGGACGCCTCTCCGGGTGTTGATACCTGTCGGCTACGCCAGCGACATCGCCTATTGGGGTCGCTGGCGTAGCCGACAGGTTTCCGTTTCCGGTCCCTGGCGGAGCTACAGTCATAAGCATGGCGGACAGTGTGGAAGCGGGCGACGTCCCCAAGAACGGCGACGTCCCCCGCGGCAGCGTGCAGCGGACCGCCAAGCTAGCCGGGCTGCCGCTCGGGTACTTCGGGCGGACCGCACTCGGCTTCGGCAAGCGGATCGGCGGCGTGTCGGCCGAGATCGTCGGCCAGGAGATCCAGCAGCGCACCGCCGACCAGGTTTTCCGCGTCCTCGGCGAGCTCAAGGGCGGGGCGATGAAGTTCGGCCAGGCGCTGTCGATCTTCGAGGCGGCGCTGCCGCCCGAGATCGCCGAGCCGTACCGGGCCACGCTGACCAAGCTGCAGGAGTCGGCGCCGCCGCTGCCGGTCAGCACCGTGCACCGGGTGCTCGCGGCCGACCTCGGGGAAGACTGGCGGGCCAAGTTCGACTCGTTCGACGACACCCCGGCCGCCGCCGCGTCGATCGGCCAGGTGCACCGGGCCGTCTGGAACGACGGCAGGCGGGTCGCGGTCAAGATCCAGTACCCCGGGGCGGGCAAGGCCCTGATCAACGACTTCACGCAGCTCGCGCGGGTCGGCCGGCTGTTCGGCCTGCTGATGCCCGGGCTCGACGTCAAGCCGCTGCTCGACGAGCTCCGCGACCGGGTGGCCGAGGAACTCGACTACCACCTCGAGGCCGCCGCCCAGCGGGCCTTCGCCGACGCCTACGCCGGCGACCCCGACATCTACGTGCCGCCGGTCGTCACCGAGACCGATCACGTGCTGGTGACCGAGTGGATGGACGGCACCCCGCTCTCGAAGATCATCAGCGACGGGTCGAAGACCGAGCGCGACCGGGCCGGCATCCTGCTGACCAGGTTCCTGTTCTCCGGCCCGGCCCGGGCCGGGATGCTGCACGCCGACCCGCATCCGGGCAACTTCCGGCTGCTGGCCGACGGGCGGCTCGGCGTGCTCGACTTCGGCGCGGTGGACCGGCTGCCGGACGGGCTGCCGCCGATCTTCGGGCGGCTGCTGCGCATCATGCACGACCCGGACCCCGACATCATCGAGGTCGAGCGGGAGCTGCGGGCGGACAATTTCCTGCGGCCGGGCATCGCGGTCGACCTGGACGCGCTGCGCGCGTTCCTGGCGCCGCTGGCCGAGCCGTCAAGCGTCGAGACGTTCAAGTTCAGCCGGGAGTGGATGCGCGACGAGGCCAGCCGGATGACCGACCTGAACGCGGTCGCCCGCAAGTTCAACCTGCCGCCGTCCTACGTGCTCATCCACCGGGTGTCGACCGCCGGGATCGGCGTGCTCTGCCAGCTCGAGTGCGAGGGCCCGTTCCGGGCCGAGGTGGTCCGCTGGGTCCCCGGCTACGCCGACGACAGCGTCGGAACCGACAGCGTCTGAACATAGAAGGACCCGGGATGGCCCTCGCGCATCCCGGGTCCTCACTGGTGGTTACGACCGGCTGGCCACGTCCGGCTAGCGGACGGCCTGGATCACCGACCGGAGCTGGTCCACGGCCTGCCAGGCGTGCAGAAGCTCGCGCTCGGCCCGCTCCCGCCGCCGCTCCATCCGGTGCAGCTCGGCTACCTGGCTCGCGGTCCTTTCGTCGTGCGCCTGCCTAAGGCGCTCCTCGTGTCGCTCGCTGGCGAGACACTGCTGGATATACATGGTGGTGAAGACCTCTTCGCATTGTGTGCGTACGTTTGTCGGGCATGAGTGCTTGTCGCATCAATTACCAGAAGATGTGTTCGTCAGTTAAGACGTTGGCTAGGCGGCTTGTTCATCGGTCTTGGCCGCACTAGTTAGCTCCTCGGCGGACGCCTTGCGGGGACGGCCCCTGGGCCGCTTGCGCGGGACCACGATGCCGCGCAGGAGTAGTTCCCCGCCCCAGACGCCCCACGGCTCACGCCGTTCGAGTGCGCCCTGAAGGCAGACTTCGCGGGCCCGGCAGCCCTGGCAGAGCGCCTTCGCCGTCTCGACGTCCTCCGGCGCCTCGGCGAAGAACAGCTCTGGCTCGTCCGCGCAGGGCAGATCGAGGCCCGTGGGAACCTCGGCCTGTCCGAGGATCATCGCGATCCCGGTCGCGCTAGCGCCCTGTCCGGCGTGCTCGTCGACGTACGGGTCGATCACGGCGACCGCCTCGGACCTCGACGATATTGACTCGAACCCCGCCGCGCTGGTCGCGCTCACGGAGGCATCGGGCCGCAGCATCGGTGCCATCCCCTCTCGCTTGCTGGTCCTGTGGTGCTGGTCTGACGGGACCTGGCCTGCGAAATAAATCTGGCCACGGACCCTGTGTTCGGGTCCGCGGCCTGAGGGGATTCTCACCGGCCTAAGTTAGGCCGGTTCCCGTTCTGGATGCGGACCCGATGCGCCATCGCCGCCGGCGTTAACGCGGGTCTTGTAGACGTTGTGCTTACGGTTGGTAGCGGTGAGCAGCCCGGTCGCCGGAGCGACTTCAAGCTGCTTCTGCGTCATGGCCGGGATCTGCCCGAACGCGGCGAGACGCGCGTCGGCAGCCAGGACGACCGGGACGGGGATACGGCGTGCGGACATGGTTCATCCCCACGGCGGACAGGCCGGTGGCCTGCCACATGGTCCACGGCGAGCCGGCACCCGGGAACGCGGCGCCACGCGGGGCGGCCGTCACGTCAAGTCGTGTTGTTCAGCACCGGGGCACCTCCTTCCACAGGGGTCGTTGCTCTGGCCCACGGACATGACGTAACTCTACGAGAGCCTTCACAGCAGGGCAACACATTTTTGACCTGGGATTTCTCTTCTGGAGAGAGATTTCTTTCCCGGGACTGATTGGTCTTCGTGAGCGCTCAGTAATTGGTCTTTGGAGTGGTGCGGATGAGGCCCTCTTGGACCACGGAGACGACTAGATCGCCGTCGGCGGTGAACACCTCGCCGCGGGCGAGGCCGCGCGCGCCCGAGGCGGAGGTCGACTCCTGGGCGTACAGCAGCCACTGGTCGGCCCGGAACGGCCGGTGGAACCACATCGCGTGGTCCAGGCTCGCCCCCGCGACGGTCCCGTTATGCCAACTCAGGCCGAGATCGAGGAGCACCGTGTCGAGCAGCGTGAGATCTGACGCGTAGGTCATCAGGCAGACGTGCAGCAGCGGGTCATCCGGCAGCTCCCCGTTCACCCGCAGCCAGACCAGGTTGGCGGCGGCACGGCCGCAGGGACGGGTCCACCGCCACCTCGACCGACATCGGGCCGACCGAGCGGACGTCGATCGGGCTCTCCCGCATGTGCTGCGGGAGGGTGACGCCGATCGCCTCCGCGAACCGCTCGGAGTTGGGCCGCAGCAGCTCAGGCGACGGCGCGGCGGGCATCGGGAGGGCGAACTCGGGGCCGGGCTCCGGATGGTGGAACGAGGCCGAGAGCGCGAAGATCGCCTTGCCGTGCTGGGTCGCGGTCACCCGGCGAGTGGTGAACGAGCGCCCGTCCCTGATCCGGTCCACGCTGTAGATGAGCGGGACGGCCGGGTCGCCCGGCCGGATGAAGTACGCGTGCAGCGAGTGCACCGGCCGGTCGTCGGGCACGGTCCGGCCGGCCGCGACCAGCGCCTGCCCGGCGACCTGCCCGCCGTAGACCCGCTGCACGGTCTCGTCGGGCGACCGGCCGCGGAAGATGTTGACCTCGATCTGCTCCAGGTCGAGCAGGTCCAGGAGCTTGTCAAGCGCGTCGCTCACGAGCTCGCCGCCGCGGCCGGCACCGACGGGAACAGCGCCGCCAGGAAGCGCGACCGCTGCCGCGACGCCTCCGCGCCCGGCGTGCGGGCCGGCGCCCAGGAGAGCAGCAGACGGACCCGCGCCCTGGTCACCGCGACGTAGAGCAGTCGCCGTTCTTCCTCGATGGCCTCGGCCGTTCTCGCGTGCACGATGGGCATTATGCCCTCAACGAGCCCCGGGATCAGCACCGCATCCCACTCCAGGCCCTTGGCCGCGTGCATTGTGGCCAGGGTCACGGCGGCGGCGACGGGGGCGTGCCCGGTGTCCTCCCGCTCGATGAGCTCGGCCGCGAACTCCGCCAGGGTCGCCGTCGGCCGCGACGCGGCCAGGTCGTCCGCCAGCCCGGCGATCGCGGCCAGGGACTCCCACCGCTCCCTGACCGCGCCCCGCGCGGCCGGCGGGGCCGAGGTGAGCCCGGCCGACGCGAGCACGTGCCGGACGGCTGCGGGCAGTTCCCCGGGCGGCCCGCTCGCGTCCGTGCCCGCTCCGTCGGCCCTGGCCGCGCCCCGGATCAGCACCAGCGCCTGACGGACCTCGGGCCGATCGTAGAAGCGCTCGGCGCCGCGCACCACGTAGGGCACCTTCGCCTCCGCCAGCGCCCGCTCAAACCGCTCCATGTGGGCATTTATCCGCAAAAGGACGGCGATCTCGTGCGGCGGCACCGACTGCCCGATCAGCTGCGCCGCCGCGGCGGCGACCCCGGCCGCCTCCGTCTCCTCGTCCGGGTAGCGCGTCATCGCCGGATCCGGCCCGCCGGGCCGTTGCGCCACGAGCTCACCGGACGACTCGGCCGGGGCGACTCGCCCGGCGCCCCCGGCCGTCAGCCGGTTGGCCGCCGCCACCACCTGAGGCGTCGACCGGTAGTCACGGACCAGCCGGACCACGCTCGCGCTCGGGAAGTCCCGGCCGAAGCCCCGCAGGTACTGCGACGTCGCGCCGGTGAACGAGTAGATCGTCTGCTGCGGGTCGCCCACCACGCAGAGCTCCTCACGACCGCCCAGCCAGGCGTCGAGCAGCAGCTTCTGCAGCGGGTTGACGTCCTGGAACTCGTCCACGGTGAAGTAGCGGTAGATGCCGTGCACCTCGCGGGCGACGGCGGGCTCGGTGAGCAGGATCGCCGCCGTCAGCTCGAGCACCGACTCGAAGTCGATCAGCTGCCGGTCCCGGCGCAGCGCCTCGTAGGCCTGGTACAGCCGCCCGACCTCCTCCAGGCCGGCCGACGGCGACCGACCGGCCTCGGCCGCCGCGAACACGTACGAGTCCGGATGCGTCTGGCAGACCTTCGCCCACTCGATCTCGGTCACCGCCTCCGCGAGCGCGCCCCCCGCGACCGAGAGTCCGAGGTCACGGGCCGCCTCCCGGATGATCGGGAGCTTGGACTCCACCAGCTTCGGCGGCCGGCCGCCGATCACCTTGGGCCAGAAGTAGCTGAGCTGGCGCAGTGCCGCCGAGTGGAACGTCGCCGCGCGCACGCTCTCCGCGCCGCCGCCAAGGGCGCGCAGCCGTCCGCGGAGCTCCCCCGCCGCGCGAACGGTGAAGGTGAGCGCGAGCACGTGCCCGGGGTTGACCACCCCGGTCGCGACCGCGTAGGCGATCCGGTGCGTGATCGCCCGGGTCTTGCCGGTTCCCGCCCCCGCGAGCACGCAGACCGGCCCCCGGCAGGCCAGCGCTACCTCGCGCTGTTCGGGGTCGAGGGCGGCCAGCAGGTCATCGGGGTCCATCCGTCCCATCTTGCCGCATCCGGGCCGGGGAACGCCGGCTGGCGCGGGAAGGCCGGGACGGCGAAAGTTGTTGCAAGGACCCGAAGACCCCCGCAAAGCAGACAGCTGGCCCAGAACAACGAGGAGATCCCCGTGCCGCTCACGATGTACACGACCACCTGGTGCGGATTCTGCAAGAACCTCAAGCGTCAGCTCGGTCGGGCGGGCATCGAGGTCACCGAGGTCGACATCGAGCTCGACCCGGCCGCGGCCGAGTTCGTGATGAGCGTCAACGGCGGCAACCAGACCGTCCCCACCATCCTGTTCGGCGACGGCTCGACGATGTGCAACCCGTCCGCCGCCCAGGTGCAGAAGAAGCTCGCGCAGCTCGCCAGCACGACGAGCTAGGGAACGCAAGAAAAAATCGAATATATCGAACGGTCCCTGGGTTCCCCTCCCCCATTTACGAATTTACTCGCGAATGGAAGTCCGGGTCCGTGGCGTTGTACGGATAGTGTGTTGCTGGTGGCCGGTGGTAGCCAGTCTGGGGAGGCGGGACAGGCATGAGCGAGAGCAGATCAAACGAGGCTGGGCAGACCGACGATGTGGTCGTCCGCAAGGCCGAGCGCGGCTGGGTCGTCGGCGAGGAGAACGTCTCCGACCTGACCAGCGCCATGGTCCTCGCGGACCTGTTCGCGGCCGACCAGGCGGTCACTCAGGACACTGGGATGCTCGAGGCGGTGGACGCCGACGGCGCACCACGCCGATCCCCTCGGCCGCCCGCTCCCCGGCGCAGCAACACCGGGCCGCTGCCCGCGGTGGACGTGACCAACGAGCCGCAAGAGGCGGAACGGCTGGCGGTCACGGTTGCCCAGCTTGAGCACGCGCTGGCGTCGCGGGTCCGGGTCGAGCAGGCCATCGGCGTGCTCGCCGAGCGCCACCGGCTCCATCCGCGCGAGGCGTTCGACCTGCTCCGCGCGGCCGCGCGGTCGCGCGGGTCGCGGGTCACGGAGATGGCGCAGGACGTGGTGGCGAGCGCCGCCAACCCGCTGACCCGGCTGCCCGATGAGCTGTCAAGGAAGGCCCAGGAGGCCCGGGCGCCGCGCGGCACCCGGTCGGTGCGGCGCGGCCGTCACGCGGCCGACCGCTGACACAAGGCCGCCCTACTGCGCCACCGAGGTCGGGCCGAGCAGGGATTTGATGTCGGCCATGAAGCTGTTGGTCGGCTCGATGGCGAACATGGTGAGGTTGAGGCGCGTCCCGCCGGGCCGGCCCGGCCTGCTCACGTTCATGTGCACCGGGGCCTTGCCCGGATGGGCCTGGAGGATCCGCTTCAGCTCGTGGGTGAGGTCCGAGGTGATCCGGTCCTCGCGGACGTTGAGCACGACCGGCGGCAGCGCGCCGTTCTGGGCGGCGGTGACGTCGAGGACCTCGAGCAGCTCGGCGCTGAAGGACACCGTGGTGTTGCCGTCGCTCGTCTCTGACTTGCGGATCTTCCCGGTCACCGAGACCACCGCATCGGGGATCAGGGCCTGGACGTAGAGCTGGTAGGTGTTGGGGAAGCAGGCGACTTCCAGCGCCGCCTCGTGGTCCTCGAGCCCGACCAGCGCCCACACGTTGCCCTGCTTGGTGATCTTCTTGGTGACGGCGGTGATGATGCCGGCCACCCGCACGCTCCCGTTGCCGCCCGCGCCGTCGAGGATGTCGGCGATGCTGTGGTCGCGGCTGCGCTCAAGCAGCGCCTCGGCCCCGTCCAGCGGGTGGCTGGACACGTACAGTCCAAGCATCTCGCGCTCGAAGGCGAGCGTGTCCTGCTGGCTCCACTCGCTGTCAGGGATGGGCACCTCGAGCGCCGAGCCCGCCTCTGACGGGCCGTCCATCGGGCCGAACAGCGAGTCCTGGCCGATCGCCTCGTTGCGCTTGACGCTGATCACCGCGTCGACGGCCTGCTCGTGGACCAGGATCAGGCCCTTGCGGGGGTGCCCGAGGCTGTCGAAGGCGCCCGCCTTGACCAGCGACTCGACCACCCGCTTGTTGCAGACCGGGAGCGGCACCTTGGTCAGGAAGTCGTTGAAGGTGGCGAACCTGCCCTGGGCGGTGCGGGCGGAGATGATGCCGTCGACGACGTTCTCGCCGACGTTGCGGATCGCGCCGAGCCCGAACCTGATGTCGTCGCCGACGGCCGCGAACCGCAACTGCGACTCGTTGACGTCGGGCGGCAGCACCTTGACGCCCATTCGGCGGGTTTCGGCCAGGTAGACCGCCATCTTGTCCTTGTTGGTGCCGACCGAGGTGAGCAGGGCCGCCATGTACTCGGCGGGATAGTTCGCCTTGAGGTAGGCGGTCCAGTAGGAGACGAGCCCGTACCCGGCGGTGTGGGACTTGTTGAACCCGTAAGCGGAGAACGGCAGCAGCACGTCCCAGACGGCCTGGGTCGCCTCCTCGGAGTAGCCGTTGTCCTTCATCCCCGAGGAGAACATGGCCCACTGCTTGTCCATCTCCTCTTTCTTCTTCTTGCCCATCGCCCGCCGGAGGATGTCGGCGCCGCCCAGGGTGTACCCGGCGAGCTTGCGGGCGATGGCCATGACCTGCTCTTGGTAGACCACCAGGTGGTAGGTCTCGCCCAGGATCTCCTCGAGCGGCTCCTTCAGCTCCGGGTGGACCGGGGAGACCGGCTGCTGACCGCTCTTGCGGAGCGCGTAGTTGATGTGCGACTTGGCTTCCATCGGGCCCGGGCGGCCGAGCGCGAGGACGGCCGAGATGTCCTCGAACCGGGCCGGGGCCATCAGCTTGGTCAGGTCCCGCATCATCGTGGAGTCGAGCTGGAACACCCCGAGCGTCTTGCCCGCCGCCAGCAGCTCGTAGGCCTTGGCGTCGTCGAGCGGCAGCTTGAGCATGTCGACGTCGACGCCGCGGTTGGCCTTGACGTTCAGCACCGCGTCGGAGATGACGGTCAGGTTCCGCAGGCCGAGGAAGTCCATCTTCAGCGAGCCCATGTACTCGCAGCTCGGACCGTCGAACCCGGTGATCCGGGCGCCGTCGTCGGCCCGGCGGTGGATCGGCATCACGTCCACCAGCGGCTCGGACGACAAGATCACGCCGGCCGCGTGCACCCCGGTGCCGCGGATCAGCCCCTCGATGCCCCTGGCGGTGTCGATGACCTTCTTGACGTCGGGGTCATCGGCGTACATCGAGCGGAGCTCGCCGGCCTCGGCGTGCCGGTCGTGCTCGTCGTCGAAGATCGCCGCGAGCGGGATCTCCTTGCCCTGCACGGCGGGCGGGAACGCCTTCGTGATCTTCTCGCCGACCGCGAACGGGTAGCCGAGGATCCGGTTCGCGTCCTTGACCGCGGCCTTGGACTTGATCGTCATGTAGGTGATGATCAGCGAGACGTTGTCCTCGCCGTATCGCTCGGTGACGTACCTGATCATGTCGCCGCGGCGGCGCTCGTCGAAGTCCAGGTCGACGTCGGGCATGCTGATGCGCTCGGGGTTGAGGAACCGCTCGAACAGCAGGCTGTGCTCGATCGGGTCGAGCTCGGTGATCCCGGTGACGTAGGAGACCATGCTGCCGGTGGCCGACCCGCGGCCGGGGCCGATCGCGATCTGGTTGTCCCGCGCGTACTTGCAGATGTCGGCGACGACCAGGAAGTAG
Source organism: uncultured Actinomycetota bacterium (assembly GCA_963774945.1). Taxonomy (GTDB): domain Bacteria; phylum Actinomycetota; class Actinomycetes; order Streptosporangiales; family Streptosporangiaceae; genus Trebonia. Next base: position 346,200 of record CAVZHA010000002.1, on the reverse strand, counting down.
CCGGGGAACCCCATCTGCTCGATGACCCCGAGCTCGAACTCGATCCGCTCGGTGATGTGCGCGGGAACGTCGGCGCCGTAGCGGTGGACCGCGCCGCGCTGCGCCTCCTTGCGGAGCCAGGTCATCTCGGTCTCCCCGTCCGGGACGGGGAACTTGGCGGCCAGGTCGCGGTGGGCGAAGACCTCCTTGTAGGACTCCACCCGCTCGGCGATCAGCAGCGTGTTGCGGCACGCCTGCGCCCACTCGTCCGAGGAGTTCAGCGCCCGCATCTCGTCGGCGGTGCGCAGGTAGTACCCGGCGCCGGAGAAGCGGAACCGGGTCGGGTCGTCGACCTGGGAGTTGGTGCCGACGCAGAGCAGCGCGTCGTGCGCGGCGGCCTGGTCCTCGGTGACGTAGTGGGAGTCGTTGGTCGCCAGCGGCGGGATGCCCAGGTGCTTGGCGATGCGGAGCAGTTCCTCGCGGACCGCGGTCTCGATCGGGATGCCGTGGTCCATCAGCTCGAGGAAGTAGTTCTCCTTGCCGAAGATGTCCTGGTACTTGCCCGCGACCTTGAGCGCCTCGTCGTACTGCCCGAGCCGCAGCCGGGTCTGCACCGCGCCCGAGGGGCAGCCGGTGGTCGCGATGATCCCCTCGTGGTACTGCTCAAGCAGTTCGTCGTCCATCCGCGGCCACTTGCGGTAGTAGCCGTCGAGCGACGCCAGCGACGAGATCTTCATCAGGTTCCGCAGGCCCTGGGCGGACGCGGCCAGCAGCGTCTTGTGCAGGTAGGAGCCGGACGCGGACACGTCGCCGCCGCGGCCGGTGGACTCGTCGGTCTTGCGCTGGGTCTGATCGCCCCAGTAGACCGGCTGCTTGTGCAGCCGGGACTCGGGCGCGACGTACGCCTCGATCCCGATGATGGGCGTCAGCCCGGCCCCGGCGACGGTCTTCTGGAACTCGTAGGCGCCGAACATGTTGCCGTGGTCGGTCATCGCCACCGCGGGCATGCCCAGGTCCTTGGCCCGCGCGGCCAGCTTCGCGATCTTCGCGGCACCGTCGAGCATCGAGTACTCGGTGTGGACATGCAGGTGCACGAACGAATCGCTGGTCACGACATCCTCCTAGAAACCCCGCCGGCGGACAATCCAACCCTAGCCCCGGGCACCGTCATCTGAGGCTAAGTCAGCGGCGCGCCGCGCGGGCTTAGAGGAGGATACGGCAGCGCGGCCAGACCGCGCCGGGCTACCCCCGGGCTGATCCGAGGATGACGCGGCCTACGCGGGCCGGATGGCGGCGAGGACGGCGGCGGCGATGGCCGCCTGGCCGCGGGCGTTGGGGTGGAACGGCAGGGCCAAGGAGCCGGGCAGCACGCCTTCGACGTCCCTGGTGCGCTCGGGCTGGCAGAAGTCGTGGCCGATCGTGGGCGTGTAGGTATTGACGAAGGTCGCGTCGGCCGTCCTTGCGTCGGCGGCAAGCATGGCGTTCAGCTGCAGCTCGATGCCGCGCAGGTAGGCGATGTCGCCGTCGGTGATCGGCACGGCCGGCCAGCAGCCGCCGCTGAGCGGGAACATGTCCGGGTAGCCGACCAGCACGATCCGCGCCTGCGGGGCGCGCGCGGCGATGTCCGCCAGGATCGGCGGTCATCCTCGGCGCCTCGGCCTTGACCAGGGCGGCTAGCTGGTCGGCGCCGCCGCCGGTGTAGTGCGCCCGGCAGGGGCTGCCCCACGGGTCGGTGAAGGAGAGCTCCATGCACTCGTCGAGCACGTTCGTCGAAGCCGAGGTCGTCGCCGCCGAGCGTCAGCAGGACCACCGAGTCGTCCGGGGCGAGCGCGTCAAGCTGCGGCCGGTTGGTGCCGAGGCCCGTCCGCTGCGCGGCCGTCATGTCCGCGATCCCCGCGCTCGCGCAGGCCGCGTCGGTCAGCGACGCGCCGAGCGCGGCCGCGACGAGCGCCGGGTAGGCCTTGGCGGAGCGCAGGCAGCCGAGCGGCCTCGCCGTCAGGTCGGACGGCAGCAGCGCGCCGGCCGTGTAGGAGTCGCCCAGCGCCACCATCGGGCCCCGTCGCGCCGGGAGCACGGCCGCCGACGCGGCGCGGCCGTTCGCGAGCGCTGCGCTCGTGGTCGTGGAAGCGCCCGCCCCCACAGCGGTCAGCGACGCCCCCAGCGGCGGCTGCACGCCTCCGGAAGCCGGCGCGGCCAGGCGGCCGCCCCGATCAACGTCGCCGTGAGAGCTCCGGCCCCGGTCAGCCACACCCGCTGAGAACTCCACACGGTAGCACCTTTCATGCAGAGAGTTACCAATAAGCAGGCTAGCATCGCGGGCCCTGCCCAAGGATCAAACCGCCTAAATGGTGCTATACACCTCAAAGCTTACGTATTCGCGTCCTTGTTACTCCAGGGGCGGGCGTAGCCGACGACCACGGTGTCGCCCGGCGCCGACTGAGGCGTGCCGAACTGGGAGACGCGGATCGGCGTGCCCGGTCGCGTACGCCTCGATCATCGTGTGCTTGCCGATCACCAGGCCGACGTGCCCCGGCGCCTTCGACGGTGCCGTCTCCCCCGGCGAAGAACACCAGGTCGCCGGGGAGCACCTTGGAGGCGGGCATGTGCGGCAGGAGCTTCCACTGCTCCTGGGAGGTGCGCGGGATCGTCGACGCCGGCCGACCGGTAGGCCATCATGACCAGCCCCGAGCAGTCGAACGCGGCCGGCCCGGTGCCGCCCCACAGGTACGGCTTGCCGAGCTGCTCCTCGGCGTAGTTGACGCGCGTTGGCCACGATCGCGTTGGGCGCGACGAAGGAGGCGAGCTCGCTGTCCTCCTTGCAGTTGGTGCTTGACAGCACGCTGTCGTCGGCGGTGCCGTCGCCGTTGGGCGTGACCTCGGAGATCGTGTACCCGCCGCTGGCGTAGGTCGAGGCCCAGGAGAGCACCTCCTGGACGTACCAGTCGGCGTGGTTGTAGGCGAAGATCGCCCCGGGGACGTTCTGCTGCACGCCGTGCGCGATCAGGTACTTGGCCGCGCCCGCGATCGCGTCGGCCGGGTCGTACACGCTGCGCGGGCGGGTTGCCGTCCTCGACGGTGGCGTACGGTGGCCCACGCGTCGCCCGAGGCGCCGTCGATGCCGATCTGCATCGGCCCGGCCGCGCCGAACGCGTTGGCGCCGGACGTTCACGCCGGGCAGCGTGGTCCGGCCGTCGTCGCTCTCCACCTTCCCGATGCCGGCCAGGACCGTCCACGGCACGTTGTACTGGAGCCCGACCAGCTGAAACCAGTGCAGGTAGTTGGCCGGGATCGAGTTCGCGGCCTCGGTGCTCGCCGTCGGCTGCACGGCCTGCGGCGGTCGTGGACCCGCAGGTCGATCCGTCGCCGCCCGCGAACAGCATGGCGGTGCCGCCGACCACCAGCATCGGCACCACCAGCAGGCAGAGCAGCAGCGCGAGGGCGATGCCGATGACCGTCGGCCCGGCCGCCCGGCGGTTCACTGGTTACCCAGCGCAGGCTAGCTCGATGTCGTTGACCTGCCAGCCGGTCGCGGTCGAGACGACCGTGACGGTGTACTGCTCGGTGTGCTCGTGGTCGTCCCCGACGTCGGGACCAGCTGCTGCGTGATGGTGACCGCGAACGTGATCGACGAGCCCGGGGCTCGGCGGTCCGGGCCGAACGAGCTGATCGAGTCGATCGCGCCGCTGCCGGTGGAGACCTGCTTGTCGGCGGTCCTGGCGGCGCTGACGCCGGCCGTGCTCGAAGTCGTTCTCCAGCGTCGCCGCCTCCTGCGCGGTGGTACCAGGCCGGCCATCTTGGCGCCGTAGGCGGCCTTGGTCTCGGTGTAGCTCGTAGGTGACGTAGTCCTTGGCGAACGCGACGCGTGGTCTTCGCCGCGGCGGTGAGGTCCGGCTGGGTGAACGGCAGCCACTGGTAGATGTTCGGCGCCGCCCGTCGTGGCGGTCGGCGACGGCGGCGGCGACGGCCGGTTCGGTCGCGGGCGGCGGTCGGCGGTCGCCGCCACGCTCGCGGCGCGCTCGCGGCCGGCCGCGCTCGCGGTCGGCGTTGGCGTCGGCGTGGCGGGCGCCGCGGTGTTCCCGTGGCTCCGCCCCTCGATCACGAAGATGCCAAGGCCGACGAGCGCGATGACGACGACGACGAACAGCAGCCGCTGCTGGCCGGGCGAGAGTTCCATGGCCGGCCCCGCTACTGGGGCCGGCGGCGGGACCGCGACCAGAACGGCGTCGCGGGCGGCGTGGCGGTGGCGGCCGGTGGCGTGGACGTCGTCCGCGTCGGTGCGGTCGGCGCCGGGCCGCCCCGGCGGCACCGGCGGCGGCGCGGGCGGCGGCCGACGTGGGCGCGGCGGGCATCGGCCCGGTCCGGCGGACCGGCGGCTGCGCCGGGCCGCGCGAGCCCGGCGCCCGTGCCGGCGCCCCGTTCCTGGCCCAGCCCGCCGGGCCGCCGTTCGGCGGACGGCGCGGCGCCGTTGGTCGACAGCGGCAGCGGCGGGGCCGTGCGGCCGGTGCCGACGCCGGCCGCCGGCCACTGCCGGGCGGCGCTGTGGCTGTCGGCCGTCGGGCATCACCGGACATCCCGTCCGAGGAGGTCGCGCGGACGCCGCCGTCGGCGGCACCGCTCGCCGGTCCCGTCGGCGCCCGCCACCGCCATCGGCCGCGGTGCGGCGCGCCCAGCGGGACGCGCGGGCGCGCTGCGCCCGCGGCCGCGCCGGGCACCACGGTGCCCGCCGCGGTGGCCGACACCCGGCGGAAGCCGAAGGCCGACTCGCGCCAGGAGATCTCGGCCCGCTCGTTGGTGCCGAGCATGCCGTAGCCGACCGAGGAGAACAGGTGCTGGAACGGCTTGCGGTAGATGAACACCGCCACCGTGACCAGCGAGATCATCATGATCTTGAGCGCCCAGGGCAGCTCCTGATCGGTGGTGCCCATGATCAGCGAGTAGCAGTAGAGCAGGACCGACAGCACGAGCGCGACCGCGACCTGTTTCAGCAGCACGCCGACCAGCATCTCGAACCAGCGGATCGCGACCACCCGCCCGAACCCGGGATGCACGCCGACGATCAGGAAGAACGGCCCGGCGACGAGCAGCAGCAGGAAGCCGAGCTTCAAGATGATCAGGGTCAGCGCGATCAGCAGCACCAGCAGGCCGGCCGCGACCGCGGCGAACAGCGCCGTGAACGCGATCTCCAGCCGGGTCGTCCACTGATCACCCTGGAACAGCGAGTACACCGACGGGTCCTGGGCCTGCAGGTTCGCCGCGATGCCGCTGTAGACGGCCTGCTTCTCGCTGGATCAGGCGCGGCGAGTCGGTCTCGTTGGTCGCGACCGCCTGGGCGAAGAGCAGCGAGCCGGCCGTACTCGTTCACCACGTTGGTGCTGGCGGCGGCCGAGTCCGGCGGCCGCGTACTCGCTGGTGCCGAACTCGCCGTCCAGCCAGGGCTTGCAGACCAGGACCGACCAGAGCTCGTTGGCGTTCTCGTCCACCAGGCCGCTGCCGGAGGTGAACGCGAAGTTCGGCGTGACCGAGTCGCGGGTCCTTCTGCTGGATCGGCAGGCAGTTGCTGCCGACGCCGGTGGTGCTCGCGGGCAGGTTGGCGAACGCGGTGTTGAGGACCGAGGTGACGCCGTTGGACACGGTGGTGCCGACGTCGGTGAAGTCCTGCGGCTGCCCGATCAGCCAGATCGCGGCCGCGCAGGCGATGACCATCCAGATCGTGCCCTCGATGGTCCGGGTGGCGCGCTTGCGGATCAGGCCCTGCCAGGCGAGCCAGATCGCGCCGATGATCACGACCGGCGCCAGGAACGGGAAGTAGATCGCCTTGCCGAGCGCCGTGATCAGCGTGTCGACCGAGCTGCTGAGCCAGTTCAGGATGTTCGACCCGGCCGCCGACTGGTACACGGTGATCGTGACCCGGTCCAGCGATTTGGCCATGTCGAAGACCATGCCGGCCACGTTGTTGCCGATCAGCGACGTCATCTCCGAGCACTGCAGCCCGTACGCCGCCCAGTACTGCCCGGCCATGTCGTAGTGGTCGTAGAGCGTCACGCCGATCGGCTGGCTGCCGGGCGTGGTGATCAGCGAGTTGATGCCGGACCCGGCCAGCTTCGGGCTGCGGGAGTCCCGGGCGTGCAGATGTTGTTCAGGTCGCCGCCCAGGCCGGACGAACCCGCCTTGCACAGGCCTGCCAGCGACGCCGATGTCGCCGATGTCCGGGCACGCTGCAGATGCCGCCGTCGGGCGCGAGCAGCGCGTTCCTGCTGTCCTCGGCCAGCAGGACCGCGGGCGCGGCCTTGGCCGACGGCGCCGCCTCGGCGGTCTTGGCGGCTCGGCCGCGTTGACGGACTTCGCTGCCTTGGCGGACACGGTGGCCTTGCCGATTGCGCCGATGCGCCGTTGCGCCGACCGCGCGGTGCTGGCCGCCTGGGCGGAGGTGGCCGCGTGCGCGGCCGGGGCGCTGGTGGCGGCGGACGCCGGGCGGGACGATGAACAGCCCGCCGAGCACGACCGTGAGTATCGCTGCGGCCAGCAGCAGGGCACGGGCAGACCGTCGGGCAGGCCGTGACCGGCCTGCTCGTAGGAGGGATGCAGCCATCTCGGGAGGCTCCTGTATTCGGCGGTGCTTACTGAGGGGTTGCCGCCGGCTGTGGTTGCCGACGGGCTCGTGTCGGATTTGTATCGATCCAGTCCCGGAGTTCTTCGGATACGAGATCGACGCCGATGCGGCCCGCGCGGTCGTCGAGATCACGGAAAACACATTCACCGTTGCCGAGGGCACGAAGGATGGCTCTTGTGCTCCTCGGACGGCTCAACCCCGAGGAGCGAAAGCACGTTCGCCACCTCGGAACGTTCCGACGAGCGGAACGCGAAAACACTGGAAATGCAGTTGGTCACCTGTTCGTGCAGCAAGTCGCCCGCGTTCTGCGAGATGAGGACGAGCGCCGTGTTCCTCGATCGCCCCATCCGGGACACCTCGGGGACCAGCTTCGCGCCCTCGGGGGTGGACGTGATCGCCCACGCCTCGTCGAGGAAGATCGCCTTCGGGGCGGTCCGGTCCACGGTGTTCATCAGCCGCCGGGCGAACTGGGAGACCAGGTAGAGCAGCGCCACCGAAAGCCGCTGCTCGTAGGAGTAGTCCTCCCGGCCGGTGGTGGTGTCCGGCAGGGTAAGGCCGCCGAGCGTGAACACGGTCGTCCATCCCTCGGCGTCGATCTGCTGCCCGCCCGACGGCGAGAAGCAGAGCCGGGCCAGGCGCATCTCGGAGACCGAGCGCATCACCGCGCCGAGGTTCTTCCAGGCCGGGTCTTCGGACTCCTCGAGGTGCCGGACGACCTTGCCGAGCGACGGCCGCGGCCCGACGGCCACCGCGCCGACCGCCTGGATCATCGCCGACTCCCGCTCCTCGCTCATCCTCGGCAGCAGCAGGCGCAGCGTCTCGGTCGCCATCGTCCGCTTCTCCGCCAGGTCGTCGCCGAACGAGAACGGGTCGAGCAGCCCGGCCGCGGCCGACGACAGCGGCAGCACCCGGGCCCGCCGCCCGGTCTTGGACAGGAACTCGGCCAGCGGCTCGGCGTCGCCCTTGGGGTCGATCACCGCGATCGTCGCGCCGCGCAGCGCGAGCTGGTAGATCAGCAGCATCGCGAGCGTCGTCTTGCCGCCGCCGGGCTCGCCGGTGATCGCCACCGCGGTCGGCCGGTTCCGCGCCGCCGCCAGCATCGGGTCGAAGTGCACGACCGAGCGCGCCCGGCCCAGGGTCTCGCCGATGTACGGGCCGATCCAGCCGACGCCGTCGGCGATCCGGTCGCCGAGCTCCACGGTCGCCGTCGGCATGCCGCCCGCGATCGTGTAGAGCGGCTGGCGCTGCACGTACGACGACAGCCGCACCCGCTCGCCCGGCAGCGACTCGCTCAGCAGCGAGAACTGGTCGCCGGTGGAGTTGACCAGGTCGATGCCGATGTCCCGGTAGTGCTCGGTGACCGCCTCCACCCGGCGGACGCACAGCTCCCTGGTCGGCGCGGTCACGATCAGCCGGTGCCAGCCGTAGACGAACGGCAGCCGTTCCTTGGTGATGCCGTGCTCGAGCATCCGCGCGGCCGCGATCTGCTCGGCCAGCGCGATGGGCGCCTCGGCGCCCGCCTCGCGGATGTGCGCGTCCATGTCCCGGGCGTGCGCGAGCCGCCGCGACACGTCCTTGGACGCCTTGGCCGGCGGGATCAGGTGCATCCGGGAGGAGACCTCGACCGGGAACGGCAGCGAGTCCGCGTAGTGCAGCCACGGCTCCCCGTCGGGGAACGCCATCACGTCGGGGAACCGGGCGAACGACAGGAACGCCGCCCACGACTCCCCCTCGACCTGCTCAAGCCGGAGCATCGTGCGGCCGTTGTGCACGGTGCCCTCGTACAGCTGCTCGATCTCCCCCGCGCCCCACCGGCGGCGGCGGGTCGCCGACGGCGGCGCGTCGCTCAGCGAGCCCATCAGCGTGTGCCGGAAAAGCCACGCCACCTCGCGCGAGGAGGCATGCCGGGCGGCCAGCGCGGACGCGGTCAGCGCGCGGCCGAGCCGCTCGGCCTGCTCGGTCCACTTGCCGACCTCGCCCGCGGGCAGCGCGTCCTCCTCGGGCCCGCGGGAGCGCTCGGCGGCCCTGAACGGGTTGCTGAAGCTCCCGAACAGGCCGCCGGACAGCTGCGCGCGGACGGACCGCTGGCCGAGCCTGACCCCGAGGTAGATCTCCTTCGACCAGAAGTCCTTCGCCCACACGTGCTGGTAGATCTGGTCCAGGTACTCGCGCCAGCCGGGACCGCCGTCGGCCGTCGCGTCCAGGCCGGTCGCCCACTCCACCACCGGGTACGGCCGGTGCGCGATCCGCAGGTGCACCTCGGCGTCCTGCATCCTGATCGCGGCCAGCGCCACGGTGATGTTGGTCGCCAGCGCCTCGCGCTCGTCCGGCGTGGTGAACTCGTACGAGACCGACGGCACCCGGTAGTACGCCCACGCGTGCGTGTCGGTCAGCAGCACCCGGTCGTCGAAGTATCGGATCGCCAGGCGGCTGCGCCCCTTCGACTTCCCGCTCACCACGTCTCCCGAGTCATTGCGCCTGCAGAGTAAGCCCGGTCCGTTCCATATCTCATTGCTTTTTCCTCACCGGCGCGGCGGCCAGTCCGGCGACCAGAACCCCCGCGAGCGCGGTGTAGGCGACGCGCGTCTGCGGGCGGAGCGTGGACGGGCCGGCCGCCGCCACCGGCAGCATGTCGTCCCACGGGATCCGGACGATCGCGCGGGAGCGGCCGCGGGCGATCGACTCGGCGTGCTCCACGTCGGGCAGCGAGCGCCGGGAGACGCCGTTGATCACCGTCACCGACTGCATCGCCAGCTCGGCGTAGCCGTTGTTGTCGAGCCAGTCGCGGGTGTCGGCGAGCGCGCCGGCCGCCTCCGCGTTGGCGGGCACCACCACCACGAGCTGGTCGGTGACCTTGAGCAGCCTGGTCAGGCCGGGCGGACCCGGGTCGAGCATGGTCAGCGGGTAGTGCCGGTTCAGCTGCACGGCGAGCTTGATCTCATCGCCGTCGCGCAGCTGCTGGTGGGAGGCGATGACGTCGAGCCGGGCCGGGCTCGGCTTCGGGGTCGGGTTCAGGCCGTCCGGGCGGTCGAGGACGTCACCTGCTGCGGCGGACGGCCCGCCAGGATCTCGTCGAGCCAGGCGGCGGGCGCGCGGTAGCGGGCGAGCGTCCCGTCGTGCAGGTCCACCGCGGCCACCGGCTGCTCGCGCAGGCTCGCCAGCATGTAGCCGGTCATCAGCGCGGTCACGGTCTGGCCCGCGCCGCTGGTGCAGCCGAGGACGAGGATGCGCCTGGGCTCCGGCACCGGCAGCCTGGCCCGGTTCCGGTCCAGCGCCTCCTGGTCCCTGGCGCCGGGGCCGTGCGAGGCGCCGGCGCCGGTGACGATCTTGACCTTGCCGTGCCAGGACGGGTTCTGCTCGCGCGGCGGGACCGCTCAGCGCGCGCTCGATCGACGGCACCGCGCGGTTCTGGGTCTCCTGGACCGCTGCCACGGTGGCCTGGACGGGCTCGTGGGAGTGCTCGGGCCTGGGCTGGTCAACCGGTGCGCGCGGGACGCGGAGAGGCGGGGCCGGGAGCGGCGGGGCGGACATGGCCGGGGCGGACATGGCCGGGGCGGCAGTCGCCTCCCGGTCGTGGACGAACTCCGGGGCCGGGTCGGGGCGGGCAGGCTCGGCGTCGACCGATGCAGCGTCGACCGATGCAGCCTCGACCGGTGCGGCCTGCGGCAGCGCGAGCTCGTCCGGCGCTTGCTCGACTGGCGCCTGCTGAACTGGCGCCAGCTCGCCCAGGTCGGGCTCGACCACGGGTGTCAGCTCAGGCGCGGCCTCGACCAGAGCGGACTCCACCGGCGCTGTCTGCTCAGGCGCAGCTTCGACCGGCGCAGGCTCGACCGGCGCAGCTTCGACGGCGGTGGCCTCGACCGGAGCCTCCTCGACCGCAGCGGCCTCGACTGCAGCCGTCTCTACCGGAGCCGCCTCTACCGGAGCGTCCCCGACACCAGCGGCCTCAGTCGGAGCGGACTCGGCTGAAGCGGCCTCTACCGGAGCGTCTTCGACACCAGCGGCCTCAGTCGGAGCAGACTCGACCGGAGCGGCCTCTACCGGAGCGTCTTCGACACCAGCGGCCTCAGTCGGAGCAGCTCGACCGGAGCGATGGGCGCGGGCGCGGGCGCGACGTCCACGGGCGCGGCCTGGGACGGCTCGGCCTGCACCGGGGCGCTTTCGGCCCGGAACGGCGCGGCCGGCGCTGGCGCGGTTTCTGCGCGGGATGGCTCGGCCGGCGCGGAGGCGGTCCGGACCGGACGAAGCGGACGGGCGGGAGACGGCCATGTGGTCCCGACGCTGCCGGCAGGCAGGGTCGTCACCGGACGGGTCGCGACGGGCGGGGCTGGCGGGGCCGACGGGGCCGACGGCTCGGCCGACGCCGAGCGCGGGCGCGGGCGCTGGCGGTCGTGCGACACCTCAAGCGGCGGCGGCGCCGGGCGCACCACCCCGGGCGCGGATCGGCACGCCCTCGATCACCGCAGGCAGCACCGGTGGCCGAGCGGTGGACGGCTGGGATGTCGGGGGGTGCGGGCCACCGGGCGAGCCGGGGGGAGCGCCGGATTCGGCCGGCTGCCGCCGCCGGGGCCAAGCGCGAGCACCCTCGGCCGGGTGGCCGAGCCTGGCGTCAGTACCTGCCCGTTGGCCGGGCGCGGCGGGCCGGCCGGCCGGCCTGGCCGTGGTCGCGGACGGGGACCGGTGCGGTTGAGCGCGACCGCAGGCACCCGGCCTTTGGCCCGGCCGCGTCGCGCCGCGGTCCCGCTAGCCGCGCCGCCCGCTGCGGGTGACGCCGCGGCCGACGCCGCCGCAGCGGCGGCCATCGCCGCGGCGGCCCGCTCGGACGCCTGGCGACCGCGCCACACGCGGGCGGAGACGACCATCTGGTCCTTCTCGGCCAGCGGCGTGAGCCTGACCCAGGTCCGCGGCTCGGTCAGGTAGCGCACCTGCGACTCCACCAGCTCGGGCAGTCGCTTCTGCTCGATGACTGGCCTGGTGGTCAGCCCAGGTGAGCAACCCCGGAGGCAGCACGTACAGCCACAGCAGGGTGTGGCTGAAAGGCAGTCCTATTGCGATCAGCAGAACAACGTAGGGGAGCGTGATGCCGATGAATACGGCGATCCAGTTGATCGGCAGCGGCATGGGCAGCCGGAAGTCATAAAGCTTGTAGAGCCGCTTTTCTATCCGCCAGATATTCGTATACGTGGGCAGGTCCACAGGGCTGCGCTCCTCAGCGAGAAATCACTCAGTGAACCCCGAGTGCGTTGGCTATCCCCGTGGCCAGCAGCTGAACGATGTTCGGAGTGTAGAAAACCACGGCGATCAAGATGGCCAGCACCATGAATTGCACGAACCGGGTGATCTCGCGAGTAAAGAGGAAGAACAGGGCCACGATGCCTACGAGGCCGAGGAACAGAGGGCCGAAAAGGCCTCTGCAGGTATTTGACGAGACCTTGAGTGTTGATCGCCGCCTGCCCGGCCGCAGCGACGATGATCGATACGGACATTACCCTTCCCTTCCGTGGACATCAGTGCGCTTGCGGGGACGCAACGGGGTCATCGGCGACCCGCAGGAACCTTCGGCCGCGTTGGTCCGAGGGCACGACCAACGATGACGCGAACCAAGCCATTGGGTTCCCATCGGCTGCGTAGATGCACGGATGTCCTTTACATACCATCTTCCGCTGTGCCGGTCGATGACCGACATGTCGTAGGTTGCGGCGAGTCGCGGCGCACCCGGCCCGGACCTGTCCGCGGAACGGTTCTGCACCGTAAACGGGCGACTCCGCACCGCTATCGAGGCTAGCCAAGCTGAGCCTACGCACCATCACTCCTCCGCCCGCCGCGCCTGCCAGCCAGACACGGGCGAACTACTGCCGTCCGTGCTCCATTGTGCGGCATAAACCGACCACACGTGTGGCATTGGAACCGAACAAACCGCATCGATCGTGTACTGGAGTAACCTCCAGTCACAACCGACACAGTTACGGTTCCGCTACCGCAACAGAGCCCCAGCCGACGGTAACTCGTTACATACTGATACGCAACGACCTACGCGGCGGTTCACGAAAATACGGAAAAATCTTCATCGCCGCCGGTAATCGCGCTGCAGCGCGCCAACGGCAGCCAATCGTCCAATACTCTCCGTAACAATCGGAGATCAAGGCCAGCTTCCGAACGACGCGCAGCCGCGCTCCTACCGGGTTCCGGTCGGCCGCCAGACGGCGTCGCCACGCACCAGATCGATCACTAAGTTACCAGTGAGATTCGCAGAGTTAGCGAACCCGGACCTGGGCAATGCCGTCGCGCCCAGCATGCGATCGCTGCGGGGCGGGACAACTCGTACGGGCCCGATTCGTGTCACAATCACCGCCATGCGTCCCTCCAACCGCAGGCGCGCGCTGGGCGACAGGTTGCGCTGCCTGTCGGCTACGCCATCGACATCGCCTATTAGGGTCGATGGCGTAGCCGACAGGTGGGATTTGGGGTCGGCGGCGTAGGCGACAGCCTCCGCGCCCCTCGACACCTCGCTCCGGCGGCCGGGCATCGACACAGCGTCCTCAGCGTCACCACGCCCAACAAGCCGGACCGACACGCGAGTCAGCGTGGGGATTTCGGGTCGCGGGACGCCCCCACCTGCACACACTGACGCCTACGGCCGGAAAACGCGGCCCCTAACGGCACACGATCAGGCCGCCGCTAGCCAAGCGAAGCAACCGGGATGTCTAGCGGCCGTCCGACGGCGCGGCCGCCGGCACCTGCGTCCCCGCCGCGCCGGCGGGGTGACGCTCTCCGCTTGCTCCTTGCTCAGCTGCCGCACCCGTCCGCAGTTAATGCAGGTATCGGTGTACCGGCCCGGGCCGAGCGGGAAAACCGGGATGAAAAACAAAGTGAACCACCGACGCCGGCGGACCACCCGGTGAGCCGCCGCCACTCCGCAGGTTTCGCAGATATAGCTGAGCGTCGCCAGGATCGCGATGCGGGTACGAAAACCAAAGATAACAAACACAGGGTTGGCTCCTCGATGCACGTGCGACGCCAGCCTCAACGAGGGCTGGATCGTGAATATCGAGGCTTATTGTGCACCTTCCGCCCTATTTATGACAACCTGCTACACGTTGAAACGGAACTCGACCACGTCGCCGTCTTGCATGATGTAGTCCTTGCCCTCGATGCGGGCCTTGCCTGCGGCGCGGGCGGCGGTCACCGAGCCGGCCGCCATCAGGTCGTCGAAGGAGACGATCTCGGCCTTGATGAAGCCGCGCTGGAAGTCGGTGTGGATGACGCCGGCCGCCTCAGGGGCGGTCGCGCCGATCGGGATCTCCCACGCCCGGGTCTCCTTCGGCCCCGCCGTCAGGTACGTCTGCAGGCCGAGGGCGCGGAAGCCGGCCCGCGCAAGCTGGGCCAGGCCGGGCTCGCCGAGGCCCGCCTCGGCCAGCAACTCCGCCGCCTCTTCGTCGGGCAGCTCGGTCAGGTCGGCCTCGGTCTTGGCGTCGAGGAAGATTGCCTCGGCCGGCGCCACCAGCGCGGTGAGCCGCTTTTTCAGGTCTTCGTCGGACAAGTCCGATACGTCCATGTTGAAGACGTAGATGAATGGCTTGGCCGTCAGCAGGTGCAGTTCCCTGACATCCTTGAGCGATATCCCGGCCTTGGCCGCGCCCGCGAATAGCGTCGTTCCCGAGTCGAGCACGGACACGGCTGCCTCGGCCGCCGCCGCCGTCGCGATTTTCTCCGGGTCCTTGGAGAATTTCGTCTCCTTGGCGAGCCGCGGCATCGCCTTCTCCAGCGTCTGCAGGTCGGCCAGGATCAGCTCGGTGACGATCGTCTCGATGTCGCCCTCCGGATCGGCCGATCCCTCCACCCGGGTCACGTCGGGGTCGCCGAACACCCGCACGACCTGGCAGATCGCGTCGGTCTCGCGGATGTGGCCGAGGAACTGATTGCCCATCCCCTGTCCCTCGGAGGCCCCGCGGACCAGCCCGGCGATGTCGGTGAAGCGCACCGAGGCGGGCACCACCCGGGCCGACTTGTAGAGCGAAGCCAGCGCCGCGAGCCGGGGGTCGGGGACGCCGACGACGCCGACGTTGGGCTCGATGGTCGCGAACGGATAGTTCGCGGCCAGCGCCCCCGCCTTGGTCAGCGCGTTGAACAGGGTGGACTTGCCGACGTTGGGCAGACCGACGATTCCGATAGACAGGCTCACGAACGGCGAGTCTAGTGCCGACCCGCGAGCCAAAGTTTCGACGCAGTTGTTGCTGGCGTTTCGATGATCGCGTCGCGTGCGCACTGAGTGCAATCATATGAATGCTATGAGTGACTTCAACGCGGCGTATCCGGGCTATGAGACGACGGCCCGGCTCGATGAGCTGCGGGCGACCGAGTACTCGTACCTGGACGAGGGCGGGCACGTCTACCTGGACTACACCGGGGCCGGGCTGCCCGCCCGGTCGCAGCTGCACGCGCACGCGGCGCGCCTGCGGTCCGGCGTGTACGGGAACCCGCACTCGGAGAACCCGACCTCGTCGCGCTTCCACGCTGCTGGTCGAGCGGGCCCGGGCGGCGGTGCTCAGGTACTTCAACACCAGCGCCGACGAGTACGCGGTCATCTTCACGCCCGAACGCGACCGGGGCCTGCCGCCTGGTCGGCGAGGCGTACCCGTTCGGGCGGCGGACCAGGCTGGTGCTGACCGCCGACAACCACAACTCGGTCAACGGGATCAGGGAGTACGCCGCCCGGGCGCGGCGCCCGGGTCGCGTACGTCAGGCTGCGCGGCCGCGAGCTGCGAGTGAGCGAGTCCGGACATGCTCGCCGCGATCGGCCGGGGGCACGGGTCGCGGCCGGGGCTGTTCGCCTACCCGGCGCAGTCCAACTTCAGCGGGGTCCGGCACCCGCTCGCGTGGGTGCGCGCGGGCGCAGGCGGCCGGCTACGACGTGCTGCTCGACGCGGCCGCGTACGTGCCGACCAGCCGCCTCGACCTGTCGATCGTCCAGCCGGAGTTCGTGGCGATCAGCTGGTACAAGGTGTTCGGGTTCCCGACCGGGGTCGGCTGCCTGCTCGCCCGGCACGAGGCGCTGGCCCGGCTGCGGCGGCCGTGGTTCGCCGGCGGCACGATCATGGGGGTGAGCGTCGACGGGCGGCTGGCACCGGATGCTGGCGGGCGAGGCCGGGTTCGAGGACGGGACGGTGAACTTCCTGTCGATCCCCGACGTCACGGTCGGGCTCGACTGGATTTCCGGCGTCGGGATCGACCTCATCCATCAGCGGGTCGGGATGCTGACCTCATGGCTGCTTGACTGCCTGGGCCGGATGCGGCACAGCTCGGGGGCGCCGATGGTCCGCGTCTACGGGCCGCCGACCGGAATCGCGCGCGGCGGCACGGTCGCGCTGAACTTCCTCGATCCGGACGGGCAGGTGATCGACGAGCGGGCGGTGTCGCGTGACTCGAGCGCGGCCGGCATCTCGCTGCGGACCGGCTGCTTCTGCAACCCGGGCGCGGGCGAGGCGGCGTTCGGGCTCGACCGGCGGGACCTGCGCGCGGCCGGGCGGGCGATGTCGCGCGGGCGCGGCGCTGCCGCCATGGACCACTACCTGTCGCTGGTCGGGCTGCCGACCGGCGGCGCGGTCCGGGTCTCGCTCGGCGTCGCCTCGACGCTCGACGACGTGGACGCGTTCCTCGACTTCGCCGAGCGCACCTACCGCGACCGCCGTCCCGACCTGGCCGCCCTGCTGCCGCGGCACAGCTGCTAGGCGGCTCGCGCCAGGCCCGGTCGGGAGACGGCAGCCGACGGTAGATGATCGCGGTCGTGGCGGCCAGCAGCGCCACCAGGCACGCCGCCAGCCCCAGCCAGTTGCCCCAGACCGGGCGGTGCAGCAGGGCGAGCACGGCCGCGGCCAGCAGGACCGGCGGCAGGCAGCAGGCGACGACCGGGGTCAGCGCGCGAGGCTGCGCGGGCGTCACCGCCGACAGCAGCAGGCCGAGGCTGAGCGCGACCGCCGATGACAGCAGCACGTCACGAAGACCGGCCGTACCCGCCGTCGCCGCAGTCGCCCCGACAGCCCGGGCACGAGCAGGATCACCGCGTCCGCGACGGCCAGCGGCGGGACCAGCACGGCCGCCTTGGCCAGCACGTACGCGCCGGGACTGAGGCCGCTGAAGCGCTCCGCCCTGAGCGTCGCCGAGCTCGGGGCGGATCTGCGGCAGGCCGTAGGCCAGACCGACGAAGAACCCGCCGAACACCATCCAGAATGACGGCGCCCGGCCGCGCCGGGTCGAACGCCCCCAGTCCGAGCAGCACCAGCAAGGCGAGCAGGACCGCGACCGGCGCGCCCGCGAGCGCGGCCAGCGTGGGCCTCGACCGGACCAGCACGTCAACGTTCCGTCTGGTCAGCACCGCCATTGCCGGAGCGGGCGGACCACCGGCCCGGCCGCGTCGCCGGCGCCGGGCGGCCCGCACCGTCCGCTCCGGCCGGCTCGACGCCGCCCAGCCCGCCATCCAGGTCAACATCCAGGTCGGCATCCAGGTCGGCATCGAAATCCGCATCCAGATCGGCACTCAGATCAGCCGCGGACAGCTCGTCGTCGAGCAGCCCCACCGCGGCCCGGTGGACGCCCGGCCGGCCGAGTGCGGGCCCGCCGTGTCCGGCAGCAGACGGGCCGGCCCCGGCGGCGGGCGGAATGGTCGGCGAGGCGGTGAAACCAGGGACCGTTCGGGAAAACTGGGGGAAGCGGCGGGACCACGCCGCCGCCGGGTCGCCGAGACCAGCCAGCCGCTCGTAGATCTCGTCGAGGCTGTCGGCCGCGAAGTATTCGCAGGCCGCGTCGGGCGTGCCGAAGAACGCCAGGTGACCGCCGGTGGCGAGGACCGCCACCTTGTCGCAGCGGGCCGCGTCGAGCGGGTTCTGCGTGGTGAGCACCACCGTGACCCCGCTCTCGCACAGCCGCCGCAGCCGGCGCATCACCTCGGTCCCCTGCGCGGGGTCGAGGCCGATCGTGGGCTCCTCGAGGAAGAGCTGCGACGGCTCGGCCAGCAGCTCGACCGCGATGGCGGCGCGCTTGCGCTGGCCGGCGTCAAGCTCGCCGACCCGGGTGGCCGCCTGCCCGGCCAGGTCGACCGCGCGCAGCGCCTCGGCGACCGCGTCCGCCGCGGCCTTCGGCCCGCGCGCAGCGCGGCCGTGTACCGGAGCGCCCGGTCCAGCGGCAGCGCCGGGTGGATCGTGTCGGCATTGGGGATATAGCCGACATACCGCCCGGCGTGCGCCGATCGCCCGGTCGACCGGGTCACCGTCCCCGAGGACGGCGGGCGCAGCCCCGACATCGCGTCGAGCAGCGTCGTCTTCCCCGACCCGCTGCCGCCGATGATCGCCATCAGCTCACCATGACCGACAGTCAATGACACGTCACGCAGAGTGACTTCTTCGGACGATCGGGCCCGCTGGCCGATCGCGCGCACCTCGATGGCCGCCTGCACGGTAACCATTGTCTCCGGTTCCTGCGCGTGTCGACCCACGGGGTCCGCGCCGGCGCGCCGATACTAGAACATGTGATCATCTTCGCCTTGCTGGCCGGCATTGCGATCGGCGCGGTGCTCGGATACCTGCTGGCACGCAATCGCCTCGGCACCGCCGCGGCGACGGCGGAGGAGCGCGCCCGCTCGGCGCAGGAGCGGGCCGCGCTGCTCGAGCGGACGGCGGCCGAGAAGACCGCGCTCGCCGAGGGCCAGCTCGCGCAGCGGTTCGACGTCGAGACGCTGGTCGGGCCGATGCGGGAGACCCTCGCCCGGGTCGAGCAGCAGCTGCGCGACTCCGACATCGCGCGGGCCCGGTCGCACGCCGAGCTCGCCCAGCAGGTGGAGTTCACCAGGCGCGGCGCCGAGCAGCTCCGCGAGCAGACCCAGGCCCTGGTCACCGCGCTGCGACGGCCGGAGGCGCGCGGCCGCTGGGGCGAGCTGCAGCTGCGCCGGGTGGTCGAGCTGGCCGGGATGGCGGCGCACGTCGACTTCGACGAGCAGGTGGTCGTCGACGGCGGCCAGCGGCCCGGACATGGTGGTGCGGCTGGCCGGCGGCAAGAACGTCGTCGTCGACTCCAAGGTCTCGCTCGCCGCCTACCTGGAGGCGGCGGCGGCCGGCGGACGACGGCGAGCGGGAAGCGCGGCATCGCCGCGCACGCCAGGCACCTGCGGGCGCACGTCGACCAGCTCGGCTCGAAGGCGTACTGGTCGTCGCTGCCGGAGACGCCCGAGTTCGTGATCATGTTCGTGCCCGGCGAGGCGTTCCTCGCCCCGGCCCTCGAGCACGACCAGGGGCTGCTCGAGTACGCGCTCGCCCGGCGGGTGCACCTGGCCACGCCGACCACGCTGGTGTCGATGCTGCGCACCGTCCAGTACGCGTGGCAGCAGCAGGCGCTGTCGGAGAACGCGCAGGGAGGTGTTCGAGCTCGGCCGGGAGCTCTACGACCGGCTCTCCGGCCTCGGCCGGCACCTGGACAAGCTCGGCAAGTCGCTGACGAACGCGGTCGGCGCCTACAACCAGGCGGTCGGCACGATGGAGAGCCGCGTGCTGGTCAGCGCCCGGCGGCTGTCGTCGCTCGGGCTGGTGGACGCCGAGCTGACCGCCCCGGCCCCGGTCACCGAGACGGCGCGGCCGCTGTCGGCGCCGGAACTGGTCACGTCGGAGCAGTCGTAAGGGCAAGGTCAAAAGCCGGTTCATATCGAACGGTCCGGGGCGCCTGTGGCCCCGCCCGCTACTTCCGCAGCTCGCGGGGGAGCTGGAAGGTCATCCGCTCCTTGACCGCCTCGACCTCCTCCACGTCGCCGAACCCGAGCGCGGCGAGCTTGCCGAGCACCCCGGCCACGAGTTCCTCGGGCACCGAGGCGCCGCTGGTCACGCCGACCGTGGACGCGTCGCGGAGCCAGTCCGCGTCGATCTCGCCGGCGTCATCGACCAGGTAGGCGGCGCGCGCGCCGGCGTCCTTGGCCACCTCGACCAGGCGGACCGAGTTGGACGAGTTCGGCGAGCCGACGACGATCACCACGTCGGCCGCGGGGCGATGGCCTTGACCGCGGTCTGCCGGTTCTGCGTCGCGTAGCAGATGTCATCGCTCGGCGGGTCGATCAGCTGCGGGAACCGCTCCCGGAGCGCGGCGACCGTCTGCACCGTCTCATCGACCGACAGCGTGGTCTGGGAGAGCCAGACCACCTTGGCCGGGTCGCGCACCTCGACGCTCGTCCGCGCCCGCCGGGCCGTCCACCAGGTGGACGCGGGCGGGCGCCTCGCCGGTGGTGCCGACGACCTCCTCGTGGCCCTCGTGGCCGATGAGCAGGATGTCGTAGTCGGTGGCGGCGAAGCGCCTTGCCTCGTTGTGCACCTTGGTGACCAGCGGGCAGGTCGCGTCGATGGCCGTCAGCCCGCGGGCCTTGGCCGACTCGCGGACCTCGGGCGCGATGCCGTGCGCGGAGAACACGACGACGCTGCCCTCGGGCACCTCGTCGGTCTCCTCGACGAAGATGGCGCCGAGCTTCTCAAGATCGCTCACCACATGCTTGTTGTGCACGATCTGCTTGCGCACGTATACCGGTGCGCCGAACCTGCCGAGCGCTATCTCCACGGCTTGCACGGCCCGGTCGACCCCTGCGCAGTAGCCACGTGGCTTCGCCAGCAGGACCCGTCGGTGGGTCTCAGACATGTCTCCCATGGTAGGCGAGAGCGGCCGCCCGTCAGGCAGCCGCCCGCATCTTGCCGCGACTGCCTAAAATCGGGTAGGTACCACCTTAATTAAGACACAACGGATGAGGCCTTTCCTGCGGCACACTGGGGCATACCCCATCCCATTTGAGGAGAGTGCGATATGCGCGTCCCGCAGGTAACGAGCGCGTGAAGGAGGCCCCGGCGCACGCGCTGCGGGCGGTGTTCGGCGGAATCGGCTCGCTGCTTTCCGTCAGCGATAAAATTCGTAATAAGCCGGCCAAGGCCGAGGCGTCCGCGAGCGCCCCGACGGCAGCGCCGGAAACCGCTGCCCCGGCGGACGCCGCCGCACCGGAAGACGCCGCTGCGCCTGAGGACGCTGCCGCACCGGAAGACGCCGCCGCACCGGAAGACGCCGCTGCGCCTGAGGACGCTGCCGCACCTGAGGACGCCGCCGCACCGGAAGACGCTGCCGCGCCCGAGGACGCCGCCGCTCCGGAAGAGGCGGCCGCGCTGCCGCTTGCGAATTATGACGACCTGTCGATCGCGTCGCTGCGCGCCCGGCTCCGCAACCTTTCCGCCGACCAGCTGACGGAGCTCATCGATTACGAGAAGGCCCACGCCGATCGCGCGGACGTGATCTCGATGTTCGAGCGCCGGATCACGAAGCTTAACCTCGGGCTCACCCAGGCGCTTCCGAAGCTGACCGAGTAGCGCGTCGCAGGCTAACCGGGGCCCGGCGTCGTGATGGGATAGGTGGTATGGCCCTAGAGACGTCCGCCGAGGCGCCGGTTCCTGTTCGGACCGTGCTGCAGGCTGTCGGCGGCTGGATCGGCAAGCTCGGCCGGATCTGGGTCGAGGGGCAGATCGCCGAGTGCAAGAAGCGCGGCAACACGGTCTTCCTGACGCTCAGGGACCCGATCGCCGCCGTCTCGGCCCAGGTCATCTGCACCCGGCAGGTGTTCGAGGTGGTCTCTCCGGTCGAGGGCGCGCGCGTGGTGATGTTCGTCAGGCCCGACTTCAACGCCACCCGCGGCTCGTTCGCGCTTACCGCGCTCGAAATCCGCGCGGTCGGCGTGGGCGAGCTGCTGGCGCGGCTGGAGAGGCTGCGCGTGCAGCTGACGGCCGAGGGTCTTTTCTCCGCCGAGCGCAAGCGCGCGCTGCCCTTCCTGCCCGGCGTCATCGGCCTGGTGTGCGGACGGGAATCGGCGGCCGAGCGGGACGTGGTCCAGAACGCGCAGCGGCGCTGGCCGGCCGTCAAGTTCCGGATCGAGCAGTCCGCCGTGCAGGGCCCGTACGCGGCCGGCGAGGTAATCGAGGCGCTGCGCAAGCTGGACGCCGACCCCGAGGTCGACGTGATCGTGATCGCCCGGGGCGGCGGCTCGCTCGAGGACCTGCTCCCGTTCTCCGACGAGGCGCTGCTGCGAGCGGTCGCGGCCTGCCGCACCCCGGTGGTGTCCGCGATCGGGCACGAGCAGGACACCCCGCTGCTCGACTACGTGGCGGACCTGCGCGCCTCCACGCCGACCGACGCGGCCAAGCGGATCGTGCCCGACGTGGCCGAGCAGCTGGCGCTCGTCACCCAGCTGCGCGACCGGGCGCGGCGGCACATGCGCGGCTGGCTCGACCGCGAGCAGGCCTGGCTGGACGCGACCCGCTCGCGCCCGGCCCTGGCCGACCCGGTCCGCGAGATCGAGCGGCAGGCCGAGCAGGTCGACGCGCTCATCCGCCGCGCCCGCCAGTCGCTCGACTCGGGCCTGGCCAGGGCGGGCGACGATGTCGCCCACACCCGCGCCCGGCTGCTCGCGCTCTCCCCCGCCGCGACCCTCCGCCGCGGCTATTCGATAGCCCAAGACTCCGACGGGGCCGTCATCCGGTCGGCCAAGGAGCTCTCCCCCGGTGAGCGGCTGACCATCCGGTTCGCCGAAGACCAGCTGACCGCCACCGTGGATCACGAGTAGGATTTTTGCTGTGACTGATCGTGAAGCCCTCACTTACGAGCAGGCCAGAGACGAGCTGGCCAGCGTGGTGAAGCGGCTCGAAACGGGCGGGCTCACCCTCGAGCAGTCGCTCGACCTGTGGGAGCGGGGCGAGAAGCTGGCCGCGATATGCGCCGAGTGGCTGGACGGCGCCCGCGCCCGGCTGACCGCCGCCATGGCCGCCCGCGAGCCCGCCGACGGCCCGGCTGCCGAGGGCGCCCCCTTCTGAGGATTCCAACGTCACACCCACGCGGGATACCCGGCGCCGGGCGGGCATTCTAGGCTGTAGGCATGCGCGTGGATATCTGGAGCGACGTCATCTGCCCGTGGTGCTACGTGGGCAAGGCACGGTTCGAGAAGGCGCTGAGCTCCTTCGACGCACCGCGATGAGGTCGAGGTCGTCTACCACTCGTTCGAGCTCGACCCCAGCTATCCGAAGGACCAGCACGAGACCACCTTCTCGATGCTGAGCAGGAAGTACGGCATGTCCGAAGCGGACGCACGGGCAGCCGAGTCGCGGGTCGCGGGGCTCGCCGCGGCCGAGGGCCTCGGCTTTCATCCGGAGCGCCCGGTCGGCAACACCTTCGACATCCACCGTGTGCTCCACCTCGGGCTGGCCAAGGGCGTGCAGGCGGAACTGCTCGGCGCGGTCAACCAGGCCTACTTCGGGCAGGGACGGCAGGTCTTCGACCGCGACGTGATCACCGAGATCGCGGCCGGGGCAGGTCTAGACGCGCGCCGCCGCCGGGGAGGTTATCGACGGTGACGCCTACGCCGAGGAGGTGCGCCAGGACGAGTTGCAGGCGCGCGAACTCGGCGTCAGCGGCGTCCCGTTCTTCGTATTCGACATGGCGCTCGGGGTTTCCGGTGCGCAGCCAACTGAGATGTTCGCCAGCGCGCTTCAGCAGGCCTGGGACCGGCGCGGCTAGCACCGCCGCACCCGGCGACGTGGTAAATGTGCGCCCTGAATGGTAAAGCGGACGTAACGGAACGGGTAGGTATTCACCATGACCGACGTGAGAACGTGACCGGCATTCCCGGGACGCCCGAGCCCGCCGAGCACGCGCCCAACCGGAACCTGGCGCTTGAGCTCGCCCGGGTGACCGAGGCGGCGGCGATGGCCTCGGCCCGGTGGGTGGGCCGAGGCGACAAGAACGGGGCCGACGGCGCCGCCGTGCACGCGATGCGGACGCTCATCAACTCCGTGTCGATGCGCGGCGTGGTGGTGATCGGCGAGGGCGAGAAGGACAACGCCCCGATGCTGTTCAACGGCGAAGAGGTGGGCGACGGCACCGGCCCGGCGGTCGACGTCGCGGTGGACCCGATCGACGGGACCCGGCTGTGCGCCAACGGCATGCCGAACGCGGTGTCGGTCCTCGCGGTCGCCGAGCGCGGCTCGATGTACGACCCGTCCGCCGTCTTCTACATGACCAAGCTGGCCACCGGTCCCGAGGCGGCCGCGGTGGTGGACATCAACGCCCCGCCCGCGGCCAACATCGCCGCGGTCGCCAAGGCCAAGGGCATCTCGCGGGGCGACGTGACGGTGGTGATCCTGGACCGGCCTAGGCACGAGGGCCTGATCGCCGCGGTCCGGGCGGCGGGCGCGCGGATCCACCTGATCACCGACGGGGACGTGGCGGGCGCGATCATGGCGGCGCGCGCGGACACCGGCATCGACCTGATGCTCGGCGTCGGCGGCACCCCCGAGGGCATCATCGCGGCCTGCGCGCTCAAGTGCCTCGGCGGCGTCATCCAGGGCAAGCTCGCTCCCAAGGACGAGGCCGAGCGGCGCAAGGCGCTCGACGCCGGGCACGACCTCAGCCGGGTGCTCACCACCGACGACCTGGTCTCCTCGGACGACGTGTTCTTCTCCGCCACCGGCATCACCGACGGCGAGCTGATGGCGGGCATCCGCTACAAGCCGGGCGGCCTGACCACCCACTCGCTGGTGATGCGCTCGAGGTCGGGCACGATCCGCTCGATCCGGAGCGAGCACGCCCTGTGGAAGCTGAGCGCCTACTCCGCCGTCAAATACGACTAGCTTCTCCGGGGGACAGCCCTTCCGCATGGGGGGCTCCCGCCCCCATTCCCTCTCGCCCCCGTACCCCCCGCGGCAGGCCCGATGAAAGGCGAGGGTATCGGCCCTGCGGGGAAATGGTCATGGTCACGGTAGGGATGCGCGGCCCCAGCGGAGCCAGCGGCGGGGGCGGGGCGGGGTGCGGGCGAGCACCTCGCTCACGGCCACGTAGCCGCGGACCTCGACCACCGGCGTCTGCGAGGACGTCGGCACCCGCCTGGTGGTGCCGCCGCGCTGGCGGCCGAGGATCTCGGTGCCGTTCATCACGACCTCCACGCCGGATGGCACGATGATCCGGACCCGGCCGAAGACCGCGTAGACGCTGAGCACGACGTGCCGGTCCTGCAGCAGCGCCTCGCGCAGGTCGAGCACCACCTCGCCGAACGCGGCGACGCAGGTCATGGTGGCCGGTACCACCCACCGGCCGGTCCGCTCGGCGTTACCGAAAAGCGCCGCGACCGGCTGACCGCCGTTCAGCTGCACCGGCTGGTGCTCGGGAGCGGCCAGGTCGGTCGTCAGCCCGGCGAGCTCGCCCAGCGTGCGGGCGGAGAGCGCGGCCGACATCCGCTCCCCGTGCTCATCGTGGGAAATGCGGCCGTCGGCGAGCGCCTCGCCGAGCATGGCCACGACTCGTTCACGATCGGCGTCGGAAGCGCGGAGATCGCGCGGCGCTGGGCGCGGGGGCATGACCTGAAGATACCCTGTCTCCCCGCTCGCCTCCGGGCGCCCGAAGCCGGTGCCTTCCCTCGTCGCTCGGCACAAACCGCCTCGCTCCTCAGTCCAGGCACCGGCGCGCCCTTTGGCTCGCGGGTGCCTAATCTGCGCCGGTGCGGAAGATGGCCTGCGACGGCTTGGCGATGACCGACAGCGGCTTGGCCACGTCCTCGAGGGACTTGCCCTCGGCGTCAACCGCGAAGAAGACCGCGGTCAGGCCGCCGAGGATCATCGCGATGGCGCCGACGACGTACCCGGCGAACAGCGTGTTACGGTCCTGCCCGGTGCCGATCAGGTGGCCGTACCAGGCCGAGCCGAAGGCGCCGAAGCACTGCGCGATGGCGAAGAACACCGCGATGGCCTTTGCCCGGACCTCAAGCGGGAAGACCTCGCTGGCGGTCAGGTAGCCGGCGCTGGCGCCCGGCCGAGGCGAAGAAGAAGATGACCGCCCAGCACAGCGTCTGCGTGGTCGCGTTCAGGGAGCCGTTCTTGAACAGGAAGGAGACGATCAGCAGCAGTACCCCCGATAGCAGGTAGGTGCCCGAGATCATCTTCCTGCGGCCGATCGTGTCGAACAGCCGGCCGATCGTCAGCGGGCCGAGCAGGTTGCCCGCCGCGAACGCGAAGAAGTAGTAGGCGGTGTCGGTCGCCTTGACGTGGAAGAAGTACTCGAGCACCAGCCCGTAGGTGAAGAAGATGGCGTTGTAAAGGAAGGACTGGGTCGACATGAGCATGAAGACCAGGAAGGAGCGGCTTGGATACGTCCGGAACAGCGTTATCAGGAGCCGGAGGTAGCCGATCTGGGCGGTCGGCGTGATCTCCAGTTCCCTGCTCTCGTCAACCGGCGGCAGCGATCCCTTGGTCGCCTCCACATGGTCTTCGATTTCCTTGATCGACGCATCGGCCTCGGCCTGGTGGCCGTGCATGATCTGCCAGCGCGGCGACTCCGGCAGGTTGCGCCGCACGAAGATGATGACGAGCGCGAGCACCGGCCCGACCAGGTAGGCGATCCGCCAGCCCCATTCGGGGGTCACGTGGTTCAGCACCCAGAGGGTGACGGCCGTGCCGATGAGCGCGCCGGCCCAGTAGGTGCCGTTGACGGCGAGGTCGATCCGGCCCCGGTACTTGGCCGGGATCATCTCGTCGATAGCCGAGTTGATAGCGGCGTACTCGCCGCCGATGCCCATGCCGGCGATGATCCGGGTGAAGTAAAGGAACCAGATCCAGCTGCCGCCGCCCGGCGTCGCGGCGGTGAGGCCGCTGCCGATCAGGTAGACGCCGAGGGTGATAACGAAGAGGTTCTTGCGGCCGAGCTTGTCGGACAGCCGACCGAAGAACAGCGCCCCGATGACCTCGCCGATCAGGTACCACCAGGCGATGTCGGCGACCGCGCCCGCGCCCAGGTTCAGCGTATTGTGCAGCGTCAGGTCGGGCCCGACGTTGGCGGCGATGGTGATCTCGAGGCCGTCGAGGATCCAGGCGATACCCAGCGCTATGACGAGCTTGGTAAAGAACCGCGACCAAGGCAGTCGGTCGATCCTGGCCGGGATCAGGCTGCGGATATTCGGACTATCTGTTGTCGTTTCGGCGGATCGAGTTGTCATTCGAAACCCCCCGGTATCCCCCGCCCCGAGCTGTTCCCCTTACTCATCACGCAACCTTTCGCCTTTGTTACCCAAGTGTTTCGGGCACACACTCGCCCCGGCTACCCGCGCGATTTCGAAACATGCATGTGGCAGGGCTCTTGGCGTGGGAGAATCCGGTCCGTATAGTTAGCTCTGTGAACGATACACATGCGGCCGACAACGCGGCGCTGGCCGCACGCGGAAGCGGCCAAGGCCGAGGCGGCCGAGCTGCTCGCCGCCATCGGCGCGGTGCGCCGGGTGGCGCGCCGCGCGGTCCGCGGTTCGGCCACGTCGGGTGCGCTCCCCCCGGCCCGCTCCGAGCTGCTCAGGCTGGCCGCCCGACGGCCCGGCATCGGCGTCGCCGAGGCCGCCGCAGGAGCTGCGCCTGGCCCCCAACAGCGTCAGCACGATGGTCAGCCAGCTCGCGGCGGCCGGCCTGATCAACCGCGGCCGCACCGAGGCAGACGGGCGCTCGATCCGCCTCACCGTGACCCAGGCGGGGGCCGCACGAGTCGAGCAGTGGCGGGACATGCGGGCCGAGCTCGCGGGGCGCGCGCTCGACCGGCTGTCGTCGGCCGACCGGAACGCGATCCGCGCGGCCGTGCCCGCGCTCAGCCGACTGGCCGAGCAGATGGGGGAGCTCTTAATCTCGCCGAAACACGGCGCGAGGACGATAGGCAGATGACGGCTCGACGGCGCCTCAGCATCGGATGCATGTTCACGTACGTGGCGGAGATCCCGACCCCGACCGTATTCATGGTGCGCCCGGCGATCTCGCGCGCGGTCAGCACCGAGGGCGATCGGTGGCTCAGCGATCCGCCCGCCGAGGTGCACGGGTACGCCGACATCTACGGCAACGACTGCGCGCGCACCGTGCTGCCCGCCGGCCGGTCGCAGTTCGGATTCTCGGCGGTGGCGGATGTGCCCGATGCGACCGAGGACGCCGATCCCGACGCGCCCGAGGTCCCGACGAATGAGCTGCCCGATCACACGCTGATCTACACCCTGCCGAGCCGGTACTGCCTGCCCGACCTGCTGGCGGCCGAGGCGTGGCAGCGCTTCGGCGGGCTCGCGCCCGGCTACCGGCGGGTCCAGGCGATCTGCGATCACGTCAACGGGCACCTGACGTTCCAGTACGGCAGCTCGACCGCCACGTCGACGGCGGTGGACGTCAACAACTCGCGGTACGGGGTGTGCCGGGACTTCACCCACCTGGCGATCTCGTTCTGCCGGGCGCTGAACATCCCGGCCCGCTACACGTTCGGCTACCTGCCCGACCTGGACGTCCCGGCCGACCCGGCGCCGATGGACTTCGCGGCCTGGATGGAGGTGTGGCTCGGCGATCGCTGGTGGACCTTTGACCCGCGCAACAACGCCCGCCGCAAGGGCCGGGTGGTGATCGGCCGCGGCCGGGACGCCACCGACGTCGCGGTGGCGACCACCTTCGGCGGCCCGTTGCTCGAGTCCATGACCGTCCAGGCCGAGGAGCTACGCTGAGCGCTGCCCGATCGTCGGCACGCTCGCCCGACTCCTCGGTGATCCACGCGTCAAGCCGCTCCCACCAGTCAAAGAGCCAGTCGACCTGGGTCTCGTGATCGGCCGCCGCGGGGCACGCTCGGCGGCCGGGACAAGCCACCAGCGGGCGCGCACGGTCACGTCGGTCCGCAGGCTCTGCCACACGTCGCGGACGCTGACCAGCTTGTCCAGCCCGGTGTGGGCCACGAAGATCACGTCGGCGGACGGGCAGGCGCCGATGGCGGCGAAGGCCCCGCCGGCTCGGGGCGGGAGCAGGTTGGGCATCGCCGCCGCCCGTTCGGCCAGATCGGCGTGACCTCCCCGCCGCATAGCGCGTCGATACTCCGACGCCAGCGCTGCGGAGTCCAGTTCCCGCCCTCGGGGAACAGCAGCAGCGCGTCGCGCCCGCTGAGGCCGGCCGCCAACCGTCTGACCTGCCTGATCTGCTCGGCCTGGGGCCTGCCGCCAGTGGCGTAGCTGCCCGCTGGGGCAGGCGAGCGGTGGTGCAGAAACGCGTTGGGCACCCGGTTGGCCACGACGTCCAAGCTCGGGTCCAGCTGGAGGGTTGCCTTCATGACCACCCGGGGACGCCGGCCGCAGACCGTGAGCAGGTGGTGGACGACGAGCAGCGAGTCGCCGGGGCCGGCGTGCCGACTCAGCACGATGACCGGCCGGTCGTCGGTCAGGGCCTCGTCGGGCGGCCCGGCCACCTCGACCCGGAGCCCGCAGGCGCGCTCGGCCGCCCGGTAGATCTGGTTGAGGAACCGCTCCATCACCGCGTAGTGGCGAGTCCGGTAGGGCTCGGTGTCAAGCCGCCCGCCGAACCCGCTCACGATCCACAGGCAGAGCAGCACGGTGAGCGCCGCCATCTCACCGACCGACCAGGTGAGCGCCAGCCACGCCACCCGCAGCGGCCGGGACCGGTGCCCGTGTCCTGTCCACCGTCTGACCAGCGCCGAGGCCAAGCTTGCAAGGGCCACCAGCGGGGTCAGGGCGATCAGGCAGGCCGCGATCACGACGACGAGCGGCACCAGCGCAAAACGGCGTACCAGCGTCGGCGGAAGCATCGGCGTCTCCTGGGGGTGGGTCAGCGACGGGCGCCCTGCTGGGCGAGGTAGCTCGCTGACGCCGCGTACGAGCGGTCGATGCTGTTACTTACCTTAATTCTGCTTCGGTAACGGAACTGGCCCAGTCCAGGCTGGACCTGGTCGCCGCCCGACGGCAGCACGTGCACGCGGACGCCCGGCGGAATCGCCGCCATCTCCTCGTGGAACCGGTGCCTGCGCGCGATCTCGAACGCGACCAGGCCGACCTCCCACGGCCGCGTCGGCACCGGCAGCTGGCTCTCGATCCGTCCCACGTGCAGCACGTAAACGGTGCTGGCGCCGAGCGCGATCGCCCGGCCGACCGGGATCGAGTGGACGAGCCCGCCGTCGAAATAGTGCCGCCCGTCGATTTCAACCGGAGGCAGCAGCCCCGGCACCGCGCACGACGCCATGACGGCCGGCACCAGCGGCCCCGCCGCGAACCAGTGCGCGGTCGCGTCCTCGATGCTGGCGGCGACGCAGTGGAAGGGCACCTTCAGGTCGGCGAAGTCATCGACCGGGAGCGTCTCCGCCAGCATCTTCCGCAACGGCTCGATCGCGTGCAGGTGAGTGCCCGACCGCACCAGGCGTACGGCCCGCCCGAGCACCGTCTCGCTGAACACCACCCGCAGGGACTCCCCCTGCCACAGCTCACTCGAGCCGCCCGCCGCCCCGTCCGGGTCGGCCGCCACGAACGCGCCGTTCACAGCCCCGATCGACGTGCCGACGACCATGTCGGGCCGCACCCCTGCCTCGGCCAGCGCGCGCAGCATTCCAACCTCATGCGCCCCGAGCAGCCCCCCGCCGCCGAGCACGAAAGCAACAGTCACGCTTCGCAGGCTTTCCGCCCGTCGGCGCCCGCAAACCCGCGAGCGGGTCACAGGCCGGTGTTGGACCAGTTGATCGTCTCCGGAGCGACCAGCGGAGTGCCGACGTCGAGCTGGAGGTTCTCGTGGGAGCCGAGCGGCACGTCGCGCGGGTTGCCCTTGAAGACCTTTCCGTTGACGATCGCGGTGACCTTGCCCTTGGCCGGGCCTACCTGGTCGGGGCCGAGGGGCTGCCCCCACTCGTCGAAGAACTCGCCGAGCGTGTAGGTGCGCTCGCACCGGCGACTCGATGTGGATGATGCCGTCGGCCGCGTGCGTGTGCAGCCAGTAGAAGCAGGTGCCAGAGTCGATGAACGGGCCGGCGTTGGTCTGCTGGGCGACCGCGCCGGGGATGCCGATCGCTGCCGGGACCTGGCGCTGCTCCCCGTTCACGAAGATCGTCAGGTGCGTGTGGATGTGGAAAACCGTCTGCTCGCTGGTCTGGCAGCTGATCCCGTCGATGGTCTGCCCGGTCGTCGCGGCCGACGTCCCCGCGAGCACCGGGGCGCTCGGAATCGGCACGTTCTCCGGCCCGAGCACCCCCGCCGCGGGCGCCGCCGTGAGCGTTCCGAGCGTGGACAGCGGGAGGTAGTCGGCCGCGTTACCGACGACCCCAGTGCCGCCGTCCCCGTTGCCGCCGTTGCCGCCGGAGACCGCAACCCCGATCCCGATCCCGACGCCTGCCACCACCACGATCGCGCCCGCCGCCAGGCCCAGCCGCAGCCGGCGCTTGCGCCGGGCCTCTGCCCGCCTGGCTTCCTCAATCGCCCGACGCCTGTTCTCCCGCGAACCAGATCCCGACACCGGCACCCCCAAGATCTACTATCTACGTACGTACATAGTAGCAAACCTAGCCCGAGAGCGGGCGGGTGGGGTTATCGCGAAGGATCGCTGCCCGTCAACCTGTCCACCGCCACCGGCTGCGCCAAGTACTGGCCCCGTGGCCCCCAGGGCCAAAACGGAAGCAGCCCTGTGGCCCCCAGGGCCAAAACGGATATAGCCCTGTGGCCCCCAGGACCCGATAGAGCGGGCCCGTGGCCCCCAGGGCTATAACGTCGCGGCCAAGCCCGCAGCGCCCATCCCCCGTCAAGGCCCGCTGACGGTAAGGGCGGGACCGGCGGACGTGAGAGTACTAGGGGTGTGAGTGGCGCAGTGGACCTAAGGGGCACGGGGGAAGTAGGAGCGCTACGCCATTGGAGTCTGGGAGACGTACGGGTGCACGGCGACGTCTGGGCGCGGAAGACGTCGGGGCTGCAGGAGACGCAGCAGGCGTGAGCGCACGGCGGACGTGGTCGTGCGGGGGGAGGTGGGAGCGACCGGAGGTGGGAGCGACCGGAGGTGGGAGCGACCGGAGGTGGGAGC
Organism: uncultured Actinomycetota bacterium; assembly: GCA_963774945.1. Taxonomy (GTDB): domain Bacteria; phylum Actinomycetota; class Actinomycetes; order Streptosporangiales; family Streptosporangiaceae; genus Trebonia. The sequence goes on along the minus strand of CAVZHA010000002.1, from coordinate 314,727 downwards.
GACGGTGTTGGGCGTGCGCCGGAGGCGGGGGCGATGCAGGTGGTGCGACGGGGGGAGGTGGGGGTCCGAGAGAGGCCTGGCGTCCCCGGAGTCGTAAGGGATTAAGAGAATCCACGCCACGGTTTGCGGGCGAAGCCCGCAGCGGGGGGTACGGGGGCCAGTGGGATGGGGGGCGGGAGCCCCCCATGCGAGAGGGCTGGCCCCCGGGTGACTATGAGACCTGGGAAGGTGGGCGAAGCCCACCGACCACAGGGATCCCAACGTTTAATGCGGCGGCGCGGCCGCTCAGCCGCCGCAGACGGGGGCACTGCGTGGCGAGCATTTCCAATCGCGGACGGGGGGACCGCGTGGTCGCAGCGCCGCCGCACACCGTCACCATACAAGGTTGCGGATACCCAAACAAGTCGGGAAGTTAAGGACACGCCGGCGAGTTCAGCCCGGGTCGCGGACGCGACCAACGTCACGCCGCCCAGGGTCGCCGGACGGTCCTAAGCTTGGGCCATGGCCGAGTTTTCCTTCACCGATCTGCTCCCGCTCGGGCACGACGACACCACCTACCGGAAGATCGCCGACGGTGGAGCTGTAGCCAAGGGTGCGTTCGGAAGAGACTTCCTTGAAGTTGACCCTGAGGCGCTCACCCTGCTCAGCCGGACCGCGTTCAGGGACATCGCCCACCTGCTGCGCCCCTCGCACCTGCGGCAGCTGCGGGCCATCCTGGATGACCCCGAGGCGTCGCCGAACGACCGCTACGTGGCTCGCGACCTGCTGCAGAACGCGAACATCGCGGCCGGCGGGGTGCTGCCGATGTGCCAGGACACCGGCACCGCGATCGTGATGGGCAAGCGCGGCCAGCAGGTGCTCACCGACGGGCGGGATGAGGAGCACCTCGCCCGCGGCGTCTACGACGCGTACACCCAGCTGAACCTGCGCTACTCCCAGATGGCGCCGCTGACCATGTGGGACGAGAAGAACACCGGGTCCAACCTGCCCGCGCAGATCGAGCTGTACGCGACCGACGGGGACGCCTACAAGTTCCTGTTCATGGCCAAGGGCGGCGGCTCGGCCAACAAGTCGTACCTGTACCAGGAGACCAAGGCGGTGCTGAACCCGACGCGGATGGCCTCGTTCCTCGAGGAGAAGATCCGCGCCATCGGGACGTCGGCCTGCCCGCCCTACCACCTGGCCATCGTCGTCGGCGGGACCAGCGCGGAGTACGCGCTCAAGACGGCCAAGTACGCGTCGGCGCGGTACCTGGACACGCTGCCGACCGAGGGCTCGATGGCTCGGTAACGGCTTCCGCGACGCTGAGCTCGAGCAGACCGTGCTCGACATCACCAGGAAGATCGGGATCGGGGCGCAGTTCGGCGGCAAGTACTTCTGCCACGACGTGCGGGTGATCAGGCTGCCCCGGCACGGGGCGTCCTGCCCGGTCGCGATCGCGGTCTCCTGCTCGGCCGACCGGCAGGCGGTCGGCAAGATCACCGCCGAGGGCGTCTTCCTCGAGGCGCTGGAGACCGACCCGGCGCAGTACCTGCCTGACCCGGCGTCGGTCGCCTCGGACGCCACCGAGGTCGTGTCGATCGACCTCACCCGGCCGATGGCGGAGATTCGGGCCGAACTCGCCCGGTACCCGGTCAAGACGCGGCTTTCGCTGACCGGGACCATGGTCGTCGCGCGCGACATCGCCCACGCGAAGATCGCCGAGCGGCTCGACGCGGGCGAGCCGATGCCGTCGTACCTGCGCGACCACCCGGTTTACTACGCGGGCCCGGCCAAGACCCCGGCCGGGTACGCGTCGGGCTCGTTCGGGCCGACGACGGCGGGCCGGATGGACTCCTACGTGGAGCGGTTCCAGGCGGCGGGCGGGTCGCTCGTCATGCTGGCGAAGGGCAACCGGTCCGCAGCCGTAACCGAGGCGTGCAAGCGCCACGGCGGGTTCTACCTCGGCTCGATCGGCGGCGCGGCGGCGCGACTCGCGCAGGACTGCATCACCAAGGTCGAGGTGCTTGAATACCCGGAGCTTGGGATGGAGGCGGTATGGAAGATCGAGGTCAGGGACTTCCCCGCCTTCATCATCGTCGATGACAAGGGGAACGATTTCTTCGCCGAAGCGGCCGGTCCGCTGCTGTCCATCGGCAGCCACCCCTAATCGCTGATATCGTCCGGTCTATGCCCCCTATGACAGGGCGGGTCATCGCCGGGCGTTACAACCTCCAGCACCCCATCGGCCGTGGTGCCATGGGTGTCGTGTGGCGTGCTCGCGACCAGATCCTCGACCGCGATGTCGCCGTCAAGGAGGTCGTGATCTCCTCCCTGCTCGGCGAGGAAGAGCGGCGGAACGCCTATCAGCGAACGCTGCGCGAGGCGCGGACCGCCGCCCGGTTGTCTCATCGCGGCCTCGTCGCCGTCTACGACGTGGCCGAGGAAGACGGCAGGCCCTGGATCGTCATGGAGCTCGTGCCGTCCCGGTCGCTCGACCAGGTGCTGACCGTGGAGGGGCGGCTGCCGGCGCTGCGGGTCGCCCGGATCGGCCAGCAGCTGCTGTCCGCGCTCGCCGCCGCGCATATCGCCGGGGTCCTGCACCGGGACGTGAAGCCGAGCAACGTGCTGATCGCGACCGACCGGACCGGCACCGGCTGGGACGAGCGCGCGGTGCTGACCGACTTCGGCATCGCGCAGTTCGAGGGCGATCCCCGGCTGACCCAGACCGGGATGGTGATGGGCTCCCCCGGTTTCACCGCGCCCGAGCGGATCCGCGGCGGCGACGCCACGCCCGCGTCCGACCTCTGGTCGCTCGGGGCGACGCTGTTCGCGGCGGTCGAGGGGCGCGGCCCGTACGAGCAGCGCGGCGGCGCCATCACCACGATGTCCGCCATCATCAACGAGGACGCGCCGGTGGCCGCGCACGCCGGGCGGCTCGCCCCCGTGATCGGGGCGCTGATGCGCCGGGACCCGGCGACCCGGCCCGCCGCGCCGGCCGCGGCCCGGATGTTCGCCTACGTGCTGCCGCTGCTTTCCGCCGCCGAACCCGAACCGCCCGCGACCCCGCACCCGCCCACGGTGCAGTCGCAGGCTCTGCCGTCGGCCGGCGCCATCGCGTCCGCACGGGTGAAGCGGGACGCCGACGCGCCCGCGTCCAGGTCCTCGGGTCGGGGCAGGCCGGAGTCGGCTCGCGAGCTGGCCGCGGCGGCCGCCCCGGCCGCGATCGCACCGCCGGCGCCCCGCCCCGCCGGCGCCCGCCGTCGCGGCAACCACGCCGGAAGACAGTGCGCCGGCCATCGCCCGGCGGCCCAGCCGGCGGCCGGTCGAAGCCCAGACGCCGACTTCGCCCGGGTCGACCCCGGCCGCCGAGGCGTCGCCTTCGGCTAAGGCGTCGCCCTCGGCCGAGGCGAAACCGGACGCTGAACCCAAACCGAAACCGGCGTCGGACCAGGCGGCCGAACCGAGTCCGAAGGCGCAGGGGCCGAAGGCAAAGACGCCCGCGGCTGGCGGACCGGAGGCTGCCGTCAAGGCGGAGGCCGCAACGGTAGAGGCCGCCAATGCCGGAGCCGCCGACGGGAAAGCCGCTGGTGGGAACGCGGACGCCAGAGCGAGCGCAGACGCCGCCGAGGAGGCGACGCCGACGCCGGCGGCCGACGCGGAGACAAGCGCGGCGCCGAAAGCTGGCGCAGCCGCGAAAGCAGACGCAGCGCCGAAGGCAGACGCAGCCGCGAAAGCAGACGCAGCGCCGAAGGCAGACGCAGCCGCGAAGGCGAGCGCAGGGGCGAAGGCAGACGCAGCCGCGAAGGCGGACGCAGCAGCGAAGACGGAGGCCAAAGCCGACGGCGACGCTGAAGTAGCTGCGGACGGCGACGCTGACCCGGCCACGAACGCGGCGGCCGAGGCTGCCGACGAGTCGGCGCCCGCCGATGAGCCCGTGCCCGCCGATGAGCCCGTGCCCGCCGACAAGCCCGTGCCCGCCGACAAGCCCGTGCCCGCCGACAAGCCCGTGCCCGCGGACGAGCTAGCGCCTGCGGACGAGCCCCTCTCGGCTGACGAGCCCGTGTCGGCTGACGAGCCCGTGTCCGCCGTCGACGCGGTATCCGCCGTCGAGGCGTCGCAGGCGCCCGCCGACGCGGAGGACGCCGACGGGCCTGCGGCGGATGTCACCGTCCGCGCGTCCGAACGGGTGGCGGCGAGCGCGGCCCACGGCGGCGCCGACGGCGCCGCGACCGATCCCAGCCCGACCGCATTCCGGCAGCAGCCGAAGCCGAAGCCGGCTCCGACGTTCACCGCCGCCAAGCCCGGGGAGCGGCCGGCCGCACCGACGTTCTCGGCCGCCCGGCTTGATCAGCCCGGCGCCGCCCAGCGGACGCCGCCAGCGGCCCGCGGGGCCGGGCAGCCCTCGGTCCCCGCGTCCGGCGTGCCCTCGTACTGGCCGGCCCCGCCGGGGGCGGCATCGGCGGGCGGGCAGTGGCCGGCCGCGGCGAAGCCCGAGGGAGCGACCCCGCAGTACGGCGCTTACCCGGGTAGCGCGGCCGCGCCCGGCTACCCGGGTGGCACGGCCGTGGCCGGCGCTGGCGGCCAGTACGCGGGACCGTCCAAGCAGTACCCCGATCTCGCCGCGCAGTACCCGCCGGCCCGGCCGGCAGGGCCGGGCAACGCCGCCGGGGATCACGGTGGTGGATCATCGTAGTGATCTGCGGCGTGCTGGTCGCCGCGGCGATCGGCGCGGGCGCGGCCCTGGCCTTGCACCACGGCAACGGCGCCAAGACGACGGCGGCGGTCCAGGGCAGCCCCAAGACGCCATTCGGATCGGTTAACGCGCTCAACCAGCGATCGACCTCCGTCCCGGCGGGCTGGCAGGCCGAGACGGTGCCCCCGTCGAAGTACAACACGACGGCCGGCTTCACGGTCGACGTGCCGCCGGGGTGGACCGAGAAGCCGAAGGGGCTCGCGACCTACTTCTACGGCCGTGACAACATGGTGCTCGACGTCGACCTGAGCCCGCACACGTACCCCGACAACATGGTGCAAGAGGCCGAGCACCTCCAGCAGCAGCAGGCCGTGCTCGGGGACGCGTTCCCCGGGTATCAGCGCCTGCAGCTTCAAGCGGAGCAGGTCCGCGGCACCGACGGCGCGTTCTGGCAGTTCACCTGGTCTTTGAGTGACGTCAAGATGCGCACCGACGACATCTTGCTCGTGCTGCCGACCTCGGCCGGCAAGCAGTCCTACGCGGTCTACATCAGGGCGCCGAACAACGGCTGGAACAACATCTACCTGCCGATGTTCGAGAAGATCCTGCCGACCTTCGAGCCCGTGACCACGTCTTAGCCTGAAAAGCCCGGTCCACGACGGGCGGGTCGCAGACCGGGCGGTCTTCAGTTGCCCGAGGCGCTAAGCGCCGGCGGCTAGTACCATCCGTCGGCCTCTTCGTGCGCCCACGCGCCGCAGGGCGAGCCGTAGCGGCCCTGGATGTAGGTAAGGCCCCAGCGGACCTGGGTGGCCGCGTCGGTCTGCCAGTCGGGCCCGGCACTCGCCATCAACGATCCTGACAGCGCCTGCGGGATGCCGTACGCGCCGGAACTCGGGTTCTCGGCGGTGACGTCCCAGCCGCTCTCGCGCTCCCAGAGCGGTTCGAGGCACGAGAACTGGCTGCCCGACCAGCCGAACTGCCCGAGCATCTGCTGCGCGACCTGCTGCGGCGAACCGGACGGCTCGGTCGCCCGCTGGGTCGCCGCCGTCCGCGCCGACTGCGCGGCCGCTTGCGTGGCCGCTGCCTGCTTAGCCGCTGCCTGCTTGGCGGCGGCTGCCGCTGCCTTCGCCGCGGCCGCCTTGGCGGCCTGGGCGGCCGCTGCCTTGGCGACGGCGACGTCCTCGGTGCGCTGCAGGCCGAACCGCATCCGCTCGGTGCTGATCACGAGTTGAGCGCTGCTGGTCGTGTCGGCCTGCGCCGCCCTCGTCGCGCCCTGGTGGCCGGCGGCCACCGCCAGGTACGCGTCGGCCGCGCCGGCCGGCGCGGCCACGGTGCCCCCGGGAAGCGTCGCGGCGGCGGCGCCGGCCGCTATCGCCACGGCCAGGGTGCCGGCGGCGGCAACGGCCGTCACCTTGGAGCGCTTCGATGACATGAAAGAGGGCAGGGAGAAATAGCGTGACAAAAGTGAACCTTGGGTAGCTCGCGGCTATCGCGATCTTCTTCCACCCCTGACGCGATAATGCTCGCGCTGGGGGAAGCGCGGCGCGCGTCGGCACGCGGACTAGACGCGGGGGCAGGGCGTCGGGGCTGCTGGGGGAGCAGCGCTGATCTCGCGAGCGGGATGCTGTCGGTTGCTAACGATGCCATGGAACAATCGTTTGCGGTGGCCGCATTCCGGTCCGGCCGCCCGTCGCGGCCCCGCGCCGGGTCGGCCGCCTGCGCGAAACAGCGGCCTCAGCAGGGGTTCTAGTTACCCGCCGGTAATGTTTGTGAGGTCCGCCACAAGAGCGCAGGCCGGAACCGGAAACTACACCCTGCCGCAGCCCAATCACGCCCAGTTAGAGCACGGAACCCGATTCGCGGCCCGGCCACTTCGAATACCCCAGTTATTCCGCAATTCACGGATGACATTCACTGACGACATTCCACCGAATAAAGCGAATTGCGTAATGGCCGGCGAGAAAAGATTTAGTAGTACCCGTCCGCCTCTTCGTGCTGCCACGCGGCACACGGGCGTGCCGTAGATCGACTTGATGTAGCCGAGGCCCCAGATGATCTGGGTCGTCGGGTTGGTCTGCCAGTCGGAGCCGACCGCTCGCCATCTTGTCACCGGGCAGCGACTGCGGGATGCCGTAGGCGCCGAGACGGGTTCTCGGCGTAGACGTTCCAGCCGCTCTCCTGCTGCCACAGGTCGTACAGGCAGGGCCACTGGGTCGACTCGTCGAACCCGTAGGCGACGAGCTCGTCCTTGCCGATCACCTCGGCCGAGCTCGGGTCGGCGGGCGGCGGCGACCCGGTGATGCCGGTGCCGGTCTGGATGCCGGATCCGGCCGAGGCCTGGTCGGCGGCCGCCTTCTGAGCGGCCAGGATCTGCGTCGGGTCCGCCTCGCGGGCTTGGCGGCCACGGTCAGCGTCTCGGCGGCGTCGTTCATCGCGATGATCGTCGCCCGCTCGTTCTCGAGCGCGGTGACCTGGCTGCTCTGGCCGAGCGAGTCGATGGACTGGAAGAGCCCGCTTGCGCCGCTGCCGCTGGTGTTCAGCCAGCTTCGCCGCGACGAGGACCCCGACGACGAGCAGCACCGCCATCACCAGCGCGGGGACGACGACGCCGGTCCGGTGGAACAGGCCCCGCTTCTTCTTCCGCGCGCTCCGCGGCCCGACCGGGCTGGCGGGACCAGCGACAGGAGTCTCCGAGTCGCTCGTCCGATGCCGGGTCGAAGTCGTGGCATCGAGCATCGCCGTCCGGTGTCGTGACAAAGCAGTCCCTTCCGGTGCATGTCGTGCATATTACCGCACCCATCTACCGCTGCCGAACAACGATGCCAGAAGGAGACATCGGCCGCCTGCGACTTCACCAAGAAAGGCCGCGACGGTTCTCTTACCATTCTGTGACGCGAATCACGGGGCAATAACACGGACCGTGATCGGCCGCATGACAGGACCCGCAAACTGCGAGATGATCGGCGCCATGAGCGACGTAGCGCGACCCCCGGCGGCCCCCTCGGCGGCGGACCCCTTTGCCCGCGCAGCGGCCAGTGCCGCCACCCTGAAGACGCCTCACCGGGGCCGACGGCTTCGACGCCGCCGTGGTGCTCGGCTCCGGCTGGCTGGCCGCCGCCGACGCGATCGGGGCGCCGGAAGCGGAAATTTCCACTGCCGACCTGGGCGGATTTGAGCAACCGACGGTAAAGGGTCACACACCGTCCGTTCGATATATAAGAAAGGGCCAGCTCCGCGTCCTGCTGTACCTCGGACGAATTCATCTTTACGAAGGACACCAACCGCACGCCGTGGTGCACGGGGTGCGCACCGCCATCGCGGCCGGCTGCCGGACCGTCGTCCTCACCAATGCGGCGGGCGGCATCAACGCGGACTACGCGGTCGGGCAGCCGGTGCTGATCAGCGACCACATCAACCTGACCGGCCGCTCCCCGCTGGCCGGGCCGCTGCCGGAGAGCGTGCCCTCCCGGTTCACCGACCTCACCGAGACGTACTCGGGCCGCCTGCGCGAGCTGGCCAGGCAGCTGGACCCGACGCTGGCGGAGGGCGTCTACGCCGCCGTTCCCGGGCCCCATTTCGAGACTCCGGCCGAGATCCGGATGCTGCGCACGGCGGGCGCGGACCTCGTCGGCATGTCCACCGTGCTCGAGGCGATCGCCGCCCGCCACCTGGGCGCCGAGGTGCTCGGCGTCTCGATCGCCAGCAACCCGGCGGCCGGGCTGTCGCCCGAGCCGATCAATCACCAGGACGTGCTCGCCGCCACCCAGGGATCCGCCGCCCGGGTCGGCGAGCTGCTGTCGGCGCTGCTCCCCCGCGTGTAGCCGCGCCCGATCGCCGTCGCCCTGTGCCCGGCCCGGCCGACGTCCTAAACTGCGGGGATGACCGTCACCTTGACCGAGGCCGAGCGGGCCTACCTGCAGAGCCAGCCGCTGGCGCGGCTGGCCACGGTGGACGGCGGCGGCGCGCCGCAGAACAATCCGGTCGGCGTTTTCCTCGACGAGGAGACCGGCGACATCATCATCGGCGGCCACGCCATGGGCGCGAGCCGCAAGTTCCGCAACGTCCAGCGCAACCGCCAGGTCGCGCTGGTCGTCGACGACCTCGTCTCCCGCGACCCGTGGACGGTGCGCGGGCTGGAGATCCGCGGCACCGCGGTCGCGCTTGAAGACGTCGACCCGCCGGTGCCGTTCATGAGCCGCGAGGTCATCCGGATCACGCCGACCTGGGTCACCAGCTGGGGCGTCGACCCCGATGCCCCAGGCCGGTACAGCCGCCGCGCCTGAGGTGACCACGCCGCCATCGCCGCCGGGAGCGGAGCCGGCCGACGGACCAGCCGTCCGGATCGGCGCGCTCGTCCCGCTCACCCGGCCCGGCTGGGTCGAGGCCGGCCGGCACCTGCTGGCCGGGCTCGAGCTCGCCGTCGGGCCACGTCAACGACGCGGGCGGTATCGACGGAAGACCGCTGGAGCTGGTGGTCGCCGACACCGCCGCCGATCCGCAGCGGGCGGTGACGGCGGTCGATGAACTGGCTCGCCTGGGCGTGGCCGCCCTGGCCGGGGAGTATCACAGCGTCGTGGCTCGCGCCGCCGCCGCCCGGGCAGACGCCGTCGGCCTGCCGTTCCTGTGCTCGTCGGCGGTGCTTGACGCGCTCACGCAGCAGCCAACGGAATGGGTCGCGCGGCTTGCCCCGGCGCAGTCCCACGGCTGGCAGATCTACGCGGACTTCCTGCTGCGCGCGGGCCACCGCGGCATCGCGTGGCGGCCGAGCCGAGCGTCTACTGGGCGTCCGGGGCTCGTATTCTGCGGGACTACCTCACTCCCCGCGGCGGTACCGTCATCGAGCTCGACCTGCTCGCGCTCGCCCCCGCCGCCGTGTGCGACGAGCTCGCAGGCAACCGCGCCACCGCCCTGCTTGTACTGGTCGGGTACCCCGAGCCGGCCGTGTCGATCGTCAGGTCCGTCCGCCGCGACCGCCGCCTGGCCGAGGTGATGATCGGCGCTCCGGCCGGGCAGCCGGAGTTCACCCGAGTGGGCGACGTTGCTCGGCGGCGACGGCGCCGCGATCCCGTTCCTGCGCTATCTGCCCGGACGCCTCAGCCCGCTCGGCGCAGCGGGTCGAGGCGACCTTGCGCGAGCGGCTGGCCGAAGCGCCTTCATTCGTCGCCTTCGAGGGCTACGACACGATCGCCGTCCTCGCCGACGTGCTCCGCGCCGCTGGCGCGGACCGGGCCCGCACGGCCGGGTCCTGGCCGTCCGTCGCCGTCGAGGGCACTCGCGGGCGGATCCGGTTCTCCCGCAGGCCGGGCATCAGCGTCTGGCAATGGGCCTGGGCGCCGGTTCAGGTGGTTGACCGGGATCCGGCCGAGCCCGATCGCTTCCGCATCCTCCATGGTTTACCGGCCTGGCGGGGGATCCTGCGGCCGCGCGACCTCGGCCAGATCCGGGTCGGGAAGCCAGTCCGCGCCCGGCCGGAACTCGCGCCACCGGGCGGCCCGCCCGGCGGCGGCGAATGACTCGAGCAACTCGGCCAGCCGCGGGTGGTGATCGTCCCGGCGCCAGATCAGCGACCAGGCGTAGAGCGGGGTCGGGTCGATGATCGGGACCGCCGCCACTCCGGCCCCGGCGGGCGGCGGCAGGTCGGCGGGCAGCAGCGAGAAGCAGTCACGGCCGGCCCTGATCCGCTCGAGGAACTCATCCATCCCGAGGTTGGGGCCCTCCGAGCGGTCGGCGACGCCGAACCGGTCGGCGAACCGCCCCAGGTAGTCGAGTCGGCTGGCGGCGGCCGGAAGGACCAGCGTGCTGCCGGACAGCTCGGCTGGACGCAGCCAGTCACGAGCGGCCAGCGGGTGGCCCTGGCCGATCACGGCGTCGAGCGGCTCGAGCCTGACCAGCCGGCGGGCAAGGCCGTCGAGCCGGTCCCGCGCGCCGCGCGGGTGCACCCGGCCGAACCCGAGGTCGATCTCGCCTCTCGACAGGGCGGACAGGACAGCCGGGAGGTCACGCCCCCGACCGGGCTCGACCGCAAGGTCGGGGGCGTGCTCGAGGGCCTGCCGCACGGTCCGCATCGGCGCGTACAGATGACCCCAGACATCAATTCGGAGCGCGCGCTCCTGGCGCCTCGCGGCGGCCGCCGCGAGGTCTCCCGCTGCCAGCAGACGCCGGGCCGGGGCGAGAAACCGGCGGCCCGCCCCGGTCAGCGAGACCCCGGCCGCGCTCCGGGTCAGCAGCTGCACGCCCAGTTCGGCCTCCAGCCGGGCGACCCGCTTGGACAGTCCCTGCTGACTCACTGACAACGCCGCTGCCGCACGGCCGAAATGGCCCTCGTCGGCTACCGCCACGAACGCCCGCACCCGCGCCAGATCCAGGTCCACAGCCAGCCACCTCGCTCGACAACCTATGGCAGTCGAACCGGCCCGATGGCTGTTGGATTCCCTGGCCGGGCCGAGATTTCCTGGCTGCTGGCAGCTAGCGAGGAGAACAGCCATGAGCACCGATCCGAAGAGCGTCGTCATCCGCTACGTCGAAGCCGCTCGCGATGGGATGTCGGCGGTAATCCGCGACAGTTTCGCGCCCGACGCGATCTGGGAGTACCCGGGGGACCTGCCGCTATCGGGGACCTACCGGGGCGTAGACGCGATCGTGGATCAATTCCTGGGTGGCGCCGCCGGGCTGATGGCCCCCGGCACGCAGGTCACGATCGAACTGGTCAGCGCCATCGCCGACGGCGACCGGGTGGCCGCAGAATGGACCTCGCGGGCAACCAGCAGGCACGGCACGCCGTATCAAAACCGCAACGTGGGCATCTTCACCGTCCGCGACGGCAAGATCGTCTCGGTGCGCGAGTACACCGATACGCTGCACGTCGCGCAGGCGCTGTTCCCGGGCTGATCAGCCCGGGAAGGGCAGCTGCAATTTCTTGCCGACCCGGACACAGCTTAGATGATCTTCATCGAACAGAATGTCGGTACCTCCGTTTAGGGTGGCCTTGAATGTCGCCCGGACGTAGAGGAGGAATTCGCATGTGCTGGGATATGCGATCACCCGTGGGCCAGCCATCAGGACTGGATCGACCGCCTGCGCGCGAAGCTCGACGAGCAGTGCTGGGTCGTGATTTACGTCCAGCGGGACAAGTACCGGCCATCCTGCTCGTACACGGTCGGGCTGACCGACCACGGCAAACCGGAGATCGTCGTCACCGGGCTGCCCCAGCAGCGGGCGACCGACCTGCTGAACGGCGTCGCCGCGCACCTCGTGCACGCCGACCCGCCGCCCTCGGGCGAGCGGGTGCCGCTCGTCCGCGGCCCGGTGATCGAGATCGTCCAGGTGGCCGAGCCGTCGGCGCACCTGAACGTGGCCGTCGAGTTGTTCGGGCCGCAGCTCACCGCGCTCCAGCTCGTGTACGCCGACGACCGCGGCCACTGGCCGTGGGACCGAGGTTTCCGAGGCGGCCGCGGTGGGCAGCCGGTCCTCGGGGCGCGGGCGGAAAACCACGTGAGTTAGGCTCCGCACATGGCGCAGATGCACCGTCTCACCCGGCCGGACGCGCGACGGATCGCCGTCCGGGCACAGCTCCTAACCGGACAACGGCCCCCCGATCTGCTCACGGTGGTCCGCCAGCTCACGATGCTCCAGCTCGACCCGGTCAGCGCCATCGCTCCGAGCGCCGACCTGGTCGCCTGGTCCCGGCTCGGGTCGGCCTACGAGCCCGAAGCACCTGCAGGGCGCGGTGGCGGACCGGGACCTCATCGAATTGCTTGCCTTCCTGCGTCCGGCCGAGGACCTGGCGCTGTACCGCGGCGAGATGGCCGAGTGGGCAGGCAACGGCGAGGCCGAGCGAGTGGAAGGCCTTCCGGCGCGAGTGGGTCGCGGCCAACGACCGGTGCCGCCTCGACATCCTCGACCGGCTGCGCGAGGAGGGGCCGCTGCCGTCCCGTGAGCTCCCCGACACCTGCGACAAGCCGTGGGAGTCGACCGGCTGGACCAACAACAAGAACGTCACCAGGCTGCTCGATTTCATGGTGGGCGCGGGGCGAGGTCGCGGTCGCCGGGCGGAAGGGCCGCGAGCGGCTCTGGGACCTGGCCGAGCGGGTCTACCCCGACCATCCGGTCGTCCCGGCCGCCGAGGCGCGAGCGGGAGCGGGACCGCCGGCGGCTGCGCGCCCTCGGCATCGCCCGGGTGACCGGTCCGGCGCAATCCTTCGAGCCCTCGGTCGTCGGCGCGGTCGGCGAACCCGCGGTGGTCGAGGGCGTCCGCGGCGAGTGGCAGGTCGACCCGGCCTACCTCGACGGCCCGGCCGGGCTGGCCGAGCCGTTCGAGGCCCGGGCGGCGCTGCTGTCGCCGTTCGACCGCCTGGTGCACGACCGGGTTCGCGCGGCCGACCTGTTCGAGTTCGAGTACCAGCTTGAGATGTACAAGCCCGTCGCCAAGTCGGCGCTGGGGGTACTACGCGCTGCCGATCCTGTACGGCGACCAGCTGGTCGGCAAGCTCGACGCCGCCGCCGACCGCAAGGCCGGCCTGTTCACGGTCAACGCCGTCCACGAGGACGTTCCGTTCACCGCCGAGATGGCGGAGGCGATCAACGCCGAGATCGCCGGCCTCGCCGCCTGGCTCAACCTCGACCTCGTCAACCGCGGCTAGAACCCGATGGTGAGCGAACCGGTCTGCAGCGCGCCCGCGGTCGTCAGCGGCTGGTCGTCGTCACGTCGGTCATCGTGATCGGCGCGACCCGGTCACCACGTTGGCGATGGATCAGCAGGACCGCGCTCACCGTCGACGGGGTGAAGCAGTTCGGGACGACGCCGTAGCAGGTTGCCGCAGAGCTTGGTCGCGTAGAGCGTCATGCCGTCGCTGAACCCGAGCGACGGGCTGCTGGTGTCCGTTGTCAGCCCGCCCTGGGTCACCGACACGGTGACGTCGCCCGACAAGGTCGGCCGAGCTGGCGGTGAACTCCATCATCTGCTTCGGTCGCGCCGCCGGAAACGGGCATGGTCACGTTGCCCTGGTACTGGAAATCGGTCAAGGTGGCCGACCCGGCCGTGAGCACCGAGGCGGCGGCGGAGGCGGTGATGCCCGATGGCGCCGCGGCGTCCTTCTTGACGGCCTTCTTGCCCTTGGCGGCGGACTTGGCGGCGCCGGTCGACGTGCCGCTCGGGGACGGCGAGGCGCTGGCCGATGTCGACGGCGATCGGCGTCGCCGACGGCGCGGACCCCGACTGGCCGGCCGAGGGCGTCGGGGACGGGCTGGCCGAGGCGGACGGCGCGGACGAGGATGACGCCGACGGCGTCGGACTCGGCGACGAGGCTCGAGGAGTCGGCGGTCGGGGTCGGCGACGACGACGGCATGCAGAGTGATGCCGAGGATGCAGGTCCCGCCCGATCTGCGGCGTCGAGGCCGCCTTGGCCGCTCCGCCGGTGCCGAGCAGCCCGGCCACCAGGACCGCCGGCATCGCGGCGACCGCCAGCGTCCGGTGCCCGGTGGCGTCGCCGACACGCGGGCCGACGCCGTCTGAGGTCGCGGCGGCCTCCTCCGCGATCGTGGCCGTGCCCTCCCACTCGGCGGCGCGTCCGCGAATTCTCCGCGCGCGTCCCGGAGACGAGGTCGAGACCGACGGACGGTTCTTCGTCGCCTGCGTCCAGGCTCGCGGGAGCATCCTCGTCGGCTCGGTCCTCGGGGGCATCGTCGCGGGCCCGGCCGGCGGGCGTCGGCGTCGACCGAGTCGGGCTCGGCCGGAACCCAGGCGAAGGCGAGCGCCCCGCCGATGATCGCGAGCAGCATGCCGAGGACGAACCCGCCGAGGTTGGAGGCGGGGAACGAGACGATGCCGAGCACGATCCCGGCGATGCCGTAGAACACCCGGTGGGTCGGGTTGACCCAGAGCACGATGCCCGCCGCGATCAGCAGGATGCCGATCAGCACGCCGAACACGCCGCCGATGCCGATGTAGATCACCAGCTTGATCTGGCCCTTGACGAGCACGCCAGTCAGCGGCAGCGCCAGCAGCTCCAGGCCGGACAGCACCAGCAGCAGGCCGCCCCAGAACGGCCGGCTGCGCCGCCAGCGCCGCCAGGCGGCGCGCGCCGCCTGGCGGCGCTGCCGGCGATGGGCCCCGCGGGCGGCGGCGAGGCCGGCGGCGCGGGTTCCGTCGCCGGAGAGGAGAGGCGGGTGGAATCCGCGTCCGCCTCCTGGGCGGAACCCGCGTCGTCAGTCGTCATGCGGTCAGCAGCCCCCGCCGAAGCCGAGGTGGAGGTCCGGCAGCGTGAACGTGCCGGCCGTGGTCAGCCAGGTGTCCTGGTTGAGGTTGTCGATGGTGACGGTGTCGGCCTGCTCGCCGAAGCTGCCCGCGCCGCCGGTCGTGCCGGGGTCCTCGGTCAGCGTGCCGGCGTCGAGGCCGATGCTGATGTTGGTGAATATCGCCTGGCTGCCGGTCTGGCCGCTGGCGTCGACGATCAGGTTGTCAGCCGACGCGGGGGTGCCGGCGTCTCCGGCGGTGAGCCGCAGCGTGACCGGCCCGATCGTCACGCTCTGGCACAGGTCGGTCAGCTTGGCGTGGTTGATGCCGGACACGATGACCGGCTGCGGTCCGCTGGCGTTGCTGACCGACCCGCCGAACTGCTCGAACCCGGTGCCGCTGAGCTGGCTGGCCTTGACCGTGTACTCCTCGCCGGAGACGGAGATGCTGGACGCGATCGCGCCCTCCGCGGTCAGCCCGACCAGCACGCCCGCGATCGCGACGGCCGGCACGGCGACGATGGCGAACCGCCGCCACCTGGTCTTACCTGGTACGTGAAATCTGCTCGCACTGCCCTCGGCC
This sequence comes from uncultured Actinomycetota bacterium, assembly GCA_963774945.1. Lineage (GTDB taxonomy): Bacteria > Actinomycetota > Actinomycetes > Streptosporangiales > Streptosporangiaceae > Trebonia. The sequence goes on along the minus strand of CAVZHA010000002.1, from coordinate 299,239 downwards.
GACATTGGCCCTACCCTCCAGGCACCGTTGACGGAAAATGTCCCAGTGTGAGGTAACCCACACCGCCTCACTGCCGGAAAGTTACTCGCCGGTAGTGTTTGGCGTCAAGAGATCCCAAAGATCGATTTCAACACTTTTCTGCACCGGCCCGGAAGTTCCCGGCGATCTTAGCGATCGCCGGTGAATACCTCGCGCATCGCCGGGTAGCGAGAGCCGCTGTCCGACATACCCGAAAGCAAGACTTGATCTGGAAGTGATAGCAATGGCGGGAATCATGCGGATCCGGCGCACGCACGGGATCCTCGGCGGGGTACTGGTCGCCCTGCTCGGGATCTGGGGCGCGCTGATCCCGTTCGTAGGCCCGTACTTCCATTACGCGTACACGCCGGACAAGGCGTGGACGTACGACCACGGGCGGCTTTTGCTGGAGATCGTGCCCGGTTCCGTCGCGTTCGTCGGCGGGGTCCTGCTTATCTACGCCTTCAGCAGGCATGTGGCGCTGCTTGGCGCGTTCCTCGGCATCATCGCCGGGGCCTGGTTCGCCCTCGGCACCTTGCTCGCGCCGCTGTGGACCACGACCTGGAATGTCGGGGTCCCCGCCAGCAGCACCACGCTCATGCGGACTATGGAGCAGATCGGGTTCTTCACCGGCCTCGGCGTCGTGCTGGTGCTGATCTCGGCGGCCGTGGCCGGCCGGATCACCGCCGTTCCCCGGCTGGTGACCGAGACGCCGGTCGTTCCCGAGCAGACCGTCAGCAGCGAGGACGAGGCCGTCGTGGAGAACGACGACGAGACCACGCGGGTCATCAGGTAGCACCCAGATCATCGGGTAGCCGGCGCCCGCGCCGCGTCCTTCGTGCCAGCCGTACCGCCGACTCGGGTGGCCGCACGATGGACGTGGCGCGGGCGCGCCGCAATGATCGAAGCATGATCCCAACCCAGCGGGCGGGAGAGGATTCCCGGCCCGAAGCGATCGCCCCGGGCCTGACGGCCCCGGGGGTGATGGCGCCCGCGGCGCCGCGGCGCCGCCCCGGCCGCCGCGGCCGCCCCGGCCCCGCGGCTCGTTCAAGCGCGGCCTGCGGCGCGCGCTGCGAGAGCCGTTCACCCGCCGCAACCTCAGGGAGTGCCGCTACGCGGGCGTCGGCCTGCTGGTCGCTATCCCGCTGTTCGCGTTCACGGCCGTCGCCGTCACCGTCGGCCTGGCGCTCTCGGTCAGCTTCGCCGGGCTGCCGCTGCTGGCGCTGTCGTTGCGGGCGGCGAGGCGGCTCGGCGCGAGCTGCCGCCGCCTGGCGAACCGGGCGCTGGGGTCGAGGACCGAATCGCAGGGGCCCGTCCGCCAGAGGCAGGTCCGGCCGATCGACCCGCCGCCGCCGCCGCCGCTGCGGCCGCAGCCCGGCTTCGTGGGCTGGATCCGGTCGAGCCTGACCGACGCGGTCAGCTGGCGGGCGTGCGGCTACCTGCTGCTCAAGCTTCCGATCGCGCTGCTCGGCGGCATCGGGCTGATCTACATCGTCGCCTGGGGGGTGGGGTACTCCACGTTCCCGGTGTGGTGGGAGCTCATTCACTCGCTCGCCGCTCATGGCAGACGCGGTCCAGGTGCCCCGGTGGCTGGCGTGGTGGACGCCGAACCCGGTCCTGGTCGCCCAGTCGGTTCCCTCACTGGCGGTGTCCTTCGCGCTGATTCCGGCCGGGCTGTGCGCCCTGCTGTGGACCCCGTGGATGGTCCAAGGGTGCAACGACCTCGACCGGCTGGCGGCCGCCCGGCTGCTCGGCCCGCCGCTGACGCAGCGGGTGCGTGACCTCGAGGAGACTCGGGCGAGCGCGGTGGACGACTCGGCGGTGCGGCTGCGCCGGATCGAGCGGGACCTGCACGACGGGGCGCAGGCTCAGATGGTGGCGGTCGCGATGAAGCTCGGGCTGGCCCGGGAGAAGCTCGGCGGCGCGGCCGGCGGGTCGGCCGACGGCTGGACGGCCCAGGTTGACCTGGAGCGGGCGCTCGAGCTGGTCGACGCCGCCCACCGCAGCGCCAAGGAGGCCATCATGGAACTGCGCGACCTCGCCCGCGGCATCCACCCGCCGGTCCTTGACCATGGGCTCGGCACCGCGCTGACGACGCTCGGCGCGCGCAGCGGGCTTCCGGTCGAGGTGGTCGCGGACCTGCCGGAGCGCCCGTCGGCCGCGATCGAGACCATCGCCTACTTCTGCGCGGCCGAGCTGCTCGCCAACGTGGCCAAGCACAGCGGCGCGCGGCGCGCGACGATCGAGGCGGTGCACGTGCCCGGGCTGCTCCGGGTCCGGGTCAGCGACGACGGCGCCGGCGGCGCCCGCGCCCGGGACGGCAGCGGGCTGGCCGGGCTGGCCGAGCGGTTGCGGACCGTCGACGGCACCATCCAGATCAGCAGCCCGCGTGGCGGCCCTACGGTGGTCACCGTAGAGATGCCGTCCCACGCCTGACGAAAGCGGGAACCCCAGCCGATGCGAGTCGTCATCGCGGAAGACTCGGCCGTGGTCCGGGCCGGCCTGGCCGAGATTCTGGCCGACCGAGGGCACCAGGTCGTCGCCGCCGTCGGCGACGGCGAGGCGCTGCTGGCGGCCGTCGCCGAGCACCGCCCGGACGTCACCGTGGTCGACGTGCGGATGCCGCCCGGCTACACCGACGAGGGGCTGCGGGCCGCGATCGCCATCCGCCGGGACCACCCGCGGACCGGGGTGCTGGTGTTCTCGCAGTACGTCGAGACCCGCTACGCGGCCGATCTGCTGCGTTCCGCCCCCGGCGGGGCGCAGCGGAGCGGAGGCGGCGTCGGGTACCTGCTCAAGGACCGGGTGGCCGACGTCGGGGAGTTCATCGAGGCGCTCGGCCGGGTGGCGGCCGGCGGCACCGCGCTCGACCCCGAGGTGGTCAGCCAGCTGCTGGCCGCCAGCGGGCGCGGCGACGCGCTGGGCGATCTCACCCACCGCGAGCGCGAGGTGCTCGCGCTGATGGCGGAGGGCCGCTCCAACGGCGCCATCGCCGTCATCCTGGTGGTCTCCGAGCGGGCGGTCGAGAAGCACGTCTCGAACATCTTCAGCAAGCTCGGGCTTGCGCCATCGGATGCCGATCATCGCCGGGTGCTGGCCGTCCTGCGGTACCTGGAGGCCTGACCGGCCAGAGTCGCCCCGGACCGTTCGAAATACCGAATTTGAGCCTTTGAACTTCGTTACTCCGGCGGCTGGGGCTCGGGGTCGAGCAAGCTCAGGAGGTGGCCGAGGGACTTCCGGTCGTCGGCCGACAGCGGCGCGAACAGGTCCTCGGCCGCGCCCCGCCGGGCCTCGCGCATGTCGTCGCGGACGGACAGGCCGCGGTCGGTCAGGTGCAGCCGGATAGCGCGCCGGTTGTGCGGGTCAATCTCGCGGCGGACCAGGCCCGCCTCTTCGAGCGCGTCGATGACGGTGGTGACCGAGCGGGGGACGATGCCGAGGTGGTCGGCCAGCTCGGTCATCCGCAGCGGCTCCTCGCTGCGGGTGATGATGCGCAGGGCCCGCTCCTGGCCGGGGGTGAGGCCGAGCGGGGCCAGCCGCTGCGCCTGGGCGCGGCGGAGCCGCCTGATCTGCCGCTGGAGCAGGTCCGCGAGCTGGACCGGGTCTTCGTACTCCATAACCTCACGCTACCAGGAGTCAGGCTCATACTGAGTGATGGAATTATTGTGAGCTAGACTCTGTTTGAGCTACCATGACTAACGCAACCAACAACTCGGAGGCTTTATTGAGTACCGCGCAGAACCCCAAAGAACCCCCGCGTGCCGATGCGCCGCATCGTGCGCCTGTTCAAGCCCTACCGCTGGAACCTGGGCTTCGTCCTGCTCCTGGTCGCCGCTTCCTCGCTCGTCTCGCTGGTCAACCCGTTCCTGATCCGCGCGGTCATCGACGTCGCGCTGCCCCAGGGGCGGACCGGCCTGCTCGCCATCCTCGCGGTCGCCATGATCGTGGTGGCGATCGCGAACAGCTCGTTCAGCGTCTCCCAGACCTACGTGTCCACCAAGGTCGGCCAGCGCGTCATGCACGACCTGCGCACCGCCGTCTACTCGCACCTGCAGCGCATGTCGCTCGCCTTCTTCACCAAGACCCGGACCGGCGAGGTGCAGTCCCGCATCGCCAACGACATCGGCGGCATGCAGGCGACCGTCACCACCACCGCGACCGCGCTGGTCTCCAACGCCACCACCGTCATCGCCGCGGTCATCGCGATGGCCGTCCTCGACTGGCGGCTCACGATCGCGTCGCTGGTCATGCTGCCCTTCTTCGTCTGGGTGAGCCGCCGGGTCGGCACCGAACGCCGCCGGATTACCCGCGACCGCCAGCGCAAGCTGTCGGCGATCAGCTCGATCGTCCAGGAGTCGCTCTCGGTCAGCGGCATCATGCTCGGCCACACGATGGGCCGCTCGCGCTCGCTCAGCGACTCCTTCGCGACCGAGTCCCAGCAGCTCTCCGACCTCGAGATCGCCTCAAGCATGGCCGGCCGCTGGCGTCAGTCGACGATTCAGATCGTCATGTCGGCCATGCCCGCGGTCATCTACCTGGTGACCGGGCTGACCGGCCGCGGCGACCACATGGCGATCTCGATCGGCACCCTGGTCGCGTTCACCACCCTCCAGCAGAGCCTGTTCCGCCCGGCCGTGCAGCTGCTGAGCACCGGCGTCGACATTCAGAGCTCGCTCGAGCTGTTCGGCCGCGTGTTCGAGTACCTGGACCTTCCGGTCGACATCGAGCAGCCGGAGCACCCGACCCCGATGGGCCACGTGCGCGGCGAGGTGCGCCTGGACAACGTCGGCTTCAGCTACGACGGCTCGGCCCGGCCGACCCTGCGCAACATCGACGTGACCGTCCCGGCCGGGCACAGCCTGGCGATCGTGGGCGAGACCGGATCGGGCAAGACCACCCTCAGCTACCTCATCCCCCGGCTGTACGACGTGTCCGACGGGAGCGTGCAGATCGACGGCGTCGACGTGCGCGACATGTCCTTCGACGACCTCGCCAACGCGATCGGCGTGGTCTCACAGGAGACCTACCTGTTCCACTCCTCGGTCGCCGACAACCTGCGGTTCGCCAAGCCCGACGCGACCGACGAGGAACTCGTCGCGGCGGCCAAGGCGGCGCAGATCCACGACCACCTGGCGTCGCTGCCCGACGGCTACGACACCGTGGTCGGCGAGCGCGGCTACCGGTTCTCCGGCGGCGAGAAGCAGCGCCTCGCGATCGCCCGGGCCGTGCTCAGGAACCCGCCGATCCTGGTCCTCGACGAGGCCACCAGCGCCCTCGACAACCAGACCGAGCAGGCCGTCCAGGAGGCCATCGACCACGTGAGCGCGGGCCGCACCACGATCACCATCGCGCACCGGCTGTCGACCATCCGCGACGCCGACGAGATCCTCGTCCTCGACCACGGCGAGATCGCCGAGCGCGGCACCCACGAGGAACTGCTCGCCCTCGGCGGCCACTACGCGGCGCTCGTCAACCGGGACGCCGACATGGTGGTGGCGGCGTAGCCGGCTCACGCCGACGGCCGTCTTGGCGAAGCCGAACACGCCGCCCGGCGCGCCCCTGGATCGCAAGCTCCCCATCCGCTACCCCTCAGTCATGGTCGAATCATTGCTCCGCTGACCAAGGGCCGGGCCGGCCGAACCAGGGCGGCGCTGCTCACCGGGGCCGCCGCCTGCCTGGTGGCGGCGGGCATCGCCGCGCTGGTGCGCACCCCGCCGCACCCGGACGCGGCGCTGACCGACCTGGTTCAGCCGAGCGGCGGGCGGCCCTCCTGACGGTCGAGGGAGCGCGCGATCGTGCGGCGGATCTCGTCGCTGATCTTGCCCTTGGCGTAGAGCTGGGCGAGCTTGTCGCGCTGAGCGCGGACCAGCTCGCGGCGGAAGGCGCTGGTGTCGGCCGGGTCGTCGTCATCGTCGCTGAGCAGGCTGCGGACCCGGTCGAGGCGCAGCTCGAACAGCTGGCGGTAGACGTTGGCGGTGTCCTCGTCGACCTCGCCCGCCTCGGCCAGCTCGTCGAGCCGGGCGAGCCCGGCCTCGGTCACCCGCGCCCGCGCGACCGCCTCCCGCCGCTGGTGCTCCTCGGTCTTCGCCAGCCCCAGGTGCCGCACCAGCGGCGCCAGCGTCAGCCCCTCGCCGAGCAGCGTGACCACCACCACGACCGCGGCCAGCAGGATCAGCACCGATCGTTCTGCGAACGGCGCCCGTTGACCATGGTCGGCAGGGTGAGCGCGATGGCCAGCGATGATCGCCCCGCGCATGCCGCCCCAGCCGATGACGAGCCGGTACCGCCACGGGTTGACCACGAACATCGAGTGCTCGCCGGGCAGGAACCTGATCAATGGCGACACCGCCAGCTCCCAGACCAGCCGGATCACGATGATCGCCCCGACCACGGCGGCGGCCGCGGCGGCCAGCCGTTCGAACGAGATCACGGTCGACAGCTCGCTGACCACCGCTCGCAGGTCGAGGCCGAGCAGCACGAACAGCGCCGACTCGAGCAGGAAGATCAGCGTGCGCCAGAACATCGTGCCGCTGACCCGCGAGGCCGGCTGGAGCATGCCCTCGGTCCTGGTCCCGAGGTAGACGCCGGCCACCACGGTGGCGAGCACGCCGGACACGCTCAGCTGCTGGGCCGGGATGTAGGCCACGAACGGCGTGATCAGCGTGATCAGGATCTGGAGGGCGGGATCGCGGACGTGGTGCCGGACGCGCCCGATCACCACCGCGACGACCAGGCCGTAGGCGATCCCGCCGAGCGACGACCTGGACCAGCCGCAGCAGCGCGTGCTCGACCGTGAACGGGTGCGCGATCGCCTCGACCGCCAGGCTGAACGCGGTCAGCGCGACCGCGTCGTTGATCAGGCTCTCGCCCTCGAGGATGGTGACGACCCGGGTCGGCGCGCCCAGCCTGGACATCACCGCGGTGGCCGCCACCGCGTCGGTGGGCGCGATGGCGGCGGCGAACGCGAACGCGGGCGCCCAGCCGAGTCCCGGCAGGACCAGCCGGATCACCCAGGCCACGCCCACGATCGTGACCGCCGTGGTGCCGATCGCGAGCGCGGTGATCGGCACCGCGTTCTCCCTGGTCTCCCTGGGCGCGGTGAGGAAGGCCGCGTTGTACACCAGCGGCGGCAGGAACAGCACCAGCACCACGTCGGGCGACAGGTCGATGTTCGGCACCTGCGGGATCAGGCTGGCCAGCACGCCGAGCACCACGAACACGACCGCCTCGGGCACCTCGAGCCGGGTCGCGACCGCCCGCCCGATGATCACCACGACGGCGATGGCGACCGTCAGCGTGAAAAGCTCCTGCTCGCCCACCCGTCTCCGTTCACGAAGTCGGGCTAGAACGTCCCCTCTTATCCCAGTGGTCACTCATGGGTCAGTCACTCAGCGGTCAGCAGGTGGCAGGCGATCGCGGCCGCCGCCACCACGTTGAGCGAGTCCACCCCGGCCGTGCGGGCGGCCCGGTTCATCGGGATCCGCACCGCTCTCGTCGGCCTCGTGCAGCCAGCGCGGTGACAGCCCGTCCCCCTCGGTGCCGAACACCAGCGCCGCCTGGTCACCCGCGCGCTTCAGGGCCGCGCCGATCGGGGTGGCGCTCTCGTGCGGGGTGAGGGCGAGGACGCGGAAGCCGGCCGACTTCAGGTCGGCCAGGCCGTCGAACCAGTCGCTCATCCGGGCGTACGGGATCGCGAACACCGCGCCCATCGAGACCTTGACCGACCGCCGGTAGAGCGGGTCCGCGCACCGGGGCGACAGGACCACCGCGTCCACCCCGAGCGCGGCTGCGCAGCGGAAGATCGCCCCGACGTTGGCGTGGTCGACCAGATCCTCGAGCACGACGATCCGGCGCGCGCCCGCGATCAGCCCGGCAACCTCCGGCAGCGGCCTGCGGGCGAGCGCCGCCAGCGCCCCCCGGTGCACGTGATAGCCGGTCAGCCGCTCGGCGACCTCGTCCGGGACCAGGTAGACGGGCGCCTCGGCGTCGCCCAGCGATGCCAGGTCGATCAGCCGGCTGCGGGCGAGCAGCATCGACCGGACCGGGTACCCGGCCGCGACCGCCCGGGTGATGACCTTGGTCCCCTCGGCGATGAACAGGCCCCGCTCGGCCTCCAGGTGGGTCCGCAGCCCGGCGTCCGTCAGCCTGGTGTAGTCCGCCAGCCTCGGGTCGTCCGGGCTGCCGACCTCGACGATGCGCAGCACCCCCCTAGTCTGCCGTGCCTCGGAACCGCGGCTCGCGACACAGCTGATCGTTGTGAGACGGGGGTGGCGGTTGCCGACGAGCCGGCCTGGGCGGGAGCTGTGATTGTGTGCCGTTGGGGGCCGCGTTTTTCGGCCGCGGGCGTCAGCGTGTGCCGTTGGGGGCACCCCGCGACTCGAACTTCGCACGTTAACCTCTTTATCCGCCTGGCCTGTTGACCGTGGTGACGGTGAGGACGGTGTGCCTAAGGTCGGCCGCGGGCCGTGGGCACGCCCGGTGCGGACGCTGTCGCCGCAGCCAAGCGTCGTTAGGCGTCGTCGGCGAGCCGGGTGCGGCCGCCGCGGAGGGTGAAGGCGGCCAGGCCGACCGCGAAGACCAGGACGGCGCAGATCCAGGCGCCGCGGTCCGTCGGCGGGCGGACCGGCCAGGTCCACGGGTTGCGCCAGGCCTCCGCGAGCGCGTACTCGGCGAACCCGACGTAGCCGAGCGGCAGGATCCAGGCCAGCAGGCCGCCGGTGACGAGCGACGTCAGCAGGCCGATCCCGGTCAGGCCGATGACGTTGCGGGCCAGGGTGAGGACACCGTCGTTCAGTGAGGCGCCGGTCACGCCGAGCTGGAGCAGGCCGATGGCGGCACCGGTCAGCGCGAGCACCGCGCCCAGCCGCAGGAGCGGGAGCCAGCGGCCGGTGGCCCGCTCGGCCTCGCCGAACGGGCTGTGGGTGGTCACCGCGATCACCACCGCCGCCCCGCCCTCGATGATCATCGGGATCTGCTGCGCGGTGGCGCCGCCGGAGGTCGGCTGCCAGTGCAGTACCGCGCGGAGCGCGACCGCGCAGGCGGCCAGCGCGACGACCGCCACCGGGGCCCGCCTGCTGCGCAGGTGCAGCCAGGCCAGGCGCGCGCCCGCCGCCAGTCGGGCGACCGCCGACGCCGCAGGCGAACCGGCGGACGACGCCGGCGGGACGGACGGGGTCCTGACTTCGGCGGCGGTCATGGCGCGAGCTCCTGCGACCGCGCGGTCGGGCTGTCGGCGGTCACGGGATCTGCGCCAGCGTGACGGTGCCGGAGCGCAGCGCGGCGACGTTCTTAGTCAGCCAGGCACGCCGGTCGGCGGATGACAGCGACCCGAAGCGGCTCGCGGCGGCGGCGATCTGGGCGGCCGATGCCGGGGAGGCGGGTCCGGCCGGGCCGGAGGAGCCCTGCGCGGCGCCCCCTTTCGTGAATGGGCCGAGGTTCGGGGCCGGCGCGCCGATCTTGGCCAGCAGCGCATCGGCGATCGCCTGCTGGGCCGGGTCAGCGTTCGCGGAGGCGTTCTGGGCCGGGCCGGAGACGAACCAGAACAGGAAGCTCTGCTGGACGGTCTGTTCCCAGTCCAGCGTGGTCGCCTGGGCCGCGCTCAGCCCGAACCAGGCCCCGCCCACTCCCTGTCCGGATCCCGAGTAGGCGTAGACCGACGTCGTGCCCGCCGGGGCGGGCAGCGCGTAGCCCACCGCCAGCTCGGCCCGGACCGGCGCGCCCGGCAGCCCCGCAATCTCGGCCGCGGCCGGGTCAAGCGCCGCCGTCATCGCGTTCAGGTAGCCGGCGTAGGCCGGGTGAATGCACACCCGGAACGCGGCCCCGGTGCAGACCGGGGTGTACGGGATCGGCCGGTCGCTTGCCGCGTCGTGCAGCGCCGGGATCACCCAGCCGGTCTCCTGGTTGTACGTCGCGGTGCCGGCCAGCGAGAACGCGGTAGCGGAGGCGGCCACGCCGCCGGCGACGGCGGCCGCCGCGACCACCGCCAGCGACCTCCGGCGGCCGGCCAGGGACAGGCCGCGGACGCCGGGCACCCGGGCCGCGGGTGCCAGGCTGAGCAGGCCGCCCGCCACCAGCAGCAGCCCGCCCAGGAACAGGAGCTGGGCGAAGGAAACGTCCGGGGGGACCCGGTAGAAGACGCCGGCCTCGACGAGATGGGGCAGGCCTTGATCCGTCATGAGCAGCGGGGAGGTGCCGCCCCTGCCAAGGTAAGCGGAGTTGTTGACGTTGTTGGCCGCCGTGACCCCGACGAACTCAAGCACAAAGACGGCGACCGCGACGATCGGCGCGGTGAACCGGCCGGGGAAGAGGGTGCCGGCCGTGAACCCGACCGCGCAGGCGGTGACGGTGCAGACCACGCCGACGGCCACCGGCAGCAACGGCGGCCCGCCCCAGGTCGCCTGGCCGGCCGCCAGGATGTAGATGACGGCGGTCTCGGCCAAGAACGCAAGCACCATCCAGAAGGCGGTGGCGCCGAGCACCGTCGCCTGCCGCGCCCAGGCCGCGCGGGCGGTGGTCGCCAGCAGGTCGCCGGTTTTCCTGCGGCCCTCACGGGTGCCGACCCAGGCGGCGAGCCCGGCGGCGAACACGCAGAGGTAGACGAGCATTGGTCCGATGACGACCGCGGCCGCGTTGGCCCAGTTCGGCGGGAGACCGGTCGCGTTACGGTACGTGTTGAAGTAGAAGATCGCGGCCAGCACCGGCAGCACCCAGACGATCGGGCTGTGCCTGATCTCCAGCCGCAGCATGCGGGCCGGGCGGAAGCGGGCCGGGCGGGCCAGGGCCACCGCGGTCACGCCGCCACCCGCTTGCGGGACGCCGCCAGGACCGCGCTGTACCCGCGCTCGAGCGGGGAGTCGCCGATCTCCGATCCCTCGCCGTGCGCGATCAGCTCGTCCGGGCGGCCGCAGAACACGACCTTGCCCTCGGCCATCAGCGCCACCTCCGAGCAGGCCGCGCCCACGTCCTCGACCAGGTGGGTGGAGACCACGACGGTCGCCTGCTGGCCGAGATCCCGGATCAGCGTGCGGAACCCGACCCGCTGCTCGGGGTCGAGGCCGGCCGTCGGCTCGTCGAACAGCAGCAGCTCGGGGTCGTTGACGATCGCCTGGGCGATGCCGACCCGGCGCAGCATCCCCCCCGACAGCGTGCGCAGCCTGGCCTTCGCCTTGGGGCCGAGGTCGACCCGCTCGATGGCGCCGGCCACCGCCTGCGGCACCCGGCTGCCCGGCACTTCCTTCAGCAGCGCGAAGTACTCGACGAACTCGGACACGGTGAACGACGGGTAATAGCCCAGGTTCTGCGGCAGGTAGCCGAGCCTGCGCCTGATCTCGACCCGGTCGGCCGGGCGGCCGGGGTCGCGGTCGAGCAGCCGCACCGCGCCCGACGACGGCGGCAGCACGGTCGCGAGCATCCGCAGCAGCGAGGTCTTGCCCGCGCCGTTCGGGCCGAGCAGGCCGAAGACACCGGGGCCGACGGCGAGGCTCACCCCGTCGACCGCCCTGCTTCGCCCGAACGTCCGGGTCACGTCAGTCAGCTCGATGTTCACAGCAGGCCTCTCTGCGGGCGGATGGTGAAAGCCGCGATCGCGGCGCAGCAGGCCGCGACCGCAAGGTACGGGAGGTACAGGTTCGCGTCGGTCAGGACCGGGGCCAGCGCCGCGGGCGTCAGCCGGCTGCCTGCGCTGGACGCGCCGTCGGCCGCGCCGTAGCCGAGCACGAGGATGACCCAGGCGCCGACGCCGGCCCCCGCGCCGACGACCGGCGACCTGAGCGCCACCGCCACCGCGAGCGCGAGGGCGCAGGCGGCGGTCATCGGCAGCAGCCAGCCGAAGGTGAGCTGGGCGGTGCCGGCTGAGGCGTCCGTGCCGAGGGCGGCGGCGCTGGCGATCAGGCCGAGCCCCGCGTTCGCCGCGAACACCGCGACCGCCCGGGTCAGCAGCACCAGCCGGTCGCTGACGGGCATCGAACAGGACAGTTCCCAGGCCGGGTCGAGGCCGGGGCCGTAGCAGTAGGCGATGGCGACCGCCGCCACCGCCGGGGCGATCAGCCAGACCAGCGGCTGGCCCGCTCCGCGCTGCGCCAGCGCGCCGGCGGCGAGCACCACGGTGGACGCGATCAGCCACGGCAGCAGCAGCGAGGGCGTGTTGAGCAGCGCCCGGGCCAGGCCGGGCGATCGCAGCAGCCGCGTCGCGGTCCGCTCCAGCCGCCCCGGATGGCGACGCCAGACTTCGGCGGCGACATTCACCCACACCCGGTCGAGGTCGACACCATCGCCTGCCGGGCCCGGACCCTGGTAGCCCATCTCATCCTTCATCGCGCACCTCCAAGCGCCGCCCGCAGCAGCCGGCGGGCCCGGTGCGCGCGGCTCTTCACGGTTCCCTCGGGGACGCCCATCAGCTCCGCCACCTCCGCGACCGGCCGGTCTTCCTCGTACATGAGCCGCCATAGCTCACGGTCGGGGCAGCCGGGCGGGCCGAGCGCCGCCGCCGCGGCGACGGCCAGGTCGGCCCGCACGGCCGCCGCCTCGGCCGGATCGGCCGCCAGCGGCCCCTCGTCGAGCAGGGCCTGGGCGGCCGGCCCGCGCTTGCGCAGCAGCAGGGCGGCCTGATTCCGCGCGATCACCCACAGCCACGCCTCGGGCGTGCCCTGGGGCCGGTACGTTCCCGCGTTCTTCCACACGGCCAGGAACGTCTCCTGGAGTACGTCTTCCACGTCGTGTGACGGCAGGGCCTTGCGGAGCCTGGCGGCCAGCCACGGGGCGTGCCGGGCAAACAGCTCCCGCAGCGCCGTGTCATCACCGCCGGCCAGGCTCGCGATCAGCTCGTCGTCGTCCATCACCCGTCTATTGCACCCGACCCGGCGCAGGTTCACGACCAGCGGAAAAAGATCAAATCCGATTATCTCGAACGGACCGTGGCCGTACCCCGAGGGCCAGCCGCGTGCCAGCCGGGGTTGACCCGCCTGATCACGATCCCGTCGCCGAAGCCGGCCACCGGCACCGAGTGGTTGATCGCCTGCTGGAGGATCGGCAGGGTGGCCAGGGTCCCGATGATCTGGCCGGTCACCACCACGTAGTTGACCGAGCGCCAGCCGTCGCTGAGCACGCCCTGGCTCTCGGCGTCCGACGCCATCTTCTGCTCCCAGAGCGGGTTCATGCCCGCCCGCTTCAGGTCCAGCCACAGGTAGTCGTCGACGACCACGACGTCCTTCCTGGGCACGTGCGCCTCGACCCAGGCGGTTGCCCGCAGCGCGCTGCTCGCGCCGTTCTCCCCGGCCTGCCGGACCAGCGCGCTCCCCCACTGCGGGATGACGAACAGCACCGCCGCGATCCCGGCCGTGATCGCCGCCATCCGGCGGACCCACTCGAGCAGCTCCGAGCGGACCGGGTTCCAGAGCGTGTCGGCGACTCCGCCGATCAGCACGGCGGCAAACGGGATCATCGCCGTCACGTAGAAATAAGGCAGGTAGCCGCCGGTCAGCGCCATCGCCGTCGGCAGCAGGAGGCCGAGCGCGAGCGGGCGCAGCCGCCCGGTGAACAGGCCGGGCAGCGTCGCCGCCAGGCCGCAGAACAGCAGCCAGCGATCGGTACCGAGCCAGAGCGTCAGCAGGCCGCCCGCGGCGGTCCCGTTGCCGAGCAGGAACCCGCTGCCGGTGCGGCCGAACAGCTGCCACCACATCGCCCACAGCAGCGAGACGTGGCCGCTGCCGGGGAACAGCTCGCCGCGCAGCATCGCGAACAGCGGGTAGAAGGCCGTCAGCAGCCCGACCGTGACCGAGTAGACCGCCAGGTGCCACGTGCGGGTCCGCTGGTGCGACTGCTGCCAGATCAGCCAGAACACCACCGGGAGCAAGATCGCGATGGTCTCCTTGCTGAGCACCGCCACCGCCGAGAACGTCCCGGCCCAGAACGCGGCCCCCAGGCTGCGCCGCCGCGAGGTGGCGGCGACCATGGCGGCCAGCAGCCAGAGCGTCCCGATGTTGTCGAGCGACACCATCCGGTGGTAGTACACGGCCAGCGGTGAGAGCCCGAACAGCGCCACCGTGATCCCGGCCGCCGCCGGGCGGAACCGCAGCCGCCGGGCCAGCAGGTAGAGCAGGACGCTGCTGGCGACGGTGACCAGGAGCATGAGCTCGCGGCCGACCTCGATTGAGCTCGCGTACCGGGCGAACCCGTCGGTGAGCCAGATGTACCCGGCGATCTGCGCCCAGCCCAGCGGCGGGTGGTCGTACCAGTAGGTGTAGGGGGCCAGGTGGTGCTCGTAGATCATCGCCCACGCCTCGGCGACGTAGGTGCCCTCGTCCTCGTCGACCCGGCCGGGCCAGCCCTGCAGGTTCCACGCGGTGGCCGGGATCACCAGCGCGAGCGGGATGCCGAGCGACAGCAGGTCCGTCCGGTGAGCGCGGACCCAGGCCGCCAGCCGGTCCACGAACTGCGGCCGGGGGCCGGCCTGGACCTTGCCTCGTCCGGGGCCGGCCTGGTCGAGGCCCGAGCGCTCATGCGGTGGCGTCGTCGAGGTCGGCCGGTGAAGACGCGATGACGGCGGCAGGCACGACCCGCGCGGCCACGCCTCGGTGCTCGCTCGCGCGGCCGGTTCTGTACCAGGTCTTGTCGCCGGTCGCGTACTTGTAGACGGCGACCGCGGCGGCGCCGCAGAGCACGATCTGGTAGAGCGGCGCCAGGAACGCCAGCGAGGCGTAGTGCCACCGGCTGGCCTGCTTGTCGTATTTACGGCAGAACTCGTGCAGCCCGATGAGCTGGCTGGCGACGGTGACCCCCATCGGGATGTACGGGGTGAACAACAGCAGCGCGAGCGCGATCGGCGAGTTCACGATCAGGCCCATGATGATCGCCGCGGGCAGCAGGAAGAACGAGATCGCCTGCAGGATCGGGGTGGCCAGGATGTAGCCGGCCAGCAGCCGCTGCCGCGGCGTGGGCATGCTGAGCCAGCGGCCGCCGATGAACTGCTCGATGAAGCCGCGGATCCACCGGTCCCGCTGCCAGAACAGCGAGCCGATCTCCTTGTTGAAGATCGTCGTCGGCGCCTCCTCGCGGGTGCTCAGCCCGGGGCTGTAGGCGGTCGCCACCTTCGCGCCGAACTCGGCCGTCAGCCGGACGCCGAGCGCGCAGTCCTCGGTGATCGACAGCGGCCAGCCGCCCGCCCGGCTGAGCAGCTCGCGGCGGACGAAGACGGTGTTGCCGCCGAGCGGCACGAACCCGGTGGAGGCGTGGAACGCCATCCGGCTGGTGAACCAGAAGAAGTACTCGAGCACGTTGTGCACCTGGAACCACTTGTCGAGCCCGATGCCCAGGTTCATGAGCTGGACGCCGCCCTGCACCACGTCGGCGCCGTCCCTGGTGAGCAGCGCCTCGGCGTGCACCAGGAGGTCCTCGGCGACGTCGTCCTCGGCGTCGATCACCCCGACCACGTCGCCCGTGCACACCTCGAGCGCCCGGTTGAGCTGCTGCGCCTTGGTCGGGTTGTCGTAGTGATCGCTGATCATCGTGATCCGGTCCGTCAGCGGGTTCTCCCGGACGATCGTGCGCACCGCCTCGATCGTGGATTCGTCGTCGTCGCACAGCGAGACCACGATGCGCAGCCGGGGGTGCGTCTGCCGCAGCAGGCCGCGCAGCGTCTCGCCGATCACGTTCGCCTCGTCCCGCAGCGGCACGATCAGGTCGAACGAGAGCTGCTCGTCGCCCGGCCGGACCGGGTCCGGCCACGCGATCTCGGCGTCGGCGCCGGGGTCGCGCCAGCCGTAGAGCCGCCAGCGGGCCTCGGTCGCGCCGATGATGAGGTTGAACGCCGTCGAGGCGACCAGGAAGGTGGGCACTGCGGGCGGCGCAGCCAGGCAGAGGAGCCCGCCGGCCAAACCGAGGACGAGCACGGTCCCGAGCCCGACCGTCAGCCTTGGGTCTGCCGTGAACCTCGCCCGAATATGAGGGAGTCGTGACCGCATGACTACATTGTGCTAGGTCATCGCCGGCATTGGATTGCGTTCACACAAAATTCAACATATTCATACCCGACGGGGGAACGGGCGGGTCACGGCGGAGCAACGGTCCGTTCGATAGCATCGATTTTGAATACTCTTGGCCGGCGATCCGGGGAGACCTCGTGACGAGCAGCAGCATCCAACTGGTCCTGGCCGATGTCGACGGCACCCTGGTGACCAACGACAAGGTGCTGACCGAGCGCGCGATAGCGGCGGTGCGCAAGCTGGGCGAGGCCGGGATCCTGTTCGCGGTCACCAGCGGGCGGCCGCCCATGGGCATGTCGATGCTGATCGAGCCGCTCGACCTCAGCACCCCGATCGCCGCCTTCAACGGCGGGCTGCTGGTGAACCGGGACATGTCGGTGATCGAGCAGCGGGTGCTGCCGGAGGATCTGGTGCAGCCGGTCTCCGAGCTGTTCGGCTCGTTCGGCCTCGACACCTGGGTCTACCAGGGGGCGGACTGGTACGTGCCCGACCCCGAGGGCGCCCACGTCGCCAGGGAAACGGCCACCGTGCAAGTTCGAGCCGAAGGTGATGACCGGCCTCGACGGGCTCACCAGGAACATCGCCAAGCTGGTCGGGGTCAGCGACGACCTCGACGCGGTCGCCCGCGCCTCGACCGCCGCCCACGACAAGTTCGGCGACCACGTCACCGCCTCCCGGTCCCAGCCCTACTACCTGGACGTGACCCACCCGGATGCCAACAAGGGCGCGGTCGCGCGGTACCTGTCGAAGCGGTACTCGATTCCGGCCGAGGCCATCGCCACGATCGGCGACATGCCGAACGACGTGCTGATGTTCGCTCATTCGGGGCTCTCCATCGCGATGGGCAACGCGAGCCCCGAGGTGCAGCACGCGGCCCGCCGGGTCACCACCGCCAACACCGACGAGGGCTTCGCCAACGCGATGGAGAGGTTCGTCCTGCCCCGGAGCTGACGGCCGGGAAGATCACCCCCTTGGGATGAGGCCCGCCCGTCCGGCCCGGTGGGAGGCTGGCGCCCGTGGCGCGTGCGCGCGGCGTGTCTGCCGCCTGCTCGGAGCACGCCGACCAGAGGGGGCAGCTCATGACATCCGAACGTTCCGAAAAAGCGGCGATCCGGTCCGATCTGACGCTAGGCGGGCTGCTGGACTGGCGGGCGGCCTTCGCCGTCGGGCTGCTCACCTTCATTCTCGGCATCATCGTGGCCGCCCTGCCGGGGGTATCGCTGACCGTGATCGCCGTGCTGCTCGGAGTCCTGGTCATCTTCTCCGGGATCTACAACGTCGTCGAGGCGTTCCGCGGCGAGGAGCACGGCCGGGTCTGGCGCGGGATCGCAGGGGTCGTGTTCATCGTGGCCGGGCTTGTGCTGATCAGGCACCTTCATCTCAGCATCGCCCTGATCGGCCTCGTCATCGGCCTGACCTGGGTCGTCCAGGGCCTGACGGCGCTGATCGCGGGCATTTCCGGCACCCCGACCCGGATGGGAACGGGCTGGACGATCTTCTTCGGCGTGATCAGCCTGGTCGCCGGGATCGTCGTGATCTCGGCCCCGATCGCGTCCATCACCGCGCTCGCGATCTTGATGGGCGTCTGGTTCATCGTGATGGGCCTGATGGAGATGTTCGGGGCGTTCGCCTTCCGGCACGCGGTCCGCTCGAGCGCCTCCGACATCGAGCACGAGGCGGCAGGAGACGTCAGCGTCCCCGGCCAGCGGGCGCGCGGGGCCGCGGGCGACTCGGCCGCGGATTCGACCGCGACGGGCCGGAAGGTGACCGGGTGACCAAGCACGACGCCGCGCGCCGCCGGTGGTTGCCGTGGCTGCTGGTGCCGGTCGCGGCCGGCGCCGCGCTGGCCGGCTGCTCGTCATCAGGCAGCAGCGGCAATGGCGGCAGCGCCTCGGCCAGTTCGGCCATCGGCTGCCCGGTCACCTCGGTCGCCGACCAGGTGCTCCCCTCGGTTGTGACCATCGCCGCCGCCGGGCCGGGCGGCGCGGGAACCGGGTCAGGCGAGGTCATCAGGTCCGACGGCTACATCCTGACCAACAACCACGTGATCGCGATCGCCGCCAACGGCGGGAAGGTCGAGGTGACGTTCTCGGACGGGACCTCGGTGCCGGCCACGATCGTCGGCCGGGACGTGCTGACCGACCTGGCCGTGCTCAAGGTCGCGCAGTCGGACAACCTCAAGGTCATCGGGCTCGGCTCGTCGGACTCGGTCCAGGTCGGCCAGCCGGTCGTCGCGATCGGGGCGCCGCTCGGGCTGTCCGGCACGGTGACCTCCGGCATCGTCAGCGCGATGGACCGGACGGTCGAGGTGCCGGCCGAGGACGACCGGTCGGCGCTGCTGGTGTCGGCGCTGCAGACCGACGCCGCGATCAACCCCGGCAACAGCGGCGGCGCGCTGGTGAACTGCTCGGGTGATCTCATCGGGGTTCCGACGGCGGGCGCGACCGTGCCGACCGCAGACGGCGGATCCTCGGCCGGCAGCGTCGGTCTCGGCTTCGCGATTCCGGTCAACCTCGCCAAGACGATCTCCGATGAGATCATCTCCACCGGGCGGGTGTCGCATTCGTACTTCGGCGTGCAGACGGTGCCGATCCCGGCCGACGCGGCCGCGCAGGCGGGCCTCAAGGGCGGGCTGTTCGTGGCGGGCGTCGTGCCCGGCGGCCCGGCCGCGAAGGCGGGCCTGCAGCAGGGCGACGTGATCACCGAGATCAACGGCCAGACCGCCACCACCAACGTCCAGCTGCAGGAGCTGACGCTCACCAAGCAGCCGGGGGACACGGTGACGATCGGGTACGCGCGGAACGGGGCGACGGGCAAGAAGGCGACCGTGACGCTCGGCTCGCAGCCGTAACCGGGTTACGGCGGGCGGGTGGAATGATCGTGAGCATGTTGCCATGGAGCGCTGAGCTTACCGGACGGATAGACGAGCACGTGATCAGCAGCGAGCTGCTGCGCGGCAACCCGCTGGGGGACCCGGCCGAGCGGCCGCTGCTGGTGTACACGCCGCCCGGGTACGACGACTCGCCCGACCGCGGGTACCCGGCCGTGTACGTGATCCAGGGCTACACCGGGCAGCTGGCGATGTGGCGGAACCGGGCGGCGTTCCGGCAGCCGTTCCCTGAGACCGCCGACGCGATGTTCGCGCGCGGCGACGCGCCGCCCGCCGATCGTCGTCTACGTCGACGCGTGGACCGCCTACGGCGGCAGCCAGTTCGTCGACTCGCCCGGCACCGGGCGCTACCACTCGTACCTGTGCGACGAGGTCGTGCCGCTACGTCGACGCGCGGTACCGGACGATTCCCGACGCCGCCCACCGGGCGATCACCGGCAAGTCGAGCGGCGGGTTCGGCGCCATGATCACGCCGATGCTGCGGCCCGACCTGTTCGGCGCGCTGGCGACGCACGCGGGCGACGCGCTCTACGAGTACTGCTACATCCCCGAGTTCCCGGTCGTCGTCCGGCACCTGCGGAAGTACGACGGGGACATCCTCCGGTGGTGGGACGACTTCCGGTCCCGGGTGTCGTTCACGCAGCCGGAGGACATGCCCCTGGTCGCGCTGCTCGGCGTCGCCGCCTGCTTCTCGGCCGCCGACGACGGCACCCCCGAGCTGCCGTTCGACCCGGTCACCGGCGTGCTGCGGCCGGACGTGTGGCAGCGGTGGCTGGACTGGGACCCGGTGCGGATGGTGCCGCGCTACGCCGCCGCCCTGCGCGGGCTGCCGTGGCATCTGGATCGACGCCGGGACCAGGGACGATTTCTACCTCGACGTCGGCGCGGAGGCCTTCCGGGCGGCGCTGCTCGACGCGGGAGTCTCGGACGAGCTGATCCGCTTCGAGCTGTTCGACGCCACCCACGCCGGCATCGACTACCGGTACCCGCTCTCGCTCGCGTGGCTGTGCCAGCGAATGGCCGACTGACCGCGCCGCCGGAGGCGCAACAACTAGGTCAACTTTCTATCAGTTCTGACCATTTTTTCGCCTACTTATCAGTTCTGACCGCTTTCGTGTCCGAATTGTCGGAGTTTTGTGGTCAGAACCGATAAGAAGATGAATTTCTGGTCAGAACTGATAGCTAGATGCGCGCGCGACAGTGGAGGGTGTGACTCGAGCATCGGATGGGTCAGAAGTGGCGAAGGACCGAGCCGGGACGGGCCGAGCCGGACTGAGCCGGGCGGGCCGAGCCGGGCCGGGGCGGGGCGGGCCGGGCCGGGCTGGCCCGGGGGCCAGGGGCCGGGCCGGGGTCCTGGGCCTGGGGCCTGGGGCCTGGGGCCTGGGGGCGGGCTGGGCTTGGGAGGGACGCGGGGGGCTGGCGCTAGCCGAGGGCGGCGCTGGCGGCCCGCAGCTCCTGCAGCGACTGGCGGGCGAGGTCGCAGAACTCCTGGCGGTTGCCGGGGTCCATCCAGCGGGCGAAGGCGCGCTTGAACGCGAGGACGCCGAGCTCGGCCGCGAGGCTGGCGGCCGGGTCGGGCACCCCGCGCCGCTGGAGGGCGTCGCTCATCGCCTTGGCCAGGCCGACGCGCTTGAGCGCGTCGCGCTCCTGGAGCTCGCTGTTGGCGGCGACGACCGCCTGGAGCCTCGGCCCGAGCTCGCGCCGTTCCGGGGTGATGGCGACCGCGGCGGCGTCGAGGCCGGCGGCGACCGCCTCGAGCGGCGTGGCGTCCTCGGGAGCGGCGGCGATCCCCTCCGCGAACAGCCGGCTGAGCGTGTCCTGGCCGGCCACCAGCACCTCCCGCTTGTCCGGGAAGTGCCGGAAGAAGGTGCTCTTGGTCAGCCCGGCCCGGTCCGCGATCTGGGCGACGGTGGTGTTGTCGTAGCCCTGCTCGGTGAACAGGTCGAGGGCGGCGGCGACCAAGCGCTGCCGCGCGTCCGGTTCCCATCGGGCCATGCCCACAGCATAGTTGATGCGACTAAGGTCCCATCACGCTGATAGAGTGATGGGACCTTAGTCGCATCACTGTGAGGAGAGCTGCTCATGCGGATATTCGTCACCGGCGCGTCCGGCTGGATCGGATCGGCCGTCGTCCCCGAGCTCATCGGCGCGGGTCACCAGGTCCTGGGGCTGGCCCGGTCCGACTCCTCGGCCGCCGCCGTCGCCGCCCTCGGGGCCGAGGTGCATCGCGGGGATCTGGCGGACCTGGACGGGCTGCGGGCCGGGGCGGCCGACGCCGACGCGGTCGTTCACCTCGCCTACATCCACGACTTCACTCAGATGGCGGCCTCGGTCCAGGCCGACGCGCGCGCGGTCGAGGCGATGGCGGCGGCGCTCGCGGGCACCGGCAAGCCGCTGGTCGCCGCCTCCGGTACGCCCGCGGTGCCGGGCGCGGTGGCGACCGAGCGCGACTTCCCCGCCTTCGGCGGGCCGGCGGCCGGCCGCGACAAGAACGCCAGGGCCGTGCTCGACCTGGCCGCGCGCGGGGTCCGCTCGTCCGTGGTGCGGATGCCGCGGTCGGTGCACGGCGACGGCGACCAGCACGGCCTCATCTCCCGCGTCATCGGCCTCGCCCGCGACAAGGGCGCCGTCGGCTACGTCGGCGACGGGTCCGGCCGCTGGCCGGCGGTGCACGTGCTGGACGCCGCCGCGCTGGTCCGGCTGGCGGTCGAGCGGGCGCCGGCCGGGTCGGTGCTGCACGCGGTGGCCGACGAGGGGGTGCCGGTCCGCGATTTCGCGGCCGTGATCGGCCGTCACCTCAACCTGCCGACGGCTTCCGTCCCGGCCGAAGAGCTCGGCTTCCTCGGGATGATCCTGGGGCTCGACTGCCCGGCGTCAAGCGCGCTCACCACCGAACTGCTCGGCTGGCGGCCGGTTCAGCCCGGTCTGATCGAGGACCTGGACAAGGGCCACTACTTCGGCGCAGCGGGCGCCGGGCAGAAAACCATCTGACGCGACCACCCGGTCGTGGCAGCCTTACCCCATGCGCACCGTCATCGTCACCGCGTTCGCGACCGGGTTCTGGCTCGGGTTTCTGGTGGCCGCGCAGATCGGGCCGATCTCGCTGCTGTGCGTGCGCTCGGTCCTGCGCGGGCAACTCGGCGTCGGCCTGGGCATCAGCCTGGGCGTCGCGCTCGTCGACAGCGCCTACGCGGGCCTGGGGGTGGCGGGCGTCACCGAACTGCTCCGCCTCCCCCAGCTACGGCTCGCGCTCGGCCTGGGCGGCGCTGCGATTCTGCTGACGATCGGCGCCCGCACGCTGTGGTCGGCGTTCCGTATCCGCAGCGGGCTGGAGACCGACGAGGAAACGGTCTCGGCCGCCCGGGCGGTGCGAACGGCAGTCGTCGCGACCGCGTCCAACCCGCTGACGATCCTGTCGTGGGCGGCGATCTTCGCCGCCGCGTCCACCGCCCGGGTCGCCCACACCACGCCCGCCGCCGTCACGCTCGTCGCCGCCATCGGATTCGGGTCGTTCACCTGGTACGCACTGCTGTCGGTGGCCGCCGCCGTCGCCCGCCGCCGGGTCGGCCCGCGGGCGCTCCGCATCGCTGACGCGCTGTCGGGCCTGGGCGTCATCGGCTTCGGCGGCCTCCTGGGCTGGCGCACCCTCCGCCACGCCTGACGCGGCCGCCTGCCCGGGCCCGTTTGCGTTAGAGCGCACTCTAACTCCTAGGCTCGTAAGGGTGACGACCTGGAGCATCAGCGAGGCGGCCGAGAAATGCGGGCTGTCCCAGCACACGCTGCGCTGGTACGAGCGCATCGGCCTGCTCGGACCGGTGGCAAGAGACGCCAACGGACGACGCCGGTTCAGTGACTCGGACCTGAGCTGGCTCAGCCTCCTCACCAGGCTTCGCGAGACCGGCATGCCCGTCAGCGACATGCAGCGCTACGCGGAGCTGGTGCGGTCCGGCGGCGGCGAGGCCGAGCGCCTCGAGCTCCTGCGGCGTCACCGCGAGGAGGTGCGCCGAGCGCTGGCAGCCCAGCGGGAATGCCTCAAGCTGCTCAACTCGAAGATCGACACCTACTCGCTCCGGGTCCGCGAAGCGCGGACGCAGGCATTAGGACAAGAAGGGCAGAAATGCGCACCACGAAGCTAGGCGACCTCACCGTCTCCGCCCAGGGCCTCGGCTGCATGGGAATGAGCGAATGGTACGGCGCGACCGACTGGGACGAGTCCGTCGCCACCATCCAGGCCGCGCTCGATGCGGGCGTGACCTTCCTCGACACGGCCGACGCCTACGGCGCCGGGCACAACGAGGTGCTGGTCGGCCGGGCGATCGCGCACCGCCGGGACGAGGTGCAGCTGGCCACCAAGTTCGGCATCGACCGGTCCGGCGCCGACGGCAGGGCGCGGGTCCTGCGGGGCGAGCGGTCCTACGTCAAGCGGGCCGCCGAAGCCAGCCTGGTCCGGCTCGGAGTCGAGGTCATCGACCTGTACTACCTGCACCGGCCGCCGCAGACGGCCGAGATCGAGGAGACCGTCGGCGCGATGGCCGAGCTGGTCGCCGAGGGCAAGGTCCGCTACCTCGGCCTGTCCGAGGTCAACAACGACCTGCTGCGCCGCGCCAGCGCGGTGCACCCGATCACCGCCGTGCAGAGCGAGTACTCGCTGTGGACGAGGGACGTCGAGACCGACGTCCTCGACGCCCTGCGGGAGCTCAACGTCGGGCTGGTGCCCTACTCGCCGCTCGGCCGCGGTTTCCTGACCGGCACGGTGGACGTCAGCGCCCTCGGCACGAAGGACTTCCGGGCCAACAACCCGCGGTTCACCGGCGCGGCGGCGGCCACCAACCAGGCGATCGCCGACACCGTGCGCGAGGTCGCCGCGGCTAAGGGCGTCGCCCCCGCGCAGATCGCGCTGGCCTGGGTCTACGCCCAGCAGGAGCGGCTCGGCGTCCCGCTGGCCCCGATCCCCGGCACCAAGCGGGTCAAGTGGCTCGAGCAGAACATCGCCGCCCTCGACATCACGCTCACCGAGGACGAGCTGGCCCTTCTCGACCCGCTCGGCCGCCAGGTATCGGGCGCCCGCTACTAGCAGCCCGGACCAGCCGTAGCTCCGCCCTCGACATGACATTGGGCTGGAGAGACGGCCGGGACCGTTCGATAAAACGGGTTTGATCTTTGTGAGCTGCTTAGGTGCGGGCGGTCAGGAGCAGGACCGCGGCGGTGATCGCCAGCCCGGCGGCGGCGGCGAGCTGGAGCACCCGACGCGATCGGGGCTGCCCGAGCCAACGCGCCCGTTGGATCAGGCAGTCCACGGTCGTGAGCCAGCCGAAGGTGCAGAGGATGTGGGTCAGGGCGAAGACGACGCCGGTTGACCTGAGCGACTGCCCCAGGCCGACGGCAAGGCCCGGGACGATCACGAGGTAGACCGTCAGCGCCTTGGGGTTGACGATGGTGGCCATGAAGGCGCGGGCCGAGGCCGAGCGTGCCCCCGGCCGATGCGGGCCCGGTCGCCGCCCGGCTTTGATCGCTGGGTAGGCGACGCGGGCGGCCAGCGCGAACAGCACGGCCGCGCCGACGTACCCCAGCAGGCGAGCGAGGCGGGAATCGCTCAGCGCCTGCGCCAGCGGCGTGAAACAGACGACGGCGGCGATCAGCGAGATCGCCGCCGTCGTCCCGAGCGCGATCCGGACCCCGATCCAGCGCGGCCCCTCGACCGCCCCGGCCACGGTCAGCGCGAAGCTCGCGCCCGGCGTGATGACCAGCGGTAGCACGACGCCCGCGATGTCGGCGGCGTCGGCGACCGTGATCACGAGGCGGGCGTCAGCGGGTGGAAGACGCTGCGAACCCAGCCTGCGTCGTCGAACACGTGCACGGCGAAGGCCGGGACGGCGGCGACATCGACGATCGGGTCGGTCTTCGAGCCCAGCCGCATGGTCGAGGCCACGCCGCCGGCCCCGAGCAACGGGGCGCCCGCGAAGCGGGCGGCCAGGGACGTGTGCACGTGCCCGGTGAGGATCGCCGCCAGCCGGGGGTGCCGGGCCAGCTCCGCCAGCCCCTCGGGATCGCGCAGCCCGAGCCCGTCCATGAGCTGGTGGCCGACCGCGACCGGCGGGTGATGCAACGCGATCACGGCCGGCCCGGGCGAGTCGTCGAGCGCCTCGGCGGCGAACGCCAGCGACGTCGGGTCGAGCCGCCCGTCGTTGGCCCCCTCGATCAGCGAGTCGAGCGCGATCAGGCGCAGGCCGTCGATGTCGAGCACGCGGTCAAGCGGCCCGCTCGAGCCGGGGCTGAGGCAGTCGCGGGCGGGCTCGCGCCGATCGTGGTTTCCGATCGTGGCCAGCCATCGGCGGTCGGCCGGCATGGCGGCGGCGAACTGCTCGTACTCGGCCGCCCGGCCGTGGTCGGCGAGGTCGCCGGTGACGACAAGCGCGTCCGTCCCGGCGTCGGCGGTCGCGGCGACGACGTCGAGCAGACGCTGCAGGCGCGGCGCGGTGCCGTCTAGGTGAGTGTCGCTGAGGTGAGCGATGACGGGCATCCGGCTCCTAATGGTTAGATGGAATCTATCCGTTAAGAACGGTAACATCATCGGCATGGAGCTTCCAGCCGATATCGGCGACCTTGCCGTCGGGTTCGCGAACACCCTGGTCCACGACGGTCGCGGCCGGGTGGACGACCTGCTGTCGTCGGCTTCGGCGGCGCGGGCGTGGCTGGCCGGCCGCGGGCTTGGCCCCGACGTCGACTACGAGTCCCTGCTGGCCGCGCGCTCGGCGACCCGGGCCCTGTTCGCCGCGGCGATCGCCCCGCACCCCGCTAGCCGGGCCGACCACGGCCGCCCCGGCCTGCCGGCCGAGACCGCCCTGCGGCTCCTTCAGGGCAGCGTCGACGCGATCGCGCCGACCACGCGCTACCGCTATGAAGGGGGCCGGGTGACGGTGACGCGGACCACCGACCTCGACCCGGGCGACGCGACGCTCGGCATCCTCGCCTTGGCGGTGCTTGAGCTGCTCGCCTCCCCGGCCGCGGACGAGCTGCGCGCCTGCCAGGCGCCCCGGTGTGTGCGCTACTTCCGCAAGCACCGCCGACAGGAATGGTGCAAGCCGTCCTGCGCCAACCGGGCCAGGGTCGCTCGCCACGCCGAACGCCATCAGGCCGCGGCGGCCGGACCGGTCGATCCGGGCTAGAGCGGACGCAGCCGGCCGATGATGTTCCTGCCTGCCACCGCCGGGGCATCTCTGCAGGCAGGAGAGACTTCGGCCGGCGGGGGGAGCCTGCGCTGCATCCCATGATGTGGATGTTCCTGGCCATCCTGGTGACCTTTCTCATCACCAGGATGGTGACCAGGCTGATCCGGTCGGGCAGCGGCGGCGGGGCCGGGCTTGGCAATGTCTCAGTCGGCGGCAATCACATTCACCACCAGGTTTTCGGCATCCTCATCATCATCGGCACCGGCATCGTGCTGGTATCGCAGACCCCGTCGGGGGCCGCGCTTGACGCGGCGGCCGCGGTCTTCGGGATCGGCGTCGGCCTCACCGTCGACGAGTTCGCGCTCTGGCTGCACCTGAAGGACGTCTACTGGTCCAGGCAGGGACGGCAATCGGTCGACGCGATCTTCTGCGTCCTGGTGATAACCGGGGCGCTGATCGGCGGGGCCAGCTTCGTGTCAGGCGGCCTCGGCTCGTCCGAATGGTGGTCGTCGATCGTCACCATCGCCATTAGCCTCGCGCTCTGCCTGATCTGCCTGCTCAAGGGCAAGATCATCACCGGCGTCACTGGCATCGTCATCGGCCCGGTGGCGCTGGTCGGGGCGATCAGGCTGGCTAAGCCGGGGTCCTGGTGGGCGGCGCGCCGCTATCCGACCCGGCCGCGCCGGGCCGCTCGGGCCGCGTCCCGCTACGACCAGCGCCGGATGGAGCGGTGGGACTGGGCCAGGGACCTGGTGGCCGGCGCCCCCGCCGAGGAAAAACAGCCCGACCCGGCTGCCTTGCCGCCAAGCGCCGATTGACAGGCAGCCGAGACGACCCGTTCTGGTCAGTGGAACTTTTGCTTCACCGGCCGGCCGGTGCGACCCTATCCTCCATTTCGGCGGGTGGTCGAGCTTGCGCCAACCGAGTGTTGCCCTGCGGCCCGACTAACGGCACCAGCCGGGAAGGACGAACGTGACCGAGGCGATGCTCGACGGCAAGCCGGTGGCACCTAACTCCGAGGAGCTGATCAGTCGCGCGCAGTCGCTGATCCCGCTCCTGCGTTCGAACGCGAGCCTGGCGGATCGACTCGGCCACGTGCCGGACGAGAACATCCGGGCCATCGAGGAGGCCGGCCTGCTCCGGATGCTGATGCCAGTGAACCGCGGCGGCTATTGGACCGACGCGGCGACGGCGGCGACCGCGATGACCCACATCGCCAGCGGCTGCCCGTCCACCGCCTGGGTCTTGCAGATCTACAGCGGCATCGGCCGGATGGCGGAGGTCTTCCCCGAGGAGACGCTGGCCGCGATTTACGCCGAGACGCCCAACGCCAGGTTCGCCGGCACCTTCGGCGCCGCGGGCGCGGTCTGCGAGGCGGTCGATGGAGGCTACCGGATCCGAGACCGGGGCAGCTGGCCGTACAACAGCGGCTGCTACCACGCGGACTGGGATCTGCTGCGGGTTTCGATCGAGGAGGGTGACGGCAGCACCTCGGAGGGGTTCTGCCTGATCCCGCTGTCCGAGCTCACGATCGCCGATGACTGGCACGTGATGGGCGCGGCGGGCACCGGGAGCAACTCCGTGGAGTGCGGGCCGTTGTTCATCCCTGCGCACCGGGTGTCGCGCCGGATCGCCGACGTCTTCAAGTTGCTGCAGGTCGGGGACATGGGCTACGCGTTCATCGCGGCGCTGCCGCTCGGCATGGCGCGCTACGCGCTTGAGGCGTTCCACGACCTGGCGAAGGGCCGGGGCATCAGGATGCTCGGCTACGACAAGATGTATGACTCCGCAGTCGTCCAGACCGCGATCGCCACCGCGCACACCAACATCAAGATGATCGAGGCCTATCAGCACTGGGTCCTCTCGACCCTCCAGCCGGGCGCCGAGCGGATCACCGACCCGCAACTGACCGGGGCCGGCGGGACCCTCTGCTACAAGCTGGCGCGAGAGGCAATCGAGCGGCTCTTCGACGTCTGCCCGACCGACGAGATCCGCCTGGACCGGCCCATCCAGCGGCTCCTGCGGGACCTGATCGCGTTTACCCACCAGGGCGCCATGGCGCCGTACGTGAACTGGGAGCGTTACGGCCGGTATCTGGTCGGCGCCAACCCGGCCCCGCCGATACCCCCCGGACGCTGAGGCGCGCCGCTGCCATCACGTCGACCGGTCAGGGCCGCTTGACCTCAACGCCGGTTGAGGTTCTACCCTCGTCCTAATGAGCTCAGACACGGACAGCCCCCCGACGGCGTCGGCCAGTCCGGCCGCAGGGATATGGGCGCCGGCCCAGCGCTCGCTGACGGTCGGTCTGGTGCTCGCGGTCACTTTCGTCGCGTTCGAGGCGCTCGCCGTCGCCACCATCCTGCCGGTGGTCGGCCGCCAGCTGGGAGATTTGCGTCTCTACGGGTGGGTGTTCAGCGCTTTCCTGCTGGCGAGCCTGCTCGGGATCGTGCTCGCCGGGACGCTGGCCGACCGGGTGCCGCTCGGACGGCCGATGCTGGTCGGTCTCGTGCTGTTCGCCGTTGGCCTGGTCATCGGCGGGACCGCGCCGGACATGCTGGTGCTGGTCGCGGGCAGGGCGGTGCAGGGCCTGGGGGCCGGGGTGGTGCCCTCAGTGGCCTACGTGGCGATCTCCCGGTGCTATGCCGACGAGGCCCGGCCGAGAATGTTCGCGGTGCTGTCCACCGCGTGGGTGGTGCCCGGCCTGATCGGGCCGGCTATCGCCGCCCTGGTGGCCGCCGCAGTCGGCTGGCGCTGGGTGTTCCTGGGCCTGCTGCCGCTCGTGATCGCGGCCGGGGTGCTGGTCGTGCTGGCCCTGCGGCACGTCCCGCCGCCCGCCAGTCCGGGCACGGCGGCCGTGCCCTACCTGGCCGCGCTTGGCGTGGTGGCCGGCGCGGGCACGGCACTGGCGTCACTCAGTTCCGGCGTCGCGCCCGTGGTCGCCGCGGGCGGTGTGGCCGGCGGTGCCCTGCTCGTTCTTTCCATGCGCCAGCTGACACCACCCCGGTACCTGACCGCGCGGCCGGGGCTGACCGTCACAATCCTCAGCCGGGCGCTGCTGACGTGCTGTTTCTTCGCCGGCGACGCCTATGTCCCGTTTGCGATCGTGACCGTCAGGCACGCCCCGACCGGGCTGGCTGCGCTCGCGCTGACGGCGTCGACCCTGACCTGGACGGCCGGATCGTGGGTGCAGGCCCGCTGCATCGCCCGGTGGGGGCCGCGCCGTCTGGTCCGGCCCGGCCTGTGCCTGGTCGCCATCGGCCTCGGCGCGATGTGCGTGGTGCTGCTGCCTGCGGTGCCTCCAGCGCTGGCGATCGCGGCGTGGGCGGTGGCCGGCGCGGGGATCGGCACCGCCTACGCTCCGCTGTCGGTGACCACGCTCGATCGCGCCGCACCGGGCGAGGAGGGCCGGGCGACCTCGGCTCTTCAGCTCTGCGATGTACTCGGTCAGGCCATCGGCACCGGGGTGGCGGGGGCCATCGTGGCCGCCGCGGCCCGGATCGGGCACCGCCCCGGCGTCGCGCTGGCGTTCGCGTTCGCTATCGCGGTCGCGCTGACCGGGGTCGTCTTTGCCGCGCGGCTTCCCGTCAGCACTCATCCGGTCGATGCGGGTGATCGCGGACCGGCGGGGGAATTTGCGGGGATAAGAACCGAGATGTCGGAATTACCGTTAACAACCGGGAAACTCACACTTGCGGCCGTCTTGAAGCAAATGAAACTCGGGAGCAAGCTACGCATAGCGCACTGCCGTCCCGGGAGGAATGCCAATGTCGGCTCGCCCTCGTCCACGCCGTCTCGTCGCCGCCCTCGTTAGCGGCGGCGTTCTCGTTCTCGGGTCGATCGCTGGATTGTCAGGATCAGCCCGAGCGGCCGGGGCGGCCGGGGCGGCGTTCAGCCCCAGCTCGTGCGTCACCACGCCGAGCACGGTTGTCCCTAGTGTTCAGATCGCCGACCCGGCCTGCGAATTCAACGGCGCGGCCTACACCGGGCCGTTCAGCCCGATCGCCAACGGCCGCGGCGAGCTGTCCCGGGTCTGGACCGGCATCGCCCCCGACGGGGCCTCCTACCGGATCGAGGTCCCGCCCAATTGGAACGGGACCCTGGTGATGTTCGCCCACGGTTACCGGGGTACCGGCAACGAGGTGTGGGTCGATGATCCCCAGCTGCGTCAGTACTTCGTGGACAACGGGTTCGCGTGGGCCGCGTCGAGCTACGCGATGAACGGCTACGATCCGGGCGACGGCGTCGTCGACACCCACGACCTGCTCGAGGCGTTCCCGGCGACCACCGGGCTACGGTCCCGGCAGGTGATCATGAGCGGCCTGTCGATGGGCGGCGAGGTCACCACGGCCGAGATCGAGGCCTACAAGGGCGACTTCGCGGGCGCCATGCCGTACTGCGGGGTGCTGGCGGGCAACAACCTGTTCAATTACTACCTGGGCGCCAACGTCACCGCGGCGGGCCTGACCGGGACGACGATCAGCTACCCGACGACGCTGGCGGCCGGAGCGGCGTACGGGCCCGCGTACCAGTCCACGGTGCAGTCCGAACTGCCCGCGCTCGGGATTACCCCGGTCGCGGCGACCGGCGGGCAGACGTTCACGACCAACCTCACCAAGACCGGGACGCTGTGGGCCGACGCCGTCGAGCAGCTGTCCGGCGGTACCCGTCCTGGTTTCGCCAGCGCGGTCGGCTACTGGGATAGTTTCGGTTTCGCTCCGCTGACCCAGGCCCCGTTCCTGTTCGGCGTTTACCCCGGGCTCAACGGCGGCACCCTCGGCTTCGCCAACGGCAGCGTGGCCGGCAACGAGCACACGTTCTACACGTTCAACGACGACCCGCTGATCGACCTGCCGCAGGAGATCGCGCTCAACCGCGCCGTGCTGCGGACGCCGGTTACGGCCACCTCCTCGGCCGACGCCCTGTCGCCGGCCGAGTTGCCGGTGATCCACGGCGACCCGGGCATCCCGGTGCTGTCGGTCCACGGGATCGGCGACCTGTTCGTTCCGCTCTCGATGGACCAGCAGTACGACGCCATGATGGTGGCGCACGGCGAGGGCGGCCTGTTCGTGGACCGGGCCATCCGCGAGGTGACGCACTGCGGTTACACCACCAGCGAGCTGTCGTCCGCGTTCTCCGCCCTGGTGTCGTGGATCCACACCGGGAAGCGGCCGGCCGGCGACAACATCCTCAACCCGAGGGCGGTCGCATCGCCGACGTTCGGCTGCCGGTTCACCGACCCCACTGCTGGCGCCCACCCGGAGTTCAAGGCCACCGTTCCCTGCCCGCCGAGCAGCCGGGCTTAATACCGGCCGGAGATCGGCCGGAGATCGGAGAATCCCGAGTTCGGCGCCGCTGAATCAGCCTTGAGTACCTGCCGCGCCATCACCATCCGCTGGACCTGGTTGGCGCCCTCGTAGATCTGGGTGATCGTGGACCGAATGGCAGTTTCCGCAGGTAGATGACTTGGGGTTATCCCTGTGTCAGCACGGATTCAGCACGCGGATTCGTGAGCCTGCTGATCACCTCGCCGGCATCTCCCGCCGGGCCGCACGTTCTGAAGAAGAACGCTAGTTGGCGTGGCCCGCAACCTCACCGGCCCGGTCGCGCTCAGATGCTGAGAAAGGCGCCGATCATCTCGGTGACGAAGGCATGGTCGTCCGCCTGCGGCAGGCCGGACACGGTGACCGTGCCGACAACTCCCATGTCCCTGATTCGGATCGGGAAGGCACCACCGTGCGCCGCGAACAGCCGCGGCTCGACGCCCAGCGCCTCGTCCAGCGCGATCCCGCGTGCCGCGAGCCGCCGGCCGACGAGGTAGGAAGCCGCGGAGAAACGGTTGACGACGTTGACCTTGCGGTCGATCCACGAGTCGTTCTCGGCCGTGGTGCCCGGCAGCGCGACGTGGAACAGCTGCTGGCCATGGCGCCGGATGTCGATCGTGACCGGCAGCGCCCGCTCGATCGCGGCCGCCGCCATCGCGCTGCCGAGCCGCCACGCGTCCGCGTTGCTGAACCGGGTGAAGACCAGCTGTTCTTCCTGGGCCTCGAGCGAGGCGATGAGCGCCTGCTGGTCCTCGTTCATGCGTCCCCCCGGGCCTGGGCAACCGCCACGTCCACCGTCTCCATGATCAAGATGGTCTCATCCGGCGGCATCAGCGGGGCCTCCACGTCACCAGCGCCCATGCGGTGCGCGACCTCATCGGCCTCGTGGCGCTGGCCACAGCCCTGTGGTGTGCCAAAACAATGCGCGCGAGCAACGCGGCGCTAAGGGGCGGCCCCCGCCCACGTGTGTGGGGGCCGCCCCCGGGCGCTAGCCTGGCGGTGCCGGAGCGTAGCCGGTTGGCCGGGCCGTGAAGGTGCCGCGGCCCTGCGTCCGGCTACGCAGCCGGTTTGCGTAGCCGAATAGTTCAGCCAGCGGCACGGTCGCGGTGACGACGGCGGTCCCGGCCCGCACGGTCGAGTCCAGGACGTGGCCGCGCCGGGCCGCGAGGTCGCCCAGCACCCCGCCCATGGCGTCATCGGGTGCCGTTACGGCGACCTCGGCGACTGGCTCCAGGAGCTGCATCACGCTCGCGCGCAACGCTTCCCGTAGCCCGAGCCGACCGGCCGTCCGGAACGCCATCTCCGACGAGTCCTTCGGGTGGGTGGCCCCGTCGGTCAGGGTGACCCGCAGCCCGGTCACCGGGTGCCCGAGCGGCCCCTCGGCCAGGGCGTCCCGGCATCCAGCCTCCACCGCCTGGATGTACTCGCGCGGGACGCGGCCGCCGGCCACAGCCGACCGGAACACGAAGCCTTCCTCGTCCTCCGCGTCCGCCGCCTCGACGTCGAGGACGACGTGGGCGAACTGGCCGGCGCCCCCGTCCTGCTTGACGTGCCGGTACACCAGCCCGGACACCCCGCGGATGACGGTCTCCCGGTAGGTCACCTCCGGCCGGCCGGTGATGACTTCAAGGCCGCCGGCCCGGCGCATCTTCTCCACCGCCACCTCCAGGTGCAGCTCCCCCAGCCCGGAAAGCACTATCTGGCCGGTCTCGGGATCGTTCCCCACGGCCAGCGACGGATCCTCCTCCACCAGGTTCGCCAACGCCGAGGCCAGCCGTTCGGTATCGGCTGCCCGGCGGGCCTCGACGGCCAGCGAGACCACCGGATCCGCCACCGTCGGCGGCTCGAAGACCAGCGGGCAGCAGGGCTCGCAGAGGGCAGCGCCGACCCGGGCTGCCTTGGGCCCGGCAACCGCGACGATGTCGCCGGCGGCCGCCCCGTCTACTTCGGTGTACCGGTCGGCTTGGACCCGCAGGATCCGGGCGATCCGTTCGGTGCGGCGCGCACCGGCATCCCACACTGCCGCTCCTTTCCGCACCGTCCCCGAGTACACCCGCAGGTAGGTAAGCCTGCCCGTAGCGGTCGTGACCACCTTGAACACCAGCGCGGCGAACGGCGCCGCCGGGTCGGCGGGCCGTTCCTGCACCATGCCGTCCTGAGTGCCGCGTACTGGCGGCACATCCAGCGGCGAGGGCAGGTAGGCGACCACGGCGTCCAGCAGCGGCTCGATTCCGCGGTTGCGGTAGGCCGAGCCGCACAGCACCACGAGGCCGTCGCCGCTGCGGGTGAGGTCGCGAAGCGCGCAGGAAAGCGTCTGCGTGGACACGGTCCCCTTCACGCAGAACTCCTCCAGCGCGGCC
Source organism: uncultured Actinomycetota bacterium (assembly GCA_963774945.1). Lineage (GTDB taxonomy): Bacteria > Actinomycetota > Actinomycetes > Streptosporangiales > Streptosporangiaceae > Trebonia. Next base: position 265,504 of record CAVZHA010000002.1, on the reverse strand, counting down.
GGATGCAGCTCGGCAACGGCTTCCTCCAGCAATCGACGGCGCCGGCGCGCCTCGTCCCTCAGCGCATCCGGCACCAGGCCTTCATCGGCTGTTTCGCACCCCTCGGCCCAGACCAGCGCCCGCAGGCGCAGCAGGTCGACGAGGCCGGTGAATCCGTCCTCCCGACCGATGGGCAACTGCACCACGAGCGGTGCCGGGTGCAGCCGCCGCCGGATCGAGTCCACCGCAGTGTCGAATTCGGCGCCTGCCCGGTCCAGCTTGTTGACGAACGCGATGCGCGGCACCGCGTGCCGATCGGCCTGCCGCCATACCGTTTCGCTCTGCGGCTCGACGCCCGCCACAGCGTCGAACACCGCGATTGCGCCGTCGAGGACCCGCAGTGAGCGCTCAACCTCGTCTGAGAAGTCGACGTGCCCTGGCGTGTCGATGAGGTTGACCCGGTGGCCGTCCCAGCTGCAGCTCACGGCCGCCGCGAAGATAGTGATCCCGCGGTCACGCTCCTGAGAGTCGAAGTCGGTGACGGTCGTGCCGGCATGGACGTCGCCGCGCTTGTGGGTGGCCCCGGCGGCATACAAGATCCGTTCGGTGATGGTGGTCTTGCCGGCGTCCACGTGGGCGAGGATGCCGAGGTTGCGGACAGCGCTCAGGGGGCTGGCGGAGAAACGATGCGGGTCAGTGCGCACGGGACAGGACCTTTCGAGGTGAGCAGGACCGGGACGGCGCGATTCCTGCGGCGGGCCGACTTCCGGATGACCGCACGGAAACCGGGCGCGCCTGCTGAGCGTGCCGGACGGCGGGTACGGGTCAGAGACTCGTCACGGGTTCCGGCGTTGGCCGCGCGGCCACCGCCGGGCGGCCGAAGACGCCAGAATCACCTCGTAGCGCGACTGGGGGAAGGCGACAGCAGCGCGATGACTCACGGCCGGCTCCCCTCGCTCGTCGCGGCGCGCTGCGATGAACGGCAGCGCGTGGCTAGCCAAAACGGTAGTGGACTCGTCCCTTCAGCGAAACTGATTTTCCCGTCGGCCAGCGCCCGTCAACGCTGAAGCCCTCGGCGCTCATGATGCCCCCGTCCTGCGGGGCGATCACGGCTTCTTAGCGGATAACGGAGGTGGTGGCTTGGTCACGCGGCCCAAAGTTCAGCTGAGCATCCCCGGATGGGAGTGACCGCGGAACAACTTGGCAACCGCCTACCGGGACGCGGGCCGGTTGGATGCATCCACCTCGTTGCACCAGTCGGCTGGCGTCAGGCCGGCGATCACGGACGGGGAACAGGCCCTACTCCAGCTGGACGTCGTACTGCTTGGCGAAGCTGGCTTTGAGCTGCTCGACTAGGTACGCGACAGCCGCTGTCCGTCGCACGCCTTCATTCATGCGCCGGGATAGCTTTATGCTGAGCGGCGGCCACGACAACCCCAAGGCGTCGATCCGATCGACTGCGTGATTGGTCTAGACCTATGCCGCGTGGGTCTCAGCACCCACTCAGCACGCGGTCCGGAAACGATGGGACAACCGGCATCAATGCGTAAACCGGACACGGAATAGGCCGCCCGATCCGGCGTCGAACGGCCCGTTTCCCAGCGCCGGAGGCTGAGAAATCCAAGGTCAGCGGCCATTCACCAGCCCTTTATCACCTGCCGCGCCAGCACCATCCGCTGGACCTGGTTGGCGCCCTCGTAGATCTGGGTGATCGTGGACCGAATGGCAGTTTCCGCAGGTAGATGACTTGGGCCATCCCTGTGTCAGCACGAATTCAGCACGCTGATTCGCGAGCCTGCTGCTGCCTGCTGGCGTTACGGGCATTGTCGAGAATTGTGCGCGCGCGGTCCCACGAGGCAGGGACGAGGTGTCTGTAGATCTGGTGGGTGATTTCAATGTTTCGGTGGCCGAGCCAGCGGGAGACCTCGAGGCCTGCTGCCCGAAACCCGGCGCCGCCGTGCAGTACCCCACATGTACGCCTTAGCTTAGTCAGGTCCTGTCCTTTTTTCCGTATCATGACTATCAGGAGGCGCTGCGTACCGCTGCCGCTGTGCCTGGCTGTCAGGCATGATGGAGTCGGCTGTTCGCAAAACGGAATTCGGGTGACTAAACGGTGCGCTTCGCTGTACTGGGCACGCTGCGTGGGATGGCGCGGGATGGGCCTGCCCCGCTGGCGCCCAAGGAGCGCATCGTGCTGGCGACTTTGCTGCTGCGGGCCGGCCAGGTGGTATCCGTCCCTGCGCTGGCAACCGCGATCTGGGACGATGATCCGCCTTCGAGTGCACGGAACACGATCCAGGGACAGGTCAAGCGGCTGCGCCAGGCGCTCGGCCCGGAATCCGGCAGGATCGTTACCCGTTCCCCCGGTTACCTGATCGAGGTCCAGCCGGGAGAGCTGGATCTCTGGGCCTTCACCGACTTGCGTGAGCAGGCGCTGGAAGCCGAGGCAGCCGGCGCGTGGGATCAAGCCGCCCGGCTGCTGCGTGAAGCGCTGGCACTCTGGGGCGGCGACCCGTTGTCCGACGTCCCGTCCGCATACCTTCGACGCACCGAGGTGCCGCGGCTCGCCGAACTGCGGTACGAGGCACTCCTGTCACGGATCGACGCCGACCTCTGTCTGGGTCGACACAGTGTGGTCACCGGGGAATTGCGCAGGCTCGCGGCCGAGCACCCGTTCCGTGAGCGCTTCTGGCAGCAGCTCATGCTGGCGCTGTATCGCGACGGACGGCGAGGCGAGGCGCTCGCCGCTTACCAGCAAGCCCGCCGGACGCTGAGCAGCGAGCTGGGCATCGATCCAGGGCCGCGTCTACAAGAGCTGCACAACCAGATCCTCACCGGCGAACCAGCCCTCACCGTCACCACCGGCGTAACGACCCGACTGAGCGCGGTGCCAGCAGGCGAGCCGGGCGACCGGCAGCCGTTGGGTCGTGCCGCCGACCCGGGCGCGGCCGCTTCCTCGGGGCCGGGCGCGGCGCCCGGGGTGCCGCGCCAACTGCCAAGCGCGGTCGCGCACTTCACCGGTCGGGCAGGCGAGCTGGCGGCGCTTGACGAGATGCTGGACGATGCAGGGCGCACGGCGCGGGGAACCGTGGTGATCGGGGCCGTGACGGGGACTGCCGGGGTCGGCAAGACCGCCCTGGCGGTGCGCTGGGCGCACCATGCCGCAGAGCGCTTTCGTGACGGCCAGCTGTACGTGAACCTACGCGGCTTCGACCCGTCGGGCGTCCCGGTCACGCCGGGCGAGGCGATCCGGCGGTTCCTTGACGCCCTGGGCGTGCCCGCCGAGCGGGTTCCCCAGGACCTGGATTCGAAGGCGGCCCTGTACCGCAGCCTCCTGGCGGGCAAGCGGGTGCTGATCGTGCTGGACAACGCCCGGGACGAGCAGCAGGTACGCCCCCTGCTGCCAGCCGCGGCGGGCTGCCTGGTGATCATCACCAGCCGCAGCCAGCTGGCGGGCCTGGCCGCGGGCGAGGGCGCCCGGCTGCTGGCGCTCGATGTTCTCAGCCATGACGAGGCCCGGCAGGTGCTTGCCGTGCGGCTTGGCGGGCGTGCCGCAGCCGAGCCCGGCGCGGTCGATGCGATCGCCCGCCTTTGCGGGCGGCTGCCGCTGGCCCTGACGGTAGCTGCCGCGCGCGCGGCAGCACGGCCGCGGCTGCCGCTGGCTGATCTTGCCGCAATGCTTCGCGACGCGCGTGGTCGGCTCGACGCTCTCGACATTGGGGACCCGGCCATGAACGTCCGTGCCGTGCTGTCGTGGTCGGTCGGGCGCCTCAGCCCCGCCGCAGCGCGGATGTTCGCCCTGCTGGGCCTGCATCCCGGCCCGGACGTTACTGCCGCGGCCGCCGCCAGCCTGACGGGGACCCAGCCGTCGGCGGCCGACCGGGTGCTGGAGGAACTCGCGGGCTGCCTGCTCAGCGAGCACCTGCCCGGCCGGTACGCCTCCCACGACCTGCTGCGCGCCTACGCCACCGAGTGCGCCGAGACCCTCGACGTCGGCGCCCGCCGTACTGCTGTCGGCCGGATGCTTGACCATTACTTGCATACCGCCCGCGCCGCCGCCATGCTGCTCAGCCCCACGCGTGAGCAGGTCGGCCCCGCCCTGCCAGCGCCTGGCGTCACACCGGAGGTCCTGGCCAGTCACCAGCAGGCACTGGACTGGTTCACAGTCGAGCACGAGGTGCTGTCGGCGTCTGTCGCGCTGGCCGCCGGGACCGGGTTCGATACCTGTGCCTGGCAGCTGGCGTGGGCTATGGACGACTACCTGCGCAAGATCGGGCGATGGCATGAGCTGGACGTCATCGAGCGCACCGGACTGGCCGCCGCTACCCGTCTGGGCGACCTTGCGGGACAGGCCGCGATCCGCCGCCGCCTCGGTGATACCCAAGCCTTGCTCGGCGACTACCCGCAGGCCAGCGCTCACCTGAGCGAGTGCCTGCAGTTGTACGGCCGGCTCGGGGACCGCGCGGGGCAGGCCAATGTTCACCTGGACCTATGCCATGTATTTGAGAATCAAGGACGCCTTGCCGATGGGCTCGGCCATGCCGAGCAGGCTCTCAGCCACGCCAGGGCGGCCGGCTACAAGGCTGGGCAGGGCGCCGCCCTCAGCAACATCGGCTGGTTCCATGCCCTGCTCGGCGATTATGAGCGGGCGCGCGGCATCTGCTGGGAGGCCCTGACGTTGTTCCAGGAACTCGGCAGTCATCACCGTGAGGCTGCGGTCTGGGACAACCTCGGCTATGCCGAGCACCACCTCGGCAACCTGACCCAGGCCGCCGCCTACTACCAGCGGTCCCTCGCCCTCTTCCGGGAGACCGGAAACCGGCTCCACCAGGCCGTCATCCTGGATCACCTCGGCGACAACTCCCGTGCCGCGGGCGACCTCGGCGAGGCCAGGAATGCCTGGCAGCTGGCCCTGGACATTTTCGATGACCTGCACCGCCCGGACGCCGAGCTCGTCCGGGCCAAGCTCGGCACAGCGATGACACGCTCCGCTACCGGGTCTGGCACCTCCCAGCCGGGCCCTCCCGCCCCGCCCGCCGGCGCATCGTCGTCATCGGCGGAACCTGGTGGCCGTGGGCCGGGGCGTTCCTGACCTGCGGGCAGCGGCTCTGCGTCCTGCCCGCACTCGCCTGACCAGCACGAACAATCCCAGCGACACGGTCATGCCGGAATTGAGGGCAAGACCCGGTTCGACAGGCATGCGGGAATCCGCAGGCCCGTGCGCGTTTCAAAGTCTGTCGTGTCCCGATTCTCGACTCCGATGCTTTCGTGCCAGCGCTTAACCGCCGTCACAGTTCCTTCGAATGTCGCGAGCACATCCGATACCTGGTCGGGGCCGAAGAACTCGTGCTGAGAAATCACCATGGCACCGATCCGGTCATGTGCCGTGGGACACTGCGACCAGGCGTGCCACCACAGCGGGCGCAGGACATTCCGCGGTACTCCCGCCTGCTGAAGCCCTTTGTTGAGAGGATCCTGGTCGGCGCTCGGGCTTACCGGCACCTGCTCGGTCAGCAAGAGCGTGGCGGAATAGTGGAACGGTCCGCGCTGCGCAGCCTTTCCGATCCATCCGATCAGGCCCGAGGTTCCCGCACCGGGCCCATGAACGGGCTCCTCGTCCCACGGCCATCCGAAGGCAGAGAACAGCGGCCTGAAGATGCGCCAATGCCAGCTCTCCTCATAGAAGAAGCGACGCCAGAGGTCGTGCTGGAGTGCCGGTGTCGGGTGACTGAGAACGCTCTCGCGGTGGATGGTAAAGTTCCGGCCCCGGTTTAGCGGATTAGTTCGGGCACATCGACATAACATCGAAGTTCGCCAGCTCATCAGGCTCGAGCGAGATGACCTGGATGATGTCCACTGACGCTCCGTCCCCGCTTATCTCCGTTGCGGCGGGTGAAGTCTCATGTTGCAGGCCAACCGACCCGGATTGCGAATCTGCCATTGCTGCTCCTTTGTGAACAGGTTTGGGTAATGATCCGTTCATGAGGCGTTTCCTTTCCTCACCCTATCCAGCCTAGAAACCCGCGCTGATGATTCGCTGGCGCACCGCTGGCGAGAGTCTGATGAGCTGGAAAGCCGCAGGTCAGTGCGGAAATGTACTGGGTACACCCAGTCCCGGGAGGTCGCCGTCTGCCAGCGCACCTTCAACGAGCTGGCAGCCATGGCCGGGAGGGCGTCCACGGCGATGCTGTCGGCCGGGGCGTCGACGGGGCGCGCCGGCCGTCCCGGCACAGTCGCGGCCCGCCAGTCGTGGCCGTACTCCGCTGCCGAGCTCCTGGTCGACCTAGGTCTCCACCTTCAGCGCACCTGGAGGGCGCTCGATACTCTCCTCGCCAGGCATCACGCCCGCTGCGCGCAAGTCCGGGCTGACGAGCGGCGCCAGGCCGAAGACGCATGGTCTCGCAGTGACAGCAGGCCGACCCGGCAATAGAAGCGCTGACTCAGGCGTGGAGCGGCATCAGCTTCGCTTCGGTGGCCCGTTTCCAGCTTGCTGGCCGTATTCATGACTGACGGATCCGCAGCTGACCGGCCAGCGCTATGCCGCCGGCACCGTCCAGGCGACGTTCACCGGTGCTGCCCGGCGTGCCCAACGGTCGTCACGAGGACAACCCGGGCGCAGAACTTCACGGCGAAGGAACAGCAGGCGTTCATACACTCCGCCGACGACCTGGAGGGCGACTCGGCACATATACCTGCCATTGACTTCCCTCGGACCTCACGTGGGCGCGACCGCCGAAATCATGCCGACCGGGGCCGTCGTCCCCGCCCTGGCTTGCCGGGCGCGTCAATATCCGGCGCACGCTGCCGCCATCCCCTGCGAGGCCCTAGCGTCGCCTCGAAGCACGGAGGTGCCCAGCGGACTCACCGCTTCGAGCGCCGATGCCAATCGGATCACCGCCCGGGAGCGCCATGTCGTCTGGGGAACCCGTTTCCCAGCGACGAAGACCGAGAAATTTCAGGTCAGCGGCCATTCACCAGCCCTTGAGCACCTGCCGCGCCATCACCATCCGCTGGACCTGGTTGGTGCCCTCGTAGATCTGGGTGATCTTGGCGTCGCGCATCATCCGCTCGACCGGGTAGTCGTTCACGTAGCCGTAGCCGCCGAGGAGCTGGACCGCGTCGGTCGTCACCGACATCGCGACGTCGGACGCCAGGCACTTGCAGGCCGACGAGAAGAAGGTCAGGTCGTCCACCTTCTCGCCCTGCATCGCCCGCTCGGAGCGGGCGGCGGCGGCGTACGTGAGCTGCCGGGCGCCCTCCAGCTTCATGGCCATGTCGGCCACCATGAACTGCAGGCCCTGGAACTCGGCGATCGGCGCGGCCGAACTGCTTGCGCTCCTTCACGTAGCCGACCGCGTAGTCGAGCGCGCCCTGGGCGATGCCCAGCGCCTGCGCCGCGATCGTGACGCGGGTGTGGTCCAGGGTGCGCAGCGCGATCTTGAACCCCTGGCCCTCGTCGCCGACCAGCCGATCGGCCGGGATCTCGCAGTTGTCGAAGTAGAGCTCGCGGGTGGGCGACCCCTTGATGCCGAGCTTGTGCTCGGGCGCGCCGAGGGTGAAGCCGGGATCGGAGTCCTCGACTACGAACGCCGAGATCCCGTTGGCGCCCTTGTCCGGGTCCGTCACCGCCATCACCGTGTAGTACTTCGACACGCCCGCGTTCGTGATCCACCGCTTCACGCCGTTGAGCAGGTACCCGCCGTCCGTCGCGGGCCGCCCGGGTCCGCATCGCCCCGGCGTCCGAGCCCGCCTCCGGCTCCGACAGGCCGTAGGAGAACATCGCCTCGCCCCGCGCCACCGGCGGCAGGTACCGCTGCTTGACCTCTTCCGAGGCGCCGAGCAGGAGCGGCATGGTGCCGAGCTTGTTCACCGCCGGGATCAGCGATGACGTCGCGCACGCGCGCGCGACCTCCTCGATGACGAGCGCCGCCGCGAGCGCGTCGCCGCCCGCTCCGCCGTAGGACTCGGGGATGTGGACGGCGTGGAAGTCCGCCTTGACCAGCGAGTCGTACACGTCCCAGGGGAACTCCGCGGTCCGGTCGATCTCCGCCGCCCGGGGCGCGATCTTGTCGTCCGCGAGCGCGCGGACCGCTTCCCGCAGCGCCTGGTGCTCGTCTGAGAGTGCGAAGGTGCTCATGTCACGATGCTAACGCCGACCGAACGCAGACGCCCGCCCCGCCTGTCGACAGGCGGGACGGGCGTCTGAATACCTGGTTGGCTCCGCTAGGCCGCCTGCTGCTCGCCGGCGGCCGGGCCGGTCAGCCGCGGCATCGTGGCGGCGTGGGTCGGCTGATGCCCGGCGTTCTCGACCGACGGCCGCGGCGCGGGCACCGAGCCCTTCGGGGCAGCGTGCTTGCCGCTGGACTTGTACAGACCGAGCGAACGGAATGGACGGCTCTTGGACACAGAAAAAGCCATTTTGACTTACCCCCTTGACCCCGATAGCACAGCGCCCCCGACCCCCGTCGGACACTTGCAGCCAGTCCCGTCCCAGCTGCCTGCGCTGGATCCAGAATGCACCTCGGATGCACGCGCGAAACACCCCCCGAGCCGCACTGTGCCCAAACCGATACCGAAAGTCATCAGCCTTCGAGGCTGGCGCGAAGGGCTGCGCCCTTCGCCTGCGCCTGCGCGGCGAGGCCGGCCTGAAAATCGACCATCCGGGCGCGCAGCGCGCCGTCCGCGGCCGCGAGGATCCGCACCGCCAGCAGCCCCGCGTTGCGGGCGCCGCCGACCGCCACCGTCGCCACCGGGATGCCGGCCGGCATCTGCACGATCGACAGCAGCGAGTCGAGGCCGTCCAGGTACTTGAGCGGCACCGGGACGCCGATCACCGGCAGCGGCGTCATCGCGGCGAGCATGCCCGGCAGGTGCGCGGCCCCGCCCGCGCCGGCGATGATCACCCGGATACCCCGGTCGGCCGCATCCGCGCCGTAGGCGATCATCTCCCGCGGCATCCGGTGGGCCGACACCACGTCGGCCTCGTAGGGCACCTCGAATTCGTCGAGCGCCTCGGCCGCCGCCTGCATCACGGGCCAGTCCGAGTCGGAGCCCATCACCACGCCGACCAGCGGCGAATCACTCTGCACGGCCCTTAGCGTAACCGCTCGGGCGGCGCTGGCCCGCTAGCGGTGGCCGTTGACCAGGACGTGGTAGACGCTCTCCTGGTACTGGCCGTCGCCGTTCGGCGGCAGCTGGGTGAACCAGATCAGCAGGTAGCGCGCGGAGGCCGGGTGGCGCAGCGTCAGCCGGACCGTGCCGCCGGTGTTGTCGGCCGTCGCCGCCACCCTGAAGTCCTGCGGGCTGGTGCCGTCGCCGACCTTCAGCTGCAGGTTCACACCCCGGTAGTGGGTGAGGTCGATGCGCACGCTGGTGATCGTGGACTGGTGGTCGAGGGTGAGCAGCAGGCCGGTCCCTGACTTGAGCATCCCGAACTTCGCGGTGGTGTACCAGTTGGTCGACCAGGGCAGCGGCGGGTTGCTGGCGATCACGTAGCCGGCGCCGGACGGGTTGTCGCCGTCGCCCAGGCCGCCCGGGCCGAACGCCTCGGCCGCCGCCAGCGGCAGGAGCGTGACCGGCGGGCTGACGTGGGGCTTCTGGGTCGGGGTGGGCTTGGCCGTCGCCGAAGGCGCGGCCGTGGGCGACGCGGCAGGCTTGGAGTCGGCCGCGGCCGAGGTGGCGGGCGAGGCGGACTTGCCCGCCTTGGCCGCCGCGCTGGCCTGCGCCGCCGTCGAGTCGGCCGCGTTCTTGGCAGGTCGTGGAGCCGGACGCCAGCCGGACGCCGAGCACGCCCGCTATCACCAGCACCGCCACGGCCGCGACGCCGGCCAGCAGGCGACGCCGGCCGCGCCCGGTCGCGGAGCCGCCGCCAGGGCCCGGCGTCGCCCCGGCGGCCTGCGGGCGGGCGCTCCCGGCGGGCGTGCCCAGACCGGCGCCCGCGCCGCCCGCAGCGGGCTGCACCTCGTAGCCCGCCGCCATCAGGTCCTCGGTCTGATCGGCGCGCACGGCCGGGATGATCGAACCTCGTCGCGGCGGAGTCCTCGCGCACCGGCGGGCAGGTCGAAACGGGTCTCGTCCGGGTCCTGGCGGTCCGCGGCTGACTTCGATGCCACAGGTCTCAGGCGCGTCCGGCGCTGCCCGGCGTCGGGCGAGGGCCACGGCCGGCAGGTCGAACATGGTGGCGTCGGCGTCGCCGCTCGCGTGCACCCGCTCCTGGTCGAACTCGCGGATCAGCCCCTGGGCGTCGACGCCGATCGCGCCCGCGATGGCGCGGACGTAGCCGCGCACGTAGAGGTCCCCGCCGCACGCCTCGTAGTCATCGGCCTCGATGCTGCGGATGACGGTGGCCCGGATCTTGGTGCGCTCGCTGAGCTCGTCGACCGTCAGGCCCGCCTGGTAGCGCGCCTCGACTCAGCGATTCACCGACGGTCACGAACCCTCCACTTACCGACCTGCGCTTACGTTAATCATCTGTGACAGGTTAGTTGTCGAAGATCACCAGACAAGCCTGATCACTGTTTTTACCAGCTCTCCGGCGAGGGCAAATCGGCCGAGAACAGGCGTCAGTCGCCGTCCTCGGTGCCCCAGCGGAGGTAGCTGGCGGCGCGGCGGGCGCGATCGCGGAGCTCCTCGACGTCGTCGCCGGGGCCGCCGACGATCGTGACGTGCCCGATTTTCCGCCCGGGCCGCACTTCCTTGCCGTAGAAGTGCACCTTGACCGCCGGGTCGGCCGCCATCACGTGGATGTACCGGTCGAACACGTCCGGGTCGGTGCCGCCGAGCAGGTTCGCCATCACGGTGAACTGGCCCGGCGGCGCGGCCGGCGCGCAGGAGCCGAGCGGCAGGTCGAGCACCGCCCGCAGGTGCTGCTCGAACTGCGAGGTCCGCGCCCCCTCGATCGTCCAGTGCCCGCTGTTGTGCGGCCGCATCGCGAGCTCGTTGACCAGCAGCGCGCCGGACCGGGTCTCGAACAGCTCCACCGCCAGCAGCCCGGTCACGCCGAGCTCGGCCGCGATCCGCAGCGCCATCGCCTCGGCCTCCACCGCCGCGTCCGGGCTGAGACCGGGGGCGGGCGCGATCACCTCCCGGCAGATGCCGTCCACCTGCACGGTCTGCACCACCGGGTACGCGGCGCCCTGCCCGGACGGCGACCGGGCGACGAGCGCGGCCAGCTCCCGGCGGAACGGCACGAACTCCTCGGCCAGCAGCGCGACCCCGTGCGCGACGACGTCCTCGACCTCGGCCGCGGACTCGGCAGACCCAGACGCCCTTGCCGTCGTAGCCGCCGCTGACCGCCTTGAGCACGACCGGCCAGGAGCCGTCGGCGAACGTCGGCGACGTCGGCCACCGACGAGACCGGCGCGTAGCGCGGGCAGGGCACGCCGAGCGCGCTCAGCCGGTCCCGCATCGCCAGCTTGTCCTGGGTGTACCTGAGCGCGGCCGACCCGGGCCTGACCAGGACGCCCTCGGCCTCCAGGGCGACCAGCATCGCGCTGGCACGTGCTCATGATCGAAGGTGATAACGTCACATTCGGTCGCAAATGCGGATATATCAGGCAAGGAAGAGATGCGACCCGATCGCCACGTTGTGGCTGACGAGCGCCGCGCTCTCCGTCGGCGACTCGGCGAGTACCCGGAACGTCGCGCCAAGGCCCACCGCCGCCGCGGCGGTCATCCGGGCGAGCTGCCCGCCGCCGACCATGCCGACGACCGGCATGCCCGGTCACGGACTTCCGCTCGATCGGCCCGGCCGGGCCGATCGGCTCCTGGGCCTGCCCTGAACCCGCAGGTGACAACCGTGAATGCACGCGGTGTAGCCTACGCGGAACCGCCCAATCCTGGGTACAACCACATGGCGACACGAGGCCGCAGCGTCGCGACATCTGCCATTCAGCCATCCCGGCTATCGCCCCCCAGCGAGTCAAGCCCGTTCCGGCCAGCAACTCTGGCCACGCCTGCATGCAGGGAGTACAGATGACGACGCTAACCGACGTTGAGGTAAGAGAGGGCACCTACGGCGACAAGGTCATCGCCGTCGAGCCCGGCGGAGCGGAGTTCATCCCGCTCAGCGAGCGGCACGGCCGCCCGCTCCAGCTCTTCTGGACCTGGACCTCGCCGAACATGGAGTTCGCGACGATCTTCGTCGGCTTCCTCGGCGTGTGCGGTCTTGGGCCTGAGCTTCTGGTCCACCGTGCTCGCGATCGTGCTCGGCACCGGGCTCGGCGCCATCACCCAGGGCATCCTGTCCACCCCGGGGCCGCGCTACGGCGTGCCCGCAGATGGTGCTGAGCCGCCTCGGCTTCGGCTACTGGGGGAACGTCCTGCCCGCCGGGATCAACTCCATCGCCGCCGGGATCGGCTGGTTCGCGGTGAACAGCGTGAGCGGCGCGCTCGCGCTGAACTCGCTCACCCACCTCCCCGAGGTGCTCTGCCTGCTGATCATCGTGCGTGGTCCAGATCGTGGTGGCGTTCCTCGGCCACAACCTGATCCACGTGTTCGAGCGGTACGCCTTCCCGGTGCTGGTGGTCATCTTCCTGATCGCGTCCGTCTGGATGCTGTCCAAGGGACACCCGGGCGCCAAGCACTCGACGATTCCCGGCGCGTTCCTGATCGAACTCGGCGCGACGTTCGGCTACGCGGTCGGCTGGAACCCCTACGCCTCCGACTACACGCGCTACTTCAAGCCGGAGACCAGCAAGCGGGCCATCGCCCTGTGGGCCGGGCTCGGCCTGTTCCTCTCCTGCGTCCTGCTCGAGACCGTCGGCGCCGCCGCCGGGACGATCCCGAGCGTTGCGGCGGGCGCGGACGCCAACCCGACCGCCGCCTTCACCGGCGTCTTCCCGACCTGGCTGGCCGACCTGACGCTGCTCGCCATCGCGATCGGCGCGATCGCCGCCAACGCGCTCAACATCTACTCGGGCGCGATCTCGTTCACCGCGATCGGCATCAAGCTGCCGCTGCACATCCGCCGGGCGATCGTCGCCCTCGGGTTCGGCACCATCGGGTTCTTCCTGGCCTGGTCCGGGCTGAGCGACGCCGGCACCAAGTACAACAACTTCCTGCTGATCATCGCCTACTGGATCGGCCCGTGGCTGGCGGTCGTGTTCTGCGACATGTTCCTGCGCCGCAGGAAGTCCGACCGAGGAGACCGAGCGGCTGCTGTTCGACAAGAAGTACGCCAACTGGGCCGGCCCGGTGGCGATGGTGGTCGGGGCGGGCGTCTCGATCTGGCTGTTCGCCAACCAGTACCGAGTACGTCGGCGTGGTCCCCGAGCACTGGCGGCACGTCGGGCGACCTCACCTTCGAGGTCGGGTCCGTGCTCACCGCCGTGATCTACCTCACCTGGCGGCTGATCGCGGACCGGTCGGCTCGCGCCCGGTGACCGCGCCGGCCGAGCCCGCGCCTCAGCTCTAGCGGGCATAGCGCCGCCTGCGGCCCGGCGCTCCCCGCGGCCGGGCACGCCGGCAGGCGAGTCGCTGCGCCAAAATTGCAGAGCAACGATTCAGACAACCTTTAACGTCGCGGCGAAGAGGGTCAACTACCGTGTACGCGTACCTCTCTGAAAGGGGCAAATCGCGCATGGCCCTCCCAGCCGCCGGACTGTACTCCCGTTACCGTCACCTCGTACCCGAGCTGCTCAAGTTCGGCGTCGTCGGCGGCATCGGGGCCGTGATCGACCTTGGCGGCGCCGCGGTGCTGCACGGCAAGTTCCACGTGGAGGCCGCTTGAGGTCGAAGGCGATCTCGACCATCATCGCCATGGTCCTCACCTACCTTGGCTCCCGGTTCTGGACGTTCAAGCACCGGGAGAACCAGGCGCTGGGGCGCGAGGTCGCGCTCTTCATCGTGCTCAACGTGATCGGCCTGGTCATCGCCGAGGTGGTGATCGCCATCGTGACGTACGGGTTGGGCCTGCACAGCCAGCTTGAGTACAACGCCGCGTCCGTCGCTCGGCACCGGCCTCGGCACCATCTTCCGGTACTTCGCCTACCGCCAGTGGGTGTTCACCGCCCCGGCCGAGGAGTCGGCCCTCGCGCCGACGGCAGCCGCCGAGGCGGAGCCGGTCCCCGACTACCCGCCGTGGGACCTCGACCCGGCGTACGCGGCAGCGGCCGCAGTCACCGGGCACGCCGACACCCCGTGGGAGCCGTCGGCGGAGTCTCACCCGGTCGAAGCGATCACCGAGGCCCACGGCTGGGCCGGCCCGCCGAGCGCCCGGCACCGTGGGCGGAACACTGCAGTTATCTCGAACGGTCCCTTGACTTCGCCCGCCCTCGCCACCGAGGCCGCCATCGGGCGGGACCTCGGCCTGTCGGCTTCGGCCACGTCCGCTCCGCGCTCGCAGCAGGGCCGGCACCGCAGGCACTAGGCCCCGTCGGCGGTCACCGCCGAGATCCGGTATCAGGCCGGGCCGCTGCTGCGGGCCTTCGCCTGAGCGCCCGGCGGGTTGCGGGGCAGGAACACCGCGAACACCGGCGGCTTCCGCCGGGCAAGGACGATCCGGCCGCCGTCGGCGGTGGCCATCGTGCGGGCCAGCGCGAGACCGAGGCCGGTTCCCTCCGGCCGCCCGCTGACCGACCGCTCGAAGATCCTGGACACCAGCTCGGCCGGCACCCCGTCGCCCTCGTCCTCGACCTCGATCACGACCGAGCTGGCCGACTGCGACCGGCGGATCGTCACCGTCCCCTGGCCGTGCATCAGCGCGTTGTCCAGCAGGGTCGCGATGACCTGGGCGAGCCCGCCCGGGGTGACGTAGGCCTGCAGCCGGGAGTCCCCGATCAGCACCATCTTCCGGCCGGCCCGGCGGAAGGCGGGCTCCCACTCGGTGATCTGCTGCAGCACGATCCGGTCGACGCTGATCTTGCCCGCGGACCCGGCCCCGACCCGGCGGGCCGGGCGAGAGCAGCTGGCTGACCACGTCGGCCAGCCGCTCGGCCTGGGCGAGCGCGGCGGTGCCCTCCTCGCGCACCGCGTCCGCGTCATCGGCCGAGGCGATCATCTCCTCGAGCCGCATCGACAGCGCGGTCAGCGGCGTGCGGAGCTGGTGCGAGGCGTCGATGGCGAGCTCTCGGTCAGCCGTCAGCAGCGTGGTAACCCGGCGGGAGGCGCTGTCGAGGCCGTCCGCGACCTGGTCGAGCTCGGTCACGCCGTACCGGCGCCCGACCGGGCGGGGGTCACCGGTGCCGAGCCGCCCGGCCGCCTCGGCCAGTTCCTCCACCGGCCGGGCCGCCCGCCGGGCGACCGCCCCGGACAGCGCCACCGCCGCGGCGATCGCGGCGGCCAGCAACGGCAGGCCGAGCGCGAGCATGAAGTGGTCGCGGTCAGCGGCGACGACCAGCAACGGAACCGCCGCGACGAGCGCGGCGAGCACGGCGACGGCCGACGTGAACAGCCAGAGCCGCCTGCGCATCAGTATCTCCCCCGGGATATGACCCGCCGGTGACCCCCCACATTATTCAGTCTCCCCCGGGGGATGACCCCCCGGTGACCCCCCACGGTATTCATCAGTCGCCGCGCTCGAACCGGAATCCGACGCCGCGGACGGTCGTGATGAAGCGCGGGTGGTGGGCGTCGTCGCCGAGCTTCCTGCGCAGCCAGGAGATGTGCATGTCGAGCGTCTTGGTCGACGTCCACCACTTCGCGTCCCAGACCTCGCGCATGATCTGCTCGCGGGTGACCACCTTCCCGGCGTCCCGCAGCAGAATCCAGAGCAGGTCGAACTCCTTGGTGGTGAGGTCGAGCTCGACGTCACCGTGCCAGGCCCGCCTGGCCTCCGCGTCCACCCGGACCTCGCCCACCGTCCCCGGCGCCTCGGCCGTCGTTCCCCGGCGCAGCAGCGCGCGGACCCGGGCCAGCAGCTCCGCCAGCCGGAACGGCTTGGTCACGTAGTCGTCGGCGCCCGCGTCGAGGCCGACCACGGTGTCCACCTCGTCTGCCCGCGCGGTGAGGATGAGCACCGGCACCGCGTGTCCCTCGGCCCGGACCCGGCGGCACACCTCGAGGCCGTCGAGTTCGGGCAGGCCGATGTCGAGCAGGATGAGGTCGATGCCGTCCGACAGCGCCCGCCCGAGCGTCGTCGGGCCGTCCTCGGTGACCTCCACCTGATAGCCCTCTCGGCGCAGCGCGCGGGAAAGCGGCTCGGAGATGGAGGTGTCGTCCTCGGCCAGCAGCACTCGGGTCATACGTAAATAGTAAAGCCACGGTAAAAAAGTTGCACCAGTGACGCGCGTTCGAATGCGCGAATCCGCATCAGAGTCGACTTTAGACGGGGCTGATCGGATGGCGGCGGCGGACCGCCGGGCGCTGCTTGCCGCGGGCGGCGGCGAAACGCCGCGCTGAGCTCGCCCGCGAGCGCCTCCGGCTGCACGATGTCGTCGATGACGAGCTCGGACGCGAGCCGGACGATGTCGATGTCGGCGTCGTACTCGGCCCGCAGCCGGGCGGTCTCGGCCGCCCGCTCGTCCTCGGGCAGCTGCGCGAGCTTGGCCGCGTAGACGGCGTTGACCGCGGCCTCGGCTCCCATCACCGCGATTTTCGCGGTCGGCAGGGCCAGGTGGCGTCCGGCTCGAACCCCGGGCCCGCCATCGCGTAAAGGCCGGCGCCGTAGGCCTTGCGGACCACCACGCAGATCTTGGGCACGGTCGCCTGCGACATCGCGCTGATCATCCGGGCCCCGTGCCTGATGATGCCCTGCCGCTCGACCGCGGTGCCGACCATGAACCCGGGCACGTCGGCCAGGAACAGCAGCGGCAGGCCGAACGCGTCGCAGATCTCGACGAACCGGGCGGCCTTGTCGGCCGAGTCGACGAACAGCACCCCGCCCTTGTAGAGCGGGTTGTTGGCGACGACCCCGATCACCTGGCCGTCCAGCCGGGCGAACCCGACCGTGACCTCGCGCGCCCACAGCGCGTGCACCTCGAAGAACGAATCCGGTCGACCAGCGCGCGGATGAACTTCCGCATGTCGAACGCCTGCCGCTCGCTCTCCGGCACCAGGCGGCCGAGATCGGCGCTCCGCTCGCCGCGATCGCCGCCGCCAGGCCCGGCAGCGCCGCCGATTCCCAGTTCGAGGGGAGGTAGGAGAGGTAGCGGCGGACGGCGGCGAGCGCCTCCTCCTCGGTCTTGGCCAGGTAATGCCCGCTGCCGGACACCGAGCAGTGCATCCGGGCACCGCCGAGCTCCTCGAGGGTGGTCTTCTCGCCCACCACCATCTCGACCATGCGCGGGCTGCCGAGGTACATCGACGCGTTGCCCTCGACCATCGCCACAAAATCGCAGAACGCCGGTATGTACGCGCCGCCCGCCGCCGACGGGCCGAACAGCGCGCAGACCTGCGGGATCACGCCGGACGCGCGGACCTGGGTGTGGAAGATGCGGCCCGCGCCCCGGCGGCCGGGGAACATCTCGACCTGGTCCGTGATCCGGGCGCCGGCCGAGTCCACCAGGTAGATCATCGGGACGCCGAGGTCCAGTGCCCGCTCGATGATCCTGATGATCTTCTCGACGGTCCGCGCGCCCCACGACCCGGCCTTCACCGTCGAGTCATTGGCCATGATCGCGACCGGCCTGCCGTCGAGGGTGGCGGTCCCGGTGACCACGCCGTCGGCCGGCAGCCCGTCGGCCAGCACGTTGGCGAAGCGCCCGTCCTCGGTGAACGAGCCCGCGTCGGCCAGCAGCGCGATCCGGTCCCTGGCGAACATCTTCCCGCTCGCGGCGGCCGTCTGGTGGTACTTGGCCGCACCGCCGCGCTCGACTCGCTCCCTGAGCGCTCCGACGTCGGGCAGCGAGGAATCCGCAGTCTCAGTCACACTTGCGGAGCGTACCGCGTCGGTCAGCGGGGGTCCGGGCGCCCGTCTTCGCGAGTGCTCGTCGCGGCGCGCAGCCGCTCGTCCTCGACCAGCTGGAACAGCCTGGCCGAGACCCGTTCCACGTGCGGGACCTGGGGCAGCACGATCTCGGCGTGCTCGCCCGCCGACTCCACCACCAGCGTCCCGCAGCCCAGCAGCCGGTCCAGCGGTGACTTGCGGAACGAGACGTCGGTGATCCGCGAGAGCGGGATGTCGCTGCCGTTACGCGCGACGACGCCGGTGCGCAGCCGCATCCGCCTGGTCGTGAGCTCATAGCGGGTGGTGCGCCACTTGAGCAGCGGATACGTCAGCCACCACATGAGCAGCACGATGGCAAGCACGGCCGCCGCCAGCCGTTCGATCGCCGCCTCCCGGCCGCCCGGGATCAGCACCTCGCCGACCAGCAGCGCGGCCACGATCACGAACGCGGCCAGGACCGGCGCCACCAGCGTCTTCCAGTGCGGATGCAGCAGCCTCGACGGACTGCTCGCCCACCGCCAGCGATCGGTCACCACCCATACCTGACATCGTAAGACTTACTTAACGCAGGTGGACTACGTCGCCGGCCGAGACCGGGGTCGCGGACGCCGCGTCGGCCGGGCGGACCAGCAGCCGGCCGGTCGGGTCGATGTCCTCCGCCATGCCGGCCAGCACCCGGCCGGCCGGAAGCTCGACCCGGACCTGGCGGCCCGAGGGTCGCGCAGGCCGCGCGGTACTCCGCGAGCAGGCCCGAGCGCACCGGATCGGGATCCGCGCCGAAGCGCCAGGTACCAGCGCTCGAGCGAGCGCAGGATCTCGGCCAGCAGCGCCTCGCGGCCGACGTCGGCCCCCTCGACCAGCAGCGACGTCGCGGGCAGGCCGGCCGGCGACACCGGCAGCGCGCTTTTCCGAGGTGGCGACGTTCAGCCCGACGCCGATCACCACGGCGTCGCCGTCGGCGGACTGCTCGGCCAGGATGCCCGGCCAGCTTCCGGTCGCCCACCAGGACGTCGTTCGGCCACTTGAGCCGCGCCGCGACGCCGGACGCCGACCGCACCCCGGCCGCGACCGCCACCCCGGTCAGCAGCGGCAGCCAGCCGCGCGCCGACGGCGGCACCGAGGCCGGGCGCAGCAGCACCGAGAACGTCAGTGACGCGCCCGGCTGGCTTACCCACGTCCGGCCCGCCCGGCCGCGGCCCGCGGTCTGCTCCTCGGCCACCAGCACCTGGCCCTCCGGGCCGCCGCGGGCGAGCAGGTCCGCGTTGGTGGAGCCGGTGCTGGCCACGACCAGGACCGACGTCCACAATCGGCTCGAGCCGCTCGGGTCGGCCGAGCCGCCCGCCAGAGCCGCGCGGAGCTTGTCCGGTCGCCACGGCGGACGCGGCCGACCCGGCGCCCATCAGTCGCCGATGGCGATGCGGAGGCGGCGGAAGCCCTTGCCCTTGTTCTCCACCTTCACCACCGACATCCGCCCGACGGCGGCGGTGGACGCCACGTGCGTCCCGCCGTCGGCCTGCTGGTCGAGGCCGACGATGTCGACGATCCGCACCTCCTCGACGTCATCGGGCACCAGGTTGGTCGCGGTGCGGATGATGTCGGGGATCTCGAACGCCTCGGCCCGCGGCAGCGAGCGCACCACGATCTTCCTGTCGCTGCGCAGCTCCGCGTTGCACGCCTCCTCGACCGCCTCCTTGAACCCCGGCGGCACCGCCTCCAGGTTGAAGTCCATCCGCGCCGTCAGCACTCCATGTTGCCGCCGGTGACCAGCGCGCCGAAGTCGCGGAAGACCACCCCGCAGAGCACGTGCAGGCCGGAGTGCGTGCGCATCAGCGCCGTCCGCCGGTCGTCCTCGACCGCCCCGCGGACCGAGGCGCCGACGGCGGGCAGCGGGTCGCCCTCCAGCGGCACCAGCAGCAGCTCGCCGTCGTCCTTGCGCGCGTCCACGATCCGGGTCTGCACGCCGCCCCAGAGCAGCGTGCCGTGGTCCGGCGGCTGCCCGCCGCCGCCCGGGTAGAAGGCGGACCGGTCGAGCACGATCCCGTCCGGTCCCGCCGCCACCACCACCGCGTCCCACTCGCGCAGCGTCTGGTCGTCAAGTTCAAGCCGATGCGTCGTCGCCATGGTTCCGCAGCCTACTGCCGCGCAGCCCTGGCGCAGCGCCCCCGGCCTGCCCGCCCTAGGCTTCCGCGGGCTGAGCCTGCGCGGCCTGGACCACCGCGACCTGAACCCGCGAGGCCCGGATGTGGGCCAGGGCGAGCACGACGCCAACCACCGCCAGCCCCGCCAGCGCGATCGACACCGCGAGGTACGCGTGCCCCGAGGAGAGCGCGAACGCGTCCGGTCCGTGCGCGCCGCCGATCGCGCGGGCGGCCGAGGCCGCCGCGGCGGGCAGCCGCCCGGCCAGGTTCAGGTACAGCGTGCCGAACGTCGCGATCCCGACCACGATCCCAAGCTGGTTCACGGTCACGACCACCCCGCTGGCGTCGGCCGCGAGCGCCACCGGCACCCGCGAGAGCACCCGCGTCATCAGCACGCCGAACGCCCCGGCCATCCCGCCGCCGGCCACCGCCAGCGCGACGTACAGCCACGGGCCGGGCGCGTCGCCGGAGCGGATCAGCAGCCCCGACCAGAGCAGGCCGACCGCCGTCAGCACGAAGCCGGTCATGGCCAGCCCCTCGTGGTAACGGGCGGGCAGCCGCCGCCAGTTGAGGCTCACCAGCGCGAACGCCACGCCGCAGGGGACGAACGTCAGCCCGGCCCGCAGCGGCGACTCCCCGAGCGCGTCCTGCAGCTCAAGCGCGAGCGAGAACAGCCAGCCGCCGAAGATCGCCATCGTGGCGAAGAGCCCGCCGAGCCCGGCCATCATCCCCGGCAGCCCGAGCAGCGAGCGCGGCAGGATCGGCTGCCCGCCCCGGCCGCCGACCCGGTGCTCGACCAGGCCGAGCAGCCCGAACAGCGAGCACCGAGGCCGCCAGCAGGGCCCAGCCCCAGACCGGCCAGCCGAGCGGCTGCCCGAGCACCAGCGGCAGCACCAGCGCGAGCACCGCCGGGGTGAGCACCGCCAGACCGGGCAGGTCGAGCGAGCGCTGCCGGTCACGCTGCCCCTGCGCGGGCAGCAGCCGGCCGCAGGCCAGCACGGCCAGCCCGACCGGCACGTTGACCAGGAAGACCGGCCGCCAGGAGCTGCCGAAGAGGTTCGCGCTGACCAGCAGCCCGCCGAGCACCTGCCCGAGCACCGCGCCGCCCGAGATGATGGTCGCGTACAGGGTCATCGCCCGCGCCCGCGGCCCGGGCGTGGTGTAGGTGCGCTGGATCAGGCTCAGCACCTGGGGGATCATCGCCGCGGCGCCGGCCCCCTGGAGGAACCGCAGCGCGACCAGCGTCCCGGCCGACGGCGCGAGCCCGCAGCCGAGCGAGGCGAGCGTGAACAGGCCGATGCCGGCCAGGAACATCCGCCGGTGACCGAGAATGTCGCCCAGCCGGGCCCCGGTGATCAGCAGGACCGCGTAGGCGATGGTGTAGCCGGCCACGATCAGCTGCAGCCCCGAGCCCGTCGTGTGCAGGGTCGAGTGGATCGCGGGAACCGCGACGTTGACGATGTTGACGTCGATGATGGCCATCAGCTGGCCGGTGAGCACGACCGCGAGCACCACGCCCGGCGACGCTGGCGCGGCCGGCCCGGCGCCCGCTGGTGACGGCCGGCTGGAGACGCGCTGTGGTTTCTGTCATGCAGCCAGCTTGCCGCTCAGTCTTATGCTGGTACCAAGAGCCTGGTTATCCTGGTACTAACACCACCTGGCAGGGTTAAGAACCGGGTAGCAGAATGAGGACGTGACGCATGGCGACCATCAACAGCAGCGCCCTGAACGGCAGCGCCCCCGACGGCACCGGGAGCGTGGCCAGCGCGCGCCGCACCGAGCTGGCCGCGTTCCTCCGCGCCCGCCGGGAGCGGATCCAGCCCGAGGACGTCGGCCTGCCGCCCGGCACCCGCCGCCGCACGGCCGGCCTGCGGCGCGAGGAGCTCGCCCAGCTGGCCGGGGTCGGCGTCACCTGGTACACCTGGCTTGAGCAGGGCCGCAAGATCAACGCGAGCGTCCAGGTGCTCGACGCGATCGCGACCACGCTGCGGCTGGACGCGACCGAGCGCGCGCACCTGTTCCGGCTCGCCGATCGTGCCCGGCGCCAGCGGGCCCGGCCGACTGCGTCGACTGCCCGCTGCCGCCGGAGGTCCAGCAGGTCGTCGACGCGATCCCGCTGCCCGGCCGTCGTCCTCACCGAGCGGTTCGACCTGCTGGCCTGGAACGAGGTGTACGCGTCGATCTTCCCCGGCGTCACCTCGGCCCCGCCCGGCGAGCGCAACACGCTGCTCGTCAACCTGGCCGGCTCCGTCCTGCTGCAGCCCGGTCGAGGACCCCGACTCGCACTGCGACGTGCTCGTCGCGCAGCTGCGGGCGGCCTACGGCCGTCACGTCGGCGACCCGGCCTGGACGCACTTCATCCGCCGCCTGGAGGCGCTCAGCCCGACGTTCGCGGCCGCCTGGGCGGCGCACGACGTGTCCAGGCCGACCACCTACACCAAGAAGTTCCGGCACCCCGGCGTCGGCCCCATCACCACCACCACGACCAGCTTCGCGGTCAACGCCGTCCCCGGCGCCCGCCTGGTCGTCTACACCCCCGACGACGAGCAGAGCAGGACGGCCATCGCCCGGCTGGCGGCGGGCGACCAGCTGGCCGCCCGCTACCCCTGCTGGTCCAAGCACTATCCCGAACGGTCCCAGCCGACTCGGGCTGCTGCCTCGGCCTCGGCCTGAACTCGCCGTCTCGCTACGTCGTCTGGAAGCTCAGCGGCAATGAGCAAGAGCGCCTGCCCTATCCGTTCCCTCCATTCCGCCTACATAATGTCGCCCTCAAGGCCAGGTCACGCTAGCGCCAGAACCAGCGGATCAGCATCTTCCGCAAGGTAATAATGATCCGGGAAGTACTCAATGTGCGCATGATCTCCTCGGACCCCATCTTCTGCGAATCCATCGAAATTGGCTGCGAGTACCGCCATGAACTCACCTCCGCCGCAGATGAGCAATGACTGCCCATCGTCCATGAGAGTGACCTCGACCTTTCCCGATCCGGTGCGGATGAGCACCCGGGACAGCGACCTCTCGTACGGCGACGGATCAGGGACCTCGTCAAGGTGAACCCAGACATCCCTTCCACTGCGAAGCCCTGCGGCGAATTCCTTGAATTCAGGACCGCTTCCCCGCAATTCCATCTCGTTGGTCGCATCACTGCGCACAAGCGATAGCAATAGGTCTCCTCAGGATCATCACCCGCCGCACAGGGACATCGTGTCACTGCGCAGAAAAGATCTTGGAAGAAAGTGCACCTTATAGAGTGCTTTTCTTCCGTTAGGAAAAAAGTTCCCAAGATCATTCCGATGGCCACCGTATTAGGCGTCATCAAACGCCACACAAGTAAGTCCGAGCCTCTTAAATCAGCCGGTGTTCTGCAGGCCCGCCGCCACCCCGCTGATCGTCAGCAGCAGCAGCCGCTCGAGCGCGGCCCGCTCGGCCGGGTCCACGTCCTCCGCCCGCAGCGCCGTCAGCGCCCGCAACTGCAGGTACGAGAGCGCGTCGACGTAGGGGTCGCGCAGCACGATCGCGCGGGCCAGCACCGGCCGGTCGGCCACCGGCAGGTCGTGCTCGGTGACCGCGAGCACCAGCCGGCGGGTCAGGTCGTACTCGGCCAGCACCCGCGCGGTCAGGTCGGGCCTGCCGCCGAGGTCGAGGTACCTGGCCGCGATCGCGCGGTCGGTCTTGGCCAGCGACATCTCGGCGTTGTCGAGCAGGGTGGCGAGCAGCGGCCACTCCTTGTACGCGCGGCGCAGCTCGGCGATCCCCTCCTCGGGAAGGTCGCCGTCGGAGTCGCCCGCCTCGATGCCGGCCCACGCCGCCGCCGCCAGGCCGCTGCCGAGCCCGTACCAGCCGGGCAGGTTCAGCCGGGTCTGCGCCCAGGCGAACACCCAGGGGATCGCGCGCAGGTCCTCCAGGCCGAGCGGCCCGCCGCCGTGACCGCGCCGCGACGGCCGCGAGCCGATCCGCAGCCCGCCGATCTCCTCCAGCGGGCTGACCTTCGCGAACCACCCGGCGAAGCCGTCGGCCTCCGCCAGCGCGCGGAACGCGGACTTCGCGGCGACGTCGATCGACGACGCCAGCGCGCGGAACTCGTCCGCCGCGGCGGCGTTCCGCTCGCCCAGGGACGGCGACGAGGCGAGCAGCACCGCCGACGTCACCTGCTCCAGGTGCCGCAGGCCGATCGAGTGCCGGCCGTAGCGGGCGAAGATCACCTCGCCCTGCTCGGTCACCTTCAGCCGCCCGGCGACCGACCCGGGCGCCTGCGCGAGCACCGCCCGGCCGGCCGGCCCGCCGCCGCGGCCGATCGCGCCGCCCCGGCCGTGGAACAGGGTCAGCGCGACGTCGTGGGCGGCGGCCCAGGCCGCCAGCTCCGCCTGCGCCTCGAACAGCCGCAGCGTGGCCGAGGCCGGGCCGAGCTCCTTGGCCGAGTCCGAGTAGCCGAGCATGACCTCGAGCTGGCGGCCGTTGTCGGCCAGCCGCTGGCGCACCGGGGCGAGCTCGAGCATGCCGGTCAGCACCGACGGCGCCGCCGCCAGGTCGTCGCCCGACTCGAACAGCGGCACCACGTCGAGGACCGGCCCGCCGCCGTCCGGGAACGCGAACCCGGCCAGCTCGTACACCGCCGCCACGTCGGCGGCGGCGGTGGTGAACGAGATCACGTACCGGTGGCAGGCCGCGAACCCGAACCGGCGCTGGATCCACCCGATCACCCGGATCGTCTCGAGCACCTCGAGGGTCATCGGCGAGAGCTCGCCGCCCGCCCGCAGCTCAGCCAGCGCGCGCGCGTGCACCGCCGAGTGCTGCCGGACCTCGAGCGAGGCCAGGTGGAACCCGAACGTCTCGGCCTGCCAGATCAGGTGCTGCAGCTCGCCGTAGGCCTGCCGCACCGCCCCGGCCGCCGCCAGCGACGCCTGCACCAGCCGCAGGTCGGCCACGAACTCGGCCGGCGAGCCGTAGTCGAGGTCGGCGTTCCTGGTCCGGGTCGCCGTCAGCCGCTCGGTCGCGTACAGCAGGTAGGCCCGGTACGGCTCGCCCGGCGACCGCGCGGTGATCTCGGCCATCAGCTCCGGGTGAGCGGCCGACGCGGCCGCGAGCGCCCGGCGCAGCGCGTCCGACGGCGGCGCGGCGCGCTCGTCCACGGTCAGCGCCCGGCCGATCCGGCCGCACGGCCGCCTCGAGCGCGCGCAGCGCGTGCTCGGCCTGGATCACCGCCGCCTCGCGGGTAACGGCGGCGGTCACGGTCGGGTTCCCGTCCCGGTCGCCGCCGACCCAGGACCCGAACCGCAGGAACGGCGGCACCGGCGACGCCGCCGCCCCGCTGGCCGGGCCGAGCAGCACCTGGTCGAGCGACCGGTAGACGCTGGGCACGAGCCGGAACAGCGTCTCGTCGAACGCCGTCATCACCGTGCGGACCTCGTCAAGCGGGGTCATCCCGGCCACCCGGAGCTGCGCCGTCCGCCACAGCAGGTCGATCTCCTCGCGCAGCCGCCGCCGCAGCTCGGCGGCGCGGGACGACATCGCGGTGCCCGTCTCCACCTCGCGCGCGAGGTCGTCGTCGACCGAGGCGAGCAGCCCGCCGATGCGGCGGAGCGAGGCGACGACCGCGCGGCGGCGCGCCTCGGTCGGGTGCGCGGTGAACACCGGGTGCACGACCAGCTCGCCAAGCAGCGCGTCCAGGTGGGCGCGTCCCTGCTCGGCGGTGATCCGCTCGGCCGCGTCGGCCAGCGACTCGCGCGGCGGCGTGTCGCCCGAGTCGCGGCGGCGCAGGGTGCGCACCCGCTGCTGCTCTTCGGCCAGGTTGACCAGGTGAAAGTAGACCGTGAAGGCGCCCGCGACCTGCTCCGCGCGGTCACGCGACCAGGACCCGACCAGCGCCGCGATCGCGTCGGCGGCCTCCGCC
Source organism: uncultured Actinomycetota bacterium (assembly GCA_963774945.1). Lineage (GTDB taxonomy): Bacteria > Actinomycetota > Actinomycetes > Streptosporangiales > Streptosporangiaceae > Trebonia. The sequence goes on along the minus strand of CAVZHA010000002.1, from coordinate 239,672 downwards.
GCCGTCGCCGACGACCGGTCGGGCACCCGCCGGGCGTCGATCACCGCGTGCCGCAGCCGCTCGACGTCCGCCAGCAGGTCCGCGCCGCCGGACTCGCTGATCACCTCGCCGAGCACGTCGCCGAGCAGCCGGACATCGCGCCGCATGGGCTCGGGAAGCTCGGCCGAATCTCTGATCCGGTCGTTAGTGGCCATGTTCACGTGGATGAGAGTAACCGCCAGGTGATGACCCCAACCGCCGCCAGGTTAACCTTTCCCCCATGACTGCAGCTGACACGCCTCCGGTCGACCTGCCTGACCCGCACACGACTGCGGGGAAGATCGCGGATCTGGAGCGCAGAAGGTACGAGGCCGTGCACGCGGGCTCGCTCGCGGCGATCGAGAAGCAGCACGCCAAGGGCAAGCTGACCGCCCGCGAGCGGATCGACCTGCTGCTCGACGCGGGCTCCTTCACCGAGTTCGACGAGCTGGCCCGGCACCGCGCGCACGACTTCGGGATCGAGCGGAACCGCCCGTACGGCGACGGCGTGGTCACCGGCGTCGGCACCGTGGACGGCCGGCCGGTCGCGGTCTACAGCCACGACTTCACCGTGTTCGGCGGCAGCCTGGGCGAGGTCTACGGCGAGAAGATCGTCAAGGTCATGGACCACGCGATGAAGACCGGCTGCCCGGTCGTCGGCATCAACGACGGCGGCGGCGCCCGCATCCAGGAGGGCGTGGTCGCGCTCGGCCTGTTCGCGGAGATCTTCTTCCGCAACACCCGCGCCTCCGGCGTCATCCCGCAGATCAGCCTCATCATGGGCCCGGCGGCCGGCGGCGCGGTCTACTCCCCCGCGATCACCGACTTCACGCTGATGGTCGAGGGCACCAGCCACATGTTCATCACCGGGCCCGACGTGATCAAGACCGTGACCGGCGAGGACGTCACCATCGAGGAGCTCGGCGGCGCGCACACCCACGCCGCCAAGTCCGGCGTCGCCCACTACCAGGCGGCCGACGAGCAGGACTGCATCGAGTTCGCGCGGCTCCTGCTGTCCTACCTCCCGTCCAACAACCTCGACGAGCCGCCGGTCATCCCGGCCACCCCCGACTACGCGATCACGGCCGACCGACGAAGAGCTCGACACGCTCATCCCCGACTCGCCGAACCAGCCCTACGACATCCACCGGGTCATCGAGACGGTCCTCGACGAGGACACGTTCTGCGAGGTCCACGCCGCCTTCGCGCCGAACATCGTGGTCGGCTTCGGCCGGGTCGCGGGCGCGCCGGTCGGCGTGGTCGCCAACCAGCCGATGCACTTCGCCGGCTGCCTCGACATCGACGCCTCGGAGAAGGCGGCCCGATTTGTCCGGACCTGCGACGCATTCTCAATACCAATCCTCACCTTCGTCGACGTCCCCGGCTTCCTGCCCGGCGTCACCCAGGAGTGGGCCGGCATCATCCGCCGCGGCGCCAAGCTGCTGTACGCCTACGCCGAGGCCACCGTCCCCAAGATCACCGTGATCACCCGCAAGGCCTACGGCGGCGCCTACGACGTCATGGGCTCCAAGCACCTCGGCGGCGACGTCAACCTCGCCTGGCCCACCGCCCAGATCGCGGTGATGGGCGCCCAGGGCGCCGTCAACATCCTCTACCGCCGCGAGCTGGCGGCCGCGGAGGACCCCGACGCGCTCCGCCGCCAGAAGACCGCCGAGTACGAGGACACCCTGGCCAACCCCTACATCGCCGCCGAGCGCGGCTACCTCGACGCGGTGATCCGCCCGGCCGAGACCCGGGCCGCCGTCACCCGCGCCCTCATCAGCCTGCGCACCAAACGCGAAACCCTGCCCCCCAAGAAGCACGGCAACATCCCGCTGTGACCCGGCCGGGGCGACGCACAGTGAGCGCAATCACCATCGGTGACCATTTGGAAGGCTTCCGCCGGCAATCCCCGGCCAAGTGGCACGCGCACGGTCCAAACTGCCCTAGAGTCATAAGACGATGAGCGAATTCGCCGCCCCGATGCCCGTCCTCGCCAGATATGCGGTCATGGTTGATGTCGGGTATATCTACGCGGCCGCAGGCGAGTTGCTATTCGGCACCAGCGCCCGCCGGGATTACCGGGTCGACGCGGTCGGCCTCATCCAGGCGGTTACCAAGCACGCCGACGAGCTGTTCCGGGGCGAACTGCTCCGGGTCTACTGGTACGACGCCGCCCGCGACCGGGTGCCCACCATCGACCAGCGCGTCGTCGCCCAGATGGCGTGGGTCAAGCTCCGCCTCGGCAACCTCAACGCGCGCGGCCAGCAGAAGGGCGTCGACGCCAACATCCGGGCCGACATGGAGGCGCTCGCCCGGCACCGCGCGATCACCGACGCGGTGCTGATCGCGGGCGACGAGGACATGGTGCCCGCGGTCGAGGCCGCCCAGGCCTTCGGCGCCCGCATCCACCTGTGGGGCATCGAGCCGCCCTACGGCACCAACCAGGCCGAGCGCCTGGTCTGGGAGTCGGACACGGTCGACGTGCTCGACTCGGCGTTCGTCCGTCCGTACTTCACCAGGAACCCGGCCGCCGAGCCGCAGCCGCGGCCGGACGTCCAGGCCTCGGTGCCGTCGCCCGCCCAGCTGTTCGGCGAGCGCCACCCGCGGCCGCCGGTCCAGCTCAGCCGGAACCCGCACATCACCGCGACCGGCGGGCTGCCCCGGCTCGGCCCGGACCGCGGCACGTCGAGGAGGCCGGCGAGCACGTCGCCCACAAGTGGATCCTCACCCGCGGCGCCGACAACATCAGGGACCTGCTGCCGGGCCCGATCCTGCCCCCCGTCATCGACAAGGAACTGCTGGTCGAGGCGGAGAAGGAGCTCGGCCAGTCGCTGCGCCCGTATCAGGAGGCGCGCGAGTGGCTGCGGGACGCTTTCTGGGCCCGGGTGCACCGCGAGTTCGGTATTGGAGTAGGAAAGTCCCGTGGCTGAAGTGCAGGGTCAAGGTCAAAGTCATTCGCAGCCCGAACGGTCCGAGGCGACTGCGGGCGCGCCCTACTTGCGCGTGGTCCGTGGCGACGCCAGCGCGGAGGAGATCGCCGCGCTCGTCGCGACCCTCACCGCCATCGCCGCCGCCCGATCGGCCGCTGGGCCGGCCGAGCAGCCGCCGGCCGCGCATAACTGGAATTCTCGTTCCCGGCTGCTGCGGACGCCAGTGCACGCGGCCGCCGGCGGCTGGCGTCGCTCGGCGCTTCCCTAAAGCCAGGGGCGGGTTTTACGGTTCCCCATGACCGAGCGCTGGCGGAGAGGCCGGCCATGGAGCCCAACCTCAGACGGTACGCCGGGCCGGCCAGGGCGCTAACGTCCGGCGACTCCAGCACGTCAGCCTGATGGCGGGCGACGTCCGCGCCTGCCGGGAGCAGCCACAACGGGCGCGGCTGCCGTCGACGTTCCGGCACTACGGCACGCCGCCAGTCGGCGCGCCCGAGGAGGCGGTCACCTCCGACTGGCCGTCGCCCGCCTGACCCGCTTCGGCGACGCACGGGTATCCCGCCTCCGGCGGAAACGGTACGGTGCTGGTCATGGCGGACTTCGGCAGCTACCAGACCGAGATCTACTTCGCCGGGCTGAGCGGGGTCGTGCCGCGACTTCCCGATGGACTTCGCGGGCTGGGAGACGCGGGCGGCGCACGCGCTGCCGCCGTCGGTGCTGTCCTACGTGGCCGGCGGGGCCGGCGACGAGGCCACCCAGCGGGCGAACGTCGCCGCGTTCGCGCGCTGGGGGCTGATGCCGCGGATGTTCGTGGGCGCCACCAGGCGGGACCTGTCGGTGGAACTGTTCGGCCTGACGCTGCCGTCGCCGCTGTTCATGGCGCCGGTCGGCGTGATCGGGCTGTGCTGCCAGGACGGCCACGGCGACCTCGCGACGGCGCGGGCGGCGGCGCGGCACCGGCGTGCCGATGATCGCCTCGACCCTGACCGTCGACCCGATGGAAGAGGTGGCGGCCGAGTTCGGCGACACCCCGGGCTTCTTCCAGCTCTACACCCCGACCGACCGCGAGCTGGCCGAGAGCCTGGTCAGGCGGGCGGAGGCGGCCGGGTTCAAGGGCATCGTGGTCACCCTCGACACCTGGATCACCGGCTGGCGTCCCCGTGACCTCGCCGTCAGCAACTTCCCCCAGCTGCGCGGTCACTGCCTGGCGAACTACTTCACCGACCCGGTCTTCCGCAAGCTGCTCGGCCAGGACCCCGAGCAGGATCCCGGGGCGGCGATCCTGAAGTGGGCGCAGCTGTTCGGCAACCCGCTCACCTGGGACGACCTGCCGTGGCTGCGGTCGATCACCACGCTGCCGCTGATCGTCAAGGGCATCTGCCACCCGGACGACGCCCGGCGCGCCATCGACGGCGGGGTGGACGGCATCTACTGCTCCAACCACGGCGGGCGTCAGGCCAACGGCGGGCTGCCCGCCCTGGACATGCTGCCGGCGGATCGTGGCGAGGCGGCCGGGGACACCCCGGTGCTGTTCGACTCCGGCGTCCGCTCCGGGGCCGACGTCGTCAAGGCGCTCGCGCTCGGCGCCACCGCCGTCGGCATCGGCCGCCCCTACGCCTACGGCCTGGCCATCGGCGGCATCGCGGGCGTGGTCCACGTGCTGCGCTCGATCCTGGCCGAGGCCGACCTGATCATGGCGGTCGACGGCTACCCCACGCTGGCCGATCTCACCCCCGACGCCCTCCGCCCGGTCGGCTAGTGTCCTCAAGCGGTCAGAGGCGAGCGGGACTCCCCCCGCGAGCCAAAGCGCGCGCCGCTGCCGGCACTGAGGAGCGAGGGAGCGAGGAACGAGCGACTGACCGACGAGGGAGCAGGCAGTGGCGCAGAGCGCGCGGCGGCGAGCGGGGGATGACCGCATGAAGATCACGATTGCCGGGTCGGGGGCGATGGGCTGCCGGTTCGGCGCGGCCCTGTTCGAGGCCGGCCACGATCTGGTGCTGCTCGACGGGTGGCGAGAGCACGTGACCGCGATCAACCAGGACGGCCTGCGGGTGACCGACGAGACCGGCACCCGGACGATCGCCGTGCCGGCCCAGCTCTTCCCCGACGCGACCGGGATGGCCGGCGCATCAGGGGTGAGCGGCGTGTCCGGCGTGGCAGAGGTGACCGAACGCGGCGACGACCGGCCGCATGGCCGGGGCAGGCGGCGTGCAGGGGACGGCCGAGGTGGTGGAAGTGGCCGACCTGGTCATCGTCTTCGCCAAGGCGACGGCGACCGCGGCCGTGGCCGCCGCCGCGAACGCGGCCGGCGCGATAGGGCCCGCCACGCTGGTCCTCACGCTGCAGAACGGCCTTGGCAACGTCGAGGCGCTGCTCGCCTATGTGCCTGCGGGCCGCGTGCTGGCCGGCACGACCACGCTCGGCACCGAGCTCTTGGGGCCGGGGCATGTTCGCGCGCTCGGGTCGGGCGAGACCGTGCTCGGGCCGCTGCCGTCCGAGTCTGCCCCCGCAATGCGAACGCCCGGCGTGGCCGGACGGAACGCGCCGCAGGCAGGCGCGACCGATGCGGCCGAGCTGGTCGCGTCCACGCTGGCCGGCGCCGGGATCTCGGTCCGGACCGCGCCGAACGCGCTCGAGGCGATCTGGGCCAAGGTCGCGTTCAACTGCGTGATGAACAGCCTCTGCTCGATCGCCTCCATCCCGGTCTCCGCGCTCGCCCGCTACGACGGGTTCGACGCGCTTGCCGCGTCCATCCTCGACGAGGTCGCGGCCGTCGCCCGGGCCGAGGGCGTGATCGTGGACACGGCGGCGGCGCTGCGGGTGATGCACGCTCAGTTCGACCCGTCGGCGTCCGGCGACCATCTCGCGTCCATGCTGCAGGACCTGATGAACGGCCGCCCGACCGAGATCGCGCACCTCAACGGCGCGATCGCGGCCCGCGCGGCCGCCCGCGGCATCGACGCGCCGGTGAACGCGACTGTCAGCCGGCTGATCGGGCTGCTTGAGGCGACCTGGGCGCGGCGGGTGAACCGCCTGCACCCGGAGACGCGCTAGCCTGCGTTGCCCGCCGGATGGCCGCCATCACACCGGGCCGGGCGGTCACGGCGGTGCCGTCGGCGGCCGGGTCGGGCGCGCGACGGCCGGGGAGGCTGAAGCGCATGACCGTGCCGCCGCCGGGGGCCGGATCGGCCGTTACCGTGCCGCCGTGGCCGAGCGCGATCTCGCGGACGACGGCGAGGCCGAGCCCGGCCCCGGGGGCGGAGCGCGACGACGTGGCCCGGTAGAAGCGGTCGAAGACGAACGGCAGGTCGTCGGGGTCGATGCCGGGGCCGTGGTCGCGCACGGTGAGCTCGCCGTCGGCCAGCCGGACCTGGATCGGCCCCTCGGGGGGGCCGAACTTGGCCGCGTTGTCGAGCAGGTTCTTGACCGCCACCCGAAGCCGGTCGGCGCTGCCGTCGACCGTGCAGGCGGCCAGGTCGGCGTCGAACTCGGTCTTCGGCCAGTCCCGCCGGGCCGCGTCGAGGGCGTCGGACGCCACCGCGTCGAACCGGACCTGCGATCGCTCCTTCTGCAGCGGCTCGCCCCGGGCCAGGTCGGTGACGCTGACGACCAGGCGGCTGAGCTCCTCGACCTGGTCGGCGACCCGGGCGAGGATCTCGGTGCGCTCGGCGGCGGGCATCTCCGGGTGCTCGAGCAGCACGTCGGCGTTGATGCGGAGGCTGGCGAGCGGGGTGCGCAGCTCGTGGCTGGCGTCGCTGACCAGCCGCCGCTGCGCGTCGAGCGACCGTTGCAGCGCGCCCAGCATGGCGTTGAACGACATCGCGAGCCGGCCGAGCTCGTCCCGGCGCCGCACCTCGACCCGCCTGCCCGGGTCGCCGGTCAGCGTGACCTCCTCGGCCACGCCGGCCAGCCGGGCGACGGGCGCGAGCCCGGCCCGGGCCACCGCCCAGCCGAGCAGGGTGGCCGAGAGCACGCCGACCACGCTGAGCACGCGCCAGCATCGTGCCGATGCTCGAGACCTCCTGGTCGGTCGTGGTCACCGCCTCGGCCACCTGGATGGCGAGGCCGGGGCCGATCTGCTCGGTGAGCACCATCGCCCTGATGTCGTTGATCCGGGCGAAGGAGTAGAACGAGTCCTCGTTGCCCGCCGCCACCGCGATGGCGGCCGCGCTCGGCGCGAGCAGCCTGCAGGTCGCCCGGCGGGGCCCAGACCTGGCCGCCGGACGTGACGACCTGCGTGTAGGTGAGGTTCGCGAACCCGCCGCTCGAGTGCGGCGGGCACCCAGCCGTCCGGTATGTGCCCGTGGTACTGCGCGTGCCTGGTGCACTGACGCTGTCGGCCCGGCGCGGCGACCTCCTGGCGCACCTGGTTCTGCAGGTCGGTGCGGATCGCCAGGAACGCGACGGCCGTGATGGCGAGCGCGACCGCCGCCACCGCGCCGCCCGCGACGAGGATGAACCGCGCCTTCAGGGTGAGCCGGATCCTCACTGGGCGGCCCGCAGCACGTACCCGACGCCGCGCACGTTGTGCACCAGGCGCTGGCCGGCCCTCGGCCTCGAGCTTGCGGCGCAGGAAGGCGACGAACACCTGCAGCGCGTTGGAGGCGGGCGCCTCGCCGTAGCCCCACACCCGGTCCATGATCACGTCGTAGCCGAGCACCTGCTCGGCGTTGCGGACCAGCAGCTCGAGCAGGGAGAACTCGATCCTGGTGAAGCTGAGCTCCGCGTCGCCCCGGCGGACCGTCCGGGCGGTCAGGTCGAGCGTCAGGTCGGCGTAGCCGAGCACGTCGCGGGGCGGCTGGGCGCGCCGCAGCAGCGCGTTCATCCGGGCCACCAGCTCGCGCAGCGCGAACGGCTTGACCAGGTAGTCGTCGGCGCCCGCGTCCAGGCCCGGCCACCCGGTCGTCGACCGTGTCCCGCGCGGTCAGCACCAGGACCGGCGTGCCGTCCCCGCGGTCGCGCAGGGCGCGGCAGGCGCCGAGCCCGTCGAGCATCGGCATGAGCACGTCGAGGATGATCAGGTCGACCGGCGAGCGGGCGACCGTCTTCAGCGCGTCGACCCCGTTGACCGCCGTCGCGACCTCGTAGCCGGCGTAGCCGAGGGCGCGGCGGAGCGAGTCGCGCACATCCGCGTCATCGTCGACGACCAGCACCGCTGCGCGTCCGATATCCTTGCCCTCCATCGGACGCGCCTCGGGGGGTACGGGGGCCGCCCCTCCGGGGTGACCTGCATGGTTAACAAGTTAACCTGAAGATCTTTAGAGTTTCTTAAGAGTTGCCTGAAGTCGTTTACATTTTCATCATTCTTTAACACTGACTGGCCAAGCTGCCTGGCATGGACCACCCGAGCAACCTCCTCGAGCCCGGACACCGGACCCGCCCTCTGGCTGGTCAGGCACGGCGAGTCCACCTGGAACGTCGCGGGCCTGGCGCAGGGGCACAACGACCTGGCGGAGCTGACCGACCGCGGCCTCTCGCCAGGCGTCGGACGCCGCCTGGCGAGTTCCGCGACCGCCCGATCCGCGCGATCTACGCCAGCGACCTGCGCCGCGCGCGGCAGACCGCCGCCGCCTTCGCCGCCGTGCTCGGGCTGCCCGTCTTCGCCGACGCCCGGCTGCGGGAGCGGTCGACTCGGCGTGCTCGAGGGCGTCCCCTCGGCGGCGATCGGCCCGTCCGTGACCGGCCTGGACGACGGCCGGGTGGCCGATCCGGACGCGCGGCCGGCCGGCGGCGAGTCCGTGCGCGACCTGTACCGGCGAGCGGCCGAGTTCATCGATGAGCTCGCGGCTACGTCGAGTGACGACGGCCGCGCCGGGACGTGGTGGTCGTCGCGCACGGCGGCACCGTGCGGGTGCTCGAGGCGTACCTGCACGGCATCCCGGCCGATCAGATGGGCTGGGGCCCGGTCGAGAACGCCACCGTCGTGCGCGATCCCCGACTTCCGGGCGGGGCTGCCGGGCTGCCGCGTCCGCGCTCCGTCTCGCCCGTCCCACAGCAGCTGTTATCCCACCTCAATCCCCCGCATGTTTCACCAATCTCAAGGAGGCAACCGATGATCGAGACCGCGCTAACCCTGCCCGAGCGGGCGGCCAAGCCACGCAGCAGCCGGCCTGACGATGGTGATCGACGGCGGCGTGCCGCTCGGCCTGTTCACCGACCAGATCGAGCTCGGCGCGGAGTACATCGACTACGTCAAGTTCGGCTGGGGCACCTCGATCGTCACCAACTGCCTGCGCCAGAAGATCGACGTGCTCGACCAGCACGGGATCGGCTTCTACTTCGGCGGCACGCTGTTCGAGAAGTTCGCGCTGCAGGGGCGGTTCGAGGACTTCCGGCGGCTCTGCGAGGACTACGGCGCCACCCACGTCGAGGCGTCCAACGGCACGATCGACATGTCCAATGCCGAGAAGGCCGGTTACATCCGTAAACTCGCGCGACGACTTCGAGGTCGTGTCCGAGGTCGGCTTCAAGGACTCAAGCAAGTCCGAGATGCAGCCGCCGAGCGAGTGGATCGCCGCCATCACCGAGGACCTCGACGCCGGCGCCTCGCTGGTGACGCTCGAGGCCAGGGAGAGCGGCAGCTCCGGCATCTGCCGGCCGGACGGCGAGCTCAGGTACGGCCTGCTCGAGGACATCCTGCACGGCGGCGTGGCGGTCGACAAGCTGCTCATCGAGGCGCCCAACACCGCCCTGCAGGCGCACCTGATCACCCGGATCGGGCCGGACGTGAACCTCGGCAACGTCCCGGCGGCGGGCGTCATCGGGCTGGAGACGCTCCGCCTGGGGCTCCGCTCCGACACGCTGACCGCCTTCGAGGGGAAGTAGCCCGTGCGCACCACCTCCGATGCCTTCCACCTGGCCATCCCCACCCACGACCTGGACGAGGCGCAGGACTTCTACGTGACCCGGCTGGGCTGCAAGCTCGCCCGCCGGTACCCCGACCGGATCACCCTCGACTTCTTCGGCGACCAGGTGGTCTGCCACCTGGTCGAAGGCCGCGAGCCGGCCAAGCCGGGCAGCCTCTACCCGAACCACTTCGGGGTGACGTTCCGCGCGGCGGAGGACTTCGAGGCGCTGCACGCCTGCGCGATCGCCAGGAAGATCCCGTTCTACCACGACGTGTCGCGGCGGTTCGAGGGCCTGGTGGAGGAGCACCGCACGTTCGTGCTGATGGACCCGACCGGGAACCTCCTCGAGTTCAAGCACTACAACGACCCGCGAATGATGTACTGACCGGACGGATGGCTACCTTGATACGCGATTGGATCGAGCAGGCGGCGGCCTGCCACGGCGCCGACCTGTACCTGGCGGACGCGCGCGGGCCGGCGGCGCTCAGCTACGCCGGGCTCCTCGACACCGTCACCGACGTTGAACGACGACTGGACGCGGCCGGGCTGCCGCCGGGCGCGCGGATCGTGGTCCGGCTCGGCGAGCCCGTCGAGTACGCGACCGCGCTGGTGGCGATCGTCGCCGCCGGGCGGGTGGCCGTGCCGCTGGACCCGGCGGCGCCGGACACCGACGTGGCCCGGGTGCTCGGCGTGGCCCGGCCGGCCGCCGTCGTCTACCGGGTGGACGTCGCGCCCGGTGGCGACGAGCCCGGCCTGACGGGCGAAGCCACGGGACCGTTCGATCAAATCGAATTTGACTTTGACGTCATTGACGACGTTGACCCTGATTCGGCTGAACCTCGGCCGCCAGCCACTGCCGGCGGCGGGATTTTCCTCTGCACCAGCGGGACCACCGGGACGCCTAAGGGCATCTTGCTGCGGGAACAGCAGCTGGCGCACGTGGCGTCGAGCGTGGTCGACTGCCACCGGCTCGGCCGCGGCCGACCGCGGCTACTGCTCGCTGCCCCTCTTCCACGTCAACGCCGAGGTGGTCGGCGTGCTCGCCACCCTCCGGGCGGGGGCGTACCTCGCGCTCGACCGCAAGTTCAGCAGGCGCGGCTTCTGGCCGCTGATCAGCGACCAGCGGGCATCACCTGGATCAACGCGGTCCCCGCGATCATCTCGATCCTGGCCATCGAGCCGCCCGCCGACCGCCCGGCCGCGCTGCGCTTCGTCCGGTCGGCCTCGGCGCCGCTGCCGCTGGCCTCGCTCGAGCGGTTCGAGAGCGCGCTCGGCGTGCCGGTGGTGGAGACCTACGGGATGACCGAGGCGGCCAGCATGATCACCGCCAACCCGGTCGACGGCCCGCGCAAGCCGGGCTCGGCCGGACGGCCGGCCAGCGTCCCAGGTCCAGGTCGAGCTCCCCGGCGGCGGTCAGCGCCGCGCCGGGCGAGATCGGCCGGGTGCAGATCAGGGGCGCGGGCGTGATCACCGGCTACGACAGCGGCGGGCGGCCCGGCGTGATCGACGCCGACGGCTGGCTCGACACCAGCGACCTCGGCTACCTGGACGCCGACGGCTACCTGTTCCTGGTCGGCCGGGCCGACGACGTGATCAACCGGGGCGGCGAGAAGATCTACCCCCGCGAGATCGAGGAGATCCTGCTCGCCCAGCCCGGCGTCCGCTCCGCCGCCGTGGTCGGCGCGGCCGACGTGGTGCTCGGCGAACGGCCGGTCGCCTACGTGGTGACCGACGCCGCCGCGGTGGCGGCCGAGGTCGAGGCGGTGCTGCGCGAGGTGTGCGCCGCGCGGCTGCCGCGGCACAAGCAGCCGAGCGAGTTCTGCCTGGTGGCGGAGATGCCGCTCGGGCCGACGGGGAAGATCTCCCGGCGGCAGCTGAAGGACCTGGTGACTTCGCGGCCGTGAGCTCCACCCTCTCCGACACCGGGCCGCTGGCGCCGCTGGGCGAGCCGCAGCCCGCCGCCGCCCAGGCACCGCCGCCCCCCGCCCCCGACCCGGCCGCGCCGCCCGCCCGTTCCCGGCCGCACATCATCGCGTTCGACATGATCCGGCTGATCATCATGGTGTTCGTGGTCGGCGTGCACACGCTGGCGTGGGGCGGCGGGCAGGTCACCCTCGCCCTCGGCGCGGTCAGCACCGTCTTCCACACCAGCCGCGAGCTGTTCCTGCTGCTCACCGCGCTGGTGCTGACCTACAACTACGGGCACCGCCCGCGCCTGAACACGCTGCGGTTCTGGCGCCGCCGGTACTGGCTGGTCGTCCCGGCCTACGTGGCCTGGTCGGCCATCTACTACGCGGCCGACGGCGACGGACGCGGGGCGCGTTCCCGTCCGCGTTCCTGCACGACCTGCTCAACGCGGGCGCCCGCTATCACCTGTACTTCCTGCTCGTCAGCATGCAGATCTACCTGCTGTTCCCGGCCCTGCGCTGGGTGCTGCGGAAGACCGAGGGCTACCACCGCTGGCTGCTCGCCGCCGCGGTCGCGTACCAGCTCTGGCTGACCTGCGCGCTCCACTACCACCTGGGGCGGCCCGTCGAGCGGCCAGCTCGCGGAGTTCCTGAACGGCGCCGGGCAGGGCTACTGGGTCGACACCTACGTGCTGTACGTGGTCGCGGGCGCGATCGCGGGCTGGCACTTCGAGCAGATCTGCGTGTTCACCCGGCGGCACCTGGGGACCGATCCCGAGAATCGCGCTGACGGCCGGCGTCGGCGTGGTCGCGGGCGTCGGCACCTACCTGATCGAGATCTACGGCTTCGGCGCGACGCCCGCCAACGCGAGCGCGGTCTTCCAGCCGATCGTCATCCTCGAGGCGCTCGCGTTCGGCTGGGCGCTGCTCGGCGCCGGGCTGCTGTGGAGCGACCGCGGCGCGCCGCACCGGAAGTTCTGCGCGGCCGGCTCGGCCAGCTCGTTCGGGATCTACCTGGCGCACCCGCTCGTCCTGCAGGGGCTGACTGCTGCTGGCCGGCGCCAGCTTCCTCGGCCCCGACGGCGGCATGGCTCGGCGCGATCCGCCGCGCCCCGGACGGTCTCACGGTCGTGGTGCTGCTCTTCGTCGCCGTGCCGATCATCTACGCGGTTGCCTGGCTGATCGCCTCGGCGGCGCGGCGCACGCCGGCCAGCCTGATGCTGACCGGGCGCGAGTACGCGGCCGAAGAAGAAGGGTTCCGGGTGAAGCTCCGTGGGCGGCGAGACAAGATGATGGGCCGCTTCCTGATGCTGCGTCACGGCGTTCGTCGTGACGATCAGCGGCGCGACGTTCGCCGGCGTGCACATCATCAACGCGGTCGAGCGGCAGACGGTCGACGACCACCACCGTACTCGATGAAGGTCGGCAGCCTGACCCGGCAGTACGAGGTCATCGCGCCGACGCGCCGACGCTGCCGAAGTCGGCCCCGATCATCGTCGTGCTGTCCGGGGCCGCCGAGCACCACCAGCGACGAGATCACCAGCGGACCGGATCGTCCCCGTACGTCGACGCCGACAAGGCCGAGGTCGTGTACCCGGTGGCGATCAAGGAGTCGTGGAACGCGATCGGCTGCTGCGACGACGCCGCCGCCAGAACGTCAACGACGTCGGGTTCATCGAGGCGCTGGTGCCCAAGCTCGACCCCGGGCACGCCCGGCCGATCTACATCGTCGGCTACAGCAACGGCGGGCGGCTGGCCTACCGGCTGGCCTGCACCGACCCGACCCTGTTCGACGGCATGGCGGCGGTCAAGGCCGACCCGATGCCGGGCTGCGTGGTCACCAAGCCGATGAACGTCATCGTGTTCTCCTCGCAGAACGACAAGTACGTGCCGTATCGAACCCGGCGAGAAGGGCAACGAGACGCCCGCCGCCACGGTTCAGATCGCCACGCTGGAGAAGGACCTGGAGTGCTCGACCAAGCCGACGGTGGCGAAGTACGACCAGCCGAAGACGAGGTACGGCGCGATGACGGTCAGCACCTGGTCCTGCGCGGACGGGAAGACGCTCGAGTGGGCGGTCGATCCGGACGGCGAGCACGGCTTCCCCGACCCCACGGGCCTTCGGGGCAGGCGCCAACCAGCTCATCTACTCCTGGATCACGAAGACGCCGCTGGCCCCGGTGCCCGCTAGGGGCGCCGGAGCCAGCGCCGGATCTTCCCGGCAACCGCCTAGCCGAAGATCCGGCGCAGCGCGTAGACGAAGTTCTGGCCGTTGGGGGTGCCGATCCCGGTCATGGTGTCGTACCCCGTGCGGGTGACCTGGCCGGTGTAGCCCGCCATCGACCAGCTCTGGACGTCGAACGGGAAGTACGACAGCAGCCCGCAGGCGGCCACGTCGCAGGCGACGCCGCGGTACCTGGACGGTGACTTGCCGGTGATCGGCCGCGCGTCGTTGACGGCGCGGGTTCCGGCCAGCCGGTAGAGGCCCCGGTTGAGGAATCCGAACGGCCGCGGTACTGCTCGGCGTCGGCCACCAGGCCCGCCACCAGCGGCGCGGCCAGGCTGGTGCCGCCGACCGACTGCTCGACGTACCCGTTCACGACGCCCTTGCTGTTGAAGCTCAGCAGCCCGACGCCCATGCCGGTCGACGGGTCGGCGTCGGCGCTGATGTCGGGCAGCGCGCGGACCAGCCCGGCCCGGTTGCCGGGCGCCTTGGCCAGCGAGTTCGGCACCACGCCGCGCTGGTATCCGGGCTGCGCCCAGAGCAGGCTCGGGCCGCCGCCGCTGGCGTACGCCTCGCCCTGCGGGATCCACCTATTGCTGACGTCGAACGACAGGCCGGTGGACCAGCCGGTCTCGAACAGCCGCGGGTCGTTCCGGCCGATGCCGAGCGTGCGTGCCGCCGACCGCGGTGGCGTACGGGTCGCTCGACGGGGTAAGCACACCGGAGCCGTCGCCGGCCGAGAACAGCATGCTGACGCCCTCGGCGGCGGCCCGCAGCAGGTACGCGTGCTCGATGTTGACCAGGTTGAGCGGGCTGCGACTCGTCGTTGCCCTCCCACGAGTTGGACGCGATCCGCGCCAGCGGGTGACCGCCGGCGCCGTTCAGAATGGCCGTGTCGGCGTCGAACAGCGCCTGCAGCCCGTAGAAGCCGTCGTTGCACGAGTCGCCGCCGATGACGAGCTGATTCGCCAGCGGCGCCATGTCATACGACGATTCGACGTCGAGCTGCTCCTCGACGTTGAACTCGTCGCCGCAGGCCGATCCCCGGCCGAGCGAGAGCTCGGCGTACCGGCTGGCCGACGGCGACTCGATGCCGGTTGACCCGGCGTAGTCCCGCAGGGTCTGGAACATGTCCGGGGTCAGGCCGATCTCGACCAGGGCGATGGTCACGCCCTTGCCGATGTTGTGCCGGTTGTACCCGTAGGCCGCGCGGAGCTGGTCGGCCGAGTAGCCGCAGACGATGGTCGGGAAGCTGGTGGTGCCGTACTGCCTGGGCAGCCGGTGCGCGTAGTGCTGGGCGTACCAGGACGAGCAGGGGAACGAGATCGGCTTGGCGGCCGAGGCAGCCGGGCGCGACCGAGGTCTTCGGGCGTGGCGTAGGTCGTGGCCGGCGCGGCGTTCTCCAGGCCGGTGACCCCGAGGACGCTGCGCGGCCACCGACGGCGGCAGCGACACCGGGCGGTCGTTGGCCCGCAGCCGGTAGCGGCCCGCGTTGACGCCTGGCGGTGGGCCGGTAGTACCGGAGCCGGGTCCGCAGCGCCGCGTCGATCGTGGACACCGACGCGGTGGCCGCACGTAATCGCGGCCGGAGTCGGCCGAGACGCCGCTGAAGCCGGCCGACCTGCAGCCACGACTCGACCGAGGCCGCCTCCGGCCGACGTCGCGCCGAACCGCGCCGTGTAGGCGGCCGGGGTCAGGTAGTGCTCGAACAGCGGGCTGCCGGGGGTGGAGACCGCGCTGGCGTAGCCCGCGGCGGCCGTCGTCTGCGACTTGAGCCAGAACTGGATCGTCAGCCGGTTGCCCGCCGGGACCGCGCCGAGCGCGTTGCCTGCCACGGCGAACGGCGCGGTGCTGCCGGCCAGGATCGCGACCGCGCCGGCCGGCCGAGGGCAGCGGAGTCCGCGCGCGCGGCCGGCCCGCTGGCGGCAACGGCCGTCGTCGTCGTCGCGGCCAGCGCGGCTGCGACGACAATGGCGGTGCTCAATTTTCTCATGGTTTCCCCTGTCAATCATTGAGATGTTTGGTTCTGTTGAGCTGAAAGTGGCGGGGGTTGCTCAACAGTACGGAGGAAACCGTTAGGGACCCTTCAGCGACACGCAACGACGCGCTTGCAGCTTCCGGCGGGCGACCGGCGGCGGGTCGGCGGCGGGTCGGCGGCCTCCGGCCGCGGATTTAACGCCGGTTTGACGTGCGGACGCTTAATCGCTTACGAGTTCGCGCCTGGTCCGCCCTAGGATGGAGCGCATGCCCATTACCCGCGACGAGGTCGCTCACCTGGCCCGGCTGTCCAGGCTCGCGCTCAGCGACGAAGAGCTCGACCACCTTGCCCCGCAGCTCGACCAGATCATCTCGTCGGTCGCGCAGGTGCAGGAGGTCGCCGCGGACGGCATCCCGCCGACCACGCAGGCGACCGGCATTGACAACGTTTACCGCGACGACGAGCCGGTGCCCTGCCTGACGCCAGAAGAAGCACTGCGCGGCGCGCCCGCGGTCGAGCTGCAGCGGTTCAAGGTGCCGAGAATCCTGGTCGAGGAGTGAGGGGGACACCATGGACGATCTGACCACGATGACCGCGGCCGAACTGGCCGCCGCGGTGGCCGCAGGAAGCGTGTCGGCGGCCGAAGTCACCCAGGCGCACCTGGACCGGATCACCGCCGTGGACGGCGACGTGCGGGCGTTCCTGCACGTCAACGGCGAGGACGCGCTGGCGCAGGCCCGCGCGGTGGACCGCAGGCGCGCGGCGGGCGAGCCGCTCGGCGCCCTGGCCGGGGTCCCGGTCGCGGTGAAGGACCTGTTCACCACCATCGGGGCGCCCGCTACCTGCGGATCGAAGATCCTCGAAGGCTGGTACCCGCCCTACGAGTCGACCGTCACCGGGCGGCTGCGCGAGGCCGGCGCCATCCTCATCGGCAAGACCAACATGGACGAGTTCGCGATGGGCTCATCGACCGAGAACTCCGGCTACGGCCCCTCGCATAACCCGTGGGACCTGGCCCGGGTGCCGGGCGGTTCCTCCGGCGGCTCGGCCGCCGCCGTCGCCGCCTACGAGACGCCGCTCGCGCTCGGCACCGACACCGGCGGCTCGATCCGGCAGCCGGCCGCGGTCTGCGGGATCGTCGGCACCAAGCCGACCTACGGCGGTTCCTCCCGTTACGGGGTGGTGGCCTTCGCCTCCTCGCTCGACACCCCGGGGCCGTTCGGCCGGACCGTGCTCGACGCCGCCCTGCTGCACGAGGCGATGTCCGGGCACGACCCGATGGACTCCACCTCGATTGACGCGCCGGTCCCGCCGGTGGTGGCCGCGGCGCGGCACGGCGACGTGGCCGGACTGCGGATCGGCGTGGTCACCGACCTGTCCGGCGAGGGATACCAGCCGGGCGTGATGAGCAGGTTCACCGAGGCGATCGAGGTGCTCGAGTCGCTCGGGGCCAAGGTCACCGAGCTCAGCTGCCCGCACTTCAAGTACGCGCTGCCCGCGTACTACCTGATCGCGCCCAGCGAGTGCTCCTCCAACCTGGCCCGGTTCGACGGCATGCGGTACGGGCTGCGGACCGGCGCCGGCAGCGCCGAGGAGATCATGGCGGAGACCCGCGCGGCCGGGTTCGGGGCCGAGGTCAAGCGGCGCATCATGCTCGGCACCTACGCCCTCTCAAGCGGCTACTACGACGCCTACTACGGCAAGGCGCAGCAGGTCAGGACGCTGATCATCCAGGACTTCGAGGCGGCCTTCAGCCAGGTCGACGTGCTGGTCTCGCCGGTGACGCCGACCACCGCGTTCCGGATCGGCGAGCGGGCCGACGACCCGATGGCGATGTACCTGGCCGACCTGTGCACGATCCCGTCGAACCTGGCGGGCAACGCGGCCATCTCGATCCCGTGCGGCCTGGCCGAGGAGGACGGCCTCCCGGTCGGGCTGCAGGTCATGGCGCCGCCGCTGGCCGACGACCGGCTGTACCGGGTGGGGGCCGCCGTCGAGGCGGCGTTCGCGTCGCGCTGGGGGCATCCGCTGCTAACCGAGGCGAAGGGGCTGATCCGGTCATGACCGTCACCTACGAAGAGGCGCTGCAGAGCTACGAGCCGGTCTTCGGGATCGAGACGCACGTGGAGCTCGGCACCACGACCAAGATGTTCTGCGGCTGCCTGACCGCCTTCGGCGCCGAGCCGAACACCCACGTCTGCCCGATCTGCCTCGGCCTGCCCGGCTCGCTGCCGGTCGTCAACCGGCGCTCGATCGAGTTCGCGATCAGGATCGGGCTGGCGCTGAACTGCTCGATCGCGTCGTGGTGCCGGTTCGCGCAGGAAGAACTACTTCTACCCCGACATGCCCAAGAACTTCCAGATCTCGCAGTACGACGAGCCGCTGTGCACCGACGGGTACCTGGACGTGCTGGTCGGCGGGGCGACGATCCGGGTCGGCATCGAGCGGGTCCACCTGGAGGAAGACACCGGCAAGTCGCTGCACGTGGGCGGGGCGACCGGCCGCATCCAGGGGGCCGAGTACTCGCTGGTCGACTACAACCGGGCGGGCATCCCGCTGGTCGAGATCGTCACCAAGCCGGTGCCCGGCACCGGCTACCTGGCCCCCGAGGTCGCCAAGGCGTACGTCACCGAACTCCGCGACGTGCTCCGCACGCTCGAGGTCTCCGACGTGCGGATGGAGGAGGGCTCGATGCGGTGCGACGTGAACACGTCGCTGTCGGTTCGCGGGTCAGGCGTCTGGGGCACCAGGACCGAGACCAAGAACGTGAACTCGCTCCGCTCGGTCGAGCGCGCGGTCCGCTCGGAGATCGAGCGGCAGGCGTTCGTGCTCGACTCCGGTGGCCGCATCATCCAGGAGACGCGGCACTTCCACGAGGACACCGGCGTCACCACGTCCGGGCGGTCCAAGGAGGAGGCGCAGGACTACCGCTACTTCCCCGAGCCCGACCTGGTGCCGGTGGCGCCCGACCCGGCCTGGGTGACGGAGATCGGCAAGACGCTGCCGGAGCTGCCGTCCGCCCGCCGGGCCCGGCTGATCGAGTCCTGGTCGCTGTCGGAGCTCGAGTTCGAGGCGCTGCGCAACGCGGGCGCCCTCGACGCGGTGGAGGCGACCGTCGCGGCGGGCGCCTCCCCGGCCGATGCCCGCAAGTGGTGGCTGGGCGAGCTGGCCAGGCGCGCCAACGACTCGGGGGTCGACGTCTCCGAGCTGCCGATCACGCCCGCGCAGGTGGCCCGGGTGGCCGCGCTGGTGGAATCGGGCGCGCTCAACGACAAGCTCGCCCGGCAGGTCATCGACGGCGTGCTCGACGGCGAGGGCACTCCCGACGAGGTGGTCGCCGGTCGCGGCCTGGCCGTCGTGAGCGACGACTCGGCTCTGCTGGCCGCCATCGACGAGGCCATCGCCGCCAACGGGGAGGTGGTCGCCAAGATCCGCAACGGCAAGGTCGCGGCGGCCGGCGCCCTGGTCGGCGCGGTCATGAAGACCACCGGCGGCAAGGCCGACGCCCCCCGGGTGCGCGAGCTGATCCTCGAGCGGCTCGCTTAGGCGCTGCCCGGCCACGCGCTCCCGGCCTGGCCCGGTACCGGCGCGAGCGGGGTCTTGGCGACGAAGGACCAGATGAGCTGATTGGCGCCCGGCGTGTCGTCGGCGGGCGCCGGGAAGTCGTGGCCCCCGGTCTGGTAAAGCGCCCACTCGAGGGTCTTCCGATGGGCGCAGGACCAGGTGCTGAGGGTCATCGTGCCGTGCTTGACGGCCGTGAAGTCCGAGCACTTCAGGTCTGCCTGCAGCCGGGCGATCTGGACCGTGGCGGCCGGCGTCTCCAGGCCCTTCTCCCCGGGTTTGTACGGCACGTACTTGTCGTCAAGCGAGGAGAACACCAGCACGTTCATCGGCTGGGTGACCACGCAGCCCGGCATCGGGTCGGCCTTCACCGCCACCACGCCGTCTACCAGCGTGGGGTCGGTGCAGGCGAGGCGGTAGGCCAGCCGCCCGCCGACGCTGTAGCCGACGATGTAGATCGGCCTGGCGCGGCCCGGGTCGATCACGGGGACGAGCGCCTTGATGAAACCGACATCGTCGATGTTCAGCTTGGCGGCGCCGTCGCAGCAGCCGATCGCGTTCCACGACTCCTCGATCGCCACCGGGTAGACCAGCTCGGCCTTCCCGGCGGTGGCGTAGGGCATGAGCCGATCCCTGGTGATCTCATCGCTGGTAGTCGCCGCGGCCCCGGACAGCACGACCAGAATCGGCGCCGACGAGGGCAGCGAGCTGGCCGCGATGACCTCGTACTTCCTGGTCAGGCTGCCCACCTTGATCGACTGGGTGCTGGTCGTGGTCGACGGGCGGTCGACCGCGCTCATGATCTGCACCCCGGCGAGCACCGCGACCCCGATCGTCACCAGGAATGCCGCGGCCAGGACGAGGCCGCGCTTCACGACGCGTTGGCCAGCGGGGTGCGGGTGAAGAAGGACCAGATGATCTGGGCGGCGCCGGGGGCATGGGCGGTGGGCGGCGGGAAATTGTGGCCGCCCGACTGCCACACCCCCCAGGCCAGGTTCGTGCCGTCGGCGCAGGACCGCCACGTGGTGAAGGTCATGCCCCGATAGGCGGCGACCGTCGGCGGCCTGGCGCAGCCGAGGGCCGCGTGCAACCGGGCGACCTGGACCGTGGCCGAGGGCCTTTCCCTGCCCTTGTCCCCCGGCCGATAGGCGATCGACGGGTCGTCGAGTGAGGAGACCACGAGGACGTTCTGGGGCCTGCTGACCACGCAGCCCGGCATCGGGTCGGCCTTGACGGCGGCCATGCCGTCGAACAGCCCGGGGTCGGCGCAGGCGAGGCGGTACGCCATCCGGCCGCCGTTGCTGTAGCCGACGAAGTAGATCGGCCGCCGACGCCCGGGGTCGACCCGAGGGACCAGCGCCTCGAGAAAGCGCAGGTCGTTGACCTTCAGCCGGGCGGCGGCGCCGCAGCAGCCGATCGCGTTCCATGACTGCCTGATCGCCAGCGGGTAGACCAGCTCGGTCTTGCCCGCGTCGACATAGGGAACCAGCCGGTCCCGCCTGATCTCCTGCCCGTTGCTGGCGGCCTTCCCGGTCAGCACGACGATGATCGGCGCCGACTGGCGGAGCACGGCCGTCGGGGCGATGACCTGCCAGCTCCGGGTCAGGCGGCCGACCTTCATCGAGTACGTCGCGGTCGTGGCCGGGCGCTCGATCGCCCGGATGATGTGCGCACCCGCGAATACCGCCGCACCCATGGTCACGCCGATGGTCACGATGAGGGCGGCGGCGAGTGCGAGGCCGCGCTTCATGGCGGCTTCCCCTCCCGCTGTTCGTTTAAGTGATCGATCGAATTCAAAGAGTGATCCGATCCCGGTCAACAGCAGGCTAGCGGGATTGTCAGCTGATCTTGGTGGGATGAGCGAACGCGTCGTGGCGGAGGTGGTCATCCTGGCCGACAAAGGCCCTGAACTCGCCCAGTCGGTACGCGTCGCCTGCCCGGCGCCGGTCGACCTCGATGCGGAAGTCCCGGCGCAGATGCGCGAGGTGCCGCTCGAAGGCGGGGATCTCCATCGGCGACTGCAGCCGCCGCAGGATCTGCTCCATGGTCAGGAAGCCGCCGTCGGCCCGCAGGATCGCGTAGACCGGGTCGTGGGCGGCGCTGTCCTGCTCGACCAGCCGACCGGGCGCGCCCGCATGATCGAGGGCACGGCGGATCTGCCCGCCGACGGCGCGGGCGACCGGCGGCGGGAAGGCGTTGCCGATCTGCCGGTAGTTGGAGGTCTTGCGCCCGGTGAACGTCCACCGGTACTCGCCGTCGTCCCAGCCCTGCAGCCGCGCGACCATCGCGCAGGTCAGCTTGGGCGCCACGGTGACCGGGTGGTCGGCCGACGGCGCCTCGTCGGCGATGCCGAGCGCGTTAACGCCCAGTTCCCGCCAGGCTCGCTTGGCCCGGGTCGGCCCGAGGTCGGCGCCGCCGTGCTTCTTGGAGCCGCCGACGATGGTGGGCGCGATGTCGCTGGCCCTGCGCGCCCAGGCCTCCGCTCCGGGCCAGCCGTTGGCGGCCATCAGCCCGGCCAGCGTCTGGCCGACCGTGCCGGGATCGCCCTGCGGCTCGGGCCAGCCGAAGTAGGCGAAGTCGTCCGGTCGCAGGGCGACCAGGACGAACCGGGGCCGCAGTTGCGGCACGCCGTAGTGCGAGGCCTGCAGCAGCCGCCAGTCGGCCACGTAGCCGAGCTCCGCCAGCCGGTCGAGCACGTGCTGCCGGTAGGCGGCGAACCGGGGCAGCGATAGCCCGCGGACGTTCTCGAGCAGCAGCGCACGCGGCCGGATCGTCCCGCACAGCTCGATCGCCCAGGCGAACAGGTCGCGCTCGTCGGTCGCGCCGAGTTGCTTGCCCGCGATCGTGAACGGCGGGCAGGGCACGCCACCGGCCAGCAGGTCCACCCCGGCGTACTGCTCAGGGCGCCAGACGGCGGGATTGGCGGCGTCCCCCTGGGCGATCTTCCACTGCGGCCGGTTGTGCCGCAGGGTCGCGCACGCGTTCTGGTCAAGCTCGACCGACAGCTCGTGCTCGAACCCGGCCAGCTCGAGCCCGAGCGACTGCCCGCCCGCCCCCGCGCAGACCTCGACCACCCGATAATGCGACAGCTCGGCCTCCCTACGGCAGTGTGAGCACGGCTAGCATCATCCCGCACAACCGCCCGGCGATGGTGGACCGACGCCGATCCTTCGTTACACAAGCATCAGGGGCTTCTGGTAAAACGGGCCAGCCCCGGGCCGCCAAAGCTGGATGGTGGTGGCGAGGGCAACCAGCCAGATGAGTACGTCGAGCGCTCTAACCTCGATCGCGCCTTCGCGCAGGTCACAGCACCATGGCGAGGCAGCACAGGCCGAAAAAGACGGTGGACAGCGTGCGCGCCCAGCCGCGCCCTTCCTTGTTCTTCCAGGCCATCCACAGCCAGGCGGCGCAATCGACGGCCCCGCCGGAAGCTGCTCTCGCCACCTGCCCGGTGTGGGATTGGACAATGGCTGGCGCGCTCCCGATGGCCGGCGTTACCCCGATCCGCGGAGCGGTGAGAATGACGATGACCGTCGTCAGGGCCGAGAGGGCGGCGCCGGTGTACATCAGCCGTACCGCCCGGAAAACCGGCTGCGGCATCGCCGGAGCCAAGGGGCTTGTTGTCAACATTCGCTCCAATTGGGCCGATTGGGGCAAATGCTAGTGGAAGATTGTTTCTTCGCCGAAGATTTGCACTGGCACAGCGTGCTTTTATACCGCTAAGAAGAAAGACTCCAAGATCTTTTGAGTTACGGGCCGATCTCGGGGTCGGGGGCGGGGGGCAGCGCGTCGGGGCCGTCGGCCAGCAGGGTCTGCAGGCCGGCTTCGTCCAGGATCGCGGACGCCCAGCTCGACTGCCTTGTCGTACTTGGAGCCGGCGTTCTCGCCCGCGACGACGAAGTTGGTCTTCTTGGAGACCGATGACGAGACCTTGCCGCCGGCCGCCCGGACCGCCTCGGCCGCCTCGTCGCGGCTGAGCCCGGGCAGCGTCCCGGTGATCACGACGGTCACGCCGGCCAGCACCCGCGACGCCGCCGCCGACGGGTCGAACCCCGGGGTCTCGAGCTGCACCCCGGCCGCCCGCCACTTGGCCACGATCTCGGCGTGCCAGTCCACCGTGAACCACTCCACCACCGACGCGGCGATCGTCGGGCCGACGCCGTCCACGATCGCCAGCGCGTCGGGCGAGGCGGCCGCGATCGCGTCGACCGACCCGAACGCCTCGGCCAGCGCCCGGGCGGCGGTCGGCCCCACATGCCGGATCGACAGCGCGACCAGAATCCGCCACAGCGGGCGGGTCTTCGCCTCTTCGAGGTTGATGATCAGCGCGTGCGCGACGAGCTTGAGGCCGCCGGCCTTGTTCACGAAGAACGGGCTGGTCGCCAGCTTCTCGTCGGTCAGGTCGAACAGGTCGCCCTCGTCGGCCACGAGGTGGTCGTTGAGCAGCGCCACGACCGCCTCGTAGCCGAGCGCCTCGATGTCGAGCGCGCTGCGCGAGGCGAGGTAGAACAGCCGCTCGCGGAGCTGGGCGGGGCAGGCCACCGTGTTGGGGCAGCGCCAGTCGACCTCGCCCTCATCGCGCCTGAGCGGGGTGCCGCACTCCGGGCACTGGCGGGGGAAGTTGAACTCACGCTCGTCGCCGGTGCGCAGTTCGGTCACCGGCCCGACTACCTCGGGGATGACCTCGCCCGCCTTGCGCAGGATCACCGTGTCGCCGATCAGCACGCCCTTGCGCTTGAGCTCATCCTCGTTGTGCAGGGTGGCGCGGTCCACGGTCGACCCGCTGACCTTGACCGGGGTCATCACCGCGAACGGCGTGATCCGCCCCGTCCGGCCGACGCCAACCCGGATGTCGAGCAGCTTGGTGTTGACCTCCTCGGGCGGGTACTTGTAGGCGATCGCCCAGCGCGGCGCCCGGCTGGTCGCGCCCATCGCCCGCTGCACGTCGATCGGGTCGATCTTCACCACCACGCCGTCGATGTCATACGGCGTCTCGTGCCGGTGCCCGGGGTCGGCGTAGTAGTCGATGTAGCGCTGGACCTCGGCCAGGTCGGAGACGACCTGGTACTTGTCGCTGACCGGCAGGCCCCAGCCGCGCAGCCGCTCGTACCAGCCGGACTGCGTGTCCGGCGCCCCTTCGAGGTGGCCCTCGTCGCTCGGCCCGGCCGCGGACCCGACGATCGCGCCGTCGGCGTCGGCGGCGCCCACCACCCGGCCGATGCCGTGCACGATCGCCCCGAGCGCGCGGGACGCGGTGACCCGCGGGTCCTTCTGCCGCAGGGACCCGGCGGCGGCGTTACGGGGATTGGCGAAGGCGGCCTTGCCCGCCTCCTGCAGCGACTCGTTCAGCCGGTCGAACGACGCCGCCGACAGGAATACCTCGCCGCGCACCTCGAGCAGCGCGGGCACGTCGTCCCCGGCCAGCCGGTCGGGGACCGACTTGATCGTCTTCACGTTCAGCGTGACGTCCTCGCCGGTCCGCCCGTCACCGCGGGTGGCGGCGCTGGTGAGGCGGCCCCGCTCGTAGACCAGGTCGATCGCGAGCCCGTCGATCTTCAGCTCGCACAGGTAGGGCCCGGTCCCGCCCAGCCTGGCGGCGCGGTCGGACCAGGCGGAAAACTCCTCGGCCGAGAACACGTTGTCCAGGCTGAGCAGCCGCTCGAGGTGCTCGACGGGGGTGAACTGAGTCGATATCGTCGCCGCCGACGTGCTGCGTGGGCGAGTCGGGCGTGCGCAGCTCGGGGAACTCGTCCTCGATCGCGTTGAGCTCCCGCAGGCCGGTGTCGTACTCGATGTCGGAGATCGTCGGGGCGTCGAGCACGTGATACCGGTACTGCGCGTCAAGCAGCTTCTCGCTCAGCTCGGCGTGCCGCCGCCTGGCCTCAGTCAGCTCCATCTGTCATTCCCATCCCGCGATCGCTCCGTCGGTCAAGTCAGCTCCGCCATCAGCTCCGGCAAGATGCGCGCCGCCTCCCGGCACCAGCGCAGCGCGTCGCGCGCCTGGTCCGGCGACGCCCCCGCCAGCCCGCAGGCCGGGGTGATGACCACCTGCTCAGCGCAGCTGGCCGGAGGCAGCCCGATCCTGCGCCATACCTCCCGGACGGCATTAGCCGTGCCTTCGGGAGTCGGCCGGGACCGTTCGCCATCGCTGCGACGGCCAGCCGACGACTCGTCCGCCGAGCGCGCGCCGACGGGACCCCGCGCCGACGAGCGCGCCGGGTCTTGTCCAAGACCAGCGACGGAAAGAGCGCCGATGAGCAGTCCCGAGCCCCCCTCGACGGTCTCCGCGAACGTGTCGTAATCACCATGCCCGAGCAGGCTGAGGTCGAACGAGACCGCGTCCGCGCCTGCCCCGTTGATTATCCCGAACGGATACCCGGAAGCGCAGCAGTGGACGATGGTGTAAGCGCGTGTCGCCTCGAGGACCTCGCGCAGCTTCGCCCGCAGCACCTCCTCGTCTACCACCCGGACCCGCGACAGGCCGCTGGGCGTGGGAACGTCGCCATCGGCGACGGCGGGGAGCGAGGGCTCGTCGAGCTGAACGAGCAGGGTCGCGCCCGGCACCCGCTTGGCGACCTCGGCGACGTGCGCCTTGACCCCCTCCGCGAGCGACGACGCGAGGTCGGCGACCAGGCCGGGGTCGGCCAGCGCGACCTTCTGCGAGTGCGGCTGCTCGATCGTCGCGGCGAGCGTCCACGGCCCGGCCAGCTGGATCTTCAGCGGTCCCTGGTAACCGTTCAGGACCTCTTCCATCGCGTCGAGGTCGGACGAGAGCATCGACCTGGCGCGGCGCAGGTCGCGGCCGGGATGGTCGGCGATCCGCCAGCCGCCCGGGGTGACCTCGACCGCGATGTCGACCAGCAGCGCCGCGGTGCGGCCGATCATGTCGGCGCCGGGGCCCCGGCCGGGGAGCTCGGCCAGGAACGGCAGGTCGGGTACCTCGTCGAAGATCAGGCGGGCCGTCTCCAGCGGGTTGCCGCCGGGCATCGACCCGATCCCGGTCGCGGTGCCTGGTCCCCACGGAAACGCTCGTTTTTCGGCCACAGTGCCGAGCTTATCTGCCGGGCCACCGAGGGGGCTTATCGTCGTCCTCGCGGGACGGCGGAAGCTCCCGCCAGTCACCGCCATCCATATACCTGCGCTCCTCGCGACGTTGCCGGAGCATGGACTTGAGCAGGGGGAGCGCGACGACCAGGAGCATGCCCACGGCGATCCCGATGGCGAAGAACAGGCCGATGACGACCGCTACTACCTCGAAGCCCCTCATCGGTCCAGCCCCGGCCCCTGCGAGCCCGATCCGTCGTCGGCGCCGTCGTTCCTGGTGGGCTGGCCTGGACCGTGCAGGAGGTTCCGGAGGTGGCCGTCATCGCGGGTGAAGACGCCGTAGACGACGCGGGCGCCCGCGCTGAGGGGATCTGGCGCGTCTCCCAGCATGGTCCTCTCGTAGTCCTCGCGTCTTGATCCGATGATCGCGGCGCCGATGATCCCGAAGGTCACCCCGAAGAGGAAGTCGATCAGGATCGCTATCGCCGTGAGCTGCTCGACGAAGTTCATGTGGGCCTCCGAACGGTCCGCAGTGCTCCACCCGGCCTGGCAGAACCAGGTGTCTTGCCCAGCCCGTCCGACCCGCGCCGCCTAGGCAGCGACACCCATCTATTCGGACTGTTAGTACATCGACGCTTATTAAGGGATGCCCAGGATAGTCAGTATCAAACTGGCCGTCTGACTGGCACCGACTGACGGTCTCCGGGGTATGATCGGGGTCATAGGTATTGCATGGCCTACAGGATTCATATGATCTATCCATATGGTCCTTGACAGCCCACGCGGCATTACCACCCAGACATCAAAGATCAGGCTGCCTCGCCACCGTCGGACTGCAAACGGGCTGGTACGGGGCGCAGATGATGAGGAGGCGACGATGGCTGTCGCAGCGTACGCGCGGATCGCGGAGGACCTCAGAGGCAGGATTAACTCGCGCAGTATCAAGCCGGGAGGGCCGCTGCCGAGCGAACTCGAGCTCCGGGACGAGTACGGGGCGTCAAGAAATACCGTCCTCGACGCGATCAAGAAGCTGAAGGATGAGGGCCTGGTTGAGACCCGGCCCGGACAGGGCTGGTTTGCCCGGGTCCGGATCGTGCCGTTCGTGAACTCCATCGACTGGGCCGATGACACCGCCATCGAGCAGGCCCGGGCCCGGGGACGGGTCCCGAGAGCCGCGCCGCCCACCGTCAACCTTCAGCCGGCGCCGGCCGACATGGCGGAGCGGCTGCGCGTCCCAGTGGGAACCGAGATGATCGTGCGCCGTCAGGAGTGGTTCCTGGAAGAGCTGCCATGGAAACTGCAGACCGCCTGGTGCCCGAAGGCCTGGTACGACCGGGGTGCCCACCGGCTCCTGATTGCCGAGGACATCCCGGAAGGGCTTGGCGCGTACCTACACGACGCGCTCGACCTGCGTCCGGCTGGCACCATGTTCTACTTCCTGCCACGCAAGCCGAACGCCAGTGAAATCGTCTTCTTCTGCTTCCCCGACGAGAGCGACGTGCCCTACGTCATCGAGCTCGTCCGCACCTGGAACATGGTCGACGAAGGCGGATCACGGCCGCTGTACGCGGCCGTCGGGATCTACGCCGGCGACCGGAACCGGTTTGAGAGCTCGCGGCTGGCACTGCCAGCCGAGCGACCTGCGGCTAGTCCCAGCGAGAGGAGCTGAGGCTCACCAGCGTCCGGGCGGACTTGGTGCTGTTGTCTGGGGCATCGAACCGGAGCGAATGCCTCAAGCGGTCCTCCCTGCGAATGGCGGATGACAGCTTGAGGAGGGCACCGATGCAGGTGCCGACGATGATCGTGACGACCCCGAGCACTACAAGACTGGCCATGATGTGGCCTTCCAGCTGCGTCCGCAGCAGACCGCGGATCCCCGATGAACCGACGGGCTGGATGGGCCCTGATGCACGGGCTATTCGAATAGTCCAGTAGGTACCTGCACATCCAGAGAACCTACCTGATAGACTCAGCCCGATGCTCCTGATGATCCAGGACATCAGACCCATACCAACCTGCCTGGTTTCGGTTATACCATCGACATGGGGGCATAAACCAGACAGGACCGGATATTCCGGTGACCCCGGCAGACAGGACTGTCAGGGTCGTTGGTACCGATGGAGGGGCTATGCCTCAGAACCAGCCGATGTACCGGCACATCGCCGACGACCTGCGCACGCAGATCACGACTGGGCAGCTCAAGCCAAACGCAAAGCTGCCCACCGAAGGCGAGCTCAGCGACACCTACGAGGCGTCCAGAAACACCGTCAGGGAGGCCATCAGGCGCCTGACGGATGAGGGACTACTTGAGTCCAGGCCCGGCCAGGGAACGTTCGTCACAACCAAGGTCGACCCGTTCGTCACCGTCCTGACCGCGGACCCTAAAACAGGCTTCGGCGGCGGCGAAACCGCCGCCTACCTTTCGAAGGTGAGGGAGGAGCACCGAGTACCGACGAACTCGGTTCCCAAGGTCGAGGTGGTGACGGCGTCGGATGCGGTCGCGGGCCTCCTGAACATCCCACTGGGGTCTCAGGTCGTCAGCCGATCCCAGAACCGGTACATCGACAACATCCCCTGGTCCGTCCAAACCTCGTTCTACCTGATGGATTTCATCACCAAGGGCGCTACCAAGTTGCTCATGGCACTGGACATCGAAGAGGGCAGCGTGGCCTATCTGGCCACCGAGATAGGTGTCCGGCAAACCGGCTACCAGGACTGGATCACCGGGCGACTGGCCACCGAGGACGAGCAGGCTTTTTTCGGAATCGGCCACAACTCTGCGATCTTTGCCGACTCCCGTGTCGCGTTTGATCAGAACGATACCCCTATGCGCCTGACGGTCACTATTTTCCCCGTCGACCGTAACCAGCTGATCGTCAATGTTGGACCCAATGTCCCCACATTGGTGGACAACAACAATGCGAGTCGCAAAAAATGACTCCAGTCATGATGCCTCTGATGCAGGCGGGGTACAAGCTCACTAGCCCGCCGACGTTAGAGACCTTGGCAGTCGGCCACATCGGGGTGGCCGACGCTCTCACTTGGAAACCGAGAAGGACGTCTCGTGTTGTCACGATCGACGCCGCGAATGCGCAGGTTGCAAGCGTATGCAGCGAATAATTTCGGCGTTAAATTCGGCATAAAGCGGGTTGCCGAGCGACGACGCACCCCGTGGCACATGGTACGGGGCAGTGACAACCGTGCCTTCCGCAGGTACTTCATCGGCAGCGTTACGTCCGATTTCGGCACGTGGCTGCAGAATTCAGCCCAAGTACTGCTCGCCTACCAGTTGGCGCACTCTGTGCTCACGGTCGGCCTCGTCACATTCGCGCAGTTCAGCAGCCCACTGCTGCTGGGACCGTGGGCGGGGGTTGTGACCGACAGACTCGGCGGCCGCCGTACCCTTTTTTACACCCAAATCGTCTCGGCCATCGTGGCGGCCACACTCGCGGGTCTCGACTTCGGCGGACGGTTGGACGTATGGGTGCTCGTCAGTGGCGCGATCATCGGCGGCCTCGCCTTCACGATCGCGCTGCCTGCGCGCAACGTGACCGTCCAGCGACTCGTTCCGGCGGACAAGCTCAAGCCCGCCTACGCCATGGACACGGTCTCGTATAACCTCGGCCGGTTCCTTGCGCCGCTGCTGACTATGGCCATAGGCCTAGCAGGGGTCAACTTTGCCTGGGCGTTCGCGGCGAACGCGCTGTCCTTTTTGACTTTCAGCATCATCCTCTGGCGGACCAGCATGCAGGCGGAGATCGAGCCGAAGCGACGGTCAAAGGTCAAAGACGGTTTCCGGATCGCCCGCCAGGATAGGCACGTCATGGTCCTGCTGCTGATGGTGGCTGCGGTAACGGTCGCGGATGACCCCATCCTAGTGCTCGGACCGGCGCTCGCCAAGCAGATGCACGCGCCGCTTTCATGGTCCGGCTGGTTCATTGCGGCGCTCGGGGCGGGTACTGTTCTCGGCTCTTTCCGCCGGTCAAAGCACCAACCCACGATTCGCCTGGCGGCCGCCGCACTGGCCATGTTGGCCGTGTTCATGCTGATATTCGTTCACGCTCCGGAGTTCATTCCGCTATTCGGACACGCTCGGAGGATGGCGATGTGGATCGCCGTCGGCGCCGCGCTCGGCGCCGGCGCAAGCTGCCTAATTGCCAATTCCGTGACCCGCGCGGTGCTTGCCGAGCGCGCGGGCCCCAAGAAGAGCGCCGCGGTCATGGCCGTGTGGGCAATCGCCTGGGCCGGCAGCAAGCCATTCGCGTCCCTGGTTGACGGCTCGCTCGGCACATGCATCGGCCCGCAGTGGACGGGGGTGGCGCTCGCGGCACCGGCCCTCATCCCGATAATGGTGATCGTCCTGCTACCCAAGTTCACCTCCCGGCTGGCCGCGACATCAGTCGCCGTCGGCGCGGGCACTCTGGCCGAGGCAGGCAGACGGACCACAAGTGGAAAATCTCTAGCCCCATCCGCCCCTTAGATCATTGGCCGTCAAACCAGCCATAGATCCGCCAAACGGATAGATGACAATCTTGTGCCCGATCGACATAATCGATCTAAGGATTGCGGACACCACCCCGACTAAGTCCTAAAAACTAGCCGGGGCAGGCCGCTACGTTTCGCCGTCAGCGCGAAAGCAGGAGGTGCCATGGCGAAATTCCATGCTCGCCCGTCTCTTCAGTACCGTTACGAGCACTACGACCCCAAGAGCGCATAAAAGCGCGAATGCGTCGACCTGAGAGTTGGGTCGCGCAAGGAACGAAGGCCCGGCGAGCGGTATGCGCCGGGCCCTCGTCGTTCCCGGGTCGAAGTTCCATCTTCAGCTGGAAGCTGCTTGCCAGCGGGTGCGCAAGGAAAGGCGGGGGCTCGGCGGCGGTATACGCCGAGCCCCCGCCTTTCCCGCTTCTTAGGTGCAGACTAGCCCAATACCCCTGACAATTCCAGTCATACCAAATTTTGGTATACCCTGGATGAGAGGCAAGGAGGGGCGAGTGGCAGTGTCGCCGAGATACCAGCAGATCGCGGACGATCTGCGCCGACGGATCGAGGCCGGCGAGTTCACAGTGAACACGCCGTTGCCCACCGAGAAGGACCTGCAAAAGAGGTACCGAGCGTCTCGCAACACCGTCAGGGACGCCATCAAGCTCCTCGTCCAGCAACACCTCCTGGAGACCAGGCCCGGCCGGGGAACTTTCGTCACCGAGGAGATCGATCCCTTCGTCATCAAGCTGTCGACCGACCCGGGCGGCGGCGAGGAAGGCACGACTTACCCGGCGGCGGTGCGTGACCAGGGCCGGGAGGCTGGGGCGGGGACGTCGGCGGTGCAGGTCATCAAGTGCCCCGCTCGGATCGCGGCCCGACTGGAAATCAAGGAGGGCAAGCTCGTAGTCAGCAGATATCAACAACACTTCATCGACGGCGCCGCCTGGTCCACGCAAACGTCGTACTACCCGTTCGACTGGGTTCAGCGGGGCGCGGAAGGCCTGCTCGACCCCGAGGAGATGCCTGCCGGGATCGCAGGCTACCTAGCCGACGCCATCGGCTTCAGTCAAGTCGGATACCGGGATCTGGTCTCAGCCCGGCCGGCCAACGACCGGGAGCAGGAACTCTTCGACCTGACGCACAGCCACACGGTCATCGAGATCCAGCGGACATCCTTCGCCGAGGACGGAACCCCGATCTGCATCACCGTGACGGTCTACCCGTCCGACCGCAACCAGATCGCCTATGACATCGGCACCGTGCCCGGACCGGTCGAGAAAGCCGACCCAGCCCTGGCGACGCGATCCTAGCGACAGCCTCCGCAGTTGGCCGGATTCCCGGTTCGGCGGCCGGATCATCGACCAGTTTCCCCACCGTCACCACGCTCAACAAGCAGGACCGGACATACGGGTCTTCGTGTGCCTTTCGAGTCGTATAGCGCCCCTGGCGGCACACGCGCACACGTTCGGCTGGGGAAACGCGGCCCCAACGGAACACGATCATGGCTGCCGCCCAGGTCGGCTCGTCGGTATCCTCCACCAGGCGCCTCCCGACAAGCTAGGTGCTGGGATCTCTAGCGGGCGGCCGAGATCGTGGCGCTGCCGAGGACGGTGTCGCCGTCGTAGAGCACGGCCGCCTGGCCCGCGGCCACCGCCCGGGCCGGTGCGCGCAGGCTGATGACCAGCTCGTCGCCGGCCAGCCAGGCGACGCACGGGTACACCTCGCCGTGCGCGCGGAGCTGCACCGAGCACTCGACCGGCGTCTCCGGTGGCCGCGCAGCCGGTCCAGACCGGGCGGATCGCGGTGATCTCGCGTGACCGAGAGCGCGTCGGCCGGGCCGACGGTGACGGTGTTGCTGACCGGCTCGATGGACAGCACGTAGCGGGGATTGCCGTCCGGGGCGGGGCGATCAAGCCGCAGGCCCTTCCGCTGGCCGACCGTGAACCCGAAGGCGCCCTCGTGCGCGCCGAGCACCGCCCCGTCGGTGTCCACGATCTTGCCCGGCGCGGCGCCGCCAGCTGCCGGGCCAGGAAGCCCTGGGTGTCGCCGTCGGCGATGAAGCAGACGTCGTGGCTGTCCGGCTTGTCGGCGACCAGCAGGCCGCGCTCGCGCCGCCTCCTCCCGGACCTGCGCCTTGGGCGTGTCGCCGAGCGGGAACATCGCGTGCGCGATCTGGTCCCTGGTCAGCACGGCGAGCACGTAGGACTGGTCCTTGCCGTCGTCGACGGCGCGCTGCAGCGCGCCGGATCGCGCGTCGATCCGCGCGTAGTGCCCGGTGCAGACCGCGTCGAAGCCGAGCGCGAGCGCGCGGTCGAGCACCGCCTCGAACTTGATCTTCTCGTTGCAGCGCAGGCACGGGTTGGGCGTCCGGCCCGCCGCGTACTCGGCGACGAAGTCGTCCACCACGTCCTGCTTGAACCGCTCGGCCAGGTCCCAGACGTAGAACGGGATGCCGATCACGTCGGCGGCGCGGCGCGCGTCCCGGGCGTCCTCGAGCGTGCAGCAGCCGCGCGCCCCGGTCCGGTACGACTGCGGATTCTGCGACAGCGCGAGATGGACGCCGGTCACCTCATGACCGGCGTCGACCGCGCGAGCCGCCGCGGTGGCGGAGTCGACCCCGCCCGACATGGCGGCAAGAACCTTAAGTCCCATAACCCTTCCAGGTTACCCGGCGCCGCGGACAGGCAGGTCAGCGGGCGACGGCTAGCGCCGGCCGCGCGCGGCGGGCGCGGGTCACCGCCTCGCCGATGCAGCGCGCCGAGGGCGTCCACGTCGGCCTGGGTGGTGGTGTGGCCGAGCGAGAAGCGCAGCGAGCCGCGGGCGCGGGCCTCGTCGGCGCCCATCGCGAGCAGCACGTGGCTCGGCTCGGCGACCCCGGCGGTGCAGGCCGAGCCGGTCGAGCAGGCGATGCCGCGGGCGTCGAGCAGCAGCAGCAGCGCGTCGCCCTCGCAGCCGGGGAAGGAGAAGTGCGCGTTGCCCGGCAGCCGGCCGGGCCCGGGCGGCGGGCCGTTCAGGACCGCGTCGGGGACGGCGCGCAGCACCTGCCGGATGAGGTCGTCCCGCAGCGCCGCCACCCGCACCGCCTCGGCCGCGCGCCGCCGCGCCGGACGTCACCGCCGCGACCGCGAAGGCCCTGATGGCGGGCGCGTCCAGGGTGCCCGAGCGGACGTCGCGCTCCTGGCCGCCGCCGTGCAGCACCGGGACCGGCGCGACCGCGCGCCCGAGGATCAGCGCGCCCGACCCCGACCGGGCCGCCGAGCTTGTGCGCGGTGACGGTCATCGCGTCCACCCCGGACGCGGCGAAGTCCACCGGGAGCTGCGCCGCCGCCTGCACCGCGTCGGTGTGGAAGGGCACCCCGTACTCGTGCGCCACCGCCGCCAGCGCGGTGATCGGGCTGCACCGCGCCGACCTCGTTGTTGGCCCACATCACGCTGACCAGCGCCGCGCCGTCGGCGCGCGTCGGCCGTCAGCGCCGCCCGCAGCGACGTCGGCGTGCACCAGCCCGCAGTCGTCGACCGGGCAGCCACTGCGGCGACGCGCCCTCGGCGTCGGCCAGCCAGTGCACCGAGTCGAGCACCGCGTGGTGCTCGACCGCGGTCGTGAGCACCCGGGTGCGCCGGGCGTCGGCCGCCCGCCGCGCCCAGAACATCCCCTTGACCGCGAGGTTGTCCGCCTCGGTGCCGCCGCTGGTGAAGATCACCTCGCTGGCCCGCGCGCCGAACACCTCGGCGATCTGCTCCCGCGACTCCTCCACCACCCGCCGGGCGCGGCGCCCGGCGTTGTGCAGCGACGAGGGGTTGCCCAGCTGGGCCAGCTCCTCGGTCATCGCGGCGATGGACTCGGGCAGCATCGGCGTCGTGGCGGCATGGTCAAGGTAGATAACCGGACAAGTGCTCATCGTGTCCTAAAGCCTAACCGAGCCCCGCCGCCACGCCACCTAGCCCAATCAGATCTGCTTGCGCTTGCCGATCTCCTCGATGAGCTGGGGGACGACGGTGAACAGATCGCCGACGACGCCGAAGTCGGCGATCTCGAAGATCGGCGCCTCGGCGTCCTTGTTGACCGCGACGATCGTCTTGGAGGTCTGCATGCCGGCCCGGTGCTGGATCGCGCCGGAGATGCCGACCGCCACGTACAGCTGCGGCGACACGGTCTTGCCGGTCTGCCCGACCTGGAACGCGTGCGGGTACCAGCCCGCGTCCACCACCGCCCGGGACGCGCCGACCGCCGCGCCGAGCGAGTCGGCGAGCTGCTCGATGATCCCGAACCCGTCCGCCGACCCGGTGCCGCGGCCGCCGGAGACCACGATCGAGCGCCTCCGACAGCTCCGGCCGCTCGCTCGCCTCCGCCACCACGTGCTCGGTGATCTTCGCCGTCTTGGCCGCGTCGGAGGCGGTGAACGCGACCGCCTCCACCACCGCGGCCGGCCGGGGCGAAGCCTCGGCCGCGACCGAGTTCGGCCGCACCGCGATGATCGGCGTGCCCTTCCGCACCGTCGAGTGCACGGTGATCGCGCCGCCGAAGTTCGGCTGCTCCGCCACCGGCGCGCCGCCGTCCCCGGCGGTCACGTCGACCGCGTCGGTCAGCACGCCCGACCCGGTCTTGACCGCCAGCCGCCCGGCGATCTCCTTGCCCTCGGTCGTGCCCGCGATCAGCACCGCCGCCGGCGACGCCGACGCGACCAGCGCGCCAGCAGCTCCGCGGCCGGCGCCACCACATAG
This sequence comes from uncultured Actinomycetota bacterium, assembly GCA_963774945.1. GTDB lineage: Bacteria > Actinomycetota > Actinomycetes > Streptosporangiales > Streptosporangiaceae > Trebonia. The sequence continues at coordinate 203,955 of CAVZHA010000002.1, read as the reverse complement.
CCCGCGAAGTCGGCCGAGTCGGCCACGTACACCTTGGCCGCGCCGTACTCCGCCAGCCGCGGCTGCGCCGGCGTCCGCGCCCGGGCCGGTCCACACCACCGACGGCTCGCCCAGCCGCCGGGCCGCGGTCAGCAGCTCCAGGGTGACCTTCTTGACCTCGCCGTCAGCGGTGTGCTCCGCGAGGACCAGTACCTCAGCCATGTGATCCAAGCCCTCTCAGATGAACTTCCGCTCGGCCAGGAACGCGGCCGCCTTGCTGCCGCCGTCCCCCTCGTCCTTCACGACCACGCCCGCCGCCCGCGGCGGCCGCTTGGCGAAGTCCTCCACCCACGACGCCGCGTTCGCCAGCCCGACCGACCCCGCGTCGAGCGAGAGGTCCGCCAGCGTCAGCGTCTGCACCGGCTTCTTCTTCGCCGCCATGATCCCCTTGAACGTCGGGTACCGCGGCTCGTTGATCTTCTCCACCACCGACACCACCGCCGGCAGCGACCCGGTCACCACCTCGTACCCGTCGTCGGCCACCCGCCGGATCGTCACCTCCGACCCGGCGACGTCGACCTTCCCGGCCAGCGTCAGCTGCGGCACCCCGAGCCGCTCGGCCACCATCGCCGGCACCACCCCGGTCCGCGCGTCGGTCGACTCCGACCCGAACACCACCAGGTCGAACCCGACCACCTTGAGCGCCTCGGCGATCGCCAGCGACGTCTCCAGCGCGTCCGACCCGGCGAGCGCGTCGTCGATCACGTGCACCGCCTTGTCCGCGCCCATCGACAGCGCCTTGCGGATCGACTCCGCCGCCTTGGCCGGGCCCATCGACAAGATCGTCACCTCGCCGCCCTGCGCCTCGCGCGATCTTCAGGCCCTCCTCGATCGCGAACTCATCCAGGTAGTTGATGACCCCGTCAACCGAGGCCCGGTCCACCGTGTTGTCACCGGGCACCAGGCGTCCGCTCCACCTCGGTGTCAGGCACCTGCTTAACGCAGACGACGATATTCATGGACAGACGCTGCCCTTCCTGCGTGCTCAGACTCCCGGGAACGGAGTCTATATTACTCGCCGAGTAGGTACGGCAGTACCGCCTCCGGGGGTACGCGAGTACCGCCGACTATAACCGGCGCTCTGCCGCCTCCACCACATTAGCGAGCAGCATCGCCCGAGTCATCGGCCCGACCCCGCCCGGCATCGGCGCGATCCACCCGGCCACCGAGGCCACGTCGGGCGCGACGTCGCCCACCAGCCCGGCCTCGGTCCGGGTGATGCCCGACGTCGAGCACGGCCGCGCCCGGCTTGACCATGTCCGCCGTCAGCAGCCCGGCCCGCCCGGCCGCCACCACCACGATGTCGGCCGCGCGGGTGTGCGCGGCCAGGTCCTTGGTCCCGGTGTGGCACAGCGTCACGGTCGCGTTCTCCGACCGCCGGGTGAGCAGCAGCCCGAGCGCCCGGCCCGACCGTGATGCCGCGCCCGATCACGGTCACCTCGGCCCCGGCGATCTCCACCCCGTACCGGCGCAGCAGCGCCACGATGCCGCGCGGCGTGCACGGCAGCGGCGCCTCCTCGCCCAGCACCAGCTTGCCCAGGTTGACCGGGTGCAGGCCGTCCGCGTCCTTGGCCGGGTCCATGAGGTTGAGCACGCGCTTGTCGTCGAGCCCGGACGGCAGCGGCAGCTGGACGATGTACCCGGTGCAGGCGGGGTCGGCGTTCAGCTCCGCGCACCGCCTCCTCGACCTGCGCCTGGGTCGCCGAGGCGGGCAGGTCGCGCCGGATCGAGGCGATCGCCCACCTGCGCGCAGTCCCGGTGCTTGCCGGCCACGTAGGCGCGCGAGCCCGGGTCGTCGCCGACCAGGATCGTGCCGAGCCCGGGCAGGATCCCGCGGGCGGCCAGCGCCGCCACCCGCTCCTTCAGGTCCGCCTTGACCTCGGCCGCGGTCGCCTTGCCGTCCAGGATCGATGCGCTCACGCGAGAACCCCTCTAGTGGTAGAAGTGCCGGACGCCGGTGAAGTACAGCGTCACGCCGGCCGCCTGCGCGGCCGCGATCACGCCGTCATCCCGGATGGAGCCGCCCGGCTCGACCACCGCGCGGACACCCGCCTCCGCGAGTATCTCGAAACCGTCAGGGAACGGGAAGAACGCGTCTGACGCGGCCACAGAGCCGGCCGCCCGATTTCCGGCTCTGGCCACAGCCAGCCGGGCCGAGTCGACCCGGTTCACCTGTCCCATGCCCACGCCGACCGACGCGCCGCCCGCCGCGAGCAGGATCGCGTTCGACTTCACGGCCCGGCACGCCCGCCACGCGAACGCGAGGTCGGCCAGCGTCGCGGCGTCGGCCGCCGCCCCGGCCTTCAGCTCCCAGCCGCGCCGGGTCGTCGCCCGGCGCGTCGACCCGGTCCCACGTCTGCGCGAGCAGCCCGCCGCTGACCGGCCGAAATTCAAAATCGGAGGATGTCGAACGGACCGTGGTTTCACCGTCGGCCCGGCGGCCGCGCCCCACGGCGGCGGGTCACAGCGCAGCAGCCGGATGTTCTTCCACTTCGCGGTCAGGATCTCCACCGCCGCCGGGTCGAAGTCCGGCGCGATCACCACCTCGGCGAACCCGTCGGTGATCTGCTCGGCCATCGCGTCGGTGACCGCGCTGTTGGCCGCGACCACCCCGCCGTAGGCGGACAGCGGGTCGCAGGCGAGCGCCTTGGCGTGCGCGGCGGCGATGTTGGCCCCGATCGCGATCCCGCACGGGTTGGAGTGCTTGATGATCGCCACGCAGGGCTGGGCGAAGTCGTAGGCGGCGCGGCGCGCGGAGTCGGCGTCCACGTAGTTGTTGTAGGACATCGCCTTGCCGTGCAGCACCTCGGCGTTGGCGATGCCGGGGTCGGCCCCCGGCGCGGCGCTGCGGGCCTCGTAGAGGCGCCGCGCTGGTGCGGGTTCTCGCCGTAGCGGAGCACGTCGGCCCGGGTCCACACCTGGGCGATGAGGTCGGGCCAGCCGGTCTGCGCCGCGACCTCGTCCGGCGCGTAGCTGGCGGCGAACCAGGACGCGACGGCCGCGTCGTAGGCGGCGGTGTGCGCGTACGCGGCGGCGGCCAGCCGGCGGCGCTCGGGCTCGGTCGAACCCGCCGTCGGCGAGCGCCTTGATCACGTCGCCGTACTGGGCCGGGCTGGTCACGACGGCGACGCTGCCGTGGTTCTTGGCCGCGGCGCGGACCATCGCCGGGCCGCCGATGTCGATCTGCTCGATGATCTCCGGCGGGGTGGCGCCGGACGCGACCGTCTGCTCGAACGGGTAGAGGTTGGAGACCAGCAGCTGGAACGGCGCGATGCCGAGCTCGTCCAGCTGGCGTTCGTGGTCCGGGTTGGCCAGGTCGGCCAGCAGGCCCGCGTGCACCCGCGGGTGCAGCGTCTTGACCCGGCCGTCGAGGCACTCGGGGAAGCCGGTGAGGTCCTCCACCTTGGTGACCGGGATGCCCGCCTGCTCGATCGTCTTGGCGGTGGAGCCGGTGGAGACGAGCTCCGCGCCGGCCCCGTGCAGGGCGGCGGCCAGCTCGACCAGGCCCGCCTTGTCGTAGACGGACAGCAGCGCCCGCTTGATCGGAATCTGCAGTCACGTGCCGATCCTTACCTTCCTGTCGCCATTGACGGACCACCCCTCGCGGGCCATCCGGCCGACCGTGCCGACGAGCAGGGCGCGTTCGGCCACCTTGATCCGCTCGTGCAGGCTCGCCTCGTCGTCGTCATCGTGCACCGGCACCGCCGCCTGGGCGAGCACCGGGCCGGCGTCGACGCCCTCGTCGACCAGGAACACCGTGCAGCCGGTCACCTTGACCCCGTAGCCGAGCGCGTCCCGCACGCCGTGCATGCCGGGGAACGACGGTAGCAAGGCGGGGTGCGTGTTCAGGCAGCGGCCGCCGAACCGGGCCAGGAACGCCGGGCCGACCAGCTTCATGAACCCGGCGCAGACGATCAGGTCGGGCGGTACTGCTCGCACGCGCGCGGCGAGCGCCTCGATCCCAGTCCTCGCGGGCTGGCGAAGTCTTTCACCTTCACGCGTGAATGTCGGGATATCCGCCGCTTTCGCGCGGTCGAGCGCGGCGATGGACTCGCGGTCGGCGCCGACCGCGACGACGCGTCGCGCCGTAGCCCGGGTCGGCGCAGGCGTCGAGCAGCGCCTGCAGGTTCGTCCCCGCCCCGGAGACGAGCACGACCAGCCTGGCGTTCATGGCAGACACCCTAACCGGTGCGGCAGAATAGATCGCGACATGGCCAGACTCACCGATCCGCCGCCGCCGCGGTCGCCGTTCCTCCTCCCGCCGCCGCGACCGCAGCTTCCGCCGCCCTCGCCGGCGCTTCAGCAGCGCGCCTGGGCGGCGCTGGCGCTGTCCGTGCTCAGCCTGCTGGCGATGACGCTGATCAGCAACATCCACCGCGGCGTGTACGTCATCGGGGTCGCGCTGGTGGTCGCCGCCGTCGCGCTCGTGCTGGCGTTCAGGACCATGTCGGCCGCCAAGCGGGCCGGCACCCGGCGGCCGCGCGGCGTGATCGCCGCCACCGTGCTCGGCCTGGTCGGGTTCGTGTTCTGCAGCTTCGTGCTGGCCGGGTTCCTGATCTTCCGGACCGCAGCTGACCCAGTACGCCAACTGCATGAGCGGCGCCAACACGACCGCCACCCAGACGGCGTGCGAGAACCAGCTCGACAACTCGCGTCCGCAACGAGATCAAGCTGCTCGGCGGCAGCTGACCCCGCCACCTCACCGCATGTGAGCCGAATGCGCTTTTGGCCGGCAGAGCGGGCCCGAAAGCGCTTGGCGCACGCGAAGGGCTCTCTGGGGCTAGTCGGCGATGTCGTTGGCCCACGGGTCGACGTAGATGCGGTGGCCGCCGTCGTCGTCGGTCTGGTCGACCACCAGTCGCGGCAGCGGGCCGCTGACCGGCGCGGCGGCCGGCGCTGGTCGGGCCCGGCGGCGGCCAGGCGGCGGATGTGGTGCCGGAGGATCAGCCAGTTGGCGGCGCCGGCCACCAGCGCGGCGGTCACGCCGATCTCGAGGACGGCGACCAGGCCGACCTCGCCGCCGGCCGGGCCGACCGAGGCCAGCCGCCCGGCGCCGAGCGGGCCGCCGGAGAACTTGGCCGCGAACCCGATGACGGCGGCGGTCAGCGAGCCGGTGAGCAGCCCCCACAGCGGCGCCGCCTCCAGGGTCGGGGTGGGCGCGATGCGCACGGTCATCAGCCCGGCCAGCGCGCCCGCCAGGTAGGGCAGCACGAGGACGAAGAAGCCGAGCCAGGGCGGGAACGCGGCCCTGACGCCGACCGGCACCGCCGCCAGCATCGGGAAGGCCGGGACCGCGCCGAGCGCCGACCCGGACGGCGAGACCGCGGTGCCGACGCCGAACGCGAACCCCGGGCCGAGCATGTACGCGATCGCCCAGATGACCGAGTTCGGCAGGTAGCTGAGGCTGGCCAGCAGCAGCAGGGCCGACCCGCCGATGCCCGGGGTTGAGCGGCCGACACCGCTGCCTTGTAGGAGTCCAGGTGGATCGCGAGCGACGCCGCCGCGAGCACCGCGCCGAAGGCCGCCAGCATCGCCAGCGCCGCCACCATGCCGAGGATGCACCGAGCGCGGGCCGCGGCGGCACCCGCCCGGCCAGCTTGCGCCAGGGCGCCAGGCCGCGGGCCGCGCCGAAGCCGCCGGCCAGGAACGCGATGCCGAATCCGGCGGTGACCGCCTGCCACAGCGACGGCGCGGCCAGCGCGGTCCTGCTCGCCACCGCGACCGCGCCGGTGAACAGCGCGTAGGGGAACGCGATCGAGAGCGCCGCCAGGCCGACGTCCCGCGAGCCGGGTGACGTGGCCCTCGTGGGTCATCCAGCGGCCGGCCCGCTCGATCAGCGCGGCAGGCAGCAGCACCAGGCCGAGCGGCAGCAGCCCGATCCGGCCGACGCCGCGGACGGTGACCTCGACGTGGTGCGCGACCAGCCAGAGCAGCCCGGCCGAGCGCAGCACCCCGGCCAGCCCGCCGCCCAGACCCACGTGCGGCGCGGTGATCCAGCCGATGAGGGTGAGCGTGACCAGCACCGCCAGCCCGCCGCCGGCCGCCGCCAGCGCCGCGATCCCGCCCGCCATGAGCATCGGGCGGCTCGGCATGGTAGGCAGATCGCTCACATCGCCCATCCTTGCAACGGATCGGGCAAACGGCACGCCGCCACGCCGCTTGCGGGAGCGGGGATGAGGGCCGATGCGGAGGTTCGGCGAGGCTTGTCGCGGGCTGCGGTACTGAGTACCATATCGATAACACTTAGTTCCGCTTGCTGTGCGCTTAGCGCCGCCCTGAGAGGGTGCTCACATCGGCGTTCCGGGCGGCGACGGCCGCGTCGCAACGACTACGCTGCATGTGAAAGCCGCTCGTCGTAGCGGTGTAAGACGTGAAACGCAAGCAACCGACCGAGATCGGACCCCCAGTGGACCTGTTCGAGTATCAGGCTAAGGAACTCTTCGCCGAGTACGGCGTTCCTGTGCTGAAAGACAAGGTCGCCGACACCGCCGAGGAGGCGCGGGAGATCACCGCCGCCTTCGCGGCCGACGGCATCCCCCAAGTTGTGGTGAAGGCGCAGGTGAAGACCGGCGGCCGCGGCAAGGCCGGCGGCGTGAAGCTGGCCGAGAGCCCGGACGAGGCCTTCGAGAAGGCCGACGCCATCCTCGGCATGGACATCAAGGGCCACATCGCGCACAAGGTGCTGATCGCCGAGGCCTCGGACATCAAGTCCGAGTACTACCTCTCCTTTCTCCTCGACCGCGCGAACCGGACGTTCACGTCCATCTGCACCGTCGACGGCGGCATGGAGATCGAGGAGATCGCGCACACCAACCCGGACGCGATCGCGCGCGTCCCGGTCTCCCCGCTGACCGGGGTCGACCACGCCAAGGCGCTTGAGATCGTCCGGGCCGGCCGGATCCCGGACGAGGCGGTCGAGCAGGCGGCCGTGCTGGCCGAGCGGCTGTGGGCCATGTTCACCGACGAGGACGCGACCCTGGTCGAGGTGAACCCGATGGTGCTCACCCCCGACGGCAAGGTGCTCGCGCTCGACGGCAAGGTGACGCTCGACGACAACGCCTTCTTCCGTCAGCCCGACCAGGCCAAGTTCGCCGACCTTGAGTCCTCCGACCCGCTCGAGGTCCGGGCCAAGGAGAAGCACCTCAACTACGTCAAGCTCGACGGCCAGATCGGCATCATCGGCAACGGCGCGGGCCTGGTCATGTCCACCCTCGACGTGGTCGCCTACGCGGGCGAGGCGTTCGGCGGGGTCAAGGCGGCCAACTTCCTCGACATCGGCGGCGGCGCATCGGCCGAGGTGATGGCCAACAGCCTGGAGATCGTGCTGTCCGACCCGGCCGTCAAGTCGGTCTTCGTCAACGTCTTCGGCGGCATCACGTCGGGCGACGCGGTGGCCAACGGCATCGTGTCCGCGTTCGGCCTGCTGGCCGAGCGCGGCGAGACGGTCACCAAGCCGATCGTCGTCCGGCTCGACGGCAACAAGGCCGAAGAGGGCCGCCAGATCCTGGTCGACGCCGCCCTGCCGGGCCTCGAGCAGGTCGACACCATGGACGGCGCCGCCAAGCGCGCCGCCGAGCTCGCCGCGAAGGGAGCCTGAGCGATGGCTATCTTCCTCACGGCTGACAGCAAGATCCTCATTCAGGGCATCACCGGCGGCGAGGGCCGCAAGCACGGCGCCCGCATGCTCGCCGCGGGCGCGAAGGTGGTCGGCGGCACCAACCCGAAGAAGGCCGGCACCACGGTCGAGCTGAACGGAGCCCAGATCCCGGTCTTCGCAGGAGTCAAGGAGACCATGGCCGCGACCGGGGCCGACGTGTCGGTGATCTTCGTCCCCGCGCCCGGCACCAAGGCCGCGGTGCTCGAGGCGATCGACGCGGAGATCCCGCTCGCGATCGTCATCACCGAGGGCGTCCCGGTGCACGACACGGCCGAGTTCTGGGCGTACGCGATCGAGAAGGGCAACAAGACCCGCATCGTCGGGCCGAACTGCCCCGGCATCGCGTCGCCGGGCAAGTCGAACGCCGGGATCATCCCGGCCGACATCACCTCCGAGGGCAAGATCGGCCTGGTGTCGAAGTCGGGCACGCTGACGTACCAGATGATGTACGAGCTGCGCGACATCGGCTTCACCACCGCGGTCGGCATCGGCGGCGACCCGATCATCGGCACCACCCACATCGACGCCCTGGCCGCGTTCGAGGCCGACCCCGACACCAAGGCGATCGTCATGATCGGCGAGATCGGCGGCGACGCCGAGGAGCGGGCGGCCGCGTTCATCGAGAAGAACGTGACCAAGCCGGTCGTCGGCTACGTGGCCGGGTTCATGGCCCCGGAGGGCAAGACCATGGGGCACGCGGGCGCGATCATCTCCGGCTCGGCCGGCACCGCCCAGGCCAAGAAGGAAGCCCTGGAGAAGGCCGGCGTCCGCGTCGGCAAGACCCCGAGCGAGACCGCGGCCCTGGTCCGCGACATCATCAACAGCCTGTAAGCCACTCACGCTCAGTACGGCATTCCCTGCTCAATAGACGCACGGGATGCCGTACTTTGCGTCCGGGGCGACCTTGATGGTGCCGCCGCCGGACACCGAGCCGGCCGGCGCCGTCGGCGGGGCCGTCGCGCTCGGGCTGGCTGCGGGGGAAGACCCGGCCGCGTCCAGGCCCGCGGGCACCGCGGTCACGGTCGAGCCGATCAAGACCTCCACGTGCCCGGCGGGCAGCGTCGCGAGCGCCTTGGCGGTCGCGCCGACGTCGGCCGCGATCTTGGCCGCGTTGGCCGACGCGCCCGCGCCGTAGAGCACCTGGTTGCCGGTCTCGACCGGCTGGGACTGGGCCGACCCGTCCTTGACCGCCCCGGCCTGGTAGCCCCGGGCGACCAGCGCCTTGGAGACGTCGCCGGCCAGCCCCGGCTGGGACCCGCCGTTGTAGACGTCCACCGTGACGGTGGAGGCGGGCGGGACCGGCGCGGCCTTCTTCCCGGGGGTCGTCGTCTTCGCCTTGGCCGCCGGGGGCGGCGGGTAGAAGGCGTCATGCACGAGCCGCTTGATGTAAGGCACCGAGATGATGTTGACGCTCTGCGGGCTTGGGCCGTAGCCCGGCAGCTGCTCGCTGGCGCCGGGAACCGACGGCAGCGTCGTGAACGAGAGGTTCTGCCCGCTCAGCGCCTGCATGCTGGCGGCGAAGTCGATCAGGTTGAGGCTCGGGTCGGTGATCAGGTACTGACTGGCCGACCCGAGCAGGCTGGTGATCGTGCCGCCGGCGGCGAACGCGTTCTCGTGCTTGAGCTGCCAGATCACGTAGTCGATGACGGCCTGCTGACGCCGGGTGCGGTCGATGTCGCCCTCGGCCAGGTTGTCGCGCTCGCGCACGAACGCGAGCGCCTGCGGCGCCGACAGGTGCAGGTACTGGGCCCCGCCCTTCCTCAGGTTGTAGCCGTCGTACTTCACCGCGTTGAACCCGGAGTTGAAGTCGTACAGGTTCGAGGACGTGTAGTTGGCGGAGTTGATGCCGGTTTCCTCCGGCTTGAGGCAGACCTCGACGCCGCCGAAGGCCTGGGCCAGGTAGTAGAACCCGGCCAGGTTGGTCTCGACGAAATGGTCGATGTGCACGCCGGTGACCGACTCGACGGTCTTGATCTCGGCCTGCTGGCCGGCCTGGTTGGCGAGCAGGTAGTCGTGCTTGGCGGAGAACCCGGTCTTGGCCAGGGACTCGGTGTAGGCCCAGTTGTAGGCGTTGTCGATCTTCCCGTTGGGAATGTTGATGCCCTGGACGTTGAACGGGGTCGGGAAGTCGACCAGGTCGTCGCGCGGTATCGAGAAGCCGACCGCCCGCTGCCCGCCGGCGAAGATGTGGATGAGGATGAGCGTGTTCGGGTCCTGCCCGCCGACCGGGCCCGTGTGCATGGCGGTGATCAGGGCGGGCGGCAGTGCCTGCCCGTAGAAGTTGGTGCGGCTCTCCAGCCCCATCACCAGGATGTTCATCGCCTGGGCGGACGTGGACGGTGCGTTGCCGGTGGAAACCCCGTCGTTGAACCCGTTGGCGTAGCCGACCACCCGGTGCGCGTAGCCGGACACCACGATGACCACCACCGCGAGCAGGCAGGCCGCCGCGTAGCCGACCTTGCCGGCTATCAGCCGCCCGAGACCCGCGGTGAGCATCGCCGTTCCTCCCTGCGTTAACAACACACAGTAGCGGTTAGTACACGCAGGGTATTCCGAACTTGGCGTTGGCGGCGACCGTGATCGCCCCTCCGGCCGCCCCGTTGTCGGCCGCTGCCGCCGCCGAGGCGGACGCCGACGGCGACGGCGACGACGTTGAGGTCGGGGTGAGGCCGGCCGGGACGACGGTGCTCCCGGTGCCGAGCAGCACCTCGACGTGCTGCGCGGGCAGTGACGCGAGGGCCTTGGCGGTGGTGCTGAAATCGGTCGCGATCTTGGCCGCGTTGGCCGACGCGCCCGCGCCGTAGAACACCTCGGTGCCGGCGGGTGGGGTCTGCGACTGCGCCGAGGCGTCGCTGACGGCGCCGGACTTGTAGCCGAGCGAGACCAGCGCCTGGGAGACGCTGCCGGCCAGGCCCGAGGTGGACCCGCCGTTGTAGACGTCGACCGTGACCGTCGACGCGGCCGGGATCGGCGCCGCCTTCTTCTTCGCGGTGCTCTTGCCCGACGCGGCGGCGGGCGGGGGCGGGTTGAACGCCTTGTTCACGACCTGCTGGATGTAGCTGACGTCGATGTCGTTGACGTCCTGCATCGAGCCGTTGAGCTCGACGTCGGCGAAGCCGGAGATCGGCAGCGTGTAGAACTTCAGGTTCTTGCCGGTCAGCGCGCTCATGTTGGTGGCGAAGTCGAACAGGTCGAACCCCGAGTTGGTGATCAGCCACTGCTTGGCGTCGCCGAGCAGGGCGGTCAGCTGGCCGAGGTCGCTGAACGCGTTCTCGTGCTTCAGCTGCCAGATCACGTAGTCGATGACCGCCTGCTGCCGGTGGGTGCGGCTCAGGTCGGTGTCGGGCAGGCTGTCCCGGTCCCTGACGAACGCGAGCGCCTGGTCGGCCGCCAGATGCAGGTACTGCGAACCGCCCTTTTTCAGGTTGTACCCGTCGGCGACCGCATTCCAGCCCGACGCGGTGTCGTAGAGGTTGGCCCGGGCGGTGCCGTTCACCGTCGTCGGCGTCACGCACACCTCGATGCCGCCGAAGTCCTGGGCGAGCGTGTAGAAGCCGGCCAGGTTCATCACCGCGTAGTTGTCGATGTGCACGCCGGTGACCGCCTGCACGGTGGCGATCTCGGCCGCCTGGCCGGCCTGGTTGGCCTTCAGGTAGCGCTCGGTTGAGCTCATCGACGAGCCGTAGGTCGAGTTCAGCGAGGTGACGTACGCGAAGTAGTAGGCCTGGTCGATCTTCCCGGTGGTGATGCCGTCGTAGTACGCCTTGGGATAGGTGACCAGGTCGTCACGCGGGATCGAGAAGCCGACCGCCTTCTGACCGCCGGCGAAGATGTGCACCAGGATCAGCGTGTCGGTGTCCTGGGAGCCGACCGTCTGGTTCTCGCAGGAGGCCACGTTGCCCGCGTGCATCGCGGTCAGCAGGCCCGCCGACAGGCACTGCCCCTGGAAGTTGGTGCGGCTCTCCAGCCCCATGACCAGGATGTTCATCGCGCCGACGGACGAGCTCCCGCCGATCGTGATCCCGCCCCCGAGCGCGCTCAGGTCGGCCACCGCCTTGTGGGCGTAGCCGGCCACCACCAGCAGCACGGCCGCGAGGAAGCAACTCACGGTGTAGCCGACCTTGCCCGCGATCAGCCGCACGACGCGCGCCGAGAACATCGCTGCTCCTCCTGGGGGGTCAGAACATGCAGCTGGAACACTAACCGCAAAATATGAACATTTGTCAGTAGACGCAGGGTATTCCGAATTTCGCGTTCGCGGTGACGGTTACCGCGCTGCCTGCGGCGCCGTTGTCCCCCGAGGCCGAGGTCGAGCTGCCCGAGGGCGTCGCCGCCGGGCTGGCGGCCGGGGCCAGGCCGGACGGCACGATGGCGGACCCGCTGCCGAGCAGCACCTCCACGTGCCCGGCGGGCAGCGAGGCGAGCGCGGTGGCGGTCAGCGCCGAAGTAGCCGGCGATCTTGGCCGCGTTGGCCGACGCCCCGGCCCCGTAGAACACCTCGTCCCCGGTCTTGACCGTCTGCGACTGCGCCGACGCGTCGGTGACCGCGCCGGCCCGGTAGCCCTTCGCCACCAGCGCGGCCGCGACCCGGCCGGCCAGCCCGCCGGTGCTGCCGCCGTTGTAGACGTCGACCGTGACCGTCGACGCGGCCGGGACCGGGGCCGCCTTCCTGGCCGGCGTCGAGGCGGGCTTGCCGCCCGGCGACGGCGCCGGGGCGGTGAACTTCGCCTTGATCGCCGCCTGGACCGCGGGAACGTCGATCTGGTTGGCGTCCTGGCCGTCGACGGTCTCGTAGCCGAGGATGGGGGCGGTGTAGAACTTCAGGTTCTCGCCGCTGAGCGCGTGCATCTGGGTCGAGAAGTCGAGCAGGTTCCAGCTCGAGTCGGTGATGAGGTACTTGTCGGCGGTGCCGAGCAGGCTGGTGAGCTGGCCGACGTCGGTCAGCACGCCCTCGGTCTTCAGCTTCCAGATCACGTAGTCGAGGACCGCCTGCTGGCGGTGGGTGCGGTCCAGGTCCCCGTTGGGCAGGTTGTCCCGCTCGCGGACGAACGCCAGCGCCTGATCCGCCGCCAGGTGCAGGTAGCCCGCGTGCGGCGCGTTGAAGCCCGAGTTCGCGTCGTGCAGGTTGGTGCCCGGGCCGTCAGGCCCGTCCCACGACTTCACGCAGACCTCGACCCCGCCGAAGGACTGGGCCAGGTAGAAGAACCCGGCCAGGTTCACCTCGGCGAAGTGGTCGATCTTCTGGTTGGTGACCGCCTCGACGGTGTCGATGGTGGCCTTCTGCCCGGCCTCGTTGGCCAGGAAGTAGCGCTGGGAGTGACTCATCGACGAGCTCACGGTCTGGTTCAGCGACTGCGCGTAGGCCAGGCCGTAGGCCTGGTCGATCTTCCCCTGCGACTGGCCGTCGTACGGGTGCGGGTAGGTGACCCAGTCGTCGCGCGGGATCGAGAAGCCGACCGCCCGCTGGCCGCCGGCGAAAATGTGGATCAAGATCAGCGTGTTCGTGTCCTGGCCGCCGACGCCCTCGTTGTTGACCCCGTACACGCTGCCCGCGTGCATCGCCGTCAGCAGCGCCGACGACAGCGTGTTCCCCTGGTAGTCGGTCCGGCTCTCCAGACCCATCAGCAGGATGTTCATCGCCCCGGTCTGCGCCCCGCCGGAGATCGCGTTGGAGCTGGCCAGCCCGGTGACCAGGCCGTCGACCCGGTGGGCGTAGCCGGACACCACCAGCAGCACGCCCGCGAGCAGGCAACTCGCCGCGTAACCGACCTTGCCCGCGATCGTCGCGCCGCGCATGCCGAGCAATCTGGTTCTCCTCAACGGGTGTCAGTTCACGGTTGCGGCGAGGCTACCCGGTCCCGGTCGATACTTACACTGTGGTGAATGCTACCTGGTCAAGTATATGACACAGCGGAACGTAACGGTGCCGGCGCGCCTCGTGTAAGCGCGGGCTTGAGGGAAACTTAGGAAACGATGTATTACCCTCTCCAGCAATGACCACTCAACCTGGGTGGGAGCCACGACCCGGCCCCACGCGAGGCGAACCCGCCCGGCGAGTGCCCCGGGGGGCGGCCGGCGGCTGGCCGGACGATCCCGCGCGCCGTCGTAGCGGCCCGGCAGGCTCCGGCCGTCCCGATCCGCGCGGGCGCGATCCCCGCGGCCGCGATCCGCGCAGCGGACCGGGCTGGGGCGGGCCCGACGACCGGGGAAGAGGCGGCGGCCCGCGGCCGCCGCGCGAGCCGAGGCAGCGTTCAGGCGACGGCCCGTCGGGCGGGTCGCGGCGATCGCCGCTGCGCTGGATCGGGGCCATGTCGACCAGGAACGGCCTGTTGGTGCTGATCGCGGCCACGGTGCTCGGGATCGTCGGCACGCTGGTGGCCGGCCGCGAGCCCGGGCCGCTGCTCAGCCTGTTCATCATCGTCGGGGCGGTGGTGGCGACGCTGGCGGTCCGGCCCGGCGCCGTCTACCTGTTCTTCCCGCTGCCGGCCGTTCGCCTTCTTCGTGGGGGCGGTGATAACCGGGAAGATCCATGACAGCACGCTCTCGTCATCGACGGCGGGGCTGGCGGCGGGCTTCACCCAGTGGATCGCCGCCATCTTCTTCCCGATGTGCGCGGCCACCCTCCTCGTCCTGCTGATCGGCGGCACCCGCTGGCTGCTCTCCCGGCAGCTGGTCGGCGGCCAGTTCCCGATGTCGGCTGACCGTCCGGCGACCGCCCGCGGCCCGCGCCCGCGCCCGGACGTCGACCCCTGGGCCGACCAGAACGCGACCAGGAGTCGGCCCGCCCCGCGTCCTGGCAGCGCCCCCTGGCCGCCCGACGGGGCCCGTTCCGCCCGCCCGGCCCGCGATGACCGCGATCCCTGGAACGATCCCCGGCCCTCGGCCGACCCGCGCACGGCCGCCGACCCGCGCACGGCGGCCGATCGCCGGCCCCCCGGCCGGACCGCCCCGCCCGCCGCCCCGCAGCCCGCGTTCCGTCCCCGTCCGGCCAACCCGAGTCCGCCCGGGCCCGGTGACCGCGCCCCGCGCCCGCCCGCACCGCCGCGCCCGGCCCGCCCGCCGCGGGACCCCTGGGACCAGCGCTAGAGCTTTTCCAGCGGCGCGTACCGCAGGACCAGGTGCTTCACGCCGTAGTCGCCGCCGAAGTCGATCTTCGCCTCGGCCGAGTCGCCGTGGCCGTCGGCCGAGACCACGGTGCCGAGGCCGAACTTGTCGTGGTTCACCCGGTCCCCCGCCGTCAGCGCCGGGACGGCGCGGTTGCCGATCGCGTTGACGCCCGGCCGGGACGCCAGCCGGGCGGACGAGGACGTCGAGGCGGCGGTCACCGCGGCCGCGTCGCGCTTCCACTCGATCAGCGACGACGGGATCTCCGACAGGAACCTGGACGGCGAGTGGAACGCCGGGCGGCCGTACCAGTTCCGCGATACGGCCCTGGTGAGGTACAGTCGCTGCTCCGCGCGGGTGATCCCGACATAGGCGAGCCGCCGTTCCTCCTCGAGCTCGCGGGGGTCGGTCAGCGCGCGCTGGTGCGGGAAGACCTCCTCCTCCATGCCGGTCAGGAAGACCACCGGGAACTCCAGCCCCTTGGCGGTGTGCAGCGTCATCAGCGTCACCATGCCGCCGTGGTTCTCGCCGTCCGGGATCTGATCGGCGTCCGCGACCAGCGCGACCCGCTCGAGGAAACCCGCCAGCGTCCCGTCCGGGGTCGTGCCGTCGTACTCGCGGGCGACCGAGACCATTTCCTGCAGGTTCTCCACCCGGGTCACGTCCTGCAGATCCTCCGAGCTCTCGAGCGACGCCTGGTAACCGGTCTTGTCGAGTACCGCCTCCACCAGCTCGGCCACCGGCCCGCCGGTCGCGGCCTGCTCGCGCAGGTCGTCGACCAGCGCGTTGAACCCGGCGATGGCCGACGCCGACCTGGCCGCAAGCGCCGGAACGTCCGACGGCGTCCGCAGCGCCTGCGCAAACGTCATCCGCTCACGGGCCGCGTACGCCGGCCACATACTCCTCCGCCCGGTCCCCGATGCCGCGCTTGGGCACGTTCAGCACCCGCCGCAGCGACACCTCGTCGGCCGGGTTGTTGATCAGCCGCAGGTAGGCGAGCAGGTCGCGGACCTCGCGCCGCTCGTAGAAGCGGACCCCGCCGACCACCCGGTACGGCAGCCCGACCCGGATGAAGATTTCCTCGAAGACGCGGGACTGCGCGTTCGTCCGGTAGAAGACCGCCACCTGGCCGGGGGTCGCCAGCCCCTCGTCGCTCAGCCGGTCGACCTCCTCGGCGACGAACGCGGCCTCGTCGTGCTCGTTGTTGGCGACGTAGCCGATGATCGGCGGGCCGTCGCCGGCGTCGGACCACAGGTTCTTGGGCTTGCGGCCCGAGTTCCTCGACACCACCGCGTTCGCCGCGGCGAGGATGTTCTGGGTCGAGCGGTAGTTCTGCTCGAGCAAGATCACCGTCGCGTTCGGGTAATCCTGCTCGAACTCGGTGATGTTCCTGATCGTGGCGCCGCGGAACGCGTAGATCGACTGGTCCGCGTCGCCGACGACGCACAGCTCCGACGGGCCGTCACCGGGGTCGGGCTCAGTGGACCCGGCGGAGTCGCCCGGGACCGTTCGGGAGCCGAAAAGAGAGCTACCGCCGGATACCAGCTCGCGGACCAGGACGTACTGCGCGTGGTTGGTGTCCTGGTATTCGTCCACGAGCACGTGCCGGAACCGGCGGCGGTAGGCCGCGGCGACGTCGGGGAAGGCCTGGAACAGGTTGACGGTGACCATGATCAGGTCGTCGAAGTCCATCGCGCCCGCCGCCACCAGCCGCCGCTGGTACTCCGCGTACACCTCGGCCAGCGCCTTCTCGCGGGCGGTGCGGGCCCGGGACGCGTACGACTCGTAGTCCTCGAGCTCGTTCTTCAGGTTCGAGACCTGCGCCGCCATCGACTTCGGCGGGTACTGGCGGGCGTCGAGCTCGAGTTCACGGCAGACGAGCGCCATCAGCCGCTGCGAGTCGGCCGAGTCGTAGATCGAGAAGTTCGACGGGTAGCCGAACCGGCCCGCCTCGCGGCGCAGGATGCGGACGCAGGCCGAGTGGAACGTCATCACCCACATCGCCCGCGCGCGGCGATCGCCCACCAGCTGCGCGACCCGGCTGGCCATCTCGCCCGCCGCCTTGTTGGTGAACGTGATCGCGAGGATCTCGCCCGGCGACACGTCGCGCTCCGCGAGCAGGTACGCGATCCGGTGGGTGAGCACTCGCGTCTTCCCCGAGCCGGCCCCGGCGACGATCAGCAGGGGTCCGCCGGCGTGGATGACGGCGGCGCGCTGCTGCGGATTGAGGCCGTCGAGGAGGGTGGTGGTCACGGCTTCAAGACTAGGCCGTGGCTCCGTCAATCGAGCCGCTCACCAGTCAGCCTGCAGTCACCGAATATCACCGTTACCTGCAGTTTTTCACCATGAAATGTACCGGTTTGGCCTCTATCGCGGGCTACTGCGCGGTATCGTGACCACGCCCTTACCCGTAACCGCAGGGGGTAATCCCATGGGATCGCGCGGCCGATCCATAAGGCTCAGGATTTACTTCCTGGTAGCCATCCCGCTGATCACGATGCTCGGCCTGTTCGGGTACGTCGCCACCACGTCCATCAACACGTACCTGAACCTGGACCGGGCGCCGAACCTGATCAACGCTACCGCCGAGCCGCTGACGAATTTCGTCAACCTGCTGCAGGCCGAGCGCCGCGCCGCGGTCGTCTACGCGGCCAGCCCGAGCGGCGCCAACCTCGCCGCCTACCGCCGCGCGATCGCGACCACCGAAGCGGGCGAGGTCCAGGTCACGGCCGCCGCTCACTCGGCCGGCACCACCAGCAGTGCGTCCGCCGCCGAGACGAACGGCATCGCCTCGATGACCGCCGCCCTCAACAGCCTGCCCCAGCTGCGCGACGGGATCATGGCCAGGAAGCTGCCGGCGCTCACCGCGTTCGCGGACTACACCAACGTCATCGCCGGCCAGGGCGCGGTGCTGCAGGCCGAGGCGAACAGCATTTCCAACGCGGCCGGCGCCGAGCAGGGCCTCGGCCTCATCTCCGCCGTGAACACCCAGGAAGACATGTCGGAGCAGGACGCGCTCCTGGCCGGCGCGCTGGTGAGCGGGTCGCTGACGCCGACCGAGCGGGTGGCCTTCGGCCAGGCGGCCGGACGGCAGCAGGACGACACGCTGCTCTACCAGGAGCTGTTCACCCCGGCCGAGCTCAAGACCTACAACGACACCCTGAACGCGCTGGCCTCGGCCGCGGTGCAGAAAACCACGACCACGATCCAGCAGGCCGTCATGTCCGGCGCCCCGCTGAGCGAGATCAAGGCGACCGGGCTGACCGCCGCCGCCTGGCAGGGCGTGACGACGACGTGGCTGCACGCCGACAGCATCGCGGGCGACGAGACCGCGACGACCGTGCTCGCCGCCAACACGACCCCGGCCATCGACGCCAAGCGCCGGCTGTGGGCGGTGAGCATCGTCGGCGCGGTCGGCTTCCTCCTCACGCTGCTGGTCACGATCCTGCTCGCCCGCTCCATTAACCGCCGGCTGACCGTGCTCCGCACCTCCGCCCTGACGCTCGCCCGCGAGCAGCTCCCGGCCGTGGTCGCCCGGCTGCGCCGCGGCGAGTCGGTCGACGTCGCCGCCGAGGCGCCGCCGGTGCACGAGGGCAACGACGAGATCGGCCAGGTCGGCCAGGCGATCGACGCCGTCCGGCAGACCGCCATCAGGTCCGCGATCGACGAGGCCAGGGTCCGCCAGGGCGTCAACGACATGTTCCGCAACCTGGCGCGGCGCAACCAGTCGCTGCTGCAGCGCCAGCTGAGCGTGCTCGACGACATGGAGCGCAGCGCCACCGACCCGGACGTGCTCGAGGACCTGTTCAAGATGGACCACCTCACCACCCGCATGCGGCGGCACGCGGAGGGCCTGATCATCCTCTCCGGCGCTCCTCCCGGCCGGTCCTGGTCGGCGCCGGTGAAGCTGATCGACGTCATGCGCGGCGCGGTGGCCGAGGTCGAGGACTACGCCCGGGTCACCGCGAGCACGCAGTCGCGGGCGGCGCTGTCCGGCTCCGCCGTCACCGACGTGATCCACCTGCTGGCCGAGCTGATCGAGAACGCCACCACCCTGTCCCCGCCGTTCACGCAGGTCCGGGTCGGCGGCGAGAGCGTCGCCAACGGGTTCGCGATCGAGATCGAGGACCGCGGGCTCGGGCTGTCGCCGCAGCGGCTGGCGGAGCTCAACGACCGGCTGGCGAGCCCGCCCGACATCAACCCGGCCAACACCGAGCAGCTCGGCCTGTTCGTCGTCGGGCAGCTGGCCAGGCGGCACGGGATCAACGTGACGCTGCGCCCGTCGCCGTACGGCGGCACCACCGCGGTGGCGCTCATCCCGCGGGTGCTCATCGTCGAGGACGGCCCGGCCGCGCTGTCGGCCGGCGGGGTCGGGCCGGCGGCATCGCCGCGGCCGGCCTCGGGGCCGCTGGCGCCCAGGCACCCGGCCGCGGCTCCGCCTACATCGAGCCCGCCGGCGTCAGCGCGGGCGGCGCCTGGGCCGGGACCGGGTCGAGGGCGGGCGCCTTCGCCGCCGGGACGACCGGGCCATCGGCGCAGAACGCAACCGGCGCGGTCAGCCTGCCGCCTACGCCCGCCGCGGGCAACGACTGGCGCGGCGCCAACGGGGCCGGGCTCGGCCCGGGCGGCGTCGGACGGCGCGTTCGCCCCGGCGGTCTCCGCTGACGCGCCGACCTCGGGCATCCGCATCTCCGGGGTGCTGCGGCAGCCGGGCGGCGCCGGTCCAGGTACGTTCGCGCCTGGCTCCTCGCCCGCGCCGTTCGCACCGGGCTCCTCGCCCGCTCCGTTCGCGCCGGGGAACGGCGCCGAGGCCGGCGGCAGGAGGGGACGGCACGGAACGGACGACGTTCCGGTGGTGACCGGGGTGCCGGTCGGCAGGCCAACCCCGCCGCCCGCGGCCTGCGTTCGATGTCTTCACCCCGATGCACCGGCCGGAACAGGACGCTGCCGCTCCGGCCGAGGCCGGGTACCAGCAGACGTACCCCGACTTCGGCGGGTCCGCCCCGGAGCCCGGCTACGACCGCCCGTACGGCGGCGGTTCGAACGGCGGCGGCAGCGTCTTCGACGACACCTATCAGGGTGACGGCGTCGGCGCTAGCGTCGGGAACAACGGCGCGGCCGACGGCGGTTATCCAGGCGGGGACGCAGGCGGGGGCAGCGACCTCACCGGCCTGCCCCGCCGCGTCCGTCAGGCCAGTCTGGCGCCGGAGCTTCGCGCGTCCGGCGGGGCGGCCTCCGCTGGCCCGGCTGGCGTCGCCCCGGCCAGCGCCGCGTCCCTGTCGGACATGCGCAACACCCTGTCCGCCATGCAGCGCGGCTGGCAGCAAGGCCGGTCGCAGACGCAACCGGAGACGGAGGACGGCACAGTCGATGGAGAGTAGCCAGCGGTACCCGGCCAGCCAGCTTGACTGGGTCCTCGACGATCTCGTCCGACGCGTCCCGCACATCACCCGGGCGGTTTTCCTCTCCCAGGACGGCCTGGCCCTCGGTGCCTCGCGGGGCCTCGAGCAGGCCGACACCGAGCACCTGGCCGCCCTCGCGGCCGGGTTCAACTCGCTCGCCCGCGGCGCCAGCCGGCACTTCGGCGGCGAGGCCCGCCAGTCGATCATCGAGATGACGTCGGGGTTCTTCATCGTGTCGGCGGCCGGCCAGGGCACCTGCCTGGCCGTGCTGACCACGGTCGAGGCCGACATCGGCCAGGTGGCGTACGAGATGGCGATTCTCGTGCAGCGCACCGGTGACCACCTGCAAGTCAACATGCGGACTCGGTCCGCGTTATCTGACAAGGCTAGGGACAGGCGTCCATGCCGGCGAACGACGAACGATGGCTCGATGCCGCGGCTGGCCCCGTGGTCCGGCCGTATGCGGTGACCCAGGGCCGTACGCGCCACTCCGGCGAGGCCTTCGACCTGGTGGCGACGGTCACCGCGACCACCGCCCGGGTCGCCATCCCCGGCGGTCTCGGACCGGAGCACATGTCGGTGCTGCAGCTCTCCCGGGTGCCGTCGACCGTGGTGGACATCGCCTCCGACGTCGATCTGCCGCTTGGCGTGGTTCGCATCCTGCTGGGGGACCTGCGGGAGCTCGGCCTTGTCACAATTCAGGCACCTGTTCCGGTGAGGGCGCAGCAGGTGGACAAAGACACGCTTAGGGAGGTCCTGCATGGCCTACGGGGGCTTTGAGGCTGGCGGCGTGGCACCACGCCGGCACCGCGCGATCAAGATCCTGCTCGCGGGCGGGTTCGGGGTCGGCAAGACGACGCTGGTCGGGGCGGTCAGCGAGATCAGGCCGCTGCGGACCGAGGAGCCGCTGACCGAGAGCAGCGCGCGCGTGGACAGCACGGTCGGCGTGGAGCGCAAGACGACCACCACGGTCGCGATGGACTTCGGCCGGATCACGCTCAGGGACGACCTGGTGCTGTACCTGTTCGGCACGCCCGGCCAGGAGCGGTTCTGGTTCATGTGGGACGAGCTCTCGCTCGGCGCGCTCGGCGCCGTCGTGCTGGCCGACACCCGGCGGCTGGCGGACTGCTTCCCCGCCATCGACTACTTCGAGCGGCGCGAGATCCCGTTCATCGTCGCGCTCAACGTCTTCGAGGGCGCCCGCCGCTACTCGCTCCAGGATGTCCGGGTTGCGCTTGACCTAGATCCCCAGGCTGCCCATCATCATGTGCGACGCGCGGTCGCGCGAATCGGCCAAGGAAGTGCTCATCACCCTGATCGAGCACGTGCTCTCGGTGGCCGACGAGCCCGTTTCTAGATAAACAGAGATCAAGATAAATAAAGATCGAAATAAAATTATCCCGAACGGTCCCGTTTCTTCGCGCTTTCCCCCAGCAATCCCCACCCGGGGAAAGGCGAGCCCCGCCGCTAACAACGCAGTACGGCCCAGACGGCCTTGCCGCTGCCCTCAATCGGAGACCAGCCCCAGACGTAGCTGAGCGCCCCGACGATCTGCAGGCCGCGGCCGCTCTCGCCGCTGTCACTCGGCGCCTTCGGCTTCGGTACGTCGTCGCTCGGGTCGGTGACCGCCAGCATTACCTCGCCCACCCGGCGAAGCAGGCACAGCCGCAGCGCCGAGGGCGAGGCGCCGGCCCGCCTGATCTGCGGTGCCGCCCGGAGCCCGTGCCTGACCGCGTTCCCGACCAGCTCGGCGATGATGAGCTCGGCGTCGTCGGACAGGTACGAAAGCCCCCAGCAGGTGAGCAGCTCGCGCACGAACTGGCGCGCGTTCCTGCACTCTTCTGGGACGGGGTTCAGCGGCCGACTGGTCACGGCCGGCGTCTCCCACCAGGCCGAGGGGACCGGCAGCAGCTGGGGAGGGGACGCCGGCAGAGCCGTGATGGGGACGACAACCTCGTCGTCATCATCCGGTTCCCACGCAGCAACCCTCAGGTGAGCCAACGCAACCGCTTTCCGCATCGTCTTCGGGTTAGTACCGTGCCTGTCGCAGTATGGGGAGGTATGCCTCACTTCTATAGTGCCGGACACGCCGTGCAGATGCAACACCAGATGCACGTTCATCGTCGCGTGCGTCAGTGCACGTTCACCTCATGCAAACCTAAATGCACGTTCATCCGAGGCCAGAACGTGGCATACTCAGTCATGAGTGTCAGGCCGGTCACACCTTCCGGCGACCGGCCGACTCGAAGTTCGCCAGTAGCAGACCTTCGATGCAGTCACTGGAGGGAACATGAACCACACCTATAACGGCATGCCCGCCGCGGAGCTCCCCGACGTCACCTGGGAGAAGAGCAAGCACAGCAACCCCAACGGTGCCTGCGTGGAGGTCGCCCGGCTCCCCGAGGGCGCCATCGCCGTCAGGAATTCACGCTTCCCGTCCGGCCCGGCGCTGGTCTACACCCGCGCGGAGATCGAGGCATTCCTGGCCGGGGCCAAGGACGGCGAGTTCGACCACGTGCTGTTCTAAGCGCAACTAGCACTGCCGGTAACTAGAGCCTGGAAAAGTCGGCGACGGCGGGAAACATAGACGCTTCATATTTCTATGCAATTGTCATCGATCACTCTTCCGCAGGGGCATGAAGACATGGGAGACTACTGACCCATGCCCATGTCCTGATTGAGCAAACGAGGAGTGGAGTAGCGATGCTCTCGCCTGAGGACTCCGCACCGGAGGCCCCGCAGTCACTGTTCGGCGCGCACTCGGCGGGCCCGACTGTGCAGCGCCTCGTGCTCGGTGGGCACCTGCGCCGACTACGCGAAGAAGCCGAGATCACGACGGAGCGGGCCGCGGTCGCCATCCGCGGCTCGCACTCCAAGATCAGCCGGATGGAGCACGGCCGGGTCGGCTTCAAGGAGCGCGACATCGCCGACCTGCTGACCCTCTACGGGGTCGGCGAGGGCAGCGAGCGTGACGCCCTGCTGAAGCTGGCCAGCGGGTCCAACCTGCCCGGCTGGTGGCAGTCCTACTCAGACATCCTGCCGCACTGGGTTGAGCCGTACTTCGGGCTCGAGGCCGCGGCGTCGTTCATCCGGGAGTACGAGCTGCAGTTCGTCCCCGGCCTGCTGCAGACCGAGGCGTACGCTCGCGCGGTCATCCGGCTTGGCACCTCGGTAACCGAGGAAGAGGTGATTCGCCGCGCCCAGGCTCGGGTCTCCCGGCAGGAGATCCTGCGCAGGCAGGCGCCGCCGAAGATCTGGGCCGTGCTTGACGAGGGCGCCCTGCACCGCGTGGTCGGCAGCCCCGAGACCATGAAGGGGCAGCTGCGGCACCTGCTCGACATGTGCGACCACCCGGCCGTGACGGTGCAGATCCTGCCGTTCAGCGCGGGCGCGCACCGGGCCATGGGCGGCGCGTTCACGATCCTCAGGTACACCGAGCCCGACCTGCGCGACGTCGTGTTCATCGAGCAGCTCACCAGCGCGCTCTACCTCGACAAGCAGACCGAGGTCGACAGCTACCTCGAGGTGATCGAGGAGGTCTGCCTGCAGTCCGAGCCGTCGGCCAAGACCCCGGGCATCCTCCGCTCGGTGCTGGCCGGGCTGGAGTAAATACCCCTAATCAACGAAAAGCCCCGCCCCCGGATTCGCTTATCCGGGGGCGGGGCTTTTCGCGTTGCCCGTGCAATTACTCGTCTGGCACCAGGGTCGGGGTGCCCCTGGTCAGGGTCTGCCTCCGGAAGTAGGCCGGCATGGCGAACCTGATCCAGATCCCGGCGATCAGCCCGACGAGCGCCGAGACGAAGGCGATCACGAACGCCCCGCCGATGTACCAGTGCGGCCAGAACGGCATCAGCCAGGACGTGTAGCTGTTCTCCGATGCCACGTCCCAGTCGGCCCAGATGGCCCAGCCGCCCGCCGCGTACATGATCAGGCCGCCGAGCACCGGCAGGATGCCCTGCATCCACAGGTCCCGCGGGCGGTTAAACAGCGTCTTGCGGTAGTACCAGGCGCAGGCGAAGCCGGTGAGGCCGTAGTAGAAGGCGATGAAGAGCCCGATCGCCGTCACCGCGTCGGCGATGACGAAGCCCGAGGAGACGTAGTTGAACGCGAGGTAGAGCACCGCCGAGACCACGCCCATCACGATCGTGGACACCGTGGGCGTGAGGTAGCGCGGGTGCATCTTGGCGAACGACTTGGGCAGGGCCTTGTAGGTCGCCATCGACAGCGTGGTGCGCGCGGTGGGCAGGATCGTGGTCTGCGTCGACGCTGCCGCCGAGGAGAGCACCATCAGGATGAGCAGCCGGGTGAGGAACACCCCGAACCCCGAGCCGCCGAAGACCGCGCCGCCGAGCACGGAGAGCACGTCGCCCGTGTTGTCGCTGTTGCCGAGCCCGATCCCGGTGGTGCCGATGCCGGCGAACGACTGCGCCGACAGGATCACGATGACGTAGGTGACCAGCAGGATGACCGTGGAGAGGATCGCGGCGCGGCCGGGCGTCTTAGCCGGGTCCTTGGTTTCCTCGTTGACCGCCACCGCGGTGTCCCAGCCCCAGTAGATGAAGAGCATGAGGATGATGCCGGTGACGAAGCCGGTGAAGCCGCCCTGCAGCGGGTTGAACCACCCCCAGGCGGGCGTGATCGAGCCGGCCGGGTGGTTGCCCGTCCCGACCCGGACCAGCGCCGTCACCGAGAGGACAAGCAGCATGACCAGCTCGACGCCGAGCAGCACCCGCTGGAGGCGAGCGGACACCTCGATGCCCCGGTAGCAGATGTAGGTCATCACCGCGAGCCACGCCAGGCCGACGAGCAGCACCCAGCCGCTCGTCGGGTTGCTGCCGATCCCCTTAGCGCCGAACAGCAGGAACAGGTACTGCCCGGCGACCTGGGCGAGGCTGGCCATGACGAGCACGTCGGCGGCGACGATGGCCCAGCCGCCGGCCCAGCCGGTCTTCGGGCCGAACGCCCGCGCCGCCCAGGTGAACGTCGTCCCGCAGTCCGGGTCGGCCTTGTTCAGCTCGCTGTAGCCAATCGACGTGAGGAAGATCGGGACGAACGCGATCACCGCGACGATCGGCGAGCCCAGTCCGACCACGGCGACGATAAACCCGAGCGTCGCCGCCAGACTGTACGCGGGGGCGGTCGACGCCACCCCCATGACGATGGAGGAGACAAGCCCGAGGGCACCGGGCTTGAGCCCCTTCTCGGTCTGCTCCTCCGTGAACCCAGGTGACACATCGGCAGCGGCCACGAGTCCTCCTATCACTGCAAGGTAACTAGCAACGATTTCAGCACAGAAACCCGCTAAAAGTTAACCATTCCGTCATTGCAAGGAGGTTAAACCTCCGGAACCAGAAGGTCAAGGCATGATCAAGGGCATCATCGGACCCATCCAGTCGGATGACCCTTCACATCCAGTTCGTCACCCTCTGATAATAGCCTTCGAATTCCTACTATTTCGATCGCATAAATTGATTACGCGTATCCCCCAGGCCTTCACCAGGCTCCGGTAACCGGATATATATTGAGCCACGCTTGTGCCATTTATAGGCCTCTGTTCCGGCTGCGCTCCGGCCGCGTCGATGCCGCGACGGTCCGGAGCCGGCCTGAGCATAGACTCCTAGCTCTAGAGGCAGAACCGGCGAGAAAGTAGCGACGCATGGCCATTGAGCTCGATAACTCGTTCACCGTTCCCGTCCCGCCCGAGCAGGCCTGGGATGTGCTGCTTGACGTTGAGCGGATCGCCCCGTGCATGCCCGGGGCCAGTGTCACCTCGGTCGAGGGCGATGAGATCGAGGGCCAGGTGAAGGTCAAGCTCGGCCCGCTCTCGCTGACCTACAAGGGCACCGCCAAGTTCACCGACAAGGACCAGGCCGGCCGCACCATCTCGATCGAGGCGACCGGCAAGGAAACCCGCGGCTCGGGCACCGCGTCGGCCACCGTCCAGGCGAAGCTGACGCCGGGCGACGGTGCGGGCCAGACGCTGGTCTCCATTCACACCTCGCTCAACGTGACTGGCAAGCCCGCCCAGTTCGGTCGCTCGCTGCTGCCCGAGGTGAGCGGCAAGCTCATTCAGCAGTTCGCCACCAACCTGGAGGCCCTGATCAACGCCGACAGCGCCGCCGACGCCGACGCCGGGGCGACCGATGCGGCCGAGGCCGGGGCTGACGACGCCGAGGCCGGCCAGGGCGGGACCGGGACCGGCGGCCAGGCCGTCGCCGGATCGCCGGCGCCGCCGCCCCGGCCGTCCGGCAGGAAGAGTCCCTGAACGCGTTCAAGTTCGTGGTCGTCCCGATCCTGAAGCGCCTCATCCCGGTCGCGGCCGTCGGCGCCGCCATCGCCGTCGTCTTCCGCCGCCTGCGCAGCAGGAAGTCCTAGGCCAGCGGGCTGGCGGAGCTACGGGACCAGGACCTCGGTCACCGGCAGAGACGAGTCGGCCGGCAGCGCGAGGGTGGACGGGGCGCGGCCGGCCGCGACCACCGCCGCGCCGAGTGCGGCCACCATCGCGCCGTTATCGGTGCACAGGCCCGGTCGGGGGGCGCGGAACCGGATGCCCGCCGCCGCGCAGCGCTCGGCGGCGAGGGCGCGCAGCCGGGAGTTGGCCGCCACGCCGCCGCCGATCACCAGGTCGGTGACGCCGTACTCGCGGCAGGCGGCGACCGCCTTGCGGGTCAGCACGTCGGCCACCGCCTCCTGGAACGAGGCGGCCACGTCGGCCACCGGAACCGGTTCGCCGGCGTCGCGGCGGGCCTCCACCCAGCGGGCGACCGCGGTCTTCAGCCCCGCGAAGGAGAAGTCGTAGCTGCCGTCGTGCAGCTTCGCGCGCGGGAACCTGATCGCGGCCGGGTCGCCCGACGCGGCCGCGCGGTCGATTGGCGGGCCGCCGGGGAAGGGCATGCCGAGCACCCGCGCCACCTTGTCGTAGGCCTCGCCCGCGGCGTCGTCGATCGTCGCCCCGAGCGAGCGCACCTCGCCGGTGATGTCGGGCACCAGCAGCAGCGACGAGTGGCCGCCGGAGACCAGCAGAGCCAGGCAGGGCGCGGGCAGCGGCCCGTGCTCGAGCTGGTCGACGGCCACGTGCGCCGCCAGGTGGTTGACGCCGTAGAGCGGCTTCCCGAGGGCATAGGCGTAGGCCTTGGCCGCCGCCACGCCCACCATCAGCGCGCCCGCCAGGCCTGGCCCGGCGGTCACGGCCACCGCGTCGATGTCGGCCGGCCGCACCCCGGCCTTGGCGAAAGCGCCCTCGATGACCGGGACCATGGCCTCCAGGTGCGCCCGGCTGGCCACCTCGGGTACCACCCCGCCGAACCGGGCGTGCTGGTCCATCGACGACGCCACCTCGTCGGCCAGCAGCTCCCGGCCCCGCACGATGCCCGCGCCGGTCTCGTCGCAGGACGTCTCGATGCCGAGCACCAGCGGGCCGTCGGTCAGATTGGTCACCGCAGCAGATCCTTCCGCATCACGATCGCGTCCACCCCTGACGGCTTGTAATAGCCACGGCGCACCCCGATCTCCGCGAACCCGCGCCGCCGGTAGAGCCCGTGCGCGCGGGGGTTGTCGGCCCGCACCTCAAGGAAGACCTCGGCGCAGTCGCGCGCCCTGGCCGCCCGGATGAGCTCGTCGAGCAGCGCCGAGCCGATCCCCAGGCCCCAGCGGGACTCGCGGACCGCGATCGTCAGCACGTCGGCCTGCAGGCCGCCGGGGACGAACAGCATCCCCGCGTAGCCCGCCATCAGGGCCCGGCGCGGCGCCGGGCCCGGCGGCCATCGGCCTCCGCGACCAGGTACAGCCTGACCTCCGGCGGCTGGGCCACCTCGTCGGCGAACATCTGGGCCGTCCACGGGTCCTCTGGGAACAGCTCGTGCTCGAGGGCGATCACGTCCGGCAGGTCGGCCGCGGTCATCGGGCGCAGCCGCCGGTCCTGCCCGGCCCCGGCCGGGCGCTGGCCGGGCTCCGCGGCGCCGCCGCCGACGGCGTCGGGTCGGCCCCGGCCGGCCGTCATGGCGTTACCCGCTTCGGCGCGCCGGGCTCGCGGGCGTCCGGCCGCCGCAGGTACAGCGGCTCCGGCGGGAGCAGGACCGGCCAGCGGCCGGCCGCGCACCGCGGCCGTCCCGGCGTCGGCCACCGGCTGGCCGCGGTCGAGCGCCGCGGCCGCCAGACGGCACAGGGTGGCCGCGGCGGGAAAGGCGGGGCCGGTGCTCTTGGGGAAGAGCTCGGGGTAGAGCATCGCCCCCTCGCCGGCCACCGGCAGCTGGCGATCGGGGATGAGCGCGGGCGCGCTCACGTCGGGACCTGAGCGGCGCCCGGTCTCGTCGTAGCGGGCGAAGTAGAGCTCGCGCCGCCTGGCGTCGGTGGCGACGAGGAACGACCGTCTCGCCCTCGACGTCGGCCGCGATCGCGTCGAGGCTGCACACGCCGTAGACCGGGATGCCGAGCGCCGCGCCGAGCACCTTCGCGGTCACCACGCCGACCCGCAGGCCGGTGTACGGGCCGGGGCCGACCCCGACGGCGATGCCGGTCAGGTCGTGCTGCGAGACGCCCGCGTCGGCGATGATCTTGGCGATCGACGGCGCGAGCAGCTCCGCGTGGCGGTGCGCGTCCACGGTGACGAGCTGGGCCAGCGGCTGGCCGCCGTCGTGGAGCGCCACCGTGACCGCGGGCGTGGCGGTGTCAAGTCCGAGCAGCAGCACGACCAATGAGCGTAGCGCACCCTCGGCGCTACTAACCGCGTCGCCGACGCCTTGACGGCGACTTCGGCCGTTTGGGCCGGGCTTGCGGGATCGTCAGACGATCTTGGCGGTCACTTCGCGGGCGACCGTCTGCGCGGCGGTGGTGAGATCGGCCATCGACACCGGACCGTACTTCTTGCTCGCCGGTGGTCTGGTTGAGGCCCTGCACCACCGCGGTGACGATGACGTTCCGGTAGCGGACGTAAACGGTCGCGACGTCGGTCTGACCGCTCTTGTCGAACACCTGAGTGGCCGAGAAGGCGGACGTGTCGTTGCCGCCGGGCATGCCGGACAGGTCGGCGATGGTGGCCTTCGGCTGCCCGCTCTTGGCGGCCGGCGTCTGCAGGCCGTACTCGGCCGACGCGTAGGCCGCCTCGGCCGCGTAGGTCGCGCTGCCGTTGCCGGCCGGGACCAGGCCGCTGCCGTTGGGGTTGGCGACCAGGGCGCTCGGCGTGTAGGCCTCGATCTGGACCTCGAGCACCCGGTAGGTGGGCGCGTTGTCCAGCGTCCAGGTGCACTCGGTGTTGGTGCCGCTGTTCAGCGGCGGAGCCGCCTGCTTGGTCGTGCCCGGCAGGTACTGGCTCAGGGTGGCGCTCGGGACCGTGGTGCAGGCGTTGGGGACCGACTGCACCTCGCCCGGCAGGAACGTGGTCACCAGCGAGCCGAGGCCCAGGTTGGGCGAGTTGTTGGAGCCGCTGAAGAAGACGAAGTAGACCGCCACCGCGATGACGACGGCCGCGGCCGCGCCGCCGACCGTGAACAGATTCCGCCGTCGCTTGCGCCGGCCGGTGCGCCGGTCGTCGCGCGAGTCCAGGCCGCGACGGTGCCAGCGGGCCGAGAACGCCTCGACAGAATCGGGCTCGGCCCAGGACGGCACGTCATCCTCTTGCCGCCCCTGCTCCGCCTCGGCCCACTGCTGCTTGGGCCCGCCCGGCTGGGTCGCGGCCGGCTGCGGCGGCTGATCGGACCACGGTGCCTGGCCGGCACCTGGCTGGCCCGGGGTGACCGGGCCGACGCCGTACTGGCCGCCCGGGTAGCCGGGGGCGGCCTGACCAGGCCCCGGCTGTTCGTAGCCCGGTTGCCGGTAGCCGGGCCCGTCCGCCGGGTATCCGCCGTAGCCGCCCGGCCCGGGCTGCCCGCCCCGGCCTGGTGCCTCGTACTGACCCGGCTCCGCGCGGCGGCCCGGCCAGTTGCCCTGGCCGCCGGCGTCGCGCGTCCTGGCCTGGCTGGGCCGGATCGGGGGCAGGTCGGGGAACTCGCGGTCGTCCGATGGCGTCGCGGCGTACCCTTCCCCCTCGGGCAGGTCTGCTTCGTGACGTGCTCGGCGGCCACGGGGCCGACCGGGGAATGACCCATGCTGAGTCACGGCATGCCTCCGGTGAGGGGTTGTGACCTAGAGACCAGGCGCAAACGTGAAAATACGGATTGGTACAAAGCCGAACTATAGACGATCAGCGAGGCCCAGGAGGGGCAACTCGACGCCTTCCCAGCGCTGGCCGACCGACGAGATCCGCACCGTCCTCGGCATGTCGCCGGCCAGGTCGTCCGGATCCGTCGCGTTGGCGGCGCCGATCGGACGCGTTTCTATCGCGATCTCCAGGCGGTCGGCCGACAGCCCCTCGGCCAGCCCCTCGCCCCACTCCACCACCGTCACCGACGACGCGAGGTCGGTGTCCAGGTCGAGATCATCAAGCTCGAGCACGCCGCCGAGCCGGTAGGCGTCGGCATGGACGAGCGACGGCCCGGGGTCGGCCGGGGCTGAACGGACGGGCGGGTGCACCCGCGCGATCACGAACGTCGGCGAGGTGATCGGACCGCGAACCCCGAGACCGTCACCGATCCCCTTGGTCAGCGTGGTCTTGCCCGCGCCGAGGCCGCCGCTGAGGATCACCAGGTCCCCGGCCGCCAGCGCCGACGCCAGACGACGCCCGAGCTCCCGCATCTCGTCGGCGGTGGAGACGGTGAGCGACACCGCCGACCCCTCGGCCATCGTGCGCAGCGAGTCAGCCGGCCAGCGGGACGGCGGCACGGCACCGGTCAAGTCGAACTTCCTTTCCCTAGTCACGGTAGGACCTCGGCACCCGGGCGCTGATGCCGGTGACGATCTCGTAGGAGATGGTGCCGAGCGCCTCGCCCCACTCCTGGGCGGTCGGCTCGCCGTCGTCGCCGGGACCGAAGAGGACCACCTCGTCCCCGGCGGCCACCGGCTCGTCCCCGAAGTCGACGACGAACTGGTCCATGCAGACCGTCCCGCGTGATCGTCCACCGACGGCCCCGCGCGGACACCAGCGGCAGCCCGATCGCCGCCCGCGGTATCCCGTCGGCGTAGCCGAGCGGCACCAGGCCGAGGGTCGTCTCCGCGGTCGTGGTGTACCGGTGACCGTACGAGACCCCGGTTCCGGCCGGAACCCGCTTCACCAGCGCCAGTCGCGCCCGGAGGGTCATCGCCGGCCGCAGCCAGGCAGGCGCGCCGCCCGGCAGCGTGGCCAGGCCGTAGCTCCCGCCGCCGACGCGCACCAGGTCGTAGCGCGCCTCCGGCACGTCGAGCGCGGCCGCGGTGTTGGCGATGTGCCGCAGCCTGCGCGGTGATGCCCATGCTCTCGGCGACCGCGAGGGCCTCCTTGAACGCCGTCAGCTGGGCCTCGACCGAGGGGTTGCCCGGCTCGTCGGCCGAGGCGAAGTGCGACCAGAGGCCGACCACGGTGACCCGGCCCGCCTCCTCGGCCTCGCTCGCGGCCGCGAGCAGCCCCGGCCAGTCGGCCGGGGCGGCGCCGCCCCGGCTCAGCCCGGTGTCGGCCTTCAGATGGACCCGGGCCGGGCGTCCGGCGACCGCCGCCGCGGCGGCCAGCCGGCGCACCAGGTCGGCCGATCCCGCCGACAGGTCCACCTCGGCCGCGATGGCGGCGGCGTGGTCGTGCTCGGGGACGGCCATCAGGCACAGGATCGGCTCTTCGAGGCCGGCCTGGCGCAGCTCGAGCGCCTCCGCCACGTGCACGACGCCGAGCCAGCTCGGCGCCGCCGACGATCGCCGCGCGGGCAGCCGGAACCGCGCCGTGGCCGTACCCGTTGGCCTTGACCACCGCCATCACCGCGGCCGGGGCCACGTGCGTCGCGCAGCGCCGCGATGTTCCTGGTGATCGCGCCGAGCTCGACGCTGGCCTCTGCATGGCTGTCCATAGCCACCAATGCTATGGCGCGAGCGCGCGGAACGCGGCCGGGAGCGCCGCCACCACGTCGGACGCGCCGATCGGGGCCTCGCCGCCGCGGCCCTCCCCGGCGACCGCGCGTCCCCGGCCGGAGCCGCCGGCGGCGGCGAGCCGCGCGGCCAGCCCGTGCAGGTAGGCCGCGGCGAGCGCCGCCTGCGGGGCGGCCAGCCCCTGCGCAAGCAGTGCGCCCGCTAGCCCGGCCAGGACGTCGCCGGTGCCCGCGGTGGCCAGCCAGGACGTCCCGGTCGTGTTGATCAGGACCGGGTCGACGTCATGCGGCGGCGCGACCACCGTGGTCGACCCCTTGAGCAGCACGCACGCCCCGAACTCGGCCGCCGCGCGCCGAGCGTGCTCAAGCCGCCGGGCCGTCACGTCGGCCGGGTCCGCCCCGAGCAGCCGGCCGAGTTCGCCCGCGTGCGGGGTGAGCAGCGTCGGCGCGGCTCGCGGGAGCAGCTCCCGGTGCTTGGAGAGCAGCGTCAGCCCGTCCGCGTCGACCAGCACCGGCAGGTTGGTCGCCAGCACCCGGGCGAGCCGGTCCGCCGCCGCCTCGTCGGTTCCCATTCCCGGCCCGGCGACCCATGCCTGCACCCGCCCCACGTCATCGGGGAACTGGATGCCGGGGAGCTCGGTCACGACCACCTCGGGGTGCACCAGGCGGACCGCGGCGGCCGCGTGCGGCGCGGTGACCAGGCGGACCATGCCCGCGCCGCCGGCCACCGCGCCGCCGGTCGACAGCAGCGCCGCCCCCGTGTACTTGTCGCTGCCGGACAGCAGGCCGAGCACGCCGCGCCGGTACTTGTCCGACTCGGCCCCCGGACGCGGGAGGAGGTCCGCTATGTCCTCGGCCTGCGGGGCGCTCGCCTCCGGGGTTGAGTCGAGGTACGGCCCGAGGCCGATGTCGACCAGCTCGACGACCCCGGCGTGGCCGCTGCCCGGATCGATCAGCAGCCCCGGCTTGAACGTGCCGAACGTCACCGTGACGTCGGCCCGCACCGCCGGGCCCTCGACCTCGCCGGTGTCCGCGTCGATGCCACTGGGCAGGTCGACCGCGACGGTGGTGCCGGCCGAGTTGGCCGCGAGCTGCGCGAGCGTCGCGAACGGCTCGCGCAGGCCGCCCCTGCCGCCGATGCCGAGCAGCCCGTCGATGATGAGGTCCGCGTGCCCGATCGCGTGCCGGGCGTCCCGCCCGGCGTCGTAGCGGGCGGTCAGCGTCGGGCCGGGTGTCGTCGGGCCCCCGGGGCGGCACGACGGCGAGGAACCGGCCGCCCAGCGGCCCGCAGCGCCGCCGCACCGCCCGCGTGCAGGCCGGGCCCGGCCTGGATCGCGGTCACGGCCGCGCCCCGCCGGGCCAGCCGCTCGCCGGCGTAGAGGGCGTCCCCGCCGTTGTCTCCGGTGCCGGCCAGGATCACCACCCGCGCGCCGTAGACCCCGCCCGGACACTGGCGCAGCAGGCTCGCGCAGACCGAGGCGAGCCCCGCCGCCGCTCGCTGCATGAGCGCGCCATCGGGGACGAGCGCCATCAGCTTGGCTTCCGCCGCCCGGACCTTAGCTACCTGGTAAGCGTCACGCATGACGCCTAGTCTGCCCGCGTCGCGACCGGCAAAGACAGCAGGCGGGGTGTTTGGCCCGGCTAGACCCAGCCGAGGCCGGCCGGGCGGTCGCCCTCGGCGACGACGACGGCCGAGGCGATGCCGGCGTCGTGACTCAGCGACAAGTGCCACCGGGTGACCCCGAGCCGGCCCGCGGCGGCGGCGACGGTGCCGTAGACCTGCAGCGACGGGCGTCCTCCGTCGTGGGTGACGATCTCGGCATCGGTCCAGAGCAGACCCCGGGGCGCGCCGAGCGCCTTGGCGAGGGCCTCCTTGGCGGCGAAGCGCGCCGCCAGCGAGTGCGGCGGCAGGGTGCGTTCTCCGTCGGTGAACAGCCGCCGGGCGAGACCTTCGGTGCGGCTCAGCGCCCGCTCGAAGCGGACGATCTCGACGACGTCGATGCCGACGCCGACGATCATGACCAGCCGTTGATCATGACATGGCCAGGCGAACGGCGTCGGCCAGCTGCCCGGCGATCTGCTGCGCCAGCTCCGTGTGCCTGGCCTCGACCATCACCCGGATGACGGGCTCGGTACCGCTCGGCCGCAGCAGCACCCGCCCGGCGTCGCCGAGCCTGGCCTGGGCCGCCGCCGCCGCCTCGGCCACGGCCGGGTCGGCCATCGCCCGGTCCTTGTCGCCCCGGACGTTGAGCAGGACCTGCGGGTACCTGGTCATCAGCTTGGCGGCGGCGGAGACCGGTATGCCCGCGCTGTTGACCGCCGCCAGCAGATGCAGTCCGGTCAGCACGCCGTCGCCGGTGGTGGCGTAGCCGAGCTGGATGATGTGCCCGGACTGCTCGCCGCCGAGCACGTAGCCGCCGTCGCGCATGGCGGCGTAGACGTGCTTGTCGCCCACGGGGGTCTCGATCACGGCGATGCCCGCATCCCGCATGGCGTCGTGAAAGCCGAGGTTGGACATCACGGTGACCACCACGGCGTCGCCCGGCCAGCTGGCCGCTTCGCTTGATGTGCGAGGCCAGCACGGTGAGGATCTGGTCTCCGTCCAGCGGCTGGCCGTCGCCGTCCACCGCCAGGCACCGGTCGGCGTCGCCGTCGAACGCGAGACCCGCGTCGGCGCCGTGCTCGACGACCGCCGCCGCCAGCGTCTCCAGGTGAGTGGAGCCGATCCCGGCGTTGATGTTGTCGCCGTCGGGGGCCGCGCCGATCGCGATGACCTCGGCCCCGGCCCGGCGCAGCGCCCGCGGCCCGATGCTGTAGGCGGCGCCGTGCGCGCAGTCCACGACCACCCGCATCCCCTGCAGCGGGGCATGACCCGCCGCCGACGGCTGAAGGGTCGCGAGCAGGTGATCGAGGTAGGTCTCGTTGGCGGAGTAGGCGTCGGTGACCCGGCCGAACCCGGCCGGCGCCGACTGCCCGGTGTCCGGGCGCGCGCGGCCGCTGCGGACCGCGTGCAGCGCGGCCTCGATCTCGTCTTCCGCCTCGTCGGCGAGCTTGACGCCACCGCGGCCGAAGAACTTGATCCCGTTGTCCGCGGCCGGGTTATGGCTGGCGGACAGCACAACGCCGAAATCGGCGTTGAGCGCGCGGGTCAGGTGGGCGACACCGGGGGTGGGAATGATGCCGAGCCGGAGCACGTCCACCCCGGAGCTGGCGAGCCCGGCGACGACGGCCGCCTCGAGGA
Source organism: uncultured Actinomycetota bacterium (assembly GCA_963774945.1). Lineage (GTDB taxonomy): Bacteria > Actinomycetota > Actinomycetes > Streptosporangiales > Streptosporangiaceae > Trebonia. The sequence goes on along the minus strand of CAVZHA010000002.1, from coordinate 168,591 downwards.
AATCGCCCGAGGCCCGGGAGTCGCGGCCGATGACCGCGACCGGGCGGACGGCGTCATCGGACCGGGTCGCGGCCGGTACCAGTGCAGGCACCGCCGCGACCGCCAGGTCCATGGCGAGCTGGGCCGTCAGGTCAATCCCAGCTACCCCACGCACACCGTCAGTACCAAAGAGTCGGCCCATGTCGGTCGATCCAGGTACCAGCGACGACTAGCGCTTCGAGTACTGGGGCGCCTTGCGGGCCTTCTTGAGGCCGTACTTCTTGCGCTCCGTCACCCGGGCGTCCCGGGTGAGGAAGCCCGCCTTCTTCAGCGGCGGGCGGTTCTCCGGGTCGACCAGGATCAGCGCGCGGGCCACGCCGAGCCGAAGCGCGCCGGCCTGGCCGGAGACGCCGCCGCCGACGATGCGCGCGATCACGTCGAAGTTGCCCTCGGCGCCGAGCGTCACGAACGGCTCGGCCGACGATCTGCTGGTGAACCTTGTTCGGGAAGTACGAGTCAAGGGACCGGCCGTTGATCTTCCACTCGCCGGTGCCTGGCACGATGCGCACCCGGGCGACGGCCTCCTTGCGGCGGCCGGTGCCGTTGGCGTGGCCGGTGACAACCGGACGGCGCGCGGCGCGCGGCGCGGCCGCATCGGCGGACTCGGTCGTGTACTCCGAGGGGCCAGCCTCGGCGTCAAAAGGCTCTTCGGCGGTTACTCCTCGGTGAAGTATGCCGCGTCGTCTGCGGGCGTCTCTACGCCTGTGGGCTCGGCCACGTTGCTCTTCCTCACGCTTCCTTGCGGCACTACTACTGAGAGATCTGCCGGATCTCGTACGGCTGCGGCTGCTGCGCCTGGTGCGGGTGCGTCGGCCCCGCGTAGACCTTCAGCTTGCTGAGCGTCTTACGGCCGAGGGAGTTCTTGGGGAGCATCCCCTTGATCGCCTTCTCGACTGCTCGCGTCGGGTGCTTGGCCATCATGTCCGCGTAGCTGATCGAGCGAAGGCCGCCCGGGTAGCCGGAGTGCCGGTAGGCGCGCTTGTCCTCCAGCTTGGTGCCGGTGAGCGCCACCTTGTCCGCGTTGATGACGATGACGAAGTCACCGGTATCGACGTGCGGAGCGAAAATGGGCTTGTGCTTGCCCCGCAGCAGCACCGCCGCATGGCTGGCCAGGCGGCCGAGCACGACGTCAGTGGCGTCGATGACATGCCACTGACGCGTGATGTCACTGTCCTTCGGGCTGAAAGTGCGCACAGTCGTTTAGCCTTCGCATGTGGTTCGTGATCCTCAAGACCTTCGTACCGGGTCAAGAACTCTGGTACCGGGTCATCGCAGCCGGAAATGCTGCTCGTCGCGGATGACGCCAATGCAGCATACTCGAATCCGCGCGTACTTGCCAAAGCGCGCAGACTTCCCTGCCGTTTATCGCTCCAGCCTACCGCACCGGCGCCCGCTCCGAGCGCCGTCACGTCAAGCGCTCGACACCGTAATAATACAGACGGCCCTTGCGCCGCTGGTGTGGACGCTAACCTCAATGACATGGGATATCGGGGTGAAGACGTCTCCCGCACGGCGCACTGGGCACAGGCCAGGCAGTCGTCGCCCGCCGGGGCAAGGCAACGCGGGTTCGTGGGTCACGGGCCAACGACGGCTACGACGACTACGCCTCGGACGGCGCGGGCTACGGACTACCAGGGCGGCGGCGGCTACGGCGGCTACCCGCAGCCGGAGCAGGGACAGTACGGCCAGCGCGATGCCTACGGCCCGCAGCCGCCGTACGGCGGCCCGCCGGCTACGACACCGGCGGCTACGACCAGCCGGCCGACTACGGCTACAGCAGCCGCCGGCCGTGCGGGTACGGCACGGCCGACTACGGCCAGCAGGGCCACTCCGGGCAGCCCGAGCCGGGATACGGCGCGACCCGGCGGCGCCAGCCGGGGTATCAGGCGCCGAGCGACGGCTACGGTCAGCCGGACGGCTACCCGGCGCGGCACGCCAGCGGGGCCTACCCCGCCCTGCCCGACGGTTCCGACGGCTACCAGGGACGGGACGCCGGGAACGACTGGTACGGCGGCCAGCCTGCGGCCGCGTCCGGCGCCAGCTTCGCCGACACCGGCACGTACGCGCTGAACGGCCGGATCATCGAGGAGTACGGCACCGGCCCGAACGAGACCATGCGCAACCCGGCCCGCGGCTACCCGCCGGCGCCCGGCCACCCGCAGGGCCCGGGCCAGCTGCCGGGCCGCGCCCAGCTGCCCGCCCCGGCCCAGCCGGTGATCTCCGGCCCGCAGGCCGTCCCGACGCACCGGCGCGCAGGAACAGTACGACGACTACGACTCCTACCCCGGTTACGGCGGCGAGCAGTACCAGGACCAGGGCGGGCGCCGCACCGGGGAGTACCCGGCGGCAAGGAACCCGACCGGCGGCTACCCCGCGACCGGGCGCAACCCCACTGGCGAGTACCCGACCACGCTCGGCGCCCCGACCGGCGAGTACCCGACCACGGTGCGCAACCCAAGCGGCGCTACCCCGCCGCCGGACGCAACCCGACCGGCGAGTACCCGACGACCGTCCGCAACCCAAGCGGCGGCTACCCCGCCGCCGGCCGCAACCCGACCGGCGAGTACCCGACGACCGTGCGCAACCCAAGCGGCGGCTACCCGGCGGCGGCGGGCGACGGCTACGACGCCTACGGGTCCGACGCCTACGGGCAGGACCTGGACTACGACGACCACGGCAACCCGGCCGCGGCTACGACGACTACGCGACCGACGACCCCTACCAGGACGAGTACGGCGACGCGCGGCCGGGCGCGGCGCCGGCAAGGGCGGCCGCGCCAAGGCCAAGAAGGGCGGCGCCCAGGAAGGGCGGCCGAGGCCGGCCCGGCCCGGGCCAGGTCGGGCGGCGGTCAGGCGTTCGCGGCTGCTGCCGCTGGTGCTCGGCACCGTTTTCGTTGTCGTGGTCGCCTGCGCCGCCGCCTACTTCCTGGTGCTCAAGCCGCACTCGAGCACCCCGAACCCGGATGCGGGCGGCCGGCTGCCGACCGCGGGCGCCTCGCCGTCGAATCAGGCCTGCGTGCAGCAGTACGGGCCGTACTGCCACATCGAGCTCCGCACCCTCGACCCGGCCCCGCTGACGCTGGCCGAGCTGTTCCCGCCGGTGGTCAACAACGAGGCCACCGGCGGGCACATCACCAGCTCGTTCACCCTGGAGACGACCAAGCTGGACACGACGTGCTCGAGCGCAGTGATCGGGCAGACCCTGATCACCACGCTCAAGGCCGGCGCCTGCAGCCAGGTGCTGCGCGCGAGCTACCTATCGGGTGACGGCAAGATCATGGGCACGATCGGCGTGATCAACCTGTCGACGACCAATGAGGCGCACTACGCGGGCAAGGTGGTCGGCCAGAACGACTTCATCGCCCCGCTGGCCGCGAAGAAGGGCGTCGCGAGCAAGCTCGGCCAGGGCACCGGGGTCGTCGAGGCGCAGTACAAGGGCCACTACCTGATCCTGACCTGGTCCGAGTTCGTCAACGGGTCGACGCCGTCGACGACGGCCCAGGACGACCAGCTCGAGCGTTCAACAGCGATCTGGTGGCGGGCACCGCCAACATCAACCTCAGCGAGCGGATGGTCCAGGGCGACACGCCCCGCCAGCGCCTCGTACAGCCGCGGACCCGGCGGGTCACGGCGGCGCGCGCCGCCAGCTCGCCCTCGTCCGGGTAGCGGACCTCTTCGAGGCAGAGGCCGTGCGGGGCAACGACCCGCACGGCCGGGTCGCGTGACGGCCGCCGCCAGCACCTGCGACGGCCAGGACGGCGGACGGCTGCCCTCGCCGACCGGGAGCAGCGCGCCGACCAGGGCGCGCACCATGTTGTGGCAGAACGCGTCGGCCACGACGACGCCGACCGCCACCCCGTCCGCGTCGCGCTGCCAGTCAAGGCGGCGCAGCGCGCGGACCGTCGTCGCGCCCTCCCGGCGGCGGCAGAAGGCAGCGAAGTCATGCTCGCCGAGCAGCAGCGCCGCCGCCTCGTTCATGGCCGCCAGGTCGAGCGGCCGCGGGTTCCAGAGCGTGTCGTGCCTGCGCAGCGGGTCGGCCGCGGCCGGGTCGATCGCAGATCCGGTAGGCGTACCGCCGCCACAGGGCCGCGAAGCGGGCGTCGAAGCCGTCGGGGGCGGGCCCGATCGCGTGCACCCGGATGTCCGGCGGCAGCGCCCGCGCCAGCCGCCGCAGCGCGGCCGCCCCGTGCTCCTCCCAGACCGGCGGGGCCAGGTCCGCGTGGGCCACCTGCCCGCGGGCGTGCACCCCGGTGTCGGTCCGCCCGGCCACGGTCAGCCGAACCGGCTCCGGCAGCCGCAGCACGTGCCCGAGGACCCGGGACAGCTCGCCCTGCACGGTCCGCTGCCCGGGCTGCGTCGCCCACCCGGAGAAGTCGGTCCCGTCGTAGGCAAGATCGATTCTGACCCGGATCACGCGTCCGGCCGGCCGCCGGAAGATCCGTAGCGCCAATGGGTAGCCTGCGGCGTCAACTGCCGCAGGCTACCCATGTGCTCGTAATCTTCCTTGACCGCAGGCGTCCAGGCCTCCGGCTCGGCCTCGTCCGCCGCGTCGGTGACCTCGTCGGTCTCGGCGGCCTCTTCCTCGGCGACCCGCTCCTTATCGGCAGCGTCGTCGGCCGACTCGGCCAGGTTCTCCGCCCCGTGGGCGCCCGCCAGGTCGGCCGCGGCCTCGGCGTCGGCCGCAGCCTCCGCCTCGACAGCGGACTCGGCGACCGCGTTCGGCACCGGGGAAGCGGCCGGCGCGCGGCGGGTGCGGCGGCGCGACTTGGTCGCACCGAGCTCCTCCGTGACCAGCTCGATGACCGCCATCGGGGCGGCGTCGCCCTTGCGGTGGCCGATCTTCGTGATCCGGGTGTAGCCACCAGGGCGCTCGGCCATGGACGGGCCGATCTCGGCGAACAGGGTGTGCACGACGCGGTCGCCCGTGCCGCCTTCACTCCTGCGGTTAGGCGTGATCACGCCCTCCACCTGGCGACGAGCGTGCGCGTCACCGCGCTTGGCGGAGGTGATCAGCTTCTCCGCGTACGGGCGCAGCCTGCGCGCCCGGGCCTCGGTGGTGGTGATCTTCCCGTGCTCGAAGAGCGCGGTGGCCAGGTTCGCCAGCATGTGTCGCTGGTGAGCCGGGCTGCCGCCCATCCGGGCACCCTTGGTAGGCGTGGGCATTGAAACCCTTTCTGTTATCTTCCGGGGGGACGACCCCCCGTACCCCCCGGTGTGGGCCCGATCCTTCGGATTTTATCGGGCCCACGGCGGTTAAGCCGGTACTACCTGCTAGTACTGCTCGGTTTCGACGTAGCTCTCTTCGTCGTCGCCGCCGAAGTTGTCCACGGCGCTGCTCGGGTCGAACCCGGGCGGGGAGTCCTTGAGCGCCAGGCCCATGTCGATCAGCTTCTGCTTGACTTCCTCGATGGACTTCGCGCCGAAGTTCCTTATGTCGAGTAGGTCCTGCTCGCTGCGCGCGACCAGTTCGCCCACGGTGTGGATGCCCTCGCGCTTGAGGCAGTTGTACGACCGAACGGTGAGGTTCAGGTCCTCGATCGGCAGCGCCAGGTCCGCCGCGAGCGCGGCGTCCGTCGGCGACGGGCCGATGTCGATGCCCTCGGCGTCGACGTTGAGCTCGCGCGCCAGGCCGAAGAGCTCGGTCAGCGTCTTTCCGGCGCTGGCGACCGCGTCCCTCGGGCGCATGCACGACTTGGTCTCGACGTCCAGGATCAGCCGGTCGAAGTCGGTGCGCTGCTCGACTCGGGTGGCTTCCACCTTGTAGGTGACCCGCAGCACGGGCGAGTAGATGGAGTCGATCGGAATCCGGCCGATCTCCTGCCCGGGCTGCTTGTTCTGGGTCGCGGAGACGTAACCGCGGCCGCGCTCGACCGTCAGCTCCATCTCGAGCTTGCCCTTGCTGTTGAGGGTCGCGATGTGCAGCTCCGGGTTGTGCACCTCGACGCCCGCAGGCGGCGCGATGTCGGCCGCGGTAACCGCGCCCGGACCCTGCTTGCGCAGGTACATCACCACTGGCTCGTCGTGCTCGGAGGAGACCACGAGCTGCTTGAGGTTGAGGATGATGTCGGTGACATCCTCCTTGACCCCGGGCACGGTGGTGAACTCGTGCAGCACGCCCTCGATCCGGATCGACGTGACCGCCGCCCCCGGAATGGAGGAGAGCAGGGTACGTCGGATCGAGTTGCCGATCGTGTAGCCGAACCCAGGCTCGAGCGGCTCGATCGTGAACTTCGACCGGTAGTCGCCGACCTGCTCCTCACCGAGGGAGGGGCGCTGTGCGATGAGCATGAGACTTCCTTCCAGGTGCCCGCTATATGACACCGTGAATGGCGGCGGGCGACTGTCGCCCGCCGTTACTAACAGTTTACTTCGAGTAGTACTCGACGATGAGCTGCTCTTGGACCTGGGTGTCGATCTGCGCCCGGCCCGGAAGCTGGTGCACGAGGACGCGCATCTGGTCCGGCATGACCTCAAGCCAGGCCGGGACGATCCGCTCGCCGACCTCGGCCCGGGCGACGACCATCGGGGTCAGCTCGAGCGACTTGGCCGCGACCTCGATGACGTCGTTCTCGCGGACGCGGTAGGACGGGATGTCGACCCGGCGGCCGTTCACCATGATGTGACCGTGCCCGACCAGCTGGCGGGCCATGTCCCGGCTCTTGGCGAACCCGGCGCGGAACACGACGTTGTCCAGCCGGCTCTCGAGGATCTGCAGCAGGGTCTCGCCGGTACGGCCGGACTTGCGGGCCGCCTCGACGTAGTAGCCGTGGAACTGCTTCTCGAGCACGCCGTAGATGCGACGGGCCTTCTGCTTCTCGCGGATCTGGAGCAGGTACTCGCTGTCCTTCTGGCCGGATGCGGCCGTGCTCGCCCGGCGGGTACGGCCGGATCTCGATCGGCGCACTTGGGCCCGTCGCACTTGGAGCCCTTCAGGAACAGCTTTACCTTCTCGCGGCGGCACAGCTTGCAGTCCGCCCCTGTGTATCGAGCCATCAGTCTCTCCTCAGACGCGCCGACGCTTGGGCGGGCGGCAGCCATTATGCGGAACGGGGGTGACGTCCTGGATGGAACCGACCTCGAGGCCGGTCGCCTGCAGCGACCGGATGGCGGTCTCCCGGCCGGAGCCCGGTCCCTTGACGAAGACGTCGACCTTGCGCATGCCGTGCTCCATGGCACGGCGCGCTGCGGCCTCGGCGGCCTGCTGGGCTGCGTACGGGGTCGACTTGCGCGACCCCTTGAACCCGACCTGGCCGGAGGACGCCCACGCGATCACGTTGCCGATCGGGTCGGTGATCGAGACGATGGTGTTGTTGAACGTGGAGCGGATGTGGGCATGCCCGTGGGCGATGTTCTTCCGCTCCTTGCGGCGCACCTTCTTGGGTGCGCCCTGCTGGGTGCTCTTGCGCGGCGGCATCTGTCTGTAAGCTCCTGATTGAGGTGATCACCCGGAGAACGGGTTACTTCTTCCCGGCCTTCTTCTTGCCGGCGACGGTCTTCTTCTTGCCCTTGCGGGTACGCGCGTTGGTCTGCGTCCGCTGACCGTGCACCGGCAGCCCCTTGCGGTGCCTGATGCCCTGGTAGCAGCCGATCTCGATCTTGCGGCGGATGTCGCCCGCGACTTCACGGCGGAGGTCACCCTCGACCTGGTAGTTCGCGTCGATCCACTCGCGGAGCTTGGCCAGGTCGTCGTCGGTGAGAGCATGAACCCGGGTGTCACCGCTCACGCCGGTGGCGGCTGAGGGTCTCGGTGGCGCGGGTACGGCCGATGCCGTAGACATAGGTCAGCGCGATCTCAAGCCGCTTCTCGCGCGGCAGGTCAACGCCAGAGAGACGTGCCATTCTGGGGCAGTTCTCCTTCGTGTGGTGGAGGTCCTCCGCATCGCCTCCCGTCCCTGCCCAGGACGGGCCCCGGCCTCCAACCGGGGGCTGCGGCCAGCGTTGCTGCTGGGCCGCTTGCGATACGCGTACTACTTGGTTTTATTCAGTTGTGCGGCTGTGCAGCTGTCTTTCACAGCTCGCGGCAGCGGCCGACGAAACCGCTCAGCCCTGGCGCTGCTTGTGCCGGGGGTCCGAGCAGATCACCATGACGCGGCCGTGGCGGCGGATGACCCTGCACTTGCTGCAGATCTTCTTGACGCTCGGCTTGACCTTCACGGCAAACTTCTCCTCGTGGCCCGCAGGGCGGGCCTGTTAGCTCCGGGCACCGAGGTGCCTGGATGCCCTTACTTGTACCGATAAACGATGCGACCACGGCTGAGGTCGTACGGGCTGAGCTCTACGACCACCCGGTCGTCGGGCAGGATCCGGATGTAGTGCATCCGCATCTTCCCGCTGATGTGGGCGAGTACCTTGTGCCCGTTGTCCAGCTCCACACGGAAGAAGGCATTGGGCAACGTCTCTACCACCGTGCCTTCGATCTCGATGGCGCCGTCTTTCTTGGGCATATCCTCCGCGCTTCGTCCTGCGTAGTCTTGATTGGTGTCTTGGCTGTTCGCAGCAGCTCAGACAGGCAAGTCGAGCTGGACGACGGTACTCCCCCGTGGCATGAGACCATGCGGAAAGCGAGCCGATGGGCCGCAGCAGAGTCTACTGCACCCGTTCCGCGAACGCGAACCGGCAGGATAACACCGGCGTTTTGTAGAGCAACACCGCCCTGCGGTCTATTCCGTGCAAAGTTCCCGGTACGACCCGCGTGACGGCCTACGTGCGCGCGCCCTCCCAGACTACGCGACGCAGGCCCGCACAACCGCCATCGGCCGCGCCCTACCTGGGCGCCGTGGCACATGCGGGATAAGCGGCTGCCCGCTCCGCGGCAACAGGCTGTCCGCGCTATCGGGAAACTCTGTCGGCCACGCCACCGACAGGATCCGGCCCCTGTCACCTACCCCATCGACAGCGCCTAGTGGGGTCGCTGGCGTAGCCGACAGGTTTCGTGCCCCAATACTGCGGTCCCTATCGGCAGGGCGGCCGACGGAGGCCAGGTTTCTGCACACTGTCCTCATAGTCGCCACGTCTAACAAGCAAGCTGGACATAGGGGTCATCGTGTACCTTTCGGGTCGTATAGCAGGTCGTATAGCGCCCCCATCGGAACACGATGACACCTGCGGCCGGAAAAACGCGGCCCCCAACGGCACACAATCACGACCCCGGCCCCCGCCGGCCCGCTGGCACCCGCAACCGGCGGAGGCTACGGGTGGTCGGGGGGGCGGCGGGCGATGGTCAGGGCCCAGGGGATGACGATGAGCAGAAACCACGGCAGCCAGCCGACGCCGCCGGTGGCGAGGCCGACGCCGAACCAGACCAGCAGCAGCACCGAGGTGGCCGCCATCCAGGTGATCCAGTTGACGGGCCGGGCCGGCAGGAACGTCGCGTCGCCGCGGCGGTTGAGGCCGGGGCCGCCCCGGCGGCGCATCGCGCCGGGCGGGGCGGGGCGGATGCCGGCCGCGGGCAGCTGGTACAGGTCGATGGCGGGGAGGTCGGCCAGCAGGGCTTCGAGGTCGCCGAGCGTCCTGGCCGCGAACGCCTTGTCGACCCGCTCGCTGAACTCCTCCGACGTCAGCCGGCCGACCGCGTGATGCTCGCGGAGCAGGGCCGCGGTCCGCTCGCGGTCCGCGTCCGACGCGCGTACCTTCGGGTCACCCGACATCGCCATCTCCACCGGGGGCAGTCCTCGTGGCGAGCCGGTCTTCGTCGGGGGCGGGGCCGGCCGCCGGCGACGGGATCCCGGCGTGACAGCCGGACCCCGGCCCGCTCGGCCGCGGCCGACTTCGCGCCCTCGAGCGCGGTCAGCACCCACGGCCCGGCGGCGGTGATCGCGACCGTGTGCTCGAAGTGCGCAGCGCGCGAGCCGTCAACCGAGACGACCGTCCAGCCGTCGTCGAGCTCGGTCACCTCGCGGCCGCCGCGGGTGATCATGGGCTCGATCGCCAGCGCCATCCCGGTCCGCAGCCGGGGCCCCTGCCCGGGCGGCCCGTAGTTCCTGACCGCGGGCTCCATGTGCATCTCGGTGCCGATCCCGTGCCCGGTGTACTCGCGAATCAGGCCATAGTCGCCCGAATCGCCGCACCGAGCGCTCGACCGCGTTGGAGATGTCGCCGAGCCGCCGTCCGGGGACCGCCTGCGCGATCCCGGCCCACATCGACGCCTCGCACGCGTCGAGCAGGGCCTGGTCGGCCGGATCGATCTCCCCGACGCCGACCGAGATCGCGGCGTCCCCGTGCCATCCGTCGAGGACCGCGCCGCAGTCGATCGAGATGACGTCACCGGCCCGCAGGCGCTGCCGGTCACCCGGTATTCCGTGCACAACCTGCTCGTTGACCGAGGCGCAGATGGACGCCGGGTACCCGAAGTAGCCAAGGAAGGAGGGGACCGCCCCGGCCGACCTGATCTCGCGCTCCGCGATCGAATCGAGCTCGGCCGTCGTCACCCCGGGCCGTACCGCGTCGGCCAGCGCCGCCAGCGTCCGCGCGACCACCTGGCCCGCCGCGTACATGCGTGCGATCTGCGCGGGCGTCTTGATCTGGATCGCCGGTTCCCGCCGAAGCCGCATGTCGCACCTCCCGCTATAAAGCTACCTCCGCAGACCTTCTTGCGGAGGGTACGGGGCCAGGGGGATGGGGCGGAAGCCCCTCATGCCGGGAATCTGTCCCCCGATGACCCTACACTCGGTCAGCGCGTATACGGCTGGAGGGCGTCGAGCGCGCGGCCGGTGATCTCCTCCACCGGTCCGGTCGCGTCGATGCCGACCAGGATGCCCTCGTCGGCGTAGAAGGCGATCAGCGGGGCGGTCTGGGTGTTGTAGACCTCGAGCCGGTGCCTGATCACGTCTTCCTTGTCGTCGTCGCGCTGGAAGAGCTCGCCGCCGCAGTCATCGCACACGCCCGGGTGGCTGGGCGGGTCGTAGAGCACGTGCCAGACGCGCTCGCACCGGCGGCAGGTACGGCGGCCGGACAGCCGCCGGACCACCTCGTCGGAGTCGACGACCAGCTCGAGCACCACCGTCAGCCTGGTGTCCAGCTCGGCCAGCATCTTCTTCAGCGTCTCGGCCTGCGGCACGTTGCGCGGGAAGCCGTCGAGCAGGAAACCGGCCTTGGCATCGTCTTCCGCCAGCCGGTCGCGGACCATCGCCACGGTGATCTCGTCGGGGACGAGATCACCGCGGTCCATGTACTCCTTGGCCTTGGCGCCGAGTTCGGTGCTGTTGGCCACGTTGAACCGGAAGATGTCGCCGGTCGAAATACGCGGGATCGACAGGTGCGATGCGATGAAGTGGGCCTGAGTCCCTTTGCCCGCTCCGGGGGGCCCAACCAGGACGATGCGCACTATCGCAGGAAACCTTCGTAATTACGCTGCTGCAGCTGGCTCTCGATCTGCTTGACCGTGTCTAGGCCGACGCCGACCATGATGAGCAGGCTCACGCCGCTGAACGGGAACTGGTTGGCCACGCCGATCACGGCCAGCGCGACAAGCGGGAAGAGGGCGACCACGCCGAGATAGAGCGAGCCGGGGGTGGTGAGCCGGTTGAGCACGTAGCTGAGGTATTCCGCGGTCGGCCGCCCCGGTCTGATGCCCGGGATGAACCCGCCGTACTTCTTCATGTTGTCGGCAACCTCGACCGGGTTGAACGTGATCGAGACGTAGAAGAAGGTGAACGCGACGATCAACAGGAAGAACAGCGCCATGTAGAACCACATGCTCGACAGGTTCGTGCTGGAGTTGATCTCCAGGTACCGCTGCGACCCAGGAGACCCAGCCCTGCGGCTTGGTCTGGTTGCCGAACAGCGACACCCCGAGCTGCGGCAGGTACAGCAGGCTGGAGGCGAAGATGACCGGGATAACGCCGGCCTGGTTCACCTTCATCGGGATGTAGGTCGACGTACCGCCGTACATCCGGCGGCCGACCATCCGCTTGGCGTACTGCACCGGGATGCGCCGCTGGGCCTGCTCCATGAAGACCACGAACGCGACGACGACGAAGATCACGACGATCGCGAGCAGCGCGGTGAACGTGCCCCGGTCCTGGTAGATCGCCAGCAGCTCGCCCGGGATGACGGCGATGACCTGCGTGAAGATCATGACCGACATGCCGTTGCCGACGCCGCGGTCGGTGATCAGCTCGCCCATCCACATGATCACGGCGGTGCCCGCCACCATCGCGATGACCATCGTCGCGATGTGGAACACGGACGCGTTGGGGATGATCGGGTTCGCGGCGATGTCGCAGTTCGGGAACAGCGTGCCGCTGCGGGCGAGCTCGATGTACCCGGTCGACTGCAGAATCGCCAGGCCGATGGTCAGGTACCTGGTGTACTGGGTGATCTTCGCCTGGCCGGACTGGCCCTCGTTCTTGAGCGTCTCAAGCCGGGGGATGACGACGGTCAGCAGCTGAAGGATGATGCTCGCGGTGATGTACGGCATGATGCCGAGCGCGAACACCGACAGATACTTGAGCGCATTACCGCTCAGCAGGTCGACGATCTGCAGCGTCCTGGCGCAGACTGCTCTTGGACGCGACGTTCGCGCAGAACGCCACGTTCTTCTCGTTGATGCCCGGGGCGGGCAGCGACGAGCCGAACCGGAACAGGGCAATAATGCCCAACGTGAAAAGCAGCTTTTTGCGCAGGTCGGGCGTTCTGAACGCCCGGATGAACGCGGTCAGCATGCGTGATCCCTCTTCATCGGCGGAACCTGCGTGAGCGGCTTCCGTATCTTACCCGGAGGGCTGCCCATGGAGCTAGCTCGTTCAAGGGACGTCCCCTTGAACGAGCCAGCCTGAGCACGCCGCCTCGGTGTCCACTACGTGGTGGCCTACCAGAGACTAACCGAGCAGCGTAACTGTTCCGCCCGCCGCTTCGATCTTCTGCCGAGCCGACGCGGACACCTTGTGCGCGCTCACCCGCAGCGCCACCGAGAGTTCACCGTCGCCGAGCACCTTGACGAGCTCGCCCTTGCGCACGGCACCGCCGGCTACCAGGGTCTCGGGCGTGACTTCGCTGCCCGCGGGGAACAGCTCGGCCAGACGCCCGAGGTTGACGACCTGGTACTCGGTCTTGAACAGGGCGTTCGAGAACCCCTTGAGCTTAGGCAGCCGCCGCTGCAGCGGCACCTGGCCGCCCTCGAACCCGACCGGCACCTGGTAGCGAGCCTTGGTGCCCTTGGTACCGCGGCCGGCCGTCTTGCCCTTGGAGCCTTCGCCGCGGCCGAGCCGCTGCTTCGACTTGTGGGCGCCGGGGGCCGGCCGTAGGTCATGCAGCTTCAGCATGGCTAGTCCACTTCCTCTACCACGACCAGGTGGCGGACGGTGTGGATCATGCCCCGGAACTCCGGGCGATCCGGCTTGACCACCGACTGGCCGATCTTGCGCAGGCCCAGGGACCGCAGCGTACCGCGCTGGGTGCTGTTCCCGCCGATCTTCGACTTGACCTGCGTCACCTTGAGCTGTGTCATCGTAGGCCCCCTCGTCACGCGCTCGCCGCGGCGGCGCGCTGCGCCGCGAGCATCGCCTTCGGCGCCACGTCCTCGATCGGCAGGCCGCGCTTGGCCGCGATCTCCTCCGGACGGCTCAGCGCCTTCAGCGCGGTCACGGTGGCGTGCACCACGTTGATCGGGTTGGACGAGCCGAGCGAACGCGACAGCACGTCGCTGATCCCGGCGCACTCGAGCACGGCCCGGACCGGGCCGCCGGCGATGACGCCGGTACCCGGGCTGGCCGGCTTGAGCAGCACCACGCCCGCCGCCGCCTCGCCCTGCACGGTGTGCGGGATGGTGCCGACGATGCGCGGCACCCGGAAGAAGTGCTTCTTGGCCTCCTCGACGCCCTTGGCGATCGCCGCGGGCACCTCCTTGGCCTTCCCGTAGCCGACGCCGACCATGCCGTTACCGTCGCCCACCACGACCAGCGCGGTAAAGCTGAACCTGCGCCCACCCTTGACCACCTTGGCCACGCGGTTGATCGTGACCACGCGCTCCAGGTAGACCGTCTGCTTCTCGGCCTGGTCACCGCGCCGGTCGTCACGACGTTCCCGCCGCTCGCCGCCGCCGCCCTGGCCCCCACGCCGCGGAGCTCCTGGCATTAGCTGTTCCTCTCAGTTACGTTCTTGCCCGGCATCACAGCGTCAGCCCGGCTTCCCGGGCGCTGTCCGCGAGCGCGGCCACCCGGCCGTGGTACTGGTAGCCACCACGGTCGAAGACCACTGACTCGATGCCAGCGTCCCTCGCCCGCTCGGCGATGAGCGCGCCGACAAGCTTGGCCTTGGCCGTCTTGTCGCCCTCGGTGGCCTTGATGGACTCGTCCAGGGTGGACGCGGACGCGAGCGTCCGGCCGACGCTGTCGTCGACGATCTGCACGAACAGGTGCCGTGCGGACCGGTTGACGACCAGACGCGGGCGCAGGCGTGCTGCCGGTGACCTTCTTGCGCACCCGCAGGTGCCGCCGGACGCGGGCGCGGGTCTTCGTCGCGGTGCGCGGCCCGACCCGCCCGGAGGCGTACTCGATCGATGACCTCTTGGCCTGGGTACCAGCCATGACTACTTACCAGCCTTCCCGACCTTGCGGCGGATCACTTCACCCTGGTACCGCACGCCCTTGGCCTTGTACGGGTCGGGCTTGCGGAGCTTGCGGATCCGCGCTGCGGTCTCGCCCACCAGCTGCTTGTCGATCCCCTCGACCACGAACCTGGTCGGCGCCTCGACCCGGAAGGTGATGCCCTCGGGCGGCGTGACGACGACCGGGTGGCTGAAGCCGAGCGAGAACTCGAGGTCCTTGCCCTTGGCGGCAACCCGGTAGCCGACGCCGACGATCTCCAGCGTCTTGCTGTACCCGCTGGTCACGCCGGTCACCATGTTGGCGATGAGCGTGCGGGACAGGCCGTGCAGGGCGCGAACCTTGCCCTCGTCGTTCGGCCTGGTGACGTTCAGAACACCGTCCTGGCGTTCCACCGCGATCGGCTCGGCGACGGTGAGGCTCAGGGATCCCTTGGGCCCCTTAACGCTGACCGCCTGGCCGTCGATGTTGATGTCCACTCCGCTGGGAACAGGAATGGGGAGACGTCCAATACGTGACATGTCGTTGCTCTCCCTTCCCGCTACCAGACGTAGGCGAGGACTTCCCCGCCCACGCCGTTCTTCTTGGCTTGCCTGTCGGTCATCAGGCCGCTTGACGTCGAGATGATCGCGACGCCGAGCCCGCCGAGCACCCGAGGCAGGTTGTCCTTCTTCGCGTACACGCGCAGGCCGGGCTTGGAAACCCGCTTGATGCCCGCGATCGAGCGCTCCCTGGCGTTGCCGAACTTCAGCAGCACCACCAGGTTCTTGCCGACTTCGGCGTCCTCGACGCGCCACCCGGCGATGTAGCCCTCCTGCTGGAGGATCTCCGCGATGTGCGACTTGATCTTCGAGTACGGCATGCCCACGGTGTCGTGGTACGCCGAGTTGGCGTTCCGCACGCGGGTGAGCATGTCCGCAATCGGGTCGGTCATAGACATGGCCGCTTTGGCCTTCCTCGCCGCGGTTTCCCTGCTTGCCCGAGTGGGGGCACGGACCTACGGCGTGTAGATAGTTACCAGCTTGACTTGGTGATGCCGGGCAGTTCGCCCTTGTGCGCCATCGCGCGGAAGCAGATGCGGCAGAGGCCGAACTTCCGGTAGACGGCACGCGGGCGGCCGCAGCGGGTGCACCGAGTGTATCCGCGCACCTCGAACTTCGGCTTCCGCTTGGCCTTGACGATCAGGGCCGTCTTCGCCATCTGTCAGCCCTCCTTGAACGGGAAGCCAAGACGCCGCAGCAGCGCGCGGCCCTCAGCGTCGTTGGTTGCCGTGGTGACGATGGTGATGTCCATCCCCCGCTGCCTGTCCACCTTGTCCGGGTCGATCTCGTGGAACATGACCTGCTCGGTGAGACCGAAGGTGTAGTTACCGCGCCCGTCGAACTGCTTGTCGGAAAGGCCGCGGAAGTCACGAATGCGGGGCAGCGCGATGGAGAGCGTCCGGTCGAGGAACTCCCACATCCGGTCGCCGCGCAGCGTCACGTGCGCGCCGATCGGCATGCCCTCGCGCAGCTTGAACTGCGCGATGGACTTCTTGGCCTTCGCCACGGCCGGCTTCTGCCCGGTGATCGTGGCCAGGTCCCTGATGGCGCCGTCGATGAGCTTCGCGTCCCGCGCCGCCTCGCCAACGCCCATGTTCACGACGATCTTGGTAAGCCCCGGGATCTGCATCACGTTGGCGTACCCGAACTCGTCCTTCAGGGCGGGAGCGATCTCGGTGCGGTACCGCTGCTTGAGCCGCGGCAGGGCCGGCGCCTCGGTGGCCATCAGACTTCCTTCCCGCTAGGACGGAGCACGCGGACCTTGCGACCCTCGGAGTCGATCTTGTAGCCAACGCGAGCCGGGCGCTTGGTCTCAGGATCGACCAGCGACACGTTGCTCACGTGGATCGGCGCCTCCTGGGTGGTGATGCCGCCGTCCTGCGCGCCACGCACCCCCGTGTTGGTCACCTTCTTGTTCTTCTTGATCATGTTCACGCCCTGGACGAGGACCTTGTCGCGCTCCGGGTACGCCGCGATGACTTCCCCGGTCGCGCCCTTGTCCTTGCCGGCCAGGACGATCACGTGGTCGCCCTTTTTGATCTTCATCACAGCACCTCCGGCGCCAGCGAGATGATCCGCATGAACCGCTTCTCCCGAAGCTCCCGGCCAACCGGGCCGAAGATGCGGGTGCCGCGCGGATCTCCGCCGTCCCTGATCAGGACGGCTGCGTTCTCGTCGAAGCGGATATAGGAACCGTCTGCGCGGCGGCGCTCCTTGCGGGTACGCACCACGACCGCCTTGACGACGTCGCCCTTCTTGACGCCAGCCCCGGGCAGCGCGTCCTTTACGGTCGCCACGATGACGTCACCGATGCCCGCGTATCGCCGGCCACTGCCGCCGAGCACGCGGATACACAAGATTTCCTTCGCACCCGTGTTGTCGGCGACTTTAAGCCGCGACTCCTGCTGGATCACGTCAACTCCTGCTTCGTCACGCCGGAGTTTTCCGCCGGCGATTCGTCCTTGCTTACTTGGCCTTCTCGAGGATTCCAGCCACGCGCCACCGCTTGGTGGCGGACAGCGGCCTGGTCTCCATCAGCAGTACACGGTCGCCGACGCCGCACTCGTTCTGCTCGTCGTGTGCCTTGTACTTCTTGGTACGGCGGAGGACCTTGCCGTACTTGGGGTGCTTAACACGGTCTTCCACCGCGACGACGACGGTCTTATCCATCTTGTCGCTGATCACGAGGCCCTCGCGGGTCTTGCGGTAGCCGCGCGCGGTGTTCTCGTCGACCGCGCGTCGACCGTGGTCTCGTCTGGCGTGGTGCTCACTTCATGCTCCCCTCGACGTCCGCGGCCGTCTCTTCCTCGACGTCGATGATGATGCCGAGCTCGCGTTCCCGCATCACGGTGTAGATGCGAGCGATCTCCTTGCGCACGGCGCGCAGTCGACCGTGGCTCTCGAGCTGGCCGGTGGCACCCTGGAAGCGCAGGTTGAACAGCTCTTCCTTGGCCTCGGCCAGCTTGCTGACTAGCTCCTCAGGGGAGGAGGCCCGCAGCTGCTCGGCGGTCAAGCCCGTAGCCATCAGGCTTCACCCAACTCTCGCTTGACGATCTTGCACTTGATGGGGAGCTTGTGGATCGCGCGGCGCAGCGCCTCGCGGGCCACCGGCTCCTCGACGCCGGACAGCTCGAACATCACCCGGCCGGGCTTGACGTTGGCGATCCACCACTCGGGCGAACCCTTACCTGAGCCCATCCGCGTCTCAGCCGGCTTCTTGGTCAGCGGGCGGTCGGGGTAGATGTTGATCCACACCTTGCCGCCACGCCGGATGTGCCGGGTCATCGCGATACGGGCCGCCTCGATCTGGCGGTTGGTGATGTACGCGTGCTCGAGGGCCTGGATGCCGAACTCCCCGAACGTGACGCGGGTGCCACCGCTGGCGGCGCCGGTCCGGTGCGGACGGTGCTGCTTGCGGTGCGCGACCTTACGCGGAATTAGCATTTGCTAGCCCTCCCCACTGGTATCCGCCGACGGCTCCGCCGCGGGGGCGGTCCGCTCGGGACGGTCGCCGCGGTTGTCCGGACGGCCGCCGTCCCGCCGGGGGCGACGCGGGCCGCCCGCTGCGGGCCTGCCACCGTCACGGTCCCGACGCTGCCCGGCGCCGGCCGCGCGCAGCGCCGCCTGCTGGGCCTCGCGGCCAGCCCGGGTGGGGGCGGCGTCGCCCTTGTAGATCCAGACCTTGACGCCGATCCGGCCGAAGGTCGTCCGCGCCTCGTAGAAGCCGTAGTCGATGTCCGCGCGGAGCGTGTGCAGCGGCACCCGGCCCTCGCGGTAGAACTCGCTGCGCGACATCTCAGCGCCGCCCAGACGCCCGGAGCACTGCACCCGGATGCCCTTGGCGCCGCCCTTCATCGAACTCTGCATCGCCTTGCGCATCGCCCGCCGGAAGGAGACCCGGCTGGACAGCTGCTCGGCCACGCCCTGCGCGACCAGCTGAGCGTCAACCTCGGGGTTCTTCACCTCGAGGATGTTCAGCTGGATCTGCTTGGCGGTGAGCTTCTCGAGGTCGCCGCGGATCCGGTCGGCCTCGGCGCCGCGGCGGCCGATCACGATGCCAGGACGGGCGGTGTGGATGTCCACCCGCACCCGGTCCGTGGTCCGCTCGATCTCGACCTTGGAGATGCCGGCCCGCTCCATGCCCTTCTGCAGCAGGCGGCGGATCGCCACGTCCTCGGCGACGTAGTCCTTGTACTTCTTCTCCGCGTACCAGCGGCTCTTGAAGTCGGTGGTGATGCCTAGGCGGAACCCATGCGGGTTAACCTTCTGTCCCACTAGCGGTTCCCTCCCTCGTGGTCATCGGACACCACGACCGTGATGTGGCTGGTCCGCTTGTTGATCCGGTATCCACGGCCCTGCGCCCGCGGCCGGAACCGCTTCAGCGTCGGTCCTTCGTCCACGTACGCGGTCGAGACCCACAGCATGCCGCGGTCGCGACCGCCGATCTGCTCGGCGTTGGCCATTGCGCTGGCCAGCACCTTGCCGACCGTGTCGCTGGCGGCTTGGGGCGCGAACTGCAGAACGGCTTGCGCCTGGTCGGCGGGCAGCCCGCGGATCAGGTCCACCACCCGGCGCGCCTTCTGCGGCGTAATGCGCACGTAGCGCGCCTTAGCCCTGGCTTCCATTGGTGCGTTTCCCTTCTCAGGCTTATCGCCGGCTGCGCCGGTCATCCTTGACATGGCTGCGGAACGTCCGCGTGGGCGCGAACTCGCCGAGCTTGTGCCCAACCATCGACTCGGTGACGAAGACCGGGATGTGCTTGCGGCCGTCGTGCACCGCAATGGTGTGACCGAGCATCGCCGGAACGATCATCGACCGCCGCGACCAGGTCTTGATAACAGTCTTGGTGCCCTTGTCGTTCTGCACGTCCACCTTCTTCATCAGGTGGTCGTCGACGAAGGGCCCCTTCTTCAGGCTACGAGGCATTTCAGGCTGCTCCCTACCGCTTGTTCTTGCCGCGGCGACGGCTGATCAGCCGGTCACTTGGCTTGTTCGCCTTGCGGGTGCGGCCCTCAGGCTTGCCCCATGGGCTGACCGGGTGGCGACCACCGGAGGTCTTGCCCTCGCCACCGCCGTGCGGGTGATCGATCGGGTTCATGGCCACGCCACGAACCGACGGTCGCTTGCCCTTCCAGCGGTTACGCCCCGCCTTGCCGATCTTGATGTTGCCCTGCTCGGCGTTGCCGACCTCGCCCACGGTCGCGCGGCACTCCGCGCTGACCCGCCGGATCTCGCCCGACGGCATGCGCAGGGTCGCGTAGCCCGCCTCCTTGGCCAGCAGCTGGACGCCGGACCCGGCCGACCGCGCGATCTTGGCGCCGCCACCGGGCCGCATCTCGATCGCGTGGATGACCGTGCCGGTCGGGATCGACTTCAGCGGCAGGGCGTTGCCCGGCTTGATGTCGGCGCCGGTGCCGTTCTCCACCCGGTCGCCCTGGTGCAGTCCCTGCGGTGCGAGGATGTACCGCTTCTCGCCGTCCAGGTAGTGCAGCAGCGCGATGCGGGCGGTGCGGTTCGGGTCGTACTCAATGTGCGCGACCTTCGCCGGGAACGCCGTCCTTGTCGTGCCGCCTGAAGTCGATCAGCCGGTAGGCGCGCTTGTGCCCGCCGCCCTGGTGCCGGGCCGTGACCCGGCCGTGAACGTTACGGCCACCCTTGCTGTGCAGCGGGCGGACCAGCGACTTCTCCGGCTCGCTCCGGGTGATCTCGGAGAAGTCGGAGCCGCTGGCGCCGCGCCGACCAGGGGTGGTCGGCTTGTATTTACGGATTGCCACCTAACGTCTCCTTAACTAACCGGTCCACCGAAGATGTCGATCCGGTCACCGTCAGCCAAGGTCACAATGGCCCGCTTGGTGTCCGCTCGCTTGCCCCAGCCAGTCCGGGTGCGCCGGCGCTTGCCCTGCCGGTTCAGCGTGTTCACGCCGGTCACCTTGACCCGGAACACTTCCTCGACCGCCTGCTTGATCTGCGTCTTGTTGGCGTCGGGAGCCACGACGAAGGTGTACTTGCCCTCGTCGAGGAGACCGTAGCTCTTCTCAGAAACCACCGGACGCAGCAGGATGTCCCGGGGGTTGTAGATCCTGCTCACTCCGAACCCCTTTCCACGAACGCGTTCAGCGCGTCCTGGGTGAAGACCAGGTAGTCGCTGTCGAGCACGTCGTAGGTGTTGAGCTGGTCCTCCGCGAGCAGGTGCACGCTGGGGACGTTGCGCAGCGACTTCCAGGTGATCTCGTCGTCGTGCGTGGTGACGATCAGGATGTTCCTGTCGGCGCCGCCGGTCACGGTGTCGAGCACCGCCGAGCGCGTCCTTGGTCCGCGGCACGTCGCCCTCGACGAACGAGGTGACGACGAACACGCGCTCGTTGGCGGCCCGGTCGGAGAGCGCGCCGCGCAGCGCGGCCGCCTTCATCTTCTTGGGCGTCTTCTGGGCGAAGTCGCGCGGCACGGGGCCGTGCGAGACGCCGCCGCCGGTGAACTGCGGTGCGCGGGTCGAACCCTGGCGGGCCCGGCCGGTGCCCTTCTGGCGGTACGGCTTCCTGCCGCCGCCGCTGACCTCGCCCCGGGTCTTGGTAGAGGCGGTGCCCTGCCTCGCGGCGGCGCGCTGCGCGACCACGACCTGGTGGATCAGGGGCACGTTGACCTTGGCGGCGAAGATCGCGTCAGGCAGTTCAACGGTGCCGGCCTGCTCGCCGGACGGCGAGACGACGTTGACGCTAGTCATCAGTTCCCCTCCAGGACGGCGGCGCGAACCATGACAAGGCCGCCGCGCGGGCCGGGAACCGCGCCCTTGATGAGCAGCAGGTTCTTGTCACCGTCGACGGCGTGCACGGTCAGGCTCTGCACGGTGGTGCGGTCGCCACCCATCCGGCCCGCCATCCGGACGCCCTTGAATACGCGCCCGGGGGTGGCGCAGGCGCCAATCGAGCCGGGCGATCGGTGCTTGCGCTGGGTGCCGTGCGAGGACGACAGGCCCTTGAAGCCGTGCCGCTTCATAACGCCCGCGAAGCCCTTGCCCTTGGACTTGCCGGTCACGTCGACGCGCTGGCCGGCCGCGAACAGTTCGGCGGTCAGCTCCTGCCCGAGCGTGTAGGTGGAAGCGTCCTGGGTGCGAATCTCGGCGATGTACCGGCGTGGCGTCACCCCGGCCTTCTCGAACTGGCCCCGCATCGGCTTGTTGAGCTTGCGGAGCTTGCTGTCAGAAAGCTGGCCGAAGCCGATCTGGACAGCGGAGTAGCCATCGTTGTCCGGGGTGCGGACGGCGGTGACCACGCACGGGCCCGCCTGCACCACCGTGACCGGCACTACCTGTCCGGTTTCGTCGAAGACCTGGGTCATGCCAAGCTTGGTGCCCAGGATCCCTGTCATTGCCATGATCAGTGAGTCCTCAGAGCTTGATTTCGATGTAGACGCCGGCCGGAAGGTCAAGCCGCATCAGGGAGTCGACGGTCTTAGGCGTCGGATCGATGATGTCGATCAGCCGCTTGTGCGTCCGCATCTCAAAGTGCTCGCGCGAGTCCTTGTACTTGTGCGGCGAGCGAATGACGCAGTACACGTTCTTCTCGGTAGGCAGCGGCACAGGACCGGCGACGCGCGCGCCGGTGCGGGTCACCGTGTCGACGATCTTCCGCGCCGAGCTGTCGATGACCTCGTGGTCATATGCCTTGAGCCGGATGCGGATCTTCTGTCCCGCCATTTGGGCTTCTTCCTCAATCTCTTCGTGCCGCTGTCTTAACTGGACCCTGACAAGCAAGCGCCGCGGCGGCCGGGGCTTAACGGCCCCAGGCCGCCGCGGCGGCTCGCTACTTCAGAATCTTGGTGACCCGGCCGGCGCCGACGGTGCGGCCGCCTTCCCGGATCGCGAACTTCAGGCCGTCTTCCATGGCGATCGGCTGGATGAGGCTGATCGACATGTCGGTCCGGTCACCCGGCATCACCATCTCCGTGCCCTCCGGCAGCGTGACCACGCCGGTCACGTCGGTGGTACGGAAGTAGAACTGCGGACGATAGTTGTTGAAGAACGGCGTGTGACGGCCGCCCTCTTCCTTGGACAGGATGTAGACCTGGCCCTCGAACTCGGTGTGCGGGGTGTTGGTGCCCGGCTTGATGATGACCTGGCCGCGCTCAACGTCCTCGCGCTTGACACCGCGGAGCAGCAGGCCCACGTTGTCGCCCGCCTGGCCCTCGTCGAGGAGCTTGCGGAACATCTCCACGCCGGTGACGGTGGTCGACGTCGGCTTCTCCTTGATGCCGATGATGTCGACGACCTCGCCGGTGTGGACCACGCCGCGCTCGATCCGGCCGGTCACCACGGTGCCGCGGCCGGTGATCGAGAACACGTCCTCGACCGGCATCAGGAACGGCTTCTCGACCTCGCGGACAGGCTGCGGGATGGCGTCGTCCACGGCGTTCATGAGCTCGAGGACGGCGTCGCCCCACTTCTCATCGCCGTTCAGCGCCGGGTAGGCGGCAACACGGACGACCGGGACGTCGTCGCCGGGGAACTCGTACTGGGTGAGCAGCTCGCGGACCTCGAGCTCGACGAGCTCGAGGATCTCCTCGTCGTCCACCATGTCGCACTTGTTCAGCGCGACCACGATGTACGGCACGCCGACCTGGCGGGCCAGCAGCACGTGCTCGCGGGTCTGCGGCATCGGGCCGTCGGTGGCGGCGACCACGAGGATCGCCCCGTCCATCTGCGCCGCACCGGTGATCATGTTCTTCACGTAGTCCGCGTGACCGGGGCAGTCGACGTGCGCGTAGTGCCGCTTCTCGGTCTGGTACTCGACGTGCGAGATCGAGATCGTGATGCCGCGCTCCCGCTCTTCCTTCGCGTTGTCGATCTGGTCGAACGGCGTGAACGGGTTGACGTCGGGGAACTTGTCGTGCAGCACCTTGGTGATCGCCGCGGTCAGCGTCGTCTTACCGTGGTCGATGTGACCGATGGTGCCGATGTTGACGTGCGGCTTAGTCCGCTGGAACTTTGCCTTCGCCACTGGTATCTCCTCGTTGCGATCCGGCCCAACCCTCGGTGGGGCTGGAGTGTTTCTGGGTTCTAATGCCTGCTGTTGCGCGTTGCGATTACTCGCCGCGCGCCTTGGCGATGATCTCCTTGGCGATGTTCGGCGGCACCTCGGAGTACGAGTCGAACTGCATGCTGAAGTTCGCCCGGCCTGACGTCTTGCTGCGCAGGTCCCCGATGTAGCCGAACATCTCCGACAGCGGGACGAGAGCCTTGACCACCCGGGCCCCGGATCGTTCCTCCATTGCCTGGATCTGACCGCGCCGGCTGTTGATGTCGCCGATCACGTCACCCATGTACTCCTCGGGTGTGTAGACCTCGACGCTCATCAGCGGCTCGAGCAGAACCGGGCTTGCCAGCGCGGCGGCCTTCTTGAAGACCATCGAGCCGGCGATCTTGAAGGCGAGCTCCGAGGAGTCCACCTCGTGGTAGGCGCCGTCGGTCAGCGTCACCTTGACGTCGACCATCGGGAACCCGGCGAGCACGCCGAACTCGGCGGCCTCCTGGCAGCCGGCGTCCACCGACGGGATGTACTCCCGAGGGATGCGGCCGCCGCTGACCTTGTTCTCGAACTCGTAGCCGCCGCCGTCGCCGCCGGTCGGCCCCAGGTTGATGAGCACCCGCGCGTACTGGCCGGAACCACCGGTCTGCTTCTTGTGCGTGTACTCGACCTTGACGACCTCCTTGCGGACGGTCTCGCGGTAGGCCACCTGCGGGCGGCCGATGTTGGCCTCGACGTTGAACTCGCGCTTCATCCGGTCGACCAGCACCTCGAGGTGGAGCTCGCCCATCCCGGAGATGATCGTCTGCCCGGTCTCGAAGTCGGTCTGGACCTGGAAGGTCGGGTCCTCCTCGGCCAGCCGCTGGATCGCGGTGCCGAGCTTCTCCTGGTCGCTCTTGGTCTTCGGCTCGATCGCCACGTTAATGACGGGAGCGGGGAAGGTCATCGACTCCAGGATGACCGGCTTGGCCGGGTCGCAGAGCGTGTCACCGGTGGTGGTGTCCTTGAGACCCATCACGGCGACGATCGACCCGGCGACCGCGTTCGGGACCTCCGCGCGCTTGTTCGCGTGCATCTGGTAGATCTTGCCGATCCGCTCCTTGCGGTCCTTGATCGAGTTCAGCACCGCGGTGCCGGTCTCGAGGGTGCCGGAGTAGATGCGGATGTAGGTCAGCTTGCCCAGGTGCGGGTCGGCCATGATCTTGAAGGCCAGCGCGCTAGAACGGCTCGCTCGGGTCGGCATGCCGCTCGACCACCAGCTCAGCGTCCTTGACCGAGTGTCCCTTGATCGACGGGACGTCAAGCGGAGACGGCAGGTAGGCGACGATGGCGTCCAGCATCGGCTGCACGCCCTTGTTCTTGAACGCCGAGCCGCACAGCACCGGGTTGATCGCGCTTGACAGCGTGGCGCGGCGGATCGCCGCGACGAGCTGCTCCTCGGTCGGCTCCTCGCCGTCGAGGTACAGCACCATCATCTCGTCGTCGTGCTCGGCGACGGTCTCAAGCAGCTTGTCGCGCCACTCGCGGGCCGCCTCGGCGTGGTCGGCCGGGATGTCGACGACGTCGTACTTGTCGCCCTTGCCCTCGGTGTTCCAGATCAGGGCGTTCATGCGGACCAGATCGATGACGCCGCGGAAGTCAGCCTCAACGCCCCAGGGGAGCTGAATGACGGCCGGGGTCGCGCCCAGCCGGCTGACCATCATGTCCACGCAGCGGTGGAACTCGGCGCCGGTCCTGTCCATCTTGTTGACGAAGCAGATCCGGGGCACGTCGTACTTGTCGGCCTGCCGCCAGACCGTCTCGGACTGCGGCTCAACGCCCGCCACCGCGTCGAACACGGCGACCGCACCGTCGAGCACCCGCAGCGAGCGCTCCACCTCAACGGTGAAGTCCACGTGGCCGGGGGTGTCGATGATGTTGATCGTGTGGTCCAGCCAGGACGTGGTGGTCGCGGCGGACGTGATCGTAATCCCGCGCTCCTGCTCCTGGGGCATCCAGTCCATGGTGGCGGCGCCATCGTGGACTTCACCGATCTTGTAGTTGATGCCCGTGTAGAACAGGATGCGCTCGGTCGTCGTCGTCTTGCCCGCGTCGATATGAGCCATGATCCCGATGTTCCGGACCTTGGCGAGGTCTGCTGCGGTCGTGGTGGCCACGTTAAGCGTCCTTCGTACTAGTTTCGTTGTTACCAGCGGTAATGAGCGAAGGCCTTGTTGGACTCCGCCATCTTGTGAGTGTCCTCGCGGCGCTTGACGCTCGCCCCGAGGCCGTTGCTGGCATCGAGCAGCTCGTTCATGAGCCGCTCGGTCATCGTCTTCTCCCGGCGCTGCCGCGCGTACGTCACGAGCCAGCGCAGGGCCAGCGTGGTGGAGCGCGAGGCGCGCACCTCCACCGGGACCTGGTAGGTGGCGCCGCCGACTCGGCGGCTGCGGACCTCGAGGGTGGGCTTGACGTTGTCAAGCGCGCGCTTGAGGGTGACCACCGGGTCGTTGCCGTTCTTCTCCCGGCAGCCCTCGAGCGCCCCGTAGACGATGCGCTCGGCGAGCGAGCGCTTGCCCTCCTTGAGGACCTTGTTCGCGAGCGCGGTGACGAGCGGCGAGCCGTAGACCGGATCGGTGACTAGCTGCCGCTTCGCGGCGGGACCCTTACGCGGCATCTCAGCTCTTCTCCTTCTTCGTGCCGTACCGACTGCGCGCCTGCTTGCGGTTGCGGACACCCTGGGTGTCGAGCGAACCGCGGATGATCTTGTAACGCACACCGGGCAGGTCGCGGACGCGCCCGCCGCGGACC
The DNA here is from genome assembly GCA_963774945.1 of uncultured Actinomycetota bacterium. GTDB lineage: Bacteria > Actinomycetota > Actinomycetes > Streptosporangiales > Streptosporangiaceae > Trebonia. The sequence continues at coordinate 142,159 of CAVZHA010000002.1, read as the reverse complement.
AGCACGATGGAGTGCTCCTGGAGGTTGTGGCCGACGCCGGGAATGTAGGCGGTGACCTCAATCTGGCTTGTCAGCCGGACGCGGGCGACCTTGCGCAGCGCGGAGTTCGGCTTCTTGGGCGTGGTCGTGTAAACGCGCGTGCACACGCCACGACGCTGCGGGCTCTGCTTGAGCGCCGGCGTCTTGTTCTTCGACACCTTGTCCTGGCGGCCCTTGCGGACCAGCTGCTGGATCGTGGGCAACCGAGTCTCCGTCTTCCCGTCGTATTCCTACTGTCAAGCTCATCGTGTGCTTGCTCTGGGTTCCCCGGTCTCCCGGGCCGTTAGCAAGCCAAGAAACCGCCAGGTTTCGTCGGTTTCCCGCCGTTTCCACCCGTCTGACCTGCACGTTTTCGCTCTCCTCCGACCCCCGAGGTCGGGTGTGTCGCGCTCGGCCTTCGGCCGACGACAACACCGTCTCACAGGGCGGCAGCCCACACCCATCCGAATCCGGACTGCCAGGGAGAGAGTCCACACGGCCAGCTGCACGGCCACCGGGCTGGGTCGATATGACCCAACGTCTCGCCGACTGCTGACACGCAGGCACCCGCGCGGAGACGGGCACGAATGTAAAAGGTACCATCCGTGTGCCCGCCGACCAAATTCGCATTGGTCGCTCGCGCGGCTTTCCACCTGCAAGCCTACCCGCTCGCTGGAGCGCACGCGCACGTAGTCCGCCAACTGCCTGCAGTGGTAACGCCGCCCCGCCGCGATCCATTCCTCTAAAAATTCCCGTCGTATCCACCCGTCTGACCTGCACGTTTTCTCTCTTCTCCGACCCCCGAGGTCGGGTGTGTCGCGCCCGGCCTTCGGCCGACGACAACTCCGTCACACGGGGCGGCAGCCCACACTCATCCGAATCCGGACTGCCAGGGAGAGAGTCCACACGGCCAGCTGCACGACCACCGGGCTGGGTCGATATGACCCAACGTCTCGCCGGCTGCTGACACGCAGGCACCCGCGCGGAGACGGGCACGAATGTAAAAGGTACCACTCGTGTGCCCGCCGACCAAATTAGTACTGGTCGGTCGCGCGACTTTCCACCAGCTAGCCTACCTGCTCGCTGGAGCGCACGCGTACGTAGTCCGGCAACTGCCTGTGAGTGTTAACGCGCGGGCCGCGCGATCCATTCCGCGGACGACTGGTGTGCCAAGTGCGCGTTTGGGCTCACTCTTGCCGGCCCAAACGCGCACTTGGCTCGTCACAGGCCGAACGGACCGCCGCCTCGCCCGGGACCCGGAGCAATTTCCGGGGCCAGGCGGAGCAACGGTCCGTTAGATATGACCTAGATGTTGACTTTTGTCCTTTGGACTTTGACTACCGGTTGTAGGCGCCGAAGTCGTAGTCCTCCAGCGGAACCGCCTCGCCCGAGCCCTGCTGGCCGAAGGCGTAGCCATCCGCCTCCTGGTACGTCGTGGCCGGGAAGGCGGAGGAGCGCGCGTCGTCGGTCGGCTCGACCCGGATGTTCCGGTACACCGGCATGCCGGTGCCCGCCGGGATGAGCTTGCCGATGATCACGTTCTCCTTGAGGCCGAGGAGCGAGTCCGACTTGGCGTGGATCGCCGCGTCGGTCAGCACCCGCGTGGTCTCCTGGAAGGAGGCCGCCGACAGCCACGACTCGGTGGCCAGCGACGCCTTGGTGATCCCCATCAGCACCGGTCGGCCAGAGGCCGGGGTGCCGCCGTCGTTCACCACCGCGCGGTTCATGTTCTCGAACTTCGGCCGCTCCACCAGCTCGCCCGGGAGCAGGTCGGCGTCGCCCGGACTCGAGGACGTTCACCCGCTTGAGCATCTGGCGGATGATGATCTCGATGTGCTTGTCGTGGATCGACACGCCCTGCGACCGGTACACGTTCTGCACCTCGGCCACCAGGTGCTTCTGCACCTCGCGGGAGCCGAGGATGCGCAGCACCTCGTGCGGGTTCACGGCGCCGGCGATCAGCTGGTCGCCCACGGCGACGTGACCGCCGTCGGCCACCAGCAGCCGGGACCGCATCGGGACCTGGTAGGGGACCTCTTCGGCGCCATCGTCGGGGACGACGATGATCTTCCTGGTCTTCTCCGTCTCCTCGATCTTGACCCGGCCGGCCACCTCGCTGATCGGGGCCATCCCCTTGGGGATGCGGGCCTCGAACAGCTCGGTGATACGCGGCAGACCGTGCGTGATGTCAGCGCCCGCCACACCACCGGTGTGGAACGTACGCATCGTCAGCTGGGTGCCGGGCTCGCCGATGGACTGCGCGGCGATGATGCCGACCGCCTCGCCCACGTCCACCAGCTTGCCTGCGGCAAGCGAGCGGCCGTAGCACTTGGCGCAGACGCCGACCTTGGCCTCGCACACCAGGACGTTGTGCGTCCTGATGGTGTCGATGCCCGCGTTGACGAAGGCGTCGATCATCTGATCGGTGGTGTCCTCGCCAATGCGGCCGAGCACGGTGCCGTCGGCCGCGACGACATCCTCGGCCAGGCTGCGCCCGGTGCCGGTGTTCTCGATGTTGTCCAGCTTGCGGAGGGTGCCGTCGGCGCCCTTGCTCGCTATCTGCATCGGGAACCGGCGCTCGGTGCCGCAGTCCAGCTCGCGGACGATGACGTCCTGCGCCACGTCCACCAGACGCCGGGTGAGGTACCCGGAGTCGGCGGTGCGGAGCGCGGTGTCGGCCAGGCCCTTGCGGGCGCCGTGGGTGGAGATGAAGTACTCGAGCACGGTCAGGCCCTCACGGAAGGAGGACTTGATCGGGCGCGGGATCGTCTCGCCCTTGGGGTTCGACACCAGACCACGCATGCCGGCGATCTGCCGGACCTGCATGGGGTTACCACGGGCACCGGAGTTGACCATCATCCAGACCGGGTTGTTGGCCGGGAAGGCGGCTTCCATGTCCGCGGCGACCTCGGCCGTCGCGTGCGTCCAGATCTCGATGAGCTCCTGACGGCGCTCGTCGTCGGTGATCAGGCCGCGCTCGTACTCGCGCTGCACCTTGTCGGCCCGGCGCTCGTAGCCGTCGAGGATGGCGGCCTTGTTCGGCGGGTTGACGACGTCCTCGATGCCGATCGTCACGCCCGAGCGGGTCGCCCAGTGGAAGCCCGCGCTCTTGAGCGCGTCGAGCGCCGCCGCCACGTGCACCTTGGCGTAGGTCTCGGCCAGCGAGTTGACGATGACCGTGAGCTGCTTCTTGCCCACGTGGTAGTTGACGAACGGGAAGTCGGCCGGCAGCGCGTCGTTGAACAGGCACCGACCGAGGGTCGTCTCCATCCGCAGCGGCTCGCCCGGCTGCCAGCCCTCAGGGAGCGGGTAGTCGGCCGGCGGGACCACGTCGGACAGCCGGATCTGAATCTGCGCCGACAGCTCGAGCTCGCCCTTGTCGTAGGCCATCTGCGCCTCGGACATGTTCGAGAACGACCGGCCGGTGCCGGCCACGCCCTCGTCGAGCTTGGTCAGCCAGTAGAGCCCGATCACCATGTCCTGGGTGGGCATGGTCACCGGCTTGCCGTCCGACGGCTTGAGGATGTTGTTGGTGGACAGCATCAGGATCCGCGCCTCGGCCTGGGCCTCGGCCGACAGCGGCAGGTGGACCGCCATCTGGTCACCGTCGAAGTCCGCGTTGAACGCGGTGCAGACGAGCGGGTGAATCTGGATCGCCTTGCCCTCGACCAGCTGCGGCTCGAACGCCTGGATGCCGAGGCGGTGCAGCGTCGGCGCCCGGTTGAGCAGCACCGGGTGCTCGGTGATGACCTCTTCGAGCACGTCCCAGACGACCGGCTTGGCGCGCTCCACCATCCGCTTGGCGGACTTGATGTTCTGCGCGTGGTTGAGGTCGACGAGGCGCTTCATCACGAACGGCTTGAACAGCTCGAGCGCCATCTGCTTGGGCAGACCGCACTGGTGCAGCTTGAGCTGCGGGCCGACGACGATGACGGACCGGCCGGAGTAGTCGACGCGCTTGCCGAGCAGGTTCTGGCGGAACCGGCCCTGCTTGCCCTTGAGCATGTCCGACAGCGACTTGAGCGGGCGGTTGCCAGGTCCGGTGACCGGGCGGCCGCGACGGCCGTTGTCGAACAGGCTGTCGACCGCCTCCTGGAGCATCCGCTTCTCGTTGTTCACGATGATCTCGGGTGCGCCCAGGTCGAGCAGCCTCTTCAGCCGGTTGTTCCGGTTGATGACCCGGCGGTACAGGTCGTTCAGGTCGGAGGTGGCGAACCGGCCGCCGTCGAGCTGAACCATCGGCCGCAGGTCCGGCGGGATCACCGGGATGCAGTCGAGCACCATGCCCATCGGGGAGTTGGTGGTGTTGAGGAACGCGGAGACCACCTTGAGCCGCTTGAGGGCGCGGGCCTTCTTCTGGCCCTTGCCCGAGCGGATGATCTCGCGCAGGTCGGTCGCCTCGGCGTCGAGGTCGAAGGTCGCGAGCCGGTCCTGAATGGCCTGCGCGCCCATGCCGCCGCGGAAGTACCGGCCGAACCGGTCCCGCATCTCGCGGTAGAGCATCTCGTCGCCCTCAAGGTCCTGAACCTTCAGGCCCTTGAACCGCGACCAGACCTCGTCGATCCGGTCGATCTCCTTGGCCGCGCGGTCGCGAATCTGCTTCATCTCGCGGTCCGCGGACTCGCGCACCTTGCGGCGCGCGTCGCCCTTGGCCCCGGCCACCTCGAGCTCGGCCAGGTCGGCCTCGAGCTTCTTCTGGCGGGTCTCGATGTCGTTGTCGCGGCGCTGCTCGAGCTGGGTCCGCTCGACCGTGATCCGGGCCTCGAGGGACGGCAGATCGCGCTGCCGGGCCTCGTCGTCCACGTAGGTGATCATGTAGGCGGCGAAGTAGATGACCTTCTCCAGGTCCTTCGGCGCCAGGTCGAGCAGGTAGCCGAGCCGGCTCGGCACACCCTTGAAGTACCAGATGTGCGTGACCGGGGCGGCCAGCTCAATGTGGCCCATCCGCTCGCGCCGCACCTTGGCCCGAGTGACCTCGACGCCGCAGCGCTCGCAGATGATGCCCTTGAACCGGACCCGCTTGTACTTGCCGCAGTAGCACTCCCAGTCCCGGGTCGGACCGAAGATCTTCTCGCAGAAGAGCCCGTCCTTTTCCGGCTTGAGGGTGCGGTAGTTGATCGTCTCAGGCTTCTTGACCTCGCCGTGAGACCACTGCCTGATGTCCTCAGCCGTGGCCAGCCCGATGCGAAGGTCGTCGAAGTAATTGACGTCTAGCACTGTGTAAGTTCCCCCTTCGGTGGGTCAGACCTCTTCGACACTGCTGGGCTCACGCCGCGACAGGTCGATGCCGAGTTCTTCCGCAGCGCGGAAGACATCCTCGTCGGTGTCGCGCATCTCGATCGCGGCGCCGTCGCTAGACAGCACTTCCACGTTGAGGCAGAGCGACTGCATTTCCTTGATGAGCACCTTGAAGGACTCGGGGATGCCGGGCTCGGGCACGTTCTCGCCCTTGACGATGGCCTCGTAGACCTTCACGCGGCCGAGCACGTCGTCGGACTTGATCGTGAGCAGCTCCTGCAGCGCGTAGGCGGCGCCGTAGGCCTCCAGGGCCCACACCTCCATCTCACCGAACCGCTGACCGCCGAACTGCGCCTTGCCGCCCAGCGGCTGCTGGGTGATCATCGAGTACGGGCCGGTCGACCTGGCGTGGATCTTGTCGTCCACCAGGTGCAGCAGCTTGAGGATGTAGATGTAGCCGACCGAGACCGGCTCCTTGAACGGCTCGCCGGTGCGGCCGTCGAACAGCCTGCGTCTTGCCGGTGGAGCCGATCATCTGGTCGCCGTCCCGGTTCGGCAGGGTCGAGCCGAGCAGGCCGGTGATCTCCTCCTCGCGCGCGCCGTCGAAGACCGGGGTGGCGACCTTGGTGTCAGGCACGCTGCTGTCCGCGCCGATGGCGCGCAGCCGGTCCTTCCAGTCCTCGTCGACCCCATCGACCAGCCAGCCGGTCTTGGCCACCCACCCGAGGTGGGTCTCAAGAACCTGGCCGACGTTCATCCGGCCGGGCACGCCGAGCGGGTTGAGCACGATGTCGACCGCCGTCCCGTCGGCGAGGAACGGCATGTCCTCGACCGGCAGGATCTTGGAGATGACGCCCTTGTTGCCGTGCCGCCCGGCCAGCTTGTCGCCGTCGGTGATCTTGCGCTTCTGGGCCACGTAGACCCGGACGAGCTGGTTGACGCCGGGCGGGAGCTCGTCGCCGTCCTCGCGCGTGAACACGCGGACGCCGATGACCTTGCCCTCCTCGCCGTGCGGGACCTTGAGCGACGTGTCGCGGACCTCGCGGGCCTTCTCGCCGAAGATCGCGCGCAGCAGCCGCTCCTCCGGGGTGAGCTCGGTCTCGCCCTTGGGCGTGACCTTGCCGACCAGGATGTCGCCGTTGACGACCTCGGCCCCGATCCGGATGATGCCGCGCTCGTCGAGGTCGGCCAGCACCTCGTCGGAGACGTTCGGGAATGTCCCTGGTGATCTCCTCCGGGCCCAGCTTGGTGTCCCGGGCGTCGACTTCGTGCTCTTCGATGTGAATGCTCGAGAGCACGTCGTCCTGCACGAGACGCTGGGAGAGGATGATCGCGTCCTCGTAGTTGTGGCCTTCCCACGGCATGAACGCGACCAGCAGGTTCTTGCCGAGCGCCATCTCACCGGTGTCGGTGCAGGGGCCGTCGGCGAGAACCTCGCGCTCCTCGACCCGCTGCCCCTCCTCCACGATCGGCTTCTGGTTGAAGCAGGTGCCCTGGTTCGAGCGGCGGAACTTCTGGATGTGGTAGGTGATGCGGGTTCCGTCGTCGTTCATCACGGTGACGTAGTCCGCGCAGGACTCCTCGACCACGCCGGCCTTCTCGGCCAGGATCACGTCGCCCGCGTCGGTCGCGGCACGGTACTCCATGCCCGTCCCGACCAGCGGCGCCTCGGACCTCAGGAGCGGCACCGACTGGCGCTGCATGTTGGAGCCCATCAGCGCGCGGTTGGCGTCGTCGTGCTCGAGGAACGGGATCATGGCGGTGGCGACCGACGTCATCTGCCGGGCGGACACGTCCATGTAGTCGACCTCGTCCGGCGGGATCTGGTCGACCTCGCCGCCCTTCCGGCGGACCAGCACCCGGTTGGTCCCGAAAGAGCCGTCGTCGTTGACCGGCGTGTTGGCCTGGGCGATGACGTGACGGTCCTCCTCGTCCGCGGTCAGGTAGTCGACGTCGTCGGTGACGACGCCGTCGACGACCTTGCGGTACGGGGTCTCCACGAAGCCGAACGGGTTGACCCGCGCGAAGCTCGCGAGCGAGCCGATGAGGCCGATGTTCGGGCCTTCAGGCGTCTCGATCGGGCACATCCGGCCGTAGTGGCTCGGGTGCACGTCGCGGACCTCGAACCCGGCCCGCTCGCGGGACAGGCCACCCGGGCCAAGCGCGGACAGGCGGCGCTTGTGGGTGAGCCCGGCCAGCGGGTTGGTCTGGTCCATGAACTGCGAGAGCTGGCTGGTGCCGAAGAACTCCTTGATCGACGCCACCACCGGGCGGATGTTGATCAGGGTCTGCGGCGTGATCGCCTCGACGTCCTGGGTCGTCATCCGCTCGCGGACCACCCGCTCCATCCGGGCCAGGCCAAGCCTGACCTGGTTCTGGATCAGCTCGCCGACGGTGCGCAGCCGCCGGTTGCCGAAGTGGTCGATGTCGTCGGTCTCGATCACGATGGACCGGTCGCCGCGGGTCTGCTCTTCCTCGCCCGCGTGCAGCTTGACCAGGTACTCGATCGTCGAGACGATGTCGTCCTCGGTCAGCGTGCCCTGCCGGATCGGCAGGTCAAGGCCGAGCTTGCGGTTGACCTTGTACCGGCCGACCTTGGCCAGGTCGTACCGCTTGGGGTTGAAGTACAGGTTGTCGAGCAGCGCCTGCGCGGACTCGCGCGTCGGCGGCTCGCCCGGGCGCAGCTTGCGGTAGATGTCGAGGAGCGCGTCATCCTGGCCGGCCGTGTGGTCCTTCTCCAGGGTGGTGCGCATCGACTCGTACTCGCCGAAGCGCTCCAGGATGCGCGCGTCATCCCAGCCCAGGGCCTTCAGCAGCACCGTGACCGACTGCTTGCGCTTGCGGTCGATGCGAACGCCGACGGCGTCGCGCTTGTCGATCTCGAACTCAAGCCACGCACCCCTGCCAGGGATTACCTTGCAGGCGTAGATGTCCTTGTCGCTCGTCTTGTCGACCTGGCGGTCGAAGTAGACACCCGGCGAACGGACGAGCTGGCTGACCACCACGCGCTCGGTTCCGTTGATGATGAACGTGCCCTTGCGGGACATGAGCGGGAAGTCGCCCATGAACACCGTCTGGCTCTTGATCTCACCGGTAGTGTTGTTGATGAACTCCGCCGTCACGAACATCGGGGCGGAGTACGTCATGTCCTTGTCCTTGCACTCCTCGTCGGAGTACTTGGGCGGCTCGAACCGGTGGTCGCGGAACGACAGGGACATCGTGCCGGAGAAGTCCTCGATCGGACTGATCTCCTCGAAGATCTCTTCGAGGCCGGACTGCTCTGCGATGTCGGTGCGTCCCGCCTCCTTGGCGGCCTGAATACGCGCCTTCCACTTGTCGTTGCCGAGCAGCCAGTCGAATGAGTCGGTCTGCAGGGCCAGCAGATCGGGAACCTTCAGGGGCTCGTTGATCCGCGCGAAGGATACGCGGCGGGGACCAAGATTCGTGGCGGAGGCGCTGCGCGAAGCTGCCAACAGGGGTCCTTCCGAACTTGTCGCGGAACTATCATGCACGCACGCAAAACGCTCCACGGCAAAAGCTCCACAGAGGCGGAAAAGGTACCGGAGACGTCAGAGTGCACGGCAAATAGTCAGTGTAGCCAGAGACTGCACTGCTTGTCAACGGTACGCCTGTATGTGGATCACCTTGCTTCGCAGCATCCCCTGTCGGGGCGCAAACGTCAAGCAGAAACCCGCTGGTTTGCGCGGGTTAGTCGCGTGATCGATACCACACGCGTACCGATGTGTAGGGTGTAACGCCAGTGGGTATGGCTCGTATTCCGCCAAGCTCCCCTGGCAGCAGAAACGCCGCCCAGGAGTCCCCGGGCGGCGCTTCGAGCCGTAGCTAGAGCGAGCTACTTCACCGTGACGGTAGCGCCGGCGCCCTCGAGGGCAGCCTTGGCCTTGTCCGCGGCGTCCTTGTTGACCTTCTCAAGGACGGTCTTGGGAGCGCCGTCGACCAGGTCCTTGGCCTCCTTGAGACCGAGGCTGGTGAGCGTGCGCACCTCCTTGATGACCTGGATCTTCTTGTCGCCCGCGGCCTCGAGGACGACGTCGAACTCGTCCTGCTCGACGGCCTCTTCGACCGCCGCCGCGCCACCCGCGCCGCCGGCCACAGCCGCGACCGCGACCGGGGCGGCCGCCTTGACGTCGAAGGTCTCCTCGAACGACTTCACGAACTCGGACAGCTCAAGGAGGGTCATCTCCTTGAACGCGTCGAGCAGATCAGCGCTGCTGAGCTTTGCCATGATCGTTTCCCTCTTTCCCTAGTCCTGGGTCTCTGTTTCGGTGTCCGCGGCCGCCTCGGCCTCGGGAGCCGGGGCGGCGGCCTCGGCCGGCGCGCCGGCCTCGACCTTCGCCCGCAGCGCGTCTGCGAGCAGCGCCATCTGCGTGGGCAGCGCGTTGAACGTCGCCGCCGCGCCGGCCATCGACGCCTTCATGGCGCCGGCCAGCTTGGCCAGCAGCACCTCGCGCGGCTCGAGGTCGGCCAGCTTGCCGACCTCCGCCGCGGTCAGCGCCTTGCCGTCGAGCACGCCGCCCTTGATGACAAGCAGCGGGTTCGCCTTGGCGAAATCGAGCAGACCCTTGGCCGCCTGCGCGACGTCACCGCTGACGAACGCGATCGCGGACGGCCCGGACAGCATCGACTCGACCTGGTCACCCACGCCCGCCTGGGTCGCCGCGACCTTGGCGAGGGTGTTCTTGGTGACGCTGAACGTCGCGTTGCCCCTGAGGTTGGCGCGCAGTTCGCCCAGCTGGGCGACGGTCAGCCCGCGGTACTCGGTCAGCACCGCGCCGCTCGAATCCCGGAACTTGCCGGCCAGGTCCTCGATCGTGGCGGTCTTCTCGGCGTTTGCCATGAGCCTCCTTCCCGTATGTCGTCCCTGCACAATGTCCCTACATGCATAGGGGTACCGAAGACGACGAACGCCCCGGCGCCAGGCGCACGGGGCGGCAGACTGCGTTCAGCGGGCCCGGCGAAGGGGCCCCGGCTGTCAGCGGTTTGAGCTCACGGTCACCTGCGCGGGATGTCCATACGGAACCTTCGGCTGACACTCGCTCGCGCGAGGCAGCATCCAGCGGTCTTCGGTAGTTCAAGCATACGTTATCCGTCTCTGTGATAGTGACAGTTAACGCACCAGGGGGACCCACGGACCGTTCGGGCAAAACGAACGCGCCCGCAGGCATGACCACCTGCGGGCGCGTGACGAGCTTGGCCTTACGCGGCCGGCGCGCCCTCTTCGTCGAAGAAGCCGCGGGTCTTGCTCGGGTCGACCGGGATGCCGGGGCCCATCGTGGTGGTGAACGTGATCTTCCTCAGGTAACGGCCCTTGGCGGCGGCCGGCTTGAGCCGGATCACCTCGTCGATCGCCGCTGCGTAGTTCTCCAGCAGCGCCTTCTTGTCGAAGGAGGCCTTGCCGATGATGAAGTGGAGGTTCCCGTGCCGGTCGACGCGGAACTCGATCTTGCCGCCCTTGATCTCGGTCACGGCCTTGGCCACGTCCGGCGTGACGGTGCCGGTCTTCGGGTTCGGCATGAGGCCGCGCGGGCCGAGCACGCGGCCGAGGCGGCCGACCTTGCCCATCAGGTCCGGGGTGGCGACGACGGCGTCGAAGTCGAGGAACCCGCCCTGGATCTGCTCGATCAGGTCGTCCGAGCCCACGTAGTCGGCCCCGGCCGCCCTGGCCGCCTCGGCCCGGTCGCCGGTCGCGAAGACCAGCACGCGGGCGGTCTTGCCGGTGCCGTTGGGCAGGTTGACGGTGCCGCGGACCATCTGGTCCTGCTTGCGGGGGTCGACGCCGAGCCGGAGGTTGACCTCGACGGTCGGGTCGAACTTGGTCACCTGGTCGCCTTGGCGAGGTCCACGGCTTCGACCGGGCTGTAGAGCTCGTCGTGGTTGATCTTGGTGTCGGCGTTCTGATACGCCTTGCTGCGCTGCATGATGCACTCCCTGGAGTGGAGGTTGTGGTCGTCGGGACCTGCGCGAGGCCCTGCCACTTGAAGATTGAAAAATCAGTTGTTCGAACGGGCCCGGCTGACTCTCAGCCGGAAACGTCTAGCCCTCGACCTTGATGCCCATCGAGCGGGCGGTGCCGGCGATGATCTTCTCGGCCGCCTCGATCGTGGTGGCGTTCAGGTCGGGCATCTTGGTCTCGGCGATCTGCCGGACCTGGGCCGCGGTCAGCGAGCCGACCTTGGTCTTGTGCGGCTCGGCGCTGCCCTTGTCGACCCCGGCGGCCTTCTTGATCATCTCGGGCGCGGGCGGCGTCTTGGTGATGAACGTGAACGACCGGTCCTCGAAGATCGAGATCTCGACCGGGATGATGTTGCCTCGCTGGGCCTCGGTGGCAGCGTTGTACTGCTTCACGAAGTCCATGATGTTGACGCCGTGCGGGCCGAGGGCGGTACCGACGGGCGGGGCCGGGGTGGCCGCGCCTGCAGGCAGCTGCACCTTGACGACGGTCTTGAGCTTCTTTCTTGGCGGCATTGCGCTGTGTTTTCCTTCTCTAGAGCTTCGATACCTGGTCGAACGAGAGCTCGACGGGCGTCTCGCGGCCGAAGATCGACACGAGCACCTTGAGCTTCTGGGTGACCGAGTTGACCTCGTTCACGGTCGCCGGGAGCGTCGCGAACGGGCCGTCCATAACGGTAACCGACTCGCCGAGCTCGTATTCCGGTGACGTCTTCTTGGCGGCGGCCGCCTGCGCCGCGGGCGATCCCTCGGCCGGCGGCGGGGCGAGCAGCGACGCCACCTCGCCGAGCGGCAGCGGCGACGGCTTGCTCGACAGGCCGACGAAGCCGGTGACGCCCGGGGTGTTCCTGACCACGGCCCAGGACTCGTCCGTCAGTTCCATCCGGACCAGGATGTAGCCCGGCAGCACCTTCTCGTTGACGACCTGCTTCTTGCCGCTCTTGATCTCGGTCACCAGGTGGGTGGGGACCTCGATCTGGAAGATGTAGTCCTCCATGTTGAGCGACGTGATGCGGCTCTCCAGGTTGGTCTTCACCCGGTTCTCGTAGCCGGCGTACGAGTGAATGACGTACCAGTCGCCGGGCTGCATCCGCATCTCGCGCATGAACTCCGCGAGGGTGTCATCCTCGGTCGGCGCCGCGGCGTCGGCCGCCTCGGCGTCTGTCTTCCTCGGCTTCCTCGGCGTCTACCGTCTCGGCGGCTGCCGCCGCGGCATCGATTGACTCAACCGACTCAGCGTCAGTGTCCGCAGCGGCGTCATCCGCGTTGGCGGGCTCGTCAGCGAACCCGGAAGTCTCGTCGATCACGTCGGCTGCCTCCCCATCCACTGCGCCGGTCGCCACGTCAACATTGCCGTTCAGTTGGGACTCGGACACGGTCACTCTTTCTCTTGGTCTTCTGCTCGCTGGGCAAGCTCTCGCTAGGCAAGACTCCCCCGGCGAGGAAGCCCCCGTGTTCATCGTGCCACGCTAGGTATACGTGACGCGACTTACGGGCCGTCCTGGGTCAGGCGCTAGCCGAAGAACCAGAACATCAGCTTGGTGAACCCGTAGTCCAAGCTCGTGACGATCACGATCATGAAGATCACGAACGAGAGCGCGACCGCCGTGTAGGTGCCGAGCTCCCTACGAGTCGGCCAAATCACCTTCCGGAGTTCAGCCGCCACCTGCCGGGTGAACAGCGCTGGCGTGGTCCGGTCCCGCTTAGCGGCAGCCCCTGACCCGCTCCGGTCTCGTGTCTGGGTCGCCATGTCCTCACCTAATACTGAGCTAAACGGATCACCACGCACGGGCCGACGGGACCCGGCGGGTCCAGCCAATCCGCACTTGCAGGGCAGGAGGGACTCGAACCCCCAACCGCCGGTTTTGGAGACCGGGACTCTACCAATTGAGCTACTGCCCTACGGTTGTAACCACCAGAGTGTATGCCGAACGCACCCCCTTCGTCGAACCAAACCAGCTAACAGCGAAACCAGTTGGTGATCGACGTGCAGGTGGTGCCACCATGGAGGCATGCCAACCACGAGAATATCGGCCCGGGTGTCCGCCATCTCCGAATCCGCGACCCTGGCCGTAGACGCGAAAGCCAAGGCGCTGAAGGCGGCCGGCCGGCCGGTCATCGGGTTCGGCGCCGGCGGAGCCCGACTTCCCGACGCCCGGCTACATCGTCGAGGCCGCGCAGCGGGCCGCCGCCGACCCGAAGATGCACAAGTACACCCCGGCGGCGGGCCTGCCCGAGCTGCGGCTCGGCGATCGCCGCCAAGACCGTCCGCGACTCCGGCTACCAGGTCACGGCCGACCAGGTGCTCGTCACCAACGGCGGCAAGCAGGCCGTCTACCAGACGTTCGCGACCCTGCTCAACCCCGGCGACGAGGCGCTGCTGCCCGCGCCCTACTGGACCACCTACCCGGAGGCGATCGCGCTCGCGGGCGGCGTGCCGGTGGTCGTGCCGACCGACGAGTCGACCGGCTACCTGGCCTCGGTCGAGCAGCTCGACGCGGCCTGCACCGCGCGGACCAAGCTGCTCGTGTTCGTCTCCCCGTCCAACCCGACCGGCGCGGTCTACCCGCCCGAGCAGGTGAAGGCGATCGGCGAGTGGGCCGCCGCCAAGGGCATCTGGGTGGTCACCGACGAGATCTACGAGCACCTGGTCTACGGCGACGCGAAGTTCTCCTCGATCCCGGTCCAGGCACCGGAGATCGCCGACCGCTGCGTGGTGCTCAACGGCGTGGCCAAGACCTACGCGATGACCGGCTGGCGGGTCGGCTGGATGATCGGCCCCAAGGACGTGATCAAGGCCGCCGCCAACTACCAGTCGCACGCGACCTCCAACGTGGCCAACGTCTCCCAGATGGCCGCGCTCGCCGCGGTGTCGGGCGACCTGTCGGCCGTGGCGGAGATGCGCGAGGCGTTCGACCGGCGGCGCAAGACGATCGTGCGGATGCTCAACGAGATCCCCGGCGTCGAGTGCCCGGAGCCGCTCGGGCGCGTTCTACGCCTACCCGAGCGTGAAGGGCGTGCTCGGCAAGGAGATCCGCGGCAAGCGGCCGCAGACGTCGGCCGAGCTGGCGGCCCTGATCCTCGAGGAGGCCGAGGTGGCGGTGGTTCCCGGCGAGGCGTTCGGCACCGACGGGTACTTCCGGCTGTCCTACGCGATGAGCGACGCGGACCTCGAAGAGGGTGTCAGCCGGATCGGGAAGCTGCTGTCTGAGGCTCGGTAGGTCTGTCGCGGAGTCTGTCGCAGGGCTGTCGCGGGGCGGGGAGGTGCTTCCGCGCGAATCGGCCCACCGGTTAACCCGACCGGTGTGCCGAACACGCGCGCCGCGCACCCCACCCGCCCCGGCTTTCTCTCCGGCTTCAAAGTCAGACGTACACAAGCGCAACTGGCAGCACGCAGGGGCGGGCGTCGGGGATAATTGAGCATGCCGCATGATCTGGTGGCGCTCCCCAAGGCTCATCTTCATCTACATCTGACTGGCGCTATGCGTCACTCGACGATGGTCGAGCTTGCGCGGGCGCATGGGATTTCGCTGCCGCCGGCGCTGACTGAAGAGTGGCCGCCTGCCTTGTCCACCGCCGACGAGCGGGGGTGGTTCCGGTTCCAGCGGCTGTACGACGTGGCCCGGTCGGTGCTTGCGGACTCCGGATGATCTGTACCGGCTGGTTCGGGAGATCGCGGAGGATGAGCGGGCGGAGGGGTCGGGGTGGCTTGAGCTGCAGGCCGATCCGTCTGGGTTCGCGGCCAGGTACGGCGGGATCACCGCGTTCACCGAGCTGCTGATCGACGCGGCCGGAGAAGGCGGCGCAGGCGGCCGACATCGGGATCGGGATCATCATCGCGGCCAACCGGACTCGGCATCCGATGGACGCGCGGATGATCGCCCGGCTGGCGGCGCAGTTCGCCGGGCAGGGCGTGGTCGGGTTCGGCCTCTCCAACGACGAGCGGCGCGGTCCGGCGGCGGAGTTCGTTCCGGCCTTCCGGATCGCGGACCGGGCCGGGCTGCTGCTGGCGCCGCACGCCGGGGAGCTGGTCGGGCCGCCGAGCGTGCGCGGCGGCGCTTGACCTGCTGCACGCTGACCGGCTCGGGCACGGCGTCCGCGCGGTCGAGGACCCGTGGCTGGTCGAGCGGCTGGCGAGCCGAGGGGCATCACCTGCGAGGTCTGCCCGTCCTCGAACGTGGCCCTCGGGCGTGGCCCCCGATCGCGGAATCGGTTCCGATCCGCACGCTGTTCGAGGCGGGAGTGCCCATCGCGCTCGGCGCCGACGACCCGGTTCTGTTCGGCCGCCGCCTGGTCAAGCAGTACGAGATCGCCCGCGACGTGCACGCCTTCACCCCGCCCGAGCTAGCCGAGCTGGCCCGCCAGTCGCGTGCACTCTGCCGCCGCCCCGCCCGACATCCGCGCCCGCCTGCTGACCGGCATCGACGCCTGGCTGGCGGCTGCCTGAGCCCGTCCGGTTGTCCTTCTTCGCCGGGTGAGATCGACGCGCCCAGCTCGTAGCCGGCCGTCACGCGCGCGCCGTCGGCGCGCTCGGCTCATTGGCCTCGGCGGGCCCCATCAGCCTCGTCGGCACCAATGATCTTGGAAACTTTTTTCCTGGCGGAAGAAAAGCACGCTGGGCGGCGGCTTTTCTTCCAAGATCATTTCCATCTCGGTGGCCAACCGACGAGATGCGGTAGCTCTGGGGCTGACGTTTCCGATGGTGAGGGTGGTCCGGCGCCCCTCTCTCGCAGGCGAGGGTCGGGGCTTCGACTGAGCCGGGTACCGGTCTAGTGAGCCGGGTACCGGGCTAGAGGGTGACTCCGGGCTAGAGGGAGACGCCGATGAGGATGGGCTCTGGGGTCAGGGTGACGCCGTAGGCGGCGCGGACGCCGGAGACGATCTCGCGGGCCAGGGCGAGCAGGTCTGCCGTGGTCGCGTTGCCGGTGTTGACGAGGGCCAGGGTGTGCTTGGAGGAGACGCGGGCCGGGGCGGGGGCGCCGTAGCCCTTGGCGAAGCCGGCGTGCTCGATCAGCCAGGCGGCCGGAACCTTGACCAGGCCCGCGCCCGCGTCGTATCTGGGCACCGGGCCGGCCGCGCGGGCGGCGGCGGCCGCCTCCACCGCGGCGAACTCGCTCGGCGGTGATGATCGGGTTGGTGAAGAACGAGCCCGCGCTGCGGGTGTCCGGGTCGCCCGGGTTGAGCACCATCCCCTTGCGGGCGCGGATCTTGAGCACGGCCGAGCGGACCTCGCCGACCCCCGCGCCGCTCCCCCAGCGCCACGCCGAGCTCGGCCGCCAGCTCGGCGTACTTCACCGGCAGCGACAGCGCCTGCGCGGCCAGCCGGAACGTCACGTCGAGAACCACGTAGCGCGGCCCCGGTCGATTTGAAGAGGCTGGTGCGGTAGGCGAAGGAGCACTCCTCGTTCCCGATGACCAGAATCCGATCTTCCTGGCGGTCGTACACCCGCACCTGGGTGATGACCTCGGCCACCTCGCGGCCGTAGGCGCCGACGTTCTGGATCGGGGTCGCGCCCGCGCGGCCGGGGATGCCGGACAGGCGACTCGAGCCCGGCCAGGCCCTCGGCGACCGTGGCCGCGACCACGTCGTCCCAGTCCTCGCCCGCCGCGACGGTGACGTCGACGGCGCCGTCGGCGCCGGCCGCTCGGCGTAGCCGATGCCGCGGGTGTTCACGTGGATGACCGTGCCGGGGAAGCCCGCGTCGGAGATGACCAGGTTGGAGCCGCCGCCGATGAGCAGCAGCGGCTCGCGCCGCCGCGTCGGCCGCCCGGACGGCGTCGATCAGGTCCGCTTCGGTCGTGGCGGACACGAAGGACCTGGCCGGGCCGCCGAGGCCGAGCGTGGTGTAGTCGGCCAGCGCCGGGGTCACGGGAGGCGGACGGTGGCGCGGGCGCGGGTCAGCACCTTCGCCCCGCCGGCCTTGACCACGATGTCGACGGTCACCTTGTTGTCCGCCAGCTTCTCCAGGACCTTGCCGCTGACCTCGAGGGTCGCGCCCTCATCGTCGTCGGGGACCGGGACCATGGCGGAGAAACGGACGCCGAAGTCGGTGACCGCGCCCGGGTCGCCAGCCCATTCGGTGACGAACTTCCCGGCCTGCGCCATCGTGTACATGCCGTGCGCGATGACGTTCGGCAGGCCGACCGAGCGGGCGACCCGCTCGTTCCAGTGGATGACGTTGAAGTCGCCCGAGGCGCCGCAGTACTTGACCAGGTCGAGCCGGGTGATGCGGTACGTTCGCGGCTCGATCGCGGTGCCCGGCTCGACGTCGGCGTAGGTGATGGTCATCAGCTTGCACCGCGTTCGACGAGGGTGGACCTGGCCGTGCACACGTGCTCGCCGTCGATGGTGGACAGGTCGGTCGACGTCACCATCATCGACATGGCGCCGACGGCCTTGATCGACTCGATCGTGGTCGTCGCGACCACCACGTCGCCCGCGTGCAGCGGGCGGGAGTGCGCGAAGCTCTGCTCGCCGTGCACCACCATCGAGTAGTCGAGCCCGAGGCCCGGGTCGTCGTTCACCAGCCGGGCGGAGGCCATGCTCAGCACGATCGCGAAGGTAGGCGGGGCGATCACATCCGGGTACCCGGCCCGCCGGCGGCCGCCTCGGCGTCGCGGCAGAGCTCGCTCGGCTCGCCGATCGCGTCGGCGAAGTCGGCGATCTTGACCCGGCTGACCTCGTAAGGCTCGCCCGGACCGTAGACCCGGCCGACGAAGTCGGTGTTCAGCGCCACGCTGGGGTGACCGCGGCCTGGACTAGCGGGTCTCGCGGTGCGCGGTGTGGCAGCGGCAGTTCGGGCAGAACTTCTTCAGCTCAAGACGGTCCGGGTCGTTGCGCCGGTTCTTCTTGGTGATGTAGTTGCGGTGCTTGCACTCCTGGCAAGCCAGCGTGATCTTCGGCCGGACGTCGGTGGCAGCCACAGTGAGTGCCTTTCTAAAGGAAAGCTAGGTCGATCAAGGTTACCGGACATGGAGGGCGAAGCCCCCCAAACATGGTTCTGGTAGCGGAGACCGGACTTGAACCGGTGACACAGCGATTATGAGCCGCTTGCTCTGCCTGGCTGAGCTACTCCGCCACGTGAGACGACACAAGAGTACCCGATCTGTGGGGCTGCACGCGTCGCAAGCGGTTGTCCACAGCGCCGGGCGTGTTGTCCACTCCGCAATCCCCTGAGGAGACTGCCGTATCCACATCCTCGCAACAAGTTGCGCACAGGTTATCCACAAGGATCAACCGATCGGCTGATCCGCCGCGCCATTCAGCCCATCCGGTTGATCCGCCCGATCGCATGAGATCCCGGCCGGATGCCCGTTGCCGCGCCGTCTCGGGCGACGCGACGCTTAGAGCCATGGCAACGCTGGCAACCGCGCAGGCGGCGCAGGCCGTGAACCTGCAGAAGACATACGGGGCGGGACAGGCGACGGTGCGCGCCCTGGCCGACGTCAGCGTGACGTTCGAGCGCGCCCGGTTCACGGCCGTCATGGGCCCGTCCGGCTCGGGCAAATCGACGCTCATGCACTGCATGGCCGGGCTCGACCGGCCGACGTCGGGGCAGGCCTACGTGGGCGGCCAGGACATCGGGCAGCTCGATGACGCCGGGCTGACTCGGCTGCGGCGCGACCGGATCGGCTTTGTGTTTCAGTACTTCAACCTCGTCCCGACGCTGACCGCGGCCGAGAACATCACGCTGCCGGCCGATCTCGCGGGCCGGAAGCCGGATCGCGAATGGCTCGGCTACCTGACGCAGAAGCTCGGCCTCGCGGACCGGCTCACCCACCGGCCGGCCGAGTTGTCAGGCGGCCAGCAGCAGCGCGTCGCCTGCGCCCGCGCGCTGATCAACAAGCCGGACCTGGTCTTCGCGGACGAGCCGACCGGCAACCTGGACTCCAATGCCTCGGCCGATCTGCTCGCCTTCCTGCGCTGGTCGGTGACCGAGTCCGGCCAGTCGATCGTCATGGTGACGCATGACCCGCGGGCCGCCGCCTACGCCGACCGGGTCGTCTTCCTGGCCGACGGCGCCGTGGTCGGCGAGCTCAGCCAGCCGACGGCCGATTCGGTCCTCGAGCGGATGCGGACGCTGGGGGCCTGACATGCGCAAGGTAACTCTCCGCGGGCTGCTCGCCCACAAGCTGCGGCTAGCGCTGACCGCGCTCGCGATCGTGCTCGGGGTCACGTTCATCTCCGGTACGTTCGTGCTCACCGACACGCTCAACAGCACCTTCTCCGCGCTGTTCAACAGTGTCTACCGCAACGTCGACTTCCAGGTCCGCGGGGTGGCGCAGTTCGGCAGCGGCCAGGGCGCCACCCGCAACCCGCTGCCGGAGTCTGTGCTCACCCGCGTCCAGAGGGTGCCCGGTGTCGCCGGGGCGTTCGGAGAGGTCGAGGGCTACGCCCAGTTCCTCGCGCACGACGGCAAGCCGGTCTCCTCGAGCGTGGGCACCGTCGGGGCCGGCTGGGAGACCGACCAGCGGATCTCCAGCTTCCACCTGATCGCCGGCCATCCGCCGATCACCAGTGACGACGTCGTGATGGACGCGGCCACGGCGCAGAGCCACGGGTTCAGCATCGGCCAGCGGGTGCGGATCCTGACCGCCGCGTCGACGTCCGCCCAGACGTTCACGATCACCGGAATCGCCCAGTTCGGAACCGCCGACAACCTCGCGGGCGAGACCCTGGCGGCGTTCGCGCTGCCAACCGCGCAGCGCCTGCTCGGGGAGAACGGGCAGTTCGACTTCATCGACGTGGTGGCCTCGCCGGGCATCGACAAGGCCGCCGTTCAGCGGTCGATCGCCCGGGTCCTGCCGGCGGATGCCGAGGTCGTCACCGGGCAGACGATCATCGATGAGGACGCGAACGCGGTCAGCCAGGCGCTGTCCTTCCTCAATACGGCGCTGCTCATATTCGCGCTCATCTCGCTCTTCGTGGGCGCGTTCACCATCTACAACACGTTCTCGATCATCGTCGGCCAGCGGACCAGGGAGCTCGCCCTCCTGCGAGTCGTCGGCGCGAGCCGCGGGCAGATACTGCGCTCGGTGCTGACCGAGGCCGTGATCGTGGGGTTCGTCTCGTCCGCGATCGGGGTCGGCCTCGGCGTGGCCGCCGCCATCGGGCTCGAGGCGCTGCTGAGCGGGTTCGGCAGCGCGCTGCCGACCGGATCGCTGACGTTCGAGCCGCGCACCGCGATCGTCGGGCTCGTCGTCGGCACGCTGGTGACGGTCGTCTCCGCGATCGGGCCGGCCAGGAACGCGGTACGGATCCCGCCGGTGGCGGCGCTGGCCGACCGCCCGTCCGACGGTGCCGGGGCGGTCGCGACCAGGCGCCGGCTCGTTTCGGGTACGGTGCTCACCGTCTCCGGGGTCGCGCTGCTCGCTATCGGGCTGGCCAAGCCCGTCATCGCGCTGGTGGGAGCCGGCGCTGTGTGCATCTTCGTCGGCGTCGCCATGCTCGCGCCCGCGATCGCGCGACCGCTATCCGGCGTGCTCGGTAGACCGCTGGCCGCGCTGCTCGGCACCCCCGGGCAGCTCGGGCGGGAAAACTCCATGCGCAGCCCGCGCCGCACCGCCCAGACCGCCTCGGCCCTGATGGTCGGGCTCGCCCTCGTCTCCGCCATGGCGGTGTTCGGCGCATCGCTGTCGGAGAGCGCGACCAGCAGCGTCGACCAGGCGATCAGCGCTGACCTGCTGGTCTCCGCCAGCGGGAGCGGGCAGCTCAGCGACGCGGTGCCGGGCACGGCGGCCGCCGTGCCCGGGGTCACCTCGGCCACGACCGTCTACCGGAACCAGTTCGAGTTCAGGTCCGCGCTGGCGACGCTGACCGGAGTGACCCCGCAGAACCTGGCCGCCGCCGTGATCCTGCGGATGGCGGCGGGTTCCGCCGCCGCCCTCGGCCGCGGCGAGCTGCTGATCGACTCCGCCACCGCGAAGAACGATCATTTGTCGGTCGGGGATACGGTGCCGGTACGGTTCGCGTCCACCGGCTCGACCACGATCAGGATCGGCGGGATCTACCAGTCCAACGCTCTCATCCAGAGTTACCTGGTCAGCTCCGCGTACTTCCTCGCCCACTTCAGGCAGCCCGTTCCGGGCGCGGTCCTGCTCCGCACCGACGGCAGCCCCGGCGTCGAGACGGCCGTCTCCAACGCGCTCACTCCGTACGCGGACGTCCAGGTGCAGACCACCGCCCAGTTCGAGCAGGCCCAGGTGGCGAGCGTCAACCAGCTCCTCAACCTGGTCTACGCCCTGCTGGCGCTGGCGGTGCTGATCGCGCTGATCGGGATCGTGAACACCCTCATGCTGTCGGTGCTCGAGCGGACCCGCGAGATCGGGCTGCTACGGGCCGTCGGCATGCGACGTTCGCAGGTCCGGGCCATGATCAGGTCCGAGGCGGTGATCCTGGCCACGTTCGGCGCGCTGATCGGGATCGTCATCGGGACCCTGATGGGGCTGGCGCTGGTGTCCGCGCTGCGGCAGCAGGGCGTCACCGAGACCTCGGTCCCCTGGGTGCGGCTGGTGGAGTTCCTCATCCTGGCGGGCGTACTCGGGCTCGTGGCCGCCAGCTGGCCCGCTCGGAGAGCGGCCCGGCTGGACGTTCTGGACGCTATCGCGGCGCAGTGACATGACGGCGTACATTCGCAAGCGGAGGGAGCACATGAGCGAACTGGCACCGCGCACCCGGCTTGATCTGTGGGATCAGGACCGGCCGTGGGTCCTCGCTTTCGGCGGCGTAGCCTACGGGCTGCTCGCGGTCCTGGCCGGGCTCACCCTGCCCTGGCGGACGGCCGGTACCGCCGCGCTGGCGGTCGACGTCTCGCTGTGCGCGGCGTTCGCGCTGTGGGTCCTGTTCATGTACTCGCTGCACCCCGCCTGGCGGCGGCGCATGCCGCAGGTGGGGATCTTCGTCGCAGGGCTGCTCGCGCTCACCTTCGCGCTGGTCATCAGGGATTCATGGTTCGGGTTCCTCACCCTGATCCCCTCCACCGTCTCGCTTAAGTACCTGCCCTGGCCGTGGCGGCTGGCCGGCGTCTCCGGGGTGGGGTTCATCTCGGCCGTCTCGCAGACGTCAGGCAACCACGGTGGCCTGCTGTTCCGACTGGTGATGTTCTTCGTCGCCCTGACCCTGGACCAGACCATGCTGTGGTTTCTGGCCTGGTTCCTGTGGCGCAGCGACAGGCAGGACCACGAGCGCAGGCGGGCGCTGGCGGACCTCAACGAGGCCAACGGACGCCTCGTCGCCACCATCGCCGAGAACGAGGAGCTGCACCGGCAGCTGATCGCCCAGGCGCGGGAGGCCGGGGTGGCTGAGGAGCGGCGGCGGATGGCGCGGGAGATCCACGACACGCTCGCGCAGGGACTGACCGGCATCGTCACCCAGCTGCAGGCGGCCGAGCAGGCGGCCAGCCTGCCCCCCGGCGATCCCGCAGGGTGGCGGCGGCATGTCGCGGCCGCGACCCAGCTGGCGCGGGACAGCCTCTCCGAGGCGCGGCGGTCGGTGGACGCGCTGCGCCCCGAGCCGCTCGAACGCTGCCGGCTGAGCGAGGCGCTGGCCGACGTCGCCCAGCGCTGGGCGACGCTGAACGGAATCCCGGTGCAGGCGCAGACGACCGGCACGGCACGGCCGATCCGGCCGGAGATCGAGTTCGCGCTGCTTCGCGCCGCCCAGGAGGCGCTCGCGAACGTGGCCAGGCACGCGCACGCCACCCGGGTCGGGCTGACCGTTTCCTACATGGACAACGAGGTCGCGCTCGATGTGCGCGACGACGGCGTCGGGTTCGATCCGGCCTCCCTGCCCGGTGGCGGCGGCTTCGGCCTGATCGCGATGCGGCAGCGGATCGCGGACCTGTCCGGCACGCTCGAGGTGGAATCCGAACCGGGCGGCGGCACCGCGATCTCGACCTGCATCCCGACCGCGTCCGTCCTGGCGGACGCGTGACCGCCGGGCCGATCAGGGTGCTCATCGCCGACGACCACCCGATCGTCAGGGACGGGCTGAGCGGCATGTTCGCCGCCGATCAGGACTTCGTCGTGGTCGGCGAGGCCGCCGATGGTTCCGAGGCGCTCCGGCTCGCCGCGGCGGCCAGGCCGGACGTGATTCTGATGGACCTGCGGATGCCGGGCATGGACGGGGTGACCGCGATCGCGGAACTCAGCCGCCGCGGCAGCCCGGCCCGCGTGCTGGTGCTGACCACCTACGACACCGACAGCTACGTGCTGCCCGCGATCGAGGCGGGCGCGACCGGCTACCTGCTCAAGGACGCGCCCCGCGACGAGCTGCTGCGGGCCGTCCGCGCCGCCGCGCAGGGCCAGAGCGTGCTCGCCCCGTCGGTGGCAACCCGGCTGATGAGCCGGGTCAGGACGCCGGCGCCGGAAATCCTGAGCCAGCGCGAGCTCGAGGTCCTCGGGCTGGTGGCGGCCGGGACCACCAACCGCGAGGCCGCCGCCAGGCTGTTCATCAGCGAGGCGACGGTCAAGACCCACCTGCTGCACATCTACGCCAAGCTGGGCGTGGCCGACCGCGCCGCCGCCGTCGCCGAGGGCTTCAACCGAGGTCTGCTCACCCCGGAAAGGCCCGCTCGCGCGTAGTGCGGGCCCGCGATCCCCAGCGGGCGACGCTTATCCACAAGCCCTCAACAACTTGTCCACATACCCTCAACAACTTGGGCACAGGCTATCCACAGGCCGAACGGGCCGGTTGACCAATTGATCCCGGTTACGGGACCATTTTTCGGTGCAAATGACCGAAGCGTTCGCCTCGGCCGTCACCGTGACGGTTCCGATCCTCGCCCTCGCCGCCGGGGCCGAGGCCCGCGCTGTGCGCGACCGGCTGCGCCGCCCGGACGAGGAGTGGGAGAAGAAGTTCGAGGCCCACCAGGCCTCGCACGAGTTCGACCCGGGCAGGCCCCCGCACGAGGCGCTCCAGTACTTCAAGGACGTTCCCGGCCTGTCGAAGGCTTACGTCGTCGAACGGGCGCTGGCCGTCTCCAGCGCGATCGTGTGGCTCGCGGTCTTCCTGCTGCTGGCGATCACCGAGCTGCTCGGCCTGGTCTGGCTCGGGGACCAGACCGGGCCGGGCGACTCCGGCCTGGCCACGTTCTCCGTCGTCACGATCGCGCTGGCGCTGGCCGCGCTGATCATGGCGCCGGCGATCTACCTGTTCGTGCCGGTGCTGCTCCCGCTCGACCTCGTCCCGCACGGGCTGAAGAAGGCAGTGGCGCCCAAGCTCGCGGGCAAGGAGGGCCGGGGCTTCGTCAAGGTGCTGCTGAGCGAGCTCGAAGGCGCCCTCGAACGGGCCGCGCAGAAGGCAGAGGAAGCGGAAGAGACGACTACCGCCGCCCCCGGCGACGGCGAGCCTCCGGCCCCAGCTTAAGCCCTCTCGAATGTCAGATGCTCGACCTAAAATTCGAGTATGAGAACTAAAGAAGAGCTTGATCGTTTGCGCGAGCGATCAATCGCCCTCCGCCGCGAGGGCAAGTCCCGGACAGAAATACAGGCGATCCTCGGGTTGGCGAGCCGAAGCACCCTTAATGAGCTACTACGAGGCGTGCCGCCGCCGACTGGACGCGTCGCCCGAACGCCAAGGATGACCTGCGAGACAAGGCCCGCGAACTGCGGGCCGAGGGACTGAGCTACAACCAGATCACCACTCGTCTTGGCGTATCCAAGAGTTCCGTCTCCCTCTGGGTTAGGGACCTTCCCGTCCCGCCAAGGCTCAGCTACGAGGAAAACCGGAGGCGTTCGGCGGAAGGAGCCCGTCGGTACTGGGAGAAGGAGCGCAGGGTGCGCCAAGCGCACCAGGCGAACGAACGGATCGCTGCCGCCGCCGAAATCGGCGAACTCACGCCCAGGGAGATCCTCATCGCCGGTGCTGTCGCCTACTGGTGCGAGGGCGCGAAGATCCAAGCCGCACCGCCAGCTCTATTGCGTCGTCTTCATAAACAGCGATCCGGGTCTGATCCGGCTCTTTCTTCGCTTCCTGGACGCGGCGGGCATCCCGCGAAGCGATCTGGCTTTCACTGTGTGCATCCACGAGAGCGGAGACGTGGCAGCCGCCCAGCAGTTCTGGCTGGAGGTTGACGGCAGGCCAACTCAGAGCAGTTCAACAAGCCGTCCCTCAAACGCCACAACCCAAAGACCACGCGAAAGAACGTCGGCGAGGACTACCACGGCTGCCTGAGGATCGGCGTCCACCGGAGCATCGCCCTTCTACGGAAGATCGAGGGGTGGGCACAGACCATCATGGCTGTTCCAACGCGAGACGAGGGTCGGGCATCGAACCGCACCTTCGTAGCTCTACAGCTCCCGGGAGAGGATTCGAACCTCTGTTAAGTGAGCCAAAATCACTCGTCCTGCCTAGCTAGACGACCCGGGATCGCTGCCATTGATCTTACTGGGAACGCAGCCCCAAGCGGCGTGCAAGGGAGAGGCCAGAACGGCGATGTTTGCCGACTGCGTCTGACGGTAGGTGACGAACGAGGACGCCCGCTTCACTGCGGGCGCCTGCCAACGATCGGCTTTACCTGGGCTTTTGGAAGAGTTCACCTGGGGCTCTTGCGCAACCTACGGTGTCGTAGGCTACGGTTACGTAAGCGTACAAGGCGGCGGCCCGCAGGCGCCTTACCCACAGGGAGATCCATGGCAACGGCAACCAACCTCGGTGCCCCGAAGTCCGAATTTGAAGATGAACCGGCCTCGCTGGCCCAGCAGATCATCACCGGCGTCTTCGTCGGCGTTCCGATGCTGGCGCTCATCGCCGCGATCCCGTTCGCTTGGGGGTGGGGGCTCGGCTGGCACGACGTCGTGATCGCGGCCGTTCTTCTACTGGCTGACCGGGCTTGGCATCACCGTCGGGTACCACCGATACTTCACCCACGGCTCGTTCAAGGCGAAGACCCCGCTCCGGGTCGCGCTGGCGGTCGCGGGCACGCATGGCCATGCAGGGCCCGGTGATCACCTGGGTCTCCGACCACCGCAAGCACCACAAGTACAGCGACCGCGAGGGCGACCCGCACTCGCCCTGGCGCTACGGGAACAACGCCAGGGCCCTGGCCAAGGGACTGGTCTACGCGCACATCCTCTGGCTGTTCGACCCGAACCAGACCTCGCAGGAGAAGTTCTCCCCCGACCTGCTCGCCGACAAGAACATCGCGCGGGTCGACAAGCTGTTCGCCCCGCTGGTCGGGGTATCGCTGCTCGGCCCGGCGCTGATCGGCGGCCTGTGGGGGATGTCCTGGCACGGCGCGATCACCGCGTTCTTCTGGGCCGGCCTGGTCCGCATCACCCTGCTGCACCACGTGACCTGGTCGATCAACTCGATCTGCCACACGTTCGGCAACAAGGACTGGGAGTCCCGCGACAAGTCGCGGAACGTCTCCTGGCTGGCGATCGCCTCGTTCGGCGAGTCCTGGCACAACCTGCACCACGTCGGACCCGACCTGCGCCAGGCACGGCGCGCTCAAGGGCCAGATCGACCAGTCCGCCCGGGTGATCCGGTGGTTCGAGCAGCTCGGCTGGGCCTACGACGTCCGCTGGCCGGACGAGGCCAGGCTCGAGGCCAAGCGTCCGGCGAACGCGACGCGCAGTCTCGGCTCGATGACCAAGCGCAGTGTCAAAACGGTAACCCGTGCTGACAAGGCGGCGGCATAACGCGATGATGTTTCGGTGACCGAACAATCCCCCAAACCCAACCGAAAGCGGATGACCGGCCAGGAACGGCGCCAGCAGTTGCTCGACATCGGCAGGCGGCTGTTCGCGGAGCGGGGATTCGAGGGCACCTCGATCGAGGAGATCGCCGCCCAGGCAGGCGTCTCCAAGCCGGTTGTCTACGAGCACTTCGGCGGCAAGGAAGGCCTCTACGCCGTCGTCGTGGACCGCGAGGTCGAGCGACTCTCGTCGATGACCACCGTCGCTGTTCGAGGCCCCGCACTCCCGGCCGAAGTTCGAGGCCGCCACCGTCTCGCTGCTCAAGTACATCGAGGACAACGCCGACGGCTTCCGGATCCTGGTCAGGGACTCAAGCCCGGGGGCCGAAGGCGGCACCTACGGGACGCTCCTGGCCGACATCGCGGGCCAGGTGGAGTACATCATGGCCGACTTCCTCAAGTCCCGCGGCCGGGACCCGAAGCTGGCCCCGATGTACTCCCAGATGATGGTCGGCATGGTCGCGTTCACCGGCCAGTGGTGGCTGGACGCGCGCAAGCCGAAGGTCGAGCAGGTCGCCTCGAACCTGATCGACCTCGCCTGGAACGGCCTCTCCCAGCTCGACTCGAAGACCTAGCGACATCGCGAACGGCGAAGCGGCTTGCGCGGACCACGCGCAAGCCGCTTCTGCGTCGCTAAGCGGAGCAGCGGCCGCCCTCGCGGAGTTCCTCGACCGCGGGCGTACGCGGGCCCGGCGCCCGGGGCGAGCACGACGGCGCGCTGCTCGGGGCGGGCGGTCGGCAGGCCTTCGGCCCGCCAGGCCTGGTAGCCGCCGATCACGTCGGTCGCGCGGAGCAGGCCGAGGTCTTGCAGCGCGGCGGCGGCCAGGCTCGAGGTGTAGCCCTCGTTGCAGATCACCATCGGCCGCAGGTCATAGCCCGCCACCCAGGGCAGCCGGGCGTCGCCGTCGGGATCGAGCCGCCACTCCAGGTGGTTTCGCTCGATAACCACCGAGCCGGGGATCTCGCCGTGCTCGGCCCGCTGCGCGGCGGGCCGGATGTCGATCAGGGTCGCGCCTGCGCACAGCTCCGCATACGCCTGGCCGGGGGTCATCCGGTCGAGGCGGCGACGCGCGGATGCCAGGATCTCGTCGATCGAGCGCGCCCCTGCGGGTCTGTCGTTCACCAGTCGCCGGCCCCTTCCGTTCCGGCCACCGCGAGGCCGCCGGACGTGACGTTGTACCTGGTCATCGATGATAGCGGGGGCGAGTAGGCGTGCACGCTGACCGCGACCGAGCCGGTCGAGGAGTTCTGCACGTCGTGCACGTAGCGCGGGCCGAAGGAGCGCACGTCGCCCGGCGGTCACCCGGGCTTTGCGCCGTGCGCGGCCCCGGCGCCCGCCGGCGGGTCGCCACGCTCTCGTCGAGCGCGCCCCACACCACCCCGAACGCGCCGGCCGACACGCCATGGTCGTGGAATCCGGTCGACTGCCCCGGCAGCCAGCTGATCAGCCAGACCTCGAAGTCGTCGGTCATGTGGATGCGCTCGTACCACCGGCCCTCGGGATCGAGCCGCACCCGGGCCACCCATTCGGCCGGACTTGAGGTCAGGCGCTGCACCTCGGCCGCCAACTGCCCGGGGGTGAGCGGCCCGGGAGTGAGAATCCGCTGCTCAGTGATGATCGTCCGTTCCACGAGACGATCATGGCACCAAATCTCTAGTAACTCAATAGGAATTGTCAGATACAGATGAGACCGTCAGCCGACGCTGATCAGGCCGTCAGGCTGTGCACCACGGTGAACACGCGCCGGAAGGGGAAGACGGTGCCGAACGAGCGGGGCTGGTAGACCTGCCGCAGTCGCTCCGCGTACTCGCCGACGAACGCCGCCGCCTGCTCGGAGTCGAGGGCCGCGAGCACCGGCCGGAGCGTCGTGCCCTTGGTCCACTCGAGCACCGGGTCAGGCCCCGGGCAGCACGTGCAGGTAGCTGGTCTCCCAGGCGTCCACCGCATAGCCGGGCCGGGCCAGCAGTTCGACGTAGTCGGCCGGGTCGCCCGCCTGCCGGTTGAGCTCCGCGTCCGCCAGCAGGGTCCGCCAGCGCGGAGACTCGCGCGAGCTCGCGGATGATCGCGTGGCTCGGCTGGTCGAAGTTGCCGGGGAGCTGGAAGGCGAGCCAGCCACCCGGGGCGAGCAGGTCGGCCCAGTCCAGCAGCAGCCGCTGGTGACCGGGCACCCACTGCAGCACGGCGTTGCAGGTGAGCACGTCGACCGGGCGGGCGGGCCGCCAGTCCCGGACGTCGCCGATCTGGAACGTGAGGTTCGTCTGCTCGGGCGCGACGTCCCGGGTCGCGGTGGCGATCATCTCCGGGGAGTTGTCCACTCCGACGACCGTCGCGTCCCGGCCAGCGCTGCGCGAGCACGGCGGTGAGGTTGCCTGGACCGCACCCGAGGTCGGCCACGTAGCCGGGATCGGCGGCGCCGACCTGGGCGATCAGATCGAAGAACGGGCGGGACCGCTCGCCGCCGAACCTCAGGTACTGTCCCGCATCCCAGATGTCGGCCATCGACTTCTCCGTTTCCGTCGTCGACTCAATTAATAACGACATCAAGAATCTTGATATCGAGACATTGATACATCATCAAGCATCTCGACGTCAAGAGATAGGCTATGGAGATGGGCCGACTGACGGACGAGGAGCAGGCCGACTCGGCGGCGGCGGCGGCCGAGGCCGGCCGCCGCGCCGCGCGATGAGGTCGATGACCTGATCGCGGCCTGGCGGCAGCAGCGGCCGGATCTCGACGTGGCGCCGCTGCAGGTCCTGAGCCGGGTCTCCCGGCTGGCCAGGCACCTGGACATCGCCCGGCGGGGCGCGTTCGCGGCGCACGGCCTCGAGTCGTGGGAGTTCGACGTGCTCTCCGCCCTGCGCCGGGCGGGGCCGCCGTTCCAGCTCACGCCGGGGGCGCTGCTCCGCGCCACCCTGGTCACCTCCGGCACCATGACCAACCGGATCGACCGGCTCGCCTCGGCCGGCCTCGTCTACCGCGAGCCCGACCCGAGCGACCGCCGCGGCGTCCTCGTCACGCTCTCCGAGCGCGGCCGGTCCGTCGTCGACGCCGCCCTGACCGACCTGCTCGACCGCGAGCAGGCCCTGCTGGCCGGCCCTCAGCGACGACCAGCGGCCGGTGCTGGCCGACCTGCTGCGGACCCTCCTGGTCCCGTTCGACGCCGCCGATCAGTAAGGCGGCGGCCGAGCGGGCGCGGGACCGCGACACCGGACGCCGCCGAACAGCCCTGGCCGCGCGAATGGCCTAGCCTTGAAGTCGATATGGCGCATCTTCTTGGGGCCGAGGCCCTGCATCTTGAGTTCCCGACGAAGGTCGTCTTCGATTCCGTGACGCTGGGGCTGAACGAGGGCGACCGGGTCGGCATCGTGGGCCGCAACGGGGACGGCAAGTCCAGCCTGCTGCGCCATGCTCGCCGGGCGGCTGCAGCCCGACTCCGGGCGGGTCACCGTCCGCGGCGGGGTGACGGTGGGCGTGCTCGACCAGGCCGACGCCCTCGACGACGCGCTCACGGTCGAGCGCGCGGTCGTCGGCGACACGCCCGAGCACGTGTGGGCGGGCGACGCCCGCGCCGCGGACGTGATCCGCGGCCTGCTGGCCGACGTCCCGTGGGACGCGCCGGTCGGCACGCTCAGCGGCGGCCAGCGCCGCCGGGTCGAGCTGGCCGGCGCTGCTCACCGGGGACTGGGACGTCCTGCTGCTCGACGAGCCGACCAACCACCTCGACGTCGAGGCGATCACCTGGCTCGCCGGCCACCTCAAGCGGCGCTGGGCCGCCGACCGCGGGCGGGCTGGTCGTCGTCACCCACGATCGCTGGTTCCTCGACGAGGTCTGCACCGCCACCTGGGAGGTGCACGACCGGATCGTCGAGCCGTTCGAGGGCGGCTACGCCGCGTACATCCTGCAGCGGGTGGAGCGCGACCGGATGGCCGCCGCCTCCGAGGCGAAGCGGCAGAACCTCACGCGCAAGGAGCTCGCCTGGCTGCGCCGCGGCGCGCCGGCCCGCACGTCCAAGCCGAAGTTCCGCATCGACGCGGCCAACGCGCTGATCGCCGACGTGCCGGAGATCCGCGACCGGGTATCGCTGCAGTCCCTCGCCGTCGCCCGGCTCGGCAAGGACGTCGTCGACCTGCTCGACGCCTCGGTCGACTACGACGGCAACCAGGTGCTGCGACGACGTCGAGTGGCGGATCGCGCCGGGCGAGCGCACCGGCATCCTCGGCGTCAACGGCGCGGGCAAGTCCACCCTGCTCGGCCTCGATCGCCGGGACCGTGCAGCCGAGCACCGGCACGGTCAAGCGGGGCAAGACGGTCAGGATCGCCACCCTCGCGCAGCGCATCGGCGAGCTCGAGGATCACCTCGACGAGCCCGTGCGGGAGCTGCTCGGCAGCCTGCGCACCAGCTACACCCTCGGCACCGGGTCGAAGACCCAGGAGCTGACGCCCGCCCAGCTGCTCGAGCGGCTCGGCTTCTCCACGCGCGCAGCTGTCGACCCCGGTGCGGGACCTGTCCGGCGGCCAGCAGCGCCGCCTGCAGCTGCTGCTGATCCTGCTCGACCAGCCGAACGTGCTCATCCTCGACGAGCCGACCAACGACCTCGACACCGACATGCTCGCGGTGATCGAGGACCTGCTCGACTCCTGGCCGGGGACGCTGATCGTGGTCTCGCACGACCGCTACTTCCTCGAGCGCGTCACCGATCAGCAGTACGCGATCCTCCGCCACCAGCTGCGCCATCTGCCCGGCGGCGTCGACGAGTACCTCCGGCTGCGGGCGGCCGAATCGGCGGCGAATCCCGGACGCCCGCCCACGGGCGCCATCCTGCAGGCAAGCCCGCCGGCGGCACCGCCGGCGAACGGCGCCGCGGCCACGGCTGAACACGCCCGCGCTGAGCGGCGCCGCCCTGCGGGACGCGCAGAAGGAGGTCGCCGCGGTCGAGCGCCGGATGGCGAAGCTCACCGGCCAGATCAACGACGCCAAGAACGCGCTGGCCACCCACGACCACTCCGACTATCAGGGTCTCACCAAGCGCATGAAGGAGATCGCCGCGCTCGAAACCGATGTAGAGGCCCTCGAGGAACGCTGGTTCGAGCTCACCGAGGCGCTCGGCTAGCCCCGAGCGCCTCGGGACCCTGCACCCAGGCAGATCAAACGCGTTTTTATCGAACGGACCGGGGCGACTCCAGCCAGCTAACCGGGCCTTGCGCCCGGCCCGACCGTCAGCCCGCGACCAGCGAAGCGCCCGGCACCGCTCCCGTCGCCCTCGCCACCGACCGGCACACCCCGGCACCGGACAGCGCGACCGCGATATCGGTCGCGTGGCGCTCGTCCCGGGCCAGGAAGAAGCAGGTCGGGCCGGAGCCGGAGACCAGCGAGCCGAGCGCGCCGAACTCCCGGCCCGCCGCCAGCGTCTTGCGCAGCGCGGGAAACATCGTCAGCGCGGGCGCCTGCAGATCGTTGCCGAGCGCCGCCCCGAGCGGGCTGGCGTCGCCGGCCCGCAGCGCCGCCATCAGCCCCGCGTCGAGCTCCGGTTCGCGGTCCGTCCGGCCGCAACCGGTCGAGCGGCGGCGTACACGGCCGGAGTGGACAGGTGCCCGTCGGCGAACGCCAGCACCCAGTGGTACGTGGCGGGGGCGACCAGCGCCGGGCTGAGCTGCTCGCCGCGACCGCGGCCGACGGCGGTGCCGCCGAGCACCGCGAACGCCACGTCGCTGCCGACCCGGCCGGCCACCTCGCAGAGTTCCTGCTGCGACAGTTCCGCCTGCCAGAGAGCGTTGCAGGCGACGAGCGCGGCGGCGGCGTCGGCGCTGCCGCCCGCCAGCCCGCCCGCGACCGGTATCCGCTTGCGGATCGCGACGGCCACCCCGGCGCGCGCGTCAGGCCCCGCGTCGGGCGGCGCGCCGTCGCGGGCCGCGATCGCCTCGCGCAGCGCCCGCACCGCGCGCAGCGCCAGGTTGTCGCCGTCGGCGGGCACATGGTCGGCGCCCTCGCCGGCCACGGTCACGCTGTCGGCCTTGGCGGCCACGACGGTCACCTCGTCGAACAGCGAGATGGCGTGGAAGACCGTCACCAGCCCGTGGTAGCCGTCGGCGCGCAGCGGCCCCACCGCGAGCTGGAGGTTGATCTTCGCAGGCACCCGCGCGGTCACACTCGTCACAATCAGGTAATCCTAGACGCGGGGTCGTCGTGGTCGTGGCGGGCCTTGGCGATGCGGGCGAACTCGGCGATCGCGCAGCGCCTCGCCGCGCGCGCCCGGGTCCACCCCGGCCGCCCGCAGCAGTCGCTCGGCCGCCGCCGGGGACCCGGCCCAGCTCGCCGAGCGCCGCCCGCAGGGTCTTGCGGCGCTGGCCGAAGGCCGCGTCGACGACGGCGAAGACCTCGGCCCGGCCCGCCGACGTCGGCGGCGGCGCGTGCCTGGTGAAGGCGACCAGCTTGGAGTCGACGTTCGGCATCGGCCAGAAGACGGCTGCGCGGGACGTTGCCCGCAGGCCGCGCGGAGGCGTACCAGGCGAGCTTGGCCGACGGCGCGCCGTACACCCGGCTGCCCGGCCCGGCGCACATCCGGTCCGCCACCTCGGCCTGCACCATCACGATCCCGCGGTCCAGCGACGGCAGCGCCGCCAGCAGGGTGAGCAGCACCGGCACGGCCACGTTGTAGGGCAGGTTCGCGGCCAGCACGGTCGGCGTGCCCACCTCGGCCTCGCCCACCGCCGAGGGCGTCGGCCGTCACCACCTCCACCAGCCCCGCGAACTCGGGCGCCCGGTCCGCGATCGTCTTGGGCAGCTCGGCCGCCAGCACCGGGTCGATCTCCACCGCCACCAGTCGCGCGTCACCCGGCGCTGACGGCGGCCTCAAGCAGGCGCCAGCGTCAGCGAGCCGAGGCCTGGCCCGACCTCAAGGACCACGTCACCGGGGCCGCGGCGCGGCCAGCGCCGCGATCTGCCGCACGGTCCCCGGCTCGACGACGAAGTTCTGCCCGAGCTTCTTGGTCGGCCGCACGTCCAGCCGGCCCGCGATGCCCCTGATGTCCCCCGCCCCGAGCAGGCGGACCCCGTCGCCTCTCCTGCTCACCACGCCATCCTTAGCGGCCCGAATGCGCGTTTAGGCCGGCTAGAGCGAGCCCGAATGCGCATTTGGGCCGCAGGGGGACGGGTGTGCTCACCAGGCGAAGACACGGGCGCCGGTGGCCTGGAGGTGGGCGCAGAACTCGGCGACGTCGAGGTTCTTCAGCTCGGCCAGGAAGCGGATCGTGTACGCGGTCATCGGCGGGCGAGTTCGGCTTGCCCCGGTGCGGGATCGGGGTCAGGTAGGGGGCGTCGGTCTCCGCCAGCATCAGCTCGGCGCGGCGCGACCAGCGCCGCCTCCCGCAGGGCGTCCGCGTTCTTGAACGTCACGTTGCCCGCGAAGCTCATCACGTATCCGGCCTCGGCGCACTCCGCCGCCATCGCCGCGTCGCCGGAGAAACAGTGAAATATCACGCTGTAGGGCGGCCACGGACCGGTCTCGGCCAGGATCGACAGCACGTCCGCGTGCGCCTCGCGGTCGTGGATCATCAGCGTCTTCCCGGTCCGCCGGGCGATCTCGATGTGCGCGCGGAACCACTCGCGCTGCACGGCCGGGTCGGCCCAGTCCCGGTAGTAGTCGAGGCCGGTCTCGCCGATCGCCACCACCCGGGGCGACTGCGCCAGCGCGGAGAGCTCGGCCAGCACCTCCACGCGCCCCGCGTCCAGGGCCGACGTCTCGTTGGGGTGGATCGCCACCGCCGCGTACACGTCGGCGTACTCGTCGGCGCAGGACGACCGACCAGCGCGACGACGGCAGGTCGCACCCGACGTTGACCACCCGGTCGATGCCGGCCGCCCGCGCCGCCGCCAGCACGCCGTCGACCGGCAGCCCCATGATGTCCATGTGCGTATGGCTGTCGAACCCGCCCGGCGTGGGAGCGGCACATCCCCGGGGATGGCTGCACGTCCGATATCCTTGCCTCTCCATCGGACGTGCCCCGGGGGTACGGGGGAAGTCCCCCCGGGAGGCGACTGTCCGTTCGGGATACTTTATTCATCGCCTTGAAGCCGGGCTATTTCCTCATCAACCACCGACTGGTCGAGCTTCTTGAACAGCGGGGTGGGGACGGCCAGCGGCGTGCCCGCCGCGATCGGCCGCGACTCCCAGCGGAAGGACGAGTCGTAGGACCCGGTGATCACCGGGTAGGAGGGCCCGCCCTCCTCGTCCACCGTCTCGATCCTGGGCATGCCGGACCAGTCGCCCGCGCCGCCGAGCATCTCGTTGACCGCCTGCGACGAGCGCGGCAGGAACGGGGTGAGCAGCGTCTTGGCGTCCGCCACGGCCTGCAGGGTGACGTGCAGGATGGTCTGCATCCGCTCCGGGTCGGACTCGCGGAGCTTCCACGGGGCCTGCTCGGAGAAGTACTTGTTGGCCTCGCCGATCACGCGCATGGCCTCGTTGACCCCGAACTTGAACCGCGAGTGGGACAGGTACTCGCCGACCGTGCCGAACGCGTCGCCGGTCGCGGCGAGCAGCGCGTGGTCGGCGTCGGTCAGCGTGCCCGCGGCCGGGATCGAGCCGATGTTCCTGGCCGCGAACGATACCGCCCGATTGACGAGGTTTCCCCAGGTAGCGACCAGTTCGTCGTTGTTTCGGCGGACGAACTCGCTCCAGGTGAAGTCGGTGTCCTGGGTCTCCGGGCCCGGCCACCGCCACGTAGTACCGCAGCGCGTCCACGTCGTACCGCTCGAGGAAGTCCCGCACGTAGATGACCACCTGCCGCGAGGACGAGAACTTGCGTGCCCTCCATCGTCAGGAACTCGCTGCTCACCACCTCGGAGGGCAGATCGAGCTTTCCGCAGCGGCCCGGGGCTGCCGCCCTTGGCCCCGAGCCCGTCGTAGCCGAGCAGCATCGCCGGCCAGATCTCCGAGTGGAAGACGATGTTGTCCTTGCCCATGAAGTAATAGGCCTCGGCGTTCTCGTCGTTCCACCAGGCGCGCCAGGCGTCCGGGTCGCCCGACCGGCGGGCCCACTCGATGGAGGCCGACAGGTAGCCGATCACCGCGTCGAACCAGACGTAGATGCGCTTGTCGTTCCGGTCCCGCCAGCCGTCCAGCGGCACCGGGACCCCCCAGTCGAGGTCGCGGGTGATCGCCCTCGGCTGGAGGTCGTCGAGCAGGTTGAGCGAGAACTTGAGCACGTTCGGCCGCCACTGGCCGGACTTGGACTGGAGCCAGGACCCGAGCGCCTCGGCGAACGCGGGCAGGTCGAGGAAGTAGTGCTCCTGATCGACGAAGACCGGGGTCTCGCCGTTGATCCGCGACGTCGGGTTGATCAGGTCGATCGGGTCGAGCTGGTTGCCGCAGTTGTCGCACTGGTCGCCGCGGGCGCTCGGGTAGCCGCAGATCGGGCAGGTGCCCTCGATGTACCGGTCGGGCAGGGTGCGGCCGGTGGACGGCGAGATCGCGCCGAGCGTGATCTTCGGGAAGATGTACCCGTTGTTGAGGAGAGTTGTGAACATCTCCTGCACGACCGCGTAGTGGTTGAGCGTCGTCGTCCTGGTGAACAGGTCGTAGCTCATGTCGAGGTTGGCCAGGTCCTGCCCGATGATCCCGTTGTAGCGGTCGGCGACCTCCCTGGTGCTGAGGCCTTCCTTGTCCGCCTGAACCTGGATCGGGGTGCCGTGCTCGTCGGTCCCCGACACCATCAGGACCTTGTTGCCCGCCATCCGCTGGTACCGGCTGAACATGTCGCTCGGCAGCCCGAAGCCGGAGACGTGACCGATATGCCGCGGGCCGTTGGCGTAGGGCCAGGCCGGCGCGGTGAGGATGTGTTTCGGATTGGCGGATGACATGACTAAAGCCTACGGGCTGTGGCGTGGTCGTCGCTGACATTAAGCTCCGCCTTCGCGCCGACCGGCGTGGGCTTGTTCTGCTTGATGCCGAGGATCGACAGGAAGAACGTGCCCAGGATCAGCTGGCAGCTCAGCACCAGCGCGGTCACCGACGGCACCATCAGCCGAAGCTCGTGCTCGTAGTTGAGGTGGCCGAACGAGTACCCGTCCCAGTACAGCAGCGAGAAAATCAGCCCGACGAGGCCGGCCAGGCCGACCGCCGCGCCGACCAGCAGTCCGCGCTCGAGCGAGAGCTGGCCGAGCAGCCGCTGCACCTTCGGCTCTTCCGGCAGGAAACCCTCGGCGCCCGCGTAGACCTGGGTGAACAGCCAGAACAGGATCGCCTGGAAGCCGATGTCGACCGCCGCGCCGCAGGCGACCAGGGTGTCCACGTCGAACGAGACGCCGCCGATCTTGAGCGGGCCAGGCCGCGACGGCCGCCCCGAACCCGAGGCCGAGCGATCAGCAGCACCAGCCCGGGCAGCAGGAACAGCCAGGTCGGGCTGAACAGCAGCAGGAACCGCAGGTGCCGCCAGCCGTCGCGCCAGGTGTTCAGGTGCGGCGGGCGGCTGCGGCCGTCCTTGGCGAGGGTGGTCGGCACCTCGGCGATCTTCTGGTGCGCGAGGGCGGCCTTCACGATCATCTCGCTGGCGAACTCCATGCCGGTCGCCTGCAGGCCGAGCTTGATCGCGCTGTCGCGCCGGAAGCCGCGCAGGCCGCAGTTGAAGTCGCCGATCTTGGAGTGGAAGAACAGCCGGCCGATGAACGAGAGCACCGGGGTGCCGAGGTAGCGGTGCAGCGGCGGCATCGCGCCGGGCGCGATGCCGCCCTTGAACCGGTTGCCCATCACCAGGTCGGCGCCGTCGCGCAGCTCGGTCACGAACGGCATCAGGTTGCTGAAGTCGTAGCTGTCGTCGGCGTCGCCCATGATCACGTACTCGCCGCGGGCGGCCAGGATGCCGCCCATCAGGGCGTTGCCGTAGCCCTTGTCGCTGACCGGGACGACGCGGGCGCCGGCCGTCGGCCGCGAGCTGCTGGCTGCCGTCGGTCGAGCCGTTGTCGGCCAGCACGACCTCGCCGCTCACCCCGCTGTCGGCGAGGAACTTCATCGCCTTGGTCACGCAGGTGGCCACGGTCTCTGCCTCGTTGAGGCAGGGCATCACGACGGTCAGCTCCACGTGGACTCCGTTCACCGTTTACCTTTTACACCGTGGAGGATACGGGTTTGAGGGCAGTACCAGCGGTCATCCGGCGTTGTCTGGCCGACAATAAGCTGTTTGCGCTGGCGCTGATACCGGCCGTGCTGCTCCGCGTGGACGCCGAGCTTGGCTACCGATGGCAGTCCTGGTTCAACGACTCGTTCAGCTACGTGTCCTCGGCCGTAACGCTCACGCCGGAAACATCACGGCCCTCAGGTTACCCGGTGTACCTCTGGCTTCTCTCTCCGTTCCACAGCTATTTCCTGGTCACCGCCTCCCAGCACCTGATGGGCCTGCTGGTCGCGGTGATGATCTACGCGCTGGCCAGGCGGCGGTTCGCCGCGCCGGCCTGGGTGGCGGTGCTGGCCACGCTGCCGGTGCTCTACGACGGGTTCGAGATCCAGCTCGAGCACCTGATCATGACCGACACGCTCTTCCTGTTCCTGGCCTTCGCGGCCCTCACCGTGCTGCTGTGGAACCCCCGGCCGTCCTGGCGGGCCTGCCTGGCGGCCGGGCTGCTGCTCGGGCTGTCCACCACCGTCCGCTCCACCGGGCTCGCGCTGATCCCGGTGTTCGCGCTCTACCTGCTGATCCGGTTCCTGCCCGGCGTCGTCAGGGGCGCTGCCGGAGGGGGCCGCTGGCGGGGCTGGCGGGCGCTGATCGCCGGGCTGGTGGCCTGCGGGATCGCGTTCGCGGTGCCGATCGTCGGCTACGAGGCCTGGTACAAGTCGGCGCACGGGCAGTTCACGATGACCGAGTCGACCGGGGTCTTCCTGTACTCGCGGGTGATGACGTTCGCCGACTGCTCGCGGATGACGCTGCCGGTGGACCTGCTCTCGCTGTGCACCTCGGTGCCGCCCGCGCAGCGGCCGATCGCGCAGGCCTACATCTGGGACGCCGCCAGCCCGCTCAACCGGTTCCCGGCCGCCCAAGTTCACCCCCACGGTCAACAAGCTGGCGGAGCAGTTCGCGATCAAGGCCGTCGAGGCGCAGCCGCTCGACTACGCGCGGGCGGTCTGGGACGACACCGTCCGCTCGTTCGACTGGAACCGTCAGGTCTTCCCCAACGGCCAGACCTACGACGAGTACCTGTTCGGCTACCACTCGCTGGCCATCCCCGGATCGCGTGTTCCGCGGCTACCCGTCGCCCGAGGCGTACTACGTGCGCGGCAACCCGAGCACCGTCGTGGTGAACCCGTTCGCCGAGCTGATCAGGGTCTACCAGCGCTACGTGTGGCTGCCGGGCACCGTGTACGGGCTGATCCTGCTGGTCGGGCTGGCCGGGGTGGTGCTCAGGTGGCGGCGGGCCGGGCCGGGACGCGCTGCTGCCGTGGCTCTGCTCGGTGGCGCTGGTCGTCGCGCCGGCCGCGACGGCCGAGTTCGACTACCGGTACGTGACCACCGCGGTGCCGTTCGCCTGCCTGGCGGCGGCGATGGTGTTCGGGCGGCGGGCCCGGGGCGAGCAGCCGGACGCGCGCGGCGCCGGGACGTCAGCCGGCGCTCGCCGTCGGCTCCCCCGGGCGGCACCGCGGCGACGGCGCGGGCGGCGAATCGGGCGGCGCGCCGCGCCTCCCGCGCAGAATCCCTGGCGGCGGCCTTCGCGGCGGCCTGGCCAACGCCGGCCACGACCAGCGTGATCTCGCCCCGGACGCCCCCTGACTCCTGGTCCCTGGCCGTCGCCCAGGCGGCGAGCTCGGCCAGCGAGCCGCGCACGATCTCCTCGTGGGTCTTGGTCAGCTCCCGGCAGACGACCGCGGCCCGGTCGTCCCCGTGCGAGGCCTGCAGCTCGGCCAGGGTCGCGGTCACCCGGCGCGGCGACTCGAAGAAGACCTGGGTACGCGGTTCCGCCGCCAGCTCGGCGAACCGCCGTTCGCGCTCGCCCGGCTTGCGGGGCGGGAACCCCTCGAAGCAGAACCGGTCGGTGGGCAGCCCGGAGACGGCGAGCGCGGTGGTCACCGCGGACGGCCCGGGCACCGCGGTGACCCGGATCCCGGCCGCGACGGCGGCCGCGACGACCCGGTAGCCGGGATCGCTGATGCCCGGCATCCCGGCGTCGGTGACCACCAGGACGTTCTTTCCGGCCGCGAGCTCGGCCGCCAGCTGCTCCGCCCGGCGGGACTCGATCACGTCGTAGTAGGAGATCACCCGGCCGCCGATCGTGACGTTGAGCGCGGCCGCGAGCTGGCGGACCCGCCGGGTGTCCTCGGCCGCGACCACGTCCGCGGTCGCCAGCTCGGCGGCGAGCCGCGGCGGCGCGTCCTCCGGCCCGGCCGATGGGAACGCCCGGCCAGCGTCAGAATGCCGCCGCCGGCCCGACTTGTCGTGTCACGGTCGTTATCACGTCCGCTCCCGTTTGCACTCCCCACTCGGGCCTCCATCCACATAGCATTGCGTGCGATGACCGCTACAGCGGCCGGTCAGCCGGCCATGGACCCAGAAGACGGCGGCCCCGGCGAGGCCGAGACCGTCAGCGACGCCGTCGGCCTCGGCGACGCCGCCGACGTGGGCGCCGACCGGCCCGGCGCTGCCAGCCAGACGCGAACGCCGCCGCGCGGATCGCCGTGCTCCGCGACCGGCTGATGACCCCGATGCCCACCGACCGGCTGTGGGGGTGGATCGGGCCGCTGATCGTCACCGCGTTCGCCGCCTTCCTCCGGTTCAACAGGCTATCGGCGCCGAACGCGATCATCTTCGACGAGACGTACTACGCGAAGGACGCCTGGTCGATCCTGCAGCACGGCGTCGAGTGGAACTGGGCCACGTTCTTCCCGAACGCCAACACGCAGATCATCGCCGGCCACACCAACTTCGTCTTCCACTGCTCCGGCACCGCCTGCGCCGAGTACGTGGTCCAGCCGCCGGTCGGCAAGCTGCTGATGGCGGTCGGCGAGTGGCTCTACGGGCTCAACTCGCTCGGCTGGCGGGTCGCCCCGGCGCTCGTTCGGGACGCTGGCGATCCTGGTCATGTGCCGGGTCGCCCGGCGGATCACCCGGTCGACGCTGCTCGGCTGCCTGGCCGGGCTGCTGCTCTCGCTCGACGGGCTCGAGTTCGTGCTCAGCCGGACCGGCATCCTCGACATCTTCCTGATGTTCTTCGTGCTCGCCTCGTTCGGCGCCCTGGTGGTCGACCGGGACGTCTCCCGGGCCCGGCTGGCCGAGGCGGTGGTGCTCGAGCCCAGCGACGAGGCCGGGCCCTCGCTCGGGATCAGGAAGTGGCGGGTGGCGGCCGGGGTGCTCATCGGCCTCGCCTGCGCCAGCAAGCAGTACGGCTTCTGGTACATCCTCGCGTTCGCCGGCCTCTGCATCGCCTGGGACATGGGCGCGCGCCGGACGGTCGGGCTGCGGGCCTACGTCCGCGGCGCGCTGGTGCGGGACGGCAAGTGGCTGCCGATCACGCTCGGGGTCATCCCGCTGGTCACCTACGTCGTCACCTGGTCCGGCTGGTTCGCCACCTCGACCGGCTACGACCGGAACTACGCCCAGCTCAACGGGGTCAACATCCCGATCATCTCGCCGCTGTACTCGCTGTTCGAGTACCACAAGGAGATGCTCCAGTTCGGGGTCGGGCTGAACGCGCGCCATCCGTACGAGTCCCAGCCGTGGGACTGGTTCGTGATCACCCGCCCGGTGGCGTTCTTCTGGCAGAGCTACACCAACGCGGCCGGCACGCACGCTGGCCAAGTCCGGGACGACCGGGCCGTGGGTGTCGGAGGTGCTGGCGATCGGCAACCCCGCGATCTGGTGGCTGTCGATCCCCGCGCATTGTCTTCTGCCTCGGCCTGGTGGCTCACCCGCCGGGACTGGCGGGCCGGGCGCCGCCGTGCTCGGCGTCGCGGCCGGCTGGGCGAGCTGGCTGCCGTTCACCTCGCGGACCAAGTTCTACTACTACGCGCTGGAGTTCGAGCCGTTCGTCATCATCTGCATCGTGCTCTGCCTGGGCCTGATCCTCGGCTCGGCCACGGCCGTCTGGTGGCGCCGAGCGCTCGGGGCGGGCGTGGTCGGCCTCTACGTCGCTGGCCGTCGTCATCCTGTTCTGGTACTTCTACCCGATCCTGTCGGCCAAGGTCATCCCGTACTCGGACTGGCTCTCCCACATGTGGTGGCCCTTCGGCGTCGGCTGGATTTAACCGGCCGAAACTGGGCAGCTCGCCTCCACGGGGGAACGGCCCGGACCTGGCTTCTGAGCCTACTTTCAGGATCCGCTAAGCCTGCTCCCGATCTCGCGACATATCTTGAAGTGATTTAGGTCACAGATTGGACCGTCGGCGCCCTTTCATACGTCTTAATGAGTGAGAAGGGACCGACTAACCCCCGGAGCCAGGTATGAGCACGATGGAAGACGACGACGACAGCCGCGCCCGGTTCGAGCGCGACGTCGTACCCCAGCTCAGCCAGTTGTACCCGGCGGCGCTGCGGATGACCAGGAACCCCACCGACGCCGAGGACCTGGTCCAGGAGACGTCGGTGAAGGCGTACGCGGCCTTCCATCAGTTCCGCCCGGGCACCAACCTGCGCGCCTGGCTCAACCGGATCCTCACCACGACGTTCATCAACGTGTACCGGAAGCGGAAGCGCGAGCCGCAGCAGGCGCTCGGCGGCGACCTGCAGGAGTGGCAGATGTCGGCCGACCGGCTGGCGCCGCCGGTGCCGTCGGCCGAGGCCGAGGCGCTCGCCCACACCACCGACTCCGACCTGCTGCGCGCGCTGCGCGGGCTCCCGAACGAGTTCCGCACCACGGTCTACCTGGCCGACATCGAGGGCTACCCGTACCGGGAGATCGCGGAGATCATGGGCACTCCGGTCGGCACGGTCATGTCCCGCCTGCACCGCGGCCGCCGCAAGATCCGCGAGCAGCTGCTGGCGGCCGGCGTGCTGCCGCCGACCGCCACCCACACCCCCGGCGCCTAGCCAGCCCGCGGGGGCGACTCAGCCGGCCGTGATTCAGTCCGCGGGCGCGATCCCCCGGGGACGGCCGCTGCCCCCGGCCCCCGGCCTGCCAGCCCAGGGCCACCGGGTCGAACACCCGCTCCACGTAGATCTGGTGCCAGAGCGAGAACACCACCAGCGTCCAGACCTGCCGCCACGGCACGTCGGCGTCGCCCGGCCCGGAACCGGCGGAGCACGTCGATGACGGCCCGCTTGTCCAGCCACTCCTCGGTCCGCGCCTCGCGGATCACCTGGTCGGCGTAGCCGGAGAGCTCGCCGCGGAACCAGTGCCCGATCGGCACCGGAAACCCGAGCTTGCGGCGCTCGGCCGCCTCCTGCGGCAGCAGCGGGGCCACCGCCTCCCTGAGCGCGAACTTGGTGGTGGTCGCGGCGGTCTTCTCCGCCCGCGCCAGCCGGCTGGCCACCGCCATCACCTCCCGGTCGAGGAACGGCGTCCGCAGCTCGAGCCCGTGCGCCATCGCCGTGCGGTCGGCCTTGACCAGGATGTCGCCCGGCAGCCAGGTGTTGATGTCGATGAGCTGCATGGTGGCCACGTCGTCGAGCTCGCTATCGGCCGCCTGGTCGAAGATCGGGTCGGTCACGTCGTACGCCGTGGCGCCGCCGTACCTGGTCAGCACGTCCACGTCCTCGACCGCGAAGACGTTGGCGTTGCCGATGTACCTGCTCCGCAGCGGGCGTCGCGATCCGCGCGAGCAGCCCCTTGCCCTTCTGCCCGGCCGGAATCCGGTCGGCCATCGCCTGCGCCGAGGACCGTCCCCAGCCCGGCAGCCTGGTCGCCGCCCGGACCACCCCCGGCTGGTAGTAGACGCCGTAGCCGCCGAACAGCTCGTCCGCGCCCTCGCCGGAGAGCACGACCTTCACCTGCCGTCGCGCCTCCCTGGCGACGAACCAGAGCGCGATCGCGGCCGCGTCGGCCATCGGATCGTCGAGGTGCCAGATGATCTGCGGCAGCTTCGCGGCGAACTCGTCCGGCCTGATCACATACGTGCTCGTGCGCAGGCCGAGCGCCTGCGCGGTCTCCTGCGCCTGCTCGATCTCGCTGTAGCCCGGGCGGGCGAAGCCGGCCGTGAAGGTCTGCATGCCCGGCCTCGTCTGCGCGGCGAGCGCGCAGATGGCCGCCGAGTCCACCCCGCCGGACAGGAACGCGCCGACCGGAACGTCGCTGCGCAGATGGGCGGCGACCGAGTCGCGCAGCGCCGCCAGGATGCGCTCCGGGGTCTCCGGGGCCGGCGACTTGGCCGGGCGCAGCACCGGCCGCCAGTAGCGGAACGACTCGACCGGGCCGCCCGGCCGGGCGGTGAGGTAGTGCCCGGGCGGCAGGCAGCGGACCGGCGGCGTCATCGTCGCGGGCGCGGGCACGTACTGGAACGACAGGTACAGCCGGAGCGCGTCGGGGTCGATCACCGAGACCTCGCCCGGGCCGAGGAGCGCCTTGCGCTCGGAGGCGAACCGCAGCTGGCGGCCGCCCTCGGCCTGCGTGTAGTACAGCGGCTTGATGCCGAACGGGTCCCTGGCGCAGAACAGCTCGCCGGTCTTGGCGTCCCAGATGGCGAACGCGAACATCCCGCGCAGCCTGCGCAGCGCGTCCCTGCCCTCGACCGCGTACGTCTCAAGCAGGACCTCGGAGTCCGAGCCGCCGCGCAGCGCCACCCCGCGATCGCGCAGCCGCCTGGCCAGCTCCGCGTAGTTGTAGATCTCGCCGTTGTAGACCATCAGGTACCGGCCGTCGGCCGATCGCATGGGCTGGTGCCCGGCCGCCGACGGGTCGATCACCGCCAGCCGCCCGGCGCCGAGGGCGATCGCGCCGTCCGCGAACACCCCTTCGTCGTCCGGCCCGCGATGCGCCATCCGCCTGACGGCGCGCATGGTCCAG
The DNA here is from genome assembly GCA_963774945.1 of uncultured Actinomycetota bacterium. GTDB lineage: Bacteria > Actinomycetota > Actinomycetes > Streptosporangiales > Streptosporangiaceae > Trebonia. The sequence goes on along the minus strand of CAVZHA010000002.1, from coordinate 97,315 downwards.
TCAGCGTCTGGCTTGGCCCCCCCGGCCAGCGCGAGGCACCCCGCGATCCCCGACATACCGCCCCTATGCCACCCTTGCGCCAGGCAGCATCACTGCTCTGCCCGGCAACGCCACCGCCACGCCAGGCAACGTCACTTCGGCTGGAATCGGATTCCGCCGTCGAACCTGACGACTTCCGCGTTCATGTAGTCGTTCTCGATCAGCGAGCGGACCAGCTGACCGAACTCGTCGGCCCGCCCGAGCCGCTTCGGGAACACCACCGGCGCGGCCAGCTTAGCCAGAAATTCCTCGGCGTCCCTGCCCTCGCCCGCAATGGACTTGTAGATCGGCGTGTAGATGACGCCGGGGCAGATGGTGTTCACCCGGACGCCGATGACCGAAAGGTCGCGCGCGGCGGGCACGGTCATCCCGATGATGCCGCCCTTGGACGCCGAGTAGGCGATCTGCCCGGTCTGCCCCTCGATGCCCGCGACCGACGAGGTGTTGATGATCACGCCGCGCTGGCCGTCGGCGTCGGCCGGCTCGGTCTTCGCCATCGCCGCGGCCGCGATCCGCAAGCACGTTGAAGGTCCCGGTCAGGTTGACGGTGATGACCCTGGTGAAGCCGGCCAGGTCGTGCGGCGAGCCGTCCCGGTTCACCGTCCGGGCCGCGTAGCCGATCCCGGCGCAGTTGACCGCCACCCGCAGCGGGCGGCCGGCCGCCTGCCGCGGCCGCCACCATCTCGCGTCACCGAGTCCTCGTCGGCGACGTTGGTCTTCACGAAGTGCCCGCCGATGTCAGCGGCGACCTGCTTGCCCAAATCCTCGTTGAGGTCGGCGACGATGACGTGCGCGCCCGCGGCCGCCAGCGTCCTCGCCGTGGCCTCGCCAAGCCCGCTCGCCCCACCAGTGACAATCGCGGCCGTTCCATTTAGTTCCATGGCCGGAGCATAGCCCGCCTCGCTGAGCCGCCGCACGAGCCAGTTTGGCGATAATGGCTGCGCAGGCCGTTTACGCTTGGCCACAGCAGAGGCCCAAGGGATCAACGGAAAGGCCCGGGGAGACAACGGACGTGAGCCATGTGCCGCCGGGCCGCGACGATGTCCATGCATTGGCCTCAGCACCGGACCTGATCGCCCGGCCGCTGGCCGAGCCGGTGATCGCGGTCGACGCGATGGGCGGCGACTACGCGCCGGACGAGATCGTCGCGGGCGCCCTCGCCGCCCAGCGCGAGCACGGCCTCACCACGCTGCTGACCGGGCCGCCGGCCCGGCTGCGCCCGGTCATCGCCAGGCTCGGCGGCCGGCTCCGAGCTGCGGGTGGTGCCCGCCGAGGACGTCGTCCGGATGGACGAGGGCGCCCTGGCCGGCTTCCGGCGGCCCCGGTCAAGCCTCGCCATCGCCTGCCAGCTGGTCCGGCGCGGCCAGGCCTCGGCGGTCGTCTCGGCCGGGTCGACCGGCGCGATCGTGGCGAGCGCCCGGCACCGGCTGCTCCCGCTGCCGGGCGTGCCGCGGCCCGGCCTGGCGGTCGTGCTGCCGACCCATCCCACCCCGACGGTGCTCATCGACGCGGGCGCCACCGCCGACCCCAAGCCGGAGATGCTCGTCCAGTTCGGCCAGCTCGGCGTGGCGTACGCGCAGATCGCGCTGGGCACCGCCGTCCCCCAGGGTCGGGCTGCTCACCATCGGGGCCGAGCCCGGCAAGGGGAACGCGCTGACCCGCCGCGCCCACGAGCTGCTCGCGGCCGAGCCGCTCGGCGGCGCGCTGCCCCTGCACTTCGAGGGCAACGTGGAGGGCGGCGACCTGATGGCGGGCGCGGTCGACGTGATCGTCACCGACGGTTTCACCGGCAACGTCGCGCTCAAGACGCTCGAGGGATCGATGCGGTTCGCGGCGGCGGAGCTGCGGACCGCGCTCACCGGCACCCGCGCCGCCCGGGTCGGCGCGCTGCTGCAGCGACGCGGGCTGCGCGAGCTCAGCGCCAGGCTCGACGCCGAGTCGTACGGCGGCGCGGCGCTGCTCGGCCTCGGCGGCACCGTCGTGATCGCGCACGGCGCGTCCACCGCCCGCGCCGTCACCGCCGCCTGCGCGCTCGCCGCGAACCTGTCCCGCGGCGACATCACCGAGAAGATCAGGGAGCGGATCGGCCCCGTCGCCGAGCGCCGCGCGGCCCACTTCCTGCGCCGCGACCGCGAGCGGTTACGCAGGACCCGCAGCCCGGAAGGGGATATCTGATTCCGAGATGCCGCTCCGTGAACACTAAACTTGGCCCATGGCAGATCCTCAGCAGGTTCTCGGCGCGCGGGTGCGCGATGCCCTGGTGGCCGCGTACGGCGCGGACTACGCTGACGCGGACCCGCTGATCCGCCCGTCCTCGTTCGGCGACCTCCAGTCCAACGTCGCCCTTCCGCTGGCCAAGAAGCTCGGCCGGGCGCCGCGGGACATCGCCGCCGAGATCGTCGGCCACCTGGACGTCGACGACATCTGCGAGCCGCCCACGGTCAGCGGCCCCGGTTTCATCAACCTGACGCTGCGCCCGCAGTGGATCGCCGACGCGGTCACCGCCCTGCTGGCCGACCCCAGGCTCGGCGCGCCCGGCGGCCGCCGAGGCCGCAGACGGTCGTGGTGGACTACTCCTCGCCCAACATCGCGAAGGAGATGCACGTCGGCCACCTGCGCACCACGATCGTGGGCGACGCGATCGTCCGGGTGCTCGAGTTCGCCGGCCACCACGTGATCAGGGACAACCACGTGGGCGACTGGGGCACGCCGTTCGGCATGCTGCTCGAGCACCTCGTCGACGTCGGCGACGACTCCCCCGAGGCAGGGCTGCTGCGCACCGACCCGAACGCCTTCTACCAGGCGGCGCGGGTCCAGTTCGACGCCGACCCGGCGTTCGCCGACCGGGCCAGGGACCGGGTCGTCAAGCTCCAGTCGGGCAACGACCCGGACACCCAGCGGCTGTGGGACGAGCTCATGGAGCTGTCCAAGGACTACCTGCGCGACACGTACGCGGTGCTGCGGGTCACGCTGGCCGACGAGGACATCAGGGGCGAGTCGTTCTACAACGACATGCTGCGCAGCGTGGCCGACGATCTGATCGCCAAGGGACTCGCCGACGATCAGCGACGGCGCGCTGTGCGCGTTCCCGGCCGGGCTTCGAGAACCGGGACGGCACCCCGCTGCCGCTGATCATCGTCAAGAGCGACGGCGGCTACAACTACGCCACGACCGACCTGGCCACGATCAGGTACCGGGTCGACAAGCTGAACGCCGACCGGGCGCTCTACGTGGTCGGCACCGACCAGGCGCAGCACTTCAAGATGGTCTTCGAGGTCGCCCGGGAGGCCGGCTGGCTGCCCGACAGCGCCGATTTCGAGCACGCGCAGATCGGCATGGTGCAGGGCAAGGACGGCCGTCGGCTGCGGACCAGGGCGGGCGATAACGTCGCGCTGAGCGAGCTGCATCGCCGAGGGGCCGCAGCGGGCTCGCGCGCTCCTCGACGAGGTCGAGCGGGACGACCAGGGCCTCGACCTCGACGCGATCGCCCAGGACGTCGGGATCGGCGCCATCAAGTACGCCGACCTGTCGACCGCGCGGGAGAGCGCGTACATCTTCGACTGGGACCGGATGATCTCCTTCAAGGGGAACACCGGCCCCTACCTGCAGTACGCGACGGCCAGGATCAGGTCCATCTTCCGCCGGGCCCAGATCGACGAGGCCGCGCTGCACGGGCCGATCGTGATCACGGCGCCGGCCGAGCGCGAGCTGGCCAGGAAGCTGCTCGAGTTCGGCTCGGTCGTCACCCAGGTCGCCGAGTCGGCCGAGCCGCACCGGCTCTGCGCCTACCTCTTCGAGGTCGCCAGCCTGTTCACCTCGTTCTACGAGCAGTGCCCGGTCCTCAAGGCCGACGACGAGGAGACCAGGAACTCCCGGCTGGCGCTCTGCGCCGCCGTCCTGCGCGATGCTGACGGTCGGCCTCGGCCTGCTCGGCGTCCCCATCCCCGACCGGATGTGATGTAACTACCGCTGGCAGTTGCAGGAACGGACAACGCGAGACTAATCGCCATCGTTGTCGTAGGCTCGAGGGGAAACGTAGGACCGCGGGCCGGGAGCGCCCGCCAGATGCGCGGGAGGCGGGCACGTGAGTGGCATAGTCCTGCTGGTGCTCATCGGCGTCGTCGCTGCCTGGCTGTTCACCGGCGGCAGGAAGAAGCTGAGGCTGCCCACGACCGGCAAGCACTGGATCTGGGTCATCATCATCGTCTTCGTCCTGCTGGCGCTGCTCTACGGCGCCCAGAACTCACCGCACACGACCGTCACCCACTGACGTTCCGGCGCCGACCGCGCTAGCCGTCCTTGGCGTCGAGCGGCAGCTCGAACCAGACCGCCTTGCCCTCCGGGGTCGGGCGCGACCCCCAGCGGGTGGCCAGCTGCTCGACCAGGTACAGGCCCCGGCCGCCCTCGTCGGTCGCGCGGGCGGTGCGCAGCCTCGGCAGCCGCAGGTCGGGGTCGAACGCCTCGACCCAGACCGACTCCGCGCCGCGCCGCAGCCGGAGAGTGAACTCGCGCGGCCGGTACGCCCGCGGCGGGTGCGCGGCGGCGATCGGGAAGCCGCCCGCCGGGGTGGCGCTCACGATCGCCCGGGCCGCCCGACGCCGGGGCCGGGTCCACCTCCAGGTCGAACCTGCGCCCGGACGGGCTCGGCGTCACCGAGGCGTGCAGGACCGCGTTGGTGACCACCTCTGAGACCAGCAGCAGGGCCAGATCGGCCTGGTCCGGGTGCATGTCCCAGGCCGCGAACGTCGCCTGGGCGAGGCGGCGCGCATCGGAGACCATGATCGGCTCGGCCGGGAACGAGCGTTCGACCGAGGCGAGATCGTCGGGCGAGCAGCGGAAGACCAGGATCGCCATGTCGTCGTCGATGTCCCCGGGGACCGCGTTCTCGGCCGCGGTGGCGAGGGCGCCCGCGCTGGCGGGCGCCGCCCGCAGCGCGTCGCACAGCATGGTCATCGCCTCGGCCTCGGTGTAGTGACCGGAGCCGTCGGACCGGGACCGCCGGTCGGTCAGCCCGTCGGTGTAGAGCACCAGCGAGGTGCCGGGGGCGAGGGTGACTGTCTGCTCCCGGTAGGTCGGCAGCCCGCCGATGCCCCGGCCGCGCACGCCGAGCAGCACGCCCTTGTGCCGGACCTCGAGCGGCCGGACGGTGCCGCCCGCGGCCATCAGCGGCGCCGCGTGGCCCGGCGTTGGCGAACGTCAGCTCCCGCGACCAGGCGTCGTAGATCAGGTAAATGCAGCTGACCGTGGGCGGGTCGCCGCCGGCCCCGAGCGGGGCGGTGGAGCGGACCCACTCATCCAGCTTGCGCATGACGTCGGCGGGCGACTTCTCGTCCTGCGCGTAGGCGCGCAGCACCGCCCGGAGCTGGCCCATGGTGGCCGCCGCGCGGGCGCCGCGGCCCTCCACGTCGCCGATCACCATGCCCACCCGGCCCGCCGCCAGCGGGATGATGTCGTACCAGTCCCCGCCGACCTGGGTCTGGATGCCCTGCCCGACCGCGGCCAGCGGCTTGGCGGGGACGTAGCGGAACGCGACCTCGAGGCCGTCGAGCACCGGCACCGACTGCGGCAGCAGCGACTGCTGGAAGGCGAGCGCCGTCCGCCGCTCGGTCTCGAACAGCATCGCGTTGTCGATCGCCACCGCCACCCGGCCCGCGATCGCCCCGATCAGGTCGCCGTCGGACAGGTCGTAGTGCGGGTCGGGGCGATCGGTGATCCGCGACAGCGCCATCGAGATCACGCCGAGCAGCTCGCCGCGCGCGTACAGCGGCGACGCCAGCACCGAGGTGAGGCCCGCCTGGTCGGCGGCGGACATCGACTCCTCGCTCGGCGCCGGGTAGAAGTCGGCCTGCAGGTCGGGGACGACGATCGTCTCCCGGCGCGACATGGCCTGCTCCGCGAAGTGGCCGGGCGGGTAGCTGATGGGCTCGCCGACCTGCGCCCAGGTGCCCGGCGGCGGCTCCCAGCCGCCCGCGTGCGCCGCCGCGCGCCTGATCAGCTTGTCGCCGCTGAACAGGTCGATGAAGCAGTGGTCGGCGAACCGGGGGACGAGGATCTGGGCGACCTGGCGGAGCGTCGCGTCGAACTCGAGCGAGCCCGCCAGCCGCTCGCCGATCCGCTCGAGCAGCCGGAGCCGGTCCGGCTCGCGCTGGGCGTCCCGGCGTCCGGCCTCGCTGACCAGCACCACCATGCCGTCGATGTCGCCCGACGGGCCGCGCAGCGGCACCGCGAACTCGCGCAGGAAGACCAGGGTGCCGTCGCCGCGGCGGGCCGCCAGCGTGTCTTCCCACGTCATCCCGCTGAGCACCTGGCGGGAGAGCTCGTCGGCCTTGCCCTGCTCGGCGTCCGGGATGAGCCCGATCGCGTCGAGCGTCCGGCCGGCCAGCGCCGACGCCTCGCCGGCCAGTCGGAGCAATCGGGCTGCGTGTTCGTTCGCGAACTGTACGTTGCCATCTCGGTCCGCGACGATGACGCCGATCTCCGCCTGGCTCAAAACGAGATCAGCCGGCAGATACCTGGCGGGGGAACCCTCGTTCCAGCGCGTCATCGCCACGCTCCGGTCAAAGCACAGGTCTCCTGGTCACTCCCTGGACACGAACACGTGTGAGGCGATCTCGGCGCTTAGGTCGGCGGACGCCATCGGGTCCGTGCCGTCCTCGCCGCGAACCCGAACTCCACCCTCAACCGCCCCGAGCAACACCTCGCGTCCGGGTTGTATCCCGGCGCGCTTCAGTTTAAGCATCAGGACCATATCGCTTTGGAGTTGCTCGGTGATCCGCGTAACAGTGGCCCGCACAGACCCGTCGGCATCGCGCATAACATCGGTCATCGTCTCATCAGGGGTAGCCAGGCTCGCCGCGGGCAGATCCGCCGGCTCCGGCAGGCCCGCCAGCCACGACGGCTCCGGCTCCGGCGCGCGCGCCGGCGGAGCCGCCGCCGACGAGCTCCGCCAGGCCGGGGATCGGGTTGCCGTGCGGGCACCGGTCCGGGTGGCCGAGCAGCTCGTACAGCCGTCGCTCCACGCTCTCGGAGATGACGTGCTCCCAGCGGCACGCCTCGACGTGCACCTCTTCCCAGGGCATCTGGATCACCGAGACGAGCAGGCACTCGGCCAGCCGGTGCTTGCGCATGACCCGCGTCGCCAGCGTCCGGCCCGCGTCGGTCAGCGCGAGCTGCCGGTCGCCCGCGACGTGCAGCAGGCCGTCCCGCTCCATCCTGGCCACCGTCTGGCTGACCGTCGGTCCTGACTGGGAGAGCCGCTCCGCGATCCGCGCACGCAGCGGGACGATGCCCTCCTCCTCTAGTTCGAACACCGTACGGAGATACATCTCCGTCGTGTCGATAAGTCCATGGGCAGTCACTGAAACCTTCCTCCTACTGTGATGCTACGCGCTCACGCGAACACAGCCAGAAACGTCTCAGCGGCGACAGCCGCTCGACCGACCAGCCGTCGCCGGAACGCCGGTACTTGAGCCGGTCGTGCAGCCGGTTCGGACGCGACTGCCAGAACTCCACCGCGTCGGGCACGATCAGGTACCCGCCCCAGAAGTCGGGCATCGGCACCTCGGTCCCCTCCGGCCAGCGGGCCGGAGAGCTCCGCGACCCGGTCGTCGAGGTCCGACCGCGACGCCAGCACCCGCGACTGGCGCGACGCCCAGGCGCCGATCTGCGACAGCCACGCCCGCGAGTGGAAGTACGGCTCGCTCTCGGCCTGCGACAACGGCGAGGCGACGCCCTCGATGATCACCTGGCGCCCGAGCCCGTACCAGGGGAAGACCGCGCAGCAGGCGGGTCGCCGGCCAGATCCTGCCCCTTGCGAGAGGTCCGGTTGGTGTAGAACGTGAAGCCCGGCCGCATCGTGCGCCTTCAGCAGCACCGTCCGCGCGTGCGGCCGGTCTCCGACGGTGGTCAGCACCATCGCGTTCGGCTCGGGCAGCCCGGCGGCGGCGGCCTCGGCGAACCAGCGGCCGAACTGCGTCATCGGCGAACTGTCAAGCATGTCCAATGTCAACGTCCTGTCCATAAGTGAAGATCTTTACATGCCGGCGGACTACCGCGACCGCGGCGTCGGACGTTGAATCGAATGGCGGCTGCGCAGCGGCCCGCGCTCGACAGCGAAGAGGAGAGCCTGATGTCCGACTTCAAGCCGGGTCTGGAAGGCGTGGTGGCGTTCGAGACCGAGATCGCCGAGCCCGATAAGGAAGGCGGCTCGCTCCGCTACCGGGGCGTGGACATCGAGGAACTCGTCGGCCACGTGTCATTCGGCCACGTCTGGGGGCTGCTGGTCGACAACGCCTTCAATCCCGGCCTCCCCTCGGCCGGGCCGGAGGAGCTGCCGGTCCGCACCGGCGACGTGCGGGTCGACGTGCAGAGCGGGACGGCCGCCCTCGCCGCCGCCTGGGGGCTGCGCCCGCTGTTCGACATCGACCCGGAGCAGGCCCGGGCGGACGTCGGCCGGGTCTGCGCGGCGATGCTCTCGTTCATCGCGCAGTCGGCCCGCGGCGTCGATCGGCCGGCCGTGCCGCAGCGCCTGGTGGACGAGGCGCAGACCGCGGCCGAGGCCTTCCTCGTCCGCTGGCGCGGCGAGCCCGACCCGCGGCACGTGCAGGCGCTCGACGCCTACTGGGTGAGCGCGGCCGAGCACGGCATGAACGCCTCCACCTTCACCGCCCGGGTGATCGCGTCCACCGGCGCCGACGTCGCCGCGGCGATGTCCGGCGCGGTCGGCGCCCTGTCGGGCCCGCTGCACGGCGGCGCTCCGGCCCGGGTGCTGCACATGCTCGAGGAGGTGGAGCGGACCGGCGACGCCGAGGGGTACGTGAAATCGACCCTCGACCGCCATGACCGGCTGATGGGGTTCGGCCACCGGGTGTACCGGGCCGAGGACCCGCGGGCCAGGGTGCTCCGCCGCACCGCCAAGGAACTCGGGGCGCCGAGGTACGAGGCGGCGCTGGCGCTGGAGAACGCGGCGCTGGCGGAGCTGCGGGCGCGGCGGCCGGACCGGGTGCTCGAGACCAACGTGGAGTTCTGGGCGGCGATCGTGCTCGACTTCGCGCAGATCCCGGCCGAGATCACCCCGTCGATGTTCACCTGCGCCAGGACGGCCGGCTGGGCCGCGCACGTCATGGAGCAGAAGCTGACCGGCCGCCTCATCCGCCCCTCGGCCCGGTACGTCGGCCCCGCCCCGCGCCCGGTCGGGGAAATCCCCGACGCGGCGGAGATCCTCGATCGCCACTAGTCTTGGTGGGTGACCAGCATCCTGATACCCGACCAGCTCAAGCCGGGCGACGGCCGGTTCGGCAGCGGCCCGACGAAGGTCCGCGCCGAGCAGGTCGCCGCGCTCGCGGCGGCGACCGAGCTCGGAACGTCGCACCGGCAGTCACCGGTGCGGGAGATCGTGCGGCGAATCCGCACCGGTCTGGCTGAGCTTTTCAGCCTTCCGAACGGTACCGTGGTGGCACTGGGCAACGGTGGTACCACCGCGTTCTGGGACGCGGCCGCCTTCGGGCTGATCCGCGACCGGTCGCAGCACCTGTCGTTCGGCGAGTTCTCGGCCAAGTTCGCGACCGTGACCACCCGCGCCCCGTGGCTGAAGGACCCGTCGGTCATCGAGTCCGCCCCGGGCACGCACCCGCTGCCGCGGGCCGAGGCCGGGGTGGACGCCTACGCGCTCACCCACAACGAGACGTCGACCGGGGTCCGCATGCCGATCCGCCGCCCGGTCGGCGCCGACGCCGGGTCGCTGGTGCTGGTGGACGCGACCAGCGCGGCCGGGGCGCTGCCGGTCGACCCGGGCGAGTTCGACGCCTACTACTTCGCGCCGCAGAAGGTGTTCGGCGCCGACGGCGGCCTCTGGCTGGCGCTGCTGTCCCCCGCCGCCCTGGACCGGATCGACGAGATCGCGGCCAGCGGCCGGTACATCCCCGACTTCCTGTCGCTGCGGGTGGCGGTGGAGAACTCGGTCAAGGACCAGACCTACAACACGCCCGCGCTGTCGACCCTGGTGCTGCTGGCCAGCCAGATCGAGTGGCTGCTGGAGAACGGCGGCCTGGCCTGGTCGGCGCGGCGAACGGGGCGTTCGGCCGAGATTCTCTACTCGTGGGCGGAGCGGTCGGACTTCGCGACGCCGTTCGTGACCGACCCGGCGATGCGATCGACCGGTGGTGGGCACCATCGACTTCGCCGACGGCGTCTCGGCCGACGAGATCGCCGGGGTGCTGCGGGAGAACGGCATCGTCGACACCGAGTCGTACCGCAAGCTCGGCCGCAACCAGCTGCGGATCGGCCTGTTCCCGGCGGTCGAGCCGGACGACGTCGCGGCGCTGACCGCGTGCATCGACTACGTGGCCGCGCGGCTGGCATTAGCGCCCGGCGCTAAGCGCACGACCGCGCCGATCACCACGACGAGCACGAGCAGCGCGAGCACCGTCGGCAGCAGCCAGCGCGGAACCCTGTTCACGTCATCAGCGTACGTGGTGGAGGCAGGTGAGCGGGGTGAGACTGTTCGTCGGTCTCGTGCCGCCGACGGCCGCCCTTGATGACCTGGACGCCGCGTGCGCGCCCTTCCGGCTCGCCCGCGAAGACCTGCGCTGGACCGGCCGCGAGCTCTGGCACCTTACGCTCGCCTTCCTCGGCGAGGTGAGCGAGGAGAACCTGGACCGGCTGGTGCCCTGGCTGGAGCGGGCCGCCGGGCGGCACCGCGCGTTCACCCTCAGCGTGGCGGGCGGCGGGCGCGTTCTCGAATCCGGTCCGGGCCAACGTGCTCTGGAGCGGCATGTCGGGCGACCGCCGCGCGCTGGCCGAGCTCGCGACGACGGTGGCCGCCGCCGCCCGCCGGGCCGGCATCGCGCCGCCGGACGCCTACCGCGGGTTCACCCCGCACCTGACCCTCGCCCGCTGCCGCGCCCCGGTCGACGTGCGCGAGATCGTCGCCTGCCTCGACCGCTACCGGGGACCGGGCTGGACCGTGCGAGGAGATCTACCTGATCCGCAGCACGCTCGACCGGCGGCCGCGGTACGAGACGCTGGAAACCTGGCAGCTGCGCTCCGCCGCCTGAGGACCGTCTAAGTGCTGGGCCGCTTTACGACTGGCTGAGCTTCTCCAGGATGGGCGCCGCCGCCAGCAGGGTGGCGCGCTCCTCGGGGGTGAGCTCCTGCATGCGCTGCGCCAGCCACGCCTCGCGGCGGCGCCGAACCAGCTGCACCAGGTCCCTGCCCTGCTGGGTCACGGTGAGTATGACCTGCCTGCGGTCGGTCGGGTGGGCGGCCCGGCGGACCAGCCCGCGTTCCTCGAGCACCGCGATGACCCGGGTCATCGACGGCGGCTGGACCTTCTCGTGCTCGGCGAGCTCGCCCGGCGTCATCGCGTCGTGCCGCTCGAGGGCCGCGAGCGCGGCCAGCTGGATGTCGGACAGGATGGCCTCGGACCCGCCGAGACCCAGCCGCTCCACCCGGAGCCGCCGCGCGAGTCTGGTGATCGAAATCCGCATGCGCGGTCGCCAGACCCGCATCCGTTTGCGTACCTGCCTCAGGCATCCACCAAGTACACCATGCGTGGCCGCCCCGCATAAGCATCACTGCGAGCCGAGTCCGCGAGATCGTCGATCTGGGTCGGAGATCGGGCTATCGTCGGCGATCAGTCAATTTCCCATATTCCCGATGCGGTATAAAGGTTTCGCGCGGGCCGTGATGCCGTGCGCTCGAGCCCATTTCCGAGATCACTCGAAACGATAGGACTCACGGTGCGCGACGAGATCGAACCGGGCGAGCCGACCGGGCGACCGTACGGCTGGCTGGCCGGCATCGTCGCGGCGGCGCTGCTTGTCGCCTGGGCGCGTCGGTCCACCTGGGCCACACCAGCAGCGTCATCCAAGGGATGGCGACCGCGGGGCTGTTCTCCGGGTCCTGCGTACTGGCCATCACCCCGGGCGTCGCGCTGCTCAGCGTGGTGGCGCGCCGCCTGCGGCTCGGCCCGGCGACCGGCCTCGGGCTGCTGTTCGCGGGGGCGGGCGGCGCGGCGATGGCGGGGCTCTGGGCCTGGTTCGCCAGCCCGCTGGCGGGCCGCGTATTCGCTCTGACCCTCCTGGTGGCATCCGTCGCGGCGATCGGACTGTTCGGCCGCCGGGGCGAGCTGCGCCGCCTCGACCTCTCGACCCCGCTGCTGCTGGCGGTGGCGGTCGGGCTGGCCTTCACCGGACTGGCGTTCCTGCAGGGCGGCGTCGGCTCGCTGCACCCGGCGGGGGCCGTCGAGACCCGTTTCTGGGCCAAGAGCGACAACATCCTGCCCCTCGATTTCGCCAGCCATCTCGCGGCCGCCAACCAGCAATTGTCTGCTTACATGGAAGGGCAGTGGCTGTTCAGCGACCGTCCGCCGCTTGAGACCGGGTTCGCGCTGCTGCAGTGGCCGCTGTGGGGCGTCCACACCCAGCTTGGGTATCAGCTGCTGGCAACCGGCCTGCAGGTTTCCTGGCTGCCCGCGTTGTGGACGGTGCTCCGTGTGCGCGGCCTGGGGGCCGGGCGGGTGACCGCGGTCGTGCTGATGACGGCGGCCACCGGGGCGGTGTTCTTCAACACCATCTATGTCTGGCCGAAGATGCTCGCCGGGTCGCTCGCGGTGGCCGCGCTCGCCATCCTCGCCAGCCGCGACCGCGACGACCGGTGGGCCGGGGCCGGGATTCTGGCGGCCGCCCTGGCGACGCTGAGCATGCTGGCTCATGGCGGTACCGCGTTCGCGCTGATCGCGCTCGCGCCGTTCGTCTACCTGGAGCGCCGGCGGATCACGGCCAGGTCCGTGACCGTGTGCGCCGCCGCGGCCGCCGCCTTGTACCTGCCGTGGACGCTGTTCCAGCATTTCGTGGACCCGCCGGGCAACCGGCTGACTAAGTGGATGCTGGCGGGCGTGATCCCGGTTACCCGGGAAGGCGTACTGGATACGATCGCGCACCAGTACCTGTCGCTGTCGCTGCCCCAGCTACTGGCGAACAAGTGGGACAACGTGGCCGCCCTGATGGCGGCCGGCGCCATGTGGCGCACGCAGACGGCCGCCCCGGCCTGGACCAGCGGATTCCTGGGACTTGCGCGGCTAGCGCAGCTTTACGACGTGCTGCCTGCGGCCGGGCTGCTGCTGCTCGGCCTGCTCGCGCTGCTTTTCCCGTCCGGGCGGCGTGTCCTGGCGCCGGCGCGGCCGCTGGCCGTCTTCACCGGGCTGGCCGCGGTCGTGTGGGTCATCCTGATCTGGGGCGGCTCGGTAAACGCGATCCTCTACGCGGGACCTTACGCGGTGGTCATGCTGGTCGTCGGGCTGTGCGCGCTGGCGGTGACCGCTCTGCCCTGGCCGCTAGCGTTCGTTGCCGCCACGGCGAGCGCCGCCTGGTTCGCCCTCTGCTGGATCCCCGGCCTGGGGTTCCACCCGGGCAGGGACAAGCCCGGCGGGGCCGTGCCGCTCGATCACGCGATGCTCATGGTGTGCCTCGCCGGCCTCGTCCTGGCCGCGCTGTGCGTGGCTGACGACCACCGGCGCCGCCGTGGTATCCCGACCGCCGACGCGACCCCGCCGGGCAGGGCATACGCGGCCAGCGCACGGACGTGACGCCTTCCTACGCCAGTTAGCCTAGTGGTGTGAGCCAGAGTCGGCCGGGCGGACCCGGAGCGCGACGCCCGGCGCCGCCGCCCAAGGAGGCGGACGACCGCCAGGTTACGGCCGTCATCACGGCCGGCTGGGCGATCGCGCTCGCGGTCGTGCTCGCCGTCCGCCACTCGCTGCCGATCGGCGCCCGCTGGTGGGTGTGGACGTGCGCCTTCGGTCTCGCGATGGGCCTGTTCGGCCTCTGGTACGTGCCCTTCCTCAAGCGTCACCGGGCCCGTCTGGCGGCCCGCCGGGGTCAGCTCTCCGTGGTCTCGGAGTCCGACCCCGCGGCCTCGGAGACCTCAACCTCCGAAGCCGCCTCGGTCTCCGAAGCCGCCTCGGTCTCTGAGGCCGCCTCAGAGCGGCTCGAACACCGTCTCCTCGACCGAGACGCCCGGCAGGTCCACCAAGTCGTAGCCGAGCTCGTCGATCATCGGGCCGGCCGGCCTGCCCGGCCACCGCGGTGAGCACCGCCTCCGAGTGGGCACCGCAGCCATGGTCGGCCGACACCACCCGACCGTCGTCGGGGGCGTAGGCGTTGCCGCAGGCGCCGAACAGCAGGCCGAGGCCGCCGCTCAGCGGCACGAAGAAGCCGCAGCTCACGCAGTTGGCCGGAGCGGCCTCGGAGAGCGGCGTATGCGGCCCGTGATCGCCTTCGTACCACCGCTCGGCGGTGTCGTCGCGGCCGAAGGCCGACAGCACCCTGGACCGCCCCGGAGCGGGCATCTCCTCCGCCGTCCGCGGTCCCGCCTCGGCGTTCTCCGAGTCCGGCCGGGGCCGGAACCAGTCGGTCACCGCGTCATCGCCGTCGAGCACGACCAGCGGCACCAGGCGCTCATCATCGGCGCTGGCGGGCAGCAGGTCTCCGATGCCGACGTCACCGGGGCGCAGCCGGTCGTGCCAGGGCACCCAGGCCGGCGCGAGCAGCGAATCCACCCCCGGCAGCAGCACGCTCTCGTCGACCGTCACGACCTTTGACCTGGGCGCGCGGGTCACCGTGACCGCCCACCGCCAGCCCGTGTAGCCGGGATCAGTGCAGCGGAAGAAGTGGGTGACGACACGGTCGGCGGTGGCCTCGGCGCCCAGGTAATCGCCGACGGTGTCCGCGCTCACCTGGGCATCTTCGACAAGCGAACGCCTGGCCAGGTCAAAGGCGTCCGCGCAGACCTGGTCAGGTTCCTTCGCGCGGCTTCTGATAGTGCTCACGAGTGCCAATTCTCGCTCCAGGGGCGGCGCACCGCGAGGGCCGGCCCGCTAGGACATCCCCCATAGGGCTCGTCGCAGTGGCGCGGACCAAGAATACTGGGTACATGCGGATGTCCGATGCGCTTACCCGGGCTGGCGGTGCGGCCAGGTCCACCGGCCGTGTCTTCAGGTCGGGCGGCCGGGCGGGCGGGCGGGCCTCCCGCCGCACCCTGGCCCTGGTGCACCGCGTCACCGGCGCGAAGGGCGCCGACCGGACCGGCCTCGGCACGCTCATCGAAATGACCGCCACCAGCGGCGCGGCCGACGCGTTCGTCACCGTCGCGCTGGCCGGGACGATCTTCTTCAGCACCTCGGTCGACCAGGCCCGCGGCAAAGTGGTGCTCTTCCTCATCATCACGATGGCGCCGTTCGCGGTGCTGGCGCCGTTCATCGGCCCCGCCCTCGACCGGATACAGCAGGGCCGCCGGTTCGTGCTTGCGGGCACGATGCTGACCCGCGGGCTGCTCTGCTACGCGATGTCGGCCAACGTCAAGGACTCGGTGACGCTGCTGCCGGCCGCGTTCGGCATCCTCGTGCTGCAGAAGGCGGGCGGGGTGGTCAAGGCGTCGGTCACCCCGCGGCTGCTCCCGCCCGGTCTCACCCTGGTGACGGCCAACGCGCGGGCCGGCCTGATCTCGATCATCACCTCGACCGCCGCGGCCGGCCTGGCGGCCGGCATCCAGTACACGGCCGGCGCGGCCTGGACGCTGCGCGTCGGCACCGTGATCTACCTGGTCTCGATGTTCATCGCGCTCCGCCTGCCCGAGCAGATCGACCTGCCGGCCCGCGACCGAGCCGGCGACGTCGCCGGCCCCAGCGGGCGACCAGCCCACCCGCCCGGACATGCCCCGGCCAGCGGGGGCGCCGCCCGCCGACCCGCCGCGCACGCTGCCACTGGCGCCGGGCGGACCTTCCGGACGGCGGCGAAGCGGGCAAGGGGCGCCGCAGGCACTGGCGCAGGCTCCCCGACGTCGGGCCCGTCGTCGGGGAGGCGATGGCCGTCAACGCGGTGCTGCGCGCCTTCTCCGGCTACATCCTCTTCCTGCTCGCGTTCCTGCTGCGCAGCGTGGACCTGGGCACGGTGTTCCACCACCCGGTGTCGCACAACTTCGCCCTCGGCGCGCTGGCGCTCGGCCTGTCGGCCGGCAGCCTCGCCTCGATGGTGCTTGGCTCCTTTTTCCGCAGCCGGGGCCCGCAGCTGATCATGTTCACCGTGCTGATCATCGCGCCGGTGGTGACCGCGGTGTGCGCCTGGGGGTTCGGCCTCTGGGCGGCGGTCGGGGTCGAGTTCACCGCGATCTTCTGCGCCAGCCTGGCCAAGCTGGCCCAGGACTCGATCGTCGGCCGCGAGATCGGCGACGAGATCAGGTCCTCGACGTTCTCCGTCTCCGAGACGCTCAACCAGGTCGCCAACGTGGCCGGCGGGCTGGCCGGAGTGGTCGTGTCCATACTCGACAACGGGCAGGCGGGCCTGGCGATCGCGGCCGGAGGCCTCGTCGTCGCGGTGGTCCTGCTCGTCGTGCGCCGCAGGCAGCGCGTCCGGCTCCGCGGGCTGACGTTCCAGCCCCCGGCCGAGCCCGCCGAGCCCGCCGCGAACCGGTTAGGGCGCGATGTCCCTGGCGACCGCCGTCAGCAGCTCTGAGATCTGCCTGGCTTCCTTCGGCTCCGGGTGCTTGCCGCGCCGGTAGACGTCCGAGATCCCGTCGAGCAGCTTCATCAGGTCCTCGATGATCGGGATCATCTCGTCCGGCTTCTTGTGCGGGTGCTTGGCGACGGCGGCGACGGCCGGCGGCGCCTCGAGCAGCCGCACCTGCAGCGCCTGGGCGCCCTTGCGGCCCTCGGCGATGCCGAACTCGACCCGCTGGCCCTTCGCCATGGTCTCCGTCCCTGCGGGCAGCGCGGAGGAATGCACGAATACCTCGGCACCCCCGTCATCGCGGGAGAGGAAGCCGAAACCCTTCTCGGCGTCATACCACTTGACCTTGCCGGTAGGCACGAGCAAGACCTCACGTCATTAGAAAGCTGACACCCCGACGGCGACGATCGCCGACGGGATGTGTTGGGCGCTTATAAGGCTAGCGGTACCACGGGGGTAATGGCATCACGGTTATTGCGCCCTCAGGGGACTCCGAGCCGGGGACGCGCCCCCTGGCTGCCGCGTCGGCGGCAGCCAGGGGCACGTCGGTCACGGCCTCACACGTTCGGATGGTGCTGGGACGGGATCGCGTGCAAGGCCGTGAGTCTTCGGCCGATCCTCGGGAAACCCCCGGTTTCTGGATCGCAGTTGGGCTATACCCAGCGTATATGCACGAAAACACTGAGTGACGATACGGGTGTGCCCGAACCCCCGGCGATCCGGCCGGGGAAGCCGAACGGCCCGGGTTGCCCCGGGCCGTTCGCGTGATGCGGTGTAGCAGGCGGACTTAGAAGTCCATGTCGCCGCCGCCACCGGGGGCTGCGGGGGCCGGGTTCTTCTCCGGCTTCTCCGCGATGACCGCCTCGGTGGTGAGGAACAGCGCCGCGATCGACGCCGCGTTCTGCAGCGCCGAGCGGGTGACCTTGGCCGGGTCGATGATCCCGGCCTTGAACATGTCGACGTACGTGCCGTCGGCCGCGTTCAGGCCCTCGCCGGCCGGGAGGGTCTTCACCTTCTCGACCACGACGCCGCCCTCGAGGCCGGCGTTGACCGCGATCTGCTTCAGCGGCGCCTCGACGGCAACGCGCACGATCTGCGCGCCGGTCGCCTCGTCGCCCGCCAGGTCCAGCTTGTCGAAGGCGGTGCGGGCCGCCTGCAGCAGCGCGACGCCGCCGCCGGGCACGACACCCTCCTCGACCGCGGCCTTGGCGTTGCGCACCGCGTCCTCGATGCGGTGCTTGCGCTCCTTGAGCTCGACCTCGGTCGCCGCGCCGGCCTTGATGACGGCCACGCCGCCGGCCAGCTTGGCCAGCCGCTCCTGCAGCTTCTCGCGGTCGTAGTCCGAGTCGGTGTTGTCGATCTCGGTGCGGATCTGGTTAACGCGGCCGGAAATCTGCTCCGCGTCGCCAGCGCCGTCCACGATCGTCGTCTCGTCCTTGGTCACCACGACCTTGCGGGCCCGGCCGAGCACGCTCAGGTCGACGTTGTCCAGCTTGAGGCCGATCTCCTCGCTGATGACCTGGCCACCGGTGAGGATGGCGATGTCACCGAGCATGGCCTTGCGGCGGTCGCCGAAGCCAGGGGCCTTCACCGCGACGGACCTGAACAGCCCGCGCATCTTGTTGACGACCAGGGTCGCCAGGGCCTCGCCCTCGACGTCCTCGGCGATGATGGCCAGCGGCTTGCCGGACTGCACGATCTTGTCGAGCAGCGGGAGCAGGTCCTTGTTGGCCGACACCTTCGAGTTGACGATGAGGATGTACGGGTCCTCGAGAACGGCCTCGAGGCGGTCCGGGTCGGTGACGAAGTACGGCGCGATGTAGCCCTTGTCGAAGCGCATGCCCTCGGTGAGCTCAAGCTCGAGGCCGAAGGTGTTGGACTCCTCGACGGTGATGACGCCTTCCTTGCCGACCTTGTCCATGGCCTCGGCGATCATCTCGCCGATGGTCGCGTCGCCCGCCGAGATGGACGCGGTGGAGGCGATCTGCTCCTTGGTGTCCACGTCCCTGGCGAGCTTGGACAGCTCCTCGCTCACGGCCTCGACGGCCGCCTCGATGCCGCGCTTGAGCGACATCGGGTTGGCGCCGGCCGCGACGTTGCGCAGGCCCTCGCGCACCAGCGCCTGGGCGAGCACGGTCGCCGTCGTCGTGCCGTCGCCGGCCACGTCGTCGGTCTTCTTCGCTACTTCCTTGACCAGCTCGGCACCGATCTTCTCCCACGGGTCCTCGAGCTCGATCTCCTTGGCGATGGACACGCCATCGTTGGTGATCGTGGGGGCGCCCCACTTCTTCTCGAGAACCACGTTCCGGCCCTTGGGGCCGAGGGTTACCTTCACGGCGTCGGCAAGCTGGTTCATGCCGCGCTCGAGGCCGCGCCTGGCGTCCTCGTCAAACGCGATCATCTTCGCTGCCATTGGTACCAGTCCTCCGTGGCTACGTTAGGACCGGCCGACGCCCGCGACGGACGGCCTGCTAGGCGACAGTCCCTTTCCTGCCACCGGGCAGTGCCTCATCGCCCGATCCTGCCGTTTTGCTGTCACTCTCATAGGGAGAGTGCTAACGCCATGTTTAGCACTCTCGGGTGGAGAGTGCAAACGCGGACGGCGCCGAGCAGAGCGTTCGCCCGCTCGGCATCGCCCCGCGCCCGGGCGGCTCGTACAGTGAAAACGCACACAACTGGCGGCGAATCGCCGCCCTGCTCCCGAGGGGTTTGCTACTTTTCCGATATGAAAGCTCTGGTCCTGTCCGGCGGCTCGGGAACGCGCCTGCGACCGATCACCCACACCTCGGCTAAGCAGCTCGTCCCGGTGGCGAACAAGCCCGTCCTGTTCTACGGCCTCGAGGCGATCGCGGCGGCCGGGATCACCGACGTCGGCATCGTCGTCGGCGACACCGCCCCGGCGATCGAGGCGGCGGTCGGGGACGGGTCGAGGTTCGGCATCTCGGCCACCTACATCAGGCAGCAGGCGCCGCTCGGCCTCGCGCACGCGGTCCAGGTCGCACGGGACTTCCTCGGCGACGACGACTTCGTGATGTACCTCGGCGACAACTTCATCGTCGGCGGGATCACCGACCTGGTGGAAGAGTTCGCGGCCACCCGGCCCGCGGCCCGGATCATGCTGGCCCGGGTGAGCGACCCCCGTTCGTTCGGGGTCGCGGAACTGGACCGGGAGGGACGAGTGACCCGCCTCGAGGAGAAGCCGCCGGAGCCGAAGAGCGACCTCGCCCTGGTCGGCGTCTACCTGTTCACCTCGGCCGTGCACGAGGCGGTGGCCGCCTTGAAGCCCTCGTGGCGGGGCGAGCTCGAGATCACCGAGGCGATCCAGTGGCTGCTCGACAACGGCCGGGTGGTCAACTCGACCACGATCACCGGGTACTGGAAGGACACCGGCAACGTGACCGACATGCTTGAGGTGAACCGGCTGGTGCTTGAGGGCCTCGAGCCGCGCCTCGACGGCCACGTCGAGGCGGGCTGCGAGATCATCGGCCGGGTCGTGGTCGAGGCGGGCGCGCACGTCGCGGCGTCGCGGATCGTCGGTCCGGCGGTCATCGGCGCCGACAGCAAGATCACCGGGGCCTACGTCGGGCCCTACACGGCGATTGGCGAGGGCTGCTCGATCGACGACTGCGAGATCGAGTACTCGATCGTGCTGTCGCGGGCGTCCATCCGCGGCGTGCGGCGGATCGAGGCCTCGCTGATCGGGCACGACGCGGAGGTAACCCCCGCTCCCCGGGTGCCGCGGGCGCACCGGCTGGTGCTCGGCGATCACAGTAAGGTGCAGATCAGCTCATGAGAATCCTGGTTACCGGCGGCGCGGGCTTCATCGGCTCGCATTATGTCCGCACGCTGCTGGCGGGCGGCTTTCCTGGCTACGAGGATGCCCGGGTCACGGTGTACGACAAGCTCACCTACGCGGGGAACCTGGCCAACCTTGACCCGGTCAAGGACAGCGCCGGGTACGCGTTCGTCCAGGGCGACATCTGCGACCCGGCCAAACTGGCCGAAATCCTGCCGGGCCACGACGCGGTGATCAACTTCGCGGCCGAGTCGCACGTCGACCGGTCGATCGCGGGCGCGGCCGAATTCGTCATGTCCAACGCCGTGGGCGTCCAGGTGCTGCTGGACGCCTGCCGCACGGCGGGCATCGCGCGGATCGTGCACGTGTCGACCGACGAGGTGTACGGCTCCATCGCCGACGGCGCCTGGACCGAGCGGTCACCGCTCGACCCGAACTCCCCCTACTCGGCGGCCAAGGCGGGCGGCGACCTGATCGCCATCGCCTTCGCCCGCACCCACGGCGTCAACGTCTCGGTCACCCGCTGCTGCAACAACTACGGGCCGTACCAGTATCCGGAGAAGGTCATCCCGCTGTTCACGACGAACCTGCTCGACGGCAAGCCGGTCCCGCTCTACGGCGACGGCCTGAACGTGCGCGGCTGGATCCACGTGGACGACCACTGCCGGGGCGTCCAGCTGGTGCTTGAGCAGGGCGCGCCAGGCGAGGTCTACAACATCAACGGCGACGTTGAGCTGTCCAACCGCGAGCTCACCGGGGCCATCCTCGACAAGCTCGGCGCGTCCTGGGACGAAGTGGTGCCGGTCGGGGACCGCAAGGCCCACGACCGCCGATACTGCCTCGACGACTCGCTGCTCCGCTCGATGGGCTACGCCCCGCTGACCCCGTTCTCCGACGGCCTCAAGGCCACCGTCGAGTGGTACGCCGCGAACCGCGACTGGTGGGAACCACTGCGCCGCCCGGCCCCGCCCGCTCGTCCCGCAGCCGGGCGAGCAGCCGGATAGCGACAGGAGCGATCGCGCAATGACCCGCTGGCTAGTCACCGGCGCCGGTGGAATGCTCGGCTGCGACGTGGTCGACCTGCTGGCGGCCCGGGGCGAGGACTTCACCCCCCTCGCCCGGGCCGACCTGGACATAACCGACCCGGCGGCGGTCGCCCGAGCGGTCAGCGCCGCCAAGCCGGACGTGGTCGTCAACTGCGCCGCGTGGACCGCCGTCGACGCCGCCGAGGCCCACCAGGAGGAGGCCCTCGCCATCAACTCCCGCGGCGCTGCGTACCTCGCCGCCGCCTGCGCGGACGTGGGCGCGGTGCTCGTCCACCCCTCGACCGACTACGTCTTCGCCGGTGCCGCGACCGCCCCGTACGACGAGCGCGCGATCCCGGCTCCGCGTACCGCCTACGGCCGCACCAAACTGGCCGGCGAGCTCGCCGTGCGCGCAGCGCTCCCGGAGTCCTGCTACGTGCTGCGCACCGCCTGGCTGTACGGCGCGCACGGCCGCAACTTCGTGCGCACGATGCTCCGGCTCGCCCGGGCGGGCACGTCGCCCGCGGTAGTCGACGACCAGCGCGGCCAGCCCACCTGGACCCGCGATGTCGCCGCCGCGATCCACGCGCTGGTCATCGCGGACGCCCCAGCTGGCGTTTACCACGCCACCAGTTCCGGCGAGACGACCTGGTTCGGCCTGGCCCAGGAGGTCTTCAGGCTGTACCAGTCCGCGGCGGCTGAAGAACTTCAAGACCTTCAGGACCCAGATATCGAACGGACCCCGGTTTCACCTCGCCCGGTCAGCACCGCCGACTACCCGTTGCCGGCCCCGCGGCCGGCCTACAGCGTGCTCGGTCACGATGCCTGGGGTGCGACGGGGATCGAGCCGATCGGTGACTGGCGCGACGCCCTGCAGCGCGCGTTTCCAGCCATGCTCGCCGCCTCGTCGCGCTGAGATCACCGGTCGGGGCTGGACACCGGGTCAGGGTCGGGGATCGCCTCGACCGACTGCCGGGTCAGCCGCGGACGACGATACGCCGCCGCGCCGGCCACCAGGAGGTCGCTCACGGTGGTGACCACGCGGGAGACCAGCGCGACCGCGGTGGCAGGCCCGGTTCCCAGCATCGGGGTGAGGAAGGCCACCAGCAGCACCTCGCGGATGCCGATACCGGCCGAGGCGAAGATCACCAGGAACCCCACGCACCAGGCGAACGCGTAGCCTCCGATGGAGAGCAGCGCCGCCTGCCCGGGCGGGGCGCCGAGCCTGACGCTGAGCAGCCAGATCTGCAGGCCGTTGAACCCCCAGGCGGCGAACGACCAGGCGATCGCGTGCACGAGCACCCGCCCGCTCAGCGGCTCTTCCAGGGCCGGCCGCCTGGCCAGCCTGAACGCGAGCCGCAGGAGCGGGTTGAGCAGCTTCGGGTGGAGGCAGGCGATGAGCGCCGGCGCGGCCAGGAAGGCCCACACGTACTGCCCGGAGTGGGCCGTGAACGGGAGCGTGGCGAGCGCGGTGACCAGCCCGGTCAGCAGCCCGATCATCATCGCCAGGACCGCCGTGGTGGCCGACCTGGCCCGGGGCACCCGATGCGCGGCGCCGAGCTCCATCTGGGCCAGGATCGGCCAGACCGAGCCCGGCAGGTACTTGCCGAGCTGCCCGATGAAGTAAATCCGGCCGACAACCGTCGTGCGCAGCGGCGAGCCGAGCCCGGCCAGCAGCACCTGCCAGGCGCGCAAGTTCGAGAACTGCATGCCGAGCAGGACGAGCAGCGCGCCGACGGCGGGAACCGGGCCGATCCGCACCAGCGCCCGGTGGATGTCACCCCACTGCCGCCAGATCTCGTACCCGCCGATGGCGATGGCGCAGGCCACGAACGCGTACTTGAACGGCGCGCCCGCCGATAACCCGCTTGGCCACGCCGAGGCCGACGGCGAGCGGCCTGCGCGCCACCGGGCTCGCGCGCGGCCCGGCGGGACCGTCGCTCTCGGGTCCGCTCGGTGCGTCGATCATCGGCGGGTCCTCCGGTCTCATGACGCGCTCCGCGACAAAGGCGAGCTAGTCGATCTGAATTGCCTGTTTGAGTCCATCGGGCGGACTAGGGTACGAGCATTATGCGGATCATCATCTTCGGTACCTACGACTCGTCGGCGCACCCGCGGATCGCCTCGATCGCCGAGGGCCTCGCCGCCCGCGGGTTCGACGTCGCCGAGTGCAACATCCCGCTCGGTCTCGACACCGCGGCCCGGGTGGACATGCTGGCGCGCCCCTGGAAGGCGGGCGCTCTTGCCGCCCGGCTCGCCAGCCGCTGGCTGGCGACTGGCGCGGATGGCCCGCCGGATGCGCACGCCCGACGCGGTCGTGGTCGGCTACCTCGGCCACTTCGACGTGCATCTGGCGCGGCTGCTCTTCCGCCGCGGCCGGGTCCCGGTCGTGCTCGACCACCTGGTCGAGCGCCAGCGAGACCGCGAAGGACCGCCGACTGGACGGCGGGCCTCGGCAGAAGGCGCTCAGGCTCATCGACTCGGCCGCGCTGCGCGCCGCCGACGTCGTCGCTGGTGGACACCGAGGAGCACCGCGAGCCGCTGCCCGAGCGGTACCAGCCGAAGGCGGTGGTGGTGCCGGTCGGCGCGCCAGCGCCGTGGCACGCGGCCGCGGCGCGACGCGTCCGAAGGCTCGGGCGCGTCGGCGGCGCGCGAGCCCCGACCGCTGCGAGTTGTCTTCTACGGTCTGTTCACCCCGTTGCAGGGCACGCCGGTGATCGGCGCGGCGCTTGGCCTGCATCGCCGGGCGCCGGCATCGAGGTCACGATGATCGGGCGCGGCCAGGACGAGGCGGCGACCAAGCGCGGCCGCCGCCGCCAACCAGTCGGTGCGCTGGCTTGACTGGGTGCCCGCCGCCGACCTGCCCGCCGTGGTGGCCGCGCACGACGTCTGCCTGGGCATCTTCGGCACCGGGGACAAGGCCCTGCGGGTGGTGCCGAACAAGGTCTTCCAGGGGGCCGCCGCCGGGTGCGCGGTCGATCACGTCCGACACCGCGCCGCAGCGCCGGGTGCTCGGCGACGCCGCCGTGCTCGTCCCGCCTGGCGACGCCGCTGCCGCTCGCCGCCGCCCTGCTCCGGCTGGCCGACGACCGCGAGACGCTGCTGAAGCTGCGCCACGCGGCCCGCCAGCTGGCCGCCGAGCAGTTCGCCCCCGAGCAGATTGTCGAACCGCTGGTGGCCAGGCTCGGCTAGGCGGGCAGCCCGCGTCCCAGCCCGGCCGGGCCCAGGCCGGCCGGGCCCTGCTTCGCGTAGTTCGGGCGTCTGCCGCACTGCCCGGCGCCTAGCCGTCCCGTCTGGATCTGACGATCAGGTCGGCCAGCAGCGCCAGCGACGCGATGATCAGCCCGGTCACGAAGACCAGGACCGTGTCGACCGCGACCTTCACCGGGTGCGTCGACACGTCGTAGATGCCCTTGGCGACGCCGACGCCGAGCAGGAACAGGGCGAGCGGCATGAGCACCTTGAGCGGGTTGAAGTACATCGTCATGCGCAGGACCTGCAGGATGTACCGGTACGCGTCCGTGACGAACTTGAACTTCGACTTACCGGCCCGCTTGGAGTACTCGATCGGCACGTAGCTGGACCTCGTGCTGGTTCGCCAGGAACGCCACCGTGATCGTGGTGACGCAGGAGAACCCGGGCGGCAGCAGCCGGAGGTAGGGCAGCGACACCTCGCGCCGGAACGCCCGCAGGCCCGAGTTCAGGTCCGGGATCTTGGTGCCGGTCAGCCGCTCGGCGAACTTCCTGATCAGCCACTTGGCGGGGACCCGGAGCAGCTTGTAGGTGCCCTGCTCGCTCGTCCTTGCGCCGACCACCTGGTCGATCGTCGGGTCCTTCTCCAGGAGCTGCACGAGCTCGGGGATCTGCTCGTTCGGGTAGGTCATGTCGGCGTCGGTCCAGACCACGATCTCACCGCGGGCGCGCTCGGTGCCCAGCCGCCGCACCACGCCCGAGCCGCCGTTGCGGCGGAAGGGCACGATCTCCATGTGCGGGAAGCGCGGTTGCGCCTCGTACAGGCGGGCCAGGGTGGCGTCGGTCGAGGCGTCGTCGACGGCGAGCAGCTCGTAGGAGTAGCCGCTCGCGTCCATGGCCGCGCTGATCCGCTCGACCTCGGCGATGACGTGGCCCTCTTCGTTGTAGCAGGGCAGGATGATGGTGACGTAGGGCGGGGTCTCATCCGCCGTCGCCGTCAGTTCGGTGGTCGCCGGTTCGGCGCTCGCCAGTTCGATGCTCACTTGACCGGCTCCCAGCTGTAGGCGGCGAAGCGCTGCGGATTCGTGTCCTGCGGCGTCCCGAAGGTGATGTGGGTGTCTATCGTCGTTTCCAACTTCATGATCCTTTTTGTCAGGCCATTGCCGAGCGGGGAGAGTGCTGTGTCCGTAGAGGCCAATACGAAGGGGTGCCGCCCGGCTCGTTCGATGGCGCGCACGTCGGCGAGCAGGTTCGCGCGGCTGTCATTGGTCGCGCCCGCCGTCGGCACGCCGCACATCCCCCGGATGGCCTCGCCGAACTGCTGCATCATCGTGTTGCCGACGATGAGCACCGAGGAGTCGGCCGGGATCGCGGCGCAGATCTTGTCGACCGCGGTGATCTCGCCGTCATAGGTCCGCTTGAACGCGAGCCCGCGCGCGTCGATCGCGGGCGGCAGCGCGATGGCGAGCGCGCAGCAGGCGATCACCAGCACCCGCGGGAACCGCTGCAGATAGCGCGGCACGCTCACCAGCCTGACGACCCGCGCCCTCCTGCCCAGCCAGGCCGCGAGCCAGATCGAGAACAGGATGAGGCCGGGCAGCACGGCCGGGACCATCCGGCGGCTCGCCCACGGCTGGTGCGGGGTGATCGCCGGCCTGAGCAGGAATTCGGCGATCGTCCAGGCGAACACCAGCAGCGGCAGCACCCACACCGGCGACTGTCCGCGCACGCAGCGGCGGGCGAGCAGCGCGATGCCGATGACGCCGAGCGCGATGATCGGCCCACCGATGTACCAGTACACCCAGTGCAGGCTCAGCGGGGCGTCCTGCAGGGCGTGCCAGTTCCGCTCCAGGTAGGGCCGGACGACGAACGCCGCCAGCACGGCGAAGGGGAGGGCGGTCACGGCCTTGACCATCCGGGAGCCCGCCGGGATCGGGCGTCCGCGTCGCCGCAGCCACCACACGGCCACCGCGGTGAACAGGGTCACCAGCGCGAAGGCGGCCACCATCGGCTTGACCGACGAGATGTTGGTGCGCAGGTACGGCCGGCTGAGCACCACCCCGTCCGCCGTCCCGTACAGCAGGCCGATGATCATGCCGACGACGAGCGGCACCACCTGCCGCCGCCGGCTGAGTATCAGCAGCCCGCAGTACGGGACCACGAGCAGGATGTCGCTCGGCCCGTCCAGCCGCACCAGCAGCGTGATGCCGAGCAGCAGCCCGGTGATCCCCGCGAGCACGTGCGACGCCGAGCGCGAATGAGCCCGCCAGCTTGTCCGCCACGGGCCGCCGTCCGCCGCCCCGAGGTCGGTCCGCTGGGCGTCTATCCAGAGCGAGAGCGCGCCAAGGAACAGGATCTGCGCCAGCGTCTCGCTGTAGGTGGAGCGGCTGGTGAACTGCTCGGGCTGGCAGACCGCGAGCGTCAGCGCCGCCGCCGGCGCCCACCGGGACCCGATCAGCCTGGCGGTCAGGCCGCCGAACGTGAACACGGCGGCCGCCCCGAGCAGCGGACCCCAGAACACCGCCAACCGCGCGCCGCCCGCCCAGAAGCCGAGCGAGAGCACCATCGGCAGCCCGGCCATGAACTGGGGCACGATGGCGTGGCCGACCTGATAGAACGCGGCACTGGCGAAGGTGATGTTCGGCGCCCCTCCGAACGCCCCGGCCTGCTGCGGGATCGGCAGCGAGCCGTGCTGCGAGATCCAGCTGGCGAACTGCATGTAAGACGCCGGGTCGAGCATGACGATGATGAACTGCGAGTGATAGACCGCCTGGTCGATGCCGAAGGCGACCGCGATCGCGGCGACCGCGGCCAGCGTCCACCGGGGCGTCCTGCTCACCCGGCCCTCGCTCGGCGTGCCGAAATCAGGCGCGCCTGCCACCGACGGGACCCGGCGCCATCCGACCGGCACGATCACCGCCGCCGCCAGCAGCCACCCCGCGATCACCGCGGCGGGCTTGAACCAGCCCAGCAGCAGCAGCGGGAAGCCGATGAGCAGGAACGGCAGCGCAAGCAGTGCGGGCAGCACGCTCAGCCGCCCGAAGAGCAGACCGACGGTGTCCGTCACCTGCGGCTCGGCCTGAACGGGGACGGCCTGCGACCCGACTCCGGGCAGCGTGCTGTCAACTGTCAACGTAGGTACCTATCTGCTCCAGCTGGTCCGCGTATGCGAACCGGGCACGAGCCTACACGGAATAAACGATCAAAATTATAGGAAATGTCGTTTTCGGCATGCATCTTTTACAACTCATACCGCCCGTAACCCCCGGTCGCCCCCGGCGGCCTTCCGCAGCCGTTCCCTACCCGTGTCTAAGCAGGCAGATGCCTCTCGGCCGGCTCGGCCGGAGCCGACCCGGGTGGCGCGTCAGCCGAGGGACTCGACCTGCTCCGCCAGCCAGCGCCGCGGCGCCCGGGCAGCCGCGAGGGCGGAGATCGCGGCGCTGCGCCTGCGCCGTTCCGTGGCCGGCATGGACAGGCCTGCATGCAGCGCCTCGGCGGTGGCGGTGACGTCGTAGGGGTTGACGATCAGCGCCGTCGTCGCCGATCAGGGCCGCCGCCCCCGCCTCGCGGGAGAGCACCAGCGCGCAGCCGCGCTCGCTCAGGATCGGCCCCTCCTCGGCCACCAGGTTCATGCCGTCCCTGATCGGGTTGACCAACAGCACGTCGGCCGCCCCGCAGGCGGCGAGCGAGCGAGGATAGTCGTCCCTGACATCCAGGATGAGCGGCGTGCCAGTCCGGCGTCGCGAACTCGGCGTTGATCTCCTTGGCCAGCTCGTGCACCCGGGCCGTGTAGGCCTGGTACTCGGGGAGCCCGGACCGCGACGGGTACGCGAACGCGAGATGCGTCACCCGGCCGCGCCACTCCGGCCGCGCCTGCCAGCAGCTCCCGGTAGGCGGCGAGGCCGCGCACGATGTTCTTCGACAGCTCGGTCCGGTCGACCCGCACGATCAGCTGCCGCCCGTCGGCGGTGAGCCCGCTCAGGGCGGCGGCGGCCGCGCGGACGTCCGCCGCCGCCGCCCGCTCGCGCAGCGCTCCGGCGTCCACGCCGAGCGGGTGCACCGCGACCTCGGTGATCCGGCCGCGGTGGTTGACCCGGCCGACGCCCGCCGCGCCCCTCATCACTCGCGCGCCGAGCACCGCCTCGCAGCAGTCGAGGAACGCCCCGGCCCAGCGCTCGGCGAGGAATCCCACATGGTCAGCGCCGAGCATCCCGTCGAGGATCGCCGCCGCCACGTCGTCGGGCAGGATCCGGTAGTACTCGGGCGGCGCCCACGGCGTGTGCTCGAAATGCACGATCCGGGCGTCGGGCCGCCGGTCGCGCAGCATCCTCGGCGCGAGGGCCAGGTGGTAGTCCTGGACCAGCACCCGCGTTCCGCCCGCGCACTCCTCCGCCAGCGCGACGGCGAACGCCTCGTTATACGCGCGGTAAGCGTCCCAGTCGCGGCGGAACCGTGCGTCGAACACCGGCTGGTTGGGCGTGTCGAAGAGCAGGTGATGAACGAACCAGAGGATCGAGTTGGCAATGCCGTTGTACGCGGCGTCGAATACCGTCGGCGGGATCTCGAGCATCCGGACGGCAGGCTCACCGGGGGCGTCGGCCCGCGCGCCCAGCCGGGCGGCCTCCCGGTCGGCGTCCGACAGCGCCGTGCAGAGCCAGAGCACCCCCCCGTCGGCGGCCGCCGCGGCCAGTCCCGACGTCAGCCCGGAGACCATGCCTCCCCCGCCGCGCCTGGCGGTCAGCGACCCGTCGGCACCGAGCTGGTACGAGACCGGCCCCCGGTTCGAAGCGACAAGCAGAAGCCGACTCGGGTCGATTGTCATATGCATGAAGGGTAGATCAGGCGCGCGATAACCGGGTTGCTGGGGTCCGCCGTCGATCGGTTACAGTGTTACCAGGCGCTCGCTACCGGCCGGTTCTCCGGCTCGGCGAAACCGCTGACAACTGAATACCTCATCCAGAGGGGTGGAGGGATCGGCCCTGTGAAGCCCCGGCAACCATCGCGGTTAACGCGTCTCAGTAAGGCGAGGCGGCGCGCGACTGGTGCCAAGTCCGGCCTGCGGTCAAGGTGACCGCTGGGAAAGATGGGAGAGAGGCCTCGCCCCAATGAACACTGACGCGCCCGCCACCCCCCGCCTCGGCAACGCCACCGGCCTGACCTGCCGCGAGTGCGGCAACACGACGCCACTGGGCCCGTTCTACGCATGCGAGATGTGTTTCGGGCCGCTGGAGGTCGGCTACGACTTCCCGCGGCTGACCAGGGCCGACATCGAGGCCGGCCCGGACAACATCTGGCGCTACGCCCCGCTGCTGCCGGTCCCGGCCGACATCGCCAGCCGGCCGACCACCCAGCCCGGCTACACCAAGCTGATCCGGGCCGACGGCCTCGCGGCCGAGCTCGGCATGCGGCGGCTGTGGATCAAGGACGACAGCGGCAACCCGACCCACTCGTTCAAGGACCGCGTGGTCGCGGTGGCGCTCGCCGCCGCCACCGAGATGGGCTTCAAGGTGCTCGCCTGCCCGTCGACGGGCAACCTCGCCAACGCGGTGGCCGCCGCGGCCGCGCGGGCCGGCATCCGCTCGGTGGTAATGGTCCCGGCCAACCTCGAGGAGCAGAAGATCGTCACCACCGCGGTGTACGGCGGCACCTTCGTCACCGTGGACGGCAACTACGACGACGTTAACCGGCTCGCCTCCGAGCTGGCGGGCGAGCACGAGGACTGGGCGTTCGTGAACGTGAACGTCCGGCCGTACTACGCCGAGGGCTCGAAGACGCTCGGCTTCGAGATCGCCGAGCAGCTCGGCTGGCGGCTGCCCGACCAGATCGTCGTCCCGGTCGCCTCCGGCGCGCAGCTCGTCAAGATCGACAAGGGGTTCAGCGAGCTCGGCTCGCTCGGCCTGGTCGAAGAGAAGCCGTGGAAGGTATTCGGCGCGCAGGCGACCGGCTGCTCGCCCGTCTCCGAGGCGTTCGCGCGCGGCTGGGACGTGGTCCGCCCGGTGAAGCCGGACACCATCGCCAAGTCGCTCGCGATCGGCAACCCGGCCGACGGCCCGTACGTGCTCGACGTGGTGCGCCGGACGGGCGGAGCGGTCGCCGACGTCTCCGATGCCGAGGTGGTGGACTCGATGCGGCTGCTCGCCCGCGCGCAGGGCGTGTTCGGCGAGACCGCGGGCGGCGTCACCGTCGGCGTGCTCCGCAAGCTGCTCGCCGCCGGGCAGCTCGACCCGGACGCGGAGACGGTGATCATCAACTCCGGCGACGGGCTCAAGACGCTCGGCGCGGTGGCGCCGTCCGTCACCGTGCCCGCCGCGATCAAGCCGACGATCGAGGCATTCCGCGCGGCCGGCTTCGAGAGCCAGGGCCTTGGCTGATCGACCTCGCTCAGCACCGCGTAATCATAGGCTTGCCCGTTGCCGTGATTGACAACTATGTGGCGTCATAAGCGTCGCGCACGCGGTAAGGTACGTTTGCGTTCGCCGCCGATAAGGCAGGTGCACGCCTGCGAAGCATGCGCCCCGCCTGCGTAGCCGGGCTAATGCCCGGCGGGTGGCGATCGCACGGGTTCCGCGGTTGAAAGGGCGGGGCTCGAAGCCCGAGCAGCAGTTAGGGAGTTGTTGGGAATGGCTCAGGGCACCGTCAAGTGGTTCAACGCGGACAAGGGCTACGGCTTCATCGCCGTCGACGGTGGTAAGGACGTTTTCGTCCATTTCTCCGCGATCCAGTCGGATGGTTACCGCACCCTCGAAGAGGGCCAGCGGGTCGAGTTCGAGATCACCCAGAGCGACCGGGGACAGCAGGCCGAGAAGGTCATCGTCGTCTCCTGAACTCTTCGGCTTCACCGTGTGAAGCCCCCGATATCGGCCCGGCGCTCGCCTTCGCGAGCGCCGGGCCGATTCGCTAGGGTTCAGGTATGGATTCGCTCGGCATCGACGGCAGCTGGGTGAGCACCCCCCGGGTGCATCGCGACGACAGAGGCCACTTCCTTGAGCTCTTCCGCGGCGCGGAGCTCGCGGCCGGCCTCGGCTACCGGCTCGACGTCGCGCAGGTTAACTGCTCGGTGTCGCGGCGCGGTGTGATCAGGGGCGTCCACTACGCCGACGTCCCGCCCGGGCAGGCCAAGTACGTCAGCTGCGTGTCCGGCGCGATCCTGGACGTGATCGTGGACCTGCGGGCCGGCTCCCCCACCTTCGGCAAGTGGGAGGCGGTGCGGCTCGATGACGTCGACCGCCGCGCGGTGTTCCTCTCCGAGGGGCTCGGCCACGCCTTCATGGCGCTGACCGACGAGGCCACCGTGATGTACCTGTGCTCGACGCCGTACGCGCCCGGCCGCGAGCACGGCGTGCACCCGCTTGACCCCGCGCTGGCGATCGCGTGGCCGCTCGACGAGGCGGGCGGCGCGCCGGTGCTGTCCGACAAGGACGCGGCCGCGCCGACTCTCGAGGAGGCGCTGCTGGCCGGGCAGCTGCCCCGTTATGACGACTGCGTCGCGTACACCGGCGAGCTTCGCACCGCGGGCGGCGACTGCTTGCGCGGTTAGCCCACCGTCAGCAGCGCGACCGTGATGCCGGCCTCCTGGTACAGAGCCTGGGTCTGGTAGCCCAGGATCTGCAGGTAGCCCGCTTCGTCGGCGGGGATGGCCGAGAACGGGTCCATCGCGCCGAGCGCGAACCGGTCGACGTAGACCACCCAGATCCGCGGGCCCGGGCTCTGGGTGAGGCAGGTCGACGGGTCGCTGCACTGGACCGGCTGCAGGTCGTCCGCCTGGGTCGGCGTCTCGGCCTGGAAGACCGCCTCCGGCATTGGCTGGCCGCGCAGGTAATAGGCGATGGCGGTGTCAACCTGGTAGTGGTTCTCGTCGCTGACCTGGTAGACGATCCCGTCGCCTGGGCGCTGGCTGGCTGCGATCACCGCCGCGGCGGCTCGGTAGTCGACCGGTTCCCCGTTCGCCATCGTGACCGGGAAGGCCCACCGGTTGTGGGCCAGCGGCTTGCGTATGTCCAGCTGGTCGTGGGCGCCGAGCGCCGCGACGGCCAGGACGAGCGCCGTCGCCACCGCGGCATGGCCCGGCCGCCGCGCCGGCGCGACGGGTGGCAGGCGAAGTCGCGGCCAGCTCAGCCGCGGCAGGCGCTCGGCCGTCCCGGCGACGCCGAGACCGGCCGCCACCGCCCAGGCCGGGACGGTGAACAGCATGTACCGGAAGGTCCAGTAGGAGTCCGGTCCCTGGGAGACGATCCAGACCGCCACGATCGGGAGAATCCCGCCGGCCAGGGCGTACCCGGCCAGGACGCGCTGCCGCGCGCCGGTGAGCGCCACCACCGACCCCAGCGCGAGCGCGATGACCGCCAGGGCGACCGGCGTCGAGGAGAACAGCTCGGGCCACAGCCCGTTGATCACGCCGAAGAGCGCGACGACGTGCGGGACCGGCTGCTGGCCGATCTGGGATGAGGACTGCGCGTGTCCCTCGATCACGATCGGCGCGTCAAGCGCGACCCCGACGATCGCGGCCAGGCTGAACCAGCCGAGGAGCGCCAGCGGCCTCCCCTCCACCGGCTCTGGCCTGCCGCCGGGCAGGGGGCGGCCGCCGCCCGCCGCGTCCTCGTCTCCAATGCGCACCGTGCGCAGGGAGAAGTCGGTCGCCACGATGGCCGCGTGCGCGGCCAGCACGCACAGCGCGATCAGGTTCGACGCTCCGACGGCGGCCAGCGCGAGCGCGTAGCAGCCCCACCGGAGCCAGGTCGGGCGCTCCATCGCGCGCAGCAGCAGCAGGGTGGCGAGCGCCGCGAACAGCGTGGCGAACGCGTAGGGCCGCGCCTCTTGCGCGTAGCGGGAGACGCTGGGGATGACCGCGAAGATCAGCCCGCTGATCAGTCCGACCCGGGTGCCGCCGAGCCGCCTCCCGGTCAGCGCGACGACGGCGGCGGCGCCGGTCATCGCGAGCGCGGACGGCAGCCGCAGCGCGGCCGCGGAGTCGCCGAAGGCCGCCATCCACAGGTGCAGCCCCAGGTAGTACAGCCCGAGCACCGCGTCGACGTTGTGCACCATCGCCCACAGCTGCGGCGGCGTGCGGCTGGCGGCCGACCACGTCGCGAGCTCATCGCGCCACAGGATCGGCCCGTTGATCTGGTACAGCCCGAGCGCCGCGGTCACCGCGGTCGGCATCGCCCAGGCCAGCCACCTCGGCGCCGACCGGGCAGCCGCAGGCTGCGGCCGGGTGGTCACTTCGGGCGCAGCGCCGGCAGTTACGGGATTCACGAGGACGATCGCACCCTTCCGCAGGGGATCTTGAACTGCCACCAGCCATGGTGGTGGAAGTAGTAGTCGGCCATGCCAGGTTTCATGCACTTGTGCGTAGCCGCCGCGACGATCGAGGTCCAGGCCGGGCTGGTCGACCGGCCGTTCGTCACGCGATAGTTAAACCCGCAGGTCACGGCCAGCACGAGGGCGAATCCGACGATCGGGGCCCAGGCCAGCGCAGCCGGGCGCGGCCGGGCGGCGGCGCGCGGCCGCAGCATCGCCACGATGCCCGTGTACGCCAGGAGAGCGGGCGCGATGACGTACCGGGGCTGCACGATCGGCAGGTTATTGACGATCTCGCCGACGAACAGCAGCACGCTGAAGAGCAGCGCGGTCACCGCCAGCGGCCAGTCGGGGGCGGTGAACCTGACCGCCGCGATGACGATCGCGGCCACCACGACGGCCCACGCGCCCCAGATCAGGGCGGTGTGGATGGCCATGTCGGGGATGACCAGCGGGAGCGTATGACCGTCGCCGTTGGTGCCGGGGCCGCCCAGGGCATCCTCGCCGAACAGCGCCCGCGGCACCACCCTGGTCACGTAGTTCCCGAGGATCCAGAACGGGTTGGTCCAGCCGCTGACCTGCCGGTTGCTCATCCCCCTGAGCTGAACCGACCACTGGGCGGCCAGGCCCGCCGCCCAGCCCAGGGCGATGGCGATGGAGACCTTGGACCGGTCGGCCAGCAGCCGGGCCGCCACCAGCGGCGCGAACAGCAGCGGGAGGATGCTCGACAACGTGGTGCCGAGCATGATGACGGGCGCCGCCAACTGGCCCGCTCGCGTTCCCGGCCGCCACAGCAGCAGCCAGAAGATGCCGTAGAGGGCGACGAACTGCGTGGTCGCGAGGTCGTTGTTCACCTGCGTGTAGCCGAGCGGGATGAGGCAGGCGGGCGCGGCGATCAGCGTCCGGAGCCATGGGCTGCGCAGGTGCGGCCCGCTGGCGACGTAGGCGATCAGCCCGAACATCGCGTAACTGATGGCGGCGCAGGCCGACATGATCCCGGGCACCCAGGTCAGCGGGAACGTCATCGCGATCGCGGTGACCGCCCGCGGCACCACGTCGTAATACCCGTTCATCTGGGTGGTGAGGGTGGTCATGACCGACTCGTGCAGCGCATCCTGCAGGAAGTTGTTCGCGTCCTCAATCCAGATCGTGTTGAGCGCCCCGGGGCCCGAGGTGCGCGCCAGGCTGACCGCGGCGCCGAGGACGACGAAAACCGCGCCGCCCGCGACCTGCCGCCAGCTCACAGTCCGGGCGAGCGGAGGCAGGAACAGGCTCGACCGCAGCCGCTCGGCTACCCCGGCCAGCCTCGTCGGCCGCAGGGGACGGTCGCCGGCGGTCGCGGCTGGAGTCGTGGACTGCATGAGCCCACACATTAGTCCCTAATTCCGACCGGCTTAGCGGATTTTAGATAGGATCTGCCGATGACGTTGCCAAGACCCCGGCGAGCAAGAGATTGCGCAGGACGTTCATGAGTCAGGAAGCAAGCGCGGAAGTCGCACCGGGCGGGACTGGCACGGTCCCGTCGCGGCCGGTTCCGCCGGGGTCGGGCTGGCCGGCGTCGGGCCCGAGCCGGCTGGTGGCGGATGCCGTCGACTGGCTGCGGTCCGACGTGTTCCTGCGCACCGAGAGCGGGCCCGTCGGCGGGCGAAAGATCCTGCTCGCGATCGCCTGCGTGATCGGCGGCGCCGCGGTCAGCCTGTCCCGCACGGTCGGCGCGGGCTCGCTCAACACGATCTGGATCGAGGACGCGAAGAACCTGCTCAGCCAGGCGCTCAACTCCCCCTTCGAGCAGACCGTCAAGTCCCCGATCAGCGGGTACTACCAGGTGCCGGCCCGCGTCATCACCGAGATCGCGATCCAGTTCCCGTTGAGCTGGGCGCCCGGGATCATGTCGGCCGCCGCCGCCCTCCAGTACGCGGTCTACGGTCTGGTCGCCTACATCGCCAGCGGGCCGTACCTGCGCAGCCCCTGGCTCCGGCTGCTCATCGCCGCCCCCGCGTGCGTGATCCCGCTGGCGTACACGCAGGCGAACAACGACCTCGTGACCGTCCAGTTCATCGGTCTCTACGGCGCGTTCTGGACCTTGCTGTGGATTCCCGGCACGCGCGCGGGCCGTATCTTGTCGCCGATCGTCATGCTCAGCGTGGCGTCAACCGCGGCCCTCGCGATCGTGCTGGCCCCGCTGGTAGTCGCCCGGCTGATCGTCGACCGGTCCAAGAACGCCGTCTTCCTGGCGGTCCTCTGGTTCGCGGGGGTGCTGCTGCAGATGAGCCTGACCCTGGAAGGCAAGAGCAAGCACTACCTGTTCGGCTTCAACGGCCCGCTGTTCGTGCTGAAGTACTACGCCGGCCGCGTCGTGCCGCGGGCGATCTTCGGTGAGAGCGCGCTGGGCGGTCCCGGCGCCAACTACCGGGGCAACTTCGAGCCGCTGCACATCGTCAACACGGCCGCGCACGTCGCGCTGATCGGCGGCGCGTGGGCGGTCGTGGTGGTCGCGGTCGTCCTCGCGATCGCCCGTTTCACCGACCCGAACTGGGCCCTCGCGATCGTGGCGGGGCTGTTCAGCCTGGCCATGTTCGCCGACGCGATGCTCATCAACACCGCTGTCGTGCAGCCGCGCTACGTCATCGCCCCGGCCCTGCTGCTCTACACCGCCCTGGTCGCCCTGCTCCGGCCGCGGCGGCGCGCGGGGACGTCACCCGCCCGCGCGACCTTCGGCTGGCTGCCGGTGGCCGGCGTTCGCGGTCCTGGTGGCGGTGGCGGTGACGCTCAATTTCCGGGTGACGAACGGCCGCACTTCCAGCCCGCCGTGGACCAGCGTCGTCGCCCGCGCCAGCGCAGCCTGCGCCCATCCGGGCGCGACCTCCTATCTCTACACGCACGAGTGGTGGCAGGTCAGCATCCCGTGCTGGCGCCTGCGCTAAGCGCCCGGCCGGGCGGCGAGGCCGGAGCAGGCAGCCGGCCGGAGCCCACGTCGCCCGCGGACGATACCCTCTATTACCCCCCGGATAAGTTGGATTAAGGAACGGAAGGCCCCCCATGGCTGCCAGTCGTAATGACCTGCGGATCAGCGTCATCGGTACCGGCTATCTCGGCTTGACCCACGCGGTGTGCATGGCGGACCTCGGGCACCAGGTGCTCGCCGTCGATGTGGACGCGGACAAGATCGCCAAGGCCGCTCGCGGCGAGGCGCCGTTCTTCGAGCCGGGGCTCGAGCCCCTGCTGCGGAAGAATCTCGACGCCGGACGGCTCCGCTTCACCGACTCGTTCGCCGAGATCGGGGAGTTCGGCGACGTTCACTTCCTGTGCGTGGGCACGCCCCAGGCGGCCGGCGGGAACGCGGACCTCGGCTACCTGCGCGCCGCCATCGGCGCGCTCGCGCCGCACCTGACCAGGCGGGCCCTGCTGGTCGGGAAGTCGACCGTGCCGGTCGGCACCGCCCGGCAACTGCTGGCGATCGCGCGCGCGGCGGCGCCGGCCGGCGACGCGGTCGACCTCGCGTGGAACCCCGAGTTCCTGCGCGAGGGCTACGCGGTGCAAGACAGCCTGACCCCGGACCGGATCGTCCTCGGCGTCACATCGGAGCAGGCGGACCAGACCTTGCGCGAGGTCTACGCCACCCCCCTGGCCTCGGGCACCCCCGCCCTGACGATGGACCTGGAGACCGCTGAGCTGGTCAAGGTGGCGGCGAACGCCTTCCTGGCGACCAAGATCTCCTTCATCAACGTCATGGCGGAGATGTGCGAGGCGTCCGGCGCGGACGTGATCCGGCTGGCCGACGCGATCGGCCTGGACGAGCGGATCGGCCGTAGGTTCCTCTCCCCGGGGCTCGGCTTCGGCGGCGGGTGCCTGCCCAAGGACATCCGCGCCTTCAAGTCGACCGCCGCCGAGAAGGGCGTCGGCTCGCTGGTCGACCTGCTGACCACCGTCGACACCATCAACCTGGGCCGTCGCGATCGCGTCGTCGCCCTCGCCCGCCAGGCCCTCGGCGGCGCGCTCGACGGCAAGCGGGTCGCCGTCCTCGGCGCCGCGTTCAAGCCCAACAGCGACGACATCCGCGACTCCCCCAGCCTGGTCGTCTCCGGGCGGCTGGCCGACGAGGG
Source organism: uncultured Actinomycetota bacterium (assembly GCA_963774945.1). Taxonomy (GTDB): domain Bacteria; phylum Actinomycetota; class Actinomycetes; order Streptosporangiales; family Streptosporangiaceae; genus Trebonia. The sequence goes on along the minus strand of CAVZHA010000002.1, from coordinate 59,361 downwards.
CGCGATCGTCAGCGTGCACGACCCGGTCGCGATGCCCAACGCGGCGCTGGTCCGTCCCGGCCTTCGGTACGCCGACTCGGCCCACCAGGCGGCCGAGGACGCCGACCTCGTCCTGCACCTGACCGAGTGGACCGACTACCGCGACATCGATCCGGCCGCGTTGGCCGAGGTCGTCGCCGCCCCCGTCCTGATCGACGCCCGGTGCACCCTCGACGCCGACCGCTGGCGGTCGGCCGGCTGGTCCGTCTACGTCCCTGGCCGGCCTCAGCCGAGCCCGGCCGCCTGACTCGCCCCGGTCGACCCGCCCGGGGCTGCGCTACCGGCGTCCCCGGACACCCGGCCGGTCAGCCGCGCGGCTTGGGCGACCTGACCCGCTGGCGCCTCGCCCGCTGCGCGCGCAGCCGCTTGACCAGCGTCGGGTCGAACTTGAGGGCCTCGGGCGTGTCGATCAGCTCGTTGAGCAGCTGGTAGTACCTGGTTGCGGTGACGCCGAGCACCTCCGCGATGGCCTGCTCCTTGGCGCCGGCGGTGCGCCAGGTGCCCCGCTCGAAGGCGAGCACGCGCATGTCACGCTCGGACAAGGCAGGCATCACCGCTCCGTTCTTATCTGCTTCTACCGCATTATCGCCTGCGCGCCGATCCCGCCAGCCGGGACGGCGCTCATCGTCACCCAATAGTTAGCCGGCCTTGCGTTCCGTTGCGGCCGAACGCATGGCAGCATAAGGGACGGTTTTCACGTACCACCCCCTTCGCCCCGATTCGGCGGGCCCCACCTGGACCTGGAGGGATGGCGTAATCAACGTCTCCCGTCGGCTACGCACCGGGCTCGCGGCGTCAGCGGCCCTGTCCTTCGCCGCTGCCGCCGCGGCCGGCTCGGCGCTGCCCGCGAACGCCGGCGAGCTGACGCACGCCGCCCGCGCGCCCAGCGCGGCGGAATGGTGGCTGCCCGCGCTGGACGCGGCCGCCGCCTGGCGGGCCGCGCCCGCGGCGGGCAGCGGCGTCACCGTCGCGGTCCTTTCCACCGGCGTTGACGGCAGCCACCCCGATCTGACCGGCACGGTCACGACCGGCCCGGACCTCGCCAAGACGGGCCGCGGACCGGGCTCGGCGTTCTGGGCGGACGAGGGGACGGCGGTGGCCGGCCTCATCGCGGGGCACGGGCACGGGGCGGGCGGGGCCGAGGGCATCACCGGGATCGCCCCCGGCGCGCGGATCCTGTCGGTGCAGGTGACCCTGGAGTACAACGATCCGCTCGACTCCGACTCGGCCGTCACCGGCCAGCTGCCCGCGGCCATCGCCGCCGGGATCAGGTACGCGGTCGCGCACGGCGCCACCGTCATCTCGCTCCCGCTCGATCCGAGCGCGATGGGCGGCGCAGGCGCGGCGTCGGCCGCGGCCGACCGGAGCCAGGCCGAGCGGGCGGCGGTCGAGTACGCGATCTCACGGGACGTCGTGCTGGTGGCCCCGGCGGGCGACAACGGCGACGGCGGCAACGCGGTCGACTACCCGGCCGCCTACCCGGGCGTCCTCGCCGTCGGCGCGACCGCGCGGGACGGGGATCTCGCGCCGTTCACCAACACCGGGTCGTATGTCGCGCTGACCGCTCCCGGCGCGGCCGGGCCGGCCGTCGCGATGGACTCCGGCGCGACTGCGGGGCCGCCGGTCGGCCTGACGGTGGCCGCCCCGGACGGCGGGTACCAGACCCTGGCCTCGACCGACATGGCGTCCGCGCTGACGGCGGGGGTCGCCGCGCTCATCCGCGGCCGCTACCCGTGGCTGACGGCGGCCGAAGTCGCCGGGGCGATCGAGGACGGCGCGACCGCGCCCGCTTCCGGCTCGGCGGCAGCGGGCTCGCGCACGGCGGGGCGCGGCCATGGCGCGCTCAACGCCGGGACCGCGCTCGCCCGGGCCGCGGCGGTCGCGGCCGCTCATCCGCGACCGGCCCCGTCGACCCCGACGGCCACCGCCCAGCCGGCCGCCCCCACGCTGACGCCCACCCGGCCGGCCGCGGTCAAGCCCGGCAATCCGGCCGGGACCATCCGCTCGGTCCTGCTCTACCTGCTCATCGCCGCCTGCGTCCTCATCACGGCCCTGATCTGCGCGCTGACCGTGACCTGGGTGCGCCGCCGGGTGCGGTCCGCCCGGGCCGACGACGCCGCCCGCGACGGCCGCGGCCGCGGCCCCGGCCGTCACTCGCGCGACCAGCCGCCGGCCGCTCCGACCGGGCTGCGGCCGCCCGCCCTCGGCCTGCCCCCGACTCCGCCACGGGCCGCCATCGGCGCGGGCAGCGCCTGGGTGAGCGCCAACCCGAGCGCCCGGCCGGGGTCCGGCCGGGCGGCGGACGCGCCGCTGGCGCCCTGGGAGCAGTCGCCGTCGGTGTTCGCGTCGGCGCCGGTCCCCAAGGCGCCGTCGCCGTGGCCGTTGTCAAGCACCGGCCCGATGTACGTATGGAACCCGGCCGCGACCACCGGTCCGCTCCGCCCGGTCGAAGAAGAAGATCAAGAGCCTTAGCCCGAACGGGCCCTGGTTTCACCCCGACGGCAATTGGCCCGATCGGCCGGGGTCCGCCCGACCGGCCTAGGCGGCGGAATCCGGGCGGTTCGCCTCGGCCAGCTTCTCCTTGACATCGGAGGCGTACTCGTGCACGTACTCCTGGCCGGAGAGGTCGCGAATCGCCTGCATTACCTCGTCGGCGATGATGCGGCGGGCCCGGCCGGGCGGGTCGCCCGCCAGGTGGCCGAACTCCATCGGCTTGCCGATCTTGATCTCGATCTTGGCCGGGCGGGGCAGCTTGCCCGGCGGCATCATCTTCCTGGTGCCCGACATCGCCACCGGGATCACCGGGGCGCCGGTGTTCAGCACCAGCCAGCCTAGCCCCGACCGGCCCCGGTATAGCCGCCCGTCCGGTGACCTGGTGCCCTCCGGGTAGAACCCGAACAGCTCGCCCGCCCGCAGGATCTCGGCCGCCGCCTCCAGGGTGGCCGTAGCCGACCTGGTGTCGTCCCGGTTCATCGCCAGCTGGTTGGTGGACCGCAGGTAGGCCGCCCACAGCCGGCCGACCGGCCCCTTGGCCGTGAAGTACTCGGCCTTGGCCGGGAACACCACCGGCCGGGAGAGCATCAGCGGCAGGTAGACGGAGTCGATGATCGACAGGTGGTTCGAGGCGAGCAGCGCGGGGCCGCTGGCCGGGATGTTCTCAAGCCCGGTCGCCCGGGGGCGACCGAACGCGTGCAGGATCGGACCCGCGACGACACGCGAAAGCTGGTATTGCACTCGAGCGTCCTCTGTCTACTTCGGGGGCTGGTCATACGTGGGGGGCAAGCTGGGTTGGGGCCCCGCCCTAGCGACGGATGACCCCGCGAAGGCCTTACCACCATAGCGTCCCCCACCAGGCGCAGCGGAAACGGAAACGGCGATCGAGACCACCAGTGGCACCGCGAACGGGATCGCCGCGGCGGGCACGATGACCCCCGAGTCGTCGGCGAACCAGCCGATCACCAGCACCAGCCAGCACAGCCAGGCCGTCGTCCGGACCGCCGGAGCCGACGCGAACGCCTCCGAGAGCGTGCGCAGCCGCAGCGCCGACGGCCGCCAGAGGGCGGCGGCGGCCGCCGCCGCCGCGACCGGGATCAGCCAGCGGGCCGCGCTGACGGTGAGAGTTCCCACATTCGCGCTCGCCTTGCGCTCGATCAACCCGCCGCCGTTGCCTCGTAGCAGGTTGCCGGCGAACGTCCCGATGTCGGACCGGCCCGCGGCCGGGATGAAGTAGCTGACCAAGGCGAACACCGCGACCAGGGCCACGCCGCTCAGCGCGACCGGCACCGCCCACCGCCAGCCGAGCCTGACCCGGCCGCTCCGCCTAGCTGCGTCCTCGACTGCGCCGTCCCCAGCCCCGCCCCGGCCCGCGACCGAGACGACGAGCAGCGCCAGGCACGGCGCCAGCGCGATGGTACCGCCGACCTTGGCCCCGAAACCCGGCCAGCCCAGGGCGATCAGCGCGAACAGCCCGACCGCGCTCATCGCCGCCGTCGGCCTCCGCGCTGCCGCGCGGCCGAGCCAGGCGGCCCCCACCAGGGCGCTGACGCTGTAGACGCCGAGCACGTCGTTCCCGATGCCGTAATAACGGCCGGAAACGAGCAGCGACAGCCCGAACGGCGCCTCCAGCTGCAGCCGCGACCCGGTCATCGCATCGAGTCCGAGCAGCGCCAGGGTGGCTAGGCAGATGAGCCCGAACGGGGCGATCGGGTCGCGCCGCCACGGGCCGACCAGCGCCGCCGCGACCAGCGCCGCCGCCGCCACGACCAGCGTCAAGCCGATCGCCAGCCCGTACAGCCACCAGGCCGAGTGCGCCCGGCCCCACCAGGGGAACAGGTTCGCCAGGTAGCTGCCGAGTGGCACCGCGGCCGCGAGGACGCCCGCGATCCGCCAGCAGCGGGCGCGAGCGCGCCGACGTTCCTCCCGCGCGCCCCAGAAAAGCAACGCGGGCAGGCCGAAGGCGAGCGCGGCGGCCAGCGCGTAGCCGACCAAGAACCAGCCGTGGGTGGCGAGCCAGACCTGTTCGGCGGCATCCCGGCCGAGCAGCGCCCCGATCGCGGCGGGCAGATCCCCGCGCGCGGTCCAGCCGATCCGCGCGCCGACCGTCCCGGCCGGGACCGCGCGGCCGAGCCAGCCGGCCACCGTCGGGGTCAAGTCGGTCAGCGTCACGATCCCCGGTCGCCTGGTGGACGCGGAGTACAGCAGTCCGTCGGCGTACCCCGGGCCGTTGACCACGACCGTCATCAGATGCGGGGGGCCGGCCGGCCCGCCGCCAGGACCTGGCGCGACCGCGGCGCCAGGCGAGGTGACCAGGAGCAGAGTGCCGGGAGCGAGGTCGGCCACGATCGCGGCTAGCCGGCCGTCGATCGCGGAGACATCGGTCCGTTCGATACCTCCGATTTGGCCCAGGTCGACGACGGTCAGCGGGCAGCGGGCCAGCACCCCGGCCGACAGTCCCCCCGCCGACGGCAGGTAGGAGGCGACCGTGCCCGCCGCGGACGCCAGCGCGAGCGCCGCCCCGGGGCCGACGGCGGTCGCGCAGCCCGGCAGCGACCGAGCAGGCCCCAGTCGGGCGACTGGTGGAAGCCCCGGTTGGCCGCGATGATCTGCGCCATGGCCGGAACTGCTGGCCCCGGCTCCGTCCTGGACCACCGCGGGCAGCCTCGGGCAGGGGCGCGGGCCCTGGGCGCGGGCGGCGGCGTTGAGCGTCAGCCAGCCGTCGGCCGGGCACGACAACGGCTGCTGGGCGTAGTCGACCAGCGAGCCGACCGAGCCGCCGCCGGCCAGCCGCCACAGCTGCGGGGTGCCGGCCGCGGTCACCTGATTCCAGCGCAGTCCGGAGATGCCGACGATCACCACCGGCCGGATCCCCGTCCCGGCTGCGGCCCGGGCGGCTGAGGCGGCCGTAGACGCCGCTGCGGGCGCGCCGAGCAGCGGCACCGCCAGCCCGACGCACAGGACCACGCCGACGACCGCGGGCCACGCCCGTCGCACCCAGCTCCTCACCCGGTCAACGGTATCCGGGACCGGAGCGCTCAGCCGGCGCAGATGGACTGGTTGGCAGTGCGTGCCTGGATCGGCAGCGAGCTGGCGCTCGGACTCGCGCCCGGGCCGGCCGACAGCGTGCCGGTGGCGGTGGCGCTGGCGCTGGCGCTGGCGCTGGCGTCGGGCGACCCCGCGCGGCCGGTCAGCTGCGGGCTGCCCTCAGTCAGTCCGGACGGCGCGCTCGACTTGGCCGCCGTCGTCGAGGCGCCGAAGAGCGAGCTGCTGGCGGGCACGTCGTTGCGGAAGGAAGCGAAGATCTGGTCGTCCTCGGGCTGCGTCCAGAGCACGTTCGCGGCGGCGCTCGGGTCGGTGTAGTTCGGCAGCGTGAAGAACGCGATCTTGCTCGACGGGATGGCGCGCAGCGACTGGCCCAGGTCGTAGAGGCCGGTGATGCCGCCGAGCTGGGTGTCGACGGTCAGCGACTTGGTGAACGCGTCGAGGAACCGGTAGATGGCGAGCGGGTTGTAGAGCTCGCTGCGCACCCGGCTGACCAGGGATGACATGAACGCCTGCTGCCGGGTGATGCGCTCCAGGTCGCTGCCGTCGCCCAGGGTGTACCTAGCCCGCACGTAGCCGAGGGCCTGGGTCGGGGTCAGCAGGTGGCGGCCGGGCGACAGGCGCAGCTCGGAGTTGGGGTCGTCGATCGCGGTCGGGTTGCATTCGTAAACGCCGCCGAGCGCCGCCACCATGTTCTCGAACCCGGTGAAGTTGACCACGATGAAGTGGTTGACGTAAATCCCGGTGTCCTGCTCGACGGTCTTGACCGTGCAGGCCACGCCGAGCCTGGTCCGGTTCCCGTCGAGGTTGCCGATCGCGAACGCCTCGTTGATCTTGAACTGGGTCGGCGCGGACGTCTGGCCGTCGCCCATCTCGCAGGCCGGGATGTTCACCCACGAGTCGCGGGGTATCGACATCACCTCGGCCCACTGCCGGTCGGCCGGGATGTGGATGACCATCAGCGTGTCCGACTGGTCGGTGACCAGGCCGGTGCCGTACGACGCGTTCAGCCCGTCCCGCGAGTCCGAGCCGATCACCATGATGTTCTCGGCCTGCGGATGGGTGTTCACCGGCTGCGCCCCGAGCAGGCCGCTGATGTCGTCCTGCTGGATGTTCGCGTTGAAGTGGTGCAGGATCTCGTACCCGGTCGCGGTGACCCCGATCAGCAGCAGGGCCAGGGAGCCGGCCCCGAAGGCGATGATCTTCCGCCGCGGCCAGTGCCGCAGCCAGCGCCCTAGTGACCGCCCGGCCTTCTGGAGCATGCGCCGCCACACCCGCCCGAATTAAAACCCGCGACCCAAACCAACCAAGAGAGAACTTCCCTCCCGGCAAGGCGGCCATGCCGTTAGCACCGATAATTAACCGACGCAGATGTCCTACAGGATCTTGCGGTACTCCCGGGCCAGCGCCGCCCGGTCGTGGCACCGCTCGACATGGGACCGGCCGGCCCGGCCCATCTCCGCCCGCAGCTGCGGCTCGGCCGCCAGCGCGGCGATGACGGCCGCGAGCGAGCCGCTGTCCTCGGGCGGGACCACCGCCGCGCCCGCCTCGGCCAGGATCTGCGCGGCCTCGCCGGCCACCGAGCCGATCACCGCCTTGCCCGCCGCCAGGTACTCGAACGTCTCCGGCGGTATGAACGTGGCGAGCAGCGGTACCTTGCGCAGCGGCACCAGGCAGATGTCGGCCGCCGCCAGCAGGGCCGGCATCTGCCGGCTGGGCACGCCGGGCAGCAGCGTCACGTTGCCGAGCCCGAGTTCCGCCACTCGGCGCTCCAGCCGCCGCTTGTCGCCGCCGTCCCCGACAAAGGCGAACCGGATCGGCTGCCTGCTGGCCGCCGCCCGTTCGGCGGCCGAGCCGGCCCCGACCCGGTCGGCCCCGGCCGAGCCGGCCCGGCCGGAGCGGTCGAGGATGGCCGCCGCGTCGGCGATCGCCGTCAGCGCCTGGGCTATTCCGTGCGTCCCCGCGTACAGCACCAGGCAGTCGTCCTGGCCCGCGCCCAGCCGGGCGCGCAGCGCGCGCCGCTCGTCGGCCGAGCCCGTCTCGGCGGCGGGCGCGAACCGCCCGACGTCCACGCCATCTCTAATCGTGTGCACCTTCTCCGGCTCGACCCCCCGCCGCAGCAGGTCGGCCCGCAGCCCCTCGGTCACCACGACGACCTCGTCCGCGGCCGCGTAGGCGGCGAGCTCGAGGCGTTCGAGCACCCGGATGACGAGCGGGTTGGCCAGCACGCCGATCTCGACGAAGATCGCGGGCCGCAGATCACGGATCTCGACCACGAACCTGGCCCGCTTCAGCCGGGCCAGCAGCCACCCGGACGCAATCGAGAGGAAGGTCGGCGAGGAGACCACGACCACGTCGGCCGGGCCGCCCCGCCGCGCGCCGAGGATCACGCTGCTGGCCATGAAGCTCAGATGGCCGAGCGTCTTGCGGGCGATCCCCTCGTTCGGGGTGGCGTACAGCCAGGTGCGGAGCACCCGGTAGCCGTCGCGACGCTCACGGCGGAGGACGGCGCGCCGGTAAGCCTGCGGCCGCACCCCAGTGGGGTGGTCAGGCATCCCGGTCAGCACCGTGACCTCGTCGCCGTCCGCCGCCCAGGTCGCGGCCAGGCCCGACAGCCTGGCCTGGGGCGCGCCGGCCTCCGGGGGGAAGTAGCGGGTGACGATGAGCACGCGCACGTCAGGCCTTCTCCATTTCAGTTATCGGTTCCGGCCCGCCGCCGAGGCGGGCGGGATCTTCCCAGCCCGAGGAGCGAGGCTCAGCCATCTTCGCCCTGAACGAGAGCTAACAGTACAGGATTAATCACTTACCGTGATGTAATGTGCGCAGTATCGTAGGCTGCGACCCGCGCGAGCCGCTTCGCTTAGCCAACCCGCCCGTTAAGCGCTGTCGCGTATCCCGGCGCGAAGACGGCCGCGCGGAGCTCAGACCCTGGCCTGGCCGCGGGTCGCGATCTCGGTCAGCTGGCCGGACACCCAGCGATGAACGTCGTGAGTGGCGACGTGCTCGGCCATCGCGGCCAGGGCCGAGCGGCGTTCCTGTTCGGTCATCCGGAGGGCCTGCTCGATCCGGAACGACAGCCCCTCGACGTCGAACGGATTGCACAAGATGGCCGCCGACAGCTCGACCGCGGCGCCGGTGAACTCGCTCAGCACCAGCGCGCCGCTGCCCTCGCGGGCGTACTGCACGGTGACGTACTCCTTGCAGACCAGGTTCATGCCGTCGATCAGGGGGGTGACAAGCAGCGCGTCCGCGAGCGCGTAGTAGGCGGTGAGCTGCTCGGGCGACAGGCTGCGGTAGAGGTAGTGCACCGGCACGTCGCCGCCCGGCTCGGTGAACACGCCGTTGATCCGGCCGGTCAGCTGCTCGACGCTGGTGCGCAGCTGGCGGTACTCCCGCACGTTGTCCCGGCTGGGCACCGCGATCTGCATGAACACCAGCCGGGAGCGGAGATCAGGGTTGCGCTCGAGCAGCATCTCCACCGCCAGCAGGCGCTCGACGATGCCCTTGGTGTAGTCGAGCCGGTCGACCCCGAGCAGCACCGTGCGCCCGCTGAACTGCTCGACCAGCGCCTCGATCTCCTCGTCGGTGCCAAGCTCGGAGGCGAGCCGGGAGTACTCGGCGGCGTCGATCGAGATCGGCGCGGTGGAGGTGGTGACGACGCGGCCGTCGGGCAGGATGACCGACGAGCCGCGGACCTCGATGCCCGCGTCGCCGAGCAGCCGGGAGCAGGATCGCAGGAAGTTGCCGCGGTACTCATCGGTGTGGAAGGCGACCACGTCCGCGCCGAGCAGGCCGGTCAGGATCTGCTCGCGCCACGGCAGCCGGGCGAAGATGTCGGGCGACGGCCACGGCACGTGCAGGAAGAACCCGATCGCCTGGTCGGGCCGACGGCCGCGGATCAGCTGCGGTACCAGCATCAGCTGGTAGTCGTGCACCCACGCGATCGCGTCCGGGTAATCGTCGAGGACGGAGAGCGTCCGGTCCGCGAAGATCGCGTTGACGTCCCGGTAAGCGAACCACCAGGCCCGCTCGAGCCGGGGCTTCTCGATCGCGTTGTGCAGCAGCGGCCATAGCGTCGCGTTGGCGAAGCCGTGATAATAGCCGCGCACCTGCGCGGCGGACAGTCCGATGGGCACGAGCTGGATGCTGGAGTCCGGCAGCGCCTGCGGCATGCCCCTGGTCCCGCCGTCCCAGCCGACCCACGCGCCACGATGGGTGGACATCACCGGCCGCAGCGCCGTGACCAGGCCGCCCGGTGACAGCTCCCAGCCGTTGTCGCCCTGCTGGACCGGCAGCCTGTTCGCCACCGCCACCACGGGCAGATCGAGGCTGTCGGGCCGGGTTGCACTCCGCGTTTTAGTCATCGCGGTAACCGTATCGTGACCAGCCCTCCCGGAAACGCCCGGGATGGAAGCGCCGCGAGTAATACAAGCGTCGCGCTGGCAAGGCGGAGCGTTATCGCCGATCGGGCCGGCGGGACCGGTGCGCGGACCGGCGCACGGTCCTACGCGACGTATGGTGCGACGCCCGCGGCCCGGACCGCTTGTGCGGGCCGTACACGCGGAAGAAGATGACCACGATGATCAGGAGCACGGCGACCACGAACTCCCAGGCGCCGCCGAAGTTATGACCCGGCCCTCGGATCATCAGCGCGATACCGGTCATCATTGACCTGCTCCAACCGGGAAGTCAGCATGGCTGACGCCACGGGGTCACGATACATCGTGGATGCCGGGCGATCTACCTGCTGAATTCCCGCCGGGACCGGCTATCGGACTACCTGGCGATGTTCGACGGAGCCCGCATTCACAGGAAGAAGGAGCCACCATCATGCCCGCGAACCCCCTTGGCGTGGCGCTGCGCAACCGCCGCGCCGGCCACCACACCCTCGTCTGGGCTCGCCCCGACCTGCAGGCCGCGGAGAACTTCACCCTGACCAGTCCCGCCTTCGAGCACGGGACTCCCATCCCGGACAAACACCGCGGCAGGCTGCGCGGTCCCAACATCTCACCCGCCCTCAACTGGACGCCCCCGCCGGCCGGCACGGTCGAGCTCGCCCTCATCGTGCAAGACCCCGACGTCCCGATCGGTAAGCCGGCCACCCACGCGCTGACGCTCGGCATCGACCCCTCGCGCGACGACATCCCCGAGAACGCCCTCGCCAACCCAAGCCCCATCCCCGGGATCCGGCACGGCAGGGGCGTCCTCGGACGGCGCGGCTGGGCCGGGCCCATGCCGGTGCGGTCGCACGGGCCGCACGCCTACGTGTTCCAGCTCTTCGCCCTCGACCAGGCCCTCGCCCTGCCGGACGGCTTCACCCTCGATGACGTCATCTCCGCGATCAAGGGCCACGTCATCGGCCGCGCCCGGCTGGACGGAACCTACGAAATCCGCTAGCAAGGCCGGATTACAGCGGAGCCGTCATCAGAATCCGGAGGTCCGGTCCTCCCAGTAGAAGCCGGCGACCGTCTTCTCCACTAGCCGAAGGTAGCGGTGGACCGAGTTCTGGCTATCCGGCTGCACCTGGTGCTGCTCGACGACGCCACCGTCTACTCCGTCCCACACCGCCCACCAGACGGCCGGCGGGACGTACTCGGGGTCAAACTCGACCCGGAGGTCGATGTTGTCCACCCGGCGCATAACCGCCCGGCGATACTGGCGCTCCTCATCGGTCATTTCGCCCCGGTAGTGGAAGGTGGTGGCGTATTCCAGGGAGAGCGTCTCCCCTTCCGCCAGCGTCCTCGCGAGCGGAATGCGGAGCACGTACGGGCCGTTCGCAACCTGGCGGCCGGGGGCTACGGGCGGCTCGCAGCCGTGGCCGACCCGCAGTGTGAGCGCCGACGTGTCGTAGATATACGGAATGCTGTCCAACCCGTCGCGGAGCGCCTCGATCACCTGTATGGTCCGGACCCCGCCGATCCGTCCATCCGCCCGGACGAAGGCGTGGTCGTGCAGGGAGACGGTCTGGTGGCCGGGAGGGCCGAGAAATGAGGCCACCTCCTCCTCCGTGTCGGGACGGATCGCTCGGGTGCCGGTGAGCATGCGCACTCGGGGGGATCCCTCCCACAGCCGCCAAAGTTGATCCTGCTCGGCGTCGGGCAGCGCGAAGGCGTCCATGAACAGCTCAAGGGTCGCCCTGCTGAGCAGCCTGCCGGACAGCGCGCGGGCGGCCGTGTCCTTCAATTGGCGCGGCAGCAGATCGCCGTCCCCACGTCGCCTCGGATGCTGCCACAGATGCCGGGCGAGCACCTCCGCCACGGCGAGCTGATTGACCTGGCCCAGCCGGGTGCGCTCGGCGTACTGCTCCCAGGTGCGCCGCGTTCGACCGGGCCGCAGGAGGAGTTCATGCAGATACTCGGCGGCGGCCTGCCGGGCAAAGTCATCGGGGGCAGCGCGCGACGGGTCGGGGTTGTAGTTAGCCATAGGCGCCTCTCGGCGGTCGAGGCGGGCAGTGCGACATAAGTGCGACATTTAGTAGCTATCGTATGGGCCGCTGGTCCCATCGAGGGGGTGGGATCACGAGATAGAAATTGGCTCGATCATCACGGATGCCGTGCTGCCTGCTCCCGAGGCCGTCGGTATCCGCACATCGCCCCCGCTCAGCCGGATGAAGGCTCCCCGAGGGACGTCGCAATGGGTGCACGGACCGTAGTCGGGGCCGTGCTGCTGGCCATGGAGGTTGCCCGCACATCGCCTGACTTACCGCTTGTGGGCGTCTTTCCTGACCGATATGGTGGCCGCAACGCGGCGGTACCGCCACGCGGTGCCTCGGCCTGCGGCTGACCGCTGTCGCTCGGCTTCCCCCCCGGCTGAGCGGCGGTGAACTGCGGTACCGTCGCGCATTTTTCATCGCTCGGCGCGAAGGCCGAAGCCCCCGGTGTATGGGCGTGCTGGCGCCCGCGCGGCCGGTGTGGTGCTTGCCGGTCGCGGGCGTCGGATCAAGGGCGGGTCGGGGTGCTAGCCGGGTTGGGTTGGCGGTGGTGGTCCGTGGCTGCGGAGGACGACTTTGCGGTCGGGGCTGGTGGCCCGGGTGGATCCGTCGGGCAGGAGTTCGAATTCCCAGCCCATCCGGTGGATGCAGATGTCATGGTGGTACTGACACAGAAGGACGCAGTCCTTGACGCTGGTCTTGCCGCCGTGTTTTTTGTGTTTGACGTGGTGGACGTCGCAGTGGGCGGGGCGGCGGTGGCAGCCGCCGGGCCAGGCGCAGCCTTTGTCGCGGGCGATGACGGCTTTGCGGATCGCGTCGGGGATGGTGTCGGCGTAGCCGATGTCGAGGATCGCGCTTTTGGTGTTGAGGGGCTTGACGAGGAGGCTGCGGCGGAGGGCGGAGGCGAGGGCGCCGGGGCCGGAGACGAACCGGATGGCGCGGCGGGCGAGGGCGTACTGCAGCGCCTCCCACGCCTCGGGCGGCAGCGGGGTGCCGGTTTTGGCGCTGGCGTGGTTGTAGGCGTCGGTGACGAGGTGGATCATCTCGGTGATGAGGTCCCAGTCGGGGCTGCCGGTGACGACCGGGACGATCATCGCGTCGCAGCTGATGGCCTCGGCGTCCTTCCCCGACAGGTAGCCGTGCTCTCCGGCGCGGGCGCGGAGCCAGGTGTCCTCGACGGCCGACGCCCCGTCCATGCCGAGGAGGTCCCGGAGCGGGATAGTCACATCCACGCGGGTGTCGGCGCCGGCCCGGTCGGGGATCATCTTGGCGCGGATGAGGAGCTCGCAGGCTTCCTGGAGGGCGTCGTGGTAGCGCTGCTGGGCGGTGCGCAGGTCCTCGGGGCCGCGGTTCTTGCCGAGGGCGTCGAGGACGGCGGCGAGGGCGGCTGAGCATTCGGGGGTCAGGTCGCCCCGCAGGTGCCCGGCGTTGTCGAGGGTGGTGTCGAGGATGAGGTGGCGGTCGCCGAAGCCTTTCCCGTGGGGGTCGTCGTCGGGGTCGGGCTCCTGCGCCCGCCACGCCTCGTACGCGGCCTGCGCCAGCAGCTTCAGGTCGTCCAGGTCGGCCCCCGCGGTGGCGGCTTCGACGAGGATCTTGTCGGCTGCCTGCTGGAGGTCGTCGTGGTCGATGCGGCCGGTCCAGGCGGCGATCTCCCTCGCCCACGAGATGGTGATCGCCCCGGTGGCGGTCGCGGCGTCGAGCGATGGGTGCCTGCTCAGCAGCCGCATCTGCCGCACGGCGGCCTTGGCGTCCTTGCGGCCGAGGCGGGTCTTGGCGGCGAGCCAGGCGGCGGTGGTGGCGTAGCCGTCGGCGTCGTGGTCGTCGGCGGCGTCGAACCGGCGCATCAGCCCGTTGCTGGCGGCGCCGAGCAGGGAGGTGATCGTCCCGAGCTGCTCGAGGGCCTCGGCCCGGGCGGGGCCGTCGAGGCCGTCGGCGGCGGCGGAGTTCAGGTACGCGCCGAGGGCCTGGCCGACCCGGAGCGCGTCGGCGACGCTGGCGAACCCGCGGCCGGGGGCGGCCAGGGCGCATCCCGATCCGTCTGGCGTGCACATCACGAGCCACCCCCTTCCGCCGGGCGTCGAGAGCATGCGGTTGAAGCTCACGCGGTGGCGGGATCGGCCGGGGCGGGCGCTTGCGCGCCTGCGGCCACGGCACTCGCTCCGTTACGGCTGAGCCTGGCGGCAGCGCCGGCGATCCGCCGGGCGGGATTCCGCGAGGGGCGGCGCGCCTTCGGGGGGCGCGTTCGCGAGGGGCTGCCTTCTCCCCCCATATTACCCGTTCGATCGATGGCGAGTAAACAACCGGAGAATGATCGTTTATTCGATTTCCTGTCGCCTACGCCATCGACATGAAACCGAGTGGGAGATGAGTCAGGAGGGACCGTTCGATAAAATGGGTTTGATCTGCCTGGGCATCCCCGGCCGAGCTAGCGACCCCTGCCCGACGCCCCATACTGGAACGCGTGTGGGAGCTTGACCCGGCCAACAGCCGTGACCTTATCGACCGCCTACGGCCGCATGCCCGTCGCTTCATCCTCGAAACGGCTGAGGTCGGCGAGGGCTGGCGGCCACTGGTCGAGGAATGCCACGACCGGCTGCAGGCCGGGAGCGCTCCGAGCGCGTCTGCGAGCGGTGCGGAGCTGCCGGGAACCACCGAGAATCGCGGAAGATCGAATTGACGCTCTGCGACGCCTGCAACGAGCGCTTCCCAGACCCCCCTACCCGGTCTACGGCCTTACCCAGTGACGATGTAGCAGGTGGCTACGCTCGGACCCTGCGTCGCTGACGGCTCCATACCGCGCTGACGGCGGCGGCGATCGAGAAGAGGAATGCTCCGGTCAAAGGACCTCGCTGAACATGACCGCCGTACATGGCAACCGATGCAGCGACGCCGAGCAGGCAGGCAGTCATCGCGCCCGCCCACCAGAGGAGGGCGAACTGCCAGAGACTGCGGCGATCTAGCCATCGTGACATGTGACCATGATGCAGCACCCGGCCGACCACTGACGCCTACGGCAAAGCTGTCGACGTCGGCGGGTCTGGGCGTAGCCCTAGGCGACGCGACGGGCCTGCCCGGATGTTGATGGCCAACGTGCTCGGCTCGCATCAGTCTCGTCCGCGTCCGGCCGGCTTTGGGCTCGCGGCGAGCGACGTTCCCTCCAGCGGTGAATCGTGGTTCGATTGCGAGCGTGAATCACGCCTTGGAGAAGAGGACGCTGGGGACCCGCGGGCTGGAGGTGTCTGCGCTCGGGCTTGGCTGCATGGGCCTGAGTTATCATCGCAGCTCTAATCTCGACCAGGGACGAGGCGGTTGCGCTCATCCGGGACGCGGTGAACCTGGGCGTGACGCTCTTCGACACCGCGCAGGTCTACGGTCCGTTTACGAACGAGCAGCTCGTGGGGACGCACTTGCCCCCATTCGTAATCAGGTCGTCGTCGCCACAAAGTTCGGGGAAGTCGACGCCGACGGCAGGCCCGCTCTTTCGAGTCGGCCCGAGCTGATCAGGCAGACCACCGACGCCTCCCTGGCCCGCCTCGGAGTCGACACGATCGACCTGCTCTACCAGCACCGAGTCGATCCGGACGCGCCGATCGAGGAAGTCGCCGGCACGGTCGGGGAACTGATCGCGGAGGGCAAGGTCAGGCACTTCGGCCTATCCGAGGCCGGAGCGCCGACGATCCGTCGCGCGCATGCCGTTCAGGCCGTCACCGCGGTCCAGAGCGAGTACTCGCTGTGGTGGCGGCAGCCGGAGACCGAAGTGCTCCCGGTCTGCGCGGAACTGGGCATCGGGTTCGTGCCCTACAGCCCGCTGGGACGCGGCTTCCTCACCGGGGCCATCGACGAGCACACCACCTTCGACAGCGGCGGACAACCGCAACCAGCTACCGCGCTTCACGGTCGAGGCGCGGAGGGCGAACCAGGCTCTGGTCGAGCGGCCTGCGGACGATCGGCGAGAGAAAGGGCGCAACCCCAGCGCAGCTCGCGCTGGCGTGGCTGTTGGCCCAGGCACCGTGGATCGTACCGATCCCGGGGACCACGAGAGCGGGACGACTGCAGGAGAACCTGCGCGCGGCAGACGTCGAGCTCACCAGCGACGATCTCGCCGAGATCGCCAGTGCCGCGTCCGCGGTGCCGATCAGGGGCGACAGATACCCCGCCGAACTCGAGCAGAAGACGAACCGCTGACCGTCCCGTGCCCGCGGTGACAGGCCTGGGACTGCCTCGCCTGCGTAACGCTCAAGCGGGGTAACCCTGGTTCCTCGGCCGTCGGACCCCTTGACTGATGGTTCATTATATTCTGGTAGTACATCGTAATGTAATTGTCGAAGGAGGTCACCATGAGCGAGGGAACTTCTCCGCAGGTGCAGCTCGTCGTGGAGTTGACGGCGAGGCCCGGTGCCGAGCGGGAGATGCGCGAGGCTCTCGACCGGCTGGTGGCCACGACGCGCCAGCAGGACCGCGGGGTGGTCCGCTTTGAGGTGGGACTTGATCCGGACGACGACCGGCGGGTGCTTGGGTACGAGATCTGGGCGTCCCAGGATGCGCTCGATGAGCATGCTGCCAAGGCGCATACGCAGGAGTTCAAGGCTCGAGTGCGCGAGCTCGTCGTTGATCCCGCCGCGCCCATGCGGGTTGCCCGCTGGCAGCCGATGCGCGCCGAGCTGGCGGCCGCGTACGCGTCCGGCACGCCCGGTTCCGAGCCGCCGGCGGCTCCACCGCCGGGTTTCACCAGTGAATGGCGGATGGTGAATGATGCGCGAATGCACTACGTGACCGGCGGTTCAGGGACGCCGGTCGTTCTGCTGCACGGGTTCCCGAACACCTGGTACGCGTGGCGAGATGTGATGCCGAGGCTGGCCGAGCGTCATACCGTGATCGCCGTGGACCTGCGCGGGCTCGGCGATTCCGATTCGGGCACGCAGCCCAACGACGTCCCCACCGGTGCCGACGATCTGCACGGGCTCGTCGCCGAGCTCGGCCTTGGCCCGGTTCTGCTGGCCGGACAGGACTGGGGCGGGTCGACGGCGTTCGCGTTCGCGGCGGCCCATCCAGACGAGGTGCGCCGCCTGGCCGTGCTTGAGGCGATGCCCGCCGGCCCGTGGACCGAGACGGGGCCAGGCCGCGGCAGCACCTGGTTCGCCGGCTTTCATCAGATACCGGACCTTCCGGAGCGGATGGTCGCCGGGCGGGAGCGCACCTATCTCGACTGGTTCTTCCGCGCGTTCTCGGCGACTCCCGGGGTGCCGACGCCGGCGGCGGTTGACGAGTACGTCCGCTGCTACTCCCGCCCGGGCGCCATGGCCTCCGCCTTCGCCCGCTATCGCGGCACCGGCAGCCAGATCGAACACAACACAAGGCACCTGTCGCGGCCACTCGACCTGCCGGTCATGGGAGTCGGCGGCGAGCGGGTCTTCGGGGCCGCGGTCGCCGAGAACCTGCGCCACGGTGCGTCCAACGTGCGCCAGGAGGTCCTCGCGGACTGCGGGCACTACGTCTCGGAAGAGCGGCCGGCCGAGCTCGCCAGCTTGCTGGCCAGCTTCTTCGACGAGATCGGGTGACCGCGTGACCGCTACCGTTCCCAGTGGCGGCGCAGGTGCGGGATCAGGTCCTCGGGGCGCTCCTCGGGGAAGAAGATCTTTGCCCCGTCGACCTCGATGACCTCGCGTGCCCCCGGGATCAGGTCACGCAGGTGGTACGCCCACTTGACGGCGAAATTCGTATCCGCGGTGCCCCAGACCAGCAGGGTCGGTGCCTTGAGTGCGCGCAGCTGGTCTCCGGCGGCCTCGATGTCGGCCGCGTCGAGCGAGGCGAGCAGCCGCTCGAAATCACGGGCGCGCTCGATGGTCCCGGTGGCTCCGGTCAGGTAGTCGCGCCAGGCGTCCTCGGGGACCCGCTCCGGGTATTCGTAGCCCATGCTCAGCGGGTGGGTCGGCCAGGTCTTCGGGTTCGCGGCGAGCTCGGCCATCAGGGGCGCCAGCGTGCCCTGCCGCGCCTGCTCGATGACCGGCGCGAAGTCGGCTGGCGGGAAGTTGCCCTCGCATTCGCAGTTGGTCAGGGTGAGGGTGCGGATCCTGTCCGGGTGGCGGGCGGCGAAGATCTGCGCGATCGCGCCGCCGGTGTCGTTGCCGACCAGGTCGACCTGGCCGAGCCCGAGGCCGTCGCACAGGTCGGCGAGCGACTCCGCCAGCGCGGCCGGGGACATGTCGTCGCGGGCCGGGCTGGCACCGTGCGCGGGCAGGTCGACCGCGATGCACCGGCTGGTGTCGCTGAGCTCCGCGATGACCTGCCGCCAGAGCGCGCCGCTGGTGCCCACGCCGTGCACGAACAGCGCGGCCGGGCCCGCGCCGAGTTCGGTGTAGGCGATCTCGCCGGACGGGGTCGTCAGGGACCGGCGGTGGCTGAGGAAGGTGTTCACGTCCATGATGTGTTCTCCTATCATTGGCATACCGACTGTCGGTCTATTAGATACATACCGACTGTCGGTCTGTCAAGCGGCACGACCGGGGCTGCGTCCCTGCCGAAGGCGCGCTCCATGAGGAGGGAACACCAGGTACAAATGAGTCCCATGAGCGAAGAGCAGGGTGTCCCAGGCAGGCGGGCGGCCCAGGGCCGGGCGACCCGCGGGCAGCTCATCGAGGTGGCAACCGGCCTGTTCGCCGACCACGGCTACGAGGGCACCTCGATCGAGGCGGTGCTGACCGCCGCCGGGGTCAGCCGGGGCGCCCTCTACCATCACTTCGCGGGCAAGGAAGCTCTGTTCAAGGCCGTGCTTGAAGCACTCAGCGAGCGCATCACGGTGCAGATGACCGAGGTCATCAGCGGCTGCACCGACCCGGTCGACGCGGTGCGCACGGCCGCCCTGAGCTGGATCGACCTGGCGGGCGACCCGGTCATCCAGCGGATCATGCTGGTGGACGCGCCGTCGGTGCTCGGCTGGGAGCAATGGCGGGACATGGACGAGGGCCGGACGGCCAGCGCGATGCGGGACATGCTGCAGGCGGTCAGCGATACCGGCCGGCTGCCGGGGGAACTTGTCGGCCCGTTCGCGCATATGATCCTGGCCGCCCTCGACGAGGCCGCCATGGTCGTCGCCCGCGCCCCTAACTCGCGGGCCGCGGTCGCCGAGGAGCGGCGGGCGGTCGAGGAGTTCCTGGCACGCCTGCTGCGTCCGTAACGGGATCATTTTCACCGCAACTCGGACACAACCAACCAACTCTCCCGAGCGTCTCTGATCGCAGTTTCCTGAGCTTTCGCTGAAGGTTCAGGCAACACGGCCTTTTCACGAGATCGGAGTTGCGTACATGCGCGTACGACGAAGAAGGCGGCAGCTTGCTGGCGCCTTGGCAGCGGCAGTGGCGGTGGCCGGGCTGGTGGGCCTGGGGACGTCGCCGTCGGCGTCCGCCTCATCGACGCACACCGCTGCGAGGACCACGGAGACGGCAGGCAAGCCCCTTCCGGCCGGGGAGCGGCAGGTGTGCCCGACGCCGACGAGTCCCGGCGTGATGGCCTGCCTGTCCGTCATCAAGAGCGGCACGCGCGCTGCGTTCCAGCCCGACCTGGTCAATCCGTTCGCTTACCGGCCGGTCGACCTGCAGCAGGCGTACAACCTGGTCGCGGCGTCCAAGGGCCGCGGCAAGGGCATGACGGTCGCGATCGTGGACGGCGGTGACGACCCGGACGCGGCCCGGAACCTGGCCGCCTACCGCAAGGAGTGGGGCCTGCCCGCGTGCAACACCGCCACCGGCGCGGGCTGCGTGGTGAAGGTCAATCAGAACGGGAAGGCCAGCCCGCTGCCGATCGCGGACCCGACCGGATCCTGGGAGGTCGAGGAGTCCCTGGACCTGGACATGGTCTCGGCGATCTGCCCGAACTGCCGGATCTTGCTGGTCGAGGCCAGCTTCGATTCCGCCAACATCCCGGAAGCGTACAACCCCGGCATCGCGCAGTTCTCGGCGGCGGAGAACTCCGCCGTGGCGCTCGGCGCGAAGTTCGTCTCCAACAGCTGGGGCGGCCCGGAATCCGTTGCCGACCAGGCCTATAACCCGGCGTTCCGGCACCCGGGCGTCGCCATCACCGTCGCGGCGGGCGATGAGGGCTACGGCGTGTCCTACCCGGCGAGCACTCAGTTCGTGACGTCTGTCGGCGGCACCAGCCTGGTGCCGGCATCGGGCAAGTCCCGAGGCTGGACCGAGAGCGCCTGGAGCGGCACCGGGTCCGGCTGCTCGGCCATCCAGGCCAAGCCCGCGTGGCAGGCCGTCGACGACACCTCCCCCGACGGCTGCCTGACCAGGACCGACAACGACGTGTCGGCGGTCGCCGACCCCAACACCGGCGTCTGGATCTACGACACCTACCCCTACCTGGGCCAGACCCTGGACTGGGAGTCGGTCGGCGGCACGAGCGCGGCATCGCCGATCATCGCCGCCGTGTACGCGCTGGCCGGAACGCCGAAGTCGGGCACCTACCCGGCGTCCTACCTGTACCAGAAGGGCCACGCGGCGCACCTGTACCCGGCCACCTCCGGCGCCAACGGGTGGTGCGAGACCTTCCGCGCCTACCTGTGCCACGGCGAGCCCGGTTACGACGCCCCGACGGGCCTGGGGACCCCGGACGGCATCACCGCCTTCGCGAGCAGCACGGCCGGGAACACGATCTCCGTCACCGACCCGGGCACGCTGGACGTCGCCGCGGGCACGAAGCTGACGCTGGCGCTGCAGGCGACGGACTCGGCCGGCAAGACCCTGACCTGGACCGCGCGGAACCTGCCGAAGGGCCTGTCGATCAGCCGGTCCGGCGTCATCTCGGGCACCCCGGTCAAGACCGCGACCGCGCTGACGTCAAAGGTGACGGTGACGGCGGCCGACGCGAGCGGGGCGAAGGGATCGGCGTCCTTCACCATCGTCGTGGCGCCCGACCTGGCGGCGGGATACCGCCAGACGACCGGCCAGGTGGCCGCGGTTTTCACCAGTATGTGCCTTGACGACACCGGCAACGCCGCCGCGAACGGGACCAAGGCCGAGTTCGCGCCGTGCGCGACGTCGGCCGAGCAGAAGTGGGCGCTCGTGCCCGACGCGGCGCCCGACGGCAGCCAGACCCTGCAGATCAACGGCAAGTGCCTGGCCACCGCCGGCACCGCCGGCGGCAGCGGGCTCGAGCTCGCGACCTGCAACGGCTCGGCCGGCGAGGCATGGTCTCTGGAACAGGGCGAGGGTACCTTGACCAACCCCGCTACCGGCCTGTGCCTGACCGACCCGGACTCCAGCGCGACGGCCGCCCTGGCGGCCGAGATCTTCAACTGCGCCGCCAATCCGGCGGCCGGCGGGTCGGACCACTTCCAGCTCCCGGACGGCCCCATCGTGTCGGCCGTGGGCACGATGTGCGCCGAGGACCCGGGCAACAGCACGGTTTCCGGCACTGCGGTGGAACTTGAGCCGTGCGACGGCAGCAGCGCGCAGAGCTGGGGCGACTTCTCCGACTTCCTGTTCTCGGCGACCGGGGAACCGGACACGCACCAGGGGCTGTGCCTGACCGCGCTGGCGCAGACGAACCTGGCCTATCCCTTCGAGTACCTCGAGAACACGCCGGTCGCGGTGAACACCTGCACGCCGACGCCGTCGCCGGGCAACACAATCAGCTATCTGAACTCCGACTGGGCGACCAGGCCGAACGGGGAAATCGTCAACATGGACGCCAACCTCTGCCTGGCCGACCGAGGATCGTCCACCGCCAAGGGCAGCAAGCTCTTCCTCGAAGCTTGCGACGGGGACGCAGGCGAGATCTGGGGGGTGGGCTGACCGCGCGGCCGTAGAACGCTGACGTTCACGCCTGACGCGGTGAACTAGGTTCGCACGGCGAGGGGCGCTTCCGCTTGCGGTTGCGCCCCTCGTAGCCCGGTGATGGCGGTTAGCTGTGAACGGTAGGCGTGGCGAATGCGTGCGGGGCACGTGGATTGCCGCATCTCGCTGTTGTGCGGGACGATCGGCGCGGGAAGGTCACCGTCAACCGGGAGGACGCCGTCGTGGCCAGTAAAGATGAGTCGCACTATGCGAGAGCTAAGTACCTGGTCGGACGGAAAGCCAAGCGAATAGGTCCCCGGGTTCCCGGAGATCGGCTGCGCGACGCAACTGACCAGGAAATCGCCCAAGCGCAGGTACATGCGACGTTGGCCCTGGTGGATGCCATGAGGGAGTTGGCCGCTGAACTCGTTGCCGGGCGTCAACGCGAGCCAGACAGCAACTGACCTGGGGTTTGTGTCGCTTGTCTCCGGTTGTGATGCTGGCGGTCCGCGCACAGCCCTCAGGGCGGTAAATCAGTGGATGGCGGAGCCGAACAAGTGCCCGACGCCGTATGTGAAGGCGAGCCCGAGCGCTCCGCCGACGACTACCCGCAGCACCGCCCGGCGCACATCGCTGCCGCCCAGGCGCGCGCTGATGGTGCCGGTCAACGCGAGAGCGATCAGGACAGCGACGAAAGCCACCGGGACCCGCAAGGCAGCCGGCGGCAGCAAGATGGCAACCATTGGCAGCAGGGCACCGGAGGTAAACGACAACGCCGAAGCGACGGCAGCCTGGACAGGACTGGGGATGTCATCGGGATCGATGTGCAATTCGGCGTCGAGGTGGGCGGCCAGCGGATCGCGGGCGGTCAGCTCTTGGGCGACGGTGCGGGCGGTGGCCGCGGAGAGGCCCTTGGCCTCGTACAGCGCCGTCAGCTCCGTCAGCTCGGCCTCTGGAGTCCCGGCGAGTTCGCGTTTCTCCTGCGCTATCTCGGCGCGCTCGCTGTCCCGCTGGCTGGATACCGAGACGTACTCGCCTAGCGCCATCGACACGGCCCCGGCGACCAGCCCCGCCAGCCCGGCGGTGAAAATGGGGCCCCGGGCCGTGGTGGCGCCCGCTACCCCGATAACGATCCCCGCCACCGACACGATCCCGTCATTGGCTCCCAGGACCGCCGCCCTCAGCCAGTTCAACCGCCCCGCGATGCCGCCTGCATGCGGCTCCCCGGGATGAGTCGCCCGGCCTTCCTCGGCCGCCTCGACCTGGGCGGCCGAAGGCAGATCGCGCTCAGAGCTCATGCCTCCTCCGTGGTGCTAGCGCATCGTCGGCACGCCATGTGCCGTCGCCCTCCCCCTGGGTGCCCGTATCCGCTCCGGAACGCTGCGCGGCTGATCCCTCACTGGCGACCGTACGGATCACGGTCTGAGATGTCGTCAACCGATGAGCTGATTTCGTCCGCCGAGGCCTCCTCCGAAAGTCGCATGTCCCCACCAGACGTCTCATCCTGCGGTACAAGACCCGTCGTCCAACCGGAGCGCTTTCCGCTTTCTGGTCCCACGACGTCCAGCCGCCTCGGAGACTTCGCGGGCCGCCGTAATTTGAGAGATTTACATTGGATTGATTATATCACAATTATAGCAATTTCGCATTTCAGACTGCGGGTTGAAATCGGGAAATTAATTCGCTAAGTTCCTGGCCGTGAACCTGACCGAAGAAAAGTTCGTCACCTCCGGTGAGATGCGTTTGTGGACGGAGCGATCCGGGCGTCCCGGTGATCCGGCTGTTCTGCTGATCATGGGCTCCTCGGCGCAGGGAATCGGATGGCCCGACGGGCTGGTCGACACGCTCGTCTCCGGGGGGCGGCAGGTGATCCGGTTCGACCATCGCGACACAGGGCGGTCTACCTGCGTGGATTTCGCCACGCAGCCCTACGACCTGGCCGACATGGCTGCCGACGCCCTCGCCGTGCTCGACGGGCATCATGTCGACGCCGCGCACATCGCCGGGGCATCCCTCGGCGGGGCTATCGCCCAGTGGCTGGCGGTGCACCGAGCCGAACGCGTTCTCACCTTGACTGCGATCATGAGCGGCCCACTGGGGCATGATGCCGGACCTGCGTGGGCGCGCGCCATGGCCGGGCAGGACCCGGATCCCGGCGATCTCCCCCCGCCGTCGCCGCAGTTCCTGCGCCATCTGGCCGAGCGGGCGGCCATGCCCCAGACGACCCGCGAAGAGCGCGTCGCCGGCGGCCTGGAAACCTGGCGCGTCCTGAACGGCGACGCCCTGACCTTCGACGAGCCGGCCGCACGACGGTTCATCGAGACTTCCTATGACCGAGCCGCGAACTTCGCTGCGGCCGCCAACCACGACCAGGCCGGCCTGCTGATGACACCCGACCGGCTCGCCCCGCTGTCGACGATCACCGCGCCCACACTCGTCATCCACGGCACCGCAGACCCCCTCCGCCCGCTGCCGCACGGCCAAGCCCTGAGTGCGGAGATTCCCCAGGCACGGTTGGAAACAGTCCCCGGCATGGGACATGGATTCTTCTCCCCCGGCCTGCCCCACCGCATCGGCGAGATCATCCTCGGCCACACGAAATCGCCACCGTCAGGCGCAGTTCTGGAGCGCGGCCGAGCCGACGGACACTCCTAACGTCGGGACATGCGCAGCCTTTGGCGTTGCCGTATCTTGCCACTGTGGGCACTGACCTGTGGCTGGGAGCTGTAACGACCTTGATCGGCGCCGCGCTTGGCGGATCGATAAGCTTCATCGTGAGCCGCCAGCAAATTAAGTCTGCATGGATTCAGCGTGAAGCGGATGCTGTGGAGGAACGGAACAGACGGAGCGAAGATCGGCCATTCACCGCCTATTCGGAGTTCATTACTCGCGCCCGCTCGTCGCGTAATGCGCTCCGAGCGTATTATCAACATTCCGGTAGCCGGCCATCCATTAAAGAGCTTGATGCGGTACTGCAAGCGGCGCAGGATTCTTCGACGCTCGTTTTTCTTCTAGTGGAGAGCGAGGAGGCGCAGGCTATTCGGGCGATCCACGCGCCACTTCCAAACCGCCGTACGCACTGAGCTCGGAGTAAGTGGACCCACTAAGCCTTGGGACAACGCCGAATACGACCGAAAGCGTGACGATGCTCAGCAGCCAGGCGCTGGTGCGGTCGCGAACGGAGGTGAATACGCGTGAGTGATGTTTCTTAGCTCGCCCCTGAGAGGCAGGCGCCTCTTCATCTGCACCACGATGATGATGAGGCTTGGTATGCTCTGGCCGGTCGGCTGAAAGTCCGCATCGGAGACGACGAGTGCGATGTCCCGGCCGGGGCGGCGGTGATCGGCCCGCACGGCGTGCCGCATACGTTCTGGAACCCCGATCCTGCCCCAGCTCGGTATGTCATCGTAATGTCCTCACAGACCAGCGCCATGCTCGACGCCCTGCACGGCGGCGGCAGCCTGAGCCCAGTTGAAATGCGCGAGCTTTTCGCCAGGTGCGGCTGCGAGCTGCTCGGCTGACTCAGGCTGGATCTGTTTGGCCTCTTCGGTCACGAACGGCATCGATTCGTTATCTGACCGGATTGCCGCCGGGTTGAAGGATGCGGAATTGTGAAGCGAGTGACAAATCTGCGTGGCCCGCTCGCTGTACGGCGGATGACCGCGCACTGGGTGGTACTCGCCGCAGCGGCACTTACCACGCTGGTGGCCGCCACCGTCGGCGCGGCGTTCGCCGCCTTCGCCGGCCAGGCGCTCCCGCAGGCCGTGCGGCACGACCTAGTTGTCGCGCCAGGAACGACACTGGCCGCAACCGGATCGTTCGCAAGCGGCAATCCGGCGCAGACCTCGGCGGCGTTGCGGTCATCCATCGCCGCCGGACTAGGCGGGGTGTCGTTCAGCTTCTGGCAAGGCATCTGGTCCGACCCGCTCGGCTTCGTGGCCGGGTCGTTGCCTGCCAAGCCGGCCAGCATCACCTTGGGCAACATCCCCCAGCTGCAGGCCGCTTCGCTTGACGGCGTCACGGATCATGCGGTGCTGGTGACCGGGAAATGGCCGGGGCAGGTCCCCGCATCGGCTGCCGACCCCATCCCGGCCGCCCTGCCGGCAAGTACCGCGGCGCTGCTCAAGCTCCGTCCCGGCGACGTGCTCCGGGTACAGGACCAGGACACTGGCGCGCCGGTGACGTTCATTCTTACCGGCCTCTATGCGGAACGGCAGTCGCCTGCCAGCGTCGCTTCGTACTGGCAGCTGAACTCGATTCCCGCCAGTGGATCCGTCAACGGAACGGGTCCAGCCAGCGGATACACCACCTACGGGCCCCTTGTCGTGTCGCCAAGCGCGTTCCCCGGCCGGCTCGCCGAGGGAACCGGGACCTGGGTCGCCCAGCCCGACATGGCCGGCTTCAGCACTGCCCACCTGTTCGCGATCTCCGTCGGGTTCACGTCGAGTCTGCTCAGCACCCTCACCCTGACCACCAACCTGCCCACCGTGCTGGCCGATACCGGCGACAACCTCGCGGTCGCCCGGTCGCTGCTCGGGATCAGCGCATTCGAGCTCCTGGTGCTCACGGTGGCGGCGCTGCTGGCGGTCGCCCGGCTGCTCGCCGCCCAGCGCGAGGGCGAGACCGCGCTGCTGACCGCGCGCGGCGCGACCAGATGGCAGCTGACCAGGCTGACCGCGGCCGAGGTGATCCCGCTGTCGATGATCACCGCGCTGATCGGCGGGGTCGCCGGGATCTGGCTGGCCCGGCTGCTCGGCAGTACCCTCTACGGCTTTGGCACCGCCGGCGGCAGCGTCCCGGACGGCGGCATCAGCGTGGCCGCCTCGGGCACCTGGCTCGACGCGCTCGCCGCCGCGCTGGGGATCGCCGTGCTATCGATTGGCGCGCTCCTCTACCCGGTGTTGCGGCCTCGCCGGACCGCAGTACAGGTCCAGCAGGGCAGGCAGGCCGTGCTCTCCCGCGCGACAGGGGCCGGCGCGGACTTGGCGCTGCTGGCGCTGGCGGTGTTGGCCTGCTGGCAGCTGCGCCGGTACTCGGCCGTCTCGACGTCCTCGAGCGGCCCGCCGATCGTCGATCCGGTCCTCGTGCTCGCTCCCGCGCTCGCCCTGGCGGGCGGCACGGTGCTCACGCTGCGGCTGCTGCCCGCCGCCGCCCGCGCCGTCGACCGGATATCGGCGGCCGGCCGCGGGCTCACCTCGTCGCTGGCCGGCTGGCAGTTCAGCCGCCAGCCGCTGCGCCAAGGCGGCGCCGCCCTGCTGCTGGTGATGGCCGTCGGCACGGGCACGCTGGCGCTCGTTCAGCACCAGAGCTGGACCAGGTCCGCCGCCGACCAGGCGGCGTACGTGAGCGGCGGGGACGTGCAGGTAAACCTGGCCAGCCCGGTGCCCGCCGGGGTGACCACCTCAATCACCGCGGCGGCCGGCGTGCGGGCGGCGATGGCGGTCTCGGGTGTCCAGGAGACGACGCCCGCACCGGTGGTGGCCATCGACGCCGCCGAGGCGCCTAAGACCGCCCTCCTCAGGGCCGATCAGTCGAACCTGCCGCCCGACGCCCTGCTTGGCTCGATTACGCCGAGGTCGCCACCCTGGGGCCAGCTCATCAGCGGCAGGCCGAGTTCGGTTAAGTTCACCGTCACGCTCAGCCGCGCCCCCCTCGGGCCGGTGTATGCGCAGCTCACGGTCACCGACGCGACCGGCGCCGCCTTTCAGTTCTCATCGGCGCCGTTCTCCGCTGACGGCCGCCCGCACGTGCTCACCGCCTCGCTGGGCGGGGCCGACGCCGCCTATCCGCTCCGGCTCAGCCAGGTCACCCTCTTCTACATACTGCCCGCGAAACGGCTGAAGACTCCGGTCACGCTGACCATCGCCGGTGCGACGCCCACTACGTGGACCGCGGTCGCCAGCTCACCCCAGCTCGTCTCGGAGCTCTCCACCAACAATATGTACGGACCGTCAGCCGGCCCGCGGGTGACCGGCTGGCAGCGCGCCCCTCGCGGGGCGACGCTAACGTTCGCACCCGGATACGGGCGATGGTCGCAAGCTCCGGGCGCGTCACCGGTCCAAACGGAGCCGCTGGCCGGGCAGATCTCGCTCTCCGCCCCGAACACACTTCCCGCCGTCGTCCCTGCCATCGCGACCAAGGCGTTTGACAGCGCCAACAACACCGGGGTTGGCAGCATCGTGCAAACGACCGTCAACCGCACAACCGTGCCAGCCAAAATCGTGGCCGTGGCCAGCGCGTTCCCCACCATCACCGGCGCCGGGCTGGTGATGGACCTGTCCACCCTCGAGGCGTTCATGGTCAGCCACGGCGCCGCGCCAGTGCCGGTCACGCAGTGGTGGCTGGCCACGGCCGACGACCAGGTCCCCGCGCCCCTGACGCGCGCGTTGCCGTCCAGTGCGACCACTAAGAGCAGCGCCGCGCTCGCCGCCGCGACCGTCGCCGACCCGCTCTCCGCCGCACCGCAGCAGGCGATGCTCGCGATGACGGTGGCGGCCGCGCTGCTTGCGGTCTTTGGCTTCTGGGTCTCGATCGCGGCGAACGTCAGACAGCGGCGCGCCGAAAACGCCGTGCTGGCAGCGCTAGGCGTCAGTCAGCGGTCCGCGGCCGCACAGCTATTCCTGGAAAAGCTGCTCTTGTCCGTCCCTGCGGCCGCGCTTGGCCTGCTGCTCGGAGTGGTGGTCGCCCGGTTGCTGGTGCCCGCGGTTACTCTCAGCCCCACTGCGCAGACACCGGTCCCGCCGCCGCTCACGATGTTCGACCTGCCGCAGACGATCCCGCTCGCAGTCGCGGTCGCGGTGCTTCCCGCACTGGCCGCCGCGCTCATCGTCTTCCGGCACCCGGACCCGGCCGCCGAACTCCGCGCGAACGAGGCAGCGTGAATCGGCGGTACCGGCCGCGGGCCGTGTATCTGTGGCTGGCGCTACTCACCTTCCTCGCGGTTTTCGCGGCCACCGCCGGCGCACGGGAAACCATCGCCAGCAGGACCAAGGCGGTGCGTCAGACGGTGTCCGCCACCGCCGCGACGGCCCGCACCATCACCGTCTCAGCGGCCTGGCATGACGTGCAAAGCGTCATCTCTTTCGTCAACAACACCGGCGATCCCACAACCATCGTGCCGCCGGCCACGATCGACGCGATCACCTCATCGCTGCGCGCCGGCTTCAACCGCGCCCCGGTCAGCCTCACCCCGGCCGATACCGACTGGTCGTCTATCACGGTCCCGTTCAACCCGATCAACGACGACCTGCCTGGCACCGGCCGCACACCGGTCAAGATCGAGATAACCGAACGGCAGCCGCTCGGTCCGCAGGTGCGACTGCTGAGCGGGCGCCTCCCGGCCGCCACGCCGGTCCCCGCGCCCGCAGCCGGCACCGGCAAGGCGGGCGACAGGTACCCGGCCGCAACGCTCCAGGTCGTCATGACCAGGCAGACGGCGGCAACGTTGCGCCTGCACGCGGGCTCCGAGTTCGTGATGCCCGGCTCGGAACTCGCATCGACCGGCACGGTCACTCAGGTCACCGTCCTGGTTACGGGAATCGTGGTCCCGGTCGACCCGGACTCGTCGTTTTGGGGCACTGACCCTGGCGTCCTCGCCGCCAACCTCCAATTCCAAGGATCGCCCCCGAGCCCGTACTGGGCAGCCGCAGTGATAGCCGGGCCAGAGGAGGCCGGCGAGCTGCAGTCTTACTTCGGCTCGCGCAATCCTCGGATGGAGTGGGTGTTCCCGCTAGAGGTGAGTTCGCTCGACGACCAGCAGGTGCAGCCGCTGAGCGACGCGCTCGACAAGGTCGGCACCCAGACGCCGACGCTCTCCGGTCCCCTCGAGCCGGTCGCCGCCACGCTGACCGCGTCCTCGGGCATGCTGTTCTCGCTCAACCTGTTCATCACGACCGAGCAGTCGGTGGACACGTTGCTCTGGCTGCTCTACGCGAGCCTTACGGTCGCCGGCCTGGCCGTGCTATGGCTCGCCGCACGGATGGTCGCGATGCGCCGGTCGGCCGAGATCACGGTGATCAGGGCGCGCGGCGGGTCCCTGTGGCAGATCGCCGTCGGCACCGGGCGGGATACCGCGCTTCTCTGCGTCCCGGCGGCGGTGATCGCGGCCGTCCTGGCGATCGTTCTCGTCCCCGGAGCCGGGTCCGCCCAGGGCGCCGGATCGGCGGGCGGCTGGTGGCCGCCGCTCGCGGTAGCGGCCGTCGCGCTCCTGGGGCCCGCGCTCATCGCGGCCTGGCAGCATCGGCTGCGTCGCCGCCGAGCTGCCTTCTCCCTGGTACCGCGGGGCGGCACCCGGCTGGTCATGGAGGCGGCGCTGGTGGCCGCGTCGGTGGCAGGCATCGTCGTCGCCCGCGAACAGGGCTCACAGGCCGGCTCGGGCGTCAACTTCTACACCAGCTCCGCGCCGGTTCTGGTGGCCATCCCGGCGGTGATTGTGGTGCTCCGGCTGTACCCGCTGGTGCTGCGCGGACTGCTCCGAGCCTCCGCGCGCAGTTCCCGCGCGCCAGCGTTTCTCGGCCTCGCCCGGGCGTCCCGGACCGCCGCCCTGACCCCGGCGCTGCCGGCGACCGCCCTTGTCCTCGCGCTCACCGTGGCGGCCTTCGCCGGAATGGTGCGCGACGCAGTGATCAACGGCGAGGTTGCGGCGTCCTGGCAGACGGCCGGCGCCGACGCCACGGTCACCTCCTCGTATACGGCGCGGAGCATCTCCATCTTGCCGGCCGCCGCCCGGGCGATCGCCGCCGTGCCCGGCGTGACGCACGCGGCCGAGGTCATGGACGAGTCCTGGACCACCTCGGCCGGCTCCCAGGTCAACGTCCTGGCCGTGGACCCCTCCAGTTACGCCGAGCTTGTCGCCCGCACCAGCGGGTTCCCGCAGGTGCCGGCCGGACTGCTCGCGACGCCCGGCAAGGCGGGGGCGACCCAGCCCGTCCTGGCGTCACCGCAAGCCGCAGCGCTCCTTGCGGCCTCCGGCCAAGGCAACGGCGCGGTAACCCTCAGCACCAGGCAGGCGCCTCTCCGGCCGGTCCGGGTTCGGGTGGCCGGCGTGATCGCAAGCACCCCTGCGCTGCCTGCCGGCGGCGCCTTCGTGATCATGCCACTGGACGCGATCAAGTCCGCGCTCACGCCGCGTGAGCCTGTCCCCGTCAATGAGATGCTGCTGACCGGCGAGTCCATCGACCGGGCACGCCTTACCTTGGTGCTGCGGAACGTGCTGCCAGGCGGAGTCGTCGCCTTCCGTTCCGACGTGCTTTCCGCACTGACCAGCGGGCCACTGCAGCACGGGGCCTTCACGTTGCTTTCCCTCGCAATCGTGATCGCCGCGATCCTCGGCCTCTCCGTTATGCTCCTCGAACTCGCGCTCGGCGCTGCGGAACGGGAAGCGACGCTTGCCCGTCTCGCAGCTATGGGCCTGGGCGAGGGACAGCGGGCGTGGGTGGTCGCGCTGGAGGTGCTGCCCGCCGTCATCGCGTCAGCGGTGGCCGCCTGGGCCTGCGCCCTGGCGCTGCCCCGGGTGCTCGCGCCGGACCTCGACCTGTCGGTGTTCACAAGGTCATCCGTCGCCGTGAAACTCGCGGCGGACGCGGCCTCCTTCGCGCTGCCACTGGCCGGCCTGGCCGTGCTGACGGCCGTGGCGCTTGGCGTAGAGATCAGATCGGGGCGACGCCGCGGGGCGTCGTCCCTTCGAATGGGCGGCAGCCAATGACGGAACCACAGCCGCCACGAGCGGTCGACCCACGCCGAGGCTGGCAGCCCTCGGCGATATCGCGGGCCGGGCGGGGCAAGGGGACTGACCAGAGATCCGGCCAGTCCCCTTGCTGGGGTTTCGCGGCGGTTCAGCGGCGGTTCAGCCGCATGAGATGAGGACGACTAGTTGGCGCGGACCCAGGTCGCGCTGAAGTTTTCCTCGCTGCTCAGCGACGAGACCGTGTCCCTGGTCTTGCCGCTGCTATCGGTCATGTAGATCTGTACTGGGGATAGGGCGCCGATCGGGGAGCCGTCGACCACCGAGTTGGACAAGTGCACGGTGCCGAAGTCGGCCAGCGGGAGAATGCCGCCGCTGTTGGTGCAGCACGGCGCCTCGATGATGACCTCGGCCGAGGAACGGGCTGCGCCGGATACGGTCTGAGTGGTGCTCGTGCTCCAGCCGCGGGTGGTATCGGCCAGCGTGAGCTTGAATTCGTTGCTGCCCTCGTAGGTCACCGACGCGGTCATCGTGTCACCGGGCTCGACCGTGCTGCCGAAGCTGTAGGAGGGGTTCGGGTACGTCTCGTACCAGCCGTAGTACTGCGGCTTGCCGTTCACGCAGTCGGTGTCCGTGCCGTCCTGCTCGACGCTGTCGCTGCTGTATCCGTCAAGGCCGACCCAGAAGCTGGAGTACTGGTCGGTCCTCGACGAGCAGGTGCCGGTGGGCTGGACCCAACTGGCCGACACGCTGGTGTAGGTGCCGCTGTCGGCGGCGTAGCCGGACCAGTTGGTGCTCGAGGTCTCATTGTGCAGGCCGCTGCGCGCGCCGAGCGCTGCGGTCCCGGGCTTGATGACATGCTGGGCGGTGCCGCCGGTCTGGATGGCCAGCGCCGGGCTCGAGTGGGTTGAGGCGGAGGCGGCGGTCGAGGCCAGGGCGGGCGCGATGGCTATCGCCAGGGCGGCCAGAGGGATCAACCAGCGTCGTGGCATGCAGGGCTCCTCGGGTTGTTGCTTGTGCGCAGTCGCGCGATACCCGAACATTAACCTGACGGGTTATTTTGTAATAGATGTACTTTTGTCCAAACTTTTCGACACCTGCCTACACCAGGCGAAACCCGCCACGTTCAATTCGCCGAGGCATGCCGAATCGAGAGCTGAACTGCGCAGGCTATGAAACTGCGGCCGATCGGCCAGTTCCGAGAGGCTTGTTCCGTTGCTTCTGGCTCCCGAAGCGCAGGCCGGAAGGGCAAGGCGGTTCACGCCTCGGCGCGCCTTCAGGATGCGCCATAATGTCGTCTGGACGCCCTGGACAAAAGGGGCGCTGCACTTCTACGGCGGGGTCGCCGTGAACCTGCGGGATTACCGGACCGCAAGCGGCCTGATGCCGGCAAGGCGCTGTGCTCGGCCGTCAGGCGGCTTCGGCCCCGAGCTGACGGAGGAAGCTCCGGTTGTCGGTCCTCACGAACTCCTCGACGAGCCGTCCGCGCTGGTCGAACCTGAACAGGCTCATGAGATCCCAGACGACCCGTGCTCCGTTCGGCTCGAGCCTTCCCACTGGTGAGTGGGTGAACGGTCCCGTGAAGGTGCCCGCGATCCAGGTCTGACGGGCGATGAGATCACCCTCGGCGACGATGATTCCCCGCCGGATGGTCCGGTCCTCGAAGGCTGCGCGGATCGACTCAAAGTACTCGGTGAGCCCCGCGTAGTCGCTGTCGAACCCGTCGGGTCCGTGGAACGCGAAGTTCTCGGTGTCGAAGTACGAGTCGACTTCCTCCTGGCTCTCGCCGGAGATCTCTAGTTCCCCGGCCCGAACCAAGCGCGCCACCAACTCGTCTCGGATGCTCGCGTGGGTCATTGTCATCTTCCCTTTCTTCATTCCCCTCCTCCACCCTGGCAGGGCGGAAGGCATCGCACAAGCGAGTGTTACTGGGGCCAGCCATGCTAAATGCTCATACCTTGAGTAGACTGGCACGGTGACCGATCTGACGCTGACGGGTCTGCGCGTCGTCCTTGAAGTGGCGCGCACCGGATCCTTCAGCGCGACCGCCGAGCGGCTCGGCTATACCCAGTCCGCCGTGTCGCGCCAGGTCGCCGTCACCGAGAAGGCCGTGGGCGCGGCCTTGTTCGAGCGCCACGCGCGAGGGACGCGCCCGACGCCGGCCGGCGAGGCGCTGGCGCGTCACGCCGGCAAGGTACTAAACGAGATCGCGGCCGCCACCCAGGAACTGGCGGGCATGCGCGACCGTCTCGCCGGCCGCCTGGTCGTCGCGGGCTTCCCGACGGCCGCCGCGGCGCTGCTCCCGCACGCGATAGCCAGGCTGACGGCCGCGCATCCCGGACTCAAAGTGCAGCTCACCGAAGCCCCCACGCCCGCGCAGCTGACAGCGATGCGCCGCGGGCGAATCGAAGTCGCCGTCGTCGCGAGCGGCGACGGACTGCCGCAGTACGATTTCGAGGGCCTGCGCCTGACAGCGCTGCCCAGCGCTCGCGGCGCCGGAGTCGCGGTCGCGGAATCACACCCCTTCGCCGTCCGGGAACGGATCGAGCCCGACGAGCTAGCCGACCAGGGGTGGGTCGTCGGGCCCCGTTCCGGCGACGCCCCCGAGTTCGGCGCGTGGCCCGGCATCGCCGAGCCACGGATCACCTTCACAGCCCGCGACTGGCCCACGCGACTCGGGCTCGTCGCCGCCGGTCTCGGGATCGCCCTGGTGCCCGGCATCGCCGCCGAGGCGGTGCCGCACGGCGTGCGCTGGATCCCGATCAACGACCACACCGGCGGGCTCCGACGGGCCGTCTGGGCGGCGACCACTGATCATCCGAGCGCAGCCGCGACCGCCATGGTCCACGCCCTGGAAGAGGAGGTCAGTTCCTAGCCGCGCGAGCGTAGAGCGGATCAGCCTCATCGGCAACCGCGAGCTCACTGACAAGCCACCGACCGGGACAAGAGCCAGCGCCATACGCTGCCAGCGACATTCATCGAACGTCGGCACGATCCGTGCCCGATCCGTTCCATGGGCCGCCCCATGTCGTCGTCAATAGGCCAAGACGCGATCACAGTTAGTGATATATTCATCACCCGAAGGTTTCGAAAAGAGTTCCGGAATGACCGGATCTGCCGCCTGTAGGGGATCTCATGAGACATCTGCGAATGAGCCGCGTGCTCCCGGTGGCCGCGGGAGCCATGATCGTGTCGCTCGGTGCGCTGGCGGCCGGGCCCGCGGGCGCCGCCGTGCGGACCGCCGACGCGGCCGCTCTGCCGCCGACGGCCTACCTCGCCGCCTGCTACTACGACGGGGTGCAGGCGATCAGCACCGCGACCAACTTCTTTGGCGACACCATCCCGGCCGGCGGCTGCCCCGATGCCATGGCGATCACGCCGGATCACAAGACGGTCTACGCCGGCAACTCCGGCGACGGCACGGTGACCCCGATCGCGACCGCCGCCAACACGCCGGGCTCGCCCATCGCCGTGGGCGGCGATCCGGGCGCCATCACGATGGCGCCGAACGGCGAGACCGCCTGGGTCACCTTGACCGACAACGGCGCCAACACCGCGCTGGTCCGGCTCAAGACCGCCACCGGCACGGTCGGCAGCCCGATTCCGCTCAGCGGTGACGGCGGCGTCGCGATCACGCCGGACAGCGGGACCGTCTACGCCGCCGACGGCAGCACCGGGGTGCTGCCCATCAATGCGAGGACCGGCAAGGCGGGCAAGACGATCAAGCTGGGCGCCGGCAACGACGCCGTCGGCGTCGCGGTCACCCCGGACGGCAATACGCTGCTCGTGACGACCTATGACCCGAGCGCAGCCGCTCCCGGCCAGGGCGAAGTCATGGCGATCAGCACCAAGACCGACACCGTGCGGGCCAGGCTTAAGGTCGCCGTCAAGCTCGGTCAGATCCTGATCGCGCCCGGCGGGAGGACCGCGTACGTCAGCGCGGCGACCGGCGGCCCGTACGACGTCTACGCGGTAAGCACCGGCTGCGACATGCTGCTCCACTCGTTCGACCTCGGGGACAACAGCACTGACAACATGCAGCTCACCCCGGACGGCAAGACCGTCTATGCCGCCGGCCAGGTGACGGCATTCGACGGCAGCCCCTGGGACATCACGCCGATCGACACCGCGACGCAGACCGCGCAACCCCCGATCATTTTCCAGTCGAATCAGTTCGAGGTCTTCATCGAGGGAGTCCGGATCGGCGGGATCACGCCCGACGGCAAGACCCTCTACGCCATCTACCACCAAGACGGCCTCGGCGGCCCCAGCTCGACCATGGATGCGATCTCGACCGGGACTGACACGGTCACCGACGCGATCCCGCTGGCGACGATGGGCCCCGGTGAGATGGTGTTCACGCCCTGACCGCGCGATACCGGCAACGGCCGAGACTGAGCCGGTCAGCGGGCATGACGGCCATCGTCCAGGTCCACCTTGGCGCAGGGGGCCAGGGCTGCGGGCCGGTGCCGTCCTGCGCTGGCGCGGCTGGCTCCGCCGGGCCGCGGCAGCCATCGAGGGAATGTCGGCACGGCGGCCGGCCGGGATGAACGGAACCCGCCTGTTGCCATCCGCAGCGAGGATGTGATCGGCTACATCGAGGTCGAGACATTGCCGACATCGGCAACGTGAGAGCGACCGAACCGTACTGGCGGCGTGGCGGCGCGTCCTGGCTGCTCGGGCAGGCGCGGCCGGATTCCGGGAACTGACCCGCACCAAGCGAGGATGGAACCGGACGCTAATGGAAGGCCAGGCCGGATGGGCTGGCCTGGCTGGTTCAACGGTGAAGTGAGGGAGCGGCGATGGATCTGACGGTACTGGCAGTGCCCGACTGCCCGAACGTCATGCTGTTGGAGCGGCGCCTGGCGCAGGTGATCGGGGGCCGCCGCGACGTGACCATCGAGCGTCAGGTGATTGCTGACGAGGACGAAGCGGCCCGCCGGGGGATGCATGGATCGCCGACGATCCTGGTTGACGGAATAGACCCGTTCGCCGACCAAGGGGAACCAGCTAGCGTGTC
This sequence comes from uncultured Actinomycetota bacterium, assembly GCA_963774945.1. GTDB lineage: Bacteria > Actinomycetota > Actinomycetes > Streptosporangiales > Streptosporangiaceae > Trebonia. Next base: position 22,876 of record CAVZHA010000002.1, on the reverse strand, counting down.
GTGCCGCCTGTACCGGGACGGCAACGGCCAGGTGGATGGCGCCCCCTCGATCAACCAGCTTCGTCAGGCCATCGGCGAGGCAGTCGCCACTACAACCGACGCGGGCACGCCAAGCTGGCTGGACGCGCTCGTGAGCCTGACCCGCTTTGACGGACATCCACCATCAGGGGTTCATCCCCGGAAGGATGTCCGATCATGGAAGGCATGGGGAAGAAGCCCCGGCGGCGCCGTTCGTTCACTCCGGAGTTCAAGGCGGAGATCGTCGAGCTGTGCCAGCGCGGGGACCGGTCGGTCGGTCAGGTCGCGAAGGACTTCGACCTGACCGAGACCGCGGTGCGGGAGTGGGTCAAGCAGGCCGAGCGCGACGCCGGGACCGGGCGACGGCGGGCCTGACCAGCGACGAGCGCCGGGAGCTGGCCGAGCTGCGGCGGGAGAACCGGCGGCTGCGCGAGGACGTGGACATCCTCAAGCGGGCGACGGCTTTCTTCGCGAAGGAGACCCGGTGAACTGCTACCCGTTCATCGAGGCGGAGAAGTCGCAGCGGCGCAACGTCAAGCGGGCGTGCGAGCTGCTGAAGGTCTCCAGGTCCGCCTACTACGCAGCGCGCGACGGACGGCCGTCGGAACGGGCCGCGGCAGGACGCCGAGCTGGCCGCGCAGGTCAAGGCGGTGCACGAGGAATCGAAGGGCCGCTACGGCGCCCCGCGGGTCCACGCGGCAGCTGCGCGCCCAGGGCCGGCGGCACTCCCGCAAGCGGGTCGCCCGGCTGATGCGGCAGCCCAGGGCCTGCAGGGCCGGGCGGCGAAGCGGTGGAAGAAGACCACCATCCCCGACCCGGCCGCCGCGGCGAGAGCGGACCGGATCCGCCGGGACTTCACCGCCGACGCCTCCAAGGTCAACACCCGCTGGTGCGGCGACATCACCTACATCGCCACCTGGGAGGGCTGGCTCTACCTGGCCACCGTCATCGACATCGCCTCCCGCCGGGTCGTCGGCTACGCCCTGGCGGATCACCTGCGCACCGAGCTGATCGCCGGCGCGCTGTCCAACGCGGTCGCGGCCCGCGACCCCGAGCCCGGGCGTGATCTTCCACTCCGACCGCGGCTGCCAGTACACCTCCGCCGCCTACGCCGCCCTCGCCGACGAGTGCGAGGTCACCCTGTCGGTCGGGCGGACGGGCCAGTGCTGGGACAACGCCCTGGCCGAGTCGTTCTTCTCCTCGCTCAAAGGCGAGCTCATCGACACCCGGGCCTGGCCGACCCGGGCCGGGGCCAGGCGGGCCGTGGTCGAGTACATCGGCTGGTACAACGGCACCCGGCTGCACTCCATCGCTCGGCTACCAAAGCCCCGCCGACTACGAAAACAACCACCACGAAAAGATCAGGCAAGTAGCCTGACCTAGCCATCAACCCTGTCCGTCAAAGCGGGGCAAGCTCACTCGGACGCGGCCGCCGCGGACGGAAAGCGCCTGCTGAGGGAGGCCTGCGGGCAGTTCACCAGGCCGTACTGCGCTCCTTCGCGGCAACCGCACGCGCCCCAGAACAAGGCTTGCTTGATGAGGCCGCCAGGCCCTTTTGATGTCAGACAGGTACTCGCCGAGCTGGCCGAAGGTGACTTCCTCCACCTCGACCAGGCTGGGCAGATCAATGCCGCCTATCCCTTCTCCGCCACCACCACGCCGCACACAGTCCAGATCACAGGCGGGCTAACGTATACGCGATGTGCGCCATCGATGCCCTGGGCATGGCAGAGATGCTGAGTACGAGCGTGCTGGTCAGGTCTACGGACCCCTCCAACGGCGAGCCGATCACCGTTGCCCTTGACGGAAGCAGCGCTGTGTGGAATCCCGCCACGACCGTCGTGTTCGTCGGCCGGACGGCTGACCAATGCGCAGGACCGTCCGCTACGACCTGCTGCGATCATATGAACTTCTTCACGACTCACTCAAGAGCCGAGGCCTGGGCCAGCGCGCACCCGGAGATCACAGGCGGAATCCTGAGTCAGGCCCGAGCCCTGGCAGTAGCGAATCAGATATTCGGCCAGCTCCTTCGTTAATCCCACTGTGCGCTATCCACTTGCGACGGACCGTCGTGGCTGGCGGCCGACGGGACCGGGCCGCAGGCCCTCAGGGTCCGGCAGGAGGATCACCGGAGCGCGGGACGGCAGGGACATCGTCTTGGCGGCCGGCTGCGGGAGATCTGCGCTGCGTGTACCTGGCGGGCCGGGCAAGGCGGCTGCGGGCATCGCTTCGCCTCCGGTCAGCCGGTGAGCGATTGTCCGGCGGGGCCGGTGACGCGGGCGAGGGTGGTGGTGGCGAGCTGCTGGACGGCTGGGGGCAGGGGGACGTAGCCGAGGGCGGCGGCGTAGGGCTGCCCGGCGTGGGTGAGCCAGCCGATGAGCGCGGTCAAGGCCTTTCCTGCTGCCTCGCTCGGCTGGTGGGCGGAGAGCAGGACCCAGCTGTAGCCGCAGATGGGGTAGCTGGCCGGGCCGGGTTCGTTGACGATGGAGAAGCTACCGGGGGTGATGTCGGGTCGGCCGGCGGCGTCGGCGGTGATGGCCGCCGTCGTCGGGAGTACGTAGTTGCCTGCCTGGTTCTGGACTGCGGCCGATCCCACAGTGGTGCCGGTGACGTAGGAGCGCTCGGTGTAGCCGATGGAGTAGGGGATGCGGTTGATCTCTGCGGCCACGCCGGCGTTTCCGTCGGCGCCGATGCCGGCGGGCCAGCGCAGCGACCGGCCGGTGCCGACGCGGGCGGCCCAGGCGGGGCTGACGGAGGACAGGTAGTTGCTGAAGATGTAGGTGGTGCCGCTGCCGTCGGAGCGGTGCACGACGTTGATGTAGGCGTCGGGCAGCTCGGTGGCCGGGTTGAGTGCCTGGATGGCGGGGTCGTCCCACTTGGTGATCTGGCCGAGGAAGATTCGGGCGATTACCGGGCCGGTCAGCCGCAGCGGCCCATTGCCGTTTGTGATGACGTTGTAGGCGACGACGACGGCGCCGAGGTCGACCGGCACCTGTACTGTCGTGCCGCTGGCGCCGGCCAGGTCGGCGGGGCTGGCGGGAACGTCGGTGGCGCCGAAGTCCGACCTGGCCGGCGGCGAAGCGGGTGATCCCGGCGCTGCTGCCCACTGCGGCGTAGCTGACCGCGAGTGCCGAGGTGGGCCTGCTGGTAGGCGGCGAACGCGGCGGTGAAGAACGGCGCGTCGAACGTCGACCCGGCGCCGGTGATCTGCACCGCGCCGACGACGGTGCTCGGGTCCTGGAATGGTAGGCGCGGCGGACGTGCACCCGGTGAGGGCGACTGCGGCGGCCGCGAGCACGGCGGCCGCGACGGGCACGACCGCGCGGTGGCGCGGCGAGCTGGAGTGCGGGTGAAGGAGCAGGTGTGGCATCGTTGCCGTCCTCTCCGTGACCGGGCGGTTGGCCGGGTCTGGTTAGCTGGGGCGGGCCTGGCGGGTCCAGGCCTGGGCGCCGGCCTGGACGGCGTCCCAGGGGGAGCCGAGCGGCGGGGTGTAGGACAGGTCGAGGTCGCTGACCTCGTCGACGGTCATGCCGTGGAAGATCGCGGCGGCGGCGATGTCGACGCGCTTGGCGATCTCGGCGTCCTTGTGCCCGAACAGCTGCGACGCCGAGGAGCCGGCCGGTGGCGCGGTCGCCGGTGAACCGCATGTGGATGCGGTGGCTGCCGGGGTAGTAGGCCTTGTGGTCGTCGGCCTCGGCGCCGATGGTGACCGGGTCGAACCCGGCGGCCGCGGCCTCGTGGTCGCGCAGGCCCGGTGCGGGCGGCGGCCTGGTCGAAGATCTTCACGACCTGGGTGCCGAGGCTGCCCGCGAACTCCCGGTTGCCGCCGCAGGCGTTCTCGCCGGCGACGCGGCCCTGCTTGTGGGCGGTGGTGCCGAGCGGCAGGTAGGTCTCCCCGAGCAGCCGGTGCCAGGTGACGACGCAGTCCCCGGCCGCGTAGACGTCCGGCAGCCCGGTCCGCATCCCCCGGTCGACCGCGATCGCGCCCTTCGCGCCGAGGGTGGCGCCGGCGCTGACCGCCAGGCTGGTGTCGGGCCGGACGCCGACCACGACGAGCACCAGGTCGGCGTGCCGGGTGACCGGCTCGCCCGCGCTCGTGACCGCCTCGACCCGGAGCCGTCCCGGCGCCCCGGGCGCGGCCTTGCCGACGGACTTGACGGCGGTGCCGGTGAGGACCTCGACGCCGCGGGCGGCGAGCTCGGCGTGGACGAGGGCGCCGAGCTGCGGGTCGACGGTGGGCAGCACCTCGGGCAGCTGCTCGATCTGGGTGACGGCCAGGCCCCGGGTGGTCAGCGCGTCGGCCATCTCCAGGCCGATGTACCCGGCGCCGACGATGACCGCGCTGGCCGGGGCCGTCTCGGTCAGGGTGCCCATGAGCGCGAAGGTGTCGCCCATCGAGTGCAGCAGGTGCACCCCGTCGCCCGGGTCCCGAGCGTGGCGAGCCCGGCGATCGGCGGGCGGACGGGGACCGCGCCGGTGCCGATGACCAGCTGGTCGTAGGCGATCAGGTCCTCGGCCCCGTCCGGGCCGGTCACCAGGAGCTTGCGTCCCGCGGTGTCGATGCTGCGGGCGGTGGTGTCCAGCCGCAGCCGCATCCCGGCCGCCTCCAGGTCCGCGATGGTGCGGTGGGCGAGGTTGCGCCAGTGCGGCACCTCGCCGGAGACGTAGTAGGGGATGCCGCAGATGGAGAAGTTCGGGTAGGCGTCGGCCACCACCACGGTGACCTCGGCGCCCGGGTCGACCTCGCGGGCGCGGAGCGCGGCGCTGATGCCGGCGTCGCTCCCGCCGATGGCGACCATGTGCATGATTACCTCCCGTTTCCCGTACGTGTGCTGGTGGCCCGCTCAGTCCCGCGCCGGCGGGCGCCGGCCATCCCCCGTCGCCGTCGGCCTGGGCGAGCCCGGCCAGCTCCTGGCCGTCGGCGCTGTCGTGCGGGACGACGACCCCGGCGGCCTGGGCGGGGGTGAGCGCGGGGTAGAGGATCCTGATGATGGCCACCCCGGCGATGCCGCCGCCGATCTGGGCGGCGATGAACACCGGCACCGAGGACGGGGCGATGCCCGCGAAGGTGTTGGAGAACATCCGGCCGACGGTCGATCGCGGGGTTGGCGAAGCTGGTGGAGGAGGTGAACCAGTAGGCGGCGCCGATGTAGGCGCCGACCGCCGCCGGGGCGCTGGCCAGCCGGCCGGACCGGGCCAGGGCGAAGATCACCAGGACCAGCCCGGCGGTGGCGATCACCTCCGACAGCGCGTGCGCGCCGCTGGCCCGGTGCTTCACCGAGATCGACACCGCCGCCAGGCGAACATCAGGTTCGCGGCGACCGCCCCGGTGACGCAGCCGGCGACCTGCGCGGGCAGGTAGGCGGCGGCGTCGCGCCAGGACAGCCCGCCGAGCGCGGCGTCGGCGAACGACACGACCGGGTTGAAGTGCGCGCCGGACACCGGCCCGAACATCAGGATGATCGCGAACAGCCCGGCGGCGGTCGCGGCCGCGTTCTCCAGCAGCTCAAGGCCGGTGTCGGACGGGGACAGCCGCTGCGCGGCGATCCCGGAGCCGATCACGATCGCGGCGAGGAACGCGCTGCCGAGGAACTCGGCGGTCAGCCGGCGCCACAGCGCGGCGGGATGAGGTAGAGGTGCCCTGGTCACGGCACCCATCTTGACGTAATCGAGATAGCTCAGTCAAGATTGAGTCAATGAACACTGAGCAAAGAGGTGACCTGGCGAGGCCGGGCGGCCGTCCACGCGGCGCTGGCCGACCCGGCCCGGCTGCTGATCACCGATGCGCTCGACGGCGGGCGACGTGTCCCCCTCCGAGCTCGCGGCGCTGCTGGGGATGCCGTCCAACCTGCTCGCCCACCACCTGGGCGTGCTGGAGCAGGCCGGGCCTGGTCAGCCGCCGCCGCTCGGAGGGCGACCGCCGGCGTACCTACCTGCGGCTGGTACCGGGCGCGCTCGACTCGCTCACCCGGCCGGCGGCGCGGACGGCGCGGCGGGTGCTGTTCGTGTGCACCGCCAACTCGGCCCGCTCGCACCTGGCGGCGGCGCTGTGGCGCCGGGCCAGCGAGGTCCCCGCGGCCTCGGCCGGCACCCGCCCGGCGGCCGCGATCGACCCCGGCGCGATCGCCGCCGCCGGGCGCCATCACCTGCCGCTGCGCCGCCTGCGCCCGCGGCACATCGACGACGTCGCCAGGACGGGGACCTCGTGGTCACGGTGTGCGACCTGGCCCGCGAGGAACTCGGCGGGCTGGCGGCGGTGCACTGGTCGGTCCCCGACCCGGTCGCCGGCCGGAGACCCGGGCAGCTTCGACGCGGCCCTGGCCGACCTGGGCCAGCGCGTCGGGCGCCTCGCGCCGCGCCTCGCGCCCCCTCCCCGCCCGCAGGCGCCCGTCAGGCGGGGAGCGTGATCCGTCCCTGCGGGCGGAGCTGGCCGACGCGGTGCGCGGCGAGCCTGACGGGCAAGAGTCAGCCGGGACCGTTCGGATGAAGGCCTTGGATCTTTGCGGGCAGCCTGCCGGTCCGGCAACCCAGACGGGTCAGCGGCTCGCGCGGCGCGGCCAGATCCGCGGCGGGGGGCGGCGCCGACGGCGGCGAGCGCTGCGCCCGCGGCGGCGGCGGCGGCGAGGATGACGAACAGGGCGGGGTAGCTGCCGATCGCGGCGGCGATGGCCGCGCCGATGCTGGGGGCGATCGCCCCGGCGGCGGTCAGCGGCGCGTTGAACACGCCGTTGACGGCGGCGTAGCGGTCCGGCTCCCCAGTGATCGGTCACCAGGGTCGCCTCGGTGAGCGTGAACACGCCGCGGACCGCGCCCGCGAGCACCGACGCCGCGACGAGCAGCGCCGCCGGGCCGGGCAGCAGCCCGAGCAGCAGGGTGACCGCGGCGCCCGCCGCGATGACCGCGACGGTCCGCCCCCGGGTGCCGAGCCGGGCCGCGAGCTGCCGGTAGCAGAGCCGCCCGGCGACCTGCCCGGCGCCGCCGAGGCCGAGCGCCCACGCCGCCAGGCCGGGCGTCATGCCGCGGCCGGTGAGCAGCGGCACCAGGTTGACCAGGGCGGCGTACTGGGCGAACGCGCACAGCGTCGCCGCCGTGACGAGCAGCAGGAACGTCCGGCTGGCCAGCACGCTGCGGTCCGCGCCGCGCGCGGGCCCGGCCTGGCCCGGGCTGCGGAGGGCGGCTGTCCAGGGCAGCCGGAGGAAGAGGGCGTGCGCCGGGATGGTGACGGCCGCGAGCACGGCGGCCAGCAGCAGGTAGGTGCCGCGCCAGCCCAGGGGGCCGGCGAGCGCCGAGGTGAGCGGCGCGAAGATCGTGCTCGCGAACCCGGCCGCGAGCGTCAGGGTCGTCAGCGCCGCCACCCGCCGCGGCCCGTACCAGGTGGTCAGCGCGGCGAACGCCGGCGGGTAGTAAAGCCCGGCGCTCGCGATCCCGGCCGCCAGCCAGGCCGCGACGAACCAGCCGTAGTCCGGCGCCGCGGCGATCCCGGCGACCGCCAGCGCGCCGAGCACGCTGCCGGCGGTCATCACCGGGCGCGGGCCGTGGCGCTGGATGAGCCGGCCGACCGGGACGCCGGCCAGCGCCCCGGCCAGGTTCCCGGCCGAGTAGGCCAGCGTGACGGCGGTGCGGGACCAGCCCGTGCCCGCCGTGATCTGCGTGGCCAGGACGGGGAACGCGTAGTAGATCACCCCGTAGGAGACGATCTCGGTCACGCACAGCGCGGCGAGCGCCCGCCGCCGGGCACCCGGCGCCGGCGCGTCCCCGGCGGCGGGCCCTGCCAGCTGGCGCTCCCGGCCACCGGGGTCTGCGCCACCGGAGGCTCAGCCGCGGGCCGGGGCGAGGCCGATCTGCAGCACCTGCGGGGCGGGCGCGCAGCACGCGCCGCCGCTGGCGCCGTCCGGGTCGTCGAACAGGCCGGCGCCGCCGCACACGCCGGTGTCGGGCAGCACGAGCTCGGACCCGGGCGGCGGCCTCGTGGTCCCCGGCCAGCTCGGCGGCCACGCTGCGGACCTGCTCGTAGCCGGTCATCGCGAGGAACGTCGGCGCCCGGCCGTAGGACTTCATCCCCACCAGGTACAGGCCCGGCTCGGGCTGCGCCAGGTCGGCCGCCAGGGTGGGGGTCGCCGTGCCGCAGGAGTGGACGTTCGGGTCGATCGCCGGCGCGATCGCGCCGGGGCGCCTGGAGCACCGGGTCCAGGTCGAGCCGCAGTTCCGACAGGAAGCCCAGGTCCGGCCGGAAGCCGGTCAGCACCACGACCGTGTCCGCCGGGGCCAGCTCCCGCCCGTCCTCGGCCACCAGCACCGCCCTGTCCGCGCCGTCCTGGCGGATCCGCTCGGTGCGGAACCCGGTCACCAGGGTGACGGTGCCCTCGTCCACCGCCTGCCCGGCGCGGATGCCGAGCGCGCCGCGCTCGGGCAGCTCGTCGGTGGCGCTGCCGGCGGTCGCGGCGCTCGCGGTGGCGCGGCGCAGCGCCCAGGTGACCCGGGTGCCCGGGTTCGCCCGCGCGATGCGGGCCAGCTCGATGACCGCGGTGGCCGCGGAGTGGCCGGCGCCGAGGACGACGGTGTGCCTGCCCGCGAACGGCTCCGGGGCGGCGAAGTCCGGGATCTGGTACCTGACCAGGCCCTCGTCCCGCGGCGGCGCGCTCGCCGAGGGCGGGCAGCCCGTCCGCGCCGGCCGGGTTCGGCTGCCGCCACGTGCCCGACGCGTCGATGACCGCCCGCGCGTCCAGCTTGTCCTCGTCCCCGTCCTGGCCGGTGACGTGCACGGTGAACGGCTGGTCGCCCCGGCCCGGCGTCGACCAGGCGGTCGCGGCCCTTGCGGGACACCCCGGTCACCCTGGTCCCGTACCTGACCCGGCCGCCGAGCGCCTCCGCGAGCGGGCGCAGGTACCCGGCGACCCACTCGGCCCCGGTCGGGTAGCCCTGGCCCGGTGCCGCCCAGCCGCCGGGCGCGAGCAGCCGCGCCGCGGCCTGGTCGACCAGCTCCGGCCACGGCGAGAACAGCCGGACGTGCCCCCACTCGGCCACCGCGGACGCCGGGCCGTCGCCCGGCCTCGAGCACCAGCGGCTCAAGGCCCCGCTCGAGCAGGTGCGCGGCGGCGGCGAGCCCCTGCGGGCCCGCGCCGATCACCACGACGGGCAGTTCGCTCATCCCAGGCTCCTCCCATTCACTTTTCTCGATGCATCGACTATGCTCGATGCATCGAGAAAAGTCAATCGGACAGGTAGAGTGAAGCTCATGCCGACACACGGCACTGCCCCTCCTCGACGGCGACCTCGCCGCCTGCTGCTCCCCGCTGACCGGCGGCGCGCTCGACGAGGAAGCCGCCGAGCGGATCGCGCGGGTGTTCCGGGCGCTCGGCGACCGGCACCGGGTCCGGCTGCTGTCGCTGATCGCCGCCGCCGACGGCGGCGAGGCCTGCATCTGCGACCTCACCGCCCCGGTCGGCCTGTCCCAGCCGACCGTGTCCTTCCACATGAAGCAGCTCGTCGAGGCCGGCCTCGTGACCCGCGAGCAGCGCGGCAAGTGGAACTACTACCGGGTCGTCCCCGCAGGCCCTGCTGGCGGCCAGCGACGCTGCTCCGCGCGCCCGCCGCCTGAAACCCGCGGCGCGGGCGCCTGGCTGTGCGTGCCGGGTGAGGGACCTCACCCGGTCCCGGCGATGGCGCTGCGCCGCTCGATGATCACGGTGTCCCGCCACCGGCCGTGATGGCGGGCGATCCGCTCCCGGGTCCCCACGAACGCGGAACCCGGCCTGCTGGTGCAGCCGCACGCTGGCGGTGTTCTCCGGGAACAGGCTGCTCTGGATGGTCCAGATCCCCGCCGCCTCGGTGGAGCCGATGAGCGCCCGCAGCAGCGCCGCGCCGATCCCGCGGCGGTGGCGATCCGGGGAGGACGTAGACGCTGTGCTCGACGACCCCGGCGTACACGCGCCGGGCCGAGACCGGGGAAACCGCGATCCAGCCGAGCACCTGCCCGTCAGCATCGGCGGCGGTGAACCGGTGCGCCGGGAGCTTCGCCGCGTCGAACGCCTCCCAATCGGGCGCCGCCGTCTCGAAGCTGGCCTGGCCGGTGTCCAGCCCGGCCTGGTAGACCGCCAGCACCTGGCCGGCGTCGGCCGGCTCCATCGGCCGGAGGACGACCCCGGCCGGCGGGGACGCCGCGGCCATGGCGGCTGCGGCCGGCGTACCCGGCGACTGGTCCTGGAGCATGGCGGTCCTCCGCGGCGCGTTCGGGGTCAGCGGGCAGACGCCGACGGGGCCAGAACCGCCGACATCCGCGCCATCACGTCCGGGTTGACCCGGTAGTACACCCAGGTACCCCGCCGCTCGGAGCTGATCAGCCCGGCCTCGCGCAAGATCTTGAGGTGGTAGCTGACCGACGGGGCGGTGACGTCGAACGCCTCGAGCAGGTCGCACACGCACGACTCCCCGCCGTCGTGGCAGGCGATCAGCGACAGCAGCCGCAACCGCATCGGGTCCGCGACCGCCTTGAACAGCGGCGCCAGCTCGTCCGCCCCCGGCTGCGGCAGAGGCTCGCGCGCCAGCGGCGCGCAGCACTCGCCCGCGTCAGGCTCGATCAACGGCAGCAGCTTCTGGTTAACCACCCCTCTAATTTGACACACCTTTAAGCAGGAGCGCAAACTGGCACGACCGCTAGTTAGAGATCCCTTTAACCAACGTCCGGCAGTCTCGCAAGGGAGAGTCCCGTGTCCCGTGTCCAGCTCGCGCTCCGCGTCGCCGACCTCGAAGGCTCCATCGCCTTCTACACCAAGCTGTTCGGCGCCGAGCCCGCCAAGCGCCGCCCCGGCTACGCCAACTTCGCGATCGCCGAGCCCCCGCTCAAACTCGTCCTCATCGAAGGCGCCTCTGGCGAGGCCACCCGCATGGACCACCTCGGCGTTGAGGTCGAGACCGGCGACGAGGTCGCCGCCGCCACCGCCCGTCTGGCCGCGGAGGGCCTGCCCACGGCGACCGAGGAAAACACCGCCTGCTGCTACGCCGTCCAGGACAAAGTCTGGGTCACAGGACCTGGCGACGAGCCCTGGGAGGTCTACGTCGTCAAGGGCGACGCCGATGCCCTCGACAAGACCGCCGACTCCGTCTGCTGTTCCCCGTCCGGGGCTGCGGGCGACAACGCGCAGACCACTGCGGCCTCTTGCTGCTGACCGGCCAGACGGCTCCTCCCCGCATGGCGTAATAGTGCCTCGGCCTGCCCACACAGGCGGACGAACTGTTCCTGCGGCTGTTTGCCAAGGACCCGGCCGCCGCCGGGCAACTCTGCCGCCGCTGGGCCGTCCTGCTCGCCGACGGCTCCCCCGGCAAATCGTCCAGGCCTTCGACCAGGGCACGAGCCAGGGCCGATCACTGGCGGCACCCCGTCAAGGGGTGACCGCCTCCGTTTGCTCGTCCAGCGTCTCCGGGTCCGGCGCCGAATGCCGGAACAGTGCGCTCGGCCACCAGACCCACCGACCGAGGTCCAGGTTGAGCGCGGTGACCAGGACGGACCGGACGACGATGGTGTCGAGCAGCACGCCGAAGGCGACGGCGAAGCCGATCTCGGCCAGGAACGTCACCGGCAGCGTGCTCAGCGCGGCGAAAGTACCCGCCAGTACCGCGCCCGCCGAGGTGATGACCCCGCCGGTGGCGGACAGCCCGGTCAGCGCGCCCTGCCGCGGGCCGCGGTGCAGGGCTTCTTCCCGCACCCGGGTCATCAGGAAGATGTTGTAGTCGATGCCCAGGGCGACCAGGAAGACAAATACGAACAGCGGGAACGAGTTGTCTGCGTTCCCGTAGTTGAACACGTGGTTGAAGAACAGCGAGCTGACGCCCAGCGCCGCCCCGAACGACAGCACCACCGTCAGGATCAGCATGACCGGCGCGACGATCGCCCGCAGCAGCAGCGCCAAGATCACGAAGACCAGCAGCAGGATCAGCGGGATGATCAGGTTCCGGTCGTGGTCGGCCGCGTTGGCGATATCCAGGGTCACCGCGGTATTACCCCCGACCAGAGCGGCCGCCCCGGGGACGGCGTGGACTGCGGTCCTGACCCGGTCAATGGTGTTGTAGGCGGCGGTGCTGTCCGGGGCGGTGGTCAGCGTGCCCTGGAAGTACGCATGGCCGTCTTCGACCAGTGGGCCGGTCACGCCGGTGATCCCGGAGACACCCGCGAACGCTGTCCGCACCGGGGCCGCCTGTGCCGGGTTAGCCACTACGATCACCGGCTGCCCTGCGCCGGCCGGGAAGTGCGCCGTGAGCACCGCCTGGCCTGTCACAGATTCCGGGTGCTGGCCGACGAACGACTCCGCGGCGGTCAGGCCGCTGGCCCGCAGGCCGGTCAGGCCTAGCGCCATGACGCCGAGCACTAGCGCGGTGACGATCCAGACCAGCCGGGGCCGGACCGCGATGCGGCGGCCCACCCGGGCCCAGAACCCCTGAACGGTTGGCTCGGGCGTCCCGTAGGCCGGCTTGACCGGCCAGAAGATCCACCGGCCAAAAATCAGCAGCAGGGCGGGCAGCAGCGTCATCATCGACACCAGCGCCACCGCCACGCCGATGGCCAGGACCGGGCCCAGGCTCTTGGTGGAGTTCAGCTCGGCCGCGGACAGCGTGAGCAATCCCAGGATCACGGTGCCCGCACTGGCGATGATTGCCGGCCCGGCCCGGCGGATGGCCAGCGCCATCGCCTCGTGTCGGTCCTCGTGCCGGCGCAGCTCCTCCCGGTAGCGGGCGGTCAGCAGCAGCGCGTAGTCGGTCCCGGCCCCGAACACCAGCACGTACAAGATGCCCGCGCTTTGCCCGTTGACGGTCAGCCCGGCATGCGCGGCCAGCAGGTACACCAGCGCCTCCGCGCTGACCAGGGCGATGCCGGCGGAGACGACCGGGAACAGCCACAGCACCGGGCTGCGGTAGGTGATGAGCAGCAGCACGATCACCACCGCCAGGGTGGCGACGAGCAGGATGCCGTCGATGCCCTTGAACGAGTTGGCCGAGTCAGCGGCGCTGCCCAGCGGGCCGGCGATGTACACCGCCAGCCCGGCCGGCCCGGCCCGGGCGATGTCCCGCAGGCTGGTCGCGGCGGCCGACGCCTGGTTCCAGCCCGACGAGCCGAGGTTGACGGGGATCAAGGTCTCGACGGCTTTCCCGTCTTTGGACACGACCGGCCCCGCCACTTGCGCGGCGACCACCCCGGACACCTGGGTGAAGCGTGTGCGGTCGGCGGCCACCTTCGCCCGGTCGGCGCTGGTCAGGCCGGACGGCCGGTCGTAAACCACGACGGCGATGAACACGTTGGGGGACTGGATCTTCGACTGGAGGTTCAACACCTGGGTGGACTCGGCCGCGGCCGGCAGCCAGGACGACGCGTCGTTCTTCTCGGCGCCGGTCAGCTTGCCGGACAGCGGGCCGGCCAGCGCGACGATGATTAGCCAGAAGACCACGACGGCCCACTTGGCCCGGCGTCCGCTCGCCAGGGTCAGGATGGCACGAGCTCGGCTCATGGTGAACCCCCGTTAGGTCACTGGTTGGGTGCCTGACTGACTGCACTATCCGGCATTGCCGGAACCGATGTCAAGTTATATCTCGTTAGCTGCGCTCTCGTACTAACGACAAGACGTACGAGCCGGCGCAAAGGTAACAACCTCTAGACGAACCGGCCCGCACGAAATCATCCGCTCGAACGAAAGCAGTGCGGATCTCGTCCTTCACCAGACTCTGCAAGCTCCGGGTCGCCGCGTAGCCTGGGGTCGTGGACGCGGCGCGGCTGATCCCGGTCGAGGGGATGATCGGGTCCGGCAAGACGACCACCGCCCTCCGGATCGGGGACTGCCTGGCAGGGCGGGGCGAAAACGCGCGGGTGTTCCGCGAGGCCGCCGTGGATCACCCGATCCAGACCCGGGCCGAGGACCGGCTGCGCGCCTGCGGCCACTGCGCAGGCGATTCCGCCGAGTGCGCGGACGACCAGTGGCGCCGTGTTCGGGCCTCCGAAGTCTCGCGCGGGCCACCGCGTTGTCGACTTTGCGGACCTGATCGTGCCAGACCTGAGCAAGCATCTTGCCGTGCTTCCTCCTGGTGCTCAGCTCGCGTTCACCAGTCCCGAGGGCTCGGCTCTGTCCAACACCAACTTCCGGCGTCGGGTCTGGCCTCCTGCTCTCGAAACTGTCGGCCTGGTGGGCGTCCACATTCACGACTTGCGCCATGCCGGCAACGAGTTCACGCCCAACGCCGGCGCGAACACCAGGGAACTCATGGTCCGGATGGGACATGACAGCCAGCGCGCCGCGCTGATCTACTAGCACTCGTCTGACAAGCGACAGCGCGCCCCTGCAGATGCGGTGGCCAAGACCGCTCGGGCCGAGCTGGCACGCGGATGGCACGCGGATGGCACGCGGATGGCACGAAACCTCGATGACCGTTCGAAAAACTGAGCCGGTGAGCGGATTCGAAGCGCTGACCCGCTTACAAGGTCAATCGCGCTAAGCGCTGTGCAGACCTGCGAAAACAAAAGTCACTGACGACGGAAGCGCCTGGGCGGAAGGTGCAAGCTCGACGCTAACATGATTCGATGTGTCCAGCACACCAGTCATTCTCGAATTTCTGAACGTTTCTCGCACGGGACGCATGCGGGCGGCGCGCTCGTGAGAAACCATTGAGCGCGCCCCGTTCTCGGCCGCCGCGGGATGCGATCACGTTGCCTTCCCCAAACGCGCCGCGGGCGGGAAGCACCATCACGATGGCGAAGATGACGAGAGCCGCGGCTAGCCAGGCGACTTCAGGGATACCGGTACTTCCGAGAACAACCCCGCCTAGGGCGGCACCTGCGGCGATGCCGGCGTTGGAGGATGCGTTGATCCATGCCCCCGCCAGCTCCGGCGACGTGGCCCCCGTGCGTACCGCCGCGGTCTGGTAGACAGACGGCACCGCCCCGAAGGCGCCGTTCCAGACAGCGCCCGCCACGATCACCAGCGCCAGCACCGGAAAGGCCGCTCCGGCCGCCGCGATCCCCGCCGCCACGATTGCCAGGACCACCAGAGCAGTGCCGCGCAGGTGGCGGTCGAGCCGCGGACCTGCGGACCAGACCCCGATCAGCCCGAAGGCGCCGAACACCAGGAGAATCGGACCGACCGCAAGAGAGGATGCGCCGGAGCGCAGCAGGAGCACGCTCACGTAGGTGTACAGCGTGTACTGACCGAGGAAGAGCAGGGTGTTGGAGCCGATGACGGTGACCATCTGACGCCGGCGTCCTCGTGCGGGGCGGCGCTCATCAGCCTGCGACCTCACATCCGGCAGCATGACGGCGACCAGCACTCCCGCGACGGCCGTCAGCCCGGCCAGGGCGAAAAACGCGGCCCGCCAGCCGGCGACGTTTCCCAGCAAGGTCGCGAGCGGCACGCCAAGAACGAATCCGGCCGGCACCCCAACCGACGCGAGCGCCAGCGCCCGTCCTGTCTGCGCGGGAGGCACCAGCCGGGTGGCATATCCGATGAAGACAGAGAAGAACAGCGCGTGCGTCACACCCCCGACCGCTCGTCCGACGGCCAGGACCGCGAGGCTCGGTGCCAGCGCCGAGATGACGTTGCTGATCGTGTAGCTGCTCATGGCTATGAGCAGGAGGCGCTTGCCGGGTACGCGCTTGGTGGCGAGGGTGAGCGGGACCGCCAGCGCCGCCACGAGGACCGCGTACAGGCTGACCAGGAGGCCCGCCGTCGACTCGGCCACGCCGAAAGCGTGACCGATCGCAGGCAGCAGCCCGACCGGCGCCATCTCCATCGTCACGGCCGCGAACGCCGACAGCGACAAGATGATGAGATCGGCCCGCGCGCCGCCGAGTCCGGGCTCCGGCGGAGCGCTCACCCCGTTCCTGACCATCGACGCAGGCTCCTTCACGGTTTACTCGCGTGGCGAGCATATTTCTAGATTATCATCGCTCGGCGAGTATAATCAGAGGATGAAGGCAGGTTTCCGGACGTCCGCGCAGGCCGCGGTTCTGCGCGCGGTCCACGACCACCCCGGCCTGACGCGAGTCGAGGCGGCCGCCGAGATCGGGATACCAAGCGGATTCGCGGCCGAGACCGTCGCCCGACTGGTCGCAACGCGGCTCATCGCCGAGCGCCCGGCCCTGGCCACGGGCCGCCGCGGCAGGCCTACGGCGGTCCTTGGCCCGCATCCGAATGGGCCGCTGGTGGCCGCCGCTGCGATCGGGCAGGAGACCTGGCAGGTCGCCGCCGTCGAGCTCGGCGGGGCGAAGATGGCCGCGACCACCCGCGCGCACGACGGCGACCGGGACCGCGTGCTTGCTGCGGTTGCCGCCGCGCTAGAGCGGATACGCGGCCGGTTCCGCCCGCGGGTGCGGGCAGCCGCCGTGGCCGTGCCGGGCACGGTGGCCGGCAGCCGGCTGGTGCTTGCCCCCGGGCTTTCCTGGCACGGGGTGGACTTGTCGGGGCTGTGGCAGCACTACGAGCCGGGCAGCGAGTTCGTCGCTGGCAACGACGCGACCTTGGCTGGCATCGCCGAGTCCCGGCGCGCCCCCGGCTTCGACGCCGGCACGATGCTGTACCTGCACGTCGCCGACGGCGTCGGCGGGGCAGTCGTCGAAGCCGGCCGTGCGGTCACGGGCGCGACCGGGGCCGCCGGCGAGTTCGGGCACATGCCGTTCGGCGATCCCGGCCTGCGCTGCCGCTGCGGCGCCGCAGGTTGCTGGAACACCAGCATCGACGGCCTGGCGCTCGCCCGCTTCCTGCCCGAGAACATCCCGAGTGGCGACGGCTCCCTGCGTCACGTGCTCTCGTCAGCACAAGCAGGCGATCCGGGCGCGCTGTCCGCGATCCACGCCGTGGCCAGATCGATCGGGCGGGGCGTCGGCGGGCTCGTGAACGGCCTGGACCCGCACCTGGTGGTGGTCGGCGGCCTCGGGCCAGAGCTGCTCCGCCTCGCCGAGGACGAGATCACCGCTGCTTACCATGATGGACTGATGGCCTTCCGCGTGATGCCGCCGCCGCCCATCGCCGCGGCCCGGCTCGGCGCGGATGGGCCGCTACTCGGCGCGGCCGAGGAGGCGTTCACCCGGCTGCTCACCGACGAGGGCCTGCAAGCGTGGGCCGCCCGCGAACAGGTCGCCGCAGCACCGCGATAGCAGACAAGCTCCGCCAGCTGCGCCAAGCGCGCCTGCTGCTCGCGCATTCACGGCCACCCTCGTCCACCGCGTCACCCGGACAAACCGGGGTCAGCGATGAGCCAGCCGAGAAGTCGATAGATCGGGCACTGTTCTGCATCAAAGTCCTTCCGCCGTGCCTGTCGATTTCGGCGCGAGTCGTTCGACAACACTGCGAGAGGCTGGCAGGGGCCGGCCATAACCTCGACTTCCCAGGAGGCACGGCAATGAGCACTCCAGGCAAGGCACGCTGGCTCGCGCTGGCGGTGGTGTGCATCGGGTCGCTGATGAACGTGCTGGATACCACGATCGTGGGCGTCGCCCTGCCCACGATCCGGCACGACCTCGGGTTCACCCAGGCCTCGCTGGCCTGGGTGGTCAACTCCTACCTGCTCACCTATGGCGGCTTCCTGCTGCTGGGTGGGCGGCTCGGCGACCTGCTCGGCCACCGCCGACTGTTCGCCGCGGCGATCGGCGTGTTCACGCTGGCCTCGCTGGCCTGCGGCCTAGCGCAGGGGCAAGGGGTCCTGCTCGCAGCGCGGGCGATTCAGGGGATCGGCGGGGCGGTCGCGTCCGCGGCGGCGCTGTCGCTGGTGGTGTCGCTGTTCCCGGAGCCCGACGCGCGAGCCAGGGCGATGGGCATATTCGGGATGGCCTCGGCTGGCGGCGGCAGCATCGGGGTGTTGGCCGGCGGGATCCTCACCGGCCTGCTGTCCTGGCACTGGATCTTCTTGGTCAATGTCCCGATCGGGGCGGCGGTGCTGCTTGCCTCGCTGCGGGTACTGCCCGCCAGCGCCGCGAGGACGCGCGGCGTGCGGCTGGACGTGGCCGGCGCGGTGCTAGTGACCGCCGCCGTGATGGTCACCGTCTACGCGATTGTCGGCGCGGGCCAGGCTGGCTGGGCCTCGGCACGCACCCTCGGGACCCTGGCCGGCGCAGTGGTACTGCTGGCGGCGTTCGCCGCCGTCGAGGCGCGGGTGAGCTCGCCCCTGGTGCCGCTGCGGCTGCTGCTCAATCGCAACCTCACAGCCGCGAGCGTAACTGGCGTGCTGTGGACGGCGGCCATGTTCGCCTGCTTCTTCCTCACTACCTTGTACCTCCAGACCGTGCTGCGCTACAGCCCGCTGCAGACCGGACTGGCGTTCCTGCCGATGAACCTGACCATGAGCATCCTGTCGGCCGGGGCCGCGGCCAGACTGGTGGCCAGGCTGGGGATCAAGCCGCCGCTGGTGACCGGGCTGCTGCTGGCCGCCGCCGGGCTGGCCCTGCTGGGCCGGGCTCCCGTCGGAGGGCACTTCGTAACCGACGTGCTGCCGGCCGGGATCCTGCTCGGCGTCGGCGCCGGGACCGCCCTCACCCCCTTGCTCCTGGCAGCCACCAGCAGCGTGAGGCACGACCAGGCCGGCCTGGCATCCGGGATGGCCAACACCTCCTTCATGCTCGGTGGGGCGCTGGGGCTCGCTGTCCTGGCCGGCATCGCCACCACCCGTACCGGCAACCTGCTCGCCGCCGGGCAGGGCCAGCTTGCCGCGCTCACCGGCGGCTACCACGCCGCCTTCCTAGGCGGCGCGGCCTGCGCCGTCCTGGCCGCCCTGCTGTCCGCCTGGTGGCTGCGCATCACACCCGCGCCGCCAGCCAACCCTGCCGTCATCGCCCCGGCGGAGCCAGCGCTCACCAGCGCACCGAGCTAGGGGCGGAATCGGGCCAGATAGGCCACGCTCGGGCCGCGGCGGGCGGTCAGGTGCAGCCCCTGGGTGTCGGCCAGGCGGTGCAGTCGGCCGAACGGGATCCAATGCCGGTCGAAGAACTCGCCCACCACTAGCCGCCCGCCAGGCTTGAGCACTCGGGCCGCCGCGGCCAGCACCCGGCCCGGTTCGGGGATCTCGCCCAGCGCGGTCACCAGGTAGACCGCGTCGAAGGTCTGGTCTTCGAACGGCAACTCGCGGGCGTCGGCGCGGTGCGGGTGGACGATGTCCAGCGCCTTCTCGGCAGCTCGGCCCATGACGTGGTCCAGCATCTCCTGCTGGATGTCCACGATGTCCAGCCGACCCTCCGGGCCCAGCTGTGGCGCTATGTGCAGCGTCTGCAGGCCGGTGCCCGGGCCGAGCTCCAGCATCTGCTCCCCGGGCCGGGGCTGCAGGATCTGGTCCAGGTCCGCCTTGGCCAGGAACGGCAACTGCAGGTCCAGCAGTCGGCGTTGGGCGTAGGGGTAGGGCGCCTGATCGGTGAACCACCAGGCGCCGGCGGCCAGGGCGGCGAGCCCGGCCGCGGCCGTCAGGCCGGTTCGGCGCGAGGCCAGGCGGGTTGCGGCATGGGTCAGAGACATCTCTACTCCTCGTACTTGGCTGTTCCGGCGGTCTCGGTCGCCGAGGGGAACGGGTGGCGGATCAGCCGCAGCGCCAGCGCGACACAGGCGAGGGCTATCGGGACCTCGGCGAAGACGGCCATCGCGATCGCGGTGAGCAGTTCGCCGCCCGGTGCGGCCGAGGTCACGTCGAGCCAGGCGTCGGTCAGCAGCAGCACCGCGGTGGCGGTGGCGGCCAGGACACAGCGGTTGTCCGCGCGCAGCATCAGTCGGCCGGTGGCGAACAGGGCCAGTGCCTCGCAGCTGTCCAGGCCCACCCAGGCCAGCGCCCAGTGGCCGTCGGTGGCGCTGGCTGGCAGGGTGAACGCGAGGTAGAGCAGCCATGGGATCATGGCCACGCCCGCCGTGACGTACGCTCGGCCGAGCCGGCTGCGCGTGCCGCGGCGTGCCGGGCCGGGCGGATTGCCCGACTGAACCGGGCATCGGAGCCGATCCGCCTGGTTCAGCGTGCCGAGCATGACAGTGGTCTCCTTGTCTCGCCGCCCGATCGTTCGGGCCGGGAACCACTCTGGCCGCCACCGGCCGGTGAATCAGTAGCGTGGCTTTCCGTCTTCGGGGTGGTGCTGGGTACAGCCGCACGCGGTAGGTAGCGACATGGACCAGTGGTGATCAGGCCTTATACGGTGGGCTCCATGAGCTCCGGCACCACCGACACCGAATCGGGAGCGAGAGGGCTCCGCAGCGTCCTGGCCGGCCCGTGGGCCCGCCGGACCTGGCGCGATCTGGGGTTCACCGTCCTGTCCGCGGGTCTGAACCTGCTGCCCCTGCTCGTCATGGCGCTGGCATGGACATGGACCTTCTACGTGCCGATTTCGTTGCTGGCCGTGCTCACCTGCACGTTCGTCTCGGTGGCGGCGGCGGTGGCGCTCTGTCCGTGGCTGACGGTGCTGCGCCGGGCGCTGCTTCTACGAGGTGCTCGGGGTGCGAATCCCGAGGCCGCCGACGCTCGAGCGGTCCCCGGACTCCTCCGGCGGCGTGTGGTCGGCGCTGCGCGATCGCCTGCGCTCGCCGCGCACCTGGCGGCAGGCGTGCTACCACCTGGTCGTCGGCCCGGCCGTGAACCTGCTCGGCCTGCTCGGCGGCCTGCTCTGGGTCGCCGCGCTGATCGGCTTGGCGACGTCGGCGTTGCTCGCGCTGCTCACCGCCGTCGGCGTGTTCCGCTACGCGGGCCAGCGTGTCTGGGACGGCGCGGAGATCTGGATCGTGCTGCTGTGCGTGATCCTGGTGTACTCTGAGCCCGTGGATCGTCTCGGCAGCGGTGCGGATGGACACCCGGGCGGCCGCCGACCTGCTCGGCCCGAGCCGGGCGGAGAAGCTGGCGCAGCGGGTGGCGAACCTGACCGAGAGCCGGGCCGCGACGGTCGACGCGGCCGACACCGAGCGCCGTCGGATCGAGCGCGACCTGCACGATGGCGCACAGCAACGTCTGGTCTCCCTGGCGATGAACCTCGGCCTGGCCCGGGCGACCCTGGCGCACGAGCTGTCCGAGCCGGCCCGCCAGGCGCTGCAGGAAGCGCACGAGGAGGCGAAGGGGGCACTGACCGAGCTGCGCGAGCTGGTGCGCGGACTGCACCCGGTGGTGCTCGAAGACCGCGGCCTCGACGCGGCGCTGTCCGGGATCGCCGCGCGCTCCCCGGTGCCGGTACGGCTGAGCGTGAACGCGCCCCGCCGGGTCTCGTCCACGGTGGAGGCGGTCGGGTACTTCATCGTCTCCGAGGCCCTGGCCAACGTGAACAAGCACGCCCGGGCCACGGCGGTGCAAGTGGACGTGCGACTGGACGGCACGGTGCTGCGGATCACGGTCACGGACGACGGGATCGGCGGCGCGGACGCGAGCCGGGGCACCGGCCTGACCGGCCTGGCGCAGCGGGCCGCATCGGTGGACGGTAGCTTCGGGATCAGCAGCCCGCTCGGCGGACCGACGACGATTAAGGTAAACCTGCCATGCGAACCGTGATCGCCGAGGACTCGGTCCTGCTGCGCGCCGGACTGACCAAGCTGCTGGAAACCACCGGATTCGAGGTGGTGGCGGCGGTGCACGACGCGGACGCGCTGCTGACCGCGGTGGAACAGCACCGCCCAGAACTGGTGATCGCGGACGTGCGGATGCCGCCGTCCTTCACCGACGAGGGCATCCGGGCGGCCCTGGTGATCCGCCAACAATGGACGGACGTGGCCATCATGGTGCTGTCTCAGTACGTCGAGGAGCGCTATGCCGCAGAACTGCTGGCCACCCGGACGACCGGTATCGGCTACCTCCTGAAGGACCGGGTCGCGGACGTGGACGTATTCCTGGAGGCGCTGCGCCGGGTGGCCGCGGGCGGGACGGCTCTCGACCCGGAGGTGGTAGCCCAACTGCTCCTGCGTCGCCAAGACCGGCCGACGGACCGGCTGACCGCCCGGGAGCGCGAAGTGCTGTCCCTGATGGCCGAAGGCCGCTCCAACGCCGGCATCGCCGAATGCCTGGTGGTCAGCGAAAGTGCGGTGGCCAAGCACATCAACAGCATCTTCACCAAGCTGAACCTGTCCGCGGCCGAAGGTGACCACCGGCGGGTCCTGGCAGTGCTTCGGTTCCTGGAAGGCACGGGCGCCGCCGACCGGAGCTGATTTGACCGTCTGCTGCGGGGGTTGATCCCGACTGGTTTTCCGTCAGGATTACGGCATGGTCGGGAATCGCCCGTGGACACGCCGATACCGAGGTGGGGCCGAAGCGTCGCGTCTCGAACGATTCACGGACACCGGCGCGGCCTCACCCGCGCGTCGCTGATGGCCGAAGGCCGCTCCAACGCCGGCATCGCCTAATGCCTGGTGGTTAGCGAAAGCGCGGTGGCCAAGCACATCAACAGCATCTTCACCAAGCTGGACCTGTCCCCGACCGAAGGCGACCACCGGCGGGTCCTGGCAGTGCTGCGGTTCCTGGAAGGCACGGGCGCCGCCGACCGGAGCTGATTTGACCGTCAGCTGCGGGGGTTGATCCCGACTGGTTTTCCGTCAGGATTACGGCATGGTCGGGAATCGCCCGTGGACACGCCGATACCGAGGTGGGGCCGAAGCGTCGCGTTTCGAACGATTCACGGACACCGGCGCGGCCTCACCCGCGCGGGCGGTTGTCGGCCCGGCCTATCCGAAGCCGCCGGCAACCGAGAGCTCGGCCGTCAGGTGATCCGCTCGAGCGGGTCGATCGACGTCAACGACACTGAGGCTGACTGGGGCGATGCCTCGGCGTCGGTGACGGTGATGGTGACGCGGAACCGGCCCACCGTGGTGGGGGTGCCCGTGATCACGCCGCCGCTGAAGCTCAGCCCCGGCGCCGAGGGCGCCGAGGTTCTTCCGACCAGTTGTATCGG
>CAVZHA010000001.1:0-548097 GCA_963774945.1 uncultured Actinomycetota bacterium | reverse complement strand
GGCCAAGGTGCCGCAGATCTTCGAGGGCACCAACCAGATCCAGCGCATGGTCATCGCCCGAGACCTGCGCAAGGGCTGAAACTAGGCCTCTGACCTGCGAATTCTCGAACGGCATGGACGTCCAACGGGCCGCCGGACTGTCAGTCTGGCGACCCGTGCTAATGGCCTGAGGCCCCAGCCACCTAGCGGCGACTATCCGGAGCGACCGACGCACCTAGCCCGCTCAGTGCCGATCTTGCTCAGCTGGGCCTCGGCATGGCCAGACGCATCGTCCGCGAGGGTCATCGACCGGCGGATTTCACTAGCGTGGACACCGAGTCCCGACGCGGCGGCGAGGGCGGCCGCGGCGGTGAGGGCACGCTGCTCGGCCCTGAACCACGCCTGGGCCTGGAGTGCGCTGGTGAGCCGTTCGGGAGTGACGCCGGGGGCGGCCGGGGCCAGCCTGGCCCGTTCGCAGGCCTGGCTCAGCAGGCAGGCGCCGTGGCTGGCGGTGTGCAGGTAGTGGTCGAGCAGCCGGCCGATGGCGGCCATCCGCTCGGGCTCGCTGTCATGGGCGCGGGCCTGGTCAAGGGCGTAGACGCGGAGCAGGTCGTGGGCGGTGTAGCGGCCGGGGAGATGCTCGCTCAGCAGGTGCGCGCGGCTGAGTTCGCGGAGCATGCGGCGGGCCGCGGTCTCGCCCTGGCCTCCCATGCTGGCGGCCGCGGGCGCGGTGATGTCCGCGCCCGGGTGCAGGCCGAGCAGCCGGAACAGGCGCGCCGTGTCCGCGCTGAGCTGCTGGTAGGACCAGGAGAACAAGGTACGCGCGCTGGCCGCCGGGTCTCCGCTGTCCAGCGCGTCGAGACGGTCGGCGGCATCGCGGAACTCCTCGGCCAGGGCGGCCAGCGGGAAGCGCGGCCGCGCGGCCGCCCGGGCCGCGGCGATCGCCAGCGCGAACGGGAGCCGCGCGCAGCGGGCGGCGATCTCGCCGACCGCGGCGGGGTTGGCGATGGCCTGGCGGCCGAGCCGGGCAGTGAGCAGTTGCACAGCCTCACCGTGCGGGAGGACGTCAAGGGTGAGCAACCGGGCGCCGTCGGTGGCGGCCAGCCCGGTGAGCTGATTGCGGCTGGTGGCGAGGACAAGGCTGCGCGGGCTGCCGGGCAGCAGGGGGCGAAGCTGCTGCTCATCACGGGCGTTGTCGAGGATGATGAGCAGCTGCTTGTCGGCCAGCAGGCTCCGGTACAGGGCTACCTGCTCGTCCTGGCCGGCCGGGATGCGCTCGGGTGGCGTTCCGAGCGCGGCCAGGAAGCCGCTGATTGTCTCGGTGGTGGTCGCCGGGGCCGCTGCGGGGCCGAAACCCCGCAGGTCGGCGTACAGCTGGCCGTCGCGGAACCGGTGGGCCGATCGCCTCGCCCAGTGCACCGCCAGGGCGGTCTTGCCCGCCCCGGCCGTTCCGGAGACGGCCACGATCGCCGCCGAGGCGGCATCCCTCCCCGCGGCATCGATCGCGTCGAGGTCCGCCAGCTCGGCGGTCCGGCCGGTGAACGTGGGCACGGCCGGCGGCAGCTCGCCGCGGCACCGGCTCCAGCCGGACGCTGACGCCCCCGCTCGCGATCAGCGCCGGGTCAGCGCGCAGGATCTGCTGATGGAGCGCTCGCAGGCAGGATCCGGGATCGACGCCGACTTCGCGGGCCAGGTGCCGCCTGGTCCGCTCGAACCAATGCAGCGCCTCGGCCTGCCTGCCGGACCG
Source organism: uncultured Actinomycetota bacterium (assembly GCA_963774945.1). GTDB lineage: Bacteria > Actinomycetota > Actinomycetes > Streptosporangiales > Streptosporangiaceae > Trebonia. Next base: position 546,371 of record CAVZHA010000001.1, on the reverse strand, counting down.
GTACAGGGCCAGCATGAGCTGGGCGATCAGCCGTTCATCACCGGGACGGGCCGTGGCCTGCTCGGTCAGGCCGCCGACCAGCGCGCAGTGCTCGCCCTGGCGGAGCCTGATGTCGCTGAGGTCCGCGCGGGCCGCGACCCGGTCCGCCTCCAGCGTGTCCCGCATGGCGTCCAGCCATGGGCTGCGCACATCCGCTAGGGCCTGCGCCACAATCCCAGCGCCTGGCGCAACAGCCCCGCCCTTCGCTTGTCGTCACAGCCGGCGACCGCCGACGCCGCCAGGTGCCGGAACCGGCACAGGTCTAGCTGCCCGGCCTCGGCCTGCAGCAGGTAGCCGCCCGGTCGACGAGATAGCGTGACACCCGGGTCCGACGCCCCGCCGATGACCGACTTGAGCCTGGCAACGTACCCGTACAAGGTGTTGAGTGCCGATGCCGGCGGCTCCTGCCCCCAGACCCGGTCGATGAGCGCCTCCATGGGAACGATGCGGCCAAGGTCCAGCAGCAGCACCGCGAGAACCGCCCGCCGCCGCGCGTGCCCAGCGTCAAGCGCCCGGCCACCGGCCCGGACCTCCACAGGCCCCAGGACCCCGAGCTCCACAGGCCCTCCCTAATCACTTATCAGCCGCAGTCCCGGCACCCGGCCGGAGGAACAAGCTCATTTACGCACATTTCATGCCCTGCACGGAAGCGCGAAGTTGTGTGATATGCCGCTTCCGCCCGTGACCAGCGCAATGGTGATCAAGGCGCTATTGTGCCGCGTGTTGCTTGTCTGCCGATCTGCGGGATTCAGGGTTCCTTCAACGTTTGCTCCATGCCGAGAGTTCACACTGGACTCGCCGCACTAGCCCGCGCCGAGGCCGGGCCGGCAACCGAAAGGCAGGACATGAAGCGGAAACTGCTGCGAATTCTCGCAGGCGCAGTCGCCCTGGCCGGGGTCGCGAGTGGCCTGTTCGCAGGCAACGCGCACGCGGCCACCCTCGTGCAAGTCAGGATCGAGGCCCTTAACGGGCTCTGCCTGGGCGACACCAATGCCGGCACCGGCTTTACCCCACTCCTGACAACCGACTGCGCCCACGCCCACGCCTTCACGTGGGACAAGACCCACGACAACATCTACGTCCAGGGCCACCCCGGGCAGTGCCTCGCTTACGAGAGCCCGGGGTTCATAATCATCGATGCGTGCTCTGGCGGGAACAGCCCCCTTGGCTTCGGCGGGATAGTAGATGGCACCTTCCAGCAGATCTACTTCAAGAACTACGCCAACTCCTACTGGAGGGCGGAGGCTAGCGGGGACGCCGTGCTCCTTGGCAGCGCGGGCACATCCTCCGCCTACTACTGGGACTTTATCCCGCTCTCCTGACCGCCAGGACTAGCCGCCACAAGTCGTCGCACTGCCGGTGATCTGAGCTGCTCCACGGTTCCCGGACAGGGGATCCAATAGGATCTTTCTGGAAAGGAACGGGATCGAGTGACCACTATTGCGCATGTCGCCCGAGAGCTGACCGTCAACGAGACGACGCTCGGCAACTGGGTGAAGGAGTACCGGGAAGCGCACGCGGGTGACGAGCCCGCCCTGCCGGTATCGGAGCGTGCGCGGCTGCGAGCTCGAGCGGGAGAACCGCGAGCTGAAGATGAAGGTCGAGTTCCTTTCAAAAGCCGCGGCGTACGTGTGTCCTGAACGGTAGTCAGCGGCTGCTGGCTGTCGGTGCTGTGTGAGAGATGGAGGAAAGGCCCTCCGCTGTCGTCTTGCAGGAGGAGGCAGCAAACCGCCGTGAGCTGCGACGGTTAAGAGCCGGGGTGGTGAGCGTCACGGAAAAGAAGCGGCAAAGACTGCGTCAGCTGCGGATCGTGAACCGCGACCCGGGTCAAGGGCAGCAAGCCCGGCATCGCCGACACCTGGACGCCCGCCGCCCCGACGGCAGGGCCGGGCGGCGAGGCCCGCCCGCCGAGGCCCCCGGCGCGGGGAGCACCGCCGACGCCGGGCCTTCGAGCAGCGCGGCGGACGCCGGCCAGCCCGCCCCCGCTGACGGCACCGCCGAGGGCGGGGAAGCCGAAGCTGGCACCGAGCCGGGGCCGGACCCGGCGGTCAGGGACTTAGCGGGCACACATGCTATTTGCGTCCGCGGGCGACGTGTTCGCGTACGGCGGGTATCGTTTCGCCGGCGAAGCGTTCGAGCACGTCCGGGTCGTCGCTGGCCAGGATGAAGATGCTGACCCCGTCTTCGAGGGTCATCTGGGCCAATGCTTCCGGTGTCTGCTGGTCCGGGAAGATGTTGAGCAGGCGTGTGATCTCGCGGGGGTCGCGGCCCGCGGCCCGTGCGGCGTCGTCGATGATCGCGTTTCCCTTGGGCAGGCCGCCAGGCTTCATGACCGGCAGCGACGGCAGCCAGCCGTCGGCCTTGCGTCCCACCAGGTCCTGCATCCTCGGCTTGTGGGCGCCGAGCCAGATCGGGATCTCGTGTGCGGGCGCGGGTCCGCGCTCGGCGCCGTGGACCTGGTAGAACTCGCCGTCGGCATTGAGGGTGCCGGGCCCGTCGGCGTCCCAGATCCCGCGGATCACGTCGATTGCCTCGCTAAGCGCCGCTACGCCCTGCAGCGGGGTAAGCCGCCGGCCGCCGGCCCCCTGCACGGCATCCCAGTAGAAGCCGGCCCCGATCCCGAGGCTCGTCCGGCCACCGGAGAGCAGGTCGAGGCTGGCAGCCGCGCGGGCGAGCACGGCGGGGGGCTGGCGCAGCGGCAGGTTCAGCACGTTGCCGGACACGCCGATGCGATCGGTCCGCGCTGCCACCCAGCTCAGCAGGGTCCAGGTATCGAGGAAACTCGACTGGTAGGGATGATCCTGGAAGGTGACGAAGTCGAAACCGAGCCGCTCGCTGAGCTGTGCCAGCTCGACCGGACGATGCGCCGGGGAGTTGGCGGGAGAGATGAACGTTGCGAAACGCAGAGGATGACCGTAGTCAGGCATGGGTGTCTCCTTAGTCATTCTTGTGTGGCCAGCCACGATGAGATGTTGTCGCCGACCTGTTGATGACGTCCTCGCCGGTGCCGGGCGCGGGCAGTCCGTAGTGGTCGGATTCGATTGCCTGCAGGTCGGATGGCGCCCGGCCTGCCCTGCATCCCGGGCAGGGAGAACCCTGCCTGCCCGGGATGGCGACCGGGTGCTAGTGGGGGGCGCTGGAACTGCAAGCGGGGGTGCTGTCAGCCCGAGACGTTGACGCCGAGGCTGATGTTGAACCCTGCGCCGTGGCGGGCCAGGCCCATCAGCAGCGGGCCCACTCCCTCCAGCCAGTGCGCCATCGCCAGGTCTCCCGTGTCCAGCGGGCGCAGCCCGAGGCTCTCGATGAACGCCGACACGCTGGCCTTGGCCTGAGCGTCGTCGCCGGCGATGAGCACGTCCAGCGGGCGGCCCTGGGCCAGGACGTGGCCGAAGACGGTGTTGAACGCCTTCACGACGTGCGCGCTCGCCGGGGCGGCGTTGGCGATCTCCTGCGCGCCGGAGGTGCCGTCAGGGGTGAGCAGCCTGGTGGCGTCGGCGTTGAAGGTGTTGGTGATGTCGATGATGACCTTGCCGGCCAGCGCGTCCCCGTACCGGGCGACAACCTGCACGGCGCTGGCGTAGGGCACGGCGAGGATGACGATGTCGCCGGCCGGGGCGGTGCCGAATGTCCCGGCCGTCGGCGCCGCCGCCGAGCGCGGCGGCCAGGTCCTCGGCCTTGGCCTGGTCGCGGCCGATGACCTCGACCGCGTTGCCGCCCTCGACCGCACGGGCGGCTATGGCGCGGGCCATGCCTCCTAGGCCGATGAAGCTGATGCTGCTCATGGACGGGTGCTCACTTTCTGTGGTCTGGGATGAACTTCTTGTTTTAGAGAGATATGGGGACCGGGTGGCGTCAGATGTGACTGAACCCGCCGTCGACGACCAGGTTTGCGCCGGTGATGAAGCTGGCGTCCGGAGAGGCGAGGAACAGCGCGGCGGCCGCGATCTCTTCGCTGGTCCCCAGCCGTCCTAGGGGGATGGCGGCGGTGATCTGCTCCCGGAATTCTGGGGTGACGGTACTGAAGAGCGCGGTGTCGATCGAGCCGGGACTGATGACGTTTACCCGAATGCCGCGATCCTTCAGCTCCGCAGCCCAGGTGCGCGCGAGTGAGCGAACGGCTGCCTTGCTGGCCGAGTACACCCCGGCGCCGGGGATGCCCTTGGTCGCGCTGGTCGTGCCGTTCAAGATGATCGACGCGCCGTCGCTCATCAACGGCAGCAGGTATTGAACGGTGAACAGGGTGCCCCGGAAGTTGACGGCCACGAGCGTGTCGAACGAGTCCGGGGTGATGCTGCCCAGCGGGTCGGATACCGAGCCGATGCCGGCGCTGGCGAACAGGACGTCGACTCGTCCGTGATGCTCCCGCACGGTCTCGGCCAGGCGGGCGAGGTCGTTCAGGTTTCCTGAGTCCGCCTGCACGCCCGTTACGTTATGGCCGATGGCGGCGACCGCCTCGTCCACTTTGTCTTTGCGTCGTCCGGTGATGAACACGTGGGCGCCTTCAGCCACGAAGAGCTTGGCCGTTGCTAGCGCCATCCCAGACGTCGCTCCGGTGATCACTGCGACCTTGCCATCCAGCTTGGGCATGGTGAACCCGCCTTTCTGTCGGTTGTGGCTCGTGTTTTGGTGGTTGGCGCCGCGATCCGTCCTGCCATCGGGCCGCCACCGACCACGAGCTGTCAGATCAGTCCGCCGACGATCTCGTCGAGGGGCTCGGGCTGGCCGGCCTCGTGGTGGAGCCGGGTGCCGCCGCGGATCAGGGCACCGCAGAGGACGGCAGCGGCCCAGAAGACGCCTGCGGCCCACCAGTAGCCGACGGTGAACCCGTGCACGGTGGCGCCGGCGGCGGCAGTGCTGCCGTGGCGGGTCAGGTAGTGGCTGGTGGCTCGTAGTGAGGATCGTGTGGGGCCGTAAATTGCGCTCCGGTGGCGTCCGCGGCCGCGGAGGCGCCTGCGGCCGCGGAGGGCTCGATAGGGCTCATCTTCTTCACTCCTCGTGCGGTCAAGTCAGAGCGCCAAGATGAGGCACCCCTCCGGTCGTTGCTGCCTATCGAAACGGAGGGGTGCCTCACTTTATTCCGGAGGGGTGCCTCAAGTTGGCAGAAGTTTTCGGGCCTCGACGGCCGCCTAGCCTGTTCTCAGCCTTGCCACCATGCCCAGGGCACCGAACGTCATGCTCGCGGGGAGGCCCATTGGGATCGTCAGCCAGATGGCGGGCGCCATCTCGCGTGCCGTCAGCCACGTCGCGCACGACCATGCCGGCGAGCTCGCCGAGGTCAACCGCGCTCTCCCGGGCTCCTGAGCGGCGCAGAAAGGGGAGGCAGCCCTCAGTATCGCCGGTAAACTGGCGAAGTGAGCCGTAGCGACGTTGAGCAGATGCGGAGGCCCCTGCGCCGCGACGCCCAGGAGCGCCGAGACAAGCTCCTCGCCGCGGCGCAGCGCGAATTCGCCGCACACGGCGTGGATGCCTCCCTGGAGAAGATCGCACGCGACGCCGGCGTCGCCATTGGCACCCTGTACCGCCACTTCCCAACGCGCCTGGACCTGCTCATGGCCGCCTTCCAGCCCCGGCTTCAGGAGTTCCTCGACGGGGCCAACAAGGCCCTGGAGATTAACGATCCGTGGGAAGGGCTCGTCTACTACTTGGAGCACCTGTTCGGCATGCAGGCGGGAGACCGAGGTTTCAACGACTTCCTCTCCCGCCGCTTCACCGACAGCGCCGAGACCGAGCGCATCCACGACGAGATGTGCCAACAGATCGTGGACATGCTCACCCGGGCCCAAGAAGCCGGCGAGGCTCGCCGTGACATCACCCTGGCCGACATCGTCAACCTCATCTGGTCCAACGGCCGGATCATCGAGGCCACCAGCGCCACGGCGCCCAACGCCTGGCGGCGTTACCTCTACCTCATGCTCGACGCCTTCCGGGCTGAGCGGGCACATCCGATCCCCGAGCCGCCGATGACGTACGAGCAGCTGTACGACGCCATGGTCCATCTCAGCGAGGCGGAGTAGGGGCGGCCGGTCTGCTGTCCGGTCAGCCCGCTACATCGCGAAGACCCGGACGCCGCTCGCCGGCCTGCTGGCCCGAGACGGCTTAGGGTGGTCCGGCGGCCTGCCCGCTGCTAACGGTCGCCGCTGCCGCCAGCAAGCTGTATGGGAAGCGGCGCGACGAGGGCACCGGATCGACGCACACCCGCCCCCGGGACCGCCCGCAGCCGCGCCCTCATCACCGGCGGGCACATTCCCCCGATCCTGGTTTCGCGAGCACATCTGGAAACCCGCCTTCGACAGCGCAGGCATAAGCCTCCGCGTCCGGACCCATGCCTTGCGCCACGGTCATGCTTTGTGGTCAAGCCTTTGAATGGGCTGCAGGTTAGGTCGATACTCGACCACGACGAGGAGCTAGAGGCGCTGCTGTCCCGGGTGGCCGCCTCCCGCCGCCTGGTCATCGACGTCGACCCGGCGGAGAAGACACGCCGTGACGGGCAGGCCCTGGTCGCCGTCACGATCGCCCTCACCACGAACTTGCGTGCCGCGCCGGGCAAGGGGTCGCGGTCCCGCTCAAGATCTACGCCTACTGCATCGACGCCATGCCACCGCCGCCAACCAGCGCACCGTGTTCATCGCGCACTCGACCGCGACACCGCAGGTCTCGCCCTCGCCCTGGCGCGCGTGCCCGTCGCCGAGCGACAGCAGCGCCCCTGGCACGTTGACGCCGAGGTAGCACGTGGTGCCCGCGCGCATCTCCGGCGTGTCCATGTTCCCGCCGAACGCGTCGGGCACCAGCGCGGAGCGCACCTCGCCGCCGGCCGGCGCGACGCCGACCGTGCCGTGCATGGGGTCCATCGGCAGGTCGGCGGTGAAGTCCGACTTCTTCGCGGTGAACCGGCACAGCTCCTGTCGCGGTCGAGTTCCCAGATCCACATGACCTCTTCCAGCGGTCGCGTGAGCAGCGCGGTCAGGTGCGTCCCGGTCAGCGCGCCGAACAGCGGCACCGTGGTCGACGCCGCCCAGCCCCGCGCGGGGGTCACGGACACGAAGTGCACCGCCACCGTGTCGCCTGGCTCGGCCCCCTCGATCCAGAAGGGGCCGGTCTGCGGGTTGAGCCCGGTGATGTTCAGACGCGACACGAGACCGTCGGCGGACTGGACCCGGCCCGCGAAGCAGTCCTCGGTGTACAGCTCGAGCGCGCACGGCGTGCGCAGCCGCATGACAGGGGCCGCCCCGCCGAAGGTCCAGGCGTACTCGCCGGCCCCCGGCCGGTACGTGACCGTCTTGAGGTCGCTCATCGGCAGGTCAGCCCTCCGCCACAGTGCCTTCCGCAACAGGGCCCGAGTCCGGCTCGTCGAGGTGAACGAGCCCCACCTCGGCGACCGTCCGCGGGTGCTTCGCGTACAGGTACCCGAGGTAGATGATGCCAAGCACCATGAAGCCGGCGACGCCAGGACCCATGTAAGACGCCGGCGCGGCAAGCGGCACCACGAAGGAGAACACCTTGATGCCCGCCGCGGTCAGCCAGGCGGGCACGAAGACGACGATGCCCAGGACAGGCACGATGAGGTGCAGGAGCACGTTCCACCGCCTTCCGCCCCGGTTGGCCGCGCGCGCGAAGTACCCGATGCAGGCGACGTTCATCAGGATGTAGATCGCCACGAGCACGATCACGATCCCGGTGCCGGTCATGGCGAACCCGTTCACCGGGTTGTACGCGAGGCCGAGGCCGAGCAGCACGGCGACGGTGAGCACGAACGACAACGCGATCGCGAGTACCGGGGAGCGGTGCCTGGGGTGGACGCGGGCGAGCGCCGCGGGGAACGCGCCGATCCGCCCCATCGCGAACGACATCCGCGACGCGATGTTCACCCCGGCGTTGGCGTTGCCGATCGTGGAGTTGACGATCGCGAGGAAGACGAAGAACCAGAACAGCCCGTACAGCGAGCGCGCCATGCCCTCCCAGGACGAGGCACCGGACGACGTGAAGCCGGAGAACCCGGCGGGCCCGAACGCCACGTCGGCGGCGTAGGTGGTGAACACGTAGAAGATCCCGATGCCTAGAGTGGAGAACAGCACTGCCTTCTGCACGGTCCGCTTCGGGTTCCTGCTCTCCTCGGCCAGCGGCGCCGCGCCCTCGAACCCGCCGAACGCCAGCACCGTGTACACCGACCCGGCGATCACCCCGGTGATGCCCTTGTAGCCGCTCGGCGTGTGCCCGGTGCCGAATACGCTGATCGTGTTGTGGCCGCCGGCGTGCACGATGAAGAACACCGCGAGCACGAGGAACACCGCGATCTCGGACACCCCGAGGATGGTGCCCATCCGGGCCGAGGTCCTGATGCCGTAGAACCCGGCGGCGAGCACGACTAGCGCGCCCAGGATCGCCCACGGCCACCACAGGGTCGCCGGGTAGCTTGACCACTCGCCGTTGATGGTCCCGGCGACGGTGAACCCGAGCTGGAACAGCACGAGCGGCGGTATCAGGATCGAGACGAGCACGTACCCCCACGCGGTGAGGAACCCGGCCGCCGGGTGCACGCCGCGCGCCGCGTAGGTCGCCAGTGACCCGGCCGCGGGCATCTCCCTGGCGAGCAGCCCGATCGAGGACGCCGAGAGCAGGCAGGCGATCAGCGCGAACACCACGGCCAGGGGGAGTGACCCGCCTGCGTACCCAGCCCCCGCGGGAATCGAGGCCGCGACCGCGGCCCCCGGCGCCATGCCGGTAATCGACTGGAACAGAACCTCGCGCAATCCGATGGCGTTCGCCCGCAGGCCCGTCGCCGCCCCTGTTGCCGCCGTCTCAACTGCCACTGGTGACCGCTTTCGTTGTAGTTAGATCAACTAAAGCCACTAACGAGGCGATCGTCTAGGGTTGAGGTTTCCGGCTTGTTTCCGTCCGTTGAGGTTACTTGAAAGAATCAGTAATTCCGAACGGGAGCGTGGTGCTTTAATAACCCAGCGTTAATTGCTTGTGGCGGCGTGGTTGGGAGCGCGCCGAGCAGCCAACGGTCAGCGGAGCATCCGGCCAGCTGGCACAGGTTTTCGGCGCCCACAGGTGATGAAGGGGAGGTGCGGTTCGAGCATCGCCGGCGTGGGGACGGGAAGCTGCTTCCAGATGAACTGGGTCAAATGAATGCCGCCTACCCCGCTGACGGGCCACGAAGTCGAAGACCAGCGGGGTCTGCGCGGCAACCAGCGCGACAACCAGAAACGACAGTACGCGCGGGAACATCACTGGGAACGTGTTCAACGTAGCTACTCGCGGCAGGATGCCTGGGATCGCCGTGCGCTCATCGTTGGCCCGGCAGATATCGCGCCAGCCGCACAGCCAGCCACGGTCCCAGCCTGACTCGCTCAGACGCTCCGGCCCCACGACCGGGAGGAGGAGAATCCGACCTGCGGCCGTGGAACCGCGCGCCATACCCTCCGCGACACGCGAGCTGTCGTCATGCCCGCCCGCACCAGCCAGACGAATGCTAAAGAACACACGGAACACGAGGAGCGTAATACCCTGACAGGGCCGAAACGCCTAAAGGGGCTGGTGTTGGGCCTAGAGGGCGACTCACCCTTACCGTGCGACCTCCGACATCGGGGATCCGCTGGACGCCTTGGGACTGCGACTGGCAGCACGCAGGTGGCCGCGGCCGGTGATGAACGCGAGCCCGTACAGCAGCGCCACGACGACGAGGAGCCAGCGGTACCCGACGATCAGCGACAAGTACTCCAGGATCCCGCCGAGAATCGCGCCGAGGAGGTTGGCCCCGAACGCCGTACCGGAATCCCCTGTATTGCGGAATCGCTGGGCGAAGACCATGTTGGCCAGGAAAATCGGCGCGAACGCGATGACCACCGCCACGAAGAACCGGGGCACTGGCGACAGGGTCAGTAGCGACTCCGGGGGGACCGCCCAGGCCACGATAAGCGCGGCTAGCAAAGCGGCGTACAGCAGCTCCGGCCGCCGCACTTCCACGTGCCTAGACACCTCCACCGCGGCGAATACGGCCACGAGCACGCCCCCTATGACAAGCGCGTTAACGAACCAGGTGGTGCCGAACAGCAGGGCGAACTGGACGATGTTCTTGGTCTCAAGCAGCATGAACGCCGCGCCCATGAAGAACAGGTCAACGTAGTTGGTCATCCTCCGGTACGGTCCGGCGGTACCCCGCACCAGCAGGATCGATGCCAGCAGGATCAGGCCGAGCGTCAGCAGGTAGAGCGAAGGGATCGTGTTACCGTCCAGGTAAACGAACGGGTGGTCGTCGGTGGCCGGCGCAACGACGTTCGCCGGGCGCTGCCAGATGGTGGGGCAGTGCATCACGGACGGGTTGATGGCGACGGAGAGCACCGTGAGCCCGGTGGGCTTATCGACGCACGGGGCCTGCCCGAAGGCGACGTCCAGGGTGTTCGCGAGCCGGTCGCGTAGCCACGGCGTCCGGTAATAGTTGTACATGGCGAACAGGCCATCCGGGTTCAGGTGAGCCTTCGCCTCTTGCACAGCCTGCAGCGTGAACAAATAGCTCTCAAGCCGCAGCGAGGACTGCCCGGACACAAGGGTCAGCGAGTCTGGGAGGGCGAACAGGATCATGTCGTACTTGCTGTGCGTCTGCTCCAGGAAGGCCCGGCCGTCGGTGATGTGCACGGAGACGCGGGGATTCTGGTAGGGGTGGTCGGGGTTTAGCCGGACGCCCAGCCGGTACAGCTGGGGATCGATCTCCACCGCGTCAATGTGCTTGGCGCCCATGTGGAGGGCGTTCGCGACATCGTCGCCGGACCCGGCGCCGATAATCAGGACATTTCTTAGCGGGTTGCCCGGGGAACGCAGGTACGGGATCGAGTAGGTCTGGTTCAGTTGCCTGACTGGCACGATGCCCTGATGCGGGATCCCGTTCGCGCTGATGGCAACCCCGTCTCCCACCTGCGCATATGAGATGCGGTAGTAGGGCGACCAGATGTCGGTGGACGACACGGATTCCTGCCACAGGATCCCTACCAGGGCCAGGGCCGCGACTACCTGGAGCAGGCCGGTTCGCCTGCCGAAGAGCAGCAGCATGACCAGCGCGACGATCACCGCCCAGACGACCGGCTTGGCGTCCAAGAACGACAGCAACGAGAATGCCGCAATCCCGGCGATACTGCCGGCGATGTCCAGCCGGTACGCGTCAAGGGGCCGGAACTGAACGAACGTCCGGGCGGTCCCCTCTCCTATCGTCGCCATGACCGCCGCGACGGCCAGGAACACGCAGGGCAGAGCGACCCAGGTGGGCGGGCCGCTGGCATGGAACGTCCCGGCGCCGAAGTAGAGGAGCTGGTCTCCGGACCGGTTCACCTGCACCGGGAACGCCTTGACGAGAATAATCAGCAGCACAAGCGCGACTGGGGCCCACGGAAACAGGTTCACCCGGGAGCGCGCCCGCAGGAACCCGATGCCGATGCCGAGGAAGCTGCCGAGCAGGACGAAGTTGGTGAAGTACGACAGATAGAGCACCAGCGCGCCAAGCCAGCGGATGAGCGCCAGCTCGACGAACAGCATCAGGAAGCTGAGCAGGAAGAGCCGGAGCCCGGGCGGCAGGAGCGCTCTCCCGGCTGACTGCGGTCCGCTGTCGCCGGTGGGGGCGGCGTCCCGCACGCGCACGACGTCGCCGCCCAGGGCGAAGGTGAGCACGCCACGCACCGAGGAACGTGCCGCTGACGATGGCGGAGCAGCAGAGCCTGTATGGTCGTTGGTCATCGCAGACCGCTTTCGCCGTCGGTTACACGACTATCGGCCTAGATTAGCGCAGTTGCACCTGCACGAGGCCGAGGACTTCCTGCTCAAGGTCGAGCACGACAAGAAGGCCCACGTCTTCATTGACCCCAATGCCGGACGGGTAACCTTCCGCGCGGAAGCCGAGGCGTGGCTTAATCACCATCTCGGCACGGACAGCACCATCGTCGGCTACCGGTCAGTCCTCCGCTGGCACGTGTACCCTGCGATCGGGGACCGCCAGATCCGGGCCATCCGGCGTGAGGACATCAAGGAAATCGTCGCTACGATGACCCGCAAGGGCCTGTCTGCGAGCCGGATCAGCCAGGCGCACCTGGTCATCAACGCCGTGTTCAACGAGACGGTCCGCAACAAGAAGCTGGCGGAGTCGCCCTGCACCGACATCCCCGTGCCCGTCATCGCCCGGGCGGCCGACTTCATCTTCCCGGTCGACGACCAGGTGGACGCGCTAGCGGCCGGGCTCCCGGCGGACTCGGCCGCGACGATCTGGCTCACGTACGGCTGCGGGCTGCGGATCGGCGAGGCACTCGCGGTCCGGACCCGCTGCCGCATAAACCGGGACTCCACCTTGCGCGTCCGGGAGCAGGTCAACCCGGTCGCTCAGCTCCGGCCGCTGAAGTCCCGGGTCGCCGGGCAGTTCCGCGACATTCCGCTGCCCGCGTACGTCGCCGAGGCGATTGACGAGCACATCGCCAGCCATGGCACCACTCCCGATGGATACCTGTTCCAGGGCCGCAAGCGCAAGCTCGTGATCCGCCGCACCTACCAGGAGGACTTCGACCGTTCCGCCGCGCGGGCAGGGCTGCCGTCGGAGTTCACCCCGCACTCACTGCGGCACTGCTACGCATCCATCGCCCTGGCCAAGGGGATCCCCATCACTGAGGTCTCGCGCTGGCTCGGGCACAAGAGCATCGCGGTCACCCACGAGACCTACGGCCGTCTCGTCCCCGCCTCATGGGACCCGGGCCTGGACGGTACTCGACGACGCGCACCGGGCGGACCAGCGCCCGTCAACTGGCAACCCGCCCGAAAACCCGTGCTGATACCACGGGGCAACGCAGGCCGCTGACCTGCCGAAACTGCCCCGCTGTCCACGATGCCGCAGATCTTCGAGGGCACCAACCAGATCCAGCGGATGGTTATCGCCCGGGAGCTTCGCAAGGTGTGAGACCGTTTTAGCGCGCGAATCTCGCGGGCACCCGCCGCCTCCCTGGAGCGTCCAATCGTCATGACGATGTACAGACGGATTCTTGCTGCCGTTGGCGTGGTGCTGGTGGTGGCCGCGGTGGGCGGGTTCTTCCTGCTCAAGGAGAGTGCGGTCGGGCCTTCTACCTGGGCCGACCGGGCGCAGGTGACCGGATACGCCGCCACCGGCACCAGCGGGCACGCGTCGGGGGCGGTCTCGGTCGAGCTGGACGGCGCAGCGGCGGCGCGCATCGACACGATCGTCGAGGGACTGCCGCGGGCCAGCCGTCGGCACAACTGCGCGGAGAGCGCGCAGGAGTACCACATCACCTTCTCGGCCGATGCGAGCAAGGGCGTCAGGCAGGGTTTCGCGTTGACCGGCTACTGGTGCGACAACCTGGTAGTCGAGGTTCCGTTGCACGGCCCGACCGAGGACCGGATCGACCGGGACTGCACCCTGCTGTCGGCCGTCAGAAGGCTGCTGCCCGCGCGCGCGATCGCGACTCACTCGGGAACCTGCGCGCACGCTAACGGCCGGCTCTTCCTAGCCGTGTCGCGACACGGCTAGGAAGCACAGGGCCCAGCCGACGTCCAAGCCTGAGGCGCCCAAGATCGCCGGGCACAAGGCTCCGACGCCGAAGACGCCGACGCACGGAACGCCGACGCACGGAACCGCAACGCACAAGACTCCGACGCACAAGACTCCGACGCACAAGACTCCGACGCACAAGACTCCGACGCACAAGACTCCGACGCACAAGACTCCGGGACGCAAGTCGCCGAGGCACCAGTCGCCGAGACGTGAAGCGCCAAGGCACAAGACAACGAAGCACAAGACCGTGAAGCACGGGTGGTCGAAGCGGGGACTCCGCTCCAGGTGATGCCGGGCCACGGGACTCCGCGACGCGACCCATCCCGTCCCCGCCCATCGCCGCACTCCCGCCCCGGCCCATCCTCGCCCCGAGCGCCGCCACCGCCCACGCCTGATGTCAAGAGGGTGGTGCCGGCTCCGACTCTCTGGTGATTGGATCGAACCTTGCTGAGGAGTTCTGATGCCTGACAGTTCCGCCACGTCCGCCCGCGTCGTCAACGTCGCCTCGGGGATGCAGCAGACCGACCGGGCGACGCCGGTCCGCGACGCCCGTCACGAAGCGCTGGCGGTGCTTATCGGCAACTGGATCAACGAGGGCGCCACCGTCGCGACGACGGACGTTCCGTCGGTTCCGATCCGGACCAGCGATGTGTACGAATGGGTGCCGGGCGGTTTCTTCGTCGTCCACACGGCCTTCGGGAAGATCGGCGACACCAGCGTCGGCGGCGTCTCGATCATCGGCGTCGACGGCGACGCCTACGACGACACGTTCTATGACAGCTTCGGCAACGCGCACCGGTCCCGGCTGGAGATCGACGGCGACGTGCACCGCTGGATCGGCCTCGGCGGCCGGACGCGCTGCACGGTGACGATGACCGACGGCGGCCTGACCCAGGTCGCGCATCACGAGTCAAGCGTTGACGGCGTGACCTGGACGCCGTCGATGGACGTGTTGCTGCGGAAGTGCGGCTGAGTCGCCCTCTTTACTGCCCCGGGTCGCGCAGGAAGTCCGTCAGCGCCCGGTGGTACGGGGCGATGGTGGTCGTGTCGGCGTACTCGTCCGGGCCGTGCAGTCCGTCCCCGTCGATGCCGAAGATAACGGCGTCGATGCCCCGCTGGTAGTAGAAGCGCCCGTCGGCGGCGCCGTGCTTGCGCAGGAAATCCGCGCGGTACCCCTGCTCGGCCGCCGCTTCCCTCAGCCGGCGGATCTCGGGGCGGTCCCGATGGGCGTGATGCGGCGGATCGGCCAGCTCGACGACCGGGGTGACGCCTGGTTCGCAGAAGGTCGCGAGGTGGGCGGTGATCTCCTTGGCCGATCTGCCGTTGAAGTCGCCGTCTTCGGGCGGGAAGCGCAGGTCGATCCAGGCCTCCGCCAGCGCCGGGATCTGATTACGGGCCTGGTTCGGGGTCTCGATCCTGGCCACGTTGACGGTGGTCCGCCACGCCTCCTCGGCCGGGATCGGGTAGGCGGCCAGCAGCCGGCCCACCGACCGGTGCAGCTTGACCAGGGCGTTGTCGCCGAGCCAGGGGTAGGCGCTGTGGCCGCTGCGGCCGACCGCCCGCAGGGTGGCGGTGATCATCCCCTTGGAGTCGGTCACGATGCACAGCCCGCTGTGCTCGCCGATCACGACGAAGTCGCCGCTGACTCCCTGCTTGATCTGGTGCAGGGTGCCGTTGCGGCCGCCGACTTCTTCGTCGGTGACCAACTGCAACCCCAGCGGGTAAGGCACCGCGCGGGCCAGTTCGCGGAAGACCTGCGCCTGCACGAGCGCGGACACCTTCATGTCCTGGGCGCCGCGGGCGTACAGCCGGTCACCCTTGCGGCGCGGGCGGAACTGCTCGGGCGAGGCCGGCACCACGTCGAGGTGCGCGTTGAGGATGATCCGGAACCGTCGCGGTCGGTCCGTGCCGTCGTAGAGGAGCGCGCTCGGCTTGCCGCCAGATTCGAACCGCTCGACGGTGAAGCCGGGCCCGACGAAGTCGACGGCGAAATCGAGCGCCTGGCCGAGGTCAGCCGGTCGGTCTGCGGTTGACTGAATGGCCAGCAGCTCCGACGCCGCGGCGAGGAACGACTCGGTTTCCATGCCGCTACCTTGCCACGCGCTGCTGCTGTCGGCGCGGGCGGCCGCTGGCCGTCGTCAGTTGATGTCGAACTCGTTGCCCTCCGGGTCTTTCATCCCCACCGCGTAGAACTCGGGGTCTCCGGTCGCTACCAGGGTGGCGCCGAGCTCGGAAAGCCGTTGCGCCGCGGCGTCGATCCGCTCCTTGCGGATCGCGGCCGGCAGCGTCCAGCCGCCGCTGGCGTGAATGTCGAGGTGGAGCCGGTTCGGCACCGTCTTCCCGTCCGGCGATACCTGGAACCAGATGCGGGGCGCGCGGCCCTCGGGGTCGATGATGCTGTCGGCGCCGACCCCCACGGTTTCAAGCAGGCCCTTGTCGCGTCGCCAGTCATCCCAGGTGGCGAACCCCTCCGGGGGCGGCTCGAGCTGATAGCCGAGGGCGGCGGCCCAGAACCGGGCCAGCAGGTCCGGGTCGGCGCAGTTCATGACTAGCTGGTACGGGACAGCCATCGGTCTCTCCTTGCGTGTGCGTGTGCGTGTGCGCGCGTATGTCGTCTTCGAAGTTCGTCAGGTCACGCGGCAACCGCGCGGACGCTGCGCCGGACCTCCTCGGCAGCTCGTCTGCGCGCTCGAATGTCAGACCTGCCAGGTAAGTATTGGGGCGACGACCCCCGGGGCGGGGCTTGCCGCATGATCTCGAGTTCACAGGAGCGCGTTGATGAGCACGGCATGGACGATCACGTTCGACTGCGCCGACCCGGCCGCGCTGGCGGCGTTCTGGCGCCAGGCCCTGGGCTACGTTGACGCCGCGCCGCCCGCAGGGTTCGCGACCCGGGAAGAGTGGCTCGCCAGCGTCGGCGTACCACCCGAGGAATGGGGTGACGGCGCCTACATCGAGGACCCGGCCGGCCTTTGGCCCAGCATCTCGTTCCTCAAGGTCCCTGAGGCCAAGATCGCCAAGAACCGGGTCCACCTGGACGTGCAGGCAGGCGGCGGCCGCGGCGAGCCGCAGGAGGTCCGCTGGGCGCGGGTGCTTGAGGCGGTCCCGCGCCTGACCGGTGCGGGCGCAATCGTGGTCCGCGAGGACATCCAGGACGGCGTGCCCGACCACTTCGTCATGACCGACCCCGAGGGCAACGAGTTCTGCGTCCTCTAGGCGCGCCGGAACGTTTCGTCGGCGTGGCACGGCCCACGTTGAGGCCTGATCCCGCGTCTCGCGAACCACACGCTGCCCCACAGCGTCGTCCCATCCCAACTTGCTCACAAGTTCGAGCGTAGCAGAATTCATGAAAATAGGACGAAAAAAATCTCGACTTGATGCGTTCGCGGGGCCTCGATTGTCGGTGCCCGATGATAGCGTTCAAGTACTAGAACTTATATTCCAAGATCAACTTGGGAGAGCTGATGGACCGGCAGCCGGGCGAGGGGAGCGGGGCGGGCGAGGAGCCCGCCGGCGGCCCCGGCCTGCCCGGCGGGGCGACCTCTGATCCCCGCTCGTCGGCCGGTGGTGGGGCTGCGTCTGGAGCCCGCCGAGCAATCCCTGACCCTGACCCTGACCCTGACCCTGGCACGTCGGCCGATGGCTCGGCCGCGTCCGGGCCCGGCGACGGGCCCCCCGACCCGGGCGCGCCCTCCGCCCCGGATCCGGGCGCGCCTTCCGATGGGCGATCGGGCTCCGGATCGGCGGGGGCGCCCGATCCGGGTCTGGCCGGGTTCGCGGCGGGCGGGGTGTGGGATTCGGCGCCGCCGTCGGCGGCGCTGGCAGTGGCGCTTGAGGGGGCGGCGGGCGCTGGTTGGCGGTGCGAGGGCGGGTCGCGGGGGCAGATCGTGGGGGCGGTGCGGGCGGCGGCGGCGTTTGAGTCGTTGTGGTGCGCGGCGAAGCTGGGCCTGATCCGGGCCGCGATCCGGGAGGACGACGACGGGCTCGGCGGGGAGTACCACGGGGACCTGCCCGACGCCTGGTCGAAGTCCCTGACGACTGATATCGGGCTGGCCCTGGCGATGAGCCCGGTCTCGGCCGAGAAGCTCATGCAGACCGCGTGGGACCTGGGGGCGCTGCTACCCGGGATCGGCGCGCTGCTGGAGGACGGGACCCTGACCTATCCCAAGGCCCGGGCGGTCAACGACGCCCTCGAGCTCCTCAGCGAGGAGGACAAGACCGCGGCGGAGGCGATGATCGCCGGGCGGCTGGGCGGGAAGACGTTCGGGCAGGTCGACAAGCTAGCCGCGCAGGCCGCGATCACGGTCGATCCCGGCCTGGCGGAGCGGGCGCGGGAGCACGCGGAGCGGAACCGGGCGCGGGTGGTCTTGAAGCGGGAGCGGTCGGGCGCGGCGAGCCTGTCGGGCTTCGACCTGCCGCCGGCCGAGACGCTGGCCGCGCACGCCGCCACCTGCGCCCGCGCGCAGCTGTACAAGGACTGCGGCGCGTTCCCCGGGGTGTTCACGGACCAGCTGCGGGCGATGGCCTACCTGGATCTGATCAACGAGATCAGCGCGGAGGCCAGGATCGCGGCGGGCCCCCCGGACGTGGGCCTGGGCGCGCCGGGGGAGGGCGCGTTCCGCGGCGAGCCGGAGCCGGACGACCCGGGCGCGCCCGCCCCGGACGGCAGCGGCGGCTCGGACTGCCCGTGCGACGAGTGCGACGGCAGGTGCGCGCCGCCCGATGACGCCCCCGAAGATGACGCTGACGACGATGATGATGGCCCTGAGGGCGAGCCCGACGACGGCTGCCCCGAAGACGGCGGCCCCGACGACGACGGTGGTGCGGGCGACAGCGGTGACGGCGACGGTTCCAGCGGCGATGGCCCTTACGGCGATAGCCCCGGCGGCGGACGTGGCGACGCAGGTCCTGGCAGTGCCCCTAGCGGCTCCAACCGAGGCGACCACGGGTCGGACAGCCCCGGTGTCGGCCCGCCCAGACAGCGACCGTCGCCGGCACCCCCGCCCACACCACCGCAGTCGCCGCCACCGGCTTCGCCGTCATCGTCGCGGTGGTCCTCGCCGCCGTCATCGGCGCCCCCGCCCAAGCCCATCGACCTGACCATCCCGCTGGCCACCCTCCTCGGCCCGCGAAGGCGGCCCGGCGAGAGCCATGGCTTCGGCCCGCTCGACCCGGCGCTGTCCCGCGCCCTGGCCGCGGTCGCCGCCGCCAGCCCGCACACCACCGCCTGCGTCACCGTCACCGACGAGAACGGCTACGCGATCGGCCACGGCTGCCTGCGGGCCGGCCGCAGGAAAGCCCGCCTGCCCGGAGCCCCCGACCCGCCCCTGACCGCGCTCCCCGCCCACCTCAACCTCAGCATCACCGCCACCCGCCTCACCCAGCTCCTCCACCCACCCGGGCAGCCGCGCCCGCCCGGGCAGCCACGCCCGCCCGGGCAGCCACGCCCAGCCGGGCAGCCACGCCCGCCCGGACCCGCGCCACAGTCCGGCTGGGCCCTCACCCCGCCCGCCACCCCCGCCCAGCACGGCGACCCGCCCGCCACCCCCGGCCAGCACGCGGAGCCCGGCGACCCGGGCCAGCACGCCCCGCCGGGCGACCCGCCCTGGTGCCGGACCTGGACCATCACCCTGCCCAGCGGCCTGCAGTACGACGTCCCGCTCGAGCCCGTCCCCACCCACGACTGCGACCACCGCCGCCAGTCACACGCCTACGAGCCCAACGACGCCCTCCGCCACCTCGTCCAGATCCGCGACCACGAATGCACCCTCCCCACCTGCTCCCGCCCCGCGAAAGAGTCCGACTTCGAGCACGCCGTCCCCTACGACCAGGGCGGACCCACCTGCGCGTGCAACGCCGGAGCCCGCTCCCGCGCCTGCCACCAGGTCAAGCAGTCACCCGGCTGGAAAGTCACCCAGCCCAAACCCGGCTGGCACCAATGGCAAACCCCCAGCGGCCGCACCTACACCCAAGAACCCAACCGATACCCCACCTGACCAGCCTTGCTGGACCTGCTGCCCCCGCCTGACTAGGCGCCGCCCAGGCGCTGAAGCAGCAGGGCCTCGGCAAGGACGGCCCGCTCGAACTCCGGCAGATGGAGTCCCTCGTTCGGCCCATGCGCGCGAGTGTCCGGGTCCTCAACGCCAGTGACGAGGATGCTCGCCCCAGGGAAAGTCTCCTGGAACTCCGCGATGAACGGAATCGAGCCACCGGTCCCCATATCGACCGGCGCCACGCCGTCCCAGGCCTCAGCCAGCGCGGAGCGGGCGGCGGCGTAGGCCGGCCCAGTTGTCGGCAGTACGGTCGGCTCGCCCGCGTCGACGACCGTGGTCGTGAGCTGAGCCCCCCACGGGACGTGCTTCCCCAGGTGCTCCTGGAGCCGGGCGAGGGCGTTCGCGCTGGTGTCACCGGGCGCAAGACGGACCGTGACACGGGCGCGGGCGACCGGGGTCAGGGTGTTGGAGGCACCCGTAACCTTCGGCGCGTCGAAGCCGGTGACCGTGATGGCAGGCCGGGTCCACAGTTTCTCGACGGCGGAGCCGGTCCCGATCCATTCCGTCCCCGCTGCGGCGCCGGACTCGGCCCGCAGCCGTTCCTCCGGGTAGTCCACGTCAGCGGCGGCCGCCCAGGTGAGGCCTTCGACGGCCGGGCTGCCGTCCTCGGTCCACAGCGTCGCCAGCAGCTTCGTGAGCGCCATGATGGCATCAGGGACGAGCCCGCCCCACATGCCGGAGTGAACGGCGTGCGTCAGCGTGCGCACCTCGACGTCCACCCGAATCAGGCCGCGCAGGCTGGTCGTCAGCGACGGCACGCCGATGTCCCAGTTTCCCGCGTCCGCGATCACGATGACATCGGCGGCGAGACGGTCGCGGTACTGACGCAGCAACTCGGGAAGGGTCTCGGAAGAGACCTCCTCCTCACCCTCGATGAAGAACCGCACGGTAACCGGCAAGGCGGAGCCCAGGGCGCGGAGCGCGCCCACGTGCACCGCGATGCCGGCCTTGTCGTCGGCCGCGCCCCGGCCGTAGAGCCGGTCGCCGCGGACGGTGGGCTCGAACGGCGGGCTGTCCCAGTCGGCCGGGTCGTTCTCCGGCTGGACATCGTGGTGGGCGTAGAGCAGGACGACCGGAGCGCCCTCGGGCCCCCTCCGCTCGCCGATCACGGCCGGCGGCGCGCCATCGTAGGCCCGGACGACCTCGGCCTCGACACCCTCAGCGGCCAGCAACTGGGCGGTCTTCTGCGCGGATTTGTCCACCTCGGCCAGGCGCTCGGGGTCGGCGCTGACGGACTGGATTCTGACGAGATCCTCTAGGTCGCCGATCAGGCTCGGGAGGATGTCGTGGACACGGTTCTTTAGCTCACTCACAGAGGCAACTCTACGATCACACGCCCAGGAACGAACATCGAGGCAATGGATTGGCCCCGCCAACCGAGCCAGGCCGAGCCAGGCCCAGCCAGGCCGAGCCAGGCCCAGCCAGGCCGAGCCAGGCTGCGGCCCGTCACACGCCGTTATGCACCCGGCGGCCGCTGACCGTACCCAGCCATCTTCACCCCGACGGCATCAATCTCCGCTGCCGGCAGCAAGCGCGGCATTCCCGCCGATGAGGCGCGCAAGTACACGTCACACAACCACTCCAGGTACACGCTCTTGTCATGCGCGCTCGCCAGGTCAGCCCCGACGGTGACCGCGCCGTGGTTGCCCATCAGGCACCCAGTGCGACCACGGAGCGCATCCACCACGTTGCGGGCCAACGCGTCTGTGCCATACGTGGCATACGGAGCCACCACCACCGGACCCCCGAACATCGCCACGTAGTAATGCACCGACGGGATCTCATCCACCACCGTCGACAACGCCGTCGCGGCCGGCGAGTGCGTGTGCACGATCGCGCCCACCTCCGGCCGGTCCGCGTAGATCGCCAAATGCAGGGGCAGTTCGCTGGTCGGTGCGAGCGCCGCCTCGACCGCGGTGCCGTCGAGCCGGTGCACGCCCACCAGTTCCGGGGTCAGCTCGCCGTAGCGCAGCCCGCTCGGGCTGACCGCCACCAGGTCACCAGAGCGAACGCTCACGTTCCCGGCCGTGCCAACCACCAGACCCGCCCGGGACAGTTCCTGGCAGGTGGTCACGATCGCCTCGCGGGCGGCGGGGAGCAGCATTACGGCCTCCGGGTGTAGCGTCGTCACTGTGGGCAACGGCGTGTTGGATGACGTTATCGGCTGGCAGGACGGCCACATCACCGCGATCGACCAAACCGTCCTCCCGCATCAGCTGTCCATCCTCCACATCACCACCGTGGACGAGCTCGTCGACGCGATCGTCCGGCTCGTCGTGCGGGGCGCGCCGCTGCTCGGGGTGGCCGGCGCGCTTGGCGTGGCGCTCGCGATCCGGCAGGCCGAGCAGGAAGGCTGGGACGCCTCCAGGCTGGACGCCGAGGTCAAACGGATCGCCGACGCCCGCCCGACCGCCGTCAACCTGCGCCGCGAGGTCCTCGCGGTAGCGGCCGTGATACCCGACGGCGCCGCCGCGGTGGAGGCCGCCGCCCTGGGCGTCCGCGACACCGCGATCGACGTCAGCCAGCGCCTCAGCGAGCGCGGCGCCGACCTCCTCATCGAGGAATGCGGGGCCTGCCCGCTGAAGGTCCACACGCACTGCAACACCGGCGCGCTCGCCTGTCTGGGGTGGGGGACCGCGCTCGGCGTGATCCGGGCGCTGCGGGACCGCGGCGCCCTCGCCCACGTCATCGCCGATGAGACCCGCCCGCTGCTGCAGGGCTCGCGGCTCACCGCCTGGGAGCTGGACCAGCTCGGCATCGAGCACTATCTCGCGGCCGACGGCGCCGGGCCGTTCCTCATCAGCCAGGGACACTCCGACGCGGTGGTCGTCGGGGCCGACCGGGTGGCGGCCAACGGGGACGTGGCCAACAAGATCGGCACCTACTCTCTCGCGCTGGCCGCCCGCCGGGCGGGCATCCCGTTCGTGATCTCCGCGCCGGAGTCCACCATCGACGAGGCGACCGCCAGCGGGGCGGACATCCCGCTCGAGCTCCGGGCGGACGAGGAGGTCACGTCCTTCCAGGGCGTGCTGGCCGCGCCGGCGGGCACCCGCGCGCTCAACTACGCCTTCGACATCACCCCGGCCGACCTGGTCACCGCGATCGTGACCGAGAACCGCGTGATCCGCACGTAACAGCCGGGGTGGCAAGCTGGGTGCATGCTGATTGAGCACCGTGGCGCAGTTCCCGAGGTCGATCCCAGCGCGTACGTGGCGCCGACGGCGGTGCTATGCGGCGCAGTCCGCATCGGTCCCGGAGCGCGCGTGCTGTTCGGGGCCGTCCTCACGGCCGAAGACGGCGAGGTGAGCCTGGGAGCCCGGAGCGTCGTGATGGAGAACGCGGTGGTCCGCGGCCGGGCTCGGTACCCCGTCGTCATCGGCGATGACGTCCTGGTCGGACCGCATGCCCATGTCAACGGCGCGCTGGTCGGCGACGGCTGCTTCCTGGCCACCGGCGCGGCTCTGTTCCCGGGATCTGTGGCCGGGCCTGGTAGCGAGGTGCGGATCGGTGGCGTCGTGCACGTCAACACCGTCCTGCCGCCGGGCACGACGGTGCCCATCGGGTGGATCGCGGTGGGTGACCCGGCGCAGTTGTACCCGCCGGGCCAGCACGAGCAGATCTGGGAGATCCAGAAAACCCTGGATTTCCCGGGAACCGTCTACGGGCTGTCGCGTGACGCGCCGGCGGCCGAGCGGATGTCTCGGCAGTCGGCTTGGTTCGGCGCCCATCTCAGCGACCGCATCGTCGACGACAGTCCTCCCACGCCTTCAGCGTCGTCGTCCTGACCGACCCCCGGCACGGACGGCGGCGCGTCGGCCGACGCGGTAATCCTGGCGGCTTCGGTGCGGACCATTGACGGTCCTCGGCGTGCGCAAGGTGCCCGCCAAGGACCGTCGGCAGGCACCTTGCGCCGGTGCGGCGTCAGCTCCCCGCCAGGTCAGCCCGCCGGATCCGGATCATGGTGACCGCGATCAGCAGGATCAGCACCGCGATCCCGGCTCCGACCAGGAACGCCCGGTCGAACCCAACCACCAGCGCGTGCCGGTACACCTCCGAGGCGACAGAGGCGGCACCGTGACCGCGCGCGTTGTCCGCGACCACCGTCCACCCCACCGTCCCCAGCACCGCCAGGCCGATCGCACCGCCCACCTGCCGTCCCGCGTTGAGCAAGCTTGCGGCCACCCCCGAGTCCGCCTCGTCCACGCGGGTCAGCGACAGCAGCTGCAGCGGCACGATCAGCAGCCCGAACCCGATGCCGAGCACCAGGCCCGCGCCAAGCAGGTCGCCCGCGTACGTCCCGTTCTCGGCCATCCGGGACAGCCAGTACAGGCCGCCGACGGTGACAACGCTCCCGCCCACCAGCAGCGGACGCGCCCCGATCCGCGATACCAGCGCCGAGGCGCCGACCGCCCCGGCCAGCATCGCCGCGGTCACCGGCAGGAACGCCATCCCGGTCCGGAGCGCGGAGTAACCCCACACCTCCTGCACGAACAGGGTCAGGAAGAAGAACACCCCGGCGATCGCGGTCCCCACCCCCAGCATCATCAGGTACGCGCCGACCCGGTCCCGGCTGCGCAGCAGTCGGCCCGGCAGCAGCGCATGGCGGCTGCGCGCCTCGATCACCGCGAACGCCGCCAGCAGCACCGCCGAAGCCGTCAGCGCCGCCACGACCCGGGTGTCACCCCAGTGCGACGTCCCGTCCGGGCTGGTAGCCGCGTTGGACAGGCCGTAAACGAGCGCCGCCACCCCTGCGGTTCCGGTGAGCGTGCCGGGCAGGTCAAGCCCACCGGAACCCGGCCGGCGCGAAGCACCGGGCACCAGCGCGAACCGAGCCGCGACCGCGACCGCGATCCCGATCGGCACGTTCACGAACAGCACCCAGCGCCAGTCCGCGTACGCGACCAGCAGCCCCCCGGCCAGCAGCCCGACCGAGCTGCCGGCCACGCTCATCGCCGCGTACACGCCCATCGCCCGGCTCCGCGGCGGGCCCTCAGGGAAGGTAGTCGCGATCAGCGCCAGCGCGGTCGGCGCGACGATCGCGCCGCCCGCCCCCTGGACTGCGCGCGCCGCCAGCAGCCACGCCGGGGAGGTGGCGAGCCCGCCCGCGAGCGACGCGGCCGAGAACAGCAGCAGCCCGATGATGAACATCCGTCGCCGGCCGAGCAGGTCGCCCGCCCGGCCGCCGAGCAGCAGCAGCCCGCCGAACGTCAGCGCGTACGCGTTCGCCACCCACTCGAGCCCGCTGCCGGAGAATCCAAGTGCCGCCTGAATGTGCGGCAGCGCGACGTACACGATGGTCGCGTCGAGCACGATCATCAGCTGCGCGGTCGCGATGATGAACAGCGCCACGCCGAGATGGCGGCGGCTGCTCTCGGTGCCGGTCTGGCCGGCGCTGGAAATCGTCGTTGTCATGCCACCGATGCTGCCGAACCCGCGCCTGCCGGTCGTCCCGCCAGCGAACCGTCTTCGCGCTGCTCGGCGCGGCTACGGCGACCGCCCGCACTACTCCCGGGGGAGTAGCAGGAAATGGGTCCGCCCGGCGGATCCGGCCGAAGATCGGTTGCGCGTAGGCTCGGAGAATGCGCACGGAACGCGGTCGGCAGAGGTTTTACGCGGCCGGATGGGTCATCTCGGCCGGCGTCATGGTGGTAGCGTCCCGCGTCTGGCGGCTGCACCTGCGCGAGGTGGAGCAGCGGGCCGAGGAGGCGGAGCGGACCAGGGAGGAAGTCGCCCGCAGGCGGGCGGTCGAGGAGCGGCTGCGGATCGCCCGCGAGCTGCACGATTCCCTGACCCACAACATCTCCGTCATCTGCGTTCAGTCCGGCGTGGCGGTGCACCTGGCGCGCAAGCGCGGCGAGGAGGTGTCGCCCGCGCTGCTGGCGATCCAGGAGGCGAGCGCGGACGCCGCCAGGGAACTGCGCACCACCCTCGGCGTGCTCCGCAGCGACGAAGACGGCGATAGCAGCGGCCTCGGCCACCTGGACCGGCTGGCCGCACGCGCGCGGTCGGCCGGACTGCCGGTGACGGTGAACGTGACCGGCGCAGAAAGGGCGCTGCCGCCCGAGGTGGACCAGGCCGCCTACCGGATCGTCCAGGAAGCGCTCACCAACATCAGCCGCCACGCCGGCCCCGCCAGCGCCTGGGTGCACCTCTGCTACACGTCCGACGCCCTCGAGATCCAGGTCGACGACGACGGCACCGGCCCCAGCAAGCCAACCAGCAGCAGCAACAACAACGGCACCGCCCACAACACAAACGGCCACAACACAAACGGCCACAACGCGAACGGCCACAACCCAAGCAACGCCGTCGACACCGGCCGCGGCCTGGGCCTCATCGGCATGCGCGAACGGGTGACCGCGCTCGGCGGCCGGCTGCAGGCCGGGCCCAGAGACGGCGGCGGCTTCCAGGTCCGGGCCGAATTCCCCGCCCGGGCCGCGACTTGATCAGGATCCTGCTGGCCGACGACCAGTCGCTGATCCGCAGCGGCATCCGCTCGCTGCTCGAGGCGGAAGACGACATCGAGGTGGTGGCCGAGGCGGCCGACGGCCGGCAGGCGGTGGCGCTGGCGGTCGAGCACCGCCCGGACATCGCCCTGATGGACATCCAGATGCCGGTCCTCGACGGAATCGAGGCCACCAGGCAGATCGTCGCCGACGAGCGCCTCAAAGAAGTCCGCGTGGTGATCCTCACCAACTTCGGCCTCGACGAGTACATCTTCCGCGCGCTGCGGGCCGGCGCGGCCGGCTTCCTGCTCAAGGAGACCGAGCCGGCCGGGCTGCTCGAGGCGCTGCAGGTCGTCATGCGCGGCGACTCGCTCCTGTCGCCCGCGATCACCCGCCGCCTGATCAGCGAGTTCGTCGCGCGGCCGCCCGACGCGGTCGCCGCCGCGGGAATGGAGCGCCTCACCAACCGGGAACGCGAGGTGGCGGCTCTGGTCGCGCACGGCCTCTCCAACGACGAGATCGCCGAGGCGATGGTGCTCAGCCCCGCCACCGCCAAGACCCACGTCAGCCGCTCGATGATCAAGCTCGGCGCCCGCGACCGCGCCCAGCTGGTGGTCTTCGCCTACCAGGCCGGCCTGGTCTCCCCGAAGCGCCGCGAGCAAGACTAAAAAATTTCAAAACCGTCATATCGAACGGTCGCGTGGTCCCACCCCCGAAGTCAACCGCCTCTTGACTCTCACGCAACGTCAGGGTCCAAGCTTTTCCCATGTTCAGCATCGGCGAGTTCGCCCGGCTGGGAGCGGTGTCCGTTCGCACGCTGCGGCATTACGACGAGATCGGGCTGCTGCAGCCCGCCCAGGTTGACTCAGGCACCGGCTACCGCAGCTACTCGGCCAGCCAACTGGGCGAGCTCAACCGGATCATCGCGCTCAAGGACCTCGGGTTCTCCCTCACCCAGACAGGCAAGCTGCTGAGCGGGATCACGATCGAGGAGCTCCGCGGCATGCTCGCGCTGCGCCGCGCTCAGCTCGAACAGGAACTCGACGAGTACACCACCCGGCTCCGAGGAGTCGAGGCCCGGCTCCGCTACATCGAAGGAGAAAATGCCATGCCAGCAGACGACATCACGGTCAAGAAGATCCCGGCGATGGGCGTGGTGGCCATCAGCGGCACCGCCCCCGGCATCGGCCCTCAGTACGCGGTTCCCGTCGTCAACCGCTCGCGCGCGCTCTTCGATGAGCTCAACATCTCCGGGTTGGCCACGGTAACCGGCCCGTTCATGGTCTTCTTCGAGGACCACGACACCGATGAAGCCACGATCTACCTGGCGCTCCCCGTGGCCGAGCCGCCGGCCGAGCTCTCACCGCCCGCCCAGTACCTGGTCCTGCCCGCGATCGAGGCCGCCACCGCCGTCCGCAACGGCCCGGCCAGCAGCATCTACCCCGCCGTCTACCACGACCTGGTGCACTGGGCCACCGCCCACGGCTTCCAGACCTCCGGCCCCGGCCGAGACATCTGGATCCACGAGATCGACGACATCTCCCAGGTCGACGAGCAGATCTTCGAGACCCAGCTCCCCTTCACCCGCCCCGAGCCAACCCCCGCCTAATGGGGGGCGCCACTCTCGGTCCGGCCGCCAGCCGTCGACCCACCGTCCTCACGGTCACCACGCACAACAAGCCGTATGGCGATCAGCGTCAGCGTGGGCACTTCGGGTCGCGGGATGCCCCCACCTGCACACGGTCACGCCCGAGCAGGGAGAACGCGGAACCGAACGGCACACGATCACGTCCCCGCCCCAGCCGTTGGAACGTCTAACCGCCTATACCGAGAGGAGCTCCGGCCATGCACCCCGCGTGGACCGAGGATCTGGCCACCCAGCACGTCGCCCAATTGCAAGCCGCAGCGGCAACCCGCCGCCACGGCGCCGCCAGCGACCTAGCTGCCGCCAATGCCGGCGGACACCCTGCCCAATCGATCACGCAACGAGTGGGCTGGGCCCTAATCCAGGTCGGCCTCCGCCTCGCCCTCCACCAGTCCGCCTAGCCGCCGGCCCCTGCTGCCGAAGTTTTCTGCAGCGCAGAAAATCAATTATCTCTGGTCACATATGGTTCACACGTTTCGGTTCTCACTTGAATTTACTCCCGTTCGGGGTGGCCAGAATAAAGGTATTGCGGTTCTCCGGAGACGGGTCTACGTTAATTCCCACGGCGACCTTAACTAGTTCTGAAGTATTTACGGTCGCTAAGCATTCTGGCTTAGACGACGCTTTCTTAAATGCGAGCCAGGAAGTTGGAAGCGTCAGGGGGCTGACCGACCTCGGTGGTATAGATGGGCGAGCCCATGCCCCAATTGCTCGCATCCGCGGCATACCGAAATGAGGGGGAAAAGTGGCGCTACATGGGCTAGACACGAGCGGGGCACCTGATCCGGACGACGCCAAGAAGATGCTCGACGATATCGGCGGGACGTGGTGGAACGTCTATATCGGGGGTCCGGAATCCGGGGGCTCGGGGTGGACCCCCAGCCTGCTCCGGCAGTACGAGGACCGCGGGATCAGCCACTTTCTGCTCAGCTATGTCGGCCGGCAGTCCGGCCATGTCTCGCGACTCACCGTCAGCCAGGGCGAGCAGGACGGGGCGGAGGCCTGCCAGCTGGCCGAGCGGTTCGGCTTCGCCGCCGCGGGCACGCCGGTGTGCCTGGACCTCGAGGGCCGGACCTATGACGCGGCGCCGGACGCTTCCCTCGACTACGCGGGCGGGTGGTGTCAGGCCGTCCGGTCTCGCCGGTTCCGGGCCGGCGTGTACTCCAATCCGCGGGCGCTGATACCGCTGCACGCCCGAGCCAGCAGGCCCGACTGGGTATGGATCGCCTCGTGGGTCAGGCACACGGCCGATTCCAGCGCCGACCCGCACCAGGCAACCGGCGTAGCGGACGACCTGTGGCCGGCGGCCGGCCAGCGTGCGTGGCAGTACGCCGGTACCTTCGGTGACGGCACGTGCAGCATCCGCGGGCTGTCGGTCGACATTGACGTCGCCGACAGCGGCGTCCTCGCTACCACCGGCACCGGCCCGATTGTGGATCCCGGCGGCCATCCGGACCAGCAAACCTATATCGTCCAGCCCGGCGACACGCTGTCCGGGATCGCGGCCAAGCTCCACGTCCCCGGCGGGTGGCAGGCGATCTACAAGCTCAACGAGGACGTTATCGGCCCCAACCCAGATCTGATCTCCCCTGGAGAGAAACTCAAGCTCCCCTAACCGCCGGGCCGAGCCACGCAAAGCCAACCAGGCGTCACGCAAGCCCGTCCGCACATCACGAGCACCAACCGCGTCCCCGGCCGACCCCGCCGTCGGCTTGAATACCTCTATGGACTCCACCCCCCGGCTCCCGCTGACCGGAATGCAGGTCGTCGAGTGCGCCAGCTTCGTGGCCGGCCCGACCGGCGGCCTGACCCTGGCCCAGCTCGGGGCCGAGGTCGTCCGGATCGACCCCCTCGGCGGCGGCCACGATCACCGCCGCTGGCCGCTGGCACCAGGCGGCGAGAGCTACTACTGGTCATCGCTGAACAAGGGCAAGCGCTCGGTCGCGATCGACCTCCGCTCGCCCGAGGGCCAGGAGCTGGTGGTCGCGCTCATCACCGCCCCAGGACCCGATCGCGGGCTGTTGATCGACAACGTGGTCGGCCGCCCCTGGCTCGCCCACGAGGCACTGCAAACCAGCAGACCAGACCTCATCCACCTGCGCGTCCAAGGCCACCCCGACGGCCGCCCGGCCGTCGACTACACCGTCAACGCCGCCGTTGGCGTCCCCCAGATCACCGGCCAGGAAGGAACCGACGGGGCAACGAAACCGGTCAACCACGTCCTTCCCGCCTGGGACCTGATCACCGGCGTCAGTGTGGCCACGGGAATTCTCGCCGCCCTGCACGACCGCGAGCGCACCGGCAACGGCGCGTTCATCGAGCTCGCGCTGTCCGACGTGGCCCTGGCCGGGGTGTCCAACCTCGGCTGGCTGTCGGAAGCGGAGCTGCGCGGCGGCGACCGGCCCCGGCACGGCAACCACCTGTACGGCAGCTTCGCCTCCGACTTCGCGACCGCCGACGGCCGGCGGGTCATGGTGGTGGCCCTCACAGAAGGCCAGTGGAAGGCCCTCAAGCAAGCGACAGGGACGACCAAGGTCTTCGCGGCGCTCGAAACCGCCCTCGGCGTCGACCTGCACGTGGAAGAGGAGCGCTACCGATACCGGGAGACGATCGCCGCCATCCTCCGTCCCTGGTTCGCCGGCCGCGACCAGGCCAGCGCCAGCGCCGAACTCGACCGCGCGCGGGTCCTCTGGGGTCCCTACCGCGGCATGGCCGACGTCGCCGCCGCCCACCGTCGCGGCGCTCACCCGGTCCTGGCCGACCTCGAGCTGGCCGACCCGGAAGAACCAGACCAGGAAAACGCCCGCCCGCAAGACTCCGACCCGGCCGCCTCGGCAACCACCGCGATCACCGCCCGCTCGCCGCTGCGCTGGAACGGCGCCTACGGTGAACCGGGGGAGACCCCGGTCCTCGGCCGCGACACCGACCAGGTCCTGACCGAGGTCCTCGGCCTCACCGCCCCCGAGCTGGCCGGCCTGCACGACCGCGGCGTCATCTAACGGCGTCATTGAACCAAGGAGACCAAGAACATGCCCCGTCTCGCCCAGACCGCCGGCCTCACCGACGTCCAGCAGGAAATCCTGAAAACCGTCAGGGAATTCGTCGACAAGGAGATCATCCCGCACGCCCAGGCGCTCGAGCACGCCGACGAGTACCCGGCCGACATCGTCGCGGGCATGCGCGAGATGGGCCTATTCGGCCTCACCATTGGC
Organism: uncultured Actinomycetota bacterium; assembly: GCA_963774945.1. Lineage (GTDB taxonomy): Bacteria > Actinomycetota > Actinomycetes > Streptosporangiales > Streptosporangiaceae > Trebonia. The sequence continues at coordinate 515,439 of CAVZHA010000001.1, read as the reverse complement.
GAAGAATACGGCGGCCTAGGCGAGTCCCTCCTCACCTACGCCCTGGTCGTCGAGCAGATCGCGCGCGGCTGGATGAGCGTCTCCGGCATCATCAACACCCATTTCATCGTCGCTCACATGATCAAGCAGCACGGCACCCCCGAGCAGAAGCAGAAGTTCCTGCCCGCGATGGCCGTCGGCGAGGTCCGCGGCTCGTTCTCGATGTCCGAGCCCGACCTCGGCTCAGACGTCGCCGCGATCAAAACCAAGGCAGTCCGGGACCAGAAAAGCAACGCTTACGTCGTCAACGGGGCCAAGATGTGGCTGACCAACGGCGGCAGCTCCAATCTGGTCGCGCTGCTCGCCAGGACCGACGAGGGCGCCGCCAAGTCGCACCAGAACCTCACCGCGTTCCTGATCGAGAAGCCGACCGGCTTCGGCGAGGTGCTGCCCGGCCTGACCATCCCCGGCAAGATCGACAAGATGGGCTACAAGGGCGTCGACACCACCGAGGCGCTGTTCGACAACGTCGAGCTGCCGGCCGACAGTGTCCTCGGCGGCCGCCCCGGCCGCGGCTTCGCCCAGATGATGGACGGCATCGAGGTCGGCCGGGTCAACGTCTCCGCCCGCGCCTGCGGGATCGCGCTGCGCGCGTTCGAGCTGGCCGTCGGCTACGCCCAGACCAGAAAGACGTTCGGGAAGGCCATCGCCGACCACCAGGCGATCGCGTTCAAGCTGGCCGAGATGGCGACCAAGGTCGAGGCCGCCCACCTGATGATGGTCAACGCCGCCCGGCTGAAGGACTCGGGCGAGCGCAACGACGTCGCCGCGGGCATGGCCAAGCTGCTCGCCAGCGAGTACTGCGCCGAGGTGACGCAGGACGCGTTCCGCATCCACGGCGGCTACGGCTACTCGGCCGAGTACGAGATCGAGCGGCTCATGCGCGAGGCCCCGTTCCTGCTCATCGGCGAGGGCACCAGCGAGATCCAGAAGATGATCATCAGCCGCGGGCTGCTCCGCGAGTACAAAATCTAAACCCCAGTTATCCCGAACGGTCCCGCCCGACTCTCCCCCCGCCCGTTCCCGTGGTGATGGGGCTGTCGCGAGCCGGTCACGGAGGCGGCCCTAGCCAGCATGCCGAACTTCATATAAAATCGATCGGGAATTAGGTAAATGCACGGTTCGGCCGCGAGTGCCCGGAGGCTTCCCGATGACCAGCAATCCGATCACCGTGGCGCCCGTCCCGGTGCTGTCGTCGGCGCAGGACGCGGTCGCGGCCGCCCGGGCCTACGCGGACTCGATCGCGGACGGCGCGATCGACCGCGACCGGGCCGGCCAGGTGCCGTACCCCGAGCTGGCGGCGCTGGACGCCAGCGGACTGCTCGCGATCACGGTCCCGGCCGCCTACGGCGGCCCCGACCTGTCGCCGGTGGCGCTGGCCGAGGTGATCAGGACCATCGCCGCCGTGGACCCGGCGATCGCGCAGATCCCGCAGGCCCACTTCCTGTTCGTCGACGTGCTCGCGGTGCATGGCCGCCCCGAGCAGCAGCGGCGGCTGTTCGCGGACGTGCTGGCGGGCGCCCGGTTTGGCAACGCGGCGGCCGAGCGCGGCGGCAAGCACGCCCAGGACCTGAACACCCGGCTGCGCTCTGCTCGCTGGAACGCCGGCACGAGCTCGAACGGCGGCTGGCCCGGCCCGGCGCCGCGGCTGGACGGGCGGAAGTACTACTGCACGGGTGCGATCTCGGCCCGCTGGATCGGGGTCACCGCGCTCGACGACCACGGCCGGCTGGTGCTCGCCTTCGTCGACAGGAACGCTCCCGGCCTCACCATCGACGAGGACTGGGACGTGATGGGCCAACGCGCCACCGTCAGCGGCACCGCCACCTTCGACTGCGTGCAGGTCGACCCCGGCCTGGTCGTCCCGTACGCGGGCGCGTTCGAGGAGCCGCAGCAGTTCGGCGCCCGGACCCAGCTGGTGCACACCGCGATCCAGGTCGGGATAGCGGGCGGCGCGCTGCGCGACGCCCGCGCGTTCGTCACGACCAAGGCGCGCCCGTTCTTCGAGGCCACCAGGTCCGGCTGGGCGGACGCGGCCGCGTCCGACCCGCACACGATTCACCGCTTCGGCCGGCTCGCCACCCAGGTGGCGGCGGCCGAGGCGTTGCTCGCCTCGGCGGCGGCCACGCTGGCCGAGGTGACCCGCTTTCCCCGCAACGCCGAGGAAGCGGCGCGCGGCTCGATTGCCGTCGCCGAGGCCAAGGCGTTCGCCAGCGACACCGCTGTCGAGGTGGCCAGCGATCTGTTCGCGCTGGCCGGGGCGAGCGCCGCCGATGAGCGTTACGACCTGTCCAGACACTGGCGGAACGCCCGGACGCACGCTAGCCACGACCCCGTCGATTGGAAGTATCACCATGTCGGCAACTACCTGCTCAACGACGCCCTCCCCCCGAACCACGGACAGCTCTGAGATGACCGTTACCGACCCGCGGCCGGACGGTGCCAACCGGATCAAGCAGAACGACGTGTCGGCGGCCGACTTCCGGCACGCGATCGGCCACTTCGCCACCGGCGTCACCGTGGTCACCTCGGTCGACGCCGACGGCCAGCCCGTCGGCACCACCGCCAACGCGGTCAGCTCGCTGTCGCTCGACCCGCCGCTGATCCTGGTCTGCTTCGACCGGTCGAGCAAGACCCTGGAGTCGGTCCGCGCACACGGCGCGTTCGCGGTCAACGTGCTCGGCGCCCGGCAGCAGCACCTGTCCACGAACTTCGCCCGCCGCGGCCTCGCCGCCGCCTGGGACGGGGTCAGGCACCGCCGCGGCCGCACCGGCAGCCCGCGCCTCGACGGGGTCATCGCCACCCTCGAATGCACCGTCGAGCACCAGCTCGAAGGCGGCGATCACGAGATCATCGTCGGCCGGGTCAGGGAAGTAGAAACCAGCGGCGACGACGCCGCCCCCCTCATCTTCTGGCGCGGCCGCTACCTACCCGCCCAATAGAACCCGCCCCCCACCCTCCACCGCCCCCGACGTCATCGCCCCCGACGTCATCGCCCCCGACGTCATCGCCCCCGACGTCATCGCCCCCCGACTCCGACGTCGTCGCCCTCCGACGCCATCGCCCTCCGACGCCGCCGCCCCCGACGCCGCCGCCCCCGACGCCATCGTCCTCCGCCGTGTCCCCGTTTGTGGCGGGTGAGGGCTTTGAGGCAGCGGTGGAGAATACCGACGAGCCGCCCGAGCGGAAGCCACGATTGTGTTCCGTTGGGGGCCGCGTTTTCCGGCGGAATGCGTCAGCGTGTTCCAATGGGGGCGCCCCGCGACCCGAACTCCCCACGATGACCCCCATATCGGCCCGGCTTGTTGCGCGTGGTGACAGCGATGGCGGTGTGTCCATACTCGGCCGCCGGACCGAGAGTCTCATCAGGTGCAGACCCTGTCGCCTACGCCAGCGACACCAATCGCGGCCTGTCGCCTACGCCAGCGACACCAATAGGCGCGGTCGCTGGCGTAGCCGACAGGATGCTCAACCTGTCGATGGCGTAGCCGACATGGTCACCGGGTCACCAGGTCACCGAGTTCCGGAGCGTCGCCGTTCGGCCTGAAACCGGTGATCGCGCTCGATGAGCCGCCCGATCTCGGCCACCTGGCCGCTGCCGACATCCCCGCCGGAGTCGCGGACCAGGTCAAGTAGCTGACGGCTGGAGGTGAGGACCTCCGTCCCGAGACCGTCGGCACAGCTGATGATCTTCGCCCGGGCATGGTTGAGCAGGACGACCGACCGCCACGGGACCGGCTGCCCGCGCTTGGCCAGGAACCGCTCCAGCTGCTCGAGCGGCTCGGCCAGCTGCACCTGGGGCGGGCGGCCGCCCCGGTCCGCCAGCAGCGTCACGTCACCGACCTCGTTGCCGTAACCGTCGGACCGCCGGTACAGCCACTGCGCTGGGGTGATCCTGAACGCCCCGTTGACGTGCTTGACCTCGATCGCGAACAGCCCGGTGGGGCCGATCAGCAGGTAGTCGATCTCCCCGGCGCGGTTGCGGTAGCCCTTGAACAGCGCCCAGGAATCATCGAGGGCGTCGTCAAGGGCGGCGTGCACTGCCCGTTCTCCCTCGGCCCCGGCCTCCAGCGCCGCCTCGTTGCGTGACGGCCCCCGGTCGGCGGGCGGCGCGGGCGGGCCGGACCGCTGCCGCCGCCTTAGGGCCAGTCCCCAGTGCAGCGCGGACAGCAGCCGCCAGCGCGCCATTGCCCGATCACGTCGCTTCCGGGCCTCGGCGACGGACTGGTCGTAGGCCGCGAGGTTCTGCCGGTACCGTTCCTCGTCCCGCTTCCCGGCGCCGGCGCGGCTGCGGCGGGCCTGTCGCAGCATCTCCCCGGCGTGATCGGAAAGCGGGATAAATCTCATACCACGAGTATTCGCGGACTTGCGTCCCAGGTCACGTCGGCCCGCCGCGAAAGCTTCAGCTTGCCTGAACCTTTACCGTCCTGGTCAGGTAACCCGGTAGGCCGTGTAGCGCACGCTGTCCGCTCCCCGGATCGCGGACGCGACGAAGATCGACCGCTCGAGGGCGGCTAGTCGCGGCGCCGACGTTTCCAGGTAGACCGCGACCCGGAAGTAGTACGCGGACGGGTCGACCGGCTCGCCGCGCAGCAGCGCGTCGAGGACCTCGGGCGGTCCGCTGCGGACACCGGAGGTCCGGAAGTGCACGTACTCACCGGCCGACGTCCGGGCGGAGTAGCGGGTGTCGATCTCGATCGTGCCATCGGGCCGGATGACCTGCCAGTCGGCCCCGCCGGGGAGGATCTCCGCGTCGATCAGGCCGGTCACCAGGCCGCCTGCGATCGGGACCACCCGGCGGTGGCCGACCCGGGTGGTGCCGTGATCCTCGAGCGGCCCGAGCGTGGCCGCCACCTCGAACGCGGGCGCGAGACCGGGGACCGGCGCGACGGGGATCATGAGGCATCGGGGCGGACGAAGCCCGACTCGTAGGCGACCACCACCGCCTGGACCCGATCCCGGAGCGACAGCTTCATCAAGATCCGGCTGACGTGCGTCTTCACGGTGCTCTCCTCAACAACGAGGTCGGCCGCGATCTCGGCGTTGGTCAGCCCCCGGGCTACCAGGCGCAGCACGTCGAGCTCGCGCTGGGTGAGCTCCTTGAGCTGGGTCGGCTGCAGCGCAGCGGGCCGCACTGCGTGTGCGAAGCGACCGATGAGTCGTCTGGTGATCGACGGGTCGATCAGAGCGTCCCCGGCCGCGCTGCAGCGCACCGCGGCGACCAGCTGATCGGGCGGCGCGTCCTTGAGCAGGAACCCGCTCGCGCCCATCTTCAGCGTCTCGTAGACGTACTCGTCGGCATCGAAGGTGGTGAGGATCAGCACCCGGCTGTCGCCGCCGTCGATAATGCGCCGGGCCGCCGCCAGCCCGTCCATGTTCGGCATCCGAATGTCCATCAGCACGACCGCCGGCGACAGGGCGCGGGCCAGTTCGATCGCCTGCAGGCCGTCGGCCGCCTCGCCGACCACGTCGATGCCCGGTTCGCTGGCGAGAATGACGCGGAAGCCGGCCCTGACCAGCCGCTGGTCGTCGGCGATGAGAACGGAGATCGGACTCGCGTCCGGATCATTCGCGCTGCTCGTGCTGGTCACGGCGTGCCTCGCCTCGCCCCTGGGCAGTTGGCCAGCGTCAGCATAGCCCGGCGGCTCTGCAGGCGACGTCCGTCTCCGGAGGGACGGCGACGCCAGGACGTCCCTCCCGGGGCGGATGACCGAGCCGGGAGTCTTCCCTAGCGTGCTGGTGTGAGTCTCATTGCAGGTCTGGCATCGACGGATCACCGGGCCCGATAATGAAGCGTCGGCGGAGGGGGCTCCCATGAGTGCAACCGGCCTGGTGAGCTGGCTATGGCGGCCGGCCGGGCGACTGCGTGAGGTCGGTTGGGGGGACATCGCGCTGGCGGCCATCCTCAGCCTGTGGGCGATCGGCCTCGTCAGCGGCGTCTTCGTCAGCAAGCCGCACAGCGGCGTCGCGGCCGCGATCGTGGCGCTGACAATGACGATCCCGGTGGCGTGGGAGCGCCGGGCGCCACTGGCGGCAGCGGGTGCAGTGGCCGTCGGCGCCGCCCTAAACGAGCTGCTGATCGGGCCGATGGTGCGCTGCGGCCCCGGCCTGCCGGCGGTGTTCGTGATCGCGTTCTTCGCCGGCACCAGGCTGGACCGGCGCAGGGTCGTCATCGCGGTGTCGCTGTGCCTGGCGGCGGTGACCCTGCAGTCGTTCTTCGACCCCAACCTCGGCCCGAGTTTCCTGGTCGCCGGGATACCCATCGTGCTGGCGTCCTGCCTGGCCGGAAAGGTAGCGCGATCCCGCGCCCGGGCGGCGGTGGCGCTGCGCGAGCGGAACGCGGAGCTGCGCGAGCAGCGCGAGCAGACCGCGCAGCTGGCGGTGGCGGCCGACCGGGCCCGCGTCGCGGCGGATCTCGATGGTTTTCTGCGCGATCGGATCACCGCGATGGCGACCGCCGCCGAGGCCGGACGCGAGCTGATCACGGCCGACCCGGATGCCGCCCAGGGCGCCTTCGCAGAGGTGGAGAACAGCGGGCGGGCAACGCTGGCGCAGATGCGCGAGGTGGTTGGCACCCTCCGGCAGGAGCGGCTGACCGCCCCGCAGCCCGCGCTCGCCCAGCTCGGCCGCCTCCTGGAGAGCGCCACCAGCGCCGACGCGCGGCTGCAGGTGGAGGGCAGCCCGCGGCTCCTCCCGGCCGGGCTCGAGCTGTCGGCCTACCGGATCGTGGAGCACCTGCTGGCCGCGCTGCAGGACGAGCCCGCCGCGCGCATTGACGTGCTGGTCCGGTTCTGCCCCGATGCGCTTGAGCTCGACGTGGCCGGGCCGGTGGTCAAGCAAACAGATCCGGTGACGGCGTTCGCCGTCGCGCGCGAGCGGGTCGCCCTGCACGGCGGGACGCTGCGGATCGACACTCTTCCCGGCCGCTGGGCTGCGCTGGTCAGGCTGCCGCTCACGGCCGATTATGCGCGCCCCTGACCGCCTGCGGAGTATCGCCGACTACGGGCGCGGCGACCTGCTGATTGCCATCGGGCTCAGCGCTTTCCTGGTGATATCGCTGGCCGCCGCGGGTCTGCTGCATGGTCGGGGGAACCTGTTCGAAGCGGCCACTGGGGTCGGCGTCTTCTGCTGCCTGATCCCGCGGCGCGCCTACCCGCAGCTGGCGGCCGACGCGGCGGCCGTCTTCTTCGCGGTGTCCGCCCTGGGCCCGGAGGACGTCATACCGAACGGCCTCGGCAACCTGGTCGCGGTGCCGGTCTTCCTGCTCGCTTATTCACTGGGCACCGACGCTCATCAGCGGCGGTCGGTCCCCCCGCTGCTGCTCCTGCTGGCCGGCCTGCAGCTGGGGAACGGCGTGACAACGTTCAATCCGATCTTTTTCGTGCTCACCATCGGCCCGTGGGCGCTCGGCCTGGTGGTCCGGTCGCGCCGTCAGCTGACCGACCAGCTCGCCGCCCGGGGCCGCGAGCTTGAGGCCGAGCGCGCGCTCTTCGCGGCCGAGGCGGTCCGCTATGAGCGGGCCAGGATCGCCCGCGAGCTGCACGACATCGTCGCGCACTGCGTCAGCGTGATGGTGATCCAGGCGAGCGCAGGGCAGCGTCTGACCGCGACCGACCCGTCGCTGGCGGCCGAGGCGTTCGACTCCATCGGTGAGGTCGCGCAGCAGGCCGAGGCCGAAATCGGCCGCCTTCTCGAGCTGCTCGACGCCACCGGCCAGCAGCGCGGCGCCGACGGCGTGCGGCTGATCGGCGAGCTGGTGACCCGGGCGGCCGCGGCCGGTCTGGCCGTCAGCTGCCGGTTCTCCGGTTCCGCGGACGGCCTGCCGGCCCCAGCCGCCGACGCCGCCTACCGGGTGGTCCAGGAGAGCCTCACCAACGCGCTCAGGCACGCGCCCGGCGCGCCGGTGGACGTCGTCGTCGCCGGGACGGGTGAGTACGTCGAGATCGACGTTCGCAACGGGCCCGCCGTCGGCCCGCCGTCCGGCCTGGAGCGATCCGGCGGCGGGCGCGGGCTCACCGGTATGCGGGAACGGGTCGCGGCCTGCGGGGGCGAGCTCGAGGCCGGCCCGGTCGAAGCCGGCGGGTGGCGGGTGGCCGCCCGGCTGCCGCGCCAGGCCCGGAGCCACCAGCCGGACTAGTCGGGCAGGCCCCGGGCCTGGCTCCGTCCCCCGACGGACGCCCGACGGACAGGTTCCGCCCGACGGCGGACGCGCGGTGCCCGGCCGCCGCCGCACGCTGAGGTCACCAACTTCTCAGCGGAGGAACCCCAGAAGCATCGCAACGCCATCGCGGCCATCGTCACCGCAACCGTCCTCGCAGGAACCTGTGCCGTCGTGGTGCCTGTGGCCAGCGCCAGCACCTGCCCGCCCAAGACAAACACGCTGACGTTCACCTCGGTCCAGCAGGCGGTGCACAACTACTCCCAGACGATCAGCAGCCAGCAGGACAAGGACGTCAACAAGGCGGGCAAGGCCGTCGGCTACGACCTGCTATACCTCGTCTTCAACCCCAAGACGGAGACCGCGAAGCTCAACTTCACCGCCGTCACCAGCGGCGGCTTCGTGTACGGGGTGGCCAGCGCGTCAAGCAACCCGGTCATTCACGGCACCGTGACCGGGGGGACCGGGGCGTTCAAGGGAGCGGCGGGGACGAAGACCGCGGTCACGATCACGTACCACACGTAAACAACGGAACCAGGCGGCGGCGGGTGGAGGCCTGGCGTGGCCGCGTGACTGAAAGCCATGGTCCGTTCGACCCGGAGATCTTGAATTTAAGGATCTTGACGGTGCTGAACGGGCCGTGGTTATTCCGCGATCGCGCCCGGCGCCGCCGCCGGGTCCGTCCTCGGACGGACCCGGCGGCGAGATTCCCCCGGCCGGCGGACGCGCCGGGCCTGGCGCTGTCGATCGCCGTGATCGTGCTGCTGGTCAGGGTGAACCCGCGCCGGGCGGCGCGGCGCGCGGTCGCGGCCTCCGCGCCGTCCGCGCCGTCCGGCGCTGGGTAAGCCCCGGGTCAGCCTTGATCCAGGTCGGGACCTGCGGCGAAGATTCGCGTGTAGATCTCGTCGATGACATCGTTCTTGGCCAGGTTGTAGCGGCCGGGGTGCTGCACCGTCTCTTGCGCGAGGCGCCGCTTGGCGGCGGCGTAGAGCTCGCGGTCCTCCGGATGCGAGCGCAGCCAGTCGCGGAACAGCCGGTGCCTGATCGGCTCGGGCGCATCCTTGGGCCACATGTGCAAGTGCACGTCCTCGGCCGGGCTGACGAGCATCCGGTGCCCGTACCACCACGGCTCGCGCAGCACCAGCCGGTAGCCGTGGCCTTCCAGCGCCGGGACGTAGCCGGACTCATCGGCCGTGTCGTTGATGAGCAGGTCGATGTCGATAATGGACTTGGCGGGCAAGCCAGGCACCGAGGTCGACCCGACATGCTCGACGGAGATGATGAGGCCGCCCAGAGCCTCCTCGAGCAGCGTGCGGGCGGCGGCGAACCGGTCGACCCAGGCCGGGTCGTAGTCCTCGATGACGATGTGGTCCCACCGCGCCGGGCGCTCCCCGACCAGGGCGATGCCATTCTGCCCAGGGGTGCCATGGAAGCGCTGCGTGATTTCCTTCGGGTACTCAGCCAACTCGACCTCCTGACGAAGCAAAGTTGACCAGCATACAACGGCGACGATGGGCGGCACCAGGGGAGGCGCGTCGTTCTATTTCATACGCTTGCGATTGAACAGGGAGAGATAGCGTGACAGCTGATCCACGGCCGGTGTTTACGCTGGCGACCGGGCCGGTCGGCAGCACCCCGGCGACCCAGGCGGCGCTCGCGCAACCGGTCCTGCACCACACCGATCCCGCGTTCAGCGCGCTCTACGCGGAGACCGTCACGCTGCTGCGGGAGGCGTTCTGCGCATCGGCCGATCCGGGAATCTTCCCGGGCGAGGCGGTGGTGGGGATCGAGGCAGTCGCGGCCGCGCTGATCGGCCCGGACGATGTGGTGCTGAACCTGGTCTCCGGCATCTACGGCAAGGCGTTCGGTCGGCTCGCGGGCCGGTTTGCCCGCGAGGTCGTCGAGGTCGAGACCGCCTACAACGCCTCGATCGCCCCCGCCGCCGTGAGCGAGGCGCTCAGCCGGCGCGCGGACGTCACGATCGTCTCCGTGGTGCACTGCGAGACGCCGTCAGGCACGATGAACGACGTCGACGCCATCGCCGAGATAGCGCGGGCAACCGGGGCGCTGCTGATCGTCGATGCCGTCTCCAGCTTCGCCGGTATGCGCACCGACTTCGAGCGCTGGCCAGGCATCGCGATCACCGCACCGCAGAAGTGTCTCGGCGGCACCCCCGGTCTTTCGCTGCTGCACGTCAGCGACGACGCCTGGCAGCACATAGCGGCCAACCCGAACGCGCCGAGGGGATCGGCGCTGTCCATCGAAGACTGGCGGGACGCGCACCGGCCGGACCGGGCGTTCCCGTTCACGCCGCCGGTGTCCGAGATCTACGCGCTGCGCTCGGTTCTCCAGCAGTACCTGGCCGAAGGCCCGGCGAACGTCACGCAACGCCACCGCCAGGCGGCCAGCGCCGTGCGGGCCGGCGTGCGGGCCCTCGGCCTGACCCTGTGGGCGGCCGAGGACGCGATCAGGGCCGACACGGTCACCGCGATCGAGATGCCCGTCGGCGTCGACGAGGCCGAAGTCCGCGCGGTCGCGCGGGCCGAATCGGGGGTGATGCTGGCGGGGGGACAGGGGGCATTGAAAGGGCGGGTGCTGCAGATCGGGCACATGGGGCCGGCCGCGTACCCGATGAGCCCGGTGATCGGGCTGACCGCGCTCGGCCGTGCGCTGCGCAGGCTCGGGGCGGCGGCGGACATCGGCGCCGGGGTGGAGGCGGCGCTAGCCGCCTGGGATAACGGCGCAGCGGCGGCGGCTGACCTGAGCACCGACGAGCCGAGCCAGCGCCCGGCCTGAAGGGCCAATTCGACGTCGTGCCGGTTGTCGCCGACCGGATGGCCGAGACTCTCTTCGGCCCGGCGGATTCGGTACTGGACCGAGTTCTTGTGCAGTGTCAGTCGTTCGGCGGTGGCCTTGTAGCTGCCTCCCGTGTCGAGGAACACCAGCAGGGTCTCGCGCAGCCGGGCGTGCTGCTCGTCGTCGGTGGCCAGCTGCCCCAGCGTGGTCAGCACCCACGCGCGCAGCAGTTCCTCGGATCCGAGCATCATCGCCACCGGCGCCACCTCGGCGTAGGTCACCACGCGGGGCGGGGATCCTCCCGCCAGCGCGACCGCCTGGGCGGCGAGGGCCTGCCGGTGGGTGAGGCGGAACCCGGCGACGCCCTGCACCACGTCGCCGAACGCGACGTGGAGGTCGCCGTCGAGGTCGGCCGCGCTGGCCGCGGCGGCGTCGAACCTGTCCCTGATCCCGAGCGGGAGCCAGGCCCACGCGCTCGACTCGTCGCGGGGCAGGAAGACGGGGTCGGCGCCCACCGCCGTCTGCGCGGCGATGTGGCTGATCGCACGGTCGAGCCGGGTGATGTTGTCAGCGGTGGCAGCCTCGCCGCCGGTCCAGCAGACCACGCCCAGGTGGTGCTGGCGCAGCCGGTAGCCCAGGGTCGCCTCGGTCGCGCTCACGTTGACCAGCTGGCCCGACAGCAGGTCACGGATCCGGGCGGCCTGGGCGGCGCTCCGGTTCCGCAGCCAGTTCTCCCGCTCCCGAGCGTAGGTCGCGACGATCTCCTCGGAGGTCTGGTCGACGTACCCGGCCACGATCTTGGACAGGTCCATGCTGACGGCGGTGAGCGTCCGGGCGTCGTCGTGCGACTGCCGGGCCAGCTCACGGAAAACCCAGTCGAGGAAGACCGTGTGCCCGAGCCGGTAGGCCCGCAGCACCGCGGTCAGCGGGGTGCCGCGCTGCGCCCGTCGGCGCGCCTCCTCCAGGGCGGCGGCCGGGGCGTGCACGCCGGCCAGGTCGATCCGGTGCTGCATGATCTGCAGGCAGGTGGTGACGTTGCTGTCGATGCTGGAGGCGAACAGCGTCAGGACCGTCTGGTCGTCGCCCAGTTCAGGGATCTCCCGCCGGGTCACCTCGTACACGTTCTCGGACACGGTCGCGGCCTGGCGGCTCACCGCCGCCGCAACGCTGGCCATCAGCTCGGCAGCCGCGGGGCGATCGGTGTCCACCCGCGGATTCTTGCACAGCCGCTCGGCCGGCCGCGCGGTCACGGTTCCGGCGGCTGGAGCACCGACGAGCCAAGCCAGTGGCTGGCCTGGAGCGCCAGTTCGACGTCGTGCCGGCTGTCGCCGACCGGGCGGCCGAGGCTCTCTTCGGCCTTGTGGATTCGGTACTGGACGGAGTTCTTGTGCAGCGTCAGCCGTTCGGCGGTGGCCTTGTAGCTGCCGCCGGTGTCGAGGAACACCAGCAGGGTCTCGCGCAGCCGGGCGTGGTGCTCGTCGTCGGTGGCGAGCTGCCCAAGCGTGCTGTGCACCCAGGCGGCCAGCAGGTCGGCCGATCCGAGCATCATCGCGACCGGGGCGACTTCGGCGTAGGTCACCACCCGGGGCGGGGATCCTCCGGCCAGCGCGACCGCCTGGGCGGCGAGCGCCTGCCGGTGGGTGAGGCGGAACCCGGCCACGCCCTTGACCACGTCGCCGAACGCGACATGGATGCCGGCCTCGGCGTCGCAAGCGGCGGGGTCGAACCGGTCCCGGATTCCGAGCGGCAGCCAGGCCCACGCGCTCGACTCGTCGCGGGGCAGGAAGACGGGGTCGGCGCCAGCCGCCGTCTGCGCGGCGATGTGGCTGATCGCGCGGTCGAGGCGGGTGATGTTGTCGACCGCGATCGCCTCATTGCTGGTCCAGCAGACCACGCCCACGTGGTGCTGGCGTAGTCGGTAGCCCAGGGTCGCCTCGGTCGCGCTCACCTCGATCCGCTGGCCCGACAGCAGGTCGCGGATGCGTCCCGCCCGGGCCGCGCTGCAGTTCCGCAGCCAGTTCTCGCGCTCCTTGGTGTAGGCCGTGACCATTTCCTCGGAGACCTGGTCGATGTACCCGGCTACCTGCCTGGCCGTGCTCTGCACGGTCGCGGTGATCGTCTCGGGGTCGTCGGTGTGCTCGGCTAGCTCTTTCAGCAGCCAGTCGGAGAAGCAGGTGTGCCCGAGCCGGTACGCGCGCAGTAGCGCGGTCAGCGGGGTGCCGCGCTGGGCGAGGCGGCGCGCGTACTCCACGGCCGAGGCCGGGGCCTGCACAGACGCTCAGGTCGATCCGGTGTTGCAGGATCTGCAGGCAGGTGCCCACGTTGCTGTCGACGCTGGACGCCAGCAGCGCGACGACCGGCTTGTCGTCGTCCAGCTGCGGTATTTCCCGCAGGATCAGCTTGCAGACGTCCTGCGAGACTTCGGCCGCCCGGCGGCTGACCGCCATCGCGACCTCGGCCACCAGGTCAGCCACCACGGGGCGATCCACGTCCACCGGCAGAGCACCTCCTTCCGGTCACCGGAGCCTGTCTCTGTCCCCCCAGTGTCGTCCTCAGCAGGCACGCTGTCATCATCCGATCCCGGTGATGCCGCCTGCGCCGCGGGTGCGCCGCGTATGCGCGGCGGGTGCGCCGCGTCTGTGCCCGCGGAACCACGCCCGGGCCGGGGTTCGTGACCAGCGACCAATGGAAGAATGCCCGCTCCAGGCTTACGCTCGGCTGATAATGAGCGCAAACACGGATTCGGACAGATCGGCCTCCTCGGACAGATCAGCCGCCGAGGACGCCGCTGCGGTACCGCTCGACCTGCTGCTCGGGGATGCCGCGACCGGCATGCTCCGCCGGCTGAACCTCGGCGGCTCCGGCCTGCGCCTGGCCGCCGCCCTGGCGGTCAGGCCGCGACTGGTCGCCGGCCGAGGACGGCAGCTGGCGGGCGAGCTGGCCCGCATCGGCGTCGGCCGCTCCCAGATCCAGCCGTCCCGGCGCGACCGCCGGTTCACCGACCCCGCGTGGGCAGGCAACCCGCTGCTGCGCGCCTCCATGCAGGCCTACCTGGCCGCCAGCGAGAGCGTGGCGGGCGTGGTGGCCGAGGCCGGGCTGGACGAGGCCGACAGCGAACGGGTCAACTTCGTGCTCACCAACCTGATCGACGCGCTTGCCCCGAGCAACAACCCGCTGCTGAACCCGGCCGCGGTCAAGGCCGCCCTCGACACCGGCGGCGGCAGCGCGGTGGCGGGCCTGCGGAATTTCCTGTCCGACATGGCGGTCCCGCCGCGGGTGCCGTCGATGGTCGAGCCGGACGCGTTCGAGGTCGGCGTCGACCTGGCGGTCACGCCCGGGTCGGTGGTGCTGCGCACCCCGGTGTTCGAGCTGATCCAGTACCGCCCGGTCACCGAGACGGTGCGGCAGGTCCCGCTGCTGATCGTCCCGCCGGTGATCAACAAGTACTACGTGCTTGATCTGGCGGCCGGCCGGAGCATGGTGGAGTACCTGGTCAGCACCGGCCTGCAGGTCTTCATGATCTCCTGGCGCAACCCGGACGCCCGGCACGCCAAATGGGATCTCGACACCTACGGTCAGGCCATCCTCGACGCGATGGACGCGACCAGCCGGATCACCGGCAGCGAGCAGACCGCGCTGGCCGCGACCTGCTCAGGCGGCATCATCGCGGCGATGGTGGCCGCGCACCTGGCGCACATCGGCCAGCAGGACCGGATCGCCGCGCTGACCCTCATGGTCACCGTGCTCGACCAGGCGCACGCGGGGCTGGCCAGCGCTGTCGTCGATGAGCGGACGGTGCGGCTGGCGTCGGCCGCGTCCCGCGCCCGCGGCTACCTGGACGGGCGGTCGCTGGCGGAGGTGTTCGCCTGGCTGCGGCCCAACGACCTGATCTGGAACTACTGGGTCAACAACTACCTGCTCGGCAAGAAGCCGCCGGCGTTCGACATCCTGTTCTGGAACGCGGACACCACCCGGATGGCGGCGGGCCTGCACCGCGACTTCCTCGAGCTCGGCGCGGGCAACACCCTGGTCCAGCCGGGTACCGCCACCATGCTCGGCTCGCCGGTCGACCTGTCCGCGGTCAACCGGGACAGCTACATCGTGGCCGGCATCACCGACCACATCTGTCCCTGGCAGAGCTGCTACCGCTCCACCCATCTGCTGGGCGGCAAGACCCGGTTCCTGCTGTCGACCAGCGGGCACATCGCCGCGATGGTCAACCCGCCGGGCAACGCCAAGGCCAAGTACCAGCTGGCGGAGCAGTGCCCGGACGACCCCAAGGAATTCCTGCGCCAGGCGGAGAGCCTGCAGGGGAGCTGGTGGTCGGACTACGCGAGCTGGCTGGCCGAGCGCTGCGGGGAGGAGAATGCCGCGCCTACGGAACTGGGCGGCAACGGGCTGCTGCCGATCGGCGAAGCGCCGGGAACCTACGTCTATGACCGCTGACCAGCCAAATCCGGAGCCGGCCGGGAAAGAGTCGGCCGGGAAAGACCGCTCGTGGGCTGGCCGGGGCTGGATCCCCGGCCGGTCACGGAAGGCGGAGGCGTCCCAGCGGATGAGGATCCTGTCGGTCGGCGGGCGGTCGCTGCGCGTCTCGGTCCGCGAAGGGACCCCCGGCTGGCCGCCGCTGCTGCTGTGCAACGGCATCGGCGTCAGCCTGGAGCTGCTGCAGCCGTTCGTCGACGTGCTAGATCCCCGGCGGCCGGTGATCCGGTTCGACATGCCGGGCGTCGGCGGCTCGCCCGCCGCCGTGCTGCCCTACCACCTGATCACGCTGCCGTCACTGCTGGCCGGGCCTGCTCGACGAGCTCGGCTATCAGCAGGCCGACGTGCTCGGCATCTCCTGGGGCGGCGCGCTCGCGCAGCAGTTCGCGCTCAGCCGGCCGGACCGGGTCCGCCGCCTGGTCCTGGTCTCGACCGCGCCGGGCGTGATCATGGTCCCCGCCAGCCCGAGCGTCCTGCTGCGGATGCTGTCACCGCGACGGCACCGGGACCCCGACTACGCGGCCCGCATCGCCGGCGAGCTCTACGGCGGCAGCGCCAGGGAAGACCCGATCGTGGCCCGCGACCTGCTGCACGCCACCACCCGCCTCGGCCCGGCCTGGGGGTACTACTACCAGCTGCTGGCCACCGCGGGCTGGACCAGCCTGCCGTTCCTGCCCAAGCTGCGGCCGCCCACCCTGATCCTGGCCGGCGACGACGACCCGATCATCCCGGTCGCCAACGCCAGGATCATGCATCGCCTGATACCCCGCAGCGACCTGCACATCTACCGCGGCGGCCACCTTGAGCTGGCCGCCGACGCCGAGCGCCTGGGCGCCGTCGTGGAGGCGTTCCTCGACGCCGACACCACCACCGGGGCCACCACCGCACCTTAGGAGAGGGCAGCAATGACGCAGCCGACGAGCGCGACCCACCTCGGGGAGTCCCTCGGGACGGACTTCTTCGCCGTCCGCGAGCAGTTCACCGAGGAGGAGTGGTCGCACTTCATCACCGTCAGGCGGTTCGTCGACGAGGAGGTCGTGCCGGTCGTCGGCCCGTACTGGGAACGGGCCGAGATCTGCTGGCCGCTGGTCAAGCGGCTGCCCGAGCTCGGCATCGTCGGTGAGGACATCAAGGGCTACGGGTGCGCCGGGATGAGCCCGATGGCGTGCGGGCTGGTGACGATGGAGCTGCACCGCGGCGACGGCAGCCTCGGCGTGTTCCTCGGCGTGCACGCGGGCCTGGCCATGGAGTCGATCGCGATGTGCGGCTCGGACGAGCAGAAGGCGCGCTGGCTGCCCGCCATGGCCCGGATGGAGAAGCTCGGGGCGTTCGCGCTGACCGAGCCGGAGCACGGCTCGGACTCGGTCGCGCTGGAAACCTCGGCCGCGCCCGACGGCGACGGCTGGGTGCTGAACGGCCGCAAACGGTGGATCGGCCTCGGCAGCGTGGCCGACCTGGTCGTGGTCTGGGCCCGCAACACCGAGGACGGCCAGGTCAACGGGTTCGTGGTGGAGAAGGGCGCGCCCGGGTACCAGGCTCGGGTAATCGAGGGGAAGATATCGCTGCGCTCGGTCTGGCAGGCCGAGATCACGCTGGAGAACGTGCGGGTGCCGGCCGCCAACCGGCTGCCGGGGGCGCGCTCGTTCAAGGACACCAGCCGGGTGCTGGCGACCACCCGCAGCACCTGCGCCTGGGCGGCGCTCGGCCACGCCACCGCCGCCTACGACGCCGCCGTGCGCTACGCGCAGGAGCGACGTCAGTTCGGCGAGCCGCTGGCCAGCTTCCAGATCATCCAGCAGCGGCTGGTATCGATGCTGGCCGACCTGACCGCCATGCAGCTGTACTGCGTGCAGATCGCCCGGCTGGGCGAGTCGGGCCGGCTGACCCCGACCGTGGCCGGGCTGGCCAAGATGCACAACACCCGCAAGGCCAGGGCGATCGCGGCCGACGCGCGCGACATGCTCGGTGGCAACGGCATCCTGCTCGACTACCAGGTGATGCGGCACATGGTGGACCTGGAGGCGATCCACACCTTCGAGGGCACCGAGACCATGCAGACGCTGATCGTCGGCCGCGCCATCACCGGCATCGGGGCCTTCACCTAGATGGTGAGAGACTTGACCCCGGGGCCGACGGACGTCCCCCGACCGCCCGCGGGACAATGAGGAGAATGATCAGCGTGACGAAACTGGCCGCGCGGTGAGGCTGCTGCTGCTCGCCCCGCCCGGCGCGGGCAAGGGCACCCAGGGCGAACGGCTGGCGGCCTGGTCCGGCGCCGAGCACATCGCCGCCGGCGACCTGCTGCGGGCCGAGGCGCAGACCGGGAGCGCGCTCGGCCGCGAGATCGCCGCCTGTCAGGCCAGCGGTGACCTGGTTCCCGACCAGATCGTGCTCGACGTGCTGCTTCCGGCGATCACGGCGGCGGCGGCGAACAACGGGTTCATCCTCGACGGCTTCCCGCGGAACCTCCCGCAGGCCATCGCCGCGGCTGAAATCGCGACCAGGCAGGGCTTCACCCTGCAGGCCGCGATCTACCTGCAGGCGCCGGAGGAGGTTCTCATCGAGCGGCTGCTCAACCGGGCCAGCCAGGACGGCCGGAGCGACGACAAGGCCGACGTGATCCGGCACCGGCTGCAGGTGTACGCCGAGACGACGGGCGCGCTCGTCCCCTACTACGGGCAGCGGGGGATCCTGGTCTCGGTCAACGCCGACCAGCCGCCGGACGCCGTCACCGCCGACATCGAAGCCCGGCTGGCCGCCCTCGGGGTGCCGGGCGCGGATGAGGCGAACAAAGCGGAGAAAGCGGATAAAGACCACCGCTGAGGGCGAATCACTGGAACGCAGTGATGTCAGATCACCGTACTCGTCGCTAGCTTCGCAATCACAGCCGGGGGCCGCATCAGGTCGGCTGCGGCCTGTTTCGTGCGGCACCCACCGGAACCATGCGATGAGAGGTTGGCCTCGGTGGCTATTTCTGACAAGACGGTTGCCATCATCGGCACCGGCAACATCGGTAGCAGGATCGCAGCGAACTTCGCGGCCGGAGGCCAGGACTTCCTCTTGGCCGGGCGTGACCTGGATGGAGCCCGGAACGTAGCGTCCGGTCTCAACGGACATGCGGAAGTGGTGAGCGTTGACGAGGCGATTGACCGGTCGGACGTGCTCGTGCTCGCGGTGTGGTTCGACGCGGCCAAGAAGCTCTTCGCCCAGTACGGAGAGCGCCTCAACGGCACGGTGATTATCGATCCGACTAATGCGGTCGGGCCGGATGACGCCGGAGGCTACCGCAAGGTCATCGGCGAGCAGGAGTCCTCGGGCCAGATCCTGGCCGGCCTGCTGCCGTCGGGAGCTCGCCTGGTCAAGGCGTTCGGCACACTGTCGGCCCCCACGTTGGAGGCGGCCGCATGGCGGGAGCCTGAGCGGGCGGTGCTGTTCTACGCCTCGGACGACGCCGCAGCAGGTGACCTGGTCGCTGAGCTGATCCGCGCGGGCGGATACGACCCGGTCAGGGTGGGTGGCCTGGATCAGTCCATCCGCATCGAGATGTTCGGTGACCTGCATGAGTACGGTGCCCTCGGGCGCGTCGTGACCGAGGCCGAGGCGCTGAAGGCGGTGGAAGCCGCGAACTGACGGAGGCTGGTAACGGGCGGGCCGCCGACAGCAGCCGCAGTTCGCGAGCCCGCCGAACGGCATCGGTTCGATCGTCGGCGCCGAGTTTGGCATAGATTCTGCGTAGATGCGTACCAATGGTGTTGACCGAGACAGATAGCTCGTCTGCGATTTCCGGCCTGGACAGGTGTGTCGGCAGATACCGCAGGACCCGCAGCTCGCCCGGGCTGAGCGTCTGTCTCGCCGGCATCGGGTGCTCACCAGACGGCACCGGAAAGCCGTGCCTGACATCGTGGAGATCGGCAATCTGACCATGGTGTCTGAGCCAGTCGGCGGCCCTGCGTTGCAGGGCGGGAACTTCTTCCGGCTGCGTGCGGCGCAGCTGCAACCGGAGCAGGTCCGAGAACAGGAGGTGATACCTGAACCAGGTGCGCTCCGTATCCAGCGATACGACGAACGCGTTCGCGTCTTCCAGCTCCAGCAAGACGCGCTCGGAGCCCGGGCGGCCGGTTAGCAGATCAGCCAGCTCGCCGTTGACGCGGTCCAGGATGGAGGTGCGCACGAGCAACTGCTGCACGTCAACTGGCTGACGCTCGAGCATCTCTGCCAGCAGGTACTCGGCCACCATGCGGTCGCTGCCGGAGAACTCGGCAACGAACTGCCCAGGCTCCGGGTGACCGGCCAGGGACAGCGCGGCGAGCCGTAGCCCGGCGGCCCATCCCTCGGTCCGCCGATGCAGGGTCGCCGCTTCCGCCGGGGACAACGCGATGTCCGCGGCGGCGAGCAGCGCACGCGCCTCGTGCTCGGTGAAACGCAGGTCTGCCGCCCGGATCTCGGCCAGATCGCCGGCCACTCGGAGCTGGTGCAGGCCCAGCCGCAGGTCGTGACGCGTCGATATCACGGCGTGCACCGGCGCGGGCAGCTCGGCGAGGAGTCGTGCTAGCTGGGCGAGCGACTCGGGCGAGTCGAGTTCGTGCAGATCGTCGATCACGAGGATCAGCGAGCCGCGCTGGCCGTCGAGCTCCGCGAGCACTCGGTCGGCCAGGGCGCCGGGATTGAAGTGTGGCGCAGGAGCGGGCGATTCGGCCTCGTCGGCTGCCGGTGATGCGGCCGTCACTGATGCCTGACGTATCGCGGTCAGCAGGGCGAGACAGAAGCGCTGCGGATCCTCCGCCCGGCTCACCGAGACGAAGGCGATGCGATGCGCCTCGTCCAGACGACTGGACCAAGCGCGCAGCAGTGACGTCTTCCCGCTGCCAGCGGGGGCGGAGATGACCGTCACCTTTCGCTTCGTCGCATGATCGAGACGGGCGATCAGATCCTCCCGCGCTACCGCCGGGGCGCGTTCTTCCGATGTGCAGAATTCAGCTCGCATGGCCGTCCATCTGGTGAGTCGTGGTCAGGCAGGAGGCTTCAGCCTGACCGGTGACTTACCGGCGAACAGTACCCAGATGGGTACAAGTTCTCAGGGCCGCCGGAGGTTTTGCGACTGCTGGAAGGCGAGCCGGGCCAGTTCAGTCCGGTTGCCCACGCCGAGCTTCGCGTAGGCGCGCGACAGGTACACCTTGACCGTGTTGCGCGACATGAACAGCTCGCGGGCGATGTCGGGGTTACTCAGGCCCTGGCTGGCAAGCTCGACCAGCTGCCTCTCGACCGGGGTCAGGCTAGCCCATCCGTGGGTGGCGCTTGTCTGCCTCCCGCGGCCGCGCTGAGCGTAGGCGACGGCTTCCCTGAGCGACAGGCGGGCTCCGCCTTGGACGGTGATCGCAAACCTCTCGTCGCCCAAGGCGGTCTTAGCTGAGGCTAGTCGTCGCTCGGCCTTCTCCCGGGCGAACGGGAAGAGGACGAGACCGAGCGCGCCGCGCTGGGCGGCGGCGGCAGCCGCCAGGCGCGCTGACCGCTCGCGCTGGCCCTGGAAGTAGGCGATCTCGGCCAGCACGTCGAGGGCTTCGATGGCGGCCGGGCGCCACCCGTGGTCCGTCAAGACCCTGAGGGCGTCATGGGCGACAGATTCTGCCTGTTGGTCGTCGCCCTCCAGGAGCACCGCGCGAGCTAGCCCGACTTGGGCGATCGCCCGGGCGCGCGGGTTCCTCAACGGTTCCGCGGCAGCGAGGAGCTTCTCGGCATGGATCCTGGCCTGCGTGCTGTCGTCCTGGGCCAGTGCCGCCCTGAGCAGAATTTCCTGGGCGTGCCAGGCGAGGTAGCAGACCTCGGATTCGTGCTCGTAGAGGGTGCTGGCCCACTGCCGGGCCCGATCGAGGTCGCCGGCGGCCAGCGCGGCCACACCGAGCGAATGCATGAGTACCCCGGTCCCGAGCCGCACTCTCTCCTGCCTGGACCGCTCGAGTTCGGCCTCCGCCCGGTCGCGCGCCGCATCGGGTGCGCCGATCATGGCGTCGCGCAAGGACAGTGCCTCGATGGCGGTATACCGGCACAGCTGGTCCTGGCCGGGCATCATGGCGAGCGCGCGCTCACTGTGGGCGCGCGTGCTATCCAGATCACCGGCCGCGAGCGCGGTCTGCGCCAAACACCACAGGCACCAGCGGACGTCGTCCTCGTAGCCGATGGCCTCTGCTACCTTGAGCGTTTCCTCGAGCGGGGCTTGCATCGCGTCGGGGTTGTCCTGGCAGAAGTAGCTGATCGCCAACGACCCGAGCGCATCGCAGAGGGCGACGTCGTCCGCTGCGGCCCGGGACAGTTCCGCGGCGCGCACGAGCATCGGATCACCGGCACTCGGGTCACTAAGGACGACCAGGGCTCCGAGTCTGCTGAGCGCGAGCGCCTGCGAGCGCACATCACCGACCGCCGCGCCCATGTCCACCGCGGACGCGGCCGAGGACTGGGTACGGGCGAAATCGCCCATCCAGAAGGTAACTACCGAGAGTTTGGCCAGGGCCAGGGCATGTCCGGCCGACGGCTCGGGCGCGGCGGCCAGGCTCTGCTCCGTCACCGTCACCCCCTCTTCCAGCCGGCCTCGCACCCGCCAGTAGAGACCAAGCGCCCCTGCCAGTCCTAGGGCGTCGCGGGGTGAGCGAGCGCAGCCGTCGTCGATGGCCGCGCGCAGATTGGGCGAGTCCTCGTCGAGGCGCGCGCACCCAGCTGGCGCTAGCGCCCAGAGTTCGCGGTCGGCGCGCTCGGCCAACTCCAGGAAATAGGCACGATGCCGGTCAGCCAGCAGGTCGCTCTCGCCCGCAACGGCCAGACGCTCAGACGCGTACTGGCGGACGAAATCAAGCATGCGGAAGCGAGTGGCGCCGGCCGTGCGCTCCACCGTGAGCAGTGATTTGTCCACCAGTCCCTGGACCTCATCGAGCATCTGCCCGGAGGTGACGGCATCCTCGGCGCATACCGCAGCGGCTGCCTCCAGGTTGAAGCCGCCGGCGAAGATCGACAGCCGCGCGAAGAGCTGACATTCCTCGCCGGTCAGGAGCTGGTAACTCCAGTCAAGCGAGGCTCGGATGGTCTGGTGGCGAGGATCGGAACGGTGACCGCCCCGGAGCAGCCCCAAATGATCGTCGAGCCCATGGGCGATCTCCTCGGCGGAGAGGACGCGCATCCGGGCTGCCGCGAGCTCGATTGCGAGGGGGATGCCATCGACCCGGCGGACGATTGTCTCGACGGCACCGACGACCTCTCCCGTCAACTCAAAACCCGGCTGCGCATAGCTGGCGCGATCGGCGAAAAGCCAGGCTGCGTCTGAGATCTGTGCCTCGCGGGCGCCGTCGAACCCCTGCATTGAGAGCGGGGGGACCGGCCAGACCAGCTCTCCGGCGATGTCGAGCGGAGAACGGCTGGTTGCCAGAACCGCGACAAACGGGCACTGTCGCACGATCAGTTCGGCCGCCTGCCGGACGGTATCCAGGACGTGCTCGCAGCAGTCAAGCACCAGCAAGGCCGACTCCTCACGGAGGTGCTCGACGGCGGCGGCGAGCGGAGAGCGGCTAGCGCCGCCTCCTATTGATTCGAGAACGGCGCTCTCGACCAGGCCGGGGTTGGTCAGGGAGGCGAGCTCGACCAGGTAGACCCGCTCGAATCCCAGCTGCCTGGCCCCGAAGCCAAGTTCCAGGGCGAGCCGGGTCTTACCGATACCCCCGATTCCGACCAAGGTCAGGAGTCGCTTTCCATCCTTCAGCAGCGACCGAAGCTCGGCCAGCTCACGTTCCCGGCCAACGAACGTGGTCATAGATCTCGGGAGGGTGTCGGTGGCATCCACGTCGTGCTCATGATCGACAAGAGACTGCTGCCCGGGTTCCTGTGCCGTTGCCATGGTGTCGCTAAGATCCGGTCGACCATGCTGCGGTACACGGCGATGAGCGCCGCCTTCTGATCATCGCTCAGCCGCTTGTCGGCCGCGATCGCGGCCTCGGTCCGCTCTTCTTCGCCGGTCTCGTCCGCGGCGCCGGCGTTCTCGCCGGTCACGGCGTCGACCAGCCCGGCCTGGGCGAGGAGGGTCTCGGCGGACACGTTCAGCGCATCGGATATCGCCTTGAGCACGCGCACCGACGGCTCGTGCAGTCCCCGTTCGACCTGGCTCAGGTACGGGTTCGACAGGCTGGTCAGGTCGGCCAGCTGGCGGAGCGAGAGGTTGGCCATCTGGCGCTGGGTGCGGATGAAGGCGCCGAGCGCCTCCCGCTGCGCCTGCCACGAGTCCGTCATGGCCACCTCCTTAAGCACCGCTCATTATAGTACGCGGCAGCTCCGGAGTGGTTCCGGTGCTGCCGCGTACTGGATCCGTTGTCGGCCGCGATTTCGGCCGGGGCGCGGATGCTCACAGGAGGTAACGCGGATTGGTCATTCGGCGGCCGGGGCCTGCTCCTCGTGGTCGCCGCTGCCCGGCCTGAGCGGGGCCGTGGCCGAGACGAGCTCCTCGGCGAACCGGCGCTGGCTGGACAGCAGCTTCTCGGCGAAGTCGTACGCGTTGGTCACGATGTCCTGCGGCTTGGGCAGCTTCTCGGCCAGCGGCAGCTGGGCCGAGGGGACCTTCGGGGTCACCGCCTTGACCGTTTCCACCCAGGTCTTGACCGCCTCGACGACGGTCTCCTGGCTCGTGCGGATCACCTTAAGCAGTTCGTCCTGAACGTCCTGCGGGGAGTAGCTGGGCATTGTCTGCGCCTTTCTCGATGGCTTGGCGATGGCTTGGGCTTGGCGTGGCGCGGCCCGCATTTGCGGCGAGGCCGACGCTGCTAACTATATCAAGCGCTAACTATAGTTAGCAAGTCCCGGCCAACATCAGGCATCAGGCATCAGGCATCAGGCATCAGGCATCAGGCAGCACGGCAGCACGGCAGCACGGCAGCACGGCAGCACGGCAGCACGGCAGCACGGCATAAGCGCATCAGCCGTGCGACTCCCGCAGCCGTCGCCGTGACGCCTCGACCTCGGCCTCGGCGGCGGCGCGGTTGACCCAGGATGCGCCCTCGACGCTCTTGCCCGGCTCCAGCTCCTTGTAGATCAGGAAGAAGTGCTCGATCTCCCGCCGGTCGAACTCCGACACGTCCTCGAGGTCGCGCAGCCGCTCCTGCCGCGGATCGCCGGCCGGCACGCACAGCACCTTGTCGTCGGGCCCGTTCTCGTCGGTCATCCGGAACATCCCGATCGGCCGGCTGCGGATCAGGCAGCCGGGGAACGTCGGTTCGAGCACCAGCACCAGCGCGTCGAGCGGGTCGCCGTCCTGGCCCAGGGTGTCGCGCACGAACCCGTAGTCGGCCGGGTACTGGGTCGAGGTGAACAGCGTGCGGTCCAGGCGTATCTCGCCGCTCTCGTGGTCGACCTCGTACTTGTTCCTGCTGCCCCGAGGGATCTCGATGAAGACGTCAAATTCCATGGTGCTCAGCCCGCCCCTTCCGCGGTGTGCTCCACGACGCTAACCGGGACCCAGGCCCAACGCTTTGTGCCGGCGTACCAACGTACGGCGACAGGCTTGACTTCCGGGACCGACGACCTCCCCGATCGCCCGCCGGACAATGAACACCGTGACGAACCTGGCAAGGAACCTGACGGAGACCACCCGCGCGCACGCCGGCCGGGTGGCGGTCCGGGTGGACGACGCGGCGCTGACCTACCGGGCCCTGGACGAGGCCAGCGCCCGGGTGGCCGGGCTGCTGCGCGAGCGCGGCCTCAAGCCCGGCGACCGGGTCGGCCTGATGATGCCCAACGTCGCCGAGGTCCCGGTGGTGTACTACGGGGTGCTCCGCGCGGGCGGCGTCGTCGTCCCGATGAACCCGCTGCTCAAGGGGCGGGAGGTCGCCTACTACCTGAGCGACTCCGGGGCCGGTCTGCTGTTCGCCTGGCACGCGTTCGCCGAGCAGGCGAAGGCCGGCGCGGAGCAAGCGGGGGCGGAGACGATCGTGGTGGACGGCGTCGGCTTCCCCGATCTGCTTGCCACCGCGACCCCGGACTTCGCCGTGGCGGACACCAGCGACTCCGACACCGCGGTGATCCTCTACACCTCGGGCACGACCGGGCACCCGAAGGGCGCCGAGCTGACCCACGGCAACCTGATCAGCAACACCGAGGTGTCGCGGGTCGACATCGTCCAGGCGGGCCCGGATGACGTGATCTTCGGCGGCCTTCCCCTGTTCCACGTGTTCGGCCAGACCGTCGCGCTCAACGTGGCGGTGGCGGCGGGAGCCTGCCTGACTCTGCTGCCCCGGTTCGACGCGGCGCACGCGCTGCGGATCATCGCCGGCCACCGGGTCACCGTCTTCGAGGGCGTGCCGACCATGTACGTGGCCCTGCTGCACCAGCCCGACCGCGCGGACTACGACACATCGTCGCTGCGGACCTGCATCTCCGGTGGCGCCGCGCTGCCGGTCGAGGTGCTGCGCGGGTTCGACGCGGCCTTCAGCGTCCCGGTCCTCGAGGGCTACGGGCTGTCGGAGACCTCGCCGGTCGCCTCGTTCAACCTCCCCGGCCGTGAGCGCAAGCCGGGCTCGATCGGCACCCCGATCAGGGACGTGCAGATGCGCGTCGTCGACGCCGAAGGTGGCGAGGCCGCGCCGCGGTGAGGTGGGCGAGATCGTCATCCTCGGCCCGAACGTGATGAAGGGCTACTGGCAGCGCCCGGAGGCGACCGCCGAGGCGATCCGCGACGGCTGGTTCCACACCGGGGACCTCGCCCGGGTCGACGAGGACGGCTACTTCTACATCGTGGACAGGAAGAAGGACCTGATCATCCGGGGCGGCTTCAACGTCTACCCGCGGGAGATCGAAGAGGTGATCTACGAGCACCCCGCCGTCGCCGAGGCCGCCGTCATCGGGCTGCCGCACTCGTCCCTGGGCGAGGAGGTCGCCGCCGCGGTGGCACTCAAGCCCGGCGCCGCCGTCACCGCCGAGGAACTCCGCGACTACGTCAAGAGCCAGGTCGCCGCGTACAAGTACCCGCGCCACGTGTGGTTCGTCGACGCGCTGCCCAAGGGCCCGACCGGCAAGATCCAGAAACGCGACATCGTCATCCCGCCCGACCTGACCGCACCCTGAGTCCCACCGGTAATTAAGGAAATATGCCACCTATGTTCAAGTCCACATCCACCTCGTTGATCCTGATCGGCGTGCTCGCCCTCATCATCGGCATCGTCGCCATCGCCTGGCCCGGCATCACGATCCTGGCGCTGGTCATCATGTTCGCGATCTACGCGTTCATGGACGCCGGCCTGCAGACCATGCGGGCGTTCAGCAGCCGGTCGGCCGGCCCGGTCCTCGGCCACCTGCTGCTCGCGCTGGTCGGCCTCGGCGGCCGGGCTGTTCGCCCTCGCGTGGCCCGCGCCAACCGCGTACGTGCTGGTCATCGTGGTGGCGTCGTGGGCCCTGGTCGGCGGCGCGGCCGAGTTCTTGGCCGGCTTCCAGGCCGGCGAGAGCGCGGGCACCCGGGCGCTGTTCCTGCTGTCCGGGCTGGTGTCGTTCGTCTTCGGCGTGCTGCTGTTCGCCCGCCCGGGCGTCGGCGCGGTCACCCTGGCCCTGCTGTTCGGCCTGTACGCCCTGATCTACGGGTTCTCGCAGATCACAGCCGGGGTCCAGCTCCGCCAGATCGGCGCCACCGCGGACCCGCGGTCCGAACTGCGCGACCGAGTCTGACCGATCTGCGGCCCGGTCCGGTCAAAGTCAAACCCATTCGTCTTCCGAACGGTCCGTTTGCTCCGCCCCAACCGCCGGCTGAGGCGGAGCAACGGGCTAGGCCTTGCTCGCCGGTGAGCTCGTGCTCGATCTCCTGCAGGCTCCGCCCCTTCGTCTCCGGCACCTTGCGCCAGAAGTACGCCAGCGCGACCAGGGTGAGGAAGCCGAACAGGAAGAACACGCCGACGCCGCTGATCGCGTTCAGCAGGGTCAGGAACGAGACCGTGACCACGAAGTTGGCGCCCCAGTTGGCCATAGTCGCCACGCTCATCGCCGAGCCCCGGATCCGGAGCGGGTAGATCTCCGCGATCAGCAGCCAGAACACCGGGCCGAGCCCGATCGCGAACGACCCGGTGTAGACGAGCAGGCCGATCACGGCGACGATGGCCAGCGCCCCGTGCAGGTTCTCGCCGCCGAGGAACGCGCACGCGGTGATCACCATGCCGACCGCCATGCCCGCCGTGCCGCTCAGCAGCAGCGGACGCCGGCCAGCCCGGTCGAGCAGCCAGATGGCGACGATGGTCATGCCGACGTTGACCACGCCGTTGACAACGTTCGCGAGCAGCGCGGCCGAGCTGCCGAAGCCGGCCCCCTGCAGCAGCGTCGGAGCGTAGTAGATGACCGTGTTGATGCCGGTGATCTGCTGGAACACGGCCAGCAGGACGCCCACGTAGACCAGCGGCCGGATCGAGGGCGACAGCAGCTCGCGGACGCCCGCCTGCTTGCGGCTGACCTCCTGGACGTCGCGGATCTCGGCGTCGATGTCGTCGTCGTTCCGCACCCGCTTGAGCACATCCCTGGCCTCGTCGATCCGGTCCTGCCGGATCAGCCAGTGCGGGCTCTCTTTCTGGAGCAGCATCCCCACGAACAGCAGCACGGCCGGGATCGCGGCCAGGCCGAACATCAGCCGCC
Source organism: uncultured Actinomycetota bacterium (assembly GCA_963774945.1). Taxonomy (GTDB): domain Bacteria; phylum Actinomycetota; class Actinomycetes; order Streptosporangiales; family Streptosporangiaceae; genus Trebonia. The sequence goes on along the minus strand of CAVZHA010000001.1, from coordinate 487,328 downwards.
AGTTGGCCGACCCCGACAGCCCGTAGTCGATGAGGTAGGACACCAGGATCCCGGCCGTGATCGCGAGCTGGTTGAGGCTGACCAGGCCGCCGCGGAACCGCGGCGGCACGACCTCGCCGATGTAGAGCGGTACCACCATCGAGGCAGAACCGACCGCCAGGCCGATCACGACCCGCGCGACCAGCAGCACCGGGTAGGTCGGGGTGAACGCGGCCAGCAGCACGCCCACCACGAAGATGGCGGCCGTGATCAATACGGTGAGGCGCCGGCCGATCAGGTCGGCCACCCGGCCCGCCAGCAGCGCGCCGACCACCGCGCCGACCAGCAGCAGGCTGGTGATCAGCTCTTCCTGGAACGAGGAGAGCCCGCCGAAGTCGTTCTTGACGAACAGCAGCGCCCCGGACACCACCCCGGTGTCATAGCCGAACAGCAGCCCGCCGAGCGCGGTGACCCCTGCGCTGAGCGCGACGTGCCTGCGCACCTTCTGAGCGGGAGTCGCGGTCCTCGCCATCAGCATCATGACAATGCCCCCTCAACGCGCCGCCGTTGGCGCGTGTCTACGTGAGCATTTCGTCTTACCAAGGACGCTTCGAACAAACTCTTCGCAGGTCGCAACTTGTTCGAGCCGGTGCTGGGCAACCGACACCCTTCATTTGGGGGATGCGGAGCACTCCCCGCTCGCCGCAGGCTTTTGCCATGAACGGATCACTGCATGACCAGAAGGTCCTCGTCATCGGTCGGGGGAGCGGGATCGCCCGCGCGGTCGCCGTCGCCGCCCGCGACGCCGGCGCGCACGTCACCGCCGCCGGGCGCGACCAGGAGAAGCTGGCCGACGCCTACGCCGGGGAGCCGGGTATCGCCACCGAGACCGTCGACCTGTCCGACGAAGAGTCCATCGCCGCCCTCGGCAAGCGGCTCGGCACCGTCCACCACGTGGTGTCGACCGCGTCCGCGCGGGCCCGGGGCCGGCTCGCCGACCTGGACCGGGACGCGGTCAGGCTGTCGTTCGACGTGAAGGTCCTCGGACCGCTGATGCTGGCCAAGCACCTGGCGCCCCGGATGAGCGAGGGCGGGTCGTTCGTGATCTTCTCCGGCGTCGCCGCCACCAAGATCACGGTCGGCACGCTCGGGGTGGCCATCACCAACGCCGCCGCCGACACCCTGGCCAGGTCGCTCGCCCTCGAACTGGCCCCGATCCGGGTCAACGCGATCTCCCCGGGCGTCATCGACAGCGGCGCCTGGGATGCCCTTGGCGAGGAGGGAAAGGCGAAGTACTACGCCGAAATGACCGCCCGCAACCCGGCCCGACGGATCGGCACCACCGACGACGTCGCCAACACCGTCCTGTTCGCGATGAGCAGCACCTTCCTCACCGGGCAGACTCTGCATATCGACGGCGGCGAGCCGCTCACTTAACTGGGCCCCCGGCCCTGACTGGGCCCCCGGCCTGAGGAGGATCAATCCGATGACACACGCAATCGACTGGGACAAGGTCACCTCGGATGACGTGGTGCACGCGCTGAAGGAGTACGACCGGCTCGGCCCGGAGCAGTTCTTCGCCGCCCACGGCTACGCCCCGACCACGACCTACGACCTAGTCTGGGAGAAGCGCACCTACCCGCCGAAGGCGATCCTGGGCACCGCCTACGAGTTCGCGGCCGGCCAGCGGCTCGCCTCCGGCGACTTCGAGGGCGGCAAGTCCGGCGCGGTCAAGGTGCTCGGCGCGCTCGGCTTCGACGTTCAGCCCCGCCACCCGGCCACCTAGCTGCGCGCGGCTCCTGGCGAAGGATAATTATCGTATAACTGCACAAATCCTTCGCGATCACCGAGCCAAACCGGCTTGACATCATGGAGCACGTGAATTCCTCCGTACGCGCACCGGTGAGCCCCCGGTGACCACGATCTCGCTCGTCACCGGCGCCAACCGCGGCAGGCTCGACGTCCTGGTCAACAACGCCGCCATCAGCTACGACACCTGGCAGCGGGCGATCACGGCCGACCTCGCGGTGGTCCGCGCGGCGGCCGAGACCAACCTCTACGGGCCGTGGCTGCTGGTCCAGCGGTTCCTGCCGCTGCTGCGCGCCAGCGGCCACCCGCGGATCGTCAACGTCTCCAGCGAGGCAGGCTCGCTGACCAGCATGGGCGGCGGCACCCCCGCCTACACGGCCTCCAAGGCGGCGCTGAACGCGCTCACCCGGATGCTGGCGGCCGAGCTGCGCTCCGAGCGCTTTCTGGTGAACGCGGTCTGCCCCGGCTGGGTCGCCACCGACATGGGCGGCGCCGACGGCCGCCCGGTCTCGGACGGGGCGGCGGGCATCGTGTGGGCCGCTACCCTCCCCAAGGACGGCCCGACCGGCGGCTTCTTCCGCGACGGCCGCCCGCTGCCCTGGTGAGCATCCCGGTCAGGCAGCGCCCGGCGGCCTAGCCCTCGTGCGGGACCGTGTCGCTGATGGCGGCGATGATCTCGGCCGCGACCGCGTCCGGGTGCTCGAGCGGCAGGAACGTCCGTCCCCTCGGCACCGTAGCCAGGCTGCCGCGCGGAAACGCCTCGCTCAGCTGCCGCCCGAGCTCGGCCGGGAAGTACACGTCCTCGTCCCCCCACAGGATCCGGACCGGCCCGGTGAACTGGCGGAACCGGGTGGCGGCATCGAGCAGCAGACCGGGCCGGACGCCGCGCGCGAAGGTGGCCAGGTCCCGGCGGATCGCCCCGTTCGCCAGCGGCTCGATCCAGCTGCGGGTCAGCTCGGCGTCGAGCGGAGCGCTGGTCAGCGGGCCGAAGCCGAGCCGCCCGGTTCGCACCCGGTCCGACCGCAGCCCCGGCACCAGGCAGGCGACCATCCCGGGATGACGCCCGGCGAAGAACAGCGGCGCCAGCGCGCGGGGCGGGAACGTCCCGAACGCGTCGCATTTGGTCAGCACCGCCGCCCCGATCCGGTCGGCCTCACCCGCCAGCAGCAGCTGGCAGATCGCCCCGCCGGTGTCGTTGCCGACGATGGTCACGTTGTCGAGCCCCAGCGCGGCGATGAAGTCGCCGATGAGCCCGGCCACCCCGTGCGGCGAGAGGTCGGCGTCGGCGTTCATGGGCTGCTGGTGGGCGCCGAGCGGGAGCGTCGGCGCGTAGCTGCGGATGCCGTTGGCCGCGAGCCGGTCGGCCACAGGCCCCCACAGCCGCGAGTCGACGAGCAGCCCGTGCACGAAAACCACCGGCGGACGGGAACTGGACGGCGGGCCGGCGGCGCGGTAGCTGAGCCTGCCCTGCGGCAGGTCGGCTACGGCGAGACCAGCTGAAGCGTGATCAGTCATCATAGCTAAAACATACATACTGCATGTATGTTTGTCTAGGTCAATCACAGTGGGAGAATGGGCTATGCCTTCACCGACGTCCGCACCCCCGCCGACGGCGTCCGCACCGTCATCGACGTCCGCGCCGCCGACGGAGTCCGCGCCGTCACCGGCGTCCGCGCCGTCACCGGCGTCGGCCGGCCCGCGAGCGCGCCGCACGCAGGCCGACCGGTCCGCCGCGACCCGCGACGCGCTGATGGCAGCGGCGCGCACGCTCTTCGCCGAGCAGGGCTTCGCCGACGTGTCGACCGACGCAATTGTCGCGGCGGCGGGAGTCACCCGCGGCGCGCTGTATCACCAGTTCGCGGACAAGACGGCGCTGTTCGACGCGGTCCTTGACGCGGTCGAGGCCGACATCGCGCGGCGGCTGGCCGAGGACGCGGCCGCGGCCGGCGTCACCGACCCGGTCGACGCCATGCGGCACGTGCTCAGGACCTGGCTCGAGATCTGCGTCGAGCCCGAGATTCATCGCATCGCGCTGATCGACGGGCCGTCGGTCGTCGGCTGGGCGCACTGGCGCGAGGTATGCCAGCGGCACGTGTTCGGGCTGGCCGAGGCCATGCTCGAGCAGGGCATCGAGTCCGGCCGCGTCCGCCCGCAGCCGGTCCGGGCCCTCGCGCACGTCCTCATGGGCGCCAGCGACGAGGCCGCCCTCTACGTCGCAGAATCAGCCGACCCCGCCCACGCCCGGGCCGAGATGCTCCAGGTCCTCGACCGCCTCATCGACGTCCTATCCACCTGACGCCCGACCCACCCGACCCACACGACCCAAATGTCACAACGCCCAGCTCCCGGTGGCCACGTGACCCATGATCGTGTGCAGTTACGGGCACCCCGCGACCCGACCAGCACACAATGCCAAAATCGCACACAATGCCGAAGCAAAAGCGGCACACAATGATGCCTCCCGGTGCCCGCACAACGAAATCGCACCTATATAGAGTTCTTGACAGGAGGCCGAGACTCTATTTAGAGTTCTGACATGGCCCTGCGATTGACCGTTCACGTACAGCTGGTCGTGCAGGCCCTGCTGCGCGATCCGGCCAGCGAGCTGTACGGCCTGCAGCTCTCCGAGGAGACCGGCCTGCAGCCGGGAACCGCGTACCCCATCCTGCTCCGCCTGGAGCAGGAGGGCTGGGTGACCAGCCGGTGGGAGGACATCGACCCGCGGGCGGAGAAACGCCCGGCCCGCCGGTACTACCGGCTCACGGCCAACGGCGCCGTGCAGGCCTCCGCCCGCCTGGCGGGCGCCAGCCGCCCGAGTGGCGCCGCGCTACGCCGGCTGGCCGAAGGGGGTGGCGTCGCATGATGCCCGCCGCCCGGGCTGACCCCAGTTTGCGTTAGAGCCCACTCCAACTCGTAGCCTCGAAAGCGTGACGCCCACCAGCGAGACGTCGCGGGAACCGGAACGGCAACGGGAAGGCGCATCCATGAAGACCTGGTTCATCACCGGAACGTCCCGTGGCTTCGGCCGCGAGTGGGCGATCGCCGCCCTCGATCGCGGCGACCAGGTAGCGGCGACGGCGCGGGACATCGCAAGTCTCGACGACCTGGCCGCCAAGCACGGCGACGCGATCTTGCCGATCGCGCTCGACGTCACCGACCGCGACGCCGACTTCGCGGCCGTCAACCGTGCGCACGAGCACTTCGGGCGGCTGGACATCGTCGTCAACAACGCCGGCTACGGGCACTTCGGCATGGTCGAGGAGCTCACCGAGGCGGAGATCCGCGCGCAGCTCGAGACCAACGTGCTCGGCGCGCTCTGGGTGACCCAGGCGGCGCTGCCGTACCTGCGCGGGCAGGGCAGCGGGCACATCCTGCAGGTGTCGTCGATCGGCGGCATCTCGGCCTTCATGAACACCGGCGCCTACCACGCCTCAAAGTGGGCGCTCGAGGGTTTCAGCCAGAGCCTGTCGCAGGAGGTGGCTGCCTTCGGCGTGAAGGTGACGCTGATCGAGCCGGCCGGCTACTCGACCGACTGGTCCGGCTCGTCGGCCAAGCACTCCGCCGCGCTGTCCGCCTACGACAAAACTCGCGAGCAGTCGTTCGCCTCCCGCAAGCAGCGGTTCACCAAGCCGGGCGACCCAACCGCGACCAGGCAGGCGATCCTCACGCTGGTGGACAGCGAGAACCCGCCGCTTCGGCTCTTCCTCGGCGAGTCGCCGCTGGGGATCGCGACCGCCGACTACGAGTCCAGGCTGGCCGCCTGGCGCGAATGGCAGCCGGTGGCGGCCGCGGCCCAGGGCTAGCCCCAAGGCCAGGCAGATCAAACCCGTTTCATCGAACGGTCCCGGCCGGCTCTATCCAGTTAACTTCCTCTTCGACGGGCGGCTAGCGCCCGGCGATCAAGCCCGGCGTCAGCGCGGCCATGGCCTCGATGACCGGCTCGAGACCCGACCGCGCGGTGATGATCCTGACGATGGCCTCGTCCAGCCCGGCGCTCAGCCGGGCGAACGCGGCCGCGCGCCGGCCCGGCCGGGCCGTAGTAGCCGACCGCCCGCAGCATGCGGTCGGGGGCCGCGTCCACCAGCTCCGTTATCGGCGCGCCGCGGTCGCGCCGCGCCTCCAGCTCGGTTAGCTCCGCATCGAAGCCCATCTGGCCGAACAGGCCGCGGTAGCCCTCGTTCTGCGGGATGCCGGGGTGGCCCATGGCGTAGCCGAGCAGCTGGGTGCCGAACGCCCGGCGCGCGGCCGCCACGTCGTCGTCGATGCAGACCCGGATGTACATGGTCAGCGGCACGGAGCCGGCGCTCGCGGCCCGCCCGCGCGGCACCCGCGTCGACCAGCTCCCGGCTGACCGCGATGCGCTCCGGGCGTGGCCCAGTTGAGCAGCGCCCCGTCCGACGATCTCGCCCGCCAGCCGGAGCATCTGCGGGACCGAGCGCGGCCAGCGCCACCGGGGCGGCCGGCAGCGCTCCCAGCCCGAGCGAGGTGGACTGCGGCCAGCCGGGCGCGCCCGAGCCGACGCCCGCCCGGGCGATGATCGGCCCGGCCACGACCTGCTGCGCGGCCAGCAGCCCGCGGATCGCGCTGACGTACTCGCGCATGATCGCGATCGGCCGGTCGGGCAGGCCGACCGACGCCCAGAACTTCGGTCCGTAGCCGCCGGTGCCGATGCCGAGCACGAACCGTCCGTCCGACAGCTGGGCCAGCGTCGCCGCCTGGGCCGCCGAGGCCGGGCGCGGTCCACATCCGCGCCGCCGGCACGACGGAGATCCCGGTCCGCAGCGAGGTGTCCTGCGACCACGCCGAGCACACGTGGAAGGAATCGGGCACCCCGCCGGCCGGCGTCCACAGGCTCTCGAACCCCAGCCGCGCCGCCTCCCGCGCGACCTCCCGCAGCTGCCCGAACGGAAGGCCGAGCCTGGCATCGAGCCCCACGCCGATGATCATGCTCGGCAGTATGCCGGACGCCCCGGCCGTCGCGAAGCTCACGCGCCGGTGAACTCCGCGATCGCGGACTCGTAGGCGTCGAGCGCGCGCTCGACCGGCCCGCGCCCGGCCGACGGCAGCCAGTGCACCACCCGGTCGAACCCCTCGGCCGCGTACGACTCGAACACCGCAGGATCGGCCGGAACGCCCATGACCTGCAGCGAGATGTGCCGATCGGCCCGCAGCCGCAGCTCCGCCGATCGCTTGATGAGGTCAGAAGGTCCGTGGTTGGGCATCCACGCGTCGCCGAACGCCAGCACCCGGTCGAACACCGTCGGCCCCTCGCCGCCGACGATGACCGGCGGGTGCGGCCGCTGGGCGGGCTTCGGCCACGACCAGATGCGGTCGAAGTTCACATACTCGCCCGAATACGACGCCTCGTCGGTGGTCCAGATGGCCTTGATCGCCTCGACCCGCTCGCGCATCACCGCCATCCGGGTGCGCGGATCGGTCCCGTGGTTGGCCATCTCCTCCCGGTTCCAGCCCGCGCCGACGCCGAACTCGAACCGTCCGCCGGACAGGTAGTCGACGCTGGCCGTCTCCTTGGCGGTGATGATCGGGTCGCGCTGGATCACCAGGCAGACGCCCGACCCGACCCGCAGCCGCGAGGTCGCCGACGCCGCCGCGGTCAGGGCGACGAACAGGTCGAACGTGTGGACGTAGCGGTACGGCAGCGGCCCGCCGCCCGGATAGGGCGTGTGCTCGACCGGGATGTGGGTGTGCTCGGGGAAGAACAGCGACTCGTGTCCCCGCTCCTCGGCCAGCCGGGCGACGTCGCCGGGCCGGATCGCGTCATGGGTGGGAAAGATCGCTACGCCGAATTCCATAGTGATCATTCTCCCCAACCCGTCGCCGTCATGCGGCGGTGGTCGCCGATCCGGCCGGCCAATCGCCGACTCACGGCCATCTCGCGGCGAGTTCCCGGCGTATTCCCAGACTTAGCAGCCCGACTTCCCAGACCGGCGGGCAATCTCGGTGACATGGACAACAACACGAACTTCGGGTACGAGCCGACCGCCCCGCACAGCGCCAATCCGGGCGCCCACCACGGCCGCGGCCGCAGCACCGGCCGAGGTCGGCTGATCGCCGGCGCCGCCGCCGCGACCGTGCTGGTCGGCGGGGCCGCCTTCGGCGCGGTGACCATGCTCAGCGGCTCTCCGGCGGCGGCCGTGACCGGCCCGACCGGCCAGGCGGCGGTGCTGAACGACGCGCTCACCACCGCGGCCACCCCCGCCGCCACCGCTGGCAGCACGACCGCCGCGCAGCACGACGACCCAGACCCGGCACCTGCGCGACACGCTGGCCCGGCTCCGCCGGCTCGGCGGCATCGACGGCCAGTTCACCTTCGAGACCAAGGCCGGGCCGAAGACGCTGGCATTCGAGCGCGGCACCATCCAGTCGGTCTCCGGCCAGGACGTCGTGGTCAAGCGCCAAGGACGGCACCACCTGGAGCTGGACGCTGGTCACCGACTCGGTCGTCCGCGAGGACGGCACCAAGACCACCACCAGCTCCCTCGCGGCAGGCGACCTGGTGTTCGTCGGCGGCCCGGTCGTCCGCGGCACCCACGACGCCCGCCTGATCGTCATCAGGACGCCGCAGAAGAGCACCTCCACTAACACCCCAAGCGCCAGCACCAGCTCCGCCCTCAGCTAGCCAAGCATGCCCGCCACTCCCGACCCGCCTACGCCACCGACACCAAACCCGGCCTGTCGCCTACGCCAGCGACACCAATAGGCGCGGTCGCTGGCGTAGCTGACAGGTCGACCGACCTGTCGGTGGCGTAGCCGACAGCTAAGCCAGCCCAGATAACAGCAAGAAGCGACCGCGCCCGTTACCGCAGGGCAAGATCAAAATCGTTTTATCGAACGGTCCGAGGCGCCTGTCATCCGTTCACCAGCCCAGGTCGGCGAGGAGTGCCTATCGCGTTCCGGCGGCCAGGCCGGCATCACCCGTCAGCCCCGCCATGTTTGAAAGTCAGCTGCGGCGGACGACGCCACAGGCCCGAGTTCGCTCACGCGATGCAGGGACTCTCATTCGCCCCGGCCAGGCCGGTGACATGGATGCCATAAGCTCGCCTGATCCCGACATCCGACCCGAGAGGCCGCCGTCCCCGTGACCGTCACCCGCGCGCAGGTCATCGCCCTGCCCAAGGCCGAGCTGCACCTGCACATCGAGGGGACGCTGGAACCCGAGCTCGCGTTCGAGCTCGCCGCGCGCAACGGCGTGACGCTCTCGTACCGGGACGTCGAGGCGCTGCGGGGGGCGTACTCGTTCAGCGACCTCGGCTCGTTCCTCGGCCTGTACTACGAGTGCATGGCCGTGCTGCACACGGCCGAGGACTTCGCCGACCTCGCCTCGGCCTACCTCGCCCGGGCGCGGGCGGACGGGGTGACCCGGGTCGAGATGTTCTTCGACCCGCAGGTGCACCTGTCTCGCGGCGTCCCGCTGACCGAGGTCATCGGCGGGCTGCGGGCGGCGGCCGACCGCAGCGCGGCCAGCGGCGGCCCCGAGGTCGGCCTGATCGCGTGCTTCCTGCGCGACCGCGGCCCCGACGACGCGGCCAAGACGCTGGACGAACTCAGCCCCCACGCCGCCCAGCTCCTCGCCGTCGGGCTCGACTCAGCCGAGGTGGGCTTCCCGCCGGGCGACTTCGCCCGCGTCTTCGACGCTGCCCGGGGGCTCGGACTGCACACCGTCGCCCACGCGGGGGAGGAGGGACCGCCGGACTACGTCTGGCAGGCGCTCGACCTGCTCGGCGTGGAGCGAGTCGACCACGGCATTCGCAGCGTCGAGGACTCCGCGCTGCTGCGGCGGCTCGCGGCCGACGCGACGCCGCTCACGGTCTGCCCGCTCTCCAACGTCCGGCTCCGCTGCGTCCCCACGATCGCCGAGCACCCGCTGCCGACGCTGCTCGACGCCGGCGTCAACGTCACGCATCAACTCCGACGACCCGGCCTACTTCGGCGGTTACGTCGCCGACAACTACCTGGCGATCGCCTCGGGCCTGGGCCTCGATCTCACCGACCTCATCGCCCTAGCCGCCAACTCCATTAACGCCTCCCTCCGCTAACCCACTCGATCAGTCGCCCGGCCGGGACGCCGCTGGCGTCAGGCGCGCGGCAGGGTCAGGGTGAGGGTGGTGCCCTTCCCCGGCTGGCTCGCGGCGGTGAGCGTGCCGCCGTGCGCGCGGGCCAGCTCAGCGGCGATGGCGAGGCCGATGCCGCTGCCCGACGTCCCGGCCGCGGCCCGGCCGCGCCAGAACCGCTCGAACACATGCGGCAGCTCCGAAGCGGGGATGCCGACGCCGGTGTCGGTCACCGTGAGCACCGCGTCGGGTCCGTCCTGCCTGGTGCGGACCGTCACCCGGCCGCCCGCCGGGGTGAACTTGAGCGCGTTGCCGAGCAGGTTGGTCACCACCTGGTGCAGCCAGCGCTCATCGGCCACGACCGGCACCGGGGCCAGCTCGCGGTCGAGCGTGACCGAGGCCGCCTCGAACTGCCGGGACAGGCTGTCGGCGGCCGTCGCCGCGATGCCCGCCAGGTCGCGCTGCACCCGCGTCAGGCGCAGCCCGGCCGCGTCCGCCGCGGCCATCGTCTGCAGGTCGTCCACCATCCGGGCCAGCCGCAGTACCTCATCGCGGAGCGACCCGAGCTCGTCCGGGGTGGCCTCGGTGACGCCGTCGAGCAGCGCCTCGTGTCCCGCCTGCAGCACCGCCACCGGCGTGCGCAGCTCATGGGCGACGCTCGCCACCAGGTCCCGCCGGATCTTGTCCTCGCGGTCGAGCGTGTCCGCCATCTGGTCGAACGCGGCGGCGAGCTCGCGCAGCTCACCCGGCCCGCTGACCCGGCCCGCCCGGGCCGACCGGTCGCCGCCCGCCATTGCCCTGGTCACCATGATCAGCCGGTTGATCGGGCTGGTGATGCGCCGGGCGACGCCGAGGCCGGTGATGAGCGCGAGCAGGGCGGCCAGCCCGGCCGTCCCGGCGATGGCCCGCAGCAGCGCTGTCCGCAGCACGTTGTCGGCCGCGCCGAGCCCGGACGCGGTAAGCCCGACCTGCACCGTGCCGACCTGGCGGCCCTTGACCAGGACGGGCTCGCTTGACTGGGGCTCCTCGGCGGTCGCGAAGCCGGCCGTGGTCGCAATCGGGTGCCCGGCGTCGTCGCGCACCTGGAGCTGCACGCCGCTGTGCGCGGCCACGTCAACGACGGGCGTGAGATCCGCGCCCGCCCAGCCCCGGTCGGCGTTCCACGAGCCCGCCGCCGCCACCGCGAAGGCGCTCGCGAGCTCGCTGCGCTGCCGGTTGCCGAGCGAGGACACGTCGACCGAGGAGAACACCGCGGCCAGCACCGCGAGCAGGGCGACCGCCGCCAGCGACACGCCCAGGAACGCGAGCGCCAGCCGGAGCCCGAGCGTGCTGCCCCGCTGCCCGCCGCCCCGCTGCCCGTTGGCGGGTGCCGACGACGAGGCCGACGCCGACGCCGACGGCGCGTCAGTCATCGCGGGCCAGGCCGAGCCGGTAGCCGCCGCCGAGCACGGTCACGATCACCCGCGGGTCAGCCGGATCGTCCTCGATCTTGCGCCGAAGGTTCTTCACGTGCGAGTCGACGGTGCGCTCGTAGCCGTCGAACTCGTAGCCGCGCACCTTGTTGATCAGCTCGAACCGGGAGTAGACCCGCCCCGGCACGGTCGCCAGCGTGACCAGGATGCCCCACTCGGTGGGCGTGAGCTGGATCGGCGCGCCGTGCACGGTCGCGGTGCGCTGCGGCTCGTCGATGACCAGCGCCCCGCCGCCGTAGCCGGTGACGCCCGACTGCGCGGCCGACGGCCCGCCCCGGCGCAGCACCGCCTGTACCCGCAGCACCAGTTCGCGCGGGCTGAACGGCTTGGTCACGTAGTCGTCGGCGCCGAGCTCGAGGCCGCGGATCCGGTCCTCCTCGGACGCCCTCGCGGTTAGCATCACGATCGGCACCGCCGACACCGCCCGCAGCTCGCTGGCCACGGTCTCGCCCGACACGTCGGGCAGGCCGAGGTCGAGGACCACGAGGTCGGGCGCGGCGTCCGCCGCCATGGTGATCGCCTCCGCGCCCGAGCCGGTCGTGAGCACCGTGAATCCCGCTCTTTCCAGGTATGTCCTGATGAAATCCCGCAGCTTGCGCTCGTCCTCGACCACCAGAACTGTCGTCGCCATTGCGCCTCCCGTCGCCGTAGCGTGACGCGCCTCCACACCGCCACCATGTCAGCTCCATCGGGCGGGCACGCCCCCTTGGTGAACTGATACGGCACAGCGAAACCGCTTGCACCGCAGCATAGGGCAGGGCTGATGACCGAAAGCTTCCTGATCGTGGTGGCGCCATGGATCATCTTCGGCGTCTGCCTCACCGTGCTGTGTTTCCGTCTGCTCCGCGCGCGGCGGCCTGGCGAGCGATCACCCGGGCTCCGGCGCAGGCGCGACGACTAGCCCGAACAGGAGCACCATGCGACGAGACGACAACCCCCGCTGGCGCGTCATCCTCGAGGAGCGATGGCGTGACCGGCTGCAGAATGTCACCGAGCTCTCCCTGGCCTACCACGCTGCCACCGCCCATGGCTCGGCCGACGTCGACGGCCTCAAGGACGCGGGCACTCGCCGGCTGCTCAGTCGGGCCATCGCCGCGCGGCGACGGCTGGCCGACACTGAGGAGGCGCTCGCCCGTCTGACGGCTGGCCGGTTCGGCCAGTGCGAGCAGTGCCTGGCGCTGATCCCGGAGACTCTGCTCGCCGCCGCCCCCGAGATCAGGTACTGCGCCGAGTGCGTCGCCGCGGTCGGGGCGACGGCGGCCGGCACGGTGACCGGCCCGCTGGCGGAGCTGGTGCCCGCCCAGCGGGTGGCGGCGGGCCGCCCGTGAGCGTGCTCGACACCCTCCAGGTCGACTCGGTCATCTCCTACCTGATCGCGCTGATCCTCCCGGCGTTCGACGCGATCATCCCCGTCCTGCCGAGCGAGTCGGCGGTCATCGCCCTCGGCGTGACCACCGCCGGAAGCACCGACCCGCGCATCGCCCTGCTGGTGGCCTGCGCGGCGGCCGGCGCGTTCCTCGGCGACAACCTCTGCTACCTGCTCGGCCGCCGTTTCGGGCCCGCCGTCGAGCGTAAGTTTTTCGCCACCCCCAAGGGCGCGCGGACGCGCGCGTGGGCCGAGCGGTCGCTCGCCCGGTTCGGCACGCAGCTCATCATCGTCTGCCGCTTCATCCCCGGCGGCCGGACCGCGGTGACCCTCACCTGCGGGCTGGTCGGCTATCCGCGCAGAAGGTTCGTTCCCGCGACCGCGGTCGCGGCCGTCATCTGGGCACTCTACGCGTTCCTGATCGGCCGCATCGGCGGCCAGGCCTTCGAGCACAACATCTGGGCCGGGCTGGCGGTCGCGTTCGGCGCCTCGATCGCGATCAGCGCCGTGGTCGAGGTCATCCGGCGGCTGCGCCGCCGGATACTGCGACGCCGGGCCTCGTCAGGGCGCCGCGCCGGAGAGGTTGAGCCCGACCACCCCGGCCAGGATCAGCGTGATCGAGACGAGCTTGGCGGTCGACACCCCGTCGCCGAGGAAGATCATGCCGACCGTCGTCGCGCCGGCCGCGCCGAGCCCGGTCCAGACCGAGTAGGCGGGACCGACCGGGAGATCGCGCAGCGCCACCGTTAGCAACCCGAAGCTGATCAGCGCGCAGCACGCGAACCCCACCACCGGCCACGGGGCCCGCAGGCCGTTGCTCAGCTTCAGGCACACGGCGAAACCGGTCTCGAAGAAGCCGGCCGCCACTAGCGCCACCCAGGCCATTACGTCACCTCACGTCCGGATTTGCGTCTCCCCGATTAGCTGTGCGTCTCCTAACTAATGGCGCACCGGCGGGGAAACCCCGTGCACGGGAGTTGGAGCCCAGATGGAGATGACCCCGACCGCGGCTCCACCCGATCTCCACGCGGCATTAACCGCCCCTGCACGGCGATCGCCGAGCCTGGTTGACGTAACCCCAGAGAAGGGCAGGGAACAGCGATGCTAGGAACTCCGATGCCGGTGCTCAACAAGGTCAGCGCCGCCTGGAACACCGTCGGACGCTTCGATGACTACGAGAGCGCCCAGCGCGCGGTCGACCGGCTCTCCGATGACGGCTTTCCGGTCGAGAACCTAGACATCGTCGGATCGGGCCTGCGGCTGGTCGAGCGGGTGACAGGCCGGCTGACCAGGGCGCGTGCGACCGGGGCGGGGGCGGTGAGCGGGCTGTGGGCGGGCCTGCTGGTGGGGATCCTGCTCGGGCTGTTCACCTCCGGGCACTCGTTCATCGCCGTGATCGTGACCGGCGCCGCCCTGGGCGCGGGCTGGGGCGCCGCCTTCGGCTACCTGGCTCATGCCAGGACCCGCGGCGAGCGCGACTTCAGCTCCGTTCGCGGTCTGACCGCGACCCACTACGACCTGATCGCGCGCGAGGGCACCGTCGAGCGTGCCCGCCGGATGCTCGGCGACGCCGGACTGCTCCCGGAGACGGCTAACGAGTGGTAATCGGCGCCTGACCGAAGAAGAGCCAGGGCAGGCCGCCCGGCCATGTTTCCCCATCCGCCGGGCGGTCGCGCCCGCCCGAGCGACATCCCATGACGGCACCACCCGGCCGCTTGAGAAATCCCTGAACCTACCCTGGAGTGATGTAATGTCCGTCCATCGGCGGACGCGACATCGCTGGGGAGCGTGCACGGGTGAATCCCCTCAAGACGGGCGATCCCGAGCTTGTCGGCGGTTATCGGCTGCTCGGCCGGCTCGGCACGGGCGGGATGGCCCAGGTGTTCCTCGGCGCGTCCCCGGGCGGCCGGAAGGTAGCGGTTAAGCTCATCCGCCCCGAGTACGCCGACGACGCCGAGTTCCGCCGCCGGTTCACCCGCGAGATCGCGGCCGCCCGGCAGGTGGGCGGCTTCCACACCGCCGCGGTGGTCGACGCCGATCCGGACGCCGACCCGCCGTGGATGGTCACCGCCTACATTCCCGGCCCGTCGCTGTCGGAGGCGGTCGGCCAGAACGGGCCGCTTGACCCGGTCCAGGTCCGCGAGCTCGGCGCGGCGCTGGCGGAGGGGCTCACCGCCATTCACGCCTGCGGGCTCATCCACCGGGACCTCAAGCCTGGCAACATCATCCTCGGGCCCGACGGGCCCCGCATCATCGACTTCGGCGTGGCCAGGACCGCCAATGCCAGCTCGCTGACCACGGTTAACGCTCTCATCGGGACCTACGGCTACATGGCGCCAGAGCAGCTCGGCCGCAAGGAAGTCACGTTCCGCAGCGACCTGTTCGCCCTCGGCGGGGTGCTGGTGTTCGCCGCCACCGGGCACGGGCCGTTTGACGCCGACGAGCTGCCCGCGGTCATCGGCCGGATCCTCAGCGAGCCGCCCGACCTGTCACCGCTGACCGGGCCGCTGCGCGACATCCTCGACGCCTGCCTGGACAAGGACCCGGCGGGCCGGCCGGATCTGGCCGGCCTCATCGCCTACTTCAGCGTCCCCGGGCAGGGCCCGCCGCGCCCGGCCGCCGACCCGTACCGGCCGGCGCCCCGGCCCGGCGTTGACCCGACGTACGTGCCCGGCCAGCAGCGGACGGCCCTGCCCGGCAGCGACGCCGCCCGCTGGTCCGCCAACGCGAATGGCAGCGGCAACGTTGACGCGGCGGGCCCGACCGCGACCATGGTCGGCCTGCCCGGCAACACCACCATCGCCCCGGGCGACCCGGCCGGCATCATGCTCGCCTGCTCGCCGCTGATCGGCCACACCGGCCCCATCAACCTGGTGGCGTTCTCGCCCGACGGGCGGTTCCTGGCGACCGCGTCGGCCGACGGGCGGGTCCGCGTCTGGGATACCGGGACCTGGCGGCAGGCCGGGCCCGACCTGTCACCGCAGCCACCGCACCGCGTCGGAGACGGCGGGTTCGCGCAGCTCGTCTTCACTCCCGACAGCCGCGCGGTGCTGGCCAAGCCGGCCGGCATGTCGGCCGTGTTCGGCTGGCGGACCGATTCCTGGCAGCCGCTCAGCTCGCCGGTCAGGACGTGGGCGCGGTTCATCTCCCCAGACGGCCGGTTCCTGGCGGCCGAAGGGACGGGGGCGCCGACGCTCTGGTCCTGGGACGCCGCCGCGCTGCGGCACACCCCGTATCCCCTGCAGCGTAAGACCGGCTGGCGGATCGGCTTCCTCACCGCGTTCTCGCCCGACGGAGGGCTCGTCGCCGCCACCGATCCCGGCGACGACCTCGGCCTCTGGGATATCGGGACGGGAAAGCGGCGCCAGGTCCTGCGCCGGTACCACCGCTCGTTCGACGTCGGCGGCCAGGCGCTGGTGCCCTACGCCCTCAGCGACGCGGTGATCTCTCCCGGCGGCGGTTTCCTGGTCGCGCTCGGCCAGACCCGCGACAGCCGCGGCAAGAACGTCCGTATCTTGAAGCTCTGGGATATCGCCGACCCCCGCCGCCGCCGACGCCGTCTGTTCGAGGCGGCCAGCGCCACCGCCCTTTACCGCTGGCGGGTCGCCTTCGCCGCCGACGGCGGCACGCTCGCGTCGACCTTCGACGGCCGACTGCGGCTGTGGGACACGGCCAGCCTCACGCCGGCCGACCTCGGCGAGCCGGGCGAGGACGCGATCCTGGAGTTCGCCCCCGGCAGCGCGCTGCTGGCGGAGGCGGGCCGCTTCCGGCTCCGCCTGTGGGACACCGCCGCCGGCGCCGTCGCGGCGGCCGGGCCGAGGATCACAACCGCCCGCGACGCGATCGCCGGCGTCGCCTTCTCCCCGGACGGCGGCCTGATCGCGACCGCCGAGGGCAGCGCCGCGCGCGTCTGGCACCGGCCCGCGCGGTAATTCAAGAGCCGGAAAGTCAACTCCCGTCATATCGAACGGACCCTGGTTTCACCCGGTTCGCAACCCTCAAACCCGCGTTGACGCCGTGGGCGACCGGCCGGGCGACCGGCCGCCGGTCAGGCCACCCGGAACCGGGTGGCGTCGGGCTCCTTCAGCGTCAGCCCGAGCCCGGGCCGAGTCGGGTCGGGCCGCATCGAGCCGCCCTTGGGGCTGAGCGCGCCCTCGAACAGCATCGACTCGATCCGCGCGTGATCATGGAAGTACTCGAGGTGGCGCAGGTTGGGGACGGCGGCGGCGACGTGGGCGTGCAGGTTCGGCGCGCAGTGGCCGGAGATCTGCAGGCTGCGGGCGGCGGCCACGGCGGCGACGCGCTGCCACTCGGTGATGCCGCCGCAGCGGGTGACGTCGGCCTGCAGGCAGTCGACCGCCTGCGCGTCGACCATCCGGGCGAAGTAGACCAGGTCGTACCCGTACTCGCCGGCGGTGACATCGGGGGTCACCTGGTCGCGGACCTCCCGCAGCCCGTCGAGGTCGTCGGAGCTGACCGGTTCCTCGAACCAGGTCACGTTCTGGTCCGCCATCGCCCGGGCCATTCGCACCGCCTGCTTGCGGCCGTAGCCGCCGTTGGCGTCCACGTACAGTGCCGCGTCGGGGCCGATCACCCGCCGCGCGAAGACGATCCGAGCCAGGTCCCGGCCCGGTCGCGAGCCCCAGGACTCGCCGATCTTGATCTTGACCCGGGGGATCCCCAGGTCGCCGGTCCAGCGCTCGAGCTGAGCCCGCGCGGCGGACTCGTCGTAGGTGGTGAACCCGCCGCTGCCGTAGACCGGCACCTCGGTCCTGGTCGCCCCGAGCAGCCGGCTGACCGGGAGGCCGAGCAGGGTCGCCTTGAGGTCCCACAGGGCCGTGTCCACCGCCGAGATCGCGCACGACACCAGCCCCGGCCGGCCGAGGTTGCGGATCGCGCGGACCATCGCCTGCCAGGCCGCGCCGGTGTCGAGCACGCCCTGGCCGGCGATCGCGGCCGCGAGCTCGCCGTCGATCAGCGGCTTGCACGCGCCCGACGCGTAGGTGTAGCCGATACCGGTCCGGCCGCCCCCGCTGACGTGCGCGACCACCAGCGTCGTCTTCGACCAGGCGAGGGTGCCGTCGGCCTCCGGCCGGTCAGTGGGGATCTCGTACACCGACGCGGTCACCTGGTCCACGACCGGGAAGTCGCGCGCGGCCGCCCGGCGATCCGCCGCCTGCGCGGTCATGACTGGCTACTCGGCTGGCCGGCCGGATCGACGTGCTCGCCCGCATCGGTGTGCTCGCCCGCATCGGTGTGCTCACCTGAATAGGCACGCTCGCCCGCCGAAGGGTAGCCCTCGGTCTGCCCGCCGCCCTCGTTCGGCGACGCATCGCCGTCAGCCTGCGACGCGTCGGTCCGCTCGTGCGACAGGTCCTCCAGGCGCAGCGGGGCGGTGCCGTCAGTGCGCTCAGCGCCGTCCGCCGCAGGCGCGTCGTCCGGGGAGGTTGCCGACGCCGTGCCCTGACCCGGCGGCACGTCGACCTGAGTGGGCGACACGACACCCTGCTCGGTCCAGGAGCTGTCCTCGTCGGTGACCGGCGGCGTCCTGGCCGGCCGACCGGCCGTCCTGGTCCGCCAGCGGCGTCTCCACGTCATCGAGGAAGGAATGCCGGTTAGCCGACGGCGCCTGCTCGTCGATACCGGACGCGACGTTCGGCTCCGGCAGCGAGGGGTCGATGTCGGTCACGGACGTGTCGTGGTCGGTCACGGCGCTGTCCGGGTCGGCCAGCGAGGTGTCCGGGTCCGCCACTGAGGTGTCGTGCTTGGCCAGGTTGGCAGCGTGATCGACTGGCGGGGGGCCAGTGTCCGTCGCCGGGGCGTCCGATGCAGGCGCGTCCGCAGCCGAGGCCCGGGTCTGGTCGGTGGTCAGCGCGCCCGCGTCCGTCGGCTGGCTGGTGGCGGCCGACCAGGGGTGCTGGGGTGCCCGCGCGCGGGCGGCGTCGAACAGCGAGCCGAGCGCCCGGCGGACGGTGGCGCCCGCCTCCTCGACCCGCTCGGTGACCGTGAGCTGGGGGCTGCGCGCGTGCGCGCGGTCGTCGAACACGCCGTGCGCCCCCTCGTCGCTGCCCGGCGGCTGGTCGACCGGCTGCCAGAGGTTGCTCGGGCGTCCGGGCTCGACCCGTTCGCCCGTCTGCTGCGAGTCGAACCCGGTCCGGGCCAGGTACCGGTCGAGGACCGGCGCGGCGAACTTCTGGGCCATGATCGTCCCGGCCGTGGACGCGCCGACCCAGTGCTCCTTGCGGTCGGCGTGGTCGGCCGCGAAGACGACGCCCTGGGCGGCGACCTCGGGCTGGTAGATCGGCGGGACCGGCTGCGGATGGCGCGGCAGCCGGGACAGCACCCAGGAGAACTGGGGCGTGTTGACGGCCGGCATCTGCACCACGGTGATCCGCACCCTGGACCCCTCGTGCAGCAGCTCGCACCGGACCGACTCGGTGAACCCGTTGACGGCGTGCTTGGCCCCGCAGTAGGCCGACTGCAGCGGGATCGCCCGGTAGCCGAGGGCGGAGCCGACCTGGACGATCGTGCCGCGGTCCCGCGGCCGCATCCGCGCAAGCGCCGCCATCGTGCCGTGCACGAACCCCAGGTAGCTGACCTCGGTGACCCGCCGGAACTCATCCGGCTTGATCTCCCAGAACGGCGCGAAGACCGAGGTGAACGCCACGTTGACCCAGACGTCGATCGGGCCGAACCGGTCCTCGGCCTGCTCGGCCGCCCGCTCGACGGCGTCGAAGTCGGCCACGTCGGCCGGCACCGCCAGCGCGCTGCCGCCCGCGCGCTGCACCGCGTCGGCCGCCGCCGCGAGGCCGTCTTCCCCCCGCGCGATCAGCACCACGTTCGCGCCCCGACGTCCGAAGAGCTCGGCCGTGGCCCGCCCGATTCCGGCGCTCGCACCGGTGATCACCACTGTCTCGGTCACGTGCCTGCCCTCCTGCTTCGACTCGATGACGCGTTCGTCCCGGTGACCTTCTTCGTCCCGGTTACGTCGCCTCCACTACTTCCTGGCATGGACCGGTCCAAACAAGGAAGTAGCGCAGGATGCGATCCGGCGGCAGCACAGGCAAGGGCAGCACAGGCAAGGGCGGGACGGGCACGGCCAGCAGCAGCGGCGGCAGCGCGCGCGGCACAGCTCGGGGCGCGGCCGACGACCTGCCGACGCCGCGCGTGCTGCGCGAGTACGCGCTGGTCGCCGACGGCGAGCGCGGCGCCGTGATCGGCCCCGACGGCTCGATCGCGTGGCTCTGCGTGCCCCGCTGGGACAGCCCGGCCGCCTTCAGCGGCCTGCTCGGCGGGCCCGGCCAGTACACGATCACCCCGGCCGACCCCTGGCACGTGTGGGGCGGCTACTACGAGAGCGGCAGCCTGATCTGGCGCAACCGCTGGGTCGGCGACACCAGGATCGAGTGCAGGGAAGCGCTCGCGATGCCCGCCGACCCGCACCGGGCCGTGCTGCTGCGCCGGGTCGAGGCGATCGACGGCACCGCCGAGGTGACCGCGACCCTCGACCTGCGGGCCGCCTACGGGCGCGCCACCATGACCGATCTCAACCGGAACGGCGACATCTGGACCGGCCGCAGCGGCGACACCTGGTTCCGCTGGTCGGGAGCGGGCAGGGCCCGGCTGGCGGACGGCCGGCTGGGAATGCGGATCGAGCTCGCGCCGCGGACGACGCACGATCTGGTGCTCGAGCTGTCCGATCGCGAGTTCACGGCCGAGCCGCCCGACCCGGGGCAGAGCTGGGCGGCGACCGAGGAGGCGTGGTCGGACGTCTGTCCCGGCTGCGATGATCTGATCGCGCTGGCCGACGCGCGGCACTCCTACGCGGTGCTGCGCGGGCTGACCTCGGCCAGCGGCGCCATGGTGGCGGCCGCCACCACCTCGCTGCCCGAGCGCCTTGAGGGCGGGCGGAACTACGACTACCGCTACGCCTGGATCAGGGACCAGTGCTACGCGGGCATCGCCGTCGCCGCGCACGGCCCGCACCCGCTGCTCACCGGCACCGTGCGGTTCGTCACCGAGCGGCTGCTCGACGACGGGCCCGAGCTGATGCCGGCCTACACGGTCGCGGGGGAGCCGATCGGCGACGAGGTGCCGCTCAAGCTGCGCGGCTTCCCCGGCGGCACCGCGAGGGCGGGAAACTGGGTGCGCGGGCAGTTCCAGCTCGACGCGCTCGGCGAGGCGCTGTCGCTGTTCGCGGCCGCCGCGCGCCTCGACCTGCTGGCCGAAGACGACTGGCGGGCGGCGGCGGTCGCCGCCGACGGCATCGGCAAGCGCTGGAACGAGCCCGAGGCCGGCATCTGGGAGCTGGACGACCGGCGCTGGACGCACTCCCGGCTCGCCTGCGTGTCCGGGCTGCGCGCGATCGCGGCCGCCGCCGCCGTCGGCGCGCCCGGCAGCCACGGGCACCGCGACGCGGCCCAGTGGAGCGGCCTGGCCGACACCATCGCCGCCAGCCTCGGCGACGCCGTCCACCCCTCCGGCCGCTGGCAGCGCGCACCCGACGACGAGCGGGTCGACGCGGCCCTGCTGATGCCGATGATCAGGGGCGGCTTCGCCGTCGACGACCCGCGGAACCTGGCCACCGTCGAGGCGGTCCGCCGGGAACTGGCGTCCGACGGCTACGTGTACCGCTTCCGGCACGACGGCCGGCCGCTCGACCAGGCTGAGGGCGCGTTCCTGCTCTGCGGCTTCTGGATGGCGCTAGTCGAGCACGCCTGCGGCAACCCGGTCGCGGCCGCGCACTGGTTCGAACGCAACCGAAGCGCCTGCGGCCCCGCCGCCCTCTACACCGAGGAGTACGACGTCCACCAGCGCCAGCTGCGCGGCAACATGCCCCAGGCGTTCGTCCACGCCGGCCTCCTCGAGTGCGCGGTCACCCTATCCCGCGACGTCCCCCTCGGCAGCGCCTAACGCGGTTCCGGCCAGCCATCAGACCCCGCGACGTCCCCTCGGCAGCGCCTAACGGAATCCCGGCGACCCCCACCCCCACCCCCACGGCGTTCCGTTGGGCGCTCGCCTGATCCCCCGCCCGGCATCCGGGACCCGCCTGCACCCTGCGGCGTCTCGCTGGGCGCTCGCCTGATCCCCCGCCCGGCATCCGGGACCCGCCTGCACCCTGCGGCGTCTCGCTGGGCACCGCCTGAGCCCCCGCCCCGTATCCGAGACCCACCCCCCTGCTTGCGTCCGCCCCCGCAGCCCAGTCCGCCCCGCAGCCCCCGTGCGCCCGCGAAGCCCTGCCTGCCACTAAGGCCCGTCGGCCCCTGCAGGCCCCGTCCGTCCCGGCCGTCGGCGCTGCCGCGCCCGCCGCCGACCACGGCGGTCGTCTACTTATCAGTTCTGACCATTCGGTTCCATCTTCTTATCACTTTTGACCATAAGAATCAGACAATTCGGGTGTAAAAGTGGTCAGAATTGATATGAAGATGAAAAAATGGTCAGAACTAATAGAAAGACAAGATCCAATAACGTAGATAACAGCAAGAAATGTGCGCGCTCGGCGCCGAAGCCGCGTGAATGCGTCGCCAGCTTGGCGCCCCGGCGCAACCAAGCATCGCCAGGCAGCATCTGCGCCGCGTCCGGGTCACCGCAGCGGTGGCCGGGACACGTCAGCGCAGCGCTGCCCCGGCCAGCGCGGCCAGCAGCGCCAGGCCCGCCACCAGCCAGGTGACCTGATCACCGACCAGCCCGCTGTGCAGCCGGCGCAGCCAGCCGGTGCCGGCCGCCAGCGCCCGGCGGAGCCGGACCGCCCGCCGGTCGAGCGCGACGGCGGCCACGCCGAGCGCGACCGCGACCTGCCCCAGATCGGTCAGCACGCCGCCCAACGTCACTGCGCGGGAAGCCGCCGCGACGACCGCGCCGCTGGCCGGGATGGTGCCACCGCCGGTGCCGAGCACCGTCGCCGCGTACACCGCCCGGTCGGAGAAGGCCGCCGCCGCCGATACGGCCTGCGCCTCCAGACCGGGCGCCAGCCCGAGCCCGAGCCCGATCGCGAGCAGCGCCACCGGCGGCAGCAACATAGTCAGCGGCACCCGCCCCGGCCGCCGGGACCGTTCCCCGACCTCCCGGCCATCGCCCCACACAGGCGCTTGGCCGTCAGTTTGCCCGCCGTCTGCCGACCCGATGCCGTCCGCCGCAGCCGGATCGGTCGTGTCGGGTCGGTCGTCGGCCTCATCCCCCGCATCGTCGGCGGTGCCGACACCGGGTGACGCGCTCTCGACCGCCCCCCACCCCAGCCAGACCCGCCCGGCCGCCCGCAGCACCGCCCCGCTCGACCCAGCGACGGTCAGCGCGATCACGACTTCCAGCCACGACAGCCCGGCCTGGTCGGCCGCCTCGACCAGCAGCGCGTGCCCGTCCGAGGACACGAACGGCGGCAGGTCGGCCAGCACCAGTGCGCCGAGCACGACCGTGACACCGGTGACCGCCAGGCCACGTCCCCGGC
Organism: uncultured Actinomycetota bacterium; assembly: GCA_963774945.1. Taxonomy (GTDB): domain Bacteria; phylum Actinomycetota; class Actinomycetes; order Streptosporangiales; family Streptosporangiaceae; genus Trebonia. The sequence continues at coordinate 464,186 of CAVZHA010000001.1, read as the reverse complement.
CGCGCAGCTTGAACTCGCTGACGCTGGCCCGCTGATGCTGCACGACCCCGACCCCGAGGAACAGCGCCGCCTTGGCGAGCGCGTCCCCGATCACCAGCAGCGACGCGCCCGCCAGGCCGAGCGAGGTCAGCAGGCCGGCCCCGATCAGGTAGATGCCCAGGTGGCTCATGGTGACGAAGGCCAGCATGCGCTTGAGCTGGGTCTGCGCCAGCGCCATCACCGCCCCGACCAGCGCGGTCGCGATCCCCAGCCCGAGCAGCACCGCCCGCATCCGCGGGCCGGGCCCGCCCGCCAGGCCGGAGAAGACGGTGTCCCACACCCGGATCAGGCCGAACAGCCCGAGCTCGCTCAGCACCCCGGCGAACAGCACGCAGACCGGGATCGGGGCCGAGCCGTAGGCGTCGGGCAGCCAGAAGTGGAACGGCACCACCGCCGCCTTGATCAGGAACCCGGCCGCCAGCAGCGCGAACGCCACCACGACGAGCCCGTCGGGGTGCCGCCCGGCCAGGGTCTGGCCGATCTGGGCCAGGTTCAGCGAGCCCGTCCGCGCGTACAGCAGCCCCACGCCCATCAACACGGTCATGCCGCCGAGGCTGTTGGTGACCGCGAAGTTGATCGCCCCTTGCAGCGGGGCCGGGTGCCCGGCGTTGTAGCCGGTGAGCCCGAACGCGGTCACCGCCACCAGCTCGAACGCGACGAACAAGTTGAACAGGTCGCCGGTCAGGCAGAAGTCGACGCTGCCGGCCAGGAAGATCAGCACCAGCGCGTGGTAGCGGCCGCGGGCGCCGTCGAAGTACCGCCAGCAGTACACCAGGGCGGCGGTCACCAGCAGGCCGGCCAGCGACGCCATGCCCGCCCCGAGCGCCCCGACCGCGTAGTCGATCCCGATCATCATGCCGCCGGCCGGACGCCAGCCGGAGAACCAGTAGATCATCGGACGGCCTGCACTCGAGACCATCAAGGTCAAGGTCAGGGCGCAGGTGGCGATCGCGACCGCGATCGCGATCGCATCCCTCGCCCACCGGGGCAGCAGCCCGCTGAACCCCGCCATCAGGGCCGCGCCGACCAGCGGGACCACGACCGACGCGGGAATAACGGCGGACGACGACGCGAACAGGTCCACCTCGCCTCAGTCCCTGGTCGCGCGGAGCTGGTCGGGATCGAGCGTCCCCGCCCGCTTGTGCACCTGCACGACCAGGGCCAGCAGCAGCGCGGTGACCGCGGCCCCGACCACCACGTCGGTCAGCGCCAGCGCCTGCATGACCGCGTCGACGGCCGGCCCCGGATGAGCGGGCAGGCCGACGAAGACCGGGGCGTGACCGCCGGCGCGGTACCCGATCTCCAGCAGCAAGACGTCGGTGCCGGACTGCGCGACCGACAGGCAGACCACCAGGTGAATAAGGTTCCTGCTGGTGACGACGCCGTAGATCCCGATGAGGAAGAGCCACCCGACGACGCCGTAGGCCAGGACGCTCATCGCTGCCTGGTCCGGACGACGGCGGTCTGGTCAAGGAACTCCGACGCCAGGATCGCGAAGCCGCCAAACACCTCAACGCCGACGACCACGTTCAGCAGCTGGATGGTGCCGCTCGAGACCGCGTCACCGGTGACGCCGAGGTTGACGACGTTGCTGAGGAAGCTGGCGCCCGCCAGCAGGCCGAGGAGCCCGATAACGACGTAGCCGAAGGCGCCGAGCCCGTCGGAGGACTCAAGCAGCGCGTCCGGCTGGAACCGCTCCACCGTCGCGTAGTTGGTGCCCAGGTAGACGACGTAGAGCCCGCTGGCGAGGATGACACCGCCCTGGAACCCCCCGCCCGGCGTGAGCTGGCCGTGCGTGACCGTCTCGAGGCCGGTCAGCACCAGCAGCGAGCTGAGGAACACCGCCAGCAGCCACACCGCCGGGCTCGGGGGCGGGATCGTCCGGTCGGGTGCCTTGTCCTCGGGCAGCCGGCGGGTCTCGTCGCTCAGCGGGCGAAGCAGCACCGAGATGCTGGCCACGGCGCTGAGCAGGATGAATTCCTCAAACAGGGTGTCGATGCCGCGGTAGTCGAAGCCGATCGCCGACACCACATCAGTCACGTGCCGCTGCCGGGGCGCCACCTCGTTCAGCATCCGGGCGTAGGCGCTGACTTGAGCGCCGAACGACGGCAGCCCGGCCAGGCCGACGCCCAGGGTCGCGGCCAGCGCGGCCGCAGCGACCGCGAAGAAAACCAGCCGGGCGCGGCGGCTCACTCCCGGTCCTTCCGCACCTTGGCCAGGCTCAGCAGCACGATCAGCGGCAGCGCGATCGCGCCCACCACCATCTGCGACAACGCCACGTCCCCGGCCTGCACCGACAGGTAGAAGAAGGCTAGCGCCAGCCCGAAGAACCCAGCCGTGAACGCCTGCCGCAACGGGTCCCTGGTCAACACCACGGCCGTGCCCGCCGCAGCCACCCACACCAGCGCGACCGCGATCACCGCCTGGCTCATTGCTCATCTCCGGCGGGTCCGGCGCTTTCCGAGCCCGAAGGAGCCGCGGCCGCATCGGCCGAATCCGACCAGACTTCCCCACGCCTGATCGCGATCGCGCGGCCCACCGCGTGGCCGGTCAGCGGGTTGGCGGCGATGAGGATGGCCGCCACGCCGAGGGCGGCCAGCCCCGACGACGACAGGCCGTACCGCACCACGATCGACGCGCAGATCCCGGTCGAGCCGAGCATCGCGGCCGGGGTGACCAGGTGCAGCCGGTCCAGCGGGTCGTCGAACACCGCCATCCCTGCGGATGAGCCGACCACGATCACCAGCCCCGCCACCAGCAGTACGTCCGAGATGACGCCGCTCGTCGTCACAGCCACCGTTCCAGGAAACGCGAGAAGGCGACCGAGCCTCCGCTCGACAGCGCCGCCAGCACCACCGCCATCGACGCCAGCCCGGGCTCGCGGTACCCGACCGCCAGGCAGAGCAGGGCGAGCGCCTGGACCGTGCCCGTCAGCCCGAGGGCGACCACCCGGTGCTCGGGGCCGAACCGCCAGCACACCCACGCGCACGGGATCAGCGCCGCCTGCAGCGCCAGCGCCGCCGCCAGATACCAGTTCACCGTTCGACCAGCCGATGGACCAGCGCGGTGCCTGCGTCGGTGTCGATGTCAATCACGACCGTGTTCGGCGCGGCCGACAGCACCGCGGTCAGCGTCGCCTCCCGGCGCGCGGCGGGCCAGCCGCGCAGGCCCGCCTCGACCTCCGCCGGCACGGTGCGCAGCGAGCCCGGCGCGGTCGGCCGTCCGGCCGCCTTGCGCGCGGCCAGCGCGAGCACCTGCCCGCTCTCGGCCACCACCTGCCACGGCACCGCCGCCAGGGCGCGCACGTCGGCGGCCCGCAGGGCGGGCACCATCTTCCCGCGCTCGCTGAGGAAATAGCCCCCGCCGACCGCGAACACCGCCGCCACCGAACCCGCGATCAGGTCCGACACGTCCGGCTCCCCGGCCAGCACGATCCACACCCCCAGCAGCGCCCCGGCGTAGACCAGCCCGCCCGCGACCAGGACCGGCCACCGCGGCCGCTCCGGTCCGAGCGCAACCTGCCCGGGCCGGCGCGCCTGATCCCCCCGCTCTGGCACCGAACCTCCTCCGGTTAGGTGGGCCAGGCCCCACGCTTAAGGCCTAGCGCTTGAAGGTGTCGCGGACGTTCTTGCCCACGTCCTTGACCTGCTCGCCGACCTGCTTGGTGCCGCCCTCGACGCGGTCGGCGGCGCCCCTCGCCTCCAGGTCCTGGTCGCCCATGGCCCGTCCGGCCCGCTCCTCGCCGTGGCCCTTGGCCATCTGGAACCTGTTCCTGAGCTTGTCCATGAAACCCATCTGTTTCTCCTTCGTCGGTAACAGCTCCGGACCTAGCCGGGCCGGGCTCGCCGTCACCGCTGCCCCCGATCGGGCCGTCCATTCAGATCGCCGCGCATTACCGGCCGCCGGGTTTGCCGCCGGCGCTCCGGGTAGCGGGAGCGGACCGATAGTCAAGGGAGACCGCATGAGAGCGTGGCTTACCCGCCAGAGCCCATCCAGCGGGACCATGCAGGGCATCGACCGCATGGTGGGCAACATTCAGACCGGGCAGTTCGAGCGGAGCCTGGCCGGGCTGACCGCGGCCGGCGCGCTGGTGACGGCGGCCGAGATCTACTTCGAGCACGACAGCGCCAGCTTCGGCAACAAGATGATGTGGCTGCCGGTGGTGCTCGGCCCGGTCGGCGCGGTGGCCGGCGTGGCCGGGTTCTTCAGCCAGCGGATGGCGAAGACGGCGCTGCCGATCGCCTCCGCCGCGATCGTCGCCAACGGCCTGCAGGGGGTGTACCTGCACGCCCGGGGCATCTCGCAGAAGCCCGGGGGCTGGTCCAACGCCCGTTACAACCTGGAGATGGGCCCGCCCCTGCTGGCGCCGCTGCTGGTGACGATGGTCGGCGGCATGGGGCTGCTGGCCGCGATCCTTCGGCGCGAGCAGTGACCGGCCCCGCGACCGGCCGGTTCCCCGGCTTCGAGGTGCTCAGCCAGGCCGGGCACTGGGACCAGGTCACGGCCGGCCTGGTCGCCGCCAGGACCGGCCCGCAGCAGGCACCGGAATTCTTCACCGAGACCGAGCACCCGACCGCCGCCGCCCTGCTCAGCCAGCTCACCGGCCAGTGCGATGAGCCGCTGGAGATCTCCCTGGTCGAGATGGTCGACGCCCGGCTGGCGGCCGGCGAGACGGACGGATGGCGCTATGCGGACATGCCGGAAGACGGCCAGGCGTGGCGGGACACGCTCGGATACCTGGACAAGGACGCGCACGACAAGTGCGGGAGCAGCTTCGCCGACGCGTCAGAATCGGACCAGCAAAAACTGATCCAGGCCGTGCAGGACGGCGGCGACAGCGGCGACGGCCAGTGGCACGGCCTGCCGGCCGCCCGGGTCTGGAGCCTGTGGACCAGGTACGCCTGCACCGCCCTGTATGCGCACCCGCACGCCTGGTCCGAGATCGGCTTCCCCGGCCCGGCCTACCCGCGCGGCTACAAGAACGCGGGCGTCGACCGGCGCGAGCCGTTCGAGGTCGCCGACGCGCGCCCGGCCGAGGACCCGGTGGGGGATGACGCCTGATGCCGACGCTCTCCGACCACGCCGTCCGCGCCCGCAACGAGTCCGCCTGGCTGCTGCCCAACGACGGCACCAGGACCAATCACCGACTCCGGCGCGACATGCGCCGATTCGACGACGCCGACGAGATCGACCTGGTCATCGTCGGGTGCGGCGCAGGCGGCTCGGTCCTGGCCCAGCGGCTGGCGCGCAAAGGCTGGCGGGTGGCGGCGCTGGACGCCGGGCCGTTCTGGGACCCCGACGCCGACTGGGTCAGCGACGAGGCCGGATCGCACCACCTCTACTGGACCGAGCCGCGGGTGATCGCCGGCGCAAGACCCGGTGCCGATGGGATCGAACAACTCCGGCCGCGGCGTCGGCGGCTCGATGGTCCACTACGCGGGCTACACCCCCCGGTTCCACCCCAGTGACTTCTCCACCTGCACTGACGACGGGGTCGGGGCCGACTGGCCGCTCACCTACCAAGACCTCAAGCCGTACTACCAAGCCATCGAGCAGGAACTTCCGGTCGCGGGGGAGCGGTGGCCGTGGGGCGATCCGCACGGCTACCCGCAGCGGCCGCACCCGGTCGGCGGGAACGGCGAGATCTTCCTGCGCGGCGCGGACAAGCTCGGCATCACCGCCAAGGTCGGCCCGGTCGCGATCGTCAACGGCCGCTTCGGCAACCGGCCGCACTGCATCTACCGCGGCTTCTGCCTGCAGGGCTGCAAGGTCAACGCCAAGGCGTCGCCGCTGATCACGCACATACCCGACGCGCTCAGCCACGGCGCCGAGATCCGCGCCAACGCGATGGTGACCGAGGTCGTGATCGACCAGCGCACCGGCCGCGCGCTCGGCGTGCACTACAGAAGCAACGGCCGTGAGCATTTCCAGCGGGCCCGGATGGTGGCCGTCGCCGGCTACTCGATCGAGACCCCGCGGCTGCTGCTCAACTCCGCCTCGAAAAGGTTCCCCGACGGCCTCGCCAACGACTTCGACCAGGTCGGCCGCTACCTCATGGTGCAGGGGGCGCCGCAGACGGCGGGCCGGTTCGACGCCGAGGTGCGGATGTACAAGGCACCGCCGCCCGAGGTGAGCAGCGAGGCGTTCTACGAGACCGACCCGGCTAGGGACTACAAGCGCGGGTTCGCGATCCAGACCGTGTCCCCGCTGCCGATCACCTGGGCCGAGCACGTCGCCGCGCAGGGCCACTGGGGCCGCGCCCTGCGCGAGTACATGAGCGACTACGTGCACTGGTCCTGCCTCGGCTCGCTGTGCGAGTTCCTCGCGCAGCCGGACAACCGGGTGACGCTGGCCGACGAGAAGGACGCCCACGGGCTCCCGGTCGCCCGCTTCGACTACACCCAGTGCGACAACGACCGGGCGCTGATGAAGCAGGCGCGGACGGTCATGGAGGACATCCTGCACGCGGCCGGGGCGGACGAGGTCATCACCATCAACCGCTACGCGCACCTGGTCGGCGGCGCCCGGATGGCGGCCGACGAGCAACACGGGGTCGTCGACCGGAACTGCCGCAGCTTCGCGGTGCCCAACCTGTACATCACCGACGGCAGCGTGCTCCCCACCCAGGGCAGCGCCAACCCGGCGCTGACGATCATGGCGGTCGCCGCCCGCGCGGCCGACCACCTGACCGGCACCGCCTGACAACCGGGCGAAGCCCGACACGAAACGAGAGGACGACAACATGGCATCCCCAACCGTGGCCGACTACCTGCTTGAGCGCCTGCGCGCCTGGGACGTGCAGCACGTGTTCGCCTACCCGGGCGACGGGATCAACGGCATACTCGCCGCCTGGGGCCGGGCCGACAACAAGCCCCAGTTCGTGCAGGCCAGGCACGAGGAGATGGCCGCCTTCGAGGCGGTCGGGTACGCCAAGTTCGCCGGCGGCCTCGGCGTCTGCATGGCGACGTCAGGGCCGGGCGCGATCCACCTGCTCAACGGCCTCTACGACGCCAAGCTCGATCACGTCCCGGTCGTCGCGATCGTCGGGCAGACCAGCCGCAGCGCCATGGGCGGCTCCTACCAGCAGGAAGTCGACCTGCTGACGCTGTTCAAGGACGTCGCCAGCGACTACGTGCAGATGGTCACAGTCCCCGAGCAGCTGCCGAACGTGCTCGACCGGGCGATCAGGGTCGCGCTGTCCGAGCGCGCCCCGACCGCGATCATCATCCCGTCCGACGTGCAGGAGCTCGCCTACTCGGCGCCGACCCACGCGTTCAAGATGGTCCCGTCCTCCCTCGGAGTCGACTGGTCGACCACCACCGCCGACGACCGGGGGATCGCCAAGGCGGCCGAGATCCTCAACGCCGGGAGCAAGGTCGCGATCCTGGCCGGGCAGGGCGCCCGCGGTGCCCGCAAGGAGCTCGAGCAGGTCGCCGACCTGCTCGGGGCGGGGGTGGCCAAGCCGCTGCTCGGCAAGGACGTGCTCTCCGACGAGCTGCCGTACGTGACCGGCTCGATCGGCCTGCTCGGCACCCGGCCGAGCTACGAGATGATGATGAACTGCGACACGCTGCTCACCGTCGGCTCGAGCTTCCCCTACACCCAGTTCCTGCCCGCCTTCGACCAGGCCCGCGGCGTGCAGATCGACGTCGACGGCAAGATGATCGGCATGCGCTACCCGAACGAGCTGAACCTCGTCGGGGACTCCGCCGCCACCCTCCGCGCGCTCATCCCGCACCTGCGGCGCAAGGAGGACCGCGCCTGGCGCGACGGCATCGAGGACAACGTCGCCAAGTGGTGGCGGTCGATGGAGGCCGAGGCCGACGTGCCGGCCGACCCGATCAACCCGATGCTGGTCTTCCGCGAGCTGTCCTCCCGGCTGCCGGAGAACGCGATCGTCACCGCCGACTCCGGCTCGTCGGCCAACTGGTACGCCCGCCAGCTCAAGTTCCGCGGCGACATGCGCGGCTCCCTGTCGGGCAACCTGGCCACCATGGGCCCGGGCGTCCCCTACGGCATCGGCGCCAAGTTCGGCTGCCCCGACCGGCCGGTCATCGTGTTCGCCGGCGACGGCGCGATGCAGATGAACGGCCTGGCCGAGCTCATCACGGTCAAGCACTACTGGGAGCAGTGGCCCGACGCGCGGCTGATCATCGCCGTGCTCCACAACAACGACCTCAACCAGGTCACCTGGGAGATGCGGGCGATGGAGGGAGCGCCGAAGTTCGCCGAGTCGCAGCGGCTGCCCGACGTCTCCTACGAGGGGTTCGCCCGCAGCCTCGGCCTGAACGGCATCGCGGTCGACAAGCCGGAGCAGGTCGCGGCGGCCTGGGACCAGGCTCTCGCGGCCGACCGCCCGACCGTGCTCGACTTCAGGACCGACCCCGACGTGCCCCCGATCCCGCCGCACGCCACCTTCGAGCAGGCCAAGGACGCCGCGCTGGCGCTGCTGAAGGGCGACCAGAACGGCTGGGGCATCATCAAGGAAGGCGTCATGACCAAGGTCAGGGAAGTCATCCCGGGTAAGGACAGCTAACGTGACCGAGAAACCCGAACGGCCCGGGCGCAGACGCCGGGCCAGACACGGCGGCGGCCCGACCGCCGGGCCGCCGCCGGAGCCCGCCCGCCCGGCCGGGACCGACCTGCTGCCGCAGATCAAGCACATCGTCGTGCTGATGATGGAGAACCACTCCTACGACAACTACCTGGGCCTGCTCACCGGTCGCGGCGATGGCTTCCCGCTCGGCGCCGACCGCGAGCCCGAGGCGGCCAACCGCAACGCCGACGGTGACCCCGTCCGCGCGCATCACCTGACCTCTACCGTCCAGTACCCCCAAGTGCCCTCCCAGAGCTGGCACGCCACCCACCACCAGTGGGATGAGGGCAAACTCGACGGGTTCGTCACCAGCAACGAGGTGATCGTGCCTGCTGCCGGCAACGTCGACCCGGCCCTCTGCCAGGGCGCGGGCGCGGCGGTCGGCATGGGCTACTGGACCGAGCACGACCTGCCGTTCTACTACGGCCTGGCCCGCACGTTCCCGGTCGCCGACCGCTGGTTCAGCTCGTGCCTGGGGCCCACCTTCCCCAACCGCCGCTTCCTCATCGCCGGGACCGCGCACGGCCTCATCGACGACGCGCCAAGCGACCTGCTCGACTACCCGCCCAACGGGACGATCTTCGACCAGCTCGACCGCCACGGCATCTCCTGGGCCAACTACCACGCCGCCGCGGGCGACCAGTCCAGGCTCAGGCACCAGCTCCGCCACCGGCGCCGGATGATGCGCCGCCGGCTGCTGGCGGCCGGGCGGTCGCTTCCCGCCGGTGAAGAGCGCCATGCAGAAGGACCTGCAGTTCACGGCCGATCTCTTCCCGATCGGGGTCGCCCGCTACACGCGGCACGTGCACAACATCGACCAGTTCTTCACCGACGCCGACAACGGCACGCTGCCCGCCTTCAGCATCGTCGACCCCGACTTCGACGCCTACTCGGAGGAGAACCCGCAGGACATCAGGAAGGGCGAGAGCTTCGCGGCCGAGGTGATCAACCACTGCCTGCACGGCCAGGGCTGGCCCGGCACGCTGCTGATCTGGGTCTACGACGAGCACGGGGGCTACTACGACCACGTTCCGCCGCCCCCGGCGGTCCCGCCCGACGACGTCGAGGGCCGGAGCGTGACCGGCACCCCGAGCAGGCTGCAGTCCGCGCTCCGGATGACGTTCCCGAAGATGGTCAAGGCGGCCGACAACCTGGACGCGGGACCGCGCCGCTACGACCGCTACGGGTTCCGGGTGCCGGCCGTGCTGGTGTCGCCGTACGCGCGCCCCGACTACGTCTGCCGCGAGGTGCTCGACCACACCTCCGTACTCAAGCTGGTCGAGCAGAAGTGGAACCTGCCCCCGCTGACCGCCAGGGACGCCGCCGCGGCCTCGCCGCTGAGCGCGCTCGACCTGACCGCCCCGCCCGTCTTCCTCGACCCGCCGTCGCTGCCCCAGCCGGCCCTGACCTGGGGCTCCTGGTGACGGAGCCCGCCGCAAGCCCGGCCGCCGGCCGATTGCGGCTGCTGGTTCCGCTGGCGCGGGCCGGCTACGGCGCGGCCCTGCTGTGCGCGCCAGGTCCGATTATCGGCGTCGTCACCGGACGGCCGCCGAGCCCGCGCGCCCGCCAGGTCGCCCGGGTCCTCGGCGTCAGGCACCTCGCCCAGGCCGTCATCACCGCCCTCAACCCCGGGCCGGAGGTAGTCGGGCTCGGCGTGGTCGTCGACCTCCTGCACGCAGCGTCGATGTTCGCGTTCGCCGCCGTCGTGCCCGACCTGCGCGACGCCGAGCTCGCGGACGCACTCGCCGCCACCGCCCTCGCCGTCGCCGAGCCCGCCCTGTCCAGCGCCGTCAGGCGACGGCCAGCACGCCCACCCGCCGGCTGGCGGTGAGCCGCCCGCGCGACGAGCCGCTGTAGAACCCGGAGGCCGGCGCCACGTCCTCGTAGTCCCGGCCGGTGGCGACGGTGACGTAGCCCGCGCCCGCCCGGCGCCCGTTGCAGGGGTCGAACGCGACCGCCATCGCCTCCCGCGCCCGCGCCACGATGACCTCGACCCAGGCGTGAGTCCCGCCCTGCCCGAGCAGATGCCCCGACACGTACCGGGCGGGCAGCCCGAGCAGGTGGCAGACCGCGAGCATCACGTGCGCGGAGTCCTGGCAGACGCCGCGGCCGAGGGCGAGCGCCTCCGCCGCCGTGGTCCGCACGGTGGTGACGCCGTACTCGTACGTGATCGCGGCGTGCACCGCGTCGCAGACCCGCTGGGCGCTCTCCAGCGGGGTGTCGTCAGGCGACCGCAGGCCGTCCGCGAGCGCCCGCAGCCGGTCGTCGGCCGCGGTCAGCCGGGTCGGCCGCAGCAGCTGCGGGCTGACCAGGGCGGCGGCGGGCAGCACGGCCGGCCCGTCGGCCCGCACCCGTTCGATGACGGCGGCCAGCCGGAACTCAATCGCCTCGGGCACCCGGTCGGCCCGCAGCCACGCCACCACGTTGCCGTTCCCGTCCCGGCGGACCGCGCGCCGGGCCTGCACGCCGTGCACGTCGAGCCGGTGCGCGCGCCGGTGCTGGCTCCCGTGCCGGGCCAGGCGGCACCACCACCAGCCGCTGCCGCAGCGACTCGACCGGCGAGTCGTACTCGTAGCGGAAGCTCTGCTGGAGCACGTACGTGACCCGCCCGGCGGCGTCCAGGTCGAGCCCGCGATGATCGAGCAGCGGCGCCTCGAGCACCCGCGAATCCAGCATCATCAGCGTGCCTCCTGCACTCCATCATCCAGCCCGGATGTTTCCAGCCGGTTTCCAAGATCAAGAGCGAACACCACAACCAGTCATCCCGAACGGTCCGTTGGCTCTACCCCTGCCGCAACGTGAATCCCTCGACCGCGTTGACCGGGGAGACGGGCTGCTGCCCGGTCAGCACCCGCACCACCTCGCGGGCGGCGAAGTCCCTGACCGTGGCGATCGCCTCCTGCGAGTAGTACGCCGCGTGCGGGGTGATGACCGCGTTGGGCAGCGTGAACAGCGGGTTGACGGGCTTCCAGTTGGCCCGCTTGGCCGGCTCCTCCTCCAGGTCGTCCAGGCCGGCCCCGGCGATCCAGCCCTCGGCCAGCGCCCGGTACAGGGCCTCGTCGCTGACGATGGGCCCGCGGGCGGTGTTGATCAGGAACGCGGTCGGCTTCATCCGCAGGAACTCGTCCTCGCCGATCAGGTGGTGGGTCTCCTTGGTCAGCGGCGCCTGGACGACGAGGTAGTCGGACTGCTCGATGAGGTCATCGAACGACACCGGGGTCGCCCCCTGGGCCGCGATGCGGTCGGCCGGATGGTACGGGTCGTGCGCGATCACGCGCAGGCCGAAGCCGGTCGCCCGGGCGGCGATCGCCTGCGCGATCGAGCCGAACGAGAGCAGCCCGAGCACGCTGCCGCGGAGCCGGCGGACAGGATAGCCGTCCTGCCATTGCCAGCTGCCCGCGCGGGTGGCCCGGTCGTAGACGCAGATCTTGCGGCCGACCGCCAGCAGCAGCGCCATCGCGTGGTCGGCGACCTCGTTCTCGCACCAGTCGTTGGGGACGTTGGTGACCAGGATCCCGCGCCGGGTGGCGGCGTCGACGTCGACGATGTCGACCCCGGTGCCGTAGCGGGCGATGACCCGGCAGCGGGTCAGCGCGTCAATCGCCCGCGGGCCGACGGTGGCGTACTGGGCGATGATCGCGTCGGCGTCGCGGGCGGCCGCGATGACCTGGTCCTCGGTCTTGCACTGGGCGGCGATCAGCCGCAGGCCGGCCGCCTCGATGATCGCGCGCTCGATGTCCACGTCGCCGTAGTCGTAGTCGGCGATGACGACGGTCTGCTCCGGATTACCGCTCATGCGATCACACCTGTGTTCAGGACGGAAGACCGGCGCCTCTGCACCGAAGGCCGGCCGTCGACGGTCAGGTGATAGACGCGCCCTCGGTGGCGGTCAGAACTTGATCAGCGGCTTGACGACGTCGTCGAGCTTGCGGTCGGACACCTCGAAGGCCCGTTCCATGTCGTCGAAATCGAACGTGTGGGTCGTCATCAGGGTGGGGTTGACCCGGTTGGCGGCGAGCACCCGCAGCAGCCGCTCCATCCGCATCCGGCCGCCCGGGCACAGGCCGGTGGCGATCGTCTTGTCGGCCATCCCGACGCCCCACTCGACCCGGGGGATCCGCACGAACTCGCCGTCGCCGAAGTACCCGGTGTTGGAGATCGTGCCGCCGGGCTTGGTGATCTTGATCGCGGTCTGGAACGTCCGGTCGGCGCCGAGCGCCTCGATGGCGGTGTCGACCCCCTCGCCCCCGGTCAGCTCGAGGATCCGCTCGAGCACGTCCTCCTGGGTGAAGTCGACGATCTCGTCGGCGCCGTAGGCGCGGGCGAGATGCTGCCGCCGAGGCACCGACTCGACCCCGATGACCAGGCCCGCGCCGCGCAGCCTGGCCCCGGCGGTGGCCATCATCCCGACCGGGCCCTGGGCGATGACGGCGACGGTGCCGCCGATCGGGATGTTGCCGTTCTCCGCCCCCATGAACCCGGTCGAGAGCATGTCGGCGCAGTACACGGCCGCGTCGTCCGGCACCGAGTCGGGAATCCTGGCCATGTTCGCGTCGGCCTCGTTGACGTGGAAGTACTCGGCGAACACGCCGTCCTTGGTGTTGGCGAACTTCCAGCCGCCGAGCGGCGCCCCCGACTGCGACGCGTACCCGTCCTGAGCGGCCGGGTGACCCCAGTCGGGCGTGATCGCGCCGACCACGACCCGGTCGCCGGCCTTGAACACCGTGACCTCGCTGCCGACCTCGTGCACGACGCCGACCGCTTCGTGCCCCAGCGTCAGGTCGTGCCTGGGCCCGATCCCGCCCGCCACCGTGTGCGAGTCCGAGGTGCAGATGAGCGCCCTGGTCGTGCGCACGATGGCATCGTTCGGACCCGGACGCGGCACCGACTTGTCCATGAACCCGACATAGCCGATTTCCTTCATGACGAAGGCCTTCATCGTGGCTACCTTTCCTGGGCCCCGCCCCATCCCTGGGCCCCGCCCGATTCATGGGCCCCGCCCGACTCCCCGTGAGCCGCCCGTCCCCGCCCGACTCGCAGCGGCAGACCAGTGCGCGCAGCAAGCCGCGCCCCCGGTACCCCACCGCAGGCCCCAGCCCGCCAGCCGCGCACCCCGCCGACGCCCTGGCATTGCTGACAGTGACCGTGCTACCCCACACGGTAATCACCTAACCCACCCCACCCACCCCATCCACCCCTCGGGGACCTGTCACCTACGCCACCGACACCAAACGCGATCTGTCACCTACGCCAGCGACACCAATAGGCGATGTCGATGGCGTAGCCGACAGGATCAAGAACCTGTCGATGGCGTAGCCGACAGGTCGCGACCCACGCGCGAAACGCCCTCAACTCGAGATAACAGCAAGAAGCGTCGGAAGGCGCTAACGACCGGCTCTGAGCGCGTTCTTGATCTGGTTGAACTGCGCGGCCTCGGCGGGCGTCCACGCGCGTGGCTGCTCGCAGAGCCGGATGGCGTCCTCGATCTCGACCACCTTGGCGGCCGGCAGCGCGCCCGCCTGCTCGATCAGATCGTCGCCGAACAGCGTGGTCACCCACGTGCACGGGGTGTAGCCGGGACGGGGAAAGGCGAAGCGCAGCACGCCCTCGATCGGCAGCCCGTCGGCCGCCCCGACGGCGACTTCCACGGCCAGCCCCTCGATGCTGACGTCCGCCGCGGCGACGATCTGCACCGCCTCGAACCCGGATGTCTCGTCTCCCGATAGCAGCACCACCGGCCGCCGCTCATCGAACTCGACCCACCAAACGTCGCCGCGTTGCATACCTCGACCATAGCCTGGCCGGGTCGGCGGCGGGCCGCCGCTCGGCTGGCATACTGGGGCGAATGCAGCGCGTCCTGGTGGTTGGCATGTCCGGAGCGGGCAAGACGACGGCCGCCCGCCGGGTCGGCGCCAGGCTCGGCCTGCCGTTCCACGAGATGGACGCGCTCGCGCTCGGGCCGAACTGGTCGCAGCCGCCTGACCTGGTCGACGAGGTCAAGCGGATCACCGCCGAGCCGGCCTGGATCTTCGACTCCTGGGGGTATCCCGCCGTCCGCCACCTCATGTGGCAGTCGGCCGACACGATCCTCTGGCTGGACTACCCGGCGACGGTGGTGCTGCCCCGCCTCATCCGGCGCTCGGTGGTCAGGACGGCGACCAACGCCGAGTTGTTCGGCGGCAACCGGGAGACGCTGCGCGAGTGGCTCCGCCCCGAGCACCCGGTCTGGTCAGCGGCGGCTACCTTCCGCGAGCGCCGGGAGTACCTGTTCGACCGAACCGCCAGATCCCCGCACTGCCGGACCGTTCGCTTCACCTCCCGGTCCGAATTCGAGCGCTGGCTCGCGCTCCTGTCTGAGGCCGGAGCTAGCCCCACACCGGCCGGCTGACGTTGCACCAGTGACCGAAGGCGGAGCACATTGCCTCGGTCACCGTCTGCGCGAGCTGCCCCGCGCCGGCCTTACTCACCGGGCGGGACTCGCTGGTGCAGGCGTACCCATGGGACGGGCCGTCGACGACGTTGGCGGCCGGCTGATGAAATTCACAACCATTTTCCCGAACGGTCCCGTGGCTTCGCCTCGCCGGCCCGCTGTCCCGCCTCCTCGGGCAGGCCCGCCTCGTGGCCAACGGCCGGCCACACGGCGTGCCTCAGTTCGGGGCGCGACAGCCCGTAACCGGTCACGACGGCCATCGCCGAGGCCAGGATCAGCATCGCGGTCTGGGCCGGGAGGTACTGCAGGAGCAGGCCGGTGCCGCCGAGTCCGGCCGGCATGCCCAGCGCGATCAGCGTCATGAACGCGGCGACGACCCGGCCGCGGCGCTCCGGCGGCGCCTGCCGGACGACGAGGATGTCGGCCAGCACCCGCAGCGCGGGCACCCCGAGCAGGCCGACGAACAGCACCCCGGCCGCCCACCAGGGGCCGAGCGGAACCGCCAGCAGCGCCAGCACCGGCACCTCGGTCGCGCACACCGCCAGCAGCAGCACCCCCGGCGGCAGCCGGTGCAGGAACCCGACCAGCGGCGCGCCCGCCAGCCCGCCCGCCGCGCCGATGCCGAGCGCGAGGCCGATGGCGTAGGCGGGGACGGCCTGATGCCGCAGGATCACGATGACCACCAGCTCAAGCCCGACGCCGACCGTGTTCACCCCCATGACGAGCAGCACCGTGGCCCGCAGCACCGGCCGCTCCCACAGTTCGCGCAGCCCGGCCAGCATCCCCCCGTCGCCCGCGCCCGCCTCCTCGCCCGGCTTCTCCGGCTGTGGGTTCCTCTTCCTGAGGGGGCGCGTCCCTGGTAGCGCCGGCAGGATCGCCGTTGCGGCGAGGGCGACGAAGAAGGCGGCGGCGGTGAACGCGAACGGCGCGACGTGGTCGAGGCCGTAGAGCACGCCCGCCAGCGACGGCCCGGCCAGGCTGGCGCCGTTGATCCGCACTTCATCCTGGGTGAGCGCGAGCGTCAGCTGCTCGTCAGGCACGATCGACCGCAACAGCAGCAGGTTGGCCGCGCTGCCGACCGCCTGGCCGGCCCCGAGGACGATCGCCGAGACCAGCAGCAGCGGCAGCGTCAGCCAGCCGCCGGCCAGCGCGAGGGCGACTACGACGGCCACCACCGTGCGGATGGCGCACGCCGCGAGCGCCAGCCGCTGGCAGTCGTAGCGGTCGGCCAGCGAGCCGGCCGGCAGGCCGGCCACCAGCATTCCCGCCACCAGCAGGGCCGAGAACAGGGCGGCCTTACCGGGCGAGCCGGTCATCGTGACGATGGCGAGCGGGTAGGCGATGTCGCCGACGGCCTGGCCGAGGGTGGCGCCCGCCGAGGCGGTCCACAAGGTCTGGAAGCGAAGGTTGCGGCGCAGCGGGATCAGGGCGTTGGCCATGGCGGGTTCTCTCTCGCTCAGTCATGCTCACGTTTGCATAAACGTTCACGTTTACGTGAATGATGGCATGTTCGTGAACATGTGGCAAGATGTCAGCATGGCGGAGATGAAAGAGCAGCCCGGAGCTCGGGAGATCGACAGCGTCGAGGTGCTGCGGGCGCTGGCGGACCCGGTCCGCCTGGCGATCTTGTCCGCGCTCAACCGGCGCGCCCCGGGTGGCGAGCTCCCGATTATGTCCGTGAAGGAGCTGGCCAAGCAGCTCGGTGAACCGCAGACGAAGCTGTACCGGCACGTGAAGCAGCTCGAGGCGGCCGAGCTGATCGAGGTCGCCGCGACGCGGATGGTCTCCGGCATCCTGGAACAGCGCTACCGGGCCCGCCAGAGTGACCTGCGGTTGTCGGCGGCGCTGTTCCGGCAGCACGCGGACGAGGGCGAGGCGGCCGTCCGATCGGCCTTCGACGGCTTCCTGACCGACTTCTTCGACCATGCGCGGCAGGAAGGCTGGCCGGACGATGGGCCGGACAAGCCGATCCTGGTCGTCTTCGACGACCAGGTCAGCAGCGCGTCGGCCGAGCGGATCCGCGACCGCGTGGTAGAGCTCCAGCACGCAATCGCGGAGGCCGAGCCGGGTGACGTGCAGCTCAACGTCGCGTTCGGCTTCTACCAGCGCAGGACATGACCGCGGCGGCCGGCTGCGGGCGCCTCAGCTGCCCGATGGTGTCGTCGGCGCGCGCCACATCGCAGTGATGACGGGAACGCCCGCGGGCAGTTCCATCGGCTCGGCCGGCTCGAAGCCGAAGTGCTGATAGAGCGGCACGTTGGCAAGCTTGGACGACTCGAGGTAGGCCGGCTCGCCGGCCTGGTCGCAGCGTGTCAGCCGGGACCGCAGCAGCGCGCCGGCCACCCCGCTGCCCTGATGAGACGGGTCCACCCCAATCGCGAACAGGTACCAATGCGGGTGACGCGGATGCGCCCGCACCAGTGCCTGCTCCAGCCGGGCGGCGGGACCGAGCCGACGGCCGAACGCGCGAGCGAACCCGAGCAGCGTCCGCAGCTGCACGCCAGGCGTCCACCGGCCGGGCGGGTACCAGATCGTCCCGCCGACGATGACCCCGGCAACGCTGGCGACCTCGACCGCGCCGTAGGCAAGCGCCTCGGTGCGCATCACCGTGCCGAAGAAGCGTCCCGTGCGCGCCTGCCGGGTCCGAGCGTCCGGCAGCATCCAGACGAACGGCGGATCATCCTCAAACGCCCGCCCAAGAACGGCCGCCAGCGGCCGGACATCAGCCGCCGTCGCCGGTCTGACACTGACCTCCGGCCTCGCCATGCCAACGATGGTAAGCCGCCCCGCCCGAAATGACCTCAATGGCTGAGATGCTCGTGCTGGACCTGCCAGGCCCCGTCTCGCCTGACCAGAATGTTCGTGCCCCAGCCCCGGCCCGAGCTCGGCTGGCCGTCAACCAGGCCTCGCCAGGAGAAGAGGTACCGACAGGCGGCCAGCTCGTCGGTCGCCGCGACCCACTCGAGCTCCCGGATCTCGTACACCTCGTCCTGGATGGTGGCGAATGTCCGCTCAAGCGCCCCGGCGATTTCCTCGCGGCCACGGTAGGAACCATCCGTGAACCAGTAGGTGGCGTCGTTCGTGATCAAGGGCATTACCTGCTGAACATCGTGGCTGTTGGCAGCCCGTTCGTACTCCGCCATAAACGCGTCCAGCCGGGTCACGAGGTCGGGCATCGCACCATCCTTTCTTTTGTCTGCGCAGCGGTGCGCGTTGGTGCCGAGGGCGCTAAGCGCTCCGCGATCAGCGGCAGTAGATGCGAGTAGATCGCGCGCCGGACGAACGGCGTCATCTTCAAGTCGGGCAGATCCTCGATCCTGTGGACCCCGACTCCGGCGCCCTCATTGAGATCGATGTCTTCGGGCCGCACGCCGCCGACAATGTAGAACAGCGAGACCGTGCGGCCGTCGCCTTCGTGGTCCACCGCCTCAGTCAGGAAGATCGGGTCTGCGATCTGCAGTCCGGTCTCCTCGAGCACTTCCCGGAGCACCGCGTCCTCGACGGTCTCGCCCTCCTCAACCGCCCCGCCGAACCCCGCCCAGCAGTCGGGATTGGGGATCTCCGGTTTGTCATCGCGATGGTGGAGGAGCAGACCGCCATCCTCGGTCACGATCAGCAGCATCGCCGCGCGCCGCAACGTCCTCGGGTCTGTCTCCGGTAGATCGGGCATGGCCATAGAGCGTAGGCCCGCCCGGAAGGCAGCGGGAACCCGAGTTCACAGCAATCGCAGCGAGTGATCCGCGAGCCGCAGCCGCGCGGACTGGCCCCAGGTGAGCGGGACCCTGTCGGCCTCGATGCCGTCGCCGAAGAGCACCAGCCGGTCCGATTCCGCGGTCACCTCAATCTCCTGGCCGGTCGACAGGGTGCCCTCGGTGCACGAGGTTCCGGTCGCAGGCGACGGCCAGGCCTCGCGAACGAACCAGGCCAGCCGGCCCTCCTCCGGCCCGGGCAGGGCAAGCGGGCTCTTGCGTTCCAGCCAAGCCGAGCGGCACCAGCCCGTCGCGCCGGTGCCCGTCGACACGATGAGCCCCGACGATGCCTGCGCCTCCGCTCGGCCGTCCGGCAGCCGCAGCGTGTAGCGGGCGGTCTGGTGCGTGGGCTGGCCGACGTAGATCTCGTTCAGCCCGGTGAGCCGCTGCCCGTCGTCGGTCTCGGCGGTGACCATGGTCAGCCGCTCGACGCGGGGGCCGGCGCTCGGCCCGCCGTCGCCCCTGCGGACGGCGAGCGCGAGCAGATCGGCGCACGCGCCGGGCGGGTGCCGGACCAGGACGCCCGGGTTGCGCCCGGGCTCCGGGTCGATGCCGATGATCAGCTGGTCGTCGAGGTACTTGGCGAGGTTGGCGACCAGGCCGTCCTGGCCGACCGCGACCACGATGTCGTCCGGGCCGAACAGGAACCGGGGCAGGTCGGCGCGCTCGACCATGCCCCGCCGCCAGTCGGCCGGTATCGCGGAGGACACCGCGACCATCGCGCCCGTCTGCTCGGCATGCCGGGCCTCCAGGTCCTCGATCCGACGGCCCCTAGTCCGCAGGTAGAACGCGGCCTGCCCGCGGGTCCCGTGCCGGGCCACCAGCTCCTCCAGTTCGGTGTGGCGGTGTACCAGCACCACCCGGGGCGCGAGGCTCACCGCTTCTCCTGCGCGCCGCCGGGGGCCGCCGGGTCGACCGATGCCAGCCGGGACATCAGCGAGGTCAGCAGGTCGGGCGCGAGCACCAGCGTCCCGATCTGCGGCAGGCCGCCGGCCAGGTCCTTGGCCGCCAGCGCGAGCAAGGTGGACTGCGGGAGGTCACGGTAGGCGGCGACCCGGGCCGCCTCGCCCGCCGCCTTGGCCTCGCCGAGCGCCCGCGTCCCGTTGGCGCGCGCCCGCGCGAGCTGCTCCTCCTTATCCGCCTGGGCCTCCGCCGCGATCCGGCTCGCGGCCGCGGCGTCCTGGGCCTCCCGGCGGGCGTTGGCGCCGCGCTGGGTGACGAGCTGCTCCTCGCGGCGGGCCAGCTCGATCTGGCTCTGCAGCTCGTTCTCGGCGATCGCGCGTTCCCGCTCGACGGCCACCGCACGCCGTTCGTAGGTGGACCGGTCGGCCTCCTGCTGGATCTGCTCACGGGCCGGGGTGCGCAGCGCCTTCTCCACCTCCGGTTCCGGGCGCAGCGCGATCACCCGGGCGCCGATGACCGCGATCCCGGTCTCGGCCAGCCGTGTGTCGGCGGTGAGCCCGTGCAGGATCCGGTCCCGGATCTGCTCCACCCCGTCCGCCAGCACGCTCGACAGCGGGCTGCTCGCGACCAGTCCGAGCACCTGCTGCTGCGCGGTCTCGGTCAGCAGCCCGCCCACCTGCTCGAGCGGCGTGCCGCGCCACCGGCCGGTGTCCGGGTCGACCGAAAAGTCGATTCTGGTGCCGGCGATGGCGGGATCGGTCACCCGGAACGTCACGCTCGCCTGGACCGCGAGGTCCTGAAAGTCCGCCGTCCGGGCATGGAACAGCAGCGGCAGCTCGCGGTCGTCGACCGGTACCTCTGACAGCACCGCCGACAACGGCCGAAAGAAGAACGACAATCCCGTTCCCTCGTGCGCCGCCTTTCCCCTCCGCAGGTGCCGGACGTGCATGGTCGGGTTGCCGCGCAGGTGCCGCGCCAGCGGGTAGCGCTTGATGTCTGCCATCGTCACTCACTTTCCAGGTTTATCGTCAATTCGACGATAAACCTGGAAACCGTTCTCGTCAAACTGACGATTAATGCGATACGCTGGGCGCATGGGCGCCTACGACCCGCAGGACTACCCGCCGGTGGCCGTCACCGTCGACCTCGTCGTGCTCACGATCAGGGACGACACCCTGCAGGTGCTGTTGGTCAGGCGGGGGGAGGAACCGTTCGCGGGCGCGCTCGCGCTGCCGGGCGGGTTCATCCGCCCGGATGAGACCCTGAGCCAGGCCGCCGTGCGCGAGCTGACCGAGGAGACCCGACTGACACTCGGCGCCGCGCATCTGGAACAGCTGGCCAGCTACGGCGATCCCGGGCGGGATCCCCGGATGCGCGTGGTGACGGTGGCGTACCTGGCCCTCGCACCGGAAATGCCGCTGCCGCAAGCGGGAACCGACGCCGCCGAGGCGCGCTGGGTGAGGGTCGCCGATGTCCTCGACGGCGACGTCCTGGCGTTTGACCATCCGCGGATCCTGGCCGACGGCGTGGAACGGGCGCGCGCGAAGCTCGAGTACACCCCGCTGGCGGCCGCGTTCTGCCCGCCTGAGTTCACCATCGCCCAGGTCCGCCGGGTCTACGAGATCGTCTGGGGCACCACCCTGGACCCGCGTAACTTCCACCGCAAGGTGACCGGCACCCCCGGGTTCGTCATCCCCGCGGGCACGGCAACCGCCGGCGACCGGGGCCGCCCGGCTCAGCTCTACCGGGCCGGTCCCGCCCGGCAGCTCCACCCTCCGCTGCTGCGGTCCTGAGGCGGCCTGGAGCCGGGTCCTGATATGTCGTATTTGTCGCATGCGAAACCTTGCCGCCTTGTGGAGGGGCGATCGAGAACAAACCCAGTCCGGGTGCGGTTGGGACGGTCATCTCGTGCAGATGTCAAAATTACGTAGACCGGGGCGGGCGTCCGGCTCGCTGCCGGATGCCCGCCCCAGTCGGGCGCTACTGAACGTCGCTAGCTGACGCTGAAGTCGTCGGCGTAGACGTTGCCCTGGCCGTACCAGCCGTGGACGAAGACCGTCACCGTTCCCGACGATCCGGTGGTGAACGACACCGTCTGCTGCGCCCATCCACTCGAGGACGTCCAGGTACTAGCCGTCGCCCCGCCGCTGACGCCGACGTAGGCGTAGTTGCCTTCCGTCCAGCCGGACAGCGTGTAGGTGGTATTGGGGGACAGGGTGATGGTCTGGTCGCACTCGCCGGTCTGGCTGTTGGTGGCCGAGATCGCGGCCGCGTGGGTGCCCGAGTGCACGGGGGAGGTGACCACCGTGTCACCCGCCTGGCACACCCACGGACTTAGGCTGCCGGTTTCGAACCCGCCGTTGACCAGCGAACTTGGAGGTGGTGCGGTGGAGCTGATCGTCCAGGTGAAGCTGGCCGAGCCCTTCGCGCCGGTGGTGTCGGTGGCGGTCACCGTGACGTTCGACGTCGCTGCTGTGGTGGGCGTGCCGGAGATCAGGCCGGAGGAGCTGATCGACAGGCCCGCGGGCAGTCCGGTGGCGGAGTAGGTGAGCGTCTGGCCGGAGGCAGAGTCGGTGCCGTTGACCTTCAGGCTGGCCGCGGCGCCCACCGTCCCGGTCTGGTTACCGGGGCTGCTGACGGTGACCGTGTTGCCCGGCGACGTCGTGGAGCTCGCGAAGGTGAGCTGGTGGATGTTCCAGCCGCCGTTGTCCTGGTCGAAGGTCAGGGTCTGCTGTCCCGCGGGCAGCGTGACGGTCGCGGTGACGGTGGTCCAGGTCTGCCAGCCGCCGGTCGCCGGGACGTTGATGTTCCCGGACAGGTTGGCGCCGGACGAGCTTGCGATGTGCAGACCGTCGGTGACGCCGCTGGGCGAGGCCAGCCGCAGGCTGACCGTGTAGGTCCCGGCGGCGGCCACGTTGACGGTGTACTTGAACCACTGCCCGGCCGCGGTCCATCCCATGTCGTCCCCGCAGCCGGTGTCGGTGCAGGCCTCCAGGTCCACGCCGTCGGAGCGGTAGCTGTTGGCGGAGCCGTTGACCGAGGTGACGTTGTAGGCCACCCCCTGACCGCCCGTGTCGTAATTGGCTGCCTGCACCGTACCGGGAATGGCGGCCGCGGTCCCGCCGTAGGGTCCCTCGGCGGGTGGCGGAGGTGTTCCGCCTCCGGCTCCCGTGAACGCACTGGTGAACTGGCCGGTGCTCTCGGAGACGCCGCTGCAGGTGGGCGACGCTGCGCCGCCGTTGCCGCCGGGGCAGGCCTGGTCACGATCGACCGACCAGAAGGCGAGCCGGCCGATGCCGTTGCTGCTGGCCCAGCTGGCCACCGACGAGGCGTCCGCGAGGGTGAAGGTGGAGCCGTCGTCGTTGACGCCGATCATCGGGGTGAGCCCGACGTTGGCGTACGTGTACGAGCCGTTGACCGCCTTCATCTGGCTCAGGGTGTTCTCGGCCGCGCTGATGGCGGCATTGCCCATCTCGATGTTGCCCTGGTAGTAGTCCATCGCCATGACGTTGACGAGCGGGATGGTCACGCCCATGCTCTGGGCGTCTGCCAGCAGGCCGGTGCCGTTGTAGTCCAGCCCGGTGGGCAGGACCGGGACGGTGACCGACCAGGTCAGATTCGGGTTCGAGGCCTTGAGGTCCTTCATGGCCTGGAAGGTTCGTTCGATGCCGGCCGTGTCGGCGATGGCGGCGCCCTCGATGTCGAAGTCGAGTTGATCGGTGCCGTAATCGTTGATGATGGCCTGGTAGGCGGCGTCGATCGTGGCTTGGTTGGTGCAGGTGAACGAGATCGGCTCGCCTCCCGAGCCACCGGAGGACACGATCACCGAGGCGCCGGCCGCCTTCGCCGAGGAGATCTCCCCGCCGATGGTTGGGTCACTGCCGACCGGCAGGGTGTCACCCCAGATGTCGCTGCAGCCTTCGCCGATGGTGAAGGCCGCGGTGAAGGAGCGCAGTCCGTGCGAGGAGATGACGGTGTTGAGCACGCCCTCCTGCGAGTTGGACATGTCGACGTACGGCGCGACTTGCCCCACCGAGGCGCTGGCGGGCGCCGCCGAGACGATCGCGGTCAGCATCAAGCCGGAGGCCGCCAGCAGCACCGAGGATCCGGCCGCGACCAGTCGCGGCCCGCCGCGTAGATGAAGACTTCTCATACCTAACCTCTTTGCTCGAGATCCCAGGAAAGTTTCTGAAACAAATAGGAAACTTTCCTATTTGATAGGATTGGAGCAGACGCTCTGCGGCGCGTCAAGACACGCATAGGGCATTTGACCGTTTTTTAATTTCTGGCTAACGGCCTCTTATGGAAAAGCGCTGAAACAAGCCTCTGTTTCAGACTCGCACCCCGGCTGGCAGCAGCGTGGCATGCGCAAACGGGCGTGTAAAAGTGCGGAGAACTCGCTCTTACGGCGCTGTCAGGTGGCTTTCAACTGGCTGATCTCCACCAGGTGCCCGTCCGGGTCGCGCAGGAAGCAGCGGATCTCGCTGCCCCAGTCGTGCGGGGGAGTGAGGAACGTGGCGCCCCTGGCACGCAGTGCCTCGTAGGCTGCCCGGCAGTCGCCCACGCGCACGGTGATCGCGTGACTGACCCGGTCGGTATCCGGGGGCGGCTGAAAGATCACGCCGGGCTTGTCGGTGGTCGGGCCGCCCCCGGTGACCAGCAGGAGCCAGGTACCCGCGAAGCTCAATACCACGCTGGTTCCGCCGTACTCGCGGAACAGCTCAGCGCCCAGCGCGCCGATCCAGAAATCGCGTGACCGCGCTGGATCGCTAACTACCAGGATGTGCGTGACTGCGGCGTCGGCGCCGAGCGGCCCCGATGTCAGCTGCTGGCTCACCGTGATACTTCCTTTCCTGAGGTGCTCAGGATCGTGCCACACGAGCGGCGGGCGGGCGGCATTCATTGTTATGACATGCTGGCGGCGGCCATGTCGGATAACCGCCGCAGGTCGATCCAGTAACGGCGGACGGGACCGAATTTGCTGCCGGCGATGCCCTCAAGGACGCCTCCGCATCGCTCGATCGTCTTGGCCGACGCGAGGTTGTCGACAGCGCAGACGAGCAGCGCTCGTTCGAGGCCGACCGCTCGCGCCTCGTCCAGTATCTGGCTGAGCGCCCAGCTGCCCAGCCCGCGCCGGCGCGCGGACGGCCGGATGCCGTAGCCGATATGGCCGGCCCAGCGAACATAATCGTCGCTGCCGTACCTGAGCGCTATCCCGCCGAGTACACGATCATCCTCGACGATCCATCGATACAGGCAGCGGTGACCGGTTGCCCCGTCTACCAGGTCCGGCTGGGCTGCGAGCCGCGTCAGCCAGGCCGCGAAGCCGTCCGGCGAGCGCACCTCGTCGGATGGCCGCAGCCCGAACCCGTCCTCATGCTGTCCTGGACCCCATTCGGCATGCGCCTCGAGCCAGGCTGCGTGCAACCGGGCGGCAGGCGGGATCAACTCCGGCATGTTGTGACGATAACGTCAAGATCGCACACTGAGGCAAGCGGTGGGCAACGGTCGCCGCCCAGGGCCGGGTTCCGCGTCTGGGTTGGCTAGCTGAGGGAGGTCAGGCGTGACGGTCTTCGAAGAGTCGAGCGCGATATCCGCTGATGTGGCGGAGCTTCGGCATGCCATCCACCGTGAGCCGGAGATCGGCCTCGACCTGCCCAGAACGCAGGCGAAGGTGCTGGCCGCGCTGGACGGGCTCCCGCTCGAGATCAGCCTGGGCAAGGAGCTCAGCTCGGTGACCGCGGTGCTGCGCGGCGGCCGGCCGGGACCGGTGGTGCTGCTGCGGGCCGACATGGACGCGCTGCCGGTAACCGAGACGACCGGGCTTCCGTTCGCGTCCGAGATCGACGGCGCGATGCACGCCTGCGGCCACGACCTGCACACCGCGATGCTGGCCGGGGCCGCCCGGGTGCTTTCCGCCCGGCAGCGTGACCTCCCCGGCAGCGTGATCTTCATGTTCCAGCCGGGCGAGGAAGGCCTCGGCGGCGCCAAGCTGATGATCGAGGAGGGCGTGCTCGACGCCGCGGGGGAGCGGCCGTCCGCCGCCTACGCGCTGCACGTCTTCTCGCACCTGACGGAAGGCGGGGTGTTCGCGGTCCGGCCGGGCCCGGCCCTGGCCGCGGCGGACATCCTCTACGTGACCGTGCGCGGGCGCGGCGGGCACGCCTCCGCCCCCCAGCACAGCGCCGACCCGATCCCGGCCGCATGCGAGATGGTGACCGCGCTGCAGACGTTCGTCACCCGCCGGTTCGACGTGTTCGACCCGGTGGTGATCACGGTCGGCAGCTTCCACGCCGGGACCGTCAACAACGTGATCCCAGACGAGGCCAGCTTCGAGGCCACCCTGCGCTCCTTCAGCCACGAGTCGCAGCGGCGCCTGCACAACGAGACGGTGCGGTTGGTGGAGGGCATCGGCCAGGCCCACGGCCTGACCGTCGAGGCCGAGTACCTCGACTGCTACCCGGTCACGGTCAACGACGCGGCCGAGGCCGAGTTCGCCCGGTCCACCGCGTCCGACCTGTTCGGGGCCGACCGCGCGATCACGCCCGCCCAGCCGCTGACCGGCGCCGAGGACTTCTCCTACGTGCTCAACGAGGTGCCGGGCGCGTTCGTTAACCTCGGGGCCTGCCCGTCCGGCACCGACCCGCTGACCGCGTCGTCCAACCACTCGGCCGGCGCGACCTTCGACGACGCCGTGATCGCCGACGGCATCACCCTCTACGCCGAGCTCGCCCTCCGCCGCCTCGCGCAAGGCGCCTGACGCCGCACCCCCCTCGCAGGCTAACCACCGAGGCGGACAGCGGTGCGGCCGAGGGCGGAGCAACGGTCCGTTCGAAATCCTCATGATTTTGAATCTGGCCCTTAGACGCGGCAGCCGTTCCGGACATAGCGTTAATTCCGCGACGTCAATCGCTGAAACAGCAGGTTACGGCGCTGGAAAAACAGCATTCAAGATCAGTCAGCCAGGCCATCCGCCCGATCCAGGTCGAAGTCGAGCGGCTCAAGGCCGAGCTGGGAAGAGCGCAGCGCAAATTCAACGCCCTGGAAGACGAATTTAAAAGCTTTCGGGCGGCCGAGCGTGAGAGAAGGCGACAGCACGAAGCCCTGAAGGCGGGACTGCAGGACGCGAGGCGCGCAACGATGGCGGCCGAGGCCGACATCGCGGCCATCGACACCGTCCTCGCAGGCGCGCCTGCGTTCCGCCCGCCTGCCTTCGACGAGCTCAGGGATCGGGGGCTGGTGCCGGACTTCGATCCCGGGCGCGAGGGAGTAGCCGAGCCCGCGCCCCGGTGGGAGGACTACGACCCGGGACCTCCCGGCCTGCTGAGCCGCGCGACCGTCGCGATCGGCCTGACCGGCGGCCACGAGCGCAAGGTGGAGGATGCTAGAAGCAGCTACCTGGCCGATTGCGACGCGCACCGGGACCGGGAACTCCTACGGGAACTGCGGCTGGTCGAGCTACGCGAACACTACGACGCAGGCGTCGCGGAAGTAAAAGGCCGCGCGGAGGTCAGAAACGCCGAGGTAGAGCGCATAAGGACCGCCTTCGCGACCGGCGACCCGGAGGCCATCGGCTGGTTCGCGCGGGAGGCACTGGAACGTTCCGAGTACCCCGCCTGGTACCCCAGCCCGCACCGCCGGTACCAGATCGCCTGCCACCCTGACCGCGGCGCCATGACAGTTGAGCTCGAGCTTCCGTCCGCCGCCACGATCCCGGTCGTGCGCCGCTACGAGTACGACGAGCAGCTGGCCGTGCGCCGGGAGGTGCCCCGCTCGCAGGCCGAGATCAGCGCCCAGTACGCCGGCCTGATCGCGAGCCTCGCGCTGCGCACCGCGAGCGAGGCGCTGGCGGCCACCGCCGAGCACGCCGACACCGTACGGACGGTGACGGTCAACGGCCGCGCCACCGGACCGGAAGCCGCGACGGGCCAGCCCTCCCGCCCGCACCTCATCAGTGTTTCTGTAACGAGAGAAGCGCTGGCGGGCCTTTTCCTGACCCACCTGCAACCGCTATCGTGCCTGGCCTCCCTGGGTGCGCGCATGTCAACCGATCCGCTGGCGAGGGCAGCGGTCGAGCCAATAGCGCGCTTTCCCGAATCCGCAGAAGCCAAGTGAAGAACCGGGCCACAGGACACTCATCCAGTAACTAGGCGGACGCCGCCAGAACCGACTGTAATCACCGAATTTTATTAACAATTATTAACGTTGACCGACCCTTCCGGCCCATTTAGCTTCAGGGCAAAGCTCATAGGCCGGAGGAATCATGTCGAGAAAAAGACCGCTGATCATCGCATTGGCGCTGGCCACGACGTCAGCGTCACTGCTGGCGGTGGCGGCCGCCCAGCCTGCCGCCGCCGTGTCCACCGCGTGCCCGTGGGTGGGGTCGAGCGCCCCGATCCCGACCCGGGTCGCCGAGGTCATGGCGAAGATCACTCAGGCGCAGGAAATCGACCTGGTCACCGGCGCCAGCGGCTCAAGCTACGTCGGGTTCACCACCGCCATCGGGTCGCTCTGCATCCCCGCCCTCAACCTCGAGGACGGCCCGGCCGGGGTCGGCGACGGGATGACCAACGTCACCCAGCTCCCCGCGCCGGTCGACGCCGCCGCCACCTGGGACCCGTCCGCCGAGAAGCTCTACGGCCAGGTGATCGGGGCCGAGCAGGCGGCCAAGGGAACCACGATCGACCTCGGCCCGACGATCAACATCGTCCGCGACCCGCGCTGGGGCCGCGCCTTCGAGTCGATCGGCGAAGATCCGTACCTCAACGGCACCCTCGGCGCGGCCGAGATCCAGGGCGTCCAGTCGACCGGGACGATGGCCCAGGTCAAGCACCTCGCGGTCTACAACCAGGAGACCAACAGGAACACGTCGGCCGACAACGCCGTCGTCAGCACCGAGGCGGAGCAGGAGATCTACCTGCCGGCCTTCCAGGACGCCGTCCAGCAGGGCGCCGCGTCCTCGGTGATGTGCTCCTACTCCTACATCAACGGCACCGCCGCCTGCCAGAACCCGTACCTGCTGTCCACCGTGCTGCGCCAGCAGTTCGGGTTCACCGGGTTCGTCACCTCCGACTGGGGCGCCACCCACTCCACCGCCGCCTCCGCCAACGCCGGCCTCGACATGGACATGCCGGGCAACGACGGCTTCTACGGCAGCGCGCTCGCCAGCGCCGTCTCCAGCGGGCAAGTGAGCCAGGCCACGCTCAACTCGGCCGTCTCCGCCATCCTGACCGAGATGTTCGCGTTCGGCCTGTTCGACAAGCCCGCGGTCGGATCCCCGGCCCAGACCGCCACCAGCGCCGCCGACCAGGCCGACGCGCTGCAGATCGCCGAGGAAGGCACCGTGCTGCTGAAGAACAGCGGCAACGTGCTTCCGCTGAGCGCCGGCAAGGACAGCTCGATCGCGGTGATCGGCGCCGACGCGTCCACCAGCCCGCAGACCGCCGGCGGCGGCAGCGCCGGGGTCAACTCCAGCGGGACCGTCACCCCGCTGCAGGGCATCACCGCCGCCGCGCCGAGCGGGGTCACCGTCAGCTACAACAACGGCTCCTCGGACAGCTCGGCCGCGTCAGCGGCCGCCGCGGCCAGCGTCGCGGTCGTGTTCGCGCAACCTGGGCGAGTCCGAGGGCAGCGACCTGACCAGCATCGACCTCGGCAGCACGCAGGACGCGCTGATCTCCGCGGTCGCCGCCGCCAACCCGAACACGATCGTCGTCCTCAACACCGGCTCGGCCGTGGTGATGCCGTGGCTGTCAAGCGTCAAGGGCGTCCTCGAGGCCTGGTACCCGGGCCAGGAGGACGGCACCGCGATCGCGAGCCTGCTGTTCGGCACGGCCGACCCGTCCGGCCACCTCACCGTCACCTTCCCCACCTCGCTGTCCCAGGTCCCGGCGTCCACCGCCGCCCAGTGGCCCGGCGTCAACGGGACCGTGCAGTACTCCGAGGGCGTCGACGTCGGCTACCGCTGGTACAACGCGCAGAAGCTGACCCCGCTCTACCCGTTCGGCTACGGCCTGTCGTACACCACCTTCGGCTTCAGCAACCTGCACGTGGGCGCGCTGCACGGCAGGCGGCGCGGCCACCGTCACCGCGACCGTCACCAACACCGGGAGCGTCGCCGGGGCCGACGTCGCCCAGCTCTACGTGACCGACCCGGCCGCCTCCGGTCAGCCGCCGCTCCAGCTCGAGGGCTACCAGCGGGTGTCGCTGGCGCCCGGCGCGAGCGTGACCGTCACCTTCCCGCTCACCCAGCGGAACCTGCAGTACTGGAACTCGACCAGCAACGGCTGGGCCACCTCGACCGGCAGCTACGGCATCTCGGTCGGCGACTCCGACGCCAACCTGCCGCTGACCGGTGCCCTGTCGGTGAGCTCGACCCAGCTCGGCCAGCCGGTCACGATCACCAGCCCCGGGCCGCAGGAGGAACTGGCCGGCACCGCCGTCTCGGTGCCGGTGGCCGCGACCGACTCCACCAGCGGGCAGACCCCGACCTTCACCGCCGCCGGCCTGCCCGCCGGAACCGCCATCTCCAGCTCCGGCACGATCACCGGCGCGCCGACCACGGCCGGGAGCTCGACCGTGACCGTCACCGCGACCGACGGCACTGGCGCGACCGCAGCCGCGACCTTCACCTGGACGGTGGAGCCGTCCGCCGACGGGATCGCCAGCACCCCGCTGGTCGGCTACCAAGGCCTCTGCCTGGACGTCACCAGCGACAACAACACCCCCGGTACCGCGGTCGACGTCTACACCTGCAACGGCACCAACGGACAGCAGTGGACCGAGGAGCCGAACGGCACCGTCCAGGCCGACGGCAAGTGCCTGGACGTGGTCAGCGGCGGCACCGCCAACGGCACCAAGGTCGACCTCTACACCTGCAACGGCACCGGCGCGCAGGTGTGGGACCCGCAGCCGGACGGGGCGCTGCTCAACCCGCAGTCGAACGCCTGCCTCGACGACACCGGCTACTCCACCACCCCCGGCACCCAGGTCCAGATCTGGGCCTGCTCGGGGAACTCCAACCAGTCCTGGGTCCCGCCGGGCGACGCCACCGGAGCGGTCACCGGGTACGACGGGCTGTGCCTGGACGTCCGGGCCGCCAGCACCGCCAACGGCACCCCGGTGCAGGTCTACACCTGCAACGGCACCAGCGCCCAGAACTGGACGACGGAGCCCAACGGGACGCTGCAGGCCCTCGGCAAGTGCCTCGATGTGACCGGCGGCGGCACCGCCAACGGGACCCCGGTCGACCTGTACGCGTGCAACGGCAGCGGCGAGCAGGTGTGGCAGCCGCAGCCCAACGGGTCGCTCGTCAACCCGCAGTCCGGCGCCTGCCTCGACGACACCGGCTTCTCCGGCACCCCCGGCACCCAGACCCAGATCTGGAGCTGCTCGGGCGGCGCCAACCAGGTCTGGAAGCTGCCGTGACCGAGTCCGTCAGTCCAAAAGATCAACCCCATCATCCCGAACGGTCGCGTGGCTTCGCCCATCCGGCCCCGCACTAGCCCTCCCGCGGGCTGACGGCGACTGCTCGCCGAGGGCGCCGGTCAGACGTCCGTGAGGGTCTGTGAAAGTAAGGGGAACTTTGGGTATTGACGTGAAGGCTTGTTAAGAACATTCTCGACATCAGGGTCCTTTGCCGACTATTGCGCACGGACGCGCAGGACGGATGTTCGCCGATGAGAGCTGCTAGACGCCTTCGCCATGCCTGGAGACTGGTCGCCGCGGTCGCGGCGGTCACCCTGGCCTGCCTCGGAGTGCTCGCGGTACCCGCGACCTCGCAGGCGGCCGGATCGGGTCCCTGCGACATCTACGCCGCCGCCGGCACGCCGTGCGTCGCCGCGCACAGCACCGTGCGCGCGCTCTACGCCGCCTACAACGGGCCGCCTGTACCAGGTCAAGCGCGCCTCGGACGGCGCCACCGCCAACATCGGCCTGCTGGCCGCCGGCGGCTACGCGAACGCCGCCGCGCAGGACGTCGTTCTGCGCGCACACCACCTGCATCATCACGAGCATCTACGACCAGTCGCCGCGGCACAACGACCTGACCATCGAGGGGCCGGGCGGCGCGGCCGGCGGCCAGGACGTCGGCGCCAACGCGGCGGCGCTGCCGGTGACCGTCGGCGGCCACAAGGTCTACGGCGTCTACATCGCCGGGCAGACCGGCTACCGGCACAACGTCGGCGCCGGCGTCGCGGTCAACGGCGCAGCCCGAGGGCATGTACATGGTGGCCAGCGGCACCCACGTCAACGGCGGCTGCTGCTTCGACTACGGCAACGTCGAGGCGAACATCGCCGACACCGGCAACGGCCACATGGACGCGGTCAACCTCGGCACCACCTGCTGCTTCCCGCCGTGCATCGGGCATCGGCCCGTGGGTCGCCGGCGACCTGGAGAACGGCCTGTACCAGGGCGCACGGCACGCAACCCGGCGACACCTCGGCAACGCCACGCCGTTCGTCACCGCGCTGCTGAAGAACAACGGGCAGAACCACTTCGCGCTCAAGGGCGGCAACGCGCAGTCCGGCGGCCTGTCCACGCTGGTACGACGGGTCGAGCCGCCGAGCGGGTACTCGCCGATGCACCAGGAGGGCTCGATCGTGCTCGGCACCGGCGGCGACAACAGCAACGCCTCGATCGGCTCGTTCTTCGAGGGCGTGATGACGTCCGGCTACCCGACCGACGCGGCCGACAACGCCGTGCAGGCGAACATCGTCTCGGTCGGCTACAGCGGCAACTCCGGCGGCCCGCCCGCCACCGCGGGCACGATCACCGGCCCCGGCGGCAAGTGCGTCGACGTCATCGGCGACGACACCGGCGGCGACGGCGCGGCGGTGCACCTGTGGGACTGCCAGTCCTACGCCGTCGACCAGCACTGGACGCACAACGCCGACGACTCGCTCAGCACCCTCGGCCGCTGCCTCGACATCGACGGCAACGGCACCGCGAACGGCACCCAGGTCGAGCTGTGGGACTGCAACGGCGTCGGCGGCCAGAAGTGGATCCAGCAGGCCAACGGCTCGCTGCTCAATCCCGCAGTCGGGGCGGTGCCTCGACGCGTCCGAGCGGCAACACCGCCAACGGCACCCGGCTGCAGATCTACGACTGCAACGGCACCGCCGCGCAGAAGTTCTCGGTCAACGGCGGCGGCACGATCGTCGGGCCCGGCGGCAAGTGCGTCGACGTCGCGGCCGACGACACCGGCGGCAACGGCACCGCCGTGCAGCTGTGGGACTGCCAGTCCTACGCGGTCGACCAGCACTGGTACCACAACTCGAACGGCTCGCTGGAGACGCTCGGCCGCTGCCTCGACATCGTCGGCAACGGCACCGCGAACGGCACCAAGGTCGAGCTGTGGGACTGCAACGGCGTCGGCGGCCAGGTCTGGCAGCAGCAGTCCAACGGCTCGCTGCTGAACCCGCAGTCCGGGCTGCTGCCTCGACTCGCCGAGCGGCGCCACCGCCAACGGCACCCAGCTGCAGATCTACGACTGCAACGGCACCGCCGCCCAGAAGTTCGCGCTGAGCTAGCCCTGAGCTAGCCCAGACCTGGCCCGGTCAGATCGCGTCCGCGATCCGGCCGGGCGCCATCCGGTGCTCGGGGTCGAACTCGTCCTTGATCGCCCGCAGCCGCGCGAGCGACGGCACCGGCCCGCGCGTGTCGGCTAGGTCCCGCACCTCATCCGGCGCGTACACGACCACCGCGCGTGCGGCCGGGGCCGCGGTCCCTGGCTGGCCCAGCCCGCCCAACTCCGCCCTGAGCGCGTCGACGAACCGGGCCACCGCCGCCGGCGGCGTCTGCGCTGGAACCTTGACGTCGAGGACGCCGACCACGACCGATCCCTTGATCCCGGCGTCGACTCCGCTGCCGACCGCCGCCGCCCGGATCAGGGTCAGCGTTCGGGCCAGCCGCATCGGCGGAAACGAGACGCGCACCAGCGTCCCGGTGTCCGGCGGTGGGTCCTCGATCTCGGCCTGGATCCGCGCCCGCTGGGCCAGCAGTCGCTGCACTTCCTCCGGCGGGAGCCCGAGGGTCTCGGGGTCGTCGAGGCTGCGGCGGTGGGCCCGGTCGATGGGCGGCGGGGCGGCGCGGCCCGCCATTACGTGCAGCCGCGCCTGGCGCGCCTCGTAGTCCTCGCGGTCGCCTTGGATCATCGCGAACAGCCTGAGCTGCTCATCCGCCGCCGGCCAGCGCAGGTCGATCCCCAACGGTGCGATCGACGGGTCTGACACCTCCTCCACCAGCCGCTCCGCATGCTCGGGACCGTCGCAGTTCATCGCCACGCTGCCGAGCACCTGCGGCGTCGGCTCCAGCCGGAAGGTGGCCTCGGTGATCAAGCCGAGGCTGCCGAAGGAGCCGGCCAGCAGCGCGACCAGGTTCCGTCCGCCGCTGGCGGCCGGATCGGAGCTGGTGACGATCGTGCCGTCCGCGCGGACCGCGGTGATGCCGGTGAGCCGGTCGCGCGGCGTGCCGAAGCGGTACCGGTGCGAGCCCCCCACGTTGGTGGCGATGAGACCGCCGACGGTGCCGGCGTAGGCCGGGCGGGGCGGGAACAGCGCCACCGTCTGGCGGGACGGCGCGAGCGTCCGCTCGAGGTCGCGCAGCCGCACGCCCGCCTGCACGGTCACGGTGAAGTCGGCTGGCTCGTGCTCGACGATCCGGTCGAGACGGCGGGTGTCGACGATGAGGTCGCAGCTGTCGGGCGGGTTTCCCCAGTGCTGCAGACGCCCGGCGCCGCGCGGCACGACCGTCAGGCCGAGCGCGGCCGCGGCCCGCAGCAGCGCCGACGCCTCCGCCGTCGAGTCGGGCGCGGCGACATAGCGGGCGGCCCGGCCGGCGATCGTGTCGGCGGCGGCCGCCAACCGGACATCGCTACAAGCAGTGGCGAGCTCAAGCGGAATCGGCATTAGCGGCTCCTCCGGCGAACGCTGACACGAAGTCCCTTTAGGTTAAGGCGGCATCGACATTCGTGTCTGCTTATATCGCCTCGCCCGGCTCGGCCGGGCGCGCTCATGGGATGCTCGAATTGTCCATCGTGCCGCTCAAGCCGCAACCGTCAACGGAGGAATCGTGGGGCCAATGCTCGAGGGTGTCATCGCCGCCTTGCTCACCCCGGTCGACCGGGCGGGCCTGGTCGATCACGGTGCGCTCAGGGAGCTGGTCGAACGGCTGCTCAGCCGGGGCGTGACCGGCATCAGCCCGCTGGGCTCGACCGGCGAGGGGTACAGCCTCGACCTGGAGCAGCGGCTCGCGGTGACCGGCACCGTCGCCGCTTCGGTGCCGCCGGGCACGCCGGTGATCCCGGGGATGTTCGCCCACCACCACGAGCAGGCCGTCGCGGAGATCGCCGCCTACGCCGACCAGGGCGCCACCGCGGTGCTGGCCGCGCCGCCCGCCTACTACCCGCTGACCCCGGCCGAGCAGCAGGGCTACTTCGGGCGGCTGGCCGACGCCACCGCGCTGCCCCTGGTCATCTACAACATCCCCGTCTTCACCAAGATCGTCATCGACCCGGCCGCCGTCGCCGCGCTGGCCGCCCATCCCCAGGTCGCCGGGCTCAAGGACTCCGGCCGCGACCTGGACTACGCGGCCCGACTGCTCGACGCGGTCGCCGCCGCCGGCGCCGCAGCGGACTTCTCGCTGCTGACCGGCACGGATGTGCTGATCGTGAGCTACCTGCTGGCGGGGGCGCGCGGCACCATCTGCGCGAACGCGAACATCGTGCCCGAGGTCGTCCGCGCCGCCTACGACGCGACCCGGGCCGGCCAGCTCGAGGACGCGCTCCGGCATGAGGCCGCGCTCCGCGCCGTGCAAGCCTGCCTCCCGGCCGGGTCGACCGCCGCCTACAAGGCGGCCCTGGCCGCCACCGGGGTGGGGGAGCGGTGGCTCGTCCCGCCCCGGCTGGCGCTGACCGACGCGGACAACGACCGCCTGATCGAGCGGCTCACCGCCCTCGACGTACTCTGACCACCCCGGTCGATGAACGCGATGACGGTCGAGCTAAAGATCAGGTTCCCCATCGACGACGCCGAGCTGTCCGCGCTGCACCACCGGGCGTTCAGCCCGGACCAGCCGGAGCCGGGCGCCGCCACCCGCCCGTGGGCGGACCGGCTCGAGCGCCACAGCCTCACCTGGGTCGGCGCCTTCAGCGCGGGCCGGCTGGTCGGCTTTGTGCACGCCGTATGGGACGGCGGGACCCACGCGTTCATCCTCGACACGATGGTGGACCCCGGCTTCCAGCGCCTCGGCATCGGCCGGGACCTGGTCGCCGCGGTAACCGACGAGTCATTCAGGGCCGGCTGCGACTGGGTGCACGTCGACTACGAACCCGAGTACGCCACCTTCTACGAGCACGCCTGCGGCTTCCGACCCACCTCGGCCGGCCTCTCGCTCCGCCGGAGCGGCGGGCGGAAACTTAGAGCGGTGGCGTGACGCAGCGGTGGCGGGCAGGCAACTAGAGACGTGACCGAGAAAACAACGGCAACTCACCTGGGGGGCCGAACCATCGAATGGGGCGCCGGCACCGGCGCGACCACCGAGTTCGAGCGGCTCTACCGGGCAAACGTGGACGCGGTGACAGCCTATTTCGCGCGGCGCGCGGCCGAGCCGCAGGTAGTGGCCGACCTGACCGCCGACACCTTCGTCGCGGCGATCACCTCCTTCGGGTCCTTCGATCCGGACAAGGGCACGGCCAGAGCCTGGGTGTTCGGCATTGCCCGGCGGGTTTACGCCTCGTACTGCGAGACGTACAGCCAGCACCAGCACCGGCTGCAACGGCTGGCCGGGCGGCGCGAGCTGGACCAGGACCAGGTCGGGGAACTGCTGAACCGGATCGACGCCGAACGCGCCTGCGCGGACATGCTGGCCGGACTGGCCGAGCTGCCGGAACGAGACCGCGCGGTGATCGAGCTGGTGGACATCGCCGGACTGCGGCCACAGGAGGCGGCGACGGCGCTCGGGCTCGCGCCGGGCACGGTGCGGATGCGGCTGCTGCGCGCCCGCGGCCGGCTGCGCAAGCAAGCCCAGTCCAAGCAGGGCGCTCCGCAAACACCCAACGACAACTCCCGAACCAGAGGTGACGGCAATGACTAAGTTCGCAGACCAGCTGTTCGACGACCTGATGCGAGAGCACGGATCGGCACTCACCAATACCAGGCCGCCCGCGTCCAGGCGGCATGTCGCCACCCGTCGGGCGCTGCTCGCGGTCGGCGGAGGCGGCGTCGCCGTCGCGGCCACGGCCGGCCTGCTGGCCACTGTCGGCGGCAACGCGGCCGGCCACCGCGGCGATGTGGCGGGCGGCAAACCGGCGGCCTTCGCGGTGACCAACAACCCCAACGGCACGATCACGCTCGCCGTGTACAAGAAGTCAGGGATAGCCGGAGCCAACGCGAAGCTGCACAAGCTCGGCGACAGCCAGGTGTACGTGGTGCCGGTCGAGGCGGGCTGCCCGAGCATATCCTCGCTGCCGTCCCCCGC
The DNA here is from genome assembly GCA_963774945.1 of uncultured Actinomycetota bacterium. Classification (GTDB taxonomy): domain Bacteria; phylum Actinomycetota; class Actinomycetes; order Streptosporangiales; family Streptosporangiaceae; genus Trebonia. The sequence continues at coordinate 426,993 of CAVZHA010000001.1, read as the reverse complement.
CGTGCCGCTGAACGGCAAGCACCTCAGCATTCAGTCCAGCCGGTCGGTTGGCGGCGGCTCGGTCACCGTGAACGCGCAAGGCATCCCGGCCGGGGACATCCTCGTGGTCGGTTTCGAGACAACCGTGAACGGCAAGACGATCACCACAGTCGGGACGGCCAGGCTGACCTCGCCGCCGGCGCCGAGTTGCGTGAGCCTGCCCGCGCTACCCGGGCTACCCGCGCTGCCCGCGCCGCCGGAGGGACCGACCGTAGCCCACGGCAGCGGGTCAGGCCCGAGCCTGTCCACCCAGCGCTGAGGCGTCCGACGGGAGCCGTCTCGATGCCCGGGGGAGCAGTCACGGCTTCTCCGGGCATTCCCGTCCGGCCCCTCGGGGTCGCCGGCGGGGTGATGTGACCGTTTTGTAACCGGCCGGGTATCGCCCGCCCGACGGCTGGATGCGTCCAAGGGGCATGTTGCTGGTGCGCCGTGCTTGCTCGGCCGCTGCTGCCTGCGCCTGCGCCGTCGCCGGGCTGGTCGGCTGCAGCGGCAGCGCACCGAGCTACTCGTGTATAGCGCCGCCCGGGCATGCGTCCGCCCTCGATGTGACCACCGCGGGCCGGGTGCGCTGGCAGGCGCCGCTGGCCGCGCCGGACGGCTCGGGACCAAGCCCGCAGCTGGCTCCGCTTGCGGTCGGCTCGGTCGCCGTCTTCGCCCAAGACGATGTCGTGTACGGGTTGCGTCTAGCCGACGGGCACCGGTTGTGGTCCAAGGTCGGCCGCCAGGACATTGCGGGCGTGTGGCGGTGGCAGAACCTGGTCGTCGAGCTCGCCCAGGCCGGCTTCACCGGGCTGCCCCCGGCGCGGCTCGCCGGGCTTGACGCGTCCACCGGCCGGACCCGGTGGACGGTGCCCATCTCCAACGGGACGGTAGACGCGTTCTCTCCCACCGCCGACGGCGGCCTGGCCATCCGCACCGGGGTCGGCCTGCTTGAGGTGGTGGACCTGGCAACCGGGCGAATCCGCTGGTCCCGCCCGGGCGGTCCTGACGGCCTTGCCGCCGATTCGGCCATCGTCGCGGCCGGCGGCGCGCTCCTGGTTTCCGTGGACGGCCGGCTGAGCGGTTACGACGACCGGACCGGCCAGCTGCGGTGGACCGATTCGCTGCCGAACGTCCGGCTGGAACCGGGCCGGGTCAACCCGCAGGCATCGGACGGGCTGGTCTACGCGACCCAAGCGCAGCCGAACACCACCGGTCAGCCCGCTCAGGTGCTGCTAGCCATCGACGTAGCGAACGGCCGGGTGAAGTGGCGGTTCGTGCCCCGCGCGCCGGAATTGCTCGATGCCTACGCCCCCGGGCTCATGTCCGTCACCGACTCCGTCGGCATCGGGCAAGACGCGTTCAACCCGGCCACCGGCCGGGTCCGCTGGCGGGTCGCCTCCGTTTACCACGCCGTGGCCACCCCGACCGGCGTCGTCATCGGACCGGACACGGTCGCCGAACCCGACAGCAACGGATCGGAAACGTTCGGCCGGATCACCCTGCGCGACACGCTCACCGGCCGGACCCGGTGGACCGTCGGCGAGCCGCCGCCCGGCGACGGGCCGACCCTGCTCGCCTTCCCGGCCGGCCCCCTTTTGATCGTGCCAGTAGACGCCGAGGGCACCGCCGAGCTGGCCGCCTTCCGCATGTCAGATGGTCATCGCGTCTGGCAGATCACCACCACCGGGCCGGTCCAGTCCCCGCTGTCGGCCGTGCCCGGCGGCGTGCTCGCCTACGCCGCAACCGTCACCCTCCCCTGCTAAGCCGAGAATGCCCAGGCAGATCAAACCCGTTTCATCGAACGGTCCCTCCTGACTCATCTCCCACTCGGTTTCATGTCGATGGCGTAGGTGACAGGAAATCGAATAAACGATCACGCCCAGGCCATTTACTCGCTATTGATCGAACGGGTAATATGGGGGGAGAAGGCAGCCCCTCGCGAACGCGCCCCCCAGGCGCGCCGCCCCTCGCGGATTCCCGCCCGGCGGATCGCCGGCGCTGCCGCCAGGCTCAGCCGTAACGGAGTGCTGTGGCCGTCGGCGCGCAAGCGCCCGCCACGGCCGATCCCGGCTACCGCGTGAGCTTCATCCGCATGCTCTCGAAGGGCCCAGCGGGGAGGGGGTGGTTGTTGATGTGCACAGCAGACGGCTCGGGCTGCGCCCTGGCCGCCCCCGGCCAGGGCTTCGCCAGCGTCGCCGACGCGCTCAGCGTCACCAGCGCGGCCGCGCGCTACCTGAACTCCGCCGCCGCCGGCCTCGACGGCCCCGCCCGGGCCGAGGCCCTGGAGCAGCTCGGTTCGATCACCTCGCTGCTCGGGGCGGCGTCCAACGGGCTGATGCGGCGGTTCGACGCCGCCGACGACCACGACGCCGACGGGTACGCCACCACCGCCGCCTGGCTCGCCGCCAAGACCCGCCTCGGCCGCAGGGACGCCAGGGCCGCCGTCCGCCGGATGCGGCTGCTGGGCAGGCACCCGTCGCTCGACGCCGCGACCGCGTCCGGGGCGATCACGATCTCGTGGGCGCGGGAGGTCGCCGCCTGGACCGGCCGGATCGACCACGACGAGCTCCAGTCCGCGGCCGACAAGATCCTCGTCGAGGCAGCGACGGCGGGGGCGGACCTGGACGACCTGAAGCTCCTGGCCCAGGCCGCCTACGAGGCGTGGCGGGCGCAGGAGCCCGACCCGGAGGAGGACCCGGCCGGGCGCGGGTTCGGCGACCGCCACCTCATCCTCGACACCACCCTCGACAACGCCTGCGAGCTCCTCATCCGCGCCAAGATGGTCCCCGACCGGGCCGGCGCCGACACCCGCGTCGACGTCACCATCCCCCTGTCCGACCTCCTGGCCATGGACGGGGCGTCGGCCGTCGAGGACACCTGGCTCCGGGCGAGAGCGGGGGAGCACGGGTACCTGGCGGGCAAGGACGCCGAAGCGGTCGCGTGCGACGCCCTCATCGTCCCGGTCGTGACCGGCAGCCCCGACTGGGCCGTCATCGGGCAGATGATCACCCTGATCACCGACGCCTACGGCCACGCCGCCGCCCGCGCCGCGGCGGCGGCCGCCCCGCCCGCGCGCCCCGGCGGGCCCGCGCGCGCCGCCGGCTCCGCCCTGCCCGCCTGGCCGCAGCCGCTGGAGCCCGAGCAGTGGCAGGACCTGCAGCACGCCCTGGCCCGGCTGGCGATCCACTTCGTCTCCGGACCCGGCGCGATCGCCTCCGCGCTGCGCCGCGCCCTGCTCGACGCGCCCCTCAACGCCAAGAGCGTCATCCTCGACGTCGGCTACTCCGACACCATCCCCGACGCCATCCGCAAGGCCGTCATCGCCCGCGACAAGGGCTGCGCCTGGCCCGGCGGCTGCCACCGCCGCCCCGCCCACTGCGACGTCCACCACGTCAAGCACAAAAAACACGGCGGCAAGACCAGCGTCAAGGACTGCGTCCTTCTGTGCCAGTACCACCACGACATCTGCATCCACCGGATGGGCTGGGAATTCGAACTCCTGCCCGACGGATCCACCCGCGCCACCAGCCCCGACGGCAAAGTCGTCCTCCGCAGCCACGGACCACCCCCAGCGCAACCCGGCGGCTAGATCCCGAACCCGGCTAACGCCCGCCCCGGCGGGACAACAGCCCCCTACCCTCAGTCTGTTTCCGGGAGGGTTCGGGGTAGTCCGAAGCGCGCCATGACGTTGGTGGTGAAGCCGGTGATGGCGGTGATGTCGTCGCCGGCGGTGGCGATGACCAGCAGGGAGTAGGCGCGGTAGACGCTGGCGTGGGGATCTGCCAGGTACAAGCCGAAGGCGGGCTGGCCGTTGGCGCGGGTGGGCACCACGCGGTACGTGCGGCCAGGACGGAAGGTGACGGCGGCGAGGAGGCGCTGGGCCGATTCGATGCCGCGGTATTCGAGCATGGCCGGGGGCATCGAGAATCTCACGTCGGCGACGAGCAGTTCGATCAGGGCGTCCAGGTCGGCCCGTTCCAGGGCGTCGGTGAGCAGGGCGACGAGCCGGTTTTCGGCGGCGTTGTCGGGTTGGCCCGCAGGCCTGCGGCCTCCGACGCCGCCGCCGGCGCCGGAGTCGGCGAGGTGGCCGTCGACGGTGGCGCGGGCCCGTTTGAGTGCGCTGCTTACGGCTTCCTGGGTGGTGCCGAGCATCTGGGCGACCTCGGCCGCGTGGTAGCCCAGGACGTCGCGGAGGACGAGCGTGGCGCGTTGGCGTGGGGGCAGCAGTTGCAAGGCGGTGATGAAGGCCAGGGAGATGGACTCGGTGATCTCGTAGCGCGCCTCCGGTCCGGGCCGCTGGTCGACGAGGTAGTCGAGCAGGACGTCGGGGTAGGGTTCCAGCCACGGCGGGGCGTCGCCGGCGCCGGTGGGTTCGGGCAGGGCGGCCGCGGGCACCGGGGGAGCGATGCGGGGGCGTCGGCGGTCGGCCCGCAACATGCTCAGGCACCGATTGGTCGCGATCTGATACAGCCAGGTTCGGAGCGAGGACCGCTGGCCGAACTCGCCGAGGTTACGCCAGGCGGACACGAGGGTCTCCTGAAGTGCGTCCTCGGCGTCCTGCAGGGATCCCAGGATGCGGTAGCAGTGCACCTGCAGCTCGTGGGAATGGCCCTCGACCAGGTCGCGGAACGCGTTGTGGTCGCCGGCCCGAGCCCGAGCGATCAGGTCCGTCGTGTCCATCTCCATCGCCATGCATCCTCGCTCTTCTTCTTTTCCGCCGGGCGCGTTCGGCTCGCTCAACCATAAAGACGCCGTCGGCTCTGCGAATTGGGCGGCGCAGCGCCGCCCAATTTCGGGCGGACGGTGGCGTCTACCCGGTTGGAGGCGGTCCCAGTCCGGGGCGCGCCCCGGATACAGAACAGGACCACAGGTCATGGCCAAGTACGTTTTCTCCTTCCGTGTGCCCTCCGACTACGAGCCCCACGCCGGGACGGCGGCCGAATGGCAGGCCTGGTTCGGCGGGCTGGGCTCGGCCCTGGTAGACGTCGGCCACGCGGTGACCGACTACGCCTCGCTCGGCGAGGTCGGCGGCAGCGGCTCCCGGATGGTCGCCTACTCGGTGGTGTCCGCCGACGACATGGACTCAGCGCTCGCGCTGGCCAAGGACTGCCCGGTGATGCGGGTCGGCGGCGGGGTCGAGGTCGGCCCCGTGATGGAAGCCGGCTCGTGAGCGCCGCCATCACCGCACCGACGGCGCCGCCGGTGCGGTCGTATCTGGCGACCGGGCGCGGCAAGGTAACGCTGGCGCTGCTGTGCGCGGTGACGTTCCTTGACGTCATGGACGGCTCGATCGTGAACGTCGCGCTGCCGACCATCCGAACGCATCTGGGGTTCTCGGTGCAGAACCTGCAGTGGGTGGTCAGCGGCTATCTGATCACCTATGGCGGGTTCCTGCTGCTGGGCGGTCGGGCCGGGGACCTGCTGGGGCGGCGGCGGCTGCTGATCGCCGGGACTGCGCTGTTCGCGGCCTCCTCGCTGGCCTGCGGGTTGGCCGACAGCCAGGGACTGCTGGTCGGCGCCAGGCTCGCCCAGGGCTTGGGGGCGGCGATGATGTCCCCGGCCGCGCTGTCCATCCTGACCACCACCTTCCAGGACTCCGACCGGCACAAGGCGCTCGGCGTGTGGGCCGGGATCAGCGGGCTGGCCTCGGCGGTCGGGCTGTTGTTCGGCGGGCTGCTCACCCAGGACTTCGGCTGGCGGTGGGTGTTCTTCGTGAACCTCCCGATGGGTGCGCTGGTGCTGTTCGGGGCGTTCCGGATCCTGCAGGCCGACCACGGCCGGTCCGTGCCGGGCGGTTTCGACGCGGTCGGCGCGGTGCTGGTCACCGCCAGCATGCTGCTGCTGATCTTCACGTTGGTGAAGGCGCCAGACGAGGGCTGGGGTGCGGGCCGCACCATCGGCGGGCTGGCCGCGTCGGCGGTGCTGATGGCCGCGTTCGTGGCCAATGAGCGGCGGCGCGCCGATCCGCTGGTCCCGTTGTCGATCTTCCGGATCAAGGGCCTGGCCGCGGCCGATGCCACCCAGGTGATCGCCTGGGCCGGGTTCTACTCGATGTTCTTCTTCGTCACTCTGTATATGCAGAACGTCCTGGGCTACTCCCAGCTGCGGTCCGGGCTCTCGTATGTGCCGGTGAGCGTCGGCATCGGGCTCGGCTCGACGGTGGCGACGAAGATGTTCGTCAGGACCGGTACCCGCCCGATCATCGTCTCCGGTGCGCTGCTCGCCGCCGGCGGCATCTTCTGGCTCTCCCGCATCCCGGTCGATGGCACCTATCTCGGCAACCTGCTCACCCCGCTGGTGGTCATGGGGGCCGGGCTGGGGCTGCTGTACGCCGGTGTGCAAACGGCCGCGAACGCGGGCGTGCCGAAGCATCAGGCCGGATTGGCCGCGGCCCTCATCACCGCCTCTTTCCAGCTCGGGTCAGCGCTCGGCCTGGCGGTGTTCAGCGGGATCGCGACCAGCCGCACCAGCCACCTGCTGGCCGCCCACGCCCCGCCCCCGGCGGCACTCACCGCCGGGTTCCAACGGGCCCTGTTCGTCAGCGCCCTCTGCCTGGTCGCAGCCGGAGCCATCGCGCTGCGCGCCTCCAACACCCGCGGCGAACCCGTCGCAACACAAGAAACCCGACAACACCCGGAACCCTCCTACGACCCCGCATAACCCACCACAACGAAATCCCGGGATGGCGTTCAACGCCATCCCGGGATTCTCTTTACCGTCGGGTGCGCGACTGCTAGCCAGCGTTCCCCTGCGGCTTTCACAGCCCAGACTCGGCCATGATCCGGCGGACCGTCTCATCGAGCGATGATGCGGCCTGGATGACCTGCTCGAGCCCGCCAGGGAGGAGGTCGCGTTCGCGGTACCAGCCGCCCTCCACGATCACGTGGAACCCGCGGTCGAGGGCGAACCGGGCCGTGAGGTCGATCAGGTCGATGTTCGCGCCGCCGGGCACGTCCCGCTCCCTGAGCACCACCCGGCGGAGGTTGTCCTGGCCCACGATCGCCAGGCCGCGGCCGTGCCTGCGTCGTATCTCGGCCGCGACGGCGGACTTACCCGACGCCGAATTGCCGCGTATCACGATTAGCCTGGCGGGCTTCTCTCGGCCGGTGTCATTCAACGTCCCTGCTCTTTTCGCTCGACAATTGCGGATCGTGTCGGACCTATCGCAGTGCGCTGCGACTTCGACGTGTAGCGTCGGCTTCGCGCGACACCGCGCGCGGACTTTTGCTGAAAGAGCCGTGGATTTGGGGGGAATGTACGAATGGGCGAGCCTCTTCGCATCACCAACGTCAACGTCTTCGACAGCGTCGAGGGCCGGGTCGGCGGCCCGTTCGACGTTACCGTCGGCGATGGCCTGATCGCCTCCGTCCGCCCCTCCGGGCCGGGCGACCCCGGCGACCCGGGCGGTGTCCAGATCGACGGCGGCGGCAAGACCCTGATGCCGGGCCTCATCGACGCGCACTGGCACACCGCGTTCACCACGATCCCGGCCGCGGTCGCCACCATGGGCGAGATCGGCTACGTGTTCGCCCAGGCGGTGGTCGAGCGCCGGCGACACGCTCATGCGCGGGTTCACGACCGTGCGCGATCTCGGCGGTCCCTCGTTCGGCATCAAGCAGGCGATCGATCAAGGCTCCATCCCCGGCCCGCGGATCTACCCGTCCGGCGCGTTCATCTCCCAGACCGGCGGGCACGGCGACTTCCGCCTGCCCAACGAGGTCCCCCGGGGGATCGCGGGCCATCTCAGCTACAGCGAGATCGTCGGCGCGGCCGTGATCGCCGACGGCGAGGTCGAGGTGCTGCGCGGCGCCAGGGAGATGCTCCGTCGCGGCGCGTCCCAGGTCAAGCTCATGGCGGGCGGCGGCGTGGCCTCCAACTACGATCCGCTCGACGTCACCCAGTACACCGTGCGCGAGATCCGGGCCGCCGTCGACGCGGCCGAGAACTGGGGCACCTACGTGACCGTGCACGCCTACACGCCGCGGGCGGTGCGGGCGGCGATCGAGCGCCGGTGCGCGCTGCATCGAGCACGGCCAGCTGCTCGATGAGGAGACCGTCGCGCTGATGGCGGACAAGGACGTCTGGTGGTGCCTGCAGCCGTTCCTCGACGACGAGGACGCGCCGCCGCTGGCCGGGCCCAACCGGGCGAAGTTCCTGCAGATGGTCGCGGGCACCGACAACGCCTACAACCTCGCGATCAAGCATCAGGTGCGGGTCGCGTTCGGCACCGACACGCTCTTCGACGCCAGGCTCGCCACCCGCCAGGGCGCCCAGCTGGCCAAGCTGGCCCGCTGGTACAGCCCGGCCGACCTGCTCCGGCAGGCAACCGCGGGCAACGCCGCGCTGCTGGCGCTGTCCGGGCCGCGCAACCCCTACCCCGGACGGCTCGGCGTGGTGGCAGAAGGGGCGCTGGCCGACCTGATCCTCGTCGACGGCGACCCGGTCGCCGACATCGCGCTGATCGGCCGGCCCGAGGAGGCCTTCCTCGCCATCATCAAGGGCGGGCAGCTGGTCAAGGGGGCGGAGCTCGGAGACCGGTTCTAATTGGCCGGTGATTGACCCGGGTAATTGGTCCGTGTCGGCTTAATTCCGCAATGCCCAATCCGCTTTACATTGCTTTACATTGCTAATGCTGGCGTTAGTGCGGCATGCTTTGCTCGTGTTCAGCCCCCGTGGTCCGATGGCAGCCCGCCGCATGACCGCGTACTGGGGCGTGCTCGCCGCCGCCGCCCTGACGACGCTCGTCGCGGCCGCAGTGGCCGCCGCCGTCGCGGTCTTCATGGGCCAGGCGCTGCCGCTGGCGGTGCAGCACGATCTCAGCACCGCGCCTGGCACCGATATGTCGGTCAGCGCGCTGGTGAACGACACCAGCCAGGCTTCCTCGGGCGGCGCGACCCTGCGGTCGAAGATCGCGGCGGCGATGCCCGGCGTGCCGTTCACCTTCCAGTCGGCCTCCTGGTCCGATCCGCTTGAGCTGGTCCCGGGGGCGCTCCCGGCATCGCCGACGAACGCGGGCGCGGGCAATGCCGCCCTCCTCCAGGCGGCCTCGATGAGCGGGCTCGCCAGCCACGCGACGCTCATCGCGGGCCGCTGGCCGGCCGCCCCGACCGCCGGGGTCAGCCAGGCCGGCGGCGGGGCGGCGGCGATCCCGGCCGCGCTGCCCGCCTCGGCCGCGACGTTGCTCCACGTCTGGGTCGGAGACGTGCTGCGCCTGCACGACCGGGTCAACAACGCGCTGGTGAGCTTCGACATCACCGGCATCTTCGCGGCCCAGGCAGCGACCGGCCCGGACGACTCGTACTGGGCCCTCAGCTACATCCCCCCCAGCGGCGTGTCCGCCAGCTACCCCTCAAGCACTTACGGCCCGCTGGTGGTGAGCCCGGCCGCCTTCGGGTCGGCGCTGACGCAGCAGAGCGGGTCGTGGCTCGCGCAACCGGTCATGAAGGCGTTCCCGAACGGGAGCCTCGGCTCGGACTCGGGCAACCTCGCCGCCCTGGTCGCGTCGCTGCCGAACGCGACCTTCCTGAACGGCGCGCAGATGACTACGAGCCTGCCGACCGCGCTCGACGCCTCCGGCAGCAACCTCACCGTCGCCCTGTCGCTGCTGGTGATCAGCGCCCTGCAGATCCTCGTGCTTGCCGTCGTCGCGCTGGCTGCGGTCGGGCGGCTGCTGGCCGCCCAGCGCGAGGGGGAGACCGCGCTGCTCATCGCCCGCGGCGCGACCCGGTGGCAGCTCACCAAGCTCACCGCGACCGAGGTGGTCCCGCTGTCGGCGCTGGTGTCGGTCGTGGGCGCGCTGGCGGGCGTCCGGCTGGCCGAAGCGCTGGTCGGCGCGGGGGCGCTGGGCACGTCCGGCATCCGGCTGGCGGGCCGGCCGGGCGTCTGGCCCGACGCGCTCGCGGCCGCGATCGTCGTCGCCCTCATCGCCGTCGCCGCGCTGCTTGCGCCGGGGCTTACCGCCGTCGCGCGGGCGCATAGCGGCAGGCAGGGGCTGGTGGCCGGAGTGACCAGGGTCGGCCTCGACGTCGCCCTGATCGTGCTGGCGGTGCTGGCCTGCTGGCAGCTCCGCCAGTTCTCCGCCGTCGGCGCGAGCGGGACCGGGCGGGATCGACCCGGTGCTGGCGCTGGCGCCGGCGCTCGCGCTCGCGGCCGGAAGCGTCGTCGTGCTGCGCCTGCTTCCGCTGGCGGCCGCGCTCGCGGACTGGCTGGCCGCCCGGGGCCGGGGGCTGCTCGCCGCGCTGGCCTCGTGGCAGTTCAGCCGGATGCCGGTCCGCCAGGGGAGCGCGGCCCTGCTGCTGGTGATGGCGGTCGCGGCCGGGACGCTCGCGCTCGCGCAGCACCAGAGCTGGACCCGGTCGGCATCGGATCAGGCCAGCTTCGCGGCCGGCGCCGACGTCCAGGTCGACCCGCCGACGGCGCTCAGCCCGGGCGAGACGGGAGCCGTGGCCGAAGCGCGCGGTGTCACCCACGCGATGGCGGTCGCGGTCGACAACACCGGGACTCCGGGCGAGCTCGTCGCGGTCGACTCGACCCAGGCGGCCAGCGTCGTCCGGCTGCGCGGCGACGAGACGGCCCTGCCGCCTGCCAGCCTGTTCGGCGCTATCACGCCGATCCGGCACCCAGCCGGGGGCGGCGCTGCCCGTCCCCCGGCCCGGCGCGAACTCCGGCACGATCCCGCTCACCGTCACGCTCGGCCCGGCCGCGGCGACAGCGTCGCCGCAGGCCAGCGCGTGTGGCCGCCGCGCTCGGGCCGGTTGTCATGACGCTCACCATCCTCGACCGGACGGGCGCCGCCTTCCAGGTCGAGGACGGGGCGCTGGCCGCGGACGGGCACCCGCACCTGATCGACGTGCCCCTCGGCGGCGACAAGGCGCTGTACCCGCTGCGGGTGGCCGCGATCACGGTCACCTTCGGGATGCCGCTCGCCAGCGTCCCGACCCTCGCCCTCACCCTGCGGGGCGTGCCGCTGGCCGGCTGGACGCAGCAGGCGAGCACGCCCGAGCCGATCAACTTCCCGCCCGATGAGGTCGCCGAGCCCTTCGACGGTAAGACGCTCATCACCGCAGCGGCGGCCACGTTCACCTTCGGCGCGGGCCACGCGCCCGCCGTCGCGGTGAACGACCGAGGGCCGGCCAGCAGCACGTCGCCGCGCAGCTGCTGCTGCTTCCGCATGAGCCCCGGGTGCCGGCGATCCCGGCCATCGCGACGAGAGCCTTCATGAACGCCAGCAGCCAGCAGATCGGCTCCGTGGTGCCGGAGTCGGTCGACGGGGCGACGGTGCCGCTGCGAATCGTGGCCGAGGTAGCCTCGTTCCCGACCGTCACCGCGTCCGGCGGCGCGCTGATCACCGATCTCGGCAGCCTGCAGGAGTACCTGGCCCATCAGTCGCTTCCCCCGGTGCCCGTCAACCAGTGGTGGCTGGCCACGGCCGACGGAGGTGTCCCCCCGGCGCTGACGGCCGGCCTTCCGGCCGGCACCGACGTCACCAGCGCGGCCGGGCTGACCACGGCCAACACCGGTGACCCGCTGTCGGCCGCGCCGCAGCTGGCGCTGCTGGCGATGGCCGCCGCGGCGTCGCTGCTCGCGATCATGGGGTTCTGGGTGTCGATCGCGGCCGACGTGCGCGAGCGCCGCGCCGGGGCGGCGCTGCTGGCCGCCCTCGGCGTGACCCGCCGCAGCGCCGCGCTTCAGCTCGGCCTGGAAAAGCTGCTCCTCAGCCTGCCCTCGGCCGCCCTCGGGGTGCTGCTCGGGACGCTCGTCGCGCGGCTGCTGGTGCCCGCGGTGACACTCAGCCCGACCGCGCGGCAGCCGACCCCGCCCGCCCTCACGCTCTATGACCTGCCGCAGGCCATCGCGCTCGCGCTGGTGGTGGCGATACTGCCGGTGGTGATCGCGGCGCTGGCGGCCACCCGCCGGCCCGACCCGGCCGCCGATCTGCGCGCGGCGGAGGAAACATGAGTGCGGTTGGCCGGCTGACCGGCATCGGGGCCGCCGCCAGCGTCACCCTCGGGCTGCTGGCCGGGGGCTGCGTGCTGGCCGCCACGGCCGGCCCCCGGCAGGCGCAGGCGACCGGGATACGAGCGGTGCAGCAGACGCTGGACAGCGTGTCACCGCTCGATAGGAGCGTGGTCGCCACGACCAACTGGTCCTTGGTCAACACCGCCTTCGGCGGCGGCGGCAGCACCGAGGGCGGCGCCGCCGTCGAACTGACCCAGTCCAACCTCGCCACCGTCACCAGCCAGCTGCGCCGAGATTTCAGCGGCGGCCCGCTCACCCTGGACCCGCAGTCGGCGGACTGGGCGGCCCTCACCTCCGAGCCGTACAACCTGGCCCAGGTGCCCCCGCTGCCCAAGCTCAAGGGGATCCCCGCGAAGCTGGAGGTGGCCTACCGCTACCCGCTGGCCGGCCACCTGCGGCTGGTGGCGGGCCGCATGCCGGCCGCCGCGCCCCCCGCCGCCGATGCCGGCCAGGTCATCCAGGTCGTGATCACCCAGGCGATGGCCAGCGGGTTCGGACTGGGGCCAGGCTCAACGGTGTCGATCGGCGTCCCCTCGTCACTTAACACGGGCGTGGTCAACCAGATCGAACTCGACGTGACCGGGATCGTCGCGCCCGTCGACCCGGATTCCCTGTTCTGGAAGACCGATCCGCTGCTGCCAGGTCCGACGCTCTCCTACACCCCGGCAGGCCCCCTCTGGGTTTCCGCGGTCATCGCCGATCCCGGTGAGACCATCGCGATGCAGCAGATCTTCGGCCAGGACGGGCTGGTCATGCAGTGGCAGTTCCCGGTCAACCCGGCCGCCCTGCGCAGCCAGCCCCCGCCTCTGTACAACCAGGTCAACCAGATCACCAACCGCAATCCCGAGCTGACCGGGTACGTCGCCCCGATGTCGGACGAGTTCACCGTGACCTCCGGCCTGCTCCAGCCGCTGGTCGACCTGGTCCAGGAATCCAACGCGGTGAATCTGGTGCTGCTCATGGTCTACGTGGGCCTGGCGGTCGCGAGCGCGGTGATGCTGCTGCTGGCGGCCCGGATGATCGCCGCCCGCCGTTCGGCCGAATTCACCCTGCTGCGAGCGCGGGGCGCGTCGCTCAGGCAGCTGTTCTCGTTCGGGTTCCTCGGCGCGGCGCTGCCCTGCGTGCCCGCCGCCGTGCTCGCCTGGGCGCTCGCGGTGCTGCTGATACCGAACGCCGCCCCGCCCGGCCCGGCCGCCTGGTGGCCGGGCCTGGCGGCCCTGGCTCATCGCCACCGTCGGCCCGGGCCTGGTGGAGGCGAGGCAGCACCGGCTGCCGCGCCGCCGGCGGGCAACCCGGCACGGCGGCACCCGCAGGCGGCGGCGCCCCTGGGTGACCCGGGTGATCGTCGAGGTCACCGCGGCCGCCGCTGCCATCGGCGGGATCGTGATCGCCAGAACGCAGACGGGCGTGGTCGACCTGTACGCGAGCGCGGCCCCGGTGCTGGTCGCGGTGCTGGCCGTGATCGTCATCCTGCGCCTGTACCAGGTGCTGCTGCGGGCGCTGGCGCGCGCGTCGGCCCGCCGCCGCGGCGTCGTCGGGTTCGTCGGCCTCAGCCGCGCGTCGGCCGCCACCGTGACCTTCGCGCTGCCGGCCCTCACGCTCGTCCTCGCGGTCACCATGGCGTCGTTCACCGGGATGGTCAAGGAGGCCGTGGCCAACAGCGAAGTCGCGGCGTCATGGCAGGCGACCGGCGCCGACGTGGCGGTCTCCGGCCCCTGGGCCCAGAACGCCGCCGCCTCGCTGATCAGCCCGTCCGCGGCGGCGTCGATCCCCAAGGTCCCGGGGGTCACCCGCGCCGCGGCGGTCCTGGTGGTGCCGTTGTCGGTCGCCGGCGGGGCGGTGATCACCGGCATCGTCGTCGACCCCGCCAGCTACGCCGCCCTGGTCGCCTCGTCGAGGGTGTTCTCCCCGGTCAACCCCGCCCTGCTGACGCCCGCGGCCGGCCACGCCGGGGTCACCCCGGTCCTGGCGTCACCGCAGGCGGCGGCCGAGCTGGCCGCGCCAGGCAACGATGCCATCCTCGCCCAGCAGGGCCTGCCCGGGCTGCGGGTCAAGATCGCGGGCGAGCTCCAGTCCACCCCGGCCCTGCCGGGTGGCGGAGCGTTCATCGTGCTGCCGCAGTCCGCGATCGGCGCCGCCCACCCGGTCGACCTGATGCTGCTCAACGGCCCCTCGATCAACATGACGAGGCTCCGCATGCTGGCGAAGGCGACCACGGGCAGCGCTCAGCTGCTCATCATCACCCGGTCGGCGGCGCTGCAGCAGCTGGCAGGGGCGCCCCTGCAGCAGGGCACGTTCCTGATCTTCGCCCTCGCGATCGGGTACGCGATCGTGCTGGCGCTGGCGGTGGTGCTGCTCCAGCTGGCGCTGGGCGCGGCGGACCGGGAGGTGATCCTGGACCGGCTGGCCACCATGGGCCTGCCGGAACGGCGGCGCGGGCTGCTCGCGGCGGTCGAGGTGCTCCCGGCGATCATCGCCGCCGCCGTCGCCGCGATCGGCTGCGCGATCGCCCTGCCGCAGGTCGTGGACCCGGCCCTCAACCTCTCGGTGTTCACCCGGTCGCAGGTCCCGGTGCCGCTGCATCCGGACGCGGCCGCGTTCGCGCTCCCGCTGGCCGGGTTGGCGCTGGTGACGATCATCGCGCTCGGCTGCGAGATCAGGTCCAGGCGCAGACGCGGCGTCGCCGTGTCCATGCGGGTCTCGTAATCCGACGTATCTGACTGGCCGCCGAACCCTCTTTCAACGCGGACGCCAAATTTCACTCACAGCGGCCAAAACGCGGCGGAGGGGCGGAGAATGCGACCATGACCGTGACCAGCACAGAAACCGGCGGCATGGTCGGCTCGTTTCTGATCCTGCGCAAGGCCATCGGCTGGATCGGGACCCTGCTGCCGATCGTGGTGATCGTCGGCGACGCGGCCTTCTCCTCGGGCCCGCTGCCGAACTCGCTGAGCGACTACTACTACACCCCGATGCGCAACATCCTGGTCGGCGCGCTGTGCGTGCTCGGGGTCTTCCTGCTGCTGTACGACGTGAGCGTCCGGGTTGACCGCTGGATCACCAACGCCGCGGGCATCGGCGTCCTCGGCGTCGCCTTCCTGCCCGGGTCGCCTCCGGTCCCGCACCTGACCACCAGCCAGGAGGTCATCGGCAACCTGCACGTGTTCTTCGCGTCGATCGCGTTCCTCGGGCTCGCCGCCACCATGTGGCGCTTCGCCTACGCCGTCAGCGACGGCCCTGACGCACCGCCGCCGTCGCCCCGTGGGTGCGTCTTCTACAAGGTCAGCGCCTGCGTCATGCTCGCCTTGGTGCTCCTGTCCGGCGTGGCGATCCTGCTCCCGCTGTCGATCCAGAACAGCACCCTGGCGATCTACGACACCGAGGCGCTCGCGATCCTCACCTTCGGCATCTCCTGGCTGGTCAAGGGGAGGGCGCTGCAACCGCTGGCGAGCGCCCCCGCCGTCGCGCGGATCCTGGGCCGCCGTCAGGGCGCCGGCAACACCGTCAGCGCCTGAGCCGCTGTTTACCGAAGCGAAGGCGCTTCGGCCTGGCTGACCGGCACCCCTGCCCACCGCGCCGCCTCGGCCAGCGCCCCGTCGAGCAGCTCGAGGTCGCGCAGCGCGAGCTGCGGCCGGCTGAGCGGCGCGTCGTCAGGCAGCCGGTCGGCCACCCGCGCGAACAGCGAGGCCGAGCGGACATAGCTGGCCCCGTCCGCGGCCGCGTTCTCGGCCAGGGCCGCGGTGATCGCGGCGATCGACGAGTCGAGCTGACGGGTGGCGACGGCGAGTTCCGAGGCGGCCCGGGGATCCAGCGCCGGGCACCGGGTGGACGCGTCGAGCAGCAGGTTGCGGGCGTAGTGCCGGGCGGCGTCGGTGGTCGCGGTGAACCCCGCCACCCGCGACGCCAGCTCGCCGAGCAGCGGCGTCCGCATCGGCCTGGTCGTCGCCGTCATCGCCTGGTGGGCGACGTCGACCCGGCGGGCCGAGGCTCGCAGCTCGAGGTCGGAGCCGGTCGCGCTGGCCGGGTCGGCCAGCCGGGCCAGGCACCGGTCGATGAGGTCGCCCAGCGCCTCCAGCTGCTGCCGGGCGGCGACCCGGGCGACCCGCCCGACGTGCAGCGGCAGTACCAGCAGGACGGTCGCGATCGCGACCCCGGCGCCGATCGCGGTTTCCTCCAGCCGGAGCACCAGCAGCGAGTTGGAGAACTCGTCGAGCTCCACGTACAGCTGCGACACCATGACCGTGATCCCGATGGTCATGAACGCGTAGTTGACGCGGAACAGGTAGAGACCGAGGAACAGCGATACCAGCACCACCACCAGCTGCAGCAGCACCCGGTCGCCGACCAGGTGCGCGAGCACCGCCCCGACGATCACCCCGACGAACGTCCCCGCGATCCTGAAGAAGCTCTTGCGGATCTGCTCGCCCGCCGTGTTCGCGCCCATGAAGGTGATGAACGCCGCGATCACCGCCCAGTAGAACCGGCGCCCGGACAGCGCGTCGCCCGCGATGATCGCCAGGCTCACCGCGACGCCCATCTGAATCGCGATCCGCGCGTAGGGCGCGAGCCTGATCCGCTCGATCAGCCCGCTGCCGCCCCGCTCAAGCGACGCGGCCCCGGCCACCGCGGCCGAGCCAGGCAGCCAGCCGCCGAACGTCGCCACCGGGGTCGTGAACTCCCCGTCGGGCGCGTCGTCGGGTGGCTGGCCCTGCGGGTACAGGCGGAACGCCCGCAGCGCGACGGCGAACTCGCTGACCGAGGTGGCGAACCGGTGCAGGACCACCCGGCCGTCCGGAGTCAGCCCGGACCGTTCGACATCACGGTTTTCGAGCAGCTCGCGCAGCGCCGCGGCCGCGTCGAGGACCGCGCCGTAGTCGGCGTCGCGGATCCCCGCGAGGGCGTCGGAGACCAGCGCGGTGACCGGCGCCGGGTAGTCGCCGCCGGCGATCACCATCGCGAACCGGGCCACGTTGCCCAGCCCGACCTCGGCGTCGAACAGGCGCTGGTGCAGGGCGGCCGCGCTCCAGCCGGCCGGGATCGCGGCCGGGGCGCTCAGCTGCGCGTCGATGAGCAGGGCGGCCTCGTTGAGCCTGAGCAGCTGGCGCTGTAGCTGCCGGTCGGCCCGTTGGTTGCCGTCCTTAGTTTTTCCCGAACGGGCCCGGGCTTCGAATTGTTCGGCAATGTCACTGGCGAGGTCGCGGGCGCGGGCGGTGTACGAGCGCTGCATCCGCCTGACCCCGACCTCTGGCCGAGGGCGGAAGAGCGTGAAGTGCACCACGATCGTCACCGCCGCGCCGATCGCGATCTCGGCCGCGAGCCAGCCGAACTGGCTCATCTTGATGTAATCCTGGATGAAGAAGCCGAGGAAGGCGCCCATGAACGCGAGCATGCCGCCCATGAACCCGCGCGGGCCGAAGCGACGGCAGTAGGTGCCGATCGCGAGCGTGATCGCCAGCAGCGCCAGCGACGCCACCCGGACGTGCACCGACAGGCCGACGGCGAGCATCGCCAGCAGCGGCAGCGGCAGGAACAGCAGGGTGACGAGCTGGCTCCGGGCGGTGGCGTACATGCTGATGCCGAACCCGCTGATCATCGCCAGGATCGCGCCGAGCATGACCCCGATCACCAGCAGCGCGTGGTTCAGCGTCCACAGCTCCGCCGCCAGCGCGGCCGGCGCGCGGGCCGGAATCGGCGTCTGCAGGGCGCCGGTCACCCGGACGAAGATCCACTCGGCGGCGACGACGATGCCGATCGCGACCACGACCTCGGTCGCCATCCGCAGTCGCATCAGCCCCGGGTCGGTTGAGTCGAGCCAGTCAAGCCACGCCCGCCAGCGGCTTTTCTGCCGCGGTGCGGGCCGGTCATCATGGGGCAGCGCGGGGGAGCGCCGCATCGAGTCAGCCGTCACCGGGGGGTCCTAAGAACGATTGCCATCAGTGATTAGTTTACCTTACGAAGTATTTTCGGATCAGGCCGGATCCAGCGGGGGCGCATGAACCCCGTTAGCGCTTCAGCAGATCGTCGACTTCGTCGGCCAGCTCGCTGAGCTGGGCGACATCGAATGCCCCGTCCGCGCCCAGCGGCTGGACCACCACGTGGTCGGCGCCCGCGTCGAGGTGGGCCCGGACGGCCGGGCCGGCCGCCGCGCCGGACGGGATGACGGTGTTCACCAGCCGGTCGCTGCCGCCGTCGGCGATGTCGGCGTCGGTGAACCCGTAGTTCTTGAGCATCCGGGTGTAGTTCGCCATCTTGAGGTACCTGGCCGCGTAGGCGCGGACGCCCTCGGCTGCCAGCGGATCGAGCGAGACGGCCTGCTCGGGTATCAGCAGCGGCTCGGGGCCGAGGATGGCGCGGGCCTCGGCGGTGTGCGCGGACGTCGTGAAGTACGGGTGCGCGCCTGCGTAGCGGGTGGAGAGCTGCAGCATCTTCGGCCCGAGGGCGGCCAGCACGATCGGCGGCAGCTCGGTTCCGCGCTGGCGATGCGCGGGGTGGTCGAGCTCGTCGAGGAACCGCTCCATCTTCCGCAGCGGCTGCTCGTAGGTCTGCCCGAGCCGCGCCACCAGCGGCGCGTGGCTGACGCCGAGCCCGAGGATGAACCGCCCGGGGAAGTCCGCCTCAAGCCGCTCCGCCTCCGCCCGGATCTCGGCCGGCTCCCACGCCCAGATGTTGGCGATGCCTGGCGCCACGATCAGCCGCTCGCTGCCGCTCAGCAGCCCTCGCAGGACCGCGAAGTCGCCCGGTCCGGCGTTGCCGCCGCCGACCCAGACCGAGCTGAACCCCGCCCGCTCGATCGCCTCGGCCGCGGTCTCGGGATCCAGCCCGACCGCCGCCGGCGGCGCCATCCAGATTCCGACCCGGCCGAGCCTCGCGCGCAGTTCATCCGTCGTCGTCATGTGTAAGGACAACTCACGCGGCCCGCTCTTCAGTCCCGGCTCAGACGTTAATCCGTTCTGGCTACCCGGCCAGGGCGGCGGTGAGGGCAGGCCAGGCGACCGGGTCGTGGCCGGGGATGAGCTGATAGCCGCGCTCGGCCGCGAGCGCCTTGAGCCGTCGGATCTGGGCCGCGCCGTGCTCGCGGGGGACGTCGATCAGGCCGCCGGGGACCTCGCGGTCGCAGCCGTCGACGGTGCAGGCGGCGTCGAACGCGAACACGAAGCCGCCGCCGTCGGCCAGGTCGACGACGAAGCTCTGGTGACCGGGGGTGTGGCCCGCCGTCAGCACGGCGGTGACGCCGGGCGCGAGCTCGACGTCGCCGGCCGCGAACCGCCAGTCGATCCGCGGGTCGTCGTAGTCGATCCTGAACATCCCGTGCTGCTCGGGCACCGGGCCGGGCTGACTCGCGTAGTCGTACTCGGCCCGCTGGGCGTGCACCGGCACCCGGCCGGCGAAGTGCCGCAGCCCGCCCGCGTGATCCCAGTGCAGGTGGCTGACCGCGACCGCGTGGATGTCGGCGATGTCGATGCCGGCGCCGTCCAGGGCCTCGTCGAGCGGCTCGCCAGGCCCGGGGAGGACCGGCCGCATGGCCGGGTCGCCGTGGAACCGGGCGTGCAGGGCCGGGTCGGTGATCAGCGCGGTGTTGAACCCGGTGTCAAGCAGCAGCCAGCCGCCGTCGCACTGCACCAGCACCCCGGGAACCGGAACCCGAAGCTCCTCGTCCGTGCCGTCCTGCACCAGCACGTGCTCGGGCAGGTCGATGAGGCCAAGCGTGATTGGGACGACGCGCCGCACTCCGGACATGCCCGCCAGCATACGGCGAAAGGCGGCCGCCCTGGGGGAGTGGCCGCGCCTGCGGATGGCGCGGGCGCGGTACCCGGCTCGCGGTCCGGCAGATCGCTATTTCCCGATGCTCAGGACCTTATCGGTTGAGGCCTCCGTGCAGTTTGCCCCGGGGCAGTCAGCCACCGTGACCTGGATCAGGGCAATGCCGAGGCGGAACGGGGCGCCGTTCACATTGGCTGCGGCCAGGTCTGATTCCCGCTGTGGCTTGCCCGTGCACCTGAACCCGAACGAAGGCGCGCCCTGGGCGACACGGACGCCGGTCGCCTGGGTGGTAGTCGAGCTGACGTTGGCCGTATCGCCCGCACCGCAGGTGACGGTGATGACCACTTGTATCGCGGCGCCGTTGGCCACCAGCGTCGCCGAGTTGACGCTGATCGCGGGAGTGCTGGTGGCACTGGCAGACGCGCGGGCCGTGGCGGCAGGCGCGGCCGGGGAGGCGGTGGCGGCTAGCGCGGCCGCCGGTATCAGCGCTGCGGCGCAGGCTATGGCAGCCACAGCGGTCAGGCGCTTCGGGGACGGAGTGCGGAGTTGCATGGTGTCGCTCCTTTTGTAGGCGATTAGCAACCAATGCACCGCCTAAGACTCCGTAATGGGCTCGATGGTTATCGATAGGGGGATAATTTCGTTGCAGTATCAGATGGAAGCGCTGACAACGAGCGGCTACGGCCCGCAGGCGGGCAGGAAGTGTGGTGACCGAATGATCGCGAACCTGGCCCCCATTCAGGACCGTCTGGCTGAGGCCGACGTGGCCGGGATCACGATCGTCTGGGCGGACAATAACGGGATACCGCGATCGCGCACCGTTCCCATCGCCGGGCTGGCGGATGCCGCCGAGCGCGGCGTGGGCATGTCGCCGCTTTTCGCCGTCTTCGATTCCCGCGATGGCATCTCCTTCGCCCACAGCGGCCTGTCGGACGCGTCCGGCGACATCCGCCTGCTGCCGGTCCTTGAGCAGGTCACCCCGCTGGCGGGCCAGCCCGGCTTCGCCTGGGCGCCAGGGCGGCAGCTGGGCCCGGACGGCGAACCCTACCCGTATGACCAGCGGAGCCGACTGGAGGCTCAGGTGGCCCGGGCGGCGGCGGCCGGCCTGTCGGTCCGGGCCGGGTTCGAGCTCGAATTCTTCGTTTCGCGGGCGGGCGACGAGCCGGCGGCGGCGCAGCAGGGACCTGCGTACGGCCCGGTTGCGCTGCTCCAAGTCGACGAGTTCGCGGCGGCGGTGCTGCGCGACCTGGCGGCCAACGGCGTCCCGGTGGGGCAGTTCCACGCCGAGTACGGGCTGTCGCAGCTGGAGGTCAGCCTCGGGCAGGCCGACCCGGTCGCCGCCGCCGACCGGCAGCTGCTGGCCCGGCAGACCATCCACGCGGCCGCCCGCGCGCACGGGCTCCGGGTCAGCTTCTCCCCGCTGGTCACCCTGGACGGGGCCGGCAACGGGCTGCACCTGCACGTGTCGGTCAGCCGGGGCGGCGACAACCTGTTTGTCCCTGCCGGTGGAGCTCCCCGTCGGCGACGGCGCCCGGTTCCTGGGCGGGCTGCTGCGCGACCTGCCGGCGATCGCCGCGGTGAGCGCCCCGAGCATCCCGTCCCTGCTGCGCCGTCGTCCCGGTTACTTCGCCGGCGTCTACCAGTTCTGGGGCGTGGAAAACCGCGAGGCGCCGCTCCGGTACGTACCGTCGTCGCGGTTCATCGGGACCGACCGGGCCAACGTCGAGCTCAAGGCGTCGGACGCCTCGGGCAACCCCTATCTGGCGCTCGCCGCCGTGCTGGCCGCCGGGCTGGCGGGCATCGACGACGACGCCGAGCTGCCGCCCCCCATTCAGGAGAACCCCGGCACCTGGACCGACGCCCAGCGGGCGGAGCGTGGCCTCGTCCCGCTGCCAGTCACGCCGGAGGGCCAGGAACAGGCGCTGCTCGGCAGCAAGCGCATCGGCGACGCCCTGGGCGAGCCACTGCTCGGCGCGTTCACCGCCGTCCGGCGCGCTGACGCGGCCTGGGCGGCCGACCGCTCACCGGAGGAGACGATCGCCGCCCACCGCTGGCGGTACTGACGCCCCGCCTCAGTAGCCGATCGCCTCCCGCAGCAGCAGCACGGTGCCGCGCCCCGGGTGAGGCTCGGCGTTGAGGATCAGCACCCGGTTGACGGCGCTCGGCCCCCCGTAGACGACCTGGACGCGGGCGCTCTCCAGCGGCAGGACGTAATCTTCGATCCGGCGCAGCGCGGTGCTCAGGTCGGGGACGATCTTCTGCGCCCCGACGACCCAGATCGCGTGGGCGGCGCCGCCGGCGTAGCCGGGCAGCTGGCTGCCGCTGGCCGACGCGATCACCAGCGCGCCGCTCTCGGTGACGGCGTTGGCGCTGCCGATCGCGACGTCGGGGCTGGCCAGCAGCCGCCTGATCTCGTCCGCGTCCTTGGCCCGGTCCAGCGTCATCCCGCGCGCCCGGACGGACGCGTACCGGCCGCTGGCGTTGAGGTCCGCGTCGATGCCCGACAGCCGGAGGGTCTCGCTGGCGCCGGTGAGGACGGTCGCGCCCTCGGGTACGAGGTCCTTGACGCGTTCGCGCGCGGCGGCGGCGTCGTCGAGGATCTCGACGGCGAAGCCGTGCGCCGTCAGCGCGGCGGCCGTCCGCTCCAGGCTCTGCGCGGTGCGCCGGGTCCGTGAACGCGGTGGCTGTCGTCGGGGTGGTCATGGTGGCTCCTGGGGTTGTTGGGTTGTCCTCATGGGTTCAGCAGGTCCGACAAGGCAGCGCCTGCAGATGTGAGGTGACGTGCCGCTGCCTCACATTCCGGTGCGGTGTCTGGTCGAACCCGGTGACGGACAGCTGTGAGCGATTGATTGAGGGAGGCGTTGGGGCGATGACCACCAGATCCGGGCCGGAAGACGACCGGCCTGATGCCGGCCTGAGCGCGATCATCAGCGAGCGCCGTCAGCTGATCAACCTCACCTACCGGCTGCTCGGCTCGCTGGCGGAGGCCGAAGACGCCGTGCAGGAGACCTACGCTCGCTGGTACGCCATGTCCCGGGAGCAGCAGGAGTCCATCGAGTCACCCGGCGCCTGGCTGACGACGGTCGCCAGCCGCATCTGCCTCAACCTGCTCGGCTCGGCCCGGGCCCGGCGGGAGACCTACGTGGGCGACTGGATCCCGGAGCCGCTGCCGGAGCCGGGGGAGCGGATCAGCGGGCGGACCGGGCGGCGCCGCTGCCGTCGACCCGGCCGATCGGGTCACCCTCGACGAGTCGGTCAGCATGGCCTTCCTGGTCGTGCTCGAGTCGATGACCCCGGCCGAGCGCGTCGCGCTGATCCTGCACGACGTCTTCCGCTACTCCTTCGCCGAGGTGGCCGAGATCGTCGGCCGCACCCCGGCCGCCTGCCGCCAGCTGGCCTCCTCGGCCCGCCGTCGGCTGTCGGCGTCGTCTCTCGCGCCCGCGCCGCCGACCGCCAGGCAGGCCGGCGTCATCAGGGCCTTCAAGGCGGCGTGGGAGGCCAAGGACATCAACGCGCTGATCGCCCTGCTCGACCCCGACGCCACCGCGACCGCCGACGGGGGCGGCCTCGCCGTCACCTTCCTGCACCCGATCGAGGGCGCCGAGCAGATCGCCCGCGCCTGGGTCGAGATCGCCAACCGTGCCACCGACAGCGCGGCGTTCCTCGAGCGCACCGTCAACGGCCAGCCCGGCCTGGTCGTCGAGCAAGACGGCGTCATCGTCACCGTCTTCGCCTTCGACGTCGCCGGCGATCGCATCAGACGCATCTGGGCCGTCCGCAACCCCGAGAAACTCCGCCCCTGGACCACCCTCTAACCCGACCACCCCTAACCCGACCACCCCCGCGGCCCCACTCCCCGGCCCCCTTGGTCGCCCTCCGCCGCCCCACTCCCCGGCCCCGCGCGTCTCCCTCGCAGCCTGCCGTCAACGGCTTCCGTCGACTGCGCCACCGACCCGGGCTGCCCAGCCACGGCGTCCGACCCGTCGGACGCATCATTCACACCCGCCACAGCCACGCGCGTCTATCTATCAGTTTTGACAACATTGACTCATCTACTTATCCGTTCTGACCACTTGAATCGGACAATTCGGGCACGAAAGTGGTCAGAATCGATATGAAGGCGAAAAAGTGGTCAGAACTGATAGGAAGCTGACCGAAGCGCTCTCCCCGGATGCGTCCCGGTTATCCAGGGATTTCGGCCTGACGGTTGCGCGCCTCGAGCTGCTCTATCTTGCTCGCAACGGCCTGGGCGAGATCGACGCCGAAGGTGTCCGCGAGAAGAGCGACGCACACCATGACGTCCGCGAGCTCCCCGCCGAGAGTGTCCCTGGTGTACCGACCCGCCTTCTCCGCGCGCTGGTACTCGAGCGCGCCGAGAACCTCTGCATGGAGCTCGCCGACTTCCTCACCCAGCTTCACCGTTTGCGCAAGCGCGAAGGAGACGTGACCGCCGCGGTCGTTCGGATCGAAGCCGAACTTCGCGGCGAGTCGGCGTGCCTGGCCCTCGGCAAACTGCGCGAGGTCGTGGAGGCTCATGTCGGGGGCTGGCGGCGTTTCAGACATGTCATAACGCTATTCGAGGCCCTAGAAGTGCTTGAGGAGCCAGTCGTGGATCTCGCCGACTCGGCCGATCATCGTCAGATGACCGTCGCGGTCGCTGATGTCAGCCTCGGCGCCGGGGACGCTGTCGGCCAGCCACTGCCCGTGCTGCACGGGAACGAACCGGTCCTGACGGCCATGCCAGACCTTGACCGGCACCCGGATGTCGCCGAGGTCAAACCCCCAGTTCGTCAGCTTCGCCGCGCCGTCATCCCACCAGCCCTGATCGCCCGCGGAGAGAGCGACCTGGTGGGTCTCGGTCAGCCATCGGAGCAGGTCCCCATTCAGGGCCTCGGCGTCGGCGGGGGAGAGGAGACTCTCCAGGTCTGCGCCGAACTGCTCCGGCGTGGCCGCGAGGATCTCCTCGGCGCCTTCACGCAGATCGAGGCGGGACGCGGCTGGGTCGGAGAAGAACAGTTGAAAGCCCTCGACGTTGGACTCGCCCATCCCAGCGAAAAAGTCGAAGCCCTCCACCCCGTACGGCGCAAGCGACGCCACCGCCGCTGCGGCCACTACCGCGTCTGGCAGCAAGGCCGCGCACCCCAGTGCGTACGGCCCGCCCCCGGATATGCCCCAGACGCCGATCCGCTCGCACCCGAGTGCCTCGGCGATAACCCGGACATCGTGCGCGTGCGACGCCACCGTGTAACCCGGCTGCGGGGTCGAACCGCCATAGCCAGGGCGGTCGATGCCGATCAGCCGGATGCCCTTTCGCTCGGCGTCGGCGATCCACCCGCCGTACAGTCGTCGTGACATCGGCTCGCCCGGTTCGACCAGGATAGGCTTGCCGTCAGGATCACCGGCGATCTCCAGGCACAGTTCACGTCCGCCGCCGACCGGTACGGTCCTGGTCTCGACCCTGCTGGACATGAGTCGCCTCCCTCTCGCCGGATCAGGCGTGGAGCCGGATGTAGCCGGCAGCGGATGCCGCTGATCACGACAGGCGATTATCGGATGCCGGCGCAAGCTAGCGCCACCGAATTTCGGAGCCCGCCTGCGTGCCAGAGCCTGCGGTACTGCGCAACCGGCCCGGCCCGGGCACCCTACAATCGTCGGGATGCCAGGTCCGACTTAACTATGAGTAGCGCCCGCACGCTCGCTCAGGCGTACCGACGCTTTGCCCAAGCCGACCGCGCCGACCCGTCACCGCTGTACAAGCGAGTCGCGCTCGCGCTGAGCGAGTCCGACGAGGCGCTGCGGGCCATCGAGACCGTGCCGGCCCGCAAGCGGAACCCGGCCGTGATCCTGGCCGCGCTGCACGACCTCGCCCGCGCCGGACGCGCCCCGGCGCTAACCGCCGCCTACGCCACGGCCGACGCCGACGCTGCCGCCGCCGCAGCGATCGACACGCTGCTCTGCATGACCGACGCGGTCGCGGACATCGCGGTTCGCCGACCGGTCAGGGCCGACGAGACCGGACGCCACGCGGTGCTCTACCCGGCCATCGCCGAGGCGGCCCGACGGGCAGCCGCGAAGACCGTCGGGCTGATCGACGTCGGCCGTTCGGCCGGGCTCAATCTCAACGTCGATCGCGTTGGCATCACCTACAGCAACGGGCCATCGCTAGGCGACCCGTCCTCTCCCGTGCAGATATCGTCTCGGATCGCGCAAGACCGGCCCGTCCCGGCGCGGACGATGCCAGAGGTCGTCGCCAGGATCGGCGTCGACCTCGATCCAACCGACGTCACCGACCCGGACGACGCCCGCTGGCTGCGCGCCTGCCTGCCTCCGGATCAGCCCGAGCGGACCGCGCGGCTCGACGCGGAGATGGCGCTGGCGGCGACGGCCCCTCCGCTGCTGCTGCGAGGCGACGCCGTCGAGTTGCTGCCCGACGCCATCGCCCGCGTCCCCGCCGACGCGCTGCCCGTTGTCACCACGACCTGGGCGCTGTCGCAGTTCCCGATCGAGACCCGCCAGCGTTTCCTGCGCCGCCTCGCGGAGTCCGCAGTGGACCGGGCGGTGGCCTGGGTGTCGGTAGAGGGCGTCGGGGTCGCGCCGACGATACCGACCCTCGGCGACCGCCCCGCCTCTGGCCATAGCATCATCGGCCTGGCGCTGTTCGGCCCGTCGGCTCGGCCCGCCGAGTCCATCGCCCGCTGCTGGTCGCGGGGCCACGTCCTGGCCTGGCTAGGCGATTCCAGCTAAACGAATGCGAAGACCAGATAATGAGATCTATCCGATATCAAGCAGCCCTTTCTTAATTTACTATTCTGTGATATCATTTAGAATTCAATTGGTAATGTCTGGCGCATGTCCGCAGATAAGCAAGCCACGAATATCACGACACGTGATCTGCCCTACAGCGACCTGGACACCCCGCTTACCGGCCTGCTCTGCCGGGACGAGGTGCAGCTCGGCACTCGCCCAGGCATCTTGCTCGTCCATGGGGGCGCAGGGCTTGACGATCATGCCAGGGAGCAGGCCCGCCGTTACGCCGCGCACGGGTACGTCGTCCTCGCCTGCGCCATGTTCGGCGACGGCATCGCGGGCGACCGGAAACGCGTCATCGGGTGCCTCACCGCACTGCGCGATGACCCGGTTCTCCTGGTTCGCCGCGCGCGAGCCGGACTGACGGCGCTCGCGGACTGCCCGGGCACGGACGGGCGCTTCGCGGCAGTGGGTTTCTGCTTCGGCGGTATGGCCGTTCTCGCACTCGCCCGCTCCGGTGAACGGCTAGCAGGAGCGGTCAGCATCCACGGGAGCCTGGCAACCGGCCGCCCGGCGGATCCGGGCGGCGTCCAGGCCAGGCTGCTCGTCTGTCACGGGGCTCTGGACCCGCACGTTCCCCTCGACCACGTCACCGCATTTGCTGAGGAGATGAGCGCTGCTGGCGCCGATTGGCAGCTGATCATGTACGGCGGCGCATTGCACGGATTTACCCACAGGCACGCTCCTCCGGGAGTGACTCCCGGAGTCGCCTACAACCAGCTGGCCGACGATCGATCGTTCACCGCCACGCGCACCTTCCTGGCCGAGATTCTCGAGGAGCGCGAGCAAATACCGTGATCCGGTCGCGGAGTATGACCCAGGTGGCCAGGAGTGTTCAACTGGCCTGCCAGTCCGCGTGGTCGAGGAGGTACACGAGGACCGGCTCGCCGGTCAGGCCGGCTGCCTCGCCGTGAACCCGCATTCCCAGCCTGGCCGCGACTCGTCCGGATGCGTGGTTGCCGGGCTGGAGCCTGGCGACGATCCGGGCGGCGTGCAGGCGGGTGAATGCCTCGTCGCGGATCGCGGCCGCGGCCTCGGTGGCGATGCCGCGGCCCCAGGCGCCGGGGTCGAGCCACCAGCCGATCTCGATTGCGATTCCTCCACGCCGGGAACGAGGGCGCCGAGGTAGTTCAGGGCGGCGAGGCCGAGGAAGCGGCCGCTGTGGAGATCTAGTATCGCGCGCCAGCCGAAGTTGTGGTCTTCCCAGTGGGTGAGGCATGCCTGGTGCCGCTGGCGTGCCTGCTCGCGGTTCCAAGGCCGGCCGTCACCGATGTACTGCATGACGCGCCGGTCGGACGCGAGCCGAGCTAGGTCTTCCCCGAAGGCGTCCTGCCAGGGGATTAGCGAGAGTCGGCTAGTGATCAGCGCGTGCATGCGGCCGAGGCTAGCGCTGACTAGCTAAATCGCGACAACAGTTACCACGCGGCCCTCGGCGACCCTGCGAATGTCCCCAGGATCACTCGTTATCACGGTGACGTCAGCGTCAGGCACCGACTGCACAGTGGCGCCGATGTGAGCATCGGCGACGGACACCTGGGCCTGCTCCCGGATTGCGGCTGCCTTATTGGCGCATACAGAGTCAAGAAGGACGTCGGCAATCCTCAGTCGATTTATGAACGCCCACTGCGGAGAGCTGCGATCCCAGCCGGCCTCAACACGCACGGCGGTGGGCGCCAGAACAGAAATTGACGCAGCGTGCCTTTTGCGACGTTCCACCACCTCCACGTACCCAAGAGCTCTTTGATGCTTCGGGTGGTGAGGACCCGCGAGAGCCTGAACCGCCTCGTTGTCCAGCACGACGATCCGGGTCATGACGGAAACGCCCTAGCCTCGGCCCAGAGCAGTACATCCTCCGGTTCCGGGTCGGGGTGCGTGGCCGCTATCTCTGCGGCGGCCCGCCGGATGCGCTCGGGATCTGCCGCTAGCGGGTTCCCGTCTATTTCCGCGGCGGCGATCGCGATATCGGCGAGATCCGGGCGTGCCTCTGGATACTGTGCGTAGTGGTCATCGAGGGCTGCCCGCATCACCGCAGCTTCGAGCGTAGCTCTCAGCGCCATCGTAGTGAGCGCGGTCGCTGACGGAGCTACCTTCAGTTCTTTGGCGGCGAGGGCGGCTGCCTCGCGCAGCGCAGTGGGTATCCGCATCGACGTGTTCGACGTCTCCGTCATATCGCTGTCCAGCAACTGGCTGATCCGCTCGATAGCATCGGCAGTACCCATGCGCTCAATGTACCACAGTAGTGTGGTACGGCCGCTGGGCAGATCTAGTTGAGCAAATGAACCGCCCTCGAATAGGCGACGCTCATAGTGTCGGCGCCGAGTCGTAGAACTTGCCCGGGGTAGCGCCGAACGCGCGCCTGAACGTCTCGATGAACGCGCTCGGGTTGGACCAGCCGCAGGCCAGCGCGGTGGTCGTCACCGGCGTCCGGTCCGCGAGCAGCACCAGCGCGTGCTGCAGCCGGAACTGGGTGCGCCACTGCGGGAAGGTCATCCCCGCCTGCCGCCGGAACAGCCGGCTGAGGGTCCGCTCCGATGCTCCCACTGCCACCCCGAGCGAGGCCAGCGTGCGCTCGTCGGCCGGGTCTGCCCGCAGCAGGGCGACGATGGCGCGCAGCCGGTCGTCGGCCAGCGTCGGCAGCCCGACCGGCAGCTGGTCGACCCGGCGAAGCTGGTCGAGCGCGACCTGCTCCATGGTCGCGCGCTGCCGGGCGGTGTAGGGCGGGCCGTCACCCGAGGTGAGCGCGACGATGATCTCGCGCAGCAGCGGTGTCACCTCAAGCACGGCCGGGCCGACGGGCAGCGGCTGGTCAACGGCCGCCGACGAGATCGCCAGCGTCCGCATCTGCACCGGGCCGTGCGCCTGGTGCGCGTGCGGTACGCCCGGCGGGATCCACACCGCCCGCTGCGGCGGCACCACCCAGGTCCCGGCGGCGGCCGAGATGGCCAGCACCCCGCTGCTCGGGTACACGATCTGGTGCACGTCGTGATAGTGCCAGTCGATCGTGTCCCGGTGACCCAGCTCGGCGTACGTTGGCCCGGTCAGCTCACGCCACTCGGCGTCCTGGCGGGTCGGCGACATAATCTGTCAGTTTAGCGGTGGCCCGACAGGGTGGTCAGGCAGCAGGCTCAAGGGCATGACCAGCACGCAGCAGACAGTTGGCGTCGCCACAGCGCCCTCCGCCTGGCGCCGCATGCGGCTGTGGGCGCTCGCGCACGCGATCGACGATCTGTACCAGGGGCTGGTGCCGTCGATCGTCCCCTACTTCGTCCTCGACCGGCACTACGGCTACGTCGCCGCGTCCGGCCTCACGCTGGCGGCGACGCTCGGCAGCTCGCTCCCGCAGCCGATCCTCGGCATCATCGCCGACCGCAGGAACGCGGGCTGGATGGCCGGGGCCGGGGTCGGGCTGGCCGGGCTCGGGCTGAGCGTGGCGGGCTTGCTGCCCGGTTACGGCGCTGTATGGTGCGCGATCCTGCTGTCCGGACTCGGGATCTCGATGTTCCACCCCGCAGCCGGGAAGGCTGCCCGCCAGGACGCGGGCGACAGCGCCGCCGCGATGAGCCTGTTCGCGGCCGGCGGCAGCGTCGGCTTCTTCCTCGCCCCGGCCCTCGCCACTCCCGCTCTGATCGCGCTCGGCCTGCCCGCCACCGCGCTGTTCCTGCCGCCGGCCGCGCTCATCTCCTTCATCCTGCTGCGAAAGCACCGTCGCGAGACCGCCGCCCGCACCGCCGCCGCCCACCGGGCCGGCCGCGACCGGTGGGGTCCGTTCGCGGCGCTGACCGGGATCGAGGCGCTCCGTTCGGTGACGTTCTTCGGGCTCAACACGTTCATCGAGCTGTACTGGATCCGCGATCTGCACGCCTCCCGCGGCCTGGCGGGCATCGCGCTGACCTGCTTCCTGGCCGGGGGAGTGGCCGGGACGCTGCTCGGCGGCCGGATCGCGGACCGGGTCGGCGCGGTCCGCACCGTGCAGCTCGGCACGGCAGTGATCCTGCCCGTCCTCGGCGGCCTGCTGCTGGTCCCCGGCGCGTTCGCGCCGCTGCCGTTCGCGCTGGCCACCGGCATCGCGCTGAACATACCGTTCGCGGTGCTGATCAAGCTCGGCCAGGACTACCTGCCGACCCGACCGGGCACGGCGGCCGGGGTCACCCTCGGTCTCGGGGTCAGCGTCGGCGGCCTGGCCGCGCCGCTGCTCGCCCTGATCGCCAACTCCCACGGCCCCCGCGGCGCGCTGCTGGCCCTGCTCGTCATCCCGCCGCTCGCGATCGCGTGCGGCCTGCTGCTGCGCGACCCGCGTCAGCTCGATGCGGGATCCTGAGCGGTCCCGCTGATGTACTCGCGCACGATGTCATCGAACGAGCGGTCGGGTCGCAGCCCGAGCGCATGCGCCCGCCGCGTCTCGAAACGCGCGGGCCAGCTGCCGACGATCGCGGCGATCGCGGGATCGTCGGTCCAGTCGATGAGGTCGCTCGCCGGATAGCCGGCCACCCGGTCCATGGCAGCCGCCATGTCCCGCGGCGTCGTGGTCAGCCCCGGCAGCGTCATCGCGGTCCGGCTGCCCCAGTCCGCGTCGGTCGCCGCGGCGGCGCGCAGGATCCCGTCCAGCGCCCGGCCCGGCGAGGCGAGCGCGACCGGGGTGTCGGCCGGCACCGGGCACGGCGCCCGCAGACCCGCAAGCGGCTCGCGAATGATCCCCGACAGAAAGCTCGAGGCGGCCGCGTTCGGCCGGCCCGGCCGCACCGTGACGGTCATCAGCCGCACCGACCGCCCCCGCACGAACCCCTTGCGGGTGTAGTCCGCGACCAGCTGCTCGGCGATGAACTTCTGGGCGCCGTAGCTCGACTGCGGCCGCGGCAGGGTCTCGTCGCCGACCACGCCGGCCGGGCCTGGTGCGGGCTCGGGCCCGAACACCGCCACCGAGCTCGAGAAGACAAGCACCGGCGGCTCCTCGTGCCGCCTGGCGTGCTCGAGGACGGCCCGCGTCCCGTCCAGGTTCACCCGCATCCCCAGGTCGAAGTCCGCCTCGGCCGCGCCGCTGACCACCCCGGCCAGATGAAAGATCACGTCGGCCTGGCCCAGCTCGCCCGCCCCCGTCACCAGGTCCGCCGTCACCGCGCGCACGCGCGGATCGGCGGCCACGTCCGGCGCGGGCGCCGCCAGGTCGGCCAGGACAAGCTCATCCACATCGACCGCACCGCCGCCGACCTCGACCGGCCCGCCCAGCAGCCGCCGCGCCAGCAACGTGCCGACGAACCCAGCGCCACCGGTGACAATGACTCGCATGCGGCCGCCCTCCGTCCTGCCAAGAACTCGATCATATTTCGCTCGCGCTCACCAGGCAGCGGCGATCACACTGGGCGGGTGCCTGCCGATGACGACTTCGACGCTCGCTGCCGCCGCCTCT
This sequence comes from uncultured Actinomycetota bacterium, assembly GCA_963774945.1. Classification (GTDB taxonomy): domain Bacteria; phylum Actinomycetota; class Actinomycetes; order Streptosporangiales; family Streptosporangiaceae; genus Trebonia. Next base: position 394,982 of record CAVZHA010000001.1, on the reverse strand, counting down.
ACCGAGACCTGCGCGACGGCTTCGTCGATCGGGAAGCGGCGTTCGATCTAGGCGCTGACATGCTCCTGCACAATCCAGCCGATGAGGAGGCGACGAAGGTCGCTGCGCTCGCGATCGACGAGGACGCGGCCCCCGCCTTGCTCGCGGCGGCGGTGCGCGCGCTGCTGGCCGAGCGCTTCGACCCGACCTTCGACGACGAGCCGGAATGGCTGACCGCGCTGGAGACGGCCCTCGAGACCGTCAAGGCCGACCTGCGCGCCAGCGGGCTCCCGGACACGGTCCGCCTGTGGACGTGGGAAGGCTCGACCAACGTCGGCGTCGACGCCTGGGCGGCCAACAGCACCAGCGGCGGAATCTGCCCCGAACAAGGCAGGGACCCGGTGACGGCCCTGGCCGCGGTCGCGGACGACGCTCAGGAGGCGGTCATGATCTCGATCTGCGGCGCCTGGCCGACGTGCCCGGAGCATCGCCTCGGCGTCCACGCCCGGGTCCATCACGGCGCCGCCGTGTGGTGGTGCCGCATCGACGGCGGGCACGTCGCTGCCTACGTCGGCCACCTGTCACCCTGATCAAAATCAACAGCATCAAAACCGTCATGTCGAACGGTCCCTGAGTTCCCCTCGCATGTCAGCCCGCATCCGGCCCGGCGGCAAACGCGGAGAGCTAGCCGTGCTCGGGGCCGACTCCCGTCAACGTTGGGTAGTCGGCCAGGTCGATGTCGTTGGCGGCCTTGTCGCCGTACTTCATCATGAGGCCGAACGCCCGGGAGCCGAGCAGCCAGTTGCGTCCCCGGATACCCAAGGCGGTCTTCGGCGCCATGAACCGGCCGGCGTTGGAGTTCCCCGCGATCTTGGCGTACCGGCGCATGATCTCGTCATACCGGGCGTAGGCGGCTACGTGGTCCCCGTCGGCCGCCGCGAGCTCGCCTGCCAGCACGTAGGCGCCGACCACGGCGAGCCCGGTGCCGAAGCCGCCGAGCGTGTTCCCGTACCCGGCGTCGCCGATCAGGGCGACCCGGCCGGAGGTGTACCGGCCGTTCATCCGCACCTGGGCGATGGCGTCGAGGTAGAAATCGTCGAGACGGCCGAGTTCGGCCAGCATCGACGGCACCTCCCCGCCCATGCCCGCGAACCGCGCGTCGATCAGCCGCCGCTGCGCCGCGACGTCGCCGCGGGCGCTCTCCAGTTCCGGCGACGCGAACAGGTACAGGTGCGACCCCTTCGACCCGCCCCTGGCCGCCATCCGGCCGGGCGCGTTCCAGGCCCGGGCGGTCAGCCGTTCGCGCCGCCGGGCATCGTGACCGAACCCGGGCGCGCCCGCCACGCAGTAGTAGTAGCCCAGGTGGTGAACGTACTCGCGTTCCGGGCCGAAGGTCAGCCGCCGCACCCGGGAATGGATTCCGTCCGCGCCGACCACGAGGTCGAAGGCCTGCGCGGCCCCGCGCTCGAACTCGGCCCGCACGCCATCGGCGGTTTCGGCCAGCGCGGTGATCGAGTCGCCGAAGCGGTACTCGCAACGGGCCGTGGTGCGCTCATACAGGATCGCGGTGAGGTCGCCGCGCAGGATCTCGACGTCGCCGCCGGTGAACTCACCGGTCATGACCGCCAGCTGGCGCCCCTTCGCGTCCAGGTACACGGTGTCGAACCGGCCCGTCCTGCGCTGCCGGATCTCCTCCCAGACGCCCATGCGCTCGAGCACGGTCCGGTGGGTGCGGCCCTTGAAGTCGACCGCCTGGCCGCCGGGCCGTAGGGCCGGCGCCTTCTCGACCACGGTGACGCGGAAGCCGTAGCGGTCGAGCCAGTAGGCGAGGGCGGGGCCGGCGATGCTGGCCCCGGAGATGAGAACGGTCTTGCTGCGCATGAGCTATCCCCTAACTGTGTCCGATGGACGCTAATTAGCGTATGATGGACGCAGTTTTGCGTCAAGCTTTTTGTGCGGAAGGATGGACCCCATGGCCGCACCCACCGCCCTCGACCTGCTGTGGGGCACCCGTGACCGGCCTCGGCGCGGGCCGAGGCCGTCCCTGTCGCTCGACCGCATCGTCGCCGAGGCGATCTCCCTGGCCGACGAGGACGGCCTCGCGAACCTCTCGATGCAGCATCTGGCCGAACGGCTCGGCTGCGCGAAGATGGCGCTGTACCGCTACGTCCCCGGCAAGTCAGAACTGGTCGCGCTCATGGTCGACGCCGCCCTCGGCGACCCGCCGGAGCCCCCGGCCCAGGCGTCGCCAAAGTCGCCGACCGGCCGGACGCCCGCCCCCGACGACCAGCAATGGCGAACCGTGCTACGGCTGTGGGCAACGACCATCAACGCCCGCTACCGCCTGCACCCGTGGGCGATCGACGCGACCGCGGGCGCCCGGCCCACCGGCCCGCACGAGATGGCCTGGATGGAAACCGCGCTCGCCGCCCTGGCCGGCACCGGCCTGACCGGCCCCGAGCGACTCGACGCGGTGGCGTTGCTCAACGGCCACGTGCGCAGCCTGGTCCAGGTAACCCCGGCCGGCCAGCACGATCTCGAGGCCGAGATGGCCCGCCAGATCGGCGTCGCCCTGGCCGCCAACCCGGACCGCTACCCGCAGGTCCTGGCGGCCTTCTCCGAATCTCCCCAGCCGGCCGGGCGCGACAACGCCCTCAACTTCGGCATCGACCGCATCCTCGACGGCCTCGCCGCCCTCATCGCCACCCGCTCAGCCTGACCACCGCCCTACCCGAGGGCGGCCGGGCGGATCACCTTGCCGGTCGCCGTGGTCTCGAGGGTCTCGATGCTGAGGAACCGGCTCGGCAGCTTCGACCCGGACAGCCGCTGCCGGCAGAAGGCCTGCAGCGCGGACAGGTCGACGTCGGCCGGCGTCACCGTGGCCCGGATCCGCTCGCCGAGTCGTTCGTCAGGCACGCCGTCGACCAGGCACGAGCGCACCGTCGGGAACTCCAGCAGAACGGCCTCGACCTCCTCCGGACTCACCTTCGCCCCGCCGACGTTGACGCAGTTGGCTAGCCGGCCGACGATCACCAGGCCGTCCGGCGTTCGGCGGCCTATATCGCCGACGACGAAACCGTTCGCGACCGGAGCGGCATCGACCCGGTCCTGGTACAGGTACCCGGTCATCGCAGTCGGCGAGTGGACCACGACAAGACCTGACGAGCACGTCAGGCGCGCCGTCCGCCGACGGCTGCGGCTCCGGGACGTCGCCGAGGGGGCGGAGGTCGACCCGAACCCCCGGGAGCGGCCGGCCGAGCGAGCGCGCGTCCTGCCAGGGGACCGGCGGCCGCACGCAGATCGGGCCGGTCTCGGTCGTGCCGTACACCTCGCCGATCCAGCCGCCGAGCACCGTCCCGACGAGTTCGGCCGTCCGCGGGTCAAGCGGCATGCCCGCCGTCAAGTAGCCGATTCGGCGCTTCGGCCGCGCTGGTGGCCGCCTCGGCCAGCAGTCGCAGCATCGGCGGCACGCCGGCGACGAGGGTGACGTCATGCTGATCCAGGGCGCGCAACAGCATCCGCGGCCGGTCCGCGCCGGTGACGAGCGTGGTGGCGCCGGCCAGCGGAGCAGCCAAGGCCGCCAATCCGAAGCCGTAGGCGTGATGCAGCGGCACCGGGCAGGCCAGCACCGTGCCCGGTCCCAGGTCCAGCGCGGCGCGGTAGTTCTCCGCCTCGGTCATCAGGGCACTGACCAGACGCAGCGCCACCTTGGTGCGTCCGCTCGTGCCGGAGGTCAGCTGAGCGCTGGCGGCGCCACCGGGCGGCGCCTCGCCGGGCGGCTTGCGGACGATCAGCCGTCGGCCCGCCACCACGTCGCCGATCTCCGGGCAGCAGCGGCCAGTCGAGTGGCGCCGCCAGGTGCGTCGTCGCGGCCAGAGCCTCGGTCCGCTCGCGCTCCCATTCGCTCAGCTGCCGCGGCAGCGGAACCACCACCGCGTCCAGAGCGAGCACCGCGAGCACGTCCGCGGTGAACGAGGCGGCCGGCCAGGCCACTGCTCCGACCCGACAGCCCGGCCCGATCCCGGCCCGGCGGTAGGCGTCGAGGCGGGCTTCGACGAGCTCGACCAGGGCCTGCGCCGTGGTGTTCCCCGCGTCCTCAGCGAAGAGCACGGCCCGCGGCGATCGCGCGGCCGTCTCCCGCAGCAGCTGGAGCGGCGCGAGGCCGCTGCCGCCGCTCACCGTGACTCGGGCACGTCGGCCAGCGCGTCGCGCACGATGGCGACCACGTGATCGAGGTCTTCCAGGCTGTGCGCGGTGCTGAGGAACCAGGGTTCGATCGGGCTGGGATGGAAATACACGCCCCTTCTCTGAGCCCCGATCTGCAGCGCGCGATGGGCGGCGAAGTCCATCGCCTGGGCGGCCGCGCGCGGGCCGCGCGACAGGTCAGCGGGCTGTCGCAGCAACGACACCGACAGCAGCGAGCCGACCCGGCTGACCAGGGCCGGGCGCTTCATCTCGGCGAACATGGAGCGCAACTGGTGCTCGAGGTAGTCGCCGTGCTTCTCGAGCTGCTCGTAAATCTGCGGGGAGCGCTCGATCTTCTCGAGCATGGTGACGACCGCCCGCACCGACATGTGGTTGCCCGCGTACACCCCGAGGTGCATCGCGCGGTGGTCCGCGAGCATGGCCATCGCGTCGCGGGATCCGCCGAACGCCGCGACGGGGACGCCGCCGCCCATCACCTTCGAGAGCACGGTCAGATCCGGCCTGACCCCGTAGCGCTCCTGCGCCCCGCCGCACCCGACCCGGAACCCGGTGATCACCTCGTCGAAGATCAGCCAGGCGCCCCAGCGGTCACACAGCGCGCGGAGTTCCTCGAGCTGACCGGGAGCCGGCGGCACGACGCAGGCGTTGGCCATCACCGGTTCGCAGATCACCGCCGCGAGCTGTTCGCCGTGGGCCTCGAACACGGCGCGCAGGGCGGGCAGGTCGTTCCAGGGCACCTCCAGCGTGTGGGCGAGCGCCTCCGGGATCATGCCCGGCGCGCCCGGCCGCGGTGCGGTGGAGTCCGGCGCCGGCTCGTGGAAGGTCGCCTTCCCGGCGCGCAGCACGGTCTCGCTCCAGCCGTGGTAGTGCCCATCGAAGGTGAGCACCTGCGTCCGGCCGGTGGCGGCCCTGGCCAGGCGCAGCGCGGAGGCGACCGCCTCGGTGCCCGAGTTGGCGAACCTGACCTGCTCGACCGACGGCACCAGCCGCGCGATCAGCTCCCCGGCCTGCCGGTCGAGACTGTGCGGCAGCCCGGTCATCGCCCCCTCCGTCAGCTGCCGGGCGAGCGCGGCGGCCAGTTCGGGGTCCGCGTAGCCGAACAGGTGGGGACCGTACCCCATGTTGAGGTCGATCAGCTCCCTGTCTTCGACGTCCCAGATCCGATCCCCCTTGGCCCGCTGTACGACGAGCGGCTCGGGGATCGCCTGAGCGCGCATGCTGCTGCTCACCCCGCCGGCGATGACCTCCCGGATGGAGGCGAATTGCTCGGCGTTCGTCGTGTTCTGTACGTGTGCTGCCGTCTGCTGCATGGGTGACGCCTCACTCAGGTGTGACGGGGACCGTCGGCTCCGCGAGAAGTTCATACCATCCCCTTGTCCGCTTGCTTGGCATAGGCTCCAGCAGCCCGGTCAGCTGCCTGCGCGTACTGCGATCCCGCCCGCCATAGCCTCGGACGGGCCGCCATGGCTGCCCGCCACCTGCCGGTCGGCGGGCAGGCTAGCCTGAGCGCGGCGGCGTGCGCCTCGGCCTCTGCCTGGTCCTCGAGCGGCGCCAGGGATTCCGGCGTTCCCACGTCGTGGTAATGGTGCGACAGTGCCCTGGAGATCAGGTGATCCGTCAGCCACGGGTTTTTCGGCAGCACCGGCCCGTGCAGGTACGTGGCGTACACCTCCCGGTAGCGGGCCCCTTCGGTGCCGTCCTCGCCGTTGTTGCCTGACCCGGCGATCACCTGCCCGAGTGGGTCGGCGCCGGGCCCGAGATGAGTGCGGCCGCTGTGGTTCTCGAAGCCGACGAGTCGACGCTGCCCGCCCTGGCCCAGGTCGCAGGCCACGGCGATGTGACCCATAAAGCGGGTGCTGCCGCCTTCGGTGACCGCGTCCAGCACCCCGATCCCGGTGATCGGCGGCGCGTCGGCCGGGGCGTAGTACTTGACCGAGAAGCTGGTAGCCCGCGCACACGGCCAGGACGACGGCACCAGCGTCGATCGCCTCGCGCAGAGATCCGGCCTTCATCGCGAGATCGCGAGCCGCCACCCTCATCTCGCAGTCCTGGCCGCCGTGCAGCAGGATCAGGTCGAACTCGGTGAAGTCGGGGACCTCCCCGACGTCGGCCTCGGTGACAGTGCTCCGGATTCCGCGCCAGGCGCACCGCCTGGTGAGGGCGAGCAGGTTCCCCCGGTCCCCGGCCACGCTGAGCAGCCTCGGGTACAGATGGCAGATGCGGATCGAAATCGGTGCGGCGTGCTCCATGTCATTCCTCCCAGAACGGCTGCACCCAGCCGCGTCGCTGCATGATCTGGCGGAATTCGCGCATCGGGGTGTAGCCGGCGAGGATGTACAGCGGCTCGTCCGGCGGTATGCGGGCCAGGGCGGTGTCCAGAGCGGCCTGGCGCCCGGGTATTACCCGGATGTCGGAGAGGTTGGCCCCGGCGTACTTCATGCGCAGGGCGACTTCCTCGGCCCTGGTCCCGCTGACGACCAGGCTCGCAAGATCCGGCACGAGCTGCTCGAGGTCCACGTCCCAGAGCCAGGCGAAGTCCTCCCCGTCGACCACGGTGTTGCTGTGCGCGGCCAGCACGTGCTTGCGGCCGGGGCGCCGCGCAATCAGCCGGAGGGTGGCGTTGTACGACGCGGGGTTCTTGACGAAGGACAGTATCGTCCGGCGGCCGTCCGCCGTTATCTCCTCACGGCGTCCGAACGCCGGGCGCAAGTCGGCCAGAGCGGACCGCGCGCTCCGGTGCTCCAGCGTCCCCAGCGCGAAAGCCCCGGCGAGCGCGGCGGCGGCGTTATACACGTTGTGCAGTCCGGGCAGGGGCACGTGCACCTGCATGGTTCCGGCCGGCGTCTCGGCCGTGATGTCGGAGCCCCCATCCCGCGAGGACTGAACGTGGGTGACCGCGATGTCCAGGTCCGGCCGCCTGCTTCCGCAGCCGCGGCACTCGTAATCCCCGAGGTGTGACAGGTACGCCCGGCGGAACGTCAGGGCGTGCTGGCAGCGCACGCAGCGGATCGAGTCCGCGGCGTGCTCGGGAATCCCCGCGCCCGCGTCTTCCGTGCGAAGGCCGAAGTACAGACGGCCGGCCTTGGCGCGCGGGGCGAAGCTCGCCACCAGCGGGTCGTCGCCGTTGAGGACCGCGCTGGCGTGGGCAGGCAGCGCCTCGATGGCAGCCTCCAGCATCCGTGCCATCGAGTACAGCTCGCCGAATCGGTCTAGCTGGTCGCGGAAGACGTTGGTGACCAGGATCATGTCGGGCGCCACCTCGGGCGCTACCCGTCGCATCGTCGCCTCGTCGACTTCCAGCAGCAGCAGCCGGGCGTCTATCCTGCCCCGCAGGTCGGCTTCCCGTACGGCAACAGAGGTCACCCCCTGGATCAAGTTCGATCCAGACCGGTTCTGGGCGACGCTGGTGCCGGCCGCCTGCGCGAAGGCGGCGAGCATTCGGCAGGTCGTTGTCTTGCCATTGCTCCCCGTGATCACAGCCTTGCGGGCTTTGCTCGCGGTAGCGACCTTCTGCAGCACGAGAGGGTCTATGCGCCGGGCGATGGCGCCGGGAAAGCTCGTACCGCCGCCCATGTGCAGGAGCCTGCCCACAGCACCCGATCCCTTGCCGGCCGCGAGCGCGACCGCGAAACGCGCCTGTTCAGCGAGGAGCGCCGGGACGCGGCCGCTTTTGGCCCCGGCCGCTGCGGATGGCACCTGGCTGCTGCCGGGAGCGACTAGATTGCGCATTCCAACTCCTCCGCAGGCCGGTCCTGCGCGGGGCGTTCCGCGCCCCTCTCTGGCAGTGCCCCAAGATAGGCCCCCAAGGTGTCCACCAGCGGGTGGCCGAGAGCGCGGAAGGCCTCGTCGTCCAGAGCGAACGGCGACGGAATGTCGCAGTAGCCCGCACGCTGGCGCGAAGGCAGCGATACCGTCATATTCAGAATCCCTTCATTTCATAACGGAGAGACATTAATTCGACGCGAAAAGCAGCGTCTTGCGGCAGAACCGCCACCCGGCGGCCGGAGCGCTAGAGCCAGCGTCCGGCCATGCTCGCCTCAGTGGGATGAGGCGCCAGATTATCCTCGATGAGAACCCTTACCATTTCACCGAGCAGTTCCTGCGTCTCGTTGTCGCTCGGACGGGCGGAGAGCCTGCCGTCGCGGTCACGGAAGTCATAAACGCTGGCAGCGCGCTGATCTATCGTGCAAGGATCCTTTAGCGGTTAGCGGGATCGACGCCATGGCTGGCGCCTCGTCCGACGAGAGCAACCCGAGGTTGGCAAGGTCACCATTGCTCGCCCAATAGACCCAGTGGGCCGGGCTGCGCCGGATAGCGGCGCTCACTTCGGCGGCGCAGCGGGCAAATGCCGTCGCCACGTCCTCCTCCGCCGGACACTGCACCGGCGCGGAGATCTCCAGCACCTGGTGGCGGTAGTCGGCCGCGCGGTACATGAAGCTCATGAGCAGCGGCGCGCCCGTCAGTCGGGCCAGGGTCACGGCCCCGGGCAGGAGCCTGGCCTGGCGGTCGAGGAACGGCACCTGCACAGTGCGGGCCAGGTCCTTCTCCAGTGGCGGCGCGTCGATCGAGATCGTCAGCACCTCATTGGCGCGCAGGACGGCCGCCGCCTGCGCCGCGACCGCGATCCGGCCGGTCCAAGGCTCGATATTGGGCCGGCGCCGGTGCCGCCGTAGTCGCCTGGCCTGGACCAGGTCCCAGAATCGCCGCTCAGCCGATGAGAGGCCCGCAGTGTAGTTGTGCTGCCAGCGCCCGATGGTGGTGACCGGGAAACCGCTGGCCCCCAGCAACGAGAAGGCGCAGTCATAGGAGCCGAAGTGGGCCGAGCAGAGGATCGCCCCCCTGCCGCCCGCCAGGGCGGCTTCCAGGTGCTCGCGCCCGCGGATCTCGACTAGTCGTCGCAGGGGCCGTGCCCGGTACCGCAACCGCATTACGTCGATCGCCTCGCAGGAGGCGAACCGGAACCACTGCCTGGCCAGCCACTGCTCGGTGTCCGGGCCCGATTCGCCCCCGGACAGCCGGCTGAGGTTACGTATGATCCCGGCGCGTTTCCCCGCCCGGCTTCGATATTCCCAGTCGCCGCGCACGCAGGCGATGCGGTAGCCAAGGGCAGCCGGGAGGCAGGCTGCGGCCGGCGCCACCGCCGCCCAGTAGAGCACGCTTTCCGCGGTGCGCAATAGTCGGCCCGCGCGGCTCTCAGCCACCGGCGGCCCCCTGCCTGGCCGGCTTCCGCGCCCGGAGGCAGGCGCAGATGGTATTCAAGTCGTCGAAATTCTCCGGGAGCAGCGCCTCGCCCACCGTAAGCTTGACGTCCTCTTCCGGAAATGCCCGCCCCATGAATATGAACTCCCTCCAGGCCGAAAATTCATTGTTCGATAGCACCTGATCGCACCATCCCCCCGACTGGCGACGAATAAACTGCTGGTCAGGCGGATATCTGAGCGAAGGGCGGTTGCGCGCATTTCCGCGCCCAAGTCAGTCCTCAATCAGTTGGTAGATTTCGCCTGAACTGCGGCGCAGAGCGGGGATGTCCCAATGCAGGTGCAAATAGACGCTCTAGGGTCCGCAGGGTCCCGGCATAGCGGCGTGATGGCTTTGTTTATGACCGGGTGCCAGGTTCGCTCACCGGGATGCGGCGCAGGCACGGTTCCAAGATCATGTGAGTGTCGAATCCAGTGATCGCTGCGGAAGACCGTGCCTGCCTTGTCATCATCCTCGATTAGCGCCGCCCTGGAAGAGCTTTCACGTCTGCCGGCAGTGTGCGCGCGCCGCTGTCGGGCTAGTGCCCCAGGCCTGGCGGAGTACCTAGCATGGGTGCCGGATCCGCGGAATCGGCGCGGCCTGCGGCACAGCCTGACGTCGTTGTTAATGGCGGCCGTGGCGGCGGTGCTGGCCTGGGCGACGTCGTTTCCATCGGCATCTTGAAAACGGCCGGGCACACCAGCATCGCCGCCGCCTGCAGGCACCACGCCCGGGACGTGTGGCCTGCGCTCGCTTAGGCGACCCGCGCGGCCACCAGGGTCTCGAAGGTATAGGGCCGCAGGCCATCGGTACGGTCGGCGAAGTACCGCCGCTGGAGGTCTGCGCGTGCGGGGTGGTCCACGACCTTTAGCCCGCACCGGCTGATCAGCCTCTCGATCTCGGCTACCGGCCAGCCAGGCTGAAGAGGCTCGCCGACAGAAGCCGCGATCGGCGCGTAGATACGGGCGAATTCCGTCCCCACGTCGTCGAGCGCACAGCCCTCGGCCCGGTAGGAGAACACCACCTCAGACCCGGGAGCAGCCGCCGCGATCGTGCGCAACGCCGACTCGATCGCCTGTGCCGTGAGATAGGGAGCGACGCCCGTCCAGCAGAACATCGCCGGCCGCGCCCAGTCGAACCCGGCCGCGCCCAGAGCATCCTGAACCGGTCCGGCCTCGAAATCAGCCGGCGCGAATACCTGCGAGTCGCTGAGCGGCAGGCCGAGCTCCCGGACCCGCTCGACCTTCCAGGCCTGGGAGGCAGGGTGATCAACCTCGAACACCGTCAGCGAGCCGAGCAGATCCGGCCGCCGCCACGCGAACGAGTCAAGCCCCGCGCCAAGAATCACGTACTGCGTGAAGGCACCAGCAGCCAGCCGGTCCTCGGCGTACCGGCTGCGGGTGCAGACCGCCGCACGGGACTCGCGACGGACCGGGCCGGGGAACAGCGGATCGAACTGGTCTCGCAGCTGCTGCCATACCGGGCCGACAAGCACCAGGGCCAGCACATCGTCCAGTACCCACGGCGACGCCGTCTCCAGGCGAAACAATCCACGCGACACAGCCGCAAACATCGCCGTCCTGCTCGGCGCGCTTTCCATGCATTTCCTCCTCGCCGGCCAGAACCCAGCATGCTGGCTACGCGCGCCCACTCCGCCCACTCCGCCCACTCCGCGCACTTCACAGGATGCGCCTGAAGCGCCCTGACGGCTATAGCCAGACTATGCCGAGGCCTTCTAGGGTCCGGCGGTGAGTTCACTGGCCCGAATTGAAGGCCTGCGTCTGCCGGAGTGCGGCGATGTGCTTGGCCAGTGCGTCCGCCGAGGAGAGGACCTCCTCGTTGAGGTCCTCGTCCGCGAAGGTGATCCCGAACGTCCCCTCGAGGATGAGCAGGCATTCGAGCGCATCGAGCGAGGAGAAGCCGTACCGGTCGACGAGGCTGTCCGCGCCCTCGGTCCTCACCGCGGGGCTGTATCCGACCGGCCCGCCGTTCTTCGCGGCCATCATCTCGGCCGCCGTCTGATGCACGATGTCCAGGATCTGCTTCTCGTCCACGCTCCAGCCACTCCTCGCTGAACTCACAAAATCGGCTTCGCGCTGTGCGCCCTCATGCGCGACAAAGGATCGCGCCCGGCCCCATCGGAGCCGGCCGGCCTAGTGTCGCCGCGAACGTCACCACTCTGGCACAACGCTCTGTCATCACTGGTGACTTTCGGTAATCAGTGGCGCGATTTCATGATCGGCAATGGGCGTGCCAGTGCCTGACCACAACCAGCCCGGCCTGCACGTGCGCCTCGGCATGTTCTTCACCGGGGTCGGACCTCAGCTGATCTGGGCCGACCCGTCCTCGCACTGATAACAGCAAGAAGCGCTGCTACAGCGCTGACGCCTGCCCGCGCGGGTGCGAACGGCCGGGTCGGCGGGCTTCCGTAACACCACCGAGGGCCGGCGCGCCGGGCGTGCGGGGCGGGGGCCAAGGTCCGGCTTCGGGACGGTCAGGTCGCCGACTTGGCGAGCGTAGTAGGTGACCCCCGCGACGTGGTGAGCGATCTGGCGGATGGTCCAGGCGGAGGGCCGGGGCAGGTCAAGCTCGGCCGCCGACAGTCCTCCGAGCCGGACGCGGTAGAGCTCCGCGTAGCGAAGCAGTCGGTTGATCGCCTCATTGAGGTCGCCCTCGGTGAAGCGGGCCCAGTCGCTCTCGAGCGTGACCGTGCGCCCGAGCCAGCTGTCCGGCACCGTCGGCTGACCGGCCAGGGTCGCCTCGATCTCGGCCAGGTGGTCGAGCAGGTGGTCGGTGATCCGGCGCAGCGCCTTGAGCGGGGTCCAGGCGTTGCCGTCGCTCAGCACCGGCGCGCCGTCCCACGCCAGCCACGTTTGGGCGAGTTCCAGGATCTCGTCCACGGCGGCGGGGATCAGGGTCGCGGGGTCCCGGTCGTCGACGGTCGGCGCATCGTCGGTCTGGGTCGTCGCCTCATCAACATCGGTGGTTGCCATGCCAGCCACGCTAAGCGGGGGATATTTCGGCCGACGCCGAAACGTCGCTGCGGCATCATGAGGGAATGGAAGCAATCGCCGACGCCGACGTCGCCTCGGTGGCAGCGCTGATGGGGGACCGGGCGCGCTGCGCCATGCTGACGGTCCTCATCGACGGGTCCGAGCGCCCGGCCGGTGAGCTGGCCAAGGCGGCCGGGGTCAGCGCCGCCACCGCCAGCGGCCACCTGCAGCGCCTGGTCGCGGGCGGGCTGGTGACGGTCCGATCATCCGGCCGCCATCGCTACTACGGGCTCACCGGACCGCTGGTGGCGGCCGCCATCGAGGCCTTGTCGGTGATCTCACCGCCGGTCGAGGCGCGCTCGCTGCGCCAGTCGATCGCCGCCGCCGCGATGGCGGAAGCGCGCAGCTGCTACGACCACCTGGCGGGCCGGGCCGGCATTGCCCTGCGCGACACCCTGCTGGCGTCGGGCCTGCTGACCGCCGACGGGACCCGCGACTTCGAGCTGACCGATCGAGGCCGCCGCTTCCTCGAGGAACTCGGACTCGATCCTGATCCCATCCTGCGGTCACGACGCATGCTGGCCCGCGACTGCCTCGACTGGACCGAACGGAAACCGCATCTGGCCGGGTGCCTCCCCGCCGCCCTGCTCGCCCGTTTCCTCGAACTCGGCTGGCTTGACCGCCGCAGAAACGACCGCGCCCTCACCATCACCGACCTCGGCCGCGCCAACCTGCCCACCCTCGGCCACCCGTCCACCCCGGCCGGCCTACTCAAACAAGCCAGCCGCTAGCACGGCGGCGGATGGTCGCCTCCCTGCACGCGGCCGCGGAGGTTCCCGGACAAGGAACCTCCGCGACGGCAGTGCGCCGTTCTAGAACGACGGAACCGGGCTGACCGGCCCGGTCAGCGCGAACACCGGCAGGCACGGAACCCTGACCTTGCTGGCCGGGTCGAGCGCGTTGAGCATGTCCGCCATCGCCACCGGGTCGGCCGCGATCTCCAGGTGATCGCTGAAGTCGACCGGGCACTGGGCGTTGACGATGATGTTGCTGACGTTGGACGCCGCGGGCAGCAGCGCGTTGGTGTACGGGGTGACCACCTCGTCGTCCTCGCTCTCGATCACCGTGTAGTTGACGCCGGCCACGGTCGGCGTCACGTTCAGATTCGCCAGGAAGGCCGAGCCCTGCTCCTGCTGCACGCAGGCCGCGCACACGCTGTTCAGCCCGCTGTTGATCAGGCTGGTCGCGCCGAGGTAGCCGGCCAGCGTGGTGAGCCCGTCGAGGGTCGTCCCGTAGTTAGACGGGGCCAGCGCCACGAACGTGCTGACCTTCGACGCCCCGCCCAGGAAGTTGATGTAGTAGCGCGGCATCATGCCGCCCTGGGAGTGGCCGACCAGGTCGACCTTGGACGCGCCGGTGCCCGCGAGCACCTCGCTGACGAACGACGACAGGGTCGCGGCCGACGCGGCGATGTCCCCGATCCCCTGGATCGGCGAGGTCGACGAGGTGCCGCCGTAGTTGAACGCGAAGACGCAGTAGCCGTGGTTGGCCAGGATCGGGGAGGCCGCCTGCCAGTTGTCGTCCATGTTCGCGAACGTCCCGTTGACCAGGACCACCGGGTACGGATGGGCCGCGCTCGGGCTTGCAGGCGAAGTTGTTGGCCCCCGGCGGCGGCGTGGTCGGCGCGAACGCGGTCGCGGTGGCGCCCGCGAGGAAGTCGTAGTTGACCGGGAGCTTGGTCGACGCCTCGGCCGGGCTGGCCAGCGACGTCGCCGCCAGCAGGGCGCCGGCCGCGACGATCACGCCGGCTGCGGACAGCAGGCGCGCGCGTCCGCGTCGCCTGAATCTGAGGGGGAAGGGCAAAGATGGCATCGGCGCCTCTTTCGCGCTGGGGAGCGGGATGCCCTCATTAGGCCACCGGACGCGGACCGCGTCTGCTCACGCCGCTGAGTCGGAATGCGGTCCCTTTTGTCCAAAGACGACAACGCCCGCCGTTTGGGCAACAGCCTGGTGACAGAAGCGTTACCGGCGAGTAACATCCCGTTCATGCGGCACCTGGACGTGCTCGTGGCCGAGTGGCCGCCCGTCCCGCCGGAGGCGGTCAGCTGGATGCTGCCCGAACTCGAGCCGCTGGCCCGCGACATGGCCGCCGCCATCCTGAGCGAGGTGCCGGAGTACGGGCAGCCGGATGACGACTCCTACGCCCGGGTGGTGCATCAGGTCGCCCGGGACGCGGTGCACCAGTTCGCCGCCCGGGTCGCGGACCCGGCCGTGCCGGGGGAGCCGATGGCGCGGATGTTCCACGACATCGGGCGGGTGGAGGCGGCGGCCGGGCGCAGCCTCGACGCGCTGCACACCGCGCTCCGGGTCGGCGCCCGCGTCACCTGGCAGCGGCTGCGGGAGAAGGCCAGGGAAGGCGGCGGCGACGCCGACGTGTTCGCCCGGCTCGGCGAGTCCATTTTCCGCTACCTCGATGAGCTCGCGGCCGCCTGCTCGGCCGGCTACGCCGAGGCCAGGGCCGAGTTCGCCGGCGAGGCCGAAAGGCTGAGGCATCGGCTGCTTGACCTGCTGGTGGCCGACCCGCCGACGCCCCCGGAAACGATGGCCGGCCTGGCCGCGACGATCGGCTGGCGGCTGCCGCGCCGGGTGGTGGCGGTGGCGCTGGCCGCGCCTGCCAGTCCCTGCTCCGGCTCGCTGGTGCCGCTCCCGCCCGACGTGCTGGTCGACCTCGCCGGCCGCGAGCCGTGCCTGCTGATGCCCGACCCCGACGGACCCGGCCGGCGCAGGCAGCTCGAGGACGGCCTGCGCAAGTGGCCGGTGACGGCCCGGCTGGAGGGCGGTGCCGCTCCCGGGTTCCTGGCCGCCGTCGGCCCGGCGGTGCCGCTCGCCCGGGCGGGCGCCTCGCTCCGCTGGGCGCGCCGGGCGCTGTCGCTCGCGCAGCGAACCCCGACCGACACCGGCGCTGACGGGATCGTCCGCTGCGACGAGCAGCTGCCCGCGCTGGTGCTGCTGGCCGACGCCGAGCTCGCCCGCCTGCTCAGCGGCCAGGTGCTGGCGCCGCTGCGCGGCTTGCGGCCCGAGCAGGCCGACCGGCTGGCGGAGACGCTGCTGGCCTGGCTCGAGAGCGCGGACAACGCCGGGCTGGCGGCGAGCCGCCTGCACGTCCACCCGCAGACCGTGCGCTACCGGCTGCGGCAGCTCACCGAGCTGTTCGGCGACGGCCTGACCGACCCCGATGCGCGGTTCGCGCTCCAGATCGCCCTCCGGGTCCGCCGCCTAGTTACATGAACTGAAACACGTTCTAGTCTGGTGCCATGCGCCACGGCATCGTCCTGTTCACCTCCGATCGCGGTGTGACCCCCGCGCAGGCGGCCAAGGCGGCCGAGGAACGCGGCTTCGACGCGTTCTACGTGCCCGAGCACACCCACATCCCGGTCAAGCGGGAGGCCGTCCACCCGCGCACCGGCGACGCCACGCTGCCCGACGACCGGTATGTGCGCACCCTCGACCCGTGGGTCTCGCTGGCGACCGCGGCGGCGGTCACGTCGCGGATCAGGCTCGGCACGGCGGTGGCCCTGCCGGTCGAATCCGACCCGGTCACGCTGGCGAAAACGATCGCCACGCTTGACCACCTGTCCGGCGGCCGGGTCACGCTGGGTGCCGGGTTCGGCTGGAATACCGATGAGCTGGCCGATCACGGCGTTCCGGCCGATAAGCGGCGCACCGTGCTGCGCGAGTACATCGAGGCGATGCGCGCGCTGTGGACGGACGAGGAGGCGGCCTACGACGGAGAGTTCGTGAAATTCGGCCGGTGCTGGGCCTTCCCCAAGCCCGCCCAGGCGCACCTGCCGCTGATCGTCGGCGCGGGCGGCGGCCCGAAGACGTTCTCCTGGATCGCGCGGCACGGCGACGGCTGGATGACCACCCCCGGCGAGCAGGACATCGGCGGCAAGGCGGCCGCCCTGCGGCAGGCCTGGGCAGCCGGGAACCGGCCCGGCGCACCCGACATCCGGGTGCTGGTCGCCGCCCGGCCGACCCCGGACGACCTGGCCGCCTGGTCCGCCGCGGGCGCCGCCGAGCTGATCTGGGGACTACCGGACGCCCCGGCGGAAAAGGTCGAGACCTACCTGGACCGCCTCGCCGCCCGCCTCGCGCTCTGAACAGAAATTTCCGTCACCGACCAAACAATGACGCCAGCTGCGGCCTTTTCTCTCATGGAAGCGCCGGCTCGGGCGGGGCATGGCGTGACGGACAAAAGAGCCGATGGAGGCGACCGGAATGGCGCACTATTCACCGTATCTCGTTATAGTACTGATAGTAGTCAGACTTATCTTCCTGGTAACGGCTTGGTGCGCCCAGTTGCTCCTGGAACGGGATCGGGTTCAGGGCCTGGCGCTCCTGCTAGGCGCGGCCAGGCCGGGCGTGACGGTCATGAGGAAGAGCGTGAACGGCAGCGTGCTTTTCGTGGCATCGGCGGCGGACGGTGCCGGTGCTCCGGGCGGCACCCCGGTCGCGGGGAACGGGACGGGCCGAGTTGAGTGACGACGGCTTCGCGGAGTTTTACCAGCGGACCTTTGCCCAGGTCCTTTCGGCCACGATCATGGCCTCGGGGCACCGGGGCGATGCCGAGGACGCGGTGCAGGAGGCCTACATCATCGCGCTGCGGCGCTGGGCCCAAGTCGGCGGGTACGACGCACCGGAAGCGTGGGTGCTGAAGGTGGCGATGCGACGACTCTGGCGCAGCCAGCGCAGGCACCGGCGCGCCGAGCAGCTGGCGGTGACAGTGCCGCCGAACGCGACCCCCGAGGAGACAGCCCACGCCCGCGAGGTACTCGGCGCGCTCGGCACGCTGCCGCCCCCGGTCCGCATCGCGTTGGTCATGTGCGCCGTGCTCGGCTGGTCGCAGGCGGAGGTCGCCGAAGTCCTGCAGGTCCCGCGCAACACGATTGCCAACCGGATTTTCCGCGGCCGGGCCAAGCTGGCGGCCCAGCTCGGGATGACCACCCCGGTCACCGGGGTGCGCGACCCGCTGGTGCCGACTGCTGGGCCGGTGGCACGGTTCGCGGTCCTGGCCGAAGACCCGGTTGGCGAGTCGCTGACCCGGGCCGAGAGCTGGCTGCGGGCCGGGATCGAGGCCGAGCCCGACGCGGGCGCCCGGATCTGGGCGCAGGTGATGGAGTCGGCCACCGCCCCCGAGGATGGACCCGGCCAGCCCGACCCGCGGCGGCGCCTCATCAAGCGCCTGGCACCGAGGCGGCGCCCGAGGGACTCCGATGGTTAACCTGTGGCGGCAGTTCCTCGCCGCCGTCTTGCTGGTCGGCCTGTACGCGGTCGGCGCCGCGGTCGCGATCTTCAACCTCATCATCGTGTCCTTGCCGATCGTGCTTTACCTCGCCCTGCGCCATCAGCTTCCGGCCGGGAAGTACCCGGGCGCGCTGGTGGCCGCGGCGTCAGCCCTGATCTTCGGCACGGTACTGACGCTGAGCCTGTCGGCGCTCGCCAACGGGTTCCGCGCGGTCCGCCGCATGGGCGAGCCGTGGCGGGCGATCGGCCTGCCGAAGGCGGGGACCGAGCCGTTGCGGGATCTCATCGCCGAGGTCTCGGCCAAGCTTGATACCGGCGTTCCGCATGAGCTGCGGGTCACCGCCGCGCCCAACGCGGCCGTGACCGAGCAGGCCTGGCGGGTCGGCATGCCCGCGGCCACCCGGACGCTATACCTTGGCCTGCCGCTCCTGGTCGGCCTGTCGACCGATGAATTGCGGGCGGTGATCAGCCACGAGATGGCGCATTACGCGGGCGGCCACGCGCGGACGAGCATGCTCATGCACCGGGGCGTGGTCACCCTCGATGCCATCCGCAGCGCACTGCAATTGCTGATCGTGACCCCGCCGAAGCGCCGTTCGGTCAACTTCCGGCCGCTCATGATGCTCTCGTGGTGGTTCCTCTACGGTTACGCGCTCGTCGGCTACTGGGCCTTCACCGCCTACTGGGCGCTCTACTGGCGGTTGAGCTTCGCGATGCGCCGCGGCCAGGAATACGACGCGGACCGGGGAGCGGAGCCGATCGTGGGGGCGGCCGGGCTCGGCGGCGCGCTGCGCCGCGCCCAGGGGGTTGCGGAAGCCTGGGGGCGCTTTCACCGGGAGTTCGTCCTGCCCATCCGCAGGGCGGGCTGCACGTCACCGGAAACGTTCGACGCGTTCGGGCAGATGATCACCGACGGCGCGTATCAGGAGACGGTGCGGGCCTGGGAGGGGGATCTGGCCGGGCAGTCGACCGCGCCGACCGACACCCATCCCTGCCTGGCGGACCGGCTGGCCCGGCTTGGCGGCGTCGGCCCGGCCGAGCGCAACCAGGACGGCCCGCCGGCCATCAGCCTGGTTCCGGCCCTGGCTGAGCGACCGTGGCGGGCAGTCTTGACCGACACGCTGGGATTGAACGGCCGGCTGCTGACGGCGTCCTGGGCTGAGTGCCTGCGCCGGATCGGCCAGCAGACCGGGCAGACGGGCTCGCCTTCCGCCGGCACGCTGGTGATCGGGCCATCCGCCGCATCCCGCGACATTCTCGGACCTTGGCCGGACGTCGAGGAGGTATGGCGGTCGCTCGGGACCGCGACGCGGGTGGCGGCGCTGGTCGCCGCGGGCGTGCTGGGCGTGTACCTAGGACACGCCCAGCAGCAATTCCAGGAGAAGGTGAACGCGCTGGAGCACCCGCGCTTGCCGGTGCCCTCGATAACGCCTTTCACCGGGATTCCGAACCTGGGGCACACCCTGCCGCGGGATTTCCCGACGTTGTCGCCCACGTTCCTGCTCCCGCAAAGCCTGCCGTCGGACCTGCTGTTCACCACCACCGTCACCGTGCGGCCAGGCGACACGCTGAGCCTGATCGCCTGCCAGCACTCGACGACCGTGGCGGAACTGGAGACCTTGAACCACCTCGGCTCCTCGACGACGATCAAGGCGGGGCAGCAGCTGACGGTGCCCAACCTGCACCCGACGACCGCCGCGTGCGGCTGACGCTGGGCGCGCGGTCAGATAACCCAGCCGAACCGAAAGCCTCTACGGATGTTTACATTCCGATATGGCACCAGAATATAATCGCCGCCAGGAGGATGCGAAGTGAGACCTGCCGCCGCCCGCCCGGCCGGGCGGCCGAGAAACCCCGAGCTGGACCGGGCGATCCTGGCCGCCGCCGAGCAGCAGCTACGCGAGTCCGGCTACGCGGGAATGTCCCTGGAGTCAGTGGCGGCCGCCGCCGGCACGACAGTCCCGGCCGTGCGCCGCCGGTTCGGCGGCAAGGCCGGCCTGGCGGTCGCCGTCATCGACTCGCTGCGGGTCGACAGCCTGCCCGCCGAGTCCGGGCCGCCCCGCCACCGCGCCCTCGCGGTGCTGCGGAACTTCCGCGCCAACATGCTGAGCGGGAACTCCATGGCGGTGGTGGGCACCCTGCTGGCCGAGGAGCGCCGTCACCCGGAACTGCTCGCCGCCTTCCGAAGCCGGCTGGCCGAGCCGCGCCGGGCGGCGCTGCGCCGGGCCCTGGCCGAGGGCATCAGCGCCGGCCAACTGCCGGCCTCAGCGGACCCCGACGTCCTCGCCAACATGCTGATCGGCTCGTTCTACGCACGGTACATCGCCACCTCGGACCTACCCGACGACTGGGCGGAGCGGACCCTGCAGCCCGTGTGGCCAGAACCCCCTGCGGCGTCGGCGCCTAGCCGCGGGCCGCAGGTCCTCGACGAGTAGCCGCCGCGTGCGCACTGCAGCAGGTCGGCATCCGGCTCGTTGTCGCCGAGGTTGACTACCGAAGCTCCCGCCGCCCCCATCGCAGTCGGATAACAGCAAGAATTCAGGCGATCCAGAATTATTGCGCGACAAAACACTCGGGAAACCGATACAAATGTCGCGCAATAATTCCCGCCAACGATTCGTCACCGCGATAGCCGCTCCGCAATCCGGCTGGCGACCACCCGGCTTTGCCGCGGGGCGGCCGGGCTGAGACGGACCGCGAACGACGCGCGCGCCGACGGAACACCGTCGCTGGTCGCACTGGCAGCGCAGGCGCCTTCCGGGCGCGGGCGGTCAGGTAACGACACGGCCGCCGTTCACGCCGATGATCTGGCCGGTCACGTAGCTCGATGCCTCGCTGCACAGGAACGCGCACGCATTGGCGATGTCCTCGGGGCGGCCGACGCGGCGAACCGGCAATGCCGCGGCGAGCCGCTCGACGTTCGCCTCGCTGACACTGGCGTCCGCCATGATCGTGCCCATGACCGAGCCCGGCGGGATCGTGTTCACCGTGATGCCGTGCGGGCCGAGCTCCTGAGCCAATGTGCGGGTCAGGCTGATGACCGCGCCTTTGGACGAGGAGTAGACCGCCATCTTCTTCGCGCCGGTCTGCGCGCTGGAGGACGAGATGTTCACCACCCGGCCCCACTGGGCCGCTTTCATGTCGGGCAGGGTTTCCTGCGTCACGATAATGGGGCCGAGGACGTTGACCTTGTAAATGAAGTCGAAGAGCTCCTCGGTGACCTCCTCGAACGGCGTGAAGTCGGTGACGCCGGCGTTGTTCACGACGATGGTGACCGGGCCGAAGGCGGCGCGCAGCCTGCCCACCGCGGCCTGCACCTGGCCGCGGTCGGACACGTCGGCACCGAGAGCGACGGCCCGGCCGCCTTCCGCCTCGATCACCGCGACCGTGTCCGCGCACCGCCCCTCATCGAGGTCAAGCACGCCCACGGCGACGCCGTCCTGCGCGAGGCGCCTCGAACAGGCAGCTCCGATGCCCGCCGCTGCGCCGGTGACGAGTGCCACTTTGGTGGTTGTCATCTCACCTCAACCTCCGCCGAATAAGAACTCGTTTTACATGTGTACCTGCCGTCACGCCCCGCCTCCATGCATCCGTCTCGGTCAACGGAACGAACCCAGCGGCCGGATCGTCCCGCCTCCAACCCTGACCAACCTGGAACTGACGTCTGCCGCCGGCCCCCCGCCGGAGGAAAAGTTGTCATGCTCCCGCCAAGACTTCAGCATGCGGTAGCACCGGCCGCATATCGTGTGCGGCGTGACGCAGACATGGCAAGTCGAACCGTCAGGGCCGCTTCGCGGCGACATCACCGTCCGCGGATCCAAGAACGCGGTCACTAAGCACATGGTCGCGGCCATGCTCGGCCACGGGCCGAGCGTGATCCGCAACGCCCCGGAGGTCGGGGACGTCGACATCACCGCCGCGATGCTGGAGTCGGTCGGCTTCCACGTCGGCCGCGACGGCGGCGAGATCACGATCACCCCCGGTGACGAGGTCAAGCCGAGGGTCCCCGAGGCGTTTACCGGGCTCAACCGGATTCCGATCCTGATGCTCGGTCCGCTGCTGCACCTGGCCGGCGAGGCGTTCGTCCCGCTGGTCGGGGGCGACCCGATCGGGCGCAGACCGGTCGATTTCCACCTCGAGGCGCTGACGGCGCTCGGGGCCGAGATCGAGCACGGCCCGACCGGCATCACCGCCAAGGCCACCGGGCTGCACGGCGCCCGCATCACCCTGCCGTACCCGAGCGTCGGCGCGACCGAGACCGTGCTCCTGTCGGCCGTGCTGGCCGACGGCAAGACGGTGCTCCGCAACGCGGCGACCGAGCCCGAGGTCGTCGAGCTGGCGCTGTTCCTGCAGCGGATGGGCGCCAACATCGAGCTCAGCCCCGACCGCCGGATCGTCATCGAGGGCGTCGAGCGGCTCAAGGGCGCGTCCACCCGACTGGCCGGCGACCGCCTCGAGGCGTTCTCCTACCTGGTCGCGGGCCTGATCACCCGGGGCGAGGTGCGGGTGCACGGCTGCCCGCAGGACCGCCTGGTGACCGCGATCACCACGCTCGCGCGGATGGGCGCCAAGTTCGACATCACCGACGAGTGGATCACCGCGTCGGCCCCGGACGGGCTGCGGCCCGCGGCCGTGCACACCGACACCCACCCCGGCTTCATGACCGACTGGCAGCAGCCCCTGATGGTCCTGTTCACGCAGGCCGAAGGGATGTCGGTGCTGCACGAGACGGTCTTCGAGAACCGCCTAGTGTACGTGCCCGCGCTGCAGAAGATGGGCTGCGAGATCGAGGTGTTCTCGGCCTGCCTGGGCGGCCCGGCCTGCCGTTTCCACGACGGGAACTCGGCCCACTCGGCCGTGATCCGCGGCGTCTCCAAGCTGCGCGGCGCCGAGGTCACGCTGCCGGACGTGCGGGCCGGGTTCTCGGCCGTGCTCGCCGCCTCGGTCGCCGACAACCCGTCCACCCTGAACGGGGTGCACCACATCGAGCGCGGCTACCACCGCCCGTTCGAGCAGTTCGCCTCGCTCGGCCTGCGTCTCACTCGCGACGACGGCGGAGCAGACACCCAGCCGTAGCGGAAAGCCACGGACCGTTCGGAAAATCAAAGGGCTTTGAATTCAAAGTCTTTTTATCCCGAACGGTCCGTTGGCTCCGACGCGGCCGGCCACCCGCACCTGCTACCGGAGCGCCCAGTGCAGTGACGATTGCTCGTCCCGCCGCTGCCGCCGGGACCGGCGTCGGTATATGCCCGGGGCGATTCCGTAGGCGCGCTTGAACGCCTTGGCGAAGGCGAACTCCGATCCGTAGCCGGACCGGGCGGCCACCGTCGCCAGCGGGGCGTCGCTGTCCTGCAGAAGCCGGCGTGCATTCGTCATTCGCCAGCTGGTGAGGTAGCTGAGCGGCGGCTCGCCGACCAAGGCGGTGAACCGGCGGGCGAAGGCGGCACGGGACAGCCCCGACCGCCGCCGCAGCGCGTCCACGGTCCAGGCCCGGGCGGGCTCGTCGTGGATCGCCTGCAGCGCGGGCGCGATGGCCGGATCGGTGACGGCGGCCGCCCAGCCCTCGGCCTGACCCTCCGGCAGCCCGTCGTACCAGGCCCGCATGATCTGCAGCAGCATCAGGTCGATGAGCGCGCGCACGACGCTGTCACTGCCTGGGCGGGGCGCGTGGATCTCCTCGGCGAGCTGACCGACGGTGACCGGCAGGGGCGGGTACTGCCCGGGGCCGGCCGGCAGGTGGATCACACCAGGCAGCCCGGCCAGCAGCGGGTGGGCCCGGGCCAGGTCGAGCTGGTAGGCGCCGCTGGCGACCACGCAGCGGTCGCCGGGGCCGTCGACGGTGATCCGGCCGATATACGAACTGCGGTCCGCCCGCGCGTGGCTGACCTCCTCCGGGCGGACGGCCGGATCGCTGCACAGCACGTAGCGGCTGCCGTGCCGCAGGAAGACCACGTCGCCGGGGCCGAGTCGGATCGGCTCGCCGTCCGGCGGTATCAGCGCGCAGCTTCCATGCATCACCACCTGGAAGCCGGCCCCGGCGGTGGCCGGAAACTGCAGGCTGAACGGCGCCCGGACATCGATGCAGGTCGCCACCGGTTCCCCGGTCCGCAGCACGGTGAGCGCGTCGCTGAACACATCCAAGCGGACCCCTGGGGGCTGAGACGACCGGACATGAACGGAAGCGTTTCGACCATGTCGCCCCATTCCCGCGCTCCCTAATGTTGGGCTCTGTGAGCCAAGGGCGCCTCATTCGGGACGGCAATATCCGATCACCAACGCGAGGAGTTCTCTCCGAATGCGTAAGCGAATTCAGCTAGCAACACGGCGCAAACTCGGTGCCGCCGCGGCCGCGACGGCAATCGCCCTCGGAGCGGGCGCGGCGCTGGCGGCCACGCCTGCCGCGCAGGCCAGCACGGTTGAACCGGCCACGGTGGCCGTCAGCCAGATTCAGAACCTGAACACCACCGTGCGCGCCGACGCCGGCAGTTACGCCGGCCTGTGGATCGACGACAAGACCAATACCGTCTACGTCTCCACCACCAAGGCGAGCGTCTCGACGGCGACCGTCGCCGCGATGGAGCCCCGCGCCCTCACCTCGGCCCCGGCCATGAAGCTGGTGGTGCTGCACGCCAAGTACGACTTCGCACAGCTGCAGGGGTTCGCGGCGAAGGTCGAGAACAACAAGCGGCTGCAGAACGCGGCCAAGGCGTCGCACGCGCTGCTGTCCGAGTGGTACCCCGACCCGCTGACGGACAAGCTCGTCATCGGCTTCACCAAGGTCACCGCGGCCGAGCGGGCGGCCGTCAGCGCCCAGTTCGGCGTCACCGCGCGGGTGATCACCGCCCCGGTCTTCACCTCCGCCGTCGGCAAGCCGGGCCAGGCCGCGACGTCACCGAGGACGATCCACCCCAACAGCCGGACCGCCGACACGTACCCGTGGTACGGCGGGGACGAGGTCAACGGCCCGGACGGAGCCTGCACGTCGGGTTACGACTGGGACGGCAACTCGATGACGACCGCGGGCCACTGCGGCAACGCCACCTTCACCAACAACGGGGCGGAGGTCGGCAAGACCTACACGATCCAGTGGGGCAACGGCCGGATCGACCTGCAGCGGCTGACCGGGTCGACCTACCTTCCCTACATCTGGGCCGGCAGCGGCGGCAACGTGCCCGAGCCGGTGAGCGGTTCCGGCGGGGTCGCGATTGGCGGGAAGTACTGCACGGGCGGAGTGGTGACCGTGCAGAACTGCAGTGCGGTCGTTTCCGCGATCGATATCTGCGCTGTCATCGCGACGACGAACCAGCCCCTGACCAACGTCTGCTACCTGGACCAGGCCAGCTCGAGCAACTCGACGGAGATCGCCCAGCCGGGGGACAGCGGCGGCCCGGTCTACACCTACAACTCGGCCAGCGCCCCGTATGCGACCGGCACCATGTGCGCCTCGGGCAACGGCGGAAAGTCCGCCCTCTGGAGCGACATGTACGAGGCGAAGGTGATCTTCGGCGGCGGACCGGAGATCGGGACCTGACCGTCCCCGCCTGAGATCATCAGTGCCCCGGCCGCCACCCCGGTCGGGGCACTGCCATCTCGGATCGAAGCCGCAGCCGAGGTACGTGATCATCCAAGCGGAGTTACCTGCTTGACCTCGTCGCCGAGCGCGCCGATCTTCAGGCGACACCGGCGGCCCACCCTCAGCCTGCGCCAGGTCGCCTGGTCGAGTTCGGTCACGTACTCGTCTTCGTCGCTGCCCTTGACCGCGAACGTCGCGTGGTACGTTTCCCGCCGCTCGGTGATCCGCTGGTCGGCCTCGAGGGTGTGCTCGGGCCAGTGCACGTCGGCCGGGCCGCCGCCCTTGGCGCTGAACGTCCGGAACTTACGCCATTCGAACTCCTCGTACTCGAAGACCGTGTGCTTGGCCAGCACCTCGTGCGACCTGCTGGGCGGCATGCTCGCCCCCGCCCGGCGCATGCCCGCCTCGATCTCGATGTCGGGCTCCAGCTTCTGCACCGCCCGCAGGTCCCGCACGTTCTCCCCGTGGGCCGGCTTCCAGGCGGTGCGCCGCGCCCGCCACCGCCCCTGCTCGACCACCACCGTCCGCCGCCAGCTCAGCGCCGTCACCACCACGTCGACCTGTCGTGAGAACACCCGCATGCCCTTCTCCCACGTCCAGTCTCCCGTCTGGCCGATCCACTCTCAACCGCCCGAAGTGCTGAATTCATCTCTCTATCAGTTCTGCCCATTCCATTCATCTTCCTATCGGTTCTGACCATGAAATTCCGGCAAATGGGACACAAAAGTGGTCAGAACTGATAGGAGGCTGAGAAAATGGTCAGAACCGATAAGAAGATGCGACGCTCGAATAGACGTCTTCAGATACCCACTCGAGATAGTGGGGTCAGTGTGGCTAGATTGGCCGGTTAGCCGACCGGAACTGATGACCTGATAGAAGTCAGGTAAGTGCAGTTCGTGGAGTTCGATCGTGGTGGCGGAAATGGACGGGCGTCAGGCTGCATCTGTTCGCGTGATCCTGTTCAGCCACCTGGCTCGGGCCGCGTAGTCGGCGGCGTTGAGCCCCCGGGTGGGGTCGACCCGGTGCAGCAGTGCGTGTCCTTGGTGGTGGGCAGATACCCAGGCTCGGTCGGCGTTGGTGATCTCGTCATCGACCCACGCGAATGAGCGTCCTGCTGCCCAGGCGACGAGGGGACGCGTCTTCCAGTGCAACCCGTCTCGTGCGTCTTGGTCATCGGCTTCGGATGGGTCCGGCCAGATCACCACGGGGATCTGGGGCAGGCCGATCCGCGGGGGGACGCACTCGTTCGCCTCGTTCACCCAGGTCGTGGCCCAGACTAGATCGCAGCCCAGCGCCATCAAATGTGGTCCGTCGCCTGGGTCGATTCTGGCCAGCAAGGGATTCGAGGCAGTCTTGAGCGCGTAACCGGCCTGATAGACCGGGTAGCCATCTGGATATTGCTGAGGCGACGCGCCGAAGGGGATGAGCGGTCCGTCGACATCGAGGAATAGCAGCGGCCGCTGTGCGGAATCGGTCACGCCTGCACGATAGCGGTCGCGCGCACTGTTAACGGGCCGCGCTCAAACATGCGGTGGGGCGGGAGGCTTAGCGGCGCGGATCGGCGCATCCATCGCTAGGGTGACGTTTGTGGACGCGCGCACCGGAGAACTCACGGCCGCGCACGACGTTCTCTCCGAGTTTTACGCCGAGCGCCTGGCCGGCGCTCTCGACCGTATGCCGGAAGAACGGGCGGTGCTCGGCCTCCTCTGCGAACTAGTGCTGGGCGCGGACGTTGGGGACATCGGCTGCGGGACCGGGCGGCTTGATCCGTTCTTGGCGGCGCGGGGATTGGCTCCGCGCGGGATCGATCTGTCTCCAGAGATGATCCGGGTGGCGCGGCGCGAAAAGCCCAGATCGAGTACGAGGTCGCTGATCTGCGCGAGCTGCCGTTCGCGGACGCCTCGCTGGCGGGAATCGTCTGCTGGTATTCGCTGATGTATCTGGCACCGTCCGATCGGCCGGCCGCCTTTGCCGAGCTCGCGCGCGTGGTCAAGCCACGCGGCTACCTCGTGACCGCGTTCAAAGCCGGTGACGGCAGCCTCAGGCGCGCCGGCCGCGCCACCGGCCTCGCCGTCGAGTTCGACATCTACTGGCTGTCACCGGACGAGATGGGACGCCACGTAAAGCCTGCTGGTTAGGAGATAGTGATGGAGGCCAGGTACCTGGACCTGATCGAGCGGATCCAGAACGTCAAGTTCCGCACGACCAGGTTTTCTCCAGGGTACGACGACGAAGAGGTGGACAACTTCCTCGACCGGCTCGTCGCGACCCTCCGCGGGTCCGACCTGCCGGACTATGGCGAGGTGCGCGACGTCGAGTTCGCGACGACGCGGCTGCGGCCGGGCTACGCCATGAAGGACGTCGACCGCTTCCTGCGTGAGATCGCAGAGGCCATCCAGACGTAACGCACCGAGGGGCCGGGTCACGCCCTTCGTCAGATGCCCCGCCTCGGCAGGCTTTGGCACACCTTGGCGCATGTCTGATGCCAGATGGAGCCAAGTCGGTATGATGTTGTGTCAATATGGCTTGCTTTGGTGCCATGGTGATGCCATACTGGGGCCATGGACCTCGGAACGTATGTCAGCAACATCCGCCAAGAGCTGGCCGTGGCCGCCGATGCCGGCGGCGACGACGCCCGCGCTATGGCTGAGCGGCTCGTCGCCCCGCTGGAGTCGGCCTTGCGCCTGGCCCTGCTTGACGCCCTGTCCGACGCGGCGGACGAGATCACCCGTGACCTGGCGCCGGGATCGGTGCACCTACGGCTCCGCGGCCGCGAGCCTGGCTTCGTCGTGACCCCGCCGCCCAGCGAGCCGATCGACCAGGCCGATGCCCCGGCCGCCGAACTCCCGCCGGTCGCGCCGCAGGACGACGACGGCGCCATGTCGCGGGTCAACTTGCGCCTCAGCGAGAACCTGAAGGGCCAGATCGAGGAGGCAGCGGAGCGGGCGGGCCTGTCAGTTAACGGCTGGCTGGTCCGAGCGGCCGCCGCCGCGCTCGACGACGGCCGCGGCCGTCGCGCCGACCGCACCGCCCGCGGCTCACAGCGCTACACCGGCTGGGTCCGCTAGCCGGGCCAGCCCACATCGGCGGCCCCGCCGCCTCATCTAATCGCCCGGCCGAGCAGACAACAGGCCACCCGCCGCCCCGAATCCGGGGACGGACAGCACAGCACACCCAACAGGAGATTCCGTCATGCCCACCTTCGCCACTCCCGAGCCCATCATCGTCTCCATCGAGCTGTCGGTCGGCGACGTCCGCATCGTCGCCACCGACCGCGCCGACACGGTCGTCCAGGTCAGGCCCACCGACGACTCCCGCGAGCTGGACGTTCGCGACGCCGAGCAGACCCGCGTCGAGCAGCACTCCCGACGGCCTCGTGGTCAAGACGCCCCGGCCGCGCGGCCTCGGCCTGCTCGGCAAGCCGGGCTCGGTCGACGTCACGATCGAGCTGCCGGCCGGCTCCAGCCTGCACGGCGAATCCTCGGTCGCGGCCTTCCACAGCAGCGGCCGCCTCGGCGAATGCAAGATCAAGACCACCGCCGGCAACGTCGACCTCGACGAGACCGGTCCGCTCGACCTGCACACCGGGGCCGGCGCCGTCAGCGTGGCGCGGGTCGGCGGCGACGCCGAGGTCACCACCGGCACCGGCCGCATCCGGGTCGGCGAGATCGACGGCGCCGCCGTCATCAAGAACTCCAACGGCGACACCCGAATCGACGCGGTCACCGGCAACCTGCGGATGAACGCCAGCAACGGCGATCTGACCGTCGGCCGCGCCGACGCCAACGTCACATGCAAGTCCGCCAACGGCGAGATCAGGATCGGCCAGGTCAGCAGCGGCACGGTCGAGGTCAAGACCAGCAACGGCGAGATCGAGATCGGCGTCCGGACCGGCTTCGCCGCCCGCCTCGACCTGTTCACCAGCTTCGGCCACGTGCGCAACCACATGGATGCCGCCGACAGTCCCGAGCCCACTGACTCGGTCGTCGAGGTGAGCGCCCGGACCAGCTACGGCGACATCGTGATCCGCCGCGCCTGACGGCCACCCGGCCCGCCCGCAACTCCGCCCCGCCTTGTCCCTCCCCCAGGGGACGGGCACCTTGAAAGGAACACGGTATGACCACCACCCTGGCCGGGCTGGCCATCTCGGTCACCGGACTGCGAAAGTCCTACGGCAGACCAGGTCGTGCTCAACGGCATCGACCTGACCGTCCCCGAGGGGACGATCTTCTCCCTCCTCGGCCCGAACGGCGCCGGAAAAACCACGGTCGTGCAGATCCTGTCCACGCTCATCAACGCCGACGGCGGTGACATCCGCGTGGCCGGTCACGATCTCGCGACCGCACCCGACGCGGTCCGGGCGGCGATCGGCGTCACCGGGCAGTTCTCCGCCGTCGACAACCTGCTCACCGGCACCGAGAACCTGCTGCTGATGGCCGACCTGCACCATCTCGGCCGCGCCGCCGGGCGGCGCCGGGTCAACGACCTGCTCCGCCAGTTCGACCTGGCCGACGCGGCCGGAAAGCTGGCAGGCACCTACTCGGGCGGTATGCGGCGGCGGCTCGACCTGGCCATGACCCTGGTCGGCGACCCGCGGCTGATCTTCCTGGACGAGCCGACCACCGGGCTGGACCCCCGCAGTCGGCAGACCATGTGGCAGATCGTCCGCGAGCTGGCCGCCAGCGGCATCACCATCCTGCTCACCACTCAGCAGCTCGAGGAGGCGGACGAGCTCGCCGACCGGATCGCCCTGCTCGACCACGGCCGGATCGTGGCCGAGGGCACCGCCGACGAGCTCAAGCGCCGCATCCCCGGCGGGCACATCGAGCTGCGCTTCGCCGAGCAGCGCGAACTGGAGTCGGCCGGCCGGCTGCTGGCCGCCACCGCACGCGACGATGAGGCCTTGACCCTGCAGGTGCCGGGCGACGGCAACGTGCCGGCCCTGCGCGCCCTGCTCAACCAGCTCGACCGCGCTGCCATCACGGTCGAGGGGCTGTCCATCCACACCCCCGATCTTGATGACGTCTTCTTCGCCCTCACCGGCCAGCCCGTCGATCAGCCCGACGACTCCGCCCGCCCCGCCCCGCAGAAGCAGAAGGTGACCCAGTCATGAGCACCATGTCCTACGCCGCCGCCGATTCGGCGACCATGCTCCGCCGCAGCCTGCGGCACATGATCCGCTACCCCTCGATGACCCTGCTGCTCGCCTTCATGCCGATCGTCCTGCTGCTGATCTTCGTCTACGTCTTCGGCGGGACTCTCGGGTCCGGGCTCGGCCACGTGCCGGGCGGCGGCGGACGCGCCGCATACATCAGCTACGTGGTGCCCGGCGTCATCGTGCTCTCCATTGCCTGCGTCGTGCAGGCGACCGCGATCTCGGTGGCGATGGACATGACCACCGGTATCATCGCCCGGTTCCGCACCATGGCCATCTCCCGCTCCTCGGTGCTGACCGGGCACGTGCTCGGCACCCAGATCCAGGTGCTCTTCACCATGGCCCTGGTCATCGGCGTCGGGCTGGCGATCGGCTTCAGGACGCACGCCAGCCCCGGAGCCTGGCTGGCCGTCATCGGCATCCTGCTGATGATCAGCTTCGCGCTGACCTGGCTGTCGGTCGCGCTCGGCCTGGTCGCCAAGACGGTTGAGTCGGCCAGCAACCTGCCGATGTTCCTGACGCTCCTGCCGTTCCTCGGCAGCGGCTTCGTGCCGACCGCCTCGATGCCGATGGGGCTGCGCTGGTTCGCCGAGTACCAGCCGTTCACCCCGGTCACCGAGACCGTGCGCGGCCTGCTGATCGGCGGCCCGGTCGGCCGCCACGCGATCGTCTCCGCCGCCTGGGCGGTCGGGGTCGCGCTGGTCAGCTACGTCTGGGCCAAGAGGCTCTATAACCGCGGACCGCAGCTGCCCCGGTGAGGCAACGCGGCGGCCGCCCAGACCGCGCTCGAGACCCAAGAAGCCAGGAGACCGGATGGCCCGGTCTCCTGGCTTCGCTGTCGACCCGGCGTGGGCGGGCGAAGTGATTGTGTGCCGTCGGGGGCCGCGTTTTCCGCCCACAGGCGTCAGCGTGTGCAGATGAGGGCACCCCACGACCCGAAGTGCCCACGATGACCGATTTATCGGTCCGGCGTGTTGCGCGTGGTGACGCTGATGGCGGTGGGTTATGTCGGGCGTCGGCCTAGCAAGCAGCGATAAGCCCAGCCCGGCCAGACTCCTCAGCTCCGCCACGTCATCAGGGGTGAGGCGCTCCGCCAGCCCGACGGCATCGATCGCCGCGTCGATCTGAGCCGGGCTGGTGGCGCCGATCAAGGTCGCGGCCGTCCGCGGGTGGAGCAGGGTGAACGCGATCGCGAGGGTCGCCGGGCTGGTGTACAGCGCGGCGGCCGGACGCCGGAGCGCGGCCCCCAGCCGCAGCGCGGCGGCCCGGCGCGGGTCGCCAACCTCGTCGCTGATCCGTCCGGCCCCGCCCTCCGCGTACTTCCCGCTCAGTGCGCCGCCGGCCAGCGCCGCCGACGGGATCAGCGACGCCCCGGCCGCCGCCAGCGCGTCGTCCATGGCCGGGTCCTCGACCCAGTCGGCCCTGGCCAGGCTGTACGGCAGCTGCGCCGCGCACGGCGGCGGAATCTGCACCCGCGATGCCTCCAAGGTTGCCGCCGCAAGATCAGCCGCGCTCCAGTTGACCACCGCCCAGGCGCCCACCCGTCCCGTCGCCAGCACGGCCGCGATCTGCTCGACCGCGACCGGCACCGGAACCTCGGCCGGCAACGTCGAGGAGTACAGCAGGCCGAGCCGGTCCAGCCCCATCCGCTGCAGCGACGCCTCCATCTCCTCGATGGCGTCCTGCCCGGGCCAGAACTCCCACCAGAGCTTGTTGGAGATCGTCAGCGCGGCCGGGTCGGCCCCGACCGCGCGCAGCAGCTCGCCGAACAGCACCTCCGAATAGCCGGTGGGGATCGGCGCTTTCCCGGTCTCGTCGTCGTAGCGGGCGTCGTCGAGGAAATCGATCCCGCGCTCGAGCGCGTAGGCCAGCAGCCGCTCGGCGTCGGCCCGGGGAATCCGCTCGAACGTGCGCCACGATCCGAGCGCGATCCTGGACACCTCGATCCCGGATCCGCCGAGGCGGCGACGAGGCAACACGGTTGTTCTCCTTACCCCTGTGCGGCCGGGGCCTTGATGGCCGCGACCGGCGGCTGATCGCCGCTGTCGCCGGTCGTGTTGACGACCACGTCATCGGCGGGGAACGGGTACAGACCGGACTGGCCGGACTGCAGGATTCCCTGGGTGAAGTATCCCAGTGAGCGCAGCGTCCCGGTGCTGGCGTTGACCTCTTCCAGCGAGTAGGCCGGGTCGGACTCGTCGACGAAGACGAGCTCGCTGCCGCTGAGCGCTGCGTCGTTGACTTCGTCAGGCGTGTCGACCAGCCACTGCCGCCTGCCGTCGGCCAGTCGGTAGCCGACGACGGCGTCGGTGCCGGAGCTGCCGGGATTGGTGACGCCGACGAGCATGCCGTCGGTTACCGCCACCGGTACCCCGAAGCCGCCGGTCGACCCGGTGTTGAGCGCGACCGTCCCGCCGCCAAGCGGGATCCCGGAGACGTTGAAGGTCAGGGTCTCAGCCCCGTTCGGCCCGAACTCCCGGACCGTGGACGTGCCCCGAGGGCCGGTCAGGTCGTCGTTGATCACCACCGGGCTGGCCGACAAGATCTGGAACTGGTAGCTGTCCGACGGCTCGGTAACGTGGTACTGCCAGGCGGCCTGGCCGGCCGTCGGGTCGATGCTGACCACGTCGTAGCTGCCGTCGCAGGCGGCCAGCGCGACGACGCGGCCAGCTGAGGCGGCCAGCTGCTGGAAGCTGCAGTTGTTGGGGGATGCGAGGGTCCAGCGCTGAGCGCCGGTCGCGGCGCTCACCCCGGCGACGCTGGTGCCGCACGCCCCGCCCGCCTCGCTCCCGAGCGTCGTCCAGCCCTTGATCTGAAGCATGATCGCCACACCCGCGAGAACCCCGGTGATCAGGGCGAAGATGAGGCGGCGGGCCAGCTTACCGGGGTGCACTCGCTCCGGCACTTGTTCCGGGGTGTCGTAGCCGATCTCGGCCCGAGGGTACACGTTCAGGAAGTTATCAGCGGGGCCCCGGCCGGCCGGGAAAAGAAACCCGATCGACGCCCGATGGACACCCGGCCCGCCGCAAGGCGACCAGCCGCCGCCGAAGCGCCAGGCGACCTCCTGCATCGCCTGGGAGAACGGGGCCGGACAGAACGGCTAGCGCAGCCCGATCAGTAGGTTTGCCAGCCGTCCTCGTGCGGCCGGGCCGCGCGGGGAGACCCAGGGCCGTAGGGTACCCGCGTGAAGATGAAGGTGCCCAGATCCAGGTACTCGGCGACATCGTCGGCGGCGGGGACCAGGCGGAGCGTTTCTCCGGTGTAGTAGCCGTCCAGCCCGGTCCAGGTTCCGTCGCCCTCAGCCAGGAAACGGGATCCGCGGCCGGGCCCCGAGGCCGGTGTGAGCTCCAGCGTGTCCTGCGATAGCACTCGCAGAACGGTCGGACGCGGGCCCCAGTACCAAAGGCCGGTGAGCGCGAGCAGTTCCGGGCCGATGCCGGACTGTGGCCTCCACCGTTCCGGCAGGCGCGGCTCGCTCGACGCGACGATGGCGACAAGATCGGCGCCGAGCTCGGTGATAGCCGGTCCTGCGGTGGCATTGGAGAGGGCCACCGCGCCAATGCCGTCGGCGGGGGACACCCACAAGGCGGCGACAAATCCGGGCATCGACCCGCTGTGCCCGAACAGGGTCCGCTCCTGGCGCTCGAGGATCTGGACGCCGAAGCCGTATCCGCCCCCGCTCGACGGCGGCGCGGCCTGAGTCCGCATCTCCTCCAGAGCCGCTGCGGGCAGCACCCGGTCGTCGCCCTCGAGAAGCAACGCTGCCCACCGGCACAGGTCATCGGCCGTCGACCACAGGTCTCCGGCCGGTGCCATGTGCCCGGTGTACTCGGTCGGCTCGGGCTGCATGACATCGGCCCACGGGTGCACGGCGAAGCCGCCCGCATGTGGCGCCTGCGCCCGGAGCGTGGTCCGCATCATGCCCAGCGGCGCCAGGATCTCGCGGCGTACCGCCTCGTCCCAGCTCTGCCCGCGCAGGTGGCCCGCGAGCGCGCCGAGGAGCGCGAACCCAGGATTGGAGTAATGGAACTGACGTCCGGCGGGTAGCGGCCGTGGCCGGTCGCCGAAGATCTCGCCGAGCGAGGGCCGCAGTTCCCCCGGGGTCCGCTCCCACCATGGCCCACGGGACTCGGCCGCCAGACCCGCTGTATGGGACAGAAGCTGTGCGATCGTCGCGGACCCGGCCTCGCCGGCATCCAGGTACTTGCCGACCGGGTCGGCTAGGTCGAGCAGACCCTCCGCGCGCAGCCGCATGATCAGCACGGCGACGAACGTCTTGGTCAGCGAGCCGATGCGGTACTGGGTGTCCCCGTCCGGTTCGTGGTCCTCCATCATGCTCCGCGAGCCGCACCACACCTGGACGCCGTCCCGGACCACCGCTCCGACCAGTGACGGCGTCCGGCCCTCGGCCTGGCCGGCGGCGACCCGGCGCAGCAGCGCCCTCCTCGTCGCCGGCAGCAGCCCTTCGGGTTCCCGCATGTCAGGCGACCTCCTCCATCGCCTGGGCGAACTGCGCCTGGTAAAGCCGCGCGTAGGCGCCGCCGGCCGCCAGCAGGGTCGCGTGGGTTCCCTGCTCGACGATGTGCCCGTTCTCCATCACCAGGATGACGTCGGCGTCGCGGATGGTGGACAGCCGGTGGGCGATCACGAAGCTGGTCCGGCCCTGCCGCAGTTTCGCCATCGCCCGCTGCAGGAGCACCTCGGTCCGGGTGTCGACCGAGCTGGTCGCCTCGTCCAGGATGAGCACGGCGGGCCGGGCCAGGAAGGCCCGGGCGATCGTGATCAGCTGCCGTTCACCGGCGCTGACGTTGGTGGCCTCGTCGTCGAGCACGGTGTCGTAACCGTCGGGCAGCGTCCGCACGAACCGGTCCACGTACGTCGCCTTGGCCGCCTCGACGATCTGCTCGTGGCTGGCGCCGAGCGAGCCGTAGGCGATGTTGTCCTCGATGGTCCCGCCGAACAGCCAGGCGTCCTGCAGCACCATGCCGGTCAGGCCGCGCAGTTCGTCGCGGCTCATCTGCGCGATGTTGACTCCGTCGAGCCGGATGGCGCCCGAGTCGATCTCGTAAAACCGCATCAGCAGGTTGACCAGCGTCGTCTTGCCCGCGCCGGTCGGGCCGACGATGGCGACGGTGTGCCCCGGCTCCACGCTGAGCGAGACGTGCTCGATCAACGGCCGGTCGGCCACGTACCGGAACGAGACGTCGTCGAACTCGACCCGGCCGCGGACCTCGGCCGGCCTGATCGCCTCGACCGCGTCGGGCGACTGCTCCGGCGCGTCGAGCAGCGCGAACACCCGTTCGGCGGAGGCAACGCTCGACTGCAGCAGGTTCGCCATGCTGGCGACCTGGGTCAGCGGCTGGCTGAACTGCCGCGAGTACTGGATGAAGGCGGTCACCGCGCCGAGGGTGAGCGAGCCGCTCGCGATGAGCAGGCCGCCGACGACGGCCACCAGCACGTAGTTCAGGTTCGACATGAACATCATCAGCGGCTGGATCGTGCC
Organism: uncultured Actinomycetota bacterium; assembly: GCA_963774945.1. GTDB lineage: Bacteria > Actinomycetota > Actinomycetes > Streptosporangiales > Streptosporangiaceae > Trebonia. Next base: position 359,031 of record CAVZHA010000001.1, on the reverse strand, counting down.
GGAGATGAACTGCGCCCGGGAGCTGGCCTGGTAGAGCGCCTCGTTCTGCTCGTCGAAGGTCTTCATGGCCTCGTCCCGCTGGCCGAACGCGGTCACCAGCGCGTGCCCGGTGTACATCTCCTCGATGTGGCCGTTCAGCCTGCCGGTGAACTTCCACTGGTTGATGAACTGCGGCTGGGCCCGCTTAGCGAGCTTGCGCATCGCCACCGCCGAGGCCGGCACGGTGACCAAGGCGATCAGCGCCAGCTGCCAGGACACGATGAACATCAGCGCCAGCACGCCGACAATCGTCAGCAGCGAGGTCACCAGCTGGCTCAGCGTCTGCTGGACGGACTGCTGGAGATTGTCGATGTCGTTGGTGACCCGGCTCAGGATCTCACCCCGGGACTGCCGGTCGAAGTAGCTCAACGGCAGCCGGGACAGCTTTGCCTGCACGTCCTCGCGAAGCCCGAACACCGCCCGCGAGACCATGGTCGCGGTCAGCCTGCCCTGGAACAGCGCGCAGACCGAGGCGCCGACGTTGAGCGCGGCCACGGTGCCCACGATCTGCCCCACGTGGCCGAAGTCCACGCCGCGGTGCGACTCGTAGCCGTCGAAGACGAGGTTGATCGCCTCGCCGAGCAGCCGTGGCGCGAGCACCGACAGGGTCACGCTGCCGACCGCGAGGGTCAGGGCCAAGATGGTGAGCAGCCGGTACGGTCTGAGCGTGGCGAGCAGCCGCTTGCCCGAGCCCTTGAAGTCCAGCGCCTTCTCGGTGGACATGCCGCTCATAAAGCGAGCGGGACCGCGCTCGCCTGCTGCCGGGCCCGGCCCGCGCGCGGGCGTCGCCCGTTCCTCGTTCGCTCCCGCGCTCACGCTGCAGCCTCCTGCTCGGTTAGCTGGGAGAGCACGATCTCCCGGTAGGTCTCGCTCGTCTCCATCAGCTCGGCATGGGTGCCGCGGGCCACGATCCGGCCGGCGTCAAGCACCAGGATCTGGTCGGCGTGCCTGATCGTGGCGACCCGCTGGGCGACGATGACCATGGTCGCGTCGGTGACCTGGGTCGCCAGGGCCGATCGGAGCCGCGCGTCGGTCGCGTAGTCGAGCGCCGAGAACGAGTCGTCGAACAGGTAGATCTGCGGCTGGTGCACCAGCGCGCGGGCGATCGCGAGGCGCTGCCGCTGGCCGCCGGACACGTTGGTGCCGCCCTGCGCGATCGCCGAGTCCAGCCCGTCCGGCATCCGCTCGACGAAGTCGCGGGCCTGGGCGATCTCCAGCGCGCGCCACAGGTCCTCGTCGGTCGCCTGCTGGTTGCCGTAACGCAGGTTCGTCGCCACAGTTCCCGAGAACAGGTACGGCTTCTGCGGCACCAGCCCGACGGCCGCCGACAGCCGAGCCGGATCGAGTTCCCGCACGTCGACGGCGCCTACCAGCAGCGACCCGGCCGTCACATCGAGCAGCCGGGCGATGAGGTTGACGAGCGTTGTCTTGCCGCTGCCGGTGCCGCCGATGATCGCCGTGGTCCGCCCGGGCAGCGCGGTCAGGCTGATGTCGTGCAGCACCGGCTGCTCGGCACCGGGAAAGCGGAACTCGACGTTCCGCAGCTCAAGCCGTCCGGGCTCCGGGCCGGCCGGCAGCGGGCTGACCGGCGCGGCCACGCCCGGTTCGGTGTCGATGACCTCCATGATCCGCTCCGCGCTGACCTCGGCCCGCGGCACCAGCATGAACATGAACGTCGCCATCATCACCGACGTCAGGATCTGGGCCAGATAGGTGATGAACGCGGTCAGCGCCCCGATCTGCATCGAACCGTCCGCGACCAGGTGCCCGCCGAACCAGACCACGGCGGTGGTGGACAGATTCAGCACCAGCAGCACCGACGGGAACATCAGCGCCATCAGCTTGCCGGTCCCGAGCGAGACGTCGAACAGCTGGGTGCTCGCGCGTTCGAACCTCTCCCGCTCCTGGGGGTCACGCACGAACGCGCGGATGACGCGGACGCCGGTGATCTGCTCGCGCAGCACCCCGTTGATGCCGTCCAGCCGCTCCTGCATCTGCCGGAACAGCGGCCGCATCCGGGAGATGATCAGCGCCAGCATGACGGCGAGCACCGGCACCGCGACGAGCAGCAGCGACGACAGCGGCACGTTCTGGTTCAGCGCCAGGATGATCCCGCCCACGCAGGTGATCGGCGCGGCCAGCAGCAGGGTGAACGTCATGAGGGCCAGCATCTGGACCTGCTGGACGTCGTTGGTGGTCCTGGTGATTAGCGACGCGGTGCCGAGGTGGTTCACCTCCCGGTCGGAGAACATCAGCACCCGGCGGAAGACCCCTTGCCTGACATCGCGGCCGAGCGCCATCGCGACCTGGGCGCCGAAGTAGATCGCGCCGATCGCGCAGATGATCTGCCCGAGGGTAATCGTCAGCATCACGCCGCCGGTGGTCAGGATGTAGTGCGTATTGTGAAAGATCACGCCGTTGTCGATGATGTCCGCGTTCAGCGTCGGCAGGTACAGCGTCGCCAGCGTCTGCGCCAGCTGCAGCACCAGCAGGAACGCCAGCGGCTTGCGGTACGGGCGCAGGTAGAAGCGCAACAGGCGGATCAGCACGGGATTTCTCATCCTCCGTCGGGACGTTGGGCTGCCTGACGACTTTAGTCGTTCCGCAGCCCCGGCCAGAACAATTAATCTCCCCGAGAACTTGCTGGCCACGGGCATTGGGTAACGTCGGCAGGTCGGCGCGGATACCGGGCTGACGGCGCACAGGCAGGAGGGTTATGAACGACGGACTTCCGCTGGTCGGGGTGATCGGCGCCGGCACCATGGGCGCGGGCATCGCCCAGGTGGCCGCGGTCGCGGGCCACCGCGTTCTGCTGGCCGACGCGGTCGACGGCGCGGCCGGGCGGGCCGTTGATCGGATCAGGGACCGGGTCAAGGCCCAGGTGGCGATGGGACGGCTGCAGGCCGACCCCGACGCGCTCGACATCACCCCGGCCACGATCGCCCCGTCGTCGGCCCCCGGCCTGGCCGGCCTGGCCGGCCTAGCCGGCGCGGGCGTGGTCGTCGAGGCGGTCGTCGAGGACCTCGGGGTCAAGCGCGCGCTGTTCGCGGAGCTCGAGCGGGTGGTGTCGGCCGACTGCCTGCTGGCGTCCAACTCGTCGTCGCTGACGCCGACCGCGATGGCGGCCGGGCTGGCGCACCCCGAGCGGCTGGTCGGGCTGCACTTCTTCAACCCGGTTCCGGTGATGCAGCTCGTCGAGGTGATCTCCGGCCTGGCCACCGCGGCCGACGCCGCCGACCGGGCCGAGGCGCTGGCGCGGGCCTGGGGCAAGACCGTGGTGCGGTCGGCCGCGACCCCGGGGTTCATCGTCAACCGGATCGCCCGCCCGTTCTACGCGGAGGCGTGGCGGCTGCTTGAGGAGCGCGCGGCCGCTCCGGCGGTGATCGACGCGGTGCTGACCGGGGCGGGCGGGTTCCGGATGGGGCCGTTCGCGCTGATGGACCTGATCGGCCACGACGTCAACGAGGCGGTGACCCGGTCGGTCTGGGCCTCGTTCGGCCATGATCCGCGGTTCGCGCCGTCGCTGGCCCAGCGGGGCCTGGTCGAGGCCGGCTGGCTCGGGCGCAAGGCCGGCCGGGGCTGCTACGACTACGCCGTCAGCGCGACCCCGCCCGTCCCGGCCCCCGCCCCGCCCCAGCCGGGCCCCGCGTTCGTGATCAGCCATGGCGATACCGAGCTGGCGCAGCTGCTGGCCCGGTCCGGCGTGTCCGTGCAGCAAACCGGGGACGAAGGGCAAGAAGCCGATCACGGCCTGGTCGAGCTGCCCGGCGGCCCGCTCCTCGCCCGGTCCGACGGCGCCACCGCCAGCGCCCTGGCCGCCGCCGCCGGCCAGCCGGTAATCGTCATCGACCGGACGCTCGACGACGCCACCGCCACCGCCATCGCGGTGGCGCCCTCAGGCGGCTGCCCGGCCGATGCCCTCGACATGGCGGTCGGCCTGCTGCAGGCGGCGGGCCTATCGGTCTTCGTCATCGACGACGTCCCCGGCCTGATCGTCACCAGAACGGTCGCGATGCTGGCCAACCTCGCCGCCGACGCCGTCGCGGGCCGGGTCGCGAGCGCGGCCGACATCGACACCGCGATGCGGCTCGGCGTCAACTACCCGCAGGGGCCGCTGGCCTGGGCCGGCCGATGGGGCCTGCCAACCGTGCTGGCCTCCCTGGACGAGCTGGAGAGCTGGTACCGCGACGGGCACTACCGCCCCAGCCCGCTGCTGCGCCGCGCGGCGCTGACCAACGGAGCGCTGGAATGAGCACCATCGAGGTCCGCGACGAGGGCCACGTCCGCTGGATCGGCCTCAATCGCCCGGATAAGCGCAACGCCATCGACCAGGCCATGGCCGAGGACTTCGCGGCGGCGCTCGAGGACGCCCGCCGCCAGCCGTGCGTGCTGATCGTGCACTCCACCACGCCGGGGATCTTCGCCGCCGGCGCGGACATCGCCGAACTGCGCGACCGCGACGCCGACGCCGCCCTGCTCGCGATCAACGCCGGGCTGTTCGAGCGGCTCGAGGCCCATCGCTGGCCGACGATCGCGCTGGTCGACGGGGCCGCCCTCGGCGGCGGGTGCGAGCTCGCGCTCGCCTGCGACTTCCGGCTGGCGACCGAGCGGGCCGTCTTCGGCCAGCCCGAGCTGTCGCTCGGCATCCTGGCCGGCGCGGGCGCCAACTGGCGGCTGGCGCAGCTGGTCGGCCTCGGCACCGCCCGCCGCATGCTCTACGCCGGGTCGCGCCTGAGCGCCGCGGAAGCGCTCCGCGCGGGCCTCGTGGACGGGGTCGCGGCCGACGTCACCGACGCCGGCCGGGACCTGGCGGCGACGATCGCCAAGCGGTCCTGGCGGGCCCTTGAGCTGACCAAGCTCGCGCTGCGCAGCCAGCGGCAGGCCACCACCACCTTCGACATCGCCGCCCAGGCGCTGCTGTTCGGCACCGAGGACAAGTACGAGCGGATGACGGCGTTCCTCGAGCGGAAACCCCGGTGACGCCCCGCATCGGGTTATGCCACAGTGGCCGAATGGATCAGACCGAGGCACGGGCGTTCGCGGAGCAGTGGGTCACCGACTGGAACGCGCACGACGTTGACGCGCTGCTTGCGCACTTCACCGACGACGTCGTCTTCACCTCCCCGGTGGCCATCCGGGTGCTCGGCGGCGACGGGGTCGTCCGGGGCAAGGAGGCGCTGCGGAAGTACTGGTCGGAGGGCATCCGCCTCATCCCTGACCTGCACTTCGAGGTGCTGGCGGTCTACGTCGGCATCAGCACCGTGGTCATCAACTACCGCAACCAGGCCGGCGGCGTGGTCAGCGAGGTCCTCACCTTCGACGGCCCCCTCGTCCGCGAGGGCCACGGCACCTACCTGGCGTAGGCAATTGCCTAAGCGCCGCCTGCCCCGGCCGGGCGGCGCCGATCGTCGTTTGCCGACGGGATCGTGACCGTGACCGACAAGCCGCGGCCGCAGGTTCTCCGTGACCGGCGTCCTGAAGCCGGCCAGCTACGCGCCGGAGATCGACGCGGCGGTCCTGATCGGCTTCCCGGCCGCGGAGAAGTACCTGGGCTTCGACGGGCACCCGTCCCAGATCTTCAAAATCTTGGATATCGAACGGACCCTGGTTTCACCCCAGTAGCCCGCTCGGCGTCACCCGGTCCGGGCCCAGAAGGCCTGGTAGCTGCGGTGCAGCCAGTCGTCGACCCAGCGGCGGTCGGGCTCGTCGGCGATGGCGGGGCTGTCCGCAAGCCGGATCAGGCGCTCCTCGGCGTCGGCGATGGCGGCCACAACCTCGTCCAGCGGCCGCTCGCCGCGGCGGATGGAGCGCAGGTAGGCCCGGTCCGGTTCGGGAACGGGCAGCGTGATGCGCCCGGTGCTCAGCAGCTCGACGCCCTGCAGCCCCAGCCGCAGGGCGTGCATGGCGTACTTCGTGTCGTACCCGTGCACGGCCACCAGCTCCGGGCGGTTGGTGTGCGCGCCCGGCTGGCCGGTCATCGCCGCCTTCTGCCCCTTCAGGTAGCCCAGGTAGCGCCCGGCCGCCAGCCGGGAGACGAAACGGTGGGCGTTGGCGGTCAGTTCCGCCGCGGCCTCATCGCGGAAGACCACCTCATGGTCAGGGACGAACAGCACCAGCAGCACGGTCGGGTTCCCGGCCAGCGCCAGCCGGGCCCACTTGCGGGCGGAGTAGATGATGACGTCCAGGTCCCCGGCCCCCGACCGGTTCGCAAGCCCGCCCGGCCGGTCCCAGGCCGTGTGCCGCTCGTACTGCTCGAACCGCACCGACGGCGCCACCCCGCCGCTGCCGTCGGGAACCCGGGCCAGCCCGGTGATGAACTCCGGTGGCTCCAGGCACAGGCCCATTTCATCGCGGTCGTCCTGCCCGGCGATCGAGGTGCCGTGTACCCCGGAGCCGACCTGCACCCGCAGCATCATGCCGTTCTCGGCGATCGCCCGGGCCTCGTCCGAGGCATGCGGATGCGGAAAGCCGGCCGGCAGGGCGGTGGCGCCGGGAACCGGCCCCGGCGAGATAACGGTCACCGTCCAGTTTTAGCGGTGTTCGAAGTGCGGTGTCACTCTATTTACGCACTCGTGAGGCTGGACGGCTACGAGTCGGAGCTGCGGTCGTCGGGTCTGCCCGCGCCGCTGACCACGGTCCGCCAGGACGTCCGCGAGCTGGGCCGAAGTCACGTCGCGGCGCTCATCGACGCGATCGGTCGGGTCCGGGAGCCGGATGCCCTCGCGATTCCGCGCGCGGCCACCCGGCCGGTCGCCGGGCCGCTGCTGGTTGTCGGGCAATCGGCCGCGCCGGCGTCCGATCGCCTCGGCTGAATCCGGGCCGATGAGCGAGGGGCCGACCTGCACCGGGTCGGCCCCGCACTCGTCTGGCTGGTCGCTAGGACGCGGTCAGCGTCCATAGGTGATCGTTGAGGTTTGGGTCGCCGAAGTTCAGGACCGGCTCGGCCGACAGGATGGTCCCGTTGTTGCCGTTGCCGGAGGAGTCGACCACGGTCGTGCCTCCGGGCTCGTCGAACGTGTAGTCCGCCACGGTGCCTGCCCCGGCCACACCGGACGCGAGCGTCGCCACCTGGGTCGCGCTGAGCGCGCTGTTGTAGATGTTGAAATCGTCCACGCTGGCGTCCAGGTACGGGTCGCCCGCGTACTCGGACCGGCCGATCCAGTCCTGGGTCGTCGTTCCGAGACTGGCCGGGGTGATGGTGATATCCGGGTTAGCGCCGACGGGCGTCCCGTTGACGTAGAGGGTTCCGGCGGTGCCGGAGACGGTGACCGTCACCAGTGACCAGGTGTTCAGCGGGAGCACGCTGGTTCCGTTGATCTGCTGTTCGCCGCCGGGGCCGCTGGTGGTGATCGCGAACCGGACGTTGGTGCCGTCGTTGATCGTCAGGAACATGTAGTCGGTCGTGCCGGTGCCGAAATCGAACAGCCGGGACCAGGTGCTGTCGACGGCGGGGTTGACCCATGCGGAGACCGTGTAATCCCCGGTCAGGCCGCTGACGATGCCGTTCGGAAAGGCGATGTACTCGCCGTCCCCGTCCAGGTGGACGGCGCTGCCGATCTTTCCAGGGACCCGCGCCCCGGACGCGCCGCCTGAGCTCTGGCCGTCCGGCCACTGGATGGTGAGGGCGCCCGCGGCGGTGCTTGAGTCGGTGACGCCGAGTACCAGCCCGCTGTTGTAATTCGCGAGCTCGTCGTGGCCGTCGCCGTCGGGGATCAGCTGCCAGAGCTGGTCCGGGGTGGCGGCGTCACCAGACACGAGCTCGTTCGCCCCGCTGGCGACGGATTGGCCGCTGACGCCCAGGAGCAGCCCGCTGGCCTTGTTGACGATCCGGTACAGGCCCGCGGCGGCCTGGACGAGCCGCCAGGTCTGGGTCCGGTCGCCGTCGGCGGCGGCCTGGTCGACGAGCGCGCCCGGCGCGGTGCTGTCGCCGCGGCTGTCGAGGTTCAGGCCGCTGTTGAGGTTCGTGATCGTGTAGCTGCCGTTCAGCGAGGTGGTCGCGCCCGGGCTGGCCGGCGTGATCACGAGGTGGTAGCCGTAGCTGGGGTTCATCGCGACCGGCACCGTGATCGAGCCGTCCCGGACCGGGTAGCTGGTGTCGGAGATCGTGATCGGCCCGGCCACGGCGGTGGTCCGCCCGGCCGACGGGGTGTACTGGAGCTGGACGTTGACCCTGGCCCCGAGGCGGAGCGATTTCAGCCCGTGGACGGTGACCGCGGTCGGGCCGGCGCCACCGCCGAAGATGACGCTCACCTTGGTGCGGGCGGGGTTGACGGACGCCGCGCCGTCGAGGCCCACCCCGGGGGTGCCGGGGGGAACGACGGTGACCATCGCGCCGGTCATCTGCCCGTACCAGTGGTAGAGCCAGTACGCCCCGTTGGGGGCCGCGCCGGTGTCGGTCAGCAGGTCTCCCAGGGTGCCGTAGTGGTTCCAGAACGCGAGCTCGGCGTTGCTCACCCCCGAGCGCTCGAAGTTGGCGATGTAGCCGACCAGGTCACCGGGGACGCCAACCTGGCTGGGCTCGCCGTACTCCTCGATCGCGATCGGGCGGGGCTTGATGCCGAGGCTCTGCTCGATGGTCTTAACCTCGGCCACGTCGGCCGGGATGCTCCCCGCGCCGTTCAGCTCGTGCCAGCTGATGATGCTCGGCACCGTGCCGCTGGCCTTGGCGTCGGTCAGGAACGTGGTCATCCAGCTGGCGTTGAAGGTCGAGTAGCTCGGGCCCTGGATGACGGCCGCCGGGTCGTCGGTCCTGACCTCGTTGAAGGTGCGGGCCCAGCCGGCGTCGAACGGGCCGGCCGCGGCGGTGTCCCAGGTCCAGTCGGGCTCGTTCCACAGCTCGAACGCGCTGATGTTCTTGTCGCCGGACGCGAGGACGGCCTTGACCTGGGTGTCGACCGCGCCCAGCCAGTTGCTCCAGCTGACCCACCCGTAGGGGAAGTTCGGGTACCAGTCGGGCATCCGCACCACCACCTTCGCCCCGGCCCTGGCGGCTTCCGGCGCCACGATCAGGGCGTCACCGCCCGGGGCGGGCTCGCCATTCGGGAGCTGCGAACCGCCCGGCGCCATCTGCACGAAGGTATTCGGGTGGAGCGGCTCGACCAGGCTGTCGGATGGGATGGCGGCGGTGTCGAGACCGTACAGGCTGCCGGACGCGACATGGGTGACGGCGCGATAGGGCTGGCTCGCGTCCACCACCAGCGTGCTCGGCGCGGTGGTCGGCGTCGGCAGCGGTGCCGACGCGGTGGCCGGCGCGGCCGCCGACGGCAGCGCGGTCGCCAGCGCCGAGCCGGCCACCACGATGGCGGCGATGGCCAGCTGAGCGGTGGCCTTTCCTGCCCGGCCGCCCGGTGGGCGGGTGGGCCGGCTGAGACGCGGTCTGGACATCAATGTCCTCCTCACGGGACGAGAACCTCCGGACTTGGCGATGGCCATCGCGCTTGGAACGTAAGCCCGGCGGATTTGTTTGGCAAGGCCTAAATCAGTCGAACCGGTTGCTGCAGAGATGTACATGACGGTCCCGCTCGCGTCACCGGGTGGTAACGGATCTCGTCAAATACCCAGTTCAGAGCGTATTTGAAATGCCCTAAAACTTCCCTGCTGGGGTTCTTGCGCACCGCGACATGCGTCGTTAACATGGTCGAATCGGTTCGACTTGAGGGCAGGTAACGGTGCCGACCATCGAAGATGTGGCTCGCCGCGCGGGCGTCTCGCGCAGCACGGTCTCCTATGCCCTTTCCGGCAAGCGGAGCATCTCCAGACAGACGCGGGAGCGCATCGAGGCGGCGATTACCGAGCTCGGCTTCACCCCGAATGCCGGGGCGCGGGCGCTGGCGACATCCCAGACGATGGTCATCGGATTGTTCGTGCAGTTCTTCGAGGACGAATTCTCGCCGGCGATGCTGCAGTACGTCCTGCCAATCTCCGATGCCGCCCGTGAAGCGGGCTACGACATCCTCATGGTCACCGAGAGCGATGGCGCGCACGCGGTCCAGCGGATCGCGAGCTCCGGGATGGTGGACGGGGTCATGCTGCTGAACGTCGCCTATGAAGACGCGCGCCTGCCGGTGCTGAGGAAGATGCGGCAGCCGGGCGCGATGGTCGGCCTGCCCCGCAATCCGGAGGATTTCGACGTCTTCGACCTCGACTTCCCCGAGTCCGGCCGGATCCTGGTCGACCATCTCGCCGAGCGCGGCCACCGCGAGGTCATCCTCATCACCCCGCACCAGCACGTCAACGAGCGCGGGGGAGCGTACGCGTGGCGGTTCAGGGACGCGGCTCTCCAGCAGGCGGCCCAGTACGGCATCCGCGTCCGCTCGTACTTCGGCGAGACCCAGCAGCCCGCGATCAACCAGCAGCTGAACGAGATTCTGGACGCCCGCGACGAGTCGGCGATGATCGTGCACAACGACGCCGTGATCGCCGCGCTGCCGTCCGTCCTTTACTCGCGCGGCATCCGCGTGCCCGATGACCTGTCGGTCGTCGGCGTGTACTCCGAGGATTTCGGTCGGCTGTTCTCGCTGCCTTACACGGCGGTCGAGACGTCGCCGAACAAGCTGGGCCGAATGGCGGTCCAGGCCCTGGTGCAACGGATGAACAACCCACTGGGCGCTACCGCTCCCAAGGTCGATCTCGTCGCGCCCCACATCACGGACCGGGGAAGCACCCGCTAACAAAGCGCCGCGGCGGCCTTCCGGAAGCGCGCCGCAGTGTCGAACCGCTTCGACGATAACGACAAAGTAAAACTTAGGCGACGAAAAACGAACAATGATATCCCTCCGGTTTCCGCGCGACGGCGGAAACCGGTCATTCAGAGAGGAATGACCGTGCACAGATCGCGTAAGGCGAGAACCATCGGTGCCGCCCTGCTCGCCGTCGGCGCCATGGCGGCGACCTTGACGGCCTGCTCGAGCGGATCCGGCGGCAGTTCCGCGTCAACGGCGTCCGCCGGCGGCGGCACCTACACCTTCTGGGATCCCTACCCGCAGTACACCGCCTCGTCGCCGTGGGCGCAGCTGGTCAGCAAGTGCGGCACCGAGGCCGGCGTGACGGTCAAGCGCACCGGCTACGACACCACCGCGCTCACCACCCAGGCCCTGCTGGCGGGTCAGCAGGGCAACTCGCCGAACATCCTGCTGATCGACAACCCGGTGGTGTCCACCCTCGCCAACGCCGGCGTGCTCACCACCACCGCGCAGAACGGGCTGTCGACCGGCAAGATCGCGGCCAACATCCTCGACGCGGGCGTCATCAACGGCAAGACCTACGGCGTGCCGATCGGCGCGAACACGCTGGCGCTCTACTACAACCCGAAGATCCTGGCGGCGGCGAAGGTCGATCCGAGCTCCATCACCAGCTGGGCCACCCTGACGGCGGCGCTGGCCAAGGTCAAGGCGGTCGGCAAGAAGGGCATCACGTTCTCCGGCATCAACACCGAGGAGGGCAGCTTCCAGTTCCTGCCCTGGTTCTGGGGCGCCGGCGCCAGCCTCACCAACGTCGACTCGCCGCAGGCCATCGCCGCGCTCACGCTGTGGACAACCTGGATCAAGGACGGCTACGCGCCGAACTCCGTCATCCAGGACACCCAGACCACCTCGTGGCAGGAGTTCCAGACCGGTCAGTTCGCCTTCGGGGAGAACGGCACCTGGCAGAAGACGCTCGCCGCCCAGATGGGCGCGAAGGTCATCGCGATCCCGAGCGAGAACGGCGGCTCCGCCCCGGTGCCGACCGGCGGGGAGTTCTTCACGATTCCTGTCCAGAAGAACACGGCCAGCTACGCCACCTCGGCCAAGATCGTCAGCTGCCTGTCCTCCGGGAGCAACATCGTCACCACCGACAACACCCTCAACTACATCGTGCCGACCCAGGCGGGCCAGCAGGCCCAGGTGTCGGCCGACCCGTCGCTGAGCTCCTGGGTCAGCGCGGTGGGCGTGGCCAAGGCGCGCACCGGTGACAACCTCGGCACCAAGTACCCGATCATCTCCCAGCAACTGTGGACGGCGGTCCAGAAGGCCGAGAGCGGCGCGGCGTCTCCCGCGAGCGCGCTCGCGGCCGCTCAGTCCGCGGCCACGGCGGCGATCAACAAGTAGCGCCGGCGGCAGGCCGACGTGAGAGCCATGACAGCAGAGCGGTTCAAGACGCGGTCGGCTGTGCGACACGGTGACGGGGCGGCGCAGTCCGCCCCGTCACGGGCGCGGCGCGCGCGGGCGCGCCGCCGGGCGCAGCTGACGGCGTGGGGATTCATCGCCCCGGTCGTCGCGTACCTGGGCATCTTCTACGCGTACCCGCTTTACCGAAACATCGACCTGAGCCTGCGGAGCTACACGCTCTCGTCGTTCATCACCGGTGACGCCCCGTTCGCGGGGCTCTCGAACTACATCAGCGTGTTCCACAGCCCGACGTTCGCCCCCGCGCTCGTCAACACGGCGATCTTCACCTTCGTCTCGATCGCGTTCCAGTTCGCGATCGGCCTGGCGCTGGCGGTGTTCTTCTTCAAGACGTTCCGGCTGTCCGGCATCCTCCGGGCGCTGTTCCTGGTGCCCTGGCTGCTGCCGCTGCTGGTCTCGGCGTCGACCTGGTCGTGGATGCTCAACAGCGATTCCGGGATCGTGAACTCCTTCCTGCAGGCCGTCGGGATGCAGCCGATCGACTGGCTCACCTCGCCGAAATGGGCCCTGGTGGCGGTGCTGATCGCGAACATCTGGATCGGCATCCCGTTCAACCTGGTGATCATGTACAGCGGGCTGCAGAGCATCTCGCCCGACATCTTCGAGGCCGCGGCGATCGACGGCGCCACCGGCTGGCAGCGGTTCTGGCGGATCACCTTCCCGCTGCTGCGCCCGGTGTCCGCCATCACCCTGCTGCTCGGCCTGGTCTACACCCTGAAGGTGTTCGACATCATCTGGATCATGACCAGGGGCGGCCCCGCCACCGCGTCGACGACGCTCGCGATCTGGTCTTATCAGCTCGGCTTCGGGTCGTTGCTGCCCGACTTCAGCTCCGCCGCCACCGTCGGCAACGTGCTGATCCTGATCGCCGTCGTCTTCGCGCTCGTGTACATCCGGGCCAGGAGCAGATTGGAAACGACATGAAGCGGCGTTCGGCCTGGCTGACCGCGGTTGGGGTGCTGGTGACGGCGGTGATGCTGTTCCCGGTGTACTGGATGATCAACGTCTCGCTGACGTCGACGTCCGACATGCGCAAGAGCCGGCCCAACCTGATCCCGATCGACGGGACCCTGCAGGGTTACGCGGCGGTGCTGCACCAGCAGCTCCCGTACCTCGGCACCAGCCTGCTCATCGGCCTGGGCACGGTCGCGGTCACGCTCGTGCTGGCCGCGCCGGCCGGCTACTCGCTGGCCAAGCTGCGGCCGCGCGGCGGCGGCGTGCTCAGCTTCGTGCTGCTGATCGCGCAGATGATTCCCGCGATCGTGATGGCGATGGGCTTCTACGTCATCTACCTGAAGCTCGGCCTGCTCAACAGCGTGTGGGGGCTGATCATCGCCGACTCCACCATCGCGGTTCCGTTCGGCGTGCTGATCTTCACCGCGTTCATGTCGCGGATCCCCAACGAGCTGCTGCAGGCCGCCCGCATCGACGGCGCGGGCACGATGCGCACCTTCCTGTCGATCGTGGTGCCGGTCAGCAGGAACGCGGTCGTCACCGTTTCGCTGTTCGCGTTCCTGTGGGCGTGGTCGGACTTCCTGTTCGCCAACACGCTGGACGGCGGCGGCGGACTGCAGCCGATCACGCTCGGCATCTACGCCTACATCGGCAACAACAACCAGCAGTGGAACGCGATCATGGCCACCGCCGTCGTCGCCTCGATTCCGGCCGCCGTGCTGCTCGTGGTGGCGCAGCGCTACGTCGCGGCCGGCGTGACCTCCGGGGCCGTCAAGGACTAGCAGCCGCAGGACCAGCAGCCCGCGGGCAACGACCGCGGTCTTCATTCACTCAGGTGGCGCGAGGCGGCGTCGCCCGCTCAACGTTGGGACGAATCAGCGCGCATGGTCAGCTATCGCAACGACAACGGCATCCTCGAGGTGCGGCACCGGCACGAGGTGATCCGCATTCAGGCCTGGGGCCCCGACAGCGTGCGGGTGCGCGCGGCCAAGCACCGGATCCCGGCCGACAGCGTCGGGGCGCTCGCCGAGGACCCGCCCATGGCCGCCACCAGCGACGTCACCGTTGACGGGACGCGCGCGGCCCTGGCCAACGGCCGGCTCCGGGTCGAGGTCACGTTCGACCCCGCCGCGAGCTACCCGGAGCCGCTGATCACCTTCAGCGGCCCGGACGGGGAGGAGCTGCTGGCGGAGAGCCGGGAGCACTTCTGGATGCCGGGAGCGCGGGTCTTCACCGGCCACCGGTCGGGCGCCTACGAGATTCACCAGCAGTTCGCGGCTTATCCGGGCGAGCGTCTCTACGGGCTCGGGCAGCGGACCCACGGCCGGCTGAACCTGAAGGGCCTCGCCCTGGACCTGGTTCAGCGCAACGGCGAGGTGAGCATCCCCTTCGTCCTCTCCGACCGGGGCTACGGCCTGCTGTGGAACTCGCCCGCCGTCGGCCGGGTCGAGTTCGCCGAGAACGTCACCCGCTGGCAGGCCGGGCAGGCGCGCGAGATCGACTATTGGTTCACGGCCGCCCCCACCCCGAAGGAGATCCTGGCCCGGTACGCCGACGCCACCGGTCACGCGCCCGAGCTGCCCGCGTGGGCCAGCGGGTTCTGGCAGTCCAAGCTCCGCTACCGCACGCAGGACGAGCTGCTGGGCGTGGCCCGCGAGTATCACCGGCGCGGCCTGCCGCTGTCGGTGATCGTGGCCGACTTCTTCCACTGGCCCACGATGGGCGACTACCGCTTCGACCCGGCCGAGTGGCCCGATCCTGACGCGATGGTGGCCGAGCTTCGGCAGCTCGGCGTCGAGCTCATGGTGTCGATCTGGCCCACGGTCTCACCGCTGAGCGAGAACTACGACGAGTTCTACCAGCGCGGGCTGCTGGTCGCCGCCGACCAGGGCGTCGAGTTCCAGCAGACGATCCAGGACAAGGGCATGGCCGCGCCGATGCCGGTGGCGTTCTACGACCCGACCAACCCGGCGGCCGGCGAGTACGTCTGGTCCCTGGTGGAGCGCAACTATCTGTCGCGCGGCATCCGGGTCTTCTGGCTCGACGCCTGCGAGCCAGAGCTCAATCCGGCCGACCCCGGCAACCTGTCCCTGTACGCCGGGCCCGGCGCGGAGGTGGCCGGCATCTACCCGCGTGACAACGCCCGGCTGTTCGCCGATGGCCTGGCCGCCGCCGGGCAGCCGCCGACCGTGCTGCTGTGCCGCTCGGCCTGGGCCGGGTCGCAGCGGTACGGCGCGGCGGTCTGGTCGGGCGACATCCCGGCCACCTGGGAATCGCTCCGCCTGCAGGTCCGGGCAGGCCTCAACATCGCCATCTCCGGCATCCCCTGGTGGACCACCGACATCGGCGGGTTCCACGGCGGCGACCCGAGCGATCCCGGCTATCGGGAACTGATCGTGCGCTGGTTCCAGTACGGGGTGTTCTGCCCGCTGTTCCGGCTGCACGGCGACCGGCATCCCCGGGTGCCGACCGGGTTCGAGATGACCGGCGGCCCGAACGAGGCGTGGTCCTACGGTGACGCGGCCTACCAGCGGATCGCGGCCGCGATCCGGCTGCGGGAGCGACTGCGGCCCTACATCCACCAGCAGATGCAGGTGGCTGCGCGGACGGGCACCCCGCCGATGCGGCCGCTGTTCGTCGACTACCCGCAGGACCCGGGCGCCTGGCAGGTCGAGGACGAGTTCCTGTTCGGCCCGGATCTCCTCATCGCACCGGTTCTGGAGCCGGGGGCGAGCGTCCGCGACGTCTACCTGCCCGCCGGCCGGGCCTGGATCGAGGCCGGGAGCGGAGACCGGCACGAAGGCGGGAGCGTCATCCGGGTTCCCCTGTCCGCTGACCGCATTCCCGTCTTCGTCGCCGGAGGATCCGAGGTGCTCGATGTCGTCCGCTAAGAACGGCGGGCCGGTGCGGCCGTCCACCTCGGTCTGGCGACCGCTCGGTGTCGACGAGATCCGGATCACCGGCGGCCTGTGGGGACAGAAGCAGCGGCTGAACGCGGACGCGATTCTGCAGCACTGCGAGTCGTGGATGGAGCGCATCGGCTGGATCGGCAACTTCGACCGGGCGGCGGCGGACATGATCACCGGCCGCCACGCGGGCATCGAGTTCGTCGACTCCGAGGTCTACAAGCTGCTCGAGGCGATGGCCTGGGAGCTGGGCCGCGAGCCGTCCGACGTCCTCGCGCACCGCTACCAGGTGCTGGTGGAGCGGGTGGCGGCGGCGCAGGAACCGGACGGGTACCTGCACACCAGCTTCGGGCGGAGCGGGCAGCCGCCGCGCTACTCGAACCTGGAGGCGGGACACGAGCTGTACTGCTTCGGTCATCTTCTCCAGGCGGCCGTGGCCCGGCTCCGGACCGGCCACGACGACGTTCTCCCGCAGGTCGCGCGCCGCCTGGCCGACCACGTCGACCGGCAGTTCGGCCCGGACGGCCGGGTCGCCGTCTGCGGCCACCCGGAAATCGAGATGGCGCTGGTCGAGTTCGCCCGCGCGACCGGCGAGAAGCGCTACCTCGAACTGGCCCGGCTGTTCATCGAACGACGCGGCACCGGCACCCTGGCCGTCCACCCGTTCGGCCAGGAGTACTTCCAGGACGACATCCCGGTCCGCCAGACGACGACCATGCGGGGCCACGCGGTGCGAGCGCTCTACCTCGCCGCGGGCGCGCTCGACGTGGCGACCGAGACCGGCGACGAGGAGCTTGCCGCGGCGGTGCAGCGGCAATGGGCCAACGGGGTGGCGCACCGTACCTACATAACCGGCGGGGTCGGGTCGCATCATCAGGACGAGGCGTTCGGTGATGACTTCGAGCTCCCGGCCGACCGCGCGTACGCCGAGACCTGCGCGGGCATCGCCTCGGTGATGCTCAGCTGGCGGCTGCTGCTGTCCACCGGCGAGGACCGGTACGCGGACCTGATCGAGCGCACCCTGCTGAACAACGTGCTCGCCTCGCCGCGCGCGGACGGGCGCGCGTTCTACTACACGAACACCCTCCACCAGCGCACTCCCGGCCTGGTGCCCGACGAGCGGCAGCTGAGTCATCGCGCCGAGTCGGGCCTGCGCGCGCCCTGGTTCGAGGTCTCGTGCTGTCCCACCAACGTCGCCCGGACGCTGGCCAGCGTGAGCCTCTACTTCGCGACCGCCAGCGACGACGGCCTCCAGCTGCACCAGTACGGGGACTACCGGGTGTCCACCGAGCTGGCCGCCGGACGCGTCACCGTGCAGGTGTCGAGCGACTACCCGGCCAGCGACACGGTCTCGGTGCACATCGTGGAGGCGCCCGCAGCCGAGATCACGCTCCGGTTGCGGGTTCCGGCCTGGGCGTTCGGCACCGCCAAGGTGAGCGAAGGGCCGACCGCGCAGACCTCGTCGCACGTTGAGATCCGGCGCGCGTTCCACGCCGGGGACTCCGTCCGGGTCATGTTTCCCGCCGCCGCTCGCGCCACCCACCCCGACCCGCGCATTGACTCCGCCCGGGGCGCGTTCGCGGTGGAACGGGGGCCGCTGGTGCTCGCGCTCGAGTCGAGCGACCTGCCGCCGGACTGGAGCGTCAACGAGGTCACGGCCGACCCGCACAGCCTGGCCGCCGATGACACCGGCGCGACGACCATCGACGTCTACCGCCGCGACCCGGTCCCGGGCGAGTGGCCCTACTACGCCGAGCCCCCCGCGGCGGTGGGGCAGCGCGTCCGGGTCCGGCTTATCCCGTATCACCAGTGGGCCAATCGCGGCCCGGCCACGATGCGGACCTGGCTTCCGGTCAGCGCCCGCCGGCCGGCCATCGGTGAGTCGCGCTAACCCGGTTACGCTCAAGCCAGCAGCGAAGGACACCGGGCCGGCTGCCAGCTGGCCGAGCAGGTTCTCGGCCTGCCCGGGCCGGACGATCAGGCAGGCGGGACGATCGGGAAGCGGAAGCCAAGTAGGATGGCCCCTTAAACTGTGACTTAAGCGGCATACTGCTCCGAGCTGGCAGCAGGAGAAGGAGTTCGGCACCGACCGAACCGCCCGTGACGGGCACCGCTCGCATTGCAAGATGTGCGACGCCGCAGCCAGAGCAATGAGGAGGATCGCTGAATGCCGAAGAGTGACTTCATCGAGACCGAAGGCACGGTCACCCGGATGCGCGGGCACGGCTTCTACACCGTGGCCCTCGCCAACGGGCACGAGGTCCTCGCGAGGATGTCGGGGCGGATGACGAAAAACCACATCCGCGTCATCCAGGATGATCGCGTGGTGCTGGAGATCAGCCCCACGGACTGGTCGCAGGGGAGAATCGTTTACCGCTATAAGTAATTCGGGTTACGCCTCGGCGCAAGCCAAGCAGGGCAGCTTCAAGTAAGCGGTCGCACCCCGCCTGATCTGGCGCAGTTCGACGCGGCTCACACGACGAACCCAGCGTCAGACGGCGGCGAGCGCGGCCTCCAGCGGCCGCGGCATCCGGTCCGAGTCGATCGCCTCGGTCAGCAGCCGGGCGTAGCGGAGCTTGCGCTGCGAGCCCGCGCCGAGGAAGCGCCGCAACTGCGCCGCCTCGTCCCTTCCCCGCCAGGCCGGGCTGCCGCTGGATGGTGCGGAACGCGCTCAGGTCCCCGTGCGCGGCCAGCACCTCCGCCGCCAGCGCGGGGCCGGCCGCGCGGATGAGCTCGTCCTCCAGGTCGGCGACGCAGACGGCGAAACCGAGGCGCTCGAGGTCGGCCCTGGTACCGGGGGAGCCGAGGCCGGCCGCCGCCAGCCCGCGCCTGACGATGTGCTCTTCGGCCGCGTCGCACAGCCCGGCCAGCCGCGCGCCGGTTCCCTCGGGACCGAACAGCCGCAGGTAGCGGGTCATGCCGCCGGCGCCGCCGGTGGGCAGCACCACGACGCCCTCGACCGTCAGGTCACGGCCGTGTCGGGCGGCGAGGGTCTCGACCGCGATCTGGTCGCTGACCCCCTCAACGAGCACGATCGCGCGGGCGGCCGCCGCTCTCGGCAGCGCCGCCAAGGTCGCCTCGGTCGCGGCCGCCGGGCCGCTCACGTAACCGGCGAGGAGGTCCCGGCTGTCGTCCGCCCGCATGACACCACTGTTAACCACGGGCCCGGGATACGCCAGCCGATTTAGCCCTGGCGTCCCCCGGGGAGTCACTGGCCGACTGCGGTCACCCGCGGTGCCGCCGGCGCCGGGTCCGGGACCACTGCCAGGGCCTGCAGGATGAGCTCGGTGACGGTGTCGAGCGGGATCGCGGTGGAGTCGATGACCAGGTGATAGTGGCGGGTATCGGTCGGGTCGGCCCGGTACAGGCGGCGGACGTAGGCGTCGCGGGCTCGGTCGGCGGCGTCCAGATGGCGCCGGGCCTCCTCCGGTCCGATTGCCTCGATCGACGCCCCCTGCACCACGCGGAGGTCGGCCGGCCCGTCAAGGCGCACGTGAAAGCCGTGGCTCTTACCCAGCACGACCGCAGCGCCACGGCCGAGGATCACCCCCGCGTTGTCGGCCGCCAGCCGCCGGATGCCTTCCTCGCAGTGCTGCCGCAGGCTCTCGTCCTGGTGATAGGCCGGGATCGGCGACTGCGTGGGGCCGAGCGGCACGGTATGCATCAGCGAGGCGAGCAGCCGGTGAGCCGGCGTGAGCTTCGCCTCTTCCGGCCCCAGCCGCTCAAAACAGGGCTCGGGTTCGCTGGTGCCTCCGCTGCTGGTCGTCGCCCGCTGCAGGAAGGGGACGCCGAGCCGCTCCGCCAGCGCCGGCGCGACCACGGCGCCGCCCGCGCCGTACGAGGCCGACACGGTGACCAGCCGGGACCGATAGGAACTCATCGCGTCTCCCTCCGCCCGCGCCACCCGCAAGCACTTGCCGCCGATTCTTGATGAATACCGCGCGCATTACAACACTCACCTGCGCAGAACACAATGTGCATCTTCATGGTGACGCTCTGTTGTATTCGGCGGCGGCATCGCCAAGCCGTGCAATTCACCTCGCATGAGAAGGTCAGGCCGTAGCCCGACCCCGGCCACCGCCCAACCTCGCGGCCACAGCGGCCCCGGAATCAGCAACAACGTGCTCACGGTCACCACGTGCTCACAACACAGAGACATAGGGCGTTACCGTGTGCGGTTCGGGTCGCGGGCTGCCCCCTCCGGCACACGATGAGGCATTTGGCCATGAAGGCTTGCCCCCAACGGCACACAATCACGGCAAGCCCGCTCAGCGACGGCGGGGAGGGCGAGCCCACCGCATAACGCAGACGCCGCTGCCATCCACCGCTCCGCCGAGACCGCGATCCGCTCGGCCACCTCGGCCACCTGCACCTGCGTGGTGTCGATGACGAGGTCGGCGGCCGACGCCATCCACGGCCGCGCCTTCTCGTAGTCGCTGATGTGGTCGAGACGCCACTGGCACGCGCCGGCCTCGACCTGGTCGGCCTTGATCCGCTCCGCCAGCACGTCCGAGTCGACGTGCAGCAGCACATGGAAGATGTCCAGCGAGGTCCGCTCGAAGCCCGCCGTCAGCTCCTGCCAGTAGTCCTCGCGCAGCACCGTCTGCACCGCGATCAGATGCTGACCGGTGAGCCGGGCGATCGACTCGGTGAAGACCGGGACCAGTTCCCGCCACGGCGCCAGGTCCTGGAAGTCCCGGAACTCATGGTCTTCCAGCGTCCTCGTCAGCAGATAGCCGACCTCTTCTGGATCGAACGGCCGGGCATTGGCCAACCGCCCCGCCAGCCGCCTTCCGGTCGTGGTCTTGCCCGCCCCGAACGTGCCGTTGAGCCAGATGATCACGCACGAACCTTACCGACACCCGACGGAACACCCACCGAGCGGGCCAAGTTGCAGATAGTGCACCGCGCGTCCGTACCCAACGGGCGACGCCATCGGTGAAGGAGCAGACGTGTCCGAGAACTACCGCAAGGACCCCGAGGCCATCTCCGCGTTGACCAGGGAGCAGTACCGGGTCACTCAGAAGAAGGGCACCGAGCCCCCGTTCAGGAACGAGTACTGGGACAACAAGGAGCCCGGCATCTACGTCGACGTGGTGTCGGGCGAGCCGCTGTTCGCCTCGACCAGCAAATACGACAGCCGCACCGGCTGGCCGAGCTTCACGGCCGCGATCGAGTCAGAGAACATCGTCAAGCGCCGGGACTTTCGCGCGTTGGGGCTCGCCACCGAGGTTCGCTCCGCCCACGGCGACAGCCACCTCGGCCACGTGTTCCATGACGGGCCCAAGGAGGCGGGCGGCCTCCGTTACTGCATTAACTCCGCTGCCCTCCGGTTCATACCGCTCGACGACCTAGAACGCGAAGGCTACGGCGCCTACCGCGAGCTGTTCGAGGGCTAATTGAGGTGCACGGTGCCAGCCGCCGCTGAAAGACTGCGCGCATGCCGCAGGCGGAAGTGTCGGACGGGGTTTCCATCGCGTATGACACGTTCGGAGAACCAGGCGATCCGCCGGTCTTGCTCGTGATCGGCTTCGGCGCGCAGTTGATCGGGTGGCACGACGACTTCTGCGCGATGCTCGCGGGGCGCGGCCGCTACGTGATCCGCTATGACAACCGTGACTGCGGCCTGTCCACCAAGTTCAATGACCACCCGGTCGACCTAGGCGCGTTCATAGCCGCGGTGAGCAGCGGTGACATTCCCGCCGCGCAGGCCATGGCCCCGTACTCGCTGCGCGACATGGCCGACGACGGCGTAGGCCTGCTGACCGCGCTGGGGATCGAGCGGGCGCACGTCGTCGGTTCCTCGATGGGCGGCATGATTGCCCAGACGATGGCCATCGCGCACCCCGACCGGGTGCTGACGATCACCTCGATGATGTCCTCGACCGGTGAACCAGAGTACGGTCGGTCCACCCCGGCCGCCCGGCAAGCCCTCCTCGCCCCGGCGCCAGCCGACCGGGAGGGCTATATCGCCGCATCGGAGAACCAGCTGACGTGGTCATCCAGGCGCTACGCCAACCCGGAAGCGATCAGGGAACTCGCCACCCAGAGCTACGACCGCGCCTACTACCCAGCGGGGGCCGGCCGCCAGCTCGCCGCCATGACCCTGGCCGGCTCTCGCGCCGAGGTGCTGCGCACCCTGACCGTGCCGACCCTCGTGATCCACGGCCTGGACGACACGCTCATCGACCCCAGCGGCGGCCGGCGCACCGCCGAACTCGTCCCCGGCGCCAGGTTGCTGCTGGTCCCGGACATGGGCCACGACCGGCCTCGGGAGCTATGGGACACCATTATCGACGCCATCGAGGCCCACACCCGACCGTAACCCACCGGACGCCCGGACGCCCAGGTCAGGCGTCGCGCTCGATCGGGCAGCTCATGCAGCGCGGCCCGCCCCGCCCCCGGCCCAGCTCGCTGCCCGGCACGGTGATCACCTCAATGCCGTTGTCCTGCAGGTACGTGTTGGTGGTGACGTTCCGCTCATACGCCACCACGACCCCCGGCGACACCGCGAGGACGTTGCAGCCGTCGTCCCACTGCTCGCGCGACGCCGAGTGCACGTCCTGCACCGCCGTGAGCACGGTGATCGACGGCCGGTCGAGCACAGCGGCGATGGCCCGGTGCATATCCGCAGGCGGGTGGTCGGTGACCTTCAGCTCGCTGGCGGTCGCCCCGGGCTCGACCGTGTACGACGGCAGCATCCCCATCCCCGCGTACTTGCAGAACACCCCGTGGTCGGCCATCGTCAGCATGGTGTCCAGGTGCATGAAGGCCCGCGCCTTGGGCATGTCGATCGCGACCAGGCAGCGCGCCGCGCCGGCCGCGAACAGGCGCGAAGCCAGCATCTCGACCGCCTGCGGGGTGGTCCGCTCGCTCATCCCCACTAGCACCGCGCCGTTGCCGATGACCAGCACGTCGCCGCCCTCGATGGTGGCCGGGGCCGCCTCCGCCCCGTGGTACCAGATGTCAAAATCAGCCGCCGCGAACATCGGGTGCCAGCGGTAGATGGCCTCGTCGCTGATCGTCTCCGGCATCCGGGCGGGCCGCTTCATCGCGTTGACCGAGACCCCGCCGTAGATCCAGCAGGAGGTGTCCCGCTGGTACAGCAGGTTCGGCAGCGGCGCGAGCACGAACCCGTCCGGGTCAAGGGAGTGGAAGGCGATGCTCTTCGGCACCGGCCCGATCTCGGAGATCTCCCGCTTGGTGATGCCGCCCGCCAGGTACCGGGCGAGCGAGGCCGAGTCGAGCCCGTCCATCGCCGCCCGCAGGGTCGAGGCCGCCAGCGGCCCGTGCCAGCGCGAATCGAACAGCCGGTCAAGCACGTAGCCGCGGGCCTCCGGGATGTCCAGGGTCTGCGCAAGCAGGTCGCCGTAGTAGTGCACGACCACCCCGCGCGAGCGCAGGGCCTCAGCGAACGCGTCGTGCTCGGCCTGCGCCCGGCTCACCCAGAGCATGTCGTCGAACAGCAGGTCCGAGATATTGTCCGGGGTCAGCCGCTTGAGCTCAAGATCCGGGCGGTGCAGGATCACCTGCCGCAGG
Source organism: uncultured Actinomycetota bacterium (assembly GCA_963774945.1). GTDB lineage: Bacteria > Actinomycetota > Actinomycetes > Streptosporangiales > Streptosporangiaceae > Trebonia. Next base: position 335,429 of record CAVZHA010000001.1, on the reverse strand, counting down.
CGGCCGACCTCAGAATCCACGTGGAACATGAAACCCCGCTCCGAACTGGTCCGTCGTTGGGACCAGCCTAAGCGCCGCCCGCTAACTGAAATTCAAATTCATTGGTCCGAACGGACCGTGTGCGCCTCTGGCTTCGTCTCGGTTCTCACGGCAGATTGCCGGACACGATGTCCGCCAGCGTGACCTTCTCGAGCACCGCCCGCTCGTTGGCCCGCAGCGCGATCCACACCCGCTGCAGCGGCTCCGCCGCCCCCCGGTAGGACACGTTCTCGGGCCGCTCCCCGCGAATGCCGAGCAGTTGGCCGTCGATGGCTCGGATGATCTCGGCCAGCGAGATCTCCGCGGCCGGCCGGGCCAGCCAGAACCCGCCGTCAGGACCCCGCTGGCTGCGCACGATGTTGCTGCGCCGCAGATGAGTCAGGATCGTCTCAAGGAATTTAGCGGGCAGACCCTGGGCCAAGGCGAGCTGCTCGGCCGTGACCCGGACATTCGGCGCCGCCGCCAGCTCAATGGCAGCGCGCAGCGCGTAATCGGCGCGGGCAGACAATCGCATAATCGCGATATTACATCTTTCCGACCGTTTTAATAGATATTGCGTAACCCGTGATCCCGGCGGCCTCGGCCTCGGGCCGGGCCGCCGGGGTCGCTCACGAGACGGCGACCGAACGCGGCCGGGTCAGGACGACGGCTGCGGGACGATCCTGATGTAGGGCTTGGGCTCGGACCAGGTGCCGAACAGCTCCTTGGCCGCGTCGTTGGAGACCGAGCCGGCGATGACCACGTCGTCGCCCTGCTTCCAGTTCGCGGGGGTGGCGACCTTGTTCTTGGCGGTCAGCTGGAGGGAGTCGATGACCCGCAGGATCTCGTCGAAATTGCGGCCGGTCGTCATCGGGTAGAGCATGATCATCTTGATCTTCTTGTCCGGGCCGATCACGAAGACAGCGCGGACGGTCTGGTTGTCGGCCGCGGTCCGGTCGGCCGGGTCGCCGCTGACGTCGGCGCCGAGCATCCCGTAGAGCTTGGAGACGGCGAAGTCGGTGTCGCCGATCATCGGGTAGTTCGGGGCGGTGCCCTGGGTCTCCTCGATGTCCGCGGCCCAGGCGGCGTGCTTGTCGAGCGGGTCGACCGACAGCGCCAGGATCTTCACCCCGCGCTTGTCGAACTCCGACTTGATCGAGGCCATGTAGCCGAGCTCGGTCGTGCAGATCGGGGTGAAGTCCTTGGGGTGCGAGAAGAGCACCGCCCAGGAGTCGCCGATCCAGTCGTGGAAGTTGATCGTGCCTTCGGTCGTCTCGGCGGTGAAGTCCGGGGCGGTGTCACCGATCGTCAAGCTCATCGTGAATCTCCATTCGATAGAGGTAGGCCCGATGCCGGATGGCGTGCGGTCTCACCCGTCTTCTGAAACCTTACGCATCCTGCGCTCCCTCAACGTTCTTGGTGAAGGCTAACGGGGACTTAGGCCGGCCGGCCGCCTCGTTCGCACTCCCGCCGGCCGGGATCACCCGGTCAGCCATGCATCCCACCCAATTATATCGGGAATATCGCCGCCGACCTGCAGGCGCGTCCGTGCGCCGGCCCCGGCCCGTTCCCCGCAAATCGGCTACCGTGGGCGCATGGCGGAGGAGGCGGTGCTGGTCGCGCTGCCCGGGACGATGTGCTCGCCCGCCGTCTTCGACCCGCTGGCTCGGGCCCTGGCCGGGGAGCTCGTCGTCGACCCGGTCTCCTGGCTCACCCAGCCCGGCCCCTGGGACATCCCGGCCGTGGCCGACCGGGTGGCCGACCATATCGAGCGCAGCTGGGGCCGTCCGGTGCTGGTGTGCGGGCACTCGACCGGTGGTGCCATCGCGCTCCAGCTGGCCATCCGGCGGCCGGCCGCGGTCCTCGGCCTGGTGCTGGTCGATACCGGTGCGCACATGCGCGGCCATGCAGATGTCGGCGCGATCCTCGACCGCATCCGGCTGAACTGGGGCGAGGAACTGCGTGCGGCCGTCCTCGACCGGTCATTCCAGTTTCCGCTCCGCCCCGAGGTCCGCGCCGGGTACCTGGAATGGGCGGCCGCGCTCGATCCCCGGGCCGTCCACGACGTCCTCGCCAGTCAGCGCGACCTCGACCTGACCGCCGACCTGGCCGGGATCCGGCAGCCCGCCGCCGTGGTGCACGGCCGCCACGACCGGGCCCGGCCGCCGCAGCAGGGACGGGAGCTCGCGCGGTCCCTGCCCGACGCGGCTTTCTTGCTCGTCGACGCGGGTCACACGCCGGTCTACGAGACGCCGGAGGCCGTCGCCGCCTGCGTCCGCGACGTGCTCACCCGGGCCGCGCATCCGCCCGCCCCCTAGCCCTGTGACGCCTGCGGCCGGACGGCCACGATGTAGTGCAGCAGCGGCAGCTTCCCGAACGACTCGATCTGGAACCCGGCCGCCGCGGCCATGTCACCCAGCGGGTCGGTCCAGGCGGGGTCCGCTCCGAGTCCGCCCGGCCCGGTGAGCCGGTCGCGCACACGCAGCACCGGCGCCAGGTCGGCGGCCAGCAGGCGGCCGCCGGGCTTGGTCACCCGGTACATCTCGGCGAACGCGGCCGGGCGTTGCCGTCGGGGGATATGGTGCATCGCCAGCGTGCAGGTGACCACGTCGAACGACGCGTCCGGCAGGCGCAGGTCCTGCGCCACGCCGACAGTGAACGTCATGCCGGGGCGGGCGTGCCGTCGCGCGTGGGCAATGGCCGGCTCGGACGGGTCCACGCCGGTGACCCGGATCGCCGGCCCGGCGGAGGCCAGCCGGGTAGCGAGATACCCGTTACTCGACCCGACGTCCAGGACCGAGTCTCCCGGCCGGACCCCGCTCAGCGCGACGATCCGGTCGTACACCCGGCCCCGTCGGCCGGTGAACATGAGATGGTTCAGCGCCGCGTTCAACCGGAACGCGCGCAGGGTGATGCCGGTGCCCTCCCGGCTCTTCGGCCGGGCCTTGGCCGCGTTTGATGTCGTCATGCAACCGATGCTGCCGGACGACGGCGGCCGTGTCGTCGTCCGGCCGAAGCGACTTCCGCGTGCTCCGCCCGGAGGCGGCCCGGTGCCGGCGTACGACCTAGGGAGTAGCGACGACCCCCTGGTCATCCGGGTGCGGCGCGCTCACTCGCCGCGCCAGACCGGGTCGCGCTTCTCCGCGAACGCGGTCGCGCCCTCGACGGCGTCCTTCGAGCTGAAGACCGGCGCCGTGATCTCCGCCTGCCGTCGCCAGCCCTCGGCCAGCGTCCAGTCCTGCCCGTCCCGGGCGATCTCCTTGGACGCGATCAGGGCAAGCGGCCCGTTACGCGAGATGGCGCCCGCGAGATCGAGCGCCACATCCAGCGCCTTGCCGTCGTCGACGACGCGGTTCACCAGGCCGACCTGGGCCGCCCGCTCCGCGTCGATCGGATCTCCGGTCAGCAGCAGCTCGAGCGCGATCGCCTGGGGCAGCCGCCGTGACAGCAGCAGCGCGCCCCCGGCCGCCGCCACCAGCGACCGCTTGACCTCGGGCACCCCGAACCGGGCCGACCGCGACGCCACCACCAGGTCGCACGCCAGCATGAGCTCGAACCCCCCGGCCAGCGCCCAGCCCTCGACCGCGGCGATCATCGGCTTCCGCGGCGGCGTCTCGGTGATCCCGCACAATCCGCGACCCGCGAAGGACGGTGACTCGCCCCGCAGGAACGCCTTCAGATCCATCCCGGCCGAGAACACCCCGCCCGCGCCGGTCAGGACGCCGACCCGAAGCTCGGGGTCCGCGTCGAGCTCGTCCACGGCGTCTCTGATGCCGGTGGCAACCCGGAGGTTGAGTGCGTTCTTCGCCTGCGGGCGGTTGATCGTGATCACCAGCACGCTACCGCGCCGCTCGCTGATAACTTCGTCTTGTTCCACCGGCCTGACCCTATATTCATCTCCATTTCCCGCCAAGCAGGGCAGGCCCAGGCATAGCTAAATCATCAGGCAACGCCGCGGTCCGTTAGATATCAGGATTTTGATTTGCCCGGCCTTACCAGTCCGGACTCGTACGCCAGGACCACGATCTGGACCCGGTCGCGCAGCCCGAGCTTGGCCAGGATCCGCCCGACGTGCGACTTCACCGTGGTCTCGGACACGAACAGCGACGCGGCGATCTCGGTGTTGGACAGCCCCTGCGCGACCACCGCCAGCACCTCCCGCTCGCGTTCGGTCAGCGACGCGAGCTGCGGATAGCGGTCTGCCTGGCTCGCGCCAGCGCCGCCGTCGGCGACCGGGAGCTGCTGCGCGTACTCCTCGAGCAGCCGCCGGGTCACCCGAGGCGAGACCACCGCGTCACCCGACGCCACGGTCCGGACCGCGGCGACGAGCTCGTGCGGGCGCACGTCCTTCAGCAGGAAGCCGCTGGCGCCGGCCCGCAGCGCGCCGAAGGCGTACTCGTCGAGGTCGAAGGTGGTGAGCACGAGCACCCGCACGTCCGGCTCGGCGGCGGTGATCCGCCGGGTCGCCTCGATCCCGTCGGTGCCCGGCATCCGGATGTCCATCAGCACCACATCGGGCTTGACCCGGCGGGCGAGCTCGACCGCCTCGGCGCCGTCGCCGGCCTCGCCGGCGACGGTCACGCCGTCCTCCGCCTCCAGGATCATCCGGAAGCCGCGGCGCAGCAACGGCTGGTCGTCCGCCAGCAGGACCGAGATCACGCCGCCTGCCCCGCGGGCGGCGCAGCGCAGGGTCGCCGAGACCGCCCAGCCCCCGCCGGGGGCGGGGCCCGCCAGCAGGGTGCCCTCGTGCAGCGCCGCCCGCTCGCGCATCCCGTCGATTCCGTGCCCTCGGTGGTCGCGAGCCCCCGGCGGCGGGGAGGCGGTGCCGTCGTCGGCGACCCGCACCTGCACCAGGGGCGCGTCGTAGCCGATGGTGACCGACGCGCGGCTGGCGGCGGCGTGCCGGATCGTGTTCGTCAGCGCCTCCTGGACGATGCGGTACACGGTCAGCTCGGCGGCGGCGCCGAGCGGGAACGGCGTGCCCTCGATGACCAGGTCCACCGCCAGCCCGGTGGCCCTGACCCGCTCGGCCAGCGCGCCGAGCCCGGCCACGCCGGGCTGCGGCTCGAGCCCCGGCGGCGGGCTCGCTCTCCCGCAGCACCCCGAACATCGCCCGCATATCCGACAGGGCGCGGACCGGCCGACCTCGGACACCTCGGTCATCGCCTCCACCCCGCGATCCGGGTCGGCCCGGCCGACGACGGCGGCCGCGTCGGCCAGGGTGATCACGACCGACAGGCTGTGCGACACGATGTCATGCAGCTCGCGGGCGATCCTGGTCCGCTCGGCCGCCGCCGCGATCACCGCCTGCTGGTCCCGCTCGATCTCCAGCCGCCGGGCGCGCTCGTCCATCCAGGCCAGGTAGCGGCTGCCCGAGGCCACCGTCCGGCCGGCGAACAGCGCGGCCACCACGGTCGCGGTCAGGAACAGCAGCGAGCGCGGCAGCGTCCCGGCCGGCGTCCACCGGACCGCCGCCATGATCACCCCGACCTCCAGCAGCCCGGCCGCGGCGGCGGCGCGGAGCCTGGACTGGTGGGCGGCGACCGTGTACAGCGCGACCAGCAGCGCCACGTCGCCGAGCAGCGGCACGTTCACCAGCCACTGGCCGAACGCGATCGCGCACACGGCCAGGAACACCGCCGTCGGCCAGACCCGGCGGAACGCGAGCGGTGCGATGAGCGCGGCCTGGATGAGTGCCGTGTCCACCCGGGCGAACGGCGAGCCGACCAGCCACACGGTCGACAGCGCGAGCAGCACCGCCGCCGCGAGCCCGTCGGCCGCGACCCGGTGCGTCAGCGCGAGCCGGATGCCACGGCCGAACAGCCCGCGGCTGATCTCGTCGGGTGGCTGGAGCTCCGTCCGCTGCAGTCCGATGAACTCGGTCAGTGTGCTCAATGCGCGTCCTTCGTGGTCACTTACCGGCAGCGTACCCGCGATCACCGTCCGCCTAGAGGATGACTTTTCCGGCCGACGATCTCGTCCTCAGGGAGGTTTCGCGCGGCGCCCGGCAGCGGTCTAGGTTTGCTTACCGTCACCTGACGTGTCGCCGAAACTGGAGGGATCTTGGCTGCCCAGCCACTGTCGATGTCGAAGCGCGCTCCGCTCGCGGCCAAGGTGCCGGAGATCACCCTGCTGTTCTGGGTGATCAAGCTCCTCACCACCGCCGGCGGCGAGGCGACCTCTGACTACCTGGCGCTCGGCAGCCACCTGGTCGGCGCCGTGGTCGAGGTGGGCCTGCTCGTCATCGGGCTGGTCTGGCAGTTCAACACCCGCCGCTACACCGCCGCCGCCTACTGGTTCCTGGCCTACGCGATCGCGATCTTCGGCACCGGCGTCTCCGACACGCTCCACCTGACCTTCGGCCTGCCGTACGCGGCGACCACCATTCTGTGGGCCGTGGTGCTGGCGGGCGTGTTCTGGTACTGGTACCGCAGCGAGGGCACGCTCTCGATTCACAGCATCACCACCACCCGGCGGGAGTGCTTCTACTGGGCGACCGTGTTCGCCACCTTCGCGCTCGGCACCGCCCTCGGCGACCTCACCGCGATCACGTTCAAACTCGGCTACCTGTCGTCCGTCTTCCTGTTCGCCATCGTCATCGCGATCCCGGCCCTGGCCTGGTGGAAGTTCCGGATGAACCCGATCCTCGCGTTCTGGTTCGCCTACGTGGTCACCCGGCCGCTCGGCGCCTCGGTCGCCGACTACCTCAGCAAGCCGACGTCGACCAGCGGCGCCGGCTTCGGAGACGGCTCAGGATCGCCGTGATCATGACGATCGCGGTCGCCCTCGGCGTCTGCTACCTCACCCTCACCAGAAGCGACATCCAGCAGCCGACGGTGCAGGCGAGGTCGCACGCTCGTCACGGCTGAACTGACTACCGGGCCTGAGGAGTCAGCCTTGCAAGGGTTTTTGATACACGCCGGCTATCCGGCGATCATCGTGCTCGCCTTCCTCGAGGCGTGCTGCATCCCGATCTCGTCCGAGGTCATCTTCGGATTCGCGGGCGTGCTCGCCTACCAGGGGCACCTGAACCTGGCGCTCGTCATCATCATCGGCACGCTGGCCGAGCTGGCGGGCTCCTTCGTCTCCTACTCGGTGGGACGGGTGGCCGAGCGCCCGCTGATCGAGACGGCGGGCCGTTACCTGCTCATCACCCGGCGCGATATCGAGCCGTTCCGGAGCGTTTCCTGACCGGCCGCGGCGGCTGGGCCATCCCCGTCGGCCGGGTGATCCCGGTGCTGCGCTCGTTTACCTCGCTGGTGGCCGGCATCGCCGGGGTGCCGGCCCTCCGCTTCGGGGTGCTCTGCCTCATCGGCACCGTGGTCTACGTGGCGGCCATGTCCAGCATCGGCTACGCCGTCGGGCCGGCCTGGAACCGCGTCGCGGCCGACCTGTCGGTGGCCGGCTACGTGATCGTCGGCCGTGGTCGTGGTGGTGATCGTCGCCTTCATCATCTACCGCCTGCGCGAGCTCAGAAGAGAGTCAACCGAGAACCTTCATCCCTAACGGACCCGCCCGACTCTCCCCGCCCCACGTCTCCCAGCCGCCTGGCCGACCTCTGAAACTCCGTTGCCCGCCCCGACCAGCCGGGCTAACCTTCGGTATGCGGCCGCAGGGTGCGGTGCAGCAGACCAGGAAGGAGGCGCGATGTTCACTCATCATCGGGCGCCTCCGGAGTCTGGCCGATAACAGTCCCGGTCGCGCCTCTGCCAAGCAGAGGAAAGACGCATGACTTCAGCATCAGCTTCACAGTCCATCCTGCCCGGGCGCACCGACGACGCCCCCGACAGCCTGGACGAGCGCGCGATCCTGATCCGGTTCCTGGACTACGCCCGCGACACCGTGCACGCCAAATGCGCGGGTCTGTCGGATTCCGACGCGCGCCGGGCTCCGCTGCCGGGCTCGCCCCTGATGACGATCTCCGGTCTGGTCAGCCACCTGCGCTGGGTGGAATGCGGGTGGATCGACGGAAGGCTGCTCGGCGGCACCGTCGATGCCCCGTGGACCGACGAGGATCCCGACCGGGAGTTCCGGATCGCGGTCGAGGTTCCGCTCGCGCAGTTGCTGGCGGAGTACCGGGCCGCCTGCGACCGGCACCGCACGCTGGTGGCCGCCCTGGACCTGGACACCCCGTCCCGGGGCGAGCTCGGCTGGCGGACCGAACCGGTCACGCTCCGCTGGATTCTGTTCCACCTAGTCGAAGAGACCGCCCGGCATAACGGTCACATCGACATCCTCCGCGAGCTCGCCGACGGCACCCGCGGAATCTAGCCGATCACCACGATCGTGGATCGTTGTGTACACCCGCGTGTACACAACGATCCACGATCCTCCCCTTAGTTGCCGCCACGATCAGATAACAGCAAGAAGCGCTCATCGTCTGTGCGGCGCTTAGCCCTGGAGGCGTCATCGTGTGCAAAAGTGGCGGGACAAATCGGACAGCGGGCGTCAACGTGTGCCGAAGTGGGCGTCATACGACCCGTAGTGCACACGCTGACGGTTTCAGCCGACCTGCCTGTAACAAGTGAGACTCTTGGGAAACGAATGACGGCCCAACGCCTTATGCTGACCAGATAACAGCAAGAAGCGCCAGCCGCCAGCCGCCGACCCGCCAGCGGCTCACAAGTTCGCCTGCGCCCCCGGCTCCAGCGTGAGCTCGTCGTCGTCGCTGTCTTAGTCGCACAACTCTCACGGCCCGGCAGTTTGTATAGGTTTGTGAAGATCGATCGTCGTGGATGCTGAGCCGGTGGCAAGGAGGTGTCGGACCGTGATCGACGCCAGGCAGCGGCGCGTCGGCTTCCTCGTCGCGGGCTGCTTCTTCATGGAGATCATGGACGGCACGATCGTCTCCACCGCCGCGCCTCGGCTGAGCGAGGCGCTGCGGGTGCCGGTCAGCTCGATCGGGCTGCTGATCACCGCCTACTTCGTCACCCTGGCGGTGTTCATCCCGTCCAGCGGCTGGCTGGTGAGCCGGTGGGGGACGAGGAAGGTCTTCCTGAGCGCCATCGTCGTGTTCACGGTCGCCTCGCTGCTCTGCTCGACCAGCACCAGCCTGGGCGAGCTGACGGCGTTCCGGGTGCTGCAGGGCGCCGGGCGCCGCGATGATGACCCCCGTCGGCCGGCTGTCGGTGCTGGCCAGGACGGCCAAGTCCGACCTGATGCGGATGATCTCCTACATCGTCTGGCCGGCCCTGCTCGCCCCGGTCATCGCCCCGCTCGCGGGCGGCGTCATCACCACCTACGGCAGCTGGCGCTGGATCTTCCTGATCAACGTCCCGCTCGGGGTGGTCGCGTTCGTCGTCGCGGTCCGGATCGTCCCGGCGGTGCCGCCGACCGCGCCGCCGCCGCTGGACCTGGCCGGCGTCGCGCTGACCGCCCTGGGGCTGGGCGGCCTGGCCTACGCGGCCGGCCTCATCTCCCAGAACGCGACGCCGTGGGCCCTCGTCGCCGCCGTCGGCCTGCCCGCCCTGCTCGCGCTCGCCCTCGCGATCCGTCACCTCCTGCGCGCGATGAACCCGCTGGTCGACCTGCGCACGCTGCGGATCGCGACCTTCCGGGTCTCGGTCGTCAGCGGCGCGCTGTCGACCATGGCCATCGCCGCCGTCCCGTTCATGCTCGCCGCTGCTGTTCCAGAACGTGTTCGGGTGGTCGCCGGTCAAGTCGGGCGCGGTGGTGCTGTTCGTCTTCGTCGGTAACATCGGCATCAAGCCCGCCACCAGCTTCATCGTCAACCGGTGGGGCTTCCGGCCGGGTGCTGCTCGCGGCCTGCCTGACGCTGTCGGCGTCGATGGTCGGCGCCGCGTTCTTCACCAGCGGCACCCCGATCGCGCTGATCGCCCTGACCGCGGTCGTCAGCGGGATCGGGCGCTCGATCGGCGGAACCTCCTACAACACGCTCAGCTACGTCGACGTCCCCGAGGCGACCATGCCGCACGCCAACACCCTGGTGGCCACCACCCAGCAGCTCGCGGCCGGACTCGGCGTCGCCGCCGCGACCCTCGCGCTGCGGCTCGGCGGCACGCTCGACGGCCGCCCGGATCTGACAACGCACCGGTCAGCTACTCGATCGCCTTCGGCTGCCTGGCCCTGCTGCCGCTGGCGGCGATGGCGGGCGTCTCCCGCCTCCGCCGCGACGCCGGCGACGTCGCCCGCCGCCCGCCGGTTTCGCAGCGGCGGCGGCCGAGCTGGACGACGTGGTCGGCTGACGCCCGCCGCCGCGATCGGCCAGCGAGACCGTAGGGAAGCCGTAGCGCCGCCTGTCACCCTGCACGGGAAAACATTTCCTAGTCACAGGGGCAGGACGACGTATGCGCATCACCAGCAGGACCGCGGTCAGGACCGGCCTGGCCGTCTTCATGGCGGCCGTCGCCATCGCGGGCACGACCGTGAACGCCAGCGCGGCCACCGGCGCCGACGGGTTCCCCATCCTCCACGCCAGCTCCGGCGGCGCGGCTCACACCTGCCACATCCTCGGCACCGACGACGACTACCACAAGGCCGTCGTCTGCGTGGACATCAACACGATGACCTATGACGGCGAGGCCTTCGCCCAGGGCCAGGTCGAGGCCTTCTGCGAGACCACGGCCGGCGCCATCGTGCAGTGCGCGAACATGACCGTCGAGGGCGAGTACACCGCGTCCGGCGGTCTGGGGACGCTGCACCCGTACTACAAGTTCTGCGGTCACCAGTACGGATCGTGCCCGCCCGCCGGCGACCGTGAGTACGACACCGGCCCCTGGGTGGCCGCCAGCGCCGAGGGGGACGGCACCTGCGGGCAGAATCCCGACTCGCAGGCCCAGCTATGGTCGATCGCCGTCGGCAGCGAGACCACGATCGAGCTACCCGGTTCCGGCGACACCTACACGCTGTCCCTGACCAGCCCCAACGACGGGACCAACGAGTCCACCGGCCACTACTACGTCTGCTGGTAGCCCTGCTATTAGCCGACCGGCAGCGTCGGGCACCCACTCTCCGGGTGCCCGACGCAGGTCCCCGCGCCCGCGCCCCAGTCGGTCAACCGCTCCGTCGCCTGGTCGGCTTCGCCCGGCCGGACGGACGCCTCGGCGATCTCACGCGCGAACAGCCAGACCAGCTCGTGCATCCGGTACACCCCGATGGCGGGCGACCGCAGCAGGTGGACGTCGGTCAGCCTCTCTAGGAGCCGTTCCGCGCGGTCGGCACTGACCGCGCACAGCGCCGCCGCCTGGCCGGCGCAGACCACCGGCGACCAGGCCAGCCCGAGCATCCGGAACGCCCGCGCGAGCTCGGGGCCGAGGAGGTCGTAACTGCGCTTGAAGCTCGCCCGGACGTCGAGGCGGCCCGCCTGCAGTTCCGTCAGCCGGCGGTGGTCGGCCGCCAGCCGGTCGGCGACTCCCGCCACCGTCCAGGCCGGGCGGGCCGCGAGCTTCGCCCCGGCCGCCCGGATCGCCAGCGGCAGCCCCGCGCACGCGCGCAGCAGCCGGCCTGGCCGCGTCCTGATCCGCGTCGGCGCGAGCCGGGCCGACGATCAGGCGCAGCAGCCTCCGGCCGTCGTCCTCGGTCAGCAGGTCGAGATCGACGTGGTCGGCGCCGGGCAGATCGGCCAGCCCCGACCTGCTTGTGACCAGGACGGCGCTGCCCGCCAGACCGGGCAGCAGCGGCCTGACCTGGGCCGCGTTCCGGGCATCGTCAAGCACCAGCAGAACCCTGCGCCCGGCCAGCAGGCTGCGATAGCGGGCACCGAGTTCCGCCTCGTCGGCCGGAAGGTCCCCGTCGCCGCCCCCGAGGTCTCGCACCAGCCGGGCGAGCACGCGGCCGGCCGCGAGCGGCTCGCCGGAGGTGCCGGCCAGGTTCACATGCAGCGTGCCGTCGAGGAACGCGTCCGCCGCCCGGTGCGCGACGTGCACCGCCACGGCGGTCTTGCCGACCCCGGCCATCCCCGAGATCGCGCACACCGGCACCGCCCCCGGCCGCCCCGAGCGGCCCGTGAGCGCCGCCAGCAGCCGCGCTGTCACCTCGGCCCGGCCGGTGAAGTCAGCCGCGTCGGCCGGTAGCTGCGCGGGCAGCGGGACACTCGGGGACCGGCTGGGCCGAGATCCCGAGGCCAGCAGCGCGCGGTCGCCGTCCAGGATCGACCGGTAGACCGCCTGCAGGGCCGGCGTCGGATCCACCCCGAGCTCGTCGGCCAGCCGCCGCCGCAGCTCGTGATAGGCCGCGATGGCCTCCGCCTGCCGTCCGGACCGGGCCAGCGCGCGGAGCCGGCAGCCGACCAGCCCCTCGCGCAGCGGGTAGCGCGCGGTCCACTCGGCCAGCCGGCCGCCAGCGCCGCGTGGCGGCCGAGTTCCAGTTCCAGCTCGGCGAATTCCTCCAGCCCGTCCGCCCGCCGGTGCTCGATGAGGTCCGCCTCCGCCTGAAGCTCCGCGCACTCGAGGCCGTCGAACGGCGTTCCCCGCCACAGTTCCTGGGCCTCGGCCATGGTCCGCGCCGGTGTCAGGGCCGTGCCAGCGGCGTGTGCGCGCGCTGACAGTGACGTGCCGCAGGCTGGACGGCATGACAGAGCTATCCATTGAGGCCACCGGCCTTGTTAAGAGCTTCGGCGAGACCCGGGCGCTGCGCGGCGTCGACCTGCACGTGCGCAAGGGGACCGTGCACGCGGTCCTCGGGCCGAACGGCGCGGGCAAGACGACCGCCGTCCGCATCCTGGCCACCCTGCTGCGCCCGGACGCCGGCAGCGCCCGGGTGAACGGGCTTGACGTCGTTTCCCAGGCCGGGAAGGTCCGCGAGAGCATCGGCCTGACCGGGCAGTTCGCCTCCGTTGACGAGGACCTGACCGGGACGCAGAACCTGGTCATGATCGGCCAGCTGCTCGACCTGACCAAGAAGGAGGCCAGGGCGCGCGCGGCCGAGCTGCTCGAGTGGTTTGACCTGACCGAGGCCGCGGGCAAGGTCGCCAAGCACTACTCCGGCGGCATGCGCAGGCGGCTTGACCTGGCGGCGTCCCTGGTCGGCAGGCCGTCGGTGATCTTCCTCGACGAGCCGACGACCGGGCTTGACCCGGCCAAGCGCGAGGACATGTGGGACGTCGTCCGCCGCCTCATCAGCGACGGCTCCACCGTGCTGCTGACCACGCAGTACCTGGAGGAGGCGGACGCGCTCGCCGACGAGATCACCGTCATCGACCACGGCCAGGTGATCGCCCACGACACCCCGAACGGGCTCAAGCGCGTGGTCGGCGGGCAGCGGCTGACGGTGCGCGCGGCCGACCCGGCCCGCGAGGACGACCTGCGCGAGCTGCTCTCCCAGATCGGCGGGGCCGCTCCCGCCGACGAAGGCCGGGGGACGCTGACCGTCCCGGTCGACGGCGAGGACGTGCTGCCGGACGTGGTGTCCCGGCTGCGCGCGGCCGGCATCTCGGTCGAGGAGCTCTCCCTGCACCTGCCCTCGCTTGACGAGGTCTTCTTCACGCTCACCGGCACCCGCTCGGCGGGCGACGCACGCACAGCTTCAGAGGTGACGGTATGACCGCGGTAACGTTCGACTCCCCGGCCGGCGCGCCGGCCCGGCGCCCGAGGCAGTTCAGGCAGCTCCGGTACGCCGGGGTGCTCGCCAAGCGAAACCTGATCAAGCTCGTCCGCACGCCCGAGCAGTTCATCGACGTGACCCTGCAGCCGATCATCTTCCTGGTCCTGTTCTACTACGTGCTCGGCGGCGCGCTCGGCAGCTCGCTCGGCGGCGGCGGCTCGCGTCACGATGTACCTGGAGTACCTGCTGCCGGGCCTGCTCGCGCAGACGATCGCGATGAGCTCGATCTCGATCGGGCAGAACATGAACGCCGACATCGAGAAGGGGGTGTTCGACCGGTTCAGGTCGCTGCCCATCGGCCGCGCCATCCCGCTGGTCGGCGCGGTGCTGGCCGAGTTCTTCCGCTACCTGCTGGTGGTGGTGATCACGATCGGCTTCGGCTACATCCTCGGCTTCCGGGTCGAGACCAACTTCGTCTCGCTGCTGGCGGCGATCGGGCTCGCGATCTGCTTCGCGCTCTCGTTCGCCTGGATCTCGGTCTGGGTCGGGCTGAAGATGCGCAGCGCCGGGTCCGTCCAGGGCGTGATGATGCTGCTGGTGCTGCCGCTGCACGTTCGCCAGCAGCACCTTCGTGCACGGTGCTCGACGATGCCCGGCTGGCTGCAGGCGTTCGTCAAGGTCAACCCGATCTCGCAGCGTGGTCGACGCGGTCCGCGGGCTGCTCCTCGGCGCTCACGCGGTCAGCCGGTCGGTGGCGCAGCCAGCCGTCGGCTGGACGTTCGTCTGGATCGCGGGGATCCTGGTGGTGTTCTTCCCGCTGGCCATGCGGGCGTACGTGCGGCGCACCTGATCGGCCGCCCCGGCTGGACCGTCACCCCGCCAGCGAGGAATCCAGCAGCGCCAGCGCCGCCGCGCGGCTCAGCTCCGCCCCCTGCGCCTGGCTCTCGGCGAGCATCTCGTCGCCGAGAGCCAGGCGCAGCCGTTCGCGGAGGCTGCGCACCTCCATCGCGGTCGGGTCGTCGGCCCCGCGCACCACGGCGGCGGCGGCGAGCAGCTCGGCCGCCCTCGCCTGGTCCCCGAGCGCCAGCGCGAGTTCGGCCGCGACCAGCGCGACGGAGGCGATCAGCGGCATGTCGGCCGACGCCACCGCCGTCGCGTGCGCGGCCGCCGCTCGCTCCCGCGCAAGCGCCAGCTCGCCGTCCCCGAGGGCGACCATGGCGCCCGCGCTGTCGCACGATCGTGCTCAGATGGTGCCAGATCGGCGAGCTGCGGCTGATCCCCCGCAGCCGCGCGGCCGCCGCCGCGTGCAGCTCCCTGGCCCGGGCGGTACTGCCCGTCGCCACCTCAAACCGAGCGCAGGCGGCCAGGATGATCGCCTCGTCAGGTCCCCAGCCGGTCGGTCTGCACCGCGGCGACCGCGGCCTCGAAGCTCTCCCGCGCCATGGCCAGGTCGCCGCGACGGGTGGCCAGATCCGCCAGCTGGAGACGGAGCATGAACTCGTCATCCCGCGATCCGAGCTCCTTCGAGCGCGGCCAGCGCCTCGGTATAGGCGGCGGTGGCCCCGTCCAGGTCGCCATCGAGCACGCAGAGCATGCCGACGAGCCGCAGCGCGTTCGACAGCCCCCACCGCTCGCCGAGCGCGCGGTACCGCTGCAGCGCGTCGGCGGCGGCGACGCGGAGCGCGTCGACCTCGCCGTCGTTCTCGGCCAGGGTCGCGCGCATCATCCAGCTGACCGCGACCAGCCAGGCGTCCCCGCTGCCGATCGCCTCGTCGATGTAGCGGCCGAGCCGCTCCCGGTCGTCGCTGAAGAACGCGTACATCTCGCGCAACAGCCCGATCAGCGGCTGCCTGCTGAAGTCGAGCGCGTCGACCCGCTCGGTCAGGTCGGTCGGCCCGGTCGGCGGCGACCGGCAGGCGGCGCATCTCGTGCGCCGGGGCGCTGTCGTACATCTGCATCTTCTGGTTGACGTGGTACAGCGCCTCGGCGATCGTGCGCAGTTCCTCGCCCGCGCCGGCCTCGGCGGGCACCTCGAGCGCCTGGCCAACCCAGTCGGTGATGTCGGAGTAGTTGCCGAGCAGCATCGCCATGCCGCTGACCCCGACCGCGAGGGTCAGCGCCTGCCACGCGTCCCCGACGTCGCACCAGTAGCGCAGCGCGGCCAGGATGTTGTCGCGGTCGGCCTGCACCACCGGCAGCCAGGTCACCTGGTCCCTGGTCAGCAGCCGCGGCGCCGCCTCGGCCATCAGGGCGGAGTAGTGCACGGCATGGCGGCGGAGCAGTTCCGCGAGCTCGCCCCGGCCGGCCAGCTGCTCGGTCCCGTACTCGCGGACCGTCTCCAGCATCCGCAGCCGGGTGCCGCCCGGCTCCCGGCGCCGCTTCGCCCGCGCGCCTCCCGCACCGGCTGCAGCAGCGACTTGTCGACCAGGGACGACAGCAGATCATCGACGTCGGCCGGATCGACGTCGGCGCGGCCCGCCGCGGTCGCCGCCCCGCCCGGACCTGCGCAGACCGCCGCGACCGCGGCGGGCGTGGCCCCGGCCGGGAAGACGGCGAAGCGCTCGGCCAGCAGCCGTTCCTCCGGCGTCAGCAGATCCCAGCTCCACTCCACGACCGCGCGCAGCGTGCGGTGCCGCGGCAGGGCGGTGCGGCTGCCCCCGGTGAGCAACCGGAAGCGGTCGTTCAGCCGCCGCGCGATCTCGGCCAGCGGCAGCGTCCTGAGCCTGGCGGCGGCCAGCTCGATCGCCAGCGGCAGCCCGTCCAGGCGGCGCACGATGTCGATGACGAGGGCGACCGTCTCGTCGTTGACCTCGAAACCGGGGCTGACCGCGGCCGCGCGCTCGGCGAACAGCCGGACGGCCGGGAAGCCGACCGCGTCCTGCGCCGGACACGCCGGGCATCGGGCTGGCTGAGGGGCGCGATCGACAGCAGCGACTCGCCGGTGATGCCGAGCGGCTCCCGGCTGGTGGCGACGATCCGCAGCCCCGGGCAGTGACTGAGCAGCTCGTCGGCCAGGTGCGCGCAGGCGTCGATCAGGTGCTCGCAGTTGTCGAGCACGAGCAGGGCGTGGGCGTCGACCAGGCCGTCGAGCAGCCGGGCTGCGCGCGTCGCGGCTGCCCGCCCGCTGAGCGCCGTCGAGCAGCGTCCGAGGCTCCCGCAGGCCGATCGAGCCGAGCACCGACTGCGGCACGTCGGCCGGGTCGGTGACCGAGGCGAGCTCGGCCAGCCAGACCCCGTCGGAGACGTCGTCCGGCGCCGGCCGAGGTCCGGTCGGAACCGCCGATGGCGGCCACCGCCGCCACCTCGGTCGCCAGCCGGGTCTTACCGGTCCCGCCCGGGCCGACCAGCGTCACCAGCCGGTACTGCTCCAGCGCCTTGAGCACCCGGGCGACGTCGTCCTCCCGCCCGACGAAGCTGGTCAGCTGCGCCCGCAAGTTCGTCCGGCGCAGCGCAGGCTTCCGTCCATGCCATCCGTGCTGGCGGCCGCCGACGCGTTGCCTGCCTGCTTGACGTGCGCGGGCATGGCTGGCCGAGCCGCTGCCTCGCCCCTGAGCACTTCCAGGTGCACCGCCTGCAACTCGGCCCCCGGGTCAATGCCAAGCTCGTCGGCGAGTCGCCCGCGGATCGTCTCGTACGCGGCCAGCGCCTCCGCCTGCCGTCCGGACGCGGCCAGCGCCCGCATCAGCAGTCCAGTGACCTTCTCGTCCAGCGGGTGATGGGCGACCAGCACCTCGAGCGGTCCGACGTGCCCGCCCGCTGGATCGTCGGCCACCTCGCTCGCCAGCCGGGTGATCATCGCGTCAAGCTGCAGCCGCTCCAGCCGCTGGGCGTGCGGGGCGGCGAACTCGCCCGCGTCGGCCAGCGCGGGCCCTCGCCACAGCCCCATCGCCTTCTCAATGTGCCCCTCGGCCAGCAGCCGCTGGAACCGGAACGCGTCCACGTCATCCGGCTCAATCGCCAGCCGGTACCCGGCCGCCGACTGCTCAACCGCCTGCGCTCCGCCGAGCGCGCGCCGCGCCCGGGACACCAGCGTCTGCAGGGCGTTGGCCAGGTCCGCAGGCGGCTCGTCCCCCCAGACCGCATCGCCCAGCTCGGACGTGCTCACCGGCCGCCCCCCGGCCAGCGCGAGCCGCACGATCAGATCGCGCAGCCGCGCGCCGGAGATGACGACCGGGGCGCCCCCGTCGTCACTCACCTCAAGCGGACCCAAGATCGCGACCTGCACCCGTCCATTGTCGCCGAAACCCAGCGCCCCGCACGCTATCGGCCGGTCCAGGTGGGCACCGCGTCCCCATTCGCAACCTCACGTGGTCCTCCGTATGCTTGCAACGGCACCCAGGGGCCAGCGGCTATCGCTCTGGCACCGGGAGCTTGCCGATCCGGCGCCCGCGAGCTCGCGAGCGACGGAGCGGACTTGGAGGCCTTATGCTTGTGGGGTTCCTGTACGGGAACCCCTCAGCACGAGGGCGCATAGCTCAGGGGTAGAGCGTTCGCCTTACAAGCGAAAAGTCGGTGGTTCGAAACCTCCTGCGCCCACTGCTACTAGAACTTCCGTCCGGCCCCGCGCTGGCTCGCTAACTGCTTTGAGGCCGAGGGACGCCCAAGTCGTAGGCTCAGACGAGCCGGAGTCAGACCATGCCGGAGTGCGGCGGGAACTGTGCGGCAAGTGGATGCCACGAAAGAAAACCACGTGTGCCCGCACGCCAGGTCACGGGGGAGACTGTGCGACGGGCGAGAATATGGAAAATCGTAGGGCGTACCGGCGCGTCCACCCGCATCGCGCGTCACCAGAGTCCAGCAAGAGGTCCAAGCGCAAGTACCGGATTTCCAGCTACAGTCTCACCGAGGCCAGCTTCGCCGAGCTCCTGTCGGCGCAGGACTACGCCTGTGGCATGTGCCACGAGCCGTTCAAGGAGGGGCAGCGCATCCACGTGGATCACGACCACGCGTGCTGCAAGGACGAGTGTCGATCGTGCGGTAAGTGCGTCCGCGGGCTTCTCTGCCATGTCTGCAACATTGCGCTCGGTCACATTGAGCGCCGATACGCTCTTTCGCGCGTGTACCTGGATAATCCTCCCGCCCAGCTCGTCGCGAGAGCCCGCCACGCCGCCTGATTGCCTCGCAGGCGTGAACTAGCTCGTCCTAATGACCGTGCTAAGGGATGAAGACCTGATGTCGGCATGGAAAGACCAATGCGTGAGCTGCAAGCCTGCCTTGAATATTGCAAGTTCGTAGAGGGAACCGAAGCCAAGTACGCCGCAGAGAAGGGCCAGTTGGAGCGTTCGCGGCTCCTTGGAGGCGAGACGGTCGCGGAAGACGCCATTAGGCCGACCGGTGCTCGCCGGATCGCCTCGTGTCGCGAGTTCGATCCCGATGCGGCGGGAGGGCCACTCCGGCGACTCGACGGTCGCTCGAGGACTATGGAGTCTCGGGCCCGGACCTCTTCTACCCAGGACTGGCGCCATGAATAACACTCAACTTTCCGTTCAAGAACTGCAGGTGCTTCAGGGACATGGTCTCGTGGCACGCGATGACAGCCGTTCTGGCATAGGCGGCAGATGGAAGGTGACCGCCGGCGCTCAGCCGTACCTCGGCTGAGGACCGAGGCCGGGCTGGGCGCCCCGATACCGAGCCAGTTCGGCTACGGGCTAGGGAATCGCTCACCGCAGGTAGATGCGGCCGGGATCCAGAATCTCCCGCAGCAGCCGTAGCTCTTCGGCCGTCGGCTGCGTCGCCGACGGTATCGGCCAGCTTCAGATGCCGCTTGCCGCTACGCCTAACGGCGTACGCACACAGGCCGATGCAGGTCCAGCCTTTAGACTGATGCCCGCCGCCCGTCGCCCCGGGAAACTTAAGGTATGGACCTGTCTGCCTTGATCACCAGAGGCTTCGCCATCACCGACCGGGCACTGTGGCTGGTCGTCGACGAGCAGGGCGCCTGCTCGACGGGCGCGCTGACCCCGGATGACTGGTACCCGGACAGCACGCCCGCCGAGGCCGCCAGGCGCGAGGCGGCCGCCGCCCTCTCGGTCTGCGCCGACTGCACCGTGCGCGAACAATGCCTGGAGCTGGCGCTGCGCGACTGGACGGTCGGCCAGCACGGCATCTGGGGCGGCACCGTCCCGGCCGAACGAGAACGGCTCCGCACCGGCCGGGTCGCGCAGCTCACCCGCGTGCTGTCCAGGAACCGCGACGCCGAGCTGGCTCGGCGGACTGCCTCAGCGTAGGTAGATGCGCCCAGGGTCCAGCACCTCGCGCAGCAGCCGCAGTTCCTCGGCCGTCGGCGGCTCGGCGTCGCTGACGGCGGCGGCCGCCTTCAGCGGCCAGCCGGTGGCCGCGCGGATCTGCGCGACGTCCGCCCCGGGGTTAACTGAGCTCAGCACCAGCTCGTCATCGTGCCGGGTCAGCACGCCGAGCGGGGTGATGAGCCGGGTCACGCCGCGGCCGGTCGCCTGCCGTCCGCCCCCGGGGGCGGGGGAGGTCACGAAGTCGAGCCGGTCCACCAGGGTCTGCGGGGTATGCCTGCGCATGACCACGAACACCTCCCGCGCGTGCGCCATGACCTCGATCGCGCCGCCCGATCCTGGCAGCCGGTGCTCCGGCCGCGCGTACGACCCGCCGATCAGGGTTGAGTTCAGGCTGCCGTGCCGGTCGATCTGGGCCGCGCCGAGGAATCCGGTGTCGATCCGCTGCCCCTGGATCACGTAACCGAACAGCTGCGGCATCGGCAGCACCGCTTCCGCCCCGGTCACCAGGATCGAGTCGGAGATCGTGGTCGGCAGCCCGATCGGGTGCGCGCCGGTCACCCCCGACTCGTAGATCACCTCCATGTCCGGCGCGACCGTCAGCGCAGCGAGCGAGGCGGCCAGGGTCGGCAGCCCGATGCCGGCGAAGACGATGCGACGCCCCGCCAGCTCCCGCGCGGCCAGCACGGTCAGCAGCTCGGTGACCGTCGCGGCCGGGCTCATCGGCCGCCCCCCTGATCGGCGCCGGGCCGGGCGACGTCGGCCCCGGCGGTGCCTGGTCGCAGGTGCAGCCCGTAGTTCACCCGTCCCGACAATGCCTCGCCGACCCGCAGCCTCCGCCGCACCTCGGGCCCGACGAGGGCCATGTACGCCTCGTGGTCGGCCGTGCCGCGGACGTAGGTATCCAGCCACCGGTCGACCGCGCCCTCGGCCCGCCCCATGTCCGACCACTCGCGGAAGAACGCGTCATCGCGGTCGTAGTACCCCTGGACCGGCGACGGGTACGCGCCGAACGGGCACTCAACGACGGCGTCGACGACCTGGGAGGGCACGATCGTGCGGTTCGGGTCAGCGCGGACCACGTCATCATCGACGATCTCCTCGACCGTGACGATCACCCTGCGGCCGGCGAAGGCGACATCCTGCTGCACCCCGAGAATGCCCCACGCCTGCACGTTTCCCCGCCGGTCGGCTCGCTGCGCGTGAATGATCGAGACATCCGGGTTGAGCGGCGGTACCACCGACACCGGCTCTCCGCTGTACGGGTCGGTCACCTGGCGGATCGAGTCGTTCACGGACTCCAGATCGCTGCCCTGGTAGGAGCGGATCGGGTAGAACGGCAGCTTGGCCGCTCCGGCGACGTAGCGCGCGATCATCCCGCCGTGGCTGTACTCGTCGAGCGTCACCACCCGGTCGCTGCGCCCCTCGAGGGCCCGCCGCAGCTCGTGCAGCGAGCCGCCCGAGCTGTTGCCGATAAACGAGGAGACCAGGCCGCGCAGGCAGCCGGCCGCGATCAGCTGGTCGATCATCATGTCGCACGACATCCGGCAGACGGTCAGGCCCTCGATCCGCTGCCGGATGATCTCGTGCGCGGCCGCCGTCGGGACCAGGTGCCCGAATCCCTCCAGGGCCACCGTCATGCCCGGCTGCACGTACGTCGCGATGGCCTCGGCCAGCGTTATGACCCGGTTTGCCGGCATGCTCTTACGATCCTTCACTCAGGCACCGCAGGCAAGCCGCCCGACGCCATCGAGGGCAGCTCAGCCGCCGAAGGTGAAGTCGGTCCGCTCGGCCGACTCGCCTCGCCCGATAAAGACGACGGACACCATCTGCGGCGGGAACAGGCCGTGCGAGACGACCCCGGGCGTCGATGACAACCGGACCGAGAGCGCCGCCGGGTCGTCGACCGCCCCGTGATAGTCGGCGATCACGCCGCCGTCGGGGCTGAGCGGGACGTCGCGCAGCGAGGCCGGCTCGACCCGGCGCATCGTGGCCCGCAGCCCGAACGACAGCAGCTCGAGCGGGATGGGGGCGTGCAGGGCCGGCACCGGCTTGGAGGAGTCGGCGATGACAACGAAGTGCTCCGCCGCCCCGGCCACGATCTTCTCCCTCGTGTGGGCGCCGCCGCCGCCCTTGACCAGCCAGCCGTCGGGGGAGATCTGGTCCGCGCCGTCGATCGTGAGGTCGAATCGGTCGATGCTGGTGACGGGCTCGATCCGGATGCCGAGCTCGCGCGCGGCGTGCTCGGTCCGCGGCGACGTGGCGGCGCAGACGATGTCGAGGGACCGCTTGGCCAGCGCCGGGAGCAGGTACGCGACGGTGGTGCCGGTGCCGAGCCCGACGGTCATGCCGTTCTCGACCAGTTCCGCGGCCGCCTCCGCGGCGACCTGCTTCTCTCGCTCAACGCTCATGACTACGCGCCTCCTGCCGGTTGATCGTCCCTGGGCCGAGGGTACGGCAGCCTTATACCGCATCGCGAAGGAGCAGGCAGTTCCTGGCTGGCTAAGCTGGGCCTATGAGCGCGATATCGACGACGATGATGGCGCTGCGAGCGCATGAGCGCGGCGGACCCGAGCAGCTCGTCTACGAGCAGGCGCCGACCCCGGTGCCGGGCCCGGGCGAGGCCCTGGTCGAGGTGCACGCCGCCGCGATCACCTTCGCCGAGCTGACCTGGGACCAGACCTGGACCGACAGCGCGGGCCAGGACCGCACGCCGACCATTCCCTCCCACGAGGTGTCAGGAACGGTCGCCGCCCTCGGACCGGACGCGGGGACGGTGCAGCCGGGCCAGGAGGTCTACGGGCTGATCGACTTCGACCGCGACGGGGCGGCGGCGCAGTACGTCACGCTGCCCGCCGCCGACCTCGCGACCAGACCCCGTTCTGTCTCGCACGTGGAAACGGCGACGCTGCCGCTGGCGGCGCTCACCGCCTGGCAGGCGCTGGTCGACCACGCCGCCCTCAAGCCGGGTGAGCGCGTCCTCGTCACCGGCGGGGCCGGCGGCGTGGGCAGCTACGTCGTCCAGCTCGCGGCCGCCTTGGGCGGCGTCGTCACCGCGACCGGCCGCGCCGCCCAGCGGGACTTCGTCCTCGGCCTCGGGGCGGGCGACTTCCTGGCGTCCGACTCCGCAGGCGGCGTCGGCCCCGCACCGGCCCCAGAAGACGGTTTCGACGTGGTCATCGACACCGTCGGCGGCCCCGTCCTCGACGCCTCCTACCCGATGGGGCGCCGCGGCGGCCGGCTGGTGACGCTGAGCGCGCCGCCGAACGCAGCCAAAGCAGAGAAGCTGGGCCTGCAGGCCGTGTTCTTCGTTGTCACCCCCGACGCCGCCCAGCTGGCGCACCTGGCCACGCTGGTCGATGACGGGAAGCTGCGACCCGTCCTCAGCCAGACGTTCCCGCTGCCGGACGGCCGGGCCGCGTTCGAAAGCGCGAGCCGACCGCATCCGCCGGGCAAGACCGTCCTGATCGTCCGCTGACCCGGGCCCTCATGCCGCTGTCGTCGTTACGAGGCACCATTTACGGAAAGACTTAGCTGATGTCTTCCGACACTTCTGATTCACCGCGCCCCGTCGACGAGCTCGCCCGCTCGCTCCCGCCCGGAACGGTCTACCGGCCCGGCACGGAGCAGTACGCGCAGGCCACCAGCCCCGACAACAGCAGCTTCGCGCAGCATCCGGACGCGGTCGTGCGCCCGAGGACCGCCGACGACGTGGCCGCCGCGGTGACGCTCGCCCGGGCCCTCGGCCTCCGCGTCGCCGTCCAGGCCACCGGACACGGGGCCGGATCGGAGCTGGGCGGCGGGCTGGTGCTGGTCGACACCTCGGCGCTCGACGCGGTCTCGATTGACCCGCAGACCCGGACCGCCCGCGTCGGCGCGGGCGTGACCTGGTCCAAGGTCCAGCAGCAAGCCGAAACCCACCAGCTCCTCGCGCTCAGCGGGACGTCGCCGTCGGTCGGCGTCTCCGGCTACACCTTCAACGGGGGAGTCGGCTGGCTGGTCCGCCCGTTCGGCCTCGCCTCGTCCTCGCTCCGCACGGTCGAGTACGTCGACGGGGTCGGCCGGATTCACCGCGTCGGCGACGACAGCGCCGACCTCGAGCGCGAGGCGCTGTGGGCCTTCCGCGGCGGCGCCCCGGTCGGCCTCGCCACCGAGCTCGAGTTCGACCTGTTCCCGCTCAGCGAGCTCTGGGCCGGATTCCTGCTCTGGCCCGCCGAGCACCTGACCGGTCTGGCCGTGGCCTGGACCAACGCCCTCGCGCAGGCCCCCGACACGCTGACAAGCACGCTGGCCCTGCTCCGGCTCCCGCCGCAGGGCCCGTTCCCTGAGCCGCTGCTGAACACGACCGTGGTGCACCTGTCCTACGCCTCGACCGGCGGCGAGCAGGGCCTGACCGCCCTGCGATCGGCGATGCGGACGGTCGCCGAGCCGGCCGTCGACACCACCGGCCCGTCCGACGCCGCGAGGCTGTCCGGCATCCACCTCGACCCGCCGGCCGCCGTGCCCGCCCGCGGCCTGGGCCGCTGGCTCGGGCCGCTGCCGGCCGGGGCGGTGGCCGGGATCTTCGCCGCCGCCCGGATCGGCCAGCCCGATGGGCTCAACATGATCGAACTCCGCCACACCGCCACCGCCGCCCCGGCCCGCGACGGCGCCCTCACCCGCCCGCCCGGCCCGTTCCTGCTGCACGCGGTCGCCGCCGCCGACGGCGACCAGCGCCGGGCGGACGTCGACTCCTTCCTCGCCCGGGTCGAGACGGCGGCCCGCCCGGCCGATCTCGGGCGCGCCGCGCCGTCCTTCCGCGAGGGCCAGCCAGGCCCGGCCGACGCCTACACCGAACCAGAACTGCGCCGCTTGATCCAGGTCAGCACCCGGACCGACCCCGACCGGGTCTTCGCCTTCGCCCGCGTTCCCGACCAGCCCCCCGCCCCCGAAATCGTTTTGCCGTGACGCGGGTCTAACTGGGTGTTGGACGAATGGAAGGAACCCACGATGCGCAAGTCCCACCCCACCGAGCCCGTCGCCCGCGAGGTCAGCAAGCCGGCCGAGCAGTGGCGCCAGGAGCTCTCGCCGATGCAGTACAGCGTGCTGCGCGAGGCCCACACCGAGCGCCCGTTCACCGGTGAGTACGTCCACAACCACGCCGACGGTTTCTACCGCTGCGCGGGCTGCGGCAACGAGCTGTTCCGGTCGGACGCCAAGTTCGACTCCGGCACCGGCTGGCCGAGTTTCTCCGAGCCCGCCGTCGCCCAGGCGGTCGAGTTGCGCGAGGACAACAGCCTGTTCATGCGCAGGACCGAGGTCGTCTGCCGCCGCTGTGGCGGTCACCTCGGCCACGTGTTCGACGACGGCCCGACCCCGACCGGCGACCGGTACTGCATCAACTCCTGCTCGCTGGCGTTCGAGCCTGCGGCAAACTAAGAGCAGGACGACGCCGCGCGAGAGGAGACGTGATGGGCTTCGCCGCTGACCACCAGTGGTCGCAGCGTCATCTCTCGCACTACGTCGAGGGGGATCTGAGCCCCCGCGCCCGCAGCCGCCTGGACCGCCACGCGCGGGACTGCGCGGAGTGCGGGCGCGGCCTGCTCGCCATGCGCGCGCTGCTGCACCTCGCCCGGGGGCTCGACGGGCTGGCCCCGGTCCGGGCGCCGGGCGCGATCTTCGACCGGATCCGCCCGGCCGGGCCCGCCGGCCCGCCCGCACCGCAGACAGCGTGACAAAACCGAGGTGACCGACACCGAGGCGAGCCTCCTGGCCCGGGCCAAGGCCGGGGACATCGACGCCTTCGAGCAGCTGTCCGGCGCGTACGCCGACCGCCTCTTCATGCTGCTGCTGCGCCTGCTCGGCGACCCGGAAGAGGCAGGCGAGGCGGCCCAGGAGGTCATGCTCCGCGCCTGGCAGGGCATCCCCAAGTTCCAGGGCCGGTCCAGCTACTTCACCTGGCTGTACCGGATCGCGGTCAACGAGGCCAACCGCGCCCTCGAGCGGCGGGCCCGCCGCCCGGCCAGCGTTTCGATCGGCCCGAACGAGCTCGACCGGCCGACCCCGCGCACCGACGACCCGGCCCGGCAGGCCGAGAACAACGAGCTCCGCCGGGCCCTGGCCGAGGCCCTGGCCATGCTGCCGCCGCCGCTGCGGACCGCGATCGTGCTCCGCGACGTCGAGGGGTTCTCCACTCAGGAGGCGGCCGAGATCGCCGGCGTCACCCCGGCCGCGTTCAAGAGCCGCCTGCACCAGGCCCGGCTGCAGGTCAGGGCCGCCATCGGCGACGACACCCTGGCCGCAGTCGGCGGCTAAAGGACGAAGGATCAAAATCAGTCGTTCGAACGGACCCGGGCGCTGCTGGCTCCTCCATTGCTCCTGCACTGTGGTGCGACGACTGAAGTCGCGATCGAATCCAAAGTTCATAGGGTCTGACCAGCGCTCAGATCATCAGAGCGCCCGCGTCGATGGCCAGGGCAGTGCCCGTGATGTACCGGGCGTCTTCTGAGGCGAGGAACAGCACCGCGTTGCTGACGTCGATCGCCTCTACCCAGTCCACCGGGAGCAGGCCGGTGGCGCGGGAGGCGGCCGCGAACTCCTCCTTGGTCGGGTTCTCCGAGTCCGGGCAGAACAGCCGGTACATGACGTCGTTCTGGATCATGTCGGTGTCGACCTGGGTGGGGTGCACGCTGTTGACCCGGATCCGGTGCGGGGCCAGCTCGACCGCCAGCGTGCGCATGAGACCGGTGACGCCGTGCTTGGCCGATACGTAGTGGGCGATGTTCGGATAGGACTTGAGCCCCGCGACTGAGCTGGTCAGGACGATGGAACCGCCGCGACCGCCGGCGATGAGGTGCGGGATGGCCGCCCGGCAGGTGCGCCAGACGCCGCTGAGGTTGATGTCGATCATCTCGCGCCAGGCCTCCTCGGTGAGATCGGCTAGCGAGCCGCTGGACAGGATTCCGGCGTTGGCGCAGACGATGTCCAGGCGGCCGAGTTCGGCCACGCCGACCGCCAGTGCCTGCTCCAGGCTGGCGAGGTCTCTGACGTCAGCCCGGGCGGCGACGATGCGGCGGTCCAGTTCCTCGACCAGATCGACCGTCATGGCCAGGTCTTCTGGCGTGCTCAAGGGGTACCCGACCGTGGACAGCGGGCCGCACAGGTCGATCGCGATGATGTCAGCGCCCTCGCGGGCGAGCCGGAGAGCGTGGCTGCGCCCCTGGCCCCGGGCGGCGCCGGTGATGAACGCGACCTTCCCTGCGAGGCGGCCGGCCCCGGACGGGCTGGCGCTCGCAGGGCTGTCGCTCGCCACGCTGGTGCTCATTTCGCCAGGACTCCCGCGTCGACTGGAAGGGAAACCCCGGTGATGAACCGGGCGCCATCGCCGGCCAGGAACGCCACCGCGTCACTGACGTCGCTCGGCGCCACCCACGGCACCGGCAGCAGGTTCGTTGCCTGCGAGGCCTCGGCGAACTGCTCGCGCGTGGGGCGCTCGGCGTCCGGCACGAACAGCCGGTAGATCATGTCGTTCTGGATCATGTCGGTGTCGACCTGGGTCGGGCTGATCGCGTTGACCCGGATGCCGTGCGGGGCCAGTTCCTGGGCCAGGGTTTTGGTCAGGCCGATCAGGCCGTGCTTGGCCGCCACGTAGTGCGAGATGGTGGCGTACGGCTTGTGGCCGGCCACCGAGGCGGTCACGATCACTACCCCGCCCCGGCCTCCGGCGATGATGTGCGGCACCGCCACTTTGCAGGTCAGCCACACGCCGGTGAGGTTGACGTCGATGAGATCCCGCCAGGCTTGCTCGGGCAGCTCATGAGCCGGCGCGGAGCTGTGGATGCCGGCGTTCGCGCATACGATGTCGAGCCGGCCCAGCTGGCCGACGGCGGCGTCGACAGCTGCCCGCAGCTCGGCCTGGCTGCGCACGTCCGCGTGGGCGGTCACGATCCTGCCGCCGAGCGCACGGACCTCGGCGGCCGTCTGCTCCAGGTCGGCCGGGCGGGCGAGCGGGTACGGAACGGACTCGATCTGCGCGCAGATATCGATGGCGATGATGTCGGCGCCTTCGGCCGCGAGCCGGACGGCGTGGCTGCGGCCCTGGCCTCGGGCCGCGCCGGTGATCAGCGCGACCTTTCCTGCGAGTACTGGCATTCTCGTGCTCCTTCGCCTAGAGAACGGGGGTCTCGCCCCGGCCCACGACTACCCAGATCGACGCCGATTCCTGGTCAAACGGATTTGACAGCCGGTGCGGCGTCGCCGAGTCAAAGCTGATGGAGTCACCGGGATTCATGTCGTAGTGGGCGAATCCAACCTGGACATGGAGCTGACCGGTAATGATGTACCCGTACTCGAAACCGCGGTGGTGAATCATGTGGTGGGGCGGGCACGACTCGCCGCCGGGTTTGTAGACCACATGCAGGAAGTCGTTCGCGCGGTCGTGATCCGCGGTCAGCCTGCCCCAGATCGCGTCGCCGATATGCAGTTCCTGGCGGCCGTCGGCCCGCTGGACGGGGCAGTCATCCACCGCCCGGGGGCCGAAATTCCGTGGCACCGGGGCAGCCTGAAAGGGACTGATCTGCGAGGCGCGTCTCCCGACGACCTGGGCATCGACCGCCGCGGCGGCAACAGGCTCGGGCTCGCTCTGCTCCGCTGCGCCCGGCTGAGCGGTGCGCATGAGGGTATCCAGCGAAACGCCGAGCTCGGAGGCGATGGAGTACAAAGTACCGACCGACGGCATGGTCTTGCCGAGCTCGAGCTGGGAGATGAAGCTGGCCGAGACGTCGACCCGGCGGGCCAGTTCGCGCACCGACACGCCCACGGCCAGCCGTGCCTCACGCAGCTGCTGGCCGATGCCGACGATTGGCTCGGCCGCGCCGTCTGCGTTCCCATCCTGTGTCACTAAGTGTCCCTTACCTGCGTTTAGTAGCGATCGTATGGCCTGGTGTAAAGACTTGCTTTCAGCTGCCGAGCACATCGCGCGCGGCCTTAACGATGCCGGCCGCACTCGGGAGCCACGCCTGCTCGAGGCTCGGCGCATAGGGCGCCGGCGATCTTGGCGCGCCCACCCGGGCGACCGGCGCGTCCAGTGACCAGAATCCCTCCCCGACGGCGAGGGCGGCAATCTCCGCTCCGACCCCGAAATCGTTAACGGCGTCCTGCGCAATGACTAGGCGGTTAGTCCGGCTGAGGGAGCTCAGAATGCACTGGTGGTCAAGCGGCACAATAGTACGAAGATCTATGACTTCGGCGGCAATTCCGTCAGCGGCGAGTTCGTCTGCCGCCTTCAGCGACTGCTGCACCATTCTCGACCAGGACACGATGGTCAGGTCCGCGCCCGGCCGGACGATGCGGGCCTGCCCGAACGGCACCCGGTGGGTGGCGGGCGGCGGGGAGGTCTTCCCGTCGTAGAGCAGCCTGTTCTCGATGAAGACGACGGGATTGTCATCTTCGATGGCCGTCCGCAGCAAGCCGTAATAGTCCGCGCCATCACAAGGCATCGCCACCGTCAGGCCGGGAATGTGGGCCAGCAGCGCCTCCAGGCTCTGCGAATGCTGGCTGCCTGAGGATCGCCCGGATCCGAACTGGGTCCTGATGACGAGGGGCAGCGTGACCGCTCCGCCGGTCATGAATCGGAGCTTGGCCGCCTGATTGAGTATCTGATCCAGGCACACGCCGAGGAAGTCCAGGTACATGAGCTCGACGACCGGCCGTAGGCCGGCCATCGCCGACCCCACCGCCAGCCCCATGATCGCCGTCTCCGAGATGGGCGTGTCCAGCACCCGCTCGGGCCACCGGTCCTTGAGGCCGCGGGTGAGCCCGAACACGTTGCCGCCGCCCACGTCGATGCCGGCCAGGAAGACCCGGTCGTCATCGGCCATGGCGTCCTGCAGGGCCTGGCGGATGATTCTCGCCACCGACAGCGGCGGCGCGGGCACGATCGGGCAGGCGCCCGGGGAGGGGGCGCCGCCTGCTCCCGGTGAGCTTCGCGGCGTAGCCGCAGCCGGCCGCAGGCGCGGCTTGATGACGAAGTCGAGCAAGGTCGCGGGATCGGGGGCCGACGACGCACGGGCGAACCGCTCGGCGTCCGCCAGCTCCTCGGCCGCCTCGCGGTCGAGCTCGTCCGCCCGGGCTGGGTCGACGCCGAAGTCGGCCAGCCGCCTCCGGGCGATGATCAGCGGATCCTCGAGCTTGGCATCAGCGACCTCGGAAGGGTCCCGGTAGCGCTGCGGGTCGCCCTCGTAATGGCCCCGCACCCGCACGGTCACCGCCTCGACCAGATAAGGTCCGCGGCCGGCCCGGATCTCGGCCAGCACGGCTTCCATCACATCGGCGACGTCGCCCACGTCGTTCCCGGCCGCGCGCCGGAACGGGATCCCGTAGCCCGCGGCCCGGCTCTCCACCGGCACCGGATGCTGATCGCTGGCCCGGGAGAACTCCGAGAAGCCGTTGTTCTCGCACACGAACGCGACCGGCAGCCGCCACAGCGCCGCCAGGTTGACGGCCTCGTGGAACGCGCCCGCCGCGATGGCCCCGTCACCGAAAAAGGCGATCGCGGCCTGCCCGGCCCCGCGCCGCCGGAGCGCATGCGCCGCCCCCACGGCGATCGGCAGGCCGGCCCCCACGATGCCGTTGGCGCCGAAGATGCCGATGGCGGGGTCCGCCACGTGCATCGAGCCGCCGCGGCCGTGGCAGGCGCCGGTCTCGCGGCCCATGAGCTCAGCCAGCATCCGCCGCGGTGACAGGCCCTTGGCCAGCACATGACCGTGGCCGCGGTGCGTCGAGGTGATGACGTCATCCGGCCGCGCGTGCAGCAGCGCGCCCACCGCCACCGCTTCCTGACCGACCGAGGTGTGCACGAAGCCGGGCACGTCGCCGTCCCGGTACAGCACGGCGACGCGGTCCTCAAGCTGGCGGATCAGGGTCATCTTGGCGTACGCCGCCAGCAGCAGGTCGGCGTTCACCGGCGCTCGCCCTGCCCGCTGGCCAGGGCAGCCACCGCCCGGTCGCGGAGCACGAACTTCTGGATCTTCCCGCTCGGCGTGCGGGGCAGTTCGGAGGCCACGATGAGGCGCTCGGGGATCTTGTGGCGGGAAATGTCGCGGGAGATCAGGAAGGCGGTGATGTCAGCCAGGGACGGCGCGGCGTCGGGCGCGATGATGAACGCGCAGGCGCGCTCGCCCAGCACCGGGTCGGGTACGCCGACGATCGCGACATCCGTGATCTGCGGATGATCGATCAAATAGTCCTCGACTTCCTTGACGCTGATGTTCTCGCCGCCGCGCACGATGATGTCCTTCGCCCGGCCGGCGATCGTGACCGTCCCGCCCGGGCCGAGCCGGGCCAGGTCTCCGGTGCGGAACCAGCCGTCGGCCGTGAACGCGGCGGCGGTGTCGGCCGGGTCGAGGTAGCCGAGGCACAGCTCCGGCCCGCAGACCTCAAGCTCGCCCACGCCGTCGGCCTCGCGGGCCAGCCGTGCCCGCGACGTGCCGGTCAGCCGGCCATCGGTCTCTGCCTGCACCGCCGGCGGATCGGCGGGACCGCCGCAGGTGACCGTCGGCATCTCGGTGAGCCCGTAAGCCCGCACGACGACGGCCCCGAGTGCGCGCTGGCCCTCCCGGACCAGCGACGCCGGGACGTCCGCGCCGCCGCAGACGAACGCGGCCAGGCCGGACTCGCGCCCGACCCGCCGGTAGCTGTCGGTGAGACCGCGCAGGAACGGGGTCGCGCCGACCGAGAACGTGCAGCCGTGCTCTTCGATCAGCCGCAGGCCCACCTCGGGATCCCACTCCGCCTGCAGCACGACGCTGCCGTCCATCAGCAGCGGCATCAGCACGCCGTAGACCAGGCCGGTGATGTGCCCGATCGGCGACGGCATGTACACCCGGTCGGCATCCAGCTTGAACAGGTCGCTGATGCTGCGCGCCTCGGCCAGCAGGCTGCGGTGACTGTGCAGGACCCCCTTCGGCCGGCCGGTCGTGCCGGAGGTGAACATCAGCATGCAGACGGCGTCGAGGTCCCCCGACAGCTCCGCGTCGCCGGCGTCGCCGCCGTCGGCCGGCTGGCTGGCCGCGAACGGCCCGCGGCCGATGGCCAGCCAGGGCACCTGCACGCCGGCCCGCCGCATGCCCTCGGCGACGAGCGGCTCGTACTCGGTGCTGCGGTACCGCGCTGGCGCCAGGTAGGCCGCAGGCGGCGCCGCGGTCAGGATGGCCGCTATCTCGGCCGTCCGGTGGTTCATCGGGACCGGGCACAGGACGGCGCCGAGGCCCCAGACCGCGTGCGCGATCGCCACCGACTCCCACCAGTTCGGCAGCTGAGCGCAGACCAGGTCGCCGCGCCGCACCCCGGCCGCGCGCAGCCGCCGTTGCTGGGCCGCGATGGCGGAGATGAGCTCGTCGGCCGTGATCTGGTACTCGGCGTCGGCGACGACCGGCCGGCCCGGATCCGCGGCGACGTAGCGCCGCACTAGTTCCGGCGTGGGATCGCTGATCGCGTCGGCCTCGCGGAACGGCCGCGGCGAGCGCCAGGTTGGGACTAGCGGCATGGCGCCTGCTGGTGGTGGCTGCCCCGGCTCATCGGCGGACAGCTCAGAGCCCGCGAACCGGGTCGGGGTTGCTGCCGGGCAAGATGGCGTGCCCGCCGTCGACCGGCAGCACGACGCCGGTCACGTCCGCCGCATCGTCGGACGCCAGCCACAGGGCCGCCTTGGCGATCGACGCCGGGTTGAGCAGGCCCCGGCCCGCCAGCGCGGACCAGTTGTAGGCGGCGTGCTGGCGGTCCTCGGCGGTGCCGCCGGGCGCGCCCGCCATCATGTCGTAGGCGCCCTGCCAGTCATTCATCTTCGTGTCGACGATGCCGGGGCAGACGGCGTTGCAGCGGATGTTGTAGGGCCCGAGCTCGAGGGCGGCGTTGCGCATCAGGCCGAGGACGCCGTGCTTGGCGGCGACGTAGTGCGTCATCCCCGCCCCGGCCTCGAAGCCGTTGACCGAGGAAGTCAGGACGATCGAGCCGCCGCCGTTCTCGATCATGGCCGGCACGACCGCCTTGACGCTGCGCCAGGCGCCGGTGAGGTTGGTGTCGACAACCTCCTGCCACTGCTCGTCGGTCAGCTCCCACAGCCGTCCCAGCGCCCAGATGCCGGCGTTGGCGATCAGGATGTCGATCTTGCCGAACTGGTCGAGCCCGGCCGCGACGGCGGCGTCAAGCGCGGCGCTTGAGCGGATGTCGCATTCCATGCTCACCACCCGCCGGTCCAGCTTCTCGACCTCGGCCACGGTCTGCGCGAGGTCGCCCGGTGTCGCCAGCTCGTACGGGGCCGAGGCGATGGGCTTGCAGATGTCGGTGGCGATGATGTCGGCCCCCGCTGCGGCGAGGGCGAGCGCATGCGCCCGGCCCTGACCGCGGGCGGCACCGGTGACGAGCGCTACTTTCCCGATGAGATCGGCCATGCTGCTCCCTACTTCCTGAGTGAGGCGATGCGGCTCATCGCGTTGCTGACCGACGGTCCGGACCGCCAGCTGCCGACGATGAGCGCGAGGACGGTGAGCGCGCCGACGGCGATCAGATAGCCGCCGTTGGGCAGGTTGATGAACGGGACGAAGTCCTCGACCTCGGCCACGAAAAGCGCGCCGAGCACGCAGCCGAGCGCCGAGCCGCGGCCGCCCGCCAGGATGGCGCCGCCGATCACGGGCACCGCCAGCGAAAGCAGCGTATAGGTGGAGCCGACGCTGGGGTCGCCGACCCCGGTCTGGGCGGCAAGCACCACCCCGGCCAGCCCCGTGAGCAGCCCGGCGACGATGAACATGGCGGCTTTGAAGGCCCGCGAGCGAACGCCAAGCTGGGCCGCCCGCTCGGCCGAGTAGCCGACCGCCCGGGCGCGCAGGCCGGCCCGGCTGGCGTTGATGTAGATGTCGATGGCGAGCGCGAGCACGACCACGATGATGAAGACGTACGGGATCTGGCCGACCGCCTTATCGACGGCCGTCGAGAGCTGGAGGCTGATGGTCCCGGCCGGCGTCGGCCGGAGTATCTCGCCGATGCCGAGGAACGCGCCGAGGGTGGCGATGGTGGCGATGACCGAGTTGATCCTGAACCCGATGACGAGCACGGCGTTG
Source organism: uncultured Actinomycetota bacterium (assembly GCA_963774945.1). Taxonomy (GTDB): domain Bacteria; phylum Actinomycetota; class Actinomycetes; order Streptosporangiales; family Streptosporangiaceae; genus Trebonia. The sequence continues at coordinate 301,573 of CAVZHA010000001.1, read as the reverse complement.
ATCAGCCCGCAGCCGATCCCGCCGCCCACCGCGATCAGGCACAGCACCGGGACCGAGGTATTCGGCTGGAAGGAGAGCAGCACCACGATCAGGCCCATCATGGAGCCGAGCGACGCGTCGATCTCGCCCACCAGCAGGACCGGCATCTGCGCGATCGCCACCAGCGTCAGCGGCAGCGCCAGCTGCAGGATGGACCCCACGTTGCCCATGGTCGCGAAGTCGCCGTTCTTGCCCGTCGCGTACCCGCCCAGCGCCAGCAGCAAGACGATGACGAGCGCGAAGGTGGCCGGGCTCCAGGTGAGCTGGCGCAGCGGCACCGGCCGGCGCCACCGCGGCCGGTCGTCGGCGGCCGACACCGTCTCGCGCCGGTCGGCGGCGGTCGAGAAAGCGTGCACGATCGCCTCCTCCGTCACCTGCTCCCCGGCCAGCTCGGCGACCTGACGGCCGCGGGCCAGGATGAGCACCCGGTCGGCGAGCATGCGCAGCTCGCTGGCGTCGCTGGAGGTGAAGATCACGGCGGCGCCCTGCCGGGCGGCGTCGATCAGGGCGCGGTAGATGCTCAGCCGGGAGCGCACATCCACCCCGGCCGTCGGCTCCTCGACCAGCAGCGCTGCGGGCTGCCGGGCGATCGCGCGGCCGATGGCGACCTTCTGCTGATTGCCGCCCGACAGCGAGCCCACCGGCTGCTCGATCGAGCCGCGGGCGAGGTCGAACTGGTCGGCCAGCCGGGTCGCCTCGGCCACTTCGCGCCGCCGCGGCAGCCAGGTCCACCAGCGCTCGGTGGCCGCGCGGCCCGCCAGGGTGTAGTTCTCCCTGATGGACAGCAGGCTCGACAGGGACTCGATGCGCCGGTCACCGCTCACGAAGACCGCCCCGAGGCCGACGGCCTGCTCCGCCCGGCGCAGCCGGGTGCCGTTGACGAGCACCTCCCCGCCGGTGACCCCGGTCCCGGACAGCGCGCGGATCAGCTCGCTCTGGCCGTTGCCGGCCGCGCCGCCGATGCCGACGATCTCCCCGGGCCTGACCGTTACCTGCACCGGTCCCAGGCCACGCCCCCGCAGGTCAGTGGCCTGCAGGACCGGCCCGGCGGAGGTCGCCGCAGGCAGTTCCCGCCGGGTGAAGGCGGCCACCTCGCGGCCGGCCATCAGCCGGACCAGCTCGTCGGTCGACGCGCCGGAGGTGGCGAGCTCGCCCACGACCCGGCCGTCCCGCAGCACCGTGATGTCGGCCGCCACCGCCAGCACTTCGTGGAGCCGGTGGGTCACGAAGATCACGCAGACCCCGGCCGCCGCCGCGCTGCGCATGCTGTCGAGCACGCGGGCGACGCCGCGCTCGTCGAGGGCAGCCGTCGACTCGTCGAACAGGGCGACATCGGGCCGCCGCGCCAGCGCGGCCGCGATCTCGACCAGGCGCTGCTCGTTGTTGGGGATGTCGGCGACGCGGCTGCCGAGGCCGACCTCGGTCAGCCCGAAGTCGTCAAGCAGCGCCCGCCGCCACGATTTGCCGACTCGGAACTCCGGGTCGACGATCAGGTCGAGGTTCTGGCCGACGGTCAGCTCCCCGATCAGGGAGCCGTCTTGGTAGACGCAGGCCACCCGCGTCTTCCCGGCTACGGGGTCATTCGCCCCGCTGCTGGTCGCCATCGCGGTGCCATCGAGCGTGACCTGTCCCAGATCCGCTCGATGGGCACCGGCGACGACCTTGACGAAGGTGGACTTTCCCGAGCCGTTCTCGCCGATCAGCCCGTGCACCGCGCCGCGCGCGAACGCGGCGTCCACATGGTCAAGGGCGATCGTCGAGCCGAAGGTCTTGGTCAGGCCCCGGACACCCAGGCCTTCGCCAGCCGACGATACCGAGCTTGGAGGCTCGGTCCGCAAGCGGTCGGCCTGATCAGAGTCGAAGTCTGGCACTAGCTCCTCCGCGAACTCGGGTATCGGGCTCAGCTGGCGCTGAGCAGGTCGGTCAGCAGGGCGTCCGGCAGCAACGTCGGGCCGGGCGCGTCGGCCGGCTGGGACGCGTTGTAATCGCCGGTCTTGGCCTGCACGAACGGCAGCGGGAAGATCAGCTGGCTGGTGACGGTCTTGCCCGCCAGGTGGTTCATCAGGGCCGCGAGAGCGATGTTGCCCTCGAAATTGATGCTGCTGGAGTACGCCAGCTTCCACGGGTCGGATGAGGTCTGATCCTGCTGCCACAGCTGCAGCAGCTGATTGTCCGACGTCCAGGTGACCTGGTCGGGGACGCTCAGCTTGGCGTGCTGGTAGGTCTGCACGATGTTGACGGTCTGGTTCGCGTAGTCGTACAGGATCGCGTTGATCGTCTTGCCGGTCGCGATCAGCGCCGAGGTGGCGGAGACGGCTCCCGGTCCGGTCCAGCTGGTGTTGGACTTGTCGACGACAGCGATGCCGGGGGCGTTCTTGGCGAACCAGGACTGCGCGCAGGTCTCCCAGCCGGCTCCCTGCGGGTTGCCCGGCGTGCCGGTGAAGAACGCCACGTTGCCCTTGCCGCCGAGCATCTGGCTGGTCGTCTGGGCCATCTGGTCACCGTCGGCGCAGAAGCTCGACTGCACCTGCGAGACGACCGCGCTGACGGCGCCCGATCCGGGGGTGCCGCCGTAGGCGACGACCGGGATGCCCTGCGCGGTGGCCTGCTGGTAAGCGGCGGTCATGGCGGCGCCGAAGTCGTCGTAGGTGACGATGCCGGTGACCCGGCGCGCGATCAGCGACTTGAGGTCGGCCTGCATGGTCTGCAGGTTCCCGCCCGCCTGGAGGTAGATGACGTGACCGATATTGGGGTAGGCGAACGCCTCCATGGTGATCGCGGCGCGGGTGATCTGCCGCCACAGGTTGCCGCCGTCGCCGTCCAGGATCGCCAGCGTCTGCGAACCGCTGCCAATCGTGCAGGTCGTCTGCGACTGGCACGACCAGGCGGTCTTGACCTGCGCGGGCGTGTAGGTCCCGCCCGCCAATTCCAGGCCCTGGAGGATGTCCGGGTTCAGGGACGACGGGCTGACGGAGGCGGTGAGGAACGCCTTGCCGATGATCGCGGTCTCCTGCGCCGCCGTGAGCGTGACCGGCGTCGGCGCGTACTGCGAGCTCGTGCCGGCGCTGCTGCTGCTGCCGCTGGTGCCCGAGGCCGCCGACGAACTGCCGGACGAACTGCACGCGGCCAGGGCGACGGCGACCATGCCCGCAGCCGCGACCGCGGCCAGCGTGCGCGCCCGGCGTCTGGCCGGGCCTCCTCTAATGACCATGACTTGCCTTTCTTCTTCGAATGGGCATGACTGAGCGATGCGAATCGGGGCGCGGGCGTCAGGGCGCCGACGGACCCAGGTCGGTGGGGGATGCCGTCTCGGTCGCCGCGAGCGGGGACGAGGCGGGCGGCGGGGCGCCGGACCTGCGCACGCTTCGCCGCCGGATGCTGCGCAGGGTGCCGAGGCCGGTCGCGGCCATCGCGGCGACGAGGACGGCGCCCTGGATGACTCCCTGGGTGCCGGCCGCGATGCCGGACGCCGCGACGTCCTGGTTGATCAGCGACAGGAATAGCGCTCCGGCCACCGTTGCCGCCGGATGCAGGCGGCTGCCGCTCAGCGCGGCGCCGCCGAGAACGACGGCGACGATGGTGGACAGCTGGTAGACGTTGCCGAGGGAGAGAGTGGCGGTGCCGATATCGCCGACGAACAAGATCCCCGCCACGCTGTACAACAGGGCGGCGACCACGTAGTTGGCGGCTCGGTAGCGCCGGGCGGAAATGCCCTGGTACCCGGCGGCGCGCGAGCTGGTGCTGGCGGCGGTCAGCCGACGGCCGAGGGCGGTGTAGTTGAGCACGACGCTGAGCAGCAGCGCGGCGACCATCGCGATCACCAGCACGTAGCTGATGCCGTCGCCGAAAGCGTCGCCGGTGAACTGCTGCCAGCTCTTCGGCACGACCAGGTTGTTCGTGCCGCCGCCGTACCAGATGCTGGCCAGGCCGGCCATGACCTCGCCGGTCGCCAGCGTCGTCACCAGCGGGCTGAGGCCCAGGTACTCGACCAGGAACCCGTTGACGACGCCGCACGCCAGCCCGGCCAGCAGCGCGTAGACGATCGCCAGCGTCACCGAGCCGCCGCGAGTGCCGCCCTGCAGCACGAACACCACGCCGACGATCGTGATCACCGAGGAGACGCTCAGGTCGATACCGCCGCTGCCGATGACCAGCGACTGCCCTAGCGACGCGATCACCAGCACGCCCAGCAGCGGCGTCACGGTGGCCATGCCGCCGTAGTGGACCGTCGCCGGGTACAGGATCACGCTGATCACCAGCAGCACCAGCGCCACCGCCCAGGGTGCCGCCACCGGCATGGCACGCCACCGGAGGCCCGGCGCCCGCAGCCGGGCGCGCAGCCCGGAGGAGGCGCTCCGCTCTGGCTGGGGTGCTGCAAGTGACATGGCTTTACTCCTGGCTGGTCGGGTTAGGGGATGAGGGTGGTGGTGAACCAGCGGGCGGCGGCCTGGGCGGCGAGCTCGAGGGCGGTGAGGTTGCTGTAGAGGACCATGTGGGTGGTGCTGGGGAGGACGACGAGTTCCTTGGCGGGGCTGGGGATGGCGTTGTAGGCGGCGATTTCCTGGTCCCACATGGTGATGTCGTCGTGGTCGGCGACGATCATCATGGTGGGGATGTTGATCATGCGGGGGGCGTAGGGGGCGGCGTTGTACTGCATGAGGAGCTCGACGGACTCGATGGTGTTGCGGTGCTGGTGGCGGGGGGCCTCGCCGGCCTGGAGCTGGTTGAAGACGTCGCGGACGTCGTTGTCGGGCCAGACGGTGAGCTCGGCGTCGGGGTTGTCGGGCTCGCCGCTCATGGGCATGTAGGCGTGGTCGCCGGACTCGGTGCGCTTGCGGCGCTCGGCCAGGACGAGGTCGCCCAGCTTGCGGAAGCGGGTGGTGCCGTGCATGCGCCACATGGTCTGGTAGCCGTCGATGACGGGGACGTTGGAGACGACGGACTTGACGCGGGGGTCGGTGGCGGCGACGACCAGGACGTGGCCGCCTGAGTAGGAGATGCCCCAGATGCCGATGCGGGCGGGGTCGACCTCGGGGAGGTTCTCGGCGTAGGTGATGGCGTTCTTGTAGTCCTCGATCTGGTCCCAGGGGTCGATGTGCTGGCGGGGCTGGCCGTCGCTGGCGCCCATCCGGCGGTAGTCGAAGATCAGGGCGGCGACGCCGGCCGCGACGAACTCGGCGGCGTAGCGGGGCTGGCGCAGTTCCTTGACGTAGCACCAGCCGCCGGCCATGACGACGACGGGGAACGGGCCGTCGCCGTCGGGCAGCAGCAGGTCGCCGCGGACGGTCTCCCCGCCGCTGGTGAACTCGACTTCGCGGTGCTTCACGTGCGGAACCTCCAAGGATCGCTGTTCCCGGGCATGCCGAACAGACTTTTAATAACGGGATTGGCGGCTGTACAAGTGACGGGATTGGCGGCTATATAAGCGTGAGATGGCTGGTAGCCAGTGGGGCGTCTGCCTGCCTTGCCGGAAGCGTAGGCCGGGCGAAACAGTGGTGTCAAGTACTAATTCACGTGTAACCACGCTTAACACTCCAGGAAACATAAAACGAGTAATACCGGTCGTTGGGCATGCTCGCGAGGCGCCACCGCGCTGGCGGCGGTGGCGCCTCGCGAGACGGGGGACCGGCGGCCAGGCGGGCTAGGCGATCGTCCAGCCGCCGTCGACGACGTAGGCGGCGCCGTGTACGAACGAGGCCTCGTCGCTGGCCAGCCACAGCACCAGGCGGGCGATCTCCTCCGGAGCCGCCCAGCGGCCGGCCGGCGTGCCCGCGATGGCGGCGTCCACGTGCTCGTTCCTGCCCTCCTCGCTGAATAGGTACTCGGTCATGCCGGACCGGGTCGCGCCGGGGCAGACCGCGTTGGCCCGGATGCCCTTGCTGCCGTAGTCGAACGCCAGCTGGCGGGTGAGCCCGAGGACGCCGTGCTTGGCGGCCGTGTAGGCGGCGCCGCCGCCACCCGCCACGAACGACGAGATCGAGGCGATGTTGACGATGGCGCCGCCGCCCGCCTCGAGGATGGCCGGGATGGCCGCCCGCGCGGTGAAGAAGGGCCCGCTGAGGTCGACCCCGATGACTTTGTTCCAGAGCTCGTCAGAAGTCTCGGTGGCCGGGGTGTAGTCATCGAGCACGCCCGCCACGTTGCAGAGGACGGTGACGGAGCCGAGCGCCTGCTTGGCGGTGGCGACGGCGGCCGTCACGGCGGCGCTGTCGGAGACGTCCACGTCGATCGCGACGGTCGCCCCGATCTCCCCGGCGACCTGCTGGAGGGCGTCCTTGCTGCGGTCGAGCACGGCGACCCGGTCGCCGGCCTTGGCGAACAGCGTCGCGACGGCCTTCCCGATGCCCGACGCCGCGCCGGTGACGATTACGCCTCTGTCCATGATTGCTCGTCCTTCCTGTCCGTGGGATTCGTTGCCTGGAAAATTGCGTGAGAAGGGAACTGCCTGCGGCCGCTACGCACGTGCCTGGCCGGTGGCGGCGCGCCGCGAGAGCAGCATGTCCACCGCCACCGCGGCCACCAGAATCAGGCCGGTGACGATGCTCTGCAGAGCGACGCTGACGCCCAGCAGGAGCAGGCCGTTGGTGATCGAGCCGATGAGCGCGACCCCGACCAGGGCCGAGGTGATCGAGCCGGCCCCGCCGAACAGCGACGTCCCGCCCACGACGACCGAGGCGATCGCGTCGAGCACCTCGCTGCTCGGCCCGGAGGAGGCCGAGACCCCGAGGTCGAGCGATGCGTCGAAGATCCCGGACAGGAACGCCATCACCCCGAGGACGGCGAAGGCACCGCAGACCACGACCCGGGTGGAAAGGCCGGCCCGGCGGGCCGAGGCGCGCGACCCGCCGACGGCGAGCAGGTGGACGCCGAACGCGGTCTTGCGCAGCGCAAGCTCGCCGAGTACCACGATCGCGATCATCGCCAGCACGGGCACCGGGATGCCGCCCTGGCCGCCGAGGACCCAGGAGGTCACGGCCCCGATCGCGCACAGCACCAGCACGCCGCCCAGCCGCAGCGCCAGCGCGGCGCGCCCGGCCGCGGTCGGCTGCCCGGAGCCGGATCGATGCTTGGCCAGCACCGCCCAGCCGCCGAGGACCGCGCTCGCGGCTGCGATCGCGTAGCCGACCCAGGCCGGGATCTCGGTCGTGTTGATCGCGCCGAGCGAGGTGCCGGCCAGGTTGACCTCGAAGGTCGAGGGCAGCACGAGTAGCAGGCCGCCGCCCAGGGCGATCATCCCGCCCAGCGTGGTGATGAACGACGGGACCCCCAGCCCGGTGATGATCAGCGCCTCGACCAGGGTGATCGCCACGGCGCAGGCGAGGCCGACCAGCAGCGCCACGCCGACCGGCAGGCCGCCGCCGACCGCGAGCCGGGCGGCCACGGCGGCCGCCACACCGCCGACGGCCGCGCCGGACAGGTCGATCTCCCCGCTGAGCAGGACGACGGCCATGCCGACGCTGAGCACCCCGACCGGCACGATCTGGTCGATCAGGCCGGCGATGTTATCCCCGCTCAGGAAGCGAGAGTTGTCGAGGTCGAAGCCGATCCAGACCAGCACCGTCACCAGCGCGATAGCGGCCGTCCGGCCGCTGGCGTACCAGTTGGCCGCGCCCGCCATCACCGTGCCGCTCCCGCGTCGGTCGGCGCGGCCCGGCCGCCGCCGCGCCGGAAGCCGGAAAGCTGAAGGCGGCCGGAGGCCGGCCCGCCCGGCTCGCGTACCCGCTCGGAGTTAGAGGTCATCGGGGAGGTCCTTGTCCTGACCGGGGAGGTGGCCGACCCCGTTGATGGCGAGCAGCAGCTGGTCGACGGTGTACGCGCCCCGGGTGGTGACGCCGATGACCCGGCCATGCCGCAGGGCGATGACCTTGTCGGCCAGCTCGGCGACCTCGTTGAGGTCGTGCAGGATGAGGAGCACCGCCCGGCCGCGGCGGGCGAGGCCCTTGATCAGCCGGTGCACCTCGTCGACGTGCCGGACCGACAGCGCCGCCGTGGGCTCGTCGAGGATGACGATGCTGGGGTCAAGCAGCACGGCGCGGGCGATGGCGACGGACTGCCGCTGCCCGCCCGATAGCCGGGACGTCTTCTGCTGCACGTCCCAGGTCGCCGCCGTCAGCGAGTGCAGCAGCTCGCTCGCCTCCGTCTCCATCGCGCGCCTGGCCAGGGCCCGCACCAGGGGCGCGCGGTTCGTCTTCTCCCGGGCCAGAAAGATGTTCTCGGCGATCGAGAGGTTGTCGCAGAGGGCGAGGTCCTGGTAGACGATGCCGATGCCGGCCTCGAGCGCGTCCGCGGGCGAGCCGAAGGAAACCGGCTTGCCCGCGAGCGTGATGGCGCCGTCGGCCGGCCGCAGCACGCCGCCGAGGATGTTGACGATGGTGGACTTGCCTGCGCCGTTCTCGCCGACCAGGCACGCTACCTCGCCGCGGCTGAGCGAGAAGCTGACCTCATCGAGGACCGTGCGTCCGCCGAACCGGTGCACAAGCCCATCGACCTCGAGATAGCCGGTCCGCGGCTCGGCCGCGAGCAGGGGGCTGTCGGTCATTTCAATCCTTCTGCATAACTGCCCGCCGGCCGGCCGGGCCGGCCGGCGGGACGCAGTTACGGCTGGTAGCTCTTGCAGATGCTCGACGACGTGATCGGGCTGGTGCAGATCTGAGACCAGCTATCGGTGCCGGTCTGCACGACGTACTTGTTGATCAGCGTCCCGACGTTCGGGCCGGCGGTGATGTAGTCCTCGTTCAGGAAGGCCGTGGGGACGCTGTCGGAGCCGTCGTTCACGCTCTGGGTGATGAGCGAGGCGGGCGGCTTCTCGCCGCGGACCGCGGCGTTCGCGAGCTGGGCGGCCGCCTGGGCCTCGAGCAGGAACGGCTTGATGACGTCGTCCTGCTGCTGGCCGGCGATGAGGTACTGCAGACCCGGCGTGGTCGGGTTCTGGCCGCCGAAGACGGTCACGTCGCCGGCGGTGGTGCCGGCCGTCAGGTGGGCGTTGCTGATGGCCACGATGGCGCCCTGGGTGATGCCGTCGTAGAAGCCGAGCACGGCCCTGACCTTGTTGCCTGCGCTCGACAGGCACTGCTGCATCTCGGTCACTGCGGACGCCTCGGCCCAGTTCGGCGTGTACGCCGAGCAGACGACCTTGACCTTGCCGGCGTTGATGAGCGGGGTCAGGTACTGGTTCTGGCCCGCCAGCATCTGGGTGTCGTACACGTCTCCCTGGTTGCCGTACAGCCGGGCCAGGGTCACCGGGGTCGCGCCGAGCGCGCCGGAAGTCACCTCCTGGGCGAAGTACTTGCCCTGGAGCTGGCCGGCCTCGAGCGGGTTGAACTCGACCTGCGCGTACATCGGGCCGTCGATCGGCACGTTCTCGTAGCCGATGACGGGCACCTTGGCCTGGGCCGCTATCTGCAGCAGACCGCCACTGAGCGGCGGGTCGGCCGCGACCACGACGAGGGCCTTGGCGCCGGCCGCGATGGCGGCTCTCGCCTGCGACTCCTGGGTGGACTCATTGCCGTTGGCGTTGACGAGCTTGACCGTGACTCCGGGGTCCAGCTTCTCCAGCGCGGCCTGGAAGTCGGGTCCGTCCTGCTGGATGTACCGACTGGGGACGGTGTCCGGAATCATGAAGTACACCAGGCCGCCCGTCCCCGCGCCCGCCGCGGCGGCGGACGCCGGGGAGGCGGTGGACGCCGCCGCTGCGGTCGACGTCCCCGAGGCCGCAGCGGAGCCGCTGCTTGACGATGACGAGCAGCCGGCGGCCGCGAGCGCGAGGCTCGCGACGCCCATGCCTATCAGCACGCGCGATCTCAGGGCGCCTGGTCTGAGCGCGCGGTAATTCCGTGCTCTTGCCGCAGCAAGGGGGGATCGCTTCATCGGTATCTCCTTGTGAGCATGCGGGAATTCGAATGGTGGTAAAGGAGGCTGGGCAATGCCCTGAGAACGGCCGTATCGGCCGATAGAACGCCAGCCGCGCGGGCGGCCCGCCCGCTATTTCGTGAGGTCGCGCTCGCTATTTAACGAGGGTGGTGGTGAACCAGCGGGCGGCGGCCTGGGCGGCGAGCTCGAGGGCGGTGAGGTTGCTGTAGAGGACCATGTGGGTGGTGCTGGGGAGGACGACGAGTTCCTTGGCGGGGCTGGGGATGGCGTTGTAGGCGGCGATTTCCTGGTCCCACATGGTGATGTCGTCGTGGTCGGCGACGATCATCATGGTGGGGATGTTGATCATGCGGGGGGCGTAGGGGGCGGCGTTGTACTGCATGAGGAGCTCGACGGACTCGATGGTGTTGCGGTGCTGGTGGCGGGGGGCCTCGCCGGCCTGGAGCTGGTTGAAGACGTCGCGGACGTCGTTGTCGGGCCAGACGGTGAGCTCGGCGTCGGGGTTGTCGGGCTCGCCGCTCATGGGCATGTAGGCGTGGTCGCCGGACTCGGTGCGCTTGCGGCGCTCGGCCAGGACGAGGTCGCCCAGCTTGCGGAAGCGGGTGGTGCCGTGCATGCGCCACATGGTCTGGTAGCCGTCGATGACGGGGACGTTGGAGACGACGGACTTGACGCGGGGGTCGGTGGCGGCGACGACCAGGACGTGGCCGCCGCTGTAGGAGATGCCCCAGATGCCGATGCGGGCGGGGTCGACCTCGGGGAGGTTCTCGGCGTAGGTGATGGCGTTCTTGTAGTCCTCGATCTGGTCCCAGGGGTCGATGTGCTGGCGGGGCTGGCCGTCGCTGGCGCCCATCCGGCGGTAGTCGAAGATCAGGGCGGCGACGCCGGCCGCGACGAACTCGGCGGCGTAGTGGGGCTGGCGCAGTTCCTTGACGTAGCACCAGCCGCCGGCCATGACGACGACGGGGAACGGGCCGTCGCCGTCGGGCAGCAGCAGGTCGCCGCGGACGGTCTCCCCGCCGCTGGTGAACTCGACTTCGCGGTGCTTCACGTGCGGAACCTCCAAGGATCGCTGTTCCCGGGCATGCCGAACAGACCTAATGGCTCGAATTGATGGTGTGGAACGGTGCTATGAAAACCGTGAAATGCCTGGTAGCGGGTGGGTTGTCCGCCTGCCTTGCCGGAAGCGTAGGCCGGGCGAAACAGTGGTGTCAAGTATTAATTCACGTGCAATCACACTTAACACTTGAGGTTGATACACGGGCACGGCATGGCAAATAACAGCGGCGTCGGCACCCTTTACGGAAAATGCCGCGCGCGCCGGCCTGCTCGTCAGGCGCGGTGCAGGTTCGGCCCCGGCCTAGTCATGACGATGGAGGGCACCGCCGCCCAGCGGGACAGGCGGGTGAGCGACAGGGTGAGCTCGGCGATATCGGAGGTTTTCATCATCTGGTCGGGCGGGATCGATTCGTGCACCCAGGCGGCCATGTCGGTGTCGACGTAGCCGGGCGCGATCGCAGTCGCGAGCACCCCGTTCACGCCTTCTTCGCTGGTGATGGTCTCGCACAGCAGCGTCAGGGCCGCCTTGGTGGCGCCGTAGGCGGCGAGGCCGGGCTCGGCCGCCTGCCCGGTGATCGAGCTCATGGCGACAATGCGCGCGCCAGCTTCACGGTTGCGCTCGGCCGCTTTCCGCAACGCCGGAAGCAGCAGCGAAACCAGCTGGAAGGGCGCTCGCACGTTGACCGCGAACTGCAGGTCAAGCCGGTTCAGCGGGTATCCCTCGACACGGCCGCCCGAGCCGACGCCGGCCGCCAGCACCAGCAGGTCCAGTTCGCCGTGCCACTCGCACTGGGCACGGGCGAGCGCCTCAACGTCGGCCGGGTTGCTCATGTCGGCGGCCACGCCGCGGACGGCGGCTGCGGGCGAATCCGCCAGCGCGGCCACCGCGTCGTCCAAGCCGGGCCCGGCCCGAGCCGACAGGAGCAGGTCCCAGCCCTCGGCCGCCAGTCGCTCGGCGATCGCCCGGCCAATGCCGCGGCTGGCGCCGGTGACCATGGCGGAGAGGGTCATCCGATCAGTCACCTCACTGTCGCCAGCCGCAACCGGCTATCGGTCGTTAGCTCACCCTAGAGACGGGTGCCGAGGACGTCAAGCGGCGGCGGGCGCCAGTAGTCTGCTAAACATGACGAGCGCGCACCGGGTCCCCGGCGAAACGCCGGCCGGCCGCGAGGCGCGTCGGCTGCCGGTGAACCGCGCGACGGTGCGGTCGGCTGCGCTGCACCTGTTCGCCGAGCGGGGCTACCAGCTGACGACGATGATGGACATCGGCGCCGCCCTCGGGATCCGTGGTCCGAGCCTGTACAAGCACGTCACCTCCAAGCAAGAGCTGCTGGCCGAGATCATGGTCGAGACGATGACGTCGCTGATCGCCCGCCAGCGGGCGGCGGTGGCGGCCGGCGGCCCGCCCGATGTCCAGCTCCGCCGGGCGGTCGAGGCCCACGTGCGCTACCACGCGACCCACCGCGAGGACGCGCTGGTCGGCAACCGCGAGATCGAGAGCCTCGACCAGCCTGCCCGCACCGAGGTGGTCGAGCTGCGGCGTACGTACGAGCACGGCCTCCGCGCGATCATCGAAGGCGGCTGCGCGGCGGGCGACTTCGCCACCGCGCACGCTCGGCTGGTGTCGTACGCGATCCTGGACATGGGCATGGGGCTGGCGTCGTGGTATCGCCCCGACGGCGAGTACGACATCGACGCACTCGCCTACGCCTATGCCAACCTCGCCGCGCAGATGGTGGGCGGCCCGCCGAGTGTGTAGGCTAACGATCATTAGCCAATGGAAGCGCGGGAAGCGGTGGCGGGATGACCAGCACGGCGGGCGATGCTAGGTCGCTGACCCGGACTGAGGCGCTCGGCCCGCTGCTGGGCCGGGCGACCGGGGACGACCGGTGGCGCCAGGTCGAGGCTGAGCTGATCACCGGCGGCAAGTCCAACCTGACCTACCTGCTGCGCAGCCCGGCGGGCGAGCTGATCCTGCGGCGGCCGCCGAGCGGGTCCGTGCTGGCGACCGCGCACGACATGAACCGCGAGGTCCGGGTCCAGCGGGCGCTCGCTCAGACGGTCGTGCCCGTCCCCGACGTCATCTTGTACGACGACGGCGGCCTGCTGGGCGTGCCGTGTTACGTCATGGCCAAGGTGGATGGGCTGGTCCTGCGGGGGAGCGCCCTGCCGGCCGGGTTCGCCGCCGCCGGGGTCGAGCGCAAGGCGCTGGGCCACGCGCTCGCCGACTGCCTGGCCGAACTGCACGCGATCGACCCGGCGGCGGTCGGCCTATCCGATTTCGGTCGTCCCAACGGCTTCGTCGAACGGCAGATCCGCCGCTGGCGCGCTCAGTGGGAAGCGAGCTCGGACGTGCCTGCGCCCGCCGTCGACGAGCTCGCGAGCCGGCTGGCGGCGAACGTCCCGGTCAGTCCGGCGGCGGCAATCGCCCACGGCGACTACCGGATCGACAACTGCATTGTCGACGCCGGCGACCCTGGCCGGCTGGCCGCGGTGCTCGACTGGGAGCTGTCCTCCCTCGGTGACCCGCTCACCGATCTCGGCATGTTCCTGTTCTACTGGGAGTCTGGCTCGCGGGTGGCGCCGGCGATCGTATCGTCGATCCCCGGCCTGCCCGGGTTCCCGAGCGGCACCGAGATCGCGCAGCGGTGGTCGGACCGCACCGGGGTTCCCCTCGACGACCTGGACTGGTTCCGCGCGTTCGCGCACTTCAAGTTCGCGGTGATCATGCAGGGCATCAAGGCGCGGGTCAACGCGGACGCCATGGGCGGCCAGGACTTCGGCGACCTGACAAGCGCCGTGAGCGACACCGCCGAAGTGGGGCTCGCCTGGCACCGGGCCTGGCAGTCACCGCGCCGGGCCGCGCCCGCAGAAAGGAACACCTGATGGACTTCTGTCTCTCTCCGGCGGCGCAGGATGCCTGCGACCGCATGTGGGACTTCATGCGGACCTGCGTGCTGCCGGCCGAGCCGGTCTACCAGCAGTGGCGGGCCGCCCACGGCGAGCACGACTACCCGCCGGTGCTGGACGATCTCAAGGCCGAGGCCAGGCGGCGCGGCCTGTGGAATCTGTTCCTGCCGTCGGTGTCCGGGCTGAGCAACGTCGACTACGCCTCGGTCGCCGAGATCTCCGGATGGTCCCCGGTGATCGCGCCAGAGGCGATCAACTGCCAGGCTCCCGATACCGGGAACATGGAGACGCTGCACCTGTTCGCGACGCCGCACCAGCAGGGGCAGTGGCTCGAGCCGCTGCTCGAGGGCACCATCCGGTCGGCCTTCGCGATGACCGAACCCGAGGTGGCGAGCTCGGACGCGACCAACATCGCCACCCGCATCGAGCGCGACGGCGACCACTATGTCATCAACGGGCGGAAGTGGTGGATCTCCGGGGCGGCCGACGCGCGATGCCGGGTGTTCATCGTCATGGGCAAGACCGACCCGGACGCGCCCGCGCACCGCCAGCAGTCGATGATCCTGGTCCCCAGGGACGCCCCCGGGCTGACCATCGTCCGCCACCTGCCCATCTTCGGCTACCAGGACCAGCACGGCCATTCCGAGCTCGTCTTCGACAACGTGCGGGTACCGATGACGAGCCTGCTCGCGGGGGAGGGCGACGGGTTCATGATCGCCCAGGCACGGCTCGGGCCCGGCCGCATCCACCACGCGATGCGCGCGATCGGCATGGCCGAGCGGGCGCTTTCCCTGATGGTCGAGCGGGCGAAGTCGCGGGTCGCGTTCGGCAAGCCGCTCATCGACCAGGGCGTCGTCCAGGATCTCATCGCCCAGTCGCGCATCGAGATCGAACAGGCCCGCCTGCTCGTGCTCAAGACCGCCTGGCTGATCGACGCCCACGGCGCCAAGGGCGCGCGAACCGAGATCGCGGCGATCAAGGTTGCCGCCCCCGCCGTCGCCACCGCCGTGATCGACCGGGCCATCGAGGTGTTCGGCGGCGCGGGCGTCAGCGACGACTTCCCCCTGGCCTACTTCTACGCGTGGGCGCGGGTGCTGCGGATCGTCGACGGCCCCGACGCGGTCCACCGGCGCTCGGTCGCCCGCGAGGAGGCCAAGCGAGTCAGCCTCGCGCTGAAGTCAGAATCAGGATTATCCCGACCTTCAGTCGGTCGGCGGGACCGGCAGCCCCACCGACTGCATGAACCACCAGGCCGAGAAGTCGCCCAGGCCGGGAAAGCGGTCCCGCAGATCCGCGATCTCCTCCTCGGGCGAGCCGAAGGACCGGAGGAAGGCGTCGAACGAGCCGTGCTCGGCGATGACCTCGCTCGCGGCGGCGGCCGACTCGACCGACTCGCTGATCTTGCGCCGGTTGCGTATAACGTGCGGGTTCTGCGCGGCCCGGTCGATGTCGCGCTCGGTCATCGCGGCCATCGCGGCCGGGTCGAAGCCGTGGAAGACCTCGCTCAGGGCCGTCCAGTGCGACTGGACCACCTGCCAGTTCAACCCGGCCGCGAAAATCGCCTTGACGAGCTGCTCCAGGTAGCGGCGGTCGTCGGCGGGCCCGAGCTCGAGGTGCGGCCAGGGCGAGTCGTCGTGGTAGATGCGGCCCGGACGGCGTTGCGTCATGCAGCGTTCCCCTTCGGCAGCGGTAGCTCCCCCCATCATTCCCGAGCCTCATCGTCCGCACGCGCGAGGCCGTCGTCTCCCGGCGATGACGGGAGACGACGGCCGATGGGCGGTGCGGTCAGGACACGTGCGCGACGACGAACTTGAACTGCTGGAACACGCGGGAGAAGCGGTTAGTCCCGAGGTCGGCCACGTTCGCCTTCTTGACCGTGCTGAGCCGCTCGAGGAAGATCCCGAAGTGGTTGTCGGAAATGTGGTTGTTCGCGATCAGCGTGCCGGTCACCGAGCTGGCGGTGGCGGCCAGGATGCCGGTCGTGCGGGTGTCGGGAACGGCAAAGTTCTTGGCGTTCTTGGCGGTCGAGGCGAACAGCCCGATCGGGTCGCCGAGGGTGTTGTTCTGCCCGATCCAGTTGCCCTTGATCTGGGTGCCGTTGAAGTTTTGGTTCGGCTCGTGCGCGTGGATGGCGACGCCGGCCAGGCCGTTGCCCGAGATGTGGTTGCCCTCCACGATGGTGTTGGCGATGGTCTCGCCGGGAACCTCGGAGGCGATGACCACGCCCGCGCCGCCGCCGGACGACTTCAGCGTGCCGTTGTCGCTGAGCCAGTTGTCGATTACCAGGTTGTCCCGGACCCCGGCGGTGCTGTGCCCGGCGATGATGACCCCGCAGCCGCCGGGGTTGCGGGTGGCGGTGTTCCAGCCGACCAGGTTGTGGCTGCTGGCCCCGATGTCGTCGGCGACCAGGAAGCCGCCGCCCTTGTTGCGGGCGGAGTAGTCGTGGGTGACCTGGGTGTACGACGACCCGTTGACGTCCACGCCCACGTCGCCGTTGCCCCACAGGTAGTTGCCGGATGCCAGCACGTGTGAGCTGGCGGCGACCAGGATCGCGTCGAATCCGGCCCCGGTGACGCGGAATCCGCGAACCCGGACGCGGCTGGTGCCGAGCACGCCGATGCCAATGCTGCCGGGCAGGGTTTCCGGGCCGATCTTGAGCGGCTTCTTGCCCTTAGCGTCGATGGTCGCGCCGCGCCCGTCAAGGCTTAGCGGCTTGGCCACCACCACCTGCTCGTCATAGGTGCCGGCGCAGACGATCACGGTGCCGCCCGCGCTCACCGCTGCGATAGCCGTGTTGATGTTACGGTACTTCGCGGTCTTGCACGAGTTATCCGCCCCGTTCTTCGCGGAATGCGATACATAGACCACATGGGATAGATGGGCACTGCCGTCGGCGGAAGCCTCAGCCACCCCGGCTGAGAGGCCCAGCACCAGCAGGCTTGCGGCTGCGCCGAGCGCGATCGGGACCTTATGCATGCACTTTTCTCCCCCAGAGAATTCCGGGAACTTCGCCGTTCCCTTGATGGCTGCGACGGTACACGCGCCGGGGGTTTGCGGTCAGTTGCTTTGGCTGATCTTTTCTATTCATTTCGAATGTCAAGATAAGTGCGAAAATCGAATTCAACGCATCTGCGCAAGCTCTTTCCAATTTCCGTCTCGAATTGTCGAGCATGACATTATCGCGGATGTACGGCGATTGAGAATAATTTACGTCTTATGTCGCGGATGTTCCGGAATGTCGGCCGCAGAGGTAGATATACGCCACATTCCCGTGGTGTTTGCGAGCGGTCCCGTTGCCAATGCTAAGAGGGTAAGGAGCTCGATCCCCGGGGGGAAACGTTGGTTTCTCAATCGACCTCGCGCGGCCTGCTGGCCGGGCTGCCGATCGCGGCGCGGCTTCGGCTGGCCGGCTCCAGCGCGTCGCTCGCGCGGTGGGCGGTCGTCTCGACCGCGCTGGCGCCGCTGGCAATGGTCTCGGCCTGGCTGGTCGCGCAGACGCTTCAGCCGCCTTCCTACAGCCCGCTCGGCAGTTCGATCAGCGGCCTGGCCTCACTCGGAGCGGCCGACCGGTGGATCGTGACCAGCGCCTTGTTCGTGGTCGGGGCGTGCTACCTCGTCACCGCCGCCTGTCTGCCCGGGCTGCGCCGGCCGGCCAGGATGGTGCTGATGATCACGGGCCTGTCCGGCATCGGCATCGCGGCCTCACCGCAACCCGTGCACGGCACGAATCCGCAGCACCTCGTCTGGACCGCACTCGGCGCGGTCGCGCTGGCGGTATGGCCGGCCTTCACCGCCCGCCGGGCGGCCCGGCCGCCGCTGATCCTGCGGCCGCGCGCCGTGGCCGCCGTCACGGTGGTCTCGCTGGCCCTGCTGACCTGGCTGGTTGTGGAAACACAGGGAGGTTCCGCCCTGGGCCTGGCGGAGCGGCTGGTCACCGGCCTCCAGATGACGTGGCCCTTCGTCGTGATCCTGGCCCTGCGAGGCGGCAGGGGGGTCAGCGAGGAAAGATCAAGCTCGGTCTTGCGAACGGTCCGTTGCGGTGCCGGAGCTCGAACCGGTCAGGCCGGACGTCCGTGGCGGCCGGCCACCGTCACCAGCGCCGCCAGCGCCGCTCCGCCGGTCAGCAGCAGCAGCGCGGGCAGCGGCTGCACGCGTCGTGCCAGCACATGACCATCGCCGCCGCTGCTCAGCAGTGACCAGCGTGACCGGGCCGACATCGCCGAGCCGACGGAGAGGATCGACCCGACCGAGAAGGCGGACAGCGTCGATCCGACCGACCCGACCGACAGGGCCGACCCGACCGAGCCGACGCTGAGCACCGACCCGGCCGATCCGATCGACAGGATCGACCCGCGGCTCGCGATCGACAGGAACGAGTCTTCTGACCGCAACGAGAGGTCGCTCACGGTCATCATTCTCCCACGCCGCCCCCCTCGCCCGCATCCCGCCTGCCACGCATCCTGCCTGCCACGCATCCTGCCTGCCACGCATCCCGCCCTCGCCCGCCGCCCGCTTTCCCACGCCGCCCCCTCGCACGCCGACCCCCTCGCATCCCACCCCCCGGGAGCGTTTTCAGCCGGGCGGCTACTAGCGTTCTGATACGAGGGAGCGCGGCGGCCACGAGGAGACAGCACCTCGTGAGACAACGAAGTCGGAGCGGGGAGAGGAAGACGATGCAGGACGAGCAGTACGACGCGATCGTGATCGGGACCAGCCAGGGCGGCCGGTTCCTCCCGGTCGAGCTGGCGGCGGCGGGGCAGCGGGTGGCGCTGGTCGAGCGCGGCCCGCTCGGCGGGGTCTGCGTCAACACCGGGTGCACCCCGACCAAGACCATGGTCGCCAGCGCCCGCCTGGCCTACCTGGCGCGCCGCGGGGCCGAGTACGGGGTGCGGACCGGCCCGGTCTCGGTCGACCTGGCGGCGGTCCGCGAGCGCAAGCGGTCGATGGTCGGCGGCGCGCGGGAGAACTACGCCAGCCGTCTCGCCCAGCAGGGGCTTGACCTGATCCAGGGCGAGGCCCATTTCACCGGCCAGAAGACGCTCGAGGTAGCCCTCTCCGACGGCGGCACCCGGCAGCTCAGCGCGCCGGTGATCGTCATCGACGCGGGCACCAGGCCCAGGCTGCTCGCGATTGACGGCGCGGGCGACATCCCGGTGCTCGACTCGACCTCGATCATGGAGCTCGACGAGGTCCCCGAGCACCTGATCGTCCTCGGCGGCGGCTACATCGGCCTCGAGTTCGGGCAGATGTTCCGCCGGTTCGGCAGCGAGGTCACGATCATCGAAGGCGCCCCCCGGCTGATGATGATGGAAGACGAGGACGTCGCCGACGAGGTCGCCGCGATCCTGCGCGGCGACGGGATCACGGTGCTTACTTCGACCACGCCGCTCCGGGTGGAGCGGGCCGACGGCGGCCGCGTGCGGCTGACCGTCAGCACCGCCGACGGCGAGCGCCAGATCGAGGGCTCCCGTCTGCTGTCGGCCATCGGCCGCGTACCGAACACGGACGCGCTCACCCCCGAGGCGGCCGGCCTCCGCCTCGACGACCGGGGCTTCATCGAGGTCGACGAATACCTCGAAACCAGCATCCCCGGCGTCTACGCGATGGGCGACATCAAGGGCGGGCCGGCCTTCACCCACCTGTCCTACGACGACTACCGCATCCTGCACGCCAACCTCATCAGGCACCAGAAGCAGAGCACCCGGGACCGGATCGTCCCCTACACGGTGTTCACCGACCCGGAGCTGGGCCGGGCCGGCCTGACCGAGCGCGCGGCGAGGGCACAGGGACGAGACGTCCGGGTGGCGAAACTGCCGATGGGCGGGGTCATCCGGGCCATCGAGACCGGGGAGACGCGCGGCTTCATGAAGGCCGTGATCGACGCCGGCAGCGGCCAGATCCTGGGCTGCGCCATCCTCGGCCTCGAGGGCGGCGAGATCATGAGCATCATCCAGGTCGCGATGCTCGGCCAGCTCCCGTACACCGCGATGGCCAATGCCATCTTCGCCCACCCGCTGCTGGCAGAGGGCCTCAACACCCTCTTCGCCATGTTCGACGCCTAACCAACGACACACCGTCCCCACCGTCACCAAGTTCGACGGATAAACAGGTCAGCGAGTGCATTTCGGGTCGCGGGGTGCCCCCACCGGCACACGATGACGCCCGCGGCCGGAAAGCTCGGCCCCCAACGGAACACGTTCGCCGCTCCCGCCCCGTGCGGGTCGTCCGTTACCCGGCTGCCAGGAGATCGTCGAGGTTCTGGGTGAACATTGTGACGCCGCCGGTGGCGAAGTTGGCCACGTCCGCGCCGGCCTTCCCCATCTCGGGTGAGCCGAGGCCGGCGCGGTAGTCCTCCTCGGTCGCGAAGTCGAGGAAGACGACAAAGTAGTAGGCGGGGTCGGACCGGTCGAGGGAAGCGCAGCGCCCGCCGCTGAAGCCGGCCAGCCCGGGCACCTGGCGCACGAGCGGAACGTGCGTCTGCGCGTAGTAGCTGTCGAAGGCGGCGGGGTCGGTCGGCTGGCCGTAGCAGACGGTGACTCGGTACATGGCGGCGGTCTCCTCGCGTGTCTCAGGTCGGCGTTGACGCTCAGGCGCGGTGCTCAGGGCACCCTGCCCGCAGACCCAACGATCATGCCCGCGAACGGGGCGCAGCGCCAGTGGCCGCCCCGCAGCGTCACCACCCGAGGTCGCTGCCTCTTACCCGCCGCGGGCGGGCTATTCCAGGGTGAATGCGATCGGGGTGCCGAGCTCCACGGTCCGGCTGACCGTGCACAGGCGCTCGTGGGAGATCTTCATGGCCTCCGGCAGCAGTTCGCGGGCCTTGTCGCCGTCCGCGCCGTCGGGGAAGCTGACGGTGAAGGTGACCGCGATGTCGGCCAGCCGGTTGGCGTGCTGCTCGTCCTTGATCTTGGTGCCGGCAACCGCGACCCGGAACGAGTCCGGCTCGGCCCGGCGCGAGGTCAGCACGTCGATGTCGATCGCGGTGCAGGCGCCGATGGCGGTGAGCAGCAACTCGACCGGGGTGAAGGTGTCGTCGCTGCCGTTGCCGACGCTGATCATGCCGCCGCGCTCGTTGCTCACGGTGTAGTGGCCGTTGCTGGTCCGCTCGATGGTCACGGGGCGGCGTTTGTTGTCAGGCGTCATGTCTCAACGATGCCAGACGACCTTCATCGCCGCTGATGAGGGCCAATTCGACGATGGAAATAAGGCCAATTTTCGGGAAGCGCGAGGGAGCGTTTTCTGCTGATAGGTACGTGTTTCTCGGATCCGGGAGCAGTGTCGTGGATGGGAGTCGTCGACGTGAGCCGTCGCGGTTGGGCGCTGTTCGCGGCCATGTGCGTCATCTGGGGGATCCCCTACCTGCTGATCCGGGTGGCGGTCCGCGACGTGTCGCCGGGCACGCTGGTGTTCCTGCGCACGGTGATCGGCGGCGGCGTGCTGCTGCCGCTGGCGCTTGCGGTCGGGCGGGTTCGGCCCGGTCCTGCGGCGCTGGAAGCCGCTGGTCGCGTTCGCCGTGCTGGAGATAGCGATCCCGTGGCTGCTGCTCGGCAACGCCGAGCAGCGCCTGCCGAGCTCGCTGACCGGGCTCCTGATCGCCGCCGTCCCGCTGGTCGGCGTCGTCGCCGGACGCCTCACCGGCACCGGCGACCACGTCGACGCCCGCCGCTGGGCGGGGCTGCTGCTCGGCCTGGTCGGCGTCGGCGTGCTAGTCGGCCTTGACCTCGGCGGGCTCAGCGCGCTGGCCCTGGTCGAGGTCGGGCTGACGGTCATCGGCTACGCGACCGCGCCGATCATCATGGCCAGGCACCTGTCGGACCTGCCCCGCTTCCCGGTCGTGTGCGCCGGCGCTGCTGCTGTCGGCCGTGGCCTGGGCGCCGTACGGGCTCACCCACTGGCCCCGGCACGTGGCCGCCACCGGCGTCGCCTCGATCGTGGTCCTCGGCGCTGGTCTGCACCGCGCTGGCGTTCGTGGTCTTCTTCGCGCTGATCGCCGAGATCGGCCCGGCCCGGGCGACGGTCATCACCTACGTGAACCCGGCCATCGCGGTCATCTTGGGCCTGCTGCTGCTGAACGAGCAGTTCACGGTCGGGATGGGGATCGGCTTCCCGCTGATCCTGATCGGCTCGGTGCTGGCGGCCAGCATGGGCCGTCCCGCCGCCGCGGCCGCCCCCGCCGCCGCCGACGACCCCGGTCGCCTGGCGGCCAGCGGGGCGCCAGGCACGTAAGCCGGGCATTCCGCGCCGGCCCCCGTTAACCTGGCCCCACGGGGAAGAAGAGGATCATGACTACGCCGGTTGCCGCCGCGCACATCATCGTCCTGCCCGGCGGCGGGTACGCTCAGCACGCCCCGCACGAGGCCGAGCCGGTGGCGCGCTGGCTCGGCGAGATCGGCCTGCAGGCGAGCGTGTTCCGCTATCCGCTCAACGTCCGGCACCCGCTGCCGCTTGACGCGCTGCGGGCCGAGATCCGCCAGCGGCGGGCCGAGGGCGCGCAGCGCATCGGCCTCATGGGGTTCTCGGCCGGAGGCCATCTGGCCGGGCTGGCCGCCCTCGCGCCCGGCGCCGGGCCGGATGAAAAGGTGGATTTCGCCGTGCTCGGCTACGCCATCACGTCGATGGAGACCGAGACCTACCGCCCCGCCCGGCTCATCCTGCTGGGCGAGGACGCCAGCCCGCAGCTACGCCGGTCGACCTCCCTCGACGCGCTGGTCACGCCGAACGCGCCGCCGTTCTTCATCTGGCACACGGCCGAGGACCCCTACGTCCTCCCCGAGCACACCTACCTGCTGGCCTCGGCCCTCGCGGCCAATCAGGTCCCGCACACCGTGCACATGTTCTCCTACGGCCCGCACAGCCTGGGACTGGCCGATAACGCCGGCGAGCCCGCGATCTGGCCCACGCTGGCGCAGGCGTGGATCGACGAGCGGCTTCAGCCCCAGACCGGCCGGTAACGCGGCTCGGGCCGCGCTCATCACCGCGCTGCGCTCGTCACCGCGCCGCGCTCGTCACCGCGCCGCGCTCGTCACCGCGCCCCGCTCGTCACCGCGCCGCGGTCAGCGCCTGCTCGATGAAGGACGCGGCGGCGACCGGCTGCGCGATGAAGGCGGTGTGCGAACCGGCGATCGTCTGGGTCGTCGCCCCCATCCGCTCGGCCATGAACCGCTCCGCATCCGGCGGGATCGCGTTGTCGTGCTCGGAGACCAGGAACCAGGACGGCCTGGACTTCCACCCGGCCGCAGTCGCGTTCTCCGTCAGCGCCGCGGCCGACAGCGGTCGCTGGGTGGCGAACATGACATCGGCGACGTCGACTGGAACGTCGGCGCAGAACGTCTCGCGGAACTGCTCCTTGGCGATGTACAGGTCAGGGCCGCCGGGGGCGCCGGGTGCGTCGTAGGAAGTCGGGTGAGAGGTCTTGGCCAGCATGGAGGGCGGGAACGGCCCCTGCACGCTCGCGCAGCTCTCCCCGACATCGATGCCGAACGCGGCGAGGTAGACCAGCCCGGTGACGTTCGCCAGCGTCGGCCGACGCCTGGGTGATCACCGCGCCGCCGTAGGAGTGACCGACGAGCACAACCGGCCCGTCGATCGCGGTCACCATGGCGGCGATCGCGGCCGCGTCGAACGCCAGGCTGCGCAGCGGGTTGGGCGGGGCGACCACGTCGTAGCCCGACGTCGTCAGCTCTCGGATCACGCCCCCGAAGCCGGACGCGTCCGCGAACGCGCCGTGCACGAGGACGACGGTGGGTGGTTGAGCTCCGGTCATGAGATGCACGCTCCCTCTTGTCGTTGCGGTCTGCCTCGCTCGCGTACGCGCGGCCTCAACTCAAGAGTTCCAGCGGGACGGGTCCCGGTCTCTCACCTGAATAGGCGAGAGACCGCCCGGAGCCGCACCCGCCGGACCGGTTAGCCCGGCCGCTTCCTTCTGCCGGTGCAGCTGGTTGGCGAGCTGAACCCTCGATTGGATGCCGAGTTTGGCGAAGACGGCGCGAAGATGCGTCCCGATCGTGTTGACGGACACGCCCAGCTCGGCGGCGGCCGACTTGTTGGTGTGACCGGATCCGATCAGCTCGGCGACGCGGCGCTCAGCCTCGGTCAGCGACGGCCAGCCGTCCGCCGGTTTTTCTGTGACCGCCCAGTCGGCGCGGCGGATCCCGGCCTGATACATCGCGCGTTGGACATCAGCCCGCGCGGCCCAGGCGCCCATCTGGTGGTATTCGTCCCAGGCGCGATCGAGCTGGGCCAGGCCAGCCGGACGCTGTCCGGCGGCGAGCAGCGCCCGCCCGTAGGTATCAGCGCCGAGGCCCCGGAGTACCGGGCGCGGGCTCCGGGCCAGGATCTCCGCCGACTGGGCGATCATGTCCAGGTCCCGGCGGCTCCGGCCCCGCAGGTTGAGGGCGACGCCCTCGAAGCTGGCCACGCCCGCGTTGCTGGCGGCCGTCGTTTCCGCGATGCCGATGCAGGCGCGGGCGAACTCCTGATCCCCGCCCAGGCTGGCGAATTCGAAGAACAGACCGTTCCAGCAGGGCCACAACGGCCAGTAGCTGCGCGACTGGCTGGCCCCCTCGACTACCGGGCGGAGCGCGTTCAAGGCCTGCTCCAGCCCGCCGTGAGCCGCGGCGACCCAGCCGGTCGCCACGGCCAGGCCGGGACCATAGACGCTGGCGTCCGTGCCGAGGTCTGCGGCCCGGCGCAACTGTGCCGCCGCGACACCGAGGTCGCCGCGAAGAAGCGACACGGCGACCCGGATAATAAACGCGTCGAGGGCGTACGTACCGTTGCCGAGCTGCTGTCCGATCTCGACCAGCGCCCGTGCGCCCGCGTCAGCGTCGGCCAGCCGACCCAGGGTGAAGTCCTGCCACGCCTGCGCGTAGCTCAAGGCCGGCAGCATCGCCTCGCTGGCGCTGCGGCTGTCCGCCCTGGCCTGGTCGAGCAGCGCCTGGGCGTGGTCGTAGCGGTCAAGCAACTGCAGTTGCGTGATCTCCTCCGCCAGCCACGGATTGCCAGTCACTGAGCGCAGCTCGCGGAAGTACGCCAGGGCGCTCTGGTGGCGTGCCACGTTCTTGGCTGCCTCGCCGGACGCCCGCAGCGCGAGAGCGAGCGCCTCCCGATCGTCGGCGGCTCGGGCGCACTCGAGCGCGACCGTGGCGTCGCGGGCGGCCACGTCGCCGTCCAGCGTTCTCGTGCCGGCCAGGGCCCGCGCAGCGCGCATCCGCGCCGCAAGTCGCGAGTCCGGCGCGGCGAGCCGGAGAACCCGCTCGGCTCGCGATGACATCTCGCCGATGCGCCCGCTCTGCCAGAGCGCGACGGCGGCTTCGGTCTCGACCTCCCCGGTGACGTCGCTGCCGTCGGCGCGGGCGAGGATCAGGTCGGCGACGGTCATCGCGTCCGTCGGGCGCTGGGTCCGGCACAGCACGCGCAGGCACCGCAGGCTCAGCTCGAGCCATTCCGGCTGAGCCGGGCGAATGGTGCGGAACGCGAGCGCCGCGAGCTCGCCGGCGTCGTCGGCGTTGACGTCGGCCAGCGTCTCCGACGCCGAAATGAGGATCGTCGCGCTGTTGACGTCGCCCGGCGTGGCCGCCGCCCGCGCATGCGAGGCGGCGATCAGCGGAGCGTCGGCCACCGCGAGGTAGTAGTCGGCGAACCTCCGGTGCAGTCGGCGGGTGAGGTGGGCGGGCATCGCGGCGTAGACCGCCTCCCGCACCAGGTCGTGGCGGAAGGCGAGGGCGTCGTCGCGTTCGATGATGAGGCCCGACTCGAGTGCGTCCGCCACGGCCCCGGCATCGCCCGCGCTGCCTGCGTCGGCGCGTCCGCTACCCGGCATCAGCGCGGCCGCATCGGGCGGCGGTAGCGGGCGACCTGCCACTGCGACCAGGTGAACCAGATCGCGGGGCGCGTCGGCCAGGGCGGCGACTCGGTGCGCAACGGCGGCGGCGAACTCGGCCGGAACCGAGTCGGCTTCTCCCCGGGCGGCGGAGCGGGCGACGCTGTCGATGATCTGGGTCGCGAGGAACGGGTTACCGTCAGCCGCCTCGAGGAACCCCCGGATCCGTTCGTCCGGAATCCGGCCGAGTCGATCCTGGGCGATGGCGGCGAGATCCGGTGTGCTCAGCGGCCCGAGCCGGATGAGCTCGACACGGTTCCGGTCGTAACTGGTCAGCTCCTGGCTCAGGTTCTCATCGCGGCCTGCCAGCAGCCACACCACCGGCAGGCCGGTCAGCCGGGAAACCAGCGCCCGGAGCAGGAATCTGCTGATGCGGTCGGCCCACTGCAGATCGTCGACCGCCAACAGCAGCGGGCCGGTCGACATCGCGTTCTCCAGCTCGGACGCGATCTGGTCGGCCAGCACCAGCGGTTCGCTGATCATGCGCGTGATCTGCTCGAACTCGGCCGCGGCGGTTAGCGGGTCGCGGCCGGCCGCGCAGTAGGGCGATGACCGGCGCTCCGGGCCAGACCTGCTCGATCGGGTCGCATTTCGCGCTCGCGACCCGGAACTTCATCGCGGTCGCCTGCTGGCGGACCTCCAGCAGCAGCGCGGTCTTGCCAATGCCCGAGGACCCGGAAACCAGCACCACCGCGCTCGATCGATGCTGGTGGGTGCCGCGCAGGGCGGAAAGCGCTCGCGCCATCGGCTCGCTGCGGCCGCGCAATGGTCCTGAGTGCACCAGTACCACCCCCACCGCCTGAGCATATGCCGCCGAGCGTGGCTGGCAGAGTCCGTTGGCCCGCCCTCACCTAAACGTGCGAGAGACCGCACGTCACAGAAACCTCACCATGTCAATCATGGAGATCAAGGGATCGGTCGCGCTGGTGACCGGCGCGAGCCGGGGAATCGGCCTGGCGTTCGCCCGCGCGCTGCTGTCTCACGGCGCCGCCACGGTATACGCGGGCGCCCGCAGGCCCGAGGACATCACCGAGCCCGGACTGGAACCGCTTCTGCTCGACGTCACCAACCACCAGCATATCGAGGCCGCCGCGGCCCGGGCGTCCGACGCGAGCATCGTCATCAACAACGCCGGCATCATCGCCGGCCCGCCGCTGCTGGCCGGCTCGCTGGAGGGGGCGCGCCTGGAGATGGAGGTCAACTACCTCGCCCCGTGGGCCGTTTCGCGGGTGTTCGCGCCGGTGCTGGCAGCCAACGGCGGGGGAGTGCTGGTGAACATGCTGTCGGCTGCCTCGTGGAGAACCAACGTCCGGACCCCCGGCTACGCGGCGTCCAAGGCGGCCGAATGGTCGCTGACCAACGCCCTGCGGCTCGGTCTGCGCGAGCAGGGAACCCAGGTCCTGGCCGTCCACGTCGGCTACGTGGACACCGACGCGACCAAGCGCCTCGACGTCCCCAAGGTGAGCCCGGCGGAAGTAGCCGACAAGACCATGGACGCGATCATCCGCAACGACCCCGAGGTCCTGGTCGACGAGGCCGCCAGGCACGTCCGTTCCCTGCTGTCCGGCCCGCTGGACCAGATGTACCCGCGGACCTGACGGTCACGTGCCCGAGCCCACGGAAGGGGTATGAGGAAGCAATGAGCCTTGAGTTCGACGTGTTCACGGTGGATCCCAAGCCGATCCCGAGCGCGGTGCCAGGTTTCGAGCAGGCGGTCGGCCAGGCGACCTGGCCGCCCTCCACCTCAACCCTGATCAGCGGTGATGGCGGCGCCGTGCTGATCGACTGCCTCATCACCGAGCGGGAGGGGCGCGAACTGGCGGCATGGGTGCAGTCCCATGACGTCGGCCCGGAGTACGTGTACATCACCCATCCGCACGCCGACCATTTTCTCGGGCTGCCGGCCATCCTGGCGGCGTTCCCGCAGGCCAGGCCGGTCGCCCTGGCCGAGTCGATCCCGGCCATGGAAGAGCAGATCTCACCGGGGTACATGCAGGTCTGGGGCGGCTTCTTCCCCGGCCAGCTGACCGGCAGCCCCGTCGCGCCAGCGCCCCTGGCGGGCAGCACGCTCCCGGTCGGACGCTCGACCGCCACGGTCATCCCGGTCGGCGCCACCGACACGGGCCACTCCAGCGTCGTTCACGTACCTGCTCTGGGTCTCGTCGTCTCCGGTGACGTCGTCTACAACCAGACCCACATGTGGCTGAGCGGATCGACGCCGGATTCCCGCGCCAACTGGCTGCAGGCGCTCGACGCCGTGGCGGCGCTGGAGGCCGAGACCGTCGTCGCCGGCCACCGCAACCCGCACGCGCCCGACGACGACGCCCGCCGCCAGGTCAGCGACTGCCGACGTTACATCGCCGACTTCGAGGCCGCGCTGAGCCTCAGCTCCACCCCCGGCGAGCTCATCGACCGGATGACGGACGCGCATCCAGGACTCGCGAACCCTTATACGCTCTGGGTCGCGGCCTACGACCAGCTCGGCACCTGAACCCGGGGACGCGCGGAGGCCGCCGTCAGCCCAGATCGACGCTCACCCCTGGCGTGGCGATGTCGAGGTCGGCCCGGAAGGCGCGCCGGGCGGCGACCCGGGCGGCCGCCGGGTCGGTGCCCGGCCACAGGTGGGTGAGGATGAGCCGCTTGGCGTCGGCTCGGGCGGCGTGCTCGCCCGCCTGGCGCGCGGTCGACAGGAAACGCGCATCGTGCGCAGGCGGCAGGTGGTCGGGAAAGGTGGCCTCGGCCAGCAGGACGTCGGCCTCGCGCGCCATGACAACGATGTCCGCGCTTGGCCCGGTGTCGCCGGTGTAGGCCAGGACGCGGCCGTCTGCGGTCAGCCGCAGGCCGGCGTTGGGGACGAAATGCGGCAGCGCCCAGGCGTCGACCTGGAACGGGCCGACCTCGAACCGGTCCCCGGCCGCGAAATCGCGGAGCGCGTAGGCGTCGGCCAGCATGCGCGGGTTGTCAAGCGCGAGGACGGCGTCCACCGCGCCCGGCAGCGTGTGCACCGGCAGCGCGGCCGGCCGGGCCTCGCCCAGGGCCCGCGCCCTGAGCAGCGGGTTCAGGTCGGCGCAGTGGTCGGGGTGACCGTGGCTGATCAGGACCGCGTCGACCTGCTCGGCGGCCGTGTGCTTCAGCAGCTGGGGGAGGGTTGCGTAGCCCGGGTCGAGCAGCAGCCTGAAGCCCTCGTGCTCAACCAGGTAGCCGCTGCACGCCTGGCCCGCCGCGGGCCACGCACCGCAGCCGCCGAGCACCGTGATCTTCACCAGGCGAGCGTAACCGCATAGGTGTCCCGCGGCGCCCGCGCGGGTATCCCCCTACGCCGGGACGGGGACGAAGGGCGCCGCGCAACCATGCCACCAACCACTGCCGTCGGCCGGCTGCTGTCGGTCAACGTCGGCCTGCCCCGCGACGTCGAGTGGGACGGCCGGACCGTCCACACGGGCATCTGGAAGGAGCCCGGTCGACGGGCCGCAGATGGTCCGGCGCCTCAACATCGACGGCGACGGGCAGGGCGACCTGCAGGGGCACGGCGGCGTCAACCGCGCCGTGTTCGTCTACCAGATCGAATCCTACCGCTACTGGGAGAAGTTCCTCGAACGCGACGACTTCACCTACGGGCAGTTCGGCGAGAACTTCACCGTCGAGGGCCTGGCCGACGACGAGGTCTGCATCGGCGACCGCTACCGGATCGGCTCGGCGCTGTTCGAGGTCAGCCAGCCGAGGGTCACCTGCTACCGGGTCGGCATCCGGATGAACGAGCCGCAGATGCCCGCGCTGCTCGTCGCGCACCACCGTCCCGGCTTCTACTTCCGGGTCCTCGAGGAGGGCGAGGTCGAGGCCGGCGACGCGATCGAGCGCGTCGAGCGCGGCCCGGAGGCGATGACGGTCGCGGAGATCGACGGCCTGCTCTACCTGCCGCACAAGGCGCGCCGCGACCTGGAGCGCGCGCTGCGGATCCCGGCGCTGAGCCAGGGCTGGCAGGGGTCGTTCCGCGACCTGCTCGACCAGGCGCCGGACGGCGGGGCGACCGAAGCTGGCCTGGGAGGGACTGCGGAAGCTGCGGGTGGCGGCGCTCGACCGCGAGAGCGAGAACGTGATCTCGGTGCGGCTGGTGCCGGTCGACGGCAAGCCCGCCGCGCCCGCGCAGCCCGGGCAGTTCCTGACCGTCCGGCTGCGCCCGGACCCCGACGCGGCGCCGCTGCTGCGCACCTACTCGCTGTCGGACCTCCCGAACGCCAAGAGCTACCGCATCAGCGTCAAGCGCGAGCCGCACGGCGCGGCGAGCGGCTACCTCACCACCAGGCTGCGCGTCGGCGACGTGATCGAGGCCGGCGCGCCGCGCGGCTCGTTCGTGCTCCGGCCCGGGGACCGCCCGGTGGTGCTGATCAGCGCCGGGGTCGGGGCGACGCCGGTGCTGGCGATGCTGCACGTGCTGGCGGCCGAGCCCGCGACCCGCCCGGTCTGGTGCCTGTACGGCGCCCGCGACGGCGCCGAGCATCCGTTCGCCGAGGAGGCCGACGACGCTCCTGGCGCAGCTGCCGGACGCGCACCGCGTCGTCTGCTACAGCCATCCCGGGCCGGACGATCGCAGTCCGGACGACTTCGACGTCGCCGGGCGGCTGACCGCCGACGTGCATCGAGCAGGCCGGCGTCCCGGTCGACGCCGACTTCTACCTCTGCGGCCCGAACGCGTTCATGCACGACATCTCCGCCGCGCTGACCGCGCGCGGCGCCGCCCCCGACCGGGTCAGCGCGGAGGTGTTCGGGCCGGAAGACCCGATCACGCCCGGCATCGTCGGCGCGCCGAAGCGCGCCCCGCATCCGCCGGCCGGCGCAGCCGGGCCCGGGCCCGTCGGTCTCGTTCAGCCGCAGCAACCTCACCGTCGCGTGGGACCCGGCCTTCGCCAGCCTGCTCGAGCTCGCCGAGGCGTGCGACGTCCCGGTCCGGTGGTCGTGCCGGACCGGCGTCTGCCACACCTGCGTGACCGGGCTGGTGAGCGGCGAGGTCAGCTACCGGCCCGACCCGCTCGAGCCGCCCGGAGGACGGGCAGCGTGCTCATCTGCTGCTCCCAGCCCGACGACGAGGTCATGCTCGACCTCTAAATAACTAGAGGCACAAGGCGATTGAACTACCCGGAGGCGATGGCCACGACCGTCGTCCCGGCTGCGGATTCCCGTCCATCGGACGGGCCCGCCCACCCCCACAGGCCGATGAGCCACCCCCGCACGCAGACACCCGCCGCGAGCTTGGCCACGAACAACCAGGGATGAGTGACGATGCACTAAGCGATCCCGCTGGCCCTCGCCGGGAGCTTCTGCACGTCGCCGCCGCGCCCTCCGGCGGCACGGCCGCACGCCCCGGCCCCGTTGTGGTGGCTGGCCGGGCTGATCACCCTCGGCGCGGTGGCGGCCGGGCTGGCGACGGCGTTCGGGCTGCATCGCCGATCCCCGGCCTCCGCCCGCCGGCGGGCGGCGGTCCTCGGGGCGGTCACCGGGATCGCCTGGGGCTTCGTCGCGGCGGTGATCAAGGAGTTCAGCGCCCACCGGGGGCAGGGCCTCGGCCCGCTCCTGAGCAGCTGGAGCCTCTACGTCCTGATCGGCGCGGGCGCGGCCAGCCTCCTGCTGGCCTCGCACGCGCTGGCCGCGGGCCCGCTCGCCGCCTCGCAACCCGGGTTCACCATCCTCGACCCGCTCGCGGCCGCCCTGCTCGGACTGTTCCTGTTCGGCGAGCACATCCAGACCGCGCCGGTCAACCTGGCGGCCGAGGCGCTGGCGCTGGCGCTGCTGGCGGGCGGGGTGCTGACCCTGAGCCACAGCTCCCTGCTCGCCTCGGAAGACATCAGGCCGGCGGCGGCCGGGGACTGGGAATGCCTCAGCGCAGACTGCTCAGCCGCGGTCGGCGACGGCCCGCCGGCCGAGGCGGCGGATCCGGTTCCAGGGTCGCTCACGGTCCGTTCGGGATGACGATTTTGATTTGATCGAAGGTGATCGTTGCGGACAGCGGCACCCGGCCGGGAAGATCATCTCGAGCCGACGGCACCGGAGCCTGCGGCGGGCGGACGGAGGCAGCGCATGCGGATCGGCATCTTGGCGGCGGACGAGGCCGGGGACCAGGCACTAGGCAAGCTGACCGATCAGCTGCGCCGGACCGCCGACGACGGGTTCGCGTCTTTCTGGATGTCGAACATCTTCGGCCTTGACGCGCTGACCGCGCTGGCGGTGGCCGGCAGCCAGGTGCCGGGCATCGAGCTCGGCACCGCCGTCGTGCCCAGCTACCCGCGGCACCCGGCCGTGCTTGCGCAGCAGGCGCTGACCACGGCGCTGGCGGTCGGTGCGGACCGGCTGAGCCTCGGCATCGGGCTGTCGCACAAGATCGTCATCGAGGACATGTACGGCCACAGCTTCGACAAGCCCGCCCGGCACATGCGCGAGTACCTGTCGGTCCTGCTGCCGCTGCTCGACGGCACCCCGGTCAGCGTCAAGGGCGACACCCTGAGCGCGAACATCGGCCTGTCCACGCCGCGGGCGGGCCGGGTGCCGGTGCTGCTGGCCGCGCTGGCGCCGCGGATGCTGGCCCTGGCCGGCCAGCAGACCGACGGCACCGTGCTGTGGATGACCGGGCCCGCCACCGTCCGCGACTACGTGGTCCCGGCCATCACCGAGGCGGCCACCGCGGCCGGCCGGCCGAGCCCACGGGTCGTGTGCAGCCTGCCGGTCTGCGTGACCAGCGACCCGGACGCCGCCCGGGCGGGCGCGGCCAAGACCTTCTCCATCTACGGTCAGCTGCCGTCCTACCGCGCCATGCTCGACCGTGAGGGCGCGGCCGGCCCGGCCGACGTGGCCATCGTCGGCGACGAGGACACGGTCGCGATGCAGATCCTGGCGCTCGCCGACGCCGGGGTGACCGACTTCGTGGCGGCCGAGTTCGCCCGCGGCGACGACCGGGAGCGCACCCGCACCGTGCTCAAGGCCGTGATCGCCGGCCGCTAGTCCCGCGCTGAGCACGTGCTCAACCCGGCCCAGCCAAGATAACAGCAAGAAGCGCGCGGCCCTGAAATCATTGCGCGACGTTCGACCCGGTTTCCCGAGCATTTTGTCGCGCAATAATTCAGCCTCACCAGATAACAGCAAGAAGTCAAGGCGCGACGAAAAAGGCGCAGATAGCCTTCCTTCATCGCCCATCAAGGTCTATAGTCGACAATCGACCGATAAAGAGGCAACGGCCAACCACGGGAGGCAACGCGCGTGCCGCAGTCACCGGACCCGATTCGATGGGGCATCGTCGGCACCGCCAACATCGCCCGGGCGCAGTTCCTGCCCGGCCTGCGCGAGGCCGGCGGCGGCCGGGCAACCCGCGTCGCCAGCCGCGACCGGGCCAAGGCGGAGGCCTACGCGAGCGCCCATGGCATCGACCAGGGGATCGAAGGCTACGCCGCGCTCGTCGAGTCACCCCACATCGACGCCGTCTACGTCGCGCTGCCCAACGCCCTGCACGCCGAACCCACGATCAGGGCGCTGCAGGCAGGCAAGGCGGTGCTATGCGAAAAGCCGCTCAGCGTCGGCGCCGCCCAGACCAAGGAAGTCCTCGACGTCGCCGCCACCGCCGCCCGGCCGTTGTGGGAGGCGTTCGTCTTCCCCTTCCAGGCCCAGCATCAGCGGCTCAAGCGCCTCCTCGATGACGGCGCCATCGGCCAGCCGGCCGAGCTCTACAGCGCCTTCCACTTCCTGCTCTCCAATCCGGCCAACATCCGGATGGACGCCGCGCTCGGCGGCGGCGCGCTGGCCGACGTCGGCTGCTACCCCATCCGGCTCGCGTTCGAGCTCTTCGGCGGCGCAGGCGGCAGCGGCGAGCCCGCAGGCGCGCACCGCGGGGGACAGGCGCAGGCCTGCGAAGCCAGAACCGAGAACGGCGTCGACACCGACGCGGCCGGCATCGTCACCTTCGGAACCGGGTCAGCAACCCAACGGCTCCTGCTCACGTGCGGCTTCAAGCGCAGCTTCGACACCTTCACCAGCGTGCTCGGCACCGCCGGCCAGATCCGCCTGACCAACCCGTTCCACCCGGGCCCGGCCGACACGCTCACGATCAGCAGGCCGAACGCCGACCCCGTGACCGAGCGTCCCACCACCGACAACCGGTCCTTCACGGCGGCCATCAGGCACATCCACGCCGTGCTGCGCGGGGAAGCAGGCCCCGGTCCACACGGCCGCCGAGTACGCGCTGCCCGCCGCCCGCGTGCTCGAAGACCTGCAGCGACGCATCGTCATATAGCCCGTCAAGATTTAACAATTCGTGAATAAAAGGCTATCGACGCAGATGTGAGCCGACGTGTAGGCTCACCTCCAACCTAAGGGTCGATAGTCGACAATCGGCAGTCGAGCAGAGGAGAGCAGTGCGTTCCATCCCGAGAAGACTCCGCTGGGCGGTGCCGCTAGCCGGCGTCGTGCTGGCGGTCGCCGCGTGCTCGTCAAGCGCCTCGTCCAGCCCGCAGGGCGGCGGATCGGCGGCGACCAGCACGGCCGGCGCGAGCACCAGCGCCAGCGGCACCCCCGTTCACGGCGGCACCATGCAGGTCGCCTTCCAGTCCGACCCGGACACCTTTGACCCGCAGGTCTGCTACGACGCCACCTGCTGGGACAACATGCAGATGCTGTTCGACCGGCTCTATGACTACAAGGGCGCCACCACCGACCTTGAGGCCGAGGCGGCCGCGAGCATGCCCGTCATCTCCGGCGGCGGCAAGGTCTACACGATCGCCATCCGCCAGGGCATGACGTTCGACAACGGCAAGCCGGTCACCGCGGCCGACTTCGCCTACAGCTTCTCCAGGATCTGCAACCCCGCGACCAAGTCCCCGGTGGTCAGCTTCTGGACGGTGGTCAGCGGCTGCACGGCCTTCGCGAAGAACCCGGTTGGCACCGTGTCCGGCATCAAGGCGGTCAGCACCTACTCGCTGCAGATCACGCTGACCCAGTCCGACGCCGCCTTCACCTACGTGCTCGCCATGCCGCACGCCTCGGTGATCCCGGCCGGCTCCGGCGCCCAGCAGGCACTGCACCCGATCGGCTCGGGCCCGTTCGAGCTGGTCAGCTTCACCCCCGGCCAGTCGATCATCCTCAAGGCCAACCCCAGCTACTGGAACAAGTCGCTCCCGTACGTCACCGGCGTCAACGAGAAGCTCGGCGTCTCGCCTGAGGTTCAGCTCCTTGAGCTCGAAAAGGGCCAGATCAACCTGATGGGCGACCCGCTGCCCAACTCCGACTACCTCAGCGTGATCAACAACAAGTCGCTGGCCAGCCAGATCAACCACCGCCAGTCGCTCGACACCTACTACCTGACTCTCAACACCAAGGTCAAGCCGTTCAACAACCCGCTGGTCAGGGAGGCTGTCTCCTACGCGATCGACCGGAGCTTCCTGCTCAAGCTGGTGAACGGCCAGGGCAGCCCGGCGACCGGCTTCATCCCGCCCGGCGTCACCGGGTACACCAACCAGAACCTGGTGAACCCGCTCAACATCGCCAAGGCCAAGAGCCTGCTGGCCCAGGCGGGCTACCCGAAGGGCTTCAGCACCACGCTCTACAGCTGGAACACCCAGCCGTGGACCAACCTCGACCCCGCCATCCAGCAGCAGCTGGCCGCGATCGGCATCACCGTCAACGTGCGGCCGATCCAGGAGAGCACCTTCTTCACGCTGGCGGGCACCCCGGGCAAGGCGCCGATGACGCTGACCTTCTGGGTGGCCGACTACCCGGATGCGAGCGACTTCTTCCAGGCGCTTGTGTCCTGCGGGTCGGACATCGCGGGCGGTCAGAACTACGCCTTCTACTGCAACAACAAGGTCGACGCCGACGTCAACGCCGGCCTGGCCAACCCGGCCAACGCCGCCGCTGACTATGTGCAGGCGGACAAGACGATGCTGGCCGACAACCCGGTGATCCCGCTGTACTTCGGCACCACCACCTCGGTCAGCGGCGCGAACGTCGGCGGCTTCTTCGCCAACCCGATCTGGGACTGGGAGATGGATAACTACTGGCTGACCAAGAGCAGCTCAAGCAGCTCAGGCAGCGGTGGACTTGGTGGCTGACGTCATCACCGTGGAGCACCTCACCGTTGCCTTCCCCGCCAGGGAAGGCACCGGTGAGGTGGTCCGGGACGTGTCGCTCGCGATCGGGGCGGGCGAGCGGGTCGGCCTCGTCGGCGAGTCGGGCTCCGGCAAGTCGCTGACCGCCCGCGCGATCATGCGGCTGATCCCGCAGCCGGGCCGGGTCACCAACGGCACCGTGATGTTCGACGGGGCCGAGCTCGGCGCCAAGTCGGCGCCGGCCAAGTGGCGCGGCACCAAGATCGCGATGATCACCCAGGACCCGCTGTCCAGCCTCAACCCGCTGGTCAAGATCGGCACCCAGATCACCGAGATGCTCCGCTACCACCGCCGCCTGAGCCGGACCGAGGCGCGCGGTAAGGCGGAGGAACTGCTGCGCTCGGTCGGCATCCCCGATCCGCGGCGCACGATGACGCGCTACCCGGCGGTGCTGTCGGGCGGCATGCGCCAGCGGGTCGCGCTCGCCATCGCCATCAGCTGCGAGCCGCGGCTGCTGATCGCCGACGAGCCGACCACCGCGCTCGACGTGACCGTCCAGGCCCAGGTGCTGACGCTGCTCGAACGGATGACGGCAGAGCACGGCAGCGCCGTGCTGCTGATCAGCCACGACCTCGGCGTGGTGGGCAACTTCTGCGACCGGCTGCTGGTCATGTACGCGGGCCGGATCGTCGAGTCGGGCCCGACCGCGACGGTCATCGGCGCCCCCGCGCACCCGTACACGCGGGCGCTGCTCTCCTCCATCCCGTCGCTGATCGGTGAGCTCCCCGACCGCCTCGCGTCGATCCCCGGCAGCCCCCCGCACGGCGGCGGCAAGGCATCGGGCTGCGCGTTCGCGCCCCGCTGCCCGCTGGCGCGCGAGGTCTGCCGGCAGACCGATCCGGCCCTGCTGAAAATCTCTGATCTCCGAACGGTCCCGGCCGACTCTCATCAGGCCGCGTGTCACGCGCTCGGCGACGCAAACTGGAATCAGGCCGCCTGATGACCGATCCCGCGCACGTTCAAAGCAGGCCCGACGAGCAGACGGCGGCCGCGCCGCCGGTCGTCGACGTCCGCGACCTGCGGGTGCACTTCAAGGTGCACCGCGGCCTGTTCGGCAGCCAGCTGGTCAAGGCGGTCGACGGCGTCTCGTTCTCGATCGCGGCGGGGGAGACCCTCGGGCTGGCGGGCGAGTCCGGCTCGGGCAAGTCGACCGTCGCCCGCACGCTGGTCCGCATCAACCGGCCCACCGACGGGTCGGTCCTGCTGTCGGGGGCCGAGACCGCCCGGCTCAGCGGGCAGGAGCTGCGGGCCTACCGGCGGCGGATGCAGATGGTCTACCAGGACCCCTTCGACTCCCTCGACCCCAAGATGACGATCAAGGACGCCATCGGGGAGGGCCTGACCGTCCGCGGCGTGCCCCGGGCCAGGCGCAAGTCCGAGGTCGAAGAGCTGCTGGCCCGGGTCAACCTGCCGGTGGCGCTCGCCGGCCGGTACCCGGGCCAGCTATCCGGCGGCCAGCGGCAGCGGGTGTCGATCGCCCGCGCGCTGGCCGTCAGCCCGGAGGTCATCGTCTGCGACGAGGCGGTGGCGGCGCTCGACGTGTCGATCCGCGCCCAGGTGCTCAACCTGCTCAAGGACATCCAGGCCGACGCCGGGGTGAGCTACCTGTTCATCTCGCACGACCTGTCCACGCTGCGGTTCATGGCCGACCGGATCGCGATCATGTACGTCGGCCGCCTGGTTGAGTACGGCACCAGCGAGCAGGTCTTCGCCGCGCCCGCGCACCCCTATACCCAGGCGCTGATCGCGGCCGTGCCCGACATCGCCGCCCTCGGCGGGCCGCGCCCGGCGCCGCTGCCGGGCGAGCCGCCGAACCCGGCCAGCCCGCCCGCCGGGCTGCGCCTTCCATCCCCGCTGCCCGCTGGCGGTCGAGCTCTGCCGCACGGTCGCGCCGCCGCTCGTGCGCAAGGCCAACGGCCAGCTCGCCGCCTGTCATGTCGTGCCCGACGCGCCGGAGGTGGCCTGATGACCGCACCGCCAGAAGGATCGTTCCTCAGCGGCCAGCTGCCGACCGCGGCGGTCGAGCCGGCGGCGGCGGCCGAGCTGGCGGCCGCGGCCGACGAGCCCGGCCTCGGCCGTCGCGCGCTGACCAGCCTGCGCCGGGACCCGGTCGCGCTGATCTCGGTGATCGCGGTCGTCGTGCTCGCCCTGGTCGCGGTGTTCGCGCCGCTGCTGGCCCCGCATAACCCGCTCCAGGCCTACCAGAACGGGCTGTCGTCGGACGGGGCCCCGGTCGGGCCAGGCTCGTCGTTCCTGCTCGGCACCGACCCCAACGGCCGCGACGTGCTGTCCCGGCTGATCTTCGGCGCCCGGGTGTCGCTGCTGGTCGGCGTCGTCGCGACCGGCCTCGCGTCGATCATCGGGGTGCTCGTCGGCGGGATCGCCGGGTACGCGGGCGGGATCGTTGACTCGGTGCTGATGCGGATCACCGACGTGGTGCTGTCGTTCCCGATCCTGCTCTTCTGCGTCGCCCTGATCGCGATCACCGGGCCGTCCACCCGCAATGTGATGCTCGTCATCGCGTTCGGCTACTGGACCTACCTGGCCCGCATCGTGCGCGGCCTGGTGCTGTCGCTGAAGGAGCGCGAGTTCGTCGTCGCTGCCAGAACCCTCGGCATCGGGCACCGCGCGATCCTGCGGCGGCACATCCTCCCGCACCTGGTCCCGGCGATCATCGTCTACTCGACCCTCGGCATCGCGACCTCGATCCTGATCGAGGCGTCGCTGTCCTACCTCGGCATCGGCGTGCCGCTGCCGCAGGCGTCCTGGGGCCAGATGATCTCCCAGGGGCAGCAGTACTTCCAGACCGCGCCGTGGCTGCTCGTCGCCCCGGGCGTGGCCCTGGTGCTGACCGTTCTCGCCTTCAACCTGGCGGGGGACTGGCTGACCGATCTGCTTGACCCAGAGACCTCGGGAGACCGCCGATGACCGGTTGGCTGCTGCGCCGCTTCGGCCAGATGATCATCGTGATCCTCGGCGTGGTGACGCTGGCGTTCCTGCTCGCCTACGTCGTCCCGGGCGACCCGGCCCGGCTGGTGGCCGGGCCGAACGCGAGCCCGCAGGCGGTGGCCTCGATCGCCAGGCAACTCGGCCTCGACCAGTCGATCTGGTCGCAGTACGTGTCCTACCTCGGCCGCCTGGTGCACGGGAACCTGGGGACGTCGTTCGCGCTCCAAGACCAGTCGGTCGGCGGCGAGATCTGGCGGGCGCTGCCCTACACGGTCTGGCTCGCGCTCGGCGGCGTGCTGGTCGAGATCGGCATCGGCATCCCGGTCGGGATCGCCGCCGCCTACCGGCCGCGCTCGATCATGGACCGGTTCGCAACCCTCGGCGCGCTCGTCGGGCTGTCCGCGCCGCCGTTCTGGCTCGGCCTGATGCTGCTGTACCTCCTCGGCTACAAGCTGTCGCTGTTCCCGCTCAGCGGCACCGGCTCGCCCCTGATCTGGTACCTGATCCTGCCCAGCTTCACCCTCGGCGTCGGCGGCGCGGCCTTCTACTCCCGGATGATCCGCACCACCATGCTGGCGGTGCTCCGCTCGCCCTACGTCGAGTTCGCCCGGCTCAAGGGCATGCCCGAGCGGACCATCCTGTTCCGGCACACCCTCAGGCACGTGCTGACGCCGGTGATCACCATGATCGGGATGGACCTGGGCTACTTCCTCGGCGGCGTGCTGATCATCGAGTCGGTGTTCGGCCTGCCCGGCGTCGGGCAGCTCGCCTACAACGCCATCGGCGAGCTCGACATCCCCATGATCACCGGGACCGTGCTGGTCGCCGCCGTCTTCATGGTGGTCATGAACTTCATCGTCGACGTCCTCTACACGGTCATCGACCCCCGGGTCCGGCTGAGCCGCCATTGACCCGCTCGACTTGACCCCGCACCTCCGCCCCGGCGGCCTTCCCACTTCCCACCTCCGCCACCCTCCCTGCCCACAACCATCACCTCCACGTCCCGCCCCCCACGTCCCGCCCACACCTTTTCCGCCATCCACCCTCCCCCACCCCCACCCTTCCCCGCACTTGACGCGCCGCTGTCGGCCGCGTCATTCACGGCGGCCAGCTTCCTGGCCGCCACCTACGAGAGGATGAGTCCCCCAGTATGAGCAGCAAAGAGCTACGGGTAGCCGTCGTCGGAGCCGGCCGCTGGGCCGAGCGCGCCCACATCCCTGGCTGGCAGCGCGACCCGCGGGTCGAGGTGGCCGCGGTCGTGGACTCGGACGCCGACCTCGCCCGCCGGGTGGCGAAGGAGTTCGGCGTCGCCCGCGCGGTCACCGACTACCGCGAGCTTCTCGACGACCCCGCGATCGACGTGATCGACGTGGCCACCGGCAACGAGGCCCACTTCCAGATCTCCTGGGACTCGCTGCAGGCCGGCAAGCACGTGCTGTGCGAGAAGCCGGTGCACCGCGACGCCCGGCAGACCGCCCGCGCGGCCGCGCTGGCGGCCTCCAAGGGACTGAAGACCAAGCTCGGCTTCACCTTCCGCTACGCCCCGGCCGTCATGTACGCCAAGGACCTGATCGACCAGGGTCTGGTCGGCGATCCGTACGTTTTCAACGGCTACGAGCAGAACAGCCAGTGGATCGACCCGAGCACCCCGCTGCGCCAGGCCGAGGGGGCCGAGCCGGGCGAGGGCGAGATGGCGGTCTCCTCGATCGAGGGCTACGGCGCGCCGATCATCGACATCATGCACTGGTGGGTCGACAGCCCGATGACCAACGTGGTCGGCACCATGCGCAACTTCGTCCCGGTCCGGATGCTCCGCTCGACCGGCACGATGGAGCGGATGAACATCGACGACGGCGACATGTGGATGTGCGAGTTCGAGTCTCCGGTGATGGCCTCCATCCAGTCGTCCTACGTGACCGTCGGCAACTACCCCGGGATCGAGGCGCGGTTCTACGGCTCCGAGGGCGCGGTCATCGTCCGGTTGGTGGACGAGTTCGGCATCTGCCAGACGATCAAGACCGCGACCAAAGACTCGGTCGAGTTCGTCGAGCGGGAGATCCCGCAGCAGTACTTCCCCGAGGGCGGCGCGAGCACCGAGCCGTGGCCGCTGCTGTTCTACTCGAACCTGGTGAAGAACTTCGCCGACGAGATCATCGGCGGCGACCCGGGCAATCAGGGCGACTTCGCCCAGGGGGCGCTCGTCCAGCGGACGATCAACGCGTTCGAGAAGTCCGCCCGCGAGCGTCGCTGGGTCGGCCTCGACGAGGTCCCCGGCGCCGACGAGGCCGCGGGCACCGCGACCGAGGGTGCCTGACCCGTGCAGGTGACAAGCAACGCCGGCCAGCTGGTAACCCAGGTGCTGGCCGGCGAGGTCTGGCCGCCGCTCGGCGACCGGCACGGATTCCGGGTTGACCCCGACGGGCAGGCCTTCCTGCTGCCCGGCATGGGCGGCGTCACCCTCGGCGCGCACTGCGGCGATCCGGCCACCGGGTACGCCGCCGACCACCTGGAGCCGGGCCTGTCGGTCCGGCACCGCGACGCCGCCGCCAACTACGCCCTGCAGTACCTGACCTGCGTCGGTAACACCGTCGTGGTCACCACCGGCCCGGCCGCCGGGTCCGAGGGGTTCGTCATCGGCCAGCACGCCTACGTGCTGGTGGACATGCCCGAGGAGACGCTCCGCTCGGTGACGGCCGCGGACCAGGTCACCGTGTTCGCCGTCGGCCAGGGCCTGGTCCTGTTCGACCACCCGGCGATCAAGGTCAAGAACTGCTCGCCGCGGACGCTGGCGGCGCTGGCCGGGGGCACCGGCCCCGACGGCAGGCTCCGGGTGCACGTGGCCGCCCGGGTCCCGGCCGAGGCGATCGGCGCGGGCGCGGGCATGGCCTCCGAGTACGCCAACACCGACCTGATGGGCGCCTACGAGGTCGGCGGGGAGGAACTCTCCCTCGGCTTGCACGGGTTGCGGATCGGCGACGTCGTCGCGCTGGCCGACACCGACCACCGGTACGGACGCGGCTACCGCGAGGGCTGGCTGTCGATCGGGGTGATCTCCACCGGCAGCGGGCGGCTGTTCGGCCACGGCCCCGGGCCGTCCACGATCATGTCCGGCCCGGCCGAGGCGTTCACCATCATCGACGACCCGGGCGCCAACCTGGCCGTGCTGGCCTCGACGCTGCCGCAGAAGGAGCACGCATGACCCTCGACGCCACCCCGGCGGGTCCTACCACCACCACCGCTCCCGCAGGCCTCACTACCCCCGCGGCGCCCGCGGCCCTGCGGCTGGTTGATGTGAACCTCGCGGCCACCGTCGAGCAGGCGAGCGTCGGGTCCGACCCCTACCGCATCGACGCCGACGGCGCCCCCTACGTCCCGGTCGGCGATGGCGGCATCGTGCTCGGCGTCCGGCTCGGCGACGGCGTCTGGGAGCACCCGGCGGACCATGCCGCCCCCGGCGCCTGCCTGGTCCACCCCGACCCGGCGGCGGGCTACGCGCTCGCCGCCCAGGCCTGCATCGGAAATCCGGTCACGGTCAGGACTGGCGCCGCCGCCGGCCGGACCGGGGTGGTCGTCGGCAAGCGGGGCGAGGGCGGCCGCGTCATCGCCGCCTTCACCCAGGACACGCTGCGGCGGCTGCGCCCCGGTGACCAGCTGGCCGTCCGCGGTCGCGGGACCGGCGCGGCCGACCCGGTCCCCGGCGTCGCCATCAGGAACATCGACCCGGCCCTGCTCCAGCTCCTGCCGGTGAGCTTCGGGCCGGGGACGCTGACCGTCGGGCGTCCGCGCGCAGCTGCCGAGCAAGCTGGTCGGCAACGGGATCGGGCGACCCACCCCCATGTGGGACCTGGACCTGCAGCTGACCCCGGGCAGCGCCCGCGGCTACGAGGCGGCCGGGCTGCGCCTCGGCGACCTGGTGGCGATCACCGACCTGGACGCCAGGTTCAACGCGGGCTACCGGCGCGGCTGGGTCACCATCGGCCTCGTCGTGCACGGCGGCAGCCCCCAGCCCGGCCACGGCCCCGGCGTCACCGCCATCCTCACCGGTCCGGCCGGATCGCTCCTCGCCCGCCCCGATGCAGCCGGCCACCAGGGTCTGAGCGAGGAGGCGGCGCTTGAAGCGGTTCGTGACCTTCAGTAGGCCGGCGGCGACCGATAGAGTATGCGGCCAATGGGGGGAAACATCCCGGTTCGCGCGCTAGGGAGACGCCGTGATCTCGCACCTGTCGTTGCCCGAGGTCGTGCGGCTGACCTTGCGGCGGCGGATTCTCAACAACGAGCTCGCCGCCGGGGAACGGCTCATCGAGGCCAGCCTCGCAGCCGAGTTCGGCGTCAGCAGGACCACCCTGCGCTCCGCCCTGACCGAGCTCAAGAACGACCGCCTGGTCGAGTTCTCCCCGCGCCGAGGGTGCTGGGTGGCCCGGATGACCCGGGCCGAGATCGACGACGCGTGCTTCGCCCGCTACCTGCTCGAGTCGGGCGCGGTGTGCGAAGACCGGGCCGTCATCGACGACCGGCTGCTGGCCGCCCTCGGCACCGAGCTAGACGCCATGACCAGGGCCGTCGATGACGGTGACCTGGCCGAGGCGGTCGAGTGCGACACCCGGCTGCACGGCGTGCTGGTCGAGGCGGGCGGCCGCGCCCGGCTGGTCGAGCTCTGGCACGCGCTCGACGGCCAGATGGGCGCGCTCATGCGATCCTCGCTCGAGTTCCAGGGTGGTGACCTGACCCAGGTCATCGACCGGCACCGGAGCCTGATCGAGGCCGTCGCGACCAGGGACCGGGTCGTGATCGCGGCCGCGCTCAAGGACCACTACCTCGTGCCCAAGACGCTGGCCGACGTTCAGTCACCGGAGAAGGAACAGGAAGAAGCATCATGAGCACCGACAGCGCTCCCATGACCGACAGCGCTCCCATCACCGACCCGACCGTGCGGCCGCCGTTTCACCTCGCCGTCCCGGTCGACGACCTGGCCCAGGCGGAGGCGTTCTACGGCGGCGTGCTCGGCCTGCCCCGCGGCCGCTCGTCCGACCACTGGATCGACTGGAACCTCGGCGGCCACCAGCTCGTCACCCACCTCGCGCCGGGCCCGCGCCAGGACCGGGTGCACAACCCGGTCGACGGCCACGACGTCCCGGT
This sequence comes from uncultured Actinomycetota bacterium, assembly GCA_963774945.1. Classification (GTDB taxonomy): domain Bacteria; phylum Actinomycetota; class Actinomycetes; order Streptosporangiales; family Streptosporangiaceae; genus Trebonia. The sequence goes on along the minus strand of CAVZHA010000001.1, from coordinate 257,587 downwards.
CCCGCACTTCGGCCTGGTGCTGCCGGTCGCCGATTTCCAGCGGCTGGCCGGCCGCCTGCGCGACGCGGGCACCACGTTCGTGATCGAGCCCTACGTCCGCTTCGCGGGCGAGGTCGGCGAGCAGCACACGATGTTCTTCTACGACCCGGCGGGCAACCCGCTTGAGTTCAAGGCCTTCGCGGACCTTTCCCAACTGTTCGCCCACTAGCGGATCGGCCAACCGACGCCCATGGCATCAACGAACGCGCATCTCTGGGGTGACCTCGCCGATGACGAGGCCGCCGCGGCATTGCTTGCCTCCGCAATGTCGACAATCGACAGTCGATTTGAATACGGCGACGCCCGCCTGGTCGAGGCGGAGGAACTGCGGCTGTACCACCAGCTGGACCGCGACCCCGACGAGCGGCTGGAGAAGTCGATCGGCATCGGCGTCCGGGTGCTGGTCGACGGCAGCTGGGGCTTCGCCGCCGCGCCGCTGAGCGACGCCGCGGTCCCGGCCCGCGTAGCCGAGCGCGCCATCGCGGTGGCGCGGGCCGGCGTCGGGGCCGGCCCGCGGGTGGTGTTCCCGCCTCGCCCGGCGATCAGCGGCCGATACCAGACCGAGGTCGGGCAGGACCCCTTCGCGGTGACCACGGCCGAGCGCGACGCCCTGCTTGCGCAGGCGATCGAGGCCGCCGCCGCCAGTCGGGGGGTGTCCAGCGTGACGGCGGGGGTGAACGCCAAGCGCCAGCACCGGCACTTCGCCTCGACCGAGGGGTCCCTCCAGCACCAGCACCTGATCGAGACCGGCGGCGGCCTGACCGCGATCGCCGCCAACGAGCGCGAGGTGCAGCGGCGCAGCTACCCGAACTCGTTCCACGGCAACACCGGCGGCTCCGGCTGGGAGTTCGTCCTCGGCCTCGACCTGGTCGGCAACGGCGCCCGGGTCGGCCAGGAGGCGGTCGCCCTGCTGTCGGCCCCGATGGCCCCGGCCGGCGTCAACGACCTGGTCATCGGCGCGCAGCAGGTCTCACTGCAGATTCACGAATCGTCCGGGCACGCGCTCGAGCTCGACCGGATCCTGGGCGACGAGCGGAACTTCGCTGGCACCTCGTTCATCCAGGCGAGCGACGTCGGCACCCTCCGCTACGGCTCCCCGGCGGTGTCGATCACCTCCGACCCGACCGTCGCAGGAACCAGGGGCAGCTTCGGCTGGGATGACGAGGGCACGCCCGCTCGCCGGGCGGGCCTGATCGAGGAGGGGATCTTCCGGCGCGCGCTGTCCAACCGGGACTCCGCCGCCCGGTCCGGGCTCGAGATCACCGGCGCGGCCAGGGCCGACGGCTGGGCGTACCTGCCAGTCTGCTTCTCCACCCACGTGTTCCTCGAGCCGGGCTCGGGCAGCCTGCCGGAGCTGCTCGACCGGCTCGGCGACGGCTACTACATCGAGGACAACCGCAGCTGGTCGATCGACAACCGCCGGCTCAACTTCCAGTTCGGCACCGAGGTCGCCTACGAGGTGCGCCGCGGCCGCAAGGGACGGCTGCTGCGCAACTTCAGCTACGGCGGCGTCACGCCGCAGTTCTGGAACAGCGTCGAGGCCGTCGCCGGCCCGGAAGAGTTCCGGACCTTCGGCTACCCCTGCGGCAAGGGCGAGCCCAAGCAGTGGGGTTTCCTCAGCCACGGGGCGGCGCCGCTGCTGGCCCGCGCGATCAGGACAGGAGTCGCATGATGCTGCCGCCACTGGACGAGGCGCGGACGATGGAAGCGCTCGACGCCGCGCTGCGGTCGACCGCAGCCGACGAATTCGAGATCTGCGTGCTCGCCCGATCCGGCGAGTACACCCGGTTCGCGGGCCAGGTGATCCACCAGCCGCAGGACATCGTCGAGGTCCAGTACCTGGTCCGCGCGCTGGTCAACGGCCACCCGTACCGGGTCGCCACCTCCACCGCGGCCGACCTGGAGCGCGCCGTCGCCGCCGCTGCGGCGGGCGCGCGCACCCGGGCGGAGCTGTCGAAGGAGGCCGGCCAGGTCCGTTTGGCCGCGATCGATGCCGCCGCGACCGCCGTCGCTGACGGGGCGCGCACCCGGGCGAAGCTGCCGCTGGCGGCAGGGCAGATCCGCCTGGCGGCAGCCGACGCAGCCGACGCGGCCGCCCGGGCCGGCGCTCCCGCCGAGTACCCCGGAGAGCCGCTGGCGCGCTACTGGTACCGCGACACCGAGGCGTATGACGTCGCCGCCCGCAGTGCCCTGGCCAAGGAGGCCATGGCCGCCGCCTTGGCAGCGGGCGGCGAGGCCGCGGGCATGTTCGGCCGCGCGGTCACCCAGCAGGTCGTCGCTACCACCGCCGGCATTCGCAGGCAGATCGCGACCACTGAGGCATCCGGCACGCTGACCGCCACCATCGACGACGGCACCGCCCACTGGGTCGACCTGAGCCGCTCGGCCGCCCGGCTGGACGTGGCCGGCTCGGTGTCACGCGCGGTCGCCCAGGCGCGCGCGGGGCGCGGCCGGGCGGACCTGCCCGCCGGCCGGTACCCGGTGGTGCTCGGGGCCGAGGCGGTGGGCGAGCTGCTCGGCTTCCTGCCCGACGTCGGCTTCACCGGCACGCTCGCCGCGGCCGGGATCGGCATCACCGCCCAGGCCGGCCAGCAGCTGGCCGCCCCGCTGGTCAACGTGGCCGATGACGGCGGCGCGGACGTGGGGCTGCCGATCGGCTTCGACATCGAGGGGGTGACCAAGCGCCGGGTCGACTTCTTCCGCCACGGCCTGGTCGGCGAGGCGGTCACGGACCTGGCCACCGCCGCCGCCCTCGGCCGGCCGTCCACCGGGCACGCGCACATCGCCCGCGAGCAGGTCCCCGAGCCGACCGCGCCCAACATCGTCATGGCCGGCGGCAGCGGGACCGAGGATGAGCTCATTGCCCAGCTCGAGCGTGGCGTCTACCTGCAGAGATTCTGGTACACGAGGCTGGTGGACCGGATCACGGGTACGATCACCGGAGTCACCAGGGACGCCTGCTTCCTGATCGAGGACGGACGGCTGACCACCCCGCTGAACGGCATGCGGTTCACCGAATCGGTGCTCGGCGTGCTGGCCGGCGTCGAGGCGATCGGGGCCGACGTCCGGTCCCAGCCGATCCCGAACGTGTGGAACGGCGCGATCTCCGCGCCCTCGGTGCGCAGCGCCGCCTTCCGGCTCGGCGCAGCGCCCATCGAGCCGGCCGCCTAGCGGCGGCCCCGAGGCAGCCGAGGCTGAGGGCAGGCGGGGTGCGACCACGGCCCGCACCGCCCTCAGCCCCGGCCCCGGCCCCGGACTTACGTCGGCCCATTCTCGGGTCGATCATGGGAGCGTGGCCGATCAACCAGAGCGCTGGCGCTCCCCGTTCACCCCGGTCGAGCTACGGGCGATGTGGACCTACAGCGATGGCGTCACCGCGGTCAGGGCGTATTGGTCGCCGGGCGGCGGCGGCGAGGCAGGAAGCTGGGTGCTGGCGGACCAGGCGACCGGGAACGCCGAGGGCGTCGTCCCTGCGGGGGAGTTCTCACGTCGGTTCCGGCCGGTGGACGTGTTCGCCGACGTGCCGGCTTTCCCGACCTACCTAGGGACGGTGACCGGGTCTGATGGTTCCGCGCTGGTCGACCTGGTCCTCGATCGCAACCCCTTCATGCTCGACAACGGGCCCCGGCGGGTGGCCAGGCCGCATGTGCTCATGGTGCCCCGCTGTCATCGCGACGGCTGGTCCTCGGCCACGCCCACGGAACTGACGGCTTGTCAGGCCGCGATGACCATGGTCGCCGCGTGGTACCGCAGCCTCGACGGCGGGCAGGTGGTGTTCTGCGCCAATGACAGCCCGCCCAACGTCGACTACCAGCGTGACGCGGAAGGCGCCGGCCGAGCCTGGCCGGCCGCCAGGCCGACGCGGCGACCACCAGGAACCCGCGGCAGGAGGTTCAGCACGCGCACCTGCACGCCTTCTACCTGGAAGGGGGCGAGACCGAGAACCACGAGTCATCCGCGCTCGCGGGCCACACGGTCGTCGCCGGGGGTCGGCAGGCGTTCGGCGCTACCCTCGGCGGCGACGCGGTGCAGGTCGACGGGGACACCTCGACGATCGCGGCCGACATCCGCGCGGCCGCACGGCCCTGGGGCGGCAGCTACTGCTCGTACCAGCTTGGCACCGGCGGTCCTTTCTGGGTGATGCCTGCCCTGGGGTCGTCCCAGGACGAGTTCAACCGGCGCCTCGCCCGGGCCGACGGGCTCCAGGCGGAGCCCGACCCCAGGCTCGGCGGCGCCGTCAACCTAGTCCGGCCCAGCCTGGCCGACGCCGGACGGCTCGCGGCCGCGCGACGGGCCACGTCGCACCAGCGGGCCGGCTTCGAGGCGTTTGTGGCCCAGCGCGGACTCAATGCGAGGTCGCTGCCGTCCTCGTGAGGTAATCGTCCGAGCAGGCCGTGAGCGGGGGCCGCGCACTGGGCATACTGCAGAGCATGGTCGAGCGAACCGGCAGCGGCGTTCCTGTCCACGACCACGTCGTCCTCGCCTCGGCCGACAGCGAGGCCTTTACCTCGCTGCGGAAGCGGTCAACGTCACGCGAGGACCGCTACCGGATGGGCAAGGAGCTCCGGCAGCAGGTTCCGCGCGGCTCGCTTGGGCACTGGAAGGTACGCTCCGACCGGCCCGACCCGGTCGAGCTGATCAACGAGTCGCATCGCGGCCGGCTGGAGTGGCTGATCCCGGTTCGGGTCGGGCGGATGACCGCCACCCCGTACGGCTTCCTGCGCGGCTCCGCCATCGTCATGGCCGAGGACGTCGCCCGGCTGCCTTCGACCGGTATCACCCCGGTGATCTGCGGTGACGCGCACCTGGGGAACTTCGGTTTCTACGGCTCGCCCGAGCGGGACCTCGTCATCGACCTGAACGACTTCGACGAGGCGCATCCCGGCGGCTGGGAGTGGGACCTGCGCCGCCTGGTCGCCAGCATCTGGGTCGCCGGCCGCCAGAACGGCGCCAGCGAGCAGGACTGCGAGGCGGCCGTGGTGCGCTGCGTCGCGGGGTACCGGGCCGAGGTCCGCGATCTGGCCGCGGCGCCGCTGCTGGCCCGGTCCTACCAGCGCCTCGAGGCGGACCGCCTGCAGCAGAGCGCGGCCGGCAAGACGCTGCGGGCCGAGATTAAACGAGCCGCCGCGCGGGCCCGCCGCGGCACCAGCGACCGGGTGCTGCCCAAGTTCACCGCCGAGCGCGACGGCCGACGCCGCCTGGTGGAAGACGCGCCGCTGATCACCCGGGTCAGCTACGCCGAGGCGGACGCGCTCGCCCAGGGACTCGACGAGTACCTCGGCACCCTGGCCCCGCACTGGCGACGAGTCCTTGGTGGCTACACGGTGATCGACATCGCCCACAAGGTGGTCGGCGTCGGCAGCGTCGGGCTGCGCGCCTACGTCGCCCTGCTCGAAGGCAGCAGCCCCGACGACGTTCTCTTCCTGCAGCTGAAGCAGGCCCGCCGGTCGGTCCTGGCCCCCTACGTGCACGGCGAGTCGGCCTGGCACGCCCATCAGGGCCAGCGGGTGGTCGAATACCAGCAGGCGCTGCAGACGGTCAGCGACCCGCTGCTCGGCTGGACCTCCTTCGACGGACACCAGTACTACGTCCGCCAGTTCAGGAACATGAAGGGGACCGTGGCCCTGGACTCCATCGACGCCGCCGCCCTGGCCGACTATGCCGCCGTGGTCGGGCACCTGCTGGCGAAGGGCCACGCCCGCACCAGCGGGGCGTCGATGATCGTCGGCTACGTCGGCGCGTCCGATCGCCTCGACGTCGCCCTCGCCCGGTTCGCCCGGCTCTACGCCGACCAGACCGAGGCCGACCACGCCGCTCTGGTCAAGGCGGCCGATCGCGGCGACATCCCCATCGAGCGCGGCCTGTAGAGCGACCGCATCCCCGATCGGCGGGAAAACCGAATGCCATCGGCGTCCCCACCGGGCATGCTTGGCGGTGAAAGGGCTGCGGCCGTGTGACGGCGAGGTGGTGTTCGTGCCCGAGATCGTGATGCGCCTGACGGTCCGTGACCTGACGCCTGAAGACCTGCCGTCATGCGTCTGGTCGGGGTCGCGTACCCACCTGGCGAGCATCGGCCGGGCGCTCGAACGCGTCAGGCTCGGCGAAGTGGAGTATCTCGCCGCCTGTCCACCATCCGGCGTCCCGGTGGCAGTCGGCGGGATTGATTACGCCGAGACTCCCGGCGCGGGCACGATCTGGCAGTTGGCGGTCCACGGAGCACTGCAGTCGTGCGGCATCGGCACCCTCCTGATTAACGCCGCCGAAGACCGGGTGCGGGCCCGCGGGCTGCACCGGGTTGAGCTTGGCGTCGAGGACAGCAACCCGCGGGCGCGTGCGCTCTACGAGCGACTCGGCTACCGTGCCTACGGTCGCGAACCCGACTCGTGGGACCAGGAGTCACCCGACGGAACCATCACCCGCTACGACACGGTGGTGACTCTGATGAGCAAGGAACTACCGTAGCCAAGACAGCCAGCGCGATCGCTGGGCTGGCTAGTCGCGACCGTAGGCGTCTTGCGATGGGGCGCCGTATCTGAGTCCGTCCATCAGCAGGTCGAGCAGGTCGCGAGCGAGGTCGCGCTGGTCGGGCTGGCCCGCGATCAACGCCACCCCGCCCAGGCCCATGACCACCACGGTCGCGTCGGCGTCGGGGCGGATCGTTCCCTCGGCCAGGCCGGCCGCCAGCAGGGTCGCCATGGCGTCGATGAGCAGGCCGCGGGTCTTCATCCGCAGATCGTCGTCCTCGGTGAGGACCGCGTGCAGCGCTCCGGCCATGCCTCGCTTGGTCGCCAGGTAGTCCAGGAAGCTGTCCATCCACACCCGGGTCGCCTCGGCTGCGGGCATCCCCTCGAGCAGCGCCGGCGCGGCCGCGCAGAGCTTCGCGCTCTCGCTCCGGTAGGTGGCCTCGACCAGGAGTCCGCGGGTCGGAAAGCGTCGGTAGAGCGTCCCGATCCCGACCCCGGCGTCCTTCGCGATCGCCTTGAGCGACGCATCCTCTCCGTCCCGCGCGAACGCCCGGCCGGCCGCCTCGAGGACGCGGTCGTGGTTGAGCCGCGCGTCGGCCCGCAGCGCCCGGGTCTCCTTGGCTGACATGGACCCTCCCATTTGTAATCGGACCCGGCTCCGTTTATAGTGATCCTTAGCGGACCCGGCTCCGTTTACGAGCAGTCTAGAGGAGATTCGGACTATGAGCAGCACTCTCGTCACCACCCCGTTCGGGGCCGCCTCGACTGCGGCGCAGGTGATCGCGGGCATCGATCTGGCCGGCAAACGGGCGATCGTCACCGGCGCGTCATCGGGCATCGGAGTGGAAACCGCCCGCGCGCTGGCGTCGGCCGGGGCCGCGGTGACGCTCGCCGTGCGCGACCCGGCAGCCGGGCGTCGCGCGGCCGCCGACATCACCGCGACGACGGGCAGCGATCGCGTCCTGGTGGCGAGGCTCGACCTGGCCGACCTGGGCTCGATCCGCGAGTTCGTGTCCGGCTGGACCGGCCCGCTGGACATCCTGGTCGACAACGCGGGGGTCATGGCCACGCCGGAACGGCGCACCGCCCAGGGCTGGGAGCTGCAGTTTGCCACCAACCACCTCGGCCACTTCGCGCTGACCACCGCCCTGCACGACGAACTCGCGGCGGCGGGCGGTGCCCGGGTGGTGGTGGTCAGCTCGGTCGGTCATATCAACGGCGGGGTGCTGTTTGACGACCCCAACTTCGAACGCCGCCGCTACGACCCGTGGGCGGCCTACAGCCAGTCCAAGACCGCGAACGTGCTGTTCGCGGTGGAGGCGGCCAAGCGCTGGGCGGGCGACCACATCGCCGTCAACGCGCTTAACCCGGGCCGGATCAGCGACACCAACCTTGGCCGGCACATGACCGCCGCGCCGGTCGCCTTCGATCCCACCGGCAGCACCGGCGTCTCGGTCAAGGACACCGCCCAGGGCGCCGCCACCTCAGTCATGCTGGCCGCTTCGCCGCTAGTCGAGGGCGTGACCGGACGCTACTTCGAGGACTGCAACGAGGCTGGACCGCACCAGCCTGGTGTCCGCCGGGGAGTCGCCGGCTACGCCCTCGACCCCGACCAGGCCGCCCGGCTCTGGCAGCTCTCGACCGACCTGCTGTCCGCCGCGGCCGCATAGCGCAGCTCAGCCGGGACCGCGCGGCCCATTCGGTCACGGCGGCTCAGTCGATCACCACGATGAGGTCGCCGCCGTCGACCTGCGCGGTGCCGATCAGCGCCAGCGGGTGACGGTGCCGGCGACCGGGGTGGTGATGGAGGCCTCCATCTTCATCGCCTCGATCTTGGCGACGGTGTCCCCGGCCGCGACCTGGGCGCCGACCGTCACCACCGGGGTGACGCTGCCGCCGAACGGGGCGGCGATGTGCCCGGGCCTGGCCGGGTCGGCCTTCTCGGCGGCGGGGGCGTCGGGCTCGACCGAGCGGTCGCGGACGCGGATCGGGCGGAGCTGGCCGTTGATCGTGCACATGACGGTGCGGATGCCGCGCTCGTCGGGCTCGCCGACCGACTGCAGGCCGAACAGCAGCGTCTTGCCCTCTTCGATGGTGACGTGGTGCTCCTGCCCGGGCTGGAGCCCGTAGAGGTACTCGGCGGTGCCGAGCACCGACAGGTCGCCGTAGGTCGCGCGCGACTCCTCGAACTTCCGTGTCGGCCCGGGGAACAGCAGCCGGTCGAGGGTGCGGCGGCGGTCCGTGCGCAGGCCGTCCTCCTGGGCGGCGGTGAGCTCGGTGTCGAGCACGCGCGCGGTGCGGCCGGCCAGGACCTTGGTGCGGAACGGCTCGGGCCAGCCGCCGGGCGGGTCGCCGAGCTCGCCGGACAGGAAGCCGATGACGGAGTCGGGGATGTCGTACTTGCCGGGGTTCTCGGCGAAGTCCTGCGGGTCGGCGCCGACGGCGACCAGGTGCAGCGCCAGGTCGCCGACGACCTTGCTGCTCGGGGTCACCTTGACGATGTTCCCGAGGATGTCGTTGGCGGCGGCGTACATGTCCTCGATCTGCTCGAACTTCTCGCCCAGGCCGAGCGCGATCGCCTGCTGGCGCAGGTTGGAGAGCTGGCCGCCGGGGATCTCGTGGCGGTAGACGCGGCCGGTCGGCGCGGGCAGGCCGGACTCGAACGGCGCGTACAGGCGGCGCACGGCCTCCCAGTAGGGCTCGAGGTCGCACACGGCCCGCAGCGACAGGCCGGTCTCGCGCGGCCGAGTAATCGGTGGCGGCCACCAGCGACGACAGCGACGGCTGGCTGGTGGTGCCGGACATCGCCGCGTTGGCGGCGTCGACCGCGTCGACCCCGGCGTCGATGGCGGCGAGCAGCGTCGCGAGCTGGCCGCCGGGGGTGTCGTGGGTGTGCAGGTGGACCGGCAGGTCGAACCGCTCGCGCAGCGCGGTGACGAGCGTCCTGGCGGCCGGCGCGCGCAGCAGGCCCGCCATGTCCTTGATCGCCAGGACGTGCGCGCCGGCGTCGACGATCCGCTCGGCCAGGCGCAGGTAGTAGTCGAGGGTGTAGAGCTGTTCGCCCGGGTCGGACAGGTCGCCGGTGTAGCAGAGCGCGACCTCGGCGACGGCCGTGCCGGTCGCGCGGACGGCGTCGATGGCCGGCCGCATCTGGCTGACGTCGTTGAGCGCGTCGAAAATGCGGAAGATGTCGACGCCGGTCGCCGCGGCCTCCTCGACGAACGCCTCCGGTCACCGCGGCCGGGTAGGGGGTGTAGCCGACCGTGTTGCGGCCGCGCAGCAGCATCTGCAGGCAGATGTTCGGGACGGCCGCGCGCAGGTCGGCCAGCCGCTGCCACGGGTCTTCGGCGAGGAAGCGGAGCGCCACGTCGTAGGTCGCGCCGCCCCAGGCCTCGAGCGACAGCAGCTCGGGCATGGTCCGGGCGACGTGGCCGGCCACGTTCGAGCAGGTCGCGGGTGCGCACCCGGGTCGCGAGCAGCGACTGGTGGGCGTCGCGGAAGGTCGTGTCGGTGACCGCGACCCCGGTCTGGGCGCGCAGCTGGCGCGCGAACTCGGCCGGCCCGAGCTCGAGCAGGCGCTGGCGTGATCCGGCCGGGGGCGGCTGGCGTCAGGTCGATCTCCGGGAGCTTGCTGACCGGGTCGGTGCTGACCGGGCGGGCGCCGTACGGCTGGTTGATGGTCACGTCGGCCAGGTACGTGAGCAGCTTGGTGCCGCGGTCGGCCGACGAGCGGGCGGTGAGCAGCTGCGGGTGCGCCTCGATGAAGCTGGTGGTGAGGTGCCCCGGCGCGGAAGTCGGGGTCGTCGAGGCACGGCCTGCAGGAACGGGATGTTGGTGGCGACGCCGCGGATGCGGAACTCGGCCAGCGCGCGGCGGGCGCGGTCGACGGCCGCCTCGAACGTCCGGCCGCGGCAGGTCAGCTTGGCCAGCATCGAGTCGAAGTGCGCCGAGACCTCGGCCCCGGTGTAGGTGGTGCCGCCGTCGAGGCGGATGCCCGCGCCGCCGGGCGAGCGGTACGTGGTGATCATGCCGGTGTCGGGGCGGAAGCCGTTGGCCGGGTCCTCGGTCGTGATCCGGCACTGCAGCGCGGCGCCGCGGATCCGGATGCCGTCCTGCGAGAGGCCGAGGTCGGCGAGGGTCTCGCCGGCTGCGATGCGCAGCTGCGCCTGCACCAGGTCGACGTCGGTGATCTCCTCGGTCACGGTGTGCTCGACCTGGATGCGCGGGTTCATCTCGATGAAGACGTAGTTGCCGGACGGGTCGACCAGGAACTCGACGGTGCCCGCGTTGACGTACCCGATCTCGCGTGGCGAACCGCACCGCGTCGGCGCAGATCCGCGCGCGCAGGCCCTCGTCGAGATGCGGCGCGGGCGCGATCTCGATGACCTTCTGGTGGCGGCGCTGCACCGAGCAGTCGCGCTCGTACAGGTGGATCACGCCGCCGTCGCGCGTCGGCGAGGATCTGCACCTCGATGTGGCGGGGATCGATCACGGCCTGCTCGATGAAGACGGTCGGGTCGCCGAACGCGGCCTGCGCCTCGCGCATGCAGGTCTCGATTGCCTCGCGCAGCGCGCCCGGCTCTTCGACCCGGCGCATGCCGCGGCCGCCGCCGCCCGGCCACCGCCTTCACGAAGACAGGGAAGGGGAGGGCGCGGGCCTCCGCGATGCAGCGCGGCGACGTCGGTGCCCGGGGCGACGCTCTGCAGGGTCGGGACGCCCGCCGCCCGGGCGGCGGCGATCGCGCGGGCCTTGTTGCCGGTCAGGGTGAGCACGCCGGCGCCCGGTCCGACGAACGTGATGCCCGCGGCCGCGCACGCCTCGGCCAGGGCCGGGTTCTCCGACAGGAAGCCGTAGCCCGGGTAGACGGCGTCGGCGCCCGCCTTCACCGCGGCCTCGACGATCAGCCCGGGGTCGAGGTAGGCCCGGACCGGGTGGCCCGGCTCGCCGATCTGGTACGCCTCGTCGGCCTTGAGCCGGTGCTCGGAGTTGCGGTCCTCGTACGGGAAAACCGCCACCGTCTGCGTGCCGAGTTCGTACGCGGCGCGGAAGGCGCGGATCGCGATCTCGCCGCGGTTGGCGACGAGGATCTTGGAGACCATGCTGGGCAGTCTGCCAAGGTCAGGCCCAGGTCAAACGGCCCTGCGCCGGAAAGAAATGCCGTTTTTGTCAAAAATGCCGGCCGATCGAAACGAGTCGCTTGGCTGCGGGCGGCTGGGCGCCTGTCGGCTACCCCAGCGACAGCCTCGGCGCTGGGCGGGGCGTCGGTCCGGCGGCCCGTCACCAGCACACCGTCCTCACCGTCACCACGCACCACAAGCAGGACCGAAAGAGGGGTCACCGTGGGCACTTCGGGTCGCGGAGTGCCCCCAACCGCACACGCTGACGCCTGCGGCCGGAAAACGCCGCCCCCAACGGCACACAATCACAGTGTCCGCCCCGGTCGGCTCGCCGTCACCCGCCACGGACGCCCCAACGCCCGCACCCGCACCCGCACCCGCACCCCCCGCTAAACGCGCGACACAGTCGGCTGGAGCCACCGTCGGCCCATCCGGCCAGCCGCCGTCTCACAAGCGGGGCCCCACGGATGTCCAGCGGATAGGACGGCTCACGCCCGCGTCGTGGCGCTCAGGGCACCGCCGATTCGGCCGCCGATACCAGTCCCTGCTCCGGCTCGCGGAGCGGGAAGTGGCACGCGGCCTGATGCACGGCGCTGGTAAAGGGGCGCAGCGGCGGCTCCTCAACAGCGCACAGTTCCTGGGCGCGAGGGCAGCGGGTGCGGAACCGGCACCCGCTCGGCGGCGCGATCGCCGAGGGCAGCTCGCCGACGACGCCCTGGTGCTCCTTGGCCCGCTCGGCGGTGGGGTCCGCGACCGGGACCGTATCGATCAGCCCCTTCGTGTACGGGTGGGCCGGGGCGGCGTAAACCGCGTCGGCGGGCCCGGTCTCGACCAGCTTCCCGAGGTACATCACCCCGATCGCGTCGGCCATGTACCGCACCACCGACAGGTCGTGCGAGATGAACAGGTACGTCAGCCCGTGCTCATGCTGCAGGTCCCGCATCAGGTTGAGGATCTGGGCCTGGATCGACACGTCGAGCGCCGACACCGGCTCGTCCGCCACGATCAGCGACGGGCCGCCGATCAGCGCCCGGGCCAGGCCGAGCCGCTGCCGCTGCCCGCCGGAGAACTCGTGCGGGTAGCGGTCCACCGAGCTCGCGGGCAGGCCGACCTCGCCCAGGATGTCGGAGATCCGGCGGCGCTGGTCGGCCCGGCTGCCGTCGCGGGCGATGGCCAGCGGCTCGCGCAGGATCGTGCCCACCCGCATCCGCGGGTCCATCGAGGCGTAGGAGTCCTGGAACATCAGCTGGACGGCGCGGGCCCGCAGGTGGCGGTCGTGGCGGGACTGCCGGGCGATGTCGTGGCCGTCGAGCAGGATGCGGCCGCTGGTCGGCTTCTCCAGGCCCACGATCAGCCGCCCGATCGTGGTCTTGCCGCACCCTGACTCGCCCACCAGCCCGAACGTGGAACCGTGAGGCAGCGCGAACGACACGTCGGCGACTGCGGAGACCTGACCGATCCGCCGCTGCATCACCGCCCCGGCGGTGACGGTGAAGTTCTTCACCACCCGATCGACCCGGAGAAACTCACCCTTCCCGGCGGGCCGGGCAACGGTCGCGTCCGGAGTCTCCGGCCGCAGTCCGGCCAACCCGCCGGCCGTCGCCGCCGAGGCGGCGTCCAACAAGGCGGCGTCCAGCAAGGCAGCCTCCGCCAGGGCGGCGTCCGCCAACGCGCCGACCGGCAAGCTCCCGGCCGGCCCGGTCTCATCGGAAGATGCCGCGACCGCCTCTCCCGCCGTCTCCCGGGCGGCGCCAGGGTCATCCACCTGGAGGGCACCCACCGGAAAAAAGCAGCGGAAGAAGTGCGAGTCGCCCGCGGCCGTTAGATATGGCTCTGATTCGACGCATTGCTCCCGCGCGTACCTGCACCGAGGCGCGAACTTGCAGCCGGGCGGCGGGGCGGTCAGGTCCGGTGGCTGGCCGGGAATGTTGTAGAGCCGGCCGGCACCGTCGGCCGCCCGCTCGGGCAGCGCCTCGAGCAGCGCCTCCGTGTACGGGTGACGCGGGTTCGCGAACAGGGTCGACGCATCGGCCGACTCCACGATCCGCCCGGCGTACATGACCGCCACCCGGTCCGCGTGGCCCGCGATCACCCCCAGGTCGTGGGTGACCAGGATGACGGCCATGCCGAGGCGCTGGCGGAGGCCGTCGATCAGCTCGAGGATCTGCTTCTGGATGGTGACGTCGAGTGCGGTGGTGGGCTCGTCCGCGATCAGCAGCTGCGGCTCGCAGGCCAGGGCCATCGCGATCATGACGCGCTGGCGCATGCCGCCGGACAGCTGATGGGGGTAGTTCCCGATCCGCTCCGCCGGGCGGGGCATGCCGACCAGGCCGAGCACCTCGACCGCCCGCTTCAGCGCGGCGGGCTTGGACGCGCCCCGGTGCAGTCGCACCGACTCGGCGATCTGATCGCCGATCGTCATCGTCGGGTTCAGCGAGGTCAGCGGATCCTGGAACACCATGCCGACCGCGTTGCCGCGGACCTGCTGCATCTGCTCTTCGGTCAGCGCGGTGATCTCGGTGTCGCCTAGCGAGATGCGGCCGCCGGTGATCGTCCCGCCGCCCGGCAGCAGGCGCATGACCGACAGCGCGGTCATCGTCTTGCCGGAGCCGGACTCGCCGACGATGCCCAGGCACTCGCCCGCCGCCACCGACAGCGACACCCCGTCGATCGCGTGCACGACGGAGCGCCGCAGCTTGATCTCGGTGCGCAGGTCCTCAATCTCAACCAGGTCGGTCATCGGCGCTGCAGCCTCACTTCGAACGAGTCGCGGAGGGCGTCGCCGATGAAGTTGATCGCAATGACGACGAGGATGATCGCGACGCCGGCCGGGAAGATCTGCCACCAGTAGCCGTCGTAGATCGAGTTGAGGCCGCTGTTGAGCATGCCGCCCCAGTCGGTCTGCGGCGGCCGGATGCCGAGGCCGAGGTAGGACAGGGCGACGACGGTGAGGATGGCGTCGGCGACCTGGAAGGTAGCGTTGACCACGATCGTGCCGACCGCGTTCGGCGCGATGTGCCTGAACACCGCGCGGGCGCTGCTGCCGCCCATCACCCGCATCGCCTGCACGTAGTCGCGCACCCGGAGCGACAGCGCCTCGCCCCGGATCAGCCGGGAGGTGGTCAGCCACGAGGTCAGCGCGATGACCAGGATCAGCTCGGTCTCGGTGGGCGGGAACATCGACACCACCACCAGCGCCAGGAACAGCGTCGGGATCGACAGCAGCGCGTCGACCAGCCGCATCATGACCGCGTCGACGATGCCGCCGAAGTAACCCGCGATCGCCCCCCACAGCACCCCCAGGCAGGTGGCGAGCACGGCCGCGGCGAGGCCGACCTCGAGCGAGATCTGCCCGCCGACCATGAGCCGGCCGAGGACGTCGTAACCGTTGACGTCGGTGCCGAGCGGACGGCCGGCCCGGGGGAGAGGTTCTCGCTGGCCAGGTTCACGTGGATCTGGTCGGTGTGGTACGCGACAGGTCCGAGGAAGCAGAACGCGAAGATCACGACCAGGATGATCACGCCCGCGATCGCGAGCCTGTTCTCGAGGAACACTTCCAGGCCGCGCACGAACATGCCGCGGGTCTTGCCGGCCGGGAGCCCTGGGGTGGCAGGCTCGCCGGCTGGCAAGACGTCTTCGGTAACCAGGTTGACGGCCATAACCGGGTGTACCTCACTCGGGGATCAAGCACCGCGTAGGCGATGTCGGCCAGCAGCGACCCCACCACCGTGGCGATCGCGACCACGATGATGAAGCCGAGTTCGGTCGGGTAGTCCTGCTGCTGGGCGGCCTTGAAGAACAGGTAGCCCATGCCCGGGTAGTTGAAGACCGATTCGGTGATCAGTGCCCCGGACATGATCCCCGGCAGTGACAGCCCGAGCAGGGTGGCGATCGGGATCAGCGAGTTCCGCAGCACGTGCCGCCACAGCACCCGCCTGCCCGAGGCCCCCTTAGCCCGGGCGGTGCGGACGTAGTCCTCGGTCAGGTTGTCCATCACCGAGGAGCGCGTGTAGCGGGAGAACAGCGCGATCGTCACCAGCGCCAGCGTGACCACCGGCAGGGTCAGGTCCCGCCAGTCGGCGATGTCGTTGGCCATGCCGCCCTGCGGGCCCTCGGGCCCGAAGATATGCAGCTTGACCGAGAACACCAGGATCAGCACGGTGCCGACGAAAAACGTCGGCGCCGCGTAGAACAGGAACGACAGCGAGGTGAAGGTGTAGTCGACCGGCCGGTTGCGGCGGACCGCCTGCCACACCCCGATCGGCACCGCGACGATCAGCGCGAGCACGACCGAGACGCCGACCAGCCAGATCGTCTTGGGCAGGTGCGACCCGAGCAGCGACGAGACGCTCTGGTCAAGCGTCCACGAGAATCCCAGGTTGCCCTGGAGCAGGTGGCCAAGCCACAGCAGGTACTGGTCGAACCACGGCCGGTCGAACCCGTACTCGCGGTTGAACGCGGCCAGCACCTGGGGGTTGCGGTAGCTGGACGGGCCCAGTACCGCAACCGCCACGTTGCCGGGGATGGCGCGCAGCAAGATGAAGGTGATCATCGTGACCAGCAGCACCACCACCACCGCCTGCAGGAGCCGGCGGATCAGGAATCCGATCACTTGGTGAAGTACCAGTCTTCTGGGTTGATGTTGGCCGTCGTGTCCTGCGGGAGCACGCCCGCCAGGCCGTTGCTGACCTCGGTCATCTCATAGGCGCCGTTGGGCTGCCAGATGAACGGGACCTGGGTGGACAGGTAGTTCTGCCAGGCGGCGAGCGCTGACGGCGCGCTCGACGTCAGCGTCTTGTTGATCAGCGAGTCGTTCTCGGGGTTGGAGTAGCCGCCGGAGTTGGCGCCGGAGCCGGACAGGAACAGCGTCTCGCCCGACGGGTAGTAGTCGGGAACGAACGACCAGCCGCCGCCCCAGTTCACGACGTCCCAGTTGCAGGAGGTCTTGGCGACCACGCAGTTGGGCGCTCCGATGGCGGTCACCTGGTTGAACGGCTTCGGCTCGAGGTTGAGCTTGATGCCGACCAGCGAGGCGTTCGACTGCAGCTGGGTCATTTCCTGGGCGATCCAGTTGGTCCCGGTGGAGTAGGGCAGGTTGTACACGAGCGTGTGGCCCTTGGCGATGCCCGGCCCGCACTGGGTGGGTCCGGTGCCTGGGTCCTGGCAGGTGGTGACGCCGTTCGGCACCACGTTCCAGCCGTGGCTGGTCAGCAGCTGCTTGGCCTTGGTCGGGTTGTAGGGGAACGGGTCGCCCTGCTGGCCCTGCGACGACAGGTACGAGGTGGCCGGGTAGGTGCCGACCGGCCCGACCGTGTAGGCACCGTAGCCGTGCAGCGGGCCGTCGATGACCGCCTTCTGGTTCATCAGGTACTGCAGCGCCTGCCGGAAGTACAGCTGCCGGTTGACCGGGCCGTTGCCGGTGGTCGACTGGAAGTTGATCGGGAAGTAGTTGATCGCCCACTCGATCAGCGGCGCCAGCGTGTACCCGTTGACCGGGTTCGCCCCGACGGCGGCGTTGGCCGGCTTGGTCGGCGCGTCGGTCGTGGGTATGTAGCCGACGTCGATCTTCTGGCCCGCGCCGGCCGCCCCGGCCTGGAGCACGTTGTACTCGGCGCTCTCGGTCGTGAACGGGAGCTCCTCGAACTTGGCCAGGGTCGGCTTGACCGGCCCGGAGTAGGCCGGGTTGGGCACGAACGTCGAGTTGCCGTCGGCGTTGAAGCTGGCCAGCTTCCACGGGCCGTCCACGACCGACCACAGCGGCGAGCCCACCCAGGTCGACAGCGACTTGGACTGGCTGTCCAGGTAGCTGTACACCTTGGCGCAGTCGGCCACCACGTTGACGCAGTTGCTCGGGCCGGTCGCGGTCTTGTCCCAGGCCATCGGCATCGGGGTGAGCTGGCTGAGCTCGTTGTCGGTGAACCAGGTCGGGTTGTAGGCCTTGTCCATGGTCATCGTCAGCGTCAGCGGGCCGGTCACCTTGACGTTGCTGATGTTGTCGGGGAACAGGCCGGGCACGTAATCGCCCCAGTCCTGGGGGGCGACGGCCTGCATCATGTGAATCCAGAACTGCAGGTCATCGGCGTTAATCGTCTCACCGTTGGACCACTTCCAGCCCTTCATGGTGATGGTCACCTGCTTGCCGTTGTAGACCGGCGGATCGGCCAGGCTCAGGCTCGAGTTGAGCGTCGGGCTTGCCCCGTTTCCGAACCAGTAAAGCGGCCGGTAGATCAGGTACTGGAACTCCTCGAAGTTCACGGTGCTGAAATAGGTGCTGCTGGCAAACGGGAATATGTAGTTCGGCGCCGACGACGGCGGCAGGGCCCAGGTGGCGGTGCCCCCGGCCACCTTGGCCCCGGTCGCCGCGGTACTGCTGGTGCCACTGGTACCCGGGCTTCCGCCGCTCCCGCTGGAACTGCACGCGGCGACCGCCAGGGCGAGCACGGCGCAGCAGGCTGCCGCCATCTTGAAGCGCGGCTTGAGTAGACGGCGCCATTGCTGGCTGTGCATAGCGAATTTCCCTCCATGCAACTTCGGTTTGACGGCATGGGAACTGCAATTGCCGTCAATTCGTTGAACTAGTCGTTGCTGTTCCGTGACCAATGCTCCGCTTGGCGCTGGGGTCGCGTGCGGCGGACTCTGGGTATATAGCGAAATCTGTTTCCGGGCCTGGGACAATGCATTCGGGCACGGCCGAAGGATTGCCCGCAGGGGTGACGGGCGACCCTGCATGCATACGGGAGACAGTCGTGGTTCGTGTCAACTTCACTCCCGACGACGTGGCGCGCACTCGGTTTACCGTGGCCCCCGCGCCGCTCGTGGAGACGGCGCTTGCACTGGTGGGACTGCGCCGTGCGGCTCGCGCGCGCGGCCACGTCGGCACCAGCTCATGGGTGATCGAGGCGCGGCGGGCGTTTCCCGCGACCGCGCGCCCGCTGCTCGACCTGCTCGGCCCGCGCCCGCCCTGGCCGGACTTCTTCGACTCGTCCGCCCCCGACATCGAGCAGGCGCTCGAGGAGGTTCGGGCCACCCCCTGGACCGACCTGCGGGCGGATCTGAGCTACGCCTGGGCGGACCGTCCCGGTCGCCCGCCGACCTGGATCCGTAACCTCGGCGATGGTGACCCCGAGTCGGTCGACCTCGTGGTCCGGGCGCTGCGCGACCTGCACAAGGCGGTGGTCGCGCCGCGCTGGGACAGCGTCAGGATCGCGTTCCACGCCGACGTGGCGGCGCGGATTCCGGTGCTCGCGGCGGGCGGGCATGAGGAGCTGTTCTGCACCCTGCACCCGCGGCTGCGCTGGCGGGACGACGGCCTGGACCGGGCCGGCAACACCATGGTGTGCGATCTGCACGGCGACGGCCTGGTGCTGATCCCGTCCGCCTTCTGGACCGGCGAGCCGCTGTTCAGCGTGTCCGACGACGAACGCAGGCCGAGCAGCCTGCTTTACGCCGCCGCTCACGCCGACGGTCACGCGTCGGCCTGCGACGGCCTGCTGGCGGATCCGTCTGCGGGCGACGGCCTGGCGGCGCTGCTCGGCCCGACCCGGGCGGCGGTGCTGCGGGCGCTGGCCGCGCCGCGCGGGACGGTGGAGCTGGCCGGGGCGGTGGGCATCAGCCCGGCCTCGGCCTCTGAGCACGCCAAGGTCCTGCGCGAGGTGCACCTGATCGACACCCTGCGGGACGGCCGGGCTGTGCGGCACTCGCTGACGGCGCTCGGCCGTACGATGCTCGGCCAGCTGCCGACCGCGGGCCGCTGAGGAGACGGCGGTGGCGCGGTTTAACTTCACCTCCGACGACGTCGCCCGCACCCGGTTCAGCCCGGCCGCCGCGCCGGTGCTCGAGACGATGCTGACCATGGCGGAGCTGCGGGGGCTGGCGGCGGTCCCCGGCCACCGTCGGGCGGACCGGTGGCTGCGCGAGGCGCAGGCGGCGTTCCCGGCCACCGCGCGCCCGCTGCTTGACCTGCTCAGGCCGTGCATGCCGTGGCCCGACTTCCTCGACTCGTTCGCGCCCGACCTCAAGGAAGGGCTCGAGGAGGTGCGCGCCACCCCCCGCTCGGTGCTCCGCTCGCAGCTCAGGCACGACTGGCGCGACCGGGCCAGCCTGCCGCCGACCTGGATCAGGAACCTGGCCGACGGCGACCGCGAGTCGGTCGAGCTGGTCGTCCGGGCGCTGCACGATCTGCACCACGCCCTCGTCGAGCCGCGCTGGGACAGCGCCGTGGTCGCGTTCCACGCCGAGGTGGCCCGGCGGATGCCCATGCTCGCGGCCGGCGGCCACGAGGAGCTGTTCTGCTCGCTGCACCCGCGGCTGCGCTGGCGGGACAACGGGCTCGACCGGACCGGCTTCGACGGCGAATGGGATCTGCACGGCCAGGGCATGGTGCTGATGCCGTCGGCGTTCTGGACCGGCGAACCCCTGTTCGGCCTCGGCGGCGGGCTCCGCCCGAATGTTCTCATCTACGCCGCCCGCCCGCGCGGCCTCAGCGGCCGCCCGCCCGTCCGCGACGGCCTGCCGGCCGACCCGGCCGACGGCGACAGCCTGGCGGCGCTGCTCGGCCCGACCCGGGCGGCGGTGCTGCGGGCGCTGGCCGCGCCCCGCGGCACCGCCGAGCTGGCCGGCGTCGTCGGGATCAGCCCGGCCTCGGCCTCCGAGCACGCCAAGGTCCTGCGCGACGTGTACCTGATCGAGAGCAGCCGGGAGGGGCGGTCGGTGCGGCACTCGCTGACCCCGCTCGGCCGCACGCTGCTCGGCCAGCTGCCCGGGGCTAGCCGAAGTCCACGATCACCTTCTTGACGCCGACCGCGCCAAGCAGCCGGGCGAGCATCGCCCGGGTGCTCTGCTCTCCGGCGGTCAGCAGAGCGCCGTCATGCAGGGCGGCGCCGTGGATCTGGGTGTCGGCGGCCGCGTAGAGCGGGCGGTAGCCGTTCGGGTTGTTCCTGAATTGCTGGGTGGCGCCGTTGACGACCCCGTGCGTGCTGGTGATGGAGCAGGCGGCCGGGTTCAGGTCGGCCGGGCCGATAGCGGGCGCGGCCATCCGCACGGTCACCGTGTCGGTGGACTGGTCGATGGCGACGTCCTTCTTGGAAAGAGTGCTCAGATCGACGATGGCGTCGTCGGTGCCGCTGCCCTTGAGCTCCATCTGATTGCAGATCAGGAAGCAGGGGATGACCCCCACGCTCTGGGTGATCTTCACATCCACCGCGTAAGAGCGCGTGGCCACGTGCACCTGCTCGATCTTGG
Organism: uncultured Actinomycetota bacterium; assembly: GCA_963774945.1. Taxonomy (GTDB): domain Bacteria; phylum Actinomycetota; class Actinomycetes; order Streptosporangiales; family Streptosporangiaceae; genus Trebonia. Next base: position 236,726 of record CAVZHA010000001.1, on the reverse strand, counting down.
TGAGCTTCCCCAGGACCACCGTTGTGGTGATCGTGGTGTGTGAGCCGAATGGGTTAAGGCTCTCGACCTTGGCTATGAGCAGGTAAACCCCGACGAGCACGATCACCACGACGACCACGATGGTGCCGATCATGCTGCCGAACAGGCGACCGAGGAAGTTGCCGCCGTGCTTAGCGGCCTTTTCGCCCGGTGCCCCGGGCAGCCGCCCGGTGTCTTGACGCTGCCGCGTATCTTTCGCCATGTCCTCACTCTCCGCGTTTCCCGCCCGTTCGCGTCTACCCGGCGAAGCGTGGGCTACCGCGTGACCGGGGGCCTATTTGACGGTGCGTCGGGCCCAACGCCTTCATCCGGGCCGGGCGGCCATCGTGGCCGCGCCTCGACCGGTCGGCCGGCGACCCGATAATGGTCGGGAGTTCTTAGCTCCATCGGGAGGCGGTCATGGGGTTTTACGGCGAGCAGGTAGTGCCGCGGATCATCAACAAGGCCTGCGGCGCGAAGTCGGCCGAGCCGCTGCGCCGCCGGGTCTGCGCTGGTCTGGCCGGCGACGTGGTCGAGCTCGGCTTCGGCTCGGGCCACAACGTCCCGTTCTATCCGGCGGCGGTCACCCGGGTCACCGCGGTCGAGCCGTCCGACGTGGGCTGGCGGCTGGCCGACGAGCGGGTCAAGGCGGCCGCGGTCCCGGTTCAGCGGGCCGGGCTCGACGGGCAGTCGCTGCCGTTCCCCGACGACAGCTTTGACGCCGCGCTGTCTACCTGGACGCTGTGCACGATCCCCGACGTCGGCGCCGCCCTGGGCGAGATCCGGCGGGTGCTGAAGCCCGGCGGCACCTTGCACTTCCTCGAGCACGGGCTGGCGCCCGACGAGCGGGTCCGGCGCTGGCAGCGGCGGCTTGAGCCGGTGCAGTACCGGCTGTTCGGCGGCTGCCGCCTCACCCGGCCCGTCGCCGACCTGCTCACGGCCGCGGGCTTCACCATCACCGAGGTCGACGTCTTCTACGAGCAGGGCGCACCGAAGTTCGAGGGCGCCGACTCCCTCGGCACGGCGGTGTCGCCCTAACCGAGGCAGCGTAACGAAACCCGGGCCCGGCCAAGATTGATGGCAAAGCGGGCAGCCCCACCAGCCGCCTGAGTCGCCCGAGAATCCGGCCCCGGTTTCCATGATCACGAAGGGTTTTTTCTTGGCGAAGGATCCGCATCGTATGAGTGCGAAAATCCTTCGTGATCACGCGGCCAAGCGCCGTGCGAGCGCACACAGGCACCTTGCGTAACTCGCGTAAGCGAGCCGTGGCCTGACGCCCCCGGACCGGGACCAGGGTGCGGACCAGGGTGCCCACAGGCGCGGCCGGCCGGGGCGGAGCGGGAGCGTGGCCGTCGAGGGCGTCACGACCGTCGCCGGCCGAGTCGAAGCGGGGGAACGTCTTGACAACGACGAACGCACCGAACGCACCGAACGTCGCCCAGGCCGCTCCGAAGCAGGCCGCTCCGAAGCACGCCGCGCCAAAGCGGGCCTGACGTGCGGCACATCCTGCGGGGCGAGCAGCGCCCAGGCAACCCGCCGCCGATCGGCAAGGCCGATGGTGATCGCGTACTGGATCGTTCAGTTCGCCGCCGCAGCCGGGGGATCGCTGCTGGCCCGCGCCTTCTTCGGGCCCGAGGGCAAGCTCGCCGCCACGCTGCCCCAGCCAGGCCAGGACTGGCAGGCGGTCGGCTTCGAGGCGGTTATCACCTTCGGCCTGATCCTGATGGTCGTCAACCTGGCCGACGGGCCCAAGCTCAACGGGCCGTTCGTCCCGCTGGCGGTCGGCGCCTACGTCATCGCCTGGGCGACCATGGGCGGGCCGTACGAGGGGGCCGCAATGAACCCGGCCCGCGCGTTCGGGCCCGATGTGGCCCTCGGAAACCTCAGCACCTGGTGGATCTACCTACTCGGGCCGACGATCGGGGCGGTCGGCGCCGTCGGCGTCGCGTACGTGCTACGCGGCCCGGCCAACGCCGGGGAAGCCACCGCCGTCGAGGGAACGCCGCTGCACCGGGGCACCGGCGGCCAGGAGACGCCCGTGCCCGCGTCGCGCCCGCCCCGCACCTTAGGCCGACCCGCGCCTTAGGCCGACCCGCACCCAAGGCCCGACCCGGATGTTGCGGCCGTGGTCTTAGTAAGAAATTAACCACTCGAGTGAAAATCCTTCACTTGTGTGCCACGAGACCGCCCCGTAGAGTGACCGCTGGGGGACTATTCGTGGTTGACCGGGACGTCCTGAACCGTTTCGTGAACCCTTCCCCGTACCCGCAGCCGACTAGCAAGTCGGCGCCCGATGACGGCCGGACGGAGCAGGCTCGACTCGGGATGACCCCACACCTGGGGCGGCCGACCCCAGGTCCTGGAGTGAAGGATGCACCATTGGATCGCGCCTTCTCCAGCGGGAGGCTCGTTAGATGAATAGAGACCCGCAGGGATACCTGAGCGCAGGTGCCCTGCCGCTCGCCGGGCGGCGGGATGAGCTGAGCGTGCTCGGCGGTCTCATCGACGCCGTGCGGGAAGGCGAAAGCCGAGTCCTGGTCGTGCGCGGCGAGCCTGGGGTGGGCAAAACGACGCTGCTTGAGCACGTGGCCGGGCAGGAGCATGACTGCCAGGTGGCGCGGGCGTCCGGCGTGCAGTCGGAGATGGAGTTGGCCTTCGCGGGTCTGCATCAGCTCTGCGCGCCCATGCTCGGCCGCGCCGAGCGGCTGCCGTCGCCGCAGCAGGACGCGCTGCGGACCGCGTTCGGCCTGGTCGCGGGGCCGCCGCCGGATCGGTTCATCGTCGGCCTGGCGTCGCTGAACCTGCTCTCGGAGGCGGCCGCAGAACGCCCCCTGATCTGCCTGATCGACGACGAGCAGTGGCTGGACCAGGCCTCGGCCCAGGCGCTGGGGTTCACCGCCCGCCGCCTGGGCGCGGATCCGGTCGGCCTGGTGTTCGCCAGCCGCGACCCGGGGGCGGAGCTGGTCGGGCTGCCGGAGCTTGAGGTCGCCGGGCTGCCAGAACAGGACGCCAGGACGCTGCTTGACTACGCCCTCGCCGGACCGGTCGACCCACAGGTCAGGGATCTGATCGTGGCCGAGACGCGGGGGAACCCGCTGGCGCTGCTCGAGCTGCCGGAGGCACTGAGCGCGGCCGAGCTCGCGGGCGGGTTCGGACTGCCCCAGGCCGCGACGCTGACCGGCCAGGTCGGACACGCCTTCACCCGCCAGCTGGCGGCGCTGCCGCCCGAGAGCCGGCGGCTGGTGCTGCTGGCCGCGGCTGATCCGACCGGTGACCGGGCGCTGGTGGGGCGGGCGGCCAGGCGGCTGGGGATCGCCGCCCAGGCCGCCGAGCCAGCCGCCGAGGCGGGCCTGGTCGAGTTCGGCGGCCGGATCAGGTTCCGGCACCCGCTGGCGCGCTCGGCCGCCTATCAGTCCGCCTCGCTGCGGGAGCGGCGGGAGGTGCACTCGGCCCTGGCGGAGGTGACCGACCAGGTCACGGACCCGGATCGCCGGGCGTGGCATCGGGCCCAGGCGGTGGCCGCCCCCGACGAGGAGGTCGCGGTCGAGCTGGAGTCCTCGGCCGGGCGGGCGCAGGCCCGCGGCGGCCTGGCGGCGGCGGCCGCGTTCCTTGAGCGGTCGGTGGCGCTGACCGCCGATCCGGTCCGGCAGGCCGCCCGCGCGCTCGCCGCGGCGCAGGTAAGCCTTCAGTCCGGCGGCTTCGGCAACGCCCTCGACCTGCTCGCGGCGGCCGAGGCGGGACCGCTCGACGAATTCGCCCGCGCCCGGGCAGGCCTGCTGCGCGGGCAGGCCGTCTTCGCCTCCGGTCACACCCGCGACGCGGCCGCCGCGCTGCTCGAGGCGGCCCGCCGGCTGGAGCCCCTCGACCTCGACCTCGCCCGCGAGACCTACCTCGCCGCCTGGGGCGCGGCGATCCTGACCGTCGGCGGACCCGGCGACGGCGACGGCGATGGCGACAGCGACGGCGACAGCAACGACAGCGCCGGCGACGGGGACGTGCTGCTGGAGATCTGCCGCTCGGTGCTGACGCTGCCGGCCTCGCCGGATGGCCCCCGCCCGCTCGATCTCACCCTCGAGGGCCTGGCCCTGCTGATCACCGATGGACCCGTCGCCGCCGCGTCGACCCTCCAGCGAGCAGCGAAGATGCTCACCAGCATCCCGGTCGAGGAGGTCCTGCGCTGGGGCTGGGTGGCCACCAGGACCAGCAGCGCGGTCTGGGACTACGAGGGTTTTCACGCGATCTCCGCCCGCCAGGTCCAGCTCGTCCGCGACGTCGGCGCGCTCGCCTACCTGCCGCTGTTCCTGTCCCAGGTGGGGGTTGCCCGCGCGTGGATGGGCGACTTCGCCGGCGCCAGCGCGGTGGCGGCCGAGAGCGCGAGCGTGGCCGCGCGGACCGGGAACCGGTTCCCGACCCACGTCGAGCTGCTGCTGCGGGCGATGCAGGGCCGCGAGGCCGAGGCCTGCGCCGCGATCGCGAGCGCGATCGAGGAATCGGCCGCCAGCGGGCAGGGGGCGGCGGCAACCTTCGCCTACTGGACGGCGGCGGTCCTGCACAACGGCCTCGCCCACTACAAGGAGGCCGCGTCGGCGGCCCGCCAGGCCGCCGCCAACCCGTTCGATCCGTGGTGCGCCCTGTGGGCCCTGCCGGAGCTGGTCGAGGCGGCCGCCCGGCTGGGGGACGACGAGCTCGCCCGGGGCGCGCTCGATCGGCTGGCGGTGCTGACCCAGCCCTCGGGCAACGATCCCGCGCTTGGCATCGAGGCCCGCTGCCGGGCGCTGCTGAGCGACGGGGCCGACGCCGACGACCTGTACCGCGAGGCGATCGACCGGCTCGGCCTGACCCGGCTCCGTCCCGAGCTCGCCCGCGCGCACCTGCTGTACGGGGAGTGGCTGCGCCGCGAGGGGCGGCGGGTCGAGGCCCGCGAGCAACTGCGGACCGCCCACGACATGCTCGCCTCGATCGGCATGGGGGCGTTCGCCGAGCGCGCCCGCCGGGAGCTGGTCGCAACCGGCGAGAAGGTACGCAAGCGCGGCGTCGAGACCAGGGACCAGCTCACCCCCCAGGAGGAGCAGATCGCCCGGCTGGCCGGGGACGGCCGCACCAACCCGGAGATCGCGGCCCAGCTGTTCCTGTCCGCCCGGACGGTCGAATGGCACCTGGGTAAGGTGTTCGGCAAGCTCGGGGTCAGCTCGCGCCGGGAGCTGACGGCGGCGCTGGGACAGCGCAGCCAGGACGGGCAGCCGGCCTAGCTCATGGGAGCAGCAATGGCAGCAAAAGTCCGGGTACGCCGGGCGTATGAGGAGCCCGAGCCGGACGACGGCACCCGGGTCCTGGTCGACCGGCTCTGGCCGCGCGGGCTGAGCAAGGCCAAGGCGGCGCTGGACGAATGGTGCAAGAACGTCGCGCCGTCGGGTGAGCTGCGGACCTGGTACAACCACGACCCGGACCGGTTCGATGAGTTCAGCCGGCGGTACCGGCAGGAGCTGCGCGACCCAGAACGGGCCGAGGCGCTTGCGCACCTGCGCGGGCTCGCCAAGGCAGGCCCGCTGACCCTGCTGACCGCGACCAAGCGGGCCGACATCAGCGAAGCGGCCGTGCTCGCCGCTATCGTGGCGGATGCAGCCGCTGATCCAGCCGCGGATCCAAGCTGAGCCCGGCCCCGTAGTCGAACAGCGGGTCGGCCGCCTCCCGCGGCACATCGGGCCGCCCCCGGCGCACGTCGTCCATGCTCCTCGGCAGCTGGATCGGCAGCCGGCCCGGGGCTCGGCCGAGCCGAAGACGACGTCGAGCAGGGCCGCGTCGCTGGCGCCGTACACCCCCAGCAGCGCGCTGGCGGCCGCGCTGATCTCGGGGATGACGGCCGCGCGCTCCAGGTGGATGGCCACCACGGTCGGCACGGCGGCCAGCAGCCCGAGTATCTCGGCGAGCCGGCCGGCGTCGAAGTCGAGCGGGCCGGTATGGAAGAACGACTCGAAGCGGCCCGGGCGCTCCTCATACGGCGTCGATAGCCGCACCAGCGCGAGGTCGGCCTGGGCCGGGTCGGTGACCACGTCGGCGTAGTCGGCGGCGACGGCCGGGTCCACGCCCCCGACGAAGAGCCGGGGGCGGCCCGAGACTGGCAGGCAGCGGTCCCGGTTGGTCAAGACGGTGACCGAGGCGCTCTGCGCCCGCCGCCCGGCCGCCCGGAAGTCGGCCTTCCCGGCGGTCCGGTCGGCCAGTTCCGGGTCCACGTAACGTCGGTGGTCGAACAGCCCGAGCCGGAACTTCTCGGTCAGCAGGCGCCGCACCGACTGGTCCAGCCGGGCGGCCGGGAGCTGACCGGACCGGGCCAGCTCGACGATCATCTCCGGCCGGGACTCGCCGCCGAACTGATCCACGCCCGCATTGACGGCCATCAGCATCCGCTCGGCCGGGCGGAGCTGCTCGACTCCCCAGGCCCTGGCCGCGTGCGCTTCCCCCATGATCTGATGGTCGTTGATGATGCCCCAGTCGCTGCAGACGATGCCGTCGAAGCCCAGCTCGGTGCGGAGCAGCCGGTTGATGATGCCGTCGTTGAAGCCGAACGCGACCTCCTCGTACGCGGTCCCGACGGGGACGCCGTAGCCCGGCATGATCTGGGTGACCCCGGCCGCGATCGCGGCCTTGAACGGGCGCAGGTGATCGTCGAACCGGCCGCCCGGGTAGACCTGCTCCTTCCCGTGCGGGAAATGCGGGTCCTCCCCGTCGCGCTGCGGGCCGCCGCCGGGGAAGTGCTTCGCCATCGCCGCGACGCTGTCCGGCCCGACCGACCGGCCGCCGCGCAGGCCCTCCAGGTAGGCCACCCCGAGCCGGGCGGCGAGGTCGGCGTCCTCGCCGAACGTCTGCCCGATCCTCGCCCAGCGAGGCTCGGTCGCGAGGTCGAGCTGGGGGTGCAGCGCCACCCGGAACCCGACCGCGAGGTACTCCTGGCGCGCGATGTCGGCGAACTCCCTGACCGCCTCGGGGTCGCCAAGCGCGGCCAGCCCGAGCGGTTCCGGCCACTCGGAGAACGGCCCGGCCGCCATCGACGTGCCCGCGTTGTCGGTGAACGCGTGCCGAGGGTCGGTCGACAGCGTGACCGGGATTCCCCACCGGGTTTCCTCGGCCGCCAGCCGCTGCAGGGTGTTGTGCCACTCGGCCGTCGCCCCGGCCCCTGGCGCCCCTGGGCCGCGGAAGCTGAGCAGGTTGAAGTGGCTGATCAGGCGGTCCGTGACCAGGTCATCGGTCGACGCCTGCGACGGCGCCGCCGCCGGGTCGTCGACCAGGGATCCGTCCGGGTTCATCGTGATGATCGGATGAAAGAGCAGCCCCGCCTTCTCCTCGACGCTCATCCGCCCCAGCAGGTCCGCGACCCGCTCGGGCACGCCACGGCCGGCATCCTGGTACGGGTACTCGCTGGACTTGTGCTCCGCTGACACAGGACCCTTCCGGTTTCTACGGTCGGAAATTCAAAAGCTTTCATCTCGAACGGTCGCGTGACTCCGCCTCACCACCACGCTCACCGCCGGCAGCGGTCGACCAGAGGGGCCGCTGGACATCCCCCACGCCGCCGGTGCCCGGCCCCGCCCCGCCCCGCCCCGCCCCGAGAGTCTGGCCAACCGCGCCCGGCCACAGTCAAACGCCTCTAGGCCAGGCACGTCAGCCGTCGGCCGCCGTTGTAGGCGACCATGTCCGTAAGCGCGCCGGCCACGTCGATCGCCCCGCCGCGCGGGGTTCCCGCCAGCTCCGCGTAGGCGCGGTGCAGGTTCCCGACCAGCCGCTCGGCGTCCGGCCAGTCCGCGAACCGGCCAAGATCGGCCTCCCGGGCGGCCTGCAGCGGCGTCAGGCCCGCCGCGCGGCCCTCGGCGGCCAGCTCGAGGACGAAGCCCAGGTAGTCGAGGGTGGCCTCGATCGGGGCGGTGCCCTCGAAGACCGGACCGTGGCCGGGCACGACGGTTCTGGCGCCAAGCGCGAGCACGACCCGCTCAAGCACCTCGACGCAGCCCGCGACCGACCCCATGAGCAGGAACGGGGTGCCGCCGTTGAACACCAGGTCGCCGCAGAACAGCACCGACTGCTGCGGAAGCCACGCGAGCACGTCGTTGGTGGTGTGCGCGGCCGTGCCGACGTGCCGCACGGTCATCCGGGTGTCCCCTGCGTGCAGTGCGATCTCGTCGGTGAACGTCAGGAACGGCGGCTCGAGCGGCAACCGCCCCCAGTCCGGGTTCTCCCAGAACGGCTGGTCCCTGGCCGGCCCGAACGCGATCGCCTCGGCCCGGGCGCGCTCGTGGGCGACGATGGTCGCGGTGGGGAAGAGCGCGTTGCCGAACGTGTGATCGCCGTGATGGTGAGTGTTGACGAGGGTGCGGACCGGGGCCGCGGTGACGTTACCGATCGCCGCCAGGTAGGCCCGGGTGCGCCGCTCGGTCGAGCACGCGTCGATGCTGAACACTCCCTGCGGTCCGACCACGAACCCGGTGTTGTTGATCCACCAGGTCCCGTCCGGCTGGACGTAGGCGTAGACGCCGTCGGCGACCTCGACTGTCCGCGGTCGTCCGGGCGACGTGATCTCCTGCGCGTGCTCCGGGCCGTCGCTCATCGCCGTACTATCTCACGCGCCGCCGCGCGGGCTCAGCACCGGCCGGAGCTGGATCAGCAGCTGCTGCCGGGCCACCTTGGCCATCAGGTTGGACGACCGGACGGCCGAGAACGTGGCCACGGCCAGGATCAGCGTGCCCAGCGCGGTGGCCAGGTTCGCGATCGTGCTCCACTCGGCAACGGTCATCGGCGATCCCGGGTATCCATCACCACCGAGATCCTACGGCGTGCTGATTCAGCCAGGCCAGGCCGGGTACGGCGCAACAATGAGCCTGGCCGACGGCTTCGGCGAAGCGAACCTCGAAGACGTGGTCAGCGTCCTGGTGCGGTTGGTCGAGGCGGCCGGGGCGGCGATCATCTTCGCCGGCGCGGTGATCGCGTTCGTGCGGTTCCTGCTCGTCGCCTTCCGCCGGGAGGGAATGGATCCGTTCGCGCGGCTCCGGCTCGACCTCGGGCGCTTCCTCGTGCTCGGCCTGGAGTTCCAGCTCGCGGCCGACATCCTCCGCACCGCCGTCGCGCCCAATTTCACCGAGCTGGCGCAGCTGGCGGCGGTGGCGGCCATCCGGACGGCGCTCAACTTCTTCCTCGGCCTCGAGATCAAGGAGGAAACCGAGCTCGTCCGGGCCGATAAGGTCGCCGCCACGTCGCCGCCCGCCGCCCCGTCACCGGCCGCCGCCACGTCGCCGGCCGCCGCCCCGCGGCCGGCCACCGGCACCCAGCCACCGGCAACCGGAGCGACCGGCACCCAGCCACCGGCAACCGGAGCGACCGGCACCGCGGCCCCGGGAACCGGCGCCCAGCCACCGTGATCGCCACCGTCAGCCGCGACGCGGCCCTGCTCGTCACCGCGGCCGGCCTCATCGTCGCCGCCGTGGCGCTGGTCAGGACGCGACGGGCCCCGCTGGCGCTGGCGCTGGCGCTCGACTTCTTCACCGCGGCGGCCCTGCTCCACCTGGCCGCCCCGCCGAGCTGGCCGGCCCTCGGCGCCGCCGCCCTCACCATCGCCATCCGCCAGCTGGCCAGCCACGCCCTGACCGCGGCCCGGAGTGCGCGCCATCGATAGACTTCGCCCCGTGCGCCACCCTGTCCCCTGGATCACCCAGTACGCGTCCCCGTCGCTGATCGAGGCCATCGCCTACCAGGGTCATCCCCGGGGCGACGACCCGCGCTGGCGGGAGAGCGGCGCGCCCGACCAGGAGATCTACGCGGCCTGGTGCTGGCGCTGGTGCGGCATGGCCTGCTTCCGGATGGCGCTGCTGGCCAGGGACGGCGTCGCGCCGACCCTGTACGAGCTCGCCGTCGGCTGCGCGGAGTACGGCGCGTACGTTGACCTGCCGGACCGTCCCCGAGGCCTCATCTACCGCCCCTTCGCCGAGTACGCCAGGGACAAGCACGCGATGGAGGCCGAGGTGATCACCGAGCTCGACCCCGCCCGGCTGACGGCCGAACTCGACGCCGGGCGGCTCGTTATCGCCTCGGTCAGCTCGCAGATCCGCCTGCCGGAGACCGAGCCGGCCAAGACCGGCGGGCACCTGGTGCTGGTGACCGGGCACGCCGACGGCGTGGTCGCCTTCCACGACCCGGCAGGGCACACGCCCGAGGCGGGCGTCGCCGCGCTCCCGATGACTGTCTTCGACCGCTTCGCCGCCCACCGCGGCGTCGCCCTGACCGTCTGACCCCGGCCCGTCAGCTGGGGCATCCGCGAGGCCAGGCGGGCGACCTAGCGATCGTTCCCTCCTGGCGCGGCTTCCTCAACGACCCCGCGCAGTATCTCCGCTACCTGCGTGCTGACGAAGAATGGGTCTCCCACCCGTGAGTCGCAGCGCCTTCGCATCAGTTCTAACCATGTGAATCGGACAAATAGGGCATGAAAGTGGTTAGAACCGATACGAAGATGAAAAAGTGGTCAGAAGTGATAGCAAGCTGTCGGCAGGCAGGCGGCAGCGCGGCTCGATGCACCTCCCGGCAGCGGCTGCGCCGCCCAGCTAACCCCGCCCAGCTAACCCCGCCCAGCTAACCCCGCCCAGCTAACCCCGCCCAGCTAACCCCGCCCAGCTAACCCCGCCCAGCTAACCCCGCCCAACCAACCCGGCCGTCAGCCGCGTCCGGCCGGGCCTGCGGCCTGGCGGAGACCGGGCAGGTCGGTGAGCGTGAGCCGCCGCTGCCCGGTGCGGATGAGGCCGCGCCTGCGCCACCCGGTCAGCGCCCGCGCGACGGTGGCCCGCGAGGTCCCGGCCAGGCTGGCCAGTTCCTCCTGGGAGAGCGGGAGCGCGATCTCGATGACGCCCTCGGCCCGGCCGCCGTGTCGTTCGGCCAGATCGAGCAGCAGGGCGGCGAGCCGCTGCGCGCCGTTGGTCATCGACCGGCTGCGCAGCCTCGCCTCCGCGTCCCGCCACCGGTAGGTCAGCACCTGCCGGTAGGCGCGGCCGCCGCCCAGGGAGCCGTCGAGGAAGGAGCTGAACCGGTCGTATCCCACGATCAGCGCGCTCACAGTGCCGATCGCGAGCATGGTCGCGTTCCGCTGCCCGGTGGTCTGGCCGGCCACCTCCCCGACGATGTCGCCCGTCCCGCGCAGCGCCAGGGTGGGCTCGCGGCCGTCCTGCGCCGCCGACAGGATCTTCACCCAGCCGTCAAGCAGGATGAACACGTGGGTGGCCGGATCCCCCTCGACGCAGAGGGTCGCGCCGGGCGGATACTCCTTGTCCCGGCCGAGAGACCACAGGGCGTTCCGCTCATCGCGGGTCAGCAGATCCCAGAACCCGCGGTCGTCGCCCACGTCCCCACGATGAGTCATCAGCAGGCCGCTGGCAACCGTCCCGGCCGCCGCCGTTCACAGGCCCAGCACGATGATCGCGCTCCAGACCAGGAAGCAGCCGCCGGCCAGGTAGGTCCAGGTGTCCGCGAACTGCATGCGGTACCGGCCCAGCCGGGCCGCCCCGAGCAGCAGGTGGGCGCGGGTCCAGCTCCACTCGTCCGGGTTGGCGCCGACCGGCGGCAGGGTCAGCCACCTCGCCCGCGGGTCGAGCGGCGCCCCGGTGACCCAGCGCAGCTCGCTGACCGCGTTCAGGACCGGCCGGCCGGCCCGCGCGAGCAGGAAGACGGCCACCAGCCAGCAGGCGAGCACCCCGCCAAGCAGGCCGACGTTGGCGACGCCGAGCAGGCTAGGCCGCAGCACCCGGGCGGACAGGCTCGCCTCGAGGGCGATGCCGATGGTGATCGCGCTGAGGATGCACCCGTCGGCCAGCATGCTGCCGCGGGTATCGCGGATGAGGTCGGCCATCTCGCCGATGACCGCACCAGCGGGCCCCTGATCTGGCAGCGCCTGGTCGGGCGGGGCAGGCTCCCCGGCGTAGTCGTAGTAGCCGAGCGGCGTTGCCTCGCTCTTCCTTGACGGCCATGCTGCTGGTGCGGTCATGCGGCACTTCTCCCTACTTGGTCCCTCGCTATCCCTTTCAGCCAAGCAGGGCCGGCGCTCCCGCACTGTGCCACCCGATGCAGCCCGGCTGCCTCAACTGAGACAGTCCGGGACAGCGGCGTAGGGCCGTCCAGCGTCTGTCCAAAACCGTCCATGGGTGTCCAGCAGTGTCTCGCGCAGGATTGAGGCGTGCGCAATGGTCCAGACGTTGATGAGTCTTTGTACGCTCTTGACCTTGCAAGAGTGCTTGCGCGGCCAGTTGGCTCGTGCAAGGCGCAATGACGGTCGCGCGGCAGTCGGAAGTCCGTCGTCTAAGTTGGTTCGGGCTGGGGTAAAGACGTGGCAGAATCACTGTGGCCGCTGAGGCTGACGCTGTAGTCCCGCACTAAAGTGACACAAAATCAATCAAAGATCCTCCGGAGATCTAATGAGCCTGCAGCAGGAAGAGCTGAATTCTGTCATTCCCGACTTGCGAACCCTCTCGTTGGAGAGGCTCGCTGAGCTGGGCGATTCAGCCCTAGCGCACTCGATCTCGCTCTACCGTGAGCGACTGAAGGAAACAGGTGTCCCGCTGAGCTCTTTCAATGCGAGGATCTAGGGATACCTGCTTATAACTCGCGGAAGTCTTACTTTGATCACCACTCATTCGCTGTCGGCGGGCTCCTTCTCGGAGCTCGCCGAGGGCACTGGCGACAGCGTCGTCGTCAGGGAGTTGCGCGAGGCGCAGCTCAGCAAGCACATGATGCTGCTGCACGTTGTCGCCGGGGCGGCCGCCGGGATTGATCCTCCGACGCCACAGACCGACGCCTTCAGCGCGGGCTACCAGCTGCTTTCGCAAGCGCAGGAAGCCGATCCGGAAAACGTGGCCAGGCTGCTCGGCCTGCCGCACATCGGAAGCTGGGCGCATGACTGCGTGGCCTGCCTGGACAACGGATCGCCGCCCGATTTCGGCTACCTGACCGCTGCCGCCGCTTCCGCGGCGATCCAAGCCGACCTGAGGTTTGAGGTCGACGTCCCAGTCAGGGACGGCCGGGTGTCGCTCCCCGGCCTCGGTTGCCTCGAGGTTCCCGGCGCAGGCGAGTGGGTCAAGCTGAGCAGCGACGGCGTCCGCCTGCAGGCAGGCGAGCACATCGCCATTGCCTGCGCTGCGCTCATCCCCGACGCTGGTTCCGGCCCCGCGACCCCGCACTGGCAGGGAACTCCGCTGGCCAGCGCGGAAGCTGACGGGCAGCGGTGGGAAGTGCTGCTCGAGATCGCCGATAGATACCTCGACCGCTACGCGCTGCCCATGCTGACGATCTTGCCGCCAGGTGAGGTCGCGAACTGGCGGCAGCTCATTCAGTCCGCCTGGGAACTGCTGGTCCGCCAGCATGGCTGGGCGGCCGGCTCTATTGGCGAGGGCGTTACCGTCCTGGTCCCGCTCGTCCCGCGGTCCGACCTGGACAGCGCGACCTCTCCGGCCGCTTTCGGCGCGATCGCCACGTCCTTGCCGCCGTCCGTCGTCAGCATGGCCGAGACCCTGATTCATGAGTTCCAGCACAACAAGCTCAGCGGCCTGATGGACATGCTGCCGCTCATCGAGCCGTCCGGCGAGCGCGGCTACGCCCCCTGGCGGGAGGATCCGCGCCCGATGGCCGGGCTCCTCCAAGGGGTCTACGCGTTCGCCGGGATCGTGCACTTCTGGGACGTCCAGCGGCACATCGAGACCGCACCGGACGACGTCCTGCGCGCGAACGTACTGTACGAGCGCTGGCGGCTGACCATCGAGTTCGTCACCGACACGCTGCTCGACCAGGGCGTCCTCACGCCGACCGGCGTTCGTTTCGTCACCGCGCTCAGGGAACGGGGACGGCGCAGCGAGTCCGGGCCGGTGCCCGCCGAGGCGATCGAGATCGCCCGCGAGATCGCCCTCGACAACTGGCTGACCTGGCAGCTTCGGCACACGGCGCTCGATGCGGCCGAGGTGGCAAGCCTGGCGGCCGCCTTCCGGCGGGGCGAGCCCTCCGGCCGCCGGCAGCTTCCGGCCGCGTGGATCGATGACGACACCAGGAAGATCGATTCCATGACCAGGAGCCGGCTGCTGAACCTGCGGTACCAGGAGCCACAGCGGTACCGCGATCTGGCGGCCGAGGACATCCCTGAGCTCGCCGCGGCCGACGTCCATCTGATCCGTGGGGACGCGCCCGCCGCCGTGGCAGCCTATCGAGAGGGGCTCGTCGCGGAACCCGACCCCGTTGCCTGGATCGGCCTTGCGCTGGCGGTACACCGGCTCCCGGCCGACCCGGCCCGGCCGATGCTCACCAGACAACTGCCGCTGCTATTCGAGTTGCACTCGTGCCTGGCCGGCCAGGGGGTCCACGCGGATCCGCTGGACGTAGTGGCCTGGTTCGCATGACGGCGACGGAGCGCATGACCACGAAGCCGCAGGGGCCGCAGCAGGCCCGGTGGCCATTCGTCGACCTCGACGTGCCGATGGCCAGGACAGCGGGACATCAACGTATCCCCTTCCAGCAGTTCATCCTGAAGGTGCATAGCCGCTGCAATTTGTCATGCTCCTATTGCTACGTCTATGAAATGGCCGATCAGGGCTGGCGGGGGCTACCGCAGCGGATGAGCCAGCCGGTCGTCGGCAGAACCGTCGAGCGCATCGCCGAACACGCGGCAGCGCACGGCCTGCCCGCCGTCGATGTCATTCTGCATGGCGGCGAGCCCTTGCTGACCGGGGCGGACTGGCTAGCAGACCTGGTTGGATCGCTCCGCGCACGGGTGCCCGCCCGGGTGAATGTGGCCCTGCAAACCAACGGCACTCTGCTCGACCGGCCGATGCTGGACGCGCTCAAGCGGCTGGAGGTCAAGGTCGGCGTCAGTCTGGACGGGGACGCCGAGGCGACCGGGCGCCACCGGCGCTACGCAAACGGCCGCAACAGCTTCGATGCGGTCGGCAAGGGCCTTGATCTGCTGCGGTCGCCGGAGTTCGAGGATTGCTACAGCGGGATCCTGTGCACCATCGATGTGACCAATGACCCGCTGAGAACCTACGAAGCGCTGCTGAAGTTCAGCCCCCCGGCGCTCGACCTGCTGCTGCCGCACGCGAACTGGAGCTCGCCTCCGCCCGGAGCGGGGTACGCCGACTGGCTGATCACCATCTTCGACCGCTGGTACACCGCGCCCCGGCAGGAAACCAGAATTCGCCTGTTCAGCGAGCTCATCCAGCTCGCACTCGGTCATCCGAGCGAGGTGGAAGGCCTCGGGCTGCTGCCGAGCACGCTGATCGTGGTCGACACCGACGGCACCATCAAGCAGCTCGACTCGCTCAGCTCAACCTATCCCGGTGCGGCCGACGTCGGCCTGCACGTCATGACCGGCAGTTTCGACGACGCGCTGGACCACCCGACAACGGTGGCCAGGCAGATCGGCATGGACGCGCTCTCGCAGAAGTGCCTGGACTGCCCGGTCATGGAGATCTGCGGCGGCGGCCTCTACCCGCACCGCTACCGGGCGGGGGAGGGCTTCCTCAACCCCTCGGTCTACTGCGAAGACCTACTCAAGCTCATCACTCACGTACGCGACCGGGTTCTGACGGACCTGGCCGTGCTCGCCTCCCCTGAGAGCGATACCCGTCAACGCGATTTAAGTCATGACTTCTCCGCTCGATGTTCATGCTGTCCACGATCGTCCATGGACGTCCACCGGTGTCTCGCGCAGGATTGACGTGTGCGCAATGGTCGAGACATTGATGAGTCTTTGTACGCCCTTGACCTTGCAAGAGTGCTCGCGCGGCCAGTCTGCTCGTGCATGGCAAATGACAGTGGCGCGGCAGTAGGAAACCCATCGTCTAAGTTGGTTCGCGCTGGGGTAAACACGTGGCAGAATCGCCGTGGCCGCTAAGGCTGACGCTGTTGTCCCGCACTAAAGTGACAAAAAGTTCGGCACGGGCACTGGCGACAGGGTCGTCGTCAGCGAGTTGCGCGAGGTGGCATCGCGCAACATGAAAACGACCAAGATCGAGAAGCGATGGAAAAATTTTGGTTCAACGTCACAGCCGTCGCATTTACTATATGCACGGGATCTATTGGCGCAGATGCCCTGCGAAGTTCCGGCAACCCGGATTATTCTTTTTGGTTTAGCCCGCTCGCTTTTT
Organism: uncultured Actinomycetota bacterium; assembly: GCA_963774945.1. GTDB lineage: Bacteria > Actinomycetota > Actinomycetes > Streptosporangiales > Streptosporangiaceae > Trebonia. The sequence continues at coordinate 220,557 of CAVZHA010000001.1, read as the reverse complement.
GCGGCTACATCACCGGAGTTATCGGCGTCGTTAGCCTGGCCTGCGTACTCGGCATCATCTCGAGTCGACGAAGGCTCCGTGAGCCGCGTGGGGCGGAGTTCTCCGACGTGCTCACGCCGGGTGGGGCCAGGCCAGTCCTGGGCGAAGATGACCTACGGGATATCAGGCGCATAAGCGCTGCATCCCGGTACACGCGAGCTCAGAAGCAGCGACTGCTTGCGCCCTACTACGGAAGGTTGATCCGGCTTACCGGCACAGTCCGTGAGGTTGGTGAGTGGACTGGATGCTCGAGAGTAACAGTACGAACCGGCGTGCGGAAATTTACCGCACTCATGGATTTCAGCGATAAGCACACATTCGATTTGTACCTGTCGATACTCGTGCCAAAAAGGCGAGTGACGGTCGTCGGCGAGATCGAGCAGATAGAAGCGAATACAATATTGCTTAGGAACTGTGCGGTGCCCCTGCTCTGACCAGCTGGGTCTATGCAACCACTTATAGGTCGTACGGCTCGATTTCCGCCGTCAACCGGGTTCGCTGCGCCGCCGCCCGGGCTTCGGGATGTTCCAGGGTCAGGGTCCGCTCGTACCGACGCTGCGCGTCGGCCAGGCGTCGGTCGCCCGCCGCCCGGTCGCCGGCTGCGGCCTCGTCGCAGGAGAGATTGGCCGCCACCATCAGCGTGTCCGGATGGTCCTCGCCGAGCATCAGACGACAGGTGTCGAGGGTCTCCTGGCCGAGTTGGATCGCGTCGCCGAGCCTTCCGCAGGCTGCCAGGTCGGACGCGTAGTTGATGGTGGCCGACAGAGTGAACGGATGCTTGTCGCCGTGAATCCTGATGAGGCCCTTTCTAGCCTGGTCGTCGCAGAGCAGCGCTCGATCCGGGCGGCAGGCCACGCGCAGGACGGAGGCCAGATTCACCAGCACGGTGTCAAGCAGAAGATCGGGAGCGCCGGATTCGCGGCAGAGATCGTGGGTGAGATGCGCCAGTTCCTCGGCCCCGACTAGATCCCCGACTGCCCGTCTGTCGTTGATCAGGCTGGTGGCGGCCCGAAGCGTGTACATGTGGTCCACGCCCAGGTAGTCACGGCACCGCTGCAGTACGTGCTCGCTTTCCTGCCGCGCGTCCCAGTGATAGCCGGCCTTGCGCAGCGCCGTCGCGAACCCCTCGCAGGCCTGCAGCCAGCGGATGTTCTCCCGGCCTCCGGCCGCCTCGAACGCGCCGACGACCCGCCGGGCGAGGTCGAGCGACTCCTGGTATCGCCCGAGGCCGCGTAGGTCTCGGGCGACCGCGTTGGCGGAGTTGAGGGTGTACATATCGCGATCACCCAGACTCCGGCTGCGATCCGCTTGGGTGCGCTCGTCGGCCTCCAGAGCGTCTTCGAACTGACCAAGATGCCGATAGTCGATCGCGATGTTGTTCCTGACGTTCAGCGTGCGCTCGTGATGCACCCCGAAGGCAGCCTCGAATTTGTCCACGATGCTGAGATCGAGGGTCAGCGCCTCGCGGAATTGGTTACGTGCGCGCAGGTCCGCGCCATAGATGTTCTCGCACAGCAACAGCGCCTTGAAGCCGTCGCCTTCGGTATAGCGCTGAAGCATCGGCCGGATCCGCAGGATCAGCTCGTGCGCATCGGCCGCGTGCCCGCCGATGTACATAGCAATGGCGACCTCGACCGACAGGGCCAGCACCTGGGCGTCGTCCTCGCCGAGGGCCTCTCGCCAGATCTGCAGGGCGTCCTGACCGAACCTCATCGCCTCGACGTGGCCACCGCGCAGATGCAGTCGCCTGACCTGGTCAATGATGAGCGCGCGGAGGGCCGGGTTCTTCGTGTGCAGAAACCGGTAATCGGACTCCAGATGCTGAAGCGACAGGTCGTAGATCTGGTCGCTGGTGCCCTGATCCGGATTGCTGGGATTCGAATCGGCCAGCAGAATGTCGGCCGCGGCACGGTACGACCGGTACGCGTCGATGCGATCCAGCCGGAGCCGTCCTTGGGTGACGGCCTGGACAACTCGGTGCACCTGAATCAGGTCCCTGGCGCCGTCCACCCGCGCCAGCGACAGCCGGTGCAACAAGGTGGCGGCGGCGCGGAAGCGCTGCGCTGAGGAGAGGAAGTCGGCCAGGCCGGGAGGATTGACAATGCCCGCATCAGGCTGCAGGAATAGCTCGGCCGCGATCGGTTCGGGCGAGAAGAATGAGCACAGATTGAACAGGTGCTCGGCGTCCGGCGTCAGCAGGGTGATCGACATCGCCCACGTGCCGGAGACCGGAGCCGGGAGCTCGGAATCGGCAGGCTGCTCGCTAAGCAGCTGATGGGCGTTCTCGGTGAACCGGGTGAGGTATTCCTCCACCGACTGACCGGTCTCGACCAGGTAAGCGGCCGCGTGCTCGACGGCGATCGGCAGGTGGCCGAGGGTCAGCGCCAGCCGTCCGGCCTCGCTCACCCGTCGCGCATCCTCTGCTGCGGCCAGCCCGGCTCCCTCGGCCAGGCTGCTGACCGTGCGCCGCAAGTAGCTGACGGACTCGGCGTCGGTGAAGGGCGCGATCTCGACGCTGTCGGCGACGATGTAGCTTGGCCAGTTCGGCTCTCGGGCCGTGATGATGACGTGCCCCTCCGGCCGGCCGGCCGGAATGTACTTCTGCAGGTCGAGGGGATTGGCGGCATTATCGAAGACGAGTAGCCAACTGGAGAAGACACCGGATTGCAGGGTCTCGAGGACGGCCGCCACCGTCCGGTCGCGGGCGCTGTCGGTCGTCGCCTGCCTGAGCTCAAGCCGCTGGCCCAGTTTGACCAGCGCGTCCCGAACGCGGTCCTGATGCTCGGCCCGAATCCACCAGATAATTTCGTACGTGTCGATATTGCGATGGATGTACTCGGTCGCCAGCTCCGTTTTCCCAATTCCGCCCATGCCGGAGATGACCTGCACGCGCGGGGACGGCCCGCTGAAAAGGTTGCCGCTCAACAGTTCCAGTTCAGCTGCGCGGCCGGTGAAGTTGATGTTGCGGGAAGGGATCTCGCTCGACCAGAACCGGTGGGCGGGCCTGGGTATGGCCTCGATCCAACCGGGCGGCGCGCTGGGCCGCGGCCGCATCGAGGATTCCGCCTGATGATCCTCGGCCCGGCCGCGAGTGAGCGGCGCGTCCACCTGGCCCCTGGGCGGCGCGACATCGTTCTCGGCCCGCCAGGCCGCTTCCCAGAGAGCGAGAAAGGCGTCCCGTTCCCCGCCGCCGCCGAGCGCCCTGACAACTTGCTCAAGGAAAGCCCAGCGCGGCACCAGGGACCGGCGGAATAGGTTATGCACGGTTGACGAGCTGATATTGCCGCGGCCGGCTCGGATCGCGATCTCCCGCATCGAGGGACGGCCCGCTTTTGAGTGCAGATCATCGAGTCGGTCAAAGAGATCGGCGATCGGACCCGGCGGCGGCATCGGCTCACGCTTGATGGCAGCCACCCAGTAACGACCTCCCTGACCCAATTATGTCCACGATCGTCATATCGTGCACGCGCTCGAGAACAACGAGTCTGGGCGGGGCCCTCAACCGAGCCCGCGCAAATTCGTCCACCGAAGTCAGCGGTCGTTCGCCGAACTAACTTCCTGGGTCGTGTTCAGCCATCCTGAACACGAGGGCCCAGGCGCCTAAGGCAGGAGTAATCATGACTACTCGGCTAGCAGCGGTAGCGTTTCTGGACGGCCGACGGCCGTCCGGCCCGGTGCACCGCTCGATCATCGCCGTCGATCTCGAAGGATCGACCCGGCGCACCAATCCGGTCAAGGGCGAGCTCAGGCGCGCCATCTACGAACTGCTCGTGCACGCGCTCGAGTCGGTCGCGATCACCGGCAACCGGCTGGAGCGCCTGGTCGACCGCGGCGACGGCGTCCTGGTGCTGATCCGGCCGCACGACGACGTGCCCAAGACGATCCTCCTCGACCGGCTGATGCCGCTGCTGGCATCCCTGCTGGCCGACCACAACGCGCGGGCGGCCCAGCCCGCGCTGCGGATCCGGCTGCGCGCGGTCGTGCACGCGGGCGAAGTCCACGACGACGGCCGGGGCTTCTACGGAGAGGCCATCGACGTCGCGATCCGGCTGCTCGATTCCCCGGCGGTCAAGAAGACGCTGAAGCTAACGGCCGGGCCGCTGGTCCTGGTGGTTTCCGATGAGATCCACTACGCCGTCGTCGATCAGGGCTATGTGCCCGCGGACGCGTACCGTCCGCTGGTCCGGGTGCAGGTCGGCGGCCGCTGTCATCGCGGCTGGGTGCACGTCCCCGCCCCGGCCGCCTCCCCGGAGGTCCCCCGTCAACGGTCGCAGCCGCGCGGCCTCGGCCGTGCGCAGGCCGAGGCCTCCTGACATGCTTGCCCGGTCAGGTCACCGTTGACCGCTGCTGAGCCAGGAACGGCAGGTGCGCGGCCTCGGCGACGATGTCGCGCAGGCAGGCGACGGCGCGCAGCGCGTCGCCGTGCGACACGTAGAGCGCGTTGACGCCGAACCGCAGCAGGTCGGGCGCGCGCATGTCGCCGATCACGTCCCGCCCGGCCAGCGCCTGCACCAGCGCGTAGGCGTCCGGGTGGCGCAGCGTCACCTGGCTGCCCCGGCGCTGCGGCGAGCGCGGCGTCACGACCTCGAACGCCCGGTCGAGCAGCGCGTCCGCGCAGTCGAGGAAGAACCCGGTCACCGACAGGCTCTTGGCCCGCAGCCCGGCCAGGTCAACCCCGTCGAAGGCGGTCAGGGCGGCCTCGAGCGCGAGCAGCGAGAGCATCGGCGGCGTGCCGATCCGAGCCCGGGCGATGCCCTCGGCCGGCTCGTAGAACTCGGTCGGGTCGAACGGCCGGGCGTGCCCGGTCCACCCGGTCAGGGCCGGATCGAAGTCGGCCTGATGCCGCCGGGCCACGTAGAGGAAGGCGGGCGCGCCCGGGCCGCCGCTGAGGTACTTGTAGCCGCAGCCCACCGCCAGGTCGACCCGCAGCGCGTCGAGCTCGACCGGCAGCGCCCCGGCCGCGTGGCACAGATCCCACAGCACCAGCGCCCCGGCCGCGTGCGCGGCGGCGGTCAGCGCGGGCATGTCGTGCAGTTCGCCGGTGCGGTAGTCGACCGGCGGGTAGGCCGCCACCGCCACCCGCTCGCCTTCGGCCGCCAGGAAGCCGGGCAGCGCGCCCGGCGTCACCGCCCGGACCTCGAGGCCGTGCTCGCGGGCGAACGACGCGGCGATGTACCGGTCGGTCGGGAAGTGATCGGGGTCGACCGCCAGCAGCGGCCGCCCCGGCCGCAGCCGCACCGCCGCCGTGAGCGCGTTGTAGATCTGGATCGAGGTCGAGTCGCCGACCACCGTCTGCCCCGGCGCCGCCCCGATCAGCCGGCCGACCGCGTCGCCGACCCGCAGCGGCGCCTGCCACCAGGCGTGCTCGTTCCAGGACCGGATCAGGCTGGTGCCCCACTGGCGGCGGACCGCGTCCTCGACCGCAGGCGGCACCGCCGCCGGCAGCGCCCCGAGCGAGTTGCCGTCCAGGTAGACCAGCCCGGCCGGGAGCAGAAAGCGGTCCCGCAGGCCGGCCAGCGGGTCGGCCGCGTCCAGCGCGGCCGCCCGCTCGGCGAGCTCCGGGTAGCGCCCGGTGGCAGGGAGCACGGCAACCTCCGAAGAGTAAGCGTCGGCCGGGCGTCACCGCCTGGTCCGAGTCGTTGACCTGGGACAGTCGCCCGGGCCCGTTCGGGAAAAGCTTAAGATCTTTTTCTCCGAACGGGCCCGGGCGACTCTCGCCTAGTCATGACCCCCGCGGTCGTGATGAAGTGGGGGGAGGGTTCTCGCGGAAGGTGCCTGATGATGACAGTTGCCGGGATAGACCTGTCGGCCAACGAGTTCTGGGGCCTGCCGCTGTCCGAGCGGGCGGCCTCCTTCGCCCTGCTGCGGGCGCAGCCGGGGCCGCAGTTCTTCGCCGAGCCCGAGGTGTCGTTCGCGGTGCCCGGGCCCGGTTACTACGCGCTGGTGCGGCACGCCGACATCGTGGAGGCGAGCAGGCACCCGGAGGTGTTCTCCTCGGCCCGGGGCGCGACCGGCATCGCCGACCTGCCGGTCGAGTTCAACGAGTACTTCGGCTCGATGATCAACATGGATGACCCCCGGCACGCCCGGCTGCGCCGGATCGTATCGCGGGCGTTCACGCCGCGGATGATCGCCGGGTTCGAGTCCGACGTGCGCCGGGCGGCCGCCCAGGTGGTCGACGACCTGCTGGCGGCCGGGCCGGGCGACTTCGTGTCGCAGGTGGCGGCCCGGCTGCCGCTGAAGTTCATCTGCGACCTGATGGGCATCCCGGATGAGCACTACGAGACGGTGTTCGCCAACAGCAACATGATCCTGGCCGGCTTCGACCCCGAGTTCGTCAGCGAGAACCCCGACCAGGTGGTGACGGACCTGCTCGGCGCCGGGCAGGCGCTCGCGGACCTGGTCACCACGCTCGGGGCCGAGCGCGCGCAGGCCCCGGCCGGGGACCTGATCTCCGCCCTGGTGACCGCCAACGTCGACGGGGAGCAGCTGACCGGGGCCGAGCTCGCCTCGTTCTTCGTGCTGCTGGTGGTGGCGGGCAACGAGACCACCCGCAACGCGCTGTCGCACGCGCTGATGCTGTTCACCGAGTACCCCGACCAGCGCGAGCTGCTGCTGGCCGATCTCGACGGCCGGATCGGCGGCGCGGTCGAGGAGATCGTCCGCTACGCCTCGCCCGTGATGTTCATGCGGCGGTCCCTGACCAGGGACTACACGATGAACGGGCAGGACTACCGTGAGGGCGACAAGGCGGTGCTGTTCTACTACTCGGGCAACAGGGACGAGGCCGTCTTCTGCGACCCCGAGCGGTTCGACATCACCCGCTCGCCCAACCCGCACGTCGGCTTCGGCGGGGCCGGGCCGCACTTCTGCCTCGGCGCCCACCTGGCCCGGCGCGAGCTCACGGTCATGCTGCGGGAACTGCTCAGCCGGGTCCCCGACATCACCGCGGGCGAGCCCGACCGGCTGCTGTCCAGCTTCGTCAACGGCATCAAGCGGCTGCCCTGTCAGTTCACCGCCTGACCCATTGAGCGGGCGGCCCCGGTTCCGTACATTGATCCCTACACTGACTGATCTCAACGCCGAGGGACGGTGCGATGCCGGACGACATCCTTTCGATCTACGCCGCCAGCCAGCCGGACAAGCCCGCCGTCATCGACGACCGGCCGGACGGCACCACGACGACGTGGAGCTACGCCGAGCTCGAGGCGCAGTCGAACCGGGTGGCGAACCTGCTGCTTGAGCTGGGCGCGGCGCCGCGCGCGAATATCCTCTGGTGCGGGCCGAACTCGCCCGAGGTGGTGGCGGTGATGGGCGCGACCAGGAAGATCGGCGCGATCGCGGTGCCGCTGAACTACCGGCTGACGCCGGAAGAGGCGCTCTACGTCATCAACCACAGTGACGCCGAGATCGCCTACGTCGACCACGAGCACCTGCCGCTGTTCACCGCGCTCGACGGCCAGCTCGAGAAGCTGCGGCACATCATCGTGGTCGGCGGCCCGGTTGACGCAGCCGCCCCCGACGGGATGCTCGGCGCGGCCGACATCGCCGCCGCCTCCGCTGTCGCGCCGACCCCGGCCGAGGAGCCCGGCGGGTCGATGATCTACACCTCGGGGACGACCGGCAAGCCGAAGGGCGCCTACCGCAGCGGCGGCCAGGACCCGGAGGTCCTCGGCGCCCTGCTGAACCTGTTCGCCTACCGGCCCGACGACGTCTACATCACCTCGGGGCCGCTCTACCACAGCGGCCCGAGCGCGTTCATGGGCGCGGCCCTGCTCTTCGGCCAGACGATTATCGTGCAGCGCCGGTTCGAGGCCGAGGACTGGCTGCGGCTGGTGGACCTGTACGGCGCGAGCTCGACGTTCTCCGCGCCGGCGCTGATCCGGATGGTCTGCGCGCTGCCGGCCGCGGTCAAGGACCGCTACGACCGGTCCAGCATGCGGGTCATGATCGCCAACGCCGCCCCGTGGAGCTACGCGCTCAAGCAGCAGTACGTGGCCGACTTCCCGCCCGAGTCGCTGTTCGAGGTGTACGGGTCGACCGAGCTCGGGGTGGACACGGTGCTGCTCCCGGCCGACCAGCTGCGCAAGCCCGGATCCTGCGGGCAGCCGGCCCCGAAGATCGAGATCAGGCTGTTCGACGACGACGGCACCGTGGTCGCCGGCATCGGGCCGGAGCACACCGGCGAGGTATTCGTCCGGTCCACGGCCGCGTTCGACACCTACTACAAGAACGACGCCAGCTACGAGGCGAGCAGCCGCGACGGCTTCCACACGGTCGGCGACATCGGGTACTGGGACGACGAGGGCTACCTGTACATCTGCGACCGTAAGAGCGACATGATCATCACCGGCGGGATGAACGTCTACCCGGCCGAGATCGAGGCGGCGCTCGAGCAGCACCCCGGCATCTACGACGTGGCCGTGTTCGGGATCCCGTCCGAGCAGTGGGGCGAGGTCGTGCACGCCACCGTGGTCCGCGCGCCGGGCTCGTCGCTGACGGCCGACGAGATCGCCGCGTTCGCCCGCGGTCACCTGGCCAGCTACAAGGTCCCGCGGTCGGTCGACTTCACCGACGAGCTGCCGCGCACCGGTTCCGGCAAGATCCTCAAGCGCCAGCTAAGGGCGCCGTTCTGGGCCGGCCGGGCGGCTCAGGTCGGATAGCGGCGTGAGCTGGGATGAGCTGCTCGCCTACTGCCTGGCCAAGCCGGGCGCGTGGCGCGACGAGCCGTGGGGCGACGGCGTGGTGACCAAGGTCGGGCCGAAGATCTTCGCCTTCCTCGGGGTGCCCGCGGCCGCGGGCGGGGCCGGCGCAGTCGGACTCAAGTGCGGCGCCACCAGGGAGACGGCCGATGAATGGCTGCTCCGCTTCCCCGGTGACGCCACCGTGATGCCGTACATCGGCCGCTCCGGCTGGAACAACCTCGCGATCGGCCGGGCGATCGACGACGACGAGGTGCTCGAGGCGGTCGACGCCTCCTACGCGATGGTGGTCAGCAAGCTCCCGAAGAAGGATCGCCCGGCATTAGCGGTTGCCGCTGGCCGTGGGCCTCGGCCTCAGCCGCCGATCGCGTCCAGCTCGGCCACCGTCTCGGCGTCCAGCTCGAGCGACCCGGCCGCCAGGTTCTCCCGCAGGTGCGCGACCGAGGATGTGCCCGGGATCAGCAGCAGGTTGGGCGACCGCTGCAGCAGCCAGGCGAGCGCGACCTGCACCGGGGTCGCGCCGAGCCGGGCCGCGACCGCGTTCAGCTCGTCGGACTGCAGCGGGCTGAACCCGCCGAGCGGGAAGAACGGCACGTAGGCGATGGACTGCCGGGCGGTCAGCTCGAGCAGCGGCTGGTCGTGTCGGCCAGCCAGATTGTAGAAGTTCTGCACGCACACCACCGGCGCGATCGCCTGCGCCTCGGCCAGCTGCTCGGCGTTCACCACCGAGAGCCCGAGGTGCCTGATCAGCCCCTCGGCCTGCAGCGCGGCCAGCTCAGCGAACTGCTCCGCGAGCGAGCCGGGTACCGCCGAGTGCCCGTCATCGCCGCCGCCCACTCGCAGGTTGACGGCGTCGAGGGCGTCGACCCCAAGCCGCTTGAGGTTGTCGTGGACCTGCTGGCGGAGGTCGGCCGGGGTCCGCGCGAGCACCCAGCCGCCGGCCTCGTCGCGCACGGCGCCGACCTTGGTGACGATGAACAGGTCGTCCGGGTACGGCGCGAGCGCCTCGCGGATGATCTCGTTGGTGACGTGCGGCCCGTAGAAGTCGGCCGTGTCGATGTGGTTGACGCCGAGCTCGACCGCGGTGCGGAGCACCGCAATCGCCTCGGCGCGGTCGGCCGGCGGCCCGAAGACCCCGGGGCCGGCCAGCTGCATCGCGCCGAACCCGACCCGGGCGACCGTCTGGTCGCCCAGCTGGAATGCGCCGCCGGGGAGAGACGAGGCAGTAGTCATGTCAGACCGATTCCCTTCGAAGACTGGGTTGCCCTGCTGATGCGCACGGGGGCCCGGCGCGGACAGCCGCCGGGCACGACATCCACAATGCCCGGCCGGGCCGAGAATAGGCAGTGCCCCCATCATCCTGGGAGTGACAGGACCACGCTAGCCGGATACGTTCCGCTTACAGTGGAGAGATGACCGGACCGAACACGCTCGGCGAGTACCTGCGGGCCCGTCGGGAACTGGTCGACCCGGCGGCGGTCGGCCTGCGGGTGGCGGGCGTCCGGCGGACCCCGGGGCTGCGCCGCGAGGAGGTCGCCACCCTCGCGGGCATCAGCGCCGACTACTACCTCCGGCTCGAGCAGGGCCGGGACCGCAACCCGTCACCGTCGGTGCTGGCGGCGCTTGGCCGGGTGCTCGGCCTCGACCCGACCGCCACCGAGTACCTGCTGAGCCTCGCCGCCGCCCGGCCGGCCAGGCCCGCCGCCAGGCGCCCGCGCCAGGAGACGGTGCCGGCCGCCATCCGGCAGCTGATCGCGGTCGTCAACCTGCCCGCGTTCGTGGAGAGCCGGATGTTCGACGTGCTCGCCGCCAACCCCCGCGCGACCGCGCTGTCGCCGTCGATGCGGGCGGGGGAGAACCGGCTCCGCTCGATGTTCCTCGACCCGGCCGAGCGCGAGCTGTACCCGGACTGGCGCAAGGCGATCGTCGGCATGATCGCCAGCTTCCGCGCCTCGATCGGCCCCGACCCCGACGACCCCCGCGTCGCCCAGCTAATCGGGGAGCTCTCGCTGGCCAGCGAGCCGTTCAGGAAGCTGTGGGCGCGGCACGACGTCAGGAACCTGGCGGGCGGCGCCGTGACCATGAATCACCCCGAGGCCGGCCCGCTCGAGCTCTGGCGGGAGAAGCTCCCGATCGGCGACTCGGGCGGCCAGCTGCTGGTGATGTACCACGCCGAGCCGGGCTCCGGCAGCGCCGCCGCCCTCGAGCGGCTGGCCGGGACCGCGACGAGCCTCAGCGGACCGGGGTCCGCCGCCGGGACCGCGCGCACGGTGGCTACTACGCCGAGGGCCGGATGATCGACCCGCTGGTGCGCGCTGGCTATGAGGGAAATCAGAGGATCAGAGGATATGCAGACGAAGATGAGCGGCGATCGAAAGGCTAGCCGCCTACCCTCGCACCTCGCGCGGGCGACCGCGCTCCCGCATACGTCGCGCCGGAAGCGGCAGGAAACTGGGCCGAATTGTGAACATTGGCTTGTAACGACTCCTTCGAACCGAGGCGGGTGGTTTCCTTGCGGGACTGGGCTACGCGGGAGGTATGAGCATGTCACGACGGGTGCCCCATGGCGGACTAGGCCCCCAGTGGCCTGACGAGCCCGATGACGGGCAGGCCCGGGGGGACCAGGGCGCTCGGCGCAACGGCAACCACGCTCCCGGCCAGGATCAGCAGCAGCGCCGGTACGCCCAGCAAAGAGGACCCGGCCGCAGCGGGCCCGCCGGTTACGGCCAGCAGCAGGCCTACGGCGGCCAGGGCTACGACAACCAGCCCACGCGGGCGTTCGACTACCAGGGCCGCGGCGCCACTGACCCGAGAAATGGTGACCCGCGCGGCCGCGATGGTTACGGCGGCTACGACGGCGATCCCCGCGGCCTCCAGAACGGGCGCAGGCAAGGAAACATGCGCCGGTACGGGGACCCGCGGCGGTTCGACGACCAGGGCTACCGGCTGCCGGGGCAGGGGCCTGGTGGCCCGGCATCGCGTGGGGAGCCGTCACTGGGCACCCCGTCGGGCGGGAAGGTCCGGTTCCGTCGGACTCGCCGGTTCTTCCGCCGTCCTGCCGTCCGCATCGTCAGCGCGGTGATCGCGATCTTCCTCCTGTTTGTCACGGTCTCCGCGGGCCAGGCGGCGTTCAGGAACAATGGCCAGGGTATGTCGGCGAACCTCGCGGAATGGGCCAGGGACCACTACCTCGGGCCGGTCGTGACGTTCGGCGAGTGGCTGTCCTACAACCCGCCGCCGAAGGGCGGCAAGCCACCGTTCTCGCTCGCCGTGCCCAGCGGCGAGGCGGTCAGCCCGAGCAAGCCGGTGAAGGGCAACGGCAAGCAGGCTTTCGTGCCCGACATCCCGGCCACGCTGAAGTCCCTCGCGGGCTCGTCGATAGCGGGCGAAGGCCAGTGGCGCGTGGCCGAAAAGGTCAACGGCGAGCCGGCGATCCTGACGACGTTCCTGCGCGACGCGACGTACACGTCCGAGGTCAACGGCATCGCGTCGATCGACCAGCGGCTGGTCAAGTTCTCGCTGCGACCGGGCACGGAAGACCCGGGATCCGCCAACTGGGGGGTGCCCAACTACATCCCAACCGGTCAGCGCGCGGGCCTGCTCGCCACGTTCAACGGCGGGTTCAAGCTGGACTCGGCGGGTGGCGGCTTCTACCTCAACGGCATCCACCACGGCTCGCTCGTGAACGGCACCGCGTCGGTCGTCTACTACAAGAGCGGCGAGATCAAGATCGGCGAGTGGGGCAGGGACTTCACAATGAACTCGTCGATCGCCGGCGTCAGGCAGAACCTCAAGCTGCTCGTGGACCACGGCCAGGTGGCGGCCGATGCCAGCTCGGACGTGATGAGCAACTGGGGCGCGACGCTCGGCGGCGGTTACTACGTCTGGCGGTCGGGGATCGGCTTCACCAAGGACGGCCGGGTCGTCTACGTCTACGGCCCGGCGCTCAACGCGCAGGACCTGGGCGAGCTGCTCCAGCGGGCCGGGGCGGTCGAGGGCATGCAGATGGACATCAACCCGGCCTGGATGAAGTTCGACTACTACCAGGCCAAGAGCAATCCGGGCGACCCGACGCCGGTGCCGCTGCTGCCGACGCAGCATCCGAGCCCGTACTCGTACTACACGCCGTCCACCCGCGACTTCACCGCGGTCTACGCGCGGTGACAGTCAATAGGACGGCGACCCCTGGGGTGAGCAACGTGGAGACGCTCGCCAACCTGGCGCTGGTCAGCCGGCACGGCGCGCGGACTGGTTCCGCTCGGCCGGGACCGCGTCCGCGCCCGGATCGGCGCTGGTCACGGTGTCCGGCGCGGCGCGGCACCCAGGGGTCTACGAGATCGCCTTCGGCACGCCCGTACGAAACGTGCTTGAGCTGGCGGGCGGCGGCGGCGAGATCGGCGGCGTGCAGGCGGTGCTGGCCGGCGGCTACTTCGGCAGCTGGCTGCCGGGCGGGGCCGCGCTTGGAGGCATGATCGCCAGCTTCCGGCGCTCGAGCGGCCGGCGCTACCGGACCGGCCGCCGTCGGCGCATCGAGGCGCCGAGCACGACAAAAGCCACAATGAAGACCACGATGCCGATGAACAGCAGGAACAGCAGGCCGTGGATCACCGCGCCCAGGATCCCCAGCGCGATGGCCGCCAGGACAAGCAGCAGAAACAACACCATTGGATCCCCCTCTCTCGATTACCGCCGAGCCAGCCGGCGCTCGCCGCTCATGCCGGGCTGGTACTCAAGCCCGTAGTGCTTGAACAGCTCGGGCTCGTCGGCTGCGGGCAGCTCGCCGTCCGTGTCGATCGTCGGCGCGCCCTTGACCTGCGACTTCGAGTACGCGACCTTCAGCTGACCGGGCAGCACGACCGCCCGGTCGAGCGGCACGAAGGTCAGCCGGTGACGGCCGACCATCCCGATCCTGACCGAGCCGAAGGCAGGCTGGTCAGTACCGGTGTCGACGTAGACCGACTCGAGCAGGCCGATCTTCTTCCCGTCCGGGTCGACGACGTCGTGCTCCCGCCAGTCGCGGATGTTCTCGGCCTCGAACATGCGGTTGACCTGCCCTTTCCATTGCTTTCCAAACGTTTGGCGAACAGTTGAGCTGCCCTTGCCCGGGCGGTCCAAACGTTTGGCGAACGTCACTAAGGCGGATCGCCGCCAAGTGTGCTAATTCATGAGGGTGGGGCAGATGAAGCGCATGGAACCCGAAAAGTGGCCGGGGCAGCCGTTCCCTCTTGGCGCCACCTACGACGGCGTCGGCACCAACTTCGCGCTCTTCTCCGAGATCGCCGAGCGCGTCGAGCTGTGCCTGTTCGACGACGCCGGCGGCAGCGAGAAGCGGCTGGACGTGACCGAGGCCGACGGCTACGTGTGGCACTGCTTTCTGCCCGGCGTCGGCCCCGGGCAGCGCTACGGATACCGCGTGCACGGGCCGCACTTCCCCGAGGCCGGCGTCCGCTGCAACGAGAACAAGCTGCTGCTCGACCCCTACGCGCGGGCGCTCGACGGCGAGATGAAATGGGACCCGGCCGTCTACGGCTACCCCCTCGGCGGCGACGACCGGGCCCGCAACGACGAGGACAGCGCCCCCTTCGTGCCCCGCGCGGTGGTCTGCAGCCCGTGGTTCGAGTGGGGCGACGACCGTCCGCTCCGCATTCCCTGGCACGAGACCGTGCTGTACGAGTGCCACGTCAAGGGGCTCACCATGCGCCACCCCGAGGTGCCGCCGGACCTGCGCGGCACCTACGCCGGGATGGCGCACCCGGCTGTCATCGACCATCTGAAGAAGCTGGGCGTCACCGCGGTCGAGCTGATGCCGGTGCACCAGTTCCTGCACGACCACTACCTGACCGAGCAGTCCCTGAGCAACTACTGGGGCTACAACTCGATCGCCTTCTTCGCCCCGCACAGCGACTACTCCGCCTGGGGCGTGGAGCAGGTCGTCTCCGAGTTCAAGTACCTGGTCAAGACCATGCACAAGGCCGGGATCGAGGTGATACTCGACGTGGTCTACAACCACACGGCCGAGGGGAACCACTTCGGGCCGACGCTGTCCTTCCGCGGCATCGACAACCCCGCCTACTACCGGCTGGCCGACGGCGGGCGCTACTACTTCGACACCACCGGCACCGGGAACACGCTCAACATGCGCCACCCGCACGTGCTCCAGCTGATCATCGACTCGCTGCGCTACTGGGTCAGCGAGATGCACGTGGACGGCTTCCGTTTCGATTTGGCCGCCAGCCTCGCCCGGCAGTTCCACGAGGTTGACCGGCTGTCGGCGTTCTTCGACCTGATCCAGGTCGACCCGGTGGTCAGCCAGGTCAAGCTCATCGCCGAGCCGTGGGACCTGGGCGAGGGCGGCTATCAGGTGGGCAACTTCCCGACCCTGTGGTCGGAGTGGAACGGCCGCTACCGGGACACCGTGCGCGACTACTGGTGCGGCGCCGACCGGACCCTGGCCGACTTCGCCTACCGGCTGACCGGCAGCTCCGATCTCTACGGGCGGACCGGGCGGCACCCCTACGCCAGCGTCAACTTCGTCACCGCGCACGACGGGTTCACCCTCACCGACCTGGTCTCCTACGACTTCAAGCACAACCAGGCCAACGGCGAGGAGAACCGCGACGGCACCGACGACAACCGGTCATGGAACAGCGGGGTCGAGGGCCCGACCGACGACCCCGAGGTGCAGCGGCTGCGGGTCAACCGCCGTCGTGCGCTGATGACGACGATGCTGCTCAGCACCGGCGTGCCGATGCTGCGGCACGGCGACGAGCTCGGCCACTCCCAGGGCGGTAACAACAACGCCTACTGCCAGGACAACGGGATCTCCTGGCTCGACTGGGAGAGCGCCGACACCGAGTTCCTCGACTTCTGCGCCCAGCTCATCGACTTCCGGCACCGCCACCCGGTCTTCCGGCGGCGTCGCTTCTTCGAGGGCGAGCCCATCCGCCGGGGCGGCCTGTCCGACATCAGCTGGTTCCGGCCGGACGGCAAGCAGATGACCGACGACGACTGGGACGCCGGGTTCGCCAAGTCGCTCGCGGTCTTCCTCAACGGCGACGCGCTGCCCGACCCGGACCCGCGCGGCCGCCGGGTCACCGACGACAGCTTCCTGCTGCTGTTCAACGGGCACTACGGCGACGTCACGTTCGTGCTCCCGGGCCGGGACTGGGGCAGGCGCTGGATGCGGGAGTTCGACACCGCGGGCACCGAGCCCGCGAAGCGGGCGCGGACGGCCGGGGCCAAGGTCAACGTCACCGCCCGCAGCGTCCAGGTGTTCCGGCGGGTAACCGACTGATCGGCCGGCCGCCCCGTCGCCGACGGGGCGGCGGGCCGGCACGGCCGACCCGGCCCGCGAAGCCATCCGCGCGCTCCGGCTAAGCTCAGTGATCATGGACGACGTGGCCCTGGCTGGAAGCGAGCCGCGGCCGAGGCGCACGCCGGGCCCGCTGCGGCTGGGCGGCCGGGAGTTCCCGCCGGAGCGCGCGCTGGTGATGGCGATCGTTAACCGCACCCCCGACTCGTTCTACCGGCCGGGTCTGACCTGGGATTCCGGCGCCGCCCTGGAGCGCGTGCACGCGATCGTGGCCGAGGGCGCCGATCTGCTTGACATCGGCGGCGTGCCCGCCAAACCGGGCCCCGAGGTGACGGTGGCGGAGGAGATCCGCCGGATCGTCCCGTTCATCGAGCGGGTCAGGGCGGCCTACCCCGACCTGGTCATCAGCGTTGACACCTGGCGGCACGAGCCCGCCCGGGCCGCCTGCGAGGCCGGGGCCGACCTGCTCAACGACACCTGGTCGGCCTGGGACCCGAAGGTCGCCGACGTCGCCGCCGAGTTCGGCGCCGGCCTGGTCTGCTCGCACGTCGGGGCGGCGCTGCCGCGCACCCGGCCGCACCGCGCGGCCTTCGCCGACGTGGCGGCGGACGCGCTCGACCGGGTGCTGCTGCTGGCCGGGCGGGCGCTCGCGGCCGGGGTGGAGGCCGACCGGATCGTCATCGACCCGGCCCACGACTTCGGCAAGAACACCTGGCACTCGCTCGAGGTCACCCGGCGGCTTGACGAGCTCACCGCGACCGGCTGGCCGGTGCTGATGTCGGCCTCCCGTAAGGACTTCGTGGGGGAGACCCTCGGCGTCGGCGTCGACGACCGGCTGCCGGGCACGCTGGCGGTCACCGCGGTCGGCGCCTGGCTCGGCGCGCGGATCTTCCGCGCCCACGACGTCGTGCCGACCCGCCAGGCCCTGGACATGGTCGCCTCGGTCAAGGGCGACCGCCTGCCCGCCCGCACCATCCGAGGCCTCGCATGATCATCACCCCTCCCGCCCGCACCATCGCAGGCCCCGCGTGATCATCCGCCCTCCCGCCCGCACCGCCGGAGGCCTGGCGTGATCGTCCGCCCTGCCGCCCGCACCGCCGGAGGCCTGGCGTGATCGTCCGCGCGGTCCTCTGCCCGTCTCCGCCGCTGCTGGCCGCCGGAGTCGGCGGCCAGACCGACGTCCTCCCCGAACTCCGCGAGGCCTGCCAGGCCGCAGTCGCCTGGCTCCTCGCCGCCGCCCCTGACCAGGTCACGGTGATCGGCCCGGCCGCCACGACCGCGACCTGGCCCCCCGACAGCGCCCCCGACCCGTCGATGCACGCCCCGGCCCTCACCCGCCTCGCGCCCCCGCCTGTCACCACCCGCCCCGCGCCCCTCGCGCCTTCGACTGCGCCTGCGTCTGCTGCTGCGGCTGCACCTGCTGCTGCGCCGACGCTCCGCCCCGCAACATCGCCCGCGGTCCGGCCAGCCCCTCCGCTCCCGCTTGCCCTCGTGATCGGCGCCCAACTCCTCGACGCGGCCGGCTACTCCGGCCCCCGCGTCCTGCAGTCCGTGGCCGAGTCGGCGTCCCCCGACGCCTGCCGCGACCTCGGCCGCGACCTGGCCGCCGACGCGCCGCTCACCGCGCTGCTGGTGCTGGGCGACGGCAGCGCCCGCCGTTCCGCCGCCGCCCCCGGCTACCTGGACGAACGCGCCGAGCCGTTCGACACCATCGTCGAGCAGGCGCTCCGCGACGGTGACCTGCCTGCCCTCGCCGCCCTCGACCCGGACCTCGCCCGCGATCTGCTGGCCGCCGGCCGCCCCGCCTGGCAGGCGCTAGCCGGCGCCCTCACCCCCGCCACCACCCCACCCGCCGCCGCCCCACCTCCCGCCGCCCCACCCGCCGTCACCACCGCCCCCGCGGACGTAGCGACCGCCGCCCGTCCGCGCACCAGGATCCTCTACTCCGACGCGCCCTTCGGCGTCACCTACCTGGTCGCCACCCTCCAACCGGCCGCACCCCAATGATCTTGGAAACTTTTATCGTGGCGGAGGTTTTGCACGCGTATAGCGTGCTTTCCTTCCAAGATCATTTCCGCTTCGGAGCCACAACCGGATAACAGCAAGAAGCGCACCCAGCAATTCAGCAAAAGGCACCAAAACCCGCCTTTTGCCGCCCCGTATCGAGCCCCGCTGGCGTCGACCCACAGCCCGCCAAAACCCCGCCGCGCCGTCGGCAGACCCAGTTACGCGCCGATCCTGGCCTGGGACTGGAGCCACATCGTGAGCTTGACCCGCGAGGAGATCTCCAGCTTGGCGAAGATGTGCTCCACGTGCGCGTCGACGGTCCGCTTGGAGATGAACAGCCGGGTGGCGATGTCCCGGTTAGACAGCCCGCTCGCCACCAGGAGCGCAATCTCCCGCTCGCGCCTGGTCAGGGCCGAGGCCGTGACCGGCGCGGCCGTCTCCGGCTCGCTCCCGTCGCCGCCGTCGGCGAGGTCGGCCGCGTTCCCGGCCGCGCCAGCTCCGAAGCCCGCGAAGGCGTCGGCGTTATCGCGCGGCGAGCCGGTGTCGTCCGGCCACGGCACCGCATCGCGGTCGTCGATGGCCCAGGCGAGGACCGTGGCCAGGTCGAGCGCGCCGCCCCGGTCGTGCGCGTTGCCGTAGTGCAGGCCGCCGAGGGCCTCGCGGGCCTGCTTGGCCGCGAGTTGGTGGCGCTGCTCCATGACGGCGAGGTTGCCCAGCCGGCCGCCTGCGCCCCGCCACAGCGCGTCCGCCGCCCCGAGCAGCCAGGCGGCCCGTTCCGAGCGCGCGTCCTGGGCGGCCAGCCAGCCGAGCACTTCAAGGCAGTAGGCGATCCCCGACCGATCGCCGAGGTCGCGCAGGGCCGGCAGCGCCCGGCCGATTGCGGCGGCGCAGTCGGTCCCGCGATCCGGGCGCTGGATCAGCGCGAAACCGCGGATCAGGCTGAGCGAGCCGGTGATCCACCGTTCCTCGCCCGGTCGCCCGAAGTCGCCAAGCAGCGCCAGGCCGCGCTGGCAGCACGCCAGGGCAGCGTCGACGTCCCCCGCCAGCTGGTGCAGGTGCGCGGTCTGCGGCTGCAGCCAGACCAGGCCGATCCGGTCGTCGCAGGCCGCGAGCCGCTCGGCTGCGACCTGGCCGGCCGCCAGCGCCTGCTCGTACTGACCGGCGAAGGTCAGCGCCAGCTGGAGATTCAGGTAGCCGCGGGCGGCCGCGAGCTCGTCGTCAAGCTCGCCCGCCAGCCGGATCGACTCGGTGATGTCCGCGATCGCGTTGTCCGGGTCGCCCTGGAAGGTGACCAGCCGGCCACGGACGCCGAGCGCCCAGGCCCGTTCCTGCGACCACCCGGGGAACACCCGCAGCGCCTTGTCGAGCCAGCCTTTGCCCTCTGCGAGCAGGCCGGCCAGCTGCCAGTAGGCGTGCAGCCTGACCGCCAGCCAGCACCCCCGGCGCCAGCGCTCGACCTGGTCCGCCGCGACCAGGGCGGCGTCGCCGTCGCGGTCGTCGAGCGCGTGCTTGAGCGCGGTGGTGATGTTCACGTGTTCCGCGTGCAGCCGCTGGAACCTGCCTGCCTGGTCGTCGGCCAGGAACTGCTCGTCGAAGTCGGTCGCCAGGGCGAGGTAGCGGTCGGTCAGCCGGTCGAGGAACCGCGGCTGCTCGCCGGCCTCGGCCAGCTCCTCGGCGCCGAACTCGCGCAGCGTGTCGAGCAGCCGGTACTGGTTCGTCCCGCCCTCGGCGACGCCATCGCGCATCACCACTGACTTGTCGACCAGGCCGATGAGCGCGTGCACGACCTCGTCGGCAGGCAGTTCCGCGTCCGCGCAGACTTCCTCCGCCGCCGCCAGGTCGAACGACCCGGCGAAAACCGACAGCCGCCGCCACAGAGCCCGCTCGGGTGGCGTGCACAGCGCGTGGCTCCACTCGATCGCGCTGCGCAGCGTCTGGTGCCGGGCGGCGCCGCCGCGGCGGGTGACGGTCAGCACGCTGAACCCGGAGTCGAGCATGTCGGCCAGCTCGGCCAGTGGCAGGGCGCGCAGCCTGACCGCAGCCAGCTCGATGGCGAGCGGCATGCCGTCGAGCCGCCGGCACAGCCGCACGACGTCTGCCCGGTTGGCGGCGGTGACGGTGAATCCCGGCGCCGCCGCGGCGGCCCGCTGCGCGAACAGCTCGACCGCGTCGCCCTCGACTGGCAGCGGGGCGACCGGGAAGGCGTGCTCGCCCGGCGCGTCGAACGGCTGCCTGCTGGTCGCGAGCACGGTCACGTCGGGCGCGGCCCGCAGCGCCGCCTCGACGAAGGCGGCGCACGCGTCGACCAGGTGCTCGCAGGTGTCGAGGATAAGCAGCATCCGGCGGTCCCGCAGGTGCTCGAGCACGGCTGCCTGCTGCAGGCCGGGCTCCTGTTCTGGCAGCCCCAGGATGGCCGCGACCTTGCTCGGGAGCAGCGCCGGGTCGGTCACCCGGGAGAGCTCGACCAGCACGACTCCGTCGGCGAACCGGCCCGCCGACAGCGCGGCCGAGGCGATGTGCAGGCAGAGCCTGCTCTTCCCGACCCCGCCCGGGCCGACCACGGTTATGAGCCGGGCGGAACGCAGCAGAGCCGTCAGGCGCTGCGCCTCCGCCACTCGGCCGATGAAGCTATTGGGCTCGATTGGCAGCAGGCCAGGCCTTCGCTGGCCGGTGAACTGGCCTACAACGAGGGATTGGGCCATGACTACCTCACGCGGTTGAGGGACGCCGCAACGATAACATTGTCTCGCGTGGGATTGCACGCGCATCGCTGCCCATCTCGCCCCCACAACCGAGGCGAGCCCGTTTAAATGGGCAAATGCCGTCCGGCGTGATAGTCAAGAGGGTAGGCGATAAACCAGCAGGGAGGGCGGCGCGATGAGCGACGCGGTAATTGTGGCGGCGGTTCGGACACCTGTCGGAAAGCGGAACGGCGGCCTGTCCGGCGTTCACCCGGTCGACCTGTCGGCGCACGTGCTCAACGCCCTGGCCGAGCGGGCCGGAGTGAACCCGGAGCTTGTGGACGACGTCATCTGGGGCTGCGTCAGCCAGATCGGCGAGCAGACCTTCGACATCGCCCGCAACGCCGTGCTCTCGGCCGGCTGGCCGCAGTCGGTGCCCGGCGTGACCGTCGACCGGCAGTGCGGCTCTAGCCAGCAGTCGGTCCACTTCGCCGCCGCCGGCCTCGTCAGCGGACAGTACGACGTGGTGGTGGCGGGCGGCGTGGAGTCGATGAGCCGGGTCCCGATGGGCTCCTCGATCGGCCAGGCCGGCGTCAACCCGTCCGGATCGGGCCTGCACACCGTCTTCCACGACGTCTTCCCGAACCAGGGGATCGGCGCGGAGATGGTGGTCGAGCGCTGGGGCCTCACCCGCGCTCAGCTCGACGAGTACTCGCTCGGCTCGCACGCGAAGGCCGCCGCCGCCATCGACGAGGGCAGGTTCGCCGGCCAGATCGCCCCCGTCAAGCTCGAGGACGGCACGGTCATCGACACCGACGAGGGGGTGCGCCGCGGCGGCACGCTCGAGTCGATGGCCAAGCTCAAGCCCGCGTTCAAGCCGGACGGCACCATCCACGCGGGCAACAGCTCGCAGATCAGCGACGGGTCGGCCGCGCTGCTGATGATGACGGGCGAGAAGGCGGCCGAGCTCGGCCTGACCCCGCTCGCCCGGGTGCACACCGCCGTGCTGGCCGCCGACGACCCGGTGATCATGCTCACCGCCCCGATCCCCGCCACCAGGAAGGCCCTCAGCAAGAGCGGCCTGACGGTCGACGACATCGGCGTCTTCGAGGTCAACGAGGCGTTCTCGCCGGTTCCGATCGCCTGGCTGGCCGAGATCGGCGCCGACCCGGCGAGGCTCAATCCGAACGGCGGCGCGATCGCCCTCGGTCACCCGCTGGGCGGCAGCGGCGCCCGCATCATGACCACGATGCTGCACCACATGATCGACAACGGCCTCCGCTACGGCCTGCAGACCATGTGCGAGGGCGGCGGCCAGGCCAACGCCACCATCCTGGAGCTCCTGTAGCAAGGTGCGCCCGATCGGGCCGGGTTGGCGTGTGATCACGAAGCTTTTATTTTACCGAAGGATAATTGTCGTATAAGCGCCAAAATCCTTCGCGATAATAAATTAGTTCGCGGTCATGACGTCCTTCCCGCCGTCATCGCCAAACGCGAGCGGCCGATGTGACCCGAGGCGACGCGAGTTGCCGACGGCCACTCGAACCCAGCGATGACCGTGGGTGTCGGGCCGGCCGCCGCCTGGAGGTCCGGGTGCGGGGCCGCTGGTACGTTACCCGGTTGCTCTCCGACCGGGCGTCCGGATGGTGGGCGGCTCTTGCCTGTGTGCCGTCACCCTCCGGTAAATTCAAATTCCGTTTTCCCGAACGGTCCCGTGCTCCGCCATTTATCGAAAATCGCTCACGCCAATCGCGGCGGGCTTTAGCTCTGCCAGACCGCGCCGGCCGACAGCAGCTCCTCGACGTCGGCGAAGCCGAAATCGGTCAGCACGGCCCGGGTGTGCGCGCCGACCGGCGCGATCGCGCCGGCCGGGAGCGCGCCGATCACGCCGCCGCCGACGTCAGAGAACCGGGGCGCCGGGGCGGGCTGGACTACCCCTCCTGCGGTCGTGAACGTGCCCCGCGCGGCCAGGTGCGGGTCGGACGGGGCCTCGGTCATGCTCAGGATCGGGGCGACGCACGCGTCCGTGCCGACGAACGTCTTCGACCACTCGCCCTGCGAGCGCTCGAGGAAACGGGCGGCGAACCGGGACCGCATTTCCTCCCACCGCGGCCGGTCGTGCTGGGCCGGGAAATCGGTCGGCACCCCCTCGGGCGCGAACAGCAGCCGGATGAACTCCGCGTAGAACTGCGGCTCGAGCGCGCCGACCGCCATGTGCCGTCCGTCGGCGGTCTCGTACACGTCGTAGAACGGGGCGCCGGTGTCGAGCCGGTTGACGCCGCGCCGGTCGGCCCACGAGCCGTCCGCCAGCAGGCCGTAGGTCATCGCCTGGAGCACGGCGGCGCCGTCGACGATCGCGGCGTCGACGACCTGCCCGCGCCCGGACGCGCGGGCGGACAGCAGCGCCGCCACCACGCCGAGGGCCAGGAACATCGACCCGCCGCCGAAGTCGCCGAGGTAGTTCACCGGCACCTGCGGCGGACCGCCGGCCCGGCCGACCGCGTGCAGCGCCCCGGTGACCGCGATGTAGGCGATGTCGTGGCCGGCCGCGGCCGCCAGCGGCCCGTCCTGGCCCCAGCCCGTCATCCGCCCGTAGACCAGCGCCGGGTTGACGGCCCAGCAGTCGGCCGGGCCGACGCCGAGCCGCTCGGCCACGCCGGGCCGGTACCCCTCGATCAGCGCGTCCGACCCGGCTGCCAGCCGCCGCACCACCTCGGCCCCGCGCGGGTGCTTGAGGTCGACGACGATCCGCTCCTTGCCCCGGCTGGTGATGTCGTGCGCCTGCGAAATCGGCGCCGACGGGCCGCCCGGCCGGTCCACCCGGATGACCTGCGCGCCCAGGTCGGCCAGCAGCATCCCGCAGAACGGGCCGGGGCCGATCCCGGCCAGCTCGACCACCCGCACCCCGGCCAGCGGCCCGCCCTTAGCGTCAGCCATCGCTACTCCTTCCGCCCGACGCCGCCCCACATTGCGGTGGGCGCGCTGTTGAAGTCGAGCTCGGACGTTGCCCGCCAGTCCTGGACCGGGACCACGCCGGGCTCGACCAGGTCGGTCCCGGCGAAGAACCCGGCTACCTCGTCGTGCCTGCGGAAGGTCATCTTCTGCCCTATCGACCGGGTCAGCGACACCTCGGCCGCGGTCGCGACCGAGAGCTGGTCGCTGGCCGGATGGGTGATCGCGAGGAAACTGCCGGGCGCGGTCGCGGCCATCAGGTCCCGGACGAGCTGACCGGGGCCGTCCTCGTCCGGGATGCAGTGCAGGATCGCGATCAGCATCACCCCGACCGGCTGGCTGAAGTCCAGCGTCTGCGCCGCCTCGTCCAGGATCCGGCCGAACTCGCGCGCGTCCGCGTCGACGTAGGCGGTCGGCCCGCTCGCGGACGTCAGCAGCGCCCGGGCGTGGGCGAGCACGATCGGGTCGTTGTCGACGTAGACGACCCGGGCCTCGGGCGTCACCTGCTGGGCGACCTCGTGCGTGTTGCCGGAGGCCGGGATGCCGGTCCCGATATCGAGAAACTGCCGTATCCCGTGCTCGGCGGCCATGTACCGCACGGCGCGGCCGAGGAACCGGCGGTTCGCACGCACCCCGGGCACGATGGTCGGGGTCGCCGCGAGCGCCAGCTCGGCGGCTTTCCTGTCGGCCTCGAAGTTGTCCTTGCCGCCCAGCCAATAGTCGTAAATGCGCGCAATATGCGGCGTATTAACGTCGAAGTCAGGCACCGCGCCATCGTAGCGCGGTGCCCGGCAGCTGGCAGGGCTCGGCGTCAGTGCAGGGCGATCAGGACCACCTTGACGATGACCATGACCAGGGCGATCAGCAGGTACACCCACAGCGCGGTCAGGCCCAGCTTGCGGCCACGGCTGAGTCACCGGCGCCGCTCAGCTCGCTCAGCGGCGGCATCCGCCAGGAGTCCCGGTCGGCCCGGCTGAGCCGCGGACGGGGTCGTCGCCGGGTGCGACCGCCAGGGCGACGCGGATCCGGCGCCGGCGGACCAGCATCAGCCAGGCCGCCCAGGACCGACACCGCCGCGCAGGTAGCGCAGATCGCGACGATCTGCCCGGCCGTGATGCCGGGGAAGACCACCGACGCGGTCAGCACCACCGACAGCGTGATCAGCACCGCGATCACGCCCGAGGTGAACACGTTGGTGACGCGCCGGTTCACCCACGGACCGAGCACGTCCTTGTCGTTGCACAGCAGCAGCAGGAAGAGCGTCGCGCTCGGCAGCAGGACGCCCGCCAGGACCTGGACGCCCTCGGTGATCAGCCCGAGCGGCGAGCCGGGGATCAGCACGATCGCGGCCGCGCCGCCGACCAGCGCCCCGTAGACCACGTAGAACCCCTTCGCCTGGCCGAACCCCGCGGTGCAGGGAGTGGTTCAGCCCGAGCACGTCGCCGATCGCGTAGGCGCTGGAGAGCGAGATCGCGAACGCGCCGATGACGGCCGCGTCGAGCAGCGCGATCGCGAACACCACCCCGGCGAAGTGGCCCGCGTAGGCGGCGATGCCGTGCGCCAGCCCGGCCGAGTCGCTGAAGTTGCCCGCCCCGTGGGTGCCGGCGAACGCGGCGGCGGCTGACGCCCATCAGCGCCGCCGCGCCGACCACGACGATCGCGATGCCGATCCAGAGGTCGGCCTTCTCGTACTTCATGAACCGCGGGGTGATCCGCTTGTCGATCACGTAGGACTGCTGGAAGAACAGCTGCCACGGCGCCACGGTGGTGCCGACGATGCCGATGACAAGCAGCATCACGGTCGCCATCTGCCCGCCGCCGCCCGGCAGCTCCGGGATGGCGAAGCCGCGGCCCATCGACGCGAGCGACGGGTGGCTCATGAAGTACAGCGGGATCAGCAGCAGCGAGCCCGACGCAGAACGTCATCGCGATCCGCTCGAACCGGCGGAACGACCCGGTGAACGCGGACGCGACGATGATCAGGGCCGCGCCCGCGACGGCGATCACCTTCGGCACGCCCGAGGTAGCCGGCCGCCAGGGTGATGCCGATGAACTCGGTCATGATCGTCAGCGCGTTGAGTACGAACAGGTCGATGACAGAGAACGCGCCCCAGAACTTGCCGAACCGGGCCAGGATCAGCCGCGCATGGCCGACTCCGGTGACCGCGCCGAGCCGCAGCACCATCTCCTGGTTCACGTACAGCACCGGGATCAGCAGCAACAGCGTCCACAGCAGCCGGGTGCCGTAGTCCTGGCCCGGCCTGCCCGTAGGTCGAGAACGCGCCGGCGTCGTTGTCGCCGACCATCACGATCAGGCCGGGGCCGACGATCGCGAGCAGCGTCTTGAGCTTGGCCGACAGCGTGGTGCGGGCGGCGGTGTCGTCGAGGCTGATGGTGCCGAGGGCACCGCGGATGTCGCCGACGTGCGCGTCATCGAGTACAGCGGAACGCGTTACTTCCATGTCAACAGCAGTCATGGAGTTCACCCCTCTCACGCTTTTCACTAAAGCGGGATGGAGGCACACGCACACGCAGCTATCGCCCGGGCAGATGAACCCGGGCTGCGTAAGGAAGAGAGCTGTATGCGTCTAGCGTGTGCCGGGGACCGGCAGGGTAAGCGGTGGCTGGGGCCGACTTCGGCCCGGACTATCAGAGTCCATCTCACGCCTCCCTCAGGCCGGGGCGCTTGCGCGCGCATTCCGCACATACGGCACCACTGAAGAGGCGTGTTCCGCAGCCGCGCCTAGAAAACGCGGCTCCGGGTCACCTCTCTCGTAAGAGCTTTGGCACTCCACGGCGTAGCGATCCGTGTCTGTCGGACAGAGTGTCCGTGAGACTGGTAGAGCATGCGCAGCCACTTGGCCTCACCCCTTAAGCCGGGGAGAGGTGTCCTGATCCGGAGCGTCTCTCGACGGTTGGGATCAGTGGCCTGTGTCCGTGAAGACGCCTCACCGAACGAGGTGCCTATTCTGACAACGCCAAGCATGCCCCGCTGCTTCCCCCCTGTCAAACCAGCCTCAAACCAGGCGCAAAGCGGTTCCCAGGAATAAACCGTCACGACAGTTAGTTCGCTACAAGCAACTAATCAAGTTGCCCGACGACTGCCTCGTCCTGGAGGAACCGCAGTGCCCGCGCCTTCGACCACTGGACCATTGACCCCCGGCCCATCGACTGTCAGCCCCCGCTACAAGTGGATCGCCCTCTCCAACACCACGCTCGGCGTGCTGATGGCGACCATCAACTCGTCCATCATGCTGATCGCCCTGCCGGACATCTTCCGCGGCATCGGCATCAACCCGCTGCAGCCGGGCAACACGACCATCCTGCTGTGGATGATCATGGGCTTCATTGTCGTCACGGCGGTCCTCGTCGTATCGTTCGGCCGCCTCGGCGACATGTTCGGCCGGGTCCGCATGTTCAACATGGGCTTTGCGATCTTCGCCGTGTTCTCGGTCCTGCTCTCGGTCACCTGGCTGCACGGCGAGGCGGCCGGCTGGTACCTGATCGCGATGCGGATCTTCCAGGGCGTCGGCGGCGCGATGCTGTTCGCCAACTCGGCCGCCATCCTCACCGACGCGTTCCCGATGAACCAGCGGGGCATGGCGCTCGGCCTCAACCAGGTCGCCGCCATCGCCGGGTCTTTCATCGGCCTGATCCTCGGCGGCCTGCTCGCTCCGGTCAGCTGGCGGCTCGTCTTCCTCGTCTCGGTCCCGTTCGGCATCGGCGGCACCATCTGGTCTTACCGCAAGCTGCGCGAGCTCGGCGTGCGCAAGCCCGCCAAGCTCGACCTCGGCGGCAACCTGACCTTCGCGGCCGGGCTGATCGCCGTCCTGGTCGGCATCACCTACGGCATCCAGCCCTACGGCACGCACACTATGGGCTGGACCAGCCCGCTGGTGATGTCGCTGATCGGCGGCGGCGTCGTCCTGCTGGCGATCTTCTGCTACATCGAGACCCAGGTCGCCGAGCCGATGTTCAACCTCCGGCTCTTCCGCATCCGCGCGTTCACCTTCGGCAACCTCGCCTCGCTGCTGTCCGGCCTCGGCCGCGGCGGCCTGATGTTCATCTTGATCATCTGGCTGCAGGGCATCTACCTGCCGTTGCACGGCTACAGCTTCGAGAACACGCCGCTGTGGGCGGGCATCGCGATGATCCCGCTGACGGTCGGCTTCCTGGTCGCGGGCCCCGTCTCCGGCTTCCTGTCCGACCGGTTCGGCGCCCGCCCGTTCGCCACCGGCGGCATGCTGCTCGCGGCGCTCTCGTTCGGCCTGCTCGAGCTGCTGCCGGTCAACTTCACCTACTGGCAGTTCGCCGGGATCCTGCTGCTCAACGGCGTCGGGATGGGCCTGTTCGCGTCGCCCAACCGGGCCGGCATCATGAACGCCCTGCCGGCCGACAAGCGCGGGGTCGGGGCGGGCATGTCCGCCACCTTCCAGAACTCGGCCATGGTGCTCTCGATCGGGATCTTCTTCAGCCTCATCATCCTCGGCCTGTCCGCCTCGCTGCCGTCGCACCTGTACGCGGGGCTGACCGCTCAGGGCGTGCCCGCCGCGGCCGCGAGCGGCGTCTCGCATCTGCCGCCGACGGCGATCATGTTCGCGGCGCTGCTCGGCTACAACCCGATCCAGATGCTGCTCGGCAGCACCCTGACCAAGCTTCCGGCCAGCCACGCCGCCTACCTGACGGGCCACTCGTTCTTCCCCTCGCTGATCGCCGCGCCGTTCCAGTCCGGCCTTGACATCGCGTTCGACTTCGCGATCGCGGCCTGCCTGATCGCGGCGCTCGCGTCGCTGCTGCGGGGCAAGCGCTACGTGCACGAACTGCACAGCGAGTCCGCCGTCGCCGCCCGCGCCACCCGCGACGCCGAGAGCGTGCTCGAGGCGGCGCCGGAGGCGCCCGCCCCGCTGCGGGTCGAGGTCGCGGAAGACCTACAAGCTTCCATCGAACGGACCGTTGCTCCGCCTCTCCCCGCCACCCGCCACCGCAACCAGCGGTAGCCAGCATCCCGGTGCCGCACCCGGCGCCGCCAACCCGAAGGCCTCGCCGACTGAAAACCGAGCCGGCGAGGCCTTCCGCGTCCACCCCAAACCCCGCCTGTCGGCTACGCCAGCGACCCCGAGTCCCCGCCAGCCGACGCGTGGCCCGCAGGTCTCCCCTTCCCGCCCCACCCCCGCTCCGACCTGTCGGCTACGCCAGCGACACCAATAGGCGATGTCGCTGGCGTAGGTGACATGAGCGCAGACCTGTCGATGGCGTAGCCGACAGCCATGCCCGCACGGATAACAGCAAGAAGTGGATGGCGCGAACACGCGATGGTGCCAGACTTGGGGGATGGGCGAGCCAATCATCCGGATACGTCCCGCTGACGATGACGACCGGGCCGGGGTGCTCGAGCTCGCGCCGCGGCTCGCCGAAGGGGTCGCGCCGTGGCGGGACCAGGCGGAGGCGCTGCTGGCTGGGCGGCGCTGGCTGGAGGAATCGCTCGACGCGGCGAAGGCCGGCGACGGCGCCGTCCTCGTGGCCGCCGACGCCGGCCGGATCGCAGGCGTGATCAGCATCAGGCCGAGCGCGCATTTCACCGGGGAGCGCGACGGCTACATCGGCGAGCTGGTCGTTGCCCACCGAGCCTCCAGGCGCGGCATCGGCCGGGCGCTCATCGCCGCGGCCGACACGTGGGCTCGCGAGCACGGTCTGCGCAACCTCACTCTGCACACCGGCGCCTTCAATACCGGCGCCCGCGCCTTCTACGCCGACCTGGGCTTCGCCGAGGAAGAGGTCCGCCTCACCCGCGCCGTCCCCGATTCGCCCACGGTGTCTCAACCGTCAGTGACTCACCTCAGATAAGGTGACAGCATGTAATAAGTAATGTAGTTACCTATTACACTGCAGTGCATGAAGTCAGCGGATCACCTGATTCGTCCGATCCGCTCGCCGGAGCCGGCCGCAGCGCCCGAGCCCGAGGGGCTCCGGGAGCGGAAGAGGCGGCTGACGCGGGAGGCGATCTTCGCCGCCGCAGACCGCCTGTTCGCTGAGCGCGGGTTCGAGAACGTGACCGTCGCGCAGATCGCGGATGCCGCCAACGTCTCCGTCAAGACGGTGTTCACCTACGTCAGCGCGAAGGAAGAGCTGCTGTTCCGAGGTCAGCCGACCGTGCTTGACGCCGTGGTCCGGGCTGTCGCCGGCCGCAGGCTCGGGCAGACCCCGCTCGTGGCGGCCGCGCAGGCGCTGCTCGACGCCGTCGACCACGCGGACGAGAGCCTGTCGCTCGGGTCGTTCCAGCGGATGGTCGCCAGCGGTCCCGCCGCGCGATCCCGGGTCCGTGCCCTGTGGGACGAGACCGAGACCAGGCTGGCCGAGGTGCTGCTGGCCGAGGCGGGCGGCGCCCGCGGGGACGTTCCGGCTGAGCGGGCCTCCCGGCGGCTCACCGCCGCGCAGATCATGGTCCTCGTCCGCGCCGTCACCAGCGACGAGGTGGTCGAGCTCATCGCCAAGTCGGCCGACAGCGACTCCGATCGCCGCGAGGCGCTCGGCCAGTGGATCCGCGACGCGGCGGGCCGCCTGGCCCGCGGCCTTCAGTCGCCCGCCTGGTGATCCGGCCCTGGGGGCGGTTAGCGGCTCTGCCGGATCTGACGGAGAAGGTCGGCGTTGGGGAGGGCGGTCTTCTCGAGCAGCAGCTCGAGGGCGTGCTGGGGGTCGAGGGCGGCCAGGGCGCGGCGCAGGCTGATCACGGCGGCGTGCTCGGCCGGGTCGAGCAGCAGGTCCTCGCGGCGGGTGCCGGACGGGACCGGGTCGATCGCCGGGAACAGGCGCTTCTCGGCCAGGTCGCGGCGGAGCCGTAGTTCCATGTTGCCGGTGCCCTTGAACTCCTCGAACAGCACGTTGTCGAGCTGGGAGCCGGTGTCGATGAGGGCGGTGGACAAGATCGTCAGCGAGCCGCCCTCCTCCAGGCAGCGGGCCGCGCCGAGGAACTGACGGGGCGGCTGCAGGGCCGAGGCCGCGACCCCGCCGGACAGGGTCCGGCTGCTGGCCGGGGCGGCCAGGTTGTAGGCGCGGCCGAGCCGGGTGAGCGAGTCCAGCATGACCACGACGTCCCGGCCGAGTTCGGCCAGCCGCTTGGCCCGCTCGATGGCGAGCTCGGCCGCCAGCACGTGGTCGGCCGGGGACTGGTCGAAGGTGGACGAGACGACCTCGCCCCGGACCGAGCGGCGCAGGTCGGTGACCTCTTCCGGTCGCTCGCCGACCAGCACCAGCATGAGGTGCACGTCCGGGTAGGCGGTGGCGATCGCGTGCGCGATCGTCTTCAGCACGGTGGTCTTGCCCGCCTTGGGCGGGGCGACGATGAGGCCGCGCTGGCCCTTGCCGATGGGGGCGACGAGGTCGATGATCCGCGCCGCGGGGGAGGGATCGCCGTCTTCGAGGCGAAACCGCTGATTGGGGTAGACCGGGGTGAGGTCGTCGAAGTGGCGACGCGCGCGGGCCTCGTCCAACGGCAGCCCGTTGACCGCGGTGACGTCCGCCAGGCCGCTGCTGCTCTTGCCCTTGCCGTTGTCGCTGCCGCTGCCGTTGGCATTGCCGTTGGCGTTGACGGCGAGGACGCCGTCGATCTGATCGCCCTTCCGCAGCCCGTACGTGCGGACCTGCCCGGCCGAGAGCGGAAGGTCGGTGGCCGACCGCCGGTACCCGGCCGTTCGCAGGTAGCCGCGCCCGTCGGTGAGATCGACGATGCCGGAGACCCGCGTGACCGGGGCCGCCGTGACGGTGCGGTCCCGGGGGGACGGTACCTTCACGTCGCTGGCGGGCCGCGTTTCCGCGGAAACGCGCTGTTGTTTTTCGGTTACTTCTTCTGTGATTGCTGTCATTGGATTTCCTTGTCATGGAAGTGGAATGCGCGCAGCCGAAATAGAGCTACCGGCGGAGCGCGGTCGACGGCCTGGTGGTATGGCCGGAGCGCCCGTTGCAACGGCACTGAGCTGCGCTGATGATGTTAGATAAGAGATTTCCGCGAAAACTTTATTTTCGCTGCTGCGCGTATCAGATCTACTGGAATCTCGCGCTGGGAACTTCCGCCGGGCCGCTCAGATGGGCACCGGCTACGGGTTCACTGTAGCGCATAACGCCGGGAAGCACCACCTGCATTCCCGGCGCGCGGTTGCTCATGATATGACCTTTAGGTGGCACACACTCCTGGCCGTACTGGCCTTCCGGGCCTCCCAGGCCTTTCCGTCGCCGAGCAGGCGGCCCTGACCAGCGGCAGCGACTTCTGGCACAGCACGCCGGTCGACTCGGCCGGCCTCCCGGCGATCATCCTGACCGACGGCCCGCACGGCGTCCGGCTGCAGGCGGACCGCGATGACATGCTGACCGGCCGCCCGGCGACCTGCTTCCCGCCGGCGGTGGCAACCGGGTCGACCTGGGATCCGGAACTGCTCCGGCGGATGGGCGAGGCCCTCGGCGACGAGTGCCGCGCGATGGATGTGGCGGTCCTGCTCGGCCCGGGCATCAACCTCAAGCGCAGCCCGCTCGGCGGCCGTGACTTCGAGTACTTCTCCGAGGACCCGGTGCTGACCGGGATCCTGGCCGCCGAGTGGGTGCGCGGCCTGCAGAGCCGGGGCGTCGGCGCGTCGCTGAAGCACTTCGCGGTCAACAGCCAGGAGACCGACCGGATGCGGGTCAGCGCCGACGTCGACGAGCGCACGCTGCGCGAGCTGTACCTGCGCGCGTTCCAGCGGGTGGTGACCCAGGCGCAGCCGTGGACCGTGATGTGCGCCTACAACCGGCTCAACGGCGTCTACGCGAGCCAGAACCGCTGGCTGCTGACCGACGTTCTGCGCGGCGAGTGGGCCTTCGAGGGCCTCGTCGTCTCCGACTGGGGCGCGGTCGCCGACCGGGTCGCCGCCGTCGCGGCGGGCCTCGACCTGACCATGCCGGGACCGGCCGACGCGGGTGACCGGGCGCTGGTCGACGCGGTCGGGGACGGGCGGCTTGACCCGGCCCTGCTGCAGACCTCCGCCGACCGGGTCCGCGCGCTGGTCGAGCGGGCGGCCGCCCGGCCAGCCCGGCGACTACGACGCCGAAGCCCACCACGAGCTGGCCCGCGAGATCGCCGGCCGCGCGATCGTGCTGCTCAAGAACGAGGACAGCCTGCTGCCGCTGGCGGCCGACGACGGCGCCTTGACCATCGCGGTCATCGGCGAGTTCGCCCGCACCCCGCGCTACCAGGGCGGCGGCAGCTCGCTGATCACCCCGACCCGGCTCGACGACGCGCTGACCGAGATCACCGCGGCCACCCAGGCGACGGTGAGCTTCTCGCCCGGCTACCTGACCGGCGACACCGCCGCCGAGGAGGGCGTCACCGAGCAGGACGCGGCCGCCGAGGACCAGGACCTGCTGGCCGAGGCGGTGGCGATCGCGCAGGCGAGCGACGTCGCGCTGGTCTTCGTGGGCAGCATGGGCGAGACCGAGGGCGCCGACCGGGACGGGATCGACCTGCCGGCCGCGCACCGGGAGCTGATCGAGCGGGTCGCCGCCGCTAACCCGCGCACGGTCGTGGTGCTCTCCAACGGCGGCGTGCTGGCGACCAGGCCGTGGGAGGCCGGCGTGCCCGCGATCGTGGAGGGCTGGCTGCTCGGGCAGGCCGGCGGCAGCGCGATCGCCGACGTGCTGTTCGGCGTGGTCAACCCGTCCGGCCGGCTGGCCGAGACGATCCCGCATCAAGCTGTCGGACCACCCCTCCTACCTGGACTTCCCGGGTGAGAACGGGCACGTGCGCTACGGCGAGGGCATTCACGTCGGCTACCGGGGCTTCGACGCCCGCGAGCAGGAGGTGGCCTACCCGTTCGGCTTCGGCCTCTCCTACACCACGTTCGAGTACGGCCAGCCGAGCGCCGTCGTCACCATCGACGGCATCGAGCTGCGGGTGCCGGTTACCAACACCGGCGGCCGCGACGGGCGCGAGGTCGTGCAGGTCTACCTGAGCCTGCCGGGCTCGGCCGTGCGCCGATCGCCCCGGGAGCTCAAGGCGTTCGCCAACGTCGCCATCCCGGCCGGCCAGACGACCGAGGTCGTGCTCAGCATCGACCGCGCCGACCTGGCGTACTGGGAGACCCGGCTGGGCCGCTGGCTGGTGGAGGGCGGCGAGTACCACTGCGCCGTCGGCGCCTCCTCCCGCGACCTGCGCTGCACCGCCGTCGTCAAGGTCCCGGGCGACGACGCCCGCATCCCGCTCACCACGGAGTCGACGGTCGCCGAATGGCTGGCCGACCCGCGCGGCGCGCAGCTGCTCGGCGAGGCGTTCGCGGCGAGCGCGGCCGACGGCGGTCCGGGGCCGATCGCGGGACTGCTCGCCAACCCGAGCCTGATGGAGTTCATCGGCAGTTTCCCGCTCGGCCGGATGGCCGCGTTCGGCGGCAGCCTGTCGCCGGACGCGCTGGCCAAGCTCCTCGCCGCCGCCAACGACTGAGGCCGGGTCGCGGTCAGCATGTTTCGAAAGTAAGTCAGTTACCTCTGTACCAGGAGTCAACTGGCTATAGAACGTAAGTCAGTTACCCGTTACCCTGAGGGGCATGCAGCAGACGCGGCCGGCCGAGGCACCCGCGGAGGGGCTGCGCGAGCGGAAGAAGCGCCTCACCCGCACGGCGATCTTCGACGTGGCCGCGCGGCTGTTCAGCGAGCGCGGCTACGACAACGTGACCGTCGCGCAGATCGCGGACGAGGCCAACATCTCGGTCAAGACGCTGTTCACCTACGTCCGCTCCAAAGAGGAGCTGATCTTCAGCGACGACCCGAACATCCTCGACGCGATCGTGGCCGCGGTCAGGGACCGCGCGCCCGGGCGGCCGCCGCTCGACGCGGTCACCGGCACCCTGCTGGCGGCGCTCGACGATGACCCCGACCGCACCGGCCTGGCGGGCTTGCACCGGCTGGGCGGCCAGAGCCCCGCGATCAGGTCAAGGCTCCGGGCGCTGTGGGACGAGACCGAGGACGCCCTGACCGACGTCCTCGCCCAGCCCGGGGACGGGCCCCGCGAGCGGGCCGGCCACCGCCTCACCGCCGCCCAGCTCATGGTCCTAGTGCGCACGATCAGCAGCGAGGAGGTCCGCGCGGCGGTCGCCACGGTCGACCACGAAGCGCAGGCCGTCAGCGCCGCCGACCGCCACGCAGCGGACCGGCAGGCTCTGCGCGACTGGATACGCCAGGCGGCCGGCCGCCTGGCCCGTGGGCTGCAGGCGGCCGGCCGCTGAACGGCGTCCATTATCGGCTGCCAGCCACGCGAGGCCGGCCTGCCGCGGCCTACCAGGGGATGAGGTACCACTCCACGTGGCCGGGCTCCCAGGTGACCTGGCTCGCGGGCGGCGCGGTCACCGACACCGGGGAGCCGAAGTCGCTGAACGAAACGTCTTCGGTGCTCGTGGCGTGGTATCCGCCGCCAAGGGGGAGCGTGATCGTCGTCACGAGCCGGCGAACCTGTCCCTGGCGGTCGACGTAGACGGTGCCGGCCGCCGAGGAAGCACGGCCGGACGTTGCCACCGTGAACCCGTACCTGGTGCCGGTCCAGCCCGGTCCTGAGGCCGGCCCCTCCTTGGTCACCGTGCCCGCGGACCTCAGCAGGCCGAGCAGGGCGCCAGGATCGACCGCCTGCTGGCTGTCGAAACCGGGGCTGACGACGAGCTGCTTGGCCGTCAGCCGAGGCCACAGCGCGGCCTCGGACCACGGCCTGGGCGACACGCTGCCCTTGGGCGACACGCTGCCCTTGGGCGACACGCTGCCGTTGGCCGACACGCTGCCCTTGGGCGACACGCCGCCCCTGGGCGTCGGCCCGCCCGCCGGCGGCCGAGCCTGGACGATCGGCGCTTGCACGTCCACGTAGATGTCCTGGCCGATGAAGCGGAGCTGGAGCGCCCCCCCGGTCAGCAGGTCCTTACTGGCCACCGTCTCCTCGCCGACCGCGCGCGACGGGTCGGCCGCGCCGACGACCCGATAGCGGCTGATCGAGCTGCCGGTCACCGCCTCGGTCGTGGTGGTGATGTTCATCGTCACCCGGAAGCTCTCCGTCGACGTCTTGGCCGCCGCCGCCGTCACCGCCGCGAAGGCCGACGGTGCGCTCGCGACCGTCGCCGTCAGCGTCACCGTCAGCGCGACCGCCCCGGCTAGCGCGAGCGATGCCACCGCCCCGGCCGGTACCAGCACCCGCGTCCGCGCCCGCCGCCGGGCAGAGGTCCGCCGCCGCACCTGGCGCAGCAGTTCGGCGCCGACCGATCCGCCGGCCGCGAAGCCGTCGCCCACCGGGGCGGTCTCGAACGCGGCCGCCAGCAGTCGCCGCCCCTCGGCCTCGGCACACCCGTCAACTTCCTGAACGTGTTCCATTGGTTCCTCCTGCATGGTTCGTGTCACCCGTTCCCACCGTCAGGACCCGCGGTTTCGTTGACCGCGAGCTGGCCGAACTCGTCGAGATCGCCAAGCGACCGGCGCAGCGCCCGCAACCCCCGGTACGCGTGCGTCTTCACCGACCCGACCGAGCAGCCGAGCAGCGACGCCACCTCCGCCTCGGGCAGGTCCTCCAGGTACCGCAGCACCAGCACCGCCCGCTGCTGCCGGGGCAGTCGCGTCAGCGCCGACCGGACCAGCGAGCCGACCGCCTGCCGGTCGGCCGGGTCCCCGCCGCCGTCGGACGGATCGGGGCGGTCCGGCACCGACGCGACCGGCGACTCCTGCCGCCAGCGCGCCCGCCACCAGGACCGCCGGGTGTTCACGATGATCGTGCGCAGGTACGCGTCCGGCGAGGCCGAGGCGAGGTCAAGCCGGGGCCAGGCCTGGTACAGCCGGATCAGGCTGGCTTGGACCAGGTCCTCGGCCTCGGCCGCCGACCCCGTCAGCAGCGCCGCCACCCGCAGATGATGCTCGCCGCGCCTGCGAACGAACGAGGCGAAGCTCTCCTCTAGGTCAGGATCCATCACAGCCTTTCCGCCGGGGTATCAGTTCCACTCACTGACACCCGCCGTCCCGGGCGTGAGGTTGACAGACTGCGCGGGACCGGTGAAACCAGGGACCGTTCGGGATGATCGTTTGTCGGGGAAGCCAACGGCGACGTAAAGCGTTGGCACCTACCAGTACCTATCGTCTAGCCTTTCCCGCTGGTGAACGAAATTTCCACGAACGCGGTCACGCACCCGCCCCGGGCCGCGCAGCGCGCCGCCGCCCGAGAGGCCGCCCGCGCGGCCGCCATCGAGAGCGCGGCCATTGGCTACCCCCCGGAACTGCCGGTCAGCCAGCGCCGGGACGACATCGCGGCCGCCATCCGGGATCACCAGGTGGTCATCGTCGCAGGTGAAACCGGGTCGGGGAAGACCACCCAGCTGCCCAAGATCTGCCTCGAGCTCGGCCGCGGCGTCGCCGGGCAGATCGGCCACACCCAGCCGCGCCGGATCGCCGCCCGCACGGTCGCCGAGCGGATCGCCGAGGAGCTCAAGACCGACCTCGGCGACGTCGTCGGGTACAAGGTCAGGTTCACCGACAAGTCCGGCGACAACACCGCCGTCAAGCTGATGACCGACGGCATCCTGCTGGCCGAGATCGGCTCCGACCGGAACCTGCGCCGCTACGACACCCTGATCATCGACGAGGCCCACGAGCGGTCGCTGAACATCGACTTCATCCTCGGCTACCTCAGGCAGCTGCTGCCCCGCCGCCCCGACCTCAAGGTCATCATCACCTCCGCCACCATCGACCCCGAGCGCTTCGCCGAGCACTTCAAGGACGCGCGGACCGGGCAGCCCGCCCCGATCATCGAGGTCTCCGGCCGGACCTACCCGGTCGAGGTCCGCTACCGCCCGGTCAACGACGCCGAGGCCCGCGAGGAAGAAGACCGCGACCAGGTCCAGGCCATCTCCGACGCGATCGGCGAGCTGGAGCGGGAGGGGCCTGGCGACATCCTCGTCTTCCTCTCCGGTGAGCGGGAGATCCGCGATACCGCCGACGCGCTCAAGGGCCGGCCCAAGACCGACGTCCTGCCGCTCTACTCCCGGCTGTCGGCGGCCGAGCAGCACCGGGTGTTCGAGCCGTCGAAATCGTCGCAGCTGCGGCGGATCGTGCTCGCCACCAACGTCGCCGAGACCTCGCTGACCGTGCCGGGCATCCGCTACGTGATCGACCCAGGCACCGCCCGCATCAGCCGCTACAGCCTCCGCACGAAGGTGCAGCGGCTACCGATCGAGCCGATCTCGCAGGCCTCCGCCAACCAGCGCAAGGGCCGCTGCGGCCGCGTCGCCGACGGCATCTGCATCCGGCTGTACTCGCAGGAGGACTTCGAGTCGAGGCCCGAGTTCACCGACCCCGAGATCCAGCGCACCAACCTCGCGTCGGTCATCCTCCAGATGGCCGCCGCCCGCCTCGGCGACGTCCGCAAGTTCCCGTTCGTCGACCCGCCCGACCCGCGCGCGATCACCGACGGCGTCCGGCTGCTTGAAGAGCTCAACGCGATGGAGCGCGACACCCTGACCGAGACCGGCCGCCAGATGGCCCGGCTCCCGGTCGACCCCCGCATCGCCCGGATGATCATCGAGTCGGGCAGGCAGGGCTGCGCCCGCGAGATCCTGGTGATCGCCGCCGCGCTGTCGATCCAAGACCCGCGCGAGCGCCCGAGCGACAACCAGCAGGCGGCCGACACCGCCCACCGCCGCTTCGCCCAGCCCGAATCTGACTTCGTCGCGTTCGTCGCGCTCTGGGACTACCTGGCCGAGAAGCAGCGCGAGCTCACCGGCTCGGCGTTCCGCCGCCTGTGCCGGTCCGAATTCCTCAACTACCTGCGCGTTCGCGAGTGGCAGGATCTGCACGGGCAGCTCTCGTCCCTCGCTCGCGAGCTGGGGATAGATTCAAAATCTTCGTCTTCCGAACGGTCCGTGGTTCACACCTCGCTGCTGGCCGGCTTGCTTTCCCACGTCGGCATGAAGATGGTGCTCACCGCCGCCCGCTCGGGCGGGCCCGGCGCCGCGGGCGACCGGGCCCCCGCCGAACGCGGCCGGCGGCCGCTGCCGGAGTACCTCGGGGCCCGCGGCGCCAAGTTCGCCGTCTTCCCCGGCTCCGGCCTGGCCAAGAAGCCACCGGACTGGATCGTCGCGGCCGAGCTGGTCGAGACCTCGCGGCTGTGGGGCCGGACCGTCGCCGCGATCGAGCCGGAGTGGATCGAGCCGATCGCCGCCCACCTGGTCAAGCGGAGCTACAGCGAACCGCGCTGGTCGCGCTCGCTCGGCGCGGCCGTCGCGACCGAGAAGGTCACCCTCTACGGCATCCCGATCATCGCCGACCGCCAGCTCCTGCTGGCGAAGATCGACCCGATTCTGGCGCGGGAGCTGTTCATCAGGCATGCCCTGGTCGACGGCGAGTGGCAGACCAGGCACCACTTCTTCCGCGACAACACCGCCCTGATCGAGCAGGCGGCCGAGCTCGAGCAGCGCGCCCGCCGCCGCGGCCTGGTGGCGGGCGAGGACGCCCTGTTCGAGTTCTACGACGCCCGCGTCCCGGCCGACGTCACCTCCGCCCGGCACTTCGACGCCTGGTGGAAGAAGGCCCGCCACCAGACGCCGGACCTGCTCACGCTCACGCTCGACGACCTGCTGTCCGACGCCGCAGCCGACCTCGACACCGACGCCTACCCGGAAATGTGGACGTCGTCCTCGCCCGGCCTGGCCGGTTCCGGCGCCGGGGGGCCGGGCGGCCTGACCGTCTCCTACACGTTCGAGCCGGGGCACGACGCCGACGGCGTCACCATCGACATCCCGCTCAAGACGCTCAACCAGGCCAGCCCGGAGGAGTTCTCCTGGCAGATCCCCGGCCTGCGCCTCGAGCTGGTCACCGAGCTGATCAGGTCGCTGCCGAAGACGCTCAGGCGCGAGCTGGTCCCGGCCCCCGACCTGGCCAGGGAGATCATCGCCGGCTTCGGCGGCGCGATCCCGACGGCGGACATCAGGGACACCCTCTCCCGCGAGCTGTACCGGCTGCGCGG
This sequence comes from uncultured Actinomycetota bacterium, assembly GCA_963774945.1. GTDB lineage: Bacteria > Actinomycetota > Actinomycetes > Streptosporangiales > Streptosporangiaceae > Trebonia. The sequence continues at coordinate 180,867 of CAVZHA010000001.1, read as the reverse complement.
CGTGCGGGTGCCGGCCGACGCGTTCGACCTGGACAGGCTCCCGGCGCACCTGCGGATCACCTTCCGGGTCATGGACGGCGAGAAGGAGGTCGCGGCGGGCAAGGACCTGGCCGCGCTCAAGCGCCAGCTCCGCCCCAAGGTCCGCGCCACCCTCTCCGCCCGCGCCACCGCGCTCACCAGGACCGGCGTCACCCGCTGGGACTTCGGGCCGCTGCCGAAGGTCTTCACCGACGGCGAGGTCAAGGCCTACCCGGCCCTGGTCGACGCCGGCGCCGCGGTCGACGTCCGGCTGTTCGAGACCGCCGCTGCGGCCCGGCGGGCGATGCGGGCCGGGACCAGGCGGCTCGTCCTGCTGACGGTGAAGTCGCCCGCCAACGAGGTCGCCAAGCGCCTGTCCACCCCGCAGAAGCTGGTGCTGAGCGACAATCCGCACGGCTCGGTCGCCGCCCTGTTCGCCGACTGCGTCAACTGCGCGACCGACCGGCTGATCAACGACGCGGGCGGTCCGGCCTGGGACGCCGAGGCGTTCGCCCGGCTGACCGAGCACGTTCGGCCCCGGTTGCACGCCGCCGCCTACGAGGTCGTCACCTGGGCGGAGGAGATCCTGCGGGCCGCCCACGACGCACGGCTGCGCCTCGAGGGGCTCCGCAGCCCGGTCCTCGAGCCGGCCGCCGCCGACATCGGCCGCCAGCTCGACGGGCTCATCTACCCCGGCTTCCTGACCGCCGCGGGCGCCGCCCGGCTGCCGGCCGTGGCCCGCTACCTGAAGGCGGTCGGCCGCCGGCTGGACAAGCTGTCGGAGAACGCCGGCCGGGACGCCCAGCAGATGGCCGTCGTCCACCGAGTGCAGGACGCCTACCGCCTGGCGCTGGCCGGCCTGACCCCCGAGGCCAGATCAGGCGAGGCCGCGACCGAGATCCGCTGGCAGATCGAGGAGCTCCGGGTCAGCCTCTTCGCGCAGACAATTGGCACCCCGTTGCCAGTGTCCGAGCGCAGAATAATGACGTCTATCGAACAACTCACCTGACAACAAGTTGCCACTACGCCTTTCCTCGGCGTGTCGTTCGACCAGGACTACAAACCCTGCTACCTTCGCCATCAAATAGCGCGCCCGCCCGCCCCCGATCACCAGCGGCCGGCCCGGCCCGCGCGCCCCTTGATTGAGGAGGAAGCCCCCGTGAACGCGATTCCCCCCGTAAGGCGCCGGCTGCTCGGATCGGCGCTGCGCAAGCACCGGGAGAGCCTTGGCTACACCTTGGATCAGGCTGCCCGCATCCTCGAGTGCGATCGGTCCAGTAACTAGGTCAGACTTTCTTAGAGGGCACAGGGGGTTGCAGAGCAAACAGGGGGGTGCATGGATTTTTTCACTCTTATTTACTCTCGTACGCGAAGACCCACCCACCCACCTATATACCCCCTATAGGTATGTGTGGGTGGGTGGGTGTGTCGGTCTCTATAACGGTTATTAAGCAGAAAACCCCGGTTCCTCTGTCGCCCCTCGTTTTCGCAGGTCACCGAGGGTATGGGTTTACGTTTCCGCAGGTCACCGAGGGTGCGCTCGAAGTCTGCAACCCCCCCTCTGCCTTTGCGGACCCCTGTTGCCCCTAACTCGCCTCCGTCGCCCCCGCCTGCAGACCCCTGTTGCCCCTAACTCGCCTCCGTCGCCCCCGCCTGCAGACCCCTGTTGCCCCTAACTCGCCTCCGTCGCCCCCGCCTGCAGACCCCTGTTGCCCCTAACTCGCCTCCGTCGCCCTCCCGCTGGGTCCTCCCGCTGGTCCTCGACCATCCAGTGGGTGATCTTGGCGTGGCGGCCGGCCGCGACGATGCGCAGCGGGCCGTCGGGCTGGCTCGCGAGTTTCGCGTACTCGGCGCCTAGCAGCCGCGTGTACCCGGCGTCGGCCGGCTTGCTGGTGAACTGGCCGGGCATCGGGATGGCCTCGGGCCACGCCTCGTTCGCCAGCCGCAGGACGTCGGCGGCCGTGAACCTGGCGCCGTCGAATCGCTTTTTCAGCCACCCCAGGTGCCCCTGCCAGGTCTCCGGCGGCTCCTGGTTAGCCATTGCCCGCAGGTACAGGTAAACCGGGATGCCCAGTTTGCCGTGCGCCTTCAGGTACCCCTCGTAGGTCGCGCTCTCCGCGCCCTCGATCATCGAATCTCGCCTCACCCGCTCGAAGTGCTCCCGGTTGCTCTCGTGAGCCCACCGGTGGAACTCGCACGGAGTGAGCGACTGTTCCTGGCACCACTCGCCGCGGTAGCGCAGTGCCGCCGCTTCCTGGTCACCCCGCTGGCCGTCCGGCTGGCCGCCCGTCAGGCGTACCAGCGCGACCGGGCCGGGAAACTGGCCTCGGCGCGCGCGTACCGAGAGGCGAATCGCGACGCGATTAACGCCCGGCGGCGGGCGCTGCGGGCAGCCGACGTGGAATCGGCGCGGGCGGCTGACGCTGTGCGGCGCGCGCGGAACAGCGCCGCGAGAAATGCCAGGCGACGTGCCGCTTACGCGGCAAAGCGCGAGGGCGGCTAGGGTCGTCCCTGCGTCTGCTGTCGCCTCGAGATCGCGTAGGCCACGTCGTCCAGCAGCGCGGCGGTTCCCGGCTCATCCGGGCCGGGCGTCAGCTCCAGCTCGGCGAGCAGCTCCCGCGCCGCCGCGCAGACGGCGCCCTGCCGGCTCGGGTCGGCCGCCAGGCGCCGGGAAGGCCCTCGGCGCGTTCGCGAACGGCCCGGCCACGTGCGGCTCGAGCGGACCAGGATCAGGCTCGGGCGCCGGCTCCTCGTGCACGATCTGCGCGGTGATGTGGATGTCCGGATTGTCGTTCTGCTTGATAGCGACGCGAACCTGGCGGATGTCCCGGTCAAGCTGCTCGGTGGTCACCGGATGCGCCGGGTAGCTCTTGCCGTCGGATCCGGTCACCCGCCCAGGTGTCTCATCCTGCGACACCTGGCCCAGCTCGCGCCTGACCGTGTCCTTCGACAGGGCCAGCTCGACGCCGATCCCGCGCAGCGAGTAGCCCTCGGCGCGCAGCGCGGCGATCAGGCGGCGGCGGATCTCCACCGGAACCTCGTGGTAGTCGGTGATCGCGGCATACCAGCCCGCTGGCGAGTCGTAGCCGAGCGTGCGCCAGTCCTCCGCCTCGAGGCCTTCGGCGATGAGCTGAACGTGATCGGCCACGTTGCCCCGGATCTGCTCCGCCCGCCGCTCGGCCGCCGCCCTCCCCGCCACGGCGTCCCGCTCGTGCCCCGCGAAAACACTCACGGCGTCACCTCGTCAGTCCTCGGCGCGGGGGCGCCGTCGTGCGTGATGCCCAGGCCGCGCTCTAGCAGGATCAAGGCCGTTGTGTTCGCCGATCTCCGCTCGACTGCGGCGACGGCCCTCAGCCGGGCGCGCAATGAACGGGGTAGTCGCAGGCAAACCTGCACGGTGTCGCTGTCGTCGTTGCTGTCGTTGCTGTCGTTGCTGTCGTTGCTCATGCTACCGATCCAATACTGAATGAATAGCTCAGGTCAAGACCAGGATTCGAACAGGGTCTCTTACGGTCCAACTCGGTACCTAAAAGTTGACGTAACTCACGGGGAAAAGGGCAGCAAAAAGCCCCGTCACCACCTGCTGGGTAATGACGGGGCTGTTCGCGCTATTCGGGCGGCGGCAATAGGTCGGCGGGCTGGCAGCCGAGCGCTTCCGCTACTTTTCCCAGATCAGGCGCCAGTGGCTTTCTATCCCCGGTTTCCCAGGTGCCGAGCGCTCTCACGCTGACGCCGGCCGCCTCCGCTAGCTGCGCCCGGCTCCACGCCTTTCCCACCCGCAGCCTGACGAGTTTCTTGTTATCGATCAAAACGCCGCGCGGGGTTAGCCGGGCTGTCGCGTTCCTTCTCGGTGCGGCCATGGGGTCCACGGTACACCTCCCGGTGTCACTCGGTGTCAGCCAGTACCTACGCGGTCTTGGTCCTGGCCTCGGCCGGCTTCTTGGCCTCCTGGGCTGCGAGCGCGGTGTCGAGCACGGCCGCCAGGGCGGCGTAGGCCGCGCTCGCGCTGCTCAGCCGGTCCCGCATGGCGGCCACCCGCTTCTCTTCGCCCGACGCGAATTTGACCGACCAGCCCGCCACGTCGTCGGGGTCGCCGCCCTGGTCGACGACCAGCGTGCCGGACAGGTTCTGGATAATGCTCCACGCTGATCCCGCGAGCACCTTCACCCGGCCCAGCCCGGTCGCCCGCTCGGGCGGCACCACCACGCCGACCGGCGCGGGCTGCCTCTGCGGCTGCTGCGACTGCGACGCGGGTGCCTGCTGCTGCGGGACGACCGCGAATCCCGGCGTCGGCCCGCCGACCGGGCGGGGCGTGATGTCCGGTCCCCGCCCGGTCGGCTTGGTGCCGGTGAGCGCGCCCGTGGGATCGATGTCCCGCAGCGAGTCGGCCACCTTCTGGGTAGCTGCCGTAGCGGCTGCGGTGGCCTCGGCGTGCTCTGATTTGGCGATTGCCTTAGACACCGACGGCTGGCTGATCCCCAGCAGCAGCGCGGCCTGGCTCTGGGTGAGACCCCGCTCGCTGATCAGCTTCCTGGCCAGGTCGCCGGTCTGCTGCTGGGTGAGCTGGCGCCTGTTCGCGCCCCTGGTGATCGCCTCGTTCTCGGCTTCCTCGCGGGTGGTGACGCCCTGCGCGACCACGCACTCGCCCTCGTTGAGCGTGGCGCGCTTCCGCTGCTGCAGCATCCGCAGGCGCTGGCGTCCCTCGACCAGCAGCGCGCGGCCGTCCACCATCGCGACCACCACCGGGCTGTCTGAGATCTCCTTGCGGAAGCTCGCGCTGAACTTGTCCAGCTCGTCCGCGGACAGGTCGTCGAATTGCTGGACGGAGTTTTCGAGTAGGTCCTTAATCTTGTACTGCATTTCTGATTCCTTTTCTGCTCGCCCGATATGCACAGTGCATATAAGGGGTCCGATTCCTGGTCAGACAGCAGCGGGCTGGTGAATCCTTCGACTCACCAGCCCGGAACTGAATGGTCAGGTAAACGCGGTGATATACTGCTACGGACTCCGGTAATTTGACGGATAACGAACCGAACCGACCCGTGCCACGCCGACTACCCTGGCCACCCCACCCCGATCCGTTCCTGGCCACGCCGACGTGCCTTGCCCGTCCCTACTCAGCCCTGCGGCGCATGACGTGCCTGCGCACGCCGATCGCTAGCAGGGTGAGCGCGGCCAGGACTAGCGCGAGCGCGACCAGCGCACCGACCGGTGTGCCGTTGTGCGCAGTCGGCGCGACCGCTACCGGGTGGATCGTCGTGCAGTGGTCGCTGCCGAGGGTGATCCTTGAGCCGATCGAGCCGGACAGCTTGGCGTTCCCGTGTCCCGGCTTCACGGGCGATCCGGTAGCGACGACCGCCCCGCTGCCGTGCGTGCCGGCGGGAGCTGAGACCGTGTACCTCACGGTCCGCGCCTGGCCTGGTGCCAGCTTGAAGCTGCCGGCCGACACGTGCAGCCACGCGGGCGCTCCGTGCGCGGTGCTGCAGGACCGGCCCGAGCTGCCCAGCGCGATGGCCGACATGTGGACGTTGACGGCCGCGGAGCCGGTGTCGGTCACGGTGACGTGGCCGCTGTAGCCGTGGCCCTGGTAGCGGGTGAGCGTCGTCGACGCCGGGCTGAGCGATAGCCGGAAGCTCGCGCTTGCGGTGGACGGACTGGTCATGGTTTCCTCTTCCTTGGGTAGCGCTGGGTAAAACGCGGACAGCGCCAGAGCGGGATGCCCTGGCGCTGTCCGCTGGGTATGGCTAAACGGGCGATCTGCCCGGTTCTGCTAGTTGCCGGTGACCATGTAGTCGAAGCTGCCCGAGTAGCCGCCGTTCGGGCTGCCGGGCTGGTTCGCCGGCAGCGTCAAGTGCAAAATCGTCGTGAACACGTCGTGCGTGCCGTCCGGCGAGTACGGGTAGGCGTTGGGGACCGCGCCGGTCGAGGTGCTGCCGGTGCTGCCGGAGACCGTGTTCGTGGAGAACAGGGTGAGCGCGTCGCCGGCCGCGTCGTAGGACGGGTCGGTCAGCGCGAACGACTCACTGCCGTTCGGCAGCGTCCCGACCTGGGCCCACTGGTCGGTTGACCAGTCGGTGTTCGGGAGCGACCCGAACTGCTGGGTCAGTCCCTCGGTGAGCGCATACCCGCTCCCATCGCTTGAGCCCACCGTGATCTGGAACGGCACGATGGACGTGGTCTGCCCCGGGTTGGCCGTCATGGTGAAGCTGCCTTCAGCCGGCTGGATGGTCAGCACGCTGTTGACGATGACGGTGCCGTTCAGCCTGCCCGGCCGGGGCGGGTGTCCCCGCCGCGAATGCCGACGTTGCCCCGCCCGCGACCGCGACGAGCGCCCCGGCCGCCGTGATGGCGGCGATGCGGGCGATCCTGCGACGACGGGCCGGGCTGGTAATACGGGTGCTTCGCATGACTGGGTTCTGCTTTCTTTCTAGCCTGGCGTTGTTACCAGACACAGCGAACGACCGCACTCCGGTTATAGGAGGGCGGTCGCCACTGTGAATAGTCACGCTGTTAGACTGTTAGGGACTCCGGTAATTTGACGGATACGCGAACCAAGCCGACGCGACTACCCAGCTCAAACCGTGCCATCCCGGCTTCGGCCCACGCCGACTATCCGCGCCAACGCAAAAGCGACCTGCAAACCGTGTGCGGCTTGCAGGTCGCTTTGCTATCGGTGCTAGTCCTCCGGGCCGAAAACCGTGGCGTCCGACTGCGGTTCGTCCGACTCACAGCGCCATTCGGTGATGTCCACGTCGTGCGCTTCCGTGGCCTCGATGCGGCGCGTTCCGACGACGACCTGGCGGCAGGCGCCGGTTCCCTTATCCACGTTGATCTGCACGGTGATCGTTCCCGCCCCCCACCGGTCGGCGCCCCCGATTACCCTGTAGTACGTGATGTAGCTGGACTTCCGGTCGTTCTGCTTAGTCCAGCCGTACACGCCGCGCCGCGCGTCGCGGGCCTCCTGCTCGGTGAGGTAGAAGCTCTCGCTCGACGACCATGGCGCCGGCAGATTCGGGAACGCCTCCAACAGGTCCGCGTAGGCGCGGATGCTGGCGATCATCCGCTGCCGCTGGGTTAGCTCGGTGGCGGTTTCGGTCGTGGTCGTGGTGTCGTCGGTCGTGGTCATTTCCGTTTCCTCTCGGGTGTCTGGGACAGAGCAGACAGCAAAGCCACCGACCCGATGCGCTCGGTTCGGTGGCGTAGGGCTCTCGGTTCAGTCGCGCGCGTCGTCGTCGGCGTTGCGGCGTTCCTGCTCTGCCTCCAGCGCGACGGTTTCGTCCGGCGTGATCTCGCCGCTCTCCAGCAGCGCCTCGATCGCCGCGTCGGACAAATTAGCCGCCCGGCTGGCCGTCCAGTAGTTTTCCGGCGCGAGATTTACCGGCCGGTACGACGTCATGAGAGCACGACGCTTTCGCTGCCGGGCCAGTACTCGACTGAATCGACGGTCACCGGGGCGTGGCCGTATGTCGTGGCTTGCACTCGCGCCCATGCCGGGTAGCGCTGTAGCGTCTCGATCAGCTCCGCTACCGTGCTGCCGCTGTTGCGCAGTCCGGTCGGCGGCTCGTCCGCGTGCGTGCTGTTGCGCACGGTTGCGCGTACCTCGGGCGCTATCCGCAGATGCCGGGCAGTCAGGCCTGCCGCCCGCTCATCGAGCGTCGGCCCGGTGCCCGCTTGCGCGGAATAGGGCAGGTCGGAATCAAGCATCGTGTTGCTCCGTTCTCGGGTGGGGCTGGAAATTGCGGGTACGTGCCACCGCGCGGATTCGGACCGCGTACGTACGCCGATCGGTGGCGGTAGTGAGCTAGTCGGACAGCAGGCAGCAGGCAGCGAAAATGACCACGGCCAACGCCACGTAAAGCAGGAAATCGGTCACCGGAAGCACCCGTTGGCGAAAAGCTGCCGCGCGTGCTCGGTGATCAGGCAGATCGCCGGCCTGCCCGTGGACTATGACCACTAGCCACGCGCGGCCGGTGAGGACTTGCAGCACTAGCGCTGCGAACCAAATCATCGTGTTGCTCCGTTCGGTCGGGCTGGAAGTTGCGGGCTGGCCTGCCTGCTAGCGGGAGCGATTCCCGCTAGCCGCTGGCCGGCTGCTGGTCAGACCTTGGCGTGCTCGCGCTTAGCGTCAAGCGCCGCCTTGGCGACCGATCCGGGGGTCGGGGCCGGCGCGGTTTCGGTGGCCGGCGCGGTGGCCGGCGCTACCTGCTGAGACACGATGACCGGGCCGTTCTTCGACTTGGCCGTCCGGGCGAACCGGAAAGTCACAGCGCAACCCTCGCGCTTCGGCGCGCATGACAGGGCGTGCTTGTCGGCCCACTGAGAGGCTTGCTTGGCAAACAGCTTTGCGGCCGACTCGTCCGGCAGCGTCGCGGTAAGCGTGATGCGGTTGGTGTGCTTGCTGAAGTACGCGGCGGCGCGGCTGAAATCGGCCGCCCGGTCGGCCGGTATTTCGACCTGCGAATTGTCGGTGACGCGCACCGCGCCGAACGTGCTGAATTCCAATTCGCCGATGACCTCGCCGGCCTTGTCGGCCGCATGGGTGCCGTCGTTAACCTGCCCGGTTTCGGGCGCGTCGGTCGTGGTGTCGGTGCTGGTGTCGGGCGCGGTGCTGGCGTTGGCGTCGCTGGCGTTGGTCATGGTGTGTGCTGCTCTCTGCGCGTGGTGCGCGGTACGCTGGCCGGCTCGCGCGATGCCCGCGCGGGCCGTGCGGCCGATCCTCCGGCCTTACCTAGATTCTACCCGTGACCTGGCCCAATACACCGAGAAACACCGAGAAATAGTTGTGATCCAGGTCACACTGTCAGGTTCTAGAATCGCGTTCTAGAATTGGCTGACACGTGTCAGTGATCATGCAGGCAGACTGCCGAGCGCGCACAGGGATGGCCGCTGACTGCCGAGAGCGCGCGGGGATGGCTGCGGACTGCCGAGCGCGCGCGGGGATGGCTGCGGACTGCCGAGTGCGCGCGGGGATGGCCGCTGAATGCCGAGCGCGCGCGGGGATGGCTGCGGACTGCCGAGCGCGCACAGGGATGGCCGCGGACGGTCGTAGTGCGTCGCGGATGGTGGTACCTGCACAGGACCCCCCGCGCATGGTCGGACCACGCCGATGCCGCTCGATGCCGCCCGCCCAGGCCCGCGCCTGCCCGCCACCCGCCGGCGTCGGTCGGGGGTAGTCGACCATGCACGACCGCCGTTTTTTTGTTCGAATTTTCGCGGGAACGGGGTCGGCATGGATTTCCCCGCCTTAGGCGTTTTAAATCGGTTGTGCTGATAGCGTTGCGAACGGTCACGCGATCTGAATCCTCAGCCGCCACAGGGCCAAATTTCTGCCCGATTCCCTGAATTTCCCCAGGAAACTCGGCGGAATCGCCGGCCGCGCGCTCTCGGGGGAAGCGTCGGGCGGGGCGCCGATTCGGGAGGGCTTAGACTTCAAAGGACTCCGGTACCAAGACGGATAAACAAGCCTTGCCAGCCCATTTGACATACCCTCCCGGCCCGAGCCTCGCCGACGATGCGACCCAGCCCGCGCCGCGCCAACCCGGCCCGACATGCCACGCCAAATCCCTCCTCGCCGACCCGCGCCGACTGCCCACGCCGACTAACCAGCTCCCCCCTCGCCGACCCCGCCCGACTGGCCAACCCGATAACGCCGCAGGTCAAGCCAGCCCCGACCAGCCCGACGCCCCGGCCCAACCCGGCCCGAGCCTCGCCGACCCTGCCCGACTACACGACTCCGGCCGAACCGAGCCTTCCCTTGCCGACTGCCCCGGCCCATCCCGGCCCGTCCCCGGCCTTTACTCGCCCGACGTGCCACGCCAAATCCCCCCAAGCCGACCCGACAGACCATCTCCGGCCTTCCCACGCCGACTCGCCTACCCGTCCCAGCGCGCGCCACCCCGTCCCCCGCCGACCGGCCTACCCATCCCAGCTCTGCCCGGCGCGCGCCACCCCGGCCCACGCCGACAGGCCGTCACACGTCAGTCCACGCCGACCCTGCCCCCGCCGACTAACCTGTCCAGTCCAACCCAACCCAAGCCGAACCGACTATCCGCCCCCGGCCTGGTCAGGCGGCCCGGGTCTTCCGATAGTTCAATTTCGTCAAGCGATCAACGACCGCCGGGGTGCCCGGAATCAGGAAGTAGACCCCGCAGGCGCGGCACTTGCAGGTGATGGTGCCGTCGTCGTTCGCCACCGCCGGCGTCGCCGTCCGGCCGCACTCCGGGAACGGGCAGCAGAGCGACGGCGGGTTCGCGCCGAGGGACCGGCTTTCAGTCACTGGCCGTAGCTGACGTTCAGCCCGTTGCCGGGGCGGTCGGTCGCGCGCCCGCTCGTCCACCGGTCGTCGTCCTGGCCGGCGGCGTCGTTCGCCTGGGTCCAGCCGCCCTCGGCCTCGCCGCCGGACTCGCCGTGCACGATGCCGCCCTCGTCCCCGACCCCGGCCGTGAACCGGGCCGCGAGCGGGGGCAACCGGCGGCAGCTCGGGCCGCACCAGCGAGTCGGGCACGCTCTCGCTCGGCGTCCCCGGCGGCTGCATCGGCGGGACCTTGCTGACGGTGTTGGTCGCGCACTGCGAGCTGAACGTGAGGCTTCCCTCGGCGAGCTTGCTGAGATCTTCGATGGCTACTGCCCTCCATGGTTGAGACGGCAGTCGCCGCCGCACTTTGAGCACAGCTTCAGAACCGGGGTGGTCCTGAACAGCTCTACGGTGCCCACTGTCAGTTCTCCTGCACCGTTGTCGTGGGGCGCGGGCGGCTGCCATTGGCCCGGGCCAGTTGCCCGCCGCTGCAGCCGCCCGCGCCTTCACTGACGGGGGATCATCCCGCCCTCCCCGGCCCCCGTGCCAGAGCTGCAGAATTTTAACCGGGGGCGTCGAAGCTCTCATGCGGGCACCGCGATGTGCACGGGGTCAGGCCCGTAGTCGGCCAGCGCGACCAGCTCCGCCAGCAGGTCGGTAACCAGCTCGCCGAGCGCGCGGGCGGCCGGGTCGTCGAGCGGGTGCCGGACGGTGTGGCGCACCACGATGGTGTCCATATGGCTGTCGTAGCTCACCCCGACGGTGCCGCCGCACGGCCAGCAGCTCGACGGTGTGGCTCACCCGCGCGATCGCCGCCAGCACCGCCGCCGGGGCTGTCATCACGGCCCTTCCTGCACTGGAAGATGCCGGGCCAGCCACTTAAGCGCGGCGTCCGGGTCGCTCGGGTGGCTAAGGTCCCGCAGCTCGTCAGGACCGGGTTCCATGTACGAGCGGAACTGCTCGTCGAGCTGCTCGAGTTTCCGCTCCGGTCCGGTCCACCCGCGCGGGTGCCATCCCCGTTGCAAGTTGAGCTGCCGCTTCTTGCGGGTGCGCTCCGCGTCGATCTGCCACTGGGCGAGTTCTTCGGGAGTCGGCTCCATCACAGCCGCCCCGCTCCCGCTGGCTCCCAGGTGGACTCCAGCCGCTCCGCGTGCGACTTCGGCTGGCAGCCGTCAACGCTCGTGCGGGGATCGCGCCGGTGCCGCCCGCAGACGCCGCTCTCGCTCATCGCGCAGTCGTCGCACCCTGGTTTCGGGCGCGGCTGCCGGGCCGTGCGCTCGACAGCCCCGGTCGGCTGGGCCGGCATCTCGACCAGCGCCGCGGGCTCGGTGTAGCTGGTCGGCTGGCCGTCGCCCGCCCAGCTCACTCGCCGTTCACCAGCCTCAGCGCCTCGCCCAGCGTCATCGGGACGTCCAGGCATCGCGGGCAGAAGTCCCGATCGTCAGCCCAGCCCCAGCCCGGCGGGTCCGAGCGGGTCGGCGCGGTCACGGACGGAACGCTCTTGCCGCACCGATGGCAGGTCAACGTGCGCTCGATGCGCTCGTTGTCGCCCCGTTGACCGAACCAGGCGCGACGAACGCGCTCAGTCGCGTCGCTCACCCTGAGCCCCGCATGGCGGCGGCGGTGGCCCCGTTCACGCTGCCGGGCGCGACGAAGTCCGCCAGCCGGTGCGGGGCGGGCGCCGGCAGCACGGCGGGCGCGTGGCGCACAGCCTCGCCGATGTGATGGGCGGCCTTGCCGAGATGATGCAGCAGCGCCTGCGCGCGCTCGGCGTCGGTCAGGTCCGCCGTGTCCGGGGTGGCGCCGGCCTCGGGGGCGGCAATATCGGTGTCAGCCATCGTGTTTGATCCCCACGGTTTAAAAGGCTGGACTCCCCGGCTCCGAATATCCGAATAGATGCGGCCACGGCGAGTGCTCCCCAGCGTACGCCTGGTCAGCGGGAATGGGACGGCTCGGCTAGTCGGCGTGGCCGAGCTCCCATTCCTGCAGCTCGATCACAAGCCGCTCGAGGTCATCGAAGTACATCGAGCGCCACGACCATAGGCGGCTCGGGTTTTCGCTCGGCCGGGTGATCACCTCATCGGGGTGACGCGCGCGCCATTCACGCAGCCGGTTCAGCGATCGAAACAGATCGCCGGCTGTTGCAGTCTCTCTCGGTGTCATGCAACGAAACGGTACACCGACTGTCCCTAAGGGTCCATAGGGGTCCTACAGGGTACCTGTGGATACCTCGACATCCAGCGCTTGACCTGCGGAAACTACAGTTGCCCCATGACCGCGCAGGTGGACCCTGACAGCCCAGAGCCGCTGTACGCGCAGGTGGCCGCGCTGCTGCGCGCGAGAATCCTGTCCGGCGAGATCACCGGCCGGCTGCCGAGCCTGAAGACGATCAGCCAGGAATACGGGGTCAGTCATGTGACCGCCGAGCACGCGATGCGGCTGCTGCGCGATGAGGGTCGAGTTATCACGACCATCGGCCGGGGGACCTACGTCAAGCGCTGACCCGCCCGGTCTCGGGGGCGGTCCGTGAGCGCGCCGTAAAGCTCCCTCGTACGCACCCGAGGGCGGGTGAGCCAGCCCCGCTCGATCGCTCGCGCGGGGGGCGCGTCCCAGTGCGCTCGCGGACCGCTGCCACCCACATTAGCCAGGTAGCGCTAGGCGGACCATCAGCCTAATCCAAGTCGTCCGGCTAGTCGGCGGGGGCAGGCGGGGGTTGGTCGGGGTTGGGTTGGTCTGTCGGTGCGGTTTGCGTCGCTTAAACGCTGCTAGCGCTAGGCGGACCATCAGCCTAAATCGAACTCGTCCGGCAGGTAAATCTTTTCCACGCTCACGTTCCGGCCCCGCCCGTGCAGGAACATCCGAAATTTTCCACTGGTCAGGAACGCGCACCGCTCGGCGTGGGTCATCGCCAACCAGGCCTCGCCCCATGACCGCCCGGTCGGGGCAAGCTCTCTCCGGGGCGGGATCACCGGCAGGCTCGCCAGCTCGTCGCGCCGCCCTCGCAGCTGCGCCAGCAGCTGGTCGTGCTCCCTGTCGGGCAGGTTGCGCCGCCCCAGGGATTGCAGCTCGTCGAGGACCCGCGCCAGCTCCGCGGAGTGGTCGCTGCCGGGGGTGATCACGACGTCGAACTCGGGGCTGCCGTCCGCCAGCATGCGCCGCTCGACCAGGTCGTCGGCCAGGTCGGCGCTCCACGTGATGCGGCACGGCTTGCAGTAGTAGTACCTCGTCCGCTTTCCGTGATCGCCGCCGTACATCCGGAAAACCCGCTGGCCGCAGGTCGGGCACCACAGCCGGCCGGAGTAGTCGGGGCGGCGGGGCAGCCGGGGGCGGGGGCCGGTCGAGCTGCGGCCGTCGAGCGCGGCGTTGGCGGCGTCGAACAGCGCCTTGGAGACGATCGGGGCGGTCCTGGTCTCCGCGATGACGCCAGTGTGCGCGGCGACCTGGTACCGGCCCGACCAGTAGACCGGCCTGCGGACGGTGGCGGTGATCGAGCCGAAGTTCTTGGAGATGCCGTGCGCCTCCAGCAGCCAGGCCGAGATCACCGGCACCAGCTGGCCCGCCGCGCAGCGGGTGAACAGCTCGGTGATCACCGGGGCGGCGGCGGGGTCCGCCACGATCCGCTTGGCCCGGCGCCCGCCGGCGACGCGGTACCCCCACGGCGGGCGCCCGCCCCGGTACCCGTTCACGTCGTCGATCAGCTTGTTGGCCGCCTTCACCCGCTCGGACTTCCGCTTGGACTCCTGCTTGTCCTTCCAGCCGGTGATGCCCAGCACCAGGTCGTCATCGCCGTCGTTGAGCCACGGCTCCTGGGTGAACTCGAGCCTGCTGCCCGCCTCGAGGAACAGCCGCCTGATCCTGAGCGTGGCCTCCATGCCGCGCCGCTCCACCCGGTCCTGCGCCCAGGCCACCAGCACGGTGAAGTGCCCGGCGCGCATGTCGCCGAGCGCCCGCCGCTGGTCGGCGTCCTGCTCGCCGTGGTAGGCGGAGTCGCCGCGCAGCTCGTACCGCGCGACGACCTGGTAGCCGTGCGCCGCGCACCAGCGCTCGATGTCGGGGACCTGGTTTTCCTCCGTCTGGTCGAGGGTGCTCACCCGCACCCATACCGCCGCGCGCTCCGCTGCCGCCATGTCCGGTTTTCCTCCTGCTGAGTACCTTACTCGAATGCGATCGTTCCAAGATCAGCAGAATTGAGACCGGCCAGCGTGGCATTCGTCCCCGGGAACTCCGTGAGCTGCTCACCGAGTACGAGGTGGCGGACGGCGAGCAGGAGGCGCTGCTCGCGATTGCGCACAGCGGCAGGCAGACCGGCTGGTGGCTTGACTATGCGGACGTGCTGTCGCCGGCCGGGCAGGACTACGTGATCATGGAGCTGGCCGCGACCGAGATCCTCGCCTTCGAGCCGAACCAGGTCCCCGACCTGCTGCAGACCCCCGACTACGCCAGCGCGCTGGCCGACGCCGATGCGAACGCGGCCGGCGACGACCAGCGCGAGCACGCGATCGAGGTCAAGCTGGCCAGGCAGCGGATCGTGCTCGGCACCAGGTCGCCCCGGCTGGAGGTGGTGATCACCGAGGGGGCGCTGCGCCAGGCGGTCGGCGGGCCGCGGGTGATGCGGGCTCAGCTCGGCTGGCTGGCCGCCGTGGCCGACGCCGGCCGGGTGACCGGGCTGCCCGACGGCGACGGGGTAACCTCCGACGGATCGGCCCGGATCTCGCTGCAGGTGGTTCCGTTCGCGGCCGGGGCGCACGCGGCGGCGGGCTGCGGTCCGATGACGATCTTGCGGTTCGCGCGGAACCAGGGCATCGGGGTGGTGCACCTGGCGGGGCTGTCGGGCGGCGTCAGCCTCGAGGACGCGGCCGAGGTCGGTCGTTACCTGCGGACGTTCGCGCAGCTCCGGTCGGCCGCGCTCGCTCCGGCGGCGTCAGCGCGGCTGCTGCGCGCGATCGCCCGGGGGTAGTCTCCAGCGCCTAGGCGCTGGTCGCGTCGGCGGTCTCCGGCTGGGCGGCCGGCGCCTCGATGAGCTGAGTCAGCGGCACCGTGTGGACGGGCTGCGCAAGCTGCTTGTTGACGTCGTCCAGCTTCGAGATCAGGTCCTGTATGTCGCGAAGCTGCTGACTGTCAACACGCACGCTGTTGCGGGAAATCATGGACGAGCACTCCAGGGTCGAGATAGGGGGGACTCGACAGGCAAGCAACGCCTTTGGTGCCTAGCTAGGGGTTATCTTACCGTGATTCGGGGGACTTGTCGCCAGTTTGGGGGATATTCCCGTTACCGGGTAAATCTGCCGTGCTTGCGGGGTCCGTATGCGATAACCGTATAGCGAGCGGCGGTCGCTCTGCCACCGCGATGATCAAAATGATCCTATCGACTGGTGAACCTGCAGGTCAGAGCCTGTTCCGGATTGGTCTGACTACAACGGACCATTTGGACTATTAACCGGCAAATGCACGCACTTGATGCGACGCGTGCGAACGTAGTGTGCGCATGCACGTGCAGTCAGTGTGACGGCCGTCTATTCGGTGCGCGCACGCGCACGGGAATAATGCACGGAATTAATGCACCTGAATATGCACGCCGCAATCGGCCGTGCAGCTGCACGTGCAGCGGGCGCGGCCCGCGGCTGCGGATCGGGCGCGGCCGTCCGCCCGTCCAGTCCGGCGTCCGCCGGTCAGCGGCGGTGGGCCAGCCTGCGGCCGTGCGCGCCCATCGCTATGACGAGGTCGTCCGAGGTCAGCGGCGGGACGGGCAGCTCGGTGACGGTCTCGCGGGCGGGCCGGAGCCCGTCGATGAGCATCGTCAGGTAGCGTCGCCAGACCTCGGGCCGGGTGGTCGCGGCGTACTCGGCCGCCGAGGCGAGCATGTAGGCGATGAGCTTCATGTCGCTCGCGTCGAAGTCCGGGCGCAGGTCGCCCGAGGCCTGGGCGCGCTCGACCAGCTTGCCGACGACCGGGCGCATCTGGTCGCGGGCGTAGCAGACCCGGTCCTTGCCGTAGGTGGCGAACATCAGCAGCTGCCGCAGGCCGATGTTGGCGGCCATCATCTCGGTCGCCATCTCCAGGTAGGAGACGAGGGCCTGCCACGGGTCTGGATCGGTCAGCGCCTGCTCGGCCATTGCCACCATGGCGTCGATCCGGTCCCTGAACAGCTCCTCGATCAGCGCCTCCTTGTCGGGGAACCGCCGGTAGACGGTGCCGACGCCGACGCCGGCCGCGCGGGCGACGTCGTCCAGGGTCGCATCGAGTCCGCGCTCGGACAGCAGTTCGGCCGCGGCGGCGAGGATGCGCTGCCGGTTCCGCTCGGCGTCCCGGCGCAGCGGGCGGTCGCCCGCTCCGTCGAGGTCCGCTACCTCCGCGTGAGCTTCCATAACTAACAGTGTACCCTTAATGGAGGAACTTTCTCCGCTTCGTGTTACCCTCGAACCATAAACGGAACGCAACCCTCCAGATTGGTGGTTGGTATGTCCGAGGCAAGCGTCCCCGCTTCCGCGGGGCCGGGCGGCGGCGCGCAGGGGTCTTGGTCGGGGGGGTCGGCCGAGCCCGATCCGCGGCGCTGGCTGATCCTCATCGTCATCGCGATCGCCCAGCTGATGGTGGTGCTCGACGCGACGGTGATGAACATCGCGCTGCCCTCGGCCCAGAACGCGCTGCACTTCAACGACGTCGACCGGCAGTGGATCGTGACCGCCTACTCGCTGTCATTCGGCAGCCTGCTGCTGTTCGGCGGGCGGCTGGCGGACCTGGTCGGCCGGCGGCTGATGTTCATTACCGGCCTGGCCGGCTTTGCCGTCGCGTCTGCCATCGGCGGCGCCTCGGTCAACTTCACGATGCTGGTGTCGGCCAGGGCCGCCCAGGGCGTCTTCGGCGCGATGCTGGCGCCGGCCGCGCTGTCGCTGCTCGCCACCACCTTCACCGACCCCAAGGAGCGGGGCAAGGCGTTCGGCATCTACGGCTCGGTCGCGGCCGGCGGCGGCGCGGTCGGCCTGCTGCTCGGCGGCGTGCTGACCTCGTACCTGTCCTGGCGCTGGTGCCTGTACATCAACCTGTTCTTCGCGGCCCTCGCGATCGCGGGCGCGGTGGCGTTCCTGCACGGCCGTCAGGAGCCGCGCTCGGCGCAGTTGGACATCCCCGGCGTGCTGCTGGTCTCGAGCGGCGTGTTCTGCCTGGTCTACGGGTTCTCCAACGCGGCCACGCACAGCTGGGGCACGCCCTCGACGTATGTCTTCCTGGCCGTCGCGGTGGTGCTGCTGGCCGCTTTCGCCTGGTGGATGGGCCGCGCGAAGCACCCGCTGCTGCCGCCGAGGGTGGTCCTCGACCGCAACCGGGGGGCCGCGTATCTCGGCATCCTGCTGGCGGGCGCGGGCATGTTCGGCGTCTTCCTCTTCGTCACCTACTACCTGCAGGACACGCTGCACTACTCGCCGGTGATCACCGGGGTGGCGTTCCTGCCGATGGTCGCCTGCATCGCCCTGTCCTCGAACGTGTCCAACATCGTGCTGATGCCGAGGATCGGCCCCAAGCCGATCGTCTCCAGTGGCCTGCTCCTGGCCGCGATCGGCATCGTGCTGTTCACCAGGATCGGCGTGCACTCCACGTACGCCGGGACGGTCCTCCCGGCGCTGCTGCTCACCGGCCTCGGCCTCGGCCTGATGTTCTCCACCGCGTTCAACACCGGCACCTACGGGGTGTCGCCGCGGGACGCGGGGGTGGCGTCGGCCACGGTCAACACCGGCCAGCAGCTCGGCGGCTCGATCGGCACCTCGCTGCTGAACACGATCTTCGCCACCGCGGTGGCCAGCTACCTCGCCAGCCACCTGGCCCCGCACAGCTCGCCGGCGGTGGTCGGGGCGGTGACCGCGACCGCGACCGTGCACGGCTACATCGTCGCGTTCTGGTGGGTCGCCGGGATCTTCCTGTTCGGCGCCATCGTCTGCGGCGCCCTGATGCGCCGCGGCCCGCTCCAGGGCCGTTCCCCGGCCCCGGCCCCGGCCGCCGCGGCCGGCTCAGCCTCGGCCCAGGCGCCGGGGCTCGACTCGACCACCCCGGTCACCACCCCCGAGTAACCCGCCCATCGTTCGCCCGCCCACGACTACCCGGCCCCTCGGAGCGACCCCACCAACCCGCCCCGCCTGCGGCCACCCCACCACCCGCGACCACCCCCACGGGCAGATCACCCGTTCGCCGACAACCGCCTCCCGCGGCCGACCCCCACGGGCGGCCCGCACCTTCACCCGTCGAATAACAGCAAGAAGCGGCTCGCCTTCGAGTGAGCCGCGAAGATGATGGATCGTTGTCCACACGCCGATGTACACAACGATCCATCATCGTGACCAAGCCGCGTCCGGTCCGGATAACAGCAAGAAGCCAGACGGCCTAAAATCATTGCGCGACGTTTTGATCGGTTCTCCGATCACTTTGTCGCGCAATAAATTCAGCCTCCCCTCCTCGAGGGGATAACAGCAAGAAGCGCGAAGCGCAACGGGTCAGGCCGGTGACCGGGCCATCAGGGGGAACGCGAGATGCCAGGAGTGGCGCGCTATCAGGAGGCGGCCGAAGCCGGGGACGCTGTCACGGATGCCGTCACTCAGGGCTTGCGGGTGGGTTGCGGACGCCGTTGTTGGACCGTAGCCGGAGCCGGCGGGGGCCAGGCGGGCTCGGTCAGCCGCGGGAGGGCGATCGCGAAGCTGGTCCGGCCGGGTCGGCTGGTGACCAGGACCGCGCCGCCGTGGGCGGCGACCACGGCGTCCACGATCGCCAGGCCGAGGCCGGTCGACGACGCGTTGGTGGTGCGCGACCGGGCCGTGTCGGCCCGGGTGAATCGCTCGAACAAGTCCGGAAGCAGGTCGGGCGGGATGCCGGGGCCGTTGTCGGTGACCGACACGACCAGCCGGGGCGGCGGCGGGACGGCGCCGCGGCGGACCGCCTGCCCGGCTGCGGCGGCCCCGGCGTCGGGCTGGGTGTCGCCGACGCCGACCCGGACGGTGACGATGGTGCCGTCGGGGGTGTGCTTGCCCGCGTTGGAGAGCACGTTGGCGAGCACCTGGTGCAGCCGGTGCTCGTCGCCGGAGACCAGCACCGGGTCGTCCGGCAGCTCAAGCACCCAGCGGTGGCCCGGGCGGGCGACCTGGGCATCGCTGGTCGCGTCGATGACCAGCCGGGTCATGTCGACCGGCTCGGACGCCAACGGCCGGCCGGCGTTGAGCCGGGCTAGCAGCAGCAGCTCGTCGACCAGGACGCTCATCCGGGTCGATTCGGAAAGCACCCGGCCGAGCGCGTGGGTGACCTGCTCGGGCGAGTCGCCAGGGTGGCGCAGCGCCAGCTCGGCGTAGCCGCGGATGGCCGACAGCGGGGTGCGGAGCTCATGCGACGCGTCGGCCGCGAACCGGCGCAGCCGGGCCTCGCTGGCCGCGCGCCGCCGCAGCGCGGTCTGCACGTGGCCGAGCATCCGGTTGAAGGCGAGGCCGACCTGACCGGTCTCAGTCGCCGGGTCGGTGTCGGGGACGCCGGCCGGCAGCTCGACCTCATCCGAGTCGAGCGGCAGCTCGGCCACCTGGGACGCGGTGGCAGCGACGCGGCGGAGCGGGCGGAGCGAGAACCTGACCCAGAGGGTGCCGCCCGCCCCGGCCAGCAGCAGCACCGCACCGAAGACCGAGGCCTCGGCCAGCGCGACCCGGCCGAGGGTGTCGTGCAGGGTGGACAGCGGCAGGCCGGTGATGGCGACGGCGCCGTCGCCGCCCGGCTCGCTGACCGCCGTGAGCAGGAACGTGCCGCCGGCGTCGGTCAGGTCGCGAGTGCTGGTCGGGATCTGGATGTTCTGGCGGCTGCCGGGCGCGGCGCCATGGCCAGACGCCCGCCAGGGGGTAATGCTGCGCAGGGCCTTCTCGTCGGCCGACGACAGCTTGTAGGAGCTGTTGCCGATCACGATGGCGATGCCCTGGTTGTGCCCGAGGACGCCGACGTACGTTCCCTCGGCCAGGCCCTGGCACATCCCCAGGTGGCTGGCGGTGGGAAGCGGGTTGCCACTCAGGAGCGGGGAGCCGTTCGGGTTCGCGCCGCCGGCCGCGCCCGGTCCGCCGCCTGGACCGCCCGGCAGACCGGTCATTCCGTCGTCGTCGGCTGGGTGGGGGCTGAGACACTGGTAGGCCAGGCCGGTCGCGGTCTGCAGGTCGTTGTTGAGCCCGCCCGACAGAGAGTTTCGCACGGCCAGGTAGGTGACCACGCCGACGGTGGCGCAGGCGCAGACGAGCAGCGTGAGCAGCCCGGCGATCAGCCGGCCGCGCAGTGTCCGCGGAACGACCCTGATCCGGGAGAGAACGCTCATCGGGCGGGCGTGGTCAGCCGGCCGGCTTCAGCACGTAGCCGACGCCGCGGACGGTGTGGATGAGCGGGACGCGGCCCGCGTCGATCTTCTTCCGCAGGTAGCTGATGTAGAGCTCGACCACGTGAGCCTGGCCGCCGAAGTCGTAGTTCCACACCCGGTCGAGGATCTGCGCCTTCGACAGCACCCGCCGGGGGTTGCGCATCATGAACCGCAGCAGCTCGAACTCGGTCGCGGTGAGGTCAATCAGCTCGCCGTCACGACGGACCTCGCGGGCGTCCTCGTCCATCGTCAGGTCGGCCACCGTGAGCGCCCCCTCGCTGCTGGTCTTGGCGAGGTTGGCGCGGCGCAGCAGCCCGCGCAGCCGGGCCAGGACCTCTTCGAGGCTGAACGGCTTGGTCACGTAGTCGTCGCCGCCCGCGGTAAGCCCCGCCACCCGGTCCTCCACCGCGTCGCGGGCGGTGAGGAAGAGCACGCAGACGTCGGGGAGCTCGGCCCGCAGCCGCCGCATCACCTCGAGGCCGTCGAAGTCGGGCAGCATGATGTCGAGGACGACCGCGTCCGGGCGGAATTCACGCCCGGACTTGATCGCCTCGCTGCCGCTGCCCGCCGTCCGCACCGACCAGCCTTCGTACCGCAGCACGCTGGACAGCAGTTCGGCCAGGCTGGGCTCGTCGTCCACGACCAGCACCCGGACCTGGGTGCCGTCCGCGTGCTGGGTGCCGGCGCCGTGGCCGGGGGCGGTGGCGGTGGCGGTGGCGACGCTGCTCTGCTCATCAGGCATGATCAAGTGACTCATTCGTGGACGCTGGGAACCGCTGTGTCCGTTAGAGAATGGCAAGTCCAGCGACGGGCAACGTGTGAATTACATATGGATTCCCTCTGAACCCTGTGATCATGCGACCAGATCACGCGCTCACATCACGCGCTCAGCAGCCGCTCAAGCTTGGAGCCGTGACCGGCCGGGCGGGCCCCGGCCGCCAGCAGCCGGTCGGCCAGCGCCTGCTGCAGCGGCGGGTCGGCGGTCGGCACCTCGACCTCGATCTCACGCCAGCGGAGCGGCTCGGCCGACGTCTCCGGCAGGCGGCGGGCGGTCACCTGGTCGTCCGCCACCTCCGCTCGCAGGGTGCCATCGGCGCTGGTGAGAGTCACGACGGTCCGTTCGGTGCGGAGAATGGCGATGGGCGCAAGGGGGAGTCCGCCGGTGACCTCAGCCACCCGCGACGCGAGGCGCGCGGGCACGGCCGGCGCGCCCGCGCCGCCGGTACCGCCGGACTCGAGGGGCTCGTGCACCTCTTGGCGAGTGGAAACGCCGCCGGGACCCCCGGCGTCGCCCGCGGACGGCCGGCCCGCCGGGAGCTTGAGGTGCCAGCCGGCGTCGGTGCCGCCGGTGCGGCGGCGCAGGGTGATCTTGGCTGCCTGCAGCCGGCCGTCGGCGGTGTCGAAGTAGGTGGCGGACAGGTGCTGCAGCACCGGCGCGGCGGCGGCGACCCCGGCCGTGACGGCGGCGAAGTCGGGCCGTTCGAGGTCCGGGTCCGCATCGAACTTCTGCTCGATCTCCAGATGATCAGCCATTGCCGCGCCTCCCGCAGGTCACCATGACGCCGTCCCGGAATCGAGGATAACGGGGAGACGGCGAACTCGTGCCGCGCGCTCAGGTGCCCGATTGACCGGCCGGTGGCCGGGTCGAAGAAATGCAGCTTGCTCGTGTCGAGGGCGAGTTCAAGTGACTGGCCGGGGCGGGGCGCGGAGCCAGCCGGAACCCGGGCGGTCCACAGCGACTTCCCGCCCGCCAACGCGGAGACGGCCTCGTCCTCCTCGGCGTTGCGCGCGGCGGCGCCGGCGAACCACGCGTAGTCGATCGGCGGGGCGTCGATCGGGAAGATCGCGTGGGTCTCGGTGCCGAGTTCCGCGGTCGCGGCGACGGTGACTGGAAACCGCGCCCACGGCGCGTCGCCGTGGGCCGCGTGGGCGAAGTGCGACGGGCGGATCCCGACGATCACCCGCCGTCCGAGGTAGTCCGCCAGCCCTGGCTTGGATTCGAGCAGGGCGGCCGGGACGGGCAGCGTGCGCCCCGCGAACGTCACCGCCGGCCCGGCGTCGCGGACCAGGCGGGCCTCGGCGAAGTTCATCGCCGGGAAGCCGATGTAGCCGGCCACGAACAGGTTGGCGGGCGATTCGAAGAGCCGCCGCGGGGTGTCGGCCTGCTGGGCCCTGCCGTCCAGCATCACGCAGACCCGGTCCCCGAGCGCCATCGCCTCGGCCTGGTCGTGGGTCACGTACACGGTGGTGACGCCCAGCCGCTCGCGCATCTGGCCGAGCACCCCCCGCATCGACGCCCGCAGGCCGGCCTCCAGGTTCGACAGCGGCTCGTCCATCAGCAGCGCCCGCGGTTCGCGCACGATCGCCCGCCCCACCGCCACCCGCTGCCGCAGTCCGCCCGGCAGCGTCGCCGGATGGCGGGACAGGTACGGCTCCAGCCCCAGCATCCGGACCGCCCGGGCCACCCGCCGCCCGATCTCCGCCCGCGGCGTGCCGCGCAGCCGCAGCCCGAACGCCAGGTTCTGCTCCACCGTCAGGCGCGGGTAGAGCGCCTGGCGGTCGGACACCAGCGCGATGTCCCGGTCCCTCGGCGGCAGCTGGTTCGCCACCCGCTGGCCGATCGAGATCGTCCCCCCGTCGATCTCCTCCAGCCCGGCGATCGACCGCAGGGCGGTCGACTTGCCGCACCCGGCCGGGCCGAGCAGCACCAGGAACTCACCGTCCGCCACCGCGAGGTTCAGGTCATCGAGCGCCTTGAACCCGCCCCGATATACCTTGTCGACGTGATCGAGGGCGATCTGAGCCATGCGTCACTCCTAGGTCATAGCGCGGCGCGCGCGCTGCCGGAATCGCGGGAGCCCGCGATGACGAGCTCTCCGACGGATCCCGCGAGCACGTCGCGCGCCTCCTCGCTGAGCCCTGAGTCGCTGATCAGGACGCTGGCGTCGGCCAGCGAGGCGATCGCCGACAGCCCGATGATTCCCCATTTGGTGTGGTCCGCGAGGACCACCAGGCGGCCCGCGGAGGCCACCATCGCCCGGTTCATCTCGGCTTCCATGAGGTTGGGGGTGGTGAAGCCGCTCACCGGGTCCATGCCGTGCACGCCCATCAGCAGGCAGTCGACGTGCAGGTCGCTGATGGTCTGGACGGCGATGGGCCCGACCAGGGCATCGGACGGCGTCCTGACCCCGCCGGTGAGCAGGACGGTCTGGGTCGAGTCGCCGTTGACGAACAGGTAGTCGGCCACCCGGACGGAGTTGGTCACCACCGTGAGCGCGGGGATGCGCGCGAGGTGAACGGCGAGCGCGTACGTGGTGGTGCCCGCGCTGACCGCGATCGTCGCCTTGGGCTGCACCAGCGCCGCGGCCGAGGCGGCGATCAGCTCCTTGGCGGCCGGCTCGCGCCAGGACTTGGCCTCGAAGCCCGGCTCGTCGCTGGTGCCCTGCTGGGGCACGGTGGCGCCGCCGTAGACCTTCTTGACCAGGCCGCGGGCCGCCAGCGCGTCGATGTCGCGGCGGACGGTCATGTCCGACACGCCGAGCAGCTCCGCCAGCTGCACGATGCGGGCGCCGCCGGACCGCTCTACCTCCGCCAGGATCCGGTCCTGCCGCTGGGCGGGGAGCATGGTCGGCGTCACCTCAGGTGGTTCCATCAATGTGTCCCATGGTCGTGACGGCAGAAGGTGAAGGATCTAACAACATGTGATCACTATCTAGCATCTGATCACACGGAGATGTCAAGGTATGTGGGTGTTCATCCATCCGAATCGTTACCGCCAAGGCCCCTAGGTGCCGCCAACGTGACGACATAACCAAAGGTCACGTCGCGCCAAGGGGTCACGCCGACGGTGTAGCGGGGGCGGCGCGGGCGATGCGTTCGGTACGGCCCCAGGCGGAATCCGTATCAAACATTGACATGGCGGACGCCGTGCTGCATCGTCGAAGTCGATCTGCGCCTGCGAGCCCAGGCCAGCCCAGGCCAGCGCCGGCCAGCGCCGGCCAGCGCCGGCTCAGCCGCCCGGCGCGGCACCGGGCGTGCCCGGCGTGCCCGGCGTGTTGTGCAGCCCGATCAGGTGCAGGGCGCGGTCGCGGTCACGGGCCTCGACGGCGTCGATGATCGCCGCGTGCAGGGCATGGCGCTCGGCCATGACCTCACCGGCGGGCGCGGTGCCGTAGGGCAGGAAGGCGAGGGTGTGCGACTCGATGTGGTCGAGCAGGTTGACGTACATCGAGCGGAGCATCGGGTGCGGGCTGATCGCCGCCACCCGGGCGTGCAGCGCCCAGTTGGCGTGCACGAAGCCAACCACGTCGAGCGGCTCGAGCGCGGCCGCCATCTCGGCCAGGATCTCGCGCAGCTCGGCGATGTCGGCGGGCGACGCATGCCAGAGCGCGTCCTCGATCAGCAGCGTGTCCAGCGCGTCGCGGATGCGGATGGCCTCGGCCACCGACGTCCGATCGCCGTCGAGGGCGAGCACGGAGTTGCCGAGGCGCACCATCGGCGACTGGGCCGCCGCGAACACGCCGCCGCCGGGACCGGGCCGGACCAGCACCAGGCCCCGGGACTGGGTGATCCGCAGCGCCTCGTTGAACGTGCCGACCGACACCGCGCAGCGGGCCCGGAGCTCTTCCTTCGACCCGAGCCGGTCGCCCGGCGCGGCCGCCTCGGCGATCGCGATCAGCTGCGCGGCCGCCGATTCCCCGCGCGACAACCGGGGGATGCTCATGGCGCTCGTCGCCTCCTCTCGCTCGGCGGCCGACTCGGCGGCGGCGGCCGTCCTAATTCCATATAAACATTACGTTCCGACATCTTGACAGGTCAATGGCATTTCGAGCAGCATCGTAGGGAAATGATCATGTGGAATTCGAGGAGGAATGCCCGATGCGTGTCGCCAACCTGGACGGCCGGCTGGTGATCGTGGCCGGCGACGCCGGCCACGAGATCGGCTACGACGTGGAGAAGAGCAGCGGCGGCCAGTTCAGCGCCGACCCGCAGGCCGTCTACGACGTCTGGGGCGCCTTCACCAGCTGGGCGGCGGCCGGCCAGTTCAGCGACGGGACGCCGGTCGCGCCCGAGGCGCTCGGCTCGCCCGCGCCCGCGCCCCGGCAGGTGTTCGGCATCGGCCTCAACTACCGCGAGCACGCCGCCGAGTCCGGCTTCGCCGCGCCGGCCACCGAGCCGCCGGTGTTCACCAAGTTTCCCAGCTGCATCACCGGCCCGACCGGTGACATCGAGATGCCGCTCCGGCGGCAAGGTCGACTGGGAGGTCGAGCTGGTCGTCGTCATCGGCCGCCGCGCCCACCGGGTCGGCCAGGATGAGGCCCTCGACTACGTGGCCGGCTACGCGGTCGGCCAGGACGTCTCCGAGCGCGGGCTGCAGCTGGCCGCGACGCCGCCCCAGTTCAGCATGGGCAAGTCGCTGCCCGGCTACGGCCCGGTCGGCCCCTGGCTGGTCACCCTCGACGACGTCGCCGACCCGAATGACCTTGAGCTCGGCTGCGAGGTCAACGGCGAGGTCGTGCAGCTCAGCCGGACCAGCCAGCTCATCTTCTCGGTGCCCGCGCTGATCGCCAACCTGTCGGCCAGCGTGCCGCTGCTGCCCGGCGACGTGATCTTCACCGGCACCCCCTCGGGCGTCGGCCTGGGCCGCACCCCGCAGCGCTTTCTCGCCCCCGGCGACGTGCTGACCAGCCACATCGAGAGCATCGGGGCGATGAAGCACCGCTTCGTCGCCGCGACGGAGGCGTAGCCATGACCCTGCACCGCCTGACCCACATCGTCATGGGCGTTCCCAACGTCGAGGAGACGGCCGCGTACTACGCGGACTTCGGCCTCATCCCCGGCGTCGCGGATCAGGCGGTGCCGGGTGAGCGGACGTTCGCCACCGTCGACGGCGGCGAGCAGCTGACGATCGTGCCGTCGCCGCAGCGGCGGCTGGTCCGGCTCGGCATCGGCGTCGACGACCCGGACGACCTCGACCGGATTTCTGCCTCGCTGGCCGCGCTGGGGGTGCCCGCCGGGCGTAACGAGATCAGCGTCCGGGCGGAGGATCCCGGCACCCAGGTGACCGTCCGGGTGGAGATCGCCGCCCGCCTCGCCCACGAGCCGACTCCGGCCCCGGTCTTCAACGCGCCGGGGGTGACCGCAAGGACCGACCAGCGGGCGCCCGGCGTCCTCCGCGACCGGCCGGTCCGCCCGCGCAAGCTCGGCCACGTGGTGCTCGGCTCGACCGACCGGGAGGCGTCCCAGAAGTTCTTCACCCGCGGCATCGGGCTCAAGGTCAGCGACGAGGTGCCGGGGATCGCCGCGTTCCTGCGCTGCTCGACCGACCATCACAACGTGCTCGTCCAGCAGGCTCCGGTCGCGTTCCTGCACCACACGTCGTGGCAGGTCGACGACGTGGACGAGGTCGGCCGGGGCGCGTCGGCGATGCTCGAGGCCGACCCGTCGCGGCACACCTGGGGCCTCGGCAGGCACTTCATCGGCTCCAACTTCTTCTGGTACCTGAAGGACCCGGCCGGGAACTTCTCCGAGTACTACTCCGACCTCGACTGCATCGTCGACGACGCGCTGTGGCAGCCGGGGGTGTGGGAGGGCGCCCGGTCGCTGTGGGCCTGGGGGCCGCCCCCGCCGGCGTCGTTCCTCGCCCCCGATGACCTCGGCGCGCTGATGGCCGGCGCGCACCAGGCCCCCTGATGTCCCGCGACACCGCGTCCGTGCCGCCGATCTGGCGTCCCGACCCCGCCGTCGTCGCCACCTCGGCGATCGCCGGGTTCGGCCGGTTCGTCACCGACCGGACCGGGGTCGAATTCGGCCAGTACCTCGACCTGTGGCGATGGTCGGTCGACCACCTCGACGAGTTCTGGCGCGCGGTCTGGGACTTCTACGACGTCGATGGCGGACGGCAGCCACCAGCTGGCGCTGGCAGAACGCCGCGGCCATGCCCGGCGCGCGCTGGTTTCCCGGCACCAGGCTCAACTACGCCGAGCACGCCCTCCGCCATCGGCCCGGCGACGACGACGCGGTCGCCGTCACCGCCGTCAGCGAGGACGGGACCACCAGCCAGACCACCTGGGCGCAGCTCCGGGCCGAGGTCGCGGCGCTCGCCCAGTGGCTCCGCGACGCCGGCGTCCAGCGCGGCGACCGGGTCGTCGGCTACCTCCCGGACACCACGCCGACGCTGGTCGCGTTCCTCGCCGCCGCCAGCGTCGGCGCGACCTGGTCGGCCTGCGCGCAGGACTACGGCGCCGACGGCGCCGCCGCCCGGTTCGCCCAGCTCGAGCCGGTCGTCCTGTTCGCCGCCGACGGCTACCGCTGGAACGGCCGAGTGCACGACCGCCGTGACGAGGTGGCCGCGCTGCAGCGGGCGCTGCCGACACTGCGCGCCACCGTCCGCGTCAGCAACGTCGGCCTGCCCGCCGCGTCCGGCCCGGGCGACGGAAAGAGCAGCGATGTGACCTGGGAGGCGGCGACCGCCCGGCCGGCCGAGCTCCGCTTCGACCGGGTCGAGTTCGACGCGCCGCTGTGGATGCTGTTCTCGTCCGGCACCACCGGCCTGCCCAAGGGCATCGTGCACGGCCACGGCGGGGTGCTGCTCGAGCACTGCAAGCTCCTCGGCCTGCACCTCGACGCCGGGCCGGACCGCTCGGTGTTCTGGTACACCACGACCAACTGGATCATGTGGAACATCGTCGCCTCCGGCCTGCTCGTCGGCGCGCCGATCGTGCTCTACGACGGCAGCCCGGGCTACCCCGATGCCGCCCGGCTGTGGCAGATCGCGGCCGATCACGGGGTCGCCGTGCTCGGCGTCAGCCCCGGCTACCTGCTCGCCTGCGCCAAGGCGGGACTGCGCCCCGGTCGCGATCTCGACCTCGGCCGCCTCCGCACCCTCGGCTCGACCGGTTCCCCGCTGACCGCGCCGTCGTACCAGTGGGTCCTGGACGCGGTCGGCCCCCACGTCCAGGTCGCGTCGTCGAGCGGCGGCACCGACGTCGCCAGCGGCTTCGCCGGCAGCGCCCCGACCACCGAGGTCTGGGCGGGCGAGATCTCCGCCCCCAACCTCGGCGTCGCGCTGGCGGCCTGGAACGACGCCGGCCAGCCGCTGACCGGCCAGGTCGGCGAGCTCGTCGTCACCAAGCCGATGCCGTCGATGCCGCTGCGGTTCTGGAACGACCCCGACGGCGCGCGCTACCGTGACGCCTACTTCTCCACCTTCCCCGGCGTCTGGCGGCACGGCGACTGGATGGAGGTGACCGAGCGCGGCAGCGTGATCGTGTCGGGCCGGTCGGACTCGACCCTCAACCGCAACGGCGTCCGGCTCGGCAGCGCCGACATCTACGCCGTGGTCGACAAGCTCCCGCAGCTGACCGAGTCGCTGGTGATCGGGGCCGAGCTCGGCGACGGCGGCTACTGGCTGGCGCTGTTCGTCGTCCTCGCCCCCGGCATCGCGCTCGACGACGAGCTGAAGCAGGCGATCAAGAGCGCCATCGCCGCGCACGCCTCGCCCCGGCACGTCCCCGACGACATCATCGCGATCACCGCCGTCCCGCACACCCGCACCGGGAAGAAGCTGGAGGTCCCGGTCAAGCGGATCATCCAGGGCCATCCGCTCGACCAGGTCGTCGCCCGCGACGCCGTCGACGACTATGACGCGCTCACCCAGTTCACCGCCTACACCAGGCACCCCGCGGGGCCGCCGTCATGACCGCGCCGCCATCAGGCGGCCGTCCGCTGCTGCTGCGGAACGTGACCGTCGTCGACACCCGCGACGGCGCACTGGCGCCCGGGCTCGACGTGTTCATCGCCGACGGCGTGATCGCCGAGATCACGACGACCGACCCCGATCCCGCGATCGCGGCGATCGCAGCCGACGCCGAGGTCGTCGACGGATCGGGCCGGTACCTGATCCCCGGCCTGCTCGACATGCACGCGCACCCGCTCAACGAAAAGCACCCGGCCGGCGGCCTGGAGCTCATGCTCGCCAGCGGCATCACCGGCTTCCGCCAGATGGCCGGCTCCCCGCAGCTGCTCAGCCAACGGGAGGCAGGCACGCTGCCGCTGCCGCCCGACTCGCCCGGCCTGCTGGCGCTGCCCGGCGCGCTGCTGACGCCGCTGAACGCCGGCACGATCGCCGGCGCCATGACCGCCGTCCGCGACCAGGCCGCCGCCGGGGCCGACTTCATCAAGATCGCGCTGATCACCCCGGACGTCTTCTTCCCGACGGTGGCGGAGGCGAGGCGGGTCGGCCTCCCGGTAGCCGGGCACCTGCCGACCGGAATCGACGTGTCCCGGGCATCCAGGGCCGGCATCCGGGCGATCGAGCACCTCGGCCCGGGCCTCACGATCATCGCCGGCTGCTCCGCCGACGAGGTGTCGCTGGCGGAGGCGATCGCCCGGCTGCCCGCGCCCCGGCTGCCCGCCGTCAAGCTCC
The DNA here is from genome assembly GCA_963774945.1 of uncultured Actinomycetota bacterium. Lineage (GTDB taxonomy): Bacteria > Actinomycetota > Actinomycetes > Streptosporangiales > Streptosporangiaceae > Trebonia. Next base: position 150,771 of record CAVZHA010000001.1, on the reverse strand, counting down.
CGTTCATGGACCGCATCCTGCTGCGGGTGCTCCGCCGGGTGGTGATCAACCCGGTCAACCGCTCGACCCCGGCCGAGGTCGAGATCCTGCAGCAGGCGGTGGACACGTTCAGCGAGCAGCGGGCGGCCGAGCTGGCCGAGCAGTTCGCCGAGGACGGCACCTGGCAGGTGCCGACCCTGATCCGGCTGCGGACCCAGTACCTGTGCGACGCCCCCGAATTCAGCGCCGACCCTGACCTGCAGTACATGGCCGAGTCGACGACCAAGACCTGGCAGGGCGCGAAAAGCACATTCGTGAAGAAGTTCCCGCCGCCGTCGCGGGCGACGTTCCGCGCCGCCTACGAGGTGCTGCTGCGGATGACCAAGATCTTCAACGACGGCGGGGTGCAGATGCTGGCGGGCAGCGACGCCGTCGGCGCCGCCTGGGAGGTCCCCGGGCCGTCACTGCACCGCGAGTTCGACGAGCTCGCCCGGGCCGGGGTCCCGCCGCTGCGCATCCTCCAGATGACCACCCGCGACGCGGCCGAGTTCCTGGGCGCCAGCTCGCGGATGGGCGCCGTCGACGTCGGCAAGAACGCCGATCTGGTGCTGCTGCACGCCAACCCGGTCGACGCCGCCGCCGCCCTGCACCAGATCGACGCCGTGATCCGGGCCGGCCGCCACTACCCGGCGGCCGATCTCGCCCGCCTCAAGGACCGGGTCAGGTCCGCCCATCCCGCCACCTGACCCAGACAAAGACCGAAATTCGAAAATCTTTGGTCCGAACGGGCCCGGGCGGCTCAGGTCAGCAGCGCCAGCTTGCCCACGGTGGCCCGCGTTTCCAGTTCCGCGAGCGCCTTCGGCCCGTCCGCCAGATCGTAGACGGCGGGCCGGCCGGCGGTGAGCACCCCCGCTCCCATGAGTGCGAACAGCTCGCCCATGACCTCGCCGAAGATCTGCGGCGCGGCCGCGATCAGCACCCCGATGTTCAGCCCGATGAGGTGGACCTGGTGCTTGTAGACCAGTTCCCAGTTGGTGATCGCGGCGTCGCCGCCGACCGCGCCGAAGACGACCACCCGGCCGGTGACCCGCTTGGCGGCGGCCAGGCTGGCCTCGAAGGTGGCGCCGCCGGCTGACTCGAGCACCAGGTCGACGCCGGCCCCGGAGGTCAGCCGCAGCACCTCGGCCGCCAGATCGGGGCGGCGGGAGTCGAGGATGTGATCGGCGCCGAGCGCGCGCAGCGTCTCGTGCTTGGCGGCCGAGGCGGTGGCGATCACCGTCGCCCCGTAGTGCCTCGCCATCGTGACCGCGGCCTGGCCGGTCCCGCCCGCCGCGGCGTGGATGAGCACGGTCTGGCCGGCCGTGAGCCGCCCGAGCGGCCGGAGCGCCGCCAGCGCCGTCGGCCAGTTCACGACCAGCCCCAGGGCCTGCTCGTCGGTCCAGCCGGCCGGCACCGGGACCGCGCCTGCGGCGGGCAGCGCCAGGTACTCGGCGAACGCGCCGCCTCCCATCGCGACCCCGATCACGTGCACGCCGGGCGTAAGACCGGTCACCGCCTCGCCGACCGCGACGATCTCGCCCGCCGCCTCGAAGCCCGCCAGGTACGGCGGCTGCGGGCCGTTCGGGAAGGTGCCGCGGGCCATGGAGATGTCGAGGAAGTTGACGCCGGCCGCGGTGACGCGGATCAGCACCTGGTCCGGGCCGGGCGTCGGCACCGGCGCGTCGGTGATCAGGCGGAGGTCCTGCGGGCCGTCCAGCGACGTCTGCTGCAGGGCGCGCATGGTGGCGGGAATGATCATCGGAACCGGCTCTCTCGTCGGGGATCGCTTTGTTCGAACGCTTACAATATTTATCGAACGACAAAAAAATAGTGACACGGTGGCTTCGCCGGTGTCAAGGTAAAGTTGATCGAACGGCAAAGAAAGGAACGGGCGTCCCGATGGCTACTCGCGGCAGGCCGCGCGCGTTCGACCCGGACACTGCGCTGCGCAAGGCGCTGGACGTGTTCTGGGAACGCGGCTACGAGGGGACCTCGATGAATGACCTGGTCGAGGCCATGGGGATCGCCTCCGCGAGCATCTACGCCGCCTTCGGGAGCAAGGCCGAGCTGTTCCGCCGGACGATGGGCCTGTACGCGGCGACCAGGGGCGAGCCGCCGAGGAGGGCGCTGCGGGAGCGTCCGACCGCGCGCGGCGCGATCGAGGCGATGCTCGGCGCCACCGCCGACGAGATCACCCGGCCCGACGACCCGCACTACTGCCTGCTCATCCTGGCCGCGCCGACCGGCGCGGTGGAGAACCACGAGATCCGGGAGTTCCTGGCCGGCGGGCGGCGCGCCATGCAGGCCGAGATCGCCGGCCGGCTCGCCCGCGGCGTCGCCGACGGCGACCTGGTGGTCTCGCCCGCCCGCGTGGACGCCATCGCCCGGTACTACACGACGGTCGTGCAGGGATTGTCCATCCAGGCCCGCGACGGCGCCAGCCGGGCCGAGCTGGAAACGGTCATCGGCTGCGCGATGGCCGCCTGGGACGCGCTCGCGGCCGGGCCGGCCGCGTCCTGACCCGGAGCCGGGCTACGGCACGCTCCACTGCTGGTTGGCGCCGCCGTTGCAGGTCCACAGGTCCAGTTGGGTGCCCTCGGTCTTGTTGAACCCGGGATCGTCGAGGCAGCCCCCGGAGGCCGGGTTGACCAGCTCGCCGTTGACGGCGATCCACTGCTGGTTGGCGCCGCCGTTGCAGGTCCACTCCTCGATCAGCGTCCCGTTGGCGGAGCTGGCGCCGGTGATGTCCAGGCACTGGCCGTTGATGCCGATGGTCCCGTTGCTCTCCATCGTCCACTGCTGCGAGGTCGCGCTGTCGTTGCAGTCCCACATCTGCACCTTGGTGCCGGGGGCGGCCGAGCCGGCGTTGTCGTCCATGCACTCGGCCGTGTCGTCGCCCGCGATGACCTCGCCGGTCGGCGTGGCCGAGCCGACCAGGGTGGTCGACAGGTCGCTGAACTGGTCGGTCTGGTAGCCGGAGGTGCCGAGCCCGATCATGCCGGACGCGTAGCTCGAGTCGGTGACGGTGCCGACCGTGGTCCCGTTGATCGCGGCGCTGATCGTGTGGCCGTTGAAGGTCAGCGCCAGGTGCTGCCAGGTATCCAGGCCGGGCGCGGTCACCGTGCCGCTGGCCAGGGTCGTCAGCGTGCCGCTGGTGGAGTTGCGCACGATCGACCAGGCGCCGGTGTTGCTGAGCTGCAGGTAGTAGTCATTGATGGCGGCCGGGTCGAACGGCTGCATGGTGCCGACCCGGCCGAGCAGCTGCACCGCGCCCGCCTGCTCCATCATCGCGTCGGCCGAGACCGTGTAGTTCGACCAGCTCAGGTTCCCGCCGATGGTGTAGGGGGTGGCGTTGTCGTCCCACTCGACCGGCTCGGTCGCCGCCTGCTGCTTGAGGCAGTCGCCGGACCGGCCGCCCGCGCACGGCTCGATCTCGAACGCGCCCTGCATCTGCGACAGGTACCGCGGCTGCTGGCCGACGGTGTCGCCGGCGAACGTGTCGGAGTAGGGCAGCGGCAGTGTGCTCTGGGCGGGGCCGGCCGCGGTGCCCTTGCCCTGCCCGGTGGTGGTGGTCAGCGTGTAGACATAGCCCGGCTGCACGGTGAGGGAGTAGGCGCCGTTGACCGGGGTGATGCTGGCCTGCTGCACGAGGGTGTTGGCGGCGGTCGGCGCGTTGACGTCGGTCGACCACACGTGCACGGCGCCGGTCGACAGCCCGCCCGACACGCTGACGTTGACCGTCTGGGCGGCGGTCGCGGTGGTGGTCTCGATGATCGTGGAGTAGTCGGTGCCGTCGGTCGACTTGAGCGTGACGTAGCTGCCGTTGGACTCGGCGCCGCCCAGGTAGCCGGAGCCCGCGTTGAGGAACTGCCAGCCCGGCTGGGTGAACTGGGTGACCTGGGCGGTCGCCCACAGGCTCTCGCCGACGCTGTAGGCGCCCGACCACGGCTGGTTGGCGAGCATCAGCCCGTCGTCGTCGTAGGGCAGGTCCGGGTAGATCGACGCGATCAGCGGCCAGTTGATGTACCCGGTCAGCTCCGCGTCGGTGTAGCCGCGGACGATCGACCGGATGAGCGCGCCCGCGCCCCCGTTGAGGTCCTGCGACCCGTTCTCGCTGGCCCACAGCGGCTTGCCGGTGCCCTCGGCGGTGGCGTTGGCCGGGCAGGTGTCGGCGCTGCCGCCGTCGCCGCCGGTGCAGGGATAGTGCACGCCGATGATCGAGACCGCGCTGGCGAAGGCCGGGTTGTCGGCGATGTCGGTGGCGATCGACCAGTCGCTGTCCGCCCCCACGATCTGCACGGCCGAGTAGCCGTCGGCGTTCAGCGTGGACCGCAGCTGCTCGTACCAGGAAATGTTGTAGCCGCGCTCGTTCCAGCCGCCGAGGTAGTTGATGGTCAGGCCGTGCGAGGTCGCGCAGTTCAGCCAGCTGACCAGGTAGTTGATGGTGGCGGTGGTCCAGAAGGTGCTGCCCACCCAGCCCGGCGCGCCCCAGGCCAGCCCGTACAGCTTGATGCTGGGGTCGAGCGCCTTGGCCTGCTCCATCAGCCACCACTCATAGCCGCTGGAGCAGTTGATGGCGCCCGACGTGTGCTCGATGCTGGACTCCGACCCATCGGTCGAGTTCGTGTCGCCGCCGATCTCCACCTTGAGGATCTGCAGGTCCGCGCCGTAATCGGGCTTGAACAGGTAGTCCAGGATCTGCTGCTGCTGCGCGGCCGGATAGTCGGTCAGCAGCCGGGAGTTGCCGCCGCCGCCGCTGATCGCGCCGATGCCGCCGAACGTCAGGCCCGCGCTGGCGCCGTTGGCGCTGATGGTGGTGGTGGTCGCGGCGTGCGCCTGCGGCGCGGCGGCGACCACGCAAGCCAGCACCAGGCAGACGGCGGCGGACACGTACCCGGCGACTCGCCGCGCGGCAGTGAGCATCACTGTTCTCCTCTGTTATCTGGTGCGGGAAATGTCGCCAACACCGAACAGAAAATTTGTTACCGATCACATTGATGCACGGAGTGAGATACCGGTCAATACCGCGTCTAAAGGTCAGTGCGGGCCGGTGGAGAATGCCGCAGCTCACCGCCCGAGTACGGTGAGCAAGATTGTGATGGCCTGCGTGCTGCAGAGGCCGTGGTGACGTCCTCCGGGGCTACCAGTGGCCGTGCCGGATGACCTCGTCGATGGGGCGACGGTTGGGCTTGACGATGGGCCGCAGCGGGCGGTCGGCCGGGTACCCCACGCCCAGCAGGTAGGCAACGTCGTGGTCGTCGGGCACGCCGAGGATCTTGCGGGCCTGCTCCTGGTCGCCGACCGATGAATGGCCGGTGCCGATGCCGAGGTCGGCGGCGGCGATCATCATGGCGTAGGTCGCCTGCCCGAGGTCGTAGCTATCGACCAGGCGAGTGTGGTCGTCGTCGACGACGGGGACGACCAGCGCGATCGCGGCGGCCGCGCCGGCGATGTGCCCCGCGCCGCGCCAGACGGTCGACAGCGCGCGGAGCTGATCCGGGTCGGTGACGATGATGAAATCCCAGTGCTGCCGGTTGGACGCCGAGGGAGACCGCCAGGCTGCCTCCGCAATCCGGTCCAGGTCCTCGGCCGGCACCGGGTCGGTTCGGTAGCTGCGGACGTTACGCCGGGCACGGATGGCGTCCCAGGTTTCCATGGAGTGGCTCCCCTTCATCGTCGCCTCACGAAATTACTATTTTAACGATAGACATGGGTGGATCTCGGGCATAGACGGCCACCCCCCTTGGTTCGCAGAGAGTGAGAGACGAGTCCTCCAGAAGGAGCACGTTCATGACCGCATCTGTCAGTGAAGCCGTCCCCGGCGTCGACGACTTCGCCGCCGAGTGGAGCGCCTGGCATGGCCGGCAAGAGGCGCGGCTGGCCGACCCGCACGGGTTCCTGGCCATCACCAGCCTGAACTGGCTCGACGACGACCCCCAGCGGTTCCCGGACGCGCCGGGCGAGTGGTCGACCGGTCCGGACGGGGTCGTCGTCGACCTGGCCGAGGGCGAGGAGCTGGTCATCGACGGGTCACCGGTACACGGGCGGCACTCCTTCGGGGTCATCCCCGAGCGGGGCGGCGTGAACGCGGTCTGGGGAGACGCGGTGATCGAGGTCGCCCGGCGCGGCGGCAACGACATCGTCCGGCCCCGGCACCCGGGCAATCCGCGGCGGACCGCGTTCCACGGCACGCCGGCCTACGCGCCCGACCCGCGCTGGGCGGTGACCGCGCGCTACGTCCCGTTCGCCGAGCCGCGGCCGACGGCGGTCGGCTCGGTCGTCGACGGCCTCGAGCACGTCTACGACGCGCCCGGGCAGCTGGAGTTCACCCTGGACGGGCGTCACCTGACCCTGACCGCGTTCCCCGGGCACGGTCCTGGCACCCTGATGGTCCTGTTCACCGACGCGACCTCCGGCCTGACGACGTATGCCGCCAACCGCTCACTGCAACTGCCGTCGCCCGCCGCCGACGGCACGCTGGTGCTTGACTTCAACCGCGCGGTCAACCTGCCGTGCGCCTACACCGAGCTCGCGACCTGCCCGCTGCCGCCGGCCGAGAACCGGCTCCCGGTCGCCGTCGATGCGGGCGAGAAGATCCCCTACGAGCACGGCTGACGCCCGCTGCGCCCGGCGTCCCCGGCCTGCCGGGGCGCCGGGTGACAATGGTCGGGTGATCGACATTGAGCCCGACCGCTTCGAAGACATGGTCGCCAAGGCGATGGACGAGCTCCCGGAGAACTTCAAGCGGCAGATCAGCAACGTCGCCATCCTGGTCGAGCACAACCCGGGGCCGCGCGGCCTGCTCGGGCTCTACGAGGGCATCCCGCTCACCAGCCGGACCACCCAGTACGCGGGTGCCCTGCCCGACCGCATCACCATCTACCGGCTGGCGATCTGCGCCATCTGCCGGACCGAGGACGAGGTCACCGAGCAGGTCCGCCGGACGGTCATCCATGAGGTCGGGCACTACTTCGGCATCGACGACGACCGCCTGCGCGAGCTGGGCTGGTAGGGAAGACCCTGATGCCCGCGGCGCGGACACCAGGGTCAGAACCGGGCTGATCCCGATCGACCGCGACGGCCTGCGGCGGCAGGCTTAAAGCATCAGCCCGGCCGCAGCGGACACCCCGCGGGGCGGGCACCCGAACTCAACGGAGACCGATTCACATGCCTGCCATCTTCGCCATCGCCCTCATCGCCGCCATCGTCATCCTCATCGCCCTGAGCGTCCTCGGCTTCGCCCTGCACTTCCTATTCTCCCCGTGGCTGCTGGTCGCCATCGCCATCGTCGCCTGGATCAAGTTCCGCCCGCGCCGCACCCGCCAGTAGCCCCGGTGCTCTGCCCCTCGCTGCCCGGCGACCCCCTGACGGTCGCCGGGCAGCGCCGTCCCACCCCGGCCCCTAACCAGCCCACCCGACGTGCCCACCCGGCCGCCCCGGACCCCGACCAGCCCACCCGGCCGCCCCGGACGCGGCCGGCAGGCCCCGCCGGCCGCCGCGCCCATCCGCCGGCGTGCCTGTTAAGGCTCGACCGTTTCGATCGCCGTGACCGCCTCGTCCGCCGCGGCCGTCCGAGCGGCCCGCTCGATCTCCGCCCGCCGGCTCTCCCAGAAGGCCGCGTCGCGTCCCAGCTCATCCGAGTCCTCGGCCGACACCCCGGTCAGGCCGTCGATTTGCTCGCGCAGGATGTCCGCGTGCCCGGCGTGCCGGGTGGTCTCGGTGAGCACGTGCACCAGGATGTTGAACAGCTTCACGTCCGGACGCGGCCACCACGGGACGTGCCCGGGGGCGTCGATGGCGAGGGCGTCGATGGTCGCGTCCGAGTGCTCCCACACCCGCCGGTACCTGGCGGTGATCTCCGCCCGCGACTCGTCCGCGGCCGCCCACATGTTGGCGCTGAGCGCGGCCTCGTCGCCGTCCCAGCGCGGCACCGGCTCGGGGCATGGCCGGTCGAAGATCTCGCCGAAGTACCAGGCCTCCGACGTCGTCAGGTGCTTGACCAGGCCGAGGAGGTTAGTCCCGGTCGGGGTCAGCGGACGGCGGACGTCGTACTCCGACAGCCCGTCGAGCTTCCACAGCATCGCCTCGCGGATCCAGCGCAGATCGTCGTGCAGGTACTCTTTCGCGAATTCGTCGATCATGGCCCAGCAGTCTGCCAGCGCCCCACCCCCAGCTCAACTCGCGCCGACCGTCGCCGCCGCGTGCGCACCCCGGCTGGACACTACGGCCACTGCCCAGCCGACACCCTACCGCTGCCCAGATAACAGCAAGAAGCGCGCCAGGCCCCACCCCACCCGGCCGCGCCGCCCCCGCCCGGCCGCGCCGACCCCGCCCGGCCCCGCCCAGCCCCGTCAGGCCCCCAGGCCCCGAGCCGCGCCCCGGCGTGCGGGGTTTGCCCCCAGCGGGCGTCGTCGTGTGCCAAAACGGCTGGACATATCGGACACGGAGCATCACCGTGTGCCGAAGTGGGCACCCCGACCCGAACGGCACACGATGACGACACTGCCCGACCTGCCCGCAACAAGCGGGACTGCCGGGGAAAGAGTGATTGTGCAACGCCTCGCGTCGCTCGGATAACAGCATGAAGCGCAGTAACGCCAGCGGTCGACGACGGTCGAGCACGCTAGCCGACGGCCCGAGCTACCGGGTGGCGAGCCGGGCGGTGCGGAACAGGCGGAACGCGACCACCACAACGACGACGAAGAGGCCAAGGCCGGCCAGCAGCTCCAGGTTGCCGAAGATGAGCTGGAGACCGTGCCAGTGGTACTCGTTGTAAGCGGGGCTGTCGCCGCTGGGGAAGGACGCGGACGGTGCGTAGTTGACCAGCCCGCCCTGGATGAGCCCCGCCCTCGCGTTCCAGAGCCGATCCGGCCAGGAGGCGAACACCAGCAGCACTACTGCCGCCAGGGCGTACCAGGCGGCCCGCAGCCCGGTCTGCCCGGCCCGGCCCGCCCGCACGGCGGCGTCGACGATCAGCGCCAGCCCGGGCGCGATCCAGACCCAGTGGTGATCCCAGCTGATCGGGGAGACGAGCAGTGCCGTGAGCGCGGCCGCCATCAGACCGGCGAAGGTGTAGCCGCGCTGGTCGAGGACGACCGCGGCGGCCAGCCCGAGCAGCCCGGCGACGATCGCGACCAGGATCCAGGGCGCGACGGTGCCGTTGACCGACCCGATCAGCCTGGTCATGATGCCGCGCAGCGACTGGTTCTGCTCGGAGCCGACGAACCCGGTCCGGCCCGCCTGGAAGAAGTTGCCGTCGAGCCACCAGGTGACGGACGCGTTCGGCAGCGCGATGAAGCCGATGATGACCGTGACGACGAACGCCGCCGCGGCCACCGCGGCCTGCCGGAACCGCCGGGTGAGCAGCAGGTAGGCGATGAACAGGAGCGGGACCAGCTTGATGCCGGCCGCGATGCCGGTGGCGGCGCCCTTCCACCGGCGCCGGTCCGGCTGGCACAGGTCCCAGACGACCAGGGCCATCAGCACCAACTCGACCTGGCCAAGGAAGAGCGCCCGCTGCACCGGCTCGGTCCACAGCAGCAGCCCGGACAGCAGCATGGTCGCGCCGAGCCGGGACGTCTTCTCCCAGCCGAGCTCGCGGAACGCGATCCAGATGGTCGCCACCAGCGAGAACAGCGACAGGATGGTGACGACCACCATCAGCGCCTTGAACGGCAGCGCCAGGCCGGCCGCGAACACCAGCGCGGCGAACGGGGTGTAGGTGAACTGGATACCAGGGTGAGTCTCGTAGTGCCAGGTATAGAGGCTGTGCGAGTGGTGCAGCGCCTGGTGCGCCCCGCCCAGGTAGACCTGCAGGTCGAACCCCCGCAGCATGGCGTCCCAGGAGTGCGTCGCCAGCGCCACCAGGTAGACGATGGCGGCGACGGCGGCGACCGCCGCGCCTGCGATCAGCAGCGGGCGCCCACCGGCCCGGACCGTCTCCTGCCGATCGGCCGACCGCCTGCGGGCTAGGCCCACCTCTGCTCGCATCGCTGGCGCTCTCCTCGGCTGCATTGGTCGGTTCCCGGCTGCTTCGGCATATTAGCCGACCGGCCCAGGTAACCCGGCGTGGACCGCCGACACCGCCCGGGAGATCGCGCGGGCGACCGCGACCACGGCCGGGGTGAGCGCGGCCGGCTGGAGGTTTCCCGACTGGGCGACGACCGACAGCGCCGCGATGACCCGCCGGTGGTTCAGGACCGGGGCGGCGACCGAGGTCATCGGCTCAGGCTGCCGCCTGGACGCGATCGCCACGCCGTCGCGCCGCACCGCCGCAAGCAGCGCCCGGAATTCTCGTTCCGACTGCAGCGGGTGCCCCGGCTCGACCGTCAGGTCCCCGGCCAGCACCTCATCCTGCACCTGAACCGGGGCGTGCGCCAGCAGCACCAGGCCGACGCCGGTCGCGTGCATGGGCATCCGCCCGCCGATCCGATACAGCACCTGGCCGGCCCGGTGGGCGGAGAGCCGCTCGACCAGGATGGCCTCACGCCCGTCGCGCACGGCCAGCAGGACATGCTGGCCGGTCGCGTGGTGCAGGTCCTCCATATAGGGGAGCGCGGTGCCGCGCAGCCCGTGCCCCCTCGGGGCCAGCGAGGCGATCTCGAGCAGCCGCAGCCCGACCATGTAGCGGCCCTCCTCGTCCCGTTCCAGGGCGCCGAGCGCGACCAGCTGCCGCGCGATCCGCAGCGCGCTCGGCGCGGGCAGCCCGGCCCGGGCGCTCAGCGAGGTGAGCGACAGCGAGCGATCGTCGGGGCCGAACGCCGCCAGGATCCGGAATGCCCGGTTCACCACCGGCTCGCCGTGCGGCGGCCGCCGTCCCCGGACCCTGGCCTCGCCCGGGTTGCCATCAACCGGTCCCGCTAGTGTCTCCTCACCCATCCGCACCCCTCCCGCTTGCCAGCGGTTCTTCCAATGAATGAAATCATCGCTTACGTTTCGCCGTCCAATGCCCGACGATGCAGCCATGGCTGCTGGCAATGGGGCGCGCGCCGACCGGATCCCCGTACTGATCGCCGGGGGCGGGCCCGCCGGGCTCGCCGCCGCCGCCGAACTCGCCCACCGGGGCGTCGACTGCGTGATCATCGAGCCGAGGGTCCAGGTCTCCTACCGCCGCCCGCGGGCCAAAACCACGAGCGTCCGGACGATGGAGCACCTGCGCCGGTGGGGGCTGGCCGACGAGCTCCGGGCGGCCGCGCCGCTGCCGGTAGCGTGGTCGCAGCGGGTGATGTTCTGCGAGACGCTGTCCGGGCGGTGCGTCACCTCCTTCGACGGGGCGTTCGGGCTGACGACCGAGCGCGACGACCGGTTCGCCGAAGCCGGCCAGCAGGTGCCGCAGCCGGTCGTGGAGGAGGTGCTGCGCGCCCACGTGGGCCGCTCGCCGCAGGTGACCGTGCGGCTGGGGCACACGGTGACCGGGCTGACGCAGCGCGACGCCGACGTGACCGTGACCGTCAGCGACGAGACCGGCCGCAGTTACCAGGTCCGCGCCCAATACGTGCTCGGCTGTGACGGGGCGTCTGGCGTGACCAGGGATCAGATCGGTGCCGAGTACGTCGGCCGTTCCGACCCCCGGCCCAACTTCAACATGGTGATCCGGGCGCCGTCGCTCGACACCAAGCTCGGGCCCGCGGTCCAGTACTGGGTGCTTGACGCGCCCGTCCCGGGCGTGATCGGACGGCTTGACCTGTCCGGGACCTGGTTCGCGATCACCCCTGGGATCGACCCGGCCTACGGCCACCAGCACTCGGCCGAGCTGATCACCGGCCTGGTCGGTGCCCCGGTCGAGCACGAGCTGCTCGCGTCGGACCCGTGGACGGCCCGGATGCTGATCGCGGACAGGTTCAGCGACGGGCGGGTGTTCCTGGTCGGGGAGAGCGCGCACGTGAACCCGCCCTGGGGCGGCCACGGCTTCAACACCTCGGTCGGCGACGCGGTCAACATCGCCTGGAAGATCGCGGCTGTGCTACAGGGCTGGGCGCCGGAGCGGCTGCTCGCCAGCTATGACCCCGAGCGCCGCGACGTCGTCGAGAAGACGGTGGCCAGCGCGGCCTCGCACCTCAGCAACATGGCGGGCGACCTGCCCAAGGACGCGGCCACGATCCAGCGAGCGAAGGGCCCCGAGTTCTACAGCCTCGGCCTGGTCCTCGGCTACTCCTACGCGGGATCACCGGTCATCCAGCCGTCGGCCAGCCCGCCGGACCTCCCCGACGCCACCACCTACCGGCCGACGACCGATCCGGGCGCGCGGCTGCCGCACTGCTGGCTGCCGGACGGCTCGTCGCTCTACGACCACCTCGGGCCGGGCTTCACCCTGCTGTGCCCTCAGCCCGACGACGCACGCGACGGAAACCACGGAAACCACGGAAACCACGGAAACCACGGACTCGCCAGCCAGGCGGCCATCGCCGCGCTCCGCCGTCGAGCCCGCGACCACCGAGTCCCGCTCACCGTGCTCGAGGCGCCGCCGTCCTACCCCTGGCCGGGCGAGTTCCTCCTGGTCCGGCCCGACCAGCACATCGCCTGGCGGGCGGCCGACCCCGCTGACATCAATATCGAGGCAGCCGTCGGCCACGGCGTCGACGCGCCCGCCACCGGAATTCCGCGATCGCCAGAAGGAGAGATCGGATGAGCCTGCACGGCCTGCTATCGGTCACCATGGGCGTGCCGAACGTCGATGAGACCGCCGCCTACTACGCCGAGTTCGGCCTCGCCCCCGAGGGAGACGGCTGGTTCAGAACCCTCGACGCTGGCCGCCAACTGCGGATCGTGCACGCGCCGACCCGGCGCCTGATCGAAATGCGGGTCGGCGTCGATGACCCGGACGACCTGAACCGGGTGGCCGCGAGCCTGGCCCGCCTGGACCTGCCGCACGCGCTGACCGGACCGGCGCTGGAGACGGCCGAGCCGGTCACCGGCACCCGGGTCCGGCTCGAGATCGCGCCCCGGCTGAAGCAGGATCTCGTCACCGCGACCCCCTACAACGGCCCCGGCCGGCTCGAACGCCGGGGCAACCGGGCACCCGGCTTCATGCGCGAAGACCCGGTCCGCCCGCGCAAGCTCGGCCACGCCGTTCTCGGCACCACCGACCACGCCACCACCTCGCTTTTCTTCGCCGAAGGGCTCGGCTTCAAGGTCAGCGACCGGATCGTCGGCGTCGCCGCCTTCCTGCGCTGCTCGACTGACCACCACAATGTCCTGGTGCTGGCCGCGCCGGTGAACTTCCTGCACCACACCTCCTGGCAGGTGGATGACATCGACGACGTGGGGCGCGGCGCGCACGCGATGCTCGAGGCCAACCCCGAGCGCCACATCTGGGGCCTCGGCCGGCACTACGCGGGGTCGAACTTCTTCTGGTACCTCAAGGACCCGGCCGGCAACTTCTCCGAGTACTACTCGGACATGGACTGCATCCCCGAGGACCAGCTGTGGACCCCGGAGGACCTGGAAGGCGCCCGCAGCCTGTTCGCCTGGGGCCCGCCGCCCCCGCCCTCGTTCCTGCACCCCGACGACCTCGCCGCCATGATGACCGGCGCCCACGCACCCCGCTGACGCGCCCACCGGGCGCGGGCTGGGCTCACGGGGCGGAGGTCGGACCAGGCGAGCGATCCTGCGTTGGCTGGTTTCGAATGCATAGGTCATTCTGTCGATTTGCTGTCTCGGCAAGCCGAGTTACTCGACCTCGCGCCGCCAGCCTGCGGTCAGGTCGCGTCCGCCGATCTCCACGCTGACCTCGATGGGCTCGCGGCCAGCCATCAGCCGCGCACCCGCTTAGGCAAGATCTCGTCGGCGCGCAGCCGTCCGACGTCGGTCTGGTAGGGGTCAGTCGCAGCGACCACACCATCGAGAATGCCGAGGATGCGCAGCACCCGCAGCAGGTTCTCCGTGCTCGCTGTTCCCTTGCCTTGCTCAATCGCCCGCAGCGTGTCCCGCGAAATCCCTGCGCGCTCGGCAACCTGGGCCGCAGTCAGCCGCTGCAGCTTCCGCCAGCCGGCCACATGCGTACCAAGCGCCCGCAGTGCCCGGTTCACCGCGAGCGGAGTAACTGGTCGCTGTCGGCTAGTGGCGTCCATATTCCACATAATATCGCTTTACGCGGGCTATAGTCGTCACTAAGATGCATCACGACCCGCCACGATCGCCGGGTGTCAACTCGCCTCTGCTGGTGGGGGCCATCCAGCGAATGGGCTGCGTGCGTCGTCCCCACCGGCCGCGTCTGACACGAAATTCGTTCGCGGGCCAGCCCGGCACGGTGCCACAATTCGACCCGTGCCCACACAGCTCTCCTCCATCGCGGTCTACTGCGGCTCGAACCCGGGCTTCGACCCGGTCTTCACCGCCGTCACGGCGTCACTCGGCCGCGAGATGGCCGAACGCGGCATCCGCCTCGTCTACGGCGGCGCCCACGTCGGCCTGATGGGCACGATCGCGGACGCGGTCCTCGACGGCGGCGGCGAGGCGCACGGCGTGATCACCCGCGCGCTCGAGCAGACCGAGATCCCGCACCGCGGCCTGACCGGCCTGCGCGTCACCGACACCATGCACGAGCGGAAGGCGGCGATGGCCGACGCGGCCGACGCGTTCATCATGCTGCCTGGCGGCTACGGGACGTTCGACGAGTTCTTCGAGGTGCTCACCTGGACCCAGCTCGGCATCCACGCCAAGCCGTGCGCCATCCTCGATGTGGCGGGCTTCTTCGACCCGCTCCGGGCGCTGCTCGACGGCGCCGTGTCGGCCGGCTTCGTGCGCCCGGCCCACCGCGACATGGTTATCATCGACACCGACCCGGCCAAACTGCTCGACCAGCTCGCCGCCTGGACGCCGGTCCAGGTCAGCAAGTGGCTCGACCGCTCGGATCGCTAGACGTCGCCACCTTCGTATCGGTTCTGACCATGATCATCTGCCTTCGTATCAGTTTTGACCACGAAATTCCGACATATCGGGCGTGAAAGCGGTCAGAATCGATAGGAAGGTGAAAAAGTGGTCAAAAGTAATAGGAAGGCGCAGTCCTTGGCTCGACTCCTCCTGTCGGTTATCGCCTGCGGCGGCCGAGGTCGGGTAAGACTGGTGCTGTGACGCGCTGGGTACTGCACGTGGATCTGGATCAGTTCATCGCCGCCGTCGAGGTGCTCCGCCACCCCGAGCTGCGCGGCAAGCCGGTCGTGGTCGGTGGCGACGGGGACCCCAGCAAGCGCGGCGTCGTCTCCACCGCCTCCTACGAGGCCCGCGAGCTCGGCGTCCACTCCGGCCTGCCGCTGCGAACCGCGAAGAAGCGCTGCCCGGACTGCATCTTCCTGCCGGTCGACGCGCCCGCCTACCTAGCGGTAAGCGCCGAGATCATGGAGGTGCTGCGGGACACCGGCGCGCCGGTTGAGGTGCTCGGCTGGGATGAGGCGTTCGTCGGCATCGAGACCAACGAGGCCGACGAGGCGACCGACCCGGAGTCCTTCGCCCGCGACCTGGCCGCCAGCGTCAAGCAGGCGACCGACCTCGACTGCTCGGTCGGCATCGGCGAGAACAAGCTGCAGGCGAAGATCGCGACCGGCTTCGGCAAGCCGGCCGGCGTCTTCCGGCTGACCTCGGACACCTGGTACGAGCTCCTCGGCGACCGCCCGCCCGACGTGATCTGGGGGATAGGCAAGAAGACGGTCGATAAGCTCGACAAACTCGGCATCCGCACGGTCCGCGAGCTCGCCGAGGCCGACCCGGACCGGCTGGGGGCGGAGTTCGGCCCGATGACCGGCCCCTGGCTGGTCCTGCTCGGCCGCGGCCGGGGCGAGGCCGAGGTCGATCCCAGCCCCTACGTCGCCCGGTCCCACGGCCGCGAGGTAACCTTCCAGCGCAACATCAAGGAATGGGACCAGGTCCAGGCGGAGGTTGCCCGCCTCGCCCGCCAGGTCGCGGCCGAGGTGGAGGAACGTCCGGTGGCGCGCGCGGTCGTCAAGGTCCGCTACGCGCCGTTCACCACCGTCACCCACGGCGCCCCGTTCCCCGCTCCCGGCAACGCCGCCCGCGACCCCGCGGGCTTCGAGGCCGCCGCCCGCGCGGCCCTCGCCCAGTTCACCCCCGGCCGGCCGGTGCGTCTGCTCGGCGTCCGGGCCGAGTTCGTGAAGGACCCGTCCGATGACTGACGCCCCCAACACCCCGGTCGACTTCGTCACCAGCGCGCCCGCCGCGGGCTCGTTCGACGTCCGATGGATCCACGGGGCGCCCGCCCGACGGCGGCCGACCGACCCGCCGATCCAGGTCCACCAGTACGACCCGCACACGGTCATCATGCGGCAGAGCAAGTCGGTCAACTACGAGGCCCCGTTCCTGTACCTGCTGTTCGGCAACGACCGCGCGCTGCTGCTCGACACCGGCGCCACCGAAGACCATGAGACGTTCCCGCTTCGCGCCACCGTCGACCAGCTGATAGCCCGGTGGCTGGCCGAGCACCGGCCGAGCCGCCCGAGCGGCGGCTACGAGCTCGTCGTGGCCCACACGCACGGCCACGGCGACCATGTCGCGGGCGACGCCCAGTTCGAGGGCCGACCGGACACGACGCTCGTGCCGCGCGAGCTTGACGCCGTCCAGGCGCACTTCGGGTTCACCGGCTGGCCGGAGCAGATCGTCCAGCTCGACCTGGGCGGGCGCGTGCTCGAGATCACCGGCAGCCCCGGCCATCACCGCGCCGCCATCACCGTCTACGACCCGTGGACCGGTTTCCTGCTCACCGGGGACACCGTCTACCCGGGCCGCCTCTACGCGTTCGACTTCCCGCAGTTCGTGGCCAGCCTCGACCGGATGGTCGCCCTGGCCGAAAGCCGTCCCGTCACGCACGTGCTCGGCTGCCACATCGAGATGACCAGGCGCCCGGGCCGCGACTACCCGCTCGGCGCCCAGTTCCAGCCCGACGAGCCGCCCCTGGAAATGACCGTCGGCCAGCTCTGGAACGTTCGCGCCGCGGCCGCATCGGTCGCCGGCAGGCAGGGCGAGCACCGCTTCGACGACTTCATCATCTACAACGAGCCCGGCCGCCGCGAGCAGCGCAAACTCGCCGCCCGCGCCCGCGTGCACAAAATCTGGCCGACCAAATGAGGGCCGGCGGCTAAGACTCGAGGCCGCGCCGCCGATCCGTAGACCGCCCGTAGGCCCGGGCGTACGATCGCAAAAGGCGCGCTATCGCAACGCTGCCAGGAAGGAGCGCGCGATGGGTAGGCAGAAACGACAGGAAAACCCAGGCAAGCAGGTGCGGCTTACCCGGCCGATGGTCCGGATGAACGGGGAACTGCGGCCGGCCAGCTGGGACGAGGCGCTCGACCGCGCCGCCGCCGGGCTGAGCACGGCCCGGGATCGTGGCGCAACAACCTCGTTCGGTATGTTCTCCTGCTCCAAGGCCAGCAACGAGATGAACTACGCGGCTCAGAAGTTCGTCCGCGCGGTCATGGGCTGCAACAACATCGACAGCTGCAACCGTACTTGACACGCTCCCAGCGTCGTCGGTCTGGCGGCGGTCTTCGGAGCGGGTGGCGGCACCAGCTCCTACCGGGAAGCGGAAGACGCGGACCTCATCGTCATGTGGGGCTCGAACGCGCGCGAGGCGCACCCGATCTTCTTCCACCATGTGCTCACGGGCATCCGTAACGGCGCCAAGATGTACGCGGTCGACCCGCGCCGGTCGTCCACCGCCCAGTGGGCCGATGCCTGGCTCGGCATCCACGTGGGCAGCGACATCTCCCTCGCCAACGCGATCGCCAATGAGATCATCACGGCGGGCCTGGCCAACGAGGAGTTCATCAGGCGCGGCACGGTCAACTTCGAGCAGTACCGGGAGTTCGTCTCCCAGTACCCGCTCGAGCGGGCCGAGCGCGACTCGGGCGTCCCGAAAGAGCTGATCAGGCAGCTCGCCCACGACTACGCCAAGGCCGACCGCGCGCAGATCTGCTGGACGCTCGGGATCACCGAGCACCACAACGCCGCCGACAACGTCCTCGCGCTCATCAACCTCTCGCTGCTCACCGGCCACGTCGGAAAGTACGGCTCCGGGCTCGTCCCGCTCCGCGGCCAGAACAACGTCCAGGGCGGCGGCGACATGGGCGCCATCCCCAACAAGCTGACCGGCTTCCAGGACATCGAGCTGGACCACGACGCGCGCCGGCGGTTCGGCGAGAAGTACGGCGTCACCATCCCGCCCAAGAAGGGCATGCACCTGTCGCAGATGTTCGACGCGATGGACCGCGGCGAGCTGACCTGCGCCTATATCGTCGGCGAGAACCCGATGAGCTCCGAGGCGGACACCCATCACACCCGCAAGATGCTCGAGGGCCTGGATTGCCTGGTGGTTCAGGACATCGTCATGACCCAGACCGCCATGGCGGCCGACGTCGTACTGCCGGGCACCGCGTCCTGGTGCGAGTCCGAGGGCACGGTCACCAACAGCGAGCGCCGCGTGCAGCGGGTCCGCAAGGCGATCGAGCCGCCGGGCGATGCCCGCGACGACATCTGGATCATCACCGAGCTGGCCCGGCGGCTGGGCAGCGACTGGGGCAGCCCGACCCCGCTGGACCTGTGGGAAGAGCTCCGCACGCTGTCGCCGATGCACGCGGGCATGAGCTACGAGAAGATCGAGCGGCTCGGCGGCGTCCAGTGGCCCTGCCCGGACGAAGAGTCGGAAGGCACGATGTTCCTGCACGCCCGCCTGTGGGAGGAAGACCCGGCCAAGCGCGGCGCCCCCGCCCCGTTCCACCTGACCGAGCAGGACGACCCGCTCGACACGCTCACGATCGAGTACCCGATCAGGCTCACCACCGGCCGCCGCCTCGACTCCTACAACACCGGCGTGGCGACCAACGCGTTCTCCACCCCGCTGCGGCGCAAGGAGGCGCTGCACCTGTCGCCCGAGGAGGCCGCGCGACTGGGCTTCGCCGATGACGACTGGGCGCGGGTCACCTCGCGGCGCGGCTCGATCGTGGTCCCCGTGCGGGCGGACGAGAACGCTGCGGGCGGGGCTGGCGTTCATGACCCTGCACTTCCCCGACCAGGTGGAGACCAACATCCTCACGCTCGACACCTGGGACCCGAAGTCGGGCACGGCCGAGTTCAAGGCGACCGCGATCCGGGTGGAGAAGGCGTCACCGGAAGAGGCGGCCGCCGCCCTGGAGCGACTCAACGCCGCGGAGGCGATGCACTAGTGGACCTGCGGCTGACGGCGAAGGTCGCCGCGACGGAGGAGGAACGGGCGGCGATCGCCTCGGTCCTCGGCCCGCCCGAGTCGGGCTGGGCGGGCGGACCCGCGGCGGACCGAGGACGCCCACGCCGCGTTCGGCGGCCACGCCGCCCGCGCGCGCCACCACCTGCTGATCACCGTGCTGCACGCGGTGCAGGAACGGGTCGGCTGGATCAGCCCGGGGGCGCTCGACCACATCAGCGAGCGGCTGGACCTCGCCCCCGCGGTCGCCTTCGGCGTCGCCTCGTTCTACGCGCTCTTCCGGACCGAGCCGTCGCCGGGCGCGGTGGTGCACGTCTGCGACGACGTGGCCTGCGCCGTCAACGGCGCCGAGCAGCTCTGCGCGGCGATGACCCGCCGGTTCGGCGGCGAGGGGACCGAGACGGCCTTCAACGGCGCGGGCGTGACCTGGCAGCGGTCCCCGTGCCTGGGCCAGTGCGACCGGGGATCGGCCGCGCTCATCCAGCACGCCGGCGGCGACCCCGCCCGACGCGGCCTCGCCCCCGCCACCCCCGAGATTCTCTGGGCCGCGCTCACCGGACAGGCAGAAGATCAAGATCCATCATCTCGAACGGACCGTGCCCTCCGCCCCCGTGCTCAACCCGACTCCTCCCGGGCTGACCGGTCTCGCTGCTCCGCCGGGCCGGCCGGGTCGATCCCGCCTCGCTCGGCTCCTACCGGGCGGCGGGCGGGTACCAGATGCTCCGCCGCGCGTTCGAACTCGGCCCGCAGGGCGTGGTCCGCGAGGTCCGCGACGCCAAGCTGATGGGCCGGGGCGGGGCCGCGTTCCCCACCGCGATCAAATGGGAAGGCGTCGCGGGCAACCCGGTTCGCCCGCACTACGTGGTCTGCAACGCCGACGAATCGGAGCCCGGCACCTTCAAGGACCGGGTGCTGATGGAGCAGGACCCGTACGCCCTGATCGAGGCGGTGACGATCATGGGCTACGCCTGCAGCGCGGCCCAGGGCTACATCTATATCCGCGGCGAATACCCGCTGGCCGAGGCCCGACTGGCGCATGCGATCGCCCAGGCTCGGGTGCACGGCTTCCTCGGGCCCGACGTGATGGGCGAGGGCCTCGCGTTCGACATCGAGGTGCGGCGCGGCGCCGGCGCGTATATCGCGGGCGAGGAGACCGCGCTGATCAACTCCCTGGAGGGCAAGCGCGCCGAGCCGAGGAACAAGCCGCCGTTCCCGGCCCAGTCCGGCCTGTTCGGCAAGCCGACCGCAATCAACAATGTCGAGACCCTGCTCTCGGTCCTGGAGGTGCTCCGGGTCGGCGGCGCCGGATTCGCGTCGGTCGGCACCGAGGCGTCGACCGGGACGCGGCTGTTCTGCCTGTCCGGCTGCGTCCAGTCGCCCGGCCTGTACGAATACGAGTTCGGCGTCACGCTCGGTGACGTGATCGACGGGGCGGGCGGGGTCCGTGACGGCCGGCCGCTGCAGGCGGTGCTGCTTGGCGGCGCGGCTGGCGTCTTCGTGGGGCCGTCCGCCCTCGACCTGCCGCTGACGTTCGAGGGGGTCAGGGCGGCGGGCGCGACCCTCGGCTCCGGCGTCGTGCTGGTGCTTGACGACACGGTGGACCTGCTGCCGCTGCTCCGCCGGATCACCCGCTTCTTCCGCGACGAATCCTGCGGCCAGTGCGTGCCCTGCCGGGTCGGCACCGTCCGCCAGGAGGAGCTGGTGGCGCGGCTGCTGTCCGGCGACCCGCTCGGCGGGGTCGCGGCCGAGCTCGCGCTGCTGGACGAGATCGGCATGGTCACCCGCGACGCGTCGATCTGCGGCCTCGGCCAGACGGCGCTGTCGGCCGTGCAGTCGGCCGTCAAACTCGGTCTGATAGGGAGCCTCTGACATGGCCGCTGTGTTCCTTGAGACCCCGAAGCGCCTAGTCGAGGTGACGATCGACGGCGCCACCGTCCGAATCCCCGAGGGCGCGACGCTGCTGGAGGCCTGCCGCAGCCAGGGGGTCGACACGCCCACCCTCTGCTACCTGGAGAACCTGACCCCGGTGAACGTCTGCCGGGTCTGCGTAGTCGAGGTCGAGGGGTCGCGCACCCTGGTGCCCGCCTGCTCGCGCAAGGCCGAGGCGGGCATGCAGGTGCACACCGACTCCGACCGGGTCAGGACCTCGCGCAAGATGGTGCTCGAGTTCCTCGCCTCCACCGCCGACATGTCCCTGGCCTCGGCCGACGTGCAACGGTGGCTGGGCGAGTACGGCTGCGACCCCGCCCGCTACGGGCCGCCCGCGCCCGACCACGGGGCCGGGGAGCGGGACGCCTCCCGCCCCGGCGAGCATCAGCATAAGGTGAACGGAGCGGCCGCCGACACGGTCGCGCAGCCGGTCAAATACGACAACGAGGCCTACGTCCGCGACTACGCACGTTGCATCCTCTGCTACAAGTGCGTCGAGGCCTGCGGCGAGGACGCGCAGAACACGTTCGCGATCGCCGTCGCCGGCCGCGGCTTCGACGCGCGCATCTCGACCGAGTTCGACGTCACCCTGCCCGACTCCGCCTGCGTCTACTGCGGCAACTGCATCGGCGTCTGCCCCACCGGCGCGCTGATGCCCGCCTCGGAGTACAACATGCGCCAGGCGGGCACCTGGGACGAATCCGCCCAGACCGTCACCGAGACCATCTGCCCTTACTGCGGCGTCGGCTGCAACGTCGAGCTGCATGTCCAGGACAACACGATCGTCAAGGTCACCTCCCCGCTCGACAGCGAGGTCACCCACGGCCACCTCTGCGTCAAGGGCCGCTTCGGCTTCGAATTCGTCCAGCGCCGCCACCGCGAATAAGCGCGTCACCGGGCGGCCTTTCCTCACGATCGCCGCTGGTAGACCCGGCCGAGACCGCGGTGGACCGGCACTCGCTTGAAGTGGCGCCCGAACCACTGCTCAAGCCCGTGAGTCCACGGGATGCGCCGGTCGCTGTCGGGCGACAGCCACACGTACCGGGCGTGGCCGAAGATCCACGTCCACGCGGCCACCGTCCGCGCCGACGTCTTGGCGCCGCCCTGGACCGAGACCCCGTCGTCCTCCACCAGCGTGGTAGCGAGCGAGTCGAGCACGTCGGGGCACCCGGCTGGGTCGAGAACCGGTTGGCCGCCAGCGTCAGCGAGACCTCGTCGGTCACCACGCAGGAGCCGACCGGGATGGCCGCCTTGTCCGGGTAGATGCTCGTCGTGTGCAGCCCCGACAGCTCGCGCGTCTGGAACCCGGCCAGGCCGAGCACCAGCACCACCGCCGCCGCGATCAGCGAGCGCCGCACCCCGGGCCGGTCGGAGAACGCGCGGCAGAGCGTCCCGGCGGCGCAGCCGAGCGACAACGCCAGCCAGGGCGCCACGAAGTCCGCGTAGTGATAGAAGAACGCCGAGTACGCGAGCACCGCCGCCACCGCGCCGAGGCAGCTGGCGAGGGCGAACCACTCGAGCGGGGACGACCGGGCGGGCTGCCACAGGTAGCCGAGCGCGAGCACGGCGGCCACCAGCCCGGCGACGATGTACGGCGCCCAGCCGGCGCTGGCGGTCGCCGTGGCTCGCCACCCCGCCGCTCGCGAACAGCGAGTGCGTCCCCGCGTGGAGGGTGATCTGGCCCTTGCCGTTGAGGATGTCGATCAGCCCGGTGATGTGGGCGAGCCGCAGCGACGCGGGCACCGCCGAGCCGGCCCGGCTGGCCTGGTCGAGCAGCGTGGACCGCAGGTACAGCCCCGGGCCGGCCGCGGCGAACGGCAGCACCGGCACCGCGAACCCGGCCACCACGCCAAGCGCGTACCCGCACGTCCGGC
Organism: uncultured Actinomycetota bacterium; assembly: GCA_963774945.1. GTDB lineage: Bacteria > Actinomycetota > Actinomycetes > Streptosporangiales > Streptosporangiaceae > Trebonia. Next base: position 127,764 of record CAVZHA010000001.1, on the reverse strand, counting down.
GGCGCCTGACCGCTCCCGTCACGGCCGGCGTCACCAGGCACACCACCAGCAGCGCGAGGCCCGGCAGCACCGCCCAGTACTTGACCGCTCCCGCGAACCCGATCGCCACGCCGGCCCAGAACAGCCGCCGCGGCGTGGTCAGCCGCCCGCGCCGGAAGGCGGCGCAGACGCCGATCAGCAGCAGCAAGTTCATCCACGGCTCGAGGATCAGCGTGTGCGCGGTGGTGATGTCGTCCGGGTAGACCGCGAGGATGCCGCAGCTCACCACCGTGACGAACACGCCGCGGTAGCGCACCAGGTGTCCCACCAGCGGCACGCACAGGGCCGAGGCGAGCACGGTCAGCAGCCGCGCGGCCGCCATCGCGTGGGTGGCGGTGGACACCTTGGCGATGACCGCGACCGGCGCCATCAGCAGCAGGATGCCCGGCGGCTGCACGAACGCGAAGCCGTGGTACGGCACGTCGCCGGAAATAAGCCGGATCGCGCCGCCGAGGTACACCCCGTCGTCGTACTCGGTGACCCCGGTCAGGAACAGCGGCCTGCTGAGCAGGAACAGCCGCAGCGCCAGCGCCAGCCCGGTCGCGGCCAGGATGACCAGCCCGGCCGGCGACAGCCAGTAGGCGCGCAGCACGTCCGGCCGCAGCATCCGCGGCCTTCGGTCCGGCGTCATCCCGAGCCCCGGGGAACCATCGTCAGAACCGGCCGCCGGGAGGCCGGCGTCGTCAGGCGTCGCCCCGCCTCCCGCCTGCCGCGGAACCAGCCCGTCGGGCGCCGTCTGGGCCGATGTGGTCGGCTCCGGTTCCCCGCCCGGGGGCGCAACCGAGGTAAACGAGGTGTCATTGGGCCTGCTGGGGTTGCCGTTCACCGGCTCTGCTCCACTGGCGCTCCAGATGGTCCGCGATGCGATGGTTGCTCAGCCGCGCGGCAACGTCCCGGGGCGGCGCTAAGAGCGAGGGTCGCTTCCCGGGCACGACCGTCGCTTACTAAGAGTCGTCAAGATAGCACAGTCGGCTACTGCGGTGAGCGGGAACCCCACGGAGCGGAGGTAGGCCGCGGGCGCACGGCGGAGTAGGGTCCGACCGTGGATGATCTGCCAGAAAACGCGCCGGCGGGGAACCGGCGGAGCATCCCTCGGACGGACCTGCTGCTGGCCGACCCGCGTATCCAGGCCGCCGAGGGCCGCCTCGGCCGGCCGCTGGTCAAGGCCGCCGATCGCGCGGGCCCAGGGGCGGGCGCGGAGCGCGGAGATCGGCACCGACCTGGCCACGGTCGCCGACGCCGCCGTGGCCGAGCTCCCGGCGACCGCCGCGTCGATCGCCGGCGTGGTCAACGCGACCGGCGTCCTCGTGCACACCAACCTCGGCCGCGCGCCGCTGAGCCAGGCCGCCCGCGACGCCGTGGCCGCCGCCGCCGGGACCTGCGACGTCGAATTCGACCTGGCCACCGGGGCGCGGGCCGGGCAGCGCGGGCACGGCGCGATCAGGGCGCTGCGGGCGGCCGTGCCCGAACGCGCAGGCGGCCGGCGTGGTCAACAACAACGCCGCCGCCCTCGTCCTGGCCGCCACCGCGCTGGCCGCGGGCCGGGAGATCGTCATCAGCCGGGGCGAGCTGATCGAGATCGGCGACCGGTTCCGTCTCCCCGACCTGCTCACCTCCACCGGCGCGCGGCTCGCCGAGGTCGGCACCACCAACCGCACGACCGTGGCCGACTACGAGCAGGCGATCACGGCCGACACGGCGATGATCCTCAAGGTCCACCCGTCGAACTACAAGGTCGAGGGGTTCACCAAGAGCGCCGCCGTCGGCGAGCTGGCCGCCCTCGGCGTCCCCCTCGTGCACGACATCGGCTCGGGCCTGCTCGCGCCGCACCCGCTGCTGCCCGACGAGCCCGACGCCGCGACGTCCCTCCGCGACGGCGCGAACCTGGTCACCGCCAGCGGCGACAAGCTCCTCGGGGGACCGCAGGCGGGCCTGCTGCTCGGCGACGAGCCGCTGGTCCGCCGCCTGCTGCGGCACCCGCTGGCCCGGGCCCTGCGCGTCGACAAGCTGACGCTGGCCGCCCTCGAGGCGACGATCGCCGGCCCGCCGTCGCCCGTCGCCCGGTCGCTCGCCGCAGATCAAAGGCTCATCAATCATCGCTGCGAACGGACCGTGAGCGCTCTGGCGCCGCACGGAATCCCTGCCGCCGTGGTGAGCGCCGACGCGGCGGTCGGCGGCGGCGGCGCCCCGGGCGTCACGCTGCCGAGTGCCGCGATCGCCCTCGACCGAGAACCTCGCGCTCCCGCTCCGCCACGGGCCCGCCGTCCGCCGGGGCGAGGTACCGCCCGTGGTCGGCCGCATCGAGCGCGGGCCGGCTGCTGCTTGACCTGCGCTCGGTCGACCCGGCCGACGACGACACCCTGGTCGCGGCCATCGTCGCCGCGGCCGGCCCGCGATGACGGCGGCCCGCCGGGCGGCAGGTGCCTGATGTACGTGGTCGCCACCGCCGGGCACGTCGACCACGGCAAGTCGACGCTGGTCCGCGCGCTGACCGGGATGGAGCCGGACCGGTGGGCGGAGGAACGCCGCCGTGGCATGACGATCGACCTCGGCTACGCCTGGATGGCCCTGCCGACCCCGAATGGCGGCCCGGCAGGCAACGGCCGCCCGGCGGCAGAGAAACTCGCCTTCGTCGACGTCCCCGGCCACGAGCGGTTCGTGCCGAACATGCTGGCCGGCCTCGGCCCGGTCCCCGCCGTCATGTTCGTGGTGGCGGCCGACGGCGGCTGGATGCCGCAGTCGGCCGAGCACCTCGCCGCCGTCGACGCCCTCGGGGTCCGGCACGGTCTCCTCGTCATCACCCGGGCCGACCTGGCCGACCCCGGCCCGGCCACCCGTCAGGCCCTGGCCGAGATCGCGCGAACCAGCCTCGGCACCGTCGAGGCGGTCGCGGTCAGCGCCGTCACCGGCCAGGGCCTTGACGAGCTGCGGGCCGCCCTCGGCCGCCTGACGGCGGCGCTCGGCGGCCGTCCGCCGGAGCGCACCGCCGGTCCGGCTGTGGATCGACCGCTCGTTCACGATCAAGGGCGCGGGCACCGTCGTCACCGGCACGCTGCCCGCCGGAACTATCCGCAACGGCCAGGAGCTGCTGCTCACGCCGTCGTCGGAGCCGGTCAGGGTCCGCGGCCTGCAGGCGCTCGGCGAGCCCGCCGACCAGGTCGACGGCGTCGCCCGGGTGGCGCTCAACCTCAGAGGCGTCCCGGCCGACCTCCCGGCCCGCGGCATGGCGCTGATCGAGCCCGGTCGCTGGACGCTGACGACCGAGCTCGACGTCCGGATCACCCCGTCCGCCGCGGACCCGCAGCCGAAGTTCCCGCCCGATCTGCTGCTGCACATCGGCGCCGCCCGCACCCAGGCCCGGCTCCGCCTCCTCGGCCCGGCTGGGGATATCGCCCGCCGCGGCGATCTACGCCCGCCTGCGCCTGCGCGATCCGCTGCCGCTGCACGCAGGCGATCGGGTGCTGCTGCGCGATCCGGGCGCGGCCGGGCTCGCGATCTACGGCGCGATCGTGCTCGACCCGGCTCCGCCGCCGCTCGGCCGCCGCGGCGCCGCCGCGGCCGCGGTCAGGGAGCTGTCGGCCTGGCCGGCCGTCCCGGCGGCAGCCGACCTGCTCCGCCGGCACAAGCTGCTGCGCGCTCCCGCGCTGATCGCGGCCGGCCTGACGGCCCTGCCGCCCGCCGTCACGGGGGACTGGCGGGCGGACCCGGCCCACTGGGCGGCGCTGCGGGCCGAGCTCGCCGCCGTCGTGGCCGCCTTCTGCGCCAGGGACCCGCTGGCCCCGGGCATGCCCACCGAAGCGGCCCGCGCGAGCCTGCGGCTGCCAGCCCGTGATCTGGTCACCGCGCTGGTCGGCGGCGATGTCGTCAAGGACGGCGGCTACCTCCGCATTTTCACCAGGCACGCCGGCGATGTCGAATCCGCTGCTGAACCCGACCCCGACCCCCAGTACACCCAGGTCAGGTCCAGCACCGCCCCGTCCGACCAGCCAGACCCGTCCGCCCGGCCCGGGCAGTCAGGACAGGTAAGCTCCGGCTCCGCCAAACTCAGCCCCGGCGCCGCCAGCGCCGCCGGGCGGCTACCGCCCGCCATCGCCGCGGCCGTTGCGACGGTCCGCGACGACCTCGCCAGGGAACCGTTCGCCGCCCCTGATACCGAGCGCCTGCGCGCGCTTGGCCTCGACGCCAAGGCTCTCGCGACGGCGGCCAGGGCAGGGCTGCTGCTCCGCGTGGCCGACCTGGTCGTGCTCGCCCCCGGCGCCGCCGAGCAGGCGGCCGAGCTGCTGGCCGAGCTCGACCAGCCGTTCACCACCTCGCAGGCCCGCCAGGCGCTGCATACCTCCCGCCGGGTCGCGATCCCGCTGCTCGAGCACCTGGACCGCGCCAGGATCACCGAACGACTTCCGGGCGACCTCCGCCGCATTCGCGAATTACGGCGCCCGAATCGCCGAGCGGCTCCAAGGCCACCTCCGCCGCATTCTCGATTACTGAATGTATATGCTGTGTCACATTAAGTATTTGGATGCGATCGGGGGGTCCCTCATGGTGCCAGCATGGTTCCCGGCCGGCCGAGGCGTCGGGCGCGGCCGGGCCGTGCCCGCCGTCATCCTCGCCGCCGCGCTCGCGACGGCCGCCACGGCGTGCAGTTCGTCGAGCAGTTCAAGCACTCCGGCCGCCACGACCACCACCGGCTCGGCCAGCGCCAGCGCGTCCGCCACCGGCTCGTCTGCCTCGGCCAGCGCCTCCCCGGCCAGCACCGCCAAGCTGACCGGCACGGCCGCGACCGCGCTGGTCACCAAGGCCGTCGCCAATACCAAGGCGGCGCCGAGCGTGGTGGTGAAGGGCACCGGCGTCTCCACCGGGACGTCCGGCCAGACGGTCTCCTTCGACCTGACGCTGGTGCAGAAGGCGGGCTGCGAGGGCACGATCGCGCAGTCCAAGACGGCGATGTTCCAGCTGGTCGAGACCGGCGGCTCGGTCTGGCTGAAGCCGTCAGCGGCCTACTACGCGAGCCTGAATATCAGCAAGGCGGCGCTGGCCCTGGTCAACGACAAGTGGATCAAGGTCAGGTCGACCGACTCGCAGATCGGCGACCTGCCGAAGATCTGCAGCTTCTCCGGGCTGTTCGGCTCCCTGAAGACCCCGACCGGTGCCTCCTACGTGGCCACCCCGACGACCTACCAGGGCCAGGCGGCCTACGAGATCACCCAGTCCGGCCAGCAGGGCTACGCCTTCGTGACCAACTCCGCCACCCCGGTGCTGGTGAAGCTGGCCGAGCCGGGGGCCAACGGCGGAGTGATCACGTTCGCCACGTACAGCACCCCGTTGACGATCACCGCGCCGTCCGCCGCCGAGTCAATCGACGGCAGCGCACTCGGCATCTAGGCGAGGACAACGCGCGGCGGCGGGAGGGCCGGGCCTGCTAGCCGCCGATGGCGGACATCGGCCGGTCCGGCTGCAGGAACGCCGGGTCGTTGATCCCGTGCCCGGGCAGCTTCGAGGAGACCGCCGCCCGCCATCGGCCGGCGATCTCCGCATCGGTCGCGCCGGACCGCAGCGCCGACCGCAGGTCGCTCTCCGACCGGGCGAACAGGCAGTTGCGGACCTGGCCGTCGGCCGTCAGCCGCACCCGGTCGCAGCTGCCGCAGAAGGGGCGGGTGACGGCGGCGATCACACCGACTCGGGCCGGCCCGCCGTTGACGAGGAAGGTTTCGGCCGGAGCAGCGCCACGGGACCGTTCGGTATCGTCTGAAAGCTCGAACGCGGCGGAAAGCGAGGCCAGAACCTCGCCCGAGGTGACCATCTCGGTCCTTTTCCAGCCGTGCTGGGCGTCGAGCGGCATCTGCTCGATGAACCGAAGCTCGTAGCCGCGCTCCAGGCAGTAGGCCAGCAGTTCCGGGGCCTCGTCATCGTTCAGGTCCCGCATCAGCACCGCGTTGACCTTGACCGGCGTCAGCCCGGCGGCAGCGGCGGCGGCGAGCCCGGTCAGCACGTCATCGAGCCGGTCGCGGCGGGTCAGCTTGCGGAACACCTCCGGCCGCAGCGTGTCGAGCGAGACGTTGATCCGGTCGAGGCCGGCCGCCTTCAGCCCGGCGACGCGCCGCTCCAGTCCGATCCCGTTGGTGGTCAGCGAGATCTCCGGCCGCGGCTCGAGCGCGGCGGTGGCCGCGATGATGTCGGCCAGATCGGGCCGCAGCAGCGGCTCGCCGCCGGTGAACCTGACCTCGCGGATGCCAAGCGCCTCGACGCCGATCGTGACCAGCCGGACGATCTCCTCGCCGGTCAGCACCTCGGGCTTCGGCAGCCAGTCGAGGCCCTCCGGCGGCATGCAGTACGCGCAGCGCAGATTGCAGCGGTCGGTCAGCGAAACCCGCAGGTCCGTGGCTACCCGCCCGTACGCGTCAGTGAGCATCCACCCAGCCTACGTTCCGAAAGTGATGAAAAGAAATAAAGTCACTCATGTGCCAGGAGTGCTTGCGCAGCGCAAATAGCGATAGCGGCGGGCAGCTGCGATCTGCCCGCCGCACGGCGCGACCTGCCTGCTATTAACCGCTCAGTTCTGACTCGGCGATGTCCAACGCCAGTCCGAGCGCCTCGGCCAGCTTGGCGGCGGCCGACGCCGTCCGCGGAGTGCCCGCGATCGGGGCGACCGCGACGAGCACGTCCTGGGCCTGCTCGAGCGTCAGCCCGGCCTGGGCTCCGGCCCCCAGGTGGAGCAGATAGGACGAAACCGGCGCGTCGACCGCGATGAGGGCTGCCAGCCTGATGAGGATGAGTGACTGCGGGTCCAGTTCGGTTCGCTCCAGCGACACCGCGTTGATGTCAAGCAGGGTTGAAAGTACCGGGTTCTCGCCCTTTGCCATGATCCAGCTCCCGTCGATCGTCTAACTACGTAGTGTCATACTCTCACTACGCATTGTGGTCATCGTGGGCGGGACTCGGAGCTGGCCGCCTAATGGTGGTGACGGTGGCGGTCGACTGCCTCCATGATCGCCGACTCGCCTCTGAACAGCGGCGTCTCCCGCACTTCCTGCTCGATCGTGGTGGCCGACATCGTGTAGCCGAGGAACAGCAACAGGGACACCGCCTGGATGATGATCGACGGCCACACCGAGTCGAAGGCGACCTGACTCCAGTCATTCAGGCCGTGCAAGAGGGCGGGGAGGGACACCCCGACGATGATCAGCAGGACGCGCCGCCGCCGGTAGTTCACCGCCATGCCGATGAAGAAGGCCGATATCCCGGCCCAGACCGCATGCTGGAAGCCGTCCACGAACACCCGCTCGGCGAAGGCCAGGACCGCCTCGACCGCCTGGCTTGAGACCCGCGCCTGGTTGATGAGCAATATGTCCTGAGAGGTGTAGAACGCCTGCTCGAACACGCCGAACGTGAGGCCGGCCACGGTGCCGAGGAACATCCACATCCGGACGTCCAGCTTGGTCGACCTGAACCTCAGCAGAACGAGCCCGGCCACCAGGATCGGCAGTCCCTTGGTGATCTCCTCGTTGAATCCGACGCCGATGGCCGCCAGCGGGGACAGGGACTGCCCGGGGCTGTACAGGGACTGGTTAACGTGGACGGTCACGACGTTGATCCACACCAGGACCCACGCGATGATCCCGGCGCCCACCCACACCTCCAGCGGCCTGATCCGGCCGGGGCGGATCAGCTGCCAGAAGCCGATCGCCCACAGCGGCGCGATGTAGAGGCTGTACGCCCAGCCCGGCGTGGTCAGGCTCCCCGCCGAGGCGAATATCGCAAGGAACACCAGCGGCAGCAGCGCGTACACGATGACCAGCAGTCGAAGCCCCCGCACCAGGCCCGAGGAGTGCAGCCAGCTCCTGAGCGGGAACAGGATGTGGATCGCCTCGGCCAGCTCGTCCGTCGGGTGCACGGCGACGTGGCCGGGGCCGTGATCGCCGTGGCGGAAGGGCGGGCCGACCGCCTCGGCCGCCCGCGGGCCCGGTGCCGACGGCACCTCGACGCGCAGCACCGGTCCCTGCGCCGACCCGAGGGCCAGGTCGAGCGGCCCGGTGACCGCGACCCAGGTCACCGGCTGGCCGTCCAGCCAACTGGCCGCCTGGCCGATGCTCTCGAACGTCCATCCGCCGTCCGCCGATACCAGCCGGGCGTGCTGGCGGGAGACGGTCGGGTCGCCCACCACGACGTCGTTGTCGGGCGCGCGGCCGATCCGGACAACCTGCCCGGGCTGGAAGACATAGGACCGCCCGTCAACCAGCAGGCGCAGCTCGCCGGCCGCGGCCACCGGCCGGTCGGGATTCTGTCCCGGGTGCACTGCGGCTTGGGGCGGACCGGCCAGCGCGGCCGGCCGCCAGTACTCCCAGTCGGCCGGCGCCGCGGGCCAGGACGGGTCAGGCTGCCAGCCAGGCGGCGGCTGCCACCCGGGCGGCACCGCCGGCCACCCCGGCGGGGCGTTGAACACCCACGCCGCGCCCTCGGCCCCCGCCCCCTGCGGCGTTGAGTCTGGATACGTCATCGCACGCCCCGCCTGCCCCCATGCCAAGGCATCTCAGAAATCGACTGCCATCGGACGGTAGCCGCCACGGCGGGGACGGGGCAAATCGAGCCCTCGCCGGAGTGCGGCGTTAACGCTGGTGGCGGAGGCGGACGGGAATCGAACCCGCCAGCGACGCGGCACGCCGCTCACTGGTTTTGAAGAACGGTGTTAGCTGCGACGACTGTCCTGTTTGTGTGCTGAGCGCTGTCGTTCGCCCAGGTCATCCGGGATCTAGCGGGATCAGCGGGGACGGGACGGGATCGCTCGTGCACGGCACAGGTGTTCCCATCTTGTTCCATCGCAACAGTCGCGCGGACGCCACAGCTCCAGCACATCGATCGGTCTCGGCACGGCGAAGTCAGCGCTGGAAGAATCGTTGAGGCTGAGCACAGATGGTATAGGCAACCGCCGAACTGATCTTCGGGGCGCCATGCGTATTTGGTTCGTACGCCGGGGTCGTGTTGAGTCTGAGCCCTGGGGGTCAGAGTGCCGCTTGCCATTGTGGCCCTTCGGCGCGTCGCGAGGACTTCGGCGCACCGGCCTGGAACGCTGTACGTCGTGAGTGAGGCGCTCAAGTGGGTCGCGCTAACCGGCGGTGTCTGCGCCATCGTGCGCACTTGGGCCCGCTATCTGAACAGCGCGGGAAGTGGCTGACGAGGAAGCCGACCACGAGCTGGCAGTCCGCACGGGGGTCGCAGTGCTGGCCGGAAGCGTCGGCCTGCTCGGGCCGGATGCCGGGGCCGCCGTCACGGCGCTCACGCCGGTGCTTGAGGCTGTGCTGGTCACGTGTGCTGCATTCTCTGAGTCGGCACAGGTCGGCGCATGTCGCGGAGACCCTCGAGGATGCGGCCGAGGCGGCCGGAGATCCGGTCGAGCTGCTGGTGGAGAAGGCGGTGGCAGACGAACGACGCGAGGAACTGCTCGCTCGTACGCTCACGATTGCCGAGGACACAGCTCTGCGCGACAAGCGGCGCGCCCTCGGCCGCGCCCTAGCCGCCGTGATCGCAGGGGACGACGCGAAGATAGACGAGGAGCTGCTGTTCGTCAGGGCAGTCGCGGACATTGACACGCCGCACATTCGGCTCCTCGCGGGCATGGCCGAGGTCATCCTTCCCGGCAAGGAGAGCGGGAGCATCTTTCACTGTGGCTGGTCGCTAGCCGCTATCGCAGCGCGTGACCTGGGGCTCGGAGAAGCGGCGCCGGCGATCTTGTCGACTCTCGAGTCACACGCGGGCTGGTCCGCGCGGCGCGGAGCTCGACGCCCTGGCAGGGGGCGATTCGAGCGTACGAAGTCACTGCCGCAGGAAGAAACCCTCTTGGAGCGCCTAGCGGCAGAGAGCCGGTTCGCAGTGGGAGACCGGACTCAGCCCTGCGTGAGTTAACTCAGTGCGGCCTTGACTTGGACTTGCATGGCCAGCCGAAGGCTCCGGGTGCGGGGGTTCTGAGCTGTGCTTTTTTGGGTTCAGCAGCGTGGGACAGTGACCGATAAGGCGCAGCCGTGAAGGACTTCGTGACCCGAAGGCGCCGTTCCCTGGTCGGGACCACCCGGCACCTCTCCTGCCGGGTGGTCCCGACCAGAGGGAAGGTCGGTCCGTCAGAGCGCGCGGCAGGGCTGCTGTCGCGGAATGTCGCGAGCCGTGGCCGGGAAGATGTCCGTTCAAGGCGGTGTGGATGTCCCACGTCTTCCTGGAGCATTTCGAATCGCGGAACACACGGCTCTTGGCGTGGCCGACTTCTGGCACGCGCAGGTCTTCGGTTGGGTAGGTTCAGGGCTTTCGTCGCGGTTCTTATGCAGTAGCGGCGCTTCGGATCTGTAATAGATGTCTCTCTCGGCAGTCGGGAGGGTGAAGACTGTCTGCGTGACAGTCCCAGCTGGTCCTGGTGAATGGGATCTCGCCCTCCTTCGGCAGCTCGTCGCGCAAAACGACCTGGAGCGGGCCCGAATCGAGTACAAGCGGGATCTCAGCGGCGGGATCAAAGTGCTCGAGGCTATCGCGGCGCTGGCCAACACCTTCGGCGGAGTAGTCCTCATCGGCGTGGATGAGGGTAAGCAGGGCGCCGATCGGCTGTGCGGCGTTGAAAGCTCCGCGCGGGACAGGCTCGCCCGCATGTGCTGGGACACACTCGTCCCGCCATACAGCCCGGAGATCGTCCCAATCAAACTCGTCCCGTCCGAGAAGTACGTTCTGGCTGTGCATGTGGACCCTGCTTACGCCCGCAGGCCGGTCATGGTCTCTCAGGGGAACAAAGTCCCGGTACGCATCGAGGGCCACAACGTGCCGGCTGACTGGTATCGGCTCAGGGATCTGTTCGCCGAGGATCAGGCCGACAACCCTCCGCCAGCGCTGCCGCCAGCCGGGAACTTCGTGGCCACGCCGGGAATGTCGCGCCCGGATCTCGGGCTGCGCGGCCGCCTGCTGCTCTCCGGGCCACGGGGACGCCGCGGTCACATCAGCGAGTCGGCGAGGACTGCGATCCTGGCCACCCTCAACAGCGCCGATGATCCCCTGACGGGCAACGGGTCAGCCCTTGTGGCCCTCATGGGCGCGTGGGCAGGGGGACCGTGGGGCTCCAATCGCTGGCGACTCGAGGGACGTGCCAGTCCCGGCACCTTCAGCGCGCGGTGGGAAGGGCTCCTGAGCACAGGGCAGGTGCTGACCGAAGCCCGGCTCAGCGTCGGCCTCGCCCCCGCGACGGCCGCCCGTGGCTCCCGCCTCATCATCACCCTCGAGGCGCTTTTGACCAACCCACGCCGCGCTGTACTCGGGAACCAGTTCAAACAAGCGTACGATGACCCGGAGTACCGTGACGCCAGCTACCTCGCCGACGTGAGCCCCACCCCATTTGTGCACCTCGAGGATCTACGCATGCTGATGCTCGATATTCTCGCCACCCTATGGGGGCCGCTTGGAACCGAATCAAGCGCCACGATCCTCGGGCAGCCCGTCGGCCCCCCAGCCCAGCTCGACATGGCCGTTTTTACAGCGGCGGAGCAGACGCCTTCCCAGATCCCGATCAACCAGTGCGTCGACTTCGGTAACGCCGCCCTCATCCCGGGAAACACTCCTGTCGCGTGGACCCAACTCGAGCCAATCGAGCCCGACCGCAAGCTCATGGATCACACCGAGCAGGAGCACGCCACTCGTGAATGGATCACTTGGCTAGGTCTTGACAACGGCTACCAAGGAATAGAGCGAGAACTCGCCCGCCGCGCTGCTATCCCTGCCGCGTCGCCGACAACCGGCCGCTGAAGCGTGACTATCACCAGCTTGGAACGCTTCGGGCGCGGTACCGCTGAGCTGTGCTTTTGCAGGTCGATGGTGTTCGGACCTGCCCGTGAGTGGCCGCGCATCGCCGCGGCTTACCGTCCGTTCGGGCACGTAGCGGGCACGCCTCAGCTGCTCTGCCGGGGCGTCGCTTGCCGGACTGGGCATGACGACTTGATTATGACCGACGACCGGAACGTGGGCTGAGCTGAAGCTGTTCCTGGGTGAGCGAGGGACCGGCCGGGCGCGATATCCGCCCCATTGAAGAATTGGGACGAGGCCGAGCTGGAGCGGGAATGCTGTGAGAGGGTGCGGTTCAGCGCCAGCGTCGGCCCTCCACAAAGCTGCCGCAGGTGGTGATTGAATTACCTCAGCCGAGCCGTTCCCGCCTGCGGCGACGGGCTACACTCCTGCAACGACTTCATAGCTGATCCGCATCGGGCGGAAATGCCCGAGGGATCACCAGATGTTCTTCGACCCCGAGTAAGGTAGCCAGCGGTACCCGGTAGCGAAGGCGACCCATTCCCGCCCGAGCCCCCACCGTTCGCACAGGTCGTCGGCGAGCACGAGGCCGTCGCACTCAGGCGGGTCACCTTTCTGCCAATCGGTCTCGAGGTCTTCTACGTCAACCAGTGACTCAGGATCCCAGCCGACGGCCGCGGCGCGGTAGCCCGAGAAGCCGCCAAGCAGCTCGTAGAGCGCAAGGCCGACGTGCGTGATCTCCTCGCTGGTCAATGTGCGCGCGTCAATGTCCGGCCTGGGCCCCTGGGTGCCGACACCAATGCCGCACACGAACACCGAAAACTCGATATACGGGGTCGTCGATCCTAGCCGATTGACAAATGGGCCGCTCAACGGCAGGGACGCACCACGTACTTCGATGTGGCCGAAGCGCCGGAACTCCTCGGTCGCGGCCCCAGCTCCCTGCTCATTAGCGCCGAAGTTCACGACCAGCTCAAAGACGATTGCCACGCCCAAATTGTACTGAAGCTCCTGAGACCTGCATTTATGACGACGGGCAGCTTGTGAGCAGCGTAAAGATGCTGGTCAAAGGCGCAATGGCATTCATGACGGTCGACATACCGCTCCAACCCGCGTCGTCCGTGCCCGTCCGTGAACTCTTGTCGCCCCGGACTGCACCTCGAACGGCGTATCCGCGGTTCAGTGGCATTCAACTGGGCGCGCCTGCGTGACCTCAGGTGTTGTTCGCCTTGCGCACCGAGCCGGCAGGCCCGCCGCTGACCGGTTCTTGGCGGATCGAGCGTCTGCACGCCATGCACGCCGGTTTCGTCTGAGGGCATCCGATCAGGTCGGATTACCGCAGGCCACAAGGACTACCGCGTCCGAGTAGGTCGCTCCCTATCGGCGGTTGCCCGGTGCCGTTGTCACTTGGTTAGTCACTGGCCGAAGAACCCTTCCTCGAACCGGAGTACCACTACCCATCGGCACCAAAGCAGGGCCGAGGTAGGCGACCAAGGAGTAATTACCAGTGTGATCACAATCGATGCTGGATGCGCTTGCGCCGTGCGCGTAAACGACAACGACCAGAACCATCTGCCCCGATAACCACCTAAATGGATCTGCGGAGGGCAGCATCCTGGCTGCAACAACGTTGATCTGCATCGGTCGCACGGTGATCGCCGCCTGGGGTGCGGCGGCGACGGTGCTGACGCCCCGAGTCTGCTCCAGGTCCGAGCGTTCGTCCAGCGCCGCACGTAGACGATCCATAGTCCCTAGGTCGCGCGCGGCGGTGCCGGCGATATTCGTCATGATGTAGTAGGCGATACACCCTTCGGAAACCAGCCGGCTTATGTTGTCCGCTTCTTGTCGATCGCCTTCTTGAGCCACGCAACGGGATCGCGCCCAGGATCATTCGCCCACTTGACTTGGTAGATAATCCTCCTGCCGTTGACCGAACGCACGGCATCGCGGCGGCCGTCCTTCTGCCCGCCGGAAAACAGGTGACGTCAGGAATTTCCCGAACCAGAAGCGCGCAGCACAGCTCCTGGAATTTCTTTTCACCGAGCCTGGTGTACAGATACCGCCACGAACCGCCGCTCGCGTGAGACACATCCGTCACGGGCACTCCCTAGCGCATGCAGTTGGCGGTATTAGTGTAAGTATTCAGAAGCCCGGCGGCCATGTCGAGAATCCGCGCACAAACCGGATATCGACACACGAACCACTTAAGTTGGCGTCGGGGCCGCCGTAGGCCTGTCCTCCCTCTGCGATGTGCCGGGCCGTTCCGGGTCTGCCCAGGGCGGGTCACCGGGCCTGGGATCACGCTCGGCGGCCGGGTCGGCACGCTCCGACCACAGCGTCCGCTCGCGTTCGCGGCTGGCTTTATCGGCCGCGTTGAGCCGCGCTCGTTCGGTCTCGATCTTTGCCTGCGCCGGGCGGGCAGCTTCCTCCGCCGCCTGGTCCAGGCCACTCAGCTCGCCTTTCGCCAGGCCTGGACCAGATTGACGGCGGCGACGTCTCGTTCGGCGCCCCGTTCTCCGGCGGTCCAGGCGTCCCGGTCGGCTGCGCTCCGCAGCTCCTCAGCGTCGCTGACGCCGGATTCCTGCCGCATTCACCATTTGATCGCCGGTGTCTTGACCACGCCGATCGCGTAGAGCAGCTTCACGCCGTACAGGTCCCAGGCGCCGGCTGCGGAGTCGACCATCAGGGTCACGGCCATCGGCCTGATCACGCTGGTCATCGCCCACTGGAAGGTGTAACCGCCCAGCGCTCCGAGGCCCTTGCTGGCCAGTCCCTGACCTACGTACCCGGCGGCCTGCGCCTCGTTGTTGATCATGACGGGGGGGGTCAGCGACGTGCCGCCCGGCGGCCCGGGTAGCGCCGCGGCGGACGGCGGAGTGCCGGCTTGCGGCTTCAGGGCGTTCTGGGCCGCATCGAGCGGACCCCCGGTCGGCGGGCTGATCAGGTAGCTGACGCCGCCGAGCACCGCCCCAGCGAGCAGCCCGATCACGGCGCCTTGCCACATGTTGTTCAGCACGTCGTCGAGGCTGCCTTTCCCGCCGGCGTAACCGGCGGCGAAACCCATGGCGGCGCCGCTTATCGCGCCGTTGACCGCCCCGGTGACCACCGCGCCCCAGAAGCCGCCGGCGTGCAGCAGCCCGGCCACACCCGCGCCCGCGCCGCCGACGTAGATGCTCGCGAAGGCCGCCCAGCCGCCGACTGCGGCACCGACGAGAACCCCCTCGACGATGTCACCCGTGGTGCCGCCGTGCTGCGCGGCGGCGAGGCCGCCGACGATCCCGCCGACGACCATGCCGAGCGCGATCACCCCGATCACGACGGGCGCGCTGAGGGTGCCGAAGGAGACCACGCTGAGCGCGAGCGCGAGGACGGTGACCACGATCAGCGCGACGATGGCCACCGCGGCCAGGAAAATGCCCCAGAAGCTGCGGCCGCTCGGATCGGTGTAGGTAACCGGGTTGTTGCGACAGTACGCGTAGGCCGCCCAGCTGAGCGGATCGTAGGGGTCCTGCACCACCGGGTCGGGGCTGACGAACACGCCGTAGCCGGGCGCGTACCAGCGTGCGTTCAGGTACAGCAGGCCCGAGCCGGAGTCGGGCACCCCGCCGGTGAAGCCCATCGGAACCTGACCGCCGAGGCCAGGCTGAGCGAGTATAGCGCCGAACGGATCGTAGCTCAAGCTCCCGGCCACCGTGCCCGCATCGTCGGTGACGGCGGCCAGGCTGCCGAGATGGTCGGGATGCAGGTACTGCATCTGGCCGGAGCTCAGTCGCCTGGCGGCCACCCCGATGCCGTCGAACAGGTGCAAGACCAGTTCGCCGTCCTCGATCGCATAGAGCGGGTCCGGGCTGATCCTGAGGTGTCCGCCCGTGCTGGCTAGCACGCGGAAGCCGGCGTGGTCGTAGCCGAAGGTGGCGGTCTGACCGTCGTGGTCGATGGAGATGAGCCGGCCAAGCGGGTCGAAACTCTGGGTGCCCCACGGGGTGCTGGCCATCTCCCCCGCAGCCGTGTAGCTGAACGAGGCCGGCCCCGCGGAGGTCAGGCAGGTGGCCGCGGCGCCGTTCTCCCCGTAGGTGTAGTCGCCCACGTCGGACTTGGTGGTCAGCGCCCCGGCGTCGTTGTAGCCGTAGGTCCAGGCCGTGCCGTCCCCCGCCGCCGCGGTCACCAGCCGGTACAGGTCGTCGAAGGTGTAGCTGGCGGCCAGGGCCGGCTCGGCCGCACCGATACCCACCAGGTTGCCGGTGAGGTCATGGGTGTAGCTCAGGTCCCTGATCGGGCCCTGCGGGCCGGCCAGCCGCATGCCGCTCAACCGGTCGGTGAGCGCGTCGTAGGCATAGGTGTGCACCACGCCGTTGGCGTAGCCGACCGAGGTCCGGCGGCCGGTCAGGTCGCGGCCGATCGCGTCGACCACCCCGGGTACCGCGCTGACCTGGCCGCGCGCGTCGTAGTCGTAGGTCAAGGTGAGCCGCTGGCCGGCGCCCGGGTACGTCAGGCTGGCCAGCTGACCGTCGGGCCGGTAGACCGAGTCGACCTGGTAGCTGGTCGCCAGGGCCGCCGGGGCGGCGACCCGCTTGGTGAGCCGTCCGCGCTGGTCGTAGTCCAGGACAGTGCTGCCGCCCTCGTCGTCGATCCGAACCAGCCGCCCGCCGAGCGTCTGCGCTCCGGCGTCTGGCGGCGCGGGGGCGCCCGCGTCGTGGTAGGCGTACTGGATCGCGGGGGCGGCCGCGCTGCCGTACCGCACCGTCACCGGCCGGTTCAGCAGATCGAAGTCTCGCACCACCAGCACGTCGGTGGCCGACTGCGCGCGCACCGGGTTCCCGGCCGGATCGTAGACCGAGCGGCTTGAGCATTCGGGCCGGTCGGCCCGGACGATGTGGCCCAGGCAGTCGTACCACACCCGCGCCTCGTGGCCGAGCGCATCGACGTGGCGGCTCAGCTCCCCCTTGACGGTGTAGCTGTGGCTGTCGGAGATGGCGCGGCCGCCCAAGTCGAGCTGCACGCTGATCACCCGGCCGGTGGGATCGAGGTACTTGCGTACCGGGGTGCCCGCGTGCGGGCCGCCTGCGTTGTTGTCTTCCTCGTCGGCCTCCTCGATGAGCAACGGCCGGTAGCCGACGGTCCTGATGCTGCCGTCGGGATTGACCACCCGGACCAGCCGGCCGAGCGCGTCATAGCTCATGGCCGTGTGCGGGGTGCCCGCGCCGGGTGGGGCGTAGTCCGGCCCCGCCGCCCGGCTCGGCTGGTAGCTGGTCGCGGGTAGCCCGCGCGCGCAGTAGGTGTGTGCCTCCAGCACGATCTCGCCTGATTCGTCGCGGACCCGCCGTTCGAGAAGCCTGCCCGCTCCGTCGTAGCGGCTGCGCGCGTCGATGGTGGCCGCCTGCCCGGACACCGCCCGCTGGTGCACTGCGGTGGTCACCGGCACGGTGGTGACGTCGAACCCGAAACTGAGCGTGGGCAGCGCCGTGGTGTCGCCGGGATGGACGACGCTGACCGGCCGGGACAGCGGGTCAAAGGAGGCCGTGTACACCTCACCTGAGGCCTCGGTGAGGCTGGCGACCCGGTTGACCCGGTAGTCGTGGACGGCTAGGGCCACGTTCCCGGCCGGGTCGGTGATCGAGACGGGAACGGTGCGGGTGGCGTCGAAGGCGAACCGGGTGACCCCGCCGAGCGGGCCGGTCACCGTGCCGGACAGTCCCGCCGCGTCGTCGGTGCGAGTGTAGGCGGCCAGGGAAACCCACCAGCCGTCTTCCCCGGTGCGCTGGTGGTAACCGAGGGCGGCGAAGTCGGGTTGCTGCGCCCCGTAGGCGGTGGTGGCCTGCTCGCTGGTCAGCGCAAGGGCGCTGCGGGCGGTGACCAGGCCCTGGGCGCCAACCGTGCCCTCGGGCTGGTCATCGTAGACCACCACCGTGTCGGCCACCACGGTCCCGGTGCCGTCGCTCTGGGTGACCCGCCAGGGTTTTGCCGGGAACCGGCCCGCCGGATCGGTGGCGTAGCTGGTCACCGTGCGCAATGTGGACGTCTGGCCGGGATCGGCGGGATTCTCGGCGGTCTGGACGGTCTGCGTGACGTTGCCGGCCGCGTCGAACGAGACGTTGGTCGTGGTCATCGTGGACACCGGGGCCGGCTGGCGCTCGTAGGCCGCCTGCACCTGCCCGGTCAGCCGGGGGACGAAGGCGGGCCCGTCGATGTCCACCCGCCACTGCCACGTGGTGATGTCGAAGGGGAACGTCGCCGCCGGCGAGCCGTCAGGCCCGTAATGGGCGCGCTCAAGCAGCCGTCCGCGGATGGCCCGCCAGCGCAGCCGATCGGCCGTGGTGGCGGGCTCGGTGCCGGTCGCCTGGTCCAGGCCGGTGGCGAACGTGGACACGGTCTGCAGGCTGGGCGCGACGTCGTCGCCGATCAGCGTGTCGACGACGGTGCCGAAGCCGGCGAACTCGCGCAGCTGGCCGTCCCACCTCCCGTCGGAGTAGCGGAAGGTCTGGATGGCCGCCACGCCGGTCGCCGCGTCGGTGGCGTCGACCCGGGCCACCACTGGCAGCACCACCGGGAGCCTGGCGGGCCAGGGCCGGCCCGCCGCGGCGTCCCCGGCGGCCTGCTGAGCCGAGGTGCTGTAGCTGACCCGGGTGGTCAGCCCCACCCCGTTGTCGATGGTGGTGAGCAGGTAAGGCTTGGCGTCCCCGGTGAGGTCGAGAAAGAAGTAGACGGGTTCGCCTGGCCGGGCGCTCATGCACCACAGCAGGCCCGCCGCGCCGGTCCCCCGCATGTCGGCCACCCGGACCGAGGTCATCCGGGCCGTCGGCACGGCCTGGATCTCCCGCGGCGCGGCGAAGCCGTTGCCTGACTGGTTGATCCACACCCGCACGGTCGGCCCGGTGAGCTGGATCAGGTCGGCGGCCCCGTCCCCGTCCACATCGGCGAGCAGCAGCCGGGTGCAGTCGGCGTCGAAGCCGAGTTCCGGCGGGTCCGCCATCTGGACCGGCGCGCCCCACCGGCCATAACCCAGGTACGGCCAGTAGGTGACGCCGCCGCCGTCGACGCGGACCAGGTCCTGCAGGCCGTCGCCGGTCATGTCGGCCAGGAAGACGTGCGGGTCGGCGAGGTCGCCGACCGGAGCGGCGCCGCGGCCGACGACCTGCGGCGGCGACCGCCAGCCCGCCGCGCCGTCATCTTGGTAGTAGAGGGCCAGGTTGACGCCGTCGCTGGAGAGCAGGTCGACCGCGCCGTCGCCGTCCAGGTCGACCAGCCGGGTACCGGCCGCGGCCGGTAGCGGGGAGGGCGCCTGGGCCAGTGCCACCGGCCGCCCGAACCCGCCGGCCGGGTCGCGCGGCACGTACCCGGCCAGCGGCTGGTCCACCGCGATCAGGTCGGCGGCCCCGTCGCCGTTGATGTCGGCCAAGGCCACCGCGCCGGACCGGGCCAGCGCCGGAACCTGGGCCACGACCCGGGGGGTGCCCCACTGGCAGCTGCCCAGGTTCGGCCACAGCCTGGCCTGCCCGGACGGGCTGAGCGCGAGCAGATCGGGCAGCCCGTCGCCGGTCCAGTCGACCAGTTCGGCGCGGGCACCTGGGTCATCGAAGGCCGGCGGGGCCGGGGCCTGCGCGGTGAACCGGGTCAGCGACGGCTCACCGAGCACAGAATAGCCAAGCGTCAGCGACGGCGCGGTGAGCTGGCTGCCGTCCGCGGCGTGCCCGGTCAGGGTCACGCTGGTCAGCAGCGAAGCACCGTTGGACGGATGCTGGGTGTAGCCGAGATCCCAGCTGCGCAGCACCGGTTGCGCGTCGCCGGGCAGCCGCAACTCCAACTGATGGCAGCGCAACGCGGTGCTCACGGCGAAGCCGGGCCGCCCGCAGCGCAGCACGTCGGGGCGCTGTTCGTAGCTGAGCGCCAGCTCGTAAACGCCGTACCTGACCGAGGCCAGGTAGAGCTGGCCGCCGTCGGTCATCCAGGTGAAGGCGGCCGTGTGGCCAAGGGAGTCGGCGACCTGCTCCAGCTGCCAGCCGAACACCCGGGTGCTGTCTGCCGGGTCGGCCAGCCGGGCCGTGGCGGTCGTGCCCAGCGTGTAACGATTACCGTCACGGTCCAGGCAGGTGAAGCCATCCCCGTCGGCCTGCACCCGCCACGCGCCCGCGTCGACTTGCGGCCGGTAGCCGCCGCCCGCGGTCCTGACCAGTTCACCCGCGCCTTCGAGCATCAGGGCGTCGGTGTCGTCGTAGCGCGGAATGCCGTGCGCGACGGAGCGGAGCAGCCGCGGCACGGCGATGGTGAAACCCAGGCCGAACGCTCCCGCCCCCTGGCTGTTGTCGTAGCTCAGCCGCAGCCGCGGGCCGATGTCACCGGGACCGTTCGGCAGGTCGAGCGGGATCGTGAAGGTGGCGCCGCCGGTGGACAGGTCGGGCGTGAAGGTCTCGCCCAGGCCGCTGACCGCACCGCCGCCTGAGGGCAGCGACGGGGTAGCGGCGTCGAAGCCGATGTCGGTGCTCATCACGGTCTCCTAGCTGCGCGGGGTGAACGTGTAGTTCATCAGCAGGGCGACGTTCACGATCGGCGCCAGGTCCAGCGTTCCGTCCGGGGCCAGCGACGGGTTGTCCGCCGCCGCGAGCGTGATGGCGTACTGGCCAAGCGCGGTGCCGGCGGCCAGCGGCGCCCAGGGGCTGCCGGTACTGCCGGAGTCGGCGAGGCCGTTGCCGTCGAGCGTCGCGGTGACCGGTGCCGCGTGGGCGGGGGTGGCCAGGGCGACATTCAGCCCGCCCGCGCTGACCGAACCGTCGGTGGCGATGACCACCCCCACGGCGGTGAGCTGCGGCTGGGTCTCGTTGTTCCGGAAGTCGGGCGCCGCCAGGCTGACGGAGAGCGTGCCGGAGGCCTGGAAGGCGAAGAACGCGTCGGGGTAGATCCAGCGCAGCGGGATGGCCCGCTGCCGGGCGGTGAATCCGGGCCGGGTGGCCAGGTCCCCTCTGACCGCGGCGGCGATGCCCGGGTCGTAGCGTGTCTGGTAGTAGAAGGTCAGCCGGACGTCGAGAAGCGCGCCGTAGTCGATGTCGTTGATCGCCTTCGGCAGCTCCAGATGCCAGCTGGAGGCGACGCCCGCACCCTCGAAGATCCGCATCTGACGGGAGTCTGGCTGGATAAGCAGCGAGTCGTCACGGGCGGTGTAGTCCGACAAGACCAGGGTCTCCTTGGACTGGACCCGGTACTTCACGGCCGGCGTGGCCGGGTCGGGCCACGAAGCGAAAGGCAGCCGGTAGACCGAGACGCCGGAGTTGGTGAGGCTGCCGGACACGCCGGTGGGCGGCACAAGCCCGTCCACGTCGACCTCGACCGCCACGACCCGGCCCGCGTAGGCACCCGGGTAGTAGCTGTCGAAGTCGTCCAGCGTGGTCTGGAAGTCCATCGTCCCCGTGCTGCGCAGCTGAGATTCGAAGCTGAACGGGTAGCGTCCGGCCAGCGAGATGGTCTGCTTGACCGGCTGCGGCTTGCCCCGGGCGCTGGAGACCAGGTCGTAGGTGAACGATTCGATGTCCGCAAGCAGCGCGTCGGCGGCGAGCAGGCCGTTGACCTCGTCGGTGCTGTAGTCGGCCTTGATCAGCGCCAGTGCCTGGTCGGTCTCGAAGTTGTAGGCCTGCTGCATCAGCTTGGCCGCGTACAGCGCCATGGACAGGTACCGCTGGTAAAGCCGGTCCAGCACGTCGCCCATGCGCTGCCACACATCCGCGGTGAACGTCTGGTTGTCGAACGCGCTGAGCAGCTGGGCCGCGCCTTGCGCCCTGATGCTGGCGACCGCGTACGCGGCCTGCGCGGCGGCCGTCTGCGCGGCCGCGGCGGCGGCCTCGGCGTTGGCCTGGGCACGCGCGGTCGCCAGTTCGGCGGCCTGGCGCCTGAGGCTGTCGACCTCGTACTGCCGGTTGGCCTTGGCGCCGGCCAGCTGGGTGGCCGCGGCCACGGTGGCCTGGCTGCCGCTGAAACCCTGGCCGGACAGCAGCTGGTCGGCGAGCTGGTTCAGGGTGTTAGGGTCGCCGTCGTCACCGCCGCTGATCTGCGCAGAGGATGCCTGGTAGGAGATGGCCAGATCGGACTTGGTCGCGTACTCGTTGGCGTTCGCGGTGGCGTCCGCGGCCCGCTGCGCGGCCAGGGCCGCGCCGTCCTGGTAGGCGACCTGCTGGGCCTGCGCGGCGGAGACCTGGGCCTGCGCGGCGGAGACCTCGGCGGACGCCGCCGACACGCTGGTGGCGAGCTGCTGCCGCGTCAGCGTCGCCTGGTCGGCCCGGTCCCAGAAGTTGATCACGTCACGCTCGACGGACACGGCGAGCTGAGCGAAGTTGACGGCCACGCCCTGCAGGTAGTCGAAGGTCCAGATGGGCACGGTGGCGGTCCAGAAACCCCAGAAGTCCAGGCCGCCGGAGATCTTGGCGAGCTGGCCGCGGACTGCGGCGATCACCGACACGATGTCCGGGTCCAGGTTCAGCGTGGTGATGTCGGCCAGGGCGGCGAGCACCTGCTCGGCGATGGCCGCGCCGGGCTGGAGTGACGCGGTCGTGTACAGGACGCTGGCTGGCCTGGTGTCGTCGGGGTTGATGACCCGGCTGTAGATGGGCAGGGCATCCGCCGCATCACCCTGGCGGAACAGCGAGTCGCCCCAGTCCAGGTAGAGCGTGGCGAGCCTGGCCCACAGGTAAGGCGCCTCCACGGTGGTGTTCAGGTACTGGTAGCTGGCCGCCTGGAGGTACTGAGTCTCCGCGTCGGCGTAGTCACCGAGCGCGTGGTAGCACTCGGCCAGCGCCAGCGGGATCACGTAGAAGTAGATGCGCGGCAGGTCCGCGGCCAGGTCGGCGGGGCAGGTGGGCACGTTCCGCAGCAACGTGAGGTCGGTGGCGGTCACGCGCGATTCGTAGAGCACCTTGATCGCCTGATCCACCGGAGGGCCGTCACCGACCGCCCACGTCATGATGCTGACCGTGCCGGCCTGCTGGACACCGTAGCTGCGGGCGACCGTCAGCGCGGGCGGCAGCGCGACCCGGCCGATCGAGCCGTCGATGACCTGCGAGCCCGGCGTGACCGCGACATCGGCCGGGGCGCCCGCTGCGGGGACGCCGCGGTCACCGTTACCGTGGCCCTTTCCCGCCTGCAGTTGCTTGATCAGGGCGGGCGCTGTTTTCTCGGCGCGGGCCAGGTAGAACTGGGCCGCCTTGGGGTTGGCCTGCCCCTGCAGGTACTGCGAGTACTGCCAGTCGGCGGCGGCATCGGCGTTGCTGCCCTGGTCGACGACCTGACTGCGCAGCCCGAGCACGTCGGCGGGCGCTGCGTCGGCCGGCGCCGGATCAGCCAGGATGCGCGGCCGGGTGGCCGCCACCGGCACCGTCGGCGCGAGCACGTTCATCCACTCCAGCCCCAGGGACAGCATCGGGCGGAACAGCACGGGGGAAATCGAGATGGTGCCGGTGCCGCCGACGGCCTGCGGGTGCAGTTGCCCGTAGATCAGGGAGGCGCCCTGGTGGTAGGCGTCGATCGCGGGCTGGTACTGGCCGGCCAGGAAATCCGCGTGACCCTCGGTCAGCTTGGCCTCGATCGCCGCGAGCGCCGCCGCGGCTGGCGTGTCCGGCTGGAAGACCGTGGTGAACACGCCGGTGGTGTAGCGGAACGAATAGAGCTGGCTTCCGATCACAGCCACGGCTGCTTCCCCTCGACTCATTGCTTGCTTGGCTGCCCGGCAGTTCCGCCGGGGCGGGTGGCTGGCAGTTGAGCCGCCACCTGGGCGATGTAGTCGCGGGCGTCCCCGAGCGTCCGGATGGCCCGGATCCGCTGCTGGATTCGCTCGCGCTCGTGCGGATGCAGATGGAGGTCTTGGATGCCGGCAACCTCGACGAAGCCCCGCAGGGTGGCGCTGACCGGGCGGACAGCAAGCTCCGCCTCGCTGGCGGCCCGGCCGTAGGCGTCGTGCAGCGGGGTCCGCGGGCCCGCCGCCAGCGCCGCCCGCGCCTCCGGCCCGACCGGCTGGTCGTCACCACAGGAGAAGCCGGAATCCGCCGGCTCGGGCAGGGTCAGCGGCGCGTCGCGCACCGCATCCGCCGACAGCAGGTGCAGGAAGTCGTTGGCCCCGGCGTCCCTGGCGGTCAGCGTGGGCAGGCCGTACAGCCGCTCCACCGTGGCGAGCAGCGAGCCGTGGTCGTACCTGGTGTGGTCGATCAGGTTGCAATTCTGGTCTTTGAGCCCTCGCGGCCGCACGGCCGGGATCCAGGGAGACACGATGACCGCCGGGACCCGGACGCCTGCCTGGTCGAATCGGAAGCCGTGAGCGTTGTTGTCCGGGTCGATGACATCACCCGGCGGGATCGCGGCCGGCGGCGGCACGTGGTCGTAGAACCCCCCGTGCTCGTCGTAGGTGATAACCAGCACGCTGGAATCCCAGTGCGGCGACTGTCTGATCGACTCGTAGACGTACTTGATCAATGCCTCGCCGCGGGTGACGTCGTCGATGGGATGCTGGCTGTTGCCGCACTGGAAGTTGCCGCCGTGGGTCAGCACGTGCCCGTAGTCCGGCTCGATGAAGACGTACGCCGCCGAGAAGTCCTGGTCGGCCAGGTCGCCCGCCAGGTCGTCGAGACCGTGGTACTTGCTGGCCATCGTCACCAGGTCCATCCCGGCCAGCGCGGAAACCTGCGGGAACGCGTCACCGTGGTAGACCCGCCAGTCGAGTTCTTCGCTGTCCAGGGCGTCGTAGATCGTCCCGTTCTCGAACTGGTAGCCGTCGAGTTGCGACGCGATGACCTCCAGCGTGGACGGGCTGCGGTCCAGCCCGCCGGACGTCGCGGCATGCAGGAAGAAGCGGTTCGGCCAGGTCGGCCCGGGCAACGCGGAAGACCACTGGTCACAGACAGCGAACTGGCTGGCCAGGGTACTGATCACCGGTACCTGCGCCCGGGTGAAGCAGGCCATGGCCGCGTCGAGATCGGCCAGCGCCGCCTGCCCCGCCTGCTGCGTGCTGGGATCAGCCGCTTCGACAGCGGCCTGGTTGGCGTAGCTCTGCACGAAGCCCGCCAGGGTCAGCGGCGGGTAGACACCAGAGTAGTCACACTGGTCATCGAGTGGCTTGCCGCTGATGCTCGTGGACGCGAGCTGCAGCTTGACGTCACAGAACTCATGCGGCGGGTCAACCGGCATGACGAACGGGGCACCGGCCCGGACCATGAAGGCCTGGCCGTTCGTGGTGTTGGTCTGGTCGCCCGGGCCGTCCACCGTCGTCGGCAGCCCGGTCACCGCGTCGACACCGACACCCGGATGCAGACCGCTTTCCTCGTCCACCGTCCCGGTGGACACGCCCAGCATGTGGTCGAAGGACCGGTTCTCAAGCACCAGGACGAAGACGTGCTTGATCCGCCCCTGCGGCCCGCTGGGGCCGCCGAAAACCTGGCAGGGGATCCAGAGCACGTAGTAGACCACGTACGCGACGACCGTGAGGATCCAGTACACGACCCAGGCGAACGCGCGGCACACCCACTTGGCCAGCCAGTACCAGGCCTGGCACACCCAGTTGGCCACCCAGTACCAGGCGATGCACACCCATTTCGCCACCCAGTAGAAGGCATCGCACGCCCACGAGCAGGGCCACCAGTCACAGCACTGGTTCGACCCTTCGTCTGCCCAGTTGGAGCACTGGTTGGAGCCCTCGTCCTTCCATTGCGAGCACTGATTCGATCCCTCGTCGGCCCACTGCGTGCAGGCCTGCACCATGATTGATCGCCACTCGTCGCGCTTGCGCACGATCGCGTAGCGGATCTCACCGCAGAATGACATCCCGATCCGTCCCCCGTTCGGCCAGGTGCCGCAGCACCTGGTTGCACTCGATACGCCAACGCAGCCGGTACACCACGATCGTGAGCACCTTGCCGGCCACCGCCGCCCCGATCACAGAGACGGCGGACAGCAGCACGAGGAGGAGCACGCCGACCGGACCGGAGGCGCCATGGATGACCGCGACCACGGGCGCGGCGATGAGCGCGGCGGTCATGGTCCACGCGCCGACCTTGCATCCGCACTCGGACCTCAGCCGCTGCAGGCGGCATGTCAACCGGAAGAGTTCGGCATCCTCCACAGCACGAACCTGGCTGAGACGCGCCGCCAGATCCCCGCCGCGAACCGCGTGCAGAAAGGCGGCCTCGGCCTGGTCACGAGACAGGGCTTGTTCTCGCCCCGGCGGGTGGCTGCCTTGCTCGGCTTGGCCGGCTTGCGCGCGTGACGGCCGGGATGACGCGGACCTCGTCGCCAATCCCATGGACACCTCCGTGTCGTCCCGGTCCATCTGGCCCGGAGAGCTGCTCTTTCCTGGCGGAGGCGCGCAGGTCGCGTCCTGATACATACCGTTGTCAACGACGCTCGAATTTTTGCTCTGGCACAGTTTCCGTTTGCGCCGTGAGGCGCTGTGATCCGTGTGGAGGTGAGAGACCTTCGCCTGTGGCCTGTCGCAGCAGGCCGCCGTAGCTGAGGGCAGCCTGATCCGTGTGGCGGCGGGGAGGGCGGGAGCAGCCCTGACAAAGCCGGGACGTGCCAGTGCTGCCAGATGGCGCGGGTCCGGCGAGCCCTCTCTGCCAAGCTGTCGTGAGGCACCCGCCCCTCAGTAACCACTGATTTCCCCGAGGGCGGGGATGGAGACAACTTTCCGATATGACGAGGACCGTGCTCGACCGTGCCCTGGCGGCCGGCGATGCTGGACGGGTGAGCGGCGAGCGGCAGGAGCGCCCCGATCCGGAGGTGCCCGAGAAGGCGCGCCGGCGGACGTTCACCGCGCAGTACAAGCAGGACGTCCTGGCCGCCTACGAGGCGGCGGCGAACGGTGAGAAGGGCGCGATCCTGCGGCGGGAGGGCCTGTACTCCAGCCTGATCACCGAGTGGCGGCGTGCCCGGGACGCCGGCGCCCCGGCGGCCCCGGCGAGGACGCCGGCCCGCCCGGCGGCTGATCCGCGGGACGCGCAGATCGCCCGGCTGCTGAAAGAGAAGGCCAAGCTGGAGCAGGAGCTGGCCAAGGCCCGCTTCGTGGCCGATGTGCAGTCAAAACTGCAGGCGCTCTTGGAGACGATCTCCGAGGGCGCGGACACCGAGCCCGGGTCGAGTTCCTGACCGACGAGGCGGTCGCCGTGATGGCGCCCAGGATCGGCACCCGGGCGGCGTGCCGCGCGGCCGGGGTTGCGCAGGCCACCTGGTACCGGCGGCACCGGATCAGCGCGCCGGCGCCGAGGACAGCCCCGGTTCCGCACGCCGACCGGGCCCAGCCGCGGGCGCTGGCCTCCGCGGAGCGAGCCGCGATCCTGGACGCGCTGCACAGCAGCCGGTTCGCCGACCTGGCCCCGGACGAGGTCTGGGCGACCCTGCTGGACGAGGGCATCTACCTCGGCTCCGTTTCCACCTGCTACCGGGTGCTCCGCGAGGCCGGCGAAAGCCGGGAGCGCCGCGCGCAGGCGACCCACCCCGCAGCCGTCAAGCCCGAGCTCGTCGCCACCGGGCCGAACCAGGTCTACTCCTGGGACATCACCAAGCTGCACGGCCCCGCGAAATGGGCCTACTACAACCTCTACGTCATCATCGCCGACAGCTGGCGCAGGGTGCTGTAATCCACTGCGGGCTGACGTTCGCGCAGGTAGGCGACGATGAGATCGCGCACCGGGCGGCAGGCCAGGTCGTAGCGGTCAACCAGCGACTCCGGGGTGAGCTTGCCCCCGAACATCGGGCTGAACATCCGCACGGTCGGCGGGGCTGCGGGGCTGAGCATCCCCGCGCCGCGCAGCAGCTGGTAGAACAGCGGGCTGTGGTGGCGCGAGCGGGTGTCGGGATACTCGGCGCAGCAGGCCGCGAGCAGGTCCATGCAGTCCCCGACGGCGATCTCGCCCACCGGGCCGCCCTTGGCCGCCAGGATCACGGCGATCTTCTCCAGCGCCGCGGCCCGTGAGGCCGCGCTGACCCCGGACCTGTTCGCGCAGGCCTCGAGCGCGGCCGCGCCCCCGCGATCGCGGGCATGGGCCATGGGGTCCATCAGGGAATGCGGGCTCTCGGTCACCAGCAGCCAGTTCAGCCGCGGGCGCAGGATGTCAGCGCTGATCATCCAGGCCAGGGCCCCGCCGAAAGACTTGGAGACCACACTGGCGTCGCGGCCGATCAGCCCGGCGTCGCGAAGCTGCGCGACGGCGCCCTGGTGCCAGTCCACCCGCCCGTCCTTGTCCGCGCCCGAGGCCTGCCAGCGCTGCTGCCAGCTGCCTCCCGGCTGCAACTCCAGCCACGACAGGACCTTGAGCAGCCCGCCGCGCAGCCGGCCCTGGCCGTCGATGCCCCTGGACGCGGTGTACTCGCAGAGCGCCCGGACGACCTCGGCGCGCCCGAGCCGGGTGCCGGGCCAGTCCCGGGCCACCGGGCGCGAGGGGTATCTCGCCCGCAGCGCCTGCGCCTCGGCCGTCATCTGCCGGGGCCGGGCCCGAGCATGGTCCTGGTCCTGCGAGGACAGGACGCTCACCGGTCCGCGCCGCCGAACAGCACGCTCAGGCTCTCGGCGCGGTAGCCCGAGGCAGCCGGCGGCGGCGGGGCCGGCGGGCGGCGGTGATGGGCCAGCACGTCCGCGATGACATCCGCCGCGGTCGGGGTGACATACCGCTGCGTCGTGGACAGGCAGGCGTGGCCCAGTACCCACTGGACATCGGTGATCGGGACCAGCGGGTCGCGCGCCAGCCGGTAGGCCGCGGTATGGCGCAGGTCGTGCAGGGTGAAGCGCCGGCCCAGGCCCGCCGCGGCCCGCTCGAACATCGCCCGCGCGGCATGGTAGGCCAGCGGGCGCAGCGGCCGGCGCAGCGTCCACCACACCGGCTCGTCCCCGGCCGCCGGCACCAGGCCGTGAAACTGCTCCTGGTAAGGCGAAGCCAGACGAACGCGTCAGGCGAGGCGGGAAGCTGCTGCACGGCCCGCGACCCCTTGCGCACCACGGTGATCAGCTGCCGGCCGGGATCCACCCCGGAGCACATCGCCCCGAGCAGCTCCGAGGCCCTGGCACCGATCGAGATCCAGAACGCGACCAGAGCACGGTCCCGGTGCGAGCCCAGCGCAGCGAACAAACGGCCGACGACCTCGTCAGGGATCTGGCGCGGCACCCGCTGCGGCACCCCGGGCCGGTAGCGCCCGGCGCGCTCCGGCCGGAACGGGCGCATCGGATCGCGGTGCGCGCCAGCCCGGGTCCCGCGCGCCAGCGGGAACGGGTTGACGACCGGGCCGCTGCCGCGCTCGACGTGGAACGCGTAGAACGTCCGCGCCACCGTCTCCGCATGCACGACCGTCGAGGCCGCCAGCGGCCCGCCCCACGCGGCGGGCAACGCGGGCCCGGCAGCCCCGCGCCGCCAATGCGGCCGCTCCCCCCGGCCGGCCACCCGCAGCCAGGCGATGAAATCCCGGGCCTCATCTCGCGAAGCCCGGTCCCACGCAACCTCCACCGCCCACAGGAACCGGAACCACCGCAGAAGATCCATGCCATACGAGCGCTGAGTAGCCCCGGAACGGCCCGCCGCGAACAACTCCACCATGAACTCATCGACCGCCATCACCGGCGAGCCAGCAGGATCGATCAGCCGGAACGGCCTGAAAACGTCATCGGTCCCGGCAAGCCGGCCGGACAACGGCACCCGCAGCGCCGTCAAGTCCCGGGGCGCGTCTGCATCCAAAAACATGACCACAGACGGTAACCGAACTTCACCCGCAAGTCAGAAGCTATGCCGCTCCTGCTCCCCCTAGTTCAGTCAACAGGTCGGCCCGTGGATGCTGCGCCAGATCCACGCGGCCAGCCCTCCAGCCGCCCCACGGCAGCCTCACCCCGAACCACAGAGTTGCGGAGCGAGGCTTGCTGTCCTCCCGACCGGCCTGCTCGCCCGAACGCGGGAACTGGACGCCGCGCACCGCACGGCAACCGGCAAGCCCATCTCCCGCGACAAGCTCCGCGCCCAGCTGCAGCTCGGCCGGGACCGGGCCAGCGCCTTGGTAACGGCAGTCCGCGCGGAAGCGCTGCAGAACGCGAGGGAAGGAGTGCTGCCGCATGCGGCCTAAATCCGAGCAACATCTCATCTGCAATTCTTCAAATATCTCACCGTGTAATATCACCGTGATATTGGCTGAGTCGTCCGTGTCAGCTTAACGTTGCTTCATGTCTTTCTTCACGCGCATAAACGCGCCGTCGATTCGCGTCGCGTATCAGGCCGCCATCGTCGAGCAAAACCCGGGCGTCGTCCCAGGACCCGGACCTGCAGGGAAGGGGGGAACCTGAAGCCCATCCCCGACCCGCAGGCGCTTCCGCCGACGTTTCCTGTCCAGACCGCCAGTCGCATCCTCGGCATCGGCCGCAACCGGACGTACGAGCTCATCAAGTCCGGTGACTACCCCATCCGCGTAATCGATAACGGCGGCCGCTATCGAGTGTCGCGCTGGGACTTGCTCAAGTACCTCGGCGCGGCCCCGGATGAAACGGGGGCTCGGAAGTAACGGCCTCGTCCTGGCTGATGGCAAGGAGAGGCATAAGACAGGGAGGATTGGATGAAATACAGCATTCACGTCCGATGCGGCTGTACAGGCACGGACGGCAAGCCGCTTGGCCAGGACTGTCCGCAACTCTGGCGCAAAGCGAAGGACGGCAAGCCAATCATCGCGAAGGACGGCAACCCGGTGTGGGTCGGCAGCCGCCACGGCAGCGCGGGATGGGCCGCCAGGGTGCCCACTAACGGCGGCGTGAAGCTGGTCAAGCGGTTCGGCTACCCGACCAAGTCCGAGGCTGAGGCAGCCGCGGAGCACGCCGGGAAGCTGCTAGGCCTGGCCACCGACGAGACCACAGCCGAGCGGATCGGCGACATGATCGCCACCGCCAAGCGCGGCGTCCCGCTGCCGTCGGCCGAGGACGTGGCCAGGCGAATCGTCGTCGGCCTTGACCCGGCGTCCACCGGGATCAGCACCGGCGAAGCATGGCACGCTTGGCTGACCGGCAAGAAGCGGCTGCGCGCGTCGTCGGCCGAGCGGCTGGAGACAGCCGGGCGGCACTGGATTTTGCCAGTCCTGGCCGACGTCCCGGTGGAGCGGCTGAACGGCGCGCACATAGCCGAGGTGTTCACGCGCATCGAGCGGCTGAACGCCGAGTTGACTGCAAAGCAGGGCGACAGCCGGTCATTCGTCCGCTTGGACGGTGACGCACGGACCCGGCCCAGGCACGTCGGCATCGCCAGCCAGCATCGCGTCTACGCGGCGCTGCGCGAGTTCTGCAACTTCGAGGTGCGCAAGACGCGGCGGTTGGCGTTCAACCCGGTCTACGCCGTCGAGTTGGAGCCGGAGGTCACACCTGAGGCCAGGCGGTGGAGCGCCAGCCAGGCGTACGCGTTCCTGGCCTCCACGAAGGATGATCCGCTCGGCCCACTGTTCCGCATCGTGCTGTTGCGTGGTGCGCGGCGCGGCGAGCCGGTCGGCCTGCGGTGGGCAGACGCCGACCTGGACGCGGGCTACGTGCGCGTGCGGCGTCCGATCGTGCTAGTGCGGGGCGCCGTCACCGAGAGCACGCCGAAGACCAAGACCGGAGACCGGCTGATCTGGCTGGACGCCGAGACCGTCCGCATCCTGAAGGAGCACCGCACAGCGCAGCTTAAGGCGCGGCTGATGGCGGGGGAGTCCTGGCAGGACAACGATCTGATCTTCTGCTGGGGCGACGGCACGCCGTATAAGCCTGATGCCGTATCGCGCCGGTTCAAGCGCCTGGCGGCGCTGGCCGGGCTGCCGGTGATCAAGCTGCACGAGGGACGCCACTCGGCCGCCAGCCTGGCGCGTGACGCCGCTGTTGACCCCGAGATCAGGCGCCGGACGCTCGGCCACGCCGACGCGGCCATGACCGCGCACTACACGCACATCGAGGCCGAGGCGCACAAGGCCGGCGCCGAGGCGGTCGCGAAGCTCGTGGAAGCCGCGTCATCGTGAGCGCATGTTCCCATAACGTTCCCATTCTGGCCGAAAACGGCCGGCACCGCCCGCTTGCGGAAAGTGCCCAGGTCGCACCCACCGTGCGTTAGTGCTGGTGGCGGAGGCGGACGGGAATCGAACCCGCCAGCGACGCGGCACGCCGCTCACTGGTTTTGAAGACCAGGGGGACCACCAGGAACCCAGACGCCTCCGCGGCCGACTCTACTGACTCTCCGGGTGTAGGAATAGTGATGATCACAGACCTGGACCGGGATGGAAGGGGTGGCCGCAGATGGCCGTACCGAATTGGCTGAGCGACGCCGTCCTCTACCAGATCTACCCGCAGAGCTTCGCCGACTCAAACGGTGACGGAATCGGCGACCTGCGCGGCATCGAGGAGCACCTGGACTACCTGGCCTGGCTCGGGGTCACGGCGGTGTGGCTCAACCCCTGCTTCGTCTCCCCGATGCGCGACGCCGGCTACGACGTGGCCGACTATCTCACGATCGCCCCCCGCTACGGAGACGGCGACGACCTAGCCAAACTGGCCGAGCAGGCCCGCGCGCGCGGCATCAGGCTGCTGCTTGACCTGGTGCCGGGGCACACCTCGGACACCCACCCGTGGTTCGTTGCGTCCGCCCACGACCCGGCCGACCACCGCTACATCTGGGCCGCCGCCGGCCCGGACGGCCGCCTGCCGGACGGGTTCGTCCGCTCTCCGGGCGACCGCCCGGGCGGGTACCTGCCGAACTTCTTCGACTTCCAGCCCGCGCTGAACTTCGGCTACGCCCGTCAGCAGGCAGACGAGCCCTGGCGGCAGGACGTGGCGGCCGACGGGCCGCAGGCCAACCGGGCGGCGCTGCGCGCGATCATGGACCACTGGCTTCGGCTTGGCGTGTCCGGGTTCCGCGTCGACATGGCCTACTCGCTGGTCAAAGACGACCCGGGCCGGGCCGAGACCGGCCGGCTGTGGCGAGAGGTCCGTGGCTGGCTCGACCGGGCGCACCCGGACGCGGTCCTGCTGTCCGAGTGGGGCGACCCGGCGGTGGCCGTGCCCGCCGGGTTCCACGCCGACTTCTTCCTCCACTTCGGCGGCCCGACCAACGGCCGGCCGCTGCGCTCGCTGTGGAGCAACGGCATCTCGACCGAGTACCCGGAATGGGCAGCCGAGCCGTGCTACTTCGACGCCGGCGGGCCGAGGCGACGCCGGGACGTTCCTGACCGCGTACCACGACGCGGTGGCCGCGATCGGCGAGCCGGGTCACATCGCGTTGCCCACCGCCAACCACGACTTCGCCCGGCTGCACGCCGGGCCGCGCACCCCCGAGCAGCTGCCGCCCGCCTTCGCGTTCCTGCTTACCTTCCCGACCCTGCCGGCCATCTACTACGGCGACGAGATCGGCATGCGCCACATATCCCGGCCTTCCGGACACCGAGGGCAGCCGTCATGCGCTCCGGCTACAACCGGGCCGGGGCTCGCACGCCCATGCAATGGGACTCAAGTC
Source organism: uncultured Actinomycetota bacterium (assembly GCA_963774945.1). GTDB lineage: Bacteria > Actinomycetota > Actinomycetes > Streptosporangiales > Streptosporangiaceae > Trebonia. The sequence goes on along the minus strand of CAVZHA010000001.1, from coordinate 94,510 downwards.
CCAACGCCGGATTTTCCACCGCCTCGGCCGAGCGCCTCTACCTGCCGGTCGATCCCGACCCGCGGCCGCCCCACCGTCGCCGGGCAGCGCGCCGACCAGGACTCGCTGCTGCACATCGTCAGGGACCTGATCGCGCTGCGGCGCGCGCACCCCGAACTCGGGCCCAGCGGCAGCCTGGAGGTCCTGTCCGCCGGGTACCCTCTGGTCTACCTGCGCGGCGGCCGGTTCCTCGTGGTCGTCAACCCCAGCGACCGCGCTGCGCGACCTGGCGCACCGCCGCCCCGAACTGGCCAAGGCGACGGCCGTCAGGAGCGCCCGCGTCACGCTGGACGAGGCAACGATCACCGCGGGTCCGTTCTCCTACGGGATCTTCCAGCTATGAGAAGGCTTACGCCTGGGATATGCATCCCTAAGCAACGGGGAGAGCATAAGAATTGCAACGGATGATAGTCAAGGACCTTGCTTGGTCCGTAATTTATGTTTAATAGTTTCTCCCGCTTAAAACAAGCCGGACTGTTCAGTAGATATTGCGAATTCTCCGCAGTCATGCCGCCTAGCGGGCTACCCTATGCCTCCGGAGCGGAACGGCAGGCAAGGCAGGGAGGCGGGTCGAGTGCAAGACGAGCGTCGGTCCGCACGGCGACGTGACGGGCAGCGGATTAGCACTGCGGCGCGTATTGCCGCCCAACTCGCCGTGCCGGTGGCCCTGGGCCTGGTAATCGGCCTGGTGCTCGCGTTCCAGACGGGCTCCGGCAACTCGGGCGTTGACCCGCTGCCGCTGGGCGCCCCGGTCAGCCCGAGCCTGCTGGCTGGCCCCCCGGCGTCGCTGGCGACCGCTCCGGCCGCCCTGACCACCAATGTCAGCTGCGACATCATCGTCCCGGCGAACCCGCTGAGCGCGCGTGGGCTGGCGACTCCCTATCAGCTCACCGGCACCGACGGGCTGACGCCGGCCGAGTCGGGCTGCCGGATGAGCAACGCGGCCAAGCTAGGGGCCTTCGTCCAGGCCACGATCCTCGACCCGGCGACCGGGAAGCTGTCGGTCTACGACCCGCTCGTGGTCACCCAGGGCACCCGGCCCGCCGTGATGCCGTCGATCCCTTCGATCCCGGCCAATGCGGTTGTGACGATCGACTTCGGGTTCAACGGGAAGGACCTGTTCCAGGTGGGAGCGACGGCGACCACGCTCGCGGATGCCCACTGCGTCAACGGCGAGCCGGGGTCGGTCTTCGGGCCGGTGTCGTTCTGCAACGGGATCGACTTCTTCAGCGCGGTGCGCAGGGACGCGCGGGCGGGGCTGCTCAAAGTCCCATCGCCGGGCACCTCGGACAAGATCATCCCGTCGGGCGGCGACCTCGGCACCGGCCGGGCGTGCCCGGTCACCCGCAACTTCGAGGCGGTCGACCCGGCCTCGGCCAGCAACGTCACCACGGCGTACCTGTTCAACCCGCTGACCGGCCAGACGGCGCAGGACACCACGTCGAACGCGGGCAACATCGCAGGGGCGACGCTGCTGGTCAGCCGCGGTGGCGACATCGTGCTCGACCAGTTTCTCGACCCGATCCTCGGGTGCACCCCGTTCCAGGCGCCGGACCTAGCGAATAACGACCAGCCAACGACCTCCAAGGCGCTCGACGAGATCCTGGCGAGTGCGTATCAGCCGAAGGCGGCGGCCCTAGAGCCGGAGAACGACCCGGTCGTCCGCGGCGGCGACGGCGTATTCGACGCGGCCAAGACCGACCTGTACCGGGCCGAACTTGGCCAGTCGTCGGTCGCCGGCCAGGGCGGCGCGACCAGCGACCCGGCGATGTACTGCCAGAACATCGTCGATATCCAGACTCCGTTCCTTGCCGCCAACCGCGCGCTGCTGGCCGCCAGACAGTCGCCGGCCACCGCCACCGGCGACAACCTGCTCACGTTCATGGCCAGCAGCCTGGACCGGTCCTTCACCATCCTTGGGTGCAAGCAGTTCGGCCTGACCAGTCCCGTCGCGATCACCAGGAACGGCGCCGGAGCGGCGATCGCGGCGACCCTCAACACCACTCCGCAGCGGGCGGCCGGCCGATGACAGGGAGCCAGCCGATGCACTGGCGCAACAAGCGCTTCAGGATCATGCTGATCGCGACGGCGGTCATCCTCGCGGTCGGGCTCGGTTTCGGCATCGGCCGCCTCATCGGGCTCGGCAACCGGGTGATCCTCACCGCGATTCCGCAGCCGGCCACCGGCCAGGACGCGTTCGTCGAGGACGACGACGGCATCGCCCAGGACAACCAGGAGAACATCCTCGCGGCGACCGCGCCGGGCATGGTGCACGTGCTGTCCGGCGGGACCTCGGTCGGGATCGGCCTGGTGCTCACCGAGTCGGGGAAGGTGCTGACCACCTACCAGCCCGCCACCGGGGCGGCCGGGCTGTCGGCGGAGTACGTCCTGTCCCGCGAAACCTTCAAGGCCACCGTGATCGGCACCGACCGGGCGGCCGGGCTGGCCCTCCTCCAGTTGCAAGGCGGCGACGGAAGGGCGTTCTCGACCGTCACGGTCGGGAACTCGGCCACGCTGGTCAAGAACGCGGGCGCGTCCAAGGAATCCTCGTATCACGTGCCGGGCGAGATCTACGACACCGCGGTCGGCACCACCGGCCGGCAGGACGCGCTGACGCTCGACGTTGGCACCCTGGCGACCCTGGACAGCACCGTCAGCGTGGGCCGGACGACCCGCAGCGGGCTGATGGCGTCGGTGCTCCAGTCCGCTCAGACCTCGGCCATCGGCGGCCCCCTGGTGAACCTGAACGGCCGGGTGATCGGCATCACCGTCGGCGGCTCGGGCAGCGGCCTGCAGATCATCGGCTACGCGATCCCGATCAACACCGCGCTCGCGGTTGCCACCCGGATAGCCGACGGCAACTCTCAATAGGGACCACCGGGCGCCCAGCCGCCTGACCGGTAGGCGGACAGCTGGCTCTCAGGTACGGGCGATAGTCTGCCTTCGAAAATCAGGCTCCGTCGGGGAGGCATGGTGGGGCAGATTCGGGTACCGCGCAAGGGCGTCACACCAGCCGAGCTCGCGAGCGTGCTCAGCCGGCGGCTTGGCGGCGGGTTCGAGGTCGCGGCCGATCACGGCGCCGTCCTGGTGCGGCGCTCACCGCTCAGCGCGGCGGTGGTGCGGATCGGCAACGCCCCTGGCGCGACGGTCTTCCGGGTCCGCGGCGCGGGGGTGCCGATCGTCAGCATGGGAACGTCGCGGGCGGTGGCCGACGCGTTGCGCAGGTCGCCGGAATTCCGTGGCGTCTGACCTCATATCTCTCCGGTTTTAGCGGCAGTTCGCGGCACTGCGGCCGCCCCTGATTCCGTATCGTTGTGGGGCGGGTCATACCATTGCTTTGATCTCGGTGGCTAAGCCCGAGATTCGCGTAAGGCCGCAAAGTGTCCTCAAACTCGTCCGGAGCCGCCCACATGCCTGCTAGTGTCCGCCCGTGAGCGGGAACCTCTCTACGCCCGGCGACGTGGCAAGCGCGCCCGGACGGCAGACCGGGAACGGGCACTCGGCCGACGCAGACGGGATTCGGGGGAAGTGGCGGCGGTCCGCTTTCGGCGGATCACGGCTGCGCGCCTACTGGCTGAGCGATCCGGGCAAGATGATGCTGATCGCCACCGCGCTGGCGCTCGCGATCCGGCTCTTCACGCTCACTAGACCCGGGTTCCTGACCGGTGTGACCGAGTATGACGACGGCGTGTACATCGGCGGCTCGATCCGAATCACCGAAGGGCAGCTGCCCTACCTGAACTTTGCGTTCGTCCAGCCGCCGGGCATCCTCGAGCTGATGCTCCCGGTCGCCCTGCTGGCCAAGGTGACCACCACGGTCAAGGCGCTCGCGGTCGCCCGGCTGCTCACCGCGCTGGCCTCCACCGCGTGCATCCCGCTGGTAGGGAACCTGGTCCGCTACCGGGGCGCCGTGGTGACCGCCGTCGCCTGCGGCGTGCTCGCGGTCTACCCGCCGGACATCACCTCGGCCCACACGCTGCTTCTCGAGCCGTGGATGAACCTGTTCTGCCTGATCGCGATCAACCTCGCGTTCCGCCGGGGGCACCTGGCCCGGCCGGCCATGCTGGGCTGGGCCGGGGTCGCGCTCGGCTTCGCGGGGGCGATCAAGTTCTGGGCGGCCGCGCCCGCGCTGGTCCTGCTGGTGCTCTGCGTCCTGCTCAAGACCGACCGGGGCCGCCGGGTCCGCAACTACGTCCTCGGCCTGGTGGTCGGCTTCGTGGTCCCCACCGCGCCGTTCCTCGTCACCGCCCCGGTCACGTTCATCCGGTCCACGATCTTCGACCAGGCGGCCCGCGAAGGCAGCGCGGTGGCCTTCGGGGTCAAGATGGCCAACCTGACCGGGCTCATCGACGTCTACAGCAACAGCGGCAGGCTGATGCTCAACGCGGGCGCGAACTCGATGTTCTCGGCGGGCGAGCAGGCCGGGATCGGCGACTCGCACAGCATCGGCTGGCTCCCGGTCCTGGCAGCCGTCGTGCTCATCGCGGCCCTAGTGGTCGGCTACGTCCGGCAGGGCAGGCGGCTGACCCCGCTGGAATGGCTCTCGCTCGCCACCGCGGTCCTCGCCGCGGTCGCGGTTACCGCGTACTCCGCCTTCTTCTACCACTACGCGGACTTCCCCGCCCCGTGGATCGCGCTCTCCCTGGGCGGCGCGGCCGGCGCCCTGGCCGGCCATCGGCGCTGGTCAAGGGTGGCGATGCAAGTCTTCGCGGTACTCATCGTGCTGGTCACGGTTATCCAGGTCAGGGAGATGTACCCGCTGCGCAGGACCGGCGCCCAGGCGCTGGCGTCGCAGATCCCGCCCGGCGCTTGCTTCGTGACCGACATGTCGTCGCTTGCCATCGCGGCCGACCGGTTCGCCAGCCCGCCGGCCGGCTGCCCCGACATTGTCGATTCCCTCGCGGCCACGCTGGTGCTGTCCAACGGCGTGTCCGTCCAGGGCGGCGCGCAGAACATGCCGGCCGTGGTGGCGCAGTGGAAGACGTGGCTGAGCAAAGCCGACTACGTCTTGCTATCGCCCGGCCACGCCTCTCAGCGCCGGATTCCGTGGACCAACGGGCTATGGGCGTGGTTCAACACGGAGTTCGCCCAGGACGGCACCTACTCGCCTGCCACCGGCCAGCTCTACCAGCGCGTGGGCTACTCACCGCCCGCCGACTGGACCGCCCCGACCAGCCCCTGACCGGCGCCCTACCGCCCCGCCCCACCCGCCTCAGCATCGCCACCCCGTAGCGCCCCGCCAGCCAGCCCCAAGGCGTCTAGCGGCAGCGCCCCCACCCGCCGCTGCGCCCCGCCAGCCGCAGCGCCCCGTCGGCCGGCTCCAAGCCGTCTAGCGCCAGCGCCCCCGCCAGCCGCAGCGCCCCCACCCGCCGCTGCGCCTCGTCGGCCGGCTCCAAGCCGTCTAGCGCCAGCACCCGCCAGCCAGGCCTCCCAGCCGTCTGGTGCCCTTCACGACGTCGGCCAGCTGCTACCCGTGTGCCCGTCCGCCCCGCCTGCACCTGTCGATGGCGCCATCGACCCCAAACGATTCCTGTCACCTACGCCAGCGACACCAATAGGCGATGTCGCTGGCGTAGGTGACAGGTCGCCAATCCTGTCGGTGGCGTCGCCGACAGGTCCCAGACGGCGGCGGAACGCGGCCTCGTGGGGCGGAGGGGGTTACCGGGGGTTGTGGGTCGGGCGGTAGGCGGGGCCGTGAGAGTCTTCGCAGTGGGGCAGGCCCGGGGAGTGGTCTTCCTCGGTCTGCTGGCTGGCTCGGGTGGCTTCACGTGGCTGCTGGCCGCCCTGGTGCCCGTGCTCGTGGTCCTGGTCGTCGCGTGGCCGGTGCGGCTCAAGGCTAGCGTCGGCCTCGGCCTCGGCCTCGGCGTCGGCGTCGTGGCCGTCATGGTCGCGGGCGTGGTCGTGGCCGTCATGGTCGTGGGCACTGCGGCCGCGGGCGTCAGAGTCGTGGTCGCCGCGGTCGCCGCGGGAACCGCGGACGCCGGCGGGAGCGGAAGCTTGCTGGTCGCCATGGGAGCCGCCGACGCCGGTGGAAGCGCCAGCTTGCTGGTCGCCGTGGGTGGCGTCGGCGCCGTGGTCGTGGTCGCCGTGCACACCGTGACCGTCGTGACCGCCGTCGGCCTGATCGTGGTCGCGGGCGTGAGCCTCGGGGGCGGGGGCCTGGTCGGGGCAGTGGTCGACCTGGAGGGTCAGGTGGCTGATGCCGTAGTCCCGGGCGAGCAGGGCCTCCAGGTCGGCCCGGACGGCGTGGCAGTCCTGGCGGGGCTCGACCAGGACGTGGGCCGAGGCGGCGGGCATGCCGGTGGTGATGGCCCAGACGTGCAGGTCGTGAACCTCGGCCACGTGCGGCCTGGCGGCCATCGCGGCGCCAAGCGCGCTGGGGTCGATGTCGGACGGGGCCGCCTCGAGGAAGATCCGCCCGGACTCGCGGATCAGCCCGCTGCCGGCCCGCAGCATGAGGGCGACGACGACCAGGGTGGCGATCGGGTCGGCGCGGGAGAACCCGGTGGCCAGGATGATAATGGCGGCCACCACGGTGGCGGCGAAGGCGTACAGGTCGGTGAGCACATGGGCGACCGCGCCCTCCATGTTGAGGCTGCGCCGGTCGCTGGCGGCGTTCGCCCGGGCCAGCAGGAGGCTCGCCGCCACGTTGACGGCCACGCCGACCAGCGCGACGGTGAGCATCAGGCCGCCGCCGACCGGGTGCGGCGTGATCAGCCTGCGGATCGCCTCGTAGGCCAGCCAGACCGCCAGCAGCACCAGCGTGATGCCGTTGGCCTGGGCGGACAGGATCTCGAGGCGGCGCAGCCCGTAGGTGTAGCCGCCGCGGGCCGGTCGTCCCGCGATCTTGGTGGTGACGATCGCCAGGCCGATCGCGGCGGCGTCGGTGAGCATGTGGGCGGCGTCCGACAGCAGCGCCAGCGAGTGCGCGACCACCCCGGCCGCGACCTCGCCCGCCATGAACAGCACGATGAGCGCGCCCGGCCGCCGCCAGCCAGCGCCAGTCGGCGTCGGGGGAGGCGCGGTGCGCGTGATCGTGCTCCTGGTGCCGATGTCTCGTCGTCTGGATCGATCCGCTCACTAGTACCGCCGCTCGCTCTACCAGCACCATTTTTACCCGCTCGACGGCCCGGTAAGGCCGACTGGGGTGAACTGGAGCTGGTGCCGAGACGGACGGAGGGTCCCGACCCGGGCGCCACTGGACGCTCTGGTCGCGGGGCTGATGGCCCTAATTGACCCTGTAATAACTATAAAAACCGGAATCAGCGTCCTTGCAGATCACGGAACGCTAACGTCCTGTTCGGGAAGCGCCGCGACCAGAGCGTCGACGGTTGGGAAGGACCGTGATCATGAGACTGCCTAGAGGTCGAGGCAGCCGAGGCGACAGTCGCCGCACCGGCCGGCACGGCCGGACCAGTCTCGTTGGCGGCGCAGATCAGCCCGGCGGGCAGCCAGGTTACGGCGGTGGCCAGCGCGGATACGGCGGTCGGCCTAACTACGGTGATCAGCACGAGTACCGTGATCAGCCCGAGTACGGCGGTCGGCCTGAATACGGCGGTCGGCCTGAATACGGCGGTCGGCCTGAATACGGCAGTCAGCCCGGCTACGGCCACGGGTACGGCAATGGCCAGCCCGGCTCCGGCGGCCAGCAGGGCTTCGGCGATCAACCCGGCTTCGGCCGTCAGCCCACCTACGGTGACCAGCCGCCCTTCGGTGACCAGCCCCCCTTCGGCCACCAGCCTGACTACGGTGATCAGCTCGGCCACGCCGGCCAGCCGCCCTTCGGCGACCAGCCGCCCTACGGCGACCAGCCCACCTACGGCGGACAGCCCGACCTACGGCCACCAGCCCGGGTACCCCGCTCTGCCCGGCTATGACGACCAGCCCGGCAATGGCTACGCCTACGACTACGACAACGAACAGCCCGGCTTCGGCACCCAGCCCGGGTACCGCCGCCCGCCGCCCCGGCTACGACGGCCGTCCGCCGGGATACGCCGATCGCGCCCCCGGGTACGGCCCCGTTCGGCCCGGGTACGGCCCCATTCGGCCCGGATACGACCGCGACCCGGATCGCCGTACCGCGTTCACCGAGCGATGATCCGCGCTCGCCCCGGCCTCGCCCGGCCCGGCCGACGTGGCCGCCGACGCCGCCGGGGCCCGCTCGGCTGGGTCGCCGCCCACCCGATCCGGATCGTCTCGGTGCTGGCGATCGTGGCCGTCGGCGCCGTCGCCGCGATGGCCCTCGGGACGACCGGCATGTTCCGGACCACGACGACGCCCGGGCGCGGCGCAGCGGGGCCCGGCGGCGGCGGCGGCCGACCCGAACTGCACGCTCATCGTGCCCGTGAACCCGCTGACCGCGCTCGGCCTGGCCACGCCGTACCGGCTGACCGCGACCGACCCGGCCGACGGCCCGTGCCACGAGGACCGACGAGAGCCAGGCGGCCTTCGTCCAGGGCGCGATCCTCAACCCGGTCACCGGGCAGATCTCGATCTACGACCCGCTGGTGATCGACGCGGGCACGACGGCGGCCGTCGCCCCGGTGCTGCCCACGATCCCGGCCAACGCGGTGGTCGCGCTCTGGTTCGGCTTCAACGGCGGCAACCTGACGCTGAAGGGGGAAGACCAGGCGACGTCGGTCGTCCCAGCGGCGTCATCGGCGGCGGAGCGAGTCGGACACGGTCCGTTCGATACCGGGATCTGCGGGTTTGACGTTCTCCGGTGACTCCACCGAAGCCAGCGCCGCCCTCGACGCGCAGGAGTCGGCCCCGCAACCGCCCGGCGACGGTGACGCGGCCGACACGGCCGACTCGTCCGGCAGCGTGAGCAAGGGCGCGGGCGCCGCGCCGGCCGGGTCGTTCGCGTTCCCGGCCGCCGTCGGCCGTCCCCGACTTCTTCGCTGCAGAGCGGCTCCTGCGTGGCGGGCGAGGACAACGACGGCCAGTTCACCGGCTTCACGCAGGTCGGGGCGTGCAACGCGGCGGCGTTCTTCGCGGCCGCCAACGACGCGATCACGGCGGGCAAGCTCCACGGTGCCCGCCGCCGGGCAACTCGGTCGACGGCCAGGCCTGCCTGACCACCCGGAGCTTCGCCTTCGTCGACGCCAGACCAGAGCGCGAACGTGACGACCGAGTACCTGACGGCCCGCGACGGCCGGATCGCCCAGGACACCGCCGCCAACAAGATCTCGCTGGCGGGCGCGGGCACGATCGTCAACCAGGGCGACAACGGGCTGCTCGACCAGTTCGTCGACCCCGCGCTCGGCTGCACGCCGTGGCAGGCAGCCGAACCTGGCCGACGACGGCGCGCCCGCGTCGGCCCTGCCGCTCGACGAGCTCCAGGCGGCCGCCTGGGCGGGCCGTGACGGCGGCGGGCCGGAGGCGCTCGTCCCGCTCAACGACCCGGTGACGCTGGACCGGTTCGGCAACTACGACGAGGTCAAGGCCGACACCCTCCGGTCGATCGTGGACATGGCGCCGCTGCCGGCCGGCCAGTCGCCCGGCGCCTACTGCACCGAACTCGAGCAGGCCCAGGGCAGTCGGCTCCAGCAGGACGTCAACCTGCTGTTCGGGGAGAGCCAGCCCGCAGCCGGACGCGGCCGACAACCTCTTCACGTTCCTGGCGATGCGGCTCGACCAGTCGTTCAACCGGCTCGGCTGCGGCTCGCTGGGCGTGGCCAACGACGTGTCGATCAGCGTGAACAGGGCCGGGGTGGCCGTCGCGGCCTGCTTCGCCACCCCGGTCGCGCCGATCACCACCGGGCCGGGCAACCCGATGGCGAACAAGAGGACCTGTCCGGCGACCGCCGGCGGCTCATAGGCGGGGGACACGAGAAGGGATGATCGATGACTGAACGGACCCAGGCGGACCACGCCGCCAGGCGGCGCACGGTGCTGCTGTGCGCGGGGCTGGCCGGCGCGGGCGGGGCGGCGCCCTGCTCACCGCGTGCAGCACCACCGCCGTGCCCTACGACGCGAACGAGGAAGGACAGGCACCAGGACCGCGATCTGGCGGTCGCGCCCGCCAGCACCCCCGCCGCCCGCCGCATCCGCCAAATCCGCACCCGCGGCGGCTCGGGCAGGCTCGGGCGGCACCGTGCTCGGCCGGACCGCCGACATCCCGGTCGGCGGCGGCATGGTCTTCACCGACGCCAAGGTCGTGGTCACCCAGCCGACCAAGGGCGTCTTCAAGGCCTTCAGCGCGATCTGCACGCACGTCGGGTGCCTGTGCAACCAGGTCGCGGACGGCACCATCGACTGCCCCTGCCACGGCTCCAAGTTCAAGATCACCGACGGCGCGGTCGTCGCCGGGCCGGCCCCGACCGCGCTGCCCGCGGCGCCGATCACCGTGGCGGACGGCAAGATCATGCTCACGTAACAGCATGCGGCATAATTTCTCCATGGTTCAACGCTGGCGGTGCCCGACTGTGCTGCGGGTCAAGGCGGTCGTCATCGCGGTCATCGGCGCGGTGGTGGCGCTCGTGTTCCTCCCGCTCTGGTTCGGTGTCCCGGTCGCGGTGCTGCTCGCCCTGTGGGCGGCGGGCATGACGGTCGCCGGCTCGTCGGTGGTGATCAATCCCGAGGTCGGCCTGCTGGTGTTCAGGATGGGGCTGATCACCAGGCGGGTCCGGCTGACCGATATCACCGCCGTGCTCGTCGACCGGTCCAAGGTGTCGGTGGCCAGGCCGGCCGGCGGCGAGATCTCGCTCTACGCCTGGCGCAAGTCCGCGCTCGACCGCTGGCTGCGGGTTCCGGACGAGGCCGACGAGATCGGCCACGCGATCTCGGCCGCGGTCGCGCTGGCGCAAGACGCCAGGCGCCGGGCGGCCGACGCCGCCCAGAACACCGGCCAAGATGCTCGCGCAGACGCCAGCCGGCCAGGCCCGCCGGTGCGGGTCGGCTCGGCCGCCAGGACCCGGTCGACGCTCGCCACCGCCCTGCTCGGCTGCGCCGGGCTGGTCGCCCTGGGCGCCGCGCTGGTGGTCCGGGTCCGCTGGCACGACGACCCGGTGATGACCACGCTGGGCGTGATCCTGGCGCTGGCGCTCGGCGTCTGCGGCCTGTTCTACCTGCTGGTCGCGCTCTGGCTGCTGCTCACCGGGCGAGCTCCCTCTCGCGCCCCCGGCGCAGCCGCCGCCGACCGCGCCGGCGCCGTCAAGCAATCGGTCAGCAAAGCAGCTAGGCAAACCCGTCCACCACCCGAGGTACCCGACACGGCCGGTGCCCGGGCGTGGCAGGATAAGCCGGTGGGCTCGTTGATGCTTCTTGACACGGCGTCGCTGTACTACCGGGCGTTCTACGGAATGCCGGAGACGGTGACGGCGTCCGACGGCACCCCGGTGAACGCGATCCGGGGCCTCCTTGACGCGATCGCCCGACTGGTCAGGGAGCATCGCCCGGCTCGCCTGGTGGCCTGCCTGGACGCCGACTGGCGGCCGGCCTTCCGGGTCGCCGCCATCCCCGGCTACAAGGCGCACCGGGCCGAGCCCGACGGGTCCGAGCAGACGCCGCCGGGCCTGGTCGTGCAGATCCCGCTGATCACCCAGGTGCTGACGGCGGCCGGGATCGCCCTCGCCGAGGCGGCCGGCTACGAGGCCGACGACGTCATCGCCACCCTCGCCACCCGCGCCAGCCAGCCGGTCGACGTCGTCACCGGCGACCGGGACCTGTTCCAGCTCGTCAACGACGCGCGCAGCGTCCGCGTGCTGTACACGATCCGCGGTCTCGGCCACCTCGAAGCGGTCACCGAGCCCGATATCGCGAAAAAGTACAACATTCCCGGTGACCGGTACGCCGACTTCGCCGTGCTGCGGGGCGACCCGAGCGACGGCCTGCCCGGCGTCCCCGGCATCGGCGAGAAGACCGCCGCCACCCTGATCAGCACCTTCGGCGACCTGGAGAGCCTCAAGCAGGCGCTCGACAAGGGCCACGGCGGCTTCCCGTCCGGCACCCGCAAGAAGCTCGAGGCGGCCAGGTCCTACCTGGACATCGCACCGCCGGTGGTCAAGACGGCGACCGACGTCCCGCTGCCGGACGACCTCGACGGCGCCGGCGCCCTGCCCGCCACCCCGCCCGACCCGGAGCTGCTGACCGAGATGGGCGCCGCCCTCGGGCTCGGCTCCTCGCTCAGCCGCTTCCGGGCTGTTGTCACAAAGTGAACGAGGAGACCCGTGACCACCGACCCCGCCCTCTACCCGACCGAGCGACTCACCCGGGTGCAGGAGGCCGTCCGTAAGGCGGGCATCGACGTCCTGCTGCTCACCCCGGGGCCCGACCTGCGCTACGTGACCGGCTACGACGCCAAGCAGCTGGAGCGGCTCACCTGCCTGGCGGTGCCCGCCGACGACGACCCGTTCCTGGTCGTGCCCGGCCTCGAGCTGAAGGCGGCGCAGGCCTCGCCGGCCGGCCAGCTGAACGTGGACATGATCCCGTGGGGCGAGCTCACCGACCCGTTCGGGATCATCGCCGACAAGGTCGGCCGCCCGGAGCTCGTCGCGCTGAGCGACCGGATGTGGGCGCTGCACGTCCTGCAGTTCGCGCAGGCGCTGCCGGGCGCGGGCCTGCGGCTGGCGTCCGAGGTGGTGTCGCCGCTGCGGATGCGCAAGACGCCGGCCGAGGTGGCCGCGCTGAGGGAGGCGGGCGAGGCGATCGACCGGGTGCACGCCAACGTCCCGCACTGGCTCAGGGCGGGTCAGACCGAACGCCAGGTCGGGCGTCGAAGATCGCCGAGGCCATCTTCGCCGAGGGGCACGTCAGCGCCGACTTCGTGATCGTGGGCTCCGGCCCGAACGCCGCCTCGCCGCACCACGAGGTCTCCGACCGGGTGATTCGCAGACGGCGACGTCGTCGTGGTCGACATCGGCGGCACGATGCCGTCCGGCTACTGCTCCGACTGCACCCGCACCTACGCCGTCGGCGGCGCCCCCGACGATTTCACGACCTACTACGAGGTGCTCAAGCGCGCCCAGGAGGCGGCCACCGTCAGCGTCAGGCCGGGCGTCACCGCCGAGAGCGTGGACCAGGCGGCCAGGCAGATCATCGACGACGCCGGGTACGGCGAGTGGTTCATCCACCGCACCGGCCACGGCATCGGCCTGGAGACCCACGAGGAGCCGTACATCGTCGAGGGCAACGCCACCCGGCTGGAGGACGGCATGGCGTTCTCGATCGAGCCCGGCATCTACCCCGGCCCGCACGGTGCGCGCATCGAGGACATCGTGGTCTGCACCGAGACCGGCTTCCAGCGGCTGAACAACGGCACCCGCGAGCTGGTGATCGTCTAGCCCGCGCGGTGCCCGCCTAGTCCTCGGTGCCCCGCTGCTGTTCGGCGAGGAACTGCTCGAACGCCTCGGCCAGCTCGTCGGCGGTCGGCATTTCCTCGCCGTCGGCGAGCAGGTTCTCGCCGTCGTGCGCGATCGCGGCGTCGTACTGCGCCTCGAGCCCCTGCACCAGCTCCGCGACCTCGGTCGACTCCTCGACCTGGCGGTCGATCAGCGCGTTGGTGCGGTCGGCCGCCTCGCGCAGCTCAAGCGCGGGCAGGTCAAGCCCGCTGACCTCGGTCAGCGCGTCGATCAGGGTCAGCGCGGCGGTCGGGTAGGCGGCCTGGGAGAGGTAGTGCGGCACCTGGACGACCAGGCCGATCGCGTCCCGGCCGGCCTGGCCGAACCGGAACTCGAGCAGCGACGACGCCGAGCCGGGGACCTGCAGCTTCGACGGCAGCGGCACCTTGCTCGTCACCAGCCCCGGCCGCGACGAGTGCGTGATCATGCCGAGCGGACGGGTGTGCGGTATGCCCATCGGCACGCCGAAGTAGGTGATCAGCGGCCCGGCGCCGAGGCGCTCCGCCAGCGTCTGGGTGGCGGCCGCGAACGACTCCCACTCGTGGTCAGGCTCCGGCCCGGTCAGCAGGAGGAAGGGCTTGCCGGCGGCGTCGGCCAGCCGGTAGACGGACAGCTCGGGGGCGTCGTAGCTCTCCCACTTGCCCTCGTCGAAGGTCATCAGCGGCCGTCGCGATCGGTAGTCGAGGAGCCGGTCGGTGTCGAACCTGGCCACCGTCGTGTGCTCGAACGCGTCAAGCAGATGCTCGGTGAGCAGGCGTCCCGCCGCGCCCGCGTCCATGAACCCTTCCAGGTACACGAGCAGGGCCGCGCCGTCGAGGTCCGACGTCTCCTCTGCGTCCAGTTCGTAGAGATCTTCCGGCTGCATGCTTCCAGTCTCCCACCACGGTTGCCTAGCTTTGGCCGCTCGACCGGTTTTATCCCCCGGCGGGCCCCGAGATTTAGCTGTTACCCAGTGCGGTCAACGCACGGGGACAATTCACGTTAAGTTGTCGTAGTGGAAGAGATCGACCGCCGGATCGTGTCCCTGCTGTCCAGGAATGGGCGCATGAGCTTCACCGAACTTGCCAGGCAGGCTGGCCTTTCGGTGTCGGCCGTGCACCAGCGGGTGCGCCGCCTTGAGACCGAGGGCGTGATCACCGGTTACGTAGCGCTGTGTGACCCGCAGGTGATCGGGCTGCCGCTGACGGCGTTCGTGTCGATCAAGCCGTTCGACCCGTCCGCCCCCGACGACGTGCCGCAGCGCCTCGAGCAGCTGACGGCGATCGAGGCGTGCCACAGCGTGGCCGGGGACGAGAACTACATTCTCAAGGTCCGCGCCGCGTCCCCGGTGGCGCTCGAGGAGCTGCTCCAGCAGATCCGCACGTTCGCGAACGTGTCCACCCGGACCACGATCGTGCTGTCCACGCCGTACGAGAACCGTCCGCCGACGATCTGAAAAGCAGAAATTCAACTGCGGCTCATATCGAACGGTCCGTGACTCCGCCTCAGCCGTCGACTTCTCCGTCGGCCTGGGCGGGCCTTTCTGCCGGGCCTGCGGGCGCAGCCCGTCGAGCACCAGCGCCAGCAGCCGGTCGGCGTCGGCCGGGGCCTGCTCGGTGGCGATCGTGATGCCGTGCATCAGCCGGAGCACGTCGTGCGCGGAGATGTCCTCGCGGAGCACGCCGGCCTGCTGCGCGTGCGCGAGCAGCCGGTCGGTCGACTCCCGCATCGCCACCCAGCAGCCGGAGATGAGCTCGGAGTCCTTGCCGACCGCCTCGATCAGCGCCCGCGACAGCCCGCGCTTGGTCGCGAGGTAGCCCGCCATCGCCCGCACCCAGCCGAAGAACGCCTGCTCGGGCGGCACGGTGACGATGAGCTCGTCGGCCGCCGCGCAGACGGTCGAGCACCTGGCTTCGGTAGACCGCGGCCTGCAGGTCGGTCCTGGTCGGGAAGTGCCGGTAGAGGGTGCCGATCCCGACGCCCGGCCCGGCGGGCGATGTCGTCGAGCGGCGCGTCCGCGCCGTGCTCGGCGAACGCGGCGGTGGCCGCCTCGAGCAGCTTGATCCGGCTGCGGCGCGCGTCCGCGCGCATCTTCGAGCCCGGCTCGTCCCAGCAGCCGGCCGGGCGGTCGGCCGCGACCTTCGTTCCGCGCGACGTCGTCGTCGGCCGCGGATACGTCCTTCTGCAGTGCTCATCGCTTCACTAATCCAGTTTGCTAAACGGAGGGAGTCTCCGTATAGTAACCGGAGTGGACCTCCGAATCTTTCCTCATCGTACATCGGTGATAGCCAAGTGAGTACCGACATGACCGTTGCCGAAGCCGCTGCACCGAGCCGCAGGCAGGGGCGCCGAAACCTGGCGCTGACCATCATGCTCGGCGCGCAGCTCATGATCATCCTCGACGCGACCGTGGTGAACATCGCCCTGCCGCACATTCAGAACGGCCTGCACTTCTCGTCGACCAGCCTGTCCTGGGTGATGAACGGGTACACGCTGACCTTCGGCGGGCTGCTGCTGCTGGGCGGCCGCGCGGGCGACATCCTCGGCCGCCGCCGCATGTTCATCGCCGGCCTGACCATCTTCACGCTCGCCTCGCTGGCCGGCGGCCTCGCCACCACGGCCGGGATGCTGCTGGCGGCCCGCGCCATCCAGGGCGTCGGCGGCGCGCTCGCCTCGCCCGCCGTGCTCGCGCTGGTGGTCAGCTCGTTCCCCGAGGGCAGGGAGCGGGTCAAGGCGCTCGCCATCTACTCGGCCGTGGTGACCGGCGGCAGCTCGCTCGGGCTGGTGCTCGGCGGCTTGATCACCGAGTGGCTCTCCTGGCGCTGGGTGCTCTTCATCAACGTGCCGATCGGCATCGCCGTCATCGCGATCACCCCGCTGTTCGTCAGCGAGACCAAGCGTCAGCCCGGCAAGTTCGACCTGGCCGGCGCGATCACCTCGACCGCGGGCATCGGCGCCCTCGTCTACGGCTTCATCCGGGCCGCGTCCAACGGCTGGGGCGACACCGTGGCGATCGGCTCGTTCGTGGTCGCGGCCGCGCTGCTGGCGCTGTTCCTGTTCAACGAGACGCGGGCGTCGCAGCCGATCACGCCGCTGCGGCTGTTCGCCGACAAGAGCCGGTCCGGCTCCTTCGTCGCCCGGCTGCTGCTGGTGGCGGGGATGATGGGGATGTTCTTCTTCCTGACCCAGTTCATCCAGGACGTGCTCGGCTTCAGCCCGATCATGGCCGGCGTCGCGTTCCTGCCGATGACCGTCACCCTGTTCGCGGTCTCCAGGGCCGCCCCGAGGCTGATTCCCCGGTTCGGGCCGAAGCCGCTGATGATCGCGGGCATGCTGCCGGTGATCGCCGGGATGACGATGCTGTCGCAGGTCTCGCCGGGCACCAGCTACTGGACCGGCGTCTTCCCGGCGATGATGCTGTTCGGCCTGGGCATGGGCGTCGTGTTCGTCCCGCTGACCACGGTCTCGCTGGCCGGGGTCAGGCCCGAGGAGTCCGGCGCCGCCTCCAGCATGGTCAACGTCATGCAGCAGGTCGGCGGCGCGCTCGGCCTGGCGGTGCTGGTCGCGGTCTACGGCACCGCGAGCCGCAGCGCCGCCGCGCACCCGATCGCCGGCCTGACCGCGGTCGCGCAGCAGCACCACGTGCTGTCGCACGGCATGTCGGCCGCGTTCGCGCTGGCTGCCATCTTCGACGTGGTGACGCTGGTGCTGTTCATCACCGTGATCCGCGGCCGCCAGCGCAAGGTCGCGGTGCCGGACTCGCTCGAGGGGGCCGAGTTCGCAGAGGAGCAGGCGCTGATCGAATAGCCGCCCGACCGGGCGTCGCAGGTCCAGGTCCGCCGTCTCGGCCGAGACGGAATGCGCCATCGGGTTCGCGCAGGCGAAACCCGGTGGCGCATTTCCATGTGGTGGGACCGCTGATGCGCGTTAGTCGGCCTTGGCCGGCCGTAACCTGGTTCTAACTCCTCCGGACTAGCGATTGTCTTACGTAATTCGGTTTTCTGCTTTAGCCGCGGGTAGTGTCGCGGCACAATGTTCTCAAGTCGGCCCGGACCTCGCCTGCTCGCATTGAAGATCGAAGGTCCCTGCTCCGCAGGCCCGCGCGCGCGGCGCGCCGGGTCAGCCCTACCGGCTGCTCCCGTTTCCCTCCAGACAGGACCCAGGCACGTGGACGACCAGCACCCCAATGGGCGGCGGATCGGCGTATTCCTCGTCGACGATCACGAGATCGTCCGTCGCGGGGTACGTGACCTGCTGGAATCCCAGCCCGATATCGTCGTGATCGGCGAGGCCGGGACGGCCGAAGCGGCGCTGGCCGACATCCCCGCGCTCCGCCCGGACGTCGCCGTGCTCGACGTCCGGCTGCCCGACGGAGACGGGGTGAGCGTCTGCCGGGAGATCCGCTCGCAGGCGCCGAGCGTCGGCTGCCTTATGCTGACGTCCTTCGGGGACGACGAGGCGCTGTTCGACGCGATCATGGCGGGCGCCGCGGGCTACGTGCTGAAGCAGATACGCGGCACCGACCTGATCGGGGCGATCCGCACGGTGGCGTCGGGGCAGTCGCTAATCGACCCGAAGGCCGCCCGCCGGCTCATGGACCAAATGCGGGATCATGTCAGGGGAGCGGACCCGCTGGCCGCCCTGACGACTCCGGAAACGAAGATTCTCGAGCTCATCGGGAAGGGCCTGACCAACCGGCAGATCGGCGAGCGGCTGTTCCTGGCCGAGAAGACCGTGAAGAACTATGTGTCCTCGATCTTCGTCAAGCTCGGGATGGAGCGCAGGACCCAGGCGGCGGCGTACGCGGTCAGGGTCTTCGAGGGAACCGACCGCTGAACCAGCCCGGCCGGACCACCGACCCGGACAGCAGCGGCACCCGCCATTCGATCTCGGTTCCGCCGCCGTCGGGCGCGGTGACCAGCATTTCGCCGCCGAGTTCCTCCGCCCGGTTGGCGAGGTTGAGCAGCCCGCTGCGACGCGTCTGTAGCCCGATGCCGATCCCGTTGTCGACGATCCGCAGGGTCAGCAGCCCGGTGCCGTCGACATCCGCCGTCACGTCGACCCGGGTGGCCTTGGCGTGCCGGGCGACGTTGGACAGCGCCTCGCGGAGCACGGCCAGCGCCTGCTCGGCGACCTCGGGGTTGCCGTGCGAATCGAGGCCGCTGCCGAGGCGGAGCGCGGGCGCGAACCCGAGCGCCCCCGCCGCGTCCTCGGCCAGCGCGACGATCTCCGCCCGCAGCTTCGGCCCGGCGCTCTCGCCGCGCGACTGAAGCGCGAAGATCGTGGTGCGAATGACCTTGATGGTCTCGTCCATCGCGTCCACCGCGTTCGTGATCCGGTCCGCCACCTCGGGCCTGGTCACCATCGGCATGGTGCCCTCGAGTGACATGCCGGTGGCGTACAGTCGCTGGATGACCAGGTCGTGCAGGTCCCGGGCGATCCGGTCCCGGTCCTCGTAGACCGACAGCCGCTCGGCCGCCGCCCGGCGGTTGGCCAGCTCGATCGCGACGCCGGCCTGGGCGGCGAAGGACGCGACGAAGTCGGTCGCGCCGGGCGGGAACGGCAGTGCGCCGCGCCTGCGGGCTATGGTCAGGGTGCCGCGCACGTCTCCGGGCGCGCCGAGCGGGAAGACGATCGCGTGCTCGAGATGCCCGACGGCCTGGCGGGCGACAATGAAGGCGCGCTGGTCCTCTGAGAAATGGTCGGTGACCAGCGGTTCACCGGTGGACAGGACCAGACCGGACAGTGATCCGGTCACCGGGAGCACCAGGCCGCGCGCCTCGGCCGCGCCGTCACCCTCCGCGTACTCGATCGTCAGCCGCCGTCGCTGCTCGTCCGGGAGCGCGACCGTGGCCAGGTCCGCGTCCGCCAGCTCGAGCGCCTGCCTGGTCAGGGCGGCCAGCGCGGTGCCGGAGGAGGCACCGGACAGCAGCTGGGTGGCGATCTCGGCGCTGGCCAGCTGCCAGCGCTGCTGCCGCCGCGCCTCGTCGTAAAGCCGGGCGTTCTCCACCGCGACCCCGGCCGCGGCGCCGAGCGCGGTGACCACCGCCTCGTCGTCCTCGGTGAACTCACCGCCGCCGCGCTTCTGGGTCAGGTACAGGTTGCCGAACACCCGGTCGCGGACCCGGACCGGAACCCCGAGGAAGCTCCGCATCCCGGGGTGCCCGTGCGGGAACCCGGACGACTCCGGGTGCGTGCTGATGTCGGCCAGCCGCAGCGGGCGGGGCTCCTTGATCAGCAGGCCGAGCAGGCCGTGCCCCTCCGGCCAGTGGTGGATCGCCCGGATCTCGGACCCGGTCAGGCCGACCGGGATGAACTCGGTCAGCTGCTGGTCGGCGCCGATCACGCCGAGCGCCCCGTACTCCGCGCCGGCCAGCTCGACCGCCGCCTCGACGATCCGCCGCAGCATCGCCCCGAGCTCGAGCCCCGAGCCGATGGCGACGACCGCCTCGAGCAGCCCGTGCATCCGGTCCCTGGTCTCCACCACCGCCTGCAACCGGACCTGCACCTCCGCGAGCAGCTCATCGAGCCGCAGCTGCGGCATGAGACCAGACGGCACCTCGGAAGCCTCCACGCCGCACAGCCTAATTGCCGCATAGCGGCTCACACCAGAATCAAGGCATGCCAAACCGTGCCAGATATGCCGGCGCCATCGGGCTTTCAGCGCTCACCGGCCCACGATCACCCGCGCGTGTCGAGGCAGGCTCCCCCCTATCGGGAGGTAGCGGCGTATATCACCGCGAAGTATCACCAATCACACGAATCACACGTCAGGAGCTCGGCTGCAACCCGCTGACGCCGCCCGCGCCGTCGGCCAGAGGCGACGGCCTCCGCACTGGGCGCACCCTCGTCCGGCGGCCAGACACGACGGCCGCCGCACTGGGCGGACCCTCGTCCGGCGTCCCGGCATCGACCCACCATCCTCACCGACACCACGCGCAACAAGCCGGACCGATTTCGGGGTCAACGTGGGGAGTTCGGGTCGCGGGCTGCCCCCAATCGCACACGATGACGCCCGCCGCCGGAAAACGCCGCCCCCAATGGAACACAATCACGACCCCTGCACGGGACGGATCGCCGACATTCGCCACCCGCACCCCAGAACCCGCACCCGCGCCCCAGAACCCGCACCCGCGCCCCAGAACCCGCACCCGCACCCCAGAACCCGCACCCGCACCCCAGAACCCGCACCCGCACCCGCACCCCAGAACCCGCACCGCGCCCCAGAACCCGTGCCCGCACCATACGCCACCGACCCCAGGCGTCGCCCGGCCCGCCGTGCGTCCCGCTCCAGCCGAACGCCGCCGGGCACCGGTTCACCCCGTCAGGCGGTGACGATGAGCCTGGCCGCGGGGGAGTAGCGGACCCGGCCGAAGTACATCAGCTTGACCAGCAGCCAGGATTCCCAGCCGGGCTCGGCCGTGGCCGGGACGGTCACGGTGAAGCTGGCGGTGACCTCGCCGCCGGGCTCGGCCTCGACCGCCTGCGTCCACGGCCCGGTCGTTGGCCAGGTGCCGACCGGCGAGACCAGCTGGACCTCGCCGCGCAGCTCCGACCCCAGATGGCTGGCGACCCGGACCGTCAGCTCGCCGGCCCCGCCCGGCGTCAGTCGCAGCTCCGGCGTCAGCAGCTCCAGGTCCGCCTCGCCCGCCAGGGCCATCACGTCCGCCTGCAGCCGGAAGAACAGCTCCTCGGGCTCGAGGCTGGCGTCGGGGCCGCCCGCCTCGCCCACCGTGACCAGCGCGGTGTCCTCGAGCACCTGCCCAAGCCGGTCGGTGATGCGGGCGGTGATGAAGTACCGACCGCCGGTCGTCCCCGAAGCCGCCCGGGCCGCGACGTCCCAGCTGGCGAACCCGTTGGCCGGCAGGTCGTAGCGGAGCGCGCCACCGTCGGCCGGGCCAGCGGCCGGGGCGCCGTCGATCTCCGCCGTCAGCTCGCCCGGCACTACCAGCTCCACCGTCCCGCTCACGGGCTCGGGCCCGCACGCCACCGTCAGCGTCGCCCGGCCCTGCGGCGAATCAGCGTTGAGCGTGATCCTGGTCGGCGCGAAGTGCACCGCGACCGGGACGTTGCCGGCCGGGGCGGGTCCCTTCCCGTGCAGCCAGTATCGGGCGTAGACCGGCTGCACCGGCTCCGGCGGCGCCACCGTGGCGGCCCCGTCCGCGGCTGCGGACGGGGCGGATGGGCGCGACGCGGCGGACCGGCGCGCCGTGGCGGCCCCCGGCCGGACGGCCACGGTGACGGTCTCGAACGGCGCCAGCAGGACGGAGACGACACCGTCGTGCGCCGCCAGTTGCGGGCCGTCGCTCTCGGTCAGCTCTTCAAGCAGGTCGGTCCGCCAGGCGGCCTCGATGCCGTCCGCCATCCGCAGCCGGGCCATCGCCGGCCGCCCGTCGGTCTCCCGCAGCCGCACCGTCACCAGGCGGCCATCGCCTGAGCCGGGCGACGGCGTCCCCGGCCGGCCCGCCGCGAGCGGATTGCCGAAGGGCTTGAGCGCGCTGAGGGTGACGTTGGGCGCGCCTTCGACCGAGAGCGGGCCGGCCGGGGCCGCCTGGCCCGCCTGCCCGGCCTCATCCGCCTGCCCGGCCTCATCCGCCGGGCCGGCCCGGTCACCACCGCCGTCAGGTCGTGGTTGTACTCCTCGGCGGCCGGATTGAAGCCGGCCTCGCGCCAGCCGCCCGCCGCGCCCGAGGACGCGAGGGCGTAGCTGAACGTGTGCGACCAGTGCTGCCAGGCGAACGATGAGCCGTCCGGCACGGCCTGCCGGTCGCCGTCGATCCAGACGCCGCTCGGCCAGCCGCCGCAGGCGCGGAAGAGCGACATCCACAGCGTCCCGTCCGGGGTGACCGCCGCGCCCAGGGTGCCCCGGTTGAACAGCGCGACGGCCTCGTCGGCGAGGGCCTCGTCGCCGTCGGCGAGCGCGCCCCCGGCCAGGTCCTGGCCGCCCGCGACGTCGACCAGGACCGACCCCTGGACAAGCTCACCGCGCAGGTCGGACAGCGCCTGGTCCGGGTCGCCTGGTTCCGCCGCGGCGACGATCAGCACCGGCAGATCACGGACGCCGCGCAGGTCCGCGCTCGGCGCGAAGGCAGCCGCTCGCGACTGGGCGGCCGGTACCCACAGCCGGGCCGAGTTCCCCTCCGCCAGCAGCGCGTCCAGGCGCTTGGCGACCGCCGGGTCGGACGCCGTCAGCAGCTCCGAGGTGAACGCGTTCTCCTGCGGGCCGCCGAGCGCGATCCGGAAGTCGGGCAGGTTGGAGTCCACGTCGACCGAGCCGTAACGGGGACCGGAGGCGCGCGAGGTCGTCGCGGTGACGCCGGCCCCCGCCAGCCAGGAGACCAGGTCCTTGACCAGCGGCCTGCGTTCGTCAGGGACCACATCGGGGGTGATCACCTCGGCCACCCCGAGCGCCACCGGCACGTCGCCCGACGACGCGGTGAGCACCGCGCGGGCGACGGCGCCGAGCCCGAACCAGTGGTTGGCCGGGTTGTCCAGCGTCCACCAGTGCTGCGCGACGTCGGCCTCGGGGGCGCCGAACGGCCGCCCGATCACCGCCGTCGCCGTCTGGTACACCGGCAGCCCGCCGGGAACCCGGGCCGGGAACCGCACCCGGAGCAGGCGGTCCCGGCCAATCGAGCCGGTCACGTGGGTGCGGAACTCGACCCGGTCCGCCCCGTCCCACAAGATCGTCTCGGCCGCGATCGTCAGATCACCGATCTGGTAGCGGGCGACCAGCCGCGACCCGACCGGGGAGCGCTGCGCGGTCACCTCGGCCGCGACCGTCGACGAGCTCACGCCGGGCCCCTTCGGCGACAGGTGCCAGGGTCCCTCGCCCCAGCGCGGATGCTGCTCGTACTCCTCCTGCAGGACCAGGTCGTTGCCCGGCCCGCCGAGCAGGTTCCGCCCCGTCCGCCGGTCGATGACCGAGGCCAGGGAGCCGCCGCGGGCCGGGTCGGCGGTCACCGTGAGCGCGTCGTTGGAGATCGTCAACCCGTCGGTCACCTCCCAGTCGCACACCCGGGCCAGTTCCGCCCCGTCGGCGTCGCCACCGCCCGCGCCCGCGGCGGCGGCGGAACCGCCGGCCGTGGCCGCCGTCGTCGCGGCGGCGGGCGGGCGCGCGGCCGGCTCGACCTGCTCGTCCGGCATCGGCGTGGCCCGCAGCCGATAGCGCAGGAACCCGAGCGGCGGTACCCCGGCCGCTCGGAACGTCAGCGTCACCTCGGCCAGCGACCCGTCGTCGTGCCATCGGGTGCCCTCGGCCAGCGCCGGGAGCGGTCGGCCGGAGACCGCGTCGAGGACCGTCAGCCACAAGGTGCCGGGCGCGGCAAGCCGCACGGTGACCGTCGCCATCCCGTCCCGCGGCCGGGCCAGCCCGTTCGCCACCGTCACCGCCAGCCCGCCGTCGGCGTGGCCAGCCGCCGGCTGCTCTGCCTCCCTCCGCGCCCGCAGCCCGGTCGGTCTCGGTCAGGAACGCGATCGCGTCCCGTCGGGCCTCGTCCCCGCGCTGCCACGCCTCCCGCCACCCCGCCAGCAAGTCCAGGTACACCTGATCGGACTCGGTGCCGGTGATCGCGTCGTGGTGGGCGCCGTAGGCGAGCTGCCGCCACGCCTTGTCGAGCGACTCGGCCGGGTAGTCCGCCCCGGCCAGCCAGGCCAGGGTCGACAGCCGCTCGCCTTCGAGGACCGCGGTCTCGCCGGCCCGCGCGGCCAGCTTGGTGTCGGCGTAGGAGACGTCCTTGCCGGTGTAGACCGGGTTCATGTCCCTGGTCTGCGGCATGATCCAGTACCGCGACGGCGCCGCCTGCGACGCCGCCCGGACCGCGTCGAAGAACTCCCGCGGCACGGCCGGGACGAACCGCGGCCACACATACCGCTTCGCCCACTCGCGCCCAACGTCGGTTACCCAGCGGGCCGGGATCACGTGGTCGGACCCGACCGGCAGCATCACGTTCGGCGTCGCCGCCACCGTCGCCAGCGAGCTGAACTGGGTGTGGGCCGCCGCCAGGGCCGCCTCCAGGTCGGCCGCGGTGTGCAGCGTCCAGCCGGCCCCGTAGTGGTTGGCCATGTAGGCGGTCAGCAGCCCCGAGCCGTCGGGGGAGAGCCACTCGAACTCGGCCGGGAACTGCATCCGGGTGTTCTCGTCCGGGCCCCACTGGTGGAACGGGCCGCGCGCCCACGACGACGAGGTCAGCCCCGCCCCCGCCATCAGCCCGGGGAACCCGGGATCGAAGCCGAACGCGTCTAGCATCCAGGCCGACCCGACCTCCGCGCCGAGCACCCCGCGCTGGAACCCCATCCCGTACACGGCGTTCCTGATCGTCGTCTCCGCGCCGGTCAGGTTGGTGTTGGGCTCGTTGTAGGTGCCGCCGACGAGCTCCACCCGCCCGTCGGCCAGCAGCGACCGCAGGTACGCGCGGTCCTGCGGGAACGCGTCGAAGTGCGGTTTCAGGTAGTCGACCTCGGCCAGCACGAACTTGTAGTCGGGATCACGGCGCGCCTTCTCCAGGTGCAGCCGGACCAGCTCGAACGCGGTCCGCACATCGGGCAGCGCCCCGTCCTCATCCGGCAGCACCAGCCGCGCCTCGGTGAACTGCCCCTGGGTGTTCCACCAGACCGGGTCGTAGTGGAAGTGCGACACCATCCACATCGTCCACCCCGGCTCGGCCGCGGTAATGGTCGCGTCCGAGGCGACCCGCCCCGCAGGCGTCTCGCAGATCACCGTGACCGGCAGCGAGACCCCGGCCGGCCCGGTCACGGCCGCGCTCACCTCGCAGCGGCGGCTCTCGCCGGTCTCGCCCAGGACCACCTCGGCCGGCGTCGCCGTCTCAACCGACCCGCCGGCCAGCCGCACCGAGACCGTCGCGCCGGACTCCTCGGCCTCAGTCGCCGCCACCCCGACCCGGACAACCTGCATCGGCCGGGTCGTGCTTCCAGTGAACAAATCGGTCGATTCGACGTCAGTGATCCGCATACCCCCATCGTCCCACGACCCCCGGTCCGCCCGCCCGCTCAGCTAGGTCATCCGCACGAAACGAATCTGTCGGCGGTCGGCCGAGGGTCGTCGGAAGACTTCTTTCGGAATAAGTCTTCCGAGAGTCTTGTCAAAACAACTCTTTCGAAGGTAGTGTTTCGAAATGTGACTTCCGAACCAGTGAACCAGCCGGCCCCGCCGTCCGAGACGGACCAGCACGAGGGGGTGAGCATCACCGACCCGACGGTGATGCGGGCCCTCGCCCACCCCGTGCGGATGGCGCTGATCGAGCTCTTCGGCGTGCACCCGACGCTGACCGCGACCCAGGCCAGCGAGGCGCTGGGCGAGTCGCCCGCCAACTGCGCTTTCCACCTGCGGACGCTGGCGAAGTACGGCTTCGTGGAGGAGGCAGGCGGCGGGCGCGGCCGAGAGCGCCCGTGGCGGGCCTCGACCAAGTCGCTGCGCATCCGCCTCCGGTCGGCCGACCTCGACACCCAGCAGGCGCGGGTCGCGGCGGGCGCGCTCGAGCAGGTCTGGTACGAGCGCTGGTTCGCCCGGATCAAGGACATCTTCCTGAACCGGCGGTGGGGCCCGGAGTGGGAGGACGCGGCCGGGTCATCGCAGACGCTGACCTTCCTCACGCCGGAGGAGGTGCGGGCGATGCGGGACGAGATCAACGTGATCGTCAGCCGGCACCTGGACGAGCGCCGGGTGGATCCCTCGCGGCGGCCGGCCGGCGCGATGCCGGTCGAGATCGTCTACTTCGCCTACCCCCGCGATGACCTGGCCGCGCAGCTGCCGGCCGACGACGGCGCCCCCGACGGCGCCCCCAGCTATGGCATGCCCGACACCGCCGGCAACAGCGACACCGCCGGCAACAGCGACACCCTCTGACAATCTCAAGATATATCTTGACTACATCAAGCAAGACGCGATACATCTTAAATCACCAGCACCCGGTACCACCAGAAGGAGCAATCATCATGAACCCGGAACTGTCCAGCAGCCTGGTCGCACAGCACACCCGCGAACTGGCCGCCCAGGCCGCCGCCGAGCGCGCGGCGGCGGTCGCGGTGCCCCGGCCCCGGTCCGGCCGCCGCCTCGCCCCCGGCTACCACGTCAGCTGGAGCCGGGTCAGCCTGGCGCTGTCGGAAGGCGGCCGCCCCCGCACCTCGTGGGCCATCGTTATCACCGGGACCCGCTCCCGCTGACCGCAGGGTGGATACTGTGAGTGAGGGCGCGGACCACGTTTTCGCGGGTTTCGCGTCCCGGTAGCGCCTCCCTCGGATTCACGCGACCAACTGGAGCACGATGGCCCACAACGACCGGCCCGCAACGCTGCGGGACGTGGCCTCGGCGGCCGGGGTGCACCCGGCCACCGCCTCGCGCGCGCTCAACCCGGGGACCAGGCTCCTGGTCAGCGAGGAGACCGCGCAGCGGGTGGCCGAGGCCGCCGAGCGGCTCGGCTACCAGCCCAACTCGGTCGCCCGGTCGCTGCGCACCCGGCGCTCGCACACGGTCGGCGTGCTCATCCCCGACCTGAACAACCCGCTCTTCCCGCCGATCATCCGCGGCATCGAGGACCGGCTGGCCGAGCACGGCTACGTCGCCCTGATCGGTAACACCGACGCCGACCCGGGCAAGGAGCGGCTGGTCTTCGACCAGATGCGGGCCCGTCACGTGGACGGGTTCGTGTTCGCCACCGCGACGCTGAACAGCCCGATCCTGGACGAGGCGGCGGCCGCCGAGCTGCCGGTCGTGCTGATGAACCGGATCGCGCAGGACTACCCGTTCTCCTCCGTCTCGGTCGACAACGAGCAGGGCGTCCGCGCCGCCGTCGCGCACCTGGTCTCCCTCGGGCACCGCAGGATCGGCCACATCGCAGGCCCGCAGGACGTCTCCACCGGCGCGGCCAGGCTCCGCGGCTACCAGGAGGCAATGCGCTCGCACGGGCTCGCGATCGAGGCTGCCGACGTCGTCTACGCAACCGGGTACACCGTCGAGGAGGGCCTGCGCTGCGCCCGTGAGCTGCTGGAAGGCGGCACCGAGCTCACTGCGGTGGTCGCGGCCAATGACATGCTCGCGGTCGGCTGCTACGGGGCGCTCGATGCGCTCGGCCTGCGCTGCCCGCAGGACCTGTCGGTGGTCGGCTTCAACGACATGCGGTTCGTCGACCGGCTGCACCCGCCGCTGTCGACCGTCCGGTTCCCGCACTACCAGGTCGGCACCGAGGCGGCCCGGCTGCTGATCGAGCGGATGGAGAGCGGTGAGAGCCCGGTGAAGATCCTCTTCCTCGCGCCCGAGCTGGTCGCCCGGGGCTCGACCGTCGCCATCGAGCAGTCGGGCGCGGTCCCGCTCCGTCCCGCCGCGCGACACCGCAGCCATTAATTAGACATTTATAAACACTGCGCACAGTCACCATCATGACCAGGGCAATCACGGCTGACCTAGAGACTTGTTCTAGAACTTTTGAAACTTGGTCACCGTCTGCATCAGTAGTCACATCTGTTCTGTAATGTAACGAATTGGACATCCACTGTACAAACCCCGCGAGCTGGTGCAATCTCTTATGCAAACGATTGTTGTCCTGGGCGTGTCGCAGTGCTGCGGCCGTGCCCCGGTGACGATCGGGGTCTAGTGGCCATTTCGACCTCCGGTCACGGTGCCGTACAGATGGTGGCATTCATCGGACACGTCCAGGAAACCGCCGGTATACCCCTAGAGGTGAGCACGCGGAGTTATCCATGTGCTCGATTCCGAAGATTTTCCGAAGAATCCTGAGCGATGAGGAAGGAGGAACCGGGCGTGAGCGCCAACCTCCCCTGGTTCTCCAAGAACGCTGTCACGCTAGGCGCCGTAGCCGCGCTCTCCGTCGGCGTTCTTGCCGCATGCAGCGGTAGTAACAGCAGCACCACCACCCCCGGCAGTAGCTCCACCGCGAGCGCTTCAACGGCGGCGAGCGCCGGCGGCACGGGACCGATCACGATCGGTATCTCGCTGTCCCTGACCGGCGACTTCTCCACCGACGGGCAAGCGTTCAAGCAGGGCTACGAGCTCTGGGCCAAGGACGTCAACGCGGCCGGCGGCATTCTGGGCCGCCAGGTGAAGCTGACCATCCTGAACGACACCAGCTCGCCCAACCAGGTCGTCACCAACTACAACACGCTGATCAGCGCGGACCACGTGGACCTGACCTTCGGCCCGTTCTCCTCGCTGCTGACCGCCCCTGCCTCGGCGGTGGCGGCCCGCAATGGGTACGCGTTCGTCGAGGGCGCCGGCGGAGCGCCGTCGGTCTTCAACACCACCGCCAACGAGGACGACCACAACGTCTTCGACGTGTCGCTGCCGATCGCCGACGAGCTGATTCCGTTCGTCAACTACATCGCGTCACTCGGGTCCGCCGCCGACCACAAGCTGACGGCCGCCTACCCGATGGCCAACGACCCGTTCGCGGACCCGCCGGTCCAGCTCGCGCAGCAGAAGCTCCAAGCGCTCGGGGTCAAGACGGTGTACTCGAATATCTTCCCCGAGGAGGTCACGAGCTACGCTGCCCCCGCCCTCGCCGTGGCGCAGGCCAAGCCGGACCTCGTGCTGCTTGGATCCACCGACGTGCCGACCGTGCAGGCGTTCATGAAGGTGTTCCAGCAGCAGCACTTCACGCCGAAGATGTTCATCGCGGCGGCCGGCCCCGACCAGGGCAAGCCGTTCATCCAGGCGGTGGGCGCGGGCAACGCCGACGCGATGATGGTGCCGAACAGCTGGTACGGCGGTTACAAGAACAACGAGAGCGAGAAGATGGTCACCGAGTACATCGCGCAGTACGGCGGTACCGCATCCGATATCCAGGCTGACGTGGCCGAGGCGTACTCGGTCGGCCAGGTGGTCCAGCAGGCGATCACCGCGACCGGCAGCGTCGACAACGCCGGCATCATCAAGTACCTGCACGCCGGCCACACGCTGCAGACCGTGCAGGGCAGCGTCCAGTTCAACTCCCTGGGCGAGAACGGGGCCGCGGTGGCCTTCATCTTCCAGTGGCAGGACAACGGGACCGCGTTCACCCAGGTCCTGCCGGCCACCGACCCGGGCTCCAAGATGATCACCGCCAGCAAGCCCGCCTGGACCGGCCCGGTCAGCTGACCGTAACTCGATTGAGAGCCCCGGGTAGCGCCGGGGTGCAGTAACCGACCAGGACGGAGTTGTTTATGGCGCAGGAGATCCTGCAGGAAATCGTCGTCGGGATCCTTGTGGGCGGCGTGTACGCCCTCATGGCGGTGGGCCTGACGCTCATCTTCGGCGTGCTCGACATCATCAACATCGCCCAGGGTGTCCTGGTCATCCTGGGCGCCTATCTCAGCTACTCGCTCTCCACCAAGGCGCACATCGACCTGTTCGTAGGGCTGCTGATCACGATCCCGGTGATGTTCATCATCGGCGTGGTGATCCACTGGGCGTTCATCAGGCGATTGCGCGGCACCGAGCGGACCGCGATGACACTGCTCGTCACCTACGCTGTGGCGCTCATCATCGAGGGCCTTCTCTACAAGTTCTACGGGGCCAACGACGTCTCGCTGACCGCCTCCTACACCGGGACGAGCGTGCACGTATTCGGCTTCTACCTGCCGTGGATCTACGTCTACGGGTTCATCCTGGCGATCGTGCTCGTGGTGGCGATCTACGCACTGCTCTACCGGACGCGGTTCGGCCGCAGCGTGCGGGCAACCATGCAGGACGAGACCGCCGCCCGGCTGGTGGGCATCGACGTGAACCGGGTCGCCGCGCTGACCTTCGGGATCGGCGTGGCGGTGACAGCGGCGGGCGGCATGGTGTACGGCGCGACCAGCGCGTTCAACCCCAATAGCGGCTATGACCTGATCTCGCGGCTGCTCGCGATCATCATCCTCGGCGGGCTCGGCAGCATCGGCGGCGCGCTCGCCGCGTCCGTGTTCATGCTGGTGGTGGAGTCGGTGGTGACGATCTGGTCGCCCAACTGGGCGATCGCCGTCTTCTACGCCGCGCTCGTCGTGGTCCTGCTGGTCAAGCCGACGGGCTTCTTCGGCAGGAAAGAGGTACGCGCGCAATGAGCAAGGCACCCGGGCAGCCGAGCGCCGGGCCGGACCTCCCGCCCGCGCTCAACGGCCCCGCGCTCAACGGCCCCGCGCTCAACGGCCCCGTGCTCAAGGGGGCCGGGCTGCTGGCGCTGATCGCGATCGTCATCGCCTTCCCGCAGGTCTACACCAACCCGGCGGTCACTAACTATGGCGTGTTCGCGCTGATCTACGTCACCGCGGCGAGCGGCTGGAACATCTTCTCCGGTAACACCGGCTACATCTCGCTCGGTCAGGCGGTGTTCTACGGCAGCGGCGCCTACGCGATGGGCATCGCCGCCCGGGACTGGAACATCACCGGCACCACGGTGTTCGCGCTGCTCCCGCTCTCGATGGCGGTCGGGGCGGTCATCGCGGTCCCGTTCGGCCTCGCCGCGCTCCGGGTCAGGCGGCACACGTTCATCGTGATCACGATCGCCTTCTTCTTCATCTTCCAGCTGATGGCGTTCAACTTCAGCTTCACCGGCGGGTCGAGCGGCCTGGGCTCGCCGTTCCTGAACTGGCCGGCGGCGACCTACGCCGTTCCCTTCTACTACATCGCGCTCGCCTTCGCGGCCGGCACCGTCGCCGTCGCCTGGCTGGTGCGGCGATCCCGGTTCGGCCTCCAGCTCCGGGCGATCAGGGACGACGAGGACCGGGCGCGCGGCCTCGGCGTGCGGGCCATGCGGGTGAAGCTGTCGGCGTTCGTGATCTCGGGCGCGATCACGGCCGGGATCGGCGCGGTCTGGTTCTACTACATCAACCAGGTCGAGCCGCAGACCGGCTTCGACCCGCTCTTCGACCTGACCCTCGTCCTGATGGCGTTCCTCGGCGGCTACGGGTCGATTTCCGGTGCGGTCCTCGGAGCGCTGATCATCGAGCCGCTGACGCTCTGGCTGAATACCCAGCCCGCGTTCAGCGGCGGCTCGCTGAGCGAGATCCTGCTCGGCGTCATCTTCCTCATCGTCGTGCTCTTCCTGCCGCGTGGGATCGTCCCGACCGGCGGTGAGCTCATCACCAGGTTCCGTACCAGGGGACGAGCCGCAATCGCCCCCGCCACCACGATGGATTCCAACCCGAGAACCGCGCCGGCCCCGTCGTCGATCGGCGACGGGATCGCAGGAGGTGCCCAGTGACCGCCCTGCTGCGCACGGAAGGCCTGATGAAGGCCTACGGCGGCGTCCAGGCGCTGAACGACGCGACGATCGCCGTCGAGCAGGGCGCCGTGGCCGGCCTGATCGGGCCCAACGGCTCCGGCAAGACCACCTTGTTCAACGTCATCACCGGCTACGAGCGGCCGGACGCGGGCGAGGTCTGGTTCGGCGACCGGGCGATCACCAACCTGGCCCCTGACAAGGTGTTCGCGGCCGGCATCGGCCGCACCTTCCAGCTCACCCGGATCTTCGCCCGGCTCACCGTGCTTGAGAACATGCTGGTCGCGGCGCAGGCCAAGGACCGGCCGAGGAATCTGCTGTCCTGGTTCGGCCGCGACGCCTGGACCCACCATCGGCGGCACGCGATGGAGCTACTCGAGTTCGTCGGCATCGAGCGGCACGCGGAGCTGCTGGCCGGCTCGCTCTCCTACGGCCAGCGCAAGCTCCTCGAGCTCGCCTACGTGCTGGTCGCCGACCCGGCCGTCATCCTGCTCGACGAGCCGGCCGGCGGGGTGAACCCGACGCTGATCAATCACATCGCCGACCGGATCCGCCAGCTCAACGCCGAGCAGGGCACGACGTTCCTGCTGGTCGAGCACAACATGGAGTTCGTGATGGAGCTGTGCTCCACCATCACCGTGCTCGAGTCGGGCAAGGACGTCGTGAGCGGCCCGCCGGATATCGTCCGGACCGACAAGCGCGTGCTCGACGCCTACCTCGGCGCGGACCTGGAGGAGGACCCCCGATGACCACGCCAGCGAGCCAGCCGAGCCAGCCGAGCCAGCCGAGCCAGCCGGAAAACCAGGGCCAATCGCGCGAGCCGGCCCTCGTCATCGACGGCGTGGTGGCCGGCGACGGCGGCGGCGACGTGCTCCGCGACGTCAGCTTCACGGTGCCCGAGGGGTCCATCACCTGCGTGGTCGGGCCGAACGGCGCGGGCAAGTCGACCGTCATGCGGGTGATCAGCGGCCTGCTGCGGCCTCGCCTCGGCTCGGTCACGCTGCGCGGGGAGAAGCTGGTCGGCAAGTCGCCGCGGCAGATTCTCCAGCTGGGCGTGGTCCAGGTCCCGCAGAACCACAGCCTGTTCAAGGACATGACGGTCGCGGAGAACATCGACCTCGGTGGCTACCTGATCTCCGACCGGGCGACCGTGACCAGCCGGATCGACGCCGTCTACGATCTGTTCCCCCAGGTCAAGGGGTGGGCGGGGATGAAGGCGGGGTCGCTGTCGGGCGGCCAGCAGCGCCTGGTCGAGTTCGCCCGCGCGCTGATGCTCGACCCGGTCCTTGTCCTGCTCGACGAGCCTTCGATGGGCCTGTCGCCGATGGTGCTGAAGTCGGTCTTCGCCGCGGCCAGGCAGATGAACACCAACGGCGCGACGGTCCTGCTGGTCGAGCAGAACGCCCGCGCCGGGCTCAAGCTCGCGCACCGCGGCGTGGTGATGGAGAACGGCACCGTCCGGCTGACCGGCAGCGGCCGCGAGGTCCTCGAGCATCCCGAGATCGGGGAGCTCTACCTTGGCGGCGCCGCCAAGAGGCAGTAGCCGGCCGTCAGTGCCGCAGCGCCACCGTAAGGCCGTCGCCGATCGGGACCATGACGAGCTCCACCCGGTCGTCGGCGGCGGCCAGGTCGTTCATCGTGCGCACCGCGATCACCGAGGGGTTGTCGTTGCCGGCGTCGAGCACCCGGCCGTGCGAGAAGGTGTTGTCCACCATGATCACGCCGCCCGGCCGGACCCGGGGCACCAGCTCGCCCCAGTACTTCGGGTAGGAGAGCTTGTCCGCGTCGATGAACGCGACGTCGAACTGCTCCTGCGCGGGCAGCGCCTTGATCGTGTCGAGCGCGCCGCCGAGGCGGAGCTCGATCCGCTCCGTGAGCCTCGCCTTCTCCCAGTACTTGCGCGCGACCGAGGTCCACTCCTGGCTGACGTCGCAGCACAGCAGCTTCCCGCCGTCGGCCAGGCCGCGGGCGAGGCAGATCGAGGAGTAACCGGTGAACGTGCCCACCTCGATCGCGGTTCGGGCCCGGGCGAGGCGGGTCAGCAGCGTCAGCAAGGTGCCAAGCTCCGGGGCGACCTGCAGGCCGACCTCGTTCGGGTACAGCTCGGCCGTCTCCGTGGCGAGCTCCCGCAGCACCGCGTCGGGCGGGGTGGAATGAGCGGTGAGGTACGCGTTCAGGTGGAGGCTGATCTGCTCGCTGCGCCGTGTCATGGCACCAATCTAGTCGGGCGCCCCGCGCCTGTAGAGCAGCCCGCCTGGCAGCGAATGGCAACTCTATGATCACTAGTCGGTATAAGACCGATTTTTCACCGAAAGCCGCACTAGAGTTACTCACGCACCGTCTGAATGAGGTCGCGGGACGGTATGGCGTCGGCTCTTGGTGCGCATCCGGACCGTCGGCAGGTACGGCGACGCGCACGAGGTTCGCTTTCCAGCGAGGACAGTGACAAATGGGAACCCATGGTGCTGCAGGCACGAGAGTGCGTGCTCTCACGCCCCGCAGAAATACCGTTTCATCGAATTCCGTCAATTCCGCCAGGCGGCGGCCGCTCAACCCGTTTGACTGGCCGGTGGCGCGCCGGCTATTCGCCGTTATCGTCGCCGCACTGCTGATGGGGCTGGTCTTCGGCGGACTGCGGGTGTACGACTCCGAGGGC
The DNA here is from genome assembly GCA_963774945.1 of uncultured Actinomycetota bacterium. Taxonomy (GTDB): domain Bacteria; phylum Actinomycetota; class Actinomycetes; order Streptosporangiales; family Streptosporangiaceae; genus Trebonia. The sequence goes on along the minus strand of CAVZHA010000001.1, from coordinate 60,287 downwards.
GCCGCGTCACAGTTCTCCCGGGTGTCGCAGCTCGCGAACCTGGGCGAGCAGCTGACGGTCCTGGTGAACGACCTGCAGAACGAGCGCGACGCCACGCTGCTGGTACTGACCAGTGGGGACGACGCCTCGGTGGTGCCGCTTTGGGCGCAGACCCACCGGGCCGTGGCCGCGGTCCAGCGGGCGGCCGGCATCGGCGGCCTCCCCTCCAACATCGCGCAGGACCTCCAGACGGCGCTGGCCGACATCAGTCCCGCTCGCATCAACGCCCTGGAATCGGCCCTGGACCCGAAGCGGCCGCCGCAGGACGAGGGCGCGGTCATCGGCAACTACGACGCCGACATCAACGACATGATCGTCCTGGCCGACCAGGTCAGCCAGGGTGTCTCCAACGCCTCCCTGACCAGCGACGTGCAGGCGCTCAACGCGCTGTCCCTGGCCAAGGAGCAGGCGTCGGAAGAGCGCGGCCTGATCAACTACTCCATCGCAGGGGCGGCCAACCCGGGCAGCCTGACCTCGTTCTTCAACCCGAACGTGGGCGCGGCCGGCCAGATGTCGCAGGACTTCCTCGTCGACCCGACCACGGTGCAGTTGTTCACGACCGCGTACAACCAGGAGTTCGTCGACGAGTCGGCCTTCTACGCGTCCGCCACCCCGGCCGAGAGCGGGTTCCTCTCCAACGCGTGGGGCTCCGCCGGGAGGTTCGTCGGCGTCAGCCTGGCCGAGAACCTCTCGCAGAACATCATGGCCAACAACGCCACCTTTACGGTTACGGCGACCTCCGGGACGACCGTGTCGGGCAGCCCGCTGCTGTTCGACGCGCAGGGGCTCGGCGACCCTCTGACGCTGTCGGGCCCGCAGGCGCTTCGGGAGCAGACGCTCAAGAACGATGTCCCGACGACGGCCGAGACGATTCAGACGATGGCCCAGGTGCTGCCGGCCTGGAAAGCGGGCCAGGCAGCCAAGCTCGACGGCCTTCAGTCGACCGAGCTGTTCATCGCCGGCAACATCGCCGCTACCGCCAGCCGGCTCCAAGGCGCCGCGAGTCAGGCCGCCGTCACCTCGGCCATCATCACCCTGGCGGTGCTGCTCGTCGTTCTGCTGGCCGCGCTCGCGGTGGCCAGGTCGGTGGTGCTGCCGCTGCGCCGACTGCGGGCAGGAGCGCTTGACATCGCATCGGTCCAACTGCCCGACCGGGTCAGGCTGCTGACCGAGTCGCCCGATGCCGCCGCCTCGATGGCGGTGGCGCCGATCAACGTCGCCGACAAGGACGAGATCGGGGAGGTGGCCCGGGCGTTCGACCAGGTGCACTCGGAGGCGGTCCGGCTGGCGGGCGAGCAGGCGCTGCTCCGCTCCACCTTCAACGCGATGTTCGTCAACCTCTCGCGCCGCTCTCAGGCGCTGATCGAGCGGCTCGCCCGGATGATCGACAACCTCGAGCAGACGGAGGCCGACCCGGACCGCCTCGGAAATCTGTTCACGATGGACCACCTGGTCACCCGCATGCGCCGCAACTCGGAGAACCTGCTGCTGCTGGCCGGGCACGAGAACCCGCGCAAGTGGTCGGAGCCGGTGCCGCTGGCGGACGTGGCCCGCGCCGCGATCTCGGAGATCGAGGAGTACAACCGGATCACGCTGAACATTCCCCCGGGCATCGCGGTCGCTGGCGGGGCCGTCTCCGACGTCGCCCACCTGCTGGCCGAGCTGATCGAGAACGCCACGATGTTCTCCGCCAAGGACACCCATGTCCAGGTTGTGATGCAGGAGCTGTCCAGCGGCGGGGTGCTGATCGATATCAGCGACAGGGGCATCGGCGTCTCCGAGGCCCGGCTGGCGGACATGAACTGGCGGCTCGATAACCGGCCGGCCATCGACGTGTCCGTCTCCCGGCACATGGGCCTGTTCGCGGTAGCGCGACTGGCCGAGCGGCACGGGGTCCGGGTCCGGCTGCGGCCGGCCCTCCCGCAAGGACTGTCGGCCCTGGTCTGGCTATCGGACAGCGTCATCGAGCGGACGAGCAGGTACGGGTCTGTCGGCGACTGGCAGAGCCGGCCGGTCGGCGCCGCGCACGGCGCGCAGTCGTCGGTGGGGATCAGGCAGATCGGCGGGATGCCCGAGGCCGCCGCGGCGATCGCGCGCAGCGGCAGCGGGAACGACCCGTCGGCCGCAGGGCCGCGCGTCGCCAAGGGCTGGTTCCGCGGCCGCGCGCCCGATCGGGCCGCCGCCAGTGGCGCGGGCGGCGGGACGGGCGGAGGGACGCCGCAATGGCGTGCCCCGAGCAGCCCGTCCTACGACGACCGGACGTCGGCCGGCCTGCCGGTCCGCAGCCCCAAGAACAGCCTGACCCCCGACACCGTGACCGACAACCGGGCCGGGGGGCTCCCTCAGCGGTCCGACGCCGCCCGGGGGGGACCCATGCCTGGAAGCGGGCTGGGGACCGGCAGCCAGCCGCTGCGGCGGCGGTCGCCGGACCAGGTTCGCAGCCGCCTGTCCGGGTTCCAGCGCGGAAACCGCCGCGCGGAGACCGACCAGGAACAGTCGCCCGCCGCAGGAGAAGGAAGCGAACGTTGAGTCACGCCTACCGCCAGGATCTGAACTGGCTCATCAGCGACTTCACGGCGCGGGTAGCCGACGTGGCGCACGCGGCGGTGGTGTCGGCCGACGGCGTGCCGCTGGCGCTGTCCGACGGCATCCCCGACGACTTCGGCCAACAGCTCGCGGCCATTACCTCCGGCCTCGCCAGCCTGGTGGCGGGCGCGGCGCGGATCTTCGAGGCGGGCGTGCCGGTCCAGGCGCTGTGCGAGATGGACGGCGGCCTGATGATCATCAAGTCGGTCAGCGACGGGTCGAGCCTGTGCGTGCTAGCCGGTCCCGACTGTGACACCGAGGTCGTCTCCTACGAGATGTCGAGGCTGGTCGAGGCGGTCAGCGAGGTGCTGTCGCCCGCCCTCAGGGGCGGCGGCCAGCCGGTGATTTAAGCCAAAGCCCCTACGGCAGCGAAGCTCTGGCGGCGCGCGCTCGCGCCGTGGCGAGCCGGTCGGAGACGCTGAGCGTAGTGACATCCATCAACATAGATAACGCTGGGATCACTAGTCACCGTTAGCCGGATATGACATGGTGATGCGCACTAAAGTACCTCCTGAACGTTTAGTTGCGGTGTCGCTTGGGGTGGTTTGGTGCTGGGAACCGGTCGCATCCGAACCCTGTCAGTAACTGCAAGAAGATCGGTTTCCAGCGAGGACACGGACTAATGGGAACTCACGGTGCAGCCAGCGTGCGCTCGCGCGCGCTTCCGGCAGGCGGTCGCCCCGCCAAATCGGCGAGCGGCGATCCTTCGGCGCGGCGGCCAATCTTGGACGTGTCGGGCTGGCCGGTGGCCCGCCGGTTCTTCGCCGTCATCGTGGCCGCCCTGCTCATGGGCGTGGTCTTCGGCGGCCTGTGGGTGGCGTCGGCCGAGGGGAACGCGTCGCAGTACTCCCGGGTGTCGAAGCTCGCCGCCCTCAACCAGACGCTCATCGTCTGCGTCAACGCCCTCCAGAACGAGCGCGACACGGCCCTGCTGCTGTCGCCCACGATCACCAGCGCCAGCGAGCAGAATGCGAGGATGGCGTCCGTCAAGGCCGCCACCGACACCGCCGTCGCGGCGGTCCGGCAGGCGGTGACTGGCGTCGGGGCGCTGCCCGCGAACATCCAGGGCGACGTGGCCCTGGTGCTGTCCGACATCACCCCGACCCGGGTCAAGGAACTGCACGAGAACGTTTCCTCGGCCCAGGACAATATCGCCATCACCGACAGCTACGGCACCGTCATCAGCAACATGATCACGCTGACGGACCAGGTCGGGCAGGGCATTTCCGACGGTCAGCTGACCGGCGACGTCCAGGCGCTCAACGCCCTCGCCCTCGCCAAGGAACAGGCCTCACAGCAGCGGGGCCTGCTCAACTCCGCTCTCTCGGCCCCGGTCCGCGTCACCGTCAGCTACGCCGCCAACGGCGGCACTGCCACCTCCCCGATCATCTACACCGCCGACCAGGGCACCGAGCAGGCGCTCACGCTCGCCTCCCAAGAGGAGCAGGCCGATCTCGACATCTTCTTCAACGCGGCCAGCGAGCTGCAAGCCTTGGACGACGTCAACGAGGTGAACTTCCCGGCCGGCGCGGCCGCCACCAACATCGCCGGAGACATCGAGGCGAGCGTCCTCGTCAACGACGACGAGGACTACTTCATCGACGGCGGCACGACCGACACCAACCGGACGGTGCCCGGCAGCCAGCTGCTCCCGAGCCTGAGCGGGGTCGTGAAGCCCGCGTCGGCCAGCGCCGAACTGCAGCAGGGCCTGGGGATCTGGGACGTGGGCATGGGGGATGACCTCACCTCCATGCAGTCAGCCGAGACGGTGATCTCCAACGACATCGTCAGCCGGGCCGGTCAGCTGCACAGCTCCGCCCAGCAGTCCGCGCTCACCTTCGGCCTGATCACGCTGGTCGTGCTCCTCGTCGTGCTGGCGGCCGCCCTGGCCGTCGCGCGGTCCGTGGTCCGCCCGCTGCGCTGGCTGCGCGCGGGCGCGCTCGACATCGCCTCGACCCAGCTGCCCGAGCGGGTCAAGCTGCTGACCGAGTCGCCCGACGCGGCCGCGTCGATGGAGGTGGCGCCCATCAACGTCATCTCCCGCGACGAGATCGGGGAAGTGGCCCGGGCGTTCGACCAGGTGCACGCAGAGGCGGTTCGGCTGGCGGGCGAGCAGGCGCTGCTCCGCTCCTCCTTCAACGCGATGTTCGTCAACCTCTCGCGCCGCTCCCAGTCGCTGATCGAGCGCCTAGCCCGGATGATCGACAACCTCGAGCAGACCGAGGCCGACCCGGACCGGCTCGGTTCCCTGTTCTCGATGGACCACCTGGTCACCCGCATGCGCCGCAACTCGGAGAACCAGCTCCTGCTGGCCGGGCACGAGACCCCGCGCAAGTGGTCGGAGCCGGTGCCGCTGGCCGACGTGGCCCGCGCCGCGATCTCGGAGATCGAGCAGTACAACCGGATCACGCTGAACATCCCGATGGGCATCGCGGTCGTCGGCGTGGCCGTCTCCGACGTCGCCCACCTGCTGGCCGAGCTGATCGAGAACGCCACCATCTTCTCCTCCAACGACACCCAGATCCTGGTCTCGATGCAGGAGCTGTCCAGCGGCGGCGTGCTGATCGAGATCGTCGACAAGGGCATCGGCGTCTCCGAGGCGAGGCTGGCGGACATGAACTGGCGGCTCGACAACCCGCCGACGGTCGACGTGTCCGTCTCCCGCCACATGGGCCTGTTCGCGGTCGCGCGGCTGGCCGAGCGGCACCGAGTGCGGGTCCGGCTCCGGCCGGCCCAGCCCCAGGGGCTCTCCGCCCTGGTCTGGCTGCCGGACAGCGTCATCGAGCGGACCACCGGCGGGTACGGAACGGCCGGATGGCAGAGCCTCGCGGTCGGGTCCGGCCCGGCGGCCAGCCAGCCGCCTGTGGGCGGCAGGCAGCCGGCGCCCAGCCTCCCCGAGGGCTCCGTCGCCCTCGCGCAGAACGGCTACCGCCGGCCACGGCAACGGGAACGCCCTCGGCATCGGCAACGCTCCGTCGGCCGACGGCCCCCGGGTCGCCCAGGGGCTGTTCCGCGGCGGCGAGACCGCGGCAGAGTCGGCCGACGGCCCCCGGGTCGCGCAGGGCTTGTTCCGCGGCGGCGAGGCGGACCCGGCAAGCGCGCCGCAGTGGAGCGCTCCGGTCAGCCCGTCCTACGACGACCAACGCCGCCGGCCTGCCGCTCCGACCCGCAAGCCCGGCCCCCGACGCCGGGTCGAACGGCGGGGGCGGAGAGCTCCCGCGCCGGTCCGACTTCGCCCGCGGCCGGACCCGGCCGCCTGGACGCGGGCCGGCGGCCGGCTAGCCAGGAGTCGCTGCAGCGGTCACCCGACCAGAGTCCGCAGCCGCCTGGCCGGATTCCAGCGCGGAACCCGCCGCGCGGAGACCCAGCAGGGACAGTCGCCCCGTGCAGGAGAAGGAAGCGAACGTTGAGTCACGTATATCGCCAGGATCTGAACTGGCTCATCAACGACTTCACCGCGCGGGTCGCCGACGTGGCGCACGCAGCGGTGGTGTCGGCCGACGGCGTGCCGCTGGCCCTGTCCGACGGCATCCCCGACTACTTCGCCGAGCACCTAGCCGCCATCACCTCCGGCCTCGCCAGCCTGATGGCGGGCGCGGCGCGGATCTTCGAGGCGGGGCTGCCGACCCAGGCGCTGTGCGAGATGGTCGGCGGCCTCATGATCATCAAGGCGATCAGCGACGGGTCGAGCCTGTGCGTGCTCGCCGCTCCCGAGCTGCGACACCGAGCTCGTCTCGTACGAGATGTCGCTGCTGGTCGAGGCGGTCGGCGAGGTGCTGTCGCCCGCCCTGCGGGGCGGGCGGCAGTACTGAGAGCGGCGGCGGCGTTGCCCGCCGTTAAAGATGGTTAAAGGCAAAAAGCGTTATCTCGAACGGTCCGCTGCTCCGCGTCCCCCGGCCTGCCTCTGCGGCAGGCGGGGAAAACGTGTCCGGGCGGGGAAGAATGACGTCATCGATCGCAGAGAGGCCTCCGATGACGTCTAAGCTCAACCTGGATCAGGGCGCCGTGCTGCTCGCGAGGGAGCTCGCCCGGCGGGCGGGGGAGCCGGTCACCCAGCTCGCGCACACGCACACCACGGTGTCGATCGAGCGGGCGGTGCTCCGCCTGGGCGGGCTCGACGGGGCCGACCCGGGCGGGATGCCGTGGGTGAACCGGCTGACCGACGCGGTTCGCGCGTCGGTCGGGCTCGAGCACGGGGTCGCGCTGCCGGTCTGGGACGCGCTCCACGCGGGCGGCTACCGTGACCTGCGGACGCTGGCCGAGGCGGCCGCGACCGGGAAGGTCGGCTTCCGCATCCCGGACGGCCGCGCAGCGCTGACCGCGCGGGAACTCGCGGTCCGTTCGGTCTCGGCCGGTGTCTCCGCCCTCGACCGGCAGCGCGCGCAACGGGCCCGGATGACCGACGACCTGGCCGGTCCGCCGTTTCCCTGGGTGTACCTGACCGTCGGGGCGGGGGACGCCGGCCAGGCCATCGCGCAGGCGCAGGCGGCCGCGCGCGACGGGGCGGACGTGATCGCGGTGATCCGGTCGGCCGGCCAGGCGCTGCTCGACCACGTTCCAGTCGGCGTCACCCCCGACGGCGCGGCGGGCAGCTACGCGACCAGGGAGAACTTCCTGCTGATGCGCGCGGCCCTCGACCAGACCTCGCGCGAGCTCGGCCGCTACGTGCGGCTGACCGGCTACGCGTCCGGGCTGTGCATGCCCGAGATCGCGACCCTGGCCGGGCTCGAGCGGCTGGACATGATGCTCAGCGACTGCATGCACGGGATCCTCGTCCGCGACATCAACCCGCTGCGGACGTTCATCGACCAGCGGTTCTCGCGCGCGATCGCCGCCCGGGCCGGAATCGTGGTCAGCCCGGGCGAGGAGAGCTTCATCACGCCCGCCCCGACCGCTGGCCCGGCCGCTGCCAGCCGCGCTCTCCATCCCGCCCTGGCGCCGCTTCCGGCCGCTCCGGCCGAGCCCGACCGCGATCACGACGCCGCCGACGCGGCGCCCGCGGTCATCGCGTCGCAGCTGCTCAACGAGTACTTCGGCCGCGAGGCCGGCCTCGAGACGTGGCAGCTCGGGTTCGGGCACGGGCTCGAGCTCAACCCGGCCGGGCCCGATTCCTTCCTCATCGAGCTGGCGCAGGCGCAGCTGGTCCGCGAGCTCTTCCCCGGCGCGCCGCTGAAGTACATGCCGCCGACCACCCGGGTCACCGAGGACGTGCTCGCGGGCTGCCTGCTCGACGCGTTCTTCAACCTCGCCGGGCTGATGACGGACCAGTCCATCCTCTGCGTCGGCCTGCTGCCAGACGGGGCTGACCTGCCGTTCCGGGCCGACCGGGAGCTGGCCCTGGCCAACATCAGCTACGTGCGGGCGGCGGCCGGCTCGGGCTGTCGTTCGCGCCGGACTCGTTCGTCATCGACCGGGCGCACCGGGTGCTTGACGAGGCGGTGACGCTGCTGCGCAGGATCTCGACCGACGGACTGCTGAACGCGATCGCGGACGGGACCTTCGGGGCGGCCCGACGCCCGCCCGGCGGCGGTCACGGGCTGGACGGGGTCGTCACCCGGGCCGACGGGTACTTCAACCCGGTGACCGAGATCCTCGACGGGTGCGACGAGGGCGCCCAGGGCGACCCGGTGGCCGAGCTGATCTGACGACCGCGCCCGGCGGTCGCGGCACCCGCTCTGGCGCGCCAAGCGTCCCGCGTCTAACCTGGCAGGCGGACCGCCGGACCGCCGGACGAGGGACGAACAGGACGGACGCCAGATGGAGATCGAGCACGGTCGCAAGGGCACGCCATCGCAGGTCGGCGCGGCCGACACCTTCACCGGGCGGGCGATGCTCGACCCGCTCCTTGAGGACGCGAACGGCGAGGTCCGCATCAACTCGGTCATGTTCTCGCCCGGCGGCCGGACCTTCTGGCACTCGCACGCGACCGGCCAGGTGCTGATCGTCGGCAGCGGCCACGGCCTGGTGGAGACCAGAGACGGCGAGCGGGAGCGGCTCAACCCCGGCGACGTGGTCTGGGCGCCGCCGGGCGAGGTGCACTGGCACGGGGCCGCGCCGGACTCGTTCATCAACCACACCGCGATCTCGCTCGGCGACACCACCTGGGCCGAGCAGGTCGACGACGAGCACTACCGGGCCGCGTTCGGTGATCACCTCGGCACCGTCTTCGACGGGGAGTAGGCCGCGTGCCGGAGGAGAACACGGTGCCGGGGGAGAACATGGTGCTCGCGGTCCGCTACGGGCACCGCGTCACCAGCTACGCGGAGATGTACCTCAACTACCCCTTGTACGGCGAGCCGGACGCGGACCTGGACATCGCCTACTACTTCTGGGTCATCCGCCGCGGCGGCCGGGTGACGCTGGTCGACACCGGGTTCGCGCCCGAGGCCGGCGACCGCCGCCGCCGGGTGCACCACACGACGCCCGCGCAGGCGCTGCCCGCGCTCGGCATCGACCCGGCCGACGTCGCCGCGATCGTGATCACCCATGCGCACTGGGATCACATCGGCAACATCGGCCAGTTCCCGCAGGCCGAGCTCGTGCTGACCGAGGCCGAGTACGACTTCTGGACGTCGCCGCTGGCCGCCCGCGCCCACTTCGCCGCGCACTCCGAGCCGGGCGAGATCGCCGAGCTCGAGCGGGCCCGCCGGCAGGGCCGGGTCACGCTGTTCAGCGGCGAGCTGACGCTGGCGCCCGGGATCGAGCTGGTCGAGGTCGGCGGTCACACCCCCGGGCAGCTCATCGTGCTCGCGGCGACGTCGGAGACCGGCGCCGCGGTGCTGGCCTCCGACGCGCTGCACTTCTACGCCGAGGCCGAGCGCGACCGCCCGTTCGCGATCGTCGCCGACCTGCCGGCCATGTACCGGGCCTACGACCTGCTCAACGAGCTGGCCGGCCAGCCCGGCACGCACCTGGTGGCCGGCCACGACCCGCTGGTGAGCGAGCGTTTCGCCGCCCATCCGGCGGGCCCCGGCGTGGCCGACCTCGGCGCGCCCCGCTGACCGGCGCCCGCGGCCCCGGTCACCCGGGCCTGCCGATCACTCTGGGGTGACGGTGACCAGCGACCCGTACGGCAGCAGGTCATAGGCCTCGTGGGCCGAGTACGTCGGCAGCTCCACGCAGCCGAGGGACTGGTTCGACCCGTAGCTGCCGCGGGGGAAGTAGTGCACCGCGTCCCCGCCGTTGAAGTACGACACCCACACCACCGGGTCCGCGTAGTGCGAACCGTCCGGGTTGGTGCCCGACATGATCTGGAACGGCAGCTTCTCGTAGACCGGGAAGGTGCCGACCTCGGTCTGCGAGACCGAGATCCCGGTGTTGGCCGGGGTGCTGAGCCGCTTCTGCCCGTCGTGCCAGATCGTGAGCGTCTCGGGCAGATGCTGGTTGGCGATCGCGTAGCTGTAGCCGTCGGTGTTGACGTCGCCACCGGCGGCCGCCTTGAGCAGCTTGGTCCACAGGGCCGGGCTCATCGCCTCGGTCGTCAGCAGCTCGTGGTCGCCCTCGAACGCGGTGATCGCGCCGGTCTCGACGGTGTTGGCGCTGCCCTGCTGCCACAGTTCGTGCAGCGAGCCCGGGTACCCGGGCTTCCAGGTGAAGGTGCCGGCCGGCGGGTCGTAGGCCGCCGCCAGCTGCGCCTGCATGCTGGCGCCGGGCGCGGTCGCCCCGGCCGCGGGCGTCCAGGTCAGCGGCAGGTAGCCGAGCTGCGCGAGGATCTCCTGGAGCCGCAGGGTGCTGTACTTGCCGGTCTTGAATGTCGATGTGGTGGTGCTTGCGATCTTTCCGCCTGCGTCGGCGGTGACCGTGACCTTGGTGCCGGCCGGGTATCCGGAGGTAGGAGTGAAGACGACCGTGTCGCCTTGCCGCGCCCAGGTCCCGGCGATGGCCGGCGTGAGCGTCGGCATGGTCGCCGTGGCGGGCAGCGGCTCGTTGTAGGTCACGGTGACCCCGGTGGCGCCGTTGGCGGCCGTAGCGCCGCCCTGCGGGCTGATGGAGACCAGTCGCAGCGTGACCGGCTTGGCGGCCGCGTGCTTGGCGGCGTCGGCCGCGCGGGTGGCGTCGCTGCCGCCCGAGCCGCTGCCCGATGAGGTAGCGGCGACGATGCCGGCGGTGGCACCGCCGACCGCGATTACCGCGCCGGACACCCAGGCAGCGGTTTTCCGCGATACACTACGCACAGTGTTTCCCCCGATACTCCGTGCTTGAAGCTGAGTTTTTATCTCCATATCGACTACTTAGCGTAATGTTATTTCTTCCCTGAGTAGTTGGCAGATATGCATCGTCCGGACAACGGTTGGCCTCGTTAGCGACAATGGTTAGTTTCTTGCTCAGACTGCTCGCCGGGTTCGCCCGTCACCTCCGCTGGCGTACCATTAGTGACGCGCCACGGCGGGGGGCGGTAACAGCCAGTTTCCGGTTGTCGTGCGCGGCAGCAAGGGCGGTGTATTTGTCCGGCTGTCAGGGGATTGGGCCTGGAAAGGGCCCGGGTGGCTCACTAGACAACGGAGTCCGGGCTCGTGACCGACGGGCCGGCTCTGGACCGAAGGCGCCGACCCGGGCCCTCTTCCGATGGCAGAGCCGGACATGAATAGAAGGTGACGCAGGCGATGGGCGAGTCTGGCGCGGCGACCGGCCGCGTGGTCATTGTGATGCCGACCTACAACGAGCGGCAGAACCTCGAGGGCATGGCGAGTCGGATCAGGGAGGCCATACCCGACGTCGACCTGCTGGTCGTGGACGACAACAGCCCCGACGGCACCGGAGACCTGGCCGACAAGCTGGCCGAGGTCGACCCGCACGTGCACGTCATGCACCGGATGGAGAAGGCCGGCCTCGGCCGAGCCTACGTGGCCGGCTTCACCTGGGCCCTTGACCGCGGCTATGACCTGATCGTCGAGATGGACGCGGACGGCTCGCACCGCCCCGAGGACCTGCCCAAGCTGCTGAAGGCGGTGACGCAGGCGGACGCGGTGATCGGCTCCCGCTACGTGCCCGGCGGGACCGTCGTCAACTGGCCCAAGTCCAGGGAGTTCCTGTCCCGGGGGGCCAACATCTACAACCGGCTGATGCTGGGCGTCCGGATCAAGGACGCGACCGGCGGGTTCCGCGTGTACAAGGCCGGGACGCTGCGCAAGATCGACCTGACCTCGATCGACTCGGCCGGCTACTGCTTTCAGATCGACATGACGCTCCGGGTGCTGCAGGCGGGCCTGGTGCTGACCGAGGTGCCGATCACCTTCGTCGAGCGCGAGCTCGGCGCCTCGAAGATGTCCAACGCCGTGATCATCGAGGCGTTCACCCGGGTGGCGCAGTGGGGCATCTCGGCCCGCCTGCACGGCCACTCGGCCGCCGCGGCGCGGAAGTAGCAGTAGCGAGGGCGCGGAAGCAGCAATAGCGAGCGGCCCCAGCGCATGCGTCAACCCCGGGGGGCGAGCGGCCCCCCGGGGTTTGTAGGTCTAACGCTAGGGCTAGGCGCTCTTGCGCTGGACGTGGTTGGCCACGTCGGCGATCGCGCGGGCCTCGACTGCGCGCCGCTCCCTGATGACCTCAAGGCGCTCGGCCAGCACGGCCTCTAGGTCTTCCTTGGTTCGTCGCTCGAGCAGCATGTCCCAGTGACTGCGCGGCGGCTTGGCCTTCTTGGGGGAAGGCGAGTCGCCGGTGCTTGCCGTTGCCATGGCACCGCAGACGCGGCACTCCCACATCGGCGGTAGTTCCGCCTCGGCGGCGAAGGGCACGCTAAAATGGTGCCCGTTGGGGCAGTCGAACGGAACGTCAAGGCGCGGTGCCAGGTCCGTGTTCCGGTCGTTCTCATAGCTCGTGGCGCCGAGCCGGGTTCCGCGAAGTGCGCGTTCGGCCATTACTTACTGCCTCCCAGGCGGTTGGCGATCTCTTTCGGCAACGCTGGATACCCACACAAGATTCCCACGTATGCGCCGGCCAACCCCGTTTCGGGCGTGTTTCGCCTGTCAGCTCTGTCTAGTCTACGCCAGCACCCGCGGATGCCACTGGCCCCGTTCGGTCAGAATGTCGCGCAGCAACTCCACCTCGTCGGTCATCACGCCGTCGGCGCCGAGGTCGAGGGCGCGCTCGATCGCCGCCCGCGTGTTCAGCGTCCAGACGTGGACCTGCAGTCCGAGCCGGTGCGAGCGCCGGATGAACTCGCGGGTGGCGATCTGCGGCGGCACCTGCGCGCAGCGGGTGCCCGAGCTTGCCAGCCGGTCGGCCAGGGCCCGGCCCAGCTGCCCCAGGTACTTGACCGACGCGATCCCGGCCGGGGTGACCGCGAGGCAGACCGGCCGGTCGAGCGACCGCTGCCCGGCCAGCAGCCGCCGCCCGGAAAACGACGAGATGCAGACCCGGTCCCACGCCAGCGTCCGCTTCAGCACCCCGGCCAGCGGCGCGATCGTGCCCGCGTCCTTGAGATCGATGTTGAACCGCAGCTCAGGGAACGTGCCGAGGACGTCCTCGAGCAGCGGGATCGAGGCCGTCCCGTTGACCCGGGCGGCCGACACCTCCCGCCAGGGCAGCCTGCGGACCTGCCCGGTCCGGTCGGTCGCCCGGTTGAGGTCCGCGTCGTGGAAGGCGATCAGCCTCCCGTCGGCGGTTGACCGCGCGTCCGTCTCCAGATAGGCGTAGCCCAGCCGAGCGGCGTTCTCGAAGGCGAGGAGCGAGTTCTCCGGCTGCCGGGCGGCCCCGCCCCGGTGCGCGAACGCCAGCGGCCGGGGGTGGTCCAGATAGTCAGCTGACACGCCCTGAGTATCTCCGCCGACCAGGCACGCCCGGTGAACGCCGGTGATCGGCTGCGTAGCGGCGAGATAAAGAGAACCCCGGCCCCCTGCCCCGCGCCCCCGCCTAAAGATAACAGCAAGAAAACGTCGTCCGACAACCAAATATCTTGGAAACTTTTTTCTACGTGGAAGATTTACACGCTATGCGCGTGCAAATCTTCCACGATAACCAAACTCCCCGCGATAATAGCGGATAACAGCAAGAAGTGCGGAGCGCAGCACCGTGCAAGGCGGCCTAGTCCGGCTCGGTGGTCCACTCGCGGCGGCGCGCCTCCGCCAGGGCGACCGCGGCGGCGACCGCCACGTTGAGTGAGCCGACCCGGCCCACCTGCGGGATGTAGGCGACCCCGTGCACGGCCGACAGCGTGGCCGGGGAGCAGCCGTGGTCCTCGTTGCCGATCGCCAGGCAGACCGGGCCGTCCAGGGGCGCGTCGAACAGCGGGACCGCGCCCGAGGCGAGCTCCACCGCGATGACCCGGAAGCCGTCCTCGGCCGCCTCCTTGACCGCATCGACCGGGGACGGCGTCCGGTACGCGGACAGGAACCGGTCGGTGCCGAGGGCGGTCTTGCCCACGGCGGGCAGGTCCAGGTCGGGGGTGTTGCCGCAGAGCCAGACGGACTCCACCCCGAACGCGGCGGCGGTCCTGATGATCGAGCCCACGTTGAACGGCTGGCCGACCGAGTCGAGCAGCAGCGCCAGGCGGCCCTCGGTGCGGCGTCGCCACTCGCGGTTGAGCCGCTTCACGTCGGTGGGCCGAAGCTGCCTCGGCGGCCCGCCTGCGGTTCCGCCGGCCACCCCGGCCGAGGTGTCAGTTTCCATCGGGAGTCACTCCGGTCCGTTCGAAATCATCGGCGGCAGTTACCCGCAGCAGACGGTAGCCGCTGCGCGCGGCCAGTCGCCGCACCTGCCATCCTTCCTCTTTTTCCAGCCAGCCGTGGAGCGAGTCGGCGCCCAGGTTGCGGCCCATCACCAGCGTCGCCCCGGCGCCGGGGGCCAGCCGGGCGAGCCACCGCCTGAGCAGCTCGTGCAGGGCCGGCTTGCCGATCCTGACCGGCGGGTTGGACCAGATCTCGGCGAAGCCGGCCGGCAGCCCGGGCGTGTCGGGGGTGGCGCAGCGCACGTTGGACAGGCCCGCCCTGGCCGCGTTCCGCTCGCACAACGCCAGCGCCCGTTCGTTCACATCGACCGCCCAGACCGTCGCCCCGGGGGAGCGGGCCGCCATCGTGCACGCGATCGGCCCGTAGCCGCAGCCGAGGTCGAGCAGGTCACCGGTCGCAGCGGGGGGCGCCGCGGTCTCGAGCAGGAAACGGGTGCCGGGGTCGAGGCGGCCGGGCGAGAACATCCCCGAGTCGGTCTCTAGCTCCAGGTACAGGTCGGGCAGCACGACCCGGACCTGGCCGGGCCGGTGCGCCGCCGTCGGCTGGGCGGTGAAGTAGTGAGACTCGCTCACCGGCCGACGGGCTGCCCCGCGGGAGCGGCGTCCTCCGCGGCGAGAGCCGGGGTGATGTAGGTGCGCATCATCCACCGCTCGACGAGGAACGTCATCACCGGAATCGTCCCCGCAAGCAGCAGGATCACGGTGTGCTTAACGGACAGGTGCAGCTTCTGCGCGAGGATATAGGCGAAGATGATGTACACGATGTACAGGAAGCCGTGGACGGTGCCGATGTCGTTGACGATGAACGTGTTGTGCGCGGCGATCTGCATCGGGATGCCGACGAAGCAGACCACGATGATCAGGACGCCGGTGATGTAGGCCATCACCCGGTAGCGCAGCACTGCCGCATGCATGTGGTTCAGTGTCCCTTCCTGGACTGGGGTCGTCTTCGCCCGGCCGCCGTCAGCCGCCGTAGTAGCCGCGCCACCTGGTGGTGCTCTTCACCTCGGAGTTCAGCCGGTCGAGGTAGGCGTTGTAGCTGCCGAGGTCGTCGTCATCGGCGTCGTCGGCCGGACGGTCGATCTGCCGGGTGCCGATGCCGTCGGGCAGCACCGGCCCGGCCGCCGCCTCGGCCGCCGCCCGGTCCAGCTCCTTCTGCGACGGCCCGCGCCGCAGCCGGAGCTCATCCCGGACGGTGCGCGCCCAGAAAACCACCCCGAAGCCCGCGAACAACGGCCACTCGAACGTGTACGCCCAGCTCAGGCCGTTGCCGCTGATGGCACGGTGGAACTGCCAGTCACCCAGCCAGAGCATCCCCCAGAACGCGACGATGACGAAGGCGAGCCACGCCAGCCAGCGCGGCGTAGATCAGAAAAATCCAGGCACGACCGGCGGCCGCAGAGCGCTCGCGGTCGGCGGCCGGTGAGTCCGCGGATTCCGCGCGGTCCGCCGAGGCCGCCACGGCCGCGTCCGCTGGCGCGGAACCGGGGGTTTCCATGTTTACGAGCGTATCGCGCTTACCGAGGGGCGGAGCAGCCACCGCTACCGATATGCCATGGTTGTGTTATGCGGAGTTGTGTGATGCCGAGTGACGTGAACGGAGCAGCCGGGTGAACGCGGAGATCGTTATTTTCGGCGGGAGCGCCCATCCGGAGCTGGCCGACGAGATCTGCCGGTACCTGAGCGTGCCGCGCAGCCCGGTCCGGATCAGCCGGTTCGCCAACGACTGCCTCCAGGTGCAGCTCCAGGCCAACTGCCGGGAACGTGATGTCTACCTCATTCAGCCGCTGGTCGCGCCGGTCCAGGAGAACCTGGTCGAGCTGCTGCTGATGGCCGACGCGGCCCGCGGGGCCTCGGCCGCCCGGGTGACGGCGGTCATGCCGCACTACTCCTACGCCCGCTCGGACAAGAAGGACGCGCCGCGCATCTCCATCGGCGGCCGGCTGGTCGCCGACCTGCTCGTCACCGCGGGCGTGAACCGGGTGCTGACGCTGACCCTGCACTCGGCCGAGGTGCACGGGTTCTTCTCGGTGCCGGTCGATCACCTGCACGCGCTGCGCGAGCTGGCCGCCCACTTCAGCAAGAAGGACCTGTCCAACGCGGTGGTGCTCTCGCCCGACCTGGGCTACGCGAAGTCCGCGGCGGCGTTCGCGCGGCGGCTGGGGCTGCCGGTCGCGGCCGGGGCGAAGGAGCGGTTCAGCGATTCCAAGGTGACGATCTCGGCGATCATCGGCGAGGTCGCCGACCGCGACGTGATCATCGTCGACGACGAGATCGCCCGCGGCACCACGGTCATCGAGCTGCTCTCGGTGCTGCGCAGGCAGGAGGTCCGGTCGATCAGCATCGCCTGCACGCACGGGCTGTTCGCCGACGGGGCGCTGGAGAAGCTGGCCGCGGCCGAGGACGTCTCCGAGATCGTCTGCACGAACTCGGTGCCCACGGCGGTCAGGCACCCGAAGCTGACCGTGCTCTCCGTCGCCCCCGCCCTGGCCGAGGCGATCAGGCGGACGCACGACGGAGAGTCGGTCAGCGTCTTGTTCCAGCAGTAGGCGCCCGCTAGCGCCCGCGGCCTCAGCCGAAGCGGTTGGGGCCGGGGGTGCCGGAGAGGCAGGCGAAGACCAGCAGGACGATCGAGCCGACGAACGGGATCAGCGCGATCAGCACCCACCACCCGGACCGGTCGGTGTCGTGCAGCCGCCGGATGAGCAGCGAGAGGCCGACGATGAAGCTGGCCAGGGCGAGGAGGTAGTACAGGCCGACGCCGACCCCGCCGCCGATCACCTGGACCAGAATGATGTCAAGGACGAGGTACACGATGCCGGTGGCGAGCGCGAACCACCAGTACGCGGAGCGCGACGCCCGGCCCTGGTAGTTGAAGGCGTTCTGGAACGCCAGCTTGACCGCGTCGCCGAAGGTTACCGGTCCGCCCCGCAGGTAGCCGTCGGGCCCGCCGCCCGGGGCGTAAGGGGCGCCGTAGCCCGCCTGCTGGCTGCCCCAGGCACCGCCCGGGTAGGAGGAATAGCCCTGCTGCTGCCCGTAGCCGGGCTGGTCGTAGGGCTGCTGCTGGCCGTAGGGGGGCTGCTGCCCGTACGGAGGCTGCTGCCCGCCGTAGGGGGGCTGCTGCTGCCCTGAGTCCTGCTGCTGCTGCTGGTAAGGATCGTAAGGGCCGTTGGGAGTGCTCATCCGTATCTCCGGTTTGGGCAGGGGTGGTCAAAAGACCGAGAATCGTGCCGATTCTCCTGGCTTCCGAGGGCAGCCGCAGTCTAATTTTGAACATTGTTGCACGCTGCGGGAGAGTTGCGGCTGACCAAGCGAGCGCACTCGCCCAACCACCGAAATTTGAGGGGCAACCATGAGCGACGACCACTGGCACCGGCCGCTGACCCACGTCAGGGCGGGCGACCTGAGCGGCGACACCGGCCAGACCTCGGGGATGGCTCGCTGGGAGGCGATCTCAGGCAAGAGCGCGGGCGCGGAGAAGCTCTGGATGGGCCAGACCCACGTGGCCGCGGGGGCGAAGTCGGGCAACCACCACCACGGCGAGGCGGAGACCGCGATCTTCGTCGTCTCCGGCACCCCGGCGTTCGTCTTCGCCGACGGCGACGAGGAGATCCGCCTGGAGACCACGCCGGGCGACTACATCTTCGTTCCCCCGTACGTCCCGCATCGCGAGGAGAACCCGGGCGCCGACGAGGCGGTCGTGGTCATCGCCCGCAGCAGCCAGGAGGCCATCGTGGTCAACCTGCCGAGCCTGCGGCCCGAGGCGTGAACACCCAGAACCCGTGGCTGCCGTCCCGCTCGAGCTGCCCCACCAGGCCGTACTCCCAGTCCAGGTAGGCCTGCATGACCGCCGGCTCGACGTCGGTTCCCTCGTAGGGACGGCGGTAGACGTCGAGCGCGGGTGAGAGCATCTCGCCCTGGCCGACGTCCAGCCGGCCGCCCGACCTGGCCCAGCCGTCGGTGCCGCCGGCCAGGGCGAGTACCCGCGCCGGCCCCGCGCTCGCGCTCAGATCGGCCGCCGCCCAGGCCGCCAGGTAGCCGTCCGAGCTGGTCAGGACCAGCCGTTCCGGCCGGCCGAGACGGTCGAGGTGGCCGAGACGGCCGAGGTGGTCGAGGAACTGCGCCCCGGCCAGGTCGGCCCGGAGCGCCCAGGCGGCGCCGGGGAGGTGGCCGGCTAGGTAGCGGCGGCTGGTGTCCACGTCCACCACCGCCGTCCGGCCGGCCCGCAGCCAGTCCGCCACCGCGGCCGAAGTCGCCCGCGCGACGTCCGGCGCGGCCCGCCGCTCCGCCGCCGCGGCGGCGGCATGCGTCGGCCCGGCCGCGGCATCCGTCGGCCCGTCGCCATCGACGTCGACGGCCACATCCCAGCCCATCTGGGCGAGCCAGGACGCGGTCATGGCCGCCCGGCCGCCGCCGTCGCCGTCGAGGATGATCCGGGCCCCTCTGACCGGCGCGTACCAGTCGGTCTCCTGGACGAGCTGGCCCCCGGGGGCGGACCTGAACCCCGGTCGGTGCCCGTTGTCGTACTCCTGCGGCGTGCGGACGTCGAACCGGTAGACGGTCCGCTCCCCGTCGCCGCGCCAGGCCGGCTGGCCGTGGCCGATCCGGCGCACGCCCGTCCGGTCGGCGACCGCCCAGGCGGCGGCTTCCGCCTCGGCGGCCGTTCCCGGTGGGACGTCGGGTGCCCGGCGGGCCTGGGCGCGGTCGAGGTCGAACCCGGCCAGGGTCCAGCCGATGGTGCCGTTGCGCAGCGCAGCCACCCGGTTGGGCAGCCCCGCGTTGATCAGCGACTGGGCGCCGATGATGGACCGGGTGCGCCCGGCGCAGTTCACCACGACGGTGGTGCCGGGCTCCGGCGCCAGCGCCCGAACCCGCAGTGCCAGCTCGGCCCCCGGCACGCTGGTGGCGGTGGGGATGGACATCGTCGCGTACTCATCGAACCGGCGGGCATCGACGACGATGACCGGCGCCACCGCGCCGGCCACCACGCGGCCGCGCCGCCACCACGGACCCGGCCACCGCGCGGCCGCGCCGGCCACGGACCCGGCCACCGCGTCGGCCGCCACGGACCCGGCCGCCGCAGGGCCGCCGGGCCTAGAACCGCGCAGCAGCGCGGCGACTTCGTCCGCCGCCAGCGACGGCGTCCCCGCCCTGTCCGCCACCAGTTCGCCGAACGCCTTGCTCGGCGCGTTGACGTCCTTGAACAGCTCCCCGCCGTCGGCCGCCCAGCCCGCCAGCCCGTCCGCCAGCAGCGACACGTCGGTGTAGCCGAGCTCGCTCAGCCGGCCGGCCGCAGCCGCGGCGTCGTCCGCCCCGTCCCCGTACACCACGATGGGCACGCCGCGCCGGGGCAGCCGCTGAGCGGCCTGCGCCTCCAGGTGCCCGAGCGGGAACGACGCCGCGAACAGCGGATGCGCCAGCGCGAACTGGCTCTCGTGGCGCACGTCAAGCAGGGCGATCTCGGTCCTGGCGAGCAGTGCCAGGCGGACGGACCGGGGCGTCGTCATCGGAAAGATTGGCATAAATCGGAGTTTAAGCTATTTCCTAGTTGACCGATCGACTTTATGTCTTTTATGCTTGGCGATGCAGGTGGCACGGCCGGGCCAGCCCTGCGCAGTCACCTCGACAGTCAGCGCCGACAGTCGGTCCCCGATCCCCAGAGCCATCCATCGCCCGACAACGGAGCACCCTCGATGACCTCTCGTGTTCGCCTGCCCGGCCGGTTCCGGCCGCGTACCGCCTACCGCGTCGCGGCGGCTGCCGCTGCGATCGTCACGATCTCGGCGCTCGCTGCGTGCGGCAGCAATGGTTCTGGCGCCGCTGGCGCCGCTGGCGCCGCTGGCGCCGCTGGCGCCGCTGGCGCCGCTGGCGCCGCCGGCGCCGCCGCCGCGACTACCGCCGGCGCCAGCGGGACTCTCAACTGGGAGTGGGAGCTGCCCACGTCCTGGGACCCGGTCACCTCGAGCGCGGGCTGGGACATGCACGCCCTCGGCCTCGTCTACGCCTCGATTACCACCCTCGACGCCAAGGGCACAGTGCAGGCCGGGCTCGCGAGCTCGTGGAAGTACGCCGCCAACGGGAAGTCCGTCACCTTCCAGCTCCGCCCGGGACTTAAGTTCACCGACGGCACCACCCTCGACGCCGCCGCCGTCAAGGAGAACATCGTCCGCGGCCAGACCCAGGCGAACTCGACCGAGGCGTCGGAGCTCTCGGTGATCTCCAAGGTCGTCGTGAACAGCGCGACCAGCTTCACCCTGGACCTCACCCAGGTCGACTACCAGGTGCCCGACCTGCTGGCGGGCAAGGACGGGATGATGGTCAGCCCGGCGTCGTTCAAGCACGCGGGGAGCATCCCCACCCAGCCGGTCGGCGCGGGCCCGTTCACGCTGACCAGCTACGTGCCCGACTCGCACGCCGACCTGGTCCGCAACCCCGGCTACTGGGACGCAAGCCAGATCCACATCGCCAACTTCACCGTCCAGGACATCACCGAGCCCGAGCAGATCCTCGCCGCGCTCCAGTCCGGTCAGGTGAACGTCGCCTACATCGCGGGCAACCAGGTCGCGGCGGCCGAGGCGGCCGGGTTCAAGGTCGCCGTGATCCCGTCCGAGGTCGTCAACGAGCTCGACATCCAGACCACGACCGCGCCGTTCAGCAACCCGGACGTGGTCGAGGCGATCAACTACGCCATCAACCGGCAGGCGATCTTGCAGGTGCAGGCGTCGGGGTACGGCGCGATCTCCTACCAGCCGTTCCCCAAGGGGTTCGTCGGCTACAGCCCCAAGCTGGCCAACGAGTACCCGTACAACCCGACGCTGGCCAAGCAGCTGCTCGCCAAGGCCGGGTACAAGAACGGGCTCAAGATCACGCTGACCGCCCCGGCCACCGACAGCTCGCTCGCCGAGCAGATCCAGGGCCAGCTCGCGCAGGTCGGCATCACCGCCACCATCGGCAACATCTCCACCGACACCGAGACCCAGTACCTCTACCTGGACAAGACCATCCCGTTCGCGGTCGACGGGACGGCCGGGCGGATGTCGCCGGTCGAGATGCTCGACGTCCTCTACAGCCAGCAGGGCCTGATGGACGTCGACGGCAAGGCCGGGACCACGCCCGCGGCGGTGTCCTCGGCCCTGGCCACCGCGCTCACCGTCCCGCTCGACTCGCCCAGTTACCCGACCGCGCTGCAGAACGCGGTGGTGACCTCGGTCCAGGACGACCCCATCCACATCTGGCTCTACACCAACCCGCGCATCCTCGCCTACAGCCCGACGGTGACCGGGATACCGCAGGACCTGGTGCAGCAGCGCTGGGAAGGCGTCCGGGTGGGGAGCTGACGATGGCAGTCATCGAGCTGACCAGCGTCGCCGGGGCCGTTGCGCCCCGGCCGGGCCGGGCCCGGTCGGCCGCCGCCAAGCTCGGCGGCGGGCTGGCCGTGCTGATTCCGATCGTGCTGCTGAGCACGTTCATCACCTACTGCCTGGGCGCGCTGTCCAACAGCAACCCGGCCGCCACCATCCTCGGCCAGGACGCGGCCACCCCGGCCGCGGTGGCGAAGCTGGACCGGGCCCTCGGCCTCGACAAGCCGCTGGTCGTCCAGTACTGGGACTGGCTCACTCAGGCGGTCCAGGGCCACCTCGGGGTCTCCTACTTCACCCAGATACCGGTGGCGCAGTCGATCGGCCAGCGGCTGCCGGTCGACCTGTCGATCGCGCTGCTCGCGGTCGTCCTGGCGGTGCTGATCGGCGGCACGGCCGGGACGGTGGCCGCCGTCAAGCGGGGCAGCTGGTTCGACCGGGGCGTCACCATCGCCTGCTCGGTGGTCTCGACCCTGCCCGCCTTCGTGGTCGGGATCATCCTGGTGGTGCTGTTCGCGGTCTCGGCCCACCTGCTGCCGGCCAGCGGCTACACCGCGCCGTCGGCCGGCCTCGGCCCCTGGCTCGAGCACATCATCCTGCCCGCCCTCGCCCTCGCGCTGCAGGTCGCGGCCGACATCGCCCGGCAGCTGCGCACCTCGCTGGTGTCGGTCCTGGACCAGAACTACATCATCGGCGCCCGGGTCCGCGGGCTGCCCTACCGCCGGGTACTGATCAGGCACGCGCTGCGGAACGCGTCCGGGCCGGCCCTGACCATCCTCGGCAACGACTTCCCGATCATGCTCGCGGGCGCGGTCGCGGCCGAGGTGGTCTTCTCCCTGCCCGGGCTCGGCCAGCTGCTGCTCGCGGCGGCCGAGGAGCGCGACATCCCCGTCGTGCAGGGCGTGCTGCTGGTGGTGGCCACGTTCGTGATCGTCGTCAACCTGGTCGTCAACACGGTGCTGGCGTGGCTTAACCGGTCGGCCGACGGGGTGAGCGCATGAGCAGGCGACCGCTGATCGGGCAGCGCTCGTGGCTGCGGCTGCCGTCCGCCAGGATCGCCCTCATCATCCTGGCCGTGGTGATCTTCCTGTCGGTGTTCGGCTCGGCCCTGGCGCCGCAGTCTCCGCTCACGATCAACGCCAACGCGCTGTTCCAGGGGCCGAGCGCGCACCACCTGCTCGGCACCGACTACCTCGGCCGGGACGTGCTCAGCAGGCTGATGGCGGGCACCCGGCTGTCGGTGCTGACCGCGTTCGAGGCGGTCGCGATCGGGCTCGTCCTCGGCGCGCCGCTCGGCGTCGCCGCCGTGTTCCTCGGCCGGTGGTTCGACTTCGCCGTCAACCGGGTGTCCGACGCGCTGATGACCCTGCCCTACATCTTCTTCGCGGTAGCCGTCACCGCCGCCCTCGGCAACGGCCTGGTCCAGGCCATGTCGGCGGTCGGCATCCTGCTCGCGCCGGGCTTCTTCCGGGTGACCAGGGCGGCCACCCTGGAGTTCGCGAGCGCCCAGTACGTCGAGGCGGCGGAACTCCTGGGGGCGACGAAACTGCACGTCATCCGCGTGCACGTGGTGCGCAAGGTGCTGCCGACAATCGCGGTGACCACGGCCATGGCGGCGGCCGGGGCGCTGCTCGCGGTCTCGTTCTTCACCTTCCTCGGCATCGGCGTGACGCCGCCCGCCCCGACCTGGGGCGGGGTGCTCTCCTCCGACCTCGACTACCTGTCCCAGGCGCCGTGGGCGCCGTTCATCCCCGGCGCGCTCATCGCCATCACCGTGGGCGCGCTCAACGCGCTCGCGGACGCGTTCAGGGACCGGATCGGCCCCGGCGCGCTGCCGCTGCCCGACCCGGTCATCAAGACCCACTCCACCCTGGCAATTTCAAACCCGGAGGCCGCCGATGTCCGGCAAACCGCCGCCTGACGAGGTCCTGCAGATCTCGGATCTGCACGTCACCGTGCACGACGGGGCCGCCGTCGCGGTCCGCGGCATCACCCTCAGCGTCGGCGCGGGCGAGATCGTCGGCCTGGTCGGCGAGTCGGGCAGCGGCAAGACGCTGGCCTGCCGGGCCGCGCTCGGCGTGCTGCCGCCGGCTGCGCGGTGGCCGGGGGCACGATCTCGTTCGGCGGCCAGGACGTGACCGACCTGTCGCGACGGGGCTGGGAGCGGCTGCACGGCACCGCCGTCGGCGCGGTGTTCCAGGACCCGGCCTCGTACCTGAACCCGAACCTGACCGTCGGCGGCCAGCTGGCCGAGGTGCTGCGGGTCAAGCAGCGGCTGGCGCGGGCGCAAGCGCACCGCAAGACGGTCGAGCTGTTCGCCGCCGTCGGGCTGCACGACCCTGAGCGGGTCTTTCACCAGATCCCGGCCGAGCTGTCCGGCGGCATGCTGCAGCGGGTGATGATCGCCATCGCCATCTCCTGCGACCCGCGGCTGCTGATCGCCGACGAGGCCACCACCGCCCTCGACGTCACCATCCAGGCCGAGATCATCGAGCTGCTGAAGGACCTGCGGGATCAGCGCAACCTGGCCGTGCTGTTCGTCTCGCACGACCTCGCGCTGATCAGGGAGCTGTGCGACCGGGTGGTGGTGTTCTACGCGGGCGAGGCGGTCGAGACCGGCCCGGTCGAGGAGATCATCGACCGGCCGCGGCACCCCTACACCCAGGCCCTGCTCCGGGTCGCCTCGGTCGGCGACTTCGAGCGCCGCGAGCTCCGGGTGATCCCCGGCCAGCCGCCGCAGATGGGCGAGGACGTCGTCGGCTGCCGGTTCGCCGCGCGCTGCCCGGCCGCGATTGACGCGTGCCGGTCAGGACCGGTCGACCTGCTGCGGCTGGGCCCCGGGCACCAGGCGCGCTGCATCCGGGCCGGCGACCCCGAGCTCGACCCCGCCGCCGCCGAGGCCGAGCTGGCCGCCCGATGACCGCGCCCACCACCGACCCCGCGGTCACCGGCCCGACCCAGCCGCCGCTGCTCGCGCTGGACGGCGTCGACGTGGTCCTCGGCCGGGGCTGGCGCGCGAACCACGTGCTGTCCGAGGTCGACCTGAAGATCTGGCCGGGTGAGATCGTCGGCTTGGTCGGCGAGACCGGGTCCGGCAAGACCACCCTGGCCAGGACCGTGGTCGGCCTGATCCGGCCGAGAAAGGGACGGGTGACCTTCCACGGCGCCCAGATCTCCGGCCTGCGCCGGGCCGCCCGCCGTCGCGAGCGGCGCAGCGGGCACGTCCAGCTGGTGTTCCAGGATCCGCTCCGTTCGCTCGACCCGGACCTGACCGTCGCGCAGATCGTCGGCGAGGGCCTGCGGATCCGCGGCGGCCTCGACGAGGCCGAGATCGAGCGGCGCGCGGCCAGCGCGCTGGCGAAGGTCGGCCTCGACGCGACGCTGCTGCACCGCACCCCCGGGCAGATCTCCGGCGGCCAGCGGCAGCGGGTCTCGATCGCCCGCGCCCTCGCCGTCGACCCCGAGCTGCTGCTGTGCGACGAGCCGGTCAGCGCGCTCGACGCCAGCAACAGGAACTACATCCTGCGGCTGCTCGGCGACCTCCGCGACGACCTCGGGCTGCCGATCGTCATCATCTCCCACGACCTGTCCTCGCTGGCCGGCATCGCCGACCGGGTGGTGGTGCTCTACCGAGGCCGGATCGTCGAAGACGGCCCGGTCGCGCACGTGTTCACCGCCCCCCGCCACCCCTACACCGCCCTGCTGATGGCGTCGGCGCCGTCGGTCAAGCACGACCGGCCGCTCACGGTCCACCAGCTCCGCCGGACCGCCGCCGACCCGCCCCCGCCGTCGGCGGCGGGCGGCTGCGTGTTCGCCGCCCGCTGCCCGTTCGCGGTCGACGCCTGCGCCGTCCAGCCGCCCCTCGAGCCGGTGGCCGAGGCCGGGGCCGACCGGTGGAGCGCGGCCTGCCACCGGCGCGACCAGTGGCAGGCGCTCGCCCGGGAGAGGCCCGCCGTGGCCGCCCCCCGCTAGCGGCAGAACCCGCACGCAGCCATCAGCTCACGCATTACCAGAAGGGATCTGCTTCATGCCCGTCGAGTTCATCGGGATGATCGCCACCAAGGACGGGTCGGAAACCAGGCTCGGCCGCGGCCCGATCATCGACAAGGACTTCACCCGGCGCTTCGTCCGCGCCCACGAGGACGCCGGATTCGACCGGGTGCTGATCGGCTACGCGTCCTCGCACCCCGACGGCACCCAGGTCGCGGCGTACGCGGCCGCGCACAGCGAGCGACTCAGCTTCCTGGTCGCGCACCGGCCCGGCTTCGTCGCCCCGACCCTCGCCGCCCGCCAGTTCAGCACCCTCGACCAGTTCAGCGACGGCCGGATCGCGGTGCACATCATCACCGGCGGGCACGACGCCGAGCAGCGCCGGGACGGCGACTACCTGTCCAAGGACGAGCGCTACGCCCGCACCGACGAGTACCTCGACATCGTCCGGCTGGCCTGGACGTCGGACCAGCCGTTCAGCTACCACGGCCAGTACTACCAGGTCGAGGACCACCAATCCGGCGTCAAGTCAGCCCAGGAACAAGGGATCAGGCTGTACTTCGGCGGCTCGTCCGAGGCGGCCTACCGGGTCGGGGGCAAGCACGCCGACACCTACGCGCTGTGGGGCGAGCCCCTCGCCGAGACGAAGGAGCAGATCGACTCCGTCAACGCCGCCGCCAAGGCGGCCGGCCGGGCCGACACCCCCGCCATCAGCGTCAGCTTCCGCCCCATCCTCGGCCCGACCGAGGACCTCGCCTGGGAGCGCGCGCACCGCATCCTCGAGGTCGCCAGGGAGAACGTGGCCGCCTTCCGCGCCCAGTGGGGCGCGAAGTCCTTCGGCCTCGGCGGCGACAACCCGGAGAACGTCGGCTCGCAGCGGCTGCTGGCCGCCGTCGCCAAGGGCGAACTGCACGACCGCGCGCTGTGGACCCCGCTCGCCGCCGCGACCGGGGCCGGCGGTAACTCGACGGCGCTGGTGGGCACGCCGGAAACGGTCGCCCAGGCGATCCTCGACTACATCGACATCGGCGTCACCACCATCCTCATCCGGGGCTACGACCCCTACGACGACGCCATCGACTACGGCCGCCAGCTGCTCCCGCTGGTCCGCGAGGAGGTCGCCCGCCGCGACGCCGAGAAGGACGCCGCCACGGCCGCCGCGAACGCTGAGGCGGTGCAGGCGTGAGCGACCCCAAGCGTCAGCTCAAGCTCGGCGCGGTCAGCCACGGCATCGGCGGCCCCGGCTCGCCCTACCTGTGGCTCGACGAGGACTTCCCGCTCGACGCCAGCGTGAACATCAACTGGTACATCGAGCTCGCCCGCCGGGCCGAGGAGGCCAAGTTCGACCTGGTCTTCATCGTCGACAGCCAGTTCATCACCGCCGACTCGCCGCCGCACTACCTCAACCGGCTCGAGCCGATCACGCTGCTGTCGGCCCTCGCGGTCAGCACCACTCACATCGGCCTGGTCGCCACCATGACCACGTCTTACAACGACCCGTTCAACCTCGCCCGCCGCCTGGCCAGCCTCGACCTGATCAGCGGCGGCCGGTCCGGCTGGAACGTGGTCACCAGCGGCGACGCGGGCGCGGCGGCGAACTTCAGCCGCGACGAGCACTTCGACTATGACACCAGGTACGGCCGCGGCCTGGAGTTCGTCCGGGTCGCGCAGGGCTTGTGGGACTCCTACGAGGAAGACGCGTTCCCGCGCGACCGGTCGACCCGCACCTTCCTCGACCCGACCAGGCAGCACCAGCTCAACCACCGGGGCGAGCACTTCCAGGTGCAAGGTCCGCTCAACGTGTCCCGCTCGCCCCAGGGCCAGCCGGTCATCTTCCAGGCGGGCGACTCCGAGCAGGGCCGCGACCTCGGCGCGACGATCGCCGAGGGCATCTTCACCTTCGCGCCCACGATCGAGCAGGCCCAGGCGTTCTACGCCGACCTCAAAGGCCGCGCCGCCGCCAAGGGCCGAAGCCCCGACGAGATCGTCATCATGCCCGCCGTCTCGGTCTACGTCGGCGACACCGACGCCGAGGCCCGCGAGATCGAGCGCGACCTGCAGACCAGGGACCGGGACTTCGACAAGGCCCTGGCCGAGCTCGGCCGCCCGTTCGCCTGGCACGACTTCCGCCAGTACGACCTGGACGCACCGTTCCCGCAGCAGGCGCTGAAGTACGCAGAACGCGGCTTCCGCACCGGCGCGGAGAAGATCGCCAAGCTCGCGGCCGACAACGGCTTCACCCTCAGGCAGACGGTGGAGTTCATCTCCTCCCCGCGTCCCACCCCGTTCGCCGGCTCCCCGCAGACGGTCGCGAACACAATCCAGGACTGGTTCGAGGGCCGCGCCCTCGACGGGCTCAGCCTGCTCATCGACCACCCGAGCCAGTGGCGGCGGTTCCGCGCGGACATCGTCCCGATCCTCCAGGACCGCGGCCTGGTCAGGACCGAGTACGACGCCACCACCCTGCGCGGCAACCTCGGCCTCCCCATTCCGGAGAACCGCTACACCAAGGCCCGGGCGGAGGATGAATCCCTCTTGAAAGTCTAAAACCAGAACCCTGATATCGAACGGACCGGTGCGACTGTCGGTCCGCAGGCAAACACCGCCGAGAGGGAGGCAGCACATGCCCGTTGAGTTCATCGGAATGATCGGCACCAAGAACGAGTCCGAGATCCGGCTGACGGCAGGCCCGGTCATCGACCCCGACTACGTCAGGCGCTTCGCCCGGGCGCACGAGGACGCCGGGTTCGACCGGGTGCTCATCGGCTACAGCTCCACCCGGCCCGACGGCACCCAGGTCGCCGCCTACGCCGCCGCGCACACCGAGCGGCTCAGCTTCCTGGTCGCGCACCGCCCCGGCTTCGTCGCGCCGACCCTGGCCGCGCGGACGTTCGCCACCCTCGACACGTTCACCGGCGGCCGGATCGCGGTGCACATCATCACCGGCGGCAGCGACGCCGAGCAGCGCCGCGACGGCGATCACCTGTCCAAGGACGAGCGCTACGACCGCACCGACGAGTACCTCGACATCCTCAAGCAGGCCTGGACCTCGGAGCAGCCGTTCTCCTACCAGGGCCGCCATTACCAGATCGAGGACTTCTACTCCGAGGTCCGCTCACCCCAGCATCCGAGGATCAGGCTCTACTTCGGCGGCTCGTCGGCCGCCGCCTACCGGGTCGGCGGCAAGCACGCCGACACCTACGCGCTGTGGGGCGAGCCCCTCGCCGAGACGAAGGAGCAGATCGACTCCGTCAACGCCGCCGCCAAGGCGGCCGGCCGGGCCGGCGCCCCCGGCATCAGCGTCAGCTTCCGCCCCATCCTCGGCCCGACCGAGGACCTGGCCTGGGAGCGCGCGCACCGCATCCTGCAGACGACCAAGGAGAACGTGGCCGACTTCAGGGCCCGCCGACGACGCGAGACCTGGGGGCTAGGCGGCAACCAGCCGCCCAACGTCGGCTCGCAGCGGCTGCTGGCCGCCGCCGAGAAGGGCGAGCTGCACGACCGGGCGCTGTGGACCCCGCTCGCCGCCGCCACCGGCGCCGCGGGCAACTCGACGGCGCTGGTCGGCACGCCGGAAACGGTCGCCCAGGCGATCCTCGACTACATCGACATCGGCGTCACCACGATCCTCATCCGGGGCTACGACCCGTATAACGACGCCATCGACTACGGCCGCCAGCTGCTCCCGCTGGTCCGCGAGGAGGTCGCCCGCCGCGACGCCGAGCAGGACGCCGCCACCGCCTCGAAGGCGGCGCAGGCATGACCGCGCGGCAGCGGCAGCTCAAGCTCGGCGCCGTCACCATGGGCGCGGGCGGCCCCGGCCAGCACTACCTCTGGCTCGACCCCGAGATCCCGGGTGACGCCAGCGTCAACGTGAACTGGTACATCGAGCAGGCCCGGCTGGCCGAGGAGGCCAAGTTCGACCTGATCTTCATCGTCGATAGCCAGTTCATCACCCCCGACTCGCCGCCGCACTACCTCAACCGGCTCGAGCCGATGACGCTGCTGTCCGCGCTGGCCGTGACCACCCAGCACCTGGGCCTGGTCGCCACCATGACCACGTCCTACAACGACCCGTTCAACGTGGCCCGCCGCCTGGCCAGCCTCGACCTGATCAGCGGCGGCCGGTCCGGCTGGAACGTGGTCACCAGCGGCGACGCGGGCGCGGCGGCGAACTTCAGCCGCGACGAGCACTTCGACTATGACACCAGGTACGGCCGCGGCCTGGAGTTCGTCCGGGTCGCGCAGGGCTTGTGGGACTCCTACGAGGAAGACGCGTTCCCGCGCGACCGGTCGACCCGCACCTTCCTCGACCCGACCAGGCAGCACCAGCTCAACCACCGGGGCGAGCACTTCCAGGTGCAAGGTCCGCTCAACGTGTCCCGCTCGCCCCAGGGCCAGCCGGTCATCTTCCAGGCGGGCGACTCCGAGCAGGGCCGCGACCTCGGCGCGACGATCGGCGAGGGCATCTTCACCCACGCCGCCTCGCTCGAGCAGGCCCAGGCGTTCTACGCCGACATCAAGTCCCGCGCCGCCGCCAAGGGCCGCGACCCCGACCACCTGGTGGTGATGCCGGGCATGCGGGTCTACGTCGGCGACACCGACGCCGACGCGCGCGAGATCGAGCGCGACCTCCAGCTCGCCGCCCAGGACTTCGACAAGGCCCTGGCCGAGCTCGGCCGCCCGTTTGCCTGGCACGACTTCCGCCAGTACGACCTGGACGCACCGTTCCCGCAGCAGGCGCTGAAGTACGCCGAGCGCGGCTTCCGCACCAACGCCGAGCACATCGCCAAGCTCGCCCGCGACCGCGACCTCACGCTCAGGCAGACGGTCGAGACCATCTCAGCCCCCCGGCCGACCCCGTTCGCGGGCGCCCCGGCCACCGTCGCCGACCAGATCACCCGCTGGTTCGACGCCCGCGCCCTCGACGGCATCAACTACCACATCGCCAACCCGGCCCAGTGGCGCCGCTTCCGCGAAGAGGTCGTCCCGATCCTCTCCGAACGCGGCATCGTCCGCCGGCAGTACGACTCCGCCACCCTCCGCGGCAACCTAGGCCTCCCCGTCCCGGAAAACCGCCACACCGCCGCCCGCCAGAAACCAACCCTCCAGAAAATCTGATCCTCACGCCGTCGGTCAACCCCACGAACCACACCCACCTCACCTGTCGGCCCGGCTCCGCCATCGGACCTGATGGGCACTTCGGATCGCGGGCTGCCCCCAACAGAACACGCTCAGGGTTCAAGCCCGCCCGCAGACCCCCCAACTACCCACGTTCCTCACCCAACCCCGCGCGCAGCCCGTTCGCCCCGCTCGTCCGACGACTACGGTGGGCGGGTGAGTCTCGCTTCGGCGTGGGAGGACCACGCCCACGAATGGATTAGCTGGGCGCGGACGTCTGCCCACGACGGGTTCTGGACCGGCACCTGGCCGGCGCTGCGGGCGATGCTGCCGGAGCCCGGCCCCGGCCCGGTCATCGACGTGGGCTGCGGTGAGGGCCGGGCGGCGCGGGAGCTGGCCAAGCTCGGCTACCGGCGGATCATCGGCGTTGAGCGGTCGCCGACGCTGGCGCTGGCGGCGGCGACCGCCGCGCCGCCCGTCCCGGTGCTGATCGGCGACGCTGCCGCGCTGCCGGTCGCCGATGGCAGCGCGGACCTGGTGCTGGCCTGCATGTCGCTGCTCGACATGGACGACTTCGACGGCGCGGTCAGCGAGATCGGCCGGGTACTGCGGCCGGGCGGGCGGCTGTGCCTGGCGGTGGTGCACCCGTTCGCCTCCGCCCAGGAGGTCAGCACGATGCACACCGACGTCTTCCGGGTGTCCGAGTCCTACCGGGAGGAGCGCCGCTACACCGACCGCGTCGAGCGGGACGGTCTGGCGATGACGTTCACCAGCATGCACCGTCCGCTCAGCGTCTACACCTCGGCGCTGTTCGCGAACGGCCTGGCGATCACCGCGCTCACCGAAGGCGGCGACGGTACCGTCCCGTGGCTCCTCGCCGTCGGCGCCGACAAGCTGCCCCGCTAGCCGGAGTAAGCGTCGAGGAAGGACTTGACCTCGGGCCCCGCGAACTGGGCGCCGTAGCCGGCGTTGAGCACGAGGGCGGCCACCGCGACGTCCTTGGTCGGATCGAAGGCGATCAGCCAGCTGTTGGGCTGCCCCTGGCCCACGACGTCGGCCGTCCCGGTCTTGGCGTAGACGGTCGGGCCGAAGCCGATGTCGGCCGCCGTCCCCGAGGCGACCACGGCCCGCATCATCTCCTTGAGGTCGCTGTCGGTGGCGGCCGGTAGCGCGCTGGCGGTGGCCTGCTTGGTCCCCACCGTCAGGATCGGCTGCTTGAACGAGCCGTAGTCCACGGTGGCGGCGACCGAGGCCATCGCCAGCGGTGACGTGGTCAGCTCGCCCTCGCCCCACGTCTCCTGGGCGAGCTCGGCCCCCGAGGCGGAGGCGGGCACGTTCATGTATGACGCGGAGACGTCGCCGCCGAGGCCGAGGTCCCACTTCTGGTCGAGGCCGTAGTAGTCCTTCGCGGTCGACGCCAGCTTGCCGTTCAGGTCAGCGTAAAACTGGTCGAACGCGTTGTTGCAGGACTGCGCGAAGTCGGTGATGAACGGGGTCCCGGCCGGCTCGGACTCATTCTGGTCGTTGTGATAGGTGATCCCCTGGACCTTGAACGTCGGGGGGCAGCTGACCGGCGACTGCGGGCTGCTCAGAATCCCGTTGTCGAACAGCGCGGTCGAGGTGATGACCTTGAACGAGGAGCCGGGAGCGACCGCGGCGGTGAGCGCGAAGTCGTTGAAGTTGTCGTTGTTGGCGATCGCGAGGATGTCGCCGGTGGACGGCTGGATGACGACCATCGAGCTCATCTTGTGCTCGCCGACCGCGCTGCGGGCGGCGCTCTCGGCCGCCGAGTTGATCGTGGTCGCCAGCGACGCGAGGTTCACCGGGGCGGTGACGATCGCCTGGCTGTTGGGCACCGCCTTATTGGCGTTCTTCCCGACCGTGTTCTGGATCTCGACGTCGAGACCGGCCTTCACCTTGGCGGCCGGCGGCGCGCCGGCCATGTCGTGCGCGATGTTGGTCAGCCCGGCGTCGTTGTAGCTGCTGAGGTTCTCGCCCCCGGCGTCGGTGACCACGCCGACGGTCGGGGCGACCGAGACCGCCGCCAGCCGGGTCGTCGCGGTGAGGTTGGGAGCGACCACGTCAGGCTTCCATCGGACGAACCAGACCGAGGAGTTCGGCTGCTGGTACGCGACCAGCGTGGAGTGGTACTGCCAGGGGCCGCGGATAACGGTAGAGCCGTACTTGGCCGCCACCCAGGCGTTGACCGTGAACTTAGCCGTCTCGCTGGGCGCGGCGGAGGTGGAGTTGGCGGAGGCGGCGACGCTGTCGGTCGTCGCGGTCATCTTGCTCAGGTCCAGGGACTTGGCGTTCGCCGCGAGGTAGGCCTTGGCCGCGACGTGCTGGTCGGTGAGCTTGGCCGCCGCGGTCAGGTTCCCGCTCCGCCAGGCGCTGAGGAACGCCGCCGCGACCTGCTGCCCGTCCTGCTGCGGGGTCGACCCGGTCGTGAGCATGCCGTAGACCGGCGTGCCCGGGCCCTTGTTGAGCTCCTTGACGCCGATCCCGACGCCTGCCGCCACCACGATCACCGCCACGGCGGTGATCGCGATCACCTTGCCGCGCTTGCCCGGCTGTCGCTGCTTCTTCGGTCGGCGGCCGCCGCCGTGCCCGGACCCGCCGCCCGTCGGCGGAACCGGCGGCGGCTGCTCCCAATCCGGCCTCGGCCCGAACGGCCCGAGCCCGCCCTGACCGCTGGCCTGCTGGTCGTACCCCTGCTGGTTATAGGCCGGCTGGTCGTACCGAGTCTGGTCGTACCCCGGCTGACCGTACCCCGGCTGACCGTACCCCGGCTGCTGGCCGTACCCCTGCTGCCCCTGGGGCGAAGGCGGCTGCCACCCGCCCTGCTGCCCGTACCCCTGTTGCTGCCCGTAGCCCTGCTGCCCCTGGGGTGGCGGGGGCGGCTGCCATCCGCCCTGCTGCCCGTAGCCTTGCTGCCCCTGGGGTGGCGGGGGCGGCTGCCATCCGCCCTGCTGCCCGTAGCCCTGTTGCTGGCCGTACCCCTGCTGTCCTTGACCGGACGAGCCCCGCGGCGGCTGCTCCTGCTGCCCCTGCTGCTCCCAGGGCGGACCGGAGCTCTGCTGCCCGTGGCCTTGCGGCCGGTAGCCCGGCTGCCCCTGCGCGCCCTGCCCGTTCGATCCCTGGGCCGGCATGGCTGAGGTCGGCTCCTCGCCGGTGCCCCACGGTCCGGGTGAGCTGCTGTCGTTCGGGTCGCTCGTCACCCAACCGACCGTACCTACCCTCGGGCGATGCTCGGTAAATAATGCGCCAAAATCAACCACCGAAATCCGACTGAACCCGCTGCCGGGCCGGCCGTCGAGCCTGCCCGGCCGGGCGTCGCCCGGTTAGCCCTCGTTTGCGGTGACGATGATCCAGGCGAGCACCAGCGCCTCTTCC
Source organism: uncultured Actinomycetota bacterium (assembly GCA_963774945.1). Lineage (GTDB taxonomy): Bacteria > Actinomycetota > Actinomycetes > Streptosporangiales > Streptosporangiaceae > Trebonia. The sequence goes on along the minus strand of CAVZHA010000001.1, from coordinate 26,138 downwards.
TGCCAGGCGTCGTAGCGCCCGCTCCGGCCGGCGTGCCCCGCCTCCATCTCCGTCTTCAGCAGGAACGGCCCGCCCGAGGCGACCGCGCGCAGCCGCGCCGTCCACTTAGCGGGCTCGTGGTACAGCACCCGCGTGTCGTTCAGCGACGTGATCGCGAAGATGGCCGGGTAGGCGGCGGCGGCGACGTTCTCGTACGGCGTGTACGACTTCATGTACTCGTACACGCCGGCGTCGTGCAGCGGGTCGCCCCACTCCTCCCACTCGGTCACGGTGAGCGGCAGCGACGGGTCGAGGATCGAGTTCAGCGCGTCGACGAACGGAACCTGGGCCACGATCCCGGTGAACGCGGACGGGGCGAGGTTGGCGACCGCGCCCATCAGCAGCCCGCCGGCCGAGCCGCCCCGGGCGACCAGCCGCGCCGGGGACGTCCAGCCGGCCGCGACCAGATGCTCGGCCGCACGCCACGAAGTCGGTGAACGTGTTCCGCTTGGTCAGCATCTTCCCGTCGTCGTACCAGGGCCGGCCCATCTCGCCGCCGCCCCGGATGTGCGCGATCGCGAACACGAACCCGCGGTCGAGCAGCGAAAGCCGGGGGATCGAGAAGCTGGGGTCGATCGAGATCTCGTAGCTGCCGTACCCGTACAGCAGGCAGGGCGCGGATCCGTCCCGCGCTGTGCCCTTCGCGCAGACGATCGAGATCGGCACCTGGGTGCCGTCCGCGGCCGTCGCCCACTCGCGGTACTGCTCGTAGGCGGCGGGGTCGTAGCCGACCCCGGCCGGCGACGGCAGCACCTGCTGCTGCTTGAGCAGGGTGAGCGCGCCGGTCGCCAGGTCGAGGTCGTAGACCGTGGACGGCGTGACCAGCGAGTTGTACCCGAGCCGGAACCGGGTCTGCGTGTACTCCGGGTTCGACCCCGGGCCGACCGAGTAGATCGGCTCGGGGAAGGTGACCGGCCGCTCCGGGCCGGCCCCGAGGCGGGCAGCACCGACAGCCCGGTCAGGCCGTCGCGGCGGTAGTAGAGCACCAGGTAGTCGGCGAACGCGTCCACCGAAAGCAGCCGGGTGTCGGCCCGGTGCGCGATCACCGGCGTCCAGGAAGCGGCGTCGCCGTACCCCGGGGCGCCGGGCAGCGGCGCGGCCGCCAGCTCGAAGTTCTCGGCGCCGTCGTTGTGCAGGATGAGCAGCCGGTCGCCGGCCACCTCGACGCCGTACTCGACGCCGTGCCGCCGGGGCGCGACGACGGCGAAGTCGCTGTCAGGCGAGGCGGCGTCGAGCAGCCACACCTCGCTGGTCAGCTTGGACGCCGTCTGGATCTCGATGAAGCGCTCGTCGCGGCTGGCGCCCGACGCCGAGCCAGAACTTCTCGTCGGCCTCCTCGAAGACCACCACGTCGTCGGCGGCCGGGCGTACCGACCACGTGCCGCCAGACCCGGTACGGCCGCCAGGCGTCGTCGACGGTGACGTAGAACAGGGTCGAGCCGTCGCGCGACCAGGCGCAGCCGTAGTAGGTGTCGGGGACCTCGTCGTCGAGCACCGAGCCGGTCGCCAGGTCCTTGACCCGCAGCGTGAACCGCTCGTCGCCGGAGAAGTCGGTCGAGTAGGCCAGCAGCCGCTCGTCCGGGCTGACCGACGAAGCGCCGAGCGAGAAGAACGCGGCCCCGGCCGCGAGCTCGTTCCCGTCAAGCAGCACCTCCTCGCCGTCGAGGGGCTTGCCGTCCTGCGGCATCGGCGGGGTGACCTCGCCCTCGAGCGACCCGTCGGCGGCACTGGATCGAGTACTGCTGGCCCTCGACCGTGCGCGCGTACCGCCACCAGTTCCCCTTGCGCACCGGGCACCGACAGGTCGGTCTCCTGGGTGCGCGCCTTGATCTCGTCGAAGATCGACGGACCGCAGCTCCGCGAGCCCGGCCGTGGACGCCTCGGTGTAGGCGTTCTCCGCCTCCAGGTAGGCGATGACCTCGGGGTCCTTCGGGTCGGCGAGCCAGGCGTAGGGATCGATCACCGTGTCGCCGTGCTGGGTGCGCTCGACGGGCACCTGCTTGGCGATCGGCGGGGTCGCGCGGGACGTCGGCTCGGTGCTCATGACCGACAAGTCTAGACCGGCCGCCCGCAGTCGCTGCCAGCGGCGAAAGCACAGTCAAAATCCGTGTATCGAACGGACCGTGCATGACTCTGCCTGCTCAATGACCGTCCGCCCGGGCCGGCGCAATCACACGAAATCGACCGGCGCCGTCGGCGGCCCGCCCGTGACGATCTCCTCGCCCCGCCGCAGCACCGCCGCCGTGCCGGTTGTCCGACGTGAGGATGTAGAACCGTCTCGACCTGATCCCGTCAACCACCATCCCCGCCACCTCGGCCGGGGAGGCCCCGAGGACGGACGAGCTCGGTCGAACCGCTCGGCCGAGGCCCGCTCGGCCTCGGCCAGCCGTCGTCGCTTGGCGCGGCCGGGCCCGCCCAGGCGGGCCGGTTCCTGCGACGAGGTGCCGAAGTTGGTCCGCACCGCGCCCGGGCAGAGCACCGACACCCCGACGTGGGCGACCCCCTGGGACCGTCAGGTTGAAGTAGAGCGTCTCGGTCAGCGCGGTCACCGCGTGCTTGGACACCCCGTACGGGCCGAGCGTCCCGGCGAACACGCCGAAGATCGAGGAGGTGTTCACCAGGTGCCCGGCGTCCTGGCTCAGCAGCACCGGCATGAACGCGCGGACGCCGTTCATGACCCCGTTCAGGTTCACCCCGAGGACCCAGTCCCACTCACGCCGGCGGGCACTCCCACAGCGGCCCGTGCGGCCCCCCGACGCCGGCGTTGTTGCAGACCACGTGGACGGCGCCGAACCGCGACAGCGCCGCGTCCCGCAGCGCCTCGACCGCCGACAGGTCGGCCACGTCGGTGACCACCGGGAGCACCGAGGCGCCCGACTCGGCGACGCTGGCGGCCGCCTTGGACAGCGCAGGCTCCTCGACGTCGGCCATCACCACGTGCAGGCCCTCGGCCGCGAAGCGCTCGGCCAGCCCGAGCCCGATACCGCTGGCGGCACCGGTGACGACGGCCACCCGACCAGGGGCGACCGGATCCGAGGGGCGGCGCACCGGTCCGTTAGCTATGACGTCTTTGGCACTCATGCCTGACGATCTAGCCGTCGCGAATGGCGTGAAAACCTACGGTGTCGGGCCAATCTGGACGTTAGTGGGATGGCCACCATTGAAGTGCAGCAGCGATAGTGCGCCGGTGGCAAGGGTCAGCCAGCGGGTCAGCGTGTTGCGCGGCAGCAGCGCCACCGTCACCCAGGCGATCGACGAGTACCAGGGCAGCGACCACGGCGCCACGACGATCCAGGCGAACGTCAGCGCGCAGGTGGCGGCGACGACCGTCGGCACGTCGGGCGAGAGCCGCTTGTAGAGATACCAGGCCAGCGCGAGCATCAGCGGCGGCCAGGCGAACCCGATCATGGTGTTCAGCACGTGCAGCGTCGTGCAGCGGGTCGCATGGGAGCGTGGCGGTGGCGAGGGTGACGATCTCCTGCAGCCCCCGCCAGACGGTGGGCGAGATGACCATGCCGGAGGCGTCGCCGAGCGGGCGGAGCGCGCTCAGGCCGTAGCTGAACCAGTAGAGGCCGAACGTGGTCAGCCCGGCGATCACGCCGATCCTGATCAGCCGCGCCCAGGCCCGGTCGTGCAGCAGCGGGATCGCGATGCCGAGCGCGACCAGGGCCGCGTTGACCTTGATGCCGCCCGCCACGCCGACCAGCAGCCCGACGGCGACATCGTGCCAGACCTTGGTGCATCGGCGGGACACCACGATGGCCGCGATCGCGAACAGCGCCAGCAGCGAGTCCAGATGCCCGCCGATCACCAGCTCGACGATGATCAGCGGGTTCGCCACCCACAGGAGGACGGCCCGGACCGGGTTGGCGGCCGTGCGGAGCAGTATGTAGCCGGTCAGGACGAACGCGATGCCCATCATGATCATCAGGACCCACAGGGTCAGCCAGGCCCTGGTCCCGCCGATCTCCGCCGCCAGCTGCTGCGTCCAGGTGGCGACCGGCCCGTAGTCCGAGGGCGTGGCCCGCCAGTACGGGCTGACGAGGATCGTGTAGGGGTTGATCGGATTGGCCCCGGCCCCGCCCGGCAGCTGAGAAGGAAGGTAGGTGTAGGGGTTGTGGCCGAGCGCGGCGATCCGCCCGTAGGCGGCGTAGCTGGCGGCGTCGGACGAGCCCACCGGGGTGATGTTGACCAGCACGGCGATGGCGCCGACGGCGGTCCAGAACACCCGCCGAGGGTTCGGCGACCAGCCCCGGCTGTTGGCCCACAGCATCATCGCCAGCCCGAGGCAGCACAGCCCGATCGAGACGTACATGATGAGGTCGGCCAGCGGATCGGGCAGGTGCGGCGCGCCGAGGTCCCGGGCCACCGACGTGAGCGGCAGCAGCACCGGGGGAGTGGCCACGCTGGCGGCCGGGGCGGTGGCGCACAGGCCGACGAACGCGACGCCGCCGAGGCCGAGGGCGGAGAGGATCACGGCCGGCAGCGGACGCGCGAGCGGGCTGTGCGAGAGCAGCCGGATGATGACGCCCATCGCGGCCTCGACCCGACCGCCCGGGATCGGCGGCTCTGCCAGCCTCGGCGCGGGCGCGGTGTCCGGCGCGGGCGCGGTGTCCGCCGCGGCTGCGGTCTCCGGCTGGCCGGCGCCGGGCCCGGCCGGGTCTACGGTAGCGCTGTCGACTGCGCGGCTGTCTAGGTCGGGACTGTCCACCGGGGCGTCGTCGACGCGGGTTTCGCCGTCGTCGACCTGCGCGTCGTCGACCTGGGGGCCGTCCAGTTGATCGGTTGCCGACCGCTGCGTGGATTGCCGCTGGCCCCCGCGATCACGCGGCGACGGCGGCTCCACCAACAGGGTCATGCAAAATCCTCCCGAAACGGACAGTGCTCGCCTTGGAATGTCACGGATAGCCGGACCCGGGCACCTGCGAAGCTGCCGTATAAGTGCGATATTACCCCGTGATCATCCCGAAACGATGGGCGCCGCCTACCCGGCATGATCCTTTTGATGCCTAAGAACACAACCACACGCCCGCTTCGGCCCGAGCGAGGCGAGACCGTTTCGTGTCCCAGGCGTCACCCCGATGTGACTGTTTTCACAAGCGTCAATCGTCGTCACCAGCTCACTAGAGGTTACCCGCCATAGCCTGGTCAGCGGCTGTATAAGAGCTGTGAGCCCGTCGCGAAAACAGCGCTGAAACCGCGCGCAGAGAACGCGACGACGGCACCCGAACGACCAGGCCACGCTGCCCGGGCCCGCACAATGGAGATCATGGCACACCGAGCGCGCTACGCAGCGGCGATGACGGCGATCACCCGGCGTCTTCCGTTCGGGCTGGCCAACGTCGTCGAGCCCAACATGCTCGGCTACCTGCTGATCAACCTGTGCACGTTCTTCATCGACCTGGGGCTGCTCGGCCTGCTGCACGGCAAGGAGCGGCTGCCGATCCCGGTCGCGGTCACGATCTCCTACGGCACCGCGTCGCTGGTCAGCTACGTGCTCAACCGGGTGTTCAACTTCCGCAGCCACGCCGGCGTCGGCCGGCAGCTTCCGGTCTTCGTCGCGGTCAGCGCGTCCAACTACCTGATCTTCGTCCTCGGGCTGACCGACCTGCTGTCCGCGGTCGGCGTCTACTACGAGCTCGCCCGGGTGCTCGCCGCCTGCTGCGAGGCCGTCTACCTCTACTGCATGCTGCGCTGGATCGTCTTCCGCGACACCGACGACGACGACGATGTCGACATCGTCGACGTCGACGCGGTCCACGCGGTCAGGGCTGACGCGGACGCCGGCCTCGGTCAGGCCGGCGACGACGGCGCCCGCGACGCTACCGCTGAGCGGGCGTCGGCAGCGCAGGCACCACGGCCCACGACGTCGCCTGAGGCTGACCCACGTTAGGCGCGGCCGCCAGGCGCGCGGCGGCGGCCGCTGATCCGGTCAGGTTGGCGTTGTTCAGGTCGCGCTGCAGCAGCCGGGCCACATCCTCGATGGTGTTGATGCCGTACTGCTCATCGTCGTTCATGTCGGTGTTGTCCGACAGCACCGCGATCATGTAGTTCTTGCCGTGCCCGGAGAACGTGCCGATGCTGTTGATGTGCCAGCCGCTGGCGTCCGGCAGCCAGCCGTTCTTCACGTGCCAGGTGACGCCGGACGGGGTCCCGGCCGTGACGCCCCACGACTCCCAGCTGGTCACCTGGGACATCAGGCCGAGCTGGTAGGAGCGCGAGTAGGCGTCGAGGACCGAGTTAGGCGCGGTCAGCAGCTTCAGCAGCAGCAGCTCGTCGTGCGCGGTGACCTGGGTGAGCCCCCACTGGCCGTCCTGCCCGAGCTGCGTCTCGCCCATGCCCGCCAGGTTGAGGAAGTGCTGCAGGTTGCTCATCCCGACCTCGTCCCACAGGTCGGTCGCCGCGTCGTTGTCGGACTGCGTGATCATCTGCGCGGCCTCGTCTCTTCTCCCACGCCGACAGCGGCGTCCCGGTCTGCTGATGCCAGCGCAGCAGCGCGGCCATGATGATCGCCTTGACGATGCTGGCCGAGTCGAAGTGCTTCGAGCCGTTGTAGACGCACGACACCCCGGTCACCCGGTCGTACACGGAGACCGCGTGCACGCCGTCCCGGCCGCGCAGGCCCTGGTAGATGTCGGCCGACAGCCGGGCCGCGAGCGCACGGCTGGCGGCGGGCGCGGTGCACAGGCCCTCGGTGACGGTCGCCGCGGCAGCCGACGCCTTCTTCGTGGCCGCCGCCGACGTTGCCGCGGCAGCCGACGCCTTCGCCGCGGCAGCCGACGCCTTCGCCGCGGCAGCCGACGCCTTCGCCGCGGCAGCCGACGACGTCGCCGCCTTGGCGTGCCCGCCGGCCGCCGCGGCAGCAGGCGACGCGGTCGCCGCGCGGGCCGAACTGCAGGCGACGACGCCGACGATCAGCACGGCGGAACCAGCCAAGAGCGCCCGCATCCCCATCGCCCACCGCTCCATTTCCTGTGCCGCGCGTTGGAGGCGCGCCTGACGTCTTCGCACGTGCCGCCGAGCAACCAGGGATAGCTATATCAGCACGCACGGTCACTCTGTGCGATCATGACAACGTAGGCATATGTGTCGGACGGTAACGTCCTGATTTCGTACGGTTACTTCGGGGCGTGCGATCCCGACGCCGACATCCATGCCTGGCGGGCGACCCTCAGGCCCGTATCGCCATAAGTCAGACAATCGTGAGAAACCTCGACGTACCTGACATAGCCCTGATCGATTGCTCTGTGAAACCCAGACCCCATCAGCCACCCACCACCCACCACCACCCCCACACCGGCACCAACCACCCGCCGCCACCCCGCACCGGTACCCGTCACCCGCCACCCCCACACCGGCACCAACCACCCGCCGCCACCCCGCACCGGCACCCACCACCCCCCACCGCCACGGCACCCACCACCCCCCACCGCCACGGCACCCCCGCACCGGCGCCAACCACCCCCACCCCCGCACCGGCACCCGCCACCGCCGCCGCCGCGCTGGCAACCTCCCCACCCCCGGCGTGGTCTCGGCGTTACCCGCCAAACCGTCGGCCGGCCGGGGTTACGCGCTTAGCAGAGCGACTGGCCGGGCAGGCCAAGGGTGCGGATAGTAACGTCTGGATAACCGATCGTCGGTGGCGAGGGCCGATTGGTAAGCAAAGGGTTAGGCAAATAGGCGGGTATCACCAGATATCGCACCGTACGATCGTGGGCGCGGCGCAACGCCCCCCGTTGCCCGCCCTGAGTCGTAACCCCGTCCCTCTAGTCCCTGGAGTCATATGCGTCTGGTCGTTCGGTTGCTAATCGCAGGGTTGGCGCTGGCCTCCGGGGGGACGTTGGCAGGATGTTCGGGAGCGGCCGGGCTGGCCGACGCGCAGGGTGCGACCAACCCGGCGGCGGCGATCTCGACGACGCCGCTCGGCCACGCGGTCACGGCGACCGTGCCCGCCGCCTCGGCCAGCAAGATCGCGGCCGGGCCGGTGCTCGACGTCGTCGGCGTGCCAGGCGGGGTCAAGGCCAAGGAGGGCATCCTCGTCGACGCCACCTCCGGCCAGGTCCTGTGGTCAGAGGCCGCGGACGTGCCGCGGCCGATCGCCTCGATCACCAAGGTGATGACCGCCCTCGTGGTCCTGCAGGCCGGCGGTCTCAACCGGGAGATCACGGTGCCCAAGGCGGTGATCGGCTACGTCGCCAAGTACGGCGCCGAGGCGGCCGGCCTGGTCCCTGGGCAGCGGTACACCACCGACGAGCTGCTGCACATCATGCTGGTGATGTCGGCCGCTGACGCCGCCTACACGCTGGCGAACGCCTACGGACCTGGCCTGCCCGCGTTCATCGCCAAGATGAACGTCGAGGCGTCCAGCCTGGGCCTGGCCAACACCCACTTCACCTCACCGGACGGGCTGCCGTACCCGACCGAGTTCTCCACCTACTCCACCCCGGCCGACCTGGTAACGCTGGGCGAGGCGGCCATGCAGAACCCGGCGTTCCGGTCGATCGTCGACCTCAAGTTCTACAACCTGGCCAAGGGCGACGGCCACAACGCCGTCTCCGCGACCAGCGACGACGTACTGCTCGGCAGCTACGCCGGCCTAGCCGGCATCAAAACCGGCTACACCAACGCCGCCGCCCACACCTTCCTCTTCGAAGCCGTCCGCAACGGCCGCACCCTCATCGGCGTCGTCCTCGGCTCCCCAGCCACCAGCCCCTTCACCGGCTTCCAGGACGCCACCAAAATCCTCAACTGGGGCTTCGCCCTCAAACAGTCCCCCTAACCCACCCCGCGCAAGCCCCCCGACCCACCCCCGCCCTCGCTCAACCCCCTGACCCACCCCGCACCCGTCCAACGACCCGACCCCGCACCCGTCCAAGGACCCCACACCGGATAAGTCCCCGGACCCCACCCCCGGGACCGCCCCTGGACCCACCCCGAAACCTCCTTCTTGCCGATAACAGCAAGAAGTGATTATCGAGGTGCCCGGTCCGCCCTCACCGTCGGCTCGTACGCCCCTTTCGCCCCACTCGGCACAAAGATCTTGGAAACTTGTATCGTGACGGAAGAAAAGCACGCTATATGAGGTCAAACCTTCCAAGATCATTTCTCCAGCTCCACTGGGCGACCTATTGGGCGCCAAAAATGGCGCGGCGGCAGGAATGTCGGTCCATGAATTCATAATTTTTCCCATGGGCAACGAGATCCCTGCCAGGCTGCGTCAGCAAGCGCAATGGCAGGCCGGAATGATCACCCGCGAGCAGGCGCTTGGTAGCGGGCTCTCCAGGAGCGCGATCGCGTCGAAGCTGGGACAAGGCAGGTGGCTGCAGGTCCACCGTGGCGTCTACACCACCTTTACCGGGCCGGTTGGCAGGGACGCTCAACTATGGGCGGTTGTGCTCTACGCCGGGCCGGGCGCACGACTCAGCCATCAGACCGCAGCAGAGTTGATCCGCCTGACCGACCGTCCGTCGCCCCTCATCCACATGACGATTGCCGCCAAACGCCGCGTGGTGCCGCCGATAGGAGTAGCCATTCACCGGTCCGTCAGCCCCGACCCGAACTGGCGGTTCGCGCGCGGAATCCCGCCCCATACGCTCGCCGAGGAGACGGTCATCGACCTCGTGAACGCGGCGACAAGCCTCGACGACGTGATCGGCTACGTAACCAGCGCCTTTGCCAGGGATCTCACCAGCGAAGAACGTCTGCGGGGGGAGGCCGCCGCGCGTAAGCGGCTCCGCTGGCGGGCCGACCTCGACGAGATCATCCTGCGGGCGGCGGGCGGCGCGCACTCCGTCCTGGAATACCGCTACGACCGCGACGTGGAGCAGGCCCACGGGCTCCCGCTGGCCCGCAAGCAGGCCAGGTTCACCAAGTCCGACGGCCACCGCGGCCGCCGCGACCGCTACTACGAGGAGTACGGCCTGATCATCGAGCTCGATGGCAAGCGATACCACCCAGAAGAACGCCGCCACCTCGACCAGGCCCGCGACAACGACGCCACCGCGACCGGCGGATCGACCCTCCGCTACGGCTGGGATGACGTCACCCGCAGGCCGTGCGCCGTGGCCGCCCAAGTCCACGCCGCGCTCGCCAAGCGCAAGTACACCGGGCTGCTCAAGCCCTGCTCGCCCTCGTGCCGTGCGCTCCGCCAGGCCGCCTGACCGAAGTCGGCCCGGTGCGCTTCGCCAGGCCGGGTGACCGGAGTCGGCCCCGAGCAGCGGGGGCAGCCCGCCGCGCGAGGGTTAGTCGCGCTGGCGCGAGCTGCCGAGCATGATCTCGTCCCAGGACGGGACGGAGGATCGGCGGCCCTTGGCGTTCTTCTTGGCCGCGGGACGCGGGCGGGTCGACTGGTCCTCGGCGGATTCGGACTTCTCGGCCGGCGCGGCGGCAGGCTTGGGTTCCGGCTCAGGCGTCGGCTTCGCGGCGGGCTCGTTCTGCGCGGCCGCTGCCGCTGCCGCCGCAGCCCCGGCGGGAACGGCCGGGGCCTTGGCCGCCGCCGACGTGGCGGTTGGCGCGCTGACCGGTTCGGCGGATGCGGCGCTGGCCGGCTCCGCCACGGTGGCCGGCTCGGCCGCAGTGGCAGCTTCTGCCGGAATGGCAGCCTTTGGCCGAGCGGGTGCATGAGTCGGGGTGGCCGCCGACGGAGCGGACGCGGCCGACTCGGGTGCGTCGCCCGACCCGGCGCGGGTCGGCGGTTCGACGCCAGCAGGCGGCGCGGCCGCTGCGGCGGCCGCCGTCGACGCTGCCGCCGGGGCGGGCGCGGCGGCCTGCACCTGCGCCGCCGTTCCGTCTGCGCCCGCGTCGAAGGCCCGCTGCGCACCGGTGGCCGACGCGGCCATCGCGCCAGGCGCGGCCGACTCGGAAGACGCAGCCGGTGCCGGAGGCGCAGCCGGTGCAGGAGACGCAGCCGGTGCCGGAGGCGCGGCGGCAGGAGAAGAGCCCGCCGCAGGAGACGAGGCCGCCGTCTGCGTCGGCCGCGCGGCGGCGGGCGCCTGCGCGCCAGACGCCTCCGCAGCCGACGCCACGCGAGTCATCGCCTCCCGAGCACCGGACGCCAAGGCAGCCCGGTGAGCCTGGTCAGCCCGTGCCTCCGCCGCGGGGTCAGACTGTGGCGCGGCGATCCGCGCTGAGTGGGCCGCGGCAGACGTCGCCGCCGCGGGGTGCGGGGTCTCCGCCGCGGCATGGGTTGCGAGCGAGCCGGCCTGGCGGCTGCTGCCCGTCACCGGATGCAGCGGGTGCCGTGACGGACTCCCGCTCAACCGGAGCCGGGTGCGCAGGCACAGGCTCAGCGCGCTCCGGCCCGACGCCGCGCTCGAGCGCCGCAGCAGGCGCCGCCTCAGCAGGCAGCACCTGCTCGGCAACGACTGCCGCCGAGGAAACCGGCGCGTCCGGCCCAAGCTCAAGCTGCTCGTCGAGGAACGCGGGCTCCGGCTCCTCGAACACAACCTGACCGCGAGCGGGCGGGTGGCCACCCGCCCGCTCGCGATCATCGCGAGCAGCGGTGACGGCGGGCTCGTCGAAGACGTACGGCGGCGCGGTCACCGGCACGATCTCCTCGTGCGGCGAGGCATCGAACCCCCGGCGGCCGTCGGCAACCCCAGGCGCGGCCACCCCAGGCGCGGCCGGCGCCGACGCCGACGCCGAAGGCGCACCCCGGTACGCACCGCGATCCGGCTCACCAGCGGGCTCGCGGTGCCCGGGGCCCTGCGAGGCGCCGTCGCGGAAATCCGTGTGATCGTGGTACGAAGGCCGCGGCAGCACCGGGGTAGCCGCCGGAGAGTGCGCCAGCCCCGTGCGCTCGGGCATCCCCGGCCGGTCCGAGCCGGTACCCAGACCAGGCGCGGTAACAGCACCAGAAGAAGACGCAGCCGGAGCGTGCGCGGCCGGCGAAGACATCGGCCGGTCGGCCAGCGAGCGGTCCCCGCCCAGGGACCGGTCGGGGATGACGGAGCGCTCCGGGCGGAAGGAACGCACCCCGACGCCCGAACCACCGCCGGCGAAACCGCCACCGCCCATCCCCGCGGCCGCGCCGAGGCGCGGCGCCAGCGGGGTGACGGTGGCCTCGCCCGGCAGCGCGACCGGCTCCGGCGGCAGTTCGGACTCGGGCAGCGACAGGCGGGCGGCGTTGTCGTCGTCGGGCATGACGTGCCGACGGCGCGGATCGAAGACCCACTCGGCGACGTGCAGCCGGCCGCCGGACGGGAACGTGAGCGTGACCTGCCAGTTGCCGTCGCCGCGCTTGCGGGAGTCCCACTGCCCGTCCTCGGGTGCCCCGCCGGAGGCGGTGAGGCGCTCGGGGACGATGTCGCCGAGCCGGGAACCGGTTCCGCCTGAGTCGCCGGCCCGGCGCACCGAGGCAGCCTGGGCCTGGTCGGCGATGTAGGCGCGCTCGGCCAGGACCGGCCCTTCGAACCAGCGCACGCGCTCGACCGGGATGCCGGCGGCGTCGGCGATCTCCTCCGCCGTCTCGCCGGCGCGGATTCGTGCCTGGATCTCCTTGGGTCGCAACGGACTCTCCACTTCAATCTCGTACTGGGCGAGCCGGGAGGTTTGGCCCTGCGCGACGGCACGGAGCCGCTCGTCGATCGACAGGATAAAACGCCCGCTGCGCCCGGGGACGGCGAGGACAGCGTAACTACCGTCCTCACTGACCGCGACGAAGCGCAGCTCCTGCATCGGCGTCCCTTCCCTTGCCCCGCGGCTGCACCGCCGTACGTCTGTCTTGCCCGCCCACGGGTACACACTTAGGTCAAGAGTCTCCCGGTCAGCGTGGCAGAAGAAAAGCACCCCGCTCGGCATGTCCGAGGATCATGGTGTCAATTATCATGTCCGGACCGCCGAGCGGGGTGCTTTGACCGCAACTCTCAGCTGTGACGGGGTGACCCGCTGTCGGTCGGCGAGTCGGACGCGTCGGACGCGTCGGCTGCGCCGGTCGCGTCGGTGCCCGAGTCGGCCGCGCGAACACCCGGAGTCGCCAGCCCGAGCGCGTCCGCGTCCGCGCTCACCGAGTCGGCCTCCGGGGAGTCGACCACGAGCTTCGACGGCCACCAGTTCCACCGGCCGAGGAGCACCACCGTGCACGGAACCAGCACGGTGCGGACCACGAACGTGTCCATGATGACGCCGACCGCCAGGCCGATGCCGACATCGCGGATCTGCGAGCCGCCCGAGCCGCTGCCGCCGACGACCGCGAACACCGCGAACGTCCCCGCCAGGACCAGGCCGGCCGAGGTCACCGTGGTGCCGGTAACGCTGATGGCGCGCGACACCGCCTCCCGCAGCGGCATATGGTGCGCTTCCTCCCTGATTCTGGTCATGACGAGGATGTTGTAATCCTCGCCGAGCGCCAGCAGGAAGATAAACAACAAGAACGGCAGGATGAAGGTGATGCCGCCGGAGTTGCCGAGCTCGATGAAGACGATCACCGCGAACCCGAGCGCCGCGAAGTACGAGATCGCGACCGACGCGATCAGGTACAGCGGCGCCACCAGCGACCGCATGACCAGCGCAAGCAGCACCCCGATGACGATGATCGCGATCGGGATCACGTGCGCCAGGTCGCTGTTGGAGATCTGGCTGACGTCATAGAACGCGGGCGCCTCACCGCCGACGCCGCTGGCGGTGGCGTGCAGCGTGGTGCCGACCGTGGCCGCCTCGGCCCGCAGGGCCGGGACCGCGTTGCAGCGCGGCCGTGCTGCTCGGATCGCCGGCCGTCAGCCCGGTCTGGAACTGGATCGTGGTGCCGGCCGGGTCCACGTACTGCGCGGTCGCGCGGTACTCCTGGTACGCCTGGGTCCACTGGGTCGGCGTGACCTGGCCGGCGAACGCGGCCGGGATGGCGGGCGCGGTGGCGGGCAGCGGGCCGGAGCCGAGCGCCGCGTGCAGCGCGGTGTACTCGGCCGGGGTGAACCCGGCCCCGCCGACCGGGTTGAGCGGCCCGGTCACGCCGGTGAAGAGCGGACTGTGCTGGAGCTGGGTGGTGGCGGCGGCGATGGCCGCAGGGTCCTCCCAGGCCGGCGTCGACAGTTTGTAGACGAGGTTGGTCGGGTTGGCCGACGAGGACGGGAAGTACTTGGCCAGCAGGTTCTGCCCGGCCGCGGAGTCGCTGCCGGCCGGCGCCGAGATGGTGCCGCCGAACCCAGCGCTCTTGTACGCGGTGACCGCCGATCGACAGCGCGCCGAAGGCGATGACGCCGATCAGCAGCGCGACCGCCGGGCGCTTGACCACTCGGGTGGCGACGTTGCCCCAGAGGCCGGCCGACGAGGTCCCCGGCTTGGGCTTCGACGGCCAGAAGGCGGCCTTGCCGAAGATCGCGAGCAACGCCGGCAGCAGGGTCAGCCCGGCCAGCAGCATGATGCCGATGCCGATCGCTAGCGGGATGCCCAGGTTGGAGTAGATCTGGAAGCTGGCGGCGAGCAGCGAAAGCAGCGCCGCGATGACCGTCAAGGCGGAGAACGTGATCGACTCGCCGACCTTGGTCAGCGCGTTGATCACGATCTGGTTCTTCTTCTGTTCTTTACTGGTTCGAGTACGTATTGCTTCGGTTCCCATCGGATCACCCGGCAGGAACGGCGCCAGGTGCGCCCGCACCGCGACCGGCCCGACACCCGGGCCGCCACCGCCGTGCGGAATGCAGAAGGTCTTGTGCAGGTTCAGGTGCGACACGTCGCCGCCGAACTCGCCCGGTTTGGCCAGGCCGACAAGGGCATTCAGGTTGGCACCGTCGACGTAGACCTGCCCGCCGGCGTCGTGTACGAGCTCGCACACGGTGCGCACGTCGGCCTCGTACACGCCGTGCGTGGACGGGTAGGTGAGCATGATCGCGGCGACCTGTCCGTCGTGGGCGACGAGCTTGGCTTCCAGGTCGTCGTGGTCGATGTTGCCATTGGGTGCCGTCTTGACCACCACCACGCGCATTCCGGCCAACACCGCTGAGGCCGCGTTGGTCCCGTGCGCCGACTGCGGGATCAGGCACACGTCGCGGTTCTGCTCGCCGCGGGAGTGGTGGTATGCCTTGATGGCCAGCAGGCCGGCAAGCTCACCCTGAGACCCGGCATTGGGCTGCAACGAAACCCGGTCGTAGCCGGTGATCGCGGCCAGCCAGTCCTCCAGGTTGCCGATCAGCTCGAGGTAGCCGGAGGTCTGCTCGGCCGGGGCGTACGGGTGGATACCGGCGAATCCGGGCCAGCTGATGGGTTCCAACTCGGCGGCGGCATTGAGCTTCATCGTGCAGGAGCCGAGCGGGATCATCGTGCGGTCCAGCGCGAGGTCCTTGTCGGAGAGCTCGCGCAGGAAGCGCAGCATCGCCGTTTCGGAGCGGTGCCGGTGAAACACCGGATGGGTCAGGTAGTCCGATGTCCGAATCATGTCGTCCGGCAGCGCGAACGCACCGGCGGCGGACACGGCGGGTGCGACACCGAAGACCTCGAGTACGCGGCGGATCACGTCGTCGGTGGTGCACTCGTCGCAGGAGATGCCGACGTGGTCGGCGTCGACCTGGCGCAGGTTGATCCCCGCGTCGTCGGCGGCCGACACGATCTGTCGTGCGCCGCCAGGGACCCGCACCATGACCGTGTCGAAGAACCGGTCGTGGACGACCTCGCGGCCCGCAGCCCGCAGCCCGGCGGCCAATGCGACGGCGTAGCCATGCACCCGGGTTGCGATGGCGCGCAACCCTTCCGGGCCGTGGTAGGCGGCGTACATGGCGGCGACATTGGCCAGCAACGCCTGCGCGGTGCAGATGTTGCTGGTCGCCTTGTCCCGGCGGATGTGCTGTTCGCGGGTCTGCAGCGCCAGCCGGTAGGCGGGTTTGCCGTCCACGTCGACCGATACGCCGACCAGCCGGCCGGGCAGCATGCGCTCCAACCCGGACCGGACCGACATGTACCCGGCGTGCGGGCCGCCGAAGAACAGCGGCACACCGAACCGCTGCGCCGAGCCCACCGCGATGTCGGCGCCCTGCTCGCCCGGGGCCGACACCAGCGTCAGCGACAGCAGGTCGGCCGCGACGGTGGTGAGCATGCCGCGGTCGCGGGCCGCCGCGATCAGCGGGGCGAGGTTGCGTACGACGCCGCTGGCACCCGGGGACTGGAAGACGACGCCGAAGGCGTCACCGTCGGGCAGCGTCTCGGTCAGGTCGGCGATAGGTCGGCCAAGACCACCTCGATGCCAACGGCCGCGGCCCGGCCACGTACCACCGAGAGCGTCTGGGGCAGGCAATCGGCATCGAGCACAACGCGATTGGAGGTCGCGGCCTTGTTGGCCCGGCGCATCAGCAGCACGGCTTCTGTCACCGCGGTGGCTTCGTCGAGCAGCGACGCACCGGCCACCGGTAACGCGGTGAGATCCTCGATGAGGGTCTGGAACGTCAGCAGTGCCTCCAGCCGGCCCTGGGAGATCTCCGGCTGGTACGGCGTGTAGGCGGTGTACCAGGCCGGCGACTCCAGCATGTTGCGGCGCAGCACGGCCGGGGTGATGGTGTCGTGGTAGCCGAGGCCGATCATCTGTACCCGCGTCTGGTTGCGGTCGGCCATGGCACGCAGCGCGTCGAGCACCTGCTGTTCGGAGCGCGCCGCGGGCAGCGCCATCCGGTCGGCACTGCGGATCTGCTCGGGTACCGCGGCGTCGATCAGCGCGTCGACCGACGGGTAGCCGAGCAGATCGAGCATGCGGGCTTGCGCGGCAGGATCGGGGCCGATGTGGCGAGCACGAAAGCCGGTGTCGTCATTGATAGTTGCGGTCTCGTCAGGCACGAGGTGACTCCAGTCTCAAGGCGCCGAACTATTCGACGCGAGTTGTGGTGACACCTCCCCGCTCTGTCCTGAGACCTGAGAGATTGAGCGCTGCTGCGCCGTTCCCCTTCGGTAAACGCAATCGACGGATCTGCGTTGTTCTCCAGAGTTGCCTCGACACCGCGGTATTGGGCCTGAGAGATTCCCGGGGAGGAAATTGCTCCTACGGCACCTCCAGAACGGAGGTTCTCCCGCAGCGTGTCGTCGGCGTATTGAGTTGTGTGGTTGAGCGTAGGTCTACAACGCCGTTGCGGCAACCTCGCCGTTGACCGACAGAGCGGTCTTGGCTCCGGCGACCATCAGGCTGACGATGTCGAAGACCACCGTCGCCGCTGCCACGCAAGTGATTTCGGCGTGGTCGTAGGCCGGGGCCACCTCGACGACGTCGGCGCCGACGATGTTCAGCCCGGTCATCTTGCGGAGCATCTTCAACAGCTCACGCGAGGTCAGACCACCGGCTTCGGGGGTGCCGGTGCCCGGGGCGAACGCCGGATCGAGCACGTCGATGTCGACGGACAGATACACCGGGACGTCGGCGACCCGACGGCGCACCGCGTCGACCGCCGCGTCGATGCCGATGACGTCCAGGTCGCCGGCCCGGATGATCTTGAACCCCATCCGGGCGTCGTCGTCCAGGTCCATCTGGTCGTAGATGGGGCCGCGGATGCCGATGTGGATCGAGTGGTCCTCGATCAGCAGCCCTTCCTCGAACGCGCGGCGGAAGATGGTGCCGTGGGTGACCGGGGCGTTGAAGTAGGTGTTCCAGGTGTCCAGGTGAGCATCGAAGTGCACCAGCGCGACCGGGCCGTGTTTGGCATGCAGGGCACGCAGATTCGGCAGCGCGATGGTGTGGTCGCCACCGATCGACACGATGCGGCGGTCCCCGCCGGCGAGGATGTCGGCGGCGTGGTTCTGGATCTGCTGGCAGGCCTCGGCGATGTCGTACGGGGTGACCGTGACGTCACCGGCGTCGACCACCTGGACGTGTTCCAGCGGTGCGACCCCGAGTTCGACGTGGTAGCCCGGGCGCAGCGTTCGGGCCGCCGTGCGAACCGCCAGCGGGCCGAACCGCGCTCCCGGCCGATAGGACGTACCGCCGTCGAATGGAACGCCGAGGATGGCGATGTCGTAGTCGGACACCTCGTGGATGTCGGCGATCCGGGCGAAAGTGCCCTTCCCCGCATAACGGGGAACTTGGGTGGCGGGCACAGCGCCGATGATGCCGTTTCGCGTGCTCATCTGGGTTTCCAGCCTTTCGAATCGCCGGGTGTTCGACTGCCATCGTCGACCCTGGCGAGCACGTGCCGCGAGCAGTTAATGCCCAAACCCCGGCCAGGTTGTTTGAGCAATCGCACAATGCCGAACCGTGGCGATGTCGACCGACTCGACTGCGGCAAGGATTCCAGCGCCTATTTCGCGATCTGTCCCACCGAAGACGACGGCGTCTCGGGTTCCATGGCTGGCGGCTATTCCCGCATACCCGGATACTTGATTGCCCGCCTGTCCATCGACACGTCGCTACGGGTCAGGGATACGGCGAGCAGCCGCTCCTCGACTCATTGGGCAAAGCCGTCTCCGCATCAGAAATCGGCGGCGCCGGTCCATCGTCGTTGATGCCATGGACGACGAGGCGCAATCCTTCTACGGGCACTACCACTTCATTCCCGTCGGGAACCGCGAGCGTCGTCTGGTCATGAAGGTGTCCACAGCGGCGAAAGCGCTTGGGGAGCGTTGGCGGAAGTAAACCGTTAGGTAGATGCCGCACAAAGGAGTTGGCCGTTATCGGTGTCAAGAGTTTCCCTGGGAGATGGACGCGCTGCGTGCCGGCAATATGCGTTCGCGTCGTCTTCTTCAGCTGAATGAGGAACCGGCACGCGCGGCTCCCAGTGACCAGGCGGCGCTGACGGGGGCGCTGACCTCAGCGGTGACAATGGGCCCCAGCTCCGCTGATGAGATGCGGTTCCTGTTCGCGTTGTTCCGTTGTCGCACCGATGTTTACGCGCTGCGCTGGGAGAATCGTCGAGATGGCCGTTCAGGTTGACACCGGCGATCAAGGGGTATTGGCGCACGGGTACGAATCGGGCCGACGCGCCACATCTTCCGCTGACTCCGGAGGTCGTTGATGCTCACCTGCAAGGCGAGGCATTTATCGGCCTGTATCCGCTCAGCGATGACGACACCTGCTGGTCATCTGTGGCACCTTGGCAGTCATCGACCTCGAAATAGAGGAAACACAATCGCTTGATCCAGCAGTAGGACTCGTGGGGGCCTCCGCCTCGACCAGGCCGCCCACATCGGATCGCCCGGTAGGGCGTACGAGCCGTCCACCGCAAGGTCTAGCACCCTCCCCATCGGGTGCGACGGCAACTTGGCCGACCGCCCACAACACCTTCGTATGCACGGTGTTCGTCGAGGGAGCGCTCACACTGGCCATATCAACCTCGCTGTCGACCGAGAACTCGTGCGGTCCACCCGGCGTCGCCTCGGCGTGCGCCTTCGCTGGACCTCCACTGTTCGACGGGGCGCACGTGATGCAACGGCGGTGAATGCGAGTACTCCCAACGGGGAGCGCCACGTCTTCGGGGTCGGGCGCCAATCGACGAGCGCGTCGGCGAGTTTCGAGGCGCAGTCGTCAGGGTCGAGGCCGCCGGCCAGGGTGGTGAGATCCGCCTTCGATCGGTCCGAACTGTGCCGCGATGTGCTGTTCGACGCGCGCGAGATTGACGACGTAGTGAGCGAGCGCTGGTCCAGATCGACGCCGAGACGGGCCAAGGCTGAAGCAGCACGAGCGTTGCCATAGTTCTTGTAGAGACAGCCATATGAGTTGGATACAACCAGTGACCACTGCCGAGCTAGAACTGCAGTTCGCGTCCGAACAATCGTTGCTATAACCGCATGCGGATGTCATTTTTCGCGCCTTCCCGGATGGTGTTAGATCCGCTTTATAGTTAAATTGATGAAGGATATCAGCAGCTGAAGGGCCATAATCGTGTCATCGTCGTCTATTCATTAGCACTGCTTATTTTTTGCGATGTAGTTGGCCCTGATATTTCCTTGATGGCGCCGTCGGCGCCTGATAGTGTCCCAGAGCACACTTTGATTCGGGGGAAGGGTGGGAATTTTAGCGAATTCAAGAAACATTGCCTCTGCACGGACATGGCGTCTGGTAGATCTCGGAGTGTGGGCGATCAGTAGCTGCGAGCAGTCCGCAACTCCATGAACGACGCCTGACCTGCTCACTGTGCTCAAGGAGGCGCGGAGAGGACTCCAAAAGTGATGGAAGGCCCCCGATAGCGTTTGGACGCCGATCGCGATGCACGGGGATGCGTCCGGCGTGTGTCGCACTGCGGTGATACCCGGTATGACACCGTCGCCAGCGCCTCGCAGGCCGTGTAAAGGATGTTGCTGCGGGGCCGAGGCAGTGTTGCGTTGGGCCCTACCCACCTGGTTCACCGGGATGACCGCACGGGGTGGGGAGATGGCGGAGCGGCTTGGTCACCACGACCCGCGTCAGCACCCTTGCGTTGAGGCGACATCGGATCTCCGCAGCACGACCGCAACACCGTGGCTCGGTCCATGGGACCGCGTTGCTGACGACTTGGAGGTGGGAGCTGGGGTGTCCGTAGACGCAATGCGCGCAGCAATTTCTTAACGGCGGCGGCAAGACCGCCGCACAGGCTGAGTGGCCCCTAACTTTTGATGGGGCTTGGGGCCACTCCATCCCACCCGAAACATCGGGCGGAACACCGGACACGGCATGTGCGTCCGTGTCAATTGTAGGGGGAATCATGACACAGCTACAAGACGCGCCACCGGATGTGCAGATTGTCACGGCCGAGTTGGTCGCCAAGACCCTCGCGGGAGTATCACAGGTCGGCTACGCCCGCGCCGCCTTGGAGACGGCGGGGTGGACCGCGACCATCGTCGCCAACCGCATCACCGTCGAAGGGGTCGTCGAGGCGATGCTCATCTCGGCGAACGGCGCGGGTTGGTGGCAGGTCTACACCGCCGACGGCGCACCGCCGGTCTGGACGGTCGGCACGCACTGCCAGGACAACTCGTCGAGCTGGCTCGGATGCGTCGAATGAGTGCGTTGGGGGGCCGGAACGTCGTCGTCGTCGGGCTCGGTTATGTGGGTCTGCCCACCGCGCTTAGCCTGGCCGACAACGGAGCCCGCGTCATCGGGTACGACGTGAGCGAGGACCGGCTGGCCGACGTCAAGGGCGGCCACGTCGATCTGTCGATCCGCGACCGCCAGCGGCTGACGCGGCACCTGCAGGCCGACTCGCTCAAGTTGACCACCGAGCCCGCCATGCTGGCCGGGGCCGACGCGGTCGTGGTGTGCGTGCCCACTCCGATTGACGCCCACCAGTCCCCGGATCTGCGGGCGTTGCGGGGGGCCTGTGCCGACGTGGTGGAGCACGCGGTGCCCGGGCAGACCATCGTGCTCACCTCGACCACCTACGTCGGCTGCACGCGAGAGCTCGTCGCGAAGCCGTTGACCGACAGGGGATTCGAGGTGGGTAAGGACGTCTTCGTGGCGTTCAGCCCGGAGCGCATCGACCCCGGCGTTGGGGCGCACGCGCCAGATCTCACCCCCAGGGTTCTGGGCGGCATTACGGCGGCGTGCACCGCCCAGGCCAGAATCTTACTGACTCACACCGCATCTGGAATTCACCCGGTGTCCTCCTCGGAGGTCGCCGAAATGACCAAGCTGGTGGAGAACACGTTCCGCGCCGTCAACATCGCGCTGGCCAACGAGTTCTCCGATGTGGCCAGTGAATTGAGCGTGGACATCATCGAGGTGATCACCGCCGCCGCCACCAAGCCCTACGGCTTCATGCCGTTCTATCCCGGGCCCGGCGTCGGCGGCCACTGCATTCCCTGCGACCCGCACTACCTGCTGTGGCAGCTGAGGGCCAAGCGGTTCGACGCGCCCGTGGCGAGGACCGCCATGACCGCGATCGCGCTGCGGCCGGGCAGCGTGGTGACGCTGGCCCGCCAGATGCTGGCCGAGAAGGGTTGTGCCACCAGGGGTGCACGCGTCCTCGTTATCGGAGTGACTTACAAGCCCGGCGTGGCCGATGTGCGCGAGTCACCGGCCATCGAGATCATCGAGGGGTTGGCCGCTGCGGGGGCTGTGGTCGAGTACGTCGATCCCTGGGTCGATCACCTGGACACGCCATATCGACGGCTGACCAGCCACCCAGCACCCGAGCGGGACGCCTGGGACTTGGTACTGGTACACACCCGGCACGCCGGCGTCGAGCTTGGGTGGCTGACCGGGCACCTAGTGCTCGACCCGGCCGCGCGGGCACGAGCCCGGTCAACAGCTGATGGCTGATTCTTGGGCTGATCGAGGACTGGATCACCCACTGCCTGGAGTGAGACGGCTGGCGTTCGACTTGCCTGGCGCACGGGCACGAAAAGGAGGAAGGAAAGCGTGAAGACAGTCATCGCTGCGCCGAGGGATGGAACTACGGTCGGACCCGCCCTCAAAGCCGTGTTCGCTGGGTTGCTGGCCTGCATCATCGTGTCCGTGGTCCTGTTCAAGGTCGCCAGCTTCGAGAACCTGAAGAACGACCCGATGTGGGCCGTCTACGGGCTGGTGATCACCGCGTTCATCTTCATGCGCTTCCTGCTGGCGGCGCTGTACCGACCCAAGCACGCGACCGGCCACCGGCCAACCGTGGCGATCATCGTGCCCGCATACAACGAGCCCGACATCGCGCGGACGCTGGAGGCCTGCCTGATGGTGGACTATCCACGGGAGCTGATCGAGGTCGTGGTCGTCGACGACAAGTCCACCGACGACACGCTGCGCCGGATCTACGAGGTGTGGGCCTACCACCCGCACCTGACGGTGATCCCGGCGAAGGTGAACGGCGGCAAGCGGGTGGCGATGGCCATTGGTATGGAGGCCGCGCCGGACGCCGACGTCTACGTGTTCATCGACAGCGATTCGCAGGTCGCTCCGGGTGCGGTGAAGTCCATCGTCCAGTACTTCAAGGCGGGCGACGTGGGTGCGGTGGCAGGCCACACCGACGTGGCGAACCTGCAGCACAACATGCTGACGCGGATGCAAGGGATGCAGTACTACATCGCGTTTCGCATCTACAAGTCGGCGGAGGCGTTGTTCGGTTCAGTGACGTGCTGCCCGGGCTGCTTCTCCGCCTACCGGCGCGAGGCCGTCGTGCGACTGGTCCCACTGTGGCTGGAGCAGACGTTCCTGGGGACGCCATCGACGTTCGGCGACGACCGCAGCCTGACCAACTACGTCCTGCAGAAGAACTGGCGGGTGCTCTACGCACCGGACGCGGTGGCGACCACCAACGTGCCCGAGCACCTGCGCCAATTCCTCAAGCAGCAGCTGCGCTGGAAGAAGTCATGGCTGCGCGAAATCCCCAGGGCGGCAAGAGCTGTCAGGCACAAGCACCCGGTGATGGTGATGATGTTCGGCCTGTCGATCATCCTGCCGCTGCTGGCTCCACAGGTCGTGCTGCGGGCCATGGTGGTGCAGCCGCACTTCATCGCCAGCCTGCCCTACTGGTACTTCGGCGGCGTGGCCTGCATCGCGCTGATCTACGGCATGTTCTACCGGATGAACAGGCCTGTCCACCGCTGGTGGCAGGGCATTTTCTTCACGCTGTTCTACACCATTGTGCTGGTACTCCAGATGCCGTACGCGATGGCGACTATCCGAGATTCTAAGTGGGGAACACGATGACCGAGAACACGATGACACACCGCGCCGAAGACCGCGGCTGCCCGACCCACGCGCCGCCGAAGACGATGAACCGGCGGCGCTACCTAGGGCTCACCGCATTGACGACGCTGGCCGTCGGTGGCTACCTGGCCGGACCGGCAGCGTGGCAGTGGAACCGCGCCGCCGAGCACGCGGCCGCAGAGGCCAGGTGCTCGAGCAGGTCGACACCGTGGCAGGTCCAGTCGATCCGGCGCTGATTGCGCGGTTGCGCGCCACCACCAGTCTCCACAGGCCGCCCCGATCATCCTCACCTACCACGACATCAGCTACACCAAGTCGCAGTACTCGGTGACACCCGAGACGTTTGCCGCCCAGATGCGGATGCTCCACGACGCCGGATGGACGACGCTGGCCGCGGCGCAGCTCGACCGCTGGATCGATGGCGAGCCGCTGCCGCCGCGCAGCGTGGTGATCACGTTTGACGATGGGTGCGGGAGCGTGTGGAAGTATGCCGATCCGATCCTCAAGCGGTACAACCAGCACGCGCTGGCGTTCATCATTACCGGGTTCATTGGCACCCGCGCGCCCTATTACATGAGCTGGGACCACGTCATGGACTCTGCACAACAGCGGGCGGTGGGACCTGCAGGCTCACACTCACGTGGGTCACGTGTTCGTCCCGGCCGACAACGAAGGCAACGATGGGCCTTTCCTGACCACCGTGATGTGGCTGGCGGACCAGAACCGGTTCGAAACGGACGCGGAGTACCACGCGCGGGTGCGTGGTGACCTGACGGAGTGCAAACATCAGTTCCAGATGCGCAATCTGCCCGTCCCGGTGTTCTTCGCCTACCCGTTCTCGGCGCACGAAGCGGAGGTCACCCACGAAACGGTGCTCTCACTGTTCCGCGTGGGGATGCTCGATGACGGAACGCTCGTCCAGACGACCTCAACCGAGGACATGGCCAAGGGGCTGATTCGCCGGATGGACGTCACTTGGGCTCTGTCCCTGGAAGCTTTGGTTGAAAAGATCGAGCTGGCCAGCCCGCTGGACCCTGGCAGCGTCGATCTGCTACGGGATCGCGATGGCTGGAACTGACTCCGACCAGAAGCCCACCGACACACTTACCATCGCTGGTGAGCGGATGACCATCGATCCCGGTCGAACCGGCCAGACTTCGGTGCAGTACGCCCGCATCCGCACCGCGCAGTGGACCCGCTACAGCGTCTCGGCCGACCTGGTCTTACCCGATCACGGCACCACAACCGGGATCAGCGTTTACGTCGGTAACACCGCACATGAAGTGGTTCTCTCGATCAATCGTGGCTATTACTCGATCTCGTTCGGTACTCGGAGAACGATGTCTCCTTCGGCGACCTACCCGAAACGGACGTCTACCACGTGGACATCACTGCCTCCCCCAGCGTCATCCTCATCACGATCAACGACCAGCAGATGCCGCCGGTGCGCTGCCGCCGCAGTCGGATACGCGGCCACCGGGAGCACGAGAGTTGGGTGGCGGCGTCGGCCTGATCAGCCACCGCGCGCCAGACGCCCCACTGTCGGTCATCGACAACCTGGAGGTACACGGATGAGGGCGCTGATCGCGGTGGCCGCGCTCTGGTGCTGGCCGTGCTCCGGCCGCAGCGCAGTCGGACATCGACGACCAGTTCGGCGGGCCGAACCCCGCCTGGCAGATCACCAGTGGTGCACTGACTTTCACCGAGGGTGTGGGTGGGACCGACTCCCCGGTCTTCCGGATGAACAGCGTGGACCGCAGCTTCGACGACGTGATCGTGACGGCCACGCTGGCGGTGGACGAGCTGCATGGCGGCCCGGACTGGAGCGGGGTTCACATCTGGGTGCGCTACCAGTCCGAGTACGAGCTGTACGCGGTGTCCGTGGACCGCGAGGATGGCACCATGATCATCAAGAAGAAGTGTGCGGGTGGTGACTCCAACGGCGGCACCTACTACGACCTGACTGACTACCAGGGCGGTGCAGCCGTCCCGTTCGGCGAGTGGCAGAACGTGACGGTCAGCGCTACGGACCAGCCGGACGGCTCGGTGGCGATTACCGCCAGCCGCGACAGCCACTCGATGTCGGCGACCGATCACGGTGTCGGCTGTGCGCCGCTTCACGACGGCGGTGTCGGAGTGCGTGGCGACAATGCCGAGATCCGGCTGGATCGGATCGTGGTGCAGCCCAGTTAGCCAAGTAAATGCAAGCTTCTCACAACGATCGAGGCCTCGCGGCCTGACAGAAACCCGCTGCGCAGCCACATTGCGTATCCGTGCGCGGCGGCGATCTGGCGCTCGAGAAGACCTAACGCCGCGGCGCTGTCTCCATTCGCGACGGAAAGTACGGCGGCCGCACTCCAAGAGAATCTCTTTTGCGGGTTAATCGGATCGCTGGTCGCCAACGCGCGCTGGCGCCACTAGGAGGGAAGCAACCCAGCGACCGCAGGATGACAGTGCGTCGACTACGCGCCGCCGGGGAGCATGCCCCATCCGCCTACCAACGCTTGGCAACTCCTTGGCAAGCTCGCGAGAATCGGCAGCCTTTCAGGACATAGAAAACCCGCTCCGACGCTGGTCAGAG